>CAWCZF010000009.1:0-60819 GCA_963799975.1 uncultured Actinomycetota bacterium | reverse complement strand
CGGAGCTTCGGAGGACTCGCTACTTCGTGCCGGTCACGGAGTCCGCCCTACGCGCCACGACCGGCCACGCGGTCTAACCGGCCGTGACCTTGGCATAGTGAAAGACCTCGGCAGGGAGTTCGTGAGCCAGCCTCCAGCGGATACTCATCGGCCGCTCGCCGCTATGGCTCTCGTACGTCATCGGACCTGCATAGGTAAATCCGTCATCCTTGTTTTCGCGTAGAAATAGCTGGACTGTCGAGCCTTGGGAGAGGTGGTTAACGTATCGCCGTCCCGTTGTCGATGCCTCGGGGGTCGAGTGTTGTGACTCCCATTGAAAGTCGTACGGGCTGATGGCGCGATCTCGATACATCGTCTGTGGAGAGAAATGCTGCTTAGTCTTATTTATTGTTACAAGAAATAGATCAGACAGCTCGGCTGGTACCCACCGAACCCCGGCCATCCACGATCGTGGCTTCTCGATACCGTAGGCAGCGAGGGCCTCGTCCTTGGTATAGGTAGCGTGCAGGTGCAGGGGGATATGGTCCGTCTCGGCTAGCACTGGCGTGATGCGATGAAGGCGCGCCGAGAGCACCTCAGTGATCTCAACGACTTCTTCTCGCCGTGCGGGGTTGCGCCAAAAGCGGTCGAGGTTGTGTTCGAGCGAACTCAGCGGCAGGCTGCTGTCGATGAGGGCAAAAAACATTGCCAGCAGGCGCCGATCTCGCGGTGTTGATTCGTGCCAGCGCGGAGGTTGATCTGCTGAGAGTATCTTGCGCAAGAAAGTGAGCCGCTCGGAGTCGTCGATATGCAGCATGCGTCCGATGCTCGCCGCGAGCCTTTTGTCATCTTCACTATCACCCGCCCGACGCTGTTCCAGCCCGACCTCCCTGCGCAGGCCGACCCAGCCTCCACGCGTGCCGTGGTAGAGGTCTTCGAGTTCGATCCCGGTCTCGGTGAGGAACTCGGCGAGGCTGAGCTCGGCCAGACTGCGGAGTTCGGCCATGATCGCCTTCTTGTTGTGGCCGATCGCCTGCTTGAGGTTGTCGAGCACCAGCCTGCTGACCTCTCGATCGAGGTCGATATGGCAGCCGGCCGGCAGTGTTGGGAAGCCATCTCGGACGTCCCGTTCGAGTTGCCGGGTGCTGCCGCCGGTCAGAGCGCGATATCGCAGGTCAAAGCGGAAGTTGGTATTTTGTCGACCGACGAAGTCCAAGACCGTGAGGCACGGCTTGTCATCCGCGAACCGCAGACCACGGCCAAGTTGCTGAAGGAAAACTGTGGCGCTCTCCGTCGGTCGGAGAAAGAGCACCGTGTCGATCTGTGGCACATCAATGCCCTCGTTAAAGAGGTCGACAGTAAAGACTGCATTAATCTTGCGCTCTTGAAGGTCGATCAATGCCTGCTCGCGGTCATTGCGATCCGTTGCGGAGGTAACAGCGACGGAGGGGATGCCCTTTTGGTTGAAGCGGTTCGCCATGAACTCGGCATGTGCGATGCTGACACAGAACCCAACCGCTCGCATGTCGCCTACGTTGGCCAGTTTATCGGTTAGGGCTTTGATGACCATCGCCACTCGAGCTTCGTGACCTGTGTAGAGGTTAGTGAGTTCGAGGACGTCATATCCGGTGCCCCGGCGCCAGGTGAGCTTGGACAAGTCGGTCGCATCGTGGATGCCGAAGTAGTGGAACGGAACGAGGAGGTCGCGCTCCAATGCCTCCCACAAGCGCAGCTCTACGGTCGGCTTGCCGCCGTCGAACCAATGCAGAATATCGGCACCGTCGGTCCGCTCGGGAGTTGCTGTCAGGCCAAGCAGAATCTTCGGCGCTAGCTGACCAAGGAGACGGGCGTAAGTTGCCGCCTCGGCATGATGAAACTCATCAACGATGACAATGTCGAACTGATCTGACTTGAGAGGAATACGGGTCAACGACTGGATCGAGGCGAAGACATGGCGCCACTCCTGCGGGCGCTCACCGTCCGCTAGCAACTCGCCGAAGGAGCCGTCCTGGAGCGTCTGCCGGAACGTAAGTAGGCTCTGCTTCAAGATCTCCTTGCGGTGAGCCACGAACAGCAGCGAGTTGATCGTCCCCGCCGAGCGAAGCCGTTTATAGTCCAAAGCGGCGACAACGGTCTTGCCGGTACCTGTTGCCATGACGACGAGGTTGCGCCAATGATTGTGGATTTCCCGCGCCGCATGTAGTTCGTCCAGGATCTCGCGCTGGTAGGGGTACGGGTTGACTGCGATGTTCGTGATCTGCAACGGCAGGACGGTCGGACCGCCACGTTCCTCTTCAAGAGCGGTGTCGAGGCGCTCGCTATCGCGGTCACGGTCGTAGGTCTCGAAAGCAGGATCCGCCCAGTATTCCTCGAAGGTGGCCCGGAAGGTCTCCAAGAGGTGAGGCTGTTCGGCCCGGGCGAGGCGAACGTTCCACTCCTTGCCGTCGGTCATGGCGGTCTTCGACAAGTTGGACGATCCGACGTAGGCGGTGTCTAGATGAGAACCGCGGTGGAACAGCCACGCCTTGGCATGGAGGCGGGTCGTGCGCGTTTCATAGCTGATCTTGACCTCGGCGCCAAGCTCGACGAGCCGGTCTAGGGCCTTTCGTTCGGTCGCTCCGATGTAGGTCGTGGTGATCACGCGCAGTGTGCCACCGCGCTCGATGAAGCCGCGGAGCGCACCTTCGATGAGACGCAAGCCGTGCCACTTGATAAAAGCACAGAGCAGATCGACCTGATCAGCGGACGCAAGCTCCTTGATGACCTCACGGCCGACTTGAGGCTGGTCGCGACCGTTGACGAGCAGCGCGCTCGTCGTCAACGGGATGTCCGGCCGCTCGGCGAAGGCGACGGTGCCATCGGGCTGAGAGCCTTCCGCGACGGCAAGGAGGACTTGACCGTCATCGGCGACAAGATCGCGTTGCATGATCGGGTTTGCTGGCGCCGACGCGATGGCGTGCGCGATGCGGTTGGCCGCTTCGACCTGGGCCTCAACCCGGTCTTTGCGTTGCTCGCCGGCGACTTCGAGTGCTCGGCGGACGAGCCCGGACAGGTGCTGGACGAGCATCTCGGTGGCATCGGCTTCGTTGAGAGGACCACGGAGCACAAGATCACGGCGCATGCTCTCGAGTCGCTGGTGCAGGTCAGCGGTGATGAGGTGCTCATAGACACCCGGCGAGAGTTCGACCACCTGGGCACCGTACTAGGAAGGACCGACAGCGCAGCCCCGTCCAGTGCGACTGACCGCCGAATAGCCCGTTTTGGCGTAACTTACCCCGTATGTCATGGGAAATCGGCGAGGGTGAAGTCCTGACGAGGCGAGAGGTCCACCGGCGTTACCAAGGTCAACAGCAGGGCGGTATCGCTACGCCGGAGGGGCCGCACATTCTGCTTTTTGCCGGCAAGAAGGGTGAACGTTACGGCTACAAAGATGGCCCCCAGCCGGACGGCTCCTATCGATATACCGGTCAAGGCCGAGACGGCGACCAAAAATTCAGTCGGGGAAATTCTGCAATACTTCGGCATCGAGAGCACGGCAAAGCGCTGCGCCTATTTGAAGAAGCTGGAGAGTCCAAAGTCCGTTACCTGGGGTCGTATCTACTCGATGAGCAACGACCTTACTGTTTGGAAGACGCACCGGATGAGAGTAAAAATATTCGGAGCGTGATCGTATTTCGCCTCCTTCAAGCTGATGCGACGGTAGAAGAGGTTGAGCTTCCCGGCTCGGTCGTCGTCGATGATGATCTGGAAGCTCATAACGTAGAAAATTTTTCTGTCAATCATGCTAATCCGCCCACGAAGGCTGAGCGTCGCGAGGCTGCGCTGGTAGGGCGCTACGCGCTGTGGCTAACGAGTCGTGGTCACGTGGTGAAACAGCGCAAAATGAAAAGCCCCGCGCACGCCGCATTCTTGCGCGTTGACCTGCTAGATAGCACTACCGGAGAAATTGTTGAAGCGAAAGGTTCGATCGCGCGACCCTATATTCGACTCGCGATCGGCCAAATTCTCGACTACGGCAGATATGCTGAGGCCGAACGTCGCGCGATTCTGCTCCCTAGTCGGCCTGCCGACGACATGATCGATCTTCTCAAGGCGCTCGCTATATCTTGCATCTTTGAGGTTAAGAAAGGGATGTTCGCGCGCATCGAAGCGGCGGCAACGCTATGCGAGATCTGTCCACTTCTGGTGTGAGGATCTCAACCTGGCTAGATTGCCATCATGATAGAGGATGATCCCTGGCTCGTACGGCTGAGGAGTTCGCCTGGGGCGGTGGCGCTTGTCTGTGTGCCGTACGCCGGGGGTATGCCTGGGGTGTTCGCGGCGATGGCTCGGGGGTTGCCGGGGGTCGACGTGTTCGTGGCGCAGTTGCCCGGGCATGGGCGGCGGATTCGGGAGCGGCCCCTCACCTCGATCGAGGAGATCGTCGAGGGGCTCTCGGCCTCGGTCGCACGGGTCGTGGACGGGCCGTGTGTCGTTCTCGGGCACAGTATGGGCGGGCTCGTCGGAATCGAGCTGGCTCGCGCGCTGCCCCGTGGGCCGGAGCATTTCATCGTCTCCGCCTGCCGGGCGCCCTCGCAGCTTGGCGACGAGGAGCCCTGGCATCTCCTGTCCGACGACGATCTGATCAAGGCGCTCGTCTCTCTCGGCGCCGATCCCGCGCCCTTCGCGGTTCAGGAGTTGCGGGAGCTTGCGCTTCCCGTGTTGCGGGGCGATCTTGAGGCGATCGACGGGTTCGACCGAGGGGAGCGGCCGGTGCTTCGGTGTCCCATTACCGCGGTCGCGGGGACGCGGGATCCCGACGCCAAGCCGGAGTTGATGCTCGGGTGGGAGCGGGAGACCTCGGCGGGGTTTCGGGCTCATGCGATCGACGGCGGCCACTTTCTGCTGGAGGAGCGGCTCGACGCCATGGTGGACATCGTCCAGGACGTCTTGGGCCAGGTCGGGGGCGTGTCCGCGGGCTGACTCGACGCTCTGGAGGGCGGGATCGCGGCGACATGCTGGCCTGCGCGAACGGTGGTGGAGAGGTTATATGTCGAGATATGGTGACTTGCGGTCACTGACATGTAAGTCCCGTTCGGATTTGCTGAGGACATCCGCCGAAGAACGTTCGTCCCACCTCCAAACGAAGCCGTACGCCAAGTGCGACGAGTGAAGCCCCGGGAGGCCGCGTCGATGGGACGCAGAGGGTCTGACCGGCCGGACGTCCGGTGCCGTCCAGCCGGAGGTGCCGCCGAGCTCGCTTGATCGAGTCCCCCTGGAGTGCAGCGTGGCCTGGAAGACCGACAGAGACTCTGACGCCGGTGACGACCCGCCGGCGGCCCCCCTCGACGACGAGATCACCACGGCGCCGGCGGCGGCGTGAGCGGGTACCGGATCGCCGCGATCCCCGGTGACGGCATCGGCAAGGAAGTGCTTCCCGCCGCCCAGCGGGTCCTGGACGCGGCGGCCGCGGGCCACGGGTTCGCGTTGAACTGGTGTGAGCTGCCCTGGAGCTGCGCCTGGTACGCCGAGCACGGCGCGATGATGCCGCCCGACGGGCTCGACCGGCTGCGGGAGACCGACGCGATCTTCCTTGGGGCGATCGGCTGGCCCGGCGTCCCGGACCGGGTCTCGCTCTGGGGGCTGCTGCTGCCGATCCGCCGGGCCTTCAACCAGTACGTCAGCCTCCGCCCGGCTCGGCTGCTGCACGGGCTGGACAGCCCGCTGCGCGACTGCGGCCGGTTCGACGTCGCGATCGTACGTGAGAACACCGAAGGGGAGTACTCCGACGTCGGCGGGCGCTTCGCGACCCCGGCCGGCGACGTCGCCGTACAGGAGTCGATCTTCACGCGGCGCGGTTGTGAGCGGGTGCTGCGGTACGCCTTCGCGCTCGCGCGTACGCGGGGGCGGCGGTTGGTCTCGGCCACGAAGTCCAACGGGCTCATGCATACGATGCCGTTCTGGGACGAGGTCACCGCCGAGGTCGCCGAGGAGCACCCGGACGTCGAGTGGCAGCGGATGCACATCGACGCGCTGGCCGCGCGCTTCATCACGCATCCGCAGGACCTCGACGTCGTCGTCGGCTCGAACCTGTTCGGCGACATCCTCAGCGACATCGCCGCCGCGATCTCCGGCTCGCTCGGGGTGGCGCCGTCGGCGAACCTGGACCCGACCCGCGAGAACCCCTCGATGTTCGAGCCGGTACACGGCTCGGCGCCCGACATCGCGGGCAAGGGCGTGGCCAACCCGATCGGCCAGTTCTGGTGCGGCGCGATGATGCTGGAACACCTGGGCCACCCGGAGGCGGCCGCCGACGTCCTCGCCGCGGTGGAGTCGGTCACCGTCGAGCCCGCGCTGCGTACGCGCGACCTCGGCGGGGCGGCGAGCACCGAGGACGTGACCTCCGCGGTGCTCTCCGCGCTGCGGATCACTCCCGCGTCGCGGTGAGGAATCCGCTGAGCGCGCCCGGGACCGGCCGGTCGTAGGAGGCGGCCACGTCGACAAGCTCGTGCACCTCGGCACGCCAGCCGTTGCGGTCGAGCCAGCCCGCCGGATCCTCGCCGAGGCCGCCCTTCCAGAGGGAGGCGTACGCCTCGATGTCCGTACGGTCGCCCTGGGCGATGACCGTCGCGGCGTTGTTGCGCTCGAAGGACACCGTGCTGCCCGCCGCGGACAGCGAGCCCACACGCGTGAGCAGGAGCGCGGACTCCTCGGCGGTCAGGTATGCCAGCAGTCCCTCGACCAGCCACGCCGTACGCGCCGCAGGGTCCAGGCCGGCCGAGGTCAGCCGCGCCGGCCAGTCGTCGCGCAGGTCGACCGGCAGGGCGGTACGGCGGGCGCATCGGGCGACGGCGCCCTCGCCGTCCAGGACCCGGTCCTTGAAGGCGAGCACCTGCGGCAGGTCCAGCTCGAACAGGTGTACGCCGTCCGGCCACGGCAGCCGGTACGCGCGGGTGTCCAGGCCGGCGGCGAGGAGCACGACCTGGCGGTGGCCCGCCGCGCACGCGCCGAGCAGGTAGTCGTCATAGAAACGGGTGCGGATGATGATGTGGAAGGCGAGCCGCGCCCGCTGCGAGCCCGGCCGCGTCGGCGCGCGGTCGTCGGTCTCGCCCGCCGCGACGAAGGCGGCGGCGTACGGGTCGTCGAACAATCGGTCCGTCTTTCCGCTCTCCCACGCCCGCGCCCGTGCCACCCCGAGCGCGGTGCCGCCGACGCCGTCCAGCCGTTCCGAAGCCGCCATGGCCCCTCCTTTTCGCCACAGTGAGGATATATCGGTACCGATATATTCTTCGAGGCATGGACGGCGTACGGTTGCACCGGCTGGGCAAGCGGCTGATCGAGCTGTCGCGTGAGGTCGCCACCTCCGCGGGCGACGCGTCGCTGACGCCGGCCGAGGTCGCGGTGATCGAGGACGCGTTGCAGCATCCCGGTAGCCCGGTGAGTGAGATCCAGGCGCGTACGGGCTTCGCGCAGAGCCACGTGTCGGAGTCGGTCGCGCGGCTGAAGGCACGCGGCCTGGTCGAGACGTGGCCGGACGCGGCGGACCGGCGGCGTACGCGGGTGCGGCTGAGCGAGGTCGCGCGGCGGGCGGTCCTCGCGCGAGCGGGCCGGTCGGCCGATGAGGTGATCGCGCGCACTGTGGGAGACGCCGGGCGGGTGACCGCGCTGCTGGACGAGCTCGCCGAGCTCCTGCTCTGAGGGGGCTCAGGCGGAGTCGGGCGCGAGCATGGCCGCCTCGCGCAGGCCGAAGACCTCACTCGGCGTGATCGTCGTCACCATGACGGCGTGGACGCGTACGAGGAAGGCGGCGGTGAAGGTGCGGCCGCGGCAGTCGCCGGACCAGTGCCACTCGGTGGCCAGCGCGCCGACGGTCTGGAGGCCGCGGCCGCATTCGGACATGTCATCAGGTTCGGGAATAGTGGGGACCTTGTGGCTGCCCTGGTCCGTGAGGGAGACGGAGGCGCCGTCGCGCCAGCGCCGGACTTCTAGGAGGTAGCGGCCCCCGGGCCGGGCCGAGGCGGTATGTCGGAGTGCGTTGGCGGCGAACTCGCTGACGACCAGGACCACGTCGTCCACGCGCGGCAGGTCGGCAAGGAGGAAGCCAGCGAATTCGCGAGCTTGGCGGACATGCTCGGCCAGGCCGGGAAAAGATCGTCGCCATATGAGTACGCGATCGTCCGGATACTCCTCCATGGCGACCCCTTCTCGGTCTGGTCAGGAACCGCGACCCTGGACTCGGCTCTCCCCAAGCAGGGCCCAGGGTCGCGGTTCCGCGAAGCGGCTCGGAGGGTTGACCTCCTCGCCGCGGTGCGCGGGCGGCACCGGCATGCGTCGGCGTGTTCGGCTGCTGCCGATCACCAGACGGTCACGCCAGGCCGCCCAGCCCTTGGTGGAAAACGCGAAAGTGAAGCGTTCTGTAGTCGCGCGATTACACTCTGACCCAGAATGATGATCCAGTGCAAGTGATTCAGCGCATTATGTGAGGAAGCAATGCCGTACACCCCCACGGTTCGCGGGCGACAGCTCGCCCGAGAGCTTCGTCACCTGCGAGAAGGTGCCGGGATGACCGGCGAGCAGGTAGCCGCGAAGATCGGCTGGGAACAGTCGAAGATCAGCCGTATGGAGACCGCGAAGATGCGGATCACCTCCGGCGAGGTGATGGAGCTCTGCGAGATCTACAGCGCCGATGACGGGAAGCGCGACCAACTCGTCATGCTCGCCCGCAGCGCCCGGCACCGTGACTGGTGGCGGGAGTACAGCGACGACGTCAAGAAGGGGTTCATCGACTTCCTGGCCTTCGAGGCCGAGGCGCGCACCTCGCGCGGCTACGAGGCACAGGTGATCCCGGGCATCCTCCAATGCGAGGAGTACACCCGCGCTATCCTGCTGGGCGCCAAGCCCCGGCGGACGGTCGCGGTCGATCGCGGCGTGCAGATCAGGCTCGCGCGGCAGCAGCGGGTCACCCAGTCGGTGGACCCCCTCAACGTCTGGGCGGTCATCGACGAGGCCGTGCTCCACCGGATCGTGGATCGCCCCGAGGTGATGGTGTCGCAGTTGAAGCGCCTGCTCGACCTCGGCGAGCTGGGGAATGTGTCGATCCAAGTGCTCCCATACCGCGCCGGAATTCATGCCGCGATTGATGGCCCTTTTGTTCTACTGACCTTCGATGGCTATCCGGACCTGCTATATATCGAGCACCTGGTGGGGTGTGTCTATCTTGAGAAGCCTGCTGAGACAGAGCAGGGGAACATGATTTTCGACCACCTCCGCTCGGCAGCACTCAACACCAGTGACTCCATGGCGTTGATTCGTGCGCAAGTCAAGGAACTCTCACGATGAAGGGTGTTCGTAACATGACGAACTCAGGTCATTCCGCGTCGACGTGGCGCAAGAGCAGCCACAGCGGCAACGGCGGCAACTGCGTCGAGACGATGATCACGTGGCAGAAGAGCAGCCGGAGTGGCAACGGCGGCAACTGCGTCGAGGTGGCGCGCGTCGAGCGGACCGCAGAGCGCGCCTGATGGCGCGGGCCGGCGGCGGCATGGCGACCGCCTAGAGGTACGCCCCGCGCGGGAGGCGTGAGCCGATCGGACTTCGTGAACCCACGATCTGACCCCACGATGGGAACGCCAAGCGCCGACCGGGGCGTACCTTGCCGCCACATCGCGGCAGTGACGTATCCGGACTGAACGGATAAAAGAGCCCCCTTTTTGAGTCGTCCATCAATGCCATATGAGAAGCACCCCAAACATAATGCGACCAATACCCTGGGCGCGAGGCTCGCAGGGAATGGCCCGGCGGGATGCTTCGGCCCGGCAATTGTCCACAGCTGGTGCGGTGCGGCCTTGGAGCGGCTTTGCATACGGCACAATCTCATTGCCGTCGGCAGAAGGAGAGTGAGCATCGTGGGAGCCGAGCCTCCGACTCCGCAGCCCGAGATGCCCGGGCCCGGTGTCATCAGGCCCGACCTCGACCGTCTCGAGCAGGTGCTGGACCAGATCAAGGTCTCCTACACGCGCGACCCGCGCGGCCGGCTCGCGACGCGCTGGCAGTGCTACAGCCTCTTCCTCACCCTCGACGGCGACGGCGAGGTGTACGCCGCCCGTACGATCTACGACCGATTCTTCACCGTGGACGACAAGCCCGCGATCCGCGCCGTGCTCGACGAGTGGAACCGCGACACCACGGGCCTGAAGGTCTACACGGCCACCGACGACGACGGCACCGTGATCATCGTGAGCGAGGCGACCATGCACGTCGGCGGCGGCGTGACGAGCGAGCAGTTCGCCACCACCACGACCGCCTGGCTCAACGCGGCCGCCTCCTTCCACGTCTGGCTGTCCCAGCGCCTCCCGCTCACCGGCCTGGCCGGCGAGCCGTCCTAGGTTCTGGCGCCGCCCGTGCCCAGGGCGGTCAGCGCGTCGTCGGTGAGCCGAAAGACCGTCCAGCCGTCATGCGGGCCGGCGCCCAGCGACGTGTAGAAGCCGATGGCCTGCTCGTTCCAGTCGAGCACCGACCACTCCAGCCGGGAGTACCCCCGGCGTACGCACTCCTGCGCGAGCTCGGCCAGCAGGGCGCGGCCCAGGCCGTCGCCGCGCCGATCGGGCCGTACGAACAGGTCCTCCAGGTAGATGCCGTGCGTCCCGCGAAACGTTGAGAAACTCAGGAACCACAGCGCGCAGCCGGCGATCTCGCCGTCGACCTCGGCGACATGGCCGAACACGGCGGCCGCCGGGCCGAACAGAGCCGCGCGCAGTCGATCGTCGGTCATCTCGCATTCGTGCGAGAGCCCCTCGAATTCGGCGAGGTCGCGTACCAGTTCGACCACCGCCGTAATGTCGGTTTCCTGGACCCGGCGAATACGACGATCCACGCGGTCGCTCCCTTCGAGGCCGGCTTGTCCCGCACCCTGCCCGCTCTCGGCCAGGGTCGCCACCTGCGCAGACTAGTCGCAATGGCGAGGTGTTGACGATCGCAATGGATCACCCCTTACCGCCCCCCGACGCGCTCTTCGCGGAAACAGGGGTCGCCGATCACAAATTCACTATGTACTGTCTGCCGGGATGGGCTTACTTTTGGAGCGTTCCTGGGCTTTGTTCCCGGACGCGAAGGAGATGGCGTGACACACGCGACGGAGCAGGTCGGAATTCCCGACATCCCCGTTTCCCTGCGCTGGGACGGGGGAAGCGCGAGCTCGTATCTCCCACAGGACGACGGCCTCGTGATCGGCGCCGGCCCGAACACCGACCTGTTCATCAGCCCGCAGCGTACGGCGGAGGCGCTCGACGCACCACACCTGCTCGCCTACGCCGAGGGCGACTTCCTGCTGAGCGCGCGTGTCAGCGCCGGACTCGTACGGCCACACGACGCCGGCGGCCTGCTCGTATGGCTGAACGACCGCGCGTGGGCCAAACTCGCGCTCGAGATGTCCGCGCAGGGTGAGCCCGAGATCGTCTCGACCGTCACACGGGGCACCTCCGACCGCGCCAGCGGCTTCGTCGCGGACGGCGAACACGTCTGGCTGCGGATCGCCCGCGTAGGCACGGCGTACGCCTTCCACGCCTCGCTGGACGGGGAGTACTGGCGGCTGGTCCGCCACTTCGCGCTCTATGCCACCGACGAGCCGTCGTTCGGCTTCTTCGCCCAGTCGCCCAACGGCTCGGGCTGCTCGGCGAACTTCGACGGCATCGCGTTCGAGCCGACACGGCTGGCCCAGCTCCGCGACGGCTCCTGAGCCGGGCCCGCTCACCTCCTGCCGGACGGACCGCAGGAGGGCGTCAGCATGTCTTGCGTCATAAAATCGCCCATTTGGGGTCAAGTAACGGTCCGTGGGGGAGTAGTGAGGGGTGGACCAGTCTAAGAAGAGTGATTTCGTCGTTGTCGCCAACCGTCTACCCGTCGACCGGGTCACCGACGAGGACGGCGAGGCGACCTGGCGACGCAGCCCGGGCGGGCTGGTGACCGCGATCGTGCCGGTCATGCAGCGCCGGGAGGGCGCTTGGGTGGGCTGGCAGGGCTCGCCGGACGAGGATCTCGAACCCTTCGAGGCCGAGGGGATGACCCTCCTGCCAGTACGCCTGTCCAGCGCCGACGTCGAGTCGTACTACGAAGGTTTCTCCAACGCGACCCTGTGGCCGCTCTACCACGACGTGATCGCCCGGCCGATCTACCGGCGCAGCCTGTGGGAGGTGTACGAGCGCGTCAACCGCCGGTTCGCCAGTGCCGCCGCCGAGGTGGCCGCAGAGGGCGCGGTCGTCTGGGTGCAGGACTACCAGCTGCAACTCGTGCCGAAGATGCTCCGCGAGCTGCGACCCGACCTGCGCATCGGCTTCTTCCTGCACATCCCGTTCCCGCCGATGGAGCTGTTCCAGCAACTGCCTTGGCGGCGGGAGATCCTGGAGGGCCTGCTCGGGGCCGACCTCGTCGGCTTCCAGAGCCGCGACGCCGCGTCCAACTTCGTCCGGCTCTGCCGGCGCATCTGCGACCTGAAGACCCACGGCCACGACGTGATGCTCGATGACCGCACCGTACGCGCCGACCACTTCCCGATCTCGGTGGACGCGCACGAGCTGGCCACGCTCGCCGAGGACGAGGGCGTCCAAGAGCGGGCCGCGGAGATCCGCGAGGAGCTCGGCAACCCCGCGTCGGTGCTGCTCGGCGTGGACCGGCTCGACTACACCAAGGGCATCCAGCAGCGGCTCCAGGCGTTCACCGAGCTGTTCGAGGACCGGCGGCTCAAGACCGGCGACGCGGTGTTCGTGCAGGTCGCGACGCCGAGTCGCGAACGCGTCGAGCAGTACCGCATCCTGCGCGACGAGATCGAGCTGCAGGTCGGCCGCGCCAACGGTCTGTACGCCGAGCTGGGCGCGCCGATCATCAACTACATGCACACGTCGTACACACGCAAGGAGCTGGTCGCGCTCTACCTGGCGGCGGACGTGATGGTGGTGACGCCGCTGCGTGACGGCATGAACCTCGTCGCCAAGGAGTACGTCGCGTGCCACGCCGACCAGAAGGGCAGCCTGGTGCTCAGCGAGTTCGCCGGTGCGGCGGAGGAGCTGCACCGGGCGTTCCTGGTCAACCCGTACGACATCGGCGGCACCAAGCAGCGGATGTATGAGGCCATGCACGCCGAGCCGGCCGAGCTCGCGCGCCGCATGCGGTCGATGCGCAAGCGCGTGATCGAGCACGACGTCGACGTGTGGGCCAAGGAGTTCTTGGAGGCGCTCGAAGGCGGGCACTGACCTGGGCGTGGCCGCCCCCGCGGGGCCACGCCCAGGTCAGCGACTCCCTGGGCTAGGCGTTCTCGTCCGCCGCCTTCTCCGTGGCCGGGAGCTTGCCCGGGACGGCGTGCGGGTTCATCCCGTTCGGGTGGAAGATCTGCTCTTTCTCGTCGGCCACAGGGGCCTTCTCGTCCTCGTTCACTGGCTTGTCGGCCATGAGAGCGCGCCTTTCGTCGGTGTGTTGGCGGGAGCCTAGTGGTGCCGGATCACCGTCGGATCAACGTGGCGACGGCACCCGGTCGAGCAACGCGCGTACGTCATCGGCGGCCGGCGCGCCCAGTGCCTGGAAGACGCCGAGTGCCTCTTCCCAGCAGGCGCGTCCCTTGTCGGGGCGGCCGTCCTCGGTGAGCGCGCGGCCGAGCACGTCCAGGGCGCGGCCCTCGCCGAAGCGCTGTTCGATCTCGCGGGCGATGGCCAGGGCCTCCTCGGCGTGCGCGACCGCCTCGGCCGGGCGTCCCGCGCGCAGGCGGCTCTCGGCCAGGCGGTAGAGCGCCTGCTGCTCGCGCAGGCGCTGGCCGGTCGAGCGGAAGATGGCGAGGCTGTCGCGGTAGTACGGGGTCGCGTCGTCGGGCCGGCCCATGCGGTCGAGGATCGAACCCAGATGCTGCATCGCCTTGGCCGCGCCCATCGCGCTGCCCTGGCCGCGGAACAGCTCCAGGCTGCGCTCGGCCGCCTCGACGGCCTCCTTGTCGCGGTGCAGCTCGGCGGCGGCGCGCGCCATGTTGGTGAGGCAGTTCGCCTCGCCCTCCGGCGAGCCCAGCTCGGCGAAGACCTCCGCGGCGCGCTGGAAGGACGCGAAGGCGTCCTCGTGGCGGCGGTGTTCGTAAGCCACGACGCCGAGGCCGTTGAGCGCCTCGGCCCGTATGTGCCGGTCGCCGGAGGTCTCGGTGAGCTCGACCGTCGTACGCAGGCTGGCCTCGGCCTCATCCAGCCGGAAGCAGGCGTGCAGGATCAGGGCCAGCAGGTAGCCGGCTCGGCCGCGGCTGCGGCCGTCCGCCTTCTCCAGCGCCGCCGTGACGACGAACCGCGCGGTCTGCTCGAACTCCCACAGGTGGGTGCCGGACATGATGAGCGGTTCGAGGCTGAGCAGCAGGTCGGCGGCGATCGGCAGGTCGGGTGCGTCGCCTCGGGTGGCCTCGGCGATCACGGCGCACAGGTTGGCGGTCTCGCCGGCGAGCCAGGACAGCGCCTCCTCGGCTCCCGCGAACTCGGCGCCGCGCGTCTCGGGCGCGGCCAGGTGATCGAGCGCGCCCGCGCCGGACTCGGCGACCCGATAGGCGTTGCGCGCCGAGGCGAGATAGAAGTCGAGCATCCGGTGCGGCACGGCGGCGCGGGCGACCTCGGAGTCGTGCAGCTCGGCCTGCTTGCGCGCGAACAGCCGGAGCAGGTCGTGGTAGCGGTAGCGGCACGGCGCGGGCGTCTCCAGCAAGCTCGCGTCGACCAGCGACTCGAGCAGGTCCTCGGCCTCCTCCGCCGGCAGCCCGAGTACGGCCGCCGCGGCGTGCAGCGGGACCTCGTGCACGTCGGAGACCGCCAGCAGCCGGAACGCGCGCGCCTGCTCCTCGAAGAGCTGGCCGTACCCCAGCTCGAAGGTGGCCGAGACCGTGTGGTTGCCCACCCGCATCTCATCCAGTCGCCGCCGCTCGTCCATGAGCCGCTCGGCGATCGTGGTCATCGACCAGCTACGCCGCGACGCCAGCCGCGAGCCGACGATGCGTACGGCCAGCGGCAGGTGGCCGCAGGCGGCGGCGACCTGGGCGGCGATCTCGCGCTCCTCCTCCACGCGCTGCTCGCCGGCGATCCGGCCGAACAGCGTGATGGCCTCCTCGGTGACCAGGCCGTCCAGGTCGACCGCGCGTGCGGTGTGCAGGCCGGCGAGCCGGGACCGGCTGGTCACGACGACCGCGCAGCCGGGCGAGCCGGGCAGCAGCGGGCGTACCTGTTCGGCGTCGTGCGCGTCGTCCAGCAGGACCAGCAGCCGCCGGTCCGACAGCCGGGTGCGCAGCAGCGCCGAGCGCTCCTCCAGACCGGCCGGCACGTCGGCGTCGGGCGTGCCGAGGGCGCGCAGGAACGCGCCGAGCACCGACGCCGGCCCGGCCGGGTCCGGCCCGGCGCCGCGCAGCTCGGCGTAGAGCTGCCCGTCGGGGTAGGCGTGCCGCACCGCGTGCCCGAGGTGCACGGCCAGCGTGGTCTTGCCGATGCCGCCGATGCCGGCCACCGAGACCACCGGCATCGCCGTACGGCCGGGTTCGGTGAGCACCGAGGTCAGCTCGGCCACGATCGCCGAGCGGCCGGTGAAGTCGGCGACGTCGGCGGGCAGCTGGGCGGGCTCGGGCATCGGCCGCGGCGCGTCGGGACCCGGCTCCGCGGACCCGCCCGTGGAGCCGCCCGCGGGCTCGTGCGGCTCGGCCAGCGAAGCGTCGCCGGACAGGATGCGGGTGTGCAGCTCGGCCAGCTCGGGGCCGGGATCGATGCCCAGCTCCTCCACCAGCACCCGGCGCGTGTCCGCGTACACGCCGAGCGCGTCCGCCTGCCGCCCGCACCGGTACAGCGCGAGCATCAGCAGGCCGCGCAGCCGCTCGCGCAGCGGGTGCTCGAGGGTCAGCTCGGTCAGTGGCGCCACCGTCTCGGCGGCGCGTCCCGTCTCCAGCTCCAGGGTGTAGAGGGTCTCCAGCAGGTTGAGCCGCTGCTCGCCCAGGTGCGTGCGGTGCGCCTCGGCCCAGGCGCCGTGGATCCCACAGAGCGGCTCGCCCTCCCAGCCGTCGAGCGCCTCGCGCAGCAGCGCGGCGGCGGCCACCGCGTCACCGTCGCGTCGTGCCTGCTCGGCGGCGGCGTGCCGGTCCTCGAAGACGCTCAGGTCGAGTGCGCCGTCCGGCAGGCGCAGCGCGTAGCCGCCGGCCTCCGACACCATCACGGTGGCCTTCTGCCGCGTGGCGCGTTCGGGTTCGAGCACGCCGCGCAGCCGGTTGGCATAGGTCCGCAGGGCGTTCACCGCGCGGGCGGGCGGCTCGTCGCCCCACAGCGCGTCGACCAGCTCCTCGGCGGTCGCCGTACGGCCGCGCCGCAGCAGCAGAATCGCGAGCATGGCCCGCTGCTGTGGCGTGCCGAGCTCGAGTTCAGCCTCGTCACGCCATGCGCGGACCGGGCCGAGAACCGCGAAGCGAAGCCCGTCCATTACCGTCCCTCATGGGAGCCAAACCCGGTTAATCCAAGAGAATAGGGACTAGGGGCTCTCGTGGCATCCGTGATACCCACGACATTCCGGGCCGCGGGCAGGTAGCGGGCAGGCTGCGGGGCTACAGGCGGTCGACGGCGGTCACGTGGATGACGGCGCGGCCGGCCTCGTCGGAGGCGCGCAAGTCGACCTCGGCGGCGATACCCCAGTCGCCGTGACCGGCCGGATCCTCCAGCACCTGCCGTACGCGCCAGAGCTCGGCCTCCTGCTCGATCCGCAGGAGCTTGGGCCCGCGTGCGTCCGGGCCCGTACGAATCTCGTCGTGCTCCTCGAAGTAGGCGTCGAGCGCGTCCGCCCAGCGGTCGGCGTCCCACCCGTCGGCGGAGTCGAGCTCGGCCAGGTCGTCATAGCGCTCCAGCGCGGCCAGCTCGACCCGGCGGAACATCGCGTTGCGTACGAGGACGCGGAACGCGCGCTCATTCGCGGTGACCGCGGCCGGCGTCTCCTCGATGCGGGCCTGCGGCTCGCCGGAGGCGTCCTGGAGCGGATTCTGCAACTGCTCCCACTCGTCCAGGAGGCTGGAGTCGACCTGGCGGACCAGTTCGCCGAGCCACTCGGTGAGGTCCTGGAGGTCCTCGGTCTTCACCGAGTCCGGCACGGTCTGCTGGAGCGCCTTGTACGCGCTCGCAAGGTAGCGGAGCACGATGCCCTCGGCGCGGGCGAGCTGGTAGTTGGCGACGTATTCGGTGAACGTCATCGCCTGCTCGTACATGTCGCGGACGACCGACTTCGGCTGGAGCGGGTGGTCGGCCACCCACGGGTGGCCGCGCCGGTAGATGTCGAACGCGCCGTAGAGCGTGTCCTCCAGCGGCTTGGGATAGGTGATGTCCTGAAGGAGCTCCATCCGCTCCTCGTACTCCACGCCGTCGGCCTTCATCCGCGCGACCGCCTCGGCCTTGGCCTTGTTCTCCTGTGCCGCCATGATCTGGCGCGGGTTCTCCAGGATCGACTCGATCACCGACAGGACGTCGAGCGCGTACGAGGGGGTGGCCGGGTCGAGCAGCTCGAAGGCGGCCAGCGCGAACGTCGACAGCGGCTGGTTGAGCGCGAAGTCCTCCTGGAGGTCGACGGTGAGCCGGGCGTACCGGCCCTCCTCGTCGGGCTCGTCCAACTGCTCGACGACGCCGCCGTCGCGCAGGCTGCGGTAGATCGCGATCGCCTGGGAGATGTGCCGTCGCTGCCGCGCGCGGTCCTCGTGGTTGTCGGTGAGCAGCTTCTTCATCGCCTGGAAGGCGTTGCCGGGGCGGCCGATGACGCTGAGCAGCATCGCGTGGCTCACCTGGAACCGCGACTGGAGCGGCTCGGGCTCGGCCGCGACCAGCTTGGTGAAGACGTCCTGGTCCCAGCTCACGAACCCCTCGGGCGCCTTCTTGCGCACGACCTTGCGCCGTTTCTTCGGGTCGTCGCCGGCCTTGGCGAGGGCCTTCTCGTTGTCGACGACGTGTTCGGGCGCCTGGACGACGACGAAGCCGATCACGTCGAAGCCGGCCCGCCCGGCCCGCCCGGCGATCTGGTGGAACTCCCGCGCCCGCAGCCGGCGTACGCGGCTGCCGTCGTACTTGCTGAGCGCGGTGAACAGCACGGTGCGGATCGGGACGTTCACGCCGACGCCCAGCGTGTCGGTGCCACAGATGACCTTGAGCAGCCCGGCCTGTGCCAGGCGTTCGACCAGGCGGCGGTACTTCGGCAGCATCCCGGCGTGGTGGATGCCGATGCCGTGCCGGACCAGCCGCGACAGCGTCTGGCCGAACTTCGTGGTGAAACGAAAGCCGCCGATCAGCTCGGCGATCTGGTCCTTCTCCGTACGCGTGCAGACGTTGATGCTGGTCAGCGCCTGGGCGCGCTCGGCGGCCGCGGCCTGGGTGAAGTGGACGATGTAGACGGGAGCCTTCTGGTCCTCCAGCAACTCCTCGATCGTCTCGTGCAGCGGGGTGACCCGGTAGTCGTACTTCAGCGGCACCGGGCGGGTGACCGAGGTGACCACCGTCGTCGGCCGCCCCGTACGCCGGATGAGGTCCTCCTCGAACCGCTGTACGTCGCCGAGCGTCGCCGACATCAGCAGGAACTGCGCCCGCGGCAACTCCAGCAGCGGGATCTGCCACGCCCAGCCGCGGTCGGGCTCGGCGTAGAAGTGGAACTCATCCATCACGATCTGGCCGATGTCGGCCGTTGCGCCGTCACGCAGCGCGATGCTCGCGAGCACCTCGGCGGTGCAGCAGATGATCGGTGCGTCCGCGTTGACGCTGGCGTCGCCGGTCATCATCCCGACGTTCTCGCTGCCGAACATCGCGATCAGGTCGAAGAACTTCTCCGACACGAGCGCCTTGATCGGCGCGGTGTAGAAGGTGATCTCGTCGCGGGCCAGCGCCGAGAAGTGCGCACCGGCGGCGACCAGGCTCTTTCCGGAGCCGGTCGGGGTGCTGAGGATGACGTTGGAGCCGGAGACGACCTCGATCAGCGCCTCCTCCTGCGCCGGGTACAGCGTGATGCCGCGCTCGCCGACCCATTCGCTGAAAGCGTCGAAGACGGCGTCGGGGTCAGGGGTGGCGGGCATACGGTCGATGAGGCGCACGTCCCCCATCTTGCCCGCCGCGCCGAGTGCCCGGTCCGCCCGGCACGACCCGGCGGCGCCTTCTAGCATCAGAACCCGTGACAGTGCACGGATATCTGCGTTATCCCCACCTCCACGGCGATCTGCTGACCTTCGTGGCCGAAGACGACGTGTGGGTCGCCCCTCTCTCCGGCGGCCGCGCCTGGCGGCTGTCCGCCGACGGCGTCCCGGCCGGTCATCCACGCTTTTCCCCCGACGGACGCTGGGTGGCGTGGACGAGCAGGCGTGACGGCGACCCCGAGATCAACGTCGCACCGGCCGAGGGCGGCGAGAGTCGCCGGCTCACCTACTGGGGCGCCCCCGGTACCCGGGTGTGCGGCTGGACGCCCGGCGGCGAGATCCTCGCGGTGACCTCGTGGCGGCAGCCGTTCTACCACCGCACCGACGCGTACGCCGTCCCCGTGGACGGCGAGCCCGCACGGCCGATGAACTGGGGGCCGGTGGGCGGCGCCGACTTCGCGTCGGGCGGAGCGGTGGCTCTGGTCACCGTCGCCGGACAGGAACCCGCGGCGTGGAAGCGCTATCGCGGCGGCGCGACGGGACGGCTGTGGGTACGCCGCGACGAGGCGTTCCGCCGGGTCCTCGCGGACCTGGACGGCAACCTCGACTGCCCGGTGTGGGCGGGCGGACGGCTGATGTTCCTGTCCGACCACGAGGGGACCGGGCGGCTCTACTCCTGCGAACCGGACGGGTCCGGCCTCCGCCGCCACTCTCCCGGCACGGACTTTTACGCGCGGCACGCGAGCGGCGACGGCGAGCGCGTCGTCTACCAGTCCGCCGGCGAGTTGTGGCTGCTCGGCGGACTCGACGCCGAGCCCGCCCGGCTCGACGTACGCCTCGCCGGGCCGCGTACGGGCCGGCATCCGCACTCCGCCTATCCACGGATCCAGGACCTGTCCTGCGACCACACCGGCCGGGCGAGCGCCGTCGAGGTACGCGGCGGCGTGCACTGGATCGCCCACCGCGACGGGCCGGCGCGCGCCCTGGCCGCGACACCCGGCGTACGCGCGCGGCTGCCGCGGATGCTCGGTGCGGCCGGCGAGGTCGTGTGGGTCACCGACTCCGCCGAGGGCGACGCGTTGGAGATCTCCGCCGCGACCGGCGCCGAGCAGCCCGCCTCCCGGCGGCGGCTGGCGGCCGGCCGGCTCGGCCGGGTCGAGGAACTCGCGGCCGCGCCGGACGGGAAGTCCGTGGCGGTGGCCGCGCACGACGGCCGCCTGCTGCTGGTCGACGCCGCGTCCGGCGAGGTACGCGAGCTCGCCGCCGGCGACCACGGCCCGGCCGAGCACCTGTCCTTCTCGCCCGACTCCGCCTGGCTCGCCTGGATGCAGGCCGAGGCCGAGCGGCTGTCGCGTATCCGGCTCGCGCGCGTCGCGGACGGCACGATCGCCGAAGTGACGGACGGGCGGTTCGCCGACAGCGAGCCGGTGTTCACCACCGACGGCGCGAACCTGGTGTTCCTGTCCTGGCGGGGGTTCGACCCCGTCTTCGACCCGCACTTCTTCGACCTGTCGTTCCCGTTCGGCTGCCAGCCCTACCTCGTGCCGCTGGACGCGGCCGCTCCGTCGCCCTTCGAGCCGACCCCGTACGGGCGGCCGCCGGTCGTCGGCGCCGACGACGACGACAAGCAGGGCGACAAGGGTGAGGAGGGCGCGGCACGTACGTCTACGGTTTCGCTGGAGGGCATCGCGGCACGTGTCGTCCCCGTTCCCGTGCCCGCCGCGCGCTACTCCGACCTCCGCGCGATCAAGGGCGGCCTCGTGTGGCTGCGCCGGCCGCTCACCGGGATGCTCGGCGAGGACGGCCAGGGGCGGGGCGATCGGTCCAAGAACGCGCTCGAACGCTACGACCTGGCCAAACGAACCTGTGAGGAGGTCTTGACCGGGGCCGACCGAGTGGAGGTCAGCGGCGACGGCAAGCGCATGGTGGTGATCTCCGAGGGCGAGCCGAAGGTCCTGGCGACCGACGGGTCCGACGACGAGAGCGACGAGGCCAAGGTCGACCTGTCCCGGCTGCGCGTCACCGCCGAACCCGCGACGGAGTGGCGGCACGCCTACGACGAGGCCGGCCGGGTCGTACGCGACTACTTCTGGGCGCGCGACATGGGCGGCGTCGACTGGGACGCCGCCCTCGACCGCTACCGCCCGCTGCTGGACCGGATCGCGAGCCCGGATGAGTTCGCCGATCTGCTCGAGGAGGTCTGCGGCGAACTCGGCACCTCGCACGCCTATGTGTACGCGCGGCACCACTCGACCGGGCCGTGGATGGGACTGCTCGGCTCCGACCTGGAGCGCGACGACGACCGGCTGTGGCGCGTCACACGGGTGCTGCCCGCGGAGACCTCCGACCCGCACGCCCGCTCTCCGCTAGCGGCACCGGGCACCCAGGTGAGTCCCGGCGACGCGGTGGTGGCGGTCAACGGCCGGCCGGTGGACGGCCTCACCGGGCCCGGCCCGCTGCTCGCCGGCTCCCACGACACGCTCACGGAGCTGACCATCGCGCCCGGCGCCGGCGGCCCGATCCGGCGGATCGTCGTACGCCCGCTGTTTGACGACCGGCGGCTGCGATACCAGGCGTGGGTGGCCGAGCGGCGGGCGCGGGTGCGCGAACTCGGCGGCGGCCGGCTCGGCTACCTGCACATCCCGGACATGAACGGGATGGGCTGGGCGCAGTTCCACCGCGACCTCCGCAGCGAGATCGCGGAGGAGGGACTCATCGTCGACGTACGCGGCAACCGGGGCGGCATGGTCTCCGAACTCGTCGTGGAGAAGCTCGCCCGCCGGGTCGTGGGCTGGGACGTGGGACGCCACCGTGAGCCCGGTGAGCTATCCGCGTGACGCGCCGCGCGGCCCGGTCGTCGTCCTCGCCGACGAACACACGAGCTCCGACGGCGACATCCTCACGGCCGCGGTACGCGCGCTGAAACTCGCCACGGTGGTCGGCACGCGTACGTGGGGCGGCGTCATCGGCATCGACGGGCCCCACTGGCTGGTGGATGGCACCGGGATCACGGTGCCGCGCTATGCGACGTGGTTCGACGGCTACGGATGGGACCTGGAGAACTACGGGGTGGCGCCGGACGTCGAGATCGGGATCGGGCCGGACGACTGGGCGGCGGGCCGCGATCCGCAGCTGACGACGGCCGTCCGTATCGCGCTGGAGCGCCTGGCCCAACGCCCCGCCGCGATGCCGCCGCCCCGTCCCTGAGGCGGCCTGGCTCCGCCCCCGCCTCGCTCTGGCCCGGCCGTGGCCTGAGCGGGTCTGGCGAAAAGTGATATCACTATGCTAGATTTATGCCTGAGAGATTCGAGGAGGGGTCATGACTGTTGACATGCCACAGGCGCCGGTGACCGAGCGGGTCGCGCGCGGACTGCCCGGCTGGCCGATGCTGGGTGCGGTCCTCGTCGCGATCGCCGGGGGCATCGCGTTGATCGCCACGGCCGACGGCGTGCTCGTCGTCGCGGGGATCGTGCTCATCGTCGCCGCGGCGGTGTGCTTCGCGGGTCTGACCGCGGTCGCTCCCGGCCAGGCGCGGGTGGTGCAGCTTCTCGGCCGGTACGCCGGCACGATCCGCACCGACGGCCTGCGCTGGGTGAACCCGCTGACCACCCGGCGGCGGATCTCCACCCGGATCCGCAACCACGAGACCGACATGGCCAAGGTCAACGACGCCGACGGCAACCCGATCGAGATGGCCGCAGTCGTCGTCTGGCAGGTGGAGGACACGGCCAAGGCGGTGTTCGCGGTGGATGACTTCGTGGAGTTCGTCGCGATCCAGACCGAGACCGCCGTACGCCACATCGCCGGCAGCTACCCCTACGACGCGCACGGCGGCGAGGCGCTGTCGCTGCGGGAGAACGCCGACGAGATCACCGGCCGGCTCTCCGAAGAGATCACCGCGCGCGTCGCGTCGGCCGGCGTACGCGTCATCGAGTCGCGGATCACCCGCCTGTCGTACGCCGCGGAGATCGCTCAGGCCATGCTGCGCCGCCAGCAGGCCGGTGCGATCGTCGCCGCCCGGCAGCGCATCGTGGACGGGGCGGTCGGCATGGTCGAGACAGCGCTGAGCCGGCTCGCCGAGAGCGACGTCGTCGAACTCGACGAGGAGCGGAAGGCGGCCATGGTCGGCAACCTGCTCGTGGTCCTTTGCGGCGACCGCGACGCCCAGCCCGTCGTCAACACCGGCTCGCTTTACCAGTGACGGACGGCGAGGCGCAGCCGCCCGCCGGGGACGGGTCGCGGCCGCGTGGCCGGGGCGAGCGCAAGAAGGTGCTGCTCCGCCTCGACCCGGCCGTACACGACGCGCTCGCTCGCTGGGCCGCCGACGAGCTGCGCAGCACCAACGCCCAGATCGAGTTCCTGCTCCGGCGCGCCCTCGGCGACGCGGGCCGGATGCCCGGCGACGCACGCCGGATGAGACGCCCGGGACGACCGGCGAAAGAGGAGTCCGACCCATGAGCCTGCCCGAGTCACTGCCCGCCCGGATGTACCTGCTCGCGTACGACACCGGCAAGAACCGGCTGACCGCGCGCACCCAGCTCGGCCTCGTCCTGCGCGCGGCCGCCCTCGCCGACCTCTACCTGGCCGAACGCCTGACCGACGAGCGCGGGCGGCCGCGCGCCGTACCAGGGCGGCCGATGGGTGACCCGGTGCTGGACGGGCTGCTCGACCAGATCGCCGGCCGCCGCCCGCGGTCGTGGCATCGCTGGATCGGCAGCCAGGAGCGCGGGACCATACGCGCCGTGCGCGACCAGCTCGAGGCGGGGCGATGCATCACGGTGCGGCGGCGGATCCTCCGCTCCGCGCGGATCGAGCTGCGGGACCCGCGAGCGGTACGCCAGTACGCCGACCAGGTACGCGCGGCGCTGCGCGCACCGGCCGCACGCGCCGAGCCGCGCACTGCGGCCGCGCTCGCCCTGGCCGCGCGCGGCGAGGTGCCTGACGGTCGTGTCCCGCCGCGAGCGCCGCGAGCATCGGCGGCGGCTCGACGAGCTGGCGGTCTACACCGGGCCGGTGGCCGACGCGCTGCGCAAGGCGCTCCGGTCCAAGCGCGCGGCCGCCGCATCGGCCGGGAGCTGATCCGGGTTCAGCGAGGGCCGCCCTCGAGCAGGCCGCGTTTCTTCAGCTCGGCGCGCAGCGGGATGTCATCCGCCGCGGCCGACGGCTCGGCGGTGATGCCGAAGAACCCGGTGCTCTCCTCGTCGTGGCCGAGCAGTTGGCGGCGCAGCGGACTCAGCCCCTCCATGTACGGGCCGGCCGGAGCGTCGTCCCGGCCGCGGATCCAGCGATAGGCGTACCCCAGGAAGATCATCTTTCGGGTGACCGCGGAGCGGTTCTCCGGGCGGGAGCGCCACAGCCGCCGGTCGAGGACGAACGCGTCGCCCGGCGCGGCGGGGATCGCGACGGCGCCCGGCGGCGTCGGGTACTCCCCGTCCGCGTCCGGCTCGGGCCGGGTGAGCGTGGCGCCGAGGTGGCTGCCGGGGATGACGAGCATCGCGCCGCGGCCCCGCTCGTACCCGCCGCTCAGCACGTAGCCGGCCGTCATCGCGAGCATCGGGCGTGGCTCCGCGTCGCGCGGCCGCCCGTCCTGGTGCCAGGTCCAGGCCGGGGCCGTGCGTACCGGCACCGGCGGGTCGACCTCGACGTGGCTGCGGTCGACGGCGATGTTCCAGCCGAGGTGACCCCAGATGTGCGGGAAGACCGCGGGCAGGTCGAGCAGCTCGGCGAAGACCGCGCTGTGGCCTACGCCGCCGGGCAGGCGCATCGAGCCGTACGCGCCCAGCTCCCCTTCACGCGCCGCCCGCGCGTACAGCGCGTCCACGGCCGTCTCGGCGCGTGTACGCAGCACGGCGTCCAGCGCGCCACGGACGATCAGGTAGCCGTCACGTCGGAACGCCGAGTGGTCGGCGTCGCTGATCGCGGTGAACGGACTCGACCGGGCCGGCGCTTCCACCATGACGGGCTCCTCCATGACCGGGGCGCACCCCCGCACACGGGAGAACGCGCGGAGTCCAGAGCCCGGTTCACTCCGTGACGGGCCCTAGGGAGGGTCGGGTGCCGCTGGGCGGGGTGCGGGCGCGCCCGCACCCGGCCGGTCACATCCGGGATCGGCGGCCCGGCCGCAGACGCTCCAGGTACCACCAGGCGATCACGAGGAACACCAGGCCGAGGCCGAGCAGGATGCCCATGTCCTTCAGCCACGCGGCCTCGGTGTGGTTCCAGAGCGAGTCGGGCCGTGCGTCGTGCAGCGGCGGCTGGAGGTTGTTCAGGTCGGTGGTGGCGCCGGTCGCCGCCATTCCCCAGCGGGACGGTGCCAGCCAGCCGAGCTGTTCGAGGCCCACCTTGCCCGGCAGTGCGATGAGCGCGCCGCAGAGGATGACCTGGACCAGCGAGGTCAGCACCAGCAGCGGCATCGTCTTCTCCGAGGTGCTCACCGCCGCCGAGATGAGCAGGCCCATCGCCATCGAGACGATGGACAGCGCCGCCATGGCGATCATCAGTTCCAGCAGCGGCGTCGTCACCGCACCGTGCGCCGGCATCTGACGGCCGCCCAGGCCGATGACGACCAGGAGCGCCGCCTGTACGCCGGTGATCAGGCCCAGGATGAGGATCTTGGAGGTCAGGTAGATGCCCGCCGAGAGCCCGGCCGCGCGTTCTCGCTGGTAGATGGCGCGTTCTTTGACCAACTCGCGTACGGCGTTGGCGGCGCCCACGAAGACCGCGCCGATGACGAGCGTCAGCAGCAGCGAGGAGGCGTCGGCGTTCTGGTGCAGGGGCCCGGCCAGGCCGTTCGCGGACGGCACGGCACGGATCAGCGCGCCGACGACCACCGGCAGGATGGCGAGCACGGCCAGATAGCTGCGTTCGGAGCCGATCACCGCCAGGTAGCGGCGGCACAGCGTGCCGAGCTGGGAGAACCGGCCCTGCTGGCGTGGCGGCTTCTCCGGCGGGGCCAGGTGCCGCGCCTGGTCGGCGACGCCGTCGTCGAGCCCGGACGTGACGAACTGGGCGTGCATCGGCGACCGCTGGAACTCCGACGCCCAGTCGCGGCCCGGCTCGTTGTCGAACGCCTGGAACACCTCGGCCCAGCTCTGCTTGCCGAAGAACGTCAGCCCCTCCGACGGCGGCCCGTAGAAGGCGACCCGCCCGCCCGGCACGAGCACGAGCAGCCGGTCGCAGGTGTCGAGGTTGGCGACGCTGTGCGTCACGACGACGATCGTGCGGCCGTCGTGGGCGAGTTCGCGCATCATCTCCATGACGGACTTGTCCAGCCCCGGGTCCAATCCCGAGGTCGGCTCGTCCAGGAACAGCAGCGACGGCTTGGTCAGCAGCTCCAGCGCCACGCTGACCCGCTTGCGCTGGCCGCCGGACAGCCGGTCGATGCGCGTGTCCGCGTGCGCGGTGAGGCTCAGCTCCTCCAGCACCTCATCGACGCGGCGGTTGCGTTCGGCCGCGCTCGTGTCGCCGGGAAAGCGCAGCTCGGCGGCGTAGCGCAGCGCTCGCCGCGTGGGCAGTTGGGTGTGCAGGATGTCCGCCTGCGGTACGAGGCCGATGCGGTGCCGCAGCTCCGGATAATGGGTGTAGAGGTCGCGGTGGTCGTACTGGACGGTGCCCTCGGTGGCCGGGCGGGTGCCGGTCACGGCACCCAGCAGCGTGGACTTGCCGGCGCCGCTCGGGCCGATCACGCCGACGAGGCAGCGTTCGGGGATCGGGAAGCTCACGTGGTCGAGCAGGACCTTGCCCTTGGAGGTCCGCACGACGAGGTTCTGTGCGATGAGGGAAACGTCTCCGGTGTCGACGAATTCCCGTAGTTCGTTACCGACAAGGCGGAAAGTGGCACGCCCAATGCCGACGATGTCGCTTTCTTTCAACACCGCCGAGGGGACGCGTCGCCCATTGACGAACGTGCCGTTGTGTCCGCCGAGGTCGACGATTTCGTGCTGGCCGCCGGCGATCTCGCGCAGCTCCGCGTGGTAGCGGGAGACGATCAGGTCGGACAGGACGATGTCGTTGTCCGGCGCGCGCCCGATGCGCAGCTTGCGGGTCCTGACCTGGATGATCGAGGTCGGATCGCGGTTGACGCCGGTACGCGGGTCCAGCGCGGGCGTCTGGGCGGCGTACCCCACCTGCTGGTTTCCCTGCGTGGGATGGTGGGGCATCGGCCGGCGCGGAGGCGCCTGCCCCCCACCTGCCTGCCCCCCGCGTGCCTGCCCGCCCTGCGCATGGCCGCCCGCCTGCACACCGCCCGCCGGTCGGCCGGCCGCGCCACCCACCCCCTGCGGGACGGAACAGGCGAGCTCGATGCCCTCGGCGTTGCCCAGCCGGAAGACGATGTCACCCTCGATGCCCGCCCGCCGTACCTTGCGGCCGTTGACGAAGGTGCCGTTCGTACTGCCCAGGTCCTCAAAGATCCAGCCGTGCTCATCGGTGCGCAGCACCGCGTGTCGCCAGGACACGCGTGCGTCGTCGACCTGGATGTCGGCGGCTGGGTCACGGCCGACCTGGTAGGAGCCGCCAGGTCTCAGGGTGCGGACGATCCCCTTGGACCGCACTACGAGCGCAGGCGGCGCCATCGATGAGACGGAGCCCTCGGCCGTCATAGCTCCGAAGTGTAGAGGGAGTAACGGGGAAACGCCCATCTTTCCGGCGTAGCGTATTTTGCCTATTGACGTGGAGCCCTACGTGAAATTTCCTGATTGACATGGTGGCCCGGAGTGTGACGAGCCGATGAGTGCATTCTCGGAGGATTTGACCCGCCCGGACCTGCCCGCGGGGAAGCCGCGGCGGAGACGCCGATGGCCCTTCGTCGTCCTCATCGTCGTCCTCGTGCTCGCCGGGCTCACCGTCGTCGGCGACCGGGTCGCCGCCGCGTACGCCGAGCACCGCATCGCCTCGGAGATCCAGAAGGAGGGGTTCGGCGCACGGCCCGGCGTGACCATCTACGGCTTCCCGTTCCTCACCCAGGTGCTGGACCGGCGCTTCCCGCACGCGCGCATGACCGCGCACAACGTGCACGAGGGGCCGCTGACCATCAGCAGCATCGACGGCGACGTGCACAACGTGCGGGTCGACTCCAAGTTCCGCAAGGGCACGATCGGCAGCGTGGACGGCACCGCCACGATCTCGTTCGGCAACCTGGCCAAGGCGGCCGGGCAGTCCGACCTGGGGCTGAGCGCCGCCGGACCGGACAAGGTCAAGGCCGACGTCGACCTCGGCGTCGGCACGGCGACGGCGATCGCCCAGGTCACCAAGGTCGGCACCAACCAGATCCGGGTGCACGCGGTCTCGGTCGAGGGGTTCTCACTCGATGACCTGGGGGACACCCTCGACTTCACCGTGCCGGTGAGCGGCCTGCCGATGGGCCTGAAGTTCGAGAGCCTGAAGGTGTCGTCCAAGGGCGTCGCGCTGCGGATCACCGGGTCGAACCTGAAGTTCAGCGGCTGATCCCCTGGCGGCGGGCACCCCTGCCTCAGGCCGAGCCCAGCGCGGTCCCGGTGGGGAAGGCCAGCACGTCGCCGCCCGGCCGGAACGGCGCCAGCAGCGCCGACTCGATGCCGTACACCTCGCCGGCCACCAGGTCCGCGAGCAGCGGCGCGAGCGTGACCCCGTCGCGGCTCACGACCGCGTAGACGTGCTCGGCGTCGTCCACGAAACCGGCCACCGTACGCCCGCGCGCGGGCGCGGCGTGCGGCGCCACACGTACGTGCTCCAGGAGTGCGCCTTCGGTGCCGGTCAGCACGTGGGGCAGGCGGGCGAGCAGCTCGGCGCCGATCCGGTGGGCCGCCGGCAGCGCCGGGTCGGCGGCCGGGTCCAGGTCGGCCGCGCGCAGCAGCAGCCGCCCGCCCCCGTCGGGCCGTACGCACAGGTGGTCGGTCGACACGACGCGCGACAGCGGCGTGGGCAGCGGCGCCGTGGTGGCCAGGAACCCGCCGGGGCACGGGGTCGTCATCGGCAGGTCCAGCAGCATGCCGGTCCAGCGGCCCGCGCAGCTCACGACCATGTCGGTCGTGCGCACCCCGCCGTCGGCGAGCACCACGCTCGCGCCCGCGGGGCCGGACCGCACCTCGCGTACGGCGGCGCCGTTCTCCACCTCGGCGCCGCCCGCGCGCGCCTCGGCGAGGAGCCGGCCCAGCAGCCGCGCCGGCACGACGTGCGCCTCTTCGGGGAACAGCACGTAGTCGGTGTGGTCCGGGCGCGAAGCGAGGCACGGCTCCAGCTCGGCGGCCTGGTCGGCGGTGAGGCGCTCGACCGCGTAGTCCCGCGCGCGCAGCCGGTCCACCCGCCGGCTCAGCTCGGCCCGCCGTCCCTCGCCGGTCGCCCATTCGAGGTGCCCGGTGGGGTGGAACGCGTCGCTGCCGAGCGCGTGGTGCGCGTGCACCGCGGCGTGGGTCAGGGTGAAGTACGGCTCGGCCTCGGTGTGGTTGGCGCTGACCCAGGCGAAGGACGTGGCCGTGGTGCCGGCGCCGGGGAACCGCTCCTCGAGTAGGGTCACCCGCGCGCCGCGGCGGGTCAGCCCGGCCGCGACGGCGGCACCCAGGATCCCGGCTCCGATGATCACGACGCGCACGAGGGCTCCTCTCGCTCCCTCCGCGACGCGGAGGCCTGATCGTGACGGTAGCGAAGAGAGCGTGCCGTTTCAGCGCTGTCCGGCCTGGTCAGAGTAGGTGTCGTTATGGGTTCGGCCAGGTGCCGCGCCGTCGGTGACGGCGAGACGGTAGCCGCCGGGCGTCACACCGTAGTAGCGGGCGAACCACCGCGTGAGGTGACTCTGGTCGGCGAAGCCGGTGCGTGCGGCGATCTCGCTGAGCGGCCGGCCGCCCGCGATCAGCTGCCGGGCCGCGCGCAGCCGCAGCTGGCGCTGGTAGTCGCTCGGAGCCATCCCGTACGCGGAGCGGAACGCGCGGTAGACGGCGTAGCGCGTACGCCCGGTCGCGGCGGCCAGGTCGTCGGCGGTGACGTCGTCGAGGAAGGTGTCGTGGATCAGGCTGCGGGCGATGCGCGCCGTGTGGTCGCCCGGCGCGTGTGCGGCTCCCGGCATCGCGGCGGTGGCGCGGCGTGCCAGCGAGACGACGGCCGCGGTGAGGAGTTCGTCGCGGCGGAGGGCGGGCGCGCCGCCGAGCAGCGCCGCGTGCAGGCCGTGCAGCCGCAGCGCGACGGGCGGATCGTCGATCACCGGCTCGACGAACAGCGGGCGGCCGACCGGGCGGCCCGCACGGTCGGCGAGCACGTCGCCGACGAGGCCGGGCCCGATGTGCACCATGCGGTAGGTGAAGCCGAGCTCGTCGGTGGCGTGGCCGTCGTGCGGGTCGTCGGGGTTGAAGGCCATGATCATGCCGGTCGCGCTGGTGTACGCGCCGCCGCGGCACGTGAAGGACTGGGCGCCGCTCTCGGTGACGCCGAAGGAGTAGGACTCGTGACTGTGCCGGTGGTAGACATGCCGCTCGAAGTGGGCGTGCATGGCCTCCAGCGGCCGGTCAGGCGAGTGCCAGTAGCGCGACCAGTCCTGTGGCACGCCTCCATTGTGACCCGCCGCCGCGCACGAGCGTTCAAGACCCCGGGACGGCCGGCGGGCCAGCCTGGTCGGCATGCGATTCGACACCAAGATCGGCATCGTCGTCCGTGCCGACCTGGCCGCGTGGCAGCGGCTCAACGTGACCGCGTTCCTGGCCAGCGGGGTGGCCGGCAACCACGCCGAGACCATCGGCGAGCCGTACGAGGACGGGTCCGGCACCGTGTACCTGTCGATGTTCCGCCAGCCGGTGCTCGTCTACACCGCCGACGCCGAGACCCTCGCCCGCGTACGCGGCGCGGCGATCGGCCGGGGCCTGGCGACCGCGGTCTTCACCGAGGACATGTTCAAGACCGGGCACGACGCCGACAACCGCGCCGTCGTACGCGCCGTGCCCGCCGGGGAACTGGCACTGGTCGGCCTCGCCGTCTACGGGCCGAAGAACCCGCTGGACAAGACCCTGAAGGGGCTCGCGCTGCACCCGTAGCCGCTCAGGACAGCGTCACGTCGTCGTACTTGGTCGAGGTCGGGTCGCCGAAGTAGCCGTCGTCGTGGCTCGACAGCGTGAGCGTGTAGGCGTGCCCGCCGACCACCGGCGCGGTGACCTGCCGCCACGTGTCGTCGTAGGTACAGACGCGCGGGAGCACCACATGTGTGTGCCCGGCCGTGTCGTCGCGCAGGGCCGCCGTCGCCCAGTCGTACTGCTCACGGTCGGGACAGCTCACGTTGTACCAGAAGGACAGCCGCCGGTGGCCGCGTGCGGCGACGAAGCGCCTGCTGATCGAGGAGTCGCCCTTGGCCGGGTCGTCGGGGTAGCCGAGCAGCGCGGCGTACCGGCCCGTGTGCGGATGGTCCTTGGTCACACCGGTCCTGACGCCCGAAGAGGTCCACCCGGCCAGGCCGTCCTCGAAGCCGCCGCCCGCGAGTTCACCGGCGGCCGGCGGCGTGGGGGCGGCCGTGGCGTACCGGCGTCGAAGGGGTGTCCCGGCGGGCGGCCTCGACTCCCGGTGCGGCGCCGCACGGTCGCCGGCGTCCTTGACGGGCCTGGGCGCCGCGAAGGCGGCGACGCCCTCAGGCGTGCCGAGCCCGGTCGGCCCGTCGTAGCCGGGTCCGGCCGTGCACAGGTACACCGGGTCGCAGGTGCCGGTGCTGCCGGAGACGATGTCGTGCAGCGCACCCGGGTGCGCGTACGGGATCGCCGACGCGTACCTCGCGGCGGGCGGCCTGCCGGCCAGCGCGAACGCCCCCGCGATGATCGGCGCCGAGGCGCTCGTGCCGCCGACGACCTGCCACCCGCCGAACCGGTACGAGTCGTAGACGGCGAGTCCCGTCAGCGGGTCGGCCACCGCGGAGACGTCGGAGACCGTACGCCGGTCGCAGCCGGGGTCCTGCTGCCAGGCCGGCTTCGCGGCGGAGACGGCACAGCCGGAGCCCGCGCCGCTCCACGCGGTCTCGTTCCAGCCGCGTGCGTTGGCCGCGCGGGTCAGGCTGGTGCCACCGACCGCCGTGACGTGCGGCGAGGTGGCCGGGAACAGCACGCCGTAGCCGGTGTCGCCGGACGCTGCCGTGATCGCGATCCCGGGGTGGTCGAAGTGCCGGCGGTCGGCGGGGGTGACGTCCGCCTCCGCTCCGCCGTAGCTGTTGGTGACGTACTTGGCGCCGAGCCGTACGGCGGTGTCGACGCCGGTGCCGAGTTTGCCGATCGCGACCTCGTCGGCCTCGACGATCAGGATGTGGCAGTTCGGGCAGGCGGCCGAGACCATGTCGAGGTCGAGGGATACCTCCTCGGCCCAGTCGGCGTTGGGCGGCGGCAGCGTCGTGCCGCCGGTGGCGTTGACCTTCCTGAGGCAGCCGTTCGCGGTCGTGCAGGGCGGCAGCCCGTACTGGTCGCGGTAGACGCCGAGGTCGGCCTCGGCCTTGGGGTCGTCGAAAGCGCCGATGATCGCGACCGTCTGTCCCTTGCCCGCCTCCGCGGTGGGGAGCCGGTAGGCGTCACGTATGTCGAGCGCGCCCAGCCCGTCCGGCTTGTCCTGCGAGGCGAGGCCGAACCGCGGCCGGACGTCCGTACGCACGAGCACGAGGCAGGCCGCCCCGCCGGACCGCAGCGGACACGCACGCCGTACCGGTGCGGCGGAGAGCGGACCCGCGCCACCCGCGACGGCGATGGCGGGCGTACTCGACGCCGAGGCGACGACGAGCGCGAGAACGGCGAGTCCGGCGCGCTTCAGCCGGCGTGCGCGGGTGGGCGACATCCTGCTCCCTTCGTCGCGGGAGCCGGACCCATGGCGGCCGGATCCGGTGGCCGGATCTTGACACCACGCCACGTGGTGCGCCATGGGGTACGACATCTGCCGCAAATCAACCGGTTGATCGAGGCTCGCCATTTTCTCGGGCCATCGGCGAGTGGTTTGACCGCACCGGATTCGATGCCCGTCCGGCGTCCCCATCAACCCGTGCTGACCTGCTCGGATGGCGCGGTCGGTGGAATGGTAGGCATCGAGCCGCCGATATCGGTAATTGCCCGGAAGCTGCCTTCGCGATGCCAAAATACGTATCATTGCGACAATTCGCCCGAGCCTTCAAAAGATCCCTGTCCCCGCTGCCTCTCTCGGTAATTATCGCTCTACGCCGCGCTATGCCGCGTCACACTGAACGTCACCTATAGTCGAGAGATCGCGGACCCAGGAGTTGATTTTGGGTGACGAGGACGTAAGCCGGGACGAGCGCTCCCCGGCGGGGGGAAACGCGTTACACGGGGGCGTGTCCGGCGGCAGCGTGCAGGCGCGCGCCATCTACGGCGACGTCACCGTCGGCGGACCGGCCCGGCTGCCCGCGCCGGCGCAACTGCCGTCCACCGGGCTCTTCGCCGACCGCGGCGCGGAGGTGGCCGAGCTGCGGCGGCTCGTACGAGATCCGCCGGAGGCCGGGGCCCCACTGATCATCGTCATCACCGGCACCGGCGGCGTCGGCAAGACCACGCTGGGGCTCCGGTGGCTGCACCAGATCCGCGCCTCCTACGACCACGGCCAGCTCTTCGTCGACCTGCGCGGATTCTCCGGCCAGTCGCCCCTGCCCACGGCCGAACCGCTCGAACGCTTCCTGCGCGCGCTCGGCGTCGACGCGGGATCGGTGCCCGCGGACACGGACGAGCAGGCGGCGCTGTTCCGTACGCTGACCACCGGCCGCCGGCTCATCGTGATGCTCGACAACGCGATCTCGGCCGCTCAGGTACGCCCGCTGCTGCCCGGCCCCGGACCGGCCCTCGTCGTGGTGACGACACGGCACCGGCTGTCGGGCCTCGCGGTGGACGGCGCGCGATACCTCGAGGTGGGCCCGCTGGACGACGACGGCGCGGTCGAGTTGCTGAACGGGCTGCTCGGCCCCGACCGCGTACGGGACGAACCCGCCGAGGCGGTCGAACTGGTGGCGCTGTGCGGCCGGCTGCCGCTGGCCGTCTGCGCGTCCGGCGCACGCCTGGCGGCGCGGCGGCGCTGGCCGATCGCGCGCGTCGTGCGCGAACTGGCCGACGAGACGCGCCGGCTGGCCGGTCTGGGCGAGGAGGAGGCGTCGGTGCAGGCGGTCTTCAACGCGTCGTACGGCGCGATCGGCGACGAGGGCGCGCGGCGGCTGTACCGCCTGCTGGGCCTGCACCCCGGCGTCGACTTCGACGCCGGGGCCTCGGCCGCCCTCGTCCAGACCGGCCACGACGAGGCGGCACGGCTCCTGGACGTCCTGGCCGGCGCCAACCTGCTCCAGGAGGGCGACGACGGCCGGTACCGCTTCCATGACCTGCTGCGGCTCCACGCACGCGCGGCGGCGCGCGAGGCCGAGCCCCCGGCCGAGCGGCAGGCGGCCGTGGCCCGGCTCACCGACTGGTATCTGCGTGCCGCGGTCGCCGCGGACCTGGCGATCATGCCGGGACGATGGCACCTCGGCGACTACTACGACGCCGGGCGCCGGAGCGAGCTCCAGGCGGCCGCCGCCTTCGGCGACCGGGTGTCGGCGCTCGCGTGGCTGGAGGACGAGCGCTCCAATCTGGTGGCCGTGGTCGAGCACGCGCATCGGCAGGGGCTCGACCCGGCCGCCTGGCAGCTCTGCGAGGCGATGTGGCCGCTGTTCCTGCTGCACAAGCACTATCGGAGCTGGATCGAGTCGCACGAGATCGGCCTCGCCGCCGCACGAGCGTGCGCGGACCCACGGGCCGAGGCGCGCATGCTGACCGCCCTGGGCAGCGCACACCTCAATCTGCGTGACTTCCCGGCCGCCATCGACCGCTACCGGCAGACCCTCGGGCTCGAACCACCGGGCGGGCACAAGCTCGGCGAGGCGACCTCCCTGGAGGGCCTGGGCGTCGCCGAGTTCGCGAATGGACGGCCGCCCCGCGCCCTGGAGCTGTTCACCCGGTCCCGTGTCCTCTTCGAGGAGCTCGGCCGGCCACGGGGCGCGGCGCTGATGGGCCGCCGGATCGGGGAGGCACTGAGCGCGCTGGGTCGCAACGAGGAGGCGATCGACCAGTTCGGGGCGGTGCTGGAGTTCTTCGTCGCCCACGATGAGCGCTATCTCGAGGCGCGCACCCTCGTCGGGCTGGCCGGCGCGTACGCGCGGTCGGGCCGGCTCGACGAGGCGGCCGCCGCGCTGCACCGGGCGCTGGCGGCCGCGCGGGAGGCGGGCGCGCGCCACGAGGAGGCGGGCGTCCACGTCGCGCTCGCCGACCTCGCCGAACGACGCGCCGAGCCGGAGGAGATGCGCACCCGGTTGCGGGCCGCACTCGCCATCTACACCGAACTCGGCGCGCCGCAGACAGAGGAGGTCACGAGGCGGCTGGCCACCCCGCCGAGTGATCCAGGAGACTGACGCGCACGCCACGCGCCCGGCCGGGCGGCCCGGCGACGAGGCAGGCGCCGTGGAGCGCGTCGAGCGGTCGGCCGGCCACCGTCCACGCGTGGACGAACGAGGCGTACGGCCATGCTTCCGCGCCACCGTCCCGCAGCGGGACGAGCCGCGCGAACCAGCCCGTGGCCACCTCCAGCAGGTGTTCGCCGCTCGCCCGTACGAACACCGCGACGAGACAGCCGGGGAACTCGGCGCGCAGTGCCGCCGGACGGCCGGGCGGCACGACCAGGACGTCCGCGACCGGCGGCCAGGGGCCGCGCTCGCCGGCGTCCGCGACCAGATGTTCGTCCGCGAACCCCGCGCCGCACGGGGGAAGCCCGTCGACCGGTGCGCTGCCGATCACCGCGACGGTCCGCGGAGTCGCCGGCCCCGAGGCGACGAGCCGCAGGCGGTCCGGCCCCGGTAACGGGTGGGCGCCTCGTGCGTCGCCGGTCTCCCACCACACCCGGACCGTCGAGGCGGTCGTCTCCATCAGGCCGCCGCCTCGAGCCCGTCGTGGCGGGCGGGACACGGCAGCGGCACCGTCGGCAGGCGCGCCGGCTCCGCCGGCTCCGGCAGCCGCATCAGCCGGTACATCTCCCGGCGCATCAGCTCGGCCGACCGCCCGGGCTCGGAGCTCAGGTCCGCCCGCAGCGACGCGTGGACGTCACCGCGGAAGGCGCCGGCGGCGGCGTCCAACTGCGGTGCGAGAGGCTCGCCCCAGTCCAGGCGCGGCGCGATCGAGCCGAGCCGTGCGATGTGCGACCCGGGCGCGACGTCGTCGTCGGGGAACGCCCCGAGCACGACCGGGACGCCCAGGGCCGCGCCGTAGTACGTGACGGAGCCGTGGTCGCCCAGAATCCGGTCGGCGGCGATCAGGCCCGCCTGCCACCCCTCCTCCGGCGGCAGCAGCCGCACCCCGATGCGCAGGCAATCGGCGTTCCAGCAGGTGATCTGGCGGCGGCTGGACCAGGTCCAGATGTTCGGGTGCAGCGCCGCGACGACCGCGTACCGCTCGGGAGGCAGCCCGGCGGCCACACGTAACAGGACGTCGGGGCGGTTCCCGTACAGCGAGCCCGGGGCCCAGGTCGAGGACACGAAGACGAGTCGCCGCCCCGGCCGTACGCCGAGTGCGTGCCGGTAGGCGGCGCGGCGCTCCCTGCTCGCCATGAGCCGGTCCAGGCAGGGGTCGCCCGCCACCACGGCGGCCGGCAGCGCCTCGGGGCACTGGCGTTCGAGGAGAGCGAGGTGGCGTTCGTGCGCGAGCATGAGCGCTGAGGGCACGACTCGGCCATTGACGACCAGGCGCTCCGGCACCATGCCGGTGACCCCGCGCGCCGCCGCCGCTCCGTCGCCCTGACCTCGGCCGAACAGCTTGCCGGGACCCGCGCCGTGGCCCACCGTCATGACCGGCGCGTGCAACTGCTCCAGCCCGCCGTGGTTCGCGGCGATGGCCAGGTCGAACTCCAGCCGTACCGCCTGGCTCCACGGCATCACCAGGCCGCCACGCGCGCGTAGGTAGTCCGCCAGCCCGTTGGTGTTCTCCGACGTCGGCGCCGCCGTGTAGGCCACCTGGATGCGCCGGTCGGTCTCCAGCAGCGGCAGCACCTCGGCGAGCCGGGTGCCGGCGGTGACGTGATGGGCGACGGCGAGCACGAGACGCTCGGGCGGGACGGTCGTCCCCCTGGTCGCGTTCAGGCCAAAGGGTCCGGGGACCCACTCGTCGTACGACAACCTGATCCTCCCCCTATGCGGCATACCACGCCGCGGTCATCGGTTTTGGGCGGCGGAGCTTGATCTCCGCGCGCCCGGTCACGAGGAAGCGCGGCGACCGCCCGGCCGTCGCGGTGACGTAGCGTCCGACGGCGACCGCGGCCTCCTCCAGCGCGGAGACCGAGATGCCGGCCGACTGCCAGCAGTGCACGGCCGAGCCGTACATCGCGTACGAGGACAGGACACCCGCCGTCGCCGGCGCGATCCGCGGGCCGGCCACCGCGAGCAGGCGTCCGTCGCGCAGGCGCAGCTCGCATCCCCCGCAGCGGTGGCCCACCGCGACGTCGCAGGCGTGACGGCGGCCGAAGGCGCGGGTGACGCGGGCGACGAGGCCCGCACGGCCACGGTTCACCAGCACGCCGGGCGGCTCGTGGTACGCGCGACCGCGGCGGCCGCGCGCGCAGACGACGAGATGGAGGTCCGTGGTGATCCACCCGGCCGGCCGCGGGAGCCGGTGCAGGTCCGGGTCGGTCATCACGACCACGTGGGGTTCGGTGAGGCCGCGACCGGAGGGGATGACCAGCATGGCCGGCATCTCGTCCTCTCGCGCGAGGTCCGCGGCACGCGGTGAGTGGTCGAGGGTCAATGAGTCTTCGACGCGCAGCAGGTGTGCCGCTACGAGGTTGGCTTCCACGATTCGTGCTCCCGGCTAGTCGAGGTGGAACGGGGGTGAGACCGGATCCGTCGTCGGGATGGTGAGGGGCTGGCGGACGCCCAGGAGGCGGTACATCAGCGACCGGATGTTCCGGCTGAACCGGCCGGGTTCGGAGGTGATCCGCTCCAGCACCGCCCGGTGACGGTCGGGCCGGTGCCGTACGGCGGCCTCGTCGAGCTGCGGGCGTATCGGGCGGTCCGCCGACAGCCGCGGCGCGACGCGTACGAGTTCGGCCAGGGCCGACTCCGGGGCGATGTCATCGCCGCGCACCCCGCTCAGCAGCACGGGCACCCCGGTGAGCACGCCGTACGGGCCGACGGCGCCGTCGTCGACGATCCAGTCGGCGGCGACGAGCGCGGCACGCCAGTCGCCCTCCGGCGGCAGCACGCTCACCCCGCGCCGCATGCAGTCGGCCAGGCCGACGCCCCCGGGGTACGCCTCGGGGAACAGGGCGATGACGCGGTAGTCCTCGGCGGGCAGATCGGCCGGTAGCCGGGCGAGCAGCTCCGCCTGCCCCGGCCACGGACGCCGGGCGGCGACCACGACGAGCTTTTGCCGCCGCCCGACTCCAAGCGCGCGCCGGTAGAAGCCGCGCAGCGGGAGACTGACGTTGAGACGGTCATGGGTCGGGTCGCCGGCGACCGTGGTGACCGGCAGCGTCTCCGGGTACGCGCGGGTCAGCCGCGCCATCTCGGCCTCGTGCGGGAGCACGATCGAGGTCGGCCCGGCGCCACAGCGGTGCACCACCCGCTGCGCCCCCGTCGCGCAGCGGAGCGCGCGGTGACCGGCCTCGCGCAGCGCGGCGGTCTCGATGCGCTCGCCGAACGGCATTACGATCGACGGCGCGCGCACCCGCCGGAGCGCGCTGAGACCGGTGGCGATGGCCAGGCCGAAATCGTGCGTCGTCGCGTACCTCCAGGGGACGAGGATCCCGCCGACGTCCTGGAGGAGCCGCTCCACTCCCGGGTCGAAAAGATCGGAGTCGGCGGTGAAGGCGACCCTGATGCGAGGGTCGGGCTCGACGAGCCGTACGGCGTCGAGAAGGTGCTGCCCGCAGGCGGCGGTGCGGACCACCACGAGTACGGTGTGGCGGTCTTCGTGGTTCCCCCAGTGCGCCGCGTCGTGCTTGACCAGCGGCCGGCGCCATTCAAAGACCATGTCGGTGTACGAACCCCCTCGTACGTCCGCGAATCGGCTGATCCGCTCTGGACCTGTGCGGGGCTCGGCGGCTCCGCTCCTCCTGAGCCTCAGCGACGTACCTTGACGAGAACTTGCCGTGGCCTTGCCACGCGTTGACGTGGTCTTATGGGGAGTGCGACCCATATCGGCCAGGGGGAGTCGGCGCACTTGTGTTTATGATGACAGTTCTGGTGAAAGAATGTGAGGAATAGGTCAAGTTCCACCTAAGAGGGTATTGGTGGAGTTTCGCGTTCTTGGTCCTGTCGAGCTGTGGTCCGATGGTCGACAATGTGACATCAAGAGGGCCAAAGAGCGCTGTGTGCTGGCGCTCCTGCTCCAGACGCCCGGCCAGCGCGTGTCCGTGGAAAGACTGCTCGACTGGGTCTGGGACGACAACCCGCCTTCGGCCGCGCGGGAGAATCTGCACTCCTATGTCTCACGGTTGCGTAAACGCCTCGAAAACCTCGGCGGCCTCGCGTCGATAGCGCCATTTCGGGCCGGCGGATATGTCCTCCAGGCCGATCCGCTGGATATCGACCTGTACCTGTTCCGCACGTTGCGGAGGCAGGCACGCGCCATCGCCGACAGCGGCGACGACGAACGGGCGCTGGACCTGTACCGGCAGGCGAGCGCGCTGTTCCGCGGCGAACCCCTGGCGGGCCTGCCCGGCGCACGCGTGGCGGCCAGCCGGCTGACCATCCAGGAGGAGTTCTTCAGCGCCACCCTCGACCGGCTGAAGATCGAACTGCGCCGCGGACACCACGAGGACCTCGTGGCCGAGCTCTATGACCTGATCAACGAGCATCCGGACGACGAGAAACTGGTCGGCTACCTCATGGAGGCGCTCTACCGCGCCGGCCGGTCCGCCGAGGCCCTGCGGGTCTACCACGACATGTCTCACCGGTTCTACGACTGGGGCGCCGAGCCGGGTGAGGCGCTCCAGAGGTTGCAGCAACGGATCCTGCGCGGCGACCGTACGCTGCTCCCCGTGCCGCGCGTACGGCCCGCGGACGCCGTGCCGCGCAACACACTGCCCGACGACCTGCGGCCCTTCACCGGGCGGGCCGACGAGATCGCCGAGCTGTTGGAGCTGGCGTCGTCCATGCGGCCCGAACGAGAGACGCACTCCTCGGTGATCGGCATCAGCGGCATGCCCGGGATCGGGAAGACGGTCCTGTCCGTTCATCTCGCTCATCGGCTGGTGGGGGAGTACCCGGACGGGCAGTTCTACCTCGACCTGCACGGCTATGACGCCGAGCAGGCGGCGACCGATCCCGGCGCCGCGCTGGACACGCTGCTGCGGATGCTCGGCCTGGAGGGCCGGCGGATCCCGCGATCCGTCGCGGACCGCGCCGCGCTGTGGCGTTCGGAGCTGGCCGGCCGCCGGGTGCTGGTGGTCCTCGACAACGCCGCCGGACCCGAACAGGTGCGGCCGCTGCTGTCCGGCGCGCCGGGGTGCCTGACGCTGGTCGCCAGCCGTAAAGGGCTCGCCGGCCTGGGCGACGTGCGCTCGCACCTGCTCGACGTGCTGTCCCCGCACGACGCCGCATGCCTGCTCGAACGGGCCATCGGCCCGGACCGCTCCCCGTCGCCGCACGACCTGGCGGAGGTCGTGCGGCTCTGCGGCTTTCTGCCGCTGGCCATCCAGTTGGTCGGCAACCGGCTGCGGCACCGTACGGCGTGGACCCTCGCCGGGCTCGCGCGGCGGCTCGCCGACGACAACCGGCGGCTCGCCGAGATCCGCGCCGAGGACCGGGAGATCACGGCGGTCTTCGAGCTGTCGTACCGCGACCTCGGCGCGCACGCGCGGCACGCCTTCCGGCGGCTGGGGCTGCACTTCGGCCCGGACTTCACGCCGCACGACGCCGCCGCGGCCATCGGCGGCAGCCTCGCCGACGCCGACCGGGCGCTGGAGCAACTGCTCGACCACCACCTGGTGACCGAGCCGTCCGAGGGCCGGTACCGGTTCCACAACCTGTTGCGTGAGTACGCACGCCAGCTCGCCGAGACCGAGGACTCCGCGGCCGAACGCCGCCTGACCCTGCAGCGCCAACTCGACCATCACGTGGCGGCGGCACTCCTGGCCGACCGGTTACGCGATCCGCTCGGACGCCGGGTCGAGGCGGCCCTCGTGTACCCGCCGCCGGATCCCGCGCCGATCGAGACCGCCGAGGAGGCGGGCGCATGGCTGGCGGCGGAGTACCCGCGGCTGCTGATCGTGGCCGAGTACGCGGCCGCGCGTAACGCCCCGACGCACACCGCGCTGCTCGCCCGTGCGCTCGCGGGGTACCTGGAGGCTGAGGGGCACTGGTACAAGGCCGCCGAACTGCACGAGCGCGCGGTCGCGGCCTGGCGCGCCCTGGGCGACACGGCGGGCATGGCGCGGGCCCTGTTCGACCTGAGCCTCGTACGCTTCCGGACGGGCCAGTACACCGAGGCGCTGGACAGCGCGCGTGAGTCCGATGAGATGTACCGTTCGGTATCCGATGCGCACGGTGAGGCCGAGGTTCTCGATCTTCGGGGCCTGATCGAATGGCAGCAGTCGCGCTATAGAGATGCCCTGGCGAGCTCACGCCAGGCACTGGAGATCCGCCGCTCCCTCGGCGACCGGCGGGGCGAGGCGCTGGTCCTCGACCACATCGGGATCTTCCTGGAGTTCATCGGCCGGTACCAGGAGGCGGCCGATCGCCGCGCCGCCGCGCTCGAGATCTTCGCCCAGGTCGATCATCCACGTGGGCTGTTGATGGCTCTCAACAACCAGGGTGACCTGATGCTGCGGCTGGGCAAGGTCACCGCCGCGCGGGGCTACTACGACCGGGCCGCGAGCGTGGCTCTGGAAATGGCGCGTCAGCACGAGGCGATCTGGCTGAGCAATATGGCCAGAATTCAACTTCATACCGGCCGGTTCGCTGAGGCTATCACCGGCTTCCGAAGTGCTTTGGCGACTTTCCGGAAAATTGGTGATAAGCGTGATGAGATAGAGACCCTTATCGAGATCGGAACCGGGTACTTCCGGCTGGGAAAGCACGGAGAGGCGCTCGTGCACTACGAACAGGGACTGGCCTGCTCCCGGGAGATCTCCGAGGTCTACGAGCAGACGAAGGCGTTGCGTCACATCGGGGAGGTGCTACTGAGCGACGGACGCCTCGACAACGCCGAAGAGACTTTTCGCGAGGCGCTGGACCTGGCACGTAAAATCGGCGAACCATATGAACGCGCTCGTGCGCTGGAAGGTTTGGGCGTCATCTACCTGCGGAAACGTGGCCGTCTTCACGCCCGAAGATGTTGGCGGCAGGCGTTGCGCTTTTTCGAGAGATCGGGCATGGCGGCCGAGGCCGACAAGGTTCGCGCCCTTTTGAGCGGACCACCTGAAGGCGCGTCGAGTGAGGCACGGAAAAAATGATGGGGGCGGGTTCGCCCACCCCCTGTCGGGCCCCGGACGTCGCTTACGTCATGTGAATGTATGGCGCGGCGGTCATGTGGATGAGCGGCACGACGACAAAGGCCACGGTGACGACAGTGGCGACGACCTCAAAGAACTTCGACTTCAACGTGTGCCCTTCGGAAACGCCAGGCATCGGTCAGGTCGAAACCTGGGACCGTTGCGGGTGGGAATGCTACCTGCGACCAGCGCTGATCCGGACCAGTCTCGCTTTGGTGCCCACTGGGTTACATTCGGCGCTATATGGCGCTTAGCTAGGACCAGGGGGGTACCGTACCAGCCTGGCGGCCCTCATGCGTCCCCGGCGCGCAGCGCCGCAAGCGTCTGCCAGGCGCGGGCAGCTAGTTGAAGATTGAAGTACGTGTCGGGGTCGCCCAGATCATGGCCGGAGATTTCGCGGATGCGCCTGAGGCGATACTTCAAGGTGCTGCGGTGGATCGCGAGGGCGGACGTCGTCGCCTCGTAGCTGCGGCCGCATTCCAGGTAGCGGCTGAGCGTGTCGACGAGCTCCGAGCCCTTGCCGGCGTCGTAGTCGAGCAGGTCACCGAGCCATTCGCGTACGAAACGCTCGACGCTGTCCTGCTCCCCGACGTCGGCCAGCAGCCGGTAGACGCCGAGTCGGTCGTACTCTGTCGCCTGGTGGTCGCCGGTGACGGCGGTCTGCAACCGCAGCGCGAGCCGTGCCTCGTGGTAGGAGCGCGGCAGGTCGAGCGGGCGGTCGCAGGTTCCGCCGACGCCGACCCGGCACGAGTCGCCGCCGAGTTCGCGGCACACGGCGGCGCGGAAGCGGGCCCAGGGCCGGTCGGTGTCGGACAGGACGACGACCTCGCGGCCGCGTGCGGCCAGCAGGGAGCCGACGCCGAGCTCGCGCATGGCGGCGCCGACGACCCGGCCGAGACCCTCGCCCGGTCCCGTCACGACCACGATCCGGTGCGGGCGCCGCAGGTCGTACCCCAGGGCGTCGGCGCGGGCCAGCACGGTCTCCTCGGCGGTGCCCGACAGCAGCTCCTCGACCAGGTCGCGGCCGAGGCGCAGCTCCGTCTCCGCGAGGTCGTGCAGGTGGGCCAGTTCGAGCGCGAGCACGGTCGCGGCGTGTTCGAGGGCGACGCGCTCCGGCCGGCCGGCCGACTCGCCCGGGTCGATCAGGGCGAGCACGCCGAGTACGTCGTCTCCTCGGCCGACCGGGACGATCAGCCGCCCGCGCTGCCGGATCGGGCCGTGTGCCGATCTCGCCTCGTCCAGCGTCGCCTGGCGGCCGTCCCAGGGCTGCTTGGGATACGGCTGCGGGCGGCCGGGGCCGGCCCACGCCCGCGGGTTCCCGTACCGGTCCTCGACCACGATCGGGTAGCCGGTCAGCTCGTGCAGTGCGGTGACGATGCCGTCCGTCCCCCCGCCGGCCGCCGCGACGCTCGTTAGGCGGTCGTGCACGGCCGTGCTGAACTCCAGGTCGGCGACGGTCTCGGTGAGTACGGCGTTGGCCGCGCGTACCCGCTCGGCGTCGGCGCGCTGGCCGGCCCGCTGGCGTGCGCCGGCGATCGCGATTCCGGCCTGCTGTGCCAGTACGCGCAGCAGGAACTGTTCCGCTGACGACGGTTCGGCGTCGGCGCTCGCCACCAGGTAGCCGAGGTGCCCGTCCAGGCTGCGCAGCGGGAACGCCCAGGCCCAGACGCGCCCGAGCACCGCCACCGGCCCACCGGCCACGCTCAGCACCGCGAACTGGGCCTCCAGATCACCGCGGGCGTCCGGGGCCGCGTACCCGCCCTGTACCGCCTGCCAGCCGCCCTCACCGAGGTGGACGCCCTCGAGCCGGCAGCTGCCGAGCGTCGGTACGGCCGTGGCAGCGAGGTCGAGGATGTGGGTCTGATCGTCGCTCTCGCTCATCACCATGGACAGCGCCAGCAGCGACCGCATGCCGGACAACTGGTCCCGCGGGGCCGGATCGGGCGGCGACTCCGGGATCATGCCGGGCTCGGTCCACGCCCGCGTGTACGCCGATGGCTCGGCGGCGGGCTCATGCACAAAAAAACGCGCTGACCAGCCATTTCCCCCCTCTTACCAGCATACGTACCCAGATTCGGCCCGCGCGGCCCACGGGACCGGATCGGGTGATCGACTCCACCCCGCAGGACACCTGCCGGGACCCGCGAGGGCCGGGCGGGGGGCCGGCCGCGGAGGCGCGGGCCGCCGCAGGGCGGCCTTTTGGCCCCGTGGTGACCTGTCCTCAGCGTCCGGCGCGCCGGACGCTGAGGACATGACCGCTACCGCACCGCCGCAGGGCGAACCAGGCCCCGCGGCGCGGACGATGCGCGGCCGTGAGCGTGAGTGGGAGGGCGCGCTCGGGCTGCTGCGGGCGGCCGACGCGGGGCGGGCGGGTGTCCTTTTGATCGAGGGGACGCCGGGTGCCGGCAAGACCCTGCTGCTGGAGGAGGCCGTACGCGCTGCCGCGGTGCGCGGCCTGACACCGGCGGCGGGCCGAGCGTGCGAGACGAGCGGTCCGGCGGTTCCCGGCGAGCCGCTGCTGTCCGCCTTGTACGAAACAGTCGAAACGGGCGAGTCGGGCGCGTGGCCGGAGCCGTCTGTCGAGCGGCTGCGGTCCAGCCTGGAGAAACGCGCCGCGGCCGGTCCGGTGCTGGTGAGCCTGGACGATCTTCAGTGGGCCGGCGCGGGCACACTCGCCGCCGTCGGCACGCTGTGCCGCGACCTCGCCGGACGGCCCGTCGCGTGGCTGCTGGCCCGGTGTACGTCGGCGTGTGGCGACGCGGCCGGCGACCTGTTCGACCTGCTCGAACGCGAGGGCGCCCAGCGCCGCTCCCTCGAACCCCTCGGTGACGAGGCGCTGACCGAGATCGCCATCGACCTGCTCGGCGGCCTGCCCGACGACGACGTGGTCGCCTTCGCGGCCGGCGCGGGCGGCAACCCGTACCTGCTCACCGAACTCCTGACCGGCCTTCGTGACGAAGGCGCGGTCAGGATCTCCGGCGGCCGCGCGCGCCTCTCCTCCGCGCGGCTGCCGGAAAGGGTCCGCGCCGGCGTCGGCCGCCGGCTTCGCGGACTGAGCCCCAGGACGCGCCACCTGCTGACAGTGAGCGCCGTCCTGGGGCGTTCCTTCTCGCCGGAGGACGTCGCCGAGATCCTGGCGACGACTCCGGCTGCGATCCTGCCCGGCCTGGACGAGGCGCTGTCGGCGAACCTGCTCGCCGCCACGCCGGACGCGCTCTGCTTCCGGCACGAACTGGTCCGGTGGGTGATCGTCGAGGCGGTGCCGCCGCCCGTACGCCGGGCTCTGCACCGGCAGATCGGCGAACTGCTGGCCGGGCGGCCCGCCGCGGCCGCGGCCGCCGCCGCCCATCTGGCGCGCGGCGTACGCGCGGGCGATGACCGCGCGCTGGCAAAGCTCGACCAGGTGATCGCCACCGTGCTGCCGAGGTCACCGCAGGGCGCGGCGGAGCTGGCCGTTCTCGCGCTGGAACTCACCGGAGCGGGCCCGGACCGCCCTGAACGTACGCTCACCGCCGTCGCCGCCCTCGGTGCGACCGGCCGGCTGGAGGAGGCCGCCCGCCTCGCGCGCGCCGCCTTCGCACGGCCGATGCCCGCCCTGACCTGCGCCCGCCTGCACTGCCTGCTGTCTGACGTCCTCCACCTGCGCGGCCGTGCGTACGAGGCGGCGGCAGAGGCGGCGGCGGCGCTGGCCGAGCCGTGCCTTTCCGACGGCCTGCGCGACGACGCGGAACTGGCGCTGCTCAACGCACGCGGGAACGCCGAGGAGGTACGCCGCCGCGCGGAGGCGATCGTCTCGGGCGCGGGCGAACACGGCGATGCCCTGGTCGCCGGGGCCTTCCTCACGCTCGCCCTGGGCGAGTGGGACGCGGGCGGGCTGACCGCCGGCCTGGCTCTGACCCGCGAGGCCGTACGACGGGCGTCCTTGGCCGACGACGCCCGGGCCGGTCAACCGGGGGATCAGCGGGCGGGCGCGTCGAGTGACCGGGCGACCGGACGCGTGCCCGGCCGGCTGTCCGAGCACCTGGCCGACAACCGGGTGCATCCGCGGCTGGTCCTGGCCATGCAGCTCGCGGACGCCCAGCGGCACGACGACGCGGGCACGGTGCTGGCGAGCGCGGGCGGCTGCTCCCTCGCCTGGGCCGCGGCCCCGGCGGTCCTGCGGGCACGTACGCACCTGGCGGCGGGCCGGTTCCACGACGCGGCGGCCGAGGCGGAGGCGGCGCTCGCGACCGGCGGCGGCCTCGGACCGCACCTCCTCGTCTCCTCCGCCCGTGCCGTGCTCGCCGCCGCGACACTGCGAACCGGCGACGTGCACGCCGCACACCGCCACGTGACCGCCGACCGTCACGTGGGGGCGGAGGGGCAGGTGGGGGTGGATGGGCAGATGGTGACAGAGGGACAGGTAGGGGCAAAGGGACGGATGGTGGCGGAGGGGCAGGTGGGAGAAAAACGTCAGGTGGCGGCAGAGGAGCAGGTGGCGGTGGAGCGGCAGGGGGGTGTTGGCATGCCGGCGCACGGCTGTGCGTACGCGCAGCCGGCGCTCACCCTGGTGGCCGCCCAGGTCGGCGAGGCGCGGGACGGGCCGGGGAGCCTCGTGGAGAGCTTCGGGCCGCTGCGGGAGGAGGTACTGCGCCACCGCTGGACGCTGGTCGCCGACCCGGCCGCGGCGGCCTGGCTCGTCCGCACCGCGCACGCCCTGGGCGACCGGGTGACCGCCGAGGCGGTGGTCGAGGCGGCGGAACGGCTGGCCGAGGACAACCCGGCGTTCCCGGCCGCGCGTGTGGCGGCCGGCCATGCTCGCGGGCTGCTGGACGGTTCCCCGGCGGCGCTGGAACGGGCCGCCGCCGGCCACACCGACCCCTGGGCACGTGCCTCGGCCGCCGAGGACCTGGCCGTACTGATCACCCCGCCCGCGGCCGGCGCCGGCGAGAACGCCACGACCGCCGACACGCGCAGGCGGACGATCGCCGCGTTCGACGCCGCGCTCTCGGGTTATGAGGCGATCGGCGCCACGCGCGACGCGGCACGAGTCCGCCGCCGCCTGCGGCGGCTCGGCGTGCGCCGCCGGAACTGGAGCCACACGGACCGGCCGCTGACGGGCTGGGCGAGCCTCACCGACACCGAGCGCGCCGTGTCCGAACTCGTCGCCCAGGGCCTGACCAACCGCCAGGTCGCGGACCAGCTCTCCATGAGCGCGCACACGGTCGCGTTCCACCTGCGCCACGTGTTCCGCAAGCTCGACATCGGCTCGCGCGTCGAACTCGCGCGTCTCGCCCTCCAGCGAAGCGCCTGAGCCGCACGATCTGGAGCGGCAAGGTCCGAGGGTGCGGTCCGGGCGGCACGAGCTCAGTGGTCAGGGCAGGGAGAGGGCGCGTTCGACCCAGGCGTGCAGGGCGGCCGCGGGTGCGGCGCCGCCGCGGCGGTCGATCACCCGGCCGTCGCGCATGAGCAGGAGGGCCGGTAGCGCCTGGGCGCTGAAGCGCATCTTCGTCTTCGGCGCACGCGTGATGTCGACCTGGACGAGTTTCACGCGGCCGGCCAGTTCGCGTGCGACCTGTTCCAGTGCCGGGCTGACCTGGTGGCACGGGCCGCACCACGACGCCCACAGGTCGACCAGCACCGGCAGTGACGCGTGCTCGACCACGTCGGCGAAGGTGTCGTCGCAGGCCTCGGCGATCCAGGGCAGAAGGTCGTGGCAGTTGCCGCAGCGCACGAAGCCGGCGCCGGTGGCGGGCACGCGGTTGCGTTTGCCGCAGCGTGTGCACGCGACCGTCGCGTCGCGTCGTGCCTTCGCGTCCTGCCGGGTCATCACACCTCCTGCCTACCGACCAACCACCGGACTACGGCCCTCACGGGTTCTCGTGCTCGACGACGAGGCGGCCCTCGCGCAACCCGACCCGTACGGTCGCGCCGTCCTCGATCTCGCCGCTCAGCAGGGCGCGCCCGATGCGGGTCTCCACCTCGCGTGCGATGAAGCGGCGCAGCGGCCGCGCGCCGTACACCGGGTCGAAGCCCTCGCGTGCGATGAACGCGCGGGCGTCCGGCGCGACCTCCAGCGCCATCCGGCGCTCGCCCAGCCGTTCGCGCAGGTCGCCGAACATCAGGTCCACGACCTGCTCGATCTCCTGCTGCGTCAGCGGCCGGAACAGCACGATGTCATCGACCCGGTTGAGGAACTCCGGCCGGAAGTGCAGCCGCATGGACCGGAGTACGGCGTCGTGCACGTCGGGCTTGATCTCGCCCTCCGCCGTGACGCCGTCGAGCAGCAGCTCCGAGCCGATGTTGGACGTCATGATGAGGATCGTGTTGCGAAAGTCGACGGTACGGCCCTGCGCGTCGGTCAGCCGGCCGTCGTCCAGCACCTGGAGCAGCGCGTTGAACACGTCCGCGTGCGCCTTCTCGATCTCGTCGAACAGCACGACGGAGTACGGGCGGCGGCGTACCGCCTCGGTGAGCTGGCCGCCCTCCTCGTGCCCGATGTAGCCGGGCGGGGCGCCGATCAGGCGGCTGACCGTGTGCCGCTCCTGGTACTCGCTCATGTCGAGGCGGATCATGTTGTCCTCGGTGTCGAACAGCGCCTCGGCGAGCGCCTTGGCCAGCTCGGTCTTGCCGACGCCGGTGGGGCCGAGGAAGACGAACGACCCGATCGGGCGGCGCGGGTCCTTGATGCCGGAGCGGGCGCGGATGATCGCGTCGGCGACGAGACGTACGGCCTCGTCCTGCCCGACGACCCGGTGGTGCAGGATCTGTTCGAGCCGGAGCAGTTTCTCGCGCTCGCCCTCCTTGAGCCGGCTCACCGGGATGCCGGTCCAGCGGGACACGATCGCGGCGATCTCGTCCTCGGTCACCACCTCGCGGAGCAATCGGTCGCCGCCCTGCTTGACGGTCAGCCGGTCCTCCTCGGCGCGCAGCCGGCGTTCGAGCTCCGGCAGCACGCCGTGGCGCAGTTCGGCGGCCCGGTTGAGGTCGTACTCGCGTTCGGCCTGGTCGGCCTCGCGCCGTACCCGCTCGATCTCCTGCCGCAGGTCCTGTAGCCGGTGCAGCGTGTGCCGCTCGCCCTCCCACCGCGCGCGTACGGCGTCCGCCTCGGTGCGCAGCCCGGTCAGCTCGTGGCGCAGCTCCTCCAGGCGCGTACGGCTCGCGGCGTCCTCCTCCTTGGCCAGCGCGGCTTCCTCGATCTCCATCCGGGTGACGCGACGGGTGAGCTCGTCCAGCTCGGCGGGCATCGAGTCGATCTCGGTACGCAGCTTGGCGCACGCCTCGTCCACCAGGTCGATGGCCTTGTCCGGGAGGAACCGGTCGGCGATGTAGCGATGGCTCTGCACGACCGCCGCGACGATGGCCGAGTCCTGGATCTTCACGCCGTGGAAGACCTCCAGCCGCTCGCGCAGGCCGCGCAGGATCGAGACCGCGTCCTCCACCGATGGCTCGTCGACCGGCACCGGCTGGAACCGCCGTTCGAGCGCCGCGTCCCGCTCGACGTACCGGCGGTACTCCCGGATCGTCGTCGCGCCGATCAGGTGCAGTTCGCCGCGCGCGAGCATCGGCTTGAGCATGTTGCCCGCGTCCATCGAGCCCTCGGCGGCGCCCGCGCCGACGACGTTGTGCAACTCGTCCACGAAGAGCAGGATCCGCCCGGCGGACGCCTTGACCTCGGCGAGCACCGCCTGCATGCGCTCCTCGAACTCCCCTCGGTACTTCGCGCCCGCCACCAGCGCGCTCAGGTCGAGGTTGAAGACGATCTTGTCGCGCAGGCCGTCCGGCACGTCGCCGCGCTCGATGCGCTGGGCGAGGCCCTCGACGATGGCGGTCTTGCCGACGCCGGGGTCGCCGACGAGCACCGGGTTGTTCTTGGTCTTGCGCGACAGGATCTGGATGACGCGGCGGATCTCCGCGTCGCGCCCGATCACCGGGTCCAGCCGGCCTTCGCGTGCCTCGGCGACCAGGTCCTGGCCGTACTTGTCCAGCACCTCATACGCCGCCTCCGGCGTGTCGGAGGTCACCCGCCGGTTCCCGCGTACGCCCTCGACCGCCTCGGCGAACTTCTCCCTCGGCACGCCCGTGACCACGCCTTCGTCGATCAGCGCCATGAGCAGGTGTTCGACGGAGACGTAGTCGTCGCTCCGCCGCCGCGCCTCCTCCTCCGCACGGTCCAGTACGCGCGCGAGCCGGCGCGTGACGTGCACGCGTGCGGCGTCCGCGCCCGGCCCGTACGCGCGCGGGCGGCGGCCGAGCCGGCTCTCGATCTCGCCGCGCAGCAGCCCGGGGTCGACGTTGGCCCGGTCGAGCAGGCGCGAGACGAGCCCGTCGGGCTGGTCGATCAGCGCCAAAGTCAGGTGCTCGGCGTCGACGTCGCTGTGCCCGCGGTCCGCGGCCGTGGACCGCGCGGTCTGGAGTGCCTCCCGCGACCGCTCGGTCAGCTGGTCGAGATCCATGATCGGCCTCCGGGGTCTCGTGGGCGACGGCGCATGGCCGACTCCAGTACGGCGATGCGGTCGAGCAGGTCGCAGACCAGCCCGACCGAGGCGTAGTTGAGCGCGAACGCCGCGCGCAGCCGCCGGATCCGGCCGACCTCGGCGACCTGGGCGTCGGTGAACCAGAGCGTGCCCCGGCGGTCCTGCTCGGCGTGGACCAGGCCGAGGGCCACGAGCCGCATGACCAGCTCCGGATGGACGCCGGCGGTGCGGGCGAACGACTCCAGGTCGAGCCGCCGCGGTCGCATGAGCGTGTACGTCATCGGCGTCTCCTCGGGTCGAGGGAGGACGCGGCGGCGAGCTGCTCGAACAGCCGCCGTTCCGTCTCGTCCAGGTGGGCCGGCACGACGATCTGGACCTCGGCGAACAGGTCCCCGGCCGGCCCGCGCGGGTTCGGCAGGCCGCGTCCGCGCAGCCGCAGCCGACGGCCGGACGAGGTGCCGGGCGGCACCTTGACCTTGGCCTCGCCGCCGGGCGTCTCCAGCGGGACGGTCGTGCCGAGCGCCGCCTCCGACGGGGTGAGCGGCAGCCGCAGGAAGACGTCGCGGTCCTCCACCCGGTAGCGCGCGTCCGGCCGGATCTCGATGACCAGGTAAAGATCGCCGGGCGCGCCGCCGTCCTCGCCCCGGCCGCCCTGCCCGGCGACACGGATCCGCTGCCCGTCGGTCACGCCGGCCGGTACGGTCACCTCGACGCGGCGCGTGCCGTGCGCGCCGGAGATCGTGAGGCTTCGGCGGGTGCCGCGGTACGCCTCCTCGACCGACAGCTCGATCGGGCTCTCCTGGTCGGCGCCGGGCATCGGCCCCCAGCCGCCGCGCCGCCCGCCGCCGCGGCCGAACAGGTCGCCGAACAGGTCCTCGAAGCCCGCGTCGCGCGTCCCGCCGCCGCGTGCGCCCGCACCGGCGTGGGCCGCGGCGTCCTCGGGCGCGCGGCGGAAGCCGGGGCCGAAGGCGTCGTAGCGTTCGCGCTGCTCCGGATCGGACAGGACGGAGTACGCCTCGGAGACGTCCTTGAAGCGCTCCTCGGCGTCCGGGGACCGGTTCACGTCGGGGTGCAGCTCGCGGGCGAGCCCTCGGTAGGCGCGCTGGATCTCCTCCCGGCTCGCCGTACGCGCGACGCCGAGGTCGGCGTAGAAGTCACGTTGCCGCGCCATCGTCTGGTCCCTTGGCGACCACCACCTGCGCGGGCCGCAGCTGGTCATCGGCGGTGCCGTAGCCCGGCCGCAGGACGCGTACGACCGTGCCGTCCGGCACGCCGGAGTGCGCGACGGTGGCGACCGCCTCGTGCCGCACGGGGTCGAACGGCTCGCCCGCGTCGTCGCGGCGCGGGTACCCGAGCCGGGCGATCACGTCGCGGGCACGGTCGAGAACCGCGCGTACGCCCTGGATGACCGGGTCCGGATCGGCGGCCTCGGCGTGCTCCAGCGCGCGTTCGAGGTCATCGAGGACCGGCAGCCACGCCAGGGACGTCCTGGCGCGTTCCTCCTCGCGTTCCCGGTCGAGCGCACGTGCCGTGCGTTTGCGGTGGTTGTCCAGGTCGGCGAGGGCGCGGCGCCACCGGTCCTCCAGCTCGGCGAGTTGCTCCCCGTGGCCGGGCGGCTCCTCCGGGCACGTACGCTCCTCGCCCGGCGCGTCACTCATCGGCGGTGAACTCCGCGTCGATCACGTCGTCGTCGTTCGGCGTCCGCGTGCCGTTCCCGGCGGCGGCCACCGCGCCGAGGCCGTGGTAGACCTGCTGCAACTCGGCGGTCAGCGAGCGCAGCCGGTCCACCGGCGCCTCCTCCTTGACCGCCTGGCGAGCGTCGCCCACGAGGAGCCCGGCGCGGGCGCGCTCGTGTTCGGGCACGCCGTCGCCGAGCTCCTCCAGCCGCTTCTCCACCCGGTAGGCGACCGTGTCCAGCTCGTTGCGCGCGTCGATCGTCTCCCGTACGCGCGCGTCCTCGTTGCTGTGCTGCTCGGCGTCGCGGACCATGCGCTCGATCTCGCTCTGGTCCAGGTTCGTGCTCTCGCTGATGGTGATCCGCTGCTCGCCGCCGGTGTCCTTGTCGCGTGCCGAGACGTTCAGGATCCCGTTCGCGTCGACGTCGAAGGTGACCTCGACCTGCGGCTCGCCGCGCGGCGCGGGCCGGATGTTCTCCAGCCGGAACCGGCCCAGCGTACGGTTGTCGGCGGCGCGCTCGCGTTCGCCCTGGAGCACGACGACGTCCACCGCGGTCTGGCCGTCCTCGGCGGTGCTGAACGTCTCGGTCCGGCGCGCGGGAATCGTGGTGTTCCGCTCGATGGTCTTGGTCATCACCCCGCCGAGCGTCTCCAGGCCGAGCGACAGCGGCGTGACGTCGAGGAGCACGACGTCCTCGACCTCGCCCTTGAGCACGCCCGCCTGGATCGCCGCGCCGATCGCGACGACCTCGTCCGGGTTGACCGTCATGTTCGGCTCCTTGCCGCCGGTCAGCCGCCGTACGAGGGTCTGCACGGCCGGGATGCGGGTGGAGCCGCCCACGAGGATGACCTCGTCGATGTCGTCCGCGGTGACCTTGGCGTCCGCCATGGCCTGCCGCATCGGGCCCTCGCAGCGTTCGAGCTGGTCGGCGATGAGCTGCTCGAACGTCGAGCGCATGAGGGTCGTGCTCAGATGCTTGGGCCCGGCGGCGTCCGCGGTGATGAACGGCAGGTTGACCGTCGTCTGGGTCACCGAGGAGAGTTCGACCTTGGCCTTCTCGGCCGCCTCGAACAGGCGCTGGAGGGCCTGCGGATCGTGCCGCAGGTCGATCCCGGCGTCCCGCTCGAAGTCATCGGCGAGGTGGTCGACGATCCGGCGGTCGAAGTCGTCGCCGCCCAGGTGCCCGTCGCCGGAGGTCGCGCGAACCTCCACGACGCCGTCGCCCACGTCGAGGATGCTCACGTCGAAGGTGCCGCCGCCCAGGTCGAAGACGAGGACGGTCTCGTTGCCCTTCTTGTCCAGCCCGTACGCCAGCGCGGCGGCCGTCGGCTCGTTGATGATCCGCATGACCTCCAGGCCGGCGATGCGGCCGGCGTCCCTGGTGGCGTGGCGCTGGGCGTCGTTGAAGTACGCGGGCACGGTGATGACCGCCTCGGTCACGCGCTCGCCGAGGAACTTGCCGGCGTCGTCGGCGAGCTTGCGCAGCACCAGCGCGGAGATCTCCTCGGGCGCGTACGGCTTGCCGTTCACGTCGAAGCGGACCGCGTCGTCCGTACCGGGCTCGACGTCGTAGGTGACCGCGGTCAGCTCGCTGGCGACCTCGTCGTACCGCCGCCCGACGAAGCGCTTGGCCGAGTAGATGGTGCCCTGGGGATTGAGGATCGCCTGGCGGCGTGCCAGTTGCCCGACGAGGCGTTCGCCCTCGGGCGTGAACGCCACCACGGACGGCGTCGTACGCGACCCCTCGTTGTTGGGTACCACGGTCGGATGGCCGTCGACCATCGCCGCGATCACCGAGTTCGTCGTACCAAGATCGATTCCGGCTGCCTTCGGCATGGTGCCACCTCCCGCGCGGACCGCTCCCAGTCCCCGCCTACCTGACCGACGCTCGTCGGCATGGCCGCCGCGCGCATCCTCAGAGTTGGTAGGTCCAGCCGCGATGTCTACACTGAGCGGTCGCGCACTCGCTCAGGGTGACGGCTATTCGCCGGTCCACCAGGCCGGGCGCTCGTGGGGCGGTGCCGCGGACGAGGGCGGCCGCACGCCGTGCAGGAGTTCGACGCGATGGATCAGTTGCGGTGCGGCCACGGGCACGGCCACGCCGATCCCGCCCGGCACGGACGCGGGCAGTACGGCGAGGCCGCGCCCGGCCGCCGCTAAGGCGACCAGTCCGCGCACGTCGCCGCCCTCGTAGCGCAGTGCGGGCGCGAAGCCGCCGGTTCCGGCGGCGGTCCGCAGCCGGTCGAGCGGCACGGCGGCCTCCTGCGCGTCGATCCAGCGCGCGTCGGCCAGGTCGGCCAGCCGCACCCCCGGCCGCCCGGCCAGCGGATGTCCTTGGGGGAGCAGTACGACGAGCGGCTCCTCGGCCACCGCCAAGGTGCTCAGCGGGCCGACGTCGGGCAGTTGGAGCGGGTCGGTCGGCGCGGCGACGCCGTCGACCAGGCCGAAGTCGAGCGTGCCGTCCGCGACGTGTGCCGCGACGTCCTCGCGCGGCAGCACGCGGACGGTGACCTCGGCCAGCGGCGGTGCTTGGGCGAGCCGGACGGTGGCCAGCGCCGAGACACCGGCGACGAGCCGGGCGGACGGCTCGGCCGCCAGGCGCATGACGTCGGCGCGTGCGGCGGCCAGGCGCAGCAGGAGCGGCCCGGCGTGTTCGAGCAGGCGTGCGCCCGCGTCGGTGAGCGCGACCGGGCGGCGGTGCAGCAGCGGCGCCTTCAGATCGGCCTCGAGAGCGGCGACCTGCTGGGAGACGGCGCTCTGGGTGTAGCCGAGCTCGGCCGCCGCGGCGGAGAACGACCCGCACCGTGCCACCGCCGTGAACGTACGGAGCAGGTGCGGATCCATGTCCATAAGTATCGCTGATGGGCAGTGCACTAATCATCGTTGGACCTGAACTCGGCTGGGCGGTTGAGTTGAGTCCATGGACCTCACACCACCGGACCTCACACCACCGGACCTCACACCACTGGAGTTCTCGCCGCGGGTCGCCCTGGTCGGCGACCGCTCGCCGAGCGTGTTCGCCCACGTGCGGATCCCCGCGATCCTCTCCGCCCTGGCCGCGCGTGAGCGCCTGGTGCTGGACCCGTACTGGATCCCCAGCGAGGACGCGTCCGAGGAGGCGCTGAAGGGCTTCGACGCCATCTGGCTCGTGCCGGGCAGCCCCTACCGCAGCGAGGCGGGCGCGCTCGCCGCCGCGCGCACCGCGCGCGAGCGCGGCATACCGTTCCTCGGCACGTGCGGCGGTTTCCAGCACGCGCTGCTGGAGTACGCGCGCGACGTGTGCGGGCTCGCCTCGGCGCGCCACGCGGAGAACGCGGCCGCCGGCGGCGACGCGCTGATCGTGCCGCTGTCATGCTCGCTGGTCGGCCACGAGGGCACCGTACGCGCGGCGCAGGGGTCGCTGGCCGAGCGTCTCCTGGGCGGCGGGCCCACGATCGAGCGCTACCACTGCTCGTACGGCCTGAGCCCGGAGTTCGTGGACGTCCTGCGCGCGGGCGGCCTGTCCTTCAGCGGTGCGGACGAGAACGGCGAGGTGAGGATCGCCGAGCTGCCGGGGCATCCGTTCTTCCTGGCCACTCTGTTCCAGCCGGAGCTGGCCGGGGACGGCACGCGCGCCCACCCGATCATCACGGCGTTCGCCGCCGCCGCGGGCGTGAGAGCCGCCGCCACCGCAGGCGTGACCGCCGCCGGCTGACCGCGCCGGAGTGCCGTACGCGGAGGCGGGCGGCGGCATCGCGTCGGCCGGGCGACTATGTTGGACATTTCCCCCGTGAAAGGCCCTGCCGATGCTGCGACTCGCCGGACTCCTGCTGGCCGGAACCGGAGCGGCCCACTTCGCCGCACCGCACGTGTTCGACCCGCTCTCCAAGGCCGCCTTCCCCGAGAACACCCGTCAGTGGACGTACCGCAACGGCGCCACCGAGATCGCCCTCGGCCTGGCCCTGACCACGAAGAAGACCCGGCTGCTCGGCCTGGCGGGCGCGGCCGGCTACACGTACTGGCTGGCGGGCCGCGTACGCGCCAACCGCGCGGACGCCTGAGCCCCCGTCAGCCGGTCGGCGGCTCGTCCGCCGGGACCGGGCTGTAGCCCGCGGCTTCCCGGCCGATCGTCGCGATCACGGTGTTGGCCGTGACGACGACGGCGAACACCACCGCCCACGTACGATGGCCGACGAGGTCGAGGCAGGCCACCGCGGCGCCGAACACGATCGCCTTGACCGCGAGGACGCCGGCGAGCGGCAGCCGCACCTGTGCCCTGGGCGCGGCGAACAGCCCCCAGACGACCGCCGCCGCGAGCGGCGCGCCGATCCCGAGCAGGAGGTGAACGAACAGCCCGCTCCCGGTCTCGGCGCCCCACCAGGCGAGCGCGGCGAGCGCGAGCAGTTCGAGCAGGAACGCCAGCGCGTCGTTGACCAGGTAAAACGGGCGTGAGACCACGAGATCCCCTCCGGTCAGCCGCCGCCAGCGCGGCAGCTCGGCCGGGTGGTCTCGTTGAGGTAGATGTCGACGGCGACCATGAAGTCGAGGCCGGCGAGCGCCCGGGCGAGCCGCCGCGCCGTCGGGTGTGGAGAGCACGGGGTTGCCGGCGATGGTCACCATCGCGCGGATCTGACCCTCGCCGGGGTCTCGATCTCCTCGACGCATGCACGGCCGCGGGCAGCTCGCCGGCGAACTCCGGGATCGCCGCGCACCCGGCTCCGCCAGACGTCGTGGTGGCCGGGGCCGATCACCCGCTGCCGACGGTGTCGACCGCGGGTTCGGGGAACAGCACCCCGCCCGCCCGGTCGAAGTTGCCGGCGAGCAGGTTGAGCAGCGTGATCGCCCACTGGCAGACCGAGCCGAACCCCTGGGTCGAGAGCCCCATCGCGGCCGTACGCCGCCGCCCCGTCGGCCGCCGCGAATCGCGGACGACCGCCGGATCGTCTCGGCCGGCACGCCGGACGCGCGCTCGGCCGCCTCGGGGGTGAAGTCGGCGCACCAGCTCGGCGACCCGGTCGACCCCGTCGACGTACGCCGGCGGGTCGGGTCAGCCCGTCCGCGAACAGCACCTGCACCATCGCCAGCAGCACGAAGGCGTCGGTGCCGGGCCGCACGAAGTGGTGCTCGGTCGGCGACCTTGGCGGTCTCGGTGCGCCGCGGGTCGAGCACCACCATCTGGCCGCCGCGCGCCTTGAGGTCGCGGACCCGCTGCGGGAAGTCGGGCACGGTCATCAGCGAGCCGTTGGAGGCCATCGGGTTGGCCCCGAAGACCAGGAAGTACGAGGTGCGGTCGAGGTCGGGGACGGCAGCAGCAGCTGGTGGCCGTAGAGCTGCCAGGCCACGAACTGGTGGGGGATCTGGTCGACCGATCGAGGCGCTGAACCGGTTGCGGGTGCGCAGCGCCTTCACGAACGGCGGCGCCGTGGGTGGCGAAGCCGAGCGAGTGCGCGTTGGGGTTGCCCAGGTAGACGCCGACGGCGTCGCGGCCGTGCGCCGTTGAGACCGCGGCCAGACGGTCGGCGACCAGGTCGAGGGCCTCGTCCCAGCCGATCTCCTCCCACGTGGCGTCGGCGCCCGAACCGACCCGGCGGACCGGGCGACGCAGCCGGTCGGGGTCGTCGTACACGTCGGCCATCGAGACGCCCTTGGGGCAGATGTAGCCCCGGGAGAGCGGGTCGGCGGGGTTGCCCCGGATCCGGTCACGGCACCGTCGGTCGATGGTCAGCTCGAGGCCGCAGATCGCCTCGCACAGGTTGCACGCGGCCAGCCGTGTGCTCGACTCACCCATGCCCGGCATGCTCCCACGTGCGAATTTGGGGTCGGCACCGGCGCCGCTGATACGCTTCCTCGGTTGCCGTGAAACGGCCGCGGATCGAGAGCCCGGGTGAACAGGCCCCGGCGCGCCGCGCAACAGGAGAACAGAGAGGAGCCCGCATGTCCGATCGGTACCGACGCGGAGACCAAGAAGAAGATCATCGCCGACTACGCACGACGCCGAGGCGACACCGGCTCTCCCGAGGTGCAGATCGCGCTGCTCAGCCACCGCATCGCCCACCTCACCGACCACCTCAAGCAGCACAAGCACGACCACCACAGCCGTCGTGGCCTGCTGCTCCTGGTCGGCCAGCGCCGCCGGCTGCTGAACTACCTGCAGAAGACCGAGATCGAGCGCTACCGCTCGATCGTCGAGCGGCTCGGCCTGCGCCGCTGACCTCGGAGGACCCGTCCACGCGACGGGTCCTTCTCGCTTATCTTTCACAACTGAACACATCATCACCACCCAGGAGCGACCCGCCGTTCTGGCCCGGTCCCCGGTAGTGGCTCTCAGACCCGTGGTCGCCAGGCGACCCCGCGGGCCTCGATCGAAGACCGGCACTGACCGATCGTCGAGCGGGCGCCGCGGATCGCTCCGCGAACAAGAAAGGGACACCCCTTGACTGACAACTCCACAGATCAACGAGCCCGTCATCTCCGCGGTCGAGACCGTTCTCGACAACGGCAGGTTCGGCACCCGCACGGTCACCTTCGAGACCGGCCTGCTGGCCCGCCAGGCCGCCGGCTCGGTGACCGCCTACCTCGACGACGAGACGATGCTGCTCTCGGCCACCACGGCCGGCAAGCAGCCCAAGGACCAGTTCGACTTCTTCCCCCTGACGATCGATGTCGAGGAGCGGATGTACGCCGTGGGCCAGATCCCCGGCTCCTTCTTCCGTAGTGAGGGTCGTCCCTGCGAGGACGCCATCCTCACCTGTCGCCTGATCGACCGCCCGCTGCGCCCGACGTTGAAGAAGGGTCTGCCCACGAGGTTCAGGTTGTCATCACCGTGCTGGCGCTCGACCCCGACCCGCCCTACGACGTGCTCGCGATCAACGCGGCGTCGGCGTTGCCCAGCTCTCCGGCCTGCCGTTCTCCGGCCCCGTCGGTGGCACCCGCGTCGCGCTCATCGAGGGTCAGTGGGTGGCTTCCCCAGCCACAGCCAGCTCGAGGAGGGCGTCTTCGACATGGTGGTCGCCGGGCGGGTCACCGAGACCGGCGACGTCGCGATCATGATGGTCGAGGCCGAGGCCACCGAGCAGACCTGGGAGCTGGTGCAGTCGGCGCGCAGGCCCCCACCGAGGAGATCGTGGCCGGCGGCCTCGATGCCGCCAAGCCCTTCATCAAGCAGCTGTGCGAGGCGCAGGCCGAGCTGGCGAAGCAGGCCGCCAAGCCGGTTCAGGACTTCCCGATCTTCCTCGACTACGAGGACGACGTGTACGCCGCCGTCGAGTCGGCCGCCAAGGCCGACCTCGGCGCCGGCGCTGGCCATCGCCGGCAAGCAGGAGCGCGAGGAGCGCCTCGACGAGATCAAGGCCGCCACCCTGGACTCGCTCGGCGCGAGAGTTCGAGGGCCGCGAGAAGGAGCTCGGCGCGGCGTTCCGCTCGCTGAACAAGTCCGCTGGTCCGCGAGCGCGTGCTGCGCGACAAGGTCCGCATGGACGGCCGTGGGCTCACCGACATCCGCACCCTGTCCCGCCGAGGTCGCGGTGATCCCGCGGGTGCACGGCTCGGCGCTGTTCGAGCGCGGCGAGACCCGGCTACTGGCGTCACCCACGCTGAACATGCTGACCCTGGAGCAGAAGCTCGACACGCTCTCGCCGGAGAAGACGCGCCGCTACATGCACAAGTACGTCTTCCCGCCGTTCTCCACCGGCGAGACCGGCCGCGTGGGCTCGCCCAAGCGTCGCGAGGTCGGCCACGGCGCGCTTGCCGGGCGCGCGCTGCTGCCGGTCCTGCCGACGCTCGAGGAGTTCCCCTACGCGATCCGCCAGCTCTTCGAAGCGAGGGTTCCAACGGCTCCACCTCGATGGGCTCGGTCTGCGGCTCGACCTTGGCGCTGCTCCAGGCCGGTTACCGCTGAAGGCTCCCGTCGCCGGCATCGCGATGGGCCTGATCTCCGGCGAGGTCTACGGCGAGACCCAGTACGTCGCCTCACCGACATCCAGGGCTTGGAGGACTCCTTCGGCGACATGGACTTCAAGGTCGCCGGCACCACGCGAGGGCGTGACCGCGCTCCAGCTCGACACCAAGCTCGACGGCATCCCCGCCGAGGTGCTGGCCGAGGCGCTTAACCAGGCCCGCGTAGCGCGCCTGACGATCCTCGAGGTGATGGCCGAGGCCATCGACGCCCCCGAGGAGATGTCGCTGCACGCG
>CAWCZF010000008.1:0-249917 GCA_963799975.1 uncultured Actinomycetota bacterium | reverse complement strand
CATTCGCGACGCGGCTTTGATCACATCCCTATGCGATCGATACGATCTCGATCTCCTGAGCGCCCACCCCCACGACATCACCCACCGCCTTGCCCATAAGGCGACTTCGCGACCGGCGATACGAACGAAATCGAACCGGCCTTGGGATCCGCTTCGTCCTCTCCGACGATGCGGTAGGTCTGCACGCGGCCGTCGGGACGACTGAACGTCACGGTGCTGCCGAAAGCGACCGTCTCGGTCGACGCCGGATCGGGAGCCAGTTGCGCCGTGCGCAGGCGTTCGGCGAGGTAGCGGACATCGCGCAGGGGCACCGCCGACGGCCGGCGCTTTTCGTTGACGTCCTCGATGGCCTTGCGCAGCTTCATAGGCCTCGCGCGCATCCTCAAGCTGCGTCTGCAACGCCCGCAAGCCTTTTCGGTCACGAGATTTGGATGCGGCGAAATCGGGCGATCCGGCAGCAGCGTTTCGGCGGCGGTTTCGGCGCTCTCTTCTTGGTAAAGGCGACGCTCAAGTCGAAAATCCTGTCGAACTGTTTCGGGTCACGGCTGGGCGAGTCTATATCTCAAGTTCGACGAAACGGCGGAGCTTGAACAAAGTCAGGCAGGCGTCGCTGAACCGCGTCGCGTTCTGGAACTTCGTCGAGAACGGCGCGAAAGTGAGCATCGCGTTCCAATGGCTGATAGCCGTAGACCGTGACGGAGGCGCCGGTCGCCGGAAAATTCTCGATCTTGCGCAGCTCTCCAGCGCGAGATCGGCAATCGCTTCCGCCGGGAGGAATTGCTTGCCGTCCGGCGTGGGGGCGATAATCACTGGGCTCGGCCGGCTTGGGCACCGCCATCGCTTCGTCGGGCGCGTTCTCGGAGCTTCGGAGTTGGTCTTTAGCCTGGCCAGCATAGTATCGGCCGGCGGCGGTTCGGCCAGCTCAAACCCGTTCGTCGGCGCTACCGGCATGAACTCCGCGAGCGGCGGCGGCACTATACGGTCTCGGCGCGCTTGTTGCCGCCCAGGATGCTACTGATCATGGCCACAAGGCCAGCATCCTTCACGTCGTCACTCATTACGGCTCCCCCCAGGCTTCGGCGCTACTCTAGCACCGCTCGCCCGGACCGCCACTGGGGATGTATGGCCGGATTCCGCCCGCAAGGTCCTGTTTTAATTCTGTCACGCGATGGCAACGGCGGCTGACGTTGGATCACGTCGCGCCGCCGTGCGATCCGTCACTGCTTATCGAACGGAACGTATTGCTGGTACTGCTTGGGCACCGAGCCGCGGTAGCGCGCGGGCACGGTGCCGCTGTCGACCGAATGATCGATCTCCTGCTGCCTCGTCATCTTCTTCTTCGCCGGCTTCTTCGACGCGCTCTTCTTCGAGTCGGCCGGCTGGCTGGCGGCGTCGTTGGTCGCGGCCGGCGCCGTCGTGGTCGCGCCGGCGCAGCAGTTGTCGCCGCAGGCGCCGCGGTTCCGCCGGCGGCCGGTGCGCCCTGCGCCAGCGCGAGCGGTGTTTGCATGAGAAGCGCCAGCGCTGCTGTCGCAGCCAGCAAGTATGACCTTTGCATCTATAATCTCCAAAATTCCTGATCCGAATGAGGCAAGCGTAGTTCGCCGGGATCGACGCGTGCAAGTCCGCTCACGATAGGCCGGAACCCCATCGCGAACTGTGGCCGAGATCACATTGCCGGCGGCCGGCTGCGTCATGATGTGCCTCATCGCGAACGCAAGGCATTCCGCCGACACCAAAGACAGGCAACAAAATGCTCATGTATCAGTAGAACCCTGGAAGCTCATCGTCACTGTCATCCACTCGCCCTCGAAGGAGAATCTCAGTCATGCGTCGCACCATCCTCACTCTCGCATCGCTCGCGGCCCTGATCGCCGTAGCATCCCCGGCCGCCCAGGCACATCCTGCAAACGATCGATATTGCTGCAGGCGCATGTGGGGCTATCCCGGCAACTGCCAGTTCACGAGCTATCAGCAGTGTCAGGCCACCGCCTCCGGGACGTCCGCTTATTGCGGCGTCTACCCGCGTACGCGTTCTCGCAGCAGCGCGACTACTGACAAATTGGCGGCGTGCGCGCATCACGCGCACGCCGCCACAATTTTTACGCGAAGCCGATCCGCTTCGCCGAAGTCCGGCGAATCGAAATTTGCGAAGCCGCTTGCTCCGTCGATGACGAGAATGTTATCCGTCATCGCCGCGGAGAAATTCACGATGCGCAGCCGCGGCTTGCAGTGCGCAACCGCGCCTTCCGGAAACATCGATGCCGCGCATTGTGAGTGCATCTCGCTCGTGGCATCCCCATCTCGCCTAAGCTGCATATTCTAGCGCGAGAAACTATAGCCTGTCTTTCATTCGTATTTTTCAGGGAGGTCTTTCAATGAGCAGCCGCCACGCAATTGTCCCCGCGGTCTGAACGCCACGCGCTCACCGCTTTCCAAGGCCGTTTCGGCCGCATGTTCCGGAACCTCGCACCGGCGAATTTCGGCCCGAACGATGCCGACCTTCGCGAACCTGTCCGCGTTGGCCGACGCGATGGCGGCCGGCTTCGACCAGCCGCAGGACGGCCCTGACGGCGAGGAGAGCGGCATTCCGGCGCTCTACACTTATTTCGGCCAGTTCATCGATCACGACATCACCTTCGACCCGGTCAGCGTGCTGACCAAGCAGCAGGACCCCGACGGGCTCGTCGATTTCCGCACCCCATCGCTCGATCTGGACAATATCTACGGACGGGGACCACGACCAGCCCTACATGTACGACGGCATCAAGTTCCAGCTCGGCGAGAAGCTGACCGGCCCGGCGTGCCCGATGCCATCGACCTGCCGCGCTTCGCGGGACGGGCGCTGATCGGCGACCCCCGCAACGACGAGAACAGCATCGTGTCGCAGTTACAGGGGCTGTTCCTTCGCTTTCACAACCGCATGGTCGACGACAACCCGGAGCCTGTCGTTCGAAGACGTGCAGCAGCGGGTGCGCTTCCACTACCAGTACATCGTGCTGAACGATTTCCTGCCGCGCATCGTCCATGCCAGCGTGCTGGACGATCTGAAGACCGGCGGCAGCTACGACCGCAGCAAGCTCGCGTACTTCCATTGGAAGAACTATCCGTTCATGCCGGTCGAGTTCTCGGTCGCCGCCTATCGGCTCGGGCATTCCATGATCCGGCCCGGCTATCGGCTGAACGATGACGACAACATGCTGCTGCCGATCTTCCCTGATCCGCAACAATCCCGACCACAACGCGCTGACCGGCTTCCGTCCGATGGTCCCGGGCGCGCCATCGACTGGGGCCGCTTCATCGACCTCGACACGCGCGCCTATGGCAGCGAGGACGACGACACCGATCCGAACAACAAGAGGCGGCTTCAGTTCGCCTATCGCATCGACACCTCGCTGGTCGACCCGCTCAGCATGCTGCCGCCGGAGGTCGCCTCCGATCCGCCGCCATCGCTGGCGCTGCGCAATCTCGAGCGCAGCTGGCGGCTCGGACTGCCGTCCGGCCAGGCGGTCGCAAAGGCGATGCAGTTGACGCCGCTGCGACGATTCAGATCATCATCGGCAAGGCCGTCGACCAGCCGGCACGGGCGATGCCGCAAGTCCGATCGCGACCGATCGCCAACGGCGCCTTTGCCGATAACTGCCCGCTCTGGACCTACATCCTGGCCGAGGCGCGGCAGTTCCAGACCGCCGTGGACGATCCCGGCGACCGGCGGCCCGGGACGGCATCACCACGCCGCAGTTCGGGCCGGTGGGCGGCCGCATCGTCGCCGAGGTCTTCCTGGGCATGATGTTCGGCGACGATCTCGATGCTGTCGCTCGACCCGCACTGGACGCCGGTTACAGGCGCTGGACTTCGCGCTGAAGGATATCGTCGCCTACGCGCTGGGTCAGGGTGATCCGCTGCATTGACGCTTGATCTCGCGATAACACGAGGGCCGCTCGCCGCGCGCGGGCGGCCTTTTGGTTCGCCTCTCACCGACGTGGAGAGGTGAACCACGTCCTGAGGCCGCATCGATTTAACAAAACCCATTCCGCGCTAGGGCGCGCACTGACAAACTCGTCGCATCGGTTTGCCCTCAGACGACAACGTTGAAAAAACATGCATCATGTCGGGCTTGGGCCAACGGCGGAAAAAGCAACATGGAACGAAGTGGTTCATTTCGATGATACAAAGTAGAAATCTTGCCGACCGGAAATCGAGCCATAACTGAACGGCTTTTGTCTGTGTTGCGTAGCATCGAGGACATCGTCCCGAATGAAATCAAACAGTCTCCGAACTTCAAGCCCCGGCGTCTCGACGTTTTTCAATAGTGCTGCAGCAAACGGACTATTGGTGCCATCGCCGTCAAGCGCCGTTTCGCCATCCTTGGCTGAAAAGACGACCAACGTTCCGGCCTCCGGCTCGACTGCGGCGAGCCCGTGAGATACCGAGCGCGAGGCAACTGCCAAGGTGCGCTTCATTTGATTGGCAAAAGGATTGTCGCGGCAAGCGTCCAGGATGACCAAATGCAATTGTTTGGCCCGCTCAGTCGCGTTCAGCACTTGATCGAGTGACAACGCCTCAAAGCTGATATCCCGGTCTTGCGCAATTTTCGCGTCGACGGGAATGATATAGTTTGTGCCCCCAACCTCCATTCCGTGTCCGGCGTAGTACACGACTGCCCAATCCGCGGCCTCCGCTTGTTGTGCGAAATTGCGGATCGTGTTGATGAGCGCGTCTATTCCGAGGTCGAGTTGCCATCAACGGTCGTAAATCCCGTTCGCTTGAACGCATTGGCTATCGATATCGCATCGTTTCGTGGGTTGGTTAGCGATGGAACATTCTTGTAGGACGAGTTTCCAATCACAAGCGCGATACGGCGGCCGTACACCGCCGCAGACGAAATCGGTGCGATCGTGGCCTTGGGCATTGTGGCTGTGGGTAGCGGAGGTGCAGACGTCTTGGGCTCCGCGGCACCTGGATTTGGCAGAACATTCTTTTTCGGCTGCAGGTCAACAACGGCCGGAGCCGCTTGAACGTCGTTTTTCTTGCAAAGCGACCTAAAGTCTTTGCGTTCCTGACCGTGGAGCTTGCGTGCATCAGCCTCCTCGGAACACTTTCTCTCAATCTCTGTTTGAGCGGGGATTTGCGCGACCGAAATCTGCGGACATGCGATCATGAACATTGTGAAGAGAAAGATAGAACGAAACGGTTTGACGATCAGGTCTTTCACGATCTGCCCCTGGTCTATTGACCTCTTATATGAATGATCCACCGTGCTGGCATCAAGCCCTCAGGATGGGTTGAGCCTTTGCGAAAACCCATCGCCAGCCTAACGCCTCTCGCCATACCGAAGGCCGGACTCGGACCAGTCGCCGGCCCAGTCCATCGGGTCGTCATCGAGTTCGACGTGACGACCATTCAGATTGTTTTGGCTTGCCGCAGGCTTCCAAAATAGGATATTCTGTTTCGTGACGCATGCGACCCTTGCTTTGGTCGCGCGGGCTTTGCTCCTCCGGCCCCCCTGCGTCTCATCCCCCACATTCCGACAGACATCACCGACAACGACGGGTGACGATCACATGGCTCATGCCCAATGCCTTTGCGGCGCTCTTTCACTGAAGTTGCGAGAAACGTCAAAGCTGATTGTCGCGTGTCACTGTCTCGCTTGCCAGCGACGAACCGGTTCGCCATTCGGCCTCGGTGTTTTCCATGCGATTGACACCGTCGAGATCTCCGGAACGGCTACGGAGTTCATTCACGTCGGCGATAGCGGCCGTAAGGTGCGATGCTATTTTTGTCCAACATGCGGCTCGACGGTCTATTGGAAGCCCGACGCCCTGCCATCTCTCATCGGCGTCGCGGTTGGCGCGCTCGGCGACTTCAGCTTTCCGGCTCCCACCTTTTCGGTATTCGAGCGGTCGAAGCATCATTGGGTCCATATTGATGAGGCAGTCGAGCACTTCCAGAAAAGCGCGCTGCAAAAAGGCGCCTAATGCGCGGTCCCGAGACCGCTCTCCGCCAGCCGTGCCGCAAACCAAAGCGACTGCGGCCGATCGATCACGCCGCCGACATAGACTTCCGACGCCGTGACGCTGCTGCTTGCCCAGCGTCAGCAGCACGCCGATCCAATAGGCGAACCAGAGATGCGGATCGGTCAGCGCCATCAGCTTGTGCTGGTCGTGCTCCAGCGGCTGGTGATTGCTCGCCTTTCGGACCTCGATCGCGAGCAGGTTGTTCGGAATGGCGCGCTGGTGCACGACGATATCAGGAAAGATCGACTTGCCCGAGATGATCGTCGGTCGAGACGATGGTGCCGCGCGGCAGCCGCAGCGTGCGTTCGCCGAGCCGGTCGTAGTCGCAATCGACCTCCCAGCCCGGAAACTGCCGTTCGACATGCACCGCCAGCCGGTGGGTCAGCGCGCGCTCGCCGAGATCGCGCTCGAACAGGACGCTCTCATGCGCGTAAAGTCCTGCAGCGCGGCGATCACCTTGTTCAGCTCGGTGTGCATGTGCCCCCGCACAAGCACGACCGTCAGCCGGACGAAGCGCGACGCATCCGCGGATCCGCGAATCGCGACGGCGTCAACCTCCGCTGCGGCTATCCATCACGGTGCACGCGATGCCGGTTTCGTCGGCGCGTGCCGATTCGCAGCCGCTACATCTGCACTTCGATCAGCCGCGGGCCCGGCTTCGGCGATCGCCTCGGCGAGCGCCTTGTTGAACTCGTCGGCGGTGGTGACCGCGCGGCCCGGCACGCCCATGCCCTTGGCCAGCGCGACGAAATCGAGCGTCGGCCGGTCGATCTTCAGCATGTCGTAGCGCGCGCTGGCCGGGCTCGCCGGCACCGACGCCGTCGAACTCGCCGCGCAGGATCTGATAGATCCGGTTGGCGAACACGATGGTGACGACGTTGAGGTTTTCGCGCGCCTGCGTCCACAGCGACTGGATCGTGTACATCGCGCTGCCGTCGCCGACCATGCAGATCACCTTGCGGTCCGGACAGGCCACCGCGGCGCCGGTCGCGACCGGCGTCGAGAAGCCGATCGAGCCGCCCATGTTCTGCAGCCAGTCATGCGGCGCGGCGGCCGCCGTCGGCGGGAAGAAGCCGCGGCCGGTGGTGATGGATTCGTCGACCATGATGGCGTTCTCGGGGATCGCACACGCGATCGCCTGCGCGATCGAGGCGTGGTTGAGCGCGCCGGTCGGCTTGACCAGCTCGGCCAGCTGCTGCGGCTTGACGTCCTTCGGCCCGGCGCCGAGGCGCACCGGCCAGCGCTTCCAGCGCCGCCACCGAATTCTCGCCCCAGGCGGTCATGCGGTGCACCTCGCAGCCTTCCGCCTTCAGCATGCTCGGCTTGTTCGGATAGGCGAAGAACGCCACGGGATCGTTGGCCTCGACCAGCACGATGTGCCGGAAATTCTTCAGGATCGGCAGCGCCTGCTCGATCACGTAGGGAATGCGGTCGATCGAGAAGCGGCCGCGCCCGCGCGCCATGCGCGGATGATAGGTCTGGCCCATCACCGTGCAGCCGGTCTTGCCGGCGATCTGCTGCGCCAGCGCCAGCCCCTGCTCGGTCAGCGCGCCGCCGGTGACCAGCAGCAGGGTCTGCGCGCCGTCGCCGTGCAGCACCTTGGCGGCGGTCTCGACCGCCTCGGCGGAATAGCCCGGAGCGCTGGCTGGGCGGCCGGCACCTGGGCGATGCCGTCGGCCTCGTTCCAGGCGGTGTCGGCGGGCAGGATCAGGGTCGCGATCTGCGGCGGCGAGCTCTTCGCGGCCGCGATCGCCGCGGCGCCGTCGGCGGCGACCGATTTCGCGTCCGGCGAGGTGCGCACCCAGTCCGACATCGGCCGCGCCAGGCCCTCGATGTCGGAGGTCAGCGGCGCGTTGAAGCCGATGTGATAGGTCGCGTGCTGGCCGACGATGTTGACGATGCCGGAATGCGCCTTCTTGGCGTTGTGCAGGTTGGCAAGGCCGTTGGCGAGCCCGGGGCCGAGATGCAGCAGCGTCGAGGCCGGCGTGCCCTTCATGCGGAAATAGCCGTCGGCAGCGCCGGTCACCACGCCCTCGAACAGGCCGAGCACGCAGCGCATGCCCTCGACCCGGTCGAGCGCGGCGACGAAATGCATCTCGGAGGTGCCGGGATTGGCTGAAGCAGACGTCAACGCCGCCCGCGACCAGCGTCCGCACCAGGCTTTCCGCACCATTCATCATTCCGCTCCCGTTCGCGACCGGCCTTGGTCGAGCGCAGATCAATCATTGTTCGCGGCTCCGTCAAAGGGAGCGCGGCATTGCAGCCATGCGCTGCCGTAACGGTGAGTCTGCCATGGTCTTGGCTAATCGGTCTCGGCAGCACGCTCTTGCCGCGCGAGCTACGTCCGAGGTGTGAATTGGTCACGGCCATGGCAAAATGCCGGCCTCACAGGGCCGTGGCTTGCGAAACGGCCGGTTATGGCCTGTCTTCGAAGCTTGTTCGATTTTTTGCGAGGGATATGATGATCCGGATGTTTGTGTATCTGATTGCGGCGGCCGGACTGCTCGCCGGCAACGGCGCATGCGCACGGCGCCAGGATATGGACATCGCGCGACGTCATGGGCTCCGGCCCGCAATTCTTCGGCGGCGGCGCAAGCCCGATTCCGCGCAACACCGTGTATGTATCCGACGCAATTACGCGCCGGGCACCATCGTCGTGAACACCGCCGAGCGGCGGCTCTATCTGGTGCAGGGCAACGGCCAGGCGCTGCGCTACGGCATCGGCGTCGGCCGCGACGGCTTCCGCTGGGGCGGCGTCCACCACATCACCGCCAAGAAGGAATGGCCGGACTGGACCCCGCCGCGCAGATGCTGGCGCGCCGGCCCGACCTGCCGCGGCACATGGTCGGCGGCATCGAGAATCCGCTCGGCGCGCGCGCGATGTATCTCGGCTCGACGCTCTACCGCATCCATGGCTCCAACGAGCCGGAGACGATCGGACAGGCGGTGTCGTCGGGCTGCTTCCGCATGACCAATGAGGACGTCACCGATCTCTATGATCGCGTCTCGGTCGGCGCCACCGTGGTCGTCAAGAACTAGGGAACTCGGCAGGCGCGGACCAGCAGCCTTGCGCGCTCGCGCCGAATGCGGCAGGTCGCGCGATGAGCGCGTAGCCCGCCTGCGCGCGGCATTGTCGCGATCGCCCTGCTGGCGCTCGCCTGCCTCGCATCGCGGCCTCACACCGCTGCCGTGCCGTCGCGGCCGCGAAATTCCCGCCATCGCCTCGCGCCAGCGCGCCGAGAAGAAGAGCTTCACCGACGCCGAGATCGCTCGACGGCTTTTTCAAGACCACCTTCGGCGCCGAATATCACCTCGCCGGCCGGGTCGACCGCATCCGGAAATACGACGCGCCGGTGCGGGTGTTCGCCGATGGCCGCCGCGCCGACCGCAAGGCGCAACTCGCCAAGGTCGTCGCCGATATCGGCGCGCGCATCCAGCACCTCGACATCGCGATGACCGACAGCTGCGAGGCGGCCAATGTCACCGTCAAGCTGGTGCGCGACCGCGATCTCTACCGCACCATCGCCAGCCTCTACGGCAACGACCGGGCCAAGGACATCCGGACCTCGCTCGATCCGCAATGCCTGTCCGGCTTCCGCAAGAACGAGCAGCTACGAGATCGAGCATTCCGACGTCATCCTCACCGTCGACAACGGCGATTTCGTCTTCCTCGACTGCGCCTATGAGGAGGTGCTGCAGTCGCTCGGGCCGATCAACGACACCGTCGCGTGCCCTGGACCATGTTCAACGACGATGTGTCGATGGGCTTTTTCGACGTCTACGACCAGTACATCCTCAACCTGCTCTACGACCCGCGCATCAAGGCCGGCATGACGGTCCGGAGGTCAAGGCGGTGCTGCCCGACGTGCTCACGGACGTGCGCGCCTGGGTGAAGAAGGTGAACGATCTGCCGGAGTAGTTTTCCCGTCATCCTGTGGTGCGAGCCTTGCGGTGCAAATGCACCGCGAGGGGAGCCTCGAAGGATTTGAGCGGCCGAGATGCGGCCGGGGCCGTCGTCCTTCGAGGGCCGCTCTGAAGAAACGGCCACCTCAGGATGACGGTCAGACATAGGTGCTCGCAGTTTCCACATCGTCATTGCGAGCGCAGCGAAGCGATCCAGACTGTCTCCTCGGAAAGATACTGGATTGCTCCGCTGCGCTCGCAATAACTGATGAAACGTATGTCCCTATTGCACGAGATCGGCGACGGTCGTGGCGGCCTTCAGGCCGCTGCCGGTGAGGATGAGACCGTGGTTTCGCTCGCCTTGATGGCGCCGGCGGCGGCCAGTTTGTCCAGCGCGGCGGCGCCGCTGGCGCTGGTCGGCTCGGCGAACAGGCCCTGTCGCGCCAGCCGGCGTAACGCCGTGACGATTTCGTCCTCCGTCAGCGCGACCGTGCCGCCGCCGCTCTCGCGCAACGCGCCGATGATCTCGCGCAGGCGCATCGGATGCTTGATCGCCGTCCCTTCGGCGATGGTCTTGTGGACCTCGCGCGGCACCGGCGTGTCGACGCCGGCCTTGAAAGCTCGCATCGATCGGCGAGCAATTGAGCGGCTGCGCCGCGAACAGGCGCGGCAGTTTTGCGATCTGGCCCGCCTTCATCAGTTCGCGGAAACCGAACGCGCAGCCGAGCAGGCTGCTGCCCGCGCCGACCGGCATGATGACGTTGTCGGGCGCGCGAAATCCGAGATCCTCCCACAGTTCATAGGCGAACGACTTCGTGCCCTCCAGAAAGAACGGCTGCCAGTTGTGGCTGGCGTAGAACGTCGCGTTCGACTGGCGGATCGCCTCCGCTTCCAACTCCTCGCGCGGCCCTTCGACGAGCTGCACCTCTGCGCCATAGGCGCGCACCTGCGCGATCTTCGCCGGCGAGGTCGACGCCGGCGCCAGAATCTTCACCCGCATCCCGCCGGCCGCGCCAAGGCCGGCCATCGAGGACCCGCCGTTGCCCGAACTGTCCTCCAGAATCGGCATCGACGCCGATCTGCCGCAGGAAGGACAGCATCACCGCCGAGCCGCGGTCCTTGAAGCTGCCGGTCGGATTGAACCATTCGAGCTTGAAGAACGGACGCAGGTCGCCCCAGGCCTGCTGGACCAGCGGCGTGCAGCCTTCGCCCAGCGTGATCGGTGTGTCGATCTCGACCGGCAGCGCCGCCCGGTAGCGCCACAGCGAGCGGGTGCGGCCATCGATGTCGTCGCGCGAGATGCCGGCGCCGGGCGTGACGAGCAGCGGCGTGCGTTCGTCCGAGCACCAGCGCGGCACATCCAGCGGATAGTTTTTTCCATTGCGGGGATCGATGTAGCTGGCGGCAGACATATTGGTGGAAGACATGGCACACTCCGAAAACGAGGCCGGAGCCGTACGATATGTCTGATTGTCTAGGTCTTGCCTAGTCCGATGCGGTGCATGAGGCCTTCGAACCGCGCATCGCTACAAGGAGCGGATCGAAGGCTGGCCGCAGCAGGATCGAGGGATTGAAGCGGGCCTCATAAGCCTTGTCGAGCCAGTCGAGAGCGGCTTCGCGATCGCCGAGACCCACATAGATGAAGACGATGTTGGCCTGCGCCGACGAAGATAGGTCTCGCCGTGTGCCGCCATGTCCGCGGCGATCCTAATAGCGTCGTCCTTGCGGCCGGAGACGGCGTAGGCGTGAGCGAGAAGTTGGGAATCGAACACGCTGCTGTGGCCCGATATCTCGATGGCCTTGCGGAATTCCGCGATCGCCTCGTCGTAGCTGCCGAGCTGCGTCAGCGCCTGGCCAAGCTCGTAATGGCCGACGGCAAAGCTGGAATTCGAGCTCGAGCGTCTTGCGGCTCTGTGCGACGGCGGCGTCGAAATCGTGGTTGATGCAGAGGGCATCGGCGATGTCGGCGCCAATGATGAGGGAGAGCGGATCGGAACTCTGCGCCTCTTTGAACTCGCGCAGCGCCTCGGTCGTCTTGCCCATCAGCATCAGATGCCCGGCGTCCCGATGATCCGCGGTGGCGTAGCTGGGGTTGAGGCGGATGGCGGCTTCGTATTCGGTAGCAGCGACATCCCAGTCCCAGCCATAGAGATCGAGCGCGAAGGCGAGCGAGGTGTCGGCTTCGCCGAGCGTACCGTCGAGCTCGAGCGCCTTGCTCGCCGCAGCGGTCGCCTTGGAGAAAGCCTCCGTGGTCGAGAGCACGCCGTATTCCCAATCGCCGGCGAGCGCATAGGCATCCGCAAGGCCGGAATGGGCCTCGGGATAGTTGCGGTCGATCTCGATCGCCTGGCGGAAAAACCTGATGGCGGCCCTGAGACCGTCGGCGGTTCTCTTGCTCCAGAAATATCGGCCCTTGAGATACGCCTCGTAGGCGTCCGGATTGATGCTGTCCGCACTTTCTCGCAGTGCAGCTCGCTCCCCTTGGTTAGGTGGCCCGGATTTCGTCGGCGATGGCGCGAGCCACCCGGCCCTGAAGCGCCAACGTGTCGCGCACGTCGCCATCGTAGCTCTGGGCCCACAGTGCCGGTCGACGGCGGCGTCGATCAACTGCGCGGTGATTCGCACGCGTTCGCCGGACCGCGCGATGCTGCCTTCGATGACGGCGTCGACGTTCAACTCGCGGGCGATTTGCGGCAACGGCTTCGTCGCACGCTTGTAGCCCATCACCGACGTCCGTGAGATGACACGCAAGGCCTTGATCTGTCCCAGGATGGCAATCAGTTGATCGGTCATCCCGTCCGCGAAGTACTCCTGCGAGGCATCGCCAGAGAGGTTTTCCAGCGGCAGCACCGCCACCGACCGGATCGCTTGCGCTCCCTGATGCCGACGGAGCCAGAGAGCCGAGAAGCGCCGCGGCCAACAGCAGGATCAGACCGATCGAGGCAAACCGGCCATGCCGGCGACCAATGACAGGTGGTGCCGAAGGCGTCGCCTCCGGCGCAGCTGGCGGCGGCGGGTCAGGCTCGCGCGCGGTCCCGTCGACGACGACGGTGACGTCGGCGAGAAAGCGATAGCCACGGCGCGCCACCGTTTCGACGAAGCGCGGGCTCTCCGCGGAAATCGCCGAGCGCCTCCCTGACCTTGCTGACGGCCTTGTTGAGCCCGTGATCGTAGTCGACCACCGTCTGCGGCCACAGCAACGTGCGCAACTCCTCGCGCGTCACCACTTCGCCCGGCCGTTCCAGCAGCGCCGAGAGCAATTGAAACGGCTGCTCCTGCAAACGCACCCGCCTTCCGTTCTTGACCAGCTCACCACTGCGCGCATCCGCCTCGACGCCCCGAACCTGGTACGCCCAGCGAGCTGAGCGGCGGACGCTGGTCTCTGATGGATTCAAGTTATTGCAGCATGGAGATCTCGTCGGTAAGCGGCTGGTGTTCAAGACGTCAGTGCTCGGCAGCCGTTCGGGTTGGGGGCGATCGCTGCCGCGCAGCTTCCTGCGCTCGGGCCGTGGTCGGCCCTGCGTCCCAGTCCACTTGCCACCCGGTACCCAGCTGTTTCGTCGCGCGAATGATGCTAACGGTTTTGCTAACGACGATCTGGAGCGCTGTGGACGGATCTGGACGGCACGGCGGTCCGACAGCAGTTCAGAGGACGATCCTGGACGGCTGTGGATGCGTCCGATCTTGCTACGGATCAGAAGGTTGGGGGTTCGAATCCCTCCGGCTGCGCCCAGCTCAACGGCCCCTTGCGACCCTCGCGAGGGGCCTTTTTGCCGATAGCGACCGTCCCGCCGTCGCGGAACCGCCGAGTGCGTCAGGCAGGTACGGGCCGTGCGAGGGCTGCGTCCAGCTTCTCCTTGATTCGCTGGAGTTGGGTCGGCCGGGGGATCTCGGCGAAGGGTGCTTCGAGCTCGTCGAACGGCAGGACGACCGCCGTCCAGTCCGCATCGAAGAGGATCGCCGCGCACAGGGCCGGTGCCCGGTCGGGGTCGGGAACGACGGCCGGGAGCCGCGGCGGCAAGGCGATGTCCGCGACGGCGGCCTGCCCATCCTCGATGAGGGCCGCGCGCCGCTCCGCGAGAGCCCGCTCCGCGGCCGATCGAAACCGTCCGTACTCCTCGTCCGCTCCCTCTCCCGAGGGGATGACCAGCAGCAGACGGTTGGGTGGCAGCAGCCGGATGGCCTCGGTGAGCTGCCGGAGTGTCGTCGGCGCCGTCCCGACCGTGGGCAGGACGACCAGGCCGGCGTACGGGAGCGCTTCGGTGAGCCGCTCCTGCCAGCCGTCCTCGGGAAGCGGCAGTCGGGCCAGTCCGGGCGGCGGTGCCACCAGCGGCATGTGGCCGACCCGGAACAGCCGTCCGGTGGCGGAGAACGTCTCTCTCAGGTCGAGGTCCAGGGGGCCCGTCCAGGGGGAGAGGGGGAACGGATCGTCCGGGTGCGGACGCAGGTACAGGGCAAAGGGCTCTTGGACCAGGTCTGTGGGGACGCGGGGCCGCAGCAGCCGTTCCTTCAGCAGCCTGAGGGAGCCGCGAACACCGAATCCGGACCGGACGATCAGGAGGAGAAAGACCGCTGCGTAGATCGCGATCTGGCCGGTCGTCCGCAGCAGGCCGAAGGGCACGACACCGAGGGCGGCGAGGCCGAGGAGGACGGCGAACATGACGCCGGAGAGCACGATGGACAAGAGCCGGGCGAGTGCTTGCACGGCCAACTGGAGGCTCGTCAGGCCGGAGTACCGGTCGATCCGATCGACGACCACCGCCCGATAGCGCACCACGATGCCGCCCAGCAGGGAGCGCGTCTTACGCGGGCTCGCGTCCGTCCGCACGGTGCGAACCCCGCCGAACGGCCGCGGCGCGGGAATGGGTTTGCCGGCCTCGTCGAGATGCCGCGTGAGGACGCTGATCCCCAGCCCGAAGCGCCCAGGCCAACGCACCACGTACTCCAAGATGTAGCCGTGCGTACCGGGCTGTCCGGCAGGGGCGGAGACGGCACGAGGCGCCTGCTCCGTCTCGTCGGAGATCCGGACGTTCATCAGGGTGCCGACCGACGCCAACGGGAGCTGCACCAGAGCGCGGAGCCCGAACAGCGCGGCGAGGGCGTAGCCGGTCGCCTGCCAGGGCGTGCCGTGGCGCCGGGAATCCACCAGCCAGTGCCCCATCCAGGCGAGGTAGAGCAGTCCGAGCAGGAGGAAGTGAAGGTGTGGCCGGCTGGTCGCGCGCACGATCTGCCCGGGCAGCCGTTGCTCGCACTGGTCCGCCCAGGGCTTGATCTGGTGGCGCTGGGTGCCGCGCCATCGCGCGTACGGGGTGAGGCCGCGTTCGGCGGTGCCGTCGAAATGCACGAACTGTGCGCTCCAGTCCTCCGCGAACTGGACGACGCCGTCGAAGGGAAAGCCGTTCCCGCTTTCTTCGGCCGTCGTGGCTCCGGCCGGGCGGGCAGGGCGGGCGGCGGCGGAACGGTTTCCCCCGCTGCCTCCAGTTCGGGGATCCGCCTTCGGTGGTAGTCGGTGGCTCGCGTACGGAACCGTTCGTAGGCGTCGTGTCCCGCGCAGGAGACCAGGACGATCTGCGACGGCGGCAGCAGCCGCAGTGCCTCGGAGTACTCCCAGAGAGTCCCTTCGCCGCCCTTGGGATCCGCACCGGCGGCGGCGACGATGACGACGAGCCGGGCCTGCCTGATGAGCCGGCTCACCTGGTCCTTCCAGGCGTCGCCCTCTCCAGGCAGGGCGAAACGGGCCGCTCCCGGCAGCGGGAACGCCCGGCCTGGATCGCCGACCGCCGACACCCAGCCGAACCGCTCGAACACGTAGGTGAGGCGCCGCTCCCACGTGTCCTCCAGATGCCGGGGACTGCGCAGGCTGAACATCTGCGCCAGGGTGGTGAGGGTGTTCACACCGCCCGTCCGGTCATGCCCGAACATCAGCGCGTCGACGGGAAACGTGCGGAGGAACAGGACGAAGTCGCGGTCTCCCTTTGGAGTCTCCCGTGACGAGCGTCCCAGGATGCGGGTGGTCATGTTCTTCCCGAGCCGCCGGGTCCGCTCCCGCGATGACGATCAGGTTGACCAGCGCCAGGCCCACATACGGGAGTTGGGCCCACAACGACCCGCCTTCCTCGACCTTCCTGACCACCGAGGCCGGGAACAGCACCAGGAGGTAGTACGTCGATAACGCGAAGACGACGGTGGTGACCCACGACAGCGCACTGTTGGACGTGCGCTTCGGTCTCCGCGGACCGCCCGGCGAATCCGTCATCACACAATCGTCACAGATCATCACCCTTTGCGAGGGGCGGAGCACGAAGAAGATTGGCGCACCGCCGTGCCGTCGTCTCCGCAGATCCATGCTGTCGGGGACCGCTCCTGCATCTTCGGCATAAAGCGTGAGATCGCGGGGATCTTCCGGGCGCACCGGCACAGCGAAGGCGAAGGAGTACGGGTGATGAAGTTGTTCAAACGCTCGAAGGCGAAGGTACGGACGGAGCGCAAGCCGTCCGGGCGGGAGCGGCGTGCGGCCGAGCGTACGGCGCAGGCCGAGGCCCGGCTGCGGGAGACCGAGCAGAAGATCCACGAGATCGCGGACGAGGCACGGTCGGACCTTCACAAGTCCGGCTGATCCACGGCAGGAGATCCGGCCCGGCGTCGGCGTCGCCCCTGTTCCGCCGTGAGCGATATCCCCGGTACGGATCACCTGCTGTCGGTGTATGAGTGGAGCACCGAGCGAAAAGTGCCTTAGAGAGCCAGGGGTCCGCATGCCGCGTACGAAGGTCACCGTTCCCACTCAGGACGGCGACTGTCTCGCCACCCTGCACACTCCGTCGAGCGGGGGCGGCGGGCCCGCGGTGATTCTCTTTTCCGACGCCGCCGGCGTACGGGAAACCTTTGCCGCCATGGCGGACCGGCTCGCCGAGGGCGGGTACGCCGTGCTGCTGCCCGACGTCTACTACCGGACCGAATACGCGCCCTTCGACGTCGCGACCGTGTTCAGCGATCCCGACGAGAGGGCGCGCCTGGCCGCGCTGGGCAGAAGCCTGACCGCGGCGATGGCCGTACGCGACGCGAGTGCATTCCTCGACTTCCTCGCCAGGCGGCCCGAGGTGTCCGGGGACCAGACCGGGACCACTGGCTACTGCATGGGCGGGCGTTTGTCGCTGCTGGCGGCGGCGCACCATCCCGGCCGGATCGCCGCCGCGGCGTCCTTCCACGGCGGCAACCTCGCCGCCGACGACGACCCGGACAGCCCGTACCTGCTGGCCGGCCGGATCCGGGCCGCCGTTCACGTGGCGGCGGCCGAGAACGACCGGGTGTTCCCGCCCGAGCAGTACGAGCGGCTCCAGCGGGCGCTCGCCGACGCCGGGGTGCGGCACACCATCGAGACCTACCCGGCCGCCCACGGGTTCGCGGTCCCCGACAACGCGACCTATGACGCCGCCGCCGACCAGCGCCACTGGACCGCGCTGACCGACCTCTACGCACAGCACCTGCACGGCTGACCGCACGCGGGGCCGGGGTTCAGATCACGAGCAGCGTCTTGCCCACCGTCATGCGCGACTCGATCGCGGCGTGCGCGTCCGCCGCGCGTGCCAGCGGGAAGCGCTGCCCGATCAACGGGCGCAGCCGGCCCGCCGCGGCCTCGGCGAGCACCTCGGCGGTGAGCACACGTGAGGACTCCGGCGTCAGCCGGAGGCGGACCAGCGCGACGCCACGTGAGGCGGCCAGCTCCGCGGGGACGTCCGCCCAGTCGCCGCTCGCGAGACCGTGGCTCAGCATCCGCCCGCCGGGGCCGAGCAGGTCGAACGCCGACCTGCCGATGGCGCCCCCCACCCCGTCGAAGACCACGTCGAACCGGCCGGCTTCTGCCGCCCAGTCCGGCGAACGGTAGTCCACCGCCTCATGCGCGCCGAGTCCCCGCGCGAGGGAGACCTTGCGCTCACCACCGGCCGCCGCGACGACCACCGCCCCCGCCGTACGCGCGAGCTGGACCAGCAGCGAGCCCACGCCGCCCGCAGCGGCCTCGACCAGCACCCGTTCGCCCTCGGCCACCTCGGCGGCTCGGAGCAGGGCGAGCGCGGTACGGCCGTCGGCGAGGAGGGCGACGGCGTCATCGGTGGACACGCCGTCCGGTATCTCGATGAGAGCCTCCGCGGGCACGACGGCGCGCTCGGCGTAACCGCCCGAGCCGCCCATGCTCGCGACCACGCGACGACCCACCAGATCCGCGGCGACATCATCGCCCACCGCGGCGACCACGCCGCCGACACCGTTGCCGGGGATCACCGGCAGCTCGGCGGCGTTCGGCCCGAAGCCGCTGCGGCGGAACTGCGTCTCCACGTACGTGATGCTCGCGTACGCCACGGAGATCAGCACCTGCCCGTGACCTGGCACGGGATCCGGTGCCGTACCCGCGACGAGGACTTCCGGGCCACCGAATTCTCTCAACCACACTGTCCGCATGGGTGACGAGCATGGATCCTCAACCAAGGTCGAGGTCAAGCGGCCGGGGCGGACAGCCGTTCGGCCTCGGTGACCGGGTCGCCGGCCAGCCGCCGGGCGCCCACGGCACGGACCATCTCCTCCGTCACGCCGGCGCCGCCCAGGGCGAGCGGGGCGATCAGGGAGAGCCGCCGCAGCTCGGGTTCGACGCCGTCGAGACGTGAGGTGTCGGCGGCCGACACGACGATGAGCCGGGGCGCGGACATCTCGGCCGTGTGGATGACGTCCGGTATCGGGGTGGCGGCGCCGAGGTAGCTGACGCGCCAGCCGTTGCGGAAGAGCACGACGCCGAAGGAGAGCAGCGGAATGTCGTGGAGTTCGCCCGGCGCGCACGCGAGCAGCGCCAGCGGCCCGCGGCCGCGTCCCCAGCCACGCCCGAGGGCGGCCACCCGCGCGCGCAGGATGCTGCTCGCGAAGTGCTCCTGTGCGACGTTGACCTCGCCGTGTGTCCAGCGGTCGCCGAGCGACCGGAGGTAGGGCAGGACCACGTCGCGCAGGACCGTCTCAAGGGTGAAGTCGGCGAGCAGCCGGTCGAGCGCCTCCTGTGCCGAGGGTTCGTCGAAGCTTTCCAGAGCGCGGGCCAGCGGCTCGCCCGCGGACGACAGGCCGGGCGGCGGTGTGGCGGGCGGTTCGAGCGCCTCGCCGAGTGTCGCCTGCGCCGCCTCCGCCGCGGACAGGCCGTGGGCGAGATGCCGCTGCATGACGCGAACGCGATGCTCGTCGGCCTCGGAGTAGAGCCGGTAGCCGCCCGACGAGCGTACGGGGGTCAGCACGCCGTAGCGCTGCTCCCATGCTCGCAGAACGTGCACGCTGACCCCGACGCGGCGGCTGAGCTCGCCGATCCGAAGTCGTGCCGGCCCGAATTCCATATCTTCACTATACAGACGTTAGACAGACATTTGACAAAGCATCAATAGTGCGCTTAACGTCGAAGTGTCGGAGGCCCACAGCCGGAGCCGCACAGCACAACGAAGAGGGCGTCCGCCAGACCGCGGCTCGCCTGCTCAGTTTCATCCCCGGGGCCGGGAGACGAAAGAAGAGCGGGCGGCCGACAGTGCGCCACCTGGACCGCGTCCTGGCCGTGACTTTGAAGCGCCCCGGAAACGGTCAGGGCGCTCAACGGGTTCAGGTGTCGGCGAGAGCCGCGTCCACGTTGTCATACATCGGCAGACGCTGGGCCAGGCCCGTGATCCACAGGACGCGCGCGGTGGTGTACTCGGCGCCCGCCAGGAGCAGCATGCCGTCGTCGAGAGCCGACAGGCGCTTCCAGTACGCGACGACCGTGCTCAGGGCACTGGTGTCGATGAAGTTCAGCCCTGAGAGGTCAAGAATGATCTTGTTGCCGTGCTCCCGTATGACACCGTCGAGATGGGCGGTGAACTGGGTACGGCTGACAATGTCCAGCTCCCCCTTGAGCGCGACGACCGTCCGGTCGCCATGGCGAGTGGAGCTGAGTTCGAGCGCTGCCACGGTGACCTCCACGGAACTCAGTGCACGCCACCGTACCGGTCAGACGTACCGCGCCGGGAGAGGCATCTCAAGTCGAACTGTCGTGCCGCGCTCACCTGCGATGATGTGCACGGCCGAGCAGATCTGGCGCGTCACCCACAGTCCCATGCCGCCCTCGGCGTCCGAAGGCGGGGGCTCCTCGCCCTCGGCGCACGGCTCCCAGTGCCCTTCGTCACGGATCTCGGCGACCACGCGGCCGTCCGCGGCCCACATGTGCAGCTCGGCCGTTGGCGACCCGTGCCGTACGCCGTTGGTGGCGATCTCGTTGACCGCGATCACCAGATCGCCCACCGATTCCTCGTCGAGTCCGCACTCCCTGGCGTGCACCGCGACGAACCGCCGCACGCCCGGAAGGTGGTCCACGGTGAAGTCCATCTCGTCTACCTGATCCCCCGATTCGCCCGGCGTGCGCTGGCGGTACCGCACGGTGGGGTGCGTAACCGCTGCCGCAAGATCTACCACCTTGTTCCACCTTGCCCATTCGTCGCGCGATTAGGCGATCGTCCTCGTATTCGTCGCCCGTCTCGGCTCTCCGAGTGGTGTCGTACCCATTTGCCGGGGTTTGTTGCATCTTTGGGAGGAGACCGACGGAAGCAGCGCACGTTGCCGTACGCCGGGCATGCCGAAACTCTCCGGGGGCACCGTATGGCGGAAGGGGCGCGGGCGCAGCGAAACGCCCTGGCGACTCCCCGTGGAGGAGGGTCGCCAGGGCGGAACAAAACCGGTCAGCGGCCGACGCGCACCTGACCGCGAGCGTCCGCGGCGAGGCGCAGCGAGTCGCCGTCGCGCAGCGAGGTCTGCTCGCCCGGCTGAAGCCGGCGGTCGTTGACGAACGTGCCGTTGGTCGACCGCTCGTCGCGCACCCACGGCTGGCCCGCGCCGTCAATGCCGAGCGTCGCGTGCCGTCGGGAGACATTGTCGAAGCGGGAGAACGTGCTGGCCACTGGCGAGTGCACCGGGTCGCGGCCGAGCACGAGTTCCTGCCCCGGTGTGACCTGCAGGTCGCCCGAGGAGAACGTCACGACCACGTTGATCTGCTGCGGTCCGCCGCCTCCGCCGCCCTGGTCGTTCAGCGGGCGCAGGCACTGGACGCAGACCGGGTTGCCGATGTCGGGGATCTCGGCGCCGCAGTGCGGGCAGAACGGCGTGAACGCCGCCGTCGACTCGCCGCCCGTCATCGTGGGCTCGCGCGGCGGCGGCGCCATGTGCGGCGCGCCGGGTGACCCGTAGCCTCCGCCGTAGCCCTGCTGCTGCTGGGGCGGGTACCCCTGAGACGGCGCGTACCCCCCGCCCTGGTCCTGGCCGTAGCCGCCCGGCTGCTGCGGCGGGTAGCCGCGGTCCTGCTGGGGCTGCGGCGGGTAGCCGCGATCCTGGGGCGGGTAGCCCTGCTGCGGCGCGTACCCGCCGCCCTGGTCCTGGCCGTACCCGCCCTGGTCCTGGCCGTAGCCCTGCTGGTCCTGGCCGTAGCCGCCCTGCTGCTGTGGCGGGTAGCCGCGGTCCTGCTGCTGCGGCGGATATCCCTGCTGCGGCTGCTGCTGGTAGTCCTGCTGCGGGGAGTACTGCTGGTAACCCTGCTGGTCCTGGCCGTACCCCTGCTGGTCCTGGCCGTAGCCGCCCTGCTGCTGAGGCGGGTAGCCCTGGTCCTGCTGCGGTGGGTATCCGTGCTGCTGGTCCTGCTGCGGTGGGTATTGCTGCTGCGGTGGCTCGCGCCGGGCGAGGTTCGCCCCGCAGTTGATACAGATCAGGTCTCCCTGCCGAACGGGCGCGGCACAGACCGGACACGTCAGGGGCGCCATGACACCTCCCCGCCGTGGACCCCGGAGAGCGCCAGTCGCTCTGTCAGCCGCTCCATGTCGCCCCTCCGTGGGATCCCGATGTAGTAAATACGGTCGGCTTCAACCGATATCTGCATGTGCGGCCGCGTTTCGCCGCCCTCCGCGTCACCATAGCGTTTCTCGCCCAGCTCACTAACAGGGATGATGCGCTGATTGGTCGAGCCACGCCAGAGATGTCCAGCGTCTGGGGAGTTCAGGCGGTTGATGTACGGTCCTGTGACCACGGCGTCGCAGAGCGCGAGAAGTTCGCGGCCTCCCGCCGAGCCCCGCAGCCGTGACAGTGCGTATCCGCTGTACACCAGGATGTCGACCTCGGGCGACGCCCAGGCGCGGATGCCCAGGAGCAGCTCCCGCAGCGCCTCGGGCTGCTGGAACGGCTCTCCCCCGGAGATCGTCACGCCGTCCACCTGGTCGAGTGACCGCAGCCAGCCGAGCACGGCCGGGACCGGGATCGCGGTCGCCGGGTCGGCGTCCCAGGTGTCTCGCGAGACGCAGCCGGGGCAGTGGATCGTGCAGCCCTGGGTCCAGATACCGGCCCGGCGGCCGGGGCCCAGCGTCGTCACCGGATAGTGCGCCTTGGCCAGCAGCAGGTCGCTCATCGCAGGTCCACGACCGCGATGCTGCCGTCGCGCCGGAGGCCGGTGACGGTCACCTCGCCGGCCGGTCCGCGGTCGAACAGCGCGCGTGCCAGCGGGTTGATGAAGTAGGACTCCAGCGCCATGCCGATCCCCCGTCCGCCCTTGTCCAGTTCGCTCGTGCACCAGTCACGCAGCGTGGCCGACACCTCGTTGGTGAGAACCAGCCGCATGTGATGTTCGTCGCTCACTCGGCGGCAGATGTTGGCGAGTTGCAGGTCGAAAATGCGGCCGGCCGCCTCCGGGCCGATGAAGTCGAAGATCACGATGTTGTCGCCGAAGCGGTTGAGCAGCTCCGGGCGGTTCAGCTCGGTCGTGAAGTGCTCGGTGACCGCGCCGCGGATCTCGGCCTCCAGCTCGGTGTACGGCATGCCGGGCGCGACGTGCCGGGTGCCGAGGTTGGAGGTGAAGACCAGGATCGACTCGGAGAAGAACGCGGTGTTGCCTCGGCCGTCCGTGAGCCGCCCGTCCTCCAGGATCTGCAGGAACTTGTCCAGGATCCGCGGGTGCGCCTTCTCGATCTCGTCGAAGAGGATCACGCGGAACGGGTCCTGGCGTACGGCGTTGGTCAGCTCGCCGCCGGCCTCGAAGCCGACGTAGCCGGGTGGCGAGCCGATCAGCCGGTCGCCCGCGTGCTCGGCGGAGAACTCGCTCATGTCGAACCGGAGGTAGGCGTCCTCGTTGCCGAAGACCAGCGAGGTGATCGCCTTGGCCAGCTCGGTCTTGCCGACGCCGGTCGGCCCGGCGAAGAACAGCACGCCGCGCGGGCGGCTGGACGCGCGCGCCGCCTGCGCCCCGGACAGGCCGAGCACGGCGCGCTTGAGGATGTCGAGCGTCTTGGTGACCGCCTGCGTCTGGCCGACGACGCGGGCCGGCACCCGCTGCTCGCCGTCGACGATGCGCTTGCGCAGGTGGTCGCGTTTCCAGGGGTTGTCCAGCACGCCGAGCTTGTAGGTGCGCACGGCGTCGGGCAGGTCCTCGGCGGCGACGTCGCGAACCTTGGCGAGCCGCGTCACCTCGATCATCGCCTGGAGGGTCAGCCCCTCCGCCTCCTGGGCGAAGTCATCGGTCAGCTCCTCGGGCGGGTCGGTGGCGCCGAGTGAGGACACCAGGACGCGTGCGGCCTCCTGCCGGTCGCCGAGGTGCGGACGCGGCACCGAGATCTCGCGGATGCCGTCATTGTCGGCGGTCAGCCACGGCGGCAGGTCGCCGGGCCGCTCGGCCAGCCAGATGATCGGGTTGTAGAGCGGCTTGGGCACCGTGGGATCGGTCAGTACGGGCGTGGCCGTACGTGAAAGCTTTTCGCAGAAGACGAAGAAGTCCTTCTCCGCGGGCTCCAGTTCGGTGGCCGAGCGCGCGATGCGCGAGGCGTAGTCGACGACGAAGGCGGCGCGCACCTGACGGGTGGGCCGGGCGAGCGCGCTCAGGTAGGTGCGCAGGCCCTCCAGCGAGGGGACCTTGCGCTCGTCCACCCGGCTGCCGAACAGGCTCGCGGCGGCGTCGGTGGCGGCACGGTCGCCGGCGGGGTGCACGCGCATCCCGTCGACCTGGTCGTAGACGATCATGAAGGAGTAGCCGCTGCGGCGCAACGTCTCCCAGAGCAGGTCGCGCAGGGGGTAGAGCCGGCCGTCCTGCGGCACCAGGAAGGTGTCGTGCAGGTTGCCCCACAGGACGTACTGCGGGTGCACCGAGAGGGTCGCGTCGAGCTCGCGGACGAACGCGGGGAAGCCCGCCAGCCGCATGTCCTCTGAGGTGCCCCGCTGCGTCGTCATTTGATGAAGCGTAACCCGAACAGGGGCGGGCGTCCGGCCGGACGACGACCGCGTGACCACCGGGCCGGCCGGTCACGCGGTCGTGTCTCCGGCGGGGTCCTCAGCCGCCGATCATGTTGCTGGGAACGTCCTTGTCCTTGAATCCGGCGCCCGCGCCGCCGGCCGCTCCGCGCGTCGCCTCGAGAGCGCCGGAGGCGGCCCCGAGCGACGATGGGTCGACCTCGCCGCGCTTCAGCTTGTCGACGGCCGTCTTCATCAGCGCGCCGAGACGCTGCAACGGCGCGGAGAGCACCTTGCACAGCGACGGGTCGGCCTGGACGTTGGCCCGGGCACGGCGGAGCTGGTCGAGCACGAACAGCCCGGCTGCCGCGGCCTTCACGATCGAGCGCTTCTGGCCCTTGGCGCCGCTCTTGAAGGTGCCCTTGCGGTACGGCGAGTAGATGTAGCGCTTGAACGCGCCGGCCGCCAGGCCGGCGTTGGTGATGAAGCGCGTCTTGGCGAACTTCCTGGTCTGCGCGGTCGGGCACGCCTTCGGCGTCGCCGTGTCCGTCGGGGTGGCCGCCGGAGCCGCCGGTGCCCCGACGGTCGGCGCCGCGCCCGTCACGGCCGCGTCCTTTGTCTTACTGCTGCACCCGGAAAGTGCGAGCAGGATGATCGGAATGATGACGAACGTTTTCCGGAGCATTCAGCTTCCCCCGAATAGCCACTGATTCGGACAATTTCTGTGCGTTTTTTCTTGTGTAGAACGCAACGCTCTCCATTTTTACCGCGAGAGTGGCACCGAAGGTTAATCGCTCAGGGTGATTTACGGAGCGTGCTGGGTATTGCTGCGCTATCGTCATTCGGCATGACATCGCGTAACTCGTCGGCCGCCGTCGGCGTCCTGCTCCTCGCCCTGATCACGGGCTGTGGCGGAGGCGGCGGAGGCCACACCGAGGCGAGCACCACACCGTCGCCCGCGGCGCCGCCGACCGGCCCGTACAATGCCGATCAGCTCACCCAGGCGCTGCTCCCCGACATTCCCGGATACATGCGATCGGGTGCGCCGCAATGGGGTGAATACGGATCGCTCGCCGCCGTGCAGAACCTCAGCCAGATGCAGCAGGCGGTCCGGCTCGACAAGCCGCAGTGCGCGTCTTCGACGCGTGTGCTGGCGCAGGAAAAGGCGGTGCAGACCGCGCCCTCCGCGCTCGTCGCCTACACCCGCGGGGCACGGCAGAGCCTCACCGAGACGCTGATGGCGGTCGGCCCCGACGTCGCCGCGCGACAGGTGAGGACGCGGATCCCGGCGGCCTGCCGCAACATCCGCGTACGCGTCGGCAGCAGCTGGATCGCCGACACGCTCGTCGAACCCGCGGGCGCGCACATCGGCGAGGGCTCGCGTACGGCCGGAGTGCTCACCTCGACCGGCACGACGGCCGTCCGCACGTGGTTCGTCGTGTTGCGCTCGCGCGGCTACCTCGCGACGATCACCTTGTACGGTCCGGGTGCCACCCAGATCGAGGCCGAGCGGTTCGCGCGCAGGGCCTATCAGCAGGCGGAGCGGATTCTGCCCTAGAGCCGCGTTCCGGCTCCGGGTAGCGTGCGCGTGGGTGAAGGAGGACGCCGTGGTCGGCAGGCAGGGCCGGGTCACCGGCAGGATCGGGCCGGGCCTTGTCGGTGAGGTGATGATCCCGATTCGAGGCGGCGTCGAGGCGTTCTATGCCTATTCCGCAGTTCAGGGCGAAGAAATCCTGGTGGGGTCTCTCGTGGTGGTGATGGATTACCATCCCCCTCGAACCGTTTACGTCTCCTCTGCGTCTATTTGACGACATGCCGTTTCTGGGCCCCTGAGGAGGAGCGATGCCGATTTTCGCCGCGGCGATCGGCGTAGTGGTCGCGATCATCGTCCTGATCATCATCTTCAAGGCGATCTGGCGGGTCGCCGAGCCGAACGAAGCACTCATCATTTCCGGACTGGGCGCCAAGGCCCACAACCGGGACACCGCGGAAAGCCTGGGATTCAAGATCACGACGGGCAAGGGCACGATGGTGCTGCCCGGATTCCAGACCTGCCGCCGCCTCTCCCTCGACACCCGGGTCTCCGGCCTGGAGGTCACCTGCGTGACCTCCCAGGGCATCAAGGTCCACGTACGCGGCGTGGTGATCTACAAGATCGGCGACGACTTCTCCTCGATCGCCAACGCGGCGCGGCGCTTCCTCGACCAGCAGAAGATGATGGACGACAAGACCCATCAGCTCTTCGCCGGCCACCTGCGCTCCATCGTCGGCAACCTCACCGTCGAGGACCTGCTCCGCGACCGTGACCGGCTGACCAACCAGGTGCGCACCTCCTCCGCCGACGAGATGGGCAAGCTCGGCCTGGTCGTCGACTCGTTGCAGATCCAGGACATCGAGGACGGCGTCGGTTACATCGACAACCTCGGCAAGCCCAACTCCGCCGCCGTCGCCTCCGCCGCGCGCATCGCCGAGGCGCAGCGCAACCAGGAGGCCACCGAGGCCGAGCAGATGGCCGAGCAGGCCAACGCCGGGCAGATCCGCGACACCGAGATCAAGAAGCGCCAATACAAAGGCCAGGTCGACCAGGCCGCCGCCGAGGCGCGCCAGCAGGTCATCATGAAGGAGACCAAGAACGCCGAACTGGAGGCCGAGCGCCGCGAGAAGGCCCTGGAGGCCGAGGTGCGCAAGCCGGCCGACGCGAAGGCGTACGAGCAGGTGACGCTCGCGCAGGCCAAGCGCGAGGAGCGCGTCGCGTACGCACAGGCGCTCGCGACCGAGACCCAGCTGAGGGCCCAGCGCGAGTCCGAGGCCATCCGCATGATGGGTGAGGCGCAGGCCGACGCGACCCGTCAGAAGGGTCTCGCCGAGGCCGAGGCGATCAAGGCCAGGGGCGAGGCGCTCAAGGACAACCAGGAGGCCGTCATCGCCCAGCAGCTCGCCGAGCGGTGGCCCGAGATCGTCGAGGCCGGCGCGGGCGTGTTCGGCAACATCGACAACATGGTCGTGCTCAACGGCGCGGACGGCATCGAGGACATGCTCGCCAAGGCCCTCACGCTGGGCGGCACCGGCCTCGGCGTGGCGCGGCAGCTCCTCTCGTCCATGAACGCCCCGCAGGTGCCCAGCGACGTCCCGACGAGCAACGGCAAGCTCGTCCCGGTCGAGCCGGACACAACGGACAAGTAACCCCGAAACTCGGATGATCAAGGGCCCGGAACGCACGCTCCGGGCCCTTGAAATGCCCGCCCGCCGCCCGCACCGCACCGATCGCCTGACGAGACCGCCCGCTGACACACGGCTACGGACGCTAACGTGCGGGACATGACCGAGCGGAGCGAGGGAGCCGGTGACCACAGCGCCTCGGTCATGGGGCCGGCGAAGGAGATCCCATGACCCATGCACGCGTGGCCGTCACCGTCGATCTCGTCGTCCTGACCGTACGCGAGCAGCACCTGAGCGCCCTCGTCTGGTGGCGGGACCGCGCGCCGTACGCCAGGAGCTGGTCGCTGCCCGGCGGGTTCATCCAGCTCGACGAGGACCTGCCGGTCGCGGCCGAACGCCTGATGGCCGAGCGGGCGGGCCTGGCCGACGCGCGGGTCCACCTCGAACAGCTGGCCACGTACGGCTATCCGGACCGCGACCCGCGTCAGCGGGTGGTGAGCGTCGCCTACCTCGGGCTCGCACCAGATCTGCCCGCCTCGACCCGCGCCCAGGTGGTGTGGCGTCCGATCGGCGACCTCACCGGGGAGGGCCGGATCGCCTTCGACCACCGGCGCATCCTTCTCGACGGGATCGAGCGGGCGCGGGCCAAGCTGGAGTACTCCCCGCTGGCGGCGGCGTTCTGCCCGCCGGAGTTCACCGTGGCCGAGCTGCGCCGGGTGTACGAGATCGTCTGGGGGCACGCGCTCGACCCGCGCAACTTCCACCGGAAGGTGACCGGGGCGGAGGGATTCCTCGTGCCGACCGGGCTGACGACGACCCGCGACGGCGGCCGCCCGGCCCGGCTCTACCGCCGCGGGGACGCCGAGTCGCTGCACCCGCCGATGATGCGGCCGACCTGGTGATTGCGCATTTCATAGCCCTTGGTAACGTTCCTGGCCATGTCAGAGGCTTCGTCGGAAATCGTGCATCAGCTCGTCGCCGAGATCGGTGATGCGGGCATCGCGACGATGCGCGAGGATCCCGGCCTCGCCGCCGCCGTCGACCAGCATGCGGCGGCGGTACGCGATGTGATCACGGCGTCCGGCGACGAGCCGGTGGCCGAGGTCCTCCTCGACTACGTACGCGGCTTCACCGACGCCGCGATCGAGCGCGGCTGGTGGCCCGCCGGCGGCTTCGACTGGGAGACCCTGCGAGTGATCGCGGTGTACTCCCTGCTGCGCAAGGCGGGCCACTAAGCCTCTCGTCGGTCAGTGTTGCGTGTCGCGCGGCGAGCCCGGTGCGGCTCGTGTCTCGCGGGTACGGCCGCCCTCGGCGGGCACGCCCCCGCCGCGCATCGCGTCCTCGCGGCCCCGCTGGTACGCGGAGCTGCGCACCGTCTCGACGTCACGCTCGCCCGCCGACAGCATGCGCTCCCACCGCTGCTGCATCGGCTTGATCAGGCCGCCGCCCACGCCGATCGCGATGACGGCGCCGATCGTGGCCAGCGCGAAGATGAGCACGGGTTCGGTGACGGTCGTCGCGATGCCGATCTGGTTGAGCGCCGCGATGACGCCCAGCACGATGATGAACGCCGCGACCGCGTCCGCCAGGAACCGCCCGTACGACACGGCCCCGAGCGCGGCGGCCAGTAGCTCCTTGACCGCGTGTGCGATCGCCGACGCGATGACCACGATGATGACCGCGACGGCCAGCCTCGGCAGCCAGGCGACGATGCCGCGCAGGAGATCGCTGATCGGGTTGGGCCCGAACACGTTGAACGCCATCTGCAACGTGATCAGCAGGACGGCGTAGAAGAACAGCCGGGCGATGAGCCGTGCGGCGTCGTAGTCGCTCCGTCGCAGCGTGTTGCCCACCACCCCGCGCTCGGCCACCCGGTTGAAGTGCATGCGTTCGAGGATCGCCGCAACCGCGCGTTCGATCACCTTGGCCACGATCCAGCCGATGACGAGGATGACCACGAACACGATCAGTTTGGGGACGATCCTCACGACGTTGTCCAGCATGCGCGCAAGACTTTGGCCGATGTTGATCGCGGCCAATGAGTACCCCATGGCTGTCTCCCCCCGACAGAACGGCCACCGGTGTGTTCCTGATTTATCCCCACTTGCTGGCAAAACATGCTGATTGGGCTGGTCGGCGGACGCCATCCGGCCTCGCAGTACCTAAAGTGACGTCGTACGCGTTCATAGGGAGGGACGAGGGTGTCCGAGCACAGTCCACGGTTCCGTTCCGTACTCGATGAGTACGTCGCCTACCGGCCAGGCAAGGTCGCGCGCTCGCCCGAGGGCCGGTCGTACAAGCTGTCCTCGAACGAGTCGCCGTACGGGCCGCTCCCGTCGGTGCGCGAGGTGATCTCCGACGCCGCCGGCCTGGTCAACCGCTACCCGGACAACGGCTGCACCGCGCTGATCAAGGCCATCGCCGGGCGGTTCGAGGTGCCCGAGGAGCACGTGGCGGTCGGCTGCGGCTCGGTCGGCGTCACCCAGATGCTGCTGGAGTCGATCGGCGAGCCGGGAGTCGAGGTCGTCTACGCGTGGCGGTCCTTCGAGGCGTACCCGACGCTCGCCGACCTGTCCGGTGTGACCTCCGTACGCGTGCCGCTGACCGAGGAGACCCACGATCTGCGGGCGATGGGCGACGCGATCGGCGACCGTACGCGCCTGGTCTTCGTCTGCAACCCCAACAACCCCACCGGCACCGCCGTGGGCCGCCGCGAGCTGGAGGAGTTCTTCGACCGGGTGCCGGAGGACTGCCTGATCGTGCTGGACGAGGCGTACCACGAGTACGTACGCGACCCGGAGGTGCCGAACGGGCTCGACCTGTACGCCTCACGGCCCAACCTCGCGATCCTGCGCACGTTCTCCAAGGCGTACGGCCTCGCCGGGCTGCGCGTCGGCTTCATGGTCGCGCCCGAGCCGATCGCCCAGCAGGTGCGCAAGACCTTCCTGCCGTTCTCCGTCAACTCGGTCGCCCAGGCGGCCGCCATCGCCTCGCTGGAGGCCGAGGGCGAGCTGCTCGAACGCGTCGAGTCGACGGTGAAAGAGCGCGAGCGGGTCTACGACGCGTTGCGTGGCCAGGGCTGGCGGGCCGCGCCCACCGAGGCCAACTTCGTCTGGCTGCGCCTCGACGAGGACACGATGGCCTTCTCCGCGGCCTGCGACGCGGCGGGCGTCAGCGTACGCCCGTTCGCCGGCGAAGGCGCCCGGGTCTCGATCGGGTCGCCGGAGGAGAATGACGCGCTGCTGGCGGTGGCGGAGGCGTACCGGACGGCGAAGGACCGCTGACGCGCGGCGTCCGCTCGGTCGCGACGACCAGGCCGACGCCGACGATGATGATCAGTCCGCCGGCGAGGATCGTCCACGTGGCGTGCTCGCCGGCGAACGCCACGCCGAGCAGCACCGCGACCGCCGGGTTGACGTACGCGTAGGTGCCGACCAGCGAGATCGGCGCGTTGCCGAGCAGCCACACGTACGACGTGAAGGCCACCAGCGAGCCGAACACGATCAGGTAGGCGAGCGCGATCCAGGACGCGCGCGAGACCGCGCCCAGGTGGAGCCGTTCGCCGCGGCCGAACCCGACCACGAGGAGCGCCGCGCCGCCGGCGGCCATCTCGTACACGCTGGCGACGAACGGGCTGGCCGGCATCGGCATCCGCGACGACAGGAACGACCCGGCCGCCCATGAAAGCCCCGCGAAGAGGATGACCGCGATGCCGAGCGGGCTGCCCGAGCCCCCGCCGCGGGTGAGGGTCAGGAGCGCCAGGCCGCCGAACCCGACAAGCACGCCCGCGAGCGTACGCGCCGGAGGCCGGTCGCCGGTGCTCCAGCGGAACACGGCCAGCCACAGCGGCACGGCCGCGATGAGCAGGGCCGCCAGGCCGGTCGACATGTGCAGTTCGGCGATGCCGACCATGCCGTTGCCGCCGGTCAGCAGCAGCACGCCGATGAGGGCGGCGGTGGCGAGCCGCCGCCGCGGTACGAGGAGCGTGCGCGGCCCGTCCTTGACCGCCAGGACCGCGGCGAGCAGGACGGCGGCGAGCAGGAACCGGATGCCCGCACTGGTCATCGGCGGCATCGTCTGCACGAGGTAGTGGATGCCGAGGTAGGTCGAGCCCCACACCACGTACACGATGGGCAGGGCGATCCAGACGAAGGGGGGACGCGAGTCAGCAGTCTGTGAACTCATGGCTCATTACACGCTAGACCACACGACTCCCCTCGGGCAGCTCGATTCAGCCACGAATCGGCCGTAGCTCCTGGTGAGGGCTACTGGCAGGCGTAGTCGAAGGCCGCCGAGGCGGTGCCGTCCGCGGTCTTCGGGCTGATGATCTGGAGGGTGGCGACCGCGTGCATCACGCCTGCGCCCTTGACCGTCCAGCGCAGCGGCACGCGTACCGACTTGCGGCCGCGCGGCAGGCTGTCGGTGAAGACGCCGGAGTTCTGGCCGTCGCTGCGCCGCCACCGGTACGACACGTCGCCGGGCCGCCCGTTCGTGTGGATCACGCCGACGACGACCGCGGTCGCACCGCAGTGCTGCACGCCGGCCGGCGCCGTCACGGTGACCCCGGTGACCGCCGCGGCCGGTCCGCTCTGCATCAGCCACCACACGATGAGCCCGGTGAGCACTGCGAGGGCCAGCGTCATCAGCCCGCCGGCGATCCGGCGCGAGAGCGGGCGTCGGCGCCCCGGCCGGCCCTCACGCCACACGCCGGCCAGGGCCGGCGGCACGCCCGGCCCGAACCGCATCGTGACGTCGTCGGTGGACGAGCGTCCCTCCAGGATGGTCTCGATGTCGTGCTGCCGCCCGAGTCCGCCCGTCCCGAGGTCCTCGGTGTCGGTGACGTCGTTACGCGTCTCGTCCATGGCCTAGTCCACCACCGGGCAGTTGGTGTCGGCCGACGCCGACCCGCCGTGCGTGGTCGTCACGCTGATGTGGGCGTACGGGCACCGGTTGTCGAAGTCGTGGGTGAACGTCAGGGTGTGCGGGCCGGTGCCGGACACGGTCTGCGCGTCCGAGGCCGCCGCGACCGCACCGGTCGCCAGCGCGCCGGTGGGCGGCGACGAGCTGAACGATGCCGACACGGTCACCTTCGCCGGCCCCTTCACGCTGAAGGAGACCGTGGCGGTGGCGACGGTCCCGTCCATGAAGAAGCTGTCGACGTTCAGCCCGCTGACCGTGGTGGGCGGTGGCGGCGGTGGCTTGATCGGCGGGTCCTTCGTGATGACCGGCGCGGGCGATCCCGTCGTCGTCGGCGGCCCGGTGACCGGTCCGGTGAGCGGCGGGGTGGTCGGCGGCAGCGTCACCGGCGGAGTCGTCCCGTCGACCGGCGAGATGGTGGGCGACGCGCTCGGCGACGAGGAGTCCGGCGGGCCCGTGCTCGGCTCCGCGACGACGCCGGGGGTGGACGTGGCGCTCGAGTGCGCGCCGCCGATGCCGTGGTGCACGCCGGCGAGCACGACGGCGCCTCCGCCGCCCGTGATCACCGCCGCGACCAGCGCGCCCGAGGCCATCGCGAGCCGGCGGCGGCCGAGGCGGGTCAGGGCCAGCGCGGTGCTCGCGGTGGGCAGCGACCCGGCCATCGGGAACAGCGCGGCCAGCAGAGCCGCCAGCGCCGCGAGGCGTGCGCGCCCGCGCTCCTCCCAGCCCGGACCGTACGTGGCGAGCGCGACCTCCTCGAGCTCCTCGATGAACGCCCTGGCCGAGCGTGGCCGGTCGGAGGGGTTCTTGGCCATGCCGTACGAGACCAGGCCGCGCAGCTCCTCTGGGACCCGATCGACCGGAATCGGCTCCGTACGGTGAGCGGCGGCCAGCGCCCACAGCCCCTTCACCGGGTACGGGCGCTCGCCCGTGAGGCACTCGTAGAAGACGACGGTGGCCGCGTACACGTCGGTCGCGGCGCTGACCGCGCCGGAGGACCACTGTTCCGGCGCCATGTACGCGGGGGTGCCGGAGGCGCCGACGTCCTCGCCGACGCGCACCGCGATGCCGAAGTCGGCGAGCTTGCTGCGGCCGTCGTCGCTGACGAGCACGTTGCCGGGCTTGTAGTCGCGATGGACCACCCCGGTCTCGTGCGCGACCGCCAGGCCCAGCAGCGAGCCCTTGAGCACGAACAGGGCCGCCTCCGGCCCGGTCGCGCCCTCGGACTTGACGATGTCCTTGAGCGTGACGCCGTCGACGAGCTCCATGACGAGCGCCGCGTGCTCCGGCGTCTCGACGTACTCGTAGAAGCGGACGACGTTGGGGTCGTCCAGGTCGGCCATCAACCGTGCCTCGGCGCGGAACCGGCCGAGGAAGACCTCGTCCGAGCGCAGCTGCTCTGACAGGTATTTGATGGCGACCGGAGCGTTCGTCTGCTCCTGGACCGCCAGCATCACCTTTCCGGAGGCACCCTCACCCAGCGGGCGAACATGCCGATACCCCGGAACCGTCCAACCACCATTCATGGCGATCCTTGATCTGCGCACGCGCATGCGTCGTTTGACCTGCGCTACCAGTGCGACGCCTGAGGATCGGGTCCGGTTGTGTGCCGACGCCGCTGTGGCCGGATCCGGCCAAAATGTAGCGTAGATCCGGCCACCGCGACATAGGGGGAGATCTCGGGGTTTTTGGGCCCCAGTTTCTCCACGATCAGCCGGTAGAGCTGCCGCGGACGGCCCGGCTGCGGTGTGCGGTTGGGCGGCAGGGGCCAGGCGAGCCCCTCCTCCACCAGGGTCCGCAGCAGTCGCCGCGCGGTGCGGGGGGTCACGCCGAGCATGTTGCCGGCGTTCTCCGCGTCCACGATGAGCGGCTGCTCCTGGTCGCCGAGCCGGTCGGCCAGCCGCGACAGGATCTCCAGACCCTTCGGCTTGGCCGGCGACTGTGCCCGCGGCGGCGTACGCGGCGCGGGTACGAGCGCGCGTCCGTCGCGGTCCAGTGCGAAGCCCTGCGCCCGCTGGGAGGTCTGCGAACGGGCCAGCGCCGCGCGCGCGTGCGTCTCGGCCTCCTGCGCCGTACGCCCCATCCCGATGCCCACCTCGATGGCCAGCCCCAGCTCCTCGCGCACCCGCTCCACGAACGGAGGCGTGCGAAAGCCCTCGGTCGCCGCCGCGATCGACCCACGCGTGGCGGTGACGAGATAGCTGTGGTCATCGAGCGGCCAGACCGCGGCGCTCATCCGGTGCGCCTCCTGCAACAGGAGTCGCTGCAACGAGAGCTTGAGCTCCTCGCGCCAGTAGCGCGGGGTGACCCGCCGCGGCGTCTCGCGCAGTGTCGGAACGTCGACGAGCACGACGACGAGCTGCGACTCCTCCAGCCGGTGGTGCGCGCCGAGCAGCGCCGACGTCTGTAGCGCCGACCGGATGGCCGCGCCGGTCGGGCGGATCCGCAGTGTCGGCACACCCGCCATCTCCAGCCGCTCGGCCGTGGCGTGAACGCAAGTGAGCGCGACACTTGTGGCGCCGCGCCGCCAAAGACGCTCGTGGAACGCGGCCAGCGTGCCCGGCCCGGCCGACTCTTCCCGCAAGTGCACGTGGTCGGTGTTCAGGTCGATCTCGCTGAACGCCTCCTCGACCTCCGCGCGGGTCAGCACGTCGATGCTGACGCGTTCGGGCTCGTGCCGCTCGTCCAGCGACGCCCGCAGCAGCGCGCCCTGGAGGGCTGCGCCGTTGAGCGGCACGAACGTCGCCGGCATCGTGAGCACTCCCGCCTTGCGGGCGAACTCGTACGGCACCGGACTCGCGAAGAGGCAGACGTCCACCCCTGAACCGAGTCGTACTACTTTGTCCGCCGCCTCTTGCTCGTCGCGATATGCCGCCGCGACGAGCCGACTTGGCACCGATGTGGGGCCGTGGCCCATCAACATGACCCGTTCGACCAGATCATGTGGACCCACGACCCCGATGGTCAGATCCGGCGTTACCGAACCGCTCCTTGGACCGCTCATCTAAGCCCCCTCCTGGCTTCGAGCGTGTCCTGGGTGGCCCCCGGCCGGTTCGGCCTGCCGCTTGCCCCCGTTAGCGTCCGTCCTAATAAGACGACATCCACCCAACGCATGACTCATACCTTTGACGCCCCTGTCTGGTCGACAGCCCCAGCCTCCGTGTACTTCCTTCCTCCATTGGGCAGATCGGCCGGAGACCACTCGATGTGACGCCTCTGAGCAAAATCGGTTAAGAGCACGCTGAAAAACTACTAGTAGGGCGGATCCGGTGAGGAACTTATTACTAACCAGTTAGGTAACAACAGGTCGGTAAACGCAGTGATCGGCCGGGTCGGTCAGACCGGGCCGATCACCTTGTGGATCATCGTGGATCGCGGCGGAGCGTCGTCAGGCGACGCGCTCGATTTCGGCCCCGAGAGTCGTCAGGCGCTCGGCCACGTGAGCGTGACCGCGGTCGAGGTAGTAGCCGGAGGTGATCGTGGTCTCGCCCTCGGCGGCCAGCCCGGCCAGCACCAGCGCGCTGCCCGTACGCAGGTCGTGTGCGACGACCTCGGCGCCCCTGAGCGGCGTCGGCCCGTTCACCTTCGCGCGGGGACCGTTGACCTCGATGTCGGCGCCCATGCGCGTGAGCTCCTCGGCCAGCTTGAAGCGGCCGTCGAAGATGCGCTCGTAGATGTAGCTCGGCCCGTCCGCCAGGCAGGACAGCGCCATGATCGGCGACTGGAGGTCTGTGGCGAAGCCGGGGTACTCGTCGGTGATGATGTTGATCGGCCGCAGCGGCCGCTCGCGGTGGACCTGGAGCACCGCGCCCTGTGAGGCGAACTCCACGCCCATCTGCTCCAGCTTGTCGCCCGCCACGCCGAGGTGCTCCAGCGAGGCGCCGACGAGGCTGACCTCGCCGCCGGTGATGGCCGCGGCCATCACCAGGACGCCGGTGTCGATCCGGTCGGGCATGACGGTGTGCTCGACCGCGGTGAGCCGGTCGACGCCGTCGACGGTGATGAAGCCCGTGCCGCCGCCGCTGATCCGCGCGCCCATGCGCTGCAGGAACGTGATGACGTCGAGAACCTCGGGCTCCAGCGCGCAGTTCTTGATCAGCGTGGTGCCGTGGGCCAGCGAGGCGGCCATGAGGAGGTTCTCGGTGCCGGTGTGCGACGGCGTGTCGAGGTAGAGCGTGCCGCCCTGGAGGTGGCCCGCCTTGACGTGGATGGAGCCGGTGCCGTCGTCGGTGACCTGTTCGGTGACCGTGGCGCCCATGCGCTTGAAGCCGTTGTAGTGGAAGTCGAGGTTGCGGCTGCCCAGATTGCAGCCGCCCACGCCCTCGATGATCGCCTCGCCGAGCCGGTGCAGCAGCGCCGGCACGAACAGGAACGAGCCGCGGAAGCGCGCCGCGATCTCGGCCGGCAGGACCGGGCTGTTCAGGCTGGAGGCGTCGATGACGAGAGTTCGTTCCGGCTCGTGCAGCTCGGCCTTCGCGCCGATCGCCTGGGCCAGTTCAACGGCCCGCCGGACGTCTTCGATGATCGGCACGTTGCGCAGGACCGTACGGCCCTTCGTCGCCATCAGCGACGCCCCGATCATGGGCAGGACGGCGTTCTTCGCGCCCTGCACGAACACGGTGCCGCGCAGCTCGCGGCCACCTCGCACGCGGTAACGGACCTCGTGGCCCAGGCTCATAGCGCCGATACTCCTTCGATGCGGGGATTGACTTGAACTGCCCGCTCGCGTTGGTCAGCGGGTCACGAGTGCCCACACGCCCTGTGTTGCGTGGGGCACAGTATTCCACCGGGGCTGCCGTGCCATGACCGGAACATCCGGTCTTGTGTGGCTTATCTCGATCTCTTAGAGACCGTCGGCCGGGGATTGGTTCGGATCCGGCTGTGACGGCCTCGGCAGGTACGCCCGGTGGTGCGTCATGTCCTTCGAGTGTCTCACGTGTACGAAGGTCGCGTTGAGGCACGTACCGGGTCACCTGCGCGGATGGTGCCCAGCGTGCGGGGGATGCTGTTCTGGCCGAACATCACTCCGCGGCTGCCGTCGTCCAGGCGGCGGGTGCGGTAGGTGGCGAGCGTGCGCAGGGGCTCTTGCCCGCGTACGGCGGACTCCTGGTCCGTCGTGGTGATCACACAGCGCTTGCACGGCCCGACCAGCTCGATCTCGACGTCGCCGATGCGCAGCCGGTCCACCGAGTCCTCCCCGTACGGGCCGAGGCCCTCGATCACGAGGCTGGGCCGGAAGCGGTTCATCGGCAGGGGTTCCTCGAGCCGGGAGTTCAGGTCCGCCAGCGACTCGGCGGAGATGACGAGGAACGGGTAGCCGTCGGCGTAGGCGACCGTCCCGCCGCCGAGCGCGGTCTCGCGCCGGCCGGTGAACCGCATGAGACGGCAGTCGGCCTCCAGGAGGGCGCTGAACCAGCCGGCCGCCGCGTCGCCCTGGTCCACGCCCTCGCAGACCCCGTACGGCATGCGCACCTCGCGCCGCGGCCCGTCGGCATGTGCCTCGTGCACGAGTGGCGCCGGCGCGTCGGGGGAGTCCACGAACAGCCTCTCGCCGTCGAAGACGGGCCGGAGCAGCGCCATCCGCGGCAGCTCGCGCTGCGACAGGCGCGCGCCGTCCGTACGCGTCAGCGTGAACACGCGGTCGTGCCGGAACCCGGTCGGCGTCACCTCGCCGCTCGCCAACCGGGTGCCTCCGCCGCTCTTGAGTGGGTAGACGTGCAGCCGGCTCAGGACCGCCGTCACGTGAGGGCGGCGAGACGGCCGAACATCGCGTCGAGCCGCTCGACGTAACGCTCGGGCCGGCACACCTCGTCGAGCCGCGCCTCGTCCAGGCTCTGCCCGGCTTCGGCGGCGCGGCGGCGCAGCGTCTCGCGGAACGGCACGCCGGTCTCCCAGGTCTCCATGGCGGCCTGCTGGACCAGCGGGTACGCCTCGTCGTCGCGCGACATCCCGGCGTTGACCAATTCCAGCAGGACCGTGCTCGTGTAGATGAGACCGCCGGTGGCGTCGAGGTTGGCCCGCATCCGCTCGCGGTCCACGACGAGGCCGGTCACCAGCCGGTGGGTGAGGTTCAGCATGTAGTCGAGCGCGATGGCGGCGTCCGGCAGCGCGATGCGCTCGGTGGAGGAGTGCGAGATGTCCCGCTCGTGCCACAGCGGGATGCCCTCCATGATCGGCGTCACCTGCGCGCGGACGATACGCGCCATGCCGGCGAGCCGCTCGGAGATGATCGGGTTCTTCTTGTGCGGCATCGCCGAGGAGCCCTTCTGCCCACGGCCGAACGGCTCCGAGAGCTCACGCACCTCGGTGCGCTGGCCATGGCGTACCTCCAGCGCGATCGCCTCGCACACCGTCGCCGCGATCGCCAGCGCGGCCGCCCACTCGCTGATGCCGTCCCTGATCACCACCTGCGTGGACACGTCGGCGGCCTGGAGCCCGAGCGCTTCGGCGACGTGGCGCTCGACCTCGGGGTCGATGTTGGAGTAGGTGCCGACCGCACCGGAGATGGCACAGACCGCGACGGACTCGTGTGCACGCCGCAGCCGGTCGCGCGAGCGCGCCATCGCGAACGCGAAGTCGGCGACCCGGTGCCCCCAGACGTCCGGCTCGCCGTGGATGCCGTGAGTACGGCCGACGCGCAGGGTGGCGCGGTGCTCCAGCGCGTGGTCGCGCAGCGCCGCGACGAGCGCCTCGGCCTTGGCCAGCAGCAGGTCGGTCGCCTCGGTGAGCTGCACCGCGAGCGCGGTGTCGAGCAGGTCCGAGGAGGTCATGCCGAAGTGGACGTACGCGGCCGCCTCGCGCGGGACGGTGTTGTCCGCCCAGGCCGTGAGGAACGCGATCACGTCGTGCTGGGTGGTCGCCTCGATCTCGGCCACGCGCTCAGGCGTCGGCGGCGGCGCGGCCCGCACCGGCCCGACCGCGTCGGCCGGCACGGTCCCGGCCTTCGCGTGCGCCTCCAGCACAAGGGTCTCCACCTTGCACCAGAGCTCGTATTTGTGCGCGTCACTCCAGACGCGGCCCATCTCCGGAAGCGTGTAGCGCTCGATCACAAGAGACAGTGTCCCAGGTCGCGAGCCATGCTCTGAAAGGTCAGGCCCGCGCGGCGATGTCCGTGCGGTGGTGGCTGCCGCGCAGGCGGATGAGGTCGACCGCCTCGTACGCTCGCGTGCGGGCCGTCGTGACGTCCGGGCCGGTTCCTACGACGTTGAGCACGCGGCCGCCGCCTGTCACCGGCAGGCCGCGTTCCAGTTTGGTGCCCGCCTGCAGGACGTACGCGCCCTCGATCGCCTCGGCCTCCTCCAGGCCCGCGATCGGGTCGCCGCTCACCGGCTTGCCGGGGTAGTTCTCCGCGGCGATCACCACGGTGACCGCGGCGCCGGGGCGCCACTCGATCGGCGGCACCGAGGCGAGGGTGCCGACCGCGCACGCCTCCAGCAGGCCCGACAGCGGTGTGGCCAGCCGGTCCAGTACGACCTGTGCCTCCGGGTCGCCGAAGCGGGCGTTGAACTCGATCACGCGCGGGCCGCCCTCGGTCAGTACGAGCCCGGCGTACAGGACGCCGACGTAGGGCGTCTCGCGGCGGCGGAGCTCGTCCACCACCGGCTGGATGATGGTCCGCGCGACCTCGGCGGCCAGGTCCGGCGGTGCCCACGGCAGCGGGGTGTACGCGCCCATGCCGCCCGTGTTGGGGCCCTTGTCGCCGTCGTAGGCGCGCTTGAAGTCCTGCGCGGGCAGCAGCGGCACCACGGTGGCGCCGTCGGTCAGCGCGAACACCGAGACCTCGGGGCCGGAGAGGTACTCCTCGACGACGACGCGGCCGCACTCGCCGGCGTGCCGCTCGGCCTCCTCGCGGTCCTCGGTGACGACGACGCCCTTGCCGCCGGCCAGCCCGTCGTCCTTGACCACGTACGGCGGGCCGAACCGGTCGAGGGCGTCGGAGACCGCGCCGGAGTCGTCGCACACGAGCCCGGCCGAGGCGGGGACGCCGGCCTCGGCCATGATCTCCTTGGCGAACGCCTTGGACGCCTCGATCTCGGCCGCCGCGCGGTCGGGGCCAAAGCAGAGGACCCCGGCACGGCGCAGAGCGTCGGAGACCCCGTTGACCAGCGGCGACTCCGGTCCGATGACGACCAGGCCGACGCGTAGCCGCTGGACGAGTTCGACCACCGACACCGGGTCGCACGGATCGATGACGTGGTTGTCCGCGAGCGCGAACGTACCGGGATTGCCGGGGGCGCAGTGCAGCGCCGTGACGTCGGGATCTTGGGCGAGGGAACGGATCAGAGCGTGCTCACGTCCGCCCGAGCCGAGAACGAGGACTCGCACGCGCAGAGCCTATCCAGATCCAGCCGCCCGACAGCGCCGGTCAGCGCCGGTCAGGGGCGGTCACCAGGGGGGAAGCCGCGCCCGGATGATGTTGTTGTGAACGGGTGGGCCGGTCACTGGCATGTGCGGGCGGGGGACCCGCTCCGCGAAGCCGGGCGTAAAAAACTTGCGAAGGCTGTGAACCGGGCGCTCTGCCGAGGCGTCTTCTATCCCGGTATAGCCTGAGGGCTTCGAGCCCTGGCGCCAACGGACCTAAGGAGGTGGTTGTGATGAGTCCTGGTGAACCTAGCGGTAGCGCCGAGATTCCTCCTAGTACGACCCCCTCGACTCGGCGTCCGGCCTCTCGCGACGCGCGCTCCCCGCTCTAGATCGGGTCAGCGCGCAGTCGTCGCGCGTGAGCCGGGCCGGGGAAGGATTCCCCCTGATGGCCATGACCAAGGTTCGCCCCACCCGTACGACCCGCGTGCTCTTCAAGCCGCTGGCCCGTCCCGGCCGTGGCACGCGCCACCTGTCGCCGCACCGCGGCTCGGCCGTCATCGACTGGGCCGCCTACCTCGACGGCGAGCGCGTCGACACTCCGACGGTCGCCGACGCCGTACGCCTCGTACGCGCGCCGCAGTCCGCCGAGTACGCCACCAACCTCCATGCCGAGGCGCGGAGCCGGTTCGTGTGGGTGGGCCTGCACGAGCCCGACGCGGCCGAGTTGGAGAGCCTCGCCGAGGTGTTCGGCCTGCACCCGCTCGCGGTCGAGGACGCCATCCACGCGCACCAGCGGCCCAAGTTCGAGCGCTACGACGAGGTGCAGTTCTTCGTCATGAAGACGGTCGGCTACGTCGAGCGCGGCGACGCCGACGTGGTGCAGACCGGCGAGATCATGATCTTCTGCGGCCCCGACTTCGTGGTGACCGTACGCCACGGCGCGCACGGCGCGCTGGGCCCGGTGCGCATGCGGCTGGAGGAGAGCACGGAGCGGCTGGCCCTCGGCCCCGCGGCGGTGCTGCACGCCATCGCCGACCGGGTCGTCGACGGCTACATCTCCGTCGCGGACGCCGTGCAGGAGGACATCGACGACGTCGAGGAGTGCGTCTTCTCCGCCGACGCCACCAACCAGGCCGAGCGGATCTACCGGCTGAAGCGCGAGGTCATCCAGCTCAAGCGTGCGGTCGGGCCGCTCGCCGGGCCGATGCGCAACCTCGTGGGACGCCGTTTCGTGCCCGCAGAGATCCGTGAGTACTTCCGCGACGTCGACGATCACCTGTCCCGCGTACGCGAGCAGGTCGAGGCCGCGGACGAACTGCTCACGCCGATACTCCAGGCACACCTCACCCAGGTGACGGTCACCGACAACCACGACATGCGCAAGATCTCCGCGTGGGCGGCGATCCTCGCGCTGCCGACCGCGATCACCGGCGTCTACGGCATGAACTTCTCCCACATGCCCGAGCTGCACTGGAAGTACGGCTACGCGATGGTCCTCGGCGTCATCGCGGCCTCCTGCTACACGCTCTACCGCCGCTTCCGCCGTACCGGCTGGCTCTGACCCCCGCCCTCCTCAGGGACGGCTCAGGGATGTCCCTGGCCGGTCCCTGAGATCGCGTGCGCGGCCTGTCGCGGCCGCCGTGTCGCCGCCAGCCTCGGTCGAAGACCTTCTCGACCGAGGCTGGCGGCGCGAACTGCTCCTGCGCGATTCGGCGCACGAGACCTACACGGACCTGTCCCTGCTCGTACGGCAGCTGGAGCGGACGCTCCCGATCCCGCCGCCGGTGGTCGCCCAGCTGACCGGCCTCGTCGGCACGATCGACCCCGTACGTGCCGTCGCCGCCGAGCGTGCCTACCTGGTCGCGTTCTTCGACCTGCACCTGCGCCACCGCGACGACCACCTGCTGGACGGGCCGTCGCCGCGCTATCCGGAGATCGCGTTCGTCCCCTGAACCCCGGCGCGATCGCCCAGGACCGTACGCAGGCGGTCGGGGTAGTCGGTGACGAGGGCGTCCGCGCCGAACGCGATGTAGCGCACCATCTCCGCCGGGTCGTTCACCGTCCACACGACGACGGCCAGGCCGCGGTCGTGCGCCGTGGCGACAAGCTCGGGGGTGACCATGACCTTCTTGGGCGAGATCATCGTGGCCCCGGCGGCGGAAGCCGCGGCGACGAGGCCGCCCGCCGGGTCGTGGCCGGCCATCCAGGACGCCTCCAGGGTGTCCGGCTCGACCAGCGCGACCCGATCGCCGCCCGGCAGCAGCTCGAGCGCCACGCCCAGGACGCGCCAGTCGAAGGCGAGGAGCCGCGACCGCTCGGTCAGGCCGTGGGACTCCAGGATCTTCACCGCCGCGGCCGTGATCGTCTCGACCTCCGGCCACGACGGGTCGGTCTTGATCTCGACCGCCAGGCGTACGTCGTGCGGCGCGACCAGCGCGCACACCTCCGCCAGCGTCGGCACCTCGGCGCCCGGCAGCGGCGTCTGCGTGTCGGCGAACCGCTCGTGGAGTATCCCCGCGTCGACCGTCTTGACCTGCGCGAGCGTCAGCTCGCGGATCGGGCGGCCGACGTAGGGGTACATCGGGTCCTGCGGACGGCACGGCCCGCGGTCGCGTACGGTGTCGCCCCGCAGCGCCTGGTCGTGGTGGAGCACCGGCACGCCGTCGGCGGTCAGCGCGACGTCGAGTTCGAGCACGTCGACGCCGAGTTCGAGCGTGCGGGCGAACCCGCCGACGGTGTTCTCCGGCCACAGCCCGCGCGCACCCCGGTGCCCCTGGATCTCCACGGGCACCAGGGTAGGGCGTCAGGACAGCGGGTGGATCTGGACCGTCTGGTCGCGGCCCGGGCCGACGCCGATGGCCGAGATCCGCGCGCCCGACATCTCCTCCAGCGCGTTGACGTAGTCGCGCGCCTTGCCCGGCAGGTCCTCCAGGACCTTGGCGCTGGAGATGTCCTCCTGCCAGCCGTCGAGGTGCTCATAGATCGGCTTGGCGTGGTGGAACCCGGTCTGGGTCATCGGCAGCTCGTCGCAGCGCTCGCCGTCGATCTCATACGCCACGCAGACCGGCACCCGCTCCAGGCCGGACAGCACGTCCAGCTTGGTGAGGAAGTAGTCGGTGACGCCGTTGATCCGCGTGGCGTAGCGCGCGATCACCGCGTCGAACCACCCGCAGCGCCGGTCGCGGCCGGTCGTCACGCCGTACTCGCCGCCGGTCGTGCGCAGCCACTCGCCGGTCTCGTCGAGCAGCTCGGTCGGGAACGGCCCCGAGCCGACACGCGTGGTGTACGCCTTCAGGATGCCGATCACCTTGGTGATGCGCGTCGGGCCGACGCCCGAGCCCGCGCACGCGCCGCCCGAGGTCGGGCTGGAGGAGGTGACGAACGGGTAGGTGCCGTGGTCGACGTCGAGCAGGGTGCCCTGCGCGCCCTCCAGCAGCACGACCTTGCCCTCGTCGAGGGCCCGGTTGACGACCAGCGCGGTGTCGGCGATGTGCGGGCGCAGCCGCTCGCCGTACGCGACGAACTCCTCGACGATCGCCTCGATCTCGATCGCCCGGCGGTTGTAGACCTTGGCGAGGATCTGGTTCTTGTCGCGCAGGGCGAGTTCGAGCTTCTGCTCGAGGATGCCCGGGTCGAGCAGGTCCTGCACCCGGATGCCCATCCGCGCGATCTTGTCGCCGTACGCCGGGCCGATGCCGCGCCCGGTGGTGCCGATCTGGGCCTTGCCCAGGAAGCGTTCGGTGACTTTGTCGAGCGCCTTGTGGTGGGGCATGATCAGGTGCGCGTTGGCGGAGATCAACAGGCGGTCGCACGAGATTCCGCGCTTCTTCAGCCCGTCGATCTCCTCCAACAGCACACCCGGGTCGATGACCACGCCGTTGCCGATGACGGGTACGACCTCCGGCGACAGCACCCCGGACGGCAGCAGATGCAGCGCGTAGGACTGGTCGCCGATGACGACCGTGTGTCCCGCGTTGTTCCCGCCCTGATAACGCACGACATAGTCGACATCGCCGCCGAGGATGTCGGTGGCCTTGCCCTTGCCTTCGTCACCCCACTGGGCGCCGACGAGCACGATGGCCGGCATGGGTGTTCTCCCCTGACATCGACGAAGCCCCTGCGCAAGCAGCGACAGGGGCTCTTGCGATCAGAGCGTACCCGCCGGACGGCCACCAGGAAAACGGGACAAGCCGGTCAGGTGGCCAGAACCTCGACGGCCGCCGAACTACTGTCGCGCAGGAACGTACGGCAGCGTTCGGCCTCGTCTTTGTCGCCGATCGCGGCGGACGCGCGTGCGAGTGCGTGCAGCGAGCGCAGGAAGCCGCGGTTGGGCTCGTGCTGCCACGGGATCGGGCCCTGGCCGCGCCAGCCTGCCCGGCGCAGTTGGTCCAGCCCCCGGTGGTAACCGGTGCGGGCGTAGGCGTAGGACTCGATGACGTCGCCGTTCGCGAAGGCGCGATCGGCGAGCCCGGCCCAGGCGGCGGGATGGTCGGGAAAGCGCGCGGCCACCTCGAACGGGTCCACGCCGGCTTCGAGAGCCTGGCGGGCCTCCGGGTTGTCCGGCAGCTCGGTCGGTGGTGGCCCTCCGAGGAGGTTCTGTTGCTCCATGAACCACATCCTGCCCAATTGCCGGCGGATCTCCTATTTCCGCTGGTCGGAAGTTTCCGCCGACACGGTGTTTCGGCATGTGGCCACTACGGTGGGCGCCGCGTAGGGCGGCCGCCCACCGCCTGAGACGCCGTCGTCAGCCCAGCTTGTGGCCGGCGGACAGGAGGTTCTCGCACGCGTGGGTGATGCGCTCGGCCATGCCCTGCTCGGCGGACTTGCCCCAGGAACGGGGGTCGTAGGTCTTCTTGTTGCCCACGTCGCCGTCGATCTTGAGCACGCCGTCGTAGTTCTTGAGCATGTGGTCGGCCACCGGCCGCGTGAACGCGTACTGGGTGTCGGTGTCGATGTTCATCTTCACCACGCCGTAGGAGACCGCCTCGCGAATCTCCTCCAGCGTCGACCCGGAACCGCCGTGGAAGACCAGGTAGAACGGCTTTTCCTGGCCGTGCTTGGCGGCGACGGCGTCCTGGATCTCCTTCAGCACCTCGGGCCGCAGCTTGACGTGCCCCGGCTTGTACACGCCGTGGACGTTGCCGAAGGTCGCCGCGAGGAGGTAGCGGCCGCGGTCGCCGAGACCCAGCGACTCGACCGTCGCCATGGCGTCGCCGACCGTGCTGTAGAGCTTGTCGTTGATCTCCCCGACGACGCCGTCCTCCTCGCCGCCGACGACGCCGATCTCGACCTCGAGGACGATGTTGGCCTTGCGCGCCTCTTCCAGCAGCTCGGCCGCGAGGGAGAGGTTCTCCTCCAGCGGCACCGCCGAGCCGTCCCACATGTGCGACTGGAACAGCGGGTGCCGGCCGGCGGCCACCCGCTCCTGGGAGATCTTGATCAGGGGCCGGACGAAGCCGTCCAGCTTGTCCTTGGGGCAGTGGTCGGTGTGCAGGGCGATGTTGACCGGGTACTTCTCGGCGACCACGTGCGCGTACTCGGCCAGCGCGGTGGCGCCTGTGACCATGTCCTTGACCGTGCTGCCGGAGAGGTAGTCCGCTCCGCCGGTCGACACCTGGACGATGCCGTCGCTCTCGGCTTCGGCGAAGCCGCGCAGGGCGGCGTTGAGTGTCTGGCTCGACGTGACGTTGATCGCGGGGTAGGCGAAGCCCTCACGTTTTGCCCGGTCGAGCATCTCCGCGTAGACCTCAGGGGTCGCGATGGGCATGAATGTTCCTTCCTTAGGGCGTGGCTCCCGGCGGGCTCTCTTCCAGTATCCCGAAATCAGTCGCATGGCGGAGACCAGGGCACACCTACCGGTACGCTCGGCGCGTGGTTCTCGCCGTGAACGTCCTGGATCCCAAGTCCCTCATCGCGACTTTCGGGCTCATCGGAGTCCTGGTCATCATCTTCGCCGAGACCGGACTGCTCGTCGGGTTCTTCCTCCCCGGCGACACGCTGCTGGTCAGTGCCGGGATCTACACCGTGGCGGCAGGCGGCCTCACGCACCCGCTGTCCCTCCCCGTCCTGATGATCGGCGCGCCGCTCTGCGCCATCGCGGGCGCGCAGGTGGGCCACTTCCTGGGAGCCAAGTACGGGCGCAAGCTCTTCGAGCGGCCGAACTCCCGCATCTTCAACCCGGACCATGTCGACAAGGCCGAGCACTACTTCAACAAGTTCGGCCCCGCCAAGGCCGTGGTGCTCGCGAGGTTCGTTCCCGTGGTCCGTACGTTCCTCAACCCGCTCGCCGGAACGCTTGAGATGTCGGCGATCAGGTTTTTTGTGTGGAATGTCGTGGGTGGGGTGCTCTGGACCGAAACGATCATCCTGATCGGCCGATTCCTGGGTGACCGCGTGAAGGGAATCGACAAGTTCGTGCTGCCTGTGGTCGCACTCGCCATCCTGGTGTCGGTGATCCCGGTGGTGCGCGAGGTGCTCCGCGGCAGGCGCTCCGAAGGGCACAAGTCGCCCAAGCCGCAACAACCAACTGGCCGTCACCGTCGCTGACGGTGCCTGGTTATCGCTAACCTCCCTCTGTGGGACGTCACCGGTCGGACCCTATGGGTCTCGCACGCATAGCCATTGCGGTGCTCGCCGTAGTGCTGGCATTCGGGCTGCTCGTCATCGGTGGCATCGCCCTGTGGGGTGCACTCACGAGTAAGGACGCGAGCAAACCGAACGCCGCCGCGTCCACCCCGGCCGCCAGCACGCACACCGCCAAGCCGAGCGCGTCACGTGGCAGGGTCGGCAACACGATCGTGATCTACTGCCTGGCCGTGCAGTGCCCGGTGTTCGTCGCCGGGCCCGGCCCGACGGACGTGCAGTTCCACGGCAGCCTCACCCAGCACGAGCGCCGCATCTTCAACGAGACTCGGCTGACCGTGGCCGTACAGGACGCCGGCAGTGTCACGGTGACCATAAACGGCAGACTCCAGCCGAGAGGCCGGCGCGGCGAGGCCAAAACCTACGAGGTGCCCTCGCCGCAGTAGGTGCCCCCGCGGCGCTCAGTCGAGGCCGAGGTCGCCGAGCGTGAACACCGACCGATACTCCAGACCGGCCTCGGCGATGCGCGGCGCGGCGCCGCGTTCCACGATGGTGGCCACGCCGGCGATCTCCGCACCCGCCTCGCGCAGCGCCTCGACCGCCGTGAGCACCGAGCCCCCCGTCGTAGAGGTGTCCTCGACCGCCAGGACACGCCGTCCGGACACGTCCGGCCCCTCGACACGCCGTTGCAACCCGTGGGCCTTGCCCTCCTTGCGCACGACGAAGGCGTCGAGCCGCTGCCCGCGCGCCGCGGCGGCGTGCAGCATCGCGGTGGCGACGGGATCGGCGCCGAGCGTCAGCCCGCCCACCGCGTCGTACCCGAGGTCGTCGGTGAGGTCGAGCATCGCACGCCCCACCAGCGGCGCGGCGAGCCCGTCGAGCGTCACGCGGCGCAGGTCGACGTAGAAGTCGGCCTCCCGCCCGGACGACAGCACCACCCGGCCGTGCACGACCGCCTTGCTCTTGATCTCGGCGAGGAGATCGTCCCGGTCCGTCATGCCTGAAACTGTAGCCATGACACCAGGCACACTCGTCCTGCTGCACAGCCCGCTGACCACGGCGTCGGCGTGGGGCGGCCTGCGCGAGGCGCTGAGCGCGTACGACGTGGTGACCCCCGAGGTCGCCGACGACGACCGGCCGCCGTACGCCGGACGCTATGTGGCGCGCGCCGCGCTGGAGATCATGGCGGCGGGAGTGAAGCCGCCGGTCGTGCTGGTCGCGCACGGCGACGCCGGGCGGCTCCTGCCGCCGATCGGGGCGGCACAGCGCGCGGCGCACCGGCTCGTCGGCGCGTATGTCTTCGTCGACGCGACGCTCCCGGGCGGCCGCGCGACCCCGTACGCGCCCGAGGAGCACCCCGCGGGCGTCACGCTGCGTGCTCGTGGCGCGGACTTCTTCGCCGAGGACTCACCGCTGCCCCAGGACTGGCCGGACGCACCGTGCGGCTACCTGCGCACCTCCGAGCGCCACGACGACCAGGTGAGGCAGGCGCGGATGCGGGGCTGGCCGGTCGCCGACCACCTGGCCGGACACTTCGCGCCGGCCGCGGATCCGGCCGGTACGGCACGGGCGCTGAGCGCGCTGATGTCGGCGCTCTGAGATGTTCCGTCGCCTCAGAACCGGGTGATACCGTCGCCGAACGGACGTGAGGATTGATCGGGCTTCGTAAGTCACGCTGTGTCGTCAGCCGACTCGTCGTACAGTGGCGAACGACTGAGTCAACGTCGACACGCGGGACAAGTCAGGCCACCCGAGCGTAAGTAAGCCGCATTCGCCCCATACTCCTCAGGAGACTCCAATTACTGGATCGGCATACGCCAGCGGCGGACTTCACTACGCTTTGGTTGCCCAAGGTCGCTCGCCGGCTCGAAAGCTCACCCGTGGGTCGCAGATATAGGGTCTCGTGCCGAGGAAGGGGCGGTGTCGCGTGGATCGCTGCGCGCTGTTCGTTGATGCCAGCTATCTCCTGGCGGACGGCGCGATGGCGGTGCACGGAACCCGCCGTCGTGAGTCCACCTCGTGGGATTTCAGCGGCCTACTCCAACTGCTCGGCAACCTGGCGCGCGAGCGCACCGGGCTGCCGCTGCTGCGCTGCTACTGGTACGAGGCGACGGTCGAGGCACGCCGTTCGCCCGAGCACGACGCACTGGCCGACCTGCCCGGCATCAAGCTCCGGCTCTCCCGCATCCGGCCCGGCCGCCGCGAGGGCGTCGACACCGAGATCCACCGCGACCTGATGACGCTCGCACGCAACCACGGCGTGGCGGACGCCGTCGTGGTCAGCGGTGACGAGGACATCGCCCCGGTGATCGCCGAGGCGCAGGACCACGGAGTGCGCGTGACGGTCGTGCATGTCGCGGTCGATGGCAACTGGACCATCTCCCGCGTGCTCCGCCACGAGTGCGACGACCTCATCGAGATCGGCTCCGGGCACCTGCGGCCGTACGTCAACCTGCTGGCCGGGGTGGACACTTCGACGCCGCCGCTGTCGAACGGGCACGCGGGTGGTCACTCCGGCGGCCAGTCGAGCGGTGTGCTGGCGCCGCTGCACTCGCCTGCCCAGCACGCGAGCCCGCCGCCGAGCACGCCGATCACCGCGCACCCGCCGCAGCTCGGCAGCCCCTCGCCGGCCGGCCTGGGTCAGCCGCCGCCGCCGAGCACGCCGGCGATCTCCGTGCCGCCGCTGCGCTCCGCGCCCAGCCACGCCGCGCCGACCCCGCCCACGATCTCACCGGCCATTCCGCCGGTCGTACCACCGAAGCCGGCGCCCGCACCGCCCGCGCCGCGCGCCGCGACCGGCACCGGACAGGGCAACGGCACGCCGCAGTACGTCCAACAGCCCGTCGGCCCCTACACCGGCCCGCAGCAGATCCCGCCGCCACAGCCGCAGCAGTCCACGCCGACGCTGTCCGACGCGGTCAAGGCCGCGCATCAGGAAGGCCAAGACTTCGGCGAGTCGGTCGCGCGCGACGCGCCCGCGCTGTGGCTCGAGGCGGTGCTCGCCCGCAAGCCCCGAATGCCGTCAGACCTTGAGGCGCGGCTCCTTCAGGGCTCCTCGCTGCCGATCGACTTCCTGCTGCACGACGAGGTGCGACACGCGCTCAGGCGCGGGTTCTGGGACGCACTCGAACGCTCACGCCGCGTATAGCCTTCTCGCGGCGGGGCCTTCCCTGCCGGTGAACCCTGTGACGTGTCTCGGGGATGATGCGAAATGACCAGATTCGCAGGAGGTCCGCCGGGTAGCGTCTAGAAGGTGACGCATGTGACCGAAGACGATCTCGATGACCTTGAGTTCGACACCCTCCGCACGGGCGACCACGCCTCGGCGGCGCGGCGTTTCGTCGAGCTCGCCGAGACGGTCTCAGGCGGCGTGTCACGCGCCAGCCTGTTGCTGCGTGCGGGTGAGCAGTGGCAGCACGCGGGAGACCACGCGAAGGCGGCGGAGTCCTTCCGCGGCGCCCTCGCCGACGGCGGCGACACCTACGGCGACGCGCGCGTCTACCTGGCCGGCGCCCTGTTCGAGCTGGACCGCCGCGACGAGGCGCGCGGGCTGATCGAGCAGGTGCGCGCCGAGTCGCCACGCGACCCTGAGGTCTACCGCGCGGTGGCCGAACTCCTCTATGAGCAGGGCGAGCTGGTCGGCGCGCACGACTGGTCCACGGCAGGCGCCGACCTGGCCCGGTCCGAGGACACCGACAGCCTTGAGGGCCTGCTGCGCATCCGCTACCGCTCCCGGCTCGACCTGCGCCGCCCGGAGGATGAGTACGACGCGCTGCTGGACGAGCTGTTGAAGAATACGGGCGAGGCCCCGGACCAGCAGTTCCGGTGACCGCTCAGAGCTTGGGGATCTTGGACAGCGACGCGCGGTCGATCTCGTAGAGCTTCGTGCCAGGGTCGACCGCCTCCCAGCGTACGGAGGCGGTGTCGCCCTCGACCTCCAGCGTGGCGACCGCGTTGTGGAACCACGGCCCGTGGCTCAGGCGCCACCGCATCCGCGTCTTGGGCACCCCCGCGAGCCGCGCCAGCGCCCGCGCCGGCCCGTCCGTGAGACGCCCGTACGCCGCCCGCTGGATCATGCGGTACTTCCACGGCAGGTGGTTGCGCAACGGCGAGCAGACGACCTGGGAGATCGGCGTCGAGGTGTTGGCGACCCGTGCGAGGTAGGAGTAGTGGACGTCGCCGGAGACCAGGGTGATGCTCTGCGGCCCGTCGTCGCGGCGCGCGACCTCCAGGAGGGTGTCGGCGAGGGCGCTGAAGGACTTCTCGAACGCCGCCCAGTGCTCCAGGTCGGCGCCCTGCCGGAGCTTCTCCCCGAGCCGCGCCATCCGCGGCCCCCACGCTCCGCCCGCGATGGCCTCGTCGAAGGACTCCATGTGGTGGATCGTGGCGGGCAACAGGTACGGCAGGGAGGTGGCCACGATCAGGTGGTCGACGTCGCCGCGGCACTGGTCCTGCACCCAGGCGAGCTCGTCGTCGTCCAGCATCGCGCGCTTGCCGTCGCCCAGCACGCGCCCGCAGCGGCTGTCCACGACGACCAGCCGGGTGCGCCCGTAGTCGTGCGCGTAGCTCCAGCGGGTGCCGTCCGCCTCCTCGTCGGCGTGCGCGGCGAACTCCGTGACCAGCTCCCCGGCGTCGCCGTCGGCCTCCAGGACGGCGCTGTAGAGCGGGTCCTTGGCACGCTTGGCCGCGGACATGTTGCCCAGGTGCTGGTACACCCAGTACGCGCCCAGCCCGCCGGTGATCCGGTCATGCCACCACGGCAGCGCCCGGATGTCGCGCAGCCAGACGTCTGAGGTGTTCCAGTCGTCCCGGATGTCGTGGTCGTCGAAGACCATGAGCGTCGGCACGGTGGACAGCAGCCACCGCACCATCGAGTCGTCGGTCCAGGCGAGCTGGTAGAGCTTGGCGTACTCCTCGTAGTCGGCGATCTCCAGGCCCGGTGGCTCGGAGGTGTCCCGGCGGCCCTTGATGAACTCCTGCATCTCCGGCCCGGTCTCGTCCGCGTACACCTGATCGCCGACCATCAGCAGCACATCCGGCCACTCGTGCCCGGCCGCGAGCCGCCGCGCGTACGCGCCGAGGACGTCGGGCCCGTTGACCTTGTCCTCACCGGGCGCGACCCGGCAGGACCCGAACGTGAACCGCAGCGACTCGCCGGCCGCCGGTACCCGTATCCGGCTGGGCGGCGTGCCGCGCTCGGGCCACACCTTCTCGCCGTCGAGCGCGACCTCGTACTCGGTGTCGGACCCGGGAGCCAGGTCCTCGATCTGCGCCAGCGCGTAGTGGTGCCCGTTAACGGTGAACGTGGGCGTCGTCGTGTCGAGGATCCGCACGTCGCAAGGCTGGTCGGTCTCGAGCCAGATCGCCGCCGTGTCGGGGCCGACGTGCCGGAGCAGAGGGCCGACCAAGAGTCTTGTCATAGATCTATCAACTACGCCAAAACCGCCCCCGGCGTCTACTCCTCCAGGGCCTCACGCATCGTCGTGAGGCCCCGACAATGCACGTCAGGCGGTCGGGACGCTCGGCTTGACGGTCAGCGTGTCGGCCGCGTCGTCGGCGTCCACGACGACCTCGTCGCCGTCGCGGATCTCCCCAGAGAGCAGCGCGCGGGCGAGTTGGTCGCCGATGGCGCTCTGCACGAGCCGCCGCAGCGGGCGTGCGCCGTACGCCGGGTCGAAGCCGGTTACCGCCAGCCACTCCCGTGCCGCTTCGGTCACCGTGAGCGTCAGGCGGCGGTCGGACAGGCGCTTGGCCATCCGTTCCACCTGGAGGTCGACGATCTTCGTCAGCTCCTCCGTCGACAGCGGGTCGAAGATGATCACATCGTCGAGCCGGTTGAGGAACTCCGGCTTGAAGTTGCCGCGTACGGCCGTCAGCACGGCCTCGCGCCGCGCGTCGTTGTCGAGGGCCGGGTCGACCAGGAACTGCGAGCCGAGGTTCGACGTCATGATCAGGATCGTGTTGCGGAAGTCGACCGTACGGCCCTGGCCGTCGGTCAGCCGCCCGTCGTCCAGCACCTGGAGCAGCACGTCGAAGACCTCCGGATGGGCCTTCTCGACCTCGTCCAGCAGCACCACGCAGTACGGCCGGCGCCGTACCGCCTCGGTGAGCTGGCCGCCCTCCTCGTAGCCGATGTAGCCGGGAGGCGCGCCCACGAGGCGCGCGACCGAGTGCTTCTCGCCGTACTCGCTCATGTCGATGCGGATCGTGGCGCGCTCGTCGTCGAACAGGAAGTCCGCGAGCGCCTTGGCCAGCTCGGTCTTGCCGACGCCGGTCGGGCCGAGGAACAGGAACGAACCGGTCGGCCGGTCGGGGTCGGACACGCCCGCACGCGCCCGTCGTACGGCGCCGGAGACGGCCGCGACGGCGTCGCGTTGCCCGATCAGACGGCGGCCCAGTTCCTCCTCCATGCGGAGCAGTTTGCTGGTCTCGCCCTCCAGCAGCCGGCCAACGGGGACGCCGGTCCACGACGACACGACCTCGGCCACGTCGTCGGCGCCGACCTCCTCCTTGACCATCGCGTCGCGGTTCTCCGCCGCCTCGGCGGCCTCGGCGAGCTGCTTCTCGAGCACCGGGATCTCGCCGTACATCAGGCGTGCGGAGTTCTCCAGGTCGCCGTCGCGCTGGGCGCGTTCGGCCTGGCCGCGCAGGTCATCGATGTGCTTCTTCAGCTCGCCGACCTTGTTGAGGCCGGCCTTCTCGTGCTCCCAGCGGCCGACCAGGCCGTTGAGCTGCTCCTTCTTGTCGGCCAGCTCGGCCTGGAGGCGCGAGAGGCGCTGCCGGGAGGCGTCGTCGGACTCCTTCTCCAGCGCCAGCTCCTCCATCGTGAGCCGGTCGACCGAACGCTGCAACTCGTCGATCTCGACGGGCCGCGAGTCGATCTCCATGCGCAGCCGCGAGGCGGCCTCGTCCACCAGGTCGATGGCCTTGTCCGGCAGGAACCGCGCGGTGATGTAGCGGTCGGACAGCGCGGCGGCGGCGACCAGCGCCGCGTCGGAGATCTGCACCTGGTGGTGCGCCTCGTACCGGCCCTTGAGCCCGCGCAGGATCGCGATGCTGTCCTCCACCGACGGCTCACCGACCAGCACCTGCTGGAACCGGCGCTCCAGCGCGGGGTCCTTCTCGATCCGCTCGCGGTATTCGTCCAGCGTGGTCGCGCCGATCATGCGCAGCTCGCCGCGGGCCAGCATGGGCTTGAGCATGTTGCCCGCGTCCATCGAGCCCTCGGCGGCACCCGCGCCGACCACGGTGTGCAGCTCGTCGATGAAGGTGACGATCCGGCCGTCACTCTTCTTGATCTCGTTGAGCACCGCCTTGAGGCGCTCCTCGAACTCCCCGCGGAACTTCGCGCCCGCCACCATCGCGGCGAGGTCCAGCGAGACCAACTGCTTGTTCTTCAGCGTCTCCGGCACGTCGCCCGCCACGATTCGCTGCGCCAGGCCCTCCACCACCGCCGTCTTGCCCACGCCGGGCTCGCCGATCAGCACCGGGTTGTTCTTCGTACGGCGCGACAGCACCTGCACGACGCGGCGGATCTCGGCGTCGCGGCCGATCACCGGGTCGAGCTTGCCGTCGCGCGCCTGCACGGTCAGGTCGACGCCGTACTTCTCCAGCGCCTGGTAGGTCTCTTCGGGGTTCTCACTCGTCACGCGCGCGTGCCCGCGCACCTTCTCGAACGCCTCGAGCAGCGCGTCCGGCGTCGCGCCGACCCCGCGCAGCAGCGTCGCCATCGGGCCGCCGTCCGAGGCCAGCCCGACCAGCAGATGCTCGGTGGAGACGTATTCGTCCTCGAGCTGCTTGGCGCGGTTGGCCGCGGTGTTCAACACGACCAGCAGCGGCCGCGACGTCTGCGGCGCGCCGACCGTGGAACCGGCCGCCTTCGGCAGCGCGGCGATCTGCTCCTCGGCCCGACGGCGCAGCGCCTGCGGGTCGGCGCCCACGGCCTCCAGCAGGGGAACCGCCGTGCCGTCGCCCTGCGACAGCAGCGCGACGAGCAGGTGAGCCGGCTCGACCTGGGGATGTCCTTCGGTCGCCGCCCGGCGTACGGCGGTGGAGACCGCCTCCTGACTCTTCTGGGTCAGTTTGTAGTCCATCTAGTCCTCCTCCACGTGCCCGCCACACCACAACACTGGTCTGCCGGATCGGCACCAGTTCGGCGCCGCCCGTCGTCCTCTCGGGGGTGTTCTTCAACCGGGAGAGCCGCGCCGCCACCGCACGGGTGGACTCCAGCTCGTTGCCCAGCTCCTCGACCAACCCCCGCAGCCGTACGACCTCGGCCCGCAGGGCGTCGGCCTCGCGCTGGAGATCGAGGATCTGCTTGATACCGGCGAGGTTGACGCCCTCGTCCTGCGACAGCCGCTGGATCTCCCGCAGCAGGACGATGTCCCGCATGGAGTAGCGCCGCCCCCGGCCGGACGCACGGCCCGGTGAGACCAGGCCGATCCGGTCGTACGTGCGCAGCGTCTGCGGGTGCAGCCCGGACAGCTCGGCGGCCACCGAGATGACGTAGACCGGGCTGTCGTCGCCGAAGGGTGTCATGTGCCGATCACTCCTCTCGTGCCAGCCGCAGCAGCTCGCTGCGCAGGTCGTCGCCGCCGAGCGACCCGCTGATCTTCTCCAGTGCCTCGCGCGTCGTCTCGTCGATCTCGGTGGGCACCTGCACGTCGACCGTGACGAGCAGGTCGCCGCGTGTGCCGTCGCGGCGTGCCGCACCCTGGCCGCGTACGCGCAGGACCCGCCCGTTGGCCGTGCCCGGCGCGATCCGCACGGTCTTCGGCTGACCTCGGTGCACCGGCACCTTGATCTCCGCGCCGAGAGCGGCCTCCGGGAAGGTGACCGGCACCTTCAACGTCAGGTTGTCGCCCTTCGCGCCCGAACACCTTGTGCGGCTTGACGTGCACCAGGACGTACAGGTCGCCGGCTGGTCCGCCGTGCTCTCCCGGCGCGCCCTTGCCCTTCAGCCGGATCCGCTGCTCGTCGGCCACCCCGGCCGGGATGCGCGCCTGGATCGTACGGGTGCTCTGCGCGCGGCCGCTGCCGTAGCAGGTGGTGCACGGCTCGTCGACGACCAGCCCGCGGCCGTGGCACTCGCGGCACGGCTCGGAGAAGGCGAACCCGCCGGCGTTGCGGCTCGTCCTGCCCGGTGCCCTCACAGCGCGGGCAGACCCGGGGGACCGTGCCGGCCTTGGCACCGGTGCCCCGGCAGGTCGGGCAGGCCGCCTCACTGGTCAGGCGGAGCGGCACGGTGCGCGCCGTCGAGCGCCTCGACGAAGGTCAAGGTGACCTCCGACTCGACGTCGGCGCCGCGCCGCGGCCGCTGCTGGCCGGCCTGCCGGCGGCCGAAGAGGCCGCCGAACAGGTCGCCGATGCGCTCACCCGTGCCACCCGGCGGACCCCGCCGGTGCCCGTGGTGCCGCCCGGTTGCCGAACAGGTCGCCGAGGTCGAAGCCCGAACCCGCCCTGGCCGCCGCCGCGCGGAAGCCGCCCCGCCGAACAGCGCTGCGCGCCTCGTCGTACTCCTTGCGCTCTTCTCGTCCGACAGCACGTCGTACGCCTCGGAGATCTCCTTGAACTTCTCCTCGGCGTCCGCGTCACCCCGGTTGGCGTCCGGGTGGAACTGGCGGGCCAGTTTGCGGTAGGACTTCTTGATCTCGTCCTGGGTCGCGGTCTTCGGAACGCCGAGGACCTTGTAGTAGTCCTTTTCCAGGTAGTCCTTGGTGCTCACCGGCGTCCCTTACCTCATTCCGTCCTTGTTCTTGCTGTTTCAGTCCTCGTCGGCTGCCTGCGCCTCGGGTGGCCCCTCGGCGTCGGCGTCTGGCGCGGTGTCCTCGCGTACGGGCTCCTCGGCTCCGTGTCGCCGTCGCCGCCCGGCTCGGCCACGGCCACCCGCGCCGGCCGCAGGATCCGCTCGCCGATGCGTATCCCGGCTGGAGGATCTGCACGGCGGTCGGCTCGGTGACGTCGGGGGAGTAGGAGTGGATCAGCGCCTCGTGCACGTTGCGGGTCGAACGGTTCGCCCGGAGTGCCGAAGGGTTCGCAGGCCCAGCTTGCCGACCGTGCCCTCCAAGCGCTCGGCGACCTGCTTGAAGCCGCCGTTCAACTCGTCGTGCTCGCGTGCCCGCCCGATGTCGTCGAGCACCGGCAGCAGCTCCGTGAGCACGGTCGCGAGCGCCTGCTCGCGAACGCTCGCCGGTCGCGGTCGACACGCGGCGGTAGTTGGCGTACTCCGCCTGTAGCCGCTGCAGGTCGGCGGTGCGCTCGGCCAACTGCTGCTTGAGGTCGGCGGTCTCTTCGGTGTCGCTCTGCCTGCGGTGCGCTCGGGGTGGTGCCGGGACGGCCGGTTCGGCCGACTCCCGTACCTGTCCCGTCTTGGGATCGATGCGCCGCTTGTCGCGGATCACCGGGCCCTCGCGCTCCTCGGCGTCTTCACGACGCTCGGTCACGCTTCCTCCTCTGGCGGCTGCCGAAAGGGACTGCGGCTCACGCCGCCCCGCCTTCGCGCTTGTCCTTCTCGTCGTCCACGATCTCGGCGTCGACGACCTCGTCCTCCTGTGCCGCGCCGTCCTCGGCGGTGGCGCCCTGGGGTGCCTCCTCGCCGGGCTGGTTCTGCGCGTACATCGCGGCGCCCATCTTCTGGCTGACCTGCGCGAGCTGCTCCGACGCCGTACTGATCGCGTCGACGTCGGTGCCCTCGAGGGTCTTCTTCACCTCAGCGAGCGCCGTCTGCACCTCGGCCTTGACCTCGGCCGGGACCTTCTCGTCGTTCTCGCCGAGGAACTTCTCGGTCGAGTAGACGAGCGTGTCGGCGTTGTTGCGGGTCTCGGCCTCCTCGCGGCGCTTGCGGTCCTCCTCGGCGTACTGCTCGGCCTCGCGCATCATCTGGTCGATGTCGTCCTTCGGCAGCGCCGAGCCGCCCGTGATCGTCATCGACTGCTCCTTGCCGGTGCCGAGGTCCTTCGCGCCGACGTGCACGATGCCGTTGGCGTCGATGTCGAAGGTGACCTCGATCTGCGGTACGCCGCGCGGCGCCGGCGGCAGGCCGGTCAGCTCGAAGTTGCCGAGCTACTTGTTGTACGCCGCGATCTCGCGCTCGCCCTGGTAGACCTGGATCTCCACGGACGGCTGGTTGTCATCGGCGGTGGTGAAGACCTCGGACCGCTTGGTCGGGATCGTGGTGTTCCGCTCGATGATCTTGGTGAAGATGCCGCCCTTGGTCTCGATGCCCAGGCTCAGCGGGGTCACGTCGAGCAGCAGGACGTCCTTGACCTCGCCCTTCAGCACACCGGCCTGCAAGGCGGCGCCGACGGCGACGACCTCGTCCGGGTTGACGCCCTTGTTGGGCTCCTGGCCGCCGGTCAGCTCCTTGACCAGGTCGGCGACGGCGGGCATGCGGGTCGAGCCGCCGACGAGCACGACGTGGTCGATGTCTCGCCACGTTGATGCCCGCGTCCTTGACCACCTGCTGGAACGGTGCCTTGCGGCGGTCGAGCAGGTCGGCGGTCATCTTCTGGAACTCGGCCCGGGTGAGCTTCTCGTCCAGGTGCAGCGGGCCCTCAGAGGACTGCCGTGATGTACGGCAGGTTGATGGTCGTCTCCGAGGAGCTGGACAGCTCGATCTTGGCCTTCTCCGCGGCCTCGCGCAGGCGCTGCAGCGCCATCTTGTCCTTGCGCCAGGTCGACGCCGTGGGCGTTCTTGAACTTGGTGACCAGCCAGTCGACGACCTTCTGGTCCCAGTCGTCGCCACCGAGGTGGTTGTCGCCGCTGGTCGCCTTCACCTCGACGACGCCGTCGCCGATCTCCAGCAGGGACACGTCGAAGGTGCCGCCACCGAGGTCGAAGACCAGGATGGTCTGGCCTCGCCCTCCTTGTCCAGGCCGTAGGCGAGCGCGGCGGCGGTCGGCTCGTTGATGATCCGCAGGACGTTGAGCCCGGCGATCTGGCCGGCCTCCTTGGTGGCCTGCCGCTGGTGGTCGGAGAAGTACGCCGGAACGGTGATGACCGCGTCGGTGACGTTCTCGCCGAGGTAGGCCTCGGCGTCGCGCTTGAGCTTCTGCAGCACGAACGCGCTGATCTGCTGCGGCGTGAAGTCCTTGCCGTCGATCTTGGTCTTCCAGTCGGTGCCCATCTCGCGCTTGACCGACCGGATGGTGCGGTCGACGTTGGTCACCGCCTGACGCTTGGCGACCTCACCGACGAGCACCTCGCCGTTCTTGGCGAAGGCGACGACGGACGGCGTGGTCCTCGACGCCCTCCGCGTTGGCGATGACGGTGGGCTCGCCACCCTCCAGGACTGCGACGACCGAGTTGGTCGTCCCGAGGTCGATACCGACCGCTCGTGCCATGACTTGGTTCCTCCGACCATGCTCTTTCGATGAAGCTTGCGTTCAGCAGACGCAAGAGTGCCTGAGCCTCTGCTGTGTGTCAAATGACTTGAGTCGCTGTCGCTCAACTTTACTGACTTGCACAACGAGCACGGTCCCCCGGTTTGTTCCCGGCTGTCGTGGGTCCTAGGTCACCGGCGCGAGATGTAGTGCATGCCGGCGCCGCTCTGGAGGGCCGTGGCCAGGGAACTCGCGGACAGCGTGTGGGTGCCGCCGGTCGGCCGCCAGGGGTCGAAGACGGTGATCGTGCCGGCCTGCTGGTCGTAGCCGTACGCGATGATCGCGTGGCCGATCGCCTGTCCCTGGACCTTGCCCTGGTTCCAGGGGAGCCGTTCCATCCACACCTGGATGATCGGCGCACGGCGGAGGGAGCCGACGTCGTAGGAGATGCGCTGCATCAGGATCTCGGGGTGGCCGACCACGTCGCCGACGATCCGGTCGTCGTACCGCCGCGGATGGATGTAGCCGTCCATGACCGCGGCCGCGACGTCGCCGCCGGTGCCCTTCGTGGTCGTCCGCATCCTCTTGGCCAGATCCGCCTGCGTGGCCTTCACGCCGAACGTCGACAGGCTCATCGAGGTCGAGGCGGGGACGCAGTAGTAGTTCGTCGTCTGGTACTGGCCGTGCAGCTTCAGCCGGTACGACCGCGGCAGCGCGAGCGCCTCGTATGCGACGTGCGGCCGCGCCGCGTGGGCCGGAGCCGCGTGCACGGCCCCGGTACCCACCATCAGGGCGGCGGCGACGGCCGCCGCCCACCCCTTGATCGGCGCGTCCTTCACTCGCGTCCCCCAGACATCACCGGGCCCAGATCTCGGGGCCGTGTCGGCAAGGCGGCTCAAGCGAATGCTGATATGTCGTTACGTATCAGGTCGTAGACCTCCATTTACTCATGTGGGAGGTAATGGGGGGATCTGGACATGGGCTCGCACGTGAACGAGGCCGGGCGCTCGGGGCGGTGCTCACGCGGGAGGCGCGACGCGCGCAGGCCGCTCCCGTCGCAGTGGGGGCAGGGCCTCACCTGCGCGGGAGTGGCCGCCCGACTCCGCGTGACCGCGTCGGAGGAGCTATGACGTTCGCCACACGGCGAGACCCGAATCCGGCTCACCACGGGCCTATCGTGGAAGCTACTGCTCGGTAGTATGCGAACCCTCGCTCATGCCTGTCAGTCGCTGGCCATACGCTGACAGCCAGCGCCGCACAGGAGGACGAAACAGTGGTTCTCAGGTTGATCATCGGGCTCGCCGCCACGGCGGTCGCGCTCGCCCTCGCCGCTCGACGGCTCCTGTTCCTCTACCGCTTGGCGATGAGCGGCCAGCCCGCGCCCGACCGCGCCGCCTCGGCGAGGGACAACGTCGGCGAGGACGTCAAGGGCCAGGTCGTCGAGGTCCTCGGGCAGCGCAAGCTGCTCAAGTGGACCGTGCCCGGCCTCGCGCACCTGTTCGTGATGTGGGCGTTCATCATCCTCATCACCGTCTACCTCGAGGCGTACGGCGCGCTGCTCACCGGCCTTGACTTCCACATTCCGCTGGTCGGCAAGTGGGACGCGCTCGGGTTCCTGCAGGACTTCATCGCGGTCGCCGCCTTCCTCGGCCTGGTCGTCTTCGCGATCATCCGGCTCAAGAACTCCCCGGCACGCCTCGACCGCGGCTCGCGCTTCAAGGGCTCGCACCTCGGCGGCGCGTGGCTGGTCCTGTTCATGATCTTCAACGTCGTGTGGACGATGTTCCTGTTCCGCGGGTCCGGCGTCGCCACGGGCAACTTCCCGTACGGCGACGGTGCGTTCATGTCCCACCTCGTCGGCAGCGCGCTCAAGCCGCTCGGCCACGGGACGAACGAGGCACTGGAGTCCGTCGGCCTGCTGCTGCACATCGGCGTGATGCTGGTCTTCCTGATCATCGTGCTGAACTCCAAGCACCTGCACATCTTCCTGGCACCGCTCAACGTCATGTTCAAGCGCCGCCCGGACGGCCTCGGCGCGGTGCAGCCGATGATGAGCGACGGCAAGCCGATCGACTTCGAGGAGGCCGACCCCGACGAGGACACCTTCGGCCGCGGCAAGATCGAGGACTTCACCTGGAAGGGCTTCCTCGACTTCGCCTCCTGCACCGAGTGCGGCCGCTGCCAGTCGCAGTGCCCCGCGTGGAACACCGGCAAGCCGCTGTCGCCCAAGACGCTGATCATGGATCTGCGCGACCACGCGCTGGCCAAGGCGCCGTACATCCTGGCCGCCGAGGACGACCGGGACGGTCTCCCGGAGGACGTGCTCAAGGAGGCCGGCCGCCCGCTCGTCGGCGACGCCGCCGCGATGGGCGTCATCGATCCCGACGTGCTGTGGTCCTGCACCAACTGCGGCGCCTGCGTCGAGCAGTGCCCGGTCGACATCGAGCACATCGACCACATCGTGGACATGCGCCGCTACCAGGTGATGATCGAGTCGAGCTTCCCGTCCGAGGCCGGCACGATGCTGAAGAACCTGGAGAACAAGGGCAACCCCTGGGGCATGTCCGAGATGAAGCGCGCCGACTGGATCGAGGAGCTCGCCAGTCTCGATCCACCCATCGAGGTGCCGCTCGTCGAGGACACGATGCCCGAGGACACCGAATATCTGTTCTGGGTGGGCTGCGCGGGTGCCTTGGAGGATCGCGCCAAGAAGACGACGAAGGCGGTCGCGGAGCTGCTGCACATCGCGGGCGTCAAGTTCGCGGTGCTCGGCCCGATGGAGGCGTGCACGGGCGACCCGGCGCGGCGGCTGGGCATGGAGTTCATCTTCCAGATGCTCGCCCAGCAGAACGTCGAGACGCTCAACGACGCGGGCGTCAAGAAGATCGTCGCGACCTGCCCCCACTGCTTCAACACGCTCGCCAACGAATACCCGCAGCTCGGCGGCACGTACGAGGTGGTGCACCACACCCAGCTGCTGTCCCACCTGGTCGAGACGGGCCGGCTTACGCCGGTCACGCCGATCGAAGAGAAGATCACCTACCACGACCCGTGCTTCCTGGGCCGCCACAACAAGGTCTACTCCCAGCCCCGCGACATCATGGCCAAGGTCCCGGGCGTGCAGACGCAGGAGATGCACCGCTGCAAGGACCGCGGCTTCTGCTGCGGCGCCGGCGGCGCACGGATGTGGATGGAAGAGCGCATCGGCAAGCGCATCAACACCGAGCGCGTGGACGAGGCGCTGGAGACCGACCCGGACACCGTGTCGACGGCCTGCCCGTTCTGCCTGGTCATGCTGGGTGATGCGATCAACGAGAAGAAGTCCTCGGGCGACGCCCGCGACTCACTTGAGGTGGTCGACGTGTCCCAGCTGCTGATCCGCTCCATCAAGGGCGGCCCTGAGCCGCAGCCCGAGCCGGTGGCCGCCGCTGAGTAGGGGCCGGAAATGACTTTGGCGGCGCCATCCCGGGGGGAGCGGGGATTGGGATGGCGCCGCCGAACGTTCCAGCCGATCCGTGTGACGAAGGTCACTACGACTTACGACAACCGAATCAGCTAGTAACGCGTCGCGTCAGACGCTACCGCCTTTTGCGCCAACTTAGCCACCCCTAGCCCCGTGAATTACTGTCTCCGTTGTCGCCTGGACACGCTGCGCAGCCATTCGCGGGCGAAATATACGCTGAGTGACGATGTGTCCCAATCCTCGACGGCGAGCTTCCGGTCGGCATGCGCACACGGTCGCCTGACGGGCACGGTCCGCCTCAGAACAACGATCCACCAGGCGCGCCGATGGCACCAGGATTCCCGAGAAGCTGCGCGGCGCGAGCACTGTCGAAAGGAAGCTCGGCCTCTGCCGCGATCTTGGCGGCGGAACGCAGCGTCGAGTCCGCGTCAACGGGCAGTTTGTTGAGGTCGATTCTCGCAAGCAACTTCTTGGTGATCGGACGCTTGGAATCCCAGAAGACCAGCGACTCGATCAGGTCGGTGCATTGGTCGCTGCTGAGCATCGCAGTGACGACGGCGGCTTCCGTCCCGTCCGTGAAGGGCAGGAAGTAGCACGTGTCATCCAGCGCGACCGGCTGCCCGTTCAGCGGGGCGACCAGTTGAAACCTGGGCTCTTTGTGCAGCCCCGAGATCGCCACCTTGTACGGCGCGAACGTGTACTTTCCATGGCCGAAGATCGAGAATCTCGCCCGATTCTTGTAGATGGATGACTTCCTGCCGTCCAGCGCCGCCGAGTTCGCATTCAGGTAGGCCCACAGTTTCGGAGCGGTATGCCGTAGCCCTTCAGTGTCCGCGCCGAACGTCTTCTGTGGCACGATCACCCACTTTGACAGCACGCGGTGCCTGCCACGGAAGATGTCAGTGCTCTTCAGGAAGGGATAGACGAACTCCGATTCGAGATCGAGCGCAATCCCCGCCTTCGTCGTCGGCCGCGGGGCGGCCACCAACTCGAAAACGCTCGAGGCGTCATGCTTCAGTCCCGAACGCCACTCATAGGGGCATGCCCCATCAGCGATCTTGACCGAATCATAGCGTCCGACATCGGAGACCATGAGGCCGTCGATCACGCCGAACCGGCTCAGTGCCGGCTGCTCCGGGGCGAACACGTCCGCATGAACCGCTGTCGTGAAGTCCATTCTCGCCCGGGGATCCACCGTCACCGTGAACCAGCAAGCATCAACCCCCGCGTCGAACCACTTCATCGCGTCAATGCGGTAGACCGCCGACCTGGCGATGGGGATCGACGCCGACGCGGCGTAGGCGATCACGTTGCGCGCCACTTGGGTCTTGCAGAGCATTCCCATGGTGAAGGGCTCGGCGCGGTACTCGTTGAGGACCTTCAGGATGATGTACTCGCAGACGTCGAAGTTCGACGAACCGAGCAGGGCGTCCAAACCCTTCGCGCCTTTGAAATTCTCCTTGGGTGGGAGATTCGCCGAATCCATTCGGTTGAGCTCCGCCGATGTGACCCACGGCGGATTGCCAACCACGAAGAATCGCCCGTTCGTAGCCCAAAATACCTCGTCAGGCAGCCGGGTCCGGAAGATGTTGCGAATCTGGATACTGCCCCATTTGGCCGCCTGAGCCGCATACTTGCTTTGCAGCTCCAGCCCGATCCGCTCACTGGAAGGGCTCAGGATCGCACTGGCCTCAAGAAACGAGCCGAGCCCACAGGTCGGCTCCAGCACCCGCGCGTCCTCCGGCAATCCAAGGACCTGTAGACACTGAAGCGCAAGTGCCAGCGGAGTCTGAAAGTCGCCATGTTCGTTGTTAGGCACGCAGATCCACCACCTGCGGCGCGAGACCGCCGGCAATCGCGGTGTTGATCGCCCGCGAGTACTGAAGCCTCCACTGGAGAGCGTTGGAGACCGTCAAGACCCCCTGCTGAGGTACATCATCCACTATTCGCTCGGCGAGCTGTCGGCGGCTTACCTCATCGAGCGGCACATTCTTGTCCTGTAGCAGCGCGTCAAGCTCTTCGATAACACCCTCGCGACCACCCGGATCGACGCCGATGTGCTCGACGATTCCACGGATCTGCTTCGTCAACGTGAAGTCGCCGGTCCGCTCCTTGTCGATGAACACAACGTGTTCGATGTCGAGATAGGCGGCACGCTCCGCAACCTCATCCCGCTTGACGTAGACGATGACCAGCAGGTTGTACCCGAGCCCATAGATCTTCTGGGTAGCCGCCTTGAACGGGCAGGAGGACTGCGGCTGCCTCAGCGAAGTGACCTTGAGATCGGTATCGAGAGACGGAAAGTCCAACCCGTTGGCCGCGTTGCCGACCTCCAGGTCGTAGCGCTCTCTCAGGTATGCCTTGAACAGGCTCTCGACCTTGGTGCCAACCGCCTTGCCGTCAGTCGCCCCGTAGAGTTCCGGAAGGGGCGTCACCCCAAGCGCATTTCCGAACTCCGTGGCCGCCTCGTGGAACAGTTCGAGCGTGAGAGGCGGCAGTGAAATCATGACGCTCCGATCAAGAGGAGTAGACCCCGCACCCGCCGGCGAGAATACTCTCCACGCACGAGCCCACGAGCCCACGACGCGCCGCACCGGCCGGGCGGCCCGTCCACGCGATCGACTCTGCCGCGGAGCAGATCGGATCCTGAAAACGATCAAGAGCACGTGCGCGAGCTCGGTGACCAGGTGCGAGTCCGTCGGCGGAACCACCTGTGTGAATGTGGGGCTCTCAGGACTTGGTTGCGTCTTGTCGTCAGAAGGCGCTCGGCCTGACCAGGTGCGTGGTACCGGCCATGCTGACCTCGCCGTCCTTGATCTCCACCGCCCATCCTCGGGCAGGAGGCGCGTGCCGTCGCGCCGCCGTAACGCGGCTTTGCTGGTGGCGGCCCGGCCGGCGGGGTGCCGCGTATGGCCAGGTGTCGTAGGTCCTCGGGCCGCAGCCGGGAGGCCAGGGTGCGCACGACGTGCCCGTTGACGCTGATGTGGAGGCTACGCAGATCCGCTCGAATAGCACGTCGACGGCAGCGGCTTTGATGTAGCGGCCGGTGATCTGCCCGCCATTGTCGGCCAGGTCGGGACACATCTGGGCGGTGGCGGACAAGGAGGGGGTGTAGGAGAGCCCGAGGAAAGGTGCGCATATGAACCAGGCGAGGCCGCGATCACCCAACGAAAGGGCGCTGGTCGACGACTCCCATGTCGTCGACCACTCGCGTACGGATCCGGAGGCGTTCGCCGAGCTCTTCCAACGGCATTCGAGAGAGATCGGGCGCTATGTTACGCGGCGGGTCGGGCCCGGGCCCGCGGAGGACATCGTCGCAGAGACGTTCCTCGTCGCGTTCCGGCGGCGTGACTCCTACGATCGCGGCCATCGGGACGCGCGGCCCTGGCTCTACGGGATCGCCACCAACGTGATACGGCGCCACCGGCGGGACGAGGTCCGGGCGCTTCGGGCGCTGGAGCGGACCGGCGTCGATCCGGCGCTGGCCGAATCCTTCGCCGACCAGGTCAATGGTCAGGTCGCGGCGGCCGCTACCTCTCGGCTGCTGGCACCCGTTCTCGCGCGCCTGGATGCGCAGCAGCGTGACGTCCTGCTGCTCATCGCTTGGGCAGGACTGACGATCGACGAGGTCGCCGAGGTCCTCAGCATCCCCCAGGGCACCGCTCGGTCCCGGCTCAACCGAGCCCGCACGAAGCTCCGCGCCGCCCTCCACAACCACGAAAGGGACGACTGTTCATGGACGAGATGAGGCTTCTCGCCGAGATGCGCGAGGACGTACGACCCAGTACCTCGTACCCGGCGGCGTTCCGCGCCCTGCTGGCCGAGATCGCGGGGGGACCGTCGGCTCCCGCCCGTCGGTCCCGTCGACGGCCGATTCTGATCAGTGGGGTGTTGGCCGCTGCGGTCGCGGCCGGCGCGGTGGCGGTGGTGGTGACCTCCGCCGACGAGCGGCACGCGCCGCCCAACAGAGTCCCGGTCACGTCATCCTCGTCGCTGAAGACGGTCACGAGCCCGATGACTCTAGCGGCCAATGCCATCACCCTCGCGCGAAAGGCTCCCGTCCCCGGGCCAACCGCCTGGATCTATGAGAAGAAGGAGTCCACGACCTCCTACGGCTCGCTGCGGGACGGGGCGGTCCAGCAGCGCGGCTCACATCAGACCAAAGAGGCATGGACCAGGGTCGACCGGCTTTACGTCGCCACCGTAAAGAAGGGCCGGACCCAGGTGACCAGCACGCACGGCGGGGTCGGCAACCCCCTCGGCTGGCCGAAGATCACTTACGCATACCTGAACTCGCTGCCGTCCGACCCCGACACGCTGTTCAGTATGTTGCGGCGCAGCGCCGGGCCGGGCTATCCCGACGGGAAGGAGGGCGCGGTGTTCACCTTCGTGATGGCCCTCATGGAGAACTACACCACACTCCCACCCAAGCTGAACGCGACTCTCTACGGCGTCTTGGCCCGGCTGAAGGTGGTCCACCTGGAACGCACGAAGGATATCGCGGGGCGTCGAGTTCTTAGTCTCTATCGGATCGCGGCAGGGTACAAAAATTCGATTCTTATCGACCCTACGACTTATGCCTACGTCGGCCGGCGGATCGTCAAGGGCGACGATCGCACCCTGCGTGGCCTCAACGGCACCGGGCACGGAGGCGGGCTCATCGTCGATGAGGCGATCCTCGTTTCGAAAATCGTGAAAGCCCCGGGGACACGTGCCTGACGGGCGGGCGGGACCGTCCGCCGTACGGCCACCGCGACGACCAAGGACCTCAAGGACAGGCGAGGACAGCGAACTGCCTCGGCTCCTCTACCAGCCCCCGACAAATAAGGCGCACGGTCGTGCGGGATTTGAAGCACTCGCGTAAGCGCAAGAAGCCCGATGGGGCAGAGGGCAGTCTGCAGGCGGATCGGGCACGCAAAGGGCACGGAAGCGGAAAAGAGCCGATGACGAGAGAAGCCCAGCGTCGGGGATTCAAGCTCCCTCGCCGGGACTTCTTGGTGTGTTAGCGGGTGACGGGAATCGAACCCGCACTACCAGCTAGGGGATTAATGGAAACCGACTCTCAGTGGCCTTACCTGCGGTATTGGCAGTCCGTGGGTGACCTCTATTTGCCCCCTGTTCACCCTGGCCGGTTGCACGCTAATCGCACGCCGCGAACGTCCCCGCCTGGGCCGTGCTCCGGCTCGCGGGGGCTAGGGCGGTGGAGTCCAGGAGCGCACTCGGTCAACCGATGAAACCTGCCCCTCAGCTGGGAAGTGCCCCACCAGGATGGTCGGCTGCCTGCGGCGGCGCTGCAGACCTGCGCCGCCACGATGACCTCGCCGAGAGCGACCGTGCGAGACCCTGATCGTCCGCTCTGGTGCGCATGTACCGGGCACGCGTGGAACGGGCATGACCCCCATGCCTGTGATGCCCGACTAGGTCCCTCGCTCCATGGGTTAAAATCACCGTCCATCACACCTATTCACAGGATGGACTGACGTGGGAGTTTCGCTCTATTACACCGCGCGCCGTGATCGCGGTCTCAGCGATGCTGAGAGTGACCGGATCGCCAAGATTGTCGCCGAGGAAAACGAAAAGCTAAACGACAAACTCAATAAGAGCCTGCCGGGCTGGAAAAAAGACGGGGTCATCCCTTCATATATCACAGACTCGTCGGAGATTTGCGAGGGGCTTTCCCTCTATGACTTGGACGAATTGACCGAAGCCGGAGTGATTCTGGAAGGCTCCAGCAAGGTCTCTCACAGTGACTGCGGCGCGGAGCCGATGATCACGCAACTGGAGTCTTACACGCGGTTCGCACTTGGGCGGCTTAGGCGCGCTCTCCCGGATGCCGAGTGGGAGGTTCACGTCGATGAACAAGAGCTCGCGTGGGAAGAGGAGCATGGGGAATACGTCTTCGCCTAGATCAGGCGGTCGGGGGACGACTCGACCGGCTTACCGGGAACATGCTCGTCGCCTCGCCTGGCGCGACGACGAAAGACCTCATGCAACGCATGGGCCGTGACAACGAGCGGGCCGCGCTCATCTACCAGCACGCCACCAACAAGGCGGACCAGGCCATCGCCCACGGCCTCGATGAACTCCTGAAGGCTCAGCGCGACGCCGACGACCCGACGAGGGCGACGACGACGTGCGGCGGGCGTCCTGGTGCCCGTGGCCTAATTGCCGTTAATTGCTGGACGGGGCTGATCGACCCCTGAAAACGATCAAGGCCCGGTTCGGGAAAATTCTCTGACCTGGGCCTTCGTCGTCGGAGCGGGTGACGGGAATCGAACCCGCACTACCAGCTTGGGAATCGTCTGGTTCCCCGAGACGATGGTCGCTGACCTGCGGCTGGCGGTACTCGCGAGTGCCCCCTGTTGACCCCTGGTCACCCTAGCTAATTGCCCGCTAATTGCCCGAGCCGACTCCCTGGCCTGGGCGTACCGGGGGCGTCGCTGCATCAGTAGTCGGTGGCGGTGCCTTCGATGAAGTACGCCTTATCGGGCTCGGGAGGTGGGCAGGACAGTATCTCGATCACCTGGGGCCACAGCTCCGGTCGTACCGGGTAGGAGTTGGCGAACCATTCGTCATCGCCGTAGTCGAACAGCTCCCGGACGCGGATGAACTGCTCACGTGCGATCGGAAACAGTCCGCACAGATGGTCATCCTGGTTGCTGTAGGCCGCCAGGTCCCACCGTGTGTTCTGACCGCCGGCGTAGCGGGCGGGATCGCGCGTCATGTCCCTAGTGTGGCGTGGCTCTACGCGCACGCCTCCCGGCCTGACCAGGCTTCCACCTCAACCACCCACCGAGCTCAGCCCCGTCACCACGGGCCATCCCGGAGCCTGAGGCCCCCGCCGGAGGCGATTGAACGGCAGCAGGGCGAGCAGGACCAGAGCGATCCAGTTCTCCCGCCGCTCGTCAGGGCCAGCTCACGTTGGGGATGTCCGCGTGGCCGTGGGTGTCCCAGCCGTTGCGGTCGTGATGGTGCTGGTGGCGGGCGAGCAGCTGCTCCCAGGTGTAGATCGATGGGTACCAGCCGGTCAGGTACGCCGGGCCTACGCCGTGGACGTGCTGCAGGTGTTCGGCCAATGCCTTGATGTCCCGGGGATCGGTGCAGCGGGTTGGCACGTGAAATGGCCATTTGGGCTGGTCGCGGATGCAGCGCTGCCAGTGCTTCATGCGCGCCTCGGGGGTGGTGACCATGGCCGTCACGATAGGGCGGTCGGTGTCGATGTTGAAGGTCTCGGTGGCGGGTCTTGGTGATGCGTTGCCGCGGGGGTCTTCGCTTCGTTGGGCCGCCCGATCGGCACGGCCGGAGGGACCGGCGCCCACGCCGCACGCCCGTAGGGCGTGCCGGAGCGGGCGGCCTGCGGCGGCGCGGAGCGCCGTCGCCTTGATCCAATACAGCGAAATTCGGCAGAGTCCCGAGATCTCCCGCAGCCGACTCGCAGGTCGGTCGGGTCTTGATCGCAGCGCATCTCGAGCCGTCCCGGACCCATGACAGATGCTGCCCATCTGGCCAAGTCTGCGTCGTCGTCCCACTATCCCGGAGAACAGGCCACCAGTGCCTCTGAACGGTCCGGATGTGGTCGGGGTGCCCGGAGACCTTCTCCACTCGGCGGCTGCTGCCCGTGCGCTGTGGGACCTGGCCGAGACGGGGAAGGCCGACACGACGCACGATGACCGGTACCGGGGGCTCGTACTGCTGGCCGCCTTCGCGAGCCTGCGGTGGGGAGAAGTGACCGCGCTCAAGCGGCGGGATATCGATCTAGACGCCGGGAGCGTCCGCGTCCGTTTCGCCTACACAGAGCAGGACAACGGGAAGATGCTTCTCGGTCCGCCCAAGTCCCGCGCTGGCCGGCGGACGGTGAACATCCCGGCGTCGATCATTCCGGACATCAGAGCTCACCTGAACAAGTTCACCAAGCCTGATGAGGACGCACTCGTCTTCTCCGGAATCAAGGGCGGACCGCTGCGGCGAAGCAACTTCAACAAGATCACCCGGTGGATTCACGTGGTGTCCGCGCTGGGGATGCCCGGCCTGCATTTCCACGATCTCCGTCACACGGGCAACACCCTGACGGCCGACATGGGCGTCTCGCTCCGGAACCTGATGGCGCGCATGGGGCATGACAACGAGCGGGCCGCGTTGATCTATCAGCACGCCTCGAACAAGGCTGACCGGAAGGTGGCGGAAGGGCTGGACGCGCTCCTGAAGGAGACTCGCAACACTCCCGATGGCGGCGACGACCAGGACGACGGCGGTGCGGCGGGGGATCTGGTGCCCGTTGTCTAATTGCCCGGCGGCCGGTCACGTGCCCTATCAAGATCAAAGCCCAGGTTGGGGATCATGTCCCTGGCCTGGGCTTTCGGCATCTGAGCGGGTGACGGGAATCGAACCCGCACTACCAGCTTGGGAAGCTGGAGTTCTACCATTGAACTACACCCGCAGGGGCCCGTGGGCCGTTCGCACATGGTACCGGAAGCTCTCATCTCTGTGGCACGGTCCTGCGCGGTGGTGCACCCTGCATCGCTGTAACCGGTAGTTTCACCCTGTGCTGCTCTCCGATCGTGATCTCCGGGCCGAGATCGAGTCCGGGCGTATGAAGATCGACCCGTACGACTCTGCGATGGTTCAGCCGTCCAGCGTCGATGTACGGCTGGATCGGTACTTCAGGGTGTTTGAAAATCACCGTTACCCCCACATCGACCCCGCCGTCGAGCAGCCTGACCTCACGCGGCTCATCGAGGTTGACTCTGAGCAGGCGTTCATCCTTCATCCCGGGGAGTTCGTGCTCGCCTCCACGTACGAGATCTTCGGGTTGCCGGGCGATCTCGCGGCGCGGTTGGAGGGGAAGTCCTCTCTCGGGCGGCTTGGACTGCTCACGCACTCGACCGCCGGGTGGATCGATCCTGGGTTCTCCGGGCACGTCACGCTCGAGCTGTCGAATGTGGCCACTCTGCCGATCAAGCTCTGGCCCGGCATGAAGATCGGGCAGATGTGCCTGTTCCGGACCAGTTCCCCCGTCGAGCACCCGTACGGGTCGGCGCACCACGGGTCGCGGTACCAGGATCAGCGGGGGCCGACTCCCTCGCGGTCCTACCTCAACTTTCACCGTACGAAGGTGTGACAGTACGGACTCGGCGGCGGGCCGGCCAATACGTCGGTCAAGGGGGTTCCTCATTTGCGTTGTCGGGGCCACGGCCGGCGGGCGACCGCTGAATCATCTGGCACATCGTCGGCTAGGTGATCGGAGATGCCCCATGGCCGAGAAGGAGCTGTTCGGCGGGATCGAACCCACGTGGCGTGTGGCGGTCGCGGCCGAGTTCTGCCGGATCGAGGAGATCTGCTCGCGCGCGGCGCGGGCGCAGTCGGAGACCGTTAGCCTTTGGCGGTTCATCAACCTGGGGCTCGGGTCGTGCGCGGTGGTCGCGGCCGGGGTGGCGGGGAGCGTGGTGCTCGCCGGGAACCGGTTCCCGATCGTCGCCGGCGCTCTCGCCCTGGTCGCCGCGATGCTCACCACGATCATCAGCATGGTCGGCCCGGCGCGCAGGGAGAGCCAGGCCGTCGAGGCCGCCAAGGCTTACCAGTCGGCCGAGACCGCCGCGCGGCAGTCGCGGCAGGTGGATCTGCCCGGTCACACGTTCGCGCAGGCGCGGCAGGGCCTCGGCGAGCTGACCGAGCGCTGGCACGCGGCCAACCGGTCGGCCGGGCCGGTGCCACGCTGGGTGCTGCGCCGGGCCGGGCGCGGAGCGTACGGCGACCGCGCCGAGGAGATCTCGACCGACCGGATGAGCGAGGTCGTCCGCGTCTTCCGCGTCTCGCGTCGTACCGCCGACCAGGTCTCGTGACCCGTACGGCGGCGCCGGGATGAAGGAAGCGTGAAACGCCCCCGAACCCAAGCGGGTGGGCTCCGGGGGGCGCGTGGATCGGCGGGGCTTACTCGATGACGAGCTCGACCGGGATGTTGCCGCGCGTGGCGTTGGAGTACGGGCAGACCTGGTGGGCGGCGTCGACCAGCTCGCGGCGTGCGTCGGCCGGGATGCTCTCCGGCAGTTCGACGCGGAGTGTCACCTCGAGTGCGAAGCCGCCGGTGCCGTCCGGGCCGACACCGACCTCGGCGGTCACCGACGCGTCGGCGATGTCGAGGTCCTTCTTGCCGGCGACCACGCCCATCGCGCTCGTGAAGCAGGCGGCGTAGCCGGCCGCGAAGAGCTGTTCGGGGTTGGTCCCCTCGCCGGTGCCGCCCATCTCCTCGGGGCTGGCCAGCGTGACGTCGAGCTTCTTGTCCGAGCTGACCGCGCGACCGTCCCGGCCGGAGGCGGTGGCGATCGCGGTGTAGATGGCGCTCATGACGGGCTCCTTGACTAGACAGACCTGTCTGGATATCCTCAGAGTAGACAGATCTGTCTGGTAATGTCAAAGACGTGACGGAGACCGTCGTACGGCCACAGGAGAGCCCCGCCAAGAGACGGGTGCTCGACGCCGCGAGCAGCCTGTTCTACGCCGAGGGCATCCACGCGGTCGGCGTCGACCGGGTCATCGCCGAGGCGGCCGTGGCGAAGGCGACCTTCTACCACCACTTCCCGTCCAAGGACGACCTCGTGTGCGCCTACCTGGAGGAGCAGCACCTACGGACCCGGCGGATGACGGTCCCGGACGGAGAGACGGCAGAGGACCGGATCCTGTCGGTGTTCGACGCCCTGGGCGAGGCCACGTGCGGACCGGGCTTTCGCGGCTGTGCGTTCATCAACGCCGCCGCGGAGTACCCCGACCCCCGGCACCCGGTACGCCAGGTGGCCGCCGCACATCGCGCATGGTTCGTCGGCGTCCTGCGCGACCTGCTCGTCAAGGCCGGCCACCCGGACCCGGACCGTACGGCGACGATGCTCGCCATGCTCCGCGACGGCCTGGTCATCGCCGGCGCCCTCGACGACGCACCCCGCGTCCGTGCCCTGGTCCGCGAGGCCGTCACGCGCGTACTGCGCTGAGACGGTCAGGGCACGATGACGATGCGACGGCCGCCGCCCGTGTCCTTCCAGGCCGCCTCGACCTCCGTGAGCGGGACCGTACGCGCGTCGATCGCGAAGGTGCCGCCGGTGATCTCGGCGGCCAGGGCGGGGAGTTCGGCCAGGATGTCACGGGCCGGGACCGAGCCCTGCCCGCTGCCGACGATCTGAAGGCGTGCGGCGCGGAGGGCGGCCGAGGGGATCGCCGCCTCGGGGCCGGCGACGGAGCCGATCTCGATCCAGGTCAGCGGCCGTCCTCGGTCCGTACGGTTCATGACGACGCCGCGCATCGCCTCGGCCGTCGGGTGGCCCCAGAGATAGTCGAGGACGACGTCGACCTCGCCGGCCGCCGCACCGAGTCGGTCGGCGTCCAGGGAGACGACGGAGTCGGCGCCTGACTCGGCGAGGGCCGCGACCCGGCGTCCGGCGCCGATGACGTGAGCGGCGCCCAGCCGCCGGGCGACCTGGACGGCCATTCTTCCGGCGTTGCCCGTCGCGCCAAGGACCAGGACGTTCTGGCCGGCCTGGAAGGTGATGCGCCGGCGGAGGGCGACCCATGAGGACATGGCGGGGTTCATGGCCGCGGCGATGAGGACCGGGTCGCCGTCCTCCGGCAGGACGACGCTGCGGCGCAGGTCGACGACGGTCTGCTCGGCCATCGACCCGATCGTCTGGTCGGGCAGGACGAAGTAGCGCAGCGTGCCGTCCGGAGCGCGGCCCACACCGTCGATGCCGGGCACCAGGGGCAACTCCCCGGAGCCGGTGTAGTGCGAACCGTCTGCCTGGGACCGTACGCGCGGATGCAGGCCGGCGGCGAGCACGTCGACCACGACCTCGTCGGGCGCACGCGGTGCCGGCGCGGGGAGATCCTGGCAGGTCGGTGGCGTGCCGAACGACGTGACGACCGCTGCGCGCATGAGGACCCCTCCGAATAAAATGAGTGGTATCACGAACTAAATTAGCTGGTAGTACGAACTAGTGCAAGCTAGGCTGGCAGGCATGACGGCACGCCAGGACCCGGCCCGCGACGACGAGGTGATGGACGGCCTCGTGCAGGTCTCGTTCACCGTGATCGCCCTGCTGACGCGCGCCGCGGCAGAGCACGACCTGTCGCTCACCCAGCTACGGGTCCTGGCGATCCTGCGCGACCGCGAGCCGACCATGGCGGCACTCGCGACGCATCTCGGGCTGGAGCGGTCCTCGGTGAGCGGGCTGGTCGACCGCGCGGTCGGGCGCGGCCTCCTGCGGCGGGACGCCAGCGACGAGGACGGGCGAGCCGTACGGATCAGTCTCACCGAGGACGGGCGGGCGCTCGCCGGCGTGCTCACCGAGAGGATCGGTCACCTCGTCGGGCCGTTGACCCGCACCCTCGCCGCGGCCGAGCGCAGACGCCTCGGCACGCTCCTCACGAAGATGCTCGAATAGGAAACGGGCGGCGCCCCCAAGATAAGGAGACGCCGCCCGGTCGGTCGTGAGAGTTGAGAGCTAGGCCACCGGCACGATCCGGTCCAGGCTCGGCACCGTCACGCCCGTGGTGCCCGCCGCGCCCAGGTAGTCCGCGAACGAGTCGATGTCCTGGCCGCCGCCGAGGGGGTCGGTGCCCTCGTTGAAGACGGTGTACCCGTCGCCGCCGGACGCCAGGAAGTTGTTCATCGTCACCCGTACGCTGGTGGTCGGGGTGATCAGGGCGCCGTTCACCCAGATCTTGCCGACCTTGCCGTCACACGTCGCCGCCGTCGGGTCCGACTCGTACTTCAGCGTGGACGAGACCTGGAGCGTCTTGGCCGAGATCTGGCCACCGCAGCCGACGAAGTTCTGCTCCAGCACCCGCTTCAGCATGTCGCCGGTCATCGTCTTGGTGACCAGGCTGTTGCCGAACGGCTGCACCGTGTACGCCTCGCCGTACGTGACCTCGCCCGGTGCCTCGCCGCCCGAGGAGATGTCGCCGACCTTCATGTCCGCGCGTACGCCGCCGGGGTTCATCAGGGCGATCTGCGCGCCGCCCTTGTCCGGGGCCGACGTGGCCGCGAGCTGTGCGTCGGAGACGACGTCGCCGAGCGTGGACTCACCGAGAGCCGACGGGGTCCGGGTCAGGTCACCCTGGATCTTTCCGATGACCCTGTTGGCCAGCGGCGCGGACGCGGTGACGTACTGCTGGACGACCTTGGCCACCGCCGGGTCGGCCTTGCTCGGGTCGTCGACGCGCGTGACGCCCGTACCGGGGGTGTTCAGCGCGTTCTGCACGATCGAGTCGACGGCGTCCGCGGCGACCAGCGTGCCGGTCCGGTTGTCGACGGTCAGCTTGATGTCGCTCAGCATCCGGCCGAACGACGAAGCGCTGGTGATGAGCCGCGTCACGCCGTTGATCGTGATGGTGCAGCGGTACTCCACGTGCGTGTGGCCCGACACGATCACCTTGATCGACGGGTCGAGGTTCTTGGCGATCTTCTCGATGTCGCTGCCGGCCAGGTTGCCCGCGCAGCCGTTCGGTGCGGTCGCCGACGGCGTCTGGAAGCCGCCCTGGTGGATGACCAGCACCGGGATGTGCACGCCGCGCTTGGCCAGGTCGCGTGCCGCCTTGTTGGCCGCCGTCGCCTCGTCCACGAAGCTCAGGCCCGCGATGCCGCTCGGCGTGACGACCGTCGGCGTCGCCTGGAGGACCTCGCCGATGAAGCCGATCGAGATCGGGCGGCCGCTCGTGGAGGGGAACCGCTTGATCCCGTACGCCGGGAACAGCGGCTGGTGGGTCGAGTCCTTGATGACGTTCGCGGACAGGTACTTGAATTTGGCGCCCGGGAAGGTGTTCGTCGTGGTGAGCCGCCCGTGCCGCTTGATCGTGTACGGCGCCGCGGTGCAGCCGGTCGGCGCGCAGCCGCCGTGCTGGATGCGTTCGAGCTCGGCGCGGCCCTTGTCGAACTCGTGGTTGCCGACCGAGGAGAAGTCCACGTTCATGAGGTTCGCCATGATCGTGGCCGGCTCTTCCTTGAAGAGGCCGTTGGCGAGGGGACTGGCGCCGATGTTGTCACCGGCCATGACGGTCGCCTGCCGGGCGCCGTACGCCTGCTGCTTGTCGTGCACGGCCTTGGCGAGGAAGGCGGCGCCGCCGGCGAACTGGCCGTACTGGGTGAGGCTGGCCGGTTCGAGGTTCCCGTGGAAGTCGTTCCACGCGATCAGGTGGACGTCGGTGGTGCGGCTCGGGTGGTGCCGGCCTGCCCAGTCGACCGAGACCTTGTCCGACAACGTGGTTGCGCCGGCGATGGTGACCGCGCCGGCGGGCGGAGCTCCGGTCACGGCCAGCGGCGCGGCGGCGACCGCGCCCAGCGCGACGACGATCAGTCCCACGCGTGACGCGCGAGAGCGGATGAGGGCAGGGATCACGAGTGTTCCTCCGTGGGAACCATGGGCTGGGAGATACTTCGGGGTACTGTGCCACGCGCGTATGTCGGACTGGAAGACGCCCGGTTAATTCGTATGTATTGCGTGACATGCGATGTTGTGGGCCTTTTCAGGGTGCCGCTACATTGCCGCCTGTGCGTACTCCGGCCCCTTCCGTGGACACGCCGGCCCCGGCCGGTGCGGACCGCAGGCGTCGGCGACCCGAGGCGGGCCTCGCGCTCGTCACGGCGCTGATCGTCGCCGCGGTTCTGCTGCGGCCCGCGCTGACCGGCCTGCTCACGCACCCGGCGGCGGCCAACTGGGCGACGATCTTCGTCGCGATCACCATCCAGGCGATGCCGTTCCTCGTGCTCGGCGTCGCGGTCAGCGCGGCGATCGCCGCGTTCGTGCCGCCGGGCCTGATCGCCAGGCTGCTGCCGAGCCGGCCCGTGCTCGCCGTGCCCGCCGCGGCGGTCGCCGGTGCGGCGCTGCCGGGGTGCGAGTGCGGCTCGGTACCGGTCGCGGCGCGGCTCGTCTCGATCGGCGTCACCCCGGCGGCGGCCTTCGCCTTCCTGCTGTCGGCCCCCGCGATCAACCCGGTCGTGCTGGTGTCCACGGCGGTGGCCTTTCCCGGACGGCCGATGATGGTGCTCGCGCGGCTGATCGCCAGCCTGGCCGCCTCGATCGCGATGGGCCTGCTGTGGATCGCCCTGGGCCGCGAGGACCTGCTCACCGTACGGCGGCCGCACACAGACGATGATGACGGACGGCGGCTGACCCGCTTCCTGTCCACCGCTCAGCACGACTTCCTCCAGGCCGGCGGCTTCCTGGTGATCGGCGCGGGCGCGGCGGCCACGTTGCAGACGCTCGTGCCACGCGACTTCGTCGACTCGATCGCGCGGCCGGGACCGATCTCACTGCTCGTGCTCGGCGTGCTGGCCGTACTCGTCTCGCTCTGCTCCGAGGCGGACGCCTTCGTGGCCGCCGGGCTCAAGCAGTTCTCACTGACCGCGCGGCTCGCGTTCCTGGTCGTCGGGCCGATGGTCGACGTGAAGCTGTTCGCGCTCCAGGCGGGCACGTTCGGGCCGCGGTTCGCCTGGCGGTTCTCGCTCGCGACGTTCGCGGTCGCGGTGACCTCGGCCGGGCTGATCGGCTGGTGGCTGCTGTGAGCGAGGACGCACGCGCGACGACCGTCCTGCTCGTCGGGGCGCTCCTCGTACGGCTGGCGCTCGGCGGCGCGTACGCCAAGTACGTGCGCGCGGGCATGGGGCCGCTCATCCTGGTCGCCGGGTTGCTGCTCGCAGGGCTGGGCCTGTTCGGCGTCGTACGCGCACTGCGGCGGCGCGGCCAGGGCCCGGCCGAGGACGCGCACGGCCACCGGCACAACGAGCGCATCGGCTGGCTGCTGCTCGCACCGGTTCTCGCGTTGCTGCTGGTCACGCCGCCGACGCTGGGCAGCTTCGGCGTGGCGCGCAGCGCCGGGGTCCGCGTCACCTCCGGCGGCAAGGTCTTCGCCGCGCTGCCCGCCGGCCCCGCGGTGCCGATGACCCTGCTGGAGTTCGACGAGCGGGTCGCGGACCACCACGGCGCCAGCTTCGGCGCGACCCAGGTGAAGCTGACCGGGTTCGTCACGACGTCGTCGGACGCCCAGGGCTTCCGCATCGCGCGCTACCAGATCGCCTGCTGCGCCGCCGACGCCGTCGCCTCGGTCGTACGGGTGACCGGCGCGTCGGGCAGCCGGCCGGCCCGCGACCAGTGGGTGACGGTCACCGGGACGTTCTACCGGGCGGCGGACGGCATCCCGGAGTTGCACGCGGTCAGCCTCGGCGAGATCCGCACCCCGCTCGACCCGTACGAGTGAGCGGGCGCCTCAGAGCAGCCTGGCCGGGATCGGCAGGTGCCGGGCGCGTACCCACTCACCCAGGGCCTTGGCCTGCTTGTCGAAGCGCCGCGCCTCGGTGGCGCCGCCGTCGAGCAGCCCGCGGATGACGAAGTTCACCGCGCGCAGGTTGGGCAGTTCGTACCGGTCGATCGCCAGTCCGGCCGTCTCGGGCAGCAGCGTACGCAGCCGGTCGGTGGTGAGCGTCGCGCTGAGCCAGGGCCACGCGTCGTCGCCGGTGACCCACAGGCCGAGGTTCGCGTTGCCGCCCTTGTCGCCCGACCGTGCGAGCACGATGCGGCCCAGCGGTCCGTCGACCGTCTCCCCGAAGTCGCCTGGCGCGACGGCGTGGGTGGCGGGCTCCTCGTACGTACCGGTGTGCGGTGGCGGCGCGATGACCTCGTGCCGGCCGTCGGCGTGCGCGACGGTGTGGGAGAGGAGCCGCTGCGGGACGAGCGTCGGCCAGTACACGCCGTACGGGGCGCCGGGGCTGGGCACGCCCATGCCGTAGATGCCCGGATAGCTGGACAGCGCCAGTTCGACGCACAGCGACGAGAAGGCGCGCCCGGCGGCGGCCTGCTCGCCGTCCACCGCGACGTGCAGCAGGCTCGACCCCGCCATCTGGTCCGCCGGGTCGTCCGCCGGGGTGCCGATGCGGGTGAAGCGCAGGTCGGCGATGCCGGGGTCGGCGTCGAGCCGCGCGCGTACGGCTCGCTCGACCAGCGCTGCCTTCGCATCGGTGCCGGTACCGGTGAGGACGAACGTGGAGTCGTTGCGCCAGCCGCCGAGGGCGGTGACGGCGACCTTGGTCGTGGCCGGCGGCGGCGCGCCCGCGACCCCGCTGACGCGTACGCGGTCGGGGCCCTCCTGTTCGAGGGCGACCGTGTCGAGGCGCGCGACCACGTCGGGGTTGAGGTAGCCGGGCGCGCCGATCTCATAGAGGAGTTGCGCGGTGACGGTGTCGACGGTGACCGCGCCGCCGGTGCCCGCGTGCTTGGTGATCACGCTGCCGCCGTCACGGCCGACCTCGGCGAGCGGGAAGCCGGGATGGGTCAGGTCGCCGATCTCCCCGAAGCCCGCGAAGTTGCCGCCCGTGGCCTGCGCGCCGCACTCGATCACGTGCCCGGCGACCACCGCGCCGGCGAGCGCGTCCAGGTCATCAGGAGTCCAGCGCCACCACCAGGCGGCCGCGCCGGCGACCAGTGAGGCGTCGGCGACCCGCCCGGTCACGACGATGTCGGCACCCGCGGCGAGCGCGGCCGCGATGCCGAAGCCGCCGAGGTAGGCGTTGGCGGTGAGCGGTTCGCGGCCCCAGCTCGTGAACGGCTTGCCGGTGTCGAGGTGTGCCAGGTCGTGGCCCTCGGCGAGCAGGGCGGGGATGCGGGGCGCGAGGTCGTCGCCCTCGACGTGGGCCACGGCGAGGTCCACGCCCGCGTCGGCGAGCAGCTCGCGCGTCGCGGCGGCGAGGCCGGCCGGGTCGAGGCCGCCCGCGTTCACGACGACCTTGATGCGGCGTTCGGCGACCGCGGCGGCGACCGGCGCGAGCTGGCGCAGGAACGTACGCGCGTAGCCGCCGTCCGGTTTCTTCAGCCGGTTCTTGGCCAGCACCAGCATGGTGACCTCGGCCAGGTAGTCGCCGGTGACGACGTCGACCGGGCCGCCCGCCACCATCTCGGCGAGCGCGGACATCCGGTCGCCGTAAAAGCCCGAGCAGTTGGCGATGCGTACCGGCCGGTCCATGGGCGAACCTCCAACGAGACGGTGCCGATCGAAGCTACCGCACGCCGCCGTTGGGCTGCCCTTACCAATGCGCCGCGGCCGTCCCGTGGGTGACAGTGGTTGCCGGACATCAAGTCATTTCAGATGACGAATGCGTCATCTCAACGAACGGGAGACGATCGATGCTGCGTACCATCGCGACGGCCGGCGCCCTCGCCGGAATGGCGGTCAGCGTCCCGCTGCTGGCCGGCACCGCCCAGGCCGCGACGCACTACACGCACAAGAGCACGCTCAAGCAGGACTGCGCGATCCACCTCAACTACCCCAAGAACGGCGTGCCGGACCGTACGTGGACCAAGCCCCGCAAGGACTCCGCGGGGCACGCGACCCACGTGGGCGTCCGCTACACCTACAAGGGCTACGCGCTGGTCCTGGACTCGGCGCAGAAGGCCGACCCGAGCTGGGGCTTCATCGCCCAGTCGTGCCTGACCCACCCGCACGCGTACAGCCACGGCGACCACGGATCGATCCTCGGTGACCTGCGCGCCATCGGCGGGAACGGTCAGGTCAAGGCCGTGCCGATCAGCGCGCCGCACGGGGGCAAGACGCAGCGCGGCACCATACACCTGGGCTCGAACGGCTCGATTCGCAGCGCGGCGCGCTCATTCGTGATCGGGAACGCCGTCAAGGGCGACACCTTCCGCATCACCAAGGCGCACTGCGGCCACCATGGGTCGCAGAGCTGGATCCTCGGCTATGCCCCGTCGTCCGGCCGCTGGGGATACATCGAGGCGATGCACCTGCCCGCCTGCGTGTGACGTGAGCTTCACGAGGGCGTCCCGGCCGGGGCGCCCTCTTCGCGTCGGCGGCCCACCACGTACGCGCGGCGCGTCTCGACCTCCCCCGGATGGTTCGCCCGGTCCAGGCGCGCGTCGACGGCGAAACCCGCCTCCTCCATGACCTGGACGACCTCCGGCAGCGCGAAGAAGTGGAAGTCCACATCCAGCGCGTGGCCCAGGAACTCCGACAGGTGCCGCACCTCGGACCCGATGTGGAAGGACACGAGCAGGGTGCCGCCGGGCCGCAGCACGCGGCGGATCTCGGCGAAGGCGCGTGGCAGCTCGCCGCGTTCGAGGTGGATGATCGAGTAGAGCGCGACGACCGCCCCGAACTCCGCGTCCGCCGCCGGCACGTCGAGCAGGTCGCCCCGGCGGAACTCCACGCCGGGGAAGGCCCGTCGCCCGGCCTCGACCATCGCCTCCGACAGGTCGACGCCGACCACGGACGCGCCGTGACCCACGAGCCAGGCGGCGACGTGCCCCGGCCCGCAGCCGAGGTCCAGGATCGGCGTCGGGCTCCCGCTCCAGCACGTACGAGAGCAGCGCGCGGTCGAGGGGCTTGTGCGCGAGCTCGTCCCCGAACCCGGCCAGGTAGTCCGCCGCGACGGCGTCGTAACTCCGGCGTACGGAGTCGTGATCCCCGATATCGGTCATGTCGGGAAGCGTCGCACAGGTGGCCGGCTCGGTCGCGGAGCGGAAGATCACATCGGCGCGCACGCGAATCACGGAAGATCGCATTGACACGACTCCCTGTAGTACTACATTGGGTAGTACTACAACATGTCAAGGGAGGCGGACCGTGACCATGACAACGGGCCGTCTGCTGGATCGCCGCCTCGAAGAACTCATCGCCGCGGAGCTGGCCCGGCTCGCGAGCCGCGCGCCCGCACTCGCCGACGATCACCTCAGCGTCGTCGAGGCGTCGCTGCAACAGATCATCAACCGGCTGCTGCCGGCCCGGGGGCGGGCGAGCGCACCCCCTGAGGCGGTGGCCGCCCTGTTCGACCTGGAGTGCGTGTGAACATCGAACACTGGACGGACCTCGCCGCCTGCCGTGGCGTCGACCCCGAGCTGTTCTACCCGGTCAGCGCGACCGGGCCGGCCAAGGTGCAGGTCGAGGAGGCCAAGCGCGTGTGCGACGGCTGCCCGGTCACCGCCGACTGCCTCAACTGGGCCCTCCGCGCCGGCGAGCCGGCCGGAATCTGGGGCGGTACGACGCCGGACGAACGCCGCTACCTGCGCCTCAAGCCACTGCCCGCCGCACCCGCCTGGCACTGACGAACGCCCTTATTTCACGGACACACCGGTCGACGTACGGTTGCGGCATGACAGACGCTTTCCTCCCCGCGCAGTCGCGGAGCGAGGGCCTGGCCACCCATGCCTCGCGCCTGGTCGGCGCATTCGTCGTGACCTTCCTCCTGCTCGGCGCGTGCTGGGCGGTCGAAGTGGCGAACTACGCCGACGAGGGCGCACTCAGCAACCGGTACGGCATCCAGTCGCATGACGCGAACACCATCTGGCACATCTTCACCGCGCCGTTCCTGCACGCGAGCCTGGACCACATCATGGCCAACTCGGTGCCGCTCGCGATCTTCGGCTTCCTCGCGGCGTTGCGCGGGGTGTCGCGTTTCGTCGTGGTCAGCCTGATCATCACGGTGGCGAGCGGGCTCGGCGTGTGGTTCCTGTCCGCGCCCGGCACCGTGACGGTCGGGGCCAGCGGCCTGATCTTCGGCTACTTCGGCTACCTGCTCGCGCGCGGCTTCGTCGAGAGACGGCCGCTCGACATCGTGGTCGGCGTCCTCATCGCGGTCCTGTACGGCACGATGATCTTCGGTGCGCTGCCCGGGCAGCCCGGCATCTCCTGGCAGGCCCACCTGTTCGGGCTGATCGGCGGCGTGCTCGCGGCCTGGCTCACCCGGCAGCGCGCCGACGGCTGACTCAGCCCCGTACGCTCACGTCGGTCACGGTCGCGTCGCGCGGCGTCTCCAGCGCGTTCACGATCACCCGGCCCACCGACGACGCCGACATGTACGCGCTCGGGTCGTACTCCTCGCCCTCGGCCTCGCGCACCTGACGCTGCATCTCGCTCGCCGTACGCCCCGGGTACACCGACGTGACCCGGATCTGCGGCTCCTCGGCGCGCAGCGCGTCGGCCAAGGCGCGCAGGGCGTGCTTGCTCGCCGCGTACGCGCTCCAGCCGGGGTTCGCGCGCAGGCCCGAGCCGGAGTTGACGAACACGACGTGCCCACGCGCCTCGCGTACGCGGGGGAGCAGGAGACGGGTCAGCTCGGCGGGCGCGGCGGCGTTCACCAAGAGCTGGTCCACCCAGGAGTCGGGCGCCAGCTCGGCGACCGTGCCCAGCCCGACCATCCCGGCACTGTGCACGACGCCGTCCAGCGGCGGCAGCTCGACGCCGTCGAGCGACGCCTCGATGCGCCGCGGGTCGGTCAGGTCCAGGACGAGTGTGCGGACACGCTCGCCGCCGAGCTCGCGCGCGGCGGCGTCGAGGCGGCCTGCGTCACGGCCGGTCAGGATGACGTCGTGCCCGGCCGCGTGCAGCAGTCCGGCCGCGGCGGCGCCGATGGCGCCGGTGGCTCCGGTGATCAAGTAGGTTCCCACGACCCCATCCTCGCTCACGTACGCCGCAGGACGCGGGCGACTCCGGCGATCAGCGCGGTGGCCAGGAACCAGCCCGCCGCGGTCAGCCCCCACGCCAGCCAGTCCGTCCAGCCGGTCGGGTCCCACGCGCTGCGCTGCCCGAACGTCTCCAGCGGCAGCATCAGGTCGAGCGTGTAGACGAACGCGTGGAAGTGCGGCCGCTCGTCCGGCTGCCGGATCGTGTGCGGATGGTGGGCGCTGAACACGACCGTGCCCAGCGCGAGGAGCATGAGGAGCCAGAGCCCGGAGATCCACGGGCGGTACCCGTACCCGACCGTCCAGTCGAGCAGCACCCCCCACGTACGGCTGATCGGGTTGAGGTGGCGGCGGCGGGCCCGCTGCTTGGCGAGCTGGGTCTTGCGTGCGAGGTCCTCGCGGCCGATCTGGCGCAGCCAACCGGCGAGCTGCTCGTACGGCTGAGGGCGGAAGCCGACCGGGTCGCGCGCCACCCACGCGAGGCGGCTGGACTCCGGCTCGCCGCGGAGCGTCTGGTACGTCAGGCCGTTGAGGCGCAGCGTCTCCGGCCAGACGTCGGCGCGGTCGAGGATGACGTCGATGCTGGAGTAGCCGAGCGTGACCTCGCCGAGGATCGGTTCGCGCGGCGTGAGGATCAGCTCCTCGACCCGCGCGTGACTCAGGTGCAGGGCGCGCTTCCCGGGCGCGCGTACGACGCCCTGGTCGAAGGAGAGCGTGCCGTCGATGCGCGCGCCGCGCAGCCGTACCGGGCCCTCGGAGACGAAGCCCTGGCTGCACTCCATCCGGTCCTGGACGACCATGTTCTCGCCGTCGAAGGCGAAACCGGCGTCCTCGTGCAGCGTCGTGCCCTCCATGAACAGACCCCCGGTCATCCGCGCGCCGGTGAGCCGGATCGCCCCGGTGATCTCGGCGTCGCGTATGAAGGCCCCGACGTCCACGGTCAGTCCGCCGGCGAACAGTGCGTACCCGCCCGGGTTGTAGATCCGCACGCCGTTCATCCGGAATCCGCCGGACATGGACGCCCGGATCAGCCGTACCTCGCCGTCGACCCGCGTGCCCGACAGGCTGAAGAACCCGTCCACCTTGAGGCCGCCGCCGTCGAACCCGGGCATCACGCAGTCGCCGAACCGCATCTGGCGCGCGCGTGCGTTGGAGAAGTCCGGCGTCTGGTCCAGTACGCAGTCGCGCAGCCGCAGCTCGCTGCCGACCTGGCCGCCGGAGACGTCGAGCGGGCCGGTCACGTACGCGCCGCGCAGGCGCACCGCCGGGACCCGGCCCGGTGCGGGCTCGCGCGCGCCGAGCAGGAGTGCGGAGATCACCTCGGCGCGTACCGTACGTGCGGGGTCGCCGTCGGGACGGTCGCGGCCCAGCTCTACCATCGTGCCCGTCGGGTAGGCGTGCCAGAGACGTCGCTCGGCCGCCGTCAGGCCGGGTTGGTCGCGTTTCAGCCAGGCGACGACAGAGTCCCACGCATCGGCCACAAGGGGTCATCGTAGGCGTTCCGACCGTGAAGGCGCGGGCCGCATTGAGGAGAACCCCTGTCGGCTTCGTGGGGTCACCCACGCGGCGGGTGCCCATGGTGACGGTGATTTCTCGCAATATGTTTGTATGTCCGGTTACTCACGGGTAGCATCAGCTGAGTTACCCACCAGTACGTAATCGGGGTGTGCTTCATGGGCCACTACAAGAGCAATCTGCGCGACATCGAGTTCAACCTTTTCGAGTTCCTCGGCCGCGGAGACGTCCTTGGCGCCGGGCCCTTCACCGAGATCGACGAAGCCACCGCGCGCAGCGCGCTGGACGAGGTGAACCGCCTTGCCACGGACGTACTCGCCGAGTCGTTCGAGGATTCGGACCGGCATCCGCCGGTGTTCGACCCGGAGACCGGCGCGGTCACGATGCCCGAGAGCTTCAAGCGGTCCTTCCACGCGTACTTCAACGACGCCGAGTGGTGGCGGCTCGGAGTGCCGTCCGAGCTCGGCGGCATGAGCGCACCTCGCAGCCTCTACTGGGCCGCCTCCGAACTCGTCCTCGGTGCGAACCCGGCCATCTGGATGTACTCCTGCGGCCCGAGCTTCGCCTGGCTCCTGTGGCAGATCGGCACGCCCGAGCAGCGCAGGCTCGCCGAGCTGTCGATCGAGGAGCACTGGGGCTCGACCATGGTGCTCACCGAGCCCGACGCGGGCTCCGACGTCGGCGCGGGCCGTGCGAAGGCGATCCAGCAGGCCGATGGCACCTGGCACATCGAGGGCGTCAAGCGCTTCATCACCAGCGCCGAGCACGACATGGCCGACAACATCCTGCACTACGTGCTGGCACGCCGCGAGGGCGCGGGGCCGGGCACCAAGGGCCTGTCGATGTTCATCGTGCCCAAGTACCTCGTCGACGCCGAGACCGGCGAACTCGGCGAGCGCAACGGCGTCTACGTCACGAACGTCGAGAAGAAGATGGGGCTCAAGGTCTCCACGACCTGCGAACTCACCTTCGGCGCGAAGCACCCGGCGGTCGGCCACCTCGTGGGCGGCGTACACGAGGGCATCAAGCAGATGTTCCTCATCATCGAGCAGGCCCGCATGATGGTCGGCACGAAGGCGATCTCCACGCTGTCCACCGGCTACCTCAACGCGCTGGCGTACGCCAAGGAGCGTGTGCAGGGCGCCGACATGACGCAGATGACGGACAAGGCCGCGCCGCGCGTCACCATCACCCACCACCCCGACGTACGGCGGCTGCTGATGTTGCAGAAGTCCTACGCCGAGGGGATGCGGGCGCTCACGCTGTTCACCGCGACGTACCAGGACCGGCTCCAGATCGCGGCCGACGCGGGCACGAGCGACGAACTGGCCGAGAAGGTCAACGACCTGCTGCTGCCCATCGTGAAGGGCGTCGGCTCCGAGCGGGCGTATGAGGTGCTGACGCAGTCGCTCCAGACGCTCGGCGGCTCGGGGTTCCTGCAGGACTACCCGATCGAGCAGTACATCCGCGACGCCAAGATCGACTCCCTGTACGAGGGCACCACCGCGATCCAGGGCATGGACCTGTTCTTCCGCAAGGTCCTGCGCGACAACGGCGAGGCGCTGACGCACCTCACGGACCAGATCCGCGAGTTCGCCGGCAGCGACGCGGGCAACGGCCGCCTCAAGCAGGAACGCGCCCTGCTGGGCCGCGCACTGGACGACACGCAGGCCATGGTCGGCGTGATGGCCGGTTGGGCGCTCGGCTCGCTGGAACACCCCGCGGAGATCTACAAGGTGGGCCTGAACACCACGCGGCTGCTGATGGCCCTCGGCGACCTGGTCATCGGCTGGCTGCTGTGCCGCCAGGCCGAGATCGCCCTGCACCGGCTCGGCGAGGAGCTCTCGGCGGCCGACCGGGCCTTCTACCTGGGAAAGGTGGCGGCCGCGCAGTTCTTCTGCACGACGCAACTGCCCAAGCTCGCCGCCGAGCGCGCCATCACCGAGGCGACGACGTCCGAACTGATGGAACTGCCCGAAGAGGCTTTCTGACCCGCCACGGAAAAGGTGCCGAATGTCCCGTCGTCCTGGTCAGGGTGGCGGGACATAGGCCATCATCGGTATCGATAGGGTGGTGTGGCGCAGCACCCGGGTGTTTACTCGTAGTGAATTCCGGACCCGGTCGGGGGTCTGGGGGTCGGAGGCATGGTGGGCTTTGGCGTCAGCATCTTCCTGATCACCCTTGGAGCCATCTTCAAGTGGGCCATCAAGGCACACATCAGCGGCGTCGACCTACCGGCGCTCGGCGTGATCCTGATGGTCGTCGGCGCGGCGTCGTTCCTGCTCCAGCTCATACTGGTGGGCCGCCAACGCACCTCGAACGACGCCTTCCACGACGAGCGCACCCCACCGCCGGTCTGACCGCTAACCGCGCAGCGGGCCGGTGTCCAACGCCATCGCGAACGGCTCTGGCAGCCAGAGCTTCTCGCCGACCGGCACTCGGTCGAGCGTGCGGTAACCGTCCTCGCCCGGGTCGCTGAAGAGTGTCACGGACATCGGCTCCTCGACCGGATCCACGAGCAGATAGAGCGGAACCCCGCTCAACGCACAGGTGCGCGGCTTCGCGAAGCGATCCCACGCCGCGTTTCCACGCGACGTGACCTCGGCAACGAGCAGCACACCGCGCCCATACACCTCACTATGGCCAAAAGTCGGCGCATCGGGCGGGACGATCACCAAGTCAGGCTCGACTCGGTCTCGGTTGCTTTCGAGATGAAGCGTCAGCTCGTGGCAGAGCAGCCAGCCCTTCTCCAGTGCGATCCCGTGGAACGCGCTGTGCAGGCGGAAGTTGATCTTCGGGTGGCGGAAGCTTCCCCGCGGACCCACGACGAGACTTCCGCAGATGACCTCGACCTAGAACCCTGGGTAAGACGGCGTCTCTTCCCAGATCTCGTCGATGGTGATGGTTTCTTCGTCTTCGATCGGCTGGGGCATGGCCACGCACCATCCTCGCGTTCTCCTCGCTCCAAGATATCAGTCGATGCGACAGAGAGTATTCATGATGTTGCTGCCCGTGTCTGTGTGTTCGCGAGGATTTAGCGGCCGTCGATGAGTTCGCCGTCGTCGGCGCGGTAGACGAGCATTCGCCCCTCTTCGGGGGTGACCTTCATTGTCGTTCCCGGGGTCGGTTCGCGTCCTTCGGGGACGGTGAGCTGGATTCTCGGGCCCTCCGTCGTCAGGGTGACCAGTGACGTCGTGCCGAGGTTCTCCACGATCTCGACCTGGCCCGCGATGCCCGCGCCGTCCTCGGTCTCGGTGAGGTACTCCGGGCGGATGCCCACCGTCACCTTGTCGCCCGGGCTCAGCTCCGTCACGATGTCCTCCGGCACCGGCAGCCGTACGCCGGCCACGTCGATCTGGTGGCCCCACGTCGTCGAGGACTCGCCGTCGCCGGCCACGCATTCGCCGTCCAAGAGGTTCATCGGGGTCGAGCCGATGAAGCCGGCCACGAAGGTGTTCGCCGGCTGCTGGAAGACCTCGCGCGGGGTGCCGAGTTGGCGGATGCGGCCCGACTCCATCACCGCGATCCGGTCGGCCAGTGCCAGCGCCTCCGCCTGGTCGTGTGTCACGAACACCGTGGTCACGCCCAGGTCGTGCTGGAGCTTCTTCAGGAACGTACGCGCCTCCAGGCGCAGCCGCGCGTCCAAATTGGACAGCGGCTCGTCCAGCAGGAACACCGTCGGCTTGGCGGCCATCGCCCGTGCCAGTGCGACGCGCTGCTGCTGGCCGCCGGACAACTGGGCCGGGCGGCGTTCCATCAGCCCGGCCAGCGACAGCCCCGCGCCGGTCTCGGCGGCCTTCGCGCGCCGTTCCGCACGGCCGACCTTCTTGATCCGCAGCGGATAGGCGATGTTGTCGGCCACGGTCATGTGCGGGAACAGGGCGTAGTCCTGGAACACCATCGCCACGTCGCGCGCGCCCGGCGGCAGCGTCGTCACGTCGCGGTCGCCGATCCGCAGCACCCCGGACGAGGCCGTCTCCAGCCCGGCGATCGTCCGCAGCAGCGTGGTCTTCCCGCAGCCGGACGGGCCGAGCAGCGCGAAGAACTCCCCGTCCTCGATGTCGAGCGACAGGTCATCCAGCGCGGTCACGCCGCCGTCGTAGACCTTGGTGAACGCCTCCAGCGAGACCCTCATGCCTTGATCCCTCCGTGGAAGCGGAAGCCGTACCGGCGGCTGACGAACAGGAACATGATGACCACCGGGATCGAGTAGAGCAGGGAGAACGTCGAGATCAGGGCCAGGTTGGGCTGGCCGCCCTCGGTGTAGAAGTTGTTGAGCGTGACCGCCGCCGGCTGCTTCTCCGGCGTCCGGTACAGCAGGAACGGCATGAGGAAGTTGCCCCAGACGTTCACCACCGCCCACACGGCGATCGTGGCCAAGCCAGGGCGTACGTTCGGCAGCACGACGTGGCCCAGCACCTGGAAGGAGTTCGCCCCGAACACCCGCGCCGACTCCTCGTACGACTTGGGCATCGTGTCCATGAAGTCCTTGAGGATGAAGATCGCGGCGGGCAGCAGGCCCCCGGTCATCACCAGGATCACGCCGACGTCCTTGTCCAGCAGGTGCAGCTTGAACATGAGCTGGAAGATCGGCACCATCGCCGCCGTACCGGTGATCACCGAGGACAGCAGCAGGAGCAGATAGAGGATGCCGTCGCGGCCCGGGATGCGGATCCGGCTCAGCGCGTACGCGGCGAGCGCCGCGACGGCGACCGTGATCAGCATCGTCCACAGCGACAGCACGGCCGAGTTGTAGAGCGAGGGCAGCGCGTTCGGGTCGTCGCTCAGGTGCTTGAAGTTGCCGAGCGTGAAGTCGGGCCACGAGACCGAGAGCGTGGGGTTGCGGGTGAACGGCGCGGTCACGAGCCAGAGCATCGGCAGCGCGAAGAACGCCGTGATGACCGCGACGAAGACGTAGAACCCGACGCGCCGCAGGAGCTGGGCGGGACTCACGCGCGCCTCCGCAGGATCCGTACGTATGCCAGCGCCAGCAGCAGGTTGATCACGAGCATGATGAGCGAGATCGCGCTGGCGAAGCCGAGCCGCTCACCGGGCAGCGCGGTCAGGTAGATGTAGACCGGCAGCACCGCCGACGCGCCGTGCGGCTCGCCCTTGGTGATCAGGTACGGCGTGAAGTCGTTGAACGTCCACAGGCTGATCAGCAGGGTGTTGGTCAGGATGTGCCCGCGAATGCCGGGGACGACCACGTCGCGCAGCTGCTGCCAGCCGCCCGCGCCGGCGAGCCGCGCGGACTCCAGCTGGCTCGGCGGCACGCTCGACAGCGCCGCCGTGAACAGCATCATCGAGAACGCCGTGCCCCGCCACACGTTGAAGACGATCAGCGAGCCCATCGGATGGTCGAACCACCAGTCGCGGCCCGGCGTGTGCAGCAGCGTGTCGAGCGTGCCGCCCTGGTCCTTCAGGAACGCGATCCACAGCCACGCGACGACCACGCCCGGCAGGATCCAGGCGAGCAGCACGAGCGTCTCGACGAGGGTACGGACCCAGCGCCGCGCCGACCGCAGCACCCAGGCCAGCGCGAAGCCGAGGATGTTCTGCCCGATGATCGCCGAGCCGAGGACGAACAGCAGCGTACGGCCGAGGGAGTCACGAAAGTCGGTGTCCTTGAGCGCGTGCGTGTAGTTGTCCAGGCCGACGACCTTCGGGTGGGCCGCCTGTACGCCGGTCAGCCGGTAGTCGGTCAGCCCGAGGTACAGCGTCCACAGCGCCGGCACGATCAGGAAGACCGTGATCAGCACCAGCGCGGGCAGCACGAACACCAGGCCCTGCCGCCGGTCGCCCCCGCCCGGCACCTCGCCGCCGAGCGAGCCGCCGGGGGGGCCTACCTTCTCTTCCGTCTCGGGCTGTGCCATGCGCGGGCTCAGCCGGTCGTGATGGCGCCGGCGCCGCCGACGGCCGACGCGAGGTTCTGCTGGTACGTCTTGATGGCCTTGTCGACGCTGTCCCCGGCGACCACGTCGCCGGTCGCCTTCTGTAGCGCCGTCGACACCTGCGGGTACGCCGCGACTCCCGGCCGTACGTCGGTGATGGGCAGCACCTTGGCCGCGATGAAGTTCATCAGCGGGTCGCCGGCCAGCGTCTCGGCGTTGACGTCCTGACGCGGGCTGATGCCGACCGCCGTACGCTGCACCTCGTCCTTGACCGCGTCGTGGGAACCCATGAAGCTCAGCAGGTCCCAGACCAGCGCGGGGTCCTTGGCGTGCGGGTTGATCACCCAGCCGCTGCCGCCGGACATGCTGACCGCGTCCTGCCCGCGTACGCCCTGGCCGGCCGCCTTCGCCGGGATCAGCGCGTAGCCGACGTCCTTGTCGCGGTTCTGCATCGGGTCGATGCCGTCCTTGGGGTTGACGACCGAGCGCCAGAAGTAGTCGCTCTCCAGCAGGATGCCGATCTTGTTCTTGGAGAACCGCTGGAACGACTCGTCGCGGCCCTGCGGGTTCTGCTGTAGCTTCGGGTCGCCGAGGCCGCCCCCGTACACCTGCGCGTAGAGGTTCAGCACGTCGCGTACCTGCGGGGTGTCGCCCAGCCACTTGCCGTGCTCGTAGATGTCGTGGCCGGTGCCGGCGAGCAGCGGGAGCACGCCCTGCATGGTCGTGGCCTCGGTCATCGCGGTGCCGGCGTTGAGCTGGATCGGCGTCACGCCGCTGAGCGACTTGAGCTTGCGTGCCGTGTTGACGATGTCGTCCCAGCTCTTGGGCTGCCAGTCCGTCGGCAGGCCCGCACGTGCGAACAGCTGCTTGTTGTAGAACACCACCCGGCCGTCGGTGCCGCTCGGCAGGCCGTACTTCTTGCCGTCGAAGGACATGATGTTCTGTACGGGGCCGGGGATCTGCTTGAAGCCCTCCCAGCTCGCGATGCCGGCGCCGGCCACCTGGTCGAGCGGCTTGATGTACCCGGCCTGGGCGAACTCCCCGACCCAGATGCCGTCGATGGAGACCAGATCCGCGCCGCCGCCGGTCTTGAGGTCAAGGGCAACCTTCTGCTTGTACGGCGCGTCGTCCACGCCGGTGCCCTCGAACCGTACGGTGACCTTCTTGCCCTTGGCCTTCTCCATGGCGGTGAACTTGGGGATCACGTAGTCGGTGATCCACTGGGCGCCTTCGGAGTTCTTGCCGCCCTTGACGGAGTTGGCGCTGATCCGGATCGTCGTGCCGCCGCCTCCGCTGGCGCCTCCGGAGCAGCCGGACATCGCGAGAGCCGTCACGGCGCCGAGCGCCGCCATCCGTGTGACCTTCATCCCACAGCCTCCCTAAGCAGGCTTTTTACGCTACCGTCGCCGTTGACGTCAAATATTTACGATCATCACGTATGTGGCTGGTGTTGCTCAAGTCACATTTCGGACATGTTAGTACTCGCTGTCCAGAGGGTGGCGGTCCGCGCCGGAGATTTGTGGCGTTGAGTAGTTGTTCTGACGCACATAAGTGATATTGAGGCGTCTAGTCTGGTCGGCGTGGCAACGGGGCACGGGGCTGTGGTCGATCGGTTGCTGGTGGACATCAGTGCTGACGGGCTGGTGTCCGTGTCAGTGCGCTTGGCCGACGACGAGCCGAACACGGTGGTCGAGCGGTCGACGGCCGAGTGGCCGCTGGACGCTGCGGCGCTGGAGGACCTGCGCTGGTACCTGGAGGAGTACCTCCGGTATCCCTTCGCGGTCTACTCCGACCGAGGCGCGGAGATCGCCGCGAAGTTCGAGGGCTGGGGAGAGGCGCTGTTCCAGGCGGTCTTCGGCTCCCCGGACGTACGCGCGGCGTACGCGACGGTACGTGCGCGCGGCAACCGGGTCGAAGTGGTGTTCCAGTCGGAGTCGGCGCAGCGGCTGGGCCTGCCGTGGGAGCTGATGCGGGACCCGTCGCGCGGCCGCCCGCTCGCCCTGGACGGCGTGGCCGTGACCCGGCACCTGCCGGTACGCGACCTGTCGGTCGCCTTCCCGTCGAGCGGCGACCGCCTGCGGGTGCTGATGGTGATCTGCCGCCCGAACGGCGACCGGGATGTCGGCTACCAGATGATCGCCCGGCCGCTCCTGGAGCGGCTCGACGCGGTACGGGGCAACGTGGACCTGGTGGTCTTACGTCCGCCGACGCTAGACCATCTGCGCGAGGTGCTCGCGGAAGAGTCGTTCCAGGTCGTGCACTTCGACGGGCACGGGGTGTTCGGCGATGGCCGGCAGCCTGCGGCGGGCTGGGACCCGTTCACCTACACCGGACCGGCGCCGCGCGGGATGCTGGCGTTCGAGAAGCCGGGCGGCGGCCCTGACCTGGTGCCGGCCGAGGACGTGGCACAGGTGCTGTCGGCGGGCCGGGTACCCGTGGTGGTCCTGAACGCCTGCCAGTCGGGCCAGGTCGGCGCGCAGGTGGAGGCGGCGGTCGCGACCCGGTTGGTGCAGGACGGGGCGGCGTCGGTGGTGGCGATGGCCTACAGCGTGTACGCCGTCGCGGCGGCGGAGTTCATGGCGGCGTTCTACGAGCGGCTGTTCGCCGGAGACCGGGTCGCGGACGCGGTGACGGCGGGCCGGGAGCGGCTGAGCCTGCGCAACGAGCGCCCGAGCCCGAAGGGAAAGCTCCCGCTGGCGGACTGGGTGGTGCCGGTGCACTACCGCCGCCGCGACGTACGTTTCCCGTACCTGCGCACCGAGCGTACGGCCCCGTTGTCGCTGAACGAGATGCTCGACCGGCGGCCTGAGCCGGATGAGCGCGGCGAGGAGTTGGCGCCGGTCGGAAAATTCGTGGGCAGGGACGGCTTGTTCTACACACTGGAATCGGCGGCCCGCCTGCAACGGGTCGTGGTCCTGCACGGCCCGGGCGGCACGGGAAAGTCCGAACTCGCCAAGGCGTTCGGCCGCTGGTGGCGCGACACAGCCGGCGTGGACCGCCCGGACTTCGTGGTCTGGCACTCCTTCGAGCCCGGCCTGGCCTCCTTCGGCCTGGACGGCGTGGTCAACGAGATCGGCCTGCGGGTGTACGGGACGGAGTTCTCCCTCGCCGACCGCGACGAACGCCGCCGGGTCGTACGTGAGCTGCTTCGGGACCATCGACTGCTGCTGATCTGGGACAACTTCGAGACCGTGCACACGCTGCCCGACCCGACCGGCGCCACGCCCGTCCTGGATGAGGCCGATCGGGAGGAGCTGAAGGACTTCCTGACCCGCATCGCCCGGTCGGGCCGGAGTTCGGTCCTGATCACCAGCCGTGCCCCGGAGGACTGGCTGGGCGATGTCCGGCGGGTCGAGGTCGGCGGTCTGGATCGAGACGAGGCGATCGACTACGCCGATCAGCTCTTGGAACCCTTCCCCCGCGCGTTGCCGAGACGGCAGGGGACGGCATTCGCCGAACTGATGGAATGGCTGGACGGCCACCCGCTGAGCATGCGACTGATCCTGCCGCTACTGGAGACCACCGACCCCGACACCCTGCTGAGCGGTTTGCGCGGCGTCACCCCGCTGCCTGGCCGAGACGACGCCGACCGTACCGGCTCGCTGTCGGCTGGCATCGCCTACTCCTTCACCCACTTGGTCGAGGATGACCAGCAGGCCCTTACCGCGCTCGCCCTGTTCCAGGGCACTACCGACACCCAGGTCCTGGGTTTGATGTCGGACCAGCCGGAAGTCCCTGCACAGTTCGCCGGCCGCACTGGCGATAGCTGGGCCCGGTTGCTCGATGCCGCCGCTGATGTCGGATTACTGACGCGTCTGGGCGGCAGCGGATACCGCATCCATCCCGCGCTACCCGCTTACCTGACCGCCCGGTGGCGTACCGACCACCCGGCCACCTTCGCCGAGGAACATGCGGTCGCCACCCATGCCCTCCTGACTGCCTACACGGCCTTGGGCCGATGGCTCTATCAGGCGCTCACAGGCGAGCACGCGCGCATCGCGGTGGCGGTGCTTGGGGTACAGCGCCGAAACCTGGGCAACATGCTTGGCTACGCCCTCGACCGCGGGTGGTGGGCACGTGCCCAAGAACTCGTCCAGCCTCTCAGTACATATTGGAACCTTCGCGGTCTGAGTGCGGAAGCTCGTGGCTGGTCCGACCGAGGGCGTCTCGCGCTGGAAACCCCCGACGGCACCCCGCCCAGCGTCGATACACCCGGCGGACGCCTGTGGATCTTCTTTAGAGTGGGCGAAGCCAACCGCGAATTCTCAGCACTCCGTCTCGACCAGGCTCAAGGCATCTACCTGACAATCCTTGACGTCCTCCAAGGGCAAGCGCAGACCGCCGAACAACAGAGCTACGTGGCCGGCATCTATCAGCAGCTCGGCGCGGTTGCGCAGGAGTGGGCCCGGTGGGATGAGGCTGAGGAGTGGTATCGCCGATCCCTCACCATCGTGGAGGACCAGGGCCACCGGTCCCGTATGGCCAGCGTCTATCACCAGCTTGGCATCGTCGAGCAGGGGCGCGGCCGGTGGGACGCGGCCGAGGAGTGGTATCGCCGATCCCTCACCATCGAAGAGGAGCACGGTAACCGGGCCGGTATGGCCATCACCTTTCACCAGCTTGGCATCGTCGCGCAGGAGCGGAGTCGGTGGGATGAGGCTGAGGAGTGGTATCGCCGATCCCTCACTATCAAGGAGGGGTTGGGTGACCGGCCTGGTGCGGCCATCACCGGTCACCAGCTTGGCATCGTCGCCCAGGAGCGGGGTCAGTGGGATGAGGCTGAGGAGTGGTACCACCGATCCCTCATCGTCAAGGAGGAACTCGGTAATCGGCCTGGTATGGCTCTCACCTACGGGCAGCTCGGTCTCTTGGCGGAGGACCGTACACGGCCGATGCACGCGCTGGACTGGATGGTCAGGGCTATTGCTCTGTTCGAGGAGTTTCCGCATCCGGCGACCGGCCCGGGGCCTGCGCATCTCAAGCGGCTGACGGAGCGGCTCGGGGTTTCCGCTTTGGAAGACGCCTGGCAAAGGGTCACCGGGCGGGGGCTGCCCGACGATATTCGTGAGTTCGTTCAGCGATCAGGAGGTGGCGCGTGAGTGATCCGGTGACCGAGGGGGCGCGGGCGGCTGGTCGGCGGCTGGGGATCGTCGCCGACGTCGAGGCCGCTCTGTACGCCCAGGACAACGCCGAACGATCCGGACAGTATTTCGATCCGGTCGCGCTGGCCTCGCTCGTCATCAGTGCCGCCACGCTCGCGTGGACGGTGTACAACGACCTCAAGAAGAAGGCCGCCAAGCCTTCCCGGGACCTCGTCACGCGAACCGTGACGACGCAGCTTCGGCGCAGCCAGAATGTCGATGGCGATCAGGAAGAGGCCATCACGATCACCGTCCAGGAGACGATCAACGCGATCGACGGCCCGCCGCGTTGAGGGCCGCTCCCCGAATCGGGGGCGGCCCGCAACGCGACAAGGCTCAGGACCAGGCGAGCATTCGCAGGGGGTCCGTCAGCATCGCGCCTACCTCGCGTAGGACGGCCGAGCCCAGTTCTCCGTCGACGATGCGGTGGTCGAACGACAGGGCGAGGGTCGTCACCTTGCGGATCTTGATTTCACCCTCGTGGACCCACGGCATGTCGCGTACCTGGCCGAATGCCAGGATGGCCGACTCTCCCGGCGTCAGGATCGGGGTGCCCGCGTCCACGCCGAAGACGCCCACGTTCGTGATCGTCATCGTGCCGTCCGACAGGTCGGCCGGGGTGGACTTGCCCGCGCGGGCGGTCGCGGCCAGTTCGCCCAGGGCGCCCGCCAGCTCCGGCAGGGACATGTCCTGCGCCTCGCGGATCTTCGGGACGATCAGGCCGCGTTCGGTCGCCGCGGCGATGCCCAGGTGGACGTAGTGCTTGACCACGATCTCCTGGGCGGCCTCGTCCCAGATGGCGTTGATCATCGGGTGCCGCCGGGTCGCGACCAGGAGCGCCTTGGCGACCAGGAGAAGCGGCGAGACCTTCACGCCCTCGAAGTCGGGCAGGTCGCGTAGCCGGCGGACCGCGTTCATCATCTCGGTGACGTCGACCTGCAACCACTCGGTGACGTGTGGCGCGGTGAACGCCGACTGCACCATCGCCGCCGCGGTGTGCTTGCGTACGCCGCGGATCGGGATGCGTTCCTCGCGCTCCCCGGTCGAGCGCACCGGCACCGGTGCCGGGCGGGCCGAACGCGCCTCGTCCGTGACGGACGCCGCCTGATGGATGTCCTCGCGGGTGATCGAACCCTGCGGGCCCGTTCCGGAGATCGTCGCCAGGTCGACGCCGAGGTCCTTGGCGAGCTTGCGCACCGGCGGCTTGGCGAGTACCGCGACGCGAGCGCCGCCGCCGTTCGCCGCGGGCGCCGCACCGCCGACCGGCTCCGGAGCACGAGTCGGACGAGCTTGCCGGCCCGCGGCCGCCGCGGGCCGCGCACCGGATGAGCGGCGCGGCCGCCGCGTGGTGGAGCCCGGCTTCACGCCGTACCCGACCAGCACCGGCACTCGCTTCTGCTGCTGTGGAGCCGTCGGGTCGACCTTCGGCGCGATGCTTCCCGCCATCCCCGGCTCCTGCGCACCCTGGGCGGGCAGCGGATCGGGGTCCGGCGCGGCCTCTCCGCCGATGTCCACGGTGATGATCGGCACGCCGACGTCGACCGTCGTGCCCTCCTCGACCAAGAGTTCGGTCACCGTGCCCTCGAACGGGCACGGCAGCTCGACCATCGCCTTGGCCGTCTCGATCTCCAGAATGGTCTGGTTGACCTCGACCGCGTCACCTGGCTGTACGTGCCACTTGACGATGTCGGCCTCGGTGAGGCCCTCGCCGACGTCCGGCAGCTTGAACTGCTTCAGTTCACCCATGCGTCACCACTCGAAGGTCCGGTCGACCGCGTCGAGGACGCGGTCCAGGTCGGGCAGGTAGTGGTCCTCGAGACGCGACGGCGGGTACGGCGTGGAGAAGCCGCCGACCCGCAGGACCGGCGACTCCAGGTGGTAGAAGCACTGCTCGGTGATCCGGGCGGCCAGCTCGGCCCCGTACCCGCCGAACACCGGCGCCTCGTGCACGACCACACACCGGCCCGTACGGCGCACGGAGTCCAGCACCGTCGCCTCGTCCAGCGGGTTCAGCGAGCGGATGTCGATCACCTCGATGGAGCGGTCCTCGTCGGCCTGCGCGGCCTCCAGGCAGGTCTTGACCATCGGCCCGTACGCGAGCACGGTCACGTCGGTCCCGGAACGGGCGACGACGGCCTGGTCGAACGGCGCGGCGGCGGACAGGTCCAGTTCGACCGGCGCCTTGTCCCAGTAACGCCGCTTCGGCTCGAAGAAGATCACCGGATCCGGGCAGGTGATCGCCTGCTGGATCATCGTGTACGCGTCGGAGGGGTTGGAGCAGGCCACTACGCGCAGGCCGCCGGTGTGGGTGAAGTACGCCTCGGGCGACTCGCTGTGGTGCTCGACCGCGCCGATTCCGCCGCCGAAGGGGATGCGGATGACGACCGGGAGCTCCAGCGTGCCGAGGGAGCGCATCCGCATCTTGGCGAGCTGTGAGGTGATCTGGTTGAACGCCGGGAACACGAAGCCGTCGAACTGGATCTCACACACCGGCCGGTAGCCGCGCAGTGCGAGGCCGATGGCGGTGCCGACGATCCCGGACTCCGCGAGCGGCGTGTCGATGACGCGCGCCTCGCCGAAGTCCTTCTGCAGGCCGTCCGTCACGCGGAACACGCCGCCCAGCTTGCCCACGTCCTCGCCCATGACGACGACTTTGGGGTCGTTCTCCATGGCCTTGCGCAGGCCCTCGTTCATGGCACGGGAGAGTGAGAGGGTCTCGTTGCTCACCGTCGCACTCCTCCTCTGCCGGACCGGTGAAGGGCATCGTCGCACTTCATCGGGACACCTCCTCGAAGGATCCAAGGTAGGACGTGAACTGGTCGCGCTCGCCGGCGAGGGGCGCGTGCTCCGTCGCGTAGACGTTCTCCCAGATCGCGGTCGCCTCGGGGTCGGGCAATTCTAGACAGCGTTTGCGCAGGTCGGCGCCGATCTTCTTGGCCTCGTCGTCGATCGCTTCGAAGAATTCCTTGTCGGCCATCTGGCTTTTGACCAGGTATGCCTTGACGCGCTCGATCGGGTCCTTGAGCTTCCACGCCTCCAGCTCGGCCTGGAGCCGGTAGCGGGAGGGGTCATCGGTGGTGGTGTGCGCGCCCATCCGGTACGTGAACGCCTCCACGAGAGTGGGGCCCTGGCCGCTGCGCGCGTTCTCCAGGGCCCGTTTGGTGACCGCGAGCACCGCGAAGACGTCGTTGCCGTCGACGCGGATGCCGGGGAAGCCGAACCCCTCGGCGCGCCGGTACAGCGGGATGCGCGACTGGCGTTCGAGCGGCTCGGAGATGGCCCACTGGTTGTTCTGGCAGAAGAACACGATCGGCGCGTTCTGCGCGGCCGACCACACGAACGCCTCGTTGACGTCGCCCTCGCTGGTCGCGCCGTCGCCGAAGTAGACGATGGCCGCGTCCTCGGCGCCGTCGCGCTGGATGCCCATGGCGTACCCGGTGGCGTGCAGCGTCTGGCTGCCGATGACGATCGTGTAGAGGTGGAAGTTGTGCTCACGTGGGTCCCAGCCCGCGTGGTTGACCCCGCGGAAGAGCCCCAGCACCTTGACCGGGTCGACGTCGCGGCACCAGGCCACGCCGTGCTCGCGATAGCTCGGGAACGCCATGTCGGCGGGTCCGAGCGCCCGTCCCGAGCCGATCTGGGCGGCCTCCTGGCCGAGGAGGGAGGCCCACACGCCGAGCTCTCCCTGCCGGGTCAGCGCCAGCGCCTCCGTGTCGAGCCGTCGCACGATCACCAGATCGCGGTAGAGGCTCTTGATCTCGTCGGCGGTCAGATCCACGTCGTATTCGGGATGCTCGACACGCTCGCCCTCGGGGGTGAGCAGCTGGATGAGTTCGGGTGGGGGTTGTGCACCGGTGCTCGGGGGCGCACCATGCGCGGCGTCGATGGTCACGTGCCACTCCTCGTGCGTTCAGGGCCGGTTCGCGGGATCGCCGCATCCGGCCTGGTTGCGCGTCTCCCGGCCCGCGGATCCCGGCGAGTACGGGCGACGTATCACCGTCATCGTGGCAGACGTCACGTAGTAGGACGCAAGCACGACGGCTACGGGAAACGTACCCGCAGAGTTGTGGTGTGGCACTAATGCGCGGCCAACTGCGATTCACTCGCGGGACAGTACGCGGGTCGCTCCGGCGGCGACGGTCAGGCCGAGGAGGAAGCCCGCGGCGACGAGTGCGTCGGAGATCCACAGGTAGACCCCCGATGGCGCGAACTCGCCCTCCTGCCCGAGCGAGCCGACGGGCAGCAGCAGATCGAGCGTGTAGAGAAAAGGATTGAATTGTGTGTTGTGCCCCGGTTCAGTGATCACCGGGTGGTGCTGGAAGATCACCGTCCCGAACGCCAGCAGCGCGACGAGCCAGGCCCCCGCCAGCAGCGGCCGGTAGCCATAACCCACGGTCCAGTCCTGGATGTACCCCCACGCGCGCAGCGGCACCGGCTTGGTGGCACGGCGTCGCCGCTGCTTGGCGAGCAGCACCAACCGGCGGTCGGCGTCGTGCCCGAGCGACCGGTACGTCTCCGCGAGCCGCTCGTACGGCTGGGGCACGTAACCGTCGCTGTCGCGCCACAGCCACTTCAGCCGCTGGCCCGCCGTGAGCGGCGGCTCGATCGTGTCGTAGGTCAGGCCGTCGAGGTCATAGCTCGGCGCCCACGTGGCCGGATCGTCGTTGAGCAACTTGATACGTGCGTACTTCATGTCCACCGAGCCGGAGATCGGCTCGGCCGGTTTGAGGCGTACCTCCTCGGCCTGGAGCCGTTGCAGCCTGAGCGCGACGCCGGAGGGGTTGTGCAGCCGCCCGCCGCTCAGCGAGAGCAGGCCGCCGATCCGTGTGCCGGCCATGCTCACCAGGCCGTCGCTGCGAAACCCGTCCGAGCAGTAGACGTCGGTCTCGACGATCATGGCGTCGCACTCCAGTGCCGTACGGCGGGGGTGGGTGATCGAGGCGCCGACGAGTGAGAGGTAGCCGCCGACACGTGCGCCGCGCAGCCGGATCTCGCCCTCGGCGGAGAAGCCGCCGTCGCAGAAGACGTTCGCCGAGACCGAGATCCGGCTCGCGGCCAGTGCCTGGCCCTTGGGATTGCGCAGCCGCGCCCCGCGGAAGGTGAGCTGGCCGCCGATCTGGGCGCCCGGCAGGCGTACCTCGCCCTCGGCGGTGAACCCGTCGTCGCAGTAGACGTTGTTGTCCACGATCAGCCGGTCGGCGAGCAGCGGCACGTCGCCGGTCGGGTGTGACAGGTGGGCACCGGACAGGCTCAGGATGCCCGTGATGCGGCAGCCGTCCAGCCAGACGGCGCCGTAGATGTGGCTGCCCTGGAGCCACAAGTGGCCATCGATCCGCGCGCCGGAGGCGTTCAGGCCGGGCAGTCGGCAGTGCATGAGATGGACGCTGCGCAACTGCGCCCAGTAGAGGTGCGGCGTGTCGGTGAGCTGACAGGAGGTCAGCTGGAGCGGGACGGCCACGTGGGCGTGGGCGAGGTTGAGCATGCCGGTGATCCGCGCGCCGGTCAGCCGTACGGCGGCGACGTGTCCCGCTTCGGTCTCCTGCGCGCCCAGGAGCAGGGCCGATACGACCTCGGCGCGTACGGTCCGCTCGGGACCCCAGGCGTTCGTGCTGTCGAAGTCGTGGTCGCCGCCGGACAGGTCGACGGTCTGGCCGCGCGGGAACGCCTCCCAGAGCCTGCGTTCCGGTTCGGTCAGCTCATCGACCTGCATCGTCGCCCCCGGGATGACTGGCTTGTGATGATCCATCCATGTATAGCGCTTACGGCCGCCCGGCGGTCGGCTGAACCCCGGTTGCCGTACGCTTCGGTGCCGTAGGAATCCGCAGATCAAGAGGGGGACGCGTGGCACGCTTCGTCGTAGAGGTGATGCTGAAGCCGGAGATTCTCGATTCGCAGGGCCAGGCGGTCGCGCGTGCGCTGCCGCGGCTCGGCTTCGACGGCGTCACGGATGTACGCCAGGGCAAGCGGTTCGAGATCGAGCTGGAGGGGCCCGCGGACGAGTCGGCCACCGAACGCGTGCGCAAGATGGCAGAGACGCTGCTGGCCAACCCCGTCATCGAAACGTTCGAACTCCGCCCGGAATAGTCGCCGAAAGATAGTCGGAGACGCGATTACGGCAGTTTCACCTGGGGAAGCCTTATCTTCGTTGAAGGTTTCGATGGAGACGGGGCGAGACCCATGTCACGGGGTAAGGACAACACGAGGTGGCCACTGGATATGAAGTTCTCACTCGATTTGCCGCGTGAGACCCTCAGCATCCCGGTGATCAGGCGGATCCTGGGCGACACGCTCAACGGACTCGGGGTTTCCGAATCCTGTGTCGCCGACATCCTCGTCGCCATCTCCGAAGCATGTACGAATGTCGTCCAGCACGCGGATTCGACATCTCGCTATGAAGTAACCGTCGGTATCGAAGGCGGTCAGTGCGTGCTCAAAGTCGTCGACCGCGGCCAGGGCTTCGCGGCCGAATGCGAGAAAAACGTCCATCCGGACTCCGAGTCGGGCCGCGGCATCAAGATCATGCGGGCGCTCGTCGACGACGTCAGCTTCGACAGCCGCCCCGACACCGGCACGGTCGTCTACCTCCAGAAGCGACTGAGCTGGCGCGACGAGACGCCCCTGCGGCTCCGGCAGCCGGAGCTGCTGAAAACCGCAGGCTAGGGGCCCAGTAAGCTGGTGCGCGTTTCCGTGACGTCTTGATCGGAGTGTGCACATGACAGCCCGCGTGGGCGTCATCACCTTCCCCGGATCGCTGGACGACCGTGACGCCGCTCGCGCGGTGCGCCTCGCCGGTGCCGAGCCGGTGTCCCTGTGGCACGCGGCCGACGACCTCGGGGGGGTCGACGCCGTCGTCCTGCCCGGCGGCTTCTCCTACGGCGACTACCTACGCGCCGGCGCCATCGCACGCTTCGCCCCGCTGATGGAGCGGCTCACCGAGGCGGCGCGCGACGGCCTGCCCGTGCTCGGCATCTGCAACGGCTTCCAGGTCCTGTGCGAGTCGCACCTGCTGCCGGGCGCGCTGACGCGCAACGCGAGCCTCCACTTCGTCTGCCGCGCGCAGCGGCTGCGGATCGAGAACGCCAAGACCGACTGGACCCGCACGTACGAGGAAGGCCAGGAGATCGTGGTGCCGATCAAGAACATCGACGGCCGCTACATCGCCGACGCCGAGACGCTGGAGGAACTGGAGTCCGGCGGCCGGATCGTGGCCCGATACGTGGACGTGAACCCCAACGGCTCGCTGGGCGACATCGCGGGCATCTGCAACGAGGCGGGCAACGTGGTCGGCCTGATGCCGCACCCCGAGCACGCCGTCGAGGCGCTGACCGGTCCCTCCAGCGAGGGCCTCGGCTTCTTCACCTCGATCCTCCAGCGGCTGGCCGCCGCATGACCGGCCCCGACGACGAGCAGGAGCGAGATCCCGCCGCGCACGGCCCGGCCGACGCCGCTGAAGCCCCTGGTGCCGCTGGAGCCACTGAAACGGCCGGAGCCGCCGGAGTGACCGGCCCGGCCGCCGACGACCGGCCGTTCGCCGGTCGCCCGACCGACGCGCCCCCTGCCACACAGCCCGCTGCCGTACAGCAGCCTCCCGCGGCGTCATCTCCCGCAGCGCCGCCTCCCGCGCAGCCGCCTCCCGCTCCGCCCGCCGACACCGTGGCGCGCGCCGCGCGTACGCCCGACGTCAAGCTGCCCTACGCCGAGCTCGGCATGAGCGACGACGAGTTCGGCCGCGTCCATCGCATCCTGGGCCGCCGCCCGACCTCGGCCGAGCTGGCGATCTACTCGGTGATGTGGAGCGAGCACTGCTCGTACAAGAGCTCGCGCGTCCACCTGCGCAAGTTCGGCGAGAAGGCGCCGCGCAGCGACGCGCTGCTCGTCGGCATGGGCGAGAACGCCGGAGTCGTGGACGTCGGCAACGGCTGGGCCGTCACCTTCAAGATCGAGTCGCACAACCACCCGTCGTACGTCGAGCCGTACCAGGGCGCGGCCACGGGCGTCGGCGGCATCGTCCGCGACATCCTGTCGATGGGCGCGCGGCCGGTGGCCGTCATGGACTCCCTGCGGTTCGGGCCGCCGGACGCACCGGACACGCGCCGGGTGCTCGACGGCGTCGTACGCGGCGTCGGCGGCTACGGCAACTGCCTCGGCCTGCCCAACATCGGCGGCGAGCTCGTCTTCGACCCCTGCTACGCCGCGAACCCGCTGGTCAACGCGCTGTGCGTCGGCGTGCTCAAGCCCGAGGGCATCAAGCGTGCCATCGCCCCGGGCCCCGGCAACAAGGTCATCCTGTTCGGCGCGCGCACCGGCCCGGACGGCATCGGCGGCGCGTCGGTGCTGGCGAGCGCCACCTTCGACGAGGCGTCGCACCGCAAGCGCCCGTCGGTGCAGGTCGGCGACCCGTTCATGGAGAAGCTCCTCACCGAGTGCTGCATGGAGATCTTCGCCGAGGACCTCGTCGTCGGCATCCAGGACCTCGGCGCGGCCGGCGTCTCGTGCGCCACCACCGAGCTGGCCGCCGCCGGCACCGGGGGCATGGACGTCGACCTCGACCTGGTCCCGCTGCGCGACCCGACGCTGCGGCCCGAAGAGATCCTCATGAGCGAGTCGCAGGAACGCATGATGGCCGTGGTCGAGCCGGCCAAGGTCGCGCGCTTCCTGGAGCTGTGCGAGCGCTGGGACGTGCCCGCGACGGTGATCGGCGAGGTGACCGGCACCGGACGGCTGCGCATGTCGTGGCGCGGTGAGACGATCGTCGACATCCCGCCGGGCACCGCCGCCGACGAGGGACCGGTGTACGAGCGGCCCTACTCCCCGCCCGCCGACCTCGCGCGGCTCCAGGCCGATGGTCCCGAGCGGCTGCCGCGCCCCTCCACGCCCGACGAACTGCGCAACACCGTCATGTGGCTCGCCGGCTCGCCCAACCTTGCCGACAAGGCGTTCGTCACCTCCCAGTACGACAAGTACGTCCAGGGCAACACGGTCCTGGCGATGCCCGAGGACGCAGGCCTGGTCCGGATCGGCGACGGCCCGCAGGGCATCGCGCTCGCCATCGACGGCAACGGCCGCTACGCGCGCCTCGACCCGTACGCCGGTGCGCAGCTCGCGCTGTCCGAGGCGTACCGCAACGTCGCGGCCACCGGTGCGCGCCCGCTCGCGGTGACCAATTGCCTCAACTTCGGCTCGCCGGAGGACCCGGGCGTGATGTGGCAGTTCGCGCAGGCCGTCGAGGGTCTCGCGGACGCCTGCCAGGCGCTCGGCGTCCCGGTGACCGGCGGCAACGTCAGCTTCTACAACCAGACCGGCACCACGCCGATCAACCCCACGCCGGTCGTCGGCGTGCTCGGCGTGCACGACGACGTGACGCGCCGCGTACGCATGTCGTTCAACGTCGAGGGCATGGCGCTGCTGCTGCTCGGCGAGACCCGGGCCGAGTTCGGCGGCTCGGAGTGGGCGAACGTGGTGTTCCGCCACCTCGGCGGCCGTCCGCCGCGGCCCGACCTGGCGGCCGAGGCCGCGCTGGCCTCGGTGCTCATCACGGGCGCGCGCGAGGGCGTCTTCGACGCCGCGCACGACGTGTCCGACGGCGGTCTGTCCCAGACGCTGCTGGAGTCGTGCCTGCGCGGCGGGCTGGGCTGCGTGGTCACGCTGCCGGGCGATCCGTTCGTGGAGCTGTTCAGCGAGTCGGTGGCCCGCGCGGTCGTGGCCGTGCACCCCGACCGCGAGGCGTGGGTTGGTGCGCTGTGCGAGTCGGTCGGCCTGCCGGTGCGCCGCATCGGCACGGTCGGCGGCGACGCGTTCGCGGTCGAGGGCCAGTTCGCCATCCCGCTGGCCGAGCTGCGCGAGATCTACCGGGGCGCGCTGCCCTCGCTGTTCGCCTGAGCCCTACTTTCGCGCGGCGAGGGCCTGCACCCCGGCGACGAACAGGTCGATGCCGAACGCGAAGAAGGCGTCCGGGTTCTCGATCTCGGTGAGCGGTGCGGCCGCGGCGACCACGTGCGGATAGCGGGCGCGGGGCAGCGTCTCCAGGCTGATCCGCTTGTGCCGGATGAACTCCGCCGCCTCGTCCGGGGTCTGCTGCGGCTTGAGGCCGGGGTCGCCGATGGCGAGCGTCGTGACCGTACGCAGGCCGTGGCGGCAGACGGCGGCGCCCTCGCCGGGTGAAAAGCCCGCGTCGGCGAGGGTGCGCAGCGCGACCTCCATCACGTCGAAGCAGCCTTCGGCGGCGTCCGGCTGTGTCGTCATCAGGAGCGATGCCGCGGGCGGGTGGCCGCGCAGCACCTCGATCATCGAGCCCATGAGCGTACGGAGCCGCGCGTGCCACGGCTGCTCCGGATCGACCTCGGTGTCGACCAGCGTCCACAGCCGGTTGGCGACCGCGTCGAGTAGCTCGTCCTTGTTCTTGAAATGCCAGTAGAGCGCCATCGGCGTGACGCCGAGCTCGGTGGCGAGGCGCCTGATGGTCAGGCCCTCCAGTCCCTCGGCGTCGGTGAGCGCCAGCGCTCCGTCGATGACGGTCTCCCGGCTCAGCCGAGCGCGTGCAGTCGCGGCTGCCCTACGATCTGATGACCTTCGAGGAGCGCGACCAGGTCGACGCCGAGCGCACCGACACGATCCGAGAGATCGTGTCCAGCCTGCCCGCGCGGCCCGGTACCCGACGCTAGGAGCCCCCCAACCATGAAGATCATCGACCGCGCCAAGGCGTACATCCGAGAGAAAACGGGCCGCGATCGCCGCTCGACCGAGTACCCGCTCGACGGAGCGGCCGACCCCGCCCCGGCCCAGCACGACGGCGCAACGCACGAGCAGAGCCGCGATGACAAGAGCCCGGCGGTGTCCACGGCCCACGAGACGCCAGAGCCCGAGCCGGTTGCGGAACCAGTCACCGAGCCGGTTGCGGAACCGGTCACCGAGCCGGTTGCGGAACCGGTCACCGAGCCGGTTGCGGAACCGGTCACCGAGCCGGTTGCGGAACCGGTCACCGAGCCGGTTGCGGAACCGGTCACCGAGCCGGTTGCGGAACCGGTCACCGAGCCGGTTGCGGAACCGGTCACCGAGCCGGTTGCGGAACCGGTCACCGAGCCGGTTGCGGAACCGGTCACCGAGCCGGTTGCGGAACCGGTCACCGAGCCGGTTGCGGAACCGGTCACCGAGCCGGTTGCGGAACCGGTCACCGAGCCGGTTGCGGAACCGGTCGTCAAGCCGGTTGCGGAACCGGCCACGGAGCCGGCTACAGAACCGGCCGCCGAGCTGACCACGGCACCCGCCGCGTGCCCGCGCTGCGGTGCGGCCGGTGAGGCGCCCTGTACGACCCCGTCCGGCAAGGCCACGAAGGCCCACAAGGGGCGCATCCAATGAGCAGCGGTGCTGCAGACTCCCGGTCGTCTGCACCACGACTCCGTGGGCCGCTGTAGTTGCTTGGTCTCATTCACGCGAGATCAGCCGCAGTCCACGAACGCACGACGAGGTCCGGCAGCATCTCGTATGCGACCTATGAGCCATACCGATACGGACACCGCCGGACCTCGGCGATCTCCGGCGGAAAGGCGATGGACTAACTGCTAATGGGGTTTGGGCTACTCATCCATCCGGAGTTCCCCGAGCCTCCGCACCACCAGCGCCCTCTCCGATGACGTGATCATCGGGGAGGGCGTTTTGATCTCCACGCGCATAACCTCCGCCATTTCGGCAGAATCTCCTGAACGGCGCGGATGTGTAGGCCCTGCTCGATGAGCAGTGCCGCCGCGGTGTGCCGGGCGTCGTGCAGGCGGCCGTCTCGTACGCCGGCCTTCTCGAGGATGACCTTCCACCCGCGCCAGTCCTCCGTACGGCTGATCGGTCGGCCGTTGGCCTGGCAGAACACGAGGTCGTGATCCGCCCAGTCCGCACCGATCATGGCTCGTTTTGAGCATCTGGCCACCGGTGCCGCGGATGCTGCAGAGGGCGCTGCTTCCATCCTGTCTCCGCCTGTCGAGCGGGCGAAACAGGCCAACGTCTTCACGGGTCGACAGTTGGCGAATGAGGGTGTTCGCTCGTCGTTGACGCGCGATGGGTCACGCCTGGTCGTGCGTTCGGCGCGAGTCGGGGCTCTCTCACCGGCGCGTCGCCGAGCGCCTCGTCGATTGCGTTGAGCGTGTCGGCTGTGAGTTCGATGCCCGAGGCTTTGGCGTTCGCGTGGACCTGCTCTGGTCGCGATGCCCCGATGATCGCCGCTGCGATGTCACGTCGCCTCAGCACCCAGGCGAGCGCGAGCTCGGCCATCGAGAGCCCAGCCCGCTGGGCGATCGGTCGCAGGCGGTCGACCGCTGCAAGCGTCTCGTCGTTCATGACGAGTTCGCTCATCAAGGTGCTCAGCCAGCTGATCGCTGCGCGGGAGTCGTCCGGTGGCGCCTGGGTGGCTCGGTACTTGCCGGTCAGTACGCCCATGGCGAGCGGCGACCAGACGATCTGGGATATCGCGTTCTTGGCGCACAGCGGGAAGATCTCGGCCTCGGCCGACTGCCAGAGCATCGAGTACTGCGGCTGGGAGGAGACGAACAGATCGGGGCCGGCGATGTCGATCGCGGCCTGGATCTGTTCGGGCGTCCACTCGCTGAACCCGAGGTAGCGCGCCTTGCCGGCGGCCACGACGGCCTGGAACGCCTCGATCGTCTCCTCGATCGGGACTTCGGGGTCGAAGCGGTGCGCCTGGTAGAGGTCGACGTAGTCGGTTCGGAGCCGGTCGAGGGATGCGTCGATCTGTTTGTGGATCTGCGCGGCTGAGAGGCCCTGGTCGGCGGGGTCGTCGGATGTCGGCCGGAATACCTTGGTCGCGAGGATGTAGGAGTCCCGTGGCCGCTTGCTGAGGATCTGTCCCCATGCGGTCTCGGCCAGGCCGCGGCCGTAGGAGTTCGAGGTGTCGAAGAAGTTGATGCCGACGTCGAACGCGGCGTCGGTGACGGCCCGGATCTGGTCGAGGTCCGAGAGGTCTGACAGGTCCATCCTGGAGCCCAGGGCGATCTCTGAAACCTCGAGGCTTGAGTTGCCGAGCTTGCGGTATCGCATGTGCTGTCCTTGGTGGCTCATCGTCGGAAGGGCGTGGGTGGTGCGATGTCGACGTCACCGAAGAGCCGGCGGCGTAGTCGCGGCACGAGGAGTTCGTGTGGGAAGCCGAGGGTGATCGCGCTCACCTCGTCGAGGCTGTGCAGGTGGTCGCGGGTGAGTTCGATGTCGAGCGCGTCGAGGTTGTCCTGGAGCTGCGGCAGCGTGCGTACGCCGATGATCGGCGAGGTCACGGGCGCCTTGGCGAGCAGCCACGCGATCGCGACTTGTGACGGGGTACGGCCGATCTCGCCTGCGATCTTCTTGACGACCTCGGCGATCTCGAGGCTGCGTTCGGTGACCAGGCCGCGCGCGTACACCTCGTCTCGGCGGGTGCCGTCGGAGGACGCGGCGGAGCGCTCGAGGTCTTCGCACCCGTACTTGCCGGCCAGAATGCCTCGTCGGAGTGGCGCCCAGGGGATCACGCCGAGCCCGAGCTCGGTCGCCATCGGGATCAGGTCGCGCTCTACCGTGCGTTCGATGAGGCTGTACTCGATCTGCAGCGCGATCAGCGGCGCCCACCCGCGTAGCTCGGCGATCGTCTGCATGCGGGAGATCTGCCACGCCGGCGTGTTACAGATCCCCACGTAGAGGACCTTTCCCGAGCTGACGAGGTCGTCCATGCCGCGCAGGATCTCCTCGATCGGCGTGGTGAACTCCCAGACGTGGAGGTAGAGCAGGTCGATGTAGTCGGTCCGCAGGCGCTCGAGACTTCCTTCGACCGAGCGCATCAGGCTCTTGCGGTGGTTGCCGCCGGCGTTCGGGTCGCGGGGGTCGGTGGTCATCGTGTACTTCGTCGCGATGACCAGCCGGTCGCGTCGGTCCTTGGCGAACTCGCCGATCATCCGCTCCGCGGTGCCGTTGGTGTACATGCTGGCGGTGTCGATGAACTTCCCGCCGCGCTCCACGTAGTGGTCGAACATCCGCTGGGCGTCGTCGCGCTCGGCGCCCCAGCCCCAGTCCGAGCCGAAGGTCATCGTCCCCAGCGACAGCGGTGAGACCCTGAGTCCGGAGCGCCCGAGCAGTCGGTAGCGGTCGAGAGAGACGGCGCTCGACGCCGGCACGTGGTCGCCGTAGGGCGGCGAGCTCACAGTGACTCCGTAACGGCAGCTTCGACATCTCTACCTGCCGAACCGTCGGCTGGTGCTGCGCCGATCCCCGGTCGCGCAGGTGCGCGCCCCAGGATCTCGACGATGACGACGACGAGCAGGCCTGCCAGCGCGATGCCGAGCGACGCGACCAGGCCTGCGTGGTACCCGAGCAGTTGGCTGCGGGCGTCCGCGTTTCCGCCCGTACGGCCGAGCACGACGGCGGTGACGCCGGCCAGACCTATCGCTGCGCCGATCTGGAAGGAGGCGTTGACCAGTCCGGAGGCCATGCCCTGCTCGGAGTCGGGCACCCGGCTGGTGGCCTGGATGTTGATGCAGGGGAACGAGAGGACAAAGCTCAGACCGACCAGCAGCATCGACGGAAGGACCACGCCCGGGTATTCGCTGTGCGTGCCGATGCGCAGCATGTTGGCGTAGCACGCCGCGAGCGCGCAGAATCCGGCCACCAGTAGCCGGCCGGTCCCGAACCGGCCGATGACCGAGCCCAGCCGGGGCGCGATCAGCCCCACCAGGACACCGGTGGGCAGGATCGCCAGCGCCGTCGTCAGCGGCGACCAGCCCAGCAGCCGCTGGAGATACAGCGTCAGGATGAACTGAAACCCCATGTAGGAACCCTGGAACGCGAGCGCGGCGAGGTTGCTGCCCAGCACCAGGCGGCCGCGCAGCAGGCCCAGCCGTAGCAGCGGATCGGGTTGACGCTGCTCGATCAGCACGAACGCCGCAAGCAGCATCCCCACGACGACGAACGAACCCAGGGTGCGCGGGCTGCCCCAGCCGGCGCTCTGGGCCTCCGTGAGCGTGAACACCAGCAGCAGCAGGCCGGCGATCACCGTCACTGTCCCGAGCAGGTCGTATCCGCGGGCCGGGCGACCCGCTGGGGTCCCCCGTGGCACCAGCAGCATCCCGCCGACGAGCGCGCATACCGCCAGTGGTGCCGGGAACAGGAACGTCGCGCGCCAGCTCACCTCGGTGAGCAGCCCGCTCAGGACCAGGCCGAGCGAGAAGCCGGCGGCTGCGCAGCTGGTGTAGATGCTCAGGGCACGGTTCCGTGCCGTGCCTTCCTGAAATGTCGTGGTGATGATCGACATTCCGGCGGGCGCCGTGAACGCGGCGGCCAGGCCCTTGACGAACCGCGAGACGATCACCAACAACCCGGTGCTGACCGCGCCGCCCAAGATCGTCGCGAGGGTGAAGACGACCAGTGATCCCAGGAACATCTCGCGACGGCCGAGCAGGTCCGCGGCCCGCCCTCCGAGCAACAGGAACCCGCCGTAACCGAGGACGTAGCCGCTGACGACCCATTGCAGCGTCGAGGTAGAGAGACCGAGGTCAGCGCGCATCGACGGCAACGCGACCCCGACCATGGAGACATCCATGGAGTCGAGGAACAGTGCGGCGCACAGCACTGCCAGCAGCGCCTTCATCCGCGGATTCCAGTGGGTGGTGGGTTCTGGAAACGTTGTCATGCCGACGATGATCAGCCTGCCGACCTGGAAGTTGAAGATCCGCCGTTTGCCTAGCAATGACGGGGCCAGGCTGAGATCGCCCTCCTGCGGCACAATCCGGGCATGGCCAGTAATGCCGGTGAGCTAGGTGTGTTCCTCAGGGCCCGCCGGGCGCGTGTCCGGCCCGAGGACGTCGGGTTGCCGTCGGGCGTGGGAATCCGCAGGACGCCCGGCCTGCGGCGCGAGGAGCTCGCTGCGCTGGCCGGCGTGAGCATTGAGTACCTCACCCGGCTCGAGCAGGGCAAGGAGACCAACCCGAGCACCGTAGTGCTCGACGCGCTCGCCGGGGCACTCCTGCTCGATGCCGACGCGCACGCCCACCTCTACGCGCTCGCCAATCTGGCCGCGCACCGCACCCCGCCTTTTCGGGCAGGAGCCGACGTGCGCAGCGGCCACGCGGTGCGACCGTCGGTCGAGCAGTTGCTCGAACGCCTGCGGCCGTCCCCCGCGTACGTGCTCAACCGCGTCAGCGACATCCTGGCGGCGAACACCGAGGCAGTGACCCTGTTCGTCGGGCTCGAAGCCTGGCCACGATCGCGATGGAACACGATCCGTCACCTGTTCCTGCACCCCGCCGCCCGCGACCTGTTCGTCGACTGGCAGGAGGTCGCGACGACCGCCACCGCGAATCTCCGTGCCGCGGTCGGTGGCCAGACGCCCGACTCCGCCGACGCGTCCGCTCTGATCGAAGAGCTCACCGCGTCAAGCCAAGAGTTCGTACGGCGGTGGGCACGCTACGACGTGCATCCGCGCCGCAGCCGACACAAGACCTTCCATCACCCGGCCGTCGGCAGGCTCACCCTCCACCAAGAGGTTCTGCACCTCAGCGACGACGGACTGCGGCTGTCCGTCTACCAGGCCGAGCCCGGCAGCCCCGACGAAACTGCCCTGACGCTCCTGTCGCTCGGCGCTCGTGATCCGCTGGGACGACGTGCCAGGCTCGATCGCGCTTCCTCAGCGGACGACGTCAAGTCCCACGGCGACCCTCGGCGCGATCCAAGCTGACGATCTCATGCGGTGCCCGGCCTGGTGAAGCACAGGTGAAAGGCACCCTCACCTGGTGAGGGTGCCTTTCATACGGGAGCGGTCAGGCCGCCCGTGCTCGTCAACCGTGGTCGGCCGGGGCGGTGACGATCTCGGCCCGTACGGGGTGCGGGCCGTCGTTGGTGGCCTCGTCCTCGCGGTGGGCGAAGGCGTAGACGGCCGCGCTGCTGGTGGTGATGGCCGCGAGCACCCACCAGACGCGGTGGTACGCGGCCAAGGCGCCGGCCACGCTCGGCGTTCCGAGTACCGCCACGTAGACACTCACGCCCAGCATCGCGCCGAACTGCCGGAAGCTGTTGTTCACCGCCGACCCCACCCCGAACCGGTCCACGGGCAGCGCCCGCGCGACGGCGCTGTTCAGCGTGGACAGGGCCAGGCCCACTCCGATCCCGTTCAGCACCACACTCGGCATCCAGTGCGAGACCCAGTTCGCGGAGCCCCCGGTCCGTACGGCGAGCAGCGCCGACCCCGCCGCGTAGCAGAGCGCGCCCGCGGCGAACACCGCCCGGTAGCCGAAGCGGGCGGCCAGGCGGGCGGCCTGTGGGGCGACCGCGGCGGTGATCAGGGCGCTGGGGCTGACGGCCAAAGCCGCCCGCAGGGTCGAGTAGTGCCAGACGTTCTGCAGGAACAGCAGGCTGGAGAGCAGGAAGGCGAAGAACGACACCGAGAAGATCAGCGTCACTACGTTGGACGCCTGGAAATTGCGGATCTGGACCTGCCCGGCCTGATCGCCTCGGCGGTCGCGCTGTTCTCCGTCACGTACGCGCTGATCGAGGGGCATGACCAGGGCTGGACCTCGGCGCTGATCCTCGGCTCGTTCGCCCTCGCCGTCGTCGCGGCCACCGCCTTCGTGCTGATCGAGCGGCGGAGCACCGACCCCATGATCGACCTGTCGATGTTCGGCATCCGCACCTTCAGCGGCGGCACCGGCGCGATGATCCTGTGGGGCTTCGGCGTGATGGGCGTCTACTTCTTCACCGCGATGTACCTGCAGAACGTGCTGCACTTCTCCCCGGCCGAGGCGGGCGCGGCGTTCGTGCCGATGGCGCTGATGATGGCCGTGGTGGCGCCGATCGCGGGCCCGGTGGCGCGCCGGATCGGCACGCACGTCACGGTGGCGTTCGGCCTGACCCTCAACGTCATCGGCCTGGTGATGGTCTCCTTCGTCGGCGAGCACGGCCACTTCCTGGACCTGATGCCCGCGTTCGTGGCCTTCGGCGTGGGCTCCGGCTTCACGATGATGCCGCTCAACGACGCGATCATCGGCGTGCTGCCGCCGGGCCGCGCGGGCGCTGCGTCGGCCGTGATGAACGCCGCGCGCGAGGTCTCCGGGCTGCTCGGCGTCACGATCGTCGGAGCGATCCTCACCGCACGCCAGTCGGCGGTGCTGCGCGGCGGCGCGACGCCGGTGCACGCGTTCCTGTCCGGCTACCAGTTCGCCCTGCTGATCGCCGCGGCGATCGTGTTCGCCGGAGTGCCGCTCAGCCTGGCGACGCTGCGCACCCGGCGCAGTGAGCCGGTGGCGGCCGTGCCCGAGCCCGTACCGGTCGGCTGAACCCGCGGAAAAGGGACCGTCACCCTCGGGGGCGACGGTCCCTTTCGCCGCAGGCCTAGAGCGTGGCCTTGTTGAGCAGCCGGTTGTGCGTGCCGGACTTGTTGCCCTTGATCTGGTTGTTGGTGGCGTGCGCGGTGATCCACTTCTGGATCGTGCCGAACGAGGACTGGCCGTGCGCCGATTTGTAGAGCGCCGCGACGCCCGCGACGAACGGCGAGGCCATCGAGGTGCCGCTCAGGGTCGCGGTGCCGCCGAGGTAGGTCGACTTGATGTCCACGCCGGGCGCGTAGACGTCGACGCACGAGCCGTAGTCGCTGAAGGACGCGCGCTTGTCGCCGGACGAACTCGCCGCGGCCGCCTCGACGCTCCCGGCGCTGGCCGGTGAGCCGGAGCAGGCGCTCTTGTTGTCGTTGCCCGCCGCCACCGCGACGAAGACGCCCGACTTGGACAGGGCGGTGACCGCGTTGTTCAGCGCGGTCGACTTCGAGCCGCCGAGCGAGAGGTTGGCGACCGAGCGTGACCCGTGGTGCGTACGCACCCAGTTGACGCCCGCGATGACGTCGGACGTCGCGCCGGACCCGTCGCAGTCGAGCACCTGCACGGCGTGCAGGTGCACGCTCTTGGCCACGCCGTAGGACTTCGAGCCGATGATGCCGGCCACGTGCGTCCCGTGCCCGTTGCAGTCCGCGTCGCCGTACACCGTGTCCGCGCGGCCGCCGAACTCGGCGAGGCTGGTGTCGATGCCCGTGTCGATGACGTACGCGTTCTCACCGGAGCCGGTGTGCGTGTAGGAGTAGGTGTGCGACAGCGGCAGCACGTGCTCGTCGATCCGGTCCAGCCCCCAGGTCGGGCTGTGCTGCGTCGTGTCGATCCTCATGATCTGGTCCTGCTCGATCGCGGCCACGTCCGGGTCGCGCCGAACGCGCTCCAACTGGGCGGCCGACAGCCGGGCGGCGAATCCGTCGGTGAAGCGGTGCAGCGTCGGGAACCCGATCACGTGCGAGACGAGGCTCGGGTGCTTGACCGTGACGATGTACTGGCCCTGCACCCCGCCGGCCGCCGCCGCGGTGACCGCGACGCGCGGTGTGGCGACCGCTCCGGAAAGCGGTAAGGCAGCGCACGCGACCGCGGTGCAGGCGGCGAGCAGTCGTCGGGGGACCCGCATGGGGACACTCCTCGGGTTCGGGGGGTCGCGGGCCGTACCGGCCGACGCGATACGGAAAAATCTCCCATGGCCCCGCTGCCCACAGCAACAAGATCCGCCGAATGGCCTTCGGCATCCGGGAAGCGGGTACCGTCGATGCGCCATGGCACGACCATCTCCCGAGCGGCTGCGCGCCGCGCTCGAAGCCCAGCTCGCCGAGTCCGGACGCACCGGCGACCCGCCGCCGCCCGCCAGTCAGCTCGAAGCCGCCCTCGTCGACGCCGTACTCACCGCGTACGAGGCAGGGCAGGATCCGGTACGCCCCGCGGCGCGGCTCGCCGTACGGCTCCTCCTCGACCGGCTCGCCGCCGACTCGCCGGGCCGCTCGGTCGAGGTACGCGTCCCGCCGTACGCCGCCGTGCAGTGCGTCGAGGGCCCGCGGCACACGCGCGGCACACCGCCCAACGTCATCGAGACCGACGCGCGTACCTGGGTCCTGTTGGCCACCGGCCGGCTGACCTGGGCGCGGGCGCGCGACCGGATCAGTGCGAGCGGAGAGCGGGCCGACCTGTCGGGCCTGCTGCCCATCCGGCCGTACGGGGAGCGGGGCCGTTGAGCGCGTCGCCGCCGCGGCCCGGCGACCCTTCACACCTTGGCGCGTACCGGATAATCGGACGGCTCGGCGAGGGCGCGCAGGGCGTCGTCTTCCTCGCCGAGGCGCCCGACGGCACTCGCGTCGCGGTCAAGCTGCTCCACCCCGACCTCGTCGGCGACGCGGACGCGCGCGCACGGTTCCTGCGCGAGGTCGCGGCCGCCAAGCGCGTCGCGCGTTTCTGTACCGCCCAGGTGCTCGACGTCGACGCCGTGGGCGTTCGGCCCTACATCGTGAGCGAGTACGTCGCGGGCCCGTCGCTGCACCGGCTCGTCGACACCGAGGGCCCGCGCGACGGCGCGGCGCTCGAACGCCTGGCGATCGGTACGGCGACGGCGCTCGCGGGCATCCACAAGGCCGGCGTCGTCCACCGCGACTTCAAGCCGCACAACGTGCTGGTCGGCCCGGACGGTCCCCGAGTGATCGACTTCGGGGTGGCGCGCGCACTGGACGCGTCCGCCACGACCACGACCTCCAGCACCGTCGGCACGCCCGCGTACATGGCGCCCGAGCAGCTCGCCGGCGTACGGGTCGGGCCGCCCGCGGACGTCTTCGCGTGGGGCGTGACCATGGTGTTCGCCGCCACGGGGCGGCCGGCGTTCGGCAACGACACGATCCCCGCGGTGATGCACCGGATCCTGCATTCCGAGGCGGCGCTGACCGCGCTGCCGCAGCCGCTGCGGGACACCGTCGCGGCCTGCCTCGCCAAGGACCCGGCGCGGCGGCCCTCGGCGCAGCGCGTCCTGCTCACGCTCGTCGGCGAGGAGGAGCCGCCCGCGGCCGAGACGACCACCGTGCTGCGCCGGCGGCGCCGCTGGGTGCTGCCGGCCGCCGCGGCGGCGGTCGCGGCGATCTGCGCGGTCGCGGCGGCGGTGTTCCTCACCCGCGGCGACAAGCCGGTGGCGGCGGCGGTACGCACGCCGTCACCGTCGGCGGCCGCCACCCGGTCCGCGCGTGCGCACCGGAAACCGCCGCCGAAGCCGTCGCACCACCCCGTGGCCACGCATCCGAGCCGCCGCCCGGCCGGGGGCCGTGCGTGCGCGGCGCCACGGCCCGTCTACCGTGGCCGGCTGCGCGGCCAGTTCTGCGCCCTGTCGGGCGGCGGCGTCCCGGTGTACGCGCGCAGGGACGGCCGCTCGCCCGTCGTCGGGCGGCTGACCTCGGGCGGCGCGGCCAACTGGTTCGTCGGCCAGGCCGCCGGAGCACGCTTCCAGCGCGGCACGGCCGCGAACGCCCACTGGGCCTACACGCTGTCCGACGGCAGCCGGGGCCGGTGGGGCTGGGTCCCGATCGTCTTCTTCCGCGGCGGCGGCAACGGCGGTGCCGACCTCACGCTCGCCGCGTGCGGAGCGCGCTGCCACCCGTACCAGGGGTGAGGGCCGCGCCGTGGTGGAGGCGGGGCGTGGTCAGCGGCCGCCCGACGGGGCCGAAGTGGCGTGGAAGAACGGCACGCGGTTCTCCAGGCAGTGATCGCGATCGGCCTTGGTCGGATAGCGCGCCTGGCTCGTACACGGTGAGACGCGGCCGAAGAACCAGGCGCCCAGGCCCACCGCGGCGACCAGCGTCACGATCGACAGGGCGAGCCCGGCGATCGCCATTCCGCGGCCGTTGTCGCGCATCATCGCGACGATGCCGAGGACGATCCCGGCGACCGCGACGACCGCACCGAGGCCGCACAGCACCAGTGTGACGGCCGCGGTGACGCCGAGGACGAGCGCGGCGACGCCCAGCCCCTGTTGCCGCTGCGGCGGATACTCCACCGATTGTCGATACGCCATTGACCGTCCCCCCCGGGCCCCTCCGGCTCTCCATGGTGGGGGATCGGGCGTCCGCAGAGACGGCGGCGCGCCGGTCGCGCGCCAGGGAGCCCAGGTCACCGCCTACACTGGGCAACGTGTCGAACGGAGACGGACGACTGACCCACGACCTCGACCCCCATGATCACAGCCCACAGGACGCCTGTGGTGTCTTCGGAGTCTGGGCGCCCGGGGAGGAGGTCAGCAAACTCGCCTATTTCGGGCTCTACGCCCTGCAACACCGCGGCCAGGAATCGGCCGGCATCGCGGTGAGCGACGGGGCGCGCATCCTCGTGTTCAAGGACATGGGCCTGGTCGCCCAGGTCTTCGAGGAGTCGGTCCTGGGCACCCTGCGCGGGCACATCGCCGTCGGACACTGCCGCTACTCCACGACCGGCTCCAGCGTCTGGGAGAACGCCCAGCCGACGTTCCGCGCCACCGACGAGGGCAGCCTCGCCCTCGGGCACAACGGCAACCTCATCAACACGCGTGAGCTCGCCGCACGCCTGCGCCCCGGCGAACTCGGCGCCACCACCGACACCGAGGTGCTCACCGCCCTCCTGTGCACGGGGGCGAACGGCGTCGAGAAGTCCGCGATGGAGGTCCTGCCGCTCGTACGCGGCGCGTTCTCCCTCGTCTTCATGGACGAGCGCACGCTCTACGCCGCGCGCGACCCGCAGGGGATACGCCCGCTCGTGCTCGGGCGGCTCGACCACGGCTGGGTGGTCGCCTCCGAGACGGCCGCCCTCGACATCGTCGGGGCCACCTTCGTACGCGAGGTCGAGCCCGGCGAGCTGATCGCCATCGACGAAGACGGCGTGCGCTCCACGAGCTTCGCCGAGCCGTCACCGAAGGGCTGCCTGTTCGAATACGTCTACGTGGCACGGCCCGACACCTCGATCGCCGGTCGCAGCGTGCAGGCGACCCGCGTCGACGTCGGCCGACGGCTCGCGCGCGAGCACCCCGTCGACGCGGATCTGGTCATCCCGACGCCCGAGTCCGGCACGCCCGCCGCGATCGGGTACGCCGAGGAGTCCGGCATCCCGTACGGCCAGGGCTTCGTGAAGAACTCCTATGTCGGCCGTACCTTCATCCAGCCGTCGCAGACCATCCGCCAACTCGGCATCCGGCTCAAGCTCAACCCGCTGCGCGAGGCCATCGCGGGCAAGCGCCTGATCGTCGTGGACGACTCGATCGTGCGCGGCAACACCCAGCGGGCGATCGTGAAGATGCTCCGCGAGGCCGGTGCGGAAGAGGTGCATGTCCGCATCTCCAGCCCGCCCGTGTCGTGGCCCTGCTTCTACGGCATCGACTTCGCCACCCGCGCCGAGCTGATCGCCGGCAACCTCTCGGTCGAGGAGATCCGCGAATCCCTCGGCGCCGACTCGCTCGGCTACGTCTCTCTCGGCGAGCTGATCGCCGCGACGCATGTGCCCGCCGAACGCCTCTGCCGCGCCTGCTTCGACGGGATCTACCCCATCGACGTCGCCGAGGACGCGCGCGGCAAGCACCTGCTTGAGGAGACACGTAAGTGAGCACCTCCTACGAGGCCGCCGGCGTCGACATCGACGCCGGTGACCGGGCGGTCCGGCTCATGCGCGAGCACCTGGCACGCGCGCGGCGACCCGAGGTGGTCCACGACGCCAGCGGCTTCGCGGGCCTGTTCGACATCTCCGCGATCCGGCGGTTCGAGCGCCCGCTGCTCGCCACCTCCACCGACGGCGTCGGCACGAAGGTCGACCTCGCCCGCCGGCTCGGCAGCTACGACACGATCGGGCAGGACCTGGTCGGCATGGTCGTCGACGATCTCGTCGTGTGCGGTGCCGAGCCGTTGTTCATGACCGACTACATCGCCTGCGGCCGGGTCGTGCCCGAGCGGGTCGCGGCCCTGGTCGGCGGCATCGCGGAGGGCTGCGCGATGGCCGGCTGCGCGCTCGTCGGCGGCGAGACCGCCGAGCATCCCGGCCTGCTCGAACCCGATGAGTTCGACCTCGCCGGGGCCGGTACGGGCGTCGTGGAGGCCGCGCGCCTGCTCGGACCCGAGCGCGTCGCGCCCGGTGACGTGGTGCTGGGCCTCGCCTCGTCCGGCGTCCACGCCAACGGCTACTCCCTCGTACGCCACCTGATCCAGGAGACCGAGCTGTCGCTGGAGATGGTCCTGCCCGAGCTCGGCCAGACGCTCGGCGAAGAACTCCTCACGCCGACCCGGATCTACGCCAAGGACTGCCTGGCCCTCGCCGCCGCGTCCGACGTGCACGCGTACGCCCACATCACCGGCGGCGGGTTCGCCGCGAACCTCGCCCGCTCCCTGCCGTCCTCCTGCGACGCCGTGCTCGCCCGCTGGGCGCCGCCGCCGATCTTCACGGTGCTGGAGTCCTACGGCCGGGTCCCGCGCGCCGAGATGGAGAAGACGTTCAACATGGGCGTCGGGATGGCCGCCATCGTCGGTGCGCCGCACACCGACGCCGCGCTGCGGCTGCTCGCCGAGCGCGGGGTGCAGACCCAGGTGCTCGGCGAGGTCGTGCCGGGCTCCGGCACGGTGAGATTCGCCTGACCAGGGAACTCCCGTCCGCCGGCCCGCGTCCCTAATCGATGTGGGCACGTTCGTGCGCGGCCTGTGGCGCTGCCGTACCCCGCTGGCGGTGCTGTGCGCCCTCGGCGTCTACGCCCTGTTGCTGCCGCTCGGCTGGATGTACGTCAGCTCGGGCCGCTACCGCGCGAGCGCCGGCCGTGTCCCGGCCACCGACGTCGGCATCGTCTTCGGCGCGGGCGCGCCCCAGGGTGAGCCGTCGCCGATGCTCCTCGGCCGCCTCGAACTCGGCCTCGACCTCTACCTGCGGGGCAAGGTGCAGGTGCTCCTCGTCACCGGCGACAACAGCCGCGCCCACTACAACGAACCCGTGGTGATGCGCGACTACCTCATCCGCCAGGGCGTGCCGCCGGGACGGATCGTGCTCGACTACGCCGGTTTCGACACGTGGGACTCCTGCGTACGTGCCAAGAAGATCTTCGGCGTCTCCCGCGCGACCCTCATCACCCAGCGCTTCCACCTGCCGCGCGCCCTCACCCTGTGCCGTGCGGTCGGCATCGACGCACGCGGCGTCGGCGACGACAGCCGGCCGTACGCGCCGATCGCCACCATCGCCTCGGACCTGCGCGAACTCCCCGCCGCGCTGAAGGCCGTCTATGACCTGGCGGTGCGTCCGGACCCGCGCTTCCTCGGCCCGCGCGAGCCCGGCATCGGCCGCGCCCTCCAGACTCCCCGCTAGCCCGCGACGCGCACCTTCACAGGCGTGTCGTCGTGCCGTGCCGCCCACGCGAGCAGTGCCGTACGGCACGCGTGGTCGAGGTGGCGCAGGCCGGACAGGTCGACCTCGACCGGCCGGCCGCGCGGAATCGCCTCCAGGGTGTCGAGTACCCGCGGCAGGCGCAGGAACGTCGCGTTGCCGGTGAGCCTGATCTCGATCGGCCCCTCGCCGTCCTCGCGTACGTCCACGTGGATCTCCGAGACGTCCCACGCCGTCTTGGCGACCGCGAGCAGGATGCCGATCAGGACGCCCTCGAACAGGTTCGTCACCACGATCGCCGCCGTGGTGCCGAGCAGCACGAGGGCCTCGCCCCGTTCCGTACGCCACAGCCGCCCGACGTCGCGCGGCGCGAGCAGCTTCCAGCCCGCGTGCACGAGGACCGCGGCCAGCGCGGTGACCGGGATCACGCCCAGCGCGGCCGGCGCCGCGACCGCGAACGCCAGCAGCCAGCCGCCGTGCAGGATCCGCGACAGCTTCGTACGCGCCCCGGCCTGGACGTTCGTCGCGCTGCGTACGATGACGGCGGTCATCGGGAGCGCGCCGAGCAGGCCGCAGACCGTGTTGCCGACGCCCTGCGCCATCAACTCCCGGTCGTAGTGCGTACGTGGCCCGTCGTGCATCCGGTCGACCGCGGCGGCGCTGAACAGGCTTTCGGCCGAGGCGATCAGCGCGAACGCCACGATGGTGCCGAGCATGCTCACGTTCGCGAGGCCGCTCAGGTCGGTCGGCGGCCGCAGCGCGTTGACCAGGCCGTTCACCTCGATGCGCCGTACGGGCAGGTCCAGTACGGCGGTGACCAGGGTGGCGAGGGCGACCGCGGCGAGCGCCGCCGGCACCGTACGCAGCCGTCGCGGTGCGAAGCGCCAGCAGACCAGCACGGCGAGCGTGCCCGCTCCGACGCCGCCGGCCGCGAGCGCGGAGGTGTCGCGCGCCGAGTCGGCCAGGAGCCCGGGCAGCGCCCGCAGGTTGGCCAGCGCCGCGCCGGGCGATCGGCCGTCGAACAGCGTGTGCACCTGCCCGAACACCAGCGCGAGGCCGATGCCGGCGAGCATGCCCTGCACGACGGAGATCGAGATCGCCCGGAACCAGCGTCCTAACCGCAGCGCGCCCATCGCGAGCTGGATGAGCCCGGTGGCCAGCACGATGACCCCGAGCGCGCGCAGGCCGTGCTCGTGCACCGCCTCGTACACGAGCACGGTCAGACCGGCCGCCGGGCCGCTGACCTGGAGGCTGCTGCCGGGCAGCGCGCCCGCGACGAGCCCGCCGACGATGCCGGTGACCAGGCCGAGCTCTGGCGGTACGCCGGATGCGACGGCCACGCCGATGCAGAGCGGCAGAGCGACGAGGAAGACGACCACGGACGCGAGGACGTCGCGCGACAGTGTCTGACGTGCCGAGAGGAGTTCCATCTCTCACCTTCAGGCTCGTGGATGGGACTGGCGGCGGGAGGGTGCGCCCGCGGGTCGGCCGCGGACGGGTCGCGGGCGGTGCCCGCGCTTTGAGCGTGCTCGCGCCTGGCCGGGGGTGGGCTCGCACCGTGGCCTGGCCGGGTGCGGGCCGCCCTCACCAGCGCGGATTTGCGGCTAGAGCGGGTGGAATGCCCCTTCGTGCAGGGCGCTGACCACGCCTGTGTCGATCGTGTAGTACCAGCCGTGGATGCTCAGCCGGCCTTTGGCCAGCCGGCGCGCGACGGATGGGTACCCGCGCAGCCGGTCCATCTGGACGAGGACATGCCGCTGCACCGCCGACGTCAGCGCGGCGCCGTCGTGAAGATCGACCGCGTCGCGCGTCTCGTCGTGCGGCTCGGTGTCGGCCAGCCATCGCCGCACCGCCTGCGGGGTGTCGGGATTGCCGCTGACCAGCGCGGTCACCGCGCCGCAGTGCGAGTGTCCGCAGACGACGATGTTCTCGACCCCGAGGACCTCGACGGCGAACTCGATCGTGGCGGCCTCGCCGAAGGAACGTTCCGTGTCGTGTACGGGCACGATGTTGCCCGCCGTGCGCAGCTCGAAGAGTTCGCCGGGACCGGCGCCGGTGATCAGCGCGGGCACCACGCGTGAGTCGGAACACGCGATGAACAGCGCCTCGGGGCGCTGCCCGTCGGCGAGCCGCCCGAGGTCCGTACGCTGGTCGGTGCTGGCTCGCTCGGGAAAGGTGCGGGCATTGTCGATCAGCGACTGCATGGCGCAGCCTTTCTGTGCGTCCATGGGGCCTTGACATTGCTAGAAGCGAGGCGCGTCATCGCGCCGACACGGACAGGGACGGGCCATTTAATCGACGACAATTCGCCCTATTTTACGATGACGAGGGCGACGGTCAACGACCAGGTCCCCGCCGGTGCTCAACAGCGGAACGTCTGGAGCGCCTCGGGCGAGCACGCACCGAGACGCGGCGGCCCGCCCGCGTCGGTGACGGTGGTCGATGCGGCGACGGGCGTAGACCGTGCCAGACCCTTGACGGGCGCGGGCGCGGCGGTCTGCGGCGACGGCGGAAGCGCGGCGAGCCGCAGATGCCGGTAGACGTGCCCATCGCCGACCCGCTGCGGGGCGTCGTCCCTCGCCTGGACGCCCGTTTCCCCAGGAGCCGACCCCGCCCTGGGCGCGCTGAGTGCGTTGTCCCCGGCAGTCCTGTCCGCCGTGACCCCGATGATCCTCGGGGTCCCGGCGGTTTCGTACGCGGCGATCCCGCCGATCTCGTCGGCGGTGGCCCCGGCGGTCCAGGCGGTGTCAGCGGTCTCGACCGCGGTGGTCCGGGCAGTGCCGTTCGCGGTGGTCCGGGCAGTGCCGTTCGCGGTGACGGTCCCGTTCGCCGTGGTCCGGGCGGTGCCGTTCGTGGCGGTCGCGTTCGTGGCGGCCGCGTTGGCCCCGGTGTTCTCGGCGGCGGTGTACTCGTTGGTTCCGGTCGTTCCGAGGGCGGCGGCCTGGGTGGCGGGCGGCGTCATGTCGAGCGCGTCCGGGCCGCCGGTGAGGGCGAGCGCGATCAGCAGCGCCGCGGCGATCCAGCCACGCCATGCCCGCATCGCTCGCGCCCCCCTGACTCGCGATCTTACAGACTTCGACTTGAGTAAGCCTAACCCGAGAAATTCGCTGATGGGGAGGGGTAATTGCGCATCGCTTAACGCGCGAAACACGGCAATTTAAGGCATTTCACTGCATATTTTGGGGTGGGCTGCACGCCTGGGACGGCTGTGAGCGGTTTCACACTGGAGGCCCCGCGCCGGATCCGCCCACCCGGACGAAACGCCCGCCCTGACCCCGGCCCTTGCCCCCGGCTCCGTGCACCGGCTCGCGTCCCGGCTCTGTCTTTCTGGCTTCCTGTCCGGCTCGGGCTCCGGCTCTCGCGCTCGGGCTCCGGATTTCGCGTCCTCGCCCGGCCCCGGCGGCCGCAGCACGGCTCGCGGGCCCGGCGAGTGCGCGGCTCCGCGGCCGCTCATGCGCCACCGACGCGGCCTCGGCCGCTCGGCGGACCGGTCGCTCGGCAGACCGGGCGTGCCGACAAACGCAGAACGTTCCCGCCGGGGTGGCGGGAACGTTCTGCGATCATGCTCTCAGCACGACCCCCTGAGATCTGTCCCTGCACCGCATTGGGGACCGACCTCAAATACCCGAGAGACGGCTACTTCGCCGTGCTCTTACCGTCGCTCTCGTCGTGGTCCTCGGCGTAGTCCGCATAGCGGTCTGCGAGGTCCTCGTACGACGAGTCGTCGTCGTAGGGGTCATGGTCATCCTGCGAGTTCTGGTTGACGCCCAGCTCGCCGCGCAGACGGTCAAGGTCAGTCCCGCCGCTGTTGTACTTCAGCCGGCGAGCAACCTTCACCTGCTTGGCCTTGGCTCGGCCGCGCCCCATTGGCTCGACCCCCTCGATGGTCGGGGACCCGTCGTGTTGGCCCCACTTACGCTCGCTTACGCATCCACAGCCGGGCGCGACATGACCCTACGCACCAGCTACGGCTACAACCGTACCCGTTTTGCGCCCGGCTCGGTACGTCGTCTGCGCGGTGGCGGCTCCTGCATGAGGATAGCCGACGCCGCGCGCCTACTCGTCCGGGATCTTCATTACCGCGAAGATCCCGGACGAGAACAGGTCAGGACCTGACCAAGATGCCGCGGAGGCGGCCGATTTCGGACATGCGGCGTTCTGCGAGTCGGTCCGCCGCGACCGCCGGGGGCACGCCCTCATCCGCGCCGATCTGGAAGATGCGGCGCGTGGTCTCGAAGATCCCGGTGGCCTTCTGCCGTGCGCGGTCGAAGTCGAAGCCCTCGATCTCGTCGGCCACCTGGATGACGCCGCCGGAGTTCACGACGTAGTCGGGGGCGTAGAGCACGCCGCGGTCGGCGAGCTGCTTCTCGATGCCGACGTGGGCGAGCTGGTTGTTCGCGCCGCCGCACACGATCTTGGCCCGCAGCCGCTCGACGGTCGCGTCGTCGAGGGCGCCGCCGAGCGCGCACGGGGCGTACACGTCGAGTTCGGCGCCGGTCAGCGCGTCGTGCTCGTCCGCGACCTCGATCTCGGGGTGCTCGGCGCGTACGCGGTCGACTGCGATTTCGGTCACATCGGAGACGATCACCTCGGCGCCGTCCGCGATGAGGTGGTCGACCAGACGGCGGCCGACCTTGCCGACGCCCTCGACGCCGACGCGGCGGCCGCGGAGCGTCGGATCGCCCCACGTGTGCTCGGCGGCGGCACGCATGCCCTGGAACACCCCGAACGCGGTCAGAATGGACGAGTCGCCGGCTCCTCCGTGCGCGACGGTGCGCCCCGTGACGTAGTCGCACTCTCTCGCGATGACGTCCATGTCCTCGGAGAAGGTGCCCACGTCGCAGGCGGTGAAGTAGCGGCCGTGCAGCGACTGCACGAACCGGCCGTACGCGCGCAGGAGCCCTTCGGACTTGATCGTGCTGGGATCGCCGATGATGACCGCTTTGCCGCCTCCGAGGTCGAGATCCGCGAGGGCGTTCTTGTACGCCATGCCCTTGGCGAGGTTCAGCACGTCGTCGAGCGCCTCGTCCTCGGAGTCGTACGGGTAGAAGCGGGTGCCGCCGAGGGCGGGACCCAGCGCGGTCGAGTAGATGGCGATGATCGCCTTGAGGCCGGTGGCCTCGTCACGGCAGAACACGACCTGTTCGTGGGGGGCGCCGAAGACCTTCGTCACTGTTGTGGCTCCTCTCTGAGCACACACCTGCTCGTCGCCGCGGTAGCGGCTTGAGCGTTGTACCCGGTACCCGACAGTCGGAGCGCATGTACGTGGATCGCACGACATGCGACCCAGCTCCGGGGGCATGAGTCCGACACGTTCAGCGTAGGCGTACCCTGCCGTTCGGTCGTAGTGATCAACCTGAACAGCCATCGGCGTACGGCGGAGGTCTCAGGAGCGTCTCGGCGGGCGCGACGGCGCGCGTTCGGCGGTGCGATCGTGTCACGATGCGATCGTGCTGCCCTACGCCGCGTACCTTCGGGTATACGAACCGCTGAACGCCTTTGCCGAGCCGGAAAAGTCCATTTGGGCAGCGTACGCCGTGTCCGGGAGGCGGCCGCGGCGTGTCGGCGCGCTGGACGTCGAGCACACCCACGCGCTGCGCCGGCTGATCGCGGTGCCCCCGATCGTCGCTCCGCTCCGCGAGAGCCGCGACGCGTACGTGCGGCGCGCCGAGGACATGACCTACATTTGCCCCTGGGAGACGCGGCTGCGGTCGTGGCTGGCCTTCGACCGGTTCCGCGCCGGGATGTCCGAACAGCTTGCTGAGATGTTCGTGCCGCAGCGCGTCGCCGAGCAGGTCGACGGTGCCTTCGACCGCTGGAAGCGGCAGGCCGGCACGCTCAGCCCGCACATCCTGTCGAGCACCTGGCAGGTGCCGCTTGAGTGGTTCGTACCTTTTGTCGCGAAAGAGCGATGGCTCGTCCTCGGCGCGCACGACGAGAACGCCGGTGGCGGCCCGATGACCGCCACGCCCGTACGCACCCTGATCTACGTCACGCCGATGGCGCAGGCGCGCCGCCGCGTGGCACGCGCACTCAACGTCGTACGCCGCCACGCCGAGGACGGTTTCGGGCTCGGCGACGTCGAGTCGGTGGGCCGCTGGCTGGAGGAGTTCCACCCGCACTCGCTCGTGGAGCTGGACTACGGCGGGCTCGTGCACATACTCGACGACGCCGCCCTGCGGGCCGACGAGTCGGTCGCGGAGGTCGCCGCGGCGATCACGGGCATGGAGACAGGGCAGGACGAACTGGCCGTCGCCATGCACAAGCGGGTGGTCTCCCGTTGGCGCGTTGTACGAGCTCTTGAGGCTGCCAACTGAGGACAATTACCTGAATCAGCGAGCGATGCGACGATACGTGTCGCTAGAATCACGCAGCGTGACTCAGCCACCAAAAATCGCAGAGTTGCTATCAGGGACTTGCCTGTTGCGCTGAGTGGTGGCATGGTTACGTCTTGTGATGTCAAAGTGGTTCATCCAGACCATAAGAGACATCAGTGGCACGCGCGAGGATCAAACGCTGGATCGCTGTCATCGGTCCACGGAGGAGAGGCCGCACAAATGTCAGCTCGTACGCCAGAGGCCGAGCCCCTGCTGACGCCGGCAGAGGTGGCGACGATGTTCCGCGTCGACCCCAAGACCGTCACCCGCTGGGCGAAGGCTGGGAAGTTGACGTCAATCCGGACGCTGGGAGGGCATCGGCGCTACCGCGAGGCCGAGGTCCGCGCTCTGCTGGGGGGGATCCCGCAGCAGCGGTCGGAGTAACCCGGAGATCACTCCGATCCGGGATCGGCGCACCCGAGTTGGTCGCCGATGGCCGCCGTACCAAGGGGGCGGCGCACCCGGTCGGCCACGGTCAGCCGTGGTCGGTCGCCGGCGCGTCGAACCGCGACGTGGCGGAACCACCGTCACGCGCGGGTGATCGGGGGGGTTTCCACTGAAGTTCAGTCGGTCCCGTTCCACATGGGGCCGCGTAGGGGGGTTCTACGGACTCCGCGCGGGTCGTCTCCGGCCTGAAGGGGCCATCGTTCCGTCGAGGATCGACGGCCGCTTCGGACTGGAGACGACTCACGCTGTAGGTGCGGAAGCCCCGCCCGATGACCGTCGGGCGGGCTTCCGCGCCGCCGATGACCACCCGCAATGCTCGCTTCGCCCGATTCGTACGCACGGCACGCGTCCTAAAACCGCCGGACACGCCCAAAGGGCCTGAGACACGCCCGAGACGCCGAGGGCACGACATCATTTCCGGGCCGCCCGCGACCCGTCCCGCACCGGGACGCCGTTCGTGACCCGACACACCGCGCCATCGGCCGACACGCCGCCCGCCGATCGGCGTGAGGGCCTGGGCGTGAGGCGCCGGCGTGTGGCGTGGGACGCGAGGCGCGGGGGTGTTAGGCCGGGTCGTCGTCGGCGAGGCGGCCGAGCATGGCCGCCACGTCCGGGTCGTGCCGGGCGGCCACGTTGAGCAGGACCACGTGATGGTCGACCAGCAGGCTTTCGAGTTCCGCCCGTGGCAGATCGCGGTGTTCGAGCCAGTCCAGGCCCGCCGTCTCCACCGAGGCCATCCACGATCGCAGCGTGATCCGCAGCACCGGACCCGGTGCCTCCACGCCGATCGAGGCGATGATGTGGCTCATCACCAGCGCGCGGATACCGTCCAGGACCTCGCCGACCTCGCCCGACCGGTAGGCGGGGCCGCCCCGTAGCAGCGCCACGAAGCCCGCCGCGTGGTCCTCCACGAAGTCGAAGTAGCGATGCAGCGACACGGCCAGCCGTTCCAGCGGCTTGCCCACCGCAGGCGGCCGCAGCAGGTCATCGAGCTGCTTGGCCGCGCTGTGCAGCGCCGCGACGTAGAGCTCCTGCTTGCCGCCGAAGTAGTGGTAGACGAGCGCGCGTGAGGCACCGGCGGCGTCGGCGACGTCGTCGATCGAGATGTCCTCCGGCGGCCGGTCGCTGAACAGCTCCAGCGCAGCGGAGATCAGCTCGTCGCGTCGCTCGTCGACGCTCAGTCGCCGGCGGCCCGGGCGGCTCTCGGAACGTCGAGCGGACGACGCCGGCTCTTTCCCGTCTACGGCGCGATCACCCACGCCCGCAGCGTATCCGAGCCCATTTCCCGCGCAGCGCTGCCCATGCCAGGTCAGAGATGGAACGACGCCCTGGCGGCCGTAAAGGGTCCATGACCGAAAGTGGAATCACGGTCGACCGTTACGCACTGTTACGAGCGTTGAGGGCGTTGTGGGGGCATCATGGCATCTCCTCCCTTGAGGCGATCCGTCTGTTTCTGTCCGGATTCAGTGGGACGCCTGCGACACAGGAGAGTCATGGCACCAGAGGACGAACGCCGGGAGAGGGCTGTGGCGGCCAAACCCACGATTCGTAACGTGGCGGAGCGGGCAGGCGTGTCGAAGTCGCTCGTCTCACTCGTCATGCGCGGATCGCCCCATGTCAGTGAGCAGCGCCGGCAGGCCGTGCTGAAGGCCGCGAGAGAGCTCGGCTACCGCCCGAACGCGGTCGCGCGCAGCCTGGTCGAGGGGCGTACGCGCCTCATCGGTGCGCTGGTCGCCGACCTGCACAACCCTTTCTTCGCCGAGTTCCTCGACGGTCTGCAGGAGAGCCTGCACGGCGAGGGCCTGCGGATGCTCGTCGGCAGCGGCCGCTGGGACCCGCAGTTCGAGGCGGAGGCGGTCGAGGCGTTCCTGGAGATGCGCGTCGACGGGCTCGTCCTGCTCAGCGTCGTGCCGGATTCGCTCAGCGACGCGTCCAAGAGCGTGCCCGTCGTCGTCGTGGGCGAGCGTGACGTCGCCGGCGTGGACATCGTGGTGGACGACGACGAACTCGGCGCGCGGCTCGCCGTCGACCACCTCGTCGGCCTCGGGCACGACCGGATCGCGCACATCGAGGGCGCGCCGTCGACCACCGCGCACTACCGAAGGGCCGGGTACGAGTCGGCGATGCGCCGCCACCATCTGGAGGACCGGATCGTCGTGGAGCCCGGCGACTTCACCGAGGAGGGCGGCTACCGCGCCGCGCGCAAGCTGCTGGCACGCGACCCGCGCCCGACCGCGATCTTCGCCCCGAACGACCTGGTGGCCACCGGCGTCCTGTCCGCCGCCGACGAACTCGGCCTGCACGTGCCGGACGACGTCTCGATCGTCGGCTACGACAACACCCATCTCGCCGCGATCCGCCACGTCTCGCTGACGAGCGTGGACCAGCCGCGCCGCGACATGGGCCGCGTCGCCGCCGAACGCCTGTGCGCACGCATCGACGACCCGACGCGGGAACCTCTCCAGACTCTCGTCGTGCCGCACCTGGTGATCCGGGCGACCACCGGCCGCGCCCCCCGCTGAACGGGCATCGCTGATCTACCCCTGACGCCGGGACCTCGATCCGTGGTCTCGTCCCGGTCAGCGCCTCGTCAAGGATGCGCGGACCGCCGTGCCGTACGGCGGCGCGCCGGTCTTAATGGGTGAGCACACCAGCCGCTCGGCGGGCTGGGGGGCGACGACACCGGCCGTTCCGGGGGGATGGCCGGCGTCGCCGTGGGGGGACCGCCGAGCGGCAGCCAGCACACCCAGGGGTGATCATGCATGATCCGGAGTTGGTGTCATCCGCCCAGCGCGCCGCGAGCGAGCTGGAGCGCGCGTGGTCGCACTGGCGGCGTGCGCGCGGCCTGATCGACGACATTCCCGAGCCGGTCGCCAGCTATGTCGCCCACTCGATCGACCACCCGTGGGGCCGTCCCCGCGTGGTGCTGGGTCTGGACGCGGACGAGGCACGCGCCCTCGCGGCCCTGCTCGGCAAGGAGCACGTCTACCTGTAGGCGAGAGTCCCCAGGGCGTGGCCGCCGTCGCCGCTACTCAGCGCGGAGAGGGGGCGACGGCGGTCACCTGGGGCGCGGAGATCCTTTGCCGATGTCAGGACGAACCTTCTCCAGGGGTTTGGCAGACTGGAGGGCGATGCGCGCTCTCATGACTCACCACGGACGTACGGCCTTCGGTGCCTTGGCGGTCGCCGGCCTCCTCTGCGGAAGCGCCTGCGGCTCCGGCGGCGGAGGTTCCGCGTCGGCGGCACCGCCGTCGGCGGCACCGCCCACGAGCGCCGCCCCAGAGGGCTCCACGCCCGCCTCGGGCGGCCCGCTCGCGGGCAAGGTCATCGTGGTCGACCCGGGACACAATGGCGGCAACGCCGCTCACCCGGCGATCATCAACAAGAAGGTCAACGTCATCAACGCGATGAAGCCGTGCAACACCACCGGCACCGCGACGAATGACGACTACGCCGAGCACGCGTTCACCTGGGACGTGGCCAAGCGCCTCACGAAGATCCTGCGCGCCAAGGGCGCGAAGGTCATCCTGACCCGCAAGAACGACACCGGCGTCGGCCCCTGCGTCGACGAGCGCGCGAAGATCGCCAACCGGGCGCACGCCGACGCCAGCCTCGCGATCCACGGTGACGGCGCGCCCGCGAGCGGCCACGGGTTCCACATCATCGAGCCGGCCGTGATCAAGGGGCACAACGAGAAGGTCGTGCCCGCCTCCCGCAGGCTCGGCCTGGACATGCGCAACGCGTTCCACCAGGGCACCGGCATCCCCTACTCCAGCTACCTCGGCAAGAACGGTCTCGACGTCCGCAGCGACCTGGGCGGTCTCAACGTCGCCACCGTGCCGGCCGTGTTCATCGAGTGCGGCAACATGCGCAACGCCGGCGACGCGGCCAAGATGAAGAGTCCCGCCGGACGCGAGCGCATGGCCCAGGCCCTCGCCCAGGGCTTCGTGAAGTTCCTGACCTGACGCCCGACCCGAGCACCCGAAGGCCCAGTCGTACGGCCGAGCCGCGACAATGCGGGGCATGCCGAATCCTCCAGCGCGCGTACGCGACCTCTTCGACCGGTCCGGCTACACCGTCGACGGCGTACGCGGCCTGCTCGGGCCGGTGGCCGGTGCCGCCCTGGCCCGCGACGAGATCGTGCCCGCCCTGCGCGCCGCGCGCGGCGGATCGCCTCTGGAGACCCTCCTGCGCCTGTTCTGGCTCCAGGAGCCGGTGCCGGGCGACGCGCTGCCCTTCGAGGACCTGACCGCGCTCGGACTGGCCGAACGCCACGGCGACGAGGTACGCGCGCGGCTGCACGTCGAACCGGTCGAATCCACACCCTGTGGATATGTCGTCTCCGACCTCAAGGTCCGCCCCGGTGGCCCTGACCTGCGTACCGACCACGTCGTCGGCCAGGGAGGCGCCTCCGCGAACCTCGCGCAGCTCGTTATCCACAAGTCTGTGGAAAACCTGCTCGATCTGGGGACGGGCTCGGGCGTGCAGGCGATCCACCTCGCCGGCCGCGCCCGGCGGATCACCGCCACCGACCTTTCCCCGCGCGCGCTGGAGCTGGCCGGGCTCAGCTTCGCCCTGTCCGGTATCGACGCCGAGCTCCTCCAGGGCTCGCTGTTCGCGCCGCTCGGCGACCGCAGGTTCGACCTGATCGTCTCCAACCCGCCGTTCGTCGTCTCGCCGGACCGCCGCTTCGGCTACCGCGAGTCGGGCCTGCCCGGCGACGAGCTGTGCCGCCGTCTCGTACGCGAGGCGCCGCGTCACCTCGCCGAGGACGGCTGGTGCCACCTGCTCGCCAACTGGCTGCACGTCGAGGGCGAGGACTGGCACGAGCGCGTCGCGGGGTGGATCGAGGGTGTGGACGGCTGGGCGGTGCAGCGGGACGTGCAGGATCCGGCCGAGTACGCCGAGCTGTGGCTGCGCGACTCGTGCGAGGCGGGCACCCCGGAGTACCGTGAACGCTACGACGCCTGGCTCGGCCACTTCGAGCGCCTGCGGGTCACCGGCGTCGGCTTCGGCTGGATCACCCTGCACCGCTCCGGCGGCGACGACGTACGCGTCGAGGACCTGCGGCACGCCGTCGACCAGCCCGTGGGCGCGTACGTCGAGAGCCTCATGCGGGGCCGCCCGTCCCTCACGCCCGAAACGACGCTGCGCACCGCCGGCGGGATCGTCCAGGAACAGCTCGGGCCGCCGGGCGCTGAGGATCCCGAGCGCATCGTGTTGCGCCAGACGCGCGGGCTGCGCCGCGCCGCACAGGTCGGCACCGTCGAGGCGGCACTGGCCGGCGCGTGCGACGGCGACCTCCCGCTCGGCCCGCTGCTGGCGGCGATCGCCGAGCTCACCGGCGCGGACCCCGCCGGCGTACGCGAGAGTGTCCTCGCGGTGCTGCCGGACCTGGTCGCCGACGGGTTCTTCGACGTCGTCGGCTGAGGACGCCGCTGCTCGATCTCGACGTATTTCACGGTGCCGTCCGGCTTTGACATCATCGGCTGATGGTCCCGATCCGTACGCTCACGCTCGGGGTGGCCGAGCCGCACCCGCTGTCCGGCGACGTCGTCGCCAAGGCCGCCGAGGCGCTGCGCCGCGCCGAGGCCGCGTGCCGCGACGACGGCCGCGAGGTGCAGACGCTGCGGCTGTCCACCCGGCCGGTCTTTTCCGACATGGCGCCGACCGCCGCGTACGCGCGCGCGTTGCAGGCGATGCTCGACGACGCCGGGATCGGCTACTGCTCCCTCGGCCCCGCGACGTCCGGCGTCGAGCGCGTCCCTGACCTGCTGGTCGGCAACGAAGCGCTGCACTGCACCGTACGGCTCGACGGCAACACCGCCGCGGCGCGGCCGGCCGCCGAGGCGATGCTCCGGCTCGCGAACGAGACCGAGGAGGGCTTCGGCAACTTCCGCTTCGCCGCGCTGGCACGCGTGCCCCCGGGCGCGCCCTTCTTCCCCGCCGCCTACCACGAGGGCACGGCCGCGCTGTCGGTCGGGCTTCAGGGCGCGAGCCTGGCCGTCGAGGCTGCGCAGGGCGGCCTGGACGGGCTGACCGAACGCGCCACCGCGGTGATCACCGCGGCGGCGACGCCCGTCGTACGCCTCGTGGAGCGGGTCGCCGCCGAGCTCGGCGTACGGTTCGGCGGCATCGACCTGTCCCCGGCGCCGAACGGCACCGACAGCATCGGCGCGGCGTTCGCCGCGGTGGCCGGGGAGTTCGGCGCGCCGGGCACGCTCGCGACGGCGGCGGCGCTGACCGCCGCGCTCCGCGGCACCGGCCTGCCGACCTGCGGGTACAACGGGCTGATGCTGCCGGTGATGGAGGACGTCGTGATCGCGCGGCGCTGGGCCGAGGGCGCGGTCGGGCTGCACGACCTGCTGGCCTACTCCTCGGTCTGCGGCACCGGCCTGGACACCGTGCCGCTGCCCGGCGACAGCACGGCCGGCGAGATCGCCCGGCTGCTGCTGGACGTCACCGCGCTCGCGGAGCGCCTCGGCAAGCCGTTGTCGGCCCGGTTGTTCCCGGTGCCGGGTACGCGCGCCGGCGAGCGCACCGCGTTCAGCTCGCCGTATCTCACCAACACCACGGTCAGGTGGTGACGCGGGCGATCGCCTCAAGGGTGGCGGCGACGTAGACCGACGGCGCGGCGAGGAAGACGTCGTGGTCGTCCTCGATGGTGATCGTGTCGGCGCCGAGCCGCCGGGCCATGTCCCACTGGTCGCGCGGCGGCACCGCGCTGTCCTTGGTCGTCACCACGACCGAGACGGGCAGGCCGGCCAGCGCCGCCGTGTGCGGGCGGAAGTCGAAGTCGTACTCGGCCAGCATGACGTCCACGATCGTGCGCGGATGGCACTGCACGAGTTCGCGGCGCAGCCATGGCCAGAGCACCTTGGTCTCGGTGCTGCGATGGCGCGTGTCGGTGAAGAACCGCAGCGGAGCGGTACGGCCGACGCCGAGCGCGGCCAGCGGCCGGAACGCCTGGAGCATCGGCTTGGTCACCTTGTCCATCCAGCTGTCGAATCGCAGCGCGGTGGCCTGGAGTACGAGCCCGGCGACGCGTTCGGGATAGCGGCGGGTCAGGTCGAGTCCGATCGGGCCGCCGAGGGAGTAACCGAGGACGGTCACCTTGTCGATGCCGAGGGCGTCGAGCAGGGCGACGTGGTCGTCGGTGGCGTCCTCGATGCGGAACCGCTCGGCCCGGCGCGGGCCTCGGCCGTGGCCGTGGTGGTCCATCGCGACCAGCCCGCCGGGGAGCCGTGGCATCAGGTGGCAGAAGTTGACGTCGGCGGTGAGCGCCCAGCCGTGCAGCAGCAGCACCGGGGCGGGACCCTCGACGACGCGCGCGGTGACGCGGCCGCGCGCCGGCAGGTCGATCGCGCGCGGGGGAGGCAGGTCGGGCTCGATCACGCCGGCGCCGATCCGGCCCAGCGGACGTACGAATCCGAGCCCTCTTCGGAGGTCGGCCTGCGCACCCATGACCAGAGCTTCGCACGGCAACCGAATCTCGGATATGAGACGAGCGTCACACCTTTTAAGGTGCTCATTAGGCTGGCGTTCGTGGAGCGGATTCTGGTCAGCGCCTGCCTCCTCGGGCAGCCTGTACGGTTCGACGGCACCGGCCGGCGCAGCGACGACCTGGTGTTCGAGCGCTGGCGCGCCGAGGGCCGTCTCGTCCCGTTCTGTCCCGAGGTGCGCGGCGGGCTGCCGGTGCCGCGACCGCCTGCGGAGATCACCGGCGGGTTCGGGGCCGACGTGCTGGACGGGCGGGCCAGGGTGGTCACCCGCGAGGGCGCCGACGTGACGGCGCACTTCGTCGCCGGTGCGTGGCAGGCGCTCGAACGGGCCCGCTCGTGCGGCGTGCGGATCGCGATCCTCAAGGAGGGCAGCCCGTCGTGTGGCAGCCTCCGTGTCCACGACGGCTCGTTCACCGGTCGCAGGGTCCCCGGCGAGGGCGTGACCACGGCGCTCCTCCTGCGGCACGGCATCGCCGTCTTCGCCGAGGACGCCATCGAGGCGGCCGCCGCGCACCTGGCCGAGGTCGACCGAACCTGAGACCGCTGCGCTCCGGACACAACGGCCGGAGCGGCCGAGCGTACGGACACGACATGTCTTGACCGTCCGAGTAACGCGATATATCTTCTCTCAAAGCGAGAGTTAATTCGATTTGACGCAGGCTCACCTGCCCTGAACACTGTTCTTCGATAACGAACAGTGTTCTAAGAGCGAGCGATGTTCCTCAGCTCGCTCAGTTTTCGGAGGAGATCATGACCACCACCACCGACGCCCGGCCGGACCCCGGCGCCGCCCCCGAGCCGTACTCCCTGCGCTGGATCGCGTTGTTCGTCATCTTGGCCGCCGAGGTCATGGACCTGCTCGACGCGCTGATCACCAACATCGCGGCGCCCTCGATCCGTGCCGACATCGGCGGCAGCGCGAGCACGATCCAGTGGCTCGGCGCGGCCTACACCCTCGCCATGGCCGTGGGCCTGATCACCGGCGGCCGTCTCGGCGACATCGTCGGGCGCAGGCGGATGTTCGTCATCGGCGCGCTGGGGTTCACGGCCGGTTCCCTCCTGTGCGCCGTCTCCCAGTCGCCGGAGATGCTGATCGCCTTCCGCGGCATGCAGGGCATCTTCGGGGCCGTGATGCTCCCGCAGGGGCTCGGGATGATCAAGGAGATGTTCTCCGAGAAGGAGATGGGATCCGCCTTCGGCATGTTCGGGCCGGTCATGGGCCTGTCCTCGGTCGGCGGCCCGGTCCTGGCCGGCTGGCTGATCGACGCCGACTACTTCGGCACCGGCTGGCGCATGATCTTCCTGATCAACCTGCCGCTCGGCCTGCTCGCGGTGCTCGGCGGCTTGAAGTTCCTGCCGGAGTCACGGGAGGCGCGGCCGCCGCGGCTGGACCTGGTCGGCGTGGTGCTGGCCGCCTTCGCCTCGCTGCTGCTGGTCTACCCGCTGGTGCAGGGCCGTGAGCTCGACTGGCCCGCGTGGACGTTCGTCTCGATGGCCGGCGCGGTCGTCGTCTTCGGGATCTTCGGCTGGTTCGAGTCGCGCAAGAACCGTGCGGGCGGCGACCCGCTCGTGGTGCCCACCCTGTTCCGCAAGCGCGGGTTCACCGGCGGCCTGATCGTCGGGCTGCTGTTCTTCTCGGGCCTGTCCGGGTTCTCGCTGGTCTTCAGCCTCTTCACCCAGCTCGGCCTGGGCTACTCACCGCTGAAGGCCGGGCTCGTCGGGGTGCCGCTGTCGCTCGGCATGGTCGCCGGGTTCGTCCTGGCGCAGGCCGTGCAGAAGTTCGGCCGCAAGGTCATCCACGCCGGCATCCTCGTCATGACGGCGGGCGTCGCGACCATCGTGGTCACCCTGCACCTGGCCGGCATCGGCGTGACTCCGTGGCAGCTCGCGCCCTCGCTGGTGCTGACCGGGCTCGGCATGGGCGTGCTGATGGCGCCGTTCTTCGACACGGTCCTGGCCGGTGTCGAGCTGCACGAGACCGGTTCGGCCTCCGGCGCCCTCACCGCGGTGCAGCAACTCGGCAGCGCGCTGGGCGTCGCGGTGCTCGGCACGCTGTTCTTCGGCATCCTCGGCGGCCACGTGGCACGCGCCGCCGACGTCGTCGCGCCCCGTGCCCTCGCGGCGGCCGGCGTGTCGGGCCCGGCCCAGGACCGGCTGGTCCTCGCGGTGCGCACGTGCGGCCACGACCGCGCCTCCGCCAAGGACCAGGAGGCGGTGCCGGCGTCGTGCACCCGGCTGGAGAGCGACCTGCGCACCGCGCCGCCGGCCGTACGGCAGGCGGTGATCACGGCCGGTGAGACATCGGCCAAGCGCGGCTTCGACAACGCGATGAAGCTCACGCTGTGGGTCGAGATGGGCCTGATCGGGCTCACCTTCTTCGCGGCGTTCCTGATGCCGCGGCACGCACGCCCGCAGGAGTGACCTCGGGGGCCGTCACGTACGCGGGGCGGCCCTCACCCGCGCCGCTGCTGGCGGCGTTCGAGCCGTTCGCGCCTGCGCTCCAGCCTGCGGCGCTTGAGCTCCTCGCTCGAGGGCTGCCGTGCGACGCCGACGCCGGCCAGGAAGGCCAGGCCGCTGACCACGATCCGCGGAGCGCCGCCCGTGCCCGCGCCGCTCGCCCGCTGGTCGAAGCCGCCCATGATCCCGACGCCGGTCACGTGGACCTCGGCGTCCTCGGGCACGATGATCTCGATGCCGCCCATGACGGCCCACGCACGTATCCGCACCTCCTGCTGCCCGGAGAACCGCGCCTCGCGTAGGTCGAGCTGGCCGCCGCCCCAGAACGCCACGGCGTTGAACACCTTCGGCACGATCCACGAGCCCTTGCGCTCGAAGCCGCCCAGGATCCCGACGGCCGTCGCCGAGGCCGGTGCTTCGCCGGAGATCTGCTCGGTACGTCGTGGGACGGGGGAGGTCGGCGTGGAGGGCGCCGGCAGGTCGCGGGTGATGGGTTCGAGGTCGCCATAGGTTTTCGCCGCGTACACTGCGTCGAGCCGCTCGTCGAGTTCTTGCAGGTCAAGCCTGCCATCCCCAGCGGCGTCACGCAGGATCGAGGCGGCGTGGTCCCGCTCGTGGTCCGAGATGCGCATCTCGCGCCGCTCAGGGAGATTCGTCATGCGGACAGCCTAAATCGCCGGGTAGTGGCCACGGAACGGACTTGGAGGAGACGTGAACAAGAGGCGCACCGCCTCGCTCGCGCTGGCGGGCGGCATCACCCTCGCGGCGACACTCGGCCCGGTCGCGCACGCCGCGGCCTTGGACCCGTGCTCGGCGGTCGGCCGGCTGCGGTACGACACGGGCCACGCCACGCGGCTGGTGTTCGCGATCTCCTCCGCCTACGCCTCGAACCACGTGCTCGTCACCGAGTGCGTGAAGAAGGGCCGTACGTGGACGAAGGTCGCACAGACGCCCGGACGGGCGGGAGTGAACGGCTTCGCACCGCCGGGCGGCAAACGCGAGGGCGACGGCCGCAGCCCGACCGGATCCTTCGCCTTCACCCAGGCGTTCGGGATGGGTGACCCGGGGACCAGGCTCGCCTACCGTACGCTGCGCGGCTCCGGTGACTGCTGGGGCGCCACCCCCGGGCAGAGCCACTACAACGACTACTACTCCGGCACCTGCCGCCCCACCGACGAGAACCTGTCCTCGATCATGGCGCTCGGCCCGTACCGCCAGGCCGCCGTGATCGACTACAACCGCCCGAACCCGGTGCACGGACACGGCTCGGCCATCTTCTTCCACGTGGGCGGCCACACTCCGACGGCCGGCTGTGTGTCGATCGAGGAACCCGCCCTGCGCGCCATCCTCCGCACCCTCGCCCCCGGCGACCGGATGATCATGGGACCGGGCTCGGTGCTCTTCCGGTCCTAGGACAGACGGCCGATGGCGCCGTACGCGGGTCGTGTGGCGGAATGGTCACGTGAACGACTCATGGGTGGACGCCTACCTTGCCCGCATCGGCGCGGAGCGGCCCGTACGGCCGGACGCCGCGGCGCTGCGCGACCTGCACCTTCGTCATCTGCTCTCGGTGCCCTTCGAGAACCTGAGCATCCATCTCGGCGAGGACATCGTCCTGGAGCCCGCCGCGCTCGTCGCCAAGATCGTCGAACGTCGGCGGGGCGGCTTCTGCTACGAGTTGGGCGGCGCGTTCGGGACGCTGCTCTCGGCGCTGGGATTCGAGGTCGAGTTCCTCGCCGCACGGTCCTTCGCCGGCGACGAGGGGTTCGGCGTGCCGCACGACCACCTGGTCCTGCGCGTGGGGCCGTGGCTGGCCGACGTCGGCTACGGCAGGCACTCCCACTTTCCGCTGCGGCTGGACGAGCGCGGCGACCAGACCGAGCCCGGGGGCGTCTTCCGCGTCGCCGACGCACCGCACGGCGACCTCGACGTCTTCCGCGACGGCCGGCCGCAGTATCGGCTGGAGACCCGGCCGCGTGAGCTGCGCGACTTCCGCGCCGGCTGCTGGTGGCACCGCACGTCGCCGGAGTCGCACTTCACCCGGTCGCTGGTCTGCTCCATCCTCACCGAGTCCGGCCGTACGACGCTGAGCGGCCGCACCCTCGTGCGTACGACGGACGGCGAACGCGTCGAGCGCGAGATACCCGAGGACGCCGAGGTGCTGGCCGCGTACCGGACGCACTTCGGAATGACGCTGGACCGCGTCCCCGTGGTCGGGACCGCCGCTTTGGTATGACCGGGAGCACGCGGGTAAGGGCGGGAGATGGACAAAGGATCACTTACCCGCTGGACGCGGCGGCACCCGGACGGCAGCCTCGGTCTGCGCCTGGTCCTCGCGTGCCTGGCGGTGTTCCTCGTCGCCGTGCCCTTCACCGGTCTCGCGGCCCTGGTGGACACGAAGTGGGGACCCCTGCGGCGGCTCGACGTCTCCAGCACCAAGCACGCCAACTCCTGGGTCCTCCACCACCACGCGCTCGTCTCGCCGCTGCGCGCGACGTCGTACATCTTCCACGCCTGGGTCTTCCGCATCGTCGTGGTCGGGCTGGCCTGCTGGCTGGTCTACCAGGGTGCGCGGCGGCTCGCCGCCTGGGCGATCACCACGTTGGTGGCGGCCGGATTCCTGGACGTCCTGCTGAAGGTGCTGATCCACCGCCCTCGGCCGGCCCTGCCGAGCGCGATCGCGCACGCGCCGGGCGGATCGTTCCCGTCCGGGCACGCGCTGACGGCGGTCGTGGGCACGGCCACGATCGTGCTCATCCTGCTGCCGGTCCTGCACGGAGCCTGGCGCGTGGTGGCCTGGGTCGCGGCGGCGCTGATCAGCATTCTGTCCGGCGCGTGCCGGGTGCTCCTGGGCGTCCACTTCGTCAGCGACGTCCTCGCGGGCTGGATCCTGGGCGCGGCCATCGTCCTGGGTACGCTCGCCGCCTTCGAGACCTGGCGCCGCGACGAGGGCCGCGAGCCGGTCGACCCGCTGCGCGAGGGCGCCGAGCCCGAGGCCGCCGAGGAGATCGCCGGCCACGGCGACCACGACTCCAGCCTCGCCCTGTAGCGCGTCGCGTCACCGGCGGCGTGGCCGGGCCCGTGTCCACGAGCCCGGCCGCGCCGCCGCTCAGTGCCTCCACCGCGTACGCGCGGCGATCTCGTCCGGGTCCATGCCCTCGAACAGCGCCAGCTCACCCCGCCGTACGACGCCGACCGTGTCGACCAAGGCCTCGCCGAGCGCCTCGCGGAGGACCGTGTCGGCCTCGAACGCCTCGACCGCCGCGCCGAGCGAGGCGGGCAGCCGCGGCACGCCGGACAACGCGGCCGGGTCGGCGTCCACCGGCTCGGGCAGCGCGCCGCCCTCCGCCAGGCCCGCGCGGCCCGCGGCGAGCAGCGCGGCCACGGCCAGGTACGGGTTGGCGGCCGCGTCGAAGCACTTGACCTCGACGTTCGCCGCCTCGGCCCGGTCGCCGGCCGCGCCGGTGACGAACCGCAGTGCCGCCTCGCGGTTCTCCAGGCCCCAGCACGCGTACGCGCCGGCCCAGTGCGACGGGACCAGCCGCAGATAGCTCGCCACGGACGGCGCGCCCACGGCCAGCAGCGCCGCCAGCCGCGACAGGATGCCCGACGTGAACGCCTCGCCCGCCGGGGTCAGCCCGAAGCGGCCCGCGCCCCCGGCCATCAGGTTGACGCCGTCGCGCCACAGGCTCAGGTGGACGTGCGCGCCGTTGCCGACCCCGTCGGCGAGCACCTTCGGCGAGAAGGACGCGCGCAGGCCGTGGTTGCGGCTGACCGCACGTACGACCTCGCGGACCAGCACGAACGTGTCCGCGGCCCCCACCGGAGCATCCGCCGCCACGGACACCTCGTACTGCCCCGCGGCGTACTCCGGATGGATCTGCTCGACCGCGACGCCCGACGCCGACAGCGCGTCGAGGACGTCGCGCAGGTAGTCCGACCGCTCGGCCAGCCGCGTCATCCCGTACGCCGGGCCGGCGCAGGCCGGGGTGAAGTCGTCGCCGTGGCCGGACGACAGCGCCCACTCGACCTCGAACGCCGCCTTGACCTCGAATCCCCCGGCGGCCAGCCGCGCGGTCTCGCCGCGCACCAGCAGCCGCGCGTCGAGCGGGTGCGGCTCGCCCTCCTGGTCATAGCGGTCCGCGGGGGCCCAGGCCCACCCCGGCAGCGCGGTCAGTACGGCGAGCCGGGACAGGTCGGGATGCAGCCGCAGATCGCCGACGGGCCCGCCGGCGAAGCGCCCGGCGACGATCGAGTCGTCGAGCAGGAAGGCGTCGAACACCGGCGACATGCCGATGCCCCAGGCCGCCGCGTGCTCCAGCCGGGCGAGCGGCACCGCTTTGACCCGGGTCACGCCGCTGGTGTCCACCCACGTGACGGCGACGCCGCGCACACCCCGAGAGGCGATACCTCCGGCGGCCTGCCGGGCCTCCGCGCCCCGTCGCGCGCGTTCCTGCTGGTCCATGGCCTCCACCCCGGGTCGACGACGATGTGTTTCCGCGAGAAGCAGGACTTTCATCTTCATTGGGGAAGCCCCAAAATACGAGCACGTGATGGTCGAGTCGAGAGGAGCCGTCTTCGTGGAACGCCGGATGCCGCTCGCCGTGATCACGACGTTCGCCGCCATGGGTGTTTCTCGCCGCTTCGGCCGGGCACGTGCCGAGAACGAAGAAATCGGCACGTGCGAGCCCCCCTCGCGCGTGCCGGTCGCCGTACCGGACGCGAGCGGCTGAGGAGCCCCCCGAGCGAAAGGACGTCCGTGCCTCCGCTGTTGCCCATCGTCGAGAGCCTCCGTCTCGTCGACCATCACTGCCACGGGGTCGCCTCGGGCGACCTGGACCCTGGCGAGTTCGAGTCCCTGCTCACCGAGGCCGACGGCGCCGGGCCGCTCGGCACCACGCTGTTCGACTCCCAGATCGGCCTCGCCGTACGCCGGTGGTGCGCGCCCGTGCTCGACCTGCCGCCGCACGCCGCGCCGGCGGACTACCTGCGGCGGCGCGCCGACCTCGGCGCGGCCGAGGTGAACCGGCGGTTCCTGCGCGCGGCGGGCATCGAGACGCTGTGCGTGGACACCGGCTTCGCGCCCGGCTCGATCGTGGCGCTCGCCGAGTTGGGCGCGCTCGCGGACGCCTCCACCCACGAGATCGTCCGGCTGGAGCAGGTCGCCGAGGAGGTGGCGGCCGCCGGTCCGTCGGCGGCCGGGTTCTCCGACGCCTTCCGCACGCGGCTGCGGGAGCGCGCCGCCTCCGCCGCCGGGCTGAAGTCGATCGCGGCGTACCGGGTCGGGCTGGCGCTGCCCGGCGCGCGGCCCGATGAGGCCGACGTCGCCGCGGCGGCCGGCCGCTGGCTGGCCGCAGGAGTGCCCCGGCTCGCCGACGTCACGCTCCAGACCTTCCTGGTGTGGTGCGGCGCCGATCTCGGGCTGCCGATCCAGTTCCACTCCGGGTACGGCGACGCCGACGTCGACCTGCACCGATGCGACCCGCTGCTGCTGACCGACCTGATCCGCGCCCTCGCGCCGACTCCGGTCATGCTGTTGCACAACTATCCGTTCCATCGGCACGCCGGTTATCTCGCGCAGGTGTTCCCGCACGTCTTCGTGGACGTGGGGCTCGCGACGCACAACGTCGGGCACCGCGCGTCCACGCTGATCGCCGAGACGCTGGAGCTCGCGCCGTTCGGCAAGTTCCTGTTCTCCTCCGACGCGTTCGGGCTCGCGGAGCTGTACCACCTGGGTTCGCTGCTGTTCCGGCGCGGCCTGTCGGAGTTCTTGCGCTCCGGGCTCGACGACGGGGCGTGGACCCCCGAGGACGCCGACCGGATCGCACGGATGGCCTGCGGCGACAACGCACGTCGCGTCTACGGGATCCGCTGATGGACGAAATCGAGGAGTTGCACCTCAAGCTGCGCGCGGCCGTCGCCGACGAGCTCCCGGACGCGATCGAGCTGCGGCACCGGCTGCACGCCGATCCACGGGTCTCCGGCGACGAGGCGGACACCGCGGCCGAGGTCGTACGTGCCCTGGGCGCCGGACCGGGCGAGCCGGTCGCCACGACGGGCCGGGTCGTACGCATCGGCGGCGGCGGCCCCGCGATCGCGCTGCGTGCCGAACTCGACGCGCTGCCCATCGCCGAGCGTACGGGCGTCACGTGGGCGTCGCAGCGGGACGCCATGCACGCGTGCGGCCACGACGTCCACCTCGCGGCGCTGGTCGCCGTCTGCCGTGCCGCCGAGCGGATCGCGGCGGACGTGCCGATCCTGGCCGTACTCCAGCCGCGCGAGGAGAGCTCGCCGTCCGGCGCGGAAGACGTCGTACGCGACGGCGTCCTGGCCGCCCACGACGTGCGCGCGATCGTCGCCGCGCACCTTCAGCCGCGGGTCGCAGGTGGCGTCGTCGCGGTGACGCCGGGCGCGGTCAACGCGGCCACCGACGAGTTCGAGATCACCATCACCGGCGTCGGCGGGCACGCCGGCTATCCGCACCTCGCCCGCGACCCGGTCCTGGCGCTCTGCCAGACCGTCGTGAGCCTCCAGCAGGTGGCGAGCCGCCGCTTCGACCCGGTGCGGGGCGCGGTCTGCTCGGTCGGCCAGATCGCCGGCGGGTCCGCGGTGAACGTGGTGCCCGAGACGGCCTCGGCGCGCGGCACCATACGCGTGATGCGCGACCGCGACCGTGCCGTCGCCGCCGACCTGATCAGCGAGATCGTGACGCACACGGCGGCCGCGTACGGGTGCTCGGGCGAGGTGCGGTTCGATCCGGGCGAGCCGGTGCTGGTCAACGACCCGACGCTGGCGGCCGAGGCGGCGAGCCGTCTCGCCGTGGCCGGAGTGCCGACGGACGGGGGGTTCCAGTCCTACGGGGCCGACGACTTCTCCCACTACTGCGGGGTTACCCGGGGCCTGATGCTCTTCGTCGGCACCGCGCCGCAGGACGGACCCCCGGACGCGCCCGGTCTGCACCACGAACGGTTTCTGCCCGCGGACGACATGGTGGGGCGCACCGCCGAGGCGCTGCTCGCGGGGTACCTCGCCGCGATCACCACGACATTGAGGACGTAACGTGCCTTTTATGGACGTACGACCTGCGGCGGACGATGACCTGCCCGCCATCGCGAAGATCGCCGCGGCCAATGACGAGCACGAGAGCGCGAACCCGCGTTATGTCTCCCACCTGCGGAACAACGGCCGCTTTCTGGTCGCCGACGCCTCCGGGGACGTCGCCGGATACTGCGGCGTCCGGCGGATGCCCGGCCTCACACTGCTGACCGACCTGTTCGTGGATCCGGACCGGCACGGCGGCGGTGCGGGCGGCCGGCTGCTGACGGCGGCGCTCGACGGCTCGGGCGAACGCTCGACGTTCGCCTCGCGCGACCCTCGTGCGATGTCGCTCTACGTCCGGCACGGCATGACGCCACGCTGGCCGCTGCTCTACCTGCGCGGCACGCCCGCCAGCGCCGCCGACCTGCCCGCCGAGCGCGTCCCGATCGACGAGGCGGGCGCGGCCGAACTCGAACTGACCGGCCGCGACCGCACCGCCGACTACGCGTACTGGGCGACCGTCCCCTCCGCCACGGGCCTGGTCGTACGCGACGGCGGCACGGTCGTCGCGACCGGCGCCGCCACGCCTGACCGGGTGTTCCACCTGATCACCGCCGACGGCCACGACCCGGCGCGTACGCTCGCCGCCGTCCTCACGACGTTCGAGACCGACGCCGTACGGCTCTGCCTGCCCGGCCCGCATCCGGCCCTGCCGTCCCTGCTGGCGGCGCGCTGGCGGATCGAGGACCTGGACCAGCACATGTCGAGCCTGCCGGACCTGCTCGGCTCCCGCGACGTCCTGTCACCGTCGCTCGCCTAGCGTCATTCGCCGACCGGGACGTTGCCGTCGCCGTTGAAGTACCGGTCGAGCCAGTCGAGGGAGCGGGTCCGCAGGAGTTCGGCGGCCAGGTCCTTCCCGGAGGCCGTCTGGAGGGCGGCGAGGGAGCTGTCGATCCAGGGTTGGATGTTCTGGTTGCCCTGCTCGCGGTACTCGATCGCCTGGACCAGGCATTCGAGCTTGTCGGCGTCGCGCGCGCAGCGGGCCTCATGGGTGGTCTTGTCCTCGTACTCCGCGACGCTGCCCGAGATCAGGCCGGCCACCGCGGGCGGCAGCCCACGCGTCTGCTCGGCGGTGACCTGCTCGTTCGGCGCGCGCGTGACGTACGCCTTGGCGAGGTAGGGGATGTCGGTCAGCCGGGTCTCCTGGCTGTCGTGGAACAGGCTGAGCAGCGCGGCGCGCTCGGGGTTCGCGCCTTCGAGTGCGGCCACGATCGAGGCGAGGGCGGCGGCGCGGAACGAGTGGTCCGCGATGCTCTCGGGGTCGCTGACCCCGGCGACGAGCCACCCGGTGCGCTTGTAGCGCTTCAGGAGCCCGATCTCGTACACGAATCCCGTCAACCGTGCCAGCTCGTCCGACATGATCAGCCCCCTTTGCCCCGTGGCCGTGTTCGCGGCCGCAGGGAGACTCCTTCCCCGGCAGCACGACCATCACCGGGGAAGGTGCGGCCCGGACGGGGACCGGACCTGCCGCCCGGGCCGCACGTGGGTGATTCGTCGCTGATGCCGGTACGGATGGGTCGGCTGTCCAGGGACGGGCGCCGGGGCGGGTAAGGCCGTACGGTGGCGGGATGGAGGTACTCGCCAGCCGGATCCTGCTGCGCCCGCGCGACCTGGATCGCAGCCGCGCCTTCTATCGCGACACGCTGAAACTGCCGATCTTCCGTGAGTTCGCCACGCCTGGAGGCACGGGCACGGTGTTCTTCATCGGCGGTGGTTACCTGGAAGTGTCCGGGCACGCCGACGGGCCGCCGCCCGAGGGCGTCGAACTCTGGCTCCAGGTACGCGACATCGCGGCCACCCGGCGCGAACTCGACGGCGTGCCGATCCTCCGCGAGCCCGAACGCGAGCCCTGGGGCCTGGTCGAGATGTGGCTCGCCGACCCCGACGGCGTCCGCATCTGCGTCGTGGAGATCCCCGACGACCACCCCCTGCGCCGCCGCGACTAGCGGGGGTCGTGGCACACGTTCCCGGTGAAAGAGGTAGGAAATGCGTAAAACCATTCTCGTGCTGTTAGGTACGGCCGGTGCGGTCGCCGGACTCGCCGCTCCCGCCTCTGCGGTGACGTTCAGTGTGGCGAACGGTGGGGCCATCACAGCCAGGAGTTCGACGAGTCTGGCGTTCCTCAACGGTCCTCTCGGCGGCCCGGCGGTCACGTGCACGGGGTCCGTCGGTTCGGGCAGCATGCCGAACGGCACTGGTCTGCCCGGTGCGGGGATCGGCCGGTTGACCGCTCTGTCCTTCACCGGCTGCACCGGTGGGGGCCTGGCCTTCACGGTCGTGCCCAAGTTCGGGCAGGACCCGAACCCGAGCCCGTGGCTCATCAATCCCGGCAGTTACTCCAACGGAGTCACGACCGGGACGCTCTCCCAGATCTCGATCCATCTGGCCGGTCCGTCGTGCGCGTTCGACCTCGACGGTACGGGCGGTGCGGGCACCAACACCGGCGTCGCGAGCCTCACCTACGCCAACGCGACCGGCGTCCTCGCCCTCTCGGGGCTCAACAACACCCTCACGGCCTACAACACCACCGGCTGCCTCGCGCTCGGGATCACCAACGGCCGGAACCTCGCCCTCAAGGGCAATGACGTCCTCAAGAACACCGCCGGGACCTTCCCCGGCATCACCAGCCCATGACCCGCTGAGACGGGAGATCCCTCGGAGGGGGGAGCCGGATCGTCCCCGCGCGCGATCCGCGGCCGCCGGCGCGGCCAGAAGATGGGACCGGTGGCCGACCCGCGGCCTCACCTGCGCAGAGAGACATGATGATGACGATCGCCGAAACCCTCCCCCGCCCGGCCGTGCCTTCCACCTCCGGTCCGCGTCAGGAGCCGACCTGGCCGGCGAACGCGCTGACCGTGGGGATCGGCCTCTTCAGCGCGATCGCGCTCGGCGCGGTGCTGACCAAGCCCCTCCGCGGCGCGGAGCTGACCGGAACCGACGGCGTCATCGTGCTCGCGTGCGCCCTGCGTGCCCTCACGGTGGCCATGGCCCAGGCCGCGGTACGCCCCTGGGGCCGCAGGGTGCCGGGCTGGCTGCTGCTCGGCGGCCTGTGGGGAGCGGCGGCGATCCAGGTCTGCTACCCCGTCGCCGAACTGGTGATCAAGCTGCTGGTCGTGGCGGGCCTGGTCGAGCAGACCTCGCTGGGCGCGACGCACACGTCGGCGGGCGCCTGGTTCAACCTCGCGGCGACCCTGCTGATCTGGGCGGTTCCCGGTGCGCTGATGGCGGTCTCGGCGGTGCGGTACCGGCGGCGTACCCGTGTCTCGCTGCTCTGGGCGATCCTCGGCGTCCCGGGCGGCCTCGCGTTCCTGTGCCTGCTCGGCCTGCTCATCGGCTGAGTCGGCTGAGAGACGGTCACTCGAACAGGACGCTGATGCTCTCGCGGCGGTGGATGCGGCCGATCGCCTCGGCGAACAGCGGGGCCACCGACACCGTCTCCACCTTGTCCGACAGCGTCACCGGCTGGTTCTCCACGGTGTCGGTGACATAGAGACGGGAGATCGGGCTCGCCTCCAGCCGCTGCATCGACTTGCCGGTGAACACCCCGTGCGTGACCGCGGCGCGTACGCTGCGCGCGCCCCGGCGCATCACGGCCTCGGCCACCTCGGCGAGGGTGCCGGCGGTGATGGTGAAGTCGTCCACGATCACCGCGTCGCGGCCCTCGACGTCGCCGATGAGGTCGATGACGTGGGCGGCCTCGCTGTGGTCCTTGCGCTCCTTGTCCGCGATGGCCAGCGGCGCGCCCAGCCGCGTGGCGTACTTGCGTGCCTGCTTGGCGAAGCCCACGTCCGGCGACACGACGACCAGGCCGGCCGCGGGGCCGATCGCCTCGGCCAGCAGCGGCAGGGCGTAGAGGTCATCGACCGGCAGCGTGAAGAACCCCTGGATCTGCGGCGCGTGCAGGTCCATCGTCACCACGCGCGCCGCCCCGGCCGCCTCGATCGCCTGGGCGCACACCCGCGCGCGGATCGAGACGCGTGGCTCGTCCTTCTTGTCGGCCTTCGCGTAGCTGAAGTACGGCATCAGTACCGTCACCGACGCGGCGCTCGCCCGCTTGAACGCGTCGATCCAGAACAACAGTTCCATGAAGTTGTCGTTGGCCGGGAAGACCGTCGACTGCACGACGTAGACGTGCCGGCCGCGTACGTTCTGGTTCGCCTTGACGAACAGGTTGCCGTCGGAGAACCGGATCACCTCGCCCTTGCCGGGCTCGACGCCGAGGTGATGGCAGATCGTGCCGGTGAGCCGCCGGCTGCCCGTCCCGCCGAACACCAGGAGCTCTTCCATGAGAGCGGACTCCTACTCGCGAGGCGACGACACGATCATGCCCGAAAATTTCAGCTCACCACGTCCTTGTTCCGGAATCGTCGTACGGCCAGGGCGAGCAGCACCACGGCGTACGACGCCGACAGCACCATGCCTTTGATCATTCCCGTCCAGACGATCTGCGGTTGCAGGGCGTCGGTCCAGGCGAACGTCCAGTGCGTCGGCAGGAACTCCCGCCAGTGCCCCAGCGCGGTGACCGCGTCGATGATGTTGCTGAGGATCACCAGGCCGACCGCGCCGCCCACCGCGCCGAGCGGCGAGTCCGTCGTGACCGACAGCACGAACGCCAGCGCGGCCACGACGAGTTCGGAGACGAGCGTGTACCCGATGACGATCAGCAGCCGGGTCAGCGCGGTGCCGTTCGGGAGTGCGGTGTCGGTGGCGGGCAGCCGCAGCCGTGCCCAGCCGAAGACGTAGATGCCGGTGATCATGGCCATGACCGGCAACGAGACCACCGCGAGCGCCGCGAGGGACATCGCGACGATCAGCTTCTGCCGCATGAGGCGTACGCGGGGTACGGGCGCGGCGAGCAGGTAGCGCAGCGACGCCCAGCCCGCCTCGCTCGCCACGGTGTCGCCGCAGAACAGCGCCACCGCGACCACGAGCAGGAAGCCCACCGACACGAACATGGTGAACGCGGTGAAGTTCAGCGCGCCGGTCGTGGCGACGGTGACCAGCTCGGGGGTGTTCGGGTTCCCCGAGGGCGAGCCGCCGACCTCGAACGCCCCGGCGAGGATCCACGGCAGCAGGAGCAGCACCACGAACGCGATCCATGTGCGGCGACGCCGCAGTTGACGGACGAACTCCACCCGCAGCGGCAGCGTCTTGCGCGCGTTGTAACTCGGGTCGCCGCCGCGGCGGCCGGTCGTGACGGTGCTCATGATTGCTCCCCGATCAGGGCGAGGAACGCGTCCTCAAGACGGCGGTGCGGCGTGACGCGTTCGACCGCCACGCCCCCGGCGACGAGCGCCGCCACGACGACCGACGGCGCGGAGCCGTTGATCCGTACGAGCACACCGGGCTCGTACGGCGAGGCGTCCTCGATGCCCTCCAGCGCGGTCAGCACGGCGAGCGCGCGGTCGACGTCCGGCGTGCCGATCAGGATCGAGCCGTCGTGGCCGGCGATCTCGCCCACCGGACCGGCCGCGACCAGCCGTCCCTTGTGCATGACGACGACGTCGGTGCAGGTCTGTTCGACCTCGGCGAGCATGTGGCTGGAGATGACGACCGTACGGCCCTCGGCGGCGTAGCGGACCAGGACCTCGCGCATCTCGGCGATCTGCGGCGGGTCGAGGCCGTTGGTCGGCTCGTCGAGGACGAGCAGGTCGGGCAGGCCGAGCATGGCCTGGGCGATGGCGAGCCGCTGCCGCATGCCCTGGGAGTAGGTGCGCACCGGGCGGCGGATGGCGTCGCCGAGTCCGGCGATCTTCAGTGCCGACTCCAGGTGTGACTCGCCGCGCCCGGCGGCCTTCCAGTACAGCTCGAGGTTGTCGCGGCCGGACAGGTGCGGCAGGAAGCCGGGGCCCTCGACGAACGAGCCCAGCCGCGACAGGACCGGCGCGCCCGCGCGTACGGGCTCGCCGAAGATCCGGATCTCACCGTCGTCGGGGTGGATCAGCCCCATCAGCATGCGCAGGGTCGTGGTCTTGCCCGCGCCGTTGGGGCCGAGCAGCCCGCAGACCTGGCCGCGTTCGACACGGAACGACAGGTCGTCGACGGCCAGGAAGCCGTTCTTGTACCGCTTGGTCAGCCCGCTGATCTCCAGCGGCACGGGGGAGCCGGAGCCGGAGACACCGCGCCCGCGCCGCCACCGCCGCCGCGAGGTCGCCACGATCAGCACCGCGGACACGACCGCGATGACCGGGAAGCCGAAGACCCACCACGGCATCGGCGTCGGCGGCGTGCGCAGCGACGGGACCACCGGCGCGCTCAGCGGAGACAGCACCGACACCTGGTACGCCGCCGGGCGCGCCGGGGAGGTGAAGCCCATGTCGGTGGCGCTGAACACGATGCGGATCCGGTGCCCGGCCGCGAAGTGGTAGTCCATCGGCGGCAGCGTCACGAGCGCGTCGCCCCGAAGGTGCAGCGGCGCGGCGATCCGGCGTGCCGCCACCGCCTTGCCGTCGGGACCGACGTCGTACACCTTGGCGAACAGCGTGGGCTGGGCCGCGCGCGACGTCACGCGCAGGCGCACCTGGGCGGCGCCGGTCAGTTGCACCGGGGAGTCGAGCGCCTCGGAGTCGAACGCCGCCGACTGGCCCGGCAGGTCCAGGCCGATGCCGGGCGCGGCCGCGCCCGCGAGCCCGCTGAGACCGCCGAGCAGGCCGAGACCGGGCAGCGCGGAGATGGACGTCGGCGATCCGCCCGCCGGGTTCTGTACGGTCTCCTCGCCGCCGGACAGCGGGATCGAGCGCCGGTTCGTGCCGGACAGGCCGGGATAGTGCGCGGCCGTCGCGGCGCGTACCGTCACCCGCTGCGTGGAGGAGTCGATCCCGCCGGACCGGGTGACCGTGAACCCGCCGCCCGGCGCGGGCGGCCCGCCCTTGAGGTAGCGGCCGAACCAGTCGTCGATCATCCCGCGTACGCGTGCGGTCTCCGGGTCGCCGCCGTCGTGGCCGCCCTGGAACCACATCATCCGCACCGGCGCGCCGGTGATCGCCCGCGCGTTGCGGTCGGCCTGGTCGAGCGGGAACAGCGAGTCGGTCTGACCCTGGATCAGCAGCGTCGGCACGTGGATGCGACCGGCCACCGAGGAGGGGCTGTCGCGCCGCAGCGTCGCGATCGCCTCCGGCGTCGGCTTGCCGGCCGCGGCCACCTTCTCGTACATCGCGCACAGCGAGGGCAGGAACCGTCCACAGGCTGTGGATGACGCCCCGGCGGTGAAGAACAGGCCCGCCCACGCCTTCTTGAAGACCCCGTTCGAGGCGCCCTTGCCGGTCGCGTCGGGGAACAGCGCGTCCGCCAGGTCGTACCAGGTGATCTGCGGTGCGATGGCGTCGATGCGCCGGTCGTACGCGGCGGACAGCAGCGAGATCGCGCCACCGTAGGACTGCCCGGCGACGCCGACGCGCGGATCGCCGGGCGCGTCGAGGCGCACCTCGGGACGCCGGGCCAGCCAGTCGACGAGCTGACGTACGTCCTTCACGTCGTAGTCCGGCGAGTCGAGCGTGACCTCGCCGCCGGACTGGCCGAACCCGCGCGCCGACCACGTGAGCACCGCGTACCCGTGGCGGGCGAGGTCCTCGGCGTCGGCGCGCTCGTCGTCCTTGCTGCCGCCGAACCCGTGCGCGAGGAGCACCGCCGGAGCGCGTCCGCCGCGCCCGGCGGGTGTGAAGAAGGTCGTGTCGAGCGCGACGTGCTGGTCGTTCTTCGGCCCGTCCACGACCGTGATGCGCTGCTCGGTGGTGGCCACCTTGGGCGTGTCGCCGACGGTCGCCCAGGTCAGCCCGCCGGCGAGCGCGAGCGCCGCACCGGCGATCGCCGCCACCCGTCCCCGTTTCATGTCAAGACCCTATGCCGCACCGCGTTCACGGCCCGTTCCCCTCCTGGCCTTACGCCCCCGCGCATGGTGTGATGATCTCGACCCAGGACGGCTCCAGGCCGGAATCCCGTTGGCCCACTGGCCTTCTGGCGCGCGGACAACCTTGACCGGGTCGCAATCGTCCTTCTTGAGAAGGACGCGGAACGGAGGTCACAGATGCGTGCCGCGCGGCGGCCCCACGCACGGCCCGGACTGATCGCGATAGTGATCGCACTCTGGGTGGTGATCGCGGCCATCGCCCTCACCGGCACTCTGATCGTCGCGTTCTCCGAAGAGCACCCCGTGCGCTTCGCCACACCGGTGAAGATCTACCCGGTGGCGCAGGAGATCCCCGGCCAGCAGTGCCCGCCCGGAGTCCAGGGCGCGATCGGGCAGAGCCCGACCGGCCCGATCTGCTACCAGCTGGCCACGGGCATCACGATCAAACGCGTCAACGACATGCACGTCGAACGCGTCAAGTCCGGCGGCGGGTACGCCGTGTCGCTGAGCCTGATCCCGGCCGACGGCAAGGCGCTGACCCGCCTGACCAGGACGTCGGCCGGCCGGCCGTTCGCGCTGACCGTACGCGACCAGGTCGTGGCCGCACCACGGGTGGACGCGCCGATCACCAAGGGCCGCATCCTGATCAGCGGCAACCTCTCGCATGACGACGCGACCACCATCGTGGACAAGCTGAAGGGCCACACGGCACAGTCGGCCCAGCCAGGAGGGTCAGGCCAGGCCGCCTAGCCGGTCTGGTCGGTTCAGGTCAGGTCAGTCGATGCGCCAGCTGTCGCCGCTGCCGAGCAGGTCGCCGAGGTCGCCGGGACCGTGCTGTGCGACGGCCTCGTCGAGCTGTTCGCGCAGCAGCGCGTCATACGTCGGCCGCTCGACCTGACGGAAGATGCCGATCGGGGTGTGCTCGAACGCCGGCGAGTCGAGCCGCGACAGCGCGAACGCCAGCGACGGGTCCTCCGCCTTCGCGTCGTGCACGAGGATGTCCGGCGAGTCCGCCGAGACGACCTCCATCGAGCCCGACGGCGTACGCCGCAGGGCCTTCTCGCGGTCGGCGCCGAACACGATCGGCTCGCCGTGCTCCAAGCGTACGGTCACGTTGTCGCGCTGCTGCGGGTCCTTCAACGGGGCGAACGCGTCGTCGTTGAAGATGTTGCAGTTCTGGTAGATCTCCACCAGCGACGTGCCGTTGTGCTGGGCCGCCGCGCGCAGCACCGACTGGAGGTGCTTGCGGTCGGAGTCGATCGTGCGCGCCACGAATGACGCCTCGGCGCCGATCGCGAGCGAGATCGGGTTGAACGGGGAGTCCAGCGAGCCCATCGGCGTCGACTTGGTGATCTTCCCGACCTCCGAGGTCGGGGAGTACTGCCCCTTGGTCAGCCCGTAGATCCGGTTGTTGAACAGCAGGATCTTCAGGTTGACGTTGCGCCGCAGCGAGTGGATCAGGTGGTTGCCGCCGATCGACAGCGCGTCGCCGTCACCGGTCACCACCCACACCGACAGGTCCGGGCGCGAGGAGGCCAGGCCGGTCGCGATCGCCGGAGCGCGGCCGTGGATCGAGTGGAACCCGTAGGTGTTCATGTAGTACGGGAACCGCGACGAGCAGCCGATGCCCGAGACGAAGACGACGTTCTCCCGCTTCAGCCCCAGCTCGGGCAGGAAGCCCTGTACGGCGGCGAGGATCGCGTAGTCACCGCACCCCGGGCACCACCGGACCTCCTGGTCGGTCTTGAAGTCCTTGGCGGTCTGCCGCGCGGTGTCCTTGGGGACGAGTGCGAGGGGATCGCTCATGCGTTGATCACATCCTGGATGACGTCCTGAAGCTCCTCGGCCTTGAACGGCAGGCCGCGGACGCGGTTGTAACCGATCACGTCGACGAGGTAGCGGCCGCGCAGCAGCAAGGCGAGCTGGCCGAGGTTGATCTCCGGCACCACGACCTTGTCGTAGGACCGCAGGACCTCTTCGATGTTGGCCGGGAACGGGTTGAGGTGGCGCAGGTGTGCCTGGGCGACCCGGCCGCCGGCGGCGCGGATCCGGCGTACGGCCGCGGTGATCGCGCCGTAGGTGCCGCCCCAGCCGAGTACGAGCACCTCGGCCTCGCCCGACGGGTCATCCACCGCGAGCGGCGGGATGTCGCGGGCGATGCCGTCGACCTTGGCCTGGCGCAGCCGGACCATCAGGTCGTGGTTGGCCGGGTCGTAGGAGATGTTGCCGGTGCCGTCGGCCTTCTCGATGCCGCCGATGCGGTGTTCGAGGCCGGGCGTGCCGGGAATCGCCCAGGGGCGTGCAAGTGTGTCAGGGTCGCGCTTGAACGGCAGGAACTCCTCGTCCGGCACGGCCTCGGCGAAACCCGGAGTGATCTCCGGCAGCGAGTCGACCTCGGGGATCTGCCAGGGCTCGGACCCGTTCGCCAGGTAGCCGTCGGACAGCACGATGACCGGGGTGCGGTATTTCACCGCGATCCGCGCCGCCTCCACGGCGGCCGCGAAGCAGTCGGACGGCGTGCACGGCGCCACGATCGGCACCGGCGCCTCGCCGTTGCGGCCGTACAGGGCCAGCAGCAGGTCGGCCTGTTCGGTCTTGGTCGGCATGCCGGTCGAGGGACCGGCCCGCTGGACGTCGATCACGATCAGCGGCAGCTCGGTGGCGACGCCCAGCCCCACCGTCTCGTTCTTGAGCGCGATGCCGGGGCCGGAGGTGGTCGTCACGCCCAGCGAGCCGCCGAACGACGCGCCCAGCGCGGAACCCACGGCGGCGATCTCGTCCTCCGCCTGGAAGGTGCGGACGCCGAACCGCTTGTGCTTGGACAGCTCGTGCAGGATGTCGGAGGCCGGCGTGATCGGGTAGGACCCGAGGAACAGCGGCAGGCCCGACCGGCTGCTCGCGGCGATGAGGCCGTACGCCAGCGCCATGTTGCCCGAGATGTTGCGATAGAGACCCGGCGGCAGCGTGGCCGGCTTGATCTCGTAGGAGACCGAGAACGACTCGGTCGTCTCGCCGTAGTTCCAGCCCGCCTGGAAGGCCGCGATGTTGGCCTTCATGATCTCGGGCTTCTTGGCGAACTTCAGCTCCAGGAAGCGTACGGTCGCGTCCGTCGGCCGGTGGTAGAGCCAGGACAGCAGGCCGAGGGCGAACATGTTCTTGGCCCGCTCGGCGTCTTTCTTGGAGATGTCGAAGTCTTCGAGCGCCTTGACCGTCATCGATGTCAGCGGCACCGAGTGCACCCGGTATTCATCCAGCGAGCCGTCTTCGAGCGGGTTCTGCTCGTAGCCGACCTTGGTGAGCGCGCGCTTGGTGAACTCGTCGGTGTTGAGGATGACGTCGGCGCCGCGCGGCAGGTCGGTGACGTTGGCCTTGAGCGCGGCCGGGTTCATCGCGACGAGCACGTTGGGCGCGTCGCCGGGGGTGACGATGTCGTGGTCGGCGAAGTGCAACTGGAAGCTCGACACGCCCGGGAGGGTGCCTGCGGGCGCACGGATCTCGGCCGGGAAGTTGGGCAGCGTCGACAGGTCGTTGCCGAAGGCGGCCGTCTCCTGGGTGAAGCGGTCGCCGGTCAACTGCATTCCGTCGCCGGAGTCTCCCGCGAAGCGGATGATCACGCGATCGAGTTGTTGGACCTGCTTGGTCACGGAGCAAGACCTCCTCGATGAGCAGCACTAATACGGTGCCAGGCACCAGTGTTCGAAGTGCTACTTAGGCTTACCTTCATGCTATGTCCCGAGTGGGATGGAAAATCCCTTAGATTGTGCGGACTCGATCGTGGTTCGCCCAGTGGCAGGTCGATGCTCCACCCCCGAAGCCCAAGTCTCGTCTTCCCGTTGCGCGGGCTCGCAAGCATGCCGCGGGCATCCGCCTGCGGCGCGCTGACGAGCGACGATCCGGTTCACGAGCCGGACTATATGTGTCCACGCTGACGTCGCGCTTAAACGCTGGGCGGCCCCGGCTTATGCCCTGGACCGCCCGCGACTTTCCCGTCAGCCGCCCTGCTGCTCCTGCGACAGCTTGCTGAGCAGGTCATTGACGTCGCCGGTGGAGTTCACGGTGCCGCTGAACGCCGAGCTGGCGTGGACCGTAAACCGCCCGCTGTGTGACCCAAACCACGACGACCACGAGTGGCCGCTGGCCCGGCAACTGATGGTCAGCTGGTGGCTCACCGTGGTCGTGCCGGTGCCCTTGCACGTCGTCACCGTCGGCCCGTCGCCCCAGAACCTGGCGTTCATCGTGACGTGCACCGACGCGGTCGCCGCGCCGACCGCCGACGGCATCACGGAGCCGCGCACCGTACAGCCGGACTGGGCGCAACTGCCGAACTTGATCTTGCCCATCGGCAGCATCGTGATGCCCGGGTCGTACGCGTCCTTGAGCGACTGGACGTCGGTCCGCAGTTGAGCGAAGACCGGGCTCATCGCGGACGCGTCGGCGAGCGACTTCACGTCGAGCGCGTACGAGTCGGCGCCCGAGGTGCCCTCGATGCGCAGCAGCCGGTGCGGCGAGCTCTTGGAGATGTAATACGTCGTCTCGCCGACCGTCATCTTGATCGCCGGAGTGCTGCCCGCCGGGGTGTTCACGGCCTGCGGGTCGTTGCCCGCGCCCTGGAGCGTCTGGCCGAGCTTGGCCGGGGAGAACGCGGCCAGCTTCAGGTCGCTCAGCGAGCTGGGCGCCTTGGCCCACTTGCCGTCCGCCTTGTCGGCCGAGGAGGACGGCTGGCCCTGGGAGGTCCAGTAGCTGGAGTTGGACTTGATGTAGGTCACGTCGCCGATGTCGACGCGCGAGACCTGCGAGCCGTGGGAGTTGTAGGACCCGTGGGCGCTGCCGGCCTTCGTGACGTTGAACGTGGCCGTGCTGCCGCCGTACGTGCCGGTGTAGGTCGCGCCCGCCGCACGGCCGAGCGCGGTGCCCGCCTCGGCGGCCGCCTTGCCCGAGGTCTTGGTCGGGTCGTCCTTCGTGCCGCCGCCGCTCACCGCGATCACGACGACCACCAGGACGATGAGGGCCACGACGCCGCCGACGATCGCCAGGATGACGCCGGTGCCGCTCTTCTTCTGCTGCGGAGGCGGCCCGAAGCCGTACGGCTGAGGCGGTGGGCCCCAGGGCGGGGGGCCGCCTTGGGCAGCGCCCGGCATTCCGGGACCGCCCGGCATTCCGGGGCCGCCCGGACCGCCGTGACCGGCGGGATCGGCCGGACCGCCGGGCCAGCCGCCGCCGGGCGGCGGGCTCTGCTGCTGCCACTGCGGACTGCCGCCGGCGGGCGGCCACGAGCCCGGCTGACCCGGCTGACCAGGCTGGCCGGGCTGACCAGGCTGGCCTGGGTGCCCTCCCTGGCCGCCCTCTGGCCCCATGCTCATGGCTCCCCCTTATCATCGCCACGTGTCGCCGTGACCTTACGGTTTGCAGCTATGTCCGACAAGTGATGTAGCCGTTTCTGTTACCTGGCGGAGACCGCCCCGCAAAGGGCCGTTCGTCCGCCAGAGGGGCACATTACGCTGGCTCCATGCATGGCTACTTCGGGACCTACCTCAGCATCGTCGTGTTGTTCCTGATCGGCGGTTTGATCGTCGGCGGGGCGATGCAGGCGAACCGGTCGCTGCGTCCGCACCGGCCGACCCCGGAGAAGCTCACCACCTACGAATGCGGAGTCGATCCGGTCGGTGAGGGATGGGCCCAGTCGTACGTCCGCTACTACGTCTTCGCCTACCTCTATGTCATCTTCGCGGTGGACGCGGTGTTCCTGTTCCCGTGGGCCACGGTGTTCTCCGCCCGCGGGTACGGTTCGGTCACCCTGGGGGAGATGTTCGTGTTCCTGGCGTTCATCGCGGTCGGCCTCGCCTACGCCTGGAAGAAGGGTGTGCTCGGCTGGGTCTGAAACAATGACCGATATGGGTGTCGTCGATCTGCCGGAACCACGGGTCGGGCCGGTGAGCAAGCTCGCTCCGAAGCCGATCAAGTTCGTGCTCAACTGGGGGCGCCGTTACTCCCTGTGGGTGTTCAACTTCGGCCTGGCCTGCTGCGCGATCGAGTTCATCGCGACCTCCATGTCGCGGCACGACTTCATCCGGCTCGGGGTGATCCCGTTCGCGCCGGGGCCGCGGCAGGCCGACCTGATGGTCGTCTCCGGCACGGTCAGCGACAAGATGGCGCCGGCGGTCAAGCGCCTCTACGAGCAGATGCCCGAGCCGAAATACGTCATCTCCTTCGGTGCGTGCTCCAACTGCGGCGGCCCGTACTGGGACTCCTACTGCGTGACGAAGGGCGTCGACCAGATCATCCCGGTCGACGTGTACGTCCCCGGCTGCCCGCCGCGGCCCGAGGCGCTGCTGCACGGCATCATGCGCCTCCAGGAGAAGATCGCCTCGGAGTCGCTCGGCGAGCGCTACGCGGGCGCGGGCGAGTCGTTCTCACCGCCCCCCGACGTACGGCCGAAGCCGCCGACGCCGGCGATCTTCCGGCGGCCGCTCGTCCTCCCGCCGATGCCGGAGCCGGAGGAGATCGAGGCGGCCGAGGAGCCGACGCACCGCTTCGTCGTCGCCGAGCTCGAGGCCGCCGAACGCGAGGCGGCCGACGCCGTACGCACGCACGACCTGTCCCCGGCGCAGGAGCAGCAGGTCTCCGCGGCGACGGAGACCTTGGAGGTTCCGGTGGTCGAGGAAGAACGGCCGGCCGAGCGGACGCAGCGGCTTCCGCCGGCCGACGAGGCCGCCACGAGCGACGAGGCCGTCGACTCCTGGGGAGCCGGGGCGGTGGGCGAGGCCGGTGAGGTCGATGAGGCCGCCTCGGCGCAGACCCAGCAGATCCCGCTGCCCGAGGAGGTCATACGGGAGGCGGCGTCGGCGCGGACGCAGCAGTTCGCCCTGCCCGAGGACGTCCGCCGCGCGCTGGCGGAGGCCGACGAGACCCGCCCGCCGCCTGCGGCCGAGCCGGTCGCCGAGCCGGTCGCCGAGCCCGTCGCCGAGGAACCCGCCGAGGGCACGCAGCAGCTTCCGGACGCCGAGGAGGTACACCGCGCGGCCGTCGTCTTCGAGGAGACGCAGCCGTTCGTCCCCGGCCAGGAGGTCACGCAGGTCGACCCGCTGCCCGACGTACCCGACCCCGGCGAGGCGCCGGCCGAGCGCACGCGCGAGGACCGGATGGTCGACCTCAGCCGTCTCCCACCCGCCGACGAGGTGCGCAAGACCGCCGAGCAGAAGCCGCGGCGCAAGCGCGGCGGCCGGCTGCGGAAGTTCGCCGAGCCGCCCCCGGTCGACGCACTCGATGACCCCGACATCATTCCAGGACTCAGCGATGACGATTGAACTGGCCGTGGCCTGGTCGCGGCGGTTCGGCGACGAGGTGCACAGCGAGGACACGTTCGGCATGCTCACCGTGGACGTGCCCGCGGCGCTCTGGACCGAGGCGCTGACGTTCGCCCGCGACGACCTGTCCTGCGGTTACTTCGACTGGCTGACCGCGGTGGATGACCTGGATGCCGGGTTCACGATCGTGGCGCACGTCTTCTCCCTGACCGAGGGCCACCACCTCCTCGTACGCACCCAGGTGCCGCGCGAGGACCCGCTCCTGGCCACCGCCACCGGCGTCTTCCGCGGCGCGCACTGGCACGAGCGCGAGACGCACGAGATGTTCGGCGTGGCCTTCGAGGGCAATACGGATCTGCGGCCGCTGCTGCTGCCGGACGGCTTCGAGGGGCACCCGCTGCGCAAGGACTTCGTGCTCGCCTCCCGTGTCGCCAAGCCGTGGCCGGGCGCCAAGGAGCCGGGCGAGTCCGGCAGCGGGGCGCCGAGCCGCCGCCGCATGCGGCCGCCCGGCGTACCGGACGACTGGGGACCCGCGCGTCGCAGGTCCGAGGGCGGCGACGATGTCTGACCTGACCATCGTCGCGATCAAACTCCTGCTGGTCGTGGTCGCGTTCCTCGTGCTGCCGCTGGTCGTCGGGCAGGCCGAGCACAAGGTGATGGCGCACATGCAGGGCCGCCTCGGCCCGATGTACGCCGGCGGCTTCCACGGCTGGGCGCAACTCGTCGCCGACGGCGTGAAGTTCGCACAGAAAGAGGACGTGATCCCGGCCGCCGCCGACCGCCGGGTCTTCACGCTCGCGCCGGCCGTGGCGCTGATCCCGTACCTGGTCGTGCTGGTCGTGATCCCGGTCGGGCCGGGCGGTCAGGTGGGCGTCTCGCTCGACCCTGGCCTGTTCTTCGCCCTCGCGATGATCGGCGTGGCCGTGCTCGGCGCGCTGATGGCGGGCTGGTCGAGCGCGAACAAGTACAGCCTGCTCGGCGGCATGCGCGTCGCCGCCCAGCTCCTGTCGTACGAGCTGCCGATGGTCCTGGCCGCCTCCTCGGTGGCGATGGCGGCGGGCACGCTCAACCTGTCGCGGATCGTCGAGCACTGGCAGTGGTGGTGGCTGCCCTGGCAGGTCGTCGGCGGCGTGGTGTTCTTCGTCGCGGGCCTGGCCGAGCTGCGCCGCCCGCCGTTCGACATGCCGGTCGCCGACAGCGAGATCATCTTCGGCCCGTACACCGAGTACTCCGGGCTGCGCTTCGCGTTCTTCCTTCTCGCCGAGTACGCCGGGATCGTCGTGCTGTCCGCGCTGACGACCGTGCTGTTCCTGGGCGGCTGGAAGGGCCCGGTGATGGACACCCAGCTCGGCTGGCTGTGGACGCTGCTCAAGATGGCGATCCTGGCGTTCGTCGTCATCTGGCTGCGGGTGACCTACCCGCGGATGCGCGAGGACCAGTTGCAAAAGCTCGCCTGGACCGGCCTGGTGCCCCTCGCCCTCGCCCAGCTCGCCCTGACCGGAGTGATCAAGCTGGCGATCGGCTAGGCGCCCAGGTAGTGCAGGACGGCCAGTACGCGCCGGTGGTCATCGCCGGACGGCGGCAGGCCGAGCTTGATGAAGATGTTGGCGATGTGCTTCTCCACCGCGCGGTCGGACACGACGAAGGTCTTGGCGATGGCGGCGTTCGTACGGCCCTCGGCCATCAGGCCCAGCACCTCGCGTTCGCGCGGGGTCAGCGCGGCGACGCCGCGGCGGCCCGCGCTCAGCAGGTGCCCGACCACCTCGGGGTCCAGCGCGGTGCCGCCGGAGGCCACGCGGTGCAGGGCGTCCACGAAGTCCTCGATGTCGGCCACCCGCTCCTTCAGCAGGTAGCCGACCCCGGCCGGCGACCCGGCGAGCAGGTCGGTGGCATAGCGCGTCTCCACGTACTGGGAGAACAGCAGGATGCCCAGCCTCGGATGGTCGCGGCGCAGCTCGATCGCGCACCGCAGGCCCTCGTCGGTGTGCGTGGGCGGCATCCGGATGTCGACGACCGCGACGTCAGGCCGGTGCTCGTCCACCGCCGTACGCAGCCCGGCCGCGTCGCCGACCCCCGCGACGACCTCGTGCCCGCGTACGGTCAGCAGGTGGGCCAGGCCGTCGCGCAGGATGGCGGCGTCGTCGGCGATCACGATGCGCATGGGGCGGCCTTCACGCGTGAGAGGGGAGTTCGACGGTGACCACCGTAGGGCCACCGGACGGGCTGGCGACCTCCAGCCGCCCGTCGACCGTGCGAACCCGGTCCAGCAGGCCCGTCAGTCCCGAGCCCGCCCCGACCACCGCGCCGCCGTACCCGTCGTCGCGCACCTCCAGGCACAGCCGGTCGGCGGACTGGGTGAGGGACAGCCAGGCGCGGGTGGCGCCGCTGTGCTTGGCCACGTTCGCGAGGAGTTCGGCGGCGCAGAAGTAGGCGATGGACTCGATCGCGGCCGTGGGCCGGGCGCGCAGCTCGATCCGCGGCTCGACCGGGACTCCGCTGCGGGCGGCGAGCGTGGTCAGCGCCGTGTCCAGGCCGTGGTCGAGCGCGGGCGGGTGGATGCCGCGTACGAGCTCGCGCAACTCCTTGATCGCCTCGCGTGCGGTGGCCTGCGCGGTGCCGACCAGCTCGCGCGCGGCCTCGTCGGCGACCGCGTCCTTCACCATCGTGAGCTGCATCGTCAGCGCGATCAGCCGTACCTGTGCGCCGTCGTGCAGGTCGCGCTCGATCCGGCGGAGGACGGCCGCGTTGTCGTCGACGGCATGGGCGCGCGTCTCCTCCAGGTCGCGTACGCGCTCGGCCAGCTCGCGCCGCCCGAGCAGCCAGCGCATCAGGGCGCGTTCGGGGATGGTGGCCAGGTGCAGGGCCCAGGGCGCGAGGAACAGCATGAGGGCCCCGACCGCGCTCAGCAGCGCCTCGCGCGTGCCGCTGTCGATGGAGACGCCGAGGAGCACGAGCCCGTTCTTGCTCTCGTTGAGGCCGAGCGCGCGTTGCAGGGGATAGGTGAGCGCGACCGCTCCCCAGACCCACAGGGTGGCGAGGATGTAGAGGTAGACGGCGGTGACCGGGAGCTTCAGCAAGAGGTACCCGATCGCGCGCCACCCGGCGCCGTCGCCGAGCCGCGCCTGCATCCGGCCGAGGAACCCCGGTGCCGCCGACGGCCGCCGTACGGGAGGCTCGATGTGTTCGCCGAGGAGACGGGCCGCGAGCCGCCGGTGCAGCGCGCCGATCCGCTGGGCCCCGGTCAGGCCCGCCGCGAGCAGCGGCACCCCTGCCGCGGTGACCGCCAGGCTCGTGCCGAGCACGAGGGTCGCCAGCGCGTACGCGAACCCGAGGGCGGCGAGCGGCGCGCTCGCCAGTACGTAGCCGATCTCCGCCCGCGTACGGCGGCTGACCGGCGCGCGCAGGATCACGCCGATGCTCACCCGGCCGGTCATCGCTGCCCACCTCGCTCAATGGGGGGTTCGTCGTCTCCCATAGTCGCTGGTCGCCGCGTGTGCGTCGATCGTGCTACCACGGAGCCGTGGGTACGGCCGGCCCTACCGGATCAGCGGATGAACAGGGCGTAGTCGGCGAACTCGGTGAGTACGGCCGGCGGCAGGTCGCAGTACACGACGAGTTCCTCGGCGGAGACGAACCCGCCGTTGTGGGCACGGAATCCCATGATCCGGTCGACCATCGCGTACGTCAGGCCGGGCAGGCGGCTGAGCACCTGCGGCGGCGCGTGGTTGACGTCGATCAGCCCGCCGTCGTCGAACACGCGTGGTTGCAGGTCCGGCCGTCCGATGCGCAGCTCGCGCGCGAGGCCGGGGTCCTCGGCGGCCACTTTGCGCGCGGCCTCGCGGAGGACACGGCGGTGGCGGGCCATCTCCAGGGCCTGCTGGTTCATCTGCTCGCGCGGGTGGGCGCGGCGATAGAGGCGCGGGCGCGCGATCAGTGCGTGCGCCGAGCTGAGGGACCAGGTCAGGATGAACATGAGCAGCCCGAGCAGCACCAGGTCGGGGTCGTCGGCGAACATCGCGACGAACGTGCCGACCACTCCGGCGCTGTAGAGGACCGCCGCGCCGCCGAGCGCCACCGACCGATGGCGCACCGCGGCGTACATGAACGAGGCGGGCGCTCCGAAGCCCGCCGAGAGCAGGGGTATCGCCGCCCAGCCGAGCCCGTCCGGCCAGGTCGCGGGTACGTACGGGGGCGGCATGTGCCGATGGCGCGGCCCTGGCCCCGGCCGTATGGGGGGCGGCGCCGGGGGCGGCCGTGACGGAGCGGACCAGGCTCTGCGTGGGTCGTCCGGTGGTCCTGGCCGGAAGTGGTTCACACCATCTCAGACGGTTGTGACCCCCTCATGGTTTCCGGTCCGTCCCGATTCGCTGATCCATCTCGCCGGCGCTCGCGCCGGGATCGTGGGCGCTCGCCCTGCGGATTCATGGAAATTGCCTAGAAAACAACTGCCCGACCGCGAGGTAGTGTGCGCTCTATTCGCCGGACGTACGGGGGCCTATTCATTCGTCCGGATATGCGTTGTCTATTTCAGGTGGGGGCTAAATAATGAAGGCGTATTCGGTACGAATTATCGGCATGGGAGTCGCCCTCGCGGGCGGCGCGGCGGCGGGCGTTCCCGCTGCGGCGGCCGGCGGGGTCCAGGCGCGGGTCATCACGGTTCCGTGTAGCTCGTCGACGCTCATCGCGGCCATCAACACGGCGAACGGCCTGGGTACGGCCACGCTCCGCCTCGCGCCGAGCTGCGTCTACGCCATCACCACGCCCGCCAACCCGTCCGACGCGCTGCCGGTCATCACCGGGAACCTGACGATCGTCGGTGGTCCGTCCACGGTCATCAGGCGCGATTCCGGCGCCCTCGCCACATTCCGAATCATCGAGGTCGCGGGGAACGCGGTGCTGCGCCTCAACAACATTTCCGTGCAGAACGGCAGCAGCGGCGACGGCGGCGGAATCGTCAATTCGGGCACGCTCGTTCTCCGTTTCGTCACGCTCTCCGGCAACACCGCGACCGGACTCGGCGGCGGTCTGCGCAACGGCCCGGGCGCCGTCGTGTACGTCGACCACTCGCTGCTCATGGCGAACTCGGCGGGCCTCGCGGGCGGCGGCACCGACAACGCCGGCCGGCTCACGGTCACCTACAGCCGCCTCACCGCCAACAACGGGGCGAACGGTGCGGCGGTGACGATCGAGGGGACCGGGAGCAGCAGCTTCTTCCGTACGACGATCGACCACAACTTCGGGGTGAACCTCGGCGGCGGCATCCAGGTCTTCGGCCCGACGACGATCGACCGGGTGCTGATCGAGCACAACCGGGCCGGTGGTAACGGCGGCGGGATCCTGGTCCAGTCCGACACCGTCACCGCCACGAACTCGATCGTGAAGGACAACACCCCGAACAACTGCTCTCCGGCGGGCAGCGTCGCGGGCTGCGTCGGCTGACCTCGACACACTTAGATGTCTCATGGTTAGATATCTAAGTGTCTTTTTTGAGGTTTGTCATCCGATCGTTCTGGACCGAGGGCAGGCGGATCGAACGCGCCTGCTACGTGATCGGCGCTGCCCTGATCGCGGCCGGGCTCTTTCACCTTCTGGTGTTCGCCGTCGACGGCGGCCCGTGGGAGGGCCCGGTCTCGTGGCGTAAGCCGGCGACGTTCGGCCTGTCCTTCGGCCTGACGTTGATCACCATCGCGTGGGTCGCGTCGTTCCTGCACCTGCGCCGTCGTACGGCGCTGCTCGCGCTCTTCGCCGTCGCCTGCGTCGCCGAGACCGCGCTGATCACGCTCCAGGCCTGGCGGCACGTGCCGTCGCACTTCGACATGGAGACATCGCTGAACACGGTGGTCGCATACTTGCTGGCCGTGGGCGGCGGCGTGCTGATCATGGTGCTGGTGACGCTGACCGTCCGTGCCTTCGCCGAGCGAGATCTGCCGGACAGCATGCGCCTGGCCCTGCGGGCGGGCTTCGTGACGCTCCTGATCGCCCTGGCGAGCGGCGCCATCATGATCGCGCGAGGCGTCGTCCTGGTCCAGACGGGCCACCAGGCCAGGGCGTACGTCGCCGGCGGGTTCCTCAAGCCGGTACACCTGGTGGCGATGCACGGCATCCTGGTGCTGCCTGGCCTGGCGTGGCTCTTGTCGCTCACTCCGAGGCCGGAGTCCCGCCGCACACGCGTGATCGCCTGGACGACGGCGTGTTATGCCGTGGCGATCGCCGCTGTGATCGTATTCTCGGTGACCCGCTTTGCCATGGGCGATGCGTGAGGAGTCCTGCGATGACCTATCCGGATGCCCGCTACCAGGGCGACACGGGCGAGATCAGCGCGCTGTACCGTCCGGGCGACGCGGAGCCGGAGCTGACCATGCGGTCAGGCGGCTCGGCGAGTTACCTGGCGACAGGCCCGACCACCAACAGTCGGTTCGGCCTGTACCGCTGGGACATGGCAGCGTCCCCCAGCGGCCCGGATCCGCACTTCCACAAGGCGATCTCCGAGTCGTTCTTCATCCTCGCCGGGACGGTGAGGCTGTTCAACGGAGACCGCTGGATCGACACCCGGCCGGGCGACTTCCTGTACGTGCCCGAGGGCGGAATCCATGGGTTCCGCAACGAGTCGGGTGAGCCGGCGTCGATGCTCATCCTCTTCGCCCCCGGCGCCCCGCGCGAGCCCTACTTCGAGCTGCTCGCCGAGGTCGGCAAGACCGGCCGCCAACTGACGCCGGAGGAATGGGAGGACTTCTACCTACGCCACGACACCTACTGGACCTGATCGCCGGGGCGATCAGGTCCAATATGTGGTGGTTCAGTCGGTAATGACGGCCACTTCGACGCACTCGCGTTCTGCGTCGCTGCGGCTGCTCTTCCGCCAGTCCGTGTTCACCGTTTGAACTCCCTTGCTGCCTCGTGGAGAAAACCCAGGCTCCGCGCCTCATTGAGGGCCGCGCCCCAGATGGCGTCGAACGTCGTGGAGTAGCGATCGGTCTCGTGCGGTCTGTCGAAGTATAAGCCCCCGATGAAGCCCTCCACATAGACCGTGGGCGGCTCCAGTTCCCGGCCATCAGCACTGGTGGGAAAGCGCATCATGACAAAGGGACCGGAGAGCGTCCCGAGGTGCAGGCCCGTCTCGAAGGCGAGCACACGGATCGAGACATTTGGGTAATCCGTCACCTCCATCAGCCGCTCAAGCTGGTGTGCCATCACCGCCCGGCTGCCGACGGGACGCCGTAGCACGCCTTCGCTGAGAGCGATCTTGACGGTCGGCGCGGCGGTCGCTCTGGTGAGAATGGCCTGACGGGCGATGCGTGCATCAATGCGCCGTTCGACCTCATCGCTCCTTTCTTCCGAAAGGTGAGTCTGGAAGATGTCGCGGGCATAGCCCTCGGTCTGGACAATTCCCGGTATGAGGTGGGGAGAGTTCCAGAGGATCTGTGACGCCGCCTGCTCCAGGCCTAGGTAGAGGTTGAAGTTTCCCGGAAAGACGTCGCCGTAGGCGTGCCACCACCCGTTGGCCTTGGTCTCCTTGGCGAGGCTCATCAGCTCGTCGGTGAGTTCGTCCGATGCGCCGTACACCGTGCACATCGCCTGGACATCGAGACTGCGGAGCGCGGTCTGCCCGGTCTCGATGCGCCACATCTTGGCCTCAGACCACTCCAGCGCGGCCGCCGCCGCCCGGACCGTGAGACGAGCCTGGTTCCGAAGATCGCGTAGCTGACGGCCGAGTTGCCTGCGCGGCACCGTCGAGCCGGTCGGTCCATCCGCCAATGGGGTCTCCCTCATTCCGGGGATGTCTTTCACTCGATATGAAAGCATCCGAGCATTCGATTCGCAATGATAGGCGCTCATTGCTAGATCCATTGTGCAAACTCATCAAACAGTGTTGCACATCGTTCGCCCGCGATGCTTCACTCAATTGCGCCAAGCGACCAGCGATCGACGTGGGAGGAGACGGAGTTGGACGCTCTCTCTTGCAACGAGCAATGGTTCAAACATAAATGGCTCGCCGACAGGACGGGGCCGATCTGATGGCCGCCGTTGTACTCGGCATGCGCGGCATCGTCGCCGAACCCGCAGAAGTCGCCCCCGCACGGCGCTGGCTGCTGGAGTTACTGTCCGACGACCATGCCGAAATTGTCGACGATGTCGTATTGATGGCGTCCGAGGCGATCACCAACGCGATCTGCCATTCGGACTCCGGCAAGGGCCGGCCGGGAATCATCACCCTGATCGTCCTGGACGCCACCACCGACCTGCGCGTCGAGGTCATCGACGCGGGCTCGGCCCACAGCACCCCAAGCCTGACCGAAGACGACCCCGGCGCATTGAACGGCCGTGGCCTCCACCTGCTCCACGCCCTCAGCGACGGCCGCTGGGGATCGTACTCCGACGCCAACGGCCAAACCGTCTGGTTCGAAATCCGCTACCCCTGAAAAAGATCGGTCTCCCCTCCCGATGCCTAACGAATCCGATGACGACCTACTAAAACCGTACGAGGTAGCCCAAATCCTGAACGTCAGCACTCCGAAGGTCGGCTTATGGGCCCGCCTGGGCCTACTCAAACCGGAGCTGCACACCCCGGCCGGCCACCGCCGCTACCGAAGAGGCGACGTCCACGCCTTCGGAGAAACCCGCCCCCAGGTCGACCCGGCCCGAGTGCGGTTGGAAAAGGACGCCGTCCGCCTCTACGAACAAGGCTGGCCCATCCGCCGAGTAGCCGCCCAATTCAACTGCACCTACGGCCAGATGCGCCGAATCCTGCTAAAACACACCGTCCTAAGACCCCGAGCCACGAAGAAAGGAGAAACCGAATGCCCTCCGGAGTGAGCTGGATCTAACCGGCATCGCCCTCACCCGAGAGCTCCTCCAGCCGCCTCGCGGCGTACGGGGCCTGGTCGGGGTGGCGGGTGGCCAGCGCACGCTGATACCAGCCGCGCGCCTGGGCCGGATAGCCGCGTATCCATGCAAGGTCCCCCAGACCGTTCATCGCGTACGGGGCTTGGTCGGGGTGGTAGGTGGCCAGGGCGCGCTCGTACCAGTCGCGCGCCTCTGTCAGGTCCCCGCTCTGCCGCGCGATTTCTCCCAGCCTGTTCATCGCGTACGGGGCGTGGTCGGGGTGATGGGTGGCCAGGGCGCGCTCGTACCAACCATGCGCTTCTGTCAGGTCCTCGCCCTCCCGCGCGATTTCCCCTAGGCCGTTCATCGCTGACGGGGCTTCCAGCGGGTGACGGGTGGCGAGGGCGCGCTTGTGCCAGTCGCGTGCTTCTGTCAGGTCCCCACCCTCTCGTGCGATTTCTCCCAGTCTGTTCATCGCGGATGGGGCTTGGCGGGGGTGGTGGGTTGCCAGGGCGCGCTCGTACCAGTCGCGCGCTTCTGTCAGGTCCCCGCGTCCATGTGCGAGGAACCCCAATCCGTTCATCGCGAACGGCGCCTGTTCGGGGTGGTGGGTGGCCAGGGCGCGCTCCCACCAGTCGCGCGCTTCTGTCAGGTCCCCGCGTCCATGTGCGAGGAGTCCCAGTCCGTTGGTCGCTGTGGGGACAGCATCCGGATGACCTGTGGCGAGGACTCGTTTCCACCACCGTTGCGCTTCTTCCGCGTGTCCACTTGTGCGCGCGAGCAATCCGAGCCAGACCATCGCCCATGGCGCTTCATCGGGATGACGCGTGGCCAGCGCCCGCTCCAGCCACTCCTGTGCACGAGCGCGTTCGCCCTGTACAAGGGCTGTCTCGCCAAGACTGTTCATCGCGTAAGGGGCATGGTCGGGATGCCTGGTGGCGAGCACATCCTGAGACATTCGGCGAGCCTGCTCAAGCTTTCCGGCCCGGAAGAACTGGAGTGCCAGCCGGTGCATCGCGTGGGGAGCGTGATCGGTGTGTTCACTCGCCGAGACCCGTTCAAAGAGTTTCCGAGCCTCCGCGGCGTCGCCACGCAGTTCGTGCAAGTTGCCGAGACCGATCATCGCTCTGAGTTCGTGGTCCGGGTGGCGGGTTGCGCGGGCCTGCTCGAACCAGGTACGGGCGGCCTGGCTCTGTCCTTGCAGGCGGAAGAGCTCGCCGAGATGGTTCATCGCCGCAGGTGCCTGGTCGGGATGCTCGGTCGCCAGGGCCTGCTCGAACCAGTCCTGTGCGTCGTCGAGACGGCCGCGGTCGAATGCGAGTCGCCCCAGCCCGTTCATGGCGGCGGGTGCGTGGTCGGTGGTGAGGGCCCGCCGGTACCAGGAGTCGGCGATATCGGGCTGCCCCGTACGGCGCAGCCAGGCGGCGACCTGGATGGTGCGTGCGGGATCGGGGGCACTGTCCGGATGGTTGAGGAGCCGATAGGCGGCGGCATGCGCGTCGCGGGCGAGAGCCGTGTAGCCGATGGTGCGGCGTTGCTCGCCGTCGAAGAAGCGGTCGGCGTACGTCCACAGGGCCTCGGCGATCGGCCGGCCGTCGACTGCGTCCTCGGCCATGACGGTCAGGAGGGGATGCGGCTCGTAACGGGTGCCGCGCCGGCCGGTCTTCTTGCGAAGCACCCGGAGTCCGTCGCGGCGGCGGATCGCCCAGCGGAGGGCCTGGTCGCGGTCGCGGACGACGATGTCGGCGTCCGTGGCCTGGCCGGTGAGTTCGGCGTAATAACCTCGGTAGAGGTGGTTGAGGACGTCGCGGTTGAGGTCGCGCAGGTCCTGGAGGCGCAGGCGTTCCCAGTCGGTGGCGGCGCGTACGACGGCGAGGCGTTCGGTGAGGATGGGGCCGTTCTCGTCCAGCAGCTCCCGCAGGTCGTCCCACGTGACCATGAGCCGCCCCATGAGCCGCCGCCGATCCTCGCGCAGGACCGTACGTAAGCCGGCGTACAGCTTCTGGGCGGTGATCTCCTCGACCTCGGTACGGCTGAGCAGGCCGAGCGTCCGGTGAACGGTGTGCTGCTCCAGGTGCTTGACCTGGTGCTCGGCCAGGTCCGCCGCCTTGCGCACCTCGGTGTCCAGCGTGGCCAGGATCCACAGGCCGTCCGGCAGTGCGGCCGCGCGTACCTGGGTGAGCTGGGTGAGCAGTTCGGGCGTCAGGTCGGTCCCGTCCAGCCACAGCACCACGCCCGGGCCGGGTGCCGCCCACCGGGCGGCGTGGTCGATCAGCCTTCGCAGCGGCAGGTCCGGGTTGTCGAACGCGGCGACCCGGTGGCCGGGCAACTGGCACTGAGCGGCCTGGGCGAGGGTGCTGGTGGTCCCGGCGAGCCGTTCCCCCTCCACGATGACCACCCGCCGGTCGCCGTCGGTGAGCGCGGCGTCGAGGTCGTCGTCGATATCGCGGGGGATGTAGAACGACTCGCCCTCGGCCCCGTACCGGTTGCGGCGTACGCCCAGATCGCGCGGTGTCAGCTCGCCGAAGGTCTTGGGCCGGCCGCCGGATCCCGCGACCGTGCCCCACAGCACCGGCTCCAGAGCGGCGGGGATGCGGAGCACCGTGGCGAGGTGGGTGACGACCGCGGCGACGGCGGCCAGTGCCAGGTCCGCGGCCAGCCACCACCACGCCAGGTCGGCCCACTTCCCGTCATTGAGTATCTGGTTGGTGGCCACCCCGACCGCGACCACCAGCAGCACCGACAACCCGTCCAGCAGCCATACTCGTCGCCGCATCCACGCCTGCACCGCGCCCCCAAAGGCCACCCCAGCCCCTGACCCGACAAACCCGATCCAACACGCACTAACACGGTGTTGTCACTGCATCACAGCAAGCCGATTCGCCCTACGAGCGTGGCTCGCGGGCGGGTAGGGCGTCTCGGCGTCCGTGCTCCCAATCGGCCCTGGTCAGTGCGTACTCGACCACGCCGTGTTCGACGCCTTCGATGGCCTCCAGCCCGTCGCGGTGGAAGGTGCGGACGAGTGTCAGGCCGGATTTCTCCAGTACGCGCCGGGAGCCGAGATTGACCGCCATCGTCTCGGCGACCACCCGCTCCACCCCCAACTCGGTGAAGCCCGTACGGATCAGCGCGCGGGATCCCTCGGTGGCGTACCCCCTGCCCCAGGCCGGCCTGCGGAGGCGATAGCCGAGTTCGATCCCCCCGTGCGGCCGCTCGTTCTCGGGTTTGGGCGGCCGGAAGTGGAACCAGCCCAGAAACCGCCTGGTGGACCGCTCCTCGGCCGCCCAGTAGCCGAACCCCGCGAACCGCGCGTAGAAGTCGAAGATCGTCGGCAGGGTCCGGCCCCGTACGTCCTCGCGGCGCGTCGCCTCGCCGCCGGTGAGGAACCGCATGACCTCGGGGTCACTGTCGAGTTCGACCAGGTTGTCCTCGTCGGCCTCGGTGAAACGGCGCAGCGTCAGGCGATCGGTCTCCAGAAAGATCGACATCTCTCGATTATCGACCACGGCCGATCTGAAGAGGCGTCACCCAAAGTCACTTGTCAGACACCTTTCGTAGTATGGCGGGGTGATGAAGCAGCTCCGCCGCCTGATGCACTCCCGGCCCTCGTGGCGCTGGGCGGCCTGGGCGTGCGTCATCCTCGCCGCGTGGGTGGCCGGCGAGGTGGCCGAGCCGATCGTGCCCGCGGCGCACCTGCTGGTCCCGCTGCTGGCCGGGCTCGCCGCCGCGGGCAGCGGGCTCGTCGCCGACCAGCTTCCCCTGCGCCTCAACCGGGCGTCACAGGCGGCGCTCGGGGTGCTCATGGGCAGCTACCTCGACCAGGCCGCCCTGCGCCAGGCGGCCGGCGCGGTGTTGCCGCTCGCCGCGGTCACCCTCGGCACCGTCGTCCTCAGCCTGGGCGCCGCCGCCATCCTCACCCGGCTCGGCGACGTCGACCGGGCCACCGCGACGCTGGGGATGATCGCCGGAGGTTCGGCCGCCGTGGTCGCCTGCTCCCAGGAGCTGGACGCCGACGCGCGGCAGGTCGCCTTCCTCCAATACCTGCGGGTCGGCCTGGTCGCCGTCACCGCGCCCCTGCTGATCCACTGGATGCTCGCCTCGCCCGCCCGTGCCCCGACGACCGCCGCCGCCGCCGTCGCCGTCCAGGCCCCGCCGGTCCTCTGGCACATCGTCACCGGCTCCGACCAGGACGACGGCGTCTTCCTGCTGATCGCCGTCGCAGTCGTCGGAGCCTGGCTCGGTCGCCGGGCGCGCCTGCTCAGCCCCGCCCTGCTCGGCCCCATGCTGGCCACCGTCGCGCTGACCCTCACCGGCGCGGCCAGCGGCTTCGCCCCCACGGGCCTGCTGCGCGGCGAACTCTTCACGATCGTCGGCCTGGACGTCGGCCTGCGCTTCACCCGCCCGGCCATCGCCCGCATCGGCCGCCTCCTGCCGCTGGCGGTCGCCTGCACGCTCGGCGTCAGCGCGGCCTGCGCCGCCCTGGCGTGGCTGTTGTCCGCCCTGTGTCACATTCCGCTGTCGGACGCCTACCTCGCCACCACTCCTGGCGGCATCAACGCCGTTCTGGTCACCGCTGTGGCCACCCATGCCGACGTCCCCCTGATCTCGACCGTCCAGAGCCTGCGTCTGTGCGTCATGGTGCTGCTGGCCCCCGTGGTCCTGCGCCTGCTCAGACCACGCACCGGCGGCTGAGAACCTAGGGCCGACGTGTGGTGCGGACGGGGCTCCGGTTTGCCAACGGTCAGGGATAGGCAATCATGGTGACCCGTGGCACGCCTACCCGGAACCGGCCTGGCCAAGGGCCTCGCGGTCACGCTGCGTGCGATGACCCGGCGTTCCATCACGCGCCAGTACCCCGAGGTGCAGCCCGACCTGCCGCCGCGCAGCCGGGGAGTCATCGCCCTGTTCGAGGAGAACTGCACCGTCTGCATGCTCTGTGCGCGCGAATGTCCCGACTGGTGCATCTACATCGACTCGCACAAGGAGACGCTCCCGGCGCCCGAGGGCGGACGGCCGAGGGCGCGCAACGTGCTCGACCGGTTCGCGATCGACTTCGCGCTCTGCATGTACTGCGGGATCTGCATCGAGGTGTGCCCGTTCGACGCCCTGTTCTGGACCCCGGAGTTCGAGTACGCCGAGTACGACATCGCCGAGCTGACCCACGAGCGCGACCGCCTGCGGGAGTGGATGTGGACGGTTCCGCCGCCGCCCGCCGACGACCCACGCGCGGAGCCGCCCAAAGAACTCCCCAAGGGGGAGCCGAGGTGACCGCGGCCGACATCGTCATCGTGCTGCTCGGCCTGGTCGCGGTCGGTTCGGGCGTCATGGTCGTGGCCACCGACCAACTCGTGCACGCCGCGCTCTGGCTCGTGCTCTCCTTCGGCGCGCTCGCCGCCTCCTACGTGGTGCTGGCGGCCGAGTTCGTCGCCTGGGTGCAGGTGCTGATCTACGTCGGGGCGATCGTCGTACTCCTGCTCTTCGGCATCATGCTGACCCGCGCCCCGATCGGGCGGTCCGCCGACCTGAACTCCGGCAACCGGATGGTCGCGCTGGTCACGGCCCTCGCCACGGCCGCCGTCCTCGTCACCACCCTCGTACGCGGCTTCCACGACGCGTACTTCCCGCTCAGGGCCCGCGTCGGAAACGGCGCGTCGGCGACGATCGGCGCGAGCCTGTTCCGCACGTGGGTGCTGCCGTTCGAGGCGCTGTCCGTACTCCTGCTGGCCGCGCTGATCGGCGCGATCGTGCTCTCCCGCGCCGAGATCGGGCCCGAACGTCCCGAGCCGGACCCCGAGCCCACGAAGCGCCCGCGGCCCACCGGATCCCTGACCCGCCGCCGCAAGACCGCCGACGACGAGGACACGATCGTGCTGTCGCGAATAGATGAGGACATGTGATGCACCTCATCTACCCGGTGGTCATCGCGGCGCTGCTGTTCTCGGTGGGCGTGTACGGCGTGCTCGCCCGGCGCAACGCGATCCTCGTGCTCATGTCCGTCGAGCTGATGCTCAACGCGGTCAACCTCAACCTCGTCGTGTTCGACATGAGCTGGGGCGACCGGCTGCACGGCGGGCAGGTGCTCACGCTGTTCGTGATCGTGCTGGCCGCCGCCGAGGTCGGACTCGGCCTGGCCCTCGTCCTGCTGATATACCGCAACCGCCGTACGGTCGACGTCGACCGGCTGCGCACTCTGGGCGAGCACCAAGGAGCGCGCCAGTGATCGTTCTGGCGGGCCTCGCGGTCCTGCTGCCGTTCGCCGCCGCGTTCGTCGGCATGGTCTTCGGGCACACGATCTCGCACCTGCTGACGCCCGTCGCGCGCCGGCTGCGGCGCACTGGACCGGGCACCGAACAGGGGCGGGCGCGTGGACTGGCCCGGCGGCTGCCCGCCAACGGGCCCGCGCTGGTCGCGGTCCTGCCCGTCGCGGCCGCCACGGTGCTCATCGCCGTCGTCGCCGCGGTGCAGTGGCAGCGGCCGGGCCCGCGCTCCGGCCGGCTCACGCTCGTACAGACCGGAGGCATCCCGTTCGGCGTCGGACTCGACGTCGACGGCACGTCCGCGGTCGTCGCGCTGCTGGTCTGCTGCATCGCGCTCGCCGTGCAGATCTATTCGGTCGCCTACCTGCGCGACGACCCGCGCTACTCCTCGTACGCGGCGTTCGTCAGCCTGTTCACCGGAGCGATGCTGCTCGTCGTGCTCTCGGGCGACCTCCTGCTGCTCTACGTCGGCTGGGAGGTCATGGGCATCTGCTCCTACTTCCTGATCGGCCACTACTGGCACGACCGCGCGACCTCGCGCGCCGCGGTCAAGGCGTTCCTGGTGACGCGGCTCGGCGACGTCGGCTTCCTGTTCGGGATCTTCGTGCTCGGCACGGCGGCGCACTCCTTCGACATCCGCACCGTCCTCGGCGCCGTACCCGGGATGCCGCACACCACGATCGTCGCGGGCACGCTCCTGCTGCTCTGCGGCGTGGTCGGCAAGAGCGCCCAGTTCCCGCTGCACACCTGGCTGCCGGACGCGATGGCCGGGCCGACGCCGGTCAGCGCGCTGATCCACGCGGCGACGATGGTGGCCGCCGGGATCTACGTCGTGGCGCGGCTCTACCCGGCGTTCCTGTTCGCCCCGGCGACGCTGGCCGTCCTCGGGGTGGTCGCGGCGATCTCGATGCTCGGCGCCGCGCTCGCCGCCCTCGCACAGGACGACCTGAAACGGGTGCTCGCCTACTCCACCATCAGCCAGCTCGCGTACATGGGCGGTGGGCTCGCGGTCGGCACGCGCGATGGCGCGCTGTTCCAGTTGCTCGCGCACGGGGCGTTCAAGGCGCTGCTGTTCCTCGGCGCGGGCTGCGTCATCGTCGCCGTCGGCTCGAACCTCCTCGGCGCGATGGGCGGCCTCCGTACGTCCATGCCGGTGACGTTCTGGTCGATGACCGCCGGGTTCGCCGCGCTCGCCGGAGTGCCGCTCACCAGCGGGTTCTTCGGCAAGGACGCCATCTTGTCGCAGGCGTGGCGCGCGACGCGGCCGCACGAGAGCCGTACCGACTTCGGCTGGTCCGCGTACGCGCCCGCGACGCAGCGACTGGCCGAACCCGTGCCCGCCATCCCCGCCTGGACCGGCTGGCTCGTGCTCATCGCCGGACTGCTCACCGCCACGATCACCGCCGCGTACGCCACCCGCACCTGGCTCGTCGCCTTCTGCGGCGAGCGCCGGTCACCGGCCCCCGTACACGACGCCCCGGGTCTGATGCGCTGGCCGCTCGCCGTGCTCGCGGTACCCGCGCTGGTCCTCGGCTTCTTCGGCCTCGGCAGCGACCAGTTGCGGCCCGAACTCGGCATGGCGGCCGTCTCGCTGCTGTTCGCCGCGGCGGGCGGCGGCGGGGTGTTCCTCGTCTGGAATCGCGATCCCGCGCTGGATCCCGTACGCCTCCTGGGCCCGGTCCGGCCGATCCTGCGCGACGGCTTCCGCGTCGACGCCGTCTACACGCTGGTGATCGTACGGCCGGTGCTCGCGCTCGCCCGCCTCGTCGTACGCGCCGACGCGCGGCTGGTGGACGCGGCCGTCGAGGGCACGGGGCGTGGCACGCGGCGGCTCGGCGGCCTGCTCCGCCACACCGAGAACGGCAACCCCCAGACGTACGTCTCCGGGGTACTGGCGGGAGTGGTGATCATCGTTCTCGCGGTGGTGGTACTCACATGATCCTCGGCGCCATCCTGGCGGTGCCCTTCCTCGGCGCGCTGCTCACGCTCATCCCGCCCGGCGGGTTCCCGGCGCGGCAGATCCGGCTGGCCCGGCTGCACGGCCTGTTCTTCTCCGCGGCCACGCTGGTGCTCACCGTCGTGGCCGCCGCGGTGTTCGACTACGGACGGCGCGGCCCGCAACTCGGCCTCGACCACCCGTGGGCGGGCTCGATCGGCCTGCGCTTCCACCTCGGCGTCGACGGGATCTCGCTGCCGCTCGTCGTGCTCACCGCAGCGCTGACGTTCCTGTGCATGGTCTACTCCGCGCGCGTCCTGCCCGCCGGCGACGAGGGCCCCGGCTCGGCGCGGGCGCTGATCGGGCTGGTCCTGCTGCTCGAGGTCGGCATGCTCGGCACGTTCGTGTCGCTGGACCTCGTGCTGTTCTTCGTGTTCTTCGAGGTCGTCCTGATCCCGATGTACTTCGTCATCGCGCTCTGGGGCGGCACCCCGGGAGCACGCGAGCGTGCGCGCGCGGCGGCGAACAAGTTCATCCTCTACACGCTGCTCGGCTCCGGGCTGCTGCTCGTCGGCATCCTGCTGATCGCGGTCAACGCCCGTACCCTCGACATGACGACGCTCGCCGCCCGGCACGGCGCGGGGCTATCGCGCGGCACCCAGATCGCGGCGTTCGCGCTGGTCGCGCTCGGGTTCGCGGTCAAGACGCCGATGTGGCCGCTGCACACCTGGCTGCCCGACGCGCACACCGAGGCGCCCACGGTCGGCTCGGTGCTGCTCGCCGGGGTGCTGCTGAAGATGGGCACGTACGGCTTCGTGCGCATCGCGATCCCGTCCGCGCCCGAGGGCGCACGCGTCCTCGCGCCCTGGCTGGGCCTGCTCGCCGTCATCGGGATCATCTACGGCGCGCTCGCCTGCCTGGCCCAGCGCGACCTGAAGCGCATGATCGCCTACTCCTCGATCGGCCACATGGGCTTCGTCCTGCTCGGCATCGCGACGCTCACGCCGGTCGGGGTCAACGCCGCGCTGTTCGGCAACGTCGCGCACGGCCTGATCACCGGCCTGCTGTTCTTCCTGGCCGGGGCCATCCAGGAGCGGTACGGCACCACCGACCTCGACGTCCTGGGCGGCGGGATGCTCGCCAAGGCGCCGTACCTCGCCTCGATCCTCACGTTCGCCTCCATCGCGAGCCTCGGCCTGCCGGGCCTGGCCGGGTTCTGGGGCGAGATGCTCGCGCTGCTCGGCGCGTACCATCCGGACGGCGCACTGCCGCGCGCGACATTCGTGACGTTCATGGCGCTGGGCGGCCTCGGCGCGCTGCTCACCGCCGCGTACTTCCTGCGCATGCTCTCCCGGCTCACCCACGGACCGGTCGCCGAACGCTGGACGCGGACAAGGTTCGCCGACGTGCGCTCGTACGAACTGCTCGCCTGGACCCCGCTGATCACGGCCACGCTGTTCATCGGTCTGTGGCCCAAGACGCTCCTCGCCCTCACCGACGGCGCCGTACGCGTGCTCCTGGGGGGCCGATGATCCAGTCGATCGACTACCTGGCGATCCTGCCCACGCTGATCGTCGCGGTCGGGTCGGCGGTCGTGCTGATGGCCGACGCGTTCGGTATGTCACGGCGGGTGACCGGTCTGCTCACCCTCGGTCTCCTGGCCGCCGCCGCGGTCGCCCTGTTCCCCGCGCACGGCCGTACGACGTTCTGCTCCGGCCGCTCGTGCTCCTACGTCGCCGACGACTTCACCACGCTGTTCCAGGCGGTCGTGCTGCTCGCGGCGATCGTGGTGGTGCTGCTGTCGCACGGCGAGATGCGCCGCTCGGCGCTGCCCGCCGGCGAATACCACTTCCTGCTGCTCGCCGCCCTCACCGGGGCGCTGCTGCTCGCGGCCGGCCGCGACCTGATCACGCTCGTGGTCGCGCTGGAGACGCTGTCGCTGCCGGTGTTCGCGCTGGTGGCGCTGCGCCGTCACGACGGGGCGTCGAGCGAGGCGGCGCTCAAGCTCTTCCTCGTGTCGGTGGTCTCGTCGGCGGTGACGCTGTTCGGGATCAGCCTGGTATACGGCGTGACGGGCGCGATGTACCTCGACCGGGTGGCGGCCGGCCTGGCCCATCTCTCCCCGGAGCTGCGGCCCGTCGCGGCGGCGGGCGTCGTGCTCGTGATCGCCGGTTTCGGTTTCAAGATCGCCGCGGTGCCGTTCCACTTCTGGGCCCCCGACGTCTACCAGGGCGCGCCGCTGCCCGTGGCGGCGTTCCTCTCGGTCGTCTCGAAGGCGGGCGGTTTCGCGGGCCTCACCCTGGTCCTGACCGTGGGCTGCTGGCCGCTCGCCGGCACGTGGGGCCCGGTGCTGGGCGTCCTGTCGGCGGTCACGATGACGCTCGGCAACCTGCTCGCCCTCCGGCAGCGCGACGCCGTACGGCTGCTGGCCTGGTCGTCGGTGGCGCAGTCCGGCTACATGCTGGCCCCGCTGGCCGGAGGCACGCACGTACGGCCACACGAGGCGATGACGGCCACCGCGGCGTACGTCGCCCTCTACGCGATCATGAACATCGGGGCGTTCGCCGTGGTCACGGTCGTCGCGAGCCGAGGCCGGCGCGAACTCGCCGACTACCAGGGCCTGGCGCGCGTCGCCCCGGGCGTCGCGACGGCGCTGGCGTTCTTCCTCGTCTGCCTCGCCGGCCTGCCGCCGGGGGTCATGGGCCTGTTCGCGAAGGTGGTCGTCTTCCGCGCCGCCGTCGGGGGCGGGGCCACGTGGCTCGCGGTGATCATGGCCGTGAACACCGTGCTCGGGCTCTACTACTACCTGGCCTGGGCAGCGCGCCTGTTCGCCCCGACACTCCACCCCGGTTCCCTCCGGGTCGGCCGCGCGGCGGGCATCGCCATCGCGGTCTCCCTGGCCGGTGCCGTCGTGGTTTCGGTCGCCCCTGAATTGGTGCTGCACGCCGCGGCGCTGGCCGTACCCTAGGGAACATTTCTCCTGGTCAGCCCGTTATGTAAGGGGTGACTTCGGGAAGGGTGTCAAGGTGCGGTTCAACGGCGTCCGTACGACGATCCTGCTCGTTGTTCTGTCCGCGCTGATCGTGCTCGTGGGGGGCGCGCTGGGCGGGCGTACGGGCCTGCTGATCGCGGTGCTGATCGCGCTGGTCACCAACGCGGTCGCCTACTTCGCGGGCGACCGGATCGCACTCTCGGCGATGCGAGCCCGGCAGGTGAGCGAGGTCGAGCAGCCGGCGATCTACCGGATCGTACGCGAGCTGTCGACGACCGCACGCCGCCCGATGCCCCGGCTGTTCGTCTCCCCGACCGCGGCACCCAACGCCTTCGCCACGGGCCGCAACCCGCGATCGGCGTCGGTGTGCTGCACGATCGGCATCCTCGAACTCCTGGACGAGCGTGAGCTGCGCGCCGTACTCGCGCACGAACTTTCACACGTCTACAACCGCGACATCCTGATCTCCTCGGTCGCCGGCGCGCTCGCGGCCGTGGTGACGTGGGCGGCCAACCTGGCGTGGTTCCTGCCGTTCGGCGGCTCCTCCTCCGACGACGACGAGGGCGGCGTCGTGGGCGCGTTGCTGCTGCTCATCCTCGGCCCGCTCGCCGCCACGATCGTGCAACTGGCCATCAGCCGTACGCGCGAATACCAGGCGGACGCCTCGGGCGCCCAGCTCAGCGGAGACCCCCTGGCACTCGCGTCGGCCCTCCGCAAGATCGAACACGGCACGCGCGAACTCCCACTGCCCGCAGACGGCCGACTCGCGTCCGTCGGCCACCTGATGATCGCCAACCCGTTCCGCGGCCACGGCGTCGTACGCCTCTTCTCCACCCACCCGCCGACTGGCGAACGCATTGCCCGGCTGGAGCAGATGGCCGGCTACCGCCGCTGAGGGGCGGGCACGCGGATCACTCCTGAAACTTGTAGCCGAGCCCGCGTACGGTGATGACGTGCTGCGGCGTCCGCCGGGCGGGCTCGATCCTGGCCCGCAACCGCTTGATGTGCACGTCGAGGGTCTTGGTCTCCAGCCCGACGTACTCCGGCCCCCAGACCTCCTCGACGAGCCGCATCCGGGTCACGACGAGGCCGGCGTTGCGAAGCAGCATCTCGAGCAGCTCGAACTCCTTCAACGGCAGCTTCACCTGGACGCCGCGGATGGTGACGACGTGCCCGGGGACGTGCATGCGGACCGGTCCCGAGGCCAGCACGTCCTCCCCGCCCGACGGCGGATGCTGCTGCCGGCGAAGGACGGCACGTACCCGCGCGATCAGCTCACGCGGCGAGAACGGCTTGGTCACGTAGTCGTCGGCGCCCAACTCCATGCCGATCCGGTCGATCTCCCCGCCCCTGTCCGTCACCATGATCACCGGAACGTCCGAGACGCGACGCAGCCGCCGGAAGACCTCCGTACCGGAAAGTCCAGGCAGTCCCAGGTCGAGCAGGACCAACTCGGCCCCCTCCCGGCCGAACACCGCCAGGGCGTCTTCTCCCGTACGTGTCGCGACGGGCTGGAAACCCTCGTCCGCCAGCAGACACGACAGGAGTTGAACGACCGACTCATCGTCCTCGACGACCATCACGCGTGTCACGGCGTCGGCACCACGACGCGCGGGCGGTGCGGGGACCGTACGAATCGGGGCGCGGCCCTCGTCTGCAACGTCATCGCTTTCTCCCAAACCGGTGTAGTCACTCTGTAGTTGTCCAAACCGGGCCAGGCTGTTCCATGAGCGGCCGCCGAGCCGCGGGGGGCGGCGACGTCCAGGCGTCGGAGAGTGAACCGTGTAGCGCGGCCGCCTGGCGGCTTGGCGATCTCTGCGTGCTGCCGGGGGCGTCGGCTGGGTGGGGAGCGTGCCCCGTTCGGCGGCCCTGACCTGGCCGAATGACCGGTCAGGTCAGGGCCGCCGGGGTCAGTTCCGGCAGCCTGTGATGGTAGGAGTGCAATTGTTCGGAGTGTTCTTGCGAACAACGGTCTGCTGGAGAGTGACGCCGGCGCCTTGATCAAAGACTCCGCCACCGCTGGTGCCGGGCGGAGTGAGATCGGCTTTGTTCTCCTGAACAAGGGTGCGGGCGATCGACGTCGTCGCGCCGCTAGCGTTGGCGACTCCGCCTCCTTGCCCGGCGGTGTTCTTGTCGATGGTGCTTTGGATGATTCGCGTAGTGCCGCCGTTTTCGGTGAATACGCCGCCGCCCCTGCCGCTGGCGTTGTTGCCGGAGACCAGGCTCTGGAACAGCGTCAGTGCGCCGAAGTTCGCGACACCACCGCCGTTGGTGGCGGTACTCGCCTTGATAATGCTCCGAGCGACCAGCGCGTGAGCGCCGGGAAAGTTGGCCAGAGCGCCACCGCTTCCGCTCACCGCGTTGCCGGTGAGGGTGACGAAGTCGAGCACCAGAGTGCCGTCGTTCTCGACCGCGCCCCCGTTGCCGTCATTCCCGCCCAGGATGAAAATCCCCTGCACGCGTGCCTTCGCACCAGCCGAGATGTGCAGGATGGGGCCTGGCGGTGCGGCCGGATCACCCTTGATCGTGGTATTCGGCCCTCCTGAGATCGTGATGTTCGCGCCGGTGATCTGCGGTAGCGGCGCACCGGTACCGACGATGTAGGTACACCTCGGAGCAAGACGGACTGTCGCCGTACCGGCCGCGTTCGCCGCAGTGATCGCCAACGGCAACCGCACCGAGTCACACGGCACCCGAATGACTCCGCCCGCCGCCTGCGCGCTCGCCGCCGACAGTGTCGCCGCGAGCGCAACTCCTGAAATCACGGTGACCACTACGCCACCGGCTGTCCTAGAAAATGACCCCATGAGGCTCCCCCCGAACCAAATTGGACAATTCTCTTGCCAGCGACTTACAGGTGCCGCCAGCGACATAAAAGGGAAAACATTGCGGAGGTTATCGCGCGGTGCCAAGCATTGTCCATCTCCAATTCTTGACCGGCATTTGCATTTTCTTTCCCCTGTGTCTTTCTGGTGGCCGGCGAGTTGGGCGGCTCCTTGACATTCCAGCAGTTACCAGGCCGAGTGAGGCGGAGGAAATGCACCGAAAAACCAGGAGAAGCCGCCCGTATCGAGTGGCGCCGATGAGCACGGCCGTCCACCTCATCACCAGGGGTGCGGCACTCGGCGCCGCCTCCCTGATGGTCCTGCCGTAGGTACTCAGCCGCCGGACGCCTCGTCAAAGGAGGCAGATGGCAACGCCTGTGCATCGCCCACAGCCGGCCGGGGACAGACCTGATCGCCCTCCGCGATCACCCGCTCGACCTCATGAAGCTCGAGGTGGGGGACCTATGATGAGCCTCGGATGGATCATGTGACTTTCGGACAGGGGTGCGATGGCTGGCTATGCAGCTGACACGACGGAGCTGCGGAATTTCCTAAACAATTCCATGATGCCACTCGCCGACAATATTTCTGGCGTTCAAGTTGCTCTCATGAATGCAGGCGTCTCATCCAGTGCTTACCCGCCGATAGTCGCCGAGATGGGGATAAACAACGCCGAGAGCCATGAGCTGACATTGCGGGGCGTCGATCTCCTGAAACGAACGGTCGACGGCGACGCGGGCAAGCTGACGAAGACGACGCTCGGCTATGACGCCGCCCCCGACGCGATGCAAGCCGTGTTGTCCCTGCCCGCCACCGGCGATGGGCCGAGTGGCGATGTGGTTTCTCCGGTGAGGCCAGCTATAAAAACGGAGCCGAGACCTCCCGGGCAGCAGCACGTGGACGCTCGCTGCTGACGCCGAGACGGACCTCCTGTGTGCCGTCCTCGAGGGCCTGACGCCGCAGACACCCAGAACATCGGAGACTCATGGCTCAGTACTGCTGCGAAGCGATGGCGCGCCAGGTGAACTGGCACTGTGATCACCACCATGACCCGTACGACTGCGCGGACGTGGTGATCCTGTTCAGCGCCAGGTTCCAGGAATACGGATTGATCATCCATGACGGTGGCAGGTCGAGCATCGGGATCGACTTCTGTCCGTGGTGTGGGCAGCGGCTGCCCACGTCGCAACGGGACCGCTGGTTCGAGGAACTTGAGGGGCGCGGGATCGACCCATGGGAAGACGAAATCCCGTCTGAGTTCCAGGACGACCGCTGGCTCTGCGACGCGAGTGAACGTAAAAGCCGTACTCTCAGGTTGGGATTAAAATGGAGAGCGGCCGTCAACATCCCTAACCTGCGGATGCGGTTTCCCGCGAGGGACCTCCATTGACCGCTTTCGCTTTGGCTAGTCGCGCGCCACGGCCGTACTCATCCGGGCGTTCGTGGGCGAATGGTGCACGAAGAGATCCTCTAGATCAGCTAATCGAACCATGTCCCTCGCGCGCTGTACCTGCATACTCTCGTGGCTCAAGTCCGGGCCGTGACGAGTGCGGGCTACTACGCCCACATGGTCCGTGACCTGGCCTACGCCCGTACCGTCATCGCCACCGGCGACCGCCTCACCCAGCTCGGCCAGGCCGCCACCGGAGACGACGCGGGGAACCTGCGCGGCGCGGTCATCGCCGAACTCACCGCCATCACCGCACCCGACGCCCACGGCTGGCCCGAACCGACCCCGCTGACTGCCACCGCGACCGGTCTGCAGGGGTTTCCGTTGTGGACGTTCCCGGACTGGCTGGGGGAGTACGCGGCCTCGCTCGCCGAAGCCACCCAGACACCCGCCGGATCTCGCCGGCTGCCTCGCCCTGGCCGTCCTCGCCGTGGCCGCTGGCGGGAAGGTGTGGGTCCAGGCTCCAGCGTGGCGGGAACCGGCGAACCTGTTCACCGTCGTCGTCTTGCCGCCCGGCAACCGCAAGTCCGAGGTCTACCGGGCGATGTGCGCGCCGATCAAGGCCGCCGAACAGGCCCTCATCATCGAAGCCGAACCGTTGATCGCCGAAGCGGTCATCGCCCGCCGCATCGCCGAGGCGTACGCGGACAAGACCGCCAAGACGGCCGAGAACGCCACCGTCTTGGACCCGGCCCAACGGGCACTCGCCCTGGTCGAAGCGACGGAAGCCAAGCTTGCGCTCGACGCGGCCGTGGTCCCGGCGCGGCTGCGGTTGTACTCCGACGACGCGACCGTGGAAGTGCTGACGTCGCTGCTGTGTGAGCAGGGCGGCCGGATGGCCGTGCTGTCACCGGAGGGAGAGGTCTTCTCCATCGCCGCCGGCCGCTACTCCGGTACCCCGAACTTCGCCGTCCTGAAGAAAGGCCACGCGGGCGAGGAGATGCGTGTGGACCGCATGGGCCGCGAGTCGGAACACATCGACAACGCGACCGTCACCCTCGGCATCTGCACACAACCCGGCGTCCTGGCCGAACTCGGCGACACGCCCCAGTTCCGCGACCAAGGACTCCTCGGCCGCCTCCTCTACGCGGTTCCGGACTCTCTGCTGGGTCATCGCAAGAACCAGCCCGACCCCATGCCCGCCGACCAGGAGACGACCTACCAGGCCACGATGAAGGCGCTCGTGCTGTCCCTTGCCCGGCTGCCCGAACCGGCAACGCTGACCTTCACCGCCGAGGCGTCCGAGGCCATCACGCGGCTCTTGGCCGACACCGAACCCCGGTTCCGCCCAGACGGCGACATGGCACACATGACCGACTGGGGCGGCAAACTCGTCGGCGCAACCGTCCGCATCGCCGGACTCCTCCACCTCGCCAAACACCTGCGCGACGGATGGAACCGACCCATCAGCGTGGACACCTTCGCCGACGCGACCGACATCGGCGAGTACTTCACCGCGCACGCCAAAGCCGCCTACGACGCGATCGGCGCTGACCCCGCGACGGCCAACGCCAAAGCCGTCCTCGACTGGACACGCAGCACCGCCCGGACCCGCTTCGCCGCCCGCGACGCACAGCCACCCCTACGCGCCCGGTTCAAGAAGATCACCGACCTTGACCCCGCCCTGCGCGTCCTGGAAACCCACGGCTGGATACGCCGCCTCCCGAGTCCGCCACGCGCCGGATGTGGACGCCCGGCCGCGACGACGTACGAGGTCCACCCCGCCGCGCTGGAGACCACCCAATGATCACCGTCAAGCGTCAGCGCCCCTACGTTTCCAAACCACGGCCACGCCTGGAAGCACGTAAGCGAAAAGCAGCACAAACAATTCTGCTGATTTCCGCTTACCCGCTTCACCCGGCACGCCCACCCCCGGGACGCCTCCGAGGTCTCACACCCGTGACCGGCGCACAGCCACCAAGCACGCCGCCGGCCACGCCACCCCGACCGATCACACCTTCGGAGGCGACCGCGCCCGTGAAGACCGCAGAACGAAGCCGCGACAAACTCACCCTCGCCGAAGTCTGCACCGAACTCGGCATCGCCCGATCAACCTTCTACGACTGGCGCGCCAAGCAGAGAGCGCCCCGCTGCATCACGCTGCCCAACGGCAGCCTCCGCATCCGCCGAGCCGAACTCGACCGCTGGCTCGACGCGCGAGAGGACGGCGACGCCTGATGAAGAACGTCACCTACGACGCGCGGATCCACGAGACCAGCGTTCGCAAGGGCACCGAGGTCACGACCTACACAGTGCGGTGGAAGGTCGGCCCCAAGCGTTGGAAGAAGGGCTTCCGGACCAGAGCCCAGGCCGACAGCTTCCGCTCCTCGCTCGTCGCCGCCGCGAAGAACGGCGAGGCGTTCGACCTCAAGACCGGCCGTCCCGTCTCGTGGCTCCGCGAAGAGAACGCGATCAGTTGGTACGCCTTCTCTCTGGAGTACGCCGCCGCGAAGTGGCCCTTCGCCTCCCCGAACCATCGGCGCGGTATCGCCGAGGCGCTCACCGACGCCACAGAGGCGCTCTTGGCGACCAGCAAGGGTGCGCCGAGCACCGAAGAAATCAGAGCCGCCCTGCGGGGCTGGTCGTACAGCGGGCGTCTCCAGAAAGGCGGAGAGCCGCCAGAGGATCTCGTTCCGGCCCTTCGGTGGCTGGAACGCAACACCATCAACATGTCGGACCTGGATCCGGAAGGGAAGGGCCCGGAGATCGCCCGCGCGGTGCTCGATCGACTGAGCGTGAAGCAAGACGGCAAGGCCGCCGCCGGCAGCACCGTTTACCGCAAGCGCGTGACATTCAACAACGCGTTGGAGTACGCGTGCGAGCGCCGGATCCTGAGCGGCAACCCGCTGAAGCGAGTCCAGCGCGCCAGGCCCCGTAAGACCCAGACACTCGATATGCGCGTCGTCGTCAACCCGGAACAGGCCGCGCGACTCCTCGCCGCCGTAAGGCAACAGGGCAAGCGCGGCGAACGCATGGTCGCGTTCTTCGCCGTCATGTACTACGCCGCACTCCGCCCAGAAGAGGCCGTCGACCTCCGACCCGAGAACCTCGTCTCACTCCCTGCCGAAGGCTGGGGAGAGATGCGCCTCACCCACGCCGAGCCCCGCAGCGGCTCGCGCTGGACCGACAGCGGCAAAGCGCGAGACAGACAACCGCTAAAGCATCGGGCACCCGGCGAGACCCGTCCCGTTCCCATCCATCCCGAGCTTGCCCGGATCCTTCGCTCGCACATCGAAGAATTCAAGATCAAGGAAGGTACGCGGCTGTTCGTCGGACCACGCGCCGGCATCATGACCGACCGGACCTACCTCGGCGTCTGGCACAAGGCGAGAAACAAGGCGCTCAGCAAGCAGGAGGCCGCCTCACCACTCGCCGAAACGCCCTACGCACTCCGGCACGCCGCCGTCTCCACCTGGCTCGGCGCAGGCGTCCCGCCCGCCCAGGTCGCCGCGTGGGCCGGACACAGCGTCGCCGTCCTACTCCGCGTCTACGCCAAGTGCATCTCGGGCCAGGAGGAGGAAGCCAAGCGTCGGATCACTGAAGCCATGGGGGGCAGAGGTAGGCAGACGTCGCCTAGACCAAGCGATCATTAGACACGGAGAATTCTGCGTAGATCGACGCTTGAGTTCGGTTGTCCCTGGTCGCTTACAGTAAGTCGCGCATCAGTACAGTCACGCATGAGACGGAATGGCTTCTCACTTAGAGATATCCTCAAGTGAGGGGCCATTTTCGTCGACTAAGTGAATTTGAATCAACTCACGTGGCCGAGTGTCGGGGCCACCGGATCGACCGGATGCCATCGACTCATTTAGTCAGAGGCGCGAGTCTCAATCTAGACAGCGCTTCTCAGGTAGGTGGGCAACGGGTCAGTAGAGCGATACTGCCTCAACGACCACGGCGGGACCGCCGATAAAAGCGTGGACGTCCTCGGGAGGAAGGTTGATCTGAATTTTCTCCACCACATCTTTCACCGTGTCACCTAGCTGCGTCATGAGTATTCGTCGCATCATGTGCTCCCAGTCATGAAGAAGCCACTCCTCGGCGCTAATAAATCCTTCACTTCCGCTGGGAATTAGCTGACGGACACTGCCGAGGACGCGCATTTCTCCTTCAACTCTATTGGCCGATGCCTCATCGATAAAGTAGTCCGGTCGCACATTAATATAAACCTTCTGCGGTAGATTCGATCCAGTCAGCTCCAGTAGAATTGGAATAGGTAGAAGCTCGTTCTGCAGGTATACCTGCTTCAGCTGCTCGAAGACAGGGCGATCTTCGATGTTCAGGTCAAAAGCCGTTTCAATATCTCCTTCCGCCATGTCCATCAATCGGCGAAATATAAAGAACATTTTACCGGCAAGACTCGCTGTGGTAATGCGAGTATTTCCCTCAATCTGAATTAGGTCGTCTTTGCTGAGGGGCGTGTTGCCGTCCGGATCGAGCTTGATGGCGCCGTCGGCGATCAGGGCATCGATCACCTTGCTAACCGTTGCTTTCTCTTTCGGTGCCAAACTATAAGTCGACTGGTACTCGACATCGGTTTCCGTGGATGCGTTCACCCCGAACTTTGAAAGACCTGCTTTGCCGCCGCCAGATCTCTTGCGCACCGTCTTCTCCACGATGTCCGCTGTCCGGGGTACGTCGATGTCGTGGTACTCCGCTTGAGAGAGCAGAGTCTCGATGTCCAGGTAGATGGGTGACCGTAGCGCCATAATGGAATCATCTCACCTACGTCGCGACATGGCCGAGATTTCGCGGTTTTTTTGTCCCGAGCGGCGACTCGGTACCCTTCTGGGGCCCCGTTGGCTTTGCGCCAAGACGAGCCCGGAAGCCAGTCGACTGGTGCAAAATGCCTAAAACTCCCAGATTGCGGCTAAATCGTCCAGATAGCTTTCGAGCGGCAAGACTCGCAGCGGGGCCGTCCGTTGTGGGTGATGTCGGGGGACCCCCCCACGGGGGCACTCCGGGCTCCGGAGGGCCTGAAGGGCGTCAGTCTGTGAGCGGCTGGGTCGAAGCATGTCCATCCCGGCTGCCGATGTCTCAAGCCGAGCAGAGGCACTCCCTAAGGGAATAGGGCGATGGCAGGTGGGACGGCGGATGGGCTGACATTCGCTGCGGCGGTGCGATGCCTACGTCCACTATTCCGAGATGCTTCTTCCAGGTGGAGCGTAAATATCAGTGCCAATCGACTTCGCAAACTCATGCTCCATGTTGAACGCCGCTCTATTTGAGATAACGAATCGCGAGGCCATGAATACCTGAGATGTATTTTCATTTTGGACCATATTGTCAGTCAGGGTAACTGGCGAAATTTGCCGGTCGAACCGAGAAACTTTTGCGTCGTGCCAGACGCCTTCGTCGGGGTAGCAATACATGATCACGTCCGGCGCGAGCGGATACACGACATAAGTGCCCTCGTGCAGGACGCCCGCTTTGAGCCACATGCGGTTATCTGCCGATCGAAAGGCGACGGGGTTGTCCGACGTGATGAAAGGTGTGGACGTGTCATTACGGCCAAATAGCCAGGAGGAGTGTCTTATGTGGTCCGCAAACAACGAGATAATCTCGTCATTCCAGAGGATCTCAGTGTGAAGTTCTCGCTTTTCATCGTCAGAGTCGGTTGGATGCCCGAGAGACTTGAAAAATGCTATCAGTATTGATCGAGCTTCCGCGGTCCGCAGGAATTGGAGGGCAAGGAAGAGGCTGATAAGGTTTCGATTTATATCAGGTATGGCAAGCAAATCGCCGCGCTTGCCTTGCCGGATCCAGTTGAGCCACTGGGCTGTGATAGATGAAGCCTCGCCTTCGAGGTCTGCAAACTGCCGCTCCATGGTCAGCGGATCATGCCCCTCTTCGGCCAACTTGGGCTGAAGATAGAAGTTCGACTCCGCTGCAACAGATCGCGGCCTGGTGGAGAAAACCCGATTTCCCTCCCGGTCCCGGTCCCAGACCCATAGCCGGCCAGCCGAGTCAACGAACCGACGAAGATAAAACTGTGGCACATAATGATGAAGCTTTGCATTGCCCACACCGACATCATCCGCTAAGCAGGCGCTGCTGTCTTGGACCTGGCGCGGCAGAGCGTTGGGCCAGGGGCGGGTATGAGAGGCAGTAGCTGTTCTACAGTCGACCGGCCAGGCACCGATGGTCAGTGGAGATGGCCGCGACCGGGCTACGGGCATGGCGGTGGATGCTCTACCGGTGCCCAGTCCCCCATATGACCGTGCAGCAGATACCTCGGCTCGATGCGGCCCGAGCGTGGACCCGTATTGGACCCAACCACCCGTAGATGATCGCTAGGAGCCGGACGCAGCCGGACGGGAACGAAACAGCCCCTCACCGCTGTCAGTCGCTGGTGAGGGGCTGTTTTTGCTGCTGTGGCGGGTCCAGGGTTCGAACCTGGGTAGGCTAAGCCGACGGATTTACAGTCCGCTCCCATTGGCCACTCGGGCAACCCGCCGTCACGTCGTCGTAACGACGCTCAGAAGGATAGCGGACTCTGCACCCGAGGGTGACATCGGATTCGACGCGCCCCGTGGCGGTGCCGGGAGCCCGTACGCGCCGTGGTCTCACTACTCTGTGGTTGAGATCGTCGTTCTCTGTGAGGGCAGGTAAACGTGGCAGCCGACAGCTCCTTCGACATCGTCTCAAAGCTCGACCGGCAGGAGGTGGACAACGCGCTCAACCAGGCGGGCAAGGAGATCGCTAACCGGTTTGACTTTCGGAACGTCGACGCTGGGATCAAGTGGGCCGGGGAGGGCATCGAGGTTCAGGCGAACAGTGAAGAACGGGCGAACGCCGTGCTCGACGTGTTGAGGGACAAGCTCGTCAAGCGGGGGGTTTCACTCAAGGCGATCGATGCTGGGGAGCCCAAGCCGTCCGGGAAGATCTACAAGCTCACGGTGGCGCTCAAGGAGGGGATCTCCCAGGAGGACGCCAAGAAGATCGGCAAGATCATCCGGGAGGAGGGGCCCAAAGGGGTGCGGGCGCAGATCCAGGGGGACGAGCTGCGGGTCAGCTCCAAGAAGAAGGACGAGTTGCAGACCGTGATCTCCCTGCTCAAGGGCAAGGACCTCGACGTCGCCCTCCAGTTCACCAACTACCGCTGATCAAGAGGGCCCCTCGACAGCCCCCGATGCTTCAAAGGCTCTCGCGAACGGCGGCGAGTACGGCCGGCCACGCTGAGGACAGTGGGTCGATCAGGGCGAAATGTCCCACGCCCGGCAGGACGCGCAGGGTCACGCCGGTACGGGACGAGGCGTACGAGCCGCTCACCGCGACGGGTACGCGGTCGTCGGCGGTGCCGTGGAGCAGGACGACCGGGACCGGCGGGCTGGGCAGGGCAGCCGGGTCGGCGTACGCGTAGCGCTCGGGGACGCTCTCTGGCGTACCGCCCAGGAGCACCTCCGTCGCTCCGCCGTCCAGGCCCAGCCGGCTGCACATGGCCAGGTCCACGCATCCGGCCAGGGCCACGGCCGACCGCGCCGGGGCGGACCTCGCCGCCCACACCGCCAGGTGGCCGCCGGCCGAGTGGCCCAGCAACACCGGCAGGCCACGGGCGTACGGTGCCAGCAGGTCCGGTACGGCGGCGAGCGCCGAGGTGACGTCAGCGAACGTGCCCGGCCAGCCCCCGCCCTCCTGGCCCGTACGGCGGAACTCCGGGATCGCCACCACGTATCCGGCGTCGGCCAGCGCGCTCGTCATCGGGCCCGTGTGTGCGCGGTCGAAAGCAGCGCGCCAGAAGCCTCCGTGGATCATCACGACGAGCGGTGCCGGCCACCGGGGCGGCAGGCGTACGTCGATGACCTGGTCCGGGTGGGGCCCGTAGGAGAACGAGAGATCCACGGGACGCGACGGCCGGGTCAGTACCTCGCGTGAACCTGAGTCGGGCATCAGCCCGCCAGTCGCGAGCCGTCGTCCGGGGGCGGTGCGACGCGGCGCGAGAGTTCCGTCAGGTCCAGGCCGAGGGCGCGTGCCAGGGCCGAGACCGTGAAGAACGCCGGGACCGAGATGGCGCCGCGCTCGATCTTGCGGAGGGTGTCCAGGGAGATGCCCGCCTCGGCGGCCACCGACGCGGCGCTGCGCGGGCCTCGGGCCGCGCGCAGGATCTGGCCGAGGGCGCGGCCGCGGTCGCGCTGGTCTTCGGTGAGAGGAGTACGCACCATGGACAAAGATTATATGGCTGGTATTAAAATCTACCCATGGTGACTCTGAAGAACCAGGCCGAGCTGGACCGCATGCGCGACGCGGGGCGGGTCGTCGGGATCACGTTGCGGCGTGTCGCGGAGGCGGCCGAGCCCGGCATCGGCCTGGCCGAACTCGACGCCATCGGCGCCGCCTGCCTCCGCGAGCACCGCGCACGGTCCTCGTTCCTGGACTACCACCCGCGCTTCGCCCCCACCCCGTACCCGGCCGTCCTGTGCCTCTCGGTCAACGACGTCATCGTGCACGGCATCCCCGACCGTACGGTTCTGAAGGACGGGGACATCCTGTCGATCGACTGCGGCGCCGAGATCGGCGGCTACCACGGCGACGCCGCGATCACCGTGCCGATCGGGACGGCCGACGAGTCGGCCGCCCGGCTGATGCGGGTCACCGGCGAGGCGCTGACGGCGGCGATCCAGGCGGCCGTCCCGGGCGGACGCCTCGGCGACGTCTCCCACGCCGTCGAGACGACCGCCCGCCCGTACGGCCTGCTCGAAGGCTGTGGCGGCCACGGCATCGGCACCGCCATGCACGAGGACCCGCACGTGGCCAACACCGGCCGGCCCGGGCGTGGCATGCGCATCCGCGAAGGGCTCGTCATCGCGATCGAGCCGATGCTCATCGAGGGCGGCGGCGACGAAGGACGTACGCTCGCCGACGGCTGGTCCATCGCCACCGCCGACGGCAGCCGCGCCGCCCACTTCGAGCACTCCGTCGCCGTGACCGCGGACGGGCCGCGGATCCTCACCGCCTGATCAGCAGGAGCGGCTCCACGAGCACTCGAGGCTCGACCCCGGCCGCCGCGCGGCCGAAACCGCGGCAGAGACCGCGGCACCCGAGGCGAGCCGGATCGCGATCCGGTCCTGCAGATCCGTCGGCGCACCGCCCCGATACCCGTTGAACACGATCGAGAAGATCAGCCGCTCCCCGCCGGACGACGTCACGTATCCGGACAGCGCGCTCACCCCCGTCAGCGTGCCCGTCTTGGCGTGTACGTTGCCGGCCGCCGGCGTGCCGGCCATGCGCGAGCGCAGCGTGCCGCCCACGAGCGGATCCGGCTGCCCGGCGATCGGGATCGCGTCGTAGAAGACCGGGAACCAGGGCTTGCGCTGTATCGCCCGCAGTACGTTGCTGAGCTGGGTGGCCGTCGTGTAGTTGCTGTGCCCGAGCCCCGACCCATCGGTCTGCTCGACCTGGGAGGTGTCGACGCCGAGCGTACGGAGGTAGCGGGCGATCACCGGCAGGCCCGCCGTCCAGCTCCCGTGCCCGGTGACCTGGTGCCCGATCGCCTTCACGAGGATCTCGGCGATCATGTTGTTGCTCAGCTTCAGGAACGGCGTCGCGAGCCGCGACAGCGGAATCGACCGCCGCGTCGTGACCACCCGCGCGCCCCGCGGCGTCGTGCCGTGCGTGATGTCGCCCGCGATTGTCACCCCGTGCGCCCTGAGCGCCCGGCGGAACACGTCCGCCGCGTACAGCGCCGGGTCCTGGACAGTGGCCAGGTCGTCGAAGGTCGTGTCGTCGGCCGGTACGGAGCCGCTGATGACGATCGTGTTCGTGCCGACCGTACGGTCCACCGAGACCGTGGCCGCCGAGCCCGCCGGCCCTGTCGTCGCCCGGTTGTCGATCGTCACGACGCCGGTCTCCGGGCTGAGGGCGACCTCCGGCGGCCGCCCGACCACGGTCGGCTTGACGGCCACGTCGACCGACCCGACGTCGAAGACGTCGTCCGCCGCGACGGTCAGCGCGGAGATCTCCGCCGCGTACGCGTAGGGAAAGTCGGTCGGGTCCCAGTCCGGCCCGAGCCGCGGGCCCTCGAACCAGCTCTCGTCGGCGACCAGGTCGCCCCTGACCCTCGTGACGCCCTTGGCCGCGACGGCGGCGGCGAGCCGGTCGTAGGCGGCCGCGCCGAGCGTCGGGTCGCCGGTCCCCTTGATATAGAGGTCGCCGCCGCGCACGGAGACCTTCGTACGGAACCGGTAGCCCGCGCCGAGGATGCCGAACGCCGCCGCCGAGGTCTCGATCTTGTTGTTGGACGCCGGGACGACGCGCTGGTCCGCGTCGTGGGTGTAGAGCACCGCGCCGGTACGCGCGTCTCGTACGGTCACGCCGGCGGTGGCGCCGTCCAGGCGGGGGTCGGCCAGGATGCGGTCGATGTCGGTCTTCAGATCCCCGGGGGCGGAAGGGGCGGCCTGGGCCGGTACGGCGACGCCGGAGGCGGCGATCACCCCTCCGGCGAGCAGCAGAGCCAACCTGGTTGATCGTCGCATGACAACCGATAGTAAGAGATCATGACAAAGCAGGACCGAAATGGCCGGAACCGGCGACCGAGTCACCCACGGGTGTACGGAAAGTTGTCATCCGGAGACGGACGTCAAGTTTCCGCGCGCCCACGTAGCGTGGCGTTACAACCTAAGACCACTGAGGAGGTCTCGCGCATCGCCTGAGAATTCGGGGGGATTCAAGGGGGAGGCGAATGCGAGGCCGATTCCTGGGATCTTGGATCTGTACCCGTCCAAGCCCTGGAAGGCGAGTGTTCGCGGGTGGGTTTCTTTGGGGGAAGGGGCCCACCCGCGGACGTCGTGTCTCGCGCAGGCGCCGCCGGAGGCCCGGTGGCGCCTCGCTGCTTTGAAACCTCAGACCAGGCCGAAAAGGCGCGCGGCGTTGTCGTGGCAGACCGCTCGTAGCCAGTCCTCGCCCAGGTCCAGCCGCGCCAGAGCGGTCAACTGGTGCGCGTAGGCGTACGGGATGTTCGGGAAGTCCGTGCCGAGCAGAATCCGGTCGCCGAGCCCGGCCAGCCGTGAGGTCAGCTCGCCGGGCCAGGGCCGCAGCTTCTCGGTGAAGTCCGTGAACGTCATCGTCGTGTCCAGCCGGAGCCCCGCGTGGCGCTCGGCCAGCGACAGGAACTCCCCGTACTCCGGCATCCCCATGTGCGCGACGATCGCGGAAAGCCGGGGATGGCGCGCGAGCACCTTGGCGAACACGGACGGCCCCGTGTGCCGGCCCGGCTCGGGCCCCGAGCCGCAGTGCACGACGACCGGGACGCCGGCCTCGGCGAGCAGCCCCCACACCGGCTCCAGCAGCGGATCGCGCGGGTCGTACCCGCCCACCTGCACATGGGCCTTGAACACCCGGGTCCCCGTGGCGATCGCCTCCTCGACGTAGCGCGCCGCCGAGGGTTCGGCGAAGAACGTCGCGGTGCGCAGGGCGTCGGGCGTACGCGCGGCGAACTCCGCGCCCCAGCCGTTGAGCCACTCGGCCATGTCCGGCCGATGCGGATAGACGAGCGCGGTGAAGCGCCGTACGCCCCATGCCCGGAGCAGCGCCAGCCGGCCCGCCTCGTCCGCGCGGTAGCGCGCCGCCCAGGAGAGCCCGGCCTCGTCGAAGTCGTCGAAGTACGCCCAGACCTTGCGGTGGATGCTCGGCGGCATGAAGTGGGTGTGCACGTCGATCAGCCCCGGCAGGCCGAGCGACCGCCAGAACGCCGGAATGCCGGAGTCGTCCGCGGGCAGCCGTACGGGATCGGGGGACATGTGCCGCATCATGCCAAACGCCGACGCGCGGTGAGCCACGGCTCAACCCCACGGGCGATAACGTGGAATCCGATTCGGTTCAGCCCGGAGGCCGCATGGACGCCCAGGACTTCGCGGACGTACTCGACGCCGTCCGCACCTTCGTACGCGACAAGGTGCTCCCGCGTGAGGACGAGATCGAGGAGACCGACCAGATCCCGGAGGAACTGCGCCGCTCCGCCGCCGAGATGGGCCTGTTCGGCTACGCGCTGCCGGAGCGGTACGGCGGCCTGGGCCTGTCGATGAGCGAGGAGGTGCGCCTCGCCTTCGAGCTGGGTTACGCGAGCCCGGCGTTCCGCTCGATGTTCGGCACCAGCAACGGCATCGCCGGGCAGGTCATCGTCAAGGCCGGCACCGGCGAGCAGAAGGAGCACTGGCTGCCGCGGCTCGCGGGCGGCACCGCGATCGGCGCGTTCGCGCTCACCGAGGCCGAGGCGGGCTCGGACCCCAGCACGCTGACCACCCAGGCCCGCAGAGACGGCGACGACTACGTCATCGACGGCAGCAAGCGGTTCATCACCAACGCGCCCGAGGCCGACGTGTTCATGGTCTTCGCGCGTACGGGTGGCGAGGGCGGCCGCGGCATCTCGACGTTCGTCGTGGAGGCGGGCGCCGCGGGCCTCACCGTCGGGCCCGCGGACGAGAAGATGGGCCAGCGCGGCGCGCACACCGCCGAGGTGTTCTTCGACCGCGTACGCGTGCCGGCGTCGGCGATGGTCGGCGAGGAGGGCACCGGCTTTCGCACCGCGATGGCCTCGCTCTCGCACGGCCGGGTGCACATCGCCGCCGTCTGTGTCGGCCTGACACAGCGCATTCTGGACGAAACCGTCGCGTACGCGAAGGAGCGCCGGCAGGGCGGCAGCCGGATCGCCGACCACCAGCTCATCCAGGCCCTGCTCGCCGATTCGGCGACCGAGCTGTACGCGGGCCGCGCGATGGTGCTCCGGGCCGCGGAGGACTACGACAGCGGGGCGGACCGGCGGCTCGGGCCCTCGTGCGCGAAGTACTTCTGCTCGGAGATGGCGGGCCGCGTCGCCGACCGCGCCGTGCAGGTCTTCGGCGGCATGGGCTACATGCGCGGAGTGGCCGTGGAGCGGCTCTACCGCGACGTACGGCTGTTCCGAATCTATGAGGGCACGAGCCAGATCCAGCAGATCGTCATCGCCCGCGCGCTCGTCCGCTGAACCCCTCTTATCGATTTCGTGTCGCGCTCGCCGAACGTGTATGGTTGCCGTGCGCGGAAGGCCGCAAGCCCCCTTAGCTCAGTCGGCAGAGCGTCTCCATGGTAAGGAGAAGGTCTACGGTTCGATTCCGTAAGGGGGCTCCACCAGCCGACGTCCCGCATCACCAAGAGATGTCGGCTGTTCCGGGTGCGGGCGGGGCGTCCTGTATTCTGTCCCCGGTCCTCCCGGTCCATGGCGGAGTAGCTCAGTCAGGCAGAGCAAGCGGCTCATAATCGCTGTGTCGCCGGTTCAAGTCCGGCCTCCGCTACTACCCTCGCCGATCGCCTGCAACGCCAGGCACGGTGAGTGGTGTGTGTCCAGTGTCCCTCTCCAGAAAGGCACTCCCCAGTGGCTGCCACCGACGTACGGCCAAAGATCACGCTGGCCTGCCAGGAGTGCAAGCACCGCAACTACATCACGCGGAAGAACCGGCGCAACGACCCGGACCGCATGGAGCTGAAGAAGTACTGCCCGAACTGCCGCAAGCACCAGGCGCACCGCGAGACTCGCTGACGCGCTAGTAGTCCGGCGTTCTGACGTTCACCGCCCGTCCCAGCTCACCGCCGGGGCGGGCTGAACCACGTTCTGTTACGGTCGCCTCAGGCGACGGTCGAACGGCAACGGCACAGGCACGCGCGCACCGCCGCGGCCCGAAGGGATAGAGAGCATGGCGCTGAACCGCGACTTCATCGGACGGGCGTTCCCGCCGCCGGAGCCGTACGAGGTCACGCGGGTCAAGATCGCCGAGTTCGCCGACGCGATCGGCGACCCGAACCCGATCTACCGCGACTCCGGCGCCGCCAAGGCCGCCGGCCACCCCGACGTGATCGCGCCGCCGACCTTCCCGATCCTGCTCTCGCTCAGCCGGGAGTTCCTCGACGACCCCGAGCTGGGCCTGGACTTTTCGATGGTGGTCCACGGCGAGCAGCGCTTCGAGTACCTCCGCCCGCTGCGCGCCGGCGACGTGATCCGCGCGGAGTCGACCGTCACGGGCATGCGCTCGATCGGGCGCAACGAGCGACTGGAGATCCAGACCGTCATCTCGACGGTCGAGGGCGAGCACGTCTGCACCGCGCACAACGTGCTGATCGAGCGGGGGGCCTGAGCATGACCGCCACGGTGAAGTACGACGACGTCGAGGAGGGCCAGGAGCTTCCGGCGCGCACCTTCGCGGTGCAGCGCGTCGACCTGGTCAAGTACGCCGGCGCGTCCGGCGACTTCAACCCGATCCACTGGAACGAGCGGTTCGCGCGTGAGGTCGGCCTGCCCGACGTCATCGCGCACGGCATGTTCACCATGGCCGAGGGCGGCCGCTTCGTCACCGACTGGGCCGGCGACCCCGGCGCGGTGGTCGACTACGGCGTCCGTTTCTCCTCGATGGTCGTCGTGCCGGACGACGGCGGCGCGGAGATCGTGATCAGCGGCGTGGTCGAGAAGAAGCTCGACGACAACGCCGTCGTGGTCGCGCTGACCGCTCGTTCGCTCGGTGAGAAGGTCCTCACGCGGGCCAAGGCAACGGTTCGCCTGGCCTGATGGCCGTCGTCTGCGAGCAGGTCAACCTCGGCGGCTACACCACGCTGCGGCTCGGCGGCCCGGCGCGCCGTTTCGTCGAGGCGACGACCGACGACGAGCTGATCGGCGCGGTGCGCAAGGCCGACGAGGACGGCGAGGACGTGCTCGTCCTCGGCGGCGGCAGCAACCTCGTCGTCGCCGACGCGGGCTTTCCCGGAACGGTCGTGCACGTCGCCACGCGCGGCGTGACGATGACCGCGGGCGCCCCCGGCGGACGTGTCCTCGTACGCGCGCAGGCGGGCGAGGAATGGGAGCCGTTCGTCGCGCACTGCGTGGACGAGGCGCTCGCCGGCGTGGAGTGCCTGTCCGGCATCCCCGGCCGGCTCGGCGCCACGCCGATCCAGAACGTCGGGGCGTACGGCCAGGACGTCAGCGAGACCATCGCCCAGGTCCGCGCGTACGACCGCGAGCGCGGCGAGGTGGTCACGCTCGACCGCGACGCCTGCCGGTTCACCTACCGCGACAGCGCCTTCAAGGGCTCCAGCCGCCACGTCGTGCTGGAGGTGGCGTTCGCGCTGGAGCTCGCGGACCTGTCCATGCCGGTCCGCTACGCCGAGCTGGCCCGCACCCTCGGCGTCGAGCCCGGCGCGCGCGTCCCGCTGAAGGACGCGCGCGAGGCCGTGCTGACGCTGCGGCGCGGCAAGGGCATGGTCCTGGACGCCGCCGACCCCGACACCCGCAGCGCCGGATCGTTCTTCACCAACCCGATCCTGGACGCCGCCCAGGTCAAGGACCTGGAGGCGCGGGTGGCCGAGCGGCTCGGCGCGGACGCCGCGTTCCCGCGCTATCCGGAGGCCGGCGGGCGGATCAAGACCTCGGCCGCCTGGCTGATCGACAAGGCCGGTTTCACCAAGGGCCACGCGCTCGGCCCGGTGCGCATCTCGACCAAGCACACCCTCGCGCTCACCAACCCGGGCGGCGCGCGCACCGATGACCTGCTGTCGCTCGCCCGCGAGGTACGCGACGGCGTCCACGCGGCGTTCGGCGTCACCCTCGTCAACGAACCGGTCCTCGTCGGCGTACGCCTCTAGCGGGAATAGCCGCCGCGATCCTTGACGTTTCAACAATATGCCGATCAGAGGCTTGAATCACGCGGTTCTCTACGTACGTGACGCCCAGCGCAGCGCCGCCTTCTACCGCGACGTCCTGGGCTTCCGCGAAATCGTCAGCATGCCGAACGTCGTCTTCATGCAGGCGCCCGACTCCGACAACGACCACGACCTGGGCCTGTTCGGGATCGGCGACGCCGCCGAGACCTCGCCGGCCGGCCGGTCCGCCGTCGGCCTCTACCACCTCGCGTGGGAGGTGCCGACGCTGGCGGACCTGAGCGAGCACCGCAGGCGGCTGACCGAGGCCGGCGCGCTCGTCGGGGAGAGCGACCACGGCACCACCAAGGCGCTGTACGCCAAGGACCCGGACGGCCTGGAGTTCGAGGTCTCCTGGCTCGTGCCGCACGAGCTCATCGGCGACGACACCGGCATGGGCGTACGCCCGCTGGACCTCGCCGCCGAGATCGAACGCTACGGCCCGGAGCGGGTCGGCGCGCTCAGCCGGGTGCCGGGAACAGCACATAGATGAAGTCGTCGGCGCGGGTGCCGCCTGGACCGTCGAAGCGCGAGCGCTGAATCCCCTCGCGCACGAACCCCGCCTTGACCAGCACCCGCTGCGACGCGACGTTGTCGACCGCCGTGCCGGCGGTCAGCCGCCGTACGCCGATCGCGAACGCCCAGGCGCTGACCAGCCGCACCGCGCGGGTCGTGACGCCGCGCCCGCGAAACCCCGGCAGCGTGCTGTAGCCGAGCGTCCCCTGGCGGCCGAGGGCCTCGTTGAACAGGGCGATGTTCCCGGCGAACTCCCCGCCCGCGACGATCGTGAACGCGGCGCGCGCGCCGGCCAGCCAGCGGCTCGCCGCCCCGGCGCACTCGCGCTCGACCTCCTCGCGGCTGCGCTCGTGCCGCAGCAGCGCGCGCGCACGTACGTCGGGCAGGTTCTTCAGCGCCAGCACGTCGTCCACGTCGGCCGGGCCCATCGGCCGAAGCGTCACGTCGCCGTCACGCAGCGCGCCGCCCGGCAGGTCGGGCAGCAGGCGCGTGGCCGGTCCGTGCCCGTCGCCCGGCAGCCACGCCCACACCACGTCGTCGTGACGCACTCCATCGAGCAGGGTCCCGCCGCGGCGTACCGACTCGCGGATGAACCCGGCGTTCAGCGCGACCCGCTGCGGGATCGTGTCCGTGATCGAGGTGACCAGCTCCAGCCGCTCGTCGCGGCACACCGCGCGTACGGCCTCGGTGGCGACGCCGCGGCGGCGGTCGCCGGGCGCCACCCAGAAGGACAGCTCCGACGTGCCCGGCCGTAGCCGGGACAGCGCGATGCCGCCGACGAGGCGGTCACCGTCGAGCACCGCGTGCGTGGCGGCCAGATGGGGGGCGAGCGCGGCGGCTTGGGCGTCATCGGGGGTCAGCAGGCGCATGAGGGCCCATGATGCCAACGGGCCATGCGCCGCGTCACCTGGTATTCGGCGCGGGCGCGCGCAGCCAGGCGTCGACCTCGTCCAGTAGTTGTTTCTGCAGGTCGGCCGGTGCGGCCGAGCCGCGGATCGAGTAGCGCGCCAGCTCCGCCAGCTCGGCGTCGTCGAACCCGTGCACCTCGCGGGCCAGCTCGTACTGCCGCGTCAGCCGCGAGCCGAACAGCAGCGGGTCGTCCGCGCCCAGCGCGATCGGCACCCCGGCCGAGAAGATCGTCCGGACCGGGACCTCCTCGGGCGTCGCGAAGACACCAAGGGCGACGTTCGAGGCCGGGCAGACCTCCAGCGTCACGCCGCGCGCGGCCAGAACGTCCAGCAGCGCCGGGTCGTCGGCCGCGCGCACGCCGTGCCCGATCCGGTCGGCGTCGAGTGAGTCCAGGCAGGCGCGCACACTGGCGGGGCCGAGCAGCTCGCCGCCGTGCGGATCCGACAGCAGCCCAGCGCGCTTGGCGATGCGGAACGCCGCGTCGAAGTCATACGCCCGCCCGCGCCGCTCGTCGTTGGACAGCCCGAAACCGACGACGCCACGCCCCGCGTACTGCGCCGCGAGGCGCGCCAGCGTGCGCGCGTCCAGCGGGTGCCGCGTCCGGTTCGCCGCGACGATCACCCCGATGCCCACGCCCGAGGCGGCCGAGGCCTCGCGAGCCGCGTCCATGACCAGCTCGGTGAACGGCGTCAGCCCGCCGAACCGCGCGCCGTACCCGCTCGGGTCCACCTGGATCTCCAGCCACCCCGACCCCTCCGACGCCTCATCCAGCGCCGTCTCGCGCACCAGCCGGCGTACGTCCTCCTCCTCGCGCAGGACGGAACGTGCGATGTCGTAGAGCCGCTGAAACCGGAACCAGCCCCGCTCGTCCGTCGCGTGCAGCCGCGGCGGCCACTCGTCGACCAGCGCGTCGGGCAGGTGGACGTGATGCCGCCGGGCCAGCTCGACGAGCGTGGCGTGCCGCATCGAGCCGGTGAAATGCACGTGCAGATGGGCCTTGGGCAGCGCGGTGATCGGACGGGCCTCCATGCGGAGATATTGCCGTACGCCCTCCGGCGACACGCGGCCTCCCCCGCAAGAGCGTACGAGCGGGCCGTGCCGAACCGACGGAAAAAACCTCGAAGCGGCGTGCAACCCCCCGTGGGGCTCACGCGTATATGAGGGGCGCGAGAGACCAACCGGCTCTGAAAGGCATACGAATGAAAACGCTCAAGGTAGCTCTGCTGGTGACCACGGCGGCAGGCGCCGTCGCGACGGGCGGCGTCACCTACGCGACCGTCGGCAACAGCAGCCACGCCCCGAGCGCGTCGGCCGCCAAGAACGCGGCCCTTGCGAAGGCCGCCAAGAACGCCGGGAACGCCGCCCCCGCGGTCAAGCCGCCCGCGCCGCCCGCCGTACCGACCTGCGTGCCCAACCTGCCGAAGGGCAAGGGCCGCCAGGAGGCCGCGGCCAAGGTCGCACAGCAGATCAAGGCACTGGCCGCGAAGGCGCCGAAGACGCCGGTCACGCTCCCGGCGACGCCGGGCGTGCCGGCCAAGGTCCTGCCCGCGGGCACGCTCGCCAAGCTGCCGGCGAGCAAGTTGCCCGTCTGCAAGGCCGGCGAGCAGAAGGCCGCGGCGGCTACCCCGCCGAACCTGCCCAAGCCGGGCCTGCCCGCGCCGACCGGTGTCTCCTGCGCCTCCGTGCCGCCCGTGATCAAGAGCGAGGAGGCGCGGGCCAAGGAGCTCACGCTGCCGAACGGCATGCGCGTCGCCGCGAGCCACGCGCACCGGATCGTGATCCGTAGCCGCGCGGCGTGCGTCTACACCCAGGCGTTCGCGGGCGGGGCGGCCAAGATGATCACGGTGCAGCGGATCCAGACGTCGCCGCAGGTCACGCTGAAGGAGCTGGCCCAGGGGCTGAAGATGCCCGGCCGCTTCGTCTCGGTACGCGGTGTGGACACGTGGTGCGCCCCGATGAACCGGGGCATGCTGTGGTACTCCGGCCAGGGCTACGCGATCCGGGTGACGGGCACGAACCCGGCGGCCGCCGCGCTGGTGCCGGGCATCGCCTCGCAGCTGCGCACCCAGTGAGCTCGGCGCGGGTGGCCCGTGGTGCGGTGGGCCACCCGCGACCGATCGGTGGCCCGGCCGCACCCACCGCCTTCATCGGACGGAGCACCTTGGCGCGTCGAGACGACGAGTCATTCGTCAGGTTCGTCACCGAACGGGGTACCGCGTTGCTCCGTACGGCCAGCCTGCTGTGCGGCGCGCGCTCCGACGCTGAGGACATCCTCCAGACGGCACTGGAGAAGGCGTACCGGCACTGGGGACGCCTGAGCGCCGACGCCGACCCCGAGCCGTACGTCCGCCGGATCCTGGTCAACCTCACGGTGAGCCGTGCGCGGCGCTGGCGCGTGCTCCGCGAGGTGCAGATGCCGAGCCCGCCGGAGGTGCCCTCGGCCTCGGAGACCGCGAACGTCGAGCTGCGCGGCGTGCTCATCGACGAGCTGCGCCGTCTGGGCCCGCGCCAGCGGGCCGTACTGGTCCTTCGCTACTGGGAGGACATGTCCGAGGCCGACACGGCGAAGATGCTCGGGTGTTCGGTCGGCACGGTCAAGAGCCAGGCCGCGCGTGGGCTCGCGCGGCTGCGGGAGCGGATGGGCTCGTCCGCGCCCACGACGTCATCGAGGGGGTGAACCATGTCATCTGGGGATCTGGAGAACGAACTTCGGCAGGCCATGGCCGAACATGTCACGGAGGTGTCCGCGCCGCGGTCGCTCGCGTCGGACGCCAAGCGCCGCCATCACCGTACGGTCCGGCGCCGCGCGGCCTTCGCCGTCGGCGCGGCGGCCCTGGTGGTCGGGGTCGCGACGATCCCGGCCTACCACTCCCTGCGCGCGCAGCCGGTCGGCGCGGACGGCAAGGAGAGGCACGGGAACGGCGCGCACGCGACGGTCACACCGCCCGCGCCGCCGAGGCCGTACGCGCCGGGCGGCACCGGCTCGCCGAGCGCCGGATCCACCGGTTCGCGCCCCTCGCACCGGCCCAGGCACACTCACGGCCCGCACCTGCCCAGTACGGGCGCCGGGGCCGTCACCGGGCTGCTCGGCTACGTCCCGGCGGGTCTGGTGCCCAAGCCGTGCGCGACCGACCGGCTCGGCCCGCGGGAGACCACCACCTGCCGCTGGACCGGCTCCGGCGGCTGGATCGAGGTGCGTCTCGTACACGACGACGGGCTGAAGGCCCCGTCCGACCTCGGCCTCGCGCCGCCGATGGCCCAGCGGTCCACGATCCACGACCGTCCGGCGCTGCGCGCCGTACCGAGTCAGATCATGTGGATCGAACGCCGCGGGCTCGGCGTCTGGGTCGGCGTCAGCCCGGCACTGAGCGACCGGCTGACGCGCGTCGCGGATGGTGTGAATCCCCCCTGAGGGGTGCCGGGACGCACCCGCCCTCCCCGGCGTCCCGGCACCCGCCCCTCAGGTCTGCGTCAGCGCGCCTCGGCGAGCAGCTTGGCGATCCGGCCGACGCCCTCGGCCAGGTCCTCGTCGCCGAGGGCGTAGGACATGCGGAAGTAGCCCGGCGTCCCGAACGCCTCGCCGGGCACGAGCGCGACCTCGGCCTCCTCCAGGATCACCGCGGCGAGCTCGACGGAGGTCTGCGGGCGGCGGCCGCGCAGCTCCTTGCCCAGCAGCTCCTTGACCGAGGGGTACGCGTAGAACGCGCCGCCCGGCTCCGGGCACACCACGCCCGGGATGTCGTTCAGCATGCGGACGATCGTCTGGCGGCGGCGGTCGAACGCCTCACGCATCTGCGCCACGGCCGACAGGTCGCCGCTGACCGCCGCGAGCGCGGCCGCCTGTGAGACGTTCGCGACATTGGACGTCGCGTGCGACTGGAGGTTCGTGGCGGCCTTCACGACGTCCTTGGGGCCGATCATCCAGCCGACGCGCCAGCCGGTCATGGCGTAGGTCTTGGCCACGCCGTTGAGGATCAGCGTGCGGTCGGCCAGCTCCGGCACGACCACCGGCATCGAGCAGAACTCCGCGTCGCCGTACACGAGGTGCTCATAGATCTCGTCGGTGACGACCCACAGCCCGTGCTCGGCGGCCCACCGGCCGATCTCGATGACCTGCTCGCGGCTGTAGACCGCGCCCGTCGGGTTGGAGGGAGAGACGAAGAGCAGCACCTTCGTACGCGCGGTGCGTGCCGCCTCGAGCTGGTCCACCGTCACCAGGTAGCCCGTGGTCTCATCGGCCACCACGTCCACCGGCACGCCGCCCGCGAGCTTGATCGACTCGGGGTAGGTCGTCCAGTACGGCGTCGGCACCAGGACCTCATCGCCCGGGTCGAGCAGTGTCGCGAACCCCTCGTACACCGCCTGCTTGCCGCCGTTGGTGACGAGCACCTGCGACGCCTCGGCCTCGAAGCCGGAGTCACGGAGGGTCTTGTCGACGATGGCGGCCTTGAGCTCGGGCAGGCCGCCGGCCGGGGTGTACTTGTGGAAACGCGGGTCGTGGCACGCCTGGGCGGCGGCCTCGACGATGTAGTCCGGGGTCGGGAAGTCCGGCTCGCCGGCCCCGAATCGGATGACCGGGCGTCCCGCGGCCTTCAGCGCCTTGGCCTTGGCGTCCACGGCCAGTGTCGCGGATTCGGATATCGCGGCGATCCGGGCGGAGATTCGAGTGCTCATGAGCACCATCGTCGCAGACAGCGTGCGTGGCTCTCAGCCGGATATCGGGCGTCCACCGGCCTGGAGGGGGCGCGCCCGTGGTGTTTGGTTCGACGTGGAGGCGGTTTGACACGTAGACTGCGGCATCTAGTGACGTCGTTCATGGCTTAATCGCGCCCGAAGCGATGGCACTGGCGAAGGGCAGTAGCTCAATTGGCCAGAGTCCCGGTCTCCAAAACCGGTGGTTGGGGGTTCGAGTCCCTCCTGCCCTGCGGATTACGGTTCGCGTGCACACGAAGGCGTAAGCATGAGGTGCGTGGACGTATGATGCACGCGCCCACAGCGGAGTTTGCGACACGACCGACGAGGGGATGCGTCGACATCGATGGCGACTGACACGCGCGGCGACGCCGCGACCAAGGACAAGGGGAAGCCCGGCAAGAAGCGGACTTCGCCTCTCCTGTTCTACCGCCAGGTGGTCGCCGAGCTTCGCAAGGTCATCTGGCCGACGCGCCACGAGCTTGTCACGTACACGAGTGTTTCGCTGGCATTTGTGATCATTGTGGTGGCGATCGTGTTCGGGCTCGACAACCTGTTCTCCTGGGTCGTCCTGAAGCTCTTCAGCTAGATCGCGCGGCACATTCCGCGGCACCAACCACGTATCGAGAGAAAGAGTGATCGTGTCCGAGTCCCCAGAGCTCCACGACGAGGCCGTCAAGGAGGCCGAGTCTGTGGAGACGGCGGCTACGACCGAGGCTGAGGAAGTCGCGGCGGAGTCCGGCGAAGCGCCGAACGGCGAAGCGCCGAACGGCGAAGCGCCGAACGACGCGCCCGAGGACGCCGCCGGCGAGACGCCGGACGAGGCTCCGGAGGAGGAGCCGTCCGACCCGCTCGGCGACTTCATGACCCAGCTGCGGCGCCTGCCGGGCGAGTGGTACGTCGTTCACTCGTACGCGGGGTATGAAAACCGCGTCAAGACCAACATCGAGCAGCGCACCCAGTCGCTCAACATGGAGGACTTCATCTTCCAGGTCGAGGTGCCGCAGCACGAGGTCACCGAGGTCAAGGGCGGCAAGCGCCAGAAGGTCAGCGAAAAGGTCCTGCCGGGCTACATCCTGGTCCGCATGGACCTCACCGACGAGTCCTGGGCCGCCGTGCGCAACACGCCCGGCGTGACCGGCTTCGTCGGCCTGTCCAACACGCCGTCGCCGCTGCACCTCAGCGAGGTCGCCACCCTGCTGGCGCCCGAGCCGGAGGAGCAGGCCAAGGCCAAGGAGACCGCCAAGAGCGCGGCCACCGTCGACTTCGAGGTCGGCGAGTCCGTCACGGTCATGGACGGCCCGTTCGCCACGCTGCCCGCGACGGTCAACGAGATCAACGCCGAGGCGCAGAAGCTCAAGGTGCTGGTCTCGATCTTCGGTCGCGAGACCCCGGTCGAGCTGTCGTTCAACCAGGTCTCCAAGATCTAAAGACGTCCCCGCGCGAGCGGGGAAACCGTGGTCCCAACGCGGCGGTCGACGTTCCAGCCGCCGCGTTGCCCGCGCCCTGCGGGAGTCGGGACCAAAGCCACACAGGAACGAAGGGGTGAGGCATGCCTCCCAGGAAGAAGAAGCTCGCCGCGGTCGTCAAGGTCCAGCTGAACGCCGGCGCCGCGACGCCCGCGCCGCCCGTCGGCACCGCGCTCGGCCCGCACGGCGTCAACATCATGGACTTCTGCAAGCAGTACAACGCTGCCACGGAGTCCCAGCGCGGCAACGTGATCCCCGTAGAGATCAGCATCTACGAGGACCGCTCGTTCACCTTCATCACCAAGACCCCGCCGGCAGCGCAGCTGATCAAGAAGGCCGCCGGTGTCGACAAGGGCAGCGGCGAGCCGCACAAGACCAAGGTCGGCAGCATCAGCCGCGACCAGCTTCGCGACATCGCCCAGACGAAGATGCCCGACCTCAACGCCGGCTCCATCGAGCAGGCCGAGAAGATCATCGCCGGCACCGCCCGCTCCATGGGCATCAACGTCGCCGGTTGATCCGAGCCCGAGCCCGACTCTTGAACACGTTTCCCGTGGGAGGGCCATGCGCGGCCCGTACCACGCACTCCACCGAGGAGATCTGACATGAAGCGCAGCAAGGCGTACCGCAACGCCGACGAAAAGATCGACAAGTCCGCTCTCTACAGCCCGGCCGAGGCCGTGAAGCTGGCGAAGCAGACGTCGGGCACCAAGTTCGACGCGACCGTCGAGGTCGGCTTCCGGCTCGGCGTGGACCCGCGCAAGGCGGACCAGATGGTCCGCGGCACCGTCAACCTGCCGCACGGCACCGGCAAGACCGCACGCGTGCTGGTCATCGCCGGTGGCGCGAAGGCGGACGAGGCCCGCGACGCCGGCGCCGACCTGGTCGGCACCGACGACATGATCGAGCGGATCCAGGGCGGCTTCCTGGACTTCGACGCGGTCGTGGCCACGCCGGACATGATGGGCAAGGTCGGCCGGCTGGGCCGGGTGCTCGGCCCGCGCGGTCTCATGCCGAACCCCAAGACCGGCACCGTGACCACGGACGTGGCGAAGGCGGTCACCGAGATCAAGGGCGGCAAGATCGAGTTCCGCGTCGACCGGCACGGCAACCTCCACTTCATCATCGGCAAGACGTCCTTCGGCGAGCGTGAGCTCGTGGAGAACTACGCCGCTGCCATGGACGAGATCATGCGGCTCAAGCCGTCGGCGGCCAAGGGGCGCTACATCAAGAAGGGGACCCTGAGCACGACGATGGGCCCCGGCATCCCCCTCGACCCCAGCCAGACCCGCAACCTCACCGCGGAGTTCGAGGACGCGGCGGCGAACTGACATTCGCGGCGTAACGCAGAGGGACGTCCCTTTCGGGGCGTCCCTTTCGCGTCTCCAGGCTGACTCGGCGTACGACTACGGGCGCACTCCGAGGGGAGAGCATTTGGTCCCTGTGGGGGATGTTTAACGGATGTGTGGGGAGAAGACTCGTGATTGGCCGGACATAGAGCGGTTCGCGGGCACCGATTCCGCGGCCGTCAGCCATACCGCGAGACGCAGGAGGACCCATGGTTCGTCGATACGCCGCAGGCGCCGCGACCGGAGCGGCGCTGATCGTTTCTCTGACGGCATGCCAAGGTGACGCGGGCGACTCCAAACAGAGCGGCGCCGTGCTTCCGGCCGCGCAAGCCCTCGCACTGGCGTCGCAGAAGACGTCCGACGTCAGCTCCTACAAGGTCGCCATCACGGCCGGCGGCACAGGCGCGGCGGCGGCGAAGCTGCGCGGCACCATCCAGATCCGCCTCAAGCCGGACGTGGCCGCCACCGGCACCCTCGACTCCGCGAGCGTGCACGGGCAGTCGCTCCCGGGCGGCGAGCGCGCGATCCTGCTCGGCGACAACTTCTACGCCAAGGTTCCGCCGCAGCTCGCGCAGTTCGCCGGCGGCAAACCGTGGGTGCGGTTCTCGGTCTCCCAGGCGGGTCAGCAGTCCGGCATCGACCTCGACGGCGTGATCAAGCGCGCCAACCCGGCGGAGCAGACGAAGATCTTCACCGGCTCCAAGGACGTGCGCCGGGTCGGCAGCGAGAGCATCGACGGCGCGGCGACCACCCACTACGCGGGCACGCTGACCCCCGAGCAGGCCGGCAAGCTCGACCCGAAGGCCCAGCAGGCGTTCAAGCAGTTCTACCAGCGGTCCGGCGCAAACAAGGTGACCTTCGACTTGTGGGTCGGCAAGGACAGCCTGCCGCGCAAGCTGGTCACCAAGGTCGCCGCCGACAAGGGCACCGCCGCCTCCACGATGATCTTCAGCGACTACAACAAGTCGTTCTCGGTGAGCGCGCCTCCGGCGAGCGAGGTGACGGACGGCAATCAGCTCAAAAACCTGGTCGGTGGTCAGGCTCACTAGTTGACCAGCCATTTTCGGAGCAGAAAACCGCGTCCCGTGACCGATGTCACGGGACGTGTCGTTTGAAGGACTTTTCTCCAGGTACGAACCGAACACCTCGAAAGAGGCGTCCAACACCACAGAGCGAGTCTCCATCAGGAGCCGTTGCATCAACTTGGAGGAAACTCGATGACAGCCAGGGTCAGTCGATATGTGGCAGGCGCCGCCGCCGGGCTGGCGCTCACGGCGTCGCTCACGGCGTGCCGTGCGGACGCCGGCAAGAGCGACAAGGCGTCCGGAAGCGACAGTCCGTCGAGCGGCGTCCATCTCACGGCCGCGCAGACGGCGCTGGAGAAGGCGTCGCAGCAGACCGGCGACCTGAAGTCCTTCCGCGCCACGCTGTCCACCTCCACCGTCCTCTCCGGACAGGAGACCAACCTCAAGGGCACCATGGCGTTCCGGCTGAAGCCGGACCCGGCGATGAAGTTCGACGTGCCCTCGGCCACGATCGCCGGCAAGTCGACCGCCGGTTTCAGCGAGATCCTCATCGGCGACAAGATCTACATCAAGGTCCCCGCGCTCGCGGGCCAGACCGGCAAGCCGTGGGTCGGCTTCTCCCTCAGCGACCTGAGCAAGTCCACCGGCATCGACGTGCAGGGCATGGAGAGCCAGGGCCGTCAGGTGGACCCCTCGCTCAACGGCAAGATGCTCACCGCTTCCAAGGACGTGCGCTCGGTCGGCAAGGAGACCGTCGACGGCGTCTCGACCACCCACTACAAGGGCACGTTCATGCTGAACGACGCGCTGGCCAAGCTGGACGCCGACCAGAAGGCCCAGGCGCAGAAGCTCTTCACCCAGGCCGGCCTCGACAAGCTCGACTTCAACGCGTGGATCGACGGCAAGCAGTTGCCGCGAAAGATCACGATGGCCACGCCGCCCGGAGCGAAGACGCAGGTCAACACCACGATGAACTACACCGGCTTCAACGTCCCGGTCTCGATCTCGGCACCCCCGCAGAGCGAGGTCGCGGACGGCGCCAAGCTCAAGAGCGGCGCCGGGGCGAACGTCCCCGGCTGACCGGCCGAGCGGCTGACCAGCCGACTGAACGGCCGACTGAACGGCCGGCCGAGCGGCTGAGCGGCCGACCGCCACGTACGCGTCCGGGAAACGATTTGGAAGTACCCCTCCCGGGCGCGTACTCTTTTGTCTGCCGAAGACCGCCGGTCGTCACCCGCATGGGTGGCCGAAGGTCCCGCGACAGCGGGTGGCCAGCGCAGGTGACACACAGAGACGTGGACGCTTCACGCGTCACATGCCCCGTGCACCTGCGCGGGGCTTTCCTGTTTTACCCGGGCCTTCCTTACCGGCGTACATGTGGAAGGAGGCCCATGGCGAGAGCGGACAAGGCGGCAGCGGTCGCCGAGCTCAAGAATGCTTTCGAGAGCTCGAGCGGCGCAATGCTGACCGAATACCGCGGGCTCACCGTGGCGCAGCTCAGCGAGTTGCGCCGGTCCCTCGGTGAGAACGCACGGTTCGCCGTGGTGAAGAACACGCTGACCAAGATCGCGGCTCGCGAGGCCGGGGTCGCCGACTCCCTTGAGCAGCTGCTCCAGGGTCCGTCCGCGATCGCGTTCGTCCGCGGAGACGTGGTCGAGGCCGCCAAGGGCCTGCGTGACTTCGCCAAGGCCAACCCGGATCTGGTGATCAAGGGTGGTGTCCTCGACGGCAAGCCGATGACGCCCGAGGAGATCACCAAGCTCGCCTCCCTCGAGTCGCGCGAGGTCCTCCTCGCCAAGCTCGCGGGTGCGATGAAGGCGACGATGGGCAATGCCGCCGCCACCTTCAACGCCCTGCCGGTCAAGGCCGCACAGCTGGCCGAGGCCCTGCGGGTCAAGCGCGAGAGCGAGAGCGAGGGTGCGGCGCCGGCCGAAGCGGCCGCCGAAGCATCCGACGAAGGCTGATCCCGCGGTCGCACGCGACCTTTTCGTACGCGGCCCGCGATCGGGCCGACAGCAACACGGAGGAAGAACATCATGGCGAAGCTCAGCACCGACGAGCTCCTGGACACCTTCAAGGAGATGACCCTCCTTGAGCTGTCGGAGTTCGTGAAGCAGTTCGAGGACACCTTCGACGTCAAGGCCGCCGCCCCCGTCGCGGCCGCCGCCGCGGTCGCCCCGGGCGTCCCGGCCGAGGCCGCCGAGGAGCAGGACGAGTTCGACGTCATCCTCGAGGGTGCCGGCGACAAGAAGATCCAGGTCATCAAGGAGGTCCGCGCCCTCACGAGCCTGGGTCTCAAGGAGGCCAAGGACCTCGTCGACGGCGCGCCCAAGGCGCTGCTGGAGAAGGTCAACAAGGAGCAGGCAGCGAAGGCCAAGGAGGCCCTTGAGAAGGCCGGCGCCTCGGTGACGGTCAAGTAGCCGTACGCCTCACCACACCGAGGGGCGGCCGTCCATCCGGACGGCCGCCCCTTTCGCGTTGTCAGAGCCACTCTTCACAGGCGCTTGTTGGACGGCTAGTCTCATACGGTTGAGTAACGATCCGCTCACGAGGTCGGCGCGGCGACCCGGTATTGGCGGGAGCCCCTTCAAATAAGGGGATATACGGCTACTGTAGTTGAACGCTTACGCGAAGCCGCGGAGCCACCTTACGGTGGCGCTGAGTGATAGGGCACCGTGACTCGGCGGTTACTCGCTCGTTGAACCGGATACCCCCGGCCGGACGAAAGGTGACGAGTGGGCGTCGAAATCAGGGTCGACGGGCTGACCAAGTCTTTCGGACGGCAGGTCATCTGGGCGGACGTGACGCTGACCCTGCCCGCCGGAGAGATCTCCGTTCTCCTCGGACCGTCGGGCACCGGAAAGTCGGTCTTCCTCAAGACGCTCGTCGGGCTACTCAAGCCCGATCGCGGCCACTGCTGGATCGGCGACCGCGACATGCCGCGCCTGCGCGAGAACGACCTGTACGAGACGCGCAAACTGTTCGGCGTGCTGTTCCAGGACGGCGCCCTGTTCGGCTCGATGAACCTCTTCGACAACATCGCCTTCCCGCTTCGGGAGCACACGAAGAAGTCCGAGTCGGTGGTCAAGCGGATCGTCATGGAGAAGATGGAGATGGTCGGCCTGCTCGGGGCCGAGAGCAAGCTCCCCGGCGAGATCTCCGGCGGCATGCGCAAGCGCGCCGGCCTCGCACGCGCGCTGGTGCTCGAACCGGAGATCATCCTGTGCGACGAGCCCGACTCCGGCCTCGACCCCGTACGCACGGCCTATCTCAACCAGCTCATCGTCGACCTGAACGCCGAGACCCACGCGACGTTCCTCATCGTCACCCACGACATCAACACCGCGCGTACGGTCCCCGACAACATCGGCCTGCTGTTCCGCCGCGAGCTGGTCATGTTCGGGCCGCGCGAGATGCTGCTGTCCAGCACCGAGCCGGTCGTACGCCAGTTCCTCAACGCACGCAAGGTCGGCCCGATCGGCATGTCGGAGGAAAAGGACGTCTCCGAGCTGGAGGCCGAGGCACGCATGGGGCACGACCCCGGCGCGCTGCCGCCCATCCCGCCGCAGCTCATGACCGGCGACGGCCGGATACGCGCGGCCCAGCGGCCCCCCGGCGAGTGGCTGCGGGAGCACGGCGTCACCCCGCCGGAGGGGTCCTTCATCGACGAGAACGGGCGCAACTGGCTTGAGGAGTGGCCCCGCTACGTCGCCGAGCGCACTCCGGTCGGCGGAGGTGGCCGCGCGTGAGCCACGCTCTGGACCGATCCGAGTCCGACCCCGAGCCCGAGCCGCAGGGCGAGCGCGAGCCGAGGCCGAGCAGGCTGGCACCGGTCGCGGACGGCGCGGTCAACGTGATCTTCCGCGAGCCGGGCCGGTTCTTCGCGATGTCGCTCGACACCGTACGCGCGATGTTCACCTGGCCGTTCCAGTGGCGGGAGTTCATCCAGCAGGCGTGGTTCATCGTCAGCGTGACGGTGGCGCCCACGATCATGGTCGCCATCCCGTTCGGCGCGATCCTGTCGCTCCAGGTCGGCAACCTGATCCGGCAGCTCGGCGCGCAGTCGCAGACCGGCTCGACCGCGGTGCTGGCGATCGTCCGCGAGGCCAGCCCGATCGTGACCGCGCTGCTGATCGCGGCGGCGGCCGGCTCGGCGATCTGTGCCGACCTCGGCGCGCGCAAGATCCGGGAAGAGATCGACGCCATGGAGGTGCTCGGCATCAACCCGCTGCACCGCCTCGTGGTGCCGCGGGTGTTCGCCTGCGCGTTCGTCGGACTGTTCCTCAACGGCATCGTGTCGGTGGTCGGCATCTCGGGCGGCTACATCTTCAACGTCATGTTGCAGGGCGGCACCCCCGGCGCGTACATGTCCTCCTTCAGCGGGCTCGCCCAGCTTCCCGACCTCTACCAGGCGGAGATCAAGGCGCTGGTGTTCGGCGTCACCGCCGCGCTCGTCGCCTCCTACAAGGGCCTGACCGCCTCCGGCGGGCCGAAGGGCGTCGGCGACGCCGTCAACCAGACCGTCGTCATCGCCGCCATGGCGCTGTTCGTGGAGAACTTCGTGCTCAGCGCGCTCTACTTCCAGCTCGTGCCGCAGAAGGGGATGTGATGGCCCCCGGGACGCGCGGCGGGCTCCGTACCGCCAAACGCGTGGTCGACGCGCCGATGCAGCGCCTGGAGGACTTCGGCCACCAGATGGCCTTCTATGTCCGCGCCTTCGCGTGGGTGTGGCGGGTGCTCGTCCGCTACAAGAAAGAGGTCATCCGGCTGCTCGCCGAGGTCAGCCTGGGCACCGGCGGCCTGGCCGTCATGGGGGGCAGCGTCGCGATCGTCGCCTTCATGACGTTCTTCACCGGCACCGAGGTCGGCCTCCAGGGCTACAACGCGCTCAACCAGATCGGCAGCGCGGCGTTCGCCGGGTTCGTCTCGGCCTACTTCAACACGCGGGAGCTGGCGCCGACCGTCTCCGCGCTCGCCCTGTCGGCCACGGTCGGCTGCGGCTTCACCGCACAGCTCGGCGCGATGCGGATCAGCGACGAGATCGACGCGCTGGAGGTCATGGGCGTGCCGTCGCTGCCGTTCCTGGTGACGACCCGGCTCGTCGCCGGCATGCTCGCGGTCATCCCGCTCTACGTCATCGGCCTGCTGGCCTCGTTCTTCGCCACGCGCCTCATCGTCACGCTGGCGTTCGGCCAGTCCAGCGGCACGTACGACCACTACTTCTATCTGTTCCTGCCACCGCACGACGTGCTGTGGTCCTTCGGCAAGGTGCTGGTCTTCGCCATCCTCGTCATGCTCATCCACTGTTACTACGGCTACAACGCGAGCGGCGGCCCGGCGGGCGTCGGCGTCGCGGTCGGGCGCGCGGTGCGTACGAGCCTCGTCGTCGTCAACGTCGTGGACCTGCTCATGGGGATGGCGATCTGGGGGACCACGACCACCGTACGGATCGCGGGCTGAGAGGTGAGGTCGCGATGAGCACGGGTGATCCCGAGGAGGGCGCATGAGTTCGGCGACCTCAAGTGGCTCGCTGGCGACGCGCGTGCGCTACCGGCTCTACGGGCTGGCGTTCGTGATCGTCGTGATCGTGCTCGTGCTGCTGATGCTCGCGCAGTACAACCAGGCGTTCAAGACCGTCGACCGGGTCACGGTCGACAGCGACCGTGCCGGGCTCCAGCTCGTCCCGCACTCCGACGTCAAGGTGCGCGGCCTGATCGTCGGCGAGGTGCGCGGCATCCGCTCGACGCCGACCGGCGCCGCCATCGACCTCGCCCTCGACCCCGGCAAGGCGGCGCTGATCCCGGACAACTCCTCGGCCCGCATGCTGCCCAAGACGGTGTTCGGCGAGAAGTACGTCGACCTGGTGCCGCCGGCGAACAACCCGGGGCCGCACCTTAAGGACGGCGACCGCATCGCCCAGGACAAGTCGACCACCGCGGTCGAGGTAACCCAGCTCCTCGACGACATCATGCCGCTGCTGACCGCCGTACGGCCGGAGAAGCTCAACGCCACGCTCAACGCGCTGGCCACCGCGCTCCAGGGCCGCGGCGAGGAGATCGGGCAGACCATCGACCTGGCCGATGACTACCTCAAGCAACTCAACCCGCACCTGCCGACGATCGTGCACGACCTGCGTCAGTTGTCGACGGTGGCCGGCAACCTGAACGACGCCGCGCCCGACCTGCTCACGATCATGCAGAACCTCCAGGTTACCAACCGGACGATCGTCGTGAAGGAGCCGCAGCTGGTGTCCATTCTCGACAAGGGCATCGACCTGACCGGCAAGCTGACGCCGTTCGCCGAGGACAACGAGCCGCGGTTCGTCGGCGCCCAGCTCGCCAACCGGCGCGCGCTCGCGCTGGTGGCGCGGTACTCCCCGTCCATCCCGTGCGTCTTCCAGGGCATGGCCAAGCTCCAGCCTCGGCTGGTCCAGGCCATGGGCGGCGGTCAGCCGGGCGTGCACGTCACGATCGAGCTGAGCAAGCCGCGCCCCGCGTACAAGCCGGGGCTGGACACTCCGGCGAACAAGGACCAGCGCGACCCTCGCTGCTACGGCGTGCCGAACCCCAAGGTGCCGTTCCCGCAGTACCAGACGCTCGACGGCACCGAGGACGACAAGTGGTGGGCCGGCGCCGGCCGCTCGCTGTCGAGCGTCCTGATCAAGCCCGGCGCCTCCTCCGACGACTCGCTGCTCAAGAGCCTGATGGGCCCCGCGATGGGCACGCCGTCGAACCAGGTGTCCGACCTCGCCGCCCTGCTCTACGCCCCGGCCGTACGCGGAATGCTGGTGACGGTCCGGTGAAGACGACCTCGGCGGCCATCAAGCTGATCATCTTCGCGGTGATCGCGACGCTCTTCACCGGCGTGCTGGCGATCACGATCTCCAACACCCAGTTCGTGGCGACCACGAGATATCGCCTGGTCTTCACCGACGCGGCCGGCGTGATCCCCGGCGACGAGGTACGGATCGCGGGCGTACGCGTGGGTCAGGTCGACTCGATCAAGCTCTACCACGGCGACCTGGCGCAGGTGACGGTCTCGGTGGTCAAGTCCCAGCATCTCCCGCGCAGCACCCAGGCGCAGCTGCGCTACCGCAACCTCATGGGCCAGCGCTACGTCTCCCTCACCGAGGGCACCGGCCAGGGCGGCGACCTGCCGCCGGACGGCCTGATCCCCAAGGAGCAGACGCAGCCGGCGCTCGACCTCACCGCGCTGTTCAACGGCTTCCGTCCGCTGCTGCGCGCGATCCGGCCACAGGACGTCAACCAGCTCTCGTACGAGATCATCCAGGTGCTCCAGGGCGAGGGCGGCACGGTCAACGGGCTGCTCGCGCACATCGCGTCGCTGACGCAGACCCTCGGCGACCGCGACGCCGTCATCGGCCGGGTGATCGACAACCTCGACCGCGTCATCGGCACCATCGACGCGCGCGACGAGGAGGTCTCCTCGCTCATCGTCGACCTGCGCTCCCTCGTCTCCGGCCTGTCCGGCGACCGCAAGGCGATCGGCGACTCGCTCGTCAGCGTCGACCAGCTCATCGGCGCGACCAACGGCCTGCTCACGCAGGCGCGACCGCCGCTGAAGAACGACATCGCCACGCTCGGCAAGCTGTCGGCGGTCCTCGCCAAGAACGGCGGGCAGCTCGACAAGGCGTTCGCGGCCCTGCCGACCAACTTCACCCTGCTCGACCGGGTGGCCTCCTACGGGTCCTTCTTCAACTTCTATCTGTGCAGCCTGGACGCGCAGATCGGGCTGCCCGGCAAGGTCTCCTTCAACACTCCGCAGATCGTGAACGAGAACGCGCGGTGCAAGGCATGACGCCGGCCGGGCAGAGAGGGGAGCGCGGCCATGAGGCGGTCGTTCCGGGAGCGGGATCCGCTGCGGATGGGCTTAGCGGGGATCGCGACCGCGGTCCTGCTCGTGGTCCTCTCCTTCAACCTGACGCGCTTCCAGGGCGGTACGACGTACTCCGCGGCGTTCACCGAGGCGAGCGGGCTGAAGCCGGCCGAGGACGTACGCGTCGCCGGGGTGAAGGTCGGCAAGGTCACGGCGGTGGGCCTGGAGCGCGACCACGTGAAGGTCGTCTTCACCGTGGACGGCCGCGTGCGCTTCGGGCCGAGGTCGCGGGCGCAGATCAAGCTCGGCACCCTGCTGGGCGCGCACTACCTGGAGATCCAGCCCGCCGGCGCGGGACGCCAGTCGCCGCACTCGGAGATCCCGGCCTCGCGTACGACGCCGGCCTACGACGTGGTGCCCGCGCTACAGGACCTGAGCCGTCAGGTGCAGGGGATCGACGTGCCGCAGCTCGGCAAGGCGTTCGACACGCTGGCGGAGACGTTGCAGGGCTCGTCGGCCAACGTACGCGGGACGCTGGCGGGGCTGCGGACGGTCTCGCGCGCGGTGGCCTCGCGCGACGACTCGCTGACCCGGCTCCTCGCCCACTCACGCAACGTCACGCAACTGCTCGCCGACCGCAGCGGCGACCTGGCCGCGCTGGTGTCGGACGGCTCACTGCTCCTCCAGGAGATCGACGCCCGGCGTGCGGTGATCCGCTCGCTGTTGTCCGGCACGGTCGGCCTCTCCCAGCAGATCACCGGGACCGTCGAGGAGAACCGCGCCACGCTCAACCCGGCGCTGACCCAGCTGCACAAGGTCGTCGGCATCCTGCTGCGCAACCAGGACAACCTGACCAACGCCGTACGCACCCTCGGGCCGTTCGTCACCACCTCGGCGGACGCGACCTCGAACGGCCGCTGGTTCGACGGATACCTGCAGAATCTCATCCCGCTGCCGGTCTCGGTCGCGCCGCCGTCCACGCGCCCGGCGACGCCCGGCGGCGACGACACACTGCCGATCTTCCACTGAGCACGCGTCTCGAAGGGGAGGCCCGGTCATGAGGCGGCACACCGGCGGCCGCGCGCGTACGGCGGTCCTCCTGGTCGCGCTCGGCGCCGTCGTGTCGGGCTGCACGTTCAAGGGCGTGTCCTCGCTGCCGCTGCCCGGCGGCGTGAACACCGGCTCACACCCGTACGAGGTGACGATGGTCTTCGAGAACGTCCTGGACCTCGTCCCGCAGTCGCAGTGCCGGGTCAACGACGTACCCGTCGGCATGGTCACCAAGATCGACCTGCACGACTGGAAGGCCGTGGTGACCTGCCGACTGCGCCGCTCGGTCGACCTGCCCGCCAACGCGGTCGCGGCCATCTCCCAGACCAGCCTCCTCGGCGAGAAGTTCGTCGCGCTCTCCGCGCCGCAGGGCCAGACGCCGCAGGGCCGGCTCGCGCCGGGCGCGAAGATCCCGCTCGACCGCACCTCGCGCAGCACGGAGGTCGAGGAGGTCCTGTCGGCGATGTCGATGCTCGTCACCGGCGGCGGCCTCGAACAGGTCTCCACGATCAACCACGAGCTGAACGCCGCGTTGCAGGGCCACACCGTGCAGCTACGCGACGTGCTGGGCCGGCTCGACACCTTCGTCGGCACCCTCGACAAGCAGAAGGGCCAGATCGTCACGACCATCGACAAGGTCGACAAGCTGGCCGCCACGCTCGCCGCGCACAACAAGACGATCGCCGACACGATCGACAGCACCGGCCCGGCGGTGAAGGTGCTGGCCTCCCAGCGCAAGGACCTCACCAAGCTGCTCGTCAACATGGACAAGCTGAGCACGGTGACGACGAGGATCATCAACCGGTCCCAGGGCGACACGGTCGCCAACCTCAGGTCGCTCCAGACGATCCTGGACAACACCAACAAGGCCGCCGACGTGATCCCCAAGATCCTGGGCGGCCTGTTCACCTTCCCGTTCCCGCAGACGGTCTCCCAGGCGATCAAGGGCGACTACGGCAACCTCTTCGTCTCACTCGACCTCAACGTCGGCGACATCGCGCACAACTTCCTGGCCGGTACGCCGCTCGCCGGGGTCGCCAAGGCCGCCGACAAGCTCCAGAACCTCCTGCCGCCGCCGCGTACGGGCGTCCCGGACACGCCGCTCGGCGTGCTGCCGCTGCCTGCGACGGGCGGGTCCGGCGGCTCGGGCGGCCTGGGCGGTGCCGGTGGCGGCGGTACGGGCGGATCCGGCTCGGGCGGCTCAGGCGGCGACGGCGGGCTCGGCGGGATCCTGCCGCCGCTCGGCATGCAGAGCGGGCCGCCCGGCGATGACCTCGGCGCGCTGCTGAGAGGCGGCACCACGTGATCATCAAGCGGGGAGTCAAGATCCAGCTGTTGATCTTCGCGGTCATCACGGCCGTGACGATGGCCTACACGGCGGTCAACATCATCGGTCTGGGCCAGGGCGTGCTGGACCTGCGCTACAAGGTCTACCTCGACCTCGCCGACTCCGGCGGGATCTTCCAGAACGCCGAGGTGACCTACCGCGGCGTCACCGTCGGCCGGGTGGGACCGCTCCGCCTGACCAAGGACGGCGTACGCGTCGAGCTGCGCATCGACCGGGGCAAGAAGGTCCCCGCCAACGGCGTGCAGGCCTACATCCTCAACCGGTCCGGCGTCGGCGAGCAGTACGTCGACCTGCGCCCGGCAGGCGACGGACCCTCGCTGCGGAACGGCCAGACCATCCCGCGCGACCACACCCACCTGCCCGTCCAGACGTACGAGCTGCTGCACAACGTCGACGCGCTCGTACGCACGGTCAACCCGAAGGACCTCGGGACGGTCATCGACGAGCTTGACAAGGGGCTGTCGGGCACCGCACCTGACCTCCAGTCACTGCTCGACTCGAACAAGCGGATCCTGACCGCGCTGAACGCCACGCTCCCCGAGACGATTCAGCTCCTCGACAACGGCCGTACAGTGCTGGACACCCAGGTCGACGAGGGGCCGACGTTCCGTGAGTTCTCCCGCGACCTGGCGTCGCTGACCACCGAACTCAAGCACGGCGACGGCGACGTGCGCTCGCTGCTGAACACCACACCGGGCGCGCTCGACCAGGGCAACGACCTGTTCGAGCGGCTGGAGCCCACGCTGCCGACGCTGCTGGCCAACGGCGCGGTGACCGGGCAGGTGCTGACCTCGCGCTACACCCAGCTCCGGCAGATGCTGGTGACGTACCCGCTCATCGTGGGCGGCGCGTTCACCGCGGCGCCCGGCGATGGCACCGTGCACTTCGGCGTGGAGCTCAACGTCAACGCGCCGCCGGTGTGCACCAAGGGGTACGAGAGCACGAAGGTGCGATACCCGCAGGACACGCGGCCGGCGAGCGTGAACCCCAAGGCGTCGTGCAAGCTGCCGAAGGACTCCGCGACGGCCGTACGCGGGTCGCGCAACGCACCTCCGGCGGCGCCGTACCCGACGCTGCCGCCCGGGGCCACCTCCGGCGCCGGCTTCCCGTACGAGCGCAGCTACGCGGGCGCGCAGGACACCTCGGGCTCGTCGGGCTCGTCGGGCTCGTCGGGTGGCGGCGCGAAGCAGGCGTCCGCGTCGGGCTCGTCAGGTTCGTCGGGGTCCTCGCTGGGCGCTCCGGCGTCTCCGTCGGGGCTCCAGACGCTGTTCGTCACCGGCTATGACCCGCGGACCCGCGTCTACACGGGGCCGGACGGGAAGCGCTATCGGCTGGGCAAGGTCAGTCAACTGACAGGAGACGCTTCATGGCAGACGCTTCTGCTGAGCCCGATCGTCGGCTGAACGCCGGCCGTGGCGGCCGGCTGGGGGCGATGCTCGGCCGGAGAACGCGCGGTGGCCGGCTGGGCGCGGCGTTCGCCGCGCTGGGACTGGTCTTCGTGGCCCTGTCGGTGTGGGCGGGCTTCCTCGCCGACCGCACGTACGCCGCGGACACCCGGCGATCCGACATCGCGGCGGTGCAGGACGTCGCGCAGCGGGTGGTCACGCACTTCTTCGGGATCAGCTACCAGTCCTTCGACCAGGACGCCCAGCGTGTGTACGCCGACCTCGACGGCGGCTTCAAGGCGCAGGCGGTCCAGCAGCTCGGTTCGAGCTGGAAGCAGACCGTGGTCGGGAACCAGCTCGTCTCCAGTGCCGTCGTCTACGCGTCCGGAGTGATCAACATCAGTTCTGCCTCGGCCGAGGTCATGGTGACGGTGAAGCGCACCTCGCAGTCCGCGCAGGTGAGGACCCCGGTGTCGTCGTGGGCGAGCGCGCAGGTGCAGCTCACCAAGCGCGGCGGCCACTGGAAGGTCTCGGGCATGGGCGGTCTCCAGTGACCGTGGAGACCAGATCCGGGACGCGGCGGAGCGAGGCGAAGCGCCGCAGTCAGGAGGCCGCGGCGGCGCGGCGGCGGCGACGCGAACCCCCAGCGGACGAGCCGGAAACGCCGCCGGACCGCCGGGGCGCGACGCGGGCGCTGGCCGTGCTGGCGTGCGCGTGCCTGGTGCCCGCGGTGGGCTGCGTCGCGCTGTGGCACCAGAGCGCACACGACCGGGCCGTCGAACGCGCACGTGAGGACGGCGCCGCGGCCGCCCAGTCCGAGGCGAAGGACGTGCTGTCGTACAACTTCCGCACACTCGACTACGACCTGAGCAAGGCCAGGTCGGAGATGACCCCGGGCATGGCGCGGTCGTTCGACGACTACTGGAGGATCTTCCGCCCGTCGGTGGACAAGAGCCAGACGCAGGCGCTCACCCAGGTCCAGGTGACCGGAGTGACGGACGCGACCCCGACCCGCGTCGAGGTCGTGCTGTTCGTGAAGATGATCTCGGTGAACGCGGCGCACAAGGAGCCTCAGGTCGACACGTCCTGGCCGCGGTTCCAGCTACGGAAGGTCGGCCGAAAATGGCTGATCGACGGCCCGCGCATGACCGCACCGCCGCCGGCCTCGAGCACCCCGGCCCCCTCCGGCAAGCCCTCGGCCAAGCCCACGGCCAAGCCCTCGACCAAACCGTCGAAGAAGCACTAGGAGGGCGGCGGGGCCCAGATGAGCCGACGGTTGTTCGCGGGCGACCTCTCCCGCGCCGCCGCGCGGTGGCGCCGGGACCGACGAGGCGGGCTCCCCTCGACCCGGCGCGCGGTGGGTGGTTCGCCCCGGAGTTCCGGGACGCGACCCCTCTGCAGCCCCGTGCCAGTACGTGTTGTGACATGTCCAGGTGCTGAGATTTGGACGTCAGCCGACCATCACCTAAACTATGGCCTTCGTCACGCCCGATGAGCGGGCGAAATGTCCATGTCTAGTCTTGACGTGGGGCCGCTGACGAGCGATGCTGCGGAGCAACTGTGATGCATACTGCGGTGGTGCGCTTGCCAGCGGTGTAGCCTTCAGCTACACTGCCCCTTTGCGCTGCCCTCTACTATCCACAACTTCGAGAGTCCGTCGAGAGTCCCTCTTGCACGGTTTTCGGACGTGGATCGTCTGGCGTGCGCGTCGTCAGTCCGCCGCGAGCCCTCGGAAGGACCACTCTTGGCAGCCTCGCGCAACGCCTCGACTACCGCAACCGGTCCGAACCGCGTTTCTTTTGCGCGTATCAAGGAGCCTCTGGAAGTTCCGGATCTCCTCGCGCTGCAGACCGAGTCCTTTGACTGGTTGCTCGGTAACGAGAGGTGGAAGGCCCGGGTCGATGCGGCCCAGCAGGCCGGTCGTAAGGATGTCCCGACACAGTCGGGACTTGAGGAGATCTTCGAAGAGATCAGTCCCATCGAAGACTTCTCCGGCACCATGTCCCTCTCGTTCCGGGATCACCGGTTCGAGCCGCCGAAGTACTCCGTCGAGGAGTGCAAAGACAAGGACATGACCTTCTCCGCCCCGATGTTCGTCACGGCGGAGTTCATCAACAACTCCACGGGGGAGATCAAGAGCCAGACGGTGTTCATGGGTGACTTCCCGCTCATGACCCCGAAGGGCACTTTCATTATCAACGGCACCGAGCGTGTCGTCGTCTCACAGCTCGTCCGCTCGCCCGGGGTCTACTTCGACCGGGCGCTGGACAAGACGTCCGACAAGGACATCTTCGGCTGCAAGGTGATCCCCTCCCGGGGTGCATGGCTCGAGTTCGAGGTCGACAAGCGTGACAATGTCGGCGTTCGCATCGACCGCAAGCGCAAGCAGAGCGTCACCGTTCTGCTCAAGGCGCTCGGCTGGGACGACGCCCGCATCCTCGAGCGCTGGGGCGACTACGAGTCGATGCGGATCACCCTGGAGAAGGACCACACCACCGGGCAGGACGACGCCCTGCTCGACATCTACCGCAAGCTGCGCCCGGGCGAGCCTCCGACCAAGGAGTCCGCGCAGACGCTGCTGGAGAACCTCTATTTCAACCCGAAGCGCTACGACCTCGCGAAGGTCGGCCGCTACAAGGTCAACAAGAAGCTCGGCGTCGACCTGGAGCTCTCGCAGGGCACGCTGACCGAGGACGACATCGTCACGACCATCGACTACCTCGTACGGCTCCACGCCGGCGAGGAGGAGATGACCGCCCCGGCCGGCCGCAACGTGCCGGTCGAGACCGACGACATCGACCACTTCGGCAACCGCCGTCTCCGTACGGTCGGCGAGCTGATCCAGAACCAGGTGCGCCTGGGTCTGGCCCGGATGGAGCGTGTCGTCCGCGAGCGGATGACCACGCAGGACGTCGAGGCCATCACGCCGCAGACGCTCATCAACATCCGGCCGGTCGTCGCCTCCATCAAGGAGTTCTTCGGCACCAGCCAGCTCTCGCAGTTCATGGACCAGACCAACCCGCTCGCGGGCCTGACGCACAAGCGGCGTCTGTCGGCCCTCGGCCCGGGCGGTCTGTCACGTGAGCGCGCGGGCATGGAGGTCCGTGACGTTCACCCGTCGCACTACGGCCGCATGTGCCCGATCGAGACGCCGGAAGGCCCGAACATCGGCCTGATCGGCTCGCTGAGCTCCTACGGCCGGGTCAACTCCTTCGGCTTCATCGAGACGCCGTACCGCAAGGTCGTCGACGGCCGGGTCACCGAGCAGATCGACTACCTCACCGCGGACGAGGAAGACCGCCACGTCGTCGCGCAGGCGAACACGCCGATCGAGGACAACGGCGACTTCAAGGAAAATCGCGTCCTGGTCCGGCGGAAGGGCGGCGAGATCGAGTTCATCCCGCCGGCCGACGTCGACTACATGGACGTCTCGCCGCGCCAGATGGTGTCGGTCGCGACGGCGATGATCCCGTTCCTCGAGCACGACGACGCCAACCGCGCGCTCATGGGTTCGAACATGCAGCGCCAGTCGGTGCCGCTGCTGCGCAGCGAGGCTCCGCTGGTCGGCACGGGCATGGAATACCGCGCGGCGACCGACGCCGGCGACGTCATCGCGGCCGAAAAGCCCGGTGTCGTCGAGGAGGTCTCCGCCGACTACATCACGGTGATGAACGACGACGGCACGCGTACGACCTACCGTGTCGCCAAGTTCAAGCGCTCCAACCAGGGCACGTGCTTCAACCAGAAGCCCATCGTGTACGAGGGCCAGCGGGTCGAGGTCGGCACGGTCGTCGCGGACGGCCCGTGCACCGACAACGGCGAGATGGCGCTCGGCAAGAACCTCCTGGTGGCCTTCATGCCGTGGGAGGGCCACAACTACGAAGACGCGATCATCCTCAGCCAGCGCCTGGTGCAGGACGACGTCCTCTCCTCGATCCACATCGAGGAGCACGAGGTCGACGCCCGCGACACCAAGCTGGGGCCGGAGGAGATCACCCGGGACATCCCGAACGTCTCCGAAGAGGTCCTGTCCGACCTGGACGAGCGCGGCATCATCCGCATCGGCGCCGAGGTCACCACGGGCGACATCCTGGTCGGCAAGGTCACGCCCAAGGGCGAGACCGAGCTGACCCCGGAGGAGCGCCTCCTGCGCGCCATCTTCGGCGAGAAGGCCCGTGAGGTCCGCGACACCTCGCTGAAGGTTCCGCACGGCGAGTCCGGCAAGGTCATCGGTGTTCGCGTGTTCAGCCGGGAAGAGGGCGACGAGCTCCCTCCGGGCGTGAACGAGCTGGTCCGCGTCTACGTGGCACAGAAGCGCAAGATCACCGATGGTGACAAGCTGGCCGGCCGCCACGGCAACAAGGGCGTCATCTCCAAGGTGCTGCCGGTCGAGGACATGCCGTTCCTGGAGGACGGCACCCCGGTCGACATCGTGCTCAACCCGCTCGGCGTGCCGGGCCGGATGAACGTCGGCCAGGTGCTGGAGACCCACCTCGGGTGGGTCGCGAGTCGCGGCTGGAAGGTCGACGGGGACGACGCCGAGTGGAAGCGCCAGCTCAAGGCCATCGGGGCCGACAGTGCCGATCCCGGCACCAACGTCGCCACGCCGGTCTTCGACGGTGCGCGCGAGGAAGAGATCACCGAGCTGCTCGACAGCACCATGCCGAACCGCGACGGCGAGCGCATGGTGCAAAAGACCGGCAAGGCGCGGCTGTTCGACGGCCGCACCGGTGAGCCCTTCAAGGACCCGATCGCGGTCGGTTACATCTACATTCTGAAGCTGCTCCACCTGGTCGACGACAAGATCCACGCTCGTTCGACCGGCCCGTACTCCATGATCACCCAGCAGCCGCTCGGCGGTAAGGCACAGTTCGGCGGCCAGCGCTTCGGTGAGATGGAGGTCTGGGCACTGGAGGCGTACGGCGCCGCCTACGCCCTCCAGGAGCTGCTCACCATCAAGTCCGACGACGTTCTCGGCCGAGTGAAGGTCTATGAGGCCATCGTCAAGGGCGAGAACATCCCTGAGCCGGGCATCCCAGAGTCCTTCAAGGTGCTGATCAAGGAAATGCAGTCGTTGTGCCTCAACGTCGAGGTGCTCTCCAGCGACGGCATGTCCATCGAGATGCGTGACACCGACGAGGACGTCTTCCGCGCAGCGGAGGAGCTCGGCATCGACCTGTCCCGGCGTGAGCCGAGCAGTGTCGAAGAGGTCTAGCGAGCGGACCACCGGGCCGGCGCGAGAGCGTACGGCCCGGTGCCCGCGACCTGGGAACGGCATACGACAGCAGGGGACTGGTTAACAAAGTGCTCGACGTCAACTTCTTCGACGAGCTGCGGATCGGCCTGGCGACGGCAGACGACATCCGGCAGTGGTCGCACGGCGAGGTAAAGAAGCCAGAGACCATCAACTACCGGACGCTCAAGCCAGAGAAGGACGGGCTCTTCTGCGAGAAGATCTTCGGTCCGACCCGCGACTGGGAGTGTTACTGCGGTAAGTACAAGCGCGTCCGCTTCAAGGGCATCATCTGTGAGCGCTGCGGCGTCGAGGTGACCCGCGCCAAGGTGCGTCGTGAGCGGATGGGCCACATTGAGCTGGCCGCGCCGGTCACGCACATCTGGTACTTCAAGGGCGTGCCCAGCCGCTTGGGATACCTCCTGGACCTGGCGCCCAAGGACCTTGAGAAAATCATCTACTTCGCGGCCTACATGATCACGTGGGTCGACACCGACTCGCGCGAGCGCGACCTGCCCTCGCTCGAGGCCAAGATCTCCGTCGAGCGCCAGCAGATCGAGCAGCGCCGCGACGCCGAGATCGAGGCACGGCAGAAGAAGCTCGAGCAGGACCTCGCCGAGCTCGAGGCCGCGGGGGCGAAGGGCGACCAGCGCCGCAAGGTGCGTGAGGCCGCCGAGCGCGAGATCAAGCAGATCCGCGACCGCGCCCAGCGCGAGCTCGACCGCCTGGACGAGGTGTGGAACCGCTTCCGCAACCTCAAGGTCCAAGACCTCGAGGGCGACGAGCTGCTGTACCGCGAGATGCGCGACCGCTTCGGCCGCTACTTCGAGGGCGGCATGGGCGCCGCGGCGATCCAGAAGCGCCTGCAGAACTTCGACCTCGACGAGGAGGCCGAGCGGCTGCGGGAGATCATCCGCAGCGGCAAGGGCCAGAAGAAGGCCCGCGCGCTCAAGCGCCTCAAGGTCGTCTCCGCGTTCCTCAACACCCGCAACAGCCCGCAGGGCATGGTGCTGGACTGCATTCCGGTCATCCCGCCGGACCTGCGCCCGATGGTGCAGCTCGACGGTGGCCGGTTCGCCACGAGCGACCTCAACGACCTGTACCGACGGGTCATCAACCGGAACAACCGGCTGAAGAGGCTGCTCGACCTCGGCGCGCCCGAGATCATCGTCAACAACGAGAAGCGGATGCTTCAGGAGGCCGTCGACGCGCTGTTCGACAACGGCCGCCGCGGCCGGCCCGTCACCGGGCCCGGCAACCGTCCGCTCAAGTCGCTGTCCGACATGCTCAAGGGCAAGCAGGGCCGGTTCCGGCAGAACCTCCTGGGCAAGCGCGTCGACTACTCCGGCCGTTCGGTCATCGTGGTCGGCCCGCAGCTCCGGCTTCACCAGTGCGGCCTGCCCAAGCAGATGGCGCTGGAGCTCTTCAAGCCCTTCGTGATGAAGCGGCTGGTCGACCTCAACCACGCACAGAACATCAAGAGCGCCAAGCGCATGGTCGAGCGGGCTCGCCCGGCCGTGTGGGACGTGCTCGAAGAGGTCATCACCGAGCACCCGGTGCTGCTCAACCGCGCACCGACGCTGCACCGTCTCGGCATCCAGGCGTTCGAGCCGCAGCTGGTCGAGGGCAAGGCCATCCAGATCCACCCGCTCGTCTGCACCGCGTTCAACGCGGACTTCGACGGCGACCAGATGGCCGTGCACCTGCCGCTGTCGGCCGAGGCCCAGGCCGAGGCGCGCATCCTGATGCTCTCGACCAACAACATCCTCAAGCCGTCCGATGGCAAGCCGGTCACCATGCCGACCCAGGACATGGTCATCGGCCTGTTCTGGCTCACCACGGAGAAGGACGGGGCGGACGGCGAAGGCCGTACGTTCAGCACCCTCTCCGAGGCGATCATGGCCTACGACCGCAACGACCTGGACCTTCAGGCCACGGTCCAGGTCCGGGTCAAGGACGTCCCGCCGCCGCGCGGCTGGACCCCGCCGGAGGGTTACGAGGAGGGGCAGCCGTACCGCCTCGAGACCACGCTCGGCCGCCTGTTGTTCAACGAGGCGCTGCCCGCCGACTTCCCGTTCGTCAACTACGAGGTCGGCAAGAAGCAGCTCTCGGTGATCGTCAACGAGCTGGCCGAGACGTACCCGAAGGTCGACGTGGCCAACGCGCTCGACGCGCTGAAGGACACCGGCTTCCGCTGGGCGACCCGGTCCGGTGTGACCATCGCCATCGACGACGTCATCGCCCCGCCGAACAAGGCGGAGATCATGGCGACGTACGAGAAGCGCGCCGACAAGGTGCAGCGGGAGTACGACCGCGGTCTGATCACCGACGACGAGCGCCGTCAGGAGCTCATCGAGATCTGGACCCACGCGACGGCCGACGTCGCCAAGGACATGGAGGCGGCCTTCCCCAAGACCAACCCGGTCTGGATGATGGTCAACTCCGGTGCCCGAGGCAACCCGCTCCAGGTACGGCAGATCGCCGGCATGCGCGGCCTGGTCTCCAACCCCAAGGGTGAGACCATCCCGCGGCCGATCAAGTCCTCGTTCCGCGAGGGCCTGTCCGTGGTCGAGTACTTCATCGCCACGCACGGCGCCCGCAAGGGCCTGGCCGACACCGCTCTGCGTACCGCCGACTCGGGCTACCTCACCCGTCGTCTGGTCGACGTCGCGCAGGACGTCATCGTCCGCGAGGACGACTGCGGCACCGAGCGCACGATCAAGTTCGCGATCGCGAACAAGGGGTCCAACGGCTCCCTGACCAAGATCGCGAACTCCGAGAACAGCCTCGCCGGGCGCAACATCGCCGAGGACATCGAGGTCGACGGCTCGCTCATCTACCCGGGCGGCACCGACCTCACCGATGTCGTACTCAACCGTCTCATCGAGGTGGGCGTCGCCGAGGTCCGTACGCGGAGCGCGCTGGTCTGCGAGTCCAAGATCGGTGTCTGCGCGATGTGCTACGGCCGTTCGCTGGCCACCGGCAAGCTCGTGGACGTCGGCGAGGCGGTCGGCATCATCGCGGCCCAGTCGATCGGCGAGCCCGGCACCCAGCTGACGATGCGTACCTTCCACACCGGCGGTGTGGCGGGCATCGACATCACGCACGGTCTGCCGCGTGTCCAGGAGCTGTTCGAGGCGCGCATCCCCAAGGGTGTCGCCCCGATCAGCGAGGTCGCCGGCCAGATCCGCATCGACGAGACCGAGAAGACCCGCAAGATCGTGGTCATCCCGGATGACGGCGCCGAGGAGATCGCCTACCCGGTGCCGATGCGGTCGCGGCTGAAGATCAAGGACGGCGACCACGTCTACGTCGGCCAGCAGCTCATCGAGGGTGCGATCAACCCGCATGAGGTGCTGCGCATCCTCGGCCCGCGTGCGGTCCAGCTGCACCTGGTCGACCAGGTGCAGGAGGTCTACCGGTCCCAGGGCGTGTCGATCCACGACAAGCACATCGAGATCATCGTTCGGCAGATGCTGAAGCGGGTCCAGGTGCTGGAGTCCGGCGACACCGACATGCTGCCCGGTGTCGAGCTGATCGAGCGGCCGCGGTTCGAGGAGCTCAACCGCGCCGTCGTCTCCGAGGGCGGCCAGCCCGCCGTCGGCCGGCCTCAGCTCATGGGCATCACGAAGGCGTCGCTGGCCACCGAGTCGTGGCTGTCGGCGGCCTCCTTCCAGGAGACGACGCGGGTGCTCACGGACGCGGCGATCCACGCCAAGTCCGACCCGCTGGTCGGCCTGAAGGAGAACGTCATCATCGGAAAGCTGATCCCGGCCGGCACTGGCATGCCGCAGTACCGCAACATCCGGGTGGAGCCGACCGAGGAGGCCAAGGCGGCCGTCTACTCCGTCGGGTCCTACGACGAGGGCGCCGAGTACGCCTTCGGCCAGGGCTCCGGCGAGGCGGTCCCGCTGGAGGAGTACGACTTCGGTCAGTACAACCGCTGAAAAACCCAGTCCGGGGGCCGTTTCCCAGTAGTTCGGGAGGCGGCCCCTGGCCATGTTCGGAAGATTGGTCACCCGCCGGGATTTGCGGTAAGGCCGGTCATCACGGCAGGCTGGGGCGAAGGGTATACCGGCGGACGTTACTGCCGGGTGTGGTCGATGACAGACTCGGAGGTCCCCAGATGCGCCACGCGCCTCCGAGGGAAGTTATGCACTGCGGGCGGCAGGCCGCCGGCGGCATCGGCGCTGAAGGAGCCCGACGATGACCGAGCAGAACGGCGGCCAGGGATCACACTGGCCATTGCCTGATGACCAGGGTTCGTCCGAACCGCCCCCGCCGCCCGCCGGCCGAGACGACGCGCCGGCCGGTCAGGAATCGGGGCCGGGCACCTCGTCGCAGGAGCCGCAGCCGAGGTCGATCGACGACGTCCCGCCGGACGTCCTCGAGTCGGGCCGCACCGTGGTGTTCGGCGCGCACCGCCGCCCGACCACGCCGCCCACCTCGCCGCCCGCGCCCTCCACGCCGCAGGTGACGTCCGATCCGGGCACTCCCGTGGCCGGCGGCGACACGAGCCCGCCGCCCAGCGAGCAGGCGCCGCCGCCGTACTCCCCGGGTCCGGGCGGCTATCCGCCCCCCGGCGGCCCGTCGCCGTACGGCCCTCCCGGAGAGCAATCGCCGTACGGCAGCCCCGGCGAGCAGCCCACCTACGGCGCTGCACGCGAGCAGTCCCCGTACGGCCCGCCCGGCGAGCAGCCCCCGCCGTACGCTCCGCCGTCCGAGCAGCCGCCCGCGTACGGCCAGTCGCCCTACGGCGGCCAGCCGGCGCCCTACGGCCAGCAGCCGTACACCCAGCAGCCGCCGTACACCCAGCCGGGCCAGCCCGGTCAGCCGCCGCAGCAGCCGTACGGCCAGCAGCCCTACGGCCAGCCCTATGGTCAGCAGCCGTACGGCCAGCCCGCGGAGCAGCCTCCGCCGTCCTACGGTCGGCAGCCGGGCGGCCCGCCGTCCTACCCCCAGCCGGGCGAGCCGCCGTCCTACGGGCAGTCTCCGGAGCACACAGCGGGGTCCCAGCCGTACGGCCAGCCGGGACAGCCGGGGCCCTACGGTCAGCAGCCCTACGGCCAGCCCGCGGGCGAGCAGCCGCCGCCCTACTCCCAGCAGCCCTACGGCCAGGCGCCCCCGCAGCCGGGCTACCCCCAGCAGTCCTACGGCGAGCAGGGCCCCTACGGTCAGCCCGGCTACGCGCCGCCCCAGTACGGCGGCCCGCCGTCCTACGGCGCGCCGGGTCGCCCGCGTACGGCGACAAGCCGGCCGAGGACGTGCCGTATTCGCCGCCGACCCCGACCACCGCGCCCGGCGAGTCCGGATCGACGGCGGCGGAGGACCTCGGCTCGCGCGCGCCCGCCGCCTACTCCGGCGGCACCGGCGAGCAGCAGCCGCCGTTGTCGTTCGGCTCGCGTCCCGGCGCGGATGACGAGTACGAAGCGCCCTCGACCATGCTCGACGCCTCCCTGCCGCGCAGCTCGTCGACCGGCGAGTACGAGCCGACCTACGGCGGCGAGGCACCGGTCGAGGACGTCGTGCCGGGCTTCGGCCCGCCGCAGGAGGACAAGGCCGCCGACGAACGCGACGAGTCGGGCGGCGCGGAGCGCACCATGCTCGTGCCGCCACCCGGCACGGGCGCCGCCGCTCGGGCCGGTTCGACGAGGACGTGCCCGCGTACGGCCGGTCCGACGGCGGGGCCGACAGCGGCCACGCGAGCGACATGTCGACGACCGCCTTCGAGGCGCCGTCGTCCACGCCGAAGCCCGAGTCGTCCTCGCAGGAGTCCTCGGGACCCTACGAGCCGTCGTCTCCCTATGAGCCGTCCGCGCCGTACGAGCCGGCGTCGCCCTACGACTCGTCGTACGCGGCACCCACCGTCGCGGGCGAGCAGTCGCCGTACTCCCCGCCGCAGTCGGAGCAGGGCCAGCAATCGTGGGCCGCTCCGGGCGGCGACCAGGGCAGCGGCGGCTACCCGGCGTACGGCGGCCCGCAGGGACGACCGGGCCAGCCGGGCCAGTCGGGACAAGAGTCCGGTCAGCCGTCGTACGGCGAGCAGCAGAGCCCGCCGCAGCAGGGCTACGGCCAGCAGGGTTATGGCCAGGGCTACGGCCAGCAGCAATATGGCCAGCAGGGTTACGGGCAGCAGCAGTATCCCCAGGGCCAGGCGGGGCGGCAGGGCCAGTCCGCGCAGCCGGGCCAGCAACCGTCACAGCAGGGGCAGTCGCCGGAGGGCCAGCAGCAGTACGGCCAGGGTTATGGTCAGCAGCAGGGCTATGGCCAGCAGGGCTACGGTCAGCAGCCGCGGTACGGCCAGCAGCCCGCGGCGTACGGCCAGCAGCAGGGCGGCTATCCGGGCTATGGCCAGTCGTCACAGCCCGGCCGACGGCGGCGAATCGCGGCAGAAGCTGTGGATCGGCCTCGGCGCCGGCGCGGTCGTGCTGGTCATCCTGTTGTGGTCTTGTCCTGGTCTGTGATCGCCTGAGTGACGGGCGGGTTGCTTCCCTACCGGATACATGAGCAGAATGCCGGCGGAACAAACCGTCGGCATTCTGTCGTTGTACCTCGGCACGCCGCGCCACGCCGGTGCGGTCGGCCCTTGTTTTGACCCATGCGCGGGTGTTGGGTAGTCTCTTCCTTCGTGCCCGCGGTTCGCGGGTTCAACGTGCGTGCACGCCGAGCTCGGTGCCTCGCCCACAGGGTGACCGGCCCGAAGTCAGCGTGCGGTGCGGATTCGACTCCCTGAGTTCATCTGGCCTTCGAGGCTGGGGCGGGCGGGTGTGTGCGACACGCCCGACCACGGGGGTCGGAGACAGAAGCGAAACGGCAGGTCACGGCCGCAGGATGGCTGTGATCGGCTGGCCGCGCGAACACGCGGCAAACCCAGCAAACGACTTGTACGAGGAAGACGGAGACGCGGTGCCCACGATCCAGCAGCTGGTCCGCAAGGGCCGCCAGGACAAGGTGACCAAGAACAAGACGCCGGCGCTTAAAGGAAGCCCGCAGCGCCGCGGCGTCTGCACGCGCGTCTACACGACGACGCCCAAGAAGCCCAACTCCGCGCTGCGCAAGGTGGCTCGTGTCCGGCTGACGAGCGGGATCGAGGTCACGGCCTACATCCCCGGTGTCGGACACAACCTGCAGGAGCACTCGATCGTGCTCGTGCGCGGTGGCCGTGTTAAGGACCTCCCGGGTGTTCGGTACAAGATCATTCGGGGGTCTCTGGACACCCAGGGTGTCCGGAACCGGAAGCAGGCACGCAGCCGCTACGGCGCGAAGAAGGAGAAGAGCTGAGATGCCTCGCAAGGGCCCCGCAGGCAAGCGCCAGCTGATCGCTGACCCGGTGTACAACTCGCCGCTGGTCACTTCGCTGGTCAACAAGGTCCTGCTCGACGGCAAGCGGTCGATCGCTCAGAGCATCGTGTACGACGCCCTGGAGGGGTGCCGCGACAAGAGCGGCAACGACCCAGTCGTGACGCTCAAGCGTGCGCTCGACAACGTCAAGCCGACCCTTGAGGTCCGCAGCCGGCGTGTCGGCGGTGCCACCTACCAGGTGCCCGTCGAGGTGCGCCCGGCGCGCAGCACCACCCTCGCGCTCCGCTGGCTCGTGCTGTACGCCCGGCAGCGGCGTGAGAAGACCATGACCGAGCGGCTGATGAACGAGCTGCTCGACGCGAGCAACGGCCTTGGCGCGAGCGTCAAGAAGCGCGAGGACACGCACAAGATGGCGGAGTCCAACAAGGCCTTTGCCCATTACCGCTGGTAAGACCAGCACCACGTACGAGACACGAGGACGCGAGAAGTGGCTACTCAGACCGGCGTAGACCTGGCCAAGGTCCGGAACATCGGGATCATGGCCCATATCGACGCGGGCAAGACCACAACCACCGAGCGGATCCTGTACTACACCGGTGTCAACTACAAGATCGGTGAAGTCCATGAGGGCGCAGCCACCATGGACTGGATGGAACAGGAGCAGGAGCGCGGCATCACGATCACGTCTGCCGCGACCACCGTCCACTGGGCGGTCGACGACGTCGACCACACCATCAACATCATCGACACGCCCGGCCACGTGGACTTCACCGTCGAGGTGGAGCGCAACCTGCGCGTTCTCGACGGTGCCGTCGCGGTCTTCGACGGCGTCGCCGGGTGTCGAGCCGCAGTCGGAGACGGTGTGGCGTCAGGCCGACCGTTACAACGTGCCGCGGATGTGCTTCGTCAACAAGCTCGACCGCGTCGGCGCGGAGTTCCACCGCTGCGTCGACATGATCGTGGATCGGCTGCACGCCACTCCGCTGGTGCTGCAGATCCCGATCGGCGCCGAGGCCGACTTCAAGGGCGTCATCGACCTGGTCCGCATGAAGGCCCTGGTGTGGAGCGCCGAGGCGGCCAAGGGCGAGATGTACGACGTCCTCGACATCCCCGACACGCACTCCGACGCCGCCCGCGAGTGGCACGACAAGCTGGTCGAGACGCTCGCCGAGGCCGACGACGAGATCATGGAGCTGTACCTCGAGGGCCACGAGCCCACGGTCGAGCAGCTGATCCCCGCGATCCGCCGGGCGACGATCGCCGGCAACCTCACTCCGGTCACCTGTGGCACCGCGTTCAAGAACAAGGGCGTGCAGCCGCTGCTCGACGCGATCGTCAACTACCTCCCCTCGCCGCTCGACGTCGAGTCCATCAAGGGCCACGACTACCGCGACGAAGAGAAGGTCATCGAGCGTCAGGCCGAGCGAGGACGAGCCGTTCGCGGCGCTGGCGTTCAAGATCATGAGCGACCCGCACCTCGGCAAGCTCACCTTCATCCGCGTCTACTCGGGCGTGCTGGAGGCCGGCACCTCGGTCCTGAACAGCGTGAAGGACCGCAAGGAGCGCATCGGCAAGATCTACCGGATGCACGCGAACAAGCGCGAGGAGATCGAGCGCGTGGGCGCGGGCGACATCGTCGCGGTGATGGGGCTCAAGCAGACCACCACCGGTGAGACGCTCGCCGACGACAAGCACCCGGTGATCCTGGAGTCGATGAACTTCCCGGCGCCGGTCATCAACGTCGCCATCGAGCCGAAGACCAAGGTCGACCAGCAGAAGCTGGGCACCGCGATCCAGCGGCTCGCCGAGGAGGACCCGTCCTTCCAGGTGCGGACCGACGACGAGACCGGCCAGACCATCATCTCCGGCATGGGCGAGCTGCACCTCGAGGTGCTGGTCGACCGCATGAAGCGGGAGTTCAAGGTCGAGGCCAACGTCGGCCGGCCGCAGGTCGCCTACCGCGAGACCATCCGCCGCAAGGTGGAGAAGGTCGAGTACACCCACAAGAAGCAGACCGGCGGCTCGGGCCAGTTCGGCCGCGTCATCATTGACATCGAGCCGCTCGGTGGCGGAAGTGACGGCTACGAGTTCGAGAACAAGGTCACCGGTGGCCGCATCCCGCGGGAGTACATCCCGTCGGTGGACGCGGGCTGCCAGGAGGCGGCCGAGTTCGGCGTGCTCGCCGGATACCCGCTGGTCGGCGTCAAGGTCACTCTGCAGGACGGCGCCTACCACGACGTCGACTCCTCGGAGTTGGCCTTCAAGATCGCCGGTTCCATGGCGTTCAAGGAGGCGGCCCGCAAGGCCGACCCCGCGCTGCTGGAGCCGATGATGGCCGTCGAGGTCACCACTCCTGAGGACTACATGGGTGACGTCATCGGCGACCTGAACGGCCGTCGTGGCCAGATTCAGGAGATGGGCGAGCGTCACGGAGTCAAGGTCATCAAGTCCATCGTTCCTCTGTCCGAGATGTTCGGATACGTCGGTGACCTGCGGAGCAAGACTCAGGGACGCGCCGTCTTCACCATGCAGTTCGACTCCTACGCCGAGGTTCCTGGGAACGTCGCGCAGGAGATCATCGCCAAGGCGCGCGGCGAATAACGCCTCGGGCCGAGTGACCCAACCAGACCAGATTCACGAAATACGTACGTCGTAGGGCGTCAAGAGAGATTCAAGGAGACACCGGTGGCCAAGGCCAAGTTCGAGCGGACGAAGCCGCACGTAAACATCGGCACCATTGGGCACATCGACCATGGTAAGACCACCCTTACCGCGGCGATTACCAAGGTGCTCCACGACAAGCACCCTGACCTGAACCCCTTCACGCCGTTCGACGAGATCGACAAGGCACCGGAGGAGCGCGAGCGGGGTATCACGATCTCGATCGCTCACGTCGAGTACCAGACCGAGAAGCGTCACTACGCCCACGTCGACTGCCCGGGCCACGCCGACTACATCAAGAACATGATCACCGGCGCGGCCCAGATGGACGGTGCGATCCTGGTCGTGGCGGCGACCGACGGTCCGATGCCGCAGACCAAGGAGCACGTGCTCCTGGCGCGTCAGGTCGGCGTCCCGTACATCGTCGTGGCGCTCAACAAGGCCGACATGGTCGACGACGAGGAGATCCTCGAGCTCGTCGAGCTGGAGGTCCGTGAGCTGCTGTCGGAGTACGAGTTCCCGGGCGACGACGTCCCGGTGATCCGCGTCTCGGCGCTCAAGGCGCTCGAGGGCGACGCCGAGTGGGGCGCCAAGATCGTCGAGCTCATGGACGCCTGCGACGAGAACGTCCCGCAGCCGGTCCGTGAGACGGACAAGCCGTTCCTGATGCCGATCGAGGACGTCTTCTCGATCACCGGTCGCGGCACGGTCGTCACCGGCCGCATCGAGCGTGGTGTCGTCAACGTCAATGAGACGGTCGACATCATCGGCATCCAGGAGAAGGCCACCACGACCACCGTCACCGGTGTCGAGATGTTCCGCAAGCTGCTCGACCAGGGCCAGGCGGGCGACAACGTCGGCCTGCTCCTGCGCGGCATCAAGCGCGAGGACGTCGAGCGCGGTCAGTGTGTCATCAAGCCGGGCACCAACACCCCGCACACCGAGTTCGAGGCGCAGGTCTACATCCTGTCCAAGGACGAGGGTGGCCGGCACACGCCGTTCTTCAACAACTACCGTCCGCAGTTCTACTTCCGTACCACTGACGTGACCGGCGTCGTGCACCTCCCTGAGGGCACGGAGATGGTCATGCCGGGCGACAACACCGAGATGCGTGTTGAGCTCATCCAGCCCATCGCGATGGAGGAAGGCCTCAAGTTCGCGATCCGCGAGGGTGGCCGCACCGTGGGTGCGGGCCGAGTGGTCAAGATCATCAAGTAGTGGCACGGCGCGGCGGTCGAGCCTCCTCGGAGGCCCGGCCGCCGCACCACGACTCCCAACGATTCTGATCAGCGGGAGATCTCCGCGGGAGACGCGAGAGCGGCTCACGCGGGGGATGTAATCCAGCGGCACCTAGGAAGCAAAGGACACCGAGGCCACCATGGCGGGACAGAAGATCCGCATCCGGCTCAAGGCCTACGACCACGAGGTCATCGACACTTCGGCGCGAAAGATCGTCGAGACGGTGACGCGCACGGGCGCCAAGGTCGCCGGCCCGGTGCCGCTGCCGACCGAGAAGAACGTGTACTGCGTCATCCGCTCGCCGCACAAGTACAAGGACAGCCGCGAGCACTTCGAGATGCGTACGCACAAGCGCCTGATCGACATCATTGATCCGACGCCCAAGACGGTCGACTCGCTCATGCGGCTCGACCTTCCGGCCGGTGTCGACATCGAGATCAAGCTCTAAGGGCATCCAGAGATGAGCAAGCAGAGAAAGGGCGTTCTGGGCGAGAAGCTCGGTATGACCCAGGTCTTCGATGATGAGGGCCGGATCGTTCCGGTAACCGTCGTCCAAGCTGGGCCGTGCGTCGTCACCCGGGTCCGTACGCCTGACGCCGACGGCTACTCCGCCGTCCAGCTCGGCTACGGCCAGATCGACCCGCGCAAGGTCAACAAGCCCGTCGCCGGGCACTACGAGAAGGCCGGCGTGACGCCGCGCCGCCACCTCGTCGAGCTGCGCACCGACGACGCCGCCGAGTACGAGCTCGGCCAGGAGATCACCGTTGAGGTGTTCGAGGCCGGCCAGCGTATCGACGTCACCGGACGCAGCAAGGGCAAGGGCACCGCGGGTGTCATGAAGCGCCACGGGTTCAAGGGCCTGAGCGCCTCGCACGGCACCCAGCGCAAGCACCGTTCGCCCGGCTCGATCGGTGGCTGCGCCACCCCGGGCCGCGTGTTCAAGGGCCTGCGCATGGCCGGCCGGCACGGCAACACCCGTACGACCGTGCAGAACCTCACCGTGCACGCCATCGACGCCGACAAGGGACTGCTCCTGATCAAGGGCGCGGTCCCCGGTCCGAACGGTGGCCTGATCCTGGTGCGCAGCGCCGCGAAGGGGGCGAAGTAAGTGACCAGCAAGCTCGAGATCGAGCTCGCCCCGGAGATCTTCGACGCCAAGGTCAACGTGCCGCTGATCCACCAGGTCGTCGTGGCGCAGCTCGCCGCGGCGCGGCAGGGCACGCACAAGACCAAGACCCGTGGTGAGGTCTCCGGCGGTGGCAAGAAGCCGTACCGCCAGAAGGGCACCGGCCGGGCCCGTCAGGGTTCGACCCGCGCCCCGCAGTTCGCCGGCGGTGGCACCGTCCACGGCCCGCAGCCGCGCTGACTACGTGCAGAAGACGCCCAAGAAGATGAAGGCCGCCGCCCTGCGCGGTGCGCTGTCGGACCGGGCTCGCTTCGGTCGCGTGCACGTGGTCTCGGCCCTGGTCGAGGGCGACACGCCCAAGACCAAGGACGCCGTCGCCGCGCTGCGGGCGATCACCGAGGCCGAGAAGATCCTTTGGTCCTCGACCGTGAGGACGACCTGACCTGGCTGAGCATCCGCAACGTGGCAGAGGTCCACGTGCTGATGGCCGACCAGCTCAACACCTACGACGTGCTCTGCAACGACGAGATCGTCTTTACGGAGCCGGCGTACGAGGCCTTCGTCAACCACGCCAGTGGGAAGGAGAAGGCCAAGTGAGCAGGATCATCGACCCGCGCGACATTCTCGTCGCGCCCGTGATCTCTGAGAAGAGCTACGGGCTGCTGGACGAGAACAAGTACACGTTCGAGGTTCGCCCGGGCGCCAACAAGACCCAGATCCGGCAGGCCGTCGAGTCTGTCTTCGGGGTCAAGGTGACCGGGGTGAACACCATCAACCGGCAGGGCAAGCGCAAGCGCACCCGGTTCGGTTACGGCAAGCGCAAGGACACCAAGCGGGCCATCGTCAGCCTGGCCGAGGGTGAGCGGATCGACATCTTCGGAGGTCCGGTCTCATGACCTCTCCTCCGTGGCGTGCCGCTTCCCGTGAGGCCGCAGGTGCGCGACCTCCGGACGCCGGGCACCGCGGAGGGCCGGTCCGGATCGGCAGATCTTCCGAAGACAGACAAGGGATGAACGAAAAAGATGGGCATCCGTAAGTACAAGCCGACGACCCCCGGTCGCCGCGGCTCGAGTGTGGCCGACTTCGTCGAGGTCACCCGTGCCGAGCCGGAGAAGTCGCTGGTGCGTCCGCTCCCCAAGAAGGGCGGCCGGAACGTACACGGCCACATCACCACGCGGCACCAGGGCGGCGGCCACAAGCGGGCGTACCGGGTGATCGACTTCCGGCGCGCCGACAAGGACGGCGTGCCGGCCAAGGTCGCTCACATCGAGTACGACCCGAACCGCACCGCGCGGATCGCGCTGCTGCACTACGCCGACGGGGAGAAGCGCTACATCCTCTGCCCGACCGGTGTGAAGCAGGGCGACCGCGTCGAGAACGGTCCGACCGCCGACATCAAGCCGGGCAACTGCCTGCCGATGCGCAACATCCCGACCGGTACGGTCGTGCACGCGATCGAGCTGCGGCCCGGCGGCGGCGCCAAGCTGGCCCGTTCGGCCGGCTCCGGCGCTCAGCTGCTGGCCAAGGAGGGCAAGTACGCCACGCTGCGGATGCCCTCGGGCGAGATGCGGATGGTCGACCTGCGCTGCCGTGCCACGGTCGGCGAGGTCGGCAACTCCGAGCAGTCCAACATCAACTGGGGCAAGGCCGGCCGCATGCGGTGGAAGGGCAAGCGCCCGACCGTCCGCGGCGTCGCGATGAACCCGATCGACCACCCGCACGGTGGTGGTGAGGGCAAGACCTCCGGTGGCCGTCACCCGTCCAGCCCGTGGGGCCAGCCAGAGGGTCGCACCCGGAAGGCCAACAAGCCGTCCGACCGGCTCATCGTCCGACGTCGTAGCAAGAAGAAGCGGTAGGAGCCGATCCGATGCCACGTAGCCTTAAGAAGGGCCCTTTCGTCGACGACCACCTGATCAAGAAGGTGGACACGCAGAACGAGAAGGGCACCAAGAACGTCATCAAGACGTGGTCGCGGCGCTCCATGATCGTGCCCGACATGCTCGGTCACACGATCGCCGTGCACGACGGCCGCAAGCACGTTCCCGTGTTCATCACCGAGGCCATGATCGGCCACAAGCTGGCGAGTTCGCCCCGACGCGGACCTTCAAGGGCCACATCAAGGACGACCGCCGCAGTCGGCGCGGCTGACCGTAAGTATCGAGAGCGAGGAAACAGCGATGGAAGCCAGGGCCCAGGCGCGGTACGCCCGCGTCACGCCCAGAAAGGCCCGCCGCGTGGTGGACCTCATCCGCGGAATGCAGGCCGCGGAGGCTCAGGCGGTGCTGCGGTTCGCCCCTCAGGCTGCGAGCGAGCCGGTGTACAAGGTGCTCTCGAGCGCCATCGCCAACGCCGAGCACAACGACAAGCTCGACGCCGACACGCTCTGGGTGAGCCGGGCGTGGGTCGATGAGGGACCGACGCTCAAGCGCTACCGCCCGCGTTCGATGGGCCGTGCGTACCGCATCAACAAGCGCACGAGCCACATCACGGTCGTGGTCGAGTCGCGGCCCGAGGGCAACAAGGCCGGTGACGGCAAGAAGGCGGGCGGCAACGGCCGCAACAAGACGAGGAGGACCCGCTAGTGGGGCAGAAGGTAAACCCGCACGGGTTCCGACTGGGCATCACCACTGACTTCAAGAGCCGGTGGTACGCCGACAAGCTGTACAAGGACTACGTCAAGGAAGACGTGTCGATCCGCCGGATGCTGACCCGCGGCATGGACCGCGCGGGCATCTCCAAGGTCGAGATCGAGCGCACCCGTGACCGCGTCCGCGTCGACATCCACACCGCGCGTCCCGGCATCGTGATCGGCCGCCGTGGCGCCGAGGCCGACCGCATCCGCGGCGACCTGGAGAAGCTGACCGGCAAGCAGGTCCAGCTGAACATCCTCGAGGTCAAGAACCCCGAGATCGACGCGCAGCTCGTCGCGCAGGGCGTTGCTGAGCAGCTGTCCAGCCGAGTCGCGTTCCGCCGTGCCATGCGTAAGGCGATCCAGAGCGCCATGAAGTCCGGCGCCAAGGGGATCAAGGTGCAGTGCGGCGGCCGCCTCGGCGGCGCCGAGATGTCGCGCTCGGAGTTCTACCGCGAGGGCCAGGTGCCCCTGCACACGCTCCGCGCCGACATCGACTACGGCTTCTACGAGGCCCGTACGACCTTCGGCCGGATCGGCGTGAAGGTCTGGATCTACAAGGGCGAGGCGCCGACGAGCCGCGCCGAGCGTGAGGCCGCAGGCCGCCAAGGAGCGCGCTGCCGGTGGCGGGCGGTCGCCGCGAGCGGCCGCAGCGCCGTGGCGGCGGCGGCGGTGGCGGTGGCGGCGGCGGTGGCGGCGGCGGTGGCCGTGGCGGCCGCGGTGGCGAGCGCGGCGGCGGCGACCGCGGCGGCCGGCAGCAGCAGGCCCCCGCGAGCGCGCCGGCCGAGCAGCAGGCGACTGAGACGGCTGCGCCGTCCAGCGCGGGTGAGGGGAGCTGAATTACCAATGCTGATCCCTCGCAGGGTCAAGCACCGCAAGCAGCACCACCCGAAGCGGCGGGGCAAGGCCAAGGGCGGCACCAAGGTCGTCTTCGGTGAGTTCGGCATCCAGGCCGTCGAGGGTGCGTACGTGACCAACCGGCAGATCGAGGCCGCACGTATCGCCATGACCCGGCACATCAAGCGTGGCGGAAAGGTGTGGATCAACATCTACCCCGACCGTCCGCTGACCAAGAAGCCCGCCGAGACCCGCATGGGTTCCGGTAAGGGCTCGCCGGAGTGGTGGGTCGCGAACGTCAAGCCCGGACGAGTGATGTTCGAGCTCGCCGGCGTACCCGAGCCGCTGGCTCGCGAGGCGCTCCGCCGCGCGATGCACAAGCTGCCGATGAAGTGCAAATTCGTGAAGCGTGAAGTGGGTGAGGCGTGATGGCTACCAACGGCCTTACCGCCGAAGATCTGCGGTCCCAGCCCGAGGAGGAGCTGGTCACCAAGCTGAAGGAGGCCAAGGAGGAGCTGTTCAACCTCCGCTTCCAGGCGGCGACGGGCCAGCTCGAGACTCACGGACGGCTGCGCGAAGTGAAGCGGGAGATCGCCCGCATCTACACCGTGATGCGGGAGCGGGAGCTCGGCATCGTCGTGTTCGCCGAGGAGCCCGCGGAGGAGTCCACCGATGAGTGACCAGAACACCGAGACGCGGAGCTACCGCAAGATCCGTGAGGGTCTTGTGGTCAGCGACAAGATGGACAAGACCGTTGTGGTCGCCGTCGAGGACCGCGTCAAGCACGCGCTGTACGGCAAGATCATTCGCCGTACGACCAAGTACAAGGCGCACGATGAGTCCAACGCCTGTGGCGTCGGCGACCGGGTCCGTCTGATGGAGACCCGCCCGCTGTCCGCCACGAAGCGCTGGCGTGTCGTGGAGATCCTTGAGAAGGCCAAATAGTTGGCAGTCGCGCCGAGCGACTGAGGATCGAATCCGCCAGGCTCAACTGAGAACCGGCGAGAACAAACAGGAGTTGACGTGATCCAGCAGGAGTCGCGACTCAAGGTCGCCGACAACACGGGTGCCAAGGAGATCCTTTGCATCCGCGTTCTCGGCGGCTCGGGTCGGCGCTATGCGGGCATCGGCGACATCATCGTCGCGACCGTGAAGGACGCCCTTCCCGGAGCCGGCGTGAAGAAGGGTGATGTCGTTAAGGCCGTCGTCGTGCGCACCCGCAAGGAGCGCCGCCGTCCCGACGGCTCCTACATCCGCTTCGACGAGAACGCGGCTGTGCTCATCAGGGACGGCGGAGACCCGCGTGGTACGCGCATCTTCGGGCCGGTCGGCCGGGAGCTGCGCGACAAGAGGTTCATGCGCATCATCTCGCTCGCGCCGGAGGTGCTCTGATGAAGATCAAGAAGGGCGATGACGTCATCGTCATCGCCGGCAAGGACAAGGGCGCGACCGGCAAGGTCATCGCCGCCGACCCCAAGCGTGAGCGCGTGGTCGTCGAAGGCGTGAACCTCGTGAAGCGCCACACGCGGGAGACCAACCAGGGACCGCGCGGCGCCAAGGAGGGCGGGATCGTCACCAAGGAAGGTGCGATCCACGTCAGCAACGTGGCGCTCGTCGAGGACGGCAAGCCCACCCGCGTCGGTTACCGCTTCGACGACGACGGCACGAAGGTTCGCGTCTCGCGCCGTTCCGGTAAGGACATCTGATGACCGCCGACACGACCACCCAGGCAGTCCCGCAGCCCCGGCTCAAGCAGCGCTACCGCGAAGAGATCACGAAGGCGATGCGCGAGGAGTTCGGCTACGCCAACGTGATGCAGATCCCCGGGTTGACCAAGATCAAGGTCAACATGGGCGTCGGCGACGCCGCCCGCGACTCGAAGCTCATCGAGGGCGCGGTGCGCGACCTGACCACCATCACCGGGCAGAAGCCGGCCGTGGCGCACGCCAGGAAGTCGATCGCGCAGTTCAAGCTGCGCGAGGGCATGCCGATCGGCGCGCACGTGACGCTCCGCGGCGACCGCATGTGGGAGTTCCTCGACCGGCTGCTCTCGCTGGCCCTGCCCCGTATCCGTGACTTCCGTGGCCTGTCGCCCAAGCACTTCGACGGCAACGGCAACTACACGTTCGGGCTCACCGAGCAGGTGATGTTCCACGAGATCGACCCGGACAAGGTCGACCGTCAGCGCGGTATGGACATCACGGTCGTGACCACCGCGAAGACCGACGACGAGGGCCGGGCGCTGCTGAGGCACCTGGGCTTCCCGTTCAAGGAGAACTGACAGATGGCGAAGAAGGCTCTGATCGCCAAGGCGAACCGGAAGCCCAAGCACGGCGTGCGCGCCTACACTCGGTGCTCGCGCTGCGGGCGTCCGCGCGCGGTCTACCGCAAGTTCGGCCTGTGCCGGATCTGCTTCCGGGAGATGGCGCACCGCGGCGAGCTGCCCGGCATCACCAAGTCCAGCTGGTAACCAGACGTCAGCCCACATTCGTATAATGACCAACCGGGCGCCCGAACAAGGCGTCCACGACCGCGTCGAAGGTCCGTGCGTCATCCGACGGAAACCGCGGCGAGGAGGGCCCAGTAGGCCATGACGATGACCGACCCGATCGCAGACATGCTGACACGTCTGCGGAACGCGAATTCGGCATACCACGACACCGTGGACATGCCGTACTCGAAGATCAAGGCGCACATCGCCGAGATCCTCCAGCAGGAGGGCTACATCTCGGGGTGGAGTGTCGAGGATGCCGAGGTCGGCAAGAAGCTTGTCGTCGACCTCAAGTTCGGCCCGAGCCGTGAGCGTTCGATCGCCGGACTCAAGCGGGTGTCCAAGCCGGGCCTGCGGGTCTACGCGAAGAAGGACAACCTGCCGAAGGTCCTCGGTGGTCTCGGCGTCGCGATCATCTCGACGTCGTCGGGCCTGATGACCGACCGGCAGGCCGGCCAAGTGGTGTGGGCGGGGAAGTCCTCGCCTACGTCTGGTAAGGGGAGGGAAACAGCATGTCGCGTATCGGACGTCTGCCCATCCCCGTACCGAGCGGCGTCGACATCAAGGTCGACGGCCAGAACGTCACGGTCAAGGGCCCCAAGGGCGAACTGGAGCACCCCGTGGCCCGCCCGATCGAGGTCGTCCAGGAGGACGGCCAGGTCAAGGTCGGCCGCGCCAGCGACGAGGACCGATCCGCGCCCTGCACGGCCTGACCCGCACGCTGATCAACAACATGGTCGTCGGCGTCACCGAGGGCTACAGCAAGACGCTGGAGATCGTCGGCGTCGGTTACCGCGTCCGGCGCGGGGCAGAACCTCGAGTTCTCCCTCGGCTTCAGCCACCCGATCACGGTGGAGCCGCCCGCGGGCATCACCTTCCGCGTCGAGCGGCCCACCCAGTTCGTGGTCGAGGGCATCGACAAGCAGAAGGTCGGCGAGGTCGCCGCGAACATCCGCAAGCTGCGCAAGCCCGACCCGTACAAGGGCAAGGGCGTGCGTTACCAAGGCGAGCAGATCCGCCGCAAGGTCGGAAAGGCTGGGAAGTAGTCGTGCCTGTGAGCAAGACTCAGGTCCGCAAGCGGACCTCGTCGCGCACCGCGTCGCGTACCCGCCGGCACCTGCGCGTCCGCAAGAAGATCCAGGGCAGCGCCGAGCGGCCGAGGCTGGTCGTGACCAAGTCGGCGAAGCACATGTCCGCGCAGATCATCGACGACATCGCCGGCCGTACGCTGGTGTCCGCCTCGACGCTCGACTCCACGCTGCGTACGGGCGAGGGCGACAAGACCGCCAAGGCACGCAAGGTCGGCGAGCTGCTGGCCGAGCGCGCCAAGGAGGCCGGTATCTCCAGCGTGGTCTTCGACCGCGCCGGGCATCGGTACCACGGCCGCATCGCGGCGCTGGCCGACGGTGCGCGCGAGGGCGGGCTGGCGCTCTGATGGCCCGCTCGCACCAAGTGACCGACGAGAAGAGGAACCACTCATGGCAGCACCACGTCGTGGCGGCGGCGAGCGGCGCGACCGGCGTGATGACCGCCGGGGTGGCGCCGACAAGGGCCAGTCGTACATCGAGCGGGTCGTAGCGATCAACCGGGTCGCCAAGGTCGTCAAGGGCGGTCGGCGCTTCAGCTTCACCGCGCTGGTCGTGGTCGGCGATGGCAACGGCACCGTCGGTGTCGGCTACGGCAAGGCCAAGGAGGTGCCCGCGGCGATCGCCGAGGTTGTAGAAGAGGCCAAGAAGCACTTCTTCAAGGTGCCGCGGATCCAGGGCACCATCCCGCACACCAGCCAGGGCGAGGAGGCCGCGGGTGTCGTCCTGCTCAAGCCGGCCAGCCCCGGTACCGGTGTCATCGCCGGTGAGCCGGTGCGTGCCGTGCTGGAGTGCGCGGGCATCCACGACGTCCTGTCCAAGTCGCTGGGCTCCTCCAACGCGATCAACATCGTGCACGCCACGGTGGCCGCGCTGAAGCAGCTCAACCGGCCGGAGGAGATCGCGGCCAAGCGCGGCCTGCCGATCGAGGACGTCGCCCCCGCCGCCATGCTCAAGGCCCGCGCGGCCGGCAGCGAGGCCAGGCAGGAGGTCAGGTCATGAGCGAACCTGAAGATCGCCCAGGTGAGCTGGAGGAGTTCGGTGGCAAGCAGTACCAGCGTGACACCCTGCGCACTCTGGGACTCCGCCGGATGAGCCAGAGTGCCGTCCGCGAGGACCGTCCCGAGGTGCTCGGGATGATCCAGACCGTACGCCACCTCGTGACCGTCGAGGAGGTTGACTGATCATGGGAGCTGAGACGCCGCTGCGGCCGCACCACCTGCGGCCCGCTCCGGGTGCTCACAAGGCCAAGACCCGCAAGGGTCGCGGCGAGGCGTCCAAGGGCAAGACCACCAGGACGCGGCACGAAGGGCACGAAGGCACGCGGTATCGGTCCCGGCCGGATTCGAGGGCGGTCGAGATGCCCCTGATTCGCCGGGTGCCCAAGCTCAAGGGGTTCAAGAACCCGTTCCGTGTCGAATCCCCAGGTCGTCAACCTGGGACAACTCGCCAAACACTACTCCGAGGGTGGCGAGGTAACGCCGGAGGATCTGGCGGCGAAGGAAGCCGTTCGCTCGGGCCGTCCGGTCAAGATTTCCGGCACTGGTGACATCTCTGTAACGGTGCAGGCTGCGCAAGGCGCACGCCTTCTCAGGCTCCGCAAAGGAGAAGATCACAGGTGCCGGGGGCACTGTCGAAGAACTGTGAGTACCAGCCCTTGTGGGAATCGCCCCCGCCAGAAGCCGGCGGGGGCGTCAGCCCATGCGGGGGCTGTTAGAGTGCGATCGGCGGCTGTCGTCGTCGCTTACCATCGACCGGGGCCAGTTCGTGGCCATTGGCCGGAATTCGCACGGAGGAATGGTGCTGACCGCGTTCACTCGGGCGTTCCGAACACCCGACCTGCGCAAGAAGCTTGTCTTCACGCTCTTCATCATCGCGGTGTTCCGGCTGGGCTCCCAGCTACCCCACACCCGGTGTGAACACAGCGCCATCCACCGCTGTGTCAATGTCGCCACCAAGGGCGCCAACGGCAACATTTACGGGTTGGTCAACCTGTTCAGCGGCGGTGCCCTGCTCAAGCTGTCGATCTTCGCGCTGGGCATCATGCCCTACATCACCGCGAGCATCATCCTGCAGCTGCTGACCGTGGTCATCCCGCGCCTTGAGACGCTCCGCAAGAAATCGCCAACACGAGGATCACGCAGTACACCCGCTACCTGACGATCGGCCTCACCCATCCTCCAGGGCACCGGCATCGTCGCGATGGCCAGCACCGGCAACCTGTTGCAGGGCTGCACCGAGGACCTGCTCTGGAACAAGGGCTGGTTCACCATCGTCACGATGGCCATCGTGATCACCGCCGGCACCTCGGTCATCATGTGGCTGGGCGAGCTGGTCACCGACCGCGGCATCGGCAACGGCATGTCGATCCTGATCTTCACCCAGGTCGTCGCGGTCTTCCCGAGCGAGACTCTGGAACATCTACAAGACCAAGCACGGCTTCGTCTTCGCGATCGTGCTCCTGGTCGGCGTCGCGATCGTCGCCGGCGTAGGTCTTCGTCGAGCAGGCACAGCGCCGCATCCCGGTGCAGTACGCCGAGCCGGATGGTCGGCCGCCGGATGTACGGCGGCACCTCGACCTACATCCCGCTGAAGGTCAACCAGGCCGGCGTCATCCCGGTCATCTTCGCATCGTCGCTGCTGTACCTCCCGCAGCTCGTGGTGCAGATGTGGCACAGCACCAACCCGGTCAGCACGTTCA
>CAWCZF010000007.1:0-234461 GCA_963799975.1 uncultured Actinomycetota bacterium | reverse complement strand
CGCCTGCTTGAGGTGCGACGGCGAGCCGTCGAGCTGCACGAACCGTCACCGGGGCGCACGTGACCGCCCTTGGTCGCGACGAGCACGCCGGAGGAGTCCCCGCCGTACGTCGCCAACGCGCCCGCGATTCTTCGTTGTGGCCCGGGTCCGCGGCGGTGGCGTGGTAGGCGTCCGCGGTGTCGATCAGAGTCACGCCCGCGTCGAGCGCCGCGTGTACCGCGGCGACGGAGCGGCTTTCGTCGGGGGGCCCTGGATCGACATGGGCATGCCCCCGAGCCCGATCGCGCTGACCTGGATGTCACCGATCCGGCGAGTACGCATGTAGCAAGACCTCCGAGGTGGGTGCGCGGCGTTGGACCGCCGCACAATGGGCTCCCCGGCGTACGCGCGGCGAAACGCCGCACCGGCCGATGCACCGGCCGGGCAACGTGGGCTCGGTCACCATCTCCGGGTGCGCACGGATCATCCGGCGTCGTCGGCCACCGACTGGCCCGGGCGGCGGCGGAAGCGTACGAGGGTCGAGGAAGGCGCCGACGCGGGCCGGACGCGCATCCGCGCGCGCAGGCGGCGGCGGGTCTCGCCGGCGGTCGTCCAGGCATGTGCGGGCAGGTCGGGCGTCGCGCCCTCGGGGGCGTACGCCGCCTGGTCGACGATCGAGGCCAGCGTGGACACCTCCGGGATGTCGGTCAGGGCGACCGACCTGGCCCGTCGTCAGCGCCGGGCCGGCCGGCACACCCGCCTCGCGCAGCCGGTCCACCGTCTCCCACCAGGCGCCGAGGACGGCGCGGCGCGGCGACCGGTCGCGTCGGCGGCGGGCGCGCCGTACCGTCTTGGCGCCCGGCACCGACAGGACCAGCAGCGAGCAGGGCGACGGCGCCCAGACCGAGCCACAGCGACGCGTCGTCCGGCGCGGGCACGTAGCCGCGGCGGGCCGTCGCCGGACGGCGCGGAGCCCGAGTCCCGCCCTGGCGCGGCCGGGTGTTCTTCAGCGGGTCGTCCACCTGGCCGGAGCGGGTGGTCTGCCGCGGCTGGTCCGGGCGGGTGCCGATCGGGTTCGCGCGCGGGCTCGGGTCGATCGTGACCCAGCCCAGCCCGGCGAAGCGCACCTCGACCCAGGCGTCCACGTCCCGGCCGGTCACGGTGAACGCGTCGCCCTGGTACTCCGGCCGGAACCCCATCACGACCCGGCTGTCCATGCCGAGGTGCGCGCGCCATCACCGCGTACGCGCTGGCGTACTGCTCGCTCGTGCCGCGCTTGGAGTCCAGCAGCCGCTGGATCTGGTAGTACCCGTGCCCGCCCGGCGACCTCCTTGGCCTGGTCGTAGCGGAAGTCGCCCTGGCTCTTGAACCGCTGGTAGAGCGCGATCAACTGGCCCGCCGCCGACGGCTCGTCGGCCACCGTACGCTCGACGAAACCGCGGATCGGGGCGGGCAGCGGCGGGGTCAGCCGCTCGTGCACGGAAACGGGCGAGGCGGAGCGGAGCGCGGCGACGCCGACCTGGTTGACCACGGAGGTCGCGTCGTACGCCGTCGGCGAGGCCGCCCCGGCCGGGACGGCGACGTCGCCGGTCTCCTCGTCCACGCCGAGACCGCCGACGGTGAGCCGGGTCGGCCGGCCGGGGCTGAGCACCCAGTCCGGGTCGCCGGACGCGATCCGGATCCGCTCGGCCACGCTGACCGGGTGGCCCTCGGCCGGCGGGCGCGGCAGGCGCGTCCCGGCCAGGCGGAAGTCGCCGGAGACCGTCCAGTACGTCCCGTCGAAGCGGGTGAGGGTGGCCATCCGGAGCGTGCCGCCCGGCCGCGAGGTCGTGCCGGTCACGCGTACGGGCAGCGACTCGTCGCGCAGCGCGAGGTACTGCTGCAAGCGGGCTCACCCCGCTGCGCGGCAGCACCGGGGCGGACACGAGCGTACGTACGTCGGCGGGTTCGCGGGCGCCCGGCGCCGCGGGCCCGAGCAGGACGGTGGCGCCGATCGCGACGACGCCGGTCAGCGCGGCCATGACGATGACGCCGGGCCGGGGCGGCGTGCTGCGGCCGGTGAGCAGGATGGCCAGGACGAGGGCGACGGCGGCGGGCGCGTACCAGCCGGGCAGCGCCGGGCCCGACGCGCCCAGCGCGAGCGCGGCCACCAGGCACACCAGCGGCGGAACCACGGGCGCGAGCGCACTGCCCGCGTACGCGGCGAGCAGCCCGGCGAACAGCGTCGCCAGACCCGCGGCCAGCGCCACGATGCCGAGCGGCGGCCCGGTGGGGTCGGCGGGAAGCGCGGCGGTCAGCAGCCGCCACGGCCCGGCCATGATCTCCGTGCCCGCCCCTGTCGTCCCGGCGGCGGTCACGACGACGACGAGCGCCCCGCCAGCGCCACGACCGTCGGCGACAGCCGGGGGACCAGCACCGCGACCACGACGACCAGCGTCGCCGCCCCGCTCGCGGCGGCGACCGCCGTGACGAACGCGCCCGGTCCCGGCAGTCCGCCGAAAACCGGCCCGAACCCGAGGCCGGCCAGCGCGCCGAGCAGCCCGGCGAACACCGCGCGACGAGCGCACCCTCATGCCGGCGTCCCCGCTGATCATCCGGTTCCAGGCGACCGTCGCCTCGGCGGCGGAGCGGGCGGTGAGCACGACCATTCCCGGCCGGCGGCGGAGCGCGCCCTCCGGCCGGGGCGGTGTCGCCGGTACAGCGCGATCACGACGACCGGGCCGGAACCGGCGGCGCTGCTCGGCCAGCCGGGTCAGCAGGCCCGCCTCGGCCTGGCCGGTCACGACGACGAGCGCGCCGCCGGCCGGGCTGCGGTCCACCGCGCTCAGCAGGGCGAGCGGGTCCGTGTCGGCGTGGCGCTCGGCGAGGGACAGGCGGTCGAGGAGGGCGCCCGCTGGCGGCGTCGCCGATCACGTGCAGCTCCACCGGCCGGCCGAGCGTCTCCACCGTGCGGACCACCGAGGCGGCCACCTCGACCGCGTGCTCGAAGGAGTCGGCGTCGAACGCCTCCGACCGGGTGTCGAGGACCACGGTCGTCGTCGGCTCGGTCGTGTCGATGTGCTCGCGCACCACGAGCGTGCCCAGCCGCGCCGTCGACCGCCAGTGGATCTGGCGCGGGTCATCGCCCGGGACGTACTCCCGCAGCGCCGAGAACGTGACCGTGCCCAGCCGGGCGTTCTCGTGCGTACGGCCCTCGTAGTCCAGGACGACGCCGACCGGCAGCGCGCGCATCGGGTGCATCCGCGGATGCACCCACAGCACGTCGTCGCCGGTCTGCCGCCGCGCCCAGCGGAACAGCCCGAACGGGTCGCGCCGCTCCACCGTGAGCGGGCCCAGCGGGATCCGGCCGCGCCGCGGGGCGGGCAGCGGGTAGTTCACCGCGCGCATGCCGCCGGCCGCGACCGCGCGTACGTCCAGGGCGACGGTCTCGGCGCCGATCCGGTCGACGGCGGTGAACGCGACGCTCGGCCGCCGGGCGGTGTTGCGTACGTGCAGGCGGCCCAGCGCGGGCTGCCGACCGTGGTCCGGTCCGGCGTGACCTGGCGCGTGAGCTGCACGGACGGCCGGATCGTGACGAAGCAGCCGGCCGCCAGCAGGATCGCGATCGCCCCGGTGGCCAGCGCGACGAGCACCGGGTAGCCGAGCGCGAAACCGAGCGCGTACGACAGGGCCGCGAGCACGGCCAGCCCGACGCCCGTGCCCGTGACCGGCAGCCGTCTCATCGCGACTGGCCGTCGGGACCGCGCGCGGGTACTGCGGCGTCGGCGACAGCGCCGGCACCGGCACGCCGTCCAGGACCTCGGCGAGCACGGAGGCGGTCGTCGTGCCGCGCACCTCGGCCTGGGCGGCGAGCACGAGCCGGTGCGTCAGCACGGCCGACGCGGTCGCCTTGACGTCATCGGGCACGACGTAGTGCCGGCCGGCGCACGCGGCGTGCGTCTGCGCGGCGCGCAGCAGCGCGAGGCTGCCGCGCGTGCTGACCGCGAGCCGCAGCGACGTCGTGCTCGCGCGTGGTCTGGGCGATGATCGCGACGTACCGCGCGATCTCCGGCGCCACGTGCACCGACGAACGGACGCCTGGGCCTGGGCGAGCTGCTCGGCCGTAGATCACCGGGGCCAGCTCCGGCGGCGCCGAGCGGGCCCGGCCGCTCAGGATCTCCTCCTCGACCGCGAGGCTCGGGTGGCCGATCCCGATCCGCATCAGGAAGCGGTCCAGCTGCGCCTCCGGCAGCCGGTACGTGCCCTCCATGTCGATGGGGTTCTGCGTGGCCACGACCAGGAACGGCCGCGGCACGCCGTGCGCGACGCCGTCGACCGTGACCTGCGCCTCCTCCATGACCTCCAGCAGCGCCGACTGCGTCTTCGGCGAGGCGCGGTTGATCTCGTCGGCCACCACGACGTTCGCGAACACCGGGCCGGGGCGGAACTCGAACGCCGCGCGCCGCTGGTCCCACACCGACACTCCGGTGATGTCGGTCGGCAGCAGGTCCGGGGTGAACTGGATCCGGTGGGCGGTGCCGCCGAAGCTCGCCGCGAGGGCCTTGGCCAGCGAGGTCTTCCCGGTGCCGGGCACGTCCTCGATCAGCAGGTGGCCGCCGGCGATCAGGCAGGTCAGCGCCAGCCGGATCGCCTCCGTCTTGCCGCGCAGGACCTGCTCGACGTTGGCGATGACCGTACGCGGCCAGCTCGGCCGTGCCGCCGCGAAGGTCGCTCGCGGTAGTAGCGACATCGGGGCGGTCCTAACGGGGTCGGGGGTGCCCGTCCGGGCGGCGTGACGCACGCGGGCTGGGCGACGGGGCCGGCGGTGGCGCGGTGACCATCGCGATCACGAGGAAGCACGACTTCTTCCCGGGCCGCAGGCTGTGCACCGCGAAGGAGCCGGCCGTCTTGGGCAGTACCGGGGAGAGCGGGCGGTTTCCGCTGCCGACGTCCGAGACCAGGTACGCCGGCGAAGCCCGGCAGCGAGCCCGCCTGCGGCGCCCCAGGTCAGCGTCGGCGCCCGCGCCGGAGACGGCGATCGAGGCCGGCACCGGGTAGTAGCCGACCTTCGGCGACGCCGTGGCGCGTGGCGGCGGCGGTTGCGGGCGCGTGGTGCCGGGTCGCGAGCACGACTCCGCCGCCGGCGCCGACGATCGCCACCGCGAGCACGGTCAGGAGCGGGACGCGCAGCCGCCGCTCGCTTGCCGGGGCGGGCGGCGCGGGCCGTACGGGCAGCGGGCGGGCGGAGATCGACCGTGCCGGTGACCGGATCGCGCTCGGCCGCGTGCGGCGGAGCCACGGCGGCGGCGTCGCGGGGTCGCGACCGGTCGGGACGGCCGGGAGGACGTGAGGGGCCCGCGAGCGCGCCCAGCCGGCCGCCACCCGCGCGGCGTCCGGCCGCCGTGCCGGGTCGCGGTCCAGGCAGGCCGTGATCAGCGCCCAGGCGGCGTCGTCCATCCCCGCGGGCCGGGGCGCGGTCCGCTCCAGGTGCGCCCGCATCATCGCCTCCTGGCTCGGCGCCTCGAACGGCAGCCGGCCGGCGAGCAGCTCGTACGCGGTGATGCCGAGCGCGTAGACGTCGGTGGCGGTCGTCGGCGGCCGGCCCGCCCACAGCTCCGGGCCGAGGTAGGCGGGCGTGCCCAGCAGGCGGGTGTGCGCGGACCCGGCGATGCCCCGCGAGATGCCGAAGTCGGACAGGTACGCGGTACGGCGGCCGTCCCGCTCGGTGACGAGGATGTTCTCCGGCTTGACGTCCCGGTGCACGACGCCGCCCGCGTGCACGGCGGCCAGCGCGCTCGCGGTGTGCGCCAGCAGTTCGGCCGCCTCGGCGGGGCGCAGCGGGCCGCGCGCCGCGACGTGCCGCAGGTCCTCGCCCTCGACGAGCTGCATGACGATGCCGAAGACCTCGCCCTCCTTCACGAAGTCGTAGATCTCGACGATGTTCGGGTGGCGGATGCGCCTGGAGCAGGCGGCTCTCGCGCAGGAACCGGTCGACCGTGTCCGGGTCCTCCGACAGCTCGCCGCGCAGGATCTTCACCGCGACGGGAGAGTCGTCCTCGCGGCGCCGCCCGGCCCAGACCTGGCCCGTCGCGCCGCCGCCGATCCGGCTGGACCAGCTCGTACCGGCTGCCCAGCGGCCGCGCCGCCGGGGAGGGGCGGCTCGGCGGGATCGTCGGGTTGCGCGACGCCTCCGCCAGCGCCGCGGCGAGGCGCCCGGGCCGGCGGAGCGCTCCCCGGCTCGAACGCGAGCGCGGACCGCAGCACGGCGACCACGGGCTCGGGCACGCCGGCTCGGCCGAACGCCGGCGGCTCGGTCGCCCACCAGGCGCGCCAGCTTCCGGTCCTGCCCGGCGTACGGCGGACGCCCGGCGAGCAGCGTCCACAGCATCGAGGCGCAGGCGTACGCCTGGGCCTGCGGCGTCCAGTCCGTCGCCGGCGAGGACCTCCGGCGGCTCGTGCCCGGTGCCGTCGCCGAGCGCCGACTCCAGCTCCACGAGCGCGGGCGGCAGCGGCGTGGCCAGCGCGCAGGCCCTCGCCGGTACGCCGTACGTCGGGCGGCGGTCCGGTCAGCCCCTGCGTCGCGCAGGAGCCGCAGCCCCTCGGCGGCGGCACGCGCCGCGGCGACCACCTCGCCGAGCGCCGGCGGCCCCTCGGTGCCGAGGGTCTCGACCAGCGTCGGGCCCGGGCCGGGCGGCGAGCAGAAAGGGCCGGCCGTCCGCGTCGAGCCCGTGGTCGACCAGCGGGAGCACCGCCGGCCGGACGCCGGGCGAGCAGGTCCTCCAGGTCCGCCGACTCGGTCTGGATGCGGCGGCGCAGCGCGGCGTCGAGCTCGGCGGTGACGACGACCAGCTCGACCGGCAGGCCGTCGGCGGTGCGCACCGCGGGGATCACGGGCGACCGGGCCGCGGGCGGGACCGGTGCCGAGCGGACGCACGCCCGCGACGGAAGGCATGGTCTCACCGGGGTCGCCACCTCATCCAGTCGGCCTCGACGTCCGTCAGCGGCCGTACGCGCGCGCCGACCAAGGTATCGCAGGCCATGTGGCCAGTTCGAACGATTCATGACGTAAGCCCGGTTTGTCGGGTCGACCTGGCAAATCACCTGCGCGGGCGTGATCTCGCCGCGCCGTACGAGCAGCGCCCGGCCGGGCGGCCAGCCGCCGGCCAGCGACCGCGCCAGGCGCAGCCCGAACACCTCGCCGTCGACGTGCGCGGCCGGGTTGAGCAGCAGGCCCGAGCGCGGCCGGCGGACCGCCGCCAGCCAGCCGCGGTACGGGTTGGCCAGCACGTCGTCGGTGGTGGCCGCCGCGACCAGCGACCGAGCCGGTGTCGCGCGCCGTACGCGTGAACGCCTCCAGGGCGTCGGTCAGCGCGGGCGCGGCGAGCAGTTCGCCGTCGTCCACGACAGCGCGACCGGGCCGGTGACGGCCGCGTCGGAGACCTGGAGCGCGAGGTCGGCGGGGTCGCCGGTGAGGACGTCCGAGCACGCCTGGGCGTCCCGGCGAGGTCGCGCAGCGGCGACGGGCGCGGCGCGATGGCCAGGACTGGGAGCGAGCCGTCCGGCACGCCCGGCGAGGCCGACCACGATCGCCGCCAGCGCGGTCGACCGGCCCGAGCGCTGCGGCCCGCAGACGAGGAACGCGCTGCCCTCCGCCGTCAGGTCGACGTCGATGGGCCCGAGGTGGTCGCCGCCGACGGCGGGCGTGCAGACCGCAGGCCCGCGCGGGTCGCGCGGTCACGCGCAGCGCCTCGGCCTCGGCGACGGAGATCTCCTCTGGCAGCGGGTCGACGCGGCGCGGCAGCCGCTCGCGTTCGGCCCGTCGCAGCGGCGAGCGGCGGGCTCGCCGCAGAGGGCGACCTGTACCTCCTCGCCGGTCAGGCGTCCACACGGCGCGGCCCGGCGGCATGCGGCGCGGAGTCGTACGCGGGTCGAGCCCGAAGGCCGCGGCGTCGTCGGATGTCGCCTGCCGCAGCACCAGCCGGGCGGCGACGGCGGAGGAGACCCGGTGGTGGAACCCCGACCGGTCCGTGGTCAGCACCATCGTCACGCCCGCGCCCGGCCCGGTCCGCAGCAGCTCCTCGACGCGGTCCGACCAAGCGGCCGCCGTCGCGCTCGGCGTAGAGGGCGAGGAACGCCTCCAGCCGGTCGAGCAGCACGACGACGTACGGCAGCCGCTCGTCGCTCGGCGGCGCGCTGCTCGGCGAGCGAACCGTGGCCGCCCGCGGCCGGCAGCGCGCTGCCGCCGGCGACCTCGGCGTGCAGGGCGGCCAGCAGCCGTTCGAGCCGCGCGCCGTCGGTCGCCGTCCACCACGGCACCGCAGTGCGGTAGCGCGGCGAGCGACGCGAGGGCCTGGTTGCCGCAGTCGATCGCGTACAGGTGCAGGTCGGCCGGCGACGCGCCGCCGGCGAGCGAAGCCGCGAGCGTACGGAGCGCGGTGGAGCGGCCCGCACGCGCCATGCCCGCGATCGCGACCGGCCCGGTGCGCTGCAGGTCGAGTACGAACGGCTCCTGCGCCTGCGCGGCGGGCCGGTCGGCGAGCCCGACCACGGCCGCCGCCGGTCCCGGCCCCGGCGCGGCCACCTCGGTAAGGAGCACGTGCTCGGGCAGCGGCGGCAGCCACGGGCGCGGCGGCGCGGAAAGCCCCGCGTCGCGTCGGCCGCCGGCGGACCGCCGCGACCAGCTCGGTCAGGTCCGTACGCGCGGTGTTCTCCCCGGCCTCGGCGGTCTCGGCGGTCGCACGGCCGAGGGTCTCGACGCGGCGCGGCGTCACGCGTACGAGCGGCCCTGGGGTCGCGGGGACTCGCGGACGGCCCACGCGCGCGGCCTGGAACGCGGTCGGCTCGCCGTGCCCGGCGCGTACGTAGGCGCGGCCCGGCCGCCGTACGGGGATGCGCGCGGCGTCGGGGACGTCGATGACGTCGAGGGATTCGGCGGCGGAGGTCACCCGGAGGCAGATCCGCAGGTTGAGGTTGGCGCGCATGTCCGCGGTGACCGCGCCGCCGGGCCGCTGCGTGGCCAGGACGACGTGGACGCCCAGGCTGCGGCCACGCATGCCGATGCCGACCACGCCGGACACGAAGTCGGGCAGTTCCTCGACGAGCGAGGCGAACTCGTCCACGACGATGACGAGCCGCGGCAGCCGCGCCCCCGTACGCGCCCAGTAGTCCTCGATGTCCTTCGCGCCGTCGGCGGCGGCGAACAGCCGCTCGCGCCGCCGCAGTTCGGCGCTCAGCGAGTCCAGCGCACGGCCGACGAGCTGCCCGTCGAGGTCGGTGATCAGCCCGACGCAGTGCGGCAGGTCGGCGCAGGCAGCGAACGCGGCCCCGCCCTTGTAGTCGACCAGCACGAAGGTGAGCGCGTCCGGCGTGTTGACCGAGGCCAGCGAGGCGACCAGGGTCTGGAGCAGCTCGGACTTGCCCGCGCCGGAGGTGCCCGCGACCAGCGCGTGCGGGCCGTCGCGGCGCAGGTCGACGGTGACCGGGCCGTTCGGGCCGTGGCCCAGCAGCGTCGTCGTGCGGCGGCCGTCCGCGCTCGCGCGCCAGCGCCCGGCGACCGCGGCGGGCGTGACCGGGTCCAGCCCGGCCGCGCCGAGGAAGTCCACCCGATCGGGCAGCGCGGAGTCGCCGCCGCGCTCGCCGAGCAGTCGCAGCGGCGCGAGCGCGCGTGCCGCGGCCTCGGCCGCCTCCGCGACCAGCCCGTCCGCGAGCACGCCCGCCACGGGCGTGCGGCCCGTACGCCGGAGGGTGACGCGCGAACCGGAGGAGGTCGCCGCGACGAGCGTCGCACCGCATTCGTCGGCGAGCGCGGTCTCCTCCGCGTCCAGGCACAGCACGCGCACCCCGACACCGGGCCCGGTGGCGAGCAGCTCGCCGAGCCCGGGCAGGTCGCGCAGCCGCCGCGCGCCATCGAGGACCACGAGCAGCGCGCGGCCCGGCGGCGGCCCCTGTACGAGGGCGCTGCGCTGCTCGGTGAGGCGCTCGTCGACGAGGCGGCGCAGCTCGGTCAGCCGCGCCTCGGCCTGTACGGCGTCCGTCGCGACCATGCGCACGCACGCGAACGCCGACGACGCGGGCAGCGTGTGCGGCAGCCAGGTCGCCCACTCCCAGTCCGCGGCGGTGTCACGGCCGGTGATGAGGACCAGGCCGAGTTCGGCGGGCGAGTGCAGCACCGCCGCCTGCGTGATCAGCGCACGCGCGACCGCGAGGGTCATCGCCCGTGGCCCGGCCACGCCGAGCACGCCCGCGTCGGTGAGGTCCACGGTCGCGGGCACGTCGCGTACGGTCGGCGGCGGCTCGCGCTCGGCCTTGGTGACGCGGGCGGCGGCCGCCGGCTCGTGCCGCAGCACCAGGCGAGCGTCCCGGTCGGCGAGCCCGACGCGGAGCCGGAGGAAGTCGAGGTCGGCCGGCCGCCGCTGCCACAGCGTCGAGGCCGGGGCCGCGCCGCCCGCGCCGGTGCGTCGTACGAGTGCGGCCGGGTCCGGGTACGCGGCGCGCTCGGCGAGCTCCTCGACGGCGACCGCGCACGCCACCTCCGCCTCGAACGCGGCGCGCGCCGTCTCGTACCCGGACCTCGCACGCGCGTACTCGCGGCGGCCCGAACGCCGGTCGCCGACCAGTGTGACGACGGCCAGCAGGGGCGACAGCGCCATCATGAGCAGCAGGTAGGCGGCGTACCCGCGGGGGAGCACGAAGTACAGCGCGCCGCACAGCACCAGCGGCAGCAGCGTCGCCGCCCACGGCAGGCGCAGGCCGCCGGGCCGTTCGGGCGGCGACGGCACGACCAGTTCGGGCAGGTGGCCGGGCACCCGGATCCGCGGCGGCCGGTTGAACAGCCGGGTGCCGCCGCCCGCGTCCGGCGTCAGCTCCGCGTCGCCGCCGGACGGCCGCCGTACCGCGAGCACCGACTCGCCGAGCCCGACGACCTGGTCGTCGCGCAGGCACAGCTCGCCGTCGAGCCGCCACGCGCCGAACCGGATGCCGTTGGCGGACCCGGCGTCGGACACGGTCACCCCGCTGCCGTCCTCGGCGGCACGCAGCCGCGCGTGCGCCCGGCTCACCTCCGGGTCGGGCAGCAGCAGGCCGCCGCGTGCCGCCCTGCCGACCGGCACGGCGTCGCCCGGGGTGAGCGGGCGGGTGATCCCGGCGTGCAGGCCACCGACGACGGCCGCCTCGATGGCCGCCTCGAGCGCCCCCGCGGGCTCGACGCGTACGGTCGCCGCACCCTGGTCGCCGGCCTCGATCGTCGCGCCGGTCAGCAGCCCCGCGTCGATCAGCGGCGTCGCGTCAGCGGCGCACGCGCCGAACGCCGGGCCCGCCAACTCGGCCAGCGCGCGGCGCAGGTCGCCGAGGGTGGCGCCCTCCTCGGCCTCGACCGTCACCGGGACGGCGCGGCCGTCCGCCCGCACCACCAGGTCGAGGCGCACGTCTAGTTGGCGGCGTGGTCGATCGCGGCCCGGCGGCGCTCGACCTCGTGTGCCGCGTCGGTCAGCTCGCCGGCCAGGCCGTCGAGCGCGGGACGGAACTGCGACTCCCACACCTGGCGGAACCGGTCCGCCGCACCGCCTGTCCAGGTGGTCGTGTGGATGAGCGTGGTGAGCGCCTGCTTGAGGTGGTGAACGTCCTCGCTGCACGTGCCGAGCCGGCGGGACAGGACGTCCAACTCGGGCAGATCCGCCTGGATCATCGGTCGCTCCTCGGGTCGGTGCGGGCGGTCCCGCGGTGACACCGAAGCTAGAGACGGCCGGGAGCCGGCGAAATCGGAAGACCTCCCCAGGCGGCGGCTACGGCTGCTTGCCGATGAGACGCAGATCCTCCGGCGTGATCAGTTTGGTCGTGAGGGCGTACTCGGCGAGCGAGCTGAGGGCGTTCCAGCCCTGGAGGTTGGGCACGCCGGCGTTGGTGAGGCGGGTGCGGATGTACTCCACGCGCTTGACCAGAGTCGTACGCGGCCAGCCGAGGCGTCGCGCCGCGGCCTCATACGACCGCGGGCTCGGGTCATAGCGCGGCCCCTCGTGCAGGTATCCGGCGAACAGGGCGACCAGCGCCAGCCGGTCGGCCTCGTTGATCACCACGTCCTGCCCGGCCGCGGTCGGCCGCCCGGTCACCACCTCAGCGGGCGCGCCCGCCGCCTCGGGCCCGTCGAGGACCAGTTCGTGCTTGACCCCGGTGCCGTCCACGATCACACGTACGCGGCCCTCGATCGCGTCGCGCTGCCCCGGCGCGAGCACCCGCCGCAGGCCGGGACCGTCCACCACCGCGAACGGCCGGCTCGAACTGCGGTTCGTCACGAACCACACCTCGCCGACGCACTCCACCTCGCCGGCCAGCCGGGAGATCGCGGCGTCGTCGGGATCGAGGCAGAGGGTGCAGCCGTCGGCGCGGCCGAACGTGAAGGTCTCCCCGGGCGCGAGGCGGTACGTCGCCTCGCCCGCGACGATCGTCAGGGCGGCGTCGTCGGTGCTGGACTCCATCGGTCTCCTCCCCGAAGGCGTACGCGTGGCCGCGGCCGGTCGGTTGGGAACGGTGTGCCATGACGCGACGCCGCTCCCGTTTATAGTCTTGCCGCGCAGTGGCTGTCATCTCGCCCCAGAATCGCCTTCGTAGGGGGAAATCTCGTGAGCGGACCCCGTCGCCCCGCCTGGCTGCGGCTGCCCGCAGGCCCGGCCGGTCGCGCCGGTTCCGCTCTCGTCGCCGTGGTGCTGCTCGGCGCCGTCCTCGCCGTCAGCGCCGGCGTCGGCTACACGGTCGCGCGCCCGCTGCTCGGCGACGGCTCGGCGTTCCTGTCACGCGGTCACACCGTCGCGCACGTCAACGGCGAGACCGGCAAGTCCGACGCGCAGACCGCCACCGAGCTGGCCACCGGCTCCGAGCCGGTGCAGACGGTGCGCCTGCCGGACGGGCGGGTGGCGATCGTCAACAAGACCACCGGGACGGTCACGATCATCGACGGCGCCACGATGGCGCCGTCCGGGCCCCCACTGCGTGCACCGGGCGACGGCGGCGGGCTCGACGCGCTCGCCACCCGCTCCTCCGGCTACCTCGTCGACCGCAAGGGCGGCACGATCACGGAGTTGACCGCGCCGGGACGTGCCGCCACGCCGATCGTCCCCGTGCCGCAGGGCATCCTGGCGGCCGTGCCGGCCGGCGACTCGGTCTGGGTGCTCACGCGGAGCGCGCAGGTGCTGGAGGTCGCCCACGGTCGCGTCGCGCGCACCGTACGGCTGGGCGCGCCGGTCACCGCGATCACCGTCGCCGACGGGCACCCGGTCGCGGTGACGGGCGACGGACGCGCGTACGTCGTCGACTCCGATCAGCCGCACGCGATCGGCGACCTCGGGCTCACCGGGCCGAACCTCGTGCTCGGCTCCTGGCGAGGCGCCGGGCGCTACGTGCTGGCGGTCGACCGCACGAACGCGCGGGTGAGCGTCCTGGACCCGCGGACCGGGCACACGGCGCACGCGAGCCTGCCGGTGCCGAGCGGCGCCAAGCTGGACGCGCCGGTGGAGCTCGGCGGCGACGTCTACGTGCCCGACTACACCGCGCCGCGGCTCTGGCGGGTCGACGCGGTGTCCGGCGCGGTCGCCCACGACGCGCTGCACGTGCCCGGACGCCCCGGCGACACCTTCGACCTCAGCGTGAGCGGCGGGCACGTCTGGGCCAACGTCCAGTACGAGCGCCGTGCGCTCATCGTGGACGGCGACGGCCGCGACCACCGCGCCGACAAGGGCGCGGGCCCGGACGTACGCGACTCCGAGGCGCGACGGGAGCCGCCCCCGCCACGACGCCGGACAAGCCGCGTGCGACCACACCCGTGCCGTCGGGACCGCCCTCCGGACCGCCGTCGGGCACGCGCGACGACGGACCCGGCACGGGGCAGCCCGAGCGGCGGCCACGCGACGCCGCTGAAGACGCCGTCCGTGGTCGGGCTCTCCCGGCGGTCCGCGTGCCGCCTCATCACGGCGGCGAAACTGTCCTGCGTCACGCGTACCGACCCGGCCCGGTCACCGACCCGGGCCAGGTCGACGTCGTCGCCGCGCAGTCGCCCGAGCCGGGCGCTACACCGGACGACCACAAGGTCACCATCACCTACCCGGACGGCTTCACCGTGCCGTCCGTCGTGGCACAGACCCAGGGCGAGGCGTGCACACGCCTCAAGGCGTACACGATGACGTGCCGCGCCTCGGCCGGAGCGCCCGCGACCGGCGCGAACCGGCCGGGCACCGTCTACCAGCAGAACCCGCCCGCCGGCGGCACCGCCAAGGCGGGCGCGGCGGCCTCGCTGGTGTACTACAGCGGCACGAGCACGACGCGCTCCTACGCCGGCCAGCCCGTCGACGCGGCGTGCGCGCAGGTGGAGGCGGACGGCTTCGAGTGCCGCCGGGTCGAGGGCGTGACCGCGAACGACACCGGGCAGCAGCCGGGGACCGTCTACCAGCAGGACCCGCCGCCGAGCACCAAACTCGACATCAAGCAGGTCATCACGCTCACGTTCTACAGCGACAAGGACGACCTGCCGAGCTACGTCGGCAGCGCGCCCGACGCGGCGTGCGGCGCCCTGGAGGCCAAGCACTTCCACTGCAACCCGGTGCCGCAGCTCTACCCGAGCACGAACAAGAGTGGAGACGCAGGACCCGCCCGCCGGGCGGGTGCCGATCGGCTCGGCGGTCACCATCACCTACTCGCCCTGGCAGCCCGTCGTGTACTACGTCTACCAGCACGACACCGCCGACGCGTGGGTGCTGCGCCCCCAGGGCCAGATCCCGGCGGGCTACGGCCGCAGTGCCTACCGCGTCGGCGTGGCGTACAAGGCCGGTGCGGACATCCCCGGTCGGCCAGGCGATCAACGGGTTCACCTGCACGGTCGGCGGGGACCGGTGCAACGGCCTGGACGTCAACCACTTCTACACGCGCGACGCGGCGTACAAGGATCCGTGGACCGGGCCGACGTCGGCCGCGACCTTCATGGGCTGCGGCGGCAGCGGCACGACGGCGATCTACCGGGTCTGGAGAGACGTCGGCACGACACGGCTCTACAGCGTCACCGGCGACCCGGCCGGCTGGGGCGCGGAGGGCCAGGAACTCCTGGGCTGCGTCTGGCCCTGACGGGCCCCGAGGTCTTCCTCGGGAGACGCCTCCCGGCCGGGTGCGGTGCCGCTGATGCCACCGCCACCTCCGTCGGCCTCGGCTCCCGACCAGCCGGTACGGCCGCGCGGTATGGGGACCCCTTTCCATTCCGATGCGCGCGCGACGCCTGCACACTCGGGCGTACCGGGAGGTGACAGCATGGGAACGCCCCATGGCGACGAGGCGAGCTGGGACGAGGCCGCGGCGCGGGTGCGCGCCGAGATCAGGCGCATCGACGCCATCGTCGACGACCTGCGCTCCGGCACCGTCCACCTGCACTGGCGCGGACCGGGCGCGGGCCGGTTCCGCTGGCGTACCGACCGCCGCGTACGCGAACTCCACGACCAGCGCGCCACGCTCGCGCTCCTGCTCTCGCTGTGCACCCGCGCCGGGACCGCCGCCCACGAGGCCCATGCCGCCGCCCGCGCGCAGGCGAGGCGGTCGCGTTGACGCCGGAGTCCCTGTCCTCGGACGAGCTGTGCGCGGCGGCGCGACTGGCCGGATGCGTGCCGCTGCCCGCCTTCGAGCCCGGGTGGGCCCCGGAGGAGGCCGGCGTCGCCGCGGCCGTCGCCGTACGCGGGCTGCTCGCGCGCGGCCTGGCGACCGCGGGGGACGCACCCGAGCTGACGCCCGGGGCACGGTCCGCGCTGGACCCGCTCCTGGACCCGTGCACGCTGCACGAGATCCAGCGGGACGCGGGCCCGGCCGGGCGGCGGCGGCACGTGCTCGGCGAGTCGTCGGGCCGGCTGCTCGCCACCGAGCGCGCGCCGTCGATCTGGGCGCTGAGCGCCGTCGACGAGCCGGCGGCGGACGCCGTACGCGCAATCGCCGAACCCCTCATCCCTCGCGTCGGGACCGCCCCCGCCGCGCGGCGCCTCACCGTGAGCGGCGCGCTCCTGACGGCGGCCGAGACCCTGCTCGCCCAGGACGGCCGTGCCGCGCTGCCCGGCCTGCTGCGCCGGCACGGCGTCGCAGCGGCCGATGCCGGCGCGCTCACCGCCGTGCTGGCCTCCGCCGGGACGCTCGTCACGGTACGCACCGCCCGGCGTACGCGCACCGGCGCACGCGCGGCAGAGGCCGTGACCTGGCTCGACGCCGGGCCATCCGGGCTCTGGTCGGTCACCGCCTCGGAGGACTCGGGCGACGAGGCGGAAGCGGACGCCTACACGCTCACCGCGGCGGACCACGCGACCGTACGCGACGCCCTGGCCGCACTGCTCGGCCCGGCCATCGAGGAGCCGTCATGTCCCACGTCCTGACCGCGCGGCGGATCGCCCAGTACGCCTACGACGCGGGCTTTCGCGGCGAGGCGCTGACCACGGCCGTCGCGGTCGCGCTCGCCGAGTCCGGCGGGGACACGCGCGCTCACAACACCACGCCGCCGGATGACTCGTACGGGCTCTGGCAGGTCAACCTGTACGGCTCGCTCGGGCCCGAACGGCGCGCGGACTACCGCCTGACGTCGGACGCCGAGCTGCTGGACCCCGCGGTGAACGCGCGCGCCGCGTGGTCGATCTCCGGCCACGGCGCCTCCTTCGGGCCCTGGTCGACGTACGAGCACGGGCAGTACCGAGGCCATCTCGCCGCCGCGCGTGAGGCGGCACACGCAGCGGGCGACGGCCACGCGCCGCAGGGCGCGGCGGGCCGCCCGCCGGGGACGCGCGTCGTGCTGGACCTGGCCGAGCTGACCAGGCTCGCGCACCTCTTCGAGGACGCGGGCACGCGCGTCGAGCACACCCGGCTCGCGCTGCGGCGGCTCGCCGGCGACCTGGAACCGGCTCGCACGCGGCTGGCCGACCCGGCGCTCGCCGCGCTGATCGCCAACGTGTTCGCCGCGGTCAGCGCGCCGACCCAGCTCCCGCTCGCCGCCGCACGCCTGCACCGCCAGGGCGCGTACGCGGAGAAGGTGCGGCGCCTCGCCGAACAGGCGGACGGCGGCGACGGCCGGTGGAGCGCGGCGGACGCGCGCCGGTTCGTCCGGTCAGTCGGCGCCCAGACCGACCCGTACGAGCGTGCGGTCAAGGAGGCGCTGCTCGGCGGCGTCGTCGTGCGCGGCGGCCACCTGGCGGGCCGGATCGGCGGACACGTGCGTCCGGCCGAACGCCGGCGGGGGAGCGGCCTGCCGGCAGCCGGTGTCGGCGGGCTGAGGAACGGCCGCGTGCCACCGAGCCGCCTCGGCCCGGTGGGCGACGGCGAGAAGATGGCGAAGGCGGCGGCGGGCGAGTTCCGCAGGATGGACGCGGGAGCGCGCGCGGCAGGGCTCGACCTGCGGGTGAACTCCGGCTACCGCACCTTCGCCGAACAGGCCGCGCTCTACGACGCCTACGTCCACGGCCGCGGGAACCTCGCCGCCGCCCCGGGCACGAGCACGCACGGCCTCGGCCTGAGCGCGGACATCGACGTCCGCGACCCGCGTACGCTCGCCTGGCTGCGCGCGCACGCGGGAACGTACGGGTTCGTCAACGACGTGCCGAGTGAGAGCTGGCACTGGACGTACACGCCGCGCTGAGGCCCCTTCGCCGCGCGCGAGCAGCGTGCCCGCGGCCGCGACGGTCGCATCTTGTGGAGTACCGTGATCGCGATGTACTCCCTGGTCACCGTGCACACCCGCACGCCGATCCCCCCGGACCGCCCATGACGAACGCGATGACGGAGCTGCTCTGGGAGGCGCGCCGCACCGGCGTCCCGCTGGACCCGGCCGCCGGTCCCTGGCCGGAGCTCACGCAGGCACAGGCGGCCGAGGTCGCCGAGGAGCAGTACGCACGCGACGGGGTGAGCCGGTCGTGGAAACTCGGCGCGCTCGACGCCGCGGCGCAGCGGTTCCTCGGCATCGACGCCCCGGTCTGCGTGCCGCTGCTGGGGGACGCCGCCGAGACGGACGTCACCGAGGTACACCTGTCGCGCGCCGGCCTGGTGACGCCGCGCTTCGAGGTCGAGATCGGCGTGCTGCTCGACGGCGTCGACGTCTACCCGGTGCCGTGCGTGGAGATCGCGGACTGCCGGTTCGCCGGCTGGCGGCTCCCGCCGTACGGGATGACCGCGGACCTGGCGTTGCAGGGCCGGATGCTGTTCGGCCCGCCGGGCGTGGTGACCGGCGACGTCGAGGTCACCGTCGACCACGACGGGCGGCGTGCCGTGACCGGCACGGCGAGCTGGCAGGAGGCCGTGGCGCGCCTGGACCTGCTCGATGACCATACGGCGGCGGACCGGGTCGCGACCGGCGCCATCACCGCCCTGGTCGACTGCGCGCCCGGCCGCTGGGACTTCGACTTCGGCACACTCGGCCACCTCGCCGTGACCGTCGACTGAACGCCCGCTGAACGCCCGCTGAGTCAGTCGCGTGACAGCAGGCGCAGCGCGCCGTCGGGGGTGTCGAAGTGCACCGCGGCCCTGGTCAGCGGCCGCCGGCACGTACGGCAGCGGGGGTAGGGCACGAAGGGTCGCCCGCAGCGGCGGTGGGTGATGTGCAGCGTGCCGTCGCGCGGGCCGGTGTACCAGCGTTGCGCCCAGTCGACGAGGAAGGCGAAGACGCCGCTGAACGCCATGCCGCGCTCGGTCAGCCGGTATTCGGGCCGCCCCGCCGGGCCCTCGACGGTCGTGAGCACGCTCAGCTCGGTGAACCGCCGCAGCCGGTCCGCCAGGATCGAGGGCGCCACTCCCAGTTCGGCCTGGAAGTCGGCGAACCGGCGTACGCGCAGGAAGGCGGCCGCGAGCACGACCGTGCTCCAGCGGTCGCCCAGGAGTTCCAGCGTTTCCGGAACGTGTGACAGCGGGTCCTGCGGCGACCTCGCGCGTACGGTGCGGCGGTGGTGGCGCGGCACGGTGACGCGGGCGAACGTCGCGCTCTCCTCGCGGCCGGCCGCGGTGTCGCGCGCGGTCACCGGGGCGGCGCCGCAGGCCGAACAGCCCACGTCGACGCCCGTACGCCCGCCGCACGTGTCGTGTACGAGGGCAGGGGGGACGCCGATCCAGTCGTACTCCCAGGCCCAGATCTGCACCAGCAGCGCCCAGAGCTCCAGCGCGCGCTCGGTGAGCAGGTACTCCGTGCGCCCTCGGCCCTCGTCGCGGTACGGGCTGGGCCGCAGCAGATCGCCCGCGACCATCTCCCGCAGCCGGCCGGCCAGCACCGACTCCGACATGCCGAGCTGGTCGCGCCAGTCCGCGAACCGGCGCGTACGGGTCAGGAGGGCGCGTTGCAGCATCAGCAGCGTCCACTGGTCGCCGAGAGCGAGCAGCGCCTGCCCGATCGCGCTCGGGCGATCTTCGCTCTCGGCCACCGGGGTCCCTTCAGTGCGGCGGGCTCACATGTTACGGGGTGGCACACGCGAAATGGCGTAACATTTGATCTTGCAATCGTTTATGGATCTATTGAATACGTCTTGTCAACCATCTCTGTCAAGGTGAGTTTACGAGCCTGTGTAAGGGTGATGTTAGGCAAATCTTGTATCTTGTCGGCAGGGTGCGGTGCGCCGATGCTTCGGTTGGATGGGTACGGGCGCTCGATCCGTGGATGCGAATGGCCCGCGGCGGTCGAGTTGCCGCTCCCCGACCGTTCCTGGATTCGCCAAAAGGGCGCGTCCGGAATCCCCCGCAGGAGGCATCACATGAGGATCCCCGTATCCACGAACACGCGGAGGGGACTGATCGTCTCCGCCGCCGGGCTCGCCGTCACCGCTCTCCTCGCCGCCCCCTCGGCGCAGGCGGCCTCCCACGCGGCGCCCACGACGGTGACCGCCAAGCCGTCGCCACGGCTCGCGGCGGCCAAGACCGCCGCCGCGGCGGCCAAGAAGCTCGGCGACGACGCGACCGCCGGCTCCTACCTCGACCGCGCCACCGGAAAGATGGTCATCACCATCACCCACGAGGCGGACGCGAACACGGTGCGCGCGGCCGGCGCCACGCCGAGGCTGGTCACCCGCAGCGGCGCCCAACTCGGCAAGGTCGGCAGCGCGATGAAGGCCGCACGCGTCGGCGGCACGTCGTGGGGCGTCGACCCGGTCTCGGACCGGCTCCTGATCTCCGCCGACAGCACGGTCACCGGCGCGAACCTGGCCAGGGTGCGGGCCGTCGCCGATCGCTTCGGCGCGGCCGCGCACCTGGAGCGCGTGGCCGGCGCGTTCAGCACCCGCATCGCCGGCGGCGACGCGATCTGGGGATCGCAGTACCGCTGCTCGCTCGGCTTCAACGTCACCAACGGCGCCGCGACCTACTTCCTGACCGCCGGGCACTGCGGGAACGTCGAGCCGTACTGGTACGACACTCCGGGCAACTACATCGGCACCACGGTCGACAGCCACTTCCCGTACGACGACTTCGCCATCGTCCAGTACGGCGGCAGCGTCCCGGCAGACGGCAGCGTCGACCTCTACAACGGCACGTACCAGGACATCACCGGCGCGGCCGACGCGTACGTGGGTGAGCCGGTGACCCGCAGCGGCAGCACCAGCGGCGTGCACGGCGGCGGCGTACAGGCGCTGAACGTCACGGTGAACTACGGCTCCGAGGGCATCGTCTACGGCCTCATCCAGACGAACGTCTGCGCCGAGCCCGGCGACAGCGGCGGCTCGCTGTTCGACGGCTCCACCGCGATCGGCCTGACCTCCGGCGGCAGCGGCAACTGCACCTCCGGCGGCACGACCTTCTTCCAGCCCGTGACCGAGCCGCTGGCCTACTACGGCGTCAGCGTGTTCTGAGAACACCGGCCGAGGCCCCCGTACGCTCCGGCGTACGGGGGCCTCGGCGCGGGCGAATGGCGCTCAGTAATAGTGCCGCAGGCTCGGCCAGAGCGCTGACCACGGCTTCGTCGGGGCGGAACACAGCGTGATGCGGGCGTCTTGTTCCTGATTATCGATATTACGGCCGGTGTGCACGCGGCCGACCTCGTGGCAGCCGGCGAAGAAACGCACCAGATACGCGTCGCTCTTTTGGTATACCAAAAGCACCGGCCCATTCGCGGAATCCGGCGGCGGCCCCCAGTCGGCGTTGCTCATGTGCCCCGAATAGGGCCTCGGCAGCCCGTCCCGTGGCCCGTACCTCGCGATTGCCCCGTCCTCGCCGTAGTTCTCCGCGAGGAGCACGGCGCGCGACCGCTCGGCGGCCGGGATCGCGGACCACCGCGCCGCGACCTCGGAGGTGAACGCCGGCCAGCCGATCTGCTCGCCCTGCTCCGCGTCGATCGCGTTCACCACGCTCAGGGAGTCGGCGGGCAGGATCGGCAGCGTGATCAGGGCGGAGGCGACCACGCCCACCACCGCGGCGACGGCGGTGATCGTCACCCGCAGGCTCCCGCGCGCCCACCGCGCGAGCGACTCGCACCCGGCCGCGGTCAGCACGAGGAGGAGCGGCAGCGCGTAGTACGGCTTGCCGCCGGAGACCAGGATCAGCACGCACAGGATCGGGTACGCGAGCCCGATCGGGCGCGCCCACCGGATCGCGGGGTCGCGCCAGAGCCGGCGGAACCCGGCCACCCAGACCGGGACGAGCACCGGCGACAGGAAGACGATCTGCATGGGGACGAACAGCGTGCGGTTCGCCGTGCCGTCGTCGGAACTGATCCCGCCGGCGACGGTGAACTGCGGCCAGCCGTGTGCGGCCTGCCACCACACGTTCGGCGCGGCGACGACCGCCGCGATCAGCACGCCGGCGAGCGGCCACCGGCCGCGCAGCACGTCGCGTGGCCCCACCGCGAGCACGGCCGCGAGCAGTGCGACGGCCAGCATCCCGACCAGCCACTTGTTCAGCGTGGCGACGCCGGCCGCGAGGCCCAGGACGAGCCACCAGCGGCCGTCGCCGGTGCGCAGCAGCCGCAGGGCCAGCCAGGCGACCAGCACCCAGGCGAGCAGGTCGAAGGTCGCGGTGGAGACCATGTGGCCCACCGCCAGGACGAACCCGGAGGCCGCCGCGGAGAGCGCGGCGAGCACCTGGGCCTTCCGCCCGCCGCCCATCTCCCGTGCCACGAGCGTGACGAGGAGGACGGTGAGCGCGCAGGCGAGCGTCGCGGGCACGCGCACCCCCGCCGGCGAGTCGCCGAAGATCGCGGCGGCCGCCCGCGCGATGAGCGGAGTCAGCGGCGGCTGGTCGACGTAGCCCCACGCGGGGTGCCCGCCCGCGACCAGGAAGTACAACTCGTCGCGGTGGAAGCCGTACCGGGAGGACAGGGCGGTCAGCGCTGCGGCGAGCGCGACGATCACGATCCCCACGGGAACGGTCGCGAACTCGGGCACGCTCCGGGTCACCGGGGGCGCCGGCCGGGTCATCATGTCTGGATCCTCCCAACTCCCGGGTTCCGGCCGCTACCTAGTACGAGTTTCGGTTCATCCGCAGGTGAGAGATGCGGTGCCGGTCCCCATGAGTTCAGGGTTTACCCGGATTGTCGCGCGTGGAGGTGTTCTGATGAGTTGGGGGGAAGGAGCGGCATCGCCGCTGATTCTGGGGACCGCCATGAAGACGATCAGTACGATCACGCGCCTGGTTCGCCACGAACCGGTCGCCTTCCAAGGTTGCGTGCAGGCGACACTCGCCGCACTCGTGGGCTTCGGCGTGGTCCACTGGAGCGCTGAACAGGTCGGGCTCATGCTGGCCGTGGTCGCGGCCTTCCTCGCCCTGTTCACCCGCTCCCAGGTGACGCCGAACGTCCAGGTCGCGTCGAAGGCCCAAGCCATGGCCGAGGCCCAGACGACGACCGCCACCACCGACGTCGGCCCGCCCCCGCAGGCCGAGACAGGGCGCACCCTCGCCGGTCCGTGAGCGCGCCTCCCGGCCCCGCCGCTGCCGCAGATCACGAGATTCATCGCCTGGGCGACGAAGGCGAAGCACTCGACGCCGGACAACGGCGACTCCCGCGCCCGTCATCGAGCTCGAGTCGGAGTTCCCCCGGAGTGAGAAACCGGCCCACGGGCCCCCGCACCTGTTCCGTTCCTGGTGCGGGGGTCCGTGCGTGCGGGCCGTACGCGTCAGTCCTCGACGTTGATGGCCAGGCTCGGGCAGATCTGGGCCGCCTCGGTCACGGCGTCGTCCAGCTCGGCGGGCGGGTTCGCGTCGCGAAGCACGACGATCCCGTCCTCGTCCCGCTGGTCGAACACCTCCGGGGAGAGCAGCACACACTGCCCCGAACCAACGCACTTGTCCTGATCGACACTGACCTTCATCGCGTAAGTCCTCTCACCAGGCGACGGGCAACGCGTGCACGCCGTAGACGAGCATGTCGTGTTTGAAGCTGATCTTTTCGAGCGGTACGGCGACGCGCAAGGTCGGAATGCGGCGGTACAGCGTGCCGTAGACGACCTGGAGCTCGACCCGCGCGAGCGGCTGGCCGAGGCACTGGTGCACGCCGTAGCCGAAGGCGACGTGGTGCCGCGCCGACCGGTGGATGTCGAGCACGTCGGGGTCGGGGAAGGCGCGCGCGTCCCGGTTGCCGGCGTCGGTCGCGACGATGACGCCCTCACCGGCCTTGATCAGCCGCCCGCCGACCTCGACGTCCTCGATGGCCACGCGACGGCGGCCGCTGTGCACGATGTTGAGGTAGCGCAGCAGTTCCTCGACCGCGCCGGCGATCAGCTTCGGGTCCTGGCCGTCCCGGATCTCGGCGAGCTGGTGCGGGTGCTGGAGCAGGGTCAGCGTGCCCAGCGCGATCATGTTCGCGGTCGTCTCGTGCCCGGCGACGAGCAGGAGCATGGCCATGTCGGCCAGTCGTGCGCGCGACATCGCGCCGGCCTGCTCGACGACCAGCCGGCTGAGCAGGTCGTCCGCGGGCTCCTTCGCCTTGCGGTCGAGCAGCGCCGTCAGGTACTCCCTCAGCTCGTCGGAGGCCGCCAGCGCCCGTTCGGGCGTCGAGCGGCTGTTGACGAGGATCCGGCTGCACCGCTGGAAGAAGTCGTGGTCGGCGTACGGCACGCCGAGCAGCTCGCAGATCACCAGTGAGGGCACCGGCAGCGCGAACTCGGTGACCAGGTCCGCGGGTCGCGGGCCGTCGAGCATCGCGTCGATGAGCCCGTCGACGATCTCCTGAATCCGCGGCCGCAGGCTCTCCACCCGCTTGATCATGAAGGTGCTGGTCAGCATCTTGCGATAGGTGCCGTGCTCGGGCTCGTCCATCGAGATGAACGATCGCGAGTGCTTGCGCCGCGCGGCCGAGGCGGCGGTGACGTGCGGGTAGCCGGGTCTCCTGACGTCCGCGCTGAACCTTCCGTCCGACAACACCATGCGCATGTCGTCGTACCCGGTGACCAGCCACGGCCGGCTCCCGTCCCAGAGTCGCACCCGGGAGACGGGGCTCTCGGCCTGGAGCCGGCCGAGCTCGGGCGGCGGGTCGAACGGACAGCCGCGCTCCATGGGGAAGGCGGGCACGTCCGACAAGGTGTCCGGCATCTGGGAAGCCTCCTGCCACGAACAGTTGCCGAACGATCGTTCGGCGACTCTTCTCAGCATATGCCGGTCGCGCTTGCCCGTGGAGAGTGCAGAAATGAGGTGAAAGTCACGTTTCTTGTAGTTCGTCCGCTTAGCCAGGGGTCGTCAGGCGAAGACGAGGGAGATCAACTCGTCCACGAACGGGACGATGCGGTCGGCGTCGTCCACGCCCGGGTTGGAGTGGTAAAGCGCGACCCGGCCGTGAGTGCCGACGAACACCATCACGGCGGCCCGCTCACTGGGCAGCCGAAGCTTCTTCCCGGCCTGGTCGCAGCGGTCGAACGCGGCGATCACGGCGTCCACGATCGAGCGCAGCGGCCCCTGCGGCCGGTCGCCGTCCCGCCCGGTCACGCGCCGGTTGCCGAGCATCAGCCGGTAGTGCCCCGGGTTGGCGATGGCGAACCGGCAGTACGCGTGCATCTGCGCGCGCACGCGCCCGACCACGTCGGCGGCCTCGACGCCCTCGTCCGCCGCCCGCATGACCTCGGACAGGCGCTCGTAGTCGTGCTCGACCACCCCGCGTACGAGCGCGGCCTTGTCGGCGAAGTGCTGGTAGATGCTCGCCGGGGCGATGCCGACCGCGCGCGCGACGCCGCGGATGGTCAGCGCCTCCTCGCCGTCGAGTTCGGAGAACAGCCGCGCGGCCGCGTCCAGGATCTCGGTACGCAGGCGCTCGCCCTGCCCCCAGGGGTTCCGGACACGCTGCGCCGCGAGATCCGCCTCATCCGCCACGACCCCATCATCTCGCGTACGGCCGCCCGGCCCAACCGGTCGCGCACTCCACGAGATGCGGAATTTCTTCCTCGCCTCGACCATGGATATCGGCGTGTCAATTTTCGCCGACGACGCTTAACGAAATCGCCGGTGTTATTCGAGGCATTTTACGTGGGAGGTTGGAATGCGGTTCAGCGACTTGTACGTCGCAGGAGTGGCGAGTTGGCTTCCGCCTCGGGAGTTGATCGGCGAAGGCCGGTACGACCCGGAGGAACAGGCCGCCTTCGCGTACGAGTCGGCGTCATCGGCGGGGGAGGACGACGCGCCGCCGGTGATGGCGACCCGCGCCGGATCCCTCGCGCTGGAGCGCTCCGGCGTCGACACCGGCGACGTGTCGCTGCTGCTGCACGCGTCGATGTTCTACCAGGGCCTGGACTTTTGGCACGCGGCCGCGTACGTGCACCACGCCCTGCTCGGCGACAACCACACGGCGCAGGCGATCGACGTCAGCCAGATGTGCTCCGGCGCGATGGCCGGCATCGAACTCGCCGCGAGCTACCTGGTCGCCGACCCCGCGCGGCGCGCCGCCGTGGTGACGACGGCGGACCGCTTCCAGCCGCCCGGGTTCGACCGGTGGCAGACCGAGGGCGCGAGCATCGTCTACGGCGACGGCGCCGCGGCGATCGTGCTCAGCAAGGACGGCGGGTTCGGGCGGCTTCTGGCCCTCCGTACCGTGGTCGACACCTCGCTGGAGCCGATGAATCGCGGTGATGACCCGTTCGCCCTGGTCAGTCCCACGTCCGCGAAGGCGGTCGACAACCAGGCACGGCGTGACGCGTACATCGGGCAGGTCGGCACCGACCACGTGATCGAGCGGACGAACGCGGGCCTGACCAACGCCGTCAAGGGCGTGCTGGAGGACGCCGGGCTCGAACTCGGCGACGTGAGCAAGTTCGTCTTCCCCAACGTCGGGCTCGGCCTGCTCACCAACGCCTACCTCAAGCAGCTCGGGCTGGAGCTGGAGTCGACCGCCTGGGAGCTGGGCCGTACGACCGGGCACGTGGGCACGGCGGACTACCTGACCGGCCTGACGTACCTGATCGAGCAGGGCAAGCTCAACCCGGGCGACCGGGTGATGCTCCTCGGCATCGGCTACGGCTTCGTGTGGTCGTGCGCGATCGTCGAGTGCGACGAGATCCCGCAGTGGACGCCGGCCCGGGACTGACCGTACGCAGGGACCGAACGCGACGAGACGGAGGGGATAACGATGGCGGACAACAACAGCGGTGTGTCGGTCGATCTGCCGACCGACACGCAGATCGTGATGGCGCTGGAGCTGGACATACCGCGTGACGTGGCGTTCACGGTGTGGACGACGCCGGAGCTGATCAAGCAGTGGTGGGGCGCGGGCCAGGGCGAGGTGCGCAGCGTCGAGGTCGACCTCCGGGTCGGCGGCGCGTGGCGGTATGAGATCTTCGCCAACGACAGCCTGTGGGGCTTTCACGGCGAGCACCTCGTGGTAGTGGAGAACGAGCGCCTGATGACGACCGAGGTCTTCGAGAACCAGCCGGAGACCTCGACCATCAAGACGGTCACGTTCGAGGACAAGGACGGCCGCACCGTGCTGACGACGCACGTCCAGCACACCAGCAAGGAGAACCGGGACGCGCAGGTCGACCCGCACTGGCAGCAGGGCCTGAAGGAGCTGAAGAAGCACCTCGAGAAGGCCGCCGCGTCGATCGGCTGACGGGCCGCCGCTTAGCCGTTGCGGCCAACGGCCCCGCCCGGCCGCGCGAATTCCGGCGTGGCCGGGCTTTTCCCGCCTTCACCGAACGTGAACAACGTGACAGAGCGTGGCAGAAAGCACGGACGAGGATGACGACATCTTGGTCGCGTGGTCACGATGGACGAGCACGGTTTTCCGAAATGCCCTGATCGTGCTGTCACAAAAAGGAGTGCAGATGACCCAATCAACTCCCGAGCTGACCGCGGCCGAATTGCTCGACTCATTCGCGAAGGCCGACTCCGGCGACATCGAGAATGAGTACGGCCGACTCGTCGGCGCCCTGTGGCAGGACGGCGCACCGACCGCCGCGGCGGCCGCGGCGGTCCCCGCCGTGATCGCGAGACTGGACGAGGTCGAGGAGGACCGGCGCGGCCACCTGATCGTGCTGCTCGGCCTGCTGGTCGAGACCGAGGCGCCGATCGAGGGCGACCTCTACGCCGCCGCGCGTACCGGCCTTGATACCTACCTCTCCCTCCTCGACGGGCGGCAGGACGGGGAGCCGCTGACGCTGGCCCTGCTCTACCTGCTCTCGCACTTCCCGGACGACCGGGACCGCATTCTGGCCGCGGTGACGCCGATGGGGATCGGCGCGGATGACCTCTCACGGCTTGAGCGCTGCCTCCAGCGGCTGAACGCGGGCGACCCGTCCGCCGTCTCACTCGGCCGCGTGTGGCCCTCCCCGGCCGAGTGGACGATCATGACCGAGGCCGACCACGCGTTCGACCGCGGCTGGATCTCCAAGCTCAGTCCCGACCAGCTCGCCAAGCGCTGGTACGAGGACACCGTGATGGTGCAGACCTACAGCGGCGGAAAGGCGCTCTGGGCGGTGCGCAACGGTCCGGCGACGGTCGTCACCGACACCAGCGAGCACCGCGACGCGCGCGAGCGCGCCGAGCAGTCCGAGATCGACTACGAGGTGTTCGAGCGGCACACCGAGATCTTCCGCTGCCCCGACTGCGGCGGCGACCTGCTCATCGACGAGGACGACGTACGGTGCGCGCGCTGCGGAATCGCCCACCCCGTACTGCTCGGCGTGCTCGACCTGATGCCGGCCGGCGAGTCGATGTTCGGCGGCCCGGACGACGCGATGGCCAAGGCCGCGTCGATGAAGACCGTCGGCCACTTCTACGAGACCGTCGCGCGGCCCGGCTTCCTGCGCCTGGTCGGCTCCAACTGGGGCGGCAGCGTGACCCCGGCCGACGAGGACCGCTACCTCACCGAGCGGTTCGCCAAGACGGAGGGGCCGGTGCTCGATCTCGGGGCCGGCGCGGGCCGCTGGACGACCGTCATCGAGGAGGCCGTCGGCGCGGAGCGGCTCATCGCGCTCGACCCGAACCTGGCCATGCTGTCCTGGCTGCGCCGCCGCTCGCCGCAGGTCGCCTGCGTCCAGGCGAGCGGGCTCAAACTGCCCTTCGCCGACGCCAGCCTCGACGGCGTGAACTGCTGGAACGCCCTCCAGGCCATGCCCGACGCGAGCGCCGCCGTCGCCGAGGTCGCCCGCTGCCTGCGGCCCGGCGGGATCATGACCGTGATGACCTACCGGCTGTCGCCGGACCCGGTCTACCGCTACTTCCAGACGACGAGCTCGTGGCCGGGCCACCCGGACGGCCTCGACCTCTACACGCCGGATGAGATCAAGTCCTGGCTCACCGAGGCGGGCCTCACCGTACGCGAGGAGAACGCGCCCGGCACCATTTTGATGCTCACGGCCGAGCGAGCGGCCTGACCGCAGGAAAAAAGCGCCGATTACCACTCCGAATGTGCGGCTTTGAAGCGACATTCTCTCCGTTCTTGCGGTGTAGCAAGGAATGGACTCTCAGTCGCTTGATGTCGCCAATCGGGTGGTTATTGTGGCGGTAAGCGAGGTCGGAGGAGGTTGGCGTGACGGATATCTTTAACTTCGCGGCGGATCGTGGTGAGTGCCCATTCGACCCGCCTCCCACATATGAGCGTCTCCGTGAGGAGGCACCGGTCAGCCGGATCGACCTGTGGGACGGAAGTTCCATGTGGATGGTCTACCGGCACGCTGACGTACGCACCGTGCTCAGCGACGACCGTTTCAGCGCGGACAACGCCCGGCCGGGTTTTCCCCTGCTGACTCCCTCCTCGGAGGCGCTCACGCAGGAGAACCCGACGTTCGTCCGGGTGGATCCCCCCGAGCACGGCCGGTTGCGCGGCATGGTCCAGGCGGACTTCACGATGAAGGCCGCCCTGGCGCTGCGGCCGCGGATCCAGGAGATCGTGGACGGATTGGTCGACACGATGGTGGAGCACCCTCCGCCGGCCGACCTGGTCGCCGAGTTCGCCCTGCCGATCCCGACCGAGGTGATCTGCATCATCCTCGGCGTCCCGTACGAGGACCACGACTACTTCCAGAAGTGCACCGCCACGATGACCAACGTGCGGGCGAGCGAGGAAGAGGTCAACCAGGCGAGCGACGACCTGACCGCGTTCCTGACGGACTTGATCGACCGCAAGGCCAAGGACCCGTCCGATGACCTGCTGAGCAGGCTCGTCGTGGAGCGCGAGCGCACCGGCGAACTCGGCCGCGAGGACGTCATCTCGATGGCGCGCCTGCTGCTGGACTCCGGCCACGACACCACGGCGATGCAGATCTCCTACGGCATGCTCGCCCTGCTCCAGAACCCGGACCAGCTCGAGGCGGTACGCGCCGATCCCTCGCTCGTCCCGGGCGCCGTCGAGGAACTCCTGCGCTACCTGACCGTCATCCACACCGGGGTGCCCCGCGTGGCCCTGGAGGACGTGGAGCTCGGCGGCCAGCGGATCCGCGCCGGCGAGGGCCTGCTGTGCTACCTGCCCACCGCCAACCGCGACCACGAACGGTTCGAGAACCCCAACTCACTCGACGTACGCCGCAAGGACCGCGGCCACATGGCCTTCGGTTTCGGCATCCACCAGTGCATCGGCCAGCCCCTGGCCCGGGTGGAGCTCCAGGTGGCGCTCGACACCCTGCTCCGGCGTTTTCCGAATCTGCGCCTGGCCGTTCCCTTCCAAGAACTCCAGTTCCGGCACTCGATGTTCGTCGAAGGGGTACGCGAGTTGCCGGTCACCTGGTGAGAGGCGAGATCAAATGCAGTTGCCCGACGACACTTTCTCGGGGAAGAAGAAATGACTATCAATACCAGCCCGGCGGCCGCGACGACACAGACTGCCGGTGCGCGGCTGCGGGAGGCCATTCAGGCCGACACGGTGACGCCGCTCATCGGAGTCTTCGACATGTTCTCCGCGTCCGTCGCCGCGCAGCACTATGACGGACTGTTCGTGTCGGGGTTCGGCTTCGCGGCGTCCTACTACGGCCTGCCGGACATCGGCTTCATCGCGTGGCCCGACATGGTGGCCTTCGCCCAGCGCCTGCGGCTGGCCTTCCCCCGGCACCACCTGCTGGTCGACATCGACGACGGCTACGTCGACCCGGAGACCGCCTGCCACGTCGTCCAGCAGCTCGACGCCAGCGGCATCTCCGGCGTGATCATCGAGGACCAGAAACGGCCGCGCCGCTGCGGCCACGTCGAGGGCAAGCAGATCCTGCCGCTCGATGAGTACCTGGAGAAGCTGGAACTGGTCCTGGAGTGCCGCGGCGACCTCGTCGTGGTGGCACGCACGGACGCGACGGATGAGGACGAGATCGTACGCCGCGTGGAGGCGTTCGCCGCCACCGACGCCGACGTGATCCTGGTCGACGGCCTGCGCAGCGCGGAGTGGATCCGCAAGATCCAGGCCGCGGCCGAGGGCAAGCCACTGCTGTTCAACCAGATCGCCGGCGGCAAGTCGCCGCGTTTCTCCCTGTCCGAGCTGGACGAGCTGAAGGTCAGCGCCACGATCTACAGCACCCCGTGCCTGTTCGCCGCCCAGAGCGCGATGGATGAGGCACTGGAGCGCCTGAAGGTCGACGACGGCCGCCTGCCCGACCTCGCGGACGGTGGAGTCGGCGTCGCCGACTGCATCGACCTGCTCGAACAGAACATCAGCCGCAACCACGCCAAGCCATAGATCCAGCCCGCCGAGCGGCCCGTCCCGCGCTCGTCCCGTCCGGCCGGCCCTGATCGCGACGACGCGATCGGCCGGCCGGATTCGCGTGACCGGATCGTAGGCGAGGCTCTCCACGTCGTCCGCGAGCGCCGGCGCGATCGTGACCGCCTGTCGCATCCCTAAAGGCCGGCGTCCGGTCGGTGGATTCGCGCTCGGCGTCACCGTCGGCAGGCCGCGTCCGAGTGGGAAGCATTCGCGAGCATCCATCAGTGGTCCCCTGTCGTGATGAGGGCTTCGGCGATGGCGGCGGCGATCGGCAGGCCGGTCGCGTCCTCGATCCATCCTCATTGCCCGTTCGGGTTGATCTCATAGAACAGCCATCTACCAAACCACAGAGCCTAGGCGGTCACTCTGGGATGAGGACGAGCTTGCCGCGCGCATGTCCGGTCTGGCTAGCGGCGTGGGCGGCTGCTGCGTCGGTGAGGGGGTAGGTGGTGATCGGAACCTTGACGTCGCCAACGGCGGCCAGTGCCGCCACGTCGGCCAAAATCGCAGGCACATTGCCCGGCTCGCCGGACAGGAACCGGGCACCGAGCTGCTCGGCGGCGAAGTCTGCCAGCGTGACGACCCGTTCTCTTCTGCCGACGATGCCGATCAGTGCTGGCAGGGAGCCGTGGCCGGCGACGTCTAGTGCCGCGTCGACCCCCTGCGGTGCGATCGCGGCGATGCGCTCAGCGAAGCCGTCACCGTAGCTGAGCGGCGTGGCACCGAGCGAGTGAAGGTACTCGTGATTGCCTTCGCTGGCCGTTCCGATCACTGTGGCGCCCACGCGTCTGGCCAATTGCACGGCGAGCGTTCCGACACCGCCCGACGCTCCGTCAATGACGAGCGTTTCTCTCGGGGCGATCGTGAGGGTGTCCAGCGCGTGGCGCGCGGTCGTCGCAGCGACGGGCAAGGCGGCAGCCAGCTCCCAGGGCAGCCCGGCAGGCTTGACGGCGATCCGGTCAACACGGGTGAGCGCCTGCTGCGCGTAGCTCCCGGACAGCGCCTTGCCCAGCACCTCATCGCCAACCCGGAAGTCGCCAGCGTCCTCCCCGGCAGCCTCGATCACCCCCGCGACGTCGATGCCCGGAACGCACGGCAGCTCGACCGGCATCAGCTGCGCCAGGATCCCGGCGCGCAGCTTCCAGTCCAACGGGTTCACTCCGGCCGCGCGAACGCGGATGCGCACCTGCCCGCGCGCGGGCGCTGGCACCTCCAGCGCCGCGGCCCGAAGAACGCTCGGATCGCCGTACTGCGAGAACAGGACAGCCTGGTACTCGTTGGGCATCGGTCCTCCTGATTCCGGGAGGCAGTCCGGGTGTTGGCGCGAGCCGTCGTGCCAACCCAACCGAACCGACGGTTCGCTTAACTTCCGCTAGGATACGAACCATCGGTTCGGATATCAAGGCAGGCTTAAGTTGTCGGTCAACCGCAGACGCGCGGACGCGGTGAGGAATCGAGCGGCGATCCTCGCCGCGGCGGCCGAGTTGTTCGACAGGCACGATCTCGCATCCATCTCGGTGCAGGACATCGCCCAGGCGGCCGGCGTCAGCAAAGCCGCCGTGTTCCGGCACTTCGGTGACCGTTCCGGCCTGATACAGGAAATCCTCGTACCACGTGCCGCGGCGCTTCGCGAGGCCGTGGTCAGCGGCCCGGCACCCCTCGGCCCAGGAGCCCAGCCAGCCGACGCGCTTGCGGCATACATCGACGCGCTATTCGACTTCGTCTGCCGCAACCGATTGCTCATCCGAGCCTTCGAGTACCTCGGGTCCGACGCCTACTACACCAACGCCGCCAGTGAGTTCTGGATCGCAGAACTAAGCCGGCGACTCACCGCAGTTGACCCCGAACTTGATGCCGGCTACCTAGCCCACGCTCTATTCACAGCGCTCCGCGCGGACGTTCTCGACTACCTCCGCACCGTGCCCGACATGACCCAGGAGCGGATCAGAGCAGGAATCCACACACTGGCCGCAAGCCGGCATCCACAGCGCTGAAGCCACTCAGCCGGAGCACCAACCGGTCCTGCCGATCGCAGCACCCGGCGCCGCCGATCCCCGCGCCAGGAAGGCCGCTAACGCACAGGCAGGGGCCTTTTTGGAGACCGGTTAAGGGTGCCTCCGATCTCCGATACCCGTGCACGCATGTCAAACCAGGCAATCAGCTCACCACGACACCCCGGCACATCAACCGTGGGCGCCATACTGGCACGAACCCCGAACTCGGCGGGGCTGTGGTGGAAACTATGTCCTCGGCAACGTAGTCCAGGAGGCCAATGCGAGCGGAAAGCGCATGGCGCTGTTTCCGGCCAGGGACGACTGGGCGGCGTGCCGCGATTTCGCCCAACTCGACACATCGCCGCACGAAGACATGCATCCAGGCGAGATCGAGACATCGATTCTCCTCCATGTCTCACCCGAGCTGGTGCGCGACGGATATCACACTGCCGATCATGTGGCGAACGATAGGCGCCACATGCTCACGCTGGGGCTTCACGCATATACGACCAGTGGCGTCGTCGGGCGCCCATCCCTGGCGACGGCCGACAAAGGCAAGCTCATTCTAGAATCCCTCGTCAGTGAATTCTCGAAGATGATCGATATTATCCAGCAAGACTGAAGCTCGCCTCGCGCACGGGGGCGCCGATTGCATCGACCTGCTCGAACGGAGCATCAGGTCGCAACCACGACATGTGATCACGACCGAGCCCGGCCGCGCTCCTCAAACCGCGCGGCCGGGCTCGGGTGTTGCTTCAGCCGCGCTCGGCGACCGCGACCTCTACGCACTGGTTGCCGTTTGATCCGCTACGGGACGACTTCCGCCAATTTTCCATTCGTCTATCAATCTCTCTATTAGTTGAAGAGACTCTTTCGGCGAGAGCGCTGCTTCTCGAATCTCTTCCCAGATCTTCGTGATCTCGACTACTTCGGCTTTGCCTTCGATCACCCGACCGCTAAGGGCGTCATCAAGGTTTCCGACCTCGATGCCGTCCAATCTCGCGGTCATGAACGGGCAGCCAGCGTAGTACGCCGTGCCAAACGGCACGATCTTAATGACAATATTGGAATGAGTCGCAAGCTCGCGCAGTCTCTCCAGCTGTTGGGACATCACCGCGTTGTCGCCCACCGTCCGCCGCAGTGCGTATTCGTCTATGACGAAGATGCACATCGGCGGGTTCTCGTCCGTTAGTATCGCCTGCCGCTCGATGCGGCGGCGCACGCGTTCTTCCACGTCGCTGGGCGCGTGCCGGTTGTACTGGAGAACCTCACGCGCGTACTCCGGCGTCTGGAGCAATCCAGGAATGACGGATAGCTCGAAGTTTTGCAGGAGGTTCGCGTGGGCTTCGGCCGACAGCCACTTGTCGTCCCACTCTGAGGGGATCTCGCGTGCGACCCACCGCTCGAAGTAGCGCGTGAGGTAGCCGTTGGTGCCGAGCGCTTCATCGCAACGCTCGACGTCCTTCAGATGTGGTGTGCGCTTGCCGTTGATCCACTGACTGACCGTGGACGCCGCGACATGCAGTGTTTCGGCGAGTTGTTTGCCCGTCAGGCCGGCCGCCTCGCATGCGAACCCGAGTTCGGTACCCCATGCGTCCAGTGCCGTCTCACGTCTCGGTGCCATCTCGGGGGTTCACATCCTGACGTGAAGACGATCGGAACTTCACCGGCAAGCGACGGAGCGTTACCGCTTCCTGATCCTACGTGTCCCTCGTCATCCTGTAGTGACAGATAGGGAAAGGGGCGAACGTCATGGCTTCAACTACCGAAACGAGTTCGGATGAACTCGTCGGGCGTCTCGTGGAAGCGTGCAAAATGGAAGGCCTGAACGTCGACGTGTACGAACCGTCCACGCGCGTCAAGGCCCGGATAAAGGTCTTCAATCCGAACAATAACGGTCATATGGACGAGATCCTCACCATGCGGCCCGACGACGGCAACGTCCTCACCTGGTACTGGTCCTGGGACGACCCGGGCAAGCGCGCGCCGGTCTGCCCCGCCGCGGACGTCGGGCAGGTCGTCACGCAGATCAAGAACGTCGTCGCGTACGCGGTGATGTGATGACGGCCGTGGCTCAGCGACCGGGTGTCTCGTGGATCGCGCACCACCGCATCGCCGCCGGCGTTCGCGGCTTACGCGAAAGCGCCCACCCGGTCTCCGGAGTCGACCGAGTGGGCACGCCTTCGTCTCGGGACGGCAGGCCCGAGTCCCTCGGGGCTACGGCACCGGATCGAAGGCGACCTGGACGTTGCTGTACCCGCGCAGGAAGGTGGAGTACAGCGGCTTCGGCTCGCCCCGGAGCTCGATGCGGTCCACGGTGCGACGCAGGCAGTCCAGCACCGCGGAGACCTCGGCCCGGCCCAGGTAGGCGCCCAGGCAGAAGTGCGGGCCGAAGCCGAACGTCAGGTGCTTGTTCGGGTTGCGGGCCAGGTCGAAGACCTCCGGGTCGGTGAAGACCTCCTCGTCCCGATTCGCCGAGACGTTCCAGGCGGTGACCAGGTCGCCGGCGTGGATCGTACGGCCGCCGACGGTCACGTCGCGGGTCGCGGTACGGCCGAGGTGCATCGCCGGCGTGGTCCACCGGAGGAGTTCCTCGACCGCGTCGGGCAGCGGGACGCGGTCCTGTTTCAGCGCCTCCCACTGGTCGGGGTGCTCGTGGAAGGTCACCACCGCCCCGATCATCGCGAGGCGGCTCGTCTCGTCGCCGGCCAGCACCAGGCCGTAGCAGTTGAGCACCACTTCCTCGTCGCTCAGCGGCTCGCCGTCGATCTCGCACGTGGCGAGGGCGCTGATGACGTCGTCGCGCGGGTCCTCCCGGCGGATCTGTGCCAGGTCGGCGAAGTACAGGAGGATCTCGTTGCGCGCCAGCCGGGTCTGCTCGTCGGTCTGGTCCGGCTCGTCCGCGCTCAGCGAGCGCTTGCTCAGCCGGAGCAGCTCGCCCTGGTCGGACTCGGGGACGCCGAGCAGGTCGCAGATGGTCCCCATCGGCACCACCTCGGCGACGTCCTTGGCGAAGTCGCAGTCATGCGAGGCGACCGCGGCCGACACCAGCCGCTCCGCACGCGCGCGTACGCCGTCGGCGACCTGCCGCAGCACGCGCGGCGAGAAGGACTTCAGCAGCATCTTGCGCACCGCGGTGTGGCGCGGCGGGTCGGTCACGGCGAGCAGTTTCCCGCCCGCGGCGTCACCGCCCGCCAGCAGCGAGGTGAGCATGTTGCCGCTCTGCGAGCTGAACGTCTCGGGGTCCTTGTAGACCCCGAGGATGTCGGCGTACCGGCTCAGCACCCAGAACTCCGGGCCCTCGTCGGTCGCCGGATGCAGGTGTACGGGCGCTTCGGCGCGCAGCCGCCGCCAGAAGTCCGCGATGGCGGGGTCGACGAAGGTCGCCGGATCGGTGAGGTTCACGTGGCCGAGGTCCTCGGCCACCGCGGTGCTGGACGGCATCGTTCCTTCCTCACGCGGAGGACGAGGCGCCGCCTGGCGTCGCCGCCCGTACGGCGGGCCGTACGGGCGGGTCCGTGCGCACGGCCCCGGCGATCGGGTACGCGCGCACGCGGCTCAGGCGTGCGCCTCCTCCTTGCTCCGCTGCAGTTCGACGGCCTCGTACAGGGCCTTGATGTTCCCGCTGCCGAAGGTCCGCGCTCCGACCCTCTCGATGATCTCCAGGAAGAAGGTGTTACGCGGGTGGATGGACTTGGCGAAGATCTGGAAGAGCTGCCCGTCCTGGTCCTCGTCGGCCAGCAGGTTCAGCCGCTTCAGCTCGGGGATGGAGTGCCGTGCGAGGTCCAGTCGCTCGTCGAGCAGGTCGTAGTACGTCTCGGGGGTGCGCAGGAACTCCACGTCGTTCTCGGTCATCGAGCCGACCGCCTGCACGATGTCGTTCGTGGCGAACGCGATGTGCTGGACGCCGGCGCCGTCGTGGCTCCGCAGGAACTCATCGATCTGCCCCGCGCTCTGCTTGTGGTCCGGCTCGATGATGGTCAGCGTCACCGAACCCGAGTCGTTCTGCACCACCTTGGAGTCCATCGCCTGTGAGCCGACGATGATGCGCTCGGTGAAGATCATGTCGAAGTCGAGTACGTCCTCATAGAACGCCACCGTCGAGTCGAGCGTGCCGTTCTCGACGCAGACCGCGAAGTGGTCCATCTCGTACAGGCCGGTCTTGGGGTCGACCGTGGGCGAGCCCGGTACGGGGTTCAGCCCGGGCAGCGCGTGCTCGTGGGTGGTGCCGGAGCGCTGTACGAAGGTGTGCGCCACGTCGCCGAAGCCCATGATCGTCGCGGTCGTGATCCCGTCGCGCTCGGCCGGCGCCGCCACGGAACGCGCGCCTCGGCGTACGGCCTCCTCGAACGCGGCGCGGGCGTCGGTGACGCGGAGCGCGATGTCGGCCACGCCGTCGCCGTGCTTGTCGAGGTACGCGGCGCTCGGGTGGTCATCGCTCAGCGGCTGGGTGAGCACCAGCCGGATCTGGTTGCCGCCGACGCCGACCGAGCGCGCCTTCGCCTTGCCGACGGTGCCGGGGACGGCGGTGGCATAGACCGCGAGGCCGTAGCCGTCCACGAGCCAGTCCGTGCTCGCCGCGAGGTCGTTGACGTAGATTGCCACATGGTCGACGGACAGGTCTTCAAAGGTCTGCATTCGTAACCCAGTCATCGATGATTTCTCGGTTGGGCAGGTTGCCGCGCACCGAGTTCAGGCATGCGTGTCCATGTGGTCGGCGAGACTGCCCGGCCGCATGTCGGTCCAGTGGGTGTTCACGTACTCAAGGCATTCCGTACGCTCGGCGGGGCCGTGCACAACGCTCCAGCCCGCCGGTACGTCCGCGAAGTCCGGCCACAGGGAGTACTGGCCTTCGGCGTTGGTCAACACCGAATACGGTCCGTCCTGGCCGTCGAATGGATTTGTCATATCGCCTTCCTCGCGACGAGCCGGTGAAGTCTCAATCTCGATCGTTACGTTCGCCATTCGGCGGCTGCATCTCCTGAATTGCGTGTCCCGTCTGCGCGCCGGCGAAGTCGGCGAGCCGGTCCAGGCCGGCGGTGATCTCCTCGGGGGTCAGCGAGCTGAACGAGAGCCGGAGCTGCCGCCGCGTGTGGCCGTCGCCGTAGAAGTGGTGCATGGGGGTCCACAGCACGCCGTACTCGCTCGCGCACTGCCGCAGTTGCTCGTCCCCGGCGGTGAACGGGACGTCGAGGACGACGAAGAAGCCGCCCTTGGGGGAGTTCCAGGTGATCCCGGTACGCGGCGGGAACCGCCGGGCGAGCCCGTCGAGCACCAGCCGCCGGTTGCGCTGGTAGACCTCGTTCTCCCGTACGTTCGCCGCTCGCAGGCTGAAGTCGTTGGCCAGCAGTTTGCCGCCGACGGCCGCCTGGGCGAGTGGTGAGGTGTTGACCGTCAGCATGCTCTTGAGCTTGGCGAGTTGGTCGGCGAGCAGTTCCTTCGCCGGTCCGCCGGAGACCCACTGGTCCGCGACGACGTAGCCGATCCGCGCGCCGGGGATGCCGGACTTGGCGAACGAGCCCAGGTAGACCACGCGCCGGTTGCGGTCGAGCGCCTTGAGCGTCGGCGGCGGGACGGTCTCGTCGTGGAAGATCCCGTACGGGTTGTCCTCCAGGATGAGGAAGTCGTGCTCGTCGGCCAGCCGCAGCAGCCGTTCGCGGGTCTCGCGGCTGAGCGTGGCGCCGGACGGGTTGGCGAAGTCGGCGACGACGTAGCACGCGCGCGGCCGCAGCCCGTCGTCCTTGGCCTGCCGGACCACGCGTACGAGGTCATCCAGGTCGATGCCGTCGGCCGAGTCGGCGACCGGCAGTATCGGCAGGTCGGCCAGCTCGGCCGCGCCGGTCATCCCGACGTAGCATGGCGACACGGCGAGCAGCACGTCCCGCGGAGTCCCCCGCAGGGCGCGCGCGGTCAGGTACATCGCCTCCTGGCAGCCGACCGTGACGACGATCGACTCCGGGTCGACGGTGATGCCCTCGTCCGTGGCGAGGTTGCGCGCGACGAGTTCGTGGATGATGCCCTTCGTGCGGCCGTACTGGAGCATGGTCTGGCGCACCCGCGCCTCGTCGCCGTCGTACTCGGCGAGCAGGTGGTCGTGGAACAGGTGCAGGTAGCGGTGCACCTCCTCGACGTCGAAGAACCCCTCGTACGGCCTTCCGGCCGCGAACGAGATCGCCTCGGGGAAGCGCTGGGCGACCTCGTTGAGGAAGTTCATCGACTCGAACGTCGGGGAGCTCAGCGACCGGTGCAGCCCGAACAGCTCCAGGTCGACCGGCATGCCCTGGATCGTCGTGTCGGTCATGACGGCGATCAGCTACGGGGCTTCCGGCCGGCCACGATCGCGTAGCCGACCCGGTCCGCGGGCGCGAAGAACCCCTCCATGCCCTGCTTGAACCCGTCGATCGTGCCGGCGCCGACCTCGGCGGCCAGCTCGTCATAGACGTCGTCGACGGCTTTGAAGTAGCGCTCCCGCTGGCCGAACACCCGCGGCCCGAACTGGGAGTACTCCTCGACCTTGAAGCCCGCGGCGGTCAGCGCCTCGATCCACTCGTGCAGCGTCGGAAGCTGGTTGGCCATGTTGCTGGCCTGGAAGTTCGCCATCTGCTCCGCGGTCATCTCGCCCTCCTTCGTGCAGTGGCAGAGCGCCACCGTGCCGCCGGGGCGAAGGAGCCGGTAGAACTCGCCGAGCACGTACGCCAGGTCGGGCGCGGACAGCAGCGACTCGATCGCCATGACGGAGTCGAAGGAGCCGTCCGGGAAGTCGAGGGACATGTAGTCGCCGTGCTGGAACTCGACCTGGTCGCCGAGGCCCTTGTCCTTCGCACGCTCCGTGGCGGCGGACACGTCGTATTTGCTGATCGAGATCCCGGTGATGCGGGCCCCGGTCTCCTCCGCGATCAGGATCGCCGGGCCGCCGGGCCCGCATCCCACGTCGAGGAGGTGGTCGTCGCGGCGCAGGCCCAGAGAGTCGGCCACGCGGCGGGTGATCCGCTGCCCGGCCTCCATGATGGGAGTGTCGTCATTCTCGTCGTACCAATACGAAAGATGAAAGTGGCCGCCGTTGACGACGTCGACGATGGGAGTTACCGCGTCGAGCGTCTTTCCGATGTCGGCTGACGTCTTCGTTTCGCTCATGAATTCCTCACTTCACTGTGCCGATTTTCTTTCGGCTACCTTGGGTGAGCTGGTGTCCGCCCATCACATTTCTCCGGCCTTGCGGCACCCCTGATCGTGGCATCCGGCGCACGCTCATTTCCTCTCCCTGCTTGCGATGTTCGGTCGGTTTGAGGGAGGCGGACCGACCTCGGCAATCCAGGAGATGTTCCGTGCACTGAATAGATGTGAGGCTCGCAGACATGGAATTGGAGGCGAGTCAGTCATGACGACCGTCGGTGCCCGGGACACGCGTATCGCGCTGCCCGGAGACGATGCGTACGAGGACGCGACCCAGGTCTTCAACCTGGCCGCGCCGGCGCAGCCGGTCGCGGCGCTCACCGCGCACTCGATCGAGGAGATACGGGCCGCCATCGAATACGCCGAGTCCGAGGGGCTGTCGCTGCGCGTGCACACGACCGGGCACGCCGCCGCGACCGCACGTCCCATGGACGGCGCGCTGCTGATCCGTACCCGGCTCGACGGCGGCGTCGACATCGACGCGCGCGCACGTACGGCTCGGGTGACGGCGGGCACGCGCTGGGGCGAGGTGATCGCCGCCGCCGCTCCGCACGGGCTGGCGGCGCCGCACGGCTCGTCACCGCTCGTCGGCGCGGTGGGCTACCTGCTCCGCGGCGGCGTGAGCTTCTACGCGCGCAAGGTCGGCCTCGGGGTCAACAGCGTGCGCGCGATCGAGCTGGTCACCGCCGAAGGCGACCTTCGCCGGGTGGACGCGACGACCGACCCCGAGCTGTTCTGGGCGCTGCGCGGCGGAGGCGGCGGCTTCGGCGTCGTCACGGCCGTGGAGTTCGACCTGTTCCCGGCGGCGCGCGTCGTCACCGGCGCGGCGTACTGGCACGGCGAGCACGCCGAAAAACTGCTGCCGATGTGGCTGGACTGGACACGCGACGCGCCGCGCGACGTGACCACGACGCTGCGGCTGATGAACCTGCCCGACCACCCGGACGTCCCGCCCGAGCTCAGCACCGGCACGACGCTGTGCGTGGACGGCGCGATCATCAGCGAGACCGAGGACGTGACCGCGGCACAGCGGTACGCGGCCGAACTCCTCGGCCCGATGCGCACGGTGGCCGAGCCGGTGATCGACGACTGGCACCTGGGCGAGACGCCCGACGTCGCGCAGACGCACATGGATCCGACCGAGCCGTTCCCCGTGTACGGCGACCACATGCTGCTCGGCGACCTCGACGACGCGGCCGCCAAAGAGATACTCCGGGTGGCCGGCGAGGGGTCCGGGTCACCGCTGACCAATGTCGAACTCCGCCAGCTCGGCGGCGCGCTCGCCGAGCCGAGCGTGAGCGGCGGCGCGCTCGACCATCTCGACGCCGCCTTCGCGTACATGGGCGGCGGCGTGCCCTTCGACCCGGTCACCCCCGAGGCGATCACGACGCACTGCGCGACCGTGCGGGCCGCGCTCGCCCCGTGGGACACGGGCCGTACCACGCCCACGTTCGTCGAGCACTACGACCAGCCACAGGGACACCTGCCGCCGGACCGCGTACGCGCCGTCGACCAGGCGCGTACCCGCGTCGACCCGGCCGGCCGCTTCCGCGGCGACATCGCCACCAACGCGACCGCGCGGCCCTGAGAGGTGACGCGGCGTCACACCACGGCCGGGTCGCTCTCCGGCCCGGCAACTCCCATTGGAAAAGCGAATGAACGGAATGGAGCAGGCGATGGATTTCCCATCCATTCAGGCGTGTTTCGCCGCCCAGGTGGAGCGGACGCCGGACGCCGTAGCGGTCTCTTCGGGCAACGTCCGGCTGACCTACCGTGACCTGGACGAGCAGGCGAACCAGCTCGCGCACCGGCTGCTGGGACTCGGGGTCGGCCCCGAGGCCCCGGTGGCGATCCTGATGGAGAGGTCCATCGAGGTCGTCGTGGCGATCCTGGCCTCGCTCAAGGCCGGCGGCTGCTACCTGCCGCTGCACGGCGCGTACCCGATCGAGCGGATGCAGTGGATCATCGACCAGGCCGGCGTGCCGGTCCTGCTGGCCGACCAGGTCAAGCAGGAGCAGGGGCTGCCCAAGGCCGGTCAGGTGATCGTCGTCGACACCGACCAGGAGCTGCCGGAACAGCCGGTCAAGGCGCCGGACGTGGAGATCGAGCCGGACCGGCTCGCGTACGTGATGTACACCTCGGGCTCGACCGGGCAGCCGAAGGGCGTCTCGATCACGCACCGCGGCGTGCTGTCCCTGGCGATGGACCGATGCTGGGACACCCGGCGGCACGACCGGGTGCCCATGGTGGCCCCGCACGCCTTCGACGTGTCCACCTACGAAATCTGGGTGCCGCTGCTGCACGGCGGGAGCGTCGTCCTGGCGCCCCCCGGCGAGCTGGAGATCGACACCCTGCACCGCCTCATCGTCGAGGACGGGATCACCGGCCTGCACCTGACCGCCGGGCTGTTCCGCGTCGTGACCGACGAGGCGCCGGAGTTCCTGGCCGGCGTACGCGAGATCATGACCGGCGGCGACGTGGTCTCCCCGACCGCGGTACGCCGCGTACTGGATGCGTGCCCGAACATCGTCGTACGCGCCCTGTACGGGCCGACCGAGTCGACCCTGTTCACCACCCAGTCGACGATCACCGCGCCGTACGAGCAGAAGGCGAGCGTGCCGATCGGGCGCGCGATGGACGACGTCCAGGTGCACGTCCTGGACGAGCGGCTCCAGCCGGTGCCGTCCGGAGAGACCGGCGAGCTGTACATCGCCGGCGCCCGGCTCGCGCGCGGCTACGTCGGCCGCGCCGACCTGACCGCCGAGCGCTTCGTCGCCAACCCGTTCGGCGGCGACGGCGAGCGCATGTACCGTACCGGCGACCTCGTGCGTCAGAGCGACGACGGCCTGCTGGAGTTCATGGGCCGTACCGATGACCAGGTGAAGATCCGCGGCTTCCGCGTCGAGCTGGCCGAGGTCGAGTCCGTGCTGATGGAGCACCCGGGCCTGTCCGACGTCGCCGTCGTGCCGCAGGAGCTCGCGTCCGGTGAGAAGGTCCTCGCCGCGTACGTCGTGACCTCCTCCGGCGACCTCGACATCGGCGCGCTGCGCGACCACGGCCTGGAGGCGATGCCGGAGTACATGGTGCCCGCCGCGTTCGTCGCGCTGGACACCCTGCCGCTGACCCCGAACGGCAAACTCGACCGCAAGGCGCTGCCCGAGCCGGACCTGGAGGCCCTGACGAGCTCGCGGCCGCCGCGGAACGCCGTCGAAGAGGAGCTGTGCGGCATCTTCGCCGACGTGCTCGGCGTCGGCCAGGTCGGCATCGACGACAACTTCTTCGAGCTGGGCGGCCAGTCGCTGCTGGCGATGCGGCTGATCCGGCGCATCCGGTCCGAGCTCAGCGTCACGCTGAGCGTCGACACCCTCTTCGACGCGCCCACCGTGGCGAGCCTGGCGGAGGAGATCGGCGCCCCGGTCGGCAACTGACCTTTGCCTGGGAGGTTCGCGTGACACAGCGCCGTCTGCCCCGCGTCGGGGAGCTCCGGCAGCTCCTGCGGCCGAAGCCGCTGGTGCTCGATCCGACCGAGCGCCGGCTCGCGGGCGCGCACACGATCGCCGACCTGCGCGCCATCGCGCGCAGGCGGGCTCCACGCGCGGTGTTCGACTACACCGACGGCGCGGCGGAGTCGGAGGAGACCCTGCGCCGGGTGCGCGCGGCGTACCGGCGGGTGGAGTTCCATCCGAACGTGCTGCGCGGCGTGGCCTCGGCGGACCCCGGCACCGAGATCCTCGGCCGGCGTTCGGAGCTGCCGTTCGCCCTCGCGCCCACCGGGCTGACCCGGATGATGCACCACGAGGGCGAGCGCGCCGCCGTACGCGTGGCCGAGCGTGCTGGGGTCCCGTACGCCCTGTCCACGATGGGCACCACGTCGATCGAGGACGTCGCCGCGGCCGGGCCGGGGGCCCGGCGGTGGTTCCAGCTGTACGTCTGGCGCGACCGTGAGGCAGGTCGCGACCTGATGGAGCGCGCCGCGCGCTCCGGCTACGACACGCTCATCCTGACCGTGGACACCCCGGTGTCCGGCGCGCGGCTGCGTGACGCGCGCAACGGCCTGACCATCCCGCCGACCCTGCGGCTGCGCACGTTCGCCGAGGGCGCCACGCACCCCGCCTGGTGGATCAACCTGCTCACCACCGAGCCGCTGCGGTACGCCTCGCTCAGCGCCGAGGGCAGCACCGTGGCCGACCTGATCAACGACATCTTCGATCCCGGCCTCGACTACGACACACTCGACTGGATACGCGAGACGTGGCACGGCAAGCTCGTCGTCAAGGGCATCCAGCACGCCGACGACGCCCGTGACGTGGTCAAACACGGCGCGGACGCGATTATCTTGTCCAACCACGGCGGCCGCCAGCTCGACCGCGCGCCGGTGCCGCTCGAACTCCTGCCCGCGGTGACCGGGGCCGTACGCGGCTCGGCGGAGATCTGGGTGGACACCGGCATCATGTCCGGCGGCGACATCGTCGCCGCCCTCGCCATGGGCGCCGACGCGTGCCTGGTCGGCCGCGCGTACCTCTACGGGCTGATGGCCGGCGGCGAGCGCGGCGTCCAGCGTGCGGTCGACATCCTGCGGACCGAGATCGTACGGACCATGCACCTCCTCGGCGTCCGCACCGTCGCGGAGCTGACCCCTGCCCACGCGACCCTGCGGGACCGGTGACCGGGCAGCCGGTAGCCCGCACCGTGAGAGAAGAAAGCCACTGAATGGCGCGCTATCGTCGAATTGCAATCCGTAGTGGCCTTGAGAACCTGCCTGTAATGGAGGATTACCGTGCGGATCCTGGTTATTCCGTGTGCCCATAAATCGCACTTGTATCAGATGGTGCCGCTGGCGTGGGCGCTACGGGCCGGGGGGCACGAGGTGTGCGTCGCGAGCGTGCCGGATCCCGGGCTGACCACGGAAGACGTCACGAGCACCGGGCTGACCGCGGTCTCCGTGGGCGAGCCGGTGAACATCGGCGAGATGGCGCAGGAAGAGGCCGGGAAGATCGCACCGGTGACGCCGAGCGGCGCGCCGGGACAGAAAGTCGTGCAGGCGGACTATTCCAACTGCGACACCGAAATAGAACTCGAGCAGATGGCGCGCATTTATCAGGCCGTCTTCAGCTCCAAGTCGATGGTCGATGACCTGATCGCGTACGCCGCCACCTGGAAGCCGGACCTGGTGATCTGGGACCACCTGATGATGTTCGCCGGCCCGGTCGTGGCGCGCTCCTGCGGCGCGGCCAACGCGCGACTGGTGTACAGCCCCGACTGTGTCGCGCAGCTGCGGATCGCGTACGCGGAGGAGTTCGGCCGGCCGGACCCGATCGCGACCGCGCTCCGCGCCCGGTTCGAGGGCTTCGGCTGGGACTTCGACGACGCGATGACCGACGGCGACTTCACCATCAACGCCATGCCGGACTGGACGTGGAAGCCTGACGGGCGCACGTACCTGAACGTACGGCCGCTGTCGTTCAACGGGCCCTCCGAGGTGCCTCGGTGGCTGCACGAGCCGCCCGCCCGCCGCCGCGTCTGCATCACCCTGGGGCTGACCTCGCGCGGCGTGCACTCCAACATCCCCTCGGTGGAGAACCTCTTCGAGGCCGTGTCCGGCCTGGACGTCGAGGTGATCGCCACCCTCGGGGCCGACAGCGTCGCCGACCTGAAGAGCGTGCCGGACAACGTACGCGTGGTTGAGTTCGTGCCGATGAACACCCTGCTGGGCACCTGCTCGGCGATCCTGCACCACGGCGGCGCGGGCACGGTGTTCTCCGCCCTGGAGCACGGAGTGCCGCAGGTGATCCTGCCGAGCACGTTCGCGAACGAGAAGTTCTGGGGTCAGGTCGCGCACGCCGACGGGCTGGAGCAGCAGGGCGCCGGGATCTACGTCGACACGTCACAGCCGGTCACCGCCGCCGAGCTGCGCGACCACCTCGTACGGGTCCTGGACGAGCCGTCGTACGCGCACAACGCGACCCGGCTCGGCAAGGAGCTGCTCAAGCTGCCCGCGCCCGGCGACATCGTCTCGGCCCTGACCCGGCTGACCGCCGCACATCGGACCCACTGACCGTTTCGAGCGACGAGGGATACCCGCATGACTGACAGCGCCGGAGACAAGACCACGATCAACGTCTGGCTGAACGACTACCCGTTCCCGGGCTTCCTCGACCCGGTGAAGGAGGCCGCCCGTACCTTCGGCGAGGCCCACCCGGAGTACGAGATCGAGATCCACGGCGAGGACTTCCGCACGATGCCGGCCAAGCTCGCCGCGGCGGTCGCGGAGGGCAACCGCCCCGAGGTGGCGGAGTACTTCTACACGAGCACCCAGCTCGCCCGCGACATGCTCGACCCGGACGGCAACCCGCTGTTCACCACGGTCGCCAAGGCCATCGGGGGCCGTACGGAGATCCTCGGCGAGCCCGTGCTGGTGGACGACGTCGTCCCGGCCGCGCGCGACCACTTCTCGGACGCGAACGGCGTGGTCTCCGTACCGCCGACCGCCTCCACCGTGCTGCTCTACGCGAACATGAACATCCTCAACGCCGCGGGCATCTCCTCGGTGCCGCGCACGTGGCGCGAGGTGTCGGAGGCGTGCGCGGCGATCGCCGCCCTGCCGGACGGGCCGGCCCACCGCATCTCCTGGCCGAACCACGTCTGGATGTTCCTGCAGTCCGTCGCCCAGCAGGGCGGCCTGCTCGTGGACAACGACAACGGCCGGTCGGGCCGCGCCGAGAAGATCGACCTCGCCACGGACGAACTGCTCGCCTTCGCGTCGTGGTGGCAGGGCCTGCACAAGGACGGCCACTTCCTCTACACGGGGAAGGTGGCCGACTGGAACAGCTGCTTCAACGGCTTCGCCGAGCAGGAACTGGCCTTCATCCTCAGCTCCTCCGTGGACGCGCGGCGCCTCATGGGCAAGGGCGAGAAGGCCGGCTTCACCGTCGAGATGGCCCGCATGCCGTACAACGATGAGGTGCCGTTCGCCGGGAACCTGATCGGCGGCGACTCGCTGTGGCTCGCCGACGGCCTGGACGAACGCACCCAGGACGGCGCGCTGGCCTTCATCCAGCACCTGATCAAGCCCCGCAAGGCCGCCGAGTGGCACAAGGCCAACGGCCGCCTCCCCATCACCCGCGCCTCGATCAAGGTGCTGGAGGACGAGGGCTGGTTCGAGCAGAACCCCCACCTGCGCGTGGCGACGGACCAGCTCGACGCGGGCGACGGCTCCCCAGGCGCCCTGGGCCCGGTGTTCGGCAACTTCGCCGCCATCCAGAAGGAGGTCACCCGCGCCATGAACGACGTACTGACCCAGGGCGCGGACCCGAAGGCGAGGTTCACCGAGGCGACCGAGAAGGCACAGGAACTGCTGGACGCCTACAACGCCCACGTGACCGGCCCGCCCCGGCGTACACCGGACAAGCTAAAGGTCGCCTGGTAGCCGATTTTCGAGAACGGGGCGGCCGCCGCGCCGCCCCGTCCTTCGTCATGCCGGGAGCTGGTCGATGGCCCGCGCAACACGTCCGGGTGACTACGCGGACACTCGCCGGGCCAGGTACACGTACGTACCGCGCCGTCTTCTCTGGACGGCCCGAGCAGATCGGCGAAGTCCGCCGCTTCGTCCGCGAGCCCTGGCCGACCATCAGCGCATGCAGGACGTCACCTTGGTCGCGAATGAGCTGGCGACCAACGCCTGGGAGCACACGCGCAGCGGTCGGCACGGCATGTTCAGCACCAACGAGTGGGGTGTGAGCGGTGACGCCTACGGCCGCGTCGTCTGGGCGGAGTTCAAGTGAACGTCCGCGCGCCGCTCTTCCCTCGAATGGATTGGCCCGCTTGCCATGGCCTCCCGACCACCCGAGTCTCCCGAGGATCAACTGCTGCGACCGCGTGAGGTCGCGGCGACCTTCGGTGTGCTGGCCGCCACCGTTGCCTGCTGGGCGCGGGGGCGTCGATCGCCGCATCCTCCTCAGGCACACGACCCTGAGACCCCGGAGCACGACGAGAACCCAACACCCCGCCCCGGACGAGCTGAAGGTCGCCTGGTAGCCGATCTTCGAGGGTCGTACGAGCGGGTCATTGGGACAGGCCGTCTCCGGTCTTCACGGTATCGGGAGTGAAGCGGTTCGCGATGTCGTCGTAGAGCTTGGCCTCCCCCTTGATGACCGCGGTCGAGATGTTCATGGTCGAGTTGAAACTGTCCGTGGAGGACACCATGGAAGAGTCGAACAAGCCGATCAACTCCCTGGCGCGCTTGTCGATGCCTTTCTCGTTGAATTCTATCCAGGCCCATCTCTCGTTGTCGTCCAACTGCACCTTGAGTTCCGCGAGCTGCTTGATCGCGGTATCCTTGTAGGCTAGGATGGCTCCGCTCATGGCCAGGAGTGCAGCCGACACGATCTTGAATGACTTGAGAAGGTCGTTAATATTACGCTCCGGCACATTCTGCCAGTATGTCATAAAGGCGTCGATTGCCGTTCCTTCATTCTTCTGGCCCACTGCCTTGACCTCAAATGGGTTCAGTCGGGAGAGCTCCGACTCAAGGCCGAGGCCACCCCACTTTTCGCCGCTGCTCTTGTAGTCATCCTCGCTGTCCGTGGGCCAGCGGAAAGCCATCGTGCCGTCGGCGGTCCAGCGCTTGACCATGCCCGCGAGGTCGGCCGGTAGAGTTACTCCCGGGTACTCGGGTGCCATCCGTCAGTCTCGATTCTGGGTGGTGTTCAGTGCGCTGAACACGGCCGTGATGTTCTTGTCGTCGACTGCCTTCATGGTCTGGGCCATGTGACTCAGGCCGACCGACCCGTAATTGGCCTGCGCAGCGGTCGCTGTGACTGCCTTGATCGCAGATTCATAGACTGTGTCGAAGTCCTTATAGAAGACACTCGTCAGGAAGGTCTGCCACGACTCCGGCTTGAAGTCTTCAATGTTCTCATAACGAGTTTCTCCGGGGTGCGAGTTGCCGTATATTTTGGAGAAAAGCGACATGTCCGCGTGCGAGGGAAGAAAGGTCGAACCCTGCCATGATCCGTACTGACTAGCTCCCGGCGGATAGTATTTCGACTTGGTTCGGTCGACGCCTTCATAAATTGCTTCTGCTGCATCGGTCAACGATTTCCAATCATATTTTGGCATGCGACCCTCGACTTTCCTCTGTAGTGCCGGTTGGGTGTGTCATCGAGTGCTCCTCAGCTGGCGATCGCGTGGTTGAGTTCTTCCATTCGATGGAGGTACTCCTCGTTGATCTCATCCAGGCGCGCGCGCAGGCGATCCTCGGCGCCCGGCGCCGTGGCGCATCGCGCGCGGGTCGACCTTGACGGTGTCCAGCAGGCCGTCCGTGCCGATCGTCACCTGCACACTCTTGTTGTCCGACGTGCCGTGACCGGTGGGCGGCGAGTCGACCGCGGGCGGCCCGCCCGGCCACGCGGTCTCGGCTTCGGTGACGCCCCGGGCTGCGGGTCGTCCGCGGAAATCATCCATCGAGGGCTTTCTCTTGGTCGATGAGCTTCGGTTGGGTCATCGACTCCAAGGTCACGAATGGGATACGAGGATAACAGGCGGGCCGAAATTGCAGCGTATGTCAGGATTTGTCACCGCATCTCCTGGCCGAACCACGTCTGGATGTTGCTGCAGTCCGTCGCCCAGCAGGGCGGCCTGCTCGTGGACAACGACAACGGCACAGACCACGCTGCGTACCCGCAGTGGCATCGAGCGGCCCGACCCGGTTCACGATCAGGGCCCGCGCACGCGCTGACTGCGGCCGATTAGGCCCAGTCGTTCGTCATGCCGCGGGGCGCTCGTAGTGAAGCAACACGACTCCGTTGCCGAACGTGCGGGTCTCCATGAGGCGTAGGTCCAGTTCGGTGTCCTGGAACAGGGGCTTTCCGCGTCCGATGAGGACGGGGTGGATGTAGACGCGGTATTCGTCGATCAGGTCGTGGCGCATGAAGGTGGCGGCCAGCTCGGCGCCGCCGAGGGCGAGGTCGCCGCCTGGCTCGGTCTTGAGCGCCAGGATCCGCTCAGGCTCGACCTCCCGCACGATGGTGGTGTTCCACCCGGCGGTCTCCAGCGTGCGCGAGAAGACGTACTTCGGCATTTCGCGCCAGATCTCGGCATATTCGGCGACCGGCTTACTGCTCGCCGGATCCTCGTCGGCGGTCGGCCAGAAGCCGGCCATCAACTCGTACGCGACGCGACCGTTCATGAACGCGCCCATGGTGCGGAGTTCGTCGTTGAAGTGGGTGTGCAGCTCGTCGTCGACCAAGTGCCAGTCGATCTGCCGCTCCGGGCCCTCCATGAAACCGTCGAGGGACACCGACATGAACAAGACGATCTTCCTCACCGCACACCCCGCCCCAGGTCGTGTCCTGTTGGCTACTTACCGTATCGGAGCGGATGTGTCAGTGCCGCACGGTTCGACGACTCGCCGCATCGGAGCCGGTGGGAGCGGGTGGTGGGAGCGGATCAGTGGAGCAGGCTGTCTCCGGTCTTCTCGGTATCGGGAGTGAAGCGGCTCGCGATGGCGTCGTAGAGCTGGGCCTCGCCCTTGATGACCGCGACCGAGTTTCCCATGGCTGACTGAAACTGGATCATGGGGATCTTCATTGAAACGTCAAAGGTGCCGATCAAACTTCTGGCGCGCGAGTCGATGCCTTTCTCGTTGATTTCCAGCCAGGCCCATCTCTCGTTACGGTCCAGCTCCTTCTTGAGCTCCGTGAGCTGTTGGATCGCGGCATTCTTGTAGGTGATGATCGCCGCAGCCATCGCCAAGAGCTCCCCCGACATGATCTTGAAAGACTTGAGCAGGTCGTTGGCATTACGTGCCGGGACGTTCTGCCAGTATGTCAAACAGGCATCGATCGCCGGCCCTTCGTTGTTCGCGCCTACTCCCTTGACCTCATCCGGATTCAGTCGGCTGAGCTCCGATTCAACGCTGTAAGAACCCCACCTCTGGCCGCTGCGCACGTAATCGTCCTCGCTGTCGGTGGGCCAGCGGAAAGCCATCGTGCCGTCCGCGGTCCAGCGCTTGACCAGGTCCACGAGGTCGGCTGGAAGGGTTATTCCCGGGGACGCAGGTGCCACCGTCAGTCTCGATTCTGGGTGGTGTTCAGTGCGCCGAAGACGGCCGTGAGATTCTTGTCTTCTACGGCCTTCCTGTTCTCAGACATACGATTCATGCCGGTCGACGCGTATTGGGCTTGATCGGCGGTCGCCGTGACCGCCTTCTTCGCAGATTCATAGATCTCATCGAAGTTAATATAGAAAACCTTCGTCAGGAAGGTCTGCCACGGCTCCGCAGCGAAATCATTAATATCTTCCAAGCGGACCATACCGGGGCGTGGGTCATCGGGTATCTGGCTGAACAGTGACATATCCGCATGCGCCGGATCGTTTTGCACTTCGGTGCCGAGGACCCCCTGGTAGATGGCATTTGCCGCGATGGACAGTGATCTCGAGTCGTATTTCGTCATTCTGTTTCCCGCCTTCCTTCGCCGGGCGAGGGCGTCATCGGGTGTTCCTCAGACCGGCGATCATTTGGTTGATCTCTTCCATTCGATGGGAGTACTCGTCGTTGATCTCATCCAGGCGGGCACGCAGTCGTTCCCCGGCATCCGAGGCCGGACTCTGCTCGGCGAGCTTGCCGAACCAGTCGCGCTGAGCGGCGCGTACGGCCTGCCGGGTCAGTTCCGCGAACGCCTCGGAGCCCTGCCGCATCGACCGCGGATCGACCGTGACCGAGTCCACCAGGCCGTCCGTGCCGATCGTGACTCGCACACTCCGGTTGGCCGACGCGCCGTGGCCGACGGGCGGCGAGGCGACGGCGGGCGGCCCGCCCGGCCACGCGGTCTCGGCTTCGGCGGTGCTCCGGCCTGCCGGTGGCCGGTGGGCGTCGTTCGTCGGCGTACCTGGTCGCGTCATCGATCCTCCGTGCGAAGGGGGCTCAGCATCGGCGCCACGGTCAGGTGCGGCCGTCGATATAGGACGAACCAGAATGGTCGTCCGTTGACACCCTATGTCCGAAACAAGCGGCGACAGGGCGGGGCCGGTAAACGCGAATGGGAGAGGCCCCCTCGCGCCGGGCGAGGGGGCCTCTCACAACGAGACCCGCGAGTGCGGAACTTCGGAGGCGCCCTCAGATGACGCCGTTCGCCTGTAGTTCGGCGAGGTCGGCGAGGCCGAGTTCGCCGTAGACCTCCTCGTTGTGCTCGCCCAGCAGCGGCGAGCGCTCCACGGTCACCGGGGAGTCGGACAGCTTCAGCGGGCTGCCGACCGTCTTGAACGGGCCGCGCTCCGGGTGGTCGACCGTCGACGATCATCTCGTTGGCGATGAGGCTCTCGTCCTCGATCAGTTCCGCGGTGGACAGGATCGGGCCGCAGGGAACGCCGCACGGCGTTGAACTTCTCCAGCACCTCCCACTTGGGATGACGGCCGGTCCACTCCTCGATGAGCTCGAACATCTTGCTCCAGCTTGGGCAGCCGCGCCTCCGGCGTGCTCCACCCGGGGTCGGTGGCCAGCTCCGGGCGGCCGATGAGCTCGGCGATCGGCGCCCAGCCCGGCGGCTGGACGATCACGTAGATGTAGTCGTTGGGCCCGCCGGGCGCGCACTTGACGCGCCCAGCCCGGCTGGCCGCCGCCCGAGGCGTTGCCCGACCGCGGCACCTCCTCGCCGAAGTCCTTGTTCGGGTACTCCGACAGGTCGGCCGTGCGCCAGGCGCTGCTGGTCGCGCAGCTTGACCCGGCACAGGTTGAGCACCGAGTGCTGCATGGCGACGTCGACCCGCTGGCCGCGCGCCGGTGGTGACGCGCTGGTAGAGCGCGGCCAGGATGCCCGCGACGGTGTGGATGCCGGTGCCCGAGTCGCCGATCTGGGCGCCGGTCGCGGTCGGCGGGCCGTCCTCGAAGCCGGTCGTGCTCATCGCGCCGCCCATCGCCTGGGCGATCACCTCGTACGCCTTGAAGCGTGCTGTACGGGCCCTCGCCGAAGCCCTTGATCGAGGCGTAGATCAGGCGCGGGTTGAGCTCGTGGAGCTTCTCCCAGCCGAAGCCGAGGCGGTCGACGGCGCCGGGGCCGAAGTTCTCCACCAGCACGTCCGAGCGCCGGACCAGTTCGGCGAAGATCTCCTTGCCGCGCTCGCTCTTGATGTTGAGCGTGATGCTCCGCTTGTTGCGTTGAGCATCGTGAAGTAGAGGCTGTCGACATCGGGGAGGTCGCGGAGCTGCCGCCGGGTGATGTCGCCGGCCGGCGCCTCCAGCTTGATGACGTCCGCGCCGAGCCAGGCGAGCATCTGCGTGCAGGACGGTCCGGACTGCACGTGCGTCATGTCGAGGACCTTGACGCCCTCAAGAGCCTTTCCCATGGCCGGTTTCCTTTTCACTTGTACATGGTCTGGTTCATGGTTCCGGGTGCGTACGCGTCTGTGTCGACCCAGACGTTGACGAGCGACGGCTTGCCGGACGCGCGGGCGCGCTCCAGCGCGGGCCGGATCTCGGCCGGGTCGCGCACCTCCTCGCCGTGGCCGCCGAGCATCCGGGCGAACTCGCTCGTAGCGGCACGTCGCCGAGGGTGTTGCCGACCCGCGCGCGGTCCTCGCCGTACTTGGCCGCCTGGCCGTAGCGGATCTGGTTCATCGAGGAGTTGTTGCCGACGATCGCCGACGAACGGCAGGTCGAAGCGGACGAGCGTCTCGAAGTCCCAGCCGGTCAGGCTGAACGCGCCGTCGCCGAAGAGCGCGAGCGACCTCCTTGTCCGGCCGCGCGTGCTTGGCGGCCAGCACGAACGGGATGCCGACGCCGAGCGTGCCGAGCGGTCCCGGGTCCATCCAGTGGCCGGGCGACCTGCGGCTGCACGACCTGGCCGGAGAAGGTGACGATGTCGCCGCCGTCGCCGATGTAGATCGTGTCCTCGGTGAGGAACTCGTTGATCTCGCTGACCAGCCGGTACGGGTGGATCGGCGTCTGGTCCGAGTGCAGCAGCGGCAGCCGCTTCTCCTGCGCCTTGGTCTCCTCGGCGCGCAGCTCCTCCAGCCACGGCTTGCGGCGCGCGGCGCCGTCGTCGCACGCGGCCCGAGGCGGCCTGGGTGACGGACGGACAGGACCAGGCCCGCGTCGCCGACGATGCCGAGGTCGACGTCGCGGTTCTTGCCGACCGTACGGTAGTCGAGGTCGATCTGGACGACCGTGGCGTCGGGTGAGAGCCGCCGGCCGTACCCCATGCGGAAGTCGAACGGCGTGCCGACGATGACGATGACGTCGGCGTTCGTTGAACGCGTGCCGCCGCGAGAGCTGGAAGTGGTGCGGGTCGCCGGGCGGCAGCGTGCCGCGGCCGGCGCCGTTCATGTACGCCGGGACGTTCAGCGTACGCACCAGCTCGCGTGCCGCGTCGGTGCCGCGGCAGGTCCACACCTGGCTGCCGAGCAGGACGCACGGCCGCTCGGCGTGCACCAGCAGGTCGGCGAGCCGCTCGATCGCCGCCGGGTCGCCGGCCGCACGCGTCGAGGCGCGGTAGCGCCCGGCCGCGGGTACGCGCGCCGACGAGACCGGCACCTTGGCGTCGAGCACGTCGCGCGGGATCTCCAGGAACGACGGGCCGGGCGCGCCGTTGTAGCACTCGCGGAACGCCATCGACACCATGTCGGCCACCCGCGCGGTGGCCGGCACGGACGCGGCGAACTTGGTGATCGGCGTCATCATGTCGACGTGCGGCAGGTCCTGCAGCGAGCCCATCTTGTGCTGGCTGAGCGCGCCCTGGCCGCCGATGAGCAGCATCGGGCTCTCGGCGCGGAACGCGTTGGCCACGCCGGTGACCGCGTCGGTCGTGCCGGGGCCGGCGGTCACGACCGCGCAGCCGGGCGTGCCGGTCACCCGGGCGTAGCCGTCGGCGGCGTGCGCGGCGACCTGCTCGTGCCGTACGTCGATCGACCTCGATGCCCTCGTCCACGCAGCCGTCGTAGATGTCGATGATGTGGCCGCCGCAGAGCGTGTAGATCACGTCGACGCCCTCGGCCTTGAGTGCCTTGGCGACGAGGTGCCCACCGGAGACGAGTTCGGGATCTGATGCCGCGGAGGCCATGTCTGAGAGCTCCTTAGGGGATGTCAGGCGAGCCAGGACGGGTTCTCCCGCGCCCAGTCGATGGTCTGCTGCAGCCCCGAGCGCAGCGACGTGCCGGCGGCGAACCCGAGCACGTCGCGTGCCTTGCGCACGTCGGGGACGCGCCGGATGATGTCCTGGTAGCGGTCGCCGAGCTCGCTGGCCGTGTCGAACGACGACGCCGGCGCGGGTACGCCCGTCAGCTCGCAGATGATCCCGATGACCTCGCCGACCGTGGTCTCACGGTCGCTGCCGATGTTGAAGCACTCGCCCTCGGCCTTCGGCGAGGCGGCCGCGGTGAGCGTCCCGCGGATGGCGTCGTCGATGAACGTGAAGCACCGGGTCTGGGTCCCGCCGTCGTACAGTTCCGGCTCCAGCCCGTTCAGCGCGCGGTGGACGCTGCGGCTGACCACGTACGCGGCGCGCTGGCGCGGGCCGTACACGTTGAAGTAGCGCAGGATCGTGGCGTTCACCCCGTACTGCTTGATGTAGCCGAAGGTCAGGTGGTCGCCGAGTGCCTTGCTGGTCGAGTACGACCAGCGGTCCACCGACGTGCTGCCCACGACGCGGTCGGCGTCCTCGGCCCACGGCGGGTCGGGGTTCTTGCCGTACACCTCGCTGGTGCTGGCGATGATGACCTTGGTGCCGTCGGCGCGCGCCTGGCGCAGCACGTTCAGCGTGCCGAGCAGGTTGATCTCCACGACGTCGGCGGGCCGGCTGAGGTACTGGTCCACGCCGACGACGGCACTCAGGTGGTAGATGACGTCCGTGCCGCCGTTCACCGCCTTGGCGATGGCGTCCTGGTCCCTGATGTCGCCGCGGACGTAGCGGACCGAGTCCGGCGCGTACGGCGGCGGCGGCGCGGCGTCGAACACCGTCACCTCGTCGCCGGCCTGCACGAGCGCCTCGGTGAGGTGGCTCCCGACGAATCCGCAGCCCCCGGTTACCAGTACGCGTCCCATCGTCAGCGCCGCCCAATCCCTCGGTAGGTGAAACCGGTCTCGCGAAGGGTCGCGAGGGTCCGCTTGGAGTAGTACGCGCGGCCGTCGATGAGCACGCACGGCATCGCCACGCGCCCGGCGAGGTCGGTGAAGTCGAGGTTCTGGAACACCTCGTGACCGGCCAGTACGGCGACGCAGTCGGCGTCGCGTACCGCGTCCTCATAGCTCGGCGAGGGCGCGAGCCCGAACTCCTTCTCCGCGACCTCCACGTCGATGAGCGGGTCATAGATCGAGAGCTGGGTGCCCTTGCCCCGCAGCGCCTCCACCACGGGCAGGACCGGCGTCTCGCGCAGGTCGTTGGTGTTGTTCTTGTACGCGAGTCCGAGGATCGCCACCTTCGAGGTGGCCACGTCCTTGCCGACGTCGGCGAGGGCGTCGAGGATGAGCCCGACGGTGTAGACGGGCATCGTGTCGTTGACCTCGCGCGCGGCCTCCACGAGGCGCATCCGCACGCCGTGGTCCCGTGCCAGGTTCCACAGGATCCAGGGGTCCTTGGTGAGGCAGGAGCCGCCGACGCCGACACTCGGCAGCAGGATGTTCACATAGCTGGCGCCCTTGGGCAGGGAGTTCGCGCCCGCGATCACGTCGAGCACGTCGACCTGGAGCGCGCCGCACAGCTCGGCGAGCTCGTTGCCCAGCGCGATGTTCGCGTCGATCCAGGAGTTGTCGGCGAGTTTGATCAGTTCGGCCACCTCGGGCCGCTCGTACATGTCGATGTCGACGCCGAGCGCCTGGTTCCAGAAGGTACGTGCGGCGGCGGCGCTGTCCTCGTCGCAGCCGCCGACGACGATCGGCAGCGTACGGAACTGGGCGATGGCCTGGCCCTCGGCGAGGCGTTCGGGGCAGAACGCCAGCCCGAAGTCGCGGCCCTGCCGCAGCCCGCCCTCCTCCAGGAGCGTGCGCGCGAGCCCGTTCGTGGCGCCCGGCGCGACCGTGCTCTTCAAGATGACGAGCTGGCCCGGCTTGAGCAGCGGCGCGAGCGCGGAGCAGACCGTCTCGAGGTAGGTCGTCACGATCGTCTTGTACGCGTCGACCGGTGTGCCGACCGTGATGATGATGACGTCGGCCTGCCGTACGTCCTCATACCCGTGTCGAGAAGTCGAGCCGGCCGGCCTTGCGCGCGCCGCTGAGCAGCTCCGCGAGCCCCGGCTCGTTGAACCGGCAGTAGTCCGAACGCATCTCCTCGATGAGACGCTCGTCGATGTCGATTCCGGTCACGTGCAGCCCGCAGTCGGTCAGGACTGCGGCGACACTCGACCCCACATAACCGAATCCCACGATCGCGACATTCGGCTTCACACCGTCTGGCAAGAATTTCATCAGGCTTCCCGTTGTCGTGGTGCCCTGACCGCGGTCGCTGGCTCATGTCTTTTCCGGGCACGTGCGGTCACGCATCGCATGCGTGAGGTCCTCAATAGAATGGTCATATGCGGTTAGCCGCCGGACATCTCTTGAATTGCGTGCGTACCGCCCTGCAGCGGATTTAGCCGCGCCACCGAGCGCCGGCCGGGCGAAAAAGCCGGGCACGCCGCGCGGCGGGGGACCGCGAGGCGTGCCCGGACGCACCCGGTCAGATCACCTGGACCTTCGGCACGTAGACGATCCAGTGCCCGCCCGCGCGGCGGAACTCCTGCTCCTTCGCCATGATCTCCTCGGCGTGGTTCCAGGCGAACAGCAGCGCGTAGTCGGGGTAGGATCGGTGAACACCTCGGGCGGCTCCGACCGGGATGTGCGCGCCCGGCGTCAGCCGGCCCTGCTTGGCCGGCGTCGTGTCGCAGACGTAGGAGACCAGGCTCGGGCCCGATGCCGCAGAAGTTGGTCACCGTGGCGCTCTTGGCCGTGGCGCCGTACGCGGCCACCGTACGTCCCTCCTCCTTGAGGCGGCGCAGGAGGGCGATCAGGTCGTCGCGGATCGCGACGACGTTCGCGGCGAACCGCTCCAGCGTCTCGATCTTGGCGAGCCCGCGGTCGTCCTCCTCGGCGAGCAGCGCCGCGACGTCGGGGGTCGGCTCGCGTTCGCCGGCACGCGCGAGCGTGTAGCGGATCTCTCCGCCGTGCACGCCGAACCGCCGTACGTCGACCAGCGCGAGCCCGTGCCGCTCGGCCATCGCCGCCACCGAGTGGGCCGTGAACAGGAAGCAGTGCTCGTCATAGATCTGGTCGAAGGAGGTCTTCGACACGATCTCGCCCAGGTAGGGGTCCTCGAAGGCGAAGATGCCGCCCGGCCCGAGCAGGGCGCTCACGCCTTCCAGGATGGAGCCCATGTACGGGATGTGGCACAGGGTGTTGGCGGCGAAGATGACGTCCGCCGGGCCGTCCGCGGCGCGTACGGCCTTGGCGGTCGCCTCCTCGAAGAAGTCGCCGGTGACGCGCACACCCTTGGCCCTGGCCACGTCGGCGACCTTGCCGGAGGGCTCGAAGCCCAGGTGGCGCACTCCCGCGTCGTGGACCGTCTTCAGCATCACGCCGTCGTTGGAGCCGAGTTCGACGATGAACGGGTCGTCGCCGGTCGCCTCGGTCTCCAGGAACTCACGCGCGGTCTGCTCGAAGTGCTTGCGCATCACCGACGAGCCGGACGAGTAGTAGGGGTAGTCGTCGTGGAACATCTTCTCCCGCGGCGGCACCTCGCCGAGCTGCACCATCGTGCAGGTCTCACAGAAGCCGACGGAGAGCCGGAAGAAGAACTCGTCGCCGAAGTCGCCTTCGGTGAGGAAGTTGTCCGACAGCGGCTGGCGGCCGAGGTCCAGGAACTCCTTCACGTCGCTGCCGCACACGCGGCACCCGGCCTGGTCGCTGCGGAGTCAACTCGATCGGTCACAGTGATTCTCCTAGTCGCGAGGCCGGTTCTCAGATGGTGGTCAATACCTTGCGTACGGCGCTGATGACCTGGTCTTGCAGGTCACGGGGCAGTGAGGGGTACATCGGCAGCGAGAAGATCTCATCGGCCAGCTTCTCGGTGACCGGCAGCGAGCCCTTCTCATAGCCCAGGTGCTGAAAGCCCGTCATCGTGTGGATCGGCCAGCGGTAGCTGACGTTCAGCTCGATGTCGAACTCCTTGAGCCGCTCGAGGATCTCGTCGCGCTGGGGGTGGCGCACCACGTAGACGTAGTAGACGTGCTCGTTGCCGGGCGCCGACTCGGGCAGCACGAGGCCGTGGGTGTCGACCAGGTCGCCGAGCGCGTCGACATAGTGGTCGGCGACCGCGCGGCGGCCGGCGATGTACTCATCCAGGCGACCCAGCTTGCGGCGCAGGATCTCGGCGTGCAGCTCGTCCAGCCGCGCGTTGTGTCCCGGCACGCGTACGACGTAGTACTGCTTCTCCATGCCGTAGTAGTGCAGCCGCTGGAGGTTGGCCTGGGTCTCGTCGTCGGCGGTGATGACCGCGCCGGCGTCGCCGTAGGCTCCGAGCACCTTGGTCGGGTAGAAGGAGAAGGCGCCGGCGTCGGCCATGGTGCCGGCCAGCTCGCCGTGGTGACGCGAGCCGTGCGCCTGCGCGCAGTCCTCCAGCAGCACGAGGCCGTGCTCGGCGGCGAGCGCCTTGAGCGGCGCGAGGTCGACGCACTGGCCGTACAGGTGCACCGGGAGCAGGGCCTTCGTACGCTCAGTGATTTTCTCGGCCACCAGGTCGGTGTTCATCAGGTAGTCGTCCTCGTTCACGTCGACGAAGACGGGGGTGGCCCCGGTGCCGTCGATGGCGAGGACGGTCGGCGCGGCGGTGTTCGACACGGTGATCACTTCGTCGCCGGGGCCGACGCCCAGGGCCTGGAGCGCGAGCTTGACCGCGTTGGTGCCGTTGTCGACGCCGGTGCAGTGCGGCACGCCGTTCCAGGCCGCGAACTCCCGCTCGAAGTTGCCCACGCTCGAACCGAGAATGAGCTGCCCGGACTCGAAGACCGTCTCGACCGCGTCGAGTATGTCGGCTCGTTCTTGCTTGTACTCTGGCAGATAGTCCCATACACGAGTTGGCATGTACGACCTCCAATTCATCCGGACAGCGCCAAAAGAATGAGGCGTCTCAGTATTCTTTCAGTATTACGCCTGAACTTATCTCGCTGCATCTTTCATCTTGCGGTTCGACCTAAAATATGTATTTTCGCGGGCTCAGAACTCCACTGATCCGGTGATGAGAGCCGACAGCAGACTGCGGGCCTGGACGTTGACGTAATGGCCGTGCCGGGCGAGAGAGGCGAGCTGGCTGGGCGTCACCCAGTTGTAGTCCGGCGGCAGGTCCGCGGGCAGCTCTCCGGGCTCGACCTCGACGATCTGGTAGCTGCTCTCCGCCTTGAGGAACCGGCCGCCCTCCTCCGCGTGCACCGCCTCGTACCGGACGCTGGAGGCGGGCGCGTCGCGCACCAGGTCGGCGAACGGCGGCAGGTCGGTCCCGTCGTAGTTGGCCGGGGTGTACTGGACCGTGGGACCCAGCTCCACCGTGTCCAGGAAGCCGGCCTCCGCGCGAGCGCGGGCGAGCAGGTGCGGCACGCCCTCGAAGCGGCAGGTGACGAACGCGCTGACGCCGCGCCCGACCGGCTCGCACAGCGGCTGCGACCAGCGGGGCACCTCGCGGTTCCCGGCCTCCACCTGCACCGCGACGATGCGGAAGTGCTTCTTGTCCACGTGCTCGACCGCCCACTCGTCGCGCGTCCAGTCGGTCGCGTTCGCGAGCGGCACGCGGCTGGCGCGTACGTGCCGCCGGGCGCGTACGGCGGTGAACCAGGACAGCAGCTCGGTGTCGGAGTGCAACGCGTGGCTCCAGATGCGGGCCGGCGGCGCGCAGGAGAAGATCGACCGCGAGTCCATGTTGACCGTGTTGTCGCGGCGCAGCAGCTCCGCGACCTGCCCCATCGTGAGCCAGCAGAACTGGTCCTGAAGCGGCACGTCCTCGGTCACTTCGACGATCATGTTCCGGTTGGACTTGTGCAGGAAGTACGAGCCGAGCTCGGACTGGAGCACATCCACGAGGATCCGGCCGCGGCCCGCGTCGATGAAGTAGTCGATGTAGTTGACGTCGTTGCCGCGATGCACCTTGGTGTAGTTGCTCGGAGTCGCCTGGACCGTGGGCGAGATCTGGATCAGGCCCGGGTTGCCCGGCTCCATCTTGGCCTGCATCAAAAAGTGCAGGACACCGTCGAACTCCTTGGCCAGAATGCCGATGATCGCGGCCTCCGGCTGCACCATGACGGGCTGCTGCCAGCCGTGCGGCGACTTCTCGTCGTGGGTGACGTCCAGTCCCTCGACGCTGAAGAACCGGCCGCTGCGGTGGTACAGGTTGCCGGACGTCTCGCCGAACTCCCAGCCGTCGAGCTGCTCGAAGGGAATTCGGTCCACCCGGAACTGAAAGGCCTCATTGCGCCGGGCGAGCCAGCCGGGGAACTCCTCGGTGGGTATGCCGACACCCTTCTCGACGGCCGCCGCGGAGCGCTTCAACCGGCGCGGCAGTTCGTCGTCGTGACGGGTCTGCAGAATCGTCGGTGTCGCCATGTCTCCTCCGGTTCAGCCGGCCGAGTCGTCGTTGTCGTTGTCGGTGGGTTTCGACGCCCGGACGCTCATGTAGTTGTTGTCCTGGTCGAGCCCGAGTGCCTGGGAGGAAAGGAAGTTGACGGCGTCGACATAGGTGTAGGGCTGCATGAAGTTGCCGGCACGTACGTCGCGGTAGAGGCGGGAGAGGAGATGCGTCGTGGTGTAGGCGCGGCTGCCGGTGGTGGTGAGGCAGTCGTTGATGATGGCCGGGGCGAGCTGGTTGATGATCTGCTTGGCGTACTGGTACGGGAGCATCATCTGCCGGCCGCGCTCGGCGGGGTCCTGGTCGTGGTTCTCGTGCTGTGCGTCCGCGTTGGTGAGGGCGGCCGCGGTGGTGGCGTGGAGCGTGTAGAGGTTCGTGTCGATCTGCGCGACGAGGGTGCGGGCCGCGGGCTCCGGGGGCCCGGTCTTCTTGGTGAGGGCGGCGATGGTGGCGTCGCGCGCGGCCTGTGCGATGCCGAGGTAGATGCCGAGCATCGTGATGGAGGAGACGGTCTGGCCGGCGAGTACGGCGTCGTTGCGGGTGCCGATGGGGTCGCGCAGCAGGACGTTCTCGGCGGGCACCGGGCACTGGTCGAAGATGACGTCGACGGTGCCGGAGGCGCGCATGCCCAGGCCGTTCCAGTTGTCCTGGATGGTGAGGCCGGGCGTGGAGCGCGGGACGATCGGCGCGGCGAGCTTGGGCGGGTCGTCCTTGGTGGTGGCGTGGGCGACGAAGTGTGTGCCGATCGGGCCCATGGAGACGAGGGTCTTACGCCCGTTGAGCAGCCAGTTTCCCTCGCCGTCGGGGGTCAGGACGGTCTTGCTGGCGGGGTGGTCCTTGGCCGCGCCGCAGACGGCGGCGCTGTGCGCCATCTGCTTGAGGAGGTTCTCGGCGAGTGCCTGGGCCTGCGGCTGGCTGTGCTGCCACTCGTACGTGAGGGTGAGGCCGCGGCAGAGCTGCATGTGGAGCGCGAGTGCCGTGGAGGCGTCCGCGGTGGCGATCGCCCGCAGGGCGATGGCGATGTCGTGCAGCCGGGTGACGCCAAGACCGCCGAGCTCGGTGGGGACGGTCGCGGCCATGACGCCGCTGTCGCGGAAGCGCTGGAAGGTGTCGTAGGGGAAGTTGCTGTCGCGGTCGTTGTCGGCCGCGGTCGCGCGCATGTGGGGGAGCTGCTCGTTGATCAGCTCCAGCAACTCGTGACCCGGGGCGCTGAGCGGAGACCGCAGCGGACCTGTGGCGGCTACTCCGATGATGGCTTCGGGTGTGGTGGTCGGTGTCGCGGTCATGTGTTTCCGTTCCCGTCGTGGCGGCGCCACCGCGGCGTCCGTACCGGGCCTGGTCGCGCTGCCGATTGCGGTGCGGCGGTGTCGTGGCATTCGGTACGCGTCCAACGCCGGCCCGTGATCCCGCGGATCGGGCACATCTCACTATCGGATCGTCACATCCGCCGCTGCCTGGGGCATCCGCTGAAATGCGCATCCGCCGTGCGCGGCCGAACCCTTCGGCGGGTTTTCCCGGCGGCCCGCGAAATCGCAGCGCACGGCCGAACGGCGCTAAAGGGAGCCCTTCTTTCGACCTAAACGATCTTTACTTACTTGGGATTACACGCTGCGCGTCCAAGGTGATCTGTCGTAGCGTTCTTCGCGGACCGACTTATCGCCGAAGGACGGAGGCGGCCGTTGATCGCGAGTGACGACGAGGTGGTCGTGGCCGCCGCGCGCGCAGGCGACGAGGCCGCGTTCGCGTCGCTCGTCAGCCAGCACCGCGGCGAGTTGCGTGTGCACTGCTACCGGATGCTCGGCTCGTTCGACGAGTCCGAGGACCTGGTCCAGGAGACCTTCCTGCGCGCCTGGCGCAACCTCGACGGCTTCGAGGGACGCTCCACGTTCCGCGCCTGGCTCTACCGCATCGCGACCAACGCGTGCCTGGACGCCCTCGACGGACGCGCGCGCCGCGTCCTGCCGCACCACGTGACCCCGGCGGCCCAGACGGCAACCGCGCTGCCCGCACGCAACGACATCGCCTGGCTCCAGCCGTTCCCCGACCGGCTCTGGGAGGCGGTCGAGTCCAGCGAGGAACAGCCCGACGCCGTCGTGGTCGCGCGGGAGACGATCGAGCTGGCGTTCATGGCCGCGATCCAGCACCTGCCGCCACGGCAGCGCGCCGTGCTGATCCTGCGCGACGTGCTCGGCTGGCCGGCCAAGCAGACCGCGGCGCTCCTGGACGGCAGCGTCGCGTCCGTCAACAGCGCGGTGCAGCGTGCGCGTACGACACTGAAGGAGCACCTGCCCGAGCGCCGCATGGAGTGGGCCCCCTCAGCCGAGCCCACCGAGCAGGAGCGCGCGGTCCTGCGGCGCTACATGGCCGCGGTGGAGGGCGCCGACCTCGCGGCCGTGGCCGACCTGCTGGCCGAAGAGGTCCGCTCCACGATGCCGCCCTTCCCGATGTGGTTCCACGGCCGCGACGCGGTCCTGCGTGCGCTCGCGTCGAGCTGGAACCCCGACTCATCCGCGTACGTCGGGGAGTTCCAGATGGTGCCGACCTGGGCCAACCGCCAGCCCGCGGCCGCGGCCTACGTGCGGCGTACGGGCGAGTCCGGCTTCCGCCCGTTCGCCATCGCGGTGCTGCGCGTCGAGGGCGACCGCATCACCGACGTCACCGCGTTCCACGACCCTGGCCTGTTCGCGGCGTTCGCGCTGTCTCCGGAGTTGCCCGCGGGGCACCGATGAGTTTCCGTGACGTCGGCAGTCTCAACGTTGCGAACCGAATCTGATCTCAAGGAGGCAGCTCATGGCTAAGGTGCAGTGGCAGTTCAGCGCGTCCTTGGACGGCTTCATGGCAGGCCCGGGCGGCGACATGTCCTGGCTGGCCGAGCACCTGGGACCCAACCCGACCATCGACGAGATCATGGGCCGTACCGGCGCCCTGCTCGTGGGCAACAACACCTTCGGCGGGGACGACCCGTACAAGGACACCGAGCACGAGGGCGAGCCGTACGGCGGCGGCTGGAGTGGCCCGCAGTTCGTGCTCACGCACAACCCGCCGGCGCACTCCTCGCCGGGCACCACGTTCGTCACCGACCTGGAGACCGCCGTCGAGAAGGCCAAGGCGGCCGCCGGCGGCGACGACAAGTACGTCGGCGTCCTCGGCGCGAGCGTCGGCACGCAGCTCGTCGAGGCGGGCCTGATGGACGAGATCCTGATCACCGTCTGCCCGGTGATGCTCGGCGACGGCATCCCGATGTTCCACCACAAGGGCGGCACCAACGTCAAGCTCGAGCAGCTCAGCGTCACCGAGGTGCCCGGCGCGACCAACCTGTGGATGCGCGTCGTCAAGTGACCCCGGCGCGTACGAGCCGGCCAGGTGCTGACCTGGCCGGCTCGTTCCGTTTCGCGGTGGGGATCACCCCGCGGGCGCGCTCACTCGACGGTCGGCGACATGTCACGTACGGCGACCGGCGCGGCGCACTCGGTGTTAGCGCCTTTGACGATGAACGCGAGGCTCTTGTAGAAGTGCACCGAGACGATGTTCTCGTCCAGGTACGACGGGTCGGCGCCGTCGAACTCCCGGTGGTTCAGCCCGTCGATGAGCGTCTTGACGAAGCCGATCGAGGTCGCGCTCGTGGCGCGGTCCGGCGCGTCGCCGCCCCAGGCCGGCCAGTACGACGTCTCCATGTCCTCGATGGCGTACACCCCGCCGTCCTTCAGGTGCGGGAAGAGCGCGTTGAAGGAGGTCAGCACGTGCTCGTTGAGGTGGCTGCCGTCGTCGACGATGATGTCGAACGGGCCGTGCTCCTCGGCCATGTCGCTCAGGTACTCCGCGTTCCCCTGGTCGCCGCGCAACGTGTGCACGCGCGGGACGTCGACCGTCTTCTCGTACACGTCCAGGCCGAAGACGGTGCCGCGGCGGAAGAACTGCTGCCACATCCGCAGTGAGCCGCCGCCGGAGCGCGGGTCGTGGTAGCCGCCGATGCCGATCTCCAGGACACGCACGCGCTCGTCGGCGAACCGCGCGAAGTGGTGCTCGTAGTGGGGCGTGTACCAGTGCACGGTGCCCCACTTGTCGGTGCCGAAGCGGCACGCGAGGTCCTCCAGGCTCGGCCGGCGCGGGCCGCACGCGGCGAGCAGCGCGGTGTTCGCCCGGTTGCCGCCCTCCTGGACCTTCAGCAGCTCGCGGATCTCCTCGGGCGGCGTGTCCGGCGTGGGCACCTGGAGCCCCACGTGCCGCCAGCCCGCGGTCGGCACCGGGCCCTGGCGGCCGAACAGGCAGTTGGCCAGGTTCACCACGGTGAACTCCACCCGGGAGAACGCCGACTCGGGTACGCCGCGTTCGGCCGTGACGGATTCGTCGGCGAAACTCACCGTGTAGTCGGCGGACTCGCCGTCGGGAGAGGAGATCCGTACGTGGATCTCGATGCTGCCGCCCATGGAAGGCGGTGCGCAACGGTGGACGAGCTCATCCACCAGGGCGCCGCAGACCCGCTCGAAGCCGATGCTCCGCACCTTTTCCGGAACTCCGTCCGGCACTGCCGGAATCAGTTCCTCGAGAATGCTCGTCGAATCAATTCCGGCACTCACGAATATGCCTCCTCGGTGGCCTGTGGTAGCTTATTCGATGCAATTTTTCCGGCGTCGGCACGGCGTCGCATCTCCGAGCATGCGGGTCTAGGCCGCGCACGCGGGCGCGGTCAGGCCCGGCTGTCGTCCAGATACCGGTCGATGACGCGTCTGTGGTAGCCGGGGGCGAACCCCAACTCGGCGACCGCGGGCGCGAGCGCGTGCAGTTTCGCGACGGACGAGCAGTACGCGACGCCGTCGTCGACGACCTGCCGCTCGGCGGTGACGCCCAGCCGCTCCTCCAGGTGGTCGACGATCCGTGCGATCGGCACGCAGTCGCCCGAGGCGACGTTCACCACCTGGTTCCGCACCTTCGTGTCGAGGAGCCGGTCGAGGACGGCGACGAAGTCCGCGACGTGCAGCAGGTCGCGGCGCGCACCCTGGTAGATCTGGATGCTGCCCGTCCTGAGCTGGCGGATCATCGCCGGGAGCAGCCGGAAGTCCGGCTCGTCCGGCCCGACGACCTGGGTCAGTCGCAGGATGAGATGGTCGGCGCCCGAGTCCTGGATCACCGTCTCCAGATCCAGCTTGTGCTGCCCGTACGCGGTCGAGGAGGTCACCGGCTCGTCCTCCAGGCCGCGGTCGCCCGGCCCCCCGTACATGCTGGTCGTGGAGAAGAAGACCAGCAGCCGGCCCTCGGTGCGGCAGCGGCCGAGCGTGTCGCGTACGAGCCGCTCCTCGCGGGTGTGCTCGGACTCGGGCAGATGGTGGCGCGGCACGCCGGCCGCGAGCACGGTCACGCCGGGATGCAGATCGCTCAGCGGCGACAGATTCCGCGCGATCAATCCTTTTCCAATAATGTCCATGATATTCAGTGTGACATCGTGGCCGTGATCCGGATCGACCCGACTCATCGGCCCGCCAGTACGCTCCCGCCGCAATTCTGATCGCGCACCGCGGCTGATTCTTCTTCTCTTGTGCGGTATATGGCCCGGTCGGACCGGGCACCGCAGTATCGGAGATGCGGCAGGCCGGAGTCTGCTGCGATTCTCGTCCAGAGCCACGAAATGCGGGAAACCCCCACACAGATTGGACACGCGCATGGCTGAGAACGGCACCAACGCAGCGACCTCGCCCGAGGAGGAGATGGCCGCTATCGCGGGCGTTCCGGGGCGCATTGTGGCGGCGTGGGCGGACCACGACGCCGACGCTTTCTCGAAGGTCTTCGTGGAAGACGGCACCATGATCCTTCCCGGTGTGTACCAGAAGGGCCGGGACGACATCCGCGGCTTCATGGCCGACGGCTTCGCCGGCCCGTACCAGGGCACGCAGGTCACCGGAGAGCCTCTCGACATCCACTTCCTGAGCGACGAGTCCGCCGTGCTCATCACGCAGGGCGGCGTACTGAACGCCGGCGAGACCGAGGTCTCGGACAAGGAGGCCATCCGCGCCTCCTGGGTCGTCGTCAAGCGCGACGGCGTGTGGAGCCTGGCCACGTACCAGAACAGCCCCAAGTGACCCCGATCCGGACTCGCGACGCTATCTCTCGAGGGAAGCCATGACCGAAATCATTGACGCCCCGTCCAGGCCGGAGCTCGTCGGCCGAGCCGCGGATCTGATTCCGCAGCTCCGCGAGAAGGCACCCTGGGCGGAGGAGAACCGCCGTCTGCACGAAGAGTCGATCGAGGCGATGGCCGACGCCGGCGTCTTCCGCATGCGCGTACCCACGCGGTACGGCGGCTACGAGGCCGACATGCGCACGCTCGTCGACGTGCTCACCAAGGTCGGCCAGGGCGACGCCTCGGCCGCCTGGACCGCCGCGGTCTGGTCGATCTGCAACTGGCTGGTCAGCCTGTTCCCGGACGAGGTTCAGGACGAGGTCTTCTCCACACCCGACGCACGGGTGTGCGGCCTCCTGAGCCCGACCGGCATGGCCGAGCCGGTCGACGGCGGCTACGTCGTCAACGGCAAGTGGGCCTTCAACACCGGCTCGCTGCAGAGCCACTGGAACGAGCTGGTCGCCGTCTCGCCCACGCCCGACGGCCAGATGCAGCCGCTCATGATGCTCGCGCCGATGTCGGACCTGCAGATCATCGACGACTGGGACACGGCGGGCCTGCGCGGCACCGGCAGTGTCAGCACGGTCGCCGACAAGCTGTTCATCCCGGCGCACCGCGTGATGCCGATGGGCGCCATGCTCCAGGAGCAGTACGCCTCCCAGGCGAACGCCGACAACCCGGTCTACCGCGGCCCGCTCCTCCTGACCGCGTGCACGTCCGTCATCGGCACCGCGCTCGGCCTGGCCGACGCGGCGAACGAGGTGTTCTTCGACCGGCTTCCGGACCGGAAGATCACCTACACGTCGTACGAGCACCAGAGCGAGGCGCCGATCACGCACCTCCAGGTCGCCGAGGCCGAGATGCGCAACGCCGAGGCGAAGTTCCACGCCCACCGCGCCGCGGACACGCTCGACACCAAGAACGTGGCCGGCGAGGCGTGGACGCTGCCCGAGCGCACCCGTATCCGTCTCGACGCCTCGTTCGCGTGCAAGCAGGCCAAGGAGTCGGTGGAGATTTTGAGCGAGGCCAGCGGCGCGTCGTCGGTGTACAAGAACGTGCCGATGCAGCGCATCGTGAGGGACATCCAGACGCTCAACCAGCACGCGATCCTGCACGCGAACACCAACCTCGAGCTGCACGGCCGGATCCTGTGCGGCCTGGAGCCCAACACTCTCTACCTCTGACCGAGGAGTACGTCGCGGTCGGCCCGCGAAGCCTCTTCCATCCCCGCTCCGCGCACCTGGCGGACGGGACGCGCCGGTGGGAAGGATTCGGCACCATCGCCGCGGCATGACCGACATACACGATAAGGAGGAGGAGTCCGCGATGGGCGACCTCGTCGGAGAACGTGTGGTGGTGCTCGGCGGGAGCATGGCGGGCCTGCTGGCCGCCAGAGTGCTTTCGGAGACCTTCCGGGAAGTTGTGCTGGTCGACCGCGACGAGCTGACCGGTGTGTCCGTGTACCGGCGTGGCGTCCCCCATGGACGCCACGCCCACGGGCTGGTGGCGCGGGGACACCAGATCCTGGAAGGCCACTTCCCCGGGCTGACCGAGCAGCTGATCGCCGCCGGCGTGCAGCCGGGCGACTTCAGCGGCGACATCCGCTGGTACTTCAACGGCAAGCGGCTGGAGTGCCGCGAGTCGGGCCTGCTGTCCGTGCCGGCCACCCGCCCGGTGGTGGAGTTCCACGTACGCAACCGGGTGCAGACCATACCCAACGTGACCTTCATGGAGCGGACCGACATCCTCGCCCTGGAGACCACGGAGGACGGCCGCCGGGTCACCGGCGCGCGCGTCAAGCGGCAGGACGGTGCTGAGGAGGAGGTCCTCACCGCCGACCTGGTCATCGACACGACCGGCCGCGGCTCGCGTACGCCGGCCTGGCTGACCGAGCTGGGCTACGAGCGCCCCGAAGAGGAGCGCGTGAAGATCGGCCTGGCCTACACCACGCGGCATTTCGAGTTGGACGCCGACCCGTTCGGCGACGAACTGGCGATCATCCCGGTCGGGACGCCCGAGATCCCGCGCGGCGCGTTCTTCTACCGGCTGCCCGGCTCCGACCACCGCGTCGAGCTCTCGCTGACCGGCGTGCTCGGCGACCACCCGCCGAACGACCCGGAGGGCTTCCTGGAGTTCGCCAGGTCGCTGCCGGTGCCGGACATCTACGAGGCCGTGAAGGATGCCAAGCCGATCGACGACGCGGTCACCTTCCGTTTCCCGGCCAGCGTCTGGAAGCACTACGAGAAGCTGACCCGCTTCCCCGACGGCCTGCTCGTCATGGGCGACGCCGTGTGCAGCTTCAACCCGGTGTACGGCCAGGGGATGAGCGTCGCCGCGATGGAGTCGGTGACGCTGCAACGGCACCTGAGCACCGGCGCCGTACCGGCCGCACGCGCGTTCTTCGCGGACGTCGCGCGCGACATCGCCGCACCCTGGGACGTCTCGGCCGGCGCAGACCTCGGCTACGCCGGGGCGGAGGGCAAGCGCACCGCCAAGATCCGGTTCGCGAACGCCTACATGACGCGGCTCCAGCACGGCGCCGCGTACGACGCCGAGCTCACCGACGCCTTCATCCGGGTGGCCGGCCTGATCGATCCGCCGCAGTCGGTGATGCGCCCCCGTATCGCGCTCCGCGTCCTGCGGCACATGCTGTTCGGCCCGCCGAGGCAGCCGAACCAGCCGAACCAGCCGAACCAACCGAGTCGGCCGGACCAGCCGAAGCAGCCGAGCCCGGCGACCACGCCGAGCACACCAGCACCCCGACCTGAACAGCGCGCCGTGCCGGCGACCGACACTGAAAGGGCTCCGAATGCGTCCGTTTCGGATCGAGACACCGCAGCCTGAACTCGACGAGCTGCACCGGAGGATCGCCGCCACCCGCTGGCCGGGAGAGCTCCCGGACGTCGGCTGGGAGCGCGGGATTCCGCTGGGCTACCTGAAAGAGCTGGCCGACTACTGGCAGAACCGCTTCGACTGGCGCGCCGCCGAGGAGAAGCTCAACCGGTTCCCCCAGTTCATCACCGAGATCGACGGCGTCGATGTGCACTTCATGCACGTACGGTCCGAAGAGCCCGGCGCCACGCCGCTGATCATCACCCACGGCTGGCCCGGCTCGTTCGCCGAGTTCGTCGACGTGATCGAGCCGCTGACCAACCCGACCGCGCACGGCGGCTCGGCGGAGGACGCGTTCCACGTGGTCATCCCGTCGATCCCCGGCTACGGCTACTCCAGCGCCCCGAACGAGACCGGCTGGGACACCGACCGGGTCGGGCGGGCCTGGGCGGAGCTCATGCGCGAACTCGGCTACACGCGCTACGTCGTGCAGGGCGGCGACTGGGGGATGCCGATCTCCCTGAAGCTGGCCCTGGCCGACCCCGAGCACGTCGCCGGCGTGCACCTCAACATGTTCGCGGCCTTCCCGCCCGATGACCCCGCGGCGTTCGCGGACCTGGACGAGGCCGACGGCGCCCGGCTCGAGTTCACCATGATGTTCGAGCAGGACGGCTCCGGCTGGCGCAAGCAGCAGGGCACCCGCCCGCAGACGCTGGCGTACGCCCTGACGGACTCGCCGGTCGGGCAGCTCGCCTGGATCGCGGAGAAGTACAAGGAGTGGACCGACTCGGAGAAGGCACCCGAGGACGCGGTCGACCGCGACCAGTTGCTGACCATCGTCACGATCTACTGGCTCACCGCCTCGGCCGGGTCGAGCGCCCAGCTGTACTACGAGTCCAGTCACCTCGACAGCGACTTCGTCCGTACGTGGGCCGGTCCGTGGCCGCTGTCCGCGCCGGTCGGCGTGGCCTCCTTCCCGCAGGACGCCGTACGCCCGGTGCGAAAGTTCGCCGAGCCGCTGCTGCCGACGCTCTCGCACTGGACCGAGTTCGACCGCGGCGGGCACTTCGCCGCCATGGAGCAGCCCGAGCTGTTCGTCGGCGACGTCCGCACGTTCGTCCGTTCGCTGCGGTGACACCGAACCCTTCCATCCCGGCCGGCCTCGCGCGGACCCGCAAGCGCGGGTCCGCGGCGGGGCCGCTCGTGCGGTTGTGCCGGGCGAGAACATCCGAGTAAGAGGAGCTGCGCCAGTCATGGCAGTCGAAACGAACGCGCCCGGCAACCGGCCGTCGCCCACCACGCCCAGTCCCGCCGACCTGATCGCCGCGGCCGAGGCCATCGCGCCGCGCCTGGTCGAACGCCAGGCCGAGACCGAGAAGCGCACGTTCTACGCCGAGGACACCCACGAGGAGTTCCGCGACGCCGGGCTGTACCGGATCCTGGTGCCCCGCCGGTACGGCGGCTATGAGTACGGGATCGACACGTTCCTCCGTGTCTCGATGGCGCTGGCACGCGGCTGCCCCTCGACCGGCTGGATGTACTGCCTGGGCGCCGCGCACTCGCTCGCCGTGGCGACGATGTTCAGCGAGAAGGCGCAAGACGAGCTGTTCACCTCGCCCGACTTCATCTGCCCGCTGATGATCCTGCCGAGCGGCACCGCCGAGCGCGATCCCGAGGGCGGCTGGGTGCTCAACGGCACCTGGAAGTACGGGTCCGGCTCCCCGTACGCCACACACTTCATCGGCCACACGATGGTGTCGCCGGGCGAGGGGCGCGACCCCGAGCCGATGGTGTTCGCCGCGCCGCGCAGCGAGTGGCGGCGGCTCGACGACTGGGGCGGCCAGCTCGGCCTGAACGGCAGCGGTTCGCACAGCATCGTCATGGAGGACGGGCACATCCCCGACTACTTCACCATCGAGGGCACGCACATCAGCGAGTCCTCCGTCACCGACGGCACGCCGGGACTCGATCTGCACGGTAACCCGGCGTACGCCGGCGGCCCGCTGAGCTTCATGAACATGGAGGTCGCGGCCCTGTCCGTCGGCATGGCCAAGGGCGCGCTCGACGCGTACGAGGACCTGATGCGCAACCGCATGACCGTGCTGCCGCCGCCCGTACCGCGGGCCGAGAACCCCGACTACCAGTTCTGGTACGGCGAGGCCAGCGCGCTGATCGCCACCGCCGAGGCCGCCGTACTGGGCGCGGCCGCCGAGTGGGCGGACCTGTGCGCACGGCCCGGCGCGTTCACGCGTGAGCAGGACCTGCGGCTGAGCGCGGTCTGCCGGCACGTGATCAAACTGAGCTGGCGCGCGGTCGAGGAGCACATCTTCCCCACCGCCGGTTCGAGCGCGGTCCGCTGGGGCGAACGGATCGAACGCGTGTGGCGCGACATGTCCACGTTCCAGAGCCACTCGGGGATCTCGGTCCTGCTCCCCACGATGGCGCTGCGCGAACTCGCCCGAGTCCGGCTCGGTGTACCCGGCTGAACCCGGCCCGGCGTACGGCGCGCTCGTCAGGGCTGTCCCCCGTATCCGAAGGAGGTCTGTTGTCATGGTCGTTCATCAGCCAACGCATTCGCCGGACGCACTGGTGAGCAATATTCCGTTCTCCTGTAACCAGGACTTCACGTACATGTTCGAGGAGGGCGACGCCGACGGTCAGTTCGGCCCGCGTAACCACCTGGTCCACGGGTGGCGCGTCACGGGCGAGGTCGACGTCGAGACGTTGCAGGCGGCGCTGGACGATCTCGTCGTACGCCACGAGATGCTCCGCACCTCGATCGTCCTCGACGGTGAGAACCAGTACCAGGAGGTGCTGCCGCCGAGCTCGCCCCAGTTGACGGTGCGCGACCTGCACATCGCGCCGGATGACCGGGGCCGCTGGTGCGAGGAGCTCACCATCGAGGTCGAGTCCGGCAAGCTCGACATCGCGCAGCAGCCGCACGTACGCGCGGTGCTCGCGCGGTTCGACGAGACCGACTCGTTCCTCGTGCTCCAGGCGCACCACACCGTCACCGACGGCTGGTCCATGCGAGTGATCATGCGTGACCTGGCCGCGCTGTACGCGCTGCGTAGGGGTCACGGCGAGCCGCTGGAGGAGCCGCGGCAGTACCGCGAGTACACCACGTGGCAGCGGAAGAACCTGGACACTCCCGACATCGGCGAGTCGCGCAAGTACTGGCGGGAGAAGCTGCGCGACGCCCAGATCTGGGCGCTGCCGACCGACCGGCCGGTGACTACGTCCGCACCGAAGTTCACCTCCGTACACCGGCACCTGGTCACCACGGACGTGATCACCTCGGCCCGCCGTCTCGCCAAGGCGACGCGCAGCACCCCGTTCATGGTCGTGCTGGGCGCGCTCGAACTCATGATCAACCAGATGAGCGGCACCACGGACATCGTCATCCCGACGTTCACGCCGGGCCGCGACGCCGACCAGTTCGAGGACACGGTCGGCCCGATGTTCAACTTCCTCCCGCTGCGCACGGACATCGCGGGCTGCCGTACGTTCCTGGACGTGCTGGAGCGCACACGCCGTACGTGCATGGAGAGCTACACGCACGACATCCCGTTCGTGCAGATCATCGAGGAGGCGCCGGAGCTGATGGCCCCGGCGGAGGACCCGAACCTGGCCCCGTGCGTGTTCCAGATCTTCCCGTTCCCGTTCGCGCTCGGCGGCGAGCTGGTCGGCGACCTGCGGTTCGACGAACTGCGCCGCCGCCTGGTCTCCCAGCCGGTCGGCTGCGACGTCCCGGACGGCATCCTCTGGACCCTGAACCTCCACCCGGACGGCGACCTGATCGGCCACCTCCAGTTCCGCCGCAACCGCTTCGACCAGAGCTCGATGAACGAGATGGAGGGCAACTTCAGCCGCCTCCTCCGTACGGCGGTCACCGCCCCGGACGCCCAGCTCAAGCTGGCCTGACCGGGGCCGTGCCCGTTGGGGCGCCTCCTGCCGTTCGGCAGGGAGCGCCCCATGGCGTGTGCGGCAGGTCATGGGAGGCGACACCAGATGCGCGAGACTCCCGCCGGGCCGCGTCGCTCATGCGGCTGTCGTGTCAGTGGTGAGTGATCCACCAGATGACGAGGGTGACGACGCCGGTGCCGGTCGCGGTGGCGGCGCCACGTACCGCGGCGAAGGTCGCCGCTCGCACGAGTCGAGCGGTCAGTTTTCGTTCCCGGTCCATTCTGAGGCCTCCCAGCCTCCCGTGCCCGGACGCTCTCGCCCGTGGTGGTCACGCCCTCAGTCACACGGTCCGGCCGGATTCCGGCGATATGGCACTCTGTCTGGTGTAGACGCACGTGGCCGATGAGCAGCCCATGACGGCCGGAGGAGATGTCTCCGGCGACCATCCGGACCGGATCCGGCGAGGCGGAGATCTGTGATGTCCGAGCAGGACGACCCGGTGAGCAAAGCAGAGGAACTCTCCGTCGAGATTCGGTTACTCTATGAACTCGCGGGTTCGCCGCCGTACTCGGCTCTCATTCGACAGGCGGCCGCCCAGAGACCGGCGATCAGCCTGACGAGCCAGTCGCTGAGCGACTGGATCAACGGAGTCAGCGTGCCGTCCAAAGCTTCCAACTTCGCGTTCCTGATCGGCCGGCTACAGGATCTCGTACGCCGCAAGCTTCCGGGACAGCACCTGAAGTCCCCGGCCCGTTGGGAAGGGCTCCGCGTCGCCGCGCAGGCGGAGAAGCGCACCGCACAGGGGAAGAAGGAGTCGTCCCGACGATCTCGGAAGGCGCCGGTCCCCAGGGAGGGGGAGCGGCGTCCCAGGATGGCGCCCACGCTGGATCGTGCGGTCGGACGGCCAGAGCTTGAGGGTCTCCTCCTATCGGCGCTGACCGCCGATGGCGCGACCGAAGTCGGCCTGACCACCGCCTTACAGGGTGCGGGCGGGTTCGGCAAAACCCGGCTGGCCATGTGGGTCTGCCATCACGCCGAGATCATCGAACGCTATCCGGGTGGCCTGCTGTGGGTGACCCTCGGCCAGGGGATACGCGACGCGGACCTGGCATTGCGCGTCAATGACATCTGCTTCGTCCTGTCCGGGCAGCGCCCGACGGTCTCCTCCCCGGAGGCGGCCGGCGCCGAACTGGGCCGGTTGCTCGACGAGCGCGACCCGGTTCTCCTCGTCATCGACGACGTGTGGGAGGAGACCCAGCTACGTCCGTTCCGTATCGGCGGGCATGCGTGCTCCCGGCTCGTCACGACCCGAAACGCGGATCTGCTGCCGACCGGCACCACACGTGTGCATGTTGATGCCATGTCGACGGACCAGGCCGAACGCCTGATCTCCCTCGGACTGGCGGGGCTGCCCCCAGAACACGTTGCCGCGCTCGCTCGCCTGGCGGGCCGGTGGCCTGTACTCCTGAACCTCATCAACGGCGTGCTCCGCCGCCGCACCGAACGCGGGCAGCCGCCGGACGAAGCGGCGGAAGAGACGGTGCGGCAGCTGCTGGAGCACGGGCCGGAAGCCTTTGACCTGGCACGACCGGCCGAACGAAACCAAGCGGTCGCGGCCACAGTCGGGGCGAGCCTGGCACTTTTGGACCCGCAGGATCAGCAGCGCTATCTCGACCTGGCCATCGTTCCCGAAGACGTCGACGTACCCGTGGCGGTGCTGGACCTCCTCTGGCCCGGCCGGCGCGCCGACCGGCTCTGCGAGGAACTGGTCGGGCTAGGCCTCGCGGCGGACTACCGGCTCGACGCGCCCGAGGCCCGGCTCGTCATCCACGACGTGATCCGGTCCTATCTCCGCGCTCAACGCGATGCGGGGACGCGTGCCGAGGTGCACCGGCGGCTGGTCGATGCCGCCGCCGGCTCCCTGCTCGAACCTGGCGACCCCACGGGCTGGTGGAACCTGCCGTACGAAGCCGCCTACCTCTGGCGTTACCTCCCGTACCACCTCCATGAGATGGGCGTGGACCAGGACCTCGTCACACTGATCACCGACCTGAGGTGGGTGGCCGCCAAGACGCGGAGATTTGAGTCGTCCGTCACGGTCCAAGCCGACCTGGCGTTCGTCAGAACGCCGCTCACCGAGGCGCTCCGCGAGCAGCTCGAACTCTCGGGCCCCCTACTCGGCCCCATCGATCCGCCGAAGGCGCTGGAGGCGACCCTCGCCAGCCGCCTGCACGACGTACCCGAACTCTCGGTGATCCTCGATCCGTACCTGGCCGGACTCGCCGGACCGAGGCTGGAGCCGGCGTGGCCGCTGCCCGACCGGCCCGATCCGGCGCACGACCCCGGACCCGGGCATACCGGCGGGGTGACGAACTGCGCGTTCTCCCCCGACGGGAGTCTGCTGGCCACCGTCAGCGACGACGGTACAGCCCGGATCTGGCGGGTGACGGACGGGACAGAAGTCGCGGTGCTGGTCGGCCATGCCGGCGGTCTCTGGGGTTGCGCGTTCTCCCCGGACGGGACCCTGCTCGCGACCAGCAGCACCGACCGGAGCACGCGGCTGTGGCGTGTCTCGACCGGCGAGCAGGTGATCGCGCTGCGCGGGCATGACGACTGGGTACGAAGTTGTGTGTTCTCCCCGGACGGCACTCTGCTCGCCACCACGAGCGCCGACCACACCGTACGGATCTGGAACCTTCGCGACCACACCGAGCAGGCCGTGCTCACCGGCCACATCGACGAGGTGCGTGGCTGCGTGTTCTCCCCGGACGGCACTCTGCTCGTCAGCGTCAGCGCCGACCACACGGTACGGATCTGGAGTTCGCGCGACCACAGTGTGCAGGCCGTGCTCACCGGCCACACCAGTGGAGTCTGGAGCTGTGCCTTCTCTCCCGACGGCACGCTGCTCGCCACCGCCGGCTACGGGTCTGTCCTGCTGTGGAACACGGAGGACAGGACCCATCGCGCGATTCTCACCGGCCACGACGAGGTCGACGGCTGCGCGTTCTCGCCCGATGGCACACTGCTCGCCACGACCAGCTACGGACGTGTGCAGCTGTGGAACGTCTCAACTGGGGACAATCGGGCCAACCTCGTCGGGCATACCGGCGCGGTGTGGGGATGTGCGTTCTCCCCGGACGGCGCACTGCTCGCGACGGTCAGCAACGATCAGACCGTACGCCTGTGGCGGGTCGCCGACTCAACCGAGTACGCGATGCTCGCCGCGCAGAACAGCAAGACCAACAGCTGCTCCTTCTCGCCGGACGGTGCGCTGCTCGCCACCACCAGCTACGACTCGAGCGTGAGGCTGTGGCGGGTTCCAGAGGGTAAGGAACGCCTGGCGCTCAGCGGCCACGCAAGCCGAGTGATCAGCTGTTGCTTCTCCCCGGATGGCGCGCTGCTCGCCACCACGAGCTACCGAGAGGTACGCCTGTGGCGAATCGGCGCCGACGCGGGTTTCACCCCGCTCACGGGACACACCGACTGGGTGCGCAGCTGCGCGTTCTCTCCGGACGGCACACTGCTCGCCACCGGCAGCGCCGACCGCACCGTGCGGCTGTGGCGTGTCCCTGACGGGGCCCCGCATTCCGAACTCACCGCCCACTCCAGCGGCGTGCGCAGCTGCGCGTTCTCTCCGGACGGGAGACTGCTCGCCACGGGTACGGCCAACGGCACGGTCAAGCTCTGGAAGGTCGCTGACGACAGTGAACACACCGAACTCATCGGCCACACCAGCGGCGTGCAAAGCTGTGTGTTCTCCCCCGACGGCGCGCTGCTCGCCACCGCGAGCGGCGACCGTACGGTCCGGCTGTGGCATGTGAGTGACGGGACCGAGCACACGGTGCTCGCAGGGCATACGAGCTGGGCGGACAGGTGTGCCTTCTCGCCTGACGGCTCGCTGCTGGCGACCGCGAGCAACGATCAGACGATACGCCTCTGGGACGTGGTGACCGGTGCCTGCCACTGTGCGCTCAGGGTCGGTGGCCCGTTGGCGTGGGTCGCCTGGCATCCGAGCGGCGCGCAACTCTGCACGGTCGGCGGCGCCGGGATCTACCTGCTCGACTACCTGTCGTGAGGCTATACGCCGTCATTCCACGACGCGAAGGCGTGACGATAGAATTCTTCCCTGACCTGAGGATCAGTCTTCAGCTCGCCCCACATGGCGGTCACCGTCGGAAAGTCCGATTCCAGGCCTCCCCTCGAGATCACACAAAAATGCTTTCCACGTAACACGATTCCGACCGCGTGAGGCTGGACGCGACTACGGAATTCCTCGATGAACTCATTGCAGAGTCGCTCGTCCATAGTGTAGCGACAAGCAAAATAGCGGAACATCTTGACGATCTTCGAGTAGCCGACGATCGACTCGCCGGGGACGTAGCCGATAGTGGCCTTGAGCCATGCCGGAGCGTAGTGATGCTCGCAGGCTGAATAAGCCGTCGCCTTGATGGTGACCAGCCCGACATGGTTCACCTCTCCCACCGGGAAGAGCTTGATGTCCTCTCTGTCGTAGGCATTTCGTGGTTCTGAGAGAGCCTTTTCCTGCCACCTGGCGAAGCGATCGGGCGAATATTCCAGAGCCTCTGCGGAGGTCTCGCCGAACGCTTCTCCAATCAACATCTGAGCGCGCTCCAGCTTTGCCCGGTCCACTCCATCGCCACTACTGGCCACCGAGTACTCCCATTTCAACAAGCTGCGGCATGACCTGCTGTGCCATGATGGAACTCACCTCGTATCCGGCCGCTGCGAAGTCGGCGTCGATCCAGGCGTACTCCTTCACTTCGTTCGCCGGAGTGGGGACTCCGTCGATACGGACGTAGTAGGCGTGTATGACGAGCGGAGTACCCTCGAACACGGCGTTGTCTTCGTACGATCCGATGTAGTCGTACTCTTTCACCGTGACTTTGAGCTCTTCCATGAGCTCCCGAAACAGGGTCTGTCGCTGAGTCTCGCCAGCTTCCATTTTTCCACCGGCCATGAAGTATTCGGGAGAGGGCTGGTTCTTCTTGCGCAGCACGAGCACCTTTCCGTCGTGGACGATGGCCGCTCCCACTTTTTGGATGGCATTCAAGTTGGGGTCGCGCTTGCGATCCTCTGGCTTTGTCATTGGAATTTCCATTCCGGTCTCGTTTACAGAAAATCTTTCAGTGTATCGCTGATGACCGAGCGGAAACCGGCGATTCCGCGATCTGCTTCCACTCTGGTCGGCACTGATATGTAGTCGCTGTTGTTCAGTTCGAGCGTGAAGTGTTCTCGCGTTCCGTAGAGGTCGAAGCCGTGCACGGAAAGGAATCGACTCCGGCTCTCGTCGTCCTTGCTCGTGATGAAGGTCGCGTACCAGGAGAGAGATCGCCGATTGTGGTCGGAGACGGACGCCTTCAACGTGCGCGACCAGCGATCGGACTCGATCCAGATCGACACACAGCGTCCCGTCGTCTCCAGCCAAGGAAGCGCCCAGGCATCGATGACGAGGCCCTCTTCAGCGGCGGTTGTGGCAACCAAGCGCTCGTCGAGGCTGCGATCCAGGTCGGTTTCATCCCGTATCTTCCGGATGGCTGGTCCATGCTTGAGCCAGAAACCCGGACCAATCTCGTGACGGCCGATGCCGATCATATCGGCGATGATTTCTGTGGCGGAGACATACCGATATCCGAGTTCTGCTGCCAGCAGTTTGGCATGCGTTGTCTTCCCTGCAGCAGTGAGGCCCGAAATCACGATATTCGGCCTGACCAAATCTACCCCCGAGCACTGAGGACGTCAGGCGCTCACAGTAGATCCCGTCCGCGGCGGGGTCCATACCCAACCACAAAAATCTTAAATGCCACGTATGACCGTCTGTCGGATGGCAGAGGATCCGCCGGCTTTGCCGTTTACCGGCCAAACGCGGAACGACCTGTTATTATCCGTCACGTCATTAAGCCTGTTGAGCAAAGGTGTCCGGTGAGCAGATCCATAACCATCAATGGCGACCTGGGTAGCGGAAAGAGTACGGTGGCTGCCGAACTCGCTGCCCGTCTCGGATATCGTCGTATCAGTATGGGGGACGTCTATCGGCAAATGGCCGAGGAACGTGGCATGACGGCACTTCAGCTGAACCTTCATTCCGAACACGACTTGAACATTGACGCGCACGTCGACAGCATACAGCAGGAAATGGCGACGTCCGACGAGCCGATGATCGTGGACAGCCGCCTCGGCTGGCATTTCTTCACCAATGCGTTCAAGGTTCATCTCATCACAGAGCCGGCCACGTCTGCGCGGCGTGTCATTGCCCGACCTGCGAACGAAGTAGAGTCCTACGCCTCGGTGGATGAAGCGATCACTCAGCTACGCGAACGCAGCGAAAGTGAGCGCTTGCGTTTCATCACTCGCTACGGCGTGGACAAATCGAGGCTCCGCAATTACTCCTTTGTCTGCGACACCACTCGGATAGGTCCAGACGAGGCGGCGGCCTGCGTTGTCGATGCCTACCGCGCCGCCGAAGGTTCCGCTGACACCTCTTTAATGCTTGATCCGTGCCGCCTTTATCCGACCGAGCGGATCCAGCATCTGCGCGGTCTTTGGAGTCCGGAAGGAAAGGCGCTCGTGGAAAAGGTCGGCGTAACGGGGAAGAATGCCCTGGAACCCGTCAGAGTCGGATACGACGGCACCCGCTTCTTCATTATCGACGGGCATCGACGGGTAAGCATTGCGATCCAGGCCGGCCTCACCCTCATCCATGCCGATCTCGCCGCCGAGGCTGACGAGATCGTGATCGGCGACACCACCGCGAGTCGCTACTTCGAGATGAGCGTGTCCCCCTCACTCGTCTACGACTGGCAGGACGCGCATCGCACCGCCCTCAGCCGGCGATCGGAGCCGGTCCTGGTTCACAAGGACGCCTGAGCGGCACGCACCTGGGACGTGTCCGTTCGCGGCGGACGGTATGCCGTAGGGTTCCGCAGGTCGACGATGTGGCGCAGGTCACCGGAACTCCCCATGCACGGCCGGACAGGCCGTGATGTGGAGATGAGTATGCGTGCCCGTGTTCACGCCGGGGACCCCGAGGTGTTCAGGGAACTGTTCGACGAACACGCTCGCTCGGTGTACAACCACGGCTTTCGGTTGACCGGGGACTGGTCGGCGGCCGAGGAGGTGGTGTCGCTGACCTTTCTCGAGGCGTGGCGGCTGCGCGACCGGGTCGACGTCGACGGCGAGTCGCTGCGGCCCTGGCTGCTCGGCATCGCCACCAACGTCGCGCGCAACCTGCGGCGGGCCGTGCGGCGGTACGACGGTGTGCTGATCCGGCTGCCGCGGGAGGACGCGGTGCCCGACTTCGCCGACGAGGTGACCGCCCGCATCGATGACCGCGAACGGCTCGCCCAGGTGCGTACGGCGCTGGCGGCGTTGCGTCCGCACGAACGTGAGGTGCTGGCGCTGTGCGTGTGGTCCGGGCTCGACTACGCGGAGGCGGCCGAGGCGCTCGGCGTGCCGGTCGGCACCGTACGGTCCCGGCTGTCGCGTGCGCGGCGGAAGCTGGAGCGGCTCGTCACCGCCGGGAAGTTGCGGCCGCCCGAACGAGAACGGGAACCACGCCCCGGCCACGGACAGGTAGAAGGCGACCGCGAGATCGCGGTCCGGTCCGCTCAGGAGAACCCCCGATGAACACCACCCCGATTCACCCCGACCCGGACGAACGCGCCGAGCTGGCCCGTCTCTTGCCGGGGCCGGTCGAGCGGGATCTGCCGAGCGGCCGTCACCAACGACTCCAGGAGTTCGTGATGAGCCAGATCCAGGAAGACCTGCGGCCGGCCGGGCAGGCGCCACGCCGAACGCGGCGGCGCGTCCTGCTCGCCTCGGCGCTGACCGGCGCCGTCGCCGCGACCGCCGCGGCGGTGGTGATCGGCACCGGCGGGTCCGGCGGGTCCGGCGGCGGCTCGCCTACCGTCGCGCCGGCGTCGCTGTCCGGCCAGCAGATTCTCCTCGCCGCCGCCTCCACCGCGGAGCACGCGCCGACGGCCTCCGGCACCTACTGGCACGTACGTACGGTGGAGACGAACGCGAACGGCGGCGGGCGCACCGCGCTGGAGAGCTGGACGCGGCGCGACGGCCGGGTCTGGTGGAAGGGCGGCAAGACGCAGGGCAAGGTGGTCAAGCTCGTCCAGCCGGCTCCGTTCCGGCTCGGCGGCCCCCCGGTGAGCTTCGAGCAGCTACAGAAGCTGCCGGCCGACCAGGCCGCGCTCAAGGCGTGGATCACCGCCGCGCTCAAGCGCTACTCCGCCGGGGCGAAGGCCGGCCCGCCGGACGCCGCCACGCGGAACCGGCTCGTCTTCGACGGGCTGGTCTCCCTGGTCGCCCAGCTGCCCGCCCCGCCGAAGGTACGCGCCGCCGCCTTCCGCGCGATCGCCGCCTACCCGAACGTCAAGAACCTCGGTGCGGTCAAGGGCGGCCGCGGCCTGGCCGTCTCCTTCCCCGGCGCGAGGACGGCGAACCTGGTCCTGGACTCGAAGACCGCACGGATCACCGATACCGACTACTTCGTCTCGGCCGAAGGCGCCGAGGTCACGAACCCCGGCGGCATCACGATCGCCGCCGGCTGGACGAACGTGGCACCCAGGTAACACCCAGGCGAAAGGGACCGGGTGCGGGTCGCGGCGGTTTCGCCGTGGCCCGCACCCGGTCCTTCTGGTGCCCCGTCGGTCAGGACTTGATCTGGCCGTCCACACCAAGGCGGGACAGGACGTCCACGGTGCCCTGCGCCGCGCGTACGGCCTCGGACTCCTCCAGCACCAGCGGCGGAGCCATAACGATCACCGGACCGTACGGCCGCGCGATGACGCCGTGCTTCTGGTGCAGCTCCTTGACCGCGGCGATGGCCACGGGCGGCGGGATCGGCTCGCGCGTCTGGCTGTCGGCGACCAGCTCGATGCCGACCGTCGCGCCCTCGACGCGTACCTCGCCCACGATGGGCAGCTCGGCCGCCGGCGCGAGGCCGTTGCGCAGCCAGTCGCCGACCTGGAGCGACCGCTGGACCAGGCCCTCGTTCTCGATGATGTCGAGGTTGGCGAGGCCGACCGCGCACGCGACCGGGTGGCCGTAGTAGGTGAAGCCGTGCATGAAGCCCTCGCCGCCGCCGATGGCGTCGCCGATCTCATCACGCATCAGGACCGCGCCGAGCGGCATGTACCCGCTGGTGATGCCCTTGGCGGTGGTGATCACGTCGGCGTCCATGCCGCGCTCGGCCGAGGCGAACCACGCGCCCGTACGGCCGTAGCCGGTGACGACCTCGTCGGCGATCAGCAGGATGCCGTGCCGCTTGAGCACCTCGCGGATCCGGGGCCAGTAGTCGGCGGGCGGCGCGACCACGCCGCCGCCGCCCATGACCGGCTCGCCGATCATCGCGGCGATGTTCCCGGGGCCGATCCGGTCGATGGTCTCCTCCAGCTCCTGCACCAGGAAGTCGGTCGGCGCCTGGCCGCCGTACATCTCGGGGTGGAACGGGAACGGCGGGGAGATCTTCTCGACGTGCGGGAGTACCGGGCCGATGCCCACGTGGACGAAGTCGAAGCCGGTCGCGGTGCCGGCGCCCAGGGTGGAGCCGTGGTAGCCGAGCTGCCGCGCGATGATCCATGTACGGTCCGGCTCGCCGCGGCGGTTGTGGTAGAGCCGTACGGCCTTGATCGCGGTGTCCACGGCCTCCGAACCTCCGGAGGTGTAGAACACGCGGTCGAGGCCCTCGGGGGAAAGGTCGGTGATCCGCTTGGCGAGCTGGATGGCCTTGTCGTTGGAGAACTCGAAGAAGCTGGTGAAGTACTCCAGGCGGGACGCCTGCTCGGCCATGGCCTCGGCCAGCTCGGTACGCCCGTGGCCGACCTGCGCCAGCCAGTTGCCGGCGCCGGTCATGTCGAGCAGCTCGTTGCCCTGCGCGTCCCAGACCGTGGAGCCCTTGCCGCGGACGATGACGGACCGGTCCTTGCGGTCGCCGGGCAGTAGCGGGTGGATGAGGTGCCGCCGGTCCAGGTCCTCCAGCTCGGTCGCCGGCATCGACGTCGCCGGCGTCGTGGGAGAGATCGTCACGAATCCAGGTCCTCTCGTGAGTGATGTTCGGATTTCGGGGAGACGTACGGTGCGGTGCGAGAGTCGGGGACGATCACCTGCCCGACGCCGCGGCGGCGGCCTGGGGGAGCGGGGCGTCGTTTCGGATCAGGTCGGCCGCCTTCTCGGCGATCGCGATCGTCGGGGCGTTCGTGTTGCCGCTGATGAGGGTCGGCATCACGGAGGCGTCGACGACGCGCAGGCCATCCACCCCGAGGACGCGCAGCTCGGAGTCGGTGACCTTGCCCATCGCGCACGAACCGGCGGCGTGGTAGGAGGTCTGCGTGTTGCGCCGGAGGAAGGCGCATGATGTCCGCGTCGGAGTCGGACTCCGGCACGCTCATCGGCTTCTCGGTGTACGGCGCGAGCGCCTTCTGCCGTGAGATGTCCAGCGCGGCGCGTACGCCCGCGGCCGCGGTCTGAAGGTCGGCCTCGTCGGCGTAGTAGTTGTGCGTGATGCGCGGCTTGGTGGTCGGGTCGTCCGAGCCGAGCGAGACGTTGCCGCGGCTGCGCGGCTGGAGGACGAACGCGCCGTAGGAGAGCGCGTGGCCGGTGGGGAAGCCGAGGCCGCCGTCGGCGAACATCACCGGCAGGCTGGTGAACTGAAGATCCGGCGCCGGCAGGTCGCTCGAGGAGCGCAGGAAGCCGCCCGCCTCGGGCCCGTTGGAGGCCAGCGGGCCGCGTGTGCGTCCTCCATGTACTGCTTCTGGTAGCGCTCCTCACCCGCGATCAGCAGGCTGACCGGCTGTGAGTGCGCGAAGACCAGCCAGAACTGCGGGTGGTCCTGGAGGTTCTGGCCGACGAGAGGCTGGTCGACGATCACCGGGATGCCCAGCGGCCCGAGCTGCTCGGCCGGGCCGATACCCGACAGCATCAGCAGCTGCGGAGAGTTGTACGCGCCCGCGGCGATGATGACCTCGCGCTCGGCCCGCAGCTCGACGTCCTCGTCCAGCCGGCGGCCGGCGACGCCCGTCGCCCGGCCCTCTTCCATGGTGACGCGGTGGACCTGAAGGTTCGTCTCGACGGTGAGGTTCGGCCGCTCCATCGCCGGGTGCAGGAACGCGACCGCGCTGCTGCACCGCATGCCGTCGCGTTGCGTCACCTGGTAGTAGCCGAAGCCGTCCTGCTCGCTGCCGTTGAAGTCGTCGTTGGCGGCGAAGCCCGCCTCGCCGGCGGCCTTGATGAACGCCTCGGACATGGGGTTCTTGGACCGACCCTCGGCCACGCCCAGCGGCCCGCCGGCGCCGTGGTACTCCGACTCGCCGCGCTCGTTGTCCTCCGAGCGCTTGAAGTAGGGCAGCAACTCGTCATAGCTCCAGCCCGGCTGGCCCCAGGAGTCGTAGTCGAGCCGGTTGCCGCGGACGTAGATCATGCCGTTCACCGAGCTGGTGCCGCCGAGGACGCGGCCGCGCGGCAGGTAGATCCGGCGGCCGTCGCAGAAGGGCTCGTTGTGGCTGTCGTAGTCCCAGTCGACCTGCGTACGGAAGAGCTTCGCCGCGCCGGCCGGAACGTGGATGTTGGGCGAGGAGTCCGCCGGGCCGGCCTCGATCAGGCAGACCCTGACGTCGGGGTCCTCGCTCAGCCGGGCCGCCAGTACGCATCCGGCCGACCCCGCTCCGACAATCACATAGTCGTACATCTCCGTCTGTCCTCTCCGGAATTCTGCAGATGGATTTGCCAACCCAAGCTGTTGCCCGCAGCCGAGACCCGTGCGGCGCGGCTCGAAACTCGGCCCCGAATGGGTCACGCGTCGGGTGGAATGGGAATTCGGGCGCCGCGCGCATGAGACAGAACTGCTTGAGGACCATGCTGGCCAACGCGTGGATTCGCGGCATCTCCGCGATTGCCGTGTCGGCGCAGGCGGGTGCGCGGGCGGCGGGGAGAGCAATCGAGAAGAAGCCCGGGGTGGCCCGGGGATGGCATCCTGAACCTCAGGCAGAGGTGAGAATGGGTGGCGGAAGCGTCGGTGACGACTCCGCGCACGGCACCACGCGAAGGGCCGCGGTCACGCGGCGCTCCGCGCGGTGCCGGTCGGCGCCGGGCACGCCCGTCTGGAGAAACGGCCGCCCGGCGGGGAAGGACCCGCTCGGTCGGAGAAACCGGCCCAGCCGAGGAGATCGGCTCGGGTGCGGTGTCGGCTCAGGTGCGGTGTCGGCTCAGCCGAAGAAGCCGGTGAGGGTCTGCACGGTTTCGGCCGGCTGCTCGTCGACGAAGAAGTGACCTGCGTCGGTCACCTCGACGAGCCGCACGTTGGTGCCCTGAGTGGGCAGGACCGCCGCCATGCCGTCGTAGAACGTCGGCGTTGGCCATGCCGAGCATCGGCGCGGTCACCTTGGGATAGTTCTTCAGGTCCGCGATGTCCTGGTCCCACGCCTGATACCAGCCGTTGCCGCCGCGGATCGCGTCCGGATAGTTGTACTCCGCGCCGAAGACGACGCGGTCGCCCTTGCTGATGGCGTTCTTGTTCAGCAGGAAGTCGTCGAAGATCCAGTCGGTGACGTATTGGCCGCGGCCGCTGATCAACTGCTCCGGCAGCAGTTTCACCTGGTTGAACGCGTGCCACCACAGGTTGATGCCGGGCACTCCCGGGCGTACGAGGAGACGGCGTTCGTAGTAGCTCTCGTCCGGGTGCGTGACGTCGAGGATCGCCACCTTCTTGGTCGCCGCGGCGTAGTTGACCGCGAAGCTGAAGGCGACCTGCGCGCCGATGTCGTGCCCGGCGATGTTGATCTGCGAATAGCCGAGCGTACGTGCGAGCGCGTAGATGTCGCCCGCCATCGTCTTCTTGTCATAGCCGGACGCCGGCTTGTCCGATCCGCCGATGCCGCGCAGGTCGACCGCGATCACGCGGTAGCGCTTGGCGAGGTCCGGCATGACCTTGCGGAACTCATACCAGGTCTGTGGCCAGCCGTGCAGCAGGAACAGCGGGTCGCCCGATCCGCCGGCGACGTAGTGCAGTCTCACGGCGCCGGCCTGTGCGACGGCGCTGCGGAAGTTGCCGGGGAGCGAGCGTGCCAGGTCCGCGTCGACTGGGCGCCGGCGGGCGGTGCTCGCCGCCGCCTGCGCCGCCGAGGCGACGGCGCCGGTCGCCGCGAGTGCGGCCGTACCGGCGCCCAGTGCGAGCGCCTTACGTCTTTCCATCATGAATCGACACTCCTTAGCGTGGAGTCCGCGTGGACATGGAAAAGCGGCCGATCGATCAGGCAGGGGCGATGCTAACCGTGATCTTCGACCGCGTCTTCGATAATCCAATATCTGCGTGATTCGCCGACCGATTAGTAATGTCGGGCGACGGAGCGGCGCGCTAAGGAGAAAAGCGGAACACGTCGGTGGCCCGGCCGCGTGCGGCATTCGGGCCACCGACGGCGGTGCCGGCCGGGTGCCTCTCCTTCACCCGGTCGGCGGGGAAATGGTCGTGTTATTGCTCGACAGATGCTGTCTGGGTGCTTTCGCCTGCTTCGGCCTGTTCCGCCTGCGTGCCCTCGCCGGGCCGCTTGGCGTCCTTCAGCATCGTCGCCGCGACGACCGCGAGGCCGGCCGCCAGGATGGCGACGACGATCGCGACGATGTTCAGCGCGGAGGTGAATGCCTCCTGGGCATTGGAGAACAATGCGTGCGCCTGCGCGGCCGGCAGCTTCGAGGCGGCCGACGCGGCACCGGTGATGCTCTGCTTGGTAGCGTCCGCAGCCCCGGCCGGCAGCCCGTTCGGGATGACGACCTTGCTGCTGTAGATGGCGACGCCGATACCGCCGAGCACGGCCAGGCCGAGCGCGACGCCTCCCTCACCGCTCGTCTGCGACACCGCCCCGGCGGAACCCGCCTTCGACGGCGGCACCGCGCCCTGGATCACCTCGGTGGACAGCATCACGAACGGGCCGACACCGATGTTGGTGATGACGACGGCGAGTAGCGAGAACGCGACCGGCGTCGCGGGGCCGATCTGGGTAAGCATGAGGAGACCGACCACCGAGATGCCGAGGCCGGTGGCGATCGCGTAACCCGCGCGCAGCCGCTGGGCCAGGAGCGGCGCCACCATGACGCCGATCGCGGTCGCGACGCCCGTGGGGATCATGTAGATGCCGGCCCGTAGCGGCGAGAGCTCCTTCACGACCTGGAGGTACTGGACGAAGAGCAGCATGACGCCGGCCGTCAGGAAAGAGCCGAGCAGCATGATCAGCAGCGCGCTGGCGAAGGTGCGGTTGGCGAAGAGCCGGATGTCGAGCAGCGGCTCGGGCAGCTTCAGCTCGCGGGTGACGAACAGCACGGCGAAGACCACACCGGCCAGTCCGACCAGGATCGGCACCAGGGAGATCCCGTTGCGGGAGAGCTCCTTGAAGCAGTACACGATCGGCAGGATGGCCAGCAGGGACAGCGCCACGCTGGGCAGGTCGAGCCGCCCGGCGCCCGGGTTGCGGTTCTCCGGGAGCAGGAACGGCCCGGTCAGCAGGAGCAGGAGCATGACCGGGACGCCGGCCAGGAAGACCGAGCCCCACCAGAACGCGCCCAGCAGGACTCCGCCGAGTACGGGGCCGAGGGTGCCACCGGCCATGATGCAGCTGATGAAGATCGCGAAGGCCGTCGACCGCTGCTTGTCGTCGACGAACATGTTGCGGATCAGCGCGTAGCCCGACGGCATCAGGGTGGCGCCCGCGATGCCCAGCAGCGCCCGTACGGTGATCAGCATCTCCGGGCTGCTCGAGAAGGCCGCGACCACCGACAGTGCGCCGAAGGCGGCCGCACCCATCAGGAGCAGCTTGCGGCTTCCGATGCGGTCGCCCAGCGTCCCCATCGTGATGAGGAAGCCGGACAGCACGAAGCCGTAGATGTCCATGATCCACAGCTGCTGGATGCCGCCCGCGCCCAGGGACTCGCTCAGGTGCGGCAGCGCGAGGAACAGGATGCTGATGTCCATCGACACCAACAAGGTGGGCAGTGCCAGCACCGCCAGGCCGGTCCATACTCTCCAGTCGGCCCTCTGCGGTGTGCCGCTCGCCATGTCGTTGCTCCTTTCGTTGACAAGGCCACCGTCGTTGTAGTGGTCACACTTGTTGAGACGATGAGACGGCGGAAAACTCATCGGTCACCGCGCGAAGCGGCCGTTCTTCCCGGCCCGCGTACGCATCCGGGTCTTCGGTCACGCGAGCCAGGGTGCCCGGCGGCCGGCGGCCGACACCGCGGCGTCCCGGCGGCCGGCTCATCGCACGTGACTCGACATCAAGGATTGATCCTTCGCTTTGCCGGAATTACCGTACGGCCATTCGGAGCGTCGAACATTCTCACGGCGAAGGCAACTTCTGAGGTGCTTAGCCTGGCCGGATCCGCCCGCGGACGCCGGTGGGACCGCACACCGAAAGATGAGGGCCATGGTTGTGGCGGGTGAGGATGGGGACGTCGTCACCCCGAGGATGGCGAGGAGATCGCATGTCCACCATCATTGGTTCGCTACGCCGGCTCGTTTTCGCGCCGTCTCTGGCTTCTGTCAGTTTCGCCGGACGAGACTTTCCGGTCGAGCCCTCGGACGCCACACGGCGACTCGAGGCCATTCCCCAGTCCGTCGTCTGCGGATTTGAATGGGGCATCGACTCGCGCGGGCAATGGGAGGTCGAACGCCGGCTCAGCATGATCGACGCCGAGCTGCGCGGTTTCGCCTACGAGGGCGCGACGATGGCCTTCACCATCCTCGACGCGATGGGGCCCGGCCGTGGCACGCGGACCCGCGACCTGTTGAACGGTCCTGGAGAGCCGCACATCTTCCTCGCCTACATCGGCATGGGGTTCGCGATGGCGCGACTGCCGCGGCCGCTGTGGAAGAAGGTGCTCCCCGACCTGAACCCCACGCCGTACCACCCGACGATGAGCTGGCTCGCCGTCGACGGGTACGGCTTCGACCGCGCCTACTTCGACACCGAGCGCTGGGTCGACCGGCAGGAGGTGCCCAAGCCCTATCCGTGGTCCGGGGATCCGGACTACTTCCTGCGCGCGGTGGACCAGGGCATCGGCCGTGCGCTGTGGTTCATCCACGGTGGTCAGGCGTTCGACGTCGCCTCGGCCGTGGGGCGCTTCGCCGAGCACCGGCAGGCGGACCTGTGGAGCGGCGTCGGGCTGGCCTCGACGTTCGCGGGCGGCAGCGGCGACGCGGCGCTGGGTGCGATGCGCGACGCATCGGGGGTGTACCGGCCCGACCTGGCGGTCGGGGCGATCTTCGCCGCCAAGGCGCGCCACCACTCCGGCCACGTGCCCGAGCACTCGCTCGCGGCGCTTGGCACGCTGACGGGCCTGTCGATGGAGAACGCGATCGGACTCGCCGACGGCACCGCGGTCGCCGCCGACGCCGCCGGCGCACAGCCGCCGTACGAGCAGTGGCGCCGGAACATCGCCCAGCACTTCGCCATTCAAGACGAACGGCTCCCGCGCTGAACAATTAACCGCCGCTCGGGCTCGGTAGTCGCGACGCGCCGGCCATCTCGTCGTGCCCTCATGGCGAGGATACGGCTGGATGCGCACGCTAAGAGTAGACCGTGTTATGCATCTGGGAGTTTAGTTTTTCTAGGTTGCTATAAGTGTGATCCCGTAAAGAATCGAGAGTCGAAGGGTATGCGTATTGAGTCTCGCCCGCAGGAGTCCCCGGTGAACATGCAAGGAAAAGGAAACGATGTCTTTCTCTAATTCGAGAATTCGGAGATCGGTCCCCGGCATCGTCGCGCTCGCCGCCATCTTGGTCCTGTTTTTGGTCGCGCGACTCCCTTCGGCCTCCGGCTCGGAGCGGGAACAGATCGCCTCTCGGTACAAATTCACCGAGATGCCGATCGCGATGCCCCCCGGCTATCAGCCGACGCAGACCGTTCGTAACGTCAACCCGGCCTACTACCACATCCGTTCCTGGATCTCCGCGGTCGGCGCGTCTGTCGCGATGACCGACCTGTGGGGACGAGGTCGCGACGACGCCATGTGCCTGGTCGACACCCGTACCGACAAGGTCGTGGTGACGTACGCGCCGACGGCGCAGCCGCAGGACCGGTTCACGCCGTTCGCCCTGAGCGGTGCACCGCTGCCGATGGATGGCGCGATGGCGCCCATGGGCTGCACGCCCGGCGACTACAACGGCGACGGCCGCATGGACCTCATGGTCAACTACTGGGGTCGTACGCCGATCCTGTTCCTGGCCCGGTCCGACGCCAAGACCATCGCCGAGAACTCCTTCGTGCCGACCGAGCTGATTCCGAACCAGTCACTCGACGGCAGGTACCACGGCCCGCGCTGGAACACCAACGCGGTCAACGTCGCCGACTTCGACGGCAGCGGCCACCCGAGCATCCTGATCTCCAACTACTTCCCCGACTCCGACGTGCTCGACCCGCACGGCGAGAACAACGTCACGATGAACGCGACGATGTCCAACGCCAAGAACGGCGGCGGGGCGCACGTCATGCGCTGGTTCTCCGGCAGCGGCGGCACCCACCCGAAGGCGCAGTTCGTCGAGGAGAAGGGCGCCATCCCGTACAAGGCGTCGACCGGCTGGACGCTCGCGATCTCCAGCGCCGACCTGACGGCCGACGGCATGCCCGAGGTCTACATCGCCAATGACTTCGGCAAGGACCACCTGCTCTACAACGAGTCCATGCCGGGTCACATCATGTTCAAGCGAGGCCGTCGGACACCGCGGCCCGACCACTCCCAAGTCCTTCGCGGTGGGCCATGGCTCCTTCAAGGGCATGGGCATCGACTTCGCCGACCTGAACCACAACGGCAAGTTCGACATGGTCGTCAGCAACATCACTTCCGCCTGGGGCCTGGAGGAGAGCAACTTCGCGTGGATGAACAACGCGAAGAACCCCGCCGACGCGCGCAAGCAGCTGGCCGACGGCGACGCGCCGTTCACCCAGAAGGCCCAGGAGATGGGTCTGGCGTGGACCGGCTGGGGCTGGGACGTCAAGGCCGCCGACTTCCGCAACGACGGCAACCTGGAGATCCTCCAGGCGGAGGGCTTCATCAAGGGGACGATCAACCGCTGGCCGTGGCTGCAGGAGCTGGCCATGAGCAACGACCAGATCTACACCAACCCCAACATGTGGCCCCACGCGAAGCCGGGTGACGACATCGCCGGCAGCCAGCCGATGGCCTTCTACACGCGCCGTACCTCCAACCCGACCGGCACGTACGTCAACGTCACCAAGCAACTCGGGCTCGCCACACCGATCCCGTCCCGTGGCCTCGCCACCGCGGACACCCGTGGCGACGGCGCCCTGGACTTCGCCGTCGCACGGCAGTGGGGCCCGCCGGCCTTCTACGCCAACAACACGCCGAACCGCGGCAACTTCCTCGGGCTGAACCTCATTCGCCCGGTGGCGGGCGCCAAGCCCGGCCAGGACCTGCAGGCCGCCGGCTCGCCGGCGTACGGCGCGACCGTCCAGATCCGTACGCCCGACGGCCGTACCCAGATCTCGCGGCTCGACGGCGGCGGCGGGCACAGCGGGAAGCGCAGCTTCGAGGTGCACTTCGGCCTCGGTGACTACAGCGGCCCCGTGAGCGTCCAGCTCCAGTGGTGCCAGGCGGGCCAGCTCCGCACCCAGACCGTCTCGCTGACTCCGGGCAACCACACTCTGAGCCTGGACAGCATGGCCAAGGAGGTCACGACCTCATGACCACGACCGTCCAGCCGGCCAGCGCCGCCGCCGAGAAACCGCCGGAGGCCAAGCCCACGGAGAAGAAGGCCGATCCGCGTTATCTGGCCTTGCGTAACTTCGCCATCTCACTCTCGATCTTCAACATCCTGGGCTATGCGGTGCTCGGCTTCGAGCAGCCATGGCTCTGGCCGTTCTTCGCCCTCGCCACCGGCTACACGACCGAGCTGGTCCTCGAGATGATCAGCGCCTGGTCGGAGAAGCGCGCACCGCGGTTCCGCGGAAGAGGCCCGCGTGGGGTGTATGAGTTCCTGCTGCCGGCGCACATCACGAGCCTGGCCTGCAACATGCTCCTGTACGCCAACGACCTGTGGTGGCCGATCGGGTTCGCCATCGTCGTCGCGGTCAGCCAGAAGCACTTCCTGAAGGCGCCGATCAACGGACGCTGGCGGCACTTCATGAACCCGTCCAACCTCGGGATCACGGTGACGCTGCTGGTCTTCGGAACCTGGCTCAGCATCGCGCCGCCGTACCAGTTCACCGAGTACGCCAACTCCTTCTTCAAGATCATGATCCCGCTGACCATCGCCATCGCGGGTACGGTCATCAACTCCATGCTCACCAGGCGTGTGATGCTGATCATGGGCTGGATGGGCGGCTTCGCGATTCAGGCCCTCATCCGTTACTGGATCTTCCACGTGGCACTGTTCACCGCGTTCGGCGTGATGAGCGGCGTGGCGTTCATCCTCTTCACGAACTACATGGTCACCGACCCGGGCACGACGCCGTCGAAGGGCCGCAACCAGTTCATGTTCGGGAGCGGGATCGCCGTGGTGTACGGGCTGCTGATGGCCGGGAACGTCGTGTACACGCTGTTCTACGCGACGACGATCGTCTGTGCCATCCGCGGTATCGGCTGGTGGGTGGCCTACGGGCGCCAGAAGCGGCGTGAGCGGGCCGAGCCGGAGGCCGCGGTACCGGAACGCACTCAGGCAGCGACCGCGTGAACCCCGAAGGTCGCGGCTGAACGGCCTGCAACGGCGCAGGCGGCCGGCCCCGGCCGGACCCAGGGCCGTGGGGGCGACGGAAGTTCCGTCGCCCCCACGGTCCTTTTCGCATGCCCGGGTCCTGCGGGTGCACAGGACAACGCCCGCAGGAATCCGTTCGGTTCCTGCGGGCGCTGGTGGACCGTTCCCGTCAGTGCAGGCTGAGTGCCGTCTTACGTACGTCGAGGAGAGCCAGGAGGATCGGCGGGTCGAGGATCTGCATCGGGCGCAACTGGAGGTTGACTCGGCGCAGGCCCGTGTCGGAGCGGATTGCGATGGGGCCGTTCGCGCCCACGACCAGGGACTGGTCCTCCGCGTCCAGGCCCGGAAGATGCTCGGTACCGGGGGCCACGGCGTGGGCCAGCAGGTGCCAGGTGCCCGGGGGCACGTCCGACAGTTCGTACGCACCCGGCTGTTCCAGCACCGTGCAGGTGACCGGGAACCCCTGGGGGATCCAGTCGGGGAACAAGCCCACGAAGATCGGTCCGACCGGGGTCTCCGGCGGCCGGATGGTGCCTTTGACGGTGGTGGAGCGCCGGCCACGCCTGCGGTCGTCTGTGGGAATGTCCTTCGTATAGCCGCGGGACCGCCGGTACTCAGTGGGAGACAGTCCTACCGACTCCTTGAATCGCGTGCTGAACGTCCCCACGCTGTTGTAGCCGACCTGGAAGGTGATGTCGGCGACGCTGAGCGAGGTGGAGAGCAGCAGCCGTTTGGCCTCCTGGAGTCGCATGGCCGACAGGAACCGGCCGGGCGAGACTCCGGTCACTCGCTGGAAGACGCGGCTGAAGTGGAACTTGCTGAACCTTGCCGCGCGAGCCATGTCATCGACGGTGAGCTGCTCGCTGAGGTTCCGTTTCATGGTCTCGATCACTCGGATGACGGCCCGTTCCAAGCTCTCGTCGATGGGTTGTCGTGAGTCCTGGTCCCATCGCGGACGCGTCATCTCCTGTCGCGTCTTCATCACAGTTTCTCCTGTTCGCGGATCTTTCTACCCGCTGTTCCCGGGTCGGTGCTCTCTAGGTGTCTTGATCAAGGCATATCAGTAGACGCTATATATGAGCTTAATGAAAGAGTCGCCATATGGATATCTGTACAGTGAACAACTTCGTCCCTGCGGCAGATAACGATCAGGCTGTGTTTTCGCGTAAGGCAAATCTGTAAACCTCTGACTACGCTGTATTTCAGTACCGTCCCGCAGTGTTCGCCAACGGGTGACCGCAACGCCATTTAGGTTGCTGACCTGGGAGTATCTCCCATGGTGCGGGCGGTACGCGCAGTAGTCGGCGGCGGCTCCGTGGGCCCCGCGAGATCGCGCCGATCCGGACGTTCGACTGGAGAGAATCCGCATTTGAACGTCTACGGATGGCAGTTGGTCGTGATCCCGGGTGATGACTGCGGCGGGCGATGCGTTCGACTGGAGAAAATCCGCGCTTGAACGCCGTCGACTGTGAATGAGGGTCGCGACGCATTTGTTGCCGCCATCTCACGGTCGGTAATATTACGCTGTGATATTACCGTCGGTGGCCATGGTGCAGCCGAGAAAACAAATGCCATTTACTCAACATACTCCGCTGTCCGCAATCTACAAGGATCGATTCAATGGACGGGGGTACGTCCTTAGCAGGCGAAAGTGCTGTCGCAGGCTCGCGCGAGACTATACTTACCGCATCTTGACAACTCCGAACGGCAAGCTAGTCAGTATCCGCGTGCCGCATGGCGGCGCTGACCGGCCGCCGATGAACACCCGGTGAACGTTCGATCGGGTCGCTCCGGTCCGGGCGCGAGCCCGGATCGCCGGCCCGCGTGAACAGCCGGGAGACCGCTCTCACGGGCCTGTGACCTCGCCGCTTACCCTGGCTCCTCGGGTTCATTCCGGCGTCGAGGCGGCAATTCACGAGATGCGTGGTGGCCAGGGCAAACAGGAAGATGTTTTCGTGTCGACGGTCGCCGGAGCGCATGATGCGCGTCGGGAGAATGCGGGCCGAACACGCTTTCGCCCCTTAGAGGAGAGATTTGTCGTGAAGGCTCTGGTGCTGTCAGGCGGATCGGCGGTTCGCTTCCGACCCATCAGCTGGTCCATGCCGAAGCAGCTCATCCCGATCGCGAACAAGCCGGTGCTCGAACACGTACTGAACAGCATCACCGACCTCGGGGTCACCGAGATCGGCATCATCGTCGGCGACTGGGGTGAGCGGATCGCCGAGGCGATCGGCGACGGCTCACGCTTCGGCACCCGGATCACCTACATCCACCAGGAACAGCCGCTCGGCCTGGCCCACGCGGTCAAGCTCGGCCGTGAGTTCCTCGGCGACGACGACTTCGTCCTGTACCTCGGGGACAACATCCTGCCCGACGGCATGGGCGACATCGCGCAGGAGTTCCGCGAGCGCCGTCCCGCGACGCAGCTCGTCGTACAGAAGGTCGCCGACCCCCGCGCGTACGGCGTGGCCGAGGTGGACGCGGACGGGACCGTGAGCAGGCTCGTGGAGAAACCGCAGGAGCCGCGCAGCGACCTCGCCATCATCGGCGTCTACTTCTTCACCGCGGCCATCCACGAGGCCGTGGACGCCATCCAGCCCAGCGCGCGCGGCGAGCTGGAGATCACCGACGCGATCCAGTGGCTGCTCGCCGGCGGCGCCGACATCAGGGCGCGCGAGTACGCGGGCTACTGGAAGGACGCCGGGCAGGTGGGCGACGCCCTCGACTGCAACCGGCGGCTTTTGAGCGATCTGACTCCCTCGGTGGAGGGCGACGTGGACGACGAGAGCGAACTGCGCGGCTGCGTCGTCGTCGGAGCGGGCGCACGCGTCGTACGCTCGCGCATCGAGGGGCCGGTCGTCATCGGCGCGGGCACTCTCGTGGAGGACGGCCTCATCGGGCCGAACGTCTCCATCGGCGCCGACTGCGTGGTGCGCGGCACCCGCATGTCCGACTCCATCGTGCTGGACGGCGCGTCGATCACGGCCGTGCTCGGCCTGCGCGACTCCGTCATCGGCAGATCGGCCGAGATCGGGCCCGGCGACGGCGGAGACGAGCGGCACCACCGGCTCGTCGTCGGCGACAACGCCCGCATCGAGATCCCGGCCTGACGCGATTCCCAGGCCTACCCTCCCGCAGCCGGTCTGCGGGAGGGTACGGGCAGGATGGTGCGAACCCATGCGCGATCACACGGACTTACGCCCCGCGTGCCCCCAGCCGTTCACCCGGCCGCCGAGACCCTCAGCCGATGCCGCGCCTCGCCACGCGAGAACCCGACGTGCAGGGCGCGGCCGGGGGCGCGTGGTCCTCGCCCGCGGAGACGTCCTCGAGCAGCGCGGCCAGTTCGCCGGGCATCGAGACCATCGGCCACAGGCCGGTGTCGAGGTAGCGGAACGTCCAGCCGGGAGCCGCACGCATCTCCTCGACGTCGTCGGCGAGCCGCTCGTCGAAGTGCTCCAGCCGGCAGACGATGTACGTCGCCCGCTGTGCCTCCAGCGGATAGGTCAGCCGTACGCGATCGGTCAGCGGCCGCCCCGGGTGGTCGACGAGACGCGACACGATCCACTCGGCCTGCTCGGCCGACAATCCCTGCCCCTCGAGCACCGCGTCCGCGTCGGGCGCCGGCCACCGGCCCTGGTTCTCCTCGACGGACCGCAGTTCGTCGGCGCGCAACGCGCCCGTGAAGGCGTCCAGGGTCGACATTCCGTCGTGCGGCAGGAATCCCTCGATGTAGACCGTGTGCCGTACGCGCCCGGGCGCGCGGTCCGCGACCAGGCCGGCGATGACACCGGAGGTGCCGTGCCCGACCACGATGACATCGCGCAAGTCGCGTTCGCGTAGCAAAGAAAGCACGTCGTTGACGTGGGTGTCCAAGTCGATGTGTGACACATCAGCCTGCGATCCGCTCAATCCTGACAGCGTGACAACGTGTACGTCATGGCCATGTCCGCGCAGTCGGCTGACCATCGGCTCCCAAACCCAGCCGCCCATCCAGGCACCAGGAATCAAGGCGAACGTAGTCATCGTGGCCGACCTCCTTCTCCAAAAGTATTAGGCGCCAGGTTACTCCCCGGGCAACACTTTGAATGTACGTTTGTCGGAACCCGCGTTTTACTTGGAACGGGCCACTCTCGGCGGCCGCCTCTTTGTGGCCGCCACGGCTGTAATTACGTACGAGTAGTGCTCCGGCATCAAGCGGTGACGTGAAGGACACCGTACGAAGTCAAACCGTCCTCGACGTGGAGTTATTCCCCGGACCGGCGCCGGGTATCCGTGTTCGAGCCGGTGTGGCGCCCGAGCATTCCCCCGAACGTGGTCCGGCCAGGCTTCTACCGATTGAATAGAGCACTTTGGAAGAAGTGCCGCGCGCCTGCGTGAGCGTCCCGTGGCGTGCGGCCGGAGCCGGATCCTGTCCCCATGGCGCCGATCGGCGGGGGGTGGTGGCCTCACTCGGATGGCGCTTTCTGTCGAGACATCCGCTCGCTCGTTCAGATCGGCAGCAAATGAACATGCCCGGCCGCACTCGGGGAGATGCATAACGAGACCCTCGCGGGTGAGCATGGTCGGACAGGCGGATACGAAGTCTTTTATCCGGGGAACGGCGGCCGGTGACGAGTTATCGTCGCCGGCCGCTACACATATGAGAACAAGTGCGATGCGGCCCGAGGGAGTTACCCCGAAAGACGTAATTCGTGCACGTCCGGTGCCGCACGCTGGGAGTAGGCGTCCTTGCCATACTTCCGCATAGATTGCAGAAGAGTGCGCCAGCATTGTGGCGTTACTCGGAAGCGAGGAGGATACAATGGCCGGTTACCTGCGGGCAATACGACGGCGCATTCTCACCCCGAGCGATTCAGCTACAAAGCTCAGCACGCGAGGTTTCCGTGTAAAGGACCAAGCGTCGAAGGAATTGCTTGAGACGGTCGGCGCGACATTCCTCGCCGGATACGGTCACGCCGTCGAGGCCAAGACCACCAGCGACGCCGAGGAGCGGCTGGAGCAGATACCCAGCCAGTTCCGCGGGTTCGCCTACGAGGGTGCCGCGATGGGCCTGACCGTCATGGACGTGATGCCCATCGGAGGGAGCCGCCGGCTCGCCGGGCTGCTCGCCGGCGAGGGCGCGGACCACATCTACATGGCCTATGTCGGCATCGGCTGGGCGATGGCCAGACTGCCGCGATTCCTCTGGAGCCGGGTCCAGGCTCCGGACCCGCTGCTGCGCTGGTTCGCCCTCGACGGCTACGGCTTCCACCAGGCGTACTTCCACACCGACAAGTACGTGCACGAGCAGTACCAGGAGCCCGCCTTCCCATGGCCGGCCGACGGGCCGCAGGCGTACGCCGCGCGTGCCATCGACCAGGGCATCGGGCGTGCGATGTGGTTCGTCGGCGGAAGCGACCCCGACCACGTCGCCGACCTCCTCGACGGCTTCGCCGAGGAGCGCAAGTCCGACCTCTACAGCGGTGCGGGACTGGCCGCCACGTACGCCGGCGGCGGCGACGAGTCCGAGCTGCGCCGGTTCGCCGAGCGCGCCGGCGAGTACCTGCCGCAGGTCGCCCAGGGCAGCGCGTACGCCGCCAAGGCCCGCGTACGTGCCGGGCTGGTGACGGCGCACACCCCGATCGCCACCGAGGTGTTCTGGGGCATGACGCCCGAGCGCGCCGCCCAGGTCTGCGACGACACCCGTCCGGACCACGGCGACAAGGGTGAGCTGACCGCACACGAGGTATGGCGTCAGCGCATCGCGGACCAGTTCGTGACTGTGGGCGGTGCCCGCAGGTGAACGTTCTCAACCCGACCCCGGATCACGCGGAGACGACAGCATGACCAGGCTTGCGATCATTGGCATGGCATGCCGCTACCCAGACGCGGCATCGCCGGACGAGTTGTGGGAGAACGTCGTCGCAGGGCGTCGTGCCTTCCGCCGGCTGCCCGACGAGCGGATGCGGCTGGATGACTATTACGACGCCGACCCCACCACCCCGGACCGCTTCTACGCGCGTACGGCGGCGGTCATCGAGGGGTATGAGTTCGACCGGGTCGGCTACAAGATCGCCGGAAGCACGTACCGCTCGACCGACCTCACCCACTGGCTGGCCCTGGACACGGCGGCGCGCGCTCTCGCCGACGCCGGGTATCCGATGGGCGAGCGGCTGCCGCGCGAGCGCACCGGTGTGGTCGTCGGCAACACGCTGACCGGCGAGTTCACCCGCGCCAACCTGATGCGGCTGCGCTGGCCGTACGTCAAGCGCACGCTCGCGGCGGCGCTCGGCGAGCAGGAGAACTGGGACGACGACCGGGTCGCCGACTTCCTCGCCGACTACGAGAAGCAGTACAAGAGCCCGTTCCCGGAGATCGACGAGGACACCCTCGCGGGCGGCCTCTCCAACACCATCGCCGGGCGCATCTGCAACTACTTCGACCTCAAGGGCGGCGGCTACACGGTCGACGGCGCCTGCTCGTCGTCGCTGCTGTCCGTCGCGACGGCCTCACGCGCGCTCATCGAGGGCGAGGTCGACGTCGCCATCGCCGGCGGCGTGGACCTGTCCATCGACCCGTTCGAGATCATCGGCTTCGCCAAGACCGGCGCGCTGGCGCGAAACGAGATGCGCGTCTATGACCGCGGCTCCAACGGCTTCTGGCCGGGCGAGGGCTGCGGGATGGTCGTGCTGATGCGCGAGGCGGACGCGATGGACCGCGGCCACCACATCTACGCGAACGTGGCCGGCTGGGGCATCTCCTCCGACGGCAAGGGCGGCATCACCCGTCCCGAGGTCGACGGATACCGGCTGGCACTCGGCCGCGCGTACGAGCGAGCCGGCTTCGGCATCGACACGGTCGCGCTGTTCGAGGGGCACGGCACCGGCACCGAGGTCGGTGACGCCACCGAGCTGACCGCGCTCTCCCAGACGCGAGCCCACGCCGACTCGGGCGCCTCCCAGGCCGCCATCGGCACCATCAAGGGCATGATCGGCCACACCAAGGCCGCCGCTGGAATCGCCGGTCTGATCAAAGCCACCCTCGCGGTGCACCACCAGGTCCTGCCCCCCACCACCGGCTGCTTCGACCCGCACCCGGTGCTGGATGACAAGGCCGCCGGCCTGCGCGTCCTGCGCAAGGCGGAGACGTGGCCGGCCGAGGCCGAGTTCCGCGCCGGCGTCACGGCCATGGGCTTCGGCGGGATCAACACGCACATCGTGCTGGAGGGCGGCGCGCCGCGTAAGACGCACGGCCCGGTGCACGAGGCGCTCGCCGCCTCCGTACAGGACGTGGAGCTGCTGCTGCTCGACGCCGAGTCGCCCGAGGAGCTGCGGGAGAAGCTGACCGAGCTCATCGAGTGGGTGCCGGCCGTCTCCTACGCGCAGCTCGCCGACGTGGCGGCCGCCGCGCAGCAACGGCTGCGCGACCTGCCGTACCGCGCCGCCGTCATCGTGCGCTCGCCCGAGGACGCCGAGAAGCGCCTCCGCATTCTGCTGGAGAGCCTGGCCGCCGGCGAGACCACGCTGTTCGCCGAGGACGGCAAGGCGTTCATGGGCCACGTGAGCCGCGCCGCCAAGCTCGGGTTCCTCTTCCCCGGCCAGGGTTCTGGCCGTGGCACGAGCGGCGGGGCGCTGCGCCGCCGGTTCAAGGTCGTCGACGACGTGTACAACGCGGCGGCGCTGCCGACCTCCGGCGACATGATCGCGACAGACGTCGCGCAGCCGCGCATCGTCACCGGCTCGATGGCCGGACTGCGCGCCATGGAGATGCTCGGGCTGGAGGCGGAGGTCGGCGTCGGGCACAGCCTCGGCGAGATCTCCGCGCTGCACTGGGCGAACGCCATCGACGCGCAGACCCTGCTCCGCGTGGCGGGCGTGCGCGGCCAGACCATGGCCGAGCACAGCGCGTCCGGGACCATGGCCGGGATCAACGCCGGGCCCGAGGTCGTCGAGGGAATCATCGCCGACCTGCCCGTCGTGATCGCCGGCTACAACAGCCCGGAGCAGACCGTCATCGCCGGTTCCGAAGAGGCGGTCAAGGCGGCGGGGGAGAAGGCCAAGGCGGCCGGCGTGAGCTGGGCCGCGCTGCGCGTCTCGCACGCCTTCCACTCGCCGCTGGTCGCGCCGGCCGCCGACACGTTCGCCGGCCGACTCACCGAGGAGCGGTTCGACGCCGTCGAGCGGCGGATCGTCTCCACCGTCCTGGGCGAGGCGCTCGCGCGCGACACCGACATCCCGGCGCTGCTGCGGCGCCAGATCACCGACCCGGTGCTGTTCGCCCAGGCGATGCAGCTCGCGGCCAAGGACGTCGACCTGTTCATCGAGATCGGCCCCGGCCAGGTGCTGACCGGCCTGGTTCAGACCGGCACCGAAACGCCCGCCGTGGCGCTGAACACCGACGACGAGTCGCTGGGCGGCCTGCTGCGTGTCGCCGCCGCCGCCTTCGTCGCAGGTGCGCCCGTACGGCACGAGGCGCTCTTCGCCGGCCGGCTCACCCGGCCGCTGGAGATCGGCAAGGAGTTCGCCTTCTTCGCCAGCCCCTGTGAGCGCGCGCCCCAGGTGACCGTCCTGGAGCGTACCGCCGCCGAGTCCGAGCAGGACGACGACGGGCAGGGCGGCCTGGGCGACGACGAGACCAGCATCGACATGCTGCGGAACATGGCGGCCGAGCGCGCCGAGCTTCCCGTCGACTCGGTCGACGAGAGCAGCCGGCTGCTCGATGACCTGCACCTGAGCTCGATCACGGTGGGGCAGCTCCTCAACCAGGCGGCCAAGCGGCTCGGCCTGAACGTCATGCAGCCGATGACCAACGTCGCCACCGCCACCATCGGCGAACTGGCGACGGCGCTCGACACGCTGGCCGAGACCGGCGGCGAGGACGAGCCGGCGCCGGTTGTCGAGGGCGCGGCCACCTGGGCACGGCCGTTCTCGGTGGATCTGGACGAACTGCCGCGCCCGACGGCGAACGCGGACGAGGAAGACGGGTCGTGGGAGCTGTTCGCCACCGGCTCCGAACTCGCCGAACCGCTGCACGCCGCGCTCCAGCGCGCGCACGTCGGCGCCGGTGTGCTGGTGTGCCTCCCGCCCGAGTGCGAGGAGGAGCACCTGGCCACCGCGCTGGAGGCGGCCCAGTCGGCCGCGGGCGCGGACAAGGGCACGCGGTTCGTGCTCGTCCAGCACGGCCGCGGCGCGGCCGGACTGACCCGGACCCTGCGGCAGGAGGCGCCTCAGCTGCGCGTCACCCTCGTCCAGGTCCCGGCGACCACCGAGGCGGTCGACTGGATCGTGCCCGAGGTGGCGGCGACCACGGACTTCACCGAGGTCCACTACGACGAACAGGGCGTACGCCGGGTGCCGACGCTGCGCGCGATGCCGGCCGAGGCGGACCGTACGGACCAGCCGCTGAGCGGCGAGGACGTCCTGCTCGTCACCGGCGGAGGCAAGGGCATCACCGCCGAGTGCGCTCTCGCCATGGCGAGTGACAGCGGCGCCAAGCTCGCCCTGATGGGCCGTTCGGACCCCGACGAGGACGCCGAGCTGTCGGCGAACCTCGCAGCGCATGGCCGAGCAGGGCGCGACCCTGCGCTACGTGCGCGCCGACGTGACCGACCGTGAGCAGGTGAACCGCGCGATCGAGGAGGTCACCCGGGAGCTCGGCCCGGTCACCGCCGTGCTGCACGGCGCCGGGTACAACGAGCCCGGGGGCATCACCGGCCTGGACATGACCGCCTTCCGCCGCGCGATCGGACGCCAAGATCGATGGTCTGCGCGCCGTGCTGGACGCCGTCGAGCCCGGGGCGCTGAAGCTGCTGGTGACCTTCGGCAGCATCATCGGCCGCGCCGGGCTGCGGGGCGAGGCGCACTACTCGACCGCCAACGACTGGCTGGCCGAGCTCACCCAGGAGCTGGCCGCCGAGCACCCGGACTGCCGCAGCCTGTGCATGGAGTGGTCGGTCTGGTCCGGCGTCGGCATGGGCGAGCGCCTGTCTGTCATCGAGGGCCTGTCGCGCGACGGCATCACCGCGATCCACCCCGACACGGGCGTGCAGATCATGCGGCGGCTCGTCACCGACCCCGACGCGCCGGCGGTCGTGGTGATCAGCGGCCGTACCGGAAGCATCGACACCGTACGGCACGACCTGCCGGCGCTGCCGCTGCTGCGGTTCGTCGAGCGCGAGGTGGTCCGCTACCACGGCGTGGAGCTGATCGCCGAGGTCGCGCTCAACGCGGGCGCCGACCCGTACCTGCGCGACCACCTGCTGGACGGCAACCTGCTGTTCCCCGCGGTGTTCGGCATGGAGGCGATGACCCAGGTGGCGTGCGCCGCCACCGGGCGGTCCGAGGCGCCGGTGATCGAGGACGCGGAGTTCCTGCGGCCCATCGTGATCCCGCCGGACGGCGAGACGGTGATCCGCGTCGCCGCGGTCGTCACCGGCAACGACACCGTCGAGGTGGTGATCCGCAGCGCCGAGACGGGCTTTTCCGCGGAGCACTTCCGCGCCCGGCTGCGCTTCGGCCACGCCGAGGTGCCGGAGGGCCCGCCCGACCAGGTCGCCGACGACCTGCCCGCGGTGCCGATGAACCCGGACGAGGACCTGTACGGGAGCGTGCTGTTCCAGGGCGAGTCCTTCCACCGGCTCCGCCGCTACCGCCGCGCGGCCGCGCGGCACGTCGACGCCGACCTGGCGGTGCAGGATTCCAGGACGTGGTTCGCCGGGTTCCTGCCGGTCGACATCCTGCTGGGCGACCCGGGCATGCGCGACGCGCTGATGCACGGCAACCAGGTCTGCGTCCCGCACGCGACCCTGCTGCCGACCGGCGTCGACCGTATCCACCCGGGCGGCGCACGGCTGACCGGGGTCGAGGGCGTGCGCTACTGCGCGACCGAGCGGATGCGCGAGGGCGACACCTACACCTACGACGTCGTCGTGCGCACCGAGGACGGCCAGGCCGTCGAGCGATGGGAGGGCCTGCGTCTCCAGGCCGTACGCAAGTCCGACGGCGAGGGGCCGTGGGTGCCCTCCCTGCTCGGCCCGTACGTGGAGCGGTCGCTCGGCGACCTTACCGGCGCCGCCGTGGCGGTGGCGGTCGAGCCGCACGACGAGCCGGCCGACATCGAGGCGCGGCGCGCGTGCACCGCCGACGCCGTCAACCGGGTCCTCGGCCGCGAGGCGGCCGTGCTGTACCGGCCGGACGGGCGACCGGAGATCGAGGGCGACGAGACCATCTCGGCGTCACACGAGCCGGGGCTGACGCATGTGCGTCGCCGCTCCGGGCACCGTGGCCTGCGACATCGAGTCGGTGGTCGAACGGCCGGCCGATGAGTGGGACGGCCTGCTCGGGCCGCGCATGTCCACGGCCGAGCTGGTCGTGACGGAGGCGGAGGAGAGCCTGGAGGTCGCCGGCACCCGCGTCTGGTCGGCCGGAGAGTGCCTGACGAAGGCCGGGATCCCGCCGGACGCGCCGCTCACGATGACGCGCCGGGAGGGCGCCTGGGTGATCTTCGCCTCGGGTGAGCTTGAAATCGCGACGTTCGTCACGACTTTGCGAGGAGTCTCGAACCCCGTGGTGTTCGCAGTCCTCGCCGAAGGGCGGTCATGACCATGGGAAACTACTTCGAGTACCAGCACACGGTCGGCTTCGAGGAGACCAACCTCGTCGGCAACGTCTACTACGTCAACTACCTTCGCTGGCAGGGCCGGTGCCGGGAGCTGTTCCTCAAGAAGCACGCTCCCGCGGTCCTGAAGGAGCTCCAGGACGACCTGAAGCTGTTCACGCTCAAGGTCGACTGCGAGTTCTTCGCCGAGATCACCGCGTTCGACGAACTGTCCATCCGCATGCGGCTGGTCGAGCTCGCCCAGACGCAGCTCGAGTTCGGCTTCGACTACGTCCACGTGACCGAGGCGGGCGACGAGACGCTCATCGCCCGCGGTCGCCAGCGGGTGGCCTGCATGCGCGGCCCGAACACCCAGACGGCCCCCGCCAAGGTGCCGGACTCCCTGGTCCAGGCGCTCAAACCGTACGGGGCGGTTCCGGCCGCCGGAGTGGGGCGGGTGGCGTGAGTAACGTGTCGCAATTCTCTTCGGCCGACGGGCCGGCCCAGGAGCAGGAGCCTGCGGAGACCGCCTTCGACGTGGCGGACCGCGACGCCCTGCGCAAGGTGCTCGGCTCGTTCGCGACCGGCGTCACCGTGGTGACGGTCGGCGGCAAGGACTCCCTGCACGGGATGACCGCGAACGCCTTCAGCTCGGTGTCACTCGACCCGCCGCTCGTCCTCATCTGCATCGGCCGCGACGCGGTCATGCACGAGGTGCTGAGCCAGACCGGCCACTTCGGCGTGTCCGTGCTCGCCGCCGAGCAGGAGGAGACCGCGCGGCACTTCGCCGACCGCTGGCGTGCGCTGGGGTCGGCGGAGTTCGACGAGGTCGACTGGGACCCGGGCCCGCGTACGGGCGTGCCGCTGATCACCGCGGCGCTCGCGCGCTTCGAGTGCGAGCTGTGGCGCAGCTACGACGGCGGCGACCACACCATCTTCCTGGGCCGGCTGATCTCGCTGAACCGGCGGGACGACGGCGAGTCCCTCGTGTTCTTCGACGGCCGGTTCTGCCATCTGGACTTCGAGCGGAGTGAGGTATCGGCATGAGCATCACCGACCGGGACGCCGCCACCACGGCGGCCCCGGCAGAGGAGCGCCGGCGCGTACCGCCGGGGCCGCCGCGCCGGGAGACACCCAAGCTGTTCGCGCGGCTCACACGTAACCGGCTCGCCCTGATGACCATGGCGGCCAAGGAGTACGGGGACGCGGTGCGGCTGCGCATCGGGCCCAAGACGCTCTACTTCTTCAACCACCCCGACCACGCCAAGCACGTGCTGGCCGACAACAGCGGCGCGTACCACAAGGGCATCGGGCTGATCCAGGCCAAGCGCGCTCTCGGCGACGGCCTGCTGACCAGCGAGGGCGAGCTGTGGCGCAAGCAGCGCGCGGCGATCCAGCCCGCGTTCCAGCACAAGCGGATCGCCCAGCAGGCCGACATCGTGGCCGAGGAGGCGGCCGGCCTGGTCGACCGCCTGCGGGCGCGCCAGAACGGCGAGCCGGTCAACGTGGTCGAGGAGATGACCGGGCTCACGCTCGGCGTGCTGGGGCGTACGCTCCTCGACGCCGACCTCGGCGGTTTCGGGTCGGTCGGGCATGCCTTCGAGGCCATCCAGGACCAGGCCATGTTCGAGATGGTCTCGCTGAGCATGGTCCCGACGTGGATCCCGCTGCCCAAGCAGGTGCGGTTCCGGCTGGGCCGCCGCCGGCTGCGGCACGTCGCCGACCAGCTCGTGATGATCGATCGGGGCGACGGGCCGGGCGACGACGTCGTCTCCCGGCTGATGGCCTCGACCCGGCAGGAGAGCGATGGCCACGTACGACGGCAGCGGATGGACGACGAGCTGATCACCCTGCTGCTCGCCGGACACGAGACGACCGCGTCCACGCTGAGCTGGGCGTTCTATCTGATCGACCAGCATCCTGAGGTACGCGAGCGGCTGCACGCCGAGGCCGTCGAGGTGCTCGGCGACCGTCGGCCGACCTATGAGGACCTGCGCCGGCTGACCTACACCAACCAGGTCATCCAGGAGGTCATGCGCCTCTACCCGCCGGTCTGGATTCTGACGCGGCAGGCGCAGGAGGACGACGTGGTCGGCGGGTATCACATCCCGGCCGGCGCCGACGTCCTCGTCTGCCCGTACTCCCTGCACCGGCATCCGGCGTTCTGGCCCGACCCGGACCGCTTCGACCCGGAGCGGTTCGCCCCGGACGCGGCGGCGGACCGGCCGAGGTATGCCTACATCCCCTTCGGCGCGGGACCGCGGTTCTGCGTGGGCAACCACCTGGGGATGATGGAGGCGACCTTCGTGCTGGCCCTGGCCGCGCGCGACGTGAAGCTGAGCCTGCGGCCGGGTTATGAGGCCGTGCCCGAGGCCATGCTGTCGCTCCGCGTACGCGGGGGACTGCCGATGACCGTACGTCCGGCGGCCTGAGAGGCGTCGCCGCCGGACCGTCGTCCCCGATCAGCCGGGGACGACGGTCCGGCGGTCGAGCTGGTCGGCGAACTGGCTCCAGATCTCGGCGCACTGGCGTGCGGTCTCGGCGACCGCCTCGCGGCAGTGCGCGGGGACGCCCTCGATGAGCCTGGCCCAGTCATCCGGCGTCATGACGCCGGCACGAAGCCGCAGCAGCAGCTCGCGCCCCGGCTCGGTGTGACGCAGGGACGGATCGCGGGCCAGGCTTTCGAGCATGGTGCCCAGGCTCTTGAGCCGCTCCGCGGACGGGCGGATGACCGGGGTGAGCTGCATCGCGGCCGGGCCGGCCTCGCGCGCCCTGGACGGCACCGGATCCTCGCCGCTGCGCATCCGCCTGCGTACGTCGTGCGCGGTGCCGAGCGAGACGCGTGCGGCCTTGGCGACCTCGCGCAGCGGCGCCTCGGGGTTGGCCTCGATGATCTCCGACGCGCGCCGGCGGCCGTCGGAGGCGGTCAGCGGGCGCAGCCGGCCGTCCGCGCCGATCCGCTCGTCGGCGTCCAGGGAGCCGGCGCTGGCGCGGCGGATCGCCGCCACCGTCTTGCCCGACAGCCCGGTGTCGTTGGCGATGCTCCGGTCCGAGAGCATCGGATGCGAGGCGATGATGCGCCCGGCCGCGGCCTTGCGGTCCTCAAGCGAGAGCGGCAGCCCGTGCGCGGTGTTCTCACGTACCGCCTGGATGAAGGCTTCCGCGTCGGTGCCGTCGAAGTAGGCCACCTCGATCTCCTGGCGGCCCTTGAGCGCGGCGGCTCGCCAGCGGTGCATACCGTCGATGATTCGCATCGTCGACCGGTGCACGAGAATCGGCGGCAAACTCGTCTCCGTCTCGGCCAGGCGAATTATGTGATCCTCGTCCTCGCCGCCCACGCGCGGTGAGATAGCGGGGAGAAGCTGCCCGAGAGGGACCATTTCCGGTGCCGCAGGTAGCGAAGGTGAAGAGTTCAGTGACTCACTCGGGACAATGGTCCCCGCAGAATGAGAGTCGGTATCAGACGCCGCATCCGTCATCTCCACCTCCATTTGAAACTCAATAACACTGTGATTTAAAAGGAAGATCACCTCCGGGACGACTTTGTGTTAAAGATACATGGTCGTCCCGTTGTTGCAAGCCTTGATAAATGGCAGTGGTGTTGGCCTTGTGAACCGCCGGACGCACCGTGTCACGGTGGCTCCGGCGCGCCGGAAACCGTTGACGGACAATGCCCGCGGACGGTGGGATTCCTTTGTCCGCGGGCTCGTCGCGTGCCGGCGCATCGGGTCACAGGGGGATGTTGCCGTGCTTGCGTCGCGGCGGTGTCGTGCGCTTGTCGCGCAGCATGGCGAGTCCGCGCGCGACGGCCGCACGAGTCTGGGCCGGATCGATCACGTCGTCCACGACGCCTCGCTCGGCGGCGTGGTAGGGGTGCATGAGCTGGTCGGTGTACTCGGCCACCAGCTCGGCCCGCAGGCCCTCCGGGTCGGCGGCCGCGGCCAGCTCCTTGCGGAAGATGATGTTGACCGCGCCCTCGGCGCCCATCACCGCGATCTCGTTCGTCGGCCACGCCAGCGAGATGTCGCCGCCGATCGAATGCGAGTCCATCACGATGTACGCGCCGCCGTACGCCTTGCGGATGATGACCTGGATGCGGGGCACGGTCGCCTCGCAGTAGGCGTACAGGAGCTTGGCGCCGTGCCGGATCACGCCCGCGCGCTCCTGGTCGGTGCCGGGCAGGAAGCCGGGCACGTCCACCAGCGTGACGAGCGGGATGTTGAAGGCGTCGCAGAACCGTACGAACCGGGCCGCCTTCTGCGCCGCGTCGGCGTCGAGCACCCCGGCCAGCACGACCGGCTGGTTGCCGACGATGCCGACCACCTCGCCGTCGACCCGCGCCAGGATGCACACGACGTTGCGTGCCCACTCCTCGTGCAGTTCGAGGAACTCGCCGTCGTCGACCAGCTCGGTGACGATCGCCCGCATGTCGTACGGCTTGCCGGCCTCGACCGGGACGATGTCGGCCAGCGCGGGCCGCTCCTCCTCGGCCGCGCCGCGCGGCTCGGCGGCGGGCGGCGGGTCCAGGTTGTTGCTCGGCAGCAGCGAGATCAGGTACCGCACGTCGGCCAGGCAGCTCTCCTCGTCCTCGTGGACGAACGTCGCCACGCCAGAGTGGGTGCCGTGCACCTCGGCGCCGCCGAGCTCGGCATGGGTGACGTGCTCGCCGGTCACCGCCTCGACCACGTCCGGCCCGGTCAGGTAGAGCTGCGAGGTGTCCCACACCATGAACGTCACGTCGGCGAGCGCCGGAGAGTAGGCCGCGCCGCCCGCGCACGGGCCGAGCACGACGCTGATCTGCGGGATCACGCCGGACGCCTGGACGCTGCGGTGGAAGATCCCGCCGTAGCCGTCGAGTGCCATCACACCCTCTTGGATGCGCGCACCGCCGCTGTCGTTGAGACCGATCAGCGGAGCGCCGGCCGCGAGCGCCAGATCCATGAGTTTGTGGATCTTCGCGGCGTGTGCCGAGCCCAGCGAGCCGCCGAAGATCGTGAAGTCCTGGGCGTAGACGAAGACCTGCCGTCCGTGGATGGTGCCGGAACCGGTGATCACGCCGTCGGTGAACGGGCGGTCGCCGCCGAGCTTCAGGCCGTGGGCCTGATGCCGGCGGAACGTGCCGATCTCGGTGAAGGAGTCCTCGTCCAGCAGGAGCGCGAGGCGTTCGCGCGCGGTGCGTTTGCCGAGTTCGTGCTGGCGCTGGACCGCCCTCCGGTTGCCGGACTCGGTCTGCTCGCGCTGCGTCTCCTGTTCCTCCCGCAGTACGGCCATGGATCGTTCGGGTGTCTCCGCCGTGTCGTCGTCTGATTGCGCGACGTCCGGACGCAGAACGGGCATCCGGACGAAGTCCGGCTCCGATGCACTCACCGGTCCCCCTGTGCAGGGTCGGGAATTAACGTGTTCATGGGCTACCCGCTCGAATGTTCACCGGCACCCGTACGCCCTTTCGCCTACTACCGCGGTGCGGCCATAAACGATCAGTGTTGTACGGCCAGAAATCCGGCACATCTTCCGTATTGCGGGCTGTGCCCATCCAAGGCATCATCGCCTCAAGGCGGCGGGCGGCGCTTCCTCGTGAATGCGGTGCGTACATGCGCGGTAGCGCATAATACGAGACTTGGCCGAGGGCCATTGCGGAGCCGGACTCGTAGTACAACACTGATATGGAATACGAATGAGCCGTCAGGAAGGGTTCTGCAATGGCCGTGAAGGTCGGGAACTCAGCCCGGCGCCGGTCGGGCGGGCCCGGCGCCCGCCTCCTCCCCGGAGACGAACTACGTGTGGACGGCGTGCTGCCGCCGGGACTCGACGGCGGGTTCCTCCAGTCGGTCGCGCATCCGGCCCTGTGCCTGCCGCCCGGCGGCCACCGCGCCGCGACCGGTCCGCACACGCTCGCCGGCGTACGCGTCGAGGGCGGCCGCGCCCGCTGGTTCCGCTCGGTCACCCGGTCGCTGCCGCACCGCCCGCTGGGGCCGGTGCCCGCCATCGCGCCCTCGGTGTGGCTCACCGACCCGGAGCAGCCGTCGCCGGACGGCGCACCCCGGTCACCGCGGCCCGGCCCGTACGCGAGGCGGGCGACCCGCTGTGGCACACCGTGGCGTGTCATCCCGGCCTCGGGTACGCCGAGCACCTCGTCCTGGACCCGTGCGGCGAGGTGATACGTTCGCGGCCCTTCGCGCTGGACGGCGCGCCGCTCATGCACGCGATGGCCATCACACGCCGCTACGTCGTCGTCCTCGACCTGCCGGTCTGCTACCAGGACGCGGCCGCGCTGGTCGGCACGCGGTTCCCCTACTCCTGGCGGCCGCGCCGTCCCGCCCGGGTCGGGCTCGTCCCGCGGTGGAACACCGATCCCGTGCGGTGGTTCACCATCGAGTCGTGCTACGTCTTCCACAGCGTGAACGCCTACGACGACGGCGACCGGGTCGTCCTCGACGTCACCTCGCACCCGCGCGCCTTCGACCCGGCGATCGGTGCGGCGCACGACGCGGTCGGGCCGCCCTGCCTGCGCCGCTGGACGTTCGACCTGCGGCGCGGCGTCGTACGCGCGCGCCCGCTGCCCGCCGGCGCCGTCTCCGCGGGCGTGCTGCTGCCGGAGATGGTCCTGGTCGATGACCGGGTACGCGGGCGGCGGCACCGCTACCTGTTCGGCACCACCGGCGGCCCGCGCGCCACCGCCACGCTCACCCGCCTGGACCTGCGCACCGGGGCCGTACGCTCGTGGGAGTTCGGCGCGGGCATGCTGCCCGGCCAGCCGGTCTTCGTCCCCGCAACCGGCAGCGACGCCGAGGGCGAGGGATGGCTCGTCGTCACGGCCGAAAACCCCGGCCGCAGCCGCAGCGACCTGCTGGTGTTCGACGCGCTCGACCTCGCCGCACCGCCGCGCGCGACCGTACGGCTCCCGGTCGGCCTCCCCTCTGATGGCCGTACGACCTGGCTCGGCCGCGAGGAGACCGGCCTGCTCGGCGACCGTACGCCGGTCATGGCCGACCCCACCCGCCGTACGCGCGGGGGCGGCCGCACCGGCGGAGACAATTACGCCGCCTAGCGCCGCTCGCCGCGAGACGCATTCCCATTTCCGTGTGCCCCGGCGTCCGTCCATGCGGCACGTCAAGAGATGAGCCGCAGGGTAACCGCCGTGGAGGATGGGCGGGAATGCCAGTCACCGGAGGCCCGCGTTCGTCAGGCCCTGACGGCGCGGGGAAATGCATCGCTTCCGGTGCCGGCCATCACAGGAAATGAGCCTTCTCGGCGACGGGAGCTAACCGGTGCGACCGCATCCACAAGACGAATACGAAGCGAGGACGATGACGCTGGAGGCGTTCGCCGACACGATCATCCCTGGTGACAAACGAGGGCCCGACGACGTGGCGGTGGCGGGCGCGAGCGATGGCCCCGGCGCCGTCGCCGCGGGCGCGGTGGAGATGCTGGAGACCTCGGCCACCGGAATCTCGGGCGACCTCGACGTCCTCGTGAAAATGCTGAACGAGCACGCGCTCGCGTACGCGGCACAGCACGACCTGGTGCTCGACGACGCGATCCCCTCGTTCGTCTCCCTGACCTTCACCGACCGGACCGCGCTGGTCGCCACGCTGACCGCGCCCGGCCACCCGGAGAAGGAGATGTGGGTGCTGCTGTCGCTGTTCAGCAACATGGCATTCGACACGGGCGCCCACATGCACACCCGCGACGCCATGGCCGCCGGGCACCCCGGGCTCAAGGCGCTGGGCATCACCCAGCCCGACTCCGACGGATTGTGGCGGTTCCCCGACTTCTCCTACGGGCGACAGCTGGCCGACTCACATCCGGACACCGACGAAGCGACGGGGAGCCTCAAATGAGCACGGTCGAACGCACCGACGTCCTCGTGGTCGGCACCGGCTTCGGCGGCGCCATCGCCGCGTACCACCTGGCCGCGGGCGGCGCGGACGTCGTGATGCTGGAGCGCGGTCCCTGGCTGAACAGCGAGGAGTTCGAGCACGACTACAAGCTCGGCTCCTCCTACACCCGGATCTTCGATTTCACCGTCGGCGACGGCATGAGCGTGCTCGGCGGCAACTGCGTCGGCGGCGGCAGCGTCGTCTACTTCGCGGCGATGCCACGCGCGCCCCGGTTCGTCTTCGAGCGGCAGGGCAGCATCGGCCGTCGCATGTGGCCGAAGTCGATCAACCGCGACGCGCTCGACCCCTGGTACGACCGGGTGGCCGAGGCGCTGCCCGTCTCCACGCAGGACTGGAACGACGTGTCCTACCCGGGCGGCCTGTGGGGCGCGGCCTGCAACCACGCGGGCCTGACCGCCAACCCGGTGCCGGTCGCGGTGGACAACTCCAAGTGCACCAACTGCAACTTCATGATGGCCGGCTGCCGGTTCGAGGCCAAGCGGTCGCTGCTGTTCAACTACCTGCCCGCCGCGTTGGCGCACGGCGCCGAGATCCGCCCGTTGCACGAGGTCCAGCGGCTGACCCGCACCGACGACGGCAGCTACCAGGTGCACTACAACGTCATCGACGACGAGGACTACCGGATCAGCGGCGAGGGCGGCACGATCGAGGCGAAGATCGTCGTCATCGCCGCGGGCGCGGGCGCGACGCCGGTGATCCTCCAGCGCAGCGAGCCCGACCTCGGCCAGATGCCGCACGGCGTCGGCCGCTACTTCTCGGGCAACGGCGAGCGGCTCAACACCGCGATCATCAACGACGACAGGGTGCGCGAGGTCCTCGGCCTCTCCCGCGGCGACGGCCCGGCGTACAACGCCAACGCGATCGGCAAGGGCCCGGTCGTGGCGAACTGGGACCGGCTCGACGGGTCGCTGCCGGAGTTCTCCAGGTTCTCCCTCGAACAGCTCTACTTCCCGCCCGGCCTGGGCACCATCCTCGCCCAGGTTCCCGGCGCGGACGGCGCGAGCTGGTTCGGGCTGGACAAGAAGGAAGTCCTGAAGCAGTGGCAGTCGTGGCTGACCATCTTCATCATGTCCGAGGACGACAACGAGGGCGTGTTCGGGCCGCCGCCCGCGACCGGCAACGCGATGCGCATCTCCCAGCAGATGCTCGGCCGCGGCAACCTCGGTTACCGGCCGACCCTCAACACGATGAACGGCTGGTCGCAGGCGGACGCGGCGATCAAGGACATCCTCGAACGCGACGGCCTGGCCAAGGTCGCGCCGTGGACCAACGACCTCGTCGGCGCGTACACCGTGCACCCGCTGGCGTCCTGCCGCATCGGCGACGACCCGAACACCTCCGCGCTGGACGACGGCCATGAGGTCCGCGGACACCCCGGCCTGTTCGTCACCGACGGCTCGGCGGTGCCGGGCGCGCTGACCGTCAACCCGGCCATGACCATCGCCGCTCTCGCCGAGCGCGCCATGCCCGGGATCGTACGCGCGGCGCAACAGCGCGGCGTCCAGGTCAAGTACGGCGCACCGGCCCCCGACGGCTCCACCAGCGCGCGGCGTGAGACCGCACCGCTGGCCGCGAGCCTCGCACGGGACTGACGGCGATGCGTGCGCGCTCTGACGCGTGCCGCCGGACGACGCGGGGCGCAGATGCAGATCAAGCATCTGACCCCCGTGCCCGCCGGCGGCGCCGAGCCCGTGGTCGCCACGGTGTACGGGCAGGTCGAAGAGGACTTCGGCATGCTCGCGCCGCCGGTGAGCCTGCACGCGCCGGACCCCAGGCTGCTCGCCGCGTCCTGGGTGATGCTGCGCGAGACGCTCGTCGCCCGCGGGCACGCGGACCGTACGGCCAAGGAGGTCGTCGCGGCCGCCGTCTCGCTCGGCAACACCTGCCCGTACTGCGTCGACGTGCACAGCACCACGCTGTACGGGCTGGCACGGGCCGACGACGCGACGGCCGTCGCCGAGGGCCGGCTCGACGAAGTCGTGCGACCCGCGGCTGCGTGCCATCGCGCACTGGGCGCGCGACCCGTCGGGCGAACCGCCGTTCCCGGCCGAGGAAGGGCCCGAACTCGCCGGCACCGCCGTCGTGTTCCACTACCTGAACCGGATCGTGAACGTCTTCCTGACCGAATCGCCGTTCCCGCCGCAGGTGCCCGGCGCGATCCAGTCGCGGCTCCGGCGGCTGATGGGCCGGATGCTGCGGCCCGCCGCACAGCGGTACTGCGCCCCCGGGACCTCGGTCGACCTGCTGCCCGACGCACCGCTGCCCGACGACCTGGCGTGGGCGGCCGGCACCCCGCATGTGGCACAGGCGCTGGCCCGGTCCGCCGCCGCGATCGACGCCGCGGGCGAACACGCGGTGCCTGAGTCCGTACGCGCCCTGGTCCACGCTCGCCTGGCCGACTGGGACGGCGAGCCGCCCGGCCTGGGCCGCGGCTGGGCCGACGAAGCGACATCCGGCCTGCCGGCCGCCGAACGCGCGGCGGGACGGCTGGCCCTGCTCACCGCACTGGCCTCCTACCAGGTGGACCAGTCGGTCATTGACGCCTTCCGCCGGGACCACCCCGGCGAGGCGACGCTGATCGGGCTCACCTCGTGGGCGGCCATGGCCGCATCCCGACAGGTGGGCTCACGCCTGCTGCCGACCCCGATGAAAGGACTCGAACGTGAGTGACCTGAGCCAAGTGTTCGACGACCTGGCCGCCGAGGGCGACGCCATCGACGCGCTGATCGCCGACCTTGCCCCCGAGCAGTGGAACCTGCCCACACCGGCGCCCGGCTGGACCGTCGCGAACCAGGTGGCGCACCTTGCGTTCATCTTCCACCTGGCCGGCGCGGCCGCGGGCGACACCGAGGAGTTCGCGGCCATCGTCGAGCGCGCCTCCAAGGGCTTCGACGCCGCGGTGAACGCCGCGATCGATGAGTACATGGACGCCCCGAAGGAACTGCTCGCACGCTGGCGTTCCGAGCGCGCCGCCACGGTCAAGGCGCTGAGCGCCCTGCCGCCGGACCAGATCGTGCCCTGGCTCGTACGGCCGATCCCCGCCTTCGTGCTCGCCTGCGCCGGGATCATGGAGCTGTTCGGGCACGGGCAGGACATCGCCGACGCGCTGGGCGTACGCCGGGAGTACACCGACCGCATCCAGCACCTGGTCGGCTTCGCCATCCTCGTCTGGGACTTCGGCTACGAGTCGAACGGCCTGACCCCGCCGGACGCGCAGTTCCGCTTCGAGCTGACCGCGCCGTCGGGCGAGGTGTGGGCGTTCGGCCCGGAGGACGCCGAGCAGAAGGTGTCCGGCCCGGCGGCCGACTTCTGCCTCCTGGTGACCCGCCGCCGGCACCGTGACGACCTCGCCGTCGTCGCCGAGGGCGCGGACGCCGACAAGTGGCTGGACATCGCCCAGGCGTACCGCGGGCCCGCGGGCGAGGGGCGCAAGCCCCGGCCAGTTCAAGCGACCTGGACGGCTGACGGTACGCGAGACGCCCCGGAGGTTCGTCTCCGGGGCGTCTTTTCGCGTTCTCGTGCGGGTTCGCGGGCCTACTGCTTGACGCTGGAGGGTGCGGCGGTGAGTCCCGCGCCGTCTTCGTCTCCGTCGTCGCCTGTGTCGCACTCGACCTCGAGTCGCAGGCGGCCCTGTGACCGCGCCACGGACTCCGCCGCGGCCTCCCAGGAGTCGCCGACGCTCACCATGAGCCCGGTGAGCTGGGCCTCGAAGCAGCGGTCCGCGGTGTACGGCGCGGTCAGGTAGTCGCCGAGTTCGAGCGTCACGAGGCCGTGGATGGCCGTCCACATCTGGTGGGCGATGAGCTCGGCGTCGTCGCCGGCGAACCGCCCCAGCTCGATGCACCGCTCCGCGCAACGCATGACCGAGGCGAGGGTGTAGCGGCCGTGCTGGCGGTCCATCCTGGACAGCGAGAATCCGCTGATCGAGGAAGCGCCGAACATCACGGCGTACAGATGGGGATTGTCCATTCCGTTGCGCCGGTACGCGCGGCCGAGTGTCGCCATGTCCGAGACCGGGTCGTCGGTCTCGCGTACGCGGGAGAAGTGATATTGGAGCCGGGTGAACCCCTCGTGCACCATTTCACGTATGAGCCCGCTCATTCCGCCGAAATGCGTGTAGACCGCCATGGTGGAGCAGCCGGCCTCGGCCGCGATCCGCCGGGTGGACAGCGCCTGCGGGCCTTCGTCGAGCAGCAGCCGCGCGGCGACGTCGACGAGAATCGGCCGTACGGCGGGGTTGGACCTCCGAGGGCTCATGACTCCGCTCCCCGGTGCCTGGACCACCGCCGTCGCCGGGCGCCGCCCGGCGTGTGTGCAAAGCCGGTGACCTGCGAATCCCACCCGGTCATGGCGACCGCCTCACGCACGCCGACACCCCCGGCACGATGCGTACGGAGAGGGTCGGCTGAAGCGCGAAGTGGGATAGATCATGATTATTGAGAATATCCAGAGCGCCCCGTACGGCCCGTCTTCCGTCGTGCTCACCTCGGTGGAGACCCTCGATCGCCGCTCTGTACTCGCTGGGTCCATGGCTCGCGACCTCGGGCGTCCGCGCCGGCGAAGATCGGGGTTTCCTGGACTCGATCACACTTTTACCGCCATTATTGGGCCTGGGGGATATGAAGGCGGGGATGGGGGTTATTACGGATGGGTTCAAATACGGATGAGGTGTTAGTCGCCGATATCGCCAGGACCGTGATCGCCACGATGGCGCCGGCCGAGAAGCCTATTTTCGGTGCGCTGAGCGAGGCGTATTTCGCCGACCCCGCTCGCGCACTGGCGGGCGGCGGCGAACGCGGGCCCCTGCGGATGGGCGACATGGGGGCCGTGCTGCTGCTGACCCCGGTGGCGCTGGCGGCGGCGACCGAGGTCACGCAATACCTGGTCGGCGAGGTGCTCCGCCCGGCGGTGGCGCGCGGCGGGTCCGCGGTACGACGCCTGTTCGGTGTCGGCGCCGTCGCACGCCGGCACCGCCCGGTGCTGATTCCGCTCGCAGCGCTGGTCTGCGGGGTGCTCGCCACCGCAGCCCTGCTTCTGGGCGTGGAAACACTCGGCCGCTGCGCTGACCTGTACGGCGTGGGCCCGCAGCCGTGCTTTCAACTGCCCCGGCCGACACTCGCCGCCGGGGACCTGCACGCGGTCGTCGTGGAAGGGGCCGCCGCCGCCGTACCCGGGGCGCTGCTCGGGGCCGTCCTGGGTGCGCTGCTCGCCCGGCGCCGCGCGCCCGGAGAAGCGGACACGGACTCCGGCCGGCGGTTCCGTTGGGCCGGGACCGCCATCCTGACGATCCTCTTCGTGATCGTGGTCGCGGCGGCCGTGGTCGAAGGACTCGACTCCTACCAGGTATGGATGAGATGACGGCATCAATGCTCGGGAAAATAAGCGTACGGGCGGCACTATTTGTTTCGTGTGGCCATACTGGTGATACTTCGATCTATGGAAAAACGTTTCCGGTAATTCTGAGCGTAGACTCGGGATCGCTGAACCAGACTAATGAGGCATCCAGTGAATAATCTTCAGCAGACTCTCGCCCACCGGCGATGAACCCTGCCACGGGCCTGCGCCCACCCTGCCGGCACCGCCCGCTGTGCCCGCCGCACGACATGATCGGCCGCGAGGCCGCGCGCATCATCGCCGCCCACCCCGAGCAGGGGTGGAACCTCCTGTGCAATGGCGTGGTCGTCTTCGACGACACCGGCGAACTCCTGCCGGACGGCCGGGTCATTCGCCCGCACCGCCCCACGGACATCTGCCCGGGCATCGGCGCCGAGCCGTACGGGACGACCCGGCGCGAAGCCTGAGCCCGCCCCCGACACCGGCGCGTGTCGCAGGTGCGGGCGGGGCGCTCGTCACCGTACCTCGGGCTCGACCCCCGCCGCGACCAGGATCTTTCCGGGCTGATCGCGGTTGTCGCCGTCGGCCGCCATCGCGAGTGCGGCCTCGGCCGCGTCCGCCGCCGCGTCGGGCGGTACCACCAGCAGCATGACGTGGTCCTGCGCCGCGCGCGTCAGAATGATCTTGTTGTCCAGATGGGGAAAGTGCCCAACGCGCACCAGCCGCCCGCCGACCGTGAGGCGGCGAGGGATGTCGGTCCAGTCGCCGGCGTCGACGCTGAGCCGTACGACCCCGCCGATCCGTGCGTCCAGGGCGGAGATGAGCTCGGGGAGTTCGCGGGTCGCGTCGCGCGAACGCGGCCACCAGCCGCCGTCCACGGCACCTCGCCTCCCGAGCGCCGCATCCAGGCTGAGCCGTGAGTCGGTCGATGCCGGTGAAGAAGAAATGTCTGGCTGGTCGATAACGTGCGGTGCCATAAGCCCGGCCCCGTCCTCGACCCGATCAGGGCCGAGATATTCGCGCACTCAGGACGACGCCAACTTGATCGCTAGCGCGCGAAATGTCCTTAGTGTTTATAACACTACCTCAAAAAAAAGCGACAACCGGGAATTCCTCCCCGCCGTACGGTCCGAATCGGCCAGGCCGCGTACGGCTGAGAGGGCCCCTGTGTCGTCCGTTCGTCAACGCGGCATCGGTCCGGAGGTCACCACGCAGATGCACTCCCGGCTCAGGTCGCCGGACGCGGTCGCCCTGCAGTAGCGGGCCGCGACGGGATCATGCTCGTCGAGAGCATGCCCGCACGCGCACAGTGTGGGCAGGGTGGTCTCGTAACGCGACTCGGTCTTCACAAGATCATACCCCCAACCGATCCGCGCCTGTCGCGCCGGATGAAGCCGCCGAAGATCCGCTGCCGAGCGCAGCATGGCGGGCGGGCGCTGATATCCATGCGTTCAGCCAATCGCGTACCGCCGGTGCGGGGAAACCACCAACGTGGTCAAGGCTCATCACTCGCACTGATGACCGCCACCACCCCACCGCCCGGCACGTGCCAGCGACGTGGCGGCCACCTGCCCCGCGCCCGGGAACGTTCGGCAACGCGAGGTCGGCGCACAGGACGAGCGCGCGGCTGCCACGGTCGGTCGCTGCCGATGGCAGCCCTCGGTCATGGCCCGTCTATTCCGATCACCTCGACCAGCCGTCGCAGCCCGCGTAGGCGAGACGGTGGCTCGCGGCGGCGCATGCCCGTGACGATCTCCCGGGCGATCCCCTGGTACGGCAGCCAGCCGGGCGCGCGTCGGTTGATCTGGAGGAGCGTCGAGACGGCCTGCTCATCGCGCTTCACCGCGTACTGCGCGTGTGCCACGTCGAGGAGGTGCCGCGTCCACCAGGCGGCCGGCAGGGAGGCGGACCGCGGGACGTCTTCGGCGAGCCGGAGGGCCTTGCGGGGGTCGCCCATCTCCATGGCGGACCGTACGGCGTGCATGGCCACGTTGGTGGGCCCGGAGACGGTCCACTGGTCGACGCGGTCGCTGCCGATCCGTCGGCCGACCGCCGCGGCGAGGCTGATCATGTCGTCCACGACTCCGGCATCGTCGTTGCGCGCGGCCACTTGTACGCCGCGTTGGAGCAGGCCACACCAGGCGGACAGGTCGTCGACCGACGCGGAGCGGAGACTGTCCGGCTCGGCCGCGTCCGCCGCGCGGATCGTCAGCTCCAGCGCGTCCTCCAGCCGGCCTTGGCGGCTGTAGAGCCACGCCCAGGTGTCCGCCGCTCGCGCAACGGTCGGCGTATCGCCGACCTGATTCGCGGCCGTCTGCAGACGATCGGCGGCCACCAGTGCGAGATCCTCCGCGCGCACACCGAGGAGCAGTATCGCGGACAGTTGGTATGCCTCGGCCAGCAGCCGGTAGGTGCCATCACTCGGGCGGTGTTCTGCCAGGAGGCGGGCCAGGTCCACGAGGCCGGGTAACACCTTGGCGGTGATCACATAGTTGCCGGCCTGGTGGGCCTTCCACACCTCGTCAAGGCCGACTCGTAGCTCGTCCTCGGTGGGGGGGTCTCCACGATCGCCGTCGAGTGAAGGCGTGAGCGCGCGACGCAGGTCGCTGATGCCGGCACTCGGGTTGGAAGGGTCGCCCGGAGACGGCCCGTCGAGCAGGGCCGACACCTGAACGTCGAGTGCGGTCGCCAGCCGCTGAAGGCTGCGCAGGGTCGTGGTTCGCCGCTGGTTCTGCTCGAGCTTGCGGACCAGGTCGACACTGACCGTCGCACGCTCGGCCAGTTCGGCCTGGGTGAGATGCCGCTGCCGCCGAAGCCTCGCGACACGTTCGCCGATCGTCATTCCATCGCCCACACGCCCAGAGTAGGACGCCCTGTCCCACCTCGACATGTACTCAGGGTCGCGGATGTGGGACAACCTGTCACTCTCCTTGCGTCGACCGGTTGCTTAGCCTGCTCGTCACGCCCAAGGAATGGAGTGTCCGGTGCAGGCAACCACGGACCCGGCAGCGGCCGTCAGAGCGACCACGTTGAAGCGGCTCGGCGAGTTGGAGACCGCGCTCGTCGCGCACGGGTACCGCGTCGAGGTCGAGGCTAGGTTCTGGGAGATCACAGCGATCCAGCGCGCGGGAAAGCTGTCTTCGGTGTGCGCAGCCGCCCACTCGTGCGGCAGAGGCCGCTGATGGCGGCCGTGGTGCTCGGCATGCGCGGCATCGTCGCCGTGCCGGGGGAGGTTGCGTCGGCGCGGCGCTGGCTGCTGGAGTCACTGGCCGACGACCATCCTGGGATCGTCGACGATGTCGTGTTGATGGCGTCCGAGGTGGTCACCAACGCGATCTGCCACTCGGACTCGGGTCGAGGTGAACCGGGGATCGTCACCCTCATCGTCTTGGACGCGACCACCGACCTGCGCATCGAAGTCATCGACGCGGGCTCGCAGAACAGCACCCCGATCCTGGCCGAGGACGATCCGGGGGCGCTGAGCGGTCGCGGTCTGCACCTGCTTGATGCCCTGAGCCATGGCCGGTGGGGTTCATGCGCCGATGCCGACGGTCGGACCGTCTGGTTCGAGATCCCCTACTCCTGAGAAGGATCGACCTTCCCCGCGATGTCACACGACCCCGACGATGATCTGCTCAGGCCGTACGAGGTGGCTCGAGTTCTGAACGTTCGCACCCCGATGGTCGGCCTATGGGCCCGGCTCGGACTGCTCAAACCTGAGGTACACACCCCGGGTGGCCATCGCCGCTACCGCCGAGCCGACGTCAACGCCTTTCGCGACACCCATGGCCAAGCCGACCCCGTCCGGGAACAGTGGGAAAAGGACGCCGTACGCCTCTATGAGCAGGGCTGGCCGATCCGGCGGGTGGCCGCGCAGTTCAACTGTGGCTACGGCCAGATGCGCAGAATTCTCCTGAGACGGACCGTATTGAGAACCCGGGCCGGCTCAAGAGACGAAGCACCGCCGAGAGGAGGCGACCCATGCACCCCGCAGTGAGCTGGATCTGATCGTAGGAGCGGTTCGGGCCGGTCAGCTGCGGTCGAGGCGGGGGAAGGCGATCTCGTTGAGGAGGAGGCGGATGGCGGCTGCGGCGGGGATGGCGATGAGGGCGCCGACGATTCCCAGGAGTGCGCCGCCGATGAGGGTGGCGAGGACGGTGACGACGGCGGGTACCTCGACGGCGCGGCCCATGATCTTCGGGACGAGGAAGTAGTCCTCGGCCTGCCGGTAGGCGATGTAGAAGACGGCGGTGGCGATGGCCACGGGCAGGGAGATGGTGAGGGCGATGAGGGAGACGACGATGCCGCCGATGGTGGAGCCGATGACCGGGATCAGGTCCACGAGGGCGATGAACAGCGCGAGGACGATCGGGTACGGGATGCCGAAGATCAGTAGCCAGATGTAGGTGCCCAGGCCGGCGATCAGGGAGGTGATGATGTTGCCGAGGACGAAGCCGCCGACCTTGGTGAAGATGTCCTCGCTGATGAGGATGACGCGGGCGCGGCGTGAGCGTGGGGCGAGGCGGTAGAGCAGGTTCTTGATGGCGGGCATGCCGGCCAGGAAGTAGATGGCCAGTACGAGGACCACGAGCAGCGACGTGGCGGCCGTCAACACCATCTTTCCGGCGCCCAGCACGCCGCCGACCAAGCCCGTGCCGCCACCGGACAGGACGCTGGTCAGGCGGGTCTTGAGCTGGAAGCGGTCGTTCAGCTTGCCCAGTTGGGAGCTGTGGTCCTGCATGGTGTTCATGTAGTGGGGCACGTGGTCGGCCAGCGCGGTGGCCTGGGTGGCCAGGGGCGGGATGGCGGCGCTCAGGAAGCCGCTGATCACCGCGAGTGTGCCCAGGACGACGATGGTGACGGCCGCCCAGCGCGGTACGCGGCGTCGGGTCAGCCACGACACCAGGGGGTCCAGGCCGGCGGCGATGAACAGCGCCAGGCCGATAAGGATCAGCACCGAGCGGGCGGCGATGATGAGCTGGATGATCCCGTACGTGACGGCGACGCCGGCCGCGCCGGTCATTCCGACGAAGAACGGCGACCGCCGGTCCAGCGGCCGGCCAGGACGGCCGAAGCGCCGGTCGGCCGTTTCGTCGACGGTTTCCGCGGCCTTCTCCTCCGCCGCCCGTCTGTCCTCGGCCAGCTCCTCCTCCGACTCACCCTCCCCGAGCCGGCCTTCGCCTGGCGGCTCCTCGGCAGCCGGCTTCTCGCCCGGCGTCTTCTCGGCAGCCAGCCCCTCGGCGTTGGGCCGTGACTCCACGCGTGTCTCCGGCGGTTCCGGCTCATCGACGTCGTCGGGGGATGCGGTTGACCGCCCGGGTTCGATAGTCATGAGCAACCGTCCACTGTTTTCAGGATGAACTCCGCAATACCCCACCGGTGCTGATCAAACAGTCTCTAGTTCACAGGACGGTCACGGAGGGGAGGACTTCGGCGTCGGCGAAGCCACGCGCCGCGCTCGGTGAGGGCGCGGGCCGTACGCGCGGGTCACTCGTTGCGCAGGGAGATCCCGTCGGTCTCGGCGATGTTGTTGGCCTCGATGGCGCGCAGCCCGTTGCCGAGGCGTTCGCGGGCCTGCCGCAGCAGTTTGAGGGCGTTCGTGGAGGTGCTCTGGGCGGCGGCGCGTTCCGGGTCGGCCCCGTGCTCCTCGACCAGATGTGTCTGGAGGGCCGCGGCGACCTCGTCGACCGCCTTGAGCGCTTGGTAGATGGCCTGATCCCGCGCACTGTCGCTAACCATGCGGCAAGTATCCCCTGTACGGCCGCAACTCCTAACCGACCCCCTGGACGGCACGGCGAGTCGCCTTCGGCAGACCGCCACAGGCCGGACGATCGGCCTCATTCGCTCAAGATCAAAATTGACCTCAAGCGGACAGGTCCCTATTCGCCATTAACGCCAAAGCTCTAACGTCTCGGGCCATCAGCTCAGCGGACGACAGCACGGAGGACGGTGTGACGACGATGGCCGCGCGCCCGGCGAACACGCGTCCGGCCATCGGCGCCGCACGTTCGTGAGCACGGGCAGCAGGTCGTTATCGCCGACTTCATGCAGGTCACGTCCCCAACGCGTGCTGGACCACGAGGCGCGTACGACGGAGCACGCCGCGCGCAGAGCGTCGAACACCGGTGAGTACGTCCCGGACGGCCCACGCCCATCCTCGACCAGGCGGAACGTTCCATTCGGCCCTTTTGTCGCTTTATCGGGCCGTGTTTCCGGAATGGCAAAAGATAGGGGAAATGGATGAGTACGGGTGTTTGGCTGGTCGGTGCGCGCGGCTCCGTCGCGACCACGGCCGTGGTCGGCGCGGCGTCCGTCGGCGCGGGCCTCGCGCCGCCCACCGGATGCGTCACCGAGCTGCCGGACCTCGCCTCGGCGCGACTGCCCGGGATCGCCGGCCTCGTGTTCGGCGGCCACGACGTCACCGGCGTCTCCCAGGCCAAGCGCGCCGAGCAGCTCGTACGGTCCGGCGTGGTGCCGGCGAGACTGCTCGACCTGACACGTGAGGACCTCGCGGCCTTCGACGCCGAGGTACGGCCCGGCGTCCGCGTGCCGGAGGACCCGCGCCCGCAGACCGAGGCGGCGCGGGCGCTCGCGGACGACATCGCCGAGTTCCGCGAGCGGCGCGGACTCGACCGCGTGATCGTCGTGAACGTCGCCTCGACCGAACCGCCCGTGACGCCGGACCCGGCCTGGGAGTCGCTGGCCGCGCTGTCCACGGCCCTGACCTCCGGCGCGCCCGTCCTGCCGGCCAGCTCCCTGTACGCCTACGCCGCCCTGACCGCCGGCTGCCCGTACGTCGACTTCACGCCGTCCACCGGCGCACGGCTGCCCGCCATCGACGAGCTGGCGCGTACGCGCGGCCTCCCGTACGCGGGCCGGGACGGCAAGACCGGCGAGACGCTGCTGAAGTCGGTGCTCGCGCCGATGTTCGCCCAGCGCGGGCTGCGCGTACGCGCCTGGTCGGGCACCAACCTGCTCGGCGGCGGCGACGGCGCCACCCTGGCCGATCCGGCCGCGGCCGCCGCGAAGAACGCCTCCAAGCAGCGCGTCCTCACCGAGACTCTCGGGCATCCGGTCGACGGCGAGGTCCACATCGACTACGTCGCCGGTCTCGGGGACTGGAAGACCGCGTGGGACCACGTCCTGTTCGAGGGGTTCCTCGGCGTGCGGATGAACCTCCAGTTCACCTGGCAGGGCTGCGACTCCGCGCTGGCCGCCCCGCTCGTGCTCGACCTCGCCCGGCTCATGGCCCTGGCGCACGAGACCGGGTGCGCCGGGCCGATCGGCGACTTCGCCTTCTTCTTCAAGGACCCCGCAGGCGACGCGGGCCACGGGCTCGCCGAACAGTACGCCGCGCTGCGCACGTGGGTGGCCGCGCGGGCGGAGTCGTGAGCACCGGCGCCACGACCCTCGCCGGCGAGGCCGCGTTACCTCCGCTGGTGCCGAGCCTGCGCGCGGTGGCCGAGCTCGTACGCGCACCGGCCGCGCTGACCGTGCCCGGGGACGCCCTCGCCGGGGCCGCCGCGGCGGGGCGGACGTTCGGGCCGGCGACGGCGGCGCTGACCGTGTCGTCGGTCTCCTGTACTGGGCGGGTATGGCGCTGAACGACTACGCCGACCGCGACCTGGACGCCGTCGAGCGCCCGGAACGGCCGATCCCCTCCGGGCGGGTACGGCCGGGGTTCGCGCTCGGGCTCGCCGCGGGCCTGACCGCGGCGGGCTCGGCACGGCGGTCGCGGCGGGCGGCCGCCGGGCGCTGGCCGTCGCGTTACCGCTCGCGGCGACGGTCTGGGCGTATGACCTGGTGCTCAAGGCGACCCCGGCCGGACCGGCGGCGATGGCCACGGCCCGCGCGCTCGACGTGCTGCTGGGCGCCGGGGACGCGCCGCTGCGGGACGCGGCGCCGCCCGCCGCGATCGTCGGCGCGCACACGCTGGCGGTCACCGCGCTGAGCCGCCGCGAGGTCACCGGCGGCGGCCCGCTGCTCCCGGCCGCGACCCTCGCCGCGACCGGCGCGGTCGCCCTGGCGGCCGCCTGGCCCCGGCGCCTGGACCGCACCGACGCGTGGCATGCGCCGCCGGTCACGGGAGAAACCGCCGCCGCCCCCGAGCCGTGCGGCTCACGACGGCCGCAGAGCACGTGGCCCCCGGACCCGCCACGCACGGGTCGCCCCGGCCCCCGGTCCTCCAGTCCTCCATCCTCTGGTCCTGGGTCTCCTGGCCTCCGCGGGCTCGCCGGAGCCGGGTTGGCGGCCGGCTACCTGGCGACGTTCGGCCGCGCGCAGGCCGCCGCGGTCGCCGATCCGGGCGCGGAGCCGATCCGGCGGGCCGTGGGCGCGGGGATCCTCGGGCTCATGCCGCTCCAGGCGTCGCTGATCGCCCGCCGGGGCCCGCTGGCGGCGGCCGTGGCGGTCGCGGCCGGTTTCCCGCTCGCCCGCCGCCTCTCCCGGAAGGTCTCGCCCACATGAGCACACACCTGACGCACCGGACGCTCCGCCTCGGCTACGGCACGAACGGGTTCGCCAACCACCGGCTCGACGACGCGCTCGCGATCATCGCCGACCTCGGCTACCAGGGCGTCGCGCTCACTCTCGACCACGATCACCTCGACCCGTACGCGGACGATCTGGCGCGGCAGGTGAGCCGGCTCGCCGCACGCCTCGACCGGCTCGGGCTCGCGGTCGTCATCGAGACCGGCGCGCGCTACCTGCTGGATCCCCGGCGCAAGCACCAGCCCACGCTGCTCAGCGGCGACGGCCGGAACCGCCGGATCGACCTGCTCGTACGCGCGGTGCGGATCGCCGCCGACCTCGGCGCGGAGGCGGTCTCGTTCTGGAGCGGCACGAAGGACCCGGACGTGCCCGACGACCTCGCCTGGGACCGGCTCGCCGCCGGGTGCGCGGAGGTCCTGGCCATCGCCGAGCCCGCGGGCGTCCCGCTGGGCTTCGAACCCGAGCCGGGCATGCTGCTGGACGACCTCGACGGCTACGACCGGCTGCGCGCCGCGCTCGGCCGTCCCGGCGGCCTGGGCCTGACGCTGGACATCGGGCACTGCCGCTGCCTGGAGGCGGCCCCGGTGCCCGACTGCGTACGCCGCGCCGGCCCGCACCTGGTCAACGTGCAGATCGACGACATGCGGCGCGGCACGCACGAGCACCTGGAGTTCGGCACGGGGGAGATCGACTTCCCGCCGGTGCTCGCCGCGCTCGGCGAGATCGGGTACCGCGGGCTGGTCGCGGTCGAACTGCCCCGGCACAGCCACGCCGCCCCCGACGTCTGCCGGCGTTCGCTGGAGTTCCTGCGCGCCGCCGAGGCGGAGGCACGGCGGCCGGTCGCGGCGGAGGGCGCCGCATGAGCCCGCACGACGCCGGAAAGGTGAAGGAGGCGCTGCTGGCCACCCTCGACGCCGCGGCGGCGGACTGGTTCGACGCGGCGCTCGACCAGGTCAGGCGCCGGCCGGAGACCGTACGCACGGTGTTCCCCGCCGTCGGGCGGCACTGCGGCCGCGAGCCCCTCGACGGCGGCCCGTACGGCTGGACCGTGGACGACGCCGCCCGCGCGCTCCTGGTCACCGCGCTCCCGCTCACCGGAGCCGACCGGGTACGTGAGCTGAGCGACCTCTACCGGTACGGCGACGCCGCCGAGAAACGCGGCGTCCTGCGCGCGCTGACCTGCACGACCCGGGGGAGGACGCGCTGCCGCTGGTCGCGGACGCGCTGCGCACCAACGACACCCGGCTGGTGGCGGCCGCGCTCGGCCCGTACGGCGCCGCGCACCTGGACCCGCCGGCGTACCGGCAGGCGGTGCTCAAGTGCGTCTTCACCGGGGTGCCGCTGGCGGGCGTCGCCGGGCTGGCCGAGCGCGGAGACGGCGAGCTGGCCCGGATGTTCGCCGACTTCGCCGACGAGCGCGTCGCGGCCGGACGCGCCGTGCCGCCGGACGTGTGGCTCGTCATCGACCGCGAGGAGAACTCCTGACATGCGCATCTTCGACCCGCACATCCACATGACCTCCCGCACCACCGACGACTACCAGGCGATGGACGCCGCCGGGGTGCGCGCGCTGGTCGAGCCGGCGTTCTGGCTGGGCCAGCCGCGCATCGTCCGTGGGCTCGTTCACCGACTACTTCGACGGGCTGGTCGGCTGGGAGCCGTTCCGCGCGGCGCAGTTCGGGATCCACCACCACTGCACGATCGCGCTGAACCCCAAGGAGGCCAACGACCCGCGCTGCCGCGGCGTGCTCGACGTGCTGCCGCGCTACCTGGCCAAGGACGGCGTGGTCGCGGTCGGCGAGATCGGCTACGACTCGATGACGCCGGAGGAGGACGCGGTGTTCGCCCGGCAGCTCGAGCTGGCCGTCGAGCACGACCTGCCCGGCGCTCGTCCACACCCCGCACCGCGACAAGGCGGCCGGCACGCGCCGGACGCTGGACGTCGTCGCGAGTCCGGCATCCCACCCGAGCGCGTGGTGATCGACCACCTCAACGAGCTGACCGTCGACATGGTGCGCGACGCCGGCTGCTGGGCCGGGCTTCTCCATCTACCCGGACACCAAGATGGACGAGGAGCGCATGGTGGGCCTGCTCAAGGAGTACGGCACCGACCGGATGCTGGTGAACTCCGCCGCCGACTGGGGCCGCAGCGACCCGCTGAAGACCGCGAGGACAGGCGCGGCGATGCTGGCCGCCGGGTTCCACGAGGACGACGTCGACCGCGTGCTGTGGCGCAACCCGGTCGCGTTCTACGGCCAGAGCGGCCGGCTCGACCTCGCCGAGTCCGGTGCGGAGGAGCTGACGTTCGCCGGGCAACTCGGTGCTGCGCGGCACCCCGAGGGGGCGCTGACATGCGACTGCGGCACCCCGACGGCACCGTCGTGCACCTGGCCTACTGCACGAACGTGCACCCGGCCGAGGACCTCGACGGCGTGGTCGAGCCAGCTCGGCCGCTACGCCGAGCCGGTACGCGAGCGGCTCGGCGCCGGCACCGCTCGGCGTGGGCCTGTGGCTGGCGCGCGCCGTGGCGCAGCGCGCTGGCCGACGAGGCCGCGATCGGGCGGCTGCGCAAGGAGCTGACCGCCCGCGGCCTGGAGGTGGTCACGCTCAACGGCTTCCCGTACCGCGGCTTCCACGCCCCGGTGGTCAAACGCGCGTCTACCTGCCGGACTGGACCGACCCGGCGCGCCTGGCGTACACCCTCGACCTGGCGCGCATCCTCGCCGGGCTGCTGCCCGACGACGCGGCGCGCGGCAGCGTGTCGACGCTGCCGCTGGGCTGGCGCACCGACTGGACGCCGGACAAGGGCGCGCGCGGCGCGGCGCGCGCTGGACCGGCTGGCACGTGAGCTGGCCGACCGCTTGACCGGCACGTACGCGTCGGCATCGAGCCGGAGCCCGGCTGCGTCATCGAGACGACCGGGCAGACTGCGCCGCGCGCTGACCGAGGCATGGACCCCGAGTGGATCGGCGGCTGCCTGGACCCCTGCCACCTCGCGGTGGAGTTCGAGGACCCGCTACGCTGGCCGCTGGCGTCGGCGGGCTGCCGATCGTGAAGGTGCAGGTGTCGGCCGCCCTGCGCGCGCGTGACCCGGCCGACGCGGAGACCGCCGCGCGCTGGCCGCGTTCGCCGAGCCGCGCTTCCTCCACCAGACGCGCGCGGCGGACGGCCACCGCTGGCCGACGACCTCGACGAGGCCCTGGCCGAGGCGCCGGGAACCGGCCGTGGCGGGTGCACTTCCACGTGCCGCTGCACGCCGAGCCGAGGCCGCCGCTCTCCACGACCCGCGACGTGCTGCTCACCTCGCTGCGCGCCCTCGTCGGCGGCGACACGGCGCGTACCCACCACCTGGAGGTCGAGACCTACACCTGGGACGTGCTGCCGGCCGGGCACCGCGCCGAGCGCGGCCTCGCCGCCGGCATCGCCGCCGAACTCGCCTGGACCCGCGACCACCTGCTCGACCTCGGCCTTCAGGAGATCTCCGGATGAACCGCCCGCACGAGACCGGCCGCCGGCTCGTCGTCCTCGACGTCGTCGGCCTCACCCCGCGGCTGCTCGCGCACATGCCGAACGTCGCGCGCGTCGGCGCGGACGGCTTCACCGCACGGCTCGACACCGTGCTTCCCGGCCGTGACCTGCTCCGTGCAGTCGACGCTGCTCACCGGAGTGACGCCCGGCGAGCACGGGATCGTCGGCAACGGCTGGTACTTCCGCGACCTCGGCGAGGTGTTCCTGTGGCGGCAGCACAACGCGCTGGTCGGCGGCGGAGAAGGTCTGGGACGCCGCGCGCCGCGCCGCCCCCGGCTACCGGGTCGCCAACGTCTGCTGGTGGTACGCCATGGGCGCGGACACCGACTGTACGGTCACGCCCCGGCCGATCTACCACGCCGACGGGCGCAAGTAGCCGGACTGCTACACCGACCCGCCGGAGCTGCACGACGAGCTGACCGGCGCGCTCGGCGCGTTCCCGCTGTTCACCTACTGGGGCCCGACCGCCTCGATCGCGTCCTCGAAGTGGATCGTCGCCGCCGCGCGGCGCACGTTCCTCACCGGAGAAGACCCGACCTGACGCTGGTCTACGTCCCGCACCTGGACTACGACCTGCAGCGGTTCGGGCCGGACGCGCCCGAGGCCGTCGCCGCCGCGCGCGAGGTGGACGCCGCGCTCGGCGCCGCTGCTGGACGCCGCGCGCGCCGAGGGCGCGGTCACGGTCGTGCTGCTGTCCGAGTACGGCATCACCGACGCGCGCCGCCCGGTCGACGTCAACCGGGCGCTGCGCCGCGAGGGCCTGCTGCACGTCTACACCCAGGACGGCATGGAGTACCTCGACCCGTGGACGTCGCGCGCGTTCGCCGTCGCCGACCACCAGGTGGCGCACGTCTACGTCGCCGACCCCGCCGACATCGGCGCGCGTACGCGACGCTCGTCGCGGCGCTGCCCGGCGTGGACGTGGTCCTGGACGGCACGGGCAAGGAGGCGTACGGGGTGGCGCACGAACGGTCGGGCGAGCTGGTCGCGGTCGCCGAGCCGGACGCCTGGTTCACCTACTACTACTGGCTCGACGACGACCGCGCGCCGGACTTCGCGCGTACCGTCGAGATCCACCGCAAGCCCGGCTACGACCCGGCCGAGCTGTTCTTCGACCCCGCCGACCGCCTGGTGAAGCTGCGGGCCGCCGCCGCGCTCGCCCGCAAGAAGCCCGGCCTGCGCTACACGATCCCGGTCGTGCCGCTGGACCCGTCGTGCGTGCGCGGCAGCCACGGACGGCTGCCGGACTCACCGGCGGACGGCCCGGTGCTCCTGTGCGACGACGCGGACGCGGGCCGCGCGGCGTACGCCGCGACCGAGGTGAAGGACCTGCTGCTGCGGCTCGCCGGGCTGTCCGTCGGACCCGTGCCGACCGCGTGACGCGAGCTCACGACGGGTCGACGCGGCGGAGCACCCCGTCGGCGGCACGCTCGTAGACGCGCCGGGCGTTCTTGGCGATCTTGGCTTCGATCTCGGCGTCGAGGTCGATGCCGTTGATCTGGGCCAGCGACAGGACGTAAATGGCAACGTCGGCGAGCTCCTCGCCGAGCGTGCCGTCCTGCTCCTGCCACGCGTCGAAGCTCTCGGCGACCTCGCCGTGCAGCAGCATGAACTCCAGGGGGACGTCGCTCGTGTTGAAGCCCTTGGCGATCTTGTTCTCCCAGACCCGCCGCTGGGCCTCACGGATCTCCAAGTCAACGCCCCTAAAGCCAATAGCGTGATAGCCAATAATAGGCTGCGTTCTTACCGGGCGCGACTCTATCGGGCATTTACTATTCACGTCAACTGACGTTCACTGTGAATGGCTTGTTCTTCGCTAAAAATCACCCAAAGTGATTTGACAACTCGTGGGTGCTTTTTTTTAATCAAAGGTAACGAGGTGATCACGTGAGCACGGATTCCGCGGTGACATTGGTGATCGGCGACGTTTCCTTGATCATCGCTGTCTCCAGTCTGCTCGGGGCGCTGGCGCGCCGCTGCGGTCAGCCCACGGTCATCGGCCAGATCGTGGCGGGCATCGCGCTGGGCCCGACTCTGCTCGGCCGGCTGCCGGGAAACCCGACCGCGCACCTGTTCCCCGCCGGCGTGCTGCCCTATCTCACGGTCTTATCCCAGGTCGCGGTGGTGCTGTTCATGTTCGCGGTGGGATATGAGCTGGACGCACGCCTCCTGCGCGGAGGCGGACGCCCGGCGGCGCTCGTGGCGGTGGCCGCGCTGCTGATCCCGATGGGACTGGGGATCGGCACGGCGAAGGTCTTCCAGTCGGGGTTCGCCGCGATGGACGGCGGCCACGCGCAGGGACGCTCGTTCCTGCTCTTCATGGGAGTGGCGGCCGCCATCACCGCCCTTCCCGTGCTGGCGGCGATCGTACGTGAGCGCGGGCTCGCCGGGAGCACGGCCGGCACCGTGGCGATGACCGCCGCGGGGGTGATGGACGTGACGGCGTGGCTGGTGCTGGCCGCGGCGCTCGTCGGCACCAAGCACGCGCCGAGCCGGTCCGTGCCGGTGCTGCTCCTGCTGCTGGCGGTCTTGGTGGCCGGGATGCTGTTCGTCTTACGTCCTGTGCTCGGCCGATGGCTCGCACGGCCCGGATCCCCGCTGGCGAACCCGCTGCCGGTCGCGCTCGCACTCGCCTTCGGCAGCGCCTGGGTGACCGCCGCGCTGGGGCTGCACGCCGTGTTCGGCGGCTTTCTCGCCGGGCTGGCGATGCCAAGGCGGGACGGCGTGCCGGACGCCGAGGTGGTGCGGTCGTTCGAGCGCGGCGCGGACCTGCTGCTGCCGCTGTTCTTCGTCACCGCCGGGCTGTCCTTCAACCTCGGCGCGCTGAACGCCACCGCCGACGCCCTGCTGGCCGTGATCCTCGTCGTCGCCATCGCGGGCAAGCTCGTGCCCGCGTACGCGGCGTCGCGGGTCAGTGGCCTCGCGCCGCGCGACTCGGCGACCGTCGCGGTCCTGGTGAACACCCGCGGGCTCACCGAGCTGATCGCCCTCAACGTCGCCCTCGCCGCCGGAATCATCGGGCCCAGGCTCTTCACCGTCCTCGTCCTCATGGCCCTGGTCGCCACCTTCATGGCCGGGCCGCTGCTGTCCCTGATCGCTCCGGCGGGCCGTACGCCGGCCGAGCCCGCCAGCGAGGAGCGGGCCGAGCTGACCTGACCCTCTCAGGCACGGCCGCGGCTCTCGTGCAGAGCGGCCAGCCGCGTCGCGCGGATGATGCGGTACGGCGCGTACAGGTCCTTGCCGTGCCACAGCGGCGTCGGCGCGGCCACGAGGGCGGCCGGATCCGCCAGCAGCAGGCACGCGCGGCTCAGCGCCGGTGTGACATGCCGGGCCGGGAGCAGCGGTGCCGCGAGTCCGAGCACGCGCACGCCGTACGCGGTCTCCTCGACCGTGCTCGCCCACCGGCCCCAGCCGCCGTCCGCGCGCTGCCCGGCCAGCACCCAGGCGGCCGCACGCCGCAGCGAGCGCTGCACGGCCGGGGTGGGGCCGCTGGCGGTGAGCGCCAGCACGGCGCACGCCGTGGCGTAGTACGGGGAGGCGTGCCACTTGTCCGTCCAGCAGCCCTCGGGGAGCTGTGCGGCGAGCTGCCAGTCCGCGGCGCGATTCATCGCGGCCGCGTAGCGTGCGGCGTCCGCCGGGCGGCGTGCCGTGTGATGGGCGAGCGTTTCGAGGGCGTGCGCGTTCGTGCTGGTGGAGGGCGTGCGTTCGCCGGGGAAACACTGGAAGTGGTCGCCCGCGAAGTAGTCCAGCAGCGCGTCGGGCCGGTGCACGCGGCCGTACGCGGACAGGGCGAGGAGTACGGCGGCGGTGTCGTCGGCGTCCGGCGGCAGGCCCGGCGCGGCGGGCGCGCCCTCCGCGGTCAGCCCGTCCTCCAGGCTGTCGAGCAGCGCGGGCGGCACCGCGCAGGGCAGCCCGGAGGTGCCGAGCGCGCCGAGCACCCAGGCGCGCTCGTAGTACGTCGCCGGCGGCCCTGCCGTGGGGATGATCCCGTTCCCGCGGCGCTGGACCAGCTCCAGGTAGCCGGCGCTCGGATGTCCGGAGGGCGGCGGTTCCGCGCCGAGCCAGGCGGCCGTCGCGGCGGCCGAGATCGCGACCGCGCCGTCGCGAGGCCGGACGTACGGCGCCTCGGCCGCCGGTATGCCCAACGCCTCCCAACTGTGCCAGATCCGTCCCGGCACCGGCCGGCCGGTTCGGTGCGCCGCGCGCAGTGCCAGCAGGGTCTCCGGGCCGAGGCCGGGCGGGAAGCCGATCGCGCCGAGGCCGCGGAGCCGCCCGGCGTACGGCCCGGCATCCACCCGGCCGAGCAGGGCGCGGACGTCCAGGATGAGCGCGGGCACGGTGAGCTCGATCGCGATCATGTCCGGGCGGCCGCCGGGATCGGCCGGGCCGTCGAGCTGCCGGGTCAGCGAGCCGAGGCCGCGTACGGCCGCGTCGAGCACGCCGTCAGCGGGAACATCGCCCCGTACCAGGCACGTCAGCAGGGCGCGCACCGCGCTGAGCGTCGGGACCAGCGCGTAGTCGTTCGGCGGGCCCCAGCCGCCGTCGGCACGCTGGGTGGCCAGGACGAAGGCGATCCGCTCCTCGTGGCCGCCCAGCCAGGGCACGTCCGCGACCAGCCGCGCCGTCTCGTAGACCGAGGGCGACAGGTCGCCCCAGCGGTCCGCCGCCGCCTCCTGGAGCAGCAGCGCGGCCTGTTCGGACAGCGGTGCGGCGGAGCGGGCGAAGAAGGGCTCGCCCTCGATCGGAGGCAGCGTGGGGGAGACGGTCATGGGTCACTCCTCGTCGTCGTCTCTGGCGTTCGTCAGGCCGGGGCGTTGGGTCAGGACCGGCGTCCCTCGGCGGCGCGGGCGATCGACCGGAGCGCCGCGTCGGCGGCGGGCGGGAAGGCGGCCTGGTCCAGCGCGGTCAGCGCCTCCTGGTGACGGACGGCGATCAGCTTCTCCACGGCGTCGCGCGCGCCGGTCGCGATCAGCACGCCGCGGACCCGGCGAGCGCCGTCCTCGTCCAGCGCAGGGTCGCCGACCAGCGCGCGCAGGGTCCGCCGCTGACCCGGGTCGGCGTCGCGGAGCGCGAGGGAGACGAGCGCGGTGTGCTTGCCGTCCCGCAGGTCATCCAGGGTGGACTTGCCGGTGAGCGCTTCGGTGCCGAAGGTCCCGAGCAGGTCATCACGTAGCTGGAACGCCTCGCCGATCGGCAGGGCGTACGCGCTGAGCGAGGTGTTGGGCGCGTCCGGATGAGCGAGGGCGGCGCCGATGTGGAGCGGGCGTTCGACGGTGTAGGTGGCGGTCTTGTAGCGGGCGATCGTCAGGGCGTGGTCGAGTTCGGGGTCGGGCCGGCCGGTGGAGGTGACGTCGAGGTACTGGCCGTACATGACCTCGCTGCGCATGGCGTCGACCAGCGGCAGTACACGCGTGAGCTGCTCCGTGGCGAGCCCGGCGGTGTGGAGCAGCTCGTCGGACCAGGCCAGCGCGAGGTCGCCGACGAGGATCGCGCGGGCGATCCCGGGGAGTCCGCCGACGGGTGCGCGGTGCAGGGTCGGCCTGCCCCGGCGGGTGGGTGAGTCGTCCATGACGTCGTCGTGGATGAGGGCGAAGGCGTGGAACATCTCCAGCGACGCGGCGGCGCGGAGCAGCGACTCGGGGTGCGGGCCGCCGCCGGCCGCGTACCAGCCGACCGTGCAGAGCAACGGCCGTAATCGCTTTCCGCCGGTGGCGATGAATCCCCGGAGGATCTCGGTGATCTCCGGCCAGGCGGTTTTCACTCCGGCGGGACCCGGTACGTTCGTCCGCGCCTTGTGGTCCAGGAAGTCGGAAATGATTTCGTCGACGGAGGCGCGTACGTAGTCCTGGTCCAGCATTGAACTGTCGCCTTACTTCGGGCGCTGAACTGTCAATTGGTCACCCTAGCGAATACCTTTCCCCGCGTTCTCCGCAGTTGAACGACCGGTGGCCGTAATGCCCTGCGAGCCGGAGAATGCGACTGCGACTTTCTCTAGGGGGCACGTTGACGATCGAGCAGACGCGGAGCGCGGTGGACCTGGAGACCTTCCTGGCCCTCGACGACCGCGCGGTGGCCGAGTACGTACGCGAGCGCGGCACCGCCTGCTGGGCGGTCGCCGTCGGCGGCACGCGCCGCGCCTACATCGCCCAGGGCGGACGGCTGGACCGCCCGGCGGACTACCCCGTCTACATCGAGTGGCTCGACCACCAGGACACGGTGCTGCTCGACCAGCTGTTCCGGCTCGGTGTCCAGACCGTCGTACGTGTCATGCGCTTCCCCCGCGACCGCGGCCAGGAGTACGCCAAGCTCGCCGGCCGCGCCCTGTCGGAGCTGATGACCAGCGCGTCGCGCCGCGAGCTGCACGCGCGGCACGACCTCGCCGTCTCGATCGTCGCGCACGCCGCACCGGGCGAATGCCGTACGCCGCCGTTGCTCACCACGTCCGGCCGTGGCCCGCGACTCGTCTACCTGCTGCGCGGAGACTGGGTCGCCGCCGGGGCCGAAGAAGCGGCGATCGGATATGACCTCGGGCGCTCGCTCGGCCGTGCGCCGACCCTTTCCGAATTGACCAATGCGTTCTACGGAATGGACGTTCCTCCGCTGTCGGTCTATGTCGGCTCCGGCCGGCCGCGCGTCGCCAATCTGCTACCCCCTTTCATCCGGGGAGAAGAGGACCTCTACTGGTCGCAGACGCCCCTCCTGACGCTGTCGGGAAAGGAATGGCGGCGCATCATCTTCGACCATCTGTGGTCCCGCCGTACGCACAGCGCACGCGGCTACGAGCTGGCGGACGCCGAACGCGCGTACCTCGGCGAGAGCCTGCGCGGCGAACAGGGACACCTGCTCGGCGTCGGCGGCCGGCACCGGCTCGGCTACTGGACGGCCGAGCACTTTCCCGCCGCCGGCACGCGCGCATGAGGGAACTCGTCTTCGCCACCGGCGACGAGGTCAAGCTGCGGCTCGCCGAGGCGGCGCTGAGCGGCCTGCCCGTACGCCTGGTCCGGCGTGACCTCGCGCTCCCCGAGATCCAGTCCCTCGACCCGGCTGTGGTCGCCGCGGACAAGGCCGTACGTGCGCACGCGATGCTGCGGCGGCCGGTCGTCGCCGAGGACTCGTCGCTGGAGATCGAGGAGCTCGACGGCTTTCCTGGCGCCCTGGTCAAGCCCATCGTGGCCAGGGTGGGCGCCGAGGGCATCTGCCGCTTCGCCGACCTGACCCGCGGCCGGGCGGCCCGGATGACCCGGTCGATCGCCTATGCCGACGCCGGCGGCGTCGAGACCTTCACGTCACGAGACGACGGGTGGCGTATCGCCGACCGCCCGTGCCGTACGTGCGGTGCGGGTTCGACCCTGGACGAGCTGGCACGGGTGCTCGTCCCGGCGGGCTTCGACCGGCCGCTGGCGCTGCTCGACCGCGCGGACCTCGCCGGGCTGCACGCCGCGTGGATCGGCGACTCCTGCTATGCCGAGCTGGCACGCCGGCTGGCCGGCGAGATGGTGACCGCCCGTGGCCAGGTCAGCAGTACGGAGCGAGCGCCGTCTTGATGGCGGCCGGCACCGCGTGCATGCCCGGCGCCGCGCAGAGGCCGTCCGTGCCGTAGCTGATCCCGTGCCATTTGCCGCCGGAGTAGTGGAGCACCGCGCGTGCCGGGTCCGAGGCGACCTTCTTCATGTTGACCGTCGTGGCCGCCCAGCCGCCGTCGCACACGATGCGGCCCGCCACCTCAAAGCCCGTCCAGCCCTTGGCGTTCATCGCCGCGACGAACTCCTCCGCCGACGGGCAGGGACCGGCGGGCGAGCGCGCCGGCGCGGCGGCGGACGAGGCTCCCGGCGACCCGCCGGCCTGGTGCTCGGACGGGTGCGACGTGCCGGAGTCGCAACCCGCGACCCCGATGGCGCAACCGGCGGCCGCAAGGCAGATCAATGGCCGGAACACCCGTACCCCCTCATGCGGCGGGGCCACGATGCCCGCGCTCAGCGGGTCGAGGATACGGCATTCTTGATCATCTTCGCGGGAGATGCCGACGTCTCCCGCGCGTCAGTCCTTGTGCCGCTGGTAGTAGCGCGCGACACGGACGCGGTTGCCGCACAGAGCGGGCGAGCACCAGCGGCGTCGTGGGTGGGCGGGCAGGAAGATCATGCGGCACTCGGGGCCCTCGCAGTGCCGGACCTTGGTGATGGAGGGGCCGGCGAGCAGGTCGGCCGCCGCCTCGGCGAGTTCGGCGAGCAGGGCGGCGGTGGCGTTCCCGTCACGCGCGGGGGCGACCGTGACGGCGGTGCCGTCCCAGCCGAGCCGCCGGTAGCCGGGCGCGGCACGCTGGGCCTCGGTGACGGCGCGCAGTGCGGCGGCGGGCGGCGCGGCGCCGGTGCGCGCGTGCTCGACGGCGTCGGCGACGTGCCCGCGCAGTTCACGTACGGCGGCGCGGTCGACGGCGCCCGCGTCACGCGCGGTCAGCCGGTCACCCTGGGCGGCCAGCCAGGTCCGCAGCCCGTCCACCGTGTCCAGTAGGTCGACCTCGCCGTCCGGCGTGCGGGCACGGGTGTTGACCAGGTCGAGGGCCAGCGGCTCTCCGATCAGTGGGGTCACGCTCATGGGCCTAATGCTATCTCTTCGGCTTGACACATTAGCCTGGTCGCGGATAGTTCTAATGCATCACAGCATCAAGGAGGCATGTGACATGGCCACAGTGGACCCACCGCGAGTCGCACACCGCTTCGTCGACGTCGGCGGGGTGCGCGTCTTCTACCGCGAGGCCGGACCCGCCGGCGCGCCCGCACTCCTGCTCCTGCACGGTTTTCCGTCCGCCTCACACCAGTTCCGGCGGCTCATCGACGCACTCGGCACGCGTTATCACCTGGTGGCACCCGACTATCCGGGGTTCGGCCACACGGAGGTCCCGGCGGGCTTCGCGTACTCCTTCGAGAGCCTCGCCGACGTCGTGGAAGGCTTCGTCCAGGCCATCGGCCTGAACCGGTTCACGCTCTACGCCTTCGACTTCGGCGGCCCGGTCGGCTTCCGCCTGGCGACCCGGCACCCCGAGTGGATCGCCGGTCTGATCATCCAGAACGCCAACGCGTACGACGAGGGCCTGTCCGAGCTCGCCCGCGGCATGGTCGCGGCCCGGCCCGGAGCGGACGGCGCGGCGGATCGCGTACGTGAGATCCTGACCCTGCCCGCCACCCGAGGCCAGTACGAGGACGGCACCCTTGACCCCGAGCAGATCGCGCCCGACGGCTGGACGCTCGACCAGCACTTCCTCGACCTGCCCGGCCGCAAGGACGCCCAGGTGGCGCTGGCCCTGGACTACCACTCCAACCTCGCGCTCTACCCGGTCTGGCAGCGGTGGCTGCGCGAGCACCGGCCGCCCGCCCTCATCCTCTGGGGCCGCGGCGACGCCTTCTTCCCCGAAGCCGGGGCGCGCGCCTACCTGCGAGACCTGCCCGACGCACGTTTGCACCTCCTGGACACGGGCCACTTCGCGCTCGAGGACCGGCTGCCCGAGATCGCCCCGCTCATCGCCGCCTTCCTGGCCGAGCGGTCGCCCGCGGCGAGCATGAGGATCGCCGTCGTCGGAGCCACCGGAAACCTCGGCGGCGCGGTCGCCCGCGAGGCGGCCACGCGCGGCCACCGGGTCACCGCGCTGGACTCCACCGGCGTGGACGCCGCCGACGCCGCCTCGCTCAAGGCCGCCGTCGCCGGCCACGACGCCGTCGTGGTCGCGGTGAAGGGCGGCGACCGGCTCGTGCCGCGCGCCGCACGTGCCCTGCTCGAAGCGCTGCCGCTCGCCGGCGTGTCACGACTGGTGTTCCTCGGCGGCGGCGGCAGCCTGGAGTACGCGCCGGGAAAGCGCTTCGTGGACTCTCCGGACTTCCCGCCCCAGTATCTGGAGACCGCACGCGACCAGTCCGAGGCGCTGGAGATCTTCCGCGGCGCGCGTACCCCGGTCGAGTGGACCTACGTGAGCCCGCCGCCGGTCCACCTGGTGCCGGGCGAGCGGACCGGGCACTACCGCGCCGAGGCACGCGACACCCCCCTCGCCGACGCGAGCGGAGAGAGCCGGATCTCCGTCGGCGACTACGCCTCGGCGGTCCTCGACGCGCTGGAGGGCGCCACCTTCGTACGCGAGCGTTTCACCGTCGGCTACTGACGATGAGACGGCTGGCCCTGATCCTCGGCGCGCTGACCGCACTGGGCCCGTTGTCCATCGACATGTACCTGCCCGCGCTGCCCGCCCTGACCAGGGACCTCGCGGCCGGGCCGTCCGCGATCCAGCTCACGCTCACCGCCTGCCTGGTCGGGCTCGCGCTCGGCCAGGCCGTCGCGGGCCCGATCAGCGACGCGACCGGGCGGCGGCGGCCGCTGCTGGTCGGCATGGTCGGGTACGCCGCGGCGTCGGCGCTGTGCGTCATCGCACCCACCGTGCCGGTGCTGATCGCACTCCGGCTGGTCCAGGGCGCGGCGGGCGGCACCGCCATCGTCATCGCGCGGGCGATCGTCCGCGACCGGTACGAGGGCGCGCCCGCCGCACGGCTGTTCACCCTGCTCACCCAGATCAGCGGGATCGCGCCCATCGCGGCCCCGCTGATCGGCGGCGAGATCCTGCGCGTCACCTCCTGGCGCGGCGTGTTCGTGCTGACCGCGGCGCTCGGTTCGCTGCTGGTCATCGCGGTGCTGACGCTGCCCGAGACGCTCGGCCCGCGGCGGCGGCAGACCGGCGGCCTGACGGCGGCCGTACGGGTCGTGCGCGGGCTGGCGCGCGACCGTGAGTTCTCGGCGTACGTGCTGGCGACCGGGCTCGCGCTCGCGGCGATGTTCGCCTACATCGCGGGGTCGCCCTTCGTCGTCCAGGACGTCTACGGCCGGTCGCCGCAGGTCTTCAGCCTGGTCTTCGCCGTCAACGGCGCGGGCATCGTCGCGGCCGGGGCGCTGAGCGGCCGTCTGTCCGCCCGTTTCCGCGCGCGTACGCTGTTCGCCGCCGGGCTGGCCACCTCCCTCACCGGCGCGCTCGTCCAGCTCGCGGCCGTCCTGGCGCGTGCCGACCTGCCCGTCGTCCTCGCCGGCCTGTTCCTGGTCGTGTCCGGACTCGGCCTGACCATGCCCAACGGAACGGCACTCGCCCTGTCCGGGCAGCCGCCCGAGCGCGCGGGCACCGCCTCGGCGTTCCTCGGCCTGTCCCAGTTCGTCATCGGCGGAGCCTGCGCACCGCTGGTCGGCGCGTTCGGCACGCACACCGCGGTGCCGATGGCGGTCGTCATCACGGTCCTCGCGGCGGCGGCCGTACTCGCGGGCGCGGCGGTACGGCGGCGCGCCTCGTCGCCGGGAGACGCGCTCACCGGCCCGAGCCGACCGTAGGGTCAGGCGGGCTCGCGCCAGCGGAGCTGGTCGCCGGTGGGGACGAGGCCGTTCGACGTCCACGCCTTCGGCGTACCGGACTCGCCGCGCAGCGCGGTCGGGAGCTCGCGCATCCCGCGCTGCACCACGTTCATGGTCGCGCTGCGGAACACCCCGCGGCCGGTGTCGTCGCCGGTCCGGCCGTGCTCGGGGCCGACCGGCGCGCTCACCACGTCGCCGAGTTCGCGTACGGCCTCGGACCGCACCAGGTCGGGCTCTGCCATGGCGCCGCCCACGAGGTTCGCGAAGGCCTCCTCGTCGGTGCCGCCGAAGCCGGACACCTTCTTGGCCTTCCAGAAGTAGGAGCCCTCGTGGGCGTTCGTGTCATAGAACGCGACCAGGAACTCGTGCAGGATTCCGTACTCCCGCCGGTAACGCTCCTCGAACTCGGCGAAGGCGCGCGTCTCGTCCAAGTCGCCGCGGAAGGAGGAGTTGATCGAACGCGCGGCGAGCAGACCGGCGTACGTCGCCAGGTGCACGCCGGTGGAGAAGATCGGGTCGATGAAGCACGCGGCGTCGCCGACCAGCACCAGGCCCGGCCGCCAGAAGTTCTCCATCGTGTAGGAGTAGTCCTTGCGCACGCGGATCTGCCCGTAGACGCCCTCGGTGACGCGCGTGGCGTCGCTCAGGAAGTCATCGACCTTCGGGCAGTTCCCGAGGAAGCGGTAGTAGGCCCCCTCGGGGTCCTGCTGGATCTGGTCGGCGTGCTCCTGCTGGACCATCACGCCGACGCTGGTCAGCGTGTCGGTCAGCGGGATGTACCAGATCCATCCCTCCTCGAAGGCGGCGCACAGGATGTTGCCGCTGTTCTTGCCCGGCAGCCGCTTGCCGCCCTCGAAGTAGCCGAACAGCGCCAGGTGCTTGAAGAACGGGGAGTACTGGCGCTCGCCGACCGCGCGGTAGAGCGAACTGCGGTTGCCCGAGGCGTCCACGACGTGGCGGGCCCGCGCCTCCCGCCGCACTCCGCCGGCGTCGCGGTAGCTCACCCCGGCCACCCGGCCGTCCTCCTCGACCAGGCCGCCGACCGCGATGCCCTCGCGTACGTCGACGCCCTTGCGCTCCGCGTTGCGCAGCAGGATCTCGTCGAACTTCATCCGCTCGACCTGGAACGCCGCGGGGATGCCGTCGTTGAGGTCCGGATCGTGGGCCCACATGAAGGTCCACGGGTCGGGGTTGACGCCCCAGCGGAACGTTCCACCGAGCTTGGGCATGAAGGACGCCTCGGCGATCTCCTTACGTACGCCGAGCAGGCGGCACACGCCGTGAATGGTGGCCACCAGCAGGGACTCGCCGATCTGGTAGCGCGGGAAGACCTCCTTCTCCAGGAGCAGCACTCGGTGCCCGTCCATGGCCACCAGCGTCGACACGGTGCTGCCGCCGGGGCCACCTCCGACGACGATGACGTCGTATTCCTCGGTGCTCGGCGATGTCATGAGCCGCCTCCTCGATGCGGTTATGTGAATAACGAGTCAACTCCTTATCCACGATGCTCCGATTTTCAAGTTAAGACAAGAGTAGAAATAATATGCCTGGTCAGTGGCTTACCGATAATTGCCGCCTAAAGCGGCACTTGCGTACGAGTAAATAAATCAAGCTTTAACAGAGAAGTGTCGTTATCTGGATGTAATGTGCGAACAGGAGGTGGATAACGTGGCATCGTCGAGCATTGACGAGTACGACGTGATCGTCGTGGGCGGCGGCCCCGGCGGCAGTACCACGGCGACTCTGGTGGCGAAGGCCGGCCATCGGGTCCTGTTACTCGAAAAGGAGGTCTTCCCGCGCTACCAGATCGGCGAGTCCCTGCTTCCGAGCACCATTCACGGCGTCTGCCGCCTGCTCGGCGTCACCAAGGAGATCGCCGAGGCGTCCTTCATGCCCAAGCGCGGTGGAACGTTCCGCTGGGGCGCCAACCCCGAGCCGTGGACCTTCCATTTCGCCTCCTCGCCGCTGATGCACGGAGGCACCGCCACGTCGTTCCAGGTCGAGCGGATGAAGTTCGACGAGATCCTGCTGCGCAACGCGGAGCGAACGGCGTCGACGTACGCGAGGGCGTCGCGGTCGGCGGGGTCCTCGAACGTGACGGCCGGGTGAGCGGAGTCGCCTACACCGAGCCCGGCGGCGAGCGGCGCGAGGTCACCGCGTCCCATGTCGTGGACGCGTCGGGCAACCGCAGCTCCCTCTACCGCTCCGTCGGCGACCGCAAGTACTCCTCGTTCTTCCAGAACCTGGCGCTGTTCGGCTACTTCGAGGGCGGCAAGCGGCTGCCCGGCGACCAGCGCGGCAACATCCTGTCCTGCGCCTTCGACGAGGGCTGGTTCTGGTACATCCCCCTGACCGACACGCTGACCAGCGTCGGCGCGGTGGTCCGGCGTGAGTACGCGGACGCGCTCCAAGGCGACCCGGAGGCGGCGTACCGCCGCTTCATCGCGAGCTGCCCGCTGATCGCGGACTACCTGGAGGACGCCAAGCGCGTCACCGAGGGCGTCTACGGGCAGATCCGCGTGCGCAAGGACTACTCCTACACGATGGAGCGGTTCTGGCGGCCGGGTCTGGCGCTGGTCGGCGACGCCGCGTGCTTCATCGACCCGGTCTTCTCCACCGGTGTGCACCTGGCGACCCACTCGGGCCTGCTCGCCGCGCGCTCGATCAACAGCTGCCTCGCCGGCGACCTGGACGAGACGCGCGCCTTCACCGAGTTCGACGAGCGCTACCGGCGGGAGTACCGGCTCTTCTATGAGTTCCTGACCGCGTTCTATGACACCAACGCCAGCGAGGACTCCTACTTCTGGAAGGCCAAGAAGGTCTCCGGCCTGGACGGCACCGAGCTCGAAGCCTTCGCCTCCCTCGTGGGCGGCACCACGGCCGAGGCCGGACTGATGCTGTCCGAGTCGGCACGCGAGCTGGCCGACGCCCTCGCCCCAGCCGCGCCCGGGCAGGAGAAGAGCGGCAAGGACCGGGTGTCGGCGGTGTTCGGCACCGCCGCGCTGACCAAGGTACGGCAGGGGATGCGCCAGCTCCCGGCCGAGCTGCGCGGCGAGGCCGCGGCGGCCACGCCACTCACCGCGAACGGCCTGATCCCGTCGGCGGACCAGTTGCGCTGGCGCGAGCCCGCAATCGCGCCGGACGGGAGTTGACACGTGGCCGCGGAATGGTTCACCCCCACGTCCGGAGCCGCACCCGGGGCACCTCGGGTGTTCTGCCTCCCGCACGCGGGCGGCACTCCCGCGTTCTTCCGCGCGTGGCGCAAGCTGCTCGCGCCCGAGGCCGACGTGTGCCCGATCGCGCTGCCGGGCCGCGCGGCACGCGCCGCCGAGCCGCCGTACACCCGCATGGACACCCTCGTCGCCGGCGTCGTGGCGGCGCTGCTGCCAGAGACGGACCGGCCGTACGCCCTCCTCGGGCACAGCCTCGGCTCGCTGGTGGCCTACGAGGTCGCGCTCGGGCTGGCCGAGGCCGGCGCGCCCGGCCCGCTCGCGCTGGTGACCACCTGCTTTCGCGCTCCCACGTCCGCCCGGCGGCCGCGCCGCATCGCCGGGCTGCCCGACGAGGAGTTCGTGGCGGCGCTGGCGAGCTTCGGCGGCATACCGCCGACGCTGGTCGGCCGGACGGAGGCGTACAAGTTCTTCGTCCCCGTGCTGCGGGCGGACTTCTCGGTCGCCGAGAGCTACCCGAAACGTACCGAGATCACGGCGCTCACCTGTCCCGTCCTGGCGGTCGGCGCCGGCGAGGACCCGCTCACGACCCGTGCGGAAGTGGCCGAGTGGCGGGTCGCGACCACCGGCGACTTCGCGTGCGCGGAGTTCACGGGCGGGCACTTCTTCGTCCAGGACCCGCCGGCCGAGCTCATCACGCTCGTACGCGAGCGTCTGCGGAAAGCCGCCTGGAAAACCGGCCGGTGACCCTTCTACTCAGCAAAGGCAGACGGACTTCATGCGGATTGGATTCGGACTTCCTGTCGCAGGCGCGTGGGCGCGTACCGACGTCGTCGTCGGTTTCGCCGGCCGCGCGGAGAAAAACGGCTACGACTCCCTGTGGACCTTCCAACGACTGCTCGCCGCACCGGATGAGATGGAGGTGGTGAACCGCAGCGTGCTCGACCCGCTGATCTCACTCGCGTACGTCGCGGCACACACGTCGCGGATCCGGCTCGGCCTCGGCGTCGTCCACATCCCGTTCCTGGCGCCCGTCCTGCTGGCCAAGCAGGCCGCCACCCTCGACGTACTGTCCGAGGGCCGGCTCGACCTCGGGCTCGGCCTCGGCTGGTCATCGCTGGAGTTCACCGTCATGGGCGCGCAGCGGTCGCGCCGCGGCCCGCGCTCGGAGGAGTACATCCACGCGCTGCACGCCCTGTTCGCCGACGGCACGACGGAGTTCCACGGCGACTTCTACGAGATCCCGCCGTGCCGCATGGAGCCCAAACCGGTCCAGCGTCCCGGGCCGCCGATCCTTCTCGCGGGCAGCGGCACCGGCACCCAGGAACGCGCCGGCCGCATCGCCGACGGCTGGATCAGCAGCACCGGGCACGTCGACCTCAACCTGATCGGCGAGTACGCGACCACCGTGCGCAACGCGGCGGAGGAGGCGGGCCGCGACCCGGCGTCGATCCGCATCGCCTGCCGCGGCGTCGTCATCGCCGACCCGGACGAGACGCCCGCCGGCGACCGCCCTCGGCTCACCGGCACGTACGAGCAGATCCGCGAGGACACCGAGTGGCTCGCCGAGCAGGGTGTGACGGACCTGTTCTACGACGTCAACTGGGACGAGCGGATCGGCTCGCCGGACGCCGACCCCGTGGAGGCGGCCGAGCGCGCCGAGCAGACCCTCGACGCCCTCGCACCCGGCGACTCCGCGTCCTGACCCCGATCATCGACACGCCGTCTGGAGGGTGGGCACTGTGACCGCACTCGACTCCGAAGCCCGCACCGACAACATCTGGCTCGACGGCGGCTACCAGCCGCTGAGCGAGGAGATCACCACCTACGACCTCAAGGTCACCGGCCGGCTGCCGACGGAGCTGAACGGCCGGCTCGTCTACATCGGCCCGAACCCGGCGGTGATCCCCGACGACCCGGCGACGTACCAGTGGTTCGACTGGTTCACCGCAACCGGCATGGTCCACGGCGTACGGCTGCGCGAGGGCCGCGCCGAGTGGTACCGCAACCGCTTCACCCGCAGCGACCGGGTCACCGAGTCGCGAGGCTGGCCGACCGCGCCGGGCCCGCGCCACGGCACGACCGACAACACCTCCAGCACGAACGTCATCTCCCTGAACGGCAAGACGTTCAGCCTCTGCGAGGCGGGCGCACTGCCGTTCCTGTTGAGCTATGAGCTGGAGACCCAGGCCAGATCCGACCTCGACGGCACGCTGGACGGCGGCTTCACCTCCCACCCGACGGCCGACCCGGAGACCGGCGAGCTGCACGCCATCTCCTACTACTGGCGCTGGGACCACGTCCGTTACATGGTCGTGGGCACCGACGGCCACGTACGGCGTACGGTCGACATCCCGGCGCGGCACGGCCCGATGGTGCACTCGCTCGGGCTGACGCCGAACCACGTCGTCGTGATGGACCTGCCGGTGACCTTCGACAAGGAGCTGGCGGTACGGCGGCCCACCTACCCGTACTCCTGGAACCCCAAGCACCCGTCCCGCGTCGGCCTGCTGCCGCGCGAGGGCGACGCCGAGGCGATCCAGTGGTTCGACGTCGGCGACTGCTGGGTGTTCCACCCGGTCAACGCGTACGACCTGCCCGACGGCCGCGTCGTCATGGACGTCGTGCGCTATGACCACCTGTTCCGCAAGGACCGGGTGGACCCGTTCGATGCCTCGCGGCCGACGATGGACCGCTGGACGCTCGACCCGGCGACCGGACGGCTCACCGAGGAGCGCCTCGACGACCGCCCGCAGGAGTTCCCGCGTACGGACCAGCGCCTCATCGGGCGGCCGTACCGCTACACCTACGTCGACTCGCTCGTCGGCTCGCAGTTCGGCGGCCTCTACAAGCACGACGTGGTGGGCGGGACCTCCGAGTTCGTCGACTTCGGCCGCGGCCGCGCCACCACCGAGGTGCAGTTCGTGCCGCGTACGCCCGACGCCGCCGAGGACGACGGCTGGCTGCTGTCCTACGTCTACGACGCGACCACCGACCGCAGCGAGGTCGTGGTCCTGCACGCACAGGACATCACGGCCGGCCCCGTCGCGACGATCTACCTGCCGCAACGCGTGACCTGGGGCTTCCACAGCAACTGGCTCCCCGACGACTGAACCCGCGAAGGGAGAGACATGCCGAACAAGGGATGCGCCCTCGTCACGGGCGCGTCGCGCGGGATCGGCCGCAGCGTCGCGCTGCGTCTAGCGCAGGACGGCCACGACATCGCCGGCTGCTACCTCTCCGGCGACGAGCAGGCGGAAAAGACCGCCGCCGAGATCGCCGCGCTGGGCGTGACCTGCCGTCTCACCCGCTGCGACGTACGCGACGTGGACGCGGTGGAGGACCTGGTGCGCGCCGCCGAACGCGAGGTCGGCGAGATCGGAGTGCTGGTCAACAGCGCCGGGATCGCCCGCGACAGCCCGATGATCATGATGGCGCCGCGCGACTGGGACTCGGTCGTCGGCACCAACCTGACCGGCACCTGGAACGTCTGCCGCGCGGTGGTCTTCCGCTTCGCCAAGCGGCGCTCCGGCGTCGTGGTGAACCTGTCCTCCGTGGTCGGCGTGCAGGGCAACGCCGGGCAGACCAACTACGCCGCCGCCAAGGCCGGGATCATCGGCCTCAGCAAGTCGCTGGCCAAGGAGGTGGCCGCGTACGGCATCCGGGTCAACGTGGTCGCCCCCGGCTTCATCGACACCGACATGACGAGCGCCCTGGACGACAAGGTGCGTACGCGCGCGCTGGAGGCCGTCCCGATGGGCCGCTTCGGCACCGCCGAGGAGGTCGCCGACCTGGTCGGCTTCGTCGCGTCCGACCGCGCCGCGTACATCACCGGACAGGTCTTCCAGGTGGACGGCGGGATCTCGCTGTGAGCCGTCCGCCCGTACCCGAAACAACCCGAGGAGACAGATCATGACCGCTGGCACCGACGCCGGTACGCAGGCCACGCACATGGAGGAACTGCGCGACATCGTCGCCGACGTCCTGGAGTTCGAGCCGAATGAGATCTCCGACACCGGCCACTTCGTCGAGGACTACGACGCCGACTCGCTGCGCGCGATCGAGATCCTGACGCGGATCGAGAAGAAGTACGACGTCGAGATCCCGCAGAGCGAGCTGAACGACATGCACGACATGAAGGCGGTGTATCAGATCGTCGCGCGGTACGCCTCGTGGCAGGACGCGTGAACCGCGTCGTCGTCACCGGCCTGGGCCCCGTGTCGAGCATCGGCATCGGCATCGGGGAGTTCGGCAAGGCGCTGCGGAACGGAGTGTCGGGGATCGCGCCGATCACGAGTTTCGACACCGACGGCTTCCCGAACTCCCATGCCGGTGAGGTCAAGGGCTTCCACCCGGGCGACCACCTGCGCCGCGTCGACCCGCGTGACTGGGGCCGCGCCGGGCAGTACGCCGCCGCCGCGGCGCGGCTGGCGGTCGCCGACGGCGGCCTCGACCTCGGCCAGGTCGCCGCACACCGGGCCGGCACGGTCGTCGGCACGGTGGGCGGCGAGGCGCCGGTCCTGGAGAAGCTCGTGGCGCAGGAGGTGGCCGGCGACGGTATGCAGGACATGTCGCCCGAGCTGGTCCGCCAGGTCCCGACCTGCCGGCTGTCCCACGCCGTCAGCGAAGAACTCGGCATCGAGGGAGAGTCGCTGACGGTGGGCACGGCGTGCTCGGCGAGCAACTACGCGCTCGGGTACGCCTTCGACCTTCTGGCCGACGGCGAGGCCGACGTGATGCTCGCCGGCGGAGCCGACACCACCTGCCGGTGGGCGCTCGCCGGTTTCGAGCGCCTCGGCTCGCTCGCCGAGACCGAGTGCTCGCCGTTCGACCGCGACCGGCAGGGGCTGCTCGTCGGCGAAGGCGGCGCGATGGTGCTGCTGGAGACCCTCGAACACGCCCTGGCCCGCGGCGCGCAGCCCTACGTCGAGGTGATCGGCTACGGGCTCAACTGCGACGCCGACCATCCGGTGGCGCCGAACGCCGACCAGATCGCCGCGTGCATGCGGCTGTCACACCGCCGCGCCGGCATCGAGCCGGGCGAGGTGGACTACATCTGCGCCCACGGCACCGGCACGCCGGCCAACGACGAGGCGGAGGGGCGCGCGACCCGCGAGGTCTTCGGCCCGCATCCGCCGCCGATCAGCTCCATCAAGTCCATGCTCGGCCACGCGATGGGCGCGGCCAGCGCACTCGGCGCGATGGCCTGCACTCTGGCCATCACCGAGGGCTTCCTGCCGCCGACCATCAACGCGGACACGCTCGACCCGGAGCTGGCCGGGCTCGACGTCGTGCCGAACCGGTCCAGGCCGGCGAACGTACGCGTGGCGCAGAACAACGGGTTCGCCTTCGGCGGCAACAACTCGATCGTGATCTTCAGGGAGATGACATGAGGATCGCCGTGACCGGCTCCGGAGTGCTGTGCCCCGACGCCGCCCTGTCCGGCGACGACGACATACGCGACGCGGCGCCGGAGGTCTACGACGAACCGCTGCCCTCGCCCGCCGGGCACGCGATCGCCGACTTCGACATCCGGCGCTCGCTGGGCCGCAAGGGCACGGGCTTTCTCAACCGGGCCTCGGGCCTGACCCTCGTCGCCGCCGGCCAGGCCCTCGATGACGCCAAGCTGACCGTCGACGACGACAACCGCGCGCGCGTCGGCGTGGTCGTCGGCACGACCATGGGCAGCTTCAAGTCGACCGCGGACTACACGCGCGAGACACTGCGCAACCCACGCCCGTACCTGGTCAACCCCGGCCAGTTCCCGAACGCCGTGATCAACGGCACCGCGAGCTACACCGCGATCCGCTACTGCCTGCGCGGCGTCAACGCCACCATCGCGGGCGGCCGGATCGGTTTCCTCAGCGCCCTGCGCTACGCCGTACGCACGCTGCGGCACGAGCACGCCGACGCCCTGCTGACCGGCGCCGTCGAGGAGTTCACCCCGGACACCGCCTGGGCGACGCACCTGGCGACGGACGGCCGGAGCGAGGCCGGCGAGGGCGCGGCGATGTTCGTCGTGGAGCCCGCCGACGCCGCGCTGGCCGCAGGCCGCCAGGTGCTGGCCGAGGTGCTCGCCGTGGTCAACTCCTATCGGCCCGGCGGCGGCGACCTCGCGCCCGCCCTCGCGCGAAGCCTGCGGCGCGCGCTGCGCCAGGCCGGCCTGACGCCCGCCGACGTCACGCTCGTGGGCACCGCCGAGACCACCGAAGACGACGCGGCGATGCGCGAGGTCTTCGGCGACGCCGAGGTGACCCAGCTCCGGCTCGTCCCCACGCTCGGCCAGTGCGGCGCCGCGGCCGGCGCGCTCCAACTCGCCACCGCGCTCGCCACCCGCGAACGCGGCGAGAGAGTCGCGGTGATCAGCGGCTGGACGCCGGACGGCTCGATCGGCGCCGCGGTGCTGCGGATACCGGGCAGCGCGCCGTGACCGTCTCCCACCACCGTCGCCGACCGCCGCGCGGACAAGGAGAGCGATCGTGAAACGCAGACCCCGCCTCTACTTCTGCTTCCGCAGCCCGTACACCTGGCTCGCCGTGCGCGCCCTCGCCACGGCCGTACCCGACATGTACGACCGCATCGACTTCGTCCCGTACTGGGAGCCGGACCCGAAGACGTACCAGGATCTCCAGGACCGCGGCGCGGACTTCCTCTACACGCCGATGACCAAGGCCAAGCACCTCTATCTCCTGTACGACACCAAACGCATCGCGGAGCGGCTCGGCGTGTCGATGAAGTGGCCGGTCGACGTCGAACCCGAGTGGGACGTCCCGCACTTCGCGTGGTGCCGCGCGAACCGGGCCGGGCTCGGCCCGGAGTTCGTCGCCGCGGTCATGACGGCCCGCTGGGAGCGGGGCGAGAACATCTGCGACCGTACGGTGATCCGTGCGCTGGCACGCGAGATCGGCGCGGACGAGGACGCGCTCGGCGACGCGGTGGATGATCCCGGCATCCGCGAGGAGGCGGTCGGGTACCTCGCGCAGGCGTACGAGGACGACGTCTTCGGCATCCCGTACTTCTTCGTCGGCCGGGAGCGCTTCTGGGGCTTTGACCGGCTGAACGACTTCCTGCGCGCCCTGCTGCCGACGCTGGGCCGTGAGACGCCCGCGCCCGAGCCGCTCGTCGCGGCCGACCTGGCGGACGCCTTGCATGGCGCCCTGAATGCGGGCCTCGACAGCGACGTGGCGGGCGGCTGCGGCTAGCGGTCGTCGCGTGCGCAGACCGACCGGCGCGCGACGAGCGCGGCGTTGATCCGCGGCAGGTCCGCGGCGCGTGCGGGGGACAGGCCGATGAGCTGGGTGATCCGGCGGATCCGGTAGTCCACGGTGTTGGGGTGGACGTGCAGCGCGGCGGCGGTGCGGCGCCGGTCGAGGTTCTGCCGCAGGTAGGTCTCCAGCGTTTCGAGCAGCTCCGGCTTGGCCTCCAGCGGCCGCAGGAGGCAGGCGAGGGCGGTCAGCGCCTCGCCCGGCCGGCTGAGCTGGTACTCCAGCAGCACGTCGGCGAGCCGGTAGAGCCCCGGCGTACGGCCCGTACGCGCCACCAACTCCACGATCTCGGTGCTCTGCGCTACCGCGGCCGGCACGCCGGGCGGCTCGACCACCGACGCGGCGGCGATGATCCGTACGTCGGCCGACCGTGCGGCACGCGCGACCAGCGCGCACAGGTCGTCCCACGCCGGCGGGGCGTCGACGGGCAGCAGCGCGGTGCCGCCGAAGCCGTCCAGCGCGGTCAGCGCCGGTTCGCCGGCGAACCGGTCGAAGGCCGACTGCACCCGGCGGATCTTGCGCCGGGCGGCGACACGTGCGCGTGGTCCCGGCCGGCTCTCGTCGGGGTGGCGGCCCAGCGTCAGCGTCATGACCACGTAGCGAGCCGCCGGCGCTGGCCGGCCCGGCGCGTCGCCCGCCAGCAGCGCCGTCATCAGCGAGTGCCGATCCCGGTGCTGCTGTACGTCCAGGACCTGGCGCGTCTCGAGGTACGCCGCGGTGACCTCGGACACGAGGCGTCGCTGGAAGGCGAGCAGATGCGACAGCGTCTCCTGGAGGTCGTCCAGGTCGGCCGGGCGCGCGCCGGCGGTGATCTCGTTCCAGCCCATCTCCGCGCCGAGATGGTACGCGCTGAGGATCGCGTCGAGCGGCACGCCCTCCTCGGCCCGCTGCGCCGCCGAGTCGCGCTGTACGGCGAACCACTGGTCATCGGCCGGGCCGCGTCGCTCGATGACGTCCGCGAACAGCCGCAGGTTGTGCTGGACGATGTCCGCGATGTCGCCGGCGACCTCCTCGTTGGGCAGCTCGGCGTACACGGGGAGCTCTGCGCGTAGCCGGTCGACCACGCGCCGGGTCAGCGACGGAACCCGGGCCCGCAGGTAACCGGCGACGGGCCGGCCGGCGATGCGCAGCGCGGCTCCGACGTTGTGATCCGTCACAGAAGCTCCCGCGGAAATCTGCCTTGTTCACCAGTTAAAGGATCCGTTTCGAGTCTGCATGATGAGCGCAACGCATTCCATGACCGCCTGGAGCCCCCCATGTCCTCGCCCTCCGTCCATGGTGTCCGCCGCGTTCTCACCGGTGCTCTCGGCGCCGCCGCCGCGCTGGCGGTGAGTGTCGGCCTCGCCGCCCCGCCCGCATCCGCCGCCGGAGAGAACTACGTCGCCCTCGGCGACTCGATGGCCTCCGGACCACTCATTCCCGATTTCACCGGAAACGTCGGCTGTGCTCGCTCCACGCACAACTACGCGCACGTACTGGCCGCCCGGCTGGGCGTCGCCACACTCCACGACGTGACGTGCAGCGGAGCCGAGACGAAGCACATGACCGAGTCCCAGTCCCTCAGCGTGGCGGGCGTCTCCACCGGCACCGCGCCGCCGCAGTTCGACGCGCTGAACGCGGACACCACCCTGGTGACCCTGACGATCGGCGGGAACGACGCCGGGCTCGTCGGCATCGCACAGGACTGCGTCAACCTCGACCCGACCGCGACCCCCTGCAAGACGCGGTACACCCAGGGCGGCGTCGACCAGGTCGCCCAGCGGGTCGACGCGGCCGGGCCGCCGATCGCCGCCGTACTGGACGGCATCCACCAGCGGTCGCCGCGGGCACGCGTGCTGGTGACCGGCTACGGGCTCTACATCAAGCCGCACGGCTGCTGGCCCGTACAGCCCGTGCTGCCGGTGGACGCCGACTACCTGCAAGGCAACGTCGACCGGCTGAACGGCGTCATCGCCGCACAGGCCGCCGCCCATGGCGCCGAGTATGTCGACGTGGCGACCCCGAGCGTGGGCCACGACGCGTGCCGGTCGGCCTCGTCGCGGTGGATCGAGGGGTACGTGCCGCTCAACCCGGCCGCCCCGCTGCATCCGAACCAGCGGGGCGAGGAGAACTACGCTCGCATCATCGCCGACTCGCTCGGCTGAGCGGGTCGTCCACTTCGCGTACGCGGGCGTGGGTGAGCAGGGACAGCTCGGCCGGGCGTAGCGCGTCCGAGCGGTCCCAGAGCGCCGCGTCGACCGACGCGCGCTGGCTCACCTGCTCGATCGTCTCCCATCCGCACGCGGCGAGCAGGCCGGCGATCTCATCCGGCGTGAAGAACGACACCCACGCCTCACCGCGCTTGGCGAACGCGGGGACGAGCAGGTCGGCGTACAGCTGTCCGGCCTCGTCGCGGTGGCCGGCCGGGAGTACCGTGTCCAGGACGATCCGGGTGCCGGGCGCGAACGCGGCGATCGCCGTCAGGGTCTCGGCGATCGCCGCGCGGGTGAGGTACATCGTGACGCCGAGCCAGCTGAACAGCGCCGGACGCGCCGGGTCGAACCCGTGCTGGAGCAGTCCGTACGCGAGAGGCTCGGTCTCCAGGTCGATCGGCACGTAGGTCGCGTACGTGGACGCGAGGCCGGCCTCGGCGACCAGGGCGCGTTTCCATCGCTGGGTCGCCGGATGGTCGACCTCGAAGACCCGGACCGCTTCGCCGCTTTGGCTTCGGCAGGCGTAGGAGTCCAGGCCCGCGCCCAGGATGACGTACTGGCCGATGCCCGCGCGTACGCCCTCGGCCAGGCGCTCCTCGGTGAAGCGGCTCCGCGTGGTAACGCCCACACGCGCGCCGGCGAGAAGCGGATGCTCGCCGTACGCGCGGTGGTGGCCGACCAACTCGTCCGCGCGGTCACCCAGCAGGGCGTACGCGGCGGTATCGGCGAAGAGGGGAGGCGCGGCGTCGACGACGAGGTGCGCCGCACGCGCCGCGGCCGCCAGGAGCGCGGTCATGCTGGGAGTGCCATCGCTTTTCATCGCGACGAGAATATAACTGCTGACAAATTTCCTGACGAACGGTATATGTCACGGCGTGGTCGGACCGCACCGGAGCACTCGCCGCCGCCTCCGGTGCGGCCCGCGCGCTCACCCGACGCAGCCCGGAACCGAGTTCGCGGGAGCGCAGTTGTCCGGCGTGTTCGTCTTGATGACCGAACGCGTCACGGTGATGGCGCCGCTGTTCTGGAAGATCCCGCCGCCGCTGCCGCCCGCGCTGTTGTGCACGATGAGCGTACGGTCGACCGAGGTGATGCCGCTGTTGAAGATGCCGCCCGCGTCCCCGCCCGCGACGTTGTTGTCCAGGGTGCTCTGAATGACGTGCGTCGTTCCGGTGAGCACCGTGTCGATGGCGGCGCCGCCGTCTCCGACCGTGTTGGCGGACAGGCGGGTCGCGACGACGGTCAAGGTCCCCCGGTTGAGGATGCCGCCGCCGGCGCCCGTACCCGCGCCGGACGTGCCCGTGGCGTTGTTCCCGCTGATGACGGAGTGGCTGATCAGCGCCTGGCCGGTCGCGAGGTTGGACATTCCGCCCCCGTTGCCGTCGTTCGCCGTGTTGCCGCTGATCGTGACGTAGCGCAGGTTCAACCGCCCCGCGTTGCGTACGCCGACGCCCTCGTCACCGCTGTTGCCGCTCGCGCTCACGACGAAGATCCCCGTGGCGTTGAGAGCGCCGGAACTCGTGACGTCCAGCAGCCGCCCGCTGAAGCCCGGCGCGGGCCTGATCGTCGTGGACGGCCCGCCGACCAGACCGACCTGCCCGCTGATCGTCAACGTGGCGGTGATCTGGTAGATGCATCCGGGGGAGAGCCGCAACGTGGCCGGAACCGCGTTGGCCGCGTTGACCGCTGTGGCGAGCGCCGAGGCGGCGCATGGCACCTGAACGACCTGGGGCCCGACCGGCCGCGCCTGCGCCGGCGTCGCCAGGATCGCCGCCGAGATGACGGCGGCCGCCGTACCGGCGAATGTTCCAACAGATGAACCCATCAAGCCCTCCCGGGGCTATAGCGGACAAGCCTGATGTCCGTGATGAATTCCCGCCGCCTGAATCGCCGACAACAGAAAAGCACGCGCGGCCCCCCGCCGATCCGCCCGCCAGGCGCCATTGATGACTCTTGACCGGCATTTGCAACGCACCCCCCGACGGCGAATGCCCTATGTGGCGGAGCGTCGATGAAGTACCGCCCTGTCGCCGTCTCGGCGGGAAATATCATCACCGACAGGAGTCATGCGATAACTTCACGTGACAAGAAACCTTCGGGCGCGCCCGCGGTTCGACACATCCTGGAGGAGATCATGAGCTCTACCGCCTGGCCGGTCTACAGCCCCTTCGCGCGCGAACACTACGGCCGCGGCAAAGACGACGGCCTGGCGGAGGGCGAGGCGAAGGGTGAGGCGAGGGGCGAGGCGAAGGGCGAGGCCAACGCGGTCCTGCGCGTTCTGGCCATCAGGGGGATTGCGGTGTCCGATGACATCCGCGCCCTCATCTGTGCCTGCGCGGACACGCAGCAGCTCGACACGTGGCTGGACCGCGCCGTAACCGCGACTTCCATCGACGACCTCTTCGACTGACCGGAAGCCGCAGCCCAGAGCCCGCCCTGTCCCGGCCGCACGTACGCGCGGGGCGGCGCCGGGGTTCTTGGGCGCCGCCCCGCCAGGGACGGGTCGTCAGACTTCGATCACTCTGATCGACGGGTGCCGGGTGGTGTTGAGGTAGAGCTTCTCCTTCTTGCCCTCCTGCTCCAGCTCCATGACGAGCCGGTACCGGTACACCCCAGGAGGTGCGGTGCTCTGGATCGCGCCGGCCCAGTAGTAGTAGACCGCCGTGTACTGGGACCGCATCTCGTCGGGCATCCCGTAGATCTTGAGTTCGGTGAAGACGCGCCGCTCCGCGACGTCCTCCTCGTCGCCCTTCTCGATGTCGAGAAAGACCAGGTTGGTGATCTTCGGCATCGGCGGCCAGTTGCCGTCCGGCCGCTTCTCCATCTCGATGGGGCGGACGATCCAGTTGAGGACCTGCCCCTGTTTGCAGATCGTCTCCAGCTCGCTGCTGCCCTGCCCTACGCCGCCGATGCTGTTGTCCATCATGAACAGCGCGTCGTCGAGCGAGCCCGTCGCCGTTGCCCGCTGGACGTTGACCAGCGAGACGATGTTGAGCTGGACCGAGTTCATCTGGCCGCGGGCCTGGGTTTGCTTCGCGGCGTACTGGGTCGTCGTCATGCTCACTCCTTCCCCGAGCCGGCGGCACCGGCGGCACCGGCAGCACCGGCCGAGCCGGTCGAACGGGCTGAACGGGTCGAACGCGCCGGAGCCGCCACGGCGCCGACCAGGACGGGCGACAGCTCGGTGGTGATCGGCTCGGTCACGGTCCCCATCCGGAACTCCAGCCGGTACGGCACCGGCTCGGTGAGGTCCTGCTTGACCGTCGCGGACCAGTAGGAGATGTCGGTACCCGGATAAACCTTCTGCTCCGGCTCGCACACCTTCGCGTCGATCACGATTGCCGAGATGGCGGCGTAGGTCTCACATTCCAGCGGAAGGGCGTTCCAGAGGATCTGGTCGCCCTTGCGCACGTGGGTACGGAGCTCCTCGGTGCCGAGCCCGGTCGATCCCTCGTTCTTGTTCGTGTCGTAGAGATACAGGTTGCCGCGTACGGACCTCGCCGCCAGTGCGGCCACCGGGTCCACGACCGCGGTGATCGAGATGGGGCGGTCGGACGTGGTGCCGGGGTCCGGCTTCTTCGCCTTGGGGAGTATCGGCATCGGAGTTCTCCCGTTCAGAGGTGGCTGGGCGCTTACGGCGCGACGATGGGCATGGGCAGCGTGCCGAGCCCCGCCCCGGTGAAGGCGTTCCGCTTGGGCTCGGTGGTGATCTTGAGGGCCGACCCGCAGGTCAGGTCCACCGACTCCCAGACCAGTTCGTCGTTTCGGGTCACCAGCTCGTGGAGCTGGACGTGCATCGTGTAGGAGTAGGTCCCGGGACGTGCGCTGTCGACCGACGCCGCCCAGTACCACCCGTCGGAGACCATGTCCGGTGAGCCGTACTGCGCCGGGTACATGATCTTCTCGTCCACCGCCTGGCCGGTGATGCCGGTGATCACGGGGTTGGGATAGTTGTACGCCTGGGACTTGTCGTTCACGACGTTGCCGGTGACGTCGAGCACCTTGCTGGTCGTGACGCTGCGGCCGCCGCGCTTGCGCCGGGCCTGCGCGCCGACCCGGCGCTGGAGCCGGTTGAGGTCGGCCGCGGTGTCCACGCCCGGATCCGCGAACCCCTCCGCGACGCTCGACAGTTGTTCGAGCGCCTGTCGGTCGGTCGCCCGCGCCCGGTCCGCGACATAGCTGCGCGGCACGGTCGGCGGGATGGATCCGAGGTTGTACGGGAGCCAGTTCAGCACCTGCTCGGTGGCCTGCGAGCCGTCGCTCCAGTAGGCGCCGGGCACGACGGTCACCAGGTCCCCGGTCCCCTCGCCCGTCGAGCCGAGGAACTTCATGTTGTCGAAGAGGTAGACGTTGCCGTCCAGCGTCCTGGACTGGATCGCGGCCGCGACGTCGACGAGCACGATGATCGCATGCTGCTGCGCCATGGATCAGCCTTTCCGGTCGGGGGTCACGCGCACATCAGCGCGGGCGAGTCGATCTGCATCAGGCTGTGCGAGCCCTCGTGGATCTGCACGTCGAGCCGGTACCGGTAGGGGACACCGGGGGTCAGGTACGGCGGGACGACGCCCGACCAGACCACCAGGTCGAGGTTCTCGGGCAGCCCCGGCGGCTCCGCACCGTACGCTGCCGTCGGCTCCGCGCCGTACGCGGCAGCCGGCTCCGCACCGTACGCGGCCTCGGACGTGAGGCCGTCAGGGGGGAGGAAGGTGATGTTCCGGATCTCGACCGGCGCCTGTACGTCGATCCCGATCGGCGTCCACTGGACGATCTGCCCGGGCTGGACGACGGTGCACAGGTCGATGGTTCCCTGCCCGCGGCTGTTGAGGGGACTGTCGTCCATCAGGGAGAGGTTGCCGTTGTGCAGCGTCTGGTCCGAGAGGGCCCCGACGGCGTCCACGAGGACGATGATGTTGACCTTTTCCATGCGACTCCTGCCTTTGCCGGTTGAGGGTGGAGGCGAAACGCGGCCTCAGCCCCGGTCGCGTACGAGCGGGACCTTGCCGACGGCCGTCCGTTCGATGTCCGGGGACGACCGGTGTACGAAGGCGAGGTGGAACGTGTAGCCGGTCCGTTCGATCGCGGACGGTGACGCCTCGCCGTTGTTGAACAGCGACAGGGCGCGGGGCACCGCGCCGGTGAAGACGCGCTGGAGGCCGGCGTGGCCGAGCGCGACATCGGAGGTGTGCGTCAGCCCGTCCACGTCGTCGACCGCGGCGAGCAGGGTGATCGTCTTGTGTTCGCGGTGGTTGACGAACTGGACCTCGTGCGCGACCTCGTCCAGGTCGATGGCGGCGGCCTTGCGCAGGTCCTCGCGTAGGGCGGCGTAGGCGAGCTGGGCGGAGTACTGGCTGTCGTTCAGGTGCAGCACGTCGCCGGTACGGCCGGCGAACTCGAACTGCTGGGTCTTCAGGCCCGGGCCGGCGAGAGCGGGCCGGCGGATCATCCGGTCGCCGAGCTTGAGCCGCAGCAACGGCGTCTCGTGCGCGTGCAGGCGCGTGACGACCAGTTCGCCCTCCTCGCCCTCGGCGACCGCGTGCCCGTCCTCGTCGACGATCTCGACGAGATGCAGACCTGGCACGGCGGCGAGGTACGGGGAGTGGTCGCGGAGCTGGAGGCCGATGGTCTCGGCCTGCGTGGCCGCGAAGTAGCTGAGGATCGCCAGGTTCGGGTATAGCGCGCGTAGCTCGGCCCGCGTACGGTGCGGCAGCACCCCGCTCCCGTACATCGCGACACGGAAGCTGTTCCTGGCCTCCTGGCTCATCCCGGCGCCGATCGTGGCCAGGACCGCGATGCCCGCCGAGATCCCCATCATCGCCTTGGGTCCCCGGTAGGAGAACATGTGCTCCAGCACCGGGGCGGTGACCGGGCCCGCGCCGATGTAGTTGACGCCCGGCACGTTCTGCAGCACGCCGCCGACCATCGTGCCGCTGCTCCACATCTGGTAGTCGGCCAGGTTGGTGAACAGCCATTTCGGGTCGGCGCCGCCCAGGTATTCGCGGAGCTGGTACGCGCCCATGAACCGCCCCGCGATCCGGTAGGTGTCGCGCAGCTCCCGCAGCGAGTAGACGATCTCCAGGGGAAGCCCGTCGCTGGTGCCGCCGCTGGCCACGACCTCGAAGCCGCCGCGGCTGAGCGGCACCACGAGCCCCGGACGCGTGCCCATGAACATGTCGCGTTGGACCGTCTTGTCCGAGAGCGGGATCTGCTCCCACTCCTCGTACGTGGCAGGCGGCCCGGTGACTCCGGCGGCGTTCAGCCGTTCCTGCCAGAGCGGGTTGAGGAGGATCGCGTTGACCATCTGCTGGAGGCGGCGCAGCACGAGGGCGTCCTGGACGTCGAGGGGAGTCTCGCTGTACGGGACGCCGCAGATCCGCTCGCACTCACGTACCTTGCTCGCGAAGGAGGGCAGGGCGGCGACCGCGTCCACCGACCACGGCTGCAACTCCTCGTCGGGGATCAGCCGGGCCGCGAGCTCCTCCACATCCGTGGGCGCCTGGCCGTTCTGGGTGACGGTCATCGTGTTCATCGTCCACTCCCGTTCGTCACGAATTCCCCGCGTCCGTATTGAGCAGCTGCCGGCCGGCGGATCTGATTTCGGCGACCAGCATTTTGAAGTACTCAGGGTTGGTCTGGTGGTTCATCATGACGACGCGCAGTGCGGCCACGCCCTCGACGTTGACTTTGGAGATGAAGAAGCGACCGTCGTGCCTGACCTTTTTCCGGATCGCCAGTTGAAGGCGGTGGAGGTGCTCGTTCGTCGAGGCCGGGTGGCCGGTAGCGGAAACACAGAATGTTCGCCTCCGGATGATGCAGTGTCTCGAAATCGGGTTCGGCGAGGAGAATCTCGTGGGCGTCCTGGGTGAGACGACACAGATATTCGATCTTTTCGGCGAACAGCGCGCGCCCGTATACCGCCCACAGGGTCCACAGCGGCATGATCATTGGACGCTTTGTGCACTCGAAGTTCTTGTCGCCGCTGTCGTACGCGCAATAGAGGTCCGGCTCTTCGTCGAACACATAGCTGGCGCGCTGCCGAAACGCCCCCACGGCCTTTTCGGCGTTCCGGTAGAACAGCAGGGTGCAGGGCGCGGGGACGAACATCATCTTGTGCGCGTCCCAGGTCAGCGAGTCGGCGCGCTCGATGCCCCGCAGCTTCCGGCGTAGCCGGTCCGACACCAGCAGGCTCGCGCCGTGCGCGCCGTCGACATGCAGCCAGATGTCGCGCTCGGCGGCGATGTCGGCGAGTTCGTCGAGCGGGTCGAACGCGCCCATCGTGGTGGTCCCGGCCGAGGCCACCAGGCAGAACACCCGGAGGTTCCGGTGCTCGGCGGCGGCGAGCGCGGCACGCGCCCCGTCCGCGTCGATCTGCTGGCGATGGTTCACCGGCAGCCGGACGATCCGGGCCTCGCCGATGCCGAGCACGCCCACCGCACGTGCCAGGCTGTAGTGCACGTGCTCGCTCATCGCGATGGCCGGCCGCGCGTCGCCGCCGGACTCCCCGTTGGACCAGATGCCGGGGAAGGCGCTGTTGCGGGCCGCGAGCAGCGCGGTCAGGTTGGCCAGTGAGCCGCCCGAGGTGGTCACCATGGCGAAGCGCCCCGGCTCCCACCCGATGAACTGGTTCAACTCGTCGGCCATGATGTGCTCGGCCACGAGGGGAAGCTGGCCCGCCTCATAGAACGACGAGGGCTGGTTGACCACCGAACTCACGAAGTCGATGACGCCGGCGAGCGGAACCGTACCGGAGAACTGGCGACCCATGGATCCAGGTGAATGGACCTGGATACCCGTTCTGACGTAGAGGTCGATAATGGCCGCGAGTCGTTTTTCGTCGCAGGCGGCGATGCTTTCGTGCTCGGTCGTCATCAGGTCGCGGGCGGCCTGAGACAGAGTTTCTGGATCGGTGAGCTCGAGGCCGCGGACGGAAAGATCTGCCAGGTGTAATTCCAAACGAGCGGCGACCGTCTCGGAACTCTCCCTGAAGTGCCGCGGATCGAAGGCGGCTTGCAGCGATTGACTGAGTTGATTTCGAGAATGAAATGCCCGGTGGGGGTGTGTCACTGGTAGGCCTTCTGTGGGTCGTCGGCCATTATGAGAAGTACCTCTAGCGGCTAGAGCTTATGCAGGTCGCGTCAACGGCGGCAAGGGAACGGATTGCTATCCGCGAGGGGATAGACGGCCTTGAATATGACGGCACGTTCCCGTTAGGGACGACCATTTACCTGTATTGGTTAAACAGGGAATAGGGCAATCTATTTCATGATTTGAAATGATTTGTCCGCTGCGGCTCTCACAGAGGCCGGGACCAGGAGCATCTCACCGGGCCGGTCACGCCATCGTCCTGACCGAAAATCAGGCCCGGAGTCGTGAGCTGCGGATTCACCACGTCGTGACGGACCGTGCTCGGCCCGCCGATATCGAGCGCTCACCATGTGCGGGGCCGTCGCCCCGGAGACCAGGCGACGACCGCACCACCGGCCACGGGAGCACGCCGACCGCACCGACGATGACCCGCGTACCCCACTGTCGTGACCAGCGTCACATCCGAAGACCTGCCGAACGCAGCCGACAGCACATGTGCACGCGTACGCAACGGTGGTCCACGCCGACCTCGATGGCCTCATCAGGACGCGTAGCCCGACCACGCCCGAAGCGACACGTCACGTGAGGAACCCACGCAGCACGACGGGAAGCTCCTCAAGGGTCCGTATGGTCGGCGACCAGGTCGGTGCGGGGTCGTCGTGGCGGTTCAGCCAGATGCCGTACAGCCCGGCGTCCGTGGCCGCCACCGCGTCGGTACGAAGCCGGTCACCGACGTAGGCGACCTTCGCCGGCGCGAGCCCGAGCCGTACGCACGCCGTGTGGAAGATCTCCGGACTCGGCTTGGCGGCGCCGGCCTCGCTGGAGACGATGACCACGGGCAGTTCGGCGGCGAGCCCCACGCGGCGGAGCTTCGCGCGCTGCTGATCGGCCTCGCCGTTGGTGAGGACGCCCATGCGCAGGCGGCGATGCCGCTCGGCGAACGCGGCAAGAGCCGGCCGTACGTCGGGGTAGGCCCGCCAAGCGTCCTCGTAGTGGCGCAGGTAGCCGGCGAACCAGGCATCGGCCTGCTGGGCGTCCCAGGCACCCAGGCCGAGTTCCGCCGCGAGGCCGGTCGCGCGCAGGCGTCGCTGGTCGGCGAAGGTGAGCTCTCCGGACAGGTAGCGCTCCATCGCCACGTCCTCGAGGTCCTTCCACCGCCGCCGTACGTGCGCGTGGTCGACCTGGCGCAGGCCCGGGAGCCCTCGGAGCGCGCGGGCGAGCGCGACTCCGGCGGCGGTGTCATGGTCGATGACCGTGCCGTCGAGGTCGAACAGGAGCGCTTCGATCGCCGGAGCCATCGTCCCTCCCGGATCTCGGTATAAGTACGGGCGAACCCGCCGTCGCTCCCGGTACCCGAGGTCCGGGTGAATCCGGCATTGTCAGAGCGCGTCGGCTCTCAGCGTGGCAGGTCGAGCGCCTCGGCCTGGGCGAGTGCGGAGCGGTGGTAGTCGGGCAGCCGTGTTCCGGGCGGATAGGCCTCGACCTGCGGGGCGGTCTCGCCCGTTTGGGTCAGGGCCTCCTGGATTCGGCCGGTCACCTGCGCGGGGTCGGCGTCCGGGCGGACCTCGGCGAGGTAGACCCGGCGGATCGGCTGTAGTTCGGTCGGCGGGTACCGCCACACGCGCCACAGGCGGGTCAGGTCCGTGGCGGCGGCGTTCATCGCGGCGTGGTCGGCCTCGTCGACCACGCTGGGCCCGATGCCCCACGGCGGTACGGGAGCGAACCCGTAGGGCGGCGTCTCCAGGTTCTGCCGGACACCCGCGTCGACCAGCGACGAGTCGTCGGTGTGTGCGGCGAGCAGGTTCCGCAGCCGCGCGGCGTCCTGCGGGGAGTAGGGCACCAGCCCGGTGCCGATCGCCGCCATGACCACTTCGGCGACCTCGCCGAGCCGGTCTGCGGCGAGGGACGCGCGTGCCCGTGTCAGGTCCTCGTCGGCGAGCCAGCCGGCGAGGCGGAGCAGCACGCCGTGCCATTCCGCGCGGACGTCGGTCGCGTGGTGATGCGACATCGAATCGGTCTCCCTGTCGATCTGCGGTCGGCGGTCTGCGGTCGGCGGTCAGCCCGGCGGCTCGGAGGCGGGCTCGGCGGTCGATCTGATGAGGTCATAGGCACGCTTGGCGACCGCCGACGGGAGCGGCGCGCCGCGGGGCCCGGTCGTCGTCACGACGGCGGGCGGCCAGGGCCGGCCCGCACGCGCGTCCTCGAGCAGCGTACGGAACGACGGATCGCCGAGGACCAGGTCGGCGACGGCCCGCGCCGACCGCAGGAGCCTCGTCCACCCGCTGCCCCGCGTGATCTGGATGATCCGTAGACCGAGTTCGTGCGCTTCGGAGACGCGCGTCAGGTGCTCCGCCGCCGACTGGTGCTGCCGCGCCACCGCGGAGGCGTCCCGGAGCGACTGGCCGGTGTGGTCATCCGGCCAGTACGTCCCCTGCGGAGTGGTGTACACGAGCGCGGTTTCGCTCCTCAGCGTCTCGGTGCGCAGCATGTCGTGAAGGGTCTGGCGCAGCCCTTCGTTCAGTGTGCCGTCGGTGTCGAACCGAAGGTAGTCGCTCCGGCCCACGCCCATCAGACCGAGCCAGTCGTCGACGCCGAGTACACCGCGTCTCAGCGTGGGATCGATGACGACCTCATACACCTGGCCGCTCTCGTGCCGGACCCGTACGACCGGTGCGACGTGGAACGCCCAGCCGGCCGTCACCCCCGCCGGCATCGCGGAGCGGGCGCTGAGCAGCGGCGCCGTACGTACGGCGAAGATCTTGCGCGAGGAGAACCCCCACTCCGAAAGCTTCATCGTCATCCGGTGTGCGCGGTCAGAGCAGCCCTCTCCCTCGCCGAAGAGCACGCCCATGTCGATGCCGTGCTGGGTACCGAACGTCTCGTGGGAGAGCCGTTCGTAGACGGACGCGACCTCCTCGACGGACAGTACCTGGGTCTCCAGTCGCCCCTCGCCCAGGAGGTGGGCGAGGTAGTCCGCCTCGGCGCGGCCGAACCGGTCGCGGATGTGCTCGATCGGATCGGCGCCGTGAACGGCACGGTAGGCGTCCTGAAGCCGCCAGTTGTTCTCGGGCACGCGACCGGTGCGGCCGAGCAGGTCGCTCACGGCCGCGCCGTCGCCCGCCTCGATCGCGCGGCCGAGCCGCTCGGCGAACGCGGGGTCGCCCACCTCGGCGGAGCGTCGCGATCCGGCGGCCGTGTACGCGTCGGGCAGCAGGTGCGGGAGATAGGGCCGCGGGTCCAGGTCCAGCCGGCCTTCGGCGTGCGCCCTGGCGAGGTCCGGTCGCAGGTCCCGCCCCGCCAGCTGACGGTAGGCGGCCTCAACACGTCGTACGGCGGCCGGGTCCTGGCGCATCTCGTGCAGCCGGGCGAGCGTCTCGGCACCGTCGACGTGCGCGCCTCTCAGCGTCTCGTGCAGGTCGGCCGCCAGCCGTGTCGGATCCACGGGCCACCCGCCGTCGGGTCGCTCCAGGTCGGCCGGGCGGAGGTCGCGCAGGATCTGCGGCGGGACCTCCGGCGCGGGAGCGGTGTCCGGGTACCCCGCCTCACGGAGTACGGCCTCCATGTCCGCGCGATTCGCGAACTCGGGCCGCTCGACGGGTACGTCCACGCCGGGCTGGTGTGCGGCGGGAGGCAACTGACCGCCGTCCGGCCGACCGGACGGGACCGGGTGCTCGGTGCGACCAGGCAGGTGTTCGCCGAGTCCGAGCAGCGCGTCCCGGCTCAACGGGTCCGGCCGGCCCACGTCGGCGAGGGCACTCCCCGTTCGATCGGGGCGCGGCGCCGCGGTCTCCCCGGAGAGAACGGACTCGTCATAGAGCGGATCGGTGCCAGTGGCGTGCTCGTCGAGCCGGTCGAGGCGGCCCATCGTGACGTCGTACCACGTGGAACGGCCCAGTCTCTCGAACGCCGGCCGGAGCGGCTCGATGGCCTCGCGCATGAACTGGATGTCCCGATGGCTCAACGGGTGATCCTTGACCTGCACGGCGACCCGGCCGGACGGCAACCTCGTCCACTCGACGAAGTCCCCGGCGAACCGGTCGTCGGGGTCGGCTCCGCGTCGGGAACCCTCGTAGGCGGCGCTGTGGTCGAAACCCGAGATACGGCCGATTTTGTTGATCAACCAGTTGAACTCGCCGCGGTCGCCGTTGTCGACGAGAACGTCGAGCGCGCCGAGCAGCCGGCCGTCCCGCGCGTTCGCCGGAATGGGGTCGTAGCTGTACCGGTTGTAGTCGTGGCTCGTGACGCCGTCCACGTAGTTCATCACGATCGTGGTGTCGTCGACCTTGATCACGCGAGGGACGCGCGCGTCGATCGCCCGGCCGACGAGCGAGCTCAGGACCTCGGCGTCCACTGCCACGGGCGAGGTGACCTTCACGACGACCCGCCGCCCGTCGTTGAACACCACCAGGTCCACGGACACGGCGATGGTGCCCCCGGGTAGGGGACGGGTGTCCTTGATACCCGTCTCCATGCTCGCCCGCAACGAGTCCATGGTGAGCGGCGGTACGTCGGGCGGATGCGAACCGGCAGCGCCGAGGAGGTGTGCGGGGCCGTGGTCGCCCGCTCCGGGATGGGCGGGCGAGTCCGCCCCGTGCCGGCCCGGCACCGGCGCGATCGGCTCCGCGGTGTTCGCCCGCGGCACGCCCTTGTGCGCAGGTGGCGAGACGTCCGCGGCATCGGCGGTCGGCGGGGCGTCCCGGCCCGCCGTACCGGTCACTCCCGGCGGCTCCAGGTCTGCTCCCGTACGCGGCGCGCCGTCGACCTGGCGAGGGGCGGATAGGTCGCGTGCCGCCGGGCCGTCGGTCACGTGTGCGCTCGCGCCGGCAAGGTGCTGGTCCACGGCGGCCGGGTGCGCGGCGGGGACGGCTCGGCCCGTGGGCGGAGATTCGCCGCCGAGCAGGTCGGCGATGCTCGGCCGGCCGGCCCCGGCCTGACCGGGCATCAGGTCGGCGGCGGGCGGCGCGGGGTCGGAGAGGAGAGCCGGCTCGGTGTCGGCGTGGAACACCGCCCCAGCCCCGCCGGTCGACTCGGCCCGTACGGCCTGCGGTGCGAACTCCTCGTGACCGCCGGTCACGTGTGCGCCGGCGAGCCCGATGCCGGACGACGGAGAGCCCGGTGCCCCGTCATCCGTGACGGGGTCGTGGCGACCGGCGGCCGGTCCCGTCTGGACGTCGACCTGATCGTCGCCGACCACGGTGACCCGGCGATCGGCCGGCGGCAGGACGGGATCCGCGGACGACTCGGCGGGCGCGAAGGCGCCGAGCGGCGGCCGGTCGCCGTGCAGGCGGTTCGCGACCGCCTTTCCCACTCCCTTGGCGCTCTCGATGCCCGCCATGCCGAAGCCGAACTCGGCGGCCTGGGCGAGGTCGACGTGACCGCCGTCGAACACGGCCTGAGCGGCGACGTTGCCCGCGGTCCCGGTCGTGCCCATGAAGACGAACCGGGCGGCGCCGCCCTTGAACCCGCCGGCCTCCATGGAAGCGGCCAGCGCGGTGGCGAACGGGCGGCCAGACGCGGTGACCCACGAACCGGCCCCGCCCATCACTCCGCCCGCGACCGCGCCCTCGCCGGCGCTCCTGCCGAGTTCGGCGAGGTCGAAGCCCTTCTGCAGACCCTCGTGGAAACGGGCGGCCTGGCCGGCGGTGTCCAGGCCGATGCCGAACAGCGCGCCCTTGCGCGCCGCCGGGAGCACCGCTCGTGCGAGCCGGCGCAGGAACAGACGGAGTGCGACGCCCTCGGCCTCGGTGGCCACGGTGGCGCCGGCGACCGAACCTCCGGCGGTGAACGCCGAGACCGTCAGCGCCGACGCCCACATGGCGAGCAGGTACGCGCAGGACAGCTCGACCTGCAACCGGGCGGCCCGCTTCTGCCTGATCAGTGTGTCGAACCAGTCGCCGAGCCACGTGCAGGCCGACGCAAGCCACTCCAGGCCGCCCCCTCCGTCGCCGTCACCCTGGAGCAGCGCCGCGTACGAGGCGAAGCTCTCGGCGGCCACGCCCGAGTTGTTCGCGGTCACCGTGCCGACATGACTCTCGACCTCGCGTGCCACGGTGGCGATCGTGGTCCCGGTGGAGCGGAACGCGTCCCGCATCGCCGACATCCCCGCCAGGCTGCCGTCCGGCCACTGGCATCCGACGACCAGCGACTCCAGCAACCGCAGGACCCACACGCACTGCGACGGGGCGGGATCGGACGCCCCCGTACTCGGCGACACCGGCGGCAGCCGGTACGTATCGCCCGCCATGACCGCGTTCTGGTCCACGCCGGCGGGCGGACTCGCGCCGATCGTGCTCGCCTCTTCGGCCACCGCGTAGTTCCCGCCGGACAGCGACAGCAGTCCACCGGTCACGCGCACCACGTTGACCATGCCCGCCAGTTCGGTGAGCACCGCGTCCCGCGTCGTGCCGAAGCCCGCGTTCGCGCCGTCGTCGTCGAAGAACGCCCGTCCGATGTCGTCGTTGCCCCAGCACGCCTCCGCGGACGCCAGCCGATGACACAACGCGTCCACCGCCGACGCCATCCGCTCCGACGCTCCGACCAGCCCGGGACCGGCCGTCGCCCAGGTCGCCGGTACCGCCGTGTACCCGGTCACGATCGCCCCCATCCGATGTTCGGTCAGCTCTGAAATCGTCGGGTACGGGCGGCCGCGTCCTTGCGAGAGGCACCGTCGCTCCAGTTTCGGGTCGGGGATCAGACGCAAGTAACCGCAGCCTAACCGTACAGACAGTGCTCCAACTATGAATACGGGCATCGGTCCCACCGCGGCAGACGGCGTGGCCGTCCGGTGCGGTTTCCGCTTTTCCTGACCGAGCGCCTTGCCATCCCTTACTCTCGCGGCAAAAACTGGCGATTGTGTCCGTTGTGTTGCGTGGTCGCGACGCCCAGCTCGCCGTGCTGGACGAACTGCTCGTACGTGCTCGTTCGGGGCGCGGTGGAGCGCTGTCCGTCCTCGCCGAGCCCGGCATGGGGAAGACGGCACTGCTGGAGTGCGCCGTACACCGGGCCGGCCCCGGCGTCCGCACGCTCGTCATACGCGGCACCCGCCAGGAGTCGGCCCTGGAGACCGCGGGCCTGCACCGTCTGCTGGGTCCGGTGGCGGACCGGATCGGGCGGCTGCCCGCACGCCAGGCCGAGGCGCTCCGCCAGGTGTTCGACGGGAGCGGCGCCGTCGACCCGTTCACGCTCTGCACCGCCGTACACGCCCTGCTGACCGAGACGGCGCGCTCGGCGGGACCGCTCCTGTGCTGGACCGACGACGTGCACTGGCTGGACCGCGCGTCGCTCGACGCGATGACGTTCGCCGCGCGGCGGCTCGGCGACGCGCCGGTGGTCATGCTGTTCGCCGCGCACAACGAGCACGTGACGACGCCCGAGCGTGACCGGCTCGCCGGGATCCCGCGCCTGCCGCTGCCGCCGCTGGATGAGATCGCGAGCACCGAGGTCCTCACCGACCGCTGCCCCGTCAGCGTCACCGAGGACCTGGCAGCGACACTCACCGAGCTGACCGGCGGCAACCCACTCGCGCTCGTCGAGATGGCCGCCGCGCTGACGCCCGGCCAGCTCTCCGGAGAGGAGCCGCCGCCGGAGACCCTGCCGCCAGGGAGCCGGCTGCGTGCGGTGTACCGGCGGCGGTACTTCCGCCTGTCGCCCGACGCGCGGCGGCTGGCGCTCCTGGCCGTCGCCGACGACCGCATCGACGGCCGTACGCTGACCAGGGCCGCCCAGGCCGACCGCCTCGACCTGCGCGAACTCGAGGCCGTACGCGCGTGGGGGCTGGTGCGGGTCGACGGTGAGTCGATCAGCGTGCCGAGCCCGGTCATTCGCAGCGCCGTTTACGCCGACGCGCCGCTGGCCGAGCGCAACGCCGTGCACGAGCTGCTCGCGACGGTCCTCGACGACGACCGGCAGCGTGCTCGCCGGGTCTGGCACCGCGCTGCGCTGGCGTGCGCGGCCGACGAGGGGCTCGCCGGCGAGCTGAGCGCGGCGGCGGCGGAGGCGGCGGCGGCCGGGCGCTACACCGACTCCTCGCGCGCCTGGCAGCGTGCCGCGACGCTGACCGGCGACCGGGACCAGCAGGCGAACATGCTGTTCGCGGCGGCGACCGACGCGTGGCTGGGCGGCCGCAGCGGACGCGCGCGCTCTCTCATGCGGCAGCTCGCCCCGGCGGTACGGCAGGGCGGCCTCTGCGGGCGCGTCGACCTGCTGCGCGGTGAGATCGAGCTGCGCGACGGACGCCCGGCCGCCGGCCGCCGGATGCTGCTCGACGCGGCGGACCGGCTCGCCGGCCACGACCGCCGGAGCGCGATCGTCGCACTGGCGTACGCGGGCGAGGCGAGTTGCCTGGCCGGTGAGCTGCGGCGTTACCTGGCCATCGCGGAGCGCGCCGCGGCCCTGCGCCGGCGGCACGAGCCCCCCGACACCGAGCTGCTCTTCGCCCACTTCGAGGGGATGGCCGCGACGTACCGAGGGCGTCACCACGAGGCGGTCGAACCACTGCGCCGTACGGTGCGGCTCGCGGCGGCCACGGACGACTGCGCCGCCAAGGTGTGGGCCAGCATGGCGGCGCTGATCCTCGGCGACGACCAGCGGACGCACGAGCTGGCCGGTGAGGCGGTGCGGCTCGGCAGCGGCCCGGACGCCGCCGTACGGCCCTGGGCGCTGGCCTACCTCGCCATGGCCGACCTGTGGCTCGGCCGCTATCCGTCCGCCACGGCGCACTCACTCGAAGGGCTGCGCCTGGCACGCGCCGCCGGCCAGGAGAACCACGTCGTCGACCATCTCGCGACGATGGCACTGCTCGCCGCGCTCCAGGGCGACCGGGACACCGCGCGGCTGCGCCTCGACGCGGTGTCGGACGCCGCGGTACGGCGCGGGCTCGCACGGCCCGGCGCGTTCACCTCCTGGGCGCTCGCCTGCCTCGAACTCATCGAGGACCGCCCCGCGGACGCCGCCGGGCGGATCCGGCTCATGGCACGCACCTGGCACGCACACCCGGTGGTGCACGTGATGGCGACACCGCACTTCGTCGAGGCCGCCGTACGTTGCGACGAGAGGGAGGGCGCGCTCCAGGCCCTGGAGGTCTTCGACCGCTGGGCGACCAGCACACGCAACTCCGTACGCCTCGCGCTGTCGCAACGCTGCCGCGCGCTCCTGGCCGGGGACGACACCGAGGCGTACGAGCACTACCGCGAGGCGCTGCGGCTGCACCGGCGCGGCGATTCGCCGTTCGAGCTGGCACGTACCGAGCTCCTGTACGGGCACCGGCTCCGCCGCGGGCGCAAGCCGCGCGCGGCACGCGAGCACCTGCGCAACGCCCTTCAGATCTTCGAGTACTACGACGCCGAGCACTGGACCCGCAGCGCGCGCGCCGAGCTGCGCGCCTCGGGGGAGACCGCGCCGCCTTCCGCGTCGAAGGGCGCCGGGGAGCTGACCACGCAGCAGCGCCAGATCGCCCGGCTGGCGGCCGAGGGCGCCACGAACCGGGAGATCGCGGCGCGGCTCGTCTTGTCACACCGCACCGTCGACCACCACCTGCGGAACGTCTTCGTACGGCTCGGTATCCGCTCCCGCGTCGAGCTGGCGCGGTTCTTCGGCTGACGTGAGGACTGGTGATTTCGCCGATGCGGCGCGCCGGCAGGCGGATGAGACTTCGGGCATCCGTCCCAGCCAGCCCCAGCCAGTCCCCAGCCAGGAGGACCCATGCGCCGATCTCTCGGCATCTTCCTCGCGGCCGTTCTCGCCGCCGTCACGTGCGGGTTGTCGGCCGCACAGACCGGCACCGCGAACGCGGCCACCCACACCCCCGTGGTCTTCGTCCACGGCTACACCGGCAGCGCCTCCAACTGGACCACCGCCGAGGCGGTCTTCCAGGCCGGCGGCTACAGCAGCGGCGAGCTGTTCGCCTACCAGTACAACTGGGCCCAGTCCAACAAGACCAGCGCGGCCGGGCTGGCGTCCTACGTCCGGCAGGTCCTGTCGCGTACGGGAGCGTCCCAGGTCGACATCGTGAACCACTCCATGGGCGGGCTGGTGAGCGACTGGTACATCAAGGAGCTCGGCGGTCAGCCGTACGTGCGGCACCTCGCGTCGATCGCCGGCGCGAACCACGGCACGACGTCCGCCGCGGCCTGCACGTTCAACGTCTCGTGCGTGGAGATGGTCCCCGGCTCGTCCTTCATCCGCACGGTGACCTCGGGCGACGAGACGCCGGGCAGCACGCGGTACGCGACCTGGTACTCCGCCTGCGACGGAGTGATCATCCCCTACACGAGCACGGAGCTGAACGGCGCCACCAACAACAACGTGGCCTGCCAGACCCACATCGGGTACCTGACCGACACCGCGACCCTCACCGCGGTGCGCACGTTCCTCGCCACCTGATCCAGCCGCGACGAGAACCGGGCCCGTACGCCACCGGGCCCGGTTTCGCGTGCTCGAAGGGGAGACGACCGACGGTCGCGCACCCCCGCGCCGCCCGCCGGCCGCCGGCCGTGACGGGCGCTGCGGGGACTCCTCAGAAGACGGCCGTGGTGGTGTGCCCGTCGAAGACGCGGAGCCACCGGTATCCGTAGCCCGCGAGGTCCATCTCCTTACCGGCGCCGTCCGGGTCCGCCCCGAACATCTGCCGGATCTCCTCGCCGGGGGCGAGGTCGAGGTCGTCCGGCAGGCTCACCCGTACGTCGTCGGCCGACAGGTTGTGCAGGGTGAGGACCCGGCCCTCGCGCCAGCGGTAGCTCAGCCCCAGGACGCGGTGGTCGCCGAGGTTCAGGATCTCCCACTCACCCCAGCCCATCTCCGGGCTCTCCCGCCGTACCTGGATCGCCCGCGTCGTCCAGGCGGACAGCGAGTCGGGGTCCTGCCGCTGGTCGGCCACGTTGACCTCGTGGTAGCCGTACTCTCCGTCGGCGTGCATCGGCCGATAGAGCTCATCGGCCGGGGAGAAGCCGCCGTTCGCACGCGCGGACCACTGCATCGGCGACCGTACGGCGAGACGGCCGTGCAGCGAGAGGTCCTCGCCCATGCCGATCTCGTCGCCGTACAGGAGGACGGGAGTGCCCGGCAGCGCGAAGGTAAGGGCCAGGACGAGCCGGATGCGCCGTGGGTCGTTGCCGAGCATCGGGGCGAGCCGCCGGCGGATGCCGCGGTCGTACACGCGGTGCGTCTCCTCCGGCGCGAACGCAGCGAAGACCTCCTCGCGCTCGTCGTCGCTCAGCAGGCCGAGGTTGAGCTCGTCGTGGTGCCGGCAGAAGTTGGCGTACTGACCGTGCTGCGGGTACGCGGGCCGGCTGCGTAGCGCCTCCTCGATCGGCCGTGCGTCGGCACGCGCGTGGGACAGCCACTGCGCGGCGCAGCTGCGGAAGTCGAAGAGCATCTGCACCCCGTCGCCGCCGTCCATGCCGAGGTAGCTCTGCTGCTCCTCCGGCGAGACGTTCGCCTCACCGAGGAAGATCGCGTCCCCGCGCCGCCGGCCCATGAACTCCACCAGCGACCGCAGGTAGGTGATGGGGTTGTCGTGGGCGTCGGTGCCCATCGTCTCGATGAGGAGGGGAAGGGAGTCGACACGGAACCCGGAGATGCCCAGCTCCAGCCAGAAGCCGAGGATCTTGTTCATCTCGTCGCGTACGTCGGGATGCGTGATGTTGAGGTCCGGCATGAAGTCGTAGTAGCGGTGCATGTACCACGCGCCGGCCTCTTCGTTGTAGGACCACGTGCTGTCCTGCTCGCCGGGGAACGCCACGTCCGGCTCGCTCTCCTGGTGGTCGCTCCACACGTAGAAGTCGCGGCGCTTGGGGAACCACGGGTGCTGGTCGCTCGTGTGGTTGAGCACCAGGTCGACGAGCACGCGGATGCCGAGGTTGCTCGCCGTACGGACCATCTCCACGAAGTCGCCGAGTGTGCCGAACCGCTCGTCGACCGCGTAGTAGTCGGTGATGTCGTATCCGTCGTCGCCCAGCGGGGACGGATAGAACGGCATCAGCCACAGGCAGTTGACGCCGAGCCCGCTGAGGTAGTCGAGCCGCCGGGTGAGCCCGGCCAGATCCCCGATCCCGTCACCGTCGGAGTCCAGCCAGGTCGCCACGTCCACGCAGTACACGACCGCGTCTTTCCACCAGAGATCACTCGTTGCCTTGTCCGTCATCCGCGTCCTTTACCCCGAAAAGGGGCGGATGTGCGTCTTTATCGGCGCCGACTCCTGAGGAAGCCGCCCGCGGCGAAGCCGACCGCGCCGGTCCCGTCGAGCGCGGCGACGCGCCGCCACTCGGGCCAGAACGCGACCGCGCCGGCGCACGTGACTGCGTGCAGCAGGTCGACCGCCGCGCCCGACCGCAGCACGGCCGGCGTGGGCCGTGCGAGGTCGAGCGAGCCTTGCAGCAGATGCCGTACACCGAGGACGCGCAGCACCCGCGTCTGTGAGCGCGTGGCCGGGCCGCCGGTGACGGTGCCCAGCACGAGGCCTGGGGCTCCGGCGAGCAGCCCGCCCCAGGCCAGGCGGGCCAGCGGCATGAGCCTCATCAGGTGCCGCCGCGCAGCAGGCCCAGCCCGGCCAGGCCGAGCGCCGCGCCGGCCGCCATCGCCAGCACGCCGCGGTGCTGCGCCGCCCACAGCTGCGGGCTGTGCGCGTGCGCCCGGTCGTCGAAACGGCCGTGCGCGCCGAAGTCGTGGCCGTCCTTGCCGTCCGCGGGCCGCCAGAGGTTCGCCGGCTGGTCCGGGTCGCGCGGCTCGTCGGTCTGCTGGGACGTGAACCCCGTACGTGCGAGGTAGCGGTCCAGCAGGCCGGGAATGACCCGGTTGGCGAGCAGCGTCGCCACCGTGCTGCCGCCGACCCAGTACTCCCGCCGCTCCGGATGCGCGGCGGCGTGCACGAGCGCGCGTGCGGCCACCTCGGGCTGGTAGATCGGCGGCACTGGCTGCGCGTGGTTCGGCAGCCGCGACTCGACCCAGTCGAACTGCGGCGTGTTGACCGCGGGCATGTGCACCATCGTCGCGCGTACGTTGGTCCCCCGGTGCAGCAGCTCCGTGCGCAGCGACTCGTGAAAGCCCTGTACGGCGTGCTTGGCGCCGCAGTACGCCGACTGGAGCGGAATCCCGCGTTTCGCCAGAGCCGAGCCGGTCTGCACGATCGTGCCGCGGTCGCGCGGCAGCATGAGGTCGAGCGCGACCTTCGTGCCGTACACGAACCCGAGGTAGGTCACCTCGGTGGTCCGCTTGAACTCCTCCGGCTCGATGTCGACGAACTCGGCGAAGACCGAGCTGAACGCCACGTTGACCCACACGTCGATCGGCCCGAGCTCGGCCTCGACGCGCTCGGCGGCGGCGCGTACCTGCGCGTAGTCGGCCATGTCCGTCGGGATGGGCAGCGCCTGCCCGCCCGCCGCCCGTACGTCCTCGGCGGCGGCGACCAGCCCGGCCTCCCCGCGCGCCAGCAACGCGACCTTCGCACCCTCCGCGGCGAACAACGTGGCCGTCGCCCGGCCGATGCCTCCGCTGGCGCCGGTCACCACCACGACGCGAGCAGCCGGATCTACCGCCATCGAAACACCCTCTTGGTCGATTGAGTACGTCCCTGCATGACCTGACCTCGCCTACCCCCGGTCATCGGCCCCATGCCGCGATGGAGCCGCGGGAAATACCGGTGCGTCGCCGGGGTACCTGATCAGCGCGACCCGTTCGTTTGCCGGTCGGCGTGCCGGGTATCCGACCGGGATCACGGCTGGCAGGAGCCGTACGACCAAGACGGGCGACCGTAATACGGGCCGGGACCGGATCTGACGCGGGTCGTACCGTCTCCCGCGACTATGTCGTGCAGGCCGCGCCGTTGAGGGTGAAGGCGGCCGGGGCGGCGTCGGCGCTGGTCCAGGTGCCCTGGAAGCCGAAGGAGACGCTCGCGCCCGCCGCGATGGTGCCGTTGTACGGGGCGTTCTTCGCGGTCACCGCGGCGCCGTTCTGCGTCACGACGGCGTTCCAGGCGTTGGTCACCCTGGTGTCGCCGGGGAAGGCGAACGCCAGCGTCCAGCCGTCGATCGGGCCGGTGCCCGTGTTGGTGACGGTGAGGCCGGCGGTGAGGCCGCCGGGCCACTCGTTCTTCGTGTAACTCACCCGGCAGGACCCGCCGCCGCCGGCGCCGTGATGCAACTGCACGACGACCAGGGAGTAGGCGGGGATGGTCTGGGTGGTCGCGGTGCCGGTGGCCGCCGAGGTGATCGCTGCGGCGTTCCGCGCGTAGGTGTAGACCGTGGGCGTGGCGGAGGAGGGGGTGAAGCCGCTGTAGGAGATGTTCGCCGTGTACGCGTTGCCGGGGTCCTTGTTGACGAACAGCAGGTCCACGTCTCCGTCGCTCCGCTTGACCGCGTGCACGGTCAGGAGCGGCCGGTCGGCGCCGGCGCGTACGAGGGCGTCGCCCGGCGCGCCCAGCCTGGTGAGCAACTGGATGCCGTGGTACGGCGCGAACGGGGTCTCGGCGGCCGGCTCACTGCCGGAGCCGTTGGACAGCACCCCTTCGTCGTCGTAGTCGGGAGCGCCGCCGACGTCGGTGCTGCCGCCGCCGGAGCCGTTGTGCAGGTTCCACCAGTCGACGTTGAACGCGCCGTTCTCCAGCCATGTCAGGTAGTCATCCGGCGCGAACAGCGCGGCCGGGTGGGTGTCCTTGTCGATGGTGGAGTTGGTCTCGGTGACGGCGATGCCGACGTTCGGTGCGTTCGCGCCGGCGTACTGGCCGATCAGCGAGCGCAGCGTGGCGGTGATGCCGGCGATCTGCGACTGCGGCTTGGTCAGCAGGTCGACGGGGTCGCTGCCGCCCGGGTACCAGTGCACGACCACGAAGTCGATCTTTGATCCGGCGATCGACAGGACCGTGTGGTTCCAGTCGGCACTGTCACCCGGCCCGGTGATCCCGTCCGGCCAACTGCCGGGCGTGGTCAGCACCGCGCCGACCTTGATGCCGGGGTCGGCCGCCTTCATCGCGGACGCGTACTGGAGCAGGTTCTGGGCGTACGTGGTCGCGCTCTTGCTGGAGTGGGTGTCGTTCTCCCACGAGGCGCCGTACTCGCCGTTGCCGTAGACCTCGTTGCCCACCTCCCAGTACTTCACGCCGTAGCCCTTGGTCACGTTGGCGTACCGCACCCAGTCCGCCGCCTCCTGCGGCGTGCCGGATCCGTAGTTGGCGATGACGATGGACTGCGCGCCCGCCGACCGTACGGTGCCCGCGTACGAGTCGAAGTCGGTGCCCGGCGCCACGTATCCGCCGTCGGCCGTGTTGGTCTTCCAGTGGTAGATGTCGGCGTACGAGCCGCCCGGATAGCGCACCGCGCCGATGCCGGCGTCGCGCAACAGGCCGGGAACGGGGGCGTCATTCATCAGCCCGTCATAGACGGCCACGTTCATGCCGAACGCCGCCGGCGGTATCGCGTTCAGCACCCGGCCCGCGTCGACCGAGACGGTGGCCGCCACGGCGGCCGAGGCGGGCGCCGCGAGGGCCACGGCCAAGACCGCGGTGATCACTCCGGCGAGGACACGCAGCGGAAGCCGGGTTGGGCACATGATTCGTCGCACGGATACTCCTGTCGCGGTATTCCTGGAGTGCCGACAACATACGTCGGGTGCGTTTATGCGGCAATTATCGCGGCGAATTTTTCAGCTGCTTTCATGCGTATGTTCGACAAGAAAGGAAATGAAAACCCATTGGCGATCCGAGGAATGCGTGCTGGGCGCCGATGGCGTACGGTCGGGGATGCCGTTCGCTGTCCCGATCCGAGGCGAGGAGCCACGTTTGGCCGAGCGCGGATCACCCGCGGACCTCTCACGGAGACGGCTCCTGCGCGGGGCGGGCGGCCTGGCGCTCGCGACGCCGCTGCTGGCCCGCTCGGACACCGTCGCCCTGGTGACCACCCCCGATGCGGCCGGGGCACCGGCTCCGGAGCAACTGCACCTGCAGTTCGGCGCGGACGCGTCGTCGGAGATCGCGGTGTCGTGGGCGGCGCCGCAGCGGGTCGCCCGCCCGGAGGTGCGGCTCGGCCGGCCCGCGTACGGGCTGGGTTCGCGGGTCGACGCCGAAGAGCGCGTCTACACCGAGGCACTCACCGGAGAGACGGTCTTCACCTACCACGCCGTCCTGCCACGCCTCGCCGCCGGCACCCGCTACGACTACCAGGTCACCCACCGTGGCGCGCCGGCGTCGCCCGGCGGATCCTTCCGCACCGCGCCGCGCGGGCGCTCGCGTGGCTTCCGCTTCACCAGCTTCGGCGACCAGTCCGTGCCCGTGAAGGTCGGCCGGGGCCTTGGCCCGCGCACGCCCAACGCCGGTTACGTCGTCGACGCGGTCAACGGCCTTGACCCGCTGTTCCACCTGCTCAACGGCGACCTGTGCTACGCCAACGTCAGCGACGACCCGCCCGGCACCTGGCGCGCCTTCTTCGCCAACAACCAGCGCTCGGCACGCGACCGCCCCTGGATGCCCTGCCTCGGAAACCACGAGAACGAGGTCGGCAACGGCCCGCAGGGCTTCGCGTCGTACCGGACCCGGTTCATCCTGCCCGGCAACGGATCGCCGGAGTTCGCCGGCAACTGGTACGCCTTCACCGCCGGCCCCATCCGGGTGATCTCCATCAGCAACGACGACGTGTGCCTGCAGGACGGCGGCTTCAACCCGTACCGGCGTGACAACGTCCCCGGCTACCGGTCAACGGGCCACAATCCCTATATCCGCGGCTACAGCGGCGGCAAGCAGCAGGCCTGGCTCGAGCGCACGCTCCGCGCCACCGACGCCGACCGCGCCATCGACTGGATCATCGTCTGCATGCACCAGGTCGCCATGTCGTCGGCGCACTACAACGGCGCGGACCTCGGCATCCGCCAGGCACTCCTCCCGCTGTTCGACCGGTACGGAGTCGACCTCGTCGTCGCGGGCCACGAACACCACTTCGAGCGAACCTTCCCCGTGAGGGGCGTCCTGCCGGGCGCGTCGCTGCTCACCCCCGCGCCGCGCGCCACCGACCCGTTGGTCATGGACACCACCAAGGGCACGGTGCACATGACCATCGGCGGCGGCGGACAGCCCAACAGCACCCCGCCGTACGCCTTCGACCGCCCCCATGACGGCGTCGTCCTCTACGCCGTCGGCCCGGGCGACCCGCAACGCCGCCGCGAGCCTCTCACCACCACCGAACCCGCGCCCTGGTCGGCCTACCGCGACCTGCGACGTCCGTACGGCTTCGCCGTCTTCGACTTCGAGCCGCGCGTACCGGGCGGGTTCACCCAGATCACCGTCACCCACTACGGCGCCACGCTCGGTTCGCCCGACTACCGGCGACTCGACCGCTTCACCCTCCGAAAGCCGGCCTCGGGAGACCGCACGCCCTGCACCTGACGGCCGATGCTCGCGCGCGCTTACCCGCGCCGGTCCGCTTCCGACCCGCCCCGCCGGCCACAAGGTCATGACCTGCGCGGACACACCTGTCAGCTGCCTCAGCGCACCTCATGGACATTACTTAATGTGTTTGATTGCATACGCAGAGCTTCCATCGTGTGCTCGCAACAGGGCACCACGGACCACAAGGAGCGACACATATGTTCAAACTCCGCAGCTCAGTCTGCGTCGCGACCATGACCGCCGGCCTGGCCCTCGCGGGCGGCGCGGCCGCCGGCACCGCCCAGGCGATCGACCGCCTCAGCGCACACCAGCGGCACGACACGATCATCCGGCCGCGCGCCACGCTGCACCGCAACCAGGCATGGACCTCGGGGAACGGCAGAGCCATCCTGCGACTCCAGCAGGACGGCAACCTGGTGCTCTACAAGGACGGCAGGGCGGCGTGGCAGGCCCCGAACTCCTGGAGCCGAGGCGAGTCCGCCGTCTTCCAGGAGGACGGTAACTTCGTGGTCTACACCGGCGGAGGCGCTCCGGTCTGGGCCTCGGGCACGTGGCACAAGGGCTCCTACCTCGCCGTACAGGATGACGGCAACCTCGTCATCTACAACAGCAACCGCCACCCGGTCTGGGCGAGCAACACCGGAGACTGACCCCAACCCCTCGTACGCGAGACCCCGGCGCGACGGTCCGTACGGGCCGTCGCACCGGGGCTCCGCGGCATCCAGAACATGGCGGCTGACCTGGTCGCCCAAACGCGGCAGGTCACTCGCGTAGATCGTTGATCGGGACGCCGTTGTCGTGCGCCATTCGCGCCGGCCGTTGAAGCGGATGTCTCAGGAAGCGCCGCGTGCGAACGCTCTCCGGTTGCGTCGTTTGCGGATCATTCGTGCCAGGCGCCATCCGATCAGGACCAGCACGACCAGGAACACGATGACGAGTGCGGGGGCCAAGAGCGCGGCCAGGCTCATCCCCAGTGACATCGTGTCTTCCGCCGCGCTCACGAAGGGGGTTCCGACGCCGACCGTGCTGACGTTGACGACGGGACGCGCGCCGGCCTTCGTGACGTGTACGCAGAACGCGACGACGACGCCCAGCACCCAGCCCACCCAGGGATGATCGGTCATCCATCCGGAGTGGTCGATGCGCGCGGCCGCGTCGGAGGCGGCGAAGACCGCGCCGCCGGCCGTAGGCCGTACGAACGTCTGTATCGCGTCGTTGACATGGTCGACGACGGCGACCTTGTCGAGAACGACCTCCGCGGCGAGCAGGACTGCCACCACCGTGAGTGCCCATCCGCCGCTCATCCACGCGAACTGATGCGGCAGCGCGATCACGTCGGTGAAGCGAGCGAGCAGGCCGACCACCAGGATCGGGATATAGGCGTTCAGACCGGCCGATGCGGACAGGCCGAGCCCGGTCAATATCGCGAACATGCCAGTTAAGACGTCCCCGGTACGGAGGAAGGTTCCTCCGGGACCCGCAAGACGGCAACCCGGGAAGGACCCGTCAGCGGGCCCGAGCGCGGTCGAGGACTCCTCATTCGTCAACGGGCTCTTCGGGTGATGGCTGAGGCACAGCGGCGTCCGAATTCACGGTGGGGCCGGTGAGCGTGCTGATGGCTCGGCATACGATCACCGCGGACGAGGTGTTCGGCCGGCTCGTACGCTGTTCCCAGGACACCAACACGAAGCTCCGCGAGGTCGCCCGCGCCCTGCTCGACTCGCTGCCAAACCCCGGCCGCGTGACGTCCGGCGACCACTGAGACGGATCGGTCGTGCCGGCGGGTCGTTTGTCGTCGGGAGGCCGGGGTAGCGGCGCTGTACGCCACCTGGGCGACCGTCCCGGGCCGGGCGCAGGGAGGAAGAGACGCCGATGACCGCGTTCGGTTACACGATGATGTGCGAACAGGCGGCACCCGACCAGCTTGTCCGCGATGTCCGGTCGGCCGAAGAGGCCGGCTTCGACTTCTCCGTGATCAGCGACCACTACCAGCCGTGGCTGACGTCGCAGGGTCACTCCGGCTACGCCTGGTCGATCCTGGGAGCGGCCGCCCAGGCCACGGAGCGGATCGGGCTGATGACCTTCGTGACCTGCCCGATCATGCGATATCACCCGGCCGTCGTGGCGCAGAAGGCCGCGACCGTGCAGATCCTTTCGGGTGGGCGGTTCCGGCTCGGGCTGGGCGCGGGGGAGAATCTCAACGAGCACGTCGTCGGCAAGGGGTGGCCGATGACCGGCGTACGCCACGAGATGCTCGCCGAGGCACTCGATGTGATCTCGGCGCTGTTCGACGGAGGCAACGTCAGCCTTCGCGGCACGCACTTCGACGTCGAGCAGGCCAAGTTGTGGGACCTGCCCGAGACGCGCGTGCCGATCGGGCTCGCGGTGTCCGGCAAGCGTTCGTGCCGGCTGGCGGGGGAGAAGGCGGATCTCATGATCTCCACGGAGCCGAGGCCCGAGCTCGGTGAGATGTTCGACGCCGCCGGCGGTGCGGGCAGGCCGCGGGTGGGGCAGGTCGCGGTCTCCTACGACGCCGACCGCGATGCCGCGGTGGAGCGCGCACACGAGCAGTTCCGCTGGTTCGGCCTCGGCTGGGCGGTGAACACCGAGCTGTCCGGTCCGCCCGCCTTCGAGTCGGCCGCCCAGTTCGTGACCCCGGAGCAGGTCGCCGAGCAGTTGTCGTGCGGACCGGACGTCGGCGAGCACGTCGAGAAGATCAAGCCCTTCATCGACGCCGGCTTCGACGAGCTCGCCCTCGTACAGATCGGCGGCGGGCAGCAGCAGGAGTTCATCACCTGGGCCGAGCGCGAGCTACTCCCGGCGCTCCGCGCCCTCTGAGGAGGCGACGACAGACCGAGCGCGATCCGCGAGCCGCTGGAGGACCGCCTCCGCCGCAAGGAGCCCGACATCCGATCCGGGTCCAGGCGGCCATCGGGGCCAGGACGTCCGCCGGCGCGCTCGAGGGTCAGGTCAGTCATCGCGGGTGGAGGGGGGTACGGCGCGGAGCTCGCGGGAGGTCAGGCAGCACAGGCCGACGGCGGTGCAGGCCAGAGCTGAGACGGCGAGGACGAGGTGGGCGTTGCCGGGGGTGGTGAGAGTGCCGCCGACGGCGGCGCCGGCCGGGAAGGCGGCGACCAGCAGGGCCCGGCGGGTGCCGATGACCACGCCATGGCGTGCGGCCGGGACCAGCCGCTGGATCACCGAGATCTCCACCGCCGTGTACGGGGCCCATACGAAGGCGCCGCCGAAGAACAGCGCCATCGCCACCGGCAGCTGGTGGACAAGGGCCAGCGGCGCGACGATCACACCCCATGCGATGGCCCCGGCGGCGTTGACCATGCCTGGACGGAACCTCGAGAGCGGCTTGGCGAGCACCAGCCCCGCCAGGGCCCCGACGCCGAAGGTCCCCCACATCAGGCCGTACGCCCCGGCACCTCCGTGCAGGTCACTGCGTACGTACATCGGCAAGGACGGCTCCAGCGGCCCGTACGCGAAGTAGTACGTGAGCGTGAGGATCGTCAGGGCGCGTAGCGCCGGGTTGCGCCAGAGCTCGCCGATTCCGTCCCGGATGCGTCCCTGCCGCTCGCGTTCGGAGGCGGCCGGAGCGCCGCGCCCCGCCGGGACCCCCAGGCCGAGGAGCCCGGCGACGAGGAGTGCGCAGGCCGGGATCAGCAGGGCGGCCGGCCCGCCGATCCGTGCCACGATCACACCCGCGGTTGCCGGCCCGAGCAGGTACGGGATCTGGTCGCCGATGGCGAGGAACCCGTTCGCGGCGGGCAGGGAGCGGGCGGGCACCAGACGCGGCAGCAGAACCCGCGTGCCGGAGTAGGTGAGCGGCGCCAGCATCCCGGTGAGTGCGGTGACGACGAGGATGACCGGAATGCTGAGCGCGTGCAGCCGGTACAGCAGCGGGATCACGGCGAGGCACCCGGCTCGCGCGACGTTGTCGAGGGCGATCAGTGTCTGCGGGTGCCGGCGGTCCAGCAACGCTCCTGCCCACGGCGAGGTGATGAGCGCGGGCGCCGTGGCGCACACGACGACCGCACCCGTCGCTTTGGCGGAGCCGGTCTGCCGCAACACGAACCAGACCAGGGCGAGCATCGAGAACTGGTCGGCGCTGTTGGACAGCAGCAGCGCCAGCGTGAGCCGCGGCACGCCCGGAACGCGCAGAATCGAGGATCTGGTGGAGACCGTCTGCCCGCTCATCCGGTCACGCTCCGAGAGGTGAAGCACGCAGACGGCCACAGATGTGGCGTGGTCATCGGCTGCCCACGCTCTGGTCGACGGGGCAATCCGGTTCGCAGCTCGGCCAGCGGCACAACCGGCACGCGCGGTCGGCGGCGTCACGGTCGCGCTCGACCTGGCCGAGCACGCGGCCGGCGAGCCCGGCGAGTACGTCGCGCTCCTGGTCGGACAGGGGTCCGAGCATCCTCGCGAGGGTTTCGTCCCGGCCGCCGAGTATGAGACCCTCGCTCGCATCAAGGCGCTGGTAATCCCGCCCGCCTGGCAGGACGTGTGGATCTGCCCCGATGCCGATGGCCACATCCAGGCTGTCGGCACCGATGTCGCGGGCCGGCGGCAGTACCGCTACCACGACCTGTGGCGCGAGCAGCGGGACCATGAAAAGCATGACAGGGTGCTGGGATTCGGTGCCGCACTCCCTCGTGTCCGTAAGACGGTGGAGAACCATCTGGACGGCTCGGGTCTCGGCCGGAACAGAGTGCTCGCGGCCGCGATCCGCCTGATCGACCTGGGCTTTTTCCGGCCGGGCGGCGAGGAGTACACCGCGGAGAACGGCACGTACGGCCTCGCGACCATTCGCCGCGAACACGTCGTGTGCTCCCGGGGCGGGGCGCTCATTTTCGACTACGTCGCCAAGGGCTCCAAGCACCGCGAACAGGCCGTCGTCGACGGCCGGGTCCTGGCGGTGGTCAAGTCGCTCAAGCGACGCCGGAGCGGCGATGGCGAACTGCTGGCATACCGCGATGGCCGGCGGCGCTGGCACGACGTGACGGCCGGCGACATCAACGACTACCTCCGCGAGGTCTCCGGCGGAGACTTCACCGCCAAGGACTTCCGTACGTGGCACGCGACCGTTCTCGCGGCCGTCGGCGTCGCCGTCTCCGAGACCGCCGAAACCCCCAGCGCCCGCAAGCGCGCGGTCGCCCGCGTCGTACGCGAGGTCGCCGACTACCTCGGCAACACCCCCGCCATCGCCCGAGCCTCCTACATCGACCCGCGGGTGATCGAACTCTACGAACAGGGCTCAACGATCAAAAACTCGCTCGCCGACCTCGGCAAGGACCGCGTCATGGGCGAACTCGCCACCCAAGGCCCGGCGGAGAAGGCCGTACTGAAAATACTCATGAACCACACCGGCGCCGGATAGACCCGCCTGACTCCGTACCGCCGACTCTTAATCCGCTTGGAGGGCGGCTAGGGCTTCGGCGATGTTGGCTTCGGCGACCGCCTTGTCGATGCCGGCTTCAGCGAGCACACCTTCGCCGTTTTCGCGTTCCAGCAGCGCGAGCAGGATGTGCTCGGTCCCAATGTAGTTGTGGCCCAGCCGCAGGGCCTCGCGGAACGTGAGTTCCAACGCCTTTCTCGCTTGCGCGTCATAGGGGATGAGGTCTGGTACCTGATCAGCCGCGAACGGCAGGGCGGCAGCAGTGTTCTGCCGGACGGTGTCCAGCGGTACGCCCTGCGCCACGATCGCCTTCGCCGCCAGCGCTTCCGGTTCGGCCAGGAGACCGAGAACCAGATGTTCCGGGCGGATCTCGTCGTTGCCCGCCGCGCGTGCCTCGTTCTGCGCCGCCATCACGACGTTCTTGGCCCGCAGGGTGAACCGGCCGAATCCTTGGCTGGGGTCCATCGCCGCCTGCTGGCCCGGGTCCTTAGGGACAAAGCGCTTCTGAGCCGCCTGCTTGGTGACCCCCATGCTCTTGCCGATTTCGGTCCAGGACGCGCCCGAGCGCCTGGCCTGATCCACGAAGTGACCGATCAGATGGTCGGCCACTTCGCCGAGGTGATCAGCGGCGATGACCGCATCGGAGAGTTGGTCGAGTACATCGGGATGCACCTTCTTGATGGCCTCGATCAAGTCGTCGAGCCGGACTTGGTTAGTCATCTGGACTGGATTCTCCATGCGTCAACCATAGATTGACGCATGGGTTCGTCAACCTAGAGTTGACGAGTAGAGGATCTAGCGCGATCTTGCTCGGCCCATGAGGACAAGCTGCGGGCCGAGGTCAATTCGGGTGGTCCGCTTCATCGAGTGTGGGGCTGCGCTGGCCGCCGCTACGGCGCACGCGGAAGCGGTGAGGCAGCGACTGGGCCCTGCCAGGCGCCGTTGCCGGTCACCCACATCACGTAAAGGCCACGGCGATCGATGATCTCGGCGGACCGCTGGCCACGCCCGTGCTCACCGACTCGGCGGGCGGGCGGCCCGGCTGAGCGCGCGCCGCGGTGTCTCTCCCCCATCACCCGCTTCGCGTTCTATGATGAGGTATGGCCAGAGGGTTGTCCACCCAGGTCAAGGGCAACCTCCCGGTGGACGCGACGGCGTTCGTCGGCCGCAGGCACCAGGTGTCGGAGGCCAAGCGTCTGCTGACCGAAACCCGCCTGTTGACGCTCACCGGAATCGGGGGAGTCGGGAAGACACGGTTGGCGCTGCGGGTGGCGGCGGAGGTACGGCGCGCCTTCCCGGACGGGGCCTGGCTGGTGCAGTTGGACACCCTCCGAGAAGAGGGGCTGCTGGCCAGGACGGTGGCGCGGGTCCTGGGAATGCGCGACCAGTCGATCCTCCCGTCGGCCGAGAGCCTGGCCGCCTACCTGACCGACAAGCGGCTGCTCCTGGTGATGGACAACTGCGAGCACCTGCTCGACGCCTGCGCGGAGCTGATGGACGGGCTGCTCGAGGCGGTTCCGGACGTGCGCATACTCGCCACGAGTCGCGAATCGTTGCGCATGCGCGGCGAGATCGTCCTGGCGGTGCCGCCGCTGACCGTGCCGGAGATCGACGGACAGGTCGTCGTGGACGTGTACCGGAGCGAGGCCGGGCAACTGTTCACGCAACGGGCGAGCGCCGTGGTGCCGGGCTTCAGCGTCGGCGCGGCCGACCAGCTCGCGATCGCGCAGCTGTGCCGGCGGCTCGACGGCATTCCGCTGGCGATCGAGTTGGCCGCCGTACGGTTGCGCGTCCTGTCGCCCGGCCAGATCGTGGAGCGTCTGGACGATCGGTTCGTGTTCCTCGCCGGCGGCTACCGTACGGCCCTGCCGCGGCACCAGACGTTGTGGGCCACCGTCGACTGGAGCTTCAGCCTGTGCTCGCCGGAGGAGCAGCTGCTGTGGGCGCGGCTTTCGGTGTTCTCAGGCGGCTTCACGCTCGACGCGGTCGAGGCCGTGTGCGGCGGGCGGCCGATCACCGAAGAGCACGTGATCGAGCTCCTGTCCGGGCTGATCGACAAGTCGGTCGTGATCCACGACATGCGGGACGGTCGGTCGCGCTACCGTCTGCTGGAGACCATCCGCCAATTCGGTAACGAACGACTGTTCGAGCAGGGTGCGCAGGAGGTCGCGGCCGTACGCCGCCGGCACCGCGACCACTACCTGCGCCGTGCTCTGCGGGCCAAGGCGGACTGGTTCGGCGCCGCCCAGATGGAGCGTTTCACCGAGCTGAGCCGAGATCTGGCGAACTTCCAGGTCGCGCTGGACTTCAGCGTAGGAGAGCCCGGCGAGGCCGAGTCCGGGCTGGTCATCGTGTCCGCGCTGCACGGCTACTGGGTGTTCGGCGGCGCCCTCGGCGAGGCCCGCCACTGGTACGACCGCCTGCTCGAACGATATCCGGCGCCGAATGCCGAGAGGTTCCGCGCGCTGTCGCAGGAAGGGCTGTTCGCGCTGATGCAGGGCGACGTCGTGGCCGCCGCGCCGCTGGTCGCGGAGTGCCGTGACTACGCCGACAGAGACGGAGACGACCGGGCGCGTGCGTTCACGGACGTCGTCGCCGGACGGCTCGCGCTGCTGTCGGGGGACTACGCGTCCGCGGTCAGCCTGCTGGAACGGGCGCGCGGCTGGTACCGCGGGCACACCGCAGAGGTACTGCGGGCGGGCGACGGCGCGCACGGGTTCCTCGGCGCCTTCAACCTCGCGATCGCCGCAGCCTTTCTCGGGGACGAGCGTGCCGCCACCTTCGCGGTCGAGTGCCGCCGGTGGGCCGAGGACGCCGGAGCGCTCGCCGAGGTCTCGATGGGCCTGTGGGTGCACGCCATCCACTGCTGGCGGGCGGAGGACGACACGCGCGCCGCCGAGCTGTACCGCGAGGCCCTGCGCCTTGACCGGTCGCTCGGCTACCGTTTCTGCTCGGCCTGGAGTCTGGAGGGTCTGGCCTGGATCGCGGCCGTCGAGGGCCCGCACGAGTACGCGGCGCGAGTCCTCGGCATCGCGGCCACATTCCGCCGTTCGATGGGACTGTCGCTGTCCGGGTACCGGCCGTACCTGGACGCCCACGGCAGCTGCGAGGCCTCACTGCGACAGGCATTGGGCGACGAGGCGTTCGAGCGGGAGTTCCGGCGCGGCGCCGGCCTCGACTTCGCCCAGGGCTACACGTACGCGCTGGGAGAGGAGAAGCCGTCCGATGAGGCCGCGCGGTCCTCCGCCGGCGGCTCGCCGGACCCGGCCGGGCCAGCCCCGGCGCAGCGGGCCGCGTCGCCACCATCGGTGCTGACGCCGAGGGAGTACGAGGTCGCAGAGCTGATCGCGCAGGGCTTGAGCAACAAGGAGATCGCCGGGAGACTCGTGATCGCGAAGCGTACGGCGGAGGGCCACGTCGAGCACATTCTGAGCAAGTTCGGATTCACCTCCCGTACCCAGGTCGCCACGTGGTTCATCGCCCTCGACGAGCAGTCTGAGCAGTGGTGACCAGCGGGCGCAGGTCCGCCTCGCGGATTCATCCTCGACGCTGGGAGCCTGCCGGGCACGGGTACGACCGCGCCCGGCAGGCCACGGGATCACAGGCAGACGCTGCCCTTGCTGCTCATGGTGAGCACGTTGCAGGCCAGTTCTTCCTGGATCGCCACCTCACCCTGCAACCGCAGAATCTCCTCCATGGCGACCACTCCTTTCCTCTGGCGCGCGAGTAACGGCGCCCCTCGACGCGGCCAGGTGTTCGTCGAGGGGGTCAAGGGGGGCCGGCGCGGAGTCCGTCAGCTGCCTCAGGGCGAGCAGGATGCCGGCCGAGCCGGACCACAGGTCGGCCGACAGCCGCTGTCCGGGTTCACCCAGCCAGCCCACGCCGTCCTCGCGCGGGACCGCGTACCGGAACAGGCCACGCGCGCTGGTGAACGCGGCGTCGACGAGCTCGGGCCGGCCAAGCCGCCGTCCCGCGCCGGCCAGCGTCACGGCGAGCCCCGCCATGCCGGGGAACAGCCCCGGGAACACGGCGAAGCGGGCCGAGCAGGCGCGCAGGCAGCGTTCGAGCACGTCGGCGGCACCGAGGTCGGTGTCGGCAGCGCCGAACTCCGCGTCCGGACGGTGCGCGAGATAGCGGGAGAGCACCTCGGCGTATCCCGCGCTGCCGGCGAACAGGTACGGGTAGACGCGACGGTCGGCGAGCGTGGTCTTGAACCCCAGGCCGTCCACCGGCAGGGGCTCGGCGTAGGCGAGTTCGGCTCCCAGCAGCCGCATGCCGCGGGTGAACAGGTGAGGGTCACCGGTGCGGCGGTACAGGGCGTACATCGCCAGTGCCACCCCGGCCCGCCCGCCGACCAGCCCGGATCGGTGCGCCGGGCTCAACCACGAGGTGAGCTCGTCGCCGTCCGGGATGCCGTCGAGCAGCCGCTGAGCCAGGTCGAGCCAGTGTTGCTCACCGGTGCGCCGGTGGTGGGCCAGCAGGCCCAGTGCCGTACCGGCCGCGCCACCGCCGTACGTCGCGGACGTGGCGTTCAGCGGATGAGCCGCCGCCGAGGTGAGCAGGGTCCCGGCCGCGTCTTCTTGTCCCAGCTCCGCCAGCACGCAGGCGATGCCAGCGGTGCCGTAGAGCAGACCGGGCGCGCTGGTCTCGGCCGCTGCCAGTGCCTCGTCTCTCAGCCGCCGGACGACGGCCGGGTCACAGGCGCGGCCGGCGCGGTGCAGCGCGTGCAGTACGCCGGAGGTGCCGGCGGCGAGCGCCCGGGTGTCGGTCTCATAGCCCAGCGGGTTGGTCGGGTAGACGCGCACCGGGTGGCCGGGCCGCCCCATGGCCTCCAGCGTGTCCGCGGTGCGGTCGGCGAGCCGGCGCAGCTCGGCGACGGTGTCCTCGCGGACCGTACGCGGCGTGGGCAGGCGGGAGTCTTCGGTCCGGTCGTGGCAGGCGGTGGCCCGCCGCCACAGCTGCGGGGCGACCGGTGCCAGCTCCGTCAGGTCGGCGTGCAGGTGGTCGAGGACCGGCGGGTGCCGCTCGGCCACCTCGTGTAACGGGAACACGAGCAGCAGCGCCAGGGCGGCCAGGCCGTACCGGTCGAGTTCCAGCGGATCGTGCCTGGCCACGGACTGCGCGTCCGGGTGCAGGTAGCCCGGAGTGCCCATGAACCGGCGTACGTCCCCGGACGGCTGCACCGCCTCGAAGTCGACGAGCCGTACCCGGTCGTCGTCGTCGACGAGCACGTTGGTCGGACTGAGATCGATGAAGACGTAGCCCAGCTCGTGCAGGAGGCGCAGCTGCGCGTCGAGCTGGTCGAGCAGCGACAGGCAGCGGCGGTGGTAAGCCACGAACTCCGCGGCGTCCGGCCCGATGTGCAGCGCGGGATTGTTGATCACCATCCACCGGTACAACGGCATGCCGGGTATCCACTCGGTGACGAGGAAGCTGTGCTCCCACTGGTGGAAGAGCTCCACCGGCCGCGGGCACAGGCCCGGCGCGCGGCTCTGGATCATCCGCGAGACCAGGTACTCGGTGTTCAGCCGTGTCTTCGCGTCGGCGCCGTCGGCGGTGTAGCCGTTGTGCGCCTTCGCCTCCTTGACGAAGACCTGGTCGCCGTCCTCGGAGCGGAACCGGTAGGCCCCGCCGGCGTTGCTGTGCCGCAGCACTGCCTCGTAGGTGTAGCCGTGCAGGATGACCGGGCCCGCGGCCGCGTCCGGAGTGGCCTGCCGGAACGGGTCGGAGACGCCGGGCGGCAGGTGGAACGACGGCCGGCGCTCGTCGTCGATCTCCACACCGTCCGGCCCGGTCATGGTGGGTACGTGAACGCCTTCCGCATCGACCCGCATTCGGCCGCGGAAGGCTCCGTAACGGTAGGAAACGCACTCGCTGGTGCCGAAACGACGGTCGGAGAGCACGAAAGGCCCGCTGATTCCGGAAAGATCATCAGCGAGCCTTCGTATTATCCGATGCGCACACTCCTCGGTGGGCGGGTAAAGGGTGCAGAACTTGCCACTCTGCACTCTGTTCGCGTGTTTTTCGTGCGCCCGTAAGAAGGTGCGTTGACCGGCCAGGTGTTTGAATGGGACGCCTAACTCGGCGCACACCGCCGACACCACCGCCAGCACCGACCGCGCGTTGGTCAGGGAGCTGGAGACGTGCACCTTCCAGCCTTGATCTGGGAGGACGAGCTCGGCCGGCCCCCAGTGAGTCCACGCGCCCGAGTCCAGGCGGGTCCAGTTCCCCGGCAGCGAACCGGCGTCGTAACGGGTGCCGTGATCTGCGGTGTCCCAGGGTTCGTAGAAATCGTCGTCGGTGAGCAGGAACGACATATCCACTGGCAACCCGACCACTCCTCTCACCGGCCTACGGCCCGTAGGAGAAAGGATCCACGCGTTATCTGTCCGAGTATCACCTATCGACCGTATTTGCGCCAGGATCGAGGAGCCGATTTTTCACCGACCGTCAGATGCCGTGGATTCCCCCCGGCTCAGGTTCGTGAGCGGTAGTGCTCGGCGACGGCGGTGAAGGCGGCCTTGGGCTCCCACGTCATGTCGGGATAGGTGTCGCCGTGCCGGTCTTGGAGGACCTTGACGATGCCAGGACTGGCGAGGTCGAGGTCGTCGCGGGGATCGCCGTCGGGGCGGTGCGGGAAGCCGTCGAGCGCGAAGAGGAAGACGAAGGTGGCATCGACGCCTTCGGTGTCGAAGATCTTCAGCACCTCGGTCAGATAGGTGGCCTGACCGGTCTCATCGCGGACGTACTCGCCGTTCAAGCGGCTCGGCTCGCCGGTGTCCTCGTCGTACTCGACGATCTCCATCCCGCGAGCGCCCCTGTCGCCTGCGCCGCGGTAGGTGGATGCGCCGAAGCCGGTGATCGCGACCGGTTTTCCCGCTGCGACGAGCGTGCGTACGCCGTCCTGGAACTGGTCGGCGACCTCGGCGGACCGGATGAGTTCGAGCGACATGATGTCGAAGGGCGTCCAGTCGACTCGCTCGAACGGTATGGCGCAGTAGGTGATCTTGCCGTGGAAGTGCTCCCGCACCATGGCGACCGCCTCGCTGAGGAACCGGTTGAGGTGGGCGCTGACTTCGGTGAACCGTTCTCTGCGGTCAGGTCTGCTCAGCAGTAGACCCAGCCGTTCCTCGGTGCTGTCACCGGGCAGGAATCCTCTGTTCATCAGCGTCAGTTCGACGCCGGTGACGAACACGACCTCGGCGCCGGCCGTCCTGAGCCGCTCCGCCCGCTGGGCGCAGTCGGTGAACAGCGACATGATCTCGCCGGCCGTGAGCTCCAGGGGGTAGGGCGAAAACCAGATCTCCAGCCCGAGCTCGGCGGCGTACCTCGCCGCCAGCTCCAGCCGGGCCGGATCACCGCCGGTGACCTGAACGGCGTTGCAGTGCAGGTCGTCGCGGATGATGGCCAGCTCACGCCTGACCACCGCCGGCTCGAAGCGCTCTTTGGAAATCTTGCCGTTCCGGACAAAGCCGGTGTCGTACGTCATGCCTTTGGCTCGCACAGCTTCGGTCCTCCATGGCCCGTTCCTCGGATACGGGGACCGAGGCTAGGCCAAAAAAGTGCGTGCACGCAACTTTGCGCGTACGCACTCAATTGTGGAATGCTGGGCCCGTGACCACACGAAGGGCGGGATTGCGCGAGCAGAAGAAGCAGGCCACCCGGGAGGCGTTGCGCGCGGCGGCGCTCCGGCTGGCGCTGGAGCGCGGACCGGACCATGTGCGCGTCGATGACATCGCGGAGGCCGCCGGAGTCTCACCACGGACCTACAACAACTACTACTCCAGCCGCGAACAGGCGATCGTCGCCGCCGTCACCGCCGAACGCGAGGCGCGGGTCGCGGCGGCGGTGGCCGCCCGGCCCGCCGGTGTCCGCCTCGCCGACGCGGTCATCGAGGCGATCGTGGACCAGTACACCGACCCAGGCGAACACGGCTGTGAAGCGCTGCTACTGATCACCAGCCGCCCCATGTTGCACGACGCGTTCGTCGACACCGTGACCGCGATCGAACACCCCCTCGCCGAGGTGATGGCAAACCGCCTCGATGACGACGAGCACACCGCTCGTATCCTCGCGGCGAGCATCGCCGCCGCGGTCCGCGTGGCGCTACAACGATGGCTACAACCGCCTCCCACGTCCTCCGCGACCGGTGGGCTCGTCATACCGTCCGGCTCGCTACCAGACCTGATCCGCGCCGCACTCGCGCCACTCACTCCCGCCCTCGACGCGGCAGAAAGACAACCAGAACGACACCCGCATCAGTGACGCCACTCTGCAAAGGGAATCTGCAGTACGCGCCCAAACACACCTGAACCCCGAACCCGCGGACTAAGAGGGGAGAGGCCACCGTCACTCCAGGCTGTGCAGATAGCAGGAGATGATCTCCTCGTGCAGCGCCTCGCCTAGCAGCGTGGGAATCAGGTCGGCGCCGTCATCGGAGCGCTCCACGTACCCGTGCCCGAGCATCGCCTCGATGGCGCCCGCGAAGGGTTCGTCGGTCAGCAGGTTCACGCCGAACTGGTCGGCGTAGCGCTGGAGCGACATCGGCTGGTTGGCCTTGAAGTTGAACGCCAGCGTCGCCGCGACCGCGCGGGCACCGGTGATACGCCGTCCGAAGCTGATCGGGAGCGAGTCCTCGCTGCTCATGTGGTTGGCGTACTGGCCGATGTTGCCGTGGTTGTGGATCTGGACGAGTCCGTGCTCGTCGCCGGAATTGACCCACCCGTACGCGCCGGGGCCGAAGGCGACCATCGAGTCGTAACGTTCCCACTTGCTCTTGGACAGGTGCGGCAGGCCCTCGTCGTACGTGCCGGGCGCGCTCCACCAGCACGCGGGCGCCGGCCAGTACTCGCGGCCGAGCAGGACGTCGACGCCGGCCATGCGCATCCGGTAGGTGTCCTCGAGCGAGGGGAAGGCGCCCTCCGCGATGAGGCGCTGCCGGACGTTCTCGTTGTTCCACACCGCGCGGTTCCCGATCGCGAGGGCCTGCCGGTCGTTGTTGCGCAGACGGTACATCGTGATCGTCGGAACGCCCAGGTCGATGAGCCGCTCGATGTCGGCGCTGAACGACTCGGCGGACTGCCGCGGCTGGCCGTAGATCATGTCGACGTTGAACGGGCGGCCCGTCTCGCCGAGGTTGCCGATGGCCGCGACGGTCAGCTCCGAGGAGTGACCGCGGTTGGCGAATTCGTTCACCTCGTCCTGGAGCGACTGGACCCCCATGCTGAAGCGGTTGGCGCCCAGGTCCATGGCGAGCCGGACGTTGTCCGCTCCGAAGTTGTCCGGGTTGCCCTCCATCGTGATCTCGCAGTCGGCACTGAGCGGGTAGTTGTCACGGATATGGGCGAACAAGCGGTTCGCGGCCTCGGGGACGTTGAGGAGGAGCGCGGCGGTGCCGCCGCCGAGATAGACCGACTCGACGCGCGCCTGATGGAGCCATTCACATCGCCGTAGGTAGCGGTTCGACTCCTCGATCAGTAGATCGGTCCACTGCGTCAGCGCGTTGGTCTCGTCACCTTCGGGAATCAGCCGTTTGACGAAGTTGCAGTAATGGCAGATGTAACTGCACAGGGGCACGTGGAAGTACAGGTGCAGGGCCTCCTGCTCACAGGTGAAGCTCTGCAGGCTGGCCTCGGCCTGCTCAGGGTCGAGTTCGCTTCCGGCCGTGTAGGTGACGTTGTAGTTGTAGTCGTCGCGATCGACGCGCAGCTGAGGGTCGTTGGCCAACAGCTCGAGGATGTCGGGGGAGCGGGTGGGGGTCATGAGAGTTCCGGTCCCTTCTAGTGGATGCGAGTCACCAAAAGTCAACACCGCGGTACGAGAACGTCCGCAACGAGAAATGGATCAGTTGATTGCTTTCCGGCCCGAGCATCCCGGACTGCTACCCGGTCAAATTTCATTTATACGCATAATTCAAAATTGAATATTGTACTATGCGATCATGTATTATCATCCGGCGTTGCAGGTACTGTGCCCTCGTTTGTGCCAGTTCGTAGAGGTCGCCCGGGAGGAACACCTCACCCGCGCCGCTACGCGGTTGCGGACATCGCAGCCCACCCTCAGCCGGGCGATGATCCGGCTGGAGTCAGATCTCGGCGTCCCGCTGTTCGATCGGAACGCCCACCAGCTCCGCCTCACGGGTCCCGGCCGCGCTCTCCTCGCATACGCCGAGCGCGCCCTCTCCGAGCTGGAGAGCGGCATCACCCAGCTCGTCGACGACGAGCCGGTCGGCGGTGAGATCACACTCGCGTTCCTTCCGACGCTGGGCGCCCGGCTCGTCCCCCTTGCGTTGCGGGCGTTCCTGACCGTCCGCCCCCAGGTGCGGTTCCGGCTGCTGCAGGGCGGATCGGACACGGTCTTGGAGAAGCTGCGGCTCGGCGAGGCCGACCTTGGCCTGGTCTCGCCGCTGCCCGACGCCCCTGACGTCGCCACCCGCGGGATCTACCGGGAGGAGCTCGTATTGACCGTGCCGGCCGGGCATCCTCTGGGCGCCCGCTCGGAGGTACGCCTCGCCGAGGCCGCCGGCTGCGAGTTCGTCGGGTTCGCCGACGGGAACGGGCTGCGCCGGATCACCGAACGGCTCTGCCGGGGCGAGGGGTTCGAGCCCCGTCTGGCCTTCGAGGGCGAGACGGCCGAGACCGTACGCGGCCTGGTCGCGGCGGGCCTGGGCCTGGCGCTGCTACCGCCGGCTCCGCTGCCGAGAACCGACGTCCGCGAGCTCCGTGTGATCGCCCCGCGTGCCGAACGCGAGATCGGCCTCGCCTGGACGCGAGACGTGCAGTCACCCGCGGTGACCGCCTTCCGCGACTTCCTCGTCGACCGAACGCCCAGCCGCCCCGAAGACCGGAGCGGCCCCCACGAGACCGCCTCACCCGGTTTCGACGCACGGTCCCGCTGATCGGTCAGTTCGCCCGCCGTACGGTGGCCGTCGTGGCCTCGTCGAAGCCCTGGGTCAGCCAGATGCCGCGCCACATCGCCGGGTCAGAGGGCAGGCCGAGCTCGATCAGCGCCGGGCCGTCGGCCGACTCGGCCTTGGCCAGCGCGTTCTTCAGCAGGCCGGCGCCATCCTCCACCGCGTCCGGGCGCATCTCCACCGACCAGGCCGCCGCGCCGATCGCCTCGGCCACGCGCCGGTAACCGAAACCCGGCACGTTGCCGAGATAGTCGCGTCCGCCGGGCCGGGCGCCGCCGCTCACGGCCGCCTGCTTCTCCAGCGACACCGAGCGGCCGTTGTTGCACACGATAACGAGGATCCGTGCCCGTTCCTGGACCGCCGAGACCAGGCCCTGGAAGGCGTTCGTGAATCCCTGGTCGCCGAGCGTGCACAGCACGCGCAGGGAGGGGTCGCCGATCGCGAGGCCGATCGCCGTCGCCAGCCCGCCGCCGACGAAGCCGCCGTGGTCGCCGTACACGCGCAGGCCCGGCGGCAGGAGCTCGTAGCGTTCGGCGAGCAGTCCGCCGAACATCTGGCTGTCGTCGACGAGGGCGGGCGCCTCCCAGCCGCTCAGCGTCTGGCCGATGACGCCGACGATCGCCGTTCGCAGCCGCTCGACGGCCTCGTCCGCGGGTTCGGGTGTCGTACGGACTGCGGCCTCGCCGGGAGTGGCGAACCAGCGTCCGGTACGCCCGGCGAGCCCATCCGCGAGCGAACGCAGCGTCGTGGTGACCTCGCCTTCGAGGAGCAAGTCGTCGCCGCCGAGGTACTCGTTCTTGAGCACTTTCCCGCCATCGCTGGTGATCGCGACCTTCCGGCAGGGAGGAAGGACGCCGACCACGCGCTGGTAGATGTTGCGGTCCTCGAGGGTGACGAACAGGTCGCAGTCGGACAGCAGGGCGCGGTGCGCCTCGCTGAACGGGTTGAACCAGCCGAGGAAGTTGCCGACCTCCTCCACGCGCAGGCGCTCGAACAGCATGGGGCCGCGCCGGTAGCGCAGCTGGAGGACGGGCGCGCCGAGCAGATCGGTCAGCTTCGCGAGGGCCTCCCGCAGGTCGGAGTGGGCGAGGGCGAAGTCGTCGAGGAGGAACAGCGGGCGGGCCGCGCCGGCCATCAGCTCCGTGGCACGCCCGATGTCGGAGGCCGCCGCGACCGGCGGCGCGGGAGGACACCAGGGCCGGGCGAGCTCCGCGGACGGTATCCAGCGCGTTTCGGCGACGTCCTGCGGGATGCCGAAGATCGAGGGCCGGGTGGGTGGGCGCGCCGAGCTGCCCAGCGCGTCGCGGAGCCGGCGGACGAACTCCTCTGCCGCGCGAGCCCGGGCCGGAGCGTCGCCGGGGATCGCCGGCGCCTCCCAGGACCACTGCGCGAAGGCCCCCATCGAGGCGATGAGGTCCGGCTCGGCGTGGGGCGGCAGGAAGCGCGCCGACCGGGTGGAGGCGAGACCCACGATGACGAGGGTGCCGGTCTCGTTGCGGTGGGCGTCGGCGAGGGCGCCGGCCGCGTTGGTCAGGCCGCGGGCACCGTGCACGATCGCCACGCCGCGGTTGGCGCGCGGCAGGGACGCACCGGCCGCCATGAAGACGCACTCCTTGTCGCCGCGGGCGTTGACGAGACGGAGTCGGCCGGCCGTCTCGACCGCGTCGCACAGCGCGAGTTCGGAGGTGCCGGCATAGGCGAAAACGGTCTCGGCGCCGTGTTCGGCGAGGAGGAGCGCGACGGCCTCGGCACCGGTCAGGACCGCGCCTTCCACCAATCCGGAAATGCCGCTGTGAACTGCGCCGTTGCGTCGATTCGGCTGAGACGATGACATTTCTCACCCCTCACAAAGTGCGGTTCGTGCACCGGTCAGTGTATATCGGCGTCCCTTACTCCACTTTTCGGGCGATTGACGGTCGCACGAAATACGGGTATGGGATAGCGGTATGGACGGTCTGGTCTGTTCCCATCGCGGCCCCTTCACGTACGCGGACGTCAACGGGCGGATCGAGGAGCGGCCGGGAAACGGCGGGCTCGTCAACGCGGTCTCGGGGCTGCTGCGCGGCGGCGACAGGCTCGCGTGGCTCGCGTGCGCGCTCTCCGAGCTCGACCGTGAGGTGGCGCACGGACGCCGTCCGGCCGGCGACGGCCGGGTCGGCGCGCGGCTGCTCGACATCCCCGCCGAGACGCACCGGCTCTTCTACGACGAGGCGTGCGTCACCGGTCTCGGCTTCCTCTTCCACGGCCTCGTCGACCAGACCCACACCCCGACCTTCGACGCGCGGCTCCACCGCGCCTGGGCGGCGTACCGGGAGGTGAATCGCGCCTACGCGCGTGAGGTGGCGAAGACGGCCGTGGCGGGACCGGTGTTCGTCGAGGACTACCACCTGATGTTCGTCGCCGACGCGCTGCGCGAGATCGGGTTCTCTCCTCCCGGGCCCACGGTGTACTTCCACCACGTGCCCTGGTGCGCGCCGGCCTACTTCGCCCTGCTGCCGCGCGCGACGCGTACCGAGGTCCTGTCGCGGCTGCTGGCCTTCGACGCCCTCGGCTTCCACGCGCGGATGTGGGCGGACGCCTTCGTGGCCTGCTGTGCGGCCTTCCTGCCCGGCGCGGAGTGCGAGCCCGGCCGGGTCCGCTGGCGCGACCGGGAGACGCCGATCGTCGTCGCCCCGGCCCAGGTCGACGTGCCGCACCTGCGTCAGGTCATGGCGAGCGACGCGGCGGAGCGCTGGCGCGACCGGCTGGCCCGGCTCGCCGGGGGCCGGCGCGTCATCGTCCGCGTCGACCGGGTCGACCTGTGGAAGAACGTCATCCGCGGGTTCGCGGCGTTCGAGCGGCTGGTCCTGGACGGGGGCGCGCCTGGCACCGTCTTCGTCGCGCTACTGGTCAGGTCGCGGACCCACCTCCCGGAGTACCGCAGATACCTGGCGGCGTGCCGGCGGGAGGCCGGGCGCGTCAACGAGCGGCTGGACCCGTATGGGCCCGGCCCGATCCACCTGCTGGTCGCGGGCGGGAGCGAGCACGCCCGTGCGCTGGCCGGGCTGGGCGTGGCGGACGTCGCGCTCGTCAACTCCACCAGCGACGGCCTCAACCTGGTCGCCAAGGAGACCGCGATCGCCGGAGAAGGGCGTACGCGTCTCGTGCTCAGCGAGACGACCGGCGCCCACGAGCAGCTCGGCGCGTGGGCCCACACCGTGCACCCGTTCGACATCGGGGAGACCGCCGGCGCGCTGGCGGCGGCGCTCGCCGAGGACGGCGCCCCCGGTCTGCGTGGCGCGGTGCTCGATGACTCACCGGAGTCGTGGATACGCCGTCGGCTGGCTCCCGTTTCGTCGGCCTGACAATGGGCACCAAAGATCAGAACCAGTGTCGGATCAGCATATTGGGGCCAGCATGGAGCGTTCCCGTGGCCGCTCGGCGATCGCCGGACAGGAACAGCTCGCCCACCACGCCTCCGCCGACGAACTGACACGACTGGCCGACGAGGATCTGAGACTCGCGCTGTTCATCCGCCATTTCGAGCGCAAACTGCTCGACCTGTTCGAAGAGGGCAGGATCAACGGCACGACGCATACCTGTATCGGCCAGGAATACATTCCGGTCGCTCTGCGCCCGCTGCTCAATCTGAGCGACTTCGTCTTCAGCAACCATCGCGGGCACGGCCACTACCTCGCCCGCTACGAGGACCCCCGCGGCCTGCTCGCCGAGATCATGGGCCGCCGCGGCGGAGTGTGCGACGGGGTCGGCGGCAGCCAGCACATCCTCCGCGACCGCTACCTGTCGACGGGGGTGCAGGGACAGAGCCTGCCGGTCGCGACCGGGGTGGCGCTCGCGCTGAAGCGATCGGCGCCCGGCTCTCTGGCCTGTGCCTACGTGGGCGACGGCACATGGGGTGAGGGGTCGACGTACGAGGCGCTCAACATGGCACGGCTCTGGCGTCTGCCCCTGGTCGTCGTAGTGGAGAACAACGGCATCGCGCAGACCACCGCGACCGAGACCCAGATGGCCGGGACGATCGCGGGCCGCTGCAAGGCGTTCGAGGTCTGGCACCACCACATCGAGTCCGCCGACATCAACCTGATCCGCGAGGAGCTCGACCCGCTCATTCGCCGGGTCCGCGACTCGCTGCTGCCCCTGGTGATCGAGTTCGAGACCCAGCGGGTCGGCCCGCACAGCAAGGGCGACGACACGCGCCCGGCGCCGGCCCTCGAACACGTGCGCGAACGTGACTGGTGCGGACGCTACGCACGGGAGTTCCCCGACCAGTTCGCACGCTGGGACGGCGAGATGCGGGCGCGCGTCAACGTGATCGCCGAACAGGTCGCCGCCCTGCCGCCCGCGAGGCCCGAATGAGAGTTTCGGACAACCTGAACCGGGCGCTGCACGATCTGCTCGCGGACAACCCGGGCCTGCACCTGCTCGGTGAGGACATCGCCGACCCGTACGGCGGCGCGTTCAACGTCACCAAGGGGCTCACCACGCGCTTCCCGGACCGCGTGATGTCGACGCCGCTGAGCGAGGCCGGCATCGTCGGCGTCGCGGCCGGCCTCGCGCTGGCCGGCGACGGCGCCGTCGTCGAGATCATGTTCGGTGACTTCGTCGCCCTCGCCTTCGACCAGATCGTCAACTTCGCGAGCAAGTCGGTGTCGATGTACGGCCGGCGGGTCCCGATGCCGCTGCTGGTGCGCTGCCCGATGGGAGGGGGCCGCGCGTACGGCCCGACGCACAGCCAGAGCCTGCAGAAGCACTTCGTCGGCGTCCCAGGGCTCACGCTGCACGAGATGTCGCCCTTCCACGACAACGGGCCACTGCTGCGCGAGATCCTCGCCGGGGGCGAGCCGACGATGTTCTTCGAGGACAAGCGGCTCTACACCCGGCAGATGTTCACCGGTGGCACGGTGGGCGATCTGTTCTCCTACGACTTTCCCGCACCGGGTACGGCGCGGGCCTTCGCGGGAGAGATGGGGTCCGCCGACTGCGTGGTGATCGCGCCGGGGGGCGTCGCGCACCAGGCGCTGAGCGCGGCGCGCAGGCTGCTGGTCGAGCGTGAGGTCTCGTGCGAGGTGCTCGTGCCCTCAAGGCTCTACCCGTTCGACGTCGCGCCGCTGCTGCCGCTGCTCAAGGGGGCAGGTCTGGTCTGCGTCGCCGAGGAGAGCACGGCGGGCGGCACGTGGGGGAGCGAGATCTCCCAGCTCGTCCACCAGGAGCTGTGGGACGACCTGCGCCGGCCGGTGCTGCTCGTCCACTCCAAGGACAGCGTCATCCCCGCGTCGGCGCACCTGGAGAAGGACGTCCTCATCCAGGACGACACGATCTTCGACGCGTTGGTGGAGGCACTCGATGGCTGAGATCCGGGTCCCCAAGCTGAACAACAACGACCAGGAGTACACCCTCACCGAGTGGCTGGCCGGCGATGAGGAGCCGATCGAGCCGGGCGCGGCCGTCGTCACGCTGGAGACCTCCAAGGCCGCCGAGGAGATCGGCTGCGACGAGGGCGGCGTGCTCTGGCACGGCATGAAGGAGGGCGCCCTGTGCGAGCCCGGCGCGGTGATCGGCTGGGTGGTGCCGCCGGGCACTCCGCGTACCGAGGAACATGCCGTCGCGAGGCCCGGCGGCGGGCAGGACGGGCAGGGCGTCGAGCAGGTCGTCACCGAGCCCGCGCGCAGGCGCATGGAGGAGCTGGGCATCGACCCGGCACGGGTACGCGAGCTGGACCGTACCCTCGTACGCGCCGCCGACGTCGAACGCCTCGCGGAGGCCGGTGACCAGGGCGAGAGGGGCGACACGGCCGGCGTCCACACGGTGCCCGCGGTCCAGGCTGCCGTCGGGCGCATGGTCGCCCGCTCCCACCAGGAGATCCCGGCCGCCTACACCGTGATGAAGGTCGACGTCGGCGCCGCGCAGGAGGCGGCCTCTCAACTAGGTCGGCGGCTGCGCAAGCCGGTGGGGCTGCCGGAGCTCCTCATCGCCGCAGTCGCGCCCCTCCACGTGAGGTTCCCACTGTTCTTCGCCGCGCCCGCCGACGACCGCTCGGCCCGGCTGCCGGACGATGCGCACGTCGGCGTCACCGTCGACCGGGGCGAGGGCCTGTACGTCCCGGTCATCAAGAACGCCTCCACCCGCACCCTGGAGGAGATCGTCGAGGCGCTGCGGGAGTTTCGTGCGAGCGCGGCGAAGGGCGCGTTCGGTGAGCAGGACCTCACGGGCGGGAACATCAGCGTCGCGCTGCACCACAACACCGGCGTCGTGCTGGCGATCCCGTTCATCTTCCCGGGCCAGACTTGCTGCCTGGCGCTCGCGAGCGCGCAGAGCGAGGTCGTTCTGGACGACGACGGCCGGGTCACGGCGCGTACGGTCGCCAACCTCGGTCTCGCTTACGACCACCGGTTCGTCAACGGCGGCCAGGCGGTGGCGTTCCTGGAGGCGGTCAGGGAGTCCTTGGAGGCGCCGAGCTGACCCGGCCGCCCTGGTCGGTGTAGGCCGACCACAGCGCGGCGTACACGCCTCCGGCGCCGGCCAGTTCGTCGTGGGTGCCGACCTCGGCGACGCGGCCCTCGTCGAGCACGACGATGCGGTCGGCCCGTGCGGCGGTGGTGAGCCGGTGCGCGACGACCAGGGTCGTACGCCGGGTGGCCAGCTCCGCGGTCGCGCGTCTGACGGCGGCCTCCGAGGCGAGGTCGAGTGCCGCCGTCGCCTCGTCGAGCAGCAGGATGTCGGGGTCCACGAGGCGCGCACGGGCGAGGGCCAGGAGTTGGCGTTCGCCGGCCGACAGCGTCCGCCCGCGTGGTCCGACCGCGTGCAGGTAGCCGGCCGGCAGCCTGGCGATCATCTCGTGCGCGCCGACGGCGCGGGCCGCGGCCTCCACGTCGGCGTCGTCGGCGTCCGGCCGCCCGTACGCGATGGTGTCGCGCACCGAGCCGGGAACGAGGTAGGACTCCTGCGGCACGATGCCGAGCCGCCGCCGGTAGGCGGGGATGTCGTAGGAGCGCACGTCCACACCGTCGACGAGCACGGCGCCCTCGGTCACGTCGTAGAACCGCGCGACGAGCTTGACCAGCGTGGACTTGCCCGCGCCCGTACGGCCGACGAGCGCCACCGTCTCGCCGGGCTCGACCGTCAGGTCGACGCCGCGGATCGACTCTGGAAGGTCCGGCCCGTACCGGAAGCGGACGCCGCGCAGCTCGATCCGGCCGCGCAGGCGCCCGACCTCGAGCGGGCGCTCCGGCGGGGGCGGCGACACCGGGACGCGCAGGAAGCCGCCGACCTCGCGCACCCCGACGGTGGCCTGCTGGTAGGCGTCCAGCACCTCCGACAGCTGCTGCACGGGCCAGAAGAGCATCTCGATGTAGAGCAGGTACGCGATCAGCGCGCCGGCCGACATCGCGCCGCCGCGCACCTGGCCCGCGGCCACGAGCAGGACGAGCGCGCCCGAGGCCGTCGACAGCAACTGCACGAACGGGAAGTAGAGCGCGCTGTAAAGCTGGGCGCGCATCCGCGAGACGCGGTAGGCGTCGCTGCGGCGGGCGAACCGCGCCTTCCGCTGGCCCTCGCGGCGGTACGCCTGCGTGACGCGCAGGCCCGCGACGTTCTCCTGGAGGTCGGCGTTGACGTCGCCGGTCTTCTCCCCCGAGTCCTGGTACGCGCGGCCGGACTTGGCGCGGTACAGCAGCGTGGCCACCGCGAGCGCCGGCATGAAGGTGAGCACCAGCAGCCCCAGCCGCCAGTTGATGACGAGCAGGCCGACCATGATTCCGGCGAAGGACAGCAGCGAGTTGACCATGGCGATCAGGCCGGTGCGCAGGAACACCGACAGCGCGTCGATGTAGATCGTCATCAGTGTCGAGATCCGGCCCGACGACTCGCTCTCGTAGTAGTTCAGTCCGAGCCGCTGCAGGTGGGCGAACACCCGCACGCGCAGGGCGTGGACGAGCCGCTCTCCGTTGCGTCCCGCGATGGCCGTGGCGGCGACGTTGACGCCCCAGTCGGCGGCGACGATCGCGACGCCGACGACCGACAGGACGGCCAGCGTCCGGAACCCCGAGGCCAGCACTCCGCGGTCGATGCCGTCACGGGTCAGGATCGGCAGCGTCAGCCCGGCCGCCACGTCGAGGATGTCGAGAACCAGCGCGAGGGCGAGCGCGCCGAGGATCGGCCGCAACAGCCGGCGGAGCCGGAAGCCGGACTCGGGCGCGCGCGCCGCCTCGCGGTCGATCTCGGGCCGGTCGCGCGGCGGCAGCGTCTCAGGGGTGTCCGCCGGGTGCTCCTCCGCGTCCCACAGGTTCGGAGTGGCCCGCACCACGGGCGCCGCCGCGGTGGGCTCGGTCCCGGCCCCGGTGCCCTCCGCGTCGTCGCCGGGCCCGGACAGCAGGCGCCGGTACAGCGCGCACCGGGCGGACAGCTCCTCGTGGGTGCCCGTGTCGAGGACGCGGCCCTCGTCGAGTACGGCGATCCGGTCCGCGAGCCGGATCGTCGAGCGCCGGTGCGCGATGAGCAGCGTCGTACGGCCCTCCAGCACGCGCCGCAGGGTGGCGTTGATCACCGCCTCGACGCCGGGGTCGACGGCGGACGTCGCGTCGTCCAGCAGCAGGATCCGGGGGTCGGCGAGGAGCGCGCGGGCCAGCGCGACCCGCTGGCGCTGGCCGCCGGACAGCGTCAGGCCCTCCTCGGCGACGACCGTGTCATAACCCTGGGGGAGGCGGCGGATGAAGGCGTCGGCCTCGGTCGCCTTCGCCGCCGCGACGATCTCGGCGTCGGACGCGCCGGGCCGGCCGAAGGCGATGTTGGCGCGCACGGTGTCGGAGAACAGGAAGGCGTCCTCCAGGACCGGCCCGATCGCGGCCCGCAGCGAGTCGCGGGTCAGGTCGCGGACGTCGTGGCCGTTCACCCGGACCGCGCCGGCCTGCACGTCGTAGAACCTCGGCAGCAGCATCGAGATCGTGGACTTGCCCGACCCGGAGGTGCCCACGATCGCGACGGTCTCGCCGGGCGCCACACGCAGCGTCAGCCCGTCGAGCACCGGGTGGGCGGGGTCGTAGCCGAACCGTACGCCGTCGAACTCGACGGCGGCGGGACCGCCCGGCAGCGTGACGGCGGCGGGCCGGTCGGCCACGACCGGACGCGCGTCGATCACCTCGAAGACGCGCAGAGCGCTGGCCGCCGCCTGCTGGACGAGCGTGACCTGCCCGGCAAGGAAGCGTACCGGCGCGACCATCTGCAGCAGGTACAGCGAGAACGCCAGGAAGGTGCCGAGGCTGATCGAGCCGTGGATCGCGAGCCACCCGCCGAGCGCGAGCACGCCGATCTGGCCGAAGAGCGGGACCGCGCGCAGGGCCGGATCGTAGCGGGCGGTCAGGTTCACGGTGCGGACCCGCGCGGCGTACAACCGCTCGCTGGCCCGCTCGAACCGGTCGAGTTCCTGCTCCTCCTGGCCGAACCCCTTGACCACCCGTACGCCGGTGATGGCGCCGTCCAGGACGGAGGTGACGTCGGCGGTCAGCTCCTGCGCCCGCCAGGTTGCGGGGAAAAGGTTCCGCCGCGACGCGAGCGCGATCACGAGCAGCAGCGGGCCGGCCAGGACCGCGACGAGCGTGAGCAGCGGCGACAGCACGGCCATGATCACTAGCGAGAAGGTGAATACGGCGACGTTCCCGAGCATCGTCGGCACCCAGATCAGCGCCGCGATGATGTTCCTTATGTCGGAGATCGCCCGTGCGATGACCTGTCCGCGGTCCAACTCGTCCTGGCGGGTGCCGTCAAGGCGCGAGAGCGACTCGAACATCTCCACGCGCAGGTCGTGCTGCACGTTCATGGCGAGGCGCCCACTGACGTAGTTGAGCAGGAACGACCCGGCGAACGTCAGCAGCGCGGCGCCGACGAGCGCCAGCACGTACGGGCCGATGGGGTGCCGGTGGGAGAGGATCGCCCCGTCGATGACCCCGCGTTGCACCAGCGGGATGAGCAGCGACATCACCGCGGCCGACAGCGCGCCGCCGGTCGCGACGTACAGGTGCCGCCGGTGCGGGCGGCAGTACCGGCCCACGCGGCGCAGCGGCGCTCCGCCGCGGGTCATCCCGGCTCGTGGCACGAGTGCGCGAACTGCTCGATCGCGGCCGTGATGGCGGGCACGGTCGGCGTGTCGTAGAAGACGGCGAGGGGCACCTCGACCTGCAGCTCCTCACGGATGCGGATCGCCATCCGCGTGATGGCGAGCGAGTGTCCGCCGAGGTCGAAGAGGTTGTCGCGCAGGCGTACCGCGTCGACGTGCAGGACCTCCCGCCAGATGTCGGCGATCGTCGCCGCGGTCCCTCCGCACACGGCCGGTCCGGGCGAGTCCTCGTCCTCTCCGCGGGTCGCGTGCGGCAGTGCGTCGCGGTCGACGGTCCCGTCGGCGGCGTGCGGCATCCGGTCGACGGTGACGTACACGTCGGGCGGCCGGCCTCCCGGCAGCGCCGCCGCCATGTGGCAGCACAGCCGCTTCAGGTTATCGGCGGACGCTTCGGGGACGACATAGGCGACCAGTTGGTCGTCCATCTCGTCACGGTGGACGACAACCGCCGCCTCGCGGACGCCGGGGTGCGCGACCAGCGCCGCCTCGGTCTCCTCACGTTCGAGGGAGTCGCTCATGCCTCATTCCTCGCGTCGTGCCTGCGCGATCACGCCGCAGATCTCGTTGATCGTGGGGGCTTCGTAGAAGGTCTCGAGCGGGATGTCCACGCCCGTACGCCGGAAGATGCGCGCGGAGATCTGCGTCACGATCAGGGAGTTCACGCCGAAGTCGAAGAGGTTGTCATCGAGGCCGACCTCGCCTGCGCGCAGCACCTCGCGCCAGATCTTCGCGACGGTCTCCAGGTCCTCCTCCCGTACGCCGGACGACCGGGTGACGGCCGGCCTGCGCGCGCGGCCCGCGTCCGGGGACAGCCGGCCCACGTCCAGGCGGCGGCCGGGGGTGAGGGGGAACTCCGGCAGCGTGACGTAGTCGACCGGCGTCCCCTCGGGCAGTGTGGCGGCGAGCCATTCGCCCAGCTCCTCCTCTGGAGGCGGCTCGTCGCCTGCGGGGAGGAGGTAGGCGCGGAGACCGCCGTCCTCGGCCGTGGTGACGGCGCAGCGGGCGACGGCGTCATGCGCGCCGAGCCGGGCCTCGACGTCGGCGAGCTCGACCTCCTGCCCGTTCAGCCGGATCCGGCGGTGTTCGCCGCCGAGGAACTCCAGCTCGCCGTCGGGCCGCCGCCGCGCGCGCTCGCCCGTACGGGCGAGCCGCGAGCCGCCGGACCCGAAGGGGTCGGGCGCGAACCGCCCCGCGTCGTCCCGCGCGAGCGCGGGCCCGGCGACGCACAGTTCGCCGGGCGAGCCGATCGGCACGAGGGCGCCGAACGTGTCGAGAAGGTGGACGTGCGCGCCAGGGACGGCCCGGCCGATCGTGACCGTCTCCGCGCCGGGCGCGACCTCGCCGCAGGTCGACCAGAGCGCGGCGTAATCGGTGCCGTGAACGTTCCAGAGCCGCCGGAGGCGCGCGCGGAGCCGGCGGGCGAGCGTCGGCTGCAGGGTCTCGCCACCGCTGAGCGCCGTGAGGCCGGGGGCGTCCAGACCGGCATCGAGGAGGAGCTGCCACAGGGAGGGCGTCGCCTGCGCGTGCGTGATCTCGTGCCGGCCGACGAGAGCGACCAGGCGCGCAGGATCCTCGACCTCCTCGGGAGCGGGGACGACCGCCCGGCCGCCCGCGATCACCGGAAGGATGAGTTCGAGGGCGGCGGCCGGCGCCGTCACCCGGCTCAGCGCCAGGAACGTGTCGCCGGGTCCGAACTCCAGGATCGCGCGGAGCGCCAGGAGCGCGCCGGTCAGCGCTCGATGGTCGAAGCGGACGATCCGCCTCGGCCCGTCCGGCGTGGGGGAGAGGGCGGCGTAGGCGACGTCCTCCGGTGAGGGATCGGCGAGGGCGTCCGTGCCGCAGTTCCCCCCGCAGACGCAGCCGTCCGCGTCGAAGGGCAGCACGGGTGGGCCTCCGGTCCCGGCCGTCGCACTCAGTACGGTGGAGACCTCGGACCGTACGGTGAGGTCGTCGGGGCCTGCCAGGACGTATGCGGCCCCGGCCCGGAGCACGGCCAGCATGCCGGTGAGGGCATCGGCCGGGTCGCCGGTCTCGATCGCGACGAGCGATCCGGGCGTGACGCCCACGCACCGCAGGCGGCGTGCCAGGCCCGCGGTGGCGGCGTCGAGCCGCTCACGGGTCGTATCGACCGTCCCATGCCGGACGGCGACGGTTCCGGAATCGGCGGCCACGCGCTTGGCGAACAGGTCCACGACCGTACGCTCCGCGGCGCCGGCGGGCTCGCGGGGGTTCGCCGCGAGGAGCAGTTCGCGCTCGGAGTCGCCCAGGAACGTCAGGGCGCCGACGCGCGTGTCCGGCGCCGCGACCGCCTGGTCGAGCAGCTCACGCCAGTGGCCCGCGACCCGCTCGGCGCTCTCGGCCGGGAATCGCTCCTCGGGATGGTTGATGATGAAGCGCATGCCGTCGTCCTCGTTGAAGACGAGCACCCAGAACACGCCGCGTGCGCTCTGGTTGGGGAGGCGTTCGCCGCGGATCCGCAGGCCCGGCAGTGTGTGGGCCGGGCTCGACCGCCGGTAGCTGATGGACACGGCGGTGCGCATGGCGGCCGGGCGCACCCCCGTAACGGCGCGGTTGAGCGGTACCGCGCGGTGGGGGGACAGCGCTCCCAGGTGCTCGTGCACGGCTGCGGCGAGCTCGCGGAAGGTCAGGTCACCGCCGATCTTCACGGCGACGGGCAGCTCCTGGGCGAACGGGCCGATGGCGTCGGTGAACTCCTCCGGCCGGAGCCCGAGCGCGACCGTGATGACCGGATCGGCGTTGCCGTAGCGGTAAAGCAGTGCGTACATCGAGGCCAGCAGGAGTTCGAACCGCGTCACGCCGAGCGCCTCGCCGGCCCGGCCCAGCGCGTCCCGCCGCTCGGCGCCGATGGTGAAACGGATCGTGTGCGCGGGGGCGGCGTACCCGATCGGACCGGTGACGCCCGGCAGGGCCATCTGGTCCGGCTCCTTCCACCGCTCGCGCCAGAAGCGCCTCGCCTCGGGCAGGGCGGCGGCGATGCGGCGCTCCTCCTCGGCGGCGTAGCCGGCGAAGGGCGCCGCGGGCGCCTCGGGCTCGGCGCCGGAGACGGCGGCCCGATAGCAGGCGGCGAGGTCGCGGGTGAAGAGGTCGAGCGAGGGGCCGTCGAACACGAGGTGGTGGGTCACGAGCAGCAGCGCGTGCCGGCCCGGGCCGAGTGGCGCCAGCACGAGGCGGACCAGCGGCCCGTGCTCGAAGTCGAAGGGCGCCGACCCGTGCCGCCGGACGAGCTCGGCAAGCCGCGCCTCGGGGTCGCCCTCGCCCGGATCGTCGATCTCCACCTCCGGCACGCGGTCGGTCGGACGCATCCACGGGACGCCACCGTTCTCCTCGAACGCGCTGGTCAGCACGGGGTGCCGGGCGAGCACGGCGGCGCAGGCCGTCCGGAGAGCGCCGGTGTCCAGCTCTCCGTCGAAGGTGATGAGACACGGCGCGTGGTAGGCGTCGTGCATGTCGCGGGTGCGTTCGTTCAGCCAGATCCCCTGCTGGGCGAACGACGTACGGCCTTGCTGGTGCCCGTCAGACATCGGAAGCCTCGATCGTGTGCGCGGAGAGGTCGGAGACGAACGCGGTGAGATCCTCGGCCAGGTCCTCGATGGTCGGCTCGTCGAACGCGGCGGCGTTGAAGTCGAGCCGGGCGGCCATCGGCTCGCCCCGCTGTTCGAAGACGCAGAGCTGCGGCGTGCTCAGGCCGCTGCCGGGTGTGTCGAGGTCGTCGACGAGCCTCGGGGGAAGGTCGAAGGCCGTGGAGTCCAGGCCGGGGAAGTGCGGTGGAACGTGCCAACTGTAGTAACCGAGACAGGGTGCGTACGGGAACCGCGCGGCGTACTCGGCGTAGGGGTAGTCCTGCCGGGCGTGGGCGTCGAGGATCGCGGTGCGGGTACGCCGCAGCAGCTCGCCGAACTCCGGCTGGCCGGCCAGGTCGACGCGGATCAGCAGCGAGGAGAACAGGCAGCCGATCGCGTTCTCCGAGCCCGGCAGCGTACGCGCGGCGACCGGCGAGAGCAGAACGATGTCGGTGGTCCCGGACCAGCTCGACAGCACGGCGCTCCACGCCGAGAGCAGCACGGCGAAAGGGGTGGCAGAGGCCGCGCGGGCGACGCGTGCGATCCCGGCGGCCGCCTCGCGTCCGATCGTGAAGTCGTGGGAGTGCGGCCGGACCTCGTCGGCCGGCTCGCGGCCGGGGAAGATCTCCAGCCCGGACGGCGCTCCGGCGAGTGCCTCGTCCCAGGCGGCGCGGTTGTCCGGCCAGCGCTCCCGTGACTGGCGGACGACCTCCGAGGCGGGCAGGACCGGGCCAGAGCGTACCGGGCGGCCCGCACGAAGCGCGGAGTAGGCGACGCCGAGGTCGCGCAGCAGCGGACCCATCGACCAGGCGTCGAACACCAGGTGGTGGACCGTGAGCAGCAGCACCTGGTCGCGGTCGGCCAGCCGGATCACGGTGGCCCGCAGCAGCGGGCCCTCCGCAAGGTCGAACGGCCGGTCGCGCTCGGCCAGGGCGAGCACGCGGGAGCGCACCAGCCGCTCCCCGGAATCCTCGCCCGCGGCGGCGACCCGGCGGATCTCCGGCGGACGGTCGTCGAGCACGACGGGCCGCCGACGGCCGGCGCCGCGGAAGACCGTGCGGAGCGCCTCGTGTCGCGCGACGACATGGGCGAGAGCACCGCCGAGCAGGTCCGGGTCAAGCTCGTCGGTGATCCGCAGCGCCATGGTGACGGGTGCCGGGTGCCGGAGCCCGTCAGGCCCTTCCATCCAGGCGAGGAAGGCCTCCTGTTGCCCGCTCAGCGGGACCTCGTCGCTCATGGCGTCACGCGTCACCGGGAGCGCGGGAGCGCTCCGCCTCGAGGCGTTCGCGGAGCTCTGCCTTGACCACCTTGCCCGCCTCGTTGCGCGGCAGGGCGTCGACGGTGAGCCACCGCAGCGGGACCTTGTGCCGGGCCAGCCGCTCGCGCAGGAAGGAGCGCACCTCCGGCAGCGAGCCGTCCCCGCCGAGCACGACCGCGGCCGCGACCATAGAGCCCATCACCTCGTGCGGGACACCGAACACCGCAGCCTCGCGTACGCCGGGGTGGTCGTACAGGACGGACTCCACCTCGGGGGTGGAGACCTTCAGGCCGCCGGACTTCACGACGTCGCTCTCGCGGTCGACCAGGAACAGGCGGTCCTCCTCGTCGAGGCAGCCGACATCGCCCATGCGCACCCAGCCGTCCTGGAAGACCGCGGCGTTCTCCTCGGCGGCGCCGTAGTAGGAGCGCGAGGGCGCCGGGCAGCGGAGCCACACGTCGCCGATCTCGCCGGGTGGCAGCGAGGAACCGTCCTCACCGGTGATGCGGATGGCGACGTTGCCCACCGCGAAGCCGGCCGACTCGGGCACTTCCGGATCGACCATGAGAAGGAGCTGCGCGGGCATCGCCTCGGTCGAGGAGTAGGCGTTGAAGACGGTCGCGCCCGCGAAGATCTCGGTCAGGGCGAGCGCGACGGACCGGGGGAGTGCGGCGCCGGACGACGCGACCATGACCACGCTGGAAAGGTCGTGCCGCGCGGCGGCGCCGGAGGCGATCAGGTCGATCGCCATCGCCGGGACAAGGAACACCGTGCCGACCGAGAACTCCGCGATCGCGCCGCAGAAGCGCTCCGCGTCGAAGCGTTCGAGGGCAAGCCCGGGCGGACTGGCCGAAAGCGAGTGGAACAGCGCCATCTGGCCGGCGGTCGTGCCGATCGGAAAGGCGTGGACGAAATACTGCGAATGGTCGAAGAGCCGGTGGAGGGGCGTGAGCCGCTGACCGAAGGTGAGGTTCTCGTGGCTCGCCGCGACGCCCTTCGGCCTTCCCGAGGTGCCCGAGGTGTAGAGGATCTGGGCGAGATCGCCCGGCCGCGGGTCGATCACGGGCGGTGTGGCGTCGCCGCGGTCGAGGTCGTGGAAGGGCAGGTGCGGTATCAGCGGCTCGCCGGGCCGCGGCACGCCCGTGACGGCCACCGTGGCGCCGCAGGAGGCGAGGATCTCGTCGCATTCGGCCGGGGTGGCGTTGTGCGGGACCGGTACGGAGACGGCCCCGGCCCGCTGGGCGGCGCAGTAGGCGATGGCGTACTCGGGCCAGTGCGTGTTCGCGAAGATCAGGCCGACCCGGTCGCCGCGCCCCACTCCAGCGCCTGCGAGCCCTCCGGCGAGACGTTCGGATCGGCGGTGCCAGTCGTCGAACGTGAGCGACGTGCCGCCGTCGAGCCGTAGCGCGAGGCGGTCGGGCTCGGTCCCGGCCCGCGCCGCGAGCAGGCGGGGAACGGTCACGACATCTGCTTCCCGCGCCGCGGTCGGCAATTTCTCGCCCATAAAGACCACGTCTCTCGCCGTCGCGGATCGATGAGTCCGAGTAGGGGGACAGATAGGCCGCGACGGTACCAGTATTGATGATTACCGTCAACGACTAAATGCGCTGACCTTCTGTAATCGTCTATTCGCCGACGTGGTGCTTTTGTTGAAGATAAAACTGATCTTGACGGCAAGTGAAATTGTGACTATCATCCACCCTACCTTTATCTCGGCCAATATGTTTTCTGAGGCGCATGGCGTTTTTCACTGCTGAGAGCGTGGCCGGATGACCGGCGAGGCGGAGCGACGTCGCCGTCGGCGCGGTGCGGCGCGCGTGGCGCGGGCCGCCGACCGCCCGGCACTCGCCCGTGCCGACCGGCCGGACCCCCTCCCCCTGTCATTCGCCCAGCAGCGCATGTGGTTCCTGGCCCGCCTCGAAGGCGGCGCGGCCTACAACGTCCCGGTGGCCGTACGGCTGAGGGGCGACCTCGACCGGGAGGCCCTGACCGCCGCCCTGGGCGACGTCGCGGACCGGCACGAGACCCTGCGCACGGTCTACCCCGAGACCGGCGGAGTCCCCCGGCAGGAGATCCTCACCGGTGCCGCGGGCCGCCCGGAGCTCACGGTCGTGCCGGTCGGGCCAGGCGACGACCTGGCGGGTCTCGTCGCGGACGAGGCCGCGCGCGAGTTCGACGTGGGCCGAGACCTGCCGTGGCGGGTGCGGCTGTTCGTGCTCGGCGCACGTGAGCACGTGCTGTCGCTGGTCATGCACCACATCGCCGGCGACGCCTGGTCGTTCGGCGTGCTCGCGCGCGACCTGTCCGCCGCGTACGCCGCGCGCCTCGGCGGCCGGGGGCCGGACTGGGATCCGCTGCCCGTCCAGTACGCCGACTTCGCCCTCTGGCAGCGCGCGCTGCTCGACGGGCTTCTCGCCGACCAGCTCGCCCACTGGCGTACGGCGCTGGCGGGCCTGCCCGGCGAGCTGAACCTGCCGGTGGACCGGTCCCGCCCGGCGCGGGCAGGCCACCGGGGAGCCCTGGTCCCGGTACGGATCGGGCCTCCGGCGCACGCGCGGCTGGGCGAGGTCGCCCGGCGGAACGGTGTGACCCTGTTCATGGTCCTGCAGGCCGGCCTGGCGGTGCTGCTGTCCCGCCTCGGCGCCGGCACGGACATCCCGATCGGGGTCCCGGTGGCCGGCCGGGAGAACCAGGTCCTGGACGAGCTGGTCGGCTTCTTCGTCAACACCCTCGTCCTGCGCGCCGACCTGTCCGGCGACCCGTCCTTCGACGAGCTGCTCGGGCGGGTCCGCGAGGCGAACCTGGCCGCGTACGCCCACCAGGACCTGCCGTTCGAGCGTCTCGTGGAGGAGCTCGCGCCCGAACGCTCCCTGGCGCGGCACCCGCTGTTCCAGGTGATGCTGGCGTTCCACTACGCCCCGCCGGCGATGTGGGAGCTGCCCGGCCTGGACGTCGCCCCCGTCGACGTCGCGGTGGCGGGGGCCAAGGTCGACCTGTCGTTCGGCGCGCTTCGCGCCGCTACACGGACGGGGTCGCGCTTGCGCGATCCCCGTGGGAAAGTTGCGCGCAGCGCATGATAAGGCTGCCGCAGCGTTAGGCCGCGGCGGCGCGCCGTCGGCTCACTCGCAGAGGCTTTCCATGTAGCCCTGCGCTGTCGGCGACAAGCGCTTGCGCGCCAGCGCACGGGCCTTGGGAGCATCCACGATGTATTCGAGCGGACCCGAGACCAGCATCTCGCGGATGCGCGGACTCTTCGCGGACATCCGTGCCATCTTGTTCAACACGGTGAAGCCACGATTGATCTTGTCGCGGGAAACGCGGTTCAGCTCGATGGTTCGAGCCAGGTATTGCCCGAAGCGGGCGTAGAGGAAGTAATCGTCATCCCCAACCTGGAAACGGGCCTCGGCGAAGAAGTCGGGGAAATTCTTCTCGAGATACTGGTTAACGCTTTGAAGACGGGAAGCAGCGTCGCTTCCGGCGGGCCGGCGCGACTGGCGCTGGCGGAGTCTGTGCGTTTCTTGATCATTGAGAGTGAAACACCTCCGAGAGGTCCGAACGACCATCGCTGGACGTCACGGCTGGTACCACACACCGCAACGCGCGCGCATGTTGAGGTACGACGCCCCGTGATGCAATAGGTTCCACGGAAGAATGCGATGCAGCTCGGCGAAATTTTTCGCTGCGCGTATGCGACGACGTGCCGCCAGTGTTGGATTAAGTCACTGCGCGCGTCGCCGACGGGACGCTATGCAGCTGCGAGTCCTCAGTCCGAGCAGCGCTTCATCCTGTACAGGACATGCCGCCGCAGCGGATGCCCGGGCGCGAGATTCGGGTGATCGAAATCGTCCGCGGGATCGCGTGTCATGCCGATGCGCTTCATGACACCAATTGAGCGCTTGTTCAGTGGGACGGTGAACGCGACGATCTCTTGAAGTGTCAACTTCTCGAAGCCGAAGCGCAGGCAAGCGACCGGCGGCCTCACTGGCGTAACCGTAACCCCAGTGTTCCTTCGCGAGCCGCCAACCGATTTCAACGCACGGAGTGAAGTGCGCGTCGAAGCTCGGGACCGACAAGCCGACGAAGCCGATGAAGGCGTCGGCGCGCCGCCGCTGGACCTCGACCGCCCAGAATCCCCAACCTCGCTCCTCGATGCTTCGTGGATGCGGCTGACGGCAGGCATCACTTTCGTCACGGGTCAGGCAGCCGGGGAAATGAACTCCATGACGACGCGGGTCCGCGTTGAGTCGCGCGAACGGCTCCCGATCCGACTCCCGCCATTGCCTGAGAATCAGGCGTTCGGTGGTTAGAAGGCTTGGCGCTATTGATTGCATTCGTGCGGGTCGGTATTATCGGGCACATAGTGATAGGTGTAGACAGGCGACCGCCGCGCGGGTTACTCCCAGCCTCAGGCCCGAGCGATCTTCGACTGCCAGCCCCTGGATTTACAGATCCGGCTCGGGCTTTCTGACCGCAAAATTTTCTGGATTGAACGCGCACCGGGACTGCCCTGTCGCGGGCGGCGACTTTCGCATTAAAGCGCGGATAAGCGCGCCTGACGCGCAAAGCGCCGCGGGCTAAGCGCCCCAGGCGACTTTTGCAATAAACCAGCGCACCGAGGCACGACGATGAGCGCAGCCGACACGGGACTCTATAAAGACGCCTACGAACGCGATAGCTGCGGGTTTGGCCTGATTGCCAACCTCGACGACCAGCCGAGCCATTGGCTGGTCCAGACGGCCATCACCTCGCTCAACCGCCTGACCCATCGTGGGGCAATCGCCGGCGACGGCAAAACCGGCGACGGCTGCGGTCTGCTGCTGAAGAAACCGGAGGCGTTCCTGCGCGCGGTCGCCGCAGAGGCGGGCATCGAGCTGGCCGAGAAGCTTCGCCTCCGGCCTGGTTTTCCTCAATCGCGATCCGGCGCTGGCGCAGAGCGGCCCGCGACATCCTGGAGGCCCAGCTCGTAGCGCCAGGGGCTGGAGCTGGCCGGCTGGCGCATGGTGCCCGACCGACCCCGAGGCCTGCGGCGCGCAGGCGCTGAAGACGCTGCCGCACATCGAGCAGGTGTTCGTGAACTGCCGCTGCCGGACATCGACGAGGCCTCGTTCAACCGCAAGCTGTACATGGCGCGCCGCCTCGCCGAGAAGGCGATCGAGGAGACGGATCCCGGTGTTCTACGTGCCGAGCCTGTCGGCCACCACCATCGTCTTCAAAGGCATGGTGATGCCGCAGTACCTGACGCAGTTCTATCGCGACCTGCAGGACCCGCGGCTCGAGGCGTCGGTGGCGGTCTTCCACCAGCGCTTCTCGACCAACACGCTGCCGCAGTGGCGGCTCGCGCATCCGTACCGCTATCTCGCCCACAACGGCGAGATCAACACGATCCAGGGCAACCGCAACTGGGCGCTGGCGCGCGGGCCGCTGTTCCGCTCGCCGCTGCTGCCCGACTCTGCCGGACGTCTGCCGCTCGTGTCGATGACGGGCTCGGACTCGCAGAGCCTCGACAACATGCTCGAGGTGCTGCTGATGGGCGGCCTCGATGCCCTGCATGCGATGCGCCTGCTGGTGCCGCCGGCCTGGCACGGCCTGGATTCGATCGATTCGGATCTGCGTGCGTTCTACGAGTACTACTCCGTGCACATGGAGCCGTGGGACGGTCCCGCGGGCATCGTGCTCACCGACGGTCGCTACGCGGCGTGCACGCTCGATCGCAACGGCCTGCGTCCGGCTCGCTTCGTCATCACGCGCAACCGCTTCCTGACCATCGCGTCGGAGACCGGCGTCTGGGACTACGCGCCCGAAGACGTCGTGCGCAAGGGCAAGCTCGGGCCCGGCGACATGATCGCGCTGGATCTGCAGACCGGCACGCTGCTCGAGTCCGCGCGACATCGACGAGATTCTGAAGTCGCGCCATCCCTACAAGACCTGGCTCAAGAAGGGCGTGCGCTATCTCGAGAGCGATCTCGTGGATCCGCGGCTCGCCGCCGAGCCGATGGATCGCGAGACGCTGTCGCTCTATCAGAAGATGTTCAACGTCACCTCGGAGGAGCGCGACGAGATCATCCGCGTGCTCGCCGAGGACGAGAGCGAAGCGGTCGGCTCGATGGGCGATGACACGCCCATGCCGGTGCTGTCGCACAAGGTCCGCTCGCTCTACGACTACTTCCGGCAGCAGTTCGCGCAGGTGACCAACCCGCCGATCGATCCGCTGCGCGAGTCGATCGTGATGTCGCTGCAGACGCAGATCGGCCCGGAGTGCAACATCTTCGTGCCCGCGCCCGAGCATGCGCGCCAGATCGTGCTCGGCTCGCCGATCCTGTCGCAGCGCAAGCTGCGGCAGATCCTCGGCGCTGAAGGAGGTCACGCACGAGTTCATCGACCTGCAGTACGACCCGGCCGAAGGGTCTGAAGAGCGCCATCGCGCGCATGTGCGAGCAGGCGGAGAAGCGCCGTGCGCGACGGCAAGCTCGTGCTGCTGCTGTCGGATCGCTACCTCGTGCAAGGGCAAGCTGCCCGGCGCACGCGCTGCTCGTCACGGGCGCCGTGCATCACCACCTCGTGCGCAACGGGCCTGCGCTGCAAGTGCAACCTGCTCATCGAGACCGGCACGGCGCGCGATCCGCATCATTTCGCCTGTCTGCATCGGCTACGGCGCGACGGCCGTGTATCCCTACATGGCCTACCAGGTGCTGTTCGAGATGATGCGCAAGGGCCGGGTGAAGCTCGATTTCGCCACGCGCCTGGAGCTGGGACGCAGCTATCGCGCGGGCGTCCGCAAGGGCCTGTTCAAGATCATGTCGAAGATGGGCATCTCGACGATCGCCAGCTATCGCAGCTCGCAGCTGTTCGAGATCGTCGGCCTGTCCGATGAAGTCGTGAACATGTGCTTCACCGGCACCGAGAGCCGCATCCAGGGTGCGGACTTCGACGACCTCGAGGTCGGACCTGAAGCAGCTCGCCGCGCGCGCCTGGAATCCGCGCGAGCCGATGGAGCAGGGCGGCCTGCTCAAGTACGTGCACGGCGGCGAGTACCACATGTACAACCCCGACGTGATCGCGACGCTGCAGGCGGCGGTGATGTCCGGGCGACTACGAGCAGTACAAGCTGTTTGCGCAGCTCGTGAATCAGCGGCCGGCGTCGACGCTTCGCGACCTGCTGGCGCTTGAAGACCGGCACGCGCGCCGATCCCGTTGAATGAGGTCGAGTCCGTCGAGGCGGTGCTGGCGCGCTTCGACAGCGCCGGCATGTCGCTCGGCGCTCTGTCGCCCGAGGCGCACGAGGCGCTGGCCATTGCCATGAACCGGCTGGGCGCGCGCTCCAACTCGGGCGAGGGCGGCGAGGATCCGGCGCGCTACCGCACCGAGAAGAACTCGAAGATCAAGCAGGTGGCCTCGGGCCGCTTCGGCGTGACGCCCGAGTACCTGATCAATGCCGAAGTGCTGCAGATCAAGATCGCGCAGGGCGCCAAGCCCGGCGAGGGCGGCCAGCTGCCGGGGCACAAGGTCAACGACATGATCGCCTCGCTGCGCTTCGCGCGCCCGGGCGTCGGCCTGATCTCGCCGCCGCCGCATCATGACATCTACTCGATCGAGGACCTGGCGCAGCTCATCTTCGATCTGAAGCAGGTCAACCCGCAGGCGCTGGTGTCGGTGAAGCTCGTTGCCGAGCCCGGCGTCGGCACGGTCGCCGCGGGTGTTGCGAAGGCCTACGCCGACCTCATCACCATCTCCGGCTACGACGGCGGCACCGGCGCGAGCCCGCTGTCCTCCATCAAGTATGCCGGCACGCCCTGGGAGCTGGGGCTCGCCGAGACGCATCAGACGCTGCGGCTGAACGACCTGCGTCACCGCGTGCGCCTGCAGACCGACGGCGGGCTCAAGACCGGCCTCGATGTCGTCAAGGCGGCCATCATCGGCGCCGAGAGCTTCGGCTTCGGCACCGCGCCGATGGTGGCGCTCGGCTGCAAGTACCTGCGCATCTGTCATCTCAACAACTGCGCGACCGGCGTCGCGACCCAACACAACGTGCTGCGCTCGAAGTACTTCACCGGCCTGCCGGAAATGGTCATGAACTACTTCCGCTTCGTGGCGCAGGAAGTGCGCGAGATCCTGGCGAGCCTGGGCGTGCGCAGCCTCGCAGGACCTCATCGGCCACACCGAGTACCTGCGAGATCCTCGAGGGCCAGACGCCGAAGCAGCGCAAGCTGGATCTGACGCCGATGCTGTCGACGGCGGGCATGGCGCAGCGATGCGCCGCAGTTCTGCGCGACGCCGTCGAACGCGCCGTTCGACAAGGGCGAGCTCGCCGAGCGCATGGTGAGCGACATGCTGCCGGCCATCGAAGGCAAGACGGGCGGCGAGTGGAACTACGAGGTTCGCAACTACAACCGCTCGATCGGCGCGCGCGTCTCCGGCGAGATCGCGCGACGCTGGGGTAACTACGGCATGGAGGACTGCGCCGCTGGCCGTGCGCCTCACAGGCAACGTCGGGCAGAGCTTCGGCGTCTGGAATGCCGGCGGCCTGCACCTGCATCTCGAAGGCGATGCCAACGACTACGTCGGCAAGGGCATGGCGGGCGGCAAGATCGTGCTGCGCCATCCGCGCAGCGCGCGCTTCGTCGCGAAAGAAACCATCATCATGGGCAACACCTGCCTGTATGGCGCCACCGGCGGGCACCTGTTTGCCGCCGGCGTTGCGGGCGAGCGCTTTGCGGTGCGCAACTCCGGCGCCATCGCCGTCATCGAGGGCGCGGGCGATCACTGCTGCGAGTACATGACCGGCGGCGTGGTCTGCGTGCTGGGCCGCACCGGTGTCAACTTCGGTGCGGGATTCACCGGCGGATTCGCCTATGTGCTCGACCTGGAGCGCGACTTCGTCGACCGCTACAACCACGAGCTCATCGACATCAGCCGCATCCACGCCGAATCGATGCAGTCGCATCTGCAGCACCTGGAGGGTCTGCTCGAGCAGCACGTCGCCGAGACCGGCAGCGTCTGGGCCGAGGAGATCCTGAACGACCTGCGCACCTACATCGGCAAGTTCTGGGTCGTGAAGCCCAAGGCGGCCTCCATCGATTCGCTGATCGAGAACCTGCGGCGCGCGGCCTAAGCGCTGATCACATGGCAGACAAGAACCTGCAGTTCCTCGATATCCCGCGCGCCGATCCGGCGAAGTTCGCCGGTCGAGACGCGCGTCAGCCAGCTTCGACGAGATCTATGCGCCCTTCGAGCCGCAGCGGCGCGGCGCAGCAGGCGGGGCGCTGCCTCGCCTGCGGCAATCCGTTCTGCGAATGGAAATGCCCGGTGCACAACTACATTCCCAACTGGCTGAAGCTCATCCAGGAAGGCAACCTGTTCGAGGCGGCGGAGCTGTCGCACAAGACCAACTCGCTGCCGGAGGTGTGCGGCCGCATCTGTCCGCAGGATCGGCTGTGCGAGGGCGCCTGCACGCTCAACGATGGGCTTGGGCGCGGTCACCATCGGCTCGATCGAGAAATACATCACCGACGAGGCCTTCAAGCGCGGCTGGAAGCCGGACATGTCGAACGTGCAGCCGACCGGCAAGCGCGTCGCCATCGTCGGCGCGGGCCCGGCGGGTCTCGGTTGCGCGGACATCCTGGTGCGCAACGGCGTGACGCCGGTGGTGTTTGATCGCTACACGCGCATCGGCGGGCTGCTGACCTTCGGCATTCCGCCGTTCAAGCTCGAGAAGGAAGTCGTCGAGAAGCGCCGCGAGGTCATGGAAGGCATGGGCGTGCAGTTCCGGCTCGGCGTCGAAGTCGGGACCGACATCTCGTTCGAGAGCCTGCTCGACGAATACGACGCCGTGTTTCTCGGCATGGGCACCTACCGCTACGTGAAGGGCGGCTTCCCGGGCGAGGATCTGCCGGGCGTCCACGAGGCGCTGCCCTACCTCATTTCCAACATCAATCACGAGTTGCGGTTTGCCCGGCAGCGCCGAGCGCCTGATCAGCATGCGCGGCAAGCGCGTCGTGGTGCTGGGCGGCGGCGATACCGGCATGGACTGCAACCGCACGGCGATCCGCCAGGGCGCGGAGTCCGTGACCTGCACCTACCGGCGCGATGAGCACAACATGCCCGGCTCGCGCCGCGACTACAAGAACAGCAAGGAAGAGGGCGTCGAGTTCCTCTTCAACCGCCAGCCGATCGAGATCGTCGGCTCGGAGCAGCGTCGAGGGCGTGAAGCTCGTCGAGACGCGCCTCGGCGCGCCGGACGCGCGCGGCCGCCGCATCCCCGAGCCGATTCCCGGCTCCGAGCAGGTGGTGCCCGCCGATGCCGTGATCATCGCCTTCGGCTTCCTGCCGAGCCCGCCGCAGTGGTTCGAGCAACACGACATCCGGCTGCATGACAATGGCCGGGTGCGCGTGTCCGCGGCCGCGACGACGCCGTTTCAGACCACCAACCCGAAGGTGTTTGCCGGCGGCGACATGGTGCGCGGCTCGGACCTTGTCGTGACCGCGGTGTTCGAAGGCCGCGAGGCGGCGAAGGGAATCTCTGGGCTACCTGGGCATCGGCTGAGCTAGCAGCCGATGTCGGTCAGTGCCAAAAAAAAAGCCCCGCCGTGAGGCGGGGCTTTGAGGTCTTCCCATCAACTGGCCCGGTGGATCGCTGTCAGCTCCGGCCGGGTGCGGGCATAAATTCGACTCACAGTCGCCCTGTCTGCACACCGGCGTGTCGCGTCGTCACGAGCATCTATACTTTGCGGCTGAAACGTTGGGAGCCGAAGGCTCCGGCCTCAATCTCGTGGCCCGCGTGTCAATTCACGCGCCGACCGTTCCTGACAACCACAATAAGTTAGTGACTGCCGTTACCCGTGCCCGCGTCGATCACCCGAGTTTCTTGTGCTGTTCGCTCCCTCCTGTTGTGCGTTTCACGCATCAGCTCGGACGCGTCACGCAGCTGCGCGAGCTATTCTGCAGAGCCAAGCAACCGGGTGCCAGTGTTCTGGGATACCCAAGAGAAATCCGGGACTTGCGACTGGCGGCCGGGAGTCCTGATGGCATGAAAGTGTACGCGCTTCGCGCTGAAACTTTCCATGTAGTATTTTAACTGACATTGACATCGATTTGCGCCAGGCTACTGAGTGGTGTCGCGTCCGGCGTCAACGCGCTAGCTCAGCCGCGCAGTCGGACGGTGAAGCGCGCGCCGGTGTCGCCGGGCAGGCTGCTCGGCCGCGGCGCTTCCGCCGTGAAATTCGGCGATCAGGCGGACTATGTACAAGCCCAGGCCGAAATGCGGCCGGCTGTCGTGTCTCGGCGCCGCCGCGCCGCGTGACTGCCACAGCGACTCGAACAGCCGTCCGCGGATCTCGGGCGCGAGCGGCGGCCGGGGTTGTCGACTTCGAGCACTGCCAGCGTGCGGCTCCAGCGCGCACGCGCAGACGTGATCGTCGCGCCCGGCGGGCTGAAATCCACGGCGTTGTCGACGAGCTTGTCGAGCATCTGCACGATCAGGTCGGGCGCGCCGTCGATCATGACTGGCTCATCGCGGCAACTCCGTCGCGAAGCGCCGCTCGGGAAAGGCGATGCGATAGGCGTCCGCGGCCGAGGCGACCACCGGGCACCAGGTCGAAGCGCGAGCGCTCGGCGTTGCTGATGGCCTCTTCGACGCGCGTCGCGGCGCCCATGGCGATCAGGATTGCATTCAGGCGTTCGCTGCCTTGCCGCGCGCGTTCGAGGTAGACGCGCGGCGGAGGCGGACACGCCCTCCGATTCCAGATTCTCCAGTGACGAGCGCACGATCGTCAGCGGCGTGCGGATCTCGTGGGCCAGCTTGCCGGCGAGCGTGCGCAGGTAGCCTGTGTACTCGTTGAGGCGGCCCAGTAGCGTCGAGAAGCCTCGCGCCACGTCGCCCAGCTCATCGGGCGCTTCGGTCTCGGGAAACGTCGTGACCAGTCCTTCGCGGGTCAGCGCCGATTCGCTCGCGCGTGCGCAACCGCGACAGCCGCACGGCGAGCCACGCAGCGAAAACGAACATGGCGATGACCGCGACGGCGCTGGTGATCAACGTGAAATTCAGCATCTGGGTCAGCGCGCGGTCCCGCAGCGTCAGCCAGCGATCCTCGGTCTGCGTCACCTGCAGCGAGCCGATGACTTCGCTGGTGCTCGCGATCGTAGATCGGGGCCGCGGAGTCGATGATCTGCCGTGTCGCCGGGCCGATCCACGAAGCGGCGATAGAACTGCGCCAGAATGCCTCGCTCCGGTCCGAGCGCTCGGTGACCTGCGCCAAGGCGTCCGCCTGCGCCAGCAGTCGTCCGTCCGGCGCTGGACACGGCGAGGCGCAGCCCCGGCTGCATGAATTGCGCAGATAGCCGTCAGCTCCGGCGCGGACACGATCAGGCGGCCGACCGTGTGCAGATCGTCGCTGCGCAGCGTGCCGTAGCTCACGGGATCCGCGCCGCGCTGATCGCGATCGTCGATCAGCACGCCGAAGCGCTCGCCCAACATCGACAGCGGGACGCGCATCTCCACGCGATACCCCTGCGCGGTTGGTTGCCAGGCGCCGACGATGCGCGGCTCGGTCGACCGCGGTCAGCTGGCCGTATTCGCCGGTCTCGATGCGCCGAGCCGGTGACCGACCGGGCCCGGTTGCGGCGATGAAGACCTGGCGCTCGTGGCCGTCCGGGTCCTCGAATCCAATCCAGATGCGATCGCCGAACGTGCTGGGATCCAGCGGGCTCGCTCCGGGCGCGTCGATAGACGAGGTGCTCGTCCGTGCACATCGAGCAGCACGTACAGCATCCGCTCGAACACGCCGGTGAGGATGCCGAAGCGATGTTGGTCCGTGGGTGAAGTATCGCCAGGCGGCCGGGTGCTGCGGCCACTCGTCCACATAGCCGTCCAGGAACGGCGCGGCGGAGCATGACGGGCGCAGATCGTACGGACTGGGTTGTCGGCGTCGCGGCTCGGCTCGGCGCGTCTGTCGGTCGTGCGTCTGCGTCCGCGCGTCTGGCGCTGCTGCGCGGCGCGGTGCTGCTCGCGATAGAGCAGATCAGTGCGTCCCTGCAGCGAGGCGGCGATCGTTTGCGCCACCGCCTGCAGCGAGTTCTGCTCGCCTTCGCGCAGCGCGGATTCCATTTCCCGCGCATAGCGGCAACCGGCCCAGGGCAGGACCAGTGTCGCGAGGCCGAGCAGCAGCAGTTTCAGGCGCAGCGACATCGAGCGCGTCGGATCGGTGGTCACTCAACCCATCGGTAGCCCATGCCGTAGACGGTCTGCACGGCGTCGAATTTCGGATCGATGCTCTGGAACTTGCGGCGGATGCGCTTGATGTGCGAGGTGATGGTGTTGTCATCCAGCACGACGTTGGCGGCATCCATGAGTTGCTGCCGGTTCTTGACGTGGCCGGGATGGCGCGCGAGCGCGTGCACGATCCAGAACTCGGTCAGCGACAGCAGCACGACCTGGCCTTCCCATTCCACCTGCATGCGCTCGGCATCCAGCGTCAGCGGGCCGCGGCGGATGATCTGCGTCGCTTCGTGGGGCGTCGCAGCGCATCGACCCGGCGGAACAGCGCGTTCACGCGCGCGATGAGATGCGCGAGGCTCAGGTCCTTTGTCAGAAAATCGTCGGCGCCGAGCCGCAATCCCGACACCGCATCGAGCTCGCTGTCGCGCGCCGTGAGGAAAATGATGGGCAGCTCCGCCGAGAGCGCGCGCAGCTGGCGGCACAACTCGAAGCCGCCTTCCGGCTCCTCCTCGAGCGAGATGTCGATGACCGCGAGATCGGGCAAGCGCGCTGCGAAAGCCGTCATGGCCTGTTTGCGGTTGGCGTAGGTCCGCACGACATAGCCTTCGCGCGTGAACGCCGCCGCATAGTTGTCGCGGATTGCGGGCTCGTCTTCGACGATGGCGACTGTGCGTTTCATGAGCCATAGGCTACAGGTTGGGCCGCGGCCGTTAAAGCGCGCGGCGGCATGCGCCATTTTCGCCATGATTCGTCGGCAGCATGACATTTTTGCGCCCCGCGGATGCGACGGCCTGCCGCGAAATATCTCCATCGGTGAGATGGAGACGCCGCCATGAATTCGCTGGGACTGACTCGCAAAGAATGGGTCTTCAACGTGTTGGGATTGCTGTAGTGTTGGCGCTGAGGTCATCTGCGAACGCGCGGGCGACTGGTCGTCAACTCGCTCGCGATACTGCTGCTATTGGCCGTCGGGCGTCGTCTGAGCGAAGTGCGTTAGAACGCGTTGACCCGGTCAGCTCGCGGCCGATGGTCAGCTGGTGGATGGTCTCGGTGCCCTCGTAGGTGATCACGCTTTCGAGGTTCAGCATGTGGCGGATGGGCACGTACTCGGCGCTGATGCCGGCGCCGCCGAGCATGTCGCGGGCATCGCGGGCGATGTCCAGGGCCATGCGGCAGTTGTTCCACTTCGCCAGCGACACGTGCGCCGGGGTGCATGCGTGCCGGCGTCCTTCAGGCGCCCGAGCTGCAGCGCGAGCAGCTGCGCGGTGGTGATCTGGCGCGCCATCTCGGCGAGCCGGATCTGGATGGCCTGGTTGTGGGCGAGCGGACGGCCGAACAGCACGCGCTCGGCGGTGTATTCGAGCAGCTGGGCCAGGCAGGCCTGGGCCGCCCCGATGACTCCCCAGGCGATGCCGTAGCGCGCCTGGGTCAGGCAGGACAGCGGGCCTTTGAGGCCCACGACGCCCGGCAGCACGTTCTCGCTCGGGCACGCGGACGTTGTCGAAGAACAGCGCGCGGTGACCGAGGCGCGCAGGGAGAACTTGTGCTCGATCTCCGGTGCGCGGCAAACCCCGGCATGCCCTTCTCGACGAGAAAGCCGCGGATGCCTCCTCGGTCATCGCCCAGACGACGCGCATGTCGGCGATGGCGCCGTTGGTGATCCACATCTTCGCGCCGTTGATGACCCAGTCCTCGCCGCGCGCGCTTGGCGTGGGTCTTCATGTTGGCCGGATCCGAGCCGCCGTGCGGCTCGGTGAGCCCGAAGCAGCCGATGAGCTTCCCCGCGGGCCATGCGCGGCAGGTACCGCTGCTTCTGCTCCTCGGAGCCGAAGGCGTAGATCGGATACATGCACAGCGAGGACTGCACGGACACGAAGCTGCGGATGCCCGAGTCGCCGCGCTCGAGCTGCTGGCAGATCAGGCCGTAGCAGATGGCGTTCAGGCCGGCGCAGCCGTAGCCCTGAGAGAGGAGCCGAGCAGGCCCAAGCGCGGCCAGCTCGGGAACCAGCTCCTTCGGGAAGCGGTGCTCCTCGAAGCACTCGCCGGATGATCGGCAGCACCTTCTCATCGACCAGCCGCGCCACCGAGTCCTGCACCATGCGCTCCTCTTCGCGTGAGGGCGCTGCGAACGTCGAACAGATCCAGGGGGTTCGAGCTTGGCGGACGTTTGGCCATGAGTGCATCTCCTGATGGCGAGCCGCGCATGATAAACCATGGGCTTGACGCGCGCGGCGCCGGGCTGATGGACGACGGATGGACTACACGTCGCGGACGATGACGGCCACCTTGCCCTACCGTCCGGCCGGTCTCAACCTGGCGATGCCCTCCGCAACGTCCTCCAGAGCGAAGCGATGGCTCACGTGCGGCCGCAGCAGTCCCGCATCCACCAGGTTTGCGATCGACGCGCAGGATCCTTCCCGGGCTGCTCCGGCTCGATCTCGTGCGCGGTGGGCATGCCCATGAACTCGTAGTGGATGGTCACGTTCCGGTAGAGCAGACCCCGGCCGCGATCGCCGGTGTTGGATCCCAGGATCGTCACGATCTGGCCGTTGACCGCAGCGCAGTCGAGACTCTGGAGAAACACATCGCCGCCCACCGTATCGATGACACGACCGGCACGCCGCTGTCCACCCGTGAGCTCCCGAACGAGCTTCGCGCACATCCTCGGCCCGATAGTCGATCACCGTCGTCCGCGTGCAGCACGGTCGCGGCAAAACGCGATCGACTCCTCGCGCCCCGCCGTCGTGATGACCCGGCAGCCGTGCAGCTTGGCCAGTTGAGCGGCAATGTGCCCAACGCCGCCTGCGCCGGCGTGTATCAGCACCGTCTGGCCAGGTTGAATGCGCGCGCGCAGATGCAGTGCTTCCCAGGCCGTCTGACTTACGAGGGCATCGATGCTGCCGTCGCGTGATCGACGGTGTTGGCTTGCTGGCCGCGCTGCGGGCATCGATTGCGACGTACTCGGCGTTCGCGCCATTGCGGAACAGGTTGGGTGCGGCAAAAATCTTCATCGCCGGGTTTCCATTGCGTGACCCGCGCGCGATCCACAGCGGACGACGACGCCACTGACGTCGTAGCCGAGTATCAGCGGCAGCGTGCGTTGAGCGCTCGCTGTTCTGCCTTACTTTCGTGTCTACCGGATTGACGGATGGTCGCGTGCACCTCCACCAGGATGTCGGTGTCGCGCAGCGACAGGCTCCGGAACGCTGCTCGAGCTCGGAGAACCTCCGGGACCGCCATATTCGTGTATTACCATTGCGCGCATCGAAGGTGCTCTCCGTCGTAGTCGCTTCCGCATCAGACTCGAAACTCTGGCACAGGAACCGACCGCGCGTGAAGATTCCGGAAATTCTGATTGTCGAGACGATCCATCAGCCCGGCAGCCTGGCCAGGGTGCTGCATGGTGATTGCCGAGGCGGGCCTCGCCATCGAGCATCTGACCGCGCTGCGCCGCGACCAGGGCCGGACGCTGTGGGAAATCACGCTCGAGATGGACGAGGAGGCCGATCGCAGCCTCTACGATCGCATCGAGCAGTTGCCGACCGCGCGCTTCGTCGGCAAGTCGGATCGCGTCTTCAATCGCCACCGCGGCGGCAAGATCAAGACTGTCGCCAGCCTTCCCATCAACACGCTCCAGGTGCTGCAGGGATATCTACACGCCGGGTGTGGCGCGCGTCTGTCTCGCGATCAAGGCACGATCCGGCAGGCGGCTCACGAATTCACCAATCTCGATAACACGGTGGCGATTGTGACCAACGGCACCGCCGTGCTGGGGCTGGGGAACATCGGCGCCGCTGGCCGGACTGCCCGTGATGGAAGGCAAGGCCGCGTTGTTTGCGGATCTGGTCGGGCTTGAGTGGCGTGCCCATTCTGCTGAACGAAACACAGCCTGATCGCGTCGTCGACGTCGATCGCGGCCATGGAGCTGTCCTTCGGCGCCATTCAGCTCGAGGATATTGCGGCGCCCGAGTGCTTTGAGATCGAGCAGAAGCTGCGGGAGCGGGTTGCGAAGCCGGTGTTGCATGACGATCAACATGGCACGGCGGTCGTGGCGCTGGCGGCGCTGATCAATGCTGCCCGGCAGGCGGGGCGAAGTCTGCGCGACAGTGTCGTTGGGCAGATCGGGCTGGGTGCCGCAGGCACCGGCATCGTGCGCTTGTTGCGCGCCTACGGTGTTGAGCGCGTGCTCGGCGCGGATCGCAGCTCCAGATGCGATTGCGCGCCTCGGTCGCGTTGGGCGGTGAAGGCGCCTCGCTCGAGGACATCATGGCAGCGGGCGGACATTGTGATTGCCACCACAGGTGTCAAGGGTCTGATCAAACCCGAGTGGGTGCGGCCCGGGCAGATCATCCTGGCGCTGTCGAATCCCGATCCGGAGATCGAGCCGCTGGTCGCGCGGGAGCGCGGCGCCGCGTTCGCGGCCGACGGCAAGGGCATCAACAACGTGCTGGCGTTCCCGGGGTTGTTCAAAGGGGCGCTCAGCGCGCGGGTGACTCGTTTCTCGGATGCAATGTTGATGGCTGCGGCGGATGCGATCGCGCAGCTGGCCCGCGGGGATGAGTTGGTGCCGGATCCGCTGGATAAGAGGGTCCACGAGCGTGTCGCGGCGGCCGTGCGCGTGGCGGCGTCGGCGGCATCCGAGGTAGTGATCGCTCAGTAGCGCAGCCAAGCTCCGATAGGCCGCGGCCAACAGCCACAGCGGGCCGATCAGCAGGAATTGCAGGTCCTTGAAGAAGGACGGCCGCTTGCCTTCGATGGCATGGCCGATGAACTGACCGATCCAGGCAACGACGAATATGCGTGACGGATGTCAGCCACAGTGGCCACGGCAGTGTTGCCAGCCACTGCGTGACCAGCAGCAACACCAGTGAAAGCGACGAATACGCCCACTGCGAGGGCGGGCGACAACGCCAGGTAATACAGCAGCGCGGCGAACGCCGCGACGGTCGCCCAATTGAGCCAGGGCGAAATGCGCCGCAAACAGCATCGGTACGGGCACCGACCACAGGAGCCCGAACACCGTCAGCACGATCAGCGGCACACAGATCCAGTGCAGCAGCTCGTTGGTCGGATTTTCGTGGCTCGCGCCGTACTCGCCGAGCCATTCGGTGACGGTTCGCATGACCGTCACGGCTATGCCCGTACGAGCCGTAGTCTTGCAACGGACCGATGGCCCGCGTCACGCTGAGCCGGGTCGAGCGGTCGCCGTTCGCCGCAATGCGAAACAGCCCGGAGCCGTCCTGGCCCCGGGCTGCTCGCGCGAACTCGCGCGTTACTGCGGCGTTCGACGTGGCGGGGCTCTCCTGGGTCGTGCCTGCGCCTTCCACCTTCACATCGCCCGGGTTGCTGACGACAAACATCACCACGCGCCGGTTCTTCGCTCGGCCTTCCGCGGTCTTGTTGCTCGCGACCGGCTGCGTCGGTCCGTAGCCCTTGGTTACGAGCTGATCCGCGTTCACTCCGCTGTGGACCAGGTAGTCGCGGACCGAGTCCGCGCGCCTCTGCGACAGCTTCATGTTGTATGCGACGCGAGCCGGTGCTGTCGGTGTGCCCCTGGATCTCAACCTTGAGCCGCGGATGCTTCTTGAGGCCATCAGCCACCGCATCCAACGGCGCATGCGAAGCCACCGTCAGCGCCGCTGAGTTGTACTCGAAGTTCACCCCTTCCAGGGTGATCGAGCCCTTCAGCGGACAACCCACCGCGTCAACCTGAACGCCCGGCGGGTGTGTTCGGACACTGGTCGATGTTGTCCGGCACGCCGTCATGATCGCTGTCCGGCGGGGTTGCAGGCGCGGCGGCCGGCGCAGGTGCCGGTGCTGCTTCCGCCGGTGGTGGCGGAGGCGGTGGCGGAGCGGCGGAGCCGGTGTTCTGCTGCCGCCGAACGAGAACTGGAATCCCATCATGGCGATGTAGTCGACCAGGTGATCGCCCTTGCCCGGATCATCCCAGCGTGCCTTCACTTCCGGCCGCAACGAGAAGGCACTCGTGCCGTCGGCGCTTCGCCACAGGTTGATGTACGTGCCGACGCCGGCCTGCGTCATCAACTTGGTCTGATTCGTCAGCGGGTTGCCCGGGACCTGGACGTTGCTTTCCGCACCCACACCGGCAGTCAGGTAAGGCGAGATCAGGCCCGTCCGGTTGAGAATCCCCAACACGTCGACTGAGTACCCGTACGTGTCCAGATGGCCGGTGCCGCGGCCGTTGTTGACGCGCGCGCCGTTGAAATTCAACTCCATGTTGATGAAAGGCCCCATCTCGCGTCCGATCGCGACGCCATACAGCCAGTCGTTGTGTCGAGATCGCGCTGGTGATCGGGCGAGATGCCTCCGACCTGAGGAGTGATGTACCACTCGTCACCGGGAACTGCCGCCGCCATGGTGGATGCCACCACGGCCGGGATAGCAACGGCGCACATCAACAGAGCTCTCTTCATCGTCCGCACTCCTGAATACCTCTGTTGTTACGGTGCCTTACAGTCGTCGTTGCATTTCCGCAACGATTACGCAGCGACACCACACAGCACTGAGAACGCCATGATGAAATATGAAAGTTCCCGCTGTGGCAAAAATGCCTCAAGCGTGGCAGGAAGGAAAGGCACGCCGAAAGCTGCGAGGCGCAAAAAGAAAAAACCCAACACCTGTCAGAGTGTTGGGTTTGTTGGCTGCCCCCTTGGCGGCAGAAAGAACGAGAGCTAAGACTAGCTCTTCAGAGAGAGACGCTGCTGTCATGCGGCAGCAGCACTCGCCCATGTAGCCCCGGAGCTTGCCCAGCGCGTTGGATTCGATCTGACGGATGCGCTCGGCCGAAACGCCGTACTTGTCCGCCAACTCGTGCAGCGTGGCCTTGTCGTCAGCCATCCAACGCTTCTGCAGGATGTCGCGGCTGCGATCATCCAACCGACCGAGCGCCGTCTGCAGGCGATCGGAGGAGTCAGATTCCCACTCGGCGTTCTCCACGCTTTCGGCCGGATCCGCATCCGCGGCCGGCAGATACGAAGCCGGGCTGTAGACTTCCTCGTCATCCGACTCAGGCGTCGGATCGAACGACATGTCGCGCGCGGCGAGACGCTTCTCCATCTCGGTGACTTCGCTCGGGCTGACACCCAGGTCGCGAGCAACAGCCGCGGTCTCCTCAGCAGACAGCCACGTCAGATTCTTCTTCAACCGGCGCAGGTTGAAGAACAGCTTGCGCTGAGCCTTCGTGGTGGCGATCTTCACCAGACGCCAGTTGCGCAGCACGTACTCGTGGATCTCGGCGCGGATCCAATGGACGGCGAACGACACGAGGCGCACGTTGACGCTCGGGTCGAAGCGCTTCACGGCCTTCATCAGGCCAACGTTGCCTTCCTGGATCAGGTCTCCGATGGGCAACCCGTACCCGCTGTAGCCGCGGGCAATGTGAACGACAAAGCGAAGATGCGAGAGGACGAGCTCACGCGCGGCGCCCAGGTCTTCCTTGACCTCGAAAGCGCTCAGCCAGCTCCTTCTCTTCTTCGCGGCTCAGAACTGGAATACGGCTGACCCGGTCCAAATAAGCGTCGAGGCTGCCGAGCGGACCGGCCAAGAGCCAGATCACTATTCCGGGCGACGATTGCTGTACCTGTGGTCATTGAATCTCCCAAGGTTGGGCTCACATACTTTAGCACTCGGGCAATTGGAGTGCTAAACCGCCAAAAAGTTCCCTTTGCCGAGGGCCTCTAGTGTAGGCTATCGCCTTCGAGAACAAGAGCTTAGCGGCCATCTCAGAGGGGCTAGCCGAGCCCTCCCCCGAAGGAGCGAAACGGCTCGCCGGCCCAGGGTTCCCGAGTAGACTGCGCAGTATCAGGTTCAGTCGCGCCTGCGCTGAGGGACGCGCCGCGTCCGGTCCGCAGCGTGCCAGGAGCACGCTGAGCGCAGCGCCTGCGCAGGAGAGCCCGATGGATCCACACGCCCTGCTGCTCGCCCGAATCCAATTCGGGTTCACCATCAGCGTCCACATCATCTTCCCGGCCTTCTCGATCGGCTCCTCCGCCTTCGTGGCCACCCTGCTCGTGCTTTGGCGGCGCACGTGGCAGCGACCACTACCTGCGAATAGCCCGGTTCTGGACCAAGATATTCGCCGTGTCGTTCGCGATGGGCGTGGTGTCCGGTATCCCGCTCTCGTACGAGCTAGGTACGAACTGGAGCCGCTATTCCCTGGCAACCGGCAACGTCATTGGACCGCTGATCGGCTACGAAGTTCTGACGGCGTTCTTCCTCGAGTCCACCTTCCTGGGGATCATGCTGTTCGGGTGGACGCGGGTGCCGCCCGTGGCTGCACGTGACCTCTGCCGATTCTCGTGGCGCTGGGGACGATGATCTCCGGCTTCTGGATCCTCGCGGCCAATAGCTGGATGCAGACGCCGGCAGGGCACACGTCGTGCAAACGGTATCGCCATCCCGGTGGACTGGTTTCAGGTGATCTTCAATCCCAGCTTCCCGTACCGCTTCACTCACATGATGACCGCCGCCTATCTGACGACCTCTGTCGTCGTGCTGGCGGCTGGCGCTCGCTACCTGCTCCAAGGCAAATTCCAGGAGGAAGCCCGCACCATGCTGAGAATGGGCATTGGGATGGTGGCCATCCTGGGGCCCGCGCAACTGTTCTTCGGCGACCAGCACGGCCTGAACACGCTGGAGCACCAACCCGCAAAGATCGCCGCCATGGAGGGCCACTGGGAAAACACCGGGCCCGCCGCGCTCGTGCTGTTCGGAATCCCCGACCAGGACGGCGAGCGGAACCGCGCCGAGATCGCGATCCCGCGGCTGGGCGGCCTGATCCTGAAGCACGACCTCGAATGGCCGCTATGCCGGCCTGAAGGACTTTCCCAAGGCAGGACCGTCCGCCCGTGCTGCCGGTCTTCTTTGCCTTCCGCATCATGGTCGGCATTGGTGTTCTGCTGATCGCGCTTGGGTTTGACGGGCGCCTTTCTCTGGAAGCGCGGCAAGTTGTTCACGACTCGCTGGTATCTGCAGGCGGCCACGTACTCGTGGCCTATCGGGTTCATCGCCATCCTGGCGGGTTGGATTACCACTGAGTCGGGCCGGCAGCCGTATGTCGCTTATGGGATCACGCGTACTGAGAATGCTCTGTCGCCTGTCGGCGTGGCGACTGTTGCGACTTCGCTCGTTGCGTTTGTTCTCGTTTATACGGTCGTCTTCTCTATCGGCATCTACTACATCCGCAGACTCGTACTGGCCGGCCCGAAGCCCGCCGCGGTTCGCCTGGGCGCTGCCACAAGGATTGCCGAATCGGCCGCTGTCTTTGGGCGCACACCCCGAAGAGGCAGCCGTCGGGGAAGGCGCAGACGTGAATCCGCCAATCTGTCCGGCTACGCCTACTGAGCAATACATTG
>CAWCZF010000006.1:0-4220542 GCA_963799975.1 uncultured Actinomycetota bacterium | reverse complement strand
GGTGCCACTCGCTGGGTCGCAACCAAAGCTTGAGAAGGTACGAGCGATGTCGCGCCGGTCCTTGCCGGCGTCGCGAAGCTTTTTCTGGGGCCCAAAGCGGCCTTGACCTCGGGACCAGTCCTCGAAGTCCGTCAGCGCATCGCGCATGTCCTTGATGCCGGGGAGTGCATCCTCGAAGTGCTGGCGAGCCTGGGCCAGAGCATTGCCCACGGACGAGTCGATGCCCAGCTCCCTGAGCGCCATCTGTTCAAGATGTTCGGCTGTCATAATGTGCCGGAGCCCGTAGATGACTTGGCGGGCATCAATCTGCACCGAGCTAAACCAGGAGTTCCAGTCCTCTTCGCCTTTCTCTATGCGGAGGAGCGCCAACTCGACCGTGCTCAATCCCCACTGGGCCTCGGATACTGCGACTGCGTATGGGTTGTCGGCCGGCGACCAGTCGTCGGGCTGCAGGGTTGTCACCATCCCATCCTGCGCCTGCCGGGCTTAAGGCTGCCAAGCATTTTGCACGGCACCTAGAACAGCTCCTTGTCCTCGTCTTCGAGCAATGGGCTTCGCCGTTCAGGATCAATCGCGGCCGCGTGTCCCTCGGGGAGCATGTGATTGAGCCCCTGTTGGTGCCGCTGCCACTGCTTGAACTCCCAGCGCTCCAGTTGCCTGTATGTGTCGACCAGTTGAGCAATCGGACACCTGTTAGCTCTGAGCTTGCACCTGCACCACCCCTCGCCAGTGTCGTGGTGCAGTAGCCGCACTTCGGAAAGACGTCTGAAGGCGTAGTCCCTGGCGTGGGTGCTGCCCGCCATTGTGCTTCAAGCGCCTTGTCTACGATCTCCTGATCGAGGTTCTCGGTCACGACTTGGTAGGGGCGCCTGCGGAGCTCGTCCTGGAGCTTGTCGACAGTCGCCTCTAGCGCAGCGATCTGTCTCTTGAGCTGCCCTGCTCTTGCTGCGTGCCGTGCTTCGAGAGCCTCGGTGTCGTATTGCCACTGCTCGAAATGATCTTTTTTCCCGCTGCTCGCTCTTCCTAGGGCTGTCGCCTTGGTGCCGCTGGCAGATGCCGCAGATGGTGGCCTTGGAGGGAAGGCCGTTGGGAACCTTCGGGTTGGCGAACTCAGCGTTGAGGCTGCGGCAGCAGGGGCAGTAAGCCATAGCGCCACGGTCGCACCAGGCACCGACAGTTTGCAGAAGGCGTGCCCGGCCCCGATTCGCGGAACCCGCAATCTGGCGCAGTCGGTTAGCCGACCGCTTGCAGCGACGGCCGAAACAGCGGCACACGGTCGATCTTTGCCGCCCGAGTCTTGGCCCGCAGCCAGTCGGCGAGGTTCCCGTCTTGCTCCAGCAGAAACAGTAGCTCGGGCGTTTCAGCGAGTACGACCACCTTCTTCCCGAGCGCATCAGTGCATTGCTTGAGGGCGGCCGGGGTGTAGCCCGAGGTGGAGATAAACAGCCCGTGCACGTCAGCCCGGCCGTACACCCGGACGAGGTGCTGTGCGGTATCGCCCGGCCCCAGCGGCTTGCTCCACCACTTGACCTCGACCAGGTAGTCCTGGCCGTCCAAGGCCACGACGCCGTCAATCTGCTCGACAATGCCGTCGTCGCGGTACCTGAGCGTGAATGACTCGCGGACGAGCAGCCCATCGAGGGCGAACAGGTCGCCCAGCAACTTCTCGAAGACAATGCCGCGCTGCTGGGGGTTGTCCATGGAGGACAAGCCGGCGAGTCGGGAACGCAGGGCCTGGCGCTCGGCTCGGCGTCGCTGCTCGGCCTCGACCTTCTCTCGCTTCTCGCGCAGACGCTCGCTGCGCTCCTGCTCGGCGGCCTGCTGCATCCGGGTAAACGAGTCCTTGGCGTCGACCGCCTTGCGCACGGCGGCAACGAGCCCCTGGGCCTTGAGCTGGTCTTCTGCCCAACAGGCCGAGAAATCCTCGAACTCACAGACCCGCTTGAGCACTTCACGCCGGGCGCGCAGCGAGGCGTCTCCGTCCCGGTTAATCCGGTTGAGCACCGTCCTGGCCATGGCGAACTTCTTGGCGCTGTCGCGGTCGGCGCGCAGCTGGGCGCGCAGGTCAGCGGTCATGCTGTCCGGGACACCGCAGCTGGCGAAGAAGTCGAGGACACCGTCTTTTGACCTGATCAACCGCGGGATGGTGTCGATCAGGAGTTCGAGCAGCTCAGCCGGGTAGTGGTACGGGTGATCTGACACGGGATAGTCCCACCAAGTCGTGGCCTTTGGGGGTGGACTTCCTAGTGTGCCACTTGATCAGCAAGGCTTAGACCCGATGTGCCCAGGCGATTCTTCGAGACCGAGATCACCGACCTACACGCCGATCCGAGGAGGCACTGGGGCCGACGCAATCAACTCGGCGATGCTCGCAGACACTGGCTCCTTGGATCACAGGGGCGTGCCTTCTGGCGCAATCGAAGGCACAGCGTCGCCCGCGGGTCTAGTTTGCTGAGTGACGCTATGGCTGCAATCGGAGAATCCGGAGGCGCGGTGGACCGGGATGAGGATGTCTCCGAACTAGAGTTGAAGATCGCGCGGTACGAGCGCGCAGGGGGCGTGGCTGACACAGAGACCTGTGTCATCAAGAAGGGGCCCAGGGCCTACAAGACCGTCACGTTAAGCTCTTTCATCAACTCGGAGACGGGCGAGGTTAAGAAGCGCGTACTTCAAGCGCGCACGTGGCCGCGCCATTGGGACCGGCCCGGATTTGACTGGTCCCGGCCGGACCACTCATGGCGCTGCGAAAACGAGGAAATCGATAAGGTTCGCGCTTTCCTCAACGACAGTCTTCCTGAAGAAGGTAAGTATCGGCTCATCCGAGCAGACTCGAGTTTCGCTGACCTTCTGAATCAGATACAGGCTGGCGGCGTCGAGGTGGGATTGCTCGCCAAACTGGTCGAGTCTGCACAGGGCATTCCCGAGTTCATCGAGGCGCTCGCCGTAACGGACCACGGGCGGTTGCTCGCCGAAGCGGTTGAGATGCGCCGCAGGAGAGCGAGCCTCATGGCCCTGCGACAGATCATCGAAGACCCCGCCAGTACCGAGGGCGACATCCACAAGCGGCTCACGGGCCATCCGTGGATCTTTGGAGGCCAATACGTTGGTGAAGCTTTACGCCGAGAACTGACGACGGGAGACATCCTCGATATCCCGCTACTGCGAGGTGACGGCTCGCTGCAAGTCGTAGAGCTGAAGCGAGCGAATATTCCCAAGCTCATCGTCAAGCATCGCTCGCATCTCATACCTGGACCAGAGGTACACGAAGCCGTCTGCCAGGCCCAGAACTACCTGCGTTCCTTGGACGAAGAGCGCGCTCAGATCCTGGCGAAGCACAAGATCGAGTGCCGACGCGCCTTCGCCACAGTAGTAATCGGCCATGAGCGGTTCGCCTCAGCGATCGACGCGCAGGAGATCGCCGAGACTTTGCGTACCTACAATGGCCACCTCAGCCGCGTGGAGGTGATCACCTTCGGTCAGCTCCTCGCCAGCGCCGACCGGGCGCTCAACTTCAGCCCACCCGCAGAGCACACAAAAGAAGCCGATCCCGATCCTCTCCAGTGGGATGACCCTTGGGCGGCTACCGACGACGATCCCCCGTTCTAGTTCTCGGACGACCAGCCTCACGCGTTCAGGACGACCACGGCAGGTTTCTTCACCGGCAGGCACAGGAAGCAACCCTTACGCCGCTCCAATCGGGCCACTTGTCGTATGCCTAGATCACAACAGGCGAGCTTCTACGTTCTGGAGGGCTCCGGTGAATCAGATTTACGCATCGATTTGGCAATCCAAGACGTTCGTCGGTTGACCCAATAGGGAGTCTCTGAACGTTCATCGGACATGATGAGCGACGTTTCGGCTGAGACGCCCTGTTCCTGCGTCCAGTCCCTCTGACCTCAACGCACTCTCATGCCGCGTTGAGGGAAGTCCGCTACTGTCGAGTGCCGGCGGATAGGCGCGAGGTCGAGCAGACTCTGACCGTGCACCCCAACGACCCCTTGCGCTTCCACGGGACCATAATCTGGCTGACCGAAGACCAGGGTGGGCGGAGCACCGGACCACCCGTGCCAACTGCTGAACGCGACTACGCGGCCAACGGCTTCGTGCCACCGTTCACGGTAGACACCGGGCTGGCCTCGCTGGTGGTTCGTCCGGCGACGCCGGGTGCATGGCGGTCTGCCGCAGACGCAGGCTGGCTTGTCGGCGACTACCAATACCCGCACATCGTGGCGGCAGGCGACGTGATCGTGGTGACCGAGGGACCAACGATCGTAGGGTACTTTCACGTCGAGTCGGTGGGCTGACCGAAACGCACTCTCATGCCGCTGGTCGGGCGTGTCATCGGCGATCCGCGTGCGGCCATGTCCGGCTCTGCCGATTAGCGGATGTTGGGGCAAAGGCGGACTTGCCTGTGCTCGCGCGCTGCCCGAGGAGGGCGGCTCTAACTTGAGGGGTCAGAGTACCTCGGTTGTTAGTAGATGAGCCCGGGTGCAGGCGACGTATAGCTTCCTGTCAGTGTCGCGCCCCACATTGAGGCCAGCAGCCAGTGTGTTTCGTTCTTCGGGAGTTAGCCGGACACCTACTGCTTCCCACTCGCCGCCTTTGGCCTGATGTGTGGTGAGGCCCGGCGCGGGGCGGCCCGGGTACGAGAGACGGCTTTGAATCAGGGCTAGGCGTTTCGTGTGATTGTGATGGGCTGGTCTGAGGCGGCGCGGCGAGATTCGTGTCACGAGATCAGTTAGCTGGCCATACGCAACGGTCACGCTCGCCTTACCTCCGTCTCGGAGTGTCGCCGCGATCCGCTGGAGCTGGGGTTCGATCTGCCGTGGGACCTCGCGATCTATGATGGCCAGTGCCGTCAGTGCGTCGTTGAGGTAGGTGGCGTCGAGGCTGAAGATGTTGCGGGTTGCATGGTTTAACAGCAGGGTGGCCGCAGCTTCTTCGTGACCGCCCTTGAAGGCGTGGAACGCCAGGGGTAGCACTCCGGGTCCGAGTTCCCAGAGCGCCTTCCACCATAGTGCGAGTACCACGTCTAGGCCGGCCAGGTCTGTCGCGTGGCTCGTGATAGCGAGACTGACCGGTTGGCCGGAGCGCAGTCGTTCGGCAAGCTGTTCCTGGCCCGGGTCTTGCCAGCGGAAGGACCGGGTCAATGGCAAGGTACGGAATTTCTTATGTTCGAGGAGGAGCGGGACTACCTCGGGCCGCGCTCCTCGGAAGACGTACAAGGCTTGCCAGGGGTCTCCGACCAAGGTGATCGAAATGCCGGCTTCGGCGGCCATTTCGATGATCTTGATGTCGAGGTCGTTGGCGTCGAAGACTTCGTCCACGATCAGGGCGCGCATCGTCGCCGCTAGCCGTTCGCGTATGTACGTAGCTATCGAGGGATCGGCGAGAGCCAACTCCAATACGTCCCGGACGTCTTGGTGGGTGCAGATGCCCTGCTTAAGCAGTGGCACGCTCACCGTCGCCGGTACGGATGAGCGTTGGGACTTAACGAAGTCTCGGTGGATTTGTACGAGACCTTCGGTAACTGTGAGCCGATACGTCGTCCGGTTCCAGGTCGAACCGCTGAAGGATGACCAGCTGTCCTCGACTCTGAGTTCTGTGTGATCGTTGGGCCATCGGAGCAGGCTGGCCTGCAGGAGGTCGTGGGTCAGGTCGTACATGATGGTGTCCAGCGTTACGACCCGGTGCGGCCATGTGACTGCCCGCGTTCCCCACAGTCGTTGGACTCGGCGTACTAGGTTGAGGGTGGCGGCTCGGGTGAAGCTAACGGCTACGACGGCGCGCGGGTCGTGGCGGGCGTCTGGCTGAAACCGATGGACCCCGAAGCGATGCGCTGACACGGTGGTCTTGCCAGTACCGGGCCCTGCCTCGATGAACAGCCGCGTCGTCTTCGTGCCAATGGCCAATCGTTGCTGCTCGGTAAGCCTGGCGACCTTGCTGGGGTTGGCGGCGACGATGTACTCGGTCATCTGGGTGTCTCTCCGAGGTTGCTTTCCTCGCTGCCGTTGTTGCCCTCGCCGGTGGCTTGGCCACCTATCTTGCCTTCGGTCGGGTCGACGACGGTTGGCTGTGGCAGCGTCGCGTAGAGGAAGTCGAGGATCTCCGCGACTGGTGCGGGCACGCTCGCTGGGGTGCCGACTCGCCGTGCGTCACGGATGAGGGCTGCAAGGGCGAGTGCGAACTCGCCTTTGCGGCCCGAGGCAGGGCCGGCGGGCGTGGGTGTGCCGTCTCTCGGTTTCCTAGCGCTGCGAAAGAGCAGGTGGACCGACTCGGGCGTGAGCGGGCTGGGGGCATCGACGTCGATCTCTTCCAGAGCCTGTGCGACGAGACTTTCGTTGCCGCGGGTCAGCTCGGGCTCGAGAGTGGGATGGCTATGCGTGACAAGAACAACGTCATCGTCGTGCTCGTGTGCCCAAGCCGGCTTCGTCGGAGTCTCCTCGAACGTGAGATCGCTGTCACGAAGAACCGCGATCCGCCTGCACAGCTCGTGGTCCTTGGTGGCGAGAAGCCGAACCGCCCAGGAGCCGACTTTTGTTCCCATCGGCACGATGCTTAGCGCATCGACGAAAGCCTGCTTGTCCGTGTCATCACCGGCCCAGATCCATCCGAGCTCGCGGATTACGGCAGCCTCGGTGACCCCCTCGACCAAGAGAAGCCGTTCGGCGAACAGCGCCGCCGAGCGGCTGGCATCGAGGTGGAGACGCGTCTTCCGCAAGACCTCGTCGCGGTTTGTCAGCGGCAACGTGGCGACGGCCCGCGAAACGTGCCGTCCGTCAATCCCCCGGCGCACCACGACGATCTCCTCTGGGTTGCAGGACGTGATGATGTCCGTAGCGTGCGTCGAGAGGATGATCTGTAGCTCAGGTCGGCGCTGGACCTCCCGACGCAGGTATCGGACCAGGGAGTGCTGAAGCTGCGGATGAAGATGTGCTTCAGGCTCTTCGATGACCAACGTGACATGAAAGGGACCGTCAGGAAAGAACGAGTCCTCGGCGCTCTCGCTCTCGGCCTGCGCCTGGCGAAGGCGCTCTTCGGCCTCTCCCAACTCTTCTTCTGCGTCCGCCGAGACCTCACCTGGGACACCGGTCGTCTCCGGCAGCTCGGCGGAGTCTGCGGCGCCATCAGCGGACTTCACCGTGACGTCCGTTCCTCCAGCCTCCGATGTCGCCTTCGTGAAATCTGGAATCGCTGCGAGCGTGACTGCTATGTGCAGAAGGTTGACATACCCAAGACCAGCTACTTCGAGGGGAAGAGCATGCTCGCGTCCCTCGAGACTGGCAAGCATCAGCTCCAGGACACGGGCGAGGTAGCGGTCATCGACGACCTGTCCGCGAATATAGGGCCAGGTCCTGCTCACCCCGGCGGAAAGCGCACGCAGATGTTCGCTGACACGCTGCTCCAAAGCCGCGAGGAGACCGTCGGTGGCGAGCGCTTCCAGCAAGCTCGAAGCGCGGGCGCGCAGCGAGGTGAGATCACGTCCTCGGCCGCGGTTCTGTTCTTAGCTCTCAGCAGTTCGACGAGTATGCGAGCTTCCCGGCGCGCGAGTTCGTCGAGGGGGTTACGCCACGCGGGAAGGTGGACCAGCAACAGCGCATGCTCGATCTCGCTGGCAAGGAGCGTCTTGGCACGCACCCGACCCAGATCGCGGTGCAACGTAAATATCCAGCTGGTCGCGACCGTGCCGGGCGCGCTACGGCCGCTTTGCAACTGCAGACTGGTCCCTAGCGGTCCCTCGTCGGTCACGTCGGAAGCGAAAGAGTACTCGACTTCGATGCTCCGCCCCGGCGGACCCAGGGCCGCAGCCGGAGGCCGGGGCAAATGCGGGAACGCCCTCCTGTGACTCAGGTACAGCGCTTCACTGATAGTGGTCTTGCCCGCGCCGTTGGCGCCGATGAGCACGCTGAATCGCCCGGGCAGATTGATCTCCATCTCGCCGTGTGCGGTCGCGCGTAGCCCCTGCACGTGCAGCCGACTGAGATGCATGGGTGTCCTCCCGTTGAGGGTCGCTGGCAGTCCCCGTTGATAGACGCATCCTGACAGCGGCCAGAGCTGTTTCATCACGCGGAGGCTGCCGGGCGCGAGGAGGGGGCTCTTCCTGGCCTCAATGTCAGCACAGAAGATGAAGGAGCTGCCGCGCGGCGGTCGGAACGAAACTTGAGGTTGACTGTCGTGATGTAGGTATGACTCAGATCAACCAGCAGACAGGTGGACGTACGGAGCAGCGCATGGCGGAGGACGACGCGAGCGAGGAGCACGAGCTAACCGCAGCAGAGATGCTGGCTTGGCGCCGCAACGACGCGCTTTTGCCCGACGCTGACGCGACTCCGGAGGAGTTCCCGTGCCTGGTCAACCTGTCGGCCGGGTTCTTGTTCAGTGGTGTGATCCGCCCCCTGCAGCCGGCTCCGCCGGAGTACGTGGCGCTCTCGATGGCCCAGCCCTTGGATCTGGAGCTGGCCGGAGCCGTCGGACAATGGAACATGCTGTGGGAGTCGGCCCAGTTCCGGCGCCGTTTCTTCGACATCGACGACCTACCCAAGCCGATCTCTGAGATCGCGGACCTCGGCGACGTCAACGTCACGTTCGTGCCGCGCACACGATCGCGGTACTTTGAATATGCGCCGCTGCTTCACCTGCTGCCCAAGCACGTCCTCGACATGTTCGGACTACCGACGCTGCGTAGCGGCCAATGGCCGTTCCTGGCCGACTAACCGCCACCATCCAAAACCGGCTCCGTGACTTCCCCGAAGTCGACAAGGGCAGGCTTCCGGGCCGGTCACCCTGGAGGACGGCAGCGTGCTGGCCGGGACCGTAGCCGGCAACCCGCGGATGGGCGGACCCGTCTGGCTCGGCGAGGACGACGCTCATGACGCCCTGGTCGAGACGATCGAGGCCGCAGACCGGACTGGCCGCCTCCGCGACATCCTTGACGCAGTCCGCTCGCACCGGATCGAGGACGACTTCTCCAGCCACTGGTCATACGCACGCGAAGACTTCGAACGCAAGCTTCACGGCAAGCGGCGCAAGGTCATGGTGAAGTTCGTCGAGCTGACCGACACCATTCGGTCCAAGGCCCCGAATGTGAGGTGCTAGGCAACGTGATCACCAACGACTTCCTCGCACTACTGGACATCCGGAACCGCCAGATCGTGGTGCTGCTCACCAGTGGCGTCACCAGCAAGACCGAGATCGCCGACATACTCGGCTACGCCAACCACAGCGCCGTCTCAAAGCGCCTGGCCCAGATCCGCCGAGCTGCAATTACGTTCTTCGACGAGAACTGAACTGCTTGGGCCTAACGATCTTGCGTCGGCCCATGGACATGATGCTGGTGGCACACGCTCATGCCTCAAGTAGTTCACGGCGGAGGCGTACGCTGCGTTATTGAACCAGCCGGTCATACACGGCGACAGGGAACGGGACGGTGTAGTAGCGACGCTCGGTAGCGCGCCTCAGCAGAGCCGCCAGTTCCTCGCCCCCGATCTCGATCAGTCGGAACTGGGCGGGATCACCCTGCCGTACGTTGTCCACGATGTAGAGCCAGAAGTCGGCGTCCCTATGTGCGGCATCGAACTGGCGCGTTTCAAGCCACAGCTCTTGTCCTCGGGCAGAGCCGCCGTACGCTTTGATTTCGATCGATCGTGGGGGACTCGATATGTCCGCGGCGTCACCTGAGTAGCGAGTGTCCCTCGCTATGCGCCCGACCTGCTTCTCGATCTCGATGACCCAGCCAACCGCTGCGTCCTCGATCTCTTTGTTGGTTCGCTGAGGCATTCTCCGACAGTACGCCGACATCCTCTTCTGCCGCTGTCCGCGCGCCGAATGCTGATATCAAGCAGAGCGCTCGTGCCGATGAGAAGACTGGTGTGGGTGGTCGGCCGTGTCAGTTCGCGGGCGGTGTGATGGAGCGCATCAGCGCGTCCAGTTCGCGGTCGGGGCTTATGTGTTTGCTGTAGAGGGGGCTGCAGGGCGTGGTCGCCAGTTGCATCGCGAGGGCGAGCAGGTCCGGTGCTGGGGTGTGGGCGCGGTGGGTCTCGGCGAGGCGGGTGAAGTCGTTCATGATGCCGAGGACGCTGCGGTTGGCGGTTTTGGCGAGGCGGTGGTCGTGCATTTGCTGTAGTTCTGCGCGGATGGTCGCTTCTGGGGTTCGGTGTGTGGCGAGCACGGCGGCGAGTTGTTGCGGGAATCTGGTTAGCAGGGTCGCGGTGGGGGCGAGTGGCATGAGGACGGGTAGCAGCGTTGGTTCGTTGACGAAGAGTGCGACCTGGGGTTTCCAGAACATGGCGGTGGCGTACCACTGGCCGAGCAGGGTGGTGGACTGTTCGTCGTCGTCCCGGTTGGGCGGGCCGATGCGGTCGAGGAGCTTTTTGGTCGCGCGCACGATGAGCACCGGCCCATCTTGTCGCCCGAGCCGGCCCGCTGGCCGTCGTTGGGCCGGGCGGGTTTGGAGACCCCTCATCGAGCCCCGGATCCGCCCCGCGAGCAAACAACGAGCAAGCAGAGATCAACAACGACCATGCAGGTAGACCCGCTGCGGAACATATCCGCAGGTCAGCGGGCTATTGGAGTGGTAGGGCGCCCGGGGCTCGAACCCGGAACCTATGGATTAAAAGTCCACAGCTCTGCCAATTGAGCTAACGCCCCGCTCGCACGAGGGTACCGGAGGGGTGGGGTGGCGGGATCCTGGATACCGGGCGGTGGCCGTCGTCTGGACCGTTCCCAGGGGGCTGAGGTGCGGTCCGGATCGTCTCCTGCACCATAGGTGGTCAAATACCCCCATAACGAAGGAGGTCCGATGGCCACCGTCGCACGTTTGTTCGCGGTTACCGTGGACTGTCCGAAGCCGCTCGCTCTCGCTCGCTTCTACCAGCTTCTCACCGGCGGCGAGATCGATCAGGCCGATGATGACTTCGTCACGCTCACCGGGGGCGGCGGGGTGCGCATCGGCTTTCGGCGCGTTGGCGGCCCGGGCGCGGGGCGGCCGGGCGAGCAGGCAGCTCGCTGGGTCAATCTGGAGCTTCAGGGCGGTGCGGACGCCGAGGTGCGAGCCCTGGAACGGGGGGCGGCGCTGGCCGCGCACCAGCCGGGCGGGCGGCGGTTTCGGGTGCTGATCGACCCGGCCGGGCATTCCTTCCGCCTGGTGAACCGCGGCGACGACCTGGCGGGCCGCGAAAACGACCGAGGAGGCTCCGCAGGCGACGCGCCGGAGATCCGGGACATGCGGGAGGGCGACGCCGAGCGTGTGCTCGCGATCTACCAGGCCGGGCTTGACGGCGGCCAGGCCAGCTTCGAGACCGCGGCTCCCACCTGGGAGTATTTCGACAATTCCAAACTCGAGCACCACCGGCACGTCGCCGTCGACCATCACACCGGCGAGGTCCTCGGCTGGGTGGCGGTCAGCCCGACCTCGACCCGCGCCGCGTACAAGGGGGTCGTCGAGCATTCCGTCTACGTCGACCCGGCCGCGCGGGGGCGTGGCATCGGGGGCACGCTGCTCAAGGCGCTGATCGCCTCCACCGAGGCGGCCGGCCTATGGACCCTCCAGGCGGGTGTCTTTCCCGAGAACGGTCCCAGTCTCCGGCTGCACGAGCGGGCCGGGTTCCGGGTCATCGGGACGCGGGAGCGGGTCGGCCGGCACCACGGGCAGTGGCGCGACGTCGTGCTCATCGAGCGTCGCAGCGCCGTCGCAGGTACGGGCTGACGAAAAATCGGCTGTCCGTACGGGAACGACCGATACTCGAGCAGCGGCCAGGGGAGCACGAAGCACGGGCGAGGGGAAAACCCGGCCAGAGACGGCGAACACGGCAGGTAGCTTCGCTCAGCGATACGCGGAAATGCCGGTGATCGCCTCGCCCAACACCAAAGTGTGGATTTCCTGGGTGCCCTCGTACGTCAGCACCGACTCGAGGTTCGTCATGTGCCGGATCACCGGGTACTCCAGCGTGACGCCGTTCGCGCCCAGCACCGAGCGGGCCGAGCGTGCGACGTCCAAGGCCGCGCGTACGTTGGAAAGTTTGCCGAACGACACCTGTTGTGGCGTTACCTCGCCCGCCTCCTTCAGCCGCCCCACGTGCAGGGCGACCAGGCCGCCCTGTCCCAGCAGCACCTCCATCCACGCGAGTTTCTCCTGCGTGAGCTGGAACGCCCCGATCGGCTTGCCGAACTGTTCGCGCGTCTTCGCGTACTCGACCGCCGCGGCGTAGCACGCGCGGCCCGCTCCCAGGGCGCCCCAGACGATTCCGTACCGGGCCTCCGACAGGCACCCCAGTGGCCCCCGCAGGCCCCGTGCCTCCGGCAGCATCGCGGACGCGGGCACACGTACGTCGGCCAGCGCGAGTTCCGACGTCACGGAGGCGCGCAGCGACATCTTCCGGTGGATGTCACGCGCGGAGAACCCTCGCGTCTCGCGTGGCACCAGGAAGCCGCGGATGCCGTCGTCCGTACGCGCCCACACCACCGCGACGTCGGACACCGAGCCGTTGGTGATCCACATCTTCGCGCCGTTGAGCACCCAGTCGGAGCCCTCGCGCTTGGCGTGCGTACGCATGTTCGCCGGGTCCGAGCCGTGGTCGGGTTCGGTCAGGCCGAAGCAGCCGATCGCCTCGCCGGCGGCCATCCGCGGCAGCCACTCCTGCTTCTGCTCCTCCGAGCCGTACTTGTGTATCGCCGTCATCGCGAGCGACCCCTGTACGGACACGAAGCTCCGCAGCCCCGAGTCGGCCGCCTCCAGCTCACGGCAGGCGATGCCGTACGCGACCGCCCCCGCCCCCGGGCAGCCGTACCCGGACAGGTGCATGCCGAGAAAGCCGAGCTCACCCAGTTCGGGGGCGAGCTCGCGGGCCGGGAACGTGCCCTCCTCGAACCAGTCGGCCACATGCGGCTCGATGCGTTCGGTGGCGAACCGGCGTGCCGTGTCGCGGACCAGCCGCTCCTCGTCGGTGAACCGGTCGTCGATGCGGAGCAGATCCATCCAAGACCTCCCAGGGGGTTCGGACCACAGCGTACGTTGGGTTCCATGGCCCCCCAGGACCTGGTCCGGCTGCTGACCGACAAGGGCGCCCTCACCGATCGGCGTGTCGCCGGAGCCATGGAGAGCGTGCCGCGTGAGCTCTTCGTCCCGCCCGACCGGCGCGACGAGGCGTACACCGACACCGTCCTGGTCACCAAGTGGGACGACACGGGCGTGGCGATCAGCTCGGCCAGCCAGCCGGCCATCGTCGCGATCATGCTCGAGCAACTGCGGGTGGAGCGCGGCCACTCGGTGCTCGAGATCGGCGCCGGCACCGGGTACAACGCCGCGCTCCTCGGGTGCCTCGCCGACCGGGTCGTCACGGTCGACATCGACGAGGACATCGCACGTACGGCACGCGAGCGCCTGACCGGCGTGGACAACGTGGAAGTACGCGTCGGCGACGGCTGGGCGGGTGCGCCGGACCACGCCCCGTACGACCGGATCGAGCTGACCATCGGCACGTCGGACATCTCGGCCGCCTGGCGCGACCAACTCGCCGACGGCGGCCTGCTCGTGCTCCCGCTGTGGCTGCGCGTCGGGGTGCAACTCTCGGTGGCGTTCCGGCGCGACGGCGACGTCCTGCGGAGCGAGAGCGTGCGCGACTGCGGGTTCCAGCGCCTGCGCGGCCCGCACAGCGGCCCGGAGGGGTTCGTCGCGGTGGGCGGGGGAGACTTCGTGGTCCTCGACGACGCGTCCGACGCCGAGCCCCTGCGCGACCTCCTGAGCCGCCCGCCGCGCGAGGAGCGCGCCCCGTTGATCGACCCGGCCGTGTTCGCCCGCATGGCCCTCGACGAGCCTCGTACGCTGGCGGTCTCCGACCTCTCCGGAGCACTGCGGCCCGGCCTGTACGACCCGGGCGGCGCGGTGGTGATCGATGACCGGCGCATGCTGACGTACGGCTCGCCGTCCGCGCGCGACCGGCTCATCTTCGGGCTGACCACGGCACGGCCGCTGGACCGTTCGCGGCTGCGGGTCACCGCCGCCTTCGGGCCACCCCCGGCGCCGGGTGAGGGTTGGCGGTTCACCCGGCCGTCGTGCGTCGTCGACGTGGCCGAGGGGCCGTAAGGGGTCTCTCAGGGACGGCTCAGGGCAAGCCCCCATGGCGGCTGCGGGCCCCGCAGGGCACGATCGAGACATGAACGAAGACACGATGCACGAGCCCGCCGACACCACCCACCCGCGCCGCATCACCCGCACCCGCGCCGGCCGCATGATCACCGGCGTCTGCTCCGGCACCGCCGCGTACTTCGACGTCGATCCGACCCTCGTACGGATCGTGGTGGCAGTCCTGACCGTCCTGACCAGTGGTGCGGGCATCCTGCTGTACGCCGCCGCGACGCTGATCATCCCGGAGGAGGGCAAGGAGGTCTCGATCGCCCAGGAGCTGATCGACAAGCAGCGGCGATGAGCCGCCGGCGGGCGCGAGGGTGTCCTTCGCCGGGCGCCCTCGCTCAGGCGGCGGCGCTGATCGCGCGGTCGTGGGTCGAGGCGATCACCTCCGTGCGTACCTGCGTCCACGACATCGCGAGCATCGTCGCCACGGACAGGCCCGCCACGCCGGCCAGGGCGACGACCGGCTCGGGGCCGAGCACCTGGGCGAGCGCGCCGCCCGCGAGGATGCCGAGCCCCTGGCTGGCCAGGATGCCCGACTGGGCCAGCCCGAACGCCTGTCCCCGCCCTGAGGGCGGCACGGCGGCCACGAAGGCGGCGTTGGCCGCCACCTGGTAGGCGCAGCCCACCCCCGACAGCGCCCACAGCGCCACCACGGCCCACAGCGGCGGCCGCAGGCCCGAGCCGACGAGCGGCGCGCAGGCGAGCATCGCCATCCAGCCCATCAGCCGCAGCCGGTTGTCGGGCCGGACGAACCGGCTGTAGAGGAACGCACCCACGGCCATGCCCGTCGGCATCGCGGACATCAGCAGCCCGACGATGAGCGGACTGTCGCCGAACGTGCGGGCGTACGGCGCAGCCAGCCCCTCCGGCAACACGTAGAACCCGCACAGCCACGCGAAGCACACGAGCGGCCGCAGCGTACGGTCGCCGAGCACCAGCCGCCCGCCGCGGCGCGAGATCTGCCAGATGGACTCGCGCTCGCGGCTCTCACGCTGCGGCGCCGGCCGTCGCCGTACACCCGTCAGCACGATGAGCGCGGACAGCGCGAACGTCACCGCGTCGGCGGCCAGGGCCTGACGCGTGCCGATCGCGATGATCACGACGCCCCCGGCGAGGAAGCCCAGCATCTGCGTGAACTGGTAGGTGATGTTGTTGATCGCGGAGCCGACGACGTATCTGTCGCCGGTCAGCACGTCCGCCAGCAGGGCCGCGCGCGCCGCCGTGAACGGCGTACCCAGCAGCACGCTGAGGAAGACCAGCGCGCACAGCGCCGCGAACGGCATGCGGCCGACCGCCATCAGCGCGAGAACGCCGGCGCGCGCGAGATCGCAGAAGATCATGACCCGGCGCCGGGGGAGCAGGTCGGCCAGCACGGACAGGACCGGCCCGCCCATGATCGGCGGAAGGTAGGTGAGGGCGTACGCGACGGCGGTCTTCAGCGGCGAGTGCGTGTTGTTGTAGACGAGAACGGCGAGGGCGACCTGGGCGAACTGGTCGCCGACATAGGACAGCACCTGGGCCAGCCAGATCGAACGGAACTCGCGGACACCGAAAACCTCGCCATAAGTGGCCTGCCGGTCCAACGGCCGTCGATGTCGTCCACCCACGCGCGCTCCCCTGCCACAGCCGCGACCCGGTCGCGGTGCGGGACCGGGTGGTCTCAGAGGAGTATCTCACGCTGCGTCAAGATTAGGTGACCCATTGTGTGCGATCGAGTATGAAGCGGATCACCAACCGAGTTCGTGGAGCCGCTCGTCGTCGATGCCGAAGTGGTGGGCGATCTCGTGTACGACGGTGACGCGCACTTCCCGTACCAGGTCATCGCGGGTGTCGCAGATGGCGAGCAGGGGCCGCCGGAAGATCGTTATTCGGTCGGGCAGCATTCCGGCGTAGGTGTCGCCGCGTTCGGTCAGCGGCACGCCCTCGTACAGGCCGAGTAGCGTGTCGGCCTGCGGGGGCGAGTCATCCTCCACGATGATGACGACGTTCTTCATGAGCTGAGTCAGCCGGGGCGGGATGGTGTCCAGCGCCTCGCCGACCAGATCCTCGAACTCCCCGCGACTCATCTCGATCACAGTCTCATTGTGCGTGGACGCGGCCGAAGCGAGCATAGGTACCAACGTGTTGACCCGAGCGAAGTCAGAAATCCTCCGGATCGCCGCGCTGCGGGGCGTACGCCTGCCCGCGCGCATCGGCGCCGTCGTCGCGGTCGGATTACTGGCCGGCTGGCTGGGCCTGCTGTACGGGGGCAACGCGCACACGAACGTCGGCCCGGCCGACGTGACGTTCTCCCTCCGCCCGTCGCTGTCCGGCGGCACGGTCATCGACATCCCGCCCCTCGGCACGCTCCGCCTGGACAGCCACGCCGGCCCCGTACGCATCGACGCCCAGGTCACCCGTATCCACCCCGAACCCGCGCGAAAGCTGATCGAAGATCCGGCCGCCGTCGACCACCTCACCCAGACGGTCGGCGGCGACATCCGGCACGGCTTCATCGTCATGATCGCCAAAGCGACACTGGCCGCTCTGGCGTGCGCGGCCCTGGCGGGTCTCGTGGTCTTCCGCACGTGGAAGCGCATGCTGTGGTCGACGCTCGCCGCCTTCAACGGCCTGCTGCTCGTCGGCGGTCTGGCGGCGATCACGTTCAACCCGCAGTCGGTCGCGGAGCCGCGCTTCACCGGAATCCTCGCCGGCGCACCCCAGGTCGTCGGCGACGCGAAGTCGATCGTCTCGCGATTCGGCGCGTACCGGGCGCAACTGGCACAGCTCATCGGCAACGTCTCACGCCTGTACGACGTGACGTCGACCCTCCCGACGTACGAGCCCGACCCGACCACCATCCGCGTGCTGCACGTCTCCGACATCCACCTCAACCCGGTGGCGTGGAGCGTGATCCGGCAGGTGGCCAAGCAGTTCAACGTGCAGATGGTGATCGACACCGGCGACCTGACCGACCACGGCTCGACGGCGGAGGAGAAGTTCGCGGACGACATTTCCAAGCTCAAGATCCCGTACGTCTTCATCCGCGGCAACCACGACTCGGCCGACACCGAACGGTCCGTACGACGGCAGAAGAACGCGGTGGTCCTGGACAACCAGGTCAAGGACGTCGGGGGCCTGCGGATCTTCGGCATCGGCGACCCGAGGTTCACCCCGGACAAGACGACGCGAGGCGACGACGTCGACGCACAGGAGATGCTCGCCATCGGCCAGGGCGCCGCCGCCCAGATGACCGCCTCCCACGACGCGCCCGACGTCGTGCTGGTCCATGATCCGGCCGAGGGCCAGGCGTTCGACGGCGCGGCCCCCCTCGTACTCGGCGGCCACCTGCACCGCCGCTCGACCCGCCTGATGGCATCGGGCACGCGGCTGTTCGTCCAGGGCTCGACCGGCGGCGCCGGCATGAGGGGACTGGAACACGAACAGCCCACACCGATCGAGATGTCGGTCCTGTATTTCAACCGCGCCAGCCACCGTCTGCAGGGCTGGGACGACATCCAACTCGGCGGCCTGGGACTGACATCGGCGCAGATCGAACGGACCCTGGAACGCGAGCCCGACCGCCCGATCGCCCCGCCGCCGAGCATGACCCCGACCCCGGCGGTGACCCCGAGTTCGAGCGAGGCCGGGCGGCCGGGGTAACCGCTTTGGTGGTTGGGGCTGTTGTCCCCTATGCTTGCGGAGTCCCCGACGGCAAGGCGGCAAGGGTAAGACGGCGGCCACGCCGTCGAGTCCCCATCGTCTAGCGGCCTAGGACTCCGCCCTTTCAAGGCGGCAGCGCGGGTTCGAATCCCGTTGGGGGCACGATACCCTTCGGGGTAAGCAAGGTCCTGTGGAGCAGCTAGGAGTGCTCGCCACCCTGTCAAGGTGGAGGCCGCGGGTTCAAATCCCGTCAGGACCGCTGAGGCGCCGCAAGGCGCCGCGCGGGCAGGTAGCTCAGTCGGTACGAGCGTCCGCCTGAAAAGCGGAAGGTCGGCGGTTCGACCCCGCCCCTGCCCACCGCCTCTGACCTGCAGGAACAGTCCTGAGACCTCGTGTCTCAGGGCTTTCTCATGACGACAACCGCGCGGCGACCGACCGTGCGCCGTTGCCGTTTCCATCAGGCATAGTCGCCTTCGCCCTTCCCTCCGACCTGCAACGGGTCCCAGGTTCGACAAGCGCCACTCGCTTCGCGCACGCAGGCCGTCGGGTGTTCCACGCCATCGGCACCGGGACGCTCGCCCTCGGCTCGTAGACTTCAGAACATGATCTGAATATACTGGACCACATGAGCAGCGCAGCGGATGCAGTGACCTTCTCTGACCTGTCACGCAACCCTAAGTCCGTAGCTGAGCGCGCCTCGCGTCTCGGCCGGCTACGGGTCACCCATCGCGACGCGCCCGATTTCTACCTCACGGCCGCCGACCGCGAAGAGCAGCGTGACGAGACGCTGACGACCGCGTCGCGACTCTTCCTGGCGCTGATGAAGCACGATCCGAGCGCTCGATCGCTGCTGCTTGCCATGCCCGATGTTTTCCCCTGGGTCCGCCACCTGGGTGTCGAGGAGGTTCGTGCCTTCACCGTCGATCTGGTCGATGCCTTGTCTGACGCGGCCGAACTCGACCTCGACACGAATGCTCAGGAAGTGATCGTGGGCTGGCGCGCCACCGCACGGATCAAAGCCGATAGCGCTCAGTACGAGGAGGCGCTCCGGCCGACCTCCGGCGATTTCGGTCCAGTCGAGGTCACGCCTTGAGCCCCAAGCGTGGGGACAGGGTCACCGTCCCACCACCAGACGACGAGTGGGACGTCAGGTTCGGCACCAGTGAGGCGGTACGTGGTTGGGATGAACTCTGCCGCCTCGCCCTGTCGAACACCCGCCGATGCCTGGAGACCTTGCGTACCGAGCCGCGGTCCCGATCCAACCACGAGCGACAGCACCGGCTCCGCGGAGATCTCGCGACCCACCGGCACAACGGTCGCGATCTTGAACAATGGGAATACGAGGTGACCAGTGGCGGCCGTGTGCGCTATGTGATCAATGGTGACGACCGGACAGTCTGGATCGTCTATGCGTCCCCCCGGCACCCGAAGGACACTGACCGTTGACGACAACGCTGACGACAACGTCCTCTTCCAAAGACTCACGAGGGCGCACGTCGACCACCCTCCGGCATCGCCACGAGCCCTGTGATCAGGGCGGTCGTCACTCCTGAAAAGCGGAAGGTCGGCGGTTCGACCCCGCCCCTGCCCACCGCCCAAACTCAGCGAAAACAGCGCCCGACCTGCGAAGACAGGTACGGGCGCTGTTCGCGTTGTATTCGGCTGGTACGGCCGTCACCGGCAGGACCACGGGTAATGGTCCCGGCGATCGCGGCACTGCGTACGCGAAGACGCCCGTCCAGGCCGCGAGCACCAGGAGGACCACCCACAACGTCACGGGGACATCGGTGACCGCCAGGGGCGCGGCTACCGCGCAGGCGGCCGTGCCGCCAAGCCGGGAGCGCGACGGCGTATCTGATGGCGACGCTGGTCAGCGCCTCATCCGACGGCGTGACCGGCCGGGCACGTGTGACGGACATGAGACTCGCTCCACAGCGGCGACGACCTTCCAAACTGCCACATACGTCCCGGTACGCACGCGGCAGATCACGCAGACGAGAGACCGAAATGCACCGCCGCACGCGATACTGTTCAGCGGTTCTCCGCCAGCCGAAAGGACATCACGTGGGCCTCAGTCACTCACTTGTCGCCGTCCACGACCTCGCACCCGAGGACGTGGCCGCGCGCCTTGGACGGGTCGTGAGCGAGGAGGTGACCACGCTGGATGTCGCCGTCACGCGTCGTTCACCCGGCTGGTGCGTCAGCCCGGTGATCGATGGCTGGACCTTTGCCGTCGACAGCACCTGGAAGATCCTCGACGAGGACGGGCTCGCGCGGCTCAGCGCCGGTACGTGGCTCCTGGCCCTCTCGATCGAGGAGCACACGATGGGGTTCGGGACCACCTGCTGGACCGACGGCGCTTACACCTGGGAGGTCATCGCCACCGATGGAGAGCTGTTCGTCATCGGCGACCCGCCACCGCCCTTCGGCGAGCTGGCCGGTGAGCTGACCGAGGGACCCGGCGTGGTGGACTCCCTCGAGATGCTCAGTGGCCCGCCGCGCGAACAGTGGGACGAACTCGGCTTCGACGGATCCGGGCTGCCGACCACACGCGCAGCCGAACTCGGCCTGACGGTGCGCGAGGCCGAGCACGGCTCGTACGAGCCGGCCGTGGAGATCTTCGTCCGGATCACCGGGCACAGGTACGACAAGGTGGGTCGGCTGGACGACGCCGAACTCCGCGTACTGCGTTAGGTCGCTTGCGACCGCCAGGTCGGATCTAGGCGTGCTCCCGCAGGTGCTCTCGGGGGAATGCGATCAGGTAGCCCATCGTCTGCCGGCTCGACCACGGCAGTCCCGCTCCCGGTGGCCGAGGAGGACGACGTCGCCGTGGCCGGCGCCCTGAAGCACGTAGCGGGTGCTGTCCGCTCCGGCGGAGCGCAGTACGTCGTGCAGGATCTGGGTCTGGCTCGGCGAGACGAAGTGACCCTCGGTCCCGTGGAACAGCAGGAACGGGGGTGCCGACGCGTCGATGTAGGTCGTCGGGTCGGCCCCGAACGCGCCGTCCGGGTCGTCGGCGAAGGTCGTGCCGCTCCCCATGCCGTAGACCTACCACATCGAGGACACACCGGTCGACGGTAGGCAGTGACGCGTCGAGCCGGCCATCGCCAGCAGGCCCTGTGTTGAGCGTGTGCCCATCATGTGCCCGTGTAGTTGCGTCGGCCGCCGCGTCTCCGGTCGTATCGCCTGCTCAGGCGGCCTAAGGCGTGGAGTAGGGATACTCACTGAAAAGCGGAAGGTCGGCGGTTCGACCCCGCCCCTGCCCACCGCGTATGAGCAGCCAAAAGACCCGAAGCGAATTCGCCCGGGGTCTTTTGACAGCAACGTCCTCAGCCGAGGGCATCCCTCAGCTTCCTGAGTGCCTTCCTTTTCTCATCGAGCGCGGCATGCGCGTAGATCGTGACGTCGATGTCACTGTGGCCGACGATGTCTCTCACGATGTGCCACGGGACGCCGAGGTCGAGCAGCAGCGACACGCACGTGTGCCGGATGCCGTGAAAGCGGACATCGCCGAGGCCGGCAGTTTTCCTGATCCGTCCCCGGTTCACAGCGGCTGCTGGGCCGGCGCCTCCGGCCCGACCAGTAAGAACTCCTGATTAAAAGCACCAGCGCCCTGCATGGAGATGAGCCAGCTCACCGCCCTGGTCCGCGCCCCTTACCTAGTCCCTCACCCCGCCGACGGCAACGCCGGCCGTCGACAGGAATGGACCAACACCGCGGAACAGGCCAACCGTTCCGGTGAGTCAAGCCTTGGCGCGCTGCTGCTTGAGGCGGAGCTCATCTTCGCGGACCCGGGTTTGGATGGTCTGCTCGCGTTCTAGCCAGTCGGGTTTTTCGGCCTTCAAAGTCTCGATCTCGGCGGTGGTCAGAGGGCCTGTGATGTCGGCGCGGGCCAGACCCGAGATGGAGACGTGGAGCTTTGCGGCGACGACCTGGCGGGGGTGGGGGCCCTCGCGGCGCAGGTCGGCGAGCCAAGAGGGCGGGTCGGCCTGGAGCGCGTTCAGCTCGTCCCGGGAGACGACGCCCTCTTGGAATTCGGCGGGCGCTGCCGACAACAGGATCCCCAGCTTCTTGGCCGCCGTCGCGGGCTTCATGGTCTGCGGGGCCTTCGCCTTGGACGTGCTCATGATCTCAAGGGTAGCCAGCAGAAGGGAGTCATCTGGACGCGATTAGGCTGAGAAGGTGACCAAGAGTGAGTTTCAGCTGGCCTACGCGCCGGGAGTGACGCCCGGGAAATGGGCCCGGGTATGGGCCGAGCGGGTGCAGGTGCCGCTTCGGCTGATCCAGATGCCCGCCGCCGAGGCCGTCCTCCTGCTGCGGGACGGCGGCGTGGACGCGGCGTTCGTTCGCCTGCCCGTCGACCGCGAAGCTCTCCACGTGATCCCGCTGTACCTGGAGACGACCGTGGTGGTGGTGCCGAAGGATCATGCGGTGGCCGCAGTCGATGAGGTGGAGCTTGCCGACCTCGCCGACGAGCATGTGTTCGAGCCGCTCGACGAGGTCTTGGCCTGGGTCGACCGGCCCGGGCAGCCTGCCTTCACCCGTCCCGAGAGCACGGCGGACGCGATCGAGCTGGTGGCGTCGGGGACTGGCGTACTACTGCTTCCTCAGTCTCTGGCCCGCCTTCACCACCGCAAAGACCTCACCTACCGCACTGTGACCGACGCCCCTCAGTCCCAAATCGGCCTGGCCTGGCTCGAGGCCGAGACGACCGACCTCATGGAGGAACTGATCGGCATCGTCCGCGGCCGCACCCCCAACAGCTCCCGTGGCCGTACCCCCCAACAACCACCCACCCGTAAGAAGCCCCCGCATAAGCACTCCACCCCAAAACCTCGCCGCCGGACGCGCCGCCCGACGTGACTAGGGTTGTGTCAGGCTATGAGTGATCATCAACGGTGGTCGGCGGCTGGCGGTGCCAAGTACGCGCCCAAGTTCGCAGATCACCCACCGGCGTGGAGGACACTTCGCCATGGGTTGGACACGGTGTCTCCAGGGGTCGCCCCGGCCGGGGATACACGCAAACCTTCACTGATTCCACCTGCGCCTTTGGAACTCGGGCGGCTGACGACGCGCGACGCTTCCGTGCTGGGATGCGCTCAGTGGCTCAGCTGTCGGCGGTGAGCCGTCCGTCACCACGCTGGGCCTACCCTTGGCGCCCAAGGAACTCGCCGGGCGCAAGCTCCTCGCCCTGCTTGGACGGCATCCTCCCGCAATGACCCCGCCGCATCGCTGGCGAAGCGCGGCTAGCGCGCCAAGCCCGCGGGTCACGCCGCCTTGAGGCGCTTCTGCTCCGCGGCCACGATTCGGCGCCGCAGTTCGGTCTCGGGGCCCGTGTCCACCGCGTCCGGCGTCGCGTTCGCCATGTCGCTGCGGCGCGCGTACTCGTCGAACGCCTCACGCTTATCGGTCAGCAGCTCAAGGATTCGCTGGTCGACGCTGTCCCCGCAGAGCAGTCGGTGTACGTCTACGCGGCGCACCTGGCCCATCCGGTGCGCGCGGGCGATTGCCTGTTCCTCGATCGACGGCGTCAGCTGCGGTTCGGCGATGATGATCACCGACGCGGCTTGGATGTTCAGGCCCACGCCGCCCGCCTGGATCTGGGAGACCAATACCGCAGGCCCCTTGGCGGCGGTGAACTCGTCCACCATCGCCTGACGGTTCGTCGGCGGGATGTCCCCGGTCAGCGGGCCGACGACACGCACGCCCTGGACGCCATCATGCCCGGAGCCCAGTACCTGTGTCACCGTCTCCAGCACGTCGCGGAAGTAGGAGAAAATCACGACCTTGCGCCCGCCGTCCGCGGCCTCGCTGACGATTTCCACCAGCCGCCGGAGCTTCGGCGATCCCTTCACCGTCCCTGGGTCGAACGCCGCCCGGCGCATCGCCATGAAGTTCCCCGCGAGGACCGCTTTCCGGTACGCCCGCAGTGCCGGTCCCTCGAGTGCCACCCATTCCTGCGTCTCCAGCCGCGGCGGAAGTTCGCTGAGCACGTCTTCCTGGTTGCGCCGCAGATAGACGGGTGCCACTGCCTCCCGGAACTGGGTGCCGTCCAGCGCCTCGTCCGCGAGGTCCAGGTTCTCGGCGACCTCCGGGCGCAGGTGCCCGACCAGCACTCGGAACTCCCTCACCTTGTTCTCCATCGGCGTCCCTGTCAGGAACAGCACCCGCCTGCTCCGCGCCGCCCATTCGCTGACCGCCTGCGTACGAAGCGTATTCGGGTTCTTTACGTAGTGCGCCTCGTCGACGACCATCATCGCCACCGAGACGTCCAGGTCGTCCGGCATGGTGCGCAGCGCCTCGAACGTCGTGATCGCCACGCCACCGCCGGTCATCCACTCCTGCTGGGCTGCCTCCCGTTTCTCGCCCGGCCCGTGCATGCGGCGGGCCTCCAGGAGCGTGTGCCGCTCAACCTCGCGAGTCCAGTTGACGACGACGCTCGCCGGGCAGACGACCAGGAAGTGCGTCGAGCCCTTGGCCGCCAGGTGGCACATCGCGGCCAGCGACTGCATCGTCTTGCCCAGGCCCATCTCGTCGCCGAGGATCACCCGCTCCTGAACCAGGGCGAACCTCGCGCCGAACGCCTGGTAGCCCCGCAGCGAAGTCTTGAGGCGGGACCGGTCGAGGGGGAACACGCGGACTTGCTCGGCGATATCGGCCGGGAGGAAGCCCTGGCCGGCTTCTTTGGTCGGGTCGAGTCCGCCCACCTCGATCAGCAGGGCGTTGTAGGCGACCGGTCGGGCGAGGTAATCGCTCCATAGCCGGGCAGCCCTCGGTGTCTTTCGGGCCTTTTCCAGCTGAGACTCGGCTCTGGAAAGGCGTTTGCGCGCTGCGGTGACTTTCTTGGAACTTAGGGTGGCGTCCAGCTGGGCGAGTGCGTCACGAGCTTCCTGCCTCTTCCGTTCGGAGAATGTGAAGAGCATTCTTCGGCGGCTTGCGCCGCGCGCCGCCGGGTCGAGGTGATGCCCGAGCTCACTTGCCAGCGGGCTCGGGTCCGGGCCCTTCATCAGGGACCTGGTGCGTTCGTAGCGGCGCAAGGCGGCGATGAGCGCGGCCTGCTCGGGGGTGCGGGCGTCTGGTTCGATGCGGACGCGGGTGGTTTCCCCGACGGATTCCCGCATCTGCCATGCGGCGGCCATGATCCGCTTGGCCGTCCTCCGGCGCACTCCGGGGATTCGCCTGAGCGCTTGTGCGCCGGCGGTGAGGACCGCGCCGACTGTGTCGAGGCCGGCGTCGCTGACGGGGGTGAACGTGACCTGGCGGCCCCGGACAAGCTCCCGGAGACGGTCCACTGGCACTGTGTACAACTCGCCGGTGACAAACTGATCGCGCACCACTTCGTACGCCCGTCGCGCGATCTCGCGGGATTCCTCCGGCGCGGCCAGGACCGCCTCGATGGCATCGTGGACCGTGCGGCCGTCGGAGACGACGGCGCGGGCCACCCTTCCCGCGCGGAGGGGCTCGGCCTCGAGGGGCTTTCCCTCGGCCTTCGTTGGCTCCGTGTCGCTCGTCAGGTCCGCTGTGTGTGCCAAAGTGGTCGAGGGTCTCCGCACTGGAACTGGCGATCGGGCTAATTTTGAAGATAGAGGATATCGTCGGCACGTCGTGAATCTCGCAGGTTTCCGTCAGGGGACCCGCAATGCCTTCGTGACCACGGCGCCGTAGGCCATGGCTGCCTGCGAGTCCAGCCTGCGGGTCGACCTCCGACCGTCCACGTGCGTCCTAGCGACAGCGGTGACGCAACGACGACAACCAACGGCGCACGATCCGATCCTTGGCCACCGTTCTCTCCCACGCTCATGGGGCGCCGAGTGTGCGCCGCTGTCGAGCCACGGATCCGGGAGTGTCGTTCCCGGCCATTCTGGGTGGAGGTCGTCCGGCTCCAAGGGCGTGGAACTGATCCGTACGGACCTTGTATTCCAGTGGACACCTAGAAGCGCACGGCCTGTCGCTGGCGCGTAAGGAGAGCATGTGGGTGGAGCGGATGAGTCGCCGGGCGGCGGCTCTCAGTTGGACGGCAACCGCGAATCCGGCGGATCGGGCCATGGCTCACACGATCCAGGCTCGCAGAGACATGGGCACCAGTCGGGCTACACCCACCAGTCAGGATCCGAATCGGCGCCGGGCGGTGTCGGCCGGTTCGCGGCGTGGCCGAGTGACAGGTCGAGTAGGGGACTGGTCGTGGGGCTCATTGGCGGCGGTGTCGTGGTGGTCGGGTTGATCGCCGTTCTGGCCGTCAACCTGAGCGGCGGGGGCGGCCCGCAGTATGTGATCAGCACACCGTCCACAGCGGGTGGTTATGTTCTGGTCAGCGCTAAGGGCAGTGCGATCGGTGATGATCAGGCAGATGCGCGCGCCCTTGGTATCAAATCCGGAAAGGTCGTGTCCGCTACCTACAGGGACCCCGCCCCGTCGTCCTCCCCTCTAGCCGGTGTGAGCTTCCTCGGCGCGACAGGTGACGTAGGCGACCCGTACGCGTTCCTCCATCACACCCGGTTGGCCACGGACCCCTCTATGGCGGTGGTGGACACGGCTGCCGGCGGTGCGGGGAAGGCCGTCTGTGCCACCGTTACGGGCGGGATGGCGATCACTTCGTGTATGTGGGCCACGGAGCATTCGTTCGGGATGGTCACTCCGACGATGCCGATGTCGGCCGACCAGGTCGCGGGCGTGATGCGTCGGATGCGTTCCGATCTAGAGCATCACAGGTAGGACGAGCGCAGGGCCATCGGGCCGGCGCGGCGGTCTCGGCCGCGTGGAGTCCGGGGACGTCTGTCGTGCGCCGAAGGTCCGAAAGGACGGGCGGGTTCGGCCGTTGCCGGGCCGAAAGGCGAGATGTGTGGTGCGGCCGCCTTTAGAGGGAAATCGCGGATCAGCGGTCGAAAGGATGCGCAAAAAGCTGGTCAACGGAGCCAGATAATCGACGTGCGCATGGGTGGTGTGGCGTAGTGGCGTGATCTCCTTAGTGGCGGCGGAGTGCGGCGAGGTCCTCAAGTTCTGAACTGGTAAATGCTCTTTTATGCTTGGGGGAACCTTCATGAGGCGAAGTCCGACAATTTCCAGCGGCCTGGTCGTCGTGGCGCTCGCCGGGAGCGTGGTGGTGGCCACGGCTTGGGCGGCCGAGGCGAAGACGATTACCGTGGTGTGCAGTACGCCCGCTCTCGTCAACGCCATCAACACGGCCAACACGCTCCGTGCCGCCACCGTGAGGCTCTCTCCGAACTGCACCTACAACATCACCACGCCCGTGACCGCCACAGACGGGCTGCCGGTGATCACCAGGAACACCACGATCGTCGGCGGCCCGCGTACGACGATCAGGCGGGACCCGACGGTGGCGACGCTCTTCCGTATCTTCGAGGTCGCCGCGAGCGCACGGCTCAATGTGGCGGGGATCGCAATCCTGAACGGAAACGCCGGCGCGGCTAGTAGCGGCGGCGGAATCCTCACCAACACCAACAGTATTCTCGCGCTGGATCACGTCACCATGTCGGGCAACACGGCAAGCGCCGGTGGTGCGGTGGCCATCGTGGCCGGCCGGGCGGCGATCTCACAGTCGGTCTTCACCGCGAATTCGGCGATCAATTTCGGCGGAGGTGCGATTTTCATTATCGGCCCTAGCGTCCTTAATCTGGCCACGAGCCTCGTGAACGCGAACACCGCGCCCGTTGACGGAGGTGGCCTCAACGTCCAGCCGGGTGCGACGGCGAACATCGCTCAGAGCACATTCAGCACCAACCAGTCCGGGGGCGCCGGCGGCGGGATCGCCGGGCTTGGCCGCATCACGCTCACCCGCACGCTCGTAGAGCGCAACCATGCCAATGTCGGCGGCGGTATCGCCGGGAACCCCAGAACGACCCTGATCAAATCGATCATCCGCAACAACACGCCGGACAACTGCGCACCTGCGAACACGATCCCCGGCTGCGTCAACTAACCCTGACCCGCTGAACCCGGACGCCCGCCGCCGGTCGGTTCTCCGACGTGACCCGCCACCTGGCTTCGGAGAATCGACCGATGGCCGGGGGGCGTAGACCATCGGCGCTATCGGGGGCGTCGTCGGGGCGGCAAGCTCGTTGACATGCTCAAACGCTGCCTTCCCGCCCTCGCGCTGTTCCTCATCGCTCCGGTGGTGGGGGAGCTTCTCCTCGGCAACCTCGCGTTCTCGCAACTGCCTCTGTTCTTGCCGGTGCTCGTCCCGATGTACGGCGGGGGCGCCCTGCTCATCCGGGAGGTGACCCGCCGGGCCGGGCGCGGGCCGGTGACGATGCTCATCCTCGGCGTCGCGTACGGGCTGGTGGAGGAGGGGCTGGCGGACCAGATGCTGTTCAACCGGCACTATGCCGGACATGACGAGATGGGCGACACCTACGTCTCAGCCCTGGGGATGGGCGGCTGGCTGACCGTCGGCGTCCTGACCATGCACGCGGTCTGGAGCACCAACGCCGGCATCGCGCTGGTGGAGGCCCTGTTCCCTGAGCGAGCCGAGACGCCGTGGCTGGGGCGTACCGGTCTCGGCATCACCGCCGCGGTCTTCGTGCTGGGCACGGTGGTGGTCACGTGGGGCAGCTACGACGAAGAGCACTTCTTCGCCGAACCCGCACAGCTGATCGCCACCGTCGTCGCGATCGTGGCGCTCGTCGTCGTGGCGTTCCGCATCAGGCCGCGTGCCGCCCTCGACGGCACCGCCCCGAAACCATGGATCGTGGGCTTGGTCGGCTTCGTCGCGGCGAGCCTGTTCCTGAACTCGGCCGACCTTCCCGGCTGGTGGAGCTTCGTGGCGGCGATCGCGTTGCTGGCAGGCACGATCATCGTGATGGGCCGCTGGTGCCGGCAGCGCGGATGGGGTCGCGAACACCGTCTCGCGCTCGCCGCGGCCGCCATCCTCACGTACGCCTGGGTCGGTTTCGGCATGACACCGGAGACCGCCGCGAAGACGACCGGAGACTATGTCGTGAACGTCGTGCTGGCGCTGGGGTCCGTCGCTTTGCTCGCCCTGGCGATGAGGCGACTGCACGCGCTCCGTGCGCCGGTCGCGTCCAACGAGGAGAGGGTTCCCGCCTGAACTTCCTCATGCGACGAAATGCCTCGGGTCGTTCCAGTCGGCAGGCCGGTGAGCATCTGGGGCCGGGCATTGGCGGCCGGGCGCTTTAGAGGCGGGTCGCGGCGCGGACCAGGCCGGCGACGGCGCGGGATCGGCTGTGCGGCGGCCATGCGATCACCGTCGTCACCGTCGGCGCGTCCAGCACCGGTACGGCGGCCAGGTCGTCGCGCAGATGGGTTCGGCACGACTCCGGCAGGACCGCCGAAGCCCGGCCGAGGGCGATGAGCTGGTACAGCTGGGCGCTGTCGCGGATCTTCGGACCAGGTCCCTCCGGATACGTGCCGTCCAGACGGGGCCAGCGCGGCATCGGGAGGCCCGGGAGAGTGGTGGCGTCGGCCAGCCGTACGTGGGGACGGACGGAGAAGGGGTGGCCGGCCGGCAGGACCAGGACCTGGCCCTCCGTACGCAGTTCCTCGGTGTCGAACCCGGCGGTCGAGTCGAACGGCCGGTGCAGCAGGCCCACGTCGGCCCGCCCGTCGCGCAGGATGCGCTCCTGTTCGCCGGCTCCGCACAGGAGGACGTCGACGGTGACGGCATCGGGCTCGGCGGCGTACGCGTCGAGCATTTTCGCCAGGAGTTCGCGGGACGCTCCAGTCTTGGTGACGAGGGTCAGACCGGGCCCGCCGGTGGCGGCGCGGCGCGTACGGCGCTCGGCGGCGTCGACCGCGTCCAGCGCCGCCCGGCCCTCACGCAGCAGCACCGATCCGGCCTCGGTCAGCGTGACGGCGCGGCTGGTGCGTACGAGCAGTGCCACCCCGAGCCGCCGTTCGAGCTGCCGGATCGCCCGCGACAGCGGCGGCTGCGCGATCCCGAGCCGGAGTGCGGCCCGCCCGAAGTGAAGTTCCTCCGCGACTGCGACGAAATATCGCAGCTCCCGCGTCTCCATGGCGTCCACGGTACCGGCGGACGGCCGGCACCTACCGCCGGGGACCTGACCGCCTGAGGCCGGTGACATGGGCTGATACCCGGGAGGTATCGCTGCCCACCCAAACGGTGTTGGCGGCCTCGCGCGGGCGCGGACAGGATCAAACGCATGAGCGAACAGACGATCGCGCTGGTCACCGGCGCGAACAAGGGGATCGGGCGGGAGATCGCGGCCGGCCTGGGCGCCCTTGGCTGGAGCGTCGGGGTCGGCGCACGGGACGAGGAGCGCCGCGAGGCGGCCGTGGAGAAGCTGCGCGCGGGGGGTGCCGACGCGTTCGGCGTGCCGCTCGACGTGACCGACGACGCGAGCGTGGCCGAGGCCGCCGGGCTGATCGAGGCGCGTGCCGGCCGCCTCGACGTGCTCGTCAACAACGCCGGCGTGACCGGCGGCATGGGGCAGCGGCCGACAACGGCCGACCTCGCGGCCGTACGCGCGGTCGTGGAGACCAACGTGATCGGCGTCATCCGCGTCACCAACGCGATGCTGCCGCTGCTGCGACGCTCGGCATCGCCGCGGATCGTCAACATGTCCAGCACCGTCGGCTCCCTGGCCCGGCAGGCCGGTTCCGCACCCGAACTCGCGGGCAGCCCGCTGTCCGTCGCGTACGTGCCCTCGAAGACGTTCCTCAACTCCGTGACCATCCAGTACGCCAAGGAGCTGGCCGACACGAACATCCTGATCAACGCCGCCTGCCCCGGCTACTGCGCGACGGACCTGAACGGCTTCCGCGGCGTACGTACGCCCGAGCAGGGCGCGGCGATCGCGATCCGGCTCGCGGCCCTGCCCGACGACGGCCCGACCGGCGGGTTCTTCGAGGACGCCGGGGTGGTGCCCTGGTGACACCGGACACCTCGCGGGCCCGGGCTCGTGAAAGGGGCCCGCGAGCCTCACCGGTGCCGCCGCCGGTCTACCGGAGGATCTGCTCCGATGAGGGGACGACGATCCCGGTGGCGACGCCGAAGTCCCAATTCTCCGTGGTCACGGCGCGTAGCGTGTGCGCACCCACCTGGTCGCGCATTCTGGCGCGTTCGCGGGTACGGCGCAGCCGGCCGTCGTCGGTGAGCCACACATCGAGCAGGACTCGCGTCATCCGGTGATGCCGCATGTGGTCGTACATGCGTGCGGCGGTGGCGTCCTCGTGGCCGGGCCCGCTTTCCACTCGAAAGGCGAAGTGATGGAGCCGCTCGCCGTCGATCGTGGCGATCGCGGCCACCGTCGGCTCGGCGAGACGCAGGCGCAGAGACGCGGCCGTTTCAGCCCGCTCACCCTCCTGATAGGGGCAGGCATGCCCCTCCCAGCGCCAGGTCTTCCCCGTATTTCTCGCCTCCTTCTCGGAGAGCCGATGAAAAATGTCGCGGCCGACTTGAAGGTGTTCTACGCCGTCTGTTCGGCGAGCTGAGTGGAGCTGGTCGACGAAGTCCACCGTTCCGGACTGATGCGATGTCAGTCGCCTGCCGAAATCGCTGCGATATGCCGCGGTAACCGCCGTCCTGGCAGTGGTGGTCGCCTCGATCAGCTCGGCGATGTGCTCTACCGGTACGTCATCGAAGGCCGGGCGAGACCGCCGCAGCGGAGCAAGACGCATAAAGGCACCTTAACCGGGAGGCGACGGCAGGCCGACTCGACGAGACGCCCGGTCAGTCGTCGAGTGCCTGGTCGAGGGGGACCACTCCCTGCTGCAAGCCGAAGATCGCCGCCTGCGTACGGTCGGCGAGGCCGAGCTTGGCGAGTACACGGGACACGTGGGTCTTGACCGTCTCCTCGCCGACGTGCAGGTATCGGGCGATCTCGCGGTTCGATCGGCCTCGGGCCAGGCCGGCCAGCACCTCGAGCTCTCGCGGCGAGAGCACCTCCAGCGGCGCGGGCTTCGTGCCGCCGTCGCGTACCTGGCGGACGAGCAGCGCCGCGACGCCGGGTTCCAGCAGGCTGCCGCCGGTCGCCGCGGCACGTACCGCCGCCACCACGCGGTCGACGGCCGTGGTCTTCGGCAGGTACGACAGGGCGCCGCAGCGTACGGCCTCGACGACCTGGTCGTCCTCGTGGAAGGAGGTGAGCACGATCACCGCCGGGGACGGCGAGTCGTCGCGGACGGCCCTGAGCACGCCCATCCCGTCCACGACCGGCATCACCATGTCGAGCAGCACCACGTCCGGCCGAAGCGCGCGAATGGCGACGATGGCACGCGCGCCGTCGGCGCACTCGCCGACGACCTCGATGCCCTCCTCCTGTTCGAGGACGAACCGCAGCCCCTGGCGTACGACCTCGTGGTCGTCCACGATCAGGACGCTGATCACGAGATCTCCCCGGCGACGGCGGCCGGCGCGCGCTCGGGCGACGGCGGCCGGGCGCGTACGCTCGTGCCCGCGCCGGGCCGGCTCATGAGGTCGAACCGGCCGCCGAACTCCTCGATCCGCTCGCGCATCAGGGCCGGCCCCACGCCGTGCCGGTCCGCGACCCGGCCGGGGTCGAAGCCGTCGTCGCCGCGTGGCGAGCCAGGCGGCCGGGCCTTGCGCAGGCCGCGGCCGTCACGAGCACGTACGACGCCGCCATGCGTGCCCGCGACCCCGAGCCGCCTCATCATGCCAGCTCCCTGCGCGTACGTCGGCCGATGCGGTCCAGCGTAGGGCCTGCGGCGACGGCGGGTCGTCCCACTTATGGGGGAGTCCCGAGTGCCGTGCTCAGGGGGCCATCGGCGCGACGTCGAACTGGCCGTGGCCGCACACCGGGCCATACGTCCAGGCGGGGACGCGGGCGGTCGACTGGCCGGGAGGGTAGACGCGGAGCTGGGAGGCCACGGGTTCGCAGTCGCTGCTCGTCGGCTCGCTGCCCGTGGGCACGACGTTCCAGTGCAGGAGCGTGCTCGCGGTGCCGCCGCTCGCGAGGGTGAAGGCGGTCGGCGTGCCCGTGTGCGCCACGGAGGTGGGGACCAGCCCGACGCCGGGACCTTCCAGCTGGAGACTCACCCAGCCCCACATCCGGCAGGCGGCGCCCACGTTGTGCAGGGTGAGCTTCTGGTAGCGGTTGCCGGCGGCGCCGTCGGGCTCGGCGAGCTGGGCGCGGAGCTGCGGGGTGCCGCAGCGGGGCGTCACGGCCGGGGGCGGGATCGGGGGGGAGACCTTCACCGGTACGGGCGTCGCCCCGGAGGCGGGCGCGGAGGCGGTGGGGGATACGGCCGGGGGCGCTACGCTCGCCGGGGAGGACGCCCCGGCGGTCGTGGTGGTGGCACGGCACCCGGTGAGGGACAGGGCGGCCATGGCGAAGACGGCGGACAGGACGGCGGGAGTACGCGCCATCTTCTGCCTCCAATCGGGCGGTTCGGAGCTGAACGTACTGGTTGAGATGCCCGTTGAAGGGGAGATGTTCGCGCCCGGGGAGACCGGGTCCGTGCTACGTGCGGTCCAGGACCCGCGCCGTCAGAGGTAGCGGCCGCAGTTCGGCCACTGGCCCTGCCAGCGGCCGCCCACCCGGTTGTAGAGGAGCTGGGCGCGGTACGTCTGCTCGGCGGCGGACGCCTGGCTCGGCAGCCCCGAACCGCCGACCGACGCCCACGTCTGCCGGTTGAACTGGTACAGCCCGTAGTACCCGGCCGGGTTGACCGCGCGCGGGTTGCCGCCCGACTCACACCGCGCCAGCCCGCTCCAGTTGAGCCGGGCGGCCGCGCCGACACCGGACGGCTGCGGCCCGACCGCGAGGATCCGCGACACCGGCTTGCGTTTGGTCCGCTGCGCGATGACGGCCTTGACCTTCTTGCCGTGCCGCAGGACGTACGCGGTGCGTACCTGCTTGAGGCCGGCGCGGCCCTTCCGCACCACCCTCTCGCTGTAGGCGGGAACCTTACTGCTCTTCTTCCGTACGACCGGCGGCGGAATCGGGACGACCTTGGTCACCGGGTCGGACAGCAGCCGGAGGATCTTGATGGTCGGGGCCGGAGCGGCGTCGGCGGGCGGGGTGACCAGGTCGTGCGGACCGAGCTGGACGCCCACCTGCGTGAGGACCGCCCGTACGGTCCCGGCGGTGGTCATGGTCTCGGTGCGCTTCTTGTGGTCGATCATCACGACGACCTTGTGCGGTGTCGGCGTCGCCCTCGGCGCCCGCGACGCGTCGGCGACCTTGCGGTCGTCCGCCTTCGACGACCCGCACCCGGACGCGGTGGCGGAGGTGACCGCGAGCACGGCGAGGCTGGTGATGACCACGGAAAGGCGCACGTGTCCTCCGGCGTATCGGCGGCCCCGGGTGTACGGGGTAGCACCTTAACGGAGCAAAAGACACCTTCCGTGCCGAATGTTGGTTTTCAGTTGTTTGCCGACCTGGTGCAGCGGCCTTGGCGGCCCGTACGGGCAAAACATGAAACTTCCTCATGAGTAAGTTGACCCATGACCGCCTCATTACGGATAAGTAAAGGACTCGGGTCAAGAAAACCTCCGTCGCCCGAGATGGAAGGAGCAACACGATGAACGGGTCCCTCGCCAGGCGCGCCGTCACCGTCTCCGCAGCGGCCGCCCTCGGCGGCCTCATCCTCCAGGCGCCCGCCCACGCCTCCGCGTTCTCCGCCTCCTACACCTGCAACATCCCGCTGTCGGGGGCGCAGGCCGTCACGATCACCGGGTCGCTGACCGCCTCGCCCAACCCGACCACCACGGGTACCTCGACGCACTTCGCCCTGCACATCTCCAACCTGAGCCTGTCCGCGCCGCTGGCCATCAAGTCCTGGACCGCGACCGCCAACATCGACGCGAGCGGCGCCCAGGCGGCCACGTTCCAGGTGGCCGGAAGCGGCGGCTCGGTCCCCGCGAACCAGCCGATCACCGGTGACCTGGCCGGGAACTGGACCCCGACGAAGGCCGGCACCGACCAGTTCCAGGGCGCCAACGTCACCGTCAAGGCGACCGTGACGCTCCTGGGCACCCTCACGATCCCCTGCACCCCGAACGCCCCCCGCCCGGTGGCCGAGACCCTCACCGTGCACTGACCCCCGCCACCCCGAACGGCCCCGCGACGCCCGGCGGGTTCTAATGATCCCCGCAACATCCTGATCTTCAGGGAGTTGCGGGGATCATGGGTTTTGAGGTCCTGAAGGCGAGGTTCTTCGAGGCACTGGATCGGGAGAACGGCAGTATCTCGGGGGCTGCTCGGGCAGTCGGGGTGAATCGTGCCACGGGCGTACGGGTGGCGCGAGCTCGCCCCGGGCGGAGTCCGAGTGGCCTGCCTGCGCCCGCACGCGATCCCGGCGTCTGTGGGCAGCTCGCACGCCACCGAGGCATTCGGCGGGATGGCCGCACGTGCCGGCACGACCACCGACGAGGGGCTCGCCGGTCTCGAGGCGCGGGGCACCCTCCTCGGTCGCCTGCCGACCCCCGAGGACGTCGCCGAGTACGCCGCGTTCGCCGCCTCCGACCGCGCGCGGACGATGACGGGAGCGATCGCCAACCTGACCGCCGGCGCCGTCGTGGACTAGCGGAACGCCCTGCCCGGTGGGGCGCGATCGCCGGGCGCGCCTCGTGCGTGTTGTCAGGCTTCATGACTCTCGGCAGGCCCGCCCGTCAGCCTCGGGGTGGCCGCGCCGGATATGTTGCCTGATAGGGGCAAGAGACGGGGTGTCCATGGGCGAGACGACCAACTGGGCGCAAAGTGTCACGTTCGCGGCGGAGGTGTTGCTGCGGCCCACCTCGGTGGACGAGCTGCGCGGCCTGGTGGCGAAGGCGCGCAAGGTTCGCGCGCTCGGCTCGGCGCACTCGTTCAACGACATCGCCGACACGCCCGAGGCGCTGGTCTCCGTCGACGGGCTGCCGGACACGTTCGAGATCGACGGGGGCGCCGCCACGGCCAGGGTCTCGGCCGGCGTTCGGTACTCCGAGCTCGGGCCTCGCCTGCACGAGCGTGGGTACGCCCTCGCCAACCTCGCCTCCCTTCCCCACGTCTCCGTGGCCGGGGCCATCGCCACCGGCTCGCACGGGTCCGGTGACGCCCTCGGGACACTGAGCACGGCCGTCTCGGCGATCGAGATGGTCACGGCCGACGGCGACCTGGTCGAACTGACCCGCGAGGACGACGGTTTCGACGGAGCCGTCGTCTCCCTCGGGACGCTCGGCGTCCTCACCACCGTGACGCTCGACCTGCTGCCGACCTTCGACGTCCGGCAGTACGTCTTCTACGAGCTCCCCTTCGACGTCATCGACCGGCACTTCGACGACCTGTTCTCCGCCGCGTACAGCGTCGGCCTCTTCACGCTCTGGCGCGAGCCCGCCTTCGAGATGGTCTGGATCAAGCGCCGCGACGACCAGGCCGACGCCGCGCCGGCCGGGGAGAGCTGGTTCACCGCGCGCCCCGCCGAGGAGGGCATGCACAGTGACGGCGGTACGCCGTTCACCGAGCAGCTCGGCGTGCCCGGGCCCTGGCACGAGCGGCTCCCGCACTTCCAGCCCGAGTCCACGCACAGCACCGGCGTCGAGTTGCAGACCGAGTTCCTGCTGCCCCGGCGTCGGGTCGTCGAAGCCCTGCACACCATCTGGGCGGTACGCGACCGTGTCGCCCCCGTGGTGCAGGTCACCGAGATCCGCACCGTGGCGGCCGACGAACTCTGGCTCAGCCCCACGTACGGCCGCGACACCGCCTGCGTCCACTTCACCTGGATCAAGGACATGGACGCCGTCCTGCCCGTCATCGCGCTCCTGGAGGAACTCCTCGCCCCGTACGACGCGCGCCCGCACTGGGGGAAGCTCTTCACCGTCTCGCCCGCCGACCGGTATCCGCGGATGCGTGACTTCCACAGCCTGATGCGCCGGTACGATCCGGGCGGCAAGTTCACCAACGACTACATCGAGCGGTTCGTCGAAGGCGTGGCCCGGTGACCGAGGTGACCGAGGCCGCCCGCCGGTCCCCCCACCGTGTCCCCGCCTGACCCGCCGGCCCAGGTACGCGCCGCGGCCCGCGCCACGTACGTCGCCTTCATCGGGTCCGGGTTCGCCTTCGCCAGCTGGTTCGCACGCGTGCCCCAGGTACGCGACCGGCTGCACCTGCGGCCCGCTGAGCTCGGGCTGGTGCTCCTCTCGATCGCGGCGGGCTCGGCCGTCGCGCTGCCGCTCGCGGGCTCGATGGTCGGGCGTCTCGGCTCGCGGCGCACGGTGGCGGCGATGGCGCTGCTCCTCGCCGCCGGAATGACCGTCGCCGCGCTCGGCTACCTGTCCGGCGTACCGCCCGTTGTGGCCGGGCTGTTCCTGGCCGGGTTCGCCACCGGCGCGTGGGACGTCGGCATGAACGTCCAGGGCGCGCGCGTCGAACAGCTCCTGGGGCGCTCGATCATGTCCCGGTTCCACGGCGGGTTCAGCCTGGGTACGGTCGGCGGCGCGCTGGCCGGGGCCGCGATGGTCGCCCTGCGCGTACCCGTCACCGTGCACCTGATCGGGGTGGCCCTCGTCGTGGCCGTGGTGGTGCCGGCGGCGGTCCGCCGATTCGTCCCCGACCGCGGCGGGCCGTCCGTCGGCGGCGCGGGTGCCTGGACCGAGCCGCGTACGTTGCTGATCGGGCTCTTCGTCCTCGCGTTCGCCTTCGCCGAGGGGACCGGCAACGACTGGATCGGCGTGGCCCTCATCGACGGCTACCACGCGCCCGCCACGGTCGGCACGCTCGGGTTCGCGGTGTTCCTCGTCGCGATGACGGGCGGCCGGTGGGCCGGCCCCGGCCTGCTCGACCGGTACGGTCGCGTTGCGGTGATCCGGTGCCTGTCCGCGGTGGCCGTGCTCGGGCTCGTCCTGTTCGTGTTCGGGCCGTCCACGCCGGTCGCCTTCGCCGGGGCGGTGATGTGGGGCGGCGGCATCTCCCTGGGGTTCCCGGTGGGGATGAGCGCCGGAGCCGACGACCCGGCCAGTGCGGCACCGCGCGTCGGCGTGATCTCCTCGATCGGCTACTGCGCCTTCCTCGGCGGGCCGCCGCTCATCGGCTTCCTGGGCCAGCGGTTCACCGTCCTGCGCGCGCTCACCGCGGCGGCCGTACTCCTCGCGCTCGCCGCGCTGATCACCGAGAGCATCCGGCCGCTCAGCCGAACGGAGCCCAGGGGAGAACCTTCCCGTGGCGTACGAGCTGCCCGTAGTGCGCGGGGTCGACGGGGCCGAGGGCCAGGTCGAGGAGCGGACCGGCCGCCTGGTCCGGGCTAGGGGCGCCGCTCACGTCCCACCACAGGGCGGAGGTCGGCGTGTTGATCATCCCCGGGCAGACCGCGGCGAGGAGTACGCCGCGGCGTGCGTCCTCGGCCTGCCGCCGCCCGGCGAGGGCGCGCACCGCCGCGACCTGGGCGATCTTGGAGGGGATGTTGACGAAGCCCGGCCACGCGCCGGCGAGCGCGCTGCCGTCCTTGACCGCCTCGCGCCAGGCCGCGACCTGCTCGTCCACCTCGTCGAGAGACGTCAGGCCATCGAAGCGGTCGTGGAGTACGGGCGCCAGGTAGTGCAGCGTGCCGAACGTGCTGGCGACCACGATCAGCCGTCCGCCGTCGCGCAACAGCGGCGCGAAGGCCCGCATCACCCGGGTGGTGCCGAAGTTGTTCACCTCGACGTAGGCGTCCACGACGTCGCGCGGGTCATCGCCCGGCCCGACGCGCATGACGGCGTTGTTGAAGACCACGTCCACGCCGCCGTGCCGCTCCTCCAGCGTGGCGGCGAGCCGTACGGTGGCCTCGGGGTCGGCGACGTCGAGGACCTCGCCACGTACGCGGGCGGGCAGCGCGTCGGCGGCGCGTGCCACGCGGCCCGCGTCGCGGCCGGTCAGGTAGACGGTGTCCAGGTGCCGGGCCAGGCCCTCGACCAGGGCCAGGCCCAGGCCCTGCGTCGCGCCGGTCACCAGGGCGACACTGGGTTCGGTGGTCATGAAGCGTGCTCCTCATGGTGGGGGAGGCACTCACGGTAGAAGGGGATCGGTCATGCGGCCAGCGAGAGTTCTTCAGGTCTGGTATTCCTGATCCTCATGGCCTTCGCCGACGCGTCGCTCACCGCGCTCCGGGTGTTCCGCGAGGTGGCCGAGCGCGGCACGCTCACCGCGGCGGCCGCCGCCCTCGGCTACACCCAGTCCGCGGTGTCCCGCCAGATCGCCTCGCTCGAACGCGCGGCGGGCGCGCCCCTCCTGGAGCGCCGCCACGACGGCGTACGGCTGACGGCCGCCGGGCGGATCGTGCTGCGTCGCGCCGCGGCGGCGGTCGACCAGATCGACGCCGCCGCGCGCGAACTCTCCGGGCTGCCGGGCGAGCCGGGCTCGGTCCGTCTCGGCTGGTTCGCCAGCGCCGGCGCCGTCCTGGTTCCCCGCGCCCTCGCCGCCCTGCGCCGTACGCATCCCGCCATCACCGTCACCAGCCGTGAGGGCGGCACGCCCACGCTCGTACGCGCCCTGCGCGCCGGCACGCTCGACCTGGCACTGATCGCCTCCACCCCGCCGTTCCGGCCGCCCGACGCCGAGACGCCGCCGCTGACGACCGAGATCCTCACCGACCGCGGCCTGCGCGTGGCCGTGCCCGCCGACCATCCCCTCGCCCGCGGCGACTACGTCGACGTCGCCGACCTGCACGGACAGCGCTGGATCGCGGGCACGGGAACGAGCGCGTACGGGGGCACGGGCGACGCGCGGGGAATGGGCGCGTGGCCCGGCCTGGACGAACGCCCCGACATCGCCCACGTCGCACGCGACTGGCTGGCCAAGCTCGCCCTCGTGGCCGCGGGCTGCGGCCTGACCACCGTGCCCGCCGTGCTCACCGCCGTGCCGCCCGGCGTCACGGTCCTGCCCGTACGCGGAGGGCCGCGGGAGCAGCGGCGGTTGCTCCTGGCACGGCTGCCGGGACCGGCGCCGGAGCCGGTCGCCCGCCTCGCCGAGGCGCTGCGCGCGACGGCGCTCGCCCTCTAGGACTTGGGCGCCCGTTCCTCCTCGGCGCGCGGGCGCTCGGCCGGGTCGAAGTTCCAGTTCAGGCAGGTCGGGCGCTGCCCGGTCTCGACGTACTCGCGCGCGGCGCGTACCGCGGTGGCCGGTGTGACGCGTGCGCGCTCGGCCGGGATCGTCACCGGCGGGTGCTTGGGGTCGTCGCCGGCGATCAGCGCCTTGTCGGGGTCGACGCCGGACTCGATGCCCGGCGAGCCCTGCCAGGACACGGCCGCGCGCCCGGCGGAGGTGTCGATGTAGATCCGCAGCGGCGCCTGCTCACGCTCGCCGTTGCCGAGGCGGATCGCGACCCCGCGCGGCCCGTCGGAGAAGAAGCGGTCCGCGGCCTCCCCGATGACGCTCTCGGCCGTACCGGCGTCGGCGATCTCCCTTGTCTTGCCGCCCCACCACGCCTTGAAGGTCCGCTCCTCGGTCTCGTGATCCTCACGGTCGCCGGGCCGCCCCACCGGAGCGATCTTCCTCGTGCCCTGCCGCCCGTACGACGTCGCGGCGGCGGGGCCGTCCTTGGCCTCGACGCCGGGGGCCTGGCGGAGGCTGGCGAGGAAGCCGGGCAGTGCGTCCGCGACCCAGCCGAACAGGCCGGAGATCTCGGCGAGGCGCTCGCGCGCGAGGAGGAGTGAGCGTACGGCCTGCGCGGCCTTGGGATCGCGGGAGGCGTCGAGCACGGCGGTCAGGTGCTCGGCCGCCGCGTCGAGGAGTTCGGCGGCCTCTTCGACGGAGTTGCGCGCCTCCACCGAGATCTCGATCACGCCTGTGACCTGTTGCCGTATTTCGCCCGATATCGACAATCCATCTCCCGCTACGGCGTCATCACGTACGTCCCCATCCGGCGCCGGTCGGGAAACCTCCCACCGGCGGGAGGGTTTCAGTGCCGTGCCGCGCGGTGGATCCGCGTCAGCGTGCCGTCGCGGTCGTTCTGCGGGTCCTCGATCATGACCTTGGGGAAGGGGTACCGGTCGTACAGGTCGCCGGCCACGGCCTCCCACTCCCGGTACAGCTCGACCACGGCGTCGCGCCCGCGCAGGTCACGGCTCCGTGCCCAGGGATAGCCGGCCACCGAGGCGGCGTTCCAGGACGTCCAGGGTTCGCCGCGGTCGCGGCGGGCGCGGTCGATCGCGGCCGGGATGTCGGCCGGCCGCAGGTAGACCAGGAGGGGCCGTGCGGGCGCGACCTGCTCCTGGATCCGGGCGAAGATCTCCGTGCACTTGCCCGCCGGTGCGCCGTTGACGAAGGCCGGCAGGACGGAGTTCTGGAGGAGGGTGCTCTCCAGGATGACGGTCCGCGCGCCCCGCAGGCAGCGCTCGGCGAGCCGGCCCCACTGGCCGGTCGCGTAGACGCCGCGGTCGAGCGCCGGCCCGTCCGCGCCGGCGTCGCCGGGCGTCCACACCGGCGTCGGGTACGCCGCGCGCAGCAGGTCGACGGCCTTCGTGCGGATCGGGTGGTCCGCGGCGAACTCCAGGTAGGCGCGCGCGTCCTCGCCGCAGTCGGTCAGCCGGGCGGCGAGCCGCTCGGCGGTGGTCGACTTTCCCACGCCGACCATGCCCTCGATCAGGATCAGGCGTACGTCTTCCGGCCGGTCCTCCATGACCGGACACTAACCGGCGAGCCGGTTGGGGACCGCGCCGTCTGCCGGTTCAGCGCAGGCTCTTGTAGTAGAAACTGCACTCCTCAAGGGTGCCGGACGGGTCGGCCGCGTAGTCGGGTACGGTGCCGTACCGCGTCCAGCCGGCGCCGGTGTAAAGACGGTCGGCGGCGCTGCCGGTCACGGTGTCGAGCATCAGGAGGCCCGCGCCCGTACGTGCGGCGGCGTGTTCGGCGGTGGCGAGCAGCGTACGCGCGAGGCCGCGGCCGCGTGCCGCCGGGCGGACCATCAGCTTGAGCACCTCGGCGCGGTGCCGTCCGTTGGGCTTGCGCTCCAGAGCCAGGCTCACGGTGCCGATCGGGTCGGCCGGCCGCCCGGCGACCCAGACGAGGAGGCTGCCGTCGGACACGACCGGGTGCCGGGCACGCCACCAGTCCGCGGCGTCGTCCGGGCCGAACGGTGCGAGGAAGCCGAGAGAGGCGCCGCCGGCCACCACCTCGGCGAGGAGCCCGCCCAGGCCGGGCACGCTCGCGTCGAAGTCGGCGGCGGACAGGAGGGTGATCGGGTCCATGGTCAGCCGCGCCAGGCGCGCCGGCCGTGCCGGAAGCCGAGCAGTGTCCGCATGATTCGTGGCGCGGCGGAGCCGGCGATGAGCGCGGCGGCCAGCGGGACGACGACGTCCACCAGCGGATCGCGGATCGGCTTGAACGTCGCGACGCCGTCCTTGATCTCGATGTAGCCCCTCGGCGTGGCCGAGGTGCCGCCGCCTCCGCCGCCCATGTGGCCGAGCCCGCCGTCCCGGCGGCCGCCGCCCGCCCCGGCCCCGAAGCCCAGGCCCACCGTCGCGACCGGGATGACCGTGATGCCGTCGCACACGACCGGGTCGCCGAAGACGGTGGCGACCGACGCCTTGGCGCCCAGCCGGTCGGCCAGGCGTTCGATGAGTTCGGCGGCGCCGGTCAGGCCCGACTCCGCCTCGCGCCGGGCCGCCGGCATGCCCTCCGGATCGCTCATCCCTGCCCTCCCGTACGGATGGGCCCATTACGTCACGCCGGGACGAGCGCGCACAACCCCGATGATCACACCGGTACGGGCGCCGTGGCCCACAGCGCGTCGATGGCACGCTCGGCGGCCGCGAGGCTCTCGTCGGCCAGCGGGATCAGCTCGGCCATCGACGGGTCGACCTTGGCCAGGGTGAGTTCGGCGGTGATGAAGCGCGGTTCGAGGCCGGTGAGCGAGACGGCGTGCGGAAGCCATGCCGTCGCGTGGTCCCACCCCTCACGGGGAGTGCCCGCGCCGTACCCGCCGCCGCGTGAGACCAGCACGAGGAACTCCCGGCCGGCGAGGAGCCCGGCGCGGTTCTCCCGGTCGACGGACAGGCCCGGGGCGATCAGGTGGTCCACCCATGACTTGACGCTGCTCGGCGCGCCGAAGTTGTAGAGCGGCAGGCCCAGCAGGACCGTGTCGGCCGCCTTGACCTCCTCGATCAGTTTCCGGCTGAGCCCCCAGGACGCGGCTTGGGCTTCGGTGTGCTGGTCCTGCGGCACCATGCGGGCCATGCCGGCGGCCTCGTCGACGTGGGGGAGCGGCTCTCTGCCCAGGTCGCGGTACGTGACGGTGCCGCCGGAATGCGCGGCGAGCCACGCGTCGGCGGCGCGCGCCGTCAGGCGGCGGCTGACGGAGCGCTCGCCCTGGATGCTCGAGTCGATGTGCAGGAGATGCGGCATGTCGATGACCTCGCATAGGTCGTTTGTGTAGGACAAGCTATTTGTATCACATGGATAGATTTTCTCGTTGGATAGACTCGGGGTTGTGGATCCCCTTCCCGTCGTCGACCAGCCGGTGCACCGTTCCGGCGCGCTGCTGGACCACCTGGCGCGGCGGCTGCGGCTGCGCTCGGAGTCGGTGCTGGCGCCGCTAGGGCTGCGGCCGCGGCATCTCGTCGCGCTCACCGTGCTGCGCGACCGCGGCGACTGCTCACAGCAGGCCCTCTCGGCCGTACTGGAGATGGACGGGACGAACGTCGTCGGGCTGCTCAACGAGCTGGAGGCCGACGACCTGATCGTGCGGCGCCGGTCGCCGAAGGACCGCCGCCGGCACGTGGTCGAGCTCACCGACACCGGGCTGCGTCTCCTGGCGAAGGCCGAGTTCGCCCTCGCGGCGGCCGAGGACGCGGTCCTCGGCGCGCTCGACGACACCCAGCGCGAGACGCTCTACGGCCTGCTCCAGCAGGCGATGGCCGGCTCCGGCGACGTGTCGCCCTGCGCCGGCCCCGGTACGACCTGCTAGCCGGAGCCGAGACCTCGGCGCGACCGCATCAGGGGCGCGGCTCTCCGCCTGAACGCATCCGGGCAGTCCTATTCCACCGGCCACTGCAACCGTAATGCGTCGGCGGTGTTCTGACCCGCGTGAGCGGACGAAACGCTCATCCTGCCCGGTCGGGTGGAACTCCTGGCCTGATGCGAAGGAAAATCATGGATCTGCAACTCTCCGGCCGCGTCGCGGTCGTCACCGGCGCCTCGAAGGGCATCGGCCTGGCCGTCACGCGCACCCTGCTCGAGGAGGGCGCACGGGTCGTGGCCGCCTCACGTAAGAGCAGCGCCGAACTCGACGCGCTCGCCGGCGCGGACCTGGCCCACGTCGAGGTCGACCTGATGGACCCCGAGGCGCCCGGCCAGGCAGTGTCTCGCGCCGCGGAGGTGTTCGGCGGCCTCGACATCCTGGTGAACAACGCGGGCGGCCCGCCGCCGGGCACAAGCCTGCCGCGCATGTCGTTCCTGGCGCCCACCGACGACGACTGGCGGGAGATGTTCGAGTTCAACCTCTTCTCCGCCGTCCGCGCCGTCCGCGCCGCCATCCCGCTGATGCTCGAACGCGGCGGCGGCGCGATCGTCAACGTCTCCTCGGGCGCCGCCCGCCAGCCCGGCACCATGAACGTCGACTACAACGCGGCGAAGGCCGGCCTGAACACCCTCACCAAGGCGCTGTCGGAGGAGTTCGGCGGCCAGGGCATCCGCGTGAACACGGTGTCCCCGGGCCCGGTGCGCACCGCGTGGTGGACCGAGGAGGGCGGCGCGGCCGACATCCTCGCCGGCGTGGCCGGCACCGACCGCGACAGCGTGATGGACAGCGTGGCACCGGAGATGATGAGACTGACCACCGGGCGCCTCGTCGATCCACAGGAGATCGCCGATGTGGTCGCCCTGCTGGCCTCACCCCGCTCAGCGAGCACGACCGGCGCGGACTTCGCCGTCGACGCCGGATTCCTCAAGGAACTCTGACCGATCCCGCCGCGTACGGGCACCGGCCGCCGCCAGGGCCCGGCGGACGTTGGCGAACGCCTGCCGGGTCCGCACCGCCATGTCGCCGACGCCGATGACGTCGGCGCTAGTGCTGTGCGGGGCTGGACGTGACCGACAGCTTCGGCGGTGTCGTGAGGGTCTGGAGGACCACGCAGTAGCGCTCGGTCAGCCGTACCAGGGTGGCGAGTTCCTCCGGCGACGCGTCTGAGTCGAGGGTGAAGTCCAGGCGGATTGCGGTGAGGCCGACCGGGGTGTCTCGGTCTACCGCCAGCGTGCCGCGAAAGTCCAGGTCGCCTTCCGCGCGTACGGTGCCGCCGCGTACGTCGAGGCCCAGGGAGGTCGCGACCGCACGCAGGGTCACGCCCGCGCAGGCCACCAGGGCCTCCAGGAGCATGTCGCCCGAGCACAGCGAGGTGCCGTCTCCGCCGCTCGCCGGGTGCAGGCCCGCCTCGGCGAGTGCGCGGCCGGTGTCGACCTTGCAGGTCACGCCCTCGCCGAGCGCGCCCTCGGCTTTCAGTGTCACCACCGCGGCCGACGGATCCTCGCGATAGCGCGCCTTCAGCGGCGCTTGGCGATCACGCAGTGTCTGACGGTCCATGACGGGACCCCTCCCGATCGGCAGGCCCCGATCCCATCACTCCGCGGGGAAGCGTGCCACCCAGCGGCGCTGCCAGGGCGTTTCGACCGCTCGCCGGTGGTAGTTGGCGCGTGTCCAGTCGACGGCCTCGGCCCGTGGCACCCCGGCCAGTACGGCGAGGCAGGCCATCACGGTGCCCGTACGGCCGACGCCGCCGCCGCACGCGACCTCCACGCCCTCGCCCGTACGCGCCCGGTCGTGCAGCGCGCGGATCGCGAGCACGGCCTGGTCGCGGTCGCGCGGCAGCAGGAAGTCCGGCCAGTCGACCCACTCGTGCGGCCAGGTCAGCTCGGCTTCGTGACGGGCGCGTAACCGGCCGGAGCCCAGGTAGAGCCCGAAGCCCGGCGGCGGCCCGTCGGGGCGGGCCCGCCGCAGGCCGCGGCCGCGCACCCGGGAGCCGTCGGACAGAGAGGTCGCGCCGGGCAGGCCGGGGAGGGAGGTCATGGTTCCCATTGTCCGGTCATGCGGCTCGGCGAGGCGACCCGGGCGCTCACATCTTCAGTTCGTTGCCGAGGGCGTCGAGTTGGGCGGCCGTGCCCTGCTGGCGCCACGCCGGGTCCTCGTGGCCGTCGAGATGGGTGCCCTGCTCGGTGAGCACCAGGCGGGTGCCGTCGCCGTCGGGGGAGAGTTCGACGCTGGTCAGCGAGACCGTCGCCAGGGTGTCCCCGGCGCTGAGCGTGGAGGAGAACACGATGCGTTCGTCCTGGACGATGTCGTGGTAGCGGGAGTCGAAGGTCAGCAGCGGGCCGTCGCCGTGCCGGCCCTGGTTGAGCTCGCGGCCGCCGACGCGGAAGTCCAGGTCGTGCTCGGCCCCCGGGCCGGCGAACCAGCGCGCCTTGGCGGCCACGTCGGCCCAGGCGGCGAAGACGCGGGCGGGCGGGACGGGGTAGTGGCGTTCGAGTGTGAAGGTCGCATGGGTGACTGTCATGATCTGTCCTCGTTCTCCTGTGTGTTGATGTAGTCGGTCAGCCGGTCGAGACGCTGTTCCCAGACGGTGCGCTGGCGGCCCAGCCATGCCTCCGCGGCACGGAGCGCCGGCGGCTCGATGTGGCACGTACGCACCCGGCCGACCTTTTCGGACCGGACCAGCCCGCAGGCTTCCAGCACCTGCAGATGCTGCATCACGGCGGGAAGCGACATGTCCAGTGGCCCGGCCAGCACGCTGACCGACGCGGGCCCGCGGACCAGCCGCTCGACGATGTCACGCCGGGTGGGGTCCGCAAGCGCCTGGAACACCCGATCCAGCGACCCGTCATAGTTAAGCATGTGCCTAAGTGTAGGCGTTGCCCAGAGATAGTCAAGTGAGTGCTGAAGTATCGCGTGAGGGGCACGGGCTCGCGGGGCCTGCCTGCCCGGTGCCGGACCGGCGTGCGGCGTCGGTGTGCGGGGTCGCTGGCCGCATCCGGCCGCCTGTGTCGCATGGGCCCTCTACATGCCGAAATAACAGTACGTAAAGACTCCGGTAAGAAAAATTCCTTCAGTGGGATTGCCAGCAAGGTCGGAATCTGTCGAAATCGAGTTGCTGCCAGTCCTCATGGACCCCGCCCCCCTTGAAGGAGAACCACCATGGCCGCATCCCCCCGCCTCCGTTTCCGTGGCCGGCTGAGGTCCGCCACCACTCTCGCGGCCGTCATCGGCGCCGCGTCCCTCGGCCTCGCCGCCCCCGGCAACGCGGCCACGCCCAACCCGATGGCCCACCCCGACCGCGACTACATGGGGTCGACCATCGCCGCGCACGAGCACACCACCCCGGGCGTGCGCCCGCTGGTCTCCGGGCTGCCCGGCCTCGACGTCAGCCACTACCAGGGCACCATCAACTGGACCACGGTCAAGAACCAGGGCGCGCAGTTCGCCTACATCAAGGCGACCGAGGGCACGACGTACCGTGACCCGACGTTCAGCGCCAACTACACCAACGCCTACTACGCGGGCCTGGTGCGCGGCGCGTACCACTTCGCCCAGCCGGCCAGCTCGAGCGGCGCGGCGCAGGCCGACTACTTCGCCGCGCACGGCGGCGGCTGGTCGCGGGACAACCAGACGCTGCCCGGCATGCTCGACATCGAGTACAACCCGAACGGCGCCACGTGCTACGGCATCAGCCAGGCGTCGATGCGCACATGGATCACCAGCTTCCTGAACGAGTACCACGCCAAGACCAGCCGCTGGGCGACGATTTACACGACCACGGACTGGTGGAAGACCTGCACCGGCAACACCAGCGCGTACGCGGGCAACGACCCGCTGGACATCGCGCGGTACTCCAGCAGCGCCGGCACCCTCCCGGCGGGCTGGGGCTTCTACACCTTCTGGCAGTTCGCCGACTCGGGCACCTTCCCCGGCGACCAGGACGTGTTCAACGGCTCGCACGACCGGCTTCTCGCCCTGGCCAACAACACTCCCTGACCGCGCTGACTAGGACGGCGCCCGGCTCCCTGCCCGGGCGCCGTCCTCGTTTTCACGTGAGCTTTCAGTCGAGCGGCCACGCCCATCGCGGGGCCGCTCGGCGTCTCTGTCGGTCATGAAATGCAACGGGCTATGAAATACCAACCGTTAATCATGAGGTTTCTTCGTATTTGTCGCATATCGTCCAGCGGGCTCGGCGCGACCACGGCCACGGCGGATCCGCGCTCCGCGCGACGGCGTTCTCGGCCGCCGGAGGGGGTGACCCGCCCCTGCGGGCGCTGCCGCATCCGCCGATCCCGGCCGCCGGACGGGCAATTCAATTCCAGTTGATAAAGGTGTCTCCGGAATTTATTATCTCCTCGACTGTGAATCCGGTGGCGTGGTTGAAATCGCCGCTCGAATTCCGGTTCCGGTCATCCCCGGTTTCGGTTTCCGTGGCGCGAAATCCAGAGTCGGCGTCACCGCGCGCGTTCGCCCGCTCACCCGCGCGAGTCCGTCGTGGTCATAGCGCCGGACACCCGCGTGCGCGGCACTGCACGGCCGGTCGAGGGTGCGGGCACTACCTGAGAAACGGTGAAAAAAATACTTTGATGAACGCTGGTATTGGCTTTTCGGGGTGGTGGCCTGGCACACTTTTCAGGTGGAGTTGAGACAGCTTAACTACTTCGTGGCGGTCGCGAACGAGAAGAGCTTCACGCTCGCGGCCAAACGGTTGCACGTGGTGCAGAGCGCGGTGTCGGCGGCGATTGCCTCGCTCGAGCGCGACTTACGCGTCACGCTTTTCGAGCGCAACGCGCAGCGGGTCGTGCTCACCGAGGCCGGTACGGCGCTGCTGCCCGAGGCGCTGGCCGTCCTGGACGCCGCGCAGGGCGCGCGCGACGCCGTGGACGAGCTCGGCCGCGGCGTACGCGGCTCGGTGCGGGTCGGCATGCTCGCCGGCCTCGGGCTGGTCGACCTGCCCGCGCTGGCCGGCGACTACCGGCGCAGGTACCCGTCCGTCGAGATGAGACTGCGGGTGGAGACACGCGGGTCGGCCGCCATCTCCGCCGCGCTGCTCAGCGGCGAGGTGGACGTCGGTTTCCTCGGCGTCGCCGGGGCCATCACCCGCGAGTTGTGCACCCGCGAGCTGGTCCGCGTGCCGCAGGTCCTCGCCCTGCCCTCCGGTCATCCGCTGGCCCGGCGGCGCACCGTGAGCCTCGCCGAACTCGCCGACGAGGACTTCGTCGACTTCCCGCTCGGCTACGCGAGTCGCGCCGTGGCCGACCAGGTGTTCGCTGCCGCGAAGATCGAGCGCCGCATCGCCGTCGAGGTCGCCGGGATCGAGCACGCCGCCGACTTCGTCCGGCACGGCGTCGGCATCGCGATCCTGCCCCCGTTCGCCGTACGCGGACAGGACGCCGTGCGCACCGTGAACATCCGGGACCAGTCGCTGGAGTGGTCCCTGCACCTGGGCACGCCGCGCAAGCGCAGGCCGACCGCCGCCGTACGCGCGCTGGTCGGCCTGGTCGACGCCCACGTCCGGCTGCCCGACGCCGCGGCCTCGTGACCCGTCAGTCGGCCAGCGCGGTCTGGACCAGGGTGGTCTCGCCCCCGGCGCGGTAGCGCGCACGCCCCGGCGGCACCTGGCCCGCCCCGGGCGAGTGCGCGAGGCGTACGACGCCGGCGCCCGCGTCGTACAGGCCCGCCAGCAGCGGATCGCCGGCCGCGCCCTCCGCCGAGCCGGCGATGACCAGGTGGGCGCCGAGCTCGTAGCCGAGCGGGAGATGTTCGAGCAGCGGGTCGAGCGGGCCGTACGCCGGGCCGCGCACCTGCTCGTAGTCGTCGACGAGGATGAACAGCCTCGGCCCCTGCCAGGCACGAGCCGCCCGCCGGGCCGTCGTACCCGAGGCCGGCGGCGCCAGCCGTTCGCCGATCGCACGCGCGGTGCCCTCGATCAGCTCTTCGAGCACGCCGTCCGAGAAGGCGTGGCCGAGCACGAAATCCTCCGGCATCGTGTGCCCCAGCCCGCCGCGGTAGTCCACGACCAGGATCCGCGCCTCGACCGGGCTGTGGGTCTCGGTGATCGACCGCGCGACGAGCCGGAGCAGGTTCGTACGGCCGCTGCCCTCGGCTCCGAGGACGACCAGGTGCGGTGCGGCGGCGAAGTCGTGGGTGACCGGGGCGAGTTCGCCCTCGTTCAGGCCGAGCGTGACCCGCAGCCGTCCCTGGGGCTCGGGGAGCGTACTGGCCGGCACGACCGACGGGAGGGCGCGTACGCCGGGCGCGCCGGGGCGCTCTCCCCACTGCTCGGCGACCTCGGCGGCCAGCGCGGCCACGGCGTCCGGCAGGTCCTGGGCGCTCTCCACCCCGTCGAGGCGCGGCAGCGCGGTCACGAACGACGCGCCGTCCGCGGTCCCCGTGCCCGGCCGTGGGCCGTCGAGACGCAGCTCCGCGCCCAGGGAGTAGGAGTCCGGATGCTCGGAGGTGACGATCAGGTGGACGCCGTGGCGCGTACCCGCGGCGGCGATGCGGTCGAGGGCGGCGGCGTGCTCGGCGTCTTCGCGGTCCACGACGAGGAAGACGTCGCCGCGGGCCGCGACGGCGCGCTCGGCGGCGAGGGGTTCGCGCCGGTCGAGGAGCGCGGTGACCTTCGCGACCGTGGCGGCGGCCGTCTCGCGGTCGCTTGCGACCGCGCCGACGTGCGGCAGGCCGGCCAGCGGCGCCAGCGCGCCGCCGGGATCCAGGCAGTAGACCTGGAGCTCGTCGGGGGAGTGGGTCAGCGCGAGCGCGATGACCAGCGTCGTGACCAGCGTGCTCCGGCCGCTGCCCGGCGGGCCGGTGACCAGCAGGTGGCCCGACAGGTCGACGCTGAGGACGTCGGGCAGGGGCTCGAAGGGCCGGTCGAGCACGCCGGCCGGGACGGTCAGCGGGCCGCCGTCGTACGAGGCGGTGGTGAGGCCGCGGTCGCGGGTGGGCACGAGCGGCGGCAGCAGGTGGTCGATCGTGGGCGGGCCGGCCGGCGGAGGGGGCCAGATCTCGGGGTGGCCGTCGCCCGCGGCGTCCAGCGCGGCGGTGATCCGCCGCCCGGGCGGTCTCGCGTGCGGGGCGAGCAGGGCGGCCGCGGCCGTCGCGTCGTCGAGCGGCGCGGAACGTTCGCGGCGATCGGGACCGACCCACGTCGCGCGTACGCCGGCCGCGCCCGCGTCGAGGCGCAGCGTCGTACGGCCGGGTCGCCGCCGGCGGGCGTCGAGGTCGAGGACGACCGTGTTGCGCCCGTCCAGGCCGGCGGTGCGGCCGGCGCCGTCGAGCACCACGACCGCGAGGGGTTCGGTACGGCTCGCGCGTACGCCGGGCTCGAACTGCGGCCGGCCGTCGAGGAACTCCGCGGTGTCGTGCAGCGTGTGCGGAAGCCAGCGCGTCCACGCCCAGCTCGCGCGGCGCTCCGGCGAGACGCAGAGCGCGACGACCAGCTCGTCGGGCGCGTGCGCCGCGGCGAGACGGGCGAGCAGCGCGTGCGCGAACGCGCGCCTGGGCGCCTCGTCGCCCAGGAACAGCACGCGCGACCACTGACCGCGCCCGGGCTCCTCATGCGGTCCCGTGATTATCGCGAACTCGGGCGCGCTGTTCGCGTGGCGGTCTCGGCTCAACGAAACCTCCTGTTCGCCCGCGCGGGCGGCGTTCCGTGGTTCGCGTGGGCCGGCGGACGCATGCGTGTCGCCGCCCCTTCGGAGAGTAGCGCGTGCTTTCGGGGGCGCGAGCCCGCGGAGATGAACTCCCGGCGGCTCCGCGGACGTGCATCCAGTGAGACGACGTGGGTGGAGGGGAGGCGCGGTGACGGCCGGTGGAAGTGGCAGCGCGATCGTGGTCGAACAGGCCGATCGAGCGCTGGTGGTCCGTTCGACGGACGCGGAGACGGGAGCGGTCGGATTCGCGGCGGCACTGCCGCCCGAACCCTCGCGTACGACGGTCGTGGTCGACGCGTCGGCGGCAGGCGCCCTGCACGCGCTGGACGACCGGCTGCTCGACCAGTTGATGGGCCGCCTGTACGCCGACTCGCCGCCCGGGTGGGAGATGCGGCTCGTCGCCGCGCGTACCGGATCGCCCGACCCCACCGGAGCGCCTCCGCTGGCCGCACGGCTGGCCGACCGGCTCGGCATGGGCGTGGTCGCGCCGGACGGCGAACTGATCGCGCTCCGCGGCGGCGAACTGTTCTCCGCCGGACCCGGCGCGGGCTGGCTCGGGTTCCGCCGGGGCGGGCACCCCGAATGGACCGGGCCCCGCTACCCCGCCCCGGCCTGGCAGGCGGCGCTGCCCCGTGAGTTCCGGTCCGCCAAGCCGCGCGCGTTCTCCCGGCTACGCGGCAAGGACCATCGCACGCCGCCGGTGATCGTCACCGCGATCCCCGCCGGGCTGTGGGTACGCGGCGCGGGCACCACGGCGCTGCCACTGGTCGACCTGGGCTTCGGCGTACCGGTCGAACCGGCGCGCCCGGTCGTGCTCGTCGGCGCACCGGGGAACGCGAACCCGACGTCGCCTCGCTCGCCGCCTTCTTCGCGTCGCTGCCGCCCGCCGTACGGGAGAACGCCGTTTTGATCCCGTACGGCCGCGAACCGGACGCGTGCGCCGCCCTCGCCCAGGGCCTCGCGGACCGTCTCGACATCACGATCCGCGCTTACCACGCACTGCCGCACTACGCGACGGACGGAACGCGGAGGTTCGCGGTGTTCGGCGCGGAGGGGACGCCGGAGCGCCTCACCCAGGCGCCCGAGAACGCGTACGCGCCGTCGAGCGCGCCCTGGCCGTACCCGGAGCCGACGTTCCACGAGCCGGGCTCGATGGAGGTCGGCGCGGCCGACGATGACGACGATGAGTTCGACACCGGGGATCCGGTGGTCTTCGAGGCGGCGATCGAGGTACCTGAACAGCCGATCGCCACACCGGCCCTGGAGGTGTTCGCCGAGCCGCGGGCAGCGGGGTCTCTGTCGGAGGCGTCTCTGCCAGAAGGGTCCTTGTCAGCGAATCCTCTGTCGGCGGGTCCCCCGTCGGTGACCGTCGATGCCGAGGGCTTTATGCGCCCGGTGGGCCGCTGGTCCATCGCCTCCCCGCACAAGGGCGTGCGCACCACTGCCGCGGAGTTCCAGGAGGCGGCACAGTCCCACGACATGGCGTCGTTCGACGACCTGGCGTCGTCGCGGGACGCGGCGTTCGCGGAGGACGCGGCGTCGGCGCAGGTCGCCGCGGCGGAGGACGGGCTCGCGGCCGCCTCGGTTTACGAGGAGTCCGGTCCGGCCGCGTATGCCGCCGCGGGAGTGCCGGCGGCCTTCGACACGATGACCTCGACGGTGCTGCCGCAGGCCCGCGCAGCGACGCGTGCGGTGCCGATGAACGGTGAGGTACGCACGGTGCCGTCGCGCGAGCCGTGGGCCGACGGGACCGAGGGAACCGGGGCCGGACCGGCGGCGGCGTGGGACTTGGGTGAGCGGCCCGCGGTGGCGTGGCCGCCGCAGGAGGCGGCTCCGATCCGGGAGAGCCTGCCGATCCCGGAGAGCGCGCCGACCGCGACCGCGCTGGACCCGATCACATCGGACCTGATCACACTGGACCCGATCGCGCCGGACCTGGTCACACCCCCGGCCGCGCCCACCTCACCCCCGCCGCGCGTGCCAATGCCGCAGGCTCCGGATGAGGACGCGTTGAGGTCGCCTAGCCGTCCTCCGGCGGAGGCATCCGCGCCGCCTGCTCCGCCCGCTCCGGCGGTGGACGTTGCTCCCGACGCGTCGGTGGCCGCGCTCGCGCCGCTTGGGGTGCCGGTGGTTCCCGTTCCGGCGTCGCCGGAGGGGGACGGTTCGGCGGTCGCGCGTCATCCCCAGAGCGTCGATTACGACCGGCTCTGGCTGGCGGATCGGAGCAGTACTCCCGAGGAGCGTCAAGCGTTCCGTACCTCGCTCGGCTGGCGGTACGACGCCGCGGCTCGCTCGGTCGCGCGGCTGCTGGCCGAGCATCCCGGCCTGCGTTCCGGCGTCACCGACGAGGCGCTCATGACCGAACTGGCCGCCGTACGCGTGTTCGTGGCGCGTGACCAGGCGGAGCTCGTCGAGTCGATCCGGCGGGGCGACCCGGGCGAAGGCGTGCTCGCCGTCTGTGCGGCGGGCGGGCTGCGGCGGCTGCCCTCGTTCCAGGGTGTCGTCGTACGCGGCGGCCCGGCCGAGGAGAGCGCCGCGGACGCCTATCTGCCCGGCGGCGAAACGGGGCTGGACCTGATCGAGGCCGCTCCGCTGATCGCGTTGGACGACCTCGGCGCCGCGGTGCCCGGCGGCGTGGAGCTGCTCATCTGGTCGGCCACGGCGCGGCGGCTGAGCGGGTTCGCCGAGGGGCGGTCGGCGGAGGTCGCGTTCCTGCCCGGCACCCGCTTCCGCGTCCTCGCGGTCGGCCCGCCGACGGCAGGACCGCCGGTGGCAGCCACCCGAGACGCCGGGACCTCGCGCCGGGTTCTGCTCACCGAGGTGCCGCCCGCCCGTATGGGGCCCGGCCAGGAGAAGTGGGCCGCCCGCATCCTCGCCCGCCTGGAGGAGGCCGCGGCCGGCCGTACGGTGCCGCCGCCGGCCGAGTCCGACGACCGGTTCGCACCCCTGCCCGGCGACCCCGCGAGGAGCATGCCGTGACCACGACGGACGTCACCGGGATGCGCGCGGGCCTGCCCGCACGCGCCGACCTGCACGCGCTGCTCCTGGCGCTGGCCGGGCGGATACCGGACGAGATCCTCGCCGAGATGCGGGGCTGCCTGGCGGACGGCGAGGAAGCCGAGCTGGCCGCGCTGCTGGCCACCGCGCTGGAACCCGGGTGGCTCGCGCTCACCGAGGCCGAGGCCGCCCTGATCGAGGCGCTGCTGGCCGCGTGCGACGCCGACCCCGTACTCGCCGACCGCGCCCCACGGCTCGGCGAGCCGCCCGTCCCGCCGTACCGGTTCGGCGACCAGTACGAGATCGCGATCCCGCCCGGAGGAGAGGCCCGGCAGGACGCCGTGGACGAGGCCGCCGTCGAGGCCGGCGAGCGCGTCGGCGGCCTGATCGCGCTCTGGCGCGTCTACCGGCACGCCCACGAGGGCCCGGCGCGGCGCGTGTACCTGGCCGAGACCGAGGCACAGGCTGACCTGCTCGAACTGGTCGCGGAGACCCAGTACGCGCTCACCGAGGCGAGTGAGGACACGCCGCGGGTCGAGATGTTCGCCGAGGGGACGCCGCTGCCGCCCTACCACGCTGCCGCGCTCGACGGCGCGACCCTGATCTGGGCCGCCTCGGACACCGGCGTACGGCTGGCGCGTGCGTTCGACGGGGCGGACGCGGACGCCGGCCCGTTCTTCCGGCCCGACCACGCACGGCTGGACGGCGCCGACAGCGAGCGGGTCCTGGCGTACCTGCGCTCCGGCGAGCCGATCCTCGACGCGCCCGGCGCCATGGACGACGTCGTCGAGCCAGGAGGCGCGGTTCCGGCCGGGTTCCGCTCCGACGGCCGGTGGGTCTGGCCCGACGCGGTGACCTACTACCTCGAACGCCACCGTCTCGCGCCAGAGCCCGACCTGGTCGCGCACGCGCTGGCCGCGCCGGACGGCCCGAGCGACCCGCTCAACCGGCTCACCCGGCACCGCGTGCTCACGACGTTGTTCGCCCCGACCGGAGGAGAGCCGGCATGGCAGGCAGGCTGACCCCGACCCGCTCCATCCTCAACGTGTCGGCGACGGCCGCGGACTCCTATCGCACCATCAGCGACGCCGTCGCGGCGGCCGGCCACGGCGACGTGATCTCGATCCAGCCCGGGACCTACCTCGAGTCACTCGTGCTTCACCGGGAGATCACGCTGTCGGCGGCGGGCACGCCGGGCGGCGTGCGCATCGAGTCGCGCGACGCCCCCGTCATCCGGATCTCCGGAGAGTCGGCGACGCTGTCGGGCGTCGTGATCCGGCACAGCGGCGAGCAGACCTCCGCCGTCGACGTGCCCACCGGGCGGCTGCGGATGGACGAGTGCACGGTCGAGGCGGACTCGGCCGCCGCGCTGTACGCGCACGGCGCGGCCGAGGTGACCGCGCGCGGCTGTGAGTTCACCAACCCGGCCGGCGCGGGGGTGATCTTCGTCGAGGGCGCCGAGGGCAGCCTGACCGAGTGCACGCTGCGCGACGTCAAGGCATCGGCCGTCGTCATCCGTACCGGTGCCAACCCTCAGCTCACCGACTGCGTGATCACCGACGTCGACGGCAGCGGGCTGCTCGCCGCCGAACACGCGCGCGGCGCCGTACGCGGGTGCCGGATCGTACGTGCCGGGAACCCGGCCGTCGCCATCGAGGGCGACAGCGCGCCGCAGCTCACCGGCACCGTCATCGACGAGGCCGAGGGCGTCGGCGTGCTCGTCGCGTCCGGGTCGACGCCGCTCCTGGAGGACTGCGCGATCACCGGTGCCGGTGCGCAGGGCATCGCGCTGGTCGAAGGGGCGGCGCCCGACCTGCAACGCGTCGAGGTGCGCGATTCGGGCGGGTACGGCGTGCACGTGCTCGACCGGTCGGCGGGCACCTTCACCGAGTGCGTCGTCGCCGGCTCCGGCGACGCCGGGATCATGGTGTCCGGCGCGGCGACGAGCTCGTTCGAGGGGCTGCGGGTCGAGGACGGGCGCGGGGTCGGCGTCGCGGTGAGCGAGTCGGCCACCCCCACGTTCGACGAGCTGCGCGTGGACCGTACGGCGGCAGAGGGCCTGGAGGTGCGGTCCGGCGCGAACCCGAGGTTCCGCCGCGCGACCGTCGCGGGGCCCGGCGGCGACGGCGTCCTCGTGACCGAGCAGGGCCGCGGACTGTTCGAGGACGTCACGGTCACCGACGCCGGCGGCGCGGGACTACGCGTGTCGGGCGGCGGGCGGCCGGAGCTGCGCGGCTGCGCGTTCGTCCGCAGCGGCGCGGCCGCGGTGCACGTCGCGGACGGGGAGGCCGACCTCGAAGAGGGCGACATCTCCGACGCCCAGGCCGAGGGCGTGCTGGTGGCCAAGCGCGGAACGGCGCGGCTGACGCGTACAAGGATCCGCGCGTGCCGACGCGCCGGGGTCGAGTGGAGCGCCGGCGCGGCGGGCGCGGCGTCGGCGTGTGAGATCAGCGCCTCCGGCGGCGACGGCATCCTCGTGCACTCCACCGAGCCGGTGAGCCTCCAGGACTGCCTTGTACGCGACAACACCGGCGCCGGGCTCCGGATCACCACGCCCTCGGACCGGCTGGAGATCTCCCGTGTCACCAGCCGCGGCAACGGCGCGGACGATACCTACGCGGACGTACGCGGCGGCATCACCCGCTGGGACGGCGACGACCTGCGCGGAGACGGGGTGGAGGCGATGGAGGCCACCGAGGCCGCCCCGCCGTCGCCGCGTACGCCCGCCGAGCCGTCGCGCGACGAGCCACGGCCGAGGGCGGCGAAGACCAACCGCAGCGGTCTGGCGGCGACGGCGGGCCACGGCGCGCTGGCCGACCTGCTGGAGGAGCTGGACGGACTGGTCGGCCTGGCCGAGGTCAAGCGCGAGGTCGCGACCCTCGTACGGCTGCACCAGATGGCGGCGCGCCGCGCCGCGGTCGGCCTGCCGGCGCCGCCGTTGTCGCGGCACCTCGTGTTCACCGGCTCCCCGGGTACCGGCAAGACCACCGTGGCACGGCTGTACGGGCGGATCCTGGCCGAACTCGGCGTCATCGCCATCGGCCAGCTCGTCGAGGTCGGCCGGCCCGACCTGGTCGCGAGCGTCGTCGGCGGCACCGCGATGAAGACCGCGGAGCGGTTCGAGGAGGCGCTCGGCGGGGTGCTGTTCATCGACGAGGCCTACACCCTGTCCGCGAGTGCGACCGGCGGCCCCGACTTCGGCCGTGAGGCCATCGACACGCTGGTCAAGCTGATGGAGGACCACCGCGACGAGATCGTGGTGATCGTGGCCGGCTACACGCACGAGATGCGCAAGTTCCTGGCCAGCAACCCAGGCCTGGCCTCGCGCTTCTCCCGTACGATCGAGTTCGCCGACTACACGCCCGCCGATCTGGTCACGATCGTCGAGGGGCAGTGTCGTGCGCACGACTACAAGCTGGAGTTCGAGACGCGCGCGGCGCTCGTCACCTACTTCGAGAACATGCCGCGCGACGACGCGTTCGGCAACGGCCGCAGCGCGCGCAAGGTGTTCGAGGAGATGGTGGGCCGTCAGGCGTACCGGCTCGCCGAGGTGCCCGACGTCACGCCCGTCGAGATGATCCGGTTGCTGCCCGGCGACCTCGCGCCCCCGCAGGGCGGCGGCGTCGGTGCGGACGCGGGCGCCTCCGACACCGACCGGGTGGAGTCGCTGCTGTCCGAGCTCCAGCAGATGGTCGGCCTCGCCGACGTCAAGCGCGAGGTCGGCAACATGGTCGACCTGCTCGCCTCGTCCCGGCAGCGGATCGCGGCCGGGCTGCCCGCGCCGCCGCTGTCGCGGCACCTGATCTTCGCCGGGCCGCCCGGCACGGGCAAGACGACGGTCGCCCGGCTGTACGGCTCGATCCTGGCGTCCATGGGCGTGCTCCAGCGCGGCCAGGTCATCGAGGTGGGCCGCTCCGACCTGGTCGGCGAGTACGTCGGGCACACCGCGCAGCGTACGAAGGCCGCCTTCGACCGTGCGCGCGGCGGCGTGCTGTTCATCGACGAGGCGTACACGCTGGCCTCGCAGTCCGGCGGCGGTGCCGACTTCGGGCGTGAGGCCATCGACACGCTGGTCAAGCTGATGGAGGACCACCGCGACGAGGTCGTAGTGATCGCCGCGGGCTACGAGGGCGAGATGGAGAAGTTCCTCGGGGCCAACCCCGGTCTGTCGTCGCGGTTCTCCCACCGGGTCCGGTTCGCCGACTACTCGACCGACGAACTCGTCACGATCGTCAGCCAGCACGCGGCCACGGCCGGGTACGAGCTGAGCAGCGCGACCGTGGCGGCGTTGCGTGCGCACTTCGCCGGAGTCTCGCGCGGGCCCTCGTTCGGCAACGGCCGGTACGCGCGCCAGGTGCTGGACGAGGCGGTCACGCGGCACGCGAAGCGCCTGCGGCGTACCGAGTCGCCGACGGTGCAGGACCTGTGCCTGCTGATCCGCGAGGACGTGATGGGCACGCCCGCCGAGCGGGAGGTGAGCGTTGGCGGTTGAGTGTCACGGACCGGAGCGCTGGTCCTACGGCGCGGTCGGCCCGGACGGCCGCACCGTCGTCTTCAGCGGCATCGTGGACGTGGCCTACGCACAGTTCTACCTGCACGACCGCGCGTACCGGCCGACCGTCACGCTGGGCAGTCTGGCGGGCCTGGTCACCGTACGGCCGTGTGAGCTGGTGCTGGTCACCGGCACGCAGTACGGCCCGGTCGGCTGCACGGTCGCGGTCTCCGGCGGTGACCCCGGCGCTCTCCTGGACGACTACGAGGACGTCGAGGAGGTGACCTTCGCCTCGCCGACCGGCGTGATCTCCCTGGTCGAGTGGGGCGTGGAGCGTCCGCGCGCGCCGGACATCGACCTGCTCGCCGGCTCCGGTGCGTACCGGGTGCGCTACCACGCGCGCAACATGGACCTGGTGGACGCGAGAGTGGATGAGTTCCTGCTCCAGATCTGGCCCGCGCCCGAGGCGCCGCGCGCCCGGCTCAAGATGACGAGTGCCTGCGGGCGCTACTGGGCCGAACTGGGCGACACGCGCGCCGAGGCCGCGGCGCCGCCGGTGCCGGACGGCGTCGGCCGCGACATGAGCGAGGCCGGCCGCGCGCGCGTGACCGAGTCGCTGGCGGCGGACACGGCCTCCACCTACTGGAGCCACCTGCTGCTACGGCCCGGGGACCACGTACGGTCCCGGCGCGCGTGGCTGGTGTTCCGTGCGGACGGGAACCTGGTCGTCTGCGACGAGGACGCGCGCGTACGTTGGACGTCGGGAACGGCCGGGCGCGGGGTGCACGCGAGGTTCCAGATCGACGGCGACCTGGTCGTCTACAACGGCGACGGCGGTGTCGAGTGGGCGTCGGGCACCCGCGGTTACGAGGGGAACTTCCTCGCCGTGCAAGATGATGGAAACGTCGTCGTCTACCGGGCGGACGGAAACGCGCTCTGGGCCACCGGCACCAATCACTGACCGTCGAATTCCGTCATTTCCTCCTCCAGGAGAAGCTTCAGGCGGCGCAGCGCGTGATAAGTACGCGATTTCACCGTGCCGACTGGAAGACCGAGCACCTCCGCGGCCTGTACGGCGGTGCGGTCGGCGAAATAGACGACGCGCAGGATCTCGCGGTGCGCCGGGCTGATCCGGGCGAGCGCGCGCGCCACGAACACCGAGTCCACCACCGCGGCGGAGTGGTCCTCGAGCCGCCCTGGGGTGGCCGCGCTCTCCTCGACCTCGTCCGGCCGCGCCTTGCGCGCCCGGATCTTGTCCACCGCGATGTTGTGCGCGACGCGCATCAGCCAGCCGTTCACCGACCCGCGCTCGGGCACGAGGAGGTCGGCGTTCCGCCAGGCACGGAGCATGGTCTCCTGGACGACGTCCTCGGCCTGGTGTGGATCGGACAGCAGCCGGGTGACGTACGCCCGCAGCGCCGGGGCGTTCTCGGCGTACAGCGTGGCGAGCAGCGCCTGCGGATCCTGCCGCGGCGGCTGTGCCCGCGTGACGCGTGCGGGCCGTACGCCGCGCGTGCCCGATCGCGGGGCGGGTCGAGCGGTCGAGAAAGCCCCGGTGGATTCGCGTTCCAGCATGAGGGTGCTCATGGATATGTGGGCCTCTCCCTGGTCGCATTTCAATGCCGCGAAGTGCCGCCCTTGTGGGATTCCGCTGGTGGGCCGGGATCCGGCAGCACATTCCACGATGCGCCGATGACCGATGTGTTACATCGGTGAGCTCACGTATTCGAGACGTGCGACATGAGGGAGAGACCGAGCCGTACGTACGTGCCCCGGGCTTTACAACCCGCACTATCTCCAGGTCCTCGGCTCACGACGCCCGTTGCTGTGACCTGGCGAGACGGCCGCGCGGCGCGTGTCGCGGGGGGAGATTTGACCGGTCGGCCGTCGGGCGGGGATGATGGATTCAACAGCGAATGGTGGTGAAACCACACCATGCAGGCCGAGGAGCGGCAGCAGGAGATCCTCAGGCGAGCCCGCGCCGAGGGCCGGGTCGACGTCATGAGCCTGGCCGATGAGTTCGCGGTCACCAGCGAGACGATCCGGCGTGACCTGACCGTGCTCGAACGCTCCGGCGTCGTACGGCGGGTCTACGGCGGCGCGGTGCCGGTGGGCCGGCCGCCGGTCGATCCGGCGCTGTCGGCGCGCGACTCGCTCATGACCACGGAGAAGGAGCGCATCGCCAAGACCGCTCTGGCCGAGGTGCCCGCCGAAGGCGCGATCATCATCGACGCCGGCTCCACGACGGGGCGGCTCGCCGAACTCCTGCCCGCCGACCGCGAGCTGACCGTGATCGTTAACTCCCTGCCGCTGGCCACGCTCCTCGCCGCGCGCGCGAACCTCACCGTGATCATCCTGGGCGGCCGCATCCGGCGCAGCACGTTCGCCACGGTGGACGACTGGCTGCTCCAGCCGCTGTCGCAGATGTACGTCGACGCGGCGTTCATGGGCACCGGCGGCCTGTCGCTGGAGCGCGGGCTCACCACGCCCGACCCCGGCGAGGCGTCGGTGAAGGCCGCGATGATCGCCGCGGCCCGGCGCACCATCCTGCTGGCCGACCACACCAAGATCGGCAACGACTCCCTGGCCCGGTTCGGCTCGCTGTCCGACGTGGACCTCCTGGTCACCGACGCCGGGCTCGACGACGGCGCGGCCGCCGCGATCGGCCTCGCCGGCCCCCGCGTCCTGCGCGCCTGACCGCCGCCGCGGACGACGATGCCCGCCGGGCGTCCTCGGCTGGTTCACGCGACCCGGCCTCGCCTGTGTGGGCCGAGATGCCGGGCGACGGTCAGACGGCTTGTGCGGACGACGCGGGGAAGGCGTGGGCCTCGGCGGAGTCGGTCAGGCGGCGCGCGGCCTCGCGGGCGATCTCGACGCGGGACCGTACGCCCAGCTTGGACAGGATGTGGGACACGTGGACCTCGACCGTACGGCGGGAGACGAACAGGTTCGCGGCGATGTCGGGGTTCGGGCGGCCGTCGGCGACCAGGCGCGCGACCGTGAGCTCGGCCGGGGTGAGGGCGTCCCAGCCGGTGGCCGCGCGGCGGCGCGGGCCGCGTCTGCGCTGGACGCCGTGCCGGCGCAGCCGGGTGTCGGCGCGCAGCAGGTCCCAGGCCGCGCCGAGGCCGGTGTACAGCTCCGACGCCTCGGCGTGCGCGGTGCGCGCCGCGCGCAGATCGCCGCTCTCGGCGAGGACGACCGCGGTGTCCTCCAGGGTCTGCGCCAGTTGCAGCGGACGGCCGGCCGCGCGGTACGCGCCGACGGCCAGGCCGAGCGTCGCGCGGTCGGCGTCGAGCAGCCCCGCGCAGTGCTGTGCCACCGCCGCGCGGCCCGCCGCGCCCCGCCGGTCGCCGCCCTCCGTACCGGCACCCTCCGTACCGGCCGCGGCGGCGGCACGCGCGAGAGACGTGTCGCCGGCGCGTATCGCCAGCCGGAGCAGCGCGGGCAGCCAGAGGTGCCGGTGGTAGGCCGGTCGCGTGCCCGTACGTTCGAGCAGGCCGGTGAGGATCGCGAGCGCCTCGTTCGTCCGGCCGCGCCGCTCGGCGAGCAGCGCGCGGGCGAGCGGCACGTACTGCGCGCCGGGGAACATCCCGTACGTGCCGTCCTCGGGGGCCGCGGCGAGATGCGCGTCGGCGGCGGCCTGGTCGTCGCGGTGCACGGCGATCACCGCGGCCAGGCCGTGCAGCCACTGCCGGTCGCGGGCGGGGATCAGGTCGTGCGCCTCGGCTGTGGCGTCGAGCTGGGCGAGCGCCTCGTCCCAGCGGCCGGCGTGGTAGTGCACCTCGGCGGCGAGGATCCGCGTGCCGGCCAGGCGAGGGGGCGAGGCGGTGCGTTCGGCCTCGGCGAGCAGTTCGCGCGTGGCGAGGTCGGCGTCGGCGTGCCGCTCCTGGGCCAGCAGCACGTACGCGCGATGCTGGCGGAGGCGCAGCCGCAGGTCGTGGGTCTCGGGGTCCTCGCACAGCTCGGCGATGGCCATCCCGCGGTCGAACCTCGCGACGGCCGCGTCCAGGTCGCCTCGGTAGGTGAGCAGGACGCCGGCGGCGTTCAGCGCCGCCGCGGCCGCGGGCCGGTCGCCCGACCGGTCGGCGCCGGCGAGCGCCAGCCGCGTCGCCGCGTCGCCCTGCGCGAGGTCGCCGTCGGCGATGGCGGCGCGGGCCAGCATGGCGTGCAGGCGTGCGGACCAGACGTCGTCCAGGCCGGGGGCGCGCAGGGCACGGCCGAGCACGTTCTGCGCCGCTTCGTGCTGGTGTCCGTCGGTCAGCGCCCATCCCGCGGCCCAGCTCATCTCGGCGGCGCGCGCCGGGTCCCGGGTGGCCGCGAGGACCTTCTCTGCCAGGCGTACGGCCTCGTCGCGGTGGCCGAGCAGGACGAGCGCGGGCGCGAGGATCACCTCGAGCGACTCGCGCCGCGGATCCTCCGCGGGCAGGTAGGCGACGGCCAGGCGCAGCAGCCGCGCGGCGTCCTTCGGCGCGCGTGACACGAGAGTACGGCCCGCACGCAGCAGCCAGTCCACCGTCCAGCCGTCCACCACCGGCACCTCCGCGGGACCGTGCAGCGCGGCCAGGAGCTGCTCGGCCACCCGCTCGACGGCCAGTCCGGCGTCGGCGAGCGCACGCGCCGCCTGGAGGTGGAGCGCGAGCCGCAGCCCGGCCGGCGGCCGTTCGTACAGGGCCTGCCGGATCAGCGTGTGCCGGAACGCGAGGAGTGTCTCGGACTCGGCGAGTACGCCCGAGGCGGTCGCCTCTTCGAGGGCCGCGGTCAGCTCCAGCGCGGACCGGCCGACGACCGCGCCCAGGTCGGTGACCGAGAAGGCCGGGCCGAGCAGCGCCGCCGACCGCAGGAGCTCGGCCGTCTCGGCGGACAGGAAGCCGAGCCGGTCGGAGATCGCCTCGGTCAGCGCGCGCGGCAGCCCCTGGCCGGCGGCCAGCTCCGCGGTGTCCTCCCGCCGCCGTAGGAGGTCCTGGCCGATCAGCGCGCCGACCATCTCCCGCAGGTAGAGCGGGTTGCCGCCGGCCTGGTCGGCGGCGCGGCGTAGCCGGGCGCCGACGGCGCGAGCCCCGGTCAGCTCGGTGGTCAGCGCCGTGACCGCGGCGGGAGCGAGCGAGGCGAGCGTGATCACCTCGGCGCCGGAGGCGGTCAGGCCGCGCTTCAGCGTCACCAGGTCCGAACGCCGCGGCACCGGCCGGGACACCCCGACGACAAGCAGCGGCCTGCGCTGGGCGAGGCGGCTCAGCCGGTGCAGGAGCAGGACGCTGTGCTCATCCGCCCACTGAAGGTCGTCGACGGCCAAGACCAGGGGCCCGGCCGCGGAGAGACGGTCCACGACGCCGAGCAGTCGTTCGGCCGCCACCGCCGCCGGCTCGCCGGGCCCGCCGCGCGAGAGCAGGTCCGCGATCTCGCGCAGCTCCGGGTCGGCGGCACCCGGCAGTGCGCCGAGGCATTCGGTCATCACGTGCAGCGGGATCCGCCGGCCGAACTCCTCCGCGACCGCCGGCCGTACCCGACAGCCGAGGCGCTCGGCCTCGGTCAGGAAGGACGCGAGGAGGACGGACTTGCCGATCCCCGGCTCGCCCTCGATCCACACCGAGCGACCGGTGCCGCCCTTCGCGTCCTGCGGCAGCAGGCGGCGGAGTCGGTCCAGTTCGTCGTCACGGCCGATCACCATGCCGGACGAAGAGGAGACAGTCACGGCGACGCTCCCTTCGATGTGGTTTTACCAATATCTCATACCGAACTCCAACACAGAGTACGGATGCGAATCGGTGAGTCAAGCAAAGTCGGGTTACGAGGTGGAGTCGGCGGACGACGGGCGGGCACCGCGGTACGGGCACCGATATCGGCTGGATCCGCCCCGCAATCGCCTAGTACGGGGACGCAATGCCCTTCGGTTCAGCGGAGGCGTCGAGTCGTTCGCGCCCATCGGCGGACGCGTGCCGCCTTGTGTGGCGGCCCTCCGTCGGCTGTGCGGTTCGATGGGGTGGCTCACCTGCGACGAAGCGCGGAAAAGGGCCGGGCCGGAGGCCGCTGATCGCGGCGACTCCGGCCCGGCCCGGTGGAGATTTCCCTCAAACGCTTGAATTCTCCCTATTAATTCGTGTCCAAATCTCTATTTAAGTTTCGTCCGTATTGACAGTTAGAGTCAGCACTCCTCGGCGGTTCCCGGGCGCCAGCCGCGCCGGCGGCCGCGGCGTACCGTCGCCACGAGCAGGCCGCCCAGGATGGCGCAGCCCATCACGGCGCCCGACGTGATCAGCGCGAGGTGTTCCGGCCGCCGGTCGGCCGGCGCGGGCAGCACGATGCGTACCGGCCTGGCCTTCGGCCGCGGCACCGCGTCGCCCGACTCCTCGGGCAGGGCGGTGGCCACGGCGGCGAGCGGGTCGACCATCCCGTACCCCAGTGTCGGGTCGGGCAGCCGTCCGGACGGGTGGTCCGCGGTGGCCGCCAGCCGGTGCGCCACCTGCGCGGCACTGAGCGAGGGCCGGTAGTCGCGCACCAGCGCCGCCGCACCGGCCACGAACGCGACCGCGACGCCGCTGCCCGACGCCGTGACGTTGCCGTTCCCCTGCGGCGCCACGCTCAGCAGACTCGAACCGGGCGCGGCCAGCGACGGCCGCGTACCCGTGCCGCCGAACGCGGTCGGGCGGCCGTCCGACTGGATCGAGGCGACCGCCACCACGCCGGGCAGCGCGGCCGGGTACGCGGGCGAGGACCCCGCCGCCGTACCGGCCGAGGCCTGCTGCGGCGTGTCCGTCGAGGCGACGACGACCACGTCGTGTGCGGCGGCGTACGCGACCGCGGCGCGCATGGCCGGCGGCGCGGTCGTCGTGCCGGTGGCCACCGCGATCACCCGCGCCCCGCCGTCGACCGCCGCGCGAATGCCCACCGCGAGCCGTCCCGCGTCGACCTGCGTCTCGTCGGCCGCGACCCGGATCGGCAGCACGCGCGCGGCCGGCGCGACGCCGGCGAGCCCGCTGCCCGGCCGCGGCCGCGCGGCCAGCAGCCCGGCGACGAACGTGCCGTGCCCACGGCAGTCGGTGTTCGCGCGCTGGTTGTCGTTGACGTCACGGCCTGGGAGCACGGCGCCCGCCAGCGCGGGCGACGCGGCGCTCACCCCGGTGTCGACCACGGCCACGACGACACCACCGCCCCGCGTCAGATCCCACGTGCGCTGCGGCGCGAGCACCCGCTGCGCCCACGGCACCGCGCTGATGACGGTCTTGGCCGGCGTCGCGCACCGCTGGCCCGGCAGCGCCGCCGCCGGCGACCCGGCGAGCAGCGGCACCCCGGTCAACGCCACCCCAGCGAGCACCGCCGCGAAACCTCGCCTCGCCGCGGTCACCGGTCGTTCCCGGTGGACTCTTCCGACGGCGGTAGCCAGCCGACCTGGAGTTGGGTCGCGCTGCGGCGCGTCACGACGAGCCCGCGTCCGGGTGGGAACTGGCGGGGGCGCATTCCGTTCAGCAGCGGCATCTCGTTCGGCGGGCAGGAGAGTGCCAGGTCCGGCGTGTTGGACTCCTGTAGCCGCCGTACGACCGCGTCCATCGACAGCCGGCCCGAGCCGGCCGCGCTGCGCGCCAGCACCACGTGCAGGCCGATGTCGCCGGCCTGTGGCAGCAGGTCGATGAGGGCGTTCAGCGGGCCGCCCATCGGGCCGGTGAGCAGGTCGTAGTCGTCGACGAGCAGGTACACGTCCGGGCCCGACCACCAGTCGCGCCGGGCCAGCTGCGCCGGCGTCACGTCCACGCCGGGCATCCGCTCGCGCAGCCGCGTCGCCAGTGTCTCCACCAGCTCCGCCGCCGCCGACGCGGAGAACGCGAAGCCCAGGCGGTACTCCTCCGGGATGGTCTCGATCAGCGAGCGCCGCGAGTCGACGACGACCACCTCGGCCTCGCCCGGCCGGTACGCGCGCGGGATCGCCTGGGCGACCAGGCGCAGCACGCCCGTCTTGCCGCTGGCGGTGTCGCCGAGCACGGTCAGGTGCGGCTGCCGGTCGAAGTCGTGCCAGACCGGGGCCAGGTCCGACTCGCCCCAGCCGAGCGCCACCCGCAGCTTGCCCGCCGGCTCCGGCAGCCGGTCGGCCGGCAGCACCGCGGGCAGCATGCGTACGGGCTGGGCGGGCGGGCCGTCCCAGGAGTCGGCCACGCTCTCGGCGAGCGCACGCGTCGCGGTCGCCAGGTCCTCGGTACGCGAGCGGCCGTCGATGCGCGGGATGGCGGCCAGGAAGTTCATCTTGTCCATCGTGAGCCCGCTGCCCGGCGTACGCGGCACCCGGCCGGCCGCCCGCATGTCGATCACCGAGTCGATCGCGTCGCCGAGCCGCAGCTCCAGCCGCGTGCCGAGCTGGTCGCGCAGCACGCTCGGGATGTCGGACCAGCGGCCGGAGGCGAGCATGAGGTGGACGCCGTACGTCAGGCCGCGCGCGGCGAGCTGCCGGATCGGCCCGTCGTGCTCCTCGAAGTCGGCCCGCAGCGACGCCCAGCCGTCGATGACGAGGAACACGTCGCCGTGCGGGTCCTCGGGGAAGCGGCCCGCGCGGCGGAGCGTACGGTACGCGGCCATGTTCTCGATGCCGTGCTCGGCGAAGAGGTGTTCGCGGCGGGTCAGTACGGCCTGCACCTCGGCGACCGTACGGCTGATCCGCTCGCTGTCCATCCGGCCGGCGACGCCGCCGACGTGCGGCAGTTCCGCGAGCGTGGCCAGCGTGCCGCCGCCGAGGTCGATGCAGTAGAACTGCGCCTCGGCCGGGGTGTGCGTGAGCGCCAGCACGCAGATGAGCGTGCGCAGCAGCGTGCTCTTGCCCGCCTGGGTGCCGCCGGCGATCCCGACGTGGCCGCCGACGCCGGACAGGTCGACCATCATCAGGTCGCGTACCTGCTCGAACGGCTTGTCCACGACCGCGACCGGCACGACCATCCCGCCGCGTCCCGGCCAGGTCGCCGGGGTCATGCCCAGTACGGGGTCGGGCACCAGCGGCGGGAGCACCTGGTCGAGGGTCGGCGGGTCCGCGAGCGGCGGCAGCCACACCTGGTGCGCCGGCGGCCCGGCGTCGCGCAGCCGCCCGACCGCGACCTCCAGCAGGGTCTCGACGTGTTCGTCGGCGGGCGCGCCGGTCACCGGCTCGGGCACGGGCGCGGTCACGACCGCCGGGGCCGCGACGTGCGCCGCACTGAACGGGACGACCTGCCGTCGTACCTCCTCCTGGCGCTGTTCCGCGGTGCGCCGGCGGTAGCGGCCGGACACGTACGCGGCCTTGAACCGTACGAGGGTGGCCACGTCGGAGCGCATGTAGCCGTTGCCCGGCGCGTTCGGGAGCTGGTACGCGTCCGGGACGCCGATCACCGACCGGCTCTCCATCGCCGAGAACGTCCGCAGCCCGATCCGGTACGACAGGTGGCTCTCCAGCTTGTGCATGCGCCCGTCGTCGATGCGCTGGGAGGCCAGCAGCAGGTGCACGCCGAGCGAGCGCCCGAGCCGCCCGATCATCACGAACAGCTCGGCGAAGTCGGGATGGGAGGCCAGCAGCTCGCTGAACTCATCCACCACGACGAACAGCGTCGGCAGCGGGTCGAGCAGGACGCCGTTCGCGCGCGCCGCCTCGTACTCCCGCAGCGAGCTGTAGTTGCCCGCGCGACGCAGCAGCTCCTGCCGCCGCATCATCTCGCCCTGCAACGCGTCCTGCATGCGCTGCACCAACGGCGCCTCGTCGGCCAGGTTCGTGATCACCGCGGAGGTGTGCGGCAGGCCGTCCAGGCCGAGGAAGGTCGCGCCGCCCTTGAAGTCGACGAGCACGAAGTTCAGCACCTCGGAGGAGTGCGTGATCGCCATCGCCAGGACCAGGGTGCGCAGCAGCTCGCTCTTGCCCGACCCGGTCGCGCCGATCAGCAGGCCGTGCGGCCCCATGCCGTCCTGCGCGGACTCCTTGATGTCCAGCTCGACGCGACTGCCGTCCTCGGCGATGCCGATCGGCACCCGCAGCCGGTCCGGGCCGTCGGCGCGCGGCCAGACCTTGGAGGGTTCGAGCGTGTCCAGGTCGCCCACGCCGAGCAGCGTGCCGAGGTCGAAGTCGGTGAGCATCGGCTCGGCGACGTCGGCCGTCGCCCCGAGCCGGAAGGGGGAGATCGTACGTGCCAGGGCGGTCGCCCTCGGCACGCTCAGCCGGTCGGGGCGGCCCAGCGACGTACGAATCTCGTCGCCGCCGCGGTCGAAGCGGACCATCTCCATCGACTCGGAGGTGACCTCCAGCCGCAGCGTGCCGCGCCCCGGCGTCATCGGCAGCCCGGAGGAGACGTTCAGGACGATCGAGTTGCGGTAGCCCGTGCCGGCGAGCCGCGACTCGGCCGGCACCTCGACGCCGTCCACGACGATGACCACGTACGGCTCGTCGCGCGTCGGTGTCGCGCCCGGCTCGAACCGGCCGCGGCCCTCCATCTCGGCCGCGAGCAGCGCGTCGAGCGAGTCGATGCCGTCCGCGTGCAGGCGCGCCTGGCCGGCGCCGTCCTGCTGGGTGCCGTGCTGGTTGTGCGGCAGCCACTTCACCCAGTCCCACTCCCCGGCGTGCTCGTCCGCGGCGCACACCGCGACGCGCAGTTCGTCGGGGGAGTGGAAGGCGACGAGCTGGGCCAGCATCGAGCGGATCAGCTCACGTCCGGCGGCCTCGTCGCCGCGCAGCCGTACCTGGGCGAACCCGCGCAGGAACACCGCCGCCGGCAGGTCCGTGACGGTCGTGTACGCGCGGATGAACCTTCGCAGCGCACGCGCGCACAAAGGTTCGAGGTCCTCGACCGGCTTGGTCTGCATCGGGTTCATCGTCATCGCCAGCCGCTGCGGCCCGGTGCCGATGCGCACCTCGGCGAAGTCGGGGTGGGTCGGGCGGCGCTCCCACAGCCGGCTGCTCATCGCCACCGACCACAGCCCGGCCGGGTCCGGGTGCTGCCACGCCAGCGACTCGCGCTGCGCCACCGCGACGGACCGCACCTTCTTGCGGGTCTGCGCGAGGTAGCGCAGGTAGTCGCGCCGCTCGCCGCGCATCCGCCGCTTGCGCTCGCTCGTCGTACGCCCGACCTGGCCGAACACCATCGTCATCGACGTCAGCGCCATCAGCCCGGCGGCCATGAGGCCCAGGCCCGGCTTGGACGGCGAGACGAAGATGAGGATCGTCACGCTGGAGCCGATCGCCATCGGCAGGTACATCAGCAACATGCCGAGGTTCCCGGTCGGGGCCTCGGGCAGGACCGGCGGTTCCTGCAGGGACAACTCGCCGCTGGGCATCTCGGGCGGTGACTGCCGTGGCGGCCGCCGGAACAGCGTCGTACTCACGACCACAGGTCCTTTCCCGGGGGGCTCGGGATCCCCTTTCCCTAAGGCACGGCTCCCGGCGTGCGTACGGTTCCGGCACCCGGCCTGTTTCCGTTGAATGAACTCATCGTGAAGCGGGAGCCGTGTTCAGGGCATGGCGACCCCACAGACACTGGGCTCCGGCGAGATGTGCCGGCTGACGATTTGCGGCCCGGCTTCCCGTATCGAGCTGGCGGTGCCGGCGCACGTGCCGATCGCCGATCTGCTTCCCACGTTCCTGGAGCACCTCGGCCCCGAGCTGGCCTCGGGCGGCTTCGGGCACGACGGCTGGGTGCTCCAGCGGCTCGGCGAGCCGCCGCTGGATGAGGACCTCGGCACGGCTGCGCTCGGCCTGTACGACGGCGACGTCCTGCACCTGCGGCCGCGCGCCGACCACCTGCCGCCGGTCGACTTCGACGACCTGGTCGACGGCGTCGCCACCGGCACCGCCGAGCGCGCGGACCGCTGGCGCCCCGAGACGACCCGCCGGTTCGTGCTCTTCCTGGTCGGCACCGTGCTCGCGCTGGGCGCGGCGGTCGCGTCGATGAGCGGTACGGGCATGATGGCCGCGGTGGTCGCCGGGACGGCGAGCGTGGGCCTGCTGCTCGGCGCGGCCGCCGCGTCGCGTGCCCTCGGCGACCGTGCGGCCGGCATCCTGCTGGCCGCGGGCGCGATCGGGTTCACCGTGGTCGCCGGGCTCGCGCTGCCGGTCGGCGCGGCCAGGTCACTGACCTCGGCCGGCGTGGTGAGCGCGCCCGGACTGCTCGCCGCGGGCGCGTGGGCGGCCACCGTGGCCGCGCTGGCACGGCCCGCCGTCGGCGGCGTGCTCGCGGGTTTCACCGCGACGGCCTTCGCCGGCGTCCTCACGGCATCGGGCGGCCTCCTGGTCTCGCTCGGCACGGCCGGCCCGGCGGGGGCGGCGGCGATCGTGCTCGCGTGCGCGCTGGTGATCGGCACGGCCGTGCCCCTCATCGCCTCCCGGTTCGCCGGGCTCCGCATCCCTCCGCTGCCGACCAGCGCCGATGAGTTCCAGGAGGGCATCGACCCCGAGCCCAGCCGCGTCGTGCTCGAACGCACCGCGCGCGCCCACGAGCACATCGGCTCCCTCTACCTCGGCCTCGGCATCGTCGTGGCCGGCTGCCTCACGGTGCTCGGCACCACGCACGGCATCGCCGCGCGCACCCTCGCGGCGGTCGCGGCGCTCCTGCTGCTCCTGCACGGCCGCGACCTGCTCGGGATACGCGCGCGGCTCGCGGTGTTCGTGCCGGGCGCGGCCGGGCTGGCCACGGTGCTGGTCGACCTGACCCTGGACCGGCCCGCCGCCGTACGGCCCCTGATCGTGGCCGCGCTGATGGTCGCGGCGGGCCTGCTCCTCGCGGTCGCCCGTGTCCTGCCGGGCCGCCGGGTGCTGCCCCACTGGGGGCGGATCGCCGACCTCGCGCACACGGCCAGCGCGATCACGGTCATTCCGCTGGTGCTGGCGGTCGTCGGCGTCTACGCGAAGGCGCGTGCCGGATGGTCCTGACCGAGCCCGTCGCACCCGCACGTACGGCCCAGAGCGAGGAGGTGTGTCATGCACAACCGACGTGACCAGGTACACGCACACGGCTTCATGGTGGGCAGGCTCGTCTCCGCGCTGCTGCGCGCCGAGCCGGACATGGCGGTCCCGCCCCTGCGCCGCTCGTGGAGCGGCCTGATCATCGGCTCGCTGGTGGCCGCGCTCGCGGTCGCCGGGTTCGCGGTGCTGGCCGTCGTCTCGCCGGGCGGCGGCGCGGCCGGCTGGCGCAAGCCGGGCACGCTGATCCTCGACAAGGGCACCGGAACCCGGTTCGTCCTGGCCGGCGGGCAGTTGCGGCCGGTGCTGAACTACGCGTCCGCGCGGCTGCTGCTCGGCGCCAAGCTCACGGTCGACTCGGTGGCGTCCGCATCGCTGAAGGACGTGCCGCGCGGCGGCCCGGTCGGCATCGACGGCGCACCCGATTCGCTGCCGGACGCGGGCAACGACATCCGGCCCTGGCTCGCCTGCGCCTCCTCGGCCGGATCGCGGCCCGCGCTGACGCTGATGATCGGTACGGACCAGGACGAACGCCCGCTGTCCGCACGCCAGGCCGTCCTGGTCCGCACCTCCGACGGGACCAGCTATCTCGTCACCGGCGGACGGCGGCTGCGCGTGACCGCGCCGTGGGTGACGCGCGCGCTCGGCATCCCCGACGACTCCGCGATCGGCGTACGCGACGCGTGGGTCGACACGGTCCCCGCCGGCCCCGACCTGCCGCCGCCCGCGATCCCCGGCATCGGCGCGCCGGGCCAGGACCTCGACGGCCACCCGGCCAAGGTGGGCGAGGTCTTCGTCTCCCGCGGCGCGGGCACCGAGCAGCACTTCTCCCAGTTGACCACCGGCGGCCTCCAGCCGATGACGCAGACCGCGGCGGCCCTCGCGCTGAGCGACCCGGAGACCGCCAAGGCCTACGACGGCGGCACCGCGGCGGCGCGCGAGCTGAGCCCGGCCGCGCTGGCCTCGTCCACGCTGCTGAAGGCGCCGGCCTGGGAGGCCGGCCTGCCGGCGACGCCGCCGAGCCTGGACGCCGCGACCGCCGGGCGCATGCCGTGCGTCCGCTCGGTCCCGGCCGCGGGCCGCGTGGACACCTCGCTCGTCACCGTGCCCGCCGCACCGGTCACCGCGGCGAACGCGATCGCGTTCGCGGGCGTCGCCGCCTCGGGCGACCCCGCCGCGAACCGGGTCGCCGACCAGGTCGCGGTCGCGCCCAAGGCGGGCCTGCTCGCCCGTACGCTGCCCGCCCCCGGCGTGCCGGGCGAGGGGCTGTACCTCGTGACCGAGGACGGCGCGAAGTTCCCGGTCGCGAACGAGGCCGCGGCCTCCGCGCTCGGCTACGCCGTCTCCTCCGCGGCCGCGGTGCCGGCCGACCTGCTGGCGCTGCTGCCCACCGGACCCGTGCTCCGCCTGCTCGGTTCGGGAGGTGGTGGCGGATAGCCGATGCCCGTCCCACCTCCACTCCACCTTCGATCACCAGGAGAAGAACATGGCCACTGGCCAGTACGGCAACTTCGACCCGTCGACCTACCACTTCAGCGACGCGGACCTGCAGCAGATCATCACCAAGACGCAGGACGCCATCAACGAGATGAACACCGTGAACAACACGGTGCAGGCGCACACCGACGCGCTCACCGACGCCAACCGGTCCGACTCCGGCGCGATCCTCTCGACCCACCTGGCCACCTGGACCACCGACTTCAACAACTGCGTGAACAACCTCACCGACCTGAACACCAAGGCGACCGCGCTCCGCCAGGTCAACATCAACACCGGCATCACCACGACCGGCCAGGCCAAGTAGGACCCGGCTTCTCAACAAGGAGACAACGCGATGGCAGATCAGTTCTCGGTGAACCACGGCAACTACGGCGACGTGAACATGGGCCTGGTCGCCCAGGTCGTGCGGATGGACACGATCATGGAGGACCTCAACGCCACGCTGACCCGCATCAGCCAGGCCAGCCAGGGCAAGGCCACGCCGCTCTGGGAAGAGCAGCAGAACACGTGGAACCGGTCGTACGCCGAGATGAAGATGCAGCTCAACTCGCACACCCAGTCCTCGATCAACGTCGCTGAGACGTTCCAGGGCGGCGACGACCAGGGCGCACGGGTGATGGCCTGACCAGCACGCACGCCTGATGTTCGCCGGTGCCGGAGCCGGCGTGGCGCTCGCCGGATCCGGCACCGGAACCCGTAGGCAACGAACGAGAAGAGGAACCCGTGGTTGACAACAGCGGCCGCATCACGTCATTCGACAAGGCGCACTATGACCAGCTGATCACCTATCTGACGAACGTCGACGACGTCATCAACCGGACGCCGAGGGCGCTCGGCCCGTCCGCGGACCTGAAGCTCGACACCACCCTGAGCACGCGGTTCCACCCGGGCTCGCAGGACTGGCCGGTGGCGAAGAGCTTCGTGACCCAGGCGGGCACGTTCGGCTCCTCGGTGCACACCCGCTACACCACCGTCGAGACCGACGTACGCACCTTCTTCACGGCGCTCAAGAACGCCGAGGACGTCTTCGACGAGACCAACGACCTGACCACCTACGACGCCTCGAAGTTCGACCAGAACCATCCCGACGTCGCCGGTGGCGGCGCGCACTGACCCATCCGTGACGACCTGACAGTGAGCCCGGAGGAGGAGCCGTGGCGGAGGATTCCGGCGGCCTGAGCATTCCCGACACCGACAACTGGAGCGAGTGGACGTTCGAGCAGGCACTCAAGGCGCTCACCGGCGAGGGCGCCGACCTCCACGGTCCGGCCAAGGCGACCTGGTTCACCGCCAATCCCAGCCCCAGCGAGAAGGACAACATCACCTACCACGCGTGGGGTGAGTACTTCTACGGCGCCAACATCAACAATGACGCGGTCTCCGCGTGGGCGACGGCGGTCAACACCATCGACGAGATGATGACCGACGTCTCACGCGGCAAGCGCGGCAGCATGGACCACCAGTCTCTGGTGGACCTGGCGGGGGCGATCGACGACTTCGGCACGTGGAGCCAGGCCGTCGCGGGCGGGATGAACTCCTGGGCGAACAGGCTGGACTCCGACGACTCCTCCTTCCGCGGCAAGGCGGCATTCCTCATCCACTGGCGGCTCAAGGTGAACGGTGACGGGCTCACCGACACGTACGAGCAGGTCACCACCAGGCACGGCCGGAAGATCTCCGACGTCGTCAACGACGCCGCGGTGGAGCTCGGCAACTTCAACTCCACCATGTCGACCAACTGGAACACCGCGATCATCCTGAACATCCGGGACTGGATCAACAACGCGATCGTCGGCGCGATCAACGACGTCGCCCGCTACATCGACGACAGCGGCCTCCAGCTCGGCACCTCCAACTACAAGCTCAACGCGTTCAACAGCGACGTCGACGCCGGCAAGGCGTTCATCCGCACCACGCTCGCGGCCTACCCGAAGGGCGACCTCACGAGCGCGGCCGGCTGGCAGAAGATCAGCGACGAGATCGGCAAGACCACGGTCGACCTGCTGAAGGCGCAGCTCGACACCCCGGCACAGACCGCGATCGGGAGCCTCGCGCCCAAGTACGTGCTGGCGACCAGCGCGATGATCGAGATCACCGCGCCGCCCACGGAGACCCCGCCGCGCCCCGACCCGGCCGACGGCAACGGACCGCCGGACGGCGGCGGCGACGGCAACCTCCCTCCGCCTCCGGACGGTGGCGGCGGCGGGAACATCCCCCCGCCCGACGGTGGCGGCGGCGGGAACATCCCCCCGCCCGACGGCGGTGGCGGCGGGAACATCCCGCCCCCCGACGGTGGCGGCGGCGCGAACATCCCCCCGCCCGACGGCAGCGGCGGCGGCGACATCCCGCCTCCGGACGGTGGCGGCGGCGCGAACATTCCGCCCCCGGGCGGCGGCGGGTCGGGCGATCTCGGCCTGAACGGTCCCGGCGGCGGGAACCCCGCGGACGGCGGTGCGAACGACCTCGGCCTGAACGGCCCGGGCGGCGGTGGCGGGGGAATCCCCGCGGACGGCGGCGGCGGCGCGTTCCTCCCGGGCCTGGTGCCTCCTGGTGGCGGCGCCGGCGGGGAGGGTACGGGCGGCGGCGGCTCGGTCGGACCGGGCGGCGGCGGCGCGTTCGACGAGCCCGGCGGCGGCAACGGAATCGTGAAGCCTCCCGGCGGAAGCGCGGGCGGCGACGGTCTCGGCGGCTCGCGGCTCTCTCCCGGCTCGGGCAAATCGGGCACGAACCTACCGCCGGGCGGCGGTGCGGGAGGCACGGGCGGCCTGCACGAGATCGGCGACGGCGGCGTCGGAGCCGGCGCGGGCGGCAGTGCCGGCGGTAACGGCCTCGGCGGCTTCGGCTCCGATCCCGGCAAGGGCTTCGGCTCCGGGGGTGGTCTGGGCAGCGGACCGGGCGGGCTGGGCGGCGCGAACGGCGGGCTGGGCGGCTCGAACGGTCTCGGCAACAGCATCGGCGACGGCCTCGGCGGCGCTGGTGGCGCGAACGGCGGCCTGGGCGGTCTCGGCGGCGGTCTCGGTGGTGGGCTGGGCGGCGCCGGCGGCGGAGTCGGGCTCGGCGGCGGTGCGGGCGGCGGCCTGACCGGGTTGCCGTCGCAGCTCAGCGGCGGTAGCCCCGGCGCGGCCGGCGCTCCCGGCTCATCGGGCGGCGGCGACGGCAGCGGCGGCGTGCCGTTCTTCCCGCCGATGATGGGCGGCGGCGCGGGCGCGGGCGGCGAGAAGCCGCAGGAGCGTGAGCGGCAGACCTGGCTGTCGGAGGACGAGGAGATCTGGGGCACCCGGGTCGACGTCGGCTCCGGAGTGATCGGCCGGCTGGACGAAGAGGAGTTCGAGCTGGAGGAGGTCCCGCTCGCCGGGCCCGCCCGACGGCAGCGGCGTGCCGACACGCCGCGGCGTCCCCGCCCCGAGCAGGAGACCGAGCGCGAGGCCACGGCCACGGGCGAGGAGGCGACCGGCAGCGCGTAGCGGCCGGCGCGGTAACCAACAGCACACGAAGGAGGAAGGATGCCGAACCCCCCGGAGTACGACCTGGAGCACGCCATCGCGGATCTGCGTGCCGAACAGGCCCGCATCCAGGCGGCTTCCGCACACATGGCGAGCCTGACCGGCTCCGCCACGTCGAAGGACCGGATGGTCACCGCCACGGTCGACAGCCAGGGCCGGCTCGTCGACCTGAAGCTGGCCGGCGCACGCTACCGGCAGCTCGCCCCGGCGGAGCTGACCTCGCGCATCGTCGAGACGGTGCGCGCGGCACAGGAGGACGCCTCGCGCGCCTCGGCCGACGCACTGTCCGGGCTGCTGCCCGACGGGCTCGGCATGCCGACCGGCGACGACTTCGACATCGAGGCGATGTTCGACGCGGCGGTGGCGGCGGCGAGGGCCACCGCACCGGCCGCCGCGCAGACGACAGGAGAAGGAGCGAACGACCATGTCTGATGACCCCGGTACGTTCTCGGTCGACATCGAGGAGCTCGAACGCGGCGGCGTCCGCATCAAGGACCTGGCCACCACCGCGTCGAGCATCTACGGCGACCTGTTCCGGCTCACCGACAAGTACGGCCACACCCTGGGCGGCAACGGTGACATCGGCAAGTCCTTCGAGGTCAACTACTACCCGAGCGCGGACGCGAGCCTGGACTTCCTGCGGGACCTGAAGGACCTCGTGGACGCACACGGCTCGAAGACGCTCAGTCTGGGCGGCCTGTTCGGCGGCGTGAACGCCACGGCGACCGACGAGGCGAGCACCCCGACGGTGCACAGGCACTGATCCCATGGCGATCGAGGTGCCCGAGGGCGTACAGGGACTGTTCCTCGTCCTGACCGGCGAGAAGTGGCCGACCGCGAACGAGGACGCGCTGCGTGAGGTCGGCAACGCCTGGGGGACCACCAGCGATCGCCTGCAGAACGAACTGCGCCCGTTTCTGATCCAGGTGGTGCAGAACATCAGGGCGAACTTCACCGGAAAGTCGGCGATCAGGTTCGCCGACATGATGGCGCCCTATGCGTCGGAGCCGCCCTACTACATCCCGCAGGCGGCCGAGCAGTTCCAGCAGCTCAAGAAGTTCCTGCTCGACGCGGCCACGCAGGTGGAGTACGTCAAGATCATCTCGATCGAGGAGCTCATCCTCCTGATCGCCCAGATCGCCTGGGCGATCGCGATGGCCTTCTGGACCGACGGGGCCAGCATGACCTGGCTCGCGGCCCGGATGGCCATCGTCAGGTTCCTGCTGCAGAGCTGGTGGGGGCGGCTGATCCTGCAGTTCGCCCTCGCCGAGCTCTTCGGGATCGCCTTCCAGCTCGCCCTGGACGTGCTGACCCAGGCCATCCAGTTCGCCAAGCACACGCGTACGAGCTGGGACGTGCAGGCGACGATCAGCGCGGTCGAGGTCGGCGCGGTCGGCGGCCTGCTGTCACTCCCGTTCTCGGCCATCAGCCACTTCGTGTCCACCAAGCTCACCAAGGTGCTGTCGAAGGTACTGAGCCGCGACATCAGCGTGACGACGATTCAGCCCGTCGTCGTGCGCGCGGTCAACGGCGCCGTACACGACCTGGAGAAGGAGCCCGTCTCCACGGTCGCCAAGAACATCACCGAGGGCATGATCAAGGCCGCCGACAAGCCCCTGCGGCTGCGGCTCGTGGGGATCGGCGTCCCCGCCATCATCGAGATGGCCGAAGAGGGACTGCACGAAGCCATCACCGAAGGCGTCGTCATGGCGGCCAACGGTCAGGGCTTCCAGTTCAACCCCTTCTCGTTCACCTCGGGCATGGCGGGCAGCATCGCCGGCCAGATCGGCCACGGAGCCGGACACATGCTGGCGGCGCCCAAGCCCGTACGCGAGGGCTACCAGCGGCTGTCCGACGGCGACTCCTCCGACGAGACGACCTCCTCCGACTCCGACGAGAAGACCCTGGTCTCCGACACCGCGTCCACTGTGTCCACTGTCAGCGACCCGTTCGGCGACGAACACGCGGTCGACGTGACCGACGACGAGTCCGCGCCCCTAATCAACCGGTCCTCCTCGACGTCGTCCACGGAAACCGGGACGCCTGCGCCGGGGCGGCGCTCGGCGACCGCGAACGGCTCGTCCACGACCGTCTCGTCCAACGGGACCGTCTCCAACGGGACCGGCTCGTCCAACGGGACCGGCCGTACCGACACCAGCCGCACCGACGTCAGCCGGTCCGGCTCCGCGCGCGGGGACTCGACGTCGGCGAGCCGTTCCGCCACTCCGCCGCCGGTGCCGTCCAAGCGCTCCAGCGAGTCCGAGACCGCACCCGCGGTGCCGCCGAAGGACACGCGGTACACCCCGTCGGCCACCTCGCGCGGAACCAACGGAACCAACGGAACGACGAGGAGCGACGAGACCACCACGTCCGCGACGCCGTCGAGCCGGTCCACGGCCAGCGGCAACGGCCGGTCCTCCGGCACGTCGTCCACGTCGTCCACGTCGTCCACGCCGTCCGCGACGACGCCGACCTCGCGGGGGAATGAGGGCACGAGCCGGCAGGACTCGAACGGCACCCTCCGCGACCAGAGCCGGTCCACGTCGGCCACACCCACCACACCGTCCAGCGTCCGTGGATCGGGGCGTACGGGCGGCGAGGAGACCGAGGCCACCGCCGGCACGGGTCAAGATCCCGCGACCCGTACGGGCCGGCCCGGTGAGAACCCGGCCACGACGCAGAACCGGTCGTCCATCCGGCCGCCCGGCGAGACCCGCGGCAAGGAGAGCCCGGCCACGCCGTCGCCTACGGGCGTCGACCGCGACCCGTTCCGCAACCGCGGCGCGGCACGTACGCCGGCTTCGGCGAGCAGCGTTCCGGTCTCCTCCCACACCGCGCTGCCGGCGGAGGTCACCGACGGCGCGGCCGTGGTGAACGCGGCGAACCTGGACGGCCTGACCTCGGCGGACCTGCCGTTCGCCGACCGGCTCATCGTGACCTCCGACGGCCTGGTGCCCGCGAACACCGTGCAGGAGGCCGCGAACCGGCTGGGCGTCGACGTCGTGGCGCAGGTCGACCGCGCCCAGATCGGCAACGGGCGACGCAAGGGCGTCCAGTGGATGAACTTCCCCGGCAGCGGAGGCCGGCCGAGGCCGGTGGAGAACATGCCGGGGCCGGTCAACGTGCCGTGGACGAACGCACGCGTCGGCGACGACGTGATCAAGAGCCGCTATCCGTGGCTGCCCAAGATCAACCCGCAGGTCGTCAAGGGCGGCGACTTCATGACGAACTGCCTGCTCGCCGCGATCGGCACGGACCTCACGCTGGAGGAGGCGCGCAAGGACCCGACTGAAGACCCCGCCCTGCTCCCGTACTTCCAGGTGCCGCCGGAGGCACGCGCACCGTACGAGCACCTGGCGAACATGGGCAGGGGCGAGCCGGTCGACGTGCCGGGCTACCAGGCGATCGTGGACGCGGTGACCGCGGCCGGGCCGGGCTCGCGCGGCATGGTCCTCGTCGGCGTGGGGACGGGCGAGGTCGACCACGTCTTCAACGTCGTGCACGACGGCGAGGGGATCGTGTTCCTCGACGGACAGAAGGGCACGCAGGCCGTCCTGCCGGGGCGGTTCCGCAGTTTGCAGTTCCTGCCCACCAGCGAGGGCTTCCCGCGCCACACCATCGCGGTCAACCCGACGCCATGGCAGCACGGGCGGTTCCTCGCGGGCGACGGGGACGGCGAGGGCACCACGGACGCGAGCACGGGCGACGACTTCGTCGCGTCGCTGCCCTGGGCGGAATCCTCCAAGGACGACCCGGCCGGCCGGTACCCGTTCTCCGGGCCCGGCCACGAACTCGGCGCGGGCGACGGCAAGGGCACCGGCATCCCGGGCCTGAGCAACGAGGTACGCGCGAAGTCCGCGGCCGAGCGAGCCGCGAAGGCCGCCGGGACGTCGACCGAGAAGGCCCCCGAGAAGGCCCCCGAGAAGGCCACGGAGAAGGCGACCGAGCGGCCGGGCCTCGACGCGTCCCGGCCGCGGCAGCGCGGCAAGGGCTACGGCGCGGACCCGGCGACGATCAACGATCGGCCCACCGAGCGGCCGGCCGAGAAGCCGCCGGTGACGCCGTTCTCGGGCACCGGGCACCGGCTGGGCGAGGGCGACGGCACGGGCGCGGGCATCCCGGGCCTGAGCGACGACGTACGTGCCAAGGCGGCGGAGGAGAAGGCCGAGGCCGCGAAGAAGGCGGCGCTGGAGGGCACCAAGACGCCCTCGGCGCGCCGCCCGGCGCCGCGTGCCGAGCGCGGCCCGGTGACCATCGGCGACGTGTCGACCAAGGCCAAGCCGTCGCCGTTCTCCGGGCCGGGCACGACGCTCGGCAAGGGCGACGGCAAGGGCGAGGGCATTTCCGGCCTGAGCAACGAGGTGCGCGCCAAGGCGGCCGAGGAACGGGCGAAGAGGCTCACCGCCACCGAGACGCCCGCCGGGGAGAAGACGAGCGAGCCGTTCTCCGGCGTCGGGCAGCCGCTGGGCGAGGGCGACGGCATGGGCACGGGCATCCCCGGCCTGAGCAACGAGGTACGCGCGAAGGCGGCGGAGGAGAAGGCCGAGGCCGCGAAGAAGGCCGCGCTGGAGGGCCGGCCGCCGCCGGTACAGAAAGAGCGCACCGTAGCGCCAGAGCGGGTCGGCAGGGGCTTCGACGGCGACCCGATGACGTTCGCCGACCTGCCGGCCGAAGAGGCCACGAAGACGGCTGCGGAGCAGAAGGAGTTCGAGCCGTTCTCGGGCACGGGCGAGACGCTGGGCGAGAGCGACGGCAAGGGCACGGGCATCCCCGGGCTCGGCGTCAAGGACCACCGTCGGGCGGCGGCACGGCGCGCGCGGAGTGAAACCGGCGGGACCGAGACGGTACCCACGCGGCGGTCGGGCAAGGGCTTCGCGGGCGACGCGATGACGGTCAACGACGAGCCGACGGTCACCGAGCCCCCGGCCGAGCGCGAACCGTTCGAGGGCCCCGGCGAGACCCTCGGGGAGGGCGACGGCAAGGGCGCCGGCATTCCGGGCCTGAGCAACGAGGTACGCGAGAAGTCCACCGCCGAGCGGGCCGAACGCGGGCCCGAGACCGTACGCCGGCCCCGGGTCAGGCCGCCGGACACCGCGCCCAAGCAGCCGGTCACCCTCGACAGTCTGCGCGACGCCGCCAGGAAGGGCGGCCCGTCGACCTCGGCCACGGGGAACGTGCAGAACCGGGGCAAAGACACCGTCACCCTGCTCGAACAGCCCACGACGCCCGAGCACAAGCCGGCCGATACGGAGACGTCGGCCGAGAAGGCCCCAGAGAAGGCGCCAGAGAAGGCGGCCGAGCCGCCGGTCGAGAAGGAGACCGCCGACAAGACCGTCCAGGACACGACGCCCTTGGACGAGACGGTCGCCGACAAGACTGTCGCCGACGAGACGGTGACCAGCGAGCCGTCGGCTATTGACACCAAGACGGACAAGACGGAGAAGGCGGCCGAGGCGGAGCAGGCCGCCGAGACCCCGGCGAGCGTCCCGCCCAGGACCCCCCGCTCCAGACGGCCCGTCAAGCAGGCCGCCGAGTCCAGCACCGGGACCACCACCGAGTCCAGCCCCACGACCAGCACCGAGCCGAGCCGGCCGGTGTCGCGGACCGACGTGTCCGCCGCGCGGCTGACGCTGAGTCGCCTGGACCCGAAGCGGCGCAAGGAGGTCATGGACCAGGCCCGGATGATCGTCGGCGACCTGAGCGGCCACGCGCCCAAGGAGGAGGCCACGGGCGGCGAACTCGCGCCGATCGACCGGGCCGCGCTGCTCGTGGCCGCCGAGATCGCGCGTACGGGGGAGCGGCAGGGCGCCGACGACTTCGCGCGCGCCCTGGTCCACGACCTCAGGGCGAACCCGCCCGCGCCGGTGCCGCGCGTCATGATCGACAAGGACCGGGTGGAGGTCGCGAGCACCACGCTCGGGCTCCTGCGAGAGCACTCGGACGCAAAGTACGAGCAGGTGCTCAACGAGGCCAGGCTGATCCTCAAGGGCCTGGTCGGCGCGGACCCGTCGCCGTTCGCCACGAAGGGCAGGGCGCGGCACCTGGCGGTGGTGTGGCTGCTGGCCGCCGCGGAGATCCCGTGGGCCGGTCACCAGGCCGCCGAGAACCTCGCCGCGGACCTGCTCGGCGTGCCGCGACCGGCGGAGTCCGGGGGACCGTCCCGGTTCACCGCCGCCTTCGCGAAGGCGGCGCGCAATGACCCGGCCTTCGCTCGTGCGACGTTCGGCCTGATGTCGGACCAGCGGGCCCGGCAGTTCCTGAGCGCGGCGGACTCGCTCCTGCGCGAGGCGAGCGTCGAGGGCGACGGCCGCGTGCTGCGGGAGAAGCGGCTCCTGGTGGCCGCCGAGATCGCCCGCTCGGGGCGTACGGCCGGCGAGAGCCTCCTGCGGGAGATGGCCGAGGAGCCGGCCAAGACGGCGAAGAAGCCGCCCAAGCAGGTCCGGTTCGCCGAGGAGACCGAGAACGAGTCCGAGCACGACGACGAGCTGGACGAGGAGTCGGAGTACGACTCCGAAGACGACCTGGACGACGCCGAGCCGCCGAAGTACACCAAGGATCCAGAGACCGAGGAGTCCCAGGACACCAAGGACAGCCAGGACAGCGAGGACGCCCAGGACACCAAGGACGACGAGAGCCCGGCGAAGCCGTCCCCGCGGATGGCGATCGAGGACGTGCTCGGGGAGACCCGCGTGGGCATGCTCGGCGACCGGATGGTGGCGATCTGGCTGCCCGGCGCGCCCGAGGACGGACCCGCGTTCGACGTCGACACGGTCGTGGCCCTCGGTGAGCTCGCGCCCGAAGGGACCGTCTTCGTCATCGGCGCCGGCAAGGACGGCAAGGTCATGGCGGGCGGCAAGGAGATCTCGGTGGACGCCCTGGCGGCGGTCATCGGCAGCCGTGCGCCGGGCATGCGGCCGTTCCTGCTGATCGACGGCGGCGCGAGTGTGGCCGAGCCGCTGTCGCGCGCGCTCGACGAGCCGGTGCTGGCCACCGTGTACCGCGCGGTGTTCGACAGGGCCGGCGGCATCCGGTCGGTCCGCGGCGACACCGACTCCGGCACCAAGCCCGGCACCAGGTCCGGCGGCAAGCACGAGGACGGCTGGTTCCACGTCTACTCGCCCGGCGACCCCAAGGGGACGCCGATCCTCATGGCGTTGCTCGGCAGGTCACGCAAGAGCGGCGGCCGGCCGAGCGGTTCGGATCCCAACCCCGATCCGAACCCGGGTTCCTCGACCAACTCGGGCGCGCAGAACCGCGGCCGCCCCGGCGGCCCGCCGATGCCGCCCCTGCCGCCCCCGAACCCGGGCGGCCCGGCGCAGGTGGTGGCGACGCCGATCGCCGCACACCCGGCGATCCGGTCCATCGGCGTGCCGCGCGCCGGCCTGCCGCGGATGCCGGAGCTGATCCGCTCGGTCCGCCGGGAGCTGGATCGGGCGAACGTGGCGTACACCGAGAACGAGATCAACCTGCTCGCGCACCGGCTGCTCGCCAACTACCCGTACCTGATCGGGCCCAACACCAACCGCGGTACGGAGGGGCTCCAGGTGCCGCTGGGCAACGCCGAGTTGCTCATCACGCTCGACCCGACCGACCCGCACACCCTGAACAACCCGGCCGGCTCCACTCTCACGCCGTCGGCGCTGCCGCAGGTCGAGGGCGAGCACCACGCGGTCGACACCATCAACGCGACGTACGCGACCGGTGCGCACGTCCAGACCCAGAGCGGGCAGACCAGCGCGACGCGCGGCGCGCTCGCGGCGACGTTCGGCATCGGCGCGACGCCCGGCGTGCTCCAGGTCGTCAAGATCGGGGCGTCGATCTCCGGCACCAGCAACCAGTCGAACCGGTCGAGCTCGCACATCGCCGACGCCGAGGGCGGGCACGTCGAGGACAACCGGACCGAGGCGAGCCTGGTCTCCTACACGCCGAACTGGTCCTTCAAGCTGCGGACCAACGCGAACGACAACTGGGCCGGCGTCGGGGTCAACCGGCTCCCCGGCACCAGCGACGAGCGGCTGCTGCTGTGGATCCCCGAGCACTACCTCGACGACACCGCCCCCGACCAGGTCACCGCGACCGGCGCCGCGGTCAAGACCGGCAAGCTGCCCGCCTTCCACTTCGCGTCGGGCCTCACGAACATCCCCCGGCTGTTCGACGAGATCAGGGAGTCGCTCCAGGGGCAGGGGCTCACCCTGCCGATGGGCAGCTCGATCCGCGAGGAACTGCTCCAGAAACTGTGGAACCTGAGCGCTCACCTGGACGATGCCGTCAACACCCCGCGCGGCTACCGGATCACGCTGCACAACAAGTACGGCCGGCCGGTGGCGACGGTCGCGGTGCACTCCAGGCGGATGGCCGCCCGGCGGATCGGCGCCACCAGCAACCTGGCCCACATCGAGAACGTGCGGACCGCGATCGATGGCATGAGCGGCGGTCACAGCGTGACCAACACCAGTTCGGTGACGCCGCTCAGCCTGGAGTTCGACCTGCTGCCGAACCCGACCGGGATCAAGGACCTGGACCTGGGCGTCAGCACCTCGTTCTCCTACACCTCGACCAACGTCGACGGCATCTCCGCGGGCCGCGTCGGCCTCAACGTCCTGGTGCCGCGCAACACGAGCCACACGACCGCGAACCGGGTCACGTTCGAGCACCGCGCGACGGTCAGCGTACGCGGCAGGAACGCACGCCGCCCCGCCCCGCCGGGGACCGCCCCGACTCCTGCCCCGACCGCCGTGCCGCCCGGCTTCGCCCAGACCCGGCCCGTCCTCGGCGACGCCCTGGTACGGATGCCCGAGGCGGCGGCGTACGACCACGGCTTCTCGGTCGACCTGGCGGCGCTGAAGGCCCCGCCGGCACACGGCGGCAACCACCCGCACGTTCCCGGCGGTATCCGCAACACCGGCACCCGGCCGAGCGACCCGGCCACCAAGCCGGTGCCGGACTACGTCGCGCAGGGCAAGGGCGTCGGGATGGGCCTGGTCATGGTGGCCGAGGACACCGCCGAGCGGCTCCAAGCCGAGCTCAAGCAGCGCCTGCGCGCACGCGGGTTCCTGCCCGTGAGCGATGAGGACCCGTTCGCCGACATGTCGTGGTACGGCCACGGCAACAAGCGCGACAGCCAGCTCGACAACCTGGAGCTGCTGGAGAAGATGGTCTCGCTCCGCGGGCTGGACTCCCACTACGACCAGATCCGCCAGGACGGCATGACCTTCACGCTGCGCAAACGCCGCGGCGGCGTGGGCGTGGACTGGGACGTCGACTCCGCGAAGGTCACCATCACCGCCAAGCGAAGTGTCGGGCATCCGGCGCGGTTCCTCCGGAGCACGAACGAGTACCACACGGTCAACCTGGCGATGGGCATGGACACCACCGGGATGTCGGTCAGCCACTCGCGCAAGCTCGCGTGGGGCGTCAAGTTCAAGGCGCTCTTCAAGGACCTCAAGAACACCCTGACCGGCATCGAGTGGCAGCGGACCGTCGGCGCGGCCGACTCGGTCAGCTTCCTCAACAACCGCCCGGAGCTGCTGGAGTACCCCGGGATCGTCGACGAGTTCGAGCTGACCAGCGACTACACGATCAAGATCGAGTATCAGCACTCCGGCAAGCAGGGCAAGGTACGCGACGGCGTACGCAACGAGGGGGTGCGCTTCGGGGACGAGATCCAGGTCAAGAACCAGCCCGCACTGGCGTACCTGCTGCCGCTCGCCAACGGCACCGAGCAGGGCCCGACGTCGAAGCAGCCGACGCCCAGCGACGTGCTCGACCAGGGCGTCGTCTACTTCCTCGACACCACCGGCGCGCGCAGCGCGGCGACCCAGGCGCTCCAGGACATCATCGGCCCGGCCGCCAGCGCGGACCAGGACGCGAGCACGTACGCGAGCACGATCGAGATGCGGGCGCACCTGAAGGAGATCCTGAACGGCGAGTACACCACCGACCGGCCGTTCGACTCGGGCCTGTTCCGCGACACGTTCGGCGCCATGGACATCTCCGGCAAGCTCGGCCGGTCGACCTTCACCGGGGCCACCGGCGACAAGTTCGTGCTCGGCATCATCAAGCTCTGGCTGGCCGAGAACCGGCTCACCGACAGCAGTTCGACGGGCTGGACGTGGGACCAGCTCGACGTCGCGGTCGGCGGCGATGTCGGGCAAGGCCAAGCTCGCCGGCGAGATCGACCTCAACCGGCACTGGCAGCACAACCGGTCCAAGGGCAGCGGGCGCACCGGCGGCAAGGAGCTCGATCCAGCTCGACTTCAACCGGGTCTACTCCTACGAGACGGTCGTCTACTTCGACGTCCAGGGCCGCCAGGAGAAACACTCCAAGCTCATCCCGGGTGGCACGCCGAAGCACGAGACCGTGAACATGGTGCCGCGCACCATGCTGTACCTGCTGCCCGAGCCGGAGGCGCTGACCCGGTACGCCGACGGCGACGCTGCCCGTCTCCGACGCCCAGCTCAAGAACGCCATGGACCGGTGGCGTACGGGCGAGCTCAAGCTGAGCGGCGACCTCGTCGCGCGGATCCTCACGCGCTGGCAGAACGAGGTGCCCCGGCTGCCGGCGACCGTGCGCATCCGGCGCGGCAAGCTCGCCCAGACCCTGGTGCGCATGCACGAGACCGGTGCGGCGCGCGTACTGGACCGTCAGGTCAGGGCGGACTTCAAGCAGCGGTTCGGCAAGGACCTGCGTGACCCCGAGGAGCTGTACGCGGCGCCGGACATGCCGCAGGACATCCTCGACTACGTCGACGGCGGACCGCCGCTCACCGACGCGCGGCTCGCCGAGGTCCTGTCCGAGTGGCGCTCCGGCGAACAGCGGCTGAGCGGCGACGTGGTGGCCCAGACCCTCATGCGCTGGCAGGCCGAGGTGCCCACGCTCACCGACGAACATCAACCTCAACCGCGACGGGCTGCCCGCGATCCTGGCCGAGCGGCACAAGGTCGGCGGGTCGCCGGTCGTGTCCAAGGCGCTGCGCGAGGAGTTCAACGCGGCGTTCGGGCAGTCGCTGGACGCCTCGCGCCGTCCGGTACGAGCACATGGAGATGCCGGAGTACCTGACCCGCACGGACCCGAACGGCCGGATCCTCGGGCACACCGGCGTGCACGACCTGAACCACGACAGCGGCAAGTCCACCTACCAGATCGTCAAGGAGCAGATCGACGCAGGTCGCGCCCGGCATGCTGGCCGCGGGCGCGGAGATCTGGGACGGCAAGGGCCGCCGGATCGGCAAGATGCAGGGCGGCGTCGACGCCCTCCAGTCGATCCTGGCCCGGGGCCGCGACCAGGCCATGTGGGAGGAGGTGCTGGCCAAGGGCGGCTACTCCCTCTACCTGGTCCACCCGAGTCGGCTGGCTGCTGTCGGACGTCGTGGAGGTCAACCTCGCTGACGTGCTGACCTCGGGCCCGCAGGTGCACGACTTCAAGCCCGACACCGGCCTGGAGAACTACGGGCACGGCTACATCGGCACCGGCCAAGTCCAAGTCACGTGACGGCTCGCAGGCGTTCACCTTCGCCAAGTTCGGCGCCCGGCGGCGTGAACGCCAGCGGCGCCGCTGGACGTCGAAGGTCGTCCGAGGGGCACCACCGCGGCACGACCCGCGCGGAGAACGCGGTCACCGAGCAGACCGTCTACGACTGGAGCGGCCACTACCGCGTGCGGTTCCGCACGCAGCTGACCGTGACGCGTCCGCCGGCTCAAGATGCCCGGCCGTCCGCTGAACAACCTGCTGATGCAGCGGGTTCGACAAGCTGGACCCGGCCAGCGGGCGTACGGCCTCCGTCGTGAGCCCGGCACGCTGAACCTCCAGGTGCCGCGCGCCCTCGCCGAGGCCGGCAGCGTGCGCGGCCCCGAGCCGCTGCGCAACCTCGTGCCGCTGCCGAAGCTGCCGGGCAACGCCTACGTCACCGGCGTCGATGCTCGACGGCGCGCTGCCGGCCGCCAGAAGCTGCTCGGCGACGCTGTTCGGCCCGCGCTGGTACGAGCGCGCGCTCGGCGCGCGGGCGGGCGACCCGGACACGCGCTCCAGCCTGTCGCTGCCGGTGCTGCTGTCGCGCTCGCACCTGACGAACCACGTGCGCGAGGCGATCGGCGGCGACACGGTACAAGCTGGCCGAGGACCTGTTCATCCCCGGCGACTCCTCCCAGCGCGCCACGCTGTGGCTCGACGGGCGACGTGTACGACGCCCAGGTCATCGGGCGGATGAAGCGACGGCACCGGCACCGGCCGCTACATCAAGCACCAGAGCGGCACCACCGCCAACAACAGCTCCGACCTGGCCCGCGTCGTCGGCGACTACGGGCTGGACGGCACGGACACGATCAACCCGCAGCCCGCACCAGCCCGCCGACGCGCCCAGCCCCTGCCGCCGCAGACGCCGGACAGCAGCTGGGACGTTCAGGCACACTCGGGCAGCCGGACGACGTCGGCCGAACCAGAACAGCGCCGGCACCGAGAACTACCGCCGGGAGCAGCACGCCAAGGAGCTCGGCCCGACCCTGCTGCTCCGCATGCGCGGCCAGTTCTGGCGTCGAGGCGCAAAAGACCGAACCACCACTTCTTCCGCAAGCCGACGACCGTCGGGCGGTCCCGTGCGCAGCGATCCGATCACCGGCGACGTGTACGTGGAGATGTTCGAGGCCCAGTACAACGAGCTGCTCGCGCAGATGGCCAGGGACGAATACCAGGCCCAGGCCCAGACGGCGCTGCGGAAGGAGGTGCGCCGGTCCGAGTGGCGGCGGCTGGGCACCGCGCCGCGCGTCGAGCTGGCCCCCATGCTGTCCGGGGCGGCCAGGAACGGCATCGAGGCCCGTCACCTGCACCACCACCTGGCGGGCTCCATCCGCGAGAGCCACGGCGGCGACCGCCCGCTCCGGCTCGTCCACGACGAGCGCGCGGAGGTCCTGGCGCTACCGTGCGGTGCTGGAGTGGGCCGTACGCACCATGCGGGCGGACCTGACGGCGGCGCAGCAGTTCGACCCGACCGTGACGGCCCCGCGCGCCCTGCGCAGATACCAGGAATACCTCACCCGCAACGCCGACACGATCCCCGGCACCCTCACCCAGTCGATCGACGACGAGATCACCGAGATGATCAGCGAGGTCAACCAGGTCCACGACCTCCGGCCGGACAACCCGCTGGGCGCGCCGGCGGCCCTGCCGCCGGAGGCGTCGCTGCTCGCCCTCGACCCCGAGTACCTCGCCCGCGACCTCGCGCACGAGCTGAACGCGCACGTACGGCTGGAGGTCACGCGTCGGGACGGGACGCGGTACCGCCGCTGGGTCGACCCGAGCGGCCGGATCCACGCCTTCGACCCAGTGACGTTCAACGATGTCGCCTTCACCGCGAACGACGCGACGAACGCCGGGCTCTGGCCGGACCGGCTGCGCCGCGACGCCACCGACCACGGCCTGACCGCGCTGGAGCTGGGCTCGTACTACCGCACGTCCTGGGGCCGCCAGCAGACCTTCGCCCAGGCGGTGAGCGTGGAGGTCACGCGGCGTCACGGGCGGCTGGCCGCGGTGCACGCCGAGCTGCCAGGCCTGTTCGCCCGTGCCCAGCAGGGCCGAGACGACTGGGCGGCGGAGGTGGCGCGGGTCGAGCAGGAGCAGCGCGACCTCGCCGCCGACACCACGGTCACGCCGGGCGTGCGCACGCAGCGTGCGGCTGCGCTCGGCCGGCGGCTCGTCCAGGCGCGTGCCCAGGTGGCCAGGGCCGAAGCGCTGCTGGGCACGCTGCGCACGACCGTACGCGGGTCGGTGGCCGCGGGGCGTACGCACTGGAACGGCCCCACGCGGCGGGCCGCCGAGGACCAGGTCACCGACCTGGAGTCGCTCGCCGAGGGCAGGCGCGTCGGCCTGGCGTACCGGCAGGCGCAGGACCCGACGGTGAGCGACGCGATCACCGCTCTGCACCGGCGGCTCAACCGGGCCGGCACGGGCTCGGTCGCGCTCGCCGCCACCGTCGAGACCGGCGGGGACGGCGGCCGGTTCATCGTGGTCAACGACGATGGTGAGATCAAGTGGTTCGAGTCCCCGACCGGGCTGCTCGTGGACCCGCCGGACGACGCCGACCAGATCCACACGCTGGAGATGGGACCGGACGGGACATTGCTCGACCCGCCCGCCGAGATGCGGGACGCGCCGCCTCAGGAGCGGTCGTTCCACGCCGTGCGCGACGACGCGATCCACCGCGTACGGCACCAGGTCGGCGAGAACGTGCGGCGGCCGGATCCGATGGCGCCGTTCCGGCCTCGGCGTCCCGCCCTGCCGCTGGTCACCACCGCCTTCGAGCTCGGCGTGGCCGCCGCGCCCGTCGCGCACACCACGCCCGCGACGCCGCCGGCCCCCCAGATCCTGGGTCTGCCGACGGTCCAACTGCACGGCCTGCCCGCCGACCCGCACGTCTATGAGCACGTGAACGGCCGGCACGGGATCGGCACGGGCGGGCTGACCGAGGCGGGCTGGCGGCGGCTCGGGCCGCTGTCGGACTACACCGCCCTCCACTGGCTCACCCAGGGCGCGCCGGACCGGCCCGCCACCGTCGCGGACGTCGCGCGTACGGGGCTGGGCCAGGCGGTGCGCTTCCTGTCCGGCAGCGCGCGGCTGACGATCGCCGAACGGGTCGGCCGCGCGTTCCACCTGGAGGCCGGCTTCGACGTCGAGCTGACGAACGAGGTACCGGCGGGCCTGCCGCCCGGCACCTGGCTGTGGTTCACCGGCCCCGAGGGCGCCGGTACGGCCGTGGTGACCCCCGCCGGATACCGCGTCTTCATCCCCGGCGACACGGACCCGACGGTGTACACGGAGCAGCAGGTACGCACCGCGCTCAACCCCGGCGGCGAGCACACCATCGTGATCGGCCGGGCGCCGGTGCGGCGTACCACCTCGGGCGATTCGTCGACCACGGGGAACGGCACGCGCGGCGGCGGCTCCCACACCCGAGGATCGTCGAGCGGCGGACAGCGCGGCGGCGGTCAGCGTGGTCGTGGTCAGCGCGGGGGCGGGACCGGGCGTGGCACCGGGAGAAGGGGCGGCGACGGGAAGGGCGGGCAGCGCGGAGACCAGACGTCCGGCGGAAAGACGCGCATCACGGTGGACGACCCCGCGCCGGGCGATCCGCATCTGTACGTCAACGACGACGGCAGCTACCGCGTCACCGCGTCGGCGCTCGCGCAGCCGGGCTGGACGCACCTGGGCGCGATCTCGGCGTACGCGCCGGTCGCCTGGCTCCTCGGCGGCGGGCAGAACCGCGTCGTGACCGGCGCGGACGTGGTGCTGAGCAACCTGAACGAGGCGGTGCCGTTCGTCACCGAGGTGAGCGTGCTGGGGGAGCAGGCCGAGACCGTGCGCTCGCTGCTCGCCGGCGCCACGGGCCGTACCGTCGAGCTGACCACCACGCTGCCGCCCGCGCTGCCGCCGGGCACGATGATCTACTTCACCGGCCGAGGGCACACGGGAGCGGCCATGGTGCTGAAGGACGGCAGTTACCGCCGCACCGTCGGCGGCGCGACGCTGGTCTCGCCCGACCGCAACGGCCTGGCGCCGGTCATGGACGGGCGGCACACGTTCGTCATCGCCCGCCCGAAGCAGAGCGGGCCGTCCGCGTCGAAATCGAAGTCCGCGTCCGGTACCTCGGGGCGCAACGAGGTCGAGAACGCCGCGAACCGCGCCATGATGATCGAGGCGCAGGCGTTCGACCCGGCCCGGCTGGAGGCCACGCTCCTGCGCCGTGGGCTGGAGCCCATCGAGGTCCCGATGGACAACAACTGCTTCTACCACAGCCTCATCGCCATCGCCGGCCGCTATCTGGCCCAGCACGTACGCGGCCTGCGCTCGGCGTCGAACGACCGCAAATCCGTCCAGATTCTGCGCAACTGGCTGGCGGACCGGCTCGCCGCCGACCTCGAGGTGGCGGCGCATGGCCTGCCGTCCCGGTACGCCAACTTCTTCCACGTAGAGGAGAACGGGCCATCGGTCGCCGTGCAGCAGCGCGCGCTGGTGAACCAGATCCGCACGATGGACGTCTGGGCCAACGAGGCCGGTGACCTGGTCGCGCACCTGGCGGCGAGCGAGCTCGGCCTGCCGCTGACGCTGGTCCAGGACCGGTTCGTGACGGCGCTGGGGCCCGAGGGCACGGCACGGATCAACTTCATCCGCACGCCGGGCCACTTCCGCGGCGCGCAGCCGGTCGACGAGGACGCTCCGGAGATCGCCTGGGAGACGCTGCGGCCGGTGCAGGCGGCCTCGATCGAGGAGGCCCAGCGCGTGATGCGCGTACGGATCTCAGCACTGGAACGGCGGTTCCTCCGCGCCATCGGCGACTTCCGCGCCCTCCAGCAGCAGGTACAGCCGGCCCTCGCGCTGACGCGCCGTACCGAGCTCGACGGTTACGTACAGGACTTCCGCACCGGCCGGGCGCCCGGCGCGCACCCGACCCTGCATCCCCACCTTCGCGCCCAGCAGCGCCTGGACGACATGGGCCGGGCGACGCGTGCCCTGGAGGGGAACAACCGGCGTACGCGCGAGGGGCTCGGCGCGGCGGCCACCGGGAACATCACCACGGGGACCACCAACGCGAACGCCGCCGCGTCCACCTCGCAGGCCGGTACGGGCCCGACGCGCGGGACGCGTACGCAGGTGCCGGTCACGCGGCGGCTGGTGGACGACGTCAACGCGCGGCTCCAGGCGTTCGGCCCGGGATGGACCGCCGGCGAGGTGGACGCCGAGGACGTCCAGCAGGCGCTGCTCGAGGTGCCGCCGGGCGGCCCCTCGGACCCCAGGGGACTGGTGGACGACCTCGCACACCAGATCGCGTTCGGCGAGGTGCCTCGGGGGCGCGGCGGCGCGCGGTTCGGCGAGGCCACCACCGCACGGCCGGGCCCCGGCGGCATCCGCCCGATGGACCGCGTGCCCCCGGCGGGGAAGGGCAAGGGCACGGACCGCTGGCACACCGTCGTACGCCCGGCTACGGACCGGGCCGGGACGCAGCGGTACCGGGTCAGCGACGGCGGCTGGATCGAGTTGACGGACGGACGGCGTCTCTCGCCGGACGCGTGGGCGCGGTACGGCCAGGACTTCGTGCACGTCCCGACCGGGATGTACCTGCGCGGCGAGGACGGCCGGGTCGAGCGCGCCGACGGCTGGGAGACGCTGCGGGACACTCTGGACGAGGGCACGCTGACGCCGCACGCCGTACACGCGGACGAGTCCGGCCTCTACCTGACGCCGGAGGGCGACGGGCCGGTGATGGGGATGCCGCTCGTCGAGAGTGCGTCGGGGAGCGGTCTCGCCCAGAGCGTCTACCAGGTGCTGTCCGGCGGACGCGCACCGCAGACGCCGCATCCGGCCCCCGTACGGCGGCCGGTGGACCCGTCCGTCACCGCCGCGCGGCCCGAGACGCTGGGCGGCGGCCTGCCACACGCGATGAAGTGGCGGACCGACGACGGGCCGCTGCGCGTGGCCGGTCAGCGGCCGCCCGCGGAGGTCTTCCGCCAGGGCCTGCGCCCGCGCGGCGACCGGCTGGGCCCGCTGAGCGAGCACGTACAGGGCGACCCGGCGGACAGCGGGTACGTGAGCGCGTCCCGCGGCGGCCAGGGCACACCCGGGGCACCCGCCGAGTGGGTCTATGAGGTGGCGCTGCCGGGCGGCATCGACGTCGCGGCCACCCTGGACCTCTCCTCGCCGGTCCCCGGCCAGGAGATCGTCTTCCCCGGCGGAATCCACGTGCGCTTCATCCGCGGCGCGTGGCGGATGGAGAACGGCGTACGGGTCGGCGTGTTCGTCGCCAACCCTGACTTCGGTCTTGACTTCGGCACCGGGCCCGACGACGGCGTGGACGACGGCGGGCCGTCCTCGCACGGCGCCTAGAATCGAGTGCTCATTTGACAGAATGCACGCGAAAATCGCGTCAATGGTGTGGAATCAACCGTTGGCGTCGTCGCGGCCGGGCGACGAGGGCCGACGCGCGATCGGCAGGACGGTACGCGGGAGCCCGCGGCCGGCCTCCGGCGGCGGGAGGAGGACACCGATGACCAGGACGGCGGGACCGGCGATCCGTCGCGGTGTGGTGCTGCCCAGAGTGACCGCGGTGCCCGGGCCGGCGCTCTTCTCGCCAGGTCTGTCACTGCCGCCGGAGGAGACCGCGGGATCCGCCGCGGTCGTGCCGGTGCCCGCGCCCGCCCGCGTACCCGCTCCCGTCGCCGCACCCGAGTCGCGGCGTACCCGCGTCGTGCTCATCGCCGTCGCTGCGGCGGCCCTGCTCGCCGCCGTACCGCTCCTCGTGGTCACCGTGCCGGGCGGATCCGGCCACCACTCCGGCTCGTCCGCCGCGAACCGCGCGGGCGGCCGCAACCCGGGCGCGCCCGCGCCGCACTGGCCGGGGGCGGTTCCCGCCGGCTCGCCGTCGGCAGGGGACGTCCCGACCGTCTCGCCGTCGGCGAGCGCCAAGCCCGGTGCGGGCGGCGGCACATCCGGGCAGGCCCGCCGTGTCCGCGAAGGGCTCAAACGGCAAGGCGTCGGCGGGCCGTCGGCTCGTCCGGCAGCTCGTCCGGCGGCTCCGGAGGCGGGTCGGGCACGCGGCGGCGAGCTCGACGCGTTCGATCTGAGTTACGCCTCCAACCGGTGCATCAGCGTGAGCGCGCGCAAGGCCAAGGACGGCTCGCCGCTACAAATCTGGGACTGCGGCGGCTCGTCCTGGCAGAAGTGGGCGTTCAAGTCCGACGGCTCGGTGCGCTCGATGGGCATGTGCATGGACGTCGCCTGGGGCTCCTCCGACGACGGCACGACGATCCAACTCGCCCGCTGCCACGGCGGCCCGGCCCAGCACTTCGACCTCAACGGCGCGGGCGACCTGGTGAACCTCGGCGCCGACAAGTGCGTGGACGTCACCGGACAAAGGACCGGCAACGGCACGGCTCCAGCTCTGGCAGTGCGCGGGTACCTCGAACCAGAAGTGGAGTGCCGTCTGACGCCCGGCCGCCGTTTCGCGGCCCGGCAGTCTGACGGCCTCGAGTTTTCACGCAACGCACCTGGGGTCGTCCGGGTGGACGCGGCCGATGTGAGGGGAGTTCGTCGATGAGCAGGTCCAGGCGTCGTACGGCCGGCGCCGAGGCCGCATCGGCCGCGCCGGAGCCCGGTGGCGGCGACGTGACGATCGAGGAGATCGGCGGGCGGTTCCTGGTGAGCGCGGCGGCCTCCACCGAGCTCCGCGAACTGGTCGGCGCGTTCGCACCGGCCGGTGACGCCGTCGTCGTGGTGGTCGCCGTGCCCGACGACCGGGCGGAGGCCCTGTGGCCACGTCTCGGCGAGGTGTTGACGCGCGTACGCGAGAATCCGCGCCCGATCGTGCTCGCGATGTCCGGCGCGGGAGCCGGGGGAGCCTCGCCCGAACCCGCGCCGCCCGCGCCTTCCTCGGCTCCCGTGCCGTCCGCGCGTCCCGCCTCCGAACCCGCGCCCCCCGAGGCCGCGCTGGCCCGCCGGGTCGCGGACGCCTGGAAGCTGACCGTGGTGGCGCCCTCCGGCGACGTCGTCCTGGCGCCGGGCGGCACCCTGTTCACCTGCGCGGCCGAGGGCGAGCCCGAGCCGCAGTGGTGGTCGTTCCCGCCGGACGCCGAGCCGACGGCGCTCGGCCGCTGGTGGCCGGCCCCGGAATGGCGCGCCGCGCTCACCGACCTCCCCTCGGGGCCCGCCGACGCGCCCGTGCTGACCGCGGTGCCGGCCGGCGTACTGGTCCAGGCGGCGGGCTCGCCACACCCGGCACCGGACGACCTGCCGTACGCGGTCCCGGCGGCCACGGACCGGCCGACCGTGCTCGTCGGCGAGAAGGTCACCGCGGCGGACCTCGTCACCGTACTGTCCGGCCCGGTGACCCACGCCGAATGGCGGCGGCATCCGCTGCGGCTCGTCCCGGCCGGCGACGGCGACCTGCTGCCGCTCGGCCAGGCCGTGGCGCGCGAACTGGGCGTCGAGGTCGAGGTACTCACCGGCCTGCCGGTGGACCTCGACGACACACCGCCGGGCAAGGGCCCCGCGGGCGGGAGCCTGCCGAGCGGAAGCCGATCGGACGGGAGCGCGCCGGGCGAGAGCCCGTCCGGCCGGCGCGCGTCGGGCGGGGGGGTGTCGGGCCGGAGTGTGTCAAGCGGCGGCGCGGCGGGCCGGAGTGCGCCGGGTCACGACCGTTGGCACGTCGTGCTGCTGGACGCCGCCGGCCGTCCGTCCTGGTCGCCGTTCATCGCGTCCGTGCTCTGCCGTCCGCCCGGCCGCGACGGCGCGCCGCCCGTGCCGCGGCCCCTGGACTGGCGGCCGCCGGTGGAGGGCATGCGGGTCGCCGACGCGGCGCGCGGTGTGCTGCGGCTCGGCGACACCTGGCGGGTCGCGGTGACGCGTGCCGGGCTGTGGGCCTATCCGGCCGACGCCGACCCGGAGCGTTTCCCCGAGCGGCTCACCGCCGCATGGCCGGTCGCCGCCGACACCGTGCGCGTCGACGTCGGCACCGCCGACCGCACCCTCGACGACCGCGTATGGCCGCTGCTGGACGAACTGCTCGCCGCCCTGCCACCCGGCGCACGCGGCCGGCTCCACCTGGCCGTGCACGGGGCCACGACCCCGGCCGGCGACCGGGCCGTACACGCCCTGGCGGCCCGCCACGACGCGCGCGTCGAGCCCGCACCGGCAGCGGACGAGGAGCCGTCTCCGGTCCCTGCGGCGACCCCGTCGTCCGCCGCACCACCGGTCTCCCCGCCGCCCGCGCCCCTCGTCAACCCCTCGTCGCGCGTGCCGGCGGCCGGCCCGTCGGCGTCCGAGTCGTCGGCACCCATCGCGGCCTCGTCGTCCGGGGTGCCTGCGGCGGACCCGCCGTCGTCCGTGCCCGTCGCGGGCTCGTCGTCTGTGGACCCCGCGTCGGCGGCGGTTCCGTCGGTGGCGGTGCCCGCGATGGGCGCGACGCCGGTACCCGTGGTCACGCCCGGACAGCGCAGCACCGACGAGGACCGTGCGGCCTTTCGCGCGCTGGTCGGGCTCGGCTGGGACGCGCACGCCGCGCCGGTACGACGGACGTTCTCCCGGCTGCCGGCGATCGCGGCCGCCGAGCGCGCCGCCGCCGCAGTGGACCTGGTCGCGGTACGCCTCTACCTCACGTCGCCGCCGGACGGCCCGTTCGGCCCGGCGGCGGCGCGGGCCGGTGGCGAGCCGCTGCGGCCGTACCTGTCCTGCCTGGCCTCGGGCCTCGGGCGGCTGCCGACCTATCGCGGCGCGGTACTGCACGGCGTCGACGCGCCCGTGCGCACGGACCTCACCGGTACCGTGCTGACCGAGCCGGGCCCGGTCGGCGGCCTGCCCGCCACGGGCGAGGGCGTGTCCGCACACGGCTGGCCGTCCACCACGACGGTGTACGTCATCTGGTCCGACACCGCCCGGCGAGTCTCGGCCTTGTTCGACACGAACGCCGACGCGACGCCGGCGCGGGCGCCGGGGCGGACATCGGGGCGGGCGCGGCGGCCAGGCGTGGCGACGTGGTGTTCGGCCCGGGCAGCCGGTTCGCCGTCCTCGACGTTCGACGCGGCGACGCGGACACACCGGACCTCGTACTGCTGCGCGAACTGCCGGCGACGACGCACCCCGAAGAGGACGCCGCGCCGTCCGGGGGACGGCTCGCACTGACCCGCCTGAACGAGGCATTGCAGAACGCACACCCACTGGCCGCCTCAAGCCCCTGGCCGGCTCACTGCCTGGGCCCGATCGGCACCCCGGCCGCCTCGGCAGGCCGAGCCGGAGCCTGACTCGTCGGCGTGCCGGCCGCCGCCTGGGCCGATCGGCATCCCGGCCGCCTCGGCAGGCCGAGCCGGAGCCAGATTCGTCGGCGTGCGGCCGCTGCCCGACCGCTGCCCGGGCCCGATCGGCACCCGGGCACGCGCCAGCAGGCGATGCCGGAGGTCTGACTCGACCGGAAGCGGTCCGCCGCCGACCGTCCCGTGGGTCGAGGGGGACGTCGGCTGGGTACTCCGACTGCGGGGGCCTAGCCGACCGCCTGTCCTGACCGTGGGGAGACCCGTCCGATGGGGCCTTGGGCCAAGCGTGACGACATGGTCGTGCACGACGTCGAGCCGTACAACGCCGAGGCGCCGCTGAGTGCGCTCGCCGCGCACGCGCTGACTCCGGTCGACGCGTTCTACGGCCGCAACCACGGGCCCATCCCCGACATCGACCCCGCCGCGTGGCGTCTGGAGCTGACCGGCCTGGTCGGCCGTCCGCTGACCCTGTCGCTGGCGGATCTTCGTGCCGGGTTCGCGCGCAGTGAGGTCGTCGCGACCGTGCAGTGCGCGGGCAACCGGCGCGCCGGGCTGCAGGCGGTACGGCCGATACCCGGCGAGACGCCGTGGCACTCCGGCGCGATCTCGACCGCGCGCTGGTCCGGCGTGAGCCTCGCCGCCGTCCTGGCCGCCGCGCGGCCGTCCGCGTACGCCGCGCACGTGGAGTTCACCGCACCCGACGTGGCCGGGGAGGCGTGTCCTCCGCAGGCGTACGGTTCGTCGATCCCGCTGGCCAAGGCCATGGCCGGTGAGGTGCTGCTGGCGTGGGCGATGAACGACCGGCCGCTGCCGCCCGTGCACGGCGGCCCCGTGCGCGTCGTCGTGCCGGGCTACATCGGCGCGCGCAGCGTGAAGTGGGTGACCCGTATCGCGGTGCGCGACCGCCCGTCGGAGAACTACTTCCAGGCCGTCGCGTACCGGCTGCTGCCGCCCGCCGGGCCCGCCGTGGGATGCGCGCTCGGGCCGGTCGCGGTCGGCGGCGACATCCTGGCACCGCGCGACGGCGAGGTACGTGCCGCCGGCCCGCTGGAGGTCATCGGGTACGCGGTCGGCGGCGAGGGCCGGGAGGTCGCGGGGGTCGAGGTGTCGGTGGACGAGGGCCGCACGTGGCGGCCGGCCGAGCTCGGGCCCTCCTGCGGCGCGTGGGCGTGGCGGCACTGGCACACGTTCCTGGACCTGCCCGCCGGCGAGGTCGTGATCGTCGCGCGCGCCTGGGACGCCGCGGCGGACCGCCAGCCCGAGTCGCCGGCCGCGCTGTGGAACCCGGGCGGCTACGCCAACAACTCCTGGCCGCGCGTACGGCTCAGCCTGCGCTGACCTCCGGTTTGCGCGCGACGCCGCAGAACTCGTCGACCTCGCGCTCGGACGCCGCGCCCGCGTCGGGCCGCCACCGGGTGCACGAGACGACGCCGGGCTCCAGCAGCCGCAGGCCGTCGAAGAAACGCCGGATCTCCGCGCCGCTGCGGAGCTTCATGGGCGGCTCGACCACGGAGTTCCGGTGCCGTACGACGTCCTCGGTGGCCGCGCCGTACACCTCGCTGGTGCTGTGCGCGACCACCAGGAAGCTGCCCGGCGGCACCGCGGCCAGCAGCCGGTTCACGATGGAGTACGCCTCTTCGGTGTCCTCGATGTAGATCAGCACCCCGAGCAGCATGATCGCCACCGGCCGGTCGAAGTCCAGGGTCGCCGCCGCCCGCCGCACGATTGCCTCCGGATCGTGCAGGTCCACGTCGATGTAGTCGGTCGCGCCCTCGGGCGTGCCCACGAGGACGGCGCGCGCATGCGACAGGACCAGCGGATCGTTGTCGACGTAGACGACGCGTGACTCCGGTGCGAGCGCCTGGGCGACCTGGTGGGTGTTCTCGGCGGTGGGCAGGCCGGTGCCGACGTCGAGGAACTGCCGGATCCCCTCCTCGGCGACCAGGTGCCGTACGGCACGGCCGAGGAAGGCCCGATCGGCGATCGCGAGGCGCACGATGTCGGGATACATCGCGGCCATCCGGTCGCCGATCTCGCGGTCGACCGCGAAGTTGTCCTTGCCACCGAGCCAGTAGTTCCAGATGCGCGGCGCGTGCGGCACGTAGGTGTTGATCCCGGCGGAGATCGACTCTTCGGGGAGCTCGTCGCCGGTCATCGGCTCGCTTCCCGCCCGGCCGCGGCGATCGTCATGCGATACACGAGAAGTGATCATCTCACGTGGGGCCTGGTCGCCGCCGCCGGCGTACGTGCGGCGGGATCGAGGCTCGTACGGATCGGTGCGACCCAGGGGTTGGCAACGGCGCGTGATTGAGCGATGCTGATGAGTCACCGGCGGTGATGCCGGAGGGGGTTTCCAGCCCACTCGTGGAAGCCGTTGTGAGGTCGCCCATGCATATCGCCCTGGAAATGGCCGTCGTCGAGTCCTCGCGTTACGTCCTTGCGATGCCGCGGGGCGAGATCGACGCGTACACCGAGCCGGCCTTCCGCCGGCAGCTGTTCGAGGCCATCGGCGCACGCCCACTGATCGTCGATATGACCGAAGTCTCATTCTTTGACTGTTCTGCGCTGAATGCCATCATTGCCGCCGAGCGGCAGTGCCGCGACACCGGTTCGGCGCTCGCGGTGGCCGGGCTGCGTCCCGGCGCCGAGCAGGTCTTCCGCCTGGCGCGGGTCGCCGAGATCATGCCGCTGTGCCGCACCATCCAGGAGGCCGTGTGGTGCGTCGTGCCACTGAGCGACGAGGAGATCGCCTCCTGGAGCTGACCGTGGCTCGATCCGGCCGCGTGCGCGCGTGACCGTACGCGCGCGCCGGCGTCTCATCGGTCGACGGCACCCCTCACCCCAAACCCTCACCGCCGGAGGTGCGATGAACGACGATCTCGCCGCGATCGACTTCTGGGCGCGGCCCCCGGCCGAGCGGCTGGCGGTGTTCGCGCGGCTGCGCGCACAGGACGGGCCCGCCTTCTTCACGGAGCAGCGGATCCCGTTCTTACGCGCGGGCCGTGGCTTCCACGCCCTCGTACGCCACGCCGACGTCGTGCACGCGAGCCGCAACGCCAAGGTGTTCAGCAGCGAGCCCGCGGCGACCTCGCCGGAGCCGCCGCCGTGGATGGCACTGCTGTTCGGCCGGCCCATGGTCAACATGGACGACCCGCGGCACGCGCGGCTGCGGCGCGTCGTCTCGCGCGCGTTCACGCCGCGGCGGCTCGAGCAGATCGAGGAGCACATCGCCAAGACGGCCGCCGAGATCGTCGACGACGTCCTGCGCGCGGGGTCCGGCGACTTCGTGGCCGACGTCGCGGCGCGGCTGCCGATCAAGGTCATCTGCGCGATGATGGGGATCCCGGAGCACCACCACGCGAAGGTCGCCGCCTGCGTGGACGCGATGACCGAATACTCCGGCGTACGCGGCGACGTGGCGCGGCTGCGCACGCTGCGGCTCCTCGGCGGCAACCTCAAGGCGATCGTCGACCTCCACCGGCTGGTCGCGAGCCTGGGCCGCGAACGGCGCGAGTCGCCCGGCGACGACCTGATCTCGGCGCTCGTCACCGCCGACGTCGACGGTGAGCGCCTGTCCGTACGCGAGCTGGGCGCGTTCTTCGACCTGCTTCTCGTGGCCGGCAACGAGACGACGCGCAACGCGCTCGCCCACGGGCTGAAGCTGTTCACCGACCATCCCGACCAGCGCGCCATCCTGCTCGCCGACTTCGATCGGCGCATCGGCGGGGCGATCGAGGAGATCGTGCGGCACGTGTCCCCGATCATGCAGTTCCGTCGCACGCTGACCTGCGACTACGAGATGAACGGCCACATCTATCGCAAGGGCGAGAAGGTCGTGCTGTTCTACCTGTCCGCCAACCGCGACGAGGAGGTCTTCGCCGAGCCCGACCGGTTCGACATCGCCCGCAAGCCGAACCCGCACGTCGGGTTCGGCGGCCCCGGCCCCCACCTCTGCCTCGGCGCGCACCTGGCACGCCGGGAGCTGACCGCGATGTTCCGCGAACTGTTCACCCGTGCGCCCGGCATCCGCGCGGCCGGTGAGCCCGAGCTGTTGCTGTCCACCTTCGACAACGGGATCAAACGCCTCCCGTATCGCGTGGGTGCGGCCGAGGCCCGACGAGCGTGACCGGGTGCCGGGGTCTGCCCCCGCACCCGGTCCACTCTGGGCGGCTCAGCGACCTGGCGGCCTTTGCGGCCGTTTCTGACCAGGTCGCCGGTGCGGCCGCGTACGAGCGCCGCGTCAGCCGTCCTAGCCCCGGTCGCCGGCCGTACGGAAGTCGTTGCCGACGATGATGTTGTCGCCGCGGTCGTCGTCATCACGGTCGCGACGGCCCCAGCCGCCGTCGCCGTCATCGTCGTCGTCCAGCGGTTGAACCGGCTGAAGCGGTTGCCGCAGCCGAAGCCGCAGCCGCGGTGACGGAACAGGCCGAAGTCGTCGTCCTCGCCCCGGTCGCGGCCGGCGAACGCGGTGTTGACGTTGTGGTTGCGTACGTTCACGCGTACGACGACCCGGTTGTGATTGCGATTCCAGTTCGGTTGCGGTTGTAATTGCGGCTCGAATAATGATGGTGCCGGTGTCCCTGGACGAGGGCGCCGGCGTAGGCCGGTGAACCGGTGATCAACACACCGCCCGCAGCGGCAACGGCCAGACCGGCAAGGGCGAATGTCCTCTTCTGCACGTCGTCTCCTTCTTGCGGAAATGATACGAAGGCCACTGATGCCCGATTTGGGCGCCATGGCGTACATTCCCGTTCACTTTCGAGACGGAGCCACGATGGGGTAAGAGCGCGACAAAGAGTGCAGAAATTGACGCATATTCGGGCGTCGGAGCAGGTGCCCCGACGCCCGGTGTGCAGGGCGATCCAGCGATGTCGATCAAGGTGTCGCCAGAAAGACCCGATATGTGCTAATTCGTGGCGATCACGGGCTCACGGCGCCGGTCGCGGCCTGGTCCAGGGGTACCGCCGCAGGCGCCGCGGCCGTTCCCAGATCCGGCGCGGCGGCCGGAGCCGCGACGGGTGCTGCCGCGGCCACCGGTGCGTCCGGTGTCGCTGCGGGCAGCTGGTTCGTGACCGCCACCGGCGCACGGCCGGCCGTCAGGCCACCGACAACCCCGGCTCCGGGGTCCCAGAACCGGTGCCGGCGATGCTCCGGCCGCGCCAGCGCCACCGCGTGGTTGTTGTTCTTGTTGTAGATGTAGATCCGGATGAAGATCCGGGCGTGGTGCCGGTTGCCGTTCCAGTTGTGGTTCCGGTGGTGGGACCGGAAGTAGCTGTGGTGGTGCCAGCCGCGCACGAGACCGTCCATAGCGTACGCGGGCGAACTCGCGAGCAGGGCGCCGGCGGCTGTGGCGATCACCAGCCCTGTGTAGGCGCATGTCTTGTGCAGCACGTCGGTCTCCTCATTCCCGATCGGCCCGGGCTTCGTGGGCGCTCGTTCGAGGCGTCGAACGGGGCAGGCGACACGGATCCGATCGATGTGCTTGTGGTGTCCGCATTGGGCGGCTGTGCGTCATCTGGTCTCGTGGGCGGCGTGTCCCACGAATGAAGGGCGCCGGAGTCGTCACCCCGGCGCCCAGTGTGAGGTGGGCGGCCCGGTGGCTCTCGCCGCCGCGGGCGGCCCCGCCGTCGGGCTGGGTCAGAACCCGGCGCCCGGAGCGCCGATCCCGGGGCCGTGGTGGTGCTCCTCCTGCTGCTCCTCCTGCTTCGAGGTGCGGGCGACGGCGATGTTGTTGTTCCGGTTGTTCAGGTGGAGCCGGATGTGGTTCAGGTTCTCCGACTCGCTGCCGTTCCAGTTCCGGTTCCGCGCGTTGTGGAAGAAGCTGCTGTGCGAGCTGCCGCAGCAACCACCCCAGGCGGGGACCGCGGCGAACGCGGGCAGGCTTGTGATCATTGCACCGGCGGCCGTGGCGATCAGCATGCCGCCGGCCACACACGTCTTCTTGAGCACGTTCGGTCTCCTCTATATTCGGAATGGCGCGATGGCCCTCACGAGTCGACATCCCCGCGATGAGGGAGTCGCGCTTTCTAGCATTCCCTGCTGTTTTCGGGACAAGACAATCGTTAGGTAACATGAGCACAAAAACGATATGGTCCGACAATATAAAAGGGCGTCAGAGTAATAACTCTGACGCCCTTCGATGCGACTTCGGCGGCGCTGAACGGCCGTCAACTGAGTCGCGTTAAGAACCAGCCGCGTCGCGGCGGTGTCCGATCCTGGCGTGAGCCGATCAGGCGCCGGGCGCGCCGACGCCGGGGACGCCGTTGTCCTCGCCGCGACCGGTACGGGCGACGGCGACGTTGTTGTTGCGGTTACGGATGTGGAGCCGGATGTGGTTCAGGCCCTCGTTCTCGTTGCCGTTCCAGCTGCGGTTGTGCGAGAAGTGGGCGAACCGGCTGCTGCTGCAGCAGTCGCCACCACCCCACGCCGGTGCCGCGGCGAACGCGGGCAGGCTGGTCAGGATGGCGCCGGCGGCGGTGCCGATCAGCATGCCGCTGGCGACGCACGTCTTCTTGAGCACAGTGGGTCTCCTTGCTTTTGAAATGGCGCGATGGCCCTCACGGATGGACGCTCAGGCGTATAGAGCGCCGCTTTTTGAAGCATTCCCTGTGTCTTTCTCGGCAATACAGTAATTGAGTAAGTTAACTCTCAAAGATGCTGGGTGCGGTAATTTAAGGGGCGCCGGAGCCATGCTCCGACGCCCCTTGCCGCGTTTCCCAGCAGCGGTGGCCTTCTTCCGCACGAAGTTTGCGACCGAGTGCCGGCGGCGCGCACGGCCCGGTGTATCAGGCCGGACCGTGCGCCGCTATCAGCGGGTTTCGGGGTCGACGCGCGCGACCGCGACGTTGTTGTTGCGGTTGTTGAGGTGCAGCCGGATGTGGTTGAGGTTCTCGTTCTCGTTACCGCTCCAGTTCCGGTTGCGGTGCGACTGGTAGAAGGCGCTGTGGGAGCTGCCGCAGCAGCCACCCCACGTCGGGGTCGCCGAGGCGGTCCCGGTGGTGACAGCGGCGCCGGCGATACCGGCGGCGAGGATACCGCCGGCCGCGATCATCTGCTTGAGCACGATAGGTCTCCTTCGATATTCGGAATTGGCGCGATGGCTCTCACTAAGGGGCACTCTCGCGTGTGACCGGGAGCGCCTCGCTGTGTAATATTCCCCGGCCCTATCGCATCAACATACGTAATAGGTAAGGTGCCAACAAAAAGCACGTGCAGGAAATATCAAGGGCGTCGGAGCAGACGCTCCGACGCCCTTGCCCGCGCCCGTTCGCCAGGTATGTCACCGGGGAACGGGCGGCCGTTTCCGCTGGCCGGTGGGCAGCGGTCGTAGCCGGCCGGTCGAATAGGTCAGCCGGCCGTGCCGGCCTGCGTGCCGGCTCCTCCAGTCCAGTGCCACTCACGCTCACGCTGCTGCGGCGTACGCGCCACGGCGACGTTGTTGTTGCGGTTGTTCAGGTGCAACCGGATGTGGTTGACGCTCGAGTTCTCGCTCCCATTCCAGTTACGGTTGTGGTTCGAGACCAGGTGGGTCGGCGTGGCGAACGCGGGCGAGCAGGTGGTCACTAGGGCGCCGGCGGCTGCGGTGAGCAGCAGGCCGCCAGTGACGGCCGTCTTCTTCAGCACGGTCGGTCTCCTTCTTTGTCGAAATGGCGCGATGGCTCTCGCGGCCCGGCACTCTATTTGCGTATCTCCGGAGCGCCGCACTTTCTAGCATTCCCTGACGTTTTCCTGGCAATACAATCGCCGGGTAAGAGGACCACAAAGAGCCTACGAGTCACTAAATATGAGGGCGCCGGAGTATTACTCCGGCGCCCGGCTGTCCGGGGCGGACCGGTGACTCCTTAAGCGGGCGATCTCATCGGGCCGCCCGATGTGGCCCTGGCCTGGCTCAGCTCAGCGGGACGGTGAGGTAGGGCCGGCTCTGGCCGCTGTTCAGGCCCTGCCCGCCGGCCAGGCCCTGCCCGGGAACCCCAAGGAACGGGTCATCGTCGCCGAGCCATGAGGGTCGCGCCTCGCGGCGTTCCGGGCGCGCGACGGCGACCGCGTGGTTGTTGTTCTTGTTGTAGATGTAGATCCGGATGAAGATCCGGCCGTGATGCCGGTTGCCGTTCCAGTTGTGGTTCCGGTGGTGGGAGTAGTGACGGTGGCTGCTGTGCCAGCCCTGCGCCATGGTCGCGTGGGCGTACGCGGGCGTGCCGGCGAGCGGGGCGCCCAGGGCGGCGGCGATCACCAGCCCGATAGAGGCGCTCGTCCTTTTGAGCACGTCTGCCTCCTAATTGCCGATATCGGCTTTTTGTGGGGCTCGCGGTGGCGAGCTAGGGGCGCCGGAGTCGTCACCCCGGCGCCGAGGTGTGCGGGCGGCAGGCGACTCGGCCGCTTGTCGCGGAGAGTCGTGGACGCGGCTGGGTCGCAGCGGGCGTCCGCCGTCCTTACGCCGGGGTGGGGCTAGTCGTCGTCGTCCCCGCCGCCGAGGCCGCCCAGTCCGCCGATGCCGAGGCCGCCGTCGTCGCCGCGGTCACGTCCCGTACGTGCGACGGCGATGTTGTTGTTGCGGTTGTTGATGTGGAGCCTGATGTGGTTCAGGCTCGAGTTCTCGTTCCCGTTCCAGTTGCTGTTGTGGTGCCGAGAGAAGCTACGGAAGTGGGAGCCGCAGCAGCCGCCGCCCCACGTGGGAACCTGAGCAGACACGGGCGAGCTTGTGAACAGAGCGCCAGCGGCGGCGGCGAGAACGAGCCCGCCAGTGGCACACGTCTTCTTCAGCACGTCGGTCTCCTTTTTTGTCGGAATGGCCCGATGGCCCTCACGAACCGGCACTCCCCGAATGTCCGGGAAGGGTGCCGTGCTTTCTAGCATTCCCCGCCCCTTTCTCGGCAAGATAATCACAAGGTAAGATGACAACAAAGAGCGGCGAATTCCTGAAATGGGAGATGTTGACTTTTATTGCATGAGCTAGCGCACAATGACCGATATGGACGCAATGAGACTCATGTGATGAAGATAGGTCGCTGTCGCGAAGATGCGCTTAAAGGTAAATGCCTTGCTTGTGGCCCTGGACGCCCAGCGGCCGCCACCCGGGGGGCGGCGGCCGCTGGGGCTGATTCGTCCCGCAATGGCGCGTTCGGGCTACTCCACGGAGCTCAGGCCCGCAGGAGTGGACGCGCCAGCACGGCGGGGGCGGGCACGGAGGCGAAGGGTCAGCGCGGCCGCGGCCAGCGCGGCACAGGCGATGGCGGTCGCGACGATGCCGCCCTTCGGCGACCAGCCTCCCGTCACCAGCATCACCTCGGCGATCGAACCCGCCAGTGCCACCGACGCCGTCACCGACACGATCATCCTCGCCGTCGGTTCGAGGCGCGGCAGCAGCAGCGCCACGCAGAGCGCCGGCGTGAAGAGCACGAACACCAGCGTCAGCGGGCCCGTCACCGGTGAGCGCAGGCCCGCCAGCGTCAGCGCCGCGCCGGTCGCGCTCGCGGACAGGACCACGGCCACGGCCACCGGGCCGGCCAGCGTCAGGATGGCGCGCATCTACCCTCCCAGGGCCAGGAAACGCTCGACGATCACGACGGCGAGCACGATGACCAGGAACGTCGACCACACGGTCAGCGGCTGGAGACGCCACGTCTCGCCCGGCCGCAGCCGGATGCGCAGCACCTCGCGTGCCACGAGGATGACGATCAGCAGTGGGATGGCGCACAGGCCGATCGGCGTCCAGGTCGTGTGCCCCACGCCGAAGTGCGGGGCGCGCGGCGGCGGGGGCGAGGCGCCCGGCGGAGGGTTGCGCAGTGCGTATACGGCCGCGTCGTCGTTCACCTCGACCGGCCGCAGCCGCGGCGACGCCGCCAGCGCGGCGCGCATCATCCCCCCGTACGACGCCGGCAGGCCGTAGTTGTAGTGGTTGTACGCCTCATTGCCGCGCGTCGTGACGAAGTAGCTCCCCGGGCGGTCCAGCAGCGCCCGGACCACCTCGGTCAGGTCCGTGGGCGACAGCGGCGCGCGTACGGCCGTGTAGTCGAAGTGCTCCATCTTCGTGGCGCCCCACGGCATCATCGGGAAATATCCGGCATCGTCCTCGGGGTCGGCCAGCCACACCACGTTGATCTGGTTGTTCGGCGTCTCGGCGAGGATCGCGTCGAACGCGTGCACGTCGCCCGGGCGTACCTGCTCGAAGTTCTCGTTTCCGAAGCGTACGAACAGGAAACCGCCGGCGATCAGCAGGCCGCACACCGAGGCGGTCAGGACCGCGAGCGTACGGCGCGGGGCCGTGAACGTCGTGGGGAAGAACAGGTACGCCGCGAAGACGCACGCGCCCGGGATCACGAACAGGTAGACCCGCAGCGCGATCTCGCCGCCGTAGCTCTGGAGCCCCGCCGCCAGGAACGGCACCACCAGCAGCACCAGCGCGACCCTGTCGTCGATGCGCCGCAGCCGCCGCCGCATGAACCCCAGCGCCGCCACGAGCATGACCGTGGCGGCGATCAGAATCCGGCCCGTCTGCACCGTCGCGAGGCTCTCGCTGCCCTTGCTGACCCGCCCCGCGACGCCGCCCGTCAGGTTGGACAGGAGCGCGCCCACCCCGGAGAACAGGTCGTCCACGTGCCCGGCCCAGTACGCCGTGGTCATGAAGCTGACCCAGGCCGCCACCATGACGCCGAGCAGGATCGGCAGGCCGCGTACCGTACTGCGCCGCACGAGCACCAGCGCGCCGCAGACGAACAGGATCAGGAACGGGGTGAGCTGGTGGCTCGCGGTCGTGACGGCGAAGACCACCACGAGCACGAACAGCAGGACCGTACGCTCGCCGGCCGAGATCTCGGCGGCCGGATGCTCGCCCGAGGCGAACGGGCCGCGGACGAACGAGCGCACCCGCCCGGTCCTGCCGACCCGCGCGACGGGCCGTGCCGCGGGCCGGAACCAGTTCAGCAGGATGCCGATGAAAACCAGGTAGAGCAGGTAACCGAAGCCCTGCGGGGAGAAGTAGTCCTGGCCCACCCAGTCGGCCGTGGCGAACAGCCACGCCGCCAGCCACTGGGCACGCCAGTTCGCCCGCATCACCCGCAGGATGAGGTACATCGGCGCGAGATAGAGCAGTTGGCTCGCCACCGGCGCCCAGTGCAGGATCGGCTCCAGGTCGTGCACCCCGGCCACCCGCGTCACGAACGCGAACAGCGCGAAGAACCCCGGCCAGCTGAACCGTGCGTCCAGCGCGTAGTCCGCGCCGCCCGTACGCGCGATGTACTCCACGAACCCGTTGTGCTGCCAGGCCGTCGGCGGCCGCGCGTACGGCTCCAGGGCGGGCGCCAGCCCGTGCAGCGACACGATGATCGCCACGAGTTGCAGCAGCAGCAGCGCGCGGTACGGGCGGCGCAGCCACAGCGTGAACATGAAGGCCACGACGAGCAGCCCGCCGCCGGCGAGGGTCGTGACCGGCAGCACCGAGACCAGGCCGTACCCGTTCATCCGCGCGAGGTCGACCTGGCCCAGCGGCAGCCAGTACAGCCCGAGCCCGCCCAGGAACAGGACCCAGGCGAGCGCCGCACCCCACCGGCGGCGGCCCGCCCGGGCAGGCTCGGGCCGGCCGGCGGACTCGGCGGGCGGGACGGGCACGGCGGGCTCACCGGTGTCGTCCCGCACGATGCTCACGCGCGGGCCCGGCTGCTGGAGCGCGACCGCCTCGTCCTCGGCCGGTGCCTCCTCGGCGGCGGGCTCGGCCGCCGGGACGGGCCTGGCGGCGCGCAACAGCGCGGGCAGCACGGCGACGGCGATCAGAACGGTCACCGCCAGCACCGCGTACCCGGGCCCGGTGATGCCCGCGGAGTGGCCGGTCAGCGCCAGTACGAGGGCGAGGACGCCGCCGAAGCGCACCGCCTGGAGCAACGCGATCAGGCGCGTACGCCGCTGCACCCGCAGCACTCCGATGAAGACCTCGATCAGTGCCTTCGGCAGCGCGGCGAGGGCCAGCAGCCGCAGCAGCGGCGCGCCGTAGTCGGCGTACCCGGGGCCGAAGAACGCCAGGCCGTACCGGGCGCCGAAGAAGATCACCGCGGTGATCGGCAGGAGGATCAGGCCCATCCGGCGCAGCGCGGAGCGGCACGCGACGGCCAGGCCGTCCACGTCGAACGCGCCCTCGACCGTGAGCGACATCGCCATGTTCACCGCGAGCACGTCCACGGTGGCGCCGAGCACCCAGGCCATGTAGAAGTACGCGTTGTCGCTGGCCGACAGCGTCGTCGCCACCACGACGGGCACGAGGTTGCACAGGGCGTAGTAGAAGAGCGTGCCGGTGTAGTCGCCGGCGAGGTAGCGGCCGATCTGCGCGCCGGACGGGACCGGCCGCATGCCCGCGGTCTCCTCGACGTGGCGGGGGACGAGCCGCCGCTGCACGAGCAGTTCGACCGGCAGGAGCAGCGCGACCGCCGCCAGCACCCACGACACCGTGATGCCGTCCGAGGGCAGCGCGGTGGCCAGCGCCACGAGGAGCATGATCTTGAGGCACGCGAAGACGGTGTTCTTGCCGAGCACCCAGGTGGCGCGGCGCAGCCCGGTGAGCACGCCGTCCTGCGCGGTGAACAGGCTCCACGACACGACCGCCAGCACGAAGAACACCCCGTGCCAGGACCCGTGGAGACGGGCGAACGAGGGGCCCCACCAGCGCAGCGTGAGCAGGAAACCGGCGGCGAGCGTGGCCGCGGCCAGCGCGCCGGCGAGGTAGGTCCGCAGCGCGAGCCCCCGCGTACGCGCGCCCATCTCCGGGATGAACCGGATGAGGATGAAGTTCAGCGCGGTGAGGCCACCGAGGAACATCATCGCCTGGTTCTGCGCGGACTGCCGCCCGACCTCGGCCGGGTCATAGATCCGCGCGGCGAGCAGCCAGTAGCCGAGCCCCAGGGCGCCGGTGAGACCACCGTTGATCATCAAGGCGTACGCGTTGCGGAACAGCGGGTTCGACAGCTCGCCCCGGAGCGTCATCATGCGCCTCAGTCTCGCGTCTTCCCGCGAGCGCGCAAGGACTCGCGGCCGCGTCACGCGGCTCCCCGCAGCCGTCGCGCCGCGTACCGTGACCGGCGCACCACCGCGTACCCCTTGGTCAGCGCGTGGTCGGTGCGGTAGCCGCGGCCACGGAGCGCGCGCCCGAACGCCTCCAGAGAAGTCGAGGCGCGTACGGTCAGCCGGGGCATGGCGTACGGGTCGGCGGACTCGGTCATGACCGCGTTGGCCACCGCGCAGGCCGCGGTGTACCCGGCGGCCCGCACCTCGCGGCGTACCCGCGCGCTGGAGTAGCCGTACGGGTAGGCCATGGTCCGCACCGGGCGGCCGAGCCGATCCTGCAGCAGCTCGCGGCTGCGGTGCAGCTCCTCGCGCAGGGACGGGCCGCCGAGCTGGTCGAGCTGCGCGTGGCTGTGGCCGTGCGCGCCGATCAGCACCCCGGCGGCGGCGAGTTCGGCGGTCTGCGCCCAGCTCAGCATCCGGCCGGGCGGCGAACCGGCGGCGTACGGCCCGGCGTCGTCCAGCCAGCCGGTGGTGACGAACACCGTCGCGGTGTAGCCGTGCCGGTCGAGCAGCGGCAGCGCGTGCTCGTGGAAGTCGGCGTACCCGTCGTCGAAGGTGATCATCACCGGGCGTTCGGCGTGCCGCGCGCCGGCGCCGAAGGGCAGCGGCGTGTAGCCGTTCTCCCGCAGGTAGGCGAGCTGTTCGGCGAACGCCTCAGTGCGTACGGCCAGCCGGTCGGCGCCGCCGATCGAGTGGTACATCAGGACCGGAACCGGGCCCGGTTCGCGGGCGGGCACGGACGTCTCATCGCTCACTGCGCCTCCTGTTCGCTCCGGCGCACACCCGTCATGAGCCGCCGATCCAGACCCGACCGGATGGACCCGGCGGCGTAGCCGGCCGTGGTGAACGCCAGCCCGGCCACGATCGAGGCGGCGCGGCCGAGCCCGTACGGGTCGCCCGTCACGGCGGTGCGCAGCCCGCGGGTGACGCCGCGCGGCAGCGCGACCAGCGCGTGCCGCCGCTCGCTCGCCAGGCCGTCGCCGACCCCGACGCTCCGGGTGACCATCGCCTTGGAGAGTCCCTCGGCGTAACAGCGGCTGCGGAAGTAGGCGAACCGCGCGCGTTCGGCCGGCACCCGGTGCCAGATCACCGCGCCGTCCTCGTACAGCAGGACCGTCTCGGGCGCGGCCTGCCGCAGCCGGATGCAGAACTCGGTCTCCTCACACCCCAGCGGCCGCCCGCCCGAGGTGCGCCCGATGCCGCTGCGGAACCCGCCCGCGACGTCGAACGCCTCGCGGCGGAACGACGCGTTGCCGCCCATCAGGTTGCGGATCGGCCCGCGGACCATGCCGCGATAGGTGCAGCCGAGCACCCAGGCGAACTCCTCGGGAAACCAGCGCGGTGCGGAGGTGTCCCAGAGCGGCAGTGTGAGGCCGCCGACGCCCGCGACGTCCGCGACTTCGTACCCGGCGGCCAGCGCGGCCAGCCAGCCCGCCTCGGCGACCGCGTCGTCGTCGAGGAAGGCGACGATGTCACCGCGTGCGGCGGCGACGCCGGTGTTCTTGCCGCCGGACAGCCCGCGCCGCCCGGAGTTGGGTATCACCTTCACGTCCGGCAGGACCGGGCGCAGGCGGCCGAGCAGCGCCGGGTTGTGGTCGACCACGAGGACGATCTCGTGCGCCGGCCGGCTCTGTGAGCGTACGGAGGCGACGGCCGCCAGGACGTCGTCCCAGCGGTCCTCGGTGTAGGCGCAGATGACGACGGAGATCCTCACGCGGCGTCACCTGCACCCCGGCGCAGGCGCGCGTAGGTCTTGAGCACCCGGTCCGCGCGCGAGTAGAGCCCCGGGTGGGCGAGCACGGCGCTGCGCGCCCGGCGTACGGGGGCGTCCTTGACCCAGTGCAGCCCGGCGGCCGCCGACGCGCGTGCCACCCGGCCCTCCGCGATGGCGAACTCGCCGTTCTTCAGCCAGTCCTTGTACTCGCGGCCGCCGCGGCCCATCGCGATCTGGGTGACCCCGTCGCCGGCGGCGGCCTCCGCCATCCGCAGGTGGCCGATCATGCCGGGGGAGTACTTGGCGAACTCCAGGTCGTACGCGGGGAACCAGCCTGCCAGCACCGAGCACGTACGCAGCCCGAGGTGGGCCGAGACGGGCCGCCCGCCGGCGCGCAGCACGCTCAGCACGCCGACGCCGGTCGCGTGCAGGTGCTCCACGAGAGCGACGATCCACGACTCGGCGAACCGGTCCGTACGGCCGGTGCGGCGGTATTGGGCCGACTTCCAGGCCATGAGGCGCGCCAGTTCGGCCGGGTCGCGCTCGTCGAAGGTGTAGGTCACCTCGCCGGCGTCGCGGCCGAGTTTGCGCTCCTTGTAGCGGACCGTCTTGATCGTCTTGGGCGACCGCTCCCGCGCGCCCTCGGCGTAGGCCGCGAAGCCCGCGCTCAGGTCCATGACCGGCTCGACGCGCGTCTCCGCGTGGTAGGGCGCGAAGGCGGCCTGCTCGGCGAGCAGATGGTCGAACTCCCAGACCGACAGGCGGCACGCGCGCAGCAGCGCCCGTACGTCGAGGTCGAGTGCGGGCGGTGCGACGAGTCCCTGGCAGTCGGTCAGCCCGGCCCCGATCGGGCGGCCGATTCCGAGGGAATGCCGCTCGTACGGGAAGAATCCGGCGATTCCAGCGGTGTCGGAGAGCACCGCCACCCGTGCGCCGGCGCGGTGGCGGCTTACGGCGAGAGTGAACTCCGGGGACAGGAACGGGTTGGCGAGCGCGGGCGTGACAGCCTGGAGCTCCGCGCCATCGGCGGACCTCGGCCGGGCCGAGCTCCTCGGGACGTACGACCTCGATCCTCACCCCGCCTCCTCGAACCCGGGCTCGTACCGTGGCAGGACCGGGCGTGCGGGCGACCGGCGGCCCCGCATCATGGTGCGCAGGACGCGAAGGCCGTCGCGGCGCGCGTTCAGCTTCGACTCGCCCGAACGGCGGTCGCGCTCGTGGCTGGGCACCTCCGCGACGCGGAGCCCGGCCGTGATCGCGTTGACGCACAGCTCGGTCTCGATCTCGAAGCCGTCGGCCGCCAGGCCGAGGCGGTCGACCGCCGAGCGGCGCAGGGCGATGTAGCCGTAGCACAGATCGGTCCAGCGGACGCCGTAGAGCATGTTGGCGAGCCGGGTGAGCCAGAGGTTGCCGGCCCGGCGGATGAGGGTCAGGTCGTCCGAACCCCCGCCGACGCAGTAGCGGGAGCCCTTCACGACGTCGAACCCGCAGCAGATCAGCGCGACGAACGCGTCGATCTCCTTGGGGTCCATGCTTCCGTCGGCGTCGATCGAGACGATCACGTCGCTCGTCGCGGCCTGGAAGCCGGCGCGCATCGCCGCGCCCTTGCCGATGGGGGGTTGCTCGATGACCACGGCGTCCGGCCGCAGCTTGCGTACGAGGTCGGCGGTGCCGTCGTCGGACTCGCCGTCGACGATGATGATCTCGTCCACCCCGGAGAGCCGGGGCAGGAGCCATCGGAGATTCTCGGCCTCGTTGAGCGTGGGAATGACGGCGGAGACGGTCGGCCAGGAGGCGCGGTAACGTGCGGCGTCGAGATGGTGCAGGACCGCGCCGGATTCGCATGCCGCTCGTGAGTTGGACGGAGTCCGGCTCGTGCATTTTCGGTGCCCCCGTTTGGCAGATCGATGCTCGGAGAAACGCGTGGTTCTCCAGCCGAGGCTCGTGCGGGCTGACACCATCGATCGTCGGATGCGGGGTACGGAAAACACTCCCCAGCCTGACGCAACCGGCCTACGTCAGCCGAGTGGTTCCGCTGAGCGCTCGTCCCGTTACCGCTGGTTATCGGCCATTCGCGTACGGGGACAGGGGATGCGTGGCGTGTTGCCCCGAGTGCCGCATGACCCGGTCGGATGCGCCAGGCCGCACGGCTTTGCGGCAAGCCGTACGGGCGTGGGCGGTGCTACCAGACGGGGGGCGCGCCGCGCGGCCCTTTTCCGCCGCCTGCGGCCTCTTCTCGCGTCACTTGCCTGGGCGTACTGCTCAGCGCCGCCTCGGCCGCCTGGACAATGCCGCGAAGCGCCGACCTGAGCTGCCTGCGCTGGTCGCCGAGGTCGTTTTGAAAGGCCTGCGCCGCACCGCCCTGGTCGGTCACCCAGACCTGCCGGCTCGTCATCATGTCGAACGGCTTGTTGAGCACCCGCTCAAGAGAATCCGCGTCCTTCCGCACCGCCCTGACGGCCTGGGCGAGCCTGGCGTAGAACGGGTTGTCAACGAGATCGGCCATCGTCGACACCCTTCTGCCCGCGGCTTTGAGTCATGAGATGCTAACGGCGCTCCCGCGTATTGAACAGGCTTCGGCGGAGGACCGCATGACCCGGACCCGACCTTTCCACCGCATCACCGTGGTCCTGGCCACCGCCACCCTGGCAGCGGCCGGATGCGGCCACGCGGACAAGGGCCCCACCGCTGTCCGGGCCGGAAATGAACTGGCCGCCCATCTGTCCGCGATCATGGCTGATCAAGCTCGTGCGATCGCGTGGAAGTTCGCGGTGACGTCCCGGGTGGAAAATATGTTTCCCTGCGGGAAAGGTAAGGAGAAGTCGGCAGATCATCGAGACGGGGGTGTTCCGTAGCCATCCGAATCGCACGATCAGTGAGATGCTGACACCAGGTCTATGGTGCCGCGTTCGTGCGAGGGCTACCGGAGTTACTACTTCAAGCCGGCAGAGGGCGTCGGGAAGGCGCGAGACACCAAAGCCAGAACCAGCATCACCATTGTTTCTCCCGAGGCTGACCGGGTCTCCGTCTACGGCTACACGGACTGCCTGCGCGCCAAGTGACCGAAGGGCATCGTCGCGGGGCCATTACCGGGATCCTTCGCCCAGTCCTGCTCCCAACTCTGTGCCTCCTGGTCTGCGGCGGTTCGCTTGCCGAGCAAGGACGCGGACCGGTTGGCCGCCATCTGGCCGAAGGCGTTCTCATCATTTCCGCCACGACCGTTCACCTCAAGCCAGGCGACATAATTGTCGAGAGATCGCGGATCCTTTCTGATCTGGTCATAGGGCAGGATCTGCCCATGCTGATCGATGAAACTGATGCCCGGATACCGCACGTCGTACTTCTTGGCATTTTCCGGCTTCAGCAGGTCCTGTGGTGTGACCTTCATGTCGTAGTGGGCCGCCATCAGGAGTCTGACCATTGAGTACTCACTGCCGAGGGTCGCCTGGAGAGACTTGTCGTTGAGCTTGGCGAGCCGCGTCGTGTCGTCGCCGCCGGCGAGGGAGTCGAGTGCCTGTGAGTTGTACTGCTTGATCGTCTCCCAGGCCCACTCGGCGGGAAGTCCCGATCCGGGCAGGAAAACGCTGCCGTAGTCGATGCCGAGTCCGGCGACTTTCCGCAGCAGTTCCCGGCGCTGGGCGTCCTGGTCGTCCAGTTTGCCGCGCACCTGTTTCTCCGCCTGCAACTGAAGCCCGGACACGTACCCGAGCGAGGCCATGATCCGCTCCAGCCCGGGCGCTCCCGGCGCCAGCTTGCCCTGTTGCCGCAGCTTCTCCAGCCGCACCCCCTCGGCGACCAGTCGCCGGCTCAGCGCGCCCATGCCCTGCTCGAAGGGCTTCGTGTCGGTGTCGTTGTCGGCGAACGTCTTCAGGAAGAGATAGGTGTCCTTCGGGCTCAGGCCGAACATCGGGTTCAGCCCGGGCGTCGAGGACCTGAACTTCGTGAAGGCGGTGACCTGGTTCTCCCGCCGGTCGTCGCTGTTCGCGCCCTCGGTGATCTCGGTCGCATAGGCGCCGGCGATCTGCGACATGCCGGGCTTCATCGTCTTCGGAACACCACCGTTCACGTGCGGCATCGTCGTCATGACGGTGAAGGCGAAATAGCCCGCCTCCTTGCTGTGCCCGCCGTCCTGTTCGTCATAGGCGCCGGACGCCGAGGCGTACGCGCGGCCGAGTTGTTCGGCCACCTTTTGGTCGGTCTGGGCCAGGCGGGCGAACGCGGTCAGCGTGTACGGCAGGTTCGGCTTCGACGGGGTTCCCGTGAGCCGGTCCAAGGGTCCGGCCGGCACCGGATGCTCCGCCGCGATTCCGCCGAATGCGAGCCGTGCCGCCTCCGGGTTGTTGCCGAGCGCACGCAGGAAGAGTTCGTAGGCGTCCCGGTCGTCGGACTCGATCGCCGGCCGGGACAGATCGGTCTCCGTGATCGCCTGGCCGTACATGGGCCGCAGCGCATGCGTCTTGGCGAGTTCGGCGAGCCATTCGGGTGGGAACCGGCCCGCGCACACCAGGGCGGCCACGCCGTCCCGGTCCTGGCCGGACAGCGGCCCGGACATCGGTTTGATGACGCCCTCGAAGCCGGGAACATCACGCCCGCCGGACACCGCCGAGCCGAATGCCGTGCTCGTGGCGCGAATCAGGTAGCCGACCTTGCCGTGCTCGCCGTACGTCCTGATCAGGTGGGGCAGCCGCCGGGTCAGTTCCGGTCCCAGCCCGGCGAAGAAGGCCGCGGCGTACTCCGGGTCGTACTCATGGTCGGCCAGCACGCCCAGCAGCTTCGTGTAGTCACCCGTGCCGGCCTTCGTGAACCGGCCGGCGAGTGCCGCCCCCTGCCGCCGCGCCTCACCGGGAGGGAGGAAGTAGGAGTCCGGTACGGGCACCAGCCCCGGCTCGGAGGAGTCGTCGAGCGCGACGGCGAGCCGCTGCCGCTCCTGCAACATGGGGATCTGGCCATCGATCCAGCTCCCCACGCGATCGACGTTGGCGAAGCCGCTGGTGTCGACGTGCAGACCGGCGAGCCTGGCGCGGTGGGCGGCGATGAAGCCGGACAGGTCGCCCCGCCGATGCCGCAGCTCGTTGATCATTCTGTCAATCAGGTCGGGATCGACCCCGTTGAATCCCGCCGGAAAACTCGAACTCATTCCGTCTGTCCCCCTGAGGATGGCCTGCCATCAGCACGACGGTGCTCTCACATATATCGCGTTGAAGAGCTGTTCGCGATGCCGCAGTACGCCGCGGTTAAAAGGGGCGGGCCGCGCGTGGGTCGTCGCGCGGCCCGCCCCCCGGGGCGGGTATCCCAGGTGGCACGGGGGAGCCCGCGGAGGGGGATCCGCGGCTCGTGTTCCACCCCGAGGTGCGTCGAAGATGGCGCGGCGGACGCCCGGCGGGTGAGCGTCCGTCGCCAGGGGACTTCATCACCGACGCACCCCTGGATGCGAACACCGCTCACGTTAAGGCCATCGGCACCCGCGGTCTCCCTGCTTAAGGTCCGCTTAAGGAGGAGCTAAGCACCCCATAGCCGACGTCGGCTCACAGTCGCCGCCTGCCCGCTGCCGGTAGCCAGATCTGGATCTGCGCGCCGCCGAGCGTCGACCGGTCGATGCGGACGTCGCCGCCCGCGGCCTTGGCCATCCGGTACGCGATGTCGAGCCCCAGCCCGGTGGAGCCGCCACCGCTCGCGCCGCGGCGCAGGGCCGCGCCGGGGTCGGCGATCCCCGGGCCCGCGTCGGCGACGAGGATGACGGCACGCCCGACGCCCTCGTACAGCGTCACGACGAACGCCGTGCCCTCCGGCGTGTGCCGGAACACGTTGCCGAGCAGGGAGTCCAGTACGGCGCTCAGCTCGCCGCGTACCACCGGCACGGTCACCGGGCGCTCGGCCCCGACCAGTACGCAGTCGCGGTTCTGGTCCTCGGCCAGCGCCGACCAGAACACCATCCGGTCGCGCAGCACCTCGGCGGCGTCGCAGGTCGGGCGCTCCTTCGGCCGCCGCGCCGCGCCGATGATCCGGTCCACCTCCTCCTCGAGGCGGCGTACCGCGAGGCGTGTCTGCTCGGCCGCCGGCTCGGAGCCGAGCGCGGCGGCGTTCAGCCGCATCGCGGTGAGCGGCGTGCGCAGCCGGTGCGACAGGTCGGCGACCATCTCGCGTTCGGCGGCGAGCAGCGCCTCGACCCGGTCCGCCATGGTGTTGAAGGCGCGGCCCGCCTCGCGCAGCTCGGGCGGTCCCTGCGGCTCGATCCGCGTACGCAGGTCGCCACCGCCGAGGACCGTCGCGGCCTTGGCGAGGGTACGCGCGGAGCCGACCACGCGCGCGGCGAGCCGATCCGCGACCACGACCGACCCGAGGACCAGCGCCGCCGCCACGCCGCTCAGCACGATCCACGCCGACCGCACGCCGCGCGTCAGTGCCTGGCGGGGCAGGTAGACCTCGACCACCGTCGTACGGTCCTGGTCCATCGCGACCGGCTGGAGCAGCACGTAGCCGCGCGGCGCGCGCGCCGAGAACGACCGGCCGCGTACGGTCGCGGTCCGCAGGTCCGCCGGGCGGGCGCGGGAGGTCCCGATCGTGGCGCCGCCGGGCAGGTGCACCGACACCCGTCCGGCCTCGCCGGCCTGGGTGGTCTCCATCGCGCGCTGGATCTCGGCGCGGTTCATGGAGATGGCGAGCGCCGGGGCGAGCGAGCCCGCCTGGCGCTCGGCGTCGGCGAGGGCGCGGTCCCGCGCGATCTCGCGGACCATGAGCCCGAGCGGCACGAGGAAGGCGAGCGCGACCATCGACGTGACCGCCGCGGAGACGAGGGCGAGGGAGAGTCTCATCCGCGGCTCGCGAGCCGCCCGCGCCCGGCCCGTGTACGGCTCATCCCGTGCTCGGCTCGTCCGGGCTTCACCCGCGGCTCACTCGGGCGCCAGGAGCTTCACGCCGACGCCGCGGACCGTGTGCAGGTAGCGCGGGCGCGACGCGGTCTCGCCGAGCTTGCGGCGCAGCCAGGACAGGTGCACGTCGATCGTCTGGTCATCGCCGTAGGACTGCCGCCAGACCTCGGCGAGCAGCTCGCGCCGCGAGACGACCTGCCCGGCGCGGAACGCCAGGTGCGCCAGCAGGTCGAACTCGCGCCGCGTCAGGTCCAGCGGCGCGTCGTCCAGGTGTGCCTCGCGTCCTTCGAGGTCGACCCGCAGCCCGCCGACCTGGCAGACCTGCGGCGGCGCCGCGGACCGGCGCGCACGGCGCAGGACCGCGGCGAGACGTGCCGTCAGGTGTTCCGGTGAGAACGGCTTGACGAGGTAGTCGTCGGCACCCGCGTTCAGCAGCCGTACGACCTCGGCCTCGTCGTCGCGTGCGGTGGCCACGACGACCGGGACGTCCGAGATGGCCCGGAGCATCTTCAGTGCCTCGGCCCCGTCGAGGTCGGGCAGTCCCAGATCGAGCACGACCACGTCCGGCGCCGCTTGGGCCACCTCGCGCAGGGCGTCGAGCGCCGTGCTGGCGCTGCGGACGACATGGGAGCGTGCCGAGAGTTCGCGGATTAGTGCGGAGCGTACGAACTGGTCGTCTTCGACGACTAGCACATTCGCCATGATCCGTACTCTAAGGGGCACGATGGCGTGGATGCGGCGTGTGATGACATATGTGGTGCTCTGGAGTGGGGCGACCACGCTCGCCATGCTGCTGGTCTGGTTCGGCGCGCGCCCGGTGTTGCACAACGCGGTCTTCGGCGCGTCGCCGGCCCGGCCGATCGTCAGCGACCAGCCCGCCGTGAGTCCGCCGCCGGTGACGGCACCGCCGGCCGGCTCCTCGACGGCCGCGAAGTCGCGCGCGCCCGTGTCGCCGTCGTCCGCGTCGTCCTCGCGCGCTCCCGCCGCGCGCGACCGTACGTATGTGGTCCGCGGCGGCCGCGTGGTGTTCTCCATGACGAGCACGGCCGCGCGGCTGGTTTCGGCCACTCCCAGCCCGGGGTACGAGGTTCACATCTGGCGGGGTGTCGGCTTACTGCGCGTCGACTTCGTGCACGGAACCCGTACATCCTGCGTTATCGCGTCATGGAACGGACATTCGCCCACGGTCCAGTACGGCGACTGAGTTGCGGGGTGAGTCAGATCACCAGAATACCGTTCGGTCGACTCCGGTAACCTCCTGCCATGGACGTTAACGGAGCTGCAGCCATTGTCACCGGAGGCGCGAGCGGCCTCGGTGAGGCCACCGCGCGCGACCTCGCCGCGCAGGGCGCCAAGGTGATCGTCGCCGATCTCAACGAAGAGAAGGGAAAGACCATCGCCGACGAGATCGGCGGGGTCTTCGTGCGTGTGGACGTCGCCGACGAGGCCCAGGTGCAGGCCGCCGTCGACGCGGCCGTCGCCACCGGCGCGCCGCTGCGCGTCGTGGTGAACAGCGCCGGTATCGGCTGGGCGTCGCGCACCGTCGCCCGGGACGGTTCGCCACACGACCTCGCCTCGTACCGGAAGGTCATCGAGGTCAACCTGATCGGCACTTTCAACGGCATGCGCCTCGGCGCGGCGGCGATCGCCAAGACCGAGCCGCTGGATGAGTACAACACCCGCGGGGTGGTCATCAACACCGCGTCGGTGGCCGCGATCGAGGGCCAGACCGGGCAGGTCGCCTACTCCGCCTCCAAGGGCGGGATCGTCGGAATGACCGTGCCCGCGGCGCGCGACCTGGCCGCCGTCGGCGTACGCGTCAACACGATCTGCCCCGGCATCATCGACACGCCGATCTACGGCCAGGGCGAACAGGCCGAGGAGTTCAAGCAGAAGCTCGTCGCGCCGGTGGTGTTCCCCAAGCGGATGGGCCTGGCGTCGGAGTTCGCCCACCTGGTGCGGTCGCTGATCGAGAACGACTACGTCAACGCCGAGACCGTCCGTTTCGACGGCGGCATCCGCTTCCAGCCCAAGTGAGGTCGTGAGCATGTCGGACGAAGTGCCGGCCTCGGACGCGGTACTGACCGAGGTCGACGGCGGCGTCGCCGTCATCACCATCAACCGCCCGAAGTCCAAGAACGCGGTCAACGGCGCGGTCGCGAAGGGCATCGCGGCCGCACTGGATGAGTTCGACGCGCGCAAGGACGTCTCGGTCCTCGTGCTCACCGGCGCGGGCGGCACGTTCTGCGCCGGGATGGATCTCAAGGGCTTCCTGACCGGAGACAGCCCGATGGCCGAGGGCCGCGGCTTCGGCGGCATGGCCGAGCGCCCGCCGGCCAAGCCGGTCATCGCCGCGGTCGAGGGGTACGCGCTCGCGGGCGGGTTCGAGCTGGCGCTGTCCTGCGACCTCATCGTGGCGTCATCGGCGGCCAAGTTCGGCCTGCCGGAGGTCAGGCGCGGCCTCGTCGCCGGCGCGGGCGGGCTCTTGCGGCTACAACATCGGATTCCGTACCACGCGGCGATGGAACTGGCGCTGAGCGGCGACCACTACCCGGCCGCGCGGCTGGCCGAGCTCGGCCTGGTCAACAGGGTCACCGAGCCGGGCGAGGCACTCACGGCGGCACGCGAACTGGCCGCCAGGATCGCCGAGAACGCGCCGCTGGCCCTGGCCGCGACCAAACGCGTCATCGTCGAGTCGCGCGACTGGCCGGCCGCGGAGGAGTTCGCCCGGCAGGGCGAGATCATCGCCCCGGTCTTCGGGTCCAAGGACGCGATGGAGGGCGCCGCCGCGTTCGCCGAGAAGCGCCGCCCGGAGTGGTCCGGAGAGTAACCGGTACGCGTGAGGGCGGCCCGTCCGCCCTCACGCCGCCGCACCCGGCCCTCACGTCACGCCCGGCCCTCACGTCACGCCCGGCCCTCAGGTCACGCCCGGCACTCCGCGAGTGCGGCGAAAACGGGGCGACATCCCGGCCGTGGGCCGGGGATAATCGGGGCCATGCCCTCCGATCCGGTACGCGTGCGCGGCTCGGTCGTCGTTCCCGACGCCGAGCTCCGCTGGCGTTTCTCGCGATCGTCGGGGCCGGGCGGCCAGCACGTCAACACCAGCGACACCGCCGCCGAGCTGTCCTTCGACGTGGCCGGGTCGCCGGCGCTGCCGCCGGCGTACCGCGAGCGAGCGCTCGACCGGCTCGCCGGACGCCTCGTGGACGGCGTGCTCACCATCCGCGCCGAGGAGCACCGCTCGCAGCTGCGCAACCGCGAGGCGGCCAAGGCGCGGCTGTCGGCGCTGCTGGCGGAGGCGACCGCGCCGCCGCCCAAGGCGCGCCGCCCGACCAAGCCCAGCCGGCGCGCGCAGGCGCGCCGCATCGAGGGCAAGCGACGGCGCGGCGACATCAAGCGCGGCCGCTCCGGCCGGTTCGACGACTGATCAGCTGCTCCAGGTCGCGGCACGTACGGCGCGCAGGGCCTCCTTGCGTGTCGGGCCCGTCAGCGTGTCGACGTACAGTTTCCCCTTGAGGTGGCCGCACTCGTGCTGGAGGCAGCGCGCGAAATAGCCGGTGCCCTCGATGCGTATCGGCTCGCCGGTCAGGTCGAACCCCTCCACGACCGCGCGGGAGTGGCGCGGGGTGGGAAAGCGCAGGCCGGGCAGTGACAGGCACCCCTCGTTGTCGGCGATCAGCTCGCCGTCGGCCTCGACGAGGACCGGGTTGAGCACCTGCCCGACGTGGCGGCGGTCCTCGTCGTCGGCGCAGTCGTAGACGAACGCCTGGAGTGAGACGCCGATCTGGTTCGCCGCGAGGCCCGCGCCGTCGGCGGCGTACATGGAGGCGAACATGTCATCGACGAGGCGCTTGAGGTCCGCGTCGAACCTGCGGACCGGGTCGCCGTCGGTGCGCAGCACCGGATCGCCCATGTAGCGGATCGGGCGCACGGTGCCCGCGTCATGCCTGCGTCGGTTTTGAGGGCCCACGAGACAAAGACTCTAGAACACGGCGCCTCGGCGGCCGACCGGCGGCCGCCGAGGCGCCGGCTCACTCCGCGAGGTCGTCGTCGGCGGCGGGCGCGGGCGCGGCCTGCATGACGCGCGGCGGCTCCGGCTCGTCGGCGGCCGGCATCGGGTGCGGTTGTACGGGCGGCATCGCGTGCGGTGCCGACTGGCGCGGCGGCTGCGCCGGGCCGCGCTGTTCGGCCTGCGGCGCCGGCGCGTCGGGGCGTCCGCCGATGAGGTCGTCCACCATCTCCTCGAGCGGACCGGCACGCTCCTCGGTGCGCATGAGCGCGGAGAGCGTCTCGCTGATCTCACCGAGCCGGCCCAGCGCCTGGGAGTGCTGCTTGGTCAGCCGCGTCAGCCGGTCCGTGGCGTCCTCGTTGATCGCCGACGCGCGGCGCTCGGCGCTCGTGAGGGTGCGCTCGGCCTCGTTGCGGGTGTCGAGAAGGAGCTTGTCGGCCTCCTGCTTGGCGGACGACAGGACCCGCTCGGACTCCTGCTTGGCCGCCGACAGCATGTGACCGGCGTTCTCCTGCGCCTGGGCGACGGCACGCTCGGACTTGCCGTGGGCCTCGTCGATGACGCGCTTGGCCTCTTTTTCGGCGTCCTGGCGTATCTGGCTGACCTTCTGGTCGGCATCGCCCAGCTTCGACTGTGCCTCTTCCTCGGCCAGGTTGATGATCTGGCGGAGGCGTTCGCTGATGTCGTCACCGGTGGGCCGGCGGCTCTCGCGAACCTCGGACATCTCCCGCCGAGTCCGCTCGACCTCATCGAGCGCGCGGGAGAGCCGTGCCTCGAGCTCACGGATCTGGTTGCGGGTACGGGCGATGAATTCGTCGACCTGGCGGCGGTTGTAGCCGCGCATGACGATCTCGAACGTCTCCTCGCGGAGGAGGTTTGGCAGGATCTCGGCTTCGTTGCTCATTGGCCCAAAGGGTTGAAGGTAGGTCTGGCGTTGACTCTTGACGCATCTACCCCTCTGGCACAAGGGGAATGCAGCGTCCAGTGAGAATCGGTGACTCTCCGCAGTCGCAATCCGGGAGTACGCACACGATATATACCGCTTCGACGGTGATCTCGTAGGGAGAACGAGCCCATCCGTTTCAGAACGTTTCGGTCAACCCTCCTGTCTGCGTCACCGTACGCCCTCGCTTCTAGACTCGGTGATCGTGACGGACTACTTCCGCGGTGCGCTGGACGGACACGAACCCGAGATCCATCCGGAGGCGTGGGTCGCGCCCGGCGCGGTCGTCGTCGGGCGCGTGACGCTCGGGCGGCTGGCCAACGTCTGGTATGGCTCGGTGCTGCGCGGCGAGGACGAGGAGATCGTCGTCGGCGAGGAGTGCAACATCCAGGACCTGTCCTGCCTGCACGCCGACCCGGGGGAGCCGGTTGTACTGGAGGATCGGGTGAGCCTCGGGCACAAGGCCATGGTGCACGGCGCGTACGTCGAGACCGGCTCGCTCATCGGCATCGGCGCGATCGTGCTCGGCGGCGCGCGGATCGGCGCGGGCTCGCTGGTGGCCGCCGGCGCCCTCGTGCCGCCCGGCAAGACCATGCCGGCGGGCGTCCTCATCGCGGGCATGCCCGGCAAGGTCGTGCGCGAACTGACCGACGACGACCGCGCCGTACTCGCCTTCACGCCCGACGTGTACGTCGAGAAATGCCGGCGGCATCGCGAGGTTCGCTGGATCTGAGCTTTTCTCGTGATCGCCTTTGTGATGGTCGTCCGTTTACCATGGCGGGGTGGTCTGGGGGCAGGCATATGGGGACGTACCCTCGTCCGCTGCTCAGGATCCCTTTGCGGCGGCCGAGCGTGACACGCGTGCCATGGTGTCGGCCGGATGGTGGCTCGGCACCCCTCCGCAGCAGCGGCAGGCCCTCGTCGCGGGCCGGATGCTCGCCCTGCCCGACGGCAGCTGGTGGCTCTTCGGCGCCTGGGGCCGCTGGTACCGCTGGACCCCCGCCGACGGCCAGTGGCACCTCTGCCCGCCGCCGCGCCTGACCATCACCCGGATGTCCGCGCGCCCGCTCCAGCAGGGCATGCCCGTACCCCAGGTCCCCCCGCACGTCGTACCGACCGGGCCCGACCTTGCCTACGACCCGCCGGCCGCGCTCGGTTTCGTCGACGCCGGCATCCGTACGGAGGTCACCTCGCGCGTACGGGCGACCGTCGAGTCGGCCGCCGCCCTGCCGACCCCGGACTACCCGCACTGGTGGGGGCTGTTCTCCCCGGAGGTGCCGAGCACCGTCGCCGTGACCTGGGGCGTCATGCTGTGGTCCGCGACGTCCCCGGTCTTCGACTCGCGCATCGACTCCCAGTTGCTCGGCCTCTGGTCGGCACACCGTAAGCGCCCCCTCCCGTCGATCGATGGCCCCCGCTGGCTGACGCCGCCGCCGATGGAGTCGCTGATCGGCCTCTACACCGAGCGGCTGCGAGCCGGCCGCGTCGAGTCGGCCGTGGTCGTCCTGCGCACCATGTGGGCGATGGCCAGTGCCGTGCGCGAGGACGTACGCTTCCAGCCGCGCGCGGACGCCCTGATCGCCATGCTCGGCGTGACGCTCCAGAACCCCACGGTCGACTACGGCGCACTCTCGTACGGCGACCAGGCCGTGGTCCAGCAGTGGCTCACCCGCTGCCCGCCGAGCCTGGCCCCGGCCCTGCGCGTCGAGGCGTCGGCCGGTGAGCACTTCCGCAACTGCTACTACGACCTGGCCACCGCCGTGACACCCGCGGCCGGCGACCCGTCCGAACGCGGTTACGTCGAGCCACGGCTGATCGCCGCCGCTCTCCTCGCCGCCGACCTGGCGGTCGTACGCCAGGAGGTCTCCAGCCAGGTCATCGGCTGGCTGGACCCGCAGGTCGGCGAGGTGATGCGGGCGATGCTGACCCAGCCGGACCATCCACTGCGCCGCTTCTGGCCGGAGGGCGACCGCGTGCCACGCCCCCTGCGCGAGCACATGGACGAGGCCGGCCCCGCCGCGCGCAACACACTCCTGGCCACGATGTACGGCGCGGACCTCGCGTGGTGCCGCCTCGGCGGCGGCATCCCGGCCCGGCCGCGCGGCTTCCCGTCCTCGGTCGCGATCCTGGCCGAAATCATCGGCCCCCGCCGCGCGACGTCGGCCTCGTCCTCCTCCGAATCGGCCTCACCGGCCCCGGGCATAGCGCCGCTCGCCAAGCAGTACCCCTCGAACCCGGGCTTGGCCGACCCCACACCCAGCGTCCCGTCGCTGGCCCAGCGCCCGCCGACCGGCCCTCCGGGCCAGGCACCGGCCTGGGCCGCCCCGTCGTCCCCGCCCGCCGCCGCCGTGCCGCCTTCGTCGGAGGCATGGGACGAAGCCCAGCCGGGCCACCCCGAGTCACCCGCCTGGTCGGCCGGTGCCGGTGCGGGTGGCGGCGGCGCTGGTGTGGCAGGCGGCAGTGCCGGAGGAACCACCGGTACTCCTGCTTCGCCTCCTGCGACGGAGGCGTGGTCGGGAACGGCCGAGCGTGCGCCGGGTACTCCTGGTTCGCCTCCTGCGACGGAGGCGTGGTCGGGCACAGGCGAGCGTCCGCCGGGTACACCTCCGGCGACCCAGGCATGGTCCGGGGCCGAGGGCCTCGAACCCCAGGCCGGACCTGGGACACCCGGGAGGGTGACTCCGCCGCCTGCGACCGAGGCGTGGCGGGGCGCCGAAGCCGAGGCACCTGGTCGACCCGCGGCGCCGCCGGCGACTCGTGCCTGGTCCGGTACCGGCGGGCACGCGATGGGGCCGCCGCCCGCGACCGAGGCTTGGCCGGGATCGGACGAACCCGCGGACACCTCGCCGCCCCCCGCCACGGAAGCGTGGCATGGGACGGGCCCGGCGGAGCAGAGCCCGCCTGCGTCTCCTCCGGCGACGCGGGTGTGGTCCGGAACGGACGCCCGCGAGGCGGGAACGTCGAGTTCGAGCGAGCGCGAAACGGGAACGCCGGGTTCGAGCGCGCGCGAACCCGGCCGAGCGATCCCATTGCCCCCCGCGACACAGGCATGGTCGGGCGCCGAGCCCTCCGACACGCCGCCGCCCGCCGCTCAGCCGTGGCCGGGAGCCGAGCGCCCCGGTACATCGTCGCCTGCCGGACAGGCGTGGTCGGGTGCAGGTGGGGGCGCGACCGGCGCGCCGGGTTCGGGCGAGCGCGAGCCGGGTCGGGCGATCCCGTTGCCTCCGGCGACAAAGGCATGGTCGGGGGCTGAGCCTTCTGACACGCCGCCGTCGGCTGGGCAGGGCTGGTCTGGGACTGAGGCCTCCGACACGCCGCCACCGTCGACTGGGCAGGCTTGGTCGGGAGTTGAGCCTTCTGATACGCCGCCGGCCTCGGCTGGGCAGGGCTGGTCGGGGGTTGAACCCTCCGACACACCACCACCGCTTGGTGTTCAGGCTTGGTCGGGGGCCGAGGCTCCTGACGCGTCGTCCCCTGCTGCGCAGGCGTGGTCTGGTGCGGGTGAGGGCGCGGGCGGCGCGTCGGGTGCGGGCGAGCGTGAGGCGGGTCGGGCGATTCCGCTGCCACCGGTCTCCGAACCCGGGTCCGCGACGGACCCGCGGGCGGCGGGGCCGCAGGCCGGGGCGGAGGCATGGTCTGCGGCAGAAGCGCGATCCGCGACGGACGTACCCGCCGCGGCAGAGCAATGGTCTGCTTCGGAAGCGCAGCGCGCGGCGGGGGAGTCTCTTGCGGTCGAGGCGCGGTTCGCGAGCGAAGGCGTTGACACGGGTGCGTCGGCACCCGCCACGCGGGCGTGGTCCGCGGCGGACGAGGGGGCATCGCCGCCGCCGTCTGCCACCGTGGCGGAGTCGGGGACCGGCGCGTACAGGCCGACGGCCTCGTCCGTCTCTGGGGCGGGCGGATCTGCGGCGGGTTCGGGGGGACGCGACGCCGCGGTTCCTCCGGCGGCGGACGGCTCGGCTTCCGTGGTCGCCGAACCGGCCGAACCGGCCGAGCGGCACGAGAATGACGAGGCGGCTCCGTCTGCGGTCGGCGAGCGCCGCCTGACCGACGAAGGGGTGTCGCCGCTCGACACCGTGGCGTGGTCCGCCGCGGAGGCGCTCGAGGCGATCGGCGCGCCGGCCTGGGACGAGACCAGCGACCTGGGGGCGGCCGACGAGACCCCCTCCGACGACGATCGGGCGATGCTGGACGCCAGTGGGCTCGTCCAGGACGATGACACCAGCGAGGACAACGTCCGCAGTGGTGCCGCTCCTACCGGCGGCGGCCGCGGCGCTGACGCCGCCGGCACCGCCGCGACCCCCGGCACCCCCGGCACTGCCGCGTCCGCCGGGGCCGCCGCGTCCGCCGGGCCGCCGCGTCCGCCGGCGTTGTCGGTGACATCGGCGAGACGGGTGGCGACGACACGACATCCCTCGACGCGCGGGACGGGCGTGGTGTCGTTCCCGGTGGTGTCGGGGGGATGACCATGATGGATTCGATCGAGGAGCAGGTGCACGACGCCACGATGATGGATCCGCTGGACTCGGCGGCCGAGGTGAACAACGCGACGTACATGGACTGGATCGGCGGGACGCGTGCCGACGCCGGGCCGATACCGATCGTGGCGCCGACGCCCGTCACGTCGGACCCTCCGCGTACCCGTGCCATCGAGGAGCAGCCGAAGCCGCCCGAGCGTCCCGGTACGCGCATCATGTCCGGTGCCGACCTGCTCGGGGCCGCGCCGATGCCCGAGCGGCCCGTCGACCAGATCGCGCCGCCGCCCGTGGGCGTGCCGATGCCGAAGGTCGCCGAGCGGTTCGGCATCCGCTTCGTCTCCGGGGCCGATGACGCCACCGAGCTCTTCGACGACCTCCGGCGTGCCGCCGGGCGCGGCTCGGTTCCGCCCCTGCTCGTCATCGGCGATCCCCAGACAGGGCAGCGCCGCCTCACCCGCCTCATCGCGCGTACGCTCGCCGGCGCTGGGCTGGGAGACGGCTCGGTGCGTACGGCCGACGGCGCCGAGTTGCGCGGCGACCACGCCACCACGGTGACGGCGATCCTGCGGGGGCGGGGTGCGGGCGGTAACGCGCCGCTGTTGTTCGAGCGGATCGACCGTGCCGTGTTCGACGCCGGCGACCCGCAGCGCGTCGTCGCCGCGATCACCCGGGCGCAGGAGAGCACCGCCCTGATCGCGACCTGCGAGCCGGAGTCCTACACGCGCCTCGCGCGCAGTCATCCCGAGTTGACCAGGGCGTTCCGTACGTTCCGGCTCCCGGATCTGACCGGCGTGCAGGCGCGGCTGGCACTGATGCATGTGCTGGCGGACGAGCGGCGGGTGACGATCAACGCCTCCGGGCTCGACGTCGTGCGTGGCGACCTCGCACGGCTCGGCGGGCACGGCGGTCTCGTCGGCGCGCGGCTCGTGGAGGCCTACCTCGACCGGGCCGTCGCCGAGCACACCGAGCGGGCCGGGGCGCCTCGGGACCGGATGGTGCTGGCCCCGGTGGACTTCGCCGGCGCGGCCGAGGAGCTCGAACCGGCGCTGCGGCCCCCGCGCGACGTGGACGGGTTCATGCGCGGGCTCGACGAGATGATCGGGCTCGACGACGTCAAGCGTACGGTCGGCGGCCTGGTCGCCGAGGCGCGGATGGCCGCCGACCGCGCGATGCGCGGGCTGCCGTCCGGCAACCCCAGCCGTCACCTGATCTTCCTCGGCCGGCCGGGCACCGGGAAGGCCACCGTCGCCGGGCTGATCGGCGGCATCTACGCGGCGCTGAACCTCCTGGACACCGGCCAGCTCATCGTGTGCAGCGCGCGCGACTTCGCCGGCGGCGACGTGGCCGCTCGCGTGGCGTCGCACGTCGACCGTGCCCTCGGCGGCATCCTGCTGATCGAGGACGCGTACCTGCTGGACCGCATGTCCGTGGCGGTCGACGAGCTGTCGCGGCTGATGGCGGAGCGGCGCGACAAGTTCATGGTCGTCTGCGCCAGCCTGCCGGATGAGATGGAGGGCTTCCTGCTCGCCAATCCCGGGCTTCCGCGCGGAGTTCGGGGCGATCGTGGAGTTCCGTGAGCCGACCGACCGGCAGCTCGTGCAGTTGTTCTCGCGGCTGGCCGAGCGCGATCTGTACATGCTGGACGAGGAGCTACGGGTGGAGCTGCTCGACCGGTTCGGCGGTATGCGCCGGTATCCCGGGTTCGCGTTCGCCGACACCGTACGCCGCCTGTTCGACCAAATCGTCGCGCGGCAGGCGGGGCGACTGGCGGGTGCGCAGGTCAGTGCGGCGGCCGTGGCGCGGTTGAGCGTGGGCGACCTGCCCGGCGCGGAGGGCGAGCGGCTGCTTCGAGAGCTCAACCAGAACCGGGCGCGACGCTGACCCGGGTAGCCCCCTGGTAGACCGCGAACCCACCCGCCAGGGTGGCCGTGAATGGCCCTCTTGGGTCATGTGCGGAGTGCCGACCGGCGCGTAGCCTCGAAAGCAGGTGGGGACGAGCGGAGGTGGGCGCGGTGCGTCAAGCAAATCTGGATCTACGCGTCCATGATCGCGTCGCGCTTGATGAGATCGAGCTCTACTCCGAGATCCTGAGCGCCGTCGCGTCGGCCGAGCGCAGGCTGACGATCGACGAGATCGACATGGTGCTCGGCATCGGCCACACGGCGGACTAGCCGGACCGTACGGGCGGTCACACAAATCGGCCGGCGAGATCCGACACGCCCGGCAGGCCGAAACGTTGCCGGAGTGTGATCGAACTACGACCGTACGAGCCGGGCGATGGCGGCGGAGGCCTCCTTGACCTTCTCGCTCGCCTCTGGGCCACCCTCGTCGATGGCCTGGGTGACGCAGTGGCCGAGGTGGTCTTCCAGGAGCCCGAGCGCGACCGACTGCAACGCGCGTGTCACCGCCGAGACCTGCGTGAGCACGTCGATGCAGTATTCGTCCTCAGACACCATGCGCTGAAGGCCGCGCACCTGACCCTCGATGCGGCGCAGCCGAGTCAGGTAGGCGTCCTTGTCCTTCGCGTACCCGTGCATGGGCCGAACAGTATACCCCTATGGGGTAAGTTGCAATAGATCGTACGAGACATCCCGTGGCGACCGTGCGTGGTGCGTGAACGCCTCCCACTAGGCCGAACACGGCTGAACGACAAGGGTGCGACTCGGTAACGTGGGGGCGAAGGTTCGCTTTCCACCTGGTTAGCCGTAGCATCCTCTCCGGACTGTTCCCGCACTTCAGGAGAAGGACGTGCGATTCCGACTCACGCCGCGTGAGGACAGCTACTACGACATGTTCGCGAACTCCGCGAACAATCTGGTCACTGGTGCCAGGCTGCTCGTGGAGCTCATCAGCGACGCTGGAAACCGTGAGGGAATCGCGGAGAAGATGCGTACGTGTGAGCACGCGGGCGACGAGCACACTCACGCGATCATGCGCAGGCTCAACGAGAGCTTCATCACGCCCTTCGACCGGGAGGACATCTACCGGCTGGCCTCCTCGCTGGACGACGTCATGGACTTCATGGAGGCCGCCGCCGACCTCGTCATGCTCTACAAGATCGACGAGTTGCCGCGCGAGGTCGTCGGTCAGGTCGAGGTGCTCGAACGCGCGGCCGAACTCACCGCCGAGGCCATGCCGCGGCTGCGCGGGATGAAGGATCTCGAGGAGTACTGGATCGAGATCAACCGGCTGGAGAACCAGGGCGACCAGGTCTACCGCCGCCTGCTGGCCGAGCTGTTCGGCGGCGACTACGACGCGCTGACCGTGCTCAAGCTCAAGGAGGTCATCGACCAGCTCGAGGCGGCGGCGGACGCGTTCGAGAAGGTGGCCAACATGGTCGAGTCGATCGCGGTCAAGGAATCGTGAACGCCACGCGATACCGGGGGAACGCCGCGCGGTACCGGAGGAAGGACAGGCGGGAGTGGAGCTAGCCGCCCTCATCGTCGTCATCGGCATCGCGTTGTTCTTCAACTACACCAACGGCTTCCACGACGCGGCGAACGCCATCGCGACCTCGGTGTCCACGCGTGCGCTCACGCCGCGCGCGGCCCTGGCCATGGCCGCGGTGATGAACCTCGTCGGGGCGTTCCTGGGGACGGGCGTCGCCAAGACCGTCGGCAGCGGCATCATCGACCCTCCGAAGGACATGCACGGGCTGACCATCGTGGCCGCCGCGCTGATCGGCGCGATCGTGTGGAACCTCATCACCTGGTACTACGGCCTGCCCTCGTCGTCCACGCACGGGCTGATCGGCGGCCTGATCGGGGCCGCGCTCGCGGCCTCCGGCAGCGTGCTGTGGGCCGCGGTGCTGAAGAAGGTCGTCCTCTGGATGGTGCTGTCGCCGGTGGTCGGGCTGATCCTCGGGCTACTTCGTGATGGTCGCCATCCTGTGGATCTTCCGGCACTCGCACCCGGGGCGCGTCGGCCGCCGCTTCCGCATCGTCCAGTCGCTGTCCGCGGCGGCGATGGCCCTCGGCCACGGTCTGCAGGACGCGCAGAAGACCATGGGGATCATCGTGCTCACCCTGGTCACCACCGGTCACCAGGAAGCCTCGGACGCGCACGTGCCGATCTGGGTGATCCTGGTCTGCGCCGCCGTCCTGTCCCTCGGCACGTACGCCGGCGGCTGGCGGATCATGCGGACGCTCGGCCGCAAGGTGATCGAGCTCGACCCGCCGAAGGGTTTCGCCGCCGAGGCCACCGCGGCGAGCGTCCTGTACGCCACGGCGTTCATCTGGCAGGCGCCCGTGTCCACCACTCACACGATCACCGCGGCGATCATGGGCGTGGGCTCCACCAAGCGCCGCTCGGCGGTCCGCTGGGGGGTCGCGGGCAACATCGTGACCGCCTGGGTCCTGACCATTCCGGCGGCCGGGATCGTCGCGGCCCTCGCGTACTGGATCATCGAGTTGTTCTGAGGCCGGGCGTCACTGGGAAACGGACGCGAACGCCCGGACGGCACCCTCGCGCCGTCCGGACGTCGCCGCCCTCACGATGATCACCCGAAACGGCCGGTGATGTAATCCTCGGTGGCCTTCTCGGTCGGATTCGTGAAGATCTTGTTCGTGTCGTCGATCTCGATCAGCCGGCCCGGCTCGCCCTGCGCGGACAGGTTGAAGAAGCCGGTCGTGTCGCTCACCCGCGCCGCCTGCTGCATGTTGTGGGTGACGATCACGATCGTGTACTGGTCCTTCAGCGAGGCGACCAGGTCCTCGATGGCGAGGGTGGAGATCGGGTCCAGCGCCGAGCACGGCTCGTCCATGAGCAGCACCTGCGGCTCGACCGCGATGGCGCGGGCGATGCACAGCCGCTGCTGCTGGCCGCCGGACAGCCCGGCGCCCGGCCGGTTCAGCCGGTCCTTGACCTCGTTCCACAGGTTCGCGCCGCGCAGGGACTTCTCGACGATCTCGCCGAGCCGCCCCTTGCCGCGTACGCCGTTCAGCTTCAGGCCGGCGGCGACGTTGTCGAAGATCGACATCGTGGGGAACGGGTTCGGGCGCTGGAAGACCATGCCGATCGAGCGGCGTACGGCGACCGGGTCGACGTCCGAGCCGTACAGGTTGGTCTCGTCGAGCAGCACCTTGCCCTCGACCCGCGCGCCGGGAATCACCTCGTGCATGCGGTTCAGCGTGCGCAGCAGTGTGGACTTGCCGCAGCCGGACGGGCCGATGAACGCGGTCACGGAGCGGGGCTCGATCGTCATCGAGATGTCCGAGATGGCCAGGGTCTTGCCGTAATAGGCGTTCAGCCCGGAGATCTCGATCCGCTTGGCCATGAGGGCACTACTCCTATCGGGAAACGGGCTTGCGCAGGCGGGCGATGAGGCGCGCCGCCAGGTTGAGCAGCATGATCAGGACGATCAGGGTCAGGGCCGCCGCCCACGCGCGATTGATCGCGGTGTCGTTCGGCCGGCCCGCCTGGTCGAAGATGAAGAGCGGCAGCGCCATCTGCGGCCCGTCGAACGGGTCGTTGTTGATCGCCGAGGTCACGAAGACCGTGAGCAGCAGCGGCGCCGTCTCGCCCATGACGCGGGCGATCGCCAGCATGATGCCGGTCGACGATGCCGGTGAAGGCGGTCGGCAGCACGACGAAGCAGATCGTCCGCCACCGCGGCACGCCGAGGGCGAACGACGCCTCGCGCAGGTCGGCCGGCACCAGCTTGAGCATCTCCTCGGCGGCGCGTACGACGGTCGGCATCATCAGGATCGACAGCGCCAGCGCCCCGGCGAATCCGGAGAAGCTGAAGCCGAGCAGCAGCAGCCAGAACGCCAGGATGAACAGGCCCGCGACGATCGAGGGCAGGCCGGTCATGACGTCGACGAAGAAGCTGATGACCTTGGCGAGCCTGCTGTCGCGCCCGTACTCCACCAGGTAGACGGCGGTCAGCACGCCGATCGGGATCGCGATGACGCTCGCCAGCGCGACCTGCTCGACCGTGCCGATGATCGCGTGGTACGCGCCGCCGCCGGCGTCGTTGGCGCCGATCCCGTTCATGGAGTGGGTGAAGAAGCGCCGGGTCGAAGCGCTTGATGCCCTTGCTGACGACCGTCCACAGCACGGAGATCAGCGGGATGAGGGCGAGCGCGAAGGCGAGGTAGACCAGGACCTGGACGGCGCGGTCCTTGACCTTGCGGCCCGGGAGACGCCCGTCAGCGCGGGCGTGTCGAGGGTGCTCACACGAACTCCTTGCGCCGGGCGACGATGGCGCGGGCGAGCATGTTGACGACGAGGGTGATCACGAACAGCACCAGGCCCGAGGCGATGAGCGCGCCGCGGCCCGTGTTGCCGGCCATGCCGAAGGTGTTGGCGATGTTGGCGGCGAAGGTGTTGCCGCCCGGCTTGAGGATGTGCAGCGAGATCCCGGCGGAGGAGGACAGCACCATCGCGACGGCGATCGTCTCGCCGAGCGCGCGGCCCAGGCCGAGCATCGCGGCGCTGACCATGCCGGAGCGGCCGAACGGCAGGACCGCCATCCGGATGACCTCCCACCGCGTCGCGCCGAGGGCCAGCGCGGCCTCGACGTTGGCCCGCGGCACCTGGAGGAACACCTCGCGGGAGATCGAGGAGATGATCGGCAGGATCATGATCGCCAGGACGATCGGCGGCGGTCAGCATGCGACTGGCCGCCGACGCTGTCGCCGCCGAAGAGCGGGATCCAGCCGAAGTCGTCGTGCAGGAAGTTCGGCGACGCTGGCCATCTTCGGCACGAAGAACTGGAGTCCCCACAGGCCGTACACCACACTCGGCACGGCGGCGAGCAGGTCGACGACGTAGCCGAGGCCCGAGGCCAGCCGGCGCGGCGAGTAGAAGGCGATGAACAGTGCGATCCCGATCGCCACCGGGGTCGCGAGGATCAGCGCCATGAAGGACGACAGCAGCGTGCCGAAGGCGAGCTGCAGGATGCCGAACCTCGGCTCCGCGGCGTCCGGGTTCCACGCCTGTGAGGTCAGGAAGTTGGCCTTGTCCGCCTTCAGCGCCGGGATGGCCTTCGCGACGAGGAACACCGCGATCGCCGCGATGATGAGGAGCAGCAGAATGCCGGAGCCGCGGGCCGAGATCGCCGAACAGGCGATCCCCCAGGCGGCCGGTGCCGAGCTTGCGTCCCCGTCCACCCAGGGCGCCGGACGCGCCCTGTTCCAGGGTCTCGCTGGTCACGCGTTGCACTCCTCATCGATCTGGTACGGAGTGCGGATACGCCACCGAGCCGGCGCGGTCGAGTCCCGCACCGGCTCAGCGATACGTCTCGGTCAGGACAGGCCCTTAACGGCCGCCTGGACCTTGGTCAGGATGCTGGCCGGCAGCGGGGCGTAGCCCGAGTCCGCTCAGGATCGACTGGCCCTGCTGGCTGGAGGTGTAGGTCGAGGAAGGACTTGACGAACTTCGCCTGCTCGTCGGGCAGACCCTTCTGGCAGACGATCTCGTACGTGACCAGGACGATCGGGTAGCCGTCCTTGGCCTTGTAGTCGAGCGTCAGCGCGAGGTCGCCGCCCGTGCCGGCGACCTGTCGCGCCCGCGATCGCCTTGGAGGCGGTGTCGGAGCTGACCTCGCTGTAGGCTGCCGGAGCCGTTCTGGCACCTTGGCGGTCTGCAGCTTGCCGTTGGTGGCGTAGGACAGCTCGGCGTAGCCGATGGTGCCGTCGCCCTGCTTGACGCCCGTGGAGACGCCGTCAGAGCCCTTGAGGCCCTGGCCGCCGGCCTGCGCCGGGAACGTCTTGCCACCCTCGAACTTCCAGACGTCCGGCGCGGTGGCGAGCAGGAACTTGGTCAGGTTGTCGGTCGTGCCCGAGTCGTCCGCGCGGTGCAGCGGCTTGATCGGGGTGGACGGCAGCTTCGCGCCGGAGTTCTCCTTGGCGATCGCCGGGTCGTTCCAGGTCTTGATCTTGCCGGCGAAGATGCCGGCGATCGTCGCGGGCGAGAGCTGGATGCCGTCGACGCCCTTGAGGTTGTAGATGATCGCGATCGGGCCGCCGACCATCGGCAGGTCGATCGCCTTGCCGGTCTTGCAACGCGCGTCGGCCGGGCCGTGCTCCTCGGGCTTGAGCGCCGAGTCCGAGCCGGCGAAGGCCACCTGGCCGCCGGTGAACGCCTGGACGCCCGCTCCCGAGCCGCTGGCGTTGTAGTTGACGTTCGCCCCGGCGCAGCTCTGCTGGTAGCCCTTGATCCACTCGCTCATGGCGTTCGCCTGAGCGGACTGGAGCCGGCCGCGTTGACCGTGGACTTCACACAGTCGCCGCTGGCGGCCGTGCCGCCGGCGGCCGCCGCCGTTGTCGTCCGTGCCGCACGCGGTCAGCGAGAGCGCACCCGCAAGGGCCACGCCGCCGAGGGCGGCCAGCCGTGTGCCGATCATCACCGAAGATTCTCCTCATAGGTAGTTGGGCGGCCCCCTGATGTTCGTCCAGGTTGGGACCACCGTCGATGCCCGACGCTAAGGAGGAGAGATGACCACTCACTCTGATCTAGGTGAACGGGAAATGAACTCAGACCTGATGTCTGGATAAAGATAGGTGTTACTCGAGGCGACCGTCAGGTTAACGGCCCAACGTCAGCACGCATCGAGGCTGGTGGCCGCGCTGTTGCCGCGCTGTTTACTCGGAGTTGCGGTACATAGCGTCGATCGTCTGGCGCTCGAAGCCGAGTTTCGCCGTAGAGCGCCGGTAGCGGAGGTATTCGACTCGTCCACGTAGAGCATTACGGCGTGCAGCCCGAGATCCTGCAGATGGCGCAGGCCGGCCAGCGTCAGCACGCGGCCGAGGCCGAGCCCCTGCGCGGCCGGGTCGACGCCGACGACGTACACCTCGCCGACCGGACCGGCACCCTCCTCCGCCGGGTGCACCTTGGTCCAGTGGAAGCCGCAAGCTCGCCGTCGCGCTCGGCGAGGAAGAAGCCCGCCGGGGTCGAACCACGGCTCGCGCTCGCGCCGATCGAGGTCGGCGCGGGTCCACCGGCCCTGCTCCGGGTGGTCCGCGAAGGCACGGGCGTTGACCCGCACCCAGGCGTCCTCGTCCCGGCCGACCTCGAAGGTGCGCAGGAGTACGCCGGGCGGCACGGCGGCGTCCGGGAGCGGATCCACGAACGGGCGCCGCATCTTCCACAGGGCGCGAAAGCGCTCCAAGCCGAAAGAGGCGGCCAGCGCCGACGCGGCGGGCAACTCGCCGTGTGCCCAGAGATGAAGCGTCCCCGTCTGCCCGGCCAGCGCGGTGACCAGCGCGCGGCCATGGCCGCGCCGGCGGAGCGACGGGCGTACGGCCAGCTCGCCGGTGTCTCCGTCGAGGACGGCCACGCCGGCCGAGCACGTCGCCGTCGTAGGCGAACACGGCGGGGCGGCCGTCGCGCAGCCGCAGCAGCGCGCTCTCGCCCATCGGCCGTACGCCGTCGGTCTCGGCGGCCTCCGCGACGATCTCCATGGCCGCCGCGATCTCACCGCGCGTGGGTTCTTCGTGTACGACCAGGGTCATGATCGGAGCCTACCGAGGCCGGCGCCGCGGCCTGCGCCTGTCACGATGTGGTTTCGGGGCACGGCCCCACCCTCCCGCCGGCCCGCGTGCGTGCCATAGCATCTGGCCCTTGTCGGCGCGAGAAGGGCGGTCGTCGTGGGCGATCCCGGATTGCCGGTGATGGCGGGCCTGCTCGCCGTGCCGGTCGGCGTGCTGCTGTTCGTCGTGGTGCTGGCCTCGGTCGGCCGCCGGTGGGCGCCGGTCGACGACGTCGTGGACGAGCCGTACGAACCGGATGAGCCATACGAACCGGCCGAGGAGTACGCGCCGGTCGAAGACGAGTGGTGGCGGCCCGCCGAGCCGAGGCCGTCGCAGGAACTCGTCCTCGCGCCGCGCCGCCAGCTCGCACTGCCCGCCGCGCGACCACCGTCGTACGGGGCGCTGTCGCACGAGTCACGCCGTGCCCCGGCCGAGCCCGAGCCCGCCACGCAACAGGACTTCCCGTACGGGCCGTACCGGCATCGCTGACTCGTAGGAGAAGAGAAACCGGGTGACCGGTCATACTGGTCCGCACGTGGACGCAACCCCCCCGGGGCTCGTGATGAGCCGGAGAACGAGGTCTCGACATGGCCGTCACCCCCGTCATGGTGCTGGGCACCGTGGTCCTGCTGGCGCTGATCGCCGTCGTGATCCTGGTCGTGGTGTCAGCCTCGCGCCGGAACAGCTCGGCGGCGCGCCCCGGACCGCACGGCCCGCCGCCGCAGCCGCCGTACGGTCCGCCGCCCCGGCTTCCGTACGGCGGTCCGCCGCCGGGTTACGGCCCGCCGCCGGGGCAGGGCCCGCCGCCCGGGCAGGAGCCGCCGCCCGGGCAGGAGCCGTCGTCTCCCTGGCGGCAACCCTGATGCACCAGCCGGATCAGGGGGTGTAGGACCCTCCCCGGCAACGGATGGAAACCCCTCGGCGGTTACGGAACCGAACCGTCCGGTCGAGCGTCGTAGTTCGGCTTCGTCGTGATCCGTAGAGCGGATACGATCGTCCGAAATTTACGCTTATGGGGGGTAAGTCGCCGTGCAACCGCCGCAACCGCCGTACGGCGGGCCACCGTACGGCGGTCCGCCGCCGGGCCCGGGAATGTACGGCCCTCCGCAGGGCCCGCCGGGATGGGGGCCGCCCGGCCCGCCGGGGCCGCCGCGCAAGCCGAACAACGGCGGCACCGTGATCGCCGTCATCGGCGTGATCCTCGTCCTGCTCCTCGGGGGCGGGGTGGGCCTGTGGTATCTGTCCGATGACGACAACGACGCGGTGGCCCCGCCCGTGGCAGAGCCCGGCATCACCCACTTCAGCCCGCCGGACCTGCCCACGCCGCCGGTGTTCAGCCCGCCGGCCCTGCCGAGCTTCACGCCCTACACGCCACCCGACCTGCCGACCACGCCGCCGAGCTACTCGCCGGCGTTCAACCCCCAGCCGGGCGACTGCGTGCGCAACACCGGGAGCTACTCGCACCCGCGTCTGTACATGGCCAGGTGCACGCCGGGCCACTACCGGGTGCTCGACCGTATCGACGACACCACCAACACGCGGCGGTGCGCGTCCACCGGATACACCTACGCGGTCTGGTATCCCAGCCCCGCGTACGTGCTCTGCCTGCGCGGACTCTGACGATCAGTGGTGTGCCGCGGCCTCCTCGGCCCGGTGGTCGGGCACGAATCGGTAGCCGACATTGCGGACCGTTCCAATCAGGGATTCGTACTCCGGGCCCAGCTTGGCCCGCAGCCGCCGTACGTGAACGTCGACCGTGCGGGTGCCGCCGAAGTAGTCATATCCCCACACCTCCTGCAGCAGCTGGGCGCGAGTGAAGACCCGGCCCGGGTGCTGCGCGAGGTATTTCAACAGCTCGAACTCCTTGAACGTCAGGTCCAGCACGCGGCCGCGCAGCCGGGCGCTGTAGGTCGCCTCGTCGATCGTCAGCTCGCCGCTGCGGATCTCACCGGGCACCTCGTCCGGCTCGGCGGTGGCCGAGCGCCCGACCGCCAGCCGCAGCCGCGCCTCCACCTCCGCCGGTCCCGAAGTCTGGAGCAGCACGTCGTCGAGGCCCCATTCGGGCGTCAGCGCGGCCAGGCCACCCTCGGTCACGATCGCGAGCAGGGGCGCGTCCAGGCCGGTCGTGCGCAACAGCCGGCACAGGCTCTTGGCCTGGGCGAGATCGCGTCGCGCGTCCACGATCACCACGTCGCACGGCGGCGCGTCGATGAGAGCCGCGCCCTCGGCCGGGGCCACCCGTACCGAATGCAGCAGCAACCCGAGCGCCGGCAGGACTTCGTCGGACGGCTCGAGCACATTGGTCAGCAGGAGCAGAGTGCTCAATACGGCCTCCTCGTTTGGCGGCCCGAAAAGACGTCGAGGATCCAAGGGCGACGCTGCCGGGATCCCTGCCTGCGCAAGGATATCGAATGACGGGCGACGGCTCATCACTGAGTGGTGTAGACCACGGGAGGGACGCCATGGCGAAGGGCCTGATCAGATACTGGGCCGCCGCGCGTGCCGCGGCCGGAGTCGCCGAGGAGCGCTTCGAGGCCGCGACGCTGGAGGAGGCGCTGAGTGCCGCTGCGGCCGGGCGGGGCGAGGAGTTCCGCCGCGTGCTCGCCCGCAGCTCCTTCCTGGTCGACGGCGCGCCCGCCGGCGCACGCGACCTCGCCTCGGTCCGACTCCACGAGGGTGCGACGGTCGAGGTCCTGCCGCCCTTCGCGGGCGGCCGCGCGTAGCACGCGGGCGGCCCGCGTCGTCGCTCCGCGGAGCGACGGCGGCCGCGAGAACGTCGGTACGCAAGGTGACTCGGCCGGAGCACCGCCGCCGGTAGTGTGATCGCGAATCGGCGACGGGAGAGACATGCGCAAGGGACTGGTGATCTTCCTGATCTTCCTGATCGGGCTGGTCATCGCCGCCGATCGGATCGGGTTGGTCGTCGCGCAGGACGAGATCGCCAAGAACGTGGCGACGCAGTACGGCCTCGACCACAAGCCCGCCGTCAAGATCAAGGGCTTCCCGTTCCTGACCCAGGCCATGCGCGGCAAGTACGGCGAGATCGACGTCAACGTCGGCGACATCACCCAGCTCGGCGTGCACCTCACCGGCACCGTGGTCACGCTCAAAGGCGTACGCGCGCCGCTGTCCGACGCCCTGCACGGCGACGCGTCCAAGATGGTGGCCGACACGGCGACCTCCACCGCGACGGTGGGTTATGCCGACGTGAACAAGCAGGCGCCGCGCGGGATGAAGGTGTCGGCCAAGGGCAAGGCCCTTCAGGTGCACGGACCGGTGACCGTCCTCGGCCTCACCCGTACGCTGACCGCGACGGTGACCGTACGGCCCTCGGGCCGCAACATCCGCGTCGTGCCGGAGACGGTGAACGCGGGCGGCGCCACGCTCCCGGTCGCCCTCGTCCAGCAGGCGTTCTCGTTCACCATGCCGGTGAAGGGGCTCCCGCGGAACACCACGATCAGCGACGTACAGGTCGGCCCCGACGGGCTGCGCGTCACCACCACCGGGCGGCACGTGAACCTCGAGAGCCTCAATGAGCACTGATCATCGGGCGACCGAGAAGGTCAGACGCCCTGGATCGTTCCCAAATACGCGCGCGTCCCGGTGAACCGGCCGCCGATTTGATACGTGTCTGAAGTGTGGGAGCGACAGCGAACGAGCGCCTGCTTCGCGCTCTGTACGCCGAACACGGGGGGCCGCTCCTGGGGTACGTCCTCCGCCTGACCGAAGGTGATCGGCATCAGGCGGAAGACGTGGTCCAGGAGACGTTGCTGCGTGCCTGGCGTCATCCCGAGGCCCTGGAGGGCCGCCCGATACGGCCATGGCTGTTCACGGTGGCACGCAATCTGGTCGTCGACGCCCATCGGGCGCGGCAGTCCCGACCACCCGAGGCCGGTGAGGCCGGTCTCGCGGCCATCCCGGCGACCGATGAGATCGGCCGCGCGCTCGAGTCGTGGACGTTCGCGGAGGCACTCGCGGACCTGAGCCCGGAGCACCGGTCGGTGCTGGTCGAGACCTACTACCGGGGCCGGTCGGTCGCCGAGGCCGCGGCGGCCCTCGGCGTGCCGCCCGGCACGGTGAAGTCCCGGTCCTACTACGCGCTGCGAGCGCTCAAACTCGCACTGGAAGAACGGGGGTTGGCGCCATGACATCGAGCACCGAATGCTCCCGTCTGCGGATCTCGCTCGGCGTGTACGTCCTCGGCGCCATCGAGCCCGCCGAACGCGCGTTGGTCGACGAGCACCTGCGCACCTGTGTGCGGTGCCGCGACGAGCTCGCGTCGCTGGCCGGGCTGCCGGCCATGCTCGGGCGGATCACCGAGGACCAGATCGAGCAGTTCGGCCCGCCGCCGGAGGAACTCCTGGAATCGATCCTGGCCACGGCGGCCGGGGAGAGCCGCGGTCACCGGCGCAGGAACATCCTCGCGCTGGTCGCGGCCGCCGCGGTCCTGGTGGTCGGCACGGGCGTGGGCGTGCGGCTGGCGACCGACACGGGCGGCGGCACCGCACCCAGGCCGCCGGTGGCGATTCCGACCGCGGGGACCACACCCTCGGCCGCCCCGACCACGACGGTCGACGGGACCAACCCCGCCACCGGCGTACGCGCGGAGATCGCGATGCAGCCGAAGGCCTGGGGCACCGCCTTCTCGGTGCGCCTGACCGGCGCACCCGCCGAGACCCGCTGCCGGCTGATCGTGATCGACCGGAAGGGCAACACCGACATCGCGGGCGGCTGGGAGGTCCAGTACCTGGGCTCGGCACGCTTCTTCGGCTCATCGATGATCCAGAAGCGTGACATCGCCTCGGTCGAGGTCCGTACGGTAGAGGGGAAGAGGCTGTTGCACGTGAAGCTCTGAGGGAGGCGGGCGCCTTGTCGTCGATGACCGGTGTGTACGCGGCGGCGGCGGCGCTCGTCTTCGCCCTCGGACTCGGCCTCGTATGGCGGAGCCGCAACGGCGTCCTGCGCGGATCCGCCGCAGGCAGGGAGGGAGCGGACGTGGAGCGTCTGGACGCGGCCGAGCTGGGCGCGTCGCTGGGGGAACGGGCGACGCTCGTCCAGTTCTCGACGGCCTTCTGCGCCCCCTGCCGCGCGACCCGCCGCATCCTGACCGAGGTCGCGGACCTGGTCGAGGGCGTCGCCCACGTGGAGATCGACGCGGAGTCCCACCTGGACCTCGTACGCCGCCTGAACGTCCTGCGCACCCCGACGGTCCTCGTGCTGGACGCGAACGGCGGCATCGTACGCCGGGGCTCGGGCCTGCCGCGCAAGACCGACATCCTCGCCGCCCTGGGCGAAGCCGCCGCCTGAGAGGCACAGCGTGAAGACCAACCCCGAAAATCGGGGATTGGTTTTCCCAACCATCCATGGTGTTCCCGGGTAGATTCGGAGAGTGACCGCTGCACGCGATGATGAGGATCTCCACCGCTTGGTCGACCGGCTGACCCCGGGCCAGGCCAAGGAGATCCGTCGGCATCTCCTCCGCCTGGTGAAGGACCAGGAGGATCAGGAGGGCGAGCTCGGCGGCCGGGTACGGCCCGTCCCACGCCACCTTTCGTTCATCGGGCTCATCCACGCGGAGCCCGACCTCGCCGAACGTTCCGAGGATCTCCTGCGCCGAGACTTCGGTCACTGATTGTCGCGATTCTCGCACGCCGCGTCAGATTGCCGGGTTGAATCTCTTGGGTGACCCTGCTGCTCGATACGGGACCGCTGGTTGCGGCGCTGAACGACAACGACAAAGAGCATGAGCGGTGCCGTGATCTCCTCACCTGGCACCGTGGCCCCCTCGCGGTTCCGGCTCCCGTCCTCACCGAGGTCTGCTATCTCCTGGACAAACGGAGCCGCGATGTAACGGCGGAGGTGCGGTTTCTCGAAGCGCTGGCCGCGGGCGAACTCGACCTCGTGCCGACCGTGCCGTCAGACCTCACCAGGATGGCCGAACTGGTGGGGACGTATGCGGATCTTCCGCTAGGGGCCGTCGACGCTTCCGTCGTGGCCATTGCCGAGCGGCTCGGCATCAAAGAACTGGCGACGCTCGACCGGCGTCACTTCAGCGTCGTACGGCCGCGGTGCGGTGGCGTGTTCTCGATCGTTCCGTAGGGTTGATTTCGCAGGTCCGGTGGACTTCGGTATCTCGACAGACGAGATGGCGTTTTACGCCGGGCGAGACGCCGCCTACTATCGTGTCCGTGCGTTCCTGGACAGAGCTGCTTACCAAGCGACGGGCGGTCGATTTCTGCCGCGTCGCCACCGCGCTCTGTCGTACGGCCTGAGTCAGTAGGCCCCAGCCCGTCTCACTCGCCGTCACCAGGAGCATCGCCCGATGCAGGTCGATCCCAGAGGACCGCGGTTCAGCGCGATCCTCACATCGCTTGTCCTGATCGTCGTCTTGGTGACCAGCAGCTGGCCGCTGCTGGCGGCACAGACCGCCGTGTTCGCACTCGGAGCCGCGTTCGGGCTCCGCAGCGCGCCCTACGGTCTGATCTACCAGGCACTCGTCCGCCCTCGGCTCGGTCCGCCCAAGGAGCTCGAGTTCGAGGCGCCGCCCCGTTTCGCGCAGGGGGTCGGCGCGGTGTTCGCGCTGGCGGGAGTGCTGGGCTACGCCCTGGGGGTTCCGGCGCTGGGTATGACCGCGACGGCGTTCGCGCTGATCGCGGCCTTCCTCAACGCGGCCTTCGGGCTGTGCCTGGGTTGTGAGGCCTATCTGCTCATTCGCCGGCTCACCCCTGGGCGAGTCACGTCCTAACGGACCAGCTCGCTCAGCACGTGGCCATGCCGCGAGTGCCCGAAGACCGAACTGCCACTCCAACTAGGAGGACAAACAGCATGAGCCGCTCCGACGTCCTGGTCGACGCCGACTGGGTGCAGGCGCACCTCGATGACCCTGGGATCGTCCTCGTCGAGGTAGACGAGGACACCAGCGCGTACGAGAAGGGCCACATCCGTGGCGCCGTACGCGTCGACTGGAAGACCGAGTTGCAGGACCCGGTACGCCGTGACTTCGTGGACAAGACCGGCTTTGAGACCCTTCTGTCCGAGAAGGGCATCGCCAACGACGACCTCGTCGTACTGTACGGCGGCAACAACAACTGGTTCGCGGCGTACGCGTACTGGTACTTCCGCCTCTACGGCCACCAGAACGTCAAGCTGCTCGACGGCGGCCGCAAGAAGTGGGAGCTGGACTCCCGCGACCTGGTCGAGGACGTGCCGTCCCGGCCGAAGACCACCTACGCGGCGCAGGAGCAGGACGCCTCGATCCGCGCCTTCCGCGAGGAGGTCGTCGACGCCATCAGCAACAAGAACCTCGTCGACGTCCGCTCGCCCGACGAGTTCTCCGGCAAGCTGCTCGCTCCGGCGCATCTGCCGCAGGAGCAGGCGCAGCGCGCGGGTCACATCCCGACCGCACGCAACATCCCGTGGTCGAAGGCGGCCAACGACGACGGCACCTTCCGCTCCGACGAGGAGCTGCGGAAGCTTTACGAAGAGGCGGGCGTTGACCTGTCGAAGGCGACGATCGCCTACTGCCGCATCGGCGAGCGCTCGTCCCACACCTGGTTCGCCCTGCACGAGCTGCTCGGCCTGCCGGACGTGAAGAACTACGACGGTTCCTGGACCGAATACGGATCGCTCGTCGGCGTGCCGATCGAGCTTGGGGAGGCAAAATGACGGACGGCTGCGGGGCACCGGCTCAGACGGCGAGCCTGCCCGCCACTGTGGACCTGAACAACGAGGCGGTCATCCAGGGCACCGTCGAGCGCGCGGGCGACGTCGTCCCCGGCGCGTACGCGCGGCTGCTCGACTCGACCGGTGAGTTCACCGGCGAGGTCGTGACCAGCGACGAGGGCGTCTTCCGCTTCTTCGCCGCACCGGGCGAGTGGACCATTCGCGTCCTCGCGCCCGGCGGGGTCAGCATCGACCAGGCCGTGACCGCGCAGATCGGCGAGATCGCCAACCTCAAGGTCGCGATCTAACGAGACGACGGCGACCCCGTCCACCCCACCGGAACCGGAGCCGGGGAGGTGGCGGGGTCGTCGCCTTTCCGGCCAGGAACAAAGCAGGCCCACGGACCGGGCGGTCAACCGTTACGATCGCGTATTGTGCTCCGTTTGTCCCCTGTGACGTTGCCGTGGACCACGCTTCGGCTGGCCGCGCGCTTCGCGGTGCCACTCGCGCTCTGGTACACGGTCGGCCAGATCCTGCGCTACGCGCTGTTCCTTGGGGGATACCACTTCGGCCTTGACCACGCGACCGTGCCGATCCTCGTGCTCAGCCTGATCGTCATGGCCTCGCTCGGCGTGACCGTCGCGATGCTGCACAGCGTCAAGAACGGCCTGCCCGCCGTACGGAAACGTGAGTTCGACGAGTCCATCACCTCGTGGGCGGCGGCCGAGGAAGAGACCATCCTCGACGCGTTCACCCGCGCGGTGCTGCCCTTCATGATCTTCTACCTGGCCTGGAACTGGTACAGCGAGGACGCCAAGGCGTTCGAGCAGTCGGCGGCCGGCCGGGGCAACGCGCAGGGCGGCCTCGAGGGGCAGCTCCAGGCGATGAAGCTGATCATCGCGCTCGGCGACCGCGTCTGGGTCGCGATCGCGCTCACGGTCGGCTTCCTGGTGCTGAAGTTCGTCGCCGAGCGCTGGCTGGAGCCCCGGTGGACGCGCGCCGGCGCGGTCATGGTCGCGCTGTTCGAGGTCAACTGGACGCTGTTCGGCATCTTCTCGGTCAACAAGGCGCGGAACGGGTTCACGAGCTGGCTCCAGAGCCGGGTCGCCTGGGGCCGGCTCGGCGACCTCACCGGCCCGGCGTTCGGCTGGTTCGACGCGCTGTGGCCATCGTTCAAGGCGGCGGTGCTCGGCGGCCTCGTATGGCTGGTGATCGCCGGTGTGGTGCTCGGCGTACAGGCCGACGAGGAGACCGCGCTCGGCCAGGGCAAGGTCGGCCGGCGGCTCCAGTCGGCGAGCGGGATGGACCGCCCGCGTACGCCGTGGGAGGTCGCCACGCGTGAGCTGCGGGACAAGTGGCTGCCGACGTTCTTCGGCTTCCGCATGGTCGTGCGCGCCGGCCTGCTGCCCTTCGCGGTGTTCTGCGTCCTGCTGGCCGGCCTCGACGATCTCGCCCTGCTGGCCCAGCGCGGCGTCTACCGGCTGGTGGGGCCGCACCCGATCGACTACTGGATGATCCGGATCGACGCCCTCCAGTTCGGCGTCGACCTCGTGCACCAGATGCTGCGGGTGTGCCTGCTGGCGGCCGCGTTCGACCTGGTCGTCGCGCGGGTCAGTGGGCGAACCGCAGAACCGGGGTCCATCCGTCGGCCGCTCGCAGGGTCAGTTGCCCCGGCCGGGCCTCCAGTACGACCGAGCCGGCCAGGGCCGCCGGCACGTCCCCGGTGATCGTCAGCTGAGTCTGCGCGCCGGCCGCCGGCTCCTTGTCCAGGTCCAATCCGCCGTCCGCCGTCCAGACGTGCCCGGCGCGGTCGCGCAGCGTGAAGCCGAGGGAGTCCAGGTTCTTGGCGCCCTTGGCGTCGAGCGGCCGCGCCTGCACGACGAGCTTGACCGAGACCGCGCCGGCCGGCGTCGTGGGCGTACGCTGCGCGCCGGTCGTGTCCCGGCCGAGGAGCCGGAGTTGGACGCGCTCGATCGTCCCGGTGCCGCCGCGGGCGACGACGGTGACCTGTTCGCGCGTCTGGTACGACCGCGACTGATGCTCGTTGTCCACCCACTGCGTCGCGAGCAGCCCCGGCGCCAGTACGGCCAGCGCGACCGCCTCGACCGCGCGTCGTCGCCCGGGGCTCAGGCGGCGTCTGCGCTCGACCGGATCCGGCACGGTCTCCTCGAGCGGGTCGCGTACCGTCCACTCCAGCGGGTCGCCGTTCATGTCGTCTTCAGCGCGTACGCCGGAGGATGGGCGCTCAGCCGTGCGGCCGTGTCGCCGTCGATGCCGAGGTCGACGGAGGTCTCCGCGCTGAACTGCTGGAGCAGCCTCGCCTCACCGACGACCAGCCGCGCGCCGGCGAGCCGGTTCTTGGGTATCTCGAAGATGTACGTCGCGGGCGCCCACAGCATCGGCTGGTAGTCATTGCCCAGGCTGGAGATGGCCGGCCGGCCGGTCTCGTCGTAGGACACGCCGCCGCGGGTGGCGAGCCGTACGTGCCCGGGCTGGAACGGCTTGGCGTTGCTCTTGATGTCGAGGTGGACGATCACGAAGAGGCCGAGACTCGGCATGACCTCCGGCGACGGGTACGACGGCTTGGTGATGGTGCCGGCCACGTCGACCGTGCCGACCTTGACGCTGAAGACCCGGTTGGAGACGACCGCGCCGATGCGTCCGCTGGTGGTGATCGGCTTCTGCTCCTTGTCCTCGATGTGCGGCTTGAAGCTGTAGAGCCACATCGCCAGCGCCATCAGGCCCGCGGTCAGCACCGCGGACAGGACGCGCAGCGGGCTCACGACGTCGCTCCCGCGCGTACGGGCATGGACACCTCGGCGGTGACGGGGGAGTTCTTCGCCACGCTCCAGTAGAAGGTGTTGGTGGTGAAGCCCTGGCCGTAGTCCCACTTGCGCAGCGCCACGGTCGCCGTACGCGGGACGGCGTCGCCGAGCGGCCAGACGATCTGCACCACGACGGGCAGCCGCGGGTGGATGCTGGAGGTGGCCTGGCCCTGGATGTCGCCGCGCGAGCGCACGAGGTCGGCTTCGAGGTAGCGGCCGCGCCGGGGCTCGACGGCGACGCCGCCGAGGAACGTGGAGACGCCGTACGTCTGCTCGCCGAGGTTGGTGACCCGCATCCGTACGACGAGGAGGTTCGCCAGTGGATCGAATGGGTTGATCTTCATCCGGCCGGCCCGCGCGTCCATGACCTGGACGTCGAAGAGGCCCTGGCCGACGGTCTTGCCGGCCCGTACGGCGGCCGGCCCGCCCCGCCGCGCGCGCAGTCCGCCCGCCGCCCAGGTCACCGCGATCAGCACGACCAGTGCGACCAGCACCACGAGAAGCACCCGACGTCGGGATATCGCGGGAGAATCGGCCACGAACCCGATCGTAACGGGCTACACCCGATCAGGGTGAGCGCACGTCATTGTGGGTGCGCCGCCCTTCCGCGTGGCACTTCCGGTTCGTGCGCGCGGCCGGGCCTCAGGCTCCGGTGCGCGGCTCGCCCAGGTCACGCCGCATCCGCTCCAAGATCTCGAACTCCTCCGGCGTGAGGTCCGGCGCCACGTCGAGCGTGGCGCCGTTCGGGCCGGTCAGCGTGATCGGCGGCAGGTGACCGCCGGTGACCGTGAAGTCGGGCGACTCGCCGCTGCCGGCCGCCGTCGCCTCGTACGCGGCGGGAGGCCGGTAGAGCGCGCGGAGGGCGCGTGCCGCCGCGGCGTCGTCGACGGCCGGGCAGGCGTACTCATGTGCGGCGATGTGCGCCGTCAGGTCCGGGTCGGGCGCGAGGCCGTGGACCTCCAGGTAGTAGGCGACCGAGTCGGTCCAGATCCAGGCGCCGTCCGTACGGAAGCTGAGCGGCACGGCCTCGCCGCGCGAGCGGTCCATCCGATCGACTTCCAGAGCGGTGGTCATCAGGATCGGACGCCCCGCGTTCAGGTACGCCAGCGTACGCTCGCGCTCGGCGGGGTCGCCTACGGTCGGGTGATCGGGTGCGAAACGTGGCTCGCCGGTGCCGTCGAGCCCGTCGAAGACCCGCGCGACCTTGACGTCCGTCATCCCGTCGAACCCCCTTCTAGCCGGCGTCGGCCGCCCGCCGCTGGCGGGCGTACTCCTCGGCCATGCGCTGGAAGGGCGCCATCGCCTCGGCGGCCAGCCGCTGGAACTCCTCTTCCTGCTCCATCGTCGCCGAGACGTCCAGGTGGTGCAGGGGATAGTCGGTGCCCTTGGGCCCGGGATTCGCGTGCTCGGGGTTGAACGGAGCGTCCGCGGCATGCCGCTTGGTCCACTCGCGGTGCACCTGCGCGAGCCGGCCGAGTGATCGCCGCCGCTCCCGCTCCAGCTCCTCTTGAGTGATCAACGCCCCTCGCGTTCTGTCTCCGGCCGGATGGTCCTGACCTCGCTGACTACAGCCTAGAGGGCGATACGTGACATCCGGCAGGTTCCCGGCTGGGACGGCCCGCACCCCCGGTAACCTCGGAACATCCGCCGCAGGGTCGGATGAGGCAGAGCGGTGGACGAGGGAGGCGCTTCTCGTGGCTGGGCGGGGTGAGGCCGCCGCCGGAGTTCGCTATGGGGCGGGGAACCCGTTCTCTCCGGTGAACCCGTTCGGCCGCTTCGAGCTGACCGTACTGGCCGACGCGACGGCTCGTCTCGAACACCATCGCCACGACGGCGTACGCGCCTGGACCGCCGAACTCGATCCCGTCGTCTGGCCGCGGCTGCTCGACGCCCTGCGCGGCGCGCCCTTCCCGGCGGCCGGGCCTCCGCCGATGCCACCGCCCGACGCGACGATGCGCGAGATCGTCGTCTACGGCGTCGAGCCGGTGGGTGCGCTGGCGATCGAGTGGCACGCCGCCGAGGAGGCCGGCCTCGGCGCGGTGTTCCGCATCCTGGACGCCCTGGTCGGCCAGGTCGGCGACGGCGCCGTCCGTGCCACCGCCGACGATCTGCCCCCGGTCGCCCACCGGGCCGTACGCGACGCCGCCCAGCCCGGGCCCGAGGCCACGGCGTCCGCCGCCGCGGACTTCGGCGAAGTCGGGGGCGGGCACGCGTACGCGCTGGTCCGGCGGGACCTGAGTCTTGAGCTGTCCACGGTGCCCGACAGCCGGCCGCTGGGCGGTGCGGCACGCGCCGACCGCCCCGTACGCGCGCTCGCCCTCGGCACGCCCGGCGGCCGCGAGCTCGTCGCCACCGGCGGGGACGACCAGGTGATCCGGGTCTGGGACCCGCGCGACGGCGCGAGCCTGCACGCCAGGACGGGCCACGCAGGGCCGGTGCGCGCCGTCGCCACCGGCACCGTGGACGGCCGCGGGCTGCTCTACTCGGCCGGTGCGGACGGCGACGTACGGGTCTGGGGCGTGGACACGATGGCGGCGCTGGGCGCGCTGCCGGGGTCGGCGGGTTCGGCGAACGACGTCTGCGCCGCGCGGATCGCCGACCTGGACCTGGTGGCCGCCGCGGGCGGCGACGGCGTCGTACGGGTCTGGGACGCGGCCACCGGCCGGTGCCTGCACGCGCTCACCGGCACGGACGGCTGGCTGAACGCGATCGCCCTGGCGGGCCTCGGCGAGCGTGGACTCCTGGCCGCGGCCGGAGTCGATGCGACCGTAAGCGTCTGGGACCCGGTGACCGGCGACCTCCTGCACGCCCTCGCGGGGCACACCGCGAGTGTGACCGGGCTGGCGTTCACGACCGTGGCCGGACGGCCGGCGCTGGGTTCGTGCGCCCTCGACGGCACCGTACGCACCTGGGACCCGGTCGCGGGCACGCCCCTGGCCGCCTGGTCCGCCGCCGACGACTGGCCGGGCGGCCTCGCCGCGGCGTCGCTCGGAGAGACGCCGGTGCTGGTCACCGCGGGCGGCGACGGCACCGCACGCGTGTGGGACGCCGGCGACGGCACGGCCCTGCGCGTGCTGGGCGACGCGGGCTCGTCGGTCGCGTCGGTCGCCGCGGACCGGACCGGCGGCCGTACGCTCGTCGCCGCGGGCCACCGGGACGGCACCCTGCGCGTCTGGGACGCCGCCGACGGCACGGCGGTGCACGAACTGGCGCCCGACGGGGGCGCCGTGGGCTCGGTGGCGTTCGGCTTCGCCGACGGCGCGCCCGCGGTGATGTGCGGGACCGGCGACGGCGCGGTGCGCGTGCACGACCTCGCGAGCGGTGAGCTGACGCAGTTGCCGACGCCCCATACCGGGCAGGTGCTCGCGCTACGGTTCGCCACCGTACGTGAGATCGGCATCCTGGTCTCCGGCGGCGGTGACGGCGCCGTACGCACCTGGCACGCGACCTCCGGCATGCCGCTGCTGCGCCTCACGGGACACGGCGGCGGCGTCACGTCCGTGGTGACGGGCCAGGTCGGGGGCCGGATCGTCATCGCCTCCGGCGGCTACGACCGCACCGTACGCACATGGGACGCCGCCACCGGCGACCCGCTGCGCGTGATCTACGGCCACCCCTACCCGGTGTACTCCCTGGCGTTCGGGACGGTGGAGGACCGGCCGGTGATCGCCTCGGGCAGCTACGACGGCGCTGTGCGGCTGTGGGACGCCGAGACCGGCGCGGAGGTCGCCGTACTGCCGGGCAACGACGGCTTCGTACGTACGCTGTGCTTCGGCGCCGCGCGCGGACGCACGGTGCTGGCCGTGGGATCCGACGACGGCGCGCTGCGCGTCTGGGACCCGCTCGCCGGCACGAGCGTCGGCACGGCCAAGCTGGCGCGGACACCGCTGGCGGTGACGTTCTCGGCGTCGGGCGATCTCTACGTCGTCACCGAGGACGGCCTGCTCGTCCCCTGACGACCGGCCGCTAGCCGGTGCCTTTCGACCGGGAGCCGCGCAGTTCATAGGCGGAGCCGAATCTCGCGAGGTCGAGGAAGTCGTCGGGGGTGGGGGTCGCCCAGAGGTTCCCTTCGAGGCGAAGCATCCGGGCGACCTCGCTTGCCTGGATCACCGCGTCGGTGTGGCCGGGTCCATGGAGTTCGATGGCTCGCAGCACCACTGCACGGAAGAAGGTCCTCGCGTCGGCGTCCGGCAGGGGATAGTCGCTCTCAGCGGCGAGGGCGAGAAGATGCACGGCCTCGGCCGGCTCGGATGTGCCGAACAGTTCGTTCGCCCCCCTCCTCAGCGTCTGCGCATGGGTCTCGTTCGCGGCGCGCTGCCCGCCCTCCGCGACGAACCGTTCGATCAGCCGGGCCAAGCCTTCGACCGCTCGGGGTGGCAGCGGCGGGTCTGGGCCAAGGCCCAGCACCTCGCGGACCTGATGGCCGATGACCTGTGGGTCAGGTCGCGATCCGTCCGTGGGACCGAGAAAGTCCGAGAGCAGGCGTAGCCGGTTGAGATCGGCGACGGAGAGCGGTACCTCCGGGCTGATGCCGTACAGCCCGTGCGCGACGTCGACCAGCGCGCGGGTGTACGCGAGATGGTCACCGGTCAGCCGCTCCAGCGGAATGTGATCGCCGGACAGGGTGAACACGGCGTGCATCTGGTCGAGACGTCGTGCGAGGTCGACCACGTCAAGCCCGTCGGTGGGGAACCGGTGCGTCCCCGGTGCGCCGCCCTCCGCAGGCAGGGCGAGCAGCCGTGCGACGTGGTAGGGGAGCCGGAGCGTGTCGGCCGTATGGATCCGCGACGGCCCCGCTTCCCTCACCAGGGCCGTACGAGGCTCGATGTCCTGGGCCGGGATCGAACCGAAGCTGGAAGCACCGGAGGCGTCGGCCATCTGATGAAGCTGGTCCAGATGGCGATCTCGAAGTGCGGACAGCGCGGGCACCGCGTTGCCGTTGTGGTCCAGCATGTACGGGTGAATGCGCCGCGCGTCGGCGCCGCCGTCGGTCCAGTGCAGCCGGGCCCAGGCCATCAGGCTGCCGTCGACCTGCGTCTCGGGCGCGGTCAGCGTCCGGCGGTAGAGTCTGCCGGGATGCCCGTATTCATCGCCGAAGTCCAGGTGATGCCCGATCTCGTGCGCGAACACACCCAGTGGCATGTCGACGTGCCAGTTGATGACGTCGATACGGTCCCCCGCTTCAAGCCCCTGACCAGGCCGTAGCGTCACTCTCGCGGAGGCCGCGGCGGTCGGTTCGGCCTGCACGAACTCGAGTCGCAGATGGAACTGTGAACCGTCGCGCAGGGTGTGCTGATGGTTGTAGTAGAGGTCGACACCGTTGCGTGCGTTCGCCTGCGCGCGCACGAACTCCTCGTCCGACATCGTCGTGCCGGGATCCACGAGAAGTTTGATCCTCAGCGTGTACTCGGTGATCGTCCGTTCGGTTCCGCCGGGAATGGCGACCTTGATCCGGCGTACCTCGACGTCGGACGAGGCCTCGAACGCTGCAATTTCCGTATGTGCGCGGATGACCTGGTAACCGGCGGAGGATCGCAACCCGGCCCACTCCGAAGCCCGCAGGGCCTGCCGCGGGTCAAGCGTGTGCGCGTACACACCACGCATTGCGTCGACTGCCTCCGGCGAGTGGGGGGGAAGCAGCGGCGTATGGTCGGCCACGCTCAGGTAGTGCTCGGGCGTGGCGAAGCGGGCGGAAGACCTATGGGCGGACATCCGTCTCGGCAGTGGCGGGAGGTCGGCGTCTCCGTGGTGTGCGCCGGAGTATGTGTCAGACGATGAGTCAAGGGGACGGCCGCCGCCGGACGGACCGCTCGTCGGCGGTGGGGGCGGCGTGCCGGGGAGGTGCCCGCCGGCGCCGTTCGGGCCGTCGCTGGGCGGGTCGAGGTGCCGGCCGGAGGGTTCCAGAGCTAGTACGCCCTGCCACTTGCTGAGGCGGAGGATCGCCTTGCCGTCCCAGGTCAGGTGGCGCCCGTCGAGTCGTCGGGCGTCCCATCCGATGCGGCCGATCTCCTGCGCCGTGATGCGGTCCGGTGTGTTCCACGCCGCCTCCGTGGCGCGGTGAGCCAGCGCTTCCCAGTCCCGGAGTCCCTCCGCGGACAGCTCCCCGTGCCTGGCGGCGCGGTTCAAGGCGGCGACGATTTCTTTTAGACCGCTCTCCTCGTAACCGAGTCGGGGATCGAAATCGAAACCGTAGCGTAGCCAGGCATAGCCCCCGGCGTCGATGTTGGCTTCAACTCTCATCTCATGGATCCCCTGGCCGATGAGCCAGTTTCCCCAATGCTCCACCAGACCGGCCATGACGCCGCGCCCCTGAGAATTGTCCACAATCTCGACGCGGTCGATGTTCAGGTAGGGGGCCTCGCCTTCGGGATAAAGGGTGAGGCGCAACAGTCCTTGATGTTCACCGGCGGAGTCGACGAGTTCACCCATGAGATACAGGGCGTTCTCGAAGTCCACATCGGAAAAGCGGATTTTCATCCGCAGTCCGCTCTGCGGGTGATCGAATTCCAGCATCGAATGAAGCCAGTGCCGGATTTCGGTAGGAAGCGGGTCGCCGGGAGCGGCCGTCCTGAGGAAGTCGCGCAGGTTGCCGTCGTACGGAAGCCCGTCCGGCGGCAGTGTCGCCCGGATCGCCGCCGCCCGGTCGCCCCACTCCTCGAACGACGGCTGCCGATCCTGGGCGTCGTGTCGCTCACCGGGCGGCGCGGCCGCCGCCGGCGACATGTCGGCATCCGCATGAGCGAGATGCTGCCACCGGTCGCCGAGGATCTGGCCGTCCAGACCGCCACCGTCGTATGAGGCCGAGGGATCGCCGTACGTGCCTCCGTACTCGCCCTCTTCGGCGGGCAGGAGGTGCTTCTGGCCTCTCCACGCGGGGCCTTCGAGCAGGAACTGCCTGCCGTCCCAGGTCGGCCGGCCATCCGCGCCGATCCGTCGGTCCGCCCAGCCGATCCGGCTGAGCTCGTACGCGGTGACGCCATAGTGGAGGTCGAACGCCTCGGGCGTCAGGCGAAACTCCAGCGCGGCCCAGTCCTGGCGCCCCGCCTCGGACATGCGTCCCTCGTTCGCGCGGAAGTGGCCGACCACCTCCTCGAACGACTGCCTGTCGTCGAACGTGAAGCCCGATCGGGCGAAGGCGTATCGGCCGGCGGGAGACTCCACGTCCGTGAGCGTCGTGACGACGTCGACCCCCTGGCCGATGTACCAGTTCTCGAGCCGGTGCTGGAGTTCGGTCCCGAGCCCGCGACCTTGGTGGTCGGCCGAGGTGATCTCGAAGTTGACGTAGTGACCGACCGGCCCGTCGCGGCCCTCCATGTTCGTGAAGACCCATGCTTCGGCGCGACCCGCCGATGCGTTGCCACGGTCGACCAGACCCAGCACGACGCGGAAGGAGTCCTCGCCGTACTCGATCCCGGTCACCTCAGTGTGGATCCCGGTCGGCTCGTGCGTGAACTCCAGTGCCGAACGCAGCCATCGGGTGACGGCCGGTTGGGCGTCGAAGCTCGCGTCCCGATCGAAGACGGTCCGGTAGTTGAGCTGGCCGGCCATCTCCGTGACGCGGCCGCCGTACGGCACGTCCGCCGGCGGCAGGGCCGCCCTGATCTCCCCGGCCCGGCGGCCCCACTCGGCGAAGGTCCTTTCGTCGGGCGTCCCGTCCCCCGGAGCGGTCCGCCGCAGTTCGTGGAGGGCCGGCGGTGGCTCGTGGGTGAGGGCGGGATCATGGGGGGAGCCGGTATAGCGAGCGCCGCCGTGATCCTCTGGGGGCGCCGGCCGGTCGTGGAAGGCGGGCACCCGGTGGCCCTCCTCCGGGATGAAGATGTGCCACGCGCCCTCGGGCGGGAAACGTGTGGGCCTGGGTTGCCCGTCGGGGCCGACGTTCGGCTTGCTCACCTGGGCGGTGCCGTGGATGTCCACCCACACCTGTGCGTCCGGAGCGATGACGATACGTCCGGTCTCGTTGGCGATGGTCTGCGCGAGCGAATGCGGCCCGCGCCCGCTGTTGCAACCGAGAGAACGAAGAATCACGGGGCGGTCGGAGCCGCGTGGTGCGGTGAGCGCGGTCTCCTGGCCGAGCAGCGCCGCGAGGTCGGCCCCGTCCAGCCAGTCCCTGCCGACCTGTCCGAGCCCCGTGTCAGTGTGCAGATCGAAACTGAAGACGCCATCGATCGGCCGTACCGTTTTGGCCGACGTGGAGAACAGCCTCGATCTCGGGTCGGCGGGATCGAAGTACGAGACACCGGCATCGGTGTACTCGCGCGCTCGGTCGTAGACGTTTTGGAGCCGTCCGTCCAGGGGCCGCCGCGTCATCCCCGGCCCCGAATGCTCGGCGGTCCCGGGCAGCGGCGAGCCGTCTTGGGGAAGCTCGGCGAGGAAGACCCGGTGGATCGGCAGGGTGTCCTCGTGCTCGCGGTGCACCGGCAGTTCGACATGTTCCACGGCCAGCACGCGGAAGCGCGTCTCGGGCGCGAACACGATCTGATCCTGGCCGGTGAGAGGGGAGAGGTCCTTACCGGTGCGGGAGCGGATGATCAGCTCGACCGGGCGTCCGTGCTCGGGGGTGTGGATCGGCTGGGCGTCCAGCATGGTGGACATGGTGACGTCGGCGCCAGGTCTCAGCTCGGCTTGGCGGTCGGCGGACATGGATGTGTAGTGATAGAGCGTCGCCGCCTCGTCGGGGAGGACCTGCAGCCCCTCCACCGCGTTCCGTGCCCACGTCTGTGCCTCCGCGCGAAGGTGCGGGTCGTCGCTGCCCAGGGCCTCGTTCAGGCGGCGGACGCCGCCGTCGGCTACGAGTCGCTCCACGGCCTCTCGCTGCTGCTGCGGCAGAGTACGGAGGAGATCGATCTCGTCGAGATCGTCGTAGGGGTCGTAGCGCTCGTGGCCCGTTTCCGAACCTGGCTGGCCCCGCCGGAGCTCGGCCGGGTGGCCCGGCGGGACGGGGTGCGTGCCGGCCGGTGAGCCGCCGGTCAGTACCGGGCCGAGGGCGGGCGCGTGCGGAGCGGTTGCGTCGAGCCGGGCCGTCGTCGCGTCGTGTGTGACGGGCCCGCCGCGACTCTCGAGCGTCGGCCGGGCAGGTCCCACCTCGCCGGCGGTCTCCGTCATCGTCTCGCCTACGGTCTCGCCGTGGCCCGCCGTCCCGACCAGGCCGGGCGGCTCCGTGAGGATGTCGCCCGCCGGAGCGCCGTTCGTCTCCTCAGCGGATGCGGCGCGGTGGAGTGTGGTGAGGTCGACCGCCGACTCGGCGGCCTGCCGGCCCTCGACCGGCGCGAGCCCGGCCTCTGCCGTACGGCTGGGTGGGGGAGCCGTGTCGCCGCCCAGCAGGTCGGCCAGGCTCGGGCGGCCGCCGCCGGGTACGACCGCGGGCCCCGCGTCGGCGACGTGCGGTGCCGAGGTGGCGACGCTCTCCACCGCGGCGTGCGCGGGCGGAACCGTGCCGGCGGCCGGTGCGGTCTCGGTCTCGGTCAGGTGGGTGTCGGCCAAGCCGGTCTCGGTCAGGTGGGCGTTGGTCAGGTAGGTGTCGGCCGGGCCGGTCTCGGCCAGGGTCTCGGTCAGGCGGGTGCCGGCGGGGCGGATGTCGGCCGGTCCGCCGGTCGTACGGCCGTATTCCGTACGGACTTCGGCGTCGGCCGAGATCGGCTGCGCGTCGGCGCCTGCCTTGTCGTTCATCGCTGACAGGTCAGGAGGTTCGAGGCGGTAGGTCACGACGTGATCGGTGAGGCCGGGAGGTGGCCCGCTGCTCTTGAAGACGGCGCCGGCGACTTCCTTGGCGCTTTCGATGCCGGCCATGCCGAAGCCGAACTCGGCGGCCTGTACGAGGTCGACGCGGTGTTCGATGGCGGCCTGCCCGGCGACGTTGCCCGCGGTGCCGGTGACGCCGGACAAGCCGAATCGGGTCACACCGGCCGTGAAGCCGCCGGCCTTCAGATAGGAGGCCACCGCGGTGGCGAACGGGGTCTTCGAGTTGGTCATCCACTCGTGGGCGCCGCCCATGACGAGGCCGGCGATGGCGCCTTCGCCGCCGGCCTTGGCGAGTTCGGTCCAGTCGTAGCCGGTTTGCAGGCCCTCGCTGCGGCGGGCGAACTGCCCGGCCATGTCCATGCCGCCGCTGAAGACCGCACCCATCGCCATCGACCGGACGATTCTCCAGATCATCGCGCGCAGGCCCGCGGCCTCGGCTCTGGTGACGGCGAGCGCCGTGGTGATCGACCCTCCGCCGGTGGGCGCGGAGATCATCATGGCGGCGAGCCACATGCTGCTGAGGAAGGTGACGGACAGGTTGAACTGGAGCCGGGCGGCGCGCTTCTCCTTGATCAGGGTGTCGACCCAGTCGCCGAGCCCGTCGCAGTTCGAGGAAAGCCATTGCAGGCCGCCGCCGTCCGCGCCGCCGATCAGTGCGTCGGCGAAGGAAGCGAACGTCTGGGCGGCGGCTCCGGCGTTGTCCGCGGTGACCACCTGAACGTGCCTGCGGACCTCCGTGGCGACCTCACCGATCGCGCGGGCGGCGGCGTGGAAGGCGTCGCGCATCGCCGCCAGCCCGGCCAGGTTCCCGTCCGGCAGTTGGCACCCGCCGACGAGGCACTCCATCAGCCGCAGCATCTGAACGTGCCCAGGCGGCTCCGGGTCCGACTTCAGCCAGTGCGCGGTGATCGACGGCAGGCGGTACGGGTCGAGCGTCGCGAGTGCGCCCTGGTCCGCACCGGCCGGCCGGGGGCCGCCGACCGTGCTGGCATCCTCGGCCACCGCGTAGTTGCGCCCGGAGACCGACAGCATCCCCCCGGTGGCGCGCACCAGGTTGACCGCGTCCGCCGCCGCGGCCAGCACCTGATTCCGCCAGGCTCCGAAACCCTCGGCCTTGGCGTCCCCGTTGAAGAAGGCCCGCCCGATGTCGTCATCGCCCCAGCAGCCCTCCACCGCGTTGAGCTGACGACACAACCGGTCCACCGCCGACGCGAGCCGCACGGATGCTCCGACCATGCCCTGGCCGGACGCCCGCCACGTCGCGGGGACCGCCGTGTACCCGGCCACGATCACTCCCCGCTGCGGGCATCGTCCCCGATGCTGGGCGCGTGCGGCGGGAACGCGGTCAGGTCGCCCGCGTCGTCGAGGAGCCGGGCGGCACGGCGCTCAGGCGTGAACCCGACGGTGATCGCCACCACGCGCGCGTACGCTCGCGTCCGGCCGAGAGGCCGGCGGCGATTAGGACGACACCACGGTACGGGCGGCCGGCACGGCTCGACCGGCCGATGACGGTGGCCCGCCGCCCCCTCGCCGCCGCGGCCTTTCACGGCTTGCGGCTCTCGGTGCCATCCGCGTCCGGAGGCTTGGGAAAGTAGGAGGTGAAATCACCCTCCTCACCCAGTGTGCTGCCGTCCGCCAGGCTCATCGGGGTGAACGGCGCCATGATGTCTCGCATCTGCTCGGTGACGGTGGCGGTCGCCTCGGAGATGAGCTCCAGCAGGGAGCTCGCGAGTTCGCCGGTGTCGAGCTTGCGGTAGACGCGCGGGTCGAGCCGGATGTCCTCGACGCGCCCCCCGGCGCCGACGACGACGGCCACCAGGCCGTCCGGCCGAGCCGCCGTGGCGCTGACCTCGCCGAGGTCGCATCGCATCTTCTCCAGCTGTTCGATCCGCCGGGCGTAGTCCCCGGAGAGCCCTCCGAAGGGGGCGTCCGATCCGGCAGTCATCTGGGTCACCCCCGGTCAGGTCGCGGTCACTGGGTCCGATGCTGAGACGCTGATCGGCCCTAATGGGTTCATCTTTGTACGGATTGCCCCAGAGAGCGGCACTCCGAGCATAAGGTAACGGCGGACGATATCTAGATTTATACCGCTCCGTATCCGGGCATCCGGTCCCGGAGAGCGGGTCGGCCGGGCCGGAACAGCGCCAGACGGGGATGGACATGAGGGCAGTTCAGCTGGGTGGTCTCGCCGCCGCGGGCGCCCTCGGCGTGGCCGCGCTCACCGCCGTGCCGTCCGACGCCGCGCCCAGCGCCACACCCACGCCGACCGTGTCCCCGAGCCGTTCGGCGACGCGGTCCACGCAGCCCACCGCACCGCCGCCGACGCCCGCACAGCCGGTCCAGTGCGCGCCGCCGCAGGCCGTACCGGCGCTGCACGCGGAGCCGTGGGCCCAGCAGCGGCTGGACTTCACCCGAGTGTGGAATCTCACCAAGGGCGCCGGGGTCACCGTCGCGGTCGTGGACAGCGGCGTCGACACACATCAGGTACAGCTCGCCGGGCACGTGACCATGGTCGACCTCACGCACACGCTGAAGCGCGACTGCATCGGGCACGGCACCGCGGTCGCCGGCATCATCGGCGCACAGGACCAGCGGGCGAGCAACCTGCCGTTCGTCGGCGTGGCGCCGGCCGTGCACCTGATCGCGGTGAAGTTCACGAACCAGGACCACACCGACGGCGCCGACCCCAACCTGCCCAAGGGGATCCGCAAGGCGGTGGAGCTGCACGCCAAGGTGATAAATGTCTCGGTGACCTCGCCGAACACGCTCGCGCTACGGTCCGCGGTCGAGTACGCGCAGGAGCACGACGCCGTCGTCGTGGCGGCGGCGGGGAACGTCACCGACAGCGACAAGGGCACGGTCGGCCCCGCGTATCCCGCCGCGTACCCGGACGTCGTCGGCGTCGGCTCGCTCGACACGAACGGCACGGTCGCCGACTCCTCCAACACCGTGACCAAGGTCAGCGTCAGCGCCCCGGGCAAGGGCGTCGCCACGACCTGGCCGGGCGGCTACGCACCGGCCGAGGAGGGCACGAGCTTCGCCGCGGCGTTCGTCTCCGGGACCGTCGCCCTGGTGCGCTCCTACCATCCGAACCTGAACTACAAGCAGGTCAAGGCGCGCATCGAGGCCACCGCCGACGGCACCGTCGGCGCCGGCTCCGGCGCGGGCATGATCAACCCGGTCCAGGCGGTCACCGCACTGCTGCCCGAGGAGAACGGCCGCGAAGTCACCGCACCGGGCGCCGCCGCCCCGCCGATCCGCATCGCGTACCGGCGCCGGTGGACCACGAGACCCGCTTCGACCGCCCTCCTGATGACCGGAGTCGCCCTGGCCCTGGCCGCGGCGGCGGTGATCGGCGGCATCTTCATCCCGATGGGCCGTCGCCGCGCCTGGCAACCCGGCCGCCGCCGGCCCCCGCCCGACGCGTAGGCATCCCGCCGAGCCGGCGCCACCGCCCCGGTCCGAAGGCCGAGGCGGCGGAGCCGGCCGCCGATCGTGTACGGCACCCGGCGCGACCCGACCGCCCCCGGCGTCAGCCGGTCTCGGCGCGGTCCAGGTACGCGGTCTGGATGAGCCCGTTGCCCGTACGGCGCTCGACGAAGAAGCCACGGCCCGGCGGCAGCGGCCGGGCGCGTACGTCGCCGAAGAGCGCGCCCTCCTCCTTCGTGCCGGACAGCACCAGGGCCGGGTTGGCCATGTCCTTGATCCGCTGGATCACCGGGTCGTACATGCTGCGCCCGGCGCCGCCCATCGCACGGGCCAGGACCACGTGCAGGCCGATGTCGCGCGCCTGCGGCAGGAGTTCCACGATCGGCAGCAGCGGGTTGTTCGACGTCGCCACGAGGTCGTAGTCGTCGATGATCAGGTACAGGTCCGAGCCCTTCCACCACGACCGGTTGCGCAGTTGCTCCGGCGTCAGGTCCGAGGTCGGCATCCGGTTGACGAGCGCGCCGTGGACGTCCTTGAGCAGCGACGTCGCCGACGTGCTCGCCGCGGCGTACCCGATCCGGTGCTCGGTGTCGGCCGTGTCGAGCAGCGAGCGCCGGTAGTCGATGAAGATGAGCCGTGCCTCGTCCGGCGTGTTGCGCGCGACGATCCCCTCCGCGATGAGGCGGAGGAGGTTCGACTTGCCCGACTCCGTGTCGCCAACGACCACGAAATGGGCGTCGGCGGAGAAGTCCAGCATGACCGGCGACAGCGTGTTCTCGTCGATGCCGATCGGGATCCGCTGACCGGACACCGCGGGAGTCGGCAGCGCCGTCGGCAGCGAGGGTGTCCGGCAGCAGCCGCACCCGTGGCGCCTCCGGGCCCGTCCACGCCTTCGACACCGTCTCCACCAGCGCCCGCACGCCATCGCCGAGGTCTTCGGCGGACTCACTTCCGTCGACGCGCGGCAGCGTGCCGAGGAAGTGCAGGCCATCGCGCGTCAGGCCGCGGCCGGGGGAGTTGGTCGGCACGTTGTCGGCGAGCTTGCGGTTGATCTCGGACTCGTACGGGTCGCCGAGCCGCAGTTCGACACGGGTGCCGAACAGGTCGCGGATGTTCATACGGAACTCGGACCACTTGTTGGACGAGGTGACCACGTGGATGCCGAAGCCCAGGCCGCGCGCCGCGAGGTCGGTGATGCCGGCCTCGACCGTGTCGAACTCCTGGCGTACGAGCAGCCAGTTGTCGATGACGAGGAAGACGTCGCCGAACCCGTCCCCGGGCACCGTGCCCTCCGCGCGCAGGCGGCGGTACGTCGCGATCGAGTCGATGCCGCGCTCGGTGAACTCGCGCTCGCGCTGGGTCAGCAGCGCCGACATCTCCGCGACCGTACGACGGACGCGGTCGCCGTCGAGGCGTGAGGCCACGCCGCCGACGTGCGGCAGCTTCGAGAGCGACGAGAGGGTGCCGCCGCCGAAGTCGAGGCAGTAGAACTGCACCTCCTGTGGCGTGTGCAGGAGGGCGAGCGAGGCGATCAGGCTGCGGAGCATGGTCGACTTGCCACTCTGCGGGCCGCCGACGATCGCCACGTTGCCGCCGGCCGCGCTGAGGTCCACCCACATCGGGTCGCGCCGCTGCTCGAAGGGCCGGTCGACGATGCCGACCGGGGCGCAGATCCGCCCCCGGCCCTCCCACCCCGGCGAGGTGTAGCCCAGCTCGGGCGTCGCCGTGAGCGAGGGAATGAGCTCGTCGAGCGTTGACGGCGCGCCGAGCGGCGGCAGCCAGATCTGGTGCGCCGGCGGCCCCTGTCCGACGAGCTGGCGGACCATGAGGTCGAAGAGGCTGTCCTGGGTGTCGCCCTCCTGCACCTCGACCGTATGGTCCGGCTCCGGGTCGGCGATCATCTGCGGCGCGAGGTAGTCGGGCATGAACGGCACGATCTGCGGCACGACGCGCGGGCCGCTCTCCAGCTCCTCGCTCTCCTCCGCCTTGTACGCGCCGGAGACGTACGCCGCCTTGAACCGCGTCATCCCGGTCGTGTCGAACTTCAGGTATCCGTTGCCCGGCTGCGACGGCAGCTCGTACGCGTCCGGTACGCCGAGGACGACCCGGCTCTCCATCGCCGAGAACGTCCGCAGGCCGATCCGGTACGACAGGTGCGTGTCGAGGCCGCGCAGCTTGCCCTCCTCCAGCCGCTGCGACGCGAGCAGGAGGTGGACCCCGAGCGATCGGCCCAGCCGGCCGATCATGACGAACAGCTCGGCGAACTCGGGCTTGGCCGACAGCAGCTCGGAGAACTCATCGAGGACCAGGAAGAGCGTCGGCATCGGCGGGATCTGCGCGCCGCGCTCGCGTGCCGCCTCGTAGTCGCGAAGTGACGCGTAGTTGCCGGCCGCCCGCAGGAACTCCTGCCGCCGGATCATCTCGCCGTGCAGCGCGTCGTACATGCGGTCGACCAGCGGAAGCTCGTCCTCCAGGTTGGTGATGACCGCCGCGACGTGCTGGAGATCGTCCAGGCCGAGGAAGGTCGCACCGCCCTTGAAGTCGACCAGGACGAAGTTGAGCACCTCGGAGGAGTGCGTCACCGCGAGCCCGAGGACGAGCGTGCGCAGCAGTTCGGACTTGCCGGAGCCGGTCGCGCCGATGACCAGGCCGTGCGGCCCCATGCCGCCCTGGGCCGACTCCTTGATGTCCATCTCGACCGGCCGTCCGTCGGCGGCGACGCCGATCGGCACCCGCAGCCGGTTGCGCGGGGCACGCGTACGCCACATCGTGCCGGTGTCGAGGCGCGTCGGGTCCTTGATGCCCAGCAGGGAGGTCATGGTGCGGTTCGCGCTCAGCGCGCTCTGCTCGGGCTCGCTCGCGCCGCTCGTACGCAGGGGGCACAGCTGCCGTACGAGGCCGTCCATGGCCACGTAGTCCAAGGAGTCGGGCTTGCCGAGCGCCTGCGCGACGTCCTTGCCCGTACGGTCCCGGCGCATGATGCTCATCGCGTCGGCCGTGACGCTGAGCCGGAGCATGGTCGACTCCGACGTCGGGGTGACCGCACCGGTCAGGTCGATCACCGTCACGCCGGTGATGCCGTCGGCGCTGAGCTGGCTGTCCACGCTGACCGCGCCGCCGTCCACGATGACGATGTGGTACGGCATGCCGTCGGCGGACAGCCCGGGGGAGAACCTCGGCCGCTCCTTGAGCTCGGGGCCGAGCATCGCCTCCAGCTCCGGCATCGACTTGGCCATCAGGCGTACGGGTCCGGCGGCGTCGGTGTCCTCCGGGTGCATCGCGTGCGGCAGCCACTTCATCCAGTCCCACGCCGGCATCCGCTCGGCGACGCGCAGAGCGAGATCCGCAGGTCATCGGGAGAGTGGAACGCCGCGGCCTGGGCGATCAGGGCCTGCACGAGGCCCTGTACGGCACGCGGGTCGCCGCTCGGGATGATGCGCGAGAACGACGAGAGGGAGACCGCGATGGGCAGGTTCGGCACGGTGGAGTGCGCGCGTACGAACCGCCGGAGGGCGCCCGCCGTCATCGGCTCCAGGTCCTCGACGGGCTTGGTCTCCGGCGGGATGAGCTGGACGGCGAGGCGCTGCGGGCCGCTGCCGATGCGGATGTTGCCGAAGTCGGCGTCGCTGGCCCGGCGCTCCCAGAGGCGCGCGCTCATCACGAGCGACCACAGGGACGAGGGCTCGGGGCTGTTCCACTCCAGTGCCTCACGCTGCTGCGCGGTGGCACGGCGTACCTTCTGACGTACCTGGGACAGGTAGCGGAAGTAGTCGCGGCGGGCGCCGTTGAGCCGTTGCCTGCGGTCGCTGCCGCCGCGGCCCATCTGGCCCATCATCATGCCGACCATCGACAGTGACATCATCCCGGTGGACAGATACTGGGTCGGGTTGGACCCCGGCGCGATGACCATGAAGACCATCGCACCTCCCGCCGCCGCCATCGGGACGTACATGAGGATCGCCTGGAACCCCGCCGAGACCGTCTCCGGTATCTCCGGCGGGGATTCGAGCAGTACCTCGCCCCGTGGCATGTCGGGGGGCGGGCGACGTTCTTGCCTGCTGACGATCACCGTGCTCAACGGAGTACCTCCAGGGGCCGCTGGCATTGAGCGAGAGTAGGCGTCATCCTATTAACCCGATTCATCTTGGTCTGTACAATAAATAGTATTGGGGGAAGACCGTGAGCCCGAGAGCCGGAACCGACCTGTGCCGGATCACGATCGTCGCGCCTGGGCGGCGTATCGATCTGTCGCTGCCGGCCGAGGTCCCGCTGGCCCAGATGCTGCCCACGTTGCTGCGTGCTTCCGGCCGTGATCTCGCCGACGCGGGGCTCGCGCACTCGGGCTGGGTGTTGCAGCGGCTGGACGGGCCCCCGTTCGAGAACGGGATGAGCCTCGCACAGCACGAGGTACGCGACGGCGAGGTGCTGTACTTCCGCCCGCGCATGACGCTGATCCCCGAACTGGTGTACGACGACGTCGCCGACGTGGTCGCGACGGGCAAGAACGACCGTGCCGACCGCTGGCGGCCCGAGTCGACGCGTCGCTTCGGCCTGGTCGCGGGCGTCGCCATGCTCATCCTCGGCGTCATCCCGATCCTGACGTCCGGGCCGCCCTGGATCGGCCCGGCCGTCGCGGCCGGGGTCGTCGCCCTGTTCCTCGTGACGCTGGGCGCCGCGCTGTCGCGCGCGGTCGGCGACTCGATGGGCGGCGCCGTCCTCGGCTTCGCGGCGCTCCCGTACGGGTTCCTGGCCGGCCTGCTGACCCCGGCGCGGCACGGGCTGCCGCTCCTGGACGTTGGCGCGCCGCACCTGCTGACCGCGTTCGCCGCGACGACCGTGATCGCGGTGCTGGCGGGCTTCGGCGTGGCCGACGGGCTGCCGTGGTTCGTGGGAGTCTCCTTCGCCGCCGTCGTGGGCACCATCGCGGCCGGGGTCGTGCTGGCGTTCCATGGTCTCGAACCGGCCGGTGTGGCCGCGAGCGCCGTCGTGATCGTCCTCGCGTTCAGCGCGCTCATCCCGTCGCTGTCCTTCCGCTTCGCGCGGGTGCCGCTGCCGACGATCCCGGGCAGCGCCGATGACCTGCGCAACGAGTCGACCGTCATCGACGGCAAGGCCCTGTTGCAGCGCGCCGGCTCCGCCGACCGGTTCGCCACCGGCCTGGTGGCCGGCATCGCGCTGGTGGCCGCGGTGGCGCTGCTGTTTCTCGCCTTCTCCCCGGGCACGTCCGGGCCGATCATGGCGGCCGTGGTCTGCCTCTCGCTGCTCCTGCGCGCCCGGATCTTCCGCGGACGCTCCCAGCGGAGCTGGATGCTCGTCGTGGGGCTGGGCGGGCTCGGCCTGCTGGACCTCGCCCTGTCGATGCGCGGCACGCCCGCCGAGGCGCTCGCGATGGTGTTGCCTCTGGTCCTGTCGGTGGCGGCGGTCGCACTGGTGATGGCGATGTGGCTGCCGGGGCACCGGCCTACTCCCTTTTGGGGTCGTGCGGGCGATATCATCGACATGGTCGCAATCGTCGCGCTCATCCCACTCACCCTCTCGGTTCTGCAGGTCTACCCCAAGGTGAGGGGACTGAGCGGCTGACGAATCCTGTGTACCTACGCGCTGTGAGTTGGGAGGCGATATGGCGGAGTTCGGGGATTTCGGCAATCTGGACATCGAGAAGCTGATCCAGATCTCGGAGGAGCACTCGGCGAAGGTCGAGGCGATGCAGGAGAAAGCGGCCGAGCTGAAGGGCTTCGCGGAGACCAAGGACCACCGGATCAAGGTGTTCTGCACGGTCCACGGCGGTGTCGATGACATCCAGATCGATCCGCGTGCCATGCGCATGCCGGCGGCGGACTTCGCGACGGCGCTCAAGGAGCTCATCCAGGAGGCCAACGCCGACCTGCAGCAACAGTTGAGCGACCTGATGGCCGAGACCTACGGCAAGGACGCCAACCCGATGGCGCTCATGCAGAACCGGGAGGCCGTCCAGGAGAAGATCCAGGAGGCCGCCAACGCCTACAGCCGCACGCTCGATGACGCCATGTCCGAACTCGACCGCATCGCCAAGCAGCTCGGCCTCTGAGCCCGGCCCTCGAGGTCACTTTCCGGGCGTGGTGCCCGCCGGGGTCGTGGTGCCCGCCGGGGGGTCGGTGGTCGTGGCGTTGTCCGGGAGCCCGACCCAGCCGTCTGAGGTGTCCGGCTGACCCGAGGACATCTGCCCCGCCATGTAGTTGCCAGTAAGGAGCAGGCTGCCGGGACCGGCGGCGAACTTGACGGACTGGAACATAGGCTTGACGAACTTCAGGGTCTTCATCTGCTCTGAGATGGCCTTCAGCGTCCGTCCCAGCTTTTCGAGGGACTGGCCGATCCTCACCAGGATCCTGCGGAGAATGCCGTTCGAGACCTGGGCCTGTACTGTCCCCTCGGTCTCGGCGGCAACGTTCACTCCGGGAATCCACGAGACTCCCGCGACCGCGGCGGCGGCCAACGCCATGGCGGTTCCGATGGCCAGCGAAAGCAGCCCGACACCCTGGTAGATGTAGAACGCCACGTTCATCGAGGAGCTGTGCCCCTTGAGCAGCTCAGAGGTGTTGTCGATCGCGTTCAGATAGGGCGTGACATGGGTTTCGGTGAACGCATCCGCGTCCGCGCCGGTCCAGGCCGTGGGGTTGGCCTTATGCTCGGTGGTGACATGGTCCTTGACGGCCGTTTCGATGTCGGCGTGGGCCGAGGCCGCGTCCATGGCCAGCTTGCCGTACTTGTTCGCGAGGCTGGAGAGCTGCGCGGGGTCGTTGATGACCATTCCCTGAATGAGGGCGAGGGGGATCGCCGCAGGGATGAGGAAGCACGCGCCAGAGGTCAGGAGGAACCCCGCGACGCTCGGAGTCGAGCTGGCGACGTCGCCGAAACTCATTTCGTACCTCCCGGATTCGTGATCCCGTTGACTGCGGCGGTCGAGTCATTGTCGTGCGTTTGCCAGGTGTTCCAGGTCTGGACGAGGTTGGGCGTCCACTGCGCCAGTTTCGACTGGCCCTCGGCGAACTGGTTCGCCGTCGACTGGCCCGTTTCCGAGGCCATACTCTGCAGACCGGTCATACTGCCCACCGGCCCGAATGCCCAGTAACCGGGCTTGAGATCTTCGGTGGCCTTGTGTGCGGTGCTCATGGTCTGGACCGGACCGGACTGGATCTTCTGGCCCAGGGCGTTGATAGAGTCCTGGGTGATGCTTGCGTAGCCGGTGTAGTTGGAAGTCTGCCCCGACACCTGGGGGCCCGTCACGACGGGCAGTTGCCCGGTGTTCACGGGTACGGCGCCGCCTCCTCCGCCCTTGGGTATGGCACCGCCGCCGCCACCGCTGGGCACGTTCGGGATCTGCGGCGTCGGAATGCCCGAAGTCGGGTCGCCGGCGCCGCCCGCACCCGTGCCGCCGGGCACGGTCGTGGCCGGGGGGCCGACCGGGTCGCCGGTGCCGAGCGGTGGCGGGTTTCCGGCGGGCTGCTTCAGGCCCGGCCAGTCGTCCTTCTGGTCCGTCGTATGGTCGTGGGCATCGATCTTGAGATGCCCGTCCTTGTCCTGGGTGACGTTCAGATCGAGATGCTTGTCCGGCTGAACATGGATCTTGATCTCGTGCGGGTTCGTGTCGCTCTTGGGCGCCGTGATGTCGAGGCTGCCGTCGGCGTTCGGCTTTACGTGCAGGGTGATGGCGTGCGGATTGTCCGGCCCCGCGGGGATCGTGATGTCCTGGCTGCCGTCGTCGTTCTGCTTCACAACCGGGGCGCCGGTATGGGCGCCCGGCCCGAACAGCGCGAGATCGACCTGCGCGGCGTGGTCGCCGGTGCCGTGCAGGTGCTCGATCGGTGTGTCCGGCGGCGGGGTCACGACACCCGTCTGCGTCGGGTCCTGCACACCGCCCGTCTGGGTCGGGTCCAGCGTCATACCGGTCTGCGTGATGTTGCCGCCGAGTGGAGCGCCGGTGCCGTCCTGCGTCATGCCCGTCTGGGTGATGGTGCCGCCGAGCGGGGCACCCGTACCGTTCTGGTTCATGCCGGTCTGGGTGATGTTGCCGCCCGTGGGAGCGGCACCGTTCACCGGCTGCAAGGTCACGGGCTGCGTGCCGGTGACCGGCTGCCCGTTGGTGAGCTGGGTGCCGCTCGTGACGGTCTGTGGCCCGTGGACGACGTGGGTCGATCCGTCGGGCGCGATGTCGACGCTCAGGCCGTTGTCACCGGAGGCCACCTGATGGCCGTCCACGGTGATGAGGGCGTCGGGCGTCGTGTCGATGCCGAGCTGTGCGCTCGTGGCGTCCTGGCCGGGCTTCACGTCGTACGCCACCGTGCCCGGCGCGGTCACCGTGCCGACCGGCTCCGTGGAGGTCGTAGTGGAGCCGTTGTTGAGCAGTGCCGCGACGCGGTTCTGCTGCTCGCTCATCGAACCTCCGGGGGGTTACACGCGTTCCGTTATTGCGGCGCTGGCCATTAGATTACGGTGCGGACCCCAGGGTTCCACAATGTTTGAAAAATCGGGAGGTGCTGGTGCAGACCCGTCGTGACCTGTATCAGGCGCATCGTCTGATGATGCAGCGCATCGGCATGGCCCTTCTCGCCGGCGAGCCGGACATGCCGGAGCCGCCGACCCGGCGGCTGATGGTTTCGGTCTTCGCGGGGCTGATGATCGGGCTGCTCGTCGTCGCGGGCTTCGGGGTCTGGGGCCTGCTGTCGCCCGGTGGCGCCACCGGGCTCGACACGCCGGGCACTTTGATCATCGAGAAGGAGACCGGCACCAAGTACGTCTACAGCCAGCAGGACAAGAAGCTCTACCCGGTGGCCAACTACGCGTCCGCCCGGCTGATCCTGGGCACCGCCCAGCTCAACCGCAGGCTGGTCTCGCAGTCCTCGCTCGCCAAGTTCACCCTCGGCCAGCCGGTGGGCATCCTCGGCGCGCCCGACTCGCTGCCCGACGCCAAGCACCAGGTGATCGGCCCGTGGTCGGTCTGCGTGCACACCGCCGACAACGGCCAGGGCGGCACGCGCTCGTACGCCTCTCTCGTCGTGGGCACCACCGTGGGCGGGCGTTCGCTCGGCGACGGGCAGGCGGTCGTGGTGCACGGAGCGGGCGAGTCGTGGGTCGTGTGGCGCAACCAGCGGATGAAGCTTCCCCACGCGGAGGTACGCCCGGTCAGCGGCACGGACAGCCCGCCGGAGGTATCGACGACGTGGCTGAACGCGGTGCCGCCCGGCCCCGACTTCAGCCCGCCGCCGATCCCGGGCCGCGGCGCCATGGTCACCGGCCCGGACGGGGGCAAGGCGGCCGTCGGGACGTTCTACGTCGTACGCACCGTCGGCGGGGACGAGCGCTGGTACGTCCTGCTGTCCGACGGTCTCGCCCCGATCAAGCAGACCGAGGGCGTGCTCCTGCAGAACGACCCGGACAGCAAGCAGGCCTACCCCGGGCGCCCGGTGCAGCCGGTGTCCATCGACGCCGCGTCCGCGAACGCCGCGCAGCGGTCGACCTCGAAGGTCTCCGCGGACGGCCTGCCCGACCGGATGCCGGCGATCGGGTCCTATGACGCCTCGACGCCGCTGTGCGTGGTGTACTCCCAGACCGCGGCGGGGTCGCAGGGCGCGCGGGTCGCCGTCGGCGGCACCATGCCGGCGCCGGTCGGCACCTCGTCGGGCGTCATCCACACGGGCGCCTCGGGCACGGTGGTGGACCAGGTCGTGCTGCCGCCGGGCGACGGTGCGCTCCTGGGCCTGCTACCCGCGCCGAACCAAGTCGCGTCGATCAGTTCGTACTCGGTCCTGACCGACCAGGGGTTGCGCTTCGCCGTCCCCTCGGCGGATATTGCGGGCAAACTCGGCTTCGACGTGAAGAAGGTCGCCCCGGTTCCAGGAAATCTGCTCCATCTGATCCCGGAGGGGCCGGCCCTCGACCCCAAGCAGGCCACCCAGCCACTGAGTTTTCCCAGGTCAGGCGGTTGATTGAGGGAGGTGTCCAGGCGGCGAAGGCGAGGTTACAGAATGATAACAATTCGTCAGCGTCAGCCTGGTGGCTTGACTTTCGCATATCCCCTGGACAGCCCATGGTTTTGTCCCATATCGTAACTCTTGTTTCGGCGGTCACGGAGGGCACGAAGCCGTACGGGGGTAACCCGCGCGGCCAGAGGGTCTCGGGCCGGACGCCGACCCGACTCTCAATCATGGAGGTGAGCCGTGGCTGAGTCGCAAATCGACCTAGCTAAGGCCAAGCAGGCCGCAACGAAGATCGACCACTCCGCCAGCGTCATCCAGGGCCTGCAGCTCAGGATCGAGGGCCACAAGAACGAGCTGCGCTCCGGGTGGGACAGCACGGCCGCCCTCGCGTTCGACGACGTCTTCCTGCGCTTCAACGAGGACTTCGCCCGGATTCTTGGGGCGCTCAACCAGATGCACGAGAAGCTCGTACACACCGGCATCAAGTACGAGTCGAGCGTCCAGGAACAGCAAGACGCGGTGAACAAGGTCAACGACCTTATCAACGGCAGGACCTGATCGCGTTTTCTGCGCGTCTCAAGTAACCGGAGGTTTGACGGATGGCAGGACAGCTCGACTACACCCGGGCCAATTTTGGCACGCTTCAGCAGGCCGAGGCGGACTTCTCGCTCGCCTTCCGTGCGCTGCGCGATGAGCTTGACGACCTGAACGGCGAGCTCAGGACGCTGCTCGCACCGTGGGTCGGCGTGGCCGGCAGCACGTACGAGACGGCCAAGACGCAGTGGAACTCCGCTGCGAACGACATGTCGGCGGTGCTCAACCAGTTGGGCCTCGTGATCGGCAACGTGCACCAGAACTACTCCGCCGCGGAGAAGGCCAATAACGACCTGTGGAGCGGCGGCGTTCTCTAAAGAAGACGCTGCACGGGTTCGGCTGCCTCTGTGCAGCCGGGCCCTGTTTTGCGGAAGTGACCTCTGTCGGTCGCAAAGTGATTGAGGGGGAACGGGCATGACGCCATTCATACCGGGCGACGATGGACCGCCGCCGTCGGATACGTCGCCGCAAAAAGATGGCGAGCTCTGGTCGGACTACTGGTCCCGTAGCCACCGCGATGTCTCCGGCACGGGTCACCGCTACCCATGGGGCGAGAGCGCCTGGCCGGGTACCGACCCGAGCAAGGACAAGTACATCTACCGGCCGGAACTGGTGAACATCGCCAAGGCGCTCCGGCAGGACCTCGCGAATTACACCGGAGCCGCGGCGACGACCGTGCCGACCGGCACCTCGCAGCCCCCGAAGACCACCGCGCAGCAACTTTCGGACACCTTCGGAATCACCCCGGGGCAGGTGGGCGGCTGGGATGCCGCGAGCACTTTCCACGGCACCCTCACCAAGACCCAGCGATCCATGATCGATGCGCACGACGCGTTCGTCGCCGCTTACCAGGACTTGATCACCCGGATCGAGAAGGCCGCCGGGATCTCCCAGAACGCCGAGGACCTGAGTAACGGTGCGGTCGGCGGCATAACGAACAACACCTATTGAGGTTATGGCGATGGCTGACACCAAGAAGACACTGGACTTCCAGGGCGCCATTCCGCTCGGTGATGCGTCGAAGTACCATTCGGACGCCATCGTCGGCTTCGCGAACACGGTCGACCCCACGAAGGTGGAAACGGTCGGTGCCTCGTATGAGGGAGTCGGCAAGACGTTCGGCAACTCGCTGAAGACGATCCAGGACATGGCGCAGAGATTGAGCGAGTCGTGGAGCGGCGACGACGCGTCGGTCGAGGCCCAACGCCATCTCGCTCTGCTGTACATCGCGGCGCGGACGATGCAGAGCAAGGCCACGCAGATCGGCGGTGCGTTCAAGCAGTTCGCCACCGGCCAGCCGGTTACCACGAACGTGTCGTACGACTACGGGGGATACGGGACCTACGGCAGCTACAGCATCCCCACCGAAACCTATGACTCCCCGATCTCACTCTCAGAGTTCAAGAGCCAGGTGGGGATGAACGCCGACTACTTCGCGGGCAAGCCCGTCGCCCCCGTCACGAACGCCATGGTCATCACGGCGTCCGACGGGAGCACCGTCGGGATCAACAACGCCACGCCCGCGAACCAGCGCGGCCTGCTCGCCCAACACCTGCTGAACAAGCAGAACAACAGCATTTTCCAGGCATGGAATAGCATCCCGGAGACGGTGACGCTGGACCTGCCGCCCGCATTGACCAACACGAGCAACAAGCCGGGCGGTAAGGGCAACGGCAACGGCAACGGCTCCGGGGGTGGCGGCGGCTCGATCCCGAACATCCCGGGTGGCGGTTCCGGCGGCCTGGGCAATGGACTGGGCGGGCCCGGGAACACCCAACTGGCGGACTTCCCGACCGGCGCGGGCACCGGCATCGGCACCGGGACGGGCCCCGGCGGCACCGACCTGTCCGGGATCGGCAATGGCAGCGGCCTTGGCAACGGCAGCGGTACCGACCTGTCCGGGATCAACCCGACCATCCCCCCGGGCCTCGGCTCGGGCGGTGGGACGAGCCTCGGGAATCCGGGCCTGGGCGGCGGCGGCACCAGCCTCGGCACTCCGCCGGGTCTGGGCACCGGGCTCGGCACCGGCCTGGGTGACAGCACGATTCCCTCCTCGTACACGCCCGGCCTGCTCGGCGGTTCGGGCGGGCTCGGCAAGGGCGGCTCGTTCGGCACCAGTCCGCTGGGGCTCAAGAGCGGCGGTATCGGCTCCACGGGTGGCATCGGGTCCGGTGCGACCGTCGAAGGCAGCGCCAACCCCGGTGCCCTCGGCGGCGCGGCCGCTCAGGAGGCCGCGGCGGCCGCCGCGAACGCCGCGAACGCCGGCCGCGGGGGCATGATGCCGATGATGCCGCCGATGATGGGCGGCGCGCAGGGCGCGGGCAAGCAGGACCGCGAGCGGAGTGCCTGGATGACCGAGGACGAGAACATCTGGGGGGCCGACGACGACGTCGCCCCGCCGCTGATCGGCTGATCGAGAGTCTCGACAGAGTGGGCAGGGCGCGTGCGCCCTGCCCACTACTGCTGCGGAGAGAAGAGGTCATCGGGTGCGCTCGGCGCGGTTGATCCTGTCGGCCGTCCTAATGGCCGCCGTCCCCCTGGCGGTGGCGCCGGCCCAGGCGGCACGCGCCGCGACACCGGTGCCGAGGGCCGACGAGTGGTGGCTCTCGTCCTGGGGCATCGACAAGATCTGGCCGATCACCCAGGGCAGGGGCGTGACCGTCGCGGTCCTGGACACGGGCGTCAACGCGCGGCTCCCTGACCTCGCCGGATCGGTGCTGCGCGGAGGCGACGTCACCGGCGCGGGCACCGACGGCCGTACCGACACCGACACGCGCAGCGGCGGCCACGGTACGGCGATGGCCGCCCTCATCGTGGGCAGCGGCCGGCGCACGGGTCTGGTGGGGGTCGCCCCGCAGGCCCGCGTGCTGCCGGTGACCGTGGGCAACGGCGCGGCGACCGCGACGGACTTTCGCCACCGCATCGCGCTGGGCATCCGCTATGCCGTCGACCACGGCGCGAAGGTCATCAGCATCTCTCAGGCGTTTCCCGCCGACGCCTATCCGAACCAGTGCCCAGAAGACGTCCTGTCCTCCGTGGAGTACGCCGCGCGGCACGACGTGGTCATCGCCGCGGCCACCGGCGACGCGGGAGGCGTCGGCAACGCGGTCGAGGCGCCGGCGTCCTGTCCCGGCGTCCTCGCCGTCGGCGCGGTCGACGCGCGGGTGCGGCCGTGGCGGTCCACGCAGCGGGTGCCGTACACGGCGGTGGCCGGGCCGGGCGTCGGCATCGGCTGGGTCGGCCGTGACGGCCGGTACGCCGCCAACGGTTCGGGGACGAGCCAGGCCGCGGCGCTGACGGCCGGCGGCCTCGCGCTCGTACGCGCCGCGAACCCGTCGATGTCGGCACGCGTGGTCGTGCAACGCGCCATGGCCACGGCGTTGGACTCCGCGCCGCCGGGTCTGGACGACCAGACCGGCTACGGGGCGTTCCGCGTCCATCGGGCCATGGACCTCGGTTTCACGGTGGCGAGCACCGCGCCCAACCCGCCGTACGCGCGGCTGGACGTGCTCTCGGCCAAGAGCGCGCCGACGACCGCCCCGACCGCCAATCCGACCACTGGTCGCCGTACGGCTCCACTGGTGCGGCGAAAGAGCGGCACGCCGGCCCTGCTGATCGCCGGAGTCGGCGTGGCCGTGCTGCTCGTCGCCGCCGGGGTCGCGCTCGCGGTCGCGCGGCGGCGGCCGGTGAACGCCGGCGCCGGCCCGGCCCGCCGAGATCCACCCCGCCGCTGACGCGCGTCGCGTCAGCCGGGGGAGGCGCCGATCCGGTCGCGGATGTGGTCGGGCAGCGGGTAGCGCTCCTCTGCCGGGAGCATGGCCTCGGCGGAGGAGCGGCCGTCGTCGGCCAGCGCCCGGCGTACGCCGGTGGCCAGCGCCGTGACGTCGGTGACGCCGCGGATCCACTCGTCCACGTAGCGGGTCACCGCCTCGCCCGACAGGCCGATCTGGATCGCGCGGTGGGGCAGCGGCGTCATCGTGATCGCGCGCTCCGGGTCCCACTGCACGCGTACGGGACTGGCGCGTTTCTGCGCGGACCATGCCTCGGCGCTCTCGTGTACGCGGTGGTCGTAGTGGCTGAGGGACGCGTGCGCGAGCGCCCACTCGAAGCCCTCGCGGGTCAGCTCGATCGCCAGAACCCGTTCTTGGCCGGGCTTGGCCGCCCACCCCGAGCGGTACATCATCCACAGGAACGAGGGCTTGATCCAGGTCATTCGGTCGCGCTTGAACGGGCCCGCGAACGTGCCCGCCGCGAGAGCGGCGTCGGCGATCGGCGGGGAGTACGCCTGGTAGACGACGATGGACTCGGCGGAGAATTGCGCCCTGACGTGGCGATCGGCGGGCATTCGCGCATACTACTGATGCCGCCCGACAGAAACTGGGGCGTGCCGAATGCGCGAGATGACCCCGGCGGCGTACGATGCGCGGCGTAAGGGGTGGATCAGCGGAACCGGCGCGTGCCGACGGCGGTCCAAGTCAGCACAGGTGAGCCTTCGGCTCCCCGCGTATGGAGAGCAGTGAGGCCAGATGACCGTCGCGTACGTCCACAGCTACTACTACGCGCCGATCAGGCTGATCGTCTACCTGATCGTGATCGTGGTGGTCGGCGGGATCGGGGCGGTCACCCGCCGGGCCCGGCGCCGCAACATCGGCCAGTACGGCCAGGTGCCCGGTCAGCCGGGCCAGTACGGCCAGCCCTGGCAGCAGGCACCCCCGCCCGGCTCGCCGTACGGCGCCTGGGGCCAGCCGCCGCAGGGCTACGGGCAGCAGCCGCCCCCGCAGCAGGGTTACCAGCAGCCGCCTCCCCAGGGGTACCCGCAGCAGCCGTACGGAGGTCAGCAGCAGCCGCCTCCTCCCCCGCAGGGATGGGGGCAGCAGCCGCCTCCGCAGGGCTACGGCCAGCCAGGTCAGCCGCCTCAGCAGCAGGGTTATCAGCAGCCACCCTGGTGAGAGGAATGAGTTTCTTGTCGTCATTTGTCGCCTGATGTCCGGTTATGCCACTCCTGGTCACTCGACAACCCCTCTAGTCGGTTGAAACCGCACCCCTCTTCACGCGAAGCTTTCTACGCTGTGCCCCTAGAGAAGCCGAAGAAGCACGGGACGTGGTCGATGTGACAGCCCGCGAAGCGCGGTTACTGCAACCAGGCCGCGTCTACGTCGGCTGGCGTTATGCCCAGGTCCACGACGATCCCGGCCCTCCTCCGAAGCGTCCCACCCCACCTGAGTCGGAAAAGGTCGACCAGAGGTGGCTGGCCTCTCAGCGGCAGAAGGAGAACCTCTTCAACCGCCCGCTGAAGGTGGTCGGCGTCGCCACGGGAATGGGAGCGCTCCTCTTCATCGTCGCCGGTGTGACCGGCACGCTCCCGTGGGCGTTCGCGGTCGCGGGACTGGTGGCGTGCGCCGCCATCGCGGTCATCACCGGCTACTCGATCTGGCAGAGCGAAAAGGCGCTGCGCGCACGGATGGCCGAGGAGGCGGAGCGATACGAGCGCCGTGAGGAGGAGCGGCGGCGGCGCCTGGAGGCCGCACACGCCGAGCACGCGCGCGCCTACCAGGAATGGCGGCATCGCCGGGAGGCGTTCGACTCACAGCACGAGTGGTACGCGGTGACGGTGCCGCAGGGCGTCGGACGCGTGGACGTGGCCGGCGGCACCCTCGCGGGCTGGTCGGCGACGGTCACGATGATGGGCGCGGCGCGGCTCGCGAGCGGCTCCCAGGTCACCGTGCTGGACCTGTCGGAGGGCGCGGTCGCCAAGGAGCTCGTCGAGCTCGGCAACGACCAGGGCGAACGCCCGCTGGTCTGGGTGCTGCCCGGCGACCTGCCGCAACTCGACCTCACCCACGGCCTGGGCCCGGCGGAACTCGCGGACGTGCTCTCGCTCGTGGTGAGCGTCAGCGAGGAGCAGTCGAGCACCCGCGACCTGTCCTTTGACAACGCGATCCTCGAACGGGTCCTCGGAGTGTTCGGCGGGCGTGCCTCGATCCCGCGCATCACGGCGGCGCTGCGCGCCCTGGCCCAGGTGGGCGACCCCCGCGACGACCTGCGCAACGGCCTCATCACCGACGAGGAGCTCTCGAAGATCACCACGATGTTCGGCCGCGGCGCCGCCGACCGCGTCGTCATCGAACGTGCGTGGGCGCTGGAGTCGCAGCTGCGCAAGCTGGAGAAGCTCGGCGCGACCCCGACACTGCACCCGCCGAGCCGGCTGCGCGTCATCACCACCGACCGCCGCGCGGGCGTGCTCACCAACCGGGTGCTCGGCACGTACGTCGCCGCCGCGCTGACCCACGTGCTCCGTGCCTCACGCGGCGGCGAGCCGTGGGCGCACACGCTGATGCTCTGCGGCGCGGAGAAGCTACGCGGCGACGTGCTGGACCGCCTGATCGACTCGTGTGAGGCGACGTCGACCGGCTTGGTATTGATGTACCGCTCCATTCCGCCTCACGTGAAAGAACGCCTCGGCCGCGGCGACGCGGCCGTGGGCTTCATGCGGCTGGGCAACGCCGAGGACGCGCGCGTCGCGGCCGAGCAGATCGGCTCCAAGCAACTGCTGGAGGTCGCCGAGCTGACCGACAAGCTCGGCGACGCGGTGGCCGACCCGGAGAACGGCTCGTACGTCAGCACCGTGGGCCGCTCGGTCCCGTCGGTGTACGACGGGGCGGGCACATCGGAGGAGGCCCTGCCGGAGGGCATCGGCCGTGCGACGGCGTGGGGACAGAGCACGTCACTGGCGGCCGACGCGGGAAAGGGCTCGCGTGAACTCGCGGTGGAGCCGCACGAGCTACAGCAGCTGCCCCCAACCGCGATGATCTTCACCCACGCCGAGCCGTCGGGCCGGCGCATCCTGCTCGTGGACGCCAACCCGGGCATCATGACGCTGCCCACGGCCAACATCCAGGAGTACGAGGAGGCCACGGGCCCGACACGGGCTCGCCACGCCAAGCCCGACATCACACCCCCGGACGGCAACCGCCCGAGCCCCAACCTGGGGCCCCCGCCCGAACGCCTCGACTTCCGCAAGCGAAAGCGCTAGCCGTGCCCGTTCGGCTTGTGCTCGATCGGCCGGTGCGGTCGTCTCGCTCGATCGGCTAGTGCAGCCTTTCCATCAGCCCGTTCGCGATCGACAGCGCCTGCTGCCGTGCCGCCGGATAGGGGAGCCGTGTGCCCACGAGCTTCTGCCGTCCCCGTACGCTCGCCGGGTAGTCCGCGCCGCGCCACTTCACCGTCAGCACGACGTTGTTCCTGCGGAGCTCGACCAGCGCGCCGCCCATGTCGTACGAGGTCGCGGTGCGTTCCGTAGGCCCCGAGACGATCAGGTTCGTCGCGTGGGCGGCGAACGCCTCGTCGGCCGTGCCTCCGGTGTCGAGGCGCCCCGGATCGCTCTCGAAGCCGCCGTTGCGACCGCCGTCGGCGGCGTAGGCGAGGTCGTCGGCGAAGTCGCGCGCCGCCCCGACCGAGCCCGACGTGCCCAGGCCCGGATCGGACCGCTCCAGCTGGAACTCCACCTCCAGCGAGCGCGAGCGGTCGGGCCGCAGGATCTCCCACGAGCAGGAGTACTTGAAGTGCCGCGGCCGCGCCGAGCGTACGTCCGCGGGCGCGGCGGCCTCGCAGGGATCCGGCACCGAGGCGAACTCCGGGCCCGAGGCGACCGTCGGCGAGGGCCCCGTATGTGCGAGCGACGGGCCGCCGGACCGCAGGAACGCCAGGCCGCCCACCGCGACCAGCAGCGACACACCCGCCGCCGCGACGAGGATCATCACCCCGCGTGCCGGGCCCGGCGGCCGTTGTCCCCAGGGCAGCATCGGGGCGTCGTCCGCGGGCTCGGCCGGTGGCTCGGCGGGCGGCTCCTCCGGCGGCAGGAACCTCGGTCTGTCACGGTCGGACACGATGCTCCTCTCAATGGCCCGCATCCCCTGGCACGAAAGGGTGCGGCACTGTAATCCTGCATGGATGGCAGGGGTTGCTGGGGGACTTCAGGGTCCGTGGTACCGAATTCAGGCGATCCTTTCGCCGGCGCAGCGGTCCTCGGCCGAGTGGGACTTCGTCACGGTGCTGCCCGCGGTGCTGTCGGCGGCCCAGGGCGGCCGCCCGTTCGTCGTCGGCTGGATGTCGCGCGGCGGCGGCGCGCCGCTCGAACTGATCACCAACGCCGGGCCGCTCACGCCATCGGGCGAGCGCCGGGAGAGCCTGCTGTTCCCCAACGGCGCGCGCGGCGTCGAGATCGGCGACGACTGGCTCGCCGACGCCGCGGCCATGACCTGGAGCCGCTGCCCGGCACGGCTCGCGCCGCCGCTCACCTCAACGCGCGACGACAAGGGCCCCAGCTTGTTCGAGTCGACGCTCGTCACGCTCATGGGCCGCCCGTTCGGCTGGCTGGTCATCGCCGGGCAGTGCGGCGAGCAGGTGCTGAAGGACGAGGTCACCGACCTGCAGTACGAACTCCAGGTGCAGCGGCGCGGCGACGACGAACTCGCCGTCGAGCGGCTGCAACGCCGCATGGCCGAGCTGGAGGCGTTCCAGGAGGCCGGGCTCTGGAGCGTACGCGTGCTGGCGGGCGCGTCGTCCGCGCAGGAGCTGGACCAGATCGCGCCCGTACTCGTCGGCTCGGTCGAGATGAGCCACCACCCGTACCGGCTGCGTTCGGGACAGCGGTCCGTACGCTTCCACGAGGCGGTGCACGTCGACACCCAGGACCAGGACCTGAAGTCCCCGTTCATCGCGACCGCGGGTGCGCTGGCCGCGCTCGCCGGGCTGCCGCGCCGCGAGGTGCCGGGCCTGCGGGTGCTCGACGCCGGCTACTTCGACGTGACCTCCGAGGTGGGCGGCCCCGACGGCGGCGAGGATCCGGACGGGCTCGCGCTGGGCGTGATCCTCGACGGGCAGGACCGCCAGGTCGGCACGTTCACGGTGCCGCCGCAGACGCTCAACCGGCACGTCTTCGTGACCGGCTCGACCGGCTCCGGCAAGTCACAGACCGTACGCCACCTGCTCGAACAGCTGACCAAGGCCGGGATACCGTGGCTCGCGATCGAGCCGGCCAAGTCGGAGTACGCCCGCATGTCCGGGCGCATCGGCGCGCCGGTGACGGTGGTCAACCCCTCCGACCCCGCGGCGGTGCCCGTCTCCGTCAACCCGCTCGCGCCCGAGCCGGGCTATCCGGTGCAGGCGCACATCGACATGGTGCGGGCGCTGTTCCAGGCGGCGTTCGACGCCGAAGAACCGTTCCCGCAGATCATGTCGCAGGCGTTGCAGCGGGTCTATGAGGCCAACGGCTGGGACGTGGTCACCGGCCGAGGGCGTCCCGGCTCGGCGATCGAGCCCACCGTGCCGACGCTCGAACAGCTGCAGAAGGCCGCGCTCCAGGTGATCAGTGACGTGGGGTATGGCAACGAGCTGATGGCCGACGTCAAGGGCTTCGTGGACGTACGCCTGCGGTCGCTGCGCATCGGCTCGGCCGGCCGGTTCTTCGAGGGCGGGCACCCGGCCGACATCTCGGGCCTGCTGAGCCGCAACGTCGTACTCGCGATCGAGGACGTGGCCAACGATGAGGACAAGGCGTTCCTCATGGGCACCCTGATCATCCGCATCGTCGAGCATCTGCGGCTGCGCGCCCGTCGCCACGACTCCGCCGCGGGCGGGCTGGCGCACGTGATCGTGATCGAGGAGGCACACCGGCTGCTGCGAAACCGCGGCGAGGCACACGCCAGCGCCCACGCGGTGGAGCTGTTCGCCGGCATGCTCGCCGAGATCCGCGCGTACGGCGAGGGCATCGTCGTGGCCGAGCAGATCCCCACCAAGCTCGTCCCCGACGTGGTCAAGAACACCGCGCTCAAGGTCGTACACCGGTTGCCGGCGCATGACGACCGGCGGCTCGTCGGCGCCGCGATGAACCTCGACGAGGACCAGTCGCGCGAGGTGGTGTCGCTGCCGCCGGGGTCGGCGGCGGTGTTCGCCGACGGCATGGACCGCCCGTTGCGCATCCGCGTACCCCTGGGCCAAGACCGCGAGCACGTGCTGCCGGGCCCGCTCCCTCCGCTGGACGGCCGCCGCTCGGCGGCGTGCGGCGTCTCCTGCCGCGAGGGGCGCGCGTGTTCGCTGTACGAGCTGCGGGAGGCGGACCTGTCCGCGGCGGCCACCTCGTGGGCGTGGTTGCGCGTGTGGGCCGACACGCTCGTGCTGGCGCACCTGGTGAACCGGCCGATGCCCCGGGTGCCCGCCGAACTCGGGCCCGCCTGGGCGGCGCAACCTCCGCGGCTGCGCGAGTGCATGCTCGCGACGGTCCTCGACCGCGCCATCGGCACCCGCTCCGCCGTACTGCGCGCGACATACGCGCCGGAGCGGTTGACCGAGACCGTCGCCGCGGTGGCCGGCCGCCTGCTGGCCGACCCGCGCCGCCGCGACGACCCGCCGCCGGGGCAGACCTGGGTGATCCCGCAGCTGCGGTGGCTGCACGAGATGAGCCGGCTGTTCCCGCCCGGCGGCGCTGTGCCGGGCAAACGCGGCCCGGTGCCGTCGCTGGACTATGCGCTGCCGGGCCTCCAGGAGCCCCCTGAGCCCCTGTTCGGCCACCGCGTACGCGCCCTGCGCCGTCACCCGCTGTCGATGGCCCTGGAGTCCAACCGCCCGATCGTGCGCGTAGCCATCCTCGGCGACGACGACCACGCGGGCGTGGCCGCAGATCTGGCCGTGACGGGCCTGGGCGTGGACCCACCCGAACGCGTCGCGTACGTCGCCGAACAGCTGCGCGTACGGTGGCTGGAGGACGTACTGGACTGGCCTCTGCGTTACGCGGCCGCCTTCGACGACCCAGGGGGAGCGGTCCCGTTCTTCGACGCATGAGGGTTCTCCCGACGTCGAGTCGAGGAGACTCTTCGGTGCCGGGGTGCCGGGGTGCCGGGGTGCCGGGGTGCCGGGGTGCCGGGGTGCTCGGGTGCCGGGGTGCCCGCATCGCGTCGAGGCCCGCCGGCCGATGACATTCTGTCAGTCGCTTGGTACAGACTGTCGCCATGTCATGGACAACACCGGCTGTCACCGTTCTCGCCGTCGTGAGCTGTGCGCTGGCGGCGGTCCGTATCTCTGCTCCGGCCACGCCCTACGACGACGTCGCGGTGCCACACGATGACCGAGCCCCGCCGTCGCACGCCATGGTGGTGCGGGTGGTCGACGGGGACACGCTCATCCTGCGCGGGCTGGGGCGGGTGCGCCTCATCGGGATGGATGCACCCGAGACGTGGCAGCGGCACGACTGCTTCGGCCCGGAGGCGACCAACGCGCTGCGCCGGCTGACCCCGCCCGGCACACCCGTAGTCGCCATGCGAGACGCCGAACCACGGGACCGCTATGGACGAGCCCTTCTCTACCTGTGGACCCGCCGCGGCCTGTTCGTGAACGCAACCCTCATCCGCACAGGCTTCGCCCGCACGCTGACCATGCCACCCAACACGAGCCACGCGGCCACGCTGAAAGCGGCACAGACCGCCGCCCGGCACGATCGGACCGGCCTATGGCGACACTGCACGCCAGAGAGGAGGTGAGCCACCAAGCCCCAACCACGGCGCAGCCCAGCCACCCGCCCGTCGTCGGCAACACGTGCGTTCGCCGCAGGCAACACGTCCGCGTGCGGTGGGCAACCCGTCCGTGCGCGGCGGGCAACACGTCCACGCGGGCGGGCAACACTTCCGTTCGGGCGGGCCGCCACGTCCGTGCGCCTTGGCACGCTCCGCGAGCGGTCGGGTGATCCCATCGCGGCGCCGGACGCGGTTGATCTACGCCGTGGGCGGGTCGACGCCGCGGGCGGCTCGGAGGTCGCGTGCGGGCCTGTCGGCGTGGACGTTGCCCGACGGGCATCCGGACTCGCTGATCCCGCGCGAGGGCTCACGCGTCAGCGTGCTCGCGTTCGGGTGAGATTGGTGCGGGCGGCAGCGGCCGGGCGGACTGTGGTCAAGCCGGCGTGTGGCCCGTCGGGGGTCGGCGTAACAGCATGTGCGCTCGCGATTCTCTCTGGTGTCTCGGGCGTCTAGGCGATCAGTAGACGAGGGCTTGGACGCCCTCGTTGGTGATTTCCTCGACGAACGTCGACGCGCCGGCGATGCGGATGCCCGGGAGTACCTCGTCGTCCGTGATGTCCCGCCGGGCCGCGCACTGGGTGCAGACCGTGACCTGGGCGGCGGACAGGACGATGCCGAGCAGGTCCTCCAGCGGCGTCGCGTGCGGGAGTTGGAACTCCTTGGCGCGCCCGGGCAGTGCGAACCACGAGGATTCGCCGGTCAGCCAGAGCGATACGCTGACGCCGCTCGCCACTGCGGCGGCGGCGACCGTGAAGGCCTGATTGCACCGTTCGGGCGACTCTGCGCCCGCCGTCACCTTGATCACGAGTGATCGTGCCATATCGGCACACTAGTCCTGTTCGGCGGAGACTCGCACGGTCGGTGTACGGGAGACGATGAGCGGCCGCATTGTCGGCTTGCCGATGACCAGGTCGCCCAGCTCCGTATGGGTCTGCCCGACGACGTAGAGCGGTTCGCCCTCGGCGACGACATGCTCCTCGACGACGAAGCCGATGGTGCGTTCGCGGTGTCGCGGGCGCAGGCGTTCGCCGAGCATCGCGGCCAGGCGTACCGTCAGCGGGCCGTCCGGGGAGTCCTCGAACGCGCTGAAGGCCGGCGTCCCGAGCTCGAACCGCGCGCCGCGTGCGTCCACGCGTACGGTGGTGGTCTCGCCGGTGACGCCCAGCAGGCCGCTGAGGTGTTCGGCCACCTTGGTCTGCCGGACCACCTTCGTGGGGCCGAGCGGCCCTGGTCGCCAGGCGTGATAGCGCTCGTGCACCGTCACGGCGTACCAGACACACGGGCGGCCCGAGAACGGCGCGTGGAGCTGCCCGGCCGCGTCGGCGGTGGCACGACCGCTGACCTCGCGCAGGCCCGCACTGGCGTCCGTGACCGGCTCGGCTTTGTGGATGACTCGTCGCCTGCGCGCCGATCCCACTCTTTTCGACACCGCGTCGGCGCCTGCCTCGACGCCCGCGGCCAACAATGTCATCAGCGCGTACACCCGTGTCCTCCTAGACCCTGAGGAAGATCAGACGTGGCGGCGGACCCATGGGTTTCACAGCCTTGATCGCAAGCTTGGCCAGGCTATCGCGCCCAAACCCGACTACGCTGGCCGTACATGGAGCCTGAGTTGCACCCCGACCTTGAACCGCTGAAATTCCTCCTCGGAGACTGGGAGGGCGCGGGCGTCGGCGGTTATCCGACCATCGAGAGCTTCCGCTTCGGGCAGGAGATCTCGTTCAGCCACATCGGCAAGCCCTACCTCATCTACACGAGCCGCACGTGGCGCCTTGACGACGAGGGCAACCTAGGCGCTCCGCTGGCACGGGAGAGCGGTTACTGGCGCACGTCGGCCGGCGGGAGGGTCGAACTCCTCCTCGCGCATCCGACCGGGATCGCCGAAATCTACATCGGCGAGGCGACGGGCACCCGCGTCGAACTCCGCAGCGACGTGGTGGCGCGCACCGAGACCGCCAAGGAGTACACCGCCGGCCGCCGCCTCTACGGCCTGATCGGCGAGGACCTCGGGTACGCGTACGACATGGCCGCCGAAGGCCAGCCGTTGCAGTCACACCTGTCCGCCCAGCTCAAACGGGTCGCCTAGCAGGAGCCCCCTCCGGGGACGATCGCGTTTCCGCCGGATACGGCACGGCGGGCCGGATCCGATCCGGGACCGATGACCCGGCCGCCGCGCGACGCTGCGATGGCCCGGCGGCGTGCCCGTGGCGTCCCCGCCCGGGGCGCTCTGTCACGGCCCCGGCCGCCGCGCGGCGCTGTTAGAACGGCCGTGGTCGGCTCACCACGTGCGGCGGGCCGACCACTCACACGTCAGGAGTGCCCCTCATCCGCCCAGAGTGAGGGGCACGCGGTCTTGGTGGTGAGGGGCACGCGGTCTTGGCGAGGATGCGGCGACTTTGGGCGTGAGACGTCCCGGGCGTGAGACGGCCCTGAGCGTGAGACGGTCCCGGGCATGAGACGACCCCCGGGCTGTTCCTGCGGAAGCAGGGGCCGACAGGACTGGGTCGGCCGGCCACGGGGGTCGGGTGTCTGCCTGGATCTCGCCGGCCGCGTCCTCGGCCGGTTGCCTACCCTCTACTAAGGAGGCGAAGGCGGGACGGCGACTAGCGGACAGCCACCTCACGAGTCCTCGTACTATGCATACTTCCGGACCACCTCCTTTCCCGCTTATCCCGCACGCTAGATCAGCCCGCGCACCCTGGCAAGTGTTTTTCTCTGCCAGTGGCCCGTCCGGCCGCCGTACGAAGGCGCGCGGCATAAACTCGGTGCCGTGACGGAACCCTGGCACGAGGAGCTTCGAGCGCGGGGCTATCGCGTGACGCCTCAGCGTCAGCTCGTGCTGGAGGCGGTGACCACGTTGCGGCACGCCACCCCCGAGGAGATCTGCGTCGAGGTGCAGCGCACCGCGCGCGGCGTCAACATCTCCACCATCTACCGCACCCTTGAGCTGCTCGAACAGCTCGAGCTCGTCAAGCACACCCATCTCGGGCACAAGCCGCCGACCTATCATCTCGCCGCCGAGGCCGACCACGTGCATCTGGTGTGCCGGGGGTGCGGAGAGGTGTACGACGTGAACCCCTCCGTGGCGAACGGCCTCGTCAGCGCGCTCGAACGCGAATACGGGTTCGAGACCGACGTGCAACACCTCACCGTTCACGGACGGTGCCGTAACTGCCGGGAGTCGTAGTCTTGCGGGTATGGACAGCCCGCTGCTGAGCTCCCACGGAGCCGTACCCGCAGATCCACCCGACGCCGAGGTCGCGGCGCACTACGGCGAGCCCTCCGCCGAGCAGCGCGCGCTCGCCACCGGCGCCGCCGTCGTGGACCGGAGCGACCGCGGCGTCGTACGCATCGCGGGGGCCGACCGGCTGCGGTTCCTGCACAGCCTCACCAGCCAGCACCTCGAGTCGCTGGCGCCGAACTCCCCGGCCGAGGCGTTGCTGCTCAGCCCCAACGGGCACGTCGAGCACCATCTCGCGCTGGTCGACGACGGCGAGGCGGTCTGGGCGCACGTCGAGCCCGGTACGGCGCCGGCGCTGGCGGAGTTCCTCGACCGAATGCGGTTCCTGCTGCGCGTCGAGGTCACCGACGAGACCGCGTCGCATGCCGTCGTCACGCTCACGGGCGCGCCCGCGCCCGACGGGGCGCTCCTGACGACCGACGGGCTGATCGTGCCGCGTGAGGAGCTCGGCCGTGACTGGCACGTACGGCTCGCGGGGCTGTGGGCGCACGAGGCGCTGCGCATCGCCGCGCACCGGCCCCGGCTCGGCCTGGACACCGACCACCGGACGATCCCGCACGAGGCCGGGTGGATCGATCTCGCCGTCCATCTCGACAAGGGTTGCTACCGGGGCCAGGAGACGGTCGCCCGCGTGCAGAACCTCGGCCGCCCGCCGCGTCGTCTCGTCTTCCTCCACCTCGACGGGAGCGTCGATCAGTTGCCGAAGCACGGCGAGCCGATCGAGTTCGGCGGCCGTACGGTCGGGTTCGTCGGCTCGGCCGCCCGTCACTACGAGCTCGGCCCGATCGGGCTGGGGATGATCAAGCGAAATGTGCCGGTCGAGGAGACCTTGCTCGCGGGTGGCGTGGCCGCGTCGCAGGAGGTCATCGTCTCCCCGGATACGGGATCTACCGTCAAGATCGACCTTCGTCGCCGATAATGCGGATAAACCTGACGGCAGAACAAGATCGTAACGGGCGGCGCGCATGGGAAGGTTCTCTCCGTCGGATGGTGCACCCGAGGGTCCACCTGACAGCTCGGCGAGGAAGGGGAACATGGGGCGACGGCGGCGTCGGTGGAGGGAGCCCGTTTACATCTGGTGGGTGGCGATCGCCGCATTACTGATCGCGGCCGTCCTGTTGAGCGCCTGGCGGCTGGCACTGCTCGGGCTGCTGGCGTGGTGCCTGTACGAGTTCTCGCTGAACCCCACGGTCTGCCGGGTCATGACGAGACAGGGGTTCGCGTGCCACGAGCCGGTACGCGGACGGCTGTTCGCCTGCTCGTCGGCGCACCAGCGGGTCAAGAACGACGCGGTGTGGCGCGCCTTCGGCCTGCCGAACCCGTTCAGCCGCGCCACCCATCACGACCCGAACCGCGACACCGGGGTGGTCGTCTACTCGCCCGCCGTACGCGCCCGGCTCGCGCAGAGCGACCGGTTCGTGCTGACGGTGGCGGGTGTGGGGAGCCTGCTGGCGATCCTCATCGCCCTCGTCGGCGTCATCGACGCCTGAGCGGTCACCGGCCCAGGAACATCGGGCCGCCGCCGGATCGGCGAGGCCGGCGTACGGCCGATGGATGACCTGCGAGGCGAAGGACCGGGGGCGGTGCGGTCACACGTCCAGGATCACCGTGATGGGGCCGTCGTTGGTCAGCGCGACCTTCATGTCCGCGCCGAACCGGCCCGTCTCGACCTTGGCGCCGAGGCGGCGCAACTCCGCGACGACCTCCTCGACCAGCGGTTCGGCCACCGGCCCGGGGCGGCGGCGATCCATGACGGCCGCCGTCCCTTCCGCGTGTCGCCGTACAGGGTGAACTGGCTGATCACGAGGAGCGGTGCGCCGAGGTCGGAGCAGGACGCCTCGGCGGGCGTCGCGTCTCCGCCGTCGAGGACGCGCAGCCCCCACAGCTTGGCGGCCAGCCGCCGCGCCTGGGCCGGTGTGTCGTCGTGGGTCACCCCGACGAGGACGAGCAGCCCCGGCTCGTCGATCGCGCCGACGACCTCGCCGCCGACCGTGACACTGGCCTCGCTCACCCGCTGTACCACTGCTCGCACGAGACCGAATTCTGCCGTACGGCCCGCCGCCGCGCGGCACGGCCGTCGCGGCATTTACGAAGATTTTCTCGCCAAACCGCCCATCGGCTTGAAATCATGTTGTTCATGGTCAGCACACTGATAACCGTTGCGCCCACGGGGGCCGAGACCGAAAAGGCCGACGCACCGGCGCTCCCGGTGACGCTGGAGGAACTGGTCCTGGCCGCCAAGGAATGCGAGGAGGCCGGCGCGGCCGTCGTCCACGTCCACATCCGCGACGCCGAGGCGAAGCCCACGCTCGACCCCGCACGCCTGCGCGACACCGTCGCCGCCCTGCGCGAGAGCACGAGCCTCATCGTGCAGCTCTCCACCGGCGGCGCGGTCACCGACCCGTACGAGCACCGCCTGAAGGTCCTCGACGCCGGCCCGGACGCCTGCTCGCTCACCTGCGGCACGGTCAACTTCGGCGACGCCGTGTTCCTGAACCCCTGGCCCTTCATGGCCGAGCTCTACCAGCTCACGCAGGCGATGGAGATCGTGCCGGAGTTCGAGTTGTTCGACCTCGGGCAGGTCGCGGGGATGCGGCGGCTGCTGGACACCTACGGCCCCCCGTACGGCGGGCGGGTGCACTGCGATTTCGTCATGGGGGTGCCGGGCGGCATGCCGGGCGACGCGCGTTCGCTGGTGGCGGCGGTCGGGGCGCTGCCCGAGGGCGCGACGTGGTCGGCCACCGGGATCGGCCGGACCAGCCTGCCGGTGATGTACGCGGCCCTGTCCGCCGGCGGGCATCTGCGCGTCGGCATGGAAGATACGCTGACGTACGCCAAGGGACGGCCGGTGACGGCGAACTCCCAGCTCGTCGAGCGCGCGGCCACCCTGGTGAAGCTCGCCCAGGCGGCGCCCATGTCCACCGACGAGGCGAGGTCGTTCCTCGGCGTCAAGCGGCGCTGAACCCCCGGAGGAAGCAGATGAACCCCGTCCTCGCCGAGGTGGAGCGGTCCGGGTTCGTGGAGTCACGGCACCGCGGCTCGGTGTGCGGGCTGGCCGCCGACGGCTCGGCGGCCGTACGCCTCGGCTCTCCGGACGAGCCGATCTTCCCGCGGTCGGCGAACAAGCCGATGCAGGCCGTCGCGATGGTACGGCACGGCCTCGGCCTGGAGGGAGAGCTGCTGGCGCTCGGGTCGGCGAGTCACTCCGGTGAGGACTTCCACGTCGAGGGCGTACGCCGGATCCTCGCGGGTGCCGGGCTGACCGCCGACGATCTGAAGTGCCCGGCCCAGTGGCCGCTCGACCTCGAACTCGCCCTCGTACGCGGGAGGTCGCGGCTGCGGATGAACTGCTCGGGCAAGCACGCCGCGATGCTCGCCACCTGCGTCGTCAACGGCTGGCCCACGGAGTCCTACCTGGAGGCCGGCCACCCGCTCCAGCGCGCGATACGCGAGACGGTGGCCGAGCTGACCGGCGACGAGATCACCGCGACGGGGGTGGACGGCTGCGGCGCGGCGCTGTTCGCCGTGACGCTGACCGGCGTGGCACGTGCGTTCCGCTCGCTGGTGCTCGCCGCGCCCGGCACCCCCGACCGGCGCGTCGTCGACGCGATGCGCGCCCACCCGAAGTGGACCTCGGGCACCGGCCGCGACGAACGCCGGCTGATGGACGCCGTCCCTGGCCTGCTGGTCAAGAGCGGCGCGGAGGGCGTCGACGCCTTCGCCCTCGCGGATGGCCGGGCGGGCGCGATCAAGATCGACGACGGCGCCATGCGGGCGCGCACTCCCGTCACGGTCGCGACGCTGCGGGCCCTCGGCGTCGTGGGCGTCCCGCCCGAGATGGCCACCATCGGTGTCCACGGCGGCGACTGCGTCGTGGGCGAGATCCGCGCGGTCGGCTTCTAGAAGCCCTGTTCGAGGCGCTGCGGCTGGACCTCGGGCACGCGGGTCAGTCCTCGATGCGGATGCGTACGCGGCGGAAGCCGCGGCCCTTGTTCTCGATCTTGGCGACGCGCAGGCGGCCGATCTGGCGGGTCGAGGCGACGTGGGTGCCGCCGTCGGCCTGGGTGTCCAGGCCCACGATGTCGACGATGCGAACCTGCTCCACGTCCTGCGGGACGAGGTTCGTCGCCGTGCGGATGATGTCGGGGATCTCGAAGGCCTCCGCGCGCGGGAGGGATCGGACGTCGATGCGCCGGTCGGCGGTGATCTCGGCGTTGCACGCCTCCTCGACCGCCTCCTTGAACCCGGGCGGCACCTCCGGCAGGTTGAAATCCATCCGTGCCGAGCCCGGCTCCATGTTGCCGCCCGTCACGAGACAGCCGTGGTCGCGGAAGACCACCCCGCACAGAACATGCAGGCCGGAATGGGTACGCATGAGGCTGGTGCGTCGCTCGTCCTCGATCGCGCACGCCACGACCGTACCCGCGGGTGGCAGCGGATCGCCCTCGGCCGGGAGGAGACAGAGGTCCTCGCCCTTGCGCACGCCGGCGATGTGAGTCTGCACTCCCTGCCAGAGCAAGACGCCGAGATCGGCCGGCTGCCCGCCTCCGCCTGGATAAAATGCCGATCGGTCGAGGACGATCCCGTCGGGGCCGGACTCGAGGACGACCGCCTCCCACTCACGTAGGCTCTGGTCGGTCAATTCGAGTCGTTGCGTCCGGTGCGTCGTCGCCATAGTCAGTCACCATAGAACGCCCGTACGGCGGGCGCGGGCAAGGAGCGGTATGAGTCGACGCGTCGTCTGCTGCGTCGTCGCCGTCACCGCTCTCCTCGCCTCCGCGGGGTGCGGCGGCACGGCACGCGGCGCACGCACGGACGCTCCGCCCGCCAAGCCGCAGCAGCGCCGGACACCGGTCGTGATGTTCCTGGGCGACAGCTACACCACCGGCCGGTACGGCCAGGCACCCGAGCTGACCTACGCCGCCGACACCGCGCGTACGCTCCGCTGGCAGGTCATCCTCGGCGGCTATCGCGGCACCGGGTTCGTCGCGAAGGGCCCCGCGCACAAGGACTTCGGGCAGCTCTTCACCGAGCAGCTCGCCTGGCGCCCGGCGCCCGACCTGGTGATCGTCTCAGGCGGGCACAACGACCGTGCGCACGTGCCGGAGGAGGTGGCCGAGCACGCACGGCAGTTGCTGACCACGATCCGGCACACCTGGATCGGCACGCGCATCCTGCTCATGGGCCCGATGTGGGGCGGTGACCCGACGCCCTCGGTCGAGGCCGTACGCGACGCGCTGGCGGGCGTTTCGCGAGAGGAGCACGTGCCGTTCGTCGACCCGCTGCGCGAGCGGTGGATCACCGGTGACCGGGTTCAGGGCACGGGCAACGCGCCGGAGTACATCCTCCGCGACGGCATCCACCCGAGCACCGAGGGCGCGCGCTACATCGCCGCCCGGTTCGTCGCCGACCTGCACCGGCTGCGGCTCACCCGCCCCTGACCTACCAGGGCCCGTACGGGCCGGACGAGGACGAACCCGAGCCCCCGCCGCCGTACTGCCGGACCGCCGGGCGCACGTCCGCGAGGTAGACCGCCGCCGCGATGAAGCCGATGACGGGCAGCATCTGGATGATCGAGACGAACTGCACCGCGCCGGCCAGGCCGAACAGCAGCGCGACGCCGAGAATGATCAACCAGAGCTGTTTGGTGAGCTTGCCCGCCGCCGCGTACGCGGCCGACGGACGTCGTACGGCGTCGGCGAACGCCCATACCTCGACGACGAACGCGGCGATCGCCACGGCCCAGAACACGTAGGCCACGACACCCTGGGCTCCTCCGAGCACGGCTCACTCACTCCCTGTGGTGCAGGCGACGGAACGCCGCGACATCTCCTGACGGCCCCAGCGTATGCGCAGCGGGAGGGCCCGTACACGAACCGGGGAAACAACGACGGCCCAGGCGTGTGCCCGGGCCGTCGCCGTGGAGTCCCCCGCGAGGGGAGACCCTGCGGTCAGTTGCCGACCTTCTTGGACGCGTCGCTCGCGGCCTTGGCGGCCGTACGCGCCGTGGTGCGGGCCGAGCCGGCGGCCGAGCGCGCACGGCGGACCGTGGACTTGGCCGACGCCTCGAGCTCCTGCGTCGCCTTCTGGCGGTCGACGCGGCTGACGATGCGCTTGCCGCGCTCGGCGAGCCCGTCGTAGACCTCGAACGCGCGCGTGCCCACCTGGGTGACGTACGCGACGGCGGCGCCGCCGAGGTCCTTCGGGTCGGTCTTCTCCTGGAGCTTGTTGATCCGGTCCGGCATCTCGCGGAGCTTTTCGACCGCGAAGTCGCCGGCGCCGGCCGCGGCGTAGAAGGCCTTGCTGTCGCGCAGCTTCTCGGTGATGGTCATGTCTCTGAACTTCCTTCCGTCGATGGCGTCATTCGGATGGCGACCCCGGAGTGATCCTCGTCGCGGAACGACTCGTAGATGTCGAGAAGCACCTGCTTCTGCCTCTCCGTCAGCGCCGGATCCGCGCGGATCGCGGACTGGACGTCCGTGTCCGACTCGCGGTCGTCGAGGATCCCCGCCTGTACGTACAGGGCCTCGGCGGAGATGCGCAGACCTTTGGCGATCTGCTGCAGGATCTCCGCGCTCGGCTTGCGCAGCCCGCGCTCGATCTGGCTCAGGTACGGGTTCGACACGCCCGTGACCTCGGCCAGCTGGCGCAGCGAGACCTTCGCTCGCTGCCGCTGCTCCCGGATGTACTCCCCGATGGAGCCGACTTTGGAAGTCGCCATACGTCTACTGTGCGTGCCGTTGCTTGCTATTGCAAGCGGAGTTGCAAGCACTCGGCGGTGAGACGAGTCACACCGAGGCGATCGCTTCGGGCGCCGGGACGATCGTTTGGCACGGGAGGCGCGTTCAGCCAGGTCAGGAGACGTCGGAGACGGGGACGGCCCAGGTGTTGCAGGCCGACAGCCGGCCCTCGTGGTAGCCGCGCGACACCCAGCCGGCGTAGTGGCGGCCCGAACCGTGGTCGCGGGTGTCGGGACGTGACTCGTCGTCCCCGCGCGCGTGGTTGTCGGCGATCATCTCGCGATACTGCTCGGCGGTCATCGGCAGCGTACGGCGCTGCGCGGACAGGAAGGCGCCGGCGAAGCACTGGGCCTGGAGCTCGATCCGGCGGCTCGCCTCCGAGCGTGCGGCGGGGCCGCCCTCGGTCATCAGCTCGTGGCCGTACTCCAGGATCCCGGCGTCCTCCTGGACGTGGTGGCCGTACTCATGCGCGATCACCCGGGCGTACACCGCGTAGTGCGACACCGGCTCACCGCCCGCGGTGTCCACGACGTTGCTCAGGCCCACGTACATCGTGTCGTTGACCGGGCAGTAGAACGCCGACGCACCCGGCGCCGGGTAGGACCCGCACGGGCTGCTGCCCGGCATGCTCCAAAAGATCCGCTGGGGCGCGGTGAACCCCTCGACGCCCGCCTTGGCGAACTGCCGTTCCCAGGCGCCATCCAGGCAGTCGGACAGCGTGTCGAGGAACGTGCGCATCGACGCGTCGTCGTGTTCGGCGATTCTAGGCAGCCGGCACGGCACCTGGGGGAGGGTGCCGCTCCGGTACAGCGGGCCGGAGACCGCAGCCGTCCTGCTGCCCGCACGCAGCGTGGTCCCGTCGCCGCCGACGCTCTTGTGCCGTCCGCTCCCGGCGAGCCAGAAGCACACCACGGCCACGACGAACAGCGCCGCCGCCCCGCCCAGAACGCCGATCAGCAGGCCGCCCTTCGTACGCCGCGTTCGGCGGGCCGGACGGCGATAGCCGTAGTCCGGTGCGGGTCCCTCCGATGGGGGCGCTGAGAGGTACGGCGGCGACGGCGTTCGGTGGGGGCCTGCCACGCGCTTCCGTCCCTCCTCGTGGTCTCCCCGCCGGTCCGGCCCCGTGCGGGCAGGTGGGCGACCGCGACCAGAATCATCGCATAGCACGGAAAAAATGCATCACCCGCTCGCCACGCAGGTCATCCCGATAAGACCGGCGCCGTTTCCCGGTACGCTGCCGCCCATGCTGGTAAGGACGCGGCTCCTCATCGCTCCCGTCGCCGCCGCCGGGCTGGTCGTCTGTGCCGCCCCGGCGTACGCGGCTCCCGCCAGGCAGGTCGTTTCGGACGACGTCGCGCTCACCGCGGCTCCCGACGGCGTCCTGCACGCCCGGGAGACGGTGACCTTCGAGGGCTCCGGCGTGAAGCGGACGCTCGTGCACCTCAAGCACGTGGACGACCGCCGAGACCGCCGCTTCGACCTCGGCGACGTGCGTGGTGCGACGGTGACCCGCGACGGCGACCGTACCGTCCTCGCGCCGCCGGGCGGGGGGCACGGGCGGCGCACGGTGACGATCACCTACACCGTCCAGGGCGCGATCACACCGCTGCGCGGCCGCCAGGAGCTGAACTGGGTCGCCGCGGGCGGCTGGAACGCCCCGGTGGCGCACACGCAGGTGACCGTCGACGCCGGCGCCGCGGTCCAGGACCTCAACTGCTTCGCCGGCGGGCTGGACAGCAGCGTCGGCTGCACGCAGTTCTTCACCAACCACACGCACGTGCAGGCCGAGTTCCGGCAGGAGAACCTCCTGCCCGGCGACTACCTCACCATCGTGATCGGCTATCCGCCCGGCACGACCTCGGGCAAGCCGGCGTACGACCAGCGGCACACCCTCGCGACCGCGTTCACCGTCAACGGCGCGACCGGCGTCGCCCTGCTCGGCCTGCTCGTCCTGCTGCTCGGCGGCATCGGCCTGCTGTACTCCACGCGCGGCCGCGACGCCCGCATCGTCAGCAAGAAGGCGGTCGAGGGCGACCACGCGCCGGTCGACGACGGGAAGTTCTCGCCCCCGGACGGTGTGCGGCCGGGGCAGATCGGCACCCTGATCGACGAGCAGGCCGACGTCATCGACGTCACCGCGACCATCATCGACCTGGCCGTACGGCGCTATCTGCTGATCGAGGAGTTGACCCGCGAGACCTACGGGCGTATCGACTGGCAGCTGCGGCGGCTCGACCGGCCCGCGGACGAGCTGATGCCGTACGAGCGACTGCTGTTCGACGCGCTGTTCGAGGGCCGCGACGCCGTACGGCTGTCGGACCTGGGCGGCACGTTCGCGGGGCAGCTCGCGGCGGTGCGCACCGCGCTGTATGAGGACGTCGTACGGCAGGGGTGGTTCACCCGGCGGCCCGACTCCGAGCGCACCCGCTGGACCACCATCGGCACGATCCTCGCCGGGCTCGGCGTGATCGGCACGATCGGGCTGGCGCTCTACAGCAGCATGGCGCTCATCGGCCTGGCGGTGATCATCGCCGGCGCGGCGCTGGCCATGGGCGGGCAGTACATGCCGGCCAAGACCACCCGGGGCGCGACGGTGCTCGCGCACACGCTCGGTTTCCGCGCGCACCTCTACCGCGGCGAGGCCGCGGAGGGCCCCTCGGGGGACCGGGTGGCGCTGTTCTCGCGCTACCTGCCGTACGCGGTGGTCTTCGACTCGGTGTCCCGCTGGGCCGGCACCGTGGCCGACGTCGGCGCCGACGGCTCGCGCGAGGACAACCTCTACTGGTACGAGGGCCCGGCCGAGTGGGACCTGTCCAATTTCGCCGAGTCGATGCGGAGCTTCACGCTCGCCACCTCCGGCGCGATCTCGGCTTCCCGGCAGTTCCGCACGCTGTCCTGACCGGGCGGCAGGACGCCCGTCCTGACTGGGCCAAAGACCGGAAATGTCCAGTTTTGTGATGACCTTACCTTCACATTGAGTCACCAGGACAGTGCGCCGGGATACTGGAAACTGTAGAGAATCACGAGAGCGCCGATACGAAAGGGTCTCGTGCCAATTTCCGGTAACAAGGAGACGACGTGCGAAAAAAGCTAAGCGCCGCCGCTGGCCTGGTGACCATGGCAGCGGCAAGCGCCTTGATCACGAGTACACCCGCCCTCGCCGAGAGCGACCTCGCACCGACCACCAGCGTGTCCGCCGTGACCACCGCGCCGGCCACCGCCGGGAACGCGACGCTGTCGAAGCGCACACCCACGGGTAGCACCAGCGCCCTGAGGCGGCACCGCCATCGCCGGCACTTCCGCCGTCATCACCGGCACTACCGTCATTACCGGCACTACCGGCACTACCGGCACTACCGGCACTACCGGCACTTCAGGCACCACCGGTACTACCGGCACCACCGGCACTTCCGCTACTGGTACTGAGCCCGGCGTGTTTCCCTGACAATTGTCCGGCCCTGCCCGCTCTTCATGGCGGACAGGGTCTGACTGCCGAGCCGGACATGCCGCGAGAGCCCGGTCAGCGGGCCACGCCGGGAACCGACTCCAGCGCCTGCGCCACGATGGCGAGGGCGCGCTCGGCCGCCTCGCGCGTACGGTCGGGGCCATAGCCCTGCGTACGGCAGTAGGTGATCGCGGCGCGCAGGCCGCCGAAGGTCACGCCGATGACGGTGACCGCGGTGACGTCGTCGAGGTCGGGGGCGATCTCGCGCAGCACCGCCACGAAGCCGTCCTCGGCGTCCGACAGGCGTTTCAGCGCCTGGGCCTGCAATGACGGCCGGTCGCGTATCAGGGCGACCTGAATCGCGCCGTACTCCCCGTCCTCGTCCGCGATGGCCCGCAGGAGCGCCTCGGCCACGCGGCGGAAGGTCGCCAGCGGCGTCTCGCCGGGCGGCCTCTCGGCGAGCCCGGCGCGTACGTCGGCGAGGCGCTCGTCCATCTCGGCGAACACCACGTCGTCCTTTGATGGGAAGTAGCTGAAGAACGTGCGCGGTGACACCTCGGCCGCGGCGGCGATGTCGGCGATCGTGGTCTCCTCATACCCCCGCTCGTCGAACAGGCGAAGGGCGGCCCCGGCGATGGCCCGGCGGGTGCGCAGCTTCTTCCGCTCCCTCAGCCCCATGTGATCCATTTCACCAATATATACACTCGATGCGACTTTGCAGGCGTTGCACTTTTCATCGGGTGGATGCTGTCCTAGGCAGCATGGCGCGAATTCTGGAGCGTTTGGGGCGGTTCTGTGCCCGGAACCGCCGGTGGGTGTTCGCGGTGTGGGCCGCCGTCGCGGTCGGCGCCGTGGCGCTCGGGGTGACCGGCGGCGGGACCTTCGTCCAGCAGGACCGGCTGCCCGGCACCGAGACCCAGCGCTCCATCGACCTCCTCCGGCAGAACTTCCCCGAGGTCACCGGCCCCACCGCGACCATCGTCTTCCACCCGCAGCCCGGTGTCTCGCTGAGCGACTGGCGTGTCGCGGTGCAGATCGGGCAGGCGATCAAGCAGGTCGGCGAGCTGCCGCGCGTGGCCACCGTCGAGAACCCCTACGGCGGCACCGGCGGCGCCAAGGGCCCGAACGCCGTCGTCGCGGTCGCGCACCTCAAGGGCACCGTGCGCGACCTCAAGCCCAAGGACATGATCGCCCTGGAGGAGGCCACCGAGCCCGCCGAACTGGCCGGGGTCGACGTCGACTACGGCGGGATCGTCTCGCTGATCCTCAACCAGCCGAAGGCCGGCCCGGAGGAGGGCGCCGGCATCGTGCTCGCCCTCGGCGTGCTGCTCCTGGCCTTCGGGTCCTTCCTGGCGGCCGGGGTGCCGATCGTGATCTCCCTCGCCGTGATGGCGGTGGCGTACTCGCTGATCCACTTCGGCGCCTCGTTCGTGCAGGTCCATCCGACCGCGCCGATGGTGGCCGCCATGCTCGGCCTCGGCGCGGGCATCGACTACGCGCTGTTCGTCGTCACGCGGCATCGGCGGCAGCTCGCCGGCCGCATGGAATGCGAGGCGTCCATCGGGCGTGCCCTGGCGACCTCGGGGCACGCGGTGGTGTTCGCGGGCGGCACGGTCGTGTTCGCCATCTGCGGCCTGTGGTTCTCCGGCATCGCCTTCATCGGCGTCATCGGGCTGGCCAGCGCCATCGCCGTCGCCCTCATGGTGGCGGGCGCCCTCACCCTGCTGCCCGCCGTGCTCGGCGCGCTCGGCACGAACATCGACCGCTACCGCCTGCCACGCGTACGGCCCGACCAGGCCACCCACCGCTGGGAGCGCTGGGGACGGCACGTGGACGGGCACGCCTGGCCGTACGCGGTCGCGGCAACGCTCTTCCTGCTGTTCCTCGCCACGCCGGTGCTCAGCCTGCGGTTCGGCATCATGGCCGACAGCACGCTGCCGCACTCCAACAGCGCGCGCCGCGCGTACGACGTGACGGCCAGGGAGTTCGGGCCCGGCTGGTACAGCCCGTTCGCGGTCGTGGCCAGCGTGCCGCCCTCGGCCGCGCCGCCGCGCTCGGCCGAGTCGGTCAAGGCGGCGAAGGGCTGGACGGAGCTGCGCCGCGAGCCGGGCGGACGGCTGGCGGTCAGCCCGGACGACCGGCCCGCGCCGAACCCGCGGGCGAAACGCCTCGGGGAGGACCTGCGACGGCGGCTCCGTGGCGCGGGCGACATCGCGGCCGTGGAGCCGCCGGTCGTGGCCGGCGACAGCGTGATCGTCACCGTCGTGCCCGCCTCGGCCCCGCAGGCCGCGGCCACCACCCGCCTCGTCCGCGACCTGCGCGAACGCTGGATCCCGCCGGTCGTCGCGGCCTACCCGGGCTCGCGCGCGTACGTGGGCGGGGAGTCGCCCGCGATCATCGACATGGCCGCGATCGTCAAGCAGCGCATGCCGTACGTCGTCGCGGTGGTGGTCGGCGTCGCGCTGGTGCTGCTGGTCGTGGCGTTCCGCTCGGTGCTGGTGCCGATCAAGGCAGCGCTGATGAACCTGCTGTCCATCGGCGCCTCGTACGGCGTGGTCACCGCGGTCTTCCAGTGGGGCTGGGGCATCCGCCTGCTGGGCCTGGACCAGCCGATGCCGATCGTGTCGTTCGTCCCGCTGTTCATGTTCGCGCTGGTCTTCGGGCTGTCGATGGATTACGAGGTGTTCCTGCTCTCCCGCATCCGCGAGGAGTACCTGCGCACCGGCGACCCGCACGAGAGCGTCGTCACGGGCATCGGCGCGACGGCGCGGCTCATCACCTCGGCCGCGCTCATCATGATCTGCGTCTTCCTGAGCTTCCTCGGCCAGCCCGACTCGATGGTGAAGATGATGGGCATCGGCCTGGCCTCGGCCGTCGCCGTGGACGCGACCGTCGTACGCCTCGTGCTCGTACCGGCGCTGATGAGCCTCCTCGGCCACGCCAACTGGTGGTTCCCCGGACGGCGACGCCCCGCGCCCCCGAACCGGCCCGCACCACGCGAGTTCGAAACGGTCGGCTGATCCGCCGGGGAGGGGGAAGATGCCACCCATGGAACCCTTTCCCGCCATCCCGCTGGCCGACTGGTCCGCGACCAAGGCGACCCTGCACCGGTTCGCCCAGATCGTCGGCAAGATCCGCCTTGCCGCGGGTGTCCGGCGCAACCACTGGTGGGGAGTGCCGTTCCACCTCACCGGCCAGGGCCTGACCACCCGCCCGATGGGGCCCCCGGACGGCATCTTCACCATCGACTTCGACTTCGTCGGCCACCGGCTGCGCGTGACCACGGTCGATGGCCGCGCCGCGTCGTTCGCCCTTCCCGGCCGATCCGTCGCGTCCTTCCATGCCTCGCTCATGGAGGCGCTCGCGGGCCTGGGCGTCCACGTCGAGATCGCCGTCCCGCGGCCGTTCGACCTGCCCGACGCCGACCGGCCGTTCGCCGACGACACCGAGCACGCGAGCTACGACGCGCTCATGGTCACCCGCTACTGGCAGGTGCTCAGCCAGATCAACCTGGTGCTGGAGGAGTTCGCCGCCCGGTTCTCGGGCAAGGTCAGCCCGGTGCACCACTTCTGGCACACCTTCGACCTCGCCTGCACGCGGTTCTCGGACCGGGTGGTCGACCAGCCGGCCGAGACCGACCCGGTCACGCGGGAGGCGTACTCCCGCCAGGTGGTCAGCTCGGGCTTTTGGTTCGGCGACGACGCCTTCCCCGAGCCGGCGCTCTACTCCTACACCGCGCCCGAACCCGAGGGCCTGGAGACCGAGCCCCTGATGCCGCCGGCCGCGGAGTGGATCACCCAGCGCGGCAGCCACCTCGCCATCCTGCGCTACGACGACGCACGCGCCGAGGCGGACCCGATCGCGGCGATGCTGGCCTTCTACGAGAGCGCCTACCAAGCGGGCGCCCGCCGCGCGGGCTGGGACGTCATCGGCCTCGCCTGCCCCGGCGGCATCACCGACCCCAGGCTGTGACCGGCCGGGCTCAGGCCGGGATGGCGTAGAGGATCAGGGGGAGGGTGGCGACGAGGGTCGCGCCGACGAGCATCGCGCCGCGCATCGGGCGCGGTAGTGGCGCGGGGGCGAGGAGCCGCCGGACGCGTACGAGGACCGGGTTGGTCTCGTCCGCGCCGATGACGCCGAGGGTGCCGGCCGGTGTCGGCGCGGAGCCGGCCGAGGCGAAGCGCAGCAGTGCGGTGGCGAGTTCCTTGGCCGGGCGGTGCCGCTGGGCGCGGTCGTCGGCCGCCATCTCGATCAGGAGTTCGACCGCGCCCAGCGTACGGGCGACGATGCTCGACTGCGGGAAGATCCGGCGCAGCGAGGTGAAGGGCAGCAGCACCAGGTCGTGCCGCTCGCGTGCGTGGGCGCGCTCGTGTGCGAGCACGGCGGCCAGCTCGTACGGGCCGAGCAGTGCGAGCGTGCCGGCGCTGACCACGACCTGGGAGCGTACGCCGGGCACGCAGTAGGCGGCCGCGACCGGGTGGTCGACGACGAGGGTGCCGGGCACCTCCGGGTCGCCGTGCGCGACCAGCGCGAGCAGTGCCCGGTGACGCCGTCGCGCGCGTACGACGCCGGCGATGGCGAGCAGCAGCACGCCGACGAGCAGGAACGCGAGCAGCAGCCCGGCCGCGATGGCCGCCAGCTGGATCAGGGACAGCGCGTGCGGATCCTCGAACGAGCGGGCCACGCCGACGAGAACGCCCTGGCCGTACGGTGCGACGCCGAAGCCCAGCAGAGTGCCGATCGACGCGAGTCCCCAGGCGAGGCCGAGCGCCTGCCAGAGCGCGATGGCGGTGCGGGGCGTGCGCCAGGTCCACCGGGCGCGGGTCAGCAGGTGCGCGCCGAGTGCGCTGCCGGCCGCCATCAGGGCGAGCAGGGCCGTGCCGGTCATGCCGGTTATGTCCCTTCGACCTCGTCAAGGACGCGGCGAAGCAGCTCCGCCTCGTCGCCGGACACCGCGCGTGCGAAATGGGCCAGGGCGACGTCGCGGTCGCCCGTCATGCTGAGGGCGCCCAGCATGAGTTCGGCCACATACGCCTCTTTGGTCGCGATCGGACGGTAGCGCCAAGCGCGCCCCTCCCGCTCCCGGACGAGGAAACCTTTCTTGGCGAGCCGGTCCAGCACCGTCATCACCGTGGTGTGGGCGAGGTCCCGTTCGTCGGCGAGCGCGCGGCCCACCTCGCGAGCGGTGGCACCGTGATCCCGGTGCCACAGGACCTCCATGACCGTGCGTTCAAGCTCCCCAAGTCCCTTCACGTGCTCATCCTATCCGCCGTAGTACTACACGTCGTAGTAGTACCGCGGGTCAGAATCGGGACACCTCGCGTACGTCGATGCTCGCGGCCTTGCGTGCCAGCGCGAACGCGATCAGGGCGGCGAGCGCCAGCGCGGCGATCGAGGCCATGGACAGCTCGAACGCGGTCGGCGGCCGTCCGATGCCGGCGCCGATTCCGCTCGTACGGCCCTGGAGGTCGATCAGCCGGGTCGAGATGGCGAGGCCGCCGCCGATCCCGGCGATCACCGCGATCAGCGCGAGCACGCCCGTGCCCGCGACGAAGGTCGTGGTCACCTGGCGCGGGGTCAGCCCCATGGCACGCAGGACGACGATGTCGCGCAGGTGGTCGCGCAGCCCGACCGACGCCGCGGTCAGCAGCGTCGCCGCGCCGATCAGCGCGAGCACCACGAGCAGGCCGAAGATCACCACGCGGATGATGACGAGCCGCTGCGCCGGGTTCTGCGCCACCTGGATGTCGAGCCGGTCCTGTGACTCGCGCAGCAGCCGGGCACGTACGGTGTCGACCGGCGCGCCGTGGCGCAGGGCGATCCGGTACGCCTGGGTCGGGTCGTTCTGCGACTGCGCGAGGGTGTCCATGCCGAAGGACAGCACCTCGCCGCTCAGCGACGGCTCGATCGTGCGCCCCACGATGTGCACGATCACCGGGACGCCGCGGATCGTCAGCCGTACGCGGTCGCCGACGTGGACGTGCAGCAGGTCGAGCAGGCCCTGGCCGGCCACCGCCTCGCCCGGCCGCGCGTACATCCGTCCCGCGCGTACGGGGAACGGGTAGGGCTGCTTGGACGTGCCGAGGGCCCTCGCCTGGATCGTCCGGGTCTGTCCGGGGAGCAGCGCGTCCACCTGCGCCTCGGGGTAGACCGCCGCCACGTCCTGGTCGGCGGAGATGATGGCGTTGGCCTGGTAGTCGGCCAGCCCGACCGGCCGGGCGATCAACGCGCCCGCCAGGCCGATCTGCTCGGGATGGTTCTCGAAGTTGTCGAGGGTCGACCAGCAGCCGAGCGCGATCGTGGCCATGACCATCGGGATGGCCAGCCCGCCGACCGTCATGACCGCGCGCCCGCGCCGGGTGAAGGCGTCGCGCGCGCCGAGGACGAGCGCCGGCGGCAGCCGTACGAGCAGGGCCACGCGGGTGAAGTGCGACAGCCGGCCGCTCGGCGGCTCGGCGGTGACGGTGCTGGTCGGCGACACGCGGCTGCCCCGCCACGCCGGCAGCACCGTCGCCACCACCACGGTCAGCACGGTGGCGACCGCGATCAGCGCGAGGCGGCTCAGCGACAGCGGCGCCGTGGCCGTACCGGTGATCGAGCCGAACAGCCGCTGTGACAGAGAAGAGTCGGTGAGCACGGAGCCGGCGAGGGCGCCGACGAGCACGCCGGCGACGCCGAGCAGGGTCTGTTCCAGCAGGAGCATCCGCCGGATCTGGGCGGGGGTGAACCCGAGCGCCTTCAGCAGGGCGAGGTCCTGCAACAGCGACAGGATCCGGCCCCCGGTCGCGTTCCCGATGGCAAGAGCGGCCGCGACCAGCGCGACCACGCCGAACATCCCCAGCAGCAGGCCCAGCAGCCGGCTGTCCACCTCCATCGAGGCGCGCACCTGCCGCCAGGTCGACACCCGGTCGACGTGGTCGCCGCCGAGGACCGTCACCGCGTGCTGCACGAAGAAGTCGCTCGAGGTCGGGTCGGCCAGCTTCAGGCCGATCAGCAGCTCGGTGTGGCTGGTCTGCGGCTCGACCGAGCTCACCGCGCCAGGCAGCGCCCAGGCGAGCCCCGGCGTCCAGGCCGGATAGGGCCCCTGGTCGGAGTCGTCGGCGATGCCGATCACCGGGAGGGCGTGGCCGCTTCCCGTCCAGGCCGCGGATGTTCAGTTTGTCGCCGACGACGACGCGCAGGGTACGGGCGAGGGTGCGTTCGAGCACCACGGCGTCGGGACGCGACGGGTCGAGCCAGCGGCCCTTGGCGAGTACGGGACGGCCGACGCCGGGCATCTCGCTGCCCATCGCCCGCAGTTCCAGCGGCGCGCGCTGCCCTTCCTGCACCGCCGTCGCGACAGCGGTCTCGTACGGTCCGGCGACGCCGGTGACGCCGTCCATCTTCGCCAGGGGCGTGAGGTCGGTGCCCGCGCGTGCGTGGATCCAGACGTGGGCGCCGTTGGAGCGGGCGAACAGGCCCTTCCACGGATCCATCGCGCCGGCCAGCATGGTGATCGCCAGGATGAGCGCGGTCACCACGCCCGCGACGACGCTCACGGACAGCAGGGCCTGACCTGGGCGGGTACGCAGGTCGGCGCGGATCCAGCGGACGGTGGCGTGCACGGCTAAAGATCCAGGATGGAGCCGATGGTGTTCTGTGCGCCGTACGCCGGGCGGATGTCGGCGTCGTCGACGATCATGCCGTCGAACAGCGAGATCACCCGGTCGGCGGAGCTGGCCACCCGCGCGTCGTGCGTGACGAGCAGGATCGTCTGGCCCTGGTCGTGTATCTGCTCCAGCAGGCGTACGACGGCGCGCGTGTTGGTGCTGTCGAGGTTTCCGGTGGGCTCGTCGGCGAGCAGCAGGCTGGGCTCGTTGGCGAGCGCGCGCGCCAGGGCGACGCGTTGCTGCTGGCCGCCGGACAGCCGGGCCGGCGACGTGTCGGCGCGGTCGGTGAGCCCGAGCTCCTCCAGGAGAGCCTCCCGTCTCTCGCGCGCCACCTTGGGACTGGCCCCGGCGAGGAGCGCGGGCAACTCGACGTTGTCCGCGACGGTCATGTTCGAGATCAGGTTGAAGAACTGGAACACCACGCCGACGTGGCGGCGGCGGAGTACGGCACGGCCGGCCTCGTTCATCTCGCTCAGTCGGTTGCCGCGCAGCCAGATCTCCCCGCTGCTCGCGGGCACCAGGCCGGCCAGCAGGTGCAGCACGGTCGACTTCCCCGACCCCGACGGGCCCATGATCGCGACGAACTCACCAGGCCGTACGACCAGGTCGATGCCACGGATGGCATGGACGTCGGTGCCGTCCGCGTGGTGCACTTTCACCAGGTCCTTGGTGCGGATCATCGCCGCGGGCGGGTCCTCCGCCTGGCTCATGTGAGAGCCTCCTGGCAGCGTTCCGGCCATTCGAGGTCGGTCCGAAGGTGCAGATGGGCGCCCTCGACGAGCGGGGAGGCGACGAGATTCTCACCCTCTCCGGCATGGCCGGGTTCGGACAGTACGTGCGTGACGCCGACGCCGACGCGGCGCCGGCGTCCCGGCGTCACGTCGATCCGCGCGACCCGCGGCGAGGGGCCGGCGCTGCCGAACGTCTGCTCAAGAACCCGCTTGAGCTCGTATCCGTGTGCGGACTCCTTGGCCAGCAGGGCCGGCAATATCAATCGCACCCGTGGCCACCTCCTCAGGATTCCTGCATGTCAGGCATGTTAGGCGTGAAGCCGATGCCTGGACATAGGTAACGAAGCCGAAACTTACCGTTGACACCTGGATTACGGGTGTGCATAACATGCATGTAGCCCAATGAGGGGTCACAGAGAGGGTGACGATGGTGCGGTCGCTGGCAAGCAGGCTCCTCGTAGTCGTGCTGGCGGCGGGCTGTGGCGTCTCGGGCCCGTCCCACGCTTCAAGTGATGGCCCGACGGTCGCGACCAGCGGACCCATCACACTCGTCACAGGTCCGGATCTTACGGGTTACATGCACCCATTGGTTGACAAATGGAACGCGTTGCACCCAGCAGAGAAGGTGACCCTCCTCGAGCTCCCCGACGCGGCTGACGATCAACACGCCCAAATGGTCACAAACCTCCAGGCGAAGAGTCGATCGCTACGACGTGCTCGAACATCGACATCGTCTGGACGGCGGAGTTCGCCGACGCGGGGTGGATCATCCCGCTCGACCGCCGGCAGTTCCCGCTCGACCAGTTCCTCAAGCCGGTGGTCGACACCGGCATGTACGGCGGGAAACTGTACGGAGTCCCCTACACCAGCAACGCGGGTCTGCTGTACTACCGCAAAGACATTCTCGACAAGGCAGGCAAGAAGCCGCCCAAGACCTGGGCCGAGCTTCGTCAGCTCGCCAAGACCGTCGCGCCCAAATACGGCCTCGAAGGCTACGCCGGGCAGTTCCTCACCTACGAAGGACTGACCGTCAACTTCGCCGAGGCCGTACAGTCCGCGGGCGGGGCGATCCTCACCGACGACGGTACGAGGGTCGCCGTCAACAGCCCGCAGGCGAGGCAGGGCTTGGACTTCCTGGTCCGCGGCTTCCGCGAAGGCTGGATTCCCAAGCGGTCCCTTACCTTCAAGGAGGAGGAGTCCCGCAAGGAGTTCCAGGACGGGCGGCTGTTGTTCCTGCGGAACTGGCCCTACGTCTACAAGCTCGCCTCGCGTCCGGGCAGCAAGGTCAGGAACAAGTTCGGCGTCACCCTGCTGCCGGGCCAGTCCGGACCGGGCTCCAGTTCGCTCGGCGGCGCCAACCTCGCCGTCAGCGCGTACTCCCGCCACCAGAAGACGGCGATCGCCTTCATCAAGTACTTCACCAGCCTGGAGAACGAGCGAGAGGTCCTCACCAAGGGCTTCCCGCCTGTGTGGGCGCGGCTGTACGACGACCCCGCCCTGATCAGACGTTTCCCCTACCTTCCGGTGCTCAAGCAGAGCATCCTCTCGGCCAAGCCACGGCCGGTGAGTCCGAACTACAACCAGGTGAGCCTCGCGATCTCCAACGCCGTGAGCGGGGCTCTGTCCCTCCGTCAAACTCCCGATGCAGCCATCTCCCAGATGGCCGGAGATCTCGGGAGCGTCATCACCAACCGCTGATTGAGAGCGGCATCCACCGAGGCACCCGTCACCTCTGACCGGCGGGTTCGGCAAGCAACGCGAGGAGTTCTCCTTCGCATGCCTTCCGTCACCTCGTCGATGCCGTGCATGGCCGAATTCGGGGGCCAATTAAAGTGAAGAAAGGTACGTAGAAGATGCAAGCAAGAAGCCTTTGGGCGGCCGCGGTCACCGCGGGTCTGCTCGTCGCCGGGACTGCCTGTGGCAGCAGCGACTCCAAGTCTGGTTCGAGTTCGAGTCCTGGTGCGCAGGCGTTGAAGGGCGTCACGATCGAGGTGGCGGCGAAGTGGACGGGTCCGGAGCAGGCGAACTTCCAGAAGGTGCTGGCGGCCTTCCAGAAGGAGACGGGCGCGAAGGTCAACTACGCGGCGACCGGTGAGAACACCGACGCCTACCTCGGCCCGCGTCTGCAGGCCGGTTCCCCGCCGGACGTCGCGATCCTGCCGCAGCCTGGTCTGGTCGCTCAGTACGCGGGCAAGGGCCAGTTGAAGGAGCTTTCGCCGGACGTCACGTCGGCGATCGATGCGAACTACACGCCGTACTGGAAGAACCTCGGTTCGGTGAACGGGAAGACGTATGGCGTGCTGGTGAAGGCGGCGTACAAGTCGATCATTTGGTACCGGTCGAAGGCGTTCGACGACGCGGGCGTGCAGCCGCCGACCGACTGGGCGAGCTTTGTGAAGGCGACCCAGACGTTGTCGGATGCGGGTTCGACGCCGTTGAACCTGGCTGCGGGTTCGGGTGACTCGTGGACGTTGACGGACTGGTTCGAGAATGTGTACTTGTCGCAGGCTGGTCCGGACATGTACGACAAGTTGACCAAGCACGAGATCAAGTGGACTGATCCTTCGGTGACGAAGGCGTTGCAGACGCTGGTTCAGGTGTGGGGTAAGTCGGGCAATCTCGCCGGTGGGACTTCGGGTGCGTTGCAGCAGAAGTTCGATGGTTCGGTGACGGACACGTTCGGCAAGAACAAGGCCGCCATGGTGTATGGCGGTGACTTCGCCGCCGCGAACATCCAGACGACCTCGGCCAAGGTCGGCACGGACGCCAAGACGTTCGCGTTCCCGAAGACGGGCAGCACGACGCCGGCCATCCTGGGCGGCGACACCGCGGTGGCGATGAAGGACAGCAAGGGTGCGATGGCGCTCATGAAGTACCTGGCCTCGCCTGAGGCGGGCACGGTGTGGGCGAAGCCGGGTGGCTACATCTCCCCGGACAAGAACGTCAAGCCGGATGCTTACCCGGACGCGCTGACCAAGCAGTTCGTCGCGCAGATGCAGGCGGCGGGCGACGCGGCACGCTACGACATGTCCGACCAGACGCCGGCGGCGTTCGGCGGCACGCCTGGCAAGGGCATGTGGGAGGACCTGCGTTCGCTGGTGAAGAACCCCGGTGACATCAAGGGCGTTCAGGCGAAGCTGGAGTCCGACGCGGCCAAGGCATACAAGTAGGCCACGCGATGACTGCGATCACCGAAGAGATGGCCTCGCCGCAAGACGGCGGCGGGGCCGGAATCCCTCCGGCTGATGAGACGGGGTCCAGTCGTCTGGGCCCCCCCTCGTGGCTGGCGTTGGGGTTCCTGCTCCCGGCCCTGTTGCTGCTGGGCGCCCTGGTTGTTTATCCGATTGTGTATACGGCTATCCGGAGTTTCTTTGATGCTTCGGGTAAGAAGATGGTGGGGCTGGATAACTACACCTCCATTTTCACTGATCATGATGCGCTGACGTCGTTGCAGAACACCGCGATCTGGGTGGTGGTCGCGCCGACGGTGGTGACCATTCTTGGGTTGTTGTTCGCGGTTTTGACCGAGCGTGTGCGGTGGTCGGTTGCGTTCAAGATGGTCGTGTTCATGCCGATGGCGGTTTCGTTTCTGGCGTCGGGGGTGATCTTCCGGCTGGTGTATGAGGCGGATCCGTCGATGGGTGTGGCGAACGCTGTGGTGACGTCGGTGCATGACACCTTCGATGGTGGTTCGCGGTATCCGGGCGCGTCGGCGCGTGAGGGTGACAAGGGCCCGGATGTGGCGCAGGCGGGCGGTGTCGCGTCCCGGGCGCAGGTGCGGCCGGGGCAGACGGCGTTGTTGCCGCTGGTGGGGGTCAAGCCGGAGAACCTGCCGAAGACGGTCACCCCGGCCAAGGCCCCCGCGGCCGCGGCGGGGGGGATTTCGGGGTTGGTGTGGTTCGATTTCACCAAGGGCGGCGGGGGGACGTTGAACTCCCCGGACGCGACCGAGGCGGGTCTGGGCGGGATGAAGGTCCAGGCTGTTTCCGGCACCGGCAAAGTCGTGGGTTCGGCCACCACGGGTAAGGACGGGTCGTTTGTGATCAGGAAGGTCCCGGCCGGTTCTTACACGCTGAAGTTGCCGAAGCAGAATTTCACGGCGGCTTTCGGCGGGGTGAACTGGCTGGGGTCGGCGTTGATCACTCCGGCGATCATCGCGTCGTATCTGTGGGTGTGGGCCGGGTTCGCGATGGTGTTGATCGCGGCGGGTCTGGCGGCGATCCCGCGGGACGCGTTGGAGGCCGCCCGGGTGGATGGGGCGACCGAATGGCAGGTGTTCCGGCGGGTGACGATTCCTCTGTTGGCGCCGGTGCTGACGGTGGTGTTCGTGACGTTGCTGATCTATGCGCTGAAGGTGTTCGATCTGGTGTTCATCATCGGTGGTGGTGATCCGAACGCGTCGGTGCTGGCGGTGCAGATGTGGACGGATTCGTTCGGCGGCGGTAACGATCAGGGTGCGGGTTCGGCGGTGGCGATCATGCTGTTCCTGCTGGTGGTTCCGGCGATGTTGTTCAATCTGCGGCGTTTTCGACAGGAGAGCCGATGAGTACCGACACCGCGGCCGCCCCGCCGGCCGCCGCAGCACCCGATCGGGGTACGTTGTCCGGCGCGCCGCGGCGGAGTGTGGCTTCGCGGATCGTCTCCCGGGTGGGGGGCGGGCTGGTCCAGGTGGTGCTGCTGGTGGTGGCGGTGATCTGGCTGGTGCCGACGCTGGGGTTGTTCGTGGCCTCGTTGCGGTCTCAGCAGGATGACAACTCTTCGGGCTGGTGGCATATCTTCTCGGCCCCCTCCCAGCTGACGTTCCACGCGTACTCGAATCTGCTGGGCAAGCCTGATTTCGTGGACGCGTTCTGGAACACGGTGATGATCGCGGTGCCGGCGACGTTGCTGGTGGTGGCGATCTCCTCGCTGGCGGGGTATGCGTTCGCGTGGCTGGAGTTCCCGGGCCGGGACTGGTTGTTCCTGATCGTGGTGGCGCTGCTGGTGGTGCCGGTGCAGGTCGGGCTGATCCCGGTGTCGAAGCTGTACGGGGCGCTGGGTGTGTTCGGGTCGATTCCGAGTGTGGTGGCGTTCCATGTGGCGTTCGGGCTGCCGTTCGCGATCTTCCTGCTGAGGAACTTCTTCGCGGGGATCCCGCGGGACCTGCTGGAGGCCGCGCGGATGGACGGGGGGAAGGAATGGACGATCTTCATCAAGGTCATCTTCCCCCTGGGCGGTCCGGCGATCGCGTCGCTGGCGATCTTCCAGTTCCTGTGGGTGTGGAACGACATGCTGGTCTCGCTGGTGTTCGCCAACACCGGTTCCCAGCCGATGACCAAGTGGCTGCAGTCCCAGATGCGGCAGTTCACCGGCAACATCGACATCCTCGCCCCGGGCGCGTTCCTGTCGCTGATCGTCCCGCTGGTCGTCTTCTTCGCCTTCCAACGCTACTTCGTCCAAGGCGTCCTCGCCGGCTCGGTGAAATAGCCGAAACGGCAGGCTGAATGTCACGCGAATCGGGAGGTCCCGGTTCGCGTGACATTCAGTCGGAAGGCGTGCCGTTCGGTCGATGCCGTTTAGGCGATGCCGTTCGGTCTATTAAGGACGGGCCGCCGAGAGGCGGCTCAGGCTCAGGTCAGCTCTTCCTGGCAGCGCTCGATCCAGTCGAGGTCGGCCTGGAGATGCAGACGAGCACCCTCGATGAGGAGGAGAGCGACAGTGTTGTCGCGCTCGGTCGTCGCCGCGAGGTCCGACAGGCCGCGCATGAGGTTCAAGAGGTGACGTCGTTGCCGGTTGATCAGGGTCATCCGGTCCGCGGCGCCGGTCATCGGAGCCAGGGCGAGCTTGACGAAGAAGTCGTCGCGCAGCCGAGGGCCGTCACTCTGCTCGTCGACCCACGAGGCCAGCGCGTCACGCCCGGCGGGCGTCAGCTCATAGACCTTCTTGTTCGGGCGGCTGGCCTGCGCGACGTCCTGGCTGCGGACCAAACCGTCCTTCTCCAGCCGTCCGAGCGTCACGTAGATCTGGCCGATGTTCGGAGAAGGGTAAGCGCCTCCGAAGGTCTGCTCGAGCGCCTGCTTCAGCTCATAACCATGAGCCGGCTCTTTGGCCAGCAGTGCTAGCAACACCGGTCGCACCTACGCCCACCTCCTTTCTCCTACCTACATGTCAGCCATGTTATGACGCTCTGTCAAGCATCGCCAAGGCCCACAATCTCGGCATCCTCTATTGACTACTGCATAACGTCAATATATAACAAGCATGTATCGAGTATAAGCGGCCGTCCCGGAGGAGTCGAGATGCGTTCCATGATCGAAATCCCCGCCCGGACGATTCGCCCGGAACGAGGGGACGGACTCCGAGAGCTCCGGCGCCTGCGATCGAGCCACGGAGGTGGCCGTATGTCAGCGAACCACCAGGCATGGGCCGGTCGGCGCCATGCGGCCGACACGCCCCTTCCGCTCGGCGAGGCCGCCGCACGACGAGCCCTCACGCGACTGGCGCATCTCCTTCCCGGGTGTGCCGGCCATCGTGGCGGTCGCACGCCAGCTCGTACGCGCCACCCTCGGGGACTCCCCGCGACTCGAGGATCTCGAACTCATCACCAGCGAGCTGGTCACCAACGCGATCCGCCACACGCCCAGCGGCGAGACCGGGTCCATGCTGACTCTCCGCATCCGCGGCCGGGCCGGCTGGGCGCGGATCGAGGTCAGCGACCTTGGCAGCGCCTCGTGGGCCGAGGCGGCGCCGCTCGCCGAGGACGGCGAGTGCGGCCGCGGCCTGATCATCGTGGCTGCGCTGGCGGACCGTGCCGGTCACGGCCCGGTACCCGGCGGCCACGTGGCCTGGGCCGAGCTTCGCTGGAGCACCACGCCCGACGATCGCGGTGCCATCAGACCTACCTAGCCCCACCGGTCGGCGCACGAACGGCCGACCGCCCCCGTATTTGTCCAGCATTTGGTTCTGGGGTCGCGTACCTCCGCTTGTGCCCGCGTCGCGACCCGCTCGAAAGGAGACGCCGATGACCGCGATCACCCTGGATCGCCTTGATAAGACCTACCCGGCCGGAAACAAGGCCGTGGACTCGCTGAGCCTGGACATCAAGGACGGCGAGTTCATGGTTCTCGTCGGCCCGTCCGGCTGCGGAAAGTCGACGGCATTGCGCATGGTCGCCGGACTTGAGGACATCACCGGGGGTGAGCTGCGGATCGGTGAGAAGCTGATGAACCGGACCCCGGCGCGCGACCGGGACGTGGCGATGGTGTTCCAGAGCTACGCGCTGTACCCGCACCTGTCCGTACGGCAGAACATCGGGTTCGGCCTGACGCTGCGCAAGGTGCCCAAGGCGGAGATCCGCAAGCGCGTGGACGAGGTGGCCGAGATCCTCGGTCTCCAGGAGTACCTGGAGCGCAAGCCGCGTAACCTCTCCGGTGGCCAGCGCCAGCGTGTCGCGATGGGCCGGGCGATCGTCCGCGAGCCGCAGGCGTTCCTGATGGACGAGCCGCTGTCGAACCTCGACGCCAAGCTTCGCGTCTCGATGCGCGCCTCGCTGAGCCAGTTGCACGACCGCCTGGGCGTCACGACGGTCTACGTCACGCACGACCAGGTCGAGGCGATGACCCTCGGCGACCGCGTCTGCGTGCTGCGCGAGGGCAGGCTCCAGCAGGTGGACACGCCGCAGCGCCTGTTCGACAACCCGGTGAACCTGTTCGTGGCCGGCTTCATCGGTTCGCCCGCGATGAACTTCGTGAACGCCAAGCTCGTACGCGAGGACGGCCCGCACGCGGTGTTCGCCGGCTTCAAGCTGCCGATCCCGGCCGAGACGCTGGCCGCCAAGCCGGACCTGGACGCCTACTTCGACCGCGACGTGATCCTCGGCGTACGGCCGTCGGACTTTGAGGACAGCGCCCAGGCGAGCCCGGACCACGCGCGGATCCGCGCCAAGGCGGACCTGACCGAGGAGCTGGGCAGCGAGATCAACGTGATCTTCTCCATCGACGCGCCGCCCGTACAGCACAAGGACGCCGCCGACCTGGCCGAGGACGCCACGGACGGCGACGGCGCCGCGACGCTGCCCCTGGGCGAGAACAAAGCCGTGTGGACCGCACGCGTCAACGCGCGCTCCCGCATCGAGGCCGGCCAGCAGGTCGAGCTCGCCATCGACAACCGCAGCCTGCACTTCTTCGACACCTCCAGCGGTCTGGCCATCGGCCACCGCGACAACTAGCCCGCGCCCAAGACCCAGGGCTCGCCGGACGCTCCATGCTCCGGCGAGCCCTGTTTCAATGTCAGCCCCGCGCCGCGCCGGCCGAGGAACTCCGCCATCGCGTCCTGAGCGGCGTGCCGCGCCCACTCCAGTGGCGTGGTCCCGAAACTCGCGTCGCGTACGTCCAGGCTCGCGCCGAGTTCGAGCAGCCGCCGTCCCAGCCCGAGGTCGCCGCGCCACGCGGCCCAGTGCAGGGCGGTGCCGCCGTCGACGCCGACGCGTAGCCGCCGGGCGGTGGCGGCGTCGATCTGGGCGTCGACCGCGAATCCCAGCTCGGCGAGCAGGGCGAGCGCGCCGGTACGGCCGCCGTCCGCGGCCTCCGCGACGAGCGCGGGCCGCGCCGCGCGTACCCGTTCGAGCAGCCCGGGCTCGGCGGCCGACATCCGGCCTGCCGCCGTACGGTCACCTGCCAGGCACGCGGCCACGAACGCGTCCACTCCGCCGGCGTCCCGGCGGCCGCGCGCGCCATGGGCGACCAGCAACTCCACGATCTCGGTGTGGCCGCCGCGCGCCGCCGCGTCCACCGGCGTACGGCCGTCGCCGAGCGGCGAGCGTACGTCGACGCCGTGCTCGGCCAGCAGCCGCACGCGGGCGGTGAAGCCGTGGTCGATCGCCCAGCCGAGCTGGCCGCGGACCATCGCGGCGGGGAGTCCGAGCGCGTCGCCGAGACGTGCGCGCCACGGCCCGCCGTCGCCGCGGCCGAGGCCGAACGCGAACAGCAGCTCCAGGTGGTCATCGCCCGGCCGGAACATCCGGTTGTAGAGCGTCTGGCCGTCGTTGGGGTCGGCGCCGGCCGTCAGCAGCAGGCGGGCGAGCGCTTGCGAGTGCGGGTGCCGCGGCTGACGGCCCGCACCGGACTCGCCCTCGCCGAAGACTCCGGTCAGCGCCGTGAACGGCGTCGGCAGCCCCTTCGACAGGTACCCGGCGTTCGGGTCCGCGCCCGCGTCCAGCAGGAGCCGTGCGATGGCCAGCACGCGCGTCGCGGGCACCGCCGGGTCGAGCCGCGAGTAGGTGAGGTAGAGCAGCGGCGGGAGCGCGTACGGGCCGCCGTCGCGGCGCGCCAGGGACGGGTCGCGGGCGAGCAGCGCGCGTACGGCGTCCTCGTCCGCCGCCGCGGCGGCCGCCCAGAGGGATCGTCGCGGCAGGCCGGGATGCGCCGCCAGCAGCCGCCGCGCCGCCGCCCACCGCTCGGGCCCGTCATCGTCGTCGTAGGCGAGGCAGGCGAGACGGCAGAACTCCTCCGCGGGTTCGCCGGGCGTCTCGGGATCCAGGTCGCGCCGGTGGCGGGCGACGACGTCGAGGTGGCGCCTCAGCCGTGGCCAGCTAGCGAACCCGCACTCGCGTGCGACGACGAGCTGCGCGAGCGCGAGCGTGAACGACGCGGGCTCGGCGGGGGTCTCGTGGCGTGCGGTCACCCGCGCGAGGGCGGCGGCGTCACCTGAGCGCACGGCGCGCTGGAGCGTACGCGCCCGGTTGCGGAGATTCTCCAGGCTGGGATTGGCGGGAAGCGTGATGGTCGGCATGGCGACCTCCCTTCTCTCGCCTGCTGTCCGCTGTGTCAGGCGCGAAAGGAGGCGCGAGGCCAGGGTGGTGCGCGTCAGGTGGGCTTTGCCCTGTCCGCGGACCGGAGGCGCCCTGCTCGCCGGAGCACAGTCTACTCCCCAGGTGGTCGGCCGGATAAGGTGCGGGCGTGCTCGTGGAACGCAACGACATCGCCCCCATCGTCGCCCGTGACGCGCGGGTCGCCGAATCCGCGCAGGTCATCGGCAATGTGCTGATCGGTGAAGGATGCGTCATCGGCCACGGCGCGGTGATCGAGAGCTCCGGCCCCGAGGTCCATCTCGCGGCCGGTGTCGTCGTCATGTCCGGAGCGGTGATCCGCTCGGTCGGCGGCGTGCACCGCCCCGCGTTCCCGGTGCGCGTCGGCCCGGAGTCGCTGGTCGGCCCGCTCGCCGCACTGGCGGGCTGCGTGCTGGAGGAGGCGTGCTACGTCGCCACCGGAGCGATGGTCTTCCAGGGCGTGGTCGTCGGCGCGGGCACCCGCCTGAGCGCCGGCAGCATCGTGCACGTCGGCACCCGCCTGCCCCGGCGAGCCGCGTCGGCCTGCGCCACTACGCGGTGCCGGGCGAGGACGGCCCGCTGATCACCGCGGACGTGGACGAGGCGCGCCGCCACCTGGCCGGCGCGGACTTCTTCGGCCAGGTCTTCGACGAGGCACACCAGTCCGGCCGGTCCGACCAGGCCGCCCTGCACCGCCGTACGACGGCCATCCTCCGCGCCGAGGCGGCCGGCTTCACCGACCACGTTCTCTGACATACGTCCAGCGGGGGTCTCATGCGCATCACGCTCGTCCAGGGCGACATCACCGAGGCGGAGGTCGACGCGGTCGTCAACGCCGCCAACTCCAGCCTGCTCGGCGGGGGCGGCGTCGACGGCGCGATCCACCGCCGGGGCGGCCCGGAGATCCTGGAGGAGTGCCGGCGGCTGCGCGCGTCGCACTACGGCGGCGGGCTGCCGACCGGGCAGGCGGTGGCCACCACGGCGGGGCGGCTGCCCGCGCGCTGGGTGATCCACACTGTCGGGCCCGTCTACTCCGCGTCCGAGGACCGGTCCGCGCTGCTCGCCTCCTGCTACCGCGAGTCCCTGCGCGTCGCGGCCGAGCTGGGTGCGGCGACCGTCGCGTTCCCGGCCGTCTCGGCGGGGGTCTACGGCTGGCCGGTCGAGGACGCGGCGCGCATCGCGGTCGGCACCGTACGCGAGGCGTCCGCGCCGATCGAGGAGGCGCGGTTCGTGCTGTTCACGCCCGACGTGCACCAGGCGTTCGAGCGGGCGCTGAACGCCTGACCCGGCGCGGGCGTCCCCGCGCCGGGCCACAAGCGGGACGCCCCATGGCGAATCGCGCCCCGCGCTCCCCTCGGCTCAGGCCCCCATCACATGCGAGGCCCGCGTGCGCATCATCGGAAGATGCTCACGTACGAGCAGCCCGCTCGCGGCCAGGATCCACAGCGCCAGCAGCACCATGCGGGATGTAGGTCGGCACCCAGCCGCCGGGTGCCCATGCGCCCTTGGTCGCCCACACCGTGAAGGCGGACACGAGCGAGACCAGGGCGACGATGCCCGCGAAGTAGGCCATCCACATCGGGAACACCCGCGTACGCGCGATGGCCATCGCGGTCGCCGCCAGCGGCAGCGCCATCGCGATCCCGGCGATGGTCGCCATCACGGTCGTCGCGCTGTACGGCACGGCCGCCAGGATCAGCAGTCCGGCGTGCACGGTCAGCGCGTACGTCGCGGCGCCGAACATGGCGATGGCGACGAACGCGAGCGCCGAGACCAGGGTGAAGCCGGCGAGCATGATCGCGGGCGTGTCGCTCGTGTCGTCCGCGCGGCGGACGGCGGTCGCCAGCGCCGCGCCGAACCACAGGAAGAGCGCGATGGCGATCGAGTACAGAATGGTCGCCAGCAGGATCCGCCCCCGGTTGTCGTTCAGGTACGAGGCGATGACCCCCATCGTGTCGGTGCTGCGCGGTGCGCCGCCCATCACCAGCCGGGCGATGATCCCGAAGATGACGGCGCCGATGCCGGCCAGGCCACCCCATCTCATGTCGTGGCCACCGGACCGGGTCTCCGGGCCACCCCACCGTGTCTCGTGGCCTTCACGCATGCGAACCATCTCCTCCGATGAGCCGAGTCGGTAGTTCCACCGTTAACGTGCCGCGGGGACGGCTTCCATGGCCGAAGGTCCTCAATCACGGCATCCGAACGGCGGCGCGACCGGTGCGCGGCCGGTCACGCTGACCGCCGAGTCAGCGCCCGTCCGCCGCGTACGCACCGGGCCCTGGGCCGTCCCGGCGGCCGCCCGGCTGACCTGGGGTCAGCGCCGGCCTGTCAGTCGACGGCCGACCACGGGAGGGTGACCTCGCCGAGCCGCCAGCGCGCACGGCCGCCGAGCGGCGGCGCGGCGCAGACCGGCTGCTCGCGGGCGAGCAGCTCGACCGCGGCCGAGCCACCGCTGCCGCGGCCCGAACGCCGACTGCGGCGCCGAGGCCGCCCACGTACGGTCGAAGGCGGCCAGCAACCCGTGCACGCGCTCGCCCGGCACGTTGCGGTGGATGAGCGTCTTCGGCAGCCGTTCGGCCAGCTCCGAGGGCCGCGGCAGCGTGGCGAGGTGCGCCGCGAACGTGATCGTCTCCGGCACGGCCACACGCCCGGCCGCCCGTCCCGCCCCGCGCATGCGCGGGTGCGGCACCAGGCCGGGGCGCAGCGCCGCCCACACGGCGCGGCGGCCGATCTCGTCGCAGGTGCCCTCGACCAGCACGCCGTCCGGCGCGAGCCCGGCGCAGAGCCGGTGCCAGGCCGCCCACGCCTCGGCCTCCTCGTACTGCCGCAGCACGTTGAACGCCCTGACCAGCACCGGCGCACGCTCGACCGGCAGCTCGAACCCGCCCAGCCGAAACGACAGACCCTCGCGCGCGTACGGCCGCGCGGCCGCGACGCGTACCGGGTCGATCTCGATCGCCGACGACCTCCACCCGCGGCTGCACGGCGCGGAGCCGCCGGAACAGCTCGGCCGTCGTGACCGGCGACGCGCCGTACCCCAGGTCGACGACCAGCGGCCGCTCGGCCCGCCGGAGCAACGGCGCGTACACCCCGGCGATCCAGCGGTCGACCCGCCGCAGCCGGTTGGGTGCCGGTCGTGCCGCGGGTGATGGCCCCCTCGGGCCGCCGTGCCTGAGCCATGCCGCGTACGGTGCGTCAGACCCGGTGGACCTTGTGCGCCGCGGCCTGCGCGCGCGGCTTGACGTCGATGCGGTCGATGTTGACGTGCGCGGGCCGGGTCACCGCCCACGCGATGCAGTCGGCGACGTCCTCGGCCGTGAGCGGGCCGGGCACGCCCTCGTAGGTCTTGGCCGCCTTCGCCGCGTCGCCCTTGAACCGTACGAGCGAGAACTCCTCGGTCGCCACCATGCCGGGCGCCACCTCGGTCACGCGTACGGGCTGGTCCCACAGCTCGAGGCGGAGCGTGTCGTTGACCGCCGCCGCGGCGTGCTTGGCCGCGGTGTAGCCCGCGCCGCCCTCGTAGACGACGTGCGCGGCCAGCGAGGTGACGTTGACGATGTGGCCGGAACCGCTCTGGACGAGCTTGGGCAGCAGCGCCTTGGTGACGCGCATCAGGCCGAGCACGTTGGTGTCGAACATCCCCTGCCAGTCGCCGGGGTCCGCGTCCGACACCGGGTCGAGGCCGAAGGCGCCACCCGCGTTGTTGACCAGGACGTGACACTGGCGCACCGCCGCCGCGAGCGCCTCGACGGACGCGGCGGCGGTGACGTCGAGCTCGATCACGGCCGCGGCGTGGCGTCCGGCCGGGTCGGCGGCCTCGATCTCGCGCCCTGACCTCGTCGAGGCGGTCCCGGCGCCGCGCGGCCAGTACGACGTCGAACCCCTCGGCGGCGAGACGGCGCGCGGTCGCCGCGCCGATGCCGCTGCTTGCCCCGGTCACCACCGCTGTCTTACGCACGTGAGCCATCATGGCAGCCGTTTGACGCAAGGCCGACTGGAAAGACCGCCGCAACGGGGAATGTCGGCTCATGGTCGATCGGTTCACTCTATCGGAGGTGGTGTCCGTGTCACGTCTTGCCCGGGTGGCGACGATCAGCGTTCACACGTCGCCTCTGGACCAGCCGGGAACCGGAGATGCCGGAGGAATGAACGTCTACATCGTCGAGGTCGCCAGGCGCATGGCCGAGCGCGGCATCGAGGTCGACCTGTTCACGCGGGCGACCTCGCGCATGCTCCCGCCGGTGGTCGAGCTGTCCCCAGGCGTGCTGGTGAGGCACGTCGGCGCGGGACCGCTGGAAGAACTCGACAAGGCCGAACTGCCGCGCCACATGTGCGCGTTCACCTCGGGCCTGCTGCGTACGGAGGCGGCGCACGAGCCCGGCCACTACGACCTGATCCATTCGCACTACTGGCTGTCGGGCCAGGCCGGCCACGCCGCGCGCATGCGCTGGGGCGTGCCGCTGGTGCACTCGATGCACACGCTCGCCAAGGTCAAGAACGCCGCGCTCGCCGCCGGCGACGCACCTGAGCCGCTCGGCCGCGTCCTGGGCGAACAGCGGGTCGTCGACAGCGCCGACCGCCTCATCGCCAACACCGCCGACGAGGCGGGCCAGCTCCGCGACCTCTACGACGCCGACCCCGACCAGGTGGCGACCGTCGTGCCGGGCGTCGACCTGGCGACGTTCACCCCGAAGCGCGACGCGCGTCGGCTCGCCTCGGCCTGCCCGCCGGCCGCGCCGTGCTGCTGTTCGTCGGCCGCATCCAGCCGCTGAAGGCCCCGGACGTGCTGATCCGCGCCGCCGCGGCGATGCTGGAGCGCGAGCCGCGGCTGCGCGACCGCCTGCTCGTCGCCGTCGTGGGCGGCCCCAGCGGCTCGGGTTGCACGCGCCCGGACGAACTGCACCGGCTCGCGGCCCGGCTGGGAGTCGCCGACATCGTACGTTTCGCGCCGCCGTGTCCCCAGGCGGAGCTGGCCGACTGGTACCGCGCGGCCGACATCACCGTCGTCCCCTCGCACAGCGAGTCGTTCGGGCTCGTCGCGGTCGAGTCCCAGGCGTGCGGCACGCCCGGTCGTCGCCGCGGCGGTCGGCGGCCTGCACACGGCCGTACGCGACGGCGAGTCCGGCGTGCTGATCCCGGGCCACGACCCGGCCGACTACGCACGCGTGCTGCTCGAGCCTGATCGAGTCCCGCGCGCGAGCTCCACCGGATGTCACGCGCCGCCGTACGGCACGGGGCCGCGTTCGGCTGGCACGAGACGGTCGACCGTCTGATGGAGATCTACATCAGCGCCGTGGAAGAACGCGTGATGGCCGCGTCCGCCTAGCCGCTCGCCGCATGTAGGCTTGCCCGGCGCTGACCAGAGGAGTGGTTCGATGGATTCCGACGGCACGGACGAGGCACTCAGGGCGATCCTGGACGAGCAGGGCTGGAGTATGAGAACCCGCGCCCGGGCGCGTACCTGGTGAAACTGCCCGGGCAGCACAAGCTGGCCACCATGACCTGGCTGGTCGCGGGCGAGCACAGCCTGCACGTCGAGGCGTTCTTCTGCCGTCAGCCGGATGAGAACCACGCGGAGTTCTACCGGCTACCTGCTCCGCAAGAACGGCGGGATGTACGGCGTCGGCTTCGCCCTGGACGAGACCGGCGACGTGTACCTGGTGGGCCGGCTGCCGCTGTCGGCGGTGACGCCGGAGGAGATCGACCGCCTGCTCGGCTGCGTGCTGACCTACTCCGACGACAACTTCGACCGCGCGCTCGAACTCGGCTTCGCCGGCTCCATCCAGCGCGAGTGGGACTGGCGCGTCAAGCGCGGCGAGAGCGTGGCCAACCTCCAGCCCTTCGCCCGCATCCTCCCGGACGCCAGACGCTGAGGGAGGCGGCCGCGCGGCGGACGCTCGACCTGAACATCCCACGTCGCTTCAACCCGGGAGTCCTCCGCCCTACCCTGAAATCATCAGGTTTCCTGGAGGTACAGGATCAATGCGTGACGCGATCACTGTCGGTGAACGTCTTCGGGTGCTGCGGAAATGGCGGGGGATGACTCTTGCGCAGCTCGCCGGCCAGGCGGGGCTGACGCCTTCGTTCCTGTCCATGGCCGAGCGCGGCCTGCGTGCACTCGACCGGCGGTCACACATATCCGCCCTGGCCGCCGCTCTGCGGGTGTCGGAAACCGAATTGGTCGGCGGGCCGCATCTGACGAAAGACCCGGTGCAGTCACAGCCCCACACGATGATTCCCGACATCCGTGCGGCGCTGCTGATCAACACCCTCACGTCGCCGGCGACCGACCGTGCCCGCCCGCTGGTGGACCTGGTCGCCGAGATGGACCGCATTGACCATAGTGAGTACAAGCACACGCGGGTCGGTACTGCTCTGCCTTCGGTCATCGATGAACTTCACGTTCATGCCTGCGCGCCTGCCGACGAAGCCGCCTACCGGGTGGCGCTGGAGACTCTGATCGAGGCGTTTCAGACCGCGACGTTCACCAGCAAGGATCTGGGATACGGCGACCTGGCGCACATCGCCGCGATGCGTGCCGTCGAGGTGGCCCGCATCCTCGACGACCCGATCAGCACGGGCAAGGCCGCGTCGCTGCGCATCCACACGATGCCCGCCGGTTCGCGGGACGCGACACTCGCGGCGGCGGAGCAGGCCGCCAATATGCTGGAGTCCAAGGCGGAGGGCGACACCGGGGTGCAGGTACTCGGCATGCTCACGCTCGCCGCGTCTTTGTCCGCGACCGTGATCTACAACTACGACCGGGCCGAGCACTGGCTTGACCAGGCCGACGAACTCGCACACCGCATCCCTGATACCCCGGCCGACAACTGGGGAGCGTTCTCCACGACCAACGTCGGTGTATGGCGCGTCGCCTTGGCGGTCGAGCGCGGTCGGACCGGCGGCAACCTGCTCCATCTCGCCGGCCGGGTCGATGAGGAACGGCTGGCCGGGCGCCGGGGGCGCCGGGCCGCGTTCCTGTCTGATGTCGGCCGCGGGCTCGCTCGGGAACCGCCGGATGAGGGGCGAGGCCGTGCGTTGGCTGCGCCGGGCCGAGAACGTCGCCCCCCACAAGATCCGTAACAGCGCGGCCGTACGGGAAACAGTCGCCTCGCTGTTGAGCCGAGCGGCGAGCACCGCCGGAGGACAGGAACTGCGTGCGATGGCCGCACGGATGGGCGTACCTCACTAGAGAGGTGACGCCGTCGCGCGTGCATACTGATGTGCCGGGACTTCGCACTACCACGGAGATTCTCGAATGATCTAAAAATACGCGAATCGGTCAGTTGCTCGCATTGGTGTTTCCCCCGGTGATCTGGCTCGATCCGGTCATGGATCGCTCTGTTCACTCTCGTGAAAATTATGGGCGAGGGCGCGCCTACCTTCGTGATCTATGCGCAACGACACCCTGAACGCCGACGCCGTGATCCGCTCCGGCCTGGTGCCCTACATCACCAACTGGAGTGGTGAACGCCCCATTCGGACGCCGATCGTGGCCAAGGGCCGCTCTGGCATCGGCTACCGGCAGGAACGGCGCGGCGACCGCGATGCCCAGGGCGTGCTCTGGGCCCGCTACATCCGCGCACCCGGCGTGGGAGAGCCGGAGTTCGGCGCCGTGCATCCGTACCGGCAGCGCCAGGCCATGCGGCGGCTGCTCTGTCAGGTCTGCGGCGAACCCGCCGACCGCAACGATCAAGGTGTCCTGTGGCTTCTCGGCCAGGCCGACCGGCCTTGGCCCGGCGAAGAGTCGACCGGCCAGCCACCCATCTGCCTGCGCTGCGCCCACGCCGCCAGCCGGATCTGCCCCCACCTGCGCGGCGACACACTGGCCCTTCGCGTACGCCACGCCCCGATCGCCGGCGTCCTTGGTCTCCTCTACATCCCCAGCCGTCGCGGCCCGATCCGCGCCGGGGCGACCACACTCCGCTACACCGACCCCGGCGTCCGCACGCTCCAAGCCCGCCAACTGATCCGCAACCTCCTCGACTGCACCGTCGTGGAGTTGGAACAAGAACCGGCCCACCGCCTCTGAACCGCCCCCGGCACGTCGATCAAGGCCCTGCGTGAGCCGCAAACGGCCCAAGCGTGCAACTGCGCCAGCCTCGAACGGGACGTGGGTATCGCGGCGGTGCGCAGGCCCTATGACTGTCTGCCGCGGTCCTGTGGTGGGGCATCGGCAGGATCGAACCCGAGTTCTCTTCGGGTTCGGTGACCCTCGATGGCTCCTGGTAGTTAGGCTCTTCTCCTGGCACCCGAGCGGGATGGAGGAGTGTCATGGCTCACCGTGCCGCGCGGCGGACGCTCGACCTGAACACACCCAATGTCGCTCGCATGTACGACTACTACCTCGGCGGCAAGGACAACTTCGCCGCCGACCGCGAGGCCGCCGAGCAGGCACTGAGATTCGCGCCGCAGATCCGGTTCGCCGCCCAGCAGAACCGCGCCTTCATGGGCCGGGCCGTACGCCACCTCGCCGAGGCCGGCATCCGCCAGTTCCTCGACGTCGGCACCGGCCTGCCGACGCGCAACAACGTCCACGAGGTCGCCCAGCGCGCCGCGCCCGGCGCGCGTGTCGTCTACGTCGACCACGACCCCGTCGTGCTCGCGCACGGCCGGGCCATCCTCGGCGGCGCGGAGCACGTGCACATCCTCCAGGCCGACCTGCGACGGCCGGAGGAGATCCTCGACAACCCCGAGGTGCGCGAACGGCTCGACTTCGAGCAGCCCATCGCGATCCTGCTCGTCGCGATCGTGCACTTCCTCCAGGACGCCGACGACCCGGAGGCGATCGTGGCGCGGTTCCGCGAGGCGCTGCCGCGCGGCGGCCACCTCGTGCTCAGCCACGTCTGCGGCGAGGCGTTCCCCGAGTCGGTCTCGGGCGTCACCGAGGTCTACCGCCAGTCCTCGACCCCGATCATCCCGCGCGACCCCGAGCGCATCCGCGCGCCTGTTCGGCGACCTCGACGTGCTCGACCCGGGCGTGGTCAACGTCGCCCAGTGGCGGCCCGAAACTCGCCGAAGAACGCCACGTCGCCGAGCGCTACCCGCGCCCCTACTTCCTCGCGGGCGTCGGCCGCCGCCCCTGACCCGTACGGACCGGGCCCGTGCTTCCATGCGCGGCACGCGAACCCAGTAGGCTCGCTGGCTATGGCGACATTGGTACTTCTCCGGCACGGAGAGAGCGTCTGGAACGCCGAGGGGCTGTTCACCGGCTGGGTCGACGTCGACCTCTCCGAGAAGGGCGAGGAGGAGGCGGTCACCGGCGGTGACCTGCTGCTCGACGCCGACATCCGCCTCGACGTCGTGCACACGTCGCGTGCTCAAGCGCGCGATCCGCACGGCCAACATCGCGCTCGACGCGGCCGAGCAGCTGTGGATCCCGGTCAAGCGCTCGTGGCGGCTCAACGAGCGCCACTACGGCGCGCTCCAGGGCAAGAACAAGGCGCAGACTCGCGAGGAGTTCGGCGAGGAGCAGTTCATGACCTGGCGCCGCTCCTACGACATCCCGCCGCCCCCGATCGCCGACGACGACCCCCTCTCGCAGGTCGACGACCCGCGCTACCTGATGCTGCCGTCGGAGCTCGTGCCCCGCACCGAGTGCCTGGCCGACGTCGTCGACCGGATGCTGCCCTACTGGTACGACGCGATCGTGCCGGACCTCGCGGCTGGGCAACACGGTCCTGGTCGCCGCGCACGGCAACTCCCTGCGCGCGCTGGTCAAGCACCTCGACGGCATCTCCGACGAGGAGATCGCCGGGCTGAACATCCCGACCGGCATCCCGCTCGTGTACGAGCTGGACGACGACTTCGAGCCGCTGAAGCAGGGCGGCGAATACCTCGACCCCGACGGCCGCGAAGGCGTCCATCGAGGCGGTCAAGAACCAGGGCAAGGACGAGAGCAAGACCCAGGCCAAAGCCCAGGGCAAGAAGTAGGCCACCTGCGACGAAAGCCCCGGCCCGCGAGCGGCCGGGGCTTCCTCACGCGCACCTCAGGTGAGGATCTGCCCCAGCTCCTCCGGGTGCTGCCCGGTGACCAGGTAGACGACGTTCTCCGCGACGTGCACCGCGTGGTCGGCGAACCGCTCGAAGTAGCGTCCGGCCAGCGAGATGTCCACGGCCGGCTCGACGCCGTGCCGCCACTTCGGCGACAGCAGCGCGTCGAACAGCCGGCGGTGCAGGCGGTCCATCTGGTCGTCGTCGGCGTCGAGTTCGAGCCCCATCGCGACGTCCTGCGAGGCGATCACGCTGCCCGCCTTGGCGATCATGCGCTCGGCGATCTGGCCCATCTCCAGCACCGTCGCGTGCAGCTCCGGCGGGATGGCCGAGCTCGGGGTGCCGCCGCCGCGCGGTCTTGGCGAGGTGTACGGCGAGGTCGCCCATGCGCTCGAGGTCGCCGCTCATCCGCAGCGAGGTGATGAGCGTACGCAGGTCGCTGGCGACCGGCTGCTGCCGGGCCATCAGGTCGAAGACCGTGTCCTCGATCTGCGTCTCCAGCTTGTTGACCTGCTCATCCGCGCTGATCACTTCTTCGGCGAGGCGCAGGTCGGCATCGAGAAGCGCGGTGCTGGCACGGGCCATCGCCGACCGCACCAGCCGCGTCATCTCCACCAGTTTGTCGGAGAGTCCGTCGAGCTCTTCGTGGTAGGCGTCTCGCATGTGAATCCTTTTTGTAGGCGCTCAGTAGGCACTTTTCTCCGATTAGCAGGATCGTTTCCCGCCATGAACGCATGCGTAGTCCGAGGTTAACTTTGCACGAACGTCCTTGCGGGACCATGCCCCGGGGCGCAGAGCTGGCCATCGTCCAGCCTACGATCCAAGATGTGAACGTGGAGGTGGTCGCGACCCTTGCAGGCGCTGCGGGACTGGTGACCGGTCTGGTGACCGCACTGGCCGTACGCGCCAGCGAGCGTGCCCAGCGGCCGTCCGCCGATCCTCCCCAGGCCGGGGTGCCGTCCGGCGTCGCCTCCGTCCTCAGCGTCCTGCGCTCGTCCGCCGTCGTGATCGACAGCGACGACCGCGTCCTGCGCGCCAGTTCCGCCGCCCGCGCCTTCGGGATCGTCAGCGGCGACCGCCTGGTCGTGGACTCCCTCCTGGCCATGGCGCGCCTCGTACGCCGCGACGGTGAGATCCGCGAGGAGGAGATCGAGGTCATCCACGGACGCCGCGAGGGCCGCTGGTTCGCCGTACGCGTCGCGCCGATGGGCACACAGGGCCTGGTCCTGGTGCTCGCCGAGGACCTGACCGAACTCCGCCGCGTCGAGGCGATCCGCCGCGACTTCGTCGCCAACGTGAGCCATGAGCTCAAGACGCCGGTGGGGGCTCTCTCGCTGCTCGCCGAGACGATCGAGGACGCGGCCGAGGACCCGGTGGCCGTACGCCGGTTCGCCAAGCGCATGCAACACGAGTCGCTGCGGCTCACCAACGTCGTACAGGACCTCATCACGCTCTCCCGGCTCCAGGGCGGCGACCCGGTCGCCGAGCCGAAGGTCGTCGCGCTCGACGACGTGGTGCACGACGCCGTCGACCGCTGCCGGCTCAAGGCCGAGCCCAAGGACATCACGCTCGCCGTCGGCGGACGCGAGGGGCTCACGGTTAACGGCGACGAAGAACTGCTCATCACGGCGGTACGCAACTTCATCGACAACGCCATCGCGTACAGTCCGGAGCGGACCAGGGTGGTCGTGTGCACCCGGCTGGCCGATGAGCGGTACGCCGAGATCAGCGTGACCGATCAGGGCATCGGGATCCCCGAGGCCGACCTGCAGCGCATCTTCGAGCGCTTCTACCGGGTCGACCCGGCACGGTCCCGGCAGACCGGGGGCACGGGTCTCGGGCTCGCGATCGTCAAGCACGCCGCGACCCGGCACCGTGGCGAGGTCAACGTGTGGAGCAAGGAAGGCTCCGGATCGACGTTCACCATCCGCCTGCCGCTGATGAGCGCCTCCGCATCCGCGAAGGAACGCGCCGAACAAGCCACCGTACGGGAGGCAACCCAGTGACCCGAGTGCTCGTCGTGGAAGACGAGGAGTCCTTCAGCGACGCGTTGTCGTACATGTTGCGCAAGGAGGGCTTCGAGGTCGCCGTCGCGGCGACCGGACCGGACGCCCTCGAGTCGTTCGACCGCGCCGGCGCCGACCTCGTCCTGCTCGACCTGATGCTGCCCGGGCTGCCCGGCACCGAGGTGTGCAGGGAGCTGCGCACCAAGTCCAACGTCCCCGTCATCATGCTGACCGCCAAGGACAGCGAGGTCGACAAGGTCGTCGGCCTCGAACTGGGCGCGGACGACTACGTCACCAAGCCGTTCTCCTCCCGCGAGCTGGTCGCGCGGATCCGCGCCGTACTGCGCCGTCGCGGCGACGTCGAGGAGCTCGCACCGCCCACGCTGGAGGCCGGGCCGGTCCGCATGGACGTCGAACGCCACGTGGTGACGGTCTCCGGCCGTGAGGTGCCGCTGCCGCTGAAGGAGTTCGAGCTCCTGGAGGTGCTGCTGCGCAACGCCGGCCGGGTGCTGACCCGCATGCAGCTCATCGACCGGGTGTGGGGCGCCGACTACGTCGGGGACACCAAGACCCTCGACGTCCACATCAAGCGGCTGCGCGCCAAGATCGAGCCCGCGCCGTCGACGCCGCGGTTCATCATCACGGTGCGCGGTCTCGGGTACAAGTTCGAGCCGGACGAGTGAGGTCCGTCTCGCCGCGCCCTTCGCCGGGGCGGCGAGACGGTCGCTCAGGCCGTCGGGGTCGCGCTGGGCTTCTTCGCCTTCGCCGCCTTGGGCGACTTCTTCGGCAGCGGGGTCGCGCTCGGCGTCGTGGTGGGCGTCGGAGTGGGCGCCGCCGCGGCGGGCGCGGGGGAGTAGGTCGCGTAGTAGCCGTTGCGCTGGGTGACCGGAACGTTGAGGGTGATCGTCCCCGCCTGCTGGAAGTGCAGCGTCAGCCGGACGGTCTCACCGCCGCCGAAGCCCTTCGTGAGGCCCTTCAGGATCACCTTGGAGGACGTCGCGGAGGCCGGTGCCTGCGTGGGCGCCGTGCTCGCGGTCGGCGTGGCGGACGGGGTGGCGCTGCCCTTGGGTGACTTCGACGGTGCGCTCTTCGAGGGAGTCGCCTTCGAGGGAGTGGGCGTCGGCGTCTGTGCCGGTGCCTGCTTGGCGCCGGGAGCCTCGACGGTGGCGACCAGCCGGCCCGGGGGCAGGACGACCGCACCGCCGGCGAGCTGCACCGACTGGGCGACACCGGGGGCCTCGACCGCGACGAGGCGGTCGGGGGACAGCGCCTTGTTGACGAACCACACGTAGAGCGGCGCGGAGTCGCCCGCCGCCAGTCGCTGTCCGGGCGCCGGCCCGAGCAGGAAGGCGTTGCGGATGTCGACCAGGTGCGCGGAGGCGTTGACGCCCTCGGCGAGCTGGGTCGGATAGGTGGTCTGCGGATGCTGTCCGGCGGCGCAAGCGGACACCAGCGGGGCGACGGCGAAGCCGCCGACCACGGCGATGGCGACGGCCCGGCGGCGGTTGCGGCTCACGGCGTCGTACTCTCCTTGACAGGTGCTTTTCCTTCACGGGCAGGCGCGCGGAAACGCCCGACGAAAGCGTAGCGGTAGCCGTACGTGAGGGACGCGGGGGGCCGTTGTGGCGCGACGCGGGCGAGGCGGCTCGGCTCGGGGCCGGCTTCTGGGGTCTGGCTCAGCTCGGGGTCTGCAGGGCCCGCAGGTCGGCGGTGAGGTCGCGGCCGGGCAGCAGGCCGCGGATGACCCGGCGGACGATCCGGTCGGTGCGTACGAGGATCGCGGTGAGCCCGGTGGCCCTGTACGTCGCGGAGAGCACGCGGCCGGGGTCGTCGGCGAGGAGTGTCACTCCGGGTGGGGTGCCGGCCGTGAGGCGGCTGACGTCCTTGTCGTCCTTGTCCGTACGCGCGTCGGCGATGAGCCAGACCTGCAACCGCTGATTTCCGGCTTGTCGGATGATGTTCTGCACGGCGGCGTCACATGCGCAGTCACGGGGTACTACCAGAGCGACACCGGCGACATCGATGAAATCGGCGACCGGGACGCGCTTATGACGGACGATCACGTTGCCGGCGGGCAGGCCACCGCCGACGTCTCCGGGCCGCAACCGCTGCGGGCCCGTGGGCGGCACCTGGACCGCGCGCGGGTTCGGGCGCGGCGAGATCACGGTCATCAGCACACCGCTGATCAGCGCGACGAGCACGGCGCTCGCGATGAACGGGGCGGCGATGCCGTAGCGTGTGAACGGTCGCCCGAGCCGCTGCCAGCGGGCCCTGCGACGCTCCTGCCGCAGCTCACGCCGGTACGCGAGCACCTCACGGTCGAGCTCGCGCGCGTCGTCCGGTACGACGACGTCGACCTTGGGCAGCCCGTAGTCGTCATGGTCGCCGTGAACCCCCACGCCACACCTGCCTTCTCGGACCACCGTGGTCGCGCGCGGGCACCGACGCTCCCGCCGAGCCGGGCTCAGAGGGGCATCAGACCCGTGCCGATCCGTCCAACTCCAGTATGAGCCGCTTCCCCCGCTGTGTGCGAGGCGCGGCCCAATCTGATCCGTCAGGCTGCTCACTACACGTGATTAGAGCTTTGTCAATACCTCAATTACCGTGCTGACCTGCGCATATGGCTCTAACACCGGTCCGACGGGTCCGCGCAGCGTGCTACCCTATCCATAGCGGAAGGGGTACTTGTCACATGACTTTCAAGGTCGGCGACACTGTCGTCTACCCCCATCATGGGGCTGCTCGGATCGAAGCCATCGAGACTCGTGCCATCAAGGGTCAGGACAAGACCTACCTGGTGTTGAAGGTCGACAAGGGCGATCTCACAGTTCGTGTCCCTGCGGAGAACGCCGAGCTCGTCGGCGTCCGTGACGTGGTAGGCCAGGAAGGGCTGGAGAAGGTGTTCGAGGTGCTCCGCGCACCATACACCGAAGAGCCCACCAACTGGTCGCGACGCTACAAGGCGAACCTCGAGAAGCTCGCGTCCGGCGATGTGAACAAGGTCGCCGAGGTCGTCCGGGATCTTTGGCGGCGTGACAAGGAGCGTGGCCTGTCGGCAGGCGAGAAGCGCATGCTGGCGAAGGCACGTCAGATACTGGTCAGCGAGCTGGCGCTGGCCGAGAAGACCAACGAGGACAAGGCCGAGGCGCTCCTCGACGAAGTCCTGGCCGGTTAACCCGGTTGGCACCGAATTTTCCACGGGTGGGCGTCGGAGTCGACGTCCACCCGTTCGGTTCCGGTCGCCCGCTTCGCCTCGCCGGTCTGGACTGGCCCGGCGAGGGTGACGGACTGGCCGGTCACTCCGATGCCGACGTGGCCGCCCACGCGGCCTGTGACGCGCTCCTGACCGCCGCCGGCCTGGGCGATCTGGGCGCCGTGTTCGGAACGGGCGACCCACGCTGGTCCGGAGCCTCAGGCATGACGCTGCTGGGCGAGGTGCTGCGGCGGCTCGACGAGGCCGGCTACGCGATCGGCAACGTCGCCATCCAGATCATCGGAAACCGCCCCCGCGTCGGCCGCCGCCGCCAGGAGGCGGAGAAGACGCTGAGCGAGGCACTGGGCGGTGCGCCGGTGAGCGTGTCCGCCACCACCACCGACGGCCTGGGCCTGACGGGCCGCGGCGAGGGCATCGCCGCCATCGCGACGGCGCTCGTCTTCCCGCGATGATCACGCCCGCCGTACGGACCGGGTGAGGCCTCTCCGCCGGAAGGCGAAGGAGTCCCCTGCGCGAGGCAGACGAGTAGGTACCCGCCACTGGACCGGCATCCCCCGGCTCCCGCAATCGGACCTGTCCGTGGTATCGAAAATGGACCTTAACCGGGGTCCGATCTGTTCCTAGTGTCATCGGTATGACGACCTCGGCGGTTCCCGACACCCTCCCCGGCCCCCGTACGGCGGGCGGCCCGACATCTCGTCCCGCGCTGGTCACCCGGCCGATGCTGATCCGGTTCGCCTCGATCGCCGGCTCGTCGGTGAGCTTCTTCCTCCCCCTCTCCGTCGTCCCGCTGTACGCGAAGCAGGCGGGTTCGGACGGCGGCGCGGGTCTGGCCACCGCGGCCCTGCTCCTGACCACGGTGGCCGGTGAGCTGGCGACGCCGCGCCTGGTCGCGAAGGTGGGCCGGCGGTGCGCGCTCACCGCCGGGCTGCTGCTCCTGGGCCTGCCGTTGCTGTTCCTGCTGGTGTCCTCGGCGATGCCGGTGATCCTCGCCGTCAGCGTCGTACGCGGCGCCGGGTTCGCCGTCACGGTCGTGGTCGGCAGCGAGATCACGGCGGCGCTCATTCCGCCCGACCGCCGCGGCGAGGGGCTGGCCCTGGTCGGGCTGGTCGGCGGCATCCCGGCGCTGCTCGCCCTCCCGCTGGGGGTGTGGTCGTCGGCGCACTGGGGATTCGGCCCGGTGTTCGCCCTCGCCGCCGGGGCGAGCGTCCTCGCCGTCGCCTCGGTGCCGTTCCTCCCATCCGGTACCCGCGCCTCGACGTCTGCCGAGCACGGGATGCTGGCCGCTCTGCGCAACCCGGCGCTGACGGTGCCGTCCCTGGTCTTCGCCGCCTCCGCCGCGGCCGTGGGCGTGCTCGTCACCTTCGTTCCGCTGGCGACGAAGGGACTGGCCGGGTGGGTGGCGCCAGCGGTGCTGCTCGCCCAGCCGGCGACGTCGATGGCGGCGCGGTGGCTCGCCGGCCGGTTCGGCGACGCGCGCGGCCACGCGCGGCTGCCGGCTCCCGGCATCGCCCTGTCGGTCGCCGGCATGGCCGCCATGGCGCTGACCGGGTCGGCGGCGGCGGTGCTCGCGGGCGCCATCCTGCTCGGCGCGGGCTTCGGCCTGCTACAGAACGCCACGCTCGTACTCCTGTACTCGCGGACGCCCGCTGACGCTCACGGCGCGGCCGGAGCGCTGTGGAACGCGGCGTACGACGTCGGCATGGGCGCCGGCGCACTCGGCGTCGGCGCCCTGGCCACGCCCCTCGGTTACCCCACGGCGTTCCTGCTCACCGCGGTCCTGGTCCTCCCGGCACTGCTGCCCGCGCGCCGTACCGCACGCTGACCGAGCAAGTGGCTCCTCACCGCACCGAGGGCGACCGGCCGCAGGCAGCGTGGTCGCGCTCGGGCGACGGGGCCTCCAGCGCCGTACGCAGCCGCTGCCGCGCACGGGAGAGCCTGGTACGCGCGGTCGCCGGTGAGATGCCGAGCACCACGGCGATCTCGGCCGGCGTGAGCCCCTCCCACGCCGTCAGGGTGAGCAGTTCGCGGTCCTCGGGCGAGAGCCGGTCCAACCCGGCGCGTACGCGCTCGGCCGCATCCTCCACGGCCAGGCCGAGGTCGGCCGGCCGTGCTCGTTCGGCGAGATGGTCCCGCAGCCGGTCGGCGAGCCGGTCGTGGCGCAGGCGGCCGCGCCGGTGGTTCGCCAGCAGGTTACGCGCCACGCCGAACAGCCAGAGCCGGCCCTCCGCCCCGTCGGGCACCTTGTCGATGCGTCGCCACGCGGTGACGAAGACCTCGGCCATCAGGTCGGCGGCGTCCTGCGGAGGGCTCACGCGCCGCACGAGATAGGCCAGGATCTGCTGGCCGGTCAGTGAGAACAGCTCCTCGAAACGCGCCACCCGCTCGTCGGTCACCGGCCCCCCTCGGGGTGCCACATGGCCGGATCGCAGTTGGCCGCGACGTGCTGCCGGACCAGACGGGGATCTCCGTGCCGCGCGGCGGCCGCGGCCTGACGGAAGGAGTCGGCCATCCCCCCTCCGTCGGTGGCGATGATGATCTTCCACGTGGGAATCGCGTCGAGCGTGCGCTGCGCGGCGCGTACCTGGGGGGAGTGGTGGCGCGCGCGAGCGTTGAGCCAGTACATGTCCCACTGACACGCTGACTGGAGTGCCAGGGTGGCCTTCAGCCCGGTGACCTGCATCTGGGTGGGCACCTTGGCGGGCAGGACGCGCTTGGCGAAGCTCCAGTCGCCGCCCGGCGGCAGCGGGATGCCCCGGCCGTACCGGTCGATGGCGGCCGGCAGCTCGGGGCTGTCCATGCGCAGGAACTCGCTCGTGTCGCTCTCGGTCAGCCCCGGGCGGCCGTGCTGGCCGGTGTGCAGCGGGATGACTCCGGACGCGACGGCCGTGCCGCCCAGCGCCAGTGTGCCGGCCGCGACCACTCCGGTGATCATCAACCGGCGCCGCTTCCGGCCGCCCGCGCGTACGCCCGAGGCCGCGGGCACGCCGGCGCACAGCGCGGACAGGATGGGCGAGAGCTCAGCGTCGGAGCCGGGGTCGTACGCTCGGGTGGGGTCGGCGCCGGCGACGAGCGCGTCCAGCGTGTCGTGTTCGGGGTTGCTCATGCATTCTCCATTGCGATCGAACCAACATCCCGTACATGTCCGGCAATACGCCCAACGTGCCTCACGTCCTGACCTGGGCCAGGGGCGTACGGGGTGTGGTCCTTGCTCGCAACGGTACGTTCCGGCAGGTCAGGCCGGGCCTGCGGGCAGATGCCACAGGCCCGGCCCCGGCTCTGGCGGATCAGCTGGGCGGGATCACGCCGTTCTTGGCGACCGGAACGCCGAGCTGGAGCGGTCCGCTGATCTTGGCCGGCTCGGAGGGCAGGCCGGTCAGCAGCGGGTTGATGTGGTTCAGCTTGAGCTGGATCGGGTTGATGACCGTGGTCGTGTTCAGGTCGAACTTCTCCAGGTCGATCCATCGCACGATGTTCAGGACCGCCGAGGGTATGGCTTGGTTCTGCTTCTGCACCGGGACGCACAGTTGCCGGCTGTTCTGCAGCGTGACCTTGTGCGGCGGTACGGCGGACAGGACCGGGTCGAGCTGGGTCAGGGTCAGCGGCGTGCCCGGGAGGAACGGCGGGCTGATCAAATAGCACTTGAGGTCGATGTACTGCACCAAGGCGAGTACGTCGGCCGGCGGCACGTTGCCATTCTTGATCACGGGAACACAGAGCTGTTGCGGACTGGTCATCGTGACATTCTGTGGCGGCAGTCCGGCCAGTACCGGGTTAAGCTGCGTCAGATTCAGTGGGAAATTTACATTGATGCCCTGGATTTGGTAGCAGGCCAGGTCAACGTATTTAATGAAGTCGACGACCCCCTGCGGAGGGATCACTCCATTCTTGGCGACGGGAACGCACAGTTGCTGGCGAGTGCCGAGAGTGACCCGCTCGTCCGGCAGGTTCGCCAGCACGGGGTTGAGGTGGTGCGTGAGGATCGGCTGGAACGCGGGAGTGAAGGCATCGGTCCGCCAACACTCCAGGTCCAGGTTGGAGACGAACGCCTTGGGGCTTGGCAGGGCTGTCTGGGCCGAGGAGGTCGACACCAGGCCGACGAGTGCCACGAGGACGGCGACGAGCGCCGTGGCCATCGCCAGCGATCGCCGAGCGAGGCGACCCCTGAGGATCATTCTTTTCGTCACGAAAGAGAACTCCTTTCCGGCGGGGGAACGTTGCGTTTAGAGAAGGCCCTTCTTGGCCCGGGCAACGTGCTAGTTAGTGACAGGATGATTCTTTTCCGCTAATTGTCAACACCGAAAAACAGATTATCTGATCCACATTTTTAGGTCACATACTTTTTTTAGGTCACATACTTAGTGAGTTCGGGCCATGTCGTTGGCCAGGGCGCGCGGGGTGGGCGGCCGAGGCGGCCGCGCCTGGTCACCGATTCGCGCGGGTCAGCGTCTCGGCGGCGAGTGCGAGCGCGGCCACCGTACGCGGCAGGAGCCGGCCGAGTCCCTCGCGCTCCATCCAGTCCAGCGCCCGGCCGACCCCGACCGCGCCGTCGGCGGTGGCCGGCGAGACGTGGACGCACGCGTGGGCGCTCGCGAGGATCGCCTCCTGGAGCTCGCCGGCCCACAGTCGATCACCACGACGGTGAAGAACCGGCTCAGCGCGGCGGCCGTCGTCTTCCCGGCGCCGCCGCGGACACTGCCCACCGTGATCCGGCGGATCGTGGTGACCGGCTGCCGCGGCCCGGCAGCGGGACCGGGCTGATGTTCACCGGTTCTGGCGAACGGCGATTCATCGGCGGCAGGCCCCGTCCGCACCCGCCGAGGGCCGGCGGATCGGCCCGGAACGCGCACCGGCCGTGTGGTACGGGCTCGGCGACGGTCGGGACCCCGCAGCGTGGTCGGGCTTCAGCGCGCTGTTGACGCACCTGCGCCCGGAGGGCATGACCTCGGCGTGAGCGCCGGGTTCAGCGGGCGAGGCCGGGCAGGACCTCGGCCGACTCGATCGCGGCCAGTGCGGCGCCGGGCACGACGAGCTTGGAGTGCCGTACGCCGCTGCCGACCACAACGTACGGCTGCGCGGTCACGGCCTCGTCCACGAGGACGGGCCAGGAGGCGGGCAGGCCGAACGGGGTGATCCCGCCGTACTCCATCGCGGTCTCGGCCACCGCCTGGTCCTGGGGTGCGAACGACGCCTTGCGCGCGTCGAGGCGCTTGCGCACCACTCCGTTCACGTCTGCACGTGTCGTGGCGAGTATCACGCAGGCGGCGAGCCGTACGTCACCGCCGCGCTTGGCCGCGACGATGACGCAGTTGGCGGAGGCCGTCAGCGGCACGCCGTAGCGTTCGCAGAACGCGGCGGTGTCGGCCAGCGCGGGATCGATCCGCGCCACCTGAAAGAAGCCCTCGCCCTTCCAGGCGCGAAGCGCGTCGAGGACGGGTGCGGCGAGCAGGTCGCCGCGGTCAAGGGCAGGCTCGAGTGTCAGTCCCCACATACCAGGCACCCTAGCCACATCGCGGGAGCCGGGGCGAGCGTTGCGGCCGAGCGCCGATAAAGGCGCGACTATTGTCCTTTATATGATATTGGACAGCGAATTAAATATGCGCCGTTAGTCGGCAATCCACCTGACAAATGAGTATCCATTCCGGCATCCTGGCGAGAAGCGGTTTTCGGCCACACAGCGGGAGACGACGGGGGTTCGGGATGGATGTCGCCCCTGCGGAGGACGGCACGCAGGAGACCTGGGCGTACGCCGGACCCGGCCTCTGCGTGCTCGGTGTGCGCACCGAGCAGACCGCCGGGTCGGGCGAGGACGGGCCCCCGACCGTCCTGCACCACCACGAGACCGGCCGCGGAATCCTGGCCGTCTACGACGGCGCGGGCGGCGCGGGCGGCGGCACCCTCGGCCAGGTCACCGACGGGCGTACCGTCACCGGGGCCTTTCTCGCGTCCCGTCAGGTGCACTTCGCACTGGAGGGATGGTTCCGCCGCACCGCCGGGCCGCGGCACCCGCACGAGCCGTGCCCCGAACTCGCCGGCGTCCTGCGCGACGCGCTCCAGCCCGCCCGCGTACGGCACCGGCGCAAGCTCAGGGGCACGATGGTGCGGGAGTTGCCCACGACGCTCGCCGCGATCGAGTACGCGCCCAACGGCACCCGGCTCGACCTGGCCGCCCGCTGGGCGGGTGACTCCCGTTGCTTCCGACTGGTCCCCTCCGACGGCCTGCAACAACTCTCCCGCGACGACAGCCAGGGCGGCGGCGCGGACGGGTGCGAGACGAACGACCAGCCGATGAGCAACATGGTCTGCGCCGACCGTACGTTCACCGTCAACGGCGAACTCCTGGTCAACACGCGAATGCCGACCGTACTGGTGTGCGCCACCGATGGGTTCTTCGGCTACGTGCAGACTCCGGCCCATTTCGAGCACATCCTTCTCGACACGTTGCGGCAGGCGCGCGACGCGTGGGACTGGGCGGCCGGGCTGGCCGATCGCGTTCGCGCCTACACCAGGGATGACGCGTCGCTGGCGCTCGTCGCCCTGGGGTTCGCGCGGTTCGGTGCGCTCCGCGCCGCCTTCGCCGACCGGCATGAGCACGTCGCCGCAGAGCACTGGCTGCCGTTCCAGACCCTCGATCCGCAGGACCGCGACCGGCTCCTGGCCGAGCGGCGACGCTCCTGGGAGGCATACCGGACGGCGTACGAAAGGTTCGTCCCGCGTGCGAAGGAGGCACGGTGAACGTCGGCAGTGTGATCAACTCGCCGCGCAACGCTTACACCGTCACCACGCCGCCGTCCAACAGCGACGGCGGACGGTGCATGTGGGCGTTCGCGGACAGCGGCGGCACCGAGTACTTCATCAAGCAGTTCCTCGAACCCAAGTATCCGACGCCCGAGTCGATGGGCAGCGAGAAGAGCAAGAAGCGCCGGCGGGCGGTGTGCGAGGAGTTCGAGCGGCGCCACCGCGACATCATGAACCGGCTGCGACCCGGTGCACCGGGAAGCGGGAACCTCGTCACCGCCCTGGAGTTCTTCCGCCAGGACACCACCTATTACAAGGTCACCCAGAAGGTGTCGGCGAAGTCGTTACGTTCGCTCGGGCGACTCACCCCACGCGAACGCGCCATCGTGTTGCGCACACTCGGCCACAGCCTCCAGATGCTGCACCGCAAGAACATCGTGCACGGTGACCTGAAGCCGACCAACGTGCTGATCCAGCGCAAGGCGAGCAGCGGCCTGTACCTGGCCAAGCTCATCGACTTCGACGACTCGTACCTGTCGGGGAAGCCGCCTCCGCCCGACCAGATCGTCGGCGACTCGGTGTACGCCGCTCCCGAGTGGTTCGGCTACACCAAGCAGGACCCGGGCGCGTCCGCGGGCCGGCTCACCACGAAACTCGACGTCTTCGCGCTCGGCCTGCTCATCCACGTCTACCTGACGGGCACGCTGCCCTCCCATGACTCGCGGTTTCCGGCCCCGGCCGAGGCGGTCGCCACCGGGGAGCCGCTGGGACTGAGCGACCGGCTGCACCCGAAGCTGACCGCGCTGCTCGACCGGATGACCGACGCGGACCCGCGCCGGCGGCCTGGCATGAAGGACGTGCTGGCGGGGCTGGATGACGAGAACGTCGTCGCCTTCGCCGGAGCGGAGAACGCCGCCCGGCCTGGACGCCTGGTCATCAACCTGGGCGACGGCACGTACGCGGCGGGCGCCGCTCACCCTGACTCGCCCGCCGCCGATCCGGACGGCTCCACGCGCGGCTCCCGGCTCCGAATCAACGGCCTGAACAGCGACTGACGACCCAAGGAGAGAACACGATGACAACGGCCAATTCGGTCGGTTTCCGCTATGCCGTGGACATCGCATTCTGCATCGACGTGACCGGCAGCATGAACCCGGTCCTCGACGCGGTGAAGGCGAACGCGCTGGCCTTCCACGACAAACTGCTCGCCGTCCTCGCCAAGAAGGACAAGGCCATCGCCCAGCTTCGGGTACGGGTGATCGCTTTTCGCGACTTCGCCGACCGGGCCGACGACGCACTGGAGACCACCGACTTCCTCCTCCTGCCCGACCAGGACGCCGAGTTCGCGGGGTTCGTCAACGGCCTGCGCGCCACCGGCGGCGGGGACGAGCCGGAGTCGGCGCTGGAAGCTCTGGCGGTGGCCATCGACTCCCCGTGGGAACGCGGGCTCGACCGGCGGCGGCACGTCATCGTGATGTTCACCGACGCCTCCGCACATCCGCTCGGCGTACCGGCGGCGCGTGCCGCACACACGTACCCGGGGTCGATCCCGACCAGCATCGACGACCTCTTCGAGAACTGGGGCTACGCGTCCAGCCAGAGCGCCGCGATGGAGAACGCGGCCAAGCGGCTGCTCATCTTCGCCCCGGACGCCGACCCGTGGAACGTCATCGCGGCGGACTGGAACAACACGATCTTCCTGCAGTCCAAGGCGGGCGACGGCCTGGAGGAGCGCGAGATGGAAGAGATCATCAACGCCATCGCCAACAGCATCTGAGGTGGCGAAGCGTGAGCCACGTGCGTCGGTGCCGGTGCCGCCGGTGAGCTTCGGCCAGGGCGGTTCTTCCGCCGGGAGACCTGCGGCGAATCCCGCTGGGGACCTCACCTGCCGGGGGGCCGGTGTGGAGGTGGCGTTCGGCCCCACCCTGCTCACCGTCCGGTGGGACGATCCGCCGGGGCTGCTCCAGGTGCCGCCGGATCGTGTGACGCACTCCCGGGTCGAGCGCTCCACCGGGGAGTTGGTGCTCACTCTCGAGGTACGGCTCGGGGCCACGGACGGCCCGGACTGGAGCCACGTCGTCCTGGTGCTGCCGTTCCCCGGCACCGCCGAGGAACGACTGGCCCGGCTCCGGCACGCCCTGAGACACGGCCCTGAACCCTTGCCGCCGTACGAGGAGACCCCGGCGGTGCGGTCAGTCCCAACTCCGCCTCCCGCCCCGCCTCCGGCTCCCACTCCGCCTCCCACCCCGGCTCAGGCGCCGGCATTGTTGGCGGAGCCGCACGCGGAGGCGTCGTCGCGGCACAGGCCGCCCGTCCCTGAGCCGTCACCGGTTCCCGAGTCGCCGCCGGCGGAACCGCCACAGGCGACCGAGCCCGTACGCGTCGACGGGCCACAGGACGCGCCGCCGCCGCCCGTACCGGCGGCGGCCGCCGGCCCGCGCGTCCTGTGGATCGAGCCGTGTCCCCCCGCCGACGCGAGCGGGGACGGGCAATGGCTGCGGTTCGGCCCGCCGACCGAGACCCGGCGCCTGCTACGACCCGAGGAAGGCGCGGCACCCTGATCGTCTGCCGCCCGACGTGGAGATCACCGCCGTTCGCATGCGACTGAAAACCTGGGAATGCCCCGACTGCGACACCGTCAACCGGGCCGGCGCACGTGCCTGCATGGTGTGCGCGGCGTCGCGCCCGGTGCAGCCGCCCCTGGTGCCCCCAGTGCCCAAGCCCGCGCCGCAGCCCGCGGCCCCCATGCCCCCACCGCCGCCGTACGCCGTCCCACGCGTGTCGGCGGCACGGAGGGTTCCAGCAGCGCCTCCGCCACGCTCGCGTGTGCTGCCACCCGGGCGTAAGAACGCGCGAGTCCTCGGGACGACGGTGTTCATCCTGGGTACCGGCGTCATCCCCTGGAGCATCGGTCACTACGTGTGGCGCCCGCACTTCGCGCCATCGGACCGGATACCCGACCCGCGAGTCCTCACCGACGCGGCGTACTGGCCGACGGAATACCTGTTCGGAGCCGGGGTGATCCTGGCCCTGGTCCTGCCGATCCTCCTTATCCCGCCGCGGCCAAGGTCGGGCGTCGCCTTCGTACTCGTGCTGTTCGCCTCGATCGCCGGCCTCGGACTGGCGGGCACGTCGCGCGGCGGACTGGGCTCCCTGGCGCACCACCGGTACGTCCATGCGGGTATCCGTGGATCGGCGGTGGCCTCCAACTGCCGCCACCCTCTGGTCCGTTGGTCCACCGGTGTCGGAGACGACGCCTACGTCTGGACCGCGACCCGGTCATGGAACTGCGCCACAACGGTCGTCTACCGAGGCTGGATCGCCCAATGGTCCGAGCACGCGCACGAGAACACCCAGGTTCTCGCGCTCGCCCACTTCACGAGGACCCCGCGCGGCCTGGTCGCCGAGCTGACCGGAACCAGGTCAGGCCACCCGGAAGCGCTGCTGATGCGTATCGCCGCAACCGGCAAGCAGGCCTGGTCCTACCGCTGCCCAGCCGACTACGGCAAGCCGAGACGAGCCCTCTTCGCGGGCGCATCCGGAGCCTCGTCCACAACCCCGGCGATCAAGGGAAGCCACGAGTACGTGATGCTGCAATGCGGCGAACACGCCGTGTACCTGGCCGCCGAACCGAAGAGAAAGGTCCTCCTCCAGCGCTGAGCCGAGAGTTCGGTGACCGCCCGAGGCTCGCAGATGCATCCGCCGAGGTAGACAGTCCTGGCCGGGGGGCTGATCGAGAGCGGGTATGCGCCGTGCGAGCCGGATTTGCGGGGTGCTGATCGGTGGCGGAGACGACGGGATGGGATGCGCCCGCCTCACGACATCGACACAGCTACGAGAGCCTCCGGCCGGAGTCGAACCGGCGACCTGCCGCTTACAAGGCGGACGCTCTGCCAGCTGAGCTACGGAGGCTTGCTCATGCAACGCGACCACGATAGCGCGTGTGGCCAGCGGGATGTCGTCGGTGGGTTGTGATCACGCGTGGATTAATGAATTGTGGTTCAATAACGCGTATGGCGCGACCTCGGCAGATCACGGATGAGCGGCTGATCGCGGCCGCCGGGGCGGTGATCAGCCGGCTTGGGCCCGGATTCACGCTGGCCGACGTGGCGGGGGAGGCCTCGGTCGCGGTCGGGACGGTCGCGCACCGGTTCGGGTCCAAGCACGGGCTGCTGGCGGCGATGATCAAGGCTGCTATCGGCGAGATGCGGGCGCAACTGCGGCAGGCGGAGCACGGCTCCAGGTCTGACTCCGGTTCCCGCACCGGGCCTGCCTCCGTCGCCGGCCCCGGCCCCCGGCCCGACGCCCGCTCGCGGCGCAGTCCCGGTGCCCCCGACGACACCGTCGTACGCGCGCTCGTTGCCGCCTACGCGCCGCTTGATGATTCGGCTACCGCGGCGAACAACCTCGCGCAGTTGGCGTTCGATCTCGCTGATGACCGCCTGCGGCGTCTCATGGCCGAGTTCTATGCGGTCATGGAGGCCGAGGTGGCCGGTCTCATCGAGCGGACCGCCGGCCTGTACGGCGCGCCGGTGCCGGCGGTCGCCGCTCGGATCCTCACGGCGGTCGCGGACGGGACGGCGATCCACTGGTCCGCCCACCCACACGGCAGCCTCTGTGAACGGCTGCGTGACGACCTCACGGCCGTACTGGCCGGTTGGCGACGACAAGGAGAAGACAGATGAGACTCGACGGTCAGGTGGCCCTGGTCACCGGCGGTACGCGCGGGGCGGGGCGGGGGATGGCGGTGGAGCTCGGGGCGGCCGGGGCGACCGTCGTATGTCACCGGGCGCACCACGCGGGAGCAGACCAGTCCGCTCGGGCGGTCCGAGACGATCGAGGAGACGGCGCAGCTCGTCACCGACGCCGGAGGGACGGGCATCGCCGTACGGTGCGACCACCTCGACCCGGGCGACGTCCGTGGCCTCGCGCGGCGGATCGAGGACGAGCAAGGTGGGCGGCTCGACGTTCTCGTGGACGACACCTGGGGCGGCGACCAGTGGATCGAGTGGAAACCGCTCTGGGAACACGACCTCGACAAGGGGCTCAAGGCCCTGCGTAACGGGCTCGAGACCCACCTCATCACCCTGCACGAACTCCTGCCCCTCCTCGTACGGCGAAAGAGCGGCCTGGTCGTCGAGATCACCGACGGCGACGACATGTTCAACGCACGCTACCGGGGCACGATGTTCTTCGACATGGTCAAGGTCGCCATCACCCGGCTCGGCAAGATGCTCAAAGAAGAACTCGACCCGTACGGCATCACCTCGGTCTCCCTCACGCCCGGGTTCTTGAGGTCGGAGGAGATGCTGGAGCACTTCGGCGTCACCGAGGAGACCTGGCGCGACGGGATCGCCAAGGACAAGTGGTTCGCCATCTCCGAGTCGCCGCGCTACATCGGCCGGGCCGTCGCCGCCCTGGCCGCGGACCCCGACCGCGCGCGCTGGTCGGGGCAGGCGTTGTCCTCCGGCGTGCTCGCCAAGCACTACGGCTGCACCGATCTCGACGGAGACCAGCCGGAGGCGACGCGGTTCTTCGAGGAGGTCTACTTCGGCGACCACAAGGACGCCGACGTCGCCGATTACCGGTGACGGGCGATCTCGTAGAGCGCGATGCTCCCGGCGACTCCCGCGTTCAGTGACTCCGCCTTGCCGGGCATCGGGATGTTCACCAGCAGGTCACAGGTTTCGGCGACGAGGCGCGACAGGCCCTTGCCCTCCGACCCGACGACCAGGACCAGGGGCCCGGCGGCGGCGTCCAGAGAGTCGATCCCGGTCGCGGCGCGCGCGTCCAGGCCGACCACGAACAGGCCCGCCTTCTGGTACGCCTTCAGCGCGCGTACGAGGTTGGTCGCGCGTGCCACCGGCATGGTCGTCAGGGTGCCCGCCGACGCCTTCCACGCGCCCGCGGTGACTCCGGCCGCGCGGCGTTCGGGCACGAGCACGCCGTGCGCGCCGAAGGCGGCGGCCGAGCGTACGACGGCGCCGAGGTTGCGCGGGTCGGTCACGCCGTCGAGGGCGACGACCAACGCGGGTGTGCCCCGCGCCAGCAGGTCGTCGGGGTGCGCGTAGGAGTACTCCGGCACCTGGAGGGCGATGCCCTGGTGTACGGCGCGGTCGGTGAGGCGGTCGAGCTCGGCCTTGCCCGCCTCCAGGAGGGGTACGCCCGCGTCGGTGGCGAGTTTGATGGACTCGCGGATGCGGTCGTCGGCGGCGCCCGTCATCACGTAGAGCGTGCTCGCCGGGATGCCGGCTCGCAGCGCCTCGACGACCGGGTTGCGGCCGGTGACGATCTCCGGGCCGTCCGGCGCGGACCGCCGCGGGGCGCGCTCGGCGGGGGCCGCCGCGCCGCGGCGCGGGCCGGTCGTGGCCGTGCCCGTACGGTCGGCGGCCTTGGTGGCGCGTGCCGCTTGGCGATTGCCGTACCAGTGCCGGTCCTCGGCCTTCGGGGTGTGGCTCGACCCCTTCTTACGACGCTTGGCCATGCATATCCTCCGCGGGGTGAAGGGGCGATGGCCCAAGACTACGCGGAGTCGCGCCCCGTACCGTCCCGAAGCAGCCGCTCGATGCGCTCCAGCCGCTCCTCGATCGCGCTCAGCCGCGACTCGACCGACGAACCGCCGGAGGCGAAGATGCCGGGCGCCGGGCGCGGCTGCTGACGCGAGCGCAGCACCGTGAGGATGGCGCGGCGCAGCGTGTCGAAGTCGACGTCGAGCCGGGTGAGGACACGCGCCCCGCCGCACTCGCCCTCGCGGAGCAGGCCGAGCAGGATGTGCTCGCCGCCGATGTAGTTGTGGCCGAGCTGCAACGCCTCGCGCAGCGAGAGTTCGAGGATCTTCTTGGCGCGCGGGGTGAACGGGATGTCGCCCGCGGGCGCGGGCTCACCGCGTCCGGCGGTCTCCTCGACCTGGACGCGGGCGAGCGGCAGTGTCACGCCGAGCGAGGTGAGGACCTGGACCGGCGTCTCGGTGTCGTCGCGCAGCAGGCCGAGCAGGATGTGCTCGGTGCCGATGTGGTCGTGGTCGAGCAGCAGGGCCTCTTCTTTGGCATAGACCACGACGCGGCGTGCGGTGTCGGTGAACCGCTCGAACAACTGGACCACCTCGGAAACGGTGGGGTGTGAAGCCTCTCGAACGTTACGTCCCCGGACTCTCACCCACCAATCACATCAGGAACGCTTGAGTTCCCAGCGCGGGCCTCGCGGGGTGTCCTCGATGAGGACGCCGGCGGCGGTGAGCCGGTCGCGGATCGCGTCCGCGGCGGCGTAGTCCTTGCGCGTGCGCGCGGCCTGCCGCTGCTCCAGCGCGAGCGCGACGAGCGCGTCGACGACGTCGGTCAGGTCATCGCCCGCGCTCTCCCACTGCGGGGACAGCGGGTCGAGGCCGAGCACGGTGAGCATCGCGCGCAGCTCGCCCAGGATGCGGACGAGCGCGTCCTTGTCGCCGGCGTTCAGCGCGGTGTTGCCCTCGCGCACCCACTCGTGGACGACGGCGAGCGCCTGCGGGACGCCGAGGTCGTCATCCATCGCGTCGGCGAACGCCCGCGGCGCCGTGCCGGGCTCCACGCGGCCGGCCAGCTCCACCGCGCGTACGACGAACGCCTCGATGCGCTGGTACGCCGCGGCGGCGTCGCGCAGGGCCTCGTCGGAATAATCGATCATCGAGCGGTAGTGCGCGGCGCCGAGGTAGTAGCGCACCTCGGCCGCGCGAGCCTGTGCCAGCAGGTCGGGCAGCAGCACGACGTTGCCGACGGATTTGCTCATCTTCTCGCCGCGTACGGTGAGCAGCCCGTTGTGCATCCAGTAGCGGGCGAACGCGTCGCCGGCCGCGGTGGACTGGGCGAGTTCGTTCTCGTGGTGGGGGAAGATCAGGTCGACGCCGCCGCCGTGGATGTCGAAGGTGGGCCCGAGGTACTTGGTGGCCATCGCGGAGCACTCCAGGTGCCAGCCCGGCCGCCCGGGGCCCCACGGCGTCTCCCAGCTCGGCTCGCCCGGCTTGGCGCCCTTCCAGAGGGCGAAGTCGCGCGGGTCGCGCTTGGTGTCGTCGCCGAACGAGTCGCCGGCCGCACGCATGCTGTCGAGCCGCTGGTGTGACAGCGCGCCGTAGTGGTCCGACCACGACATGACGTCGAAGTAGACGTCGTTGCCGACGCTGTAGGCGTGGCCGGCGTCGATGAGGCGGCGCATCAACGTGATCATCTCGGGCACGTGCCCGGTCGCCCTCGGCTCGACGGTCGGCGGCAGGCAGCCGAGCAGGTCATAGCCCTGGCCGAAGACGCGCTGGTTGGCCTCGGCGACCGCGAACCACGGCACGCCCGTCTGTGCGGCGACATTGATGATCTTGTCGTCGACGTCGGTGACGTTGCGGACGAACGTCAGGGAGTAGCCCGAGGCGATCAGCCAGCGGCACAGCAGGTCGTACGTCACGCCGGAGCGAAGGTGGCCGATGTGCGGTGCGGCCTGTGGCGTGGCGCCGCAGACGTAGACGCCCGCCCGCCCCTCCGTCAGCGGGACGAACTCGCGGATGTCACGGGTGCCGGTGTCGTAGAGGCGCAGGCTCACGCGTAAGAGGCTATTCGATGCGGGTCGGCGGGCAGCACGGAAATCCGGTTTGTTGGGCGATCCCGGACCCTCAGGGAGAGGGTTGCCTCATTCCGGACGACCCTCGCGTACATAACGTGCCAATTCACTGAAGGCGACGGCGTTGGGCACCTCTCCCGCGGTGGCCGTCAGGCCCACCGGGCGGTCGCGGCGGTTGACGTGGACCGTGCCGTTGCTGATCTCGACCGCCGTGACGTCCGGCCAGGGCACCTCCTCGCCCTCGCCTTCCCTGGCGATGCCCTCGCGGGAGATCGTGAACGGACCGAAGCGCACCTTGCCGCCGGTCTCGACGCGGGAGACGTACTTGGGCAGCAGCCGCTCGGTCACCGCCGCGGACACGGTCTCGACCACCTCCTGGACGCCGGGGAACTCCGGCCCGAGCGTCGTCTCGGTGTAGTCGTCGCGCACCACCGCGCACTGCCAGCTCACCGCCTCCGAGGATCCCATCCGCACGCCGGAGACGTTCACCTCCCGGATGGCGTCCCAGGGGAACGCGGTCCGTTTCCGCCCGTCGGCCAGGACCAGGCCGTTCTCGTAGAGGTAGAGCACGCGGCCGTAGCCGGGCAGGACATCACGGACCAGGATCCGCCCCGCCGCGCCGAGGTAGGCGGCGGTGAGCAGCACGCTCAGCGCCGAGGCCCACCCGAATCCGCCCATCGAGAACCCCACGGCGAACGGCAGCATCACCAGGCCGGGCAGCCCCAGAATCACCAGCCACCTACGTGAACGACTGTTCACCGTACGGGGGTCGTGCATGCTCCGCGGCTCGCCGAGTCGTTCGTCCTTCGCGAAGTCGGCGATCGGGGCGGGAATGCTCTCGTCACTCACAAGGACACCATGATTAGGTCTATATCCGACAAAACGACACTAATGCCCGCATATCACGAAGCGGGCCGTCCGTAGCGAGACAACATCCTCCCCGCTCCGCTTCCCAGCCGCGTACGTGGGGTATGCCGAGGGGGTGCGCGACCGATCTCACCTGCGACACGCGGTCCGCGCTCACCCCGTCACCCGACCAATGCGGCCAAGATGGTGTCGCCCCGTACGCCCCGATGGTTGGCTGCCCCCCAATGACTATCACCCCCGCGCAGTACTCCAAGGCACAGAGACGGTTCCTGACCACGCTCGGTGGTCTCGGCGTCGTCGCGCTTGCCGCCGGCACGTTCGTGCTGTCCTATGACGACCTGCGGCTGCTCGCGCTCCGCGGCGGCGCCGCCCGGCACCGCGCGTTCCTCTACCCCTGGATGCTCGACGGCCTGGTCGTCGTGATCATCCTGGCGATCCTGACCGCGCGCCGGTCCGGCTGGCCGTCGCGCGCCGTGCGCTGGTCCCTGCTCGTCCTGCTGATCGCGGGCGCGGGCGCGGCCGGCATCCAGCGTGCCGTCAAGGGCTACCCGGCCCTGCCGGACACCCCGGTCAACGTCGGCGTCGCCGTGGCGCCCTGGGCGATCCTGATGATCGCGGTCTGGCTCTGGCTGGCGATGCTCAAGCAGATGCTGGGCCGTCGGGTGCGGCCCGGCGGGGACGCGGCTACGGACGAGGACCTGCGCGCCGTCGAGCCGGGCGTGCACGAGACCGAGCCGGTGCCCGCCACGCGGGTCGACCAGGCGATGATCCCCGGCCTGGAGACCGGCGAGACCCCCGCCCTGTCGCGTGGTGTCCCCGTACGCGAGCTGGAGCCCGTGCGCACGTCGGAGTTCGCCCGCACCCCCGAGCGCGTACGCACGGCGGAGCGCGGGTGGGAGCCCGAGCGCACGGCCGAGCCGGAGTCCAACCCCTGGGACGCGGCGCGCCTGGACCCGCCCGACCCCTGGGAGGGCCCGCACCCGGAGCCGAGTGACCCCGTACCGGCCTCCTGGAGCGGCGAGCACCGCGTCGTCTCCCCGGACGAACCCGCGTCCCGCGACCCGGAGACGCCCGGCACGCCGGGCCGCGGCGAGCCGCTGCTGCCGCCCGCGCCCCGCCGCGGCGAGCCGCGGCCCGCGGACCCGCCGGCCGCCGCCGAGCCCGAGGTGGAGACCCCCATGAACGACGAGCCCGCCGAGCCGGAGGACACGCCGCGCCTGGTCGCCCGCACATCGCTGCCCACGGACGTACGACTGGTGGGCGGCCCCAAGCCGAAGACGCTGACCGACACCCAGCCGGACGGCATCCCGCTGCCGGACACCCAGCCCGACGGCATAACCCTGGTCCGCGACACGTCCGGCGGCCCAGAGGTGGACAAAGCGGAGGACAAGAAAAACGAGGAGGACGAGGAGGACACCTCCTACGCCGACGAGCGCGCCGAGGACCCGGACGCCGGGGAGGACATGGAGGCGACACCGCCCTCCAGCAAGTTCCGCAGCTCACCGACGCCGCCGCGCGACTGAGCCGCCCGTACGGAACCCCCCTCGCGCATGGTGAAATCCGCGCATGAGGGGGAACGCTGAGTAAATGAGTACCTGGGTGCCCGTGCCCGAGGGCAGCGGATTCGGAGTGAACAACCTTCCGTACGGTGTCTTCTCCCAGCGGGGCGAGCTGCCGCGCGTCGGCGTGGCCATCGGCGAGCACGTGCTCGACCTGGCCGAGCTGGCGGGCGCGGGCCTGCTCGCCGACCGGCGATGGTTCGCGGCGGGCTCGCTCAACGGCTTCATGGCGGCGGGCCGCATGGTGTGGCAGCCGACCCGCGACCGCATCATCACCCTGCTCACCGACATGGCCTACCGCGACGACGTCGAGCCGTGCCTGGTGCCGATGGCCGACCTCGACCTTCACATGCCGTTCGCGGTCGCCGACTACGTCGACTTCTACTCCTCGCGCGAGCACGCGACGAACCTCGGGCGCATCCTGCGGCCCGGCACGGACCCGCTGCTGCCGAACTGGACCCACCTGCCGGTCGGCTACCACGGCCGCGCCGGCACCGTGGTGCCCTCGGGGACCCCTGTCGTACGGCCCAGCGGGCAGCGGCGCGGCGACGCGGGCCCGATCTTCGGCCCCACGCAGAAACTCGACATCGAGGCCGAGATCGGCTTCGTCGTCGGCGTTCCCTCGGCGTACGGGCGGCCGGTGCCGACCTCCGGCTTCCGCGACCACGTGTTCGGGTTCGTCCTGGTCAACGACTGGAGCGCGCGGGACATCCAGGCATGGGAGTACCAGCCGCTCGGCCCGTTCCTGGCCAAGTCGTTCGCGACCTCGATCTCGCCGTGGGTGGTCCCGGTCGAGGCGCTCGACCCCGCGCGCGTCGACCCGCCGCACCAGGACCCGCGGCCCCTGCCGTACCTCCGCTGCGAGGAGCCGTGGGGCCTGGACGTACGGCTGGAGATCGAGCTGAACGGGCACGTGGTGAGCCGTCCGCCGTTCGCCGGGATGTACTGGACCCCCCCGCAGCAACTGGCGCACGCGACCGCGAACGGCGCGGCGCTGCACACCGGCGACCTGATGGCGTCCGGCACCGTCTCCGGCGCCGCGCGCGACGAGCGCGGCAGCCTGATCGAGCTGACCTGGAACGGCAACGAGCCGCTCGAACTCCCCGGCGGCGGCAGGCGCGCCTTCCTGGAGGACGGCGACACCGTGCGCATCACCGCCTCCGGCTCGGGCGCCGACATCACCCCGATCGGATTCGGCGAGGTCGTCGGCACCGTCTACCCTGCTCTCTGATCGGCACGTACCGTCGGGTCATGGCCACGGAGAAGGTCGTCTTCACCGAGGAGCGGACGCTCCTCGACACGCTCTACGCCAAGGCCCTCGACAGCCAGGCGGACCACCCGGTCCTCGGCGACGCCTTCGCCGCCGGCGTCGTAGGCAGAGTCGACTTCGACTTCAGCCGTACGAAGGTGACTCCGGCCAACGCCGGGCTCGTCGCGTTGCGGAGCCGGCATCTCGACGTGTGGGCCGCGGAGTTCGTCGCCGACCACCCCACGGCGGTCGTGCTGCACCTCGGCTGCGGGCTGGACAGCCGCGTCAACCGGATCGATCCGCCCGCGACGGTCCGCTGGTACGACGTGGACCGTCCCGACGTCATCGACAAGCGGCGGCTCGCGTGCCCGCCGCACCCGGCCGCCCGGCTGATCGGCACCTCGGTGACCGAGCCCGGCTGGCTGGAGAGCGTGCCCGCCGACGCGCCGGTGCTGGTGATCGGCGAAGGGCTCTTCATGTACCTCGCCGAAGGCGACGGCAAGCGGCTCTTCGGCCGGATCACCGAGCACTTCACGGCCGGGGAGATCGTCTTCGACGCGTTCAGCCGAGCCTGGATCCGGCTGGAGAACCTCAACCGGCTCGTACGTGCCGAGGGCGGCGTCCACTGGGGCGTCGACGACCCGGCCGCGCTCGGCCGCGAACTCCGCCTCACCTGCGTCTCGTCGGTCAGCGTCTTCGCGCTCCCCGAGACCGAGCGCCTGCGCCGGCCGTACGGGGCGATCTTCCGGCTGCTCGCCGCGATCCCGGCGACGCGGCGCGGGGTGCGTCTCCTGCGCTACCGCTGGGGCGCTCAGGCCGGGACGACGCTCACACTGCCGGAGTCGGAGCGCAGATAGACCTTGTTCGGTGAGAGCGACGCGGTCGGCACCGTGATGTGCTTGCCGCCGGAGTCGGTCTGGACGTTGACGTCGTACGGGCCGCCCGGCAGGCCGAGATGTATGGAGCCGGAGTCGCTGGTCGCCCGCACGCTGCCCGGCATCGCGGTGAAGTCCAGCCGCAGGCTGCCGGAGTCGCTGGCGGCCGACGCACTGCCCGCGTGCATCTCCGTACCGTGGATCGAGCCGGAGTCCGTCTTGGCGGCCAGCGCGCCGCCGACGTCCTGGAGGGTGATCGAGCCCGAGTCGGACCGCGCGGTGACGCCGCCCGTCACGTGACGCGCGGTCAATGAGCCCGAGTCGCTGCCGAGGTCGGCACTCGCCACGCCCGCGACGTTGATCCGGCCGCTGTCGGCGCGTGCGCGTACGCGCACCGTGGCGGGCACGGTGAGGTCGTAGTCGACCCGGCAGCGCGAGCAGCCCTTGTCGAAGGTCAGGGTGCCGCCGCTCAGCCGCTGCGTCGGATGCGGGGTGCCGCTCTGGTAATGCACGACGCGGTGCACGGTCACGCCGTCGCCGCCGCCGGCCTTGACCACGACGTGGCCGTTGTCGCCGGCGTTGACCTCGATGGCCGTCACCTGACCGGTCACCTGGGCGTCGGCGAGCGTCGCGGTGTGCCGGTAGTCGGCGAAGTGCACTCCCACGCCGCAGCCAGACGCGGTGAGTGCGGTGAGGGCGACGAGCGCCACACTGCGGCTGTTCACGAATGACTCCTCAAGGTCGGCTTGAGCAGAACGCTACGGGACCTCCGCCGTACGTCCCATGTGGCTGGCATGCCGGGTGAGGGTGGGGCTAACCCCCGCGAGGGCCGCCGCGCGTGTCGTTGCCGCCCTCGTCGTCCGGCTCGATGATCGGCATCGCCGCCGTCTCGTCGAACGCGTCCGACGCCGGGCCGTTCTCGTCGCCGATGCCGCCACCCCCGGCGAGCGACTCCCAGTTGTTCGCGTCCTTCAGCCGGTCGAAGCCGCGCCGGATGCTGTCCCAGCTCTCCTCCGCCAGTGGCGTGCCCACCTCGGCTGAGGAGTCGACCGTGCCGTCGTTCAGCGGATCGGGCTCCTTGCCGCCGGCGACGCGGAAGTCACGTGAGGGGTAGCGCCCGTTGGCGCCGCTGCCATTGCCGTTGCTGCTGGAGTCGGCGGCGTGCGGGTCGTACGGGGCAGGCTCGGGAGGCGAGGTCGGCTCGGCGGCGGGCCGGTTCCAGTCGTCGGAGAGGCGGTCCCAGGCGGCCGACTGCGGGGTGTCGGACGGGGTGGGGTCGTCCCAGCCGCTCGGAGCGTCCGTCTCCGGCGGTCGCCGGTCCCAGTCGTCCGTGAGGGGATCCCAGGAGGCGGACGCCGACGCGTCGCCGGGCGTCGGGTCCCAGCCGGCGGGGGCGGGCGGCTCGGGGGGTTCGGACGGCTCGGACCGCCGCCGGTCACGGAACGCGGACGGCGGCGCGTTGTCCGGGCCCGGATCCCAGGAGGCGGACGGCGGCGCGTTGCCGGGAGCCGAGTCCCAGGAGGCGGGAGGCGGCTGCCGGTCCCAAGCGCCGGAGGGCGGCGCGTTGTCGGGGGCCGGGTCCCAGACCGAGGAAGGCTGCTGCCGGTCCCAGGAGGCAGGCGGCGCGTCGTCGGACGCCGGGTCCCAGCCCGGGGGAGGGGCCTGCGGGTCCCAGCCGGCGGAGGGTGGCGCCTCGTCGGGTCTCGGGTCCCAGCCCGGGGGAGGCGTCTCGGGCGGCCGCCGGTCATAGGAAGCCTCGGGCTCCCACGGAGTGTGCTCCTCATCCTCCGGGGGCCGGTGGTCCCAGGAATGCGGCAGTTCCCCCGCCGAGGAGCGGTCCCAGGAATGCGGCAGCTCCGACGACGGGCGCTCCCAGGAGTCGGCGGGCTCGCGTCGCTCCCAGGAGTCGGCGGACGCCGTGTGCTGGTCCCAGGGTTTCCCGGGGGAGGGCACCTCCGGCTGGTCCCAGGAGTCGGCGGGCGCGGGCGCCTCGTGCCGTCGCTCCCACGGCGCCTCGGGGGGCGTGCCCGTGCCCCACATCGGCGTCTCGTCACGTGCCGCGGTCTCCGGGCGGCGCTCCCAGGGCGACAGGCCCGACGACGCGCCCGTCGCGCGCTGCGGCACGCCGCCGGGACGCCGGTCGCGTGCCGGCTCGGCCGCGTGTGCCGCGACCGGCGGCGCCGCGCTCTCCTCGTCGGACTCGTCTTCGTCGTCGGCCGCGGCGGGGCGTCGCCGCCGCTGCCGCCAGCCGAGGATCAGGCTCAGCAGGATCAGCGTGCCGCCGCCGCTCAGCACGGCGATGAGCAGCAGGTCCGGCCCGTGCTTGGACGCCGGAGTCTTCGTCCCGCCCCCGGTCGCGGGCCGGTCGGCCGCGGCGCCGCTGTGCTCGGCCTTGTTGATCCGCGCCGCGGTGCGCAGCGCGCCGTACGCGTCGACCACGCCCGTTCCGATCTCGGTGCTGCGGCCGTCGGGCGGCCGGTGCGTGGCGCCCTCCTCGAGCGCCTGCTTGACCTCCGCCGGCGTGAGGCTCGGATAGCGCGCCTTGACCAGCGCGCTCATGCCGGCCACGAACGCGGCGGACGAGCTCGTACCGGTGCCGAGGATGTAGCCGTGGCCCGCCGAGTCGGCGCTGACGATGTTCACGCCCGGGGCGGCGACCGAGATGTAGGTGTGCCGGTTGGTGAACTTGGCCGGCTTGAACTGCCGGTCGACCGCGCCCACCGCGATCACCCCGGGGTAGGCGGCCGGGTAGTTGCGCCGGTTGGCGGCGTCGCCGTCGTTGCCCGCCGACGCGACGAGCACCGAGCCCTTGCCGAGCGCGTACTTGATCGCCGCCTCCTCGGCGGCGTTGCCGTTGTAGAACAGGTTGCCGCCGCCGAGCGACATGCTGATGACCTGCGCACCGTGATCGGCGGCGTAACGGATGCCCTGTGCGACCGCGTCGCGCGCGCGGCCGACCTGGGCCTGGTCGGTGCGGATCGGGTCGGTCAGCTCCCACGTGACACGGACCGAGAGGACCTTGGCGTCCGGCGCGACGCCCATGACGCCGCCGGCCGCGCCGGCGCCGTGACCGTGCCCGGCGATGAGGCTCGCCATCTCGGTGCCGTGCCGCCCCCAGTAGCGCCCGCCGGGCGCCCGCGCGTGACCGGTGAAGTCCGGCCCGTCGACGACGCGGCCGCTCAGGTCCGCCTGGTGACCGTCCACCCCGGTGTCGAGCACGGCCACGGTCACACCGCTGCCGCGTGAGTACTTCCAGGCGCGGGTGACGTGCAGGGCGTCGAGCGTCCACTGCTGGCTGCGGTAGGTGTCGGACGGCATCGCGGGCGCGTCCGGACGCGCCGGGACGGCGGCGGCCGCAGCGGGTACGGACAGCACCACGGCCGTGGCACCGGCCAGCACTGCCGAACCCACGCGCGGGAGGGTGCGGCGAAGCTGGAACACGTGCACCGGATCCCCTCCCGGCTATCGACTGCGGGCGTCATTCTGCCACGCCGTGGTGTCACGCGCTGACGCGATCCACGGTCGCACGCAAGGTGATCGGCAGAATCTGGTCCAAATCCCGATGAATGTGTACCGTGCACGTGTACGAGTTCCGGGCCTGTGATCCCGATGGCCGCGCGCGGACGACGTCCGCGCAGCCCTTCCCTGGCGGCCATCCGGACTGCCGGCCCGGATTCGTCTGCGCCGCCGGGCGTACGGCCGAAGCCGCCCCTCGTACGACGCGGGGGCGGGAGTCTCGGGTCACCATCGGTGCATGGACGCAATGACGCTGACCGCGCACGGTCCCTGGCACGATGGTGACGCTCCCGGCTGGTGGCCGGTCTTCCCGATCGGGTTCGGATTGTTCTGGCTGCTGGTTCTCGGCGGCGGGTTCTATCTTCTGTCGCGGCGCGGGCGGGGCGGTGCGGAGACCGTGCTCGCCGAGCGGTACGCGCGCGGCGAGATCGATGAGGAGGAGTACCGCGAGCGGCTGGGGGTGCTGCGCTCCTGACGCCTCACTCGTCCGAGCAGGCCTCGAGGGTTTCCTGCCCGGCGGACGCGAGCATCGTGCCCATGGGGAAGTTCGCCGCGGCGTCGGCGAACCTCCGGAGCAGACGGGCGAACTGGCTCCGCTCCTCATCGGTCCAGTCGGCGACGAGTTCGGCGATGAAGCGGCGCCGGAAGTCATCGGTCAACTCGCGCACGCGTTCGCCGGAGTCGGTGAGGAGCAGGTGCGCCCGTCGCGCGTCGACGGGCGACGGTGTACGGGAGACGAAGCCGGCGTCGATGGCGTGGCCGACCAGCCGGCTGGCGGTCGAGGGGTCGATGTCGAGGTAGTCGGCGACCGCACCGACGGTGACGTCGCCGCCCTCACCCTGACCTGCGATGGCGTGGATGACGAGCAGGTTGGAGAGCTGGATGGGACGGCCGCCCTGCCCGCTCTGCTCGCGTAGACGCTGGAGGAGGTGCGGCTTGGCCCAGAGCCGCCGGAGCTGGAACGCCGCCCGTTCGATCTCCGCCACACTCGCGTCGATGTGCGGATTCACAAGGTCACATTAGTTGAATGGCGCACGCATACAGGCCGTCCGGTTTCGGCCGATCTGACGTAGCGCACCTCATCCCCACCAGAACGCGGTGGCGATGATGGCGTACAGGACGATCAGGGTCAGGCCCTCGAGCCAGTTCGACTCGCCGTCGAGCACCACCAGCACGGTGATGATGATCGCCATGATGAGCACCGCGATCAGCAGCGGCGACAGCACGAGGGTGAAGGACGCGCCGACGAGAGGCGAGAGCAGGACCAGCGCGGGCGCGACCACGAGGGCGATCTGGATCGGGCTCTGCAGGATCAGCGAGAGCGCGAAGTCGGACTGGTTCTTGAGCGCGAGCTGGATGCCGACGACGTTCTCCACCGCGTTGCCGGCGATGGCGACGATGACCAGTCCGGCGAACGCCTCGGAGATGCCGAGCGTGGACATCGCGGGCTGGAGCGCGGCCACGAACCAGTCCGAGACGAACGCCGCGCCCACCCCGGTGATCGCGAGCATCGCCAGCGCGACGCCCAGCGACCAGGACGGCTCCTCATGCTTGGTGGTCGCCGGAGCGGCTTCGGAGGCGGCCGTGCCCTCGGACGACGCCGTGCCCGCGCCCGAACCGGAGCCCGCGCCTTCGGCCGGGCCCTCGGCGGCGGGCTTGGCCCGGCGGAGGGACGCCGGCAGCGACGCCGCGAACAGGCAGAGCAGCAGGACCGACACCACGATCGACAGGTCGCGCTCGTGCAGCGCGGCCTTGGTCGCGTGCGAACCCAGCGAGGCGGTGAGCGACGGTACGAGCATGGCCCCGACCGAGAGCGCCATGAGCACCGACATCGTCCGCGCGGCCTCGCTGCCGAACTTCTGCCGCCCGTGCTTGATGCCGCCGAACAGGAACGCCAGCCCGAGCACCAGGAGCACGTTGGCGAGGATGGAGCCGACGATCGTCGCGGTCGCCACGCCGTACAGCTTGTCGCGCAGCGCGAACAGCACGACGAACAGCTCGGGCAGGTTACCCAGCGCGCTCTGCACGACGCCGGTCGTACCGGACCCGAGTTTGTCGCCCAGCGCCTCGACGCTGCGCCCGACCAGGCTGGCCAGGAGCGCGAGCGAGATCGCGGCGACCACGAACGGGGCGACGTCGCCACCGATCTTGCCGTAGTAGGCGATCCCGGCGGCCGTGGTCACCACGACGGTGATGATGATCAGTCGCCAGTCCGAGCGCGTGAAACCCATGCGGGAGATCATGCCGCATGAGGACCTGCCGTTTTGACGTTTGCTTGACCTTCGATGCGGCCGTTATCGGGCGGCGGTCAGCCGTACGTGCGCTCCGGGGGGCAGGCCGAGGCGCTGGGCGGCGTTGCCGGCGTTGACCGCGAGGGCCACCCGGCCGGCCGCGTCCGTGTACGCGACCAGCTCACCGGGCCGTACGGAGCCGAACGTCTCGCCGTACGCGACCCGCAGCGTGTGCCGCCCGAGCGTGATCGTGACGGCCTCGCCGCACTGGGCGCCGATCGAGTCCATGTCCGCGCCGGTGACCGAGAGCTGCACGTTGCCGAACCGGTCGACGGTGAGCACCTCGCCCTCGGCCGTGCCGTCGCGCACGCTGCGCGAGGGCGGTGGCAGCCGTACGAGCCCGGCCGGGTCGATCTCCTCGCCGACCGTGGAGACGTCGCGGCCCGCGGCGATGTGGCCCGCCACCGGAGAGAAGATGTCGCGGCCGTGGAAGGTCGCCGACACCTCATCAAGCCAGAGTTCCTCGTCGGTCAGCTCGTACGCGCGAAGGCCGGGCCCCGTGGCCGCCCAGGACAGCACGCCGTTGTCCGGCCCGACGAAGACGCGGTCGCCGGCCGTGATCGCGATGGCGCGCCGCCGGGTGCCCACGCCGGGGTCGATCACCGCGACGTGCACGCCGGGCGGGGTGTAGGGGACCGTCTGCGCCATGACGGCCGCGCCGCGCCGCACGTCTCCGGGCGGGACGAGGTGGGTGATGTCGATGATGCGCACGGGTGGGCAGATGCTCGCGATGACGCCGTGACATGCGGCGACGAAGCCGTCTTCCAGCCCGTAGTCGGTCAGTAGCGTTACGCAGTGCCTCGGCGTCACGGTTCAGGCTACGCCAGCGGGCATCGGTGAGAACACCGCGTACATGTCGGTGATCACGCGTAGCATGACAGCCCCCCGAACCCGTACAGAGGGGACCTGATGCAACCGGCTGACGCCCGGGGCGATGGCCCTGAAAACGAGGGTGACGGCGGCCTTGCCGACCGTGACCTGGAGATCCTTTCGTTCGAGCGGCAGTGGTGGAAGTACGCGGGTGCCAAGGAGCAGGCGATTCGCGAAACCTTCGACATGTCCTCGACCCGCTACTACCAGCTCCTCACCCTGCTCATTGACCGTCCCGAGGCTCTTGCGCACGACCCCATGCTCGTGAAGCGGCTGCGGCGGCAGCGGTCGCAGCGCCAGCGCCAGCGGGCGGCACGCCGCCTCGGCATCCGTCCCTGAACAGCTCCCAGCGGACGGCGCACGCACGCCGTCCGTCATGTCCGGGCGCCCGTACGACGCCGTTCTCCGACCGTCCGCCGCATCCGCCGCGACGCGGGCGGCCCTGTCGATAGGGTGAGCGACCCATGAACGTTGAGTCACGTACGCCTGCCGGCGCCGACGGGCTGTCCGCCATCAGGGCGCGACCCGGCGGCGCGCTCGCCGCCTTCGACTTCGACGGCACTCTCGCGCCGATCGTCGCGGATCCGGACTCCGCGCGCGCCCAGGACGGCGCGGCCGCGGCGCTCGCCGAGCTGGCGCGCCACATCGGCCGGGTCGCGGTCATCACGGGCCGCCCGGCCGCGCTCGCGGTGGAGTACGGCGGCCTCGCGGGCGTCGAGGGCCTGGTCGTGCTCGGCCAGTACGGCCGCGAGCGCTGGGAGGGCGGCACCCTCGACTCGCCCGAGCCGCCGCCGGGCGTCGAGGAGGCGCGCCGGAAGCTGCCGCGGCTCATCGCGTACGCGCCGTCCGGGGTGGCGATCGAGGACAAGGGCCACGCGCTGGCCGTGCACACGCGGCGCGCGGCCGAGCCCGAGGTGGCGCTCGAACGCCTGCGCAGTCTCGTCGCCGCGCTCGCCGAGCGTACGGGCCTGGTCATGGAGCCCGGCCGTCTCGTGCTGGAGCTGCGGCCGCCGGGGATGGACAAGGGCGCGGCGCTGCGCGCGCTCGTCGCCGAACTGGGCAGCACCGCGGTGCTCTACACCGGCGACGACCTGGGTGACCTGGCCGCCTTCGACGCGGTCGACGCGCTGCGCGCGGAGGGGGTGCCCGGGGTCACGGTGTGCAGCGCCTCCGATGAGGTGACCGCGCTGTCCGAGCGCGCCGACCTGATCGTCGACGGGCCGCCCGGAGTCGTACGCCTCATCGAATCACTCACGAGTCAACTGTTCTGAGGGTAATCGCCCGGTAAAACCGATAGTCTCCCGGGCGTTCAGTAACTTTCGTGGCGGAATGGGGGATTCCGCCGCCCTCAAAATGGAAGGTGGGATTGATGGCCGTTCGCAAAGAGACCATCAAGAAGCAGGCCAACGAGATGGTCGTCCAGGCGCTCCAGCCGGGCGAGCAGATCATCAGCGGCGTGTACGCCATCACCGGGCCCAGCCCTTGGCTGATGAGCCAGCTCGGCCTGATCGGTCAGCTGTTCACGGACTATTACTACGTCGCCGTGACGCAGGGGCAGGTCATCTTCGTCAAGATGAACCGCGTGTCCAACCGGCCCAAGGAGATCGCCTTCACCGCGCCGCTGCAGAGCGTGCGGATCACCGACTACAAGCGCGCCTCGCTGTGGAGCTCGTTCCGTTACAACGTGCCCACCGCGGCCAAGCCGCTGCGCCTCAACGTGCACCGGATCTGGCGCCAGGAACTCGACGCGCTGGTCGCCGCCTTCGGTGTACCCGCGGCGTGACGACGGGAGTGGTGACGGGGGCGCCCGGCGGCGAAACTGCCGGGCGCTTTTCGCCGCTCTGGACGCCCGCGCCGACCGTCAGCTCTCGTCGTCGGCGAGGATGCCGTAGAGCCGCCGCCGGGCGTCGTTGATCACTTCGAGCGCGCGTTCGCGCTGCTCCTCGCTGCCGGCGTGCATCACCTGGCGGAGCGCCATCACGAGCTGGCCCATCGCGGCGCCGACATGCGTGGCCGCCTCGCCGGCGTCGTCGGTGATCTCGGCCCAGGGCGGCGCCTCCTGCGTCGCGGCCTCCGCGCGCCCGGTGTCGGAGGCGGTGAACAGCCGCTTGCCCGACGACTGCTCGCCGGAGATCAGGCCCTCGTCCTCCAGCAGTTGCAACGTGGGGTAGACCGAGCCGGGGCTCGGGCGCCACAGCCCGCCGGTGCGGCTCTCCAGTTCCTGGATCATCTCGTAGCCGTGCATGGGCCGCTCGGCCAGCAGCGCCAGGATCGCGGCGCGTACGTTGCCGCGCTTGGTCCGCCGGCCGCCGCGCCCGCCGCGACCGCCCCGGCCTCCGCGCCCGCCCGGGCCGAAGCCGGGCCCGAACCCTCCGGGGCCCCAGCCGCCGAACGCCGCGCGCTCCTCGTCGTACCTGGATCGTCTGTGCATGGCCCTCTCCCGGCGATGTATTACCGATATATCGTACGCGAGATCAGCCCTTGGTCTGGATGCTGTCGAGAATCGCCCCGGTGAGGTCCGGCGGGCCGGCCAGCTTCACGCGCACCCACAGCGCGTACTTGCCGCCCGAGTCGCGCAGCCCCACCTCGTTGATCGTGACCGAGCCGCCGCACGTCCACGGCGTGATCCGGCCGCTCAGCGTGCCGTGCCGGTAGGGGCGTTCCGTCCCGCGCGTGCACTTGCCCGTGTGGGACCCGAACGAGGCCGGGGGGAGCGTGACGCTCAGATCGTGCGTCAGCCCGGCGAACACTCCAGGGACCGGCGTGTCGTCCCGCACGAACTGCGCGTAGTCGGGGGTGGCACGCAGCGCCGGGGCGGTCGCGACGTCGCTGACCGCGACGGGCCAGCGGTTGTGCGCCGTCTGCAGCTTCCACGCGGGCGGCACTCGCAGGCTCAGCCGTCCCGTCGTGTCGGTGACCGTGACGAGGCCGTCCTTCTTCGGCTGCGGGTCCGCCTTGCCCGCGCCGGCGAGCTTGGCGATGCCGTACGCGCCGCCGCCGCCCGCGACCAGGACCGCGACCAGCCCGGCCGCCGCGAGCACGCGGCTTCGCGGAGTGTCGCCGGTCCGCGCCTCCCCGCGGTCGTCGGCGGCGCCGTAGTCCTCCGGGCGTACGGCCGGCAGGTCGGTCACCGTCTCGTCCGAGGGCAGCCGCGTGCCGGGCCGCGGGTGCTGCTCCGTCCGGTCGTAGGCCTTCTGGCGGTGCCGCGGCTCGTACGGCGGCGGCACGCGCATGGTGCGCTCGCCGGGCGGCGGCATGCCCGCGCCGGACGGCATCCCCGCCCCGGACGGCGGCATCCCCGCGCCGGAGGGCGGCGGCCCGTGCGCCGTGTCGTGGAAGCCGCGCCCGCTCGGCGGGCCGTCGGACCTGGTCGGGTCCGCGATGGTGCGGTCATCGCGTACCGGCGGCCCGCCGCGCTCGCTCGGCGCCGGCCCGCCGCTCACGGTCGGATCGCCCACCGTGGAGTCGCGCGCACCGGGGTCGGAGACGGTGCGGTCGACCGGCGCCGGCGGGTCGGCTCCCATCATCGCGAGCGGCACGCCGAGCGCCGCGGCGAACGCCTCGGCGGACGGCCAGCGGTGCTCGCGGTCGGCGGCCAGCGCCCGCATCACGATGTCGTCCACCGCGGGCGGCAGGCCCGGGCGTGCGGCGGTGGGCGGCACGAGGACCGGCGCGGTGCCCGGCGGGCGGCCGGTGATGAGGTGGTAGGTCAGCGCGCCGAGGCCGTACACGTCGGCGCGTACGTCGAGGCCGCCGCCGAACCTCGCCTGCTCGGGCGACATGTACCCCGGAGTGCCGACCGGCAGGGTGAAGGCGCCCGAGGCGTGAGCGAGCGCCTTGGCGAGCCCGAGGTCGGCGAGCAGCAGGCGCTCGCCGCCGTCGGTGGTCGACTGGAACAGCACGTTCGACGGCTTGAGGTCGCGGTGGATGATCCCCAGCCGGTTGATGACCTCGACGCCGCGCGCGACCTCGACGGCCAGCCGCAGCGCCTCCGCGGGCCCCGGCTCGCGGTGCCGCATCCGGTCGGCGAGCGTGCCGAGGTCGGCGTAGGACATGACGAAATACGGACGTCCGTCTTCGAGCTCGCCGATGTCGTGGACGCGTACGAGGCGCTCGGAGTCGGCGCGGCGCAGGATCCGTGCCTCCTCCAGGAAGCGGTTGCGCACGTCGAGGTCGTCGATGAGCCCCCCGGCCAGGACCTTCACGGCCACCAGGGCGTCGAGAACCTCGTCGTGGGCGAGCCACACGGAGGCGAATGCTCCTGACCCCAGAACGCGATCGATTCGGTAACGGCCGACGGCCGAAGGCATGGACACCCCCGTATCATGCCCAATACGGGGCGATGGTGAGGGCGAGGACGGGTCATGGCGTACGACGAGCGCACTGAGGATCTGGCGAAACGAGCCGCGGCCGGGGATCGGGAGGCGCTCAACTCGTTGCTGAGAGTGATCGAGCCCGACGTCCTGCGGCACTGCGCGCGGTTCCTGCCCTGCCGGCAGGACGCCGAAGAAGCATGTCAGGACGCGCTCATGCAGGTGGCGCGCAACATCAACCGGTTCGAGGGGCGGTCGCGCTTCACCACGTGGCTGCACGTGGTGGTGGCCAACTCGGCCCGGTCGACGTACCGGTCGCTCAAGCGCCGCTCGATGGAGCAGTCGGGCGAGCTGCCGGACCAGCGGCCGGATCCGCGGCGTACCAGCGTCATCGCCGGCTCCCGCGTCGACATCCTGGACGCGATGGAAGACCTCGAACGCCGCAAGCCGGACCTCATCGAGGCCCTGGTCCTGCGCGACGTGTCGCAGCTGGAGTACTCCGAGATCGCCACCCAGCTCGGCCTGCCGCTGGGCACGGTCAAGTCGCGCATCCACGAGGCGCGCAAGCAGGTGCGCCAGACCCTCGGCGACGGCTACAACTAGGGCTCAGCCCAGCGCGTCGAGCTGCGCGGCCATCCAGCGTTGCGGGGGCAGCGCGGTGGCGGCCGCGGCGAGGCGGCGGCAGCGTTCGGCGCGCTCGTCCGGCGGCATGAGCAGGGCGCGGTGCAGGGCCTCGGCGGTCTGCGTGACGTCGTACGGGTTGACCATGATGGCGTCCTCGGCCATCTCCGCGGCCGCGCCCGCCTCGTCCGACAGCACCAGCGCGCAGCCGCGCTTCGACAGGGCGGGACCCTCCTTGGCGACGAGGTTCATTCCGTCGCGGATCGGGTTGACCACCAGCACGTCGGCCATGCCGTAGGCCGCGAGCGAGCGCGGGTAGTCGTCGTTGACCTGGAGGATCAGCGGGTCCCACGTCGCGGTGCCGAACTCGTCGGAGATCTCCGCCGCGATGCGCTGCACGGCCGCGGTGTACTCGCGATACTCCGGCAGGTCGTGCCGTGACGGGTAGGCGAAGGCCAGGTGCACGACCCGGCCGTGCCACTCGTGGTGCTTGGCGAGCAGCTCGCGGTACGCCGCGAGCCCGCGCACGATGTTCTTGGACAGCTCGGTACGGTCGATGCGCACGATGAGCCGCCGGTCGCCGACCTGCTCGCGCAGCGTGGCGGCGCGAGCGGCGACGTCCGCCTGCGCGGCGCGCGCCCGCAGTGCGTCGCCGTCGACGCCGAGGCCGTGCACGCCGACACGCGTGACGTGCCCGCGGTGGGAGACCGTACGCGCCCGCGCGTCGACCTTCGCCCGCAGCACCGTGGCGCAGCAGTCGAGGAACGCGTCGGCCCAGCGCTCGGTGAGGAAGCCCGCGTGGTCGGCGCCGAGGATGCCCTCGAGCACCTGGTGCCCGATGTCGTCCGGCAGCAGCCGGTAGTACTCCGGCGGCGCCCATGGCGTGTGCGAGAAATGCGCGATCTTCACGTCCGGCCGCCGGTCGCGCAGGAGGGTGGGGACGAGCGCGAGGTGATAGTCCTGTACCGCGACCTTCGCGCCGGGCGCGGCGTCCTGTGCCAGCGCGTCGGCGAAGGCCGCGTTGTACGCCTCGTAGGACTGCCAGTCGCGGCGTGAGCGCGCGTCGAAGTGCGGTTTGTTCGGAATGTCGTAGAGCATGTGGTGGACGAACCACAGGGTCGAGTTGGCCACCGCGTTGTAGGCGCGGTGAAAGGTCCCCGCCGGAATGTCGAGCATGCGTACGGCGGCGAGGTCCGGCACGTCGAGCCGCCCGGCCGGTTCGCGCCGCGCGGCGGCGCGGTCGGCGTCGGAGAGGGTGGCGCAGACCCACAGGATGTCGCCGCTGAGTTCGCCCAGCGCCGAGACGAGTCCGCCGCCGCCGCGGCGCATCGACAGCGCGCCGTCGTCGGCCAGGGAGAACGAGACAGGGCCGCGGTTCGAGGCGACGAGCACCTGTGTGTCAGCCATGGGGGGAGGGTAACCGCCCGTGGTTAACGGCGATCGCGTCAGGCCGGTCACTGTCCGTTTCGTAACCATACGGATGCCGGTCGTGGTCGGGGTGTCTCGGGACCTGAGATACTGAGTGTCAAGAACCGGGCAGTCACGTATAGAGTTTCTGTTACAACTTCATACCGCTCATCCAGAGGGGTGGAGGGACCGGCCCGTTGAAGCCCCGGCAACCCTCCCGGACATGCGCCTCCAGTACGGCGCGCGCCGCAACGCGTCGGTCAGACGCGAGGCAGTCCGGGACAGGTGCCAACTCCGGCTCGTGACCAAAGTGGCACGAGGAAGATGAGGAGAGAGGGCCTCGCTTCATGTCGCAGCAGACAGCCGTCCGAAATCTCGGCCCCGCGACCGCGCTCACCTGTCGTGAATGCGGCGCATCGTATGATCTCGGTCCCCACTACGCCTGTGAGCAGTGTTTCGGCCCGCTCGAGGTGTCCTATGACTACTCTCAGGTCAGCCGCGAGCGGATCGAGTCCGGCCCCCGCAACATCTGGCGCTACCGCGACCTGCTCCCGGTGCCCTCGAACGTCGTCGAGACGCCGAACCTCGAACCCGGGTTCACGCGTCTCGTACGCGCCGACAACCTCGCCGAGTCGCTCGGCCTCCGCAGCCTCTGGGTGAAGGACGACAGCGGCAACCCCACCCACTCCTTCAAGGACCGGGTCGTCGCGGTCGCGCTGGCCGCCGCGCGCGAACTCGGCTTCAAGGTGCTCGCCTGCCCGTCCACCGGCAACCTCGCCAACGCGGTGGCCGCCGCGGCGGCGCGCGCGGGTATCCGCAGCGCGGTGTTCGTGCCGTCGAACCTCGAGCAGCAAAAGATCGTCACGACCGCCGTGTACGGCGGGACGTTCGTGACCGTGGACGGCAACTACGACGACGTCAACCGGCTGGCTTCGGAGATCGCCGGCGAGCAGGAGGACTGGGCGTTCGTCAACGTCAACGTGCGGCCCTACTACGCCGAGGGCTCCAAGACGATCGGGTACGAGGTGGCCGAGCAGCTTGGCTGGCGGCTGCCCGCGCAGATCGTCGTGCCGATCGCCTCCGGCTCGCAGCTCACCAAGATCGACAAAGCGTTCCAGGAGCTCATCAAGCTGGGGCTCGTGGAGGACACGCCCTACAAGGTGTTCGGCGCACAGGCCACCGGCTGCTCGCCGGTCGCGGCCGCCTTCAAGGCCGGGCACGACGCCGTACGGCCGGTGAAGCCCGACACGATCGCCAAGTCGCTCGCCATCGGCAACCCGGCGGACGGACCCTACGTCCTGGACTCGGTGCGCCGTACGGGCGGCGCCATCGAGGACGTCTCCGACGAAGAGGTGGTGGACGGCATCTGCCTGCTCGCCCGCACCGAGGGCATCTTCGGCGAGACGGCCGGCGGCGTCACCCTCGGCTCGCTGCGCAAGCTCCTGGCATCCGGCGCGCTGGACCCGGACGCCGAGACGGTAATGATCAACTCCGGAGACGGGCTGAAGACCCTCGACGCGGTGGCCGCGGTGGCCAAGCCGTCGGCGAACATCGCCCCGTCCTTCGACGCGTTCCGAAAGGCTGGCCTCGTATGAGCTCGATCAGCGTCCGCATCCCCACGATCCTGCGCACCTACACGGGCGGAGAGTCCGAGGTGAGCGCGTCCGGTGCGACGGTGCGCGAGGTCGTGGCCGATCTGGAGGCCAGCTTCTCCGGGATTTCCGCCCGTATCCTTGATGAAAAAGGTCAAATCCGCCGTTTTGTGAACGTTTACGTGGGTGAAGAGGATGTGCGGTTCACCGAGGGCCTCGACACCGCAACCCCCGACGGCGCACAGGTCTCGATCATCCCCGCGGTGGCGGGCGGCTAGGCGGCCGATGAGTCAGGGAGTGTTTACCAACGGCCGGTGAAGTTCCCAATTCGCAGATCCTTGATTGACCAGGATCGGCCGTCCGCTCATCTTGGGTAAAGGCTTTTCCACGGACGGTAGCCGTGTGTATGGTCGGCGATGGTCATCGCGGGGCGACCCGCACGGCCAACGGGCTCCGCGCCTCCGGCGGGCTCGCGTCGCTGACCGTGGGAATGGCCACGGGAATTGCCCTGGTGGGAGTTGTTGGGAATGGCACAAGGCACCGTCAAATGGTTCAACGCGGACAAAGGCTACGGCTTCATCGCGGTCGACGGTGGCAAGGACGTGTTCGTGCACTATTCGGCCATCCTCGCTGATGGCTACCGCAGCCTGGAGCAGGGGCAGCGGGTCGAGTTCGAGATCACCCAGAGCGACCGGGGTCCGCAGGCGGAGTCGGTTCGCATGCTCTGATCCGCATAGCTCGATGGAGGCCCGGCGCGATGCGCCGGGCTTCTTCATGCCCGTCCCGGGTAGTCGGGGTGGCGCTTGCACTCGTTGGGGTAGAGTGCTAAACACGACGTTGGCACTCGGCACTAGAGAGTGCCAACGCAGGCAAAAGTGATCGAGGCGATGAGGCCTCTCATCCCGGCGGCGGCATGGTAGCCGTCGGCGAGGTCGTCCGTCGCGGGCGTCGACTCGATCCGTTGATAGCCACCCCGTTCCGGGAGGATCTGGAGCCTATGGCTGCAAAGATGATCGCGTTCAACGAGGACGCGCGACGCGGCCTCGAGCGCGGAATGAACCAGCTCGCCGACGCCGTCAAGGTCACGCTCGGCCCCAAGGGCCGCAACGTCGTGCTGGAGAAGAAGTGGGGCGCTCCCACGATCACCAACGACGGTGTCTCCATCGCGAAGGAGATCGAGCTCGAGGACCCGTGGGAGAAGATCGGGGCCGAGCTCGTCAAGGAGGTCGCGAAGAAGACCGACGACGTCGCGGGCGACGGCACCACCACCGCCACCGTGCTGGCTCAGGCGCTGGTCCGTGAGGGCCTGCGCAACGTGGCAGCCGGCGCCAACCCGATGTCGCTCAAGCGCGGCATCGAGTCGGCCGTCGAGCGCGTCAGCGAAGAGCTTTCCAAGATTGCCAAGGACGTGGAGACCAAGGAGCAGATCGCTTCGACGGCCTCCATCTCCGCGGGCGACCCCTCGATCGGCGAGATGATCGCCGAGGCGATGGACAAGGTCGGCAAGGAAGGCGTCATCACCGTCGAGGAGAGCCAGACCTTCGGCCTCGAGCTCGAGCTCACCGAGGGCATGCGCTTCGACAAGGGTTACGTCTCGCACTACTTCGTGACCGACCCGGAGCGTATGGAGGCCGTCTTCGACGACCCGTACATCCTGATCGCCAGCTCGAAGATCTCGGCCAACAAGGACCTCGTGCCGGTCCTCGAGCAGGTCATGCAGAGCGGCAAGCCGCTCGTCATCATCGCCGAGGACGTCGAGGGCGAGGCCCTGGCCACCCTGGTCGTCAACAAGATCCGCGGTGTCTTCAAGTCCGTCGCCGTCAAGGCCCCGGGCTTCGGAGACCGCCGCAAGGCCATGCTGCAGGACATCGCGATCCTGACCGGTGGCCAGGTCGTCAGCGAGGACATCGGCCTCAAGCTGGAGAACACCACGCTGGACATGCTCGGCCAGGCCAAGCGCCTCGTGGTGACCAAGGACGAGACCACAGTCGTGGATGGCGCCGGGAACTCCGACGACATCGCGGGTCGCGTCAACGAGATCCGGGTCGAGATCGAGAACAGCGACTCCGACTACGACCGCGAGAAGCTCCAGGAGCGCCTCGCCAAGCTGGCCGGTGGCGTCGCCGTCATCAAGGCCGGCGCGGCGACCGAGGTCGAGCTCAAGGAGCGCAAGCACCGCATCGAGGACGCCGTCCGCAACGCGAAGGCCGCCGTTGAGGAGGGCATCGTCCCCGGTGGTGGCGTCGCGCTGCTCCAGGCCGGCAACGGTGCGTTCGACAAGATCGAGCTTGAGGGCGACGAGGCCACGGGTGCCGCGATCGTCCGGCGCGCTCTGGAAGAGCCGCTCAAGCAGATCGCGATCAACGCCGGCCTTGAGGGCGGCGTCGTGGCGGAGCGGGTCCGCGGGCTGGAGCCCGGCCACGGCCTCAACGCCGCGACCGGCGAGTACGTCAACATGTTCGAGGCGGGGATCATCGACCCGGCCAAGGTGACGCGCTCGGCGCTGCAGAACGCCGCGTCCATCGCGGCGCTGTTCCTCACGACCGAGGCGGTCGTGGCGGAAAAGCCCGAGAAGGACAAGGCTCCGGCCGCTCCCGACGCGGGCGGCATGGACTTTTAGTCCGAATACGTAAAGGGGCGGTCCTAGGTGCTGGGACCGCCCTTTTCGTATGTGTCCGTCTCCGCCGAATTGAGTCGTACACTGCGCGCGTGGACCTCTTCAACTCCCCGGTGCTCGTGTACGACCAGCCGCCGGAGATGTTCTCGGTGCAGGCGCGCTACACGATCTGGAACCCCCAGGGCCAGCCGGTCGCGAACGTCGCGGAGCAGGGCGTGGGCGGCGCGCAGAAGGCGTGGCGCATGCTCAACCAGCGCCGCAACGACCAGGCCAAGCGCGACCTGCTCGTCACGCGGCCGGACGGCATGCCCTACTTCTGGGTCAACAAGCCGTACTCCTATGTCGGCACCCCCAAGATCGACGTCGTCACGCCGCAGGGGCAGCTGATCGGCCATCTGCGCAAACGCGCGCTCCAGGGCTATGAGCTGCTGGACGCGTACGAGCGCCAGATCGGCTACTTCGACCACATGCGGGCCCAGGTCACCGACTGGCAGAGCAACCAGATCGCGACCTTCCGCCGCGCCGGGGGAGTCGGCGACTATCTGTCGCAGATGTTCAGCGGCGCGGACCGCTACGTCCTCCAGCTCAACTTCCAGCTGCCGGAGCCGATCCGTACGCTGACGCTGGCCTGCCCGCTGGCCTATGACACCACCCGGTCCTCCAACCGCGGGCTCGGCGGCGTCCTGGGCGTGTAGGGGGGCCGGGGTCAGATCTCCTCGCCGGCCAGAACGTCGTCGGCGTCGATGATGCGGTAGGCGTACCCCTGCTCGGCGAGGAACCGCTGGCGGTGCGCGGCGTAGTCCTGGTCGAGCGTGTCGCGCGCGACCACGGAGTAGAACCGCGCGCCCTTGCCGGACGCCTTCGGGCGCAGCACCCGGCCGAGGCGCTGCGCCTCCTCCTGCCGCGACCCGAACGTCCCCGACACCTGTACGGCCACCGCGGCCTCGGGCAGGTCGATGGAGAAGTTGGCCACCTTCGAGACGATCAGCACCGAGATCTCGCCGGACCGGAACGCGTCGAACAGGCGCTCCCGCTCTTTGATCTTGGTCTCGCCCTTGATCACCGGGGCGTCCAGGCGCTCGCCGAGGTCGTCGAGCTGGTCGATGTACTGGCCGATCACCAGGGTCTGCTCGCCGCTGTGGCGCTCGACCAGCGCCTCCACCACCGAGGACTTGGTGGGCGTCGTCGCGCAGTAGCGGTAGCGGTCCTCCTGCTCGGAGGTCGCGTACGCGAGGCGCTCGGAATCGGTCAGCGTCACGCGTACCTCGACGCAGTCCGCCGGGGCGATCCAGCCTTGCGCCTCCATGTCCTTCCACGGGGCGTCATAGCGCTTCGGGCCGATCAGGGAGAACACGTCGCCCTCGCGGCCGTCCTCGCGTACGAGCGTCGCGGTCAGGCCCAGGCGGCGCCGCGTCTGCAGGTCGGCGGTCATCCGAAAGATCGGCGCGGGCAGAAGGTGCACCTCGTCGTAGAGGACCAGGCCCCAGTCGCGCGCGTCGAACAGCTCCAGGTGCGTGTAGACGCCCTTCCGGCGGGTGGTCATGACCTGGTATGTCGCGATCGTCACCGGGCGGATCTGCTTCTTCGTGCCGGTGTACTCGCCGATCTCCTCCTCGGTCAGCGACGTGCGCTTCAGCAGCTCCTGCTTCCACTGGTGCGCCGAGACGGTGTTGGTGACCAGGATCAGGGTGGTGGCGGACGCGTGCGCCATCGCGGCGGCGCCCACGATCGTCTTGCCCGCCCCGCAGGGCAGCACGACCACGCCGGAGCCGCCGTGCCAGAAGGACTCCGCCGCGTCGCGCTGATAGCCGCGCAGGTCCCAGCCGTCCTGGACGAGCTCGATCGCGTGCGCCTCGCCGTCGACGTAGCCGGCCAGGTCCTCGGCGGGCCAGCCGAGCTTGAGCAGCGCCTGCTTGAGCGTGCCGCGCTCGCTCGCGTGCACCGCCACGCTGTCGTCGTCGACACGTACGCCGAACATCGCCTGCATCTTGCGCGCCCGCAGCACCTCCTCCAGCACCGCGCGGTCCGAGGACACGAGCACCAGCCCGTACGTCGGGTGCTTCTCCAGCCGCAGCCGGCCGTACCGGCCCATCGTGTCGGCGATGTCCACGAGAAGGGCGTGCGGCACCGGGTAGCGCGCGAAGCTGATCAGCGCGTCGATCACCTGCTCGGCGTCGTGGCCCGCGGCGCGCGCGTTCCACAGCGCCAGCGGGGTGATCCGGTAGGTGTGGACGTGCTCGGGGGCGCGCTCGAGCTCGGCGAAGGGCGCGATGGCCTTGCGGCACTCGGCCGCCGACTCGTGGTCGACCTCGAGCAGGAGGGTCTTGTCGGACTGGACGATGAGCGGGCCGTCGGTCACGTGATGCCTTTCAACGTGGGATCACAGTGTCCAACAGCGAACGACCCTCCGCTGCTTCCCGCCCCGATTTCGTCAGTAGCCGTCGTAGCCGGAGGAGTGGTGGCCCCCGGTGAACAGGCCGAGCAGCACGAGCACGATCACGGTGAGGACGACGTCGACCACGAAGCACGCCCAGGCGGCGACGGTCAGCTTGCGCGCGGAGTCGGGGTCGGAGCTGGTGCGGCTCAGCGCCATCGCGGACAGGATCACGCCCGGGATCCACGTGAGGCCGATGCCACAGCAGAAGACGGCGGAGACGATGTTGGCGATCAGCGCGGCGACGGTCAGGCCGTTGCCGCCCGTCCGCACCCCGCCGGCCGGTCCGTACGCGGCGTAGTTGTACTGCCCGTACGGGTCCTGGCCGCCGAAGGAGGTCTGGGCGTACGGGTCGGTGAAGGGCGGCTGCGGGTAGGACTGATGCGTGGGCGGCGGCTCCTGGCCGTACGCCGGTTGCGGTCCGTAGTCCGGCAGTTCGTCGCGAGGCTCTTGGCCGTAGTCGCCGTACGCGTCGCGCCAGTCCGATTCGCCGTTCGGATCCTGCCACGTCATGGTGATCCCCAGGTGGGTGTCCGGAGGCGGAAAGCCACCTCATTAGGATGACTGCCAGATATGACCCCGGATATCACTATTAGGTTCCGAATCGGGCGACCTTTTTCCGGCGTGGGTCAGCTCGGGCCGTCGACGTCGGCGACCCCGGTGATCCGGTGCAGCGCGAACCGGTGCACGGCGGCGCGTGTCGCGTCGTACGCGGTGAGGAAACCGCCCTCGATCCGCGCGGGCTCGATGATGCGGCTGGACGCCTGACCCTGTTGGTCGAGGTAGCCGATCCAGACGCGCGCGCCGCGGTCGGCGGCCTCGCGCAGCCGCTGGACCATGGCCGCGGCCGGAGAGCGCGGCGGAGAGCCGTACGGAGCGGTGACGCGCGCCGCCTCGTCGCCCGCCCGCAGCGCGCGTACCGCCGCGGTGATGACCGAGACGTCGGGCCCGGCGCCCGCCACGGCGTGGTGCGCCTGCTCGTACGTGCCGTGGCCGGCAGCGTCGGCGCGCTGCGCGTCGAGACGGGTGATCACGACGGAGCCCTCGGCCGACTCGGCCACCGGGGCGTACCCGAGCCCGCGGAGCGCGTCGAGCAGCTCGGCGCGCGGAACGCGGGAGGCGAGGACGGTCGGCGCGAGCCGGTGCAGGCGCAGGGGCTCGGAGCGCCGGTCGGCCATGATCTCTTCGAGTACGGCGGGGTCGTCGCTGCGAACGTAGGCAGACGCGACGCCGACGCGCAGCCGTCCGTGCCGCCGCGCGACGTCCTCGATGAGGTAGCTCAGCGGCTGGGGCAGCGTGGTGGCCGAATGACGCGACAGCAGGTCGACCAGCTCGGCCGCGCCGCGGCCGGCGTCGAGCGCGCGGCGCACCGACTCGGGGGTGAAGCGGTAGACGGTGGCGCCGCCGGTGGACTCGACGTCGGCGGCGAGCGCGAGTTCGCGTGCCAGGTCGGGCACGAGCGGGCCGGGCGCGACGGCGGTCAGGTCGGCCTGGATCAGCACGTGGTCGACCGGGGTGGGCAACACCTTGAGCAGGGCCTTGGCGGCGTCGCCGCCCTCCAGCAGCGCGCGTGTGTGGCTCGCCAGCCCCTGGAAGCCGGTCAGGCCCAGCGTCTCGGCTTCGCGGAGCGTCCAGCCGACGAGGCGCTCGCGCAGCGATCCGCCGCGGCGCGGCTGCCGCCAGGTGAGGTGGGTGTAGACGTCGCCGGCCGATGGCGCCGTGCCCGGCGGCGCGTCGGCCATCGCGGCGAGTACGGACCGGCGCACCTGGGGCGCGCTCGCGCGTATCGCCTCGTCGGACAGCGCGTTGATCAGCCGGTCGCGGTCGTCGCGCTCGCCCGCCAGGCCCGGCACCCGGTCCATCGCCAGCCAGGCCCCCGCGACCGCGACCCAGCGGCGCTCGGCGTCGTGCAGCCGCCACAGGTCATAGGAGCGCGTCGGCAGCCAGGACGCCTCGCCGCCGCGGCCGCCGACGGCCGACCCGTCGTAGTCGCCGCTGCGCGCGAGCAGCCCGGCGGCGTACGCGACCTCGATCAGCAGCGCCGTCGTCCACTCGGGCAGGTCCAGGCCGGCCGAGGCCGACCGCAGGTCGCGGATGCCGAGGCCGCCGCTGCGCAGTACGCCGGGCGGGTCGACGCCCCAGCGTTCGAGCAGGTCCTCAAGGGTGCGCACGGTGGTCAGCGCCTGGCCCCCCGCGGTGCGGTCGACCAGCGACTGGGTGCGTACGGTGCCGCCGAGCGGAGGCGGCGTGGGCTCCAGGTCGCGGAAGACGCGGCCGCCGCGGAGGTGGAGGCCGACCTCGCGCGGCAGCGTGACGGTGCGGTCGTCGGTGGCGGCGAGCAGCCCACGTGCGAGCAGCCGCTCGATCGGCGAGCTCGCGGTGGCGAGCGTGACGGGACGGCGAGCGCCCTCGACCTTGCCGATGGGCGGGCCCCAGGCGAGCCGGTCGAGCGCGGCTCGCGCCTCCGGGCCCGCGTCCTCGACCAGCGCGCCGACGCGGCCGGCGACGTCTTCGGCGGACTCCAGGCCGAGGTCTGCCAGCAGCGCGGTGATGCGGCTGGAGGGGTAGGAGGCGAACGCCTCGCGCAGGGGCGGGCCCAGGCCGGCCGGATGGGGGATGGCCTGCCGCCCGCCGGGGACGACGCGCAGCTCCTGGTCACCGCCCCAGACCAGTGCGAGGGCGCGCAGCCGGTCGAGCGCGCCGGACACGTCGGCGCCGGCCGCGGCGGCGAGGTCGTCGCGCGTCGTGGGTGAGGGGAGCACGAGCAGCGCCTCGAACACGCTCAGTGCGAACCGGTCGAGGCGGTCGAGCGCGCGAGACAGCGCCGAGGGCGCGGAGGCGCGCGAGGACAGCGCCGTGATGTCCGCGGGGACCGGCGTGATCAGCTCCGGCCGGCTCGCGAAGAGCGCGCGCAACTCATCGTCGTCGCGCGCTCGCAGCCATTCCGCGTAGGTATCCGTGCTCACTCCTGCAACGGTAATCCGGCTCAGGGGGCGCGTGAGCCTCAGACGGTCTCGGCCGGCTGGCCGGCCAGGCCCATCGCGAGGCGGGCCCAGCCCTCGATGAAGCGCTCTTCGTCGACGCGCTGGGGTGGCTCGTGCAGCGCGTCGCTCGCGAGCCAGTAGTTGACGATCGAACCGCCGAGGGCCAGTGCGACGGCGTCCCAGTCTTCCTCGACGGCGGCCATCTCCGGCTGGGCGGCCAGCCAGGTGGAGATCATGTCATAGAGCGGGTTGACGATGCCCTCGCGCATCTCGGCGATGAGATTGGGGAACTTGTCGAGGTCGCGGAAGAGCACCCGGATCAGATCGGACTCCTCGCGCATCTTGCCCATGCCGATGGTCGCGGCCATCCGCAGCCGGTCGTGCAGCGGCCGGTCGCGTACGTCGCCGGCCCGCTGGAAGGTCGAGGAGATCTGGAGGGAGGTACGGGTGATGTGCTCGCGCACGGCGGCGGCGAGCACCTCTTCCTTGGAACGGAAGTGGCGGTAGAGACCACCCGCACCCGGAGACAGCCCCGAGGCGGCCTCGATCTCGGCCACCGACGTCGCGGCGTAGCCGCGTTCGGCGAACAGCCGCAGCGCCTCGGAGACGATCCGCTCACGCGTTGATCTCTGCATTGTGTGTGCCCCTCCCCGGAAAGCGTAGGCCATGAAAGCGGTCACTGACGTCGGTTGTCGCGTGCGGCTCTTACGCGATCTGGCGTGCTGCGGCAGGATGCGGGGAAACGCGCGAGGAGATGGCCATGTCCCATCAGTCGTCCCGTCCGTCCTACAGCCACGGAACCTCCGACCTCCCCCTGCTCGGCGAGACCATCGGGCAGAACCTCCTGCGCGTCGCGGCTGCCTTCCCGGACCGCGAGGCGGTCGTGGACGTGCCCAGCGGCCGCCGCTGGACGTACCGGGAGTTCGCGGAGGACTGCCGCGCGCTCGCGTGCGGGCTGATCGCGGCCGGGATCGAGAAGGGCGACCGGGTGGGCATCTGGTCGCCGAACAACCCCGAGTGGGTGCTGCTCCAGTACGCCACGGCGCAGATCGGGGCGGTCCTCGTCAACGTCAACCCGGCGTACCGCACCCACGAGCTGACCTTCGCACTCCGCCAGTCCGGCGTGAAGCTGCTGGTCAGCGAGGTCGCGTACAAGACGAGCGACTATCGCGGCATGGTCGAGGAGGTACGCGCCGAGCTGCCCGCGCTGCGCCAGGTGATCTATCTCGGCTCGGAGGAGTGGGAGGCGCTGCCGGCCGCGGGCGCGGGCCAGGACCCGGCGCTCCTGGACGAGCGGATGGCGTCGCTGTCGCCCGATGACCCGATCAACATCCAGTACACCTCGGGCACCACGGGCTTCCCCAAGGGCGCGACGCTGTCGCACCACAACATCCTCAACAACGGGTTCTTCATCGGCGAGCTGTGCCGCTACTCCGAGGCCGACCGGGTGTGCGTGCCGGTGCCCTTCTACCACTGCTTCGGCATGGTCCTGGGCAACCTGGCGATCACGACGCACGGCGCCTGCGTCGTCATCCCGGCGCCGGTCTTCGACCCGAAGGCCAGCCTGCGCGCCGTGCAGGCCGAGCGCTGCACCGCGCTCTACGGCGTGCCGACGATGTTCATCGCCGAGCTGGGGCTGCCCGACTTCGCCGAGTACGACCTGACCTCGCTGCGCACCGGCATCATGGCCGGCTCGCCCTGCCCGGTGGAGGTGATGAAGCGGGTCGTCGCGGAGATGCACATGAACGAGGTCACCATCTGTTACGGAATGACCGAGACGTCGCCGGTGTCCGCGCAGACCCGCTACGACGAGGAGCTCGACCGCCGCGTCTCCACCGTCGGCCGCGTCCACCCGCACATCGAGGTGAAGATCGTCGATCCGGCGACCGGCCTCACCGCGGCGCGCGGCGAGCCCGGCGAGCTGTGCACCCGCGGCTACTCGGTGATGCTCGGCTACTGGGAGGAGCCCGAGCGCACCGCCGAGGTGATCGACGCGGCCCGCTGGATGCACACCGGGGACCTGGCCACGATGGACGACGAGGGGTTCGTCAACATCGTCGGCCGGATCAAGGACATGGTGATCCGCGGCGGGGAGAACCTCTACCCGCGAGAGATCGAGGAGTTCCTGTACGCCCACCCGGACATCGAGGACGTCCAGGTCATCGGGGTGCCGGACGCCAAGTACGGCGAGGAGTTGTGCGCCTGGGTCAAACCGCGGGCGGGCGCCGCCCTCACCGAGGACGGCGTGCGCGACTTCTGCCGCGGCAGGCTGGCGCACCACAAGATCCCGCGTTATGTACGCTTCGCCGACGGCTTCCCGATGACGGTCACCGGCAAGATCCAGAAGTTCAGGATGCGGGAGACGACGATCGAGGAGCTCGGCCTGGAGACGGTCGAGACCGCCTAGCACGGCCGAGGGCGGGCGGTCAGCGGAGGCGGCGGATCAGGTTCGCCACCGCGCGGCCGGCGATCAGGTAGACGACGGCGGCGATTCCGTAGTTGACGAGCACTCCGACACGGTGGTCCTTGGGCACGAACAGGTCGCGGAATCGCCACGCGAACCAGCCGGCCCAGTCGTTAACGGTACGGACGATCACGTTGTCGTGATTCGCGCTGAAGACGACGAAGGCGATGTGCAGGGCGAGCAACACGCAAACGACCGTCGCGACGACACGTACGAGGCTCGCCGCGGTGTCGGCGGCGCGCCGCAGGCCCGTACGCAGGCCGTTGCCGTGCCGGAGCCGTCCGCGAGAGCCCTTCCGCTCCTCGTCCGCCTCCCGATCGGAGCCGGATTCGGGGTCTTTAATGGTCTTGCCTGATTCTTCCGGCCATTTCGTCATATGAATTCCTACCCAGGGGGAGCGCTCGGTCGGCGGCGTGGTTTGGATGATCGCCACTGGGTATATCCGCATCGCGTTGACCGTTGTTTCGGGCTCACTTAAATGTGAGTTCCGCTGGTGACAGAACCAGCGATCCAGATTTCGCGCAGACTCCGCGCCCTCCCACTCGGATCCCGTCGCATCGCCACTGCCGGGAGGGCGCGGGCACGCGGCACCACGGGCGTACGTACCCTGGGGCCCGTGCTCACCGTTGGCTTCGATCTGGACCTGACACTCGCCGACACCCGTGAGGGTATCGCCGCGACTTTCGCCGCACTCTCACACCACACCGGCGTGGCCATCGACACCGCCGCCGTCGTCTCCCGGCTCGGGCCGCCGCTGGAGACCGAGCTGGCGTACTGGTTCCCCGCCCGCGACGTGTCCGCGGCCGCCGCCCTTTACCGCGGTCTCTACGGGGACATCGCGGTCCCCGCCACCGTAGCGATGCCCGGCGCCGCCGAGGCCGTCGCAGCGGTGCGCGAGCGCGGCGGGCGGGTCATCGTGGTCACCGCCAAGAGCCAGCGGCACGCCGAGTCGACCGTACGCGCCCTGGGGCTGGAGGTGGACGGCGTCGCCGGATCGCTGTTCGGCACCGCCAAGGGAACGGCGCTGCGGCGTCACGCGGCCGCCGCCTACGTCGGCGACCACATCGCCGACGTCGACGCCGCGCGCGCCGCGGCCGCGCGGAGTGTGGGCGTCGCCACCGGCCCGTACGACTCCGCGGCGCTCCTCGCCTACGGAGCCGATATCGTGTTGCCCGATTTGCGGGTTTTCCCGGAGACTTTGACCGAACTGATCAACCCAGGCCCCACGTTGAGGCAATAGCCTAGATATGGCCTGTCCGGACAAGAGCGAGCAACGAGGTCACCTGTGCCCAGTGGCAAGGTCAAGTGGTACAACGCCGACAAAGGGTTCGGCTTTCTCACTCGCGACGACGGCGGTGAGGTCTTCGTGCATTCCTCCGCGCTGCCGGCGGGGGTCGAATCGCTCAAGCCCGGTCAGCGCGTGGAGTTCGGCGTGGTCGAGGGGCGCAAGGGCCAGCAGGCACTGAGCGTACGCCCGATCGACGCGCCGCCCTCGGTGGTCAAGTCCAAGCGCAAGGACCCCGACGAGATGGTCATCCTCGTCGAGGACCTCATCAAACTGCTGGATGGCGTCTCCGCGACCTACCGCAGGGGCAAGCAGCCGGACGGCAAGATGGCCAAGAAGATCGGCGAGGTGCTGCGCGCCGTCGCGGACGACCTCGACCAGCAGTAGCCCGTCAGGCGGCCGTGTCCGCCACGCTCGGCTCGCCCTCCGCACGCCCCCGGCTCCTGCCGCGGCGGCGGCGGGCGGCGTGGCGGGCCGCGCGGCGGTAGACCAGCCCGGCCAGCGTGATGGCCAGGCCCGCGGCGACGATCGCCAGTGCGACATGGCCGTTCGAGGCGACGATCGACATGCCGAGCCCGACCAGCCCGCCGAGGACCCAGACGAGCTGGTGGATGGTCTCTGACACCGCGAACGTCGAGGACCGCACCTCCTCGCCGATCTCCCGCTGCACGATCGCGTCGAGCCCGAGCTTGCCCAGCGACTGGCCCAGCGCGCCGACGAAGGCGACCGCCAGCGCCGCGATCAGCCCGAAGAACAACGCGCACACCGCGACCGTGACCGTCGCGATGGCGAGCACGCCGAACACGATGCCCAGCGGCGCGCGCGCCCGCAGCAGCGCGCCCAGCGCCGTGCCGACGAGCCCGCCGAGGCCCGCCGAGGCGGCCAGCAGGCCCAAGGCGATGTTCGGCGAGACGGGATGGATGAAGCCCTTGGTCCGCAGCAGGAACGCCAGGTAGAGGATCAGGAACCCGGACAGGAAGCGCAGCGCCGCGTTGGCGCGCATGGCCTCGCCGACCACCGGGCCGACGCGCAGCAGGGTGCGCCAGCGGCCCTCGCCGCGTACGCGCGCGGCCTCGGGCTCGGGGAGGGTGCCGGGGTCCGGCGCGGTCTCGGGCGTGTCGACGTGGGCCGGCAGCCGGAACCCCAGAATCGTGCCCACGATGAAGACGACCGTGGCGACCCGCAGCGACCAGCCCGCGTTGGTGAGCGCGACCAGCCCGGCGCCGAGCGGCGCCGCGATCGAGGCGGCGACGAGCCCGCCGAAAGAGGCGCGGGCGTTCGCCGTGACAAGATTGAGACCTTCGGGCAGCACGCGCGGAGTCACCGCGCTGCGGGAGACCCCGAACGCCTTGGAGAGCACGAGCGCACCGAACGCGGCCGGCAGCAGCGTCACCGGGTCCTTGTTGAGCACGGCGCCGGCCATGCCCCAGCAGAGCAGCGCGCGGGCGAGCATCGTGCCGGCGATGGCGATGCGCCGCACGTGGCGCATGTGGTCGAGCGCGGGCCCGATCAGCGGCGCGACCAGCGCGAACGGCGCCATCGTGACGAGCAGGTAAAGGGCTACCTGGCCCTGTGCCTGCTTGACGTCGAGATTGAAGAACATCGTGCCGGCCAGCGCCACCGCGATGAACGCGTCGCCCGCGGAGTTCACCGCACCCAGCTCGATCAGGCTGCCCAGGCCCGTACGTCCCGCCTCACCCGCGTGGGTGGCCCGGCGTGTCACACGGCCAACACTCTGTGTCACCGCGCGAATCGCCCGCCCGGCGTTGCCCGTGCGTGCCCGCAAAGTCATAGCGTAAGTCTGCCTCTTCGGGGCAAACCCATGCCCCTGTATGGGCGACAATCATTTATGTGAGTCCAGTGCGTTCCAGCAGCCCGGCCGCCTCTCGGCGGACACGTACGCCCGTGGTCGACGCCGCCGCCGCGGCGGCCGTCGACCTGGCCCGCGCCGCGGCCGAGGAGACTTCGCTGCCCGAATACGTCGGCGAGCACCTCGGCCTGCTGCCCGAGGCCGAGCGGGTGGTCACCCACTACTTCGCCTGCTTGGACCCGGCCTACCACGGGTGGCGCTGGGCGGTCTCGGTGGTGCGCGCCTCGCGCGCCAAGAACGTCACGGTGAGTGAGAGCGTGCTGCTCCCCGGCGACGACGCCATGCTCTCGCCCGCCTGGGTCCCGTGGAGCGACCGGCTGCGGCCGGGCGACCTGGGCCCCGGCGACCTGCTGCCCACGCAGGCCGACGACCCGCGGCTCGCGCCCGGGTTCACCGACACCGCCGGCGAGGCCGACGAGGAGCTCTTCTGGGAGCTCGGCCTCGGCCGCCAGCGTGTCCTGTCCGCCGAGGGCCGCGACGAGGCCGCGACGCGCTGGCACACCGGCGACGCGGGCCCGGCGGCGCCGATGGCGCGCTCCGCGCCGGCGCACTGCGCCACCTGCGCCTTCTTCGTGCCGCTGGCCGGCTCGCTGCGGCAGGTGTTCGGCGCGTGCGCCAACGAGTACGCGCCCGACGATGGCAAGGTCGTGTCGCTGGACCATGGCTGCGGCGCGCACTCGGAGGCGGTCGTCCTGCCGGCCGCGACCGAGTCGGGGCCGCCCATCGTGGACGAGCTGGGCTATGACGTCATGCCGTCCGCGGCGCTGACCGACGAGGAGGCCCTCGGCCACAGCTGACCGGCCTGCCCCGCGAGGCGGGGCTGCTCTGTGAGGTGTCAGGCGGCATCGGTGCCGCCCGGCCGGTGAAGGGTGGGCGATGGACGACCCGTACGACACCGCCGCGATCCGCGAGCGGGTGCTGGCGGCGTGGACGGCGTCTCCGGCGCGCTTCCGCGAGGACGCGAACACCGAGGAGGACCACGCGCGCGGCGGCTACCGCGACCGTGTGATCGTCGAGCTGGCGCAGAACGCCGCGGACGCGGCCGCGCGCGCCGGCGTCCCGGGCCGGATCCGCTTCACCCTTCGCGACGGCGTGCTGACCGCCGCCAACACGGGCGCGCCCCTCGACGCCGCCGGCGTCGAGGCGCTGAGCACGCTCCGCGCCTCGGCCAAGCGCGACGAGACGGCCTCGGCCGGCCGGTTCGGCGTCGGCTTCGCCGCCGTGGTGGCGGTCAGCGACGAGCCGTCCATCGCCTCCCGCGTTCCCGGCGGCGGCCCCGCCGAGGTGGCCGGCGTCCAGTGGTCGGCGGCCGGCACCCGCGCCGCGGTAGCCGCGATCCCCGCGCTGGCCGATGAGCTGGGCCGCCGCGGCGGCGACGTGCCGGTGCTCCGCCTCCCGTTCCCCTGCGTGCCCCCGGTCTCGCCGGACGGCGGCGACCTCTGTTCCGGCATCCCCGGCGGCTTCGACACCGGCGTACGCCTGCCGCTGCGCGACGACGCCGCGGAGGCGCTCGTACGCCGGCTGCTCGAAGAGGCCGGCCCGGCGCTCCTGCTCGCCCTCCCCGCGCTGACCGAGATCGTCGTCGACACGGGCCGTGAGTCGCGCACGCTGACCGCGGACTGGGCGCACACCGGCGCCGGCTCGGTGACGATCAACGGCCGCACCTGGTGGACCGCCGAGGCGCACGGGCAGGCCGACGCCGCGCTGCTCGCCGACCGGCCGGTCGAGGAACGCGCCGGCTGGCAGGTGCGGTGGGCGATCACCGACGAGCCGATCGAGGGCGTACCGGCCGTCGTGCACGCGCCGACGCCGAGCGAGGAGCCCCTCGGCCTGCCCGCTCTGCTCCTCGCGTCGTTCCCGCTCGCGCCCGACCGGCGGCACGTCGCGCCCGGGCCGCTGACCGACTTCCTGGTCGAGCGCGCCGCCGAGACCTACCTCGAACTGTTCCCGCCCACGCCGCGGCTGCTCGACCTCGTGCCCGGCCCGGTCGCCAAGGGCGAGCTGGACGCGCGCCTCCGCCGCGCGATCCTCGCCCGCCTCCCCGACACCCCGCTGCTGCCCGTGCCCGCGGGCGAGCCCGGCGAGGAGACCATCCTCGTACGCGGGCGCGACACCGTCGTGGTGGACGGGCCGCAGGGCCTGCCGGACGCCCTCGCCGAGGTCGTGCCCGGGCTGCTTCCCGTCGGCTGGCCCGCACGCCATCCGGCCATCGACGCGCTCGGCGTACGGCGGCTGAGCGTGGCCGACGTGGTCGACGCGCTCGCCGGGCTGGACCGCGGCGCGGGCGCCCCAGCGTGGTGGCGGCGGCTCTACGCCGCGCTGGAGGGCGCCGACCGCGACGCGCTGACCGGGCTCCCCGTGCCCCTCGCCGACGGCCGTACGGTCCGCGGCCCGCGCGGGCTGCTCGTCACCGACCCCGCCGGGCTCGACGCCCTCGGGCTGCGCGTCGTGCATCCCGACGCCGTACACCCGCTGCTGTTCCGGCTCGGCGCGGTCGAGGCCGGTCCGCGCGCCGTCCTCACCGACCCGGCCACGCGCGCCGCGGTCGCGGCGTCCTACGACGAGGAGGACCCGGAGCCGATCTGGCACGCCGTCCTGACCCTCGTCGCACGCGCGCACCTGCGGCCCGGCGAGGAGTCGTGGCTGGCCGAGCTGGCGCTGCCCGGCGACGACGGCGAGCCGTACCCGGCCGGTGAGCTGCTCCTGCCGAACGCACCGCTCGACGAGGTCGTGGCCGACGACGCGCCCTTCGGGATCGTGGACTCCGGGCTCATCGACCAGTACGGCGCCGAGACCCTGGAGGCCGCAGGGGTGCTGCGGACCTTCGCCCTCGTACGGGCCGAGGACCTCACCGAGCCCGAGCTGCACCTCGACGGCGAGGAGGAGTGGGCGGCCGGGCTCGGCGACGGCTTCGTGGTGCCAGAGTTCACCGCCGTACGCGACCTGGAGTTCGTCGCCGACTGGCCGGGCGCGTTCGCGCTGCTCGCCGAGCCGGCGCTGCGCTCGGCGCTGACCGACCCGCTCCACGTCATCCTCGCCGACGGACGGCGGGCGAGCGTGCCCTCCTACACCGCGTGGTGGCTGCGGCGGCACCCGGTCCTGGACGGGCGGCGGCCGGGAGAGCTGTGCGTGCCCGGCGACCTGACCGGCCTGTACGACCCCGCGCCGCCGGATCTGGACCCAGAGATCGTACGCGCGCTCGGCGTGCGCACCACGCTGCGAGCATTGCTCGCGGAGGCCGGCGGCGCGGGCGAGTTGCTCGACCGGCTGGCCGACCCGGCGCGCACGGTGTCCCGGGATCGGCTGCGGGAGCTGTGGGCCGCGCTGGCCGAGACCGATCTCGACGTCGACGCGCCCGAGCGGGTACGCGCGTTCGTGGCGGGCGAGCCCGAGGTCGTGCCGGCCGGCGACGCCATCGTCGTGGACCGCCCCGACCTGCTGCCGCTGCTCGCGGACCATCCGCTGCTGTTCGTGCCGGTGGAGACGGCGGACGCCCTGGACCTTACCCTCGCCAGCGAGGAGGTGCCGGGGGTGATCGAGTCGGCTGGCGCGCGGCGGGACGTACCGGCGGCGCTGCGCGGGCTGCTGCCGGAGGCGCCGGAGTCCTACGTCCACCACGACCGGCTCGTCGTGGACGGCGAGGAGCTCCCCTGGTGGATCGAGGACGGCGTCGTGCACGCGAGCGGCCCGGCCGGCCTGGCGCGCGGCGCCGCGTGGGCGTGCGGGCGCTGGCGCGACCGTGCGCCGGCCGAGGCGGTGCTGCGCGACCCGGCCATGCTGGCGATCCTGCTCGCCGAGGCGGCCTTCGACTAGCTGAGTCGCAACCCCACCGGGTGGTGGTGGACCCACTGAGGGCGCGGTCGGCATGCTCCCGCTGGGTCATCCCGTGACCAGCAGGACCTTCACGAGCACGAGCGAAGTGATCGCCAGTGCGAAGACCGCGTGCATGACTCGGTGCCGGCCGAAGAAGGACAGCAGTGTGAGCGCGAGGCAGAACAGCGCTGCTACGAGGGAGCCTGTGACGATCGGCGCCACCAGCCTCGCTGGGACGGTGTCTCCTGGGCGTGCGGCAATCTGGTAGTACGACGTCAGCGCTCGTATCAGGGCCAGAAAGACGATGACCGTCTCCGCCCGCGCGATCGTCATTTCGTGCCTGCTGAAAGGCTTCGACAGCCTGCCGGTCTCCTCGGTCGGCTCCTCTGATGTCCGCATCAAATCCTCCAGATCGTGGTGGCCCGCTGCTCGCGCACGTCGGCATGTGGGTCTCTGCCGTGCCGCCTCGTGAGTCTGTACGACCGATATGTTAGTTGATAACATGTTATCAACTAACATGGAGGTTGGATGATGGCACGGCGATGGTGGATGCTGGGCGTGACATGCCTGTCGGTGGTCGTGGTCAGCTTGGACCTGACAATCTTGAACATCGCGCTGCCGTCCATCTCGGCGGCGCTGCACGCGGGCACCGGCGACCTGCAGTGGCTCGTGGACGCCTACTCGCTCGTGTTCGCCGGAGTCATGCTGCCCGCTGGGATCATCGGAGACCGCCTCGGCCGCAAGCGGCTGCTGCTGGTCGGACTTACGGTGTTCCTGGCAGCGTCGCTGTGGTGCGCGCTGGCGGTCTCGACGGGAGAGCTGATCGCGGCACGAGCGGTGCTGGGGCTGGGCGCTGGGATCGTCTTCCCGTTGTCCTTGGCGGTCGTCTCGGCCGGCTTCGGGGACGAGGACCGCCCCACGGCCATCGGCATCCTCACGGCGGCGGTCGCCGTCTCTCTGCCGCTCGGGCCGGTGCTGGGCGGCGTGCTGTTGCAGCACTTCTCGTGGCACGCGGTCTTTTGGATCAACGTGCCCATCGCCTGCGCGGCCCTGGCCGCGGGCGCCGTGCTGATGTCCGAGTCTCGCAACCCCGCTGCACCGCCACTCGACGCGCCAGGTGCGCTGCTGTCCACCGCGGCGATCGTCTGCCTGGTCGGGGGCGCCATCGATGCCCCCGAACACGGCTGGACCGCAGTGCAGACCTTGGGGCCGCTGGCCGGGTCGGTGGTCCTGCTGGTCGCCTTCCTGCTGCGCGAACGGAGCACCGCACGCGGGCTCGCCGACCGGGCGCTGTTCGCCGACCGGCGGTTCTCCTGGGGCACGGCCGCCACGGTCGCGGTGTCGGTCGCTCTGTACGGGACCATGTTCGTGCTCCCCCAGTACTTCCAGAGCGTCCTAGGCGACGACCCGGCCGGCGCCGGGCTGCGGCTGCTGCCGATGATGGGCGGGCTGCTGGTCGCGGGCGGTACGGCCGGTCAACTCGTACGAGCAGCGGGCACCAGACTCACGGTGGCCGCCGGCCTGGCGCTGCTGACCGCAGGGCTCTCCGTGCTCAGCCAGGTCCACCTGGCCACGGGCTATGCCGTCGTGGCGGCCGGGCTGGCACTGTGCGGGCTCGGAATCGGGCTGTCCATCGGCGCCGCGATGGATGCGGTCATGGCCGCCGTGGGCGGCGACGACGCCGGGATCGGCGCATCGGTGAACAGCGCGCTGCGCCAGGTCGCCGGGGCGATCGCGGTCGCCGTGCTCGGCAGCGTGCTGTCCGCCGGCTACACCCGGGCCCTCGGCCCCGCCGTCGCCACTCTGCCCGCACGGGACGCCGCCACCGCACGCGCCTCCATCACGCAGGCCATGCAACTCACCAGCCGTCTGCCCTCTGGCGGTGCCGCTCTGCGGGCCGCCGCCGGAACCGCGTTCCTGCACGCCATGAGCATCGTCATGCTCATCTGCGCTGGGGTCACCGTCCTCGCCACCATCACCAGCCTGCGCTACCTGCCCGGCCGTGCGACCCTCGGCGGCGCCACCTCGACGCAGACACCCGCGGCCGCCGCCGCGGATGTCGGTACGGATGCCGATACGCGACGATGACCATATGACCGAACCCGCACCCGGACAGGACTGGCGCCAGCGCAAAAAGGCCGCCACCCGCGACCGCATCCGTGCCAGCGCGATGCTGCTGTTCCGCGAGCAGGGGTACGACACCACCACGGTCGAGCAGATCGCGGCCGCCGCGGGCGTCTCGCACATGACCTTCTTCCGCCACTTCCCCACCAAGGAAGACGTGGCCATGTCCGACGGCTACGACCCCCTGATCGCCGGCTTCATCGCCCAGACCCCGACCGCCTGGCCGGTCATCGACCGGGTCCGCGCGGCGCTGGTCCACGGATTCAGGCAGATCTACGACGCCATCCGGGACACCCTGCTCGCGCAGACCAGGCTCATCGTCGACACCCCCGCGCTACGCGAACGCCTCTGGGCCAACCAGATGGCCACGCAGCGGCTCATCCTCGACGCCCTCAGCACGGGGCGGCGCGACCCGAGCTTCCAGGACAAGGTGGCCGTCGCGGCCTGCCTGGCCGCAGCCACCACCGCCATCCTCACCTGGGTCGAGAACGACGGCACCCCCGAACTGCCCGACCTGATCGAAGAAGCCTTCGACACCCTCACCCACCTTCGTTGACCACGGCGACGTACCGTCACCCGGCCCCCCGGCCCGCACATCGCCCACCTGCGGTCGCCGCGCTATGCGTCGCCGTCTCTCGCCGCGGCGTGGCGCTCGGCGGCCGCGGCGCGGCCGCGGTGCAGGCGCGGGATGTACCAGCAGCCGAACAGGCCCATCGCGAACCCCGTCACGCACACCCAGCGCCACCAGTGGTGATCAGGGGCCAGCGGCACGATGAGCAGGACGACGAACGCGACCGCGAACGCCGCCGCGCCGACGGCCGCGACCAGGACGTCGTTGGTCTTCAGTGGGGACGGCTCGTGCGGCTGCGTCATGCGGTCAGCGTATCCGCCAGGTCACGGGCGAGGGCGGAGGCGTAGATCACGGCGGAAAAGGTCTTCCGCCCGCAACGCGAAGTCTGTCACTCTGCGTACATCATTTTCGGGTCGGGGGCTGGACGAGGAGAAAACGCACGTGACGACGACAGTCGCCGCTGAGCCGGAGCCGCGTGGCGGCCTGGACCGGTATTTCAGGATCTCCGAGCGCGGCTCGACCGTCGGCCGGGAGATCCGCGGTGGTCTCGCGACGTTCTTCACCATGGCGTACATCGTGGTGCTGAACCCGCTGATCATCGGGACCGTGCCGGACAAGTCGGGTGCCATCCTCGGCATCCCGAAGGTCGCCGCCGCCACGGCGCTCGTCGCCGGCGTGATGACGATCGCGATGGGCCTGGCCGGCCGGTTCCCGCTGGCCATCGCCACGGGCCTCGGCCTGAACGCCTTCGTCGCGACCACACTCGCCGGGGCGATGACCTGGCCGGAGGCGATGGGCCTCGTCGTGATCGAGGGCATCATCATCGCGATCCTGGTCCTCACCGGCTTCCGTACGGCGATCTTCCGTGCCGTGCCGGAGGGGCTCAAGGCCGCGATCGGCGTCGGGATCGGCCTGTTCATCGCGCTGATCGGCTTCGTGGACGGCGGGTTCGTACGGCGCGTGCCGAACGAGGCGGGCACCACGGTCCCGGTGCAGCTCGGCATCCGCAACAACCTCCAGAGCTGGCCCGCGCTGGTGTTCGTGATCGGCCTGCTCGTCACGGCCGTCCTGGTCGCACGCCGGGTCAAGGGCGCGATCCTCATCGGCATCATCGGCACGACGATCCTGGCGGTCATCGTCGAGGCCGTGTCGCACGCCGGACCCTCCTTCATCAAGCCGGGCGACATCAACGACAAGGGCTGGAGCCTGAACGTCCCGAAGCTGCCGGGCATCCACCACGTCACCGGCACGCCGGACCTGTCGCTGGTCGGCCACTTCACGCTGTACGGCGCGTTCGCCCGCGTCGGCGTGCTGGCGGCGGTGCTCTTCGCCTTCACCCTGATCCTGGCCGACTTCTTCGACGCCATGGGCACCGTGGTGGGCATCGGCAGCGAGGCCGGCCTGCTGGACGAGACCGGCACGCCGCCGAACATCGGCACCATCCTGTTCGTGGACGGCGTCGCGGCGGCGGCGGGCGGCGCCGCGTCGGTCTCCTCGGCCACGGGCTACGTCGAGTCGGCGGCGGGCGTGGGCGAGGGCGCGCGCACGGGCCTGGCCAACGTGGTCACGGGCGTGCTGTTCCTGCTGGCGATGTTCTTGGCCCCGATCGTGCAGATCGTCCCGTTCGAGGCCGCGACGCCGGCCCTGGTCGTGGTCGGCTTCCTCATGATGAGCCAGATCCGGCGGATCGACTTCAGCGACTACGAGATCGCCATCCCGGCGTTCCTGACCATGATCATCATGCCGTTCACGTACTCGATCACGAACGGGATGGGCGCGGGCTTCATCTCCTACGTCGTCATCAAGGCGGTACGCGGCCGCGCCCGCGAGGTGCACCCGCTGCTGTGGCTGGTCGCGGTGCTGTTCGTCGCCTACTACGCGATCGTCCCGATCAAGGCCATCCTGGGCCTGGACTGACGAGGAGACCGACGAGGAACACCCCGCGCCGGCTCGGCGTTCCGGGAGATAAGCGGCGTTTCGTCGGTGTACGTGACGATTAAACTATGTTCGGCCGGGTCCGCGAGCGGGCCCGGCCGTACTCGCTCTCGCCCGTCGTCCGCAGGAGAAGGAGAGGGCCGAAGTCGTTCGCATTGCTAACGAGCTGGCGGAATGTCCGTGCCTCCAGTATCGTTAGCAAGAGTAATGACTTCAGCTAATGAACATGCCAACGTCACAGACCAGAAGCCGTGCGGGCCTGGCGGCGGCCCTGCGCGTCTCGATCTCGCGACTCTCCCGCCGCATGCGCGCGGAGGGCGGCCACTCGTTGAGCGCCACCCAGATCGCGGCGCTGGGCGCGATCGTCCGCCACGACGCCCTCACGCCTGGCGAGCTCGCCGAACACGAGAAGGTGCAGCCCCCTTCGATGACCCGCGTGATCGCGCGGCTGGAGGAAATGGGCCTGCTGACCCGCAGCCCGCACCCGACCGACCGTCGTCAGGTGGTGCTCAGCCCCACCGAGGCGGGCAGCAGGCTCGTGAAGGAGGAGCGCCGCCGCAAGGAGGCGTGGCTGGCGCAACGGCTCGGGGAGTTGACACCCGAGGAGCGGTCGATCCTGCGGCAGGCCGCGCCGATCCTGGAGCGGCTCAGCCGGGGCTGACCCTCTTCCGCTCGCTGCGCAACCGCAACTACCGGCTGTTCGCGACCGGCCAGGTCATCTCCAACAGCGGCACCTGGATGCAGCGCGTGGCACAGGACTGGCTGGTCCTGAGCCTCACGCACGGCAGCGGCGCCGCGCTCGGCATCACCACCGGCCTGCAGTTCCTGCCCCTGCTGATGTTCGGCCTCTACGGCGGCGTGCTCGCCGACCGGTTCCCCAAGCGCCGGCTCCTGATGATCACCCAGACCGTGATGGGCGTGCTCGCGCTCCTGCTGGGTGTGCTCACCGTCACCGGCACGGCCCAGGTGTGGCACGTGTACGCGCTGGCGTTCGGGCTGGGCGTCGCGACGGTCGTGGACAACCCGACCCGGCAGACGTTCGCGGTCGAGATGGTCGGGCCGGAGGACCTGTCCAATGCCATCGCGCTCAACAGCGCGATCTTCAACACGGCGCGGATCGTCGGGCCGGCCATCGCCGGCGTGCTGATCGCCGCGATCGGCACCGGCCCGGTCTTCATGGTCAACGCCGCCTCGTTCGGCGCCGTGCTGCTCGGCCTCTACCTGATGCGCGAGGAGGACCTCTACATCAGGCCGCGGGTGCCGCGTGCGAAGGGCCAGCTCCGCGAGGGCCTGCACTACGTGCGCGAACGCCGCGACCTCGTCATGCTGCTGATCATCGTGTTCTTCGTCGCCGCGTTCGGGATGAACTTCCAGATGACGACGGCGCTGATGAGCCGCGAGGTGTTCCACAGCGGCGCGTCCTCCTTCGGCCTCGCCTCGACCATGCTCGCGTTCGGCGCGGTGTCCGGTGCGCTGATGTCCGCGCGCCGCACGCGGCCCCGCATGCGGCTGATGCTCATCTCGGCGGCCGCGTTCGGCGTGCTGGAGATCGTCGCCGGGATGATGCCCGACTACGTCCTGTTCCTCGTGATGCTCGTGCCCACGGGCGTCGCGCTGCTGACCTTCAACACCACCGCGAACGCGGTCATGCAACTCAGCGTGCCGGCCTGGATGCGCGGCCGGGTGATGGGCCTCTACATGCTCGTCTTCGCCGGCAGCTCGCCGATCGGCGCGCCGCTGCTCGGCTGGCTCGCCGAGATCTTCGGGCCGCGCTCGGCGCTCGTCCTCGGCGGCGTCGTCTCGGTCGTCGCCGTCACGGGTGTCGTCGCCGTCATGGCGCCGCGTGCCGTGCTGTCCGCCGTACGACCCGGCAGGGATTCCGGGTGAGACCCTGGGCGGCGTGAGACTCTTCGCCGCCCTCATCCCGCCGGAACACGTCCTCGACGAGGTCGAGGCGGCCTTCACCCCCTATCGAGGGTGGGCCCACCTCGACTGGACCCGGCGTGAGACGTTCCACGTGACCCTCACCTTCTACGGCGAGGTTGCGGATCCGGCGGTGCTGCTGACGCGCCTCGAAGACGTCGCCGCCCTGCATCCGCGCCGCGTCGTGAGATTCGCCGGGGCCGGGGCCTTCCCCGGCCCGCGCGAGGCACGCACGCTCTGGGCCGGCGTACGCGCCGACCTCCAGCGCCTCGCCGACCTGTGCCTCGCCGCCGGGCACGGCGCCGGCGCGGGCCGCGCCCTGCCCTTCCGCCCCCACCTCACGGTCGCCCGCTGCCGCCGGCCGGTGGACGTGCGGCCGATGGCCGACGCGCTGGCGGCGTTCGAGGGCACGCCGTGGACCGCCGGGGAGATCCACCTCGTCCAGAGCCACCCCGGGCCCGGGACGCGGTACGAGACGCTGTGCCGCTGGCCGCTCAGGGACGCCACGGCGAGCCGGTGATCCGCTCGAAGACCTCGGCATAGCGCGCCTGGGTGGCCGCCACGACGTCGCCGGGGATCGCCGGGCCGGGCGGCGTACGGTCCCAGCCGGTCACCGAGGCCGACCAGTCGCGGACGAACTGCTTGTCCAGGGAGTACTGCGGGCGGCCCGGCTCCCAGGAGCCGGCGGGCCAGAACCGCGAGGAGTCCGGCGTCAGCACCTCGTCGGCGAGCACGACCGTGCCGTCCTGCGCGCGGCCGAACTCCAGCTTGGTGTCGGCGATGATGACCCCGCGCGCCCCGGCCAGCTCCGCACCGCGCCGGTAGACCTCCAGCGTGAGGTCGCGCAGGTGCGCCGCCGTCTCGGCGCCGATCTCCCGCTCCACGTCCTCGTACGTGATGAACTCGTCGTGCCCGGCCGCCGCCTTCGTGGTCGGCGTGAACACCGGCTCGGGCAGCCGCGAGCCCTCGACCAGCCCCGGCGGCAGCGACACCCCCGAAACCGTGCCCTGCTTCTCGTACTCCTTGAGCCCGAGCCCCGCGAGGTAGCCGCGCGCGATGAACTCCACCGGGAACATCTCCAGCCGCCGGCAGCGAATCGCCCGCCCGGCCCACTCGGCCGGCACGTCCTCGGAGATCACGTGGTTCGGCGCGACGTCGGCGAGCCGGTCGAACCACCACAGGGACAGCTGGGTGAGGATCGCGCCCTTGCCGGGGATCGGCGTCGGCAGGATCACGTCGTACACGCTCACCCGGTCGGACGCCACGAGGATCAGTTCCTCGCCGTCGGCGTAGACGTCCCGCACCTTGCCGGCGTGCACCAGCTCCATGTACCCCTCCGTACCTCGGCCGATCAGGTAAACCGCAAGCTACCGGGCGGCCCGGGTACGCGGCGCGGCGGCCCGCCCGCGAGCCGGCCCGACACGTCGTGTCCCTGGAAAAGGACCATGACCTCCTTGATGGCCTTCTGCTCCTTCCACGCGTCGCCGATCCGCCGGGAGCGCTTGGGGCCGTGCCGATTCGCGGCCGAGACGGTGCGAACCACCCCCGTGGGAACGCTCAGCACGGCCCCTGCGGCGCGCGGCGGCCCGGCGGGTCCCCCAGCTGAGACCGGCCGCGTCGTGTGGCCGTGCGGCGTCCCTCAGCGCCTCCGGCGTCCGGTACGGGGCCGGCGGAGGGCCGTGTCTCGCTCCGGAGGTTCGGCCGACCGCATAGGCTCGTCGGCGTGAACCGTGCTCCGCGATGGTTGCTGCCGGCCGTACTCGTGGTCCTCGTGTCCGCCGTCGTCGTCGGCACGATTCTCCATTGAGTCGCCCGCGCCAGGCTTCGCGCGCCCGGCGAGCGGTGAAGATCAGGAGCATGCCGTCCGCCCTCATGGCCCTCACCGCGCTCTTGCTCCTGCTGTTCGCCGCGCCCGCGGCGGCCGAGGACGGTGCCACGAAGGTCTGCACGGTCAAGGACCCGCGCATCGACGAGTCCAGCGGCCTGGCCGCGAGCCGCCGCCACCCCGGCATCGTCTACACCTTCAACGACTCCGGCGGGCGTCCCGAGGTGTACGCCCTCGGCCCCGACTGCCGTACGCGGGCCACGCTGAGGTTCGCCGGCGCGGGCAACCGTGACTGGGAGGCGATGGCGCTCGGCCCGGACGGCATCTACGTCGGCGACATCGGCGACAACCTCGGCGGTGCCTGGCCCTACGTCACCGTCTACCGGATCCCCGAGCCGGCCCGGCTGCGCAGCCAGACGCTGCGCGCCACCGCGTACCGGATCAAGTACGCCGACGGGCCGCGCAACGCCGAGACGATGATGATCGACCCGCGCACCGGACGGCTCTACATCGCCAGCAAGTCACTCAGCGGCGACTCGCTGTACGAGGGGCCGCAACGGCTGCGGACCGGCCGCTTCAACGTCATGCACAAGGTCGGCGGCGCGCCCTTCTACGCGACCGACGGCGCGTTCGCGCCGGACGGCCACGCGTTCGTGATTCGCGGCTACTGGGGCGCGGAGATCTACCGCGCGCCCGGCAAGAAGATCGCCGACGTCACGATCCCGAACCAGAAGCAGGGCGAGGGCATCACCTTCACCGCCGACGGCCGGTCGCTGCTGCTCAGCTCGGAGGGCACGGGCCAGCCGCTCTGGCGGGTGCCGGTTCCGGCCAGCGCGCTGCCGCCGCGGCCCAGGTCCGCGACCCCGCCCAGCGCCGAGGTCAAGGAGCACTCCGGCGGCGCTACCAGCGACTCGAAGAAGATCTCGATTCCAATCCTTACTTTTGCCGCGGGAGCCGTGATTCTGGTCGTCGTCCTGTTCGCTCGCAGACGAGGGTCATGACGGGATGGGCGCTGACATGTCACGATCTGTTCTCGTGAACCTCGAGCTGATCGGCCTCCGCGCACCCTCGCGTCGGCTGCGTCCTGTGGCGGCCGGCCCCTTCGCCCTTGCCTCCTTGGCCGTCGCGCTGCTGCCGATCCGCCCGGCCGCGGTGTGGCTGGCCGCCGTGCTCGCCTGCAACGCCGTGCCCTGGCTGCTGGGACTGCGCGAGCGGCGCACCGGGCGCTGGCGGCTGTCCGACCGCGGGCTCGAACGCCTCGCCGCCGACGACTCGGTCCTGGAGGCGTACGACCTGGCGCGCGTCGAGGAGTTCGCGGTGACCGCCGAGGACGGGGTGCTCACGATCTTCCACCGATTCGGCGTGACCGTCGCGGGCTCGCTCGCCGAGATGGGGTTCGACCCGCTGACCTTCTACGTCACGGCTCGCCGCCTGGGCATCACCACGCACGTGATCGACGGCGACCGGTCGGTGTTCGAGGACGAGGGCCTGCCGCCCGAGGACGAGACCCCGCGCGCGCTCGGCCGCCGGGCCGAGCAGCGGCTGCGCGACCAGGAGGCGGCGCTCCTCGCCGTCGCGCACGAGCCTCGGCGGCCCGCGCGCACCGACGCCGGGCGGCTGGCCACGACCGCGACCGCCTGGCGGCGTACGACGGTGGTCGGACTGCTCGTGACTCTGCTGTCGCTGACGATGGTGGCCCGCATCGCGCTCGGAGGCGGCCTGGCGTTCGGCAGCCGGCTCATGGGCGGCCTGTGGGCGCTCGCGGGCGGCGTGGCGCTGCTCGCCGCCCGCCGCCGCCGGCTGACCAGTGCGCCCCTCACCTGGAACATCACGCGTTCGGAGCTGCGCGTACGCCACGCGACCGTGGGGGAGTGGCGGGTGCGCGCGGACGCCGTCGCCGCCGCGGTCGTCGGGCCGGGCACCGCCATCGATCCACTGTCCGGGCGCACGGCCGCCGACCCGACCGTGGTCACCGTCTTCGGCCACCGCCTCGAGGTCCTCGCCCGGCTGCCCGCACGCGGCCTGGACGCCTTCCAGCTCACCCACGCGCTGGACGAGCGCGGCTACCACGTCATCACGCCCGACCAGGGGGCCGTACGCCCCTCGGAGTACGGCCTGGCGGGGCTGCCGGAGATCTTCTCCCGCGTCCCCGGCGGGCGGCTCGTGGTCGACGACGACGGCATCGGCTGGGCCGACGGCGCGGGCGACATCATCTTGCGCATGCCGCGCGAGCGCATCGGCGGGATGGAGCTGCTCACCGTCGACGGGCACGCGTGGCTGCGCATGTACGACGACGAGGGCGATGAGTTCCTCGCCGCGCCGCTGTCGATGCTGCGGATCTCGCGCACGGACCTGCGCGACGCCGCGCGGCGCGTCCAGCTCCCGATCACCGACGCCGAGTACGACGCGTACGTCAACGCCGCCTTCCACGGCTCGATGACGCCGCTGGAGGCCGTCGCGGGTCCCTCGCCGGAGAAGCCGAAGACGCTGCCCGCCGCCCAGCTCGACGTGCCGCCGCGTACACGCGTGCTCGCGTACGCGGTGACCGCCACGATGTGCGAGCTGGTCGCGGTGCTCGGCTCGCTGTGGCTGCGCGAGGACCTCGGCGGTTTCTGGACCGCGCTGGCCTGGACCGCGCCGTCGGGTCTCGTCCTGGGCGTCGCGGGTGCGTGGTTCTATGACCGCAACCGGTCCCAGCTGCGCGTCTCCGCCTCGGGGATCTCCTCGGTGACCCGCCTCGGGCGTACGGAATGGAGCGTGACACGGCAGGCGCTGGGCGGCGTCGGGATCGATGAGGCCGAGGCGCCGCGCCTGGTCGTGTGGAGCCCGGCCGGCCGCGTGATCCGCCGCGTGACCTTCCCGCCGGACCTGACCGAGCTCCGCCGTGCGTGCGAGCGTCACGGGCTCCCGTGGGGACCTCCGGACGCGGGCCACGGCGCCGCGCCGCCGCCCGAACTCTGACCTGCACGGCGGGCCCGGCGGCGCGCCGCCGGGCCCCGGTGGGTCAGAGTCGCTCGACGACGTGGTCGACGCAGGCGGTGAGCGCCTCGACGTCGGACGGGTCGACCGCCGGGTACATGGCGATGCGCAGCTGGTTGCGGCCCAGCTTGCGGTACGGCTCGGTGTCGACGATGCCGTTGGCGCGCAGTACCTTGGCGACCGCGGCCGCGTCCACGCCCTCGAAGTCGATCGTGCCCACGACGTGCGAGCGCGCCGCCGGGTCGGTCACGAACGGCGTGGTGTAGGAGGTCTTGTCCGCCCAGGTGTAGAGCCGCTGGGCCGAGTCGGCGCAGCGGCCGGTCGACCACGACAGGCCGCCCTGGGCGAGGAACCAGTCGATCTGCTGTGCCATGAGCAGCAGCGTCGTGACCGACGGAGTGTTGTAGGTCTGGTCCTTGCGCGAGTTGTCGACCGCGACCTTCAGGTCATAGAAGTCGGGCACGTAGCGGTCGGAGGCGGCGATCTCCTCGATGCGGTCCAGCGCGGCGGGCGAGGCCAGCGCCAGCCAGAGGCCGCCGTCGGAGGCGAAGCCCTTCTGCGGCGCGAAGTAGTACACATCGGTCTGCGCCACGTCCACCGGCAGGCCGGCGGCCGCGCTGGTCGCGTCCACGAGCACCAGCCCGTCCGCGCCGGCCGGGCGTTCGACCGGCATCGCGACGCCGGTCGAGGTCTCGTTCTGCGTGACGGCGTAGACGTCGACGCCGTCCTCGGCGACCGCCACCGGGTGCGTGCCGGGCTCGGTCTCGCGCACCGACGGGTCGGCCAGCCAGGGCGCCTTCGCGACGACCTTGGCGAACTTGGCGGAGAACTCACCGAAGACCAGGTGCTGCGACCTCTCGCGTACGAGGCCGAACGCGGCGACGTCCCAGAAGGCGGTCGAGCCGCCGTTGCCCAGGACGACCTCATAGCCGTCGGGCAGCGAGAACAGCTCGGACAGGCCCGCGCGTACGCGGGCGACGATCGACTTGACCGGCTGCTGCCGGTGCGAGGTGCCGATGTAGGCCGCGCCGGACGCGCCGAGGGCGGCCAGCTGTTCGGGACGGACCTTCGACGGACCTGAGCCGAAGCGGCCGTCGGCGGGCTTGAGGCTGTCTGGGATCACGATGTCGGTCACCTGAGGAAGCCTAATCAAGCCTCCGGGTCCTGCTCACGCGTGTCCGCGATATGAGCGCGTCGCCGTCTCAGCACGCGGACGGTGAGCGCGGCGAGCGCCAGCAGGCAGACCGCCGAGACGCAGGCGGGGTAGGCCCACGGGCGTCCGCCGCGGTGTGCGTCGGCCGCCGCGGCGCCGGAGTCGTAGCCGAGCAGTGCGAGCGCACCGGCCATCACCCACGCGATGATCTTCCAGGAGCGCCGGTCGCGCGCCGCGCGTGCCCGCTCCTTCAGGAGAGCCGCGGCCTGGTCCTCGCGAGGGCCGCTGTCCATGTGTCCTCGCCTGGTGTCTCGCCCGGGTCAGGAGACGCGTACGGCCCGCTGATGCCCCCGGCATCGCGGGCCGTCGTGCCCTGGCTCAGACCTTGTTGGTGAGTTCGGCGGAACCGGCCACCTCCGCGACCGGCCGCGGCTCCGGGCCGACGTAGTGCGCGCTCGGCCGTACGAGGCGTCCGGTGCGCTTCTGCTCGAGGATGTGCGCGGCCCAGCCCGCCGTGCGTGCGCAGGTGAACATGGCCGGCATCATGTGCGGCGGCACCTCGGCGAAGTCGAGGATGACCGCGGCCCAGAACTCCACGTTCGTCTCGATCGGGCGGTCCGGACGGCGCTCGCGCAGCTCCTCGAGCGCCGCGTCCTCGAGTGCCTTGGCGGCCTCGTAGCGGGTGGCGCCCAGCTCTCTGGCGGTGCGCCGCAGGACGCGTGCACGCGGGTCCTCGGCGCGGTAGACGCGGTGGCCGAAGCCCATGAGCCGCTCGTGGTGGTCGAGGATGTCGGTCACGACCTTGCGCGCGTCGCCGATCTGCTCGACCTTCTCGATCATCGGCAGCACGCGTGCGGGTGCGCCGCCGTGCAGCGGACCGGACATCGCGCCGATCGCGCCCGACATCGAGGCCGCGACGTCGGCCCCGGTGGAGGCGATGACGCGCGCGGTGAACGTGGAGGCGTTCATGCCGTGCTCGGCGGCCGACACCCAGTAGGCGTCGATCGCGGTGACGTGACGGGGGTCCGGCTCTCCGCGCCAGCGGATCATGAACCGCTCGGTGATCGTACGCGCCTCGTTGATGCGCTCCTGGGAGACCATCGGCAGCCCGAGTCCGCGTGCGCTCTGCGCCACGAACGACAGGGCGGTCGCCGACGTGCGTGCCAGGTCCTCGCGCGCCTGCTCGTCGGTGATGTCCAGCAGCGGGCGCATGCCGTAGGAGGGCGCGATGATCGGCAGCGCGCTCTGCACGTCGACGCGCACGTCGCCGGAGTGAACCGGGAGGACGTGGGGTTCTGCCGGGGCGAGGCCGGGGTCGAAGCTGTTGTCGACCAGCAGGCCCCATGCGTCACCGAAGGAGACATGGCCGACGAGGTCTTCGATGTCGACTCCGCGGTAGCGGAGCGCGCCTCCCTCCTTGTCCGGTTCCGCGATCTCAGTCTCGAAGGCGACGACGCCCTCAAGGCCGGGTTTGAAGTCGGACATGTTCTGTCCTGCCTTTCGTCCCCTGTGGTGTACAGACCCAGACTGATAATTGAACCTCTTCTTGCCCGATGGTTCGTACCCGGGGGGCTGTGATATGCGCAATTTTTTCGTTTCCAGCAACTCTATGCGGGAACTCTGCCATCACAACCCTGGGGGGACACGAGAGGATGTCCTGCCGTGGCCCACCATGACCCTGCCGCCCTCCGGGCGTCCTACGACAGTGCCGGATTTCACGAGAGCGACCTCGCCGCCGACCCGCTGGGTCAGTTCGACGCGTGGTTCGCGGACGCGGTCTCGGCGGAGTTGCCCGAGCCCAACGCCATGATCCTCGCCACGGTCACCGCCGACGGTACGCCTGCCACTCGTACGGTGTTGCTCAAGGGGTACGGTCCAGAAGATTTTCGTTTTTTCACCAACCATGGATCGCGCAAGGCGCGGTCCATCGCCGGTAACCCCCACGTGTCACTGCTCTTCCCCTGGCACGTCCTGCACCGGCAGGTGATAGTCGAAGGTCGCGCCGAGCGACTGTCCCGCGAGGAGTCGGCGGCCTACTTCCGTACCCGCCCGCACGGCTCGCAGCTCGGAGCCTGGGCGAGCGAGCACCAGTCCGCGGTGATCACCCGCGCGGAGCTGGACCGGCGCTACGCGGAGCTGGCACGCCGCTGGCCGGACGAGGTGCCGCCGCCGGATTTTTGGGGCGGCTACCGCGTGGTGCCCTCGGCCGTGGAGTTCTGGCAGGGACGGGCCGACCGGATGCACGACCGCCTGCGATACCGTCGTCCGCGGCCCGACGAATCAGGCGAATGGGTGGTGGAGAGACTGAGTCCGTGAGTCATGACCCCCGAACCTCCCCCGGCCGATCCGCGCCGACCTCCCCGGACTCGCCAGGCTCCCCGACCTCCCCGGACCTCCCGTACGACCCCGCCGCCGAAGCGGGGCAGGAGCCGCGCCGCTCGTGGTCGGGCCGCTTCGGACGGCTGGCGCGGCGTACCGCCGTCGACACCACACCGCTCCAGCACGCGGCGTTCCGCCGGCTCTGGATCGGGCAGGCGGTGTCCTACACCGGCTTTCAGCTCACCTCCGTCGCCATCTCGGTCCAGGTCTATGACCTGACCCGGTCCTCGCTGTGGGTGGGGCTGCTCGGCCCGGCGAACCTCATCCCGCTGATCGTGTTCGGGCTCTGGGGCGGCGCGGTCGCCGACACCATGGACCGCCGCCGGCTCCTGATCGTCGCGTCCTTCGTGACGTGGTCGGCCACGCTCGGCCTGCTCGCGCAGGCGGTGCTGGACGCCGGGAGCGTCTGGCTGATCATCGGCCTGGTGGTTGTGCAGTCGATCGGTTTCGCGATCAGCTCGCCGACGCGCGGCGCGGTGATCCCGCGGCTGCTCCCGACCGCGCTCGTGCCCGCGGCCAACACACTGAACTTCACCGCCTCCCAGGTCGCGACGTTCGTCGGGCCGCTGCTGGCGGGCGTGGTGATCGGCCACGGCGGCTACGCGATCGCGTACGGCATCGACGCCGTCCTGTTCACCGTCGGCCTGTACGCCGCGGCGCGGCTCCCCGCGCTGCCCCCGATCGGCGGGGAGATCCGCCGGCCCGGGCCGCGTTCGGTCGTCGAGGGCCTGCGCTTCCTCCTCACCCGCCCGGTGCTGATGATGTCGTTCGTCGTGGACATCATCGCGATGGGCGTCGCGATGCCGCGCGCCCTGTTCCCCGAGGTCGCCGAGACACGCTTCGGCGGCGAGGAGGCGGTCGGCTGGCTGGTGGCGGCCATCGCCATCGGCGCCGTGGCCGGCGGCCTGGTGTCCGGCTGGATCGGCCGGATCCAGCGCCAGGGCGTCGCGCTCGTCGCCGTCATCGTCGTGTGGGGGCTGGCGGTCGCGGCCTCGGGGCTCGCGGGGTCGCTGTGGCTCGCGGTGCTGTTGCTCGCCGTGGGCGGCGCCGCCGACCTGGTCTCGGCGGTGTTCCGGCAGACGATCCTCCAGACGTACGCCCCGGACGAGATGCGGGGGCGGCTCCAGGGGGTGTTCACCGTCGTCGTGGCCGGCGGGCCGCGGCTCGGCGACCTGCGCGCCGGCGTCACCGCCTCGGTCGTCGGCGCGACCGCGTCGTGGGCGGGCGGCGGCCTCGTCTGCGTGGTCCTGGTCCTGGTCGCCGGGCTCGCGGTCCCCTCGTTCCGCCGCTACACGACCGCGGCGCACGAGCCCGCGGGGGAGCGGCCCGAGTCGTGAGGGGCCGATGGGTGCGGTGTCGTCAGCCGACGACCTCGGCGACGATCTTCAGGTCGGCGACCAGGCCGGCGTACGCGGCGTCGCGGTCGTCGGCCCGCAGCACCGCCGAGGGGTGCACGGTCGCCACATAACAGGCGTTCTGCCGCGCGGTCTCGTCGTCGATCGGCGGCCGCGGGATGATCCGCCCGCGCTGCCGCGTCACGCGGAACGACGGGCCGAGCAGCGCCTTGGCCGCCGTGGCGCCGAGCAGGACGATCACGTCGGGGTCGATGATGTGCAGCTCCGCCGTCAGCCACGGGCGGCAGGCGGTCATCTGGGCGGGGTCGGGAGTCTGGTGGATGCGCCGCTTGCCCGGCGCGTCCTGGGTGAACCGGAAGTGCTTGACGGTGTTCGTCACGTACGCGTCGGAGCGGTCGATCCCGGCCTCGGCCAGCGCCCGGTCCAGCAGTTTGCCGGCCGGGCCGACGAACGGCGCGCCCTGGCGGTCCTCCTGGTCGCCGGGCTGTTCGCCGATCAGCGCGATGCGCGCGGAGGCGGATCCGGTGCTGAAGACGGTCTGTGTGGCGGCGGCGTGCAGATCGCAGCCCTGGCATTCGGCGGCCGCGCGGCGCAGCCCGTCGAGGCCGGCCCCGGGCGGTACGTGGCGGCCCGCTCCCTCGAAACGTGACATGGCCCGCCCAACGTACCGCCAAGAAAGGTCTTCCCGCTGGTGGGAAGACCACATGGGGGGATCACGTTCAGGTATATGAACAGATAAGGATCGCTCTTGGTGGTGCCGACTCCCCGCAGAGTCGCGTTCGGTCGTAGCATCAGGAGCGAACTGGAGGAAACTTTGACCGCACACGGCTTGATCGACACAACGGAGATGTATCTCCGTACGATCTTCGAGCTCGAAGAAGAGGGCATCGTGCCGCTTCGCGCTCGAATCGCCGAGCGGTTGTCGCAGAGCGGCCCCACCGTGAGCCAGACGGTGGCGCGGATGGAGCGCGACGGCCTGGTGACGGTGGAGGGTGACCGGCACCTCGACCTGACCGATACCGGCCGCTCCCTTGCCGTACGCGTCATGCGTAAGCACCGGCTGGCCGAGTGCCTTCTCGTCAACGTCATCGGGCTCCCCTGGGAGGACGTTCACGTGGAGGCGTGCCGGTGGGAGCACGTCATGTCCGAGGAGGTCGAGCGGCGGCTGGTCTCGCTGCTCGGGGACCCGTCGACGTGCCCGCACGGCAACCCGATCCCCGGCCTGGCCGAGCTGGGCGCGGACGTGCCGGCGGCGGTGCAGGGCGAGCCGCTGGCGGTCATGACGGACGTCGCGACGGCGATCGGCATTCCCGTCGTCGTACGCCGCATCAGCGAGCAGGTGCAGAGCGACACGGCGCTCATGCTTAGACTCAAGCAGGTTGGGATACAACCGGGACGTGAGGTGACGCTTGCCGCAGGCGACGACGGTGTCAGGGTGACGCGTGACGATGAAGCCGACAGCCCCTCGACGGAGATTCCCAGTCGCATCGCCTCCCACGTCTTCGTGTCCAAGCGCTGACTTGCCCGTTCCACGTATCCACGGCCGCGGTTCGTCGTTCAATAGGGGTGGGAACGGCACGGGGCGGCCGGCCCGGGCACGGAGCGAGTTCGACGGCGCGAAGGACGGCAAGGTGGCAGGCCAATGAAGCGCTGGGGTGAACCTCCCTCGGACGCGCTGCTGCCGCCCGAGACCGTGCTCAACCAGGCGGAGATGGCGGTCATCGTCTGTGACCGCTACAGCAACGTGCTCTACTACAACGCCTTCACCGAGACGCTTCTGGGCTTCGGCGGCTCGGAGTACATCGGCCGCTCGATCCTGTCCCTCGGCATCGCCGAGGAGGACCACGACCAGGCCAAGGAGCTGGCCCGCCACGTGCTGAAGGGCGCGGTCTGGGAGGGTACGTTCTGCAACCTGCGCGCCGACGGCAGCACGGTCTACACCCGCGCGTACGCGGTGCCGCTGCGCCATCCGTCCGGCGCGGTCGAGGGCACCGTGATCTTCGCCCGCGAGGCGCTGCGCAGCAACCAGCGCGACCAGGACCGCTACGGCCTGCTGGAGCGCATCGGCGAGCGGCTGGCCGCCTCGCTGGAGGTCCCCCAGACACTGCGCCGGGTGGCGGACACGCTCGTGCCGCAGTTCGCCGACCACTGCTTCATCGACCTGTTCAGCGGCGAGAAGCTCGTCCGTCGCGTCTCGCGGCACGGCAACGGCTGGGTGCCGCCGCCGGGCACCTGGGCCGGGGTCGGCGAGACCGTCGGCTACCCGCCCGAGCACCCCTGTTCCAAGGCGCTGGCGCGCCGCGACGCCGTCGTCATCGAGGACGTCGTGGCCGAGCGGATGACCGCGCCCAGCGCCGCCAGCAAGCAGCTCGGCGACGACCTCGGCATCACCTCGGTGATCGCGGCGCCGCTGCTCGCGCGCGGCGAGGTGCTCGGCGTGATGAGCCTGGCCCTGTCGGGCATCAGCCGGCGGCCCGACCCGCACTACGACGGCTTCGACCGTGACCTCATCGGCGCCATCGCCAGCCGGGTCGCGCTCGCCACCGACAACGCCATGCTCTTCGAGGAGGAACGCGAGACCGCGCTGGCGTTCCAGAAGAACCTCCTGCCCGGTGACCGGCCGCCGCACCTCGACGGCCTGGAGATCGCCTGGCGCTACGAACCCGCACGGCCGCTGGAGTCGCACGGCCAGGGCATCCAGACTCAGGTCGGCGGCGACTGGTACGACGTCATCCCGCTGTCGGCGGGCCGCGTCGGCCTGGTCATCGGCGACGTCGAGGGCCGGGGCGCGCGCGCCGCGGCCGTGATGGGCCAGTTGCGGGCCGCGCTGCGCGCCTTCGCGCAGGACGACAAGCCGCCGGCGGACATCCTGCTCAAGCTCGACGAGTGGGTACGCACGATGGTCAACCCCGGCGGGCTGGGCCACGGCGACGCGGCCGCGGCGCATCCGCCGCTGGTCTCGTGCACCTACTTCGTCTACGACGCGTGGTCGCGCACCCTGTCGTTCGCCAACGCCGGGCACGAGCCGCCGCTGCTGCTGCTCGACGGCGAGGTCATCGACCTGGAGTCGGTGGGCAAGGGCGCCATGCTCGGCGTGCGCGAGCCGGGCCTCGGCGGTGACATCCTCTATGAGGAGGAGACGCGCGAGCTGCCCCCGGGCACCACGCTCGTGCTCTACACCGACGGGCTGATCGAGCGCCGGCCGAGGGACGACGGCGAGCACTACACCCGTGAGCAGGCACGCGAGATGCTGCGCGAGTCCGTGCGCTCGGCCGACCGCAAAGACGTCGAGGCGATCGCGAACGCCGCGTTCGACGCCGTGCCGGGCGACATCGACGACGACGTCGCGATCGTGGTCGTCCGCACCGCGCCCGTACGCCTGCGGGTCGAGGAGCGCACGTTCCAGGCCGAGCCGATCATGGTCTCCGAGGCGCGCCGCATGGCCGCCGAGACGTTCGCGAGCTGGGGCATGCTCGACGAGCAGGCCGAGCTCGCCTGCCTGCTCGTCTCCGAGGTCGTCACCAACGTCGTGCTGCACGCCGCGAACGCGCCCGCGCCGCGGCGTGAGCTGGTCCTGGAGGGCGCGCTGGGCCTCGACGGCCCGGTCGGCTTCGAGGATCCCTGGGAGGAGCTGCCCGAGCTCACCCGGCGCGAGCCGCCGGCCAAGGACTTCACGCTCCGGCTGCGCCGCGGCGAGCGTTCGGTGTGGGTCGAGGTGCTGGACAAGGACCTGCGGCTGCCGCGCATCCGCAGCGCGGGCGAGACCGACGAGGGCGGCCGCGGCCTCTACCTCGTCGACCAGCTCGCCGCCCGCTGGGGCTCCCGGCCGACCAGCGACGGCAAGGCCGTCTGGTTCGAGATCCCGCTGAAGTCCTGACCGGGCCGGGCTTATCGCGAGCCACTCGCAACCGCGTGACCTGTGCCTTTGTCGAGATGCCGCAGCCGGTTTTCTGCGGCAGGCTGGGCTCTCATGAAGGATCCGCACAGCGGCGCTGACCACCACGGGCCGGTGGAGGGCCATGAACACGATCACGGCCATGCTCATGAGCACGGCCCCACCGGCCGGTGGGGCAGGGTCACGCAGGTGTTCCGGCCGCATTCACATGAGGCGGCCGAGAAGGTCGACGCGGCGATGGAGTCGTCGGCCGAGGGGATGCGGGCGTTGTGGATCTCCCTGGCCGGGCTTGGTGTGACGACGCTGGTCCAGGCGGTGGTGGTGGCGCTGTCGGGGTCGGTCGCGCTGCTGGGCGACACGCTGCACAACGCCGCTGACGCGCTGACCGCGGTTCCGCTGGGGATCGCGTTCGTGCTGGGGCGGCGTCCGCCGACCCGCCGCTACACCTACGGATACGGGCGGGCCGAAGACCTGGCCGGGGTCGCGATCGTGGTGACCATCGCCGCGTCCTCGATCGCCGCCGCGTACGCGGCGGTCGAGCGGCTGATCCACCCCCACCCGGTATCGCACCTGTGGGCGGTCGCGGCCGCCGCGCTCGCCGGCTTCGCCGGCAACGAGCTGGTCGCCCGTCACCGGATCCGGATCGGGACCAGGATCGGATCCGCGGCGCTGGTCGCCGACGGGTTGCACGCCCGCACCGACGGATTCACCTCCCTGGCCGTGCTGGCCGGCGCGGGCGGCGTGGCGCTGGGCTTCCGGCAGGCCGACCCGATCGTCGGCCTGCTCATCACCGTCGCGATCCTCACCGTGCTGCGCCAGGCCGCGCGCGAGGTGTACCGGCGGCTGATGGACGCCGTCGACCCCACCCTGATCGACCAGGCCGAAGCAACCCTGCGCACCACGCCCGGGGTGCTGGACGTCGGGCAGGTACGCATGCGGTGGATCGGCCACCGGCTACGCGCCGAATGCGAGGTCATCGTCGACGGCGCCGCCACCGCCGTGGCCGCACACCAAGCCGCCGTCGACGCCGAACACGCCCTCCTCCACGCCATTCCGCGTCTGTCCGCCGCCCTCGTCCACGCCGACCCCCAGCCACACGACGGACTCGACCACCACGCCCCACTCGCCGATCACCGCCGCTGAGGGCACAACCGCGCCGCGGGCTGAGACGTCTCCGTAGCGGGAGACGCGGTGCCGGTCCGCTGCCCGAGGCTCTACTCTGGGGCCGTGCTGGCGTGGGAGGTCCGCAGGCCCGGGCCCATCGACACCGGGCCGCTCGAGGCCGTCACCCGTGAGGTCCCCGAGCCCGGTCCCGGCGAACTGCTGATCCGGGTGCGTGCCTGCGGCGTCTGCCGTACGGACCTGCACGTCGCGGAGGGCGACCTGCCGCCGCACCGGCCCGGCGTCACGCCCGGCCACGAGATCGTCGGCGAGGTCCTGCGGCCGGGCCGCCGGTTCGCGGCCGGCGAGCGCGTCGGCGTGGCGTGGCTGCGCCACACGTGCGGCGTCTGCGTGCACTGCCGCCGCGGCGCGGAGAACCTCTGCGCCGCTTCGCTCTACACCGGCTGGGACGCCGACGGCGGCTACGCCGAGTACGCCGTCGCGCCGGAGGCGTACGTCTATCCGCTGCCCGGCGACCGGCCCGACGCCGAGGTCGCGCCGCTGCTGTGCGCGGGCATCATCGGCTACCGCGCGCTGCGCCGCGCCGCGGTGCCGCCGGGCGGCCGGCTCGGCATCTGGGGCTTCGGCGGGTCGGCGCACCTGGCCGCGCAGATCGCGCTCGCCGAGGGCGCCGCGGTGCACGTGTTCACGCGCGCGAAGGCTGGGCGCGTGCTGGCCCTCGACCTCGGCGCCACCTCGGCGCAGGACTCCTTCGACCCGAGCCCGGAATTGCTCGACTCGGCCATCGTCTTCGCCCCGGCGGGCGAGCTGGTGCCCGCCGCGCTGCGCCGCCTCGACCGCGGCGGCACGCTCGCCGTCGCCGGCATCCACCTCAGCGACATTCCGGCGCTGAACTACCAGGCCGACCTGTTCCAGGAGCGGCAGCTCCGCAGCGTGACATCCAACACGCGCGCCGACGGCGAGGAGTTCCTGCGGCTCGCCGACCGGCTGCGGCTCGCGGTGACGGTCACGCCGTACCCGCTGGACCGGGCCGACCGCGCGCTCGCCGACCTGGCCGGCGACCGGGTCAACGGCGCGGCGGTTCTGGTGCCGGGCGCCTGACCGGCTCCACGGCGAAGTGGGCCCACGACTGAGCGAACCACAGCTCACTGCCGATCAGGCGCGGCCGCGCACCGGTGGGCGGCCCGCCCTCCAACTCGGCGACGAGCTCGCGGCGGATCCGCTGGGGTTCGCGCGCACCGGCCAGCCACGGCTCGACTGGCCGCTCGACGGTGAAGACGTCGAGCCGCCGTACCCATCCGCCGGCCTGTTTCAGCAGGTCGAGGAGTTCGGGCAGGGTGCGCATCGTGGTGTGCTCGGGGTCGCGGAGCCGTTCGATGCGGTCGCCGTCGCCCGCGCGCGTGCGTACGAGATCGGCGAGCACGAGGCGGCCGTCGCAGACCCGCAGCAGGTCGCGTACGAGCCCGACCTGGTCGGCCGAGCGGCCGAGCTCCAGCCGCGCGGTGACCAGCGTGAACCGCCCGGACGGTACGGTGCCGGCGGTGGCGCTGGTCACGTCGCGCACCAGCGGGCGGAGCGCCGAGGCCAGGCCGGAGGCGCCGTGGGCGATGTCGAGGCAGGTGTCGTCGCGTCGTGGTTCGGCGAACTCCACGAGCCGGCGCAGATGCGAGACCTTACGGGCCGCCGGTTTTCTCGTCTGCGGGCTCGCTGGTGGCACGGGGTCGCCTCCCAAGGCGGTGACGGGGCTTCGCATCCGATATGACGCGTCCCGTACGCCGGGAGTTCGCGGTCGGGGGGCGTTATTTGAAGGATTGGCCCCAGAGCATCAGCACGAGGACCACGAACGCGAACATGAATCCGAAGGTGCTGTTGCGCGACATGCTGAGGCCGATGCGTCGCATGAGCCGGGTGACGATGAACGCACCTAGGATCGCCAGCAGCGCGAGCGTGACCAGACCACTCAACAGACTCTCTCCTCCGCTACGACCCGAATCAGCGTACTTCCAAACCGTGGGAGTTTCGGGAGCGCGCGGCGAATTACGCCGTCGGCGTGGGCCGTGCCGCGTACGGGTAGGCCGGTACCAGCGAGGCCGCCGTCCCGTACGGGCGCGGCGTGACAGAGACCTCACCGGATGGAGAGGAGTGATGCGTCATGCGCACTCTCTCGCCGTTCTGACGTTTCTGCTGACCGCGTGCGGCACCGGGCGTCCGGTCGCCATGACGGCCTCGACGGTCTCGCCCGGCGACCGCGCCTGGCTGGCCGCGATCCGCCAGTCCGGCCACGCCGACATCCAGTACGGCCGGCTGGCCGAGCGCAAGGGCGCGACCGCCGCCGTACGGCAGGCGGGGAGCATGCTCGCCGCCGACCACGGCGCGCTGGACCGCAAGGTGACCCGCGTGGCCGAGGACCTGGGCGTCGACCTGCCCGAGACCGAGCGGCAGGACCAGTTCACGCTGGCCCAGCGGCTGGCCAGGGAGCCGGGCGGCCGGTTCGACCGCGACTTCGTGGCCGCCGAGGTCGCCCAGCACGAGAAGGCCGTCGCGGACGCCGAGGAGGAGGCGCGTACCGGGTCCGCGCCTGAGGTGACCGCGCTGGCGCGTGAGGCGCTGGCGATGCTGCGCGGCCATCTGGGCGTGCTCCGCAGGGCGAGTCCGGTCGGCTGAGCGGACTCCACCCGCGGGTGGACGCGCTACCACCCGCGAGCCGATGACGCGGCGGCGCGCGTGGGGTCTAATCGGGATATGGACGACACGCTTCGGGCCGCCGACCGTGACCGCGACCAGGTCGCGGACATCCTGCGCGAGCAGTACGCCCTCGGCCGGTTGACCCTGGAGGAGTACGACGAGCGCAGCGCGACGGCCATCGCGGCCAAGACGATGGGCGAGCTGCGGGCGCTGACCGTGGACCTGCCCGCCCCGGCTCCGGCCGAGAGCAAGTCCGGCACGGCCGCGTGGTCCACGACCCGGATGCGGTTGATCGCGGTGGCCGGCGTGATCGCCGCCGTGGCCATCGTCGCGGGCGCGGGGATCGCGGGCCACGTGTTCCTGGCGTTCCCCGGCTGGCTCGTCGTCCTGCTCGTGGTGCGGCACCTGCACGGCGGCAACCGGCTCCGGCATCAGCACGGGCGGCGGCGAGGCCGGCCAGGGCGAGCGTAGCCCGCCGCGCTCAGGAGGCCGGCGGCTCGCCGGTGAGCAGGCGGTGCGGGCCCGGGCCACGCGCGCTGAGGCGGTCGCTCGGGTTGGACAGCCGGCACTGGTGCAGCGACAGGCAACCGCACCCGATGCATCCGGTGAGGTCGTCGCGGAGCCGCTGCAACTGGGCGATCCGCGCGTCCAGCTCACCGCGCCAGGCGGACGACAGGCGTGCCCAGTCATCCGGCGTGGGCGTGCGCTCGCGCGGCAGCTCGGCCAGGGCGTCGCGGATGTCGCCCAGCGGGATGCCGACGCGCTGCGACACCCGGATGAAGGCGACGCGGCGGAGCACGTCGCGCGGATAGCGGCGCTGGTTGCCCGCCGTACGCCGGCTGTGGATCAGTCCCTTACGCTCATAGAAGTGCAGGGCCGAGACGGCGACACCGCTGCGCGCGGACACCTGGCCGACGGTCAGCTCGCGTGCGTCCCAGGGCGGTTGCTCCATGCGTCCAGGCTAAACCTCAGCATTGGTCGAGGTTGCCGCCGCAGGGAGAGCAGGGTCACATGAACGAGGTGGCCAGGCGAGGTAACCTCGTACTGACCGAATAGTGTTCGGTATTGACGACAAGAGAATTTGGAGGCGTCGTGGCCGAGGCGTACATCGTCGGCGCGGTCCGTACCCCCGTGGGCACGAAGAAGGGCGCACTGGCGGCCGCGCATCCGGCCGACCTGGCCGCGCACGTGCTGAAGGAGCTCGTCGAGCGCACGGGCGTGGACCCCGAAGCGGTCGACGACGTGATCATGGGCTGCGTCATGCAGGTCGGCCCGCAGTCCCTCGACATCGCGCGTACGGCCTGGCTGTCGGCCGGCCTGCCCGAGCGGGTCCCGGGCGTGACCATCGACCGGCAGTGCGGCTCGTCGCAGCAGGCGATCCACTTCGCCGCGCAGGGCGTGCTCTCGGGCACCCAGGACCTCGTCGTGGCCTCCGGCGTGGAGAACATGGCCATGGTGCCGATGGGCTCCAACGTCGTGATGGCGCTGGAGAAGGGCATGCCCTTCCCGTACGGCGAGGGCTGGGCCGCGCGCTACGGCGACCAGGAGATCTCCCAGTTCCGCGGCGCGCAGCTCATGTGCGAGAAGTGGGGATTCAAGCGCGGCGACCTGGAGCAGTTCGCCCTGGAGAGCCACCGGCGCGCGGTGAACGCGATCGAGTCGGGCTACTTCGACCGGGAGATCGCACCGGTCTCGGGCGTGACCAAGGACGAGGGCGCGCGGCCGGACACCACGCTGGAGAAGATGGCCGGCCTGGACGCGCTGCGCGAGGGCTGGGAGCTCACCGCGGCGGTGGCCTCGCAGATCTCCGTCGGCGCGGGCGCGCTGCTGATCGCCTCGGAGGAGGCGGTACGCGAGCACGGCCTGACGCCGCGGGCGCGCATCCGCTCGCTCGTCGTGGAGGGCTCGGACCCGGTCTACATGCTGACCGGCCCGATCCCGGCGACCGAGAAGGCCCTGCGCCGCAGCGGCCTGTCGATCGAGGACATCGACGTGTTCGAGGTCAACGAGGCGTTCGCGCCGGTGCCGCTTGCCTGGGCCAAGGAGACCGGCGCGTCACTGGAGAAGACCAACCCGAACGGCGGCGCCATCGCGCTCGGGCACCCGCTGGGCGCCACCGGCTCGATCCTGATGACCAAGCTGCTGCACGAGCTGGAGCGTACGGGCGGCCGCTACGGGCTGCAGACGATGTGCGAGGGCGGCGGCCAGGCCAACGCCACGATCATCGAGCGCGTGTAGGCGCGTCGCGTCGTGCGGTGCCCCTTGCCCGGCCGGGCCGGGGGCACCGTCACGACCGTGAACCCGCGTCGCCGCTGCCGACCAGGCTTTCGTAGTCGGTCGAGGGGTGTTCGGCCACCCGCACGTCAGGGGCGTACGTGTGGACCGCCTCCTTCAGGCGCGTGCGCGTGAAGCCCCAGCCGCGTGCCTCGGTGTGGAAGTCGACCGCCGTACCGGCCGCGCGAGGCGGCTCGCCCGCGACCTCGGAGTCGGCCGGGCGCAGGCGCACCCCGACGCACCGGACGACGCCGCGCGCCGATCCCGTACGCCGGGAGAAGAGCACGAACGCGTCGATCTCCTCCCAGCGGAAGTGGACCGGGCCGCCGGACTCGCGGGCGAAGGAGACACCGTCGGGGCCGGCGGACAGCGCGACCCAGCCGTTCTTGGCGCCCTGGCGCAGGCGCGTGAGGCCGAGCCAGGGGAGGGTGCCCAGGACCAGCAGCCCGAGCAGCGCGTACACGAGGTTCGCGGCGGACCGGTCGGTCAGCGCCGCCCAGAAGACCCTGGCGGGCAGCAGGACCCCGAACGCGATCATCAAGGCCGGCTGGAGCCGCGGAAACCGCGCCACGTACGTCGCGGGCGCCGGCTCGTCCCGGCCTGGGGTACTCATCCGCCACATCGTAGGGGCCACGCTCAGCGTCGGCTCGTACGCGCGAGGTACCGCTGGAAACTGACGTGCCGGAACTGGTAAACGGGACCAACCCGGCGCAGCAGCCCCAGCTCGTGCGCGTCGTCCAGGAACCGCATCAGCCGCCACGGCGTCCTGCGCCAGAGCGTGAGGTGCAGGACGGTGACCAGGTAGAGCGTGCCCGCACTCACCGCCCCGACCAGCACTCCCGCGCCGGAGAAGAAGCCCAGGCCATCGAAGACCCAGGCGGGATCGCTGCCATGGGGCCCTGAGAGTCTCGCCAAGATCATCGCAGCGACCACCAGCGAGGCTTTCAGCAGGGTGAACCTCAGATCTTTGCCCAGGCTCAGTCTCGCGGTCTGCGGTCGCTCGCTCCTGAGAGGTCTGCCCGCCCATTCCAGGAACCCGAGCGCCAGGCCGAAATAGGCTCCCAGCCACAACAGTTCGAGAAGTTCCAACCGTGAGTCGGGGATGGGCGAAGCGAAGGTCACTGCGGCAGTCGCTCCTGTCGCGACGCCGAACGAGACTCCGACGAGGCTTTTTCTGATCAATGACCCGACTCTGCCGGCCACCCGTACATCGACGAATCTCGGCTCATTGCCAAAGATCTTCAACAGACCGGCCAGAAGCCCGATGAGCATGCCGAAATAAAGACCTGACACCCGTCCCGCTGACAGGCCGAACGTGATGCCGACCGCCACCGAGGTCGCGATGCGAGCGCCGAAGCGGTTCATCGGCCGAGCGTGGGCAAATCGCTGGACCGCGAACGCCGCGGCGAACGCCATGCCGTACAGGCCTGGCACGAAGGAGCCGGTGGTGTCGATGGTGAGCAGCCCGATCACCAGAACGCCGAGGAGAGCATCGGCGGCAAGCCCTCGGCGAAGGGCACCGCGACGCTGTGCCCGGTCGCGGATGGCCGCCCCACGACTCAGAAGGTGGACGCTGAGCCCGAACAGGACTCCCAGGATGACGCTCAGCCGCATCCTCGTGCCCACGTCGTCGGCTGCGGGGAGGCTCGCCATGAGGATCAAACCGCATGCCGTTGCTGCCAGGGCGCTGGGGGTGAGGGCACGCAGCCGTGCGCGCGTCGGCCCGGCCGGCGCACGGATGTCGTCGACCAGGACGCCGCCGAGCACACCGAAGGTGAAGGGTATGAGCGGGTCCGCCGAATCGGCCCCCTGCGTCATCAGCCAGCACGGCAGGGCGATGCCCAGGCCGACGGCGAGACGGAGCAGCCAGAGCGGTATCGCGTCGCGCAGGGTCCACCAGGTCAGGTCGGTGCTCTGCTTGGCGTCGAGGTCGCGGGCGAGGAACGAGAGCCATCGCCGGGTGCGCGCCGGATTCCAGCGCCGCCGCCCCCTGCGGGCGTTGGCGGCCGGCCGGTTCGTGTCGATCGCGGCCTCGATCAGGTGATCGAAGAGGTGGTCGGTGACGCTCTCGACGTCGGGGAAGCACGCCGGGTCGAGCAGCGGCGCCGGGTCGGTCCTGGTCTCGACGTGGACCTTGCTCAACAGCGCGACCGCCAGCGGCGTCTCCATCGCTCGCGACAGCGCGCCGGTCCGGTCGGTCCGGATGCGGGAGATCAGCGCAGGCCAGCTTCCGCCGATACCCGGCGGCAGCCGGTCGGCGACGTAGGCGGCCACGTCGTCGGGGCTGAGCGACGCCGGTTCGATCACCGCTCCGCTCGTCAGCGCGTGCCCGTACGGGTGCGCGACCATCTCCTGGTATTCGGCGGTCCGGCAGGTCAGGATCAGCGGGTCCGAGGCGGCGACAGCGGCGTTCAGCCCGGCCACGGCACGCGGCCGTACGTCGGCGGGCAGTTCGTCCAGGCCGTCGAGGACCGGGATCAGCCGCCCGAGCTCGACCAGGGACCTGGTCACCCCAGGGCCGAAGTCGGCGGCGCGCAGGGCCGGATAGGTCTCCTCCAGCCGGTTCGTCAGCCAGTCGGCGAAGTCGGTCCGATCGGGATCCCAGGAGGAGAGCGAGACCAGGACCGGGACCGGCGCGGCGTCCTCGCGGCTCCGGAGGAGTTCGCGTACGAGCAGGACGGCGAGCGTCGTCTTGCCCATGCCCGCCGAGCCGAGGATCACGAGTCGCTGCCGGGGCAGTCGCCGGAACTGCTCGACCATCGCCTCGATCCGGTCGGTCCGGCCGCTGAACCGGGGCTGACCGCGTTTGAGCAGCGCCAGCAGTCCGCCGGTACGCGCCGGAACGTCATTGGTCCTGGTGACCGGGAGTTCGGTGAGGTTCCAGCGCACGGCGAGGGGTTCGGGATTGGCGAGTCCGCGGGCCCTGATCTCCTGCTGCCAGTCGCGTAACACCAGGTTGGCGAGCATTCCCTGCGCCTGGCGCAGTTGTTCCGGCGTGGACCGCGCCGCCGTACGGCGCGCCGTGGTCGCGCGTTTGGCCCAGACGAGCAGGCCGGCGACGACGACCACGCCGCCGAATACCGAAGCGGCCGAATCGGCGTACTGAATTCCCCGGTAACGCAAAGCCAGAAACGCGCCAGTGGCAGCAGCGGCGGCGACCGCGGAAGCGGCGATCCACGGGCCGTGCGTTGTGAGCCATACGCGCATGGCTCATTATCACCGTGCGCCTTTACCGGCGCATGGGATCCGGCCGGTGACCGGCACGCGTGCGGGCCGGCGGTCCGCCACCTGGCCGACAAGGTTAAAGAGCTCACAACCACGGGCGTGTGGCGATCGTGCCGGTTGACCGATCATGCTGCGATGTCTCGCGCCATGGTCCTCAATGACGAAGAGCACCGGCCGCGCTACTCGGTCGGTCAAGCCGCCCAGATCCTCCGCACCCGACCCAGGTTCCTGCATCGCCTCGACAGCTTCGAGGTGGTGCGGCCCAGCCGCACGCCCGGCGGGCACCGGCGCTACTCCCATCACGAGATCGGCCGGATCCGCCGGGTCATCCAGCTGGCCCAGGAGGGCATCACGCTCGCGGCGATCCGGCACATCGTCGCGCTCGAACGGCGCGTACGTGAGCTGGAGGCACAGCGCGACGCCGCGTGGGAACGGCTCACCGAGCGCGACTCCCGCCAGCCGCGGATGCGACGGGAACGCGTGCCGCCGATCTGAGGCGGCGACGCGTCAGGAGCGCGCGTAGTGGCGGCGGGCCTTCGTGCGGTTGCCGCAGCGGCGCATCGAGCACCACTGGCGGTTGCGCGCGGGGGAGCGGTCGGCGAAGCGGATGCCGCAGTCGCCCGCCGCGCACACGCGAAGCCGTTCGTGGCCGGTCAGCAGGTCGATCGTGTCCACCGCGACCAGGCCGAGGGCGCTCGCCGGCGACGGCTCCGGCGTTAGGGCCACCGGATGGCCGCCGGACAGGGTCAGCCGCGGCCCGGGCGGCGCGTCCGCCGCCGCCGCGTTGACCACCGACACGGCGACGTCCGCCGCCAAGGCGTCCGGCCCGGCCCCGGTCCCGGGCGGCCAGACGTCCGACGCCAGGCCGTCCGCCGCCGTGCCGGGAAACGCCAGGGCGTCGATCGCGGCACGCAGTCTGCGCGCCGCCGCCAGGGCGTCCGGCCCGGCGCCGGGCCCGGCAGGCAGGCCCGCCTCGGCCAGCCAGGCGGACAGGTCGGCCGGGGTGCGCAGCGTGTCCCGAGGACGGTTCACGCGGTCGCGCACCGTGTTCAGCAGGTCGAGGCTCGGCCGCCCGCCGTCCCACACCCAGTCGCCCATAACCCCATCATACGGTTAGGCTTGGATATAACCGTCTAAGGGAGTTAGGAACATGCCGATCGCCACGGTCAACGGGATCCGGATGTACTACCGCCAGGAGGGCGACGGGCCGCCTCTCGTCCTGCTGCACGGCTGGCCGCAGACCGGGCACTGCTGGCGCCACCTCGTTCGCCCGCTCAGCCGCGCGTACACCGTCATCGTCCCCGACCTGCGCGGATACGGCCGCAGCGCGATGCCAAGGGATGGTCACGACAAGCGCACCAAGGCCGAGGATCTCCACCGGCTGCTGCGCGCGCTCGGCCATGAGAGGGCGGCCGTGGTCGGGCACGACCGTGGCGCGCGCGTCGCGCACCGGTGGGCGCTCGACCACCCGGCCGACGTCGAGCGGCTCGCCGTCATGGACGTCATCCCGACCCGCGAGATGTGGCGGCGAATGGACGCGAGCCTCGCGCGCGGCACCTGGCACTGGCTGTTCCATCTCCAGCCGGACCTGCCCGAGCTCCTCGCCGGTGCGAACACCGACGCCTACGTCCGCTTCCTCATCGACGACTGGGCCCACGTGCCGCTGCCGGAGGAGGACATCGCCGAGTACGTGCGCGCGGCGGCCCGGCCGGGCGCGCTGCGCTGCGGCTTCGACGACTACCGCGCCGCGGACCTGGACCAGGAGCACGACGACGCCGACCACGGCCGCAAGCTCCGCATGCCGGTGCTGGCGCTCTGGGGCGAGGACAGCTTCCTCAAGACGATCGACGCGGTCGAGGTCTGGCGCGAGTACGCCGAGGACGTCACCGGCGCGATGATCGAGGACTGCGGCCACTTTCTCGCCGAGGAGCGGCCCGCCGCGGTGCTCGACCGGCTGGAGGAGTTCCTCGCGCGGCCCCGCGCCTAGGGCGACGGGGCCGCGCGATACGACGGATCAGCCCAGCGTACGGTGCACGTTCTCCAGCTCCGACGGACCCGGCTCGGCCGCGGAGATCCACGGACCCGGGATGGACGGGTCCAGGACGCCCTCCTCCTGCCAGGTGTAGCGCCCGGCGAGGATCTTCTTGGCGAGCTTGGCGTCCAGGTCGTCGGTGTTGTTCCAGAGCCGGTCGAACAACTCGCCGATCCGCACCTGCGCCTGGGCGCAGAACGCCTCGGCCAGCTCGTACGCCTCCGGCCGGTCGTCGGCCTTGGCGCGTACGCAGACCGCACTGATCGCGAACAGCTCGGCCCCGATGTCGACCATGCGGCCGAGGAAGCCCTGCTTGCGCTCCAGCTTGCCCTGCCAGCGCCCGGCCGCGTAGAACACCGACCGTGCCAGCTTGCGCGACGCGCGCTCGGCGTAGCGCAGGTGCTTGGCCAGCGGGCCGAACTCCGAGTACGACCCCGGCCGCTGCCCCGCGCCGGTGACCAGCGTCGGCAGCCACTTGGCGTAGAAGCCGCCGGCCTTGCGCACCGCGGCGGCCTTCTTGGGCAGGTCGGCGTCGGGATCGATGATGTCGCCGGCCACCGACAGGTGCGCGTCCACCGCCTCGCGGGCGATGAGCAGCCGCATGATCTCCGAGGAGCCCTCGAAGATCCGGTTGATGCGCATGTCGCGGGCGAGCTGCTCGACGGGCACCCCGCGCTCGCCGCGCGCGGCCAGCGACTCGGCGGTCTCATAGCCGCGCCCGCCGCGGATCTGGACCAGCTCGTCGGCGATCAGGAAGCCCATCTCCGAGGCGTACAGCTTGGCCAGCGCCGCCTCGATCCGAATGTCGCCGCGCTCCTCGTCCGCCAGCGAACTGGACAGGTCGAGCATGGCCTCCAGCGCGTACGACGTCGCGGCGATGAAGGAGATCTTGGACGAGACCGCCTCGTGCTCGCCGACCGGCCGCCCCCACTGGACGCGTACGGCCGACCACTCGCGGGCGATCATCGTGCTCCACTTCGCCGCGCCGGCGCACATGGCCGGCAGCGAGAGGCGCCCGGTGTTCAGCGTGGTCAGGGCGATCTTCAGGCCTTGGCCCTCCTTGCCGATCCGGTTCGCGGCCGGCACCCGCACCTCGTGGAAGCGCGTCACGCCGTTCTCGATGCCGCGCAGGCCCATGAAGGCGTTGCGGTTCTCCACGGTGATCCCGTCCGCGGTCGCCTCGACGACGAACGCGGTGATGCCGCCGCGGTGTCCCTCGGACGCGGGCACGCGTGCCATGACGACGAGCAGGTCCGCGACCACGCCGTTGGTGGTCCAGAGCTTGACACCGTCGAGGACGTAGTCGTCTCCGTCCGGGACCGCGCTCGTGTGCAGCCGCGCCGGGTCCGAGCCGACGTCCGGCTCGGTCAGCAGGAACGCGCTGATCTCGTGCACGCAGCGGGGCAGGTACGTGCGCTTCTGCTCGTCGGTGCCGAACAGCTTGACGGGCTGCGGCACGCCGATCGACTGGTGGGCCGACAGCATCGCGCCGAGCGCGGGGTGGGCGGAGCCGAAGAGCATCAGCGCCCGGTTGTAGTAGAGCTGGCTCAGGCCGAGCCCGCCGTAGTCCTGCGGGATCTTCATCCCGAAGGCGCCCAGCTCCTTCATGCCCTTGACGACGTCGTCGGGGATGCGGGACTCGCGTTCGATGATCCGGGCGTCCACTTTGGTCTCGCAGAACGCGCGGACCCGGGTGAGGTACTCCTCTCCCTTGCGCCGCATTTCCTCCGTGCCCTCGGGATGCGGGTGGATCAGGTCCAGCCGGAAGTCGCCGAGGAAGAGCTGCTTGCCGAAGCTGGGCAGCTCCCATTCGGTTTGGCGAGCCTCCTCGGCCACGCGCCGGGCAGTGCGTTCGTCCACATGGTTCACGGCGATCACCTCGATAGGAAGTTACTCTTGAGTTCTACCCGCCAGTAGCCACGGCATGCGGCAAACTCCCATTCATGGATGGGAAACGGACGGAGGCCTTCAGCGACGGCGTCTTCGCCGTGGCGATCACCCTGCTGGCGCTGGAGCTGAAGGCGCCCGGCGGCGAAGGCGCGCTGGCGCACCGCCTGCTGGAGATCTGGCCGTCCTACCTCGCGTACGTGGTGAGTTTCCTGTCGATCGGCATCATGTGGCTCAACCACCACACGATCTTCACCCACATCGTCCGGGTGGACCGGACGCTGCTCGTGCTCAACCTGCTGCTGCTCATGCTCGTCGGCGTGACGCCCTTCCCGACCGCGCTGGTCGGCGACGAGCTGGGCGCGCACCTGCGCGGCGGCGACGCGCGTACCGTCATGATCGTGTACGGCCTGCTGATGACCGCGATGTCGATCTGCTTCTCCGCGGTGTGGTGGTACGCGGTCTCCCACCCGCGGATGCTCGACGAGCGGCTGGACTCCGGCGCCGTACGACGGTCGATCCCGCGGTTCGGGGTCGGGTTCTTCGGCTACGTCGTGGCCGTGTTCCTCGCGTTCGTCTCACCGGTGGCCGCGCTGGTGCTGTTCGGAGTGATCGCGCTGTACTACGCCTTCGAGCACCTGCCCGCCGCGCGGCAGCTCGATCCGGACCCCGGTGCCGGACCCGGGTGAGGACCTGAGCCGGGCGCCCCCGCCGTGCGCCGCGGCAATGGCGGCCACGATCGCCAGCCCCAGGCCCGACCCGCCGCCCCCGGACGCGTGGTGGAACCGGTCGAACGCCCGCGCCGCCTCGTCCGGCGCCATCCCCGGCCCCTCGTCGGCCACCTCGATGGTCATCGTGGTCGCCGTCTCGCTCAGCCGTACGACCGCCGGGGTCCCCGGCGGCGTGTGCGCGCGTACGTTCGCGAGCAGGTTGGCCAGGACCTGCCGGATCCGGCCCTCGTCGGCCATGACGACCATGGACTCCGGGGCGTCGAGCGCCAGCGGCCGGTCCGGCTCCACCGCCGCCGCGTCGGCCACCGCGTCGCGCGCGAGCGCCGCGAGGTCGACGCGCTCGATCGTCAGCGCGGAGCCCTTGTCGAGGCGTGCCAGCTCCAGCAGTTCCTCGACCAGACGCCGCATCCGCGTCGACTCCGCCGAGATCCGGCGCATCGCCTCATCCGCGTCGACCGCGCCCTGCTCGTACAGCTCGGAGTAGCCGCGGATGGTGGTGAGCGGGGTGCGCAGCTCGTGCGAGGCGTCCGCGGCGAACTCCCGCACCTTCGACTCGGACCGTACGCGCGCCACGAACGCCTGCTCGATCCGGCCGAGCATGACGTTGACCGCGCCCGCGAGCCGTCCCACCTCGGTCTCGGACTCCTCCATGCGGGCGCGCAGATCGCCGCCGGCGGCGATGCTCTGCGCCGTGGTGGCCATCCGCGACAGCGGTGCGAGCCCGCGGCCGATCAGCCACCGCCCGAGCAGCGCCAGCACGCCGAGGATCACCGCGCTGGTGAGCAGCTCGGTGATGATCAGCCAGGCCAGCGAGGCGCGGATCTCCCCGAGCGGCGCGACGACGATGTTGACCCGCCCGCGCTGGCCGACCCGCGCGACCGCGCGCATCGGCCCCATCGAGAACGGCCGCCCGCCCGCCGCCTCGTCGTAGAGGCGGGACGGCCCGATCCGCCGCGCCTGCCGGATCGCCTCGGCGGGGTCCGGGTCGCCGCCGCTGACCGCGCGTACGGTCCCGTCCGGCGTCATGTTGAGGATGATGTAACGGGCCGGGGCGACGCTGTCGCCGATCTTGGCCAGCGCCGGCCGCCGCTGCACCGTCTGTAGCTGGCCGTTCACCCGGTGCATGAGATATCCGCGCAGCGCGACCGTGCTGACCAGCGCCATCAGCACCATGCCGACCGCGGTGACCGCGAGCATGCCGGCCATCAGCCGGGCGTTGAGCGACCTCATGACGGGGGTGAGGGCCGCAGGGCGTACCCGACGCCACGCTGGGTGTGGATCAGGTCCGGCCCGATCTTGCGGCGCAGGTAGCTGACGTAGGTCTCCACGACGGGGGAGGACGGCGAGTGGTCCCAGCCCCAGACGTTCTCCAGGAGCTGGGCGCGCGTCAGCACCCGGCCCGGGTTGTGCATCAGGTAGGCCAGCAGCCGGAACTCGGTGGGGGACAGCTCGACCTCGGCGCCCGCCCGGCGTACCGTCCAGCGCGCCTCGTCCAGCTCCAGGTCGGCGACGCGGAGGATCTCCTCGGCCGGCTCGCGCCCGGTGCGCCGCAGCACCGCGCGTACGCGGGCGACCAGGGCGTCGATCGAGAAGGGCTTGGTGACGTAGTCGTCGCCGCCCAGCGTCAGCCCGGTGACCGTGTCCGTGGGCGTGTCGCGCGCGGTGAGGAAGATGACCGGCGTCTCGTCGCCCTGGGTGCGCAGCCGCCGGCACACCTCGAATCCGTCGAGGTCGGGCAGCATGACGTCGAGCACGATGAGCTGCGGCTCGCCCTCGCGTACGCGCTTGAGCGCCTCGTCGCCGGTGCCGGCCGTGCTCACGTCGAACCCGTGGAAGCGCAGCGCGACCTCGACGAGGTCCCGGATGTTCGGCTCGTCGTCAACGACGAGTACACGTGGTTTGTCCATCGGCCCCATCATCGCGCGTGTGCGGGTGCGCCCGGATGCGTGACGCCCCCGTGTGGCCTGGTCAGGCCACACGGGGGCGTGCGCCGCCACCCCTGACGATCAGCTGTTGGTCGGCGCCGGCTTCGGCGTCTGCGTCGCCCTGGCGGGCACCTTCTTGGGCACGATCACGGCCCTGGCGGCGTGCTTGTTGCCCGGCCCGACCGTCCCGGCGACCACGACGAAGTCATTGGTCGCGAGATTGGCGACCGCGGACTTCTGGCCGCCCTTGCGCACCCGGGTCTTGCCGTCGGACTGCCACTGCCAGACGGTGCCGTCCAGGCTGCGTACGGTCAGGGTGCCGCCGCTCTTGCCCGTGACCTGCCCGCGCTGCCAGGCGATCTGGACGAAGCCCTTCTTGGTGCGCACCGTGGCCTCGCCGTGCACGCCACGGCGGACGAGCCGCCGGATGCGGGGCCGCTGGCGGGCGTTCTTGCCGTCCTTGCCCGCCTGCTGGCCCGCCTGCTGGTCGGCGGCGGGCTCTCCGGCGACCTGCCCGGCCACCTGCTCCGACGCCGCCGCGAGGTCGGTGTTGCCGCCCGCCGAGGCCGGACCCGCAAGGTAGATACCGGTGCCGACGGCACCGACCGCGAGCGCGGACACGCCGCCGATAACCAGTTTCTTCATCTTCGACTCCTCCTGAGGTTGACGCACATCACTCAAGCGAACGGGGTTGTGTAGGCCGATGGAGGAGTCTGGGAGTTCGATGGGAATCGCCGGGAGTTCGCCGGGCCGGGCGGGCACGCAACGCCGTCACGGCACGGATTTTCTGTGGATAGACTGACGCGCGCCCGTTGCCATTGCCGTTGCCGGGATCCCATTCATCGACATCAGCGAGTGATCGCATGCCACCAGCCAAGAAGAATTCCCTCGCACGTTCGCTCCTCGGCCTGCTCGGCAGCCGCCGGGACGCGCCGGAGACCTTCGACGGCGAGCACCAGCCCGCCGCCGGCGAAGGGCAGCTGGAGAACCATCTCGGCGGCGACGAGGCGCGCAACTACCGCCAGTACGAATACGACACGGTGGCACCGCACGTCGGAAAGTCGCTGCTGGAGGTCGGCTCCGGGCTCGGGCACTTCTCCGAGCAGTTCGCCGGCCGCCTCGACTACCTCGTCGTCAGCGACAACGACACCTACTGCGTCGAGCAGCTGACCAAGCGCTACCAGGGCAACGACGACGTCGAGGTGCTCGATCTCGCGCTGCCCGCCGAGATCAAGATCAGGCGCAAGGTCGACACCGTCGTCATGATGAACGTCCTGGAGCACATCAAGGACGACGTGCAGGCGCTGAAGGACCTCGCCGCCGTGGTGGAGCCCGGCGGCCGCATCGTCATCTGGGTGCCCGGCTACATGCAGCTCTACGGCGACTTCGACCGCAAGGTCGGCCACGTCACCCGCTACACCCCCAAGACCCTCGAGGCCACGGTCAAGGGCGCCGGGCTCGGCATCGACGTGCTCAAGCCGATCAACTTCCTCGGCGGCATCGCCTGGTGGGCCGCGGTACGCCGCGGCGGCGCCGGCTACCCCGACCCGAAGCTGGTCAAGATCTATGACCGCACCGTCGTACCGGCCACCCGCGCCATCGAGCGGATCATCCGGCCGCCCTTCGGCCAGACCGTCTTCTGCGTGGCGCGCGTCCCGGAGCAGCAGAACCCGGCGACGCAGCCGAGCCAAGAGAACCAGCAGAGCCTGCCGAGCCAGGAGAGCCTGTTGGGCCGGCCGGCCCAGGAGGGCTAGGTCAGCCGCAGGCGGTGCGCGGTCGCGGCGGCCTCGCCGCGGCCGGCCACACCGAGCTTGGCAAGGATGTTGGACACGTGCACGCTGGCCGTCTTGGCGGAGATGAACAGCTCCTCGGCGATCTCTCGGTTGCTGCGGCCCTCCGCCACCAGGCGTAGCACCTCCCGCTCCCGCGGGGTCAGCCCGAACTCCGGCCGGCCCGCGGCGGTCGTGGTCACCACCGTCAGCCGCGACCGCCGGGCGAGCAGGTCGATCTCGGCCCGCAGCGGTCGCGCGCCCAGGCGGCCGGTCAACTCCACGGCCCGGCACAGCAGCTCCGCCGCCTCGTCCCGGCGGCCGTCCGCTCCGTCGGCCAGGGCGGCCTCGCCCGCCCGCAGCAGCGCGTACGCCAGCGGGTAGGGATGGTCCAGCGCCTCCCACGCGGCGGCGGCGTCGGCCCACGCGGCCCGGTCGAGGGTGCCGCCGGCGCGCGCGAACTCCGCGGCCGCCGTCGTGCGCCGCGCCGCCATGACCGGACCGTAGGCCGGCGTCGCCTCGGCGACGGCGTGCAGCTTCTCCGCGAGCGCGCCGTCGTGGGCCTCGGCGGCCGCACGCAGACCGGCGGTCAGGATCGGCCACGTGTGCCGTACGTCTCGGTTGAGGTCGTGACCGGTGACGGCGCGGCCGGTCGCCTCGACCGCGCCGGGGACGTCGCCTTCGGCGAGCCGCCACTCGATCGCGAGGCCGGCCAGCGGCAGCACCTGCTGCACGTACGGGTCGTCGGCCGCCGACAGCGTCTCGAGCTCGGTCATGATGCGGGCCGTCGCCTCGCTCTCGCCGCGTGCGACCGCGATCTGGCACCGGTTCAGCAGGTGCTGGGCGCGCAGGCTGGGCGTGGGTGACAGCTCCATGGCGCGCTCGAACGTCTCCACGGCGTCGTCCCAGCGGCCGAGCGAGATCTGCGCCTCCGCGAGGTTGCTCGCCGCGACGTTGCCCTTGACGCGTGCCTGGCCGAGCGACTCGGCCAGTGTGAGCGTCTGCTTCGCGGTCTCGACCGCCGCCGCGGAGTTGCCGCTCGCCTCCAGTGCGTCGGCGGTGTTGACCATCGACCGGAGTATGCAGTCGTGGTCGCCCGCGTGCTCGGCCCGCGCACGCGCGACGTCCAGGCGTGCCAGCGCCTCGCCGAACCGGCCGCCGACCGCGTCGGCGATGGCGAGGTTGTTCAGCGCCTCCGCGACGGAGCACTCGTCCTCGAACCGCTCGGCCAGCGCGATCGTCTCTTCGTTGATCCGCTGCGCCTCGTCGTAGCGGCCGAGCAGGAGCAGCACGCCGCCCAGCGGGGACAGCACCTCGGCGCGTACGACGGAGGGTTCGGGGACCAGGCGCTCGGCCCGGCGCAGATCCTCGACCCCGCCGGTGCGCCCGAGGTGCACGGTCAGCGCCGCGCGGCGCTTGAGCAGGAGCGCGACGCTCTCCGGATCGGTCCTCTCGTCGACCTCGGCGAGGGCGGCGCGCACGAACGCCATGCCGCGTTCGGGCTCGCCACAGGCGCTGGCGGCCTGCGCGGCCTTGCGCAGCGCGTAGACGTGACTCGCCCCGATCCGCTCCTCGGCGTCGGGCACCCGGTCCCAGAGTTCGAGCACGCGTTCGAGGAGCTGCAACTGCTCGGCCCAGGCGAACGCCGAGGCCGACTCACACGCGGCCTGCCAGGCCGCGGGCAGCGCGCGCTCGTGGTCGTGCGCGCGTGCCCAGTGCATGCTGATCTCGACGGACGGCCGCCCGGCCAGGCTCAGCGACGGGTCCGCCTCCAGCGCCTCGGCGAACCTGCGGTGCACCCGCCCGTGCTCGCCCGGCAGCAGCTCGTCGTGGATCGCCTCCCAGATCAGCGCGTGCCGGAAGGCGTACGTCTCCTCGTCGGCGATCAGGACGTTCGCGTCGACGGCCGGCCGCAGCGCCGACGCCAGGGCGGTCTCGCCAAGGTCGGCGACCGCGACGAGGAGCGTGTGCCCGAACCGTACGCCGGCCGTGCTGGCGAGACGCAGCAGCTCCTGGGTTTCCTCGGGCAGGGTGTTCACCGCGGTGAGCACCAGGTCGCGTACGGACTGGGGCATCCCGCTGGCCGGCTCGTCCGCGGTCGCCTCGACGAGCAGCGGGATGCCCGAGCTGCGCTCGTACACCAGGTCGATCACCGCGGGCTCTGGGACGCGGCCGAGGATGCCGGCGAGCTGCCCGGCCGTCTCGGTGCGTGTCAGGCGCGGCAGGTCGAGCCGGATCACGCCCTCGATGCGTTCGAGTTCGGCGATCACCGGTCGCATCGGGTGGCCGCGGTGCAGTTCGTCGGAGCGGAACGTGACGATCACCAGGACGGCGGCGTGCCGCAGGTTGCGCAGGAGGAAGGTCAGCAGGTCGCGGGTGGACCGGTCGGCCCAGTGCGCGTCCTCGATGACCAGCACGAGGGGGCGGCTCTCGGCGAGGCGTTCGAGCAGCACGAGCATCTGCTCGAAGAGCCGTGCGCGCGCGCTGTCGGGGTCGCGGTCGACGGGGGGCTCGCCGAACTCCGGGAGCAGCCGCGCGAGGTCGCGTGCCCCGTCGCGGGGCATCAGCGCGGCGATCTCCGCGGCGCCGGCCTCGCGTACGAGCTGGCGCAGCGCCGCGGTGAAGGGCGCGTACGGGAAGCCGGCGGTGCTGAGTTCGAGGCAGCCGCCGACCAGGACGAGCACGTCGTCGCCGACGCGCATGGCGAACTCGTCGACGAGCCGGGTCTTGCCGCCGCCGGCCTCGCCGCCGAGCAGCACGGCGCCGGGAATGCCGTCGCGGGCGCGTGCGCACGCGTCCGCGAGCGTTGCGAGCTGCGCCTCCCGGCCGACGAAGGCGGGGCTCACCTCATGTGCGCGCACGCCTCCCAGCATGCCAGGCATTTGCGGTCATGCCGCCTTCGCTGCCCACCGGGCCGCCCAGGCGGCGCGCAGACGGGGGCTGCGGGGCAGAATCCGGGGGCGGCGGCGCGCGTCGCGGGTCCGCCACACCGCGGCGGCCGCGTGGTGCTCGCGCACACGCTCGGCCATCAGGGCCTGGGTGATCTCGGGATGCATGGTGTCCTCCTGCGTTGTTCTCCGACACCATTCACACTCGGGCTAAGGCGCACGCCGCCGCATCCGGAGGGTGCCCTATCTTCGCCACTCACCAGGGCCGATAGGACCTAAGCGTGCCTAGGCGCGCCCCGGGCTCGCCTAGACGAGCAGCCGGCGTACGTGCTGCGGCGGCTGGAGGCTGGTGGGCGTGTCCGCCGCGCGCACGTACTCCACGCCGGCGGGCCACCGCGCCACGTGCTGGTCGCCGCTGTCCGGGTCGTAGGAGATGTAGGTGAGGTCGTCGATGTCGACGGCGAACAGCGAGAACCGACCGGCGACCGGCTGCCAGCCGAGTTGGGCCGCCACGGCCGCGGCGTAGCGGTCCTGCACGTCTCCGCTGGACTCCTCGCGCGCGAGCCCGCGCAGCTTGATCTCGTCGGCGGCCTCGGGCCCGGTGACGATGCTGTGCAGCACGATCCGCGGATCGCGCCGCAGGTCCTGCGCCTTGGTGGACATCGGCATCATCGACAGCCACAGCACGCCGTCCATGATCAGCGGCTCCACGCCGCTGATCCGCGCCGAGCCGTCCCGGCGTACGGTGCCGGCCAGGAGGACTCCGGGTTTGATCAGCTTGCCGTGGGCGATCGCTCCGAGCGCGGGCTGCCCGGCCGTCATCTCCGACCAGTTCATCCCTCTTGCTTACCAGGGTGCCCCGGCGTCAGACCAGACCCAGCCGATGCGCGGCCGCCGCGGCCTCGCCCCGGCTGGTCACCCCGAGCTTGGCCAGGATGTTGGAGACGTGCACGCTGGCCGTCTTGGCCGAGATGAACAGCTCCCCGGCGATCTCGCGGTTGCTGCGGCCGTCGGCGACCAGGCGCAGCACCTCCAGCTCGCGCGGGGTCAGCCCGAGCGACTGGCCGCCGGCCACGCCGCCGAGCGGCACGCGTGCGCGCCGTGCGGACGCCTCGATCCGCTCCAGCAGCGGCTTCGCGCCGAGCTGATCGGCCAGCTCGGCGGCCTTCCGCAGGCGTACGGCGGCCTCGTCGCGGTCGGCCCCGGCGGCGGCGCGCCACAGCGCGTACGCCAGCGGGTGCGGCTGGCCGAGCTCCTCCCAGGCGGCGGCCACCTCGTCCCAGCGGGCCTGGGTGGAGTCGCCTTCGGCGCGCTCGCTCTCGGCCGTGACCACCAGCTCCTGCGCGCGCTGGAGCCGGCCCAGGGCGGGCATCTTCTCCGCCTCGTCGCGCAGCAGGCCCAGCAGGTACGTCGCGCGCTCGCCGGGCGCCTCGGCGCAGGCGTGCGCGGCGGCGGCCATCAGCGGCCAGCCGTAGCGGTTGCTGACCGGCGGATGCAGCTCGGTGACGACGTGCTCGACGACGTCGAGCGCGCCGTCGAGGTCGCCCTCGGCCACCCGGAGACCGAGCCGCAACGCCACGGCGGGGAACAGCTCCTGGGTGCGGGAGAACGTCGGAGCCAGTACGGCGTCGAGCGTGGCGGCCGCGCGTGCCGCGCCGGCCAGGTCGCCGCGTGCGAGAGCGATCTCGCCGAGCGCGCAGTGCAACGAGGCGCGGGTGAGCGGCGGCGGGGACAGCTCCAGCGCGTGCTCGGTCATCTCCAGCACCTCGTCCCAGCGGCCCAGCGCGTGCAGCGGCTCGGTGAGGTTGATCGTGAGGAACGCGCCCGAGGTGCGGGCCTGCCCGTGCTTGCGCGCGAGGGCGATGCCGCGCTGGGCGGCCTCGATGGCACGCTCGTGCTCGCCGATGCTCTCCAGGACGTGTGACTCGTTGGTCGCGACGCGCAGCATGGCCGAGTCGTCGGCGCCGCGCCGGTAGATCTCGGTCGCCTCGGCCAGCAGGTCGAGGTGGCGGTAGGCGGTGCTCTCGTTGAAGTCGCAGGCGGCGATCGTGGTGAGGGCGTGCGCCTCGACGGTCGCGTCGCCCGCCTCGCGGGCCACCGCGAGTGCCTCGCCGGCCAGTTCGCGTCCCTCGACCGAGCCGTTCGGCAGCAGGTAGAGGTGCTGTGCGAGCGTGGAGAGCACCCGCGCACGCGTGACGCTGGGCGGATGTGCCGGGACGAGTCGGGCGGCCTCCCGCAGGTCATCCAGCGCGGTCCGGTGCCCGAGCCGGATCTTCAGCCGGCCGCGCTGCTCCAGCACCCCGGCCGCACGCAGCGGGTCGTCGATCTCTTTCAGCGCCTCCTTGGCGAAGGCCACGCCGCGCTCGGTCTCGCCGGCCAGCTCGGCGGCCTCGATCGCCCTCTCCAGCACGCCGGCGTGGCCGGTGCCGATCCGCGCCGCCGCGTCCGGCACCTGTTCCCACAGGGTGAGGACCCGGTCGATCATGCTGAGCCACTCGGTGTAGGCGGTCGCCTCCTTGGCGACCTGGGCGGCCTGCCAGGCGCTGACCAGCGCCCACGTGGTGTCGTGTGCGGAGTAGGAGTGGTGTGCCAGCTCGGCGGCGGCGCGCCCCGGCGGCACGAGCGCCGGGTCGGCGGCCAGCGCCTCGGCGAACCGGGTGTGGGTGCGCGTGTGCTCGCCGGGCAGCAGGTCGCCGTGGATGGCCTCGCGCATGAGCGCGTGCCGGAACCCGTACGCCTCGCCGTCCACGACCAGGACGTTCGCCGCGACGGCGGGCCGCAGGACGCGGGACAGGCCGGTGTCGTCCAGGCCGCTGACCGCGGCGAGCAGCGCGTGCTCGACCCGGTCGCCGCCCGCGCTGGCCACCCGGAGGATCTCCTGCGTCTCCTCCGGCAGCCGCTGCACGCTGCCGAGGATCAGGTCGCGCAGCGACTCGGGCAGCTCGCAGTGGATCTCGCCGTTGCGGCCGAGCAGGGCCTCGACGAACAGCGGGTTGCCCTCGCTGCGCTCATACACCTCGTCGAGGAGGCGCGGCGCGGGGGCGTGGCCGAGGATGTCGCGCGTCTGCTGGGCGACGGCACGGCGGGGCAGCCGGTCGAGGTCGAGGCGGCGCACCCAGCCGGCCCGGTCGAGCTCGGCGAGCAGCGGCCGCAGCGGATGGCTGCGGTGCAGCTCGTCGGAGCGATAGGTGACGATCACCAGCAGGCCCGGCGGCATGTTGCGGATGAGGTAGCTGAGCAGGTCGCGGGTCGACCGCTCGGCCCAGTGCGCGTCCTCGATCACGAGGACCGCGGGCGTCTCCTCGGTCAGCCGCTCGAACAACAGCAGCACGTGGTCGAACAGGCGTGTGCGCGCCTCGGTGGTGGCGGCCTCGGTGTCCGGCTCGCCGAACTCGGGCAGCAGCCGGGCCAGCCCGCCCGGATTGCCTCCGGGCAGCAGCGCGGTGACGCCGTCGATGCCGATCTCGCGTACGAGCCGGCGGAGCACGGCGCTGAACGGCGCGAACGGGAGACCTTCGGAACTGATCTGGAGACACCCGCCGATCAGCACGCGCAGGCCACGCTCGCCCGCCTGGCGCTGCGCGGTGTCGAGAAACTCGCGTATCAGCCGTGTCTTGCCGACGCCGGCCTCGCCCCCGACGAGGAGCGCGGCGGGCGTGTCACGCAGGGCGGTGTCGAGGAAGGCCAGCTCATCGGCGCGGCCGACCATGACGGCACTGATCCCCTGCTGGTTGTGCATTCGTCCAGCATGCCATCGAGGTCGGACAAAACAGACTCAATATCCGTCCCGATACGGACCGTCACTATCGTGCTCTTTGGTGGGTCCGATGCCCACCCGCGCCGCCCGTACTGACATTTGTCCTGCCGGAGGATGGATCGATGACTCTCACGCCCGCCTCGCGGGGGCCGGAAGACTCGGGGGCATGACGATGCGACTCGGCCTCCGGTGGTTTCCCGTGGTGACGGCGGTGGTCTTCGGCGTTACGGCCACGGCGAACGTGCTCCAGTTCTTCGTGCACGGCATGCTCGCGCACCTGGAGCGGAGTCCCGCCGCGCTGCACGGCGAGTGGTGGCGCACGGTGACGTCGCTGTTCGTACAGGACGGCGGGGTCGCGGGCACGGTCTCGAACCTGCTGTTCCTGCTGCTCGCCGGGGTGATCGCCGAGCAGGTCGCCACCCGGCCGTCCTGGCTGGTCGCCTACTTCGGCGCCGGCCTGGCGGGGGAGGCGGCCGGCTACGGATGGCAGCCGTACGGCGGCGGCAACTCCGTCGCGATCTGCGGGCTCGCCGGCCTGATCGCGGTGGCGCTCTGGGCGGGGGACCGGCGGGCGCCCGCGCTCGCTCCGATGATCCTGCTCCTGTGGTGCGGCGCGCTGCTCTCCAACCTCTGGTACCCGCTGATCGCGGTCGGCTTCGTCGCGACCGGGCTCGCCAGGATCGCGGCCGAGCGCGGCCTGCCGGTCGGCCGCCTCGCCGCCGCGGCGGCCCTGCTCACCGGCCTCGCCATGGCCGCCGCCGAGGACATCCACGGGGCGGCGCTGCTAGCCGGCCTCGCGATCGCCGTCATCCTGGCCCGCGCCGGGCGCGCCGCCCGGCGATGAGGGCGGCCGAGCGCGCGGCGGCCTCCGGGTCATCGCCCGCGCCGACCGCGAGCTTGACCCCCAGCGGCAGCAGCACGCCCTCGACGCCGCCGTCCTCCTCGCCGAAGTAGCCGGCGATCTCCAGGAGCACGTAGCCGTGGATCGCGCTCCAGATCTGGGCCGCCGCGCGTACGGGGTCCTCCTGGCGTGCGCGGCCCGACTCGATGATCCTCCGCACGGCGTCGAGCAGGTGCCCGAACGCGGCCTGACCCTCGGGCAGGTCGCTCGAGATGGCCGAGACGGTCAGGTCCTTGCCCGCCTTGCCCGACTGCGCCGGGGCGGTCAGGCCGAACATCAGCCGGTAGAGCTGCGGATTCTCCAGCGCGTGGTCGCGGTAGGCGAGCCCGAGGCCCAGCAGGTCCGCGACCGGGTCGTCGCCGCGCGGGGCTTCGGCCAGCCGCTCGTCGAACCGAATGAACCCCTCGCGTGCGATCTCCTGCACGAGTTGCGGCATGCCGCCGAAGTGCGTGTAGACCGCCATCGTCGACATGCCGACCTCGGACGCCAGCCGCCGCGCCTGGAGGGTCTCTGGGCCGCCCTCGCCCAGCATCCGGATCGCGGTGTCCAGGATGCGCTCACGGGGGCCGGATTCTCGCTCGCTCACACTTGACCATCATGCCATAACAATGTTATCTCTATACATAACGACGTTATGTCGCCGGTTCGCAGAGACTGGTTTCACAGAGGAGGACGCGATGAGCCGCAATCCGTATCTCGAGGGCAACTTCGCGCCGGTCAGGCGTGAGCACACCATCACCGACCTCGCCGTGACCGGGACCATCCCGGCGCACCTGGACGGCCGTTACCTGCGCAACGGGCCGAACCCGGCGACCGAGATCGACCCCGACGCGTACCACTGGTTCATGGGCGACGGCATGGTGCACGGCGTGCGCCTGCGCGACGGGCGGGCCGAGTGGTACCGCAACCGGTGGGTGCGCTCGCCGAACCTCGCCGCACAGCTCGGCGAGCCGTACGAGGGCGGCCCCGCGAGCGCGCCGATCCCCGGCCTCGGCGCCAACACCAACGTGATCGGGCACGCCGGCCGCACTCTCGCGCTGGTCGAGGGCGGCGTGGCCAACTACGAGCTGACCGACGAGCTCGACACGGTCGGGCCGTGCGACTTCGACGGCACCCTGCCCGGCGGCTACACCGCACATCCCCAGCGCGACCCGAAGACCGGCGAGCTGCACGCGGTCTCCTACTTCTTCGGCTGGGGCGACAAGGTCCGCTACTCGGTGATCGACGCCGAGGGACGCGCCCGCCGTACGGTCGACGTGAAGGTGACCGGCAGCCCGATGATGCACGACTTCTCCCTCACCGAGTCGCACGTGATCTTCTATGACCTGCCGGTGACGTTCGACCCGCGCCCCGCGGTGCGAGCCAACGCCCCCCGGCTCATGCGCGGGCCCGTGCGGCTCGTGCTGTCCGCCCTCATCGGCAAGGTGCGGATGCCCGACCCGATGACCGCGATGATGGGCCGCAAGGTCGGCGCGAACACCGGCATGCCGTACCGGTGGAACCCGGACTATCCGGCACGTGTCGGCGTCATGCCACGTACGGGCGGCGCGCAGGACGTCCGCTGGTTCGAGGTGGAGCCCTGCTACGTCTTCCACCCGCTCAACGCGTACGAGGACGGCGACGCGATCGTGCTCGAGGTGATCCGCCACGACAAGGTCTTCGATCGGAACCTGGCCGGCCCCACCGACTGCCTGCCCGGGCTGGCCCGGTGGACGGTCGACGTCAACGCCGGCAAGGTGCGCGAGGAGGTCGTGGACGGGCGGGGGCAGGAGTACCCGCGGATCGACGAGCGGCTGCTCGGCCGCCGGCACCGGTACGGGTACGCCGCCGGGCTCGCGGACAAAAGCGGGACGCCCTCGGACACCGTGTTCCGGCACGACTTCGCCCAGGGCCGTACGACGAAGCGCTCGCTGGGGCGCGGGCGCGAGGTCGGGGAGTTCGTGTTCGAGCCCAACTCACCTGATGCCGCCGAGGACGACGGCGTGCTGATGGGGTACGTCTATGACCGCGCGGCCGGGCGCAGCGACCTGATGATCCTCGACTCGGCGACGCTGGACACGGTCGCGGCGATCCACCTGCCCGACCGGGTGCCGCACGGCTTCCACGGCAACTGGATCGCCGGCTGATCCTTTCCGCCACCACGCGGGACGCGTTCGGTGCATGATCGTGGTTCGCCGTCACTAGGAAGGCCCGACATGGACGAACGTGTGCCCGTCAAGGTGACCAATTTGGACCGATACGGGTTTGACGCGATGCCGTGGAGCCGCCCGCGCTCGCTGCTCGCCGCGAACCTGCCGCACGCGGGCACGGCGGTCTTCCTCGGCACCGTACGCCCGGACGGGCGGCCGCACTCCGCGGGGATCGGCGCCATCTGGCTGGAGGAGGACCTGTACTTCACCAGCGGGCTGGACACGGTCAAGGCACGCAACCTGGCGGCCAACCCGGCCTGCACCGTCTCCGTACGGCTGCCGGGGCTGGACCTCGTGCTCTCGGGCGAGGCATCAAGGGTGAGCGAGGCGGCGAGGCTGGAGCGGGCGGCCGCGCTGTACCGTACGGGCGGCTGGCCGGCCGAGGTCGCGGGAGAGGCGTTCACGGCACCGTTCAGCGCGCCGAGCGCCGGCCCCGCGCCGTGGCACCTCTTCCGCGTCGACTGCCGCTCCGCCGTGGGCGTGGCCACGGACGAGCCGTACGGGGCGACGCGCTGGGCCTTTTGACCTGTCGCCGCATAGCGTCGCGGGGAGCCGCGCGGTCGAGGTCGGTGCACAGGTAGTGGCCGACGGTGTTGCCCTGGCGGCCGGACTCGCCGGTCCGGCGGGCGGTGAAGCCGCGTGACACGCTCAACGAAGATCACCGGAGGACGTACGGATCGCGGTGCCCAGGATCTGGGGGGACGCGGGGAACGGGAGCCGGGTGTCGGCGCTGCTGAGCGGGTCGAGCCGTTCGGTGGCGAAGCCCGCTCGTTCGATGGCGGCGGCGGTGTCGCGGGCGCAGTGGCAGCCGCCGACGAGCAGGGGGTAGATCGTCGCGTCGAGGGCTCGCTGGATCCGGCGTCGTACGGGCGTGTGCGCCTGGACGTGCTCGAAGAACCGCAGGTGGCCGCCCGGCCGCAGGACGCGGAACATCTCGGCGAGCGCGCGGTCGGGGTCCTGGACGCTGCACAGCACCAGGGATGCGACGGCCGCGTCGCAACTGCCGTCGCGGGCGGGGAGGGCCTCGGCCAGGCCGCCGAGCACCGTGATCGGCACCTCGGCGTTCGCGGCCTGCCGCTCGGCGAGGCGCCGCAGGTGAGGTTCGGGCTCGACGGCGATCACCTCGGTGACCGTGGCCGGGTAGTGCGCGAAGTTCATGCCGTTGCCCGCCCCGACCTCGATCACCCGCCCGTACAGGCGCTCCAGTAGCGTACGGCGGTGCACGGCGATGCCGCGCTCCATCAGCCCGCTCGTACGCGCGTAGTAGCGAGCGAAGATCGGATGACCGCCCCGGCTCATCGACGCCCCCTGGTCTGGCGAACAGCCACGTCATCACGATAGGGCGCGCGGCCGCGTACCCAGGGTCGGCCACGCGGTACGGCGGGCTCGGCGCCACCGATTTACGCAAATCGGTAAATTGCCCCCTTAGTTCTCTGAAAGGGTGTCAACCGTTCACCCCACAGCAGCGTCACGTTTCATACAGCGCGATAACCCCTCCGAAAGGAACCCCGTATATGCGAAGAACGTTGACCGGGCTCGCCTCGGCCGGCGCCGTCGTCGCCCTGGTCGGCGCCGTCGGCCAGGCGGACGCGGCGAAGGTCGACGCGGCGCCCGTCTGGAGCGTCGCGCAGAGCAGCAGCCTGCCGGGCGAGGACCAGATCACCGCGATCACCGTCGCGCCGACCACGAGCACCTGGGCGGCCGGCTACCAGACGGTGAAGGGCAAGAGCGTGCCGCTCGTGCAGCACCTGCTCAGCGGAAAGTGGACCACCGCGAAGAGCCCGAGCAGCGCGCTCGGGCAGATCACCGCGCTGTCCGCCTCGTCGAGCAAGAACGTCTGGGCGTTCGGCACGACCGCCCCGGGCACGTACGCCGCCCGCTGGAACGGCACCGCGTGGACCCGGTCCACCGTGACGACCGGCCGCTACTCCGTACAGGACGCCAGCGCGCTCAGCAGCTCCAACGTCTGGGCGGTCGGCGGCGACCAGACCAAGACCGCCATGCACTGGACCGGTTCGAGCTGGAAGAAGGTCGCCCTCCCGGCCCCGGCTCGCGCCGTCGCCGGCGTGTCGGCCACCCACGTGTACGCGGCCGGCACCTACAAGAACCAGCCGGCCATCATGCACTGGACCGGCTCGGCCTGGGCGCTCGCCAAGACGCCCAAGCTCACGCTGCCCAGCTCGGACGCCGTCGGCGTGGTGAATGACCTCTACGCGCCCTCGGCGAGCAACGTCTGGGCGGCCGGCGGGTTCGAGTGGGCCTGCGGCGAGGACGGCGACGACACCTGCACCGAGCCGTACCTGCTGCACTGGAACGGCAAGGCGTGGTCCACGAAGACCTTCGCGAAGAGCCCCGGATACGGGTCCTTCACGCGGGTCACCGGCGACGGCGCCGGCGGGCTGTGGGTCATGCGGTACGGCCGGAACACCACGTTCGCGCACGTCGTGGGCGGCACCACCACCACCGTGACCGCCCCGCGCCCCGCTGGGGACGACGCCTACCTCACCTCCCTGGCCCTCAAGGGCACCACGGTGTGGGCCGGCGGCGTGGCCTTCCCCGGCGGCGACCCGCCCGACCCGACCGGGAACGGCCTGTACCTCCGTACCGGCTGATTTCCCACAACCTGCCAAAACGGGCCCGGTGCCCTCGTACCGGGCCTGTTTTGTGCCCAGGGGTCCCATGAGCGATGCTGTGATCGTGTCGAACGTGTCAACGGAGACTCTCAACGGCGCCGCCGAGCTGCGCCGGTTCCTGTACGGCCTGCCCGGAGTCGACCAGGTCGGCGCCGAGGAGCGCGCCGGGCGCCTCGCCACCAGGTCGATCAAGAAGTCGGCCAAGGCGGAGGCGATCGACCTCGCGATCTCGATGGTCGACCTGACCACGCTCGAAGGCGCCGACACCCCGGGCAAGGTCCGCGCCCTGTGCGCGAAGGCGGTCCAGCCCGACCCGACCGACGCGAGCGTGCCCAAGGTCGCCGCGATCTGCGTCTACTCCGACCTCGTGGCCGTCGCCGTGGCGGCGCTCAAGGGCAGCGGTGTCGGCGTGGCGAGCGTCGCGACCGCGTTCCCCTCCGGCCGCTCGCCGCTGGACGCCAAGCTCGCCGACACCCGGCGTGCGGTCGAGGACGGCGCGGCCGAGATCGACATGGTGATCGACCGGGGCGCGTTCCTCGCCGGCGACTACGCGAAGGTCTACGACGAGATCGTCGCGATCAAGGCCGAGTGCGGCAAGGCGCACCTGAAGGTCATCCTGGAGACCGGCGAGCTGGTCACCTACGACAACGTACGCCGGGCGTCCTGGCTGGCCATGGCCGCCGGCGCCGACTTCATCAAGACCTCCACCGGCAAGGTGAGCCCGGCCGCGACGCTGCCGGTCACGCTGGTGATGCTCGAGGCCGTACGCGACTTCCGCGCGCGTACGGGCCGCCAGGTGGGGGTCAAGCCGGCCGGCGGCATCCGTACGACCAAGGACGCGATCAAGTACCTCGTGCTCGTCAACGAGACCGCCGGGCCCGACTGGCTGACGCCCGAATCGTTCCGGCTCGGGGCGTCCTCGCTCCTCAACGACCTGCTGATGCAGCGCCGCAAGCTCACGACCGGCGCGTACGCGGGTCCCGACTACTTCACTTTGGACTGAGATGTTCGAGTACGCGCCCGCGCCCGAGTCGCGCGACATCGTCGACATCAAGCCCTCGTACGGCCTGTTCATCGGGGGTGAGTTCGTCGACGCCGCCACGTCCTTCAAGACCGTCGACCCGGCCACCGAGGAGGTCCTCGCCGAGGTCGCCGAGGCCGACGCCGCCGACGTGGACCGTGCCGTGGGCGCCGCGCGCCAGGCCTACGACGGCGTCTGGTCCAAGCTGCCGCCCGCCGAGCGCGCCAAGTACCTCTTCCGCATCGCCCGGATCATCCAGGAACGCGGGCGTGAGCTGGCCGTGCTGGAGTCGATCGACAACGGCAAGCCGATCCGCGAGTCACGCGACGTGGACATCCCGCTCGTGGCCGCGCACTTCTTCTACTACGCCGGCTGGGCCGACAAGCTGGAGTTCGCCGTACGCGACCCGCGGCCGCTCGGCGTCGCCGGCCAGGTCATCCCGTGGAACTTCCCGCTGCTCATGCTGGCCTGGAAGATCGCGCCGGCGCTGGCCTGCGGCAACACCGTGGTGCTCAAGCCCGCCGAGACGACGCCGCTGACCGCGCTGGCGTTCGCCGAGATCTGCCGCCAGGCCGACCTGCCGCCCGGCGTGGTCAACATCGTCACCGGCGCGGGGGAGACCGGCCGCGCGCTGGTCGAGCACGAGGGGATCGACAAGGTCGCCTTCACCGGCTCGACCGACGTCGGCCGCCAGATCGCCCGCTCGGTCGCCGGCACGGCCAAGAAGCTCACGCTCGAACTCGGCGGCAAGGCCGCCAACGTGATCTTCGACGACGCGCCAGTGGACCAGGCGGTCGAGGGCATCGTCAACGGCATCTTCTTCAACCAGGGCCACGTCTGCTGCGCCGGGTCGCGGCTCCTCGTACAGGAGTCGGTGGCCGAAGAACTGCTCGCCCGGCTCAAGACCCGCATGGCGACCCTGCGGGTCGGCGACCCGCTGGACAAGAACACCGACGTCGGCGCGATCAACTCGGCCGCGCAACTGGAGAAGATCCGGATGCTGTCGGAGGTGGGCGAGAAGGAGGGCGCGACGCGCTGGTCGCCGCCCTGCGACCTGCCCGACCGCGGCTTCTGGTTCGTCCCGACGGTCTTCACCGACGTCGCGCAGTCCCACCGCATCGCGCGCGAGGAGATCTTCGGGCCGGTGCTGTCCGTGCTGACCTTTCGCACGCCCCAGGAGGCGGTGGAGAAGGCCAACAACACGCCGTACGGGCTCTCGGCCGGGGTGTGGACCGAGAAGGGCTCGCGGATCCTGTGGATGGCGGAGCGGCTGCGCGCCGGGGTCGTGTGGGCCAACACGTTCAACAAGTTCGACCCGGCGTCGCCGTTCGGCGGGTACAAGGAGTCCGGCTTCGGCCGTGAGGGCGGACGGCACGGCCTGGAGGCATACCTGCGATGAGTGACCGGCTGAGCGTACGCAAGACGTACAAGCTGTACATCGGCGGTGCCTTCCCGCGATCCGAATCCGGCAGGTCCTACACCGTGGACGACGCAAAGGGCAATTTCCTCGCCAACGCCGCACGCGCCTCGCGCAAGGACGTGCGCGACGCGGTCGTGGCCGCGCGCAAGGCACAGGCCGGCTGGGCGGGGCGCACGCCGTACAACCGCGGGCAGATCCTCTACCGCGTCGCGGAGATGCTGGAGGGACGCCGCGAGCAGTTCACCGAGGAGTTGCGCGCCGCCGGGCTGACCAAGGCCGCCGCGAGTGGCGAGGTGGACGCAGCCGTCGACCGCTGGGTCTGGTACGCGGGCTGGGCGGACAAGCTCGCGCAGGTCACCGGCACCGCCAACCCCGTCTCGGGGCCGTTCTTCAACTTCTCCACGCCCGAGCCGTCCGGGGTGGTCGGGGTCATCGCACCCGACGGCCCGCTCCTGGGTCTGGTGTCGGTGCTCGCCCCGGTGATCGTCAGCGGCAACACCGCGGTGCTGGTGGCCGCCGAGCCGTCGCCGCTGCCCGCGATCACCCTCGGCGAGGTGCTCGCCACCTCCGACCTGCCGGGCGGCGTCGTCAACATCCTCACCGGCCGCCGCGCCGAGCTCGCGCCGTGGCTGGCCTCGCACATGGACGTGAACGGGCTCGACCTCACGGGTGCCGGCGGCGACCTCGCGACCGAGTGCGAACAGGCCGCCGCGGAGAACCTCAAGCGGGTGCGGCGACCGGTCCAGGAGGACTGGTCCGCGGGTCCCGGCGTCGATCGAATGACCACGTTCCTGGAAACAAAGACCGTCTGGCACCCGGTCGGCGTGTAGATCTTCGCCAATTGTGGAATAGATCCACCCGAAGCTGATCGACACGGGGGGATGGATCAGTGCCCACTAATACATTGACGCGTTCGACCGCCCGCCGTACAACGGCGAGCACGAGCCGTACAAAGTCCGGCGCGGCCAAGAAGTCCACGGCCGCCAAGAAAACGACCAAGGGTGCGGTGCGAAAGACCGCGTCGAAGGCGGGGGCCAAACGCTCCACACGCTCCACGAGCTCCAGCACGGCCGCGAGGTCCGTCACTCCGGCCACGGCGGCGACCAAGGTGTCCTCGGCGGCGACGAAGGTGTCGTCGGCGGCCACCAAGATGACCGATGCGGCGAGCAAGGCGACGAACTCGGCGCAGGCGATGAACACCGCGATGAAGACGATGAACACCGCGACCAAGGCGCTCGCCGCCGCGGCCGAGGCGCTCACCAACGCGGCCAAGACCATCTCGGCCATCAAGCCGCCGGCCGCGGCCAAGTCGGCGTCCCGCAGCACCACGGCACGCAAGACGACCGCGGCCAAGAAGAAGCCCGTCAAGTCACGTACCACGGCCGCCAGGAAGACCACGGCCAAGTCCGGGACGACCGCGAAGAAGACCACGGTCAAGGCGAAGACGGGTGCGAGGAAGACCACGGCCAGGGCAACCGCCAAGCCGAAGGCCACCAAGCCGAGGGCGACGCAGCCCTCGTCGGCCGGCACGAGCGTCGCCCGCCCGGCGACGGAGAGCGCCGGCGGTTTCCTGAACGGCCTGGTCGGCAGCCGCAGCCCGCTGTAGGCCGTTTCCGTCGCAGGCCGGGTCCGTACGGACGGGACCCGGTCCGCCGGGACGATCTTCGGGGGCGCCGACGGCGACGTGCGCCGCAGGTACGAGAGCTGCGACACTGTCGTCTGAGGTGATCTGAAGATGCGGGACAACGAGATACTCGGCCGGATCAACACCCTGGTGGACGAGGAGCACACGCTCCGCGAACGCCTCCAGCAGGGCGAGCTGACCCAGGACGAGGAGCACCGGCGGCTGCGCAGCCTCGAAGAGGAGCTCGACCAGTGCTGGGACCTCCTGCGCCAGCGTCGCGCCCGGCGCGACGCCGGAGACAACCCCGACGACGCCGGCTCGCGACCGGCCGGCGAGGTCGAGGGCTACCTCCAGTAGGTCTCAGGGCTCGATCGGCCAGGTGTGCACCGGCGCGTTGGTGTGCATGTGGTCCAGGTAGCGCCGCACCATCGCGCGCAGCGCCGCGTCGCGGTCTCCGCCGATCGCGTGCAGGGTCTTGGACTGCCACGTGGCGCCGTTCTGCCGCGCCCGGCACCGGTGCTCGATGATGCCGAGCAGGCGGTCGCGTACGACGCCGTCGACGCCCCACCGGTCCAGGCCGGCGGCGGCCTTCGGCAGCAGCCACTCCAGCACCAGGTCGCTCACCCGTACCTCGCCGACGCCTGGCCAAAAGACCATGGCGTCCATGCCGTGGCGTGCGCCGCTGCGCAGGTTGGCGGCGGCGAGGGGGAACGACATGTTCTCCCACGGCCGTGGCTCCTCGTCGGCGAGGGCGCGGATCAGGCCGTAGTAGAACGCCCCGTTCGCCATGGTGTCGGCGACGGTGGGCCCGGCGGGCAGCACACGGTTCTCCACCCGCAGGTGCGGCACGCCGCGTGCGATGTCATAGACCGGCCGGTTCCAGCGGTAGATGGTGCCGTTGTGCAGGGTGAGCTCGGCCAGGCTCGGCACCTCGCCCCGCGTGAGCTGCTCCAGCGGCTCGGCCTCGTCGAAGACCGGCAGGAGCGAGGAGTAGTAGCGGGAGTTCTCCTCGAACAGGTCGAGGACCGAGGTGATCCACCGCTCCCCGAACCACACGCGCGGCCGTACGCCCTGCTCGCGCAGCTCGCGGGTGCGGGTGTCGGTGGCCTGCTCGAACAGCGGGATCCGCGTCTCGGCCCAGAGTTCGCGGCCGAGCAGGAACGGTGAGTTGGCGGCCAGCGCCGCCTGGACGCCGGCGATCATCTGCGCGGCGTTCCAGTACGCGCCGAAGTCGGCCGGGCTGACCTGGAGGTGGTACTGGACGCTCGTGCACGCCGCCTCGGGCGAGATGCTGTCCGCGTACGCGTGCAGGTGTTCCTCTCCGTCGATGTCGAGGTGCAGGACCTCGCCGCGCGCCGCGAGGATCTGCTGGTTCAGCAGCCGGTAGCGCGGGTTGGCCGACAGCGTCGACTCGTTGAGGTCGGAGTCGCGCAGTGTGGGCAGGATGCCGACCAGCATGAGCCGAGCGCCGTGCCGGCTCGCGCGCGCGTCCGCGTGGTTGAGCGCGTCGTTCACGGTCTGTTCGAGCGCGCCCAGCGACTTGCCGGCCAGCGGGGACGGCGGAAGGTTGATCTCGATGTTGAACTGCGCGAGTTCGGTCGACCATCGGTCGTCGGCGATGGCCTCCAGCACGGCGGCGTTGCGCATCGCCGGCCGGCCGTCCTCGTCCACCAGGTTGAGTTCGATCTCCATGCCCATGCTCGGCGGATCGGAGGCGAACCGCGACTCCCGCAGCATCGCCCGGAACGCCTCCAGGCAGCGTTGCACCTTTTCGCGGTACCGTCTCCGGTCTTCCATGGAGACGGTGATCGCCGCTACGTCCCTGCCCATACTCGCCTCCGGGATGTTGCTCTCACAGTGGCACGAATACCCGCAAATCTCCTAGGCCAAGACGGTGAGGATCGCCTCTCGATCGGCGGCGGCGGTTTCGGCGCGCTTTTTGTGGCTGTTGTGGCAGTCTTTCAGGGTGTCGGCGATGGATTTCACCTTACGGTCGAGCCGATCCTTATCCTGTTTCGCCCCATTCTGGGCGTTGGTGCGGTCGATCCGCATTTTGAGCCAGATTCCGGCGCCCACCACGGCCATCAGTCCGGCCACGACCGCCAGGGCGGTCAGTCCCGCCACGATGGTGAGCACGAGCACCACGACTCCGGCGGCGGTCACCGCCATGCCGAGCCGCTCGCCGACCGGCCCGGACTCGGCCGCCCGGTCGATCTCCGCCTCCGCCTTGCGCAGCGCGGTCGCGCCGTCTGGCCGGATACGGAGCGAGTGCCCGTACAGGCGCAGGTCCACCTCCTCCGGCGGGCGCGTCGACGCCTGCTCGGCCAGACTCTCGGCGATCGAGCGGATCCAGCGGCCGCCGACGCGTACGGCCAGCGCTCGTGGCCCCGGCGCGGTCCGCTGGAACAGGTCGCCGCGCAGCAGGCCGAGGGTCTCGCCGGCGGGAGCGTCCCAGGCCACCGGCTGGTCGGCCCCGCCGGTCTCGATGATCTGCCGCAGCTCGCGTGCGCGCGCCACGATCGGACGCTCCTCGGGCGCGCCCTCGTCGACGAGGGTGCCCAGCAGGGCGGCGAAGTCCGCGGCGGGCGCCGTGTCGAACGGCCGTACCGCCGCCTCCACCCGGGTGCGCAGCGCGGTGAGCCGCGCCGCCGTCACCGGCGGCTCGGTCAGCGTCCGGTCGTTCTGCAACTCACGCGGCAGCGAACGCGCCGACCCGGCCCACGTCCCGCCGCACGCCGCGAGCCACTGGGCACGCTGCTGCTCATCGGCGCTCGCGGGCATCTCGTCGATCAGCTCGGTCAGCCGCCGCTCGACGTGCACGCGACCCGGCTCGCCGAACGCGCCGTCGGCACAGGCGATCCAGAGCTGCCGCTGTACGGCGGTGACGGTCGTGCCGAGAGCCGGCAGCGAGCGCGCCAGCCACGGCACCCCCTCGGTGTGCCGGCCGGCCGTGGCCAGCCCGAGCGTGAGGAACAGGGTCGTACGGTCCTCGTCCCGGCGCACCGCCTCGGCGGCGAACGCGTCCGCCGCACTCGTGTCGCCGCGCACGAGCGCGGACAGGCACTCGGCGGCCGGCTTCAGCCAGTACCCGGGGCAGTCGTCCAGGCCGAGCGGCGGCGGGTCGGCCGCCCCGCCGGCCAGCCCCATCAGCAGCCGCCGCGTACGGTGCCGTACGGCCGCCTCCCGGTCGAAGACCGCCAACTCCAGCCGGAGGTCGGACAGCTCGACGAACGCGTCGAAGGAGGTGGCCATCCGGTCGAGCCGGCGCTCGATCGTGCCCTGAACCTCCGAAAGCCTCGACTGGAGCGCACGCGACCGCTGAGCGGCATAGCCGTACGCGGCCTCGACCTCGCCCTGAAGCTCCTTGATCCGGCGGTTCTGCCGCTGATCGGTCCACCAGTCAGTACTCACAGAGCCTCCCTGCATCACCTGAACCAGGACACATCGTCCCGCGATATGCGACGCGAGCGCGGCGAGATGCGTTCCGGAGTGGTAACACCTAGCAGGTCAAGGCCTGTTTTCGCCCTCCGGCCGGCGACTACGGGGCGCGCTGTCCGATACGGAGGACGCTCAGGTAGCGGCGCGATGCTCGGTCGCCCATCCGCGTGCGGATGCGCTCGGCGATGGCGTCGAGCAGGGGTTCACATACGTCGCGGTCGAGCCTTCGGTAGATCGACGTCGAGCGAAGGAGATCGGCGAAGCCGTCACCGTCGAACCACTGAACGGTCGGGTACCAGCGGACGATCGCCGGGCCGAACAAGCCGCCGGGGTCCTCGACCAGTCCCCAACCCTCGTCGGTGGTGCGCACGTCGTCCTCGAGTGGCGGATGACCCCAGTCGGGGTTCCCGGGGGAGAACCGATCGTGGAGATCGGCGGTCTCGGCGTACACCTCTGGCTCTCCGGGACGGCGGATGACGACGTTGCCGAGCAACGCCATCCAGCCTCTGGGGCGGAGCATGCGGTGCGCTCGCTGCCAGCCGATCGACGGATCCACCCAGTGCCACGCCGACGCTGCCACGAGGACGTCGAAGCGTCCGCCGCGGTCGTCCCACTCCTCGAACCTCGACGTCTCGACTGTGACGTTGCGGAAGGCGGCGAGCCGTCGGCGAGCGAGGGCGGCCAGCTCCGCACCCGGCTCGACGGCGGTCACCGAGCATCCGAGCGCTGCCAGCGAACGCGTCGCCTGAGCGGTACCGCACCCCACTTCGAGCACCGACGACCATTCGGTCATGCCCGTGATGGTGACGAGGTCCGCGAACATCTCGTCGGGATATCCCGGCCGGACCCGGTCATACAGCTCCGCCACCTCGTTGAACACGCGACCGAGGTCACGTCGATTCGGGTTCGCCACCGCACCATTCTGTCGCGGCCCGCATCCCCGGCTGCCTACCCCGCATCGCCGGAACGCTCCGGAGCGGGCGCGGTTACATGCGTTCCGGGGTGGTGACGCCCAGTAGGTCGAGGCCTGTGGTGAGGGTGCGCAGGGTGAGGGCGCAGAGTGCGAGACGCGACGCCCTGGTCTCCTCGTCGGGTGCCTTCAGCACCGGGCAGTTCTCATAGAAGGCGGTGTAGACCGACGCGAGGTCGAACAGGAAGGCGCACAGGCGGTGTGGCTCGGCGGTCGCGGCCGCGGCCTCCAGTGCGGTGCCGAAGCCCAGCAGGTGCAGCGCGAGAGTGCGCTCGGCCTCGTGGGCGACCACGATCGGGCCGATGGCGTCCTCGGGAGCGACGCCGCCCTTGCGGAAGATCGAGCGGATCCGCGCCGTGGCGTACTGGAGGTACGGGCCGGTGTTGCCGCGGAAGGAGATCATCCGGTCGAAGTCGAAGACGTATTCGCTGTCGCGTGCCACCGACAGGTCGGCGTACTTCACCGCACCCATGCCGACCGCCTCGATCACCTGCCGCCGGGTCACCTCGTCGAACGGCTCGTCGTGCGGCACGTCGTCGAAGGCCGCGCCGGCCCGCTCGACGGCCTCGTCCAGCAGCTCGGTCAGCTTGATCGACTTACCGCTGCGGGTACGCAGGATCTTGCCGTCGGGGCCCAGGACGTTGCCGATCTGGGCGTGCTCGGCGGTGACCGAGTCCGGGAGCCAGCCGGCCATCCGCGCCACCGCGAACAGCATCTGGAAGTGCAGCGCCTGCTGTGAGCCGACGACGTAGAGGATCCGGTCGCTGGTCAGTTTGTCCACGCGGTAGCGGACCGTGGCCAGGTCGGAGGTGGCGTAGTTGTAGCCGCCGTCGCTCTTGCGAATGATCAGCGGCAGCGGCGCGCCGTCGCGGCCGGAAAAGCCCGGCGGGAACGCGCAGAGCGCGCCGTCGCTGATCACCGCGACGCCGTCGTCGCTCAGCTCGTCGGCGGTGTCGGCGAGCATGTCGTTGTAGAAGCTCTCGCCGCGGATGTCCTCGTCGGTGAGCGTGACGCCGAGCCGCCGGTAAATCATGTTGAGGTAGACCTTGGACAGGTCGACCAGGCGGTCCCAGTGCCGCATCGTCTCCGCGTCGCCGGCCTGGAGCAGGACGACCCGCTGCCGCGCACGCTCGGCGAACTCCGCGTCGGCGTCGAACTTGCCGCGCGCCGCCTGATAGAAGGCGTTCGGGTCGGTCTCCAGCAGCAGCGCCTCGGCGGAGCCCTCGCCGACGTCGAGCAGGTGCTCGATCAGCATGCCGTAGGGCGTGCCCCAGTCGCCGAGGTGGTTGTCGCGCACCACGTTGTGGCCGAGGAACTCCAGCACCCGGGCGATCGCGTCCCCGACGATCGTGGTGCGCAGGTGCCCGACGTGCATCTCCTTGGCGACGTTGGGCGAGGAGTACTCCACGACGGTCGTCTGCGGGGACGCGGTGGGCTCGACGGACAGCCGCTCGTCGCCGTGCATGACCTGTGCCCGACCGGCGATCCACTCGTCGCGCAGGGTCAGGTTGATGAAGCCGGGCCCGCTGATCTCGACGCCCGCGCACAGGTCGGCGACGTCGAGGCGCTCGACGATCGCGGTCGCGATGTCACGCGGCTTTCGCCCGAGCTTCTTGGCCAGCGGAAGCGCCACGTTCGCCTGGAAGTCGGCGAACTGCGACGGCCGGATCACCGGGTCCGCGTCGGCCTCCCCCAGGGCGGCGGCGAGCGCGGCCCGTACGCGGGCGGCGAGGACATGCTGCGGGTCGGACATCAGAATCCTTGTGGAGTACGGCAGGACAGGCTGCAACGTGTGACCAGCCTATCGGCGCGGCAGGCCGCGCCCGAACCAATTCCGCCCGACCCGCCGGGGTCAGGTGCGCCGGCCGACCACGGTGAAGCCGATGCCGGCGCGCTGGAGCCGGGCGAGCAGGGCGTCGCCCATCGCCTCCACGGTCGTGACCTGGCCGGAGGTCTTGGGCAGATCGTCGTACGCGAGGGCCATCGCCGACTCCGCGAGCATCTTGGCGGTCTCGTCGTAGCCGGGATCGCCGCCGGCGACCTTCGTGACCACCTTCTGCCCGCCGGCCTCGCCCGCGAAGTGCACGCTGAACCAGCTACGCGCGCGCCGCTCCGGCGACGGGCCCGCGCCGGGCTTGACGCGGCCCAGCAGCCAGCCGCGTACGGGCCGGATCTGGGCCGCGGCCATCAGCCCCGCGGCCCCGGCGGTCAGCCCGGCGGCGACCGGCAGGTGCTTCAGCGCGACGAAGTGGCTGTAGGAGAAGTCCGGGCCGTACGCGTCGAGGGCCGCCGCGGAGCGCCGGATCACGTCGGGATCGATGGTGGGCAGCGGGAGGGCCCACGCGCCGAGGCCGGGGTTGTGGTGCGGGCGGCCCGGAAGCGCGCGCACGCGCCGGCCCTCCGGCGCGGGCTCGGCGCGACGGCGGCGGCGGTGCGCCGCCAGCGTCTCACGCCCGCGCGAGAACGCGGTGATCGCGGACTGGTAGGTGCCGCCGGAGATCGTGCCCTTGACCCGTACGTAGCCGTCCACGTGCGCGGGCACGCCCGTGGGCAGGTGCTTGAGCGTGAAGTAGACCCCGAGGTCGTGCGGGATCGAGTCGAATCCGCAGGCGTGCACGATACGTGCGCCCGTGTCGGCGGCGAGCGCATGGTACTTCAGGTACATCAGGTCGACGAACTCCGGCTCGCCGGTCAGGTCGACGTAGTCGGTGCCGGCCTCGGCGCAGGCCGCCACGAGCGGCTCCCCGTAGGTGATGTACGGGCCGACCGTGGTGATCACGACGCGTGTCGAGGAGGCGAGGTCGTGCAGCGACGACGGGTCGGTCGCGTCGGCGTGCAGCAGCGGCACGTCCACGTCGAGCCGGTCGCGCAGCGCCTCGAGACGGCCGGAGTCGCGGCCCGCCAGCGCCCAGCGGGCGTCCGCCGGCAGGTGCGCGGCCAGGTACGCCGCGGTGAGCCCGCCGGTGAACCCGGTTCCGCCCAGCAACACCAGATCGTATGACCGCTCCATCGGACCCTCCCGCGTTGTGGTTACCGGTGAGTTAACCACGGGAGCGGGTCAGCGCGAATCCTCCCAGCGGGGCAGCCGGTGCGGGCGGGCCGCGGCGATGCCCTCGCCGATCTGCTCGACGATCCGCCCATCCGCCAGGTCGCGGGCCAGCACGCAGGCCGCGGCCACCCCGGCGGCCTTGGAGGACCCGTGCGCGATCACGATCGTGCCGTTCAGTCCCAGCAGCACCCCGCCGCCGTACGTTTCCGAGTCCAGGCGGTCGCGCAGCATCCGCAGGCGGCGCCGCTGCAACAGCGCGCCGAACTGGGCCGTACGGGTGGTGGTGACCGCCTCGCGCATCTCGCCGACCACGAACCGCGCCGCGCCCTCGATCGTCTTGAGCGCGACGTTTCCGGTGAACCCGTCGGTCACCACGACGTCCACCTTGCCGGCGAGCAGGTCCGAGCCCTCGACGTTGCCGGCGAACTCCACGCCCTCCACGTCGCTGGCCAGCAGCTCGTGGGCTCGCCGGATCAGCTTGTTGCCCTTGGCGGCCTCCTCGCCGATGGTCAGCAGGCCGACGCGCGGGGACTCGGTGCCCAGCCGGATCCGCGCGTACGCGGTGCCGAGCATCGCGTACTGCACCAGCATCTCCGGCTTGGCGTCCGGGGTGGCGCCGGCGTCCAGGAGCACCGTCGGGCGCGGCCGGGTCGGGAGCACCACGGCGATGGCGGGCCGCGTCACGCCGGGCTGCCCGCGCAAACGCAGCCGGGACGTCGCGACCACGCCGCCGGTCGATCCGGCCGACACCAGCGCCGCCGCGTGCCCGCGGCGGATCACCCGGCACGCGACGGCCACCGACGAACGCGGCCGGCGCAGCCCGGCGAGCGCGCCCTCGTCCATCGCCACGACGTCCTCGGCGCTCACGATCGGGATCTCGCCGAGCGCCTCGTGCGCGGCCAGGATCTCGCGGATCTGCGGCGCGTTGCCGACGAGGATCGGCCGTACGCCGTGCTCGCGCGCCGCCGCGACCGTCCCGGCGACCACCTCGCCCGGCGCGTGGTCGCCGCCCATCGCGTCCACGACGATGCGCCGGCTCTCCACGCCGGCCCGCTGGGTCATGCCGCCCCGTCCGCTGGTTCGACGCTGCATGCGCGAAACGTACCGTGACGACCGCCGCCCCCGCTCACCGGTCGCGGTCCAGGCAGCCCTGGCCCAGGCAGTGGGTGCGGGACACCTCGCGGCCGCCGACCGTGATGACGAACTCCTGGCGCGGATGCGCCGACTCCGCGTCGGAGGCGACCGCGTCGACCCGCACCGGCTCGCCGCCGGTCGTACGGCCGAGGCACTGCACGCGTATGACGGACAGGGTGTCCGGGGACAGGGTGCGGCAACGCATGCCGCGACGGACCGTGTAGCCGAGGCCGCGCATCTCCTCGACCGCCCCACGCGCGGTCGCGTTGCGCAGTGAGCTTTCTGAGACCGTACGCACTGGGTTCGTGCATCCCGAGAGCAGGAGGAAGAGGAGGAGCAGCACGCGAATCACAGTCGTTCGACCGCCTCGGCGACCACGTCGGGCCGGTCGATCTGCACCATGTGCCCGGTGTGCGGCAGCACGGTCTGCGTCCCGCGCGGGCTCAGGGCGGCGAGCGCGGCGTGCGCGTGCTCCCACCGCTCGTCGTCGCCGAGCGCCGTGATGACCCGCAGCGGGATGTCGGGGAAGGGCGCGGCCTCGCGCAGCGTCAGGAGCTCGGCGGCGAGCCGTCCGTACGTGGCGTACTCGGCGAGGAGCGTGCCGAGGACGTGCGGGCGGGTGTAGACGGCACGCGCGTACGCGGGCGGCGCCACGTCGCCGCGCTCGGCGATCCGCCGCATCACCATGCCGCGCACGCGGTGGCCGGCGAGCCGGGCGATCCCGGTCATCCCGGCCGCCCGGCCGGCGAGCCCGGCCACCGGGGCGAGCCGGTCGAGCCGCCGCGCGTTGCGCGGTGCCACCGGCTCGGCGCTCGGGTCGACCAGGACCATCCCGCACACCAGCGCGGGGTGCAGCCGGGCGAACGCCTCGGCGTGAAAGCCGGCGAGCGAGTGTGCGACCACGATCACCGGCGGACCGGCCCAGCGCGCGAGGCCGGCGAGCCGGTCCGCCTCGCCGCGCAGCCCGGCCGGCCGCGGCGCGGGCGGGCTGCCACCGAGCCCGGGCCGGTCGAAGCCGACCACCCGGTGCCGCGCGCGGAGCAGCTCGGTGACCGGGATCCAGTCGAACCAGGCGCCGCCCAGCCCGGAGGTGAGCAGCACGGGCGGCGTCCCGGTGCCGTCGGAGACGACGTGCAGGCGGTCGCCGCCGATACGGACCGACTCGCCGGGAAGCCGCCCGCTCACCGTCGCGCGGCCTCTTTCCGCGTCCCGCCGTCTGGCCGGTGTCGCCACGACGTACGGTGCCCGGCGGGAGCGGCGCGGTGCCAGAGGCGTGTGACCGGCCGCCGGTCGGCGTAGAGCTGACCGGCGATGACGAACAGCCAGAGCGAGATCATCGCCACCTGGACGCGCTCGATCACCCCGAGCATGACGCCGAAGTACATCAGCGGCAGCGTCGCCACGGCGGCGGCCGTCTCCAGCACCAGCAGGAGCCAGCTCCACCGGGCGATCACCGGCCAGTGCCCGCTCCGCCGTGCCGCGATGGTCAGGGCGATGAGGCTGACGATGCCCGCCGTGACCACGCAGACGCTCGTCACACTGTGGAACTGGTGTGCGAACGACACCTTGCCGGCGCGCTCGCGCAGCGCGCAGGTCGTGTCGGAGTTCGGGGCGCAGTCCATGGCGAACAGCGAGTCGGCGATCGAGAAGAGGCCGAACAGGACCAGCGCCAGCCAGCCCGCCAGCGCGAAGCCGCGCGTGCGCACCGCGCGCAGGACCAGCGTCACGAGCAGGATCGTCAGCAGCCCGGTGATGAGGTCACCGGCCGCGAACAGGTAGTGGAACGGCTGGTCGCTGGCCGAAAGCTCGCTCACGTAGCCGTTGACCGGGTCGAGCCCCGGGTTGACGGCGAACTGCAGGACCCACGAGGCGTACGCGACCCCGGCGACGGCGGCCGGCAGCCAGGCGAACGCCGGCATCGACCGCGAACCCCCGCATGACCTCATTCAAGGCTCCCCCCGCCCCAGAGTCCCAGCATAGGTACCCGGGCACGGGTCACGGTGCACTGCCGTGACGGCCCTGACCTGCTATGACCGGCGGCGGGGGGAGATGGATCAGTCGTTCTGGAAGATCTTGGCGAAGGCGCCCCGGTCCTCGTCCAGTCCGCTACAGGTGTCGTTGGCCACGCTCGTGTCCACCGTGCACGGGGTGTCGCGGGCGGCCGACCACATCGACAGGCGGCCGAGGCCGTGCGCTGTGGCCCAGGCGACGACCTGCCGGGCGTCGGCGGGCCGGAACTGCGCGCCGACCGCCACCACGCCGATGATCGGCGTCACCCCCATGCGCCGCCACGTCGCGGAGTCGCCCGCGTGCCACAGGCGCATGAGCTGGCCGTGCGCGGCGGTGGCCGAGGCGATGAGCGACTGGCCCGCGCCGTCGGCCGGCACGAGGTTGACGATCGAGACCCGCAGGCCGCCGTCGAGGGCCGCGCGCAGCGCGCCGAGCGCGTCCGAGGACAGGCCCGTACGGTGCAGCGGCAGCGTGATCGACATCGGCAGGGCGTGCCGGCCACCCGATTCGAGTACGTGCGCCAGCGCCGAGGTACGGCGCTCCACGGCGTCGGTGTCGGAGACCGCGGCCTCGTCCAGGTAGAAGTCCAGCCCCGCGGGCGCGGTCGCGGCGATCGCCTTCCGATACTGCCCGGCCAGCGCGCCGGCGCTGTCGCAGCTCTGCGCCAGCTCCATCCCGTCCGGGCCGCCGAAGGACAGGATGACCTTGCCGGGCACGTCCTTGAGACGGCGTGCCGCGGCGTCGGAGTCGACCGGCGACAGCCCGTCCCAGGCGGCCGAGCACCCGCCGCCCGCCGCGACGACGAACCCCATGGTGTACGTCTTGACGGCCTTGGACACGTACGGCGGCGGCCATGACAGCACGTCGGCGTACGGTGCGAATCCAGGGCGTGACACGTGCGGCGGGACCGGAGACGCCGACGGCGGGGGAGTGCTGGGGAGAAGCGAGGCGGCCGGCACGGCGTCGCCGGACCGCGGTGGGCGGGAGCTGGACCGTACCGCCGTCCGGTGCGGCGACGCGGCACGCGGCCGTGCCGCGCGGGTGACGAGTCGCCCGGGCGCCGAGGTGGCGGCCAACACCACGGCGCCTCCGCTCAGCGGGACCAGCAGGCCGGCCGAGACGAGCGCGACCCGGCGGCTGACCTGGAGGGGGCGTCTGTGTTTCCGTTTGCGGTGTTTACCCACGATCTCTCCACGTGGGGCGGCAGCGTCATCGTGGGGCCACAGTGACTTCTGTCGCGCTGCGGGACTTGACTCGCACAGTATGTCGCAGACCCCCATACCGAGATCATCTTTTCGCCGCGTGTCGGACTGACACTTCCGGGCGCCGCGTGACGTTGAGCGGTCAGTGGCCGTCGCATGTGCGTATCGATAAGCGCCCCGGCGGGTATCAGATTCGTAAGAAACGGGAGATTCAGGGTTCAATGGGGTGGGGAGCGTGACGGCTCCGCGACCTGCGGTGCCGTAACCGAGAGCTAAGGAGGGGCATCACCTGCCAGCGAGCGTCCGCATGTCCGGCCTGGGCGAGTGCGGCGCCTCGCACGCTTTCCCTCGATTCAAAGGAGCAACAACACGTGACCTTGGTCAATGACGCGGCGCCGGCCGCTGTGCGATCCACCGGCCGCCGTTTCCGCGCCTTCACGGCGAAGCACCTGGACGAGCTCACCGCCCGTGCCGGGTTGACCGCCGAGCAACGCCTGGGCACCAGGGCCGTTGCCACGGTCCTGCCGTTCCGTACGAACAGCTACGTCCTGGACGAGCTGATTGACTGGTCCGCGGCCCCCGACGACCCGATCTACCGGCTCGTCTTCCCCCAAGAGGACATGCTTCCCGCCGAGGACGTGGCGCGGCTGTCCGACCTGCTCCGCCGCGACGCACCCAAGGCGGAGATCGACGCCCTCGCGCACCAGGTGCGCATGAAGCTCAACCCCCACCCCGCCGGCCAGTTGGAGCTCAACATCCCGAGCTTCCACGAGGAGCCGATGCCGGGCGTGCAACACAAGTACCAAGAGACCGTGCTCTTCTTCCCCAAACAGGGGCAGACCTGTCACGCCTACTGCACGTACTGCTTCCGCTGGGCCCAGTTCGTGGGCGAGCCCGACCTGAAGATGGCCGCCGACGACATCGAGCGGCTCAAGCGCTATCTGGCCGGCCACCCCGAGGTGACCAGCGTCCTGTTCACCGGCGGCGACCCGATGATCATGGGCGAGCCGGTGCTGCGCCGCTACCTCGAGCCCCTGCTCGAGGTCGAGCAGCTCGAGTCCATCCGCATCGGCACCAAGGCTCTGGCGTACTGGCCCCAGCGCTGGGTGACCGACCCCGACGCCGACGACACCCTGCGCCTGTTCGAGCAGGTGGGCGAGGCCGGCAAGTCGCTGGCGTTCATGGCCCACTTCACGCATCCGCGCGAGCTGGAGCCGGCGATGGTGTCCGAGGCGGTGCGCCGCATCCGCGACACCGGCGCCGTCATCCGCACCCAGGCACCGCTGATCCGTACGATCAACGACTCCGCATTGACCTGGGAGACGATGTGGCGCCGCCAGCTGCGCATGGGCATGGTGCCGTACTACATGTTCGTCGAGCGGGACACCGGCCCGCAGGAGTACTTCGCGGTGACGCTCGCGCGCGCCTACGAGGTCTTCCGCGACGCGTACAAGAACGTCTCCGGCCTCTGCCGTACGGTCCGCGGGCCCTCCATGTCCGCGACGCCGGGCAAGGTCTGCGTCGACGGAGTCGCCGAGATCGGCGGCGAGAAGGTCTTCGTCCTGCACTTCATCCAGTGCCGCGACCCGGAGTTCGTCAACCGGCCGTTCTTCGCCAAGTACGACCCCGAGGCCGTGTGGCTGACGGATCTGCGGCCGGCCTTCGGCGCCGAGAAATTCCCGTTTCAGGGGATCGTCCTCGGCGGCGACACCTCCGCACACGACCTCGCGGCGACCGGCCCCTCGGTATGACCCGGCGCCGGTCATAGGCCGGCCTTCGCGCCGACCGATAGCGGACGCGAAGCGGAACGATTGCGTCGTCACTCATCATGAAATGGCCTGGGTCGGTGTGTGAACGGCGATCCAGGTCCTGATGTGGCGGCGGCCGGGGTTCCCGGGGGTCCGGAGGTGACCAGCGGGGCCGGGCCCGGTCCGCGCGTCACATTGCCTCGCGGGGTGCGCCGACGAGGCTTGGTTTCGGGGCCGTGCCCGTCGAGGGTACGGCCCCGAAAACACTTCGTGCGAACGTCAGCTGGCGTACTCCGGGATGATCTGGGCGCGGGCCAGCGTGTGCGCGGTGATGTTGAACCCGACGACCGCCGGAGCGGTGTCGTCGGACAGGCCCAGCGACTCGGTGTCGAGCGCGTGCACCGTGATGACGTAGCGATGCGGGGCGCCCGGCGGAGGCGCCGCGCCGCCGAACTCCTTGGTGCCGTAGTCGTTGCGCGCGTGCACGGCGCCCTCGGGCAGGCCGTCGAACCCGCCGCCGCCCGCGCCCGAGGGCAGCGCGGTCACCGAGGCCGGCAGGTCGAACAGCACCCAGTGCCAGAACCCGCTGCCGGTGGGCGCGTCGGGATCGAAGCAGGTGACGGCGAAGCTCTTGGTAGCCGCCGGGAAGCCGGTCCAACTCAGCTGCGGGGAGACGTTGCCGCCGCTGAAGCCCCAGTCGTCGAAGACCTGGGCGTCGGGAAGGCGCTCGCCGTCCGTGACGTCTTCGCTGGTCACCGTGAAGGAGTGCACCGGGGGGAGAAAGTCGTGCGGAAGGGGCGGCCTGCCGGCCATGGCATCCTCCTGGGATCGCGGGAGTCTCGGCGCGCCCGTGCGCGGATGGCCCGGCGCCGGACGCTCTTCTAAGTCCTATCAGTCCCGGGTGTGAGCCGCCGGAGATCACCCCCGGGACGCCAGGAATAGATCTTCGGAGCGCCGCCGCCGAAGATGGCGTAGGCGACCTCGGTGATGTCGACCGAGAACAGGTGGAAATCGTCGTCCGGCGGACGCCAGCCGATCTCCTCCTCGGTGACTTGGCAGTGCCGCTCCCGGCGCGCGGCGTCGCGGACGTCCTCGGCCGTGCCGTAGACCTTGAAGTCGCCTTCGCCGCCGTCCTTGTCGGTGGTGGTGCTGTGCACCGTGCAGCGCGGGTCGCGCAGCAGGTCGAGTGCCTTGCGCGACTGCCACATCATGCCGAGTTGCAACTCGCCGTCGACGAATCGCGGCTCGACCGGCGTGATGCGCGGCCGGCCGTCCGCCCGAAGGGTGCCGACGAGCGCCAGGTCGGTGGCCCGCAGCCGCGCCTCGCCGAGTGCCGCCAGCTCGGGCGCCTGCCCTGTGAACTCAGCCCATGTCACCATGCACCGCACCGTACGCGGGGGCACCGACGTTTTCAGTGTGACCGGATCCAGCGGTCGATGCCGGCGAAGGACCGCCCGGCCGACGGGTGCAGGGCGATGGAGTGGCCGGTGCCCGGCACCACCTGGGCGGTCAGGCTACGCGCCGCGGAGTAGTAGGCGACCTCGCCCGCGCGCACCGCGGCGGCGGTCGAGCAGTCGTTGGCCGCGCCGCAGTAGTTGTGGTCCTCCTGCCCGATCACCAGCAGTACGGGGATGCGTACCCGGCCGGCGTCGTTCACCCCGGACGGGGCGAGGGCGTGCGCGGCCGCGTCGGCGGCCTCGTCGCCGGACATCACGTCCTTGTGCGCCTCGTCGTAGGCGATCACGGCGGGGTCGGCGGTGGCGGTGTCGTAGAACGCGGCGCCGCGCGTGCCGGGCATCGTCGTCAGATAGGCCGGATCGGCGACCCGTCCGGCGAACGCCGGGTCGAGCGCGGCCGGGTAGAAGGGCGACGGCGACGGGTCGCCCAGGTGGTGCAGCATCCCCGTCACGACGAGCCGGTCGGCGTCGTCGTAGGTGCCGCTCTCGGTGACCGCGATGATCGAGCCGAGCGAGTGCGCGACCACCGACACCTGGCGGAAACGCCGCCCGCGCAGCCACTGGATGATCTGGTGGAGAACGCCGGCGTCGCCGGCCGCGGTGAGTGAGGCGCTCGGCGGCAGGCCGCCGGCCACCGAGCCCGGCCGGTCGTACGCGAAGGCCGCACGCCCGGCGCGCGTGGTCCGGCGCACGTACGAATAGCGGCCGGTCCGCACCGGCCAGTTCCAGTACGTCGCGTCGTAGGTTCCACCGTGCACCAGGACGTCCACGCCGCGCTCGCCACCGTGAAAGCGGCGCGGAACGCAGAGGGAGCCGGTGATCCGCGTACGCGCGCCGTTCAGCGTCACGGGGACGGTTAAGCGGGTGCACGAACCGTCGCCGGCCTGCGCCGGGAGTACCGGCACGGCGAGAAGCGCGGTCAGGGCGGCGGTCACCGAAATGACCCTGGTGAATGAGTTCAGGCGCATGGTGACCCTCCATGGACGGCCTTTGCCGGAATCAACGTGAAGTGTGAATATAAGCCAAATAATGCCGAAAAATTTCGTATACTGTACAGATCAAATATGTGTGACTCGGTCGGCAATGGGCTCGGTCCCGAGAACCCCCACGAACCGGTCCAGGAACAGCCCGCACGCGAACGCCAGCGGGATCGCCACGAACACCGCGCCGCTCTGCACGGACCGCCAGAGCATCGGGTCCCCGTCGCCGAGCCGCGCGGGCAGGCCCGTGCTCACCGGCATCCGCGAGCCCGACCACACGAACGTCAGCGCGTACGTGAACTCCCCGGCCGCCAGCGTGAACGTCAGCACCACGACCGCCGCCACCCCGGGCAGGACCAGCGGCGCCACCACACGGACGAACGCGCCGAGGCGACTGTGCCCGTCGACCATCGCCTGCTCCTCGATGTCGACCGGCACTCCGCGGAGGAACGCGGCGAGCAGCCACACCGACACCGGCACGGTGACCGTCGGGTAGACCAGGACCAGCGACCAGACGGAGTCGGCCAGGCCCAGCGTCGCCACGATCCGCGACAGCGACAGGAACAGCAGCGACGGCGGCACCAGGTAGACGAGCAGGATCGCCACCCCCGCCGCCCCGCCCCACGAGCGGCGCAGCCGCGACAGGGAGTACGCCGCGGGCAGCGCGAGCGCGAGCGTGACGACCACGACGAGACCGCCGACGACCAGGGTGTTGACCACCAGCGTGGGAAACGGCGAGGCGTGGAACAGCAGGCGCACGTGCTCCGTCGTCGGGCCGCGCGCCGCGTGCCGGGACGGGTCGTGCTCGAACGCCGAGACCAGGCCCCACAGGAACGGCGCCGCGCACACCAGCGCCGCGCCCGCCGCGACGACGTAGAGGACGCCGCGCGCCAGCGCGTACCGCACCGCGGCCAGCCGCCGCTCGCGCCCCATCTCCCGCGCCGCCGTACGCGCCGCCAGCCCGTTCACGCCCGTGCCTCCATCCGCCGCACCACGCGCGACACCACGATCACCCCGGCGAGGAACAGCGGGAACAGGAACAGGGCGATGGCCGCGCCGTTGCCGATGTCGCCGCGGTCCACCCCGCGCAGGTACGCCAGCGCGGGCAGCACCTGCGTCGAGCCGTCCGGCCCGCCGCCGGTCAGCACCCGTACGACGGCCACGTCCCCGAACGTCACCGCCGCGGTGAACACGGCCGCCACCGCCGTCACCGGCAGCGTCAGCGGCACCGTCACGCCGAAGACCCGGCGCCAAAAGCCCGCCCCGTCCAGCCGCGCGGCGTCCCACACGCCGCGCGGGATCGCGGTCAGCCCGGCCGCCACGATCACGGCGGCGAGGGGCGTGAGCCGCCAGACGTGCACCGCGACCACCGACGCGGTCGCCAGGGACGTACGCCCGAGCGGCGACTCACCGCCGTGCAGCAGCGAGGCGTCGCGCAGCAGCCGGTCCACCGGCGAGCCGGCCGAGCCGAGCAGCCACCGCCAGGAGATCGCCGACAGTGCGATCGGCGTTGTCCAGGGCAGCAGGACCAGCGTCCGCACCGTACGGCGGAAGCGGAAGTCGGCGAGCAGGAGGTTGGCCAGGACGGTGCCGAGGGCGACGACCAGGACGACCGCGACGCCGGTCAGCGCGAGGGTGTCGAGGAGGGAGCGCCAGAAGACGTGGTCGCCGAAGATCGCACGGAAGTTGCGCAGCCCGGCGAACCGGTACGACGGCGCCTCGCTGGTCGAGCGGGAGAACGCGAACGCCACGGTGAGCCCGAACGGCGCCACCACCAGCGCCGTCAGGTAGACGATCGAGGGCAGGAGGAACGCCCAGGCCAGGAAACCCTCGCGGTCGGACAGACGCGTCCCGCGCCCGGCGCGCCGTCCGCGTCCCGGCACCCCTCAGCCGCCGATCCGCACCGGCGCGGTGCGCGAGCCGTACTCGGCGTCGAAGAACCGCAGCCGGTCGGTCGGCACCGCGAACTCGTGCGTCTCCCCGGCCGCCAGCGGCGTGATCACCGTCGCGGGCAGCCGGGCGATCACGCGCGTCTCCTGGCCGATCCGGGTGACTGTGCCGTAGACGTGCCGGTCACCGGACAGGTACTCGATGCGCTCGATCCGCAGCGGCATCGTGACGCGGGACTCGAGCGCGACGTTCTCCACCGGCAGCAGGTGCTCGGGCCGGAAGCCGACGAGCCGGTCGGCGCGCTGCACGAGGTTCATCGGCGGCGCGCCGACGAAGGTCGCGACGAACGTGTCGGCCGGTTCGTCGTAGATGTCGCGCGGCGAGCCGACCTGGCGCAGCCGGCCGCCGTCCAGCACGGCCACGCGGTCGCCCAGCCCCATGGCCTCCTCCTGGTCATGGGTGACGTAGATGGTGGCGGTGCCGATCTGCCGCTGGAACCGCTTCAGCTCGTCGCGCGTCGTCGCGCGCAGTTTCGCGTCCAGGCCCGACAGCGGCTCGTCGAGCAGGAACACCGCGGGCTCGCGTACGAGGGCGCGGGCCAGCGCGACCCGCTGACGCTCTCCGCCCGACAACTGCCGCGGCTTGCGGCCCAGCAGGCCGGCGATGTCGAGCAGGTCCGCCGCCCACTTGACCTTGCGCTCACGCAGGTGCCGGGGCACGTTCTCGGCCTTCAGCGGGAACTCGATGTTGTCGTGGGCGGTCTTGTGCGGGTACAGGGCGTAGGACTGGAGCACCATCGCCACCCGGCGGATCCGCGGCGGCAGCCCGTTGACGAGCTGGCCGTCGATGTAGACCTCGCCCTCGGTCGGCCGCTCCAGCCCGGCGATGGTGCGCAGCAGGGTCGTCTTGCCGCAGCCGGACGGGCCGAGCAGCACGAGGTACTCTCCGTGGCCGGCGCTGAGGTCGACGCCGTCGAGCGCGCGTACGCGCTGGTCGCGCCGGCCTTCGTACACCTTGACGAGATCGCGGGCCTCGACGGCCCTGCTGGCCTTGCCGGCCGTGAGGGCCGGCGTCATGTCGTCGCGGCGCCTCAAGTGCGGGCCGTTCGCCGGGGGAGCCGGGCGCGGGGTCCGCCGGGCCGTTCGCCGGGCCGTTCGATGCTCGGTGCCAACCCGCCGCCTATCCTCGGAGGTACGTCTTCCTCGAAGGTAGATCGGCGGCGGGCGATCATCTAGGGGCAGTTCGCCGAACGCGGCCCGCGCACGGTTACTCTTTTGTCCACTGTGCCGCTTCGGTGATCGAAGCGGCACAGCCCGTCACATCGGGGGGCGGCCCCTACTTGCTGGTCGCCTCGGTGTACGCGGCGACGACCGACTCGGCGTCGCCGTCCATCACCAGCCGGCCCTCGTCGATCCACAGGACGCGGTTGCACATCTCCAGGATCGAGTCGAGCTGGTGCGCGACGAGGAAGACGGCGCCCGCCTCCGCGCGCAGTTCGTCGATCTTGGCCGCGCTCTTGCGGCGGAACTTCGCGTCGCCGGTGGCCAGCGCCTCGTCGATGAGCAGCACGTCGTGCGACTTGGACGCCGCGATGGCGAACCGGAGCCGCGAGCCCATGCCGGAGGAGTAGGCCCGCATGGGCAACTGGATGAAGCCCTCCTTGAGCCCGGCGAACTTCACGATCTCGTCGTACTTCTTCTTGACCTGCTCGGGCGTCATGCCCATGGCCAGGCAGCCGAGCACGATGTTGCGCTCGCCGGTGAGGTCGTTCATCAGCGCGGCGTTGACGCCGAGCAGCGAGGGCTGCCCGGCGGTGTAGACGCCGCCGCTCTCCGGCGGCAGCAACCCGGCGATGGCCTTGAGCAGCGTGGACTTGCCCGACCCGTTGGTGCCGATGACCCCGATCGCATCACCCTTGTACGCGACGAAGGACAGGCCGCGGATCGCGTGCACCTCCTTCATCGTCGGGCGGTGCTCGCGGCGCAGGACCCGCATGAAGGCGGTCGCCGCGTTGCCCTTTCCACCGGCGCCGAACACCCGGTAGATGATGTGGAGGTCGTCCACGACGACGATGGGATCACGGGTGTGGTCGATCGTGACCGGTGGGGCCGGTTCGCGCGCGTCGCCGGTGGACATCGAGAGCTTTTCTTTCACGGCGTCAGCCACGGCCGTACCTCTCCTCGGCGCGGAAGAAGAACCAGAACCCTACGAGGAACATCACGATCGCCCAGGCCACGCCGTACCACCACAGGTGCATCGTCGGCTCGTTGAGCTTGTCGTGGACGTAGCCGCGGTAGCTCTTCAGCAGCGCGAGGCGCGACAACTCCACGTAGACGTACGCGGGGTTGGCCTCGAGGATGTGCCCGATCCACGGGTGCTCGTGGATCTTGGAGGACTTCATCAGGCCGGACAGGCTGTAGATGATGCCGGAGAAGTAGAGCCAGGTCCGCAGGATGAAGGGCAGGAGTTGCTGGATGTCGCGGTTGAACGCTCCGACGCGGGCGAGGGCGAGGCTGATCCCCACGTTGAAGGTCAGCTGCATGATCAGCACGGGGAGGAGCAGGAGCCAGTTGAGGGTCAGCGGCTCGCCGAAGCCCAGCACGATGAGGAACAGCACGACCATCGAGACGAGGAGCTGCTGCAACTCGATGATGGTGTACGCCAGCGGCAGGCTCGCACGCGGGAAGTGCAGGGCGCGGATCAGCGAGAGGTTGTCGCCGACCGACTTGGCGCCCGAGTTGACCGACCGCTGGGTGAAGGTGAAGAGGAACACCCCGGTGACCAGGAACGGGATGAACGTGTTGTGCGGGAGGCCGCGGCTCGTGTTGAGCAGCAGCCCGAAGATCAAGTAGTAGACCGTCGCGTTCAGCAACGGTGTCAGGACCTGCCAGACCTGGCCCAGCCGCGACTCCGTGTACATCGCGATGTTCTTGGCCGACGCGAACGCCCAGATGAAGTGGCGTCGCTGCCAGAGCTGACTTATGTACGAGCCCAGCGGGGGGCGGGCGGCGCTCTGCTTGAGCCCAAATCCGGTGGCGAACTCGGTCAGCGAAGGAGAATTCCCGTTCATCTGAGGGGGCTCTGCGATCGCATGTGCTGGTCCGCCACCCGAGGCTCCGAGCCGTTCCGGGTGACTCATGCGGATGAGCTTATTGCAGTCCGAGCCCTGGCATCGACGTTCGGTGAGATGCATGGCAAGAATGTGATCTTCGACGTGTTCCGGTACGGAAAGGGGATACACGGCACGACGGGCGGCGACCTGCCGCACATATCTTGAACCCGAGAGGGGATACACGGTCGCATGCCCCTGTTGCAACGAGCGAGCAGGCTCGACCAGCGCGCCTTCGACGCGGTGGCCGCGGCCCGGCTCCCCGGTTTCGAATACGTTCTTCCTCGCCTGTCCAGGCTGGCCGACCACTCAGTGCTGTGGTTCGGCGTGGCGGGCGGGCTCGCCGTGACGCGGCAGCCGCGACTGCGCCGCGCCGCGATGCGCGGCGTGTTCGCACTGGGCCTGGCCAGCCCGATCGCGAACCTCGCGGGCAAGCAGATGTTCCGGCGCGGCCGTCCGCTGATCGAGCTGACCGGCCTGCCGACGAGCATCGGCCGCGGCACCCTGATCCCGTCGGCGCGCGTGCGCTGGCGGCTGCCGACCTCGCCGTCCTTCCCGTCCGGGCACTCGGCCGCGGCCGCCGCCTTCACCGGCGCGCTCGCGATGGAGGCGCCGAAGAAGGTCGTCGTCCCGGTCGGCCTGGCGGCCGCCGGCGTGGCGTTCTCCCGCATCTACACCGGCGCGCACTACCCCGGCGACGTGGCGGCCGGGCTGGCGCTCGGCGCCGTGGCCGCCGCCACGACGCGCCTCATCTGGCCGACGCGTCCCGCGCCGGCCGGCGGCGTCCTGTCGATGCCCGCCGAGGAGGTCGCCGGGACCTCCGCCGACGGGTCCGGGGTCGTGGTGGTGATCAACCAGGGCGCGGGCGGCAGTGACGTCAGCAGCACGGTGCGCACGGAGCTGCCCGAGGCCGAGATCATCGAGGCGGAGGACGACCTCGGCAAGGTGCTGCGCGACGCCGCGGACCGTGCGACCGTGCTCGGCGTCTGCGGCGGCGACGGAACGATCAACGCCGGCGCCGAGGTCGCCGTCGAGCGCAACCTGCCGCTGCTGGTCATCCCCGGCGGCACGCTGAACCACTTCTCCCGCGCGATCGGCCTGGAGACGGTGCGCGAGGCCATCGAGGCGTACCGCTCGGGCGTCGTCGTACGTGTCGACGTGGCCTGCGCGGGCGAGCGGTTGTTCCTCAACACCGCGAGCTTCGGCGCGTACACCGAGCTGGTGGACCTGCGCACCAAGATGGAGGGCCGGATCGGCAAGTGGCCCGCGCTGGCCGTGGCCGCGGTCCGTGTGCTGCGGCACTCCGAGCCGACCGAGGTCGACGTGGAGGGCCGGCGGCTGCGCGTGTGGTTCGCCTTCCTCGGCAACTGCCAGTACGGCTCCTACGGCGTCGCGCCGACGTGGCGGCGCCATCTCGCCGACGGCCTGGTCGACGTCCGGCTGATCGGCGCGAAGCGCCACATCAGCAAGTCGCGCGCGGTCGCCGCGCTGCTCGTCGGGCACCTGCACCTCATGCCCGACTACAAGACGTGGCGCGCCACCACACTGAGCGTGACCGGGACCGGCGGCTCGCTGCGGTTCGCCTGCGACGGCGAGATCCGTACGACCGAGGGGCCGATCGAGATCACCAAGCGGCGTGCCGGGCTCGCCGTCTTCGGCCCCGCGCGGCTCGCCCAGCCCAGCCGGGAGCCGGTGCCCGAGCCCCAGGTGGAGACGGTGCCGGACGACGACTGAGCCTCGGCGTACCAAGCGTTTGGTTCGCCATGACCAGGACGCTGCGACGCGTCAGGGTTCGCCCTGGCCAGGGTCGGGTACGGCGGCTCACAGGGGGGCCGCACGCGGCCGCCTCCGCGGAAGGCGGATTCCGGCGCTCCGATCGCGAGGGAGGACCTGGGCGACAGACCCGGACGGCCGGCGCGCGGGGGCGCCCGAACGGGCTACGCGAAAGGTGAGGCTATGCACCGCGACAGCGACAAGCAGGGTCCGATCCGCGACGAGTACCTGCATAAGGAGAATGAGAACCTGAGCAGGAGCGGAGCCGGCCGTACCGGGGAGAGCCCGCGAGCGGTCGGGGACGTTCCGCCGGAGCGGCCGAGGCCGCCGCGCGGCATGTCGCCCGCCGAGGTCGCGCGCCGCGCGGCGCTCACCCGGCACCTGCCGCCGAGCGAGTTCCCCGCCGACCGGGCGCGCCTGCTCACCCACCTCCGGTCACACCGCGCGCCCGAGTCGGTGATCGACGCCGTCTCCGGGCTGCCCGAGGGCCGGCAGTTCCAGACGCTCGGCGAGGTCGTACGCGAGATCGGCCTGCTCGCCGAGCACTGACGTGCGCCGGGGAGCGCTGACCGGCGCTGACACTCAGGGATCGAGCCTGTCCCGGCGGCCACTGTCGCCGGGACGGGACCGGCCGCTAACGTGACGAGCATGGCGCTGAGCCGAGGCACTCATGAGCTGGGACCGGCCGCGGGCCGGCTGCTGGTCCGCACCGGCCGCAGCGGGCTCGGCCGCAAGGCGGGACACGACCTCACCCTGGAGGTCACGCGCTGGGCGGCGAGCGTGCACGTCGCCGAGCCGGACGGTTCTTCGGTGACCGCCGAGATCGAGGCGTCCTCGCTGGAGGTACGTGAGGGCACGGGCGGCGTCAAGCCGCTGACCGGCTCCGACCGTGCCGAGATCGGGCGCGTCGTCCGGGGCAAGATCCTGCACACCGAGGCGCATCCGGTCATCGCGTTCCGCTCCACCGGCGCCTCGGGCACGCCCGAGGCGTTCACCGTCGAGGGCGAGTTGACGATCATGGGCGTCACGAGGCCCCTCACCCTGCGCGGCCAGGTCTCCGGCGACCGGCTGACCGGCGGCGCCACGGTCGTCCAGTCGCGGTGGGGCATCAAGCCCTACTCCGCGCTGTTCGGCCAGTTGCGGCTCGCCGACGAGGTCGCGATCGAGTTCGACCTGACCGTCGACGGCTGACGCGGCTGACACGGCGGCCGCGCCGGCCGTGGCGTACGGCGCGTGGCTCAGCCGCCCTTGCCGAGGGTGTTCCAGCGCGACGGCGGCCAGATGATGACGAACGCCCGGCCGATCACGTCGTCCACCGGCACCGTGCCCTGGTGGCCGTCTTGTATGTGGAAGCGCGAGTCGGCGGAGTCGGCGCGGTGGTCGCCCATGACCCACATGCGGCCGGCCGGCACCGTGATCGGGCCGAACGGCCGGTGGTCGTTCTGGTAGACGTACGGCTCGTTCAGCGGATGCCCGTCGACGATCACCCGGCCCTGCGCGTCGCAGCAGCGTACGGTCTGGCCGCCGACCGCGATCACCCGCTTGACCAGGTCACGCTCGCTCGGCTGCGGGATCCCGACCGCCGAGCCGATCCAGTTGAGCGCGCGCCGTACGGGGCTCTTCGGCTTGACGAACTGTGCCTCGCCCTCCCAGGACGGCGGCGCGCGGAACACCACGATGTCGCCGGGCTCGGGTTTGTGCAGCCGGTAGCCGACCTTCTCCACGAGGATGCGGTCGCCGGTGCACCCGGCGCAGCCGTGCAGGGTGCGCTCCATCGACTCGGACGGGATGAAGAAGGCCTGGATGAGGAAGGCCTTGATCAGGAACGACAGCAGGAGCGCGACGACGACGAGGACCGGGAGTTCGCGGAAGAAGGAGCGTTTGCGCTTCTTCGTCCCCTTATCCGCCTCGGGCTCGGCGTCGGGCGTGGACTCGTCTGGCACGTCCCGTACGGTAGACCGCTCGCGCATGTGGGCGGCATAAGGGGCCCGCCTGAGCGCCGGGTCGTCCACACCGTGCCCCGCGGGCCGGTACGCTCGGCTGCGTGAGTCGGGAAGGTGTCACTCCTCAGTCTGAAGACTTCTCCGCCTGGTACAACGAGGTCGTCATCCAGGCCGAGCTCGTCGATCGTGGCCCGGTGCGCGGCACCATGGTCATCCGGCCGTACGGCTACCGCATGTGGGAGCTGTTGCAGGCCGACCTCGACGGGCGCATCAAGGAGGGCGGGCACGACAACGCCTGCTTCCCGATGTTCATCCCGGAGTCCTACTTCAAGCGCGAGGCCGAGCACGTCGAGGGGTTCTCGCCCGAGCTGGCCGTCGTGACGATCGCCGGCGGCAAGGAGCTGGAGGAGCCGCTGGTCGTGCGGCCCACCTCCGAGACGGTCATCGGCGAGTACATGGCCAAGTGGATCGACTCGCACCGCGACCTGCCGCTGTTGCTCAACCAGTGGGCCAACGTCGTGCGGTGGGAGCTGCGCCCGCGCATGTTCCTGCGCACGACGGAGTTCCTCTGGCAGGAGGGCCACACCGCGCACGCCGACGAGGACGACGCGATGCGCGAGACGATGTGGGCGCTCGACGCGTACGCGGGGCTGGCGCGCGAACTCTGCGCGATCCCGGTGATCGAGGGGGAGAAGACCCCGAGCGAGCGGTTCGCCGGCGCGGTCCGCACCTACACGATCGAGGGCATGATGCGGGACGGCCGCGCCCTGCAGTCCGGCACCTCCCACTACCTCGGCACCAACTTCGCCAAGGTCTTCGACATCACGTACCAGGACGAGGGCGGCAAGCTCGTCCACGCGCACACCACGTCCTGGGGTCTGTCCACCCGCATGATCGGCGGCGTGATCATGACCCACGGCGACGACAAGGGTCTCGTGCTGCCGCCGCGCATCGCGCCGTACCAGGTCGTGATCGTGCCGATCGGCCGCGGCGACGCGGCGGAGCGCACCATCCCGGCCGCGCGCGAGCTGGCGGCGAAGCTCAAGAAGGCCGGCGTGCGCGTGCACGTGGACGACAAGCGGCCGCAGCTCTCGCCGGGCTTCAAGTTCAACGACTGGGAGATGCGCGGCGTCCCGATCCGGCTCGAACTCGGCCCGCGCGACCTCGACGGCGGGGTCGTCACGCTGGCACGCCGACTCGGTGACCAGGGCAAGGAGCAGGTGCCGCTCGACCAGGTGACCGAGCGGCTGCCCGGCATCCTGGAGGACTTCCAGGCGTTCCTCTTCTCACGTGCGGAGCGGTTCCGCGACGAGCGCATCGCCACGGTGGAGAGCTGGGACGCCTTCCCCGAGCAGGTCGCGTCCGGCTGGGCGCGTGCGTTCCACTGCGGCCGCGTCGAGTGCGAGGACGCGATCAAGGCCGACACGGCCGCGACACCGCGCTGCGTCCCGTCCGACGCGCCGGAGGAGACCGGGGTCTGCTTCCGCTGCGGCGAGCCGTCGGCGTACGGGCGGCGGATCCTGTTCGGCCGTTCCTACTGATCACCAGGCTGACCACCGGGCTGACTACTGGACGCGTCGGCCGGCGGCGGCCGGTACGCCAGCCGTCCGCGGCGTGCCTTCCTGCGCGTCAGCAGGGGCTGGACGAACCACGCCCACACGCTGAGCGCGACCACGCCCGCGGCGGTCGTCCCCGCCAGCCATGAGGAGAAGAAGCCGGCGGCGGCGACCGCCACCGCGCTGGCCATCGACACGGTCAGCGCGCACGCGCCGGCGATCTCATAGCGGTTGGAGCGGCTCACCACGACGTCTTTGCGGCCCGAGTGGAACAGGATCCGGTGCTGGGCGGCCGGCGCGATGAAGCAGATCGACGCGGCCGCGGCCGTGACCAGTGAGACGTAGTAGACCCAGCGGCCCACGTCGCCGACCCGGCCGAACCCGTTGGAGAACGGCAGGGTCAGCAGGAACGCGAACAGGAACTGCACGCCCGCCACAACGACGCGAAGACCCTGGAGCAGTTCGACGAGCTCCCGGTCGAGCCGCTGTTTCGGCGTCTCGTCTCGGTTGTGCTCCACGACTGCTCCCGGGTCTTCGTCGTCACGTCCCGGGTGCGGGTGCGTCAGACCGCGACTGCGAGCTCCAGCTCCTCCTCCGGAGTGGTCTGCTCCGGCGCGGGCTCCGGCGTGCACACGGACTCATAGACCTTGACGGTCTCGTTCGCGATCCGTTCCCAGGAGTAGCGGGCCCGAACCCGGTCCGCGCCGCCGATCCCCAGAGCGGCCAGGTGGGTGCGCTCGGCGAGCAGGCCGCGGATGCGCTGGGCCAGCTCCATCGGGCGGCCCGGCCGCACGTAGACGCCGGTGACGTCGTCGATCACGGTGTCGAGGTGGCCGCCGACGGCGGTGACGACGACCGGAGTGCCACAGGCCATCGACTCGACCGGCACGCGGCCGAAGGACTCGTGCGCCGGGAGGCTGACCGTCAGGTCCGCCGAGCGCAGCAGGCCGGGGACGTCGCCGGAGTCGATCCGGCCGAGGAAGGTGACGCGATCGGCCACGCCGGCCTCCTTGGCGAGGATCCGCAGCCGGTGCGCGTCCGGGTCGGTGTCCAGCTCGTCGATCACCGGGCCGCCCGCGATGACCAGCTCGGCCTCGGGGATGCGGGTCAGCGCCTGGATGACGGTCTGCACGCCGTGCCCGGCGAGGTGGCGCGACAGCATGACGATGCGGGGCGTCTCGCCGCGGGGGAGCAGGGCGCGTCCCTGCGGCTTGAACTTCTCGCTGTCCACGCCGGAGGGCACCGCGGCGATGCGGGGGCGTGCGATGCCGAGGCGGGCGAGCTCGGCGCCCTCGCTCTCGGTGGTCGCGATGAGCGCGTTGACGCCGCGGCCGATGGCGCGCTCCATGCGCAGCCGTGCCGGTGCGGCGGCGCCCGCGGCGCGTCCCTCCAGGGACGCGAGGCCGTGGAAGCTCTGGACGACGGGGATGTCGAGGTTCTGTGCGGCCGACATCGCGGCCAGGCCGCTCAGCCAGTGGTGCGCGTGGATCACGTCGGGACGCTTGGCCGCGAGGCGCTTGGCGAGCCGGTCGGCGAACTCACGGATATGGGGGACGATCTCCTGCTCCGACATCGGCAGGGGGTTGCCGGCGGTGATGAACTCGACGTTCACTCGCGGAGCGAGGCGTACCCGCTCGCCCGAGCCGAGGCCGTCGCGACGCGTGTAGACGGTCACCCGGTGTCCCTGGCGGCCCAGCTCGCGGGCGAGCTCGGCGACGTGGACCCGCAGGCCCTCGTGGGACGACGATTCCGTGGCGACAGGGCTGGTGTGCACGGAGACCATGACTATGTTCATCGGGCTGACTCCTGAATGTCCCTGGGGAGGGGGTTGGTGAGATATGAGCGCATGCCCTCGCGACCGAAGAGCAGGGGTATGCGCCCCGCCGCCGGACGGCTGTCCGGCACAGCGGTGAAGGAGGGGAGAGCGTGCGTCAGCCCAGCATTCGCGGAGAAACTGAAAAGACGCATGCACACCCTCCGGGATCCGAGAGCGGGTATACCGCTCTCCCGTGGTGTGCCTGCGTCTTAGGCACGGTTACCTAGTATGTCCTTTACCTGCCAGGGCCGTTTCTAAACCCAGACTTTAGATCTTGTGTGGACTATCACGTCGCGTGGTCGCCTGGTCACTCGGTGATCCGGAGTGCGAGCATCGACACGTCGTCACGCAGGTCGCCGTGGCAGAACTCCAGCAGCGCCTGCTCGACGGCCATCGCCAGCTCGGCGACCGGCCGGCCGGCCTGCGCCGCGAGGATCTCGATCAGGCGCTCGTGCCCGAACCGCACCCGCCCGGCGTCGCACACCTCGGGCACGCCGTCGGAGTAGAGGAACACGGTGTCGCCGGGATCGAGGTCGAGCTGCTCGACGCCGACCCCGAAGTCGTCCTCGAAGAGCCCGAGCGGGATGCCGCCGCCACTCGTCGTACGTATGAGGCCGTCGCGGCGGATCAGGATCGCGGGCGGATGCCCGGCGCTGCCCACCGTCATCGTCATGCCCTCGGCGCGTGGTTCGAGATAGGCCATCACCGCGGTGACGAAGCGCTCCTCGTCGATCAATGCCTCGTTCATCATCGACAGGACCTCGGCCGGCTTGGGGTTCCACCGGGCGAGCAGCCGGATGCCGTGCTTGGCCGTCGCGGTGACCGCGGCGGCGTCCTCGCCCTTGCCGCACACGTCGCCGAGGACCAGGCCCCAGCCCGAGCCGGTGGGGAAGACCTCGTAGAAGTCGCCGCCGAACCCGTTGTCGCGGCTGGCCGGATGGTGCCGGCCGGCCACGTCGACGCCCGGGATCTCCGGCAGCTCGCGCGGCAGCAGGCCGGCCCGCAGCCGCTCGGCGACGCCCGCGCGGTGCCGGTAGCGCCGCCCCGCGCGTATCACCAGGGCGAGGTTGCGTGCCAGCCGCTCGACCAGGCCGAGGTCCATCAGGTCGAACGGGCCCTGCTCGCCGGAGACGGTGAGGGTCAGGGTGCCGTGGCACTGCTCGCCGTCGTCCAGGGGTACGGCGATGAGCGACGACGCCTCGATCAGCCCGCACACCGGCGGACCGGCCGGGCTGGTGCCGAGGGCGCCGAGGTCGTCGAGGTGGGCTTGGAGCACCGAGCGGCCGGAGGCGTGCACCAGCGCGGGCAGGGTGCCGGGCGCGGGATCGAGGTCCTCGAGCAGGTGGGCGACCTCGGAGCTGCGCTCGTCGTCCGGGCCGATCACCACGTGCCGCATGAGGCGCTCGTCGAGTTCGAGGTCGATGATCACCCAGTCGGCCAGCTCACGTGCGAGCAGCCGGGCACAGCGGCGTACGGCGACGGACTCGGTGAAGGACTCGTCGTCGAGCAGCACGCCGGTGGCGGTGGACAGCACGTCCATCCGGTGGATCACCGTGGCCACCGCGTCGTCGGTCGCGGTGACCTGCCGCGGCAGGTCCTGCACGGCCGGTTCGCGGGTCGAGGGCGCGGTCGCCGCGACCACGAGCGGAGCCGGCTCCCCGGTCACCCAGATCCGGGCGAACGTCACGTCCACCTCGACCGGGCCGTGCCCGGACAGCATCCGCACCCGCGAGCGCCGCCGGCGGCCCGAGTGGAACACCCCGGCCACGTGTGAGCCGACGGTGGCACGCGTGGCCAGGTCGCAGAACATCGGGAACGGCTTGCCGGTGAGGTAGCCGGCCGAGGACCCGAGCAGCGCGCCGGCCTGCCGGTTGACCCGTCGTACGGTGCCGTCGCGCTCCAGCAGGAACAGCGGAACCGGGGCGTCCTGGAAGACGGTGCGGAGCAGGCGGCGCTCGTCGTCGGCGGCCTCACTCCGCGCCTGGATGGAGGTCTGGTCCGTCCCGGCCATCAGCAGAGCCGCGACGGCGCGGTCGAGATCGGCCAGAGCGGCGTCCAGCAGCGCGTCGCGATCCGCGTCGGGCAGCGTCGCGGCGCTGCGGAGCTCACCGGCCCGCGCCTCCAGCGCGGCGGCCTCGGCGCGCAGTGACTCGGGACGCAGGGACTCGGAATCGTGCTGGTCGGTAATGCTGCCCTCCGGCTTGCGGGTAGGTCGCGTCGATCTGTGCGTACTCTAACCGCCCTCTGGACGGCCCGGCGAGAGCCGGACCGATGGTGACTGGGAGTGGCCGAGACCCTCCGTACGGTGGCCGGACACGATGCGCTGAGCGATCGCGGTCAGCTTGACGTGACGGGTCTGGGAAATGCGCTTGAGCTCGTTGAACGCGGTCTCCGCGTCACAGCCCATCGCGTGCATCAACACCCCCTTGGCCTGGTCGACGATCGACCGCGCCTCGACCGCCTGGCGCAACTGGGTGGCGGTGCGGTGCGCGTCCTCGTAAAGGCGGGTGTTGGACACCGCGGCACCGCCCTGCGCGGCGAGCAGGGCGCCGAGGCTGAGCTCCCCGCGGTCGAGCGCGTCCGGCATCGCGCCGTACATCGTCAGCGTCACGATCACCGGGCCGGTGCGGTAGACGGTGTCGGCGAAGCAGCGCACGCCGCGCTGGAGGGCGAGGGGCGTGTAGTCGGGCCAGCGGGTCTCGGCGAGCGTGTCGGCGCAGAACACCGGGAGTTCGCTGCGGGCGACGTCGAAGGTCGGCCCGGCGCGGCGCGCGCACTGGATCTCGCTGAGATAGGCCAGGTCGGGGTGCGTGCCGGCCTGGTCGAGGGGCTCGGAGACCTCGCCCGCGCTCCAGCGGACCGCCGTCGCGCCGGCACATCCGCGTACGGTGTGGACGGCGAGTTCGGTGACGCGGCGTAGCGCGACCGTCGCCGACGCCTCGTGCAACAGACCGAGGCGGGTGGCCTGGGCGGCGAGTTCGCTGCTGATCTGCGGTTCGTACACCACAGAGGCCACGGTAGCCCTCGCAGGGGGGCCTGTCGTCCACGGCACGTGCGGGAGAGCCCGGCGCGGCCGTTTCCGCCGGCCGTCAGTGCCCCGCCTGTGGCCCCGCACTCGGCCGGCGGCCCTGCGTGGGGCGGTGGTTATGCGACCGGCTCGCCGGCGGCCAGGATCGGGGACTCGTCTTGGCCCGAGGACAGGTCCTCGATCGCGACCATCCCCACCGGCCGGCCGTCACGTACGACGGGCAGCCGGCGCATGCCCTGGTCTCGCATGAGGCGCAGGGCGGTGCCGGCCTCGTCGTCGGGGCTGACCGTCACGACGCCCGCGCTACAGATCTCCGCGAGGCGCGTGCCGGTCAGGTCCCGTCCGTCGGCGACCGCGCGCACGACGATGTCGCGGTCGGTCAACACGCCGCAGAGCCGGCCGTCCTGGGTGACCAGGACGCCGCCGACCTCCTTGTCGCGCATGAGCCGCGCCGCCTCGGTAAGCGGAGCGTCGAGTGGCAGAGACGCGGGTTCCGGCGTCATGACCTCGTGCACCTGTCGCGCCATCGCCCTGCTCCCTTCACCTGACATGCGCCGCCTACCCAGGCGCGCGGCACTTATTCGAGAACCCTTTTGCTAAAAGTCGAAGACCGATCCGGTCTTGTCGCGCAGCACGCAGCTGTTCGGGAACTTCTTGGTGTAGCGGACGGGCCGGCCCTGCCAGGCGCCACGCGCGCTGGCGGTGACCGGGGAGTAGATCATGAAGCAGGCGTGCGGAGCCCGCTGCACGGGCAGCTGCGCCAGGTCGCCGCGCGCCCTGGCCAACTCGGCGCACGCCGCGGCGGCCCTCGGGTGGGTGCCGCCCGGCGGGTAGCACTGGAGCGTCACCGTGTGCTCCGGAGCCGAGCCGGTGGTGGTGTGCAGCACCAGCGTGGAGCCGTAGGCGCCGACCGGGCCGGCGTTGCCGAAGAGCGCGGCCGGCATCGCGGCCGCGCCCATGCGGCCCGGGCCGCGTACCGGCGCCTGGCGGGCCGGCGCGCGACGGCCGGGCAGCTGACGACCGGGAATCGTGCGGGCCGGCCGCGTCAGGTCCGGCATGGTCGCCCCGGGCGCGGTGACGCCGGGCGCGCCGGACGGCGTCTCGCGGCCCGGTACGGCGCTGCCCGGGATCGGGGCGGCCGGCGTCGTGGTGCCGGGCGTGGTGGCGTTCGGCGTCGCGTTGTGCGGGGTGTTCGTCAGCTCCTGGAGGTCGGCGGCCTCCTGGAGTGCTGCGGTGGCCTCAGGCGGAAGCGCCTGCTCGTCGGCGTCGGCGAACCCGGTGTCGGCGCCGGTGCCCGGGCGTGTGGCCGGCCGGCCGCGCGTGGGCCGAACCGGGCGCGTGCGCCCGGCGTGCGTGGTCGGCGCGCCCGGGGCGCCGTGCGCGCCGATCCCGGCGGTCGGCGCGCCCGGTGCCTCGGGGCGTGCGCCCTCGTCGCTCGCGTCGACCTTCACGTCGTTGACGGGACGGCCGGACCGGTTGCGCGGCTCGCCCACCGGGGCGTAGGAGTAGTGGCGGTGCGAGGCGCGGCGTCCGTGCGCGCTGTGCGAGCGCAGCTGCCCCGACCGTGAATGGCTCCCCGCCAGGGGCGGAGGCGCCGGTTTGGCGTAGGCGTCGACCGCGTACGCGGGAAGTAGTAGGACGGGAATGGCGGCGGCTATGGATGTAGCCAGTATTCGTCGCATGCTGGTTTTTCCCCCCGAAAAAGACCGCCTGCTCCGGCGGAGTCTCAGTCGCATACTGTAGCGCACCGATCTCTCTCGGTAATGCTGGCCGGGTGTCGTTTGTGGAGGCCAGAGGGTGCGTACGCCGATAGGATCGGCACGAATACGTCCCCTACAGCCCGCTGCGAGCAAAGAGGAGCACGTTGTCCGAGCATGACTGGCAGGCCGTCGTGCTCGCCGAGCTCGGTATCCCGCGATCCGGGTTGGTGACACCCGATTCGACCGGAGCCTTCCCACCCACCGAACGGCACCAGGCTCCCTCTTCCGAGGCGCTCGCCCGGCACGCGGCACAGGCCGTCGAACCGGCCACCCGAATCGACGAGGAATGGTCGGATCGGCCGCTTCCGACACAATGGGATGAGCCCGCGGCCGAAAACCGGCGATCGACCGGGGAAAGGCACGTACCGGCGGCGCGTCCCTTCGACGGGCCGCCCGCCGCGGCGGACGCGCTCGCGTCGCCGGACGTACCGGCCGCCGCGCCCGAGGAGAGGCCGGCCGGCTGGAGCGCCCCCGCGTGGGAGCCGCCCGTGGACGCACCGCGTACGGACGGCGGTGGCGGTGCGGGCCGTCCGGAGGAGACACGGTACGAAGAGGCCGTGCCCAACCAGGCGGCCGCGTGGGAGCTCGCCTCGCAGGCGTCATGGGGGCTGGTCGCCCAGGAGCCCTGGGGCACCGAGCCGCCGCACGACGGCGCTCCGCCCGCGGCCGGATGGGAACGCTCCGACGCCGAGGCGCGCCCGTCGTCACCCGGCGCACCACAGCCCCCGCTCCCGCACCGCCCGTCCGCACAGGACCTCGTACGCCGCTCGACCCACGGCGACCCCCTCGTACGGCGCGTGGGCCGCGGCGTGCGCCGGGCGATGGGCGCCGCGGCGGCGCACGAGATCCGCAAGTCCACCGACCTCGAAGGCGTGCTCGGCCGTCCCGTCGCGTCCTGCCGGCAGATCGCGGTCACCAGCATCCGCGGCGGCGCCGGCAAGACCACGGTGGCCGCGCTCGCCGCCGGCGTCATCGCGCAGTACCGCCAGGACCGGGTGCTGGCCGTGGACGCCGACGCCGGGCTCGGCTCGCTGCCCCTGCGGCTCGGCATCCGCACCGAGCGGTCCCTGCACGACCTCCACGGTTTCGGCGCGCGGTCCTTCGAGGAGGCCGCGCCGTTCCTCGGGCGCACCGCGGACGGGCTGTGGGTACTCTCGGGCACCACGGGCGGCCAGATCGCCCACGAGCTCGACCTGGCGACGTACAAGGCGACCGCGGGGCGGCTGAGCCGCTACTTCTCCGCGATGGTGATCGACTGCGGCGCCGGCGTGCTGCCCGAGCTCCAGCGCGGCATCCTCGCCGACGCACACGCCCAGGTGCTCGTGACGTCCGGCACGGTCGACGGCGCGCTCAGCGCGCAGGGTGCGCTCGAGTGGCAGGCGCGCAACGGCTACCAGCACCTGCTGGCACGTACGATCATCGCGCTGGTCACGCACACGCCACACGTCGACGCCGACCTGACGCGCGGCGCGCAACTGCTCAGCGGCGGCGGAATGCCGGTCGTGCACATGCCTTACGACCGTCACCTGGCCACCGGCGCGGCCGCGGACCCGGCGCGCATCGGCCAGGAGACCCGTGCGGCGGCGATCCGCGTCGCGACCGAGGCGTTCGCCCGCGCCGCCAGCGCCTGACCACGACCGGAGACAGGAGGCCGGTGGCCTTGACCGACGACATCATCGCCCTGGTGCGCAACCAGCCGGACATCCTCACCGTCGTCGAAGGCATGATCGCCTTTGGTGAGCCCCTGCGGATGCGCGAGGCCGGCCCCGGAGCGGTCCACCTCTACGGTCCCGACGGCCGGCTGGTGGTCTCGATCGAGACGCCCGAGCTCGTACGCGTGCCCGGCGAGGTCGAGCGGCTGCTCGGCCCGGAGCCGGCCGGCCAGGTGCCGCTGCCGGTCTGGTGGGTGGAGGTGCGCGCCGCCGCCGGGGTGCCGGAGGCGCGGCGCGTCGCCCGCAGGTTCGCCGACGACCTGGTGCACTGGCAGGGCGGCACGGTGTGGCCGCCCCGCGCACCCCTGCCACCCCAGCCCCAGGCCCAGCCGCAGTCGCCGCGACCGGAGGAGGCGCCGTGAGTCACCCGGCCGCGGACGCGCTGACCCCGAAGGCGATGGTGGTCCTCCAGGACCGCCCGGTGGTGCCGTTCACCACGTGGCTCGCCGAGGGGCTGCGGCTGTGCAGCGAGAGCCAGCGCGGGCTACAGCTCGTGACCCCGCCCGAGTCGCGGATCACGATGCCGTTGCGGCTCGTGCTGACCGGGCCGAACAGCCGCTGGGTGATCCGCGCCGACGGCGGCTACTACGACGGACTCACCGGCGTGCCCCTGCTGTGGGACGGCGAGGCGTTCGTCGTCGACCCGATGGCACGCGCGTACGCGCCGGGCTACACTACGCCGCCGACCGCACCCATCGGCGCACAACTGACGATGACCTTCCGCGTACGCCACACGAGCGCGACGGCGGTGGGGGGAGCGGCCGAGCGGCTCTGCCGATCGCTCACCGGCGAGCCGCCCGGCGGCTGGGGCACCTCCGAGCCCGCCACCGGGGTGTGGCACACCGGCGATCTGAGTGAGATGTACGGCTCGCGGGTGTCCGCAGCGATCTGGCTGACCGTGGTGGGCGGCGGAGGCACGGGCCGCCCGGCCGTCGGCACGATGCTGCTGTCGGAGGTCGACGGCGTCGCCGAGGAGGCGGTGACTCTGGTGGTCGGATACGCCGACCCGCAGGAGGTACCGGTCGGGTCGCTACCGGCGATCGTCGGCGCGCTCGCCGCGGAGTTCTCGCTCGTCTCCTGCTTCACCCAGCTCAGCCCGGGCTTCATGGACCTGACCACCGGCCCGCGGTGGGTGGGTCCGGCGGCGCCGATCGGCCTGGCGGTGGGCGGGTCCGCGCCGGGGCCGCCCGGAGTGCAGGGGCAGCGAATCGGCGAGGAGAGCTCACCGGCGATGTGGTACCCCCTCGGCGACGGACGGCGTCAGGACGCCTGGCAGCGCTACGAGCAGCTCACCGCCTACCTGCGAACCCAGACGCCCTGAGCAGCCGCGCGACCTGACCGCCGGGCCGGCCTGCCCGACGGAGCACACGCGCGACGCGCGGGCCGCGTGATGGCGCGGGTGGTTTGAGGGATCCGCGGTGGAGGGCGATCTGCGGTGAAGCCTGGACGCTGCGCGGTGCTGGACGGACCCCGCGCGGCGGGGCGGCTTGGGCGGCGGCGGCGCGGCGTGCGATGCGCGGGGCCGGGCGGCCTGAGCGGCGGGGGTGCGATTCTCCCGGGGCCGGAGACGGCCCGGGCGGCGGGGGCGATCTGCGGTGGCCCTGGCTCCCTCACCGGCCGGTGGCCTGGGCGGCCCGGCGAGCTGAGGGGCGGGGCGGAGTGCGATGTGCTGTGGTCGGTGCCGGGCCTGAGCGGTAGGGCGCCCTACAGCGGGCGCCCTGAGCGGTCAGGCCGCGCGGACGACCTCGACGCGCGGCGCGTGGTCGCGCAGTTGCTCGCGCAGCTGGCGGCGGCCGCGGTGCAGCCGGGACATCACCGTGCCGATGGGCGTGCCCATCATCGTGGCGATCTCCTTGTACGGGTAGCCCTCGACGTCCGCGAGGTAGACGGCGGTGCGGAACTCCGTGGCGAGCTCCCGCAGGGCGCGTACCACGTCGGAGTCGGGCAGCCGGTCGAGCGCCTCGTGCTCGGCCGAGCGCAGCCCGTTCGAGGTGTGGGACTCGGCACGTGCGAGCTGCCAGTCCTCGATCTCCTCGGTGCCGGCGCGCTGGGGCTCGCGCTGCTTCTTGCGGTAGGTGTTGATGAAGTTGTTGGTGAGGATGCGGTGCATCCACGCCCTGAGGTTCGTACCCTCCTCGAACTGGTGGAAGTTCACGTACGCCTTGGCCAGGGTCTCCTGCACCAGGTCCTCGGCGTCGGCGGGGTTGCGCGTCATGCGTACCGCACTGGCGTACAGCGGGTCGATGAGCGGCCTGACGTCGCGTTCGTAGCGCTCGTCATCCAGGCGGCCCGCTGTGGGTGCCGCTGTCGTCATTCTCGCTCCGTAGGGTGAGCTGGACGAGGTGCCGGAAATACACCCGGTTCGGGGGCCGGGGTCGGGCATGGTTCTGGCACGGAGTTCATGCGGTGAACGTGCCGGCTTCGTCGCCCAAGAGGAAAAGCGGACAAGGACGCCGACCAGGGGCCCGAGAGACGGGCTGTGGCTGGAGGGCGCGTGACGGCCCGGCGCCGTTCTTGGAGATCGAGACACGGCGCTTACCGCGAGCCACGATTCTAACCCGAGAAATGTCACTGTGGAAAGTGGCATCGGTCACGATCTGTGGTGATCTGGATCGCCGGTCATATCGGTCCTTCTACGACAAAGCTTACGTGAGCTGGGGAGACTTGAAAAGTCCTGGCGTGGGGGTGTGACGGGTGTGACGAAAGGCGACCACGCACGGTAGGCGACCCCGGCGAGCCCGCGCCGTACGCACCCGGCCCGGCGGCGGCCGGCGGCGGCCGGCGCGTACGCGTCCGTTGATGCGATCGTTGCCGAAACCCGCGCGTACGCGTCCGGCGATCTGTAGCGTCATCCTCACAGCGGGTGCGGGGGCGCGCGTGATACTCGCACGGGAGGTGTCCTGGTCAATGAAACGTCAGCATGCCGCCGCGCGGACCAACGGCGCGGGCTCACCCCGGTTGCTGGACGAACACCTGCTCGGGCTCGCCCCGATGGCCGTCATCTTGATGAACGACCTCGGTCACGTGACCCACTGGAACCAGGTCGCCGTGGAGATCTTCGGATTAGCCCACGAGGACGCGGTCGGCCGTCCGCTGTCCACCCTCGTGCTGCTGCCCCAGGACCGCCGCGACGCGTTCGAGCCGGGCGGCTCGCGCCTCCGGCATGCCTGGACCGGCGTCTTCGAGCTGCCGCGTGCCGACGACGGGCGGTTCCGCGAGGTCGCGTGGTGGGTCTACCCGCTGACCGGTCCGGACCGCGTACGGCTCCTCGTGATCGCCGCCGACGCCCACCGGCTGCGCGAGGGCGGCCCCGGCCTCGCCGTCGGCGACGTCCTCGTCTCCGTGCCCGCCCAGACCTCCCTCACCGCCGAGGGCGGCGTGCGCGTGCTGCGCGCCGAGCCGACCCTCCTGCCGGTGTCCGGCGGCGACGCGACCGTCCTCGACCGGCGGCTGGCCGAGATGCTCCCGGCCATGCCGCCCGGCGCCACCGAGCCGATCGTCCGGCAGGTGCTGCGGCGCGGCTATCCCGCCGTGAACGTGAGCGTCACCGCGCGGCTGCCGTTCGCCGCCTACCTCGGCCCCCCGCCGCCACGCGAACAGCTAATCCGCGATGTCGAGGTGCAGCCACGCGAGCCCGTGCGCGTACGCTCGCTGGAGCGCTCGTCGGCCAAGGAGCGGCTCGACTTCCTCAACGAGGCCGGCACCCGCATCGTCGACACCCTCGACCCGGTGCAGACCGCGGCGGCGCTGTGCACCGCGCTGGTGCCGAGGTTCGCCGACTTCGCCGACGTCCAGCTCCTCGAGTCGATCGTCTCCGACGAGGAACTGCCGCCCGTCACCCCGGACGAGTCGCCCACCGCCGTACGCGTGGCGGTGAGCCACGACGACGCGTACGGGCGCTGGGACGAGCTCGCCCCGCGAGGTGAGACGCTGCGCCTGCCGCCGGGCACGCCGTTCACGCAGAGTCTGATGACCGGCCGCAGCGTCAGCATGTCGCGGATCAGCGAGCGGTCCGTCCGCCGGATGGCCGCCGGGTTCGCCGACCGCGACTTCCGCCCCCTGCTCCAGGGGCGCGCGCTGCTGGTCTCGCCGCTCATCGCCCGCGGCACCGCACTGGGCAACCTCACGCTGCTGCGCCGCTCCGACCGCCCCGCGTTCGACGAACTCGACGTGACGATGGTGGAGGAGCTGTGCCGGCGCGCGGCCGTGTGCGTGGACAACGGCCGGCTCTACCGCCGCGAGAGCCGTGCCGTCGCGGAGCTGCAGAAGACCATGCTGCCCGACGCGCCGCCGGTCGTCGCCGGCGCGCAGATCTGTTACCGCTACGTCCCGGCGAACGAGGCCGTGCGCGTCGGCGGTGACTGGTTCGACGCGATCCCCCTGCCGGGCGGGCGGCTCGCGCTCGTCGTCGGCGACGTCATGGGCCACGGGCTGACCTCCGCGGCGATCATGGGACAGTTCCGCACCGCCGTACGCACCCTGGCCGCGCAGGACCTGCCGCCGGCGCAGCTGCTCCGCCAGCTCGACGACCTCGCCCGGCGGCTCGGCGACGAGTACATCGCCACCTGCATCTACGCCGTGTACGACCCGGTGGCGCGGCGCTGCGCGGTGGCCAACGCCGGGCACCTGCCGCCGGTGCTGGTCTCGCCGTTCGGCGGCAGCGAGCTGCTGGAGGTCCCCTCGGGCGCGCCGATCGGCGTCGGCGGCGTCGCGTTCGAGACGGTGGAGTTCGAGGTGGAGGACGAGAGCCAGTTCGTCCTGTGCACCGACGGGCTCGTCGAGCGGCGTGGCCAGGCTATCGACGTGGGGCTGGCCGCGCTGCGCGAATACCTCAGCGGGCCGCCGCAGCCGCTGGAGCGCGTGTGCGAGACCCTCATCGAGGGGTTCGGCGCGACCGGCCGCCGCGACGACGACATCGCGCTCCTCGCCGTGCGTTTCAAGGGGATACCCAAGGACGACGTGGTGAGCTGGACTCTGGAGCCGGAGGCGGCACGCGTACGCCAGGCGCGCGCCCTGGCCCGTGAGACCCTGACGACCTGGGGCCTGGCCGACCTGTCCGACACGGTCGAGTTGCTGGTGAGCGAGCTGGTCACCAACGCCGTACGCCACGGGGCCGGCGACATCGGCCTCCGCCTGATCCGTACCGGCTCGCTGCTGTGCGAGGTACGTGACGACGGCTATGACCTGCCGAACCTCCGCAGCACCGACCTCACCGCCGAGAACGGGCGCGGCCTGCAACTCGTCACCGCACTCGCCGAACGCTGGGGCGCCCAGCGCACCCCCACGGGCAAGGTCGTCTGGTTCGAGCAGCCGCTCCAGTCCTAGAGCACCTCCCCACGGTCACCTGAGGAGGGCGGCGAGGTCAGTCCGTGCTGGGCGACCCGGCGTGGCCACGTCTTCCCCTGGTGGTAGCGCTCGATCAGGTACGTCACCCCGTCCAGGCGTCCGGCCATGGCGGGGTCGGGCAGGTTGCGGTCGGGCGTGGTGAGGTCGGAGTCGAAACAGGTCGGGTCGAAGATCCAGTCCGGCTTGGTCCAGTCGCTGGAGGTCGGGATCTTCGTTCGGTTCGGGAGCGTCGGGCTGCCGATGGCGTCGTTCGGCCGGAAGAACGGGTCCTCGATGAACCACGCGTCGCACCACCTGGCGCCGTCCTCGGTGAGGATGAACTCCGCCCAATACCGCGTGAACCAGCCGGGCCCGAAGTCCGTCCACGCCTGACCGGCCAGCCCGGCGTACAGGCGGGCGAGGTGGCCGCGTACGGTCGGCGCGTGCAGCACCGCGCAGTCGAGTTCGGCGTCGTCCTCGAACGACCGCCGGTTCATGTTGGCGGATCCGCAGACGAGGAGGGCGTCGTCGTAGGTCTGCACCTTGTCGTGGACGTAGACGCCCACGCCGGCGGCCGCGTCCCACATGTTGAGTACGAGAACTCGCGACCGGTTCGCCGGCTCGAGGTCGTTCCACAGCTCCTGCATCGCGGCCCGGCGCAGGCCGAGTTCCTTCGCGGGGTTGCTCGTTCCGTACGGCGGCAACGCGATGAGCAGTCGTAACGTGGGGCAGGCGTTGAGCCGGGCGGCGAGCAGCTTCGCCAGTGGCGTGCTCCAGAAGTACTGGTCCCAGATCGTGATGAGGTGGCGCGCCTGGGCGACGGCCTTGGCCACTCCCGCCATGACGGTGAACTCACCTCGGGTGAACGGGCCGAGGATGCGCGTGGGATACATCGGGATGGTCCGCCACATCTGCACCACGACCCCGCTCACCGGATCCACCGGCCGGGTCTCCGGCAGCGGGACCACCTCGATCTGACCTCCCGTGTTGAACTTGATCCCGGCGGTGAGCTGCACCTGGTTGCGGTGGCCGACGGACTTCGTGCGGTCGAACACATAGACCCTGCTGTCGGCCGACCAGTCCTGCGCCTCGGTCGGGCTGATGATCCACCGCTCGGCGAACTGGTCCTCCAGCGCGGCGACCACGGGTCCTTCGAGCTTCAGGTGCTGGTCATGCCAGTGCCGGTTGAAGCCGCCGTACGCGACAGAGGGCAGGTCCTCGGGGAAGGGCCGCTTGTTGACCTCGCCGGTCGCGTCGTACGGAAATCCCGGGTAGCCGACCGGCGGCAGGGACGCCTGCTGCGGCCAGCCGCCGGCGGCCGGCGGGGAGCCGGTCCCCGACTGCCAGTCGCCGAGCGCGGCACGGCCGTGGCCCCCGAAGTCACGCCGGGTGAAGGCCAGATCGACGCCCCCGCAGAACCCGACGTTCACCGACCCGACACGTACCACGATCATCTTCTGGTGCAGTGACGCGACCGAGGGCGAGTAGGCCGTGTACGCGGTGCGCAGGTCCAGCGCGACGACGCCGAGCGGAGTCGCGGAACTCCGTTTCGCCGCCAGCCTGGCGTTGTGGTCCTGTACGGCGGCGGCCATGCTCCAGTGCTCGGCGGCGTGCGCCGCGAGCTGCGTGGCCTGGAGGCTGGTCGGCATCCACAGCAGCACCCGTACGACGATCCCGGCGGACATCATGCGCAGGATCAGGCCGAGCGCGGTCTGGTCCTTGTCCGGCCGGGCCTTGACGTCCCACGCCTTGCCCCGCCACGGGTTGGTCTCCGATAGGTCCCGCAGGCCGTTGAGCAGCCAGTCCGTGATGTAGACGTGGCCTCGCTCGCCGGGAGGAACACCACGGGCGGACTGTGCGCCGGCGTCGGCGATGGCGGCCTCGAACGCCTCACGGATCGCGCCGAGGGCGTCGAAGCCGCCGACCATGGGCGTGACCATGCACCCGTGGTCCCACGGCGCGGCACCCGCCCAGGCCCGCCGTGCCATGGCCGTGCCGTCGCCCCACGGCCGGCCGTCTCCGTCATCGGCCCGTACGTCGGCGGCGGTGAACTCCAGCAGCCAGTCCTGTGGCCGTCGCGAAATGGGGAGCGGCCGGCCATCGGCGGGCCGGAGAAGGTCATCGGGCAGTATCGCCACGGCCGACAGTCCGCTGTTCTCGGTCCCGCCGCTGGTGTCGGGCACCAGCTGCCAGGCTCCGCCGACCAGGCTGGTCCTGGTGTAGAGCCTGCCGTCCTGGCCGACGGCCAGAATCGTGCCGTCGGCCAGCAGGCTCGCCGAGATGACCGTGCCGCTGTCGGGCACCAGATGCCAGTCGCTCGCCAGGTCGGCTCGCGTGGACAACTGGCCGGAGTAGCCGATGCCGAGCAGGGAGCCGTCCGGCATGGTCGTCACGGCCTTCACAGCGCTGTTGCTGCGAACCGGCAGCCACGGGTCGTTCAGGGTGGCACGGGACATGAGGTTGTCGGCGGTGCCGCTCGTGACACCGAGGAGGCTGCCGTCGGCCATCGTCGTCACGTCGAGGAGCTCGACTCCGCCGGACACGTCCGTCCAGTCGCCGTCGGCCTTGTCGATCAGGCAGAGCTGACCGGTGCGGGCGACGCCGAGGAGGGTGCCGTTCGGTCCCGCCGACGCGGCCCGCAGTTCGAGGCCGTCGCGAAGCGGCCTGGCCGACCACGTGGGCGGCTGGAAGTCGGGCCATACATACGCCTGCTGGTCCTCGCCGATGCCGAGCAGTGAGCCGTCCGGCAGCGCGGACACCCAGGTCACCCCTCCGCCGCCGGGCACCTCCCGCCACGCGCCGGAGACGCCGTCCCGTACGTAGAGCCGCTTGTCCACGCCGGCGGCCACCAGCCGGCCGTCCGGCAGGCTCGTCACCGCCTGCACGTCGACGGGGTCCCGGCCGAGAGGCGCCCACACCCACGTGTGGCCTGGCCGGCCGGAGTTCTTCCGCCAGGTCCGCACGTGCAGCTGGAAGTCCGGATCGTTCAGGTAGCCGGCTGAGACGCCGATGACGCTCGCGTCCGGCAGCACGGTGACGCCGCGGACCCCTCTGCTCGTCTCCCACATGAGGGGAGCGGCGTCCAGGTCGTCCCACTGGTAGACCCAGTTGTCCGCACCGACGCCGATGAGCCGGTCCGTCGCGGTGACCGCCAGCAGCGGGTAGGGGTAGGACATCTTCTGCCAGGACGTCGCGGTGCGCTCGGTGTTCTTGTGCAGAAACCCTTCGGTGTCGACGCCGACGAAGGTGCCGTCCGGCAGTGCGGTGATCGCGCGTAACGGCATGCCCAGGCCCATCGGCCGCCAGCCGACCGCCGGTGGCCGCGGGCAGGTGTAGAGGTCCCCGTCCCCGCTCACGGCGAGGATCCCGCCGTCCGGCAGGAGCGTCATGTCGCGGGGGAGGGTCTTGCCGCCGGGCCGGCCGATCGGGAACTCCGCCCAGCGCTTGTCCAGGCCGAGAACCAGCATCTGACCGAACTCGTCGATGCCGATCAGGTTGCCGTCGGGGAGCTCGGCCACCGAGTGCATGCGCTCGTTGTCCGACACGAGCTTCCAGGTGTCGTCGACCCCGTACCGCTGGTAGACGTAGTGGTCGTCGTAGGAGATGCCGAATATCCGCCCGTACGGTCCGGCCGCGACGGTCCACAGCGAGATGTCGTACCGGTCCTTGCTATTGATCATCCAGGGCGCGGCGAGGCCGTCGTTCTTGTAGCAGAGCTTGTGCGACGTGTCGTCCACACCGACGATGTCGCCGTCCGGCAGCGCGGCCGTCGACCGTACCGTCACGTCCTCGCCGGCGGGTACGGGGACGCGCCGCCAGCCGTCGGACAGCGTGGCCCGTGTGTACAGCCTGCCGTCGGTCCCGGCCGCGAGGAGGGTCCCGTTGGGAAGCGAGGTGACCGAGTAGACGGCGACCTCCCCCGCCCCCGGCACCGCCTTCCAGTGGATGACGTCCTCGCGTGCCCTCAGCCGGTAGTCCTTCGTGACGGCGATGATCACGACGCGCCCTTTCTCCGAACCGTCCCATCGCGCGAGCCGGCTCGGCCGCCGCCGGGGCGACGGCCATGCGCTTCCGGCGGATCGGCACGTCTGGAGCCGTCAAGCCCGGGGAAGCCGCGATGGCGACCTCATCCTGGACGCGATCCGCGCGCGACACATCCGGGTAAACCCTGAATCCCGCGTCTGGTTCGGGATCCGAAGGCGCTGCGAACGAAGCGGCGTCCGGCGAGGTCGCCGGGCGACCGCCCGGTCTTCTAGTCCGTCACCTTCGAGCGCTCGTTGTAGGTGCCCGCGACCTCCTGGCCCGACAGCGCCTGGATCTCCCGCATGATCTCGTCGACCAGGGCACGGCGGCCGCGGGCCGGCGGCATGTCGGCGAACGGCTTGAAGTCGATCGGCGGCCCGAACGTCACGCTGGGCCGGATGAGGCGGGGCAGGCGTGCGCCGACCGGCATGATCCGCTGCGTGTCGCGTACGGCGACCGGGACGATGTTGACCTGGGCGTTGAGTGCCAGCCAGCCCACACCCGTGTGACCTCGGTAGAGACGGCCGTCCTCCGAACGCGTGCCCTCCGGATAGATCGCGAAGGCGTTGCCCTCATCCAGCGTCTTGAGCGCGATGTCGAGGGCGGCGACCGCGGCGCGCTGTTCCGTACGCGGCACCGGGATGTGGCCCATGGCGCTGAGGAACGCGCCCAGCACGCTCGCCAGGCCGCGGCCCTCGAAGTACTCGGCCTTGGCGAGGAACGTCACCCGGCGCGGTACGACGAGGGGGATCAGCACGCTGTCGACGAACGACAGGTGATTGCTGGCGAGGATGACCGGGCCATCGCCCGGGACGTTATCCAGGCCCTTGACCACCGGCCGGAACGCGATCCGAAGCAGCCGGCGGACGACGGTGGACATGAACCAGTACAGCAACTGTGCCTCCCTGAACTCTCCGTAACTTTAGACCTTGAAGGTCCGGGAGGTCGTCGTTGGCTTCGTCTAGAGGTCGTACTGGTATTGGCGCGTCTTGCGCAGCGGGCGGAATCCGAGCCGCTCGTTGACCGCGAGCATGTGCTCGTTGTCCTCGGCGTTGTCCGTCTCGATCTCCCCGACGGCCGGCCACTCGGCGCGCAGCCAGTCGAGCATCGCGGCCTTGACCCAGAGCCCGAGCCCGTTGCCGCGATGGCCGGGCACGACGGCGGTGTCGTACTGGATCGCCCGGTTGCCGTCGCCGACCGGGATGACGAGTTCGGTGAAGCCGGCGATCGCGGCCCCGTGCATCGCCGCCACGGTCAGGAGCGTGTCGCCGCGCTTCTCCACGACCTCGGCCATGTCGCGTACGCGGTCGGTGTCCCAGGAGACCGTGCCGCGGTCCAGGTCACCGATCGGCATGTCGCCCATCGCGGACTTGGCGGTGGCGAAGGTCTCGGCGAACTCGCCGGGCACGACGCCGAGCCAGCGGCTCAGGGCGTAACCCGGGTGCTCGGCCTGGACGATCTCGGTGACGTCGCCGGCGTCGTGCACGTTGAGCAGCAGCAGGCTGAGCGAGAGCGCGCAGGTGAACCCCCGCGCCTCCAGGAAGGCCACGCCGGGGGTGTCGGAGGACGCCTCGACGACCAGGCTGCGGCGCCCCTGCGCACGCGCGGCCGACGCGACGGCGTCGAGCAACCGGGACCCGACGCCCGTACGCCGGTGGCCGGGGTGGACGTCGATGGCGACCTGGCCAAGGTGTGAGCGGCCCGAACCGTCGAACAGCCGGAGCCGTGCGACCCCGGTCACCTCCTCGCCGCGGGTGGCCGTCCACAGCAGATGGCGGCTGTCCAGCCCGGGCGTCGTCAGGTCGCCCTGTACGTGGTCGAGCGTGGGCGCGGGTTCGGAGGGAAGATCGCGAGCCATCGAGGCGGCGAGGACGCCGTGCCATGCCGCGACGTCGCTATCCGAGATGTGGTGCAGTTGCTGAACCCTGTCCAAGGAGGCTCCTCGAATGGTTGGCTCGCCTTCCTCAAGGAAGGTACGCGCCACGGCAGTGACACGTCTGTCATTCGAGGGAGCCGCCTGGGTGCTGAACAGTGGATTTGCCCGATATGGACCAGACTTCCGCCATATCAATCTTGAAACGCCGCCGTTCACCCCGGCTTGAGCGCCTTTCGGCGCCGGTCGCTCCCGTAGATCGTCCTGTTCCGCGGCCGCCTCCATCAGGGGCTGTGCCCACCGCGCGACGCCGGTAACCCTCCGTCACCGCGAGGAGGTTCACCGTCGAACCGGATCCCGGCGCGGGTCGTTCGCCCGTATTCAGCGCGCCGGGTCGGACAGGACGTGGAGCAGGCCGATCAGCGTCGCCCCGTTGACGATCTCGCCCGCGGCGATGAGGGACCGTATCTCCGCCAGGGGCACCCACGCGATCCGCTCGGCCTCGGTGATGTCGGTCGGCGGCCCGATGTGCCGCGCCCCGTCGGCGAGGAACAGGTGGTGCCGCGAGTCGACCGAGCCGCTCGACGGCTGCGAGACGACGATCTGCCGCAGCGGTCCCGGCCGCCAGCCGGTCTCCTCCTCGGTCTCGCGCGCCGCGGCCTCCTCGGCCGACTCGCCCTCCTCGATGCGCCCGGCCGGAATCTCCCAGCCCCAGGTGTCGGTCACGTGCCGGTGCCGCCACATCAGCAGCACGCGGTCGCGCTCGTCCACGACCACGACGGCCGCCACGGGCCGCGCCATCCGTACGACGTGCTGCTCGAACCGCCGCCCATCCGGGAGTTCGACGTCGACCAGGTCCAGGCTGACCCACGAGCTCTCGTAGATGGCCCGCCTGCCGTGGATCGTCCATTCCATGCCCTGACTCCTTCGCTGGATGCCTCGACCGTACGACGCCGCCGCGGGCAGCCCGCCTGGGCTCGCATACACGCGCCTCGCCGGTCGTCGTGTCTCTTATGACACACGACGCGTGCTTTCAGCCTCATCCGGCCAAGTGCGGGCGATTCCGTGCCGCATGGGGCTGGAGAGGAGTTTGCTGACACGGAGTACCCGACCCGTGACCTCCGGGGAGACCATGGCGCGACGAACATGGAGTCAGGCACGGCTCGCGTGGTGGGCGGGCATCGCGGCACTGTGCGCGGCCGCGGTCTACGCCGGCACCTGGCGGATGTGGGCGCTGACCGTACTGGTCTGGTCCCTGTACGAGCTGTGCTTCTGCCCGACCAGTTGCGGCGTCGCGACGCGCGACGGCGGGCCCTGCCGCAACGGCGCACGCGGCCGCCTGTTCGCCTGCACGGACGTCACCGGTCACCAGCAACTCAAGACCGACGCGCTGTGGCGGCCCGCCGGTGTCGCCCGGCTGCGCCTGACGGACGTGCCGGCCGCACATCGCAAGGCGCCGCTCCACTCGGCCGGGAGCGCCTCCGTCGAGCCGGCGCAGCGACTCATCGCCTACGCCGCCGTCCTCAGCCTGGTCGCGACCATCGCGTGGACCGCGCTCGCCCTGTGAGGCGCGCTCTCCCGGTCACCGTACGAGACGGCCGAGCAGGGCCGAGGCCGCCGTGATGCCGGCCGCCGCGGCGACGAGGAGGACGCCGGCGTCGAGCGGCAGGTCGCCGGGGGTGCCGATGAGAAGGTGGCGAAGGGCGTCGACCTCATAGCTCAGCGGGTTGACATGGCTGATCACGCGCAGCCAGCGGGGCATCAGGTCGACCGGGTAGAGGGCGGCGGAGTCGGCGTGACGAGGAGCTTGGCGAGCACGCCCGCGTCGCGCTCCCAGATGATCTTGGATGCCGTAGAAGATCGCGACGAACAGAGTGGACTGCGCGAGGATGCCCGGCGCCAGGTAGTCCAGGTAGGGGACGTCGCCGGTCGGGATGGCCCGCAGCCGGGAGAACGTCTCGCCGAAGGGCGCCGGGCCTGAGCCCGGACTTGAGCTCCGCGGGAGTGCCGAGCGCGCGTATCCGCCCCCGGTGCATGAGCGCGATCCGGTTGCAGTACTGGTCGGCCTCGTCCATGTAGTGCGTGGTGACCAGGACGGTCATCCCCGTGGCGCGGTGCACCTCCTGGATGCGCTCCCAGACCCCGTCGCGCGCCACCGGGGCCAGCCCGATCGTCGGCTCGTCGAGGATGAGCAGCCGCGGCGAGCTGATCAGCGCCTGGGTCGAGCCGCCGGATCATGCCACCGGAGTAGGTCCGCGCACGCCGCTCGGCGGCCTCGGCGAGCCCGACCGCGGACAGCACCTCCCGTACGCGCTCGCGGCGTTCGGCCCGCGGCACGTCGAACAGCCGGGCGAACAGCGCGAGACGTTCTCCCGTCCCGTGAGCGCGCCGTCGGCGGAGAGCTGCTGGGGGAGATAGCCGATCGTCCGGCGTACGGCCATGTGGTGGCTCGACACGTCACGCCCGAACACCTCGACCATGCCCGTACGCGCCGGCAGGAGGGTGGTGTTCAGCCGAATCGCGGTGGTCTTGCCCGCGCCGTTCGGCCCGAGCAGCCCGAAGATCTCGCCGTCGGCCACATCGAGGTCGATGCTGTCGACCGCCACGGTGCCGCCGAAGACGTGCCGGAGTCCGCGGCAGGAGACCGCTGTGTCGTTCATTCCTCGTCCCTTCGCCCATCGGGTTCCCGCAGGCTCGCGAGGAGCCGGCCGAGTGCGGGCAGCGCGGCCGCGATGGCGGCCTGATCGTCGCCGGGCAACTCCGCGATCCGCGCGCCGACCATCCGCGCCCGCCGTTCGCGCCAGCCGGCCAGGCGCTGCCGCGCTTCCGCGGTCAGCTCCAGCCGTACGGCGCGGCGGTCCACCGGATCGGTCTCCCGGCGCAACATCCCCGCGGTGAGCAGCTGGTTGACCAGAGTGCTCACGGAGTTGTCGGCGAGATGCAGGTCGCGTGCGGCGGCCGCCACGCTGATGCCCGGCCGCGCGTCGACGACGGTCAGCAGCTCGACCTGGGCGGGGCGGAGCCTCGACGGGAGCTGTGCGCGCAGCTCTCGTCGTACGAGCCGTCGCATGGCCGCGTTGACGGTCATCAGCTCGTTCGCCACCCGTAGCGCCTCATCGCTCACTCCGTCAGATTACCTCTCACTAAGAGGTAATTAATAGGGCTTTGCCGCAGGTCGGGGTGTGGTGGCGGCAGGGTGCCGGCGGCGGGTGCCGCGTCCCTCCGGCGGCCCTCGCCTTGCCTCGAGCCTTTGTGAAAGCTGCCCACCGAATTGCCGGTGCCGCCCCTCGCGGCCGTTTGATGAACCCTTGGTATTCAACGAGAGACCCGCCTGCTAGCATCGGCCGAACGTCGAAGATGACGTGATCGGGTGGTTTGAGATATGGCCAAAGAAAGTAATGACGGTCATCGGATCAGCGAGTGTGTGCGCGTCGGTGTCGGAGCCGACGGGCTGTTGGAAAGTCTTTGGCTGAATCCGCGGTCACTGCGGCTAGGCTCAGAGGTGCTGGCCGAGCACATTGTGTCGGCAGTGCGAGCGGCCCAGAAAGAAATGGCCGAAGCCGGCGACGAGTCCGTGAGTGAAAATTCCCCTCCCGACGGCCTTGACCGGGCCAAAATGCTGCGACGGCTGGACGAAATGACCGCGCACGCCGATCGGGGATTCGATCGACTGGCCTCCGCACTGGATGAGGCATTGCGGCGGCTGGAATGAGAGCAGGTGAATGAGCGTGGACAACGAGATAGTGATCGACGCTGATGGGCGTCGCGCCTCGGGACATCGGTTTCAGGGGCTGGCGGATGAGTACTCGGCGTTCATCGATCGCCTGCACAGCCAGTGGACAGGAAAGTCGCCGTTGCCTTATTCGGAGTTCGCGACGCCCTACCTCGAGGCGAGGGACGCGCTGCTGAAGGACTGCGCGCGGCTTTACGCGCTGACGCGCCACGCCGGAGACGCCCAGACAGCCATGGCCACCACGAACGTCGCCACAGAAGACGCCAATGTGAGCGCCGTCGTCTCGATCGAGGCCCTTCGGTGAGTAGCCTGCTGGACGATCCCACCGTCCAAGCAGGTCTCGGCCTGCTCGGCATTCCGCCGCTCCCTGATCTGGGCGCGCTCGACGAGCACATCGCCGCTGTGGACGACGCGACGGAATACCACCGGCAACTCGCCTCCCATGGCGCCGGCGCCTCTCTGCTCGCCGTGGAGAACCAGGGTCCGGCCGCCGACGCCGTACGGGCGGACCTGACCGGCTCGGGCGGCCTGCTCGCCCAGGCAGGCGAAACCGCCGACGGTTTCGCCGCCCAGGGACATCTCCTGCGGACGACCAGGGCGGTAATCGAATGGGCGGCGGCGATCCTCGCCACCCTCGCGATCGCCGCCGTAACCGCCTTCGCGTTTTTTCCTGAACTCTTGCCTCGCCTGATCGCCATGGCGAAAAGGGTCGGTGAGATGATCCGCGAAGCGATGGCACGACTCGGCGAGATCTTCAGGACGCTTGTGGACCGCAGGTACGCCAAAGAAGTTGAGGGCGTCGCAATTCGCCTGCACGATGTCTGGCGAGAACCGCGGCTCCTGGGCGACGGAACTTACGAACCAAAGTTCAAGCCAACGACCGATAAGAAGTGGATCAAACGTCACGGTACGGATCAGGTCGATATCGCCAATAATCACTACCTTCACCTGCCTGTCGATCGGCAGAAGGAGGTCAAGGCATCGGCGAGAGTCGCCGTCCGGCAGATCCGCCAAGCCAAGCGAAACGGAGTCGATCTAGAAAGCCAAGAATTCATGGAGTCTGCAAGCAGTAAGATTCATGATGCCTGGCTGAAGCGGAACCTTAAATCGGCGGAGTCGGATCAGAAGCTGCCCTATCCGGAGCTGACGGAACTGGAGAAGCAGAAGGACCGGGACGTTCTCATCGAGGCGCTGAAGTTCTACGGCATCGTCGTCACGACGGCAACTGTCGTACGCCTTCTCAATTCTGATCCTCCCGACGCTCCCGAGGTTCCTGAGCCGCCGCCGAGCCGGAGAGACGGCCACCTGGACCGGCCCCAGCATGAGTGATCTTGGCAGGAGCGAGGGGAGTGGCGACCACGACCCCCGTACGAGCTCGGCCTCGGACAGCTCCACGGCCTCGGACAGGGTCGCTTCTTTCCCAACCGGACCTGGGGGTAATGGTCGTCAGTCGCACCACACCACGACGGCGAGGCGGCCATCCGCGGCGACCTGGTAGAACTCTCGCAGCGAGTTGAAGTGCGCGGCGAGGTAGCGGCGCGGGTCGCCATCCAGCGCCGCCACGCAGCCGCCGATCGCCGCCGCCGCTTCCTGAGGGTCGACCGGCATGGCCACGAAGATCCGCGGTAGCTCGATGCCGGACAACGCCGCGGCGACCGCGATGACGCCGGCCGGTTCGACCGCCCTCGGAGGTTCCATGACTCCGTACGGCCATTCGCGGTACGCCGGGTTGACCTCTTCTTCGCCGTCCATCGCGAGCCGCAGAGCAGCGACGTCACCGATCCCCGTCCGCAAACACATGCGGAGGAGGCCGTCCGGCGCCCAGTCCAGATCCAGGTAAGCCGACTCCGGCTCGTACTCGAACGAGCAGAGTCGGTGCAGCTCATCAGCCGATCGTCGGCACGCGGCAAGCCGAACCGTTGAAATCTGGGCGAGCCGCAAGGTGACCGGCATGATGCACAGTCTTCCCGAGCAGGTGAGAGATCCGAGGCGATCACGACGCCTCTGCGGTCCGTCACCGCCGCATGCCGGGGGAATGGCAAAGGCGAGCGAAGGCGGACGCTCTCGGTTGTCTAGTCCCGCCTGATGCTTGACGAGTCCGTCCCAGGACCTGCTTGCCACTCGGTCTGGACGCCGAGTGTGTTACCGGCTGCTACGAGCAGGTTCCGCCATTCCTCGTACGGGAAACCTGCCGGGTCACCTGTTGGCTCGCCGCGCATGCTGTAGAAGGGATAGTCGCTGTCGGCCTCTTGGTGGGCGTACAGGTTGCCCGACTGGTCGCGGGTCCAGGAGACGCCCCGTCCGCGGAAGTCGCGACGCGTGATCCAGTCGGTGACGCCCGGCCAGTAGCCAGACCAGCCGGCCGGACGCAGCGACTGGAACGCCGTATGCATGGTCGATGCGATCGGTTCGACGTCATCGTCGTCGTGGAGGCTGACGAAGCGGCAGAGCAGCACCAGTGCGGCACCGGGGTGCGGCATCCTCGGGTCGAGGGCGGCCACCGCACGGCAGACGAGGTTGAGTTCCCACCACCGAAATGCGAACGGGTGCCAGTGGGCCATGTCGTCCCAGCCGATGCTGCGAATGCCGTCCGACGTCGGGGTGCGGATACCGAGTTCGTAGGAATCGAACCGGCCCTCCATCTCAAGCACGACCTGGCAACCGCCACCTACAGGAAACTCAACGGTGGCATCCGGGACTGGGGTGGCGCCCTCTGCGTCAAAGAAGAACCTCTGCCAGAAGCGCGGATCATGGAATCGCTCGCGAAGACCATTGGAGACCGGCACCGCCACAGCGTATGGCCTCGGCAATTGAGTACCACCCCGTCCGCCGAGCATGTCCTGGGACTGGAGTGCCAAGCATCTACCGGGACACGACACGTGGACGCTCTCGGTTGTCTAGTCCCAGGTGATGCTTGACGTTTCTGTCCCGGCTGATGCTTTACAGGTGAGCTAGGAAACATGGCCGGCCTTGCGGGGCCGGTGGGCTTTGGTGTTTCGGACCGGTGTGGTCGTGGTGCGCCGGACGGTCCGGGTGTCGTCACCGGCCAGGTCGATGGTGAAGATCTTGTCGGTGACGTGGACGGTGACGGTCTGCCCAGCGTGCAGACGGCCCGGGGCGATCTTTTGCCCGCAGATCATGATCACTCCGGTGTTGCTGGCCCGTCGTTGCACGGTGACGGGAGCGGTGGAGGGTTGCGGTGTAGGTCCGGCCTTGCGGGCTCCGCGCAGGCGGCGGACTTGGTCGGGGGTGAACGGGTTGGGTCGGGCGCGCAGCAGCTCGCGCGTGTCGGGGTCGAAGAACATCAGCGTGTCGGGTTCGATGCGGATGCTGACCCGGCGTTCGCCGAGGATGTCGGCGGCCAGCACGAGACGCCCGGCCAGAGCGACGCTGCCGGTCTTGTTGACGGTCCGGTCGATCTCGATGGCGGCGCCGTCTTCGGCGGGTGGCAGTGGCGGTGGCCCGGCCTTTCGCCCGCCGCCTGCGGCCCGCGCGGCCAGGTCGGTCCTCGGCGCGCTGGCGCGCACCTGCGGTCCGGGTCGGCTTGCCCTCGAATCACAGTGGTGCCGGCGCGTACGGCGCGGGAGAATGGCGAGGCGAGCGAAGGCCGGAACGCGTAGGGTTGCGGGCGGCGCTCGACCAGGCAGAGGCGCGGGGAGCAGGGCCAGGGCAATATGTCTGCAATGATCACGACGTTTCCCGCACCAGCGACCACCTCCGCTAGGCTCTGACCAGCGTCAAGCCCTCGTAGCTCAGGGGATAGAGCAACGGTTTCCTAAACCGTGTGCCGCAGGTTCGATTCCTGCCGGGGGCACCCTTGTGACCAGCTAGGACACGCGTTTGAGCAGCGGAAACGCTGGCTTCGTCGAGACTGGCCGGTTGCCACTGTGTGCCGCTCGAGTAGCGGCCCTGCGCCACCAGTCTTCCGCGGCAGGTGCCGGGGCAGGCTCGGGGAGTCATGGGGTCGGTGCCGTTGACCTTGTCGATCTTCTCGAACCAGGTGTCATCGAAGCCATCGAGGATCTTTGAGTAGACGCGCCTGAGCACTTCGACGCTGTGGCCCGCCCAATCAGCCACCTGCCGCTCTGGTACTCCGGCGTACAGGCGGACGGTCACGCCCGCGTGGCGTAGGTCGTACGGGCGCCCGAGCAGGACCGAGCCACGCTGTACGGGGGACAGGCCGATCAATCGTGCGTCGCTCCAGACCCGGCTGTAGGTGCTGGGGCTGATGGGGTTGCCGTTGACGCTGCGGAAGATCCGGCCATCCTGCTCAGTGCCGAACTGGTCGACGTGCCAGCGGATGAGCCTCACCAGTTCTGGCGGGATCGGCACGGACCGGACCGTCTTGCGGGATCGGTGTTTGAGTCCGCGGTCGTCGTGGACTTCACCGCTGTCGGTCCAGGCCCTCCCGGGCGCCGGCTTCGTCTTCTCCAGGACGAGCCTGCCCCATCCTTTCGTCTGGCAGCTCGCAGTCTTGGATGCGCAGTCCGACGACCTCTTCAGGGCGGAGCATCCCGTAGAACATGCAGGCGAAGAACGTCAGGAATCGCGGGCCCTGGCGGCGGCCGACGTAGGTCACGGCAGCGAGCATCTGTTCTACTTGGCGAGGGTTTCCGACTGAGCGCGGGTCGACCTCGTGGTCGGTCTCCATGTCGCTGGGTCGCTCCCATTGCAGCTCAGGATCATTGAGCGGATTAGACCCAAGCCGTTTCCAGATCACTGCGTACTTGAGCACGTTGTGCAGTACCTGCCGACGTCGAGCCAGGTAATTGGCGGCGGCCGGTTTGCCGTCCAGCTTGCGTGCGCACCGGTTCAACACCGTACGCAACGTGTCCATCTCGGCAATAACGTTCAACGGCGGAGAGTTCTTGTCCGCCCAGTCGAGGGCTATCTTGATACCTTCGGGGATGGTTGATCCATCGCGTTGCTGCGCATTGAACGCCCACCGTCGTAGCGCGTTGCGGAGAACGACCTCTGGTGGTCGTCCCTTTCCACTTTCTGGGAGTAGTGCAAGGGAAACGGTGACCAGTACTTCGGCGACCGAGATGCGCGCATTTCCTGACAAGCGAGGCCACTTATCATTGGCATACTGGCGGGCGTGCATCATCCATGTGACCGCGTTTGTCTTGGCCTCCAGTTCGCGTAGCCTCGAGATCGGCAGTCCGGTGTCGACGTCGAATGCCTCACCACGTGCGGCAGCCTGAGTGAGTCCGGCCTTGAAGCTCTCCGCAAGCGCGGCCGTGGCGAAGTACTCGTCATGTCGCTTGCCTTCGACTGTCCATCGCACGTTGTAGGGGCGTTTGGTCGCTGTGGGGCGAACGCGTGTCTTCCCTGGCCGGAACGCGTAGCTCAGATTCATACGGCGACTTCCATGGAGGCAAGCCACGCATCGTAATCGACGCGCTTGATTCTCAGTTCACCGTTGGGCAACTTGGTGTACTTAGGGATCCGGCCCAGTTCTCGCCAGCGCTGCCATGTGCGGCGCGGGATACCAAGGTCGTCTAGAATTTCCTGCACAGTCAGCCACTGCTCGCTTCTGCGCCGGGTGCGTACCGCCTTCATTTTCTCGATGTCTCCTCGTAAGAGTACTCAAGGGATCTCCTTTCGGTTGCGGCGTGAGTACTTGCCTAATCTCACGTGCGGCCCGCCGTTCGTTCCGCAGATTGCGGCGGCGTTGAGCTGGTTGAGGATCGCCGGTAGCGATTGAGTTATGCAGCTTGCGGCTGAGTAGCGATTTGGTGGGCGAATTCTTCGCGTCCGGCCTGCCGCCATCGTCGCGCTTGGTCGGCTGCGGTGTTGGCCAGGAGAGCATCTCCAGCGGTTTTCCACCCGGTTCCGGCATAGATGAGTCGGCCGATAACGAGCGTGGTTTCCTCGTCAAGGTCGTCTTGACGGTCAAAGTGCTCTTGGTCGTACTCCGGGCCGTTGTTTTGACTGCGACGGTAGAAGACCCGTGCGGCGCGCAGAACGCCGAAGGTGACGGAGTAGTGGCGGGCTTTGGTGAGGAAATGGCCGCCGAAGCCGAGCATGTGCGCCCAGCGACGGAGTCGGGCGAAGTCCTCATTTTCGCCGAGATGCCAGCATGCGTGGATGAGGCGTTCGGTGTGGGTGCCGGCTGCGTCGGCGTACAGGCCGATGGTGGCGGCGTTCAGGCGGCGCGATGAGTGGCCCGTGACCTCGGTGGATTTGGTGGCGTACTTGGCGAGGTAAGCGGCCACCATGGCGTCGGTGATGCTGCCGTCACCGGTCAAGGTGATGACCCGGACGTCGAGCTGTTCGCCCCAGCCAATGGACCACCCAGTGGGGTGTTCGGGGTGCGGGTCAGTGGTGTAGCCGATGGTGGCGGCGGCATGCCGCACGGCCTCGTCCAGATCGGCGGCGGTGATCCCGGGAGGGGGCGGAATCAGATGGGACGGGTCAAGAGGGTTGATGCCGTCCAGGCGGAGAAGGGCGTGGAAGTGGACGGCTCCGCGAGCCTGGTATTCGGCGACCTTGCCGTGCGAGACCCGCACCTTGGGCAAGCCGCGTCGTCGGGCGGCGTGGTTCAGGTGCCGCTGAATGGCCTGTTTGGTACGCCGCCACAGTTCCCCGGCTTGGCTGTTCCAGACGACGTGGTGGCCGTGGTCGTAGCAGTCGGCGCACAGCGGCTGGCCGAGCAGCTCGTCACCGGCCGTGTGGCGGGTGAAGCAGGCGAGGACCTGACCGTGCTCGCAGACGGAGGTGTCACGGCGGGCGCGACAGGGCTCGGGGCGGCAGGCGCAACGCGTCTTGTCCGTGCAGGTGTGACGGCGGACGTGGCGCGTGTGAACGGGCCCGAAGGTGGGCGCGGTGAAGGTCGCGAATACTGCTGGATGGTTCGCCACGCTGGCGGGAATCGTCTTGCCACCGATGAGGCCGGAGCGGATGAGCTGGTAGGCGTCGCGGCGGTAGGTCTCGGCGCAGGCCGGGCAGGCGGAGGTACGGCGGTTCCCGCAGGCTTTGTAGATGACACCGTCGGGCATCGCAGTGGTGGGTGCGGTCCCAAGGATTTCGCCGGTGCGGGTGTTTAGGGTGGTCATCTCGCCGTGCAGGCGGATGGGGTGGATGCATCCGGCGGCGGGCCAGACGTGGTCGAGCCACTCGAAGTAGCCGGCCCCGGCTCGGGTGAGTGCGGTTGAGCTGGCGAGTGGCCGGGCGTCTTGCAGGGGTTTCGGTTCGGCGTTCGCCCCCGTTCCCGGGGCGAGGGAAGTCGTCCCGGGAGCGAGGGCCAGCGTCGAGCCGGACGTCACAGACGGCCTTCGATCGAGGTGCCGTTGACGTGAGTGATGGGCGCGGATGTGGTGTCGACGGGTTCGCCGAGTTCGCCCAGGGCGTGGATGAGGTCGCCCGCGGCTTCGGGGGTGATGCCGAGGTGATCGGCGAGTGCGGGTGCGGTGATGGGGTGGCCGGTGGCCTGGCGGTAGGTGAAGGCGGCCATCCGGGCGCCGGTGAGTAGGTGCGCCGGAAGGTCGGTCGGATCAGGGGCTGGGAGGGCGGGCGCAACTGTTGCAGGGGTTGATGGGCCAGCCGCAGTCGGTGCGGGTTCCGATGACGAGGTCATCGATGCCAGAGTCGGGATTGCGGGGACAGATACCGGATCTTCTTCCGGTCGGGCGCTGGTGCGGGAGAGCACGAGCTTGGACAAAGCGAGGAAGGCCAGTGCAGGCACGGCCGCGAGGAGCCATCCGGTGGGTCCGGCTTTTGCTTCGGCGACTTGGGCCGATAGGGACAGTGCGGCAGCGGCGATGAGGACCGCCATGGGGTAGCCGATGCTTTGGTGGTTGCGTTTGCGTCGGCGGATCTCCAGTCCGGCGGCGGTGGGGGTGAGTTCGGAGATGACGGCGTTGGCCCAGCCAAACCAGTCGCCGGTTCCGGCGGGAGTGTTGTGCATGGTCCAGTCGTGGACGTGGGTGAAGGACGCCGCTCCAGCCATGGCTCCGATGAGCAGCAGAATCAGGATCTGTACGGCGGATTCGATGCGTTCAGGGCGTCTCATCGAGACTCACCCCAGCGCTGTTGTGCGGCTTGGCGGGTGATGCCGAGGGGGCGGGCGATCTCGGCCCAGGAGTAGCCGTAGGTGCGCAGCCCGGTGACGGCGTCGCTGATGGCCTGGTCCAGGTCGTTGGCCAGGACGGTCATGGCGGCGAGGGCTTCGATGTCGCCAGCGGCGATACGGCGTGCGTAGGCGCGGATGACGCGGCGGGCGAACGCACCGTACTCATCGTTTTCGACGTGTCGCCGGGGCGGTTTGGGTGTCAAGGTTTCGTTGACGGTCGGCTGAGGTTCGCGGCGGGTGGGGTTCATCGGTCCCACCTCTGCGCACAGTCGTTGCATTCGCCGATAGAGCGACGGATGTAGTACGGCTTCTCGGTGCCGCAGGTCTCGCAGATACGGCGGGCACGGAGCGCCCGGGCGATGGCGGCGAGCTGAGCCGATGTTGCCGGTCGTTTGGGCTTCGCGGCGTCCTGGCGGTAGAGGTAGGCGACGCGTTGGCCACCTCGCCACAAGATCTGTGCGGCGACGTTCTGGCCGCCGGGGCGCAGGCCCAGGGCCCGGAGCTGGCGGCGGGTGAGCAGCCCTTCGGGCGCCCAGCGATAGGGGTAAGTGGGGATCCCGTAGCGGTCCCCGGATGGGTCGTAGAACTTCAGGAAGATGCCCTTGGCGAACACGACGTGATCGAGTTCGGGGACGCGTGGTCCAGAGTTTGGGGCATGGGTAGGGTGCATGGGTCCGCTCCCTGTTGTTGGGGGTTGGTGGATGCGGGGGCCGGAGATTGCTGCCAGGCGGTTCCGGCCCCGCGCAGATTCAGGCGAAAGCCCGTTCGATGAGGTAGGCGGCGATGATCGTCAGGCAGAACGGGCAGTAGTCCGGCATCGCCTCATTCGCGGGGACGAACCACGCGGCGCTACCGAGCACGTAGCGGCGGGCATGACAGCCGTCGCATTCGACAATCCAGCGGCGCAGGTCCGGGGAACCGTTGGACCGGTACTGTTTGCGGATCATGGTCTGATCCATTCGCAGTCGTCGTTGTCACAGCGCAGGAGGTAGTCGCGGCCCCAACTGGTGACCGCGGGGATCTCGGTGAAGTCGGTGCTGCCGCATTCGGGGCAGCACATGAAGCTGTAGAGGTCCATCAGCGGGCCGCCGTGGTGTCGGTGGCCGGGATGACGCAGCCGTTGTAACTGGTCTCGGCGGCGTGGACGGCGCGGCGGTGGTCGGAGATCGCCACGACGCGGTAGACGATGGAGCCGAAGCGGAGCTCGGCGCAGTAGTGGCCGTTCCTGTCGATGGGCGTGACGCCCAGGAGCGCGGCAACGTGGTCGACGCCGGTACGGCGCTCGGCCTCGGTGTCTCCCTTCGGGAAGACGTTGATGTCCTGGCTGTAGCCGGGGTGGGGGAGTTCGGGGTGGTCGGTTAGGTGGCCGGCTAGGTCCCGCAGGGCGTTGATGAATGCGGTCCGGCTGGTCGTGTCGGTGAGCTGCATGAGCTGGTCCCTTTCAGATGGCGTGCAAGGCAGTCCGGGGGATGGGTGTGGTGGTCGCCTGGTGGGTGTTGCGGGTCCAGGCGGCGTGGTCGACCAGGGCGTTGATATTGGCGTCGGTGAGGTAGGCGGCTTTGATGCGGCGGGGTACGCCGCCTTCGGCGATGAGGAGTGCGACGCCTTGCTGTGTGGGGGCGATGTCGGTGGCCGAGAAACCGGCTTCGGACCAGCCGTCGCCGAGGATGATGTTGGAGCTGCCCGAGCTGGTGCAGCGGAACGCGGCCCGGTAGCCGAACAGGTCCCGCAGGGATTTGGGGATGATGTCCACCGAAGGCCGCTGTGTGGCGGCGATGACGGGCATGGCGGCGGCGCGGCCGCGGGCGACTAGGTCGCGTAGCAGTGCGATGAACTCGCGTTGCTGGATCTCGGTGCCCAGCGTGGCCGAGTACAGGGCGATCTCATCGAAGACCGAGGCGATGACGTTCATGGGGTCACTTGGCTCGACCTTGCGGCGCTGGTTGGCCCGGAGCCAGGCGTAGCGGTTGTTCATCACCTGTTGCAGCCGACGCAGGGTCGTGATGGCGTGGTCCAGGTCGTAGCCGACGAACTCATCGGCGATATCGGCATAGGGGCCGAGTTCGACGAGCTTGCCGTCGAACAGCACCAAGCGGGTGTTCGTCGATAGGGCGAAGTGCCCGACGATGGTGTTGAGCAGCCCGGATTTGCCTCCACCGGGTTCACCGGCAGCGAGCAGGTTGCGGTAGATGATCTTCACGTAGACGGGTTCACCGAACTCGTCCATGCCCAGGAAGATCGGGTCATACGGGGAAAGGGCCGGCCCCACCGGAACGGTCGGGGCCTTGGTGGGAGCCATGGATGTCTCCTTCACAGGATGGGCGGACCCCCAGGCCATGGCGTGTGAGCCGATGGCCCGGGGTCTGCCGATCCGGGGGTTATGCGGCGGCGATGATCAGCGCCGCGATCCAGACCCAGGCGATGTGCCATGCCTGGTCCAGGTGGAAGGCCCCGGTGCCGCTGGTGGGGTTGTCGTCGTGGCCGAGGCGTGGTGTGCCAAGCCGGTAGTAGTCGGCCTTATGCACGAGCGCGGCGAGTCGGGCGAGTGTGGTGCGCCGGTCGGCCCAGTAATGCGATGCCGCGTCCAGCGCCAGCGCGAGGGCGGTGATGGCCGCTGAGATGTGCAGGCCGAGCACGGCGGTGGTGATCAGGAGTGCCACAACCTTGGTGATGGTCATGGTCATCACGTGCCGGGCGCAGGCCAGACGGCCGCTCCAGTCCTTGGTGCCTTTGGCGCAGGCTTGGGTGTGGGTCTGGACCCACTGATCGCCGACATGGTGAGCGGCGTACAAGGTGGCGAATACGCAGGCGAAAATCAGGGCAGGTGCATGCATGGTGAATCTTTCCTTCAGTAAAGGGGAATGCCTCATTGCGAGGCGCAGGAATTCAGGAACGGCACTCGATCTGTGTTTCCGGAAGTGCCTGAATCTCGATGTCGAATACGCGATCACAGTTTCGGCAGATGACTCTGCGCGAGAAGCTTCCGGTCGCGAAGTTCTCCTGATTGCAGTCGCACGTCCACACGATGCGGGGCATTTTGACTCGACCCACGGTCATGCCCATGAATTCGATACGCACAGCGTTCCTCTGCTCTCTGGAGTAGGAGTCAGATCCAGTCGCTGACGTCCTCACCGCCGGATGCGGCGGCGGGAGTGGTGACCGGCTCGACGGCCGGTTTCTTGGTGGCCTTCTTGTCCTCGCGCTTGGGCGGGGTGGTGACCGAGGCCGCGCTGACATCGGTGAGGTCCAGCGCGGTAGGGACATCGTGGGGTTCCCGCTCGGTGGCGGGGATGTCCGGGTCGACCAGGTCGACCAGAGGTGAGGTGACGGTGCCGTTTAGGACCAGGCGGCGTTTGACGTCCAGGCGTACGAACGCGGCGTTGGTGTCGGAGGCGCGTTCGATGGTGACGGCATCGGCCCAGCAGGCCGGGGCGATCTTGTCAATGCGGCCTTGCAGGTCATCGACCGACAGGCCGGGGCGGAGCCAGATCCAGATGCGTTCCCCGACAGGTGTCGGGCGTGCCCACAGGATGAGGGGCAGGCTGCCGGTGCGGTTGGTGATGATGAACTCGTTGAAGCACACCCGCAGCCGATGACGAGTGATGAAGCAGTACGCCATGGCCACGACCCGTGTGCGGACTGGCCTGAGAGCGGCGGGGGATTCCGACGATGACGGCGGTGGCCATCAGCCGGACGATGGTGTTGGTGTGGGTGGCGAGTTCGACCCATCCGGCTACCAGGCCGGTCGCGGTGGTGATCTCTGGTGTCCACCACCACAGGACTCGTAGCACCGGCCACGCCACGATGAAGCCCGCAACAGGCAGGCCGACGAAAAGGCCGGCCATGACGCCGATGAGACCGGCGACGATGGGATGGGTGTAGGACGCCGCGACGGTGGCGGTCAGCAGCGCGATCGAGATCCCGACCGCCCAAAACGCGACCTTCGCGGTACGGATCGAGGAACGATGGACCTGCTGTTCGATGACAGTGACGGTCCCGGAGCCGCGCCCGAAAGCGTGACGACCGTTAGACTTGGGCATGATTCGACCTCTCTCGTCAGAGGTGGGTTGGAGCGAGGCCGGAGGGTTGGAGCCGTTTCCGGCCTCGCTCGCGTTTTCACTCTTCGTCGTCCTCGCGGTCAGCAAGGATGCGGATGATCGGAGACTCGCCATAGGGCCATGTGGCCTGACTCTGGCGTTCCGGGGGTGGAATGACCTGTGGAGCCATGAGGATCTCCCTCGTCTCCAGTGGGTTGCCGTGCTCGGCCCGGCGGGTTTGGAGCCGTTACCGGACCTGCGAAATGATCAGGAGAGAACCTCGACGCCCAGCGTCGGTTCCGTGCTCCCACGATCGGACACGTTGCGTCAAAACAGCCAGCGTCGAACCTCGGCGGAGTTACGAAGACTTGGCCGGAACACCCGTCGGCTTGAGCTCGATCGCGCGAAACGCCACGCCGTTCTTCCCGTTGGCCGCCCAAGGAAGGGCCTCCAACTTCGACAGGGTGACCAGCTGACCCACCTTCACCTCCGGCTTCTCACCAGCCGTAGTGACGGAAAGGACCTGGCCCCCCTCCTCGTCCAGGATGAACACCTGCGTCGACCACATGGGACGGCCCGTGTCGCGCTCGGTCTTCTGCCGACCGTTCTGGTCCTTCTTCTCCTCCGGAACCTTCGACACCGTCACCTGCTTGTTGCTCGTGTCCACGTACAGCTTCATGCGCTGTCCTTCCGATCTAGGGCCGCACCGCCTCTCGGTGCGCTTCCCTGCACCAACAACTTTCGGGTCAACAAGAGCGAGAACCCACCCCACCGGTCGGTGAACTCTCTCCACAAAAACTCCCCGTCTGGCGGGGAGATTCTGAGTTAGGCTGCCGGTATCGATTCCCGAGCGGCACGCCGAGGAGCTACGCCATGGCGGAGAGGTCACAGGCCAAGGCGCGGAGCCTGAAGCAAGAGCAGCTTCTGCTGACTACTGCATTGCGCGACGAAGGAAGGTCCTGGCATCAGATCGCCCAGGTCGTTAGTGAGAAGTACGGAGTCAACGCCAGAGTGGCGCTCCGGATAGCCCGAGGTTGGACCCAGCCGCGGGCGGCCGACGAGTGGAACAAGCTCTGGCCCACAGACCCGAAGACATTCAAGAACTTCTCATACTGGGAGCAGTGGCCGGGCGGCAGCGGGCACACGCCATCGCTTGAGACGCTTACGAAGCTGGCGCGGCTATACCAATGCCATCTCGCGGATCTACTGTCCGACTGCGAAGACTTCCGAAACCTTGATCCAATTCACCAAACAGCCAGATACGCAAATGCACTGCCGGGTCTCCTGCGCGGAAAGGGCGGTGGCCGCGACACGAAGTCCGAAGATCCCCATGAGCGCGATTTGTCCGATATAATCGCTCACGTGCAGGAGATAGAAATTACCGATCTCGCGAAGATCGCTGCCACGTGGTCGAAGGGTTCCGGTTCTGAGGAAACTCGCAGGTCTGCGCTTTTGAAGCTCAGTGCTGGTCTGTCGTTAGCTGCTACGAGTCCTTTTCTTGCCGCAGTACCGGCCGAGGCGCTGGTGATATCAGATGTCGACACTGACCTCTCCGGGATCTGGTTGAGCAGCTATAGCTACTTCAGCACCAGCCGAGAAAAAATCTTCGAGGGCGCTCACTATGTCGTTCTTCGCCAAGATGCAAATTCGCTGACTGCCGAGAGTATCAAAAACACTGAAGGTTCGCTTTTGCGGCTCGCTATGACACTAAAGAACAACATAGTGACAGGCACATGGAGCGAGGCCACATCCGCAGAAGGGCATTACCAAGGGGTGACCTACCATGGCACTTTGCAGATGGTGGCCAACCCTATGGGGCGCAGTATGACGGGTAAATGGGTGGGTTTCAGCAAGGATTTTCAAGTGGAGAGCGGCGATTGGAACCTGCGCTGGGTCGAGGGCTCTACGTCAAAGCAATCGCAAGAGCGGTATCGCCTTAGACTCTAGGCGTTTTCTGCGGTACCGGTAATGATCGCGACAACGATCGATCCTTCGGCGATTTGGCCATGCTCAATGAGTTCAAAAATGCCGTACATCATCTTTGCGCCATAGATGCGGTCTAGTCGCAGCCCGTGTTTTTCGGAGAAGTCGTTAATGAATGCGACCAACTCCGGCTTCTGCTTCGCGTACCCGCCGAAGTGATAGTCAAGCTCAATCCGCCAGCGTCCAAGGTTTCGCCCGTAGGCACGTTCCTGTAGATCGCGAACGTCCTCGCTGAGGAAACTTCCTCCCTTGAGCGCCGAGAACCCGATGGCTTCCTGCCCGGCCTGGAGCCCGGCGGCAACTCCGGCCATGTCCTGCCCGTTCCCACCGGGCAGCAGATGGTGGTGAAGGGCTCGGCGATCTCTTCCGGAATCTCGGCGCATCCTCGTACTGCCAGAGCGTTGCTGCCTCCCTCGGGAAGCAGATAGAAAGCACCGAACTCATCCTGTAGCCGCTGCACGACGTCCGGCTCGTGCTTGCGCCGGTAGGTCGTACGGTCCAAGTAGGTCAGGGCCATGCCCTGCCTGACGGCATAGGCCAGCACGGGATTCAACGGCTCATGCGACTCGCCACGGATTACCCCGACCGTCCTGAACCCGAAGTGGTGGCCGGCGGCGGAGGTCGCCCGGATGTGGTTGGAGTAGGCACCCCCGAAGGTAAGGAGCGTGTCGTACCCGTCGTTCCGGGCGGCTTCGAGGTTGTACTTGAGCTTGCGCCACTTGTTCCCGGGGATATCCGGGTTGATCAAGTCATCCCGCTTGAGCAGCAGTCGTACCGAGCGATCAGCCAGCCGAGGATCGAACAGCTCCTCGACAGGCGACGGCAAGTGGAACATGGCGTCACTCTGCCCGTGCTCTTCGCCTCCGGTGCCCGACATACTCCGACCGTACCGGCCGGTCCGCGTTCTGGATCGCGCCTGCTCGATGCCGAGAGAGCGCCTCGGTCGGTGCCATCCGATCCTGTGCAAACTTTCTGTACGTCTTCCAGGCGGCCCGAAGACGGGCCGCACGCGCCGCCAACACGGCATCCACCCTTCGCTCCGCTGGCGCTCCCGCTCCGGGTGGATAGACGGCCGGTTGGACAGGCGCGGATTCCCTTGGATCTTCCGGGCCGCTGTGGCCCGTACATTCGCACGAGCCGGATGACGAGCTGGGTGGCTGGTGCCGGCTGTTGCGTCGCTTACCGTGGGCTGCTCCCGCTGCGAGATTGTCCGCGTCGGACGGAACCCGTCAAGCGCGGCCGGGACCGTTGAGCAGCCAGTCCCGGCGGAAGGTGCCCGGAACATGGACACGCGAGGCCGCGCTTGACAGAACCCGCCCGAGAGTCGCGGAGTCGGCAGCTATCGGGAGCAGGGAAGGGTCCGGAGCGGGGTACCGCCGCAGGCGTCCAAGCTGTCAATGGTGTGTTGACGGCCGAAGGGTAACCAGCCGACCCCCCGATGTCCGGGGCAGGCCGGGGGCAGGCAGTACGCTAGACGGGGTTCTTCGGCTGATCACAGGCGCACGAATCGAGCCGTTCCTAAACCGTGTGCCGCAGGTTCGATTCCTGCCGGGGGCACCCACTCAGACTCTGGTTGACCAGGTAGAACACTGGTCACCGGGGTTTCGCGAGCGGGGAAGAGTGTTGCATGGTCGGGTCAGGTCTCGCCGTTGTCGGTTATCGCTCGGGAGTTCCCGGTGATCCGCCGGGACGGTTCGAGTTGACCCTGTGGCCGGACGGCGGCGTACGGCTGGAGCATCGTCAGGCCCCTGGGGTGCGTGCGTGGGGTGCTCGGGTTGAGCAGGCAGTGTGGCCTCGGTTGCTTGATGCGATTCAGCGGTCTGGGCAGGCCGCGCTTCAGGCAGAGCCGATCATCCCCCGTACGGGGCGTCGGGAGCTCGTCCTCGATCCGCTCGGCCATCTCGCGGTCGAGTTCGGGGACTCGGTGGACGCGGGGCTGGGGGAGGCGCTTCGGATTCTCGACGCGCTGGTTCGGCAGGTCAGTGGCGGCGCGGTGCGGTCTACGGCCGACGAGCTCGTGCAGGTCGTGCACTGGTGTGCTCGCGACACGTCGCTTCCCGAGCGGACCTCAGAGGCCGCGCGCTCTGTGGCTTTCGGTACGGTCGGCGGCCGGCACGCCTATGTTCGCGGCGGTCCCGGCATCGGGTTGTTCGCGGTTCCCGACGAGTCGCCGCTGGGATCCTCCGTACGCGCGGAGGCGTCGATACGCGCGGTCGCTCTCGGGCGGGTCGGTGGGCGTGAGCTGCTGGCGGCCGGCGGCGACGACAAGGTGATCACGGTGTGGGACGCCGTCACGGGCGAGACCGTGCACGCGCGTACGGGCCATCGTGGGCCGGTGAGCGGGGTCGCGGCCGGCGTGGTGGCGGGGCGTGCGGTCGTGTTCTCGGCGAGTGCCGACGGTGACGTACGGGTCTGGGCCGGTGATGCGGCCGACGATCTCGGTGCCGTCTCCGGCTGGGAGGGGGCGTTCACCGACGTGTGCCACGCGCGGGTCGCCGGGCTCGACCTCATCTGCGCGGGCGGTGACGACGGAGTCGTACGGGTCTGGAACGCCGCCACGGCGGAGAGCACTCACACCCTCGGCGGGCACGCCGGCTGGGTCAACGCCGTGGCCATGGTGGGTCTCGGCGACCGCGGCCTGGTGGCGTCCGGGGGAGCCGACCGAGTCGTACGGGTCTGGGATCTGTCCGACGGGCGGGAGCTGCGGGCCTTCGAGGGCCACACCGGCAGTGTCACCGGGGTGGCGTTCACGACTGCGGGCGACCGGCCGGTGGCCGGGTCGTGTTCGCTGGACGGGACCGTACGCACGTGGGACGTGCTCTCCGGCGAGGCGCTGACGGTACGGCCCGCCGAGGGCGACTGGCCGGCCGCGATCCACGCGGTGAGCGGCGCGCGTCGGCCGGCCTTCGTCACGGCGGCCATGGACGGGTCCGTACGCATCTGGGACGCCGTGACCGGTGCGCTGCTCGCGTCGCTGGCGGGAGATTCGGCCGCGAGCGACGTGGCGGCGGTCGAGACCGGCGGCCGGGTGACGGTCGCCGCCGGCTTCAAGGACGGTTCGCTGCGGCTGTGGGCCGACGGGGAGCCGGTGCGTACGGTCCCGCCGGCCGGTGCGGCGATCACCGCGGTCGCCATCGGGCCCGGCGGGCTGGTCGTCGGCACGGATGACGGCACGGTGCGGGTCCACGACACCGAGACCGGGGACGAGCTGCGGACCGCGACTCCGCACACCGCACCCGTACTGTCGCTGGCCTTCGCCGAGGACATCCTCGTCTCCGGGGGCGCCGACGCCGTACGGACATGGGACGCGTTGACCGGCGCTCCGGCTGCTCGGCTGCCCGGCTCCGCGAGGGCGGTGGCGGTAGCGGCCGGCCGGATCGGCGAGCGCACTCTGGTCGCCGCGGCCGGGTACGACGGCGCGGTCCGTGTCTGGGACACGGTCACCGCCAGGCCGCTGCCGACTCTCCACGGCCAGACGGGGCCGGTCGCGTTCGGCGCGCGGTTCCTCGCGGCGACGAGCGAGGGCATGGGCACGGTGGGCGTCTGGAATCCGGTCACCGGCGAGCGGGTCGCGCTCCTGCCCGGCGACGGTGGCCCGATCCGCGCGCTCTGCTTCGGCGCGGACGACGAACTGGCGGTCGCCGCCGAGGACGGGACCGTACGCGTCTGGCGGCTGCCCGCCGGCGAGTTGCTCGGGGAGTTCGATGCGGCGGAGACGCCACTGGCGGTGTCGTTCGCCGACGGCGAGGTGTACGCCGCCGGGGCTCAGGGCCTGATCACGCTGACGCGCCGCGACACATGAGACCAGGTCACTGGTCCGAGCCGTCTCCGTAGGACCGGTACAACTCGTCGAGCGCGTGCTGCGCCGCGGCGTCCGCCACCCCGGGGCAGCGGTAGCCCGCGGCGGCGATGTGCGCGCACAGCCCGGCCTCGGGCCGCAGGCCGTGGGTCTTGAGGTAGTAGGTCGCCGCGTCGCTCCAGATCCAGTGGCCGTCGGTGCGGTAGTTCAGCGGCACCACCGCGCCATTGCCGGGCACGACCCGGTCGTCCTCCAGGCTGGTCGACCACAGGATCGCCGTGCCGTCGTCGAGGTAGGCCACGAGCCGCGCGCGTTCGGCCGGGTCCGCCACGATGGGGTGCCCGGACGCGAAGAAAGGCACTCCGGCGTTCGCGCCGTCGAACACGCGTGCGATGGAGACGGTCATGTCCTCCCTCTCCTCAGTCTTCGGCGGGGCTGGGTGGCGGCAGGACGAAAGGCGCGATCTGGGGGGCCTCCCGGCCGGCGAGCACCCGCTCGACGGCCTGCCGCAGCGCGTCCAGCTCACTGTCGGCGAGCCGGAACAGCCGCAGGTCATCGACCGCGCGCCGGCGGAACTCCGGATTGTCGAGCAGGTCACGTAGCACCTCGATGACGGCGTGGCGGCGCGCGGATGGTGAGGCGGAGTACGCCTCGGCCAGCCGCCGGGTCATCTCCGGATCTCCGGGATGTGACGTACGGTGGCCGAAGTAGGGATCTTCGACGCCGGTAGAATCGGGCATGCCGTCGTAGTGCGGGTCGAGCAGGCTGTGCAGCGCGGTGCGAATGGCGTCCCACTTCCGCGCCGCAGCCTCTTCCGCGGTGACGTCCGTGTGAATCCACCGCTGCAGTTGGTCGGCGAAGTAGTGGCTTTTCTGCCAGTCGTCGGCGCCCCAGGTGTGCCGTTGCCCGTCGTCGGGCGAGACACTCGTGCCCAGCCGATCGGCCCAGCGGTTCATTCCGCCGCTCGTGGCGAGCCGATTGATCCGGTCCGACGTCATGGAGACGGTCGCCGGATACTCGACGTGAACCGGCTGTCCCCGCCGATCCGTCGGGTTGAGGAGGTCGGGGCCGAAGACCACGCGACGCATCGTCCGCAGCGGTGCCGGCAGTGGATCGTCCAAGCCGCGGAACGAACGCGGCCCGCTGCCGTCCGTGCCGAAAGAGGGCGGGCCGGGCTGCGGCCTGTCAGGCGTCGCGGGGGACGGGAGGTACTGCCACTGGCTCCAGTAGAGCTCCCAGCGGTTCCCCTTGTTGCCGATGAACTCCGTGGCTTCGAGGTAGACGGTGGGCATGCCCAGCAGGGCTTGGAGCTCGAGGGAACCGCTTTCCATGCCGATCTGCAGGACGTCGCGGTCGGTGTTCAGAAGGTGGAAGAACAACGCCTGCTCGCCGTAGCTGAGGGCGCGGCCGCCGTTCCGCCCGGCGTCCCAGAAGTTGACAAGGCTGTCGGTGTCGACACCGTGGAGCACGCCGTCGCGCGCCCAGGCGGCCCGCAGCTCCGGACGCCTGGCGAAGAGGTCGTCGCCGACCAGGACGATCTGGCGGTCCGGGTGCAGCTCGCGCAGTGTCTCAATGGTCTGGCGGATGAATTCCGGGCGGGTGTCCAGCTGCGGGCCGTGGCGGCCGCCGACGACCTCCATCCGGCTGTCCCTTACCCACAGCAGCGTGTAGCCGCGCGCACTTCCGTCCTCGTGCCGGGCGTACAACCGGTCGGCGACCGATGTCGCGCGGCGAGCGCGGGCCTCCCCCGATTCACCGGGGCCGCGGATCGCGTCGACGATGGCCTGCCGTGCCTCGACGGGCGTCGCGCGAATCCGGTCGAGGGCGAGGATGGTCGCGCGTACCCAACGCGACTGACGGTAATGGCCCCAACGGCCCAAACGGTCGTGGACCACGACGACACGTTCCGGGCTGACGCCGTAGTCATGGATCAGCCGTTCACGAATGGCGAGTGCGTCACGAAGCGGCTGGGCGTGCATATCGACGAGATCGTCCTCGAGCGTGTGCCAGTCGCGCCCGCCTTTCAGGTCGCCGCGCATTCCGTGCCAGGCGGCGAGCGCGTTGGCCTGGTCAGTGGTCATGCCTTTGGGCACCGCGTCGAGGTTCGCCAGGTACGAGGCGTGGGCCTCGTATCGGTAGCTGTTGAACGTACGGCTCGGCTGATAGGCGACCTCGATCGTGGTGCCGGGATCGACCAGCAGGGCGGCTCCATGGATGAACAATTCGCCGCGCTGATTGGCATAGACCCGCAGGTTCTTGCTGTCGATCGTCGTCACGTGCGACGGTTGCTCGCCCGCTGCCGCGAGGATGCGCTGGACCTCGACCAGCTTCGCGGTGACCAGCCCGTTTTGCCATGACTTGATCTCGGCGATTCGGGCGTCCAGCTCTCCTGCGGAGAGCCGGTCCCATTCGGCGATCCGTTCCTCGGAGGCGCGTATGGGGGAATCGGCTGCGTCGCCTGTGGCACCGATCGTGCGGATCGGCGGGTCCGGGTGCGGATCGCCCGGCACCGGGTCGGGACCCATCCGGTGTTCACCGTCGCCCGGGTGGTAGGGCGGTGACGGCGCGTCGCCGCGATCGCCGGAGGGCCCGATCGTATCAGCGGGCGTCTCCTCCGGCCGACCGGCCGGGTCATGTACCGGTGGTGTGAGTCGCTTCTCCAGCGTCCTGAGGTTGAAGTCGCGGCCGGTGAGGATCTCCTTGCCGTCCCAGGTCGGCAGGCCGTCATGTCCCGGCCGCGGACTCCCTGATCCGAGCCCGATGATGTCACGCGGCGTGAACCGTGTGTCCTTGATCCTCTCCCAGGCGGCCGCGCCTTCCGGCGAGAGCCGGCCCTCGGCGGCGAACCGCTCCACCCGGTCCTGGACGGTCAGGTGATCGCTTTCGTTGAGGAAGGACGTGCCCTCCTGCCAGGCCGGCAGGTCGGTGTCGAGGACCGTGAGCACGCGGTCGACCCGCTGGCCGATCAGCCAGTTCTCCACACGCCGGTTCACCTCGAGCCCGAACTCCCGCCCGGCCTGCCCGAGACCCTCATCCAGCCTGAACAAGGTGCGCGCGATGAGTTCGCCGTCGCGGCCGTGGGCGACGTCCCAGGCGGACCGGCCCACCGGATGCCCGGCGTGGTCGGTGAGGGCGGCGTTGAAGCTGAACGTCTGCGGGCCATAGTGCACCTCGCCCAGCACGACGCGCAGCCCGGTCGCCGGATGCTCGAACTCGGTGACCTGAGCGAGCCACGCACGTGTGGCCGGATCGGCCGGCATGTCCCGTTCACGACCCGCCATGATCTCCCGCAGATGCTCGCCGTACGGGACGTTCAGCGGCGGCAGTGTGTCACGAATGGCCGGGGCGCGATCTCCCCAGTCGGCGAACGCACGACCGTCCGGCCGCAGGCCGAGAGCCTCGGCTGAGAGCGGTGCGTCATGCTCGCCGATCAGGTGAGCGGTGCCCACCTGCTGCGGTACGTCGGCACTCTCCGGTACGAAGATGCGCCAGTGGCCGTACTCGAACCTCTCCCGGCCGTTGGCGAGGGTGATCTTCGTATGGACCTTCAACCGGTTGGGATGTCCGCCGATCCAGACGTCCCGGTCCGCTGCGATCACTACCCGATCGGTCTGGTTCGCCAGGACCTGGAACGCCCCTTCGTCCGCACCGATGCTGCAAGAGACGAAGAGGTAGGCCGCCGAATCGTCGCCGAGGCGCCGGTCGGCCATGAGCATCGGCCCGAGTTCCTGCCTGACGCTCAGCGTGTTGGGGCCGACGTGCAGCGACCCCGCGGTGCCATGGCCCAGGATGGCCTGAGCGCCCTCGATCGGCGCCAAGCTGCGCACGCCGGCTTCGAGTCTCATGTCCGGCACGTGGTTCTGGTCCCGATACCAGACACCCGCGGCGACGCTCTCCGTATGGTCGTGGAGGATCTGACGTTGCACGGGGCTCAGCGACGAAGGATCGATCAGGGGCGCAGCCTGCGGGACGTGCTCGGCGGAAGGGTGGGGCGACTCGGTCAGGAATACCCGCGTTCCCTTCGTGTTCGCGGGGCCGAGCCAGGCGTCGTGCATGACCGCCGCGACTCGGAGTCTCGTCTCCGGCGTGAAGACGGTGCGGTGATCGGCTCTGCCCGTCAGCCGCGTCAGGTCGATTCCGGCGTGAGAATGGATGACGAATTCGACCGAGGCGGCGGGGCCGATGGCGTTCGGATCGAAGCGCCGATCGGTGACCAGGAAACTGTCGAAGGAGTCGCCGTAGATGTCGCGGGTGGACAACTCTTCACCCGGGTGGAGGCGAGCCATCACGTCTGCGGGCCGTGAAGCCGTGTGCAGATAGACGGTCCCGCGCACCCGCGGGAGTTCCGCCGTCGCCGCGAGGAGCGCACTCGTCTCGGCCAGCGCGGCGGATCGGACCTCGGGATCAGTACTCAGCAGCCGATGGTTCAGCTCGTAGAGGTGATGCGCTGCCGTCGGACCGTAGGCGGGCCAGCGCCTCGGCGGGCGTGGGGGTCACGAGCGGCGGAGCTTCGACACGTCCCGCGTCCGGCGACGCGTCGTGCTCGGCCGGCCGGTTGAGCAGTGTCTCGATCCGCGAGTCACGGACGGGAACCGGGACCACCTCGGACGTACGGCCGGGGGCGCCTCGCTCGCCGCTCTGTCCCGGTACGACGTGGTCCGGGGCCGGCTGGCCCGGTGTGTGCGCCGGCCGGGCGACGCCGGGCTCGTCCGGGTGGAACGGCGCCGGCGCGCCGGGCGACCGCTCCGCCGTACGTGCCGCCTGGACGCGTTCGCCGCCGGGCGCCGCGGCGGGGGAGCGCCCGTCGCCCGCGGCGTGCGGCGTGGGCGGAACGCCGGCCAGCGCGTCGTGGACCGAGGTGCCCGCCGTGGGCGGGGGAACCTCGGGCCGTGCCGTGCCGATCGGCCCGGCGACGTCGCCGCCCTGGCCGGGCACGTGACCGGCGTCCGGCCGAGCCGGCACTGATTCCGTCGTACGCCCCGGCGGACGGGTGCCGCCGAGGTCGGACAGGCTCGTACTCGGAGCGGATCCGCGGTGCGTTTCGCCGGCCAGGTCGGCGGAGCCGGGATGGCCCGTGGTGCCGCCGGCGTGCGTGACAGGCTCGTTGAGTACGGGCTCGTTGAGTATGGGGTCGGCGAAGCCGCTGCTCACCGCCTCGGCGCTGTCGTCGAGATGCGGGCCGCTCTCGCCGCCGAGCCACGCGAGGAAGGGATCGGCGTCGGGCGGTCCGCCGTGGCCGGCCAGTTCGACGCGGCCGATGGGCGCGTGGGCGGCGTAGGCGCTGGTCGGCTTGATGAGATGGCCGTCCGCCCCGCCGACGAGCCCGGCCGTCCCGGCCTTGGCGAGGTGTTCGAGGTCGAGTTGGCCGCCGGCGGCGAGCATGGGCACGCTGCCCACCATGTTGGCGGCCGAACTCTGGAGCATGTGGCCGCCCACCGAATTGGTCATGAACGCGGCGAATTTCTCCTGCCCCGTCATGTCGCCGCGTGCCAGCCCGGAAGCGAGGCGTGGGCCGCCGAGCCGCGACATCAGGCCGCCCATTCCGGCGAAGGCCAGCCCGGTGAAGACACCGCCCTCGACCGCGGTCTTGCTCTTGTCCCAGTCCCATTCGGTGCGGTGGCCCTCCGCCTCCTGGAGGAACTGGATGCCCGCGTCCATGCCTTCCATGACCCCGATGCTGCGCAGCAGCGTGATGGCGAATCCCCGGATGGTCATCTGGGTGATGGCGCAGGCTTCGGGGATGAGGCCGAGAGAGGCGCCGAAGGACGGGTACGCCAGGGCGATGAAATAGGCGATCTGGTAGGCCAGCAGGATCAGCGACCCGATGATCATGTACTTGGTGTATTCGACGTCCAGCCCGTAGCCGTGGAGCATTTTCGCGGCGTCGTCCAGTGCCCGGCCCAGGGTGGGCAGCAATTCGGGACCCGCGTCGGTGAACTGTTTCCAGTAGTCCCCGAAACTCGTCGCGGCGACGCCGTCCATGCACGCACGTACCGCGGCGTGCGTGGCGTTACCGTCGCCGGCGACCGCGTGGATCGCCTTCGCCGCGACGATGAACGCCTCGGTCTTGCCGAAGATGACGTCCTCGTCGGCCTCCGGCCAGTCCATTCCGACGACCCACCCGATGTGGGGAGAGACGAATGCCCAGAGTTCGCCGAGAAGATCCCCCGCGTCCTCGATCTTCACCAGCGCTCACGTCCGGACGGTGTTGACGGCTTCCGCCTCTTCGTAGACCGCCGCCATCTGGTCCAGGGTCTCCTTCACGCCGTGCAGTCCCTCGGCGTTGTTGTCCATCATCTTCCAGACGCAGTCGAGCAACGGCTGGTAGTTCTTCAGGAACGCGGCGCTGTATTCGTCGGTGCCGAGGTATTCGCCGTCGCCGAGCGCGGTGGCGAGGCGCCGATGGATGTCGCCGACCCGCTCGCCGCACATGATGAAACCGGTGGCGCGTGCGCGCAGCGCTTTCGGGTACACCTGATAACCGTTGTAGATCACTGCGGCCCCTCTTGGGTGTTCTTGCCCGCTCCGGGCGCCTCTTCGCGGACCGACGGCGCTTGTGGCAGCAGGCTGGTGAGATCGCCCTTCTCGCCCAGGATCTCTTCGTACGGTACGCCTTCCGGCAGGAATGGGTTCATGATCGTTTGCAATTGGCCGGACACGTCGGCGGTGGCCTCGCCGACCAGCTTCATGATGGTCTGTGAGAGTTCGCTCGGCGTCAGCCTGCGGTAGACGCGCGAGTCGAGGCGAACGTCCTGCAACTGGCCGCGCGGGCCGACCACGACGGTCACCAGGCCGTCCTTGTCGCGAGCCGTCGCGGTGACCTGCCGGAGGTCGCGCTGCATCTCCTGGAGCCGTCCCAGGGTGCGGGAGAGGTCGTCCGCGAGCCCGCCGAGCGACGCCCGGAACTCTTCCCTCATCTGAGATCACCCCCGTTTAGGACATAGCCCGACCTGTCTTAGATGCGCCTGGCCGCGCGCCGGTTCCCCGGAAAACAACGTCCGGAGCGGAGTCGTCCCTGCTCACGGCGTAGCCCGTACGTCGACGGCCGGATACCAGGATAAACGGGACATGCGTCTGGTGACAGAGTCCGGACCTCCACTAATGCGGCGCTACGCCGACTCACGGATGATCAGTTCGGTGGGCAGGATCACCGGGGCGGACGAGGCATCGGGGGTGAGGAGCATCGAGACGATGCGCGCCGCGACCTGCGCGATCGGCTGGCGGACCGTGGTCAGTGGCGGCTCGCTGAACCTGGCCAGCTCGATGTCGTCGAACCCGGCCACCGCCACGTCGTCCGGCACCCGGCGGCCCGCCGCGCGCAGGGCGCGCAGGGCGCCGAACGCCATCAGGTCCGACGCCGCGAAGACCGCGTCGACGCCCGGGTCGTCGGCGAGCAGCCGCCGCATCGCGCCGTTACCGGACTCGCGGGTGAAGTCGCCCGTCGCCACGATCGGGCGGCGGCCCGCGTCGGCCAGCGCGCCGCGATAGCCCGCCAGCCGGTCCTCGGCCGCGGTCATGTCCGGCGGCCCGGCGATCGTCGCGACGCGCCGCCGGCCACCCGCGATGAGGTGCTCGACGGCCGTACGCGCGCCGCCCTCGTTGTCGCAGTCGCAGTACGGCACCCGCAGCGAGGGCACTGGACGCCCATGGGAGACCATCGGCACGCGGGAGCGGCCCAGGGCGGGCGGCAGCGGGTCGGCGCCGTGCATCGACAGCAGGATCACGCCGTCGACGTGGCCGCCCGCGACGTAGCGCTCGACCCGCGCGTGCCCGGCGGGCGAGGAGGCCAGCATCAAGATGACCTGCCGGTCGGCGGCCTCCAGCTCCTGGCTCAGCGCGCGGATGGCCGCGGAGAAGAACGGGTCGTCGGAGAAGACACGTGAGGGCGGCTCGGAGACGACCAGCGCGATCGAGTCCGTACGCTGGGTGACCAGACTGCGTGCGGCGGAGTTCGGGATGTAGCCGAGCTCCTCGACGGCGCGCATGACCGCGGTGCGTACGTCGGGCTTGACGTTGGCGGCGCCGTTCACGACGCGTGACACCGTGGCGCGGGAGACTCCGGCACGCGCCGCCACCGCCTCGAGCGTAGGACGCCTCATTCCGGCTCCGCCCCCCTGTCGTAAGCCCAGCTCCCAAGATGACCCTATGAGATCATCGGCGCGGTGCCGGTGCGTTTCGCGAGGTCGGCAAGGATCCCGGACACGGGCCGCGGCCACACCGCGGGGCAGGCGGGGTCAGCGTTCGGAGACGGGGCCGAGCACCGGCTTGACGTCGACGACGGGCGTGCCGTCGAGCGCCTCCAGGTCGCGGACGAGCATGCGCGTGTCCTCGATCGAGACGATGGTCACCCGGTGCAGCCCGACGGGGTTCGGGCGGCCGGGCGAGCGGGTGGCGAACACCCCTGTCGGAGGCCGCGACGTGTCGCCGCGCGGGTGCACGACCAGCACGTCGCGGTCGGCACGGTCGAACCAGGTCAGCACGAGCACCTCGGTGCCGGCCTCGAGGTCGCGCAGGCCCTCGCGCACGCCCGGCTCGAACACCAGCCACGCGTCCGGCGCGCCCTCGTCGCCCTGCTTCGGCGCGGTGGCCGCGTCGACCAGCGGCGACTCGACCCACCCGATGGGCCGTACGGTGAATGTCGCGTCGGTCAACACAGCCTCCTCGTCGGTACGCGCCATCGTAGTCATCGCCGCTCAGCGGGCCGGGACCGGGGGCTCGTCGGCCTCCTCGAGGTGCTCGGGGATGACCTTGGGCACGTCGCGGAGGGCGAACAGGGCGGCCAGCCCGGTCAGCGCGGCGAGGCCCGCGCTGCACAGCACGGCGGTGTGCATGCCGGCCACGAACGCGTGGCGCGCGGCGTCGGCGACCTGGGCGGCGAGCCGTACGGGCAGCGTGGCGGAGACCTCCAGTGCGGCGCCGATCGAGTCGCGTACGCCGGGCTCGGCGCCCGCGGGCAGGCCGGCGGGCAGGTCGAGGCGAATGCGGTAGGCGGCGGTCAGGACGCTGCCGAGGACGGCCATGCCCAGCGCGCCGCCGAGTTCGGTGGCCGTCTCGGAGATGGCCGAGGCCGCGCCGGCTCGGTCCTTGGGCACCGATGCCAGGATCGTGTCGCCGGTGACCGTCATGGCCATGCCGACGCCCAGCGCGCACGGGATCATGGCGAGCAGGAGCGTCCAGTAGTCGGACTCGGTGCCGGTCAGGACGTACAGGGCGAACCCGGCGGCGGACAGCCCCAGGCCGAGCGCCACGACGCGTGCCCGTCCCATCAGGCCGATCAGCGGGGCGGCCAGCACCGCGCCGCCGACCGCCGCGGCGACGCCGCCCGGCAGCCCGGCCAGCCCCGCACGCAGCGGCGACCAGTGCAGCACGAGCTGGAAGTACTGCGAGAACACCAGTGACTGCGCGACCAACGCGAACATGGTGAACAGGCCCACACCGACCGAGCCGGCGAACGCCGGGTTGCGAAAGAGCCGTACGTCGATGAGCGGCTCGGCCAGCCGGGTCTGCCGCCGTACGAACGCCACCAGCCCGGCGACGCCGACCGCGAGCCCCGCGCCGACCCTGCCGTGCAGAAGCCCGATATGCCCCGCCTCGGTGACGGCGTAGACGACGCCGAGGACGCCGGCGACGGACAGCGGAACGCTCGGCAGGTCCAGGCGGCCGGGGCGCGGATTGCGCGACTCGGGCAGCACGACGAGTCCGGCGACCAGGACGACCGCCATGATCGGGACGTTGATCAGGAAGACCGAGCCCCACCAGAAGTGGTCGAGCAGGACGCCGCCCAGGACCGGGCCGAACCCCACGCCGAGCGCGCCGATCCCGCTCGCGATGCCGACCGCCGTGGTGCGCTCGCGTGCGTCGGTGAAGACGTTACGGGTGAGGGAGAGCGTCGACGGCATGATCGTGGCGCCCGCGACGCCGAGCAGCGCCCGCGCGGCGATCAGCATCTCCGGCCTGGTGGCGTACGCGGTCAGTGCGGAGACGGCGGCGAACACGGCCGCGCCGATGAGGAGCAGCTTCCTGCGGCCGATCCGGTCGCCGACGCCGCCCATGGTGACGAGCAGCCCGGCGAGCGCGAAGCCGTACACGTCGGCGATCCACAGGATCTGGGTGCCCGAGGGCCGCAGGTCGGTGATCAGGTTGGGGATGGCGAGGTGGAGGGCGGTCAGGTCGATGGAGAGGACGAGGACGGCGAGGCAGCAGATGGCGAGCGTGGCCCACTTGCGCGCGGTCCCGACGGGAGCGTTCATGCCCGCAGACTCGCCGGACCCGCTGACCGCGCGCGCACCGTACGCGCACCACCGCACGTCTGGCGGTCAGCGCGGGGGAGGCGGGCAGGCGGGCATCCGTGTACGTCACGATCTGGGGCCGGGCCGCGCTCGCGGGAGGAGACCGGACGCATGGACTACGTGAAACCGGGTTCGGCACGGGCGGCATGGACGCGAGCAGGCGTGCGGCCTCTTCGGGCCGACCTGCCCGCGCCATGCCGCCCTCTTCACTCAGCAGGCCCGGCGGACCGGCTTTCCGAGGTCCCCGTCATCTCGTCTGAGACGGCGGTACTCGGCAGCTCCGCCACCTCTACGCATTGGTTCGTTGTGCCATCGCTGGTCCAGCGGCTCTTGCGCCATATCGGGGAGGTCATTTGTAGGTCTCCATCAGTTGCTCGATCAGACGGCGGGAGGAGTCTATGGGCTCAGCCACGTCCCCGATCCTCTGGAATCGAATGTCGAGTTCGCCCACCTCGGACGTCTCCGGTATCAGTCTGCCCCCGTTCAGCGCCTCCACATAGGCGACCATCCCCTCCTTGAGCGTCACGATCTTGAATGGGCCGTCGAGTCCGGAGTTCGCGCCTGCGGAGTTGGGCACGACCCGCAGGGTCACATTGGGCAACTCGGAAAGCTCCAGGAGCCGGGCGAGTTGGTTGCGCATGGTCTCCTTGCCGCCGACGTGGCAGAGCAAAGCGGTCTCTGCGAGCAATACCCACACATCGGGCGGGTTCTTACTCGTCAGCAAGCTCTGCCGCGCCATCCTCGCTTTTACTGATCTCTCTAGTGCTGTGTCCACATAGGTTGGCCGGGTTGGTCAGGCGGCGTGAGGGGCGTGTTGTCCCCATCGGTGTTGGCGTTCGCTGCGGACGCGTGCTCGTTCGCGGCGTTGGGCGGTGAGGATGTCGGGGTGGCGTGCGTTGGCGTTGCGCCATCGCAGGTACGCGTGCAGGGCGTTGGTCGCGACGGTGTGGTTCGGGTGGTTGGATCCGGCGATCGCGAAGGTCTTCAACGGCCCGAAATGCGCTTCGATCGGGTTGGCCCACGAGGAGTAGGTCGGGGTGAAACACAGCTCGGTCTTGTTGCGTGCCGCCCACGCTCGGATGGTGGTGCCTTTGTGGGCGGACAGGTTGTCCAAGATGATGTAGATCGGTGCCCCATCGGGGCGTGCCGCGCGGATGGATCTCAGCGCCGCCAGGGTGTTCACGGCGGATTTACGTGCTCGGACCACGCCCCACAAGGTGTCGTCTCCCACCGAGTAGCAGCCGTGGAACTGCCGGACGCCGCAGAGCTTGTGGTAGTTGGCGGGCAACCGGTCAGGGTGGCCTCTCTTGGCCCAGCCGGCGCCCAGGTGAGGTCGGATGGTCAGTGGCCCGAACTCATCGAATGCGAACACCCGATCCGGGAAGTTGCTGCTCACGTGCTCGATCCGGGCGAGTTTGCTGTCGCGGTCGGGGTCGTTGGACTCTTTCCAGGTCTTGGTCCGCTGGAAGGTGATCCCATGCTTGCGGAGAAACTGACGCAGTCGTTCCCGTCCGATCCGAACTCGGCGGGCGCTCCGATCACCGGACAGGTAAGCGGCGAGTTTGCGCAGGCTCCAGCGAGTGAAGGGCTGGTCGAGTTTTTCTGGTCGGGTGGTGGCCGTCGTGATGATGAAGACTTCGTCCTCAGGGCTGATCAGGCGGGGACGGCCACCCGCCCACTGAGGGTCCAGACAGGCCAGGCCCATCTCGTTGAACCGGTGGATGAGGCCCCGGATCGCGTCTTCATCACCTTGGACCAGACGGGCGATGGCCGGGACCGTGTTCCCGCTGGCCGAAGCCATGATCACCATCGCTCGCCGTAGCCGGATCGATGATCCGGCGCCTCGCCGGACGATGTTCTGCAACCGTTGACCCTCTTGATCACTCAGCCGGCGCGCTCGAACTGGTTCCGCCATCCACCCACACTGACGGCCCCAGCGATCAACCACCGTGAACCCCGACCGGTGTGTCGCCAACCCGGCCAACCTTCATGGACACAGCACTAGATCCGCTTCTCGGCCAGCCACCATCAGAGCCCGCGCGTACTCGGGGGTCTGAAGCAAGGCCGGTATCACCTGTCCGGCATAGATCTTCATGACGGACGCCCGGCTTTCCGCATCAGTGAACGACTTGAACCAGTTCGGGTCATGGCCCAGGCGCGCATAGAACAGCAACACCCCGAACAGGCCCCCGGTGGTCCATGCCTCGTCCAACTGTGCGGCCTGTGCGTCGGTGAGCTTCGCCTCGCCGTTCTCCAGTCTGGAAATCGAGGAACGTGCGCAGTTGAGGAGGTCGGCCACCGCGCCACCCGACGATCCTCGCTGTGTCCGGTGAAACCGCAGCATGTAGGCCATGAAAGCCCACAGCGACGATCGCGGGTCGGGTGACTCGTTGATGTTCATCCATCCACCGTCCGTAGCGCTGAAGTTCCAGAGTTTCCAGAGAATGGTGACACGCTAGGCCGTCATCGCGATGCGATGTGCGAAAAGAGACACACAACGACGCGGCATACGCGGATGGGAGCCGCCTTTATGGCCACAATCACCCCAAGGCGCAGGAAAGCGCTGATCAGTTTGTCCAGCGGCTACACGAAGCATGTAAAGGCGCGGGTCTCCTCGTCGAGGTGATCGAGCCTTCCACGAAGCTCAAGATCTGCACACCGAACGGCAACGAGCGCATGGCCGAGACGATCACGCTCAAGCCGGACGACGACGAGGTACTCACGTGGTACTGGTCATGGGACATGCCGATCTGCCCGGCGACCGACATTCGGTTCGCGCTGACCGCGATCCTGCGTGTCGTGACGGAGGAGAGGGCCTGATGCCACCGCAGACCTTCGCCCCCGAATTCGCCCGGCTGGACCACTCGGTCGCTGAGTACTACCAGGTACGGGCCGATCTGGGTGTCATCGGCGTCTCGTGGATCATGGCTGACCGGCAGCTCGAAGCCCTCGTGCCCCGGTTCCCCGAGCGGGCCCGGCAGATCCTCAACGAGATCGAGCGCGGACCGGTCCTGGGCAACGATCCCGACGAGATGCCGCCGATATGCCCGAACTGCCTGCACACGGTATGCAGCGGGGACTGCTCCTCCTGCCGTCCGTGCCAGCGCAGCGGGCCGATCCGCCTGTCCACCTAGAGTCCGTTGATCAACGAGCCCCCCGCCCGGATCCGGGCGGGGGGCTCGCCATTCATGTGCCAGGGCCGGACGACGCGCTCGCCGCCCTTGGGCTTGAGCTGACCGACGATGAGGCGGCCGCCCTGGAGAAGCACTACACGCCGCGCTCGGTGGCCGGCTTCCGCTGACGTCCTGCCGGGTCAGGCGCGGGCCACCATGATCATGCGATGGCTGTACGGGGTGAGCGGCCCGGCGGTCTCGTCGAGGCCACTCACCTCGGTGAACCCGGCGTCCAGCAGCCAGTCGCGCAGTTCGGTGAAGGTGAACAGGCGGACGAAGTAGGGGATTCGGCGGATCCTGCCGTCGCCGACCATGATCCGCTCGGTCCGGCAGCGGCCGGTCAGCGGCTCCAGTTCACGCCGTTCGATGATCAGGGTGTCGTCGTGCTCGAACACCGACTCGGGACGGAAGTCGCGGATGATCCGGTCGCGGTTGTTCATCTCCATCGCGAGCCGGCCGCCCGGCCGCAGCGCCTTGTTCACCTCGTGCAGCACCCGCCGGTTGCCGTCGTCGTCGAAGTAGCCGAACGCGGTGAACCAGTTGACCACCCGGTCGAAGCGCTCGGTCCACGGCAGGTCGCGCATGTCGCCCTCGACGTACGTCACGTCGACGCCGTGCTCGGCGGCGTCCTCGCGCGCACGGTCGAGGAACATCGCGGTGCGGTCCAGCCCGGTGACACGGCAGCCGCGCTCGGCGAGGCGGCGCGCGATCCGGCCGTGCCCGCAGGCGAGGTCGAGCACCTCCATGCCCGGCTCCAGCTCCAGCAGCCGCCAGATCAGGTCGGTGTCCTCGTCGGCGCGCTCATCGAGTGGCGCGCCGAAGAAGCGCAGGTAGTCGTCGTCGAACAGGCCCTCGGCGTCGAACTCCTCGGTCACTTCGCGTCTCCCCGGAGGTGTCAGGCAGCGCAGTCGGGGCAGACGCCGAAGATCTCGACGGTGTGGTCGACCTCGACGAAGCCGGCCTCGGCGGCGACACGCGCGGCCCACTGCTCGACCGCGCGGCCCTCGACCTCCACGCTGCGCCCGCACACGCGGCAGGTCACGTGGTGGTGATGGGCGGTGGTCGCGCAGCGGCGGTAGAGCGTCTCGCCGTCCTCGCCGCGGATGGTGTCCACCGCGCCGTCCTCGCTGAGCACGATGAGGTGGCGGTAGACGGTCGTGAGACCGATGCGCTCGCCGCGGCGGCGCAGCTCGGCGTGGATGTCCTGCGCGCTGCGGAACCCGGCCAGACTCTTCAGCGCGGCGCCCAGCACCTCCGCCTGTCGTGTTCCGCGGACCCGGGTGCCCCGGACAGGCTGCGACGTGCTCACCCTCGAACCGTACCGCCTCGTAGGGCCCGGATCCGGTTCCCACTGATCTCCGTGACCGCGCGGACGGCGATCGACCTGCGCCGTACGGCCGGTCAGGACACCGGCTCGGCGCCGGCCCAGATCGCCTCGAAGGCGTAGGTCAGGCACTGCGCGAGCGCCGGATGCTCGATCAGCACGTTCGTCGTGGAGGCGGAGTCGGCGACGGGGTCGCGCAGGGACATCACCACGCGGCAGCCGTCGACGATCCACATGCGCATCGGTACGCCGGCGGCGATCCGCGCGTTCTCCCCCGCGGCGGCGAAACGCCGGATGTCGGCCACCATCTCGGTGTGGTGGAGGGCGTCGCGCTCGTACACGCAACGTACGCTGCCGCCCGCCTTGTTCAGGCGGCGGATGGTGGTGATGCCCGAGTCGCCGGAGCCGGTCAGGTACGGGAGCTTGGACATCGCGAGGATCTCGTGCTTCGCCTCGGCCTGGATCTCCTCGATCCGCTCCGCGAGCATCTCCCGGTCGCGCAGGACCTCGACGTAGTCGAGCGGGTCGGTCTCGTCCCGGCCCTGGGACCAGGCGGGGACGAGCGCCTCGACCAGGCGGGCGGTGGTCTGCTCGAGCTGGCTGAACGTGGCGCGGTGCGCGGCCATGAGACGTTCGATTGCCGAGGCGGGGTCGACCGCGGTGTAGCGCGCGACCTGGCCGGGCAGCGCGCGCACGAGCCCGCGTTCGGTCAGGCCGGACAGGACGTCGTAGATGCGCTGCCGCGGCACGCCCGACTCGCGTGCCACCTGCGCCGCCGTGTAACGGGACCGGTTGACGAGCGCGAGATAGACCCGCGCCTCATAACCGGTGAGCCCGAGTTCGGCCAGCTCCCGCCGCCACGCCGCTAGATCCGCCACTCTTCCACGCTATCGGGCGTATACGGCGCATCGCCCCTTGTGTGCGCCCGGGCCGGAAGCGGCCCGGACAGTCAAGCCTTAGTAAACAAGCCTTGACTCGCACTCACCGCCTGCCTATCGTCCGGCATGCACCACTGACCGTGGTGTCACTGGTCAGACGTCGCTCGCCCCCAAGTCGGTCGATCCCGGACCCCCGCGCCTCGCCTGGCCTCCCGCCATGAAAGGGAGCAGGATGTCACCGCCCCGCCTCGCTCGACGGATGAGGCACGCCGGCCTCACCGTACTCGCCTCTGTCGCACTCGCCGCCGCCTCTCTCGCCGCCACCGCGACCGCACACGCGGCCACTCCCGCCGCGGCCCCTGCCCACGTCGCCAAGGCCCACGCCGTGAAGGCGGCCGCGGCCCCGCACACCAGGCGTTCCTGCGCCACGCCCACGCGTCGCGGAGAGATGGCCTGCCTCTCTCTCGTACGCACCGACGTGACGCCGCGCCAGGGCATCCAGCCCAACGTGGCGCCCTCCGGGTACGGCGCGCCCGACCTGAAGAGCGCCTACGCCCTGCCCTCGGGCGGGTCGGGTGCGACGGTCGCGATCGTCGACGCCTACGACGACCCCAACGCAGAGTCCGACCTCGCCACGTACCGGTCCCAGTACGGGCTGCCGGCCTGCACCACCGCCAACGGCTGCTTCAAGAAGGTCAACGAGACGGGCGGCAGCACCCCGCCGACCGCCGACTCCGGCTGGGCCGAGGAAGAGTCACTCGACGTCGACATGGTGTCGGCGGTGTGCCCCAGCTGCCACATCCTGCTGGTCGAGGCCAGCCAGCCGACCACCGACGACCTCGGCACCGCGGTCAACACCGCGGTGAGCCTCGGCGCCAAGTACGTCTCCAACAGCTACGGAGGAGATGAGGACTCCTCCGACCCCAGCACTGACGCCTCCTACTTCAACCACCCCGGCGTGGCGATCACGGTCTCGTCCGGCGACGACGGGTACGGCGTGGAGTACCCCGCGGCGTCCCAGTACGTCACGGCGGTCGGCGGCACCTCTCTGTCCCGCGCGTCCAACACGCGCGGCTGGAGTGAGACCGCCTGGAGCGGCGCGGGTTCCGGCTGCTCCGCGTACGACGCCAAGCCGTCCTGGCAGAAGGACACCGGCTGCGCGAAGCGGACCGTCGCGGACGTCTCGGCGGTCGCCGACCCGAACACCGGTCTGGCCGTCTACGACACCTACGGAACCGGCGGATGGCTCGTCGTCGGCGGCACGAGCGCCTCGTCGCCGATCATCGCGAGCGTGTACGCCCTGGCCGGCACCCCGGCGGCCGGCACGTACCCGGCGTCCTACCCGTACGCGCACACCAGTGCGCTGAACGACATCACCTCCGGCAGCAACGGCACGTGCACCCCGACGTACCTGTGCCATGCGGGCACCGGGTACGACGGACCGACCGGGCTCGGCACGCCGAACGGCGCGACCGGGTTCGCCGGCGGCTCCACCGGCGGGAACACCATCACCATCACCAACCCCGGCAACCAGACGTCGACGGTCGGCACGGCGGTGAGCCTGCAGATCAACGCGACGGACTCGGCGTCCGGCCAGACCCTGACCTACAGCGCGACGGGCCTGCCGCCGGGCGTGTCGATCAACGCCGCCACCGGTCTCATCTCCGGTACCCCGACGACGGCGGGCACGTACAACGTGACCGTGACGGTGAAGGACGGCACCGGCGCGTCGAGTTCGGTCTCCTTCACCTGGACGGTCAACCCGATCGGCGGCGGCTGCCCGACGCCTGGCAACAAGGTGACCAACGGCGGCTTCGAGTCCGGCACCACGCCGTGGACCACCACTCCGGGCGTCGTCTCGGCCAACGGCAGCGGTGAGAGCGCGCACTCCGGTACGCACTTCGCCTGGTTCGACGGCTACGGCACCACCCACACCGACACCGCCAGCCAGTCCGTCACCATCCCGGCCGGCTGCCACGCCTCGCTCAACTTCTTCCTGCACATCGACACGAGCGAGTCCGGCAGCACCGCGTACGACAAGTTCACCGTGAAGGTCGGCAGCACGACCCTCGCCACGTACAGCAACGTCAACGCGGCCTCCGGCTACACGAGCAGGACGTTCGACGTCTCCTCGTTCGCCGGTCAGACCGTGACGCTGTCGTTCAGCGGCACCGAGGACTCCTCGCTGCAGACCAGCTTCGTCCTCGACGATGTGGCCGTGAACGCGTCCTGACCCATTCCGTTCCAGACGTCCGCGGGGAACGACGGCGTTCCCCGCGGACGTCGCGTTTCACGGGTGACCGCCGCGACGAGGGTGATCGTCAATCCTGGAGACGACCCCGATTTTGTAGGGGCTGACGGGGCTACGGGGCCGCTGTAACTTTCCACCAGGGTTTCCCCTCTCGTAGCAAGGAGTCGCCCAATGGCTGAAAAGACCCTCCAGCAAGGGCTGAAAAATCGTCACGTCGGGATGATCGCCATCGGCGGCGTCATCGGCGCGGGCCTGTTCGTCGGCTCGGGCGCCGGCATCCACACCACCGGTCCCGCCATCCTCGTCTCGTACGCCATCGCCGGGCTGCTCGTCGTCCTGGTGATGCGCATGCTCGGCGAGATGTCGGCGGCCTCGCCGGACACCGGATCGTTCTCGGCGTACGCCGACCGCGCGATCGGACGCTGGGCCGGATTCACGATCGGCTGGCTCTACTGGTGGTTCTGGGCGGTGGTGCTCGCGGTCGAGGCGACGGCCGGTGCGAAGATCGTGCACGGCTGGATCCCGGCTCTCCCGCAGTGGGCGCTCGCGCTGATCCTGATGATCCTGCTCACCGCGACCAACCTGTTCTCGGTGGGGTCCTACGGGGAGTTCGAGTTCTGGTTCTCCACGATCAAGGTGGCCGCGATCGGGGTTTTCATCATCCTCGGCATCCTGGCGATCTTCGGCCTGCTGGGCAAGGACGCGGTCGGCGCGAGTAACCTCACCGGCCACGGCGGCTTCTTCCCCAAGGGCTACGGCACCATCGTCACGGGGTTGCTGACGGTCGTGTTCGCGTTCATGGGCAGTGAGATCGTGACGATCGCCGCCGGAGAGTCGCGCGACCCGGGGCGCGCGGTCACCAAGGCGGTCAACAGCGTGATCTGGCGGATCCTGGTCTTCTACATCGGTTCCATCGCCGTGGTGGTCACGCTGCTGCCGTGGGACGCGAGCCAGGTCTCCACCAGCCCGTACGTCGCCGTCCTCGACCGCATCGGCATCGCGGGCGCGGGGACGATCATGGACGTCATCGTGCTGACGGCGGTGCTGTCGTGCCTGAACTCCGGCCTCTACACGGCCTCGCGCATGGCGTTCTCGCTGGCCGACCGCGGCGACGCGCCGAAGGTGTTCTCCTCGACGAACTCCCGCGGCGTCCCGTACGTGGCGATCTGGGTGTCGGTGGCGTTCGGCTTCCTCGCGGTGATCTTCAACTACACGAGCCCGGACACGGTGTTCCTGTTCCTGCTGAACGGCTCGGGCGCGGTCGCGCTGTTCGTCTGGCTGGTGATCGCGGCGTCGGAGCTGCGGATGCGACGGCAGTTGGAGCGCGAGGCGCCGGAACGCCTGACCGTGCGCATGTGGCTGTTCCCGTACCTGACCGTCGCCACCATCCTGGGCATCGTCGCGATCCTGGTGGTGATGCTGTTCGACCACGACGGGCGCCCGCAGGTGCTGTGGTCGGTGGCGGTGGCGGCCGTCGTCCTCGTCGCCGCGTTCGTACGCCACGGCCGGGCTCGCGCGTCCGAACCGGCGGCCGCGGCCACCCGCTGAGGCGGGTGACGGCCGCCACCCGCTGAGCCGGTCCGCCCGGGCACGACCTTGCGGAGCCCGGGGCGGGCCGCATCGCGGTCAGATGAAAACGATTTTCACTTTTGGTAGAGTCGGGCGTCGTAATCGACCGTGCCGGTTCCGGGGGAGGAAACCGCGAAGATCGCTTTCGTCGGCAAGGGCGGCAGTGGGAAGACCACGCTGTCGTCGCTGCTCGTACGGCACCTGGTGGCCGCGGGTGCGCCGGTGCTCGCCATCGACGCCGACATCAACCAGCATCTCGGGGTCGCGCTGGGGCTCTCCGAGGACGCCGCGGCCTCGATCCCCGCCATGGGCGAGCACCTGGCGGAGATCAAAAGCTACCTCCGGGTGACAACCCCCGGATCACCTCGGCGGCGTCGATGGTCAAGACCACCCCGCCGGGGGCGGGCTCACGACTGCTGCGGCCTGGCGGTGACGATCCGCTGCACGCGCGGCTCGCGGTCGACGCCGGGGGCGTACGGCTGATGGCGACAGGGCCGTTCGTCGACGAGGATCTCGGCGTCGCCTGTCACCACGCGAAGACGGGCGCGGTCGAGCTGTACCTCAACCACCTGGTCGACGGGCCGGGGGAGGTCGTCGGCGGCGTGGTCGATGAGCTGCGGGCCGGCGAGGCCGCGTTCGCCGACAACCAGGTGCCGCCCCCAGACGAGGCCGCGCGGCCAACTCCTGCGGCTGATGGCGAGCGACGCCATGCGCGGGGCGGTCGAACGCCACTTCGGCGTACGCCTGGCGTTCCAGAACTGCCACCGCGCCGCCGCCTTCCGCCCGGATGCGCTTGAGGCGTACGAGGACTTCGTCTCGCCGCGTGCGCAGATCGTCAACCAGCGCCCCGAGTTGGTCGACTGCTGAACTCTTCTTTTGGTGGCACGGCCCGGCGTGTTTGCGCCGGGCCGTGTTCGTATTTATTGGCTTTAATCGTCTATTTTATTGACAAGGTGGACACTTATCCACAGGCTCTTGTATTTCCTCGGCAATACTCCGCTTACTTGTGGTAATTATGTGACTCCCCTCCGAGACCACAGGTCTCGCCCTCGATTTCGTTCATGGAGTTCGTCGTGTGCAATCCCCCCGATCGTGCGGCTTCGCCCCGTGGTGCGGTGCCCGTCGCCGTCCTGGTCGCCGTGGTGGTGCTCATGGCCGGCTGTGACGGGCCGGGCCGGCCCGCTGAGCGGTCCACCGCCGGCACTCCGGGGGCCGGGAGGCTTCCGCTCGCCACGACCTTCACCACGCTGAAGGGCCTCCCCGCCGACACCGCCGCGGCCGCCGACGGCACCGTGGCGCATCCGGTCCAGGCGCTGCCCGTGTCGGCGACGCCCGGCGGCCCGCCCGTGGCGACGTTGCCCGACGAGGAGCTGGGCGGCCCGACCTGGGTGCCGGTCGTGCAGGTCAGGCCCGGCTGGCAGCGCGTGCTCCTGCCCAGTCGCCCGAACGGCGCGACGGGCTGGATCACCGACGAGCAGAGCAAGGTGCGCACGGCGCACAGCCCGTACTCGATCGAGGTCGACACGTCCGCAAGACGCCTCACCCTGCTCCGGTCGGGGCGGCCGCTCGGCGTCTGGACCGTGGCCGTCGGCGCGGCCAAGACGCCGACACCGCCCGGCCGCACGTTCGTGCTCGCCTCGCTCGCCCCCGCCAAGCCGACCTACAGCCCGCTCATCCTGCCGGTCGGCGCCCATTCGGAATCACTCGACACGTTCGGCGGCGGCCCGGGCACGGTCGCGTTCCACGGCTGGCCACAAAAGTCGGTATTCGGGCGCGCGGTCACGCACGCCTGCGTACGTGTTCCCGCAGACGCGCTGCGGCAATTGTCCAGAGTCCCGCTCGGAACCCCGGTTGCCATCTCAAATTAGCTCAAACCCCTTGAATTAGCTCCAACCCCCCATTGTTTAGGAGTGACCTCAGAATGCGTACACACCTGAAATACGGAATCCTCGCCGCCGTCGTCACGGTGCCGGTGATCGCGGCCGCCGCCCTCGTCCCGGCCGCCGCGAGCAGCGGCACCGTCTCCTCCGCGTTCGGCATCGCCGCCACGGGCCTGGTGAACATCCCGCAGACCCCGGCCGTCACCTCGGACGCCGGCCCGCACTACAGGAGCGTCGTCTCGGTCCCGGGCAACCCCCTCGTACGCCTGTCGGTCCTCCGCGCCCGCGCCGTCCCAGGCCATGCCGACGCCGGCGTGGTCGACCTCCGGATCGCCCAGCCCACGACCGCCCTGCACCGCATCGGCCCGCCCGCGATCCTGACCGCCAAACTGATCACCGCAACCTGCGACGAAGGCACCGGCACGTCCCACCTGGTCGACGTACGCCTGGCCGGACACGGCCTCGCGGCCACCGCCGCACCGAACAGCCGCCTGACCGCTCCGATCAGGGGCGTCGGCGCCGTCCAAGTCACCATGAACAAGCAGGCACACAACCCGGACGGCACCCTCACGATCACCGCCCTCGAAGTCGCCGTACACGCCCTGCACGGCCGCACCCAGACGATCGCCATCTCCTCCGCAACCTGCGCCACCGAAGCCACCGGCGGCGGCGGCGAAGCCCCACGCCCAACCCCGATCCCCAGCAACCTCCCAGTCACCGGCTAACCCCGGCCCCACCAACCTGCCGGTCACCAATCTGCCGGTCACCGGCCGACCCTCGCATCCATCAACCTCCCGATCACCGGAGCCCGGGCGCGGTGTTGACGTGATCGGGTTAATCGATTGCGGCAGCGCCGTTCCGGTACCGAAGCTGGACGGCATGAGAGATCCACTGCCGCTACGCGGTCGTATCGCCCTTGTCACGGGAGTGAGCCGCCGCGCCGGTATCGGATACGCGACCGCGCGTCGGCTCGCCGCGCTCGGTGCCGGGCTCTTCCTGCACCACTACGCGCCGCATGACCGTGATCAGCCCGGGGGCGCGGACCCGGGCGGAACGGGCGCGGTCGTCGCCGGGGTGGCCGAGGCACTGACCGGTGACGCGGCGATTCACCAGCATGGCTCGGACCTCGCCATGCCAGGCGCCCCGGAGGCACTCGTCGCCGCGGCGGCCGAGGCGTTCGGCCATGTCGACATTCTCGTCTGCAACCACGCGCGAAGCGGTGGGGACGGGGCGCTCGGCGTGCTGGACGCGGCGATGCTCGACGCGCACTGGGCCGTCAACACCCGTTCCGTCATCTTGGCCACGCAGGCGTTCGCCGCTCAGCACGACGGGCGGCCCGGTGGCCGCGTCATCTTCATGACCTCCGGTCAGGCCCTCGGGCCGATGCGCGACGAGGTCGCCTACGCCGCCGCGAAGGGCGCCCTCGCCGCGATCACCACGACGCTCGCCGACCACCTCGCCGAGCAGGGCGCGATCACCCTCAACACGATCAACCCCGGCCCCGTCGACACGGGGTACGCCCCGCCGGACGTCCACGAGGAGGTCCGGCGCCGCTTCCCGGCCGGCCGTTGGGGCATCCCCGACGACCCGGCCCGCCTCATCGCCTGGCTCGCCACCGACGAGGCATCCTGGATCACCGGGCAAGTGATCAACACCGAGGGCGGCTTCCGCCGCTGGGACTGAGGGGATGCCCAGCACCAGGCCCGGCCCCATGATCGCGTGCCCCGCGCCAAGTCGATCGGCATCGAGCACGAGGGCTTCCTCGCGCAGCGCGGCGCGTGGTGCACCGAGACGATGTACCGCGGCTCCGCGGCCGTACGGGCGGCGGCGGTGCGGTCGATCGCGGCCGGGACGAGTTCGTACTCGGCTAGTCCTCGGGCTCAGACGGTTCCGCCGCCTGTTCGGTCAGGGGGAGGAGGACCTGGAAGCGAGTGTCGCCCGGCTCGGACTTCAGGCGAATGTCGCCCCGGTGCTTCTTGACCACGATGCGCCAGGAGATGTCGAGACCGAGCCCGGTGCCCTCGCCGACGGCCTTGGTGGTGAAGAAGGGCTCGAAGATCCGCTGGCTGAGATCCGGCGGGACACCGGGACCGCTGTCGCGGATCTCGACCATCAACTGGCCGTTCTCCATGCCCGTACGTATGGTCAGCCGGCCGTTGCCGCCCATCGCGGAGACGGCGTTGTCCACGAGGTTCGTCCAGACCTGGTTGAGCTCGCCCGCGTACGCCGGGATCTGGGGCAGCGAGCGATCGTAGTCCTTGACCACCTCGACGTGGCTCAGCTTGCCCGAGAGCATGATGAGCGTCGAGTCGATGCCGTCGTGCACGTTGATCCACTGGAACGGCGCGCGGTCCATCTGGGAGTACTGCTTGGCCGCGGCGAGCAGCGTCGAGATGCGTCCCGTGGCGTCCTCGATCTCGCCCATCAGCGACTCGGTCTCGACCGCGTATCCGAGCCACCGCAGCGCCGGGCCCAGGAACTCCTCGCCGACCGCCGTGTGCACCTCCTCCAGACGCGCCACCGTGATCCCGGCCGGTACGAAGACCGCGGCCAGGTCCCACCCGTCGGTCACGCCGTGGTCGTCGAGCCAGTCGGACAGCTCGTCCTCCAGGTCGGAGGCCTGCATCGCGGTCAGCCTGGGCGCGTCCGCGACGTGCTTGACCAGGAGTTCCTGTACGTCGACGAGTTGCTCGAGGAGGTTCGGGTCGATGTCGTTGCGGGCGAGCGCCGCGAGCTTTTGCCGCATCCCCGCGACGCGCTCGCGCAGGGCCGACGTCGCGCGTACGGCCGCGGCGGCCGGGTTGTTCAGCTCGTGCGTCAGGCCCGCGGACAGCGCGCCGAGGGCGAGCAGACGTTCTCGCTGGCCGACGACCGCGTCGCTGTTGCGGCGGCCGAGGAACATGCCCTCCAGCAGGTGCGCCGCCATCGGGAACCACGCGGTGAACCGCTCGCTGAAGTCGGCCGCCGGCAGCGACAGGAACTCGGAGTCGGTGATCGCGTGCACCGACGCGGAGTAGCGCTGCTCCCCGCGCTGGCCCATGAGGAACTGGGTGGCGCCGCAGTACGCCCCGCGCTGGTCGCTGCGGACCATCTCCAACTCGTCGCCGTGCACCAGCCGCGTCATCCGCAGCGACCCGGACAGCAACACGTAGAAGCACGTCGCCGGGTCGCCCTCGCGCAGCATCGTGGTGCCCGCGGCGTACGACTCGATCTTGCCGTGCTCGGCCACCCAGTCGAGTTGCTCACTCGTCAGCTTCTCGAACAGGAAGAGCGTCCGCAGCTCGTCCCGCGACAGTGTGCTCATCGCTCCTCCAGATACCGGTGCACCAGCGTGACCGCCATGGCACCCTCGCCGACCGCCGACGCGACCCGCTTGACCGACTGGGAACGCACGTCGCCCGCGACGAACACCCCCGGGATCGAGGACTCCAGGTAGAGCGGATCCCGGTCGAGTTTCCAGCCCGCCGGCCTCTTGCCCTCGGCCAGCAGATCCGGGCCCGTACGCACGAAGCCGTGTGAGTCGCGGACGATCGCCTCGCCCAGCCACTCGGTGTACGGGGCCGCGCCGATGAACACGAACATGTGACTGCACGGCACCGTCTCGACCTTGCCGGTGCTGCCCTCGCAGAGCGACACGTTCTCGAGATGGTCCTCGCCGTGTGCCTCCACGATGCTCGTGCCCACGCGTACGTGCACGTTCTCGATGGCCTTCAACTGCTCGATCAGGTAGTGCGACATCGAGCTCTCCAGCGACGCCCCGCGTACGAGCAGGGTGACGGAGCGGGCATAGCGGGAGAAGAACACGGCGGCCTGTCCGGCGGAGTTGGCGCCTCCGACGATGTAGACGTCTTCGCCGCCGCACGCCTGGGCCTCCGTCGAGGCCGAACCGTAGTAGACGCCGCGGCCGGTGAGGTCGTTGCAGCCGGGTGCCTCGAGCGCGCGGTACGAGACACCGTTGGCCAGCACGACGGAGTGCGCCGCGAGTTCGGTGCCGTCGCTGAAGGTGATCACCCGGGCCGAGCCGCGCGCCTCCAGCGCGACCGCGTCGCGCGCGGTGAGCACCTCGGCGCCGAACTTGCGTGCCTGCCGCCGCGCACGGTCGGTCAGCTGGCTGCCGGAGACACCGTCGGGAAAGCCCAGGTAGTTCTCGATCCGAGAGCTCTGCCCGGCCTGACCGCCGGTGGCACGCCGCTCGACGAGCACGGTCCGCAGCCCCTCCGAGGCCCCGTAAACCGCCGCGCCGAGCCCCGCCGGCCCGCCGCCGATGACGATCAGGTCATAGAACTCGGCCGTCGGCTCGGTCGACAGCCCGACCGCGGCCGCGATCTCCGCGCCGGAGGGCGTACGCAGGGCCTTGCCGTCCGGCGTGATCACCACCGGGATGTCGTCCGGCCCGGCGCCCGCGGCGTCCAGCAGGCGTACGCCCTCGGGCTCCTCCACGGAGTACCACCGGTACGGGACGGAGTTGCGTGCCAGGAAGTCGCGCACCTTGTACGTCGGGGCCGACCAGCGGTGGCCGACCACCTTGGTCTCCTCGACCGGCTCGTCGCCGGCCTCCCGCCAGGTCTCCACGAGCGCGTCGACGACGGGGTAGAGCTTCTCCTCGGGCGGATCCCACGGCTTGAGGAGGTAGTGGTCGACGTCCACGACGTTGATCGCCTGAATGGCGGCGTCGGTGTCCGCGTACGCGGTGAGCAGCGCGCGCCGGGCGTTCGGGAACAGGTCCATGGCGTGTTCGAGGAACTCGATGCCGTCCATCTGCGGCATCCGGTAGTCCGCGAGCATCGCGGCGACGGTGTCCCCGCGCAGCTTGATCTCCCGCAGCGCGTCGAGGGCGTCGGATCCGGAGTCGGCTCGCACGATACGGAAGTCCTGTCCGTAGCGGCGTCTCAGGTCACGGGCGACAGCCCGGGACACCGACGGATCGTCATCTACGGTCAGCAAAATCGGCATCCCCATAGGACCGAGTATTTCAGTCCACCGCCATTCCGACGAGTGCGGTCCGCAGCCGGTATCCCGATGCGGATTTCGCGTCGTCTCCCCGGGACCTCTGGCCGCCCGCGCCCAGCCTCCGGCCGGATCGGACCGGCCTCGAACGCGCGGCCCCACTCGACGACCGGCCCGCCCAAGCCCACAGCCCACGCACGTCTGATCCTTGGGCGGACGCGGCCCGCAGCCCAGGACAAGGCGCCCGTATCGTCCGCGCCGGCCCGGAGCGCGCCCACCGCGCCATTCATGGCCGTACGCGCGAGGTCGTACGTCGCGGCGGTGACGTCTCACCCGAGACCGCCTCCTCCGGTGGTCCGTACGTCACTCCCCGCCCGACCTCCGTGGTGACGTGTCCGCCGGGCCTGGGGAGATGGCCGTGGGTGCCGAAGGCGTGCAGGCGCCGGAAGCGCGCCTAGCTGGGGTTTCCCGGCTATCACATCCAGGGCTCTGCCCACGGCGGCACCTGTAGTACGGTCGGGCAACGTCACGTAGTCGCCAGCCCCGGAAGGATCCCCGTGCCAAGCCCTCGGCCGGCGGCGCTGATCACGGCGACCCTGGTGTTCGCGTCGTTGGTGCTGTCCGGTGTCTCGGACCGATCCTCCGCCTCCCAGACACCTTCGCCGACCAGCGTCGAGGCTCTCCGAAAGCAGGCCGACAAGGCCAGGAACGAGCTGTCCAAGGCGACCAAGACCTGGGAGGACCGCAGCAAGCAGCTGAACGCCTCCGAGGAGAAGCTGAAGAGGACCCTCGCGGACATCGGCGTCGCGGACGCGCAACTGGAACAGATCCGCGCCCCGCTCGCGCGCTTGGCCGCCAACGCGTACAAGCAGCCGGGACTCCTCGGCGTTCCCTCGCTGGTGGGCGGCGACGACCCCAGCCAGGCGCTGGCCGCCGCGGCCGACCTGACGATGCTGTCCAACGACCAGAAGGCGCTGGTCGACAAGGCCGGCCAGCTGCGCAAACAGCGCGAACAGCTCGCCGCGACGGCGCAGGACCTGCAGTCGCGCAACGCGATCGAGCAGACGCGGCTGCAACAGCAGATCGGCGGCCTGAAGGCGCGCGCCGCCGCGCTGACCTCACAGTTGACGGCGGCGCTGAAGAAGCTCGATCCGACCACGCGACTGCGCCTGACCTGCAACACGAGCATGGTCGCGGACGCGCGGAAGTACCCCAACGGGCTGATCCCCGCGCGCTACCTGTGCCCGCTGCCCCAGCCGGGCCGCATGCTCCGCGCCGACGCGGCGCTGGCCTTCTACCGGCTGAACACCGCCTACAAGGCCCACTTCGGCACCGAGATGTGCCTGACGGACTCCTACCGGCCACTGGCCGAACAACAGCGCATCTACGCCCAACGCCCGGGAATGGCGGCGGTACCGGGCCACAGCAACCACGGCTACGGCACGGCGGTCGACCTGTGCGGGGGAGTGCAGAGCGAGAGTTCGGCGCAGTTCAGCTGGTTGCAGTCCAACTCCAAGCGGTATGAGTTCTTCCACCCGTCGTGGGCCTACAGCAGCCCCTTCGAGCCGTGGCACTGGGAGTACACCAAGGAGAACACCCCGACAGCCAGCGACTGACGCGCCCCATGGGCCCTTCGCGCACGGCCCATCGCCCACGGGCCATCGCCCTACGGCCATCGTCCACGGGCCATGCAGGGGCGAGAGGTAGGAGTCGGCGTCCAGTCTCGGTGCAGCGCCACCGGCCAATGGCCTCTGGCACGGACTTCCCGCAACGGGCTCCGGCACGGACCTCCCGTCAAGGAACGTCCGCAACGGACTCTCGTTAACGGACTCTCGTCGATGGACTCCCGCAACAGATTCTCGTCAACGGACTGCTGACGGGTCACAGCCGATGGCCGTCGGCTGAGCCTTGAGCCGCTCGTGGGTGGGGGTGGTGGGCGCTGTTTTGGATGGGTTTTTTGGTGGGTTGGAGTGTGGTGGTGGGGTTTGGTGGGCCGGTGGGGGTTGTTCTGGGTGGATGGTTCGGTGGGTGGGGTGCGGTCGGGGGCTGATTTCAGTCGCTGAGGATGGTGACGGACAGGCGGGAGTCGGTGGAGGCGCGGGCTAACGCGGCGGCTTGGGTTCGGTCGGTTTGGAGGACGATCAGGGCGCCTTCGTCCGGGTCCTGGGGTGGTTTGGGGATCGCGAGTACAGGGACCGACGAGGCGACGGTGCGGGCCGGTAAGGGGGTGTCTGTGCGGGCGGCCAGGACGTCGACTCGGGTGCCTGGGTGTAGGAGGCGGGCCATTGCCGCGTCGGCCAGTCTCACTGGGGTCGCCACCGCTGCCGGATCCTGGCCGGGCAGCAGGCCTGGAGAGCGTAGGCGGGCGTCCGTCAGTGGTTCGCCTCGTCGGATCGGGCCCGACAGCGTGCGGCCGGTCGGGTGGCGGACGAGGCCCGATGGGAGTGCGCTGCTCGGTAACACCTGTGTCGTCACGTCGCGGGGGGTCAGCCCCGTGCCTGCGGGGAGGTCGCGTGCGGCCACCTGTACGCGTACGCCGTCGGGGTGGGGGTGGGCGGCGGCCAGTCCCAGGGCGGCGGCCGCCGCGGCGAAGAGTGCCGCCAGCAGTCGGCGATGGCGGCTCAGCACGGCTCTCATGGCAGGTCGAAGGGGAGCTTCAGCCCCTCCACCGCGTGCGGGCACGGGCAGTCGCGTTCGGTCGGGAGGGCGCTCGCTACGGTGGCGACGAGGTCGCGCAGCCGGTCGACGTTTTCGGCGAACACCCGCATGACCTCCTCGTGTGTCACCCCCGTGCCCTCCTCGACGCCCGCGTCCAGGTCGGTGACCAGGCATGCCGGGATGTAGCAGAGCGCCAGCTCGCGCGCCAGCACGGCCTCCGGATGGCCGGTCATGCCGACCAGCGTCCACCCCTGCGCGGCGTAGGAACGGGACTCGGCGCGCGAGGAGAACCTCGGTCCCTCGATGACCACCAGCGTGCCGTCTTCGACCGGCTCCCAGCCCGCCTCGCGCGCACTCTCCACGGCGACGCGCCGGCCGGCGGGGCAATAGGGGTCGGAGAACGAGACGTGCACCGCTCCGTCGTCGTAGTAAGTCTGCGCGCGCCCGCTCGTGCGGTCGACGACCTGGTCGGGGACGGCCAGCGTGCCCGGTCCGTAAGCGGCCGTCAGGGAGCCCACCGCGCTCGGCGCCACCACCTGCCGCACCCCGACGGACCGCAGCGCCCACAGGTTGGCCCGGTAGGGGATCTTGTGCGGTGGGAAGCGATGGTCGCGGCCGTGCCGTGGCAGGAAGGCGACACGCCGCCCGCCGGCCAGCGTCCCGATCGCGAGCGGGTCGCTGGGCGGGCCATAGGGAGTGGTGACCTCGACCTCCTCCACGTCGTCGAGGAAGGAGTAGAAGCCGGAGCCGCCGATCACACCGATCTCTGCATGCATGAGCGGGACCTTAGCGGCCGGTGGAGCGCGGCCGCGAGACCCATCGGCGGCCTGTGGATAACCGAGAACGCCGAGAACGAAAACCGAGGCGGCGGGCGTCCCGACAAGCCGACGCGGGGTCGGCTGGTTCAGGCGACGTCTCGCGCAAAGCCTTACCGAGACGGCGGGCGTTCCGGATCAGCCGATCGGGGTCGGCGGGCTCAGGCGACCTTTTCCGAAGAGGACTTGGCGGGCTTGGAGGAGGAGTCCGACGTGGACTCCTTCTTCGCCTCGGACTTGGTCTCGGTCTTCTTCTCGTCCTTCTTCGGGGTCTCCGCCGCCGCGGTGGTGCTCGACGCGCCGGCGCCGGTGCGGCTGTCGGTGCGGTAGAAACCGGAGCCGCGGAACACGATGGCCGCAGCCGAGAAGATCTTGCGCAGTCGTCCGCCGCACGCGGGGCACTCGGTCAGTGCGTCGTCGGTGAACTTCTGCACGACCTCCAGAGGCTCACCGCATTCCGTGCAAGCGTACTGATACGTCGGCACGAGCTCCTCCTAAGCTGCCCAGACCGCAGACGGGACTGGCACTCTGACCTATTGACTGCTAAGTGTACGGGCTGCCGGATCATTCCCGGCAAGGCTCCTCGGCGCGAAGATCAGTCCCCGCGCTCGCCGTACCAACCGGCCAGCTTGCCGCGCCGGCTCACCGCGCGCAACCGGCGCTCTGCCGTCGTACGCGCGTCGCTCGTGGTCACGACGAGGAGCTTGTCGCCGCCCTGCAACCGGGTGCTGGGCTCGGGGACGAAGCTGCGCCCGTCGCGTACGACCAGCGTGATCGCGGCGCCCTGCGGCAGCCGCAGCTCGAAGATCTCCACCGCGTCGAGCCGTGAGTCGGGCGGAACGTCGACGTCCAGCAGCTCCGCGTGCAGCTCTTCCAGCGGCGCGGCCTCGACGCCGATCTCGCGGCCGCTCACGGGGATGACCAGCCGCAGCGCGCGCGCCAGCCACGGCAGCGTCGGTCCCTGCAACAGGGTGAAGACCACGACGATGATGAACACCTGGGCGAACAGCGCGTCCGCCGACCGCAGCCCGGCCGTCATCGCCAGCGTGGCCAACACGATCGGCACCGCGCCCCGCAGCCCCGCCCACGAGAAGAACGCCTTCTCCCGCCAGGAGAGCCCCAGGAACGGCGTGGACAGCACCACCGACAGCGGCCGCGCCACCAGCACCAGCGCGAACCCGCACACGAGCGCGGGCCAGATCTGCGCGGGCAGCTCGGACGGTGAGGCCAGCAGGCCGAGCATGATGAACAGGCCGATCTGGGCGAGCCACGCCAGCCCCTCGGCGAACCCGCGGGTGGCCGGGCGGTGCGGCAGCGGGCTGTTGCCCAGCAGGAGCGCCGCGACGTACGTCGCGAGGAACCCGCTGCCGTGCAACTGCGAGGCCGCGCCGTACGCGCCGACGGCGAGCGCCAGCACCGCGATCGGGTACAGGCCCGAGGCGGGCAGTGCGAGACGCCGCAGCGCCACGGCCCCGAGGTAGCCGACCAGCAGTCCGACGAGGGCGCCGATCGCCAGTTCCGCGAGGAGTTCGCCGGCCATGACGAGCGAGCTCGGCGGATGCTTGGCGGTCAGCGCGACCACCAGGATGATCACCGGGGCGTCGTTGAACCCGGACTCGGCCTCGAGGATGCCCGACAGCCGCGAGGGCAGCGGCAGCCGCCGCAGGACCGAGAAGACCGCGGCGGCGTCCGTCGGCGCCAGCACCGCGCCGAGCAGCAGCGCGGTGCGCCAGTCGGCGCCGATCAGCCAGTGCGCGGCGGCGGCCACGACCACGATGCTGACCGCGCTGCCGACGGTGGCCAGCGCGATCGCGGCCGGCACCCCTTCGCGTACGTCCGCCCAGCGCGTGGTGATGCCGCCCTCGGCCAGGATCAGGACGAGCGCGGCCAGCCCCAGAGTCTCGGCGAGCCGCGGGTCATCGAACCTGATGCCGAACCCGGACTCACCCAGCAGCAGCCCCAGCGCGAGGTAGAGGAGCAGGCTGGGCAGCCCGCTGCGATGCGCCACGCGTACGGCGACGATCGCCGTGATGATCACGATGGACCCGAGCAGCAGCCAAAGGTCTAGCCTCACCCATCCCCCTCCCCCCGCTGGAAACGGGCTACCGGCGCCGGATCACCGGGTCGATCCCGTTGACGACGTTCGCCACCGGGCCTCCCGTGAGCGCGGCACGAAGGTTGTCCTTGACCGCGTTGATGATGTTGCGCTGCCCCGTGACCGTGGCGCCCGCGTTGTGCGGCGACAGCACGACCTTGTCGTTCGCCCGCAGCGGGTGCCCGGCGGGCAGCGGCTCCACGTCGTACACGTCGAGCGCCGCGCCCGCGAGCCGTCCGCTCTCCAGCGCCCCGAGCACGGCGTCGTCCGGCGCGATCCCGCCGCGCGCGATGTTCACCAGGAACGCGCCCGGCGGCAGCAGCGCCAGCCGGCCGGCGTGCAGCAGGCCGCGCGTCTCAGGCGTGAGCGGCAGGCAGACGATCACGATGTCGGACGTGGCGAGCAGGTCGTCGAGCTCCTTGTACGTCCCGGCGGCCCGTCGACGGCGCGACCAGTACGCCACGGAGCAGTCGAGCGCCTCGAACAGCCGTACGACCTCCGCGCCGATCGAGCCCATGCCGAGCACGCCGACGCGGCGCTCGGGCAGCTCGGGCGCCATGGTCTCGAACTGCGGCCAGCCGCCTGACCGCATCCGCCGGTCGGCCAGCGTGAGGCCGCGGGTCAGGTCCAGAGTGGCCGCGAGCACCCATTCGGCCACCGAACGGGCGTTCGCCCCGGCGGCGTTGGCCACCGGCACGCCCGCGGCGGTCAGCGCGTCCAGGTCGCAGGAGTCCACGCCGACCGCGGGCATCTGCACGAAGGCCAGCGCGGGCGCGCCGGCCACCGCCTCCGCGTCGATCCTGAGCCGGCCGGAGAAGTCGCCGACCACCACGTCCGCCTCGGCGAGCGCCGCGCGCACGCCGTCCTGGTCGCGGGTTGCGGGGAGAGCGACCTCGGCGTCCAGCGGCTCGAAGAGCCGGCGGACCGCGTCCTCATCCAGCGGCGACAGGGAGACCAGCCGCCACGGTGTTCGGGTCATTCGACGCGCTCCTCAGCTCTCGGGGAGGGATCTTCAACCCTATGCGAGCCGTGTGACGCCACGTGCGGGTGTGACGACCGCGCGGACCGCCCGATCGTGCGGTTCGGCCGGCACCGACGCGATCAACTCGTCGTCGTAGACCGCCGCGACGGTCAGGATGCTCGGGTCGACGCGTGCCAGCACCCGGTCATAGGACCCGCCGCCGCGCCCGAGACGCATCCCGTCCGAGGCGGACACCGCGAGGGCCGGCACGATGATCAGGTCGGCGCCGCGTACGGCCTCGGGCCCCCGGGGCGGCTCCGACGGCTCAAGCAGGCCGCGCGTGCCCGGCCGCAGGGAGTCGGGCCCCTCGTAGGAGGCCCAGTCCAGGTCGCCGCCGGGCAGCAGCCTGGGCACCAGGACGTAAGTCCCGCGCTTCCACATGGCGAACAGCAGCCCGTGAGTACCCGGCTCGGCGCCGATCGAGACGTACGCCGCGACGGTGCCGGCCATCTCGGCCTCGGGCATCATGAGCAGGGCGTCGCGCAGGGCACGCGCGGCGGAGGCGCGCTCGTCTCCGGTGCGGCGCGTGCGTGCGGCCAGCAGCCCGGCGCGCAGCGCGCGCTTGTCCTCGGCGGTCATCGTCCCATTCTCCCGCCCGCCGGACGGCAGAGATTCCCGGCGATACTCCGAGCCTCGAACGGGTAGCGCGGGCAGAGTCCACGGATCACGACCTACCGGAGGCTAGGGTCTTCACATGGCCGACCACGTATCCGTAACCAAGGCGGTCGTTCCCGCGGCCGGCCTTGGAACACGGTTCCTGCCCGCCACCAAGGCGACCCCGAAAGAGATGCTGCCGATCGTCGACAAGCCAGCGATCCAATATGTCGTCGAGGAGGCCGTGGGGGCCGGGCTCAACGACGTCCTCCTCATCACCGGGCGCGGCAAGCGCCCGATCGAGGATCACTTCGACCGCGCGTACGAGCTGGAGGAGGCGCTCCGCGCCAAGGACGACCCCGAGCGGCTGGCGACCATTCGCGAGTCCAGCGACCTCGCGATCGTCCACTACGTGCGTCAGGGCGAGCCGAAGGGGCTCGGACACGCCGTCTACTGCGCGCGCCAGCACGTCGGCAACGAGCCGTTCGTGGTCCTGCTGGGCGATGACCTCATCGACGCGCGCGACCCGCTGCTCAAGCGCATGCTGGAGGTACGCGAGCAGTTCGGGGGCAGCGTCGTCGCGCTGATGGAGGTCGAGCCCGAGCAGGTCTCGCTGTACGGCTGCGCCGCGATCGAGGCCACCGACGAGGACGACGTCGTCAGGGTGACCAACCTGGTCGAAAAGCCGGTGCCCGGCGAGGCGCCCAGCCGCTGGATCATCATCGGCCGCTACCTCTGCGACCCCGCCGTCTTCGACGTGCTGGAGAAGACCCCGCCGGGCCGCGGCGGGGAGATCCAGCTCACCGACGCGCTGCTGACCCTCGCCCAGCGCGACCGCTCCCAGGGCGGCCCGGTGCACGGCGTGCTGTTCCGCGGCCGCCGCTACGACACCGGCAACAAACTCGACTACCTGCGTACGGTCGTGCAGTTCGCCGCCGAGCGGCCGGACCTGGCGCCCGAGTTCCTGCCGTGGCTGCGTGACTTCGTGGCCAAGACCGACGTCGAAGACTGATCATGAAATCGGTCGACGAACACATCGCCGGCATCCTGGCGGCGACACGCCCGCTCGCGCCGCTGGACGTCGTCCTGCTCGAAGCCATGAACGGCGTGTTGGCCGAGCCGGTCACCGCGCCGGTCGACCTGCCGCCGTTCGACAACTCCGCCATGGACGGGTACGCCGTGCTCGCCGGCGACGTGGCGGACGCGTCCGAGTCGTCGCCGGTGACGCTGTCGGTCGTCGGCGACATCGCGGCCGGTGACGCCGAGGCGTACGGCATCCGGCCCGGCCTGTGCGCGCGGATCATGACCGGCGCGCCCATGCCGGGCGGCGCGGACGCGATCGTGCCGGTCGAGTGGACCGACGGCGGCATCGCCAAGGTGGCGATCCACCGCTCCGCCGTCGCCGGGCACTACGTCCGGCGCAGCGGCGAGGACGTCACCGCCGGGCAGACCGTGCTCGAGGCCGGCACACGCCTCGGCTCGGCCCAGATCGGCATGCTCGCCGCGATCGGCCGCGCCCGCGTCCTCGTACGGCCCCGGCCGCGCGTCGTCGTGCTGTCCACGGGCAGCGAGCTGGCCGAGCCCGGCACGCCCGCCAGGCCGGGCCAGATCTGGGACGCGAACGGCTACGCCCTCACCGCGGCCGCCACCGAGGCCGGCGCCGTCGGCTTCCGTCAGGGTGTGATCGGCGACGACACGCGCCAGGTGCTCGCCGCGATCGAGGAGCAACTCGGCTTCGCCGACCTGGTCATCACCTCCGGCGGGGTCAGCATGGGCGCGCGTGACGTCGTCAAGGAGGTGCTGTCCGGCCTCGGCACGATGACGTTCGACAAGATCGCCATGCGGCCCGGCAAGCCGCAGGGCTTCGGCCTGCTCGACGACACCACGCCGGTGTTCACGCTGCCCGGCAACCCGGTCAGCGCCTTCGTGTCGTTCCAGGTCTTCGTGCGGCCCGCGCTGCGCGCACTCCAGGGCCTGCCGCCGGAGCCGATGCCGACCGTACGCGCCCGGCTGGCCGGGCCGGTCACGTCGCCCGCGGGCCTGCGGCACTACCTCCGCGGCACGCTGGAGTACCGCGACGGCGAATACCACGTGACCCCGGCCGACGCCCAGGGCTCGCATCAGATCTTCGCGCTGTCCTCCTCCAACGGGCTGATCGTGGTGGCCGAGGACGACACGGCACTGGCGGCGGGCGACCACGCCGAGGTGATGATGCTGCCATGACGTCTCCCGGCGAGTTCTCCCACCTGGACTCCTCCGGTGCGGCGCGCATGGTCGACGTCTCCGCCAAGGAGGTCTCGGCGCGTACGGCGACCGCGACCGGCCTCGTACGGCTGTCGCCCGCGTGCGTCGCCGCGCTGCGGTCCGGCGACGTGCCCAAAGGCGACGCCCTCGCGGTCGCGCGCATCGCCGGCATCCAGGCGGCCAAGCGCACCCCGGACCTGGTGCCCCTCTGCCACCCGATCGCGATCCACGGCGTCACCGTCGATCTGTCCGTACGCGACGACGGCGTGTCCATCGCCGCCCAGGTGCGCACCGCGGACCGTACGGGAGTCGAGATGGAGGCGCTCACCTGCGTGTCCGTCGCCGCGCTCGCACTGATCGACATGGTCAAGGCGATCGACCCGTCGGCGGTCGTCACGGACGTGCGGGTCGAGGAGAAGACCGGCGGCCGTACGGGCCTCTGGCGGCGGGCCTGATGCGCGCGCTGGCGGTGACCGTGTCGAACCGCGCGTCCGCGGGCGTCTACGCGGACACCTCCGGGCCGATCCTCGTCATGCGGCTGACGTCGCTGGGCTTCGCGGTGGACGGCCCGGTCGTGATCCCGGACGGCACGCGGGTCGAGGAGGTCCTGCGGGACGCGGTCGAGCAGGGGTACGACGCGGTGGTCACCACGGGCGGCACCGGACTCACCCCGACCGACCAGACCCCGGAGATGACCCGCCGCGTGATCGAGCGCGAGGTGCCCGGCATCGCCGAGGCGATCCGCCTGACCGGCCGCGACAAGGTACCGGCCGCGATCCTGTCGCGCGGCCTGGCGGGCGTCGCGGGCCGCACGCTGATCGTCAACCTGCCCGGCTCGCGCGGCGGCGTACAGGACGGAATGGACGTGCTCGCCGAGGTCCTGCGGCACGCGGTCGACCAGATCGGCGGTGGCGACCACCCCCGTACGCCGTGACCGTGCGTGTTCCCGCCGATCCGGGATGGCGCGGGACGGGCCCGGCGGGGAATCATGGAGGTGTGGATCGCATGCGAGGGTGGCCCGCCGTGCTGGCCGAGGGCCCGGTCGGGCTCCGGCCGCTGCGCCTCCGCGACGCCTCCATCTGGAGAGAGGTACGGCTGCGCAACGCCGAATGGCTGCGGCCCTGGGAGCCGACCAACCCGGAGACGCCGCTGTTCCGCAGCGGGATCGGCCCTTACCTCGGGATGGCTCAGACCATGCGCCGCGAGGCGCGCCAGGGCCTCGCGCTGCCGTGGGTGGTCACCTACGACGGCGACTTCGCCGGCCAGTTGACCGTCGGCGCCATCGTGTGGGGCTCGGCACGGTCGGCGCAGATCGGCTACTGGGTCGACAAGGGGGTCGCGGGCCGAGGCGTGATGCCCACCGCCGTGGCCCTCGCGGTGGACCACTGTTTCTTCAATGTCGGCCTGCACCGCGTCGAGGCGAACATCCGCCCGGAGAACTCCGCGAGCCGCCGCGTCGTGGAGAAACTCGGCTTCCGCGAAGAAGGCGTCCGCCAGCGCCATTTGCACATCGACGGCGCCTGGCGAGATCACATTTGCTACGCGCTGACCACCGAAGACGTACCCGGCGGCGTGATGTCCCGCTGGCGGGCGAACGCACGGCAGACTTTCCCCCGCTGACCCGGAGGATCGCAAAGCATTGGTCTGCTCATGTTCATGTGCGGCCCGATCTTGCGACACACCGCCCCGAATGCTCGTCAACCACTGACTGTGGGTCTTAGCGTGCGGGACGTGAGCGCGCGCGTACCCAAGGTCGGCGCGGGCCTGGACGCGATCGACGCGGCGAGGGGGAGGGCTGATGAGCAGCGCAGTCCTCTATCTGGCGATCGTAGTCGTCTGGGGCATCGTGCTGGTCCCGATGTGGCTGCGCCGCGACGGCGCGGGTCGCCTGCTCCATCGGCGTAACGAGTCCGTCGCGGAGGCGCCGGACGATCTTGATACCGGTGACGCCGCTGAGGTCGAGGAGCCGGCGGCCGTTCCGGAGGACCCGGCGGTCCCGGCGGCGCCCGTCGTACGCCGCGCTCCGCCGCCGCGGCGGCACGGCGCGTCCCGCGGCGCGGTGATCGCCCGCCGGCGCCGCCGTACGCTGGGCCTGGGCCTGCTGACGGTGGCGGCGGTGGTGACGACCGCGGTGCAGCTGACGCCGTGGTGGTTCGTGCTGCCGCCGGCCGTACTGCTGGGCGGCCACCTGTCGCTGCTGCGCGTCGCGGTCCAGATGGACCAGATCCGCCGCGACGAACTCCGCCGCGCCGCCGCCGTACACGCCGCACGTGCCCGCCACGCCCAGGAGGCGAGAGAGGCACGGGAGGCACGCGAGGCGGAGGAGGCGGCACGCACCGCAGAGATCATCGAACTCCCCGGCCTGTCGCGCGAGGAGGTCTATGACCAGTACACCGACCTCCGCGCGGTCGGCGACTGACGGGCCACCACGCGGCCCGGGCATCCTGCGCCCCGGGCCGCGCGAGGAGTCCCCAATGTTTGCTAGCCTTACTGCGTTGTCTGGGGCTGTAGCGCAGTCCGGTAGCGCACCTCGTTCGCATCGAGGGGGTCAGGGGTTCGAATCCCCTCAGCTCCACGAGTCGGGCCACCGTGTTTGCCGCTTTTTGGCGGCTGCCCGGTGGCCCGCGATGTTTTTCGGGGGGCGACCCCCCGAGCCCCCGATGTGGGGGCTTCGCCCCCACGCCCCCTCTCGGCTTGGATTTCGTGCGTAGCTTGCCGTTAGTTCTTGGTTTGTGCTGGGCGGTACGTGTGGATGGTTACGCCTGGGGAGATTTCGGTGCTTTCTACCAGGTCCAGGTTGATGCGGTTTTTGGTGTCTTCGAGGAAGTGGCGGCCTCTTCCCAGGAGTACGGGGTGGATCCAGAGGCGGTATTCGTCGATGAGGTCGTGTTCCATCAGGCTGTTCATTAGGTCGTGGCAGCCGTAGAGGATCAGGTCCTGGCCTGGCTGTTCCTTGAGTTTGGCCACGGCGGACACGACGTCGCCTTTGATCGGTTCGGAGTTCTCCCACTCGAGGGTCTTGAGTGTGGTCGACGCGACGTACTTGGGCATGCTGTTGAGCTTGTCGACATAAGGGTGCGTGCCGGAGAGCGAGGGCCAGAGTACGGAGAAGATCTCGTACGTCTTGCGGCCCAGGAGTAGGCCGTCGCTGTTCTTCAGCAGGTCGGAGTGGTACGCGGCCGTCTTCTCGTCGTCGAAGGGGACGGCCCAGTCGCGGAGGTCGTCGACTCTTCCGTCCAGGGTCATATAGGTGGAGACGATTACGTTTCTCATTTTTGATCTCCTTTGGCGTGAGGGGCGTCTTTCGCCGTCGGTGATGTGGACACCGGTGGTTGGGGGAAGTGGGCCCTCGTGGGCCGCCCAGTTCGTTCCTCGGCCGGTGTCGGTACAGCGCCGCGTGGCCGGCGGGGAGGCGTGCGTCACACTCGGGGCGGTGATGTCACATCTCGGCGCGGTGTTCGGTCAATGAGGGTGTAACCGTACGAACGGCGAGGAGATCATCCATGGAAGCCCGGTTCGACTACTACGGCAGCACTGTCGCGGCGTCCGTCACGAAGTTCATCAACTCGGCGGGGAAGGCCGTGACCGGATCGGCTCTGCCGGCCGCGACGCAGGAGCTGGTGAAGATCCGCGCCAGCCAGATCAACGGCTGCGGGGTGTGCACCGACATGCACACCAAGGAGGCCACGCACGCGGGGGAGACGGCGGTTCGGCTCAACCTGGTCGCGGCGTGGCGGGAGGCGAAGGTGTTCACCGACGCGGAGCGGGCGGCGCTGGAGATCGCCGAGCAGGGCACCCGCATCGCCGACGCCGCCGGCGGGGTCACCGACGAGGCGTGGGCGAACGCGGCCAAGCACTTCGACGACGAGCAGCTCGCCGCGCTGGTGTCGCTCATCGCGCTCATCAACGCCTACAACCGGATGAACGTCATCATCCAGCAGCCGGCGGGCGACTACGAGCCCGGTCAGTGGTCATGACCTTCGCCGGCTGAGGGGCGCGGTCACCGGGCGGACAGCGTGGTGACGGCCATCATGGTCGCCTGCATGACGGCGACCAGCGTTCGCGATCCGTCCGGGGTGAGGCCGAAGACCTCGCCCCGGCAGGTCGTGAGCGTACGGCCGCTGCGGAGCACCGAGCCGACCGCGACGAACCTCTCCTGCCTGGCGGGCGAGACGAGCGAGACCGAGAAGTCGACGGTGAGCACGTCGCGGTCCAGCGGGAACACGGTGAGGGCGGCGAATCCGCACGCCGAGTCGACGAGGGTGGTGATGGCGCCGGCGTGGACGAAGCCGTGCTGCTGGCAGAGGTCGTCGCGCCGGTGAAGCTCCAGCTCGGTACGCCCGGGTGCCAGGCCGACCACCTCGACGCCCAGCGTGGAGAGCATGGACTGGCGCCGTTTCCGGTCGCGGACAATAGCCGACAGAGGACGGGCTCAGGCGGGCGGGGCCTCCCACTGTTTCTGGATCTCCGACCAGTCCGGCGCGGGGCCGGGCAGTGCCGGGGCGGAGGGGCGCAGGCCGGCCAGGATCACTTCGACGTACCTCTCGCGGAGTTGGCCGGCCCGTGCGCCGTCGGGCACCTGGGGTCGTACGAGCTGGGCGAACAGCATCGACACGTCGGCGGCGGTGACGTCCGTACGCAGGGCGCCGTCGGCCTGCGCGCGGTGCAGGACCGCCTGGATCGCGTCACGGGCGCGCTCGCTGACGTCCAGCACGTCGTCGGTGACGACGAACGAGCCGCCCAGCGGCAGCAGGGCGCCGGTGCCGCCGGCGATGCAGCGGCGCATGAACCGGCCGAACGCCGACCAGCCGTCCGGCTCCTCGCGCAGTGCGTTCTCCGCCTCGGCGATGACCTGCCGCATCGCCGCCACGCACAGCTCGCGGATCAGGTCGTTCTTGCTGCTGTACCGCCGGTACAGCGAGCCCATGCCGACGTCCGCGCGTGCGGCGACGGCCGACATCGGGGCGTCCGGGCCGAGTTCGACGAACACCTCCCTGGCGGCGGCCAGCACGCGCTCGTCGTTGCGCTCGGCCTCCGCGCGCCGGCCGCTCACCGCCGGTCCTCGAATCCGCTCATGCGCCGGAGTCTACTTGAACGGAGCGCTCCGCTCCTCTATGGTCAAATCGGAACCGAGCGCTCCGCTCCGTTCAGAGGAGAGGAGGATGCATGGAAAGATCGCGATCCGACGCCCCTGCACGCACCCTGCCGGTCGGCGGTACGGGCTGGCTGGTCCTGGCCCTCGTGTGCGCCGGCCAGTTCATGGTCGTGCTGGACGTCTCGATCGTTAACGTGGCGCTTCCCGCGATCCAGGCCGACCTCGGCTTCACCGGGACCACACTCGCCTGGGTCATCGACGCCTACGCCCTGACCTTCGCGGGCGTTCTGCTGCTCGGCGGGCGTGCGGCGGACGTGTTCGGGCACCGCCGGACCTTCGTCGCCGGCCTCGTGCTGTTCTCGGCGGCGAGCCTGGCCGGCGGGCTCGCCACCGGGCCCGTCGTCCTGGTGGCGGCGCGTGCCCTGCAAGGCGTGGGCGCCGCGACCTTGTCCCCGGCCACGATGACGATCCTGACCACCGCGTTTCCCGAAGGCCCGCGGCGTGCCAAGGCCCTCGCTGCCTGGAGCGCGGTCGGCGCCGCCGGCGGGGCCGCCGGGTCGATCCTCGGCGGCGTACTGACCGCCGGCCTGTCGTGGCGGTGGATCCTGCTGATCAACGTGCCCGTCGGCCTGGCCGTACTCGCCGGGGCGGTCGCCGTGCTGGCACGCGACCACGACCGGGCCGGCGCGACCCGGCTGGACGTGCCCGGATCGGTCACCGTCTCGGCGGGACTCGCCGCCGTGGTGTACGGGACCATCCAGAGCGGCGGTCACGGCTGGTCCTCGTCGGGCACGCTCGTGCCGCTGATCGCCGGTCTGGTCCTGCTGGCGGTGTTCGTCCTGCTTCAGGCCAAGCCGGGGCGCGGCTCGCTGGTGCCGTTGCGGATCTTCCGGTCACGGTCGGTGGCCGGTGCGGCGGCGGTGATCCTGCTGACCGGGGTCCCCGGCTTCGCCATGTGGTACTTCGTCTCGCTCTACCTCCAGGAAGTCCTCCACTACGGGCCGCTGCGGGCGGGACTGTCCTTCCTGCCCCACACGGCCGCCCTCGTCGTCGCCGCGCGCTCGGCCCCCCGGCTGCTGGCCCGCTTCGGCGTACGGCCGCTGATCGTGGCCGGCGCGCTCGGCTCGGCCGTCGGGTTCGGCTGGCAGGCCCAGGCGATGACGCACTCCGGCGGGTTCGTCGCGGGCGTGCTGCTGCCGGGCGTCCTCATGGCGGCCGGCATGGGCCTGACGTTCACCCCGGTCGCGGTGGCCGCGACCTCCGGCGTCCCGCGAGTCGAGGCCGGGCTGGTCTCCGGCGTCGTCACCACCGCACGTCAGATCGGCGGCACGATCGGCCTGGCCGTGCTGGCGACCGCCGCCGGAGCGCGTACCGCCGCACTGCACGCACGCCCCCGCGCGGAGTCCCTCGCCGCGGGGTATGGCCGCGCGTTCCTCCTCGGCGCGGTCTTCATGATCGCCGCCGCGGCCGCGGTCGCCCTCCTGCCGTCGCGCGACAACCCACCCAAGGAGATCACGATGAGTAGCGACACCTTTCCCCGGCTTTCGGACCTGCCGCACGCCGAGGGCGTGCCGCCGAGAAGCTCGTGGGGACTGTTCGGCGCCGACGACGAGCTCGGCACCCTCAACCTCATGACCGACCAGCGCGTCCTCGCCGCGCGTGACTGCATCCGCACCGGGAAGCGATTCACCCTCAACCTGCCGATCGATCAGCCCTCGCACCCCTTCTTCGGGCGGCCGCTGCCCGGGCACGAGGTGCTCACGATCACTCCGACCATGCTCGACGACCGGCTCACCGACTTCTCTCCGCAGGGCTCCACCCAGTGGGACGCGCTGGCGCACGTCGGTCACTCGGCCGGCTTCTACAACGGCCACACCCTCGACGACGTACGCGCGGGAAAGCTGGGCATCCACCACGTCGCGCGCAGAGGCGTCGCCGGACGCGGCGTGCTCCTCGACGTCGCACGGCACGTCGCCGAGACGACCGGGTCCGCGATCGACCAGGGGACCGCGTTCGAGATCACCGCGGACCTGCTGACGGAGACCGCGCGGCGGCAGCACACCGAGCTGCGGGCCGGCGACGTTCTCTGCGTACGCACCGGGTGGCTGGCCTGGTACCTCCGGCTCACCGACGAGGAGCGCGCCGAGATGGCGCGGCTCAGCTTCACCCCCGACCGGCTGCGCATGCCCGGTCTGAGCCCCGCCCCCGCCATGGTGGAGTTCCTGTGGGACCACGGCGTCGCCGGACTCGCGACGGACACCATGGCCGTCGAGGTCGTGCCCACCCCGGCCGACCCCGACGCGACGTTGCACAGCCAGGCCATCGGCCTGCTCGGCATGACCCTCGGCGAGCTGTTCGACTTCGAGGAGCTCGCGGCCGACAGCGCCGAGGACGCGGTCCATGAGTTCTTCTTCACGTCCGTGCCGCTGAGGATCCCCGGCGGCATCGGCTCACCCGCGAACGCCCTCGCGGTCAAGTAGCCGGCGGTACCCGCCACGGCGCGACGCCGTGGCGGGGATCGGCGGAAAATAATTGTCGTGCCGGGCCGCACTCGTAGAATCGAATGACCGCCCGGCACTACCCCCCGCCGAGGAGAGACGTGGCAAGCCTGAGACTGGAGAGTCTTGGCTGGACAGCGGCCGACGCCTCCTTGGTTCTGGACCTGACCGTGGCCTCCGGAGAGTCGTCGGTGGTCCTGGCCGGCCGTCCGGCCGCCACCGCACTGGCCGACGTGCTCCTCGGCCTCGCGCCGCCCGACGACGGCGCCATCCTGGCCGGCGACCGAGACGTCACACGTCTGCCGCCCGGGCGGCGTGGCATCGCGCTCGTCCCGGTCGGCGGCGGGTTGCTGCCGCACCTCACGGTCCAGCGCAACGTCGAGTACGCCGGCGGCGACGCGTCCCGGTGGATGCGGCGGCTGCGGCTGGAGGGCATCGGCCGGTTCCGGCCGCACGAGCTGTCGCCCGTGCAGCGCCTTCAGGTGGCGCTCGCCCGCGCCCTGTCCACCGAGCCGGCCGCGGTCGTGATCGAGGACCGCGACGGTCACGTGCCCTGTCGTACGGCGGTCGCCGAGGGGCGGCGGCACGCGGCGGTGCTGGTGATCACCGATTCGGAGGCGCGCGGCGGCGCGCTCGGCGGGATCACCCGGCCGGAGGCGAGCGCGGATGCGACGTAGGGAGGCACTGGTCACAGTCGCGCTGTGCACGCTGGCCGGCTGCGGCGCCGGGCGGGACGACTTACGCGTCGTCGCCCTCTGGAACGGCTGGGAATTGAAGCAGTTCCACGACGTCCTGCGCGCGTTCGAGCGGCGCGGCCACTGGAAGGTCAGCCTGCTCTCGGCCGGCAACGACCTCGGCGCGCTGGTGGACAACCGGGTGGCCAGGACCGCCGCGCCCGACGTCGCGCTGGTCCAGCAGCCGCAGATGGTGGCGGCCGCCCGGCGGAGGCTGACGCCGCTCGCGGCCGCGCCCGGCGTACCGGCCGACTGGACCCGGCTGCTCACCTTCGACCGGAACGTCTACGGGTCGTGGTTCAAGGTCGCGCACAAGTCACTGGTCTGGTATCGCACCGACCGGCTGCGCACCGAGCCGCCCAGTTGGGACGCCTGGGTGGCGCTGTGCCGCGAGATGGCCGCCCAGGGACGGCCGCCGCTGGCCATCGGCGCGGCCGACGGCTGGGTGCTCACCGACTGGTTCGAGAACGCGCTGCTCAGCATCGACCCGAGGACGTACGCCAAGCTCGCGCGCGGCGCCGTCCCGTGGCGGAACGCGAGCGTGGTCGCCGCGCTGGAGCGGATCGCGGAGATCTGGAGCATCCCCGGGGTCTTCGCGGGCGGGCCGGGGCACGCGCTGCTCACCCAGTTCGACGGTGCGTTGATCGACGTGTTCGAGCACGGCTCGGCCGCGATGGTCGCCGGGGCCGACTTCTACTATCCGACCATCCGGCAGAACACCTCGGCGCCGGCCAGTTGGTTCCGCTTCCCCAGCCGGACCCGCGAGCCGCTTCCGCTGCTGGCGGCCGGGGACGCGGCCGTCCTGCTGCGGCCGGGCGGCGCCGCAGGGCGCGCCCTGATCTCCTGGCTCGCCTCGCCCGAGGCCGTACGCCCCTGGGCGCGGCAGGGCGGCCTGCTCTCCCTCGACCCGCGCGTGAACGACTACCCGGGCGACCTGTCCCGGCTCGCCCTGGAGATGCGGCAGCACACCGCCGGAGGCGTCACCTTCGACCTGTCCGACCAGCTCGGCGGCCGGCTCGCCGGGAGCGACGGGCACGGCACCTGGCGGATCTTCCAGGAGTTCTTCGCCGCCGTCGCCGAGCGGCCGGCCGCGATCGGCGCCGCCGTGGAGCGCGCCGTCGACGCACTCGAGAAGGGCGCACGGTGAGCGGGGCGGGGCTGATCCCGCGAGAGGACACGCGTGCGCCGGTGCGCGGGCACCGGCCACGGCCGTGGCGGCCGGTGCTCTACCTCGTACCGGCCTGCCTGATCGTCGGCACGGCGCTGGTGGTCCCGCTCGTGTGGGCGGTGGCGACGAGCCTGCACGACGGCCCCCACACCTACGTCGACGTGCTCCGCGACGGTCAGGTGCGGCACGCGATACGCAACAGCGTGTTCTGGCTGTTCCTGGCCCTGCTCGTCTGCGTGTTCGGCCTGCTGATGGCGTTGGCCGTGGGTGCGCGCCGCCGGGTCGGCATGCTCGCCGCGCCGGTCGCCGTGTCAGCGCTCGTGACCGGGCTGGCCTTCCGCCTGATCGCGCAGCCGGGCGACGTCCTGCTCGGCCCCAGGTGGATCTGGCTGGTGCTCGCCCTGGCGTTCACCTGGCAGTGGGCCGGCCTGGCCGTCGTGGTCTTCCGGTACGGCCTGAACGCGATCCCGCCGGGGCTCGTACGGATGGCGAAGGCGTTCGGGGTGAGCCGGGGGAGGCGGCTGCGCACGGTCATCGGGCCGGCGCTGTTCCCGGCGGGCGCGCTGGTGCTGATCATCGTGCTGGTCGCGGCCGCACGCGTCTTCGACCTGATCCTGATCGCCGCGCCGGGCTCGGACCAGGCCGACGTCGACGTGGTCGGATTGCACTGGTGGCGGTTCCGCGACGACCTCGGGCCCGGCCAGTCGGCGGCGCTGACCGTGATGCAGTTCGCGGTCGCCGCCGTCGCCGCGCTGCTCGGACTGTGGGGACTGAGCCGCGAGTGGCCCGCGACCACGGCGACGCCGCCTCCCGGCGGGCGCCGCCGCGGCCGGCTCGTGGCCGTCCTCGCGGGTGCCGTGTGGGTGCTGCCGCTGTTCGTCCTGGTGATGACGTCGCTGCACCGGCCGCGCGCGGCGGCGGCCGGCGCCTGGTGGTCCGGCGGGTTCGGGCTCGACTCCTACCGGCAGGCGTTCCAGAGCGGCGACTTGACCTCCGCGCTGGTCAACACCGGCACGCGTTCGGTGTTCGCGGCCGTGCTCCTGGTCGTCGTGGCGGTGCCGGCGGCGTACGCGCTGGCCTGGGGCGGGCTGCCGCGGCGTACGCACCGTGTGCTCGTCGCGGTCACCACGGTGGTGGCGGTGGTACCGCCGCAGACGGTGATCGTCGAGTTGGGGCGGCTGTTCGACCGGATGCACCTGCTGGGTGCGCCGACCGCGCTGACCGTGGTGCACACGGCGTTCGGCGTGCCGCTCGCGGTGCTGCTCCTGCGTGTGGCGTTCGCCTCGGTGCCCCGCGAGGTCGTGTACGCGCGCCGGTACGACGCCGAGCCGGGCTCGCCCCTGTTCGCCGTCGTACGCGAGAGCGTGCCCGCGCTGGTCACGGTGGCGGTGCTGGAGTTCGTCCTCGTGTGGAACGACTACATGGTCGGGGTGCTGCTCGGCGGCCCGGAGTCCGGCCAGGTCACCTTCGTGCTGTTCGACCAGGCGCGGCAGTTCGTCACGTCGGAGAGCGTGATGGCCGCGGGCGCGGTCGTGGCGACCGCGATTCCGCTGGGCCTGGTCATCGCCACCGGCAGCCTGCTGGTCCGCGGCTTCACCTCCGGGGTGCCGCGCGGGCAGCCCGATCCGGAGGCCGAGCGCGCGGGGGAGGCGGAGTGATCGGGGCGGGCGGTGCCCGGCGGCCGCTGCGGATCGGGTCCGGCATCACCGTCAGCGCCGCCATCGTCAGCGGCGTGATCGCGTTCGTGCTGGACGTGACCGCGAACCAGCTCGGCGCGCTCGGCCGGTGGGTACCGTGGACGATCATGGTGTGCGGCACCTGCGCGGCCGTGACGATGTGGGTGCTCTCCCACCGCGACACGCCCGTCCCGGAGCGGGTCGAGCGGCGCAGCCTCACCGACCGCAGCCCTCTGGTCGGCCGCGCGGACGTCGTCAACGAGACGTTGCGCAAGGCGGAGGCGCACCGGTGCGTCCTCGTACGCGGCCCGCGCGGCATCGGCACCTCGGCCGTGGCGATCCAGGCGCTGCTGCGCCTGGCGCCCGAGGCGTCGCAGCGGCACTGGGTCGACGCGTACGGCCAGGACGAGCGCGAGGTACGCCTCAACGTGCTGCGCACGCTCGGCCTGCCGCTCGGGCACACCGGCGACATCGCCGAGCTCATCGAGAGCCGGCTGCGCGAACGCGGCGAGGCCCTGCTCATCGACAACGTCACCGAACCGGCTCAGGCGCGGTGGATCGCCCGCCCGATCGCCAAGACGTACGTCCTCGTGGCCGGCGACCTGGCGCCGGACGACCTGCGCGGCGTCGCCGAGATCGCCGTCGGCGGCCTGCGGCCCGATGACGGCCTGGCGCTGTTCTGCAACCCGTACGGGCTGACGCCGCCGCCGGCGGAGCCGCGGCGATGGTGGCGGCGCCGCACGCGCCGCCGGTCGCCGAACACGATCGAGGAGCGGGTGGCCGCCGAGCGCGGCCCGGCCGGCGAACTGGCGCGCAAGTATCTGCTGCGCCCGCGCATCGCCAAGGAGGCCGGCCGGATCTTCGACGCGAACCCCGGCGTCTCGGTCTCAGAACTGCTCCGGCTCCTGCGGCCGAGCGAGCCGTCGGAGCTGTCGGACCGGTTCCGCGAGCTGTTCCGCTCGCTGCTCGTCGGAGTGCCGAAGGAGGGACGCCGGCTGCTCGCGATGATGTCGTCGCTGCCGTACGCCGCGTACGAGGTCCCGGCTCTGGCGGCGCTGGCCGGCCGGCCGATCGCGCGCACCGACGCGTGCCTGGCCGACCTCGCCGCGCGCACCCTCGTGCACCGCGGTCCGGGCGGCGTGCGGCTGTCGGAGCAGGCCGGCGCGGTCGGCCTCGAGATCGGCGGCCGGCCACGCGCGCGTGCGCGGCGGCGGCTCTACGCCTACTACGCCGAGCTGGCCGCCGGCCACGCCGAGCGGCTCGGCACCCGACGCCACGCCGAGGCGCGCGCCTGGTTCGCCTCCGCCGACGTCGTGCTGAAACAGCTCACCCGTGCGGCGGAGCCGAGAGCCGAGATCGTCGGAATCGCCGACGCGCTGGAGGTCTGGTACGCCCAAGAGGGCCGGATGCCCGAGCGCACCGACGTCGCGCGTACGCTCGTCGGCCTCGACGCCGAGCCGTACTCCTCGGTCGGCCACCTCCGGCTGGCCGCCATGGCGCGTACGGACGGCCGGCTGGACGACGCCGCGCGCCACCTGGACCAGGCGACCGCGCTCATGGGCCCACGTGGCCTGCCGCAGTGGCGCACCGAGGCCGCGTTGCAGAGCCTGGCGCGCGGCGACCTGCCCGCCGCCCGCCGGGGCGTGGAGGAATGTCTCGCCGTACGCCCGCCCGGCGACGTGCGGGGACGGATCGGCGACGAGATCAATCTCGGCGTCGTCGCCGTACGCGAGAGCACCGAGGCGCCTGACGCGGAGTCGGCGGCGGACCACCTCGAACGCGCCTACCACCACCTGACCCAGGCCCTCGACCTCGCCGACGCCGTACACGAGATCAGCGGGCAGGCGCATGCACGCGAGATGCTCGGCGTCGTGCTGGCCCGCCAGCAAAAGACCCAGGCCGCCCTGCGCGAGTGGCAGGACGCCGGTCGGTTGTGGGCCCGCGTCGGCGACGAGGCGGGCCGCCGCCGCTGCGACCGCCACCGCGAGAGTCTCCCCTGACGGGGCGGCAGGGGTCAGACGCGCGCGGTGGCCAGGACGTTGCCCTCGCAGATGTAGCCCGCCGGGTCGTTCAGCGGGTTCGCCGGGTCGTCGGGGTCCAGGTAGTGGCTCCACGCGCCCTCCGCGCCCAGGGCGAGCGCCTTGCGCGCCATCTGCGCGCACGACGGGCCATAGAACGCCTTCTCCTGCTCCGACAGGGGGGCGAAGTGCTCCGAGAGCACCGTACGCTGCCGGATGTCGCTCAGCCCGGCCGCCGACATCCACCGGTAGAGGTCGCGCGACCGCAGCAGCTGGGCCCCGTACCCGGGCGTGGATCCGGCCAGGCGGAAGAAGTCCGGGAACAGGTACGGGTCGCCCGGACGTGCCGTGACCAGGCTGACGTCGATGTCCTTGATGGCCACCGTGCCGCCGGGGCGCGTCACCCGGCGCATCTCGGCGAGCACCTGCGGCAGCTCGGCGTCGGACAGGTACTGCACGGTGTTGGCGCACCAGACGACGTCGAACACGGCGTCCGCGTACGGCAGCCGCAGCACGCTCCCGCACGCGACCTCGACCGGGCACGGCGGCGCCGACTCTCGTGCTCGCCGCCGGGCGGCCGCCGCCTGCTCCGGCGCGAGGTCGATCGCCGAGACGCGGCCGCGCGGCCCGGTGCCGGCGGCCAGCAGCGGCAGGAACGAACCGGCGCCGCAGCCCGCGTCCAGCACGCGCGACCCGGGGCGGATGTCGACCTGGCGCAGCAGCGCGCGATAGGTGGGCGCGCACGCCTGGAAGTGCGCGTCGACGATCGCCGTCTCGGTGAAGCCCAGCCCGGTGGAGGTGGTGAAACCCCAGGACTCGCCGTCGTGCCGCACGTTCATGCGCCGGCTCCCGGGACGACCTCGCGGGTGATGCCGGCGCGGGTCAGGACGCTGTCCAGTGCCGCCGTCACCGCGCCCGGGGCCTCCATCGGCGCCAGATGCCCCGCCCTCGGCACGATGACCAGTTCGGCGTCCGGCAGCACGTCGGCCATCTGCTCCGCCTCGACCGTAGGGATCAGCTCGTCCTCCCCGCCCGTGACGACCACGCTGGGCACGTCCGTGGCGCGCAGGACGTCGAAGGCGTCCGCGCGGTCCGCGATCGCCCGCTGGGACCACGCGATGGCCTCCGGCGAGGTGTTCTCCACGATCGCGCGCACGGCGTCGGCGACCTCCGGGCGGCCGCCTCGCGTGGTGGCCCCGAGCAGGGTCGGGATCGCCGCCTCCACCACCTGCGGACGGGACACGGGGTCGAGGATCAGGTCGGCGAACGCACGCCGCTGTGCGGCGCCGTCCGTATCGTCCGCGCCCGCGCGCGTGGACAGCAGGGCCAGCGCGCGTACACGGCCGGGGTGGCGGCGCAGGAACGCCATCGCGACGTACCCGCCCATCGACGAGCCGACCAGCGCGATCTCCTCGATGCCCTGCCCGTCGAGCAGGGCGGCGAGGTCGTCGGCGGCCACGTCCAGCGACGGGTCGGCGACGCCGAGCGGAGTCGTGCCGTAGCCGCGCTGGTCGGGGGTGAGCACCTGGTAGCCGGCGACCGTGAGGGCGCGCCGCTGCGCGATCCACATCGCCGAGCTCGTGGCGATCGCGTGCAGCATGACGACGGGGACGCTCATTTCGGGCTCCCCGCGAAGGCGGCCTCGGCGTCCGCCACGAACGCGTGTACGTGCTCGGCGGTCCCGTCGCGCGGCCAGGCGAGCGTGACCGGTGCGGGCGGCAGGTCCAGGATCGGGATGACCTGGACGTTCGGGGGTGCGACGTCGGCGAGGGAGAGCAGCGAGATGTGCACCGCGAGCCCGCGGATCACCAGGTCCATCATCGCCTCCGGCGACGTCATCTCATACCGCCGGTTGATCGGCCGCCCGGCGGGCGTCGACGGCGGCACCACCTCGTCCCACACCTGTGGCGGGAACGTGCCGGGACACTGGAATCCGTCGGAGTCGCCGAGCTCCTCGATCGAGACCGCCTCACGGCCCGCGAGCGGGTGGGCCGGGCCCAGGATGACCGCCCTGGCGTCGTTCTCCAGTACGGCGCTGTAGGCCAGGTCCGGCTCGCTGGGCGCGAACTTGGTGATCATCACGTCGAGCGAGCGATCCCGCAGCCCGCGGAACGGATCGGTCACGTCGTACTGGACGAGGGTCACGTCGCGGTCGCCTCCCGCCGCCTGCACGAGGCGTTCGGGCAGGTCGGTCGAGCCGTGGTAGCCGAACCGGATGCGTTCAGTCAAGGCTGGTCTCCTTCGTCAGGCCCGCGAAGGCGCGTAGCCGGTCCGGCCTGCCCTCCTCGCCCGCGATGCGCAACGCCTCGAACGGCTCGGAGACGCCGGTGAGGCGGGGGACCTGCCGTACGGTGAGCGCGTCGCCGGGGGCGAGCAGACCGTCCAGTACGGCCTCGGCAAGCAGGTGGTTGAGGTGCACCATCGCGCCGGCGACGGTGACCCCGGCGGTGGCGAGGTACAGGCCGTGCCGCACGGGCCGGCCTACGCGCGGCCGGTCGGCGCGCTCGGGGATCTCCACGGTCAGCAGCGGGTGCGGCGGCAACGGGCCGGGCGCGTCGAAGAGCTTGAGCAGGCGCCGCAGGGGCACGAGCGCGGTCTCCTCGGCCGGGGGGATCCAGGCGGCCGAGCGGTCCTCGCTGACGTGCGCGAAGGCGAAGCGGTCCAGGAGGTTGTCCGGGTTGCCCGCCAGGAAGATCGTCCGGGTGAACGACCGCCGCCACGCCGCCACCTCCTCCGGCAGCAGCCCCGCCGCGTACGCGCAGGTGCCGCGGATCCAGGGCACGAGGTCGAAGCCGCGCACGACCGCGACCGCGATGACCTGGGTCGCCTCGGCGCGCGCGGCGATCTCCTGCTGCGCGGCGATGAGGCCGGAGGCGGTGGACAGGTCAAGGCCGCGTGCCAGGTCGGGGCGCGCCGAGCGGATCCGGCGTACGGCCTCGTCGCGGAGCAGTTCCGGGCCGATGGTCATGGGACCTCCTTCGCCGGTCTCCGGACCAGGGCGCTGTTTCTCTCGCTCATGTGAACACCTCTGAGAGCAGTTCGCGCAGGGGGCCGCGGCGGTGCGCGGCGAGGAGGCTCGACGTGAGCCGGTACGGGTCGACGTAGTGGTGGTCGCCGCAGTGGCGGGACAGCGCCGCGGCCAGATCGCCGGACTCGGCGCCCGCCGACAGGAGCCGCGCCGCACGGCCGAGCGACCGGTGCAGCAGGTCACCGCGGAACGACTCCTGCTCGCCCGGCCCGAGCATCGCGATGAAGTAGAGCCGCATGCCGACGCGCAGCGCGGCGTCGCCGTGCGACTCGGCGGCCGCCTCCAGCAGGCTGCCGGCCGTGCGTCCACGCCAGTCGCCGTGCCGGGCCGAGCGGATCCGGCCATCGATCGGCACCCGCCCGATCGCGACGCGCCGTACGTCCGCGCCGAGCGGTTCGAGCACCCGGCCCAACAGCAGGTAGTCCGGCTCCAGCTCACGGTCGTGCAGCAGGACGAGCTCGTCGTAGGACGGCGCGAGCGGCAGCAGCTCGCGCAGCGCGCAGGCCAGGTAGTTCGGCCGCCCGTCGGCGGCCACGATCTGCCGCAGCGGCAGGCCGTGGCGGGTCGCGTCGAGGTACACCGGGCCGCCGTGCTCGCGCAGGTCCAGGCACATCCCCAGCGCCCCGACGCGCTCGATCATCTCCTCAAGCGTCAGCCCGGGCGGCTGGTGCTCGCCCAGCCCGGGATCGTGCAGGCCGAGGCGCGCGTAGTGCGCCCGCCACAGCTCCAGCACCCGCGCGCTGGCCGGGTGCACCCAGCCGTGTCGTTCGGCCGCCTCGACGTACGGGCGGCAGGCGGCGAAACTCGCGCGGTGCTCCTCCGCGCGGTACCGGACGTACAGCTCGCCGATGTCCTCCTCGGAGCTGCCGGAGTAGTCGGTGTCGCCCAGCGTACGGTCGAGGAACTCCCAGAAGCCCGCCGTCTGCTCGCACGGATGGTAGGTCGTCTGGCTGCTCCGGTACGTGACGTCGGCGAGCGGCCGGGTCGCGCGGAACATCACGTCGGTCCAGAGCAGGCCCTTGAGGTGACTCGGCGTGAGCGGTTTGGCCGGGGTGATGGTCACGGGCGCGAGCAGCACCCGCGGCCGCCGTGTGCCGGTGGCGGCCGCGCCGGGCGAGGGCCGGTCGAGCGTGCGCACGGCTAGGTCCCCGCGCCGGCCGAGACGGTGCTGACCAGCTCGGCACGCGTCGGACCGGGGATCGGCTGCTGCGGGGTCCCGTCGTCCAGCGCCCGCCGTACGCGGTCCGCGAAGGTGATCTCGCCGAAGACCTCGCCCGGGGGCCGCAGGGCCATCAGCACACGGGCGAGCCCGCGCCAGATGTGCGCGTCGCGGCCGGCGACGCTGCCCACCGTGCGCAGCGTGAGGTTTTCCGTGCGCGGGGGCGGCGGCGCGCCGGCCAGGACCGCGCGCCAGCGGGCGATGCGCTCGGCGTCGTCCTCGGTGGCCGCCTGGAACCACGGCGCGAGCAGGTCGCGTGCCAGCTCCGCGGCCGCGCGCGCCTGGTCCGCGCCGGGTTCGGGGCACTCCTCCAGCAGGTCGCCGAGCCGGAACGCGTGCGCCAGCGCGAGCGAGACGCCGCGGCCGTACAACGGGTTGGTGACGCAGGCCGCGTCGCCGATCGTGAGCAGGCCCGCGACCGGCGGCGGCGCGACGGCCAGTGTGCGCAGCAGGTTGGGCGGGCAGGTGATCGGCCGTACGCCCGAGATCGGCGTGGACCGTCCCTCGCCCAGCCAGTCGGTCACGCCGGGCGTCGCCCGGGCCGCGGCGGTGAACGCCTCGGTGTGCCGCAGCGACCGCATCAGCTGGTCCTCCGGCAGCACGCCGAGCGCGACCGAGAAGCTGCGCCCGTCGCCCGGGTGCAGCACGGCCGCGTAGTGGTCGCCGAGCACGCCGGCCGCGTTGCCGCGGTTCAGCGTCGCCGTCTGGCCGTCCCGGTGGTAGAAGCGCGAGAAGATCCGCAGCCCGGAGGGGCTGGTCTGGTCCGGTGGCAGCTCGATCCCGGCATCGGCGAGCCACGAGCGCGCCTCGGCCCGCCGGCCGGTGGCGTCGATCACCAGGTCGGCCGGCACGTACTCGTCACCGGCGCAGACGACGCCGGTCACGCGCCCGGCCGCGAGCCGCAGCCCGAGGATGCGCGTGTGGTGCCGGATGCGCACGCCGGGCAGGTCGCGGACGACCCGGTAGAGGGCCAGTTCGAGCGTCGGGCGGCGGCAGGCGAGGGAGACGAGCTCCTCATCGCCGGGGATACGGCCGGCCGGGGCGGGCGGCATCGCCTTGACCAGGTCGAGCAGCACACCGCCCGCCCGCCGGGCCGACTCGAGCACCTCGGGAGCGCGCTCGAGCAGTACGGACACGCCGAGCGAGGTCAGCGTGTGTGCGTGCCGCCAACTCGGCACGGTCGGGCGCTCCCACCGCTCGGCGGCGGTGGCGACGTCCTCCTCATCCGTGGCGCCGGGCGGCGGATCGCCGCGTTCGAGTACGAGGACCTCGCGGCCCTGGCGGGCCAGGACCAGCGCCATGGCCAGGCCGGCGGCACTGCCGCCGGCGATCACGGTTGTCGGCATCGCTGACCCCGCGTCAGCCGGCGGTGCGGGTGCCGTGGACGAAGAACACGCGGCGTACGTCCGTCTCCGTACGCGGCGGCACGGGGTCGGGCCAGCGGTCGTAGTTCGCGGCCGGGTCGCCGGGCTGTACGGCGACGGCGTCGACGCCGTGCCGGGCGAACAGCGCCTCCGGCTCGTCGCTGCCGAACACCCACGGGCAGCCCCAGCGGGAGAACACGTCCAGCAGCCCGCGCATGTTGGGCAGCGTCAGCGCCGCGGTGTTGACGATGTCGGCCGCGACGAGGCTGCCGGGCGCGGTCAGCGCGCGTACCCGGTCCAGGATGCGGTGGGTGTCCTCCTCGGGGATGTAGTACAGCAGCCCTTCGAGCAGCCAGGTCGACCGCTTGGCGGGGTCGTACCCGGAGGCGATCAGCCGGTCCTCCCAGCCCTCGTCGCGCAGATCGACGCCGACCGCGCGGCGGTCGACCGCGGGCTCGGCGTCGCCGAGCACCTCGTGCTTGGCCGCGAGGACGGGCGGCCGGTCGAGCTCGAACACGCACACCCGGGCGGGCCATTCGAGCCGGTACGCACGCGAGTCCATGCCGGAGGGCGCCAGCACGATCTGGTCCATGTCGGGTTCGCGCGCCGCGGCGGTGAGGTAGTCGTCGAAGAACCGCGTGCGGATGGCGTTGTAGTCCGGCGTGCTGGGCAGCGTCCGCTCGCCGTCGGAGGGGAACGTCACGTCGCGCAGCTCGCGGAGCAGGCTGCGCCCGAGGTCGCCGGCGAACGCCGAGGCGTACGGGTCGGAGTAGAGCCGGTCATCGCGCCGGGTCTCGGCCTCGCGCAGTGCGGCGGTCAGCAGGGCGGTGCGTTCGATCGTGTCAAGGTCGGCCATCGTCTACTCCGTCTCCATGCTGTTCGCGGTCCTGATCAGCCGATCCCACGCCTCCGGGTCACGGCGGAAGAGGCGGTCCTTGACCTGGGCGGGGCGTACGCCGCGGCCGACCTCCTCGTGCCAGTCCCGCAGGAACGCCTCGCCGTCGAGCCGGCGGATCGCGGGCGGCCCGAGCCGCCCGGACGTGCGCGCGCGGCCGTAGTCCGGCGACTCGCTCGTGAGCGTCTCGTCGAGCCGTACGGCGAGGACGCCGGTCTCCTCGTCGCTGAACGGGATCGGCGGCGCGACCGCGAACTCATAGTGCGGCGGCAGGTTCTCCCGCGCCTGTACGTGGCAGGACGCGTTGCGCACCTCCAGGCCGCCCGCGCCGAGGGCGGTGGCGAGGGCGCGGATCACCTGCGACTCCCGCAGCCTCTCCCCGCACGCGTCGGACACGGAGTTCCGGCCGGCGTACTCCAGGCGGGGCACGCCGCCGGCGATGTCGGACACGCGGACGACGTCGCCGACGGCGTACCGGTACAGGCCGCCCACATGGCTGAAGATGACGTGGTAGTCGTTCCCGGGCTCGAGCTCGTGCGGTTCGAGCGTCGCCGCGTCCGGGGTGATCGCGGTCTCCGCGGGCAGGAACTCATAGACCGAGGCGGTCACGACCAGGCTGCCCGCGGACCCGTGCCGGTCCAGCGCCACGCCCACCGGCCCCTCCGAGGCCGCCACCGGCGCGGGCAGCACGGTCACGCCGGAGCCGTACTCCTCGCGTACGCGGGGGAGGTAGAGCGAGGCGAGCCCGCTGGTCCAGCAGAAGATGGCCCGCATGTTCGGCCAGATGTGCGCGGGCCGCACCGCACCGAAGCGCTCGGCGAGCCATTCGAGCTCACGCGCGCGCTCGGGGTTGGGCGCGGCGAACGGCTGGCCGTCCACGGTGCCGTCGTGGACGTCCTTGACGATGCGCGGCCACCACAGGCGCAGCTGGTACGGCAGCGCCGCGACGATCGAGGGGTTGATGCCGATGACGCACCGCACGTCGCTCTCCACGGCGCGGCGCAGGCGCGAGTAGGACTTGCCGAGGTGGTCGTCGGGGGCGACGGAGGGCGGCAGTTCGGCCCAGGGCGCCGAGGTGCCGGGCTCGGCGGACAGCGGCTCGCCGAACTTCTCGCCGAAGTCGACCTGGCTCGCGCCGAGGTGCGGCCGCCCGTCGGGGGTGCGCCCGACCACCGGTGCGGGGTCGAACTTGAGGTTCAGCACGGCGTCCGGCGCGGACAGCACGTCCGGGAAGTGCTCGATCAGCGGCGCCCACGCCGCGTAGAAGAACGGGAAGAACGTCGTGTGCATGAAGCGCGCCGTCACCGGCACCTTCTTGTGCGCGCCGGTGCTGCCGCTGCTCGTGAAGTACACGACCGGCTCGTCGGCGGTCAGCACGTTGGTCTCGCCGCCCGCCATCCGCTCGATCCAGGGCGACAGCGCCTCGTAGTCCGCGATCGGCACCGCGCGCTGGAAGTCGGCGCGCGTGCGGATCCGGCCGAAGCCGTGCTCCTGGCCGAAGGCGGTGCCGGCGTTGAACTCCAGCAGGTCGGTGAGCACGTCGAGCTGGCGTGCGGCCGGATCGCGGTACGCGCCGCGCAGCCGGTCGCGTTCGGCGAACACGCGTTCGCGGTAGCGGGCGACGTGGTCCGCGTTCCAGGGGAGGTCAGGCGCACTCATCGGCCAGCACCTCCCCGATGTTGCGTACGGTGGCGGCGACGCTGCCGTGGCCGTCGACGATGCTCACCGGGAGATGCCGGGTCTCCTCCAGCATGAGCTTGCGCAGGTCGGCCTGGAATGCAGCGAACTCCTCCGGGCCGGCGGTGTCCCCGTAGTGTTCGAGGCCGTTGACGACCGCGCCGGACCCGCTGCGCCGCCAGGCGGTCGCGGGCGCGACGTCGAGGTAGATGACCCGCGTGGGCTGGGGGAACGAGCGCCACCAGCGGAACAGCGGGTTGTCACCGCCCATGAGCCGGCACTTGGCGAGGATCTTGTAGTAGTAGGAGTCGACGAGGACGGGTCCGCGCCGCAGGTAGGCCAGTGCCTGGTCGCGCAGGTGCACCACCGCGGTCTGCATCAGAGTCGCGGCGAAGTCGAAGGAATAGGTCGTGCCCAGCGCGGGGAGCGTCTCTTTCACCAGGTCACGCCGCAGCCGGGCGATCAACTGGTGGCCGGGGGCGAGGAAGTCATCGTCGGCTGAGACGAGACGCCACGGCGAGGACGCCCTGGCCAGCTCGGCCATCGCGGAGGACTTTCCGGCGTAGTCCGGACCCAAGAGCACGCAGAACGGCGGGCCCTCCCCGGGGTGTTCGGCCATGCGAGCATCCCTTCCTGGTGATCTCCGGCACCATGATCGAGTTTCCGTCGCGCGGCCCCGCGGTGCATCTCTTCGCTTGCGAAGCCGCCATAAGCAATGAATACGACTTATCGGTAAAGCCGCGTAAAAGTCAGGACTTGGCGGTGCGATCCCTGCTTCACTGATTCCTTCGACGATGATCAGCGTCCGCCGCCACGCGGCGCGCCTCTGGAGGAGTGCCGTGACCGACTTCGCGCTGGTGGTGAACCCTGGTGCCTGACGGCGTCGACTACGCCTTCGGGCGGCCGTCCACCGCCGCCCTCAAGGCCGCGGGCGTACGGTTCGTCTGCCGGTATCTGTCGCACAGCCCCAGCAAGAACCTCACCGCGTCCGAGGCGCGCACCCTGAGCGACGCCGGGCTGTGGATCGTGGTGGTCTGGGAGACCACGGCCAAGCGCGCACTGGACGGCCGCGCTGCGGGCGTCGCCGACGCGACCGCCGCACGAGCGCAGGCCGGGTCGTGCGGTATGCCGGCCGACCGCCCGGTCTACTTCGCCGTCGACTGGGACGCGTCCTCGGGCCAGCAGAGCGCGATCAACGCCTACCTCGACGGGGCCGCGAGCGTGCTGGGCCGCGGCGGAGTGGGACTCTACGCCGGCTACGGGCCGGTCAAGCGCGCCTTGGACGGCGGCCACGTGCCCTGGGCATGGCAGACGTACGCCTGGTCCGGCGGCCGCTGGGACCGCCGCGCGCAGCTCCAGCAGTACTCCAACGACCACACGATCGACGGCGTCGGCTGCGACTACGACCGCGCCACGACCGACGACTACGGCCAGTGGCGCGTGGGCGTCACACCAGGAGAGGACGACATGGCCCTGGTTTGCAGCCTCGGCGTGGACGGCGCACAGGTCATCGACGCCGGCCAGACGAGCGACGTCAAGTTCACCAAGGAGTTCAGCGACAAGCACGGCCTGCACGGCGAGAACGGCCTGTCCGTGGTGATCGCCCCCTCCGCGTACTGGGTCAACGCGGACGCCATCTTCGACCTGCGCGGCCTCGCGCCGGGCGGCAAGGTCGACCTGGCCTGGTCGCGCGTCAAGGACGACGGGACGTTCATCGACGACGCCTGGCGGCTCACCTACACCGCCGACGCGAACGGGCGGATCCGGGGCCAGCTCGGCGGCCAGTTCGGCGTCGACGCCTCCAACCGGCTGCGGCTGCGCGTGTACAACGGCGGCACCGAGCCGGTGGCGGTACAGGGCTGCCTGGCCAAGACGACGCTCCTCAAGTACTGACCTTCACGGACCCGGCGCATCGGCCGTGCCGCCCCGCCCGCGCACCGGCCTGAGCACCGGCCCGCGCACCGGCCCGGCGTACGGTCACGCTGCGCACCCGGCCGCCGAGGACTCCGGGGCCGCTCGCCGGGTCGGTGAGCCGCCGGGACCGGCCGGATACGGCCACTGGTAAAGGCGTGCCAAAGTCGGGTGCGATACCTGATCCGGGCGCTGCGGCGCAGCTTGGGCATGCCCTGACAATTGCCTTCACGAGCGTTGACTGTAGGTGTATGTTTGTCGCGGTAGTTCTCTGGCTTGACTGGCCAGGTCATGGCGCGGCACATCCACGCAGGTGGACGTTGAAATCCCCCGGGTCATCCGCTCCTGACCAGGTGGTCACCGCGCCGAGTCAGTCGAACATGGCGGAGACCCCCGCCGTCCGGCCGCCGAGCGCTTCGCCGCCGGTCGAGCGATAATCTGACTCCGCGCCCGAAATAATATTACTTGTCCGAATCGTTCCGAATGTCCGCCTTGCTCGTTTCCGGAACGTTATCGAACGTGGCGCTTTTAGGGTGTTAATCTGCCCGCCAGATCGACCAAGAACGCAACCTGTTCTTCCGTCATTCATCGATTGCGCTGCGCAACCACGTTAGTGCCGCGCCCGAGCTGAAAGTCCTTGTTTCGCGTCAAGCGGGCAACCCTCGACGACGTGATCATCGTCTTAGACTTGGTGGACGGTAACAAATGACAATTCAACATGTGTCGGTTTCGGTGGACGCCGTTGCCGAGTCGCTTTCCGCTCGGGCTCTGTCGTTCGCTCGAAATCCGCTCTTCGCCGGCGACCCGCAGATTCTGCACGGACCGAACCCGTACCGCAGGACGCTCGTTCCCGAGGCGCTCGCCGAGGTGGACTTCACGCGCACGCTCGGCGCCGGGGAGTGGGCCATGCACGGCTCCCTGTCCGCGCACCGCCTGCTCGGCACGTTCTATGAGGCCGAGACGGTGCTGCTGCCCGAGCAGGGACTGAGCGGGCTGCGCGGCGACTTCGACGCCTTCTACGGCGCCGAGCTCAAACGCCTGCGCGAAGCCACGATCTCCGACCTGGAGAGATACGCCTTCGACTGCCTGGCGGACGAGGTCGACGTCAGCGGCAAGTGCACTGTCGAGGTTCTCGACGCCTACTTCCAGCACGTGACCGACGAGGCCGGGCGCGGCGAGTCGCCGGCGCTGGCCGCGATCGCCGACGCACGCGAACCGGCCGTCGCCGCCGACACCTATCTCGTGCAACTCGCGCTCGACGGGCTCACCGAGGCGTCGGCGATGTCGCGCAACCTCGCCGGCGCGTACGGCCCGGAACAGTCGGCGTTATTCAAGATCTTCATCGACGAGTTCGGTTACGGCGTCTACGACACCAAGCACACGACGATTTTCGCCAAGATGCTGCGCAGTCGCGCCATGGCGACACACGTGCATGCGTACTGGAACTTCTATCTGGCCGGTCCGCTCGCCACGAACAACTACTATTACTACCTTTCCCGGGATCACGCGAAGTTCTTTCGTTATGCCGGGGCGGTCACGTACGCGGAAGCGGTTTTCGCGCCCGCCTTCGTGAAGATGATTAAGGTCTACCGGAAGATCTTCGGCGCCGACGTCGACCTGCATTACTGCGACGAGCACGCCCATATCGACGAGCACCACGGCCGGATCACCCGGGAGCAGGTGCTGCTGGCCCTCGCTGAACGGCACGGGCCGGGCGTGGTGCCCGAGTTGATCCGCGGAGTCGCGGAGGCGCGCCTCATCGGCGGCTGGTTCGAGGAGGACACCGCCGCGCAGATCCGGTGGGCGGACGACATACCGCGCCATCGCGAACTCGGCGCCGCCGCGACACCGGCCGGCGACCCGCGGTACGTGGTACGTACCGCGCAGACCCCGTTCGGCACCCGCGGCCACGACCGCGCCGTGGTCCTCGAACTGGAGCGCGGCGAGGCCGAACTCGTCACCACCGCGACCGGCGCGCCCGACCGGCTGGTCCGCGGCGACACCGTGCTGATCCCCGCGGGCCGGGTCTACGGCGTACGCGCCGTCTCGCCGGAGTGTCGTTACCTCCTGCACGATCTTCCGCACGACGGCCCGCACGACACGGACGGCACCGCCGCCTAGCGAGCCTGCCTGCCCTTCCCCGCACGGCCGTGCCGTCCCGGCACGCCCGCCGCCGGCCTGCCCGGCCACCACCTGCCCCGCCGCGTTCCGCGCTGCCCGAGAACAAGCCGAAGAGGAGCCAATGAGCCGAGTCGTGGTCATGGATCTGCGACACCACAACACGGTGCTCGTGGGTCACGAGCGCTACTTCATCTTCGAGGCGGACGGACGTCCCCTCCTCGTACGCGACTGGTGCCCCCACCGCGGCGGGCCGCTCAGTCTCAGCCGGCCGACGCCCGACGGACGGCGGCTGGTCTGCCCCTGGCACGGAACCAAGGTGGGCACCGCGGCGGTCAAGCGCACCTCAGTGCCGATGGTGCGCAGCGGCGACGAGGCCGTCGTCCTGCTCGCCGACGAGAAGACCGACGCGCCGGTCACCGTCATTCGCAAGCGCGTGCTGGCCAACCTGCCACCGGAGGCCGAGTCAACGGAGACACAACCCTGCCTGGCGGTACGCGTACCGGCGGGCGCACACGAGTAGTCGATCGACGATTCGTCGGGTGACGGCAAAGGAGCGGTGATCAACATGGAAGACGAGATGCAGGGCGCGAGCCTGATCGAGGTCGCCAAGGAATGTGTGAACGGCGCCGGGCCGAAGGTCCAGGGGCTGATCGACTGGGGCAACCGGCTGCACGGCGAGGGGCGCTATGAGGAGGCGGCCGCGGCGTTCCGGTTCGCGCTCGAGGCCGACGGCGGCAACTGGCAGGCACGGATCGGCCGCAACCGCGCGATCCGCCGCAGCGTGCCGCGCTGGCACTGGGAGATGCTGCACGACGAGGAGCGCTCGGAGCTGTACGACAAGGCGATCCGGCACGTCGTGTCGCCCGACCACCTGGTGCTGGACGTGGGCACCGGCTCGGGCCTGCTGTCGATGATGTCCGCGCGGGCCGGTGCCCGCCAGATCGTGGCGTGTGAGGCGCAGCCGCCGGTCGCGGACGTGGCGCGGCGCGTCATCGCGGGCGCCGGGTACGACGACCTGATCACGGTCGTGCCGAAGATGTCCACGACCATGAACGTGCCGGATGACCTGCCGCGGCGCGCGGACGTGCTGGTCACCGAGACCGTCGACTGCGCGCTGCTCGGCGAGGGCATCCTGCCCACGATCGCCCACGCGCGCCGGCACCTGCTCACCGACGACGCGATCATCATGCCGTGCTCGGGCCGCGTCTTCGCCCAGCTCGTGGAGAGCCCCTCGCTGTTCCGCAAGAACCACGTGGGCCGGTTGTACGGCTTCGACTTCACCGAGTTCAACGAGCTGTCCTCGATCGAGTACTTCGACTCGCGGCTGCGCCACCACGAGCACCGCAGGCTGTCGGAGCCGATCGAGGTCTTCCGGTTCGACTTCTACCGCGACGACGCCGAGCCGCGGCGCGCCGAGTTCGTCGTGCCGCCGGCGACCGCCGGGGTCTGTCACGCGGTCGTGTTCTGGTTCGAGCTGGAGCTGCTGCCCGGCATCAGCCTGACCAATTCGCCCGAGACCCCGAACTCGCACTGGAAGCAGGCGGTCCAGTGCCTGCCGGTCCCCATCGAGGTCCGGCCCGACGAGCCGCTGCTGCTGGACGCCCGGCACGACGGCGTGAACATCCACTTCACCGCCGTCGCGAGCGGGGTCAGTACGGCCACGGACGGAGCAGCGGAATGACCATCATCACCGGGCTCGGCAGCCCGATCGCGGAGTACTGCGCGCACCGGATCTTCCAGCCGGGGCCAGAGGTCTACATCGTCGGCAACCCCTACCACCGGCCGATCAGCCTCACCGGCGTCGCCGACCTGGACTTCTCCGTGCCGGCCACCGAGGCCGACTTCCTCGGCCAGCGGCAGCTCGTCGCGGGGCGCATCCTCTGCAACGCGTACGAGAGCGACATGATCCTGCTGCCGGAGGCCGGGCTCGGCTCGGCCAAGGCGGACTTCGACCTCTTCTACGACGACGAGGTACGGCGGCTGCGCGACGCCATACGGCCCGACCTGGAGCGTTACGCCTTCTCCTTCCTCGACCACTTCGGTGACGGTGCCGCCGGTGCGGACCATCGAGGACCTGCAGGCGTACTTCCTGGGCGAGGTCGGCGGCGCGGGCGCGCCGGCCGACCACACCGGCAACAACCCGGCGGTGAACATCGCGGCGCCGGTGAGCGGCACCATGCGCGCGATCACCGAGTGCGAGCACGCCGAGGAGGCGGCCGGGCTGCACCTGATCCAGCTCGCGCTGGACGCGCTGACCGAGGCGTCCGCGATGGCGCGCAACCTCGGCGGCTCGTACGGCGTCGTGCAGTCCGAGCTCTTCAAGATCTTCAACGACGAGTTCGGGTACGGCCTCTACAGCGCGAAGCACAGCACGATCTTCAAGGGGATGCTCGCGAGCGTCGGCCTGCGCACCGACGTGCACGCGTACTGGAACTTCTACCTCAACAGCTCGCTGGTCGGCGTCAACTACTTCAACTACCTCACCGAGGACCATCGCGGGATGTTCCGCTACATGGCCGCGGTGACGTACCTGGAGTGGCTGTTCGCGCAGGGCTTCGCCGACACCGGCGTGATGCTGCGCGCGGTCTTCGGCGACCGGGTGGACGCCAAGTACTGCGACGAGCACGCGCACATCGACATCCACCACGGCCGGATGACGTACGAGAACCTGCTGCTGGGCCTCGCACGCGCGCACGGCGAGCTGGTCATCCCCGAGCTGGTCCGCGGCATCGAGGACACCAAGCTGCTGCTGCGGCTCGGCGACGAGGACTTTCGCGCCCAGATCCGGTGGGCGGACACGCTCGGCGAGCACACCCGGCTCGGCGCGTCTCTCGCCACCGCGACGTGCGACGACGCCGACGAGGCGACGCTGCGCCCCGGCGACCCGTTCACCACACGCGTGTACGACGCCGACCGCGTCATCGAGGTGACCGACGGCGAGGTCGACGTGCACGCCTGGGCGACCGACCGGCCGCACCGGCTCGGCACGGGCGACGTGCTGCTCGTCCCGCGCGGACGGCTGCACGGCCTCACCGCGGTGTCGGCGTCGGCCGGCGTCTCCGTACGCACTCTCGAAGGGAACCTGACGTGACCGAAGCGACCCCGCCCGCCGGCCCGGTCGGCTCATTCAACGAGTGGGACCCGCTGGAGGAAGTGATCGTCGGGGTGGTGGACGGCGCGGCCGTGCCGCCCTGGCATCCGGCGATCGAGGCGACGGTGCCGCCGGAGGCGTGGGAGTTCTACCAGCGCAACGGCGGCGGCGCGTTCCCGGCCGACCAGGTCGACGCGGCGCGCGCGGAGCTGGATGAGTTCGCCCGCATCCTGGCGGCCGAGGGCGTCACCGTACGGCGGCCCGACCCGGTCGACCAGTCGAGATCCTTCGGCACCGCGTCCTGGGAGTCCACCGGCGGCTCGTCGCACACGTTCCCGCGCGACATCGCGCTCGTGGCCGGCGACCAGATAGTCGAGGCGACGATGGGCTGGCGGTCCTACTACTTCGCCACCCACCCGTTCCGCACGATCTTCAAGGACTACTTCCGCCGCGGCGCCGGCTGGGTCGCCGCGCCCAAGCCGGAGCTGACCGAGGAGTCCTACAACCCCCGGTACGCCGACGCCAAACCGGCCGGCGGCCCGTCGCAGGCGGACCCGTTCCCGCCGGAGACCTCGGTACTGACGGAGTTCGAGCCGATCGTGGACGCCGGGGACTTCATGCGGTTCGGCCGCGACATCCTGGTGCAGCGCAGCCACGTGACGAACCGGTTCGGCATCGAGTGGATGCGCCGCCTGCTCGGCGACCGCTTCCGCGTGCACGAGGTCGCCTTCGTCGATGACCACCCGATGCACATGAACGCCACGTTCGTGCCGCTGCGGCCGGGCAAGGTGCTCATCAACCCCGAGCGGGTGCCGGAGCTGCCGCCGATGTTCAAGGGCTGGGACGCGATCGTGTGCCCCGAGCCCGCCATCCCGGCCGACCAGACCATGTACTTCTGCAGCCGCTGGATCGCCATGAACACGCTCATGCTCGACCAGGAGCGGGTGTTCGTGGAGGCCGGCGAGACCGAGCTCATCCGCCTCTTCGAGAAGGAGGGGTTCACCCCCATCCCGATCTCGTTCCGCACGGTCAACACGTTCGGCGGCGGATTCCACTGCGCCACGCTCGACATCCGGCGGCGCGGCTCGATGGAGGACTACTTCTCGTCCTGATAGCACCGGACGCCCGTCTCGCCCTGGGGCGGGCGTCCCGCGAGGAAGAGGCACGACAGATGACGACGCGCGACACCGCGGGCGGACGCCCGCACCTCCTGGTCATCGCGACGGGCTGGCAGGTCTACCGCGAGTACCTGCTGCGCTCGATCAGCGAGCGGTTCCGCATCCACCTGTTCCACGCCGCGGAGCCGACCTGGGAGAAGGCCTACATCGCCGGGTCGACCGTGGTGCCGAGCACCATCGACGGCCCGGCGATGGCCGCCGAGGCCCGGCGCCTGGCCGAGCGTGACCCGGTCGACGGCGTGCTGTGCTGGGACGAGGCGCGGATCCTGCCCGCCTCCCACGTCACCGAGGCGCTCGGCCTGCGCGGCGGCGGCCCCGAGGTGATCGCCCGCGTACGTGACAAGGGCCAGACCCGCGCGGCCCTCGACGCTGCCGGCGTCGCCCAGCCGCGCTCGTACCCGGTGACCTCGCTGGCGGAGGCGCTTGACGGCGGCCGACCGCATCGGCTACCCGGTCGTGCTCAAGCCGCGCGGCCTCGCCGCCAGCCTCGGCGTCGTACGGGTCAAGGACGCCGGCGAACTGCGCGACGGCTTCGCCTTCGCCCTCCACGCGAAGGCGCCGGACCCGGTCGGGCTCGACTTCGCCACGCCGCTGCTCGTGGAGGAGTACGTGACCGGCGAGGAGGTCAGCGTCGACGCGGTCGTACGCGACGGCGAGGTCACCGCGCTCTACGTCGCGCGCAAGGTCGTGGGCTACCCGCCGTACGCCGAGGAGATCGGGCACGTCGTCGCGGGCGACGACCCGCTGCTGCGCGACCCGGCGCTGCTGTCGGCGCTCCAGGAGACGCACACCGCGCTGGGCTTCCTCGACGGCTGGACGCACTCGGAGTTCATCCTGACCGCGGATGGCCCGCGGCTCATCGAGGTCAACGGGCGGCTCGGCGGCGACATGGTGCCCTACCTCGGGTGGCTCGCCACCGGGATCGACCCCGGCCCGGTCGCCGCCGCGGCCGCCTGCGGGCTGGCGCCCGACACACGGCCGGGCCACCCGCGCGTCGCCGGGCATCCGGTTCTTCTACCCGGAGAAGGAGAACACCACGATCGCGTCGGTCGGCTTCGACCGGGAGCGGCTGCCCGCCGCGATCGACCAGGTGTCGCGGATGGTCCTGCCCGGCGCCGTCGTCTCGCCGCCGCCCACCGGGATCGTGCTCGGCCGGATCGCCTTCGCCACCGCCGTCGCGGACTCCGCGGCCGAGTGCCGCGAGGCCCTCGAAGGCGCCGAGACGGCGCTGGTCGTGGAGGCGACATGACGGCGAACACGACGGGGGAGGAGACGCACGCGACCGTCCTCGGCACCGTACGTGAGATGCCGGGCACCGTACGGGTGCTCGTCGTCGGAAACCTCATCACCAACCTGGCCGCCTTCCTCAACGCGTTCCTGGTGCTGTTCCTCACCCAGCGCGGCTACTCCGCGTTCGACAGCGGCGTCGCGTTCACCGCGCTGATGGTGGGCCGGATCTCCGGCACCGCCGTGGGCGGCGCGGTCGCCGACCGGATCGGGTACCGCCTGGTCATCGTCTGGTCGATGCTCGGCTCGGCGGTGCTGACCGCCCTGCTCGTGCACGCGCCGAACCTGGCCTCGATCGTGGTCGTGGCGCTGCTCGCCGGCGTGTTCAACCAGGCGTACCGGCCGGCGGCGCAGGCGTGGGTGGTCGAGCTCACCCCGATGAACCGCCAGGTGATGGTCTTCTCGTTCCTGCGGCTCACCTTCAACCTGGGCTCGACCCTGGGCCCGCTCGGCGCGGCGCTGCTGCTCCTCTACTACTCCTACAACGTGCTGTTCTACGCGGACGCGACGGGTTCGCTGGTGTTCGGCCTGGTCGCGCTGGTGGCGCTGCGGTCGGGCGCGCGGCCTGAGGCGGCCGTTCCCGAGGACGCCGGCACCGGCCCCGCGACGCCGGGCGGCGGTTACCGGCAGGTGCTCACGGACGGGCGGTTCGTCCTGTTCGTGGTCGGGCTCTTCCTCACCGCGATCACCTATATCCAGCTCACCGCCACGCTGCCGCTGTTCGTCACGCACGAGGGGTACGGCAAGCAGACGTTCGCGCTGCTGCTCGCCGTCAACGGCTTCGTCGTGATCGTCTTCGAGGTGCTGCTGTCGAAGTGGACCCAGCGCCTGCCGATCGGGTTGCCGATGTCGGCCGGGATGGCGTTGCTCGGCATCGGCTACCTGATGTACCTCGGGCCATCGAGCGTCGGCCTGCTCGCCGTCGCGACCGTCGTGTGGACGTTCGGCGAGGTCGTCGCGACGCCGTCGATGATGGCCTACCCGGGCATGGTCGCGCCGCCGGGCCTGCGCGGCCGTTACATCGCCGCGGCCACCGTGCCGCAGCAGGCCGGCTACAGCGTCGGCCCGCTGATCGGCGTCGCGGCGTGGCAGTGGTGGGGCGACGGCGTGTGGCTCGTCGTCGGCCCGTTCGCCCTCGTCGCGGCGGTCCTCGTCGCGATCGGCGCCGGGCTGCGACGGCGGCCGGAGCCTCCCGCCGACGAGACGCACGAGACGCACGAGACCGCGGACGCTGCCCCGCCCGACCTGACCGACCTGCCTGGCCTGCCCGACGTGCCCGAACCGGAGCGCACGCCCGGCCCGGCGGTCCACGCCGCCGCACTGCTCACGCCGCCGGAGACGATCTCCGAGCCGGCGCCCGAACCACTCCGCCTGCCCGACGTACCGATGAAGGAAAGTGACCCGCGATGAGCAAGCCAGTAGTCGCAGTCGTACAGCCGCTCACCTCGGCGGCCATGGTCGCGCCCGCCGTGCGCGCGGCCGGGATGAGCCCGGTGGCGGTGGTCGACTACACCGGCCCCGCGCTCGCGCCGCTGCGGGGCGGCTATGACCCGCAGGCCTACGACGCGGTCGTCAACCACCACGGCGACGTCGAGGGCACGGTCGCCAAGCTGCGCGGCCTCGCACCGTCCGCGGTCATCCCCGGCGTCGAGGCGTCCCTGCGCCTGGCCCAGACCCTCGCCGACGAGCTGACGCCGGATGAGGCCAACGTCACCGAGCTGGTGGACGCGCGCCGGCACAAGTACGTCATGCACCAGGCGCTCGCCAAGGCCGGCCTGCCGATCATCCGGCAGATCTGCACCACCGACCCCGAGGACGTGGCGGCCTGGATCAAGCGCGAGGGCCTCGACGGGCAGGACCTGGTGATCAAGCCCACCAGCAGCGCGGGCACGGTCGGCGTCACCCGCTCGCCGGGCGGAGAGGGCTGGCGCGACCGGTTCTCCGAGCTGCTCGGCACCTACGACAAGCTCGGCGTACTCGCCGAGGACGTGCTCGTGCAGGAGCACATGACCGGCACCGAATACGCGATCGACACCGTCAGCCACCACGGACGGCACTCCATCACCGACATCATCAAGTACCGCCGCATCCCGTACGGCGAGGGGATCGCGGTCTACGACAGCGTCGAGTGGCTGCCGTACGACACCGAGGAGCTCGGCGAGCTGATCGCGTACGGGCTGGGCGCGCTCGACGCGGTCGGCCTGCGGCAGTGGGCCGCGCACACCGAGATCATGATGACCCCGGACGGCCCGCGGCTCCTGGAGGTCAACGCGCGTCTCGCGGGCGCGGGCAACCCGGCGGTGACCGAGATCGCCAGCGGCGTCAGCCAGGTGACGCGCATCGTGGACGTGTGCGCGGGCCGCGGCGACCAGATGCCGCCCGGGTACACGCTCCGGCAGAACGTCATGGCGGTCTTCTTGATGGCGCACTCCTCGGGCATCGTGCGCAACGCGGAGATCTACGACGAGGCGCGTGCGCTGCCCAGCTACCACTCGCCGGTGCACCTGGTGGGGTCGGGCGAGCACGTCGACGCCAGCACCGACCTGTTCGCGACGATGACGATGGGCTACATCATCCTCGCGCACGAGTCGAGCGAGCAGATCGCCGCCGACCGCAAGGCCATACGGGAACTCGAGCGGCGGCTCGTCATCGAGCCGGACGCCTCCTGATCCCGTTCCCGGGCCGGCGCCTCCCGCCGGCCCGCACGTACCGGCCGAGACGACCAGGGCAGCTGCCGGTACGTGCCGCCGGGGCGTTCGTCAGGTGAGCGGCCCCGGCTCGTGCCCGGGGGCGCGGTGCGCGCCGCCGCGTCCCCGGGCATGGTCAGTCCCAGGCCACGCGCAGCACGGTCGTGGCCGACAGCGGGTCCTCGCCGCGGTGCGTCGCCAGGACGCCCTCGCCCTCCGGTGTGCCGGCGTAGACGGGTTCGCCGGCCGACACCCAGGTGCGCCACGCCGCGGCGAAGGCGGCCGCGCGGCCGCGGTTCTGGCCCAGCGCCGCCGGCACCGCGTGGTAGACGACTCCGTCCGCGCGCGCCGTCCCGGCCAGCCACTCGCGTGCGCGCGTCGCCGCGTGCCGCCGGTCCCGCGCGGTGCCGGTGGGTGACAGGACGTAGCGGGGGATCACGTAGCGCGGCGCGGCGATGGGGGAGAGCATCTCGTCGAGGGCGAGCGCGAACGTCTCGGAGTCCGCGGCGTCCACACCGGCGAGCGAGAGCCGGTACGAACCGTCCGGCTCGACTCGCGCCGTCACGCCCTCGGCCCCGCGCCGCGACAGCCCGGCCGCCCGCAGCCCGTCCGCGACCGCGTAGGCGAACCGGATGAGCGGCGGGTCCCCGGCCACGCCGGCCAGCAGCCGCCCGGCGCGGCGGACCGCCCGCACGCGCCGTGCCCACAGCACCGCGCCCAGCACGATCAGCGGGGCACCGAGCACCAGTGCCGGGACGGCGCCCACGGAGCCGTGTGCGGTCGCCCGGCCGAGCACCGCCAGGGCGAGCAGCGCCACGCCCGCGGCGAGCAGCGCGAACACCACGCCCGCGCGTGCCGGTGCGGGCGGTGCCGGCTCCGCGCAGGCGGCCGCGGGCACCGCCGCCGGGGGCTCCGGCCGCTCCGTCGCGGCGACCACGGGCGGCGGAGCGGAGCGCGGCGTGCGTACCCGCAGCGTGTGCACGAGTTCGTCGCGGAACCCGGTGCCGAGCCGCCACGCCGCGCGCGTACGCTCACGCGACGCCGCGCGCTCGCCCATCGCGACGTTCACCGCGTCCAGGTCCGCGGCCGGCGGCGGCGCGTACGGCGAGAACGCGGCGTCCACGTGCGCCACCCCGGACACGATCTCCCCGTCGGGCGCGGCGGCCAGGTACCCGCGGTGCTTGCGCACGAAGCGCAGCCAGTCGGCCGCGCCCTTGGGATGCCGGTCGGTGACGCACACGACGGTCCAGACGTTCGCCGCCTTCTCCGGCCAGGACGGGTCGAGCCGCAGCGCGCGGCCGCGCGTCTGCACGACGGACGTCGTGGTGGCCGCCGCGGTCAGGTCGACCAGCGCGTTGACGCCCCGCGCGTCCCAGCCCTCGCCGAGGAGCGCGCGGGTGCCGACCAGGACCCGGCAGTGTCCCTGCTCGAAGAACGCGGTGACCAGGCCCACCCACGTACGCGGCGACCACGGGCCGCCGATGACGCACAGTCCGTCGTCCTCGGTGATCGTGAGGTCGGGCCGGTCCGCCCAGGCCACGAACGCGCGTGCCGTGTCGTGACCGGCCGCGACCGTCTTTCCCGTGACGAGCATCGGCCCGAGCGCCCGGGTGCGCGCGTCCGCGACGAGGTTGCCGAGCACGAGCCAGGCCGATCCCGCCTCGGCCTCCAGCACCCCGCGCAGGCCTGCGGGCAGGCGCGCACCGGCGCGTTCGTGGTCGCAGAGCACCAGCGCGCGCAGCCGCGGCCCGAGCGCGGCGTCCTCGGCGGCCGCGATCTCCACGGTGGCGTACGTCTTGGCGGCGCTGCGCGCCAGCACGCGGTCCACCGGCGACTGCCCGGAGCGTACGCCGGCCCGGGTGAGCCGGTAGCCGACCGCGGGCAGCGCACGGCGCACGGCCTCGATCACGTCCTCGCCGACCTCGGCGTTCGTCACGAAGTCGTCCAGCAGCGCGACCCAGTCCTCGGCCGACGGCGCGTGCCGGTGCTCCTCGCGCGGCCGCGCGCCCTCCGGCAGCGCGAGCAGCCCGGCGTGGTGCATCCGCAGCGCCGCCGCGGCGAGCCGCGGCTCGTCCTTCTCCAGCCGGGCCCACGGGATCGCGCGGGTCTGCCCGGCGAACCGCGCGTCCAGCCAGGTGAGGAAGTCCGTCGAGGTGACGAGGTCGGTGGTCAGCTCGGCGAAGCGCTCGGCCTCGCCCGCGATGTGCTCGGCTTCGGCGGCCGTCGGCGGCGTCAGCCAGGCCAGCTCGGCGAACGGCGCGAGATGCCCTTGGCGTACGAGCGCCGGGATCGAGGCGCCCAGGATCGGGGCGCCGAACAGCGTGTCGACCAGCGCCGCCTCGGCGGGTGACAGCGACTCCGGCGGCGTGCCGGTGAGGCCGAGGACGAGCGCGCCGGGCAATCGGTCGAGCACCTCGGCGACCAGGCGCCCCCAGACGTCGAGCAGGTGGTGGCACTCGTCGAGCACCAGGGTGAGCGGGCCGGCCGCGGCCAGCCGGGCGATCAGCTCCAGGCCGTTGGCGTGCAGCCGGCGCATCGGGCTGCGGCCGTGGCCCTCCGCGTCGGTCTCGGCCTCGGGGTCGAAGACGGCGAGTGACTGGTAGGTGAGCACGGTGACGTCCGCGGTGAGCGCGCGGTCCGCGCCCGCCGTGGCCGTCGCGGGCGTGAAGGCGCGCCAGTGCGCGATCCACTGGTTCTGGATGGCGGTGTTCGGGACCAGGACGACGATCCGGCGGCCCAGGCGCCGTGCGGCCTCCAGCCCGATCAGCGTCTTGCCCGCGCCCGGCGGCAGCACCACCCAGGCGCGCCGCCGGCCGGCCGCCCATGCCGCGGCGAGCTCGTCGAGCGCGGCCGCCTGGTAGGGCCGGAGCGTGCCAGGCCAGTGAGCGGAGGAGATACCGGGGGTCACCGCGCCATGATGACAGCCCCGGTACGGCCGCCTCCCGCGAGATCCGTGGCACTCGTGAGGCATGTGCGGCCCGTGAGACGCGGGAGCCCGCGATGGCCGAAACATGGGGCAAAAAGTGACAAAAACCAATATGTTGCGTCGTGACACGTTCGCGTCGTCAAAGCAAGCGTAGGCTTTCGCGACTCAGGTTCCGCCGTCACCCTCCGTGCCGCGTCGTTCACCTCGCAATCTGAGTGCCGGTTTTACGCGTCTCGTACAGGTTGGGTACCTATGCTCCCAACTCGGGATAGAGGAGTGCATATGGGGCAGGCCGAGGTCTCACCCTCCGCCGAGGACTCGCCGTCGGCCGAGGCCTCACCCTCCGTCGAGGATGACCAGGACACCGGGCCTGCTCGCCGGCCGGAGGGCTCGCTCTGGCATGCCCTCGGCCTGACCGTCGCGTCCGCCGTCGTGTGGGGCGTCGCCCACGTGGCCGCGGGCCGCCGCGTGGCCGGATTCCTCCTGATGGGCCTCCTCGCGGCCCTCATCGGCGGTGCCGTCGTCGTGACGCTCTACTACCGCGACGGCCTCCAGCAGATCGCGGTCGAGCGCGACTGGCTGGCCGGCATCACCATCGGCCTCCTCGTGCTCGCCCTCGTATGGGCCGCGGTCGTGGTCCGGTCGTACACGATCGTCCGCCCGCGCGGGCTGGCGACGCTGCCGAAGGTGCTCGCCGGCGGGATGGTCGTGGTCCTCGTGATCGGCGTCTGCACGCCGCTCGCCTGGGCCGCGCGCGACACCTACACGCTGCGTGACACGATCGGCTCGATCTTCCACGGCGACGACACGCATCCGCCGGTCGTCAAGAACGTCGCCGACCCCTGGAAGGACAAGCCGCGCGTCAACATCCTCCTGCTCGGCGGCGACGGCGCCGGGGACCGGCTCGGCGTGCGCACCGACAGCATGACGCTCGCGAGCATCGACACCCACACCGGCGACACCGTCCTGCTCAGCCTGCCGCGCAACCTCCAGTCCTTCCCGGTGATCCCGCGGCTGCGCTCGCGGTGGCCGAACGGGTTCACCGGGGTGTCGGCCGGCGACCAGGGGCTGCTGAACGAGCTGTACCAGGACGCCGAGGACGACAAGTCGCTGATGCCCGGCTACGGCAAGGGCCGCCGCGGCCCCCAGCTCGTGAGCGAGGAGATCTCCTATCTCCTGGGCCAGCCGATCGACTACTACATCCTGGTCAACCTGTTCGGCTTCGCCGGCATCGTGGACGCGATGGGCGGGGTCAACGTGCACATTCCGCAGGACATCCCGTACGGCGGCCCGGAGGACGGCAGCGCGCCCGCCGGTGTCCTGAAGGCCGGCAACCGGCACCTGAACGGCAAGGCGGCCCTCTGGTTCGGCCGGTCGCGTACCTCCAGCAGCGACTTCGTCCGGATGGGCCGGCAGAAGTGCCTGATGAAGGACGTCGCCGAGCAGGCCGACCCGCAGCGGGTGCTGACCAGGTTCCAGAAGCTGGCATCGGCCGCCAAGAAGACGATCTCCACGAACATCCCGGCCGCCATGCTCCCGGCGCTCGTACGGCTGTCCGGGACGATGAAGCGCGGGGCACAGGTCACGAGCCTGATGTTCGTGCCGCCGCAGTTCCATGTCGTAAACCCCCAGGCCTCGGTGATGCGGCGCGCGGCCGCCCGAGCGATCGCCGAGAGCGAGAACGCACGGAATCCGGCGGCGACGCCCACCGCGAGCGGCTCTGCCGAGCCGAGCGCGAGCGCGAGTCCGCGGCACAGCCCCTCGACAGGTTCTGACCAGCACAAGAACCGGTCGGTCTCGTTGTCGACGGCATGCGGATGAAAGGGCGCGCGGAATATGTACGCGGCGGCTGACCCGGCTTCGTCCTTTCCTTATTACCCCCGATTGGTACGGGGACGGCGCCTAAGCGGCCAATCGCGGCAGGTGGGGTGATACGTGCGGTAGGATCCAGCAGTCATCGCCACGGGTTACTGACTGCTTCTATTCACTCACTTTGCACACCGCACGGTGTGGCAGCACGCCCGCGCAGCGGGCGGAACGGCCACGGGCAGAGGATCAGGAGACTTCCATGGCAGGGCGTCAGTATGGAGCGCGGGCGGTGAACGGCCGTGAGCCGGTCCCGGTCGCCGGGCTCTGGCGTGCCCTGGGCCTGACCGTCGCCTCGTCCTTCATCTGGGGCATCGCCCACATCTGGGCCGGTCGCCGCGCGGTCGGCTTCACCCTCATGGGGCTGCTGGCCCTGCTGGTGTTCGGCGGGGCGGCCGCGGCGTTCGCGTTCCAGGACGACCTCAAGCAGATGGCCGTTCAGAGCTCCTGGCTCGACGCGGTCACGGTGGGCATCCTCGTCCTCGCGCTCGTGTGGGGCTCGATCGTCATCCGCTCCTTCCAGGTCGCACGGCCGCCCGGCCTGCCGACCGCGATGAAGGTCACCTCGGGCGCCCTCGTCGTGATCTTGGCGCTGATGGTCTGCACGCCGCTGGTGTACGCGGCCAACGCGACCTTCGTCCTGCGCGACACGCTCGCCAGCATCTTCCCCGGCGACGACCACTCCGGCGCGGCGATCAACGCCTCGAACCCCTGGAAGAACCGGCCGCGGGTCAACATCCTGCTGCTCGGCGGCGACGGCGGCAAGGACCGTACCGGCATCCGCACCGACAGCATGACCGTCGCCAGCATCGACACCCACACCGGCAACACGGTGCTGCTCAGCCTGCCGCGCAGCCTGCAGAAGTTCCCGGTGCCGCCGCGGCTGCGAAGCAAGTGGCCCTACGGCTACACCGGCGACGCGCCGAACCCCCAGCACCCCGGCGGCGTCGGGCTGCTGAACGAGCTCTACATCCAGGGCGAGCAGCACCCGGAACTGGTGCCGGGCTACAAGCGCGGCCAGCGCGGACCGCACCTGATCGAAGACGTCATCGGCTACCTGCTGAACCTCAAACTCGACTACTACGTCCTGGTCAACCTCGACGGGTTCAAGGACATCGTGAACGCCATGGGCGGCGTGACCGTGCACATCAACAAGCGGCTGCCGATCGGCGGCGAGATCGTGAACGGCGTGCAGACGCGCCCGCCGACGGGCTACCTCCCGGCCGGCACCCACCACCTGAACGGCACGCAGGCCCTCTGGTACGGCCGGTCACGCGACGCGGACAACGACTTCTTCCGCATGGAGCGGCAGAAGTGCCTGATGAAGGACATCGCCGACCAGGCGGACCCGCAGAAGGTCGTCACGCACTTCGAGAAGCTCGCCAACGCCGCCAAGAGCACGATCTCCACCAACATCCCCGCGGCGCTCCTGCCGGCCCTGGTCAAGCTGTCCGGCACGGTCAAGCACGGCGCCGACATCAGCAGCCTGCCCTTCAACCCGGACAAGATCCCCGGCTTCCACGTCTACGAGCCGAGCCTGCCGGTCATGCGCACGGCGGCGGCGCGGGCGATCTACACGAGCGCGCACCCGAAGCCGGTCGTGTCCACCACACCGACGGCGGGACGCACGCGACGCCCCGGCACCCACACGACCCGGCCGGTCGACACCGCGAGCGGCGTGTCATTGAAGAACATCTGCGGCTGACGGGCGTCTCACCGCCGCGTCCCGGCCATGTCCGTACCGAGGGCAGAATGTCGGGATGAGCGGTAACCCTCCGGCAGGCCGGCCGCTGCGGCGCCGGGTGCTGGTCGCGATCGTCGGCGTGGCGGCCGCGGCGGTGGTGCTGTTCGCGCTCCCGCTCGCCATCGCGGTGCAGCGGCTGTACCGCGACGAGGCGATCGTCTCGCTCGAACGCGACGCGACCCGCATCTCGGCGGCCGTGCCCGACAGCATCGCGAGCCGGCCTCGGACGGTGCCGCTCGTGACCCGGATGTCGGGCCGGCTGACCGTCGGCGTCTACACCCTCGGCGGCCGGCGCGTCACGGGGAGCGGGCCGGAACGCTCCTGGGTCGCGGGCCGTGCGGGCGACGGCGACGTGCACGAGGCCGTCGAGCACGGCCTGCTGACCGTGTCCGCGCCCGTGCCCTCCGACGAGTCCATCGTCGCGGTGATTCGGGTGGCCACGCCGTACGAGCGCGTCACGGAGCGGGTCGAGCGCGCCTGGCTGCTCATGGGCGCGCTGGCGATCCTCGTCGTCGGGCTCGCCGCCGTGGTCGCGCGGCGGCAGGCGGTGCGTCTCGCCGCGCCGCTCGAACGCCTGACCAGGGACGCGCAGGCCCTCGGCAGCGGCGACTTCAGCATCCGGGCGCGTACGGTCGGCGTGCGCGAGGCCGACGCCGCGAGCCAGGCGCTGGAGGCGACCGCCCGGCGGCTCGGCGACGTGCTGGACCGCGAGCGCGCGTTCAGTGCCCACGTGTCACATCAGTTGCGCACTCCGCTGACCGGCCTGCTGCTGGGACTGGAGGCGGGGCTGCACGAGAGCGACTCGGCGGCGGTGATCCACACCGCGCTGGAGCGCGGGGAGTATCTCCAGGAGATCATCGAGGACCTGGTGCGGCTCGCCAGAGGCAGCGCCGGCGACCGCGGCGTGCTCGACGTGGCGGCGCTGCTGGATGAGGTGCGGGCGCGGTCGGGCGTGAGCGTGCACGTGCCGGACGGGCTGCCCGAGGTGCGGGCCTCGGCCGCCGCCGTACGCCAGATCCTGCACGTTCTGCTGGACAACGCGGTCACCCACGGGCGGCCGCCGGTCTCGGTGGCCGCGACCGATCTCGGCAGCGGTCTCGCCATCGACGTCACCGACGCCGGACCGGGGATCCCCGGCGGGCAGGACGTCTTCCGCGCGCCCGCGGACGGGCACGGCATCGGACTCGCCCTTGCCCGTTCCTTGGCCGAAGCCGAAGGGGGACGCCTTATCATCAGGCATTCTTCACCCCCTACGTTTAGCCTTCTTTTGCCCGCGACTGGATAGCGTAGCCGCCGTTAGTCATCGCCCCCATTGGATTCTTGTTCCCTGACCGCGTCGCGTTCATAGCGGTAGCCACGGCCGCGGAGGGTTGTAATGTGCGCATATTTCCCGAGCTTTCGGCGAAGAGTGGATACATGCACGTCGAGGGTTTTTGTCGGGCCGAACCAATTCTCGTCCCACACCTCGTCCATGAGCTGTTCGCGGGTTACCGCCTCGCCGGCGCGTGCCACCAGCGCCGCCAGCAGATCGAACTCCTTGGGCCGCAGCAGCACCTCCGCGTCGCCCGCGTGCACCCGGCGCGCGGGCAGGTCGAGGCGTACCCGCCCGACCGTGACCACGCCGTCGTCGGGCGTCGCGCCGCGGCGGCGCAGGTGGGCACGGATCCGGGCGACCAATTCCGTGAGCCGGAACGGCTTGGTCAGGTAGTCATCGGCCCCGGCGTCGAGCGCCACCACGACCTCGAACTCCTCGGTGCGCGCGGTCAGCACGACGATCACCGTCTGCGGCAGGGCGGCGCGCAGCCGCCGGCACAGCTCGACGCCCTCGATGTCGGGCAGACCGAGATCGAGAAGCACCAGGTCGGGCGGGTGGATGCGGGAGTCGGCCAGCGACGTCTGCCCGGTCGTGGCCAGGCTCGCCTCATAACCGCTCGCGGACAGGGCCTTGAGCAGCTCCGCCCCGATGACGGCGTCGTCCTCCACGATCAGGATGTGTTCACGCGGCACACCACTGATCCTAAGGAACCGCCCAAACGGGCGATCGCCGATCCGGGTACGCACCGAGTACGCACGTCGCCTGAGGGGTGCCGCAAATGACGGATGTCACCGTGGTCGTCATCGCCTACAACGACGCGGGCCGCCTGCCGGGCGCGGTGCGCTCCGCGCTCGGCCAGTCCCACCGCGACGTCGAGGTGGTGATCGTCGACGACGCCAGCACCGACCGTACGCCCGCGGTGGCCGACGCCCTCGCCGCCGCCGAGCCGGGCCGCGTACGCGTGATCCACCGCACCGAGAACTCCGGCGGCTGCGGCCAGCCGCGCAACGACGGCATCGCGGCGGCGCACGGCGCGTACCTGATGTTCCTCGACAGCGACGACACGCTCGACCGGCACGCCTGCCGCAACCTGGTGGCCGCGGCCGAGGAGAGCGCCGCCGAGCTCGTGGCCGGTTGCTGCTGGCGCGTCTTCCCGGACAAGGGGGAGGAGCGCGCCTGGTACCGGGCGGTCTACCGCGAGCGCGGCGTCTACGCCTCGGTGCGCGAGCACCCTGAGCTGCTGTACGACACGCTGGCGACCAACAAACTCTACCGGCGCGACTTCCTCGACCGCGAGGGACTGCGGTTCGTGGAGCGGCTGCACTATGAGGACCTGCTGTTCAGCACGCAGGCCTACCTCGCCGCACGGAAGATCGCGATCATCCCGCACCGCGTCTACAACTGGATGATCTACGAGAACGGGCTCTCGATCACCAACCAGCGGGCCGAGCTGCGCAGCTTCTCCGACCGGCTGGAGATCTTCCGGCGCATCGACGCGGTGTACGCGCGGTACGGGGCCGGCGACCTCAAGCTGTCCAAGGACGTGAAGTTCCTCAACCACGACCTGCTGCTGTACGTCCGCGGCCTGCGCAGCCGCGACCGGGAGTATCGCGCGACCTTCCTGTCCCTGGCGCGCGAGTACATGACCACGATCGACCCGCGCGCGTACGACGAGGCGCACGAGCTCCAGGCGATCATCGGCTTCATGGTCGCCCGCGGCGACTACGAGGGGGCGATCACCGCCGCCGACTACGTGGGGAAGGGCAAGACCGGCCGTCCGCGGCTGACCGCGCCGCTGGTCGAGCGCGACGGCCGGATCTACTGGTCCGGCGACCACCTCGACACCGAGGAGGGACGCCGCGTCCTCGACGTCACCGAACTCGGCATCCACTCCCTGCCGCTCAAGTCGCTCAACCCCGGCGGCCGCGTCACCGCGATGGAGCGCGCCGGGACGGCGCTGCGGCTCTCCGGCGACGTCGTCAACCCGCTCAACCGGATCGGCGCGGACGCGCGGCTGAGCGCGCGCCTGGAGTTTCGCGACCGCAGCCGTACGGGCCGGTTCTTCGCGGTGCCCGCCGAGGTGACGCACGCGGATGGGCGCCTGCGGTGGCGCGCCGACGTCGTGCCGGGCCGCGACGTACGCCCGCTCGGCTTCTTCGACCAGAGCTGGGGCCTGCGCATCCGGCTGAACGTCGGCGACGACGAGCTGTTCATCCGGCTGTTCGCGAACGACCCGATGGAGATGTCGGTGCCGATCCGACCCCGCCTGACCCGGCTGGCCGGCGACCACTTCGAGGCGTACGTCCCGGAGAACGGTGAGATGGCGTTCCGGCTCGTGGCGCACGGCCGTGCCGGACGCGTGACGCTCGCCGCCCTGCGCCGGCTCACCTCGACCGGCCGCGGACGGCGCTGGTGGACGGCGCTGCTGCGCGCCGAGCGGAGATGGCGTGCGGTCTTCACCCGCCGCCGTACCAAACTCGCCGTCTACAACCGCCTGCTCGTACGCCTGCCGGTCCGTCGCGACACGATCGTCTTCGAGAGCCACCTCGGCAAGCAGTACTCCGACAACCCGCGCTACATCTACGAGGAACTCCGCAGGTCGGGCACCGGCCACACGGCGATCTGGTCCTACGCCAAGAGCCGGGCCGGCTTCCCGAAGGAGGCCAAGCTGGTGCGCCGCGGCTCCTGGGGGTACTACCTGGCGCTGGCGCGTGCCGGCCACTGGGTCGACAACCAGGGCTTTCCCCGCGACGCGGCCAAGCGCCCGCAGACGACCTACATCCAGACCTGGCACGGCTCGGCGTACAAGCGGATGGGGTTCGACGAGCCGCAGGTCAAGCGCGGCACCCGGGCCCAGCGGAGCCGCTTCCAGCAGACCGTCGACCGCTACGACGCCTTCCTGATCCGTTCCGAGCACGACGCACGCACCCTGGCGAAGGGGCTCGGCGTGCGCGCGGAGCTGATCCGCAGCGGATACCCGCGCAACGACCCGCTCGTGTGCGGCGCGCCGGCCGAGGAGATGGCCAAGACGGCCGAGCGGCTGCGGCTCGACGGCGACGAGCGCACGGTCGTGCTGTACGCGCCGACGTTTCGCGCCGGGCCGAACGGCAAGGCGCTCAAGACCTTCGAGCCGCCCTTCGACCTGGAGGAGTTCGCCGCCGCGCTCGGCGAGACGCACGTCCTCCTCATGCGGCCGCACTACCTCAACACCGCGGTGGTGCCGCCGAGCCTGCGCGGCGTCGTACGCGACGTGTCCGCGGTCCACGACGTAACGTCGCTGCTGCTGCTCGCGGACGTGCTCGTCACCGACTACTCCTCGCTGATGTTCGACTACGCGCTGCTCGACCGGCCGATGATCCTGTTCGCCCCCGACCTGGAGGACTACACCCGCACCCGCGGCACGTACTTCGACCTGCGGCAGGAGGCGCCCGGCCCGGTCCTGTCCGAACCGCGTGACCTGTTCGCCGCCCTCGCCGACTCAGGCGGCCTCGCCGTGACGTACGCCAAGCAGCGGCGTGGATTCGTCGAGCGCTACGGCGAATACGACCAAGGTGATGCCGCCAGGCAGGTCGTCGACCGCTTCTTCCGTGGAGGCCGGGATGTCCGTGGAGGCCGGGATGCGTGACATCTTCATCGTCTGCAACAACTTCGAGGAGCTCGGCGGCCTCCAGCGCTGGGTGCACCACGCCGGACGGCTGTTCGCCGGGCGCGGCCACCGCGTGCACGTGATCGGCGTGACGCACGCCGACGAGCCGCACGACCACGGCCGCGACCTGCCGTACGACCTGACCGTGCTGCACGAGACACCGCCGCCGCGCCGGCGCGACGGGCCGCGCGGGGCGTACCGGCGCTCGGTGCAGCGGCGGGGCGCGGCCACCCTGAGCGGCCTGTTCCGCCGCGCGGCGCCCGGCGGGGTCGTCATCGCGGCACAGGTGCACGCGATGGAGTGGGTCGCGCTCGCCGACACGGCCGGCCTGCCGGTCATCGGCATGAGCCACGAGTCCTACCAGGCCACCAAGACCTCCAGCAGGTACGCGCGGGTGAAGCGCTACTTCGCGGACGCGCAGCGCTTCCTCGTGCTGAGCACCGAGGACGCCGACTCCTGGGCACGCGACCACATGTCCAATGCCGACTTCATGCCGAACCCGTTGCACGTCGCGCCGTCGGCCTACCCCGACCTCTCCCGGCCGGTGGTCGCGCTCCTCGGGCGGCTGTCCTTCGAGAAGGGCCAGGACATGATGCTGGAGGCGTGGGCGGAGGTGACCGGCCGCTTCCCGGACTGGCGGCTGCGTCTCTACGGATCCGGGCCCGAGGAGGAAGCGCTGCGCCGGCAGGCCGCGGAGCTGGGCCTGGGCGGCACCGTGGAGTTTCGCGGCACCACCGCCGACGTGGAGGGCGCGCTGACCGACGCGTCGATCTTCGCACTGTCCTCGCGGGTGGAGGGCTTCCCCATGTCGGTGCTGGAGGCGATGGCGTACGGGCTGCCCACGGTGGCCTTCGACTGCGCGCCGGGCGTACGCGAACTGATCACGCACGAGTCGGACGGGCTGCTCGTGCAGCCGGGCAACACGATGGCGTTCGCCGAGGAACTCGGCCGCCTGATGGGCGACGAAACGCTGCGCGCCAGGCTGGGCGGGCGGGCGCGCACCTCGGTACGGCGCTTCTCCGCCGACCTGGTCGCCGACCGATGGGAGCGGATGTTCGCCCTCGTGGACCGCTGAGCGCCGGTTCCCTACCGTGGATGAATGATCTCTCGCACCGACGTGGAAGCCGCCCGCGTACGCCTGGGCTCCCGCGTCCGCCGTACACCGGTCCTCGCCGCGGACGGCCGCTGGTTCAAGCTGGAGCAGTTGCAGCACACCGGCTCGTTCAAGGCACGTGGCGCGTTCAACCGCGTCCTGTCCGCCGCCGAGCGCGGCGGCCTGCCTGCGGCGGGCGTGATCGCCGCGTCGGGCGGCAACGCGGGCCTGGCCGCCGCCTACGTTGCCCGCGAACTCTCGCTGCCCGCCGAGGTGTACGTCCCGGCGACCGCGCCGGCCGTGAAGGTCGCACGCCTGCGCGCCCTCGGCGCCTCGGTGCATCAGGTCGGCCGGGAGTACGCCGACGCGTACGAGGCCGCCAAGAAGCGGACCGCCGAGACGGGCGCGCTGTTCTGCCATCCGTACGACCAGCCGGAGGTGTGCGCGGGCCAGGGCACGCTGGCGCTGGAACTGGAGGAACAGACCGGGGGAGTCGACACCGTGCTGGTCTCGGTCGGCGGCGGCGGCCTGATGGCGGGGATCGCGGCCGCCCTGGAGGGCCGCGCCCGCGTGGTCGCGGTCGAGCCGGTCGGCTGCCGGTCCTTCAACGCGGCACTGGCGGCGGGCGAGCCGGTGGACACGGAGGTGTCGGGCGTGGCCGCTGACTCCCTGGGCGCCCGCCGTACGGGAGAGATCGCCTTCGCGGTGGCCCGCCGTACGGGAGTGGAGTCGCTGCTGGTGAGCGACGAGGACGTGATCGCCGCCCGCCGCGCCCTGTGGGCGGACCTGCACCTGGCGGTCGAACACGGCGCGGCCGCCGCCTACGCCGCCCTGCTGACCAGAGCCTACGAACCGGCCGCCGGCGAGCGCGTGGCCGTCATCTGCTGCGGCGCCAACACCGACCCGGCCGACCTCGGCTGAGCGGGTGACGGCCGGGCCCTCGTCCTGGCCTGGCCGGTTCCGGACTCGCCGTGATCGGTGCGCTACGGTGCGAGCACGGCGGAGACTGGTGCTCGTGGCGGACGAGCGGACCGGGCGGACACGCGTCTTCGTCAGCTATTCGCGGCGGGATCTGCACGCCGCGCTCCAATTCGCCGGCCTCCTGGAGGAGGAGGGCCTCGATCCCTGGCTCGACCTCGAACGCCTGACCCCGGGCAGTGACTGGAACCAGGAGATCGAGGAGGCCATCGACGGCGCGGCCGCGCTGGTCGTCCTCGCCTCTCCGGCCGCGGTCGCGTCGGTGCAGGTGGCGCGCGAGTGGCAGCGGGCACAGCAGAGTGGCACGCCCGTACGGGTGGCGGTCTTCCGCCGTGCCACGCTGCCGGCGGGCCTGGCCGGCGCGCCGTCGGCCGACCTGCGGCGGCGTTTCGAGCCGGCGGCCAGGGCGCTGGCCAGGTCCGTACGCGACGGGCATGCGTTCCGCACGCCGGTCGCCCGTGGCGGCGTCTGCCTGCCGTCGCCGGTGTTCGCCGTGGCCTTCGCGCTGGCGTGTGACTTTCTCGCGGTGCTGGTCTACCTCCTGCTGGGAGCACGGGCGATCTGGGCCGACGAGGATCCGCTGTCGCCCGGATCGGGGCCGTGGAGCGCCGCCGTCGGCATCCCCCTCGCCTGCGTGGCGTTTCTGGCCTACCTCGCCGGCCTGCTCAGGGGCTTCGCCAACCGCGACTTCCGCTACCCGTCGGTGCTGATCGCCCTCCTCGGCGCGGTTCCCTTCTTCGCCGTCATCGGGCAACTCATCAGCGGCCTGGTCGACGCGCTCCTGCACGGCCAGGTCGACGTCACGGCCTTCCGCACCTCCAACGGATACTTCGCCGCCTACCACGTCCTGACCGAACTGGCCCTCCTGCCGATCAACCTCATCGCGATCAGGTGCCTGGCGCGCACCCCGGCGGTCTTCCGCTGGCTGCCCACCGGGGAAGGCCCGCCCTGGCTGTGGGTGCGCGCCATCGGCCGCCGGTCCGTCCGTGTTCCCGGCCCGCGGCCCGCCGACGCCGTGCGGAGCTTCGGGGTGAGCAACTCCGCGGCCGACGCCCCGATCGCCGCCGGCCTCACCCGCGCGTTCCGCGGCGCCGGACTCACCGAGGACGACACCGACCCCGACGTACGCCTGGTGGTGCTGAGCAATACGACGACGTGGTCCTGGGCGGCCGGGCTCCTGCGGCCGAAGGAGACGATCGTCGTCCTCGCCTCCAGCGTCCGGCTCGCCGAGGAGGGCGGCGAACTGCGGCGGTTCCACTGGATCGACCACCGGGCCGGGAACCTGGTCGCGATCCGCGCGCTGGCCCGGTCGCTGCGCGGTTCCGGCGGCGCGCTGCCGGGCGAGAGCCCGGTGGGGATCGACCGGTTCGCCGCGCCGGCGCACGTACGTGGGGCGATCGCGGTGCTCGTCGCCCTGTTCACGGTGTTCGCCGGCTCCGCACTGCTGTCGGTCACCGTCGCGCAGAGCGATCCCGAGCGGCGGCACCAGGTCCCGTACGCGAAGGAGTTCATCCCCGACCCGGACGCCACCGCACCGGACGGGCGGCGCAAGACCTACGACGAGGTCTTCTGCGAGCGGCGCGGCCGGCCGGCCGACCTCGGGCCCGGCTTCCCGGACTGCACCCTGGTGCAGAGCCTTCCGCCCCGCGACGCCGAGCCCTAGGAACGCCCGAAGATCCTGGACTCCGAAGTACGCCCATCGGTATCCACGGCCGCGAACACCCTGTTGCGGATCCGCGCGCTCCTCGCCGCGGTCCTCGGCGCGCTGCTGCTGTCCGCCGCCTGGCTGCTCGGCCGGCGCGTAATCGGTCCCACGCCCGCTGCTGGCGGCCACCGTGGTCGCGTTCGCGCTGGCCGCGGCGTGGCTCGTGCTCGCCATCCCCGGTGGCGAACAGCCGTCGTGGGTCCTGGTGGGCTACGGCGCCGCCTGGTGCGCCGCCCTGGCGCTCGCCCGGCGGCACGGCACCCGGCTCGCGCGGTGGCTGCCGGCCGCGCCATGCGGCGTGCGGCGGTGGCGCGGTGGCGTTTCCCCGCCCCTGCTCCGCGTCTCGATCCCGGTGATCACGCTGGTGCTCACCATGCTGTACGCACGGGGAGCCGTCCTCTGACCGGCACGCGCTAGAGCCAGTCGCGTTTCTTGAAGACGGCGTAGAGGGCCAGCGCGGTGCCGATGAGGATGACCAGGCTGGAGACGAAGCCCCATTCCTTGCCGTTGCCCGGGTAGGGGACGTTCTGCCCGTAGAAGCCGGTCACGGCCGTCGGGACCGCGATCACGGCCGCCCAGCCGGTCAGTTTCTTCATCACCTGGTTCAGGTGGTTGCCCTGAAGCGCGATGCGGGTCTCCTGGAGGCTCGTCACCACGTCGCGCAGGCTCTCGGTCCACTCGGTCGCGCGCAGCACGTGGTCGTACACGTCCTGGTAGTAGGGCGTCATCGACTCCGGCACGACGTCGAGGTCGCGGCGGAGCAGCGTGTTGACCACCTCGCGCATCGGCAGGACCACCCGGCGCAGGAGGGTCAGGCTCTTGCGCAGCCGGAAGCTGCGGTGCTGTGCGTCCTTGCCCGGCACCTCGTCGGCGAAGAGCTTCTCCTCCAGCCCGTCGATCTCGTTGTCGAGCGACTGCACCGCGTCGAAGTGGCCGTCCACGATGAGGTCGAGCAGGCCGTGCAGGAGGTAGGAGACGCCGTGCTCGGCCAGGTCCGGCGACTGGTCCCACTGCTGCTTGAGCGCGTCGACGTCGAACTCCTCGTCGCCGCGTACGGTCACCAGCGCGCGGTCGGTGATGAACGCCGAGATCTCGTGGGTCGCCAGCTCGCCGGTCTCGCCGTCGAGGCGTACGGAGTAGGCGTTGAGGAACAGGTGCCCCTCGTAGCGGTCCAGCTTGGCGCGCTCGTGCTGGCTGAGCGCGTCCTCGACCGCGAGCGGGTCAAGACCGAACTCCTCGCTGATGATCTGCAGGCCCTCGGCGCCGGGCGAGCACAGGTCCAGCCAGACGATCGTGCCGGACTCGTCCAAGTAGTCGCTGAGCTCCGAAGCCGGGAAGTTCTCCTTCTCCAGCTTGCCGCCGCGCCAGACGCGCGTACATGCGTTCAGATCCATGAGTTGAACCACATCCGCTGGTGCCAGGCGTCGTAGGGGATGATCTGCCCGGCGAGCACCGGATACAGGTAGTAGAAGTTCGCCAGCACGATCAGAACGTACGCCCCGGTGACGACAGCGCCCAGGAAGCGCCTCATCGGCAGCGCGTCGGCCGGGCCGAGGATCATGCCCATCACCAGCACGATCGAGAGGACCATGAACGGCAGCATCGGCGTCGCGTAGAACAGGAACATCGTGCGGTGGCCGAAGCCGAAGTAGAACCAGGGCAGCCAGCCCGCCAGGAAGCCCGCGAGCGTCGCGCCGGCGCGCCAGTCGCGCTGCACCAGCCACCAGCCGGCCAGCACGAGCAGCGTGACGATCGAGACCCACCAGATCGCGGGAGTGCCGATGCCGAGGACCTCGCGTGAGCATTTGGTCGCGCCGCAGCCGGTCGGCTCGGTGTAGAAGAACGCGACCGGGCGCTTGAGCACCATCCAGTTCCAGGGCCACGACTGGTAGTCGTGCTTGACGGTGAGCGTGGTGTGGAAGTGCCACATCTGCTGGTGGTAGTCGGCCAGCCGCGGCATCGCCTGGAAGAACGCGGTGATCGGATTGCTCGCGACCTTGCCACGGCCCCAGCCGCCCGCGTTGAAGATCCAGCCGCTCCACCAGGACAGATAGGTGATGCCGCTCACCACGACCAGGGACACGAACGCCGGCAACGCGTCGAGCGCGAGCCCGCCGGCGTACGGCTGGCGCACCCCGGCCGCGCGCCGCGCGCCGACGTCCCAGATCAGCGCCATCAGGCCGAACACCGCGATGTAGTAGACGCCGGTCCACTTGGTGGCCACGGCCGTGCCCAGGCACAGCCCGGCGGCGATGCGCCACCAGTGCATGACGAACGGGCCGAGTTCGCTCGCGTTGCCGGCCTCGGAGATCTTGCGTGCCAGCGCCGCGCGGGTGAGGTCGCGGTCGATCACGAGGCAGGCGAACCCGGCCAGGATCCAGAACATCACGAACACGTCGAGGATCGCGGTGCGGCTCGTCACCAGGTGCATGCCGTCCAGGGCGAGCAGGAGCCCGGCGGCGCAGCCCAGGAGGTTCGACCGGGTCATGCGGCGCGCCACGCGTGCCAGGATCAGCACGGACAGCGTGCCGATCAGCGCCGCCGAGAACCGCCAGCCGAACGGGTTCATGCCGAAGATCCACTCGCCGATGGCGATCAGCCACTTGCCGGCGGGCGGGTGGGCGACGAAACTGCCGCCGTCGGCCCAGATGTGGAGGTTCGGCGGGTGCTGAAGGAGCAGCTTGTCGGCGTCCTTGACCGTGTTGCGCTCGTACCCGAACTTCAGCAGCGCGTAGGAGTCCTTGGCGTAGTAGGTCTCGTCGAAGATCACGGCTCGCGGCTTGGCGAGGTCATAGAACCTCAGCACCCCGGCGAACAGGGTCACCAGGAGCGGGCCGATCCACCCCATCCGCCGGCTGCCCGGAATCGCCGGCGCCAGCCACTGGCGCAACGATGGCGTCCGCCGGTCGCGCTGGGTCTGGGGTGCTGCGGGCTCGAACCCTGTCATCGCCACCACCCGGACATCGTACGGGGGGAAACCATGCTGATCGTGCACTTCGTGCCTGCCGGGCTCTCACGGGCACCCCCCTCGGGGATTCGGGCCGGGATGCGGGCCGGGTGTCACGGGGTCGAAGATGGGTGGCGTGCAGATCACCGGGACGCTCACACTGGCCGCCGCGCCGATCGGCCGTGCGGAGGACGCGTCCGTACGCCTCCGCGCCGCGCTCGCCTCGGCCGACATCATCGCCGCGGAGGACACGCGCAGGCTGCGCCGCCTCACCGCCGAGCTGGGCGTCACGCCGGCCGCGCGCGTCGTCTCCTACTACGACGCGAACGAGCGTGCCCGCGCCGCCGAGCTGGTCGAGGAGCTGCGGGACGGCCGCGACGTGCTGGTCATCACCGACGCCGGGCTGCCCGGAGTCTCCGATCCGGGGTATCGGCTGGTCACCGCGGCGATCGAGGCCGAGGTGCCGGTCACCGTACTGCCGGGGCCCTCGGCGGTCACGACCGCCCTGGTGATCTCCGGGCTGCCCAGCGACCGCTTCTGCTTCGAGGGGTTCCTGCCGCGCAAGGCCGGTGAGCGCGCGGGCCGGCTGGCCGCCCTCGCGGACGAGCCGCGCACGATGGTCTTCTTCGAGGCGCCGCACCGGCTGACCGCCTCGCTGACGGCGATGGCCGCCGGGTTCGGCGCCGACCGCCCGGCGGCGGTGTGCCGCGAGCTGACCAAGACTTATGAGGAGGTGCGCCGCGGGCCGCTCGGCGAGCTGGCCGACTGGTCGGCCGAGGGCGTACGCGGCGAGATCACGGTCGTCGTCGGCGGAGCCCCGGACCGCACCGGCGAGGCGGACCTGCCCGAGCTGGCCGAAGAGGTCGAACGGCGCGTCGGCGACGGCGTGCCGAGAAAACAGGCGATCGGCGAAGTCGCGCGAGAACACGGCGTGCCGAAAAGGGATTTGTACGATGCCGTCGTCGCGCGGAAATCCGCACGCTGACCATTTCTTTCCGCGTTTTTTACACGGCTTCGACGGCCGGGCGGCCCTTTTCAGGCCGTCACCGGGTCCTTCGGCGACGACTCGCCGGAGGGCCGCTCGACCGGCTCGACGCCCGGCTCGCGGCCGCGGCCCCGCAGCAGCCGGCCGAACCTCTCCCTCGGCCCGCCGGAGAAGGCGAGGGCGGCGGCCAGGCAGGCCAGCGGCACCGTCGGCAGGACGTACCGGTAGTCGAACTCGGCCGTCGCCGGCGGCACCAGCAGCAGGCCGGTCGCGGTGATCCACGGGAGGAACGCGTCGCCGCCCCAGCGCCGCCACATCGGGACCATCCCGGCCAGGCCGATGACGAGAATGCCGCCGAGCAGCGTGCCCGGCAGGTGGACGACCTCCTGGTAGGTCCGTATGACGCGGGCGTACGGGTCGATGATGCGGGTGCGCGCGTTGCCGTCCTCGTACGCGTGAGCCTCGGAGGCGGCCGTACGGTCGCGGCTCATGCGCCAGCTCGGCAGGGCCGCGGACTTCTTCTCGAACTGGTACATCTCATACGTCGCCCGGTCCGGGAAGACGGTGCGGCGCCACTGGAAGGTGAAGAGGAAGTCCTTGGCCACGACGCGTGCGTAGTCCAGCGGCTGGGCCATGATCGCCCGCTTGGCGAAGTCGCCGGCGATCTGGTTCTGGTAGTCGGTGAACCGCGCGGCCGGGATCCGGTGGAACGGGGAGTTGCGGTCCCAGATCGCGTCCTGGGAGAAGGTCAGCGGGGTGTGTGAGGTCCTGCTGTCCTTGCAGAGCGGGTACTCCGAGACCGGCGGCTTCATCTTGTTGCAGTCGGCGAACTCCGTCACCCGCGCGTACAGGAAGATGCCGCTGCTGGTCGTCAGGCCCGGCTTGCCGTAGGAGGACCAGAACCAGCCCGCGTACGCGGCCAGCGGCAGCGCGCACAAGGCGATCGTGGCGACGAGGACACGCCAGTTGAACCGGCGGACCAGGAAGTACACGACGACGGCGATCAGCACCGGCTCGCCGACGGTGCGGGTCAGCGTGGCGAGGCCGAGGAGCAGCCCGACCACCCCGCCGAGCTTCCAGGTCAGCGCCTTGCCGTGCCACAACAGGACGGTGACCACCGAGATCAGCAGGAACTCGAACATGATGTCGGACAGGATCAGGTGCTCGAGCTGGATCTGGTACGCGTCGTACAGCAGCGGGACCGTCGCCAGCGACGCGCCCCAGCCGGGCAGGCCGAATCTCCTGCGCAGCAACGCGTAGATCATCACCGCGCCGGCCAGGCCCATCAGGTGCTGGATGCCCGCGACCAGGGCGAAGCTGTGGAACGGCTTGAGTATCCACAGCAGGAACGAGTAGCCGTCCGGCCGGATCGGATGCGGGTACGGCGCCATCGCGACGTGGAGGTAGTCGAAGGAGTCGTTGAACCACGACGCCGGGCGGTAGCCCAGCATGGCGGTCATGCGCAGGAGCGCGCCGCCCGCGAGGACGGCGGCGAACGTCCGGTGCCGGCGAATGAGCGAGACGAGTGCGGCGAATCCGACGGACGGGGTTCCGATGCCGCGGGGGAGGGCGAATCGGCGCGCGCGCGTGGCGCCGGCGGCGGCGTCGTGCTCCTCGTCGCCGGGCGCCGTGACCTGCGCTGTGTTCTGCGCTGCGTCTCCCGCGGATTCCTGCGATGTGTCCTTGGGCGCGTCAGGCGGCGCGCCGGCCGAGTCGCCCGGCGCGGCGGCGTCTCCGCCCTGTTCTCCCGTGGTTGTCAAGTCCGACCGACCTCTCTGGACACCACAGCCCTTATCCTGTATCCCAGCCTGCCTTCATCCGCGTGCGCCATACGGAGCCAAAGGTTGTGGCTTTGCAACACGCAGTCGCTCGCCGGCGGGCATCATGGGTAACACACGCCACTTGTCGGAACAATGACGAGGTTAGTCGAAACCCCCAAAGCATGTGGCAGAGGGGTAATGGAGGAACACGACGTGGAACTCTCCGTGGTGATGCCTTGCCTGAACGAGGCGGAGACCGTAGAGACCTGTGTGCGGAAGGCCATCGGTTTCTTCGCCGAGCACGGCGTCGACGGCGAAGTCGTCATCGCCGACAACGGCAGCACCGACGGCAGCCAGCAGCTCGCCCGTGAGGCGGGCGCCCGCGTCGTGCCGGTGACCGACAAGGGGTACGGCAACGCCCTGATGGGCGGCATCCGCGCCGCCCGCGGCACCTACGTGGTGATGGGCGACGCCGACGACTCCTATGACTTCACCGCCCTGCTGCCCTTCCTGACCGAGCTGCGCGACGGCGCCGACCTGGTGATGGGCAACCGGTTCAAGGGGGGCATCGCGGAGGGCGCCATGCCGCCCCTGCACCGCTACCTCGGCAACCCGGTCCTCAGCTTCGTCGGCCGGCTGTTCTTCCGCAGCAAGATCGGCGACTTCCACTGCGGCCTGCGCGGGTTCCGACGCGAGTCGATCCTGCGGCTCGGTCTCCAGACCGGCGGCATGGAGTTCGCCAGCGAGATGGTGGTCCGCTGCACCCTCGCCAAGTACGACATCCGCGAGGTGCCGACCACCCTGTCCCCGGACGGCCGCACCCGCGCCCCGCACCTCAGCACGTGGCGCGACGGCTGGCGCCACCTGCGTTTCCTCATGCTCTACAGCCCGCGCTGGCTGTTCCTGATCCCCGGCCTGCTGCTGATGACCCTCGGCTTCGTCGGCAGCGTCGCCCTGTCCATCGGCCCGATCCACGTCGGCGACATCGCCTTCGACGTCGACACACTCGTCGGCACGTCGGCGATGCTGGTGATCGGCTTCCAGGCGGTGCTGTTCGCGCTGCTGACGAAGGTCTACGCCATGGAAGAGGGCTTTTTGCCCCACGACGGGCGGGTGCAGCGCATCGTCGACTCCTGGAGCCTCGAACGCGGCCTCGTCGTCGGCGGCCTGCTCGCCCTGGCCGGCCTGGTCGGCCTGGTGGCCTCCCTGGTCCACTGGCAGGGCCACAGCTTCGGCCAGCTCGACCCGCGCGACTCGCTCCGCATCGTGATGCCGGCCGCGACCGCCCTGATCATGAGCTTCCAGATGATCTTCGCGTCGCTGTTCGTCAGCATCCTCGCCATCCGCCGCCGCTCCCACCCGCCGGTCACCGACCCCGCGGAGGAGGCCGCCGACGTGGTGGACGCCGCGGTCGTACGGGTCGCGGGCGAGGCCAAGACGCTCAAGCTCGCCGTCGCGCTCCGCGCCGAGGGCAAGGACGAGGACGGGGACAAGGACCCGGCCGAGACCACCTGACAGATCTTCGCGAAGAGGGCCCCGGCGCACCGCCGGGGCCCTTTTCCTGCCTTTTCACACCGGGTGTAATCGGCGGCCTCGGCCAGGGACTACTTCGCGTCAGCCCCGACCGACCCCGAAGGACGCAGGCGTGAACGATTCCGCCCAACGATTCGCGGCCCTGTACGACCGGTACTACCGGAACGTGCTCGGGTACGCGCTGCTCCGCGTCGGACAGGACGCGGCGGAGGACGTGGTCAGCGAGACGTTCTTGGTCGCCTGGCGGCGACTGGACCAGTTGCCCGAACCCCCGTTGCCGTGGCTGCTGGGGGTGGCACGAAACCTGCTGCGCAAGCAGTACGACTCCGGCCGCCGCCGGCAGGCGCTCGCCGACCGGATCGCCGCGGCCACCACGACGCACGACCTGTCCGGCTCGGATGTGGCCGAAAACGTCGTGGAGCGTGACGCCGCCCGTGCCGCCCTGTCGGCGCTGGGCGAGAAGGACATCGAGGCCATCGTGCTGGCCACCTGGTACGGCCTGTCCCCACGCCAGGCCGCGCGCGTGCTCGGCTGCTCGGCGGCGACCTTTACCGTACGGCTGCACCGTGCCCGCCGGCGGCTGGCCGGCGGGGGACGGACCGCGGGCGGCGTCAGCCGCATGGAACTGATCCAGGAGAGGACCCGATGAACCACCGCGACAGAGGAGCAGAGATGATCGGCACCAGCGACCCGATGAAGACGCTCGCGGCCCACGTCGACGGGCTCGCCGAGGACGGCTACCGGCGCCGCCGCGCCGCCGATCTCGCGCGGATAACCGCCACCGCGCGCGAGCCGGTCGGGCCCGCGCGTGCGGTGCGAGAGGCCCGCCGCCGGCGGCCGCTCATGCTCGCCGCCGGTACGGCCGCGGCGGCGGCGGTGGTGGCCGGAGTGGTCGCCGTGCCTGCCCTGACATCGGGGCCGGAGGGCGTTCCCGCCCGCGGTACGCCACCGCCCATCGACGCGAGGTCGTTCCTGCTGGCCAGCGCCGCCCTCGTCGAGAAGGCGCCGACGACTGCGCACGGGCGCTACTGGTACACCCGCATCCGTACGATCGAGCGCGCCCGGCAGCCCGGCAAGCGGGTGGCCGCGGGAACGAGCGCGAACGGCACCCCGCGATCCGGACCCTACTTCCCGTTCCGCGCGTACGTGGGCATCACCTGGGAGAACTGGGATCCCTACCGGCAGGGTGAGCCCTCCCGCGTGGTCGACCGCGACATCGCGGACAGCTTCGCCACCCCCGCGGACAAGGCCGCGTGGGAGCGAGCGGGATCGCCCTCGCTCAGCGACATGAAGCCGTTCTCGGTCGACAGCCGCTACCACGAGCCGTACCTGGAGCTCGGCCCCAAGGGCACGACGATGGCCGCCCTGCCCAAGCTGCCGGACACCCCGGAGGGGCTGGAGAAGCTGGTCCGGGGGGACCGGAAGCGCCGCCAGCGCCAGCTCACACGGGTGCGTGCCGGCTCCCAGGAACGGCCCTACCTCAAGGACGTCTATGACGCCGCGGTCGGCGTCATCACCGCGCCGACCACGCCGAAGGTCCGCGCGGCGGCGTACCGGATGCTCGCCGCGCAGCGCGGGATCCGGAGCCTGGGCCACGTACGCGACGGGCTGGGCCGGGCGGGAGTGGCGCTGGCCGTCCGCGTCGACCAGCCCACGATGCATGGCACGGTCAAGGGCGAGGAGCACCTCATCATCGACCCCGCGTCGGCGAACGTCCTTGCCAAGCAGTTCTACCCGATCGAGCACGGCAAGGTCGCGAGCGACCCCAGCGAGTCCACGCTGATGGTCGGCGACGGCTGGACCGACCAGATCGGCACGCCCGCACACCGTTGACCCGCTGAGCACGAGCGGGGCGGCGGCACCGGCCGGGCAGATCGGATATCAGCGTGAGGCATGACGGTGTGGCCTCTAGTCTTAGGGGCATGTCCAGCCGCCACATCCTGACCGCGCCCGCCTGGCCGTACGCCAACGGGCCCCGCCACATCGGGCACGTCTCCGGCTTCGCGCTGCCCTGCGACATGTTCAGCCGCTATCAGCGGATGGCAGGCAACAAGGTCCTGATGGTCAGCGGCACCGACGAGCACGGCACGCCGATCCAGGTGCAGGCCGACAAGGAGGGCCTGCCCGCACGCGAGCTCGCCGACCGCTACAACAAGGTGATCGGCCAGGACCTCCACGGCCTCGGCATGTCCTATGACCTGTTCACCCGCACGACCACGCGCAACCACCACGCGGTCGCCCAGGAGATCTTCAAGGGGCTGCACGCCAACGGCTACGTCTTTCCCAAGACCACGATGGGCGCGATCTCCCCGTCCACCGGCCGTACCCTCCCGGACCGCTACATCGAGGGCACCTGCCCGATCTGCGGCTACGACGGGGCGCGCGGCGACCAGTGCGACAACTGCGGCAACCAACTCGACCCGGTCGACCTGATCAATCCGCGCAGCCGCATCAACGGCGAGGCGCCGAAGTTCGTCGAGACCGAGCACTTCTTCCTCGACCTGCCCGCCTTCTCCGAGACCCTCGGCGCCTGGCTCCAGGGCAAGGAGGGGTCCTGGCGGCCGAACGTCTACAAGTTCACCCGCAACCTGCTCGACGACATGCAGCCCCGGCCGATCAGCCGCGACCTCGACTGGGGCGTGCCGGTGCCGCTGCCGGGCTGGATCGACCGGCCGGACAAGCGGCTCTACGTCTGGTTCGACGCGGTCGTGGGCTATCTGTCCGCCTCCGTCGAGTGGGCCCGGCGCTCGGGCGACCCCGACGCCTGGCGCGCCTGGTGGCAGAGTCCCGACGCCGAGTCCTACTACTTCATGGGCAAGGACAACATCGTCTTCCACTCCGAGATCTGGCCGGCCATGCTGCTCGGCTACAACGGCGAGGGCGACAAGGGCGGCGAGCCGGGCGCGCTCGGCAAGCTCGGCCTGCCCACCGAGGTGGTCTCCTCGGAGTTCCTGACCATGGAGGGGCGCAAGTTCTCCTCCTCGCGGCAGGTCGTGATCTACGTACGCGACTTCCTTGAGCGCTATGACGTCGACGCGCTGCGCTACTACATCGCGGTGGCCGGCCCGGAGAACCAGGACACCGACTTCACCTGGTCGGAGTTCGTCCGGCGCAACAACGACGAACTCGTCGCGGCCTGGGGCAACCTGGTCAACCGGTCGGTGTCGTTCGCGGCCAAGAACATCGGGGAGATTCCGGCGGCCGGTGAGCTGACCGACGCCGACCGGGCGATCCTGGAGCGCTCGCGCAAGGCGTTCGACGCGGTCGGCGCGGAGCTGGCCCGGTCGAGGTTCAAGAACGCCACGAGCGAGATCATGCGTACGGTCGCCGAGGCCAACAAATATCTCTCCGACCAGGCACCCTGGAAGCTCCGTACCGAGGACCCGGAGCGGATGAAGACCATCCTGCACGTCGCGCTCCAACTCGTCGACGACGCCAAGTCGCTGCTGACGCCGATCCTGCCGAACTCCTCCGGCAAGGTGCACAAGCTGCTCGGCGGCGAGGGCGAGTGGAGCGGCATGCCGGAAATCCAGGAGGTCGACGAGGACGGCGGAGCCGCCTACCAGGTGCTGACCGGCTCGTACGCGACCGCGGCGCGCTGGGAGTCCCAGCCGATCACGGCCGGCACGCCGCTGGCGCCGCCCAAGCCGCTCTTCGCCAAGCTCGATCCGTCGGTCGTGGACGAAGAACTGGCCCGGCTCGAACAGGCATGAGCCGCCGTACGGAGGCGGCCGCCCCGCCGCTCCCCGAGCCGTTGCCCGCCGAAGTCTTCGACAGCCACTGTCACCTGGACATCCTCAAGACGCCGGTCCCCGACGTCCTGGCCTCGGGCCGTGCGGTCGGGATCCGGCGGGCGGTGACGGTCGGGTACGACCTGCCCTCGTCGCGGTGGTGCGCCGAGGCGGCGGGCGCACACGACGACGTGTACGCGGCCGTCGCGATCCACCCGAACGACGCGGGCGACGCCACCGACGCGGTCCTGGCCGAGATCGCCGAACTGGCGGCGCTGCCCCAGGTCCGCGCGGTCGGCGAGACCGGGCTGGACTACTACCGCGACTGGGCGGAGGCGGCCGACCAGCAGCGGTCCTTCCGCGCGCACATCGACATCGCCAAGCGCGCAGGCAAGGCGCTGGTCATCCACGACCGCGACGCCCACGACGACATCCTGCGCATCCTGGCCGAGGAGGGTGCGCCGGAGAAGGTCGTCTTCCACTGCTTCTCCGGCGACCGTGACATGGCGAAGGTCTGCGCCGACCGCGGCTACGTCATGAGCTTCGCCGGCAACGTCACCTTCAAGAACGCCGGCGACCTGCGCGCGGCGGCCGAGGTGGCGCCGCCGGAGCTGATTCTGGTGGAGACGGACGCGCCGTACCTCACCCCGGTGCCGTACCGCGGCCGTCCGGGCGCGCCCTACCTCGTGCCGCTGACCGTCCGCTGCCTCGCCGAGGTGAAGGACCTCGACCTGGGCGAGCTGTGCGCGACGATTAGCCGTACGGGAGAGCGCGTCTTCGGTCCCTGGTGATGCCCCGCCGCCGGCGTACGGAGGCCACGCACAGGGCGACGATGCCGGCGAGAAGCGCGGCCAGGGCGGCGAGCGCGGTCGGCCCGACGTCACCGCCGGTGAACGGCAGCCTGCCGTGGCGCAGCGCGGCCTTGTGCGCCCGGCCATGGTGCCCGGCGAGCCGTGGGCGGCCATGGGAGCGCGGAGCGCCGTGTCCTTGCCACCCGCGACCGCTCGGGCCGCGGCCGTGGGGACCGCTCACGCGGCGGCTGTGCTCGTGGCCACTGGACCCGGACAACGATGCGCCGTGGCCGCCGCCGCCGACGCCGAGATCGACGGACGTGTCGTTGCCGGACCCGGCGACCGCGGATGGTCCGCGTACCGGCGGCGGTACGACCGCCGGGAGCACACGGAACGCCACCTCGGTCGACCCGGCGGTCGAGCCCGCGCGCTCCGCGCTCACCGTACGGCCCGCGTCGGGGTCGGTGGCGGCCCTCGCGACGACCGGTACGGAAAAAGCCGGGCAAAGCGCGATACCGGCCTCCACGGCGAGTAGCACCGACAAGCGACGACGCCGCATCGTTCACCCCGTTACGTTCTGTGCAAATGAGAATTCCAATGGTCATCTACCCAGCTCAGAGTGCTGATACTGCCATCGACGGGAGGAGATCGCGCCGACGATTACGCGTCCGCCGCTCGCCGCGGTGGAGTAGCGCCGGATCCCCGGGCGGGGGAGCGTGACGCGTTCCGTACGCCAGGCGTCGGGGGCCTCGGATCCCGATCGCCGCGGAGAGCGAGACCGCGCCGATGGTGGATCGTCAGCGGTCGTTTCAGCGGACGGTGGAGGACTCTCGGCGTTGGCGGGCGATCCGGGTGAACGCCGCCACGTCCAGGGCCTCACCGCGTGCTCCGGGATCGACGTTCGCGGCGCGCAGGGTCGCCTCCGCTTCGGCGGGCGAGCCGGCCCAGCCCGCCAGCGCGGCTCGCAGGGTCTTGCGGCGTTGCGCGAACGCCGCGTCGATCACGGTGAACACCTCTGCGCGCGGCACCCCCGTCGGGGACTCGCGGCGGGTGAAGGCGACCAGGCCGGAGTCGACGTTCGGGGCCGGCCAGAACACCCCGCGGCCGACGTTGCCCGCGCGCCGCGTCGCCGCGTACCAGGCCATCTTCACCGACGGCACGCCGTACACCTTGCCGCCGGGGCCGGCGGTGAGCCGGTCGGCGACCTCGGCCTGCACCATCACGAGCCCGTGCCGCAGCGACGGGAACGCGCTCAGCAGGTGCAGCACGACCGGCACGGCCACGTTGTAGGGCAGGTTGGCGACCAGGGCGGTCGGCGGGGGGCCGGGGAGTTCGGCGATGCGCAGGGCGTCGGCGGTCACGACCTCCAGGCGACCGGCGACGCCGGGGGCGTACTCGGCGACGGTCGCTGGCAGCCGGTCGGCCAGCACCCGGTCCACCTCGACCGCGACGACACGGCTCGCGGCCGTCAGCAGCCCGAGGGTCAGCGAGCCGAGCCCGGGGCCGACCTCCAGGACCACGTCGCCGTCGCCGACCTCGGCGTCGCGGACGATGCGCCGCACCGTGTTCGCGTCGATGACGAAGTTCTGGCCGAGAGTCTTGGTCGGCCGCAGGCCCAGGTCGGCGGCCAGAGCGCGGACGTCCGCCGGTCCGAGTAGTCGTTCAGGCACCTGCTCAGTGTCCCGTACGCGCGACGGTTCCGGCGCCGCACCCGCCCCCGCCGTGAGCCGAGCGCCGTGGCGGCGCCCATCCGTGCCGGGGCCGCACCGGTCCATCGGCTCTATCGGCTGCGCCCTGGTCCATGCGGAACCGTCGCGGGCATTCACCCGGATCGCCCGGTGGCGCCGCGGATCCCCTAGCATCCGGTGAACGTGACCACTGTTCGCGTACCCGCCAAGGTGAACCTCGAGCTCAGCGTCGGCCCCGTCCGCGAGGACGGCTACCACGACCTCGTCAACGTCTTCCACGCCGTCTCGATCTTCGACGAGGTGACCGCCATCCCCGCCGGCGAGCTGAGTGTCTCGGTGGCGGGGTCCGCGGAGGTGCCGCTCGGCCCGGACAACCTCGCGGCACGCGCCGCGGTGCTGCTCGCCGAGCGGCTGGGCGTACGGCCGGACGTCGCGCTGCACATCCGCAAGGACATCCCCGTGGCCGGCGGCATGGCCGGGGGGAGCGCCGACGCGGCGGCGGCGCTGGTCGCCTGCGACGCTCTCTGGGACGCGCGGCTCGACCCGGAGACCCTCATGGAACTCGGCGCCGTCATCGGCAGCGACGTCCCGTTCGCGCTGCTCGGCGGTACGGCCGTGGGTCTGGGACGGGGCGAGCGGCTCACGTCGGTGGACGTCGCGGGTGAGTTCCACTGGGTCTTCGGCCTCGCCGACGGCGGCCTGTCCACGCCCGCGGTGTACGCCGAGTGCGACCGGCTGCGCGGGCTCGACGGCCGTCCGCTCCAGTGGCCGCGGGTCTCCGACGACCTCATGGCGGCGTTGAAGACCGGCGACGCACCCGCCCTCGGCCACGCGCTGGGCAACGACCTCCAGCCGGCCGCGCTGTCCCTGCGCCCGGCGCTGAAGGAGGCGCTCGCGGCGGGCCGTTCGTTGGGCGCGCTCGGCTCTCTCGTCTCCGGCTCCGGGCCGACCTGCGCGTTCCTCGCCTCATCCGCCGAGCACGCGGCCGAACTCGCCGGCGGCCTGGAGACCTCGGGCCGCTTCAGCGCCGTACGCCCGGCGCGTGGTCCCGTACCTGGCGCCTCCCTAGTCTGACCACGCAGCCCGGCACACTAATCTTGAGGCGACGTGAACCTCATCAACGCAGAAGACCTCGGCAAGACGTACGGCCCGGTCCCCCTCCTCGAGGGCGTGTCCCTCGGCGTTTCCGCCGGCGACCGGATCGGCGTCGTCGGCCGCAACGGCGACGGCAAGACGACCCTGGTCTCGATCCTCGCGGGCCGTACCTCCCATGACTCGGGCCGGGTCACGCGCAACCGCGACCTGCGGCTCGGCTACCTGAGCCAGCGCGACGAGTTCGCCGAGTCGGCCACCGTGCGCTCGCTGGTGCTCGGCGAGCGCGCCGAGCACGACTGGGCGGGCGACGCGCGTGCCCGCGACATTCTGGCCGGACTCCTGCCCGGCGTCCCACTCGACGCCCCGGTGGCGGGCATGTCGGGCGGCGAGCGGCGGCGCGTGGCCCTGGCCCGGCTGCTGGTACCCGAGACCGACATGCTCGTGCTGGACGAGCCGACCAACCACCTCGACATCGAGGCGATCGCCTGGCTCGCCGCGCACCTGCGGGACCGTACTCTGATCGTCGTCACGCACGATCGGTGGTTCCTCGACGAGACGACCGACCGCACGTGGGAGGTGGCCGACGGGCAGGTCCACCGCTACGAGGGCGGCTACTCCGCGTACGTGCTGGCCAAGGCCGAACGCGCGCGCATCGCGGCGTCCACCGAGGAGAAGCGGCAGAACCTCCTGCGCAAAGAGCTGGCCTGGCTGCGGCGCGGGCCCCAGGCGCGCACGTCCAAGCCGAAGTTCCGCGTCGACGCGGCGAACGCCCTGATCGCCGACGAGCCGCCGGCGCGCGACAGCGTCGAGCTCGTGCGCTTCGCCACCGCGCGTCTCGGCAAGACCGTCTACGACGTCGAGGACGCGACCGTACAGCTCGGCGACCGCACGCTCTTCTCGCACCTGACCTGGCAGCTCGGTCCCGGTGACCGGGTCGGCCTCGTCGGGGTGAACGGCAGCGGCAAGACGACGCTGCTGCGGCTGCTGGAGGGCTCGGTACGGCCGCGCTCGGGCCGGGTGGTGACCGGCAAGACCGTACGCCTCGCGCACCTGTCGCAGGAGCTCACCGAACTCGACCCGGCGCGGCGTGTCCTCGAGACGGTCGCCGAGATCCGGCAGCGCATCACGGTCGGCAAGCGGGAGTTCTCCGCCGGTCAGATGCTCGAACGTTTCGGGTTCCGCGGCGACGCCCAGTGGACCCCGGTCGGCGACCTGTCCGGCGGCGAGCGCCGTCGCCTGCAACTCCTGCGGCTGCTGATGGCCGAGCCGAACGTCCTGCTGCTCGACGAGCCCACCAACGATCTGGACATCGAGACGCTGACCGAGCTGGAGGACCTGCTCGACGGCTGGCCGGGCTCGCTCGTGCTGGTCAGCCACGACCGTTACTTCCTCGAACGCGTCAGCGACCGCGTCCTCGCGGTGCTCGGCGACGGGGGGCTGAAGATGCTGCCCGGCGGCGTCGAGGAGTACCTGGAGCGCCGCCGCCGTACGACCCCGCCGTCGCCCGCCGAGCCGTCGCCGTCCGTACGCGCGGCCGAGCCGAAACCGGTCAAGAACGCCTGGCAGGCCAAGAAGGACCTCGACCGGCTGGAGCGCCGGATCGAACGGCTCGGCGAGCGCGAGGCGGAGCTGCACGACCTGATGGCCTCGCACGCCACCGACCATGAGAAGCTCCTCACCCTCGACGCCGAGCTGCGGTCCGTACGCACCGAGCGCGAAGAGGCCGAAGAAGACTGGCTGGAGCTCGCCGACGACGCGTGACCGATCCGCGCCGGGCGCGTCATGATGGCGCGGTGACCATCTGGCTGGAGAAGTTCACCCCGCAGGGCGACGGGCCACGGCTCGCCGTCAAGGACGCCATCGACGTCGCGGGCTCGGCGACGACGACGGCCTGCCCGGTCGTCGGCGAGCACGCCTCACCCGCGCCCCGCGACGCGCTGGTGGTCGCCGCGGCACGCGCGGCCGGCGCACGCGTCGTCGGCAAGACGAACCTGACCGAGCTGTGCCGCGCCGCCGACGGCGTCAACCCGTGGACCGGCACGCCGGAGAACCCGCTCGACGCCTCGCGCGTACCGGGCGGTTCCTCCAGCGGCTCGGCGGTCGCGGTCGCGCTCGGCGAGGCGGACGTCGCACTGGGCACCGACACCGGCGGATCCGTACGCGTCCCGGCGGCGTGCTGCGGAGTCGTCGGCCTCAAGACCACCCATGGACGTGTCCCGCTGGAGGGTGTCTTCCGTTTCGCGCCGAGCCTGGACGTCGTCGGACCGCTGGGCCGCGACGTCGCCGCGGTCGCCCTGGGCATGGCGTTGATCGAGCCGGGCTTCGTCCCCGGCGTGTTCGATCGCGGGGCGCAGATCGGACGGCTGCGGCCGCGGGGAACGGACGTCGTACCGGCCCTCGACGAGGCGGTCGACGCGTCCCTGCGCGCCGCGGGCCTGACGTACGCCGACGAGCCGGTCGACTGCTGGCCGTCCGCCCTGGACGCGGGCAACCGGCTGATCCTGGGCGAGGGATACCGGGAGCACCGGAACCTGCTCGCCTATCCGGACCAGATGAGCGAGCGGATCCGCCGCCGCATCGAGCGTGGCGAGGAGATCACCGACGGAATGCTCGACGAGGCGTACACCGCGCGTGAGACGCTGCGCGACCACCTGGCCAAACTCTTCACGCGGTACCCGCTGCTGGCGCTCCCGACGATCACCGCACCACCCCCGAGACTCGGCGCCGAACGCGACGTGGACCTGACCGCGCTGACGCTGCCGTTCAACCTGTCCGGCGACCCGGCGCTGGCCCTGCCGATCCCGGTGCCGGGTGCCGAACTGCCGGGGTCGTTGCAGCTCGTGGCACCCGCGCAGGAGGAAGGCCGGCTGCTGGCCGCGGCCGCGCTGATCGAGGCATCCCTCAGCTGAGGTGCTGGGCACCTCACCGCGTCGGGGACGGACCGGGAGTCCGCGGACTCGGGTCCCCGGTACCCGCCGGTTGGGGGTGGTCCTCGCCAGGTCGGTCGGGGGCTTCTCTAGGCGACCAGGAGGGAGCGGAGGGTCCGGCGAGGGTGTCGTGGTCGTCGGGGGCGGAGAGCGGCGTTGGTCGCGTTCTCACTTGGCGGGGTCGGTGTCGAAGGGGACCAGGAGGGAGCGGAGCAGTCCGGCGAGGGTGCGGCGGTCGTCGGGGGTGAGGGAGCCGAGCAGGTCGCGTTCGCGGGCGACGAGGTCGGCGAAGGCGGCGTCGACGTGGGTGCGCCCCTCCTCGGTCAGCCGCACGAGAACGCCTCGCTTGTCCTGTGGGTCGGGGCCGCGGCGGACCAGGCCGGCGCTTTCGAGCCGGTCGATCCGGTTGGTCATCGTGCCGGAGGTGACCAGCGTGGCGCGCAGGAGACGGCCAGGGCTGAGTTCGTAGGGCGGGCCCGCGCGTCGCAACGCGGTGAGCACGTCGAACTCCCAGGATTCCATGTCATGAGCGGCGAAGACCGCCCGCCGGGCACGGTCAAGGTGCCGGGCCAGCCGGGAGACGCGGCTGAGGACATGCAGGGGCTCGGTGTCGAGGTCTGGCCGCTCCGTGCGCCAGGCCGCGACCAGGCGATCTACCTCGTCCTCCACAACCGATCACCTTACCTGTCTTGACATCGAGATATCTAGCCAGGATCATTTGTCTCGATGTCAAGAGATATCTGGAACCCAAGCCAGTACCGCGCATACTCGTCCCACCGGGCCCGCCCGTTCTTCGAGCTGCTGGCGCGAGTGAACGTCGACGCGGACGCACCGGCCTCTGTCGTCGACCTGGGCTGCGGACCCGGCGAACGCACCGCCGACCTGGCCGCCCACTGGCCGAACGCGATCATCGAGGGCATCGACAGCTCCCCGCAGATGATCGCCGAGGCCCACCGCCTGGTCCGCGACCAGACCACCGCCACGCCGACAGACAACGAGCAGGCTTTGGGTGTGCCGTCGTCTGGGAGGCGGCAGGCAGGTGAGCGGTTGCGGTTCTCGGTTGGGGATCTTGCTGAATGGGTGCCGGACCGGGCGGTCGACGTGATCTTCTCGAATGCGGCCCTGCAGTGGGTGCCCGGCCATCAGGGTCTGTTGGCACGTTGGGTGGCGGCGCTGGCTCCCGGCGGCAAGCTGGCGTTCAGCATGCCCGGGAACTTCGAGGGGGCCAGTCACCGGATCCTCCGCGAGCTCTGCGCATCCCCCCGCTGGCGCGCCCGGCTCGCCGGGCTCAACCGGCACGACGTCGTGGGTACGCCGGCCGAGTACTTCGCGTTGCTCAGCGCGCTCGGCTGCGAGGTCGACGCCTGGGAGACGACCTACCTCCAGGTACTCCACGGCGATGACCCCGTGCTCGAATGGATGAAGGGCACCGCCCTGCGCCCCGTCCTCGACGCCCTCACCGGCGACGGGGAACGCGAGGAGTTCCTCGCCGAACTCTCCTCTCTACTGCGCGACGCCTACCCGCCCGGCCCGTACGGCACGGTGTTCCCCTTCCGCCGCGTCTTCGTCGTCGCCGGGCACACCGGACGTGTCGAGAGCGACGAACCCGTCCGAGTCCCCGACTCTCCAGCTCCCGACTCCCCGGCTCCCGGCTCCCCGGCCCGTCCGGTCCTTGACTCCGGCCCCTGATCCCCCAGCCTCGACTCCCGGGAGCAAGGCTCCCGCTGCCGCGACCTCCGTTCTCTCCCGCGCTCCCGCGCTCCCACTCTCGAAGGAAGCGATCACGTATGACTCTGCTGGCCGGCCTCCACCATGTGCAGCTCGCGGCGCCGCAGGGCTCAGAGGCGCGGATGCGCGCGTTCTACGCCGGGCTGCTGGGCCTGGCCGAGGTGCCCAAGCCGCCCGCGCTCGCCACCCGGGGCGGCGTGTGGTTCGCCGCGCCCGGGATCGAGATCCACATCGGCGTCGAGGACGGCTTTCGGCCGGCGCGCAAGGCGCACCCCGGGATCCTCGTACGCGACCTCGAGATGCTGGCCGAGCGGCTACGGGCCGCGGGCCACGAGATCCGGCCCGATGACCTGCTGCCCGGATATCGACGGTTCTACGTCGATGATCCCGTCGGGAACCGTCTGGAGCTGCTCCAGTCCGACGCCTGAGGGCCGCAGCTCAGCTCCCAGTCGGCCAGGACGTCGAGGAGAATCCCGAGCACGCGGCGCAGCTCCGCCACGTGGTCGGCCGGGCGGGCGGCGTCGTGGAAGCCGCACTCTGCGGTCTCCAGCTCCAGGACCGCCCCTTCGAGCCTCGACGTGAACCGCACCGCGCTCGCGTCCGCCGCGTTGCCGCGCGCCTGGCAGGTCTGCCGCTCCTGGACGAACCGGTCCATCGCAGCCCGGAGCAGGGGCCAGTCGACCAGCCGCCCCCCGGAGCCGTGGTCGCCGTGCCACATGAGGTGTCCCTTCCCTGAAGTGCATGGTGGACACGATAGGGCGGGGGTGTGACAAGACGGCTACGGAGGGTCAGACGGGCTCGGGCTCGATGCCGCCAGGGCGGCGCTCCGCCTCAAGACCCCCCGTACGGCGGCGCTCCGCCTCGATGCCGCCCGGGCGGCGTTCGGTCTCGATGGCCGAGCGGCGGGCGGCGCGAGCGGTCTCCTTCGCCTCTTTCGCCGCCTCCTTGGCCTTCATCCGCCGATCCTTCTGCCGTGCCTTCAGATCGGTGGTCAGGTACGGCTTGGGCTCCAGCCCGGACAGGCCGTTCCAGGCGAGGTTCACCATGTGGGCGGCGACCTCCTCGCGCTTGGGCTTGCGTACGTCCAGCCAGTACGTCCCGGTGAGGGCGACCATGCCGATGAGCGCTTGGGCGTAGAGCGGCGCGGCCTTGGGGTCGTATCCCTTGTCGCGGAACTCGTCGCCGAGGATGTGCTCCACCTGCGCGGCGATGTCGCTCAGCAGGCTGGCGAACGTGCCCGTGGCGGAGGCGGCGTGTGAGTCGCGTACGAGGATGCGAAAGCCCTGGCTGCTGTCCTCGATGTACTCCAGCAGGGCCAGCGCGGCGCGTTCGATCTTCTGCCGGGGGTGGCCGCCGACCAGGGCCTTGGTCACCATGTCGAGGAGGCGTTCCATCTCGCGGTCGACCACGACCGCGTAGAGACCCTCTTTGCCGCCGAAGTGCTCGTACACCACCGGCTTGGAGACTCCGGCCACCGTGGCGATCTCCTCGATGGAGGTGCCGTCGAAGCCGCGTTCGGCGAACAGGGTGCGGCCGATGTCGAGCAGCTGCTCCCGTCGTTCTTTGCCCGTCATGCGCTTGCGTCGGGACCGGGGGGGTTCACTCACACCATCAATTGTGACGGTCACGCTTTCTCCTGGCCTGGCGGCTCGTCAACGAAGAGAACGCCGGCGGTGCCGTGCCGATCGGGGGAACCCAGCTCACGAGGCGCGCGGGGCGCCGCGTTCGCGTCGTTCTGTGCGCGCTGGGCGGCCGGTATCGGCCGCCCGCGGCGTAGGTGGGCGGTTAGCTCTGCTTACGATATCCGTTTCGTTGCGAGGCGGTCATGGTTCGGCCACCGGACGTCGGAGACCCAGCCGAGCTTCTCGAAGAGCCAGATCGTACGCGCGCTGCTGTCGAGCTGGCCCTTGAGGACGCCGTGCCGGGCGCAGGTCGGGTCCGCGTGGTGCAGGTTGTGCCACGACTCGCCGAACGAGGGGATCGCCAGCCACCACACGTTGCGTGACTTGTCACGCGACTCGAACACCTCGTCGCCCATGGCGTGGCAGATCGAGTTGATGCACCAGGTGACGTGGTGGAGCAGGCAGATGCGGACCAGCGCGCCCCAGAAGAAGCCGGTGAGCGCGCCCTGCCACGACATGGTGAGCAGGCCGCCGAGGCCGGCCGGGAGCAGCAGTGAGACGGCGACCCAGACGGGGAACAGGCGGCTGACGAGGCGCATGTCCTTGTCCGCGACCAGGTCGGGGCAGAACTTGTCCGGCGAGGTGCGCTTGCTGTCGAACAGCCAGCCCATGTGCGCCCAGATCAGGCCCTTGGTGAGCGCGCGCCAGTCGCCGCCGAAGCGCCACGGCGAGTGCGGGTCGCCCTCTTTGTCGGAGTACTTGTGGTGCCGCCGGTGAACGGCCACCCAGTCGATGACGCTCATCTCGATGGAGAGGGCGCCCGCGATGGCCAGGCCGATGCGGAGGGGGCGCTTGGCCTTGAAGGAGCCGTGCGTGAAGAGCCGGTGATAGCCGACCGTGACGCCGAGGCCGGAAACGGCGTACAGGACGAACATGATGGCGAGGTCGCTCCAGCCGAGGCCCCAGCCCCACGCGAACGGTACGGCAGCCACCACGGCGAGGAGCGGAACCACGATGAAGACCGCGAGGAGCCCCTTCTCCACGTTGCCCTTGGGGTTGGGGTCGATCTCGGGTCTGGCCTGCGGAGGCGACGCTGCGGAGGGTGCTGCGGATGGGGCTACGGTCATGGGCTTCCTCCTGCTGTACGGGTTAACTTACGCCTACGCAACCGTAACCTACGGGGGCGTAGGTTATGCAAGGTGCCCGCTCGATTGCGGCTGAATCTGTCGCGCTCGTCACAGAGCGGTTACCGCGTCGCAAGACCGCTCATATGTGACGTAAGCCACGAGTGCGGTACACCGGGGCCGAACCCCTCGTCGTACGTGCCCGTCCGCGGGTCGAAGCGCGGCCACCTGAGGCGAGGTCAACCGCTATCGTTGGGAGGTGCCAGAGCGGCGATGATGTCCGCCTTGCAATCCGGCGTGGTGAAATAGGCATCACGGAGGGTTTTGGTCCCTCTATTTCTGGTTCGAGCCCAGACGCCGGAGCCTTTCGCGGCCGGCTCGGCGACGAGCCGGACCCCGCCCTACAGGGCGAACGTCCGAACTGTATCCTTCGGATGTCGGGCAGGTAACGATTCTGCGGCCCCCCGCAGGCGTCCCCGCGCCCGGCGAAAACCCCGTCAGCGCCGCCGAGGAGTCTCCTCCGGGTGATCGGAGTGAGCGATCGGGCGCAGGCATGCCGTGCACACGCAGTCGATCAGTCGGGCAAGGTGGTTCCATGAGCTCAAGCCGCCCAGCCGCCGTCATCGTCCTCGCCGCGGGCGAGGGCACCAGGATGAAGTCACGGAAGATCCCGAAGGTCCTGCACGAGCTGTCCGGCCGCAGCATGGTCGGGCACGTCCTCGCCGCCGCGCGCGCCCTCGACCCCGAACGCCTCGTGGTCGTGGTCGGCCACGGCCGGGACAAGGTGATCGAGCACCTGGCGGAGGTCGAGCCCGCCGCGCTGCCGGTCACGCAGGCCGAACAGCACGGCACCGGCCACGCCGTGCGCATCGCGCTCGACGGCGCGGCCATCGCGGGCGGGACGATCGTCGTCACCAACGGCGACCATCCGCTGCTGCGCGGGCGGACCCTCGAAGAGCTCGTACGCCTGCACCACGCGGAGGGCAACGCGGTCACCGTGCTGAGCACCGAGATGCCTGACCCGACCGGGTACGGGCGGATCGTCCGCGGCCCGGCCGGAGACGTCACGGCGATCGTCGAGCATAAGGACGCCGACGACGCCCAGCGCGCGATCCACGAGATCAACGTCGGCATGTACGTCTTCGACGGCCCGCTGCTCGCCGACGCGCTCAAGCGCGTGACCACCGACAACGCCGGCGGCGAGGAATACCTCACCGACGTCGTCGGCATCCTGCGCGGCGACGGTCACCGCGCCGGGGCCTACACCGCGGCCGACTGGGCGGAGACTCAGGGCGTCAACGACCGGGTCCAGCTCGCCGACGCGCGCCGCCGGCTCAACGACCGCGTCCTCGAAGCGCACATGCGCGCCGGCGTCACGATCGTCGACCCGGCCTCGACCTGGATCGACGTCCAGGTCACCGCCGAGCCCGACGCCGTCGTACGGCAGAACACCCGGCTGCACGGCGAGACCCACCTCGCCGCCGGCGCGACGGTCGGCCCCGACTGCACCCTCACCGGCACCAGCGTCGGCGAGGACGCCGTCGTCGTGAACTCCGTGTGCGACGCGGCCGACATCGGCCCGCAGGTCAGCGTCGGGCCCTTCGCCTACCTGCGCCCCGGCACCCGGCTGGCGCGCGGTGCGAAGGCGGGCACGTACGTCGAGATGAAGAACGCCGTGGTCGGCGAGGGCACCAAGGTCCCGCACCTGACCTACGTCGGCGACGCCGAGATCGGCGCCGGCTCCAACATCGGCGCGGCCTGCGTCTTCGTCAACTACGACGGCGTCGAGAAGCGCAAGAGCGTGGTCGGCGACCATGTGAAGGTCGGCAGCGACAACATGCTCGTCGCCCCGGTGAACATCGGCGACGGCGCCTACACCGCGGCGGGCTCGGTGATCACCGGCGACGTACCCCCCGGGGCGATGGCCGTGGCGCGCGCCCCCCAGCGCAACGTCGAGGGCTGGGTCGAGCGCAAGCGCCCCGGCACACCCTCGGCCGAGGCGGCGCGCCGCGCCAAGGCGCGCACCGAACACCCAGAAGGGGACTGACGCGTGACGGGAATCAAGACGACGGGTGAGAAGAAGCTCATGCTCTTCTCCGGCCGGGCGTATCCCGAGCTGGCCGAAGAAGTGGCGGAGGCGCTCGGCGTGGAACCCACGCCCACGTCCGCGTACGACTTCGCCAACGGCGAGACGTTCGTACGGTTCAACGAGTCCGTACGCGGCTCGGACGCGTTCGTGCTGCAAAGTCACACCGCGCCGATCAACCAGTGGATCATGGAGCAGCTGATCATGGTCGACGCGCTCAAGCGCGCCTCGGCCAAGCGGATCACCGTGGTCGCGCCGTTCTTCGGCTACGCGCGGCAGGACAAGAAACACCGCGGCCGCGAGCCGATCTCGGCCCGGCTGATGGCCGACCTGTTCAAGACCGCGGGCGCCGACCGGCTGATGGTCGTCGACCTGCACACCGCGCAGATCCAGGGCTTCTTCGACGGCCCGGTCGACCATCTGTTCGCGCTGCCGCTCCTCACCGGCTACATCAAGGACAAGCTCGACCTCGACGACGTCTCCGTGGTGGCGCCCGACGCCGGGCGCGTACGCGTGGCCGAGCGCTGGAGTGACGAGCTGGGCGGCTGCCCCATGGCGATCATCCACAAGCGCCGCAGCCCCGACGTCGCCAACGAGGTCAAGGTCTTCGACGTCGTCGGCGAGGTCGAGGGCCGTACGTGCGTGATCGTCGACGACATGATCGACACCGGCGGCACGATCGTGAAGGCCGCCGAGGCGCTGTTCGAGGAGGGCGCGGCCAGAGTCTCGTCGCCGCCACCCACGGCGTGCTGTCCGGCCCGGCCGTCGACAAGCTGAAGAACTCCCGGATCTCCGAGGTGGTCCTGACGAATACACTGCCGATTCCGGACAACAAGAGATTTGACAAACTCACGGTGCTGTCCATCGCCCCGCTGCTGGCCCGCGCGATCAGCGAGGTGTTCAGCGACGGCTCTGTCACCAGCCTGTTCGGCGGCCACAGCTGACAACGGCCGCCTCCCGGCACGAAACGGGACGGCGATCGGCTAGACTTGGCAGACCGTGTGCGTCCGACGCTGTGCCGTTCGACTCTGGTGACCCGAGTTCGTGCGCCGCTCGAAGCACCGATGATCCCGTCGACTCAGTACTGACAAGAGTTATCCAGCGAGGAGTTTTGCCGTGTCCGAGGTACGCATCGCCGCCGAGCCCCGCACCGAATTCGGTAAGGGCCCAGCGCGGCGCACTCGCAGGTCCGGCAGGGTGCCCGCTGTCCTGTACGGCCACGGCACCGACCCGCGTCACATCTCCCTGCCGGGCCACGAGCTGATGCTCGCGCTCAAGTCTGCCAACGTGCTGCTGCGCGTCTCCGGGCTCGACGGCGGCGAGGAGCTGGCCCTGCCCAAGGACGTTCAGCGCGACCCGCTCAAGGGCTTCCTCGAGCACGTCGACCTGCTCGTCGTGAAGAGCGGGGAGAAGGTCACCGTCGAGGTGCCGATTCAGCTGACCGGCGAGATCGCGCCGGACGGCATGCTGGACCAGCAGATGATCCAGGTCTCCCTGGAGGCCGAGGCGACGCACATCCCGCAGTCCGTCGAGGTGAGCATCGAGGGCCTGGTCGTCGGCGACGCCGTGCACGCCAAGGACCTCAAGCTGCCCTCCGGCGCCACGCTCGACGCCGAAGAGGACGCGCTCGTCCTCCACGTCATCGCGGCGCCCACCGCCGAGCAGATGGAGGCCGACCTCGACGTCGCCGAGCCGGAGGCCGCCGAGGGCGAGACCGCCGAGGGCGAAGACGGCGAGGCCGCCGAGGGCGAGGCCAAACCCGAGGGCGACGAGGCGTAGTAGCAGGACCTGGCGAGGCGAGCGGGCGCCCCTTCGGGGGCGCCCTTCGTGTTGGCGCCACCGCGTTGGGAGGATCGATGGCCCCGGATGACCCGTGGCTCGTGGTCGGCCTGGGCAATCCGGGCCCGGACTATGCCGGCAACCGGCACAACGCCGGTTTCATGGTGCTGGACACCCTCGCCGGCGCGACGGGCGGCCGGTTCAAGTCCCACCGCGCGCGTGCCGACGTCGTCGAGGGGCGGCTCGCCGGCCACCGCGTGGTGCTCGGCAAGCCCCGGTCGTACATGAACGAGTCGGGCGGGCCGGTCAAGGCCCTCGGCGACTTCTACAAGGTCCCCCTGGAGCGGCTCGTCGTCGTGCACGACGAGCTCGACATCCCGTACGGATCGCTGCGTCTCAAGCGTGGCGGCGGCGACAACGGGCACAACGGCCTGCGCTCCATCACCAAAGCCCTGGGCGGCCGCGACTATCTCCGAGTAAGGTTCGGCATCGGACGCCCGCCGGGAAGGATGGACGCGGCGGCATTCGTGCTCCGCGATTTTTCCCCCGCCGAGCGCAAAGAGCTCGACCTGAACATCGACCGCGCGGCCGATGCCGTCGAGGCGATTCTCACCGGCGGTCTGGACCGGGCCCAGAACACTTTCCACACGGAGCCCTGAGGCACGGAGCCCGTCCCCGTAGGGTGAGGCCGTACGGGACATGCGTCCCGTATAAGACATAGCGTCACGAACAACACTGATGCGACTGATGCGTCTGTCTCGGCCTGAACTAAACCCTAGGATGTGCGTCGTATATAGGACGGGCAGGTGAACCTCAGGAGGCCAATGGACGTCCTGCTCTAGCACGGACAAAGGGTGACGTTCAGCAAGGGGTGAAATGGCGGTCGTCGACGATCTGCGACCCAGCGTTCGTACCGGTGGAGGAAGTCGAGAGCAGGTTGCCGCCTGGACCTCGCGTTATGCCAGACAGGCACTCTGCATGGACTTCGTGGCGGCGCTCCTCGGCGGCCTGATCGCCTTCGGCATCCGGTTCCGCTTTCCCTCCATCGGCAGTCCGTGGAGCACCCCATACATCGGTCTGAGCCTCGCACTGCCGTTCCTGTGGACCGGCGCGCTGGGCCTGGGCCGGGGGTATGAACAGCGCCTGTTCGGCGTGGGGCCGGAGGAGTTCCGCCGCATCCTGCAGGCCGGGTTCGCGCTGACCGCGCTGGTCGCGATCCTCGCGTACGCCACGAAGACCGAGGTCGCGCGCGGCTACGTCATCGCCGCGCTGCCCCTCACGACCGGATTCGGCCTGTACGGCCGCTACCAGCTGCGTAAGCGCCTCCACCACCGCCGCAAGGCCGGTGAGTACATGCGGCGTGTCGTGGTCGTCGGTCACCGCGCCGCAGTGGTCGACCTGATCCGCCAGCTCCGCCGCGAGCACTACCACGGCATGGAGATCATCGGGGCCTGCCTGCCGGCGATGCTCACCACGGGCGACGACGCGATGGCCGAGGTCGAGGGTGTCCCGGTCGTCGGCGACTTCACCAGCGTCGGCGCGGTGGTCGAGGCGACCAACGCCTGTACGGTCGCGGTGCTCGCCTGTCCGGAACTGGACGGCGTCGCGCTGCGACGGCTCGCCTGGCAACTGGAGAAGGACGACGTGGACCTCGTCGTCGCGCCCGCGCTGATGGAGGTCGCCGGTCCGCGTACCTCGATCCGCCCGGTGGCGGGCCTGCCACTCCTGCACGTCGAGCACCCGGAGCTGTCCGGCGGCCGCCGTCTCGCCAAGACCGTGTTCGACCGCGCGGTCGCGAGCCTCGCGCTGATCCTGCTCTCGCCGCTGCTGGCCTCGATCGCGATCGCGATCCGCATGGGCAGCAAGGGCCCGGCGCTGTTCCGCCAGACACGCGTGGGGCGCGACGGGCGTGAGTTCACCGTGCTGAAGTTCCGCACGATGGTGGTCGACGCCGAACGCCGCAAGGCCGCGCTGGTCCAGCACAACGACCACGACGGCGTCCTCTTCAAGATCAGGAACGACCCCCGCGTCACCCGTACGGGCGCGTGGCTGCGCCGTTACTCCCTCGACGAGCTGCCCCAGCTGATCAACGTCCTGCGGGGCGACATGTCGCTCGTCGGGCCGCGCCCGCCGCTGCCCGAGGAGGTCGCCCAGTACGGCGACGACGTACGGCGGCGTCTCGTCGTACGCCCGGGAATGACGGGCCTGTGGCAGGTGAGCGGCCGGGCCGATCTTTCCTGGGAGGAATCCGTCCGCCTCGATCTGCGTTATGTGGAAAATTGGTCTCTGACCCTCGATCTGCAGATTCTGTGGAAGACCTGGTCCGCGGTCGCACGCGGTTCCGGGGCCTACTGACGTAGAGAGAAGCACGTGACGCACGACGACCATGCCCTTGCCCGGGATCTGGCCTCCGAAGCGGGCGCTCTCCTGCTGCGCCTGCGATCCGACCGCGGTTTCGCCGACCTACGCGCGCTGCGTGACGCGGGCGACCGCGAGTCCCACCTCTACCTGATGGAGGCGCTCGCGCAGCGGCGTTCCGGCGACTCCGTGCTCAGCGAGGAGGGCAAGGACGACCTCTCCCGCCTCGACGCCGACCGGGTCTGGATCATCGATCCGCTCGACGGCACCCGTGAGTACGCCGAGGAGGGCCGCGGAGACTGGGCCGTGCACGTCGCCCTGTGGGAGCGGGCCGGCGCGGGCGGCAGCTTGCGCGCGGGTGCGGTCGCCCTGCCCTCCAAGGGCCGCACCCTCTCCACCGCCGACCCCCTCCCGCTGCCGCGGCCGAACACCAAGCGCATCCGCGTCGCGGTGAGCCGCACGCGGCCGCCGGAGTTCACCCGGCGGCTCGCCGAACACGTCGACGCCGACGTCGACCTGATCCCGCTCGGCTCGGCCGGCGCCAAGGTCGCGGCGGTGCTGCTCGGCGAGGTCGACGCGTACGTCCACGCCGGCGGCCAGTACGAATGGGACTCCGCCGCCCCGGTCGCGGCCGCGCACGCGGCAGGCGCCCACGCCTCGCGGATCGACGGGTCGGAGCTGACCTACAACCAAGAGGACACCAATCTGCCCGATATCCTGGTCTGCCACCCGGAACTGGCGCCGACGCTGCTCGCCGGGATCCGGGCGGTCCTGTAAGAACCGACCCGGGAGCGTTTTCTCGATGCAGCGCAGCACAGCTGACGCACGCGACTACCGCACGTCCCAGCTCGACGTCCTCGAGGCGGAGTCGATCCACATCGTCCGCGAGGTCGCGGCCGAGTTCGAGCGGCCGGTCCTGCTCTTCTCCGGCGGCAAGGACAGCATCGTCATGCTGCGCCTGGCCGAGAAGGCGTTCTGGCCGGCGCGGATCCCGTTCCCGGTGATGCACGTCGACACCGGCCACAACTTCCCCGAGGTCATCGAATACCGCGACCGCCGGGTGGCCGAGCTCGGCGTACGCCTCGTTGTCGCCTCCGTACAGGAGTCGATCGACAAGGGCCGGGTGGTCGAGGAGACCGGCCGGCGCGCGAGCCGTAACCGGTTGCAGACCACGACCCTGCTCGACGCCCTCGAAGAGCACCGCTACGATGCCGCGTTCGGCGGTGCGCGGCGCGACGAGGAGAAGGCGCGGGCCAAGGAGCGGATCTTCTCCTTCCGCGACGACTTCGGCCAGTGGGACCCCAAGAACCAGCGCCCCGAGCTGTGGAACCTGTTCAACACCCGCATCCGCCAGGGCGAGCACATCCGGGTCTTCCCGCTGTCCAACTGGACCGAGCTGGACATCTGGGACTACCTCAAGCGGGAGGAGCTGGAGATCCCCTCCATCTACTTCGCGCACAGCCGTACGGTCTTCGAGCGCGACGGCATGCTGCTCGCCGACAGCCCGTTCTCCAATCGCGGTGATGACGAGCCGGCCTACGAGACCAGCGTCCGCTACCGCACGGTCGGCGACATGAGCTGCACCGGCGCCGTCGAGTCGACCGCGGCCACCCTCGACGAGGTGATCGGCGAGATCGCCGCCACCCGGATCACCGAGCGCGGCCAGACCCGCGCCGATGACCGTACGAGCGAGGCCGCCATGGAAGACCGTAAGCGCGAGGGATATTTCTGACGTGAGCATGGATATTTTGCGGCTCGCCACGGCGGGCTCGGTGGACGACGGCAAGTCGACGCTGATCGGGCGGCTGCTGTACGACTCCAAGTCGATCTTCGAGGACCAGATCGAGGCCGTCGAGCGCACGAGCCGCGACCGCGGTGAGGATTACACCAACCTGGCGCTGCTCACCGACGGGCTGCGCGCCGAGCGCGAGCAGGGCATCACGATCGACGTGGCGTACCGCTACTTCGCGACGCCCAAGCGCAAGTTCATCATCGCCGACACCCCCGGGCACATCCAGTACACCCGCAACATGGTGACCGGCGCCTCGACCGCCGACCTGGCGATCATCTTGATCGACGCGCGCAAGGGCCTGCTGGAGCAGTCGCGGCGGCACGCGTTCCTGACCACGCTGCTGCGGGTGCCGCACCTGGTGCTCGCGGTCAACAAGATGGACCTGATCGACTACGACCAGGAGACCTTCGAGCAGATCAAGGACGAGTTCACCGCGTTCGCCGCCAAGCTCGCGGTCGGCGACCTCACCTTCATCCCGGTGTCGGCTCTGCACGGCGACAACGTCGTGGACCGGTCGGCGAACATGCCCTGGTACGACGGGCCGTCGCTGCTCCACCACCTGGAGAACCTCCACATCGCCTCCGACCGCAACCTGATCGACGTACGGTTCCCGGTGCAGTACGTCATCCGGCCGCAGGCGTCGACCGATCCCGAGCTGCACGACTACCGCGGCTACGCGGGTCAGGTCGCGGGCGGGGTGCTCAAGCCGGGCGACGAGGTCATGCACCTGCCGTCCGGGCTGACCACGCAGGATCAAGCGGATCGACACCGCACGACGGCCCGATCGAGGAGGCGTACCCGCCGATGTCGGTGACGCTGCTGCTCGAGGACGAGATCGACATCTCCCGCGGCGACATGATCTGCCGCCCGAACAACCGGCCCCAGGTCACCCAGGACGTCGAGGCGATGATCTGCTGGATGTCCGACGAGCGCACCCTCACGCCGCGGACGAAGCTGGTCATCAAGCACACCACGCGTACGGCCCGCGCGATGGTCCGCGACCTGCACTACCGGCTCGACGTGAACACCCTGCACCGGCACGAGGACGCCGAACGGCTCGACCTCAACGAGATCGGCCGGGTCACCCTGCGGGTCACCCAGCCGCTGTTCGCCGACGACTACGGCCGCAACCGCGCCACGGGCGGCTTCATCCTCATCGACGAGGCGCGAACGCCACCGTCGCCGCCGGCATGATCATGGAGAGCCGCTGACGGTCAGGCGGTGTGGTCCGGCGGAAAGCCGCCGGTGGCGATCGGGCCCCACGTGTCGATCGAGATGCTGATCAGCGACTTGTTCTGCCGGTGCATGGCCTGGCGATATTCATCCCAGTCGGGGTGCTCGCCGGCGATGCACCGGTAGTACGCGACGAAGTCGTCCTCGGCGTCCGGCATGTCCAGCACCTCGGCTCGGCCGTCGACCTGGACGTACGGGCCGTCCCACTCGTCGGACAGGACACAGATCGAGACCCGCTGGTCCCGGCGCGCGTTGCGTGCCTTGGCGCGTTCGGGATAGGTGGCGACCAGGATGCGCTCGTCGCCGTCCACCCCGCAGGAGACCGGGGAAAGCTGCGGCCGCCCGTTGCCACGGGTGGTCGACAGCAGGCCGTGGTGGCGCGGACGGAGGAAGTCGATCAGCGCGGCGCGCTCGACCTGGTCGGCAGTCGCGATCTTCGGGGACATCCACATCGCCTTTCCGGCCGGACCGGACCCGCGTACCGACCGATCTTGTGAGCTACGGCTCCGATCCTGTCACGCCGCCGCGCTCGCGCGCTGCGTGCGCCGCTCAGCGGAGGGTCCGCCCGGCACCTCAGAGACGCGGGCGTGCGCCGGGCCGCCGGAAGGCTACGCAGGGCGTCCAGGACCTTGTCGCACACCGCCCGGCCGGGTGGTGTGCGGGTTTCAGCCCGCCGACTCCGGGCCGGGACCCGGACCGGGTGCGCCGGGGCCAGAACCGCCGCCGGGACCAGAGCCAGGGCCGGGACCGGGCGCGCCGGGCGTGTCCTGACGGCGACGACGCCAGAAGAAGAAGCCACCGCCGCCCAGCAGCAGCACGATGGCCGCGCCGACGACGCCGTAGAGCGTGCCGTTGCCGCCGCCGGAGTCCTGCTTGGCCGCGACCGGCGCCGTGCTCGTCGCGCCCGCGTCGCCGCCGCCGGACGAGGAGGACGTGTCGGGCAGGTTGCCCGACTGCTGCTTGCCGCTCGCCGCGGCCGGGTGCTTGCCGCCGAGGAGGTCGAGGAAGGTGATGACCTCCATCTTCGGGCTGCCCGCGCGCCGGGCCTTGGCCACCAGGCCGCTGACCTTCGCGCTCGGGATGCTGTTCGAGACGGCCTGCATCCGGTCGCCGCTCAGGACGACGTAGGTGGCCCGGCGGTTCGGCTCGTGCAGCAGCCTGGTGATCACCGGTCCGGTCGCGACGCCGGCCGGCAGGACCACGACGCCCGCGCGCCCGGCGTTCTCGATGGCCTCGCGCAGCTTGTCGAGGTCGGCGTCGGACTTGAGGTACGGCGCGCTCGAGTCGACGTAGTAACCGTCCTCGGAGACGGATTCGGCGACGAGTTCGGGGTCGATGCTCACCGCCCGTGCCGGTACGGCGTGCCAGCCGAGCAGCAGCAGCAAGGCGGCCGCCAGGAACGCCGGCACCAAGGCGCGATGGACGCGCATCTCCATGGGGGTCAGCTCCTCGTTGATTCTTTCTGGTAGGCGAGCCTATCCACTTGTATGTGAGGCTCGCCGGGCAATGCGTGGGTCGGGGGCTATGACCGGGTGATTCTTCGCCTCCGGTGGAGCCCGAAGGCGGCCAGCCCGGCCACGAGAAGCACCACGGGCACTCCGCCCGCGAGCAGGGGCAGGCGCGAGCGTCCCGGGGCCCGTAGCGTACAGTCGCCGAGCTCGCAGGCCGTGCGCGCGGTCAGGGTCGGCACCACCGCCGTCGAGCGCCAGGCGGAGAGCGCGCCCGGCGACGTGCGGTAGTCAAAGTCGCACGCGGTACCGACGGGCCTGCCGTTGTGCTGGTCATCCCACCAGAGCGCGGCACGGAACTGCCGGTACGCCGGGGTCGCGAGCAGGCGGGCCGCGTCGCGCAGCCACTGGGCCTTGCGCCCGGGGCGCGCCGGGTCCTCGACCGACCCCCATTCGAGCAGCATCAGGCCCTTGCCGGGATGACGCAGGCCGAACCTGCGCTCGGGGTCGAAGAGCTGGGCCGGGCTCTGCCAGGTGCCGGACGCCGAGCGGCAGGTGTTCCAGTTGTAGCTGTCGCCGGCGATGTCGTCGACGTAGGCGTCGCCCGGGTAGTACAGGTCCGCGCGCGTACGGCCGCCGCCGCCGTCCGCGGTGAACGCCCAGCCTGTCATCGTCCAGACATAGCGGGCGTTGCGCACACCGAGGGCCCGGTACGAGCGGATGACGTTGCGCCACGCCGCGACGAAGTCGGCCGGGCCGCCCATCGGCGCCGACGTCCTGGCGTCCGGCTCGTGGTTGAACACCACGTAGACGAGCGCGCCGAACCGCTTGATCTCCTGCGCCTGGCGCCGGATGTCGTTCCACAGCGGACGGCCCGGGCGCGCGGCCGCGACGTCGCGCCACGGGATCTTCACGCCGTTGTTGCGGCGCGACTTGATCGACAGGAACACGGTGTGCCCGGTGTTCCTGGCCCACTGCTGGTCGCCGTTGAAGAGCGGCTCGTCCCAGCGGCGGAAGACGCGCACGCCTTCGAGCCGGTGGCCGGTCTCGTGCTCACGCTGCTGGATCTCCTGCCGGGTCTGGCCCACCGCGCCCAGCATGACGCGGTGTTCGGGTGCGGGCGGCCCGGTGACCAGGCCGCCCGCGAGCACGATCGACGCGGCGAGGATCCTCATGTCCGTATACAGGCGAAGAGGTGACGGCCGTAGTTGTCGGCGTACGGCGGCCGCGCGTCATCGTCCGGGCCCAGGTCGAGGACCTCGTCGAAGGTCGTGTGCCGCCGCAGGAAGTCGGCGATCGTCTCGGCGTTCCAGCCCGCGAGGGACGTACGGAACCACGCCTCGTTCTCCTGGCCGGTGTCCAGGAACAGCACCCGGCCGGTGGCACGGTCGAGCAGCTTGGCGAGCGCCTCGGGGCCGACCGAGCCGCGGCCGAGCACGAAGTGGTGCAGCAGGCTGAAGCAGGACACGACGTCGTAGACGCGCTCGCTGTAGGCGAGCAGCTCGACCGCGTCGCCGGTGCCGATCTGCCCCTCCGCCAGCCCGTACGCCGCCCGGCCCAGCGGCACGGCCAGCGGGTCGCGCTCCAGGCCCTGCGCGTCGAAGCCCGCCCGGCCCATCTCGGCCGGGAACCAGCCGTAGCAGCTCGCCACGTCGAGGTAGGAGCCGGTGACGCCGCGCTCGGCGAGCAGCTTGGTCATCTTCTCGAGCCGGTCGGTGCAGCGGCGTACGGTCGTCCAGCTCTGCTCCAGCTCCGGAGCCTGGATCGGCTGGTAGAGCTCCTTGGTGCCATCCAGCCAGCTCATCCGCAGCAGCAGGTCCTGTAGCGGGGTGGTGACCGGCAGCCACTTGGTCACGACACGCACCTGCGTGTCGCCGCGTACGGCGGCGCGTGCGAGGCGATGGTGGCCGTCGAGGATCTGGTAGTGGTCGCTGCCGCGGATCGGCGCGACGAGGATCGGGTCGCCGCGCCCGCTCTGCTGCGGGCGGCGCTCGCCGGTGCGGCCCGACAGGAAGCTCCGCGCACCCTCGGTGATCCCGGCGTCGTCCGTGGCGCCGAAGTAGCTGCCGCCCGCGTCGATGCAGCGCCGCCCCAGCCGTCCGTACGGGCTCGCGAGGATCTCCTCGTCGGTCGGGTCGACGAGCCGTAGCAGGGCGACGTGCGGTCCGTCGACCAGGCGGGTCGAGGGCCACAGCAGGTCATCGGTGCGCTCGGCGAACTCCCGCGCGGTCCAGCCGCACTGCGCGCCGAGCAGCAGCCGGTCGATCGGCACGGTGATGCGTCCGGGGCGGCGCAGCACGAGCGTGGAGACCAGGACGCGCGCCTGGGGAGGAATCGGGACCGCGCGGCCCATGTCGGCCAGCCGCCCGTACACCGGGCCTCTCGGGGCGAGGCCGGCCTTGCGCAGCGCCTGCTTGGCCCGCCGGCCGGTGCTCCGCAGCCGTCGTGGGTTCACGCGACGGCGTACCTCATCAAGCATTGTTGACCATTCCTCCGGTGGCTCTGCGTCCGGGCAGCAGTGCCGCGAACGCGGTTAGGGCGAGGCGGGAGCGACCGGCCCACAGTAGCCCGGCATAGCAGCACGCTCCGAGTACCAAACCGGCCAGCGTGGCGTTCACGCCGAACGCCAGCCGGGCGGCGAGGGGCAACGCGCCGAAGCAGGCGAGCGCCGAGGCGGCGGCCAGGCCGAGTCCGGCGCCGGCCGGTGTCATGCCGAAGATCCGGCGCACCTGTTCGAGCGGAAGGATGTTGCGTGTGGCCAAAGCGGCGGCCCACGCTATGGCCGCGCCGGTGATGCCGAGCCAGGGGATGAGCAGGGCGTTCAGCGCCAGGTCGACCCCGAGAGCGGCGGCGTTGTTGATCAGGCTGAGCCCGCTGCGGCCGCCCATCAACAGCATCACGTCGACCGGGCCGGTGCCGGTGGCCAGCAGCATGGCCAGGCCGAGGATGACCGTGGCGGCCTGCCCGCCGGCGTAGCCGTGGCCGAAGGCGGACAGGTAGATCGGTGCTGCGACGGCGACGGACAGGTGCACGGGCCAGGTGAGCGCGACCGTCCACGTCGTGCAGCCGGCGAAGACGCGTGCGGTGCCCTCGCGGTCCTCCAGCGCGATGAGCCGACTGACGGCCGGTTGCATGGCCTGCTGTACGGCCTGCGTGCCGAGCTGGCCGATCACCATGAAGCGAGTGGCGGCCGTGTAGATCGCGGCGTCGCGAGGCGAGGCCAGCGCGGCGATCAGCACGATGTCGGCACGCTGGAGCGCGGTCTGGCAGATCTGCGCGACCGACCGCGGCGCGGTGTAGCGCCAGAACTCGCCGGCGAGCGCGCGGGTGTCGGCCGTGCCCTCGTCCAGCCGCGCGGCGATGCGGAGATACCAGGCGACGGCGATGACCAGCCCGACGAGGTACGGGAGCGCCCAGGCGAGCGCGAGGGCGACCGGGTTCGCGGTGAAGATCGAGGCCGCCAGCACGCCCGCGACCTGCGCCACCTGCCGGAAGATCTTCTCGATCGCCACGGTCGGCCGCATCGTGGCGTGCCCGCGGGTGGCCGCGAGCACGGCGTCGTGCGCCGCGGCGACCGGCAGGAAGACCGCGAGCACCCGCAGCATCGGCGCGACCTGGTCTCCGCCGATGGCGCCCGCCAGCGCGGGCGCGGCGAGCAGCAGCACGAGCCCCGCGGCGCAGGCCACCGTCGACGACCGGCACGAGAGCCACCGGCACCGTACGCCGGGCGGCGCCGTGGTCGCCGAGGGCGAGGTGGCGTGGCAGCCAGCGCAGCAGGCCCGCGTCGCTGCCCAGGCCGGCGACGGCGCCCAGGATGACGAACAGCGAGGTGGCCGCGAAGAACGCACCGGCGACGCGCTGGGGATAGGCGTGCGCGACCGCGAACACCAGGGCGAAGCCCATGAGGCCGGCCGAGGCCGCCCCGGCCAAATTGAGGGCGCCGCCCCGGGCCATACGGGACAGATGCGGCTCAGCCGTCATGCCTCGATCGCTTTGTGCACCGCGGTCTCGGTGGAGTCGGACGTGTCGCCGGGCTGCTTCTTCGGCGGCGGAGGCGGCTGCTGTTGCTGGCCTTCCTCACCGCCGGAGAAGCGGGACCAGTCCGGCGAGGTCGAGGTCGTGCTGGTGTTGCCCGATGCCGGCGGGATCGGCGTGTGCTCGCGGGAGCGCCGCGCAACCGCGGTGCCGGGGGAGTAGTCGGGCTGCTGTTGCTGCGGCTGCTGTTGTTGCGGGGGGCCGGAGGAGTCGCTGCGGTGCGAGCCGGAGGACCTCGGCGTGTTCTCCCGCGAGGCGGACCGGCGTGCCCGGCTGTCCTCCACGACGGTGCCGATCACGATGGCGCCCGCGCGCTCGGCCTCGGTGTAGGCCTGCTCGATGTCCGCGCGCGTCGTCTGGCCGAGCGTCACCACGATCAGCACGGCGTCGGCCAGCGTGCAGAGCGCTTGGGCGTTGGCGTCGTGCACGCTCGGGGCGTTGATCAGGATGTACTCGGCCTTGTCGCGCAGCAGGCGTACGGTCTCGCGCATGCGCGGTCCGCTGAACCGCTCGGCGGCGGCGCCCGCGCCCGGACCGCGCGGCAGCAGCCGCAGCTGTGAGTCGGCGTGCACCAGCAGTTGCGTCGGGTCGGTGCCGCGCATCAGCACGTCGGACAGGCCCTTGGACTGGCCGAGGCCGAACAGCGCCGACGGGCTGGTCTCGGAGAAGCTCGCGTCCACCATGATCGTCGGCGAGCCGGCGTGCGCCAGCCCGACCGCCAGGTTGGAGCTGGTGAGCGTCGCGGAGGCCGCCGGGGTCGCGCTGGTCACGAGCAGCGTGACCGGGCGCTCCTGCACCGAGGCGACGACCGCGGCGCGCAGCCGGCGGTACGCCTCGCCGGCGCGGCTCTTCGGCGCGGTCACCAGGACCAGGCCGCCGGCCGAGGACACCGTGCTGAGGACCGGGACGCCGAGCCGCTGTACGGTGCGGACGTCGCGCAGCCGCCGGTCGGAGCGCTCGAGCGCGAGCGCGATGAGCAGGCCGGCGAACAGGCCGACCGCGAGCCCGGCGCCGCCGAACATCGCGGTGCGCGAGGTGAGCGAGCCGGTGGGCGGCTGGGCCGGCGTGATGACCGAGCCGGGGTTGACCGGCGTGGCGGCGATGTCGTTGCTCTGCTCGTCGATGACGCCGAGCTGGTTGTTGAAGGCGGTCATGCGCTGCCGCAGGAAGCTCTTCTGCGAGGCGGGGGAGGTGGCCAGCCGCTTGGTGGTCGAGCTGAGCTCCTGCTGGACCTTCTTCTCCTGCTCGCGCAGCCGCGTGCTGCGGTCGTTCAGCACGCTCTGCGCCCGCTGCGTGCGGTAGGTGAGGTAGCCGGTCGCGAACGCCTGCGCCCCGTCACGTGCGGCGGTGGCCGTAGAGCCGGTGTAGGTGATCTGCAACACCTGGGTGTTCGGCGGCACGGTCACCGCGACCTTGGAACGGTCGGCGGTGCGCAGCTTCTGGCGTACGACCTGCTCGACCGCGTCCGCCTGGACCAGGGCCGCCTCCGACTGGAGGTTGGTCAGGTCGTCGCCGCGGCCGTTGGTGGAGTAGGGGTTACCGTCGAGCGGGCTGATGAGCACGGTCGCGGTCGCCTTGGCGCTGGTGGGCAGCAGCAGGCCGCCCGCCACGCCGGCCGCCATCGCGATGGCGGCCACGGAGCAGACGAGTTTGATATGACGTCTCGCCACCCCCGTGAGTCGGCCTTGCGCGTCCTGATCAGCCGCCATCCGCTGGTCTCCCTCGAAATACACCAATGGCCAGAGTCATCCGCTCCGCACGACACTATCCCCAGTTCCGAATTTGGTCGCCGGGTCTTGGCGTTCCGTTTAGATTGTTCGCATGCCGGACCTTCGGGAACACGCCCTTCTCGTGGCCTCCAGCGGTGGCCATCTCGCCCAGCTTCTCGCTCTTCGGCCTTGGTGGCAGGAGCGTGAACGCACTTGGGTGACGTTCGGCACCGAGGACGCGCGATCGCAGCTGGGCGGCGAGCGCGCCTCGTGGGCACACCATCCGACGACACGTAACGTGCCTAATCTTCTGCGCAATTTCCGTCTCGCCGTAACGGTGATGCGACGGCACCGGCCGGATGTCGTGGTGTCCACCGGCGCGGCCGTGGCCTTCCCGTTCTTCCTGGTCGCGAAGGCGATGCGGGTGCCGACCGTCTACATCGAGGTCTATGACCGGCTCGACTCGCCGACGCTCACCGGTAGGCTCTGCCGCCCCATCACCGACCTGTTCTGCGTGCAGTGGGAGGAGCAGACCCGCTTCTACCCGCGTGCGCAGGTCATCGGGAGCCTGCTTTGAGTCCGTTGGTCTTCGTCTCGGTCGGCACCGACCACCACCCCTTCGACCGGCTCGTCCGGTGGGCCGACTCGTGGCTGCCGGACGGTGTGCGCTGCGTCGTGCAGCACGGCACGTCCGCCCCGCCCCGCCGCGCCGAGGGCGTCGCCTATCTCGACCACGGCGCGCTGACCGCGCTGCTCGGCGAGGCCGCGGTGGTGATCTCCCACGGCGGCCCCACCACGATCACCGAGAGTCGCCGGCACGGCCTGCGCCCGATCGTCGTCCCGCGCTCCCCGGAGCTCGGCGAGCACGTGGATGACCACCAGCAGCGCTTCTGCGCCCGGATGGCCGCCAAGGGCCTGATCAGCGTCGCCGCCGACGAGGAGTCCTTCGCCGCCCTGACGGACCGTGCGCTGGCGGCGCCGGGGGAGTTCGCGGTGAGCACGGACGGCGGTGACGTCGCCGCGTCGGTCGCGCGCTTCGGCGACCTGGTCGCGGGCCTGCTCGACCGGCGGGCCTGAGCCCGCTTCAGATCCCCCGTCCGCTGTTGTGCGCGAGGCGCAGCACGCGGTCGGCGCTCAGCAGGTGCACCGAGACGAGCAGGGCGAGGTACGCGCGCCGCTCACGCCAGGAGTTGCGCAGCGTGCGCACCGCCCACGTACGCGCCGCCGCGCCCTGGCCGGCCGCCGCGTGCGCGAACGCGATCTGGCCCTGCACACGTGCGAGGCCGCGCGGGTCGTCGGCGAACCCCGGGTGCTTGCGCAGCAGATACTGCAACGCGTCGCTGATCGTCCGCCACTGCCGGTTGAAGTGTGAGGTACGGCCCCACAGCACGGTGACGAGCGGCTCGGCCACGACCGCGATCGGCCCCGCCGCGGCGGCCCGCAGCATCCAGTCGTAGTCCTCGGCGAAGCTCCCCGGGATCTCCTCGTCCACCAGGCCGATCTTGTCGAAGAACGCCGCGCGGCGTACGACGACCGAGGACGGGTGCGCCTCCATCACGCGGCGGCGCAGCAGCTCGGCGTGCGTGACGTCCTCCGGGCGCGGCACCCGGGTGATCGTCTTGTCGCCGTAGCTGACGTGGATGCCGGAGACGGCCACGTCGGCGCCGGTCTCGGCGAGCCGTGCGGCCTGGAGCCGCAGCTTGGCCGGCAGCCATTCGTCGTCGTCGTCGCAGAAGGCCAGCAGCTCGCCCGAGGCGGCCGCCGCGCCGGAGTTGCGTGCCCCGGCCAGTCCCGGCGTACGGTCGTTGGCGATCACCTGGACCGGCCGCAGCTCATCCGCACGCGCCAGCGCGGCGTCCGGTTCGGCGCGGTCGAAGACGACGACGCACTCGACCACGCCCGCGTAGTCCTGCGTGCGTACCGCTTCGATCGCGCGGGCGAGCAACTGGGGCCGGTCGTGCGTGGCGATGACGACCGAGACGGACGGGAACTCCTGCTTCACGAGCCTTCCTTCTGATGGGTGATCACGATGCCGCGTGGGGGAGCGCCGGCGCTCTCGAGATGGGCGATGGCCGCGATCAGGGGCCGGTCGGTGACCTGTTTGAGCGCGACCGTGACGACCGTGATGTCGCTGAGCGCGGCGAGGGTGACCGCCTCGGCGGTGTCGACGGCGGGCCCCGAGATGACGACCACGCCCGCGTCGTGGTGGGCACGGCCGACCGCGTCGGCGAGCCCGCGGTCACCGTCGTTGGCCGCCAGCGACAGCACGCGGAAGGACCCCAGGCCGTCGTCGCCTTCGTCCCGCACGGGTTCCTCGGCCGAGGGCGCGTGTTCGTCGCCGACCCGCAGGAGGGTCGTGGGCGCGCCGCCGTGCGCGAACGCCGAGGCGACGCTGACCGCGACGGCGCCCGCCGACTCGCCGGGCATCCCGGTGATCAGCACAGTGCGCGCGTCCTCGGCGAAGGCCAGGTTGCGCAGCCGTCGCCCGGAGTCGGCCAGTTGCTCACGGCCCGTGTCGGTCAGGATCGGCACCGGGATCCGCCGCCGTACGTCACGCGCGTAGCGCAGCCGCCGCGGCCTGCGGTCGCGTACGAGGCCGACGCCGAGCCCGGCGAGCAGCCCGACGCCCATGCCGGAGGTGCGGTTCACCGCCGAGCCCGGGTCATCGGTCCGCGTCGGCCGGTCGGGGGCGCGCGGCACCTGGGCGAACTGGTCGTCGAAGGCGAGCTGGAGCTTCGCGTCCAGTACCTGCCGCTGCATCGCCTGGCGGCGGGTGCGCGCACTGATGCGGGTCAGCGCGCTCGGGTCGGGCGGCAGCGCCTTCAGCTCCGCCTGCAAGATGACGAGGCGCCGGTTGATCTGCTGGCGGTTGTGCACCTGGTACTGCCCGATGACGCGGGAGCGCAGCTTGACGTACGTCCGCGCGATCTCGCGCGCGCCCTGCCGCGCGTTGCCGGGACGGTACGCGCGCACGGCGATGATGAGGACGCGGGAGTACGGTGAGGCGGCCGTGACGCTCACCCGCGCCGCCAGCTGGTCGGGCGGCACGTGGAAGCCGGGCACGCGCTTCAGCTGCGTCAGCACCAGACCCGAGGTGACCAGCTGCGCCTCGGTGTCCATGGTCTCCAGTACCGGCTTCTGCTCGACCAGCGCGTACGGGCCGTCCTCCAGCGGCGGCATGCCGGACTCCACCGCGACCGGCGGGGCCAGGACGGCGATCGTCGAGGTGTAGGTGTGCTCGACGGTCGCGGACCGCACCATGCCCAGTCCGCAGCCGAGCACGCCGGCGACCAGCAGCACCGGCCACTGCCGGCGTACGAACCCCCAGTAGCGGCGCAGTCGCACGGCGTCCGCCGGCGTCTGCTCGCCCGCGGGGGTGACCAGCGGCGTCTCGTCGTCGTTGGTCAGCGCCGCCATGGGGGTACCTCGCCCAGCAGGGCCGCGAGCCGCTCGTCGTGCGGCGCGAAGTACGCGGTCAGGCGCTCGTGCAGCTCCGGGGTGAGCGGCGAGCCGGGGCGCGCGTTGTGTCGCTCGAACGACGGCGGCCGCCAGCGCTCCAGCCCGAGGAAGTCGACGATCCCGTCGTAGCACTGCTCGGGCTCGGCGAAGAAGTCCTCGGCGAACGCCACGTGCACCCGGTCGCGGCCGAACAGGTTGAACAGGACCTCGATCTGGTCGGCGTAGTGGCCGCGGTCGAGGTAGGAGTGGTGCCGGTGGCTGTGGCTGAGGTAGCCCGGATCGCTTCTGATCCGCTCGGCCTCGCCGGCGAGGCGCTCCGGCTCCAGCTCCAGCGCGCGCTCGAAGGACGCCTCGGTCTCGAAGCCGCGCGCGAGTTCGTGCTTGTGCGCGGAGTAGGCGCGCTCGACCGGCTCGCGCAGCAGGACGAGGAGCTTCACTCCGGGCAGGTCCGCGGCGATGCGCTCGGGCGCCAGTGGGTGGTGCATGTAGTAGCCGGCCGACTCGAACGCGAGACGTGGGCCGTGGCGCAGCGGGAAGTGCCCGCGATACCAGTCCTCGCCGCGCGCGTAGTTCACGTCGAAGTAGTGGACGCCCTTGTGGAGGTTGGGCGGGGCCACGCCCGGATGCGGGGCGAGCGCGCGGAACAGCGACGTGGTGCCGCCCCGCTGGGTGCCGACCAGCAGGAAGCCCGGCAGCATCCGCCGCCCCGAGCTGAGCCGCCCGGCCGTACGCGTGAGGGCGCGTCCGCCGTCCTTCATCCATTGCGGCGCGTCGCGTCGCGAGATCATGCCGTCCTCCCGGCGTTGGCGTACAGCAGGTCCAGCAGCGCGGCCGCCTGCGGACGCAGGGGCTCGCCCAGCTCGCCCTGCGCGGCGCACAGGTAGCGGCGGGTCAGCTCGAGAACGTACAGCTCGACGGTGATCGCCGCGATACGACCCTCCTGGCCGAGCGGGGCCAGGATCGCCGCGTCGGGCCAGGCGGAGTAGCCGCCACCGGTCTGGAGCCGGTAGTGCAGCAGGTCCAGTCCGGCGGGCACGTCGGGGTCGAACCGCTCCCAGTCCCACAGCTGCACCCGGCCGCCGTGCCAGGCCATGTTCCAGGGCGTCCAGTCGCCGTGCCAGGCGCCGAACGCGACCTCGTCGCCGCCGTACGTCTCGCCGATGCGACCCGCCGCGTCGGCGAACCGTTTCCGCTGGTCGGGATCCTCGATCGGCACGCCGGCGAACCGTTGCCAGAACGTGCTCGCGGACAGCGGCACGTGGATCGTCGCGCCGGTCAGCTCGCGCATCGCCGCGACCGGGGCGCCGCGCCGCGAGCGCAAGGACAGCGCGCCGGTCGGCAGCGGGGTGAGCACGAGCAGGTCCAGGCCGCGCCACTCGCCGTAGTGCAGGACGCGGGGCACCCGCAGCGTGCCGAAGTAGCGCTCGGCGAGCCGGTCGAGCGCCGCGGCCTCGCCCGCGATCAGCTCGCGCGCCATCGCCGTGTCGCCGACCTTCACGAACGCCACCGGCTCCCCGCGCGGGGTCAGGACGTGCAGGATCGGCTTGCGGTTGGCGCGCGCGGAGCCGAGCCCGACGCTGACCACGACCCGCCGCCCGACCAGTTCGCCGAGGTGGTCCTCGATCGACTCGCCGGCCCCGGTGACGTGCAGCCGGTCGCGCAGCACGCGGTCGGCCAGCCCGGCGCGTACCGCCGTCGCGGTCAGCACGCGCGTCACCCGCTGGCGCGGGCCCAGGTCGTGGCTGTAGCGGCGCAGCGCGGCGGAGGCGGCGGCGGGCAGCCCGGCGGGCAACAGCAGCCGCGGCCGTTCGGCGCTGGGCAGCAAGACGAACTCCCGTACGGCGCGCGGGTCGGTCCCGTGCCGACCTCGGCGTCCGGCCAGAGCCCGGCGACCGCGTCCGTCCACGCCTTCATGCGTACACCCCGCCGTCTGCGTACGCCGCGTGACGTGCCGCGTCCTGGCAGCGCCCTCACGCGGTCACCTCGGGTGGCCTGCGTCCGCCTCGCGCCGGGCGCGCCACATCAGCGCGACCGCGATCATGACCGTGTACAGGGGTACCTCCACCAGGTCGTAGATGAAGAGGAACAGGCCGAACGCCAGCAGCACGCAACACCCGGCGACCCCGTACGCGGAGCGCTCCCGCCAGTGCCGGGCGAACCGGGTGACGAAGAACGCGCCGAACGCGATCGTGCCGATGACGCCGTTGGCGAACAGCAGCAGCCAGAAGTGGCCCTGGGTGCCGAGCGGCGGCGCGCCGCACGCCTTGCAGCCGGGCCGGTCGCCGCCGGCGAGCGACTCGAGGTTGCCCTGGACGTTGCGCGTCGTGCCGAACCCGACGATCGGCGAGCCGGTCAGCGCGCTGCGCACGCTCTGCTCGGCGAGCAGCGTACGCCGGTTGTTGCTGTGCGGATTGCTGGATCCGCGTCTGGATCATGCCGGGCAGCGGCGAGACGATGAAGACCAGCGCGCCGACGGCCAGGCCGGCCACCGCGAGCCGCAGCGCACGCCGCCGCCGCGCGCGACCATCTTCAGCCCGGCGAAGCAGATGATCACGCCGAGCGCGATCCACAGGCCGCGGTCGAGGGAGTAGACCACCGGCCACAACGAGGCGAGCAGGATGACGATGCCGACAGCGCGCGGCGCTTGCCCTCGGCACGCCAGATCCAGGTGATGGCGAAGAACGGCAGGAAGAACGCGTACGCGGCGCCCCAGGTGTTGGCGTAGGCGAACGGCGCCATCGGCCGCGCCTGCTCGTACCCCAGGATCGTGGCGACGTCGGCGGTCTTGGGATGGATCGCGTCCAGCAGGAACGTGTTGTGCGTGTTCAGCACCATCTCCATCGGGGAGGTGAGCTGCAGGTGCGGCGCGAACGTGCCGAGCAGTCCGCCCGCGGTCGTGACGACGAACATCTAGCCGAGCAGCCGGCCCACCCGGTCGGCGGGCAGTTCCTCGTCGCTCAGGTTGGCGATGTAGAGCAGCACGATCGTCGAGGCGAGGTACCACGCGAGACGCCAGCCGAACGGGAGCAGCCGGCCCATGCTGCCGCCGGGCACCGCGCCGGGGGCGTTCGCCCAGAGCACGCCGGCGCCGAGCACCACCCAGGCGAGGAACACCAGCCAGGCGCCGAAGCCGCGCGGTGCGAGCACACGGGAACGGTGTTTGTAGAGGTGGACGGCCATCGGCACGCTCATGATCAGGAAGATCAGCATGCCCAGGCCGAGCAGCCACCAGAGGGGGAAACCGACGAAGATCACAACGAGCGGCCACCCCGGCCGCGGCCGCCATACGGCCGACCGCGTCATCGCACGCGCCGGCGTGACCCTCGTTGTGCCCAACCTGACGCCCTGTCCTCGTGTCGCTGCGGAAAATCAGAGACTAACCCGCGGCGGCCGATGCTCAGAGCCTATTGGTTGAACTCCGGCTGAGCGCTCAGTGCCTTGAACGCGCTCAGGTCGGCCGGCGTCGTGTCGATGCTCGTGTCACCGCCGCCGGGCACGCTCGCCGCGTGGTTGTTGTCGTAGTAGGCCAGCGCCTTGATCCACGGGAAGTCTTGACCCTGGCGTACGGGTCGTAGCCGACCCAGTCGACGTAGGAGCCGCCGGGGTAGAGGTCCTTGAACCACGGCTTGGAGATCCAGCCGCTGTAGCCCGTGTAGACGATCGTGAAGACGGCGTTGTGCACGTTGTTCGCGCGGAACTGGGTGACGACGTGCTGGAACATCGCGCGGTAGTCGGCCGCGGTGTTGCCCGATCCGGGGGTGGCGTTGACGTTGTCCTCGGGCTCGTGGTGGATGGTCAGCCAGAACTTGTCGGTGAAGTGCGCCTTGAGGTACGTCGACTCCTTGGCGATCTGACTGTCCATGGCGCCGTCTGCGACCTGCCTGAAGGTCATGCGTCGCGGTGTGGGCGGTCAGGCCGCCGCCGACCCACGGAGTGGCTCCCCACAGCGCGCCACAGGAGGGGACGAGCTTGGCGGAGACCGTGCACGTCTTCGGCGTGGCGGACGCGGCGACGGCGAGGCTGCCCGTGGTGGATCCGGAGATCTTCGTGTTCGCCTTGGGCGTGGCGGACGCCGGGGCGTCCCGCTCGGAGAATCCGGCGGCATTGCCGTCGTGCTGGGTGCCCGAGCATGCCGCGAGCGACGCCGCCGTCACCAGGGCCAGCAGGGCCCGCCCGGTGGTACCGAGCGTAGGTGTGTTCATGGACGGGCGCTTTAGCGACACTCGTTGCCATAAGGGACGTAATGGACGGAAGGCGGCCGTGTGATGGGGATACTCAGCCCCGTACGTTGAACAACGGCAGCCTCCCCAGTGCGCGGAACGCCCTCAGCGCGGCGGGCGTCGTGTCGATGCTCGTGTCACCGCCGTCGGGCATGTTCGCCGCGTGGTCGTTGTCGTAGTAGGCCAGTGCCTTGATCCGCGGGTAGTGCCGGAGCTCCCGCCCGACGTCGCGGAAGAAGGCGGCCTTGCGTGCCGGGTCGCCGGGTATCGCGACCACGCCCCACTCGGACAGCATGAGCGGCTTGTTCGGGAAGTGCTTCGCCGCGTAGTCGTAGAAGCCGGGGAACCCGAGCCCCTGCTCCCGCCCGGCGACCTTGTTCACCAGCGAGGGAAAGTCCTTGGTGTTGGACTTGGCGTACGGGTCGTAGCCGACCCAGTCGACGTAGGAACTGCCGGGGTAGAGGTGCTTGAACCACGGCTTGACGACCCAGCCGCTGTAGCCCTCGTAGATGATCGTGAAGAGTGCGTTGTGCACGTGGTTCGCACGGAACCGTGAGACGACGTGTCGGAACATCGCGCGGTAGTCGGCCGCGGTCTCGCCCGAGCCGGCGGCGGTGTTCACCTCATTCTCGGGCTCGTGGTGGATGACCAGCCAGAACGTGTCGGTGAAGTGCGACTTGAGGTAGGCCGACTCGCGGGCGATCTGCGCGTCCATCGCGCCGGCCGCGACCTGCCGCCAGGTCTTTCCGCTGTCCGGCTTCCAGTTGAGGACGAGCTTGCGGTGCTTGCCCGGCTCGTGGGCGAGCGCGATCTCGGGCGCGGTCGGGAACAGCCCATCGCCGCGGTGGTAGCCGTGGTAAAGGTCGACGGAGCGGCCGATCTCCCGCTCGAAGCCGTGTGTCGCGGTGAGGGCGGTCCGGCCGTGGTCCAGCGTCGGGGTGACCCCCCACCACGCGCCGCAGGACGGGACGAGTTTCGCCGAGACCGTGCACCCCTTCGGCGCGGCGGCCTGACGCTCCGACAGACCGGTGAGCATGCCGCCGCGCTGGCTGTCGGGCTGGCTGTCGGGCTGGACGGCGGGCGGCGCGCCGGGCGGGAGGCTCGGCCGACCTGCGTGTGGCGTGTGGTGCGGGGCGCCGGAGCATGCCGCGAGCGACGACGCCGCCACCAGGGCCACCAGGGGCCGTACGGCGATCCCGGGCCTAGGTCTGTCCATAGTTGCGGACCTTAGCCCCAGACTGCCGAATGAGGAGCAGAAGGTGCTTAACGGACAGGAGGGTAGGAGGTAAAGCGCCGTGACGGGGCGTCCCGGCTCATCGTCTTACGTTGAACTCCGGCAGCTTGCCGAGGGCGCGGAACGCCCTCAGCGCCACCGGGCTCGCGTCGACGCGTGTGTCACCGCCGTCCGGCATGTTCTCCGCGTGTTCGGTGTCGTAGTAGGAAAGCGCCTTGATCCGCGGGTACTTGGCGAACTCCTTGGCGACGTCACGGAAGAAGGCGGCCTTTCGGCCCGGGTTGCCCGGGGCCTCCAGAACGGCCCACTCCGACAGCATGAGCGGCTTGTTCAGGAAATACTTCTTCGCGTAGTCATAGAAACCGGGGAAGCCGAGATCGTGCTGCTGAGCTGCGACCTTGTTCAGCAGCCCCGCGTAGTCCTTGATGTTGGACTTGGCGAACGGGTCGAAGCCGATCCAGTCGACATAGGCGTTGCCCGGATAAAGGTCGCTGAACCACGGCTTGACCATGTATCCGCTGAAGCCCATGTAGACCATGGTGAAAAGGATGTTGCGCGAGCCGTGGGCGCGAAACTGCGACACGACGTGGCGGAACATCGCGCGATAGTCATCGGCGGTGTAGCCCGACTTCGCCCCGGTCCGTACCTCGTCCTCGGGCTCGTGGTGGATGACCAGCCAGAACTTCTTCGTGAAGTGCGTCTTGAGATACGCGGCCTCGCGGGCGATCTGGGCGTCCATCGCGCCCGAAGCGACCTGGCGCCACGTCGCCTTTCAGATGTCCGGTTTCCAGTTGAGGATGAGCATGCGGCGCTTGCCGGGGCCGCGGGTCAGCGAGATCTCGCGCGCGGTCGGGAAGAGCTCCGGGCCGGTGTGGTAGCCGTGGTAGATGTCCACGGAGCGGCCCGTCTTGCGCTCGAACTCCTGCACCGCCGTAGCGGGGTCCTGCCGGGCGCCGATCACCGGAGTGACACCCCACCAGGCGCCGCAGGAGGGCACGAGCTTCGAGGAGACCGTGCACTTCTCCGGTGACGCGCTGCCGCTCCGCTCGGAGAGCCCGGGCGAGCGGCCGCCTCCCGAACCTGAGGCGCAGGCCACTAGCGACGCCGCTGTGACCAGGGCCACTGCGGCGCGTCCGGGCATACGTCTGTCCATGGTAGCGCACTATAACGACAGACACCCGCCGGGGGAGCAGAAGGGGTGTAACGGATATAGGCACCCACAATGTGTGCAGATGACGGACGATAACCGGGCGTATCCGTTAGATTGCTTGCACACGCGAAATAGCTCCCTCGGCGGCCGTCCCCGCCGGCCGGGTGAGGGCGCGCGGAAGAGGAGAGCCACGTGCGCCTTCGCAGTTTCATTGCTGGCGGTGTCGGTCTGCTCATGGCAGCCGGCCTCGTGACAGCGACGGCCGGTCCGCCAGCGCAGGCGACCAGCCAACCGGGCCAGATCGTCAGCGCCGACCCGGTGAACTTCACGCCCAACCTCGTCGACGGCGACGTACGGTCGGTCGTGCAGATCGGCGACCGCATCTTCATCGGCGGCAACTTCACCCAGGTGAAGGAGTCGGGCTCGTCGACGGTGATCGACCGCAGCCGCGTACTCGCCTTCAACGCGACCACCGGCAAGATCGATCCGAACTTCAAGCCGGTGGTGGACAGCGAGGTCAGCGTCCTGCTGCCCTCCGCCGACGGAAAGTCGATCTATCTCGGCGGCATGTTCACCCACATCGACGGCGTCGCGCGCAAGGTGCTCGCACGGCTGGACGTCGACACGGGCCAGCCGGTGGCCGGCTTCACGCCCAACCTCGACGCCCGCGTCAAGGACCTGCGGCTGACCGGCGGCCGGCTCTGGGTGGCCGGCAACTTCGCCACCGCGGACGGGGTGTCGCGGCCCGCGCTGGCGACGCTGAACCCCGACACGGGACGGCGCGATGACTTCCAGTCGCTGGCCATCACGGGCACCCAGGACGGCGGCACCACGCTCGTCTACAAGATGGACGTCACGCCGGACGGCTCGAAGCTGATCGCGGTGGGCAACTTCACCACGGTCGACGGCCAGTCACGGCCGCAGATCTTCATGCTCGACCTGACCGGCTCGACGGCACAGCTGGCCAACTGGCAGACCAGCCGGTACGCCGCGGCGTGCTCGGCGTCGTTCGACTCCTACATGCGCGACGTCGACGTCTCACCGGACGGCTCGTACTTCGTCGTGTCCACTACCGGCGCGGCCGGCGGCACCTCCAAGATGTGCGACTCACAAGCCCGCTGGGAGACCGGCGCGACGGGCTCGAACCTCCAGCCGACGTGGACGACCTACGCCGGCGGCGACACGACGTACGCCATCGAGATCACCGACTCCGTCGTCTACGTCGGCGGGCACTTCCGCTGGTCCAACAACCCGTTCGGCGCCGACTACCCGGGCCAGGGCGCGATGGACCGCTCGGGCATCGCGGCGCTCGACCCGGCCAGCGGCATGCCGTTCCAGTGGAACCCGGGCCGTACGCGCGGGGTCGGCGTGTTCGACCTGCTGGCCACGTCGCAGGGCCTGTGGATGGCGAGCGACACCGACGAGACGGGCGGGGAGACGCACCAGAAGATCGCGATGTTCCCGCTGTCGGGCGGGGAGACGATCCCCGCGGTGAACCTCGGCGCGCTGCCGGGCAACGTCTACTCGGGCGGCTCGTCCAGCCAGAACTACCTGCGTCACCGGTCCTTCGACGGGACCAGCGCGGGCACCGTCACCGACGACGGCACGGGCGGGATCGACTGGACCGCGCAGCGTGGCGCTTTCATGATCAACAACGATCTCTACACGGGGTCCTCCTCGGGGGTGTTCTCCAAGCGGAGCTATGACGGCTCGACGTTCGGCACCGCCACGCCCATCACCGCGGCGGACCAGCTGACCAACGAGTCGGACTGGCACAACCAGGTCAAGTCGATCGGCGGCATGTTCTTCTTCGGTGGCCGCATCTACTACACGCGCGGGACGTCCTCGCTCTTCTACCGGGGCTTCAACCCCGAGAGCGGCGTCGTCGCGGCCCTGGAGGTGGCGGCGAGCGGCAACCTGCCGGGCGTCGACTGGAGCACGGTCGGCGGCATGTTCGCCGCGGGCGGCAAGCTCTACTACGTCAGCAACACCGACGGTCAGCTGCGGAGACTGGACTTCACCGGCGGCGTGCCCTCCGGCACCCCCACCGTGGTCGACACCGGCGACTGGCGAGGCAAGGCCGTGTTCCTGTACGCGGGCGTGCCGGACGTACCGCCGACCGCCTCCTTCACGTCCAACTGCGACCAGCTGACCTGCTCCTTCGACGGTTCGGGCTCAACGGACTCCGACGGCACGATCGCCTCGTACGCGTGGGACTTCGGCGACGGCGCGACCGCCACGGGAGTCTCACCCCAGCACGCGTACGCCGCGGCGGGCACCTACACGGTGAAGCTCACCGTGACCGATGACCGCGGCGGCACGAACATGGCGTCGCAGCAGGTCCAGGCGGCGACGAACGCGACCAACATCGCCTTCGTCGGCACCGACGTCTACAACGCCAACACCAAGAGCGCGACGGTGACGGTGCCCTCGGGAGTGCAGGCCGGCGACGGTCTGGTGCTGGCCCTCACGCTGAACGACCCGAACATGACGGTGACGCCGCCGTCGGGCTGGCAGCAGGTCGGCACCCAGTCGAACGGCCTCGCGGTTTCCACCTTGTGGCAGCGCGTGGCGACGTCGTCGGACGCGGGCTCGACGGTCGCGGTCGGGGTGAGCGACTACGCGAAGGCCAACCTCCGGGTGCTCGCCTACCGGGGCACGAACCAGACGGCACCGGTGGGGAACGCGACCAAGTTCGCCGACCCGGCCAACACGACGTCGCACACGTCCCCGACGGCAACGGTCTCGTCGGCGGGTTCATGGGTGATGACGTACTGGTCGGACAAGTCATCGGTGACCACCGCCTGGACCCCCCCGAGCGGCGTGACGAGCCGCGGGGCATCCATCGGCAGCGGAGGCGGCCGAGTGACGTCGCTGGTAGCGGACAGCGGAGGAACGGTACCGACGGGTTCGTACGGTGGCCTGACGGGCACCACGGACGCGGCAAGCCGTTCCCTGACGTGGACAGTCGTCCTGGCGCCGGCTCAGTGAGAACCTGACCGGCCCGTGACGAACTACCCGGCCTGCCCCAACTCGCCCCTCTGAGGGAACCGAGCCCGGGGCAGGCCGGGACGCGTCTAACAGCGTGAGACATCCGGAGTGGTACCGGACGTCCCCGCCCCGCACCAACCGTCCGCGAGGCAGCCCAGACTCGCCCATACACAGCACCTACGTCACGCGCCGCACGCAAGGCCCAACCCCGCACAGGCGGCGTCGCGGCGCACGCGGGCTCAGGCACCGCGCCGATCCAGGCGGCCTCCCCCCGCGCTTCGAGCACCCAGCCCCAAGCCTGTAAGTCGGTCCCGCGCGCCTCGGCCGCGCCTGCTGCAGGCCGCACATGGCGCCTATGCGCGGTCTGCGGCGTAGAACCGCCCGCCGAGGCGAGCGCACCCGCGGGCCGCGCGAGTCGCGCGCGTGCCGCCGGTGGAGTCCGAATCTCTCCGGTCACTCCATCGGGCTCACCGCCTCGCTCGGCCGTATCGCCACTGAGTCCCCCTTTCGCGGAAGTCCAGTCACTCCCAGCAACCGTCCGAACACATGTTCCCACCCTCCTCTGACAAAACAACGCCGCCGGACCGAAGTCCGGCGGCGTCGAGTCGGGACCGCCCAGCGAGAGGCGGCGGTAGCTGGTTACGGCAGCGGGAACATCCCGATGCGCCCGTGGTACTCGTGGCCCAACTGGTCTGTGTCGCTGCCCACGTACAGGCCGGCGGAGGTGGCGATCAGGGTCTCCACGCCGTGGCCGCGCGTACGCGTCGGGTTCCAGGAGAGGGCCTTGCCGCCGACCGGGTTCAGGGCGGCGATGCCAGGACGGGACACCGCGCCCGGGCCGGCGCTGTCGTGCCCCTGCGGGTTGTCCTGCCAGCGCTGGTGGCCGCCGACGTACACCGCCTTGCCGGTCACCGAGACGGACAGCAGGGTGTCGCCGCCGGTCCAGTTGATCCAGGTCGGGTTCTGGTGCGCACCGCTCTTGCTCTCCCAGCGGGCCGCCGAGTCGCACAGCTGGGTCGTACCGTGCGGAGCGCCGGTCGTGACGACGACGAAGTACGAGCCGTCCGGCGCGAAGTCGATGCCTCGCATGTACGTGTCAAAGGACTTGCTGCACGGCGTGGCGTACCGCTCGGTCGACCAGGAGTTGAGCTTCGGCGTCCCAGTCGTGTTGATCAACGCGATCTGGTAGCGGCGCTGACCGTCGACCTGGGTGAAGGTGCCGTCGATGACCAGGCGTGTGTCGGTCGGGTTGACCGCCATCTTGAAGATCTTGAGGGCGCCCTGACGCGGTGTGGTGACTGAGAGGTTCAGGGTCGGGTCGGCCTTGCCGGTCGTCTCGTCCACCCGGGCGAGCGGGGCGTGGGCGACGCCGGCGATCGTGGTGAACTCGCCGCCGATGTACACGTGGCTGCCGCGGCGGATCATGTCGAAGATCAGTCCGTGGCCGATGCGGGCGTTGAAGCCCTTGACGGCCTTGCCGTCCGCGACGTTGAGCTTCGTCAGGCTGCCGAGACCCACATCGTTGGTGTTGGTGAACGAACCGGCGACGAACACGCTGTTCGACGTGCCGGCCTGCAACGCGTACACCGTGCCGTCGACCTTCGGGACGAACTTGGTGTCGATCTTTCCGGTGCCGGCGTTGAAGGAGAAGATGTTGTGACGGGCGATCGTCTTGGTCGATCCCGGCTCTCTGACCTGGTCGAAGTTGCCCGCAACGACGACCTTGCTCCCCACGACCGCGATGGCGCGTACGGTGCCGTCGAGCACGTTCGGCGTCCAGTTGACCGGGTTCGCCGAAACGACCGCAGTCTGCTGGATCGCCGCATCGGCCGTCGGTGAGACGGCTCCTGCTGTGACGGCTGAGGCGGCTAGGGCCGCACTGAGCACGCGTCGGCGCATGGCTTTACTCCCAATTTTCTTCACCCGTGAACCGAGCTTGTCTATCACAGGCGTTTGGCGGGGTTTGGCGTGAGGGGGTCGATCGAGACCTCATTGTTGCCACTTGATCAACCGTTCGCCCTCAAGTACGGGAAATTGACCCGACGGGTTCGGCCTCTTCCTCGGCGGGGAGCTCGGCCTCGTCGCGGCGGCGCGTCAGCGCTCGTCCCGCGAACACGGCCACCGCGAGCAGCAGTCCGCCGTAGAACCAGCCGCCGAGCACGTCGGTGATCCAGTGCTTGTTGAGGTACCAGCGGCTGTAGCCCTCCGCGAACGCGCCGGCCCACAGGACCGTCCAGGTCAGGATGCGCGTACGGCGTCCGGCGCGGGTCAGCTCCAGCACCATGAACAGGATCACGCCGTAGATGCTGATCAGCCGCGCGCAGCCGCCCGACGGGAAGGTGCCCAGCGTGGTCGGCGGGTGGCCGCGGTCGACGATCGTGGCGAGCATCGACTGCTGGTACTTCTCCACGAGGATGACGCTGAAGATCATCAGGGCGGGTGCCCACCAGCGGCGCCGTCCTCCGAGGAAGGCCAGGAGGACGGCCATGACCACGCCGGCCGTACGGGTCTCGGGGATGTTGCCCGTCTGCGTGACGACGTTCATGATGCGCGCCCAGCCGTGCACGCGCAGCCGGTCGGACAGGTGGAACGCCCACCAGTCGACCGGATGCTCCAGCGCCGCGACGCCGAACCCGAACAGCACCGCGGCGGCCGACACGACCAGGACGCCGCCGCCGAGGAGGAGTATGAAGGCCCCGACCGGCCCCACCGACTCGTTCAGTTGCGTACGGGCCAGCCGCAGCCGGTCGACGCGAAGCCACCGCTGGGAGTCGATCCAGGCGACGGGTGAGAAGCCGGCTCCCGGCCGGGCCGCGGAGACGGCGCCCACGCCGATCACGATGGCGAGACCGATGACTCCGATGAGGATTCCTGTAACCACCGGGCAAGCTTTCCACTGAACGTGTGCCTGCGCGTACGTTTCAGCTGTTACCGGTCAGGCCGCCTCTGGCCGTACGTCACTCCCTGCTGTCGGCGCCGTCCGCGACCGGCCGTTCGAGCAGGGCGAGGGGGCGGAGGCCGTGCGCGACCCGTAGCAGCATCCACGCCAATCCCACCGCGGCCGCCACCGCGACGAGCGTGAGCACCATGGCCAGGTTGCCGATGCCGAACATCTTCAGCGCCGAGGCCAGCAGCACGAACGCCAGGATCCGCCGGATCAGCCCGCCCGGCGCGCGTGCGGAGATCATCGAGCCGACGAGCACGCCGGGGATCGATCCGGCGAGCAGCGCGGCGGTGACTTCCAGCTTGAAGTCGCCGAACAGGATGTGCCCGAGCGCCGCGGCCCACACGAGAGGTACGGCCTGGAACAGGTCCGTGCCGACGAGCTGGTTCGCCTTGAGCGCCGGGTACAGCGCCAGCAGCGTCACGATGATGAGCGAGCCGGAGCCGACCGAGGTCATCCCGACACTGAGGCCGCCGACGATGCCGACCAGCACCGTCGGCACGGGCCGTACGGCGATGACCGGGGGCGGTTCGGACGCCGGAGATCCGGGCTCTGCCGTACGCCGGTCGGCGCGGCGCGAGGCCCGGTCCTTCATGGCGAGGTACCCGCGTATCGCCAGTCCGGCGGCGGCCAGCAGCAACGTGACGCCCATGGCCTTGGCGATCACGTCCTGGACCTGGTTGCCGTCGCCCAGAGCGCGGGCGATGAGGACGCCGCAGAATGCGGACGGCACCGAGCCGACGCAGAGCCAGCCGACGAGCCGGAGGTTCACCGTCCCGTGCCGGAGGTGCACGAGGCTGCCGACGGGTTTCATGATCGCGGCGGCGACGAGGTCGCTCGAGACCGCGGTCAGGGGCGGCACGCCGAAGAAGACGGTGAGCATGGGGGTCATCAGGGCGCCGCCGCCCATGCCGGTCAGGCCGACCACGATCGAGACCAGCAGCGCGCCCGCGGCCATCGTGAAATCAAAGTGCATCTGTATGTCCGACCGGAAAAGTGGCAGATCGCCTCCGAGGATATCTCCCCGTGAACGTGAGACCTCGAATGATCCGAACCAGGGTCCAGACGCGGGCACACCGCCGTGGACGCCGGTCGCAGACGGTCCGGCCCGCCCCGCCGGTTATCCACAGGCCGTTGCCGGCCCTTCCCTGAAGGACGGAATGCGCGCATCCTTTGGTCACATGGCGTGACCGGACGGATCGCCAGGGTCACGAGGGCGACGCGACTGGGGTGATGGCAGATGATGCGTGGGGTACGTGCGGCGGTGATGGGGTCAGGCGGTGCGGACCCAGCCGCCCGCGGTCAGGTGGTCGAACACACGCGACACGGCTTCCTCCGGCGACAGTGTCGACGTGTCGAGGGCCAGGTCCGCGTCGTGGGGGGCCTCGTACGGGTCCGAGACACCGGTGAACTCCGGGATGATGCCCGCCCGCGCCTTGGCGTAAAGGCCCTTGCGGTCACGGCGTTCGCACTCCTCCAGCGGCGTGGACACGTGCACCAGGACGAAGTCGCCCGCGGCCTCCACCATGTCGCGCACCTCCGCGCGGGTCCGTGCGTACGGGGCGATGGGGGCGCAGATCGCGACCCCGCCGTGCCGGGTGATCTCGGCGGCGACGTAGCCGATGCGGCGGATGTTCAGGTCGCGGTCCTCGCGGGAGAACGTCAGGCCGGCCGACAGCAGGCGGCGCACGACGTCGCCGTCCAGCAGCGTCACCGTACGGCCGCCGCGCTCGACGAGCGCGTCGGACAGGCCGCGGGCGATCGTGGACTTCCCCGACCCCGAAAGGCCCGTGAAGAAGACGGTGATGCCCCGGTCATACCGCGGCGGGTGCGACCGGCGCAGCTCCTGCGCCACGCCCGGTGTGGTGTACCACTCCGGGATCTCCTCGCCGCGGTCGAGCAGGCCGGAAAGCTCCGCCGCGGTCGGCTCCGTCCGCACGTGGTCGGGATCGATCTTGGCGGTGGGCCGCCACACGTCCAGGCTCTCGTCGTACGCCCAGGGTTCGGGGGCGACCAGGGTGAGGGGCGCGGCCTCCGCCTCCGCCGTGGTGAACGACGGCGCGAACAGGTGCGTCGCTCCGTGTGCGCTGGCGACGTGCGCGCCGACGAGGAGGTCTCGGTCCGGGCGTTCGGCCAGCGGCACGGGCACGACGAGGGTGTCGGCGGGAAGCTCCCGGCGGACGCTCAGCACCGCGCGCACGAGCGCGTCGTGGTGGCCGTCGCCGAGCAACGGCAGCACGAGGACACGTGCGTCCAGCCGTTCGGCGAGCTGGCGGAGCTGGCCCAGCTGGCGACGGTGCAGCGGTGTGCGGGTCGCGACGGCCAGAGTCGTCACACCGGCCAGCGTCGCGCGCACGGCGTCGGGCGACAGACGCAGCCCTCGGAACGCCCCGTGCTCAGGCGCACGCAGCGGCGTGACCGGCCCGGCCACCTGCCAGCGCGGCACAACCGGCTCCCGCGACCGCGCGACCCGCACGCCCACCCGCGGCCGGATCGTCTCGTGTGCCGGGGCGGCCGGGTCGGTGTCCCGCGAGTCGGCGGCGGTGAGGTCGCGTGTCGGCGTCGCCGCGCCGGATGTCTGTGGAAAGGGGGTGGCGCGGTCACGCGGAGGTGAGGTCCGGTCGCTTGCCTGCGGGTTGGGCTGGAGGTTGGCCTGCGGGCCCGGTGCTGCGGAGGCGGTCGGTGGCGTGGTCAGGTCGGTCGGCTGCTCGCGCGGAGTGGGCAGGGTCTGGGGTGGGTCGGTGTCGGGGAGCTCGCCGGTCGGTTTCCATGCCTCGGTGACCTGGAGGACGGCGAGGGGCACGCCCTCGGGGTCGGTCAGGATCAGGCGTTCTTCCTTGACCAGGTCCTCGGGCACCGTGAGTGTCACCGGTACGGGCCACGGGGTGCCGTCCGCCAGGCGGCCGGCCGCCGTGACGGTTGCGGCGTCCATCGCGCCCAGGAAACCGGTCAGCGGGCGGAACGCGCCGTTGAGCAGCAGCTCGAGGTCGGCCAGCTCGGCCGGGCCTGGGGTGAGAGTCGGCAGATCGCGCAACTCGTCGCCTTCGGTGGTCAACGCGGACTCCGATCGTGTTCGACCGCCTGTCCCCTGCACTTTACGCGTTGCACCTCACACCTCAGATGATGCGCGCGAAGCGATTTTCCGGTTTGCGGATCACCAAGGTCACTTCGCTGTACGCCGAGGTCAGCCGGTTTCGGCTCAGGAAGGACAGCACGCCGTACAGGCCGCCCATGAGCCGGCCGGAGCCGACCATCGTGTCGCGGGTGGTGTACTCCTCGGCGATCACCAGTCCGCGCATCATGGAGTACCAGCGCATGCCCTCCAGCGAAGCGACCCGGTCGTACGCGGCCGGCGGCGGGGGTTCGGAGTGCCACAGCACGGGGCGCAGCCAGTGCGGCAGCCGCCGGTCGAAGTAGCCGAAGGCGGTGCCGCGGTCGCGGAACCGCAGGATCATCAGGCCGCCCGGCTTGAGGGCGGCCACGAAACGGTCGAGCACCAGCTCGGCGTGCGGGATCCGCTCGATCAGGTGTGACGCGCGTACGACGTCGTACACCCGTGGCGGCATGGGTACGGTGCGCAGGTCGCCGAGCTGCCAGGCGTCCAGATCGGCCCGCGCCTGCGTGTGCGCGCGCAGGCCCGGCAGGTCATCGTCCACGCCCGTGACGGTGTAGTCGACGGGATCGAGATCGATCTCGTCGGTCAGCCCGCAGCCGGCGTCGAGGATGGCCAGCCGCTGGAGTGGCCGCTCCCGTGCGTACTCGCGGACTCGTGCTGGGAACAGGCCACCGTCGTGGATCGGCGGTGTTCGCAGGTCGGTCACAACTCCGGAGCGTAGTCGCCCGACCGTGAATCGTGTTCGCAATCGGCTTTGTCCGTGTGGTGCGTTTCGTCTTGCCCCGCTGGTGCGGGGAGGTGCCGCCACGGCAACCAGAGGCGCGTAGGCTGGGAACCCCGGGGAACGCCACCGTTTCCGGGGGTTTCGCGTTGCCTCACCCTTGATGAGCTGATGACCCTTTCCGGACTGCTCGACGTAGCCTCCGCCGACCCTGCGCTCGTCACGGCACTCAAGGACGGCCGGCGCCGGCTCGACCTGGTCGCGCCGCCCGCGCTGCGGCCGCTCCTCGGCGCCGCCTTCGCCCGCGACCGCGGCCACACCGTGCTGATGGTCACCGCCACCGAACGGGAGGCGGAGGACCTCACCGCCGCCCTGACCAGCCTGCTCGACCCGGTCGGGGTCGCGGCGTTCCCGGCGTGGGAGACCCTGCCGCACGAGCGCCTGTCGCCGCGGTCGGACACCGTCGGCCAGCGCCTCGCGGTGTTGCGCCGTCTCGCGCACGGCGACCCCGACGACCCCGCGGCCGGGCCGCTCCAGGTGGTCGTCGCCCCCGTGCGCGCCGTGCTCCAGCCGATCGTCTCCGGCCTGGGCGACCTGGAGCCCGTACGCCTGCGGCCGCAGGACGAGGCCGACCTGGACGACGTCGTACGCAAACTGGTCGACGGCGGCTATGACCGCGTGGACCTCGTGGAGAAGCGCGGGGAGATCGCGGTGCGCGGCGGCATCCTCGACGTCTTCCCGCCCACCGACGAGCATCCGCTGCGCGTGGAGTTCTGGGGCGACCAGGTGGAGGAGGTCCGCTACTTCAAGGCCGCGGACCAGCGCTCCCTTGAGGTGGCGGCCGACGGCCTGTGGGCCCCGCCGTGCCGCGAGCTGCCGCTGACCGATTCGGTCCGCGAGCGGGCACGAGACCTGGCGCGCGAGCACCCGGCGCTCGCCGAGGTCCTCGAGCAGATCGCCGACGGCGCGGCCGTGGAGGGCATGGAGGCGTTCGCGCCCGTGCTCGCCGACCGCATGGAACTCCTGCTCGACGTGCTGCCCGAGGGTTCGTCGGTGCTCGTCTGTGACCCCGAGCGGATCCGCACGCGCGCCGCGGAGCTGGTCAGTACCGGGCAGGAGTTCCTCGAGGCGTCCTGGGTGAACGCCGCAGCCGGGGGAGAGGCGCCGATCGACCTCGGCGGCGCCGCCTACCGCACGCTGGAGGACGTACGCGACCACGCGGCCGAACTCGGGCTCCCGTGGCGCACCATCACCCCGTTCGTGAGCGCCGAGACCCGCCGCGAGTACTCCGCCGAGACCGGGGAGCTGACCGAGTTCACCGATGACCCGCACGCCGGCGCCCTGCTCGTCGGGGCGCGCGCGGCCGAGTCCTACCGCGGCGACACCCAGCGCGTGATGGCCGACGTCAAGGGCTGGATCCACGAGGGCTGGCGCGTCGTGCTGGTCACCGAGGGCCACGGCCCCGCGGAACGCCTCGCCGAGGTCGTACGCGAGGAGGGCCTCGGCGCCAAGGTCACCGACCTGGACGGCCCGCCGGAACCCTCGCTCGTGCACGTCGCGTGCGGGCGGCTGGACCACGGCTTCGTCTGGGACGCGGTCCGGCTGGCCGTGCTCACCGAGACCGACCTTTCCGGGCAGAAGTCCTCGACCAAGGACATGCGGCGCATGCCGTCGCGGCGGCGCGGCGGCATCGACCCGCTGCGGCTGACCGTCGGCGACTACATCGTGCACGAGCAGCACGGCGTCGGCCGCTACGTCGAGATGGCGAGCCGTACGGTCCAGGGCGCCACCCGCGAATACCTCATCATCGAGTACGCCAAGGGCGACCGGCTGTTCGTGCCGACCGACCAGCTCGAGGAGGTGACCCGCTACGTCGGCGGCGAGGCGCCCAGCCTGCACCGGCTCGGCGGCGCCGACTGGCAGAAGCAGAAGGGCCGCGCGCGCAAGGCCGTACGCCAGATCGCGGGCGAGCTGATCCGGCTCTACTCCGCCCGGCAGGCATCTCCCGGCCACGCGTTCGCCGCGGACACGCCGTGGCAGCGCGAGCTGGAGGACGCCTTTCCCTACGTCGAGACGCCCGACCAGCTCGGTGCGATCGACGAGGTCAAGGCCGACATGGAAAAGCCGGTGCCGATGGACCGGCTGATCTGCGGCGACGTCGGCTACGGCAAGACCGAGATCGCGGTGCGCGCGGCGTTCAAGGCGGTGCAGGACGGCCGGCAGGTGGCCGTGCTGGTGCCGACGACGCTGCTCGTGCAGCAGCACCTGTCGACCTTCGCCGAGCGGTTCGCCTCCTTCCCGGTGAACATCAGGCCGATCAGCCGGTTCCAGACCGACAAGGAGGTCGCCGAGACGCTGCGCCGCCTCGCGGAGGGCACGGTCGACCTGGTCATCGGCACTCACCGGCTGCTGTCGCCGGAGACCCGGTTCAAGGAGCTCGGCCTGGTCATCATCGACGAGGAACAGCGGTTCGGCGTCGAGCACAAGGAGCGCCTCAAGGCGATGCGCACCCAGGTCGACGTCCTGGCGATGTCGGCCACGCCGATTCCGCGCAGCCTGGAGATGGGCCTGTCGGGCATCCGCGAGATGTCCACGATCCTCACCCCGCCCGAGGAGCGGCACCCGGTCCTGACGTTCGTCGGCCCGTACGACGACAAGCAGATCGCCGCGGCCGTACGCCGTGAGCTGCTCCGCGAGGGCCAGGTCTTCTTCGTGCACAACCGGGTGCGCTCGATCGACAAGGTCGCGGCGCACCTGGCCGAGCTGGTCCCCGAGGCGCGCGTGGGCGTCGCGCACGGCCAGATGAACGAGCACCAGCTCGAGAAGATCATGGTCGACTTCTGGGAGAAGGAGTACGACGTCCTGGTCGCCACGACGATCGTGGAGAGCGGCCTGGACATCCCGAACGCCAACACGCTGATCGTGGACCGGGCCGACATGTACGGCCTGTCGCAGCTTCACCAGTTGCGCGGACGCGTCGGCCGTGGCCGCGAGCGCGCCTACTCCTACTTCCTCTACCCGCCCGAGGCGCCGCTGACCGAGACGGCACACGAGCGGCTGGCCACGATCGCCCAGCACACCGAGATGGGCGCAGGCATGTTCGTGGCCATGAAGGACCTGGAGATCCGCGGCTCGGGCAACGTTCTCGGGGCGGAGCAGTCCGGGCACATCGCGGGCGTCGGCTTCGATCTGTACGTGCGGATGGTCGGCGAGGCCGTGCGCGAGCTGCGCGAGGACGGCCCCGCCGAGATCCCCGAGGTCAAGGTCGAGCTGCCGGTCGACGCGCACATCCCGCACGAGTACGTCCCAGGGGAGCGGCTGCGGCTGGAGGCGTACCGGCGCATCGCGGGCATCCAGGACGGCGGCGAGATCGAGGCCGTCCGCGAGGAGCTGGTCGACCGGTTCGGGCCGCTCCCGGTGCCGGTGCTGAACCTCCTGGAGGTGGCGCGGTTCCGCGCCCTGGCGCGCCGCGCCGGGCTGACGGACGTTACCCTTCAGGGCAGCCACATCCGGTTCTCGCCGGTACGGCTGCCGGACTCGCGCAAGGTACGGCTGCAACGGCTCTACCCCAAGAGCATCATCAAGGTGGCGACCAATACGCTGCTGGTGCCGGCGCCCAAGACGGCTCCGCTGGGTGGCCGTCCGCTGCGCGACCAGGAGCTGCTGAAATGGTCCACCGATCTTGTCGAGGCGCTGCTGCTCCCCGAGCCGGCGGGCAACGTTGGGCAATGAAAGCCATGACCGAGAAGGACGCTCGTGTTCCGTAAGTCGCTGAAGGCCGCCGTGTCCGTACTGGCTGCGGGCACCGCGTTGACCGCCTGCGGCCCCCTGAAGCCGGGTGCCGCGGCCGTGATCGGCAATGACCGCATCACCGTCGCCAAGCTCGACTCCACCGTGAGCCGGTGGAGCAAGGAGCTGCCGAAGTACCCGGAGGCGCAGGAGATCGTCGCCAAGGCCCAGGGCCAGCAGATCCCCTTCGACCCGTCCTCGCCGCGGCGCAGCGCCCTCTACCAGCTCATCGAGATCCGCGCATGGGACCAGGTGGCGCGCGAGAAGCACATCGTGATCTCGCCGGGCCAGGTGGACTCCTTCGTCGCCTCGAAGGGCGGCCGGGGCGGCCTCGACGCGTACGTGCTCGCCGAGGGCCTGCCGACCTCCTACGACGACGACTTCGCGCGGAGCCTGCTGATCCAGAACACCATGCTCCAGCGGTACGGCGTCACGCCGGGCCAGCCGGTCACCCCGCAACAGCAGCAGCAGGTCGAGCGGCTCCGGGGCGACTACGCGGGCGCCAAGCGGCACCTCGGCGTCAGCGTCAACCCGCGCTTCGGCACGTTCGATGACAAGACCATGTCCCTCGGCCCGGTCTGCCCACGGCTGTCCACTCCGGACTCCGGTACGCCCGACGGCGGCCCGAGCGAGGTCAAGTGCCAGGTCTGATCTTCCTCGCGAGCTCGCCGCGCGTCGCTCCGGGCCAGCTCACCTGGCCCGCCTGGGAGACGCTGCGCGGTGCCGGGCGCGTTCTCGCCGGCTCGGCCGACCATCCGCAGCTGCCCTACGTCCGCGCGGCGGGGGTGCGGGTCGAGGTGGCCGAGCCGGACGCTGCGGCCCTCGTACGCGCGGCGGCCGGCGGCGGCCTCGTCTGGCTGGCCGCGCAAGACGGCGACGAAGAACTCATGCGCCAGGTCGGCGCGGCCCTGCTCGGCCTGGCCGACCCGCCGGAGGTCGAGGTGGTGCACGGTGCGTACGACCTGCCGGGCGCGCGGCTGCTCGATCTGGTCACCGTGATGGAGACGCTGCGCCGCGAGTGCCCGTGGGACCGCGAGCAGACGCACGCCTCGCTCGCGCCGTACCTGCTCGAAGAGGCGTACGAGCTGGTGGACACGATCGAGACCGGCGATCTGGACGCGCTGCGCGAAGAACTCGGCGACGTCTTGATGCAGGTGGCCTTCCACGCCGAGGTGGCCGAGGAGTTCACCGTGGACGACGTGGCCGCCGGCATCGTGGACAAGCTCATCCGCCGGCATCCGCATGTGTTCGGTGAGGTCACGGTGGCCGACGCCGACGAGGTCAACGCCAACTGGGACAAGATCAAGTCAGCCGAGCGCGGCGACGCGGACTCGGTCTTCGCCGGGGTGCCGCTGGGCCAGCCGGCCCTCGCGCTGGCCGCCAAGCTTCAGCGCCGCGCCGCCAAGGCGGGCGCGCCGGAGGAGCTGTTCGCCGACGAGGGCGCGGGCGCCGAGCTGTTCGCCCTGGTCACCCGGCTCCGCGAGGAGGGCCGCGACCCCGAGACGGAGCTGCGGGCCGCCGCCCGGCGCTTCCACGACCGCGTACGCGACTGGGAGGACGCCTAACCCCCGCTGCGCCGCGACACGCGGTCCCAGGTTTCCGCTTACCGCACGTGTGGGGATGACTGCGGATTGTGGGGGTGAAAGCGGGAGATACGTTCGCGCGGCTCCGCGAGCTGGCGACCGTCGCCTTCGTCGCGGGCGTCCTGTCGGCGGTTCTCGTGCTCCCGTACGCGCTGATGGCCGGGCTGAGCGTCCGCGCGGCCGACCAGGGGTTCCGGTCGCTGCCCGCCGACATGGCCTCGTCCGCGCTGCCGCAGGGGTCGGTGATCCTGGCCGCCGACGGCACCAAGCTCGCAACCTTCTACTACGAGAACCGCGTGGAGGTGCCGATCACCCAGGTCGCGCCGATCATGCGGCGGGCGATCGTGGCGATCGAGGACAGCCGGTTCTACGAGCACGGCGCGCTCGACGTCAAGGGCACCATCCGCGCCGTGATCGCCAACGTACGGGCCGGCGGGGTGATCCAGGGCGGGTCGACGCTCAGCCAGCAGTACGTCAAGAACGCCCTGGCCGAGATGGCCGACACGCCCGCCGCCCGGCGCAGCGCGCTGGAGCCGACGGCGGGCCGCAAGCTGCGCGAGCTCCGCTACGCCGTCGGCCTGGAGAAGCGGTTCACCAAGGACCAGATCCTGGAGCGCTATCTCAACATCGCCTATTTCGGCGACGGCGCGTACGGGATCGAGGCGGCGGCGCGGCACTACTTCGGCGTGCACGCGGCGGACCTGACCCTCGCTCAGGCCGCCACCCTGGCCGGCATCGTGCGCTCGCCGCAGACCTACAACCCTCACGCGCACCCCGTACGCGGTCGCAAGCGCCGTGACCTGGTGCTTAACCGCATGACCGAGCTCAAGGTGGTCACGCCCGCCGAGGCCGCGACCGCGCGCAGCGGGCCGATCCACCTGAAGATCACCAGGACGCCGAACGGCTGCGTGGCCAGTTCGGCGCCGTTCTTCTGCGACTACGTGCAGCGCGAGATCCTCGGCAACCCGGTCTTCGGCGCGTCGCTGCGGCAGCGCCGCGCGCTCCTGCAACGCGGCGGCCTGGAGATCCACACCACCCTCGAACCCGGGATGCAGAAGGCCGCGCAGCACGCCGTGGACCGCCACGTGCCGCCGAAGAACAGCTCGGGCAAGGCCGCGGCGGAGGTCCTGGTGCGGCCGGGCACCGGCGAGATCACCGCGATGGCGATCGACCGCAAGCTGGGCGACAGCAACAAGCGCGGCATGATGTGGGTGAACCTCGCCGCCGACTCCGATCACGGCTCCAGCCTCGGCATGCAGGCGGGCTCGACGTTCAAGGTGTTCACGCTCGCCGAGGCGCTGCGGCAGGACATGCCGTTCGGGCAGAAGCTGCCCGCGCCCAAGGAGTTCGTGCCGACCGGCTTTCGCGACTGCGCGGGTCACCGCGTCGGCGACACGACCGCGCTCGGCAACGCGGGCGACGGCGAGGGCGGCCGCGACTTCACCCTGGTCACCGGCACCTGGCACTCGGTGAACACCTTCTTCCTCGAACTCGAGCGCGAGATCGGCCTCTGCGCGACGTACAAGATGGCGACGCGGCTCGGCATGCGGAAGGCCACGGGCGGCAAGCTGGAGCAGTACCCGTCCTTCACCCTCGGCTTCAACACGGTCTCGCCCGTACGGCTCGCGGCGGCGTACGCGGCGTTCGGCGCCCGCGGCAAGTACTGCTCGCCGATCGCGATCACGAGCATCGGTTCCCCGCGCGGCCCGCTCACGGTCCCGAGCGCCGGCTGCCACCAGGCCGTCGACACCGACGTCGCCGACGCCGTCAACCACATCCTCGGCGGTGTGCTGACCAAGGGCACCGCCAAGGGCAACGACATCGGCCGGCCGGCGGCGGGCAAGACCGGCACCGTGGACAACTTCTCCTCGGCCTGGTTCGCCGGGTACACGCCGGACATGGCGAGCGCGGTGTGGGTCGGCGACCCGCGTGGCGGCTACAAGCATCCGCTGCGCGACGTGTGCCTCGGCGAGGGCTGCTTCGGACAGGTGTACGGCGCGGACGTGCCCGCCCCGATCTGGCGCGACACCATGACCGAGGCGCTGAAGGGCGTGCCGGAGCACGGGTTCACCGCCCCGGGCGGCGGGTTCTTCCGCAAGGGCAGCGGTGAGGAGGAGGACGACAAGGACAAAGACAAGGACAAAAAGGACAAGGACAAGAAGGACGCCAAGGGCGATGACCGGCCTGATCGGGACGATGCGGCCGACGAGCCGCCGGGCGCGGACTGGCTCTTCCCCCCGTAACGAGAGTCGAGGATCACCGGAGATGTGCATGTTACGTATGGTTTGGGGTGTTTTGACGGGGTTAGTGGTTGTTTTTGTTAGGTCAGCGAGATCTAAACCGTCAGACTTCGACGTAATCTAGGCGCGTGTCGTCTGGGGTGGCACCTCAACACCGGGTCCTTCGCACCGTCTGGCGCCTCGCGGCCACGGGGGCGGTCGCCGGCGTGCTGGCGGGCCTGATCGCGTTTTCCACACTCGGGATGCTCGGCGTGAGCGCCCGCAACGGCGCCAACTGGTTCCAGGCGGTGGTCCCCGCCGACATCAGCACGCCGCCGGTGCCGCAGCGATCGGTCATCCTCGCCGCCAACGGATCGAAGATCGCGACCTTCTACTACGAGAACCGCGTCGACGTACCGCTCGGCAAGGTCGCCCCGATCATGCGCAGGGCGATCCTCGCCATCGAGGACAACCGCTTCTACGAGCACGGCGGCATCGACCTCAAGGCCACGGTCCGCGCCCTGGCCAGCAACCTCGTCGCCGGCCAGGTCACGCAGGGCGGCTCGGGCATCACCCAGCAGTACGTCAAGAACCTCCTCGTCGAGACCGCGAGCAACACCGAGGAGCGCGACTCCGCCCGCGCCACGACACCCGCGCGCAAGCTGAAGGAACTGCGCCTCGCGGTCGCGATGGAGAAGCGCTACACCAAGGACCAGATCCTGGAGCGCTATCTCAACATCGCCTATTTCGGCGACGGCGCGTACGGGATCGAGGCGGCGGCACGCCACTACTTCGGCAGGTCCGCGGCGAGCCTCAACCTGCCGCAGGCGGCGCTGCTGGCCGGCATCGTCCGCTACCCGTTCGCCTACGACCCGACCGTGAGCCCGCAGCGCGCCACCGAGCGCCGCAACACCGTACTGGCCCGGATGGCGCAGCTGCACTGGGCCGACCAGGCCACGGCGACCGCCGCCGAGCGCACACCGCTGGACCTGCACGTCAAGTCGACGCCGAACGGGTGCGTCGAGAGCTCGGCCCCGTTCTTCTGCGACTACGTGCAGCGCGAGATCCTCGGCAACCCGATCTTCGGCGCCACCGCCAACGTACGGAAGCTGCTCCTCCAGCGCGGCGGCCTGACCATCCGCACCACGGTCGACCCGAAGATGCAAAAGGCCGCCCAGCACGCGGTCGACCACTACGTGCCGCAGAAGAACGCCAGCCACAAGGCGGCCGCCGAGGTCCTCGTCCAGCCCGGCACGGGCGCGGTGCGCGCGATGGCCATCGACCGCGCGCTCGGCCCGTCGGAGAAGATCGGCAAGACCTGGGTCAACTTCGCCGCCGACGGCGACCACGGCACCAGCCTCGGCATGCAGGCAGGCTCGACCTTCAAGGTCTTCACGCTGGCCGCGGCGCTGGACCAGGGCATGGCCTTCGGCCACCGGCTCTACGCGCCCGATCACTACGCGCCCACCGGCCTGCACAACTGCGCCGGCAAGTACGCGGGTCCTCGACCACCTCGTTGAGCAACGCCGGCGACGGCGAGGGCGGCCGCACGTTCAGCCTGGTCACCGGCACGTGGAACTCCGTCAACACGTTCTTCCTCAACCTGGAGAAGCAGGTCGGGCTCTGCGAGACGGTGAAGATGGCCGAAAAGCTCGGCATGCGGCGCGCGGACGGCAAGCCGCTGGAGCAGGTCGCCTCCTTCACGCTCGGCCCCAACACGGTGTCGCCGGTACGCCTCGCAGCCGCGTACGCGGCCTTCGGTGCCCGCGGCAAGTACTGCGACCCGGTCGTGATGACGAAGGTCACCGACACGAACGGGCACGCGCTGAAGGTGCCGGACGCCAAGTGCCACCAGGCCGTGCGCAAGGGCGTCGCCGACGCCGTCAACCACGTGCTGCGCGGTGTGCTGACCCAGGGCACGGCGGCCGGCATGGGCATCGGCCGCCAGGCGGCCGGCAAGACCGGCACCGTGGACGACTTCACCTCGGCCTGGTTCGCCGGGTACACGCCGGACATGGCGAGCGCGGTGTGGGTCGGCGACCCGCGCGGCGGCTACGCGCACCCGCTGCGCAACGTCTGCCTCGGCGGACGCTGCTACGGCGAGGTGTTCGGCGCGGACATCCCGGCGCCGATCTGGCGCGAGACCATGCTCAACGCACTCCGCGACGTCCCGGCGCACGGCTTCCACGACCCGCCCGGCGACTACTACCGCGAGGGCTCGGGCGAGGACCGGATCCAGGTACCCGACGTGACGGGCCTGTCCGCGCCCGCGGCCCGCGCCCGGCTCGGGGCGGCCGGCCTGGGCGTGAGCACCGGCACGAGCATCCCCTCGCCGGCCCCGAAGGGAACGGTGGTGAGCCAGAGCCCCGGCGGCGGCGCGGCCGTCGAACCCGGCACGACGGTCACCATCTACCTGAGCAAGGGCCTCCCGCACGACCAGGGCCCGCCACCACCAGGAGGCGGCGGCGGGAGGCGGCGGCGGAGGCGGCCACGGCGGCGGCGGTGGAGGAGGAGGCGGCGGAGGTCCGACGATTCCGCCGCCCACGTTCCCGCCGACCGGCGACCAGCGCGGCACCACGCCGATCACCCGCCTGCGCGACTGACCTCCCGACGTCGGTCAGGGCCCCTGACGCCTGCGACATCCCCACTGCGGATGCCCCTCCCGACGCCAGTGCGCCGGTTGCCGCCTCGTGCCGGGGGTGGAAGCAGCGGGGTCCGTCATCTCCCTGGCGGGTGATGACGGACCGGTCGCATACGGGGGGATCAGCGTGGTTCGAGACCGCGCCGGGCTCGCAGGGTGCGGTCGGCGGCCGAGAAGAGCCGGTCGATGACGATGCCGATCACCAGGATGACGATCATCGTGGCGATCATGTCGGGTGCGTCGATGTTCTCCCGCGCGTACTCCAGCCGTACGCCGAGTGACGCGTGGTGGCCGATGATCACCAGCAGCTCGCCGGCCATCAGGCTGCGCCAGGCGAACGCCCAGCCCTGTTTGAGTCCGGTCACGAACGCCGGGAGCGACGCGGGCAGGATCAGGTGCCGGTAGAGCGCGATCCCGCGCAGACCCAGGATCTTGCCGGCGCGCAGCAGGATCGGCGGCGTGTAGTCGACGCCCGCGATCAGGCCGTTGGCGATCGACGGCGCGGCGCCGATCACGATGACGAACAGAATGGCGCTCTCGCTGAGCTGGAACAACAGGATGGCGAGGGGGAACCACGCGATCGACGGCATGGTCTGCAGGCCGGTGATCAGCGAGCCGAACGCCACCCGCAGGAACCGTACGCGTGACACCACGGCGCCGATCACCGCACCGACCAGGATCGCGAGCGCGAAACCGATCACCGCGCGGCGCATGGTCAGGCCCAGCCCCGACCAGAACGCGCCCTCCTGCAGGTCCTTCCAGAGCTGCGGGAAAACGTCCCCCGGCCCCGGCAGCACGTACGTCGGCTTCCAGCCGGTCAGCACGACCAGCTCCCAGACGACCACCGCGATCGCCATCGCGGCCAGTACCGGCCAGGTCGACGCCCAGCCGCGCCGCAGCACGCCGCGCCGCGACCTCGTCGCCATCTCCAGCGCGTCCAGCCCGGCGATCTGACGCTCGATGACCGAGCCGGGGGCGGTGTCCTCCGGCTCGGCGAGCACGTCGGTGTCACGATCCATGGCGTCCGACCTCCTCGCGAAGCCGATCGGTGATCTTGGCGGCGAGGCCGGAGACCTCGCCGGAGTCGATGCGCCGTGGCCGGTCGAACGGCACCGGGAACTCCTCGACCACCCGGCCGGGGCGGCTCGACAGCAGGACCACCCGGTCGCCGAGCCGTACCGCCTCCCGCACGTTGTGCGTCACGAACAGGACGGTCAGCGCGCGTTCGGACCAGATCCGCTCCAGTTCGTCGTGGAGCAGGTCGCGGGTCATGGCGTCGAGCGCGCCGAACGGCTCGTCCATCAGCAGCACGTCGCTGTCCTGTGCGAGCGCCCGCGCGATGGCCACGCGCTGGCGCATGCCGCCGGACAGCTCGTGCGGGCGCTTGCGGCCGAAGTCGCCGAGGTGCACGACCTCCAGCAGCTCGGCGGTACGCGCGCGCCGCTCGGCCTTGGGCACCCCGCGCGTACGCAGAGCCAGCTCGACGTTGCCGTTCACGGTGAGCCAGGGGAACAGCGCGGGCTCCTGGAACATCAGCCCGACCCGCGCGCCGCCCACGTCCACCGAGCCCAGCGTCGGCCGGTCCAGCCCGGCGACCACCGAGAGCAGCGTGCTCTTGCCGCAGCCGGACGCCCCGAGGATGCAGACGAACTCCCCGCGCGGCACGGTCAGCGACACCTTGTCGAGCGCGAGGAGCGCGCCCCGTCCCGCGCCGTACGCCTTGGAGACCTCGCTGATGCTGACGGCCGGGTCGGTCGCGGCCTCGGGGTCGTTGCGCGTCAGAACGCTCACGAATCACTCACCGCCGGTTCGCCTTTGGCCTTCAGCACCTCATTCAGTGGGCCGAGGTCGAAGATGCCCTTCAGATCGACGTGGGCGAGGAGACCGACCTGCTCGGCGTGCTGCGCGCTCGCGTTCAGCGAGGAGGCGATCGGGTCGTTGGTGAAGGTGACGTTCTTGAACGTGGAGTCCAGGACGTCCTGCTTGAGCGGCTTGCCGGTCAGGGCCTGCAACTCGGCGTTGGCCGACTTCTCGGCGTCGGCCGTGTGCGCGTTGATGTAGTCGGTCGACTCGACCTGGGCCTGGAGGAGCTTCTTCACCAGGTCCGGGTGCGCCTTCTGGAAGGCGGTCCGCACGATCAGCGTGGTCACCACGAACTTGCCGCCCGGCCACAGCGTCGCCTCGTCGACCAGCTTCTTGCCCTTGTCCTCCAGTACGAGCCGCGAGGCGAACGGCTCGGGGACCCACGCGCCGTCGATCTGCCCCTGCTGGAACGCCTGGAGCGTCTGCGAGTTGTCCTGCGGCATGATGTGGACGTCGCCGCCGCCGTTCTTGTCCGTCTTGAGCCCGTGCTGCTGGAGCCAGTAGCGGAGGGCGACGTCCTGGGTGTTGCCGAGCTGCGGCGTCGCGATCTTCTTGCCCCGCAGGTCGTCCGCCGACTTGATGCTCGGCTTGACGACGAGCGCGGCGCCGCCGCTGGCCGCCCCCGCGATGACCTTGATGGCCTGGCCGTGCGACTTGGCGAAGGCGTTGATCGCCGGGTTCGGGCCGACGTACGTGGCGTCGACGGCTCCGGAGAAGACGGCCTCGGTGGCAGCCGGGCCGGCGTTGAACGTGAGGGTCTTGGGCGCCCGGCCGAGGTACTTGGTGTAGATGCCCTTCTGTACCCCGACGAGGGCGGTGGCGTGGGTGATGTTCGGGAAGAAGCCGAGTCGGACCTGCGTGTCCTTGCCGGACGACGAGGACGAGTCGGAGCCGCCGCATGCGGCGAGCAGCCCAGAGCCGGCGAGCACGGCGAGGCCGAGTGCGGCGAACCGCGATTTCATCGCATCTCCCTATTGTCTATCGGACATATATGATTAGTCGCCTAAGTAGACAAGGCTCGCGAAGTGCTCGTCAAGTCGCCGCGACCTTGATGTAACCGAGCGGCGGCCGAAGGAAAATGACGCCGAGGTGACACGCGCCGGAACTTCCTCCCGGCGAAAACGGAAACCGGGGTGGCGCTGCTCCGTGCCCTCACGCGGGACGGCTAGGCTCTGGGGGCGAAACGTCCCGTAGTGATCACAAGGAGATCAAGTGTCGTCGATCGACGCCGTACACGCACGGGAGATCCTCGACTCCCGCGGCAATCCCACCGTCGAGGTCGAGGTGCTGCTCGATGACGGCAGCGAGGCACGCGCCGCGGTGCCGAGCGGCGCGTCGACCGGCCAGTTCGAGGCCGTCGAACTGCGCGACGGCGGTGAGCGCTACAACGGAAAGGGCGTCGAGAAGGCCGTGCTCGGCGTGCTCGACGAGATCGCCCCCGAGCTGCTCGGCTACGACGCCGACGACCAGCGCCTGGTCGACCAGGCGCTCATCGACCTCGACGGCACCCCGGACAAGTCGCGCCTCGGCGCCAACGCCCTCCTCGGCGTGAGCCTCGCGGTGGCCAAGGCGGCCGCCAAGACCGCCGACCTGCCGCTGTTCCGCTACGTCGGCGGGCCGAACGCGCACCTGCTGCCGGTGCCGATGATGAACATCCTCAACGGCGGCGCGCACGCCGACACCAACGTCGACGTCCAGGAGTTCATGGTCGCCCCGATCGGCGCGCCGACGTTCGGCGACGCCGTCCGATGGGGCGCCGAGACCTACCACGCGCTCAAGGCCGTGCTCAAGGGCCGCGGCCTGGCCACCGGGCTCGGCGACGAGGGCGGCTTCGCGCCCGAGCTGCCGAGCAACCGCGACGCCCTCGACCTCATCCTCGAGGCGATCAAGAGCGCCGGGTTCCGTCCGGGCACCGACATCGCACTGGCCCTCGACGTGGCCGCCACGGAGTTTCACACCGACGGTGTGTACGACTTCGAGGGCGCCAAGCGCTCGGCCGAGGAGATGGCCGCCTACTACGGCGAGCTGCTCGACGCCTACCCGCTGGTCTCGATCGAGGACCCGCTGTCGGAGGAGGACTGGACCGGCTGGAAGGCCCTCACCGACGCCGTCGGCGACAAGGTGCAGATCGTGGGCGATGACCTGTTCGTCACCAACCCCGAGCGCCTCCAGCGCGGCATCGACGCGGGCTCGGCCAACGCGCTGCTGGTCAAGGTCAACCAGATCGGCACGCTCACCGAGACCCTCGACGCGGTGACGCTCGCCCAGACCAACGGCTTCCGCTGCATGATGAGCCACCGTTCCGGCGAGACCGAGGACACCACGATCGCCGACCTGGCCGTGGCGACCAACTGCGGCCAGATCAAGACCGGCGCTCCGGCCCGCAGCGACCGGGTGGCCAAGTACAACCAGCTGCTCCGCATCGAGGAGCTCCTGGACGACGCCGCCCGCTACGCCGGCGCCGCCGCCTTCCCGCGGTTCCGCTGGTCATAGCCCCGGTGGCGGAGGAGAAGCGGCGGCCCGCCGAGGTCGACGCGAAGGAGCTGCGGCGCGCCCATCTGACCGGGCGCGCCGCGATCCTGGCAGTGGTCGCCTGCGCCATCGCGCTGAGCCTGGCCTATCCGGTGCGCGAGTACATCGCGCAGCGCCGCGAGATCGCGGCGCTGCGCATCCAGCAGCGGCAGGGACAACAGCAGGTCGAACAGCTCGCCGCGCAGAAGCAGCGGCTGGGCGACGAGTCCTACGTACGGCGCGAGGCGCGCCGCCGCCTGCACATGTGCGACCCGGGCGCCAAGTGCTATGTCGTGCTCGGCGGCGACGAAGGCGCCGCACAGGACGCCGGCACGAAGGCGCCGCCGCCCGCGCCGCCGTGGTACGTCACGCTGTGGCGCTCGGTCGACGCGGCCGACCGGCGCCGCTGACCGCATAACCTTGCGGCTGACGCCCGGCTCGCAGGCTCTGAAGGGGAATCCGGTGATCGACCAACGCGACGCGGCGGCCGTGGCGGCCCAGCTCGGCCGTGAGCCGCGCGGCCTGCGCGCGGTCGCCCATCGCTGCCCGTGCGGACTGCCCGACGTGGTCGAGACCGCACCGCGGCTCGCCGACGGCTCACCGTTTCCCGACGCTCTTCTACCTCACCTGCCCACGCGCCGCCTCGGCGATCGGCACGCTGGAGGCGAGCGGGCTGATGCGCGAGATGACCGACCGGCTGGCCGCCGATCCGTCGCTCGCCGACGCGTACGAGGCCGCGCACCGTGACTATCTCGACCGCCGGGACGACGCGGCGCGCGCCGCGGACGTCGAGCCGCTGGCGGACGGCACGCAGAGCTCCGGCGGCATGCCGAGCCGGGTCAAGTGCCTGCACGCCCTGGTCGCGCACGAGCTGGCGGTGCCCGGCGCGAACCCGTTCGGCCGCGAGGCCCTGGACACCCTCCCCGGCTGGTGGGAGAGCGGCAGATGTGTCACGCTCGAACCAACTTCACCTACCGGCGGTAAAGTAAGTCAGGAAGCTGTCATGATCGTGCAGAACGAGGACGGCCCGCAGGACGGCACCCGGGAGGCGGGCGAATGACTGCACGCGTCGCCGCGATCGACTGCGGCACCAACTCCGTCCGCCTTCTCATCGCCGACGTCTCCGGCGGCGAACTGGTCGACCTCGAACGCCGGATGGAGATCGTCCGGCTCGGACAGGGCGTCGACCGGACCGGACGGCTCGCGCCGGAGGCCCTCGAACGCACGTTCACCGCGATGCGCGGCTACGCGAAGCTCATCGCCGGGCACGAGGCCGAGCGCGTACGCGTCGTGGCCACCAGCGCCACACGCGACGCCGCCAACCGCGACGACTTCGTCCGCGGCGTCGTCGAGATCTTCGGCGTCGAGCCCGAGGTGATCTCCGGCGAGGAGGAGGCCAGGCTCTCCTTCACCGGCGCGACCCACGACCTGGCGGCGCTGCGCCCGATGCGGCCCTACCTCGTCGTGGACATCGGCGGCGGCTCGACCGAGTTCGTCCTCGGCACCGGCGACGTCGAGGTGTCGCGGTCCGTCGACATCGGCTGCGTCCGCATGACCGAGCGCCACCTGCGCGGCGACCCGCCCTCGCCGGAGCAGGTCGCGGCCGCCGTCGGCGACATCGACGGCGCGCTCGCCGCCGTGCGTACGGGGGAGACCACCGAGGCCGAGGCCGCCGCCGCACGTGCCGGCGACGCGGCACTCGCCGAGGCCGGCGCCGTCTCGCTTCCGCCGCCGCCGCCCCCGCCTCCGGTGCCGCCCGTGCCGATCGAGCGCGCTCGCACGCTCGTCGGGCTGGCCGGCTCGGTGACGACGGTCGCGGGCATCGCGCTGGGCCTGCCGGAGTATGACCCCGAGCGGATCCACATGTCGCGCATCAAGGCGCGGCAGGTCCACGACGTGACCCGGATGCTGCTGCACTCGACCCACGACGAGCGCGCCGCGATCGGCGTCATGCACCCGGGCCGGGTGGACGTCATCGGCGCCGGCGCCCTGATCCTCGACCGGATCATGCGCGAGTACGGCTTCGCCGACCTCGTCGTGAGCGAGCACGACATCCTCGACGGCATCGCGTGGTCGCTGTCCTGACGTGAACGCGCCGGACCCGCCACACGAGCCGCGTGCCCCGTACGTCGCGCCGGGCTCGGGTCATCCGGCGACCCGGCCACACCCGCCACTCCGGTCGCGGCGTCCGCGCGTGACGTCGGCCGGCTGGCGGCGTCGGCGGCCTCCCTCTCCGACCTGGTCGCCCGGCAGTCGGTGTGCCGTGCCTGCCCGCGCCTGGTCACCTGGCGGGAGCAGGTCGCGGTCGAACGCCGCCGCGCGTACGCCGGCGAAGAGTACTGGGGCCGCCCGGTGCCCGGCTGGGGTGATCCGGCCCCGCGCGTGCTCATCGTCGGCCTGGCTCCCGGCCGCGCACGGCGGCAACCGTACGGGCCGGATCTTCACCGGCGACCGCAGCGGCGACTGGCTGTTCGCCTCGCTGCTACCGCGCGGGCCTGGCCGCGATCCCGACGAGCGTCTCGCGCGGGCGACGGCCAGCACCTGATCGGCACGCGCATGGTCGCGCCGGTGCGGTGCGCGCCGCCGGCCAACAAGCCGACCCCGGCCGAGCGCGCCGCGTGCGCGCCGTGGCTGGAGCGCGAACTGGCGTTCGTGGCGTCGAGCGTACGCTCGATCGTCGTGCTGGGCGGATACGGCTGGCAGGCGCTGTGGCCGGCTGCTGAAGACCGCCGGGTACGGCTGCCGCCGCCGCGTACGGCGTTCGGCCACGGCGTCGAGGTGGCGCTGACCACCCCGGGAGGCGGGGCGGCGCTGCTGATCGGCTGCTACCACCCGAGCCAGCAGAACACCTTCACCGGCCGCGTCACCGAGGAGATGCTCGACGCCGTCCTCACGCGTGCCCGCGCCTACGCCGGCCTGCCGCGCCGCGCCACGTAGCCCACTGCGGTCTCTGTGCTGGTCAGTGCGGGGTTGAACCGAGCAGGGCCGGGGGCCAGGGGAGCCCCCGCTTCCTCTGGACGCCCGGCCCTCTCGCCGCTCTCCGCGTGTCCTCGCCATCTATGACGCCGCGAACCGCTCCTGGTTCGGGCGTGACCGGATTCACAGGGCGCATACCGCCCGCCGAGACGGCGCGGAGTACCGTGTGGCGTACTTCGTGAAAACTTTCACAAGCATCGGCAATCGGTTCTCGGAGAGTGCCATGGGTACCGCATCGGACATGTCGAAGAACGTACTGATCGTCGGTGGCGGCTATGTCGGCATGTACACCGCGCTGCAGCTGCGGAAGAAGATGCGCCGGCAGCTCAGGACCGGCGAGCTCTAGATCACCCTCGTGGACCCCCAGTCGTACATGACCTATCAGCCGTTCCTGCCGGAGGCGGCGGCCGGCAACCTGGAGCCCCGGCACGTGGTCGTCTCGCTGCGGCGCGTCCTGCCCGGCGTGAAGATCCTCAACGGCCGGGTGACGCAGATCGACCACGCGAACGGCCAGGCGACGGTCGAGGTCGTGGGGAGCGGCGACGCCGAACCCGAGGAGATCCGTACGCTCGCCTATGACCTGCTGGTGTTCTGCCCGGGATCGATCTCGCGGACGCTGCCGATCCCCGGGCTGGCCGAGCACGGCATCGGGTTCAAGACCGTGGCCGAGGCGATCTTCCTGCGCAACCACGTGCTCCGCCAGCTCGACATCGCCGCCTCGACCACGCACCCGGAGACGCGCAAGCAGGCGCTGACCTTCGTCTTCGTCGGCGGCGGGTACGCGGGCGTGGAGGCGCTCGCGGAGCTCGAGGACATGGCTCGCGACGCCTGCGAGTACTACCCGGACCTGCGGGCGTCGGAGATGCGCTGGGTGCTGGTCGAGGCCAGCGACCGCATCCTGCCCGAGGTCGGCGTCGACATGGGCAGCCTGGACGGTGGAGGCGCTGCGGCGGCCGCGGGATCGACGTACGGCTGAAGACGATGCTGAAGTCCGCCGAGAATCGCACCGATCGTGCTCAGCGATGGCGAGAGCTTCCCGGCGGGCACGCTCGTGTGGACCGCCGGGTGTCAAACCGAACCCTCTTGTCAAGAAGACGGATCTGCCACTCGATGACAAGGACCGGGTGAAGGCGACCGCCGAACTGACCGTCGAGGGCCTGGCCAACGCTTTTACCGCAGGTGATATCGCTGCGGTTCCCGATCTGACCAAACCCGGCGAGTTCTGCGCGCCGAACGCCCAGCACGCCGTACGCCAGGCCAAGGTTCTGGGTGACAACGTTGTCGCCGCCTTGCGGGGGCGGGAACTAAAGGCGTACAAACATGCCTATGCCGGATCGGTGGCCAGTCTCGGACTGCACAAGGGGGTTGCCCAGATCTATGGCATCAAGCTAAAGCGGGTTCCTGGCGTGGTTCATGCACCGCACGTATCACCTGTCCCGGCTGCCGACCCTGAACCGCAAGGCCCGAGTCACCGCGGACTGGACACTTGCCCTGTTCTTCAAGCGTGAGGTCGTTTCGCTGGGCACGCTCCAGCGACCCGAGGGAAGCGTTCGAGCAGGCCACGAAGAAATACTGAGCAGTATTCGGTCAGAATTTCGTTGCAGCAGTAATAGGAATTCTTGACCGCATTTACTCGGTGGTCCGCTATTGGCGTTTCCCCGGTATGATTGCCGCTGCCCCCGTAGCCCAACAGGCAGAGGCAGACTCCCTAAAAGAGTTGTTCGTGTCGGTTCGACTCCGACCGGGGGCACCGGTCATTGACAGGAGTCGAGCCCTCGTTCGACCCCTTTGGTCCAACTCGTCCTGACCCGCACGTTGCTCCCCCAATGCGCCGAACGCCCATCCACGAGAAGATCGTCCAGCTCGAGGCAAGTGGTGGGGCGCAATAGGGGAGCGGGTTGAGGGCAGCCGCAACCGGGGAACCCCAGCCCCGCCGCCACGCCACGCCACGTCAGGGATCACCCGGCCGGACCGACGCACTGCACCGCCACGAACCGCCCGACCGGGATACCTCCACCGCGACGCCACGTCGTGAGCCCGGAGCACCCCGGCCGTGAGGTGCCGTTCGGTCGAGCGGATCGCCGGGTAGGGCCCGGTCACCTGCACTCCCGCCCGAGGATGCCCCGCCCGAGGAGGCTTCAGCCCACTTCAATTGTCCAGCGCAGGCCGGCGCCGGCGGAAGAGGGTCGATCCACCTGTGGATAACTCGGGTCGCGGGCGTGACGGCCTGAGGTATCACGGCCGTTGCGCGGCGGGGGCAACGGAAGGCTGCGGGTGCCGGGCGGGCGGGAGTCGATCGATTTCCGCCGGGTTCGAGAACCGCCGTTCGAAGCATCCTGGAGGCCGGCGGCGGGTGATCGTCGCAGGGCACTCTCGTCTACCGGGTCGTTACCCTCGGTAGGGAACACCGGGAGTGCGGTCGGTCGTTAGGCTGAGCGCAGAAATACATCTGGAGGGCTTTCCATGGAGAGCAGGAACCCAGTCTTCTCCCGGCGTGGCGCCTTCGGGCAGCAGTCGGGTTACGCGCCCAGTGCGCAATATCTCCAGAATATGTACAACGCGCCCGCCTATGCGCCGCAGCGGTCCATGACCATTGACGACGTCGTCGTGCGCTCGTTCCTCACCCTCGGCACGCTGACGATCGCCGGTGCGCTCGCCTGGGTCTTCGTGCCCGATCGGCTTGCCAACGCCGTCGCGCTCGTCGCCGTCATCGTCGGTGTCGTCTTCTGGGCCATCGTGAAGTTCGGGCGCAAGGTCAACGGGCCGCTCGTGCTCGGGTTCGCCGCCTCGTACGGTGTCGCGGTCGGTGTGATCAGTCACGCCTACAACGACGTCTACAACGGGGTCGTGCTCCAGGCGGTGATCGGCACCGCGCTGGCGTTCGGCGCGATGCTCACCGTCTACTCGCTGCGGATCATCCGGGTGACGCCGAAGTTCGCCCGGTTCGCGATCGCGGCCGGGCTGGCGCTGGTCGGCCTGATGATCCTCAACCTGCTCGTGTCGATCTTCCACGTCGGCGGCATCGGCATCCGGGGCAACGGCCGCTCGGCTTCGTCTTCAGCGTCGCGGCGATCCTGGTCGGCTGCCTGTACCTGCTGCTCGACTTCGACTCGATCGAGGAGGGCGTACGCTCCGGCGCGCCGCAGAAGACCTCCTGGCTCGCGGCGTTCGGGCTCACGCTCAGCCTGGTGTGGATCTACCTGGAGATGCTGCGCTTCCTGTCCCGCTTCTACAGCCGCGACTGCAGCGAAGCCCCCGCGACGGCGGCCGGCGCGGGGGCGGGGCGATACGTGCAGGCTCGGTCAGCCGCTCACGTCGGGGCCGACGTGGGTGATCGTCGATGCGGACCAGCACTCGGCGGTCACGCTTCATGATCTCGCGGTAGTCGTCCCAGTCCGGATGTTCACCAGAGATCATCCGGTAGTAGTCGACGAGCGGCTCCATGGCCTCCGGCAGGTGCAGCACCTCCGCCTCACCGTCGACCTGGACCCACTCACCGAAGAAGGCATCGGTGAACAGGCACAACGTCACTCGGGGATCACGTAGTAGGTTGCGGGTCTTGGCCGCGGTCTCGCGCGTGCTGACGATGATCTTTCCTGCGCCGTCGACGCGCATAGTGACCGGCGAAGTCTGCGGACGGCCATCCGCATGACGCGTGATCATGACCGCCCGGTGATGTTCGCGGGCGAATTCGAGGGCCCGGCTCGGCTCCACGGAAGCGTCTAGAAACGAACGGCGCGCCGGTGCAACTCGTGCTCGTGCACGAGAGCGACCGCGTAGCCGTGGGAGAGCCCGTGCTCGTCCGCCAGCCAGTTGACCCTCTCGTCACATCGGAGGAAGGAGGGGCCGTTATCTATGGCTTCGAACCACTCGGGGAGGTCACGTCCTGTGACTTTCGGGATGCGTGCGATGAGATTTTTGTGCGTCTCCGGTGAGTGGTTCAAAGACATAGGCACCTCCTGGCTAGGCGTGCTTGCTTTGTGATGACTCTGCAACAGCGACGCCCATCGCACAACCCCCCTGGGGCGACCTTTCTGTCACGGCACGTAGATCGTCGGTCACGCATTGCGCCCGGGATTCATTACGAGCCGCTAACGCCTCGGTTGCGCGACTGCTTAAGCACGCCGGGTCTACCAGCGCGGACACGGCAAAGTAGGCCCCTTCGCGTGACGTCAGCCGAGCCGCTCGAAGACCATCGCCATGCCCTGGCCGCCGCCCACGCACATGGTCTCCAGACCCAGCGTCTTGTCACGTGTCCGCAGGCCGTTGAGCAGGGTGCCGGTGATGCGTGCGCCGGTCATGCCGAAGGGGTGACCGACGGCGATCGCGCCCCCGTGCACGTTGAGCCGGTCCAGGTCCATGCCGAGCTGCCGGTACGAGGGGATCACCTGGGCCGCGAACGCCTCGTTTATCTCGACGAGGTCGATGTCGTCGATCGTGAGGCCGGCGAGCCGGAGCGCACGCCTCGACGCCTCGACCGGGCCCAGGCCCATGATCTCCGGCGACAGGGCGGACACGCCCGAGGAGACGATGCGTGCGAGCGGCGTCAGGCCGAGCTCGGCGGCCTTCGTGTCGCTCATCATCGACGACCGCGGCGGCCCCGTCGTTGAGCGGGCAGCAGTTGCCCGCGGTGACCGTGCCGTCCGGGCGGAACGACGGCTTGAGCCCGGCGACCTTCTCCAGCGTCGTGCCGGGCCGAGGGCCGTCGTCCTTCGCCACGACGGTGCCGTCGGGCAGCTCGACCGGGGTGATCTCCCGCTCGAAGAAGCCGTTCTTGATGGCCTCCTCGGCGTTGTTCTGTGAGCGCACGCCGAACTCGTCCTGCTCGGCCCGGGTGACCCCGTGCAGCTGGGCGACGTTCTCGGCGGTCTGGCCCATCGCGATGTAGACGTCGGGGAGCTCGGCGTCCTCACGCGGGTCGTGCCAGGTGCCTCCCTCGCCCTCGCCGCGCTTGACGGTGCGGGCCTGCGCGTCGGCGAACACCGGGTTCGTGGTGTCCGGCAGGCCGTCGCTGCTGCCCTTGGCGAACCGGCTCACCATCTCGACGCCGGCCGAGACGATCACGTCGGCCTCGCCCGCCTTGATCGCGTGGAAGGCCATGCGCGTGGTCTGGAGCGAGGAGGAGCAGTAGCGGGTGACCGTCGCGCCCGGAACGCCGTCGAAGCCGAGCATCACGGCCACCACGCGCGCCATGTTGTACCCCTGCTCACCGCCCGGCAGACCGCAGCCGAGCAGCAGGTCGTCGATGTCGGCCGGGTCGAGCTGGGGAACCTTGTCGAGTGCGGTGCGCACGATGCGAGCCGTGAGGTCGTCGGGACGCAGGTCCTTCAGCGATCCCTTGAACGCACGCCCGATCGGCGAACGAGCGGTCGCGACGATGACAGCCTCAGGCATTGCGGATCTCCCTCATGTTCGGCCTGGAATCAGCCCCCGCCCGGGCATTCGTGACTCGATGCCCGACTCGCAGGCTACTGCGGGCGGAAGCCGATTCCTACTGGAGGGTAGCAAAGCTACTGGTACATTCCCGGACTCGTGGCGGCACCGTCGTGCACGCCGTGCAGACCGCCCTTCTCGTCCCGCCAGACGCGCCAGCCGCCTGGATCGAACCGGTGTACCAGCTCGGGCGGCACCGCGCCCGCCGCGTCGAGCTGCCGGCCGGTCTTCAGGTCGTACTGGCACAGCGCGGCGATGGGGTAGTAGCCCACCTGTCCGGTGATCTTCGAGTGCGGCGGGCTTGGTCGTGCAGAACGACCAGGCGCGCGGATGTCCGCCGACGGCGTGCCCGGTGCGCAGGTCATAGAGCCGCCCGGGCTGCCCGTGCGCCAGGAAGCCGACCGCCGACAGGTCCTGGGGGAAGGCCAGCCACCAGTTGACCTTCTGGGGCGCGCCGGTGTCGCCGAGGCGGCTCACCGACCGGCCGGTGCGCGGGTCGAGCCGGGCGAAGCCGCCGTAGCGGTCGGCGCCGTCGACCTCGCGCGTGATCAGTGAGACCGCCGGGTTCGCACTCGGGTAGACGCGCAGCAGCCGCCGCCGAGCCCACTGCTGCCGTCCGTCCGACAACCGCAGGGAGAAGAACCCGAACGCGGACAGCGGCCCGCCCGCGCTTCGTCTGGTAGGGCGCCACGTAGCCGATCAGCGCGTCGTCCGCCGCGCCGAACGCCCAGCCGCCGGACAGGTCGGCGCCGCGGCCGAGTGCGGTCTCCACGGGGAACGTCCAGACCGCCTTGCCGGTGGCGAGGTCGTGCGCCTCGACCGTCGGGTGCGCGGACATGCGGAACAGCACCACGCGTCCGCCGCCGGCCCACTCGACCTCGGCGACTCCCGGCATGTGCCACGCCAGCTCGCCCGGTCACCGGGTTGAGCGCGGCGAAGGCGGCCGTACGGCGCGCGGTCGCCTGCGACACGCAGAGCAGGGTGCCGCAGGTGGCCGGGCCGAACGTCGTGCTGACGGTGCCCGTGCCCAGCGCTGCGTGCCGGTGCGCGCGTCGCGGACCACCAGCGCCGCACCGCGTCCGTGCGCCTCGACGTCTCGCCACGACCGGGCCGGCCGGCCGGTCCGGCGACGGCCGGCGGCGCGACGCCCATGGCGGCCGGCCGCCCGGAGATCACGGACGGGCCGCGCCCACAGCCGCTTGCCGCTCGCCGACGTCGCTGACGACCGTCTGCAGCCGGCCGTCCGGAAGCAGGGCGGTGACGGCGGTGACGCCGGAGCCGATCACGGGCCTGCTGACCGCGTTGACGGCGGTGTCGTTCCAGGCCGGCCTTCTCCTGAGCGCCGCCGCGTCGGAGGAGGAGTCGGCGAGCCCCCGCACGCGGCACGCGCTGAGAAGCAGCACGGCGGTCTGTGCCGAGATGAATGCAGAAAGTAGTCGCCGATGGGTCGCCACGGCCGGGCCTCCTTTGAGGGTTGAGCGCCGGTCGAGGCTAGCAGCGAAGAGTGACGGTTCGCAGACGGAACGTCACTCGCGCGCGTGGGGTACCTTCTGATCAGAACTGTTACGGGACCGACAAGGACGTCGTAGTGCGTGTTCACAACTCTCTGACCGAGCTCATCGGGGACACCCCCCTGCTGCGGCTGCACAAGGTCACGGCCGGAGCATCCGCACAGGTGCTCGCCAAGATCGAGTACTTCAACCCGGGCGGATCGGTCAAGGACCGCATCGCCGTACGCATGGTCGAGGCCGCCGAGGCTTCGGGCGCTGCTGCGGCCGGGCGGCACGATCGTCGAGCCCACCTCGGGCAACACCGGCGTCGGGCTGGCCATCGTCGCGCAGGAGAAGGGCTACCGCTGCGTCTTCGTCTGCCCCGACAAGGTGGCCGGCGACAAGATCGCGGTGCTGCGCGCGTACGGCGCGGAGGTCGTCGTCTGCCCCTCGGCGGTCGCGCCGGAGCACCCGGAGTCCTACTACTCCGTCTCCGACCGCCTCGCCGCGGAGACGGCGGGAGGCTGGAAGCCCGACCAGTACGCCAACCCCGGCAACCCGCGCTCGCACTACGAGACGACCGGCCCGGAGATCTGGGCGCAGACCGAGGGCCGGGTCACCCACTTCGTGGCCGGAATCGGCACCGGCGGCACGATCACCGGCACCGGGCGCTATCTGAAGGAGATCTCCGACGGTCGCGTGCAGATCATCGGGGCCGACCCCGAGGGCTCGGTCTACTCCGGCGGCAGCGGACGCCCGTACCTCGTCGAGGGCGTCGGGGAGGACATCTGGCCCGAGGCGTACGACCGGAACATCTGCGACCGCGTCATCGCGGTCAGCGACAAGGACTCCTTCACCATGACGCGGCGGCTCGCGCGCGAGGAGGCGCTGCTCGTCGGCGGCTCCTGCGGGCTCGCGGCGGTGGCGGCGATCCAGGTCGCGGCCGAGGCCGGTCCGGACGACGTCGTGGTCGTGCTGCTGCCCGACGGCGGGCGGGGCTACCTGTCGAAGATCTTCAACGACGACTGGATGGCCGACTACGGCTTCTTGACCTCCGAGACCGAGGAGCCGCGGATCTGCGACGTGCTCTCCCGCAAGGGGTCGGGGCTGCCGGAGTTCGTGCACGTGCACCCGCACGAGTCGGTCGGCACCGCGATCGCGATTCTGCGCGAGTACAACGTCTCACAGCTTCCGGTCATGAAGGAGGAGCCGCCGGTCATGGTGGCCGAGGTCGTGGGCTCGGTGGGGGAGACGCGACCTGCTCGAGGCCCTGGTCAGCGGCCGCGCCACCGCCGACGACCCGCTGGAGAAGCACATGGCGCGGCCCCTGCCGATGGTGGGCTCGGGCGAGCCGGTGAGCGAGGCCGTGGCGGTGCTGGAGAAGTCCGGGGCGGCCGTCGTCCTCGTCGACGGCAAGCCGGCCGGGCTGATCACCCGGCAGGACCTGCTCGGCTTCCTCGCCGGCGGCTGAGCACGCGACGAAAAGAACGCCCGGCGGCGCCGATCGGCGCCGCCGGGCGTTCTCTTGACCAGTCCGGCCCGGTCAGCGAGACCGGCCGGCCAGCTCGTACGGCTCCTGCGCGGGCGGTTCGGAGCCCGGCCGCGCCCGGTCGGCGTGACCCGGCCACCAGGCCGCGTGCCCGACCAGCGCGGTCAGCGAGGGCACGAAGAAGGTCGAGACCACGAACGCCGACAACAGGATGCCGATCGCGACGCCGAACCCGATCTGGGCCAGGAACGACATCGGCGACAGCACCAGCACTCCGAACGTCCCCGCCAGGATGACCGCGGCGGCGGCCACGGTCGGCCCGGCGTGCTGGATGCCGACGGCCGCGGCACGACGGGGCTCGTGCCCCTCACGCGCCTCCTCGCGGAGCCGGGCGATCATCAAGATGTTGTAGTCGGTGCCGATCGCCAGCACGAACAGGTACAAGATGATCGGGATCTGGAACATCAGCCCGTCCTTGCCCTCCGCGCCCTGGAACAGAGCCACGCTCGCGCCGAGCGTCGCGGTGAAGCCGAGGAGCACCGCCACCACCAGGTAGATCGGGGCGACCAGTGCGCGCAGCAGCAGGGCCAAGATGATCGCGATCAGCGCGATCGCGACCGGCAGGATCACCGACAGGTCGCGGGTGTTGACCTTGTTGATGTCGCCGAAGATGGCCGTCGTGCCGCCGACCAGAACCTTCGTGCCCGGAGGCGCGTTCTGGTGTGCCGTGGTCCGCAGCGGCCCCTTGACCAGGTCGATGGCCTCGTTGGAGTTGGGGTTGAGCTTGAGGACGACGGAGATCTTGGCGACCGTCTTGTCCGGGTTGAGCTGCGCCGGCGCCGCCTGGCCCACGCCATCGGCATGGGCGAGCGTCTGCCGGATACCGCTCCAGCGCCTGCGGGTCGAGCGGCCCGTTGCCCTGGACGTAGACCACGGTCGGGTCGGTCAGGCCCGGCGGGAGGCTGGAGCGCAGGTCCTTCAGCGCCTTGGCCGACTCGGTGTTCTGCGGCTGCCCGGCGCTGAAGTCGTAGTTGGCCTTGAACCCGAGCGCCGCACCGGCCAGTACGAGCAGGACGATGCCGGAGGCGACCGCGGTCACCAGCGGCCGTCGGGCCACGGTGTTGCCGAGCCGGGTGTACAAGCTGGCCTTCGGCTCGCGCTTCCAGGACTTCGACGGCCAGAAGACCGCCCGTCCCATCAGCGACACGAGGGCCGGCACCAGCGTGAGCGCGGTGATCAGCATGACGCCGACGGCGATCGCGAGCTGCGGGCCGAGCGCGCCGAAGGACTTGAACTTGGCGAGGAGGAGCACGAGGAAGGCGACCATGACCGCGCCGGCCGCCGAGGTGATCGCCTCGCCGACCCGCTCGACCGTGACGATCATCGCGGTCTTCTTGTCCTCGCCGAGCCGCAGCCGCTCGCGGTAGCGGAACAGCAGGAACAGGATGTAGTCGGTGCCGATGCCGTACAGCACGATCAGGATCAGCTGCTCGAAGCTCGCGTCGAACTTCAGGTCGAACGCCTTGCCGATGATCGCCGAGACCTTGTTCGACACCTCGAGGACCAGGGCGATCACGAAGATCGGCAGCAGGGCCGCGATCGGGGCGCGGAAGATGATCAGGATCAGCGTGATGATGAGCACGACCGTCGCGATGCCGATCATCGCCATGGTCTTGTTGTCCGAGGCGGCGTTGTCGATCGTGCTGGAGACGTTGCCGCTCACGCCGTAGTGCAGGCCGCTGCCCTGGAACGCCTGTGTGGCGGCCACGCGTAGCCGCTTGACGGCGTCCTCGTTCTTCTTCTCCAGCTTCTGGTCCGCCCAGCTGGTCGGCAACGGCACGGCCACGATCTGGATGCGGTGGTTCTGCGAGAGCGCCTGCGGGCCCGTCTGGAGCGCGGTCACGCCCGTGATGTGCTTGGCCTGGAGCGTCTGCGCGATCTGGCCGACCTTCGCGGAGTCGGCGGCGGTGAGGGTCTGGCCGTCACTTCGCTTGACGACCATCAGCTCGTTGGTGACCTTCTGGCTGCCGCTGGGGAACGCGCGGTCCGCGAGCTTTCCCGCCTGGACGGACTCGTACTTCGTGGGCAGGAAGTCCTGCTGGTCGGAATGGGTGTCGAGTTTCGGTGCGAGCGCGACGGCGGCGGCCGCTGCCACCAGCCAGATCGCGATCGTCCACCATGGGTGCCGTACGACCGTACGCCCCAGCCATCCGAACATCGGGTGGCTCCCCTTCATCGATTTTCAGTGTCGAATCTGAAGGTAGGTGCACAACACTCGGAAAACCTCCCCACATGAGGCGAGATCGTCGCTCGTCCCTGTGGGGGAGAAGTCTCATCCCTGGGTATGGCTCACCTTTGGTACGCCTGTGTCATGGGAGGTACTAGCCTCACGTTCATGGACGGTTTCAATGACGTGACCGGCTTTGACACACTTGCCATTCACGCAGGCCAGGATCCCGACCCCGCGACGGGGGCGGTCGTCCCGCCGATATACCAGGTTTCCACGTACAAGCAGGACGGCATCGGAGGGCTTCGCGGCGGCTTCGAGTACAGCCGCACCGCCAACCCGACGCGCGCGGCGCTGGAGGAGTGCCTGGCGGCGCTCGAGGGCGGCGTGCGCGGGCTGGCCTTCGCCTCCGGGATGGCCGCCGAGGACACTCTCCTCCGCACCATCTGCAAGCCCGGCGACCACGTGGTCATCCCCGATGACGCGTACGGCGGGACGTACCGGCTGATCTCCAAGGTGCTGGGGCCGTGGGGCCTGACGTTCGACCCGGTGCCGGTGGCGAGCGTCGATGCCGTACGCGCCGCCGTACGCCCCGAGACCAAGGTCATCTGGGTCGAGACGCCCACCAACCCGCTGCTCGCCATCGCCGACATCGCCGCCCTCGCGCAGGTGGCCCACGACGCGGGCGCGCTGCTGGTCGTCGACAACACCTTCGCCTCGCCGTACCTCCAGCGGCCGCTGGCGCTCGGCGCGGACGCGGTCGTGCACTCGACGACGAAGTACCTCGGCGGGCACTCCGACGTCCTGGGCGGCGCGCTGGTCGTCTCCGACGTGGCGCTGGGCTCGGAGCTGGCGTTCCACCAGAACTCCATGGGCGCGGTCGGCGGCCCGTTCGACGCCTGGCTGACCCTGCGCGGCGTACGCACGCTCGGCGTGCGGATGGACCGGCACTGCGCCAACGCCGAGCGGATCGCCGAGTTCCTGCTCCGGCACCCGAAGGTCTCCTCGGTGCGCTACCCCGGACTGCCCGACCACCCGGGCCACGAGGTGGCGGCCAAGCAGATGCGTGCGTTCGGCGGGATGGTGTCCTTCCAGCTCCACGCGGGCGAGGAGGCGGCCGTGGCGGTTTGTGAGAGCACCCGGCTGTTCATCCTCGGCGAGTCCCTCGGCGGGGTCGAGTCGCTGATCGAGCACCCGGCGCGGATGACCCACGCGTCGGCGGCCGGTTCGCCGCTAGAGGTGCCGGCCGATCTCATACGGCTGTCGGTGGGCATCGAGGACGCCGACGACCTGCTTGCCGACCTGGAGCGCGCGCTGGGCTGAGCCCCCCTGCGGGGTCAGCCGTTCCAGACCATCAGGACCAGGATGACGATCCAGATCAGCGCGACGACGCCCGAGAGGGTCGCGATGCGGCCGGTCTCGACCCGGGCCAGCTCGCGCTGTGCGGGCGCCGGGGCCGCCTTCGGCTCCGGCGCCGACGTCGGCTCGGCCGGGGCGTCGGGCACGCCGGCGACCGGCCTGTCGGCGGTCTCACCCGGCCGGGTCGCCTCTGCGGGCCGCGCTTCCGTACGCCCGGTCTCCACGGGCGGCGTGGCCGTACGGCCCTCGGCTGCGGCCAGCTCGATCTTGTGCAGCGCCTTGCGCTGGTCGCGCTCGACGATGAGCAGCAGCACGAACGCCACGATGAACAGCGTCATCGAGGCCGACAGCCACACCTTGTCGAACTTCCCGTGCGCCAGCAGCAGGCCGAACAGGAAGATGGCCAGGGTCATCAGCCCGTAGATGCGCGTCATCCGGTTGAGATAGCGCACGACCGATGCGTCGGCACGCCGGATGTAACGCGGCGTCGCCATGGTCGCGGCCGTTATCGGCCCGAGTGCGAAGATCGCGAAGCCGACGTGCAGGATCAGGAGCAAGCGATCACCACTGGACATGGGCACGACCCTAGCGGTCGCCGTACGTCGCGACCAGCACACCGTGCCATCACCCTGCGTGAGAGCCCGCGCCCGCCGCGTCGAGCGGGCACGGGCGCCTACCGGGTGCCCCGTCGTACGCGCAGGTAGTCGCGTACGACGTACTCGCCCAGGCGTTCGGGGGTCGGGGCGAAGACGCGGCCGCCGTTGCGGCGCGCGACCTCCTCCACGAAGGAGAGCAGGCGTTCGTCGTCGGCGAGCATGAAGATGTTGAGCGTCGCGCGGCGGCGCGTCATCTTGTCCACCTCCGCCAGCGTCAGCTCCAGCGTCTCGCGCGACGGCGGCCAGTCGAAGGCGGACCGTCCGTCGCGCAGCAGGTGCGCGGTCGGCTCGCCGTCGGTGATGACCAGGATGATCGGGTCGTGTTCGGGGTGGCGGTCCAGGTGCCGGCCGGCGATCAGCAGCGCGTGGTGCAGGTTCGTGCCCTGCACCATGTCCCAGTCGAGCGCCGCCAGCTCCGTCGGGTGCAGCTCGCGCGCGTAGTTGGAGAAGCCGATGATCTGGATCGCGTCCTGCGGGTACTTGCTCGCCACGAGCGTGTGCAGCGCCAGCGCCGTCTGCTTGGCCGAGCCCCACGTGCCGCGCAGCGCCATGGAGTAGGACAGGTCGACCAGCAGGCACACCGCGGCCGCCGTACGGCGCTCGGTCTCCAGCACCTCGAAGTCGTCGACCTCCAGGCGTACGCGCGGCCGGGCGGGCCTCGGGGACCCAGGAGACACTGTCGCGGTGCCGCCGCGGCGCAGTGCGTTGGACAGCGTGCGGATGACGTCGATGGGCTGCTCGTCGCCGGACCGCCACGGGCGGCTGGCGCCTGTCAGCTCGCCGGCCTGGCCCGCGTCGACCTGGTCGTGATCGCCCTTGCGCGTCGACTCGAGCTGGGCGAACACTCGGCGCAGCGCGGTCTCGCCCAGCCGCCGCACCGCCTTGGGCGTCAGGTCCAGGTTGCCGCCGCGCCGCTTGAGGTAGCCCTGGCGTTCGAGCTCGGCCTCGATCCGGCGCAGCGCGGCCAGGTCGTCGACGGCCTGGCGGCCCAGCGCCCGGCGTACGGCCTCCTCGTCGATGTCGTCCATCCGCGCGCCCGGGTAGTCCTGCCGCAGCGCGCCCTCCAGCTCGGCGAGGTCGGCCAGCTCCTCCAGCGCGGTGGTCGCGTCGCCGAGGGACATCGGGTCCTCGCCGTTCATCCGCTCCGAACCCGACCAGTCGAGTTCGGGCCGCCGCTGCCGCAGCGACGAGCCGAGCCGCTGCATCTCCATCGCCAGCCCGGCGTCCTCCAGCGTCTGCGCCATGAGGGAGGCCAGCTCGTCCCGCTGCTCCGGCGTGAGCGAGGCCAGCAGCCGCTCGGTCGCCGCCGCGCGCCGCGCCAGGGAGTCGACGAGCTCCTCCAGGTTGCCCGGGTCGTCGGGGAAGAACTCCCCGTACTCCCGCATGAACTTCTCGAAGTCCTCCTGCGTGTGCTCGCCGCGCGCGTCCTTCTCCAGCATGTCGTTGAGCGCGGCCATCATGTTCTTGACCCGCTCCATCGCGGCCGGGTCGGGGTTGCTCATGGCCTGCTTCATGCCGCGGAACTGCGCGTCCAGCACGTCGCGCCGCAGCAGGTCCTTCAGCTCCTCGAACGTCTGGCGCGCCTCCGGCGAGCGCCACTCGTACGGCGCGAGCCGGCGTACGGCCTGCGAGGTGTCGGCGGGCAGCGTGTCGAGCTCGGACTCGCGCAGCCGCGCGTCGTCGCTCGGGTCCGGGAAGAGCGCGGCGCGTTCTTGGCCGACGGCCTTGTCGAGCAGTGCGCGCGCCTGTTCGAGCGTCCCGTCGAGGCGGCCGCTGCCCCGCAGCTGCTGCCGCCGCGCGCGCACCTGTCTCAGCAGGTCATCCAGGCCGCGCTGCCGGTCGGCGCCCGGCAGGCCGCGGCGCAGCAGCTCGCGCAGCGCCTCGCCCGGACCGGTGCCCTCGAGCATCGACTCGCCCATGGCGTCGACGGCGGCCCGGATGTCGTACGGCGGGGCGAGCGGGTCCGGTCCGTCGTGATACGGCCCGTACCGGAATCCGGACACGGCGACCTTCTTTCCTGTCTGATGCCTCGCTACGTACGGTACGTCGAAGTGCCGTCGGAGGTGTCCTTGGAAAGGCGCCGCATGAGGTACAGCCCCTCGAGGGCGAACTCCAGCGCGGCGGCGGCGTGGCCGGGCGACTCGCCCTCCATGCCGAGGCTCTCCAGGATCTTCGACAGCCCGGTGACCGGGCCGATGCGGTGCAGCAGCTCCGCCGCCGGCACCAGCTCGCCGGAGTCGACGGTGGCGCCCCGGTCGAACCGGTCGAGCAGGCCGTTCAGGTCCGCCGCGCCGAGCATGCGCCGCCAGGTGTCGGACGTCGCGCGGCGCAGCAGGTGCGCGAGCACCTCCTCCTCGCGGCCCTCCTCGCTGACCTCGAACTCCACCTTGCCGAGGAGGGTGGACACGACGCTCGGCAGGTCGCACACGCGCGCCACCGGCTGGTCCTCGCGTGCGATGGCGCTGCGGCGCATCGCCGAGGCGGCGACGGTCTCGGTGCCCGCGATGGCGAACCGCGCGGACACGCCGGAGCGCGCGTCGACGGCGGGCGACTCGCGTACGAGCCGGGTGAACCGGGCGATGACCTCCATCAGGTGCATCGGCACCGCCGCCGTGACGTGCGCCTCCTGCGCGATCAGCACCAGCTCGTCGTCGAGTTCCAGCGGGTAGTGCGTGCGGATCTCGGCGCCGAAGCGGTCCTTCAGCGGCGTGATGATGCGGCCGCGGTTGGTGTAGTCCTCGGGGTTCGCGCTGGCCACCAGGAGCACGTCGAGCGGCAGCCGCAGGGCGTAGCCCCGGATCTGCACGTCGCGCTCCTCCAGCACGTTGAGCAGCGACACCTGGATGCGCTCGGCCAGGTCGGGCAGCTCGTTGACGCAGAAGATGCCGCGGTTGGTGCGCGGCACCAGGCCGTAGTGGACGGTCTCGGGGTCGCCGAGCGTGCGGCCCTCGGCCACCTTGATCGGGTCGATGTCGCCGATGAGGTCGCCGACGCTCGTGTCGGGCGTGGCGAGCTTCTCGCCGTACCGGTCGCGGCGGTGCTTCCACTCGATCGGCAGGTCCTCGCCCCGCTCGCCGGCCAGCCGGCGGCAGCGCACGCACACCGGGGCGTACGGGTGGTCGTTGATCTCACAGTCCGCGACGACCGGCGTCCACTCGTCGAGCAGGCCGCCGAGGGTGCGGATCAGCCGCGACTTGCCCTGGCCGCGCTCGCCGAGGAGAACGAGGTCGTGCCCGGCGAGGAGGGCGCGCTCCAGGTGGGGCAGCACGGTGTCCTCGAAGCCGACAATGCCCGGAAAGCGTGGTTCGCCGTCCCGAAGCCGGGCAATGAGGTTGTCGCGTATCTCTTCCTTCACGTGCCGGTGGACATGACCACTGGCGCGGAGCTCACGAAGTGTCGTAGGTCGCGTGTTCACTGTCCTCTATCGCTTCTCGTTCGTGGCCGGCACAAGGAGTGATCGCATGTCGCCGCCCCACCCCGCTCGCCGCGTCGAGCCACGGCGTTCCGTGGCTCTCAGGTCTCTCGGCTCGCTCGTGTTCCGTTCGACACTATGCCCGGATTTTCATATCCGCATCCAAGGGGGCCCACGACACACGCGGGTTCGCCGGTCGCCTCGGACCGGGTACACCCGATACGACACCCGTGCTGGCCTGAACCGGACGACGGGCAAGGGCGCCGTGCGCGCACCGGGAATCCTGAACTCGCTGTGGTAGACCGTAAGGAATCGGACGCGCGGTGAAGGGAGGCGAGACAGTGGCACGCTTCGGCGACGGCCTGGCCGTCGGGCCCGACCTGGTCGCGGCCGCGGACTCCGCGGTGGCGCAGGCGCGCCTGCCCCTCGACGGGCCGCCCGACCTCGTGTTCGTCTTCGTCTGCGCGCAGGCGCCGGACGCGGTCGAGCGCGCGGCGCGGCGGGCCATGGAGGTCGCGGGCACGCCCAATGTCATCGGCTGTGGCGCTCCCGGCGTGATCGGCGGCAACCACGGCATCGAGGACTCCAGCGCCGTAAGCGCCTGGGCCGCGCGGCTGCCGGAGGCGCGCATCGAGCCGTTCCGGCTGGAGACCCTGAAGTTCCCCGGCGAGGACCCCGAGACCGCACAGCGGCTCGCCGTGGTCGGCATGCCGCAGACCAGCGACGACGACGTCGTCGCCGTCCTGCTCGCCGACCCCTACAGCTTCCCGGCCGACGCCTTCGTCGAACGCTCCGGCGAGGTGCTGCCCGGCCTGCCGCTGGTCGGCGGCCTGGCCACCGGCCAGGGCGGCCGCGGCACCGCGCGGCTCTTCGTCGAACGGCGAGATCGTCGACTCCGGCGCGGTCGGAGTGCTGCTCGCCGGCTCGGTGATGACCACCACCGTCGTCAGCCAGGGCGCGCGGCCGGTCGGCCCGCCCATGGCCGTCACCCGCGCCGAGGACAACGTCCTCTACGAACTGGCCGGCGCGCCCGCGCTGACCAAGCTCGAGGAGGTCGTCGCCGAACTGCCCGACAAGGAGCGCGCGCTGATCGAGGGCGGGCTGCTCATCGGCGTCGCGAGGGACGAGTACGCCGAGGAGCACGAGCGCGGCGACTTCCTCGTCCGCGGGGTGATCGGCGCCGACCCCGACGCCGGCGCGCTCGCCACCGGCGACGTCATCGAGGTCGGCCGCACCGTGCGCTTCCAGGTCCGCGACGCCGGCGCGGCCGACGAGGACCTGACCCTCCTGCTCGGCGACATCGGCCTCAGCAAGGTCGAGGGCGCGCTGCTGTTCTCGTGCACCGGCCGTGGCCGCGCGATGTTCCCCAACTCCGACCACGACGTGCGCCTGCTGCGGAGCATGCTCGGCACGTCGGGGATCGGCGGGTTCTTCGCCGCCGGCGAGATCGGCCCGGTCGCGGGCCGCAACCACGTGCACGGCTTCACCGCCTCGATCCTGGCGTTCGGGCCCGGCGCCGGGCGGGAGGCGCCGTGACCTCGGCCACCGGCCCACCGCGGGCCGCGACCTGAGGGAGCGACACCCGGCTCGGCGAGGGGAACGGTGAAAGATGCAGCACAGCGGCGGCGCACCGGCGAACGACCCCGTCCTCGCGATCGACATCGGCGGCACCAAGATGGCCGCCGCGCTCGTCGAGCCCGGCGGCCGCGTCGGCGCGTACGAGCGCATGGTCACCCCCAGCCCGCCCGGCGTCGACGCCGACGGCCTGTGGCGCACCGTCATCACCTTGATCGACAAGCTGCCCGTACGCCGGCTGGCCGGTGTCGGGGTGGGCTGCGGCGGCCCGATGTGGTGGCCCTCCGGCGAGGTCTCGCCGCTCAACATGCCGGCGTGGCGCGCGTTCCCGCTGCGTGAGCGGCTCAGCGACCGGTTCCCCGGACTGCCGGTGCGCGTGCACAACGACGCGGTCGCGGTCACGGTCGCCGAGCACTGGCGCGGCGCGGGCCGCGGCCGGCCGAACGTCCTCGGCATGGTCATCTCGACCGGGGTGGGTGGCGGCCTCATCCTCGGCGACCGGATCATCGACGGCGCGAGCGGCAACGCCGGGCACATCGGGCATGTCATCGTCGACCCCGACGGGCCGGCGTGCGAGTGCGGCGGGCGCGGCTGCCTGGAGGCCATCGCCCGCGGGCCCGGCCTGTCCGCCTGGGCGCGCGAACAGGGCTGGACCGGCGAGACCGCCAAAGAGCTCGCGCACGACGCGGCACGCGGCCATCCCGTCGCGGTGCGCGCCATGAACCGCGCCGGCTGGGCGCTCGGCGTCGCGATCGCGTCCGCGACTCACCTGTGCGACCTCGACGTCGTCGCGGTCGGCGGCGGCCTTTCCCAGGCCGGTCCGCTGCTGTTCCGCCCGCTGGAGGACACCTTCCGCGCGCACGCGCGGATGGACTTCGCCCGCGAGGTGCGCGTGGTGCCGGCCGCGCTGGGGCAGATGGCGGGGCTGGTCGGCGCGGCCGCGTTCATTTTCGGCGGCGACCGTTACTGGACCGGCGGCTGACCGTACGGCGCGCCCCGGACCGCCCGGCCCCGGTTCGCGCGTGCCGGGCGTGGGACACTCTCACTCATGAGTGGTCCCGTCGGCATCGACGACATCCGCGCGGCACGTGAGCTGCTGCGGGACGTCATCGTGACAACGCCGGTCCTGGAGTCCCGGTCGCTGTCGGCCAGGATCGGCGGCCCCGTGCACCTCAAGTGCGAGAACCTCCAGCGCGCCGGATCGTTCAAGTCGCGTGGGGCATACGTCCGGATCGCCCGGCTCACCGACGAAGAGCGTGCGCGCGGCGTGGTCGCGGCCAGCGCCGGCAACCACGCGCAGGGCGTCGCGCTCGCCGCACGGCTGCTGGGCAGCAAGGCGGTGGTGTTCATGCCCGCCGGCGCGCCGCTGCCCAAGGTCGCCGCCACCCGCGCGTACGGCGCCGAGGTCGTCTTCGAGCCCGCCGGCGTGGACGCCTGCCTGACCGCCGCGACCGCGTACGCGGAGCGCACCGGCGCGGTCTTCATCCATCCGTTCGACCATCCCGACGTGGTCGCCGGGCAGGGCACGGTCGGCCTGGAGATCGTCGAGCAGTGCCCCGACGTACGCACGATCCTCGTCGGGGTCGGCGGCGGCGGCCTGATCGCCGGCATCGCCGCGGCCGTCAAGGCGATGCGCCCCGACGTACGGGTGATCGGTGTGCAGGCCGAGCGCGCCGCCGCGTTCCCGCCCTCGCTCGCCGCGGGCCGCCCCATGCTGGTCGAGCCGTCGGCCACGATGGCCGACGGCATCTCCGTGGGCCGCCCCGGCGACCTGACCTTCGAGATGGTCTCCAAGCTGGTCGACTCGGTCGTGACGGTGTCGGAGGAGTCGCTGTCCAAGGCGATGGTCAACTGCCTCGAACGCTCCAAGCAGGTGGTCGAGCCGGCCGGGGCCGTCGGCGTCGCGGCGCTGCTGGACCGGCCGCAGGAGTTCGAGCCGCCGGTCGTGACCGTACTGTCCGGCGGCAACATCGACCCGCTCCTGCTGGCCAAGGTCCTCCGGCACGGCCTCGCGGTGGCCGGCCGCTACCTGGTGTTCCGCGCCCGCCTGCGCGACCATCCCGGCGCGCTCGTGGACCTGCTCGGCGAGCTGGCCGAGCTGGAGGTCAACGTCCTCGACGTCGTGCACGAGCGGGTCGCCGCCCGGCTCAACGTCGACGAGGCAGAGGTGCTGCTGCACCTGGAGACGCGTGGCCCGGAGCACTGCGACGAGGTGCTGGGGCGGCTCCGCCGGGAGGGCTACACGCTCACCTTCAGCTGAGCGGCCCGCCCGAATCGATGCGAAGTGTTCACCTTTGGGCGATATCGACTCTGACATGCGCGAGACTTTTGTCGTAGCGAGTTGATAGACAAGCTGGATGTCGCTTTCTTGCCTGTGGGAGACGTCGTGTCCGACATGATCATTGCCGAGGGGCTGGCGAAGCACTACGGAAAAGTCACCGCCCTGGACGGCGTCGACCTCCACGTGCCGGGCGGCACCGTCCTCGGCCTGCTGGGGCCCAACGGGGCCGGCAAGACCACCGCCGTACGCGTCCTCACCACGCTCCTGCGGCCCGACGCGGGCCGCGCCACCGTCGCCGGGCACGACGTCCTGCGCGAGCCCGCCGCCGTCCGCAAGGTCATCGGCCTGTCCGGTCAGTTCGCCGCCGTCGACGAGCACCTCACCGGCCGGGAGAACCTCGACATGGTCGGCCGGCTCTACCACCTCGGCGGCCCGGCGTCGCGGACGCGCGCGACCGAGCTGCTGGAGCAGTTCGACCTGAGCGACGCCGCCGACCGGGTCGTCAAGACCTACTCCGGCGGCATGCGGCGGCGCCTCGACCTCGCCGCGAGCCTCGTGGCACGGCCGCAGGTCATCTTCCTGGACGAGCCGACCACCGGCCTGGACCCGCGCAGCCGCCTCGGCATGTGGGACGTCATCCGCGACCTGGTCCGCGAGGGCGCCACCCTGCTGCTGACCACCCAATACCTCGAAGAGGCCGACGCGCTCGCCGACGACATCGCCATCATCGACAGCGGCAAGGTCATCGCCGAGGGCACCGCCGACGAGCTGAAGGCGCAGGTCGGCGGCGAGCGCGTCGAACTCGTCGTCACCGACCGGTCCGAGCTGGCCAAGGCCGTCGCCGCGCTGGAGGCTCTCGCCGCCGCCGAGCCGGTCGTCGACGAGGACGCCCACCGGGTGACCGTCCAGGTCACCGGCGGCACCCGCGCGCTCGCCGACGTCGTACGCGAACTCGACACGGCCGGCGTCGAGACCCAGGACATCGGCCTGCGCCGGCCGACCCTCGACGAGGTCTTCCTTTCCCTGACCGGCCACGCCGCCGAAGAGGAGTCCCAGAAGTCATGAGCCTCTCCTACGCCGTCAGCGACTCGGTGGTGGTCACGAGACGCCACCTGAAGCACACGACGCGCATCCCGGAGCTGCTGTTCTTCTCGATCATGCAGCCGATCATGTTCATCCTGCTGTTCACGGTGGTCTTCGCGAACGCGATCAAGATCCCGGGCATGGACTACAAGAACTACATGATGCCCGCGATATTCGTGCAGACGATGGCGTTCGCCACGGCGGCCACCTCCGCCGGGTTCGCCGACGACCTGCAGAAGGGCCTGATCGACCGGTTCAGGTCGCTGCCGATGGCGCGGTCGGCGGTGCTGATCGGGCGGCTGGTGGCCGAGGCGGCGCGCAACACGCTGACGCTCCTCATCATGATCGGCGCCGGCTACATCGTCGGGTTCCGCTTCCAGGGCGGCCTGCTGCCGGCGATCGGCGGCATCGCGCTGCTGGTCGCGTTCGCCTTCGCGTTCTCCTCGATCGGCACGGTGATCGGCCTCGGGGTCAAGACGCCCGAGGCGGCGCAGATGGCGGGCATGATCTGGATCTTCCCGCTGACGTTCCTCAGCAACGGGTTCGTGCCGATGACGAGCCTGCCCGGCTGGCTACAGGCCGTCGTCCGCTACAGCCCCGTGACGCAGATGAACAACGCGCTGCGCGCGATGTTCTACGGCCACGGCCAGCCGCTCGCCTCGCCCGCTCTCCAGTCCGTCGTCTGGATCGCCGCCATCTCGCTGGTCTTCCTCGCCCTCGGCGTCCGTCAGTACAAAAGGTGCCAGTAGGAAACGTGCCCACACAGGAGCCGCGGCGTCGCCGAGGTGACGGCTGACAGCGGTCAAACCCACATGATCGAGCTGGCCGACGCTCTGGACGCGACGCTACCGGCGCAGCTCGATCCGGCCGACCGCGCCCGCCTGGTGGTGCCCGGCCCGATCGGCAGGCTCGGGATCACAGTGGTGTGCCGCGGTTTGGCAGGACGCGGTCGAATCGCTTGTGACGAACGTGCTTTGTCGTCTCGGACCCCGGCCGGGGGTGAGAACGTCTTCTGATTTTTCTGTGGCGGTGTCGAGTGACGTCGAGCCCGTTCGTAGCCAAGGTGAAAGGCCAGTGCGACGCTGCAGGCGCCCTACCGAAGGAGCAGGTTGTGACCACTGAGAACGTGACGCCTGGAGCCGGGCGGCGGGAGTGGGGTGGGCTGGCCCTGCTCGGCTTGCCCACGTTCCTCGTCACGATGGATTTCTCCGTGCTGTACCTGGCCGTTCCGCACCTGACTGTCGACCTCGCCCCGAGCGGCGTCCAGCAGTTGTGGATCGTGGATGTCTACGGCTTCCTGATCGCGGGCTTCCTCGTCACCATGGGCACCATTGGCGACCTGATCGGCCGGAAGAAACTGTTGCTCATCGGCGCCGCCGTGTTCGGGATCGCCTCGGTAGCGGCGGCGTTCTCCACGAGCCCGGAGATGCTCATCGCGAGCCGTGCGCTGCTCGGCGTGGCGGGTGCCGCGGTGATGCCTTCGGTGCTGGCCCTGGTCACTGGCATGTTCACCGACCAAAAGCAACGCAGCCGCGCCCTCACGATCTATCTGACCTGTTTCATGGCCGGACTGACGCTCGGCCCGCTCGTCGGTGGCCTGCTGCTCGCGTATTTCTGGTGGGGTTCGGTGTTCCTGGTGTCCGTGCCGGGGATCATGCTGCTGCTGGTGTTCGGTCCCTTCCTGCTCCATGACCAGAAGGCGCCGGAAGCGGGCAAACTCGACCCGGTCAGCGTCGTGCTGTCCCTTGCGGCGATCCTGCCTTTCGTCTATGGGCTCAAGGAACTGGCTCGCCATGGCTGGGAATGGTTCCCCGCCGTGGCGCTGGTGTTCGGCATCACGGCAGGGCTGGTGTTCGCTCAGCGGCAGCGGCACTTGGAGCACCCGCTGCTCGACCTCCGCATGTTCGGCGACCGCACGTTCAGTTCCGCGCTGACCCTGATGTTCGTGACCAGCGTGGTCGGCACCGGCACCCTCCTGCTCGTCACGTCGTACCTGCAGAACGTCACCCGCCTCACCCCGCTGGCGGCAGGCCTGCTCCTTGTGGTCCCCAACGTGCTGATGATCATCGGCAACCTGAGCACCCCAACGCTGGCGAACCACATCCGGCCGGCGTACCTGATCGCAGGCGGGCTGTTGGTCGCGGGTGTCGGCTACCTGATCTTCACGCTGGCCGACTCGGCGTCCGGCCCCGAGATGATCGTCATCGCGATGTGTGTCGCCATGCTCGGCACCGGGCCGCTGGCCGCGCTTTGCAACCATCTCGCCATGGGAGCAGTGCCGCCGGACAAGGCCGGCTCTGGGGCGTCGATCGTGCAGACGACCAACGAATTCGGTCTCGGGCTCGGCATCGCCACGCTCGCCACGCTCGGGACCGCGGTGTACCGGAGCAACGTAGAGGGCGCGTTCGGCAATGTGCCACCCGACGTGGCGGACGCCGCACGGGAAAGCGTCGACCGGGCGGTCGAGGCGGCCGGTCGACTGCCCGCAGGGCAGGGCAGCGACCTGCTGGCCGCGGCACGCGATGCGTTCACCTCCGGTGTGCACGTAGTGGGCATCGTCAGCGCCATCTTCTACGTCGGCCTGGCCGTACTCGCCTTGCGGGCGTTCAGGCACGTGCGGAACTCGAACGGCGGCGATCACGACACCACCGACAAGGACCGCGAGACCGCCCTGGTACACGAGGGGAGCCGTCGTGGTGCCCATTGACCTCGACGCCCAGTTGGGCACCCGTTCCCCCGCTTAAGGAGTGCACCCGATGACGCCTCACCCGTTCCCGAACACCGCAGCAACGACACGAGAGGAAGGCGACCCGGCTCAAGCGCTGGATCTCCGGCACTCCGCACCATCGCGTCAGCAACGAGCAAGCCGGTGCCACGGACTCGCATCCGCTGAGTGACCTGCAACGACCCGGAGACCCGGGCGGGGACCTGGTAGGTTTTGAGGTGTTCACCCACTCTGTGCCGGGCTCCGACGCCGTCCAGGGCCCCAACGTCGGCTACGCCACCTACGGCATCGCCGTGGCGATGGCAGGGACCAAGGCGGCCGCCGTGACCGCAACGTGCCGGTCCACGCTGCGAGGCCGGCGCAGATGGCGCTGCGGGCCGCGGTACTGGACGAACTCGAGATCCAGCAGGTTCCCGTACTGCTGGGCACCGGCCGGTCGCTTCGGCGAGCTGGGCTCACCCGCCGGCTCGACCTCGTCCGTGTCATCGACGCTCCAAGGATCACGTACCTGCGATACCGCGTGGTCGGGTGAGCACACCTGGCTCCGTCGCCGATCCGGATCGACTCACGCGAGGACCGTGATCGCGGCCATGGCCCACCGCCTGCTTGCCTGATCCCCCTTTCGCGAAGGAGTTCACCGTGAAGAAGTACCTGTTGGCCGTCCAGTTCGACGAGAGCGCGCCGTGGCCGTCCGAGGAGGACTTGCAGCAGCGGGCCCGGACTGCCAAGGTCACCGCCGACATGCAGGCCGCTGGTCGCTGGGTGTTCGTCGGCGGCCTGCTGGGCTCGCATGCCACTACGGTGGTACGGCCCGGCAACGGCACGACCACGATGACTGACGGGCCGTTTGCCGAGACCAAGGAACAGCTCGGCGGCTTCTGGGTGATCCAGTGCGACGATCTGGACCAGGCGCTGGCCTGGGGCGAGAAGTGCGCGCTGGCCTGCGGATCGCCGATCGAGGTGCGCCCATTCGAGAACGCGCACTGGACGTGAGCACGAAGACATCTGAGATGGATCTGGATGGCATCTACCGGGCCGAGTACGGCCGGTGCGTGGCCACGCTGACGCGCCTGCTCGGTGACATCGATCTGGCCGAGGAGTTCGTGCAGGAGGCCTTCGCGGTGGCCGTCCGGAAGTGGGAGCAGGCCCCGCCGCCCAATCCCGGCGCGTGGATCGTGACCACCGCCCGCAACCGGGCGATCGACCGGCTGCGCCGCGAATCCACCCGCGAGGCCCGCCACGCCGAGGCGCTGCTACTGCAGCAGCCCGACGAACTGCAGGACGTGGGACCGGTGCGCGACGACCAGCTCCGGATGATGTTCACCTGCTGCCATCCGGCGCTGTCGCCGCTCGCGCAGACCGCGCTCACCCTGCGCCTGCTCGGCGGCCTGGAGGTGGCCGAGATCGCGCGCGCCTACCTGGTGCCGGAGGCGACCGTCTTCCAGCGGATCGTCCGGGCGAAGAAGAAGATCCGCGACGCCGGCATCCCCTACCGGCTGCCCGAGGCGGCCAAGCTGCCCGACCGGCTGACCTCCGTACTGACCGTGCTCTACCTGGTCTTCAACGAGGGGTACGCGTCCACGTCGGGCCAGTTGCTGCGGACGGACCTGTGCCTGGAGGCGGTCCGCCTGGCCAGGGCGCTGGCCGAGCTGATGCCCGACGAGCCCGAGGTGCTCGGGCTGCTGGCGCTGCTCCTGCTCACCGAAGCGCGCCGCCCGGCGCGGGTGGGACCCTCGGGCGAGCTGGTGGTGCTCGCCGAGCAGGACCGCTCGCTGTGGAACCGGCAGCTGATCGCCGAAGGGCATGAGCTGGTACGCCGCTGCCTGCGCCGTAACCAGCCGGGACCGTACCAGCTGCAGGCCGCCATCAACGCTGTGCACACCGACGGTCCGGCCACCGACTGGACACAGGTGCTCGCCCTGTACGACCAACTGCTGCAACACACCCCCACACCGATCGTCGCGCTGAATCGCGCCGTCGCCATCGCCGAGGTACACGGACCCGGGCCGGCACTGGCCGCCATCGACGAACTCGACCTGTCCGGCTACCACCTGCTGCCCGCCACCCGCGCCCACCTGCTGGCCCGCCTTGGCCGTACCGCCGAAGCCGTCACCGCCTACGACCTGGCCATCAGGTTGGCCACCAACGACACCGAACGAACCCACCTGCGGACACGGCGAGCCCGCCTGGAGCGGGAGGCATGAGATGACCAGGAGTGTGGACACCGTGGATCAGGAGAACGTGAACGCCACCCTGACGATCCCCATGCTCACCGGCTCCAGCCGCCTGACTCGGTGACCGGGCGCGCCTCGGCGGCGCGCGGCTCGACGGCCCGTCCCTCGTACTGTGTGGACAAGACGATGTGGGAGTTCATCTCGCCGTGCCGGCCGAGGCGTTCGAGCAGGCCCTCCAGGTGCCGCATCGACGCGAGGCGTAGCTTGAGCATCGAGCACGAGCTGCCGCTGAGCTTGTGCACCTCGGTGATCTCGGGAAAGTCCTCTGCGGCCGTGGTCTTGAGCAGGCAACTGCCGAGCGAGCAGCGCAGCTGCACGAACGCCGTCAGCGGCAGCCCCGCCTTGGCCGCGTCGACCCGCGCGCCGTAGCCGGTGATGACGCCGGCCTCCTCCAGCCGCCGTACGCGCTCGGCGACCGCCGGCGAGGAGAGGTTCACCAGCCGGGCCAGGCGGTTGTACGACAGGCGGCCGTCGCGTTGCAGCTCGGCGAGGATGCGCCAATCGGTCTGATCCAGCGGTCTGTCCATGCGCCAAGTGTCACGCTGGATCGCCTTGCGAACAACAGGCGACCAGGCCGATCCTCCGTGATCTGCCCATTCGCAGCGTGCCTGCGCCTTTCTAGCGTATGAGGATGGATTCTCCCCCCGCGCGGACGCGGGCCATGACGGCGCTGTTCGCGGGCGCCGCCCTGATGAACGCCGCGATGGCGACCGCGAGCGCCGCCGCCACGCTCGTCGCCGGCGACCGGCTCGGGATGCGCTGGGGCGCGGTCCCGAACACGGCCGCCATCGTCGGCACCGGGGCCGGCGCGCTCGCGCTGACCTGGCTGATGGGCCGGTACGGCCGGCGAGCGGGTCTGACCTGCGGCTATCTGCTGTCGGCGGCCGGTGCGGCGCTGGCCGCCGCCGGGGTTGCGGCCGGTGACGTGCTCGCGCTGACCGCCGGGATGCTGCTGCTCGGGCTGGGCAACGCCGGCGCCCAGCTGACGCGGTACGCGGCCGCCGAGCTCTACCCGCCCGGGCGGCGCGGCTTCGCGATCGGCACGGTCGTGTGGGCGGGAGCGGCCGGTGCGGTGGGCGGCCCGCTCCTGCTGAGCCCGTCGGGCGACCTCACGACCGCCCTGGGCTGGGCCGCGCTCACCGGCCCGTTCGCCCTCGCGGCGGCGGCCACCCTGGCGGCCGCTGCTGCCACCACCCGCCTGCCCGTCGGCACGCGAGGCGGCGGGCGCTGGGCGGCCGGTACGACGCCCGGCGGCGCAGCGGTGACGGGGGGAGCCGGGGGAGCCGGGGGAGCGGATCCTGCCATGGAGGCCGGTGTCGCCGTCGGGGCGGATCCTGCCATGGAAGCCGGTGTCGCCGCCGGGGCGGCTCGTGCGCCTCTCGCCGGTCTCGGGGAGCCGGTGTTCGGGGGATCGGTCGATCAGGCCCTTCCGCAGGTCGCCGGCGAACCCGGCGGAGGTGGCCGCCGTGGCGAACGCCGTCGTCTGCACGAAGATCGCGGGCATGCACGGGATGGGGCGCGGGCGGGAACCGGCGACGGGCGGATGCGGTTGCGGGACGTGGTGCGCACGTCCGGGGCGCGTACGGCGCTGAGCGTGATGGTCGCCGCGCAGGTGGTGATGGTCGCCGTGATGACCGCCGCACCGCTGGACATGCACATGCACGGCCAGGGGCTGGCGGCCGTGGGGATGACGCTGGCCGCGCACACCTTCGGCATGTTCGCACTCTCGCCGCTGACCGGCCGGCTGCTCGACCGGTTCGGCGCGCGGCCGGTCATGCTCGGCGGCCTGGTGACGCTGGCGGTGGCGACGGCCCTCGCGGCGACCATGACGGGCGGCCACGCGCGTGCCGGTGCGCTGTTCCTGCTGGGCTACGGCTGGAACCTCTGCTTCGTCGGCGGCAGCGGCCGGCTGGCCCGCGACCTGCCCGAATCCGCGCGGGCGGGCGTCGAGGGCGCGGTGGACGCGGCCGTGTGGGGCGTCGCGGCGGCGGCGAGCCTGGCCTCCACACTGGTGCTGTCCGCCGGCGGGTACGCCGCGCTCGCCTGGGCGGCCTGCGCGCTCCTCGTGGTGCCCGCCCTGCTCGCCCTCCGGGCTGAGACGTCCGGACCCCGTTAGCGCGCCGGCTGCCGGTCGGCCACGGCCGGCGCCGGCCGTGGCCCTACCGCATATCGGCTCAGGGCCAGCAGTGGAAGGGTCAGCGCGGCCAGGACGAGGCCGAGTGCCGCCACCGCGATCATCGCGCCGCGCAGGCCGGTCGCCGACGCCCACAACCCGACGTAGACCGGCCCCAGGAGAAAGCCGAGGTAGGACACGGCCGTCACGATCGAGGTCGCCCGCCCGCGCGCGGCCTCGGCGACGTTGCGCGAGACGATGCTCAGGAGCGTCGGAAACAGGGCGGCGGTCCCCGCGGCGGCGAGGACGAGTCCGGCCAGGGCGACGGGCACGGTCGGAGCGATGGCGAGGACGGTCGCGCCGGCGGCCGCCACGACGGAGCCGGCGACGATGACCGCTCGGGCGTGGGCCGGCTTCAGCGTGCTGACCGCCAAGCGGGTGACCGCGACGACGGCGGCGAACGACGCGGGGGCGGTCGCGCTGAGGGCGGGCCCGGTGGACAGGACGTCCTGCATGAAGATCGCACCCCAGCTCTGGTGTGCGTTCTCACTGGCGAACGCGAGCGCACCGAGCCCGCCCACGAGGAGCAGCGGCGCGACCGGCATCCGGGTCGCGCCGCCCGGCGCGGCCGGTTCCGGCCCGGACCCGCCGGCCGGCAGCGCGCGATGGATGGCGGCGCCGGCCAGTGCCGACAGCAGGAGTACGACGGCGAATGGAACCCACGTCGGCGCGCCGAGGACGAAGGCCCCGCCGGTGCCGAGGCTGGACACGACGACGGCGGTGGAGAAGACCGCGCCGGACCGGGTGATGACGGGCCGTCCGGAGCTTCGCTCGGCGCGGCCGGCGACGGAGTTCATCGCGACGTCGGCCGCGCCGCTGGCCATGCCCACGGCGGTGAGCCCGGCGCACAGGCTGACGAGCCCGTACGTCGCGCTGACCGCGGCGAGCCCGACGACGCCCAGCGTGGTGACCAGCAAGGAGGTGCAGCGCAGTCCCCACCGGTCCAGTGCACGGCCGGTCAGGAGCAACGTGGGCAGAGCGCCGACGCTGACGAACAGCAGCGCGGCGCCGAGCCGGCCGTCGTCCAGGCCGGCCTGGTCGCGTACGTGTGGCACGGCCGAGCCCCAGGTGCCCCAGAACGCGCCGAAGGCCGCCGCCGCGAGGTAGGCGGCCGTGGTGAGACGTCGGTTCGGAGCGGCGAGACGCACGTTGTGTAACGTTACACAGCTATTATTTCCGCGTGCAACCACGTCAGCCCGTCTCCCGCCGCCTGACGATGGCCGATGTGGCCCGTGCGGCGGGCGTGTCGCCGATGACCGTGTCGTACACCTACAACCGGCCGCAGCGGGTCTCGGCCGAGACCCGGACCAGGGTGCTGGAGGCCGCCGAGGCGCTCGGCTACGCCGGACCGGATCCCAGCGCGCGGTCCCTGCGTTACGGCGCCACGCGCACCGTCGGTGTCGTGCTCGGCGAACACCTCACCTACGCCTTCGATGACCGGCAGGCGGTCCGCTTCCTCGCCGGTGTCGCCGAGGTCTGCGCCGAGCGCGGGTACGGCCTGCTCATCGTGCCGACCGGCGCGGGCGATGACGATCCCGACCGCGTGGTCGCCGCGGCGGTGGACGCCTACGTCGTCTGGACGACGACGGACGACGACCCGGTGCTCGCCGCCGCGTGCGGCACCCGCCGCCCGGTAGTCATCCACGGCGGTCCCGAACGTGACGGCACGACGCTGGTCGGCATCGACAACCGCGAGGCGGCACGCGCGGTCGGCGCCGAGGTGTTCGCGACCGCCCGGCGGCCGGCCGTGCTGAGCTTCCCCGTCGATCGCGACCGCGACAGCTTCGTACGCTCCGGCGTCGATCCGCGGACCGTCGCGTACCCGGTCACCCGTGACCGCCTGGCCGGATACCGCGACGCCGCGCAGGACCTCGGCATCGACTGGTCCCAGGTGCCGGTCGGCGTGTGCCGCACCAACGACGAGCCCGAGGCGCGTACGGTGATGCGCCGCCTGCTCGCGGCGGCGCCCGGCCTCGACGCCGTCGCCGCCATGAACGACGAGATGGCGGTCGGCGCGCTGCGCGAGGCGACCGGCCCGCTGCGGGTCAGCGGCTGGGACGACTCGGAGTTCGCGCGGGAGCACGGGCTCACGACGGTGGCCCAGTCACTGCGTGAGCAGGGTGCCGCCTGTGCGACCGCCGCGCTCGGTGATCCGGTACCGGACCATCGTGGCGCCTGGCGGCTGGTGCGGCGCGCGACGACCGGCGGATGACCGCCGCGCCGGCTCACGCCGCCCGCTAGGCGTGGTCGACCAGTTCGCGTACGCCCGACTCGCGTGCGCAGTGGGCGCAGCAGAAGAAACGGCCGCCGGCCTCGACGCCGTGGCCGACGATGCGGCACTCGCAGTGTTCACAGATCGGCGCCATCCGCTGGATCGCGCACTCGAACGAGTCGAACACGTGCACCGCGCCCTGGGCGTGCACCTCGAACGACATGCCGTAGTCGTTCCCGCAGACCTCACACATGGCCATGATTCCCCCCGAAATAGCCCCAATGACGGTCACCATCAGTGTTCCCCCGGCCGCCCCCGCTGAACGGCCCGGCGAAAGGAGACGTCCCCGGCCCACCAGAGCCGGGGACGTCACAGACGGCGAGGTCAGAGCTGCGGCTTGCCCTCGGTGTAGAGCCACGCCTGGAACAGCGGCCGCAGGTCCTTGTGCGTGTACCGCTGGGCGAAGGCGGTGAACTCGGCGGTCGTGTCGTTCCCGTACCGGTGCCGCGCCGGCCACGCGCGTGACGAGCTCGAAGAACGCCTTGTCCCCGATGGCCCTGCGCACCTGGTGCAGCGTCATCGCGGCACGCGTGTAGACGAGATCGTCGAAGATGTGGTCACGGCCCGGGTCGGCCACCTTGCCGGTCCAGCTGGTGCCGGGCGAGGCGTACGCGGCGTCGAAGAACTGCTGCGCGGTCTGCCCGCCGTGCCGCTCGCTGTAGAGCCACTCGGTGTACGTCGCGAAGCCCTCGTTCAGCCAGATGTGCCGCCAGACGTACGGCGTGACCGAGTCGCCGAACCACTGGTGCCCGAGCTCGTGCGCGAGCAGGTCCGAGGCGGGCAGCGCACCCGCCGTGCGGCGTGCGTACACCGGGCGGGTCTGGGTCTCCAGGGAGTAGCCGACGTTCGGCGCGAGCACGTCGATGCCGCCCGTCGAGGAGAACGGGAAGCGGCCGTAGACGGACTGCTCCCAGTCGATCACGTCGGCGGTGGCCTTGTTGAAGTCGTCGGCGTCGCCCGTACCCGGCTTCGTCGCCGCCGGGTCCAGGGCGGTGATGTTGCGCAGGCCGGTCGCCGTGTGGGTGTCGCGTACGTCGTAGTGGCCGATCGCCATCAGCACCAGCTCGCTCGCGGTCGGCTGCCGGTCGATCCAGCGGAACGTGGTGTTCGCGCCGTGGGAGGTGGTCCCGGCGGGTTCGCCGTTGGCCAGCACGCGCAGGCCGTTCGGCACGGTGACGGTGAAGTCGTACGTCGCCTTGTCGTGCGTGGTGTCGTTGACCGGGTACCAGGTCGCCGAGCCGAACGGCTGTGACAGCGCGACCGCGCCGTCGTGGGTGGCGATCCAGCCCGAGACGCCGAGCGCCGGGTCGTTGATCAGCTTCGGCACGCCGGAGTAGGCGACGTCGACGGTGAACTCCCGGCCACGCGCGAGGCCGCGATCCGGCGTGATCACCAGCTCCTGGGCGCCGGTACGCGCGTAGGCGGCCTGGCGGCCGTCCACGGTGAGCTTGCTGATCTTGAGCGGGCCGAGGAAGTCCAGGTCGAAGCGGGACAGGTCCTGCGTGGCGCGTGCGGTGATCCGCGCCGTGGCGTCGATGGCGCCGGTGGCGGGGTCGAACCTGACCCCCAGGGAGTAGTGCTGGGCGTCGTAGCCGCCGTTGCCCATGTCGGGAAAGTAGGGGTCGCCGGCTCCGGGCGCACCTGGGGTGAACCGGTGACCGCCGGCACTCGCGGACGCCATGGGGGCGAGCAGCCCGATCGCCGCCGCTGTCGCGGCGATCGACAACGCTCGCGAGGTGATCCTCGCCATGCGGTACTCCCGTCGTCTTGGTCGCATGCCACCTGTCACGCAGGGCACAGCATGCTCGGCCGAACACGCGTTTACAAGATCTGCCGCGGCGCGGCGGCCCCGGGTCTACCACTTCACCGGGCGTCCCCTGTCGTACAGCCAGACCTGGAAGAGCCGATGCAGGTCCATGCCGGAGACACGCTGGGCGAGCGCGGTGAACTCTGCCGTCGTAGCGTTGCCGTAGCGGTGCTCGGCGGTCCAGGCACGCAGGATCGCGAAGAACCGGCCGTCGCCCACCCGCCGCCGCAGCGCTTGCAACGTCATCGCCCCGCGGTCGTACACCGAGCCACCGAACAGTGCCGAACGGCCCGGATCGGCCGGGGGGACGTTCCACAGGAGGGCGTTGCCGGAGCGGGCGTAGCGGATGTCGAACGCGCGCTGCGCCGTCGGGCCAGAACCCTCCCGCTCGGCCCACAGCCACTCCGCGTACGTCGCGAACCCCTCGTTGAGCCAGATGTCGCTCCAGCGGGTCACCGATACGCTGTCGCCGAACCACTGGTGTGACAGCTCGTGCGCGACGACCGCCGCCACGGCCGCCATGCCCGCGACGTACTCCGGCCGCGTCTGTGTCTCCAGCGCGAACTGCACGGGAGCGTCGTCGACCACGCCGCCGGTGGACTCGAACGGGTACGGGCCGAACAGCTTGGCCCACGCGTCGGTGACCTTGACGGTCTGTTCGTACAGGGCGTCCGGCCCGCCCGGGACCACGGCCGGGTCCACGGCGACATAGACGGGGACACCGCCCGGCGTACGCCCGGTGCGGACGGTGAACCGGCCCACGTCGACCATCGCGAGGTAGGTGGCCATCGGGTCGCGCGCCTGCCAGGTGTAGGTCATCGAGTCGCCGGAGCGTGCCGTGCCGGTGAGCCGGCCGTTGGCGACCGCGGTCAGTCCCTTCGGCACGGTGACGCGGAAGCCGAACGTGGCCTTGTCACGCGGATGGTCGTTGCCGGGGAACCAGGTGTGCGCGCGCGTCGGGCTCGTCGCCGACGAAGATCCCGTCGCCGGTGGTGATCCAGCCGTACTTGCCGAGACGGCGGTCGTCGATCTCGCGGGGCGTGCCGGAGTAGGCGACGCTCACCGTGAACGCGCCCGGCGCGATCGGCCGGGCCGGCGTGACCACCAGCTTGCCGGGCGCGCGGGTGAACCTGGCGGGCGCGCCGTCGACGGTGACCCGTGCGACGTCGAGTCCGGTCAGGTCGAGGTCGAAGCGGCTCAGCGTCTGGGTGGCGGCCGCGCCGATGGTGGCGGTCGCGACGAGCGAGGGCTGGGCGCGCGGGGTGATCCGCAGGTCGAGGTCGTAGTGGCGGACGTCGTAGCCGCCGTCTCCGCCGCCCGGCGTGATCGGGTCGCCGGCGGTCGTCGCGCCGGGCGCCGCGTGCGGGGTCGCCGAGGTGACATGCGCCGTCCCCGAGCAGGCCGTCAGAGCCGTCAGGAGGAGGGCGCTCGCGACGATCCGGCGGGCACTCACCCGGTCAAGAGTGGCTGGCCGGCGGCCCGAACGCCAACTGGAAACCTCAGCCGCCGCGCTGGTTCTCGTACGGATCGGGCATCCCGGGCTCCGCCTTCACCACGACCGTATGTGCGACCTTGTCGTGCAGCGCCTGCCGTCGCGGGTCCCACAGGATCCACGCGACGTCGACCACCCCACCGACGCCGCACGTCACCACGGACACCAGGTACGCGAACAGGAGCCGCCACGCGGCCTGGCCGTAGTCGATCGCGCCGAAGCCCTCGGCGCGTACGACGCGCAGGCTCATGGCGCGTTTGCCGAGCGTGCGGCCCCAGCGGCCGTGCTGGAGGACGTAGTAGAGGAAGGCGACTACGCCGGCGACGAGGTTGGCGGCGGCCTGACGGGCGAGGCTGCCCTCATACATGGTGCGGAAGCCGAGGACGGGCGCGGTGACCAGCCACGTCGCGGCGTACACGATGAGGCCGTCGATGAACGCGGCGATCAGCCGCCGCCAGCGCCCGCCGTACTCCGGCGCCGCCGCCCGCCCGGCCGCGCTCGACGCCGCCTCGCCGAACACCGGCCAGGGCCCGGGCCCGTACGGCGTGCCCTCGGGCGGCGGGGTGAACGGGCCGCGGCCGGAGTCCGGTGGCGTGACGGGTCCGCGTTCGGGCTCGGGCGGTTCGCTCATGCCGCAACGGTGGGTGCGGGCCGCCGGGGGAGAGGCGCGCCGCGCCGTTCCTTGGCAACCCGTTGACCCCGGGTTGCCAAGGACCGCACGTCACAGGTTGCCGCGCAGCTCCTGCTCGCGCTCGATCGCCTCGAACAGGGCCTTGAAGTTGCCCTTGCCGAAGCCGAGCGAGCCGTGCCGCTCGATCAGCTCGAAGAACACGGTCGGCCGGTCGCCCACCGGCTTGGTGAAGATCTGGAGCAGGTAGCCGTCCTCGTCGCGGTCGACCAGGATCCCGCGCCGCTGGAGCTCCTCGATCGGCACGCGCACCTCGCCGATCCGCGCCCGCAGCTCCGGGTCCTCGTAGTAGGAGGCCGGGGTGTTCAGGAAGTCCACGCCGGCGGCGCGCATGGCGTCGACGGAGTGGAGGATGTCGCCCGTGGCCAGCGCGATGTGCTGCATGCCGGGGCCGCCGTAGAACTCCAGGTACTCATCGATCTGCGACTTCTTCTTCGCGATCGCCGGCTCGTTGAGCGGGAACTTGACCTTGCCGCGGCCGTCGGCGACCACCTTGGACATCAGCGCGGAGTACTCGGTGGCGATGTCGTCGCCGATGAACTCCTTCATGTTGGTGAAGCCCATGACGCGCTTGTAGAAGTCGACCCACTCGTCCATCCGGCCGAGCTCGACGTTGCCGACGCAGTGGTCGATCGCCTGGAAGAACCGCTTCGCGCCCGGGGCCGTGATCGGGTCGGCGGCGACGTAACCGGGCAGGTACGGGCCGGTGTAGGCGCTCCGCTCGACCAGCGAGTGCCGCGTCTCGCCGTAGGTGGCGATGGCCGCGATCACGACCGTGCCGTGCTCGTCCTCGACGACGTGCGGCGCCTCGAGGCCGGTCGCGCCACGTGCGATCGCGTGCGCGTACGCGGCGCGGGCGTCCGGCACCTCGATGGCCAGGTCGATCGCGCCGTCGCCGTGCTCGGCGATGTGCCGGCCGAGGTCGGTCCCGGCGTGCACGGCGCCCTTCAGTACGAACCGGGCGCCACCCGACTCGAGGACGTAGGCCGCCTCGTCCCGGCTGCCGGTCTCCGGGCCCTTGTAAGCGACGAGGCGCATGCCGAACGCGGTCGAGTAGTAGTGCGCCGCCTGCTTCGCGTTTCCCACGGCGAAAACGACGGCGTCCATGCCACTGACCGGGAAGTCGTCCGCACCGCGCGGGTCCGACCGCGACGGCGCTGCTCGTGGCGCGATGGTCATGATGCTCCTTGCGGGACTGAGGCAGGTTGACACCGATTGACACCCACAATGTGCGATCCTGGACGCAGGTTGCGCAAGAGTGCTCCGAATAGCTGGACAACCTGTACAGTCGACCGCCGGGCTGGTGCGAAATCTGTACACTCTGCCCACGCCGTTCGAGGAGGCCCGATGATCGACGACGTCGACGCACGGCTGATCGAACTGCTCACCGAGGAGCCGCGCATCGGCGTGCTGGAGTGCTCCCGCCGGCTCGGCGTCGCACGCGGCACCGTCCAGGCGCGCCTCGACCGGCTGCAGGAGCGCGGGGTGATCCGCGGGTTCGGTCCCGAGGTCGACCCGGCCGCGCTGGGCTACCAGGTCACGGCGTTCGTGACGCTGGAGATCCGGCAGGCGGGCGGGCACGGCAGGTCGCCGCACGCCTGGCCGCCGTCCCCGAGGTGATCGAGGTGCACACGATCACCGGCGGGGGCGACATGCTGTGCCGCATCGTCGGGCGCGGCAACCAGGACCTGCAACGGGTCATCGACCTGATCGTCGATGTGGAGGGAGTACGGCGGTCGTCCACCGTGATCGCGCTGGCGACGCCGGTGCACCAGCGGACGCTGCCGCTGGTGCGCGCCGCCGCGAGGAGAGTGAGAGGTCAGGTGGTGCCCGCGTAGGGGGTGGCGTCGATGATCTCCACGGCCATGCTGCGGCCGTTGGGCATCGTGTACTTGGCCTTCTCTCCGACCTTCTTGCCGTTGATCGCCGCGCCCAGCGGCGACTTGGGGGAGTAGACGTCGATCGGCGCGCCGCTCTCTTCGCGGGAGGCGAGGAGGAACGTGACCTCCTCGTCGTCGCCCACGAACTGCACCGTGACGGTCATTCCGGGACCGACCACGCCCTCGGTGCGCGGCGCCTCCCCGACGCGCGCGTTCAGCAGGATCTGCTGGAGCTGGAGGACGCGGCCCTCCTGTTTGCCCTGCTCTTCCTTTGCCGCGTGGTATCCGCCGTTTTCGCGGAGGTCACCTTCGTCGCGAGCTGCCTCGATCTTGGCGGCGATCTCGATGCGGCCATCGCCCGTGAGGTAATCCAGCTCCTGCTTGAGCCGGTCGTACGCCTCCTGAGTAAGCCAGGTGACGCTGGCATCGCGGGTCTCGGTCACGGGTACTCCTCATCCACGTGAAGTGCGGCCGTAGAACTCTCAAGGCTACCGGCATTCAAACGTGAAGTAGCCAGCGCAAGAGAGCTTTGTGTCGTTATGACGCTCTTGTTTGTTCCCCGTAGGAGAGCCGGATTAACCTGTCCGGCACTCCTGAGACGTCCACCGCGGTCGGCCGCGAGGAAGTCGCTACCTCTTGATGCCGATCTATGTCCCCCATGCCGGACGGAACGACCACTTCCGACTCGGCCGATCTCGGCGTGCTTCGTGTCGTACGCGATGATCGCGCAGCGTACGTCGTCGCCCTTGGACTTGGCGATCTCGTAGTGGACGCGCACCGAACGGTCGGCGGCCTGCCAGGAGACGATCTGCGGGCTGATCGCCGGGATTGCCCTCGGTGTGCGCGATGATGATCGCCCAGCCGATGGCGCAGACCCCGACGAACAGCCCGATGACGGCGTAGGCCAGCCAGTTTCGCCTGTTGCCGGTGGGCGGCCTGGTCACGCGGTCATGGGAATCTCCGTGCGGGGCGCTGTTGTTCTCAGGGAGAATCGATCTTCGCGGTGCGGCCGGCAATTCTTGGCGGTCCGCGCCGGACGAATACGACCTTACGCTCACGGGGAGCCCGAGTTGTCCGAGACCTCGACGTGTCGCGAACCACTGCGCCTGATGGCCGTGCACGCCCACCCGGACGACGAGTCCAGCAAGGGCGCGGCCACCATGGCCCGCTACTCCGCCGAGGGCGTCCAGGTCCTCGTCGTGACCTGCACCGGCGGTGAGCGCGGCGACGTCCTCAATCCCGGCGATGGACCGGCCGGAGATCAAGGCCGACCTCGCGCCGGTGCGCATGGAGGAGATGGCCACGGCGCGCGCGAGATCCTCGGCGTCGAGCAGCGGTGGCTGGGCTTCGTCGACTCCGGGCCTGCCCGAGGGCGACCCGCTGCCGCCGCTGCCCGAGGGCTGCTTCGGCGCTGCCGCCGCTGGAGGACGCCGGCGAGCCCCTCGTACGCGCCGTGCGGGAGTTCCGCCCGCACGTCGTGCTCACCTACGACGAGAACGGCGGCTACCCGCACCCGGACCACATCATGACCCACAAGGTGTCGGTGGAGGCGTTCGAGGCGGCTGGCGACCCCGACCGCTACCCCGACTCCGGTGCGCCGTGGCAGCCGCTGAAGCTCTACTACCACATGACCTTCCACCACGACCGGTTCATCGCCGAGCACAAGGCGATGCTCGACGCCGGCCTCGAGTCGCCGTACGAGGAGATGCTCAAGCGCTGGGAGGACCGCCCGCCAAGTGGGAGATCACCACCAAGGTGCCCTGCGGCGACTACTTCGAGGTACGCGACCGGGCGCTGATCGCGCACGCGACGCAGATCGACCCGAAGGGCCCCTTCTTCGCGTGCCCGACCGACCTCAAGCGCAAGGCATGGCCGACCGAGGACTACCATTTGGCACGTTCGCTCGTGGACACCGAACTCCCGGAGGACGACCTGTTCGCCGGCGTCCACGAGGTCGAGGAAGAGGTGTGCCTGCCATGACGCCATGACTTCTCGCGGTCAACGAAGACCAGGTCACGCCTGGGGTCACCGCGTTCCTCATCGTCGCCGCGCTCGGGTGTGACGCTCTTCTTCCTGGTCCGCTCGATGAACAAGCGGATCGCCGACATCCAGGCGCCCAGCGAGGACGACCTTCGCCAGGCCGACTGGGAACGCCGCCAGACCGAGGCGGCGGCCGAGACGAAGCCGAGCCCGAGACGGCAGGATCAGCGGGACGCGTAGGCGCCGGCGCCGCTCGCGCAGCCGGGCGACCGCCGTGCCGGCGAGGATCACGCGAGCCCGCGGCGGCGTCGGCGATGTAGTGGTTCGCGGTGCCGACCACGACGACGAACATGAAGACCGGATACAGCACGCCGGCCGCCCGCAGCCAGCGCCAGTTGGCGTTGCGCGCGAGCTGCCAGCCGCACCAGACGGCCCAGCCGACGTGCAGCGACGGCATCGCGGCGAACTCATTCGTCAGGCCGGCCAGCCCCTTGGGCGCGCTGGCGGCCGCGCCCCACCAGCCCCAGTCGTGGTAGCTGCGCGAGCGTGTCGACGATAGCCGTACAGCATCCGCGGCGGAGCGGTCGGGAACATCCAGAAGCCGATCAGCCCGATCAGGGTCGCGGTCACCAGCGCCGTACGCGCGCCGCGGTAGCGCTCACGGCCGGCGCCGCCACAGCCAGACCAGGACGACCGGCGTGATGAGGTAGTGCAGCGTGGCGTACGCGTAGGACAGCGGCACGCCCAGCACCGGGCTCGCGGAGACGGCGTGGTTGATCCGTGATCTCGTCCGCGACGCCCAGCGCGTGCTCCAGGCCCAGCACCCGGTGGGCGTTGGCGAACGCCTCGCCGTGGCCGGCCGACACGAGCAGGCGTACGGCGTCGTACATGAGGTACATCGCGCCGAGCAGGACGACCTCGCGCCACCAGCGCGGGCGGATCCTGGCCTCGGGGGCAGGGACGAAGGAGCCGGTGCTAGCCGGCTCATGCCGGATGTGCTCTGCTCACCAATGCGGCCTCCGCCGGGTATCCCCCGGGGCGGGGGAGGCTGACCCCACTCGGATTGTATATGTGCAATCTACATCTATAGCGGACGGATCGGGTCTCCGCGGTTGCGCACCCTCAGGGACCGCCCGGCGGCGGTGCGCGCACAGGCGGCCGGGGGTGTTCCTCCAGACCATCGTCAGGGCACGTTCAGGTAGTCCTCAACTCCGCAGGCCAGGATGGACCCGTGACCGAAGCGCGCCTACTCGTGGTCGAGGACGAGCCCAACATCCTGGAACTCCTGTCCGGCAGCCTCCGCTACGCCGGGTTCGAGGTCGTCACCGCGACCGGCGGCGGCGACGCCGTACAGGTTGCCCTGCAGCGGCGCCCCGACCTCATCGTGCTCGACGTGATGCTGCCCGACATGGACGGCTTCGACGTCATCCGCCGGCTGCGCGGTGGCGGAGCGCACATCCCGGTGCTGTTCCTCACCGCGCGCGACGCCACCCAGGACAAGATCCGCGGGCTGACGCTCGGCGGCGACGACTACGTGACCAAGCCGTTCAGCCTCGAAGAGGTCATCGCCCGCATCCGCGCCGTGCTGCGCCGCGCGCAGGGCGGCCCGGCCGAGCCGCCGCCGCGGCTCAGCTTCGCCGACCTCGAACTCGACGAGGAGAGCCACGAGGTGTGGCGCTCCGGCAAGCCGATCCAGCTGTCGCCCACCGAGTTCAAGCTGCTGCGCTACTTCATGACCAACGCCAACCGCGTGCTGTCCAAGGCGCAGATCCTCGACCACGTCTGGGACTATGACTTCCGCGGCGACACCGGGATCGTGGAGTCCTACGTCTCGGTGCTGCGCCGCAAGCTCGACAAGCTCGGCCCGCGCCTGATCCACACCCTGCGCGGAGTCGGCTATGTGCTGCGCCTGCCACCGGAGCAGTAGATGCCGTCCTGGGTGACCCGCCTGTCCTCGCGGACCCCGCTGCGGATCAAGCTGATCGCCGCGGTGCTGGCGCTGGTCGCGCTGGCGCTGGTCGCGGTGAGCGTGGCGAGCGTCTCGGCGATGCGCGGCTACCTGCTGGACAAGACCGACCGGCAGCTCACCGGCGTCGCGCGCGTGACCGCACGGGTGATCAGCCAGCCCGGGCCGTTCCAGACCAAGGTGCCGGTGGCCGGGCAGTTCGTCATCCAGGTGCGTGACGCGAGCGGGAAGATGGTTGCCAACTCGGCCGCGCTCGGTCTGGCACGGCGCCGAGCCGGAACCGGTCGTCCCGCAGGACGCCGCCTGGCTGACCGCACACGCCGACCAGGCGGTCACGGTCGGCGCCGTGTCCGGCGACCTGCGCTGGCGCGTCCACGTCGAGCCGATCGAGGGCGGCTACGTCGTCGTCGGCACCGACCTGGGCGACGTCGCGCGTACGGCCGGGCGGCTGGTCGGCGTGGAGATCGTCGTCGGCAGCATCGTGTTGGTGCTGGTCGCCGGGCTCGGCGTCGCGATCGTCCGCGCCAGTCTGCGGCCGCTCGTCAACATCGAGCACACCGCCGAGGCCATCGCCGCGGGCGACCTGTCCCGCCGGGTGCCGGACGCCGACCCGCGTACGGAGGTCGGGCGGCTCGGCAACGCGCTGAACGGCATGCTCACCCAGATCGAGACGGCGTTTCGCGCCCAGACCGAGTCGGAGGCGACCGCGCGCGAGTCGGAGGGCCGGATGCGCCGCTTCGTCGCCGACGCCAGCCACGAGCTGCGTACGCCGCTGAGCGTGATCCGCGGCTTCGCGGAGTACTACCGGCAGCGTTCGGAGGTCTCCGCCGGCCGAGCTGGACCGGCTGATCGGCCGGGTCGAGGACGAGGCCACCCGGATGGGCGTACTGGTCGATGACCTGCTGCTGCTCGCCCGGCTCGACCAGCAGCGCCCGCTCGCGCGGCACCCGATCGACCTGCTCGCGCTCGCCGCCGACGCCGTACAGGACGCACGGGTGGTCGACGGCGACCGGGAGATCACGCTGTCGGTGCGCAGCGGGTCGGCCTTCATCGTGACCGGCGACGACGTACGGCTCCGGCAGGTGATCGGCAACCTCGTGAACAACGCGCTCCGGCACACGCCCCCCGGCACTCCGGTCGAGGTCGTCGTACGGTCCGGGCTGCTCGGCCCGGCCCCGGCGGCTGTACTCGAGGTCGTCGACGCCGGGCCGGGCATGCCGGCCGAGCAGGCGGAGCGGGTGTTCGAGCGGTTCTACCGCGCCGACCCGGCGCGCAGCCGCGGCGGCACGGGGCTCGGGCTGGCGATCGTGGCCGGCCTGGTGGAGGCGCACGGCGGCTCGGTCGAGGTGGACACCGCGCCGGGCGAGGGCACGACGTTCCGCGTGATCCTGCCCCTGGATCCGGACGCGATCGAGGCCGATCCGGTCGAGACCGCACGCTCTTAGCACTCCCGCGTCTTTAACACAGCCCTTATTGCGGCAACCTTCAGGCGGGTCTCAGGGTGGTTCCAGTCCCGTTGGCGATTCTCTGAGTATCACCGAATGAGGGATCTGGGGAGTGAGCCATGGAGACCCATGACCGGCCAGTGGGCGGGCACGACGAAGAGCCGCGCGGTGGGGAGTCGGCGGAAGGCGACCGGGCGGCGGGCGCCTCTCCGGTGCCGGACACGCAGCCGGGCTACATCCAGGCGTGGCCGCCTCCTCCGCGCCGGCCCGAGGACGACGAGACCGACCCGCAGGCCGTACCGGCCGCGGCCCAGCCTCAGCCGGGTCCTTACGCCGCCGCCTACGGGGGGCAGCCGAGTGCGCCGGCTGGGCAGCCGGGCGCGCAGGCGCACGGGCAGCCGGGGTACGTTCGGCCGGCGTACGGCGCGGGACCGGGGTACGGCGACCGGGCCGCGTACGGTGAGCCGGTCTACGGGGCGGGTTACAACGCTCCGCCCGGACACCCGTGGTGGACGACGCGGCGCAAGACGGCCGCGGGTGGCCTGGCACTGGCGCTGATCCTCGGCGGCGGCCTGGCCGGCGGCGCGGTCGCGGCGGTGGTCGGCCACAACACGACCAGCTTCGCGAGCCCGACCGCGGTCAAGCCCGCCTCCAGCAGGTCGGCCACCGGCGTCGCGGCGATCGCCCAGGCGGTACAGCCGAGCACGGTGTCGATCACCGTGACGACGCAGCAGGGACAGGACGAGGGCACCGGCGTCATCATCCGCTCCGACGGCATGATCATGACCAACAACCACGTGGTCGCGGACGCCGTCGGCGGCGGCCAGATCGCGGTGAAGTTCAACAACGGCAAGAAGGTCTCGGCCGACGTCGTCGGCACCGACCCGGCGACCGACCTCGCGGTGATCAAGGCGGCGGGCGTCTCGGGGCTGAAGCCGGTGACGTTCGGCAACAGCGACCAGTTGCAGGTGGGCGACCCGGTGGTGGCGATCGGCAGCCCGCTGGGCCTGGAGGGCTCGGTGACCTCGGGCATCGTCAGCGCCCTGCACCGTACTCTCACCGAGAGCGGCAGCCGGCAACAGCAGCAGCCGGGTTTCCCGGGTTTCGGCAGCCAGGGACAGCAAGGCCAGCAGGGCGGCTCGGCCGGCACCTCGATCGGCGACGCGATCCAGACCGACGCCGCGATCAACCCGGGCAACTCCGGCGGCCCGCTCGTGAACGGGTCCGGCCAGGTGATCGGCATCAACACCGCGATCGCCACGTCGGGCGGCGGCCAGGGCAACATCGGCGTCGGCTTCGCCATCCCGATCGACACCGCCAAGCAGGTCTCCGAGCAGCTCATCAAGACCGGCAAGGCCACGCACGCCTACCTCGGCGTCACCCTGTCCGACGCGGCGGGCGACCAGCAGGGCGCGCTGGTGGCGACCGTGCAGAGCGGCACGCCGGCGGCTTCGGCCGGCCTCAAGGAGGGCGACGTCATCACCCAGGTGGACGGCAAGGCCATCGACGGCGCCGATGCCCTCTCCGCGGCGATCCGTGGCCACAGCCCCGGCGACAAGATCGCCCTGACGTACATGCGCAACGGCCAGAAGCACACCGTGAACGTCGCACTGGCCTCCAGCTCAGGCACCTGACCTGCGGCGCCCATGCCGCCCGCGGGGCGCCGCACCGACGGCCCGACCGGAACCTCCGGCCGGGCCGTCCGCCTGCCCGCACGCCCGCGTCACGCCCCGCGCCGGGGTGTGTGATGGGGCTGGGCGCGCACCGGGGCGTGTGATGGCGGGGGTGGGTCGCCAACCGGCTCAGCGCGTGGGACGTGGGGGTCAGGTGCCGGGGAGGCTGGGCCAGGTTGTTGAGCTGTGCCGGGCGGTGGCGGCTCCCGCGCGGTGGCGAGGGCCTGGCCGCTCCTCGCGCGGGACGTGCGGCGTCAGGTGCCGGGGAAGGCGTCGCTGGGAAAACCGTCCGTGCCGGTGGTCGTCGGCATCACGACGTGGTCGCCCGCCGTCAGGCCCGACGTGACGGCGACGTAGCGGTCGCCTCGTACGCCCGTGCGCACGGTGCGCACGACGGTGCGTCCGTCGTGGCGGATCAGGATCGTCGCCAGGCCGCCCGGCTTCGGGTGCACGGCGCCGGCCGGGACGTAGAGGGTGCTGTCGGCCTGGGCGGTGACCACCTGGGCCGTCGCGCTCATGCCGGTTCGCAGGCCGGCCGGCGGCTCCTCGTCCAAGGAGATCATCACGCCGTACAGCGCGCGGTTTCCGCTGGTCGTCGCGGCCGGGTCGATCCGGGTGACGGTGCCGCGGTATGTGCGGCCCGCCAGCATGCCCAGGCCGATCATCGCGGGCCGGCCGATCTTCAGCTGGTCGACCTCGCCGAGCGGGAACATCGCCTGGACCTCCAGGGCGTCCAGGTCGCCGAGGGTGATGAAGCCGGTCCGGCTCTGGCCGGTCACCTCGGCGCCGACCGTACCGCCTACGGACAGCACGGTGCCGTCCATCGGAGCGGTCAGCTCGGTCGCGGCCAGGGTCCGCTCGGCCTCGCGCTCCTTGACCTCGGACTCGGTGACGCTCGCCGACGCCAGCTCGACCGCGTTCGCCTGGCACGCGGCGCCGCCCCGCCCCCCGCCGCCGCGACCCCCGGCGGCGAGACCACCCCCGCCTGATCGCCCGCCCGATCGCCCCCCGCCGGAGCGACCGCCGCCCTTGCCGGGGCCGCCGGTCGGCTTCGGGCGCGTCGTCGGGGAGTGCGTCGGCGTCGGCTTCGGTGAGGTGGGCGTGTGCGTCGGCGTGGGGCGTACGGTCGGCCTCGACGTGGGCCGTACGGTCGGTCTCGGCGTGGGCGTCGTACGCGTGGGAGTCGGCGTCGGGGTGGGGGTCGGCGTCGCGGGCGGACGGCGCCTGCGCACGGGGCCCGACTGGTAGCTCGCCGGTTCCGCCGCCGCGGCACCCTCGGCCGAGCCGCCGCCCGTACCGCCAGAGCCAGAACCAGAACCGCCGCCCGCGCCCCCGGACCCGCCCGTGCCGCCGCCGGAGGCGCCGCCCGTGCAGATCCCCTCCCGCGCCTTCGCGTACGTGTCGTCGGCCGCGGCGAGCGCCGCCTTCGCAACGGCGACCTGGTCCTTGGCCTCGGAGTCGTCCAGCCGCGCGAGCACGTCCCCGGCCTTCACCGTGTCGCCCGGCGCGACCTCGATCCTGGTCACCCCGCCCGACGTCGCGAAGACGAGGTCGCGCGTGTCGGCGCTCCGTACGGTACCGGCCGCGCTCGCGGTGGCGGTCACGTTCCCGCGCAGGACGGTCGTCTGCGTCATGCCGCTCGCGGGGGAGTCGCCCACCGCCACCAGTCCGCCGGCCAGTACGACGACCGCGCCTGCGGTGAGCCAGGGAGGTTTGCGTAGGTCACGCAGGATGGGGCGGTTCACGGCGGAAATGCTGGTCGCCCAAGGTGACGGCGACCCGAGTCTGCCCTGAGAGTTTCCTGAAGGGCCGCTGCCCGGACCCACGGGGCCTGGCGTGGCGGCCGGTCGCGGCGCTGACAGCGACTCGACGGGCCCCGTCCTCCGCCCGCCGAAGCACGCAGGATTCTTTCAGGGACGAGTCAGGTTCGCCCCAGCCGGGTCCACGACCCTGTAGCGGGTGAAAGACCTACTCCGTCGCCGGCGGCTGCTGCTGAACAGCGCCCTGGCTCTTCTCCTCGTCGCCGGCGTCGCCGTCGCGTACCTGTCGTTGCACGACGACGCGGGCGCCACGTCACCCGGCCGCATCGTACGGGTGAGCCGCGGGAACATCGTCTCCTCGGTGTCCGCCTCCGGCTCGGTCGCCAGTGCGAACTCCCGTGACCTCGGCTTCGGCACGAGCGGCACGGTCGACACGATCAAGGTCAAGGTCGGCGACAAGGTGAAGAAGGGGCAGCTCCTCGCCACGCTCGACGACGCGAGCGCGCAGGACGGCATGAAGTCCGCGCGTGCCGCCCTCGACGCCGCCGAGTCCGGCGACACCTCGACGCCCTCTGGCTACTCCAGCTACGTCCAGGCCAAGGCCTCCTACAACAGTGCGAAGCGGTCGCTGGACGGCACCGAGCTGAAGGCGCCGTTCGGCGGCACGATCGTCGCCGTCAACGGCACGGTCGGCGGTTCCTCCAGCGGATCGAGCGGTTCCAGCTCCTCCTCGTCTTCCTCGTCCAGCGGCAGCGGCAGCGGCGCGGGAGGCGGCAGCGGCGGCTCGTCCACCGGCTCGTCGAGCACGTCCACATCCGGCAGCACCGGCAGCGGCTTCATGACCATCGCCGACACCCGGAAGTTGCAGATCAAGGGCGAGTTCACCGAGTCCGACGTCGCGAAGGTCAAGAAGGGCCAGCAGGCGTCGGCGACCTTCGACGCGATGCAAGGCGCGCGTGCGTCGGGCAAGGTCACCGAGATCGACCAGACCTCCACGACCTCCAACAACGTCGTCCAGTACGGAGTGACGGTCGCCCTGAGCGAGCCGCCGGCCGGCCTGCGCATCGGCGCGACCGCCACCGTCCAGGTCACCACGTCGAGCGCGCAGAACGTCCTGTACGTGCCGACCGCCGCCGTACGCACCGCGGGCGGGCAGAGCACCGTGACGGTGCTGTCCGGCGGTAAGCAGGTGACCAAGCAGGTGCAGACCGGCGTCCAGGGCGACCAGGGCACGGAGATCAAGTCCGGGCTGAACGAGGGCGACCAGGTGGTGATCGCCACCGCGACCGGGACGACCGGCGGCGGGTTCCCGACCGGCCGGTTCCCCGGCGGCGGTCTCGGCGGCGGTGGCCTGGGCGGCGGCGCGCGTACGGGCGGAGGCCGCGGATGACCGTCCTCGACGTGCGCGACGTCGTCAAGGTCTACGGGCAGGGCGACACGGCGGTACAGGCGCTGCGCGGCGTCATCCCTCGCCGTGGAGCAGGGCGACTACGTCGCGATCATGGGCGCCTCGGGCTCCGGCAAGTCCACGCTGATGAACATCCTCGGCTGCCTCGACGTGCCCACCACCGGCCACTATCTGCTGGACGGCACCGACGTCGGCACGCTCGACGACCGGCGGCTGGCGATCGTCCGCAACCGCAAGATCGGGTTCGTCTTCCAGTCGTTCAACCTGATCCCGCGGATGAGCGCGCTCGCCAACGTGGAGCTGCCGCTGGCGTACGGCGGGGTGAAGGCGGCCGAACGACGGCGGCGCGCGCTCGCCGCGCTCGACCGGGTCGGGCTCAGCGACCGCGTCGAGCACGAGCCGAACGAGCTGTCCGGCGGCCAGCAACAGCGCGTCGCGGTCGCACGCGCGCTGGTCACCGCGCCCGCCCTGCTGCTCGCCGACGAGCCGACCGGCAACCTGGACACCCGGTCGACCAGCGACGTGCTGGAGGTGCTCGACGGGCTCAGCGCCACGGGCCGTACGATCGTGCTGATCACCCACGAGAACGACGTGGCACGGCACGCGAAGCGTGTGATCCGCCTGGTCGACGGCCGCGTCGTCGAGGACCGGCGGCGCGCGCACGTGGACGAGCCGCCGCCCGGTCTGGTCGGGCACCGATGACGGGCGAGGTGCTCAGGTTCGCGCTGCGCGGCCTGGCGGCGAACAAGCTCCGCAGCGGCCTGACGACTCTCGGCATCCTGATCGGCGTCGGCGCGGTGATCCTGCTGGTCGCGGTCGGCAACGGCTCGTCCAAGCAGGTACAGAAGAACATCGAGCGGCTCGGCACCAACACCCTCACCGTCACGCCGTCCACCTCGGGCGGCGGCGGTCGCGGCGGCGGATTCGCCGCCCGGCTGTTCGGCGGCGGCGCGGGCGCGGGCGGCGCACAGCAGCAGACCGGCCCGCGTACGCAGGCGCGCGACCTGACCGTCGACGACGCGCGCGCGATGGCCGACGCGAGCGCGGCTCCCTCGGTCCAGAGCGTCTCCCCGGTGGTGAACTCCTCCTCCGCCAACGCGACGTACGCGGGGACCAGCCACGCGATCCAGCAGTTCGTCGGCACCTACCCGGCGTACTTCGAGGCGTCCAACGACCCGGTCGAGCGCGGGAGCTACTTCACCGCCGACGACGTGCTGAACGACCGCAAGGTCGTGGTGATCGGCCAGACCGTGGACCAGGACCTGTTCGGCACCGTCGACCCGATCGGCAAGCAGATCACGGTCGGCGGGGTGAACTTCACCGTCGTCGGCGTGCTGAAGACGAAGGGCTCGTCGGGCTTCCAGGACGCCGACGACGTGGCCGTCGCGCCGCTGCCGGCCGTACAGGAGAGTCTGACCGGGTACGGCGCGCTCAACCAGATCGTCGTGCAGGCCAAGACGCCCAAGTCGGTGGACGCCGCGCAGTCCGAGATCACCGACATCCTGAACCAGCGGCACGGCATCACCGGCGCCAACACCGCCGACTTCCAGATCCTCAACCAGGCGACCCTCCAGTCGGCGATCAGCAGCAGCAGCAAGACCTTCACCGTGCTGCTCGGCGCGGTCGCCGCGATCAGCCTGCTGGTCGGCGGCATCGGGATCACCAACATCATGCTGGTGACGGTGACCGAGCGGACCCGCGAGATCGGCATCCGCAAGGCGATCGGCGCGCCGCGCGGCGCCATCCTCGGGCAGTTCCTGGTCGAGGCGACCGTGCTCAGCCTGCTGGGCGGCGTGCTCGGCGTCGCCGCGGGCGTGATCGGCAGCGAGTTCACGGTGGTGGGCGTGCGGCCGGTCATCGTCCCGAGCTCGATCGCGCTGGCCCTGGGGGTCTCCGTCGCGATCGGCCTGTTCTTCGGCAGCTATCCGGCCAACCGCGCGGCCAAGCTCCGGCCCATCGAAGCCCTTCGCCACGAATAGGGAGCGACCGTTGACTGGAACCCGGCGCAAGACCGACGCGCCACCGGATGAGGACCTGCTGAGCAGTTCGCCGTTCGAGGGCGACCTGTCCGAGCAGCTCGCGGCCGAGCCACGGCCGCGCCGCAGGCCGCCGTCCGTCACCGTCCTGCTCGGCGCGGGCGTGCTCATCGTCGGCGGTTTCGTCGGCGGCGTGCAGGCAGACCGGCACTGGGGCGTCAAGAAGACGCCCGATCCGGCCGCGCTGATCAGCCAGCTCGCGGCCAGGAGGGCGGGTCAGGGCGGTGGCGGCGGCTTCGGCGGCTTCGGCGGCGGCTTCGGCGGCGCGGGAACCACCGGGACGGGCCAGGGCGGGGGCGGGGCCGGTCAGACTGGCGGCGGCACCACCGGCACCGTCAAGCTCGTGGACGGCGACATTCTCTACGTCCAGACCGCCGACGGCATCGTACGGGTGAAGACCACCGGCTCCACCAAGGTGAGCATCGCCAGGAAGTCGACGCTCAAGGCGCTCAAGGCCGGTTCGCCGGTCGTGGTGCGCGGTACTGCGGGCCAGGACGGCACGGTCACCGCGACGAGCGTCGACCAGAACCGCTGACCGCGTGAGACGCCGCACCGTGGCGGCCCGCACGGGGGATCCCGCGTGGGCCGCCACGGTGCCGCTCAGGTCGGCGAGGGCCGGGGCGAGAAGGATGGCAGCAGCGGCCGGCAGGTCTTGAACGCCTTGGCGACCTTCGGGTCGGAGGTGTCGAAGCGGCCGAGCAGGCCGCCGCCGGGCGTACGCGCCGCTCCGGGGGTGCGCCGCGCGCCGGGCGCCGCGGTCGGCAGCTTCACTCCGTGATCGGAAAGACAGCTGCGGAACGCCTGTAGCTCCTGCATGGCGTGTCCGAGACCGCCGCCGAGTCCGCGCGGGGCCAGCGAGCGGCACGCCTGCACCGCCTGCTGGTCGGCGCCGCCGAGGAAGCCGCCGCCGGCGCGCCCCGACGGCCGTGCCGTGGGCCGTACGGTCGGCCGGACCGTCGGGACGTTCGCGCCGTGCTGGCGCAGGCAGGCCGCGTACGCGGCGAAGCCGCCCGACGAGGCGGCCGAACCGGAGCCGGAGGCGGAGGGTGTGGCCGACGCGCCGCCGCCGGAGGACCCGCAGGCCGCGGTGAAGAGCAGTGCGGCGGCGGACGCCAGCAGCACACCGCCGTGGAGGGTTCGCATGCGGCCGGATTCTGGCAGACCATCCTGGAACCTGCCTCCCGGGTACCTGAAAGGTTCCGCAACGCGGCGCTTCAGAAGCTGATGTTGCCGTGGACGTCGCGTGCCTGCAGGGAGTTGCGCACCCCGCCGCTGACGGTGTTGTTGGTGACGCTCTCGTCCGCAGCCATGGCCTGCTCGGCCTCGATCAGCCAGTGGCGGAGTTGCGCGGCGGCCTGCGGGTTGCGGCTGGAGTCATCCACCAGCGCCTGGGCCAGCGCATGGATCGAGTCGGCGTCGCCGGGTCGCTCGCCGAGGCGTTTCACGGCCTCCACGGACGTGCTCTGGCGGCCGAAGAGGCGCCGGACGACCGAGCTGAGCGACTCCCACACCTGCTCGCCCGCCTTCTCGGTGGTGCTGTTGAAGATCTTCGATAGGAGCGAGACGAGCGTCGAGACCGATATCAGATCCACTATCCACACTCCGACCGTGATGAGCCTTCTGCATAGATTAGTTCGCCCGGCCGACCATTGTGAGGGGAATCGCGCAGTGCAATTGCAGAATGAATGATCCATGGCCATAAAATGTCCCAAAACCCCCCAAGACCGGCACGGTGCTGGATCGATCCCGGCCGGGCGGGTGAATCGGACTACGGTGGGCCGATGAACCGGTTGAAGGATGCCACCAGCCCTTACCTGCTGCAGCACGCCGGCAATCCCGTTCACTGGTTTCCCTGGGGCGACGACGCCTTCGCGGAGGCCAGGCGCAGGGACGTGCCGATACTCCTGTCCGTCGGCTACAGCGCCTGTCACTGGTGCCACGTCATGGCACACGAGTCGTTCGAGGACGGCGGCACCGCCCAGCTGATGAACGACCTGTTCGTCAGCGTCAAGGTGGACCGTGAGGAGCGCCCCGACGTCGACGCCGTCTACATGGAGGCCACCCAGGCGATGACCGGCCAGGGCGGCTGGCCGATGACGGTGTTCATGACCCCGTCCGGCGAGCCGTTCTACTGCGGCACCTACTTTCCGCGCCCGCAGTTCCGCCGGCTTCTCTACGCGATCTCCCAGACCTGGCGCGAGCGGCGCGACGAGGTGGTCGCACAGGGGCAGCAGATCGTCGGCGCGCTCGGCGGCGCGGCGACGCTGCCCGGCGCGGGCGCGCCCTCCGCCGACGTGCAGGCCGCCGCCGTGCGCACACTCGCCGAGACGTTCGACCACGAGCGCGGCGGGTTCGGCACGGCGCCGAAGTTCCCGCCGTCGATGGCGCTGGAGTTCCTGCTCCGCCACGCCGCGCGCGGCGGCGACGGGCTCGCCATGGCCGAGCGCACGCTGGAGGCCATGGCGCGCGGCGGCATGTACGACCAGCTCGGCGGCGGGTTCGCCCGTTACTCGGTGGACGCCGGCTGGGTCGTGCCGCACTTCGAGAAGATGCTGTACGACAACGCGCTGCTCGCACGTGTCTACGCGCACTGGTGGCGGCTTACCGGCGACCCTCTCGCCAAGCGGGTCGCGCTGGAGACGTGCGACTGGATGCTGCGTGACCTGCGTACGGCGCAGGACGGGTTCGCGAGCGCCCTCGACGCCGACAGCGCGACCGGCGACGGCGCGCACGAAGAGGGCGCCTATTACGTCTGGACCACAGACGGGCTCGCCGAGGTGCTCGGGGAGCAGGACGGCGCGTACGCCGCGGAGCTGTTCGAGGTGACGGGCACCTTCGAGCACGGCACCTCGGTCCTGCAACTCCTGCGGCCGCCGGAGGACGAGGCGCGCTGGGAGCGGGTGCGCGCGGCGCTGCTGGAGGCGCGCTCGGACCGGATACCGCCGGGCCGCGACGACAAGGTCGTGGCCGCCTGGAACGGCCTGGCCATCGCGGCACTCGCCGAGTGCGGCGCGTACTTCGAGCGGCCCGGCCTGGTCGAGGCCGCCGTGGCCGCCGCCGGGCTGCTGCGCGCCGTCCACTGGCGCGACGGCCGGCTGCTGCGCACCTCACGTGAGGGGCGGGCCGGCGGCAACGCGGGCGTGCTGGAGGATTACGCCGACCTCGCCGAGGGGCTCATCGCGCTCTACGGCGTCACCGGCGACGCCGCCCACGCGGAGTTCGCCGGTGAGCTGCTCGACGTCGTGCTGGACCGGTTCGCCGACGGCCGCGGCGGGTTCTTCGACACCGCCGACGACGCCGAGGCGCTGTGGAAGCGTCCACAGGACCCGACCGACAACGCGACGCCGTCCGGGCAGTTCGCCGCCGCCGGGGCCCTGCTCTCCCACGCCGCGCTCACCGGCTCGGCCCGGCACCGGGAGGCGGCCGTGGCGGCGCTGGGCCCGGTGACCGCGCTCGCCGAGCGGCACGCGCGCTTCGCCGGCTGGGGCCTCGCCGTCGCGGAGGCGCACCTCGCGGGGCCGCTCGAGATCGCGGTGGCCGGCCCGGCCGAGGATCCGCGGACGCGTGAGCTGCACCGTACGGCGCTGCTGTGCCCGGTGCCCGCCGTCGTCGCGGCGGGTCCCGGCGTCCCGCTGATGGAGGGGCGCGTGCCGGTGGAGGGCCGGCCCGCGGCCTACGTCTGCCGCGACCTCGCCTGCCGGCTGCCGGTCACCGAGGTTGGCGCGCTCAGGGACGAACTCGGGTACAGGCCCACGGACGGGTTCATGGACGGGCCCGAGGGCTGATCCGGACGCCCGAAATGCCCGATACGTACCCGATGGAACCTCTCATTAGAATTTCTGTCAACATTGGCCCTGACCGCCCTTGATCTTTGAGTTATCGCGGTGTTACCTCAAGGATGGGTGCCCGTTCGGGTGCGCGGGTATCTGCACGCCGTCGCCCCGCGGGCCACTGTCGTTCGACGCAGCGGGATGAGGAGGGGTGCTGTGCGCTGGCCGAGCCGCCGCCGCATGTTGCCGACGGTCGTCGGTGTGTCGTTGGTCATCACGGTCGCCGCGGACATCGCGGCCGTAGTGAGCACCGACCAGGGCAGCAGGAGTCCGGCCCGGCAGGGCGCCGAGCGGCTCGTCGCCGCGACGGAGGCGACCGCCTACTCTCCCGGGGCGGTGGCGGCGCTGCGGCAGACCGTCGTCCCGCACGTCCTCGTCGCCTCCGGCCAGACCCTTCCCGTCGCCGGTGTCGAGGCGGTACGCCACGTGAAGGGCGTCAAGGCGGTCGAGGTGGTCGACGCGGCACGCGCGCTCGTCGCGGGCAAGCGCGTCGGCGTCATGGGCGTCGACCCGTCCGGCTTCCGCGCCTTCACGCCCGACGCCAGCGCCAAGTCCGACGCGCTGTGGAGCAACATCGCCGGCGGCGACGTCGCGATCTCCTTCACCATGGGCAAGGACGGCGGCATCCCGCTGGCCTCCTGGACGCGGATCGGCGGCACCGAGCACCAGACCTCCGTACGCGTCGGCGCGTACGCCACGATGGGCATCGGCCAGGTCGACGCCATCGTCTCCCACGCGACCGCGCAGTCCATCGGCATGCCGTCCGGCAACGCCCTGCTCGTCAGCGCCCCGCACACCGACGTGGCGAAGCTTCGCAAGGCGCTCGCCAAGGTGCTGCCCCACGGCACCAAGACCGCCGCGCTCGAGTCGCGCTACGACGGCACCACCACGCCGGGCGGCGCGCCGGTCGCGGCCAGCGGCCGGGTGATGACCGCGCTCCAGGTGAACACGGCGATCCGCGCCGCCGAGTCCAAGATCGGAATGCCCTACGTCTGGGGCGGCGAGTCCGACCGCGAGGGCGGCTATGACTGCTCGGGCCTCGTGCAGTACGCCTTCGGCCGCGCCGGCATCAGGATGCCGCGCACCGCTGACATCCAGGCGTTCACCGGCTGGCGGCTGCCGCTCAGCCAGGCGCAGCCCGGCGACCTGCTGACGTGGAAGAACGACCCGACCTTCAACGGCGTCTCGCACATCGCGATCTACCTCGGCGGCAACAAGATGGTGGTCGCGCCGCACACCGGCACCGACGTGCAGATCCAGACGGTCTACACCGCCAACTTCTGGGGCGCGATCCGGGTCAACCCGCAGCTCGCCGCGCGCAAGGCCGGCGGCGGCTGAGCCTCAGAGCGGGCAGCCGGTGACCAGGAACTCCATGGCCTCGTCGAGCATCGCCAGCAGGTCGTCCCGCCCGTCGTCCTTGGCCCACGTCGTGATGGTCGTCTCCCAGACGCTCAGAATGGCGGCGGCGAACCACCGGATCCGCCGGTCCGCGGGTGAGCGGTCCAGCCGGTCGGCGATGGCGTCGACGATGCTGTCCTCGGTCTCCCGCATGTGATCCCACTGGCGGGACCGGAGCGAGCTCACCGACAGCAGGAGCCGGCTCCGATCGAGTATGCGCCGCCGGTCGTTGGCGAGCATCTGGCCCAGGATCTCGTGGAGCATCGTGTGGACGGCGGCCGCCGGAGACAGCTCCGGCGGCTGCGCGCGCAGCGACGACAGGATCATCGGGTCGTACTCATCGCTGAGGACGGTGTCCTCTTTGGTGGGGTAGTAGCGGAAGAACGTGCTGGGGGACACCTCCGCCGCCTCGGCGATCTGCTCGACCGTCGTGGCCTCATAGCCCTGCTCGAGGAAGAGCCGGAGCGCGTGCTCCTGGATGGACCGGCGCGTCTTCAGCTTCTTGCGTTCGCGCAGGCCCAGTTTCTCTTCCAGCGGATGCTCAAGCGGAGGCGTGCTCATGTTCCGATTGTCCGTCAAGGACGCCCTCCGCCGCACGCGGCCGGGGCAGGAGGATCAGCGCGAGCAGCGCGGCGAGCAGCATGATGCCCGCGCCCACGACGAGCGTGAGGTCCATACCGTGCACGAACGCCGAGTGCACCGACCGGAGGAGAGCGCCGTCGTGCAGCCGCCGTGCGACCTCGAGACCACCGCCGACCTTGCTCTGGGCGGCGTCGGCCGCGGCCGGGGGCAGGCCGGTGACGTCCACATGGGCGCGGTAGCCGGAGGACAGCATGCTGCCGAGGACGGCCGCGCCGAACGCCCCGCCGACGAGGCGGATCGTCATGAGCACGGCGGAGCCGACGCCGGCGCGCTCGGCGGACAGCGCGCTCATCGCCGCGGTCATCGATGCGGGCAGCACGAATCCCATGCCGAGGCCGGTCACGGTCAGCCAGGCCGCGGCCATGCCGTAGCCGGTGTCGGCGTCGCTGAACGCGCCCAGGATCATCCCGGCGGCCATGATGAGGCCGCCACCCGCGATCAGGAGGGCCGCGCCGTACCGCGCGACGAGGCGCGGGCTCAGCCGCGAGGCGGCGATCAGCCCGCCGATGAGCGGGAGCAGCCGCAGGCCCGACCCGAGCGCGTCGGCGCCGAGGACGCCCTGGAAGTACTGCGGCGTCACGAACAGGACGCCGAAGAGCGCGAAGGTCAGCAGGGTCGCGGGGATGGCGCCGCCGACGAAGTGACGGTCGCGGAAGAGGCCGAGGTCGATCAGCGGCCGTGCGGCGCGCCGGGTCCAGGCCAGGAAGGCGGCCACGAGCACGATGCCGGCGGCGAGGACGCCCCACACGCGCGCGTCGCCCCAGCCGTACTCCTCCTGCTGGATCGCGCCGTACACCAGTGCGACGAGCCCGGCGGTGGACAGCAGCAGCCCGGCGTAGTCCGGGCGCGGAGCGGTCGCCGAACGCGACTCCGGGATCAGCACCATCCCGAGGACCAGCGCGAGCGCGGAGACCGGGATGTTGATGAAGAAGATCGAGCCCCACCAGAAGTGGTCGAGCAGGTAGCCGCCGATGATCGGGCCGAGCGGCAGGCCCAGGAAGGACGCGGCGGCCCAGGCGGCGAGCGCCTTGGCCTGCTCCTCCTTCGGGAAGACCACCAGCATCACCGACATCGCGAGCGGGGTGATGACCGCCGAGCCGATGCCCATGAGCGTACGAGCCGCGATCAGCGCGCCCGGGCTCGACGCGTACGTGGCCAGCACCGAGGCCACCAGGAAGACCGCGATGCCGCCGAGCAGCACCTTCTTGCGGCCGTAGCGGTCGCCGAGCAGTCCGCCGGGGATCAGCAGGGTGGCCGAGACGAGCGTGTAGGAGGCGACGATCCACTGGAGGGCGCCGGTGCTCGCGTGCAGTTCGGCGGACAGGGTCGGCAGGGCCACGTTGAGCGCCGTCAGGTCGAGGCTGACGGCGAGCAGGATGACGACGAGGGCGCCCAGCACCCACCACCGTCTCGCTCCGGGCATGGTCATGGAACATCCTCTTGTTTGAGAGCCTGTCGTTTATGACAGTAAGTCGCAAAATAGAGACTGTGTCAACATGGCCCGACGCTTGGCGAAGCACCGATAGTGTGTAATCATAATTACATGACTACGGATGAAGGACTCGAGAAGCTGCGGGGCTGGTTCTCCGGCCGCCTGCCCGACGACTGGTTCGACGGCGCGCCCCAGGTCGTCCTGGACCGTGAGGAGATCAGCGTGATCGGCACGCTGGCGGAGCCGGAGATCGCCGACGGGGCCTCGGCGGCGGCGCGTTCGGGTGCGATCGCCGGGCATGTGCAGCGATTCCGCGAGGACACGCGCGAGCAGCGCATCGATATCGCGCGCGAGGCCGAGCACCGGTTCGGGCGCAAGGTGTCGTGGGGCGTCGAGTGCGGCGGCGAGACCGCGATGTTCACCCAGCTTTCGGTGCCGGTGATGACGCGGCTGCGGCAGCCGGAGCGCCGCGTGCTGGACACGCTCGTCGAGGCGGGCGTGGCGCGCAGCCGCAGCGACGCCCTCGCCTGGTGCGTACGGCTGGTCGGCAAGAACGCCGACGACTGGCTCGGCGAGCTGCGCGACGCGCTGCTGCACGTCGAGCGCGCACGCGCCGCCGGGCCGCAGGTGTGAGGCCTTGATCGCCAAAATCTGGTGGTAACACCCGCGAAACAATTTTTTAATAACGCGAAAGGTCTAATCCAGAGGTCTAATCCAATGGTCTAACCCAAAGGTCTATACCAATGGCGGAGAATGGTCTTCGCCGGTACACCTCGATTATGTTATTAATCGTTCCTCCGGGTACACTCGGTAAAACCCCCCGGTGATTCTGCCGAGGGGCATCCCTGCTTGAAGGAGCGATCGTGGCGTACGAAGTGAAGGCCCGTTCCATCGAGTGGAACCCCGGCCCGCAGCGACTGCGTGAACTCACCGAGATGATGCCCAACTCGTCGGTCACCGAGTTCGCGAACGTCGTGGTGAAGGCGCGGGTCGACAGCCGAAGCTCCAAGTCGACCTTCATCGTCGAGGACTCCACCAACACGACCAAGCAGACCATCACGCGCGACGAGTACGACCGCGTCGCGGGCGAGCAGGAGGCGTACCTCGCAGGCGAGGACGTCGTGGTGGTCGACGGCTACATCGGCAGCGACCCGGAGTTCCGCACCCGGGCACGTCTCGTCATCGAGGCGGCGAACGCCAACATCGCGGGGATGCAGCAGCAGCTCTACTACCCGGCGGGCGAGGACTACGACCCGGCCGCCTGGGAGCCCGAGACCACGGTGATCTACACGCCGGGCCTGGCGATGCCGGGCTACCCGAACGACCGGCTCATCGCCGTCGATCTCAATTCCAACATCACGCGCGTCTTTAATTCGGACTACTTCGGTGAGTCCAAAAAAGGCGGCCTGCGAATGTGGAACAACATCGTCTATGGTCGCGGCGGCCTTTCTTTGCATGCCGGCTGCAAGGTGATCCCGACGGGTGGGAAGAACAAGACCGTCCTGATCGTGGGCCTGTCCGGCACGGGCAAGACCACGACCACCTTCACCACCCAGCTCGGCAGCAAGCCGGTGCAGGACGACTTCGTCGCGCTGATGCCGGGCGGCCGGGTCTACACGACCGAGAACGGCTGTTTCGCCAAGACCTTCGGCCTCGACCCGGAGTTCGAGCCGACGATCTACCGCGCGACGACCAAGCCGGACGCCTACCTGGAGAACGTCTCCGCCGACGCGAGCGGGAAGGTCGACTTCTTCGACACCTCTTACACCAAGAACGGCCGTACGACCTGGCCGTTCAAATACGTCGACCCGTGGCCGGCCGACCAGGTCGAGCCCGCGGAGTTCCTGCTCATCCTCAACCGCAACGAGAACATCGTGCCCGGTGTCGCGCGGCTGGACCGCGAGCAGGCGGCGGCCTACTTCATGCTCGGCGAGACGACGGGCACCAGCGCCGGCGGCAAGGACGAGGAGGGCAGGTTCCTCCGCGTGCCCGGCACCAACCCGTTCTTCCCGCGCGACATGGCCGACATGGGCAACCGGATGCTCGAGCTGCTCGACGGCCACGAGATGAAGGTCTTCGTGCTCAACACCGGCCGGGTCGGCGGCGGCGAGGGCGACGACCGGGGCAAGAAGGTCAAGATCCCGCACTCCTCGGCGATCGTGCAGGCCATCGTCGAGGACACCATCGAGTGGGAGCAGGACCCCGACTTCGGCTACGAGGTCGCCGCCTCGCTGCCCGGCATCGACGACATGGAGATCCTCCAGCCCCGCCGGCTCTACGAGCGCCAGGGCCGTCTCGCCGAGTACGACGCGATGGTGGAGCGGATGAAGACCGAGCGTCGCGACTACCTGGAGTCGTTCCACGGCCTCGACGAGGCGATCGTCAAGTCGATCCGCTGATCCTCGCGCCGCGGCGCGTGCGAGCCACCTCGCCTCGGGCGGGTGGCGCGCACGCGCCGCGGCCGTTTGCGACGACGCCGGTCGGCGAGGTGGAGGTCATCCCCGCAGGTCACCGGCGCGTCTTCGCGAGTTCCCTCGTACGGGCCCCGCCGCCGCCCACGAGCGCGATAATCGATTGCTGACACACAACGACGTGGGAACGGAGAGGTGCGGCAGATGAGCTTGCGGGACCTGGTCTACAAGCTGTACGAACGACGGCTTGAGACGAGGCTGAGTCCCGACGCCAACCCGCGCCACATCGGAGTGATCCTCGACGGCAACCGCCGGTGGGCACGCTCCATGGGCCATGCCGACATCAACACCGGCCACCAGCGCGGCGCCGACAAGATCTCCGAGCTGCTCCAGTGGTCGCAGGAGACCGGCGTCGAGGTCGTCACCCTGTGGCTTCTGTCCACCGACAACCTCACCCGGCCCGCCGCCGAGCTCGAACCCCTCCTGGCCATCATCGAGAACACCGTGGAGGGCCTCGCCGGGCGCGGCTGGCGCGTCAAGCCGGTCGGAGCGCTCGACCTGCTCCCGGACAAGACGGCCCGAGTGCTGAAACATGCCGAGGAAACCACATCTGACGCTCCTGGGCTGATTGTGAACGTCGCGGTTGGGTATGGAGGTAGGCGTGAGATCGCTGATGCGGTGCGCTCACTCCTGCACGAACACGCGAGCAGGGGCACCAGCATCGAGGAGCTCGCCGAGGTCCTCGACGTTGAGCACATTGCCGAGCACCTCTACACCCGCGGCCAGCCCGACCCGGATCTCGTCATCCGCACGTCGGGAGAGCAACGCCTCTCCGGCTTCATGCTCTGGCAGAGCGCCCACTCGGAGTACTACTTCTGCGAGGCCTTCTGGCCTGACTTCCGCAAGGTCGACTTCCTGCGGGCGATCCGCGCGTACGCCGCGAGACATCGCCGCTACGGTTCCTGAAACTCCTGAGAGGGATTGCCGAACGGCCCGTTACGTCCGGGTTACTTCTCGGCATGCCTCTGTTCCCGGGTGGGCAGGCGGCCTTAGCGTCGAACCAGGTCCCCCCGAGGAAAGGACGCCTGCTCAGGCGGTCCGCCTGGGCTGGCGCCCGAAGGAGAACGAGTGGCCAGATCAGCCGCCACCCGGCGCACGTACGTCCTCGACACCAGTGTCCTGCTCGCCGACCCGGGTGCGTTGGCCCGGTTCGCCGAGCACGAGGTCGTACTCCCGATCGTCGTGATCACCGAGCTCGAGGCCAAGCGTCACCATCCTGAGCTGGGCTACTTCGCACGCAACGCGCTGCGGACGCTCGATGATCTGCGACTCGCGCACGGCCGTCTCGACGAGCCGCTGCCGATCGGCGATCAAGGTGGAACGGTCCGGGTCGAGCTCAACCACAATGATCCGTCAGTGCTGCCGGCCGGTTTCCGGCTCGGTGACAACGACACGCGCATCCTGTCGGTCGCGCTGTCACTGTCCAAGGAGGGCCATGACGTCGTTCTCGTGTCCAAGGACCTGCCGCTGCGGGTCAAGGCCGCCTCGGTCGGGCTGACCGCGGAGGAGTACCGCGCCGAGACCGTGGTGGAGACCGGCCACACCGGGATGGCCGAGCTCGAGATCGAACCCGAGCGGCTGGAACAGCTCTACGACGCCGGCCGGCTCGAACTCGAGGAGGCGCGGGACCTGCTCTGCCACACCGGGCTCCGGCTGATCTCCCCGGGCGGCTCCGCACTCGGGCGCGTCCTGCCCGACAAGTCCGTACGCCTCGTGCGCGGCGACCGCGAGGTGTTCGGCCTGCACGGGCGGTCGGCCGAGCAGCGGATCGCACTCGACCTGCTCACCGACGAGGACGTCGGGATCGTCTCTCTCGGCGGCCGCGCGGGCACCGGCAAGTCCGCCCTGGCCCTGTGCGCCGGGCTGGACGCGGTGCTCGAACGCCGACAGCACCGCAAGGTCGTGGTCTTCCGCCCGCTCTACGCGGTCGGCGGCCAGGAGCTCGGCTACCTGCCCGGCACCGAGAACGAGAAGATGTCGCCCTGGGGGCAGGCGGTCTACGACACGCTGTCCGCGCTCACCACTCCGGAGGTCATCGAGGAGGTCCTCGACCGCGGCATGCTCGAGGTGCTGCCGCTGACCCACATCCGTGGCCGCTCGCTGCACGACTCGTTCGTGATCGTCGACGAGGCACAGTCGCTTGAACGCGGCGTGCTGCTCACCGTGCTGTCCCGCATCGGCTCGGGCTCGCGTGTCGTGCTGACCCACGACATCGCGCAGCGTGACAACCTGCGGGTCGGCCGGCACGACGGCGTCGTGGCCGTGGTCGAGAAGCTCAAGGGCCACCCGCTGTTCGCGCACGTCACGCTGACCCGGTCCGAGCGCTCCCAGATCGCCGCCCTCGTGACCGACATGCTCGGCGACGTCGGCGCCTGATCCCGCCGTACGTGCGACCCCTCGGTGCGCTTCGCGCCGAGGGGTTTCGTCACGTGACGGAGCCGTACGGTACGTTCGCGTAGCAGTGTGACCAACGTCACAGCATACTTGTGCAACCTCGGAATTGCCTGCTCCCGGGGTGAATTCAACCCTCGTGAGCACGATGTGACGTGGTTCGACGTGAGATCAGTCACGCCATTCCGGTTGCGGGGTACCCCCCGTCTTCGTGCAGTGTTGGGCGCCGTAAGCACTCCAGTGGACAGCCCCCAGTCCCGGCGTCACCCCCTGTAGTACGCCGTATCCGGAGGGTCTGCCCACCCAGGGATCTCACGCCGGCCGCGCCCGTCGAGGCCGCGCGGATTTCCGGGGGTGAGGACATTCGCACGTGTGCCCATGCGCGTGCGACCTTCGGAAGGACCGCCTTGTACGGAGACCAATTCAGGTCCCCCGGACGAGACGATCGACACGACGCCGCGGAGCCCCAGCGGGCGCCGTGGGCGACCGGCCGTGCCACCGAGGACGTCAAGGTCGCCGGCGCGCCCAACAACGTCCCGCCAGTAGCGCAGGACCCGGGCGTCTACGACGCCGCCGTGTACAAGACCACGGCCTATGACGACCGGCCCGGCGACGACGCCCCCGCCTACGACGCGGGCGCGCCGGAGGCCGGCGCGACGGCCGCCTACGACATGGGCGCACCGTACGACGCGGCTCAGGCTCCGGCCGGGCCACCCTTCGGCGGGCCGGACGTCCCCCCGCCGGGACCCGACTTCGAGAACATGCGCCGCAAGCCGCACACCGCCAACAAGCGGATCATCCGGTTCGCGGCGGTCGCCGCCGCGGTTGCCGTGGTCGGCGGCGGAGGCGTCGCCTGGGCGGTCAGCGGCGGAGGGTCCGCGCCGAAGGCCGACGCGAGCGCGCAACTCCAGCCACAGGCACAGGCGCCGACGCCCGCGCCGCTCACCGACGCGCAGCGCAAGGACATCGCCGACAAGCGGCGCCAGGAGCTCAAGAAGCGCGCCTCGCGCGCCGCGCGCAGCCAGGTCAGCCGACCCCGGCTCCTCGCACGCGGCACGCCGCCGCCGACGCCCACGCCGACCGCCGCGGGCACCGCCGGCGACCCGGTCCCGGCCGGTGAGGCACAGCGGATCGCGCGCGGGATGCTGCCGAGCTACGGCTGGGACCCGAGCTCGCAGTTCGGCTGCCTGGTCAACCTGTGGAACAAGGAAAGTCACTGGAACACTCACGCCGCCAACCCCTCGGGGGCCTACGGCATCCCGCAGGCGCTGCCCGGATCGAAGATGTCCAGCGCCGGGCCGGACTGGCAGAACAACGCCACCACGCAGATCAAGTGGGGCCTGGGCTACATCAAGAGCCGGTACGGCACCCCCTGTGGCGCGTGGGGGCACTCCCAGTCCACCGGCTGGTACTGATCTGCTCGTCGCGTGCCGGGCGCGTGCCCGGCCGCTCGCGCCGCACGAACTTCGCCACGCGCGTGCGCGCGTCGGCCGACCAGAAGGTTTGATCGTGGCTCGCACCAGCACCCGCAGTCTCGCCCTGCCCAAGGCGGCCGCCGTCGTCGCGGGCCTCGGTGTCGCCGTCGGCCTCGCCGTGGCGGCTCCCGTACGCGCCGCGTCGCCGAGCACGGCCGCCTCGCGGATCGTCGAGGCACGGCACCACCGGCTGCCGCCCGGCGGCGACCGCGCGGCACACGGGCTGCCGCACCGGCGCTGAGAGGCCCTGCGCCGGTGCTCTGAGCCGCCGGGCTCTCAGTACCAGCCGGCGGTCTCCGCGTGGCCCAGGGCCGCGCAGGGGCTCCCGTAGCGCCTGCCGATGTAGCCGAGGCCCCACTGGATCTGGGTGACCGGACTCGTACGCCAGTCCGGCCCGGCGCTGGACATCTTCCAGCCCGGCAGCGCCTGCGGGATCCCGTACGCGCCGGACCGGCGGTTGCGGGCGAGATGGTGCCAGTTGCTCTCGTGGGTCCACAGCCGGTCCAGGCACCTCCACTGCCGCTCGGCCCAGCCGTACTCCGCCAGCAGCGGCATCGCCAGCATCCGGTTCCGCTCCGCCATCGGCAGGGCCGGCGGGCCGGCCACGCCCGGGTCGCGGTCGGCGTGCGCCGCGCGTACGTGCGTCAGGGGAGTCAGGGCGACGGCGCAGCCGAGCACCCCGTATGCGGCGATCCGGACCAGACGTCGGTGCACAGGCGCTCTCTCGTCGGCCGGCCGGCCAGAGGCGCGTCCGGGATGACTGCGACGGGCCGCGCCCACCGGCACGACCCGCCGCCACGCACTGAGGCGTTCCGTGCCGTACGCGCCGCGACACTCGCCGCGCGCCGATCCAGGCCGTGGGCTTACCGGCTCTTTGCCGCCGCCCGGTGTCAGGAGCCGGGCGGCCGGGTCATCGCCAGGGTGTCCAGCGCCGCGTCGAGCTGCTCGACGCTCAGCCTGCCGTCCTCCACGCAACCGCGTTCGAGGACGACCTGGCGGATGGTCTTGCGCTCGGCCAGGGCCTGCTTGGCGACCGCGGCCGCCTCCTCGTAGCCGAGGTAGCGGGTGAGCGGCGTGACGATGGACGGGGAGGACTCGGCGTACTCCTGGCAGCGGAGCACCTCGGCCTCGATCCCGTCGACGCAGCGGTCGGCGAAGTACCCGCGAGACCGCCGACAGCAGCCGCAGCGACTCCAGCAGGTTGCGCGCCATCATCGGCATCATCACGTTGAGCTCGAAGTTGCCCGCCGCGCCGCCGAACGCGATGGCGGCGTCGTTGCCGATCACCTGCGCGGCGACCTGGCACACCGCCTCGGGGATCACCGGGTTCACCTTCCCGGGCATGATCGAGGAGCCGGGTTGCAGCTCCGGCAGCCGGATCTCCCCGAGGCCCGCGCGCGGCCCGGAGTTCATCAGCCGGAGGTCGTTCGCGATCTTCGTGAGGCTCGCCGCGACGGTACGCAGCGTCACCGCTGGTCTCCACGAGGGCGTCGCGCGCACCCTGGGCCTCGAAGTGGTTGCGCGCCTCCCGCAGCGGCAGCCCGGTCTCCCGCGCGAGCTCGGCGATGACGCGTCCGGCGAACCCGGGCGGCGCGTTGAGCCCGGTGCCCACCGCGGTGCCGCCGAGCGGCAGCTCGGCCAGCCGCGGCAGGGCCGCGTGCAGCCGCTCCACGCCGTACTTGACCTGGGCGGCGTAACCGCCGAACTCCTGGCCGAGGGTGACGGGCGTGGCGTCCATCAGGTGCGTACGGCCGGACTTGACGACGGGCGCGAACTCCACGGCCTTGCGGTTCAGCGCGCCCTCCAGGTGCCGCAGCGCGGGGACCAGCTCGTTCACCAGCATGCCGGTGGCCGCGAGGTGGATCGAGGTGGGGAACACGTCGTTGGAGGACTGCGAGGCGTTGACGTGGTCGTTCGGGTGCACCGGGCGGCCGAGGCGCTCCTCGGCGAGCGTGGCGATGACCTCGTTGGCGTTCATGTTCGAGGACGTGCCGGAGCCGGTCTGGAAGACGTCGATCGGGAAGTGGTCGTCGTACTCGCCGTCCGCGACCGCCAGCGCGGCCTTCTCGACCGCGTCCGCGACCGTCGCGTCCAGCACGCCGAGGTCGGCGTTCACCCGCGCGGCGGCGGCCTTGATCCGCGCGAGCGCGGCGATCTGCGCGCGCTCCAGGCGCTGCCCGGAGATCGGGAAGTTCTCCACGGCCCGCTGCGTCTGCGCCCGCCACTTGGCCCACGACGGGAGCCGTACGTCGCCCATGGAGTCGTGCTCGACCCGGTGCTCCTGTTCGGACATCCAGCGCCTCCCGGAACGGTGAAACCTCGCGTGGCCGACACCTTCGACTCTAGGTGCCCTCCTCCGTGAGGGTCATGCGCGGTGCCCGCCTCGGTGGGACGGGACCGTCGTTCTAGCGGGTGCCGTACACGCCGGCGAACCAGGCGACGCGCGTGCCCTCGGCGCCGGTGCCCGGGCGTACGCGGACGCGCACGTGCGCGGTGCCGGCGGGAAGGCGGAGGTAGCGCGTCATGGCGGCGTTCGTACCGGTCTCTACGCAGGTGCCGGACACCGGGGAGCCCGCGCCGCCGACCGCGTACGCGGTGAAGGAGAGCAGGTGCGGTCCCGACGGGCACGTCACGACGACCGAGACCCGCTCCGCGCGCCCCGTGACGCGGAGCGTGAGGGTGTTCGTGTCGGGCCAGGTGGCGGCGCCACGGGCCAGGCGGGTGGCGAGCGGCGTGCCCGCCTCGCCGCCGATCCGCGCGGGCAGCGGCCCGGCCGGCGGCGGCGACGGCCGTACGGACCCGTAGCCCGAGCCGGACGGGACGCCGGACGGGTGCGGAGCCTGGTCGCCGGAGTAGCGCGCCGGGGAGCCCTTGACCCCGGCCAGCACGCCCGCGCCCACGGCCAGCGCGAGCACGCCGACCGTGACGACGGGCACCACCCCGACGCGTAGCACGCCGGCGCGGCCGCCGAACCGGGGGCCACGCGCGCGCCGTACCGGTATCGGCGGAACGGACGGGGTGATGGCGTGGGCGAGCATCTCGGCGGCCCGCTCCGGCGGTCAGCCGGCGCGCCGGATCCTTGGTCAGCAGGCCCCCGAGCAGGGGCGCAGCGGCCCCGCGCGTACCGGCGGGTCCGGCTCGCTGGTGACGAGGGCGCTGAGCGTCGCCATCGCGGTCTCGTAGTCGTACGGCGGCCGTCCCTCCACCGCGGCGTAGAGCGTGGCGCCGAGCGACCAGAGGTCGGACCCGGGTGAGGCGGGCTCGCCGCGCGCCACCTCGGGCGCGACGTAGGCCGGCGAGCCCATGAACGTGCCGGTCTGGGTCAGCGTCGTGGCGCCCTCATAGGTCGCGATGCCGAAGTCGGTGAGCACCACGCGGCCGGAGGTCTCCAGCAGCACGTTGCTCGGCTTGACGTCGCGGTGGACGATGCCGGCGTCGTGCGCGGCCCGCAGCGCGGCCAGCAACTGCACGCCGATCTCCGCGACGCGCCGCGGCGAGATCGGGCCGTCCTCGACGAACACGTCCTCCAGCGAGCGCGCCGCGACATACTCCATGATCAGCCAGGGCCGCGAGTCCTCGATCACCACGTCGAAGATGGCGATCAGCCCGGGGTGGCGCAGGCGCCCGGCGGCGAGCGCCTCACGGTCGGTACGGCGCAGGAGGTTCATCCGCTCGCGGTGGCCGAGGCTGGGCGGGAGGTGCATCTCCTTGACCGCGACCTCGCGGTCGCTCGACCTCGTCATGGGCCCACCAGACCACGCCCATGCCGCCGCGGCCGATCTGCTCGATGAGCCGGTAGCGGCCGGAGAGCAAGCGATCCTGAGACTCGGCCACGATGCGCAAGATACCTGGGAGACGTTAACTCCGGTATTTCGATCTTTACCGTTTACTTGCGGGGAGCATGGCCGGATTGCAGGATCTGAGGTTCAGGGACGCAGTCCCACCTCGGCCTGAAAGGCTTCCGGATGGAGACATCGTCGGCGTCGGCGGAGGGAGTCCTGCCTCCGGGCGTGCGTCCGCTCCGGGCGGGCGACCCCGGGCAGATCGGCGGCCACCGGCTGCTGGGCAGGCTCGGATCCGGCGGAATGGGCGTCGTCTACCTGGGCGAGGACCCGCTCGGCGGTCTCGTCGCGGTCAAGGCGGCCCATGGCGGCGCGAGCGGCGACCCGGCGCTGCGCCGGCGGTTCGTCGCCGAGGCCGCGTGCATCCGCCGGGTGCCGGCCGGCTGCACGGCCGCCTTACTCGCCGACGGCACCGCGCGCTCCGTGCCGTACATCGTCACCGAGTACGTCGAGGGGCACTCGCTGGAGGAGATCGTCCGCAAGGACGGCCCGCTCCGGCCGGAACAGGTACGCGCGCTCGCGACGGGAACCGGCCGCGCCCTCGCCGCGATCCACCGGACCGGCCTGATCCACCGCGACCTCAAACCGGCCAACGTCCTGCTCACCCCGACCGGCCCACGCGTGATCGACTTCGGCATCGCGCAGGAGGCCGCCGCGGCGGGCGGCCTCGACCAGCCCCGGCATGGTGATGGGCAGCCCGGGCTGGATCCCGCCGGAACGCCTCAAGCGGCAGCCCGCCACCCCGGCCTCGGACGTCTTCGGCTGGGGCTGCCTGGTCGCGTACGCGGGGACGGGCCGCAACCCGTTCGGCACCGGCGACACGGAGGAACTGGCCCGCCGGGTCCTGTTCGAGCCGCCCGACCTGACCGGCCTGGACGACCCGCTGCGCGGCCTGGTGGCGGAGGCGCTGGCCAAGGAGCCGGACGACCGCCCGTCGGCCGCGGACCTGCTCGCGCTACTGAGCTCGACCGGCGCGTGGCGCACGCTGGGCGCCGCCGGTGCACCGGGCGGTTCTGGCGCGTCAGGCGGGCCGGGTTCGAGGGGCGGCCTCGGCTCGCCACGCGGATCCGGCAGGTGGGGCAAGCGCGGTACGGCGGTCGGGATCGGTGCGGCGGGCGAGCCCGGCTCGCCGGAGGGGAGCGGCACGACCGAACTGCCCGCCGTACGGCGGGTGCGCGTTCTCCCGGCGGTCGCGGCACTGGCCGCGGCGGCCGCCCTCGTCGCCGTCATCGTGATCGCCACGAACCACGACGCGCGGCCCGCCACCCCGCCCGCCCCCACACCGACCGCGACGCCGCCGGGCGCCCACGCCACCACTCACCACGTGCCCAACCCGCACCACGGCGGCCCCCGCATCGCGCCGGACCACCCCGGCGCCGGGACGACGCCTCCGACTCAGGAAGAACGCGGCAGGCACCGAGGCGAGGGGAAAGGGAAGGGGAAGGAGAAGGGAAACGGAAAGGGCAAGAGCAGCGGCTCCGAAGGCCCGGGCGGCTGACGCCCTGGCTCGGGAGAACTGATGCCCCGGGCCCGTGGGGCTGATGCGGCCGGGCCCGAATACCCGGCGGCGAGTGGCTCGTCGGTCGGCCGAGCGCCCGCCGCGCGGCTTGGCACCTGCCGTGGCGCTCCGGTCGGCCCGGCCCGCGCCGTGGCTTGTGTGCGCGTTCCTCGGGCGTCAGGGGTCGGCTCCGCCCATCCCACGCCGTGACTCGCCCCGCACCGGGTGCGTTCCATTTCGCGCGCGCCGCGCTGACCCGCGCCCGTCTGTGTCCCCTGGGGCACCGCATCGCGTCGCTCCGAGCATCCCGGCTCCCGCGTCGGCGGCCCGGGCCCCGCGTGCCGCCGCTTGTGCTGCTACGCCTGCTCGATGGCCTTCGCGAGCAGGGCGACCGCTTCGGTGAGGCGGCGTTCGGGCAGGCGGGCGTAGCCGACGACGATCGCCGGTGGGCCCGGGCGGCGTATCCGGCCCGGAGTGACGCCCTCGATCGCGACGCCGAGCGCGGCGGCGGCCGCGACCACGGCCTCCTCGTCGCACCCGGCCGGCAGCTCGGCGTACGCGTGCAGGCCGGCGGACACGCCGTGTACGCGCACCTGGGGCAGTCGCTCGGCGAGCGCCGCGACGAAGGCGTCACGGCGAGCGCGGTACCGCCTGCGCATCAGCCGTAGGTGCCGCGCGTGGTCGCCGCTCGCGATCAGGCGGGCCAGGACGTGCTGGTCGAGCACTGGCGAGCCGAGATCGTGCAGGGCGCGCGCCGCGCGCAGGCGTACCGCCAGCCAGGGCGGCGCGACCGCCCAGCCGAGCCGCAGCGCCGGTGACAGCGCCTTGCTCATCGACCCGGCCAGCACGACCCGCTCCGGCGCCAGCCCCTGCAGGCAGCCGACCGGGTCGCGGTCGTAGCGGAACTCCCCGTCGTAGTCGTCCTCGATGACCAGCGCGTCCACCGCGCGCGCCCACGCGACCAGCGCCGCGCGGCGGCGTGGCGACAGCACCACCCCGGTCGGGTACTGGTGTGCCGGCGTGACCAGCGCCGCCCGCGCTCCCGTACGCGCCAGGGCCGCGACGTCGATGCCCTCCTCGTCCACCGGCACCCCGGCCAGCTCGATCCCCGCGGCCTCGATCATCGGGATCTGGTGGTGGCCGACCGGGTCCTCGACCGCGAGCAGCCGGTGCCCCTCCTCGATGAGGATGCGCGGGGCGATCGCCAGCAGCTGAGCCACCCCGGCGGTGACCACGACCCCGTCCGGGGCGGTCACGGCGGCGCGTGCGCGTCTCAGGTGGCCGGCCAGCTCGGCGCGCAGCGCGGGTACGCCGGCCGGGTCGGGATAGGTGAGTTCGGCGTGCGGCAGGTCGCGCAGGACGTCGCGCAGGGTCGCGCTCCAGCGGTCGCGCGGGAACGACGCCAGGTCCGGCTTGCCCGGCCGCAGGTCGTACGCGATGCCGGGCGGGTCGGCCGGTCCCGCCTCGGTTCCGGCGGCGAGCCGCAGCGTGCTGCCGGTGCGCCTCGCTGGGGGGATCCGGCGCCGCGCCGTGCCGCGGGGAACGGCGCGACGCGCGTGCCGTCGCCCTGCCGCGACACGATGAACCCCTCGGCGACGAGTTGTTCGTACGCGGTCACGACGACGCCGCGTGACAGCCCGAGGTCGCCCGCGAGGTCGCGGCTGGAGGGCAGCCGGTCGCCGGGGGCCAGGCGCCCGTCGCGTACGGCGGCGCGCAGGCCGTCGGCGAGCTGCCCGGCGAGCCGCCCCGCGCCGCGGTCGAGCGTCACGTGCAGGTCCACACGGCTCCCTCTCACGCAATGGTCCGCTGGCAACGGCCCAGAATGGTCTACATGCGAGGGCCATTGAACCCCTAGCGTCTCAGCACATGGGGCAGACCACCAGCGTTCGCGGCATCGCACAGGCGGCCGTCGCGATGACCATCGTCGGCACGCTCACCGCGGTGTCCGCGACGATCTCCCACTATCCGCTGTACGGCGGGCAGGCCGTGCGGTACGCCGTCGCGGCGGTGATCCTGCTGTGCCTCGCACGGTCGCGCCGCCGCCCCGTCGCGGGGCCGGCCCGGCGGGAATGGGCGCTCCTCGCCGTACTGGCCGTCACCGGGCTGGCCGGGTTCAACGTCTGCGTCATCGAGGGCACCCGCTACACGAGTCCCGGCACGATCGGGACCGTGGTCGGCTCGGTGCCGATCGTGCTCGCGGTCGCGGCGCCGCTGATGAACGGCCGGCGGCCGGCACCGCGGATCGTGGCCGCGGCCCTCGTCGTGACGGCCGGCGCCGGCGTCGCGAACGGCCTGGGCGGCGGCAGCCTGCCCGGTTTCCTCTACGCCCTGGGCGCGCTGGCCGGGGAGGTGTGCTTCTCGCTGCTCGCGCTCCCGTTGCTGCCCCGGCTGGGCGCGATACGCGTGTCGGGGTACTCGGCGGCGGCGGCCGCCCCGATGCTGCTCGTCGCCGGTCTCGTCGTGGACGGCACGTCCGTGCTGCGGACGCCGGCCTGGGGCGAGGCGGCCGCGTTCGGCTACCTCACGCTGGTGGTCACGGTCGGCGCGTTCATCCTCTGGTACGACGCGCTGGGCCGGATCGGCGCGGACCGCGCCGGGTTGTTCGCCGGGCTGATCCCGGTCAGCGCGGTGGCGACCACGATGGCGCTCGGCCTTCGCACGCCGGACCGCGCCGAACTCGCCGGCGCCCTGCTCGTCGGGCTCGGCGTCGTCGTCGGCCTGCTCAGATCACCGGATCGGCCAGTCGCGGTTGCTGCCATGGCGTACCAGCACGATCCAGATCACGACGAACGCGGTCACGAGGATGGCGCCGACCACGAGCATCACCCAGGCGATCGCGGCACTGTTCCGGAAAAGACCGCTGATCACGGCATATGACGTCATAAGCATGATTTCCCCCCGTAGCGGCCCATACCCGGGTGGCGTGGGGGCAAGACCGCCGTACGGTCCGCCGATCCGGCGCTTTACCCTGGTGATCGACCCGCACCGTGCCGTCAGCGAGGACGCCATGCCCGAATTCGCCTTCACCGAGCTGCTTCCCCAGGGCCCCGACACCACCGAATACCGCCTGCTCACCAGCGACGGGATCGGCGAGTTCGACGCCGGGGGGCGTACGTTCCTGCAGGTCGAGCCCGAAGTCCTGCGGCTGCTCACCGAGACGGCGATCCACGACATCTCCCACCTCCTGCGTCCCGCGCACCTCACCCAGCTCCGCCGCATCCTCGATGACCCCGAGTCCTCGCCGAACGACCGCTTCGTGGCGCTGGACCTGCTCAAGAACGCCAACATCGCGGCCGCGGGCGTGCTCCCGATGTGCCAGGACACCGGCACCGCGATCGTGATGGGCAAGCGCGGACAGCACGTCCTGACCGACGGCGACGACGAGCGGCACATCGCCCGCGGCGTCTACGACGCGTACACCCGGCTGAATCTCCGCTACTCCCAGCTCGCGCCGCTGTCGATGTGGGAGGAGAAGAACACCGGCAGCAACCTGCCCGCGCAGATCGAGCTGTACGCGACCGACGGGGACGCGTACAAGTTCCTGTTCATGGCCAAGGGCGGCGGCAGTGCCAACAAGTCGTTCCTGTACCAGGAGACCAAGGCCGTACTGAACCCCTCCCGGATGCTGACCTTCCTGGAGGAGAAGATCCGGTCGCTGGGCACCGCGGCCTGCCCGCCGTACCACCTGGCCATCGTCGTCGGCGGCACGAGCGCGGAGTACGCGCTGAAGACCGCCAAGTACGCCTCGGCGCACTACCTGGACGAGCTGCCCACCTCCGGGAGCGCGACCGGGCACGGCTTCCGCGACGTGGAGCTCGAACAGCAGGTCTTCGAGCTGACGCAGCGGCTCGGCATCGGCGCGCAGTTCGGCGGCAAGTACTTCTGCCACGACGTACGCGTCATCCGGCTGCCACGCCACGGCGCCTCCTGCCCGGTGGCCGTCGCGGTGTCGTGCAGCGCGGACCGGCAGGCCCTCGCCAAGATCACCCGGGACGGTGTGTTCCTGGAGCAACTGGAGCCGGACCCGGCGCGATACCTGCCCGAGACGACCGAGGACGACCTGGAGGGCGACGTCGTACGCGTCGACCTGAACCGGCCGATGGCCGAGATCCGCGCCGAACTGGGCCGCTACCCCGTACGCACGCGGCTGTCGCTCACCGGCCCGCTCGTCGTCGCACGCGACATCGCCCACGCCAAGATCAAGGAGCGCCTGGACGCGGGCGAGCCGATGCCGTCGTACCTGCGCGACCACGCGGTCTACTACGCGGGCCCGGCCAAGACCCCGGAGGGGTACGCGAGCGGGTCGTTCGGCCCGACGACGGCGGGACGGATGGACTCCTACGTCGAGCAGTTCCAGGCGGCCGGCGGGTCGTTCGTGATGCTCGCCAAGGGCAACCGCAGCAAGCAGGTCACCGACGCCTGCAAGGCGCACGGCGGGTTCTACCTGGGCTCGATCGGCGGCCCGGCGGCACGGCTGGCCCAGGACTGCATCAAGAAGGTCGACGTGCTGGAGTACGCCGAACTCGGCATGGAGGCGGTCTGGAAGATCGAGGTCGAGGACTTCCCGGCCTTCGTCGTGGTCGATGACAAGGGCAACGACTTCTTCGCCGACACGACCGGCCCGCTCCTGACCATCGGCCGCCGCTGACGCCTACGGCGTGACGTAGCGGTGCAGGCGGGCGGCGGCCGTCAGCATCGCCGTCGCCTGCCGGGTGAGCTTCGCGTGCTGCCCCTCGATGGCCGCGTGCAGCGCCTCGCGGCTGCCCGTACGCCGCAGGTCGTCGAGAACGGCACGGATCTGGGGCAGCGGGTGATGGCCCTGCCGGAGCGTGCACACGAGCAGCGCCTCCCGTACGTCGGCCGGGCCGAACCGGCGGTAGCCCGTCGAGGGCTCGCGCGGCGGCCGGAGCAGGCCGGCCGCCTCCCAGGTGCGCAGCGCGGACGTGCGCACGCCGACGTACGCGGCGACCTCGCCGATGCGCATGCCCGTACGAGGGATGCCGGCGGGCCGGTCGGCGACCGCGTCGAGCGCGCCTGCGGTCTGCCGCAGGGACAGCCGTCGCTCGTGCAGTGACGCGTGGGCGGCGTCCACGAGCGCCAGGGCGTACGGAAGGTCTCCGGCGTGCACGGCATGCATGATCGCCCGGGCCGCGGACGGTCCGCATCCCTCCGCCAGGGCCCGGTAGGTCAGGATCGCCTGGCGATGCGCTTCGCCGAACCGGCGGTAGCCGCTCTCGGTGCGCGGCACCGGAGGCAGGATCCCGGCGTCCGCGTAGTTGCGGACCTGCTGAGTCGAGATCCCCGCCAGGCGCGCCAGGTCGATGGCGCGATGCCCGGCGCGGCTCATGGCGCTTACTCCCGGAGTTGAGGGTTGGCGTGGTGCTGCCTGGGATTGTCTCGTAAAAGTCGCAACGAGGACTTCAATGGAAAAATTGAAGGCATGACACCAGAGGAGATCATCGCGTTCGTGACCGCCCTGCCCGGCGTCGTCACGGTCACCGCGGACGAGGCGAGCGGCGCGCCGGAGATGGCCTGGGGCGACTCGTTCTTCTTCTACGACCCGGGCGACGCGACGCCCGCCGACCGCCGGATGCCGTTCGCCACGATCGTCACCGGCGACTACGAGGGGTACGACACCGCCTCGGACCTCGGCCGCCCCGGAGTGTTCCGCCTGAACATCGCCGTGGGCCGCACTGTGTTCGCGGAACTGACCGGCAACCCGCCCGCCTCCCAGACCGGGGACCTCGACTACACCGTTCTGGACACGCCGCTCCCGCACCCGCTCTACGCGGTCCAGGGGTGGGTGGCGATTCTCAACCCGGGGGAGAAGACGGCGGCGCTCGCGCGGTCGTTGCTCACCGACGCCCACGCCCGCGCCGCCGAGCGGTACCGCCGACCCGCGTAAGCGCCTCGCGCGGTCGGCGACCCCCGCGGGGGCGATGCGCGTACCGCGGCGATCCGCACGCCACGATCATGGAGGGCATCGTGATTTGTCATACATCAGAGTCAGCATGTAGTACACCGGAGGCGGCCCACAAGGAATCTTTCCGGCTACAAAGACGACGGTGTCGGCCACAAGGACCGCTGCCTGCTTCACGGCGCGGCGGACAGCGGCCGTAAGGTCACCGTCGTGATCAAGTATCCGGTGACCATCCGGCGCTCATGGGGCGAGCAGGAGCTGGACTTGGCGCGCCCGATCACCGCCTACGAGAGGGACTCGTCATGACGACCGGCAAGCCGCTCGAGCAGATGACGGAAGAGGAAGAAGCAGAGTACTTCTACGCGAATCGCGAGGAGTTCGAGCGCAACGCCAAGACACCTGTCGGTCTTGAGCGCGTCGTGTCAACGAGGTTCAACGAGGACGAGTTCAAGCGTATCGGCGAGGCCGCCGATGCCGGCGGAATGAAGCTCAGCACCTTTATTCGCCGGGCGGCCGTCGAGGCGGCAGGCATCGCGCGACCGGAGACGGCCGCCGGACTGGCCGGGTTGCATGCTGACTTGCTGGCGGCCCTGGCGCGGGTGAAAGACATGGAGAAGGTCGCCAAGGAGCACGCCCGCGTCACTCGGAGACGCCGCCCGGATCCGGTGTCCGCTGAGAAACGCAAGTGACCGCGCTGCCGCCGGGCACGCCCGGGCAGTGTCCGGTCACCTCAGCGGATGGCGGTTGATGAGCTGGCGGACGATGACGCCTCGCTGGATCTCGTTGGTGCCTTCGCCGACGATCATCAGCGGGGCGTCGCGGAAGTAGCGTTCGACGTCGTACTCGGTCGAGTAGCCGGAGGCGCCGTGGATGCGGACCGCGTCCAGGGCGATGGCCATGGCCGTCTCCGAGGCGTACAGCTTGGCCATGCCGGCCTCCATGTCGCAGCGCTCGTCCGCGTCCAGGAGGTCGGCGGCGTCCAAGGTCAGCAGCCTCGCCGCGCGCAGGCGGGTGGCCATGTCGGCCAGGTAATTGCCGATGGACTGGTGTTGCCAGATGGGGCGGCCGAACGCCTCGCGCTCCTGGGCGTAGCGCAGTGAGTCCTCCAACGCGGCGCGGCCCACGCCGAGGGCGCGGGCGGCGACCTGGATGCGGCCGACCTCCAGGCCGCGCATCATCTGGGCGAAGCCTCGCCCCTCCTCGCCGCCGAGCACCGACGAGGGTGGCGTCGCGTACGACTCGTAGGCGATCTCGCAGGTCTCGATCCCCTTGTAGCCGATTTTGCCCAGGTCGCGTGACACGGTCATGCCCTCGCCCGGTTCGGCGAGCAGGATGCTGATGCCCCGGTGGCGCGGGCTCGCCTCCGGGTCGGTCTTGCACAGCAGGGCGATCAGGCCGGCGCGGCGGGCGTTCGTGATCCACATCTTCGCGCCGTCAACGACATAACGGTCGGCCTCGCGGCGGGCGGTGGTGGTGATGGCCTGCAGGTCCGAGCCGCCGGACGGCTCGGTCAGTGCCATCGCCGCGCGCAGCTCGCCGGTCGCCATCCGGGGGAGGTAGCGGTCGCGCTGCTCCTCGGTGCCGAACTCGGCGATCAGGTACGCGACGACCGAGTGGCCGCCGACCGCCCCGGCCAGGCTCATCCAGCCGCGTGCCAGTTCCTCGGTGACGAGGGCGTAGCAGCGCTTGGAGACGCGCACCTCGCCGTACGGCTCCGGGACGGTGAGGCCGAAGACACCCAGCTCCTTCATCCGCCCGATGAGCTCGTCCGGGTAGGCGTCGGCGTGTTCCAGTTCCCGCGCGGCAGGGCGTACCTCCCGGTCGACGAACTCGGCGACCACCTCGACGATCGCTTGTTCCTCATCGCTCAGCGCAGCCATGGGCCCCAGTATGTTCGGCACCGGCGGCCGAGCCGGCTGAGGCCGGCAGCGAGGTGACGCGGAGCACCCCCGCCGCCGCCGACCCCGACGTGATCGCCGGCGATGCGCTGCGGTGCGGTGCGCCGACGCCGTCGCGTACGCGCGCCTGGCGCCGCGGGGAGTTCCGTGGGCATGCGGGACGTCGCGGAGTGGTGCTTGGACTACGCTCCCGTATGCCCTGACCCTGTGTGACGGACGCCGCGCGATGGTGCGTGTGGGCCGGGTGATCGCGGGTAGTACCGCGACAACGATGGAGGAATGTGAATGAGTCTTGACGAAGCAGCCCGCCAACTCGAACTGGCGGCACACGATACACAGGTCGCCTTCGACTGCATCGGCCTCGGTGAGATCGAACGCGCGCACACCCACACGATCACCGCACGTGCGGCGGCGGACGCGGCCGAGGTGGCGCTGCGTACGGCGCTCACCGAGTTGTCCCCCGAACAGGCCGAGGTCGAGGGCGAGAAGGCCATGGAGCGCATCGAACAGGAAGAGAGTTCGCGGCGCTGAGGTCCGGGGCCGCCGCACCGCCGCCCGCTCCCGAGTCATCCGCCGCCGGTGACCCTGATCAGGCGACGGGGCGTTCGGCGACCGGGGTGCCCGGGCGCGTTCCGGTCACGGGGGCGGGCTCGAAGCCCTTCGCGGACCCGAGGATCACCAGCGTGAGCGCGGCTCCCACCGCGTACGCGATCCACAGGTTCGAGGCGACGGCTCCCGCGACGACCGCGCCAAGGACGAAACCGACGTAGTTGAACACGTTGACCCGGGCGACCGCGATACCGAGGCCGGTCGGGTCAAGTCGTCCGGCCGCCGAGAACGACGTCGGCACCACGACGGCCAGGCCCAGTCCCGCCACCGCGAACCCGGCGATGGCCACGGCCGGGCCGGGGGCGAGCGCGGCCGTCAGCAGGCCGAGGCCGCCGACCGCGGCACCCACCGCGACGACGCGAGCCGCCCCGTAGGCACGGACGACGAGGTCCGCGCCGGTACGGCTGAACATCATGCAGACCTGGTACGCCACGTACGCCAGCGGTGCGATCGCGCCGCTGGCGTGCAGGTCGTCCTTGAGGTACTTGGCGCTGTAGCTGGAGGTCGCCGAGTCCGCGATGTACATGCAGGTGACGGCCACACCGATGACGACGATCGGCCGCCAGGGCACGCGCTTGGCGGCGGCCTTGAGCTGCTCGCCACTCGGCCCGGTCGCCTCCAGCGCCCGCGCGTACAGTCCGGGGCCGGTCGCCACGGCGACGACGATCCCGAGCGCGGCGGGGATGGCGAAGCCGAGGCCGAGGCCCATGTCGACCCGGTTCGCGAGGGCGATCCACAGGCCCGCGACGATGCCGGCGGCGCTCCAGACGGCGTGGAACCCGGTCAGCAGGCTCTTGCCGTAGAGCGTCTCGGCGGTGACGGCCTGGGCGTTCATGGACGCGTCCACCGCGCCGACGAACAGCCCGAACAGCGCCGTCGCGGCATAGAGCGCCGGGTCGTCCGGGGCGAGCCCGATCGCGATGATCGCCAGCAGGACGAGCGGCTGTGCGATCCGCAGCACGGGCCCGCTGCCGTACCTCGGCATGAACACACCCGCGAGCACACTGCCGACGCCCGCGACGACGGGCACGGCGAGCAGCACGAGGGCGAGCGTGCCGTCGCTGAGGTGATGCGCCTTCTGGATCTCCGGAATCCGCGTCACCAGGGCGGCAAAGGACAACCCCTGCACCCCGAACGCCGCGTACGCCGACAACCGCCCACGCCGCGTCCGCTGATCGACCTCTGCCGCCACGAGGCCCTCCAAAACATGAAAGAGGCTCGCGTCAGCGTAGAGACCAGGTCGACCCGGGTCAATACAGACACGGCAGGCGGGGCCGTGCCCCGGTGTTACTCCGTCCCTAGAAGCGACACCTCCACGCAGTTGCCGCCGTTTTCGCCGCTACGCGTGGACTTGCGCCAGTTGGTGTCTCTCAGGTCCATCGTTCCTCCGCTGTCCTTTGAATGAAATCCAGTGATTGTCGCTGGGACAGAGCATGGCTGCGGATGGTGTCCCACACGCCGTCCAGGTGGGAGATGTCGTCCTGGCTGCTTGTGACGATTCCGCGTATGGAGCTCTCGATATAGGCCACGTCGCCGCTTCCAGGGACCGTGCCGATCGTGAAAGAGCCGACACGGTGCGGGTTTGCGTCAGAGGGGACGATCTGAACCGTGAGTCCTTCTGAGACGCACTTCGTGAGGTGTATGAGCTGGTCATACATGACCTGTCGCCCGCCGACGTCGCGGTACAGAACGAACTCGTCCAGCACGACATGAAGGGTAGGTGGCGCGTCGCCGAGGAGAATCCCCTGGCGTTCCATCCGCGCTTGCAGGAGCGCCTCATTGTCGTTGAGTAGTGCTCGGGCGTAATCCTCGGTCTGCAGGAGGCCCGGGACGATCGCCAGCTCGAACGAGCGGAGTCTTCTTGAGCGGCGCTCCTCGACGACCCAACTGCGCATCCAGCCGGGGAGGCTTTCGACGTCGAGGAGGTCGAAGATGTCGGTCAGGGCGCCCTTGGAGAGGCCTAAGGCTTCTTCGATGGCGGTGGTCATTTGTCGCGACGGACGGTCTCGGCCGGTTTCGATGGCGCTGATCGTCTTGTCGGAACAGGGGATGCGGCGCGCCAGGTCCGCCTGCGTGAGTCCGGCCAGCTTTCGGTGTCGCCGGATCGCTTCCGCGAGCTTCGCTAACGCCGGACTAGGGGAGTTGTCCATACGCCACCTCTCCAGGAGGAATTGTAGTCTCTTCGACAACTCCAAAGCGTAGCGATCCAATCGCTCTCCGTGGGAAAAATCTCCAGGCTGTGGATTAGTCGATGAGCCGGCGGCGCATGCCGCGTACGGCCAGGAGCCACATCAGTACGGCGAACAGGGCCAGGGCGCCCAGGTGGCCCAGGTCGGCGAGTGGGTGGAAGCCGAACACCGCGTGCCTCACCAGCTCCACGCAGTGGTAGAGCGGGTTGACGCGCGCGACCGGGCGGGCCCACGGCGGCAGGCCGTCGACCGGGAAGAACGTGCCCGCGACCAGGAACAGCGGCGCCAGGATGCCGCTGATGATGTAGTCGAAGCTGTTGATCGACGGGACCACCGTGGACGCCCAGACGCCGAAGAGGGCGAAGCCCGACGCGGTCAGCGTCGTGACGATCGGCACGGTGAAGACGCCCGGCCCCGGCCGCAGGCCGAAGGCCAGGGCGACCAGGATCGGGGAGCAGGAGTACACCCCGCTCTTGACCGCGATCCACGACGCCTCACCGGCCACCACCTCGTGCACGTCGACCGGGGCGGCCAGCACCGCGTCGTAGGAGTATTGGTAGGTGCGCCGGATGTAGGTGTTGAACATGCCCGGGAACGCCGAGGTGAACAGGGTCGCCGTCGCCACCACCCCCGTGCCGACGAAGTCGACGTAGCGGTAGCCGGCGACGTGGCCGACCAGCGCGCCGAAGCCGAAGCCGAACGCCAGCAGATAGATCGTCGGCTCGATCAGCGCGGCGAACGACGACGACGCCCAGTAGCGACGGAACAGCGCCAGCTCGCGCCGCCACACCCCGCGGATCGGGGCCCACTCGAACGTGCGCAGCCGGTCACTCAACGGTCTCTCCGGTCAGTACGACGAAAACGTCCTCGAGATTGGCCGCCCGGCGTACGACCCGGTGGCCGTTGCCGCCGTCGAGCGTGTCGGCGAGCGACGGCGGGATCGCCTCGGCGCGCAGGACCGACACGGTCGGGCCGGTGCGCCGCGTCGGCAGGCCGGCCCGCCGCGCCAGGCCCTCGACCTCGGCCAGCCGCTCGGGCGAACCCTCGTGCTCCTCGACCCGGTCGCCGGCGTGGTCGGCGATCAGCTCGGCCGGGCTGCCGAGCGCGATCACCCGGCCACGTGACATCAGCGCGCAGGTGTCGGCGAGGCGCTCGGCCTCCTCGATGTAGTGCGTCGACATCAGCACGGTCACTCCCGAGGTGCGCAGCGCGGCGATCAGCCCCCACAGGTCGGCGCGCACCTGCGGGTCGAGGCCGACGGTCGGCTCGTCCAGGAGCACGAGGCGCGGCGAGTGCACCAGGCCGCGCGCGACCAGCAGGCGCCGGCGCATGCCGCCGGACAGGTTGACCGCGCGGGTGCCGGCGCGCGTGGTCAGGTGGGCGATCTCCAGGGCGCGGTCGACCGCGGCGCGCAGGCCCGCGCGCGGCACGCGGTAGAGCCGCGCGAAGACCTCGAGGTTCTGCCGTACGGTCAGCTCCTCGTCGAGGTTGTCGGTCTGCGGGACGACGCCCATCAGCGCCCGCGCCTGTTTGGCCTCGCGGGGGATCGCGAACCCGAGCACGCTGATCGTGCCCTCGTCGGCCCGCGACTGGGCGGTGAGCAGTCGCATCGTGGTGGACTTGCCCGCTCCGTTGGGACCGAGCAGGCCGAGGCAGACCCCGTCGGGCACCTCCAGGGTGAGCCCGTCGACCGCCGCGATCGAGGTGCCGTCAGAGCCGGCGTATCGCTTGACGACGTCGCGGATGGAGATGGCCATGAGGTTCACGTTAGGTACGGCCTACGACAGTTCGCCAACGAATATCGTCGTGGACGTGGACCTTCCCTGGAAACCCGGCCGCGATCACCTTCCCCCGCGGGAGCTGCGCGCCTCCGACGCCGACCGCGAGAACGTCGTACGGCTGCTGCGCGACGCGCACGCCGACGGCCGCCTGACGCTCGACGAGCACGGCGAGCGGGTCGACCGCGCCTACCGCGCACGTACGCTGGGCGACCTCGCCGAGCTGACCCGCGACCTGCTGCCGGCCGAGGACCAGCCGATCCGCCTCGACCCGGGCCCGCTGCACGCGCTGTTCGGGACCGTACGCCGCGACGGCCGGTGGGTGGTGCCCGCGCGGTTCCCGGCCGCGGCGGTGTTCGGGACGCTGGAGATCGACCTGCGCGAGGCGCTGCTCCAGCGCCGTCACGTGGTCGTGAACGCGAGCGTCCTCGGCGGCCGGATCCGGCTCGTCGTGCCCGAGGGCGTACGCGTGGAGTTCACCGGGCGTTCGATCGCGGGCTCGCGGGCGCGCGTACGGCCGGCGCGCGGCGGGGACGGGCCCCTCATCGAGGTGATCGGGACGGTCGTCCTGGGCTCGATCGACGTGCGCACGCCGAAGCGGCCGCGGCGACCGCGCCTGCGCCGCGGCTGAGCGGGGCCGGCCGCGCCCGCCCGTGCTGATCACCGAAACGGATCACCAGGTCACGCGGCGGATTCAATAACGGTTGAGACTCCACGCCGTGCATCCCCTTGAACTGGTACGGACCAGCTCCTATCGTTCAGTGCCATGCGCGATTCTGCTCGCTGAGCAGGCAAATCGTGCACAACCTTTCATGCCTGTGAAAGGAGGCGGCGGCGCGAGCCGCGTAGCTGTGCCACGCCAACGGCCGCTCGGGGTGCCGAGCCGAGGGCCGGACCGGGGGTTGGCAGGACCCTTTGAACACAACCGACCGGGGTCGTCGCGCGCACCCGTGCGCCCCGAAGCCTGAACAGAGGAGGCGGGGACAGTGAAACGGCATATCTTCGGCGCCATCGCCGCGGGTCTCACGGTGACCCTTGGCTTGAGCGGATGCAGCAAGGGGAGTTCCTCCGGCGGCGGCGGGGACGACAAGACCATCAGGTTCGTCGCCGCGATCTACGACGACAAGACCAAGGGCCTGTGGGACAGCCTCATCAAGACGTTCGAGGCGCAGAACAAGGGCTACAAGGTCAACCTCGAGATGGTCGACTGGACCCAGATGGACGCCAAGGTCAAGACCTACGTCCAGACCAAGCAGACGCCCGACATCCTGAACTACAACGCGTTCGCCGACTTCGCCCGCGACGGCCTGCTGTTCCCGACCTCGGACGTGCTGTCCTCGCAGGTGTCGGGCGACATTCTCCCCTCGTTCGTCGACGGCGACAAGTACAAGGGCACCCAGTACGGCATGCCGCTGCTGTCCAGCGTCCGGCTGTTCTTCTACAACAAGGACATCTTCAAGAAGGCCGGCATCGCCGCACCGCCCACGACGTGGGACGAGGTGCAGGCCGACGCCCAGAAGATCAAGACCAAGGCGAAGGGCGTCTTCCCGCTGGGCCTGCCGCTCGGTGCCGAGGAGTCGCAGGCGGAGTTCTTCATGTGGGCGATGAACAACGGCGGCGGCTACGTCGACCCGTCCGGCAACTGGGCGCTCGACAGCCCGGCCAACGTGGACACGCTCAACTACCTCAAGGGCCTGCGGAAGGCCGGTCTCACGCAGCCGAACCCGGAGACGACCGACCGCAAGGACGTCTTCAACGAGTTCGCGCAGGGCAAGGTCGGCATGCTCAACGGCGCGGTCTTCATGCCGGCCGGCTTCATCAACAAGGTCAACGCCAAGCTGCCGTACGGCGTCGCGCCGCTGCCCAGCAAGACCGGGTCCTCGCCCAGCACGCTCGGCGTGCAGGACTTCCTGGTGGCCTTCAAGAACAGCGGCGGCAAGAAGAAGGAAGCCGTCTCCAAGTTCCTGAACTTCTTCTACCAGACGAACAACGTCGCCAACTTCCAGAAGGAAGAGGGCTTCCTGCCGGTGACCAAGTCGGCGGGCACCGTGATCAGCGGTGCCGTGCCGTACGACAAGCCCTTCATCGACGCCCTGCCGAGCGCCAAGTTCTACCCCACGGGCAACGCCGCCTGGGGACCGCTGGCGAACACGATCAAGGAGAAGCTCGGCACGGCGATGACCGCCCCCGACCCGAAGACCGTACTGAGCCAGCTTCAGCAGACCGCGCAGAAGAACGGCTGACGGACCACCCGTGCACGACACCGTCGAGGCGCGCGGCGCCGGGGCCCGTGCTCCGGCGCCGCGGCCGGCGAGCGCCCTGCGCAGGATCGGCCGGGCGCTCGCGCCGCTGCCGTGGATCGGCCCAGCGGTCATCCTGATCGTGGCCGTGGTCCTGTGGCCGGTGATCGAGATGGCACGCACGTCGATCCTCCGGATCAGCTCCTCCGGGGCGACGATCGGCAACCGCGGCACCGGGAACTACCGGGACCTGTTCGACGAGCCCGACCTCGTCAACGTCCTGCTGCGCACCGTGGTGTGGGTGGTCGGCGTCGTCCTGGCCACGGTCGTCGTGTCGCTGGCGCTCGGGCAGTTGCTCAACGTGCGGTTCCCCGGGCGGCGCGTGGTGCGCTGGGCGGTGGTCGTGCCCTGGGCGGCGTCGGTGCTGATGACCGCGCTGACGTGGAAGTGGATGCTCAACAACTACTACGGCGTGGTCAACAAGATCCTCCAGGGCCTGGGCGTCATCGACCGCCCGGTGAACTGGCTGGCGCACCCCGTACAGGCGCTGATCTGGATGATGTGGGTGGCCGTCTTCGTCTCGCTGCCGTTCACCTCGTTCGTCATCCTGGCGGGGCTCCAGACCGTCCCGGAGGAGATCTACGAGGCGGCTCGCGTGGACGGCGCCGGCGTCGTACGCACCTACTTCCGCATCACACTGCCGCTGCTGCGGCCGTCGCTGCTGGTCGCGGCGATCATCAACGTGATCAACGTGTTCAACTCCTTCCCGATCATCTACGCGATGACCGGCGGCGGACCGGGGAGCAAGACCGACACCAGCACGACGTTCATGTACAAACTCGCCTTCATCGGGTCCGGCGACGTCGGGGAGTCCGCCGCGATGGCGGTCGTGAACTTCGGGCTGATCCTGATCCTGGTCCTGCTGTACCTGCGGGCCGTCGGCTGGGGCAGGGAGGCGTGACGGTGAGATCCACGAGCAGGCCGGGGTCGGGCGGCCGGGTCCGGGTCGTGATCCTCAGCGGTGTGGCGTACCTGGTCGCGCTCGCCTTCGTCGCGCCGTACCTGGAGATGGCGCTCACGGCACTCAAGCCCAACCGCGAGCTGACCAGCTCGCCGACCACGTTCCTGCCGAAGCACTGGGACTTCGCCAACTTCGTCAACGTGTGGAAGGCCGCGCCGATCTGGCAGAACATGCAGGTCTCGCTCATCGTCGCGGGCGTGGCCACGCTGATCGCGCTGGTGGTGGCGCTGCCGGCGGCGTACTACACGGCGCGCAACCGGTTCCGCGGGCGCGGCGCGTTCCTGCTGCTGGTGCTCGTCACGCAGATGTTCGCGCCCACCGCCCTGGTGATCGGCATCTACCGCGAGATGGTGGCGCTCGACCTGACCGACACGCTGCTCGCGCTGATCCTGGTCAACGCCGCCTTCAACCTGCCGTTCTGCGTGTGGATCCTGCACGGGTACTTCGCGAGCATCCCGAAGGAGCTGGAGGAGGCCGCCTACCTCGACGGGGCGGGCAAGGTCAAGGCGTTGACGCGGGTCACGCTGCCACTGTCCCTGCCCGGCCTGGTCACCGCGGTGATCTACACGTTCATCGGGGCGTGGAACGAGTACGTCGTCGCCCTGACGATCACGTCCTCGCCCAACCGCCAGCCGCTGACCGTCGCCATCCCCGGGTTCGTCACGTCGTACCAGGAGAACTGGCAGTACCTCTTCGCGACCTCGCTGATCGCGATCGTGCCGGTGGTGATCCTCTTCGTCTTCATCGAGCGCTACCTCGTCGGCGGGCTCACCGCCGGGGGAGTCAAATAGCCGCCTGATTCGGTAGATTCGCCGAGACGCGGACCTTCCGGTCGCCGAGGGCCGGAAAGTCGCGGGAGGGACGGGGGCGCGCGTGACCGCTCAGCCGGGCGAACCGGACTCACATCCCGACCCGCGTGCGGCCTCGACCTGGGTGCCGCTGGAGTCGCCCGGCGCCGGGACGCAGCCCGCGTGGCTGCCACCGGGCATGGCGCCCGGCGAGGCGTACGGGCCCCAGCCGGGTCAGCCGGGGCCGGCGGGTCCGATGGGTCAGCCGTACGCCGCCCCGCCGCCCCTGTGGGAGCAGCGGCCGCCCGGCCCGCCGCCGTACGGCCAGGCGACCGGCCCGGTGAAACCGCGGATGCCGCGCTGGGCGAAGGTCGTGCTGGTCGTCTGGGGCATCCTGGCCGTGCTCGGCTTCATCGCCCAGGTCCTCGAGATGGTGCTGCTCAGCCGCTAGCCGGCCGTGTCGAAGTTGATGGCGGAGTAGGCGCGCAGCTTGCTCAGCCGGTGCTCGCTGTCGATCCGGCGGATCGTGCCGCTGCGCGAGCGCATCACGAGGGAGTTGGTGAACGCGATGCCCCGGTTGTAGCGGACGCCGTGGGTCAGCTCCCCGTCGGTGATGCCGGTCGCGGCGAAGAAGACGTCGTCGGAGGTGACCAGGTCCTCGGTCGTCAGCACGCGGGACAGGTCGTGCCCGGCGTCGATCGCCTTCTGCCGCTCGGCGTCGTCCTTGGGCCAGAGCCGCCCTTGGAGCACGCCGCCGAGCGACTTGATCGCGCAGGCCGCGATGATCCCCTCGGGAGTGCCGCCGATGCCGAGCATCAGGTCGATGCCGGTGTTCTCCCGTGCGGCCATGATCGCGCCGGCCACGTCGCCGTCGGTGATGAACTTGATCCGCGCGCCCGCCTCGCGTACCTGCTTGACGATGTCCTCGTGCCGAGGCCGGTCGAGGATGACGACCGTGACGTCCTCCGGTGAGGAGCCCTTGGCCCGTGCCACCGCGCGGATGTTGTCGCGTACCGGCGCGTCGATGCTGACGACGTCGGCCGCCTCCGGGCCGGTGGCCAGCTTCTCCATGTAGAAGACCGCCGACGGGTCGTACATCGTGCCGCGCGGGCTCACCGCGATCACCGCGATGGCGTTGCTCATGCCGAGGGCGGCCAGGCGCGTGCCGTCGATCGGGTCGACCGCGACATCGCAGCTCGGCGCCCTGACCATCGCCCACCTGCTCGCCGTTGAAGAGCATCGGGGCCTTGTCCTTCTCGCCCTCGCCGATCACCACGACGCCGTTCATCGAGACCGTGTTGATCAGTTGGCGCATGGCGTTCACCGCCGCGCCGTCGGCGCCGTTCTTGTCGCCGCGGCCCACCCAGCGGGCCGCGGCCATCGCCGCCGCCTCGGTCACCCGTACGAGCTCCAGCGCGAGGTTGCGATCCGGAGCGTCCGCCTCCGTCACCAGGGGAGTGGAGTCAGTGGTCTCTTCGGTCATCGGATGCGCGGCGCGTATCGGCCTGGGCCGGGGCGGACGCCGCTCCCTCCTCGGAATGTCAGTGGCGGTCGGCGTGACTTCGGGCACTTCAGGACATGCCCGTTTTTACGGAGATCTTGCCTGCGCGAGGCACCACATTCCGCGATCGGGCGGCGTGGTGGGCGGGTCGCATCGTAGCGCAGGCCGATCCGATCGGCTCCGTGGCCCGCTCAGATGCCCAGAGACGTAAATTCGGTGCCGACAAGGCGTAATCTAGGGCCGTAATGAGCAGCGAAACCAAGCGGCGACCCGGTGGGCGGGCGACGTGCCCGACTCGCGGCGACCGGCCGCACCGGCGGCACGCGGCGCGCCGGTCTCCGGCACGGCGAGGAGCCCGCAGTTGAGCATCGAACACCTCCAGCGCACCTCCGACCGCGGTGCCGCGACACGCGGCGCGCTGCTGGCCGCCGCGCGCGAAGTCTTCTCGGTGTCCGGGTTCGCACAAGCGGCCGTGACCGACATCGTGGCCAAGGCCGGTGCCAGCGTCGGCAGCCTCTACCACCACTTCAGCGGCAAGGCCGATCTTTACCTCACGCTCTTCGAGGAGTTCCAGACCCGGCAGCAGGAACGCACCCGCGAGGCCGTCCACCTGGCACGTGACCAGGGCGAAGCCGACCCGATGCGGCTGTTCATCGCCGGCGCCCGCGCCTACCTCGACGGCTGCCTCGCCGAACCCGACCTTGCACGCCTGTTCCTGTCCGGCGACGGCCCGCCCGGCTTCGACCGCGCCCTGCGCGACCGCCTCCGCACCTGGGCGCGGCGCAACGCGGCCCTGTTCGACAAGGGCGACGGCGAGGTGGACGAGGCGCTCGTGGTCGTACTGACCGGCGCGATGTCCGGCGCGGTCTCGGAGGTGTCGCTGTCGGATGACGAGACGGCGTCCCGCCGCCTCGCCGACGACGTGCTGGCCATCATCTCCCGCATGGAGAGCACGCGTGAGCGACGAGTCTGAGACCACGGGGGCGGCGACGGCCACCGAAACCGCGGACAAGGCGCCCGCGGGACCCGTCATCGTGTCCCCGGGGGTCTACCGGCGACTGATGTCCGGTCTGCCCGGTTTTACCATGGCGATGCTGTCGTGCCTGGTCGTGGTCGGCCTGGTGATCCTCATCACTCCGCGCCGCAACGAGAGCGCCATGCCGCGCGCCGACTACCAGAGCGACCTGGCCGGCCTGCGTGCCGTCGCGCCGTACCCGGTGCAGGCGCCCGAGGGCCTGCCGCAGGGGTGGTATCCCACGAGCACCCGGCTGAGCGGCCGCGCGGGCGGCCCGGTCTCCTGGCACCTCGGCTTCAACACGCCGAGCAAGGAGTACGCCGCGCTGGAGGAGAGCAACGAGACCCCGGACGGCCCGGGCGACTTCGTCGACCGGATGACCAGCCAGGGCCACCCGGACGGCACCGCACAGGTCGCCGGCGCGACGTGGGACCGTGCGTTCCGCCCGGACAAGAAGCAGCGCTCGCTCGTACGCCGGCTGCCGGGGGTGACCCTCGTGCTCACCGGCACGGCCTCCTACGACGAACTCGCCGTGCTGGCCGGCTCGCTGCGGGCCCAGCCCAAGCCGTCGCCCGCTCCGTCCTAGGCCGCGCTCAGAACGGCGCGCCCTCCGCGGCGGCGTCCGGTGCGGCGCGCTCGGCCATCGCCTCGGCGAGCCTGGCGCGTGCGCCTTCGAGCCACTCCTCGCAGATCCCGGCGAGCCGCTCGCCGCGCTGCCAGAGTGTCAGCGACTCCTCGAGCGTGAGCCCGCCGGCCTCCAGCCGCCGTACGACGTCGGTCAACTCGTCGCGCGCCTGCTCATAGGAAAGTTCGGTCTTCTCCTCCGTCACACCCCAACCCTACGGGCCGCCGGGCGCGGGCGCGGCGCGGGCGCTCAGGAGGCGAGGTTGGCGGCGACGATCGCGACCACCAGGAGGGCGGCCAGGAGCGGGTAGACGTACGCGCCGGGGCGCTCGTGGACCGGCCGTCCCGGGTCGAGCGGCCGCCGTCCCCGGCCGTCCGGGCGCGGCCGTGGTGCGGGCAGGCCGGCGACCTTCCCACGGGCGTGGAGGTTCATGAGCACGAAGACCGGGGTCAGGGCGATGGCCCCGATGCTGCACCAGCCGCCGGTCAAGGACTTGGTCGTCTGGCGGCGGAAGGTGTGCATCCCGCAGTCGCGGCAGTACGGTCCGCGCGCGGTCCACATCGTGTGCATGAAGACGAAGCCGACCACCGCGCGGAACGTCGCCGGTGCGGCCGGACCGTTGCCGCAGATCCGGCAGACGGCCTCCGCCGGATACCCGGCCTGCTGCGGCGCCTGGTACGGCTGCTGGTAGCCCGGCTGGTAGCCCTGCTCGGACTGCGGGAAGGGGCCGGGGGCCTCGAACCGCCGCGGGTCCGGCTCCGGATATCGAGGGCCCTGGTACGGCTGCTGGTACGGCTGAGGCTGGGTCACGGAGAGTCCTTCGGCGGCCGGGCGGTGTCGAGCGGCGTTCGTCGGCCGCCCGGCAAACGGATCATGCCGAAACACCCTATCCGGACAGGCGGAATCACGGGCGTCATGCCGTGGTACGCCGCGCTCAGGCCGCGGGATCAGACGTGTCGACGCGTACCGTGACCCGGCCGTCCTGGAACCGGACGAGCAGCTCATCGTCCTTGCGCACCTCCGCCGCGGTGCGTACGACCGAGTCGTCCCTGCGCTGGATCACCGCGTAGCCGCGTTCGAGCGTGGCCGCGGGGGAGAGCGCCACAAGCCGCCCGCGCGTGTGCGAGAGGTCGTCGGCGGCCCGGTCGAGGGCCGCGGACAGGCATCGCCGCGTGCGGTCCCGCAGCGTGCCGACCGCCTCGGCCTGCCGTTCGATCTCGCGCACCGGATCGGCCAGGGCGGGCCGCGAGCGCACTCCCGCCAGCCACTGCACCTCGCGCTCCACCCGGCCGGACAGGCAGCGCCGGCCGCGGTCGCGCAGCTGGCGGACGAGCGTGAGCTGCTCGCGTACGTCGGGCACGGTCTTCTTGGCGGCGTCGGTCGGGGTGGAGGCGCGCACGTCGGCGACGTAGTCGAGCAGCGGCGTGTCCTGCTCGTGCCCGATCGCCGACACCACGGGCGTACGCGTGGCGGCGACGGCGCGTACGAGTGCCTCGTCGGAGAAGGCGAGCAGATCCTCCAGCGAGCCGCCGCCGCGGGCGACGATGATCACCTCGACGTCGCGGTCGGCGTCGAGCCGGGCGAGCGCGTCGATGACCTCGCCCGCGGCGTAGACGCCCTGCACGGCGGTGTTCTCGACACGGAAGCGGACCGCGGGCCAGCGGCGGCGCGCGTTCTCCAGCACGTCGCGCTCGGCGGCGGAGTCGCGGCCGCAGATCAGGCCGACGGTGCCGGGCAGGAAGGGCAGCGGCGCGCTTGCGCGCGGCGTTGAAGACGCCCTCGGCGGACAGGAGCTGCTTGAGCCGCTCCAGCCTGGCCAGGAGCTCGCCGACGCCCACCGGCCTGATCTCCAGTGCCGAGAGCGCGAACGAGCCGCGGTTGATGTAGAAGTCGGGCTTGACGTGCACGACCACGCGCGCGCCGTCGATGACGGCGGGGCCGCCCGCGTCGCAGACCGTACGCGGGCACACGACGCGTACGGACACGTTGGCGACCGGGTCGCGGAGGGTGAAGTAGACCGTGCCCGCGCGGCGGTTCAGCTCGGTGATCTGTCCCTCCACCCAGATCCGGCCGAGCTTGGAGATCCAGCCGCCGACGAGCTGCAGGACAGTGCGGACCGGGGTCGGCGACTCCGGTGAGGTCTCCAGCGCCATGAGCGCAGCCTAGTCAAGCTCCGGGCGCGGAGTGGTACGGGTGGCGGACGGGACGGCAGGGTGTCGGCGAGGCGGGCTGGACGGAGCGTGTGGCCAACCCCACACTCCGTAGTTAGCCCAGCTAAACGGGGCTCTGCTAGCGTGAAACGAGGAAAGAACATGTCTGATTCCCGCGTGCTCGCCGAGCGATTCAACCAGCATATCCGCGACATCGTTCTCGTACTCCGTCGCGCGAGTGCCACGCAGTCCATCACGCAGCAGCAGATGTTCGTGATGGGCTCGCTGGAGGGCGGCTCGCGCCGGATGTCCGATCTCGCCGCCGAGCACGGGGTCCGCCTGCCGACGATGACACGCCAGATCGGCCGGCTCGCACGCGACGGGCTCGTCGTACGCGGGCGTGACGCCGACGACGCGCGGGTCGTCACCGCCGAGCTGACTCCGGTCGGCCGGGAGCGGCTCATCCGGGGCCGCGAGCAGCGGATCGCCTTCCTCGCCGGCCGCCTGGCGCTGCTCGACGACGCCGAGCGCGCCGCGATCGAGGCCGCGCTGCCCGCGCTGGAGAAGCTGTTCGCCGATTCCTGACCCCGCTGGTCAGTTGCCGTGAACCGAGGAGTAATGTCGAGTTAGAGGTGTTGTCAGACAGTCGAACCTGCGACGGAGGAGGACGACACTGTGTGCGGCATAACGGGCTGGGTGGACTACGAACGCGACCTCACCGACGAGCGCCGGACGGCACTGGCCATGACGCGGACGATGGAGCTGCGCGGGCCTGACGACGAGGGGCTGTGGATCGATCCGCACGCCGCTCTGGGACACCGGCGCCTCGCCGTCATCGACGTCGAGGGCGGCGTGCAGCCCATGAGCGAGGGACCCGCGACCATCGTCTACAGCGGCGAGACGTACAACTTCCGCGAGCTGCGCCGCGAGCTCGAGGCGCACGGGCACCGGTTCCGCACCCGCAGCGACACCGAGGTCGTCCTGCAGGCGTACCTCCGCTGGGGGCCGGACCTGGTCGAGCGCCTCAACGGCATGTTCGCCTTCGCGATCTGGGACCGGCGCACCGAAGAGCTGCTCCTGGCCCGCGACCGCATGGGCATCAAGCCGCTCTACTACGCGCCGATGCCGAACGGCGTGCTGTTCGGCTCCGAGCCGAAGGCGATCCTGGCCAACCCGGAGTTCACCGCGAAGGTGGACGACGAGGGCCTGTACGAGCTGCTGACCATGTGCAAGACCCCCGGGCACGCCATCTTCTCCGGCATGCGCGAGGTCGAGCCCGGCCACACCGTGCGCGTCACGCGCGAGGGCCTGATCGACCGCACCTACTGGGCGCTGACCGCGCGTGAGCACACCGACGACGTGCCCACCACGGTCCGCCACGTTCGCGAACTCCTCGATGACATCGTCGAGCGCCAGCTCATCTCCGACGTGCCGCTGTGCACGCTGCTGTCCGGCGGCCTGGACTCCAGCGCGCTGACCGCGCTGTCCGACCTCGCCCTCGGCCCCGACAGCGTACGGTCGTTCGCGGTCGACTTCGTGGACGAGACCGGCGGGTTCATCCCCGACGAGATGCGCGACACCGCCGACGCGCCGTACGTCCACGACGTCGCCAAGCACGTCGGCTCCCAGCACACCGACGTCGTCCTGCGCACCGACCAGCTCGCCTCACCCGAGGTCATGGACAGCGTGCTGCGGGCACGCGACCTGCCCGGCCTGGGCGACATGGACGCCTCGCTGTACCTGCTGTTCGCCGAGATCCGCGGGCACTCCACCGTCGCGCTGTCCGGTGAGTCGGCCGACGAGGTGTTCGGCGGCTACCGCTGGTTCCACGACCCCGAGGCGGTGGCCGCCGAGATGTTCCCCTGGGCCGCGACCGCGCTCGGCCACGGCCGCGAACTGCTCGACTCGGGCCTGGACGCACGCGCCGTGGCGTACCAGGACCGCAGGTACCACGAGGCCCTCACCGAGGTGCCCCACCTGCCCGGGGTGAGCGCGCACGAGCGGCGGATGCGGGAGATCTGCTACCTCCACCTCACCCGGATGGTGCGGCTCCTGCTGGACCGCAAGGACCGGCTGAGCATGGCCGTCGGCCTGGAGGTACGCGTGCCGTTCTGCGACCACCGGCTCGTGGAGTACGTCTTCAACACGCCCTGGTCGCACAAGACCTATGACGGGCGGGAGAAGAGCCTGCTGCGCGGTGCCGTCGCCGACACGCTGCCGGAGTCGGTGGTGCGGCGGGTCAAGAGCCCGTACCCGGCGACGCAGAACGCCAGCTACGAGAAGGCGATCAGGGACCGGCTGGGGGAGATCGTCACCGACTCCGCCGCGCCGATCCGGCCGTACCTGGACGCGAAGGCGGTCGAGGAGGCGATGCGGCGGCCGATCGGCCACGCCAGCCTCCAGCAGGATCGGATCGGCCTCGAACGCGCGGTCGCGCTCAACGACTGGCTGACGGCCTACCGGCCCGCGCACGTCTGACCCTAGGGCCGGCTCCCGCCGCGCAGCTTGGCGATGCGGTTCTCATACATCCGCAGAAAGTCCGCTCGCGCGGCGTGAGCGCGCTCGTAGTCGCGCAGCTCGCCGACCTGCTTGGCGTCCAGGCCACGCAGTCGCGCGCGTACGGAGGCCAGGGTCGCCTTGTCGTAGCCGGTCACGGGCAGGTCCTTGGCGGCCGCCGACTTGGCTTCCGCTTTGGGTGCCGCCTTGGGCGCTGATTTGGGTGCCGGCTTGGGTGCCGGCTTGGGTGCCGGCTTGGGTGCCGGTTTCGACGTGGCCTTCGGCGCGGGCTTGGGCGCGGTCTTCGCGGCGGCCTTGGGCGCGGCCTTGGCTGCGGGCTTGGCCGCGGGCTGCGGCCTGGCCTCGGCGGCCGGCCTGGGCGGCACGCTCGGCTTGGGCGTCGTGGCGGGCGCCGGCTTCGGGCGGGCGGCCGCCGCGGGGCGCGCCGGGGGCGTGGCCGGCGGCCTGGGCGGCGCGGGCCGCGGGGTCGTCGCGGTCGCGGCCGGCCTGGGCTTGCCGATGGAGATCTCCGAGTCGGCGGCGCGCGGCCGGGCCTCCTCCGCGGTCCGGCCGTTGCCGTCGCCGTTGCCGGCGACCTTGCCGACGACCATGCCGGTGAGGCTGCCGGCGTCGTCCTTGAGCCGGCCCAGCACGGGCCCGAGCCCGGACTCGCGTGCCTCGCGGTAGTCCTTCCGCATCCGATCGGTGAGCAGGAGGGCCCGTCCGACACCCATCACCGCCAGCCGGGCGGCGTGGATCGGGAGCTCACTGACGGTGTCCCTGACGTGTTCTTTCAGGCGGCGCGGCGATGGTGTCATCGTTTGTTTCTGCTCCCTCCAGCCCTTTACAAACGGACTGGTCGGTACCGTACGGTCCTGTTCCGATGAACACTCTGCCCTACAGTGGCGCGGTGTTCACGCGCCGTGGCCGGATTTCGCGCGCGAATCGGCGCACCTACCATGGGACCCATGACTCGTCGCGTTCTCCTGGCCAAGCCGCGTGGGTACTGCGCTGGTGTCGATCGAGCCGTACAGACGGTGGAGCTGGCGCTGGAGCGGTACGGCGCTCCCATCTACGTACGCAAGCAGATCGTCCACAACGTCCACGTGGTCAAGACCCTCGAAGAGCGGGGGGCGATCTTCGTCGAGGAGACCGACGAGGTGCCCGAGGGCGCCATCGTGGTCTTCTCCGCCCACGGCGTCGCCCCGGTCGTGCACGAGGAGGCGGCCGGCCTCGGCCTCCGTACGATCGACGCGACCTGCCCCCTGGTCACCAAGGTGCACAAGGAGGCCAAGCGGTTCGCCACCAGCGACTACGACATCCTCCTCATCGGCCACGAAGGCCACGAGGAGGTCATCGGCACCAGTGGCGAGGCGCCCGAGCACGTCCAGCTCGTCGACGGGCCGGACGACGTGGCCAACGTCACGGTCCGCGACCCGGAGAAGGTCGTCTGGCTCTCCCAGACGACGCTGTCGGTGGATGAGACCGTCGCGACCGTCGAGGCGCTGCGCGCACGCTTCCCCAAGCTGCTCGACCCGCCGTCCGACGACATCTGCTACGCCACCCAGAACCGCCAGGTCTCGGTGAAGGACATCGCCGCCCAGTCCGAGCTCGTCATCGTCGTCGGCTCGCAGAACTCCTCCAACTCCAAGCGCCTCGTCGAGGTCGCCAAGGACCACGGCGCCGACGCGTCCTACCTCGTCGACTACGCCGAGCAGATCGACCCGGCCTGGCTGGAGGGCGTGACGACGGTGGGCGTGACCAGCGGCGCCTCGGTGCCGGAGGAGCTCGTACGCGGCGTACTGGACCTGCCTCGCCGAGCACGGCTTCGACAGCGTCGAGGAGATCGAGTCCGTACACGAGCGCATGGTCTTCGCGTTGCCCCACGAGCTGCGCCGGGACCTGCGCTCCGCCTGAGACGTCAGCCGGTCTCGTCCCAGCGTACGGGGTCGTCGTCTTCGTCCTTGCGGCCGCGCAGCGACGTGCGGCCGCGGAACGGGTGGTCCTCGGCGATCCCGGCGCTCAGGTCGCGCAGGTTGGCCGGCAGGCCGCGCGGGACCGAGACGATCACGACGAGCAGCGCGCCGGCGAACAGGCACGGCACGTTGGAGGTCAGCGTCGTGACCAGCGTCAGCAGCACGCTGACCGCGAACGACCGGTCGCCGAACGCGCCGGCGAACGCCGACAGCAGCGACACCGCGAAGAAGACCAGCGGCGGGCTGACCACCAGCGTGAGCAGGTCCGTACGGCGGGTCGTCAGGACCGCCGCCAGGCAGCCGGCCACGAACAGGAAGCCCATGGCCGCGTGCAGCCCGGTCAGGCCGCCGGCGATCGCGCCCGCCAGCGTGGCCGTGAACAGGACGACGATGCCGCCCCGGCCGGTCAGGGTGACCGCCGAGCCCGTGGCGGGCGGGCGCCGGGGCGCCCCTCCCGCGGGAGGGGATGCCACCTTCGGGCCTCCGCGCGTGTCCGTTGCCACCAGCCGTCCCAGGGTCGAGTCGTGCCTGACCGTACGGTAGCCCGCTCCGGGGTGTCACGTCCCGCGACACGACGTTACCTGCGTCAAGGAAGCAGCCGGATCTGGCGATTCTCGTCGGCGTCGTCGGCGAGTTCGGCCGCCGACAGCGTCCGCGCCGGCTCGCCTACCTGCCCGGGCGTGTCGAGCTCGTCGTCGGTGACGCCCAGCTCGTTCAGCCGCCGCGCGGTGACCAGGACGCGGCTCTCCAGCGAGCCGACGGTGCGGTTGTAGGAGACGACCGCGTTGGTCAGTGCCTTGCCGAGCTGGTCGACGTGGCGGCCCAGCGTGCCCAAGCGCTCGTACAGCTCACGGCCGAGCTCGAACACGGCGCGAGCGTTCGCCGACAGCGCGTCCTGCTGCCAGGCGTAGTGCGCGGTGCGCAGCATCGTGACGAGCGTGGTCGGGGTGGCGATGTGCACGCGCCGGCGCATCGCGTACTCCAGCAGGCTCGGATCGCGGTCGAGCGCGGGCGCCAGGAACGCCTCACCGGGCACGAACAGCACCACGAACTCCGGCGTCGGGCTGAAGGAGCGCCAGTACGCCTTGGCCGCCAGCCGGTCGACGTGGTCGCGCAGGTGCCGCGCGTGCGCGTCCAGCCGCGCCTTCCACACCTCGGGCTCCTCGGCCTCGGCGGCCTCGAGGTAGGCGGCGAGCGACACCTTGGAGTCGACGATGATGTTCTTGCCGCCGGCGAGGCGTACGACCATGTCGGGCCGCAGGCCGCCGGGCGCGGTGGCCTGCTCGTCGAAGTCACAGTGCCGGGTCATGCCGGAGATCTCGACCACGCGGCGCAACTGGAGCTCGCCCCAGCGGCCGCGCGCCTCGGGCCGCTGCAGGGCGCGTACGAGGGTGCGGGTCTCGCGGCGGAGCTGGTCCGAGCTCTGGCGGACGAACTCCACCTGTTTGGCGAGCATGGCGTGCGACTCGCGCCGCCCGGTCTCGACCTCGCGCAGCTGCGCCTCGACCCGGCCGAGCGTGTCCTTGAGCGGCGCGATGCGTTTGTCCAGTTCGCCCGCCGCCTCGGCGTTGGCGGTCGCGAGCCGCGTGCCGGCCAGTTCGAGGAAACGCTGGTTGCTCGCGTCGAGCGCCTGCGCGGACAGCGCCTGGAAGCGCTCGGCGAGCCGCTCCTCGACGTAGGCGACCTTGTCCTCGGCCGCCTTGCGCGCGTTCGGTGATCGCCGCCGTACGGCCGCGCGCCCATGCCACCCCCGCGAGGGCGCCGACGACCAGACCCACGACCAAGCCGAGAAGAACGTCCATGACCGCATCGTGACAAAGCCGCCGCGCGTTGTCGGCCCGACGCGCGGGTGCCGCGTGCCTCGGTCTCCGGATGACGGGACAGGTGCGTACGGGCCGTAGACTCGCGGTCCGTGAGCCTGTCCATCGGAATCGTCGGACTGCCCAACGTCGGCAAGTCGACGCTCTTCAACGCCCTGACGAAGAACACCGCTCTCGCGGCGAACTACCCGTTCGCCACGATCGAGCCGAATGTCGGAGTGGTCGGGCTGCCCGATCCGCGTCTCGACGAGCTGGCGCGGCTCTACGACTCCGCCAAGATCGTGCCGGCGACGATGCAGTTCGTCGACATCGCGGGGATCGTGAAGGGCGCCTCCGAGGGTCAGGGACTGGGCAACCAGTTCCTCGCCAACATCCGTGAGACCGACGCGATCTGCCAGGTCATCCGCGTGTTCGACGACCCCGACGTGACGCACGTCGACGGCGACGTCGCTCCGCTGCGCGACATCGAGACCATCAACACCGAGCTGATCCTCGCCGACCTCCAGACCCTGGAGAAGGCCCTGCCGCGCCTCGACAAGGAGGCGCGGACCACCAAGGACAAGGACCGGCTCGCCGTCGTCGCGGCCGCACAGGCGGCGCAGAAAGTGCTCGACGACGGCACGACGCTGTACGCCTCCGGGATGGACCTGGGCGTCCTGCGCGAGCTGCACCTGCTGACCGCCAAGCCGTTCCTCTACGTCTTCAACGTCGACGAGGACGAGCTGGGCGACGCCGACCTGCGCGCGCGGCTCCAGGGGCTCGTCTCGCCGGCCGAGGCGATCTTCCTGGACGCCAAGATCGAGGCGGAGCTGATCGAGCTGCCCGACGACGAGGCGCTGGAGCTGTTGCAGTCGACCGGCCAGGAGGACCCCGGGCTACTCCAGCTCGTACGGGTGGGGTTCGACACGCTCGGGCTCCAGACGTTCCTCACGGCGGGCCCCAAGGAGTCGCGGGCGTGGACGATCCGCAAGGGCGCGACCGCGCCGGAGGCCGCCGGGGTCATCCACACCGACTTCCGTACCGGTTTCATCAAGGCCGAGATCGTGTCGTACGGCGATCTGATCGCGGAACGCTCCGTAGCCGCCGCGCGTGCCGCGGGGAAGGCACGGATGGAGGGCAAAGAGTACGTCATGCAGGATGGCGACGTGGTGGAGTTCCGGTTCAACGTGTAGTCGGGGGGACGAACGTCTCCTTCCGGTAATACCGCTCGTCACGCGGAGTTATCCACAACCGCGTGCCGGGGCTGTGCATCTCCGCTCGACACTGGAACAATTGACCGCCGTGGTTAAGGTGGTAAATCGAACACCAGTAGATGGATAAGACGGCGCGCCGAACCGGCTGGGGCTGGCGCGAGCGGAGGGACGATGGCTCGCAGGTCGTCCGGCGTTGTCGACGCCGGCTCGCCCGGTTACCCGCCGGGTGGATTCACGCCCGGCGACCCCTGGGACCAACCGGACGGCAAGGGGCGGCGGGGCAAGAGCCGCCGCGGGTCCGGCGGCGGTCGTGGCGGCTGGGGAGGTTCCGGCGGGCGCTGGTGGATCTACGTCGGCCGCGTCATCCTCTGGGCCTGCATCATCATCGTGGCGGTCAACGGCGTCCGTGCGGTGTTCGAGCGCTTCACGGCCAAGCCGGTGGCGCCGACGACGACGCAGACCACGGGAAAGCCGACGTTTCCCGAGCAGCAGGCGTCGTCTTATGCGCTTTCGTTCGCCAACGTCTACCTCAACTACGATCCGGCGACGGCGGCGGACCGGCAGAAACTGCTGGCGCAATTCATCGCTCCGGGCGTCGACCCTCAGCTGGGCTGGGACAACACCGGAAAATCGGTGCTGCGTTCGGCGCAGGTCTCCACGGTCGAGGCGCAAGATCTCAATCGTGCGATCGTGACGCTCCTGGTCCAGGCCAACGGCAAAATGTTCCAGCTCGCCGTGCCCGTCTACGCGAAGGACGGCACGCTGGCGATATCGGGCCGGCCGGCGACGCTCCCTCCACCGACGAGGGCCTCACTGCCGGCCGCCGACCAAGACCGTGACTCGGCGCTCGAGACCGAGTTGCAGGAGCCTCTCACGGGCTTCTTCAAGGCCTACGCGAGCGGCGACGCGGCCGCGCTGCGCTACTACTCGGACCCGCCCGTCACGGGACTGGCCAACGCCTTCGCCTTCAGCGCGCTGAAAGAGATCAACGCGCCGAGGGGCGCCGACACCTCGCGGACGGTCAACGCGACCGTTGTCTGGCAGGTCGCACCGGTTCAGAACAAGGGCTCGGGGGGAACTCTCGAGCAGACCTACCAGCTCACGATGGTGAAGAAAGACGGTAATTGGTACGTAACGGATATTCGAGGTTCGACACTTCCGGCCGCCTCGTGAGAGGCCAGGCCCCGACCGACCAAAGCGATTCATACCCGACCAAGGAAGGCTAGGTCGATGATTCAGCATATGTTGGCGATGCTGCCGCAGCATGTCGATGCGGCACCCGCCGATGGCCTGAACACCGACGATCTCGCGAAATGGCTTCGTCAGATTTTCGGACCGCTGTTCCTGGTCATCGTCTCTATTGTTGCGATCTTTTTTCTATTCACTAGAGAGATAACGCGGTTTGTGCAGTTCATTATTCTCGCGATCGGAATCGGAGTGATCTTCTACGTTCCGAACATCATCGAGACTACCGCCAAGGCGATTGCCAAGGCACTTGGAGTAAGCATTTCCTGATTGGTCAGTTCTGAATATGGCCGGTCTCAGTTAGGGGAGTGGGGCCCGCGTGGATCTGCCCACGTACACCAATATCTGGCGCATCGAGAAGCGGCTCTACAAGCTTTATGATCTCAAGCTGCCGATGCCGTTGCCGTTGGTCCAGATCGGCGTCTTCGTTGGCATCTTCGTGCCCTGGATCATCCTGCTCCAGATAGTCCACGTGCCGTTTCACGCGGCCGGCGTGACCGCCTACGTCGTGCCGCCTGGTGTCCTGACCTGGCTGGGCACGCGCCCGGTGATCGAGGGCAAACGCCTCACCGAGCTGATGATCTCCCAGATCCGCTATCTGACCGAGGCCAGGACGTGGGCGCGGCTGACGCCGATCCGCGAGCCGGAAGAGGTCGCCATCGTCGGCCGGGTCTGGCAGCGCCGCAGCGGCGTGTCCGGGCGCGTGCACGCCGGCCGGCAGCGTTCGCGGCGCGCGGAGCGGCGTGCGCAGCCTTCGATGGCCGCGCAGGCCGAGAGCGCTCCGCCGCTGCACGGACACGACGTGGTCCCGGTGCCGCCCGCGGCCGCCCGCGCCTCAGAGCACGCGGGCCGTGCGCACGAGGCGCAGCGCCCGGCCGCCGCGTCCCGCGCCCGCCCGAGCCTGCGGCCGACACCACTAGAGGGCACGCCCACGATGTCGCCGCCGGGGTCCGCCTCGGACGGCCGCCGCGGCCGCCGCCCCCGAGGCCCGGCCGACCCGTGGACGACGCGCGTCGACGAACCACACGTGACACGAGCCGAGTCGTCGCCCGTCCCGCGGGCCGAGTCCTCGCCCGCGACACGGGCCGAGTCGTCACCCGCCACACGCGCCGAGTCCTCGCCCGCGACATGGGCCGAGTCGTCGCCCGCGACATGGGCCGACGAGCCCTATTCGACGCGGATCGACCAGCCCACCGTGACGGGCAACGAGACCCCGAGCGGCACCCGCGCCGGCACCGAGTCCCCAGCGACGCGCGCCGAGACCGACGACCCGAACGTGACCCGGCCCGAGTCGGTCTGGCGGCAGCCACTCCCGCCCGCGCCACGGCGCGCCCACGGCTTCCCGGTCCCCCACGCCCGCCCGTCCGAAGACACCCCCGAGGCCGCCCGCGAGGGTACGGACCAGCACGAACGCCCTGCCGCTCGCGCGGCCGACACGGAGCCGGCCACTGGCGGCACGGCCCCGGCAGGTGGCCCGACGTCACCCCGCGGCTCCGCCTCGATCGGCGACTCCGCCCCGACCGGCGGTTCCACGTCAAGCGGGCCGACCGACACGTCACATCGCGGAGCCCGGCGACGCAGCGCCTCACACGAGCCGGAACGCCCGGGCACGCCCTCCGGCCCGCCCCCCGCCACCAAGCCGCCCGAGCACCCAGGCATCCCGCCGACCGCCGGCCCGTCCGTCATACCCCCCGCACTGGGCCGGTCCGGCCGCCCCCCAGCCACCACCCGACCCGGCACTCCACCCACGCCCGGCACTCCGCCCACGCCCGGTGCTCCGTCCGGGACTGACACTCCGTCTGGGACTGGGACCTCGTCGGGGACCGGCACTCCGCCTGGGACCGAGATTCCGTCCGGGACCGGCGTACCGCCGGCGAGCGGTACCTCGCCTGGGACGGGGACTCCGTCCGCGACCGGCACTCCGCCTGGACACGGCACTCCGCCTGGGACTGGCACTTGGTCTGGCGCCGAGCGTCCGTCTGGGACCGCCGAGTCCGCCGAGTCCGGGCGGGCACGGAGGGCGTCCGGCCTGGCGGGTCGCCGCCCAGAGCCGGACGAGTCTCGTATCGCCTCCAGCGCCGAGGCCGACGCATTCACCCCGGGAGCCGGCGAGTCGACCGCCCCGCACACGCCCGCCGGAGAGCGGCCTTCACCTGTCGGCCGGCATGCGGCTCCCGGGTCACAGCCGGGCGAGTCCTCCGCCGAGACCGAACGCGACCGCCGGCCGGAGGAGAGCGACGAACACACGTCCGCGTCCACCGCCTCAGACGAGACGGCGAAGGAAACGCCGCCGGCACCGGTCATCCGTCTGGTGCCGGGCGGCCGCCACGCGAAACCGGGCAGCCGCCGCCCGACGGCGCACGAGCCCCCTGCCTCGTCCGCCCGCGCGCGCGAACGAGAGCGCGACACACCGCCGCCGGGCCCCCCGTCGACGCCGGGCGCAGACCGCGAGCCCACTCACCGCCAGGCCCCGGCCACCGCTTCCCCATCGGCTGCGGCCCAGGACCGTCCCACCTCGACTGGTTCGGCGTCCGAGCAGGACCATGCCGTCTGGCCCGTACCGGCCGCCGGACAGGACTCGGCTCCGACCTCTGATCGGGGCCGCGACACCGCGATCATGCCCGCGGAGGGGACCCCTTCGCGGACCGGGGAGCCAGCCGCCTGGTCCACGCCGACCGCGGAGCAGCGGCCGGACGACTTGTCTACGCCGGCCGCGGAACAGCGGCCGGATCGCTCGTCCGTGCCGGCCGCGGAGCAGCGGCCGGCGGCCGAATCGACGGCCGAGAGCGGTGCGGCCGCCCCGGCAGACGCCGAGGACGCACTCGCCGCGGCCCGTACCGACGAGGTCGTGTGGCCCGCCAGGTCGCGCGACGATTCCGGGCGTCCGGGCGAAGACGGTGTGCCGGCGCAGCGCCGGCCGGCGCAGATTCCGCCACCAGGCCCGTTCGGGCGGCCTGCTGGCGGTCAGGGCCGCGGCCGGTCCTACGGCGAGGAACCGGCGACTTCGCGCGAGACGCGGAGGCCGGGCGCGGGCACGCCCGCGGGGAGATCGCAGCAGGAACCGGGTCGTACCCCGGTGCCGGACCCGACCTCAACTCCAGCTCCGACCTTGAGCCCGGCAGCAGGCCCAGGTCCGACGCAACGGCCCGCGCCCGCGCCGAGGGGCGGAGAGGGCCCCGCCGGGAGTCCCGGACAGCGGCCCGAGCCGCCCCGGCCCGGTGCGCACCCGATCGTGCCGCCGAGGCCACCGGCCGCCCGCCCCGGCGCGCCGTCGCAGGTCCCGCTGCCTCCGGCCGCGGCGTCACAGCAGAGCGCGCCCACCCGGCCGGGCGCACCCCCGCCCCGTACGGGCGTGCCCTCTGCTCGGCCGGGCACGCCGCCGGGCCGTGACCGTGGCGCGACGCCGCCCGAGTCGCCCGCCCGCGGCTGTTCGCTCCGGCCCGGCCTCTCCCGTACGTCCCGGTCCGCCGGCCTCCTCGGGACATGACCAGGACGACGGCGACGACGGTCGCGGGCTCCGCCGGATCTTCTCCGGCGGTGGTGGCGGCGACGGCGACTACGAGCAGCGGGTCCGCACGGCCTTCGAGGGCGCTCGCCGCGTCGTCGTGCTCGGCTGCACCGGCGGCGCCGGGCAGACGGTGACCGGCCTCATGCTCGGTCACACGTTCGCCCAGAACCGCGGGGACCGGATCGTGGCGATCGACGTCAACCCCGGCCCGGGCGCGATGGCTCGGCGCACCCGCACCGAGACCCGCGAGACGCTCACCTCGCTGATCACGCATGCCGACCAGGTCACCGGCTACCAGATGATGCGCCGCTACACCTCCGTGTCCAAGTCCGGTCTTGAGGTGGTCGCCGCGGGCAAGAACCCCGTCCAGGCCCTCGACGACCGCGACTACGCGCTCGCGATGCGTACGCTCGACCGCTTCTACGCCGTCACGCTGCTCGACGCCGCGGCCGCCGTGGTGGCGCGAGTGCTGCCGTACGCCGACCAGATCGTGCTGGTGGCGCCGGCCAGTTCCGACGCGCCGCGGGCGGTGGCGATGACGTTCGAGTGGCTCGACGGGCACGGCTACGAGGAACTGCGCGCGAAGGCCGTCACCGTGATCAACGGCGTGAGCCGGCGCAGCATGGACGACGTCGAGCAGGCCGAGTCCGTGGCGCGTGGCCGGTGCCGCGCACTCGTGCGAATCCCGTGGGATGACCACCTCAGCCTCGACCGCGCACCCCGCAATGAGCTGCGTACGCTGCGCGCATCCACCCGCAAGGCTTACATTGCGCTCGGCGGTGTCGTCGCCGGCGGCCTCGTCCAAGTCCCCGACCGCTACGCACAGCAGGAGTTCTCCCGATGAGTCGACCTGTGGGCCGCGCGCGCGGCGGATCGCCGAGGGTGGCAGGCCGTCCACGAAAGCGCGGTCCCGTCGTTTCCTCGGCACGATGAGCGACGAGCGGGGAGGTCACCGATGAGCAGGCCGTCCAAGGTCCGCAGCAGGCTGGCCGTACGCTACTTCGACGACCGGATCCTGCTCACCGACAACGCGGCGTGGGCCTACTTCCGGCTGCCGACGGTGTCGTATGAGTTCACCACGGGCGAGGAGCGCGAGGCGCTCGCCACCAACATCACGATCGCGATGGCCGGCATCCGCATGCAGGACGCCGAGATCCACCTGCGCATCGCGCACCGCACCTACCCCGCGGCCGAGTGGGCGCTGGCGCTGGACCAGACCTCCGACGGCGGCCCGGGCTGGCGCGACTATCTCGAGGAGATGTACGCCCACGTCTGGTCGAAGGACTTCTGGACCAAGGAGGTCTACCTCGGCGTACGGCTCGGCCCGCGCGGGGTCGGCGCGCAGCTGTCCGGCGGGGCGTTCCGCCAGCTCTTCGGCCTCTACAAGCGCAGCGAGGAGGCGCTCGGGCTGCACGACGACGCGATCCCGGAAAAGGAGATCGCGCGCTGGACCGAGCAGGCCGAGCGGCTCGGCCGGGCGCTCACCGGCAGCGCCCTGTACGCGCGGCACGCCACCTCCGACCGAGGTCGCGTGGCTGTTCCAGCACGCGGCGAGCGGGGCGCTCACCGACCCGCCGCCGTCGGCCACGCCGCGCCGCACGTGGGGCGCGGGGGAGATCGAGACGCTGGTCGAGGGCTCGATCGTCAACGGCCGGTCGAACCTGCGGATGGAGCAGCCGGACGGCTCCTCCTACGCCGCGTACCTGTCGTTCGCCCGCTTCCCGGACCTGATGCCGTTCCCGGACGGCGAGCCGTGGCTGCACTTCGCCGACGCGCTGCCGTTCCCGGTCGAGGTGTCGGCGCGGATGAAGCTCGTCCCGCCGGCCAAGGCGTCCAAGGACGTCTCGCGCAAGCTCGCGCACGCCCGCGACATGGACCAGCACATCCGCGAGGCCGGCGCGGAGGCGCCGATCGCGCTGGCCGAGCAGATCGACGCGGCGCGGATGCTGGAGCACGGCATCACCAAGGAGCGGCTGCCGTTCGTGTACGGCTGGCACCGGCTGATCGTGTCGGCGCCGACCGAGGAACTCCTCCAGCAGCGGGTCGACGCGGTGGTCGAGCACTACCGCGACCTCGGCATCGACATCGTCTGCTCCACCGGCGACCAGTTCTCGCTGTTCTGCGAGTCGCTGCCGGGCGACCGGATCCGGGTCAACGCCTACGCCCAGCGCCAGCCGCTGCGCACGATCGCCGGCGGCATGCCGACCGCGACCGTCGACCTCGGCGACCGGCTCGACGAGAGCGCCTCCGGCTGGGTCGGCCCGTACATCGGCGAGACGCTCGGCCGGGCCCGTTCGCGTCGTGCACTTCGACCCGCTGGTGGCCGCCGCGCGCAACCGGCCCGACCGCCGTCGCGATCACCGGCGAGCCCGGCGGCGGCAAGACGACGCTCGCGCTGCTGCTGATCTACCAGATGGCGCTGCGCGGGGTGACGATCGCCGCGATCGACCCCAAGGGCGACGCGGAGTCCCTGGTCGAGCTGCTGCGCAGGCGCGGGCGGCGGGCGCGGGTGCTGCCGCTCGGGTCGGCGGCGCCCGGGCTGCTCGACCCGTTCAGCTTCGGCGACGACCTGGCGGCCAAGAAGACGATGGCCACCGAGACGCTGCGGCTGCTGCTTCCGCGCATGTCGGAGGAGCGCGAGTCGGCGATGATCCAGGCGGTCGGGGCGGTGGCCAACCAGCCGCAGCCCTCGCTCGGCAAGGTCGTCGACTACCTCGACGCCTCCGAGGACCCGGCGTCGAAGAACCTCGGCGCGGTGCTGCGCTCGATGTCGGAGATGCGCCTCGCCCGGCTCTGCTTCGACCCCTCCGGCGGCGAGCGCATCGACACCGCGGGCTGGACCACGGTCTTCACCCTCGGCGGCCTGACGCTGCCCGACGTCGCCATCTCCCGCGAGGACTACTCCTACGAGCAGCGGCTGTCGGTGGCGCTGATGTACCTCGTGTCGCAGTTCGCGCGGCGGCTGATGCACGGACTCGACCGGCACCTGCCCAAGGCCATCTTCCTGGACGAGGCGTGGGCGATCACCCAGACGCCCGAGGGCGCCAAGCTGGTCCCCGAGGTGTCGCGGATGGGCCGGTCGCGCAACACCGCCCTGATCCTGGTCTCGCAGAACGCCGGCGACCTCCTGAACGAGCAGGTGACGAACTGCCTGTCGTCGGTCTACTGCGTTCCGTTCCACGGAGCGCAACGAGGTCGGCAACGTGATGGCCCTGCTCGGGGTGGAGAACTCCGACGAGCACAAGGCGGTCCTGCGCAACCTCGGCAACGGCGAGTGCATCTTCCGCGACCTCGACGGACGGGCCGGGCGCATCGGCGTCGACCTCGTCTCCGACGAGCTGCTCCGCTGGCTCGACACCAACCCGACCCGCGCCAAGCCCGGAGAAGTCGACTCGGCGCGCACGGCCCGCGGCAACGGCGGGCCGCCCCGGCCCGCAGAATGCTCCGCACGACCCGGCGACCGAAGTCACCCAGGAGGTTCCGCGATGAGGGTGCCCCCCACCCGCCGTCGGCGAAAGGTCGCGGAACCCGACGAAGCCCCGCGGGCAAGCGCAGGTCGCTTCTCATCCTCCTGTTGATGGCCGTGTTCGTCGCTCAGCCCGCTGGGCGTCGCCAGCGCGGCGACCGCCATCGGCCCGAACCCCAACGACGCCTGCTCGCCGGCCGACCACCCCTCCCCGGAGGAGTACGGCTCCGGGCATCGACGGCATGGTCAAGCCGCCGGACTACCCGAGCGCGGCAGCTGCAGAAGGCGCAGCCGAACAAGCTCACCTACTACGACCGCTACGGCACCGAGGGCCAGTCGTGGCACGCCGTCGACATGGGCTGCTCCGACGCCATGGCGATGGTCGGCAACTCGATCTCCAACGTCGTCTTCACGCTGGCCAAGGCGTTCGACCGGACGACGATCACGATCTACCAGGCCGCGGCGTCGGAGTCGCTGCTCGGCTGGCTGAAGAAGCACCGTCGACGGGGTCATCCGCGGCATGGGCAACACCTTCGGCGCGAAGTACTGGTCGTGGGTGGTCATCCTCGGCGCGTTGTGGCTGGCCTGGTGGGGCCTGATCCGGCGACGAGCGAGCCGCGTGGCCGAGGGCACCATCTGGATGGTCCTCGCGATGGTCGCGCTCGTCTGGCTGATCGGCAGACCCAGCGACTTCACGACTCTCGGCACGAAAGTGTCCAACGGCGCGACGGCGGCGTTCAACGCCGCGCTGCCGCAGAGCAACGCCAACGCCTCGGCCTGCATCCCGGGCGGGCCCGGACGCCCAGCAGGCCGTGCAGAACGACGCGGTCACCCGCAACGCCAACGGGCTGTGGGTGACGCTGGTCTGCAAGCCGTGGCTGATGGGCGAGTTCGGCACCGACGACGCGAAGAGCAAGATCGTCCAGGAGAACGGCGCGAAGCTGCTGTCGGCCCAGGCGGTCGATCTCACCGAGACCTACTCCGGCGACGAAACCCGAACATCGACCAGAAGGCGGACGACTACAAGGCCGTCGCCAAGAACATCAAGAACAACTATCCCGGCGTCTACCCACTCTTCCAGGGCAAGAACTGGACGTCACGGCTGGCCGTCTCCTTCGGCGCGCTGATCGCCGCGCTGGTCGCCGGCCTGCTCGTCCTCGTCATCGCGGTCATGCTGATGGTCTTGAAGATCTCGTTCCTGCTGCTGCTCGTGGCCGGGCCGATCTTCCTGGGCATCGGCATCCATCCGGGCATCGGGCGGGTCATCGCGGTGCGCTGGTTCGAGCTGTTGCTCTCCACGCTGCTCAAACAGGCGGCGCTGATCGGCGTGCTCGCCCTGCTGCTGTGGGCGTTACGGCCTGGTCATGGCCGAGAGCCTGCCGTGGGGGCTGCAGATCCTGCTCATCTCCCTCGTCACGCTCGCGGCGTTCATCTACCGCAAGCCGTTCCAGCACCTGTTCGCCTCCGTCGGCTACTCGGCCGTCGGCTCCCGCAAGAGCGAGGAGCATCTCGAGCAGGCGGTACGGGAGACGCGCAAGCGCAGCACGGCGATCGCCGCCGCCGCCGTGCCGGGCACCGCGGGCTACCGGTTCGGCCGCTGGGCCAAGCGCGAGGCCGGGCCGACGACGACCGCACCGAGCCTCGTCGTGATCGACGACGCACGCGACGCTCGACCTGGCCGCCCGCGACCCGGCCGGGGTCGGCGGCACCGGCGCCTCCGTCGGTTCCGAGCGACGTGGCCGAGCCTCGCAGCTCGCGGCCAAGGCGGTCGGCGCCCCGCGCGGGAGCGCGCCGCCGCTCAACCTGTCCCCGCGCGTCACAGCCTCCGGCGTCGCCGTCGGGCGGCAAGGTCAACGGCGGACGCTCGTCGGTCCACGTCCCGGTGCCGGCGCCGGGCGGTCCGCGGCCGGCTCTCGGCTCCACGCGAAGAGCGCCGGCCGGCCGCGCCCAGCGGCGGGAGCGGCCGGCCGCCGGCGGCCGCCGGGGTCCGGCTGGGGCGCGGGCGGCCGTGGAGTGCCGGCGGCCAGTCGTCCGGCGGCGCGTCGGGCGCCGGCACCGGCCGCCACCGCGCTCAGGGCGGCGAGAACGGCGGCCGTGGCTGGTTCGGCGGTGGCGGCAGCGACAAGGACGGCCCGTCCTACCGGCGGCCCGTCCGGGCAGCGCGTTCCGGCGGCGGGCGTGGCTGGCTCGGCGGCGGTTCCGGCGGGCGTGCGACGCCGCGGCGGGACTCCGGCGGGCCGAGCGCTCCGCCGCCCAAGAACGCCCGGGCCGCGGCCGGCCAAGCGGGACCCCGCGGCCGGCGCTGGCAAGGGCCGGGACAGCGGCGGTGCCGCTGCCGACGGCGGTGGCCGGCAGGCGCCGCCGCCGCTGTGGTCCGACAAGTCACGCGAAGACGCTCCGGCGATGCCGTTCTGGCTGCGCCCTGTGAAACGCGACGACGGCGAAGAGTGAGCTGCGGATGGATCTGACGGACCGCCAGCGCAAGCTCCTGTTCGCGGGGCTGGTCGTCGTGCTGGCAGCCGCCGGTGTCTTCCTCACGATCGGAGGTGGAGGGCACCGGCACACGCGCGCTTCGGCACGCCGCCACGCCGACGGCGAGCACGACGACGCAGCCGGTGAGCCGGTGCTCCGCCGGTGAGTACGCCCTCGACGACGCCGTCGCCGGGGTCCTACGACATCTACTCGATGCTGCCGTTCTCCCAGAACGACTTCACCACCGCGGCCGACGTCGCGCGCCGCTTCACCGCCGCGTACGGCACGTACCGCTCGACGAGGACCCGAAGGTCTACGTCGACCGGATGCGCGCCATGGTCACTCCTGATCTGGCGACCAGCTCCAGCAGGGCGCCTCGGCGCCGGGCGTGCTGGCGCAGCGGAAGCAGGACCAGGAGGTCTCCACCTCCGACGCCACGCTGGACTCGCTGCGCGACATGGCAAAGGACCAGCTCATCTTTCTTGCCACCGGGAAACAGCACATCACCAAGGGAGGCAAGACCAGCGAGACCAGTCAGCAGTACGCCGTCACGATGACGAGGTCCGGCGGCGGCTGGGTGGTGTTCGCGTTCGCACCGGCAGACGTAGGTGATAAGTGAGAGGCATGAAATGAAGCTTTGCCGGCTCCGCGGCATCGACTTCGGGGGGCGTGACAATGACCGTCGTATTATCTCCCTTAACCGTCTCGCGAGGACCGACCGCGGTGCGGTCCGGCTTCCGATCATCATCATCGGGGGTGCCGCCGCACTCTTCATGATGAGCCTGGTGGCGATCCCGCTGTTCTTCGGCGCGAACCAGCTCTACCAGGGCGCGGGCAGCGGCGGAGACTGCACCGACACCTCCGGGGCGGGCCTCCAGCCCCAGCAGTCCGTGCGACGCCAGCGGCATCCCGTCGAACTACCTGGCGCTGTACAAGAAGGCCGGTCAGCAGTACGGCATCCCCTGGAACGTCCTGGCCGGCATCGGCTGGGTGGAGACCCAGCACGGCCAGCTCAAGGCGCCCGGCGTGACCAGCGGCGAGAACTCCATGCACGCCGGTGGCCCGATGCAGTTCATCCCCGGCACGTGGAAGATCTTCGGCGTCGACGGCAACGGCGACGGCAAGAAGGACCGCTACGATCCCGCCGGACGCCATTCCGGCCGCCGCGCGCCTACCTCATAGCCAGCGGCGCGCCGACCCACATGCGCACCGCGATCTTCGCGTACAACCACCTCGTGTCGTACGTGAACAACGTCCTGTCGACGGCGCAGAAGTACGCGGGCGGAAGCTTCGACGTCGTCCAGGCCAACGGCCCCTCGTGCGTCGACATGAACGGCGCCCCCGCCGCGCCGAACGCCGTCGTCGCGAAGGTGATCACCTTCGCCAAGGCCCAGCTCGGCAAGCCGTACGTCTACGGCGCGGTCGGCCCCAACAGCTTCGACTGCTCCGGCCTCACCAGCGCGGCGTACCGCAGCGCCGGCATCACCATCCCCCGGCTCTCCGACGCTCAGTACTGGTGGGGCGCCTCCGTGCCCAAGGGCCAGGAACAACCAGGCGACCTGGTCTACTTCGAGTACCTGCACGGCCACAGCGGGCCCGGCCACGTCGGCATCGTCTACAACCCCGCCAAAGGCATCATGATCGTCGCCCCCCACACCGGCGACGTCGTGAAGCTCCAGAACTACAAGACCTACCCCGGCGGTCCCGTCGGCTTCACCCGCCCGACCGCCCACAACGGTCACAACGGCCCGACGAAGAGGCTGTGACGGCGGAGCCGTACGCGGAGCCTCGGTTCGGTCGCGATGTCGTCCGTCCGGTCCAGCCGGTCACCTTTCGGCGAGCCGTCGTCCCACACCCGGTGCATGGGATTTGCGCGCTCTGCGCCCTTCGTTCCGTGCCCGGTCTTGTTCGCGTGCGGCCGAGCCGAGGTCTTCGCGGCCGTGTACGGTCTCGCGCGTGTCAGGGGCGCGGCGAAGTGCGCGGGTCACGGTGAAGTGGTCACCGAGGAATGAGAGGACGGTGAGTGCCATGCGCAGCCTTGTCGTAGGTGCGGCGATCATTGCCAGTGGCCGGCTGCTGGCGGCGCAGCGGGCGGCGCCGCCCGAGTTGGCCGGCGGCTGGGAGTTCCCGGGAGGCAAGGTCGAGCCCGGTGAGACCGACGAGCAGGCGCTCGCCCGCGAATGCCGCGAGGAGCTCGGCGTCGACGTCGTCGTGGGGCAGCGCATCGGCGAGGAGTGGCCGCTGCACAACGGGTATGTCATGCACGTGTGGACCGCGACGATCACGAGCGGCGAGCCGGCCGCGATCGAGCACTCCGACCTGCGCTGGCTGAGCGAGGCCGGAGCTGTTCGACGTGCCCTGGCTGCCGGCCGACCTGCGGGTGCTCGAGGCGATCCGCGTTCACCTCAAGGAGACTCGATGATCGTTGCCTTCTCCGTGACGCCGCTGGGCGTCGGCGAGTCGGTGGGGGAGTACGTCGCGGACGCGGTGCGCGTCGTACGGGAGAGCGGGCTGCCGAACCGTACGGACGCGATGTTCACCAGCGTCGAGGGCGAGTGGGACGAGGTGATGGACGTCGTACGCCGCGCGGTCGAGGCGGTGGCCGCCGGCGCGCCGAGGGTGAGCCTGGTCCTCAAGGCCGACGTCCGTGCGGGTGTCGTGGACGGCCTGACCACCAAGGTCGAGACCCTCGAACGGCACCTCGGCGACGCCTCGTGAGGGTCCCGCCGACGCGCTGACCTGGGCGCGCGGTCGAGCGGGGCGCCCCGGCCCGTACGCGCCGGGCCGCCGGATGACGGGATGCGCCGGCCTCGATCGGTGGCAAGCTCCCGGTGAACGCTCCGGCCGGAACGCGCGGAGGAAGCCGCGGCGAGAGGCCACAGGTGGCGGGACGCCCCGGTGAATGCTCCGGCCAGGATCGAGGCGCCCCGCACACTCCTTCGACGCGAGGCCCCCCAGATCGGTTGCCGGAGATTGCCCAGTGTTCATGCAGGTCGTCCCCGATGAGCGGTTCCCGGGCCGGTGGTCGACATGTCCGCAGGTCGGCCCGTGTCCGCGGCCCGCGGACGTCGGCCGACCGAGCGGCCTTGGCGAGCCAAGTAGACTTGTGCTGCCGCGCGTATCCCGCGGCGACTCCCAGACCACATGAAGCGAGCCCGCACGCATGCCCATCGCAATTCGGGACGATCTACGTAACGTTGCCATCGTCGCCCACGTCGACCACGGCAAGACGACCCTCGTCGACGCCATGCTCTGGCAGTCCGGGGCGTTCCGCGACAACCAGGACGTCAACGAGCGGGTGCTGGACTCCAACGATCTGGAGCGCGAGAAGGGCATCACGATTCTCGCGAAGAACACCGCGGTCCTGCACGGCGGCATGACCATCAACATCATCGACACCCCGGGCCACGCCGACTTCGGCGGCGAGGTCGAGCGCGGGCTGTCGATGGTCGACGGCGTCGTGCTCCTCGTGGACGCCTCCGAGGGACCGCTGCCACAGACCCGGTTCGTCCTCCGCAAGGCGCTCACCGCGAACCTGCCGGTCATCCTCGTCGTCAACAAGGTCGACCGGCCGGACGCGCGGATCGCCGAGGTGGTCGACGAGACCTATGAGCTGTTCCTGGACCTCGACGCCTCCGAGGAGCAGATCGACTTCCCGATCGTCTACGCCTCCGCCAAGGCCGGCCGGGCCAGCCGCAACAAGCCGGACAACGGCGGCATGCCGGACAGCGAGGACCTCGAGCCGCTGTTCGAGGTGATCAGGGAGAGCATCCCCGCGCCCGCGTACGACCCGGACACGCCGCTGCAGGCGCACGTGACCAACCTCGACGCGAGTTCCTACCTCGGCCGGATCGCGCTGTGCCGCGTGCACTCCGGCGTCATCAAGAAGGGCCAGCAGGTCGCGTGGTGCAAGCACGACGGCACCATCGACCGGGTCAAGATCACTGAGCTGCTGATGACCGAGGCGCTGGAGCGCAAGGCCGCCGAGGAGGCCGGCCCGGGCGACATCATCGCCATCGCCGGCATCCCGGACATCATGATCGGCGACACCCTCGCCGATGCCGAGGACCCGCGCCCGCTGCCGTTCATCACGGTCGACGAGCCGGCCATCTCGATGACGATCGGCACCAACACCGGGCCGCTCTCCGGCCGCGAGAAGGGCACCAAGGTCACCGCCCGCCTCGTCAAGGACCGGCTGGACCGCGAACTCATCGGCAACGTCTCCGTCCGCGTGCTGGCGACCGAGCGGCCCGACTCCTGGGAGATCCAGGGGCGCGGCGAGCTGGCGCTGGCCATCCTCGTGGAGACCATGCGCCGCGAGGGGTACGAGCTGACCATCGGCAAGCCGCGGGTCGTCACCAAGGAGATCGACGGCAAGCTGCACGAGCCGGTGGAGCGGCTCACGGTCGACGCGCCGGAGGAGTACCTCGGCGCGATCACCCAGCTCCTCGCGGTCCGCAAGGGCCGCATGGAGCACATGACCAACCACGGCACCGGGTGGATCCGGATGGAGTTCCTGGTCCCGGCACGCGGACTGATCGGCTTCCGCACCGAGTTCCTGACCGAGACCCGCGGCACCGGCATCGCGCACCAGGTGTTCGAGGGGTACGAGCCGTGGTTCGGCGAGCTGCGCACCCGGCCGACCGGCTCCCTGGTCTCCGACCGGGCCGGTGCCGCCACCGCGTACGCGATGTTCAACCTGCAGGAGCGCGGCACCATGTTCGTCGCGCCGACCACCGAGGTGTACGAAGGCATGATCATCGGCGAGAACTCCCGTGCCGACGACATGGACGTCAACATCACCAAGGAGAAGCAGAAGACCAACGTGCGGTCCTCCACCGCCGAGGCCTTCGAGCGGCTGACCCCGCCACGGGCGCTCAGCCTCGAAGCGGCGCTGGAGTTCGTCGCCGACGACGAGTGCGTGGAGCTGACCCCGGCGGCGATCCGGCTCCGCAAGGTCGTCCTGGACAGCAAGGAGCGCGAGCGCAAGCGCGCACGCGGCAAGCGCCAGAGCTGACCGCCGCCCGGCGGCGTGGCCGCTCGCATCCAAATGTGGAGGCATGCGCGTCCTCGGCCGCGCGGTGACGACGCCGTCGCCGTGCGGGCGCTTGGCCACCGTACGCTGGCGGGCCGCTGCTCCGCCCGGAGTCAGCGGTCCCGTTCGCGCTGGCGGGCGCGCGGCTGCTGGCGGGTGCGGCGTTGTCGCATGATCGGCAGGCGCTGTTCGCCGGGCTCGATCCGCCAGCGTACGTCGGCGTGGATCCCGGCGGCGTCCAGGCGCTCGCGTGCGGCCTCGAAGGAAGCGCACCACTGCTCCTCGCGCTCGACGTCGAGCCGCCGCTGGTCGGCGCTCTCTCCGGGCTCGGTGCGCAGCAGCGCCATGCGGACCTGGCGCGCGTCCTCGACGCGTACCTTGATCGCGTGCTGGCCCCAGTCGCCACGGGTGAGCACGGCCTCGCCGTCGTTCGCGGTGAGCGTCTCAAAACCCCCGCCCACGTCGTAGCCGAGCTCCTCGAACGCCTCCCTCAGCGTGGCCGCGACGTAGCGGTGTTCGGCCTGGCGCTGTAGCTCGCCCACGAGGCGTACGGCCTCGGCGCGCAGCGCGTCGTCGAACGCCTGGTCGCCGCCGGCGATCCGCTCCAGATGCTCGCGCACGCCGCGGGCGTCCGGGTGGGCGGCCAGCTCGCGGAGGAACCGCGCCGCGGCGGCCCGGTCGTCGCGTCTGCGGCGCGCCTGTTCGTTGGCCTCCTGGATGCGAATGCGCACCTCGGTGAGGCGGCCTTCGGCCTCGCCCTGCGTGGCCGCGGCGGCGGCCGACTCGGCGGCCTCGGTGACCGCGCGCCGGTCGGCGTCGGTGATGTCGGGCAGCAGCCGCGCGAGGACGCGTGCCATCGTGCTCGCGAGCGCGGGTGGCGGAGGCGCCGCCGCCGGGCCCTCGGGCGCGGCGGCCAGTGGTTCGGGTGTGGCGAAGATACGGCCGGTCGCGGCCGTGGCGATGGCCGTGGCGAGCGACTCCTCGGCGACGGCGAGTGCGGCGTCGGCCTCGGCGCACCACGTGATGAGTTCGTCGGCCGGCCGCTCACCCGGCTCCAGCGGAGTGGGCAGCGCGAGTTCGGCGTCGTTGCGGTCGGCCGAGGACGCCAGCGCGGCGATACGGGCGTTGCGGTCGAGCACCTCGGTGATCGCCTCTTCGTGCCGGCGGATCTCGCGCAGCCGGCGGGCGCGGATCTCGGCGCGTTCCTCGGCCAGCCCGGCGAGGGCGCCGGTGCCCAGGGCGGCCAGGCTCGTCGCCCCGCCGAGCACGCGGATCAGGCCGAGGCTGGCGATCACCGCCGCGTCCAGAGCGATGTCCGCTTCGACCCCGCTGCTCACAGTCGTCCTCCCACGGCCTGTTCCCGCGCGCGTTCGCGCTCCTGACGCCACCGCTGCATGCGTACGCCGGTCACCACGACGTGCGCGATCGACGCTGCGATGAGGATCGCCAGCCACAGCAGCCAGGCGATCGAGATCAGTGTGGCGACCACGACGAGCAGCACGACGAGCGGCACCAGCGCCACGATGAGCAGCATGCCGCACCCGGCCGGCCCGCGGCGGCGGGTGGTCCCCGACAGGGTGCGGGAGACGCCCGAGACGCCCCGTTTGACCCCGCCGAGGCCCTTGGCCAGCGCGGACCAGGGGCCGAGCGGCAGGTAGTCCGCGCCCTGGCGGGACGCGAGGAACACCTCGCAGGCGACACCGACGAGCCAGGCGGACACGGCGGCGATCACGAGCAGCGTCGTCGGCGCGCCGACCGCGCCGACTCCGCCGAAGCTGTCCTTCTGGGCCGCGTCGCGCAGTTGCCCGAGCAACCAGCCGCCGCCGGTCCACACGACGAGCAGCGGCAGCGTCCAGAGCACGGCGCGGACCATCGCCGCCGGCCGGCCGGCGAGACGCTTTCGCTCGTGCTCGTCCCAGTGCCGCCGGCCCGCCTCGGCGCGGAGTTCGGCCTCTTGACGGTGGCGGGCCGCCCCCTCGATCTCCAGCACCGCGTCGGGCGCGGCGCGTACGAGGGCCAGGCGGCGCAGCGGATCGTCGCCGGCCTGGCCGGACAGCCAGCCGAACCAGGGGACCGGCTCGCGTGCGTCCCCGAGGGCACGGTCGGCGGCCGACCGCAGCGCCTCCTCGGTCTCGGCCGGCCGGGCTGCGAGGGCGAGCAGGGTCGCGAGCACGACGGGCGGCTCGTCCAGGCCGGGCGCACCCGCGTCGGGAAACCGGTTCGCCGTCCGCGGGAGTTGCCCGCGCAGCCAGTGGGCGAGGCGGTTCCACTCCGCGGCGAGCCCGTGCCAGCGGTCGTTGGCCGCCGGCAGCTCGTCGCCGCCGGCGAACCCGGCGAACTCGGGCAGCAGATGGAGCTCCCACAGCGCGCGTACGACGCGCGCGGCCTTCGCGTGGTCCGGATGCCGCCGGTCATCGACCGCTCCCGCGAGCCCGGGCAGATCCTCGGGGAGCACGCGGAAACCGAGGAAGTGCGGTGCCATCGTCGGGTCGAGCCAGCGCAGCAGGTGCAGGAGCTTGACGTCGGGCGGCCGGTCGGCGGTCAGTGACTGGTCGATCAGCCGGATCCGGCCCTCGGAGTCGTCGTCGAAGCCGTTCAGCCATTCGCGCAGTGCCTGCCACGCCTCGCTCGGCCCGACCGGGGTGAACATGGTGCCGAAGAAGTAGCGTGCGGCCGACTCCCAGTCCGCGACAAGCGCCCGCGCCAGCAGGCCGCGGTCGGTGTAGGCGTGGCCGCCGAAGGAGAGCGCGCCGCGCGCCGCGCCGATGGTGAAGGCCGGGGTACGGGGCGGTTCCGGCTCGGCCACGGCGGGGCTCTCGCCCGCGAGCCAGCGCTCGACCTCGGCGCCGGACCAGCGGCGTCGCGGGTCACGGGTGAGCAGCCCGCGGCAGAGCAGCCGCATGCGCGGGTCGGCGATGTCGTCGCAGTCGATCGTACGGGTGGCGAGGTGGTCGACGACCGCGGTCTCGCTCATACCGGCGAAGGGTGTACGGCCGGTGAGCAGCTCGCGCACGATGATGCCGAGCGACCACCAGTCGCGCGCGGGAGAGACCTGGCCCGACAGGGACTCCGGCGCCGCGTACGCGAGCGTGCGTGAGGACGAGGCGAAGACCACGCTCTGCTCGATCACTCGGCTCAGCCCGAAGTCGGCGATGGCGAGGCGGATCGGGGCCGTACCGCGGACCAGGACGTTCTCCGGTTTAAGGTCGCGGTGCACGATGCCGGCGCGGTGCAGCCGGTCCAGGCCGCCGGCGAGCTGCGCGACGACCTCGGCGACCAGCGCGGGCGGCAGCCGCGCGCCGACGACGCGGAGGTTGCCGGCGGCGACGTACTCGATGACCTCGTAGTCGCGGCCCTCGGCGTGCCCGGTCTCCAGAATGCGCACGACATGCGGCGAGTCGAGCGTGGGCAGCTTGCGCCAGACCTCGCGGTCGGCGGTGAAGCCGCGCCGGAAGATCTTGACGACGAACTCGGTGCCGCCGGCGTCGCGTACGTGCAGGAGATCGGACTCCGCGCCCTGGGTGGGCAGGTCGCCGAGCAGCTCGAACCGGTCGGCGAGCTCGTCCGGGAGGCGTACGAGCGAGGGAGCGGGCGGCCCGGACTCGCGGCGCGTCACGCCTGGTGAGTCTCGGGTGTCCCGGCGCGTTCCGTCGCGCTGCGTCTCGGACGGCCGCTCGATGTCCGCCACTACCCGTCCCTCGCCACGTCCGCCGTTGCCTCCGCGAGCCTAACGCGCCCGCGCGCGCCCAGGACAGGGATCAGCGCAGCCCCTCCCGCTCCGCGCAGCGCCTTGAGGTGCTCAGTGATCTTGAACTGGTTGATCAGGAACTCCAGGAACATCCGGATGACCGACAGCGAGAACAGCCAGAGCAGGCGGAGCGAACGAGCACGAGGAAGACGCCGAAGTAGCCCCAGCCGAACTGGAAGCGCCACATGCCGACGATGCAGCCATGAACAGCGGCGATCAGGCTGTCAACAGGACGCGAGAAGAGGTAGAACGCCTTGATCAGCCGGGTGCTGACCATGTCGGTCGAAATTGAAGTCGAAGAGGGCGCCGAACAAGCCTTTGCCACTGCGCAGACCTGCCCGGCGGGCGCGAGGCTGGTGCTGCAGGGCCGGGCGGCGGAGCCTGCCACCGGCGCCGGCTGCTGCTGAGCACTGGCTCGGCTGCTCGCCCTGCTGCGGATCGGTCTGGTAGGGCGGTGGTGGGCCGCCTGGGTACGACGGGTGGGGCTCGCCCTGGCGGGGGGGCGGCGGGCGACGCCCGGGGTCGTCGTAGGGGTTGGACATCTCGGTCTCCTCGGCTGCCACCGTCAAAGGCTAGACCGGCGGACGCGTGAGTTCACATGACCATGCCGTCCGGGTTCGCTATCGGCGGCTGCGCCGCGTGGACGGTGCCACGCGTTTCCCGATCGACCAGGCGGTCGGCGCGGATTGATCATGATGAATTCGTCATTTCTTCGTGGATTCGGATGAACTGGAATTATGGTCGATATTAGACCGGATATCCACTAGGGGCTGACATCGTCCCGACAATATGGCAACATCACCCTCGTCTTGCTGCATTGGGGGAGGTTGTTGTGGCGGACGGTGATCTTCGATTGTTGACCGTGGAGTTACAGGCCGCAATGGCACGCATCCAGCGGCTCTCCGATGACTATTGGCACATCCTGGACGCCACCTGCGGTGCGATGGAGGACAGTGCCTGGATGGGCCCGGCGGCACGCCGGTTCGGGACTTGGCGGTGCATTCAGAACGCGGTGAGCTGCGGGGACAGCTCGCCAGCGCGGTAAGAAGCGTGCAGGCGAAGCTCGCCGGATTGCCGAAAAGCCCATGAGCGGCGGCCCGATGTACAACCCCTCCTTCGTCGGAGTACGGCAGCCCGCTTTCGACACGATGGTAAGTCAGCACGCGCGGGCGGCGGCGGGAGTCGAACGGCTCGCCCAGGCCCTGTGGGCCGAGCTCAACAAAGCGCAGCTCGACACGGCGCCGGCCATTCGCCTGCGAGAAGTGGCGAGCCGGCTGCGTCAACAGGCCGCCGATCTGCAACGCCGCCAACGCCTGGTCCACGCGATGGAACGCCAGAAGATCAATTTCGCCTTTCAGGCGAGTGGCGGGACGTTCTGGGAGGTCCCCGACCGGCTCGACGCGCTCCGCGCCCGGCTGGACGGCGCCGACGCCGCCGATCTCGCGCGCAAGGCGGCGGCCGGAGACCGGAAGGCGCTGAGCGGGCTCGCGCGGTTCGCGTCCGAGGCGTCCGACCCCGACTTCGCCAAGTCTCTGCTCAAAAGGCTCGGACCGGATGGCGTCATCACGCTGCCCGCCGCTCTCGCGCAGCGGCTGCGGATCGACATGGACGGCCGCAGCCCCGAACTCGGAGACGATGAGGCGGGTATCCAGAGAGCGCTGAAACTGCTGAGCAAGGCCCTTGCGGCAGGGACGGATCCGTCGGGCGGTGGCTACGTCGGCGACCCGTACCTGGAACGGCTCAAGGCGCAGGGGCGCGCCGAGCACCGGTTCCCGGTCGGCGGCCCCACGGACGCCTATGTCGGCTACCAGTCCCTCGCCACCCTGCTTGACCAGAGCGACGGCCACCCGCCGTTCTCGGCCCGCTTCTTCCAGGTCGTCGGCCGCGACATGATCGCCTACGACCGCGAGCACCTGCCGAAACGGCTGCCGGCCAAGCCACCCCAGGCCGTATCGCCGTACGTTCCGGGCCTACCGCGCGAAGCCCTCGTACCCATGCCCGACCTGACCGGCCTGCTGCGGCTGGGCTGGGCCCTCACTCCACCCGGTGACAGACCGACCGCCGAGCCGCCGTCCGGAGGGCGGACCGACTTCCTGAACGGACTGCTGCGCGCCGCCGCCGTGAACAGGACCGGTGCGCAGGCGCTGCTCGACCACACGCCGCCGGGAGCGAAGAAGTCCGACCTCGAATACCTCCTCCACGAGCGACGCCCGCTGTGGGCCTACACGGACCACGGCACCGCACTCGGCCAGACCATGAACGCCGCCATGTCCGGCCACGACGCGACGTCACAGAAACTCTTCAAGGAGACGAGCGAGATCCTCGGCCGCGACGTCCGGCGCTACTTCACCTACGACAAGGACCACCACCTCAAGTTCACCGACGTCGACGGCCACGCCGACGACCTATCGAGCCTGCGACCCGCGCTGGGCGAGATCATGAGCGCCCATCTCGGCGACCTCGAAAACGCGCTTGCGGCCGATGACCTGTTCGGCGCGGACGGGAAGGCCCCCGGGCCGAACCGCCAGGACGTCGACGCCCTCTTCGCCGACGTGTCGCCAGAACGACCAGGCTTTCTCATCACTGGTGTGGGACGAGATCGGGCGCGCTCATGCCGTCTTGGACGATCACTACGCCGCATAACCAGCGGGTCGACAACGTGCTCATCTCCCAAGGGATCCTGATCGGCCATCTGCTCGCCATGCGCCGTGAGTCCCTGATCGCTCACGGTGAGACAGACAGATCAGGTGAACGCGCAATTCAAGGGCCTTATCGAGAAGGGAATCGGTCTTGTGCCGATTCCCTACGAACAGTTGTTCGGTGGCGTCTCGAAGGCCGTTTACGCCGAGGTCGTCAAGAGTCGGTACAGCGAGATCGGCGACTGGTTGTCCCAACGGGCCGCGAGCGGTGGCGGGTCGGCTGAGCAGGACGCGCGATCGGCCAGCGACGAACATGCCGTCGAGGCGCTGCTTCGTCAGATGACTCTGTCCGCCGCCATCGATCACGCGAACGCAGGCGGCGTCAAGGTGAAAGGAGAGATCTTCGCCGTCAACGGAAGGATACTGTCGGCCGACAAGTTGGTGAAGGATCCGAAAAAGGTTGAGCGTTTCGTACAGTGGTGTGAAGACAATGACTTCCCGGCGCCTCGGCTGAGCCAGGACCTGAAGTCCGCCGTCAACGGCAGCCACGATGACGCGGTCAACAGTTTCAACAGCATCAATCCCGGCGAGCGCGGGCCATGAACAGAACCAGGTTCCGCTGGCCGGTCGTGCTCTGCCTCCTCGCCGTAACGGCGTGTACCGCTCATCGGCCGAGGTCGACTTCTGACGACTCGCCGCTCCCGACGCCCAAAGGGGGCACGGAGAAACCGGATGAGCGGCCAGTGACCGATCGCGCCCCTTACTGGTGTGATCTGGTGCCGAAGGAAGCGTTGGCTCGTGTCGCCGGATTCCGTCATGGTCTGACGGAGCTCCGAATGCCCACTGAGTCGAAGAATCTCGGTCTGTGCGGTGTGAAGGACACCGAGAAGTATGGTCCGCTGAGTTTGACCTGGGACCTGACAACCGGGCGTGACCTGCTTGTCTCTGGCCTCAAGCAGGTGGCCGACGATCATCCGCAGCGGCTTCCCGCAGCGCTGGGTTCGGGTTTCGTGGTTTATTCGCCCAGCACGTCTCACCTGCCGTACGCGGCCGGTTCTCTTTTTCACTGCGGATCTCGTGATCCGTGGATCTATCTCGCCCTGCGCAGTGTGACTCACGGCCGGGACGCTACGAAGGACCTGACCGCCCTCGTGCGCATCGCGGAGAAGCGGTTCGGTGAGGTTCACCGCTGTAAGCCCGGGTGAAGGGTGTCATGAGACGGGCCGGTCTCGTCGCGGTGGGCCTTTCCGGCTATACCTCGTCACGGTGAGCGCGTGCGGGTCGGGTGGGCATGGGCGGCACCAGGTTCCGTCGCCGGCGGCGCTTGCGGGAGATGCCGATCGTGCCGCTTCGGGGGCGTTGGTCGACTCGGCGCCGTACTGGTGCGACCTTGTGCCGCAGGAGGCCCTGAGCGGCGTCACTGGGGCGACGAGCGATCTGCGGGAGGTCCGCAACTCCATGGCGAGCAAGGACAGGGCGATCTGCGGTGCCAGGGACAGGGAGGACTACGGTCGGCTCGTCGTGGAGTGGGATGTCACCGGCGGCAGGAACGAGGTCACGTCGCGTATGAAGGACGTCGCGGTGGACCGTCCGAGCCCGCTTCCCTCACGGCTCGGGTTCGGTTTCGGCGTCCGTTCGCCGAGCAACTCCACGTTGCCCTACCTCGCGGCTGCGACCTTCGGCTGTGGGTCGCGCGACGCGTGGATCGACATCTTCTTGCGTCGCGTGGTGGGCCGTGACGCGACCGCCGACCTGACCGATCTCATGCGGATCGCGCAGAAGCGGTTCGGGGAGATCCATCGGTGTACGCCGAGGGCTGTCCCCGTGGGGCAGACGCCTGACGCCCGGTCGAAGTGCGTCCGCCGGGCGTCAGAAGAGGCATCTCTCAGGCCTTCGGGGTCTCCTTGCCGCGTTTGACGATGCCGATCTTGGTGCCGAGCCAGACCAGCGGGTCGTAGCGGCGGCCCGCCACGCGCTCCTTCATCGGGATCAAAGCGTTGTCAGTGATTTTGATGTGCTCGGGGCAGACCTCGGTGCAGCACTTGGTGATGTTGCAGAAGCCGAGCCCGAACTCCTCCTGGGCGATCTGACGCCGGTCCGCCACGTCCGCCGGGTGCATCTCCAGTTCGGCCACGCGCATGAGGAAGCGTGGGCCGGCGAAGTGTTCCTTGTTCTCCTCGTGGTCGCGGATCACGTGGCAGGTGTTGTTGCAGAGGAAGCACTCGATGCACTTGCGGAATTCCTGCGAGCGCTCGACGTCGACCTGCTGCATGCGGAACTCGCCCGGCTTGACGTCGCCGCCGTCGAAGGAGGGGACCTCGCGGGCCTTCTCGTAGTTGTACGAGACGTCGGTGACCAGGTCGCGGATGACGGGGAAGGTACGCATCGGTGTGACCGTGACCGTCTCGTCCTCGGTGAACGTCGACATCCGCGTCATGCACATCAGGCGTGGGCGGCCGTTGACCTCGGCCGAGCACGAGCCGCACTTGCCGGCCTTGCAGTTCCAGCGGACGGCCAGGTCGGGCGCCTCGGTGGCCTGGAGGCGGTGGATGACGTCGAGGACGACCTCGCCCTCGTTGACCTCGACCGTGTAGTCCTTGAGCTCGCCCTCGCCGCCGTCGCCGCGCCAGACCCGGAACTTCGCCTTGTAGCCCATGTCAGTTCTCCTCAGCGGGGAGCTCGCCCGCGGTCAGGTACTTCTTCAGCTCGTCGACATCGAAGAGCCCGATCAGGTCGTCGCGCATCGGGTCCATGGGCTGGCGCTTGAGCTCGACCAGGCCGCCGGAGTCATCGGCGGCGGAGGCGGCGGTACGGCGGCGGCACACGAGGTTCACCTTGCGCCACTCGGGTGACATCACCGGATAGTCGTCGCGGGTGTGGCCGCCGCGGCTCTCCTGCCGCTCCAGGGCGGCCTTCGCGACGCATTCGGACACCAGCACCATGTTGCGCAGGTCCAGGGCGAGGTGCCAGCCCGGGTGGTAGCCACGCCCGCCCTCGACCGAGACCGAGCCCACGCGCTCGCGCAGCTTGCCGAGTGCCTCGATGGCCTGTTCGAGTTCCTCCTCGCGGCGGATGATGCCGACGAGGTCGTTCATCGTCTGCTGAAGTTCCTGGTGGACCGCGTACGGGTTCTCGCCACCCTCGCGCCCGTACGGTGCGAGCGCCTCGGCCATCGCCTCCTCCACCTCCGCCTCCGGTACGGAGACGGTCACCTCCGAGGCGTACTCCGCGGCGCCCTCGCCGGCGCGCCGCCCGAAGACCAGCAGGTCGGACAGGGAGTTGCCGCCGAGGCGGTTGGAGCCGTGCATGCCGCCGGAGACCTCGCCGGCCGCGAACAGGCCGGGGATCAGTGCCGCGCCGGTGTCCGGGTCGACCTCCACGCCGCCCATGACGTAGTGGCAGGTCGGGCCGACCTCCATCGGCTCTGAGGTGATGTCGACGTCGGCCAGCTCCTTGAACTGGTGGTGCATCGACGGCAGCCGCTTGATGATCTGCTCGGGCTTGAGCCGGGAGGCGATGTCAAGGAAGACGCCGCCGTGTGGAGATCCGCGCCCGGCCTTGACCTCGGAGTTGATCGCGCGGGCGACCTCGTCGCGCGGCAGCAGCTCGGGAGGGCGCCGGTTGTTGTCGGCGTCCTCGTACCAGCGGTCGGCTTCTTCCTCGGTCGTCGCGTACTTGTCCTTGAAGACGTCCGGGATGTAGTCGAACATGAAGCGCTTGCCGTCGGAGTTCTTCAGCACGCCGCCGTCGCCGCGTACGGACTCGGTGACGAGGATGCCCTTGACCGACGGCGGCCAGACCATGCCGGTGGGGTGGAACTGCACGAACTCCATGTTGATCAGCGTCGCGCCGGCGAGCAGTGCGAGCGCGTGCCCGTCGCCGGTGTATTCCCAGGAGTTGGAGGTCACCTTGAAGGACTTGCCGATGCCGCCGGTGGCGAGTACGACCGCGGGCGCCTCGAAGACCACGAACCTGCCGGTCTCGCGGATGTAGCCGAACGCGCCGCAGATCTTGCCCTCGGCGTCCTTGAGCAGCTTGGTGACCGTCGTCTCGGCGAACACCTGGAGCCGTGCGTCGTAGTCGCCGAACTCCTTGTGGTCCTCCTGCTGCAGCGAGACGATCTTCTGCTGGCAGGTACGGATCAGCTCCAGCCCGGTACGGTCGCCGACGTGCGCGAGGCGCGGGTACTCATGGCCGCCGAAGTTGCGCTGGCTGATCTTGCCGTCCTTGGTGCGGTCGAACAGCGCACCCCAGGCCTCCAGCTCCCAGACGCGGTCCGGCGCCTCCTTGGCGTGCAGCTCGGCCATCCGCCAGTTGTTGAGGAACTTGCCGCCGCGCATCGTGTCGCGGAAGTGGACCTGCCAGTTGTCGTTCGAGTTGGCGTTGCCCATCGCCGCGGCGGCGCCGCCCTCGGCCATCACCGTGTGCGCCTTGCCGAACAGCGACTTGGAGATGATCGCGGTCTTCTTGCCCTGCAGCCGGGCCTCGATCGCGGCGCGCAGCCCCGCGCCGCCGGCGCCGATGACGACGACGTCGAACTGCAGCCTTTCGATTTCAGTCACTTGGAGTGGTCCTTAGTTGAAGATCCGCAGGTCGGAGAAGGCTCCGTGGGCGACGAGCGCGACGTACGCGTCGGTCAGCGCGAGTGTGCCGAGGGTGATCAGCGCGAGCTGTCCGTGCCGGGTGTTCAGCTTGCTGACCTGGGTCCAGAGCCAGTAGCGGACCGGGGCCTTGGAGAAGCTCTTCAGCCGTCCGCCCACGACGTGGCGGCACGAGTGGCAGGACAGGGTGTAGCCCCAGAGCAGGAGCACGTTGATCCACAGGATGATCGTGCCGAGCCCGATGCCGAACCCGCCGTCCGCGCCGTGGAACGCCTTGATCGCGTCCCAGGTGTTGACGAGCGAGATCAGGCCGGCGATCACCCAGAAGTAGCGGTGGACGTTCTGCAGGATCAGCGGGAACCGCGTCTCGCCGGTGTACGCGCCGGGCGTCTTGCGCACTGGGCGCTTGTCCGGGACCGCGCACGCCTGCGGCGTCAGCCAGAAGGCCCGGTAGTAGGACTTCCGGTAGTAGTAGCAGGTGAGCCGGAATCCCAGCAGGAGCGGCAGCGAGATCACCGCGTACGGAATGAAGAACGGCAGGCTCGCCGGGAGGAACGTGCCGAAGTCCGCCGAGCCGGCGTGGCACGCGTTACTGACGCACGGAGAGTAGAAAGGCGTCAGGTAGTGGTACTTGTCCACCCAGTAGCTGCTGCCCATCATCGAGCGTACGGTCGCGTACGCGACCCAGGCCACGAAGAAGACGAACGTCGTCGAGCGGGCTGAGCCAGTACCGATCCTTGCGTAGGGTGCGCGCCGGGATCTGGGCCCGATCCTTGGACGGCGCGTCCACCGTTGTCTGCGTCATGCGGGAGTCTCCATCGAAGGCACACCACCTGGGAGGGCCGCCGGTGGTTCGGGCCTCTCCTCTGCTCAGGGGCGCTCATACGTTAATAGGGAGTTGTCACGAGCACGATACGAGGCGCGATCACCGAATGTGAATCTCCCCACTTACCGGTGAGTAGGCGAGCGTCTGATTTGCGTTTATTGACGCCAGAGTCTCCATATGTGGATTGTCACGCCTGGATGTGATGGTTTCACGGCCCGGGTCCGGTTACGCCGCGCGGGGGAAGCCGGACGGCTCTCGCCCGCACACGAGCCACCCCCGCCTCACTACGATGCTGGGCCATCAGCCGAATGTCGCGGACGGGAGTGCCGAGTGCGTGGCCGGAGTCACTTCGGGCCGGGAGCGTACGTCGTCCGCCACGCCTGGTGGGGTCCGGCCGTGCCCGCCCGCGATCGGCGCCGTCCTCGTCGCCGGGTTCGTGATCGCCGATCGCCACCGCCGGGCCTCGCGCCTTCGGCCCGGGAGGACACCTCGATCCCTGGGGCTGGACCACGTACGGCGCGCAGTGGCTGATGCCGCTGGCCGGGCTGGGGCTGCTCGGTGTTCGCCGCGGTCGAGCTGCGCCGGGTGCTCCGCGGCACGGTGGCCTTCGCGGTCGCCCGAGAAGGGCGTGTACTGGTGCCCGTCGGGCCGCCCGGCGAAGGGCGAGTGGTTCGACTGGGACGAGGTCACCGCGATCGAGTTCCACTCGTCCGAGGGCGAGCGCCGGCCAGGGCGCGGTCGCGCTGCGCGGATACGCGCCGGAGCGCGACGACCGCCCGCGACTGGTCTCCACCCGGCTCGGCGGCTGGCGCATCGCCCCGCGGCGGCTCGGCCGCGCTCTGCGGGAGTTCGCCCCCGACGTCGAGGTCATCGGCGGCTAGCCAGGCTCGGCGGGACCCGTACGCGAGGTCGCCGGACCCGAGAGGCCGGCTGCCGCCGGTCGGCGAGAGCGGTGCCCTGACCACCGGCTAGCGGCCGGCCGCGCCGATCCGCCGTACGCCGCGGGGCAGTTCGTCGCGGGCCTCGGCGTCGGCGAGATAGGCGAGCAGGGTCTCGCGGAACGCCCGCGCGGCGTGCGTCGGGTGCACGTCCTTGCGGTGCGCCAGCGCGATGGTCCGTTGCAGGCCCGGCGGCGCAGCGGCGTCCCGGCCAGTCCCGGCCGCCCGGCCAGCGACCATCGAGGGCACCACCGCCAGCCCCAGCCCCGCCTCGACGAACCGCAGCACCGCGTCCATCTCGCCCCCCTCGACCGCGAACGTCGGCTCGAAGCCGGCCTGCCGGCAGGCCGCCTGTGTCGCCTCGCGCAGGTCGTAGCCCTGCCGGAACATCACCAGCGGCCGGTCGCGCAGGTCCGCGATCCGGACGTGCGAGCCGCTGCGGCGGGTCGGAGCGCGGGGAGACGACGACGAGGTCCTCCCGCAGGATCGGCGCGGTCTCCAGCGCCGGGTCGGTGCTCTGCAGCGGCAGGATGATCAGCGCCAGGTCGAGGTGCCCGCGCGCCAGGTCGCGTACGAGGTCGCGCGAGCCGCCCTCCTCGACGCGCAGCTCGATACCCGGGTAGCGGCCGCGAAAGCGCGCGAGCGCGTCGGCGAGCAGGCCGGCGAACAGCGACGGCGTGGCGCCGAGGCGTACGCGGCCGCGGCGCAGGCCGGTGAGGTCCTGCACCTCGCGCCGGGCCGTCTCCACGTCGGCGAGGATGCGCCGGGCGAGCGGCAGCAGCGCCTCCCCGGCCGGGGTCAGTGTGATGTTGCCGCGCGCCCGGCTGAACAGCGGCGCGCCGAGCTCGGCCTCCAGCGTCCTGATCTGCTTGGACAGCGACGGCTGCGCCACGCGTAGCGTCTCGGCGGCGCGTGTGAAGTGCCTCACCTCCGCGACCGCGACGAAGTACGCGAGTTGCTGTAGCTGCATGTTCAATAGCCTACGGCTATCGAATCAAGCCTCATCATGTCTTGGACGCACCGACGAGACCGGACGTAGCTTCCGAATGTGTCGCCTCCAGAACCAGTACGGCCAGACCCAGTACGGCCGATCCGCGACGCGGACGCCGGCTCCCGCGGCGGGTGTACGGCTCCACGGTCGGCAAGAAGGCCGTCATGGCGGTGACCGGGGCGATCCTCGTTCTCTACCTCGTCGCCCACATGGCCGGCAATCTCAAGATCTTCCTGGGCCGGGCCGACTTCGACGGCTACGCGCACTGGCTGCGCACGATCGGCGAGCCCGCGCTGCCGTACCGCATCGTCCTGACCCTCACCGAGGTGGTGCTCGACCGTCGCGGTGGTCCTGCACCTGTGGTCCGCGGTCTCCCTCGCCCGGCGGGCGCGGCGGGCCCGGCCGGTGCGGTACGCGGCGCGGCCCGCGGCACGCGAGAACCGCTACGCCACGCACGTCATGCGCTACGGCGGGATCGTCATCCTGCTGTTCGTCGTCTGGCACCTGCTGGACCTGACGTTCGGCGCGGTCAACCCAGGGCGGCGGCGCGGAGCCGTACGACAAGGTCGTCGCCGACTTCGCCCCCTCCCACTGGTACGTCACGGTGTTCTACGTCCTCGCCGTGGTCATGGTCGGGCTCCACCTGCGGCACGGCATCTGGAGCGCTTTCCAGACGCTCGGCTGGGGCCGGCGCGAGCCGCTACCGGGGCCTGCGGCTGCTCGCCGACGCGGTGGCGGCCGCTGCTCGTGCTCGGCTTCCTGTCCGTGCCGGTCATCGTCACGATCGGAGTGCGTGCCGATGAAGCTGTACACCGAGGGCGAGCCGATCCGCGACGAGCAGGGCGCCGGCCGGGCCGATCGAGGAGCGCTGGGACAAGCGGCGCTTCGGCGGCAAGCTGGTCAACCCGGCGAACCGCCGGCAAGCTGTCGGTCATCGTCGTCGGCACCGGCCTGGCCGGCGGCTCGGCCGCCGCGACGCTCGGCGAGCTGGGCTACCACGTCAAGTCCTTCTGCTACCAGGACAGCCCGCGCCGCGCGCACAGCATCGCCGCTCAGGGCGGCATCAACGCCGCCAAGAACTACCGGGGCGACGGCGACAGCGTCCAGCGCCTCTTCTACGACACCGTCAAGGGCGGCGACTACCGGTCGCGCGAGTCCAACGTCTACCGCCTCGCGCAGGTCAGCGTCGAGATCATCGACCAGTGCGTGGCGCAGGGCGTGCCGTTCGCCCGCGAGTACGGCGGCCTGCTCGACACGCGCTCCTTCGGCGGCGTCCAGGTCTCCCGTACGTTCTACGCCCGCGGGCAGACGGGCCAGCAGCTGCTGCTCGGCGCGTACCAGGCGCTCGAACGCCAGGTCGCGGCCGGCACCGTGGAGATGTTCACCCGGCACGAGATGCTGGAGCTGATCGTCGTCGACGGGGTCGCGCGCGGCATCGTCGCCCGCGACATGGTCACCGGCGAGATCGAGACGCACACCGCCGACGCCGTCGTGCTGGCCACCGGCGGGTACGGCAACGTCTTCTTCCTGTCCACGAACGCCAAGGGCTGCAACGTCACCGCCACCTGGCGGGCGCACCGCAAGGGCGCGCTGTTCGCCAACCCCTGCTACACCCAGATCCACCCGACCTGCATCCCGCAGAGCGGCGAGCACCAGTCGAAGCTGACCCTGATGTCGGAGTCGCTGCGCAACGACGGCCGGGTGTGGGTGCCGGTCGCGGAGGGCGACGCGCGCGCGCCCGGCGACATCCCCGAGGACGAGCGCGACTACTACCTCGAACGCCTCTACCCGTCGTTCGGCAACCTCGTGCCGCGCGACATCGCCTCCCGCGCCGCCAAGAACGTCTGCGACGAGGGCCGCGGCGTCGGCGCCCGGCGGCCTCGGCGTCTACCTCGACTTCGCCGACGCGATCGCGCGGCTCGGCCGCGACGCGGTCGCGGAGCAAGTACGGGAACCTGTTCGAGATGTACGAGCGCATCACCGGCGAGGACCCCTTCGAGGTGCCGATGCGCATCTACCCGGCGGTGCACTACACGATGGGCGGCCTGTGGGTCGACTACGACCTGCGGTCCACGATCCCGGGCCTGTTCGTGATCGGCGAGGCGAACTTCTCCGACCACGGCGCCAACCGGCTCGGCGCGTCCGCGCTCATGCAGGGCCTGGCCGACGGCTACTTCGTGCTGCCGAACACGATCAGCGACTACCTCGCCGCCGGGCCGCTGCCGAAGGTCGACGACGACCACGAGGCCGTCGTCGCGGCCCGTACGGCGGTCGCCGAGCCGGATCGAGCGGCTCCTGTCGATCGACGGCGGACCGTACGCCGGACTCCTTCCACCGCGAGCTCGGCGCGCTCATGTGGGAGTACTGCGGCATGGAGCGTACCGACGAGGGCCTGCGCAAGGCCATCGACCGGATCCGCGAGCTGCGCGCGGAGTTCTGGAGCGAGGTGAAGGTGCCGGGGGAGAACGAGGAGCTCAACCAGGCGCTGGAGAAGGCCGGCCGGATCGCGGACTTCCTCGAACTGGCCGAGCTGATGTGCGTCGACGCCCTGCACCGTACGGAGTCCTGCGGCGGCCACTTCCGCGCCGAGTCCCAGACCGCCGACGGCGAGGCGCTGCGCGACGACGAGAACTTCGCCTACGTCGCCGCCTGGGAGTACACCGGCAGGCGAGCCCCGGTCCTGCACAAGGAGCACCTGGAGTACGAGAACGTCGAGATGGTCGCGGAGGTCCTACCGATGAGGCTCACGCTGAAGGTCTGGCGGCAGAGGGACGCCGCCGACACAGGGTCGGATGGTCGCCGTACGAGCTGGACGACATCTCGCCGGACATGTCGTTCCTGGAGATGCTCGACGTGCTCAACGAGCGGCTCATCCTCGACGGCGAGGACCCGGTCGCGTTCGACCACGACTGCCGTGAGGGCATCTGCGGCATGTGCTCGCTCGTCATCGACGGTGTCGCCGCACGGCCCGCAGCAGGCGACGACCACCTGCCAGCTGCACATGCGCCATTTCGAGGACGGCGACGTCATCACGATCGAGCCGTGGCGCGCGGCGGCGTTCCCGGTGATCAAGGACCTGGTCGTGGACCGCTCGGCGTTCGACCGGATCATCCAGGCCGGGGGCTACGTCAGCGCGCCGACCGGCTCGGCGCCCGAGGCGGCGGCCATCCCGGTGCCGCAGGCCGACGCGCACGACGCCTTCGACGCGGCCACCTGCATCGGCTGCGGCGCCTGCGTCGCGGCCTGCCCGAACGCCTCGGCGATGCTCTTCACCGCCGCGAAGGTCACCCACCTCGGCCTGCTGCCGCAGGGCCAGCCCGAGCGGTACGACCGCGTCACCGCGATGGTCGCCCAGATGGACGCCGAGGGCTTCGGCGGCTGCACCAACACCGGGGAGTGCACCGCGGTCTGCCCGAAGGGCATCCCGCTGGAGACCATCTCCCGCCTCAACGCCGACCTGCTCCGGGCCGCGATCAAGGGCTGAGGCCACGGCCCGGGAGCCCCGGCCCGTGGTCCGCCTCACTCCAGAGGGGCCTGCATCTCGACCGAGCCGTACCGGGCGACCGGGTGCTTGGCGGCGACCTCGATCGCCTCGTCCAGGTCGGCGCACTCGATCAGGTCGATAGCCGCCCACCTGCTCCTTGGTCTCCGCGAACGGCCCGTCGGAGACCATGAGCCGCCCGTCGCGTACGCGGACGGTCGTGGCCTCGCTGACCGGCGCGCAGCCGCGAGCCCTCCGCAGCGGACGCCGCGCTCGGTCCATCTCCTTCATCCATTCGAGGCCGGCGCGCTCGATCTCGGCGCTCTCTCTCCTCGGTCAGCACCATGGACTCGTCACCGCAGATCAACAGCATGTACCGCATGAATTCCTCCTCGTGTCGGCACCCCACCGACGAACGGCGCCAGGTCGATGGACTGCGATGGACAACCGCCACATCTTTTGCGCGCCGCCGACTGATGGTAGAAATGTTTCGATCACGACACATTTTCGGCAAAGAACTACCGTCGACTGGTCGCACCTTGGCCAAGGTAGCTCCCACCTGTGCGGCGTATGGAGGCTTGATGAAGGTCAAGGGGATGCTCGTCGGCATCGTCGCGGTCGCGATGGCGGCGTCGGCCTGCGGCGGTGGCGGTGGCGGCGTCCGGCAGCAAGACGAAGACCTTCACGGTCGCGAACATCGAGCCGGAGCACCTCATACCCGGCAACACGAACGACGCGTACGGCCTCAGCGTCGAGACCGCGCTGTTCGACACGCTGATGACGCTCGACACGAACGGCAAGCCGGTGCCGCAGGACGCCGCGTCGGTCGAGTCGACCGACCAGAAGGTCTGGACGATCAAGATCAAGCCGGGGCTGACCTTCCACAACGGCGAGCCGGTCACCGCGCAGAGCTACGCCGACGCCTGGAACGCCACGGCCGACGCGACCAACGCCTGGGGCAACAACTACTACCTCGGCACCATCGACGGCTACGACGCGCTCAACCCCGACAGCGGCAAGCCCAAGACGCACACGCTCAAGCGGCCTCAAGGTCGTCGACCCGCAGACCCTGCAGGTGACGCTGCACGCAGCCGTTCAGCCAGTTCCCGTACGTCCTGTCCTTCATCGGCACCGCACCGATGCCCAAGGCCGCCTTCACCGACCTCAAGGCGTACGAGCAGAAGCCGATCGGCAACGGGCCGTTCATGATGGACGGCTCCTGGGAGCACAACCGGCAGATCAAGATGAAGCGGTTCGCCGCCTACAAGGGCCCGCGCCCGGCCAAGTCGGCCGGCGTCGTGTTCAAGACCTACGCCAGCCGCGACGCCGCGTACACCGACCTGCGGGCCGGCAACGTCGACATCGACACCCAGATCCCGGCGGCCAAGGTGCCCGAGGCCAAGCGCCTGCTCGCCGACCGGTTCCTGAGCGTGCCGAGCGGCACCATGGACTTCCTGGAGTTCCCGCTGTACGACCCGGCGTTCAAGAACCCGAATCTGCGCAAGGCGATCTCGATGGCGATCGACCGGCAGGCCATCGTGAACGCGGTCTACAACGGGACCTTCAAGCCCACCGGCTCGCTGCTCGCGCCGATCGTGCCCGGCTACCGCGCCACCGCGTGCGGCGAGGCGTGCACCTACAACCCGCACGGCGGCCAGCAGCTCTACGACCAGGCCGGCGGCTTCAAGGGCACGCTGCACCTGATGTTCTCCAACGCCGACCCGACGTACGAGCAGTGGATGACCGACGTCGCCAACCAGCTCAAGCAGAACCTCGGCATCGCGAACATCACCTTCGACAAGGTCCAGGCGTCGGACTACATCAGCAAGCTGATCGACCACAAGGGCCACCGGGCCGTACCGCAGCAACTGGACGATGGACTACCCGAGCCCGGAGGACTACCTGACGCCGCGGTGCAGCAAGCCGAGCCGCAGCGGGTACGACGGCACGGCGTGCGAAGCTCTGATCATGAAGGCCAACGCCGCCAAGACCCCCGCAGGAAGCCCAGCAGTACTACCAGCAGGCCGAGGACCTCGTCCTGAAGGACCTGCCGCTCACCCCGCTGTGGAACTGGCAGGACCAGGCCGGCTACTCCAGCCACATCGGCGGCGTGCACGCCGACCCGTACGTGACGCACGCTCGTTCACCTTGACCAGGTGACGGTCAAGTAGCGTGTGGCGCTACGTCGTACGCCGCCTGTTGCAGATGGTGCCGGTCCTGATCGGCACCACTCTGCTGATCTACCTCGCGGTGTTCGCGCTGCCCGGCGACCCGATTCGGGTCCTGGGCGGCGACAAGCCGATGCCGCCCTCGGTGTACCAGGCGCTGCGGCACCACTACCACCTCGACCAGCCGCTGATCGTGCAGTACGGGCAATACCTGTGGGGCCTGCTGCACGGCGACTTCGGTGAGACCCTCAACGGCCAGCCGGTCGCCGACGTGATGAAGGCGGACTGGGCGGTCACCGCGCGGCTCGCCCTCACCGCGTGGATCTTCGAGCTGGTCGCCGGCATCGCGCTCGGCGTCTGGGCCGGGCGGCGCAAGGGCGGCGATCGTCGACACGCTGGTGCTGAGCGGCACGACGCTCGTCATCGCGGTCCCGACATTCGTGCTGGCCTACTCCGCGCAGCTGCTGTTCGGCCTGAAGCTCGGCTGGTTCCCGACCGCCGGCACCGACGACGGCTGGCCGTACAGCTATCTGCTGCCCGGCATCGTGCTCGGCTCGGCCAGCCTCGCCTACATCGCGCGGCTGACCCGTACGAGCCTGGTGGAGAACTCCCGCGCCGACTACGTGCGTACGGCGGTCGCCAAGGGCCTGAGCCGCCGGCGCGTGCTGGTCCGGCACACGCTGCGCAACTCGCTCATCCCGGTGGTCACCTTCCTCGGCGTCGACCTCGGCTCGCTGATGGCGGGCGCGATCGTGATCGAGGGGATCTTCAACCTGCCCGGCATCGGCGGCCAGGTCTTCACCGCCGTCCAGATCAAGGACGGCCCCACGGTCGTCGGCATCGCGACGCTGCTCGTGCTGGTCTACCTGTTCGCCAACCTCGTCGTGGACATCCTGTACGGCGTCCTCGACCCCAGGATCCGCTATGAGTGAGCGGAGCGAGCGAATCAATAGGCACAGGGTGTCACGGTCACTCCTCCGACGGAGGAGGCCTCATGAGTGACCCGACGGACGTCGCCGCGACCGCGCAGACCGGCGCGGTGGTCGACGGGGCGTCCGCGTCGCTGTGGAGCGACGCGTGGCGCGAGCTGTGCCGCCGCGTGACGTTCTGGGTCGCCGTGGTGATCCTGGCCTTCATGGGGCTGCTCGCGGCGCTTCCCGTCGCTGTTCACCAGCCGGCGGCCCGAACGGCGGCTGCGACGTACGGCAGGCCAAGCTGCGCCCGAACTCGTGGAACCCGTTCGCGGGCGGCCGCCATCCCGTTCGGCACCGACACCCACGGCTGTGACTACTGGGCGCAGATCGTGCACGGCACCCGCGCGCCGATCGTCGTCGGCTTCCTCGTGACCGGCATCGCGATCGCCCTCGCCATCGTGCTCGGCTCGCTGTCCGGCTACTACGGGCGGCTGCTCGACGCGTTCCTGTCGCGTGTCACCGACATCTTCTTCGGCCTGCCGCTGCTGCTCGGCGCGATGGTCATCCTGACCGCGTTCCCCTCACACGGGGTGTTCGCCGAGTCGTTCGTGCTCGGCCTGCTGTGGTGGCCGACGATGACGCGGCTGATGCGCGGCCAGGTGCTGTCGGTACGCGACGCCGACTACGTGCAGGCCGCGCGCATGCTCGGCGCCCGCGACCTGCGCATCATGGTCCGCCACATCCTGCCGAACGCGGTCGCGCCCGTGTTCGTCTACGCGATGCTCAACGTCGGCGTGGTGATCGGGTACGAGGCGACGCTCGACTACCTCGGCGTCGGCCTGCAGTATCCGACCGTCTCGTGGGGCCTCCAGCTCAGCCAGGCGCAGGAGATCTTCACCGACTACCCCTACCTGCTCATCTACCCGGCCGTGTTCCTGACCGCGACGGTGCTGAGCTTCCTGCTGCTCGGCGACGCCGTACGCGACGCACTGGACCCGAAGCTGCGATGAGCGACGACGAGGCGGTCACCGCCACCGAACCGCTGCTGGAGGTCGAGGACCTGCACGTGGAGTTCCGCTCGCGCGGATCGGCGGTCCTGGCCGTCAACGGGCTGTCCTACACGCTGTAGGAGGGCGAGACGCTCGCCATCCTCGGCGAGTCCGGTTCCGGCAAGAGCGTGGCGCGCAGGCCGTGATGGGCATCCTCGACACCCCGCCCGCGTACGGATCACCGGCGGCTCCGTACGCTTCCGCGGCACCGAGCTGCTCGGGCTGCCGGAGAAGAAGCGGCGCGCCTACCGCGGCGCGAAGATCGCGATGATCTTCCAGGACGCGCTGTCGTCGCTGAACCCGGTGCACCGGGTCGGCGACCAGATCGCCGAGATGCTCGTCGTGCACCGCGGCGTCTCGCGCCGGGAGGCGCGCAGGCGGGCGGTCGAGCTGATGGACCGCGTACGCATCCCGTCGGCGGCCGACGCGGGTCGAACGACTTCCCGCACCAGTTCTCCGGCGGCATGCGGCAGCGGGTCATGATCGCGATGGCGCTGGCCCTCGAGCCCGACGTGCTGATCGCCGACGAGCCGACCACGGCGCTCGACGTCACCGTGCAGGCGCAGATCATGAAGCTGCTGTCGGAGTTGCAGGACGAGATGGCGATGGGCCTCATCCTGATCACCCATGACCTGGGCGTCGTGGCCGACGTCGCCGACCGCATCGCGCTGATGTACGCCGGGCGGGTCGTGGAGGAGGCCGACGTCAAGGACCTGTACGCCCGGCCCGCGCACCCGTACGCCGAGGGGCTGCTCGCTGTCGGTGCCGCGCATCGACGTGCGCGGCCGGCGAGCTGACCCCGATCAAGGGCGCGCCGCCGAACCTCGCCGCCATTCCCGCAGGCTGTCCGTTCCATCCCCGCTGCCCCCGTGCGAGCGACCGGTGTTCGAGCGAGGTCCCCGAACTCCGTCTCGTACGGGCCGATGAGGGTGCCTCCGACCGGTCCGGAGCCCGGTCTGAGGCACCCTCACCTGGACGAGGGAGCGGGCACCGGAGCGCGTGCCACTACGCCGAGGAGGTCTCCGGTGGCCGATGAGATCCTCGCCGTCCGCGCGGTGACCAAGCACTTCCCGCTGACCCAGGGCGTGCTGTTCCGGCAGCAGATCGGGCAGGTCAAGGCCGTCGACGGGGTCTCCTTCGAGCTGCGCAGGGGAGAGACGCTCGGCCTGGTCGGCGAGTCCGGCTGCGGCAAGAGCACGCTGGCCCGGCTCCTGATGGGCGCGGAGCGGCCGACCTCGGGCAGCGTGCTGTTCGAGGACCGCGACGTGTTCGCGCTGTCGAAGTCGGAGCTGCGCGGGCTGCGCCGCCGGATGCAGCTCGTCATGCAGGACCCGTACACCTCGCTCAACCCACGGATGACCGTGGGCGACATCGTCGGCGAGCCGTTCGCGATCCACGGCGACCCCGAGGGCGGCCGGGGCAACCGCGTACGGGAGCTGCTGGAGATCGTCGGGCTCGAGCCCGACCACGTGAACCGCTACCCGCACCAGTTCTCCGGCGGCCAGCGGCAGCGCATCGGCATCGCCCGCGCCCTCGCGCTGCGACCCGGACGTCATCATCTGCGACGAGCCGGTCTCCGCGCTCGACGTGTCGGTCCAGGCCCAGGTCATCAACCTCCTCGCCGACCTGCAGCGGGAGTTCGGCCTGTCCTACGTCTTCATCGCCCACGACCTCGCCGTCGTACGGCACATCGCCGACCGCGTCGCCGTGATGTACCTCGGCAAGATCGTCGAGATCGGCGACGAGGAGCAGATCTACGACCACCCCACGCACCCGTACACCCAGGCGCTGCTGTCCGCGGTGCCGGTGCCGGACCCGACGCGGCGGACGGGCAGATCGTGCTCGAAGGCGACGTGCCCAGCCCGACGAACCCGCCGTCCGGCTGCCGGTTCCGTACCCGCTGCTGGAAGGCCGAGGACGTCTGCGCCGCCGAGGAGCCCGCGCTGGAGCCGCGTACCGGAGAGCGGCTCGGCGCACCCGAGCGCGTGCCACTTCGCCGCCGAGTCGGGCCGCGCCTGAGAACCCGCCGCGGAAAAAGGGTTCGCGGCTGATCAAGAGGCGTGGGTAACGTCGGCAGGCCCACCCCTTCCCGGTCCTGGGACTCGCGATGCGCTCCTTCCCTGAACCACGACTCCTGGCACGCCCGATCGCCGATCGCCGGCGCGCTACCTGCTGTGGGTGGCCCGCGTCCCAGGCCGCCTCGATGGCGGCGGCGCCGCGTGGGGCATCCTGTGGATGGTCACCCAGGCCCTGATGCCGGCCACGATCGGCCGCGCCATCGACGACGGGCGTCACCACCGAAGAACACCGACGCGCTGCTCCTGTGGTCCGGCGTCCTGCTGACTGCTCGGCGTGGTGCAGGCCGTTCGCCGGCATCATGCGGCACCGGTTCGCGGTCTCCAACTGGCTCGGCGCGGCGTACCGCACGGTCCAGGTGACGAACCGCCACGCCGTACGCCTCGGCGCGACGCTGCCCAAACGGCTCGCCACCGGCGAGGTCGTCAGCGTGGGCATCGCCGACGTCGCCCACGTCGGCAACGCGATGGACGTCACCGCGCGGGCACCGGCGCGGTCGCCGCGATCATCCTGGTCGGCGCGATCCTGCTGTTCACCTCGTTGCCGCTCGGCCTGGTCGTGCTGATCGGCGTGCCGGTGATGGCCGCGATCGTCGCGCCGATGCTCCGGCCGCTGCACCACCGCCAGCAGCGGCACCAGCGCGACCTGCAGGGCGAGCTGACCACCCGGTCCGGCGACATCGTCGCCGGGCTGCGCGTCCTGCGCGGGATCGGCGGCGAGCAGGTGTTCGCCGCCCGCTACCGCGAGGAGTCCCAGGCCGTACGCGTCGCCGGGGTCGCGCGTCGCGCGCAGCGACGTCCCTCCTGGAGGGCGCCCAGGTGCTGCTGCCCGGCCTGCTGGTCGCGCTGGTCACCTGGATCGGCGCGCGGTTCGCGCTGGCCGGACAGATCACGATCGGCCAGCTCGTGTCCTTCTACGGCTACTCGGTGTTCCTGATCGCGCCGATGCGGACCCTGACCGAGGCCGCCGACAAGATCACCAAGGCGCACGTCGCGGCCCGCCGGGTCATCCGGATCCTCGACGATCGACGCCGGAGCTGCGCGACGAGGGCACGCTGACCGAGGCCGCCGGCGACCTGGTCGACGAGGCGTCCGGCCTGACCGTACGCCCGGGGCGGCTCACCGCCGTCGCGGCGGCCTCGCCGGAGGACGCACAGGCCATCGCCGACCGGCTCGGCCGCTTCGCCGACGGCGAGGTGACCTGGGGCGGCGTGCCACTGCGCGACCTGTCGCTGCCCGTCGTACGCGAGAGCGGTCCTGGTCGCCGACCCGGAGGCGCGGCTGTTCTCCGGACCGCTGCGGGACGAGCTCGGCGGAGCGGACGACCGCGCGCTGCGCGACGCGCTGCACGCCGCCTGCGCCACGGACGTGGTCGAGGAGGTGCCCGGCGGCCTGGACGCCGAGGTGGCCGAGGCCGGGCGGGAGTTCTCCGGCGGCCAGCAGCAGCGGCTCAAGCTGGCCCGCGCGCTCGCCGCCGACCCGGAGGTGCTGATCCTGGTCGAGCCGACATCGGCGGTCGACGCCCACACCGAGGCCCGCATCGCGGGCCGTCTCGCCGGCCTGCGCGGCGGGCGTACGACGGTCGTGTGCACGACCAGCCCGCTCGTCCTCGACTGGGCCGATGAGGTGGCCTTCGTCGAGTCGGGCCGGGTCACCGCGACCGGCCCGCACCGGCGCGCTGCTCGCCACCACGCCCCGCTACGCCGCGACCGTCACACGAGAAGAGGAGCCATGACCGAGCCGACCGTGCGGCCGGGGAGTGAGGGGACCATGACCGACGTCCACGAGGCGCCGGTGAGCGCCGGGACCCGGCCGGCCGATCCACCGTCGCAGAGCCGGATCCTGCCCGTCGCGACGCCCGCCCAGGTGCGGGCGTACGCCCGGCGGCTGACGCTCTCCTACCCGCGTCAGCTCGGCCTCGCGCTGGGACTGCACGGCCTCGCCGCATCTCCGGGCTGGCCGCGCCCCGGCTGCTCGGCGACCTGGTCGAGGACGTGCAACGCGGTGCGTCCCACGGGTCCGTCGACCGGATCGCCGTCGCCATCGCGGTCTTCGTCATCGCGCAGGGCGTGCTGATGCGCTACGCGGTGTACGCCTCGGCCCGGCTCGGCGAGCGCGTGCTGGCACGCCTGCGCGAGGAGTTCGTCGACCGGGTGCTGGAGCTTCCGCTGGCGACCGTGGAGCGCGCCGGGACCGGCGACCTGATCACCCGTACCTCGCGCGACGTCGACATCCTGTCGCGCAGCGTGCGCAGCGCGGTGCCGGAGACGCTGATCGCCTTCGTCACCGGCGCGTTCGCGATCGGCGCCCTGGTGCTGGTCGGGCCGCTGACCGCGCTGCCGTGCCTGATCGGCGTGCCGCTGCTGTGGTTCGGCACCAAGTGGTACTTGGCGCGGGCGCGCGACGGCTACTTGCGGGAGAACGCCGCGTGGGGCGCGATGACGGCCGGGCTCACCGAGACCGTCGAGGGCGCGCGCACGGTCGAGGCCCTGGGACTCCAGCGCCGCCGCGTCGCACGCGGGGACGCCGACATCGCCCGGTCCTGGGCGGCCGAGAGCTACACCCTGGGCCTGCGGACCGTGTGGTTCCCGATGGTCGAGGTCAGCTACGTGCTGCCGGTCGTGGCGACGCTGCTGACCGGCGGCCTGCTCTACACGCGTGGCCTCGCCTCGCTGGCGCAGGTCACCGCGGCGACCCTGTACGTACAGCAGCTCATCGACCCGCTCGACCGGATGCTGTCGTGGATCGACGAACTCCAGGTCGGCGGCGCGTCACTCGCCCGGCTGCTCGGCGTCTCGGAGGCGCGTGCCGAACGCGCGCCGGAGGTCGCCACGCCTTCCGACGAGCGGATCGCGGCGGAGGACGTCCGGTACGCCTACCGGCCGGGTCACGACGTGCTGCACGGGGTCGACCTGCGGCTGCGGCCGGGGGAGCGGCTCGCGATGGTCGGCCCCAGCGGCGCCGGCAAGTCCACGCTCGGCCGCCTCATCGCGGGCGTCCTGCGGCCGCGTACCGGCACGCTCGCGGTCGGCGGCGCCCCGCTGGCGGACCTGCCGCTGGAGGAGCTGCGCGGGCACGTCGCGCTCGTCACCCAGGAACACCACGTGTTCAAGGGCACGGTGCGCGACAACCTCGTGATGGCACGCCCCGACGCGTCGCCGGACGAGGTGGCCACGGCGCTCGCGGCGGTCGAGGCGCACTGGGTCGCGGAGCTGCCGGAAGGCCTGGACACCCAGGTCGGCACCGGCGGGCTGGCGCTGTCCCCGGCGCAGGCGCAGCAGCTCGCGCTCGCGCGGCTCGTGCTGGCCGACCCGCACACGCTGGTGCTCGACGAGGCCACCTCGCTGCTCGACCCACGGGCGGCGCGGCACCTCGAACGCACCCTGTCGGCGGTGCTGGAGGGCCGTACGGTGGTCGCCATCGCGCACCGCCTGCACACGGCGCACGACGCGGACCGGGTGGCGGTGGTCGAGGACGGCCGGATCGCCGAGCTGGGCAGCCACGACGAGCTCATCGCCGAGAACGGCTCCTACGCCGCGCTGTGGGAGTCATGGCACGGCGGCCCGCGCAACACGGCGGGCTGACCCGCCCGCCCGGTCGGCTGGCCGGTCAGCCGAGCAGCGGCCGCAGCAGGGTGCCGACCTCGCCGAGGAGCAGGGCGGCGCAGGCGTGGTAGCCCTCGCCGGGCCCGCCGTACGGGTCCGGCACGTCGTCCACGCCCGCCCAGGGCAGCGGCCTCCGGCGTAGGGCCGCGTCGCGCACGAGCGCGCGGGCGCGTACGGCGGCGTCCGCGCCGGCGGGCGTCGCCGCCCCGCCGACCAGCCGGGCGAACTCCCGCAGCGCGTACGTCCGGTCCACCGCCTCGGGGGTGCCGGTCAAGATCGCCTCCCGGTGCCCTTCCTCCATGGTGAGCACGAGGTCGGCGGCGTCGACGATCGCCGGGGTCAGCAGGCGGCCCTGGTGGTCGTCGTCGGCCAGCCCCAGCGCGGCCAGCGCCGCCGCCGACCCGGGCGCGATCGGGCTGCCCTCGTGCCCGTACACACCGGCGCTCTCGACGACGATCCGCGCGGAGTCCGCGCCGCCCTTCCGCAGCCCGTGCCGGATCATCGCCTCGGCCATCGGCGAACGGCAGATGTTGGCCGTGCAGACGACGACGATGCGGAACTCCGCGTTCATGCCGTGCCCGCCCTCAGAGCGCGTTCTTGAGGAAGTCGACCTGGAGGAGCATGAGGTTCTCCGCCACGACCTCCTGCGGTGTCATGTGCGTGACGCCGGACAGCGGCAGCACGCTGTGCGGCAGGCCGGCGGCGAGCAGCGCGGAGGAGAACCGCAGCGTGTGCGCGACCACGACGTTGTCGTCGGCCAGCCCGTGGATGATCAGCAGCGGCCGCATCGGTTTCGGGCCCTCGGCGGCCGCCAGCATCAGGTTCGCCCGGTCGTAGGGCTCGGGGTCCTCGGACGGGTCGCCGAGGTAGCGCTCGGAGTAGTGGGTGTCATAGAGCGTCCAGTCCGTGACCGGAGCGCCCGCCACGGCGGCGTGGAATACGTCGGGGCGGCGCAGCACCGCCAGCGCCGCGAGGTAGCCGCCGAAGGACCAGCCGCGTATCGCCACGCGCGACAGGTCGAGCGGGAACCGCTCGGCCGCCGCGTGCAGCGCCGTGATCTGGTCCTCCAGGACCGGCTCGACCACGTCGCGGTGTACCGCGCGCTCCCACACCGGGCCGCGGGCCGGTGTGCCGCGCCCGTCCGCGACGATCACCGCGAAGCCCTGGTCGGCCAGCCACTGCGACTCGGCGAAGGCGCGCCGCGTCGCGAGCACGCGCTGCCCGTGCGGGCCGCCGTACGGGTCCATGAGCACGGGCAGCGGCTCGTCGCCGGTGTGGCCCGCGGGCAGCAGCACCGCGGTGCGGATCTCGCGCTCGCCGGCCCGGATCAGGGTGACGTTGACCTGGAGTCCCGGCGTCTCCGCGTGTGAGGCGATCTCGCCGAGGACCCGGCCCGCGCGCTGGACCGTGGTCGAGACGCCGAACCGGTCGAGCCGCCCGCCGGTGACGACGGTCGTACCGCCCCTGCGCCGCCCGCCGAACACGCCGCTGCCCTCGCTGAGCCGGGTCAGGCCGCTCCCGTCGTAGGCCCAGACGTGGACCTCGGTGGGCTCGTCGGAGGCGCTGAACAGGATCGTCTCGCCGTCCACGTCGATCACCGAGCGCACCTGCAACCCGGCCGGCGTCACCGGCTCGCCGCCGACGAGCAGCCGGCGCGTCGCCTCGTCCTCGGAGACCCACACGAGGTCGCCGCCCGCGGTGCGGTCCGGAACGCCCGGCACGATGTCGATCCAGACCGGGTCGGTGTCCTCGTGGACGAGCGAGGTGCGCCCGGTCGCCGGGTCGGCGGACAGGACGCGCATGACCTTCTGGTCGCGGGTCTGCACGACGAGCAGCACGCCCTCGGCGCTCCAGGAGGCGTCCACGAGGTACGGGTAGGCCGCGCGGTCCCACTCGACCGGCTGCCGTCCGCCGTCGAGGCGCAGCACCACCAGGGAGACGTCGGCGTTCGGCGTGCCGGCGGCGGGGTAGGCGACCTCGACCGGCGGCCGCTCCGGGTTGGCGGGGTCGGCGATGTGCCAGCGCCGTACGGCGGAGATGTCCACGCGCGCCGCGAGGACCGCCTCGCCGTCGGGCGCCCACCAAAAGCCCCGCATGCGCTGCATCTCCTCGGCGGCGACGAACTCCGCCAGGCCGTAGGAGACCTGCTCGTCCTCGGGCTCGGCCAGCGCGCGGTCCGCGCCGGAGGAGACCTCGACCACGCGGAGGGCGCGGCCGGAGACGTACGCCACGCGGCGGCCCGTGGGGTCCGGGCGCGGGCCGAACACGGGAGTGACGGCGTCCAGGGCGCGTACGTCGTCCTTCAGGTCGGTGACGAAGAGCCGTCCGGACAGCGCGAAGGCGGCCATGGTCTGCTCGCCGTCGACCGCGTACGTGGTGACCCCGCCGGCCTGCTCGCGGGCGCGCTCACGCCGGGCGCGCTCCTCGGCCGGCAGGTCCTCCTCGCCGGGCAGGTCGAGCGTACGGGGGTCGACGACGAGACGCTCCTCGCCGGTGGCGTCGTCGCCGACCTCCAGCGTCCAGAGGCACGTGACAGGGTCGCTGCCATCGCGTGACCGCAGGAACACGATGCGTGAGCCGTCGGGAGAGACGAGGAAACCGCGTGGAGCGCCGAGCGTGAATCGCCGGGTACGAGCGCTCTGCCGTGGAAAGCTGATCGTCATGCCTCCGATCCTGCCAGGCGGATGCCCCGTAGACGACCGTCCCTTGAACGAAGCGGCTACGGTGGCAGTTGCACTGAACCGCCGACTCCCCTTTCAGGAGCTTTGATGCCGGACGGCCGTCCGCTGGCGCCGGGCGACCCGGCGCGGCTGGGCTCGTACACACTGACCGCGCGCCTCGGCGAGGGCGGCCAAGGCGTCGTCTACCTCGCCGATTCCCCCTCGGGCGGCCAGGTGGCCGTCAAGCTGCTCCGTGCCGACCTCGCCGACGACGACGTCGCGCGCGGCCGGTTCCTCCGCGAGCTCGAGGCGGTCAAGCGGGTCGCGCGGTTCTGCACCGCCCAGGTGCTGGAGGCCGACGTCGACGGCGACCGGCCCTACATCGTCAGCGAATACGTCCCCGGGCCCTCGCTGGCCCAACTCGTCTCCTCCGAGTCGCCGCGGTCAGGGGCCGACCTGGAGCGGCTCGCCATCGGCACGGTCACCGCGCTCGTGGCCATCCACCAGGCCGGCATCGTCCACCGCGACTTCAAGCCGCAGAACGTCCTGATCGGCCCCGACGGCCCGCGCGTGATCGACTTCGGCATCGCGCGTGCGCTGGACGCCGCCGCGACGATGACCAACTCGGCGATCGGGACGCCGGCCTACATGGCGCCCGAGCAGCTCACCGGCAAGGAGATCACGCCCGCCGCGGACATCTTCGCGTGGGGCTCGACGATGGTGTACGCCGCGACGGGCCAGTCGCCGTTCGGGCAGGACACCGATCATGGCGGTGGTCCACCGGATCATGAGCGAGCCGCCCGACCTCGGCACGATAGAAGAGCCCCTGCGCGGCATCGTCGCCGACTGCCTGTCCAAGGACCCGGCGGGCCGGCCGCAGACCCAGGCGCTGCTGATGCGGCTGCTCGGCGAGGAGGGCCTGACACCCACCAGCCAGACGAGCGCCGACCCGCAGACCGCCATCATGGGCCAGGGCGCGGCGTTCGCCGGCACCAGGGCGGAGGCCCCCGCCGAAACCAGGGCGGTGAACGCCGCCGACACCTCGCCCGTGCTCCCGCCCGTACGGCCGGCCACCGCGCCGACGAGGGTGGCGGGCCGCGGCGCGCCGCCGTCGTCCAACCGGTCCGCACGCGCGGCGCTGGCGGTCCTGGCGGGGCTGCTGGTCGCCGCCGTGGTGATCGTCGGCGTCGTCTGGGCCGCGACGCACGGCCACGACCACCCGGCCGGCGGCGTGGACTCACCCGCGCCCTCCACCGCGCCGTCCACCTCGTCCGAACCGGACCTGCCCACCGGGCCGACGCAGCGGCAGCCGACCGGCCCGGCCCCGACGACCAGCGAGCCGGAACCCTCGACGTCCGCCCCGACCACCCATCCCGGCGGCGGCACCACCACCCATCCGGGCGGCGGCACGACGGAGCCGGGCGGCGGGGGCACGACCACCGCGCCGGGCGGCGGCGACACGACGACCGAGCCGGGCGTCGGCGGGGGCGGCGGGGACACCCAGCCCGCGGCCGCCAGCACCTGAGGCCGCCGCGAATGCCTGACCGGCGGATCCTGTTCGTGCACGCGCACCCCGACGACGAGTCGATCGAGACCGGGGCGACGATGGCCAAGTACGCACGCGAGGGCGCGTACGTCTGCCTAGTTACGTGCACGCGTGGCGAGGAGGGCGAGGTCATCCCCGAGGACCTGCGCCACCTGTCCGGCGACGCGCTGGGGGAGTACCGCTCCGGCGAGCTGACGCGGGCCTGCGCCGCCCTCGGGGTCGCCGACCAGCGCTACCTCGGCGGCGCCGGCCGCTGGCGCGACTCCGGCATGATGGGCGACCCGGCCAACGACCACCCGCGGTGCTTCTGGCGTGCCGACGTCGACGAGGCCGCCGACGCGCTGGTCCGTGTGGTGCGCGAGGTGCGCCCGCAGGTCGTCGTGACCTACGACGACAACGGCTTCTACGGCCATCCCGACCACATCCAGGCGCACCGGGTGGCCTGGCGTGCCGTCGAGCGGTCCGCGGACCCCTCCTACGGCGAGGGCGAGCCGTGGGCCCCGCTGCGGTTCTACGCCACCGCGATCCCGCTGTCCGAGCTGTCCGCCGAGGTGGGCCGCGGCCCGTTCGGCCGGGTCGGCTCGGTGCGCGAGTTCGGCTTCGGGGTGCCCGACGAGCAGGTGAGCACCCGGATCGACGCCGTGCCGTACCTGCCGGCGAAGGTGGCCGCGATGCGCTTCCACGGCACCCAGATCACGCTGGCGCCGCCCTATTACGCGCTCTCCAACAACGTCGGGCTGCCGCTACTGGACGCGGAGTACTACACGCTGCTCGCCGGCGATCCCGGCCTGCCCGGCGAACCCGGGGCGTACGGGCGCGAGACCGACCTTTTCCACCCGGTAGCCTGAGCCGCTGTGGAACACATGCCGGGCCCGCTCCCCCGATGGGACCGCCCGCGCCGGCGGCGCCCGAGCCGGCCGTCCTGATCGGCTTCGCGTACGGCGTGCTCGCGGTGCTCGGCGTCGTGCTGGGCCTGATCGGATCCTTTGAGTTCTCCTGGGAGCTCGGGCCGGTCCCGGTGGCCGCGGTCCTGCTGTCCGGGCTGAACCTCGCCGTCTTCTGGGCGGCGGGCTGGGCGATGCGGAGCAAGGCCGGTGCCGTCGTCCCGGCCGCCCTGTGGATGATCATCCTGGTCGTGCTGTCCACCCGGCGGCCCGAGGGCGACCTCGTCGTCACCGGCACCACACAGGGCTACGTCTACATGATCGGCGGGGTGCTGGCCGCCCTGGTCGCCATCGCGGGAACCCGCCCGGTGCGGCCCGGCGCCGTGGCGCGGCCGCCCGGCGTCCGCGAACAGACCGGCCGGTAACATCCGAAGGTGGTGCCCGGTCGCGGGCGCTCCGCAGTCGCTGGAAAGGCGCACGACCATGCCGATGTCCGCGGGCGTCGATCCCGAGGAGTATCGCCGGGTGGCGGGTCGCTTCGCGACCGGCATCACCATCGTGACGACCGTACTGGACGGGGCCGCACACGCGATGACCGTGAACGCCTTCACCTCGGTCTCGCTGAAGCCGATCCTCGTGCTCTTCTGCGCCGAGAAGATCGCCCGTTTCCACGATGTGGTGGCCGGCTCGGGCGTCTGGGCCGTCTCGGTGCTGGGCGAGAACGCCGTCGACGCCTCACAGTGGTTCGCGACGCGCGGGCGGGAGATCAAGGGGCAGCTCAGCGGCTGGCCGTCGCGCCCGGGCCCGGTCACCGGCGCCCCGATCCTCGACGGCTCCATCGCCGCGCTCGAGTGCCGCACGCACGCGGTACACGACGGCGGAGACCACAGCATCGTGGTCGGCGAGGTGCTCGGCGCCGGCCGGCCCGACCCCGATGGCAGCCCCTTGGTCTACTACGACGGGGGCTACCACCGGGTGCATCGGCACTGAGTCAGGCGGACGCCTCGACCGGCGGCTCGGCCGACTGCCGCTCGCCCGGCCTGACGTGACGCCGCATCACCAGGCACAGTCCGGCGCCGACCAGGACGACCACGATCGGCAGGGCCATGGTGGGCTTCATCGCGGCGACGAAACCGTGGTCGAACACGGCCTTGGCCGCCTTGGCGACCTGGGCCGCGACGTCCTTGGGCAGGTTGCCCGGCACCTTCTGTGCCGCGCCGCCCTGCGCCGGCCTCGATGCCGCTGGTCCCGGCGTGACTGGAAGCCCTCGACGAACGGCCCGCGTGCCTGCGGCGGCAGCCCGCCGGCCCGCAGGCTCGCCTGGTGCCGCAGGGCGCTCGCGAGCTGGTTCTGCAGGATGGCGCCCATCGCGGCGCTGCCGACCACCGAGCCGATCTGCCGGATCGTGTTGTAGACGCCGGAGGCGGCCCCGGCCATCCGCGGGTCGATGCCGCGCATCGCCTCGGTGGCCATCGGAGCGAAGACGCCGCCGATGCCGACGCCGGCCACGATCAGCGGGAGCATGAAGGCAGGCCAGTTCGTGGCCGGATCGGCGATCACGACGATCCACGCCATGCCGATCGCGTACAGCGTCAGCCCGGCCATGAGGATGAACTTGCCGCCGATCCGGTCCGACAGCCGGCCGGCGACCGGGGCGATGAACATGGAGACCACCGACATCGGCGCCATGACCAGCCCGGACTTGAGCGCGCTGTAGCCCAGGACCGACTGCATGTAGATCGTCAGCGGCAGGAACATGCCGATCATCCCGACCGAGACCGCGGCGGCGATGAAGTTGAGGATCGTGTAGTTGCGGTCGCGGAACAGCACGAACGGCACGAGCGGTTCGCCGGCCTGCTGGCGGCGCTGGTGGAGCAGGAAGATCACCAGGAACACCACGGACGCACCGGCCAGGGCGAGGATCCAGGCGTTCCAGTCGTACCGCTGTCCCTCCGTCAGGGCGAAGCTGAAGCAGAACAGCGCGGCCGACACGATGAGCCACCCCGCCCATGTCCAGCCGGTGTCGGCGGTCGTGCTTCACGTGCGGGATGAGGAGGACGGCCGCGATCAGGACGATCACCCCGATCGGCAGGTTGACGAAGAAGATCCACCGCCAGTCGAAGCTCGTGACGAGAAGGCCGCCCAAGGTCGGCCCGGCGATCGTGGCCACGCCGGCGACGGCGCCCCAGATGCCGAGCGCCGTGCCGCGCCGGTCCGCGGGGAACGTGGCGACGATGAGGGCCATGGTCTGCGGGATCAGCATGGCCGCGCCCAGCCCCTGCAGGGCGCGCGCCCCGATCAGCTCGGCGGGGTTCTGGGAGATCCCGCACAGCAGGCTCGCGACGGTGAAGACCGCGACGCCGAAGATGAAGACCGTGCGCTGCCCGCGCAGGTCGCCGAGCCGTCCGGCGGTGATGAGCAGCACGGCGAGGACCAGCAGGTAGGCGTTGACCACCCAGAGGATCTCGTCGAGCGACGCGTGCAGTTGGTCGATCATGTTGGGAATCGCCATGTTGACGATGGTCAGGTCCAGCAGGGTCATGAAGAACCCGAGGCTGAGCGTGAGCAGGACCGCCCACGGGTTGCCGCGCCACTTACTCATTGCTTCTCCCCGTCTCCGCCGGCCGGCGGACGCCAGTCGAGCCGGCGCGATTTGATGTCCTCGCTCAGCGACCGAACGAAGTCCAGTTCGGAACGCAGGCGGGTGTTCAGGAATTCCACCTCGACGACGTCGATGCGGGAGTGCCCCTGCTTGATCAGGCTGTCCACGACGGTGTCGTGGGCGGCCAGCTTGGCCTCGAGGCTCACGATGCGATGGTCGAGCAGCGACGCCGCCTCCGCGGGGGGCAGCATCGAGACGAACGACAGTGCCATGCCGAACGCGGGATACTCCTGGACCGGCCGCATGATGAACTCCCGCAGGCGCGACCGCGCCTCGTCGCGGCCCGCCTCGGTGATCGCGTACACCGTCCGCTCGGGGCGGCGGCCCTCGCGGCTGGTCTCCACCGGCTCGATGAGTCGCTGCTCGGCGAGCCGTGCGACGGCGTGGTAGAGCGAGCCGTGCGCGACCTTGACGACCTGGTCGATCGACCATTCGCGGATGCGTTGCTGCATCTCGTACGGATGCATCTGCTCGTCCGCGAGCAGCCGGAGCACGGCGAGCCCCAGAGGCGTGAGTGGTCTCGTCATGGCGATTTTCTCTAGTCTGCGGTCAATAATCCAAATGGACTATATGCCCGCAGGTGTCCGCCCGCAATCTGGATTCTTGCGCATCTCCGCAGATGGCGAAGGCCCGGACCGCCGGTCCGGGCCTTCGGGGCGTTCTCGATCAGAGCCGGGTCAGAGCCGGGTCAGAGCTCGGCGAGGACCTCCGTGAGGTGGTCCAGCGCCCAGTCGAGGTCGGCCTGTTCGATCACGAGGGGCGGCGCGAGCCGCAGCGTCGTCTCGTGCGTCTCCTTGGCGAGTACGCCGCGGTCCATCAGCTTCTCGCTGACCGGGCGTGCCTTGCCGTTGAGCTCCACGCCCGCCCACAGCCCGCGCCCGCGTACCTCGCGCACCTGGTCGGCCGGCAGCGCGCCGAGGCGTTCGTGCAGGTGGGCGCCGAGCGTACGGGACCGCTCCTGGAACTCCCCGGTCTTCAGCATCGCGATGACCTCACGGCCGATCGCGCACGCGAGCGGGTTGCCGCCGAAGGTCGAGCCGTGCTGGCCCGGCTTGAACACGCCGAGGATCTCCTGGTCCGCGACGACCGCCGAGAGCGGCATGATGCCGCCGCCGAGGGCCTTGCCCAGGATGTAGACGTCCGGGACCACGTTCTCGTGGTCGACCGCGAACGTCGTGCCGGTACGGCCGAGGCCCGACTGGATCTCGTCGGCCATCATGAGCGCGCCGGCCTCCGTGCAGATCTCGCGCACGGCCGCGAGGAAGCCGCTGGGCGGCACGTTGACGCCCGCCTCGCCCTGGATCGGCTCGACCAGGACGCCGACCGTGTTCTCGTCCACGGCCGCCCGCAGCGCCGCCACGTCGCCGTACGGGACGGTGCGGAAGCCCGGGGTGAACGGCCCGTAGGAGTTGCGTGCGTCCGCGTCGGTGGAGAAGCTGACGATCGTCGTCGTACGGCCGTGGAAGTTGCCCTCGAACGTGACGATGTTCGCCTGGTCGGCGGGCACGCCCTTGACCTCATAGCCCCACTTGCGCGCGGTCTTGAGCGCCGTCTCGACCGCCTCGGCGCCGCTGTTCATCGGCAGCACCATGTCCTTGCCGACAAGCTCGGCCAGTTCGGCGACGAAGGGCCCGAACTGGTCGTGGTCGAAGGCGCGGCTGACCAGCGTGACGCGGTCGAGCTGACGCTTGGCCGCCGCCACGAGACGCGGGTTGCGGTGCCCGAAGTTGACCGCCGAGTACGCGGCGAGCATGTCGAGGTAGCGCCGGCCCTCGGCGTCGGTGACCCAGGGGCCTTCGGCGTCCGCGATGACGATCGGCAACGGGTGGTAGTTGTGTGCGCTGTGGCGTTCGGACAACGCGCGGAGATCCTGCGTGTTCAACGGCGACTCCTTCGTCGACCCGCGGGATCTCCGCGAGTGCCGGTTTCTCCAGGTTAGGGGCTTGTTCGGTGTTGAGTCAGGGGCGGAGTTCGAGGGTGGCGCACTTCGGGCCGCCCCCGGCCTTGCGCAGCTCGGTCAGTTCGACCGGTACGACCTCGTAGCCGCGTTCGGCGAGCTTGCCCTGGAGGTCCGTCGAGTCGTGCGAGATGATCACGTGACGGCCGTCGCTGACCGAGTTGAGGCCGAAGGTGAGCGCGTCGCGCTCGGTGGCCTCGATCAGCTCGGGGAACAGCGTCTTGAGCTTGAGCAGCCCGTCCTCGTCGAACGCGCCCGGGTAGTAGGCCGCGGTGAACGGGTCGAGCACGCACAGGGCCGTGTCGAGGTGGTAGAAACGCGGGTCGACGAGCCGGACGCTGATCACCGGCAGGCCGAACGCGTCGTGCAGCTCGTTGTGCGCGGCCGGGTCCGTACGGAAGCCGTGGCCGGCCACGATCGCGCGGTACGCGTAGGCGTAGTCGCCCTCGCCCTCGTTGACCAGGGCCGGGGCGGTGAAGCGGCGGTAGCCGTGGCGCTCGAACCACTGCCGATGCGCCTCGGCCTCGGCGGCGCGCTGCGGATGGCGGAACCGTGCGCCCATCACCATGCCGCCCACGACGAGCGCGCCGTTCGCCGAGAAGACCATGTCCGGCAGCCCGGGGACCGGATCGAGAAGGTGGACGGTGTGGCCGAGCGAGACGTACGTCGCGCGCAGGCGTTCCCACTCGGCCATCGCACGATCGCGGTCGACCGGCGCGGAGGGGTCCATCCAGGCGTTGATCGCGTACGTGACGTCGAAGTGGACCGGGGGGCACATGAGGTACGTACGCGCCGGCCGGCCGGACGCAATGGCCGCTGGGTCGCGGTCAAGGGTCTGAATCGTCATCGTGCATGCTCCAGGTTGGGCCAGGTGTGATTGGTGTGGCTCCACGTGAAGCGTAGGGTCGTGGGTGGTCTGCTACCAATAACGTTTTTGGACGCGAGAGGGGATATTCGTTGCGTCTTGACGACATAGATCGGCGGATCGTTGCGTGTCTGCTCGAAGATGCGCGCCTCTCGTTCGCCCAGATCGGCGGGCAGGTGGGGTTGTCGGCCCCCGCCGTCAAGCGGCGCGTGGACCGGATGCGCCACGACGGAGTGATCACCGGGTACGCGGCCGTCGTCGACCCGGCGGCCCTGGGCTGGACGACGGAGGCGTTCGTAGAGCTGTTCTGCACGGGCCGTACGTCGACCGATGAGATCCACGCCAGCATCCGCCGTCACCCGGAGGTCGTCGCCGCCTACACGGTGACGGGCGACGCCAACGCCCTGGTCCACCTTCGGGCGAACGACATCAAGGGCCTGGAGGAGGCGCTGGAACGCCTGCGCAACGAACCGAACATCGTGCAGACCAAGACGGCGATCGTGTTGTCGCGTCTGCTCGGTCGGCCGACCGGGGGTCCGGGGACCTGATCACGGCCCGTGTGGCCCGTACTCAGGTCAGGCGGCGTGCCGCCAGGACGATCCCGTCCTCGTCGCTGTAGAGCCACGCGCCGGGCTCGAAGACCGCCACGCCGAAGCTCACCGGCACACCCGTCTCGCCCGCGCCGTCCTTCACGCTCTTGCGCGGGTTGGAGCCGAGCGCCTTGACGCCGAGGTCCAGGCCGGCCAGCGCGACCACGTCGCGTACGGCACCGTTGATCACGACGCCCGCCCAGCCGTTCTCGACCCCGGAGCCCGCGATCATGTCGCCCATCAGCGCCGTGCGCAGCGAGCCCCCGCCGTCCACGACCAGCACCCGGCCCGCGCCCGGCGTGGCGAGTACCTGCTTGACCAGCCCGTTGTCCTCAAGGCAGCGGATCGTCTCGACCGGACCGGCGAAACGCGCCCGGCCGCCGTACGAGCGGAACTGCGTCTCACAGGAGGTGAGTTCGGCACCGAAGTCATCGATCAGGTCGGCCGTCGCGAAGTCCACGAACCAGAGCCTAGCCCGGCGCCCACCGCGCACCAGAGCGTGCTACGCGCCAGGCCGGGTGACACCGCAGGCCGTGCCGGACCGCCGGCCGTCGTACGGACCGGCCGCCGTCTGGTCAGCCCGGCCGGGACTCGGTCTGCACCTCGCCGACCGTGAGCGTGGCGTTGGTCGTCATCGTGGCGACCGGATCGGGGAAGTTGCCGCCCGCGGCGTCGCAGTCGCCCTGGCAGGTCCAGTGGGTGTCCCAGCTGACCGTGACCGCGATGGCGTACTTGCCGTTCGGCCGGTTCGCGGACGAGCGCTGGTAGCTGTAGCCGCAGCGGGTGCCGTTCGGACTGCCGGCCGTGGTGCACGTGACGGTGCTCTCGCCCATGTTCCAGGTGATGCTCTTGGGCTCGGCGATGGCCGTCACGACCGCGCCCGGCACGGCTGCGCTCGCCTGCTCGTGGGCGAAGTCGGCGGGGTCGACCCACAGGCCGGTACGGAGCTGGACGTAGGTCTTTCCCGCCGGGGAGGTGTGGACGTGCGGCGCCGGGAGCTGCAACTGGTTGCGGGCGTTGTAGGCCACGTCGATGGTGGGGATCCGCGGTATCGGCACGGGCGCGGCGTTGCCGAGGCCCAGCGTGTTGCAGTTGACCGCTCCCGGGCAGGGCATCGGGGCGGCCTTGCCGCCGCCGCCTCGACCGCCTCCGCGCCCGCCGCCTCCGGCGGGACGGCCGGGCGTGACCCTGTTACGGCCCACGTGTACGCACAGGTTGCCGCAGGAGCCGCCCCCGCCGGCCTGGGCGGGGGCGGCGTCGAGGGCGACGGCCGCGCCGGAGGTGAGGATGGCGATGGCGATGGCCGAGGAGAGCTTGGTCAGCATTTTCCGCCCTCTGTCGCTTCGGAGATCTTCCAGGTGGTTCCGGCGTAGCGCATGGTCGCCTGGTACAGCGCGGTGCCGCCGCGCCAGGCCGCCAGCCGCCTGCCGGTCTTGGCGTCGTACTTGTACGAGCCGAGGGTGCGCACGCAGTCGAGGATCACGACGGAGGAGCCGTCGGTCGAGGTGCCCTGGACCTTGGGGTTCACGATGTTGTGGAACCGCCAGATCAGGCCCTTGGCGCGGACGCTCGCGAGATCGCGTGAGATCGTCGCCAGCAGCGGGTCCATGGCGACGGGGTCGAGCACGCTCACGTCATTCGTGTCGTACGCCTTTTCATATGCCAACTGGTATCCGCGGTAGGCGGCGAGCGCCGACTGCGGCGTCTTCGGCGCGGGGCTGCCGACGCCTGGAGTGCCGGCGCCGGAGGCGCCCGAAGCGCCGGAGTCGGCACCGGAAGAGGACGCCGCGGATCCGCCGTCGGCAGGCGCCTGGCCGCTCGGGTGAAAACCGCCGCCGGACGCAGGCTTGCCGCAGGCGGCCAGCATGCCCACCAGCATGAGTGTGCCGACGCACTTACGGAATTGCATGGTCAAATTCCCGCGGGCATCGGGGCAAAATTACCTGTTGAGCTTACTGAGACCGTAGAGGTAAGAAAAGAGCTTTGGCAAAACCGGGGAAACGGTCGAACCTTTTGCAGATTAGAGGCGGCCGACGAGTGATACAAGATCAAGTCCAAGGATCATGTCGAGTTTGATCGCCGTCTCGAACTTCGCGCCGGGCGGTGTGCCGTCGTCCTCGGCCAGCCGCGCGAGAACGCCGAAGACCTCGGGGGTGGCGAGGTCCTCGTCCAGCGCCGCGACGGCCTCCTCGACGTACGCCGGGCTGATCGGCCTGCCGGGGGCCTCGGCCCAGCCCGCGACCTGCCGTCGCAGGGAGGCGAGCGCCGAGTCCGCCGCGGCGAGATCCTCGGGGGCCAGGTCGACGTCGGCGCGGTAGTGACGGGTCAGGAGCGCGAACCGTACGGCGAGCGGGTCGAGGCCGTCGTGCGATGCCAGGGCGCAGGCGCCGACGGTGCCGTTCAGGTGCACGTCGGAGTCGCCCTCGGCGAACTCGGCGGGTCGTACGTTGAGGCCGGCGAGTTCACCGGCGGTCCCCGGGGGCCAGATGCCGACGGTGCGCAGGCGATGGTGCGCGGCGAGACGGCGGATCAGGTCGGCGACGAGCGTGGCCCGCAGGCCGCCGTCGGAGGAGACCCGTATGACGTCGGCGCGTGCCAGCACGACGTCCTCGACGTTTCCGGTTTTTCCGTTGTAGAGCCGCAACACACCACGACCCTACCCAGATCGGCGTCAGCGTACGGCGGCGAACCGCAGCCTCACGTAGTCGGCCATCCAGCCGGACTCGCGCCTGAGGGCGGGCGCCGCGAGTTCGTTGACCCGGTCCAGCACGGGCCCGGCGAGCTCGGGGAGCAGCTCGGCGATCAGCTCGGGCGCGTACAGCCGCACCCAGTCGGCGGCGCCGTCCGGACACTCCGACAGGCGTGTGGGCCGGTCGAAGTACTCCATCAGCCGTACGGTGAAGCCGGCCTCTTCCAGGCGGGTGGCGTACTGGGCGGGGGTGGGAAAGTACCAGGGCAGCTCGGGCTCGGGCAGCCCGAAGATGCGCCACGCGGTCTGCACGGCCGTGATCAGGTCCGCGCAGTTCCCGGCGCCGCCCATCTCGGCGACGAACCGCCCGCCGGGCCGCAACGCCGCGTGTACGCGTGAGATCACCGCCGAGGGGTCGCGCGTCATCCAGTGCAGGGCGGAGTTGGACACCACGGCGTCGTACTGCTCGCCGGTGGTGAAGCCGTGCGCGTCGCCGACGGCGAAGGACAGGTTCGGATGCTGCGAACGCGCCGCGTTCACCATCGCGACCGACCCGTCGATCCCGAGCACCTCCGCTCCGCGCGAGGCGATCTCGACGGTCATCCCGCCGGTGCCACAACCAAGATCAATGACGCGTTCGTCGGGCTTGGGATCCAGAAGGTCGATCAACGGCGCACCATGCGCGGACACATAGCCGAACGCTGTGTCGTACGTCGCCACGGCCCATTGCATGGGCGAAAACATATCCGACAAAAGGGGTAGATGGCCTTACGTCTCGCATCGTGGATCGTCGTTAGTGACTCGCGTCACTCCGGCACCACTCATGCCCGCGCGGACAGGCCGGATCGCCCCGTACGCGTGTGGCGTCGGCGGAGCCGCGTACCTGCGTGGGTGAGACCTGAGGCAGGCTCCGCCGACCTGCGGATGGCGCGGCCTTCGAGGGTGCGCGGCCCCGGTCGCGTGCGGCATCGGCGAGGCGGCCTGGCGGTTTCCGCTCATCGCCGGGAGAACCCGCCCGAATCCTCCGCGCGGGCGCCTCGCGCCTGAAATCACCGCGCCGAATCCGGCCTTTCCGGCATCGCGGTCATGGGTCGATCCGGGGGGGCCGGGCGGAGTTATCCACAGGCTCACAGGGGGTCTTCCGGCCCTGGTCGAAGCCAGGTCAATCTGTCCTCAGACCGATTCCCCCGGGAGGCTCCCCATGCTCGCACTCGACGTTCCCGAGACCGTCGCGACGCCCTTCGTCGTCGCCACCGCGCGGCCCCCGCACGACCCCGCGGCCATCGCACGCGCACGGGTCCGGCAGCCGTTGGCCGCCGATCTGCTCGCCACGCCACTGGTCCAGATCCGCACCGTCCCGGCCGCCGCGTCGGGCTACTCCGAGCTGATGGAGAGCGCGGCGTGGGCGAGGCCGGACGACCGCCGGCTGCTGCACAAGTTCACCCACCACGTCGTGGTGATGGGCCACATCCCGCCGGTCTCTCAGCCCGACCACGGGCAGGCGACCCGCGCCATCGCCCGGGTCGTCGCGGAGGCGTGCGACGGGATCGTCTACGACGCCTGGTCCCATCAGGTGCTGCCGCACGACTTCCGCCACGGCGCGGAGCACCCCGAGTTCTGCCTGGCCGACGAGTGGCTGGCCACGTTCATCTCCGGCAGCGACGGCACACACCGGCGCGACGGCCCGGGCGGCGGCGGCCTGGCCGGTCGCGGCCTGGACGTGGTGACGGCCGGCCTGCACCGCTTCGCGCTGCCCGAGCTCGAGGCCCGGCGGGTGCCGCTCGGCAACGTCTTCGCCGCGGTGACCCTGCTCCGGTGCCTGTCCGTCACCCTCCTGTCCGAGCACTGGGACTGGCTGGCCGGCAACCCAGGAGCACGCTCCCGCCGGCTACCGGACCACGTGTGGGCCGAGAGCCGCGACGTGTGGCGCTACTGGGCCGCCGAGCCACGGCAAGCCGTCTCCGGCCGCGTACGCGTGCGGCTGAACCCCACCGACAGAGCCGACCCGGACACCCTCCCCTACCTCTCCGCGGGCCCGCCGGCCACCTTCACCGCACCGATCCGCGAATGGTGGAACGACGTGGTCGACCTCGCCATGCCCTACGTCCCAGACGCCCCACGCCGCATGGCCGCCTGACCGCCGATGTCCGCCCACGGCCACGCCAGGCGTCCAAGCGGCTCCACGCTAAGCCGAGCGTCCAAGAGGCGGCTCCACGCCACGAGGGCGGCACCGGCCGACCTCACCACGCCTGTGCCCCGCGGCCCTTGCTCCGCATGGACGCCGCCGGTCGATCTTGCCGAGCGCGCGCCGTGGTGGCCTGTGGCCGCGTGAGCGGCGATGGCCGACCTCGCGATGCCCGAGTCCCGGAGGCCGTGCGCCGCGCGGGCCACTGGGCGGCTACGTACGAACGACGAAAGCGAACTGTCCGCAACAACACCCGGTCGGCGGCGGCACGCGTCGCCGCTCATGCCGACCGGCCAGGAACACCGAGGAGACGATCATGTCGCATCTCGTACTCTCCGTTCCGGAGACGGTCACGTCGCACTATGTGATCGCGACCAACGACCCGCTCGACGACCCGGGTGCCGTGGTGCCGTGGCGGATACCCGAGCCGTACCGCGCCGCGGCCGCCGAGGCGCTGAGGACGCCGCGGCTCGGCGTCTTCACGATCGCCGCCGACGAGGCGGCCTGGCGCCTCGACGACCTCCTGGCCTCCGACGACGACCGGACACGGGTCCGAGACTCTTCACACCAGATCCTCGTCGTACACCGGGCGGCTACCGCGGACCAGCCACGTGGCGAGCAGACCGCCCGCGCGGTGGCGCGTGCCATCGCCGACGCGTCGGGCGGCGTCCTCATCGACCCGCAGGCGCGCCAGGTCATCCTCCGAGACGGCCAGGCCCGCCTCGAACGCGACCGGTTCCGGATGGGCGATCAGTGGTTCGGCACCCGATATGAGCAGGATGACGCGGCCGGCCGCCCGTCCCACGAACGCAGGGCACGCGACGAGGAGTCCTGCTCCTGCCTGCGCATCACGCTGCTGGGGCTGCGCCGGTTCGGGCTCCCCGACCTCGTGATGGACGACCTGGCCTGCGCACACGACCTCGCCGCCCTGAACCTCCTGCGCTCCCTAGCCTGCCGCCTGCTCACCGACCAGTGGCAGTGGGCCCGCCGCCACCCCCGTCAGCCCACGCGCCCCCTCAACGACCACCCGAAGATCGGCCCGGAAGACTTCTGGACCTTTTGGGCCGCCACGCCGTTCGTCGACAGCCACCCGATCACAACGAGGCTGGTCCCGCTCTCCCGCACGACTTTGAGGGTGCTCCCGCCGGACGACTACGAAGGCACCCGAGCCAGCTGGGGCCGAGACGTACTGGTCCCCTCCATGCCACCCCTGGTCGGCTGCCCGGCCGACGAGGACTCCCCATGGCCCCGCCCCGCGGAGAGCGAGGCATGACCGTCACCCGCCCTGCCCAGCACAGAACCACGCGCCAAGCGACCGCCCTCACGCCATCACCACCGGCCGCCCGACCGCCACCGGCCGCCCGGCGGCGCGAGGTGCCCGGCGGCGATGTGGTGCCCAGCGGCCCGACGGCCCTCATGTCATCGCCACCGGCCGCCTGCATAGGGCAGGACGCGTGTGGTGTGCCCGTGTGCCGCAAGGGTGTGTGCCGCAAGGGTGCGTGCCGCAAGGGTGCGTGCCGCAGTGGCTTCTAGAATCCGGTTCACAGTCTTTCCGGGTCGCAGGGAGCAGCCGTGTCGTACACCCAGATCGAGTACTCCGTCGCCGATCGGATCGCCACGATCACCCTCGACCGTCCGGACCGGCTCAACGCCTTCACGGCCGTGATGTGCCGCGAGCTGATCGACGCCTTCGACGGCGCCGATGCCGACGACGGTGTACGTGCGGTCGTCGTGACCGGGCGCGGGCGTGCCTTCTGCGCCGGTGCCGACCTCGGGCGGGGAGCGGGCACGTTCGATCATGAGGCGGTGAAGGACGTCCGGGGGGAGTGGGAGAGTTTCGCGGACGGGGTTCCCCGGGACGGGGGCGGCATGGTCGCGCTGCGCATCGCCAGGTCGCTCAAGCCGGTCATCGGCGCGATCAACGGTCCGGCGGTCGGCGTCGGAGCCACCATGACGCTCCCGATGGACGTTCGGCTCGCCGGTGACAGTGCCAGGTTCGGATTCGTGTTCGCCCGGCGCGGCATCGTCACCGAGGCCGCTTCGAGCTGGTTCCTGCCCCGCCTCGTCGGCATCGCCCAGGCCATGGAATGGGCCGCGACCGGACGGGTGTTCGACGCCGAGGAGGCGCTGCGCGGCCGGCTCGTGTCCAGGATCCACCCGGCCGACGGCCTTCTCCAGGCGGCGTACGACCTGGCCGGCGAGATCGCGGCCAACACCTCGTCCGTGGCGGTGGCGGCCATCCGGCGGTTGATGTGGTCCGGGCTCGGCGCGTCCTCGCCGTGGGACGCCCACCGCGCCGACTCCGTTCTGATGCGGGTGCTCGGCTCCGCGCCGGACGCGGCCGAGGGTGTCACGGCATTTCTTGAGAAGCGGCCGGCCGACTTCCCGATGAGTGTCGGTCAAGATCTTCCCGCGGAGGTTCCCGTCTGGCCGGCGCCCGATCCCGGTGTGCTCTAAAGCGAGCCTTGTCCGGCCAGGGCTGGCCAACCACCAGGTGAGACGGGACGAGAACGCTCAGAGCAGGGTGAATCCGGCGACCCTGAGCCGAGGGCGCGAGGCCGGGCGGCGGACCACGGCGCCTCCCGCCCGGCGTACGCTCGATTGCTCAGCTGAACCGGGCGAGCGCCGCAGTTGAACCGGGCGAGTGCCGCCGTCCGGCCTGATGGCAGGAGCCCGGAAATCGGGGCCGAGTGCGGTGCGGGCCGCAGCGCGACCGCCACTCAAAACGGGTCCAGGCGCGCGGGAAAAGCCCCGGCGGCACTGCTCTGAACAGGCGGGACTCAATCATCGGCACGAGGCGGCCGCGTTCGGCGCGCAGGTGGCGGAGGTACGACCTTGCCCGCTACCAGATCCGCCTCGGCGACCGCCACCGTCGAACCGTCCCTGCGGCGCACCGTCAGCTCTCCGGCGACCCACGCCTGTAGGTCTCCGACGACATCGCTGTACCCTCCGTTAGGCAGCCGTCGGCGGAGTGACACGCGTCGTCCGACGTCGGATGGGGATACCGAAACGACGTACCGGGCGGAAAATCGCGGTCCGATGTGACGGCCCCCAAGTCGAAACGGTTGACTGATAACGGCAATACTAGGCAAGGAACCGCTGCGAGCCGTGGCGACGGCCACAGACGTTGAGGAGTACGACGTGACCTACGTCATCGCGCAGCCTTGCGTGGACGTGCTCGACAAGGCATGCATCGAAGAGTGCCCCGTCGACTGCATCTACGAGGGCAAGCGCATGCTCTACATTCACCCGGACGAGTGCGTCGACTGTGGCGCCTGTGAACCGGTGTGCCCGGTCGAGGCGATCTTCTACGAAGACGACACGCCCGATCAGTGGAAGGACTTCTACAAGGCCAACGTGGAGTTCTTCGACGAACTGGGCTCGCCAGGCGGTGCGTCCAAGGTCGGCAAGATCGACAAGGATCACCCGGTCGTCTCGGCATTGCCGCCGCAGGGCGACGAAGCCTGAGTCGGGACGAGCATGTTCGCGGGCCGTCCGTCGATGCGAGGCGGACGGCGCGCAGACATGACCGGCACGAGCCCTCGCCGGCCCGTACGGGCGTGGTGCGCACCGAGCACACGTCACGGGCATACGCGCAGCACGCGGCTACGCGGACCAAATGTCGGCGCGCACCTGAGGCACATGTCGCGGGCGCGCGGACCAAGTGTCGCGGGCGCGTGAAGCACATGTCGCGGTACGGGACACGTGACCGCCGTATGGTGCACACGTGACCGGCGTACGGTCCACACGTGACGGGTGCACCGAACGGCCGCGGCGCGGCAGGCCGGCGGGCTGAAGAGCGGGGAGACGCATGATCAAGACGTTGCCGGACTTCCCGTGGGACCTGCTGGCCCCGTACAAGCAACAGGCTCAGCAGCACCCGGACGGCATCGTCGACCTGTCGATCGGCACCCCGGTCGACCCGACGCCTCAGATCGTACGGCGGGCGCTCGCCGAGGCGGCCGACGCGCCCGGGTACCCGGCGACGTACGGCACTCCCGAGTTGCGTGCGGCGGCGGCCGGGTGGCTCTCGCGCCGGCTCGGCGTCGCGGGCGATCCCGCCGCGGTCCTCCCCGTCATCGGCACCAAGGAACTCGTCGCCTGGCTGCCCACGCTGCTCGGCGCCGGCCCCGGTGACCTCGTCGCGATCCCCGGACTCGCCTACCCGACGTACGACGTCGGCGCGCGCATCGCCGGGGCGACCTCCGTCGCCGTGGACGGGCTGCTGACCCTCGGCCCGGAGACACCGAAGATCGTCTGGATCAATTCGCCCGCCAACCCCACCGGCCAGGTGCTGCCCGCCGGTCATCTGCGCAAGGTCGTCGAGTGGGCGCGCTCGCGGGACGCGATCCTCGTCAGCGACGAGTGCTACGCCGAACTCGGCTGGGAGGCCGAGCCCGTCTCGGTCCTGCACCCCGACGTCTGCGGCGGCGACCATACTGGCCTGCTCGCGGTGCACTCGCTGTCGAAGCGTTCCAACCTGGCGGGCTACCGCGCCGGCTTCGTCACAGGTGACCCCGCGCTGGTCAAGAGGCTGCTCGAGGTCCGGAAGCACGCTGGAATGATCATGCCGGCGCCGGTTCAGGCCGCGATGACCGCAGCGCTCGGCGACGACGAGCACGTCGAGGAGCAGCGGGGACGGTACGCGAGGCGGCGCGACGCGCTGCGGACCGCGTTCGAGGGTTACGGCTTCCGCGTCGATCACTCCGAGGGCGGCCTCTACCTGTGGCTGACCCGCGACGAACCCTGCTGGGGCACCGTGAAGACCCTCGCCGAACTCGGCATCCTCGTCGCCCCCGGCGAGTTCTACGGCGTACGGGGCGCCCGGCACGTACGCGCCGCGTTCACCGCGACCGACGAACGGGTGGCGGCCGCCGTGGCGCGTCTGACGGCCTGAGCCGTACGGGGGCCGACGACGGGTTGTCCGACCGCCTGGGGCGTTTCGCCGCGACTCTCGCCTGACGGTGTACCGCTGCGCGGGGCCGGCCGCGTGTGTGATTCCCGTGTGGCGTTCGCCACGGCCGGCGGACGGGTAGGTCGCAGCGGCGGCCCGAACGGCGCGGGCGGTACCGGGTTGCCCCTGCGCGCGGCCCATGGTGTTTCATAGAACCGAATAAGGTTCTACTCGGCGCCGTCGCGAGGAGCTCAAAGGGCATGCAGCGTGAGATCTTCACCGCGGAACACGACGCGTTCCGCGAGGCCGTGCGGTCCTTCATCAGCAAGGAGGTCGCGCCCTTCCACGAGCAGTGGGAGAAGGACGGCATCGTCTCCCGCGACGTGTGGCTGGCGGCCGGACGGCAGGGGCTGCTCGGCATCGACGTAGACGAGCGGTACGGCGGCGGCGGAGAGCCGGACTACCGCTACTACGTCGTCATGGGCGAGGAATTGGCCCGCGCCGGGGCGCACGGGCCCGGATTCGCGGTGCACAACGACGTCAACGGCGGATACCTGAATCGCCTCACCACCGACGAGCAGAAGGAGCGCTGGCTGCCGGGGTACTGCTCCGGTGAGATCATCACCGCCATCGCCATGACCGAGCCGGCGGCCGGCTCGGACCTGCAGGGCATCAGGACGACCGCGGTGAAGGACGGCGGCGACTACATCCTCAGCGGCCAGAAGACGTTCATCACCAACGGCATCCTGTCCGACCTGGTCATCGTGGTCGCGCGTACGGACCCCAAGGCGGGCCACAAGGGCATCAGCCTGCTCGTCGTGGAGCGCGGCATGATCGGCTTCGAGCGCGGCCGCAACCTGGAGAAGATCGGCCTGCACGCGCAGGACACCGCCGAGCTCTACTTCGACAACGTACGGGTCCCGAAGGAGAACCTCCTCGGCGAGGAGGGCGAGGGTTTCGTCTACCTGATGCAGAACCTCCCGCAGGAGCGGGTGGCCATCGGGGTCGTTGCCCTGGCGGGTGCGGAGAAGGCGTTCGAGGAGACGGTGGAGTACTGCCGTACGCGTGAGGCGTTCGGCCGGCCGATCGGGCGGTTCCAGCACAACCGGTTCACCCTCGCGGAGATGAAGACCGAGCTCACGGTGGCGCGATCCTTCACGGACCGCTGCGTGACCGAGCACGTCGCGGGGCGGCTCGGCACCGAAGAGGCGTCGATGCTGAAGTGGTGGAACAGCGAGCTGTGCAGCCGCGTCGTCGACCGCTGCCTCCAACTGCACGGCGGCTACGGCTTCATGTCGGAGTACCCGATCGCCAAGGCCTACCTCGACTCCCGTATCCAGACCATCTTCGGCGGCACCACCGAGATCATGAAGGAGATCATCGGTCGCGGCCTCGACCTGTAGGCGCCGCGCGGTGGAGCGAGGCGGGTGGGCGGTGCGCCGCGTCCGGGCAGTGGTGGTCGCGTTTAGGTGGGTCTCCCTGGGGCATCGGGGGCTTCAGCATGAAACACCAAGTATTGGCCAGCGGAAAGGCACCCGCAGGGTCGCGGGTAGCCAGCGAGGGCGGTGACCCTTGTCCCGCAGAGGGACGCCGACCGGGCCATGAGATCGATGTCGAAGCCGTCCGGACAAGGAGCCAACGATGACCGCCAATGGGAACGAAAGTCCGCGGGATCCGGCCGTAGAGGCCGCGAAGGCGCGCGAGAATCTCGCGAACACAGCGGAGGCGCTGGCGGGCCGGGGCGAGGATCTGAAGGAAGACGCCCAGGGCAAGGCGGCGCAGGCCAAGGACTCGGCCTCCGAGCAGGCCACGACCGGGGCGCGTTCCGCTCAGGAGAAGGCCGGGCAGGCCAAGGACGCGGCGGCCGAGCAGGCCACCGCCGCCGTACGTGCCGCGCAGGAAAAGGTGGGGCAGGCCAAGGACGCCGCCGGTCCGGCCGTACGCGCGGCGCAGGAGAAGGTCGGGCAGGCCAAGGAGAAGGTCACCGACCTGGCCTCGCGTGCACGTGAGAACGGGCCGTCTCCCTCGGACACGAGCCCTGCCGTACGCGCCGGTGCCGGGGCCGCGGCGCTCGGCATGGCCGCGGCCGTGGTGGTGTGGGTGCTGCGCCGGCGGGCCCGGCGCAACGCCAACCCGTGGCAGGTGGCCGCGCGTACCGCCAAGTCCCAGATCAAGAACACCCGTCAGCAGGCGAAGTCGGGCCTGAAGACGGCGCGCAAACGCTCGCGCGCGCAGGCGGAGGCGCAGGTGGCCGCGGCCAAGGCACGGGCGAACAAGGCCAAGGCCAAGGCGAAGTCCTGGGGCTGACCGGCTCACCGGCCCACTGCTCGCGAACGCGCCAGCCCCAATGCGCACGACTGCCGGTGTGGACGTCGAGAAGGACGAGCCACACCGGCTGCGGCGCACGGAGACTGCGGGACCGAGCGGCGGGCCCTCCGCGCTTCCGTGCGGACGCCCGGCGCGTCCCGCCCTGCGCGGCGCGTCCGCCACCTCCGCATTGCATCCGGCCTCTCGCGTGGTGCGTCCGGCCACGTGCGCGGCGCGGTCAACTACCTGAGCATTGCGTTCGGCCACCTGTGTGGCGGCGTCCGGTCTCTCGCGCGGTGCGTCCGGCATTCCTATCCCCCGCCCCCCGCCACCGGCGAGCAGCCCCCCGTGCTGCCGGGCTCCGGTGACAAACCAGACCGAGACCGGCGGCAGACCGCCGGGCCGCGGTGCGTGTGAATCCGGAGGAACCCCCCATGCCAGACGAGGACACCGGCGAAGTGGGTACCGGCGAAGAAGAGGGCGCCGGGCTGCACCAGGAGCAGGAGCGACTCTCCCGCGAGCTTGCCGAGCACGGCGCCGGTCGGCCGTCCGAGCTGCGGCCGATGACCTGGTGGCGTGCGCTGCGGCGGCTGCCGCGGGAGTTCGTCGATGACAATCTCGCGGACTGGGCCGCCGCGCTCACCTACTACGCCGTGCTCTCGATCTTCCCCGGGCTGCTGTTCGTCGTCTCTATGGTCGGACTGGCCGGCCGGTCGATGACGCAGTCACTCGTCACCAACGTCGGCACGCTGGCACCCGGAGCGGTCAAGCAGATCCTCGCCGAGGCGATCACCGAGCTCCAGCGCGGACGCGGGGGAGCGAGCGTGGCCGCGTTCGCCGGGATCGCGGTCGCGCTCTGGTCGTCCTCGAAGTACGTGGCCGCGTTCATGCGGGCCAGCAACGCCGTCTATGACATCAGCGAGGGCCGGCCGATCTGGAAGACGCTGCCCATCCGGATCGGCGTCACGCTCGCCAGCCTGACGCTGTCGGCGGTGACCGCGGTCAGCGTCGTCCTGTCCGGCGGTCTCGCGCACAAGGCCGGCGACCTCGTCGGCCTGGGCTCGGCGGCGGTCACCGCCTGGAACTACGCCAAGTGGCCGGTGCTGCTGGTCGTCGTCGGCGTGCTGTTCGCGCTGCTCTACTGGGCCTCGCCCAACGCCAAGCGCGGGCCTCGCTGGGTGACGCCCGGCGGGATCCTCGCCCTGGTCATCTGGATCGCCGCCTCCGGCGGCTTCGCGGTCTACATCGCGGCGTTCGGCTCGTACAACAAGACGTACGGCAGCATCGCGACGGTCATCATCTTCCTGGTCTGGCTGTGGGTGTCCAATCTCGCGCTGCTCCTCGGCGCCGAGCTGAACGCCGAGCTCGAACGCGGCCGCGCCATGGCGGCGGCCGGTCTGTCACGCGGCGACGAACCCTATGTCGAGCTGCGCGACACCCGTGCGATCAAGGACACGTGACCCGGGAAGGGGAAGCGGTGCTCCAGAGCGCGCCTCCGGAGCTCCGCCCCGAAGATCATTATCGGTTGGTCGCCGCCGGAGTGTCAACGCGCGTTGGCCGCCGGCGGTGGCGGGTTCAGCTGATCGAGATGTGGTCCCCGGGTGCCTTCTTGTCCTTGGTCCAGCCGCTGTGACCGTCGCTGACCTGCCAGTGCCGCCCGGCGAAGCGCACCTCACGCAGCCCGTACGGCTGCGCGTGCGCGACCAGCCACCCCGCCATCGTCCAGCCCGCGCGGGTGCTGGGCACGGTCAGGTCGCCGCCATCGGTGCGCTTGAGCGTCATGCGCAGGTCGGTCAGCGCGGCGCGCGTGTCAGGGTGTTTCTTGCGCTTGTTCGGCGGATACCAGCAGCGTACGGACGCGGGCGCGTGACCCGTGAACGCCTCGGCGAGGGTCTTGGCGTCGAATTCGTGCTCGGCGTACGCGCTGCCGTCGGCGCTGCGCTGGACCTTCTGCGCGGCCTCCTGCACCGGCATGCCCGTGTAGTCCTTGACCTTCACCAGCGCGGAGAAGAACCGGCCGGTCGCATAGACCGGGTCCTGGAGCTTGTCGGCCGGTCCCCAGCCCTGTGAGGGCCGCTGCTGGAACAGGCCGACCGAGTCGCGGTCGCCGCTCTCGAGATTGCGCAGGTGCGACTCCTGCAACGCCGTCGCGTACGCGATGACCGCGGCGCGTTCGGGCAGCTTGCGGCGCAGCGCGACCGTGGCGATGGTCGAGGCGTTGGCCGCCTGGTCGAGGTCGAGCGGCAGGACCTCGGCGCTCGACCGCGCCTCGCAGCTCGTGCCGTGGAGGTAGGGCCGGAAATGGAGATAGAGAGTGACGGCGCCGCCCGCGATGACCAACGCCGTGACCAACGCGACCACGGCAAGCCGCATCCGCCCTCCATCCGTCCCGCCCACGGCAAAGACCGTACCGGCTCGGCGACCCTGATGCGCGGCGGCCGGCGGCCGCGCCGCTATCCTCGCGGCCATGACCGACACGTTCACCAGCCCGATCTCCGGCGCCATCGACGAGCTGTGGGAGCGCCGTGCGGACCTGAGCCCCCGCGACACCGACGCGCGCGAGGCCATCCTGGCCGCCATCGACCAGATCGACGCCGGTACGGCACGCGTCGCCCACGTCGACGAGGCGACCGACGAGGTCGTCGTCGACGAGCGCGCCAAGCGGGCGATCCTGCTCGGTTTCAAGGTGCTCGAGATGACCCACTCGACGGCCGGCGACTTCGCCTATCACGACCGGATCCCGCTGAAGACCCGCCTGGACGGTGTGCGCGTGGTGCCGGGCGCGATCGCGCGCTGGGGCTCCTACCTGGCGCCCGGCGTCGTGCTGATGCCCTCCTTCACCAACATCGGCGCGTACGTCGACTCGGGCACGATGGTCGACACGTGGGCGACGGTCGGCTCGTGCGCGCAGGTCGGCAAGAACGTCCACCTGTCCGGCGGCGTCGGTGTCGGCGGCGTGCTGGAACCCCCGAACGCGCGGCCGGTGGTGATCGAGGACGAGGCCATGATCGGCAGCCGCTCGATGATCGTCGAGGGCGCGCGGGTCGGGAAGGGCGCGGTCGTCGGGTCGGGGACGAACCTGTCCGCCTCGATGCCCGTGATCGACGTGCAGACGGGGGAGACGCTCGGCCGCGGCCGGATCCCCGACTGGTGCGTCGCGGTGGGCGGCACGCGGCCGCGCGAGTTCCCCGGCGGCACGTACGGCATGCCCGCCGTGCTCGTCATCCGGCGGCTGGAGCCCGGCGTGCGCCACGACAAGTCCCAGCTCAACGACATCCTCCGCGACCACGGCATCAGCGCGTGAGAACGCGCCGGGACCCGCGCCGAGCGGGTCCCGGCGAGGTTCAGGGAGTGTTGTTCGCCAGCGCCAGCAGCCGGTCGTACGAGCCGCTGAAGGTGTCCTGGTCGCCGGGGAAGACGCCGCTGTCGGCGTACTGCCAGAAGGTGTAGAAGCCCCAGCCGGCCGGCAGCGGGTCCGGCGTGCCGTTGTAGTTGGCGACGAACAGCGGGTCGTTGCCGGCGAAGGCCGCCGAGTTGCCCGTGCAGGTCGTCCACCAGTCCGTGGTGCTGTAGATCGTCGCCCAGCGCCCGGTCCTGGCCTGGTACTCGTTCACGAAGTCCGCGATCCAGTTGACCATGTCGCCCTGGCTGAGGCCGTAGCACGTCGCGCCGTACGGGTTGTACTCGATGTCGAGCATGCCGGGCAGCGTCAGGCCGTCCGGCGACCAGGCGCCGCCGTGGTCGGCGAAGTAGTCCGCCTGGACCGCTCCACTGGAGGTGTCCGGCGTGGCGAAGTGGTACGCGCCGCGGATGATGCCGACGTTGTACGCGCCGACGTACTGGTCGCTGAACTCCGAACTCTGGTACGTCGTGCTCTCGGTCGCCTTGATGTAGGCGAACTGGGCGCCGTTCGCCCGTACCGCGTTCCAGTCGATGCCGGTCTGCCAGCCGCTGACGTCGAGGCCGGGCAGGCCGTCGACCAGCGAGCGTACGGCGCCGGCGTTCACGTGCTCGTGGGCACGGATGGTCGAGCCCATGAAGTCGCGCCGCGGATGGGTGACGTGGTTCGACGCGTGTGCCGCCGTCGTCGGCCCGATGGCCAGTACGGCCGCCGCGAGCGTGGTGAAAAGAATGCGGGGGAACATCTTTTCTCCTGTCCGGATGGGGTTCTTCGCGCGGAACGCGAAGGCGGCACGCTCCTCACGTGCCGTCCGCCGGTGAAGCGGGGCCCCCCGGGGAGCGGGGAGGCAGGGGGGACCCCGCGACGGCCGGCGGGGTCAGGGGGTGTTGTCGGCCAGGGCGAGCAGCCGCGCCGCGGAGCCGTTGAAGACGTCCTGGTCGCCGGGGAAGACGCCACTGTCGGCGTACTGCCAGAAGGTGTAGGTGCCATAGCCCTTCGGCATCGTGCCCGCCGAGCTGGAGTAACGCGCGATCCAGAACGGATCGTTGTTGGCGAAGGTCGCGTCGGAATTGCCGGTGCAGCTCGTCCACCAGTCGAGCGTGGAGTAGATGACCGCCCAGCGTCCCGTACGGGAGTGGTACTCGTTGACGAACGCGTGGATCCAACTGCGCATCGACGCCTGGCTCAGGCCGTAGCAGGTCGCGCCGTACGGGTTGTACTCGATGTCGAGCGCGCCGGGCAGCGTCTTGTGGTCGGCGGACCAGGCGCCGCCGTGTGAGGCGAAGTAGTCCGCCTGCGTGGCGCCGCCGGAGGTGTTCGGTGTGGCGAAGTGGTAGGCCCCGCGGATGAGGCCGACGTTGTACGAGCCGACGTACTGCTGGCTGAAGTAGGGGTTCGTGTACGTGGTGCCCTCGGTCGCCTTGACGTAGGCGAAGGTCGCGCCGTTGCTCTTGACCGAGCTCCAGTTGACGTTGCCCTGGTGGCTGGAGACGTCGAGGCCCTTGAGCCCGGAGACGGCCGGGACGACGGTGGCGGGGCCCGTGCGGGCGGCGAGGCCGGAGCCCATGTGGTCCTGGCCGGGGTGGGTGATCGGGTCGACGGTGGCGCCGGCGGCGGGCGCGAGGGCGAGGGCGCTGCCGGCCAGGGCGAGCGCCGTGGTGGCGGTGCTCAGCCTGCGGATGATGCGGCGGGGTGGCACGGTTCCTCCTGGAATCGGGCGGGTTCAGGGCCGGGTTTCGCGGGCGCCGACGGCCGGGCCGTGGTCGCCGCGACGGCGGGGTCCGGGCAGGCTCGTACGTGCGTACGGGGTCGCGTGCTCGGCGGAGAGGGAGAACCCGAGCGCGTTCGCGACGTCGTTGCGTAGCTGGGGCAGCTTGGCGTAGAGGGCGTCGCCGGGGCACTGGGTGACGTTGTAGTCGCGGTGTCCAACGATCGAGGAGTGCGGGTCGAGGCCGTAGTCGTCGCAGAGCCAGGCGAGCGTCTGCACGAGCGCGTTCCACAGTGCGGCCGGGGGAAGCACCGAGGTGTAGGTGCCCTCGTTCTCGATGCCGAGCGTGTGCCCGTTCTCGTTCGCGACCTGGGCGCCCATGACGTTCGCGCCCTTGCCGATCGCCTCGATCGAGCGGTTGCGGCCCTCCATGACGTACCCGCCGCGGCTGATCGTCAGCTGCTGGCCGGTGTCGGACCAGCCGTTGGTGTCCATGTGCAGGTTCTGGCAGTCGCGCGACAGCTGGTACGCGTGCGAGAGCGAGTAGTCGGTGGAGTTGGGGAAGGCCATGTGGTGGACGACGAGGTGGTCCGGCGCGGCGATGATCTGCGCCGGCGACGTCGGGGGCCGCGCGCCCCACTGCGCGCGGGTGTAGATGGTCGGCCGGGTGGCGGCGTGGGCCGCTCGTGACCGGGTGAGGTCGGCCGCACCGAGCAGGGCCGCGCCACCCGCGAGGGTGGCCGCCCGCATGAAGTCGCGACGGCCGAAGGGCGATGTGTCGGGCATGGCGGAGACTCCCTGGCGGTTGAAGCTGGTCCCGCTCCCGACTATGTAAATATCCTACCTACAGGCTTGCAGAAAGGTGGAAAAGTATCCTAACCAACGCCCTTTCTGTTGGCACATCGCGCAGTCAGTACAGGTCAGTGGTCGCGTCAAGGAACCTCGCCCAGGTGGCGGGCTGGCCGGATCCGGGCACGAACCGGCGTAGGCTCAGGGCCCATGCGCCTTGATCTGACCCAGGACGTGGCGGCGCTGACCGCGGCGCTCGTCGACATCGAATCCGTGAGCGGCGACGAGGGACCCCTCGCCGACGCCGTCGAGGAGGCGCTGCGCGCGCTGCCCCACCTGACCGTCGAGCGCGACGGCGACACGGTGATCGCCCGTACGACCCAGGGCCGCGACGAGCGGGTGGTGATCGCCGGCCACATCGACACGGTCCCGGTCAACCGGAACCTGCCGTCGCGGGTCGTGGGTGACCGTCTCTACGGCTGCGGCACCGGCGACATGAAGGCCGGCGTCGCCGTCCAGCTCAAGCTGGCCACGCTGCCGGAGACCAACCGCGACGTGACGTACTTCTTCTACGAGTGCGAAGAGGTCGAGGAGGCGCGCAACGGCCTCAAGCGCATCGGCGAGACCCGGCCCGAGCTGCTCGCCGCCGACTTCGCCGTGCTGATGGAGCCCTCGGGCGGCATCATCGAGGGCGGCTGCCAGGGCACGATACGCATCGACGTGCGGGTCCCCGGCGAGCGTGCGCACAGCGCGCGGTCCTGGATGGGCTCGAACGCCATACACAACGCCGGCGTGATCCTGGACATCCTCCGCGCGTACGAGCCGAGCCGGCCGGTCGTGGACGGACTGGAGTTCCGCGAGGGCCTCAACGCGGTCTTCGTCAGCGGCGGCGTGGCCGGAAACGTGATCCCGGACGAGTGCGTCGTCACCGTCAATTACCGCTTCGCACCCGACAAGTCCTTCGGCGACGCCGAGAAGCACCTGCGCGCGGTGTTCGACGGCTATGAGGTGACCGTCGTCGACGGCGCCCCGGGCGCCCGGCCCGGGCTCACGCACCCGGCCGCGGCGGCGTTCGTCGCGGCGATCGGCGGTGAGTCCGCGGCGCGCGCCAAGCTCGGCTGGACCGACGTCGCGCGGTTCTCCGCGCTCGGCGTCCCGGCGGTCAACTTCGGCCCCGGCGAGCCGAGCCTGTCCCACACCCGCGAGGAGTACGTCGAGATCCCGCGGATCTTCGCCGGCGAGAAGGCCATGCGGGCCTGGCTCACGGCGTGACTTGACTTCGAGCGCACTCCAAGGGTGAGAGTGGACCCATGACGCAGGCAGTGACCGAGGCATTCACGATCGCGGAGGCGGCGACGCGTACCGGCCTCTCGACGCACACCCTCCGCTACTACGAGCGGATCGGCGCGCTGCGCGAACCACCCGAGCGCGCGCCGAGCGGCCATCGCCGCTACACCGAGCGCGACCTGAGCTGGATCGCTCTGCTGACCCGCCTGCGCGCCACCGGCATGCCGATCGCGACGATGCTCCGCTACGCCGAGCTGGCGCGGCGGGGGACCGCGACCACCGCCGAGCGCAAGGCACTCCTGCTGGCACACCGGGCCGAGGTGGCATCACGCGTCGAGCAACTGCATGCGGACCTCGCGATGATCGACCACAAGATCGAGATCTACGACGAGATCGAGCGCGACCGCGCCGCGAGCGAGTGACGGCGGCCGATGGTCCGGCGCGAGTACGCCGGATGGCGTAGCGGTGACGCGTTGTCCTGCGGAGGAAATCGGCTTGCACCGCTGACTACGGTATTGGCATGCAACCTGATCAGACGCCGCGTAGGAGGCGGCAGGGACCGGTGACGCTCCGCGGCAAGGCCATCCCCTCGACGACCACCGATCAGCGGCTCCTCGACTCGCGCGGACCCTCCGACTGGGTGCACACCGACCCCTGGCGCGTGCTGCGCATCCAGGCGGAGTTCGTCGAGGGCTTCGGCCTGCTCGCCGACCTGCCGCACGCGGTGAGCATCTTCGGCTCCGCGCGCACGAAGCCCGACGATGTGGAGTACGCCCTGGCGGAACGCATCGGATCGGCGCTCGCCGAGGCCGGGTACACCGTGATCACCGGCGGCGGGCCGGGCATCATGGAGGCCGCGAACAGCGGCGCGGTCAAGTCCGGCGGCGTCTCCGTCGGGCTCGGCATCGAGCTGCCCTTCGAGCAGAGCCTGAACGACTTCGTCGACGTCGGGATCGAGTTCCGTTATTTTTTCGTCCGCAAGACCATGTTCGTGAAGTACTCCCAGGCGTTCGTGGTGCTGCCGGGCGGCTTCGGCACGCTGGACGAGCTGTTCGAGGCGATCACCCTCGTCCAGACCAAGAAGATCACCCGGTTCCCCATCGTCTTGGTCGGCACCGACTTCTGGGGCGGCCTGATGGACTGGATCAAGAACCAGATGCTGCCCGCCGGCAAGATCTCGCAGGCGGACATGGAACTCGTCCACCTCACCGACGACCCCGCCGAGGTGGTGGAGATCGTCAAGCGCGCCCACGAGACGCAGGAACGGCTCCTGGAGGAGCGCGCCGCGCAGGATGAACTCGCCAGCGAGGCGGCGAACGGCGCCTGACGCGGCCGGCTCATCGGCCCGCAACGAACATGAGGTGCTTTCTGAAGTGGCTCCCCATCACGGCAGCCGCGGTGACGACGAGCGCGACCACCGGTCCGGTGACGGTCAAGCCTGACAGCGATCGGTATCGGTTCCTGGCCAATCTTCCGTGGCAGCCCCAGTTTTGGGCATTCGGGGCAGTCTGGACACCGCTGTACGTCTCGATCGCCAGGGCTACCGGGAACCGCTGTGGCGGGCGCCCGGTGACCGGTGCCGGAGCCGGGGCCCGGCGGCAAGCGTAGGAGCCAATCTCGTCTTGAACTCGGTGTGGAATGACTTGTTCTTCGGCAGCGCAGCGCAGTGCGCTTTCGCCACCGTGCTCGGCTGACATCGCTCGCCGCAATCGCAACCCGGACGATTTCGGTGGACTACACCGCCATGCCGAGCGCCGCCACGTCTATCACAACGGGCACGGAGAACCGCCTGAGACGAGCTGACGATTTTCCTCGAACCCGTGGCCGTCGCCCTTAACTACGCGATCGACGTTCACCGGAGAACTAGAGAACTCGCCGATGCCCCGATCAAGGCATGGGAACACCTCCGAAAGCTCCGCTGCGGCACAGCAGGCCGGCCACCTCCTCAAGACCATCGCCGTCCTACAGAACCACGAGATCACCCGAGGATGAAGACGGTCAGTGCAGGTAGCCGCCGCCGTCACACAGGATCATCTGGCCGGTGATCATTTCGGCATCGTCGCTGGCGAGGAAAGCGATAAGGCCGGCCAGGTGCTCCGGGGCGATCCGCTTCTTGATCGCCTGGTTCATCATTACCTGGTCGAACTTATCTTCGGAAGAATGCGTCAGGGTGCCGGGCGTAGCGATCATCCCGGGAGCCACTGCATTGACGGTGATGTGATCCTCACCGAGTTCTCTTGCCATAACACGAGTCATCCCCATTACCGCCCCTTTGGCGGCTACGTAGGCCATTTGGCCGGGATTGGCAAGGAAATATGTTCTCGAAGCGATATTGATGACCCGTCCGTTACTTCCTTTTCTTAGTAGGCGATAGAACGCTTTACTCACAAGAAAATAGCCAATATAATTCACCTGCATGAAGCGTTCCACCTCCGCGCGTTCAAGTGTGTGCCAGGGTGAGCGAGCAGACAGTATTCCGGCATTGTTCACTAGAATTTCCACGCTGTCGTAACGCTTTTCGATAGCCTGCGCAGCCCGTTTGACATCCTCCTCGTCGGTTACGTCGCAAATCTGAGAATTAGCTGTTCCGCCGGCCTTGCGGATCTCCTCGCAGACGGATGTGGAATCCTCGATGTCAAGGATCTCAATCTTTGCACCTTCGAGGGCAAGGCGTACGGCCGCCGCGCGACCCAAGCCGCGCGAAGCGCCCGAGACAACGGCAACGCGATCGGTCAAACGCTTCAACTTCCGCTCTCTCCTTCTGTGGCCAGCAGGCTGGCACTCTGTAGTTTCTTGAACTCGCCATGAACGGCGTGCAGGGACATGAGCGCGTGAATGGGATGGGCGCCCGACTTGACCAGAAGTTCGGCACTTTCGCTGACAAGGGTTGCGCTCCCGATTGCGGCGATCGCCCCGATGGCTTGTTTCTGGTCTGCAGGGAGATCATACTCCGACGCAACGGCTTCAGGGTCGATGAGAAGTCGGAGGCGAAGCTCGGCATCATGACGGACGTCGAATAGCAGCTTGTTGATTGCGTATGCTGAAGCTGGCGGATGCCGGTAGAACTCGAAGCCCTTGTTTTGGAATTCATAGCCGCCATAGCTGGGTCCGCTGTCAAGGGGTGCTTGGATCGAGGTCTCGGCGGCCGGAATGAACTGGATCATGGCATGTCCGTGGTGCCAGGTCGGTGTGTATTGCACGAGTTTTGCTCTCTGACTCCCGACCGCTCCGAGAAGGACGGCCCACGTCAGGAGTTCAGTGTTGCCGACCTCGTCGAGCTGCTGCACCGTCATATCGAGCAAGGCGCGCGAGTTGCCTTGCTCTAGTTCGGAGATCATCCACCTGTCGAAGTCAAATTCAGGATCCGGGTACTTCCATGTGCCCGGATAGTGGGACATCCCACCGCTCGCGAGGATTGCAAAACGCCCAGGGCGTGATGCAATAAAATCGGCTATCTCGCGGCCGAGACTCGCACACCGTTGTGGGCTGGGAAGCGGCGGTAGATAGACGTTGACCAGAAGGGGCACGATAGGAATGTTACGCCCTTCGACAACGAACTCGAACGGCACTGCGAACGCATGCCCGAGGACACCGTCTTCAGAAAAGGCCATATCGAAATTCGCCTGTACCATAGCCTTAAGCAAGTCCTCGGCGGTGTCGCGATGGACAGGGAGATCGTAATTTCTCCCTGCGTAAGTTGCCCGTGCGCGACTGCCGGCCAACACGGCGAAGGTCGGGATGCAGTTCAAAGAGAACGTCTCAAGGTGGTCCATGCCGAGAAAGATCAATACGTCGGGGCTGGTCTCGTCGAGCATCTCGCCCAATCGACGCATCGCTGCGATGCTTGCATCGAGTTGAACTGGGTCTTCCCCCGGTGGATAAGTAAACAACTGCGGCGCGTGGCAAGTCGCCAGTGCAGCAACGATTTCCCCCATGATTTCCTCTCTCGGCGTGTTTGTTTTGTTACCCTGATCTCGGTCGCTGTGGACAGTGATCTATCGTTCGAGCGGTTAGAGTCATGTCTTCGCGAAGATGCGAGAATGATCTCCATAACACTGCAACTCGAGGCGATGAAGCGGTCCGTCACCGTTGTGATCGCGAGTGCTCGTAAAATATGCAATAGTAGTGCCCCCCTTGTCGGCCCGCTCGTGGGGATTGAAGCCTCCCCCGTCCCAGTTAAAGTCACCATCTGCGAGCAATGCTGCGGCAATGTCCTGAAGTCTGCGGGGGCCGGCGTCCCTCACCCTGAAAGCAAAATGCTTTTCGTGCTCCAGTGCGCGCTCATCCTCAGCTATTTTCTGTTGCACTGATGGTGACGTGATCATGAACAGTTCGATCTCCCTGGGTGTTCCGTCCGCAGCAGTCGCCGCACCGTGGACGATTTTCACTTCTACGGCTTCATTGTCCAGCCCATATCGTTCGGACAGTCGTCTTTTTACAACGATGCTAGGTATAATGGGTCCAGGACAATAGCCGAGCTCCCGGAGCCCGGTCAGCGCCGCTTCGACTTCGCACGGAAAGACGAGTATTGCTCCATGCGCGAAGTCGCATTCGGACACAATTCGATTTATTACCGCCTTTCCGTGGAGTTCTCCTAGCGCAAGGCGTGTGACGTTCTGCATGGGCGTCGTGAGGATGATCTCGCTAAGCTGCTTGATGCGACGAATATCACGCATGTCGAGCGATGCTTTCGGATCACTGGGATCGCTATCTATGAATAGCGCCACTATTTACAGCCCACTTCCTGTAGAAATGCCAGCTGTTCCATCCGTGAGAGCCGAGTTGGATATGAGCGGCGCTGATCGCGACGTTGAATTGAAATTGGAGCCGCTCGCGCCTGGATTCGGCTTCGCCGGGAGCGATTTACCTGGCCGGATGCGTGTTCCGCTTAGCGCCTGGTCGATGATGCCGATTTCGGCTGACAGTTGAGGGAAATCAGCATGGACCGGCGTGCGTCCATCGCGTTGAAACGGACGTTCACCCTGCGACGTCGTGCGAATCCGTTGCGGCATCAAGCCCCGGAACGGAATATGGACTTCTCGGGCCGTATCAAATCTGAAGAGTGCCTGACGTAGAGGCTGTGACAATTATGATTTCGGCTCTGGCCGAACGTCGATACCGGTTAGCGACGGGAATCGACGGTGATCGCCTCTACTGTTAATTCGGCGGCGTCCGCGCTATGGCGCTAACCCGTGAGTTCCTCGGTGGGGGCAAATCTGAGGCCTCGCTGGCATGGGCCCATGGTCCCGGCTGAACGGCTGCCCTGTCAATCCCCTGACCTGAGCTTCTGCCTGCTCCTCGGCCACCTGACCAGGACCTCATGGGTCGGTGGCGCGAGCAAGCGGGCGGACGGTGGTGTGGCGGGCTGGAGTGCCGCTGAGAACCCGTCGTTTGTCAGGCGGCATCGTCATCGGTGAGATATCGGATTGATTGAACTGCTCGTGTCGGTGGAGGCTCTATACGCTGGCTCCAGCCGCCGGCAGGTCTGGTGCTGAGCGCGGTGGCCGTACGCACCGCACCCTCGCGAAGCTCAACTGGTGTAGGGGGAAGGACGCGTCATGACTCGATCCTCTCAGGGAATCGCGCCTCCATCGGACCCGGAGCGGTTCATAGCGGACCCCGCCGACGTGGTGGACATCGTCAGGCGCGCCCACGAGACGCACCTCCCTCGCGGGCGGGTTCCTCCTGAGCGGCGCGCTCTTCCAGGAGTCGTTCCTGGGAATGGCTCCTGATGCGGATCTGCGTTTTCTGCTCCTCCAGCGAGCGGATCGACCGGAGCCACCTCGACCTCGCCGCGGCGACCGGTGCCGAGCTGGCACGCCGCGGGCACACGCTCGTCAGCGGCGGCGCGACCGTCTCCTGCATGGGCGCGGTCGCCCGCGCCGCGCGCGCGGGCGGCGCGCACACCGTCGGCGTCATCCCGCGCGCGCTGGTCGACATCGAGGTCGCCGACGATGACGCGGAGCTGGTCGTGACCGATGACATGCGTACGCGCAAGGCCGAGATGGACCGCCGCTCCGACGCCTTCCTGGTGCTGCCGGGCGGGGTCGGCACGCTCGAGGAACTCTTCGAGATCTGGACCGCGCGCGTTCTGGGCATGCACGACAAGCCGCTCGTCATCCTGGACCCCCACGGCCTGTACGAACCGCTGCGTGACCTGATGAAACACCTGCTGGACGAGGGCTTCGCCCGGCCGGGGATCTTCGAGGCGATCGGCTGGACCGGCGCGGTCGCCGAGGCGTTCGACCACCTGGAGCGCTCGCCTGTGCACCTGGAGCCGACCGTCGAAGAGTACGTCGAGTCCGAGCCCTGAGCCGGGGCGGTCTACGCGAGACCGCGGCGCGCCACGGCGGGCGGCCGGGTGCCACGGATCGAGGCGACCATGTCGAGCACCTGGCGGGCGGCGTGGACGTCTCCGGTGCGGAACACCCGTCCGCCGAGCCACGCGTAGACCGCCATGACCGCCTGCGACGGCTCGTCCGCGAGCACCGCCAGCCCCGCCGCGGCCAGCCGCTCGGCGCTCGCCGGGTCGCCGGCCGCGACCAGCACCCCGTCCGGCCGTACGCCTGCCGCGTGCTCGGCCGCCGAGCAGGCGAGCGCGGCACCGGCCGACGCCGCGACCTCGGCGTAGGCGTCGCCGACGAGCAGGTCGGCCCCGGCGCGCAGGCACGCGGCGGCCTCGGCGGCCGACGCGGGCGCCACCGCGATCGCCGGTCGGCCGGTGGCGGCACTGAGCCGCCCGATCGCCGCCGGGTCGGCCGGGACCAGGGCGATGTCCGCACCGTCCAGCACCCCGTCCGACATGATGGCGAACTCTCCGGCGCCGAACGTACGGCCCGCGAGGCGCAACTCCATGACGCCGATCGTGGCACACCCCGGCACGCGGCCGTCCCCCGCGGCCCCGGCGATCTACCGCCCGCAGGTGTGGCACGATCGGAGGGGTAACCGAGGGGAGCTCGACCGTGCTTGTCTTGATCACCGTGGCGCTGGCCGGCGTGGCCGTGCTGGCCGCGATCGTCGTCGTTGCCGTGGGCGGAGGCGGGGAGCTCTCGGTGGAGCATCCCGACCACCCGCCGCTGGCCCTGCCCGGCCGGCGCGCGATCGGCGGCACCGACGCCGCGCTGCTGCGCCTGCCGCTCGGCCTCTGGGGCTACCACAAGCAGATCACCGACGAGGCGCTCGAACGCTTCGCGTACGAGCTGACCGAGCGCGACACCCGCATCGCCGTCCTTGAGCAGGAGCTCGCCGAGGTGCGCCACGGACGTGGTGTGGGCCCTCGCGCCCTGCCCGCCCCCGCCCCCCGCGGCGACGTGCCGTCCCTGGGACCTGCGCCGGCCACGCTCGCCGACCACCCGTCGGGCACCTACGTCCCGCCGGGCACGGTCACGGACGACGCTCCGGAACCGTACTCGGGCCCGCCCGAGGCGCGGGTCGCCACGGAAGAGACGCCCGCGACGCCTCCGGACGCCGAGGGCCCGTGGCGTACGGTCGCCGACGAACGGGACGGGGAGCACACCCGCGAGCACGAAGCCGACGAGCGCGACGGCGAAACCGACATCGGCGGGCGCGACGCCGATCAACCCGACGCCGATCAACCCGAGATCGGCGAACCCGACGCCGCGGCCGAGCCCGAGGGCGAGGCCGGAGCACGGCACGCCGCGCGCAAGGATGGCGGCGAGTGAGCCGCGTCGCGGTGCACGCCGCGGTCGACGTCGAGGCACCGGCCGAGCGGGTGTGGGCCGGTCCTCGTCGACTGGGCGCGGCACGGCGACTGGGTGCCGTTCACCAGCGCCGAAGGCGGCGCCGCGGAGGGCGAGAGCATCGAGGCGCGCACCGGAGTCGGCCCGGTCGGCTTCCTCGACACGATGGTGATCGAGGACTGGCGGCCGCCGAACCGCGTCACCGTGCGCCACACCGGCTTGCCGGTCCGCGGCGAGGGACGGTTCGACCTGCTGGACCTGCCCGGCGGGCGTTGCCGCGTGACGTGGTCGGAGCTCGTCGAACTCCCGCTCGGCCCGGCCGGCCGCGTGGGCTGGATCGCGGCCGGCCCGCTCGTACGTCTCGTGCTCCATGTGGCGCTGCGCCGCCTCGCTAAACTGCTCGAATGACCGATCACCGGTGCCGACGGGCTGGTGCGCTGCCCCTGGGGCGTGTCCACGCCCGACTACATCGCCTACCACGACGATGAGTGGGGGCGGCCGGTACGCGATGACCACGGGCTGTACGAACGGCTGTCGCTGGAGGCGTTCCAGTCGGGCCTGTCGTGGCTGACGATCCTGCGCAAGCGGCCGGGGTTTCGCCGTGCGTTCGACGACTTCGACCAGGAGAAGGTCGCGGCGTACGGCCCCGGCGACGTCGAGCGGCTGCTCGCCGACGCCTCCATCGTGCGCAACCGCCGCAAGGTCGAGGCGGCGATCGCGAACGCGCGAGCCTCGCTCGACCTGCCCGACGGCCTCGCCGCCCTGGTCTGGAAGTACGCCGACCCCGCCGCGCCGGCGCCCAGGACCGGCGCCGACGTGCCCGCCGCCACCCCCGGCTCCAAGGCGCTGGCCAAGGAGCTCAAGGGCCATGGCTTCCGGCACGTAGGCCCGACGACCGTCTACGCCATGATGCAGGCGTGCGGCCTGGTCGATGACCATCTGGAGGAGTGCCACCGCCGCGGCGCCTATGGCTCCGAACTGAGGTCGCCGGCACGTGCTCAAGCGTCCGGTTGTCAGGCTCGCGTGCCCCTGCGCCTTTCCGGGATCGCCATCGTGTATCTGGCGCGGTGCACTTGCTGGGCTGCGATTTCGCGTCGCGGGCCTGCTCAACGCGATTTCGACGCAGTTCTCGCCGGCGTGACCACTGCGGCTGCTCTTGCGCCAGCGGGCGGTCATTCCGCGGCCTCGCGTGTGCGAATCGGTGCCGGTGGTCTTGGCGGGGATGGCTCTCGAATCGCCATTTCCGTCGTTTCCGTCGACAGCGGTCGACGGAGTCGGTCGCGCTCACGTTCTCATCTCCCGATCGGCTCGATGGTGTCTCATCGGCCATATGACATGGTTTGCAGGCAGCCCAAAAAAGCGAGATGGCGAATCGCGGCTTACCTTTGCCCGCCCGGTCACGTGTCCCCCGCCTGCGGTATTCGCGGAGGCCATGTCTCACCGCCGGCAAGACGCTCGAGCGGAGAATCCCCCACCGTGCAGCGTACGCATCGCTCGGTGAAAGGACGAGTCAGATCCCGCCTTGATGACTTTGCGTCGCGTCCAAAAGGTATGCGAGCCGTTTCCGCATTCGCCTTTTGTTCGCCGGCTCGGCTAATGATCACCGCCTTGTTCGAGAGCGGACGCGGATGGCGTTCCGCGCGGTGGGCATTGCATGGCCCGGCGGCGACGCGGCCCGTCTCGCCGGCCTGCCGTCGCCTCGCGTTCGTCCGTCGAACGAGAGCCGGTAAGCCCCCGATTATCGGTCGGCGCCCGGATCGCCCCGCAACGGTCGGCGACGGCTCGCCGCCGGCGATGTCCGGCTAGGCGAGTCGGCGAAGTGTACCCGGAGTGATCGGGTGGACCTGCCCTGGAATGTCGTTGAAGCGGACATGTGCCTTCCCACGGCCGACCCTCACGACCACGCCCCGGCCGAAGCCCAGCTCCATCGGCCCGTCGAAGCCGGCTCCGGCACGCACGGTGTCACCGATGCCCAGACTCTCCCCGGCGCAGTCGACGATGTCCGTGGCGCGCCCGTCCCTGGCGGCGTACGCCGACGGCCCGCGGGTGAGCTTGATCGCGGCGGCGACGGCGAGTGCCAGCACGAGGAACGACCGCCACCCAGACCAGCAGGCCGAGTAACGGCCCCGATCACCAGGTACGACGGCGGCGATCAGCACTCGCGATCATCACGGCGACTCGTGCTGTCATGAGTCGGAGAGTAACCGGCCGACTTCGGTGAATGCAGACCGGTGTGTCCGGTTGAGGCCGCTGTGACAACCTGACGGCGTCTCGCCGCATCGCGGCCCGGCGCGCGGCCGTACCGGCCTTCAACGGCCCTCGAAGACGGGCTGTTCCTTCCGCAGGAACGCCTTGGTCGCGTTCACGTGGTCGGCGGTCGCCGCGCAGGAGTTCTGCAACTCCGCCTCCTTGGCCAGGGCGGCGGACAGGCCGGCCGACGCGGCGTGCTCCACCGCCTCCTTCACCGCGGCGTACGCCGTGTCGGGCCGGCCGCGAGCCGTACGGCCAGCTCCCGCGCCGTGGCGTCCAGCTCGCCGGCCGGGACCACGCGGTTCACCAGGCCGAGCTCCAGCGCCTCGTCCGCGCGTACCGGCTCGGCGAGCAGCAGCAGCTCCAGTGCCTTCGCCCGGCCGACCAGCCGTTGCAGCGTCCAGGACATGCCGCTGTCCGGCGCCAGCCCGATCTTGGTGAAGGCGGTCGCGAACGACGCCTTCTCCGAGGCGATCCGCAGGTCGCAGGCCAGGGCGAAGGAGAACCCGCCGCCCGCCGCGACGCCGTTGACCGCCGCGACGACCGGCTTGGGCATGTGGGCCAGCGCCAGCACGATCGGGTCGTAGTGGTCCTCCAGGGTGCCGGCCAGGCCCGCAGCCCCGCTCGAGGTCGGCGGCGTGCTCGCGCAGGTCCTGCCCGACGCAGAACGCACGGCCGGAGCCGGTCAGCACCACGGCGCGTACGTCGGCGTCCGTCACGCGCGCGCTCCACCGCCTCGCGCAGCGCCGTCTTCGATCTCCACGGTCAGTGAGTTCATGGCGTCCGGGCGGTTGAGTGTGATCGTCGCCACACCTTCCGCCAGGTCGTACTGCACGCTCGTCGGCACCGTCGGGCTCCTTCGGTCGGTCACTGCGTCATCGCGGCGGTTGACCATCGAGGCAACGATCGACGAACCGGGAGGCCGCGGGCAAGAGCCGCGCCGCCTCGGCGTCGAAGAAACGGGCCGCCCTCGTGCCCGGCCAGTCCTCCGGCAGCAGCGTCGCCGGCAGGCCCGGGTCGCGGAACAGGAACTTGCGCCACTCGTGCACCAGCCGGCTGCGCACCGCGAACGCCTGTTCGTCGGCCGGGTCCGCACGCAGGCGGCCAGCAGGCCTCGGCATCGCCGATCCAGCGCTCGTACGCGCGCGCCAGCCCGTCCAGGTCCCACGCACGCGCCACGAGACCGCGCGCGTCGCCGTCGTAAGTGGAGGTGAACCGCTCCACGCGTACGCTCTCGGCCTCGATCAGGGCCTCCAGTTCCGCGGCCGGATGCGCGGGCTGAGCCAGGTCGTGTCGTCCAGCGCGGCGTACCCGAGGTAGCCGAGGCCGGCACGCAGCCGCTCGCGCCGCGCCCGGTCGGGAATATGCTGGATAACAAGCAGATGCCAGTTTCCGTCCCACGCGTCGGGCGCGTCCCGGTAGATCCGCCGCCCGGCCTCATCGAGGCGCCGTACGGCCTTGGCCGTCAGCGCGTACCCGCGGCCCTGAGGCAGCCGCACCGGAGACAGCCATCCTTGCCGGACCATGCGCGAGACCGCCGTGCGCACGGCCGGCGCGGCGATGTCCAGAGCCGCGAGAAGACGCACGAGCGAGGCGATCGGCGCGCTTCTTCCCCGGGTCCGAAGGTGGTCACCGTAGAGGTCGAAGAGGGCAGAGCGGGCATTCATAGGGCTCCAGTCTGACGATCTCCGAGCTGATCGTTACCACTTAGCGTCCCGAAAACGGGATAATGGTCCACCACAGTTGACGTTGATGCGGCAGGCGGGTCAGCGGCCAAGGAAGCCCGGCGGCCCCACGCGGCCCTAGGCAGGAAGGGGATGCACGCATGGCGGCGATGAAGCCGCGGACAGGCGATGGTCCGCTCGAAGTTACCAAGGAGGGGCGCGGAATCGTCATGCGTGTCCCGCTCGAAGGTGGCGGGCGGCTCGTTGTCGAACTGTCGGCAGATGAGGCAGGCGAGCTCGGGGACGCTTTGAAGGGTGTCGTCGGCTAGGGCGCCGCGCCCGCACCGGGCGGACCGTTCCGGCCGACGTGAATATCGAGCGGGGCCCCGGCGGATGCCGGGGCCCCGCTGTTCATCTGGGAGAGGTTACGTGCCAGTACAGACGCAGCTCCGCGCGATCGACGAGACGATACGAGACGCCGCGGCGACGGCCGAGGCCGTCGCGGTCCCCGTACGCTCCGGGCCCGAGATCGACCCGGCCTACGCCGACGGTCTCGCGGGCATGTTCGCGCTGGGCGCCGACGATCTGCTCGCCCACGAGGACGCGAAGGGCGAGCCCGGCGAACTCGTCCGCGCCCCCTTCCGATGGGCGACGGCATCACCGAGATGCTCCTGTTCGGGATCGGCGACGGCTCGCCGTCGGCGCTGCGCAAGGCGGGCGCCACCATCGCACGGCAGGTGAGAGGGCGTGAGGACGTCGTCGCGGGCGGCCCGTCCGACGCGAGCGAGGACGCGCTCGCCGCGTTCGCCGAGGGGCTCCTGCTGGCCTCCTATGAGTTCCGTGCCGGCGGCGGTCCGGTCAAGCGGCCCGGCGCCGCGTCGATCGGCGTGCTCACCGGTGCGGCGGACGCCCTCGAACGCGGCGGCGCGGTCGCACGCGCGGTGGCGCTCGCCCGCGACCTGGCCAACACCCCCTCGCTGGAGAAGTGCCCGCAGTGGCTGGCCGACCGTGCCGGCGAACTCCTCGACGACGCCGGCCTGACCATGCGCGTACGCGACGAGGGCGTACTCACGCGCGAGGGCTTCGGCGGCATCGTGGCGGTGGGCGCGGGCTCCTCACGCCCGCCGCGCCTGATCGAGCTGACGTACACGCCGCCGGGCGCGGCGGACCGGCACGTGGTGCTGGTCGGCAAGGGCATCACCTTCGACTCGGGCGGCCTTTCGCTGAAGCCGAACGACAGCATGAAGATGATGAAGAACGACATGGCGGGCGGCGCCGTCGTGATCGCGGTGATGAGCGCGCTGCGCGCCCTGGGCGTCCCGGTCAAGGTCACCGGGCTGGTCGCGGCGGCCGAGAACCTGCCCTCCGGCTCGGCGATGCGCCCCGGCGACGTCATCAGCCACTACGGCGGCACGACCTCGGAGGTGCTCAACACCGACGCGGAGGGACGCCTGGTCCTGGCCGACGGGCTCGCCTACGCCGACGCCGAGCTGGACCCGGACGCGGTCGTCGACATCGCCACCCTCACCGGCGCCGCCAGGGTCGCGCTGGGGCTGCGTCACGCCGCGCTGTTCGCGACCGATGACACCCTGGCCGGTGACCTGCTGACCGCGGCGGAGACGAGCGGCGAGGGACTGTGGCGGTTGCCGCTGGTGGAGGACTACCGCCCGGGGATCGACTCCGACGTCGCGGACGTCGCCAACATGCCGCGTGGCGGCTACGGCGCCGGTTCGATCATGGCGGCGCTGTTCCTGCGTGAGTTCGCCGGCGACCGTGCGTGGGCCCACCTGGACATCGCCGGGCCCTCGCGCTCGACCTCCGACGACGTGGAGCTCTCCAAGGGCGCGACGGGCTACGGCGTGCGGCTCCTGCTGAGCTGGCTGGCCTCGGGCGCGACCTCACGCTAGCGCCGGCCGCACGCCGTACGGGCCGCTCCCGCCTCGCTCAGGGGCGCGGGCGGCCCGTACCGCGTCGTTGTGCCGGTGGCCGGGACACGGCCGGAAGGCGCCGCGTGCGGGCCCCGTGGACCGGCGGGGGACCGGGCCGGAGCGGGGGCACGCGGACGTCGTGCGGACGGCGTTCACCCGGCGCGGCGCGTGCGTTCTCGCCCGGGCGTGTCGTCCTCGGCGGCGAGGCCCGCGCTCAGTCGCCCTTGACCGCGGCGAGGAGCCCGTCCCCGACCGGCAGCAGCATCGGCGTCAGCCGGTCGTCGTCGCGTACGAGCCGCCCCAGCTCGCGCAACGCGACGTCGTCCGGCGTGCGGTTGGTCGGGTCGGCCACCCGGCCGCCCTGGAGCACGTTGTCGAACGCCACCACGCCGCCCGGCCGCAGCAGCCGCAGCGCCTCGCCCAGGTAGTCGGGGTACTCCTGCTTGACCGCGTCACAGAAGACCAGGTCGTACGCGCCGTCGGTGAGACGCGGCAGCACGTCGAGGGCGCGGCCGGTGATCAGCCGGGCGCGCGCGGTCGGAAAACCGGCCTCGGCGTACGCCTCGCGGGCCAGCCGCTGGTTGTCCGGCTCGACGTCGACGCTGGTCAGCACGCCGTTCGAGCGCATGCCGCGCAGCAGCCAGATGCCGGAGACGCCGCAGCCGGAGCCGATCTCGACGACCGTGCGTGCGCTGATCGCCCTCGCCAGGAACCGCAGGGCGGCGCCGCCGCCCGGGCCGATGGGCGTGGCTCCGACGTCCTCGCCGCGTTGCCGCGCGTTGCGCAGCGGCTCGTCCTCAGGGAGGTACTGCTCCACGTAGGCCAGGGTGGCCTTGACCGCGTCGATGACCGCCTCCTTGGGGCGCATGGGCCTGCGAGGTCAAAGACTACTGCGGCGGGGGAACTCCGCCGCCTACCGTCACGTTCTTCAGTGGGGCCACGGCAGCCGGTAGGCGGAAAGGAAGAAACGGGGCAGTATGGCGGTGGCAGGACTCTTGCTCGAGAGGGGAGCGACGGTGCGGGACGCCGGCATCGCGTGGACACCCCCCTCGTGGGACGAGATCGTGCGCGAGCACTCCGCGCGTGTCTACCGCCTCGCGTTCCGGCTCACCGGCAACCCGCACGACGCCGAGGACCTCACCCAGGAGGTCTTCGTCCGCGTGTTCCGGTCCTTGGCCAACTACCAGCCCGGCACCTTCGAGGGGTGGCTGCACCGCATCACCACCAACCTGTTCCTCGACCAGGCGCGCCGGCGCCAGCGCATCCGGTTCGAGGGCCTGTCCGACGACGCGGCCGAGCGCCTGCACGGCAACGAGCCGACGCCCGGCGCAGGCCTATGACGACAAAAAGCTCGACGCCGACGTGCAGGCGGCACTCGACGGGCTGGCACCCGACTATCGCGCGGTCGTCGTGCTGTGCGACATCGAGGGCCTGTCCTATGAGGAGATCGCCGCGACGGTCGGCGTGAAGCTCGGCACCGTGCGCAGCCGCATCCACCGCGGCCGCGCACAGCTGCGCGCCGCGCTCGAACACCGCGGCCCGCGACGCCGCACCACGGCGGGTCCGGCCGAGGCGACGGGGAGGCGATATGACCCATCTCGGGGAGCGCCTCACCGCGCTGGTCGACGGCGAGCTCGGCCACGACGAGCGCGACCGCGCCCTCATGCACCTCGCCGCCTGCGACGAGTGCCGCGCCGAGGCCGACGCGCTGCGCGCGCTCAAGCGGCGCCTGCGCGCCATGGGCGACGCGCTGCCGGCCGAGGGCCTGCTCGAGCGCCTCCAAGCCATGGGCGAGCCGGGCGGCCCGCTGCCGCCCGGTCGATCCGCTGCCTGCCCGGCCAGAGCCGCACGCCCGCCGCCACGCGGCCACGTGACACCCGTCCCGCGCGGCGCGCCGCGGCCGCGCGCCGCCGCCTGCCCCGCGGCCGTTACCTCGTCGCCGGGGCCGCGACCCTGGCCGTGCTCGGCATCGGCTCCGCGGCCTTCGCCGCGGGCTCGGAGCCGCGTTCGCTGCCGCGCGTGGCGCCCTCGATCGAGCAGTTCGCCGTCGAGCACGCCCTGACCTCAGGAGACGTTCCCCTCACCGACCCGAAGCCGGCAGAGAAGACCAGCGATAGCCCGTGACGTACACGATCTCGCGTCCGACCTCGCGCAGCACGTGGATGGCAGGAGGCATCGCCGCCGCGCTGCTCATGCTGTGCTTCGTCACGACCGGCGACACGGCGAGCGGCGAGCGGCTGCGCGTCCGACCCCGAGTCGTTGCGGCAGCTGCGCAACGCCGAGAGCGCCGCCCGCACGACGCCGTACGAGGGCACGCAGTTCATCACCGCGTGGAGCCGCAGCGGGGCGACCACGTCGCTGGTCAAGGTCGTGCACGTCCCGGGCAGCGGCACGCGCATGCGGGTGGAGAGCACGACCGCCGACCAGGGCGGCCAGATGTTCGAGGCCGACGACTCCCAGCGCACCGGCGGCCTCACCGGCTACACGCCGAAGATGCTCGACCTGCTGGCGCGCAACTACTCGGTCGTACGCGCCGGGCAGGGCCAGGTGTCGGGCCGCGCCACCTCGGTGATCGAGGCGCGGCGCGCCGACGGCACCGCGGCCGGCCGGTTCCACATCGACCGGCAGACCGGCCTGATGCTCCGCCGCGAGCTGCTCGACGAGCAGGGCCGCGAGGTCGACCTCACGTTCTTCACCGAGATCCGGTCGTCCGTGCCCAAGACGCAGGTCGTGGCCGCGTCCGCTGCCGCGCACCGATCGAGACGCCCTGGGCGCACCAGCTCGCCGGCGCCGACCTCGGCTCGCTGCGCTACCACGGCTGGCCGGTGCGCTCCGGCCTGCCCGACCGGCTCAGCCTCTACGACGCGCGCCAGCTCGACGGCGACGGCCCGGTCGTGCACCTCAGCTACTCCGACGGGCTCTCGGTGGTCTCGGTCTTCGTGCAGCGCGGCACGCTCGACGCGAGCAGCGTCGCGCACTGGCGCAAGGCGACCCGCGGCGGCCGCACCGTCTACCTGCGCGACACGGTGCAGCAGCGCGCGATGTGGGCCAGCCGCGGCTATGTCTTCACCGTCCTGGCCGACGCGCCGCCCCCGGTGATGGACAGCGCGGTGGCCGCGCTGCCCCACGGCGGCGTCGGATTCTGGGGCGCGCCTGGCGCGCGGGATGGATCGGCTGACCTCGTGGGCCAACCCATTTGACTGATCTGCGGAGATCCCGTTGGCTGGTGCGCTCAGGGATCGAGGCGTCAGTGGGGGATGGAGCCGTGAAGCGACGGGTTTCGCCGTCAAGGTCGCTTATGCTCGCCACATGCCTCGCGCGCCATCGTGGGGGCGACGACAGGTCCATGCGCGGTCGGCAAGGAGCCAGGTAATGACGGAAGACAGCCGCGCGCCGGGGGGTCCGCCGCAGGACGACCGGCGCGCGCGAGACCCGGAGCCGGGGCGCGCGGGCGGACCTTCGGGACCGCTGGACCAGCCATCGTCGCCGGCCCGCCGCAGGGCATGGCGCCGCCGGACTCGGGTCCGCGCTCGCCGTACGGCGCGCCGCTGCGATCCGATCCGCCGCCGGCTCCGCGCCCGTCCCGCGCCTTCACGCCGCACCACTACGACCCGGCGTACGACCAGACCTATGAGCGGCGGCGGCAGCGTCCCGCGGCGCCGGCGTACGCGAGGCTGGAGCCCCCAGCCGCCCAGCAGCAGCAGCCCACCATCGGCTACCCCGGAGGGCCGGGACCCAACTGGGCGCCCGTCCCCTCGCCGGAGCCGAGCGAGCGCCGCGGCCCCTCGACGAGCGTGTTCCTGATCGTGGCGGTCGTCGTCGCGCTGCTGGCCGGGGCGCTCGGCGCGGGCATCGGCGTGATGGCGAGCGGCGACCACACCGGCAGCGTCGACCTCGGCGGCGGCGCGTCCTCGACCGGCAGCAAGAACCGCGACCCGGGCTCGGTCGCCGGCATCGCCCAGCGGCTGGTGCCCAGCGTCGTGATGATCAAGGTCTCGAACGGCACCGAGGGCGGCGCCGGCACGGGGTTCATCGTGCACGGCGGCTACATCGTGACCAACAACCACGTGGTGGCCCCCGCGGTCAACGGCGGGAACATGCAGGTCGTCTTCAACGACGGCAAGACCACCACGGCCAGCATCATCGGCCACGACCCGACCTCCGACATCGCGGTCATCAAGCCGGGCACGCTCGGCGGACGCAAGGCGCTGACGCTCGGCAACTCCGACGGCCTCGCCGTCGGCGACCCGGTCATCGCCATCGGCTCGCCGCTGGGTCTGGCCGGCACGGTCACGACCGGCATCGTCAGCGCGCTCAACCGGCCCGTGAGCACGAGCGGCGAGGGCGGTGAGTCCGCCTTCATCAACGCGGTGCAGACCGACGCGGCGATCAACCCGGGCAACTCCGGCGGCCCGCTCGTCGACGCCAAGGGCGAGGTCATCGGGGTCAACTCCGCGATCGCCACGCTGGGCAGCCAGACGCTGGGCAGCGACAAGCAGCAGAGCGGCAGCATCGGGCTCGGCTTCGCGATCCCCAGCAACCAGGTACGGCGGGTCGCCGAGCAGCTCATCAGCGGCGGCAAGGCGACACACCCGGTCATCGGCGCATGCATCGACATGACCTACCAGGGCGGCGGCGCCCGCATCGCCACGGACGGGACGCAGACCTGCAAGGGCGGCACGATCGTGCCGGGCGGCCCGGCGGAGAAGGCCGGGCTGAAGGCCGGTGACGTCATCACCTCCTTCGACGGCAAGCCGGTCAGCGGTTCGGACGAGCTGATCATGGCCATCCGCGCCAAGGCGCCGGGCCAGCGCGTCCAGATCGTCTACACCCGCGGCGGCCAGCGGGCGACGACCGAACTCACGCTCGGCGCGGGCAACTGAGCATGGTCCGCCGTCCCCGCACGGCGGCCAGGCCGTCACCGCGGCCGGCGGCGTACCGCCCTACCGGCCGGCGGGGGAGAACACCCGCGGAGCGCACGCCGGAGACGGCGGGCGGGACGCGCGGGTTAAGCTGGCAGCGGCGGCCCCGGCTGACGGGGCCCCGGCCATCAGGCTGGAGGACGGGTGTTCGACGTAGGACTCGGTGAGGCACTGCTCCTGGTCGTGCTCGCCCTGGTCATCTTCGGCCCGGACCAGCTGCCCAAGGTCGCCTCACAGGCGGGCCGGGCGCTTCGGCAGCTCCGTACGATGGCCGACAGCGCCAAGGAGGACCTGCGCGAGGGCCTCGGGCCGGAGTTCGCCGACTTCGACGTCGCCGACCTCAACCCGCGCCGGTTCGTGCAGAAGCACCTCCTCGACGACTTCGACGACGCCGGGCGCGACCGGGCCGCCGAGGAGCCGCTGCTGCCCTTCGGCGAGCGCCCGCCGTACGATCCCGAGGCGACCTGAGCGTCACCGGGCCGAGGACGGCGCCCGGTACACCCGGATCCAGTCCACCTGCATGGTGATCTTCTTGGGCGTGCTCGCCGTACGGTGGAAGCCGTCGCGCATCTCGTTGCGGAGGTAGAGCTGCATCATTGCCTGCCTGGGGACGTAGGGCCCCGTGTAGGCCCAGGTCTTCCTGCCGTCCAGCCAGAACGTCACGTGACCGGGCAGCCAGTCGACGGCCACGGTGTGCCACGTGGTGAAGTCGGTGCGGATGGTCCGCTGTATCTGGCTGTCGTCGGGGCCGTGGTGGATGAACAGGCCGCCGCTGTGCCGGTTGGCGGCCAGGATCTCGGCGAAGTCGATCTCGGCCCACTCGGGCTCGCCCATGTGCACCGGCCACAGGAACGCGGTGGCGGAGTAGCCGGTACCCGGGTCGGACCGGATGCGGGCCTCCCAGCGGCCGTAGGTCTGCGCGAGGCGGGAGATCACTCCCGCCGACTGGTCCTTGCCGGCGTAGAGCCCGGCGACGAGCATGAGCTTCCCGCCCGACACGTGGGTGCCGGCGGCCACGCCCGGGTGGGTGGCCGCGTTCGGATCCTGGTACGCCTGCCATTTGCCCGAGTCGAGCCGGCCGCCGTTGAAGTCGTCGGACAGGACCGGCGCCCCCCAGGAGCCGTACGCCCCGCCCGGCGGCCGGCCGCCCCCGCCGGTCTGCCTTCCGCGGGCGGGATGGCCGCTACAGGCACCTAAGCAAGCCGCCACCGCCAGCGCCATCGCCACGGTCGTTCCCCGCATGACCCCGTCGAATGCCATACATCCACGTAATCATGCGCGGACGGTGCGTCAAGCGGAAACACGCGCTCGGATTGGTCAACCGCGATTCGGGCTGAGGCCGAGCTGGCGGCCGCGCAGGCTCTTGGCCCGCCCGGAGATCTTGTCGGCGATGCCGCGCAGCTCCTTGGAGGCGGGCGCGTCCGGCTCGTCGAGGACGATCGGGTTGCCCTGGTCGCCGCCCTCGCGCAGACGCACGTCGATCGGCACCTGGCCGAGCAGCGGCACCGGCGTGCCGAGCGTGCGGGTGAGCGCGTCGGCCACGCTCTGGCCGCCGCCGGAGCCGAACACGTCGACGGCCTCGCCGCAGTGCGGGCAGGGCAGGTAGGACATGTTCTCGATCACGCCGGCCACCGTCTGGTGGGTCTGCGCCGAGATCGCGCCCGCGCGCTCGGCCACCTCGGCGGCGGCCTGCTGCGGCGTGGTCACCACGAGGATCTCCGCCGACGGCAGCAGCTGCGCCACCGAGATGGCGATGTCGCCGGTGCCCGGGGGCAGGTCCATCAGGAGCACGTCGAGGTCGCCCCAGTAGACGTCGGCGAGGAACTGCTGGAGCGCCCGGTGCAGCATCGGCCCGCGCCAGACGACAGGGGAGTTGCCCTCGGTGAACATGCCGATCGAGATGACCTTCACGCCGTGCGCGTTGGGCGGCATGATCATCTGCTCGACCTGGGTGGGCCGGCCGGTCACGCCGAGCATGCGGGGCACCGAGTGCCCGTAGATGTCGGCGTCGACGACGCCGACCTTGCGGCCCTGCGCGGCCAGCGCCGCGGCCAGGTTGACCGTCACCGACGACTTGCCGACGCCGCCCTTGCCGCTCGCCACCGCGTAGACGCGCGTGAGGGAGCTGGGCTTGGCGAACGGGATCTCCTTGGCCGCCTGGCCGCCGCGGAGCTTGGTCTGGAGCGCCTGGCGCTGTTCTTCGCTCATCACGTCGAGGTCGACCTGGACGCCGGCGACGCCGGGCACCTTCGCGACGGCCGCGGTGACGTCGCGGGTGATGGTGTCGCGCATCGGGCACCCGGCGACCGTCAGGAACACGCCCACCCGCACGCTGCCCTCGGGTGAGACGTCGACGCCCTTGATCATGTCGAGTTCGGTGATGGGACGCCGGATCTCCGGGTCGTTCACCGTTGCGAGCGCCGCGGTCACCTGCTCGATCGTGGGGGAGGCCATGACCCCATGGTATTGAGCCGCGGGGCGGCGGGCGAACCCGCGTGGCGCCTTGCGGCCAAATCCCGGTCAGGACTCGCGGCGGCGGCCCTCGAGTTCCTTGAGCAGATGGTGGAGCTCGTCGCGTATCCAGTCGCGGGTGGCGACCTCGCTCATCGCCATGCGCAGGCTGGCGACCTCGCGGGTGAGGTACTCGGTGTCGGAGACGCTGCGCTCGTCGCGCGCGCGGTCGCCCTCGTACTGGACGCGGTCGCGGTCGTCCTGGCGGTTCTGCGCCAGCAGGATCAACGGCGCGGCGTACGACGCCTGGAGCGAGAGCATCAGGGTCAAGAAGATGAACGGGTACGGGTCGAACCGCCACGACATGGGGGCGAACACGTTCCACGCGAACCACAGCAGGACGAACACCGTCATGTAGACGAGGAACCGCGCCGTGCCGAGGAACCGCGCGATGCGCTCGGAGAAGACCCCGAACGCCTCGGGGTCGTAGTAGAGCCGCGGCACCAGCGGCCGCCGGATCTCCCGCGGCTGGTCGAGCCGCCCCATGCGGCGCTGGTCGCGCACCCGGTCCAGGCCAGTGCTCATGTCGCGTCCCCCTCCGTCCTACTCGCGCCGCTCGCCGTTCTCGGTCGTACGCACCGCCTCCGCGTCACGCAGGGCCTCTTCCTCTTCGTCGACCTCGGCCTCGGTCTCCATGACGCTCTCGCGCCAGTCGTCCGGGAGCAGGTGGTCCAGGACGTCGTCCACGGTGACCGCGCCGAGCAGCCGCCCGTTCACGTCGACGACCGGCACGGACACGAGGTTGTAGGTCGCCAGGTAGCTGGAGACGACCTCCAGCGACAGCCCGGGCCGCAGCGGGTCCAGCTCGGTGTCGCAGATCGCGCTGACGAGGGTGGGCGGCGGCTCGCGCAGCAGCCGCTGGAAGTGGACCGTGCCGAGATAGCGGCCGGTCGGGGTCTCAGAGGGCGGGCGGCAGACGTACACCTGCGCCGCCAGCGCCGGGTTGAGGTCGGGGTTGCGGATCTGCGCCAGCGCCTCGGCCACGGTGGCGTCGGGTGAGACGATCACCGGCTCGGTGGTCATCATGCCACCCGCGGTGTTGTCGGCATAGCTGAGCAGGCGGCGCAGCGGCGCGGCGTCCTCGGGCTGCATCAGCGCCAGCAACTGCTCGCGCTGCTCGGTGGGCAGCTCGCCGAGCAGGTCGGCCGCGTCGTCGGGCCCCATCTCCTCCAGGACGTCCGCCGCGCGGTTCGCGTCGAGCTTGCCGAGGATCTCCACCTGGTCGTCCTCGGGCAGCTCCTCCAGGACGTCGGCCAGCCGCCGGTCATCGAGCGCCGCGGCCACCTCGGCGCGCCGTTTCGGCGACAGCTCGTGCACGACGTTGGCCAGGTCGGGGGCGCGCATCCGCTCGAACGCCGCGATCAGGTTGGCCGCGCCCTGGCCCTCCTCGGCCATGCCGAGGCCGCTGATCGCCGCCCAGCCGACCACGAACGTCTCACCGCGCCGCCGCCGCAGGCTCAGCCGCGCGGCGTGCACGGGCGGACGTGACCCGGCCCGGCGTACGGCCACCTTGGTGATCAGCCAGTCGCGGGTGCGGCTCTGCTCCATACCGAGGTCGATCACGACGACGCGCTCGCCGCCCTCGGCCAGCTCGACCCGGCGGTCGAGCATCTCGCCGAGGGCGAGCGTCTCGGAGCCGCGCTTTTCGAACCGGCGCATGTTGATCCGGCCATCGAAGATCACGGCACCGACGTCGATGTTGGTCACCCGCGTGATCGGCAGGAACACCGAGCGATGCGGGGGGACCTCGACCACGAGCCCGAGCACGCGCGGAGCACGCGGCGCGGGTCGCATCACGACGACGACGTCGCGCACGCGGCCGATCTGGTCGCCGGCCGGGTCGAACACGGCGATGCCGGCCAGACGTGCGACGAACACCCGTGACGGGGTTGCGGTCATGCTGGAAGGCTACCGATGCGCGTCCTGTCCAGCGGTAAAGCGCCCGCTGTTCCGTCGCGCAGGCGAGATGACACGATTGGGGAGGCGATCAGGGGAGGACGGCATGGGCGAGGACGGCGGCGGGGAGTTCGAGGAGTGCCGCGGACTGCTCTTCTCGGTGGCGTACCGCATGTTGGGCACGGTCGCCGACGCCGAGGACGTGGTCCAGGACGCCTGGCTGCGCTGGTCCGGAGCCGATCGGGCGAACGTCGAGGACCCCCGGGCCTACCTCGTACGGATCGTCACCAACACCGCGATCGACCGGCTGCGCGCGGCGCGGGTGCGGCGCGAGTCCTACGTCGGCCCGTGGCTGCCCGAGCCGGTGCTCACCGCGCCCGACGTGGCCGAGGACGTGGAGCTGGCCGAGTCGGTCTCGCTGGCGATGCTCGTCGTGCTGGAGACCCTGTCCCCGCTCGAACGCGCGGTGTTCGTACTGCGGGAGGTGTTCGGCTTCTCCCACGCCGAGATCGCGGACACGCTCGACCGCTCGGAGGCGAGCGTGCGCCAGGTCGCGCACCGGGCGCGGCGGCACGTGGCCGAACGCCGGACGAGGTTCGCCGCCGGCCGCGCCGAGCAGCGTCGCGTGACGGAGGAGTTCCTGTCCGCGGCAGTCGGCGGCGACCTCGAACGGCTGCTCGCGCTCCTGGCCCCCGAGGTCGTGCTCGTCTCGGACGGCGGCGGCAAGCGCAACGCGCCGCGCCGTCCGCTCGTGGGCGCCGCGGAGGTGGCGCGTTTCCTGCTCGGCATCGCCGGCCGCACGTACGACGGTGTGCCGGCGCAGGACATGTCGAGGGCGATCGCCGACGTCAACGGCGCGGCGGGCGCGGTGGTGTACGGCGGTGGCCGTGCGCTGACCGTCATGGTGGCCGAGGTCGAGGGCGGGCGGGTGCGCGCGCTGCACCTCGTGGCCAACCCGGACAAGCTGCGGACCATCGAGGAGGGCCGCGAGGTCGCGCTGGTGCGCTGAGTGGCGGCGCGCGGGCGAGCCCGTGCTGCGCGGCGGCACCGGCCCCGAGGACCCGGCGATCTCCGTCGACGGCACGGACGTGTCCCAGCCCAAGTCAAGCGGCCAGAGGTCAGCGGTCGGCGCGGCGGCGGCGGCCGCCGACCATGAACGGGGTGCGGCCGGTGGTCGTGGCGGGGCCGCCCACCGGGCGTACGGAGGCGTAGTCGCCGGGCAGGCTGCCCGGCGCCCCCGGCACGCCGGGAACCTCGAGCGCCTCGCCGGTCGGGGTGAGGCGGATCACGAACGCCTCATCGGCCCACCGCTCGGCCTGCCGCGCCGTGTCGGGCGCGTTGAGCCGCGCCTTGGCGAGCAGCGGGACGATCTCGGCCCACTCGTCGGAGTCGGGCTCGACCTGCCCGACCGCCGCGATCCAGGAGACCAGGCGTCCGCCTTTGTCCTTGCTGCGGACCGTCACGGCGATCCGCTCCGCCTCGGGGAGACCGGGCAGCGGCTGCTCGATGCCGCCGGTGACGAGGTAGGCAGCACCGGTGCCGCCGGGACTCGTGTGCCAGATGTGCCAGGCGGCGCGCGGTGAGGGCAGTCCGGGCAGCGCCAGCCACAGCATGCCCGACCTCTTGGTGGCCTCGGTGACCAGCGCCGCGATGTCCACGCGCGCAAGTCTTCCACAAGCCGACACACGAACGGCGGACGGCCGTGCGCGCGTGGGTGCGAGAGGTTGGGTGGCCGGGCACGCGGGTGCCGGGGGTGCGTGAGATTCGGGGAGGTGGGTGGCAGGCGTGTACGAGGTGGGGTCCGGGCGGAGGGCGTGGCTGCCGCCCGCGATCAGCGCGGCTCGGCGGCGGCCACCGGATCACCGCGTCGTCTGAGCGGCAGGGTGGCCGGGTGTGCGGGAGATGGGTGGTCGGTGTGCGGGATGGGCGGGTGGTGGTCGATAGCATCCGTGCATGTCGATGCGTTCCCGGCGGACCACGCTCGCGGTGCCTGCCAGTAACCCGCGTTTCGTGGCGAAGGCGCGTGGGTTGCCCGCCGATGAGTTCTTCCTCGACCTGGAGGACGCGGTCGCGCCGCAGGCGAAGGAGGAGGCGCGGGCGAACGCCGTCGCCGCGCTGAACGACGGTGGCTGGGGTGACCGCGTGCGTGTCGTGCGTGTCAACGACGCGACGACCCCGCATGCCTACCGCGACGTGATCGAGGTGGTCGAGCGCGCCGGGGCGAACCTCGACTGTCTCATGCTCCCCAAGGTCAGCTCCCCGGACCACGTCGTCTGGCTGGACCTGCTGCTGACCCAGGTCGAGCGGGCGGCAGGGCTTCCGGTGGGCCGGATCGGGGTGGAGGCGCAGATCGAGGACGCGCGCGGGCTCACCCGTGTCGAGGAGATCGCGGCCGCCTCGCCGCGCCTGGAGGCCCTGGTGTTCGGGCCCGGCGACCTCATGGCCTCGATCAACATGCGGACGCTCGTCGTCGGCGAGCAGCCGCCCGGCTACACCGACGGCGACGCGTACCACTACATCCTGATGCGGATCCTCCTCGCCGCACGCGCGCACGACCTCCAGGCGATCGACGGGCCCTACTTCAACGTCCGCGACGTCGCCGCCTTCACCCGCGCGGCCGAGCGGAGCGCCGCGCTGGGCTTCGACGGCAAGTGGGTGCTGCACCCCGCGCAGATCGAGGCCGGCAACGCGGTCTACTCCCCGGCGCAGGACTCCTACGACCACGCCGAGCTGATCCTGGACGCCTACGACCACGCCACGCGCGTACGCGGGCAGGGCGCGGCGATGCTGGGCGAGGAGATGATCGACGCGGCCTCGCACAAGATGGCGCTGGTCATCGCGGCCAAGGGCCGCGCGGCGGGACTCCGGCGCACCAGGACGTTCGAGCCGCACGCGCCTTGACGTGGGACCGCGTACGCGCGACGGTGAGTAACCATGAGGACCGGGTCCACCTGCCCGCGCTGCCGCGGGCCGCTCACTCCGCCCAGCGCATGGTCGAGCGCGTGGGTCTGCTCCGCGCACGGGGAGGTCGCTCCGCTGCGGCCGCCCGGGCGCCCCTCACGTACGGCGCTGGAGGCGGTGCGCCGACGGGCGCGGGTGCCGATCTGGGTGCCTTGGCCGCTGCCGCTCGGCTGGCTCGTGACCGGCTTCGCCGAGGCCGGCGACGAGCGCACCGGCGCTCTCGCGGTCGCCGTCGCGCTGTCGGGTCCCTCGCCGGTCGGCGGACCGGCCGATCTCGTGCTCGTCGCCGAAGAGCCCGGGGTCGGCCTCGGCTCCTCCTACGCCGGGCAGCCTGGCCCTGACCCCGGCGTCGGCTTCGGCGTCTCGGCGCCGAACGCCAAGGCCGAGATCGACGGCCACCCTGTGGCGATGTGGGCGGTACGCGCCGAGTCCGCCGCCGCGTACGCGGGCGAGGCGCTGGCGAACTGGCTGTGGGCGGTGCTGTGGCCCGACTCGGCCGGCGTCCTCATGCTGGAGGGGCTCGGCCTGCACGACCTGCGCGACAGCGCGCTCGACCTGCCGTACGGCGCGCTCTGCCCGAGGCTCGTCGCGTGACCGTGTCGCGCATCGACCTGCATTCACACAGCTCCGTCTCCGATGGCACCCAGCCGCCCGCCGACGTCGTGCGCCGCGCGCACGCGGCGGGCGTCGGCGTGCTCGCGCTGACCGACCACGACACGGTCGGCGGCCACGTCGAGGCCGTACGCGCGCTGCCGGCGGGCATGACGCTGGTACGCGGCATGGAGCTGTCGTGCCGGCTGCGCGACCACGGCCTGCACCTGCTCGCGTACCTGTTCGACCCCGGCGAGCCGGAGCTCGCGGCCGAGCGCGAGCGGATCCGCGCCGACCGCGCCAACCGGGCGCGCGGCATGGTCGCCAGGCTGGTCGAACTCGGCACCCCCGTCACCTGGGAGCGGGTCGAGCGGATCACCGGCACGTCCGTGCCCGGGCGGCCGCACATCGCACGCGCCATGGTCGAGGCCGGCGTGGTGGGGAGCGTCGAGGAGGCGTTCACCTCCGAGTGGATCGGCTCGGGCGGCCGCGCGTACGTCGGCCGCTACGCTCTCGAGCCGGCGCGCGCGGTCCGTCTCGTACGCGCCGCGGGCGGGGTGCCGGTGCTCGCCCATCCGCGCGCGTGGCGGCGCGGGTACGGCGTCACCGACGAGGAGATCGCGGACCTGACCGCCGCCGGGCTCGCCGGCGTCGAGGTCGACCATCCGGACCACGCCGCACCCGACCGCGCCGCGCTGCGGGGTCTCGCCGCCGAGCTCGGGATCTTCGTGACCGGCGCGAGCGACGACCACGGCGAACTGACCGGTCACCGGCTGGGCGCCGAGACCACATCGGAGGAGGCGTACTCCTCGCTGCTCGCCCAGGCCGCCGGCGCCGCCCCGGACGTCAGCCGGTGACGGCGCGTGCCAGCATCGTCGCGGCGAGCGTGGCGAACAGCAGGGCCGACAGTCCCGTGAACGCGCCCTGACCGCGCCGGCCGACGAGACGGCCGGACCGCGCCACCGCCAGGGCGATGGCGGACTCGAACCCGCACGCGACGCCGAACCACACGACGGTGAACACCAAGGGCCCCCAGCCGCCCTCCAGATGCCGGGCGCGCGTCATCGCCGGTGTGCCGGTGGCGAGCCAGAACGTCCACGTCAGCGGGTTCAGGAGGTTCGCGGTGACGCCCTTCCAGAACGCCCAGCCCGACGGGCCGGCCGCCTGCCCCTCCCGCCACAGCCGCCACGCCTCACCCGCGGCGCGTACGGCGAGGAAGGCGAAGAAGGCCGCGCCGGCGAGGCCGACCCACAGCTCCGCGCGCGCCACGGCCGCGATCACCCAGGCGAAGGCCAGCGCGGGCAGCAGGAGGACCACGTCGGCGGTCGCGGAGCCGAGGATGACGCGGAGCGCCGGGCGAAAGCCGCGGGTCGCGGCCTCGTTGAGGATGGTCACGAAGATCGGCCCGACCGACAGGGCCGCGCCGGCGCCGAGCAGGACGCCGAGCCAGATGATCTCGGTCATCGCCGGTGGCGTACGGGCGGTCGCGTCGTGCCTGCGCAGGTCATCGTGACACGATGCCAGGAGGGGACGGTCGCGCGAACACGGGGGCCGGCTCGTGCCGGCGGAATGCGGGGAGCGATGGACGGCGAACTCTGGACGGCGGTCGATGACTACTTCGACCGGGCGCTGGTGCCGTCGGACCCGGCGCTCGACGCCGCGCTGGCGGCCAGCGAGGCCGCCGGGCTGCCCGTGATCGGTGTCGCGCCGAACCAGGGCAAGCTGCTCCAGCTCCTGGCGCGCGCGCAGGGCGCACGCCGCATCCTGGAGGTCGGCACGCTCGGCGGGTACAGCACGATCTGGCTGGCCAGGGCGCTGCCGTCCGGTGGCAGCATGATCACGCTGGAGGCCGATCCCAGGCACGCCGCAGTCGCACGGCACAACCTCGACGGCGCCGGTCTGGCCGGTGTGGTCGAGGTGCGCGTCGGGCCGGCGCTGGAGACGATGCCCGCGCTCGCCGCGGAGGGCGCCGGGCCGTTCGACCTGATCTTCATCGACGCCGACAAGCCCAGCAACCCCGAGTACTTCGGCTGGGCGATCGAGCTGTCACGCCCCGGCACCATGATCGTCGTGGACAACGTCGTACGCGTCGCCGCCGTGGCGGGCCCCGGAGGAGGCGATCCGAGCACGCAGGCGGCGCACCGCCTGAACGCCCTGATCGCCTCCGAACCCCGCGTCAGCGCGACGGCGCTCCAGACCGTGGGGCGCAAGGGACACGACGGCCTCGTGCTGGCCTTGGTGAACGGTGACGTCTGAGTCGCGTCGTACCGGCGAACGGGGCAAACCAGGGCGGCCCTCGCGACGTCCAACGGTTGTGTGAGCGTCGCGTTCGCGTCGCTCCCGACCGGAGGCCCCGATGCCCGACATCTCGTCCCTGCTGCCGGAGGACCCGGCGCGCCTGGGACCGTACACTCTGATCGGCCGCCTGGGCCGCGGCGGGTACGGCGTCGTCTACCTCGCCGAGACCGCCGGCGGTGAGCGGGTCGCGGTCAAGCTGTTGCAGACCGCGCTCGCCGAGGCGGGCGGCGAGCGTGAGCGGTTCGCCCGCGAGGCGGCCGCCGCCAAGCAGGTGGCGCGGTTCTGCACCGCTCAGGTGCTCGACGCCGACATCGCCGGTGACCGGCCCTACATCGTCAGCGAATACGTCCCCGGGCCCTCGCTTCAGGCGCTGGTCGCCGAGCGCGGACCGCTGTCGGGCGGCTCGCTGGACCGGCTCGCCATCGGCACGGCCACCGCACTGGTCGCCATCCACGGGGCCGGCGTCGTGCACCGCGACCTCAAGCCGCCCAACGTCCTGATCGGCCCCGACGGGCCCCGGGTGATCGACTTCGGCATCGCGCGGATGATGGACCGCACCGCCACGGTGACCGGGCACACCCTCGGCACGCCCGCGTACATGGCGCCGGAGCAGGTGCTGGGCCGGGAGATCACGCCGGCCGCCGACGTGTTCGCCTGGGGCGCGACGCTGGTGTTCGCCGCCAACCGGATGCCGCCGTTCGGCCGCGACTCGATCGCCGTGCTGGCCCACCGCGTCGTGAACGAGCCGCCCGAGCTCGGCGCGCTGACCGGGAGCCTGCGGCAGCTCGTCGCCGAGTGCCTCGACAAGGACCCGGCACGCCGCCCGGCCGCGAGCGTGCTCCTGATGCGCCTGCTCGGTCACTCCACGGTGCCCGCCGAGCAGCACGCGCAGACGGCGATCATGGCCGAGGGCGTGACCGCGGCGGCGGTACTCCCGACGCCGACGCCGACGCCCGCACGCGCCGCCACGCGTGCCGCCGGCCATGCCCCGACCCAGGCCGCCGGCGCCCCCGGCCAAGCGGCCCAAGCCGCCAGCCCAGGCCGCGACCCACGCCGCCACGCCGCCGCCCACCCATGCCGTGGCACCGCCTCCCACGTACGCCGGCACGCCCCCGACGGGGATGCCGCCCACCGCCGCCCAGCCCGCGACGCACGCCATGACCACGCCGCCGTCCGGCTTCTCGGCGTCGCCCGTCACGCTGCCGCCGCAGCCGCCACAGCCGGCGCGAGGGAATCGCCGCTGGCTGCTGGCCCTGGCCGCGCTGGCCGTCGCGCTCGCGCTGGCCGGCGGCACGGCCGGCGCGCTGACCGCGTTCCACGGCGACGCGCGTACGACCGTCACACCGGGACCGACCACCACGGTCACCGCCAGCACGACCGTCGTCCCGGACCAGCCCCGGCTCCGCCGTCGGATGACGGCGGCACGTCCACCACGCCCGTGGCGCCGCCGCCTCCGCCGCCCGCCGAGCCGTCGCTGTCGGTGACGACGAGCGGCTGCGACCTCGGCACCACCGGCCTCACGTGCACCGTGACGCTCACCGCCAGCGGGGCCTCGGTCCACTGGTCGGCGACGGCCGGCGATTCGTCGATCTCGATCTACCCCTCCAGCGGCTCGCTGAGCCCCGGGGAGACGACGACCGTCACGGTCACGTTGCATCCGGCCACGCCGCGTACCGGCGGCTCCGCCACGGTGACGATCACCGCTTCCGACCGTACCCACACGGCCTCCGTCACCTGGGAGGGGACTCCCGAGCCCGATCCGTCGTCGAGTTGATGTGGCACGTGCCGCACGCACCATGGCTCTGGAGTCGGTAGGGTTCGGTCTGTGGACGCGCGTATCGACAAAGTCGTGACGTCGGGCAAGTTCTCCGTCGACGACAACGAGTACGAGATCGAGAGCAACACCTACGTCGTGGGTGATGACGACTCGGTCATCGTCATCGACCCCGCTCATGACGCCGAGCCGATCCTCAAGGCCATCGGTGAGCGGGAGGTCATGGCCGTCATCTGCACGGACGGCCGCGACGGTCACCTGAGTGCGGTCCTGGAGGTCGCCGAGGCCGACGAGGACGACCCCGCGCCGATCGCGCTGCACACACGCGACCGGCTGTTGTGGCGTCAATACTTCCGCGAGCTCGCGCGCAAGAGCGAGGACGCGGAGTTCATGAAGGACCTGCAGCCCGACCTCGACATCGAGGACGGCGGCGTCTTCGAGATCGGCGACGCGCAGCTCGAGGTCATGCACACGCCCGGCCACACGCCGGGCAGCATCTGCCTCTACAGCGAGCAGCTCGGCGTGCTGTTCTCCGGCGACACGCTGCACAAGGGCAGGCCCGGCCGGATCGGCCCCGACTACCCCGAGCTCCAAGAGCAGCTCAACTCCATCGGCGCGCTGCTCGGCCCGCTGCCCAAGGACACCCGGGTGCTGCCGGGCCAGGGTGAGGAGACGACCATCGGCGACGAGGACTCCCACTGGGAGAGCTGGTCCGTGCTGGCCCAGGAGCCCGACTCCGAGTCCTGAGCGGGGCCTTCAGCCGATGGCCGCCGAACAGCTCGGCTTCGAGGGGATGCCGAAACGGCTCTACCCCTGCACACCTTCGCGCCTCAACACCTGGCTCGACTGCCCGCGCCGCTACCGGATGACCTACCTCGACCGGCCCAAGCCGGAAAAGGGGCCGCCGTGGGCGCACAACAGCGTCGGCGCGAGCGTGCACAACGCGCTCGCCGGCTGGTGGCGGCTGCCCCAGGGTGACCGCACCCCCGAGACGGCGGGCCGGCTGCTCGAACGCGGCTGGCTGACCGACGGGTTCCGTGACGCGGCCCAGTCCGCCGACTGGCGGCGGCGCGCACGCGAGATGGTGGAGCACTACGTCTCCGGCCTCGACCCGGCCGACGAGCCGATCGGAGTCGAGCGCACCGTCTCGATGAAGACCCATCTGATCACCGTGCAGGGCCGCATCGACCGGCTGGACCGGCGCGGCGCGGAGTTGGTCGTGGTCGACTACAAGACGGGCCGGCGACCCCTGACCGGCGACGACGCACGCTCGTCCCTCGCGCTCGCGCTCTACGCCTCCGCGGCGTGGCGGATGATGCGCGCCCCGTGCCGCCTCGTGGAGTTGCACCACCTGCCGACCGGCGAGGTCGCGGTCTGGGAGCACACCAAGGAGTCGCTCACCCGCCACCTGCGGCGCGCCGAGGACATCGCCGCGGAGTGCGCCGAGGCCGACGAGTGGTATCGAGAGAAGGCGCCGTCCCCGGGTTCGGGCCTGCCGCACGCCGCGTTCGACGAGAAGTTCCCGCCACGTACGGGCACGCTGTGCGGGTGGTGCGACTACGCCCGCCACTGCCCGGAGGGCCGCGCGGCCGCCCCCGCACGCGATCCCTGGTCCGCTCTCCCGGACGACGCCTGGCCGTAACCCATCGGCGGGCCTCGCGGAAGTCACGCCCCGCGGTCAACCGCACGACGACCCGTGCGTGGTCGATCCGGCCACGGCGACCACGGCGCGGAGCGGTCAGGCTCCGCACTCCCGTGGGCGGCTATCGACGGATGCCACCCCGTTCGGGCAAGACTCGTTGCCGGATTCGGCGGGACGAAATATACCTTTAACACCACTGAATCCGGGATGTTTCTGGCAGGATAGGGACATGACGTTTGGCCAGCACGGAGCTACGGCGGCCGGTCCGCAAGACTTGCCCGGCGAAGTCAGCGCCGTCTGGGCGAACGGCCTGGTGCGGGTGACTCTCGGGACCGACGGTGTCCTGAGTGCGATCACTCTCGATCCCCGGGTGAAGCGGCTCGACGTGGCGGCCATCGCGGACGGTGTGCTGCAGGCGGTACGCGCCGTTCAGCTCGAACGCGCCGCCCGAGTCTCGGCCGCGCCCGACGGCGAGGCCGACGACAAGGAGTTCGGCGAGCGGCTGACGCAGCTCCAGGACGCCTACGCACGCCAACGGGAATTCTACGGAAACCAGCTTGCGGAGATCCTGCGGCGTATGGAGGCCGTCCGATGAGCGACGATGTCGTAACTTTTCATGCCCCATCAATTATCAGTGCCGCCCACGCGATCAATGCCGCGTTGGACAAGTACCCGCATCCCGGGGGCTTCGGCAAGGAGGACTCGACCAGTCCGTCAAGCCACCCCGTTCCCGGCAGCGGATTGGGCCTGCCAGTGGACAAGGTGATGGCGCAGTACTACAGCTTCGTGACCTCGGCCGACGCGGTGGTCGGAGCCGCTGGCGATGAGCTCTGGGGCTGTGTGCGTGCTCTTAGAATCATGGCGAATAGTTATGATTGGGCGGAACACCATAGCGTTTACGACGTTTTTTCCCCTTTTGCGGCACTTGACGTTCCCGTGACACCACCTCCGCACGGCAGGCACGGGGACTGACGGGAGGAATCTCATGGCGGTGACGCTGACGAAGGACGAGCAGCTACTGCTCTACAAGGTTGAAGATGTGGCGGGAGAACTTCTCTGGCCGGACGAATTGACGTGCAACGAGGATGGGCTATCGACGGCCGGCACGATTGCCGTGTCGGCAGGCGACGAATTCAACGGCCGGGTCACGGAGCCGGCCGGGACCATCGCGGACATGCTGAAGAACAACACCGGCCCGGCGGCCACACACTTCACGAAATTCTGGCAGGCGCGTCCGGAGAAGCACGGGGGGGATCTGGCAAACGCGTTCTACAAAGTTGGGAGCGCTATGTCGGCGATCGCCCAGATCGTTGAATCGTACAAGAGATTCGTCGTCGCCCAATTGGACACGCTCCATGGGAAAACAAGCGGCGTCAGGGCATGGTGGGATGATGACGAGCACGTCAAGCAAACCGCCAGCGTCATCCTTACCGAGCTTGGGCATACGCAGCAACTAATCCAGGGATACGGGACAATCTTGGCGGCTGCGAGATCCACCGTCGACCAGGTGACGAGCGAGGCGAACGCGTCGGCCAAGCAACTCCAGTAGCCGGCACGGCAGTCGCCGATCCAGCCCCCCGGGCTTCCCGGTCCCGGTGAAGGCCCCTGAAGTGGGTCGCACGGCGGTCACATCTCATCAGCCCGCCGGTTCGCGGTGGTGAGAGGGCCAGCGGCGTGGGTCGCGCAGGCCGGCGAGTCCGCGGCCGAGGTCATATCCATCGGCGGCGAGTCGTTCGCGGGCACCGGCCAGCACTCGGCGGGTGGCGGGCTGGAACGATCGGTCGTGCACGGCCTCTGGCATGGAGTTCATCGCGAGTCGAAACGCCCGCAGGCCCGCGGTCACGGCTGGTCGCGGCACTTCGGGAAGAATCGCATACATCCGGCGTGCCCACCCGGGCAGCGAGTAGTAGCAGAGCGCGCCCACCGGGACGTACGCCGGTTTGCCCGGCCGCAGATAGCGCATCTCGTGCGGCAGCCTCGGCCACAGCAGGAACCGCACCGCCGCGCGCGCCTCCGGGGTCACCTTCAGGCGCGGCCGCGCCGCCGTGAAGTAGGCCCTCATCTCGGCCACGCTGCCGGGCACGTCATCCTCGTGCAGCCCGACGTACGCCGCGCTGCGCCGCTGCTCGGCCAGGTAGCGGTCGGCCTGGCGGTCGCTCAGCCGCAGTCCGGCGCGGCGGGCGACCTCGAGGTAGGAGGAGACCTCCGCGCAGTGCACCCACAGCAGCAGCTCCGGATCGTCCACCCGGTGCGTACGGCCGGTGTCGGGGTCCTCGATCCGCAGCGCCTTGTGTATGCCGCGCACCCGGCGGCCGAGCCGGTCGGCCTCCTCGGGGCTGCCCCAGGTCACGACGCCGACGAAGTCGGCGGTGCGCTGGAGTCGGCCGACCGGGTCCTGCTGGAAGGTGGAGTTCTGCCAGACGCCGCGCATCGCGATCGGGTGCAGGGCCTGGAGCATGAGACCGCGTACGCCGCCGATCCACATGGACCGGTCGATGTGGACCTGCCAGGTGACGCTCTGCGGGGGCTGCACCGTCGCATCCATGGCGACCATCGTAAGTGGACTCTTACATGAGACGCGACTCGTCTCACGACTCACGGGCGCTCGGCATCGTTCCAGAAGGCGGTGAGAGCGCTCGCCGTGGTCTCCGGCGCCTCGACGGAGGGGGAGTGGGCGGCACCCGGGATGACCACCTTGCGGGCGCCGAGACGCTCGGCCATGAGCGCCTGCTCCTGGGGATCCCACGCGTCGTCGTTCTCCCCGTACAGGACCAGGACGGGAAGGCCCGCGCCGCCGGTCACCTTGGCGAGCTGGTCGACGCGATCCGGGCAGGACAGGAGCTCGTTCGCCATGCCGAGCAGGCCGCCGCCGGAGTTCATGAACATCCGCCGGCGCAGGAACGCGACGATCTCCGGTGGCACGCCCTTGGCGACCGCCTCCGGCTCCATCCGGGTGGCCCACAGGTGTTCGAGGCCGACCTTGGGCAGCGCCGCGAGCATGACCCGGCCCTCGACCTCGCGCCCGCCGGTGATCGCCGCCGGGCCCGAGCTCATCAGCGTGAGGGACTCGACCAGGCCCGGATCCGTGATCACCGTCTCGCGGGTCACCAGGCCGCCGAAGGAGTGCCCGACGACGTGGACCGGATCGCCGACCGCCTCGATCACCGCGGCCACGTCCGCGCCCAGCTCCGCGCAGCTGTAGGCCGCCGCGTCCTCGGGCCCCGGCGTTTCGTACTGGCCGCGCATGTCGAGCGCGAGCACCCGGCGTCCCGCGCCCGCGAGGGTCTGCAGGATGGCGATGAAGTCTTCCTTGCTCCCGGTGAAGCCAGGCACGAGCAGCGCGGGGTCGCGTTCGGAGATCCCCGATCCCGGAAGCGCCTCGAGCACGGCGAACATTCCACGCGAAGTCTCGATGTCCGTCCGGCGAACACCGGGGGGCAGCGTAAGAAACTGGGGCGTACTCACTGGCAGGAGCTTACTTGGCGATGGTGAAGCGGCACCACCTTCCCGATTTCGCCGGTTAACGACCCCCGGCCTGGCGACGTACGCTTGCGGCATGACGGTCGCCGTCTCAGCGCACAAGGGCGGGTCCGAGGACGCGCCACCGGCCACGTGGGAGGCGTACGAGACCGCCCTGACCACGGGCGCGGAGTACGTCGAGTTCGACATCCGGCGGACCTGTGACGGCGATCTCGTGGTCTTCCATGATCCGGGAGTCGCCGGACGCCCCGTCGCCGGGCTGACCTACGAGGAACTCTGCGTCGCGGCCGGCCACCGGGTCCCGCTGGTACGCGACGTGATGAAGCTGATCGCCGGACGCGCGATCGGCCATCTCGACCTCAAGGAGGTCGGCGAGGAGCATGAGGTGATCAGGCTCGCGCTGGACCTGCTGGGGCCGGGCAACTTCGTCGCGACCACCCTTGAGGACTCCTCGATCCGGCGGATCAAGAAGAGCTTCCCCGACGTCACCACCGCCCTGTCGCTCGGCCGTGACCTGCGGGAGATGAGGCGTCTCATGCGCCTGCCGACGCGGGCGCGCGAGCTGTACCCGCTGGGACGGATGCGCGCCTGCGGAGCGGACTGGCTCGCCGTGCACCGGCGGCTCGCGCGGGCGAACGTCCTGCGGCTCTGCGGCCGGTTCGGCATCCCCGCGATGGTCTGGACGGTCAACGGCGAGCCGCAGATCCGCCGCTTCCTGGCCGACCCCAGGGTGGCCGTGCTGATCACCGATCGCCCGAGGTACGCGCTGAGCCTGCGCCCCGCCCAGGTCCGCGCGTGAGAGGTGCCGGGGCATGAAAAAGGGGCGCGGGCCGCTGCCACGCCCCTTGTCACGTCCGTCAGGCCGACCGGCGCGCTCCACCACTGCGGGTGCGGCGCCTGCGCCTGGACTGGGACTCTGCCGCCTCGACCGGGTGCGTGTCGAGTTCGGCGGTCGCCGGATCGACCGGCGGCGCCATGAACTCCACCACCGGTACGCCGGCCGGGGTCGCCGAGGTCGGCGCCTCCCGCCGGGCCGGGGGTGCCGCCGGTGCGTCGGCGGTCGTGTCGGCACTCGTGCTGGGTTTCGGGTCGATCTCTGTTCCGGCGTCGGCGGCGGTGCCGGTGCCGGTGTTCGTGTCGGTTTCGGTTTCGGCTTTGAAGGTGGTCGCGGCCGGTGTTTCCATGCCGGCCGCGCGACGCGTACGCCGCCGGGCCGGGCGTGTCCGCTCCGCCGTCTCCGTCGCTTCGGCGGCCGGCTCGGGAGCCTGGGCCACCGCGTCGGTCGTCTCGGTCGTCTCGGCCGGCGTTTCGGCCTCGAGTGGCTGGCCGGCGCGGGTGCGCTGCCGCGTGCGGCTGCGCTTGCGCGGCTCCTTCGCGCGCTCCGGGCGTTCTTCGCGCTCAGTGCGCTCCGGACGCTGTGACGAGCGCGTACGGCCGGTCTCGCCGATGTCCTCGACCGCCTCGGCCTCCAGTCCGGCGCGCTCGCGCTGGGCCTTCGGCAGGGTGCCGGTGATACCGGTCGGGATGTCCAGCGCCTCGTAGAGGTGCTCGGAGGTGGAGTAGGTCTCCGCCGGTTCGGCGAAGTCCATCCCGAGCGCCGCGTTGACGAGCTTCCAGCGCTGGAGGTCCTTCCAGTCGACGAGCGTCACCGCGATGCCCTCTTTGCCCGCCCGTGCCGTACGGCCGATGCGGTGCACATAGGTGTCGGCGGCGTCGGGGCACTCGTAGTTGACGACGTGGGTCACGTCGTCGACGTCGAGGCCGCGTGCCGCCACATCGGTGGCGACGAGCACGTCGATCTTGCCGGCGCGGAAGGCGCGCAGGGCACGCTCACGCTGGCCCTGCCCGAGGTCGCCGTGCACGGCGGCGGCGGCGAACCCGCGCTTGGCCAGGTCTTCGGCGACCCGGTCGCAGGCGCGCTTGGTCTGGCAGAACACCATGGTCAGGCCGCGGCCGTTCGCCTGCAGAACGCGGGCGAGAAGCTCGGGCTTGTCCATCTGGTGCGCCTGGAAGACGTGCTGCACGACCAGCGGAGCCGCCTCGGACTCCTCGTGGGACTCGGCGCGTACGTTGGTCGGCCGCGTGAGGTATTTGCGGGACAGCGCGACGATCTCACCCGGCATGGTCGCCGAGAACAGCATCGTCTGCCGCTTCGCCGGCACCCGGTCGACGAGCCGCTCGATGTCGGGCAGGAAGCCCAGGTCGAGCATGCGGTCGGCCTCGTCCAGGACGAGCACCGACACGTGTGACAGGTCGAGGTAGCGCTGCTTGACCAGGTCGAGCAGGCGGCCGGGCGTGCCGACGACCAGCTCGACACCCTCCTTGAGGGCGTTGATCTGCGGCTCGTACGCGCGCCCGCCGTACACCGCGAGGACGCGGCTGCCGAGCTTGGCGCCCGCCACGACCAGGTCGGCGGTGACCTGGATGGCCAGCTCGCGGGTCGGCACGATGACGAGGGCCTGCGGCTTCTTCCCGCCGTGCTGAATGCGCTGGAGCAGCGGGATGCCGAAGGCCAGTGTCTTGCCGGTGCCCGTGCGGGCCTGGCCGATGATGTCGTGTCCGCCGAGTCCGATGGGCACGGCGAGTGACTGGATCGGGAACGGTTCGATGATGCCCTCGGTCTCGAGGGCGGCAGCGATTTCGGGGATTACTCCCAGATCATGAAATGTCGTCAGAGCCTTCAACCTCCAGAGTGCGGGGTCCGTTCGGCGCCGCGCACGAACCGATCGAGTGGCGCGGCAGGCCATCTCGCGGTCGCAAACTCATGCGCTCGCGCGGCAGGGCCTTGTCGCACCTGCCGGTCGTCGCATACCGTCGCGCACTCGCGCGGGAGGGACCAGCCGTCAAAATCTTCCTAAGGACGTGACCGGGGGTCGCGCTGCGCAGCGCGCGGTCACATTTCGCCACGCAGTGTAGCGGGGCAGATCGGAAACAGAAAGTCCCCGACGTAAAGCTCTAACACACGTCCGTCCCCTTTCATTCCCCGCGTGCCAGTGGTGTGGTGGCAAAGTCCTGCTTCGACTGCCTGGCCTGCTGTGGTAGGAGATCGGCGGTGTGCGCGGCGCGGTGTGCACGCGGCGTTTCCGGCCCGATCCGCCCGTACGCGCGGGTGCCCGGCGTTTCGGTGTCCGCCCTGGTGAGGCGGTGTGCGGCACTCTGCGGTCCGGCCGGTTGGCCGGATACGGCCAGTTGAGACAACACGACGGCCGGCCCGGATCTCCCGGCCGGCCGTCGTGTGCTCATGCGAGGGTCAGGTGTCCGTCCCGCGCGTCAGAAGACGCGATGGCGGCGGCGTCCGCCGCCACTCAGCAACGCCACCAGGACCGCGGCGATGATCACCGCGAAGACGAACGCGAGGATGGTGCCCGCGCCCACGGCGCCGGCGATCATTCCGCCGAGCACCGCACCGACGATCCCGACCAGGATCGTCATGAGGGTGCCGATGGAGTTGCGGCCCGGGATCACCAGGCGGGCGAGAAGTCCGATCAGGGCGCCTATGAGGATGTACCAGATCACTGTCATCAGCATCGCTTGCCACCTCCTACCGGCCGCCGTCCGCAGCGGCCCGTGTCAGCGACCGGTATGCCCGCTATTCAAAGACCCATTCAGGATATCGCCTCAGAAGGTGCTGAAACCGACCGAGGGCACGTCGGCCTCGGCGATCTCGGCGTAGGCGAGCTTGGACGACGGGACGACGATGCGGCCGGTCTTGCTCCTGAGGGTGAAGACGCCGTCCGGGTCGGCCAGCGCGTCCGCCACGGCCCGCTCCACCTCGTCCGCGGACAGGGAGGTCTCCACGACCAGTTCCTTGGGTACGGACTGCACACCGATCCTGACCTGCACGTCGTTCCTCCGTGATCCGTGGTGGCCGCGGGCCGCGTACGGGCCCTGCGTGATCCACAGGCACTATGGCATGGCTGCGGCGCGGTTGGTCCAGGTTGGTCAGGTCGTACGCGGGAAAGCGCCGATGCCGCGCCAGGACAGCCGGGCGATGAGGTGCTCGGCGTGCTCCTGCGGGATCTTGCCCCGCTGTGACAGCCAGTAGCGCGCGCTGACCTCGGCCATGCCGACCAGGCCCATGCCCAGCAGGTGCGCCTCGTCGCTGGGTACGCCGGTGTCCTCCTGAATGACCTGGGCGATCATCTCCGCGCACTGCTGGTTGGTGCGCTCGACCCGGGCGCGTACGGGGGCGACGTTGCGCAGGTCGGACTCGAAGACCAGGCGGAACGCCTCGCCCTCGCCGGCCACGAAGTCATAGAACGCCGCCATGGTCCGCTCGACGCGCAGCTCGTTGTCGGGCGTGGAGGCGAGCGCCTCGCGCACGCGCTGCACGAGCCTCTCGGCGTGCTCGTCGAGCAGCGCCAGGTAGAGCTCGAGCTTGCCGGGAAAGTGCTGGTAGAGCACCGGCTTGCTGACGCCCGCGCGCTCGGCGATCTCATCCATCGCGGCGGCGTGGTAGCCCTGCGCGACGAACACCTCCTGTGCCGCACCGAGCAACTGACGGCGGCGTGCCATCCTCGGGAGCCTGCGTGCCTCGTGGGCGGGCGTCCGGGGTTGCGGTCACGTGGGTTCTCCGATCAGATGCAGAGCGGCGCGGAAACACGAAAGCGCCTGGTGCCACCATCCTACGGCCGGGTAACACCGGGCCGCGAGGGCGACCTCACCGATAGTCGTCGTCCTCGTCCAGTTCGTCATCGCGCACCGCGGCGCGCTGATCGGCGGCGTCGGCCTCATTCGCCTCGCCGGGCACGCCGCCGGGCCAGCGCCCGGCGCCGCCGCGGACGCGCGCGTGCTGCTCGGCCACGTCCGCGTCGTTCGCCTCGGCGGGCACGGTGAAACCCGCCGCCTGCTCGTCGTCGCGGGAGTACTGGTCGGCGGCGTCCGCCTCGGACGTCTCGACGCCCAGTTCCCTGTCTCGGTCGGACATGCTGCCCCTCTCAGATGCGCTCGGCCAGCTCGCGCAGTGCCGACTCGATCGCCTCGCCGTAGGTCGGGAACGCGTGGACCACGTCGGTCAGGATGCCCAGCGGCGTCTCGGCGCGAATGGCCAGCGTGATCTCCCCCATCCATTCCTCAGCGTAGAGGCCGACCGCCGCGGCTCCGACGAGGACACCCCGGTCGCGGTCCGCGTACAGCTCGACCCGCCCGCGGTCGTCGTTCTCCACCGCCGAACGCGGGGTGTCGGACAGGTCATAGCCGGCCGCCACGAGATCCAGCCCGGTGCGCGGAGACCGGCGAGACGCCGACGGCGTACACCGAGGGCGTGGTGTAGACGGCACGCGGCATCGCGCGGTAGTCGGCCTCGCGGCGCTTGCCGAGCACGCCCGCGACGACGAGGCGCGACTGGTAGTTGGCGGCGTGAGTGTAGGGCGCGATGCCGGTGACGTCGCCGGCCGCCCACACCGTGGTGCCGTCCTTGTCGCCGGCGGCCTTGCAGGCGGCGTCGATCGCGATGCCGTCCTCGTCGGCGCGTACGCCGATCGCCTCCAGCCCGAGGCCGTCCACGCGCGGCCGCCTGCCGGTCGCGATGAGGATGCGGTCGGCGTCGATGTGACCGCCGTCCGCGAGCCGCAGGCGCAGCCCCGACTCCGTGCGCTCGGCGCTCGTGGCGTCCACGCCGAGGCGCAGGTCGGCGCCCATGCGGCGCAGCGTCTCGGCGAGCAGGTCGCCGGTGAACGCCGCCTCCGAGGACAGGAGCCGGCCCGCCGACTCGACGAGCGTGACCTGCGAGCCGAACGCGGCGTAGATCTGGGTGAGCTCGCAGCCGACCGGCCCGCCGCCGAGCACGATGAGGCGGCGCGGCAGGTCCGGGCGGGTCAGGGCCTCATCGCTGGTCCAGGTGGGTACGTCGCCGATGCCCTCGATGGCCGGGACGATCGGCTCGCTGCCGGTGGCGACCACGAGGTCGGTGTAGCCGTACTCGGCCCCGTCGACCTCGATCACCCCGGCCCGCGCGACGCGCCCGTGGCCGCGGATCGACCGTGACGCCCGCCTCGGCCATCGCGGCCGCGGTCGGCGAGTCGTCGAGATGGCGGGTCACCGTGTCGCGGCGCGCCACGGCGTGCTCCCAGGTCTCCCCGTGCACCGCCGAGTGCAGCAGCGACTTGGAGGGCATGCAGGCGAGGTAGGGCACTCCCCGCCGACGAGGCCGCTGCTCCACCAGCGCGACCGAGCGCCCCGCCCGCGCCAGGTCCGCCGCGATGTTCTTGCCGGCGCCCCCGCCGAGCACGAGGACGTCGTAGCGCCTGTCCTGTGCGTCCGTCACCTGATCACCCTCCTGATGCGCGCGGGCCACCCGCGCGTCGACCCGTGAGGGACCCATGTTTCCCTAGTTCTGCCCGGACGCGCCGGGGACTTGCGCGGATCTCCGCGACGGCGTACGCGTGGCGCGGTCGGGGAGGGTTCAGGGGAGTCGCTGCCGCAGCTCCAGCGTCGGCGCGAGCAGGTCGCCGTCCCGCTCGACGCGCTCGCGTACGGCGTCGGGCCCGAACCGGAGGTCCGCGTCACCCTCGATCTCCGCCCAGGTCACCGGCGCGGAGACGTACGGCTCGGCCGCCGCGCGCAGCGAGTAGGGCGCGACGGTCGTCTTGTACGGGTTGTTCTGGCTCCAGTCGACGAAGACCTTCCCGTGGCGCAGGCGCTTCTCCATGCGGCTCACGACGAGGTCCCGGTGGTCCTTCTCGAGCCGCTGGGCCGCCTCCTTGGCGTACGCGGAGGTCCGCTCGTCGGAGGTCTCCTCGATCGGCACGTAGACGTGCAGGCCCTTGCGGCCGCTCGTCTTGGGGAAGGACTCGAGCCCGTCGGCGTCGAGCAGCGCGTGCAGCAGCACGGCGACCTCGCGTACGCCCGTCCATGCCGGCCGGCGGCCCGGGTCGAGGTCGAAGACCATCAGGTCGGGGTCGTGCATCGCCGCCGCGCGGACCGGCGCGCCACTGGGGGACGTGCAGCTCCAGCGCCGCCAGGTTGGCGGTCCACACGAGCGTCGGCAGGTCATCGATGATGACGAAGTCGAGCGACTCACGGCTGCCCCCGGGGGTGGGCAGCTCGACCGTGCGCACCCAGCCGGGCGTGTGGGAGGGCGCGTTCTTCTCGAAGAAGGACTGCCCGTCGACGCCGTCGGGATAGCGCAGCCGCGTCGCGGGACGGCCCTCGAGGTGGGGGAGCATACGGGAGCGATGCGGGCGTAGTAGTCGATGACCTCGCCCTTGGTGAACCCGTGCGCGGGATAGAGGACCTTGTCGAGGTTGGACAGCGCGAGCCGCGTGCCGTCGACCTCGACCCTCGTCTTGGCGCTCACGCGGCCCACCTCCCCGGCGACGTGCGGCCTAATCCTGTCAGGCGCCGCCCGGCCTGAAGGTCGTCAGAACTCCCGGCGTACCTCCTTCGGCGGGATCTCCGGGCGCAGGCCACGCCAGGACGCGTGCAGCAGCATTCCGTCTCTGGTCCAGCGGGAGAACGCGACCTCGCCGGTCAGCGAGGGGTCCACCCAGTACGCGAGCGTGCGTGCTCGTGCGGGACCACGTCCGCGTACGGACTGTCCGGCCGCTCCAGGGAGAGCAGCCTCTTGTGCAGGTCATCCAGGTCGAGGTCGGTGAAGCCGGTGCCGACGTGGCCGACGAAGCGCAGGTCGCCGCTCGTCGTACACGCCGAGCAGCAGCGAGCCGACGCCGCCCTCGCGCCGTCCCTTGCCGGCCTTCCAGCCGCCGACGACGACCTCCTGGGTGCGAAAGTTCTTCACCTTGCGCCAGAAGTCGACTCTGCGGCCCGGCCGGTACGGGGAGTCCAGCCGTTTGGCGATCGAGTCCTTCCAGTCCTTGTTCGGCGGTCCAGTCCTGGAGTTCGCGTACCTGCTCGACCTCTCCGCCGTGCAGGTACGGCGGAGCCTCGATCGGGCCGGCGGCCAGCTCCAGCCCGTCGAGCAGTGCGCGCCGTTCCTCGTACGGCAGGTCATACAGCGCGTGCCCGTCCAGGTAGGGGAGGTCGAAGGCGACATAGTGGACGGGCACCTTGCGGATGAGCCTGCTGTCCGGGCGGTCCATGTGCATGCGGGCCTGGAGCCGCTCGAAGCTGGGGCGTCCCTCGCGTGTCGAAGGCGACGACCTCTCCGTCGAGCACGGCGGTCTGGTCGGGCAGCAGGTCGGCGAGGGTCTGGAGTTCGGGGTAGCGGCTCGTCGCGTCGATGCCGCGGCGGCCCACCACTCGTACGTGTCCGTTCTCGACGTACACGATCGCGCGTACGCCGTCCCACTTGACCTCGAGGGCCCAGCGGGCGACGTCGTCCGGCAGCTCGCCCGTTGTGGCGAGCATCGGCTGGATGTTGTCGGGCATTCGGTCACCCATACGGCGTTTCTGCCCATCTCGCTCACGACTGACGCCCGTCGATCGCGAGTACCGCCGGAGTGCGGTGTTCCGGATCCGGCCGGTGGGTACTGGCCGTGACGAGATAGCAACCGTATATTCGGACGTACTTCGCAAATCGGATGGTTCGCGGACGACGGCGCGACGGGTAGGGGAACCTCATGCGCAGCATCTGGAAGGGCGCGATCTCCTTCGGGCTCGTCACGATACCGGTGAAGCTCTACTCAGCCACCGAACAGGGCGACGTGGCGTTCCACCAGGTACACCGTGAGGACGGCGGCCGGATCAAGTTCAAGCGCGTGTGCACCAAATGCGGCGACGAGGTGCCCTACTCCGACATCGCCAAGGGGTATGAGCTGCCCAGCGGCGAGATCGTCGTGCTCACCGACGAGGACTTCGCCAACCTGCCGCTGACCACCAGCCGCCGCATCGACGTCCTGCTCTTCGCGCCGATGGAACAGGTCGACCCGATCTACTTCAACAAGTCCTACTACCTGGAGCCGGAGGCGCAGGGCGCCAAGCCGTACGTCCTGCTGCGCGACGCGCTCGAGAGCTCCGGCAAGGTCGCGGTCGTCAAGATCGCGCTGCGGCAGCGCGAGTCGCTCGCCACGCTCCGCGTACGTGACGGAGTGTTCGTGCTGGAGACGATGCTGTGGCCGGATGAGGTCCGCGCCGCGGAGTTCAAGTTCCTGGACGAGGACGTCGACCTGCGCCCGCAGGAGCTCCAGATGGCCTCCTCCCTCATCGACTCGATGGAGGGCGACTTCGACCCGTCGGAGTACAAGGACGCCTACCGCGAGGCCGTACAGGAGATCATCGACGCGAAGGTCGAGGGCAAGGAGATCGTCGCCCCAGAGCCGGAGGAGGAGGCGCCGGCCGCATCCGATCTGCTGAGCGCGCTGCGCGCCAGCGTCGAGGCGGCCAAGAAGGGTCGCTCCGGCGGGTCCGGGAGCAAGTCCGGAGCCGGTTCGGGCGCCAAGTCCGGCGGCGGGTCGGCAGGTCCGGCACCGGGTCCGGCGGCAAGGCCAAGGCCAAGAGCGCAGGTGGGACCAAGGCCAAGGCCAAGAGCGGCAGCACGCGCAAGTCGGCCTGAAGATCGTCCCGAAGCCAGCCAAGAAGATCGGCCGCGCCGGGAATAGATCCGCCTGCCGGGCCGGTTGTGACGCACTGTACGCTGTGTGTTTCGTGTTCAGGCGCATTCCCGCGCCGATGGCCGGCTACGAGTCCGCGATCCCCAACTGTTGCGGAACCTCTCGGTGCGGGCCCTTTCTGAGAGGTTTCTTCTTGACATCAGTTTCATCGACCGTGCCCTCCTTCGCCGAACTCGGCCTCCCGGAGCGGCTGGTCTCCGCACTGGAGCGTGGCGGCATCATGACGCCGTTCCCGATCCAGGCGGCCTGTCTGCCGGACACCCTCGCCGGGCACGACGTGCTCGGCCGCGGGCAGACCGGCTCCGGCAAGACCCTCGCCTTCGGGCTCCCGCTTCTCGCCAGGATCGCCGGCAAGCCCGCCGCGCCGAAGCGCCCGAGCGCGCTCATCCTGGTGCCCACACGTGAACTGGCCATGCAGGTGCAGGACGCCCTGTCACCGCTCGGCCGCAGCCTCGGCCTGCACGCCAAGACCGTCGTCGGCGGCATGTCCATGTCCCGCCAGATCCAGGCGCTCCGCCGCGGCGTCGACCTGCTGGTCGCCACGCCCGGCCGGCTCACCGACCTGATCGAGCGTGGCGCCTGCTCGCTCCAGGACGTGCGGATCACCGTCCTGGACGAGGCCGACCACATGTGCGACCTCGGCTTCATGCCGGCCGTGTCCGCGCTGCTCGACCAGATCCCCTCCGACGGGCAGCGGCTGCTGTTCTCGGCCACGCTCGACGGGGACGTCGACAAGCTGGTCCGCCGCTACCTCCACTCTCCGGTGACCCACTCGGTCGCGCCGGCCGCCGCGCCGGTCGAGACCATGGACCACCACCTGTTCATCGTCGACCGCGCGCAAAAGCACGACGTCATCGCCGAGGTGGCCGGCCGCGAGGGCCGTACGATCATGTTCGTCCGCACCAAGCACGGCGTGGACGCGCTCGCCAAGCGGCTCGCACGCGTCGGCGTACGCGTCGGGGCGCTGCACGGCGGCAAGACCCAGTCCGCCCGCACCCGCACTCTCGCGGAGTTCCGCGAGGGCAAGGTCGGGGTGCTGATCGCCACCGACGTCGCCGCGCGCGGCATCCACGTGGACGACGTCAGCCTGGTCGTGCACGTCGACCCGGCCGCCGACCACAAGGACTACCTGCACCGGGCGGGCCGCACCGCGCGCGCCGGCGAGCGCGGCACCGTCGCGACGCTGGTCGCGCACAACGAGGTTCGCAACACCGAGCGCATGATGCGCCGGGCCGGCGTGCACGCGCAGCGCTCGCGGGTCACCGTCGGCGACGACACGCTGATCCGCGTCACCGGCGCGCAGGCGCCGAGCGGCATCCCGGTCGAGATCGAGCCGGAGGCGCCGCGTCCGCAGCGCCGCGGCCACCGGCCTGGCGGCGCCGGCCGTGACCGTCGTCCCGGCGGTCCCGGTGGTCCGGGCGGACGCTACGGCGAGCGCCGTGAGGGCCGGTCGGGCGGCCGCTACGGCGAGCGCCGCGACGCCGAGCGGCGTGGTGGCGAGGGACGCCAGGGCGAGCGCCACGAGGGCACCCGTCCGCGTCATGACGACCGGCGTCCGCGCCGCAGCGCCAGCCAGGCCTAATAAGACCCAGTAAGGCGCAGTAAGGTACATCGATCCAGGTCATCGTCTGGGCCGCCCGCTTGATGGTGGGCGGCCCTGACTATGTCCAAGATCGGGTCAAGACGGGCGAGGGCACAGAATCGACCGGCGTATTGTTCTTTTCGATATGAGCGTTCCGATTCCGGCCTGGCCTGGCGAACTCATCTCGGTGGGTGAGTTCGAGATCTTCACGCGGACGGCCCCCGCGAGTGAGCCCGACGCCGAGTCGGCGGTCTTCGTGCACGGGCTGGCGGGCTCCGCGGTCAACTGGACCGATCTGATGGGGCTGCTCTCCGGCGAGTTCGCGTGCGACGCGATCGACCTGCCCGGCTTCGGCTACTCACCGCCGCCCGCCTCACGCGACTACTCGATCGACGCGCACACCCACGCGGTCGTACGGCTGATCGAAAAGCGCGCGCGGGGCCCGGTGCACCTGTTCGGCAACTCCCTGGGCGGCGCCATCGCCACCCGGCTCGCCGGCACCCGGCCCGACCTCGTACGCACCCTCACGCTCGTCTCGCCGGCGCTGCCGGACCTGCGGCCGAGGTACGGCCCGGCGCGCATCCTCGCGGCGACGATGCCCGGGTTCGGCCCGTGGGCGGTGCGGAGGTTCACGCTGCTGTCCGCCGAGCAGCGCGTCCAGGGCACCCTCGACATGTGTTTCGCGGATCCGAGCTGCGTGCATCCGGACCGGCTGATGGAGTACGTCGAGGACGTGCGCCGCCGCGACGGCCTGCCGCATACGGCGGAGGCGCTCATCGCGTCCTCCCGTGCCATCGTCAACGCGTACGTGCGCCGCTCGCTGTGGCGCTACGCCGCGCGGGTGACCGCGCCGACCCTGCTGGTCTACGGCCGGCACGACCGGCTGGTCGATCCGCGGATGGCCGCACGCGCGGGGCGGGTGTTCAAGAACGGGCGGGTGCTCGTGCTGCCCGACGTCGGCCACGTCGCGATGATGGAACGCCCGGAGGTCGTGGCCAGGGAGTTTCGCGCGATGCTCGAAGACATCGCACTGCCCGAGGACACGACCTCCGCGACCGGCTAGACCGCCGGGTCACCTCTTGAAGCTTTTCCTGATGTCCTTGCCCATGTCCTTGATGTGCTCGCCGACCTGCTTGGCGCCGCCCGAGACGCGATCACCGCGACCGCGTACCTCGAGGTTCGGGTTGTCGGTGGCGCGGCCGGTCTGCTCCTTGCCGCGGCCCTTGGCCATCTGGAGCCGGTTTTTGACCTTGTCTATGAGACTCATCGTTTGCATCTCCTCAGGTGAGGTCGTACGGCTGCGATGTGCCCGCTATTTAGCGATCTATGCCGATCGGAGGGTGCGCCGCTGTGGAGACCTGCCGACGCCGTGCGCAGGGAATGCCTGGCCCTATGGGAGAGTTGTCCGCTGAATAGGACACTGGTGAGTGTCCGTCCGGAGAACCCCGACGCACAGGAGACACCGTGTCGTTGCCACCCCTGGTCGAGCCCGCGGAGGCGCTCACCGTCGATGAGGTACGGCGCTATTCGCGTCATCTGATCATCCCGGACGTCGGGATGGCCGGGCAGAAGCGGCTGAAGAACGCCAAGGTGCTGTGCGTGGGCGCCGGCGGCCTGGGTTCCCCCGCGCTGATGTACCTCGCCGCGGCAGGCGTGGGCACCCTCGGCGTGATCGACTTCGACGTCGTGGACGAGTCCAACCTCCAGCGCCAGATCATCCACGGCCAGTCCGACGTGGGCCGCCCGAAGGCCGAGTCGGCCGCGGACTCCGTCCGGGAGATCAACCCGCTGGTCGAGGTGGTCGTGCACAACGAGGCGTTGTCCAACGACAACGTCATGGACATCTTCGCCCGTTATGACCTGATCGTGGACGGCACCGACAACTTCGCCACCCGCTACATGGTCAACGACGCCGCGGTCCTGCTCGGCAAGCCGTACGTCTGGGGCTCGATCTACCGCTTCGACGGCCAGGCGTCGGTCTTTTGGGCCGAGCACGGGCCGTGCTACCGCTGCCTCTACCCCGAGCCCCCGCCGCCGGGAATGGTGCCCTCATGCGCCGAGGGCGGCGTGCTGGGCGTGCTGTGCGCCTCGATCGGCTCGATCCAGGTGAACGAGGCGATCAAGCTCCTGACGGGCATCGGCGAGCCGCTGGTCGGCCGCCTGATGATCTACGACGCCCTGGAGATGACGTACCGCAGCGTGAAGGTACGCAAGGACCCCGAGTGCCCGCTGTGCGGCAAGAACCCGACGATCACCGAGCTGGTCGAGGACTACGAGGCGTTCTGCGGCGCGGTCTCGGAGGAGGCGGCCGACGCGGCGAAGGACTCGACGATCACCGCGCCGGAGCTGAAGAGGATGCTCGACGGCGACGACATCTTCCTCGTCGACGTACGCGAGCCCAACGAGTACGAGATCGTCAGCATCCCGGGCGCGACCCTCATCCCCAAGGGTGAGTTCCTGTCGGGCGACGCGCTGGAGCGGCTGCCGCACGACAAGAAGGTCGTGCTGCACTGCAAGTCGGGCGCCCGCAGCGCGGAGTGCCTGGCGATCGTCAAGGACGCGGGCTTCTCCGACGCCGTGCACCTCGGCGGCGGCGTGCTCGCCTGGGTCAACCAGATCGACCCGGCCCTGCCGTCGTACTGATCCTGGTCGGCCGCGTGCCGGGACGCCGTGCTTCCGCGTCCCGGCACGCGGCCGTTCTCAGCGGGTGAGCCAGAGACGGCGGGCGTCTATACTTCTGCGTGAGCGGGCAATGGGCCAATGCCGGCTGGATCGGGTCGCAAGCCCGCTCGGAAGTCCAGCGTTAAGTCCTTTCCAAGGCTCGATGGCCTGGTCGGCGTCGCGATGCGTCCCGATCAACCGCCGATGGCGGCCCGCAGTGCCTCAATGGCCGTTGCCACGGTGCTGCCGGCCGCTCCGGCGGCCCCTGCCAGCGACAGGAGGCGGGCGAACCGCGCCGAGAGCTTGGACTCGCTCCGCTCCTCCTCGGGCCGCTCCAGCTCCTGTACGACGCCGTCGAGGGTGTCCTCGGCGAGCGTCGCGTCCTCCTCGGCCAGGTGCGGACGCAGCCCGGCCACCTCGCGTACGAGCGATTCGAGCAGCACGCCCACGTCGGCCCCCGCCGGCCCGGCGTGCGCGGTTCCCGAGCCCGTGCTGACCGCCCCGTGGGCGTCTCCGCCGCCGGTGCTGACGGCACCGATCGTGCCGCCGGAGATGTTGGTCTCGTTCTTGGTCACATTGATCACCAGGTCCTTGATGACGAAGTCGCCGTAGGTCGAGCCGAGCGAGGTCTGCAGGGCGTCGAGGTGCTCCCGCAGGATGCCGTCTCCAACCAGATCGCTGAGATAGGCGAGAGATTCGAGCACCCCGGAGTAGACCTCCTGCATGGGGGCCAGAGCCGTGGCCAGCAGGCCGGCCTGATGGAAGCCGTGCCGTGCCGGGCGGTTCAGCAGAGCGGCGGTTCGGATGAGGTAGCGCCGCAGCGGAGGATGAAGGGGGTCGAGCGAGCCGGCCTGGCAGAGCGCGAGGATCGTGCCGAACGCGGAGAAGTCAGAGTGGAGCCGTGACAGATGGATCCGCAGCCGGCGCACCTCGTCGGCCGAGGGGTCGCCGTGGTCGATGTCCCAGTTGATCAGGCGGACACCCTTGTGCCTGCGCCACCGGTACGACAGGCGTCCGGGGTCGGTGGTGACGGCGTACCGGAAGTCGGTGGTACGGGACTCGGTGATGACGGCAGGCGCCCCGGCCTGGACCCACCAGGTCTCCGGACTGCCGCGCGTGGTCGAGGTCAGCAGATGCCGGGCGAAGAGCGAGCCCAGCTCCACGAGAGGGACCTCCTGCTTGGCTCCCCGCAGGTGGCTGGGCGCGTCCAGCACCACGTCGTCCGGGACGGGCGACACCCAGCGGCCTCTGACCCGGTACCGCAGGTACTCGAAACCGATCTCGAGGCGGCCGACGACGCCGTCGGTGTGGAAGTTTCGGTAGAGCGGTCGCGGTAACCGGGCGTACTTGAGAGAGGCGAGGTCGCCGTCCTGCGGGACCTTCGTGAGCCGGATGCGGATCAGGGAGGAGACGTCGACGTAATAGCTCTCGCTGGCCCACGGCCCGGCGCCGCCCTTGAGCCGCGGGCGAACCGGCCCCACCCCGGACACGAAGCTGGACCGGTGGTGGAGGGGCGAACTCCGGGCGAAGATCCGTTCGGGGTTGGGGAACGTCGGCCTTTCATCCCGGCCGGTGTCGGCCCGCAGGAGCGTACGGACGTCGACCACCGGAATCTGCACGGAGAGCAGCACTCCCGCATATTAGGCACGGGCGCCCGAGCCACGCGGCGATATCTCCCTCGCCAGGCTCGCCAAGTAACCTTGTCGAATATGGCGCATAGCTCCGGGCCGGGCTGGCCCGCCCTCGGCCCGGCCTCATCGGGGTCGTGGCGAGGGCCTCACGCGGGCCTTCCGGAGCCGCCGCCGGACCCGCCTCGCTGGCACGAGCGGCGCACCCTGTGGCTCGTCGTCGCCGTCTTCACCGCGGTCGGCTATCTCGCCGTCGGGATCCTCGCCACCGGACGGGTCTACTGGGAGTTCCACCGCAAGCCGACCGAGGGCGAGCTCTACCGCGCCGCCACCGACGAGGTACGCGACCGCTGGCGCACCTGGCCCGCCGAGCGGATCTTTCCCAGCTCGGTGCCCTACACCTCCGCGCAGGGCGGTATCGAGCACGCGCAGAGAGTCGGGATCGCCCCGCGTACGGGGTGCGGCGACGGGATCGGTCCCGTGGCCGCGGCGTCCTGCGGCGGCAGGGCTGCCGTGCGCTGCTGCGCGCGACCTACGTCGACCAGCTCCAGGGCATCGTCCTCACCGTCGGGGTCGCCGCGGTGACCGACGAGCGGGCGGCCGTGGCGGCCAAGGACGCGCTGCTGCCCGCCGATCCGGCCGTCGTCGGCGACACGCTGGACGCGCTGGCCTTCCCACGGACCGTCGCCGCGCGCTTCGACGACGCCGCGCGCCAGTACGGCATGGCCGGGCAGGCCGGGCCGTACGTCGTGCTCACCGTCGCGGGGCAGACCGACGGGCGGCCCGCCGCAGCGGTGCGCAAGAAGCACACCGACGCCTTCCTGCTCGCCCCCGAGATCGGCGGGAACATCGCGGGCGCGCTCGCCCTGCGCGCCGAGCCGGACTGCTCGCAGAAACGGCAGTGGAAGTGCTGAGGCGCGCCGCCGCGCTGTTGCTGGCGCTGGCGGCGGCGGCCGGGCCGGCCGTCGTGACCGCGGGCCCGGCACGCGCCGACGTGATCCGCGACCGGGAGAAATGGGTGCTGGACGCCGTCTCCGCCCGTGCCGCCTGGCGGATCACCCAGGGCAAGGGCGTGACGGTGGCCGTACTCGACACGGGCGTGGACGCCTCCCACCCCGACCTCGCCGGATCGGTCACCACCGGCCCGGACCACGTCCACGCGGTCGCGCCGCACCCCGGCCGGTTGCACGGCACGTGGATGTCCTCGCTGATCGCCGGGCACGGGCACGGGCAGGACGCCGGGATCATCGGGATCGCGCCCAAGGCGCACGTGCTGTCCGTACGGACGATCGCGGATCCGGACGAGCCCGGCTACCACACGTTCCGCGACAAGACCGAATACCGAGTCCGCCCTGCCCAAGGCGATCCGCTACGCGGTCGACCACGGCGCCGACGTGATCAACATGTCGCTCGGCGGGCCCATCGCCTCGATGTACGACCGGTCCGCGGTCGCGTACGCGATCGCCAAGGGTGTCGTCGTCGTCGCCTCGGCCGGCAACGACGGCGACTCCAAGAGCCCGAAGAAGGTGGACAAGGACGGCCTCGTCCGGCTGTCCTACCCGGCGGGGTTCGTCGGCGTGATCGGCGTCGCGGCGGTGGGGCGCGACGGCTCGCCGGCCGAGTTCTCCGACCGCAACTCCAGCGTGGTCGTCGCGGCGCCCGGCGCCGGTGTGGTCGGCGCGGGCCCGGGCGACAGCTACTGGGTCGGCGAGGGCACCAGCCAGGCGGGCGCGATCGTGTCGGGGGTGGCCGCGCTCGTACGGGCGAAGTACCCGCACATGGCGCCCGCTCTCGTGGCCCAGGCGATCAGCCAGGGCGCCGCCGCCGCCCCGCGGCCGGCTACGACGAGAAGGTCGGGTTCGGCGAGGTGGACGCCGCCCGCGCGCTGGCGCAGGCCGCCCGGCTGAGCGGCTACCAGGACGTCACCGCGGGCCGGGCCGGCCGGTTCGACGACGGCCCGGTGCAGCCGGTCCAGGTCGAGCGCCATCCACCCGGCCTGGTCATCCTGGGCGGCTGGGTCGGCATCGCGGCGCTGTTCGGCCTCGCCGGTGCGCTGGTCAGCACGGCACTGTTCATCCGCCGGGTTCGCGCCGGCCAGGACACGGGAGCCGGATTTGGAGGGTGAGCCCGACCGAGTTCGCCGAGAGGGTGCTGGAGGTGGTCGAGCGGATCCCGCCCGGCCGCGTCATGGCGTACGGCGACATCGCCGAGTATCTGGGTGAGGGCGGCCCCCGCCAGGTCGGCCGCGTGATGGCGCTGTGGGGCGGCGGGGTGCCGTGGTGGCGGGTGATCCGCTCCGACGGCTCGCTCCCGATGAGCCACGTCGCCGGCGCGCGCCGCCACTACGAGGCCGAGGGCACCCCGCTGCGCGGCGAGCGCGTCGACATGCGCCTGGCCCGCTGGAACGGCCGGCTCACATGACCCGGTCGCCGTACATCTCGCCGAGCGGGTCGGCGAGGAGTTCGAGCCGCGCGCCGTCGGGGTCGCGCAGGTAGAGCGACGAGCCGCTCTCGGTCTGGTACGCCACGCCCGCGGCGTCGAGCTGGCCGCGCAGGCGCTCCCAGGTCGCGCGGTCGACCGAGATCGCGACGTGGTGCAGGCCGCCGAGCACCTCCGCGTACGGGCCGAGGTCCAGCCCGGGGAAGTCGAAGAACGCCAGCAGGTTGCCGTTGCCGATGTCGAAGAAGAAGTGGTTCGAGCCCGCGTAGTCGCGGTTCTCGAAGATCTCGGTGAGCGGGAACTCCAGCACGTCCTGGTAGAAGCGGATGGTCCGCTCGACGTCGGAGGACAGCAGCGCCATGTGGTGCAGCCCGCGTCCGGAGCTCGGCGGCCGTTCGTCGCGCAGGTGCGTCTGTCGCAGCCGGGCGCGTTCCGCCTCGATCGCGCTGAGATCGATCATGGTTCACCTCGTCGGCTGAGTTAGTTGAAAAATAAACCGGTTCGCGTGATCGCCGCAAGGGCGGCCGCTCACCTGGGCGACGAGGGGCCCGAAACGAGAATTATCAATCGCAACATTCGTGACATGCGTGCGTCTTGGCCAGCGCAGCCCCGATCATCTGCTGAAATCGTCTGTTGTGTCAGCAGCGTCCTACCGTCTCGTGCGACGCGCCGGTCCGGCGCAGGCGCCGCCGCCCGTGCTCGACGAGCACCAGCGGCAGGTCGTCGCGCATTCCGGCGGTCCGCTGCTCGTCCTGGCCGGGCCCGGCACCGGCAAGACCACCACGATCGTCGAGACCGTCGTGGACCGCATCGAGAACCGCGGCGTCGACCCCGAACGCGTCCTGGTCCTCACCTTCGGCCGCAAGGCGGCCGGTGAGCTGCGCGAACGCATCACGGGCCGCCTGCGCCGCACCACGCGCACGCCGCTGGCCCTCACCTTCCACTCCTACGCGTACGCCCTGCTGAACCGCGAGGCCGCGCTCGCCGACGAGGCGCCGCCGCGGCTGCTGTCCGGGCCCGAGCACCTGCTGGAGGTACGCCGCCTGCTCCAGGGCGAGGTCGCCGACGGCTCGCGCGCGTGGCCGAGGCGACTCCACGAGACGCTCAAGACCCGCGGGTTCGCCGAGGAGCTGCGCGACTTCATCCTCCGCGCCGCCGAGCGCGGCTTCGGCCCGACGGAGCTGATCAGCCTCGGGCGGGCGAAGGGCCGCGACGACTGGGCCGCCACCGGCCGGTTCCTGCACCGCTACGACGAGCGCTTCGACCTCGACCCGGTCATGGCCTACGACTACGCCGAGCTGATCCGCGCGGCGGCCGGCCTGTTGACCCTGGAGGACGTACGACGGCGGGAACGCGCCGCGTACGACGTGGTGCTCGTCGACGAATACCAGGACACCGACCCGGCGCAGGAGTACCTCCTGCGGGAGTTGGCCGGGGGCGGGGCCGACCTCATCGCGGTCGGCGACCCCGACCAGTCGATCTACGGGTTCCGCGGCGCGGACGTCACGGGGATCATGGAGTTCCCCGAGCGGTTCCGCACGCTGACCGGAGAGACGGCCCCGGTCGTGTCGCTGCGCACCTGCCGCCGCATGACGCCCGCGCTCTTGGACGCGTCCCGCCGGGTCGCCCTGCGGCTGCCCGTCGGCGGCCTGACCAGCGAGCACCGCGACCTGCGGCCGGCCGAGGGCGAACACGAGGACGACCCGCAGGCCGTACGCGCGGTGGTGGCCGACAGCGCCAGCCAGGAGGCGGCGCTGGTCGCGGACGAACTCCGCCGCGCCCACCTGCTGGAGCACGTCCCGTGGTCGCGGATGGCCGTCCTGGTCCGCTCGGCCGTGCGCCAGGTGCCGCCGCTGCGCCGCGCGCTCGCCGCCGCCGGGGTCCCGGTCATCGTGGCCGGCGACGAGGTGCCCCTGGTCAACGAGCCGGGCGCGCGGCCGTTCATCGTCTTGCTGCGCGCCGCGCTGCGGCCTGAGACGCTCGACGAGGAGTCCGCCGAAGAACTGGTCCTGGGCCCGCTCGGCGGCGCGGACGCCCTCGGCCTGCGGCGGCTGCGGCGCGCGCTGCGCGACCTCAACTCCCTGCGCGAGGGCGAGGGCGCCGACCGCCTGCTCGTACGCGCGCTGAACGATCCACGCGAGCTGCTGCTGATCCACCCGAAGGTGCGCGCGCCGGCCGAGCGCGTCGCCCGGCTCATCGACCTCGCGCGCGAGGTCGCCGCGAGCGGCGGCGACGCCGAGGCCGTGCTGTGGACGGTGTGGCGGGAGAGCGGGCTCGCCGACCGGCTGCTGGAACAGAGCATCCGTGGCGGCGCGCGCGGCGCGGCGGCCGACCGCGACCTGGACGCCGTGGTCGCGATGTTCGACATGGCCGCGCGGTTCACCGACCGGCTGCCGCAGGCCGGGCCGCGGCTGTTCCTGGACGACCTGGCGTCGCAGGAGATCCCCGGCGACACGCTCGCCGAGCGGTCGCCCGACGGCGAGGCCGTGCGCATCCTCACCGCGCACCGCGCCAAGGGCCTCGAATGGGACGTCGTCATCATCTCGGGCGTGCAGGAGGGCGTCTGGCCCGACCTGCGGCTGCGCGGATCACTGCTCGGCAGCGAGGAGCTGATCGAGTCGGCGACCGCGCCGCCGCCCGCCGAAGACCGTGTGCGGGCGGCCTCGCTGGCGGCCAAACTGCTGGAGGAAGAACGCCGGCTGTTCTACGTCGCGGCGACACGTGCCCGGCGCCGGCTCATCGTGACCGCGGTCGGCGGCGAGGACGCCGAGGAGCGCCCGTCGCGGTTCCTGCGCGAACTCCTGCCCGACGCCGCCGAACACGCCCAGCTCGACGAGCGCACCCGCTGGCTGTCCCTGCGGGCGCTGGTCGCCGACCTGCGCTCGGTGGTGACCGACTCCGGCACCGCGCCGCCGCTGCGGCGTACGGCGGCCGGGCACCTGGCGCGCCTGGCACGCGCCGGCGTCCAGGGCGCCGACCCCGGCAGCTGGTACGCGCTGACGGGCCTGTCGCACGAGGGCCCGGCGTTCGCCGAGGACGAGCCGCTCGTCCTGTCGCCCTCACAGGTCGAGACGTTCGAGAAGTGCGGGCTGCGCTGGCTGCTCGCGTCCGCCGTCGGCGCCGAGGACGGCGGCGCGGGCGAGTACGCCACGATGGGCAAGGTGATCCACGCGGTCGCGGAGCTGGTCGGGGACGACGAGGGTGCGAGCGACGCCGACATCGCCAAGCGGCTCGACGAGATCTGGGACGACCTGGACTTTCGCAGTGTCTGGTATTCGGAGAAGCAGCGCCGCCAGGCCGAGAAGATGGTCGACAAGTTCCTGGCGTGGCACAACCGCCCCGAGGCGCGCGAGGTCGTCTCCGTCGAGGACTCCTTCGACATCGATCTGGGCCGGGTGACGATCCGCGGACGGGTCGACCGCGCCGAGCGCGACGAGGAGGGCCGCGCCTGGATCGTGGACATCAAGACCTCCAGCGTCGCACCCCGCGAGGAGGACCTGGCCCGGCATCCGCAGCTCGGGGTGTACCAGCTCGCCGTGATGCTCGGCGCGTTCGCCGACAAGGGCCTGGTCGAGCCGGGGGGAGCGGAGCTGATCCAGGTCGGCAAGGGCGCGTACACCGCGCGGGTCCGCATCCAGACCCAACCGCCGCCGACGGCCGACGAGGACCCCGAATGGCCGCGGCACCTGGTCGACCGGGTGGCCGAGGGCATGGCGAGCCCGGTGTTCGAGGCCAAGCGCGACGACCACTGCCGTACGTGCCCGGTCCAGAGCGCCTGCCCCGCCCACGAGAACGGCGGCCACGTCACATGACCGCGGTGAGCGCCGCCGGGACACGAGACGAGGGCGCGTGGCGCTCCGCCGCCGGGGCCCGGCCGGTACGGGGTGGGCGGTGATCGGGCCGCAGGAGCTCGCGCAGCGGCTCGGGGTGCCCGAGCCGACACCCGACCAGGCGGCGGTGATCCAGGCGCCGCTCGCGCCGATGGCGGTGATCGCCGGGGCCGGGTCCGGCAAGAGCGAGACGATGGCCGCGCGCGTCGTCTGGCTGGTGGCCAACGGGCTGACCCGGCCCGAGCGCGTGCTCGGCCTCACCTTCACCCGCAAGGCCGCCGCCGAGCTGTCGGACCGCGTACGCCGCCGGCTCGCCCAGTTGCGCGAGCACGACGACCTGGTCGACCCCGAGATCCTCGACGGCGAGCCGACGGTCTCGACCTACCACGCGTACGCCGCGCGGCTGTTCGGCGACCACGCGCTGCGTGCCGCGCTCGAACCCACCATGCGCCTCATCACCCCCGCCGTCGCCTGGCAGATCGCCGCGCGGGTCGTGGACGCCTACGACGGGCCGATGGATGAGGTCGAGTGGGCACCCGACACCGTCACCAAGGCGGTGATCGCGCTGTCCGGCGAGCTGTCGGAGCACCTGCGCACGCCCGAGGACGTACGCGGGGTCGGCGCCTGGCTGCACGAGCGCGCCGCCGAGGTCAAGAAGCACGACCAAGAAGCACCAGGGCACGGTGCTGGCCGCCCAGGCCGTACGCGAGCAGCTCCTGCCCCTCGTGGAGGCGTATCAGCGGGCCAAGGCCAGGCGTGAGGTGCTCGACCACGGCGACCAGCTCGCCCTCGCCGCGCGCATCGCGAGCGAGCACCGCGAGGTGGGCATGATCGAACGCTCGCGCTACGGCGTGGTGCTGCTCGACGAATACCAGGACACCAGCCACGCGCAGCTGGTGCTGCTCAAGTCGCTGTTCGGCGGCGGGCATCCGGTGACCGCGGTCGGCGACCCGTGCCAGTCGATCTACGGCTGGCGCGGCGCCAGCGCCGGCAACCTCCTGGGTTTCGTCCGCGACTTCCCCGAGGGCGACCGCGCCGCGCCGATGCGGCAGCTGTCCACGAGCTTCCGCAACGGCGAGCGGATCCTGGACGCCGCCGCCCGCATCCAGGGCGAGCTGCGCGAGGAGGCCAAAGACGTGCCGCGGCTGTGGCCGGGCGCGGCGCAGCAGGCGCGCGGCCGTATCGAGTGCGCGCTGCTCGACACCGTCGAGGACGAGGCCGCCCAACTGGCCGCGCACCTGGTCACGCTGCTGCGCCAGCCGCCCGAGATCGCCCCCGACGGCGATCACTGGGACCACGTCACCCGGCACGGCGCGGGGCTCCAGCCGTCCGAGATCGCGATCCTCGCGCGCAAGCGCTCGCAGTTCCCGCTGCTGCGCGCGGCGCTGGAGGAGCGCGGCATCCCGGTCGAGGTGGTCGGGCTCGGCGGCCTGCTGACCGTGCCGGAGGTGCAGGACGTCGTCGCGACGCTCAAGGTCGTGCACGACCCGACCGCGGGCGCGTCCCTGGCCCGGCTGCTGACCGGGCCGCGCTGGCGGCTCGGCCCGCGCGACCTGGTGGCGCTCGGCCGCCGCGCGCGTGAGCTGGCGCGCGAGGCCGCGCGCGACGTGCACCCGGACGTGGGCGCACCGCCCGAGCGGTCCGACGCCGACCCGCTCCGTCAGGTCGTCGCGGAGCTGAACGACGAGCGCGGCAGCCTCGTCGACGCCCTCGACGACCTGGGTTCCGGCGACGCGTACACCGAGGACAGGCTACGCGCGGCTCGGCGCGCCTGCGCGACGAGCTGCGGATCCTGCGGCGTCACGTCGGCCTGGCGCTGCCCGACCTGGTCACCGAGGTCGAGCGCACCCTCGGCCTGGACATCGAGGTCGCCGCGCGTACGGGCCTGGACCCGGTGACGGCACGCGCCGACCTCGACGCGTTCGTCGACGCCGCGGCCTCCTTCGCGGGTGACGCCGAGGACCCGACGCTGGGCGCCTTCCTCGCCTACCTCACGGCGGCGGAGGCGGAGGAGTTCGGGCTGGAGGCCGGGCGTGTCGGGGAGACCAACAGCGTCAAACTGCTGACCGTGCACGCCGCCAAGGGCCTCGAATGGGAGGTCGTCGCCATCCCGGGCCTGGTGTTCAGCCCGACCAAGGACGGCGCGCCCGGCCCGGGCTCGGTCTTCCCGGCGCGCCCGCAGAGCTCCTCGCGCTGGACCACCAACGCCCGCAGCCTGCCGTACCCGCTGCGCGGCGACCGCGCCGACCTGCCGCCCCTGACCGGGTTGCAGAAGGAGGACATCGAGACGTTCAACGCGGCCACGTCCGAGCGCGACGTACGCGAGGAGCGCCGCCTGGCCTACGTCGCGGTGACCCGTGCGCGGCACCTGCTCATCACCACCGGCTACCGCTGGGGAACGGCGAGCAGGTCGCTCCAGCCGTCGCCGTTCCTGGAGGAGATCCGCGCCGCGTGCGAGGCGGGCGCGGGGCAGGTCGGCTACTGGGCGGAGGAGCCGATCGGCGAGGAGAACCCCCTCCTTGCCCGTGAGGAGAGCGCCACCTGGCCCGACACCCGGGCTGGGCAGTGGTGGCAGGCCGCCGAGGAAGGCTCGCCCGCCACGGGCGCGGACGACGAGCGGTACGCGGCCACGGCCGAGGGCGCGCGCATGGTCGAGGACGCGATGCGCGGGCGGCCGCGCCGCGACACGGCCGCCTACGCCGCGCCGCCGCCCGCCGAGCGCGGCCGCGTCTCGGCCTGGGCCCGCGACGTCGAGCTGCTCCTGGCCGAGCGCGACCGCACGCGCGGCGCCGACGGGCTCGCGGTCGACCTGCCCGCGCACCTGTCGGTGTCCTCGCTCGTGACGCTGGCGCGCGACCCGGCCTCACTGGCACGCCAGATCCGCCGCCCGCTGCCCCGCCCGCCCGCCCCGTACGCACGGCGCGGCACCGCCTTCCACCGCTGGCTGGAGGCGCGCTGGGGCCAGCAGCGCCTGCTCGACCTGGACGACCTGCCCGGCGCGTCCGACGACGGCGCGGCCGCGGACGGCCAGCTGGCCGCGCTACAGGAGGCATTCGAGGCGAGCGCCTGGGCCGACCGGCAGCCGCACGACATCGAGGTGCCGTTCGAGTCGCTGATCGGGGACCGGTTGATCCGCGGCCGGATGGACGCGGTGTTCCGCACCGGCGACGGCGGCTTCGAGGTGGTCGACTGGAAGACCGGGCGTCCGCCGACCGGCGAGGAGGCGCGGGTCGTGGCCGTGCAGCTCGCCGCGTACCGTCTCGCCTGGGCGCAGTTGGAGGAGATCGACGTCGCGCGGGTCAGCGCCGCGTTCCACTACGTCGCCGCGAACGTGACCGTACGCCCCGCCGACCTGCTCGACGAGGAGGGTCTCACCGCACTGCTGAACCGCATTCCGCAGGCGTAGGCACGTAGTGCACGTACGGCTTCGGATGCATGAGGAAGTCGTGGTGAGAGATGTTCCAGGCGTACGCCCCGGCGAGTGCGAACGCCACGACGTCGCCGGGCGCGACGCGCTCCACCGGCACCTGGCGGGCGAACACGTCCTTGGGCGTGCAGAGCTGGCCGACCAGCGTGACCGGGCCGCTCGCGGCGGGCCCGTCGCCGGTCGGCAGCACCGTGAACGGCTGGTCGTGGCCCTTGGCCGCCGGGGTGCGCAGGTGGTGGGTGCCGCCGCGCAGCACCGCGTACGACACGCCGTGCGTGCGCTTCACGTCCAGCACGTCCGTGACGTACCAGCCGCAGTACGCCGTGACCGCGCGGCCCGGCTCGACCCGCAGCACCTCGCCCGGCCGCCGCAGCGCCGCCAGCCCCGCGCCGTAGGCCGCCCAGTCGAACCGGCGCTCCGGGTCGCCGTAGTCGACGGCCATGCCGCCGCCCACGTTGAACTCCGGCGCGTCCAGCCCGTCCGCCCAGGACCGCGCCCAGCCGAGCACGCGCGCCGCCACCTCCAGCAGCGGCCCGGCCGTCAGACCGGAGGCGAGGTGGGCGTGCAGGCCGCGCAGCCGCAGCCAGGGCGCGTCCGCCAGCAGGTCCAGGCAGGCCCCGAGCCCCTCGGCGTCCATGCCGAACGGACCGCTCATCCGCAGCGACGCCCCGGCGGCCGCGATCGGCAGGTTGACACGCAGCAGGACGTCCGCCTCGCGGCGCAGCGCGGCGAGCCGCCGCAGCTCCAGCGGCGACTCGACGTGGATCCGGTCCGCCGGGGCGGCCAGCTCCTCATCGGTCTTGCCGGGACCGCCGAACGCGAGCGGCGTCCCGGGCAGCGCCGCGCGCACGTGAGCCAGCTCGCCGCCGGAGGAGACCTCGATCCCGTCGACGTACGGCGCCAGCGCGGTCAGGATCCGCGCGTCCGGGTTGGCCTTGGCCGCGTAGTACAGCTCCACCGGCACCGCGGCGCGGATCGCGGCGGCGTGCGCGGCCAGGCCGGCCAGGTCATAGACGTAGGCGGGCAACGCGGCGGACAGCGCCAGCGCGCGTACCGCCTCCGGCGGCCTCAACGGATCTCCACCAGGTCGGCCAGCGGGTTGGGCACCGGCACGTAGCCCGCCTCGCGGTCGGGGTCGCGGGCCCAGCGGGTGCGCAGGTTGGCCTTCGCGGGCAGCGGCACCCCGGCGAGCAGCGCCCGCAGGCGTGCCGCGCCCCCCGGCACGGAGGCCGCCTCGGCGTGCCGTGCGACGTGCCGGCGGGCGAGCCGCCACAGCTCGCGCTCCAGCGGCGGGCACAGGTCCGCGACGGCGGCGGCGACCTCGGCGAGGTGGTTGACGAACAGGCAGTAGACCACCCGGTCCCAGCCGCGCTCGGGCTCGTACGTCATGGCGCGGGCGACCGGCTCGCGCAGCCCGGCGAGGAACGCCGCCCACGGGCCCGGCAGCAGCTTGGTCCCCTCCAGGTCGCGGAAGATCGCCCCGATCGGCGTCCCGTCGTCGTCCACCGAGACGAGGACGTTCTGCAGGTGGGGTTCGAGCACGACGCCGTGCTCCAGGTACGCGCGCAGCACCGGCGGGACCACCTGCCGTACGTAGGCGTCCCACCAGGCCAGGAGGTGTTCGGGTGACCTGCCGCCGAGCAGCCGGGCGGCCGCCGCGCCGCTGCGGGCGTACGGGTCGGCGATGGCGGCGGCGAGCAGGGGCGTGCCGGGAAAGCCGCGTACGCCGTCGCGCACGATGACGCCGAGGCCCTCGTGCAACCGCGGATCCGCACGCGTGATCGTCCGGTAGCCGGGCTCGCCGAGCAGCCCGGCCCTCAGGTCCGCGAAGACCGGCCGCAGCGCACGCGTCAGCGCGACCGCGCCGGGCAGCTCGTACCAGGAGTTCTTGCGTACGCAGTTGGTGATCCGCACGTCCAGGCTGAACTTCAGGAACGCGTCCGGCACGTAGACCGTGCGCACCGACGACGTCGGCACCGCCTCCGGCCCGTACGGCCCGAGGTCGATGACCTCCTCGGCGGAGGGCCGCAGCAGGGCGAGCTGCCACGGATGGGCGGGCAGCACGCGGTAGCCCTTGCGTACCGGCGGCCCGAGCCGGTCCAGGAGGGAGACGTCGCCCTCCTCGGCGACCGCGTCCTCGCGCACCGCGAGCCAGTGCAGCGCGAACCGGCGGCCGGTCTCGGGCGCGTAGTGCGGCCAGTCCGCGCCCTGCCGCGCCTTCGGCGAGGGATGGAACCGGTGCCCGGCCAGCAGCGCCTGCTCCGAGTCCAGGTACGGGTCGCCGGCCGGCCGCCGCCCTTCGCCGATCATGGTCGCGACCGCGTCGTGGCTCGCCGCGACCTGCGCGGCGAACTCGGGGTTGTCCGTGCCGGTGGACAGCTCCAGCTCCCCGGCGACCAGCTCGGCCAGCCGCCGCCAGCCGGCCGGCCGCCAGCCGTCCCGCATCTCCTCGACCGGCGCGGCGAGCCGCGGCGCCAGGACCTGCGGGCGGAGCAGCCGCGCCCGCAGCATCACGCCCGTGTACGGAAGCCGCAGGACGAGGTGGGGCGGCGCGGGCCAGACCTGGCGGTCCGGTGCGCACAGCTCTCGCACCACGCAGTTGAGCAGCGCCAGCGCGGTGATCTCACCGGCTTCGGCACGCGGCCGTGTCCGCGTGGGGGCGGCTGCGGCGGGGGCGAGTGACGTCAATGCGCGGACCTCTTCGGATCGTGGTTCGGATCGTGGTTCAGGTAGTTCGGCCCCGGCGGGCCGTAGTGCTTGTTGACGTCCGCGGCGCGGGTGCGGTCCTTGCCGACGAGCGTCCCGGCGGTGACCATCGCCTTGCCCGGCAGCCGGTCGGCCTCCAGTGTCCGCGCCCGCAGGAAGCCCGTGTCGTCGTGCGCGTCCAGCGCCGCCGCGAGACGGTCGCGTACGAGGCCGAGGCCGGTGGCGAGCGGAAGCAGGCCGCGCTCGGCGAGGCCGAAGGCGAGCGCCCCGGCGCACAGGTGCACGGTGATCGTGACGAACACCCGTGCCAGCGCCTCGGCGTCGCCGGTCAGCAGCCGCCGGTCGGCGAACGCGGCCGGCGACGGCGCGTGCCCCAGCCCCGCACGCAGCCGCCGCAGGTCGAGCAGCGCGCCGTCATTGTCCTTGATCATCAGCCGCATCGGCTCGCCGGGCACTACCGAGACGTTCTGCTGGTGCGCCTCCAGCGCGATGCCGTACCGGGTCAGCAGCGGGACGTTCCAGCCGAACAGCGCGCCCAGGTACGCCTCGAAGAACTCCCCGACGTCGCCGGTCAGCTCCTCGACGACATGGCGGCCCGAGGACGTACGTGCCAGGAGGGCGGCGACCGGCACACCTTCGGCGGGCATCCTCCGCAGCAGGTAGCCGCGGAGCGGGTCGTCGGCGTGGCCGTAGGTCTGCTCGTCGGCCAGCAGCACCGGCGCCCGCTCGCGCGTCGCCACCGCGCGCAGCACGCGTTCGACGAGCGCGCCGTCGGCGAGCGTGGCCGGCATGATCACGCGGCGGTTGCGCAGGCCCAGCGTGCTGGTCGGCAGCGGCAGCTTGAGCTGCTCGCGCGGCCCGACCACGACGGTGCGCATCGACAGCGTGGGCCGTACGGTCACGGCCGGCCCGAGCACGGTCGGGAGAAGTCGCGCGGTCAGTGGATGCACCGGGAACACGTCGAGGCCGGCCGGCAGCCCCACGTCGTCGGCCGAGGGCCACCAGCCGGGCCGCTCGCCCCGGCACGCCGAGTGCGGCACCGCGGTCCAGCACAATCGGAAGGAGGGCCCGAACTCGGGCGCGTACGCGAGCAGGTCGCGCTCGTCCAGCCCGAGGCGGCACCGCGAGGTCGGGTAGACAGGATGGTCGACGGACGCGGCGAGCGCCTCGTGCCGCGTCGGGCCCGAGGGACGCGGCCGCACGGCGTCGTACAGGCGATGTGCGCGCAGCGCCTCGCGGCACTCGCGCTCGAACGCGGCGACGTCGTCGCGCGGGTCGGCCAGCGCGCGTACCGCGCCGAGCACCTCGTCGAGGGTGACCGGCCCGGCCACGACGAGGTCGGCCAGAAACCCCGGATACCGGCCCGCGTGCGCGTGCTCGCGGGTGAGGGCGACGGCGCGCCCCCCGGGCAGCGTCAGGCGGCCGCCCGAGACGCGTCGCGACAGGCCGCCGTAGTCCTCGCGCAGCAGCGCGTCGAGCACGCGCGCGGCGAGACGGCCCTCCTGACCCGCGTCGGTCACGGGACGATCTCCCAGGAGTGGCGGGCGCGGAAGCCGCGGATCGCCGCCTCGACGCCGCCGGGGTCCGCGCCGATGGCACGGATCACGCCGACGTAGTCGCGGTTCGTACGGGTCAGCTCGATCGTGTCGCCGGGCGCGCGCACCGGCCAGTACGCGAGCCGTACCCCGCCGTCCTCGTATTCCTCGCGGCCGGGCGCGGCGGCGAGCGTGCCGGACCGCGTCGCGAGCACCGAGTCGACCGCGGCGTGCCCGCGCGCGTGCGGCACGCGCGGCACCGGCTCGCCGAGGTGTGCCCGCAGCACCCACGCGAAGATCGGCACCTTGAGCAGCTCGGCCAGCAGGAAGTCGCAGTGGTCACCGATGATCCGGTAATTCACCTCGACGACACGCGCGCGGCCCTCGTGCACCACGTACTCGGTGTGGCAGGCGCCGAAGCCGACGCCGAGCGCCCGCAGTCCGGCGAGCACCTGGTCGGCGCACGGCGGCACGGCCCAGTCGAGGCGCTCCTCCACGAAGTGCGGCGGGGGCGAGAGCGTGGTGCGGAACCCGCCGAGGACCTGGCCGTTCAGCGTCTCCAGGGTGTGCAGCGCGCCGGGGAGGTACTCCTCGGCGAGGAGCGCCCCGCGCCGCCGCGCCCAGATCTGCCGGCAGCGCGCCGCCAATTCGGCGGCGTCCCGTACGAGGAAGACGTCCTCGCTGGCCACGCCCTCGCGCGGCTTGACCACGAGCGGGTACGGCGCGCCGGCGGGCGGCTCGTCGCCGGGACACAGTTCGGCCGCGTACACGCCGCCGAGCGTGCGGCGCATCAGCGCCTTGTTCTTGGTCCGCAGCGCGGCGCGCCAGTCCTTGCCCGGCAGCCCGAAGTAGTCCGCGGCCAGTGCGGCCGGGGCCTGGAGGTGGTCGCTGTTGGTGAAGATCGCCGTGGGGGCCGGGCCGCGCGCCACCGTCGCGACGATCGAGCGGAAGTCGGCGACGTCGCAGCGCACCGTCTCCGCCGGCCACGCGCGGTCGGTCAGCAGCGTGACATCGAGGCCGAGCGCCTCGGCGGCCGGCAGGAACCCGTGCGTCACCGAGTCGGTCTCCTTGCCGGCCACGACGTAGAGCACCAGGTCCCCCGCTCGATGAGGTAAGCCTTACCTAATTCACGCGGGGACCATAGTGGCCCGAGGCCAGGAGGCATGCAACCACGGGCCATGCGCGTGTCTTCGATAGCCTGCGTGGCGATGACCACCGATCGGCCGACCGTGCTGCACGCGGCAGACGTCCGGTTCGTACGCGACCTGCGCGCCTGGATCGGGCACGTCAACCCGCACCACCCGCTCCGGTCCGCGCGCACCGTGCACGAGGTCGTGCTGACCGGGGCGACCGGCGGCATCGAGCTGGTCCCGCACTGGAAGCCCGAGCCGGAGGTCCTCGTCACCCACCACCTGGAGGAGCGGCCGGCGGGGTCGCCAACGCTCGCCTGGCGCTCCAGGACGAGCCGGGCGGGGCGGCCTCGCTGCCGGACCGCGTCGGGGGCGGAGATGGCACGGGAGCCGAACGCGACCGGGGCCGATATTCCGACGGTCCCTTCGGGGCCGGACCGAACGAGACGGAATCGTTCCGGCGGCTGATGGATCACATCTTCTACCGACATGTCGACAAGGCCCAGGCGACCGCCCTGTTCGCCGCCACGCGATGGATCAGGCGTTGGTTATCGTGGGCGTATTCTCACCAGAGGTGGATTCAATGGCCGTCAGCATCCGCAATTCGTCCGCGGCGCAGGACCCCCCGATCCCGCCGGCGAAGGCGGACGGCCGCCCCTACCTCCACGAGATGATCTACGCGGGCGGGGCACGCCGCGGCTACGCGGATGACGCCGCCGACCTGGTGAACATGCTCACCCCCGGCTACACCGCACTGACGACCACGGGCGAGCGCGCCGAAGCGCGTCTTCGGCTCGCCCTCGACGTCCAGGTGCGACTCCAGGCGGAACTGGCCACCGGTGACGCGCTGGCGGAGTGCACCGAAGACCAGCGAACGACCATCCTCGGCGGCGGGCGGACTCCGCCGAGTCCAGCGACCTGGACCGCGCCCGTCCCCCTCGTTCTGATCACGTCCTTCTACCGTCCGTCCGGCCGCCTGACCCGGCCACAGGGCCCCCCAGAGCTCCAGATCTGGCTCGACCCGGACGACGACTGGACGCTGCTCACCAGCCTGCACGCCACGGGAGCCATCACCGTCGGCACGCGGAGCACGGCACGCGAGGAGCCGGGCCGCGAGGGCGGCCGATGACCCTGGCGGAGCGCTGGCCGGGCCCGGAGGGGATCGGGGCCGAGCTCCTGCGCCGCTACCGCGAGCCGCACCGCCGCTACCACACCGACCGGCATCTCGCCGAGGTCCTCGACCGCGTCGATGAGCTGGCCGGCGACGCCGACGACGCCGACGCCGTACGCCTCGCCGCCTGGTTCCATGACGCCGTCTACGACCCGGCGCGCGGCGACAACGAGGAGCGCAGCGCGGTCCTGGCGACCCGGCTGCTCGCCGGCACGGACCTGCCGCCCGCGACGGTCGAGGAGGTCGCGCGGCTGGTCCGGCTGACCACGACGCACGACCCGGACGGCGGCGACCGCAACGGCGCCGTCCTGTCCGACGCCGACCTGGCGATCCTGGCCGCCGACCCCGTCCGGTACGCCGCCTACGCCGCGGCGGTGCGCGAGGAGTACGCGGCGGTGCCGGACGAGGAGTTCCGCGCGGGCCGCGCGGGCATCCTGCGCGCGCTGCTGGACCTGCCCGCGCTGTTCCGTACGGCCACGGCGCGCGAGCGGTGGGAGGCGGACGCGCGGCACAACCTGGCGACCGAGCTCATGCTCCTCGGGCCTGCTTCCGGCGGCGCAGCCCCGCCTGGATGAGCCGGGCCACCAACTCTTGAGAGCCGATCGGCTCCGCGCCCAGCCGCAGCGCGGGTTCGTACAGGTCGGACGGCACGTCGTAGTGGTCGCGCTCGAAGGCGCGCGCCGGCATGCCAAGGCGTACGGCGAAGTCGTGCAGCTCCGCGAATGACGTGTCGCTGACCATGTGCGACCACATCCGCCCGCGGGCGGCCCAGAGTGGGCGGTCGATGAAGACGGTCACCGCATTAGAGTGCCAGAGGCAGATCCGCCTGCGAGGAAGCGGTTCCATGGACGCATGCGATTACATCGAGGCAGGCGCGAGCGGTTTCTTCGCCGCGCTGAAGGAATGGCTCGCGATCCCGTCGATCTCCGGCGACCCCGAGCGTCACGACGACGTACGGCGCTCCGCCGAATGGCTCGCCGGCCATCTTCGCGAGACCGGGTTCCCGATCGTGGAGCTGTGGGAGACCGGCACCCCCGGCGAGCCCGGCCTGCCCGCGGTCTTCGCCGAGTGGCCCGCCGCCGATCCGTCCGCGCCGTCCGTCCTCGTCTACGGCCACCACGACGTACAGCCCGTCGAGCCGCTCGCCGAGTGGGACACCCCGCCGTTCGCGCCGGTCGAGCGGGGCGACCAGCTGATCGGCCGCGGTGCGTCCGACGACAAGGGACAGGTCCTCTTCCACACGCTCGGCCTGCGGGCCTGCCTGGCCGCGAGCGGCGCGGCCGCGCCGCCGGTCACGATCAAGATGCTGATCGAGGGCGAGGAGGAGGCCGGCTCCACGCACTTTCCCGCGTTGCTCCGCGCCCGCCGCGACCGGCTGGCCTGTGACGCCGTCGTGATCAGCGACACGACCATGTGGGCCGCCGACGTGCCCTCGATGTGCACCGGCATGCGGGGCCTGGCCGAGGCCGCCGTCTCGATGTACGGGCCCTCGGTCGACCTGCACTCCGGCTCGTTCGGCGGCGCGGTGCCCAACCCGCTGCACGCGATGACGGCGCTCCTGGCCGGGCTGCACGACGGGCGTGGCCGCGTCACCCTCAAGGGCTTCTACGACGGCGTTGTGGAGCTGACCGAGGAGGAGCGCGCGCTGTTCGCGCGGCTGCCCTTCGACGAGGCCGCGTGGCTGGCGACGGCGGGGGGCAGCCGGGCGGCCTCCGGCGAGGAGGGCTACACCACGCTGGAGCGCGTCTGGGCCCGGCCGACCGCCGAGATCAACGGCATGTGGGGCGGGCACACCGGCCCGGGCGGCAAGACGATCGTGCCGCGCGAGGCGCACGGCAAGGTGTCGTTCCGGCTGGTCGCAGGCCAGGACCCGCGCGCCGTCGAGGAGGCGTTCCGCGCGTACGTCGCCGAGCGCACCCCGCCGGGCATCGAGGCGCGGGTGGACGTCACGGCCGGCGTACGCCCGTGCTTCTCACCGATCGACTCGCCCGGCGTACGCGCCGCGCGGCGGGCGATGGAGCGCGCGTTCGGCACGGAGGTGCTGTTCACCCGCGAGGGCGGCAGCGGCCCGGAGGCGGACCTGGCCGACATCCTGGGCGCGCCGCTGGTGTTCGTGGCGGTCGGCCTGGACGAGGACCGGCTGCACGCGCCCAACGAGAAGGTCGAGATGCCGCTGCTGCTCAAGGGCGCGGAGGCCGCCGCCTACCTGTGGGACGAGTTCGCCGCCCTGGACCGCCCATGACCGAGAGATCTGAAAGGCACGGCACCGCGGTCACGGGACCGGCGAAGGAGGTCCCATGACCGAGCGGAGCGAGGGCACCGGCGAGCGCGGGACCCTGACCGATTCGACGCTCGACTGGCTGGCGCTCGCACGCGGCGCGCTCGACCGCGTCGGCGAACGCCGTCGTGACGACGCCTGGCTGGCCGGAGCGTGGGCCGACCCGCGCAGCCGCGTGCTGGTGATCGAGCGGGGCACGGTGCTGATCCGGCCCGAGCCCGCGCTGGTGCTGGTCCCGGCGGACGGCGCGCCGGAGGGCGAGCGCTACCTGCTGGGCGTCGACGACGAGGACGTCGCCTACTTCGCGGTCTCGGCGGCGCTGCCCGCGATCGAGGGCACCGAGCCGGCCGGCCTGCGTACGACGGGCGCGCTGCTCAGCGACCGCGACGCCTGGCTGCTCACGCAGGCGGTCGCGTTGCAGAACTGGCACGAGACCCACACGCACTGCCCGCGCTGCGGCGCGCTCACGCGGCTCGCCTCCGCCGGTCACACGCGGATCTGCACGGTGGACGGCTCGGAGCACTTCCCGCGTACGGACCCGGCCGTGATCATGCTCGTGCACGAGGAGGAGCGGATCCTGCTGGCCCGCAGCGCGGCCTGGCCGCCGCGGCGCATGTCGATCCTCGCGGGGTTCGTGGAGGCGGGTGAGTCGCTGGAGCAGGCCGTGGCGCGTGAGGTGCTCGAGGAGGTCGGGGTGCGGGTGCACGACTGCCGCTATCTCGGCAGCCAGCCGTGGCCGCTGCCGCGCAGCCTCATGCTCGGCTTCTTCGCCCGTGCCGACGAGGGCCAAGAACTCCGGGTGGACGGCGAGGAGATCAAGAGCGCCCGGTGGTTCACCCGCGCGGAGCTTCTCGCCGCGGCCGAGTCCGGCGAGATCCTGCTGCCGGGACGGGTCTCGATCGCCCGCCAGCTCATCGAACGCTGGTACGGCGGCGAGCTGCCGAGCGACTGGTGACGACAGCCCGCCGCCGGGTGCGGGGACGGGGGCTTCGGCCGTACGGCCTGGATCGACGGGGGCCACGCCGCCAGACCGTACGGCGCCTGTGGGGCGGGAGGCCGAGGATCAGTAGCGCAGGGAGCGGCCGGACGGCGAGCGCAGGTCGATCACGGGGAACGGCTCGGCGCGCGGCCGGTTGATCATGACGCGGATACGGCGCATGGCGTGAATCCTTACGCTCGTGGGGCGAACTCAGGCGGCGAGCGTGTGCGGGCGGGCCCGATGGGGTGAGACCGCGTGCCCGTCCGGGAACAGCTCGCCGGTGTCGTCGAAGACCACGACACCGTTGCAGAGCAGGGTCCAGCCCTGCTCGGGGTGTGCGGAGACGACGCGTGCGGCGGTGTGGTCCTCGGCGGTGGCTTCGGGGCACCGGGGGTGATGCTGGCACATGACGTTCATCTCCTTTCAAGGCTGGAAGGGGTGTTGCGTCCACTATCGCTCCTGCGGTATGCGATGTCTGCGACGCCAGCACCCATCCCGGTCGTAGTGCCAGCAGTAGTGCCCACCCCCCGGCTAGCAGGTATGTCCGCGCGCCTGCCGTGGCCCTGGCTGCTCAACCGGCTACTCAACCGGCCGGTGACCTGCGCTCTTGTGCCGCCCCCGGTTGGCGCCCGGCCGGCGGGAGCGCTTATATTCCGGTTAGCGGCAATGCGTATCCGGATATCGAGTGGTCAGACTGAGGCGATGGACATGCGCTGTCTGATTGTTGATGACAACGGCCGGTTCCTCGAGACCGCATGCGGGGTCCTCGAGCGCGACGGCATCGTCGTCGTCGGCGTGGCGTCAGACGGTGCGGCTGCCCTCGACCGTACCGATCGGCTACGGCCCGACGTCGTCCTCGTCGACGTCTGCCTCGGTGACGAGTGCGGGGTGGACCTCGCCGACCGGCTGGCCGCCGAATCCCTGTCGAAGCCGACGGTGATCCTCATCTCGACGTATCCCGAGGACGACTTCGCCGACATCATCGCCGGCTGCACCGCCCGGGGTTTCCTGCCGAAATCGGCGCTTTCGGGCCCGGCGATCCGCAGACTGCTCGGCGAGTCCGGCGACCGTACGCCCGTGCACCGCGGCTCATAACCGAAATCACTCACCCCAACGTGGCGAACTAGCGGTTGTCCAAGAACGTGATCACGGCCAGCACCCGCCGGTGGTCATCCTCGGTCTCGGGCAGCTGCATCCGCGCGAGAATGCTGCGCACGTGCTTCTCGACGGTGCCCTCGGTGATCCACAGCCGGTTGGCGATGCCGGCGTTCGACCGGCCCTCCGCCATCTGCGCGAGCACCTCGCGCTCCCGTTCGGTCAGGCCCTCCAGCGGGTCGTCCTTGTGCCGGGCGGTGAGCAGCTCCTGGACGAGCCCGGGGTCGACGACCGAGCCGCCCTGGGCGATCCGCTCGACCGTCTCGATGAACTCACTCACCTCGGTCACCCGGCTCTTCAGCAGGTAGCCGACGCGCTGACCGGCCGCGAGCAGCTCTGTGGCCTGGTCGACCTCCACGTGCGCGGACAGCAGGAGGATCCCGATCGTCGGGAACTCCCCACGGATCACCTGAGCCGCATCCAGCCCCTCCGTCTCATAGGCGGGGGGCATGCGGATGTCCACGATGGCGACGTCGGGCCGCTCCTCGCGTACGGCGGCGATCAGCTCCTCGCCGTCGCCCGCCTGGGCGACGATCTCAAAGCCCGATCGCTCCAGCAGGCTCGCGAGTCCCGCGCGGAGCAGGACGTCGTCTTCGGCCAGGGCCAGCCGTGCTCTTCGTTCGACCATCACTCTCCTCCGCACGTAGAGTGACTACACACCAACCCTAATCTCATTATCGGCCACTCTCTGCTGGTCGAGAGGATGAGTAGTGATCGGATGGGCGTCTCGGCGTTCGCGGTTGCGGGTCGATTCTCCACGGGGTCTGAGCCGGCGGATGGTCATCGCGAGTGCGCTGCTCGCACTCCTGATGGCCGCCACGTTCTTGATCCTTTTCGGGGCCATCGCCGGGCTGCGCAACGCGGCGACGCTCACCGGACGCTCGGAGGAGGTGCTGGCCGCCTCGAACCGGCTCGAACGCCTCATCGTGGATCTGGAGACCGGCGAGCGCGGCTACGTCATCACCCGGGACCAGGCGTTCCTGACTCCCTGGGCGGCCGCCCGCGTCGCGCTTCCCGAGCAGGCCGAGGACTTCCGCCGCATCGGCGCCCAGATCGGCGGCGAGCAGGGTGCGCGAGCCGGCCGGATCGCCCGTGCGTCGCTCTCCTACCTGCGTGACTACTCGATTCCCCTCGTGACGCGAGTGCGGACCGGACGGCCGGGGCCCCCGGCCGATCAGGCGGTCGCCGACGGGCAGCGGCGCAGCGGCCGCCTGCGGGCCGACTTCGACCAGTTCGTGGACGTCCAGCGCCGGCTCGCCGCCGGCTACGAGCAGCGCTCCCTGGACGCGTCCCGGCGTGCCATGGCGATGGCCGGCGCCGCTGCGGCGGGCTCGTTCGTGCTGGTCTTCGTCTTCACCTCGTACCTGACCCGCGCCCTCGTACGGCCGGTGCGCCGCGCGTCGATCATGGCCGGCGACCTGTCGCGCGGCGAGATGGGCGTCCGCATGCCGGAGACCTCGCTGGGCGAGATCGGCCTGCTCGAACGCGCCTTCAACACCATGGCGCGCTCGCTGGAGCTGAGCCACGCCAAGCTGCGGCGGGTCGCGGAGGAACAGGCGGCCCTGCGTCGCGTGGCGACGCTCGTGGCGCGCGCGGTCTCACCGCATGAGGTGTTCGAGGCGGTCGCGACCGAGCTGGGCAGCATCCTCGGGGTGGACTTCATGGTGATCATCCGCTTCGAGCCGGACCGGATGGAGACTGTTGTCGGCTCCTGGAAGGCCGCGGCGCATCCCGAGCCCGCGCCGCCCGTCGGGTCGTGCTGGTCGCTGGAGGGCCGCAGCCTGGAGTCGGTGGTCGAACGCACCGGCCGTCCGGCACGCATGACCGACTACCACCTGGCCACCAGCGGCATCGGCGTGTGGGCGCGTACGCGGGGCATCAGGTCGGGCGCCGGCAGCCCCGTCGTGGTCGAGGGGCGCCTGTGGGGCATCATGATCGCCTTCTCGGCGACCGGCGTGCCCCAGCCGGAGGGCACCGAGGCCCGCATGGTCGAGTACACCGAGCTCGTCGGCACCGCCATCGCCAACGCCGAGAGCCGCGCCAAGCTCACCGCCGCCCGCGCCCGGCTGGTCTCGGCCTCCGACGAGATCCGCCGCCGGATCGAGCGCGACCTGCACGACGGGGCGCAGCAGCGTCTCGTCTCGCTCGGCCTGGAGCTGCGCGCCGCGGAGGCGGCCGTCCCGAACGGCCACGACGTCGTCAGGCAACGCCTGTCCAGGACCGCGACGGGCCTGTCCGGGGTGCTGGAGGACCTTCAGGAGATCTCCCGCGGGCTGCATCCGGCGATCCTGTCCAAGGGCGGCCTGCAACCCGCGATCAAGGCCCTCGCACGCCGGGCCACCGCGCCGGTCGAGCTGGACCTGAAGGCCGTACGGCGGCTGGACGAGCGGCTGGAGGTCGCCGTCTACTACATCGTCGCGGAGGCCGTGGAGAACGCGATCCGGCACGCGTACGCGTCGCTGGTGCGGATCCGGCTGCACGTACGCGACGACGGGATCCGCCTGCTGGTCGAGGACGACGGCGTCGGCGGCGCCGCGGTCGGCGGGGGCTGGGGGCTGATCGGCCTGAAGGACCGCGTCGAGGCGCTCGGCGGCATGATCGACGTCGAGAGCCCGAGCGGGAAGGGCACCTCCCTCCACGTCCGCATCCCGACCTGGCTCGGCTGAACCGGCCGGTCACCGCGACGATCGATCCCCTGGCGGCGTGTCGGCGCGCGCGTCGTGTCCGTGCCTGGCCAGGATCCCCGGCTCTGGCTTGGTCCATGTGAGTAATCGAAATCCGTCTCTTGACGGGCGGACGCATATGGGCGTAAACAAATGGAAAACAAATCGAAAACGGCGGTGAATCAACACAGTGTGCGCCGAGGAGAGGAAGCCGAACGCTCCGCGCGAGGTCGGGTCGCACATGATCGTCACGCTGACGCTCAACCCGAGCCTGGACCGCACCATCGAGGTCGACCGTCTCGTACGCGGGACGATGACCCGCGCGACGTCGGCGCGGCTGGACCCGGGCGGCAAGGGCGTGAACGTCTCGCGTGCCCTGCTCGCGAACGGTGTCCCCTCGGTCGCGGTGGTGCCCGTCGGCGGCCCCGACGGAGAGCAGCTCGTCCGCCTCCTGGAGGCCGACGGGATCCCGCTACGCGCCGTGCGCGTCGACGGCCGTACCCGTTCCAACGTGACCATCGCCGAGCCCGACGGCGTGGTCACCAAGCTGAACGAGCCCGGCGAGCCGCTGTCCGGCAAGGAGCTGGACGCGGTCGCCGACGCGGTGCTGGGCGAGACCGAGACCGCCAGCTGGGTGGTGCTGTGCGGCAGCCTGCCGCCCAGCGTGCCCGCCGGCATCTATGCCCGAATGTGTGAGTTCTTCACCCAGGCGGGAGTACGGGTCGCGGTCGACGCGAGCGGCCCGGCGCTCCTGGCCGCGGTCGAGGCCGCCCCGATCCTCATCAAGCCGAACCGGGACGAGCTCGCCGAGGCCGTCGGCCGGCCCGTCGACAGCGTCGGCGACGCCGTCGAGGCGGCACAGAGACTGCGTGAACGCGGTGCCGGCAGCGTCCTGGCCAGTCTCGGCGCCGACGGCGCCGTACTGGTCGAGGCCCCGTGTCACCACCACGATGGCGTCACCATCGGCGAGGCGCCGGTCGTCGGGACGAGGAGCACGGTCGGGGCCGGAGACGCCCTGCTGGCCGGCTTCCTGGCCGCCGGAGCCCGGGGGAGCGAAGCCCTCGCCGAAGGGCTGGCATGGGGGGCCGCCGCCGTGCGGCTGCCCGCCAGCCGCATGCCGCGGCCGCAGGACATGCGCCGCGACAACGTCCTCATCCACACCCGGCCGGACCTCGACCGGTCGCTGATCGCCTGACCGCCTCGAACGAGTTCCGAACCCCCTAGGAGGCCCCCCATGGCCACTCCCTACTCCCCACAGATCACCGGGACCGGACCCAAGGCCCGTATCCAGCGGCTCGGCGGCTATCTCGCCGCCATGGTCATGCCGAACATCGGTGCGTTCATCGCGTGGGGTCTGATCACCGCGCTGTTCATCCCGACGGGCTGGTTGCCGGACAAGCAGTTCGGTGCGCTGGTGGATCCGACGATCAACGTGTTGTTGCCGGTGTTGATCGGTTACACCGGTGGCCGGATGGTGCACGGTCAGCGTGGTGCGGTGGTCGGCGCGGTGGCCACCATCGGCGTGGTGGTCGGCGCGGGTATTCCGATGTTCCTGGGCGCCATGGTGATGGGGCCGCTGACGGCGTACGTGCTCAAGCAGGTCGATCGGTTCACCCAGGAGAAGACGCGTCCCGGGTTCGAGATGCTGGTGGACAACTTCACCGCGGGCATCATCGGCGCGGCGGCGGCGGTCTTCGGCACGTGGGCGGTCGGCCCGGTCGTCAAGCACATCACGAACGTCGCGGGGCGCGGCGTGGAGTGGCTGATCCACCATCACCTGCTGCCGCTGGCCTCGGTGCTGATCGAGCCGGCGAAGGTGCTGTTCCTCAACAACGCGGTCAACCACGGCGTACTGGGCCCGCTGGGCGTGGCGCAGGCGGTGCAGCACGGTAAGTCGATCATGTTCATGCTGGAGTCCAACCCCGGCCCGGGTCTGGGCGTCCTGGTGGCGTACCTGCTGTTCGGGCCCCGGCGGCTGCGGCCGAGCGTGCCCGCCGCGATCGTGATCCAGTTCCTCGGCGGCATCCACGAGATCTACTTCCCCTACATCCTGATGAAGCCCCGTCTGATCCTGGCCACCATCGCGGGCGGCGCGGCGGGCATCGGCACGTTCATGGTCACCGGTGCCGGACTCGTCGCCACTCCCTCGCCCGGCAGCATCTTCGCCTACGCGGCCGAGACCCCGCGAGGCGGCTACTTCGGCGTCTTCGCCGGTGTCTTCATCGCCGCGGCGGTCTCGTTCGTGGTCGGCTCGGTGCTGCTCGGCTTCGGCCGTCTCGCCGACGAGCCCGAAGAGGACGCCGGGCCCGAAGAGGCGGCCGTCGAAGGCGCGGCCGTCACAGAACCGGAACCGGCCGTCGCCGCGACGAGGACCGACGAGGCCCCGGCCACCGAGACCGCACCCCACGGAGCGTGATGCGCGATGAACGGCAAGGACGTACGCAAGATCGTTGTGGCCTGTGACGCGGGAATGGGCAGCAGCGTGATGCTCGCCAGCCAACTCCGCAAGGAACTCAAGAAGTTCTCCGTCCAGGTCGAGCACACCCCCGTCAACACCATCCCCGACGACGCCGACATCGTCGTCTGTCACCAGGGCCTGGCCGCACGCGCTGCGGCCGGGGCGGGCGGCAAGCCGATCGTGAAGTTCCAGGTCTTCCTCGGCGACCCCGCGGTGACCAGGCTCGTGACCGCCATCAAGAACGGCGGCGAGATCAGTGCCTGAACCGCTCCACCGCGGGGCGGTACGCCTCGACGCGACGGCGACGGACCGCGAGGACGCCATCCGCCAGTGCGGCGAGGCCCTCGTACGCACCGGCGCGGTAGAACCGGCGTACGTCGACGCGATGCTCCAGCGTGAGCGCTCCGTGTCGACGTACGTCGGGGAGGGCGTCGCGATCCCGCACGGCACCCTGGACGGCAAGGACGCGGTGCGCCACGACGCGGTCTCGTTCGTACGCTTCCCCGGCGGCGTCGCCTGGGGCGACGAGCAGGTGGAGCTGTGCATCGGGATCGCCGCCCGCGGCGACGGCCACGTACGGCTGCTGTCGGAGCTGGCCCAGATCCTGCTCGACCCGGACCGTGCCCGCGCTCTGCGCGAGACCGACGACGTCGATGAGGTGGTAAGGCTGCTACAGCCGGCCGGAGAAGAGGAACCAGCGTGAAGGTCGCCCGTTTCTACTCGCCCGGAGACATCCGCGTCGAGGACGCGCCCGAGCCCTCACCTGGTCCCGGAGACGTCAAGATCCGCGTCCGCAACTGCTCGACCTGCGGCACGGACGTCAAGATCTCCAAGTTCGGCCACCACCACATCCGCCCGCCCCGCGTCATGGGACACGAGATCGCCGGCGAGGTGGTCGAGACCGGCGGGGGCGTGACCGGCTGGTCGCCCGGCGACCGGGTCCAGGTCATCGCGGCGATCCCGGACGGGAGCTGTGAGGAGTGCCGCCGCGGCCGGATGACCGTCTGCCTGCACCAGGAGTCGATGGGTTACCACTACGACGGCGGCTTCGCCGAGTACACGATCGTGCCCGCCAAGGTGCTCGCCGTCGACGGCCTCAACCGCATTCCGCACGGCCTCGGCTTCGACGAGGCGTCCGTGGCCGAGCCGCTCGCGTGCGTGCTCAACGGCCAGGAGCTGGCCCGGATCGGCGAGGGCGACGACGTCGTGGTCGTCGGCGCCGGTCCGATCGGCTGCCTGCACGTACGCCTGGCGCGCGCACGCGGTGCCGCGCGCGTCTTCCTCGCCGACCTCAACCCCGACCGGCTGGCCATGTCCGCCGAGCGGGTGGCGCCGGACGCCGCGATCCACGGCGCCCACCTGGCCGACCAGGTGACGAAGCTGACCGACGGCCGCGGCGCCGACGCGATCATCACCGCCGCCGCGTCCGGCGCGGCGCAGGAGCAGGCGCTCCAGATGGCCGCCCGGCAGGGCCGGATCAGCTTCTTCGGCGGCCTGCCCAAGGACGACCCGGTGATCGCGTGCGACTCCAACCTCGTGCACTACCGGGAGCTGACGATCGTGGGCGCCAACGGCTCCAGCCCGCATCACAACGCGCGCGCACTCGAGCTGATCGCCTCCGGCGCGGTGCCCGTGGCGGACCTGATCACCGACCGCCTGCCGCTGGAGAACGTGCTCGACGGCATCGCGACGGTGGCGGACGGCACCGCGATCAAGGTCACCATCGAACCCTGACGAGGGAGTAACCATGTCGACGCGAACAGTAAAGATCGCCTCACGTACGGGACTGCACGCCCGGCCCGCCGCGCTGTTCGTCAAGGCCGCCGCCGACCAGGGCGTGCCGGTGAAGATCCGGGTCGGCGACGGCAAGGCCGTACCGGCCGCGAGCATGCTCGCCGTGCTCTCACTCGGCGCCGGGCACGGCACCGAGGTCACGCTGGAGGCCGAGGGGCCGGGCGCGGGCGACGCCCTGGACGCGCTCGCGGCCCTGCTCGCCCGCGACCTGGACGCGGAGGAGTAGACGATGGCCGGCGAACTGCGGGGCATCGGGGTCAGCCCCGGCGTCGCGGGCGGGCCCGTCGCGCGGATGAGCCCGCCGCCCGCCCTCCCGGAGGCGCGTACGGTGACCGATCCCGACCGGGAGATCGCGGTCGCGGCGGGCGCGCTGGAGGAGACCGAGAACCGGCTGCGCGACCGCGCCGCCGCGGCCGCCGGCGAGGCGCACGACATCCTCGACGCGCAGTCGATGATCGCCGGCGACCCGACGCTGCGCGACGGCGTGGCCGCACGGATCAAGAAGGGCGCGGACGCGCCGCACGCGCTGCGCGACACCTTCGACGAGCACCGGCGGACTCTGGAGGGGCTCGGCGGATACCTCGCCGAGCGCGCGGCCGACCTCGACGACATCGCCCGCCGCGCGATCGCCGTCGCGCTCGGCCTGCCCATGCCCGGAGTGCCGGACCCGGGGCACCCGTTCGTGCTGGTCGCAGACGACCTCGCGCCGGCCGACACGGCGGTACTCGACTCGGCGAACGTGCTCGGGCTGGTCACCGAACGCGGCGGCCCGACGAGTCACACCGCGATCCTGGCCCGGTCGCTCGGGCTGCCCGCGGTCGTCGGCTGCGCCGGCGCGCTGGACATCGCGGACGGCGCGCTGGTCACCGTGGACGGCACGACCGGTCAGGTGCGCGCCGGGGTCGGCGAGTCCGACGTCGCCGAGGCGCGCGAGCGTGCCGAGGCCGAACGGGCACGGCTCGCCGGCGGCACGGGACCGGGCGCTACCTCGGACGGCCACTCGGTCGACCTGATGGTCAACATCGGCTCCGCCGCCGACCTCGCCGGAGTCGACCTGGCCGACGTCGCGGGCGTCGGGTTGTTCCGCACCGAGTTCCTGTTCCTGGACCGCCACGACGCGCCCGGCCTGGAGGAGCAGGTGGCCGCGTACGCCGAGGCGTTCCGGTTCTTCGACGGCGGGACGATCGTCGTGCGCACGCTGGACGCGGGGGCGGACAAGCCGCTCCAGTTCCTCGGCCTGCCCGACGAGCCGAACCCGGCGCTGGGCATGCGCGGCCTGCGCGTGTCGCGCGACCGCCCGGAGATCCTCGACCTCCAGCTCGAGGCGATCGCGCTCGCGTCGGCCGAGACGGCGGCCGACGTCTGGGTGATGGCGCCGATGGTCTCCACTCGGCCGGAGGCGGCGGCCTTCGCCGAGCGCGTACGCGACCACGGCCTGCCGACGGCCGGCGTGATGATCGAGGTGCCGGCCGCGGCGCTGCGCGCCCGCCGGTTCCTGGACGTCGTGGACTTCCTCAGCATCGGCACCAACGACCTGAGCCAGTACACGCTCGCCGCCGACCGGCAGACCGGCGGCCTCGCGGACCTGCTGGATCCCTGGCAGCCCGCGCTGCTGGAGCTGATCGCGACGTGCGCGGCAGCCGGGAAGCACGCAGGCAAGCCGGTGGGCATCTGCGGCGAGGCGGCGGCCGACCCGCTGCTCGCCCCGGTGCTGGCCGGCCTCGGCATCACCAAACTGTCGATGAGCCCGCGCGGTCTGCCCGCGGTGCGCGCGAGCCTGGCGGCGCACACCCTCGCGGACTGCGAGCGGCTCGCCGCCCTCGCCCTGGACACCGGCGACGCGGCCGAGGCGCGCGCCGCGGTGGTGGCCGAGACGACCTGACCCTCACGGTCACCGGCGCCCCGGCGCCGGCGAGGGCGTTTCGGCTAGACGCGTACGACCTCGGGGCCCGCGGAGGCCAGGTCGGCGGCCAGCCCGCTGTCGAGTCCGGTGTCGGTGATCAGGACGCTGATGTCGGACAGCGACGCGAACTTGGCGAGGTAGTCGTTGCCGACCTTGGTGTGGTCGACCAGCAGCACGGTGCGCTGCGCAGCCCCGATCATGGACTGCTTGATCGCGGCCTCGGCCGGGTCCGGCGTGGTCAGCCCGACCTCGGCGGAGATGCCGTTCGTCGCCATGAACGCGACGTCGACGCGCAGCCGGGAGAGCGGCTGCATCGCCCAGTCGTCGACGGTCGCGAGAGTACGGCCGCGCACGCGGCCGCCCAGCATGATCACGTTGAGGTTCGAGCGGGTGGCCAGGATGGTGGCGAGCGGCGGCGAGTTGACGATCACCGTCAGCTCCCGGTCGCTCGGCAGCACCTGCACCAGCCGACCGGTCGTCGATCCCGCGTCGATGATGATCGATCCGTCGGCGGGCAGCTCGGCCACGGCCGCCTTGGCGATGCGCTCCTTCTCCGCGGTCATGACGGCGTCGCGCGCGGCGAGCGCGGGCTCGAAGCCGAGGCGCTCGACCGGGATGGCGCCGCCGTGCACGCGGCGCAGGGTGCCGGCCCGCTCGAGCACGGTGAGATCCCGCCGGATCGTCTCCATCGTGACGCCGAAGTCCTCCGCGAGCGTCACCACGTCGACCCGTCCGGCGTCGCGCGTGCGCCGGAGGATCTCCTGCTGTCTCTCCTCGGCGTACATGGTGTTGGTTGACCCGCCGTTTCCACGTTTGTTTGTCTGTGTTTATCGCCCTCTTTGTGGTTGGTCAAGGGCCGGGTGGACGTTCAGGGGGGAGTGCGGGCGCCCATCGTACGCGTGCCCGACTTGTCCTGACGGGTGTTGACACGACCTGATCGTCCCGTTACCGTCAAAGCCACTGAAAGGAAGGTTTCTTAATTAATTGGCCTCGGGGGATGCCGGACCGAGCACCTCGTCCCGCCCGAAGGGACTCGCGCCATGCCACACCGCACCTCGCAGCAGTACGGGCCCGTGCGGTGCCCGCGCGACCACATTCCAGGGGCCGGGCTCGACTCTCCCCGTTACGTACGCACGCCGCACGCGCCCGCCAGCGCCTGCGCCGGCGACTCGAACGGCGGGAGCGGCGCACATGAGGCCGCATCGCGCCTGAGCCGGGCGGTGGCAGGCCCGCCGCGGCCCGGGTCCTCGCTCCGATCGGACGTCGCCGCGGCGGGTGGCCGCGGCGTGGACCGGTCGGTGCGGCCGTGGCCGGAGACACCCTCCGGCCGCGCCGCGTGCCTCCACCGTGGACGCGGGCCGCCGGAGCGCGTACCGCCTGTTTCCCGTACGGCCTGCCGCCACAGGCACGGGCACCAGGCAGACGCCTCCTCCGCCCCCCACATCTGGAGCCGAGTAGCCCCATGTCCAGAAAAGTCCGCCGCGCCGGCCGCAGGCCCGCCCGGCGCTTGGCCACCTCCGCACTGATCGCCCTCGCCGGCGCCCTCCTCACCGGTGCAGTGACGACCCCCGCGCACGCCGCGGGCGAGAGCGTCAACATCTGGCTGACCACCACCGACGACTCCGGCGGCCGTCACGTCACCCGCGGGCTGCAACAGCAGACGCCGATCACCTTCGGGACCGGCGGCAGCGGCGCGCAGAACATCACCGTCAACGAGAACACCCGCTACCAGCAGTTCACCGGCGCGGGCGCGTCGTTCACCGACACCGCCGCCTGGCTGATGAACAGCAGCGGAGCGCTCAGCTCGACCACGCGCACCCAGGTGATGCAGAAGCTGTTCGATCCCGGCAGCGGCATCGGCCTGGACTTCCTGCGCAACCCGATGGGCGCGTCGGACCTGGCGCGCTACAGCTACTCCTACGACGACCTGCCGGCGGGCCAGACCGACGCGGCGATGAGTCACTTCTCCATCTCCCACGACCTGGCCGACATCCTGCCGCTGACCAAGCAGGCCCGGCAGCTCAACCCGGCACTCAAAGTGATGGGCACGCCGTGGAGCGCCCCCGCCTGGATGAAGGACAACGGACAACTTCAACCAGCCGGGCTGGCTCCAGTCCCAGTACTACGCGGCGTACGCCCAGTACTTCGTCAAGTACGTCCAGGCGTACCAGGCGCAGGGCGTGCCGATCGACTTCGTCTCCGCGCAGAACGAGCCGACCTGCTGCGGCGGGTACCCGTCGATGAGCTGGAACGGCTCTGGCCTGGACTTCTTCACCAAGATGAACCTGCTGCCGGCGTTCCACGCCGCCGGCCTGTCGACCAAGGTCCTCGCGCTCGACTGGAACTGGGACACCTACGGCAGCTACGGCGCCCCGCAGGTGGACGACGCGGCGATACGGAACGACTCGCTGTTCGGCGGGCATCGCCTGGCACGGCTACGGCGGCAACGTGAGCCAGCAGACCACGGTGCACAACCAGTACCCGAACCTGGACGCCTACGACACCGAGCACTCCGGCGGCACCTGGGTCGGGAACCAGCAGCAGGAGGACATGCACAACATCGTCGACTACACCCGCAACTGGGGTAAGAGCGTCGTCAAGTGGTCGCTGGCCGTGGACCAGAACATGGGCCCGCACAACGGCGGCTGCGGCACGTGCACCGGGCTGATCACCGTGCACAACGGCGACAGCCGCAGCGGGCAGGTCGACTACACGATCGAGTACTACGACATGGGCCACCTGACGAAGTTCGTCAAGCCCGGCGCGTACCGGATCGACTCCACCGCCAACGGCTCCGTGCCCAACGTCGCCTGGCGCAACCCGGACGGCTCCAAGGCCCTCGTCGCCTACAACGACAGCGGATCGGCGCAGTCGCTCAAGGTCAACTGGGGCGGCGAGTCGTTCACCTACTCCCTGCCGGCCAAGACCACCGCGACGTTCACCTGGAGCGGCACCCAGGGCGGCGGCGGTGGCGGAGGCGGCACCGGCCAGATCACCGGCTACGGCGGCAAGTGCGCCGACGTGGCCTCGGGCAGCAGCGCCAACGGCACCGCCGTCCAGCTGTACGACTGCAACGGCAGCACCGCGCAGCAGTGGACGGTCGGCTCCGACGGCACGCTCCGCGCGCTCGGCAAGTGCATGGACCTGACCTCCGCCGGCACCGCCAACGGCACCCAGGTCCAGCTCTATGACTGCAACGGCACCGGCGCACAGCAGTGGACCAAGGGCACGGCGAGCTCGCTCGTCAACCCGGCGTCCGGCCGCTGCCTGGACGCCACCGGCCCGAGCTCGGCCAACGGCACCCGACTCCAGATCTGGGACTGCACCGGCGCCGCGAACCAGCAGTGGACCACCCCGTAACCCGTAAGTAGCAACCCCCCTCGTTCCTCACCGCCAGGAGGATCCTCATGCCACGACCTAGGTTCACCATGCTCAGAAACAGGGTGTCGCGCCTCGCGGCACTCGCCGCGGTGCCCGTCGCCGCCGCGGGAATGCTGCTCGGCGCCGGCACGGCCGCCCACGCCGCGGTCAATCCCGGACCGGGCTTTCCCCGCCCACTTCGCCGCCCCGTACGTCGAGACGTGGGGCTCGACGTCCGCGATGGCCAGCGCGCAGGCCGCGACCGGCCTGAAGTACTACACGCTCGCCTTCGTGATCGGCGGAGGCGGCTGCAACGCCACCTGGAACGGCGACACCTCCATCGACAACAGCGGATGGCAGACCGCGATCAACAACCTGCGTGCCGCGGGCGGCGACGTCCTCGTCTCCTTCGGCGGCGCGTCCGGCACCGAGCTCGGCCAGGCGTGCGGCTCGGTCTCGACGCTGCAGGCCCAGTACAAGCGGGTGATCGACACGCTCAACCTGACCCGTGTCGACCTCGACATCGAGGGCTCGGCCCTCAACGACACCGCCGCCAACGACCGGCGGAACCAGGCGCTCGCCGCGCTCCAGCAGCAGTACGCGGCGGCCGGCAAGCACCTCGCCGTCGACTACACCCTGCCGGTCGACCCGAGCGGGCTGCTGTCCAACTCGCTCAGCCTGCTGAACAACGCCAAGAGCCGCGGCGTGGACGTCAGCGTCGTGAACATCATGACGATGGACTACGGCTCGCCGATGGACATGGGCCAGGCCGCGGTCAGCGCCGCGAACGCCCTGCACGGCCAGCTCGGCCAGATCTGGAACACCAAGACCTCCGACCAGCTGTGGGCCATGGAGGGCAACACCCCGATGATCGGGGTGAACGACACCACCAGTGAGGTCTTCACCACCGGGAACGCCTCGACGCTGGAGAGCTTCGCGGCGCGCACACGGCATCCAGCTGCTGGCGTACTGGGCGCTCGGCCGCGACAAGGCGTGCGCGTCCAACGGCCAGCTCTCCGACACGTGCAGCGGCACCTCGCAGAGCGCGTACCAGTTCGCCCGCACCTTCAACGCGCTCACCGGCGGTGGCGGCGGCGGCCCCGGAGGCGGCACCGGTCAGATCACCGGCTACGGCGGCAAGTGCGTCGACGTGGCCTCGGCGAACAGCGCGAACGGCACCGCGGTGCAGCTGTAGGACTGCAACGGGACCACCGCGCAGCAGTGGACCGTCGGCTCGGACCAGACCCATGCGGGCGCTCGGCAAGTGCATGGACGTCGCCGCCGCCGGCACGGCCAACGGCACCAAGGTGCAGATCTATGACTGCAACGGCACCGGCGCGCAGCAGTGGCAGGCGGGTTCGGGCAGCATGCTGGTGAACCCCGCGTCCGGCCGCTGCCTCGACGCCACCGGCCCGAGCTCGGCCAACGGCACCCGCCTGCAGATCTGGGACTGCGGCGGCGGCGCCAACCAGAAGTGGACCCTCCCGTCCTGACCGGCACGTCCTCACGAGCACGTCCTGAACGAGTACGAGGTAGAGCCATGCCAACCCCATCCCGCCGGCGCGTCGGCCTGGTCGCTCTGGCCATCGCGCTGATCACCGGGTCGGGCGGCGCCGCCACGGCGGCGGCGAGCCCGCGGGCGCCCCAGGCCCCGCGGGCCGTCGCACCGGCCGCGGCGACGTTCACCGACGACTTCGACGGCGCCGCCGGCGCCGGCGTCGACCAGAGCAAGTGGCGCTTCGAGACCGGCGACAACGTCAACAACCACGAGCGCGAGTACTACACGAGCGGTACGCACAACGCCGCTCTCGACGGCCAGGGACACCTGGTCATCACGGCACGCAAGGAGAACCCGAACAACTACCAGTGCTGGTACGGCACGTGCCAGTACACCTCGGCCCGGCTCAACACCGCGTCCACCTTCACCCAGGCGTACGGCCACTTCGAGACGCGGATGAAGATCCCGCGCGGTCAGGGCATGTGGCCGGCGTTCTGGATGCTCGGCAACGACATCGGCAGCGTCGGCTGGCCCACGAGCGGCGAGATCGACATCATGGAGAACGTCGGGTTCGAGCCGGGCACCGTCCACGGCACGATCCACGGGCCGGGCTACTCCGGCAGCGCCGGCATCGGCGCCGGCTACACGCTCGCCGGGCGGCCAGGCGTTCGCCGACGGCTTCCACACCTTCGCGATCGACTGGGCGCCGAACTCGATCACGTGCTCGGTGGACGGGAACGCGTACGAGACCCGGCCCCGGCCGACCTGAACGGCGAACCGCTGGGTGTTCGACCATCCCGTTCTACCTGCTGCTGAACCTCGCCGTCGGCGGGTACTGGCCGGGCGACCCGGACGGCTCGACCACCTTCCCGCAGCAGCTCGTCGTCGACTACGTGCACGTCACGACCAGTCCGGCGGAGCGGCGGCGGCGCCGCCGGCCAGATCACCGGCTACGGCGGCAAGTGCGTCGACGTGAACGCGGCGAGCAGCGCGAACGGCACCGCGGTGCAGCTGTACGACTGCAACGGCTCGGCCGCCCAGCAGTGGACGGTGGGCGCGGACCAGACCCTGCGGGCGCTGGGCAAGTGCATGGACCTGACCGCGGCCGGTACGGCCAACGGCACGAAGGTGCAGCTGTATGACTGCAACGGCACGGGCGCGCAGAAGTGGCAGGCGGGTTCGGGCGGCTCGCTGGTGAACCCGGCGTCGGGTCGGTGCCTGGACGCGACCGGCCCGAGCTCGGCCAACGGCACCCGGCTGCAGATCTGGGACTGCGGCGGGGGCGCCAACCAGAAGTGGACTCTCCCGTCCTGACGATTGGCGCGACTCCGGGGCCGGTACCTCTACGGGGGTACCGGCCCTGGTCAGGCGTGCGATGACAGCGCCACGGGTATGCCGAGTGACGGTGGGGACGAAAGCGGCACTCGGGGGCGCTTGGGGCATCGTGCCGCGCTGTGCGCCCCCTCCGGCGGCCGAAGGGGGCGGTATTGAAGGCGGCGCGCGCGTATCCGATCACCGAGCACACCACCGACCTCGGGTCGAGTACGTCGACGACCCGACGCCCGGCGCCGGAGAGGTGCTCGTCCAGGTCACCGCCGCCGGAGTGACGCCGTGGGACCACACCGCCGCGACCGGTGCCGTGCCCTCGGCCGGGCCGCTGATCCTCGGCAACGAGGGCGCGGGCCTCGTGGTCGCCGACCCCGCCGGCCGCTGGGCGCCCGGCACCCGCGTGATGTTCTTCGCCGGGCCCGGCGGCGTGACCGGGCGCGGCACGATGGCCGAGTTCGCGGTGTCCCGGAACACAACCTGGCCGAGATCCCGATCGCACGTCGCCGACGAGGTGGCGGCCGCCGTGCCGATCGCCTACCTCACCGCGGTGCTCGCCCTGCGGCTCGGCGGGTTCTCACCGGGGCGACCGGGTCTTCGCGCCCGGCCATCGGCGGCAGCGTCGGCAACGCGACCGCGCAGCTCGCCCGTGCGCTCGGCGCTGTCCGCCGTGGCCGGCAGCGCGGGCAGTACGGCCAAGGCCGAGGCCGTACGCGCGGCGCCGTGGGCGTACGGGATCGAGGTGGTCGACCTCGAACGCGACCGGCTGGCGAGCGCCTCTCCGGCCCGACGGCGTCGCGGCCGTGCGGCGGGATCGACGTGGCCGTCGACGGCGTCGGCGGCGAGCTGACCGCGCAGATCGCCGAGGCGCTGGCGACCGGCGGCCGGATCGTCCTGGTCGGCCGCCCCGGCGGCGGCATCGGCGCACCTGCCGGTCGCCGAGATCGTACGGCGGCGCGCGAGCCTGCACGGATTCTCGCTGCCCTCGGTCACCGCCGCGCAGTCCCGCCGTGCCTGGGCGACCATCACCGGCCTGCTGAACGGCGGCCGGATCCACCCGGTCATCGACTCGATCTACCCGCTCGACGCCGCGGGCGAGGCCATCCGCCACCTGGTCGAGGACCGCCCCATCGGGAAGGTCGTCATCACCGACCTCTCCGTACGCAGTGACCAGTCCCGTCGTGAGGCTCAGTCCTGGATCGGCAGCTCGACCAGCAGCGACGTCCCGCCCCCGGCCGGGCTGATGATCGAGATCTTGCCGCCGAGCGCCTCGACGCGGTCGGTCGAGGCCGATCAGCCCCGACCCGCAGGCGGGGTCGGCCCCGCCGATGCCGTCGTCGCGTATCGACAGCCGGATCTCCCCGTCGCCCGCCGGTCAGGGCGACGTGGACGACGGAGGCGTACGCGTGCTTGGTCGCGTTCGTCAGCGCCTCGGACACGACGTAGTAGATGGTGACCTCGAGATGCTGCGGCAGCCGCTCGCGCAGCGCCACGTCCAGTTCGACCGGGACGGCCGAGCGGCGCGCGAGCACGGTGAGCGCCGGCTCGCAGGCCGCCCTTGGCGAGGACCGGCCGGATGCAGGCCGCGGGAGAGTTCCTGCAGGTCGACCACTGTCTCCTCCAGAGCCTTGGCCGTACGCGCCAGGTCGCACCGCAGCTCCTGCAGCTCGGGCGGGATCGCGTCCTCGACGCCGCGCAGTTCGAGCCCGAGCGAGACCAGGCGCTGCTGTGTCCCGTCGTGCAGGTCGCGCTCGATCTGGCGGCGCGCCTCGTCCGCGGCCGCGACGACGCGGGCCCGCGAGGCCATCAGGTCGGCGTTGGCTCTGGGCGTTCGCGATCGCCGCCGCGGCGATTTCGGCGAACTCCAGCATGCGGGCCTCGGTGTCGGCGGGCAGGGGCCGCGGGCGTACTCGCGAGGCGATCGCGACCCCCCACAGGGACCGGCCGACCACGATGGGGCACCCGACGGACGAGACGACTCCCCGCGCGCGCCGCTTGGCGGTCAGGACGCCGTCGCCGTCGTACGCCGTGGACCCGCCCGGGCGCGCGCGTACGGCGAACGAGTTCGGAGACGGTGCCCTGCTCCAGGGCCCACGTGGAGCCGAGCGGCATGGTGGCGTCGAGGTCGGCACGGTACTCCCAGGTGCCGACGGTGACGGCCGAGGCGACCGGCTCGTACCGGACCACGAAGGTGTGCATCGCCCCGACCAGCCGCCCCATCTCGCGGGCGACGGCGTCGAAGACCTCGGTGGGCGGGGCGGCGTGCGCGACCAGCGTGGCCAGGCGGCGCAGCGCGGCCTGCTCGTCCGCGATCCGGCCGAGCTCGTCCCGGCTCTCCCGCAGGGCGTCGGCGACCCGCTCGCGCTGCCGCGCCGCCTCCAGCAGGACCTCCAGCGAGGGCACCACCCGCTCCCGCAGCCGCCGCATGATCGGCCGGTCCAGGCCGGCCGGCACGCGGAGAGTGGCGCGCGACGTCGTCGCCGTACAGCGGGAGGCACACGTGGTCCTCGTCCGAGACGATCGCGCCGTTCTCGATCGAGGCCGCCGCGCAGGCCGAGCGCCTTCGCCAGCCGCCGCGCGGTGGCCGGCAGCGCCGTGCCCAGCTCCGGCGCGCGCAGCAGCAGGCGCGCCAGCTCGGCGGACAGCACGGCCTCCTCGCGGGCCTCCACCTCGACCGAGAGCAGCCGGGCCGCCTGTGCGAGCGCGCAGGCCAGCAGCGCGAGGGCCAGGAAGATCGCCGAGGACGGCCAGGTCCTCACGCTGGGTGAGCCGCAGGCTCCAGGCGGGCGGGAGGAGGAAGTAGTCGAACACGACCGTGCTGGCCAGCCGCCATCGCCAGCCCGAGCGCAGGCCCCAGATCGTCGTGACGAGGAGCAGGCCGACGAGGTAGAGCACGCCGAGCGACTGGACCGGGGTGAACGGCGAGAGCAACCGGCCGGCCAGTGTCTCCACGACCAGACACAGCACGGCGACGAGATCCCCAGTGCCGGGTGCGGCCGGGAGCGGCGCGGCGACATCCACGGCGGGAATCGGCGCATAACACATATTACTGCCGGACCGAAATCCGCTCAGCCGTACCCGCCCGGCCTTCGTCAGCCGGGGATCGCGGCGAGGCGCGCCTTGACGTCCTTGGCGGTCGGGTTGGTCACCGCGGTGCCGTCGGGGAACACGACGACCGGGACCGTCTGGTTGCCGCCGTTGACGCCCTCGACGAACTCGGCGGCCGCCGGGTCGCGCTCGATGTCGATCTCGACCATCTCGATTCCGTCGCGGGCGAGCTGGGTCTTCAGCCGCCTGCAGAAGCCGCACCAGGTCGTGGTGTACATCGTGAGCTCACCCGCCGTGGGCGTGGTCATGACTCTCCCCGGATCGTCGTCAATGGACTTGTCGATGTGCGCAACACCGGGCCATCGCGCCGCATTCCCGACCCGTCTCCCGGCTTCCCGGCGCTGGAGGGACGCGAGCGTCCGACGGTACTGAGAGGATGAGCCCTCCGTGGAAGGAGGGGCGATGGAGGCGGATGAGGTCCTCGCCGGGCTCGACCCGGAGCAGCGTGAGGTGGCCGAGGCCACGCGCGGGCCGGTATGCGTGCTGGCCGGCGCGGGTACGGGCAAGACCCGCGCGATCACCCACCGGATCGCGTACGCGGTGCTCACCGGGGTGGTCTCGCCGCAGCGCGTGCTCGCTGTGACGTTCACCACGCGTGCCGCGGGCGAGCTGCGCGGGCGGCTGCGGCAGCTCGGCGCGCCCGGCGTGCAGGCGCGCACCTTCCACGCCGCCGCCTACAAGCAACTGCACTACTTCTGGCCGAAGGTCATCGGCGGCGAGCCGCCCCGGCTGGTCGAGTCCAAGCTCGGCCTCGTCGCGGAGGCGGCGCGCGCCTGCCGGCTGTCGTTCGGCCGTACCGAGCTGCGCGACGCCGCCGCCGAGGTCGAGTGGGCCAAGGTCACCCAGACCCGCCCCGAGGAATACGCCGCGGCGGCGGCCAAGGCCGGCCGCACCCCGCCGGCCGACGCGGTCGACATGGCGCGGCTCTACGACGCGTACGAACAGCTGCGCCGCGACCGCAACCTGCTCGACTTCGAGGGCATGCTGGAGCTCACCGCCGCGATCTTCACCGAGCACCAGGAGGTCGCGAACCAGTTCCGCGACCAGTACCGCCACTTCGTCGTCGACGAGTACCAGGACGTCAACCCGCTGCAGAAGCTCCTGCTCGACACCTGGCTCGGCGAGCGCGACGACCTGTGCGTGGTCGGCGACCCCAACCAGACGATCTACTCCTTCACCGGCGCCAGCCCCTCCTACCTGCTCAACTTCACGATCGAGCACCCCGAGGCGAAGGTCGTCAAACTCGTCCGCGACTACCGCTCGACGCCGCAGGTCGTCTCGCTGGCCAACGGGGTGCTGGCGCAGGCGCGCGGCGAGACCCGCCGCCACCGGCTCGACCTGGTCGCGCAGCGCCCGGACGGCCCCGCGCCGGTCTTCCACGAGTACGACGACGAGGTCGCCGAGGCCGAGGCCGTCGCCCGGCGCATCCGCGAGCTGCTCGACGAGGGCGTGCCGGCCCGCGAGATCGCGGTGCTGTTCCGCATCAACGCCCAGTCCGAGCCGTACGAGCAGGCCTTCGCCGACCGGGCTGCCCTACGTGGTCAAGGGCGCCGAGCGCTTCTTCGAGCGCGCCGAGGTCCGCCAGGCCGTCGTCCTGCTGCGCGGCGCCGCGCGTTCGGCCGCCGGCGAGCCGCTCGTACGCGCCGTACGCGACGTCCTGGCCAGCACGGGCCTGGCCGACCGGCCGCCGGAGGGCCGGGGCGCGGCACGCGAGCGGTGGGAGTCGCTGGCCGCGCTGGCCCAGCTCGCCGAGGACGTCGCCGCCGAGCGGCCGTCGGCGGGCCTGCGGGAGTTCGTGGCGGAGCTGGAGGAGCGGGCCGGCGCGCAGCACGCGCCGACGCTCGAAGGCGTGACGCTCGCCACCCTGCACACCGCCAAGGGCCTGGAGTGGGACGCGGTCTTCCTCGCCGGGCTGGTCGAGGGCACGCTGCCGATCATCTACGCGGAGAAGAGCCCGGACCAGATCGAGGAGGAGCGCCGGCTGCTCTACGTCGGGGTGACGCGTGCCCGCGAGTTCCTCACGCTGTCGTGGGCGCTGGCGCGCTCTCCGGGCGGCCGCAAGGGCCGGCGGCGCTCCCGCTTCCTCGACGGGCTGGCCCCGCAGACCGCCGGCCCGCCGCGGGTCGACCGATCGCGCCGCCGCGCCGCCGCCTCGGGCCCGCAGCCGTGCCGGGTCTGCGGCCGTCCGCTGACCGCCGCGATCGAGCGCAAGCTCGGCCGCTGCGAGAGCTGCCCGGCCGACTACGACGAGGAGTTGCTGACGCGCATGAAGGACTGGCGGGTCCGACGTCGCAAACGGCAGAAGGTCCCGGCGTACGTCGTGTTCACCGACGCCACCCTCCAGGCGATCGCCGAACGCGCGCCGCTGTCGGAGGCCGAGCTGGCCGCCATCCCGGGCGTCGGCGCGGTCAAACTCGACCGCTACGGCGCGGAGGTCCTGGCACTGTGCCGGCGCGAGACGCCGACCTGGTTGACTGATCCCCCCGGTCCCTGAGTAGGGATTATCACGCATGAACGCCGCGCTGAAGGAGCTGCTCGACCTGCTCGACCTGGAGCAGATCGAGATGAACATCTTCCGCGGGCGCAGCCCCGAAGAACGCCAGCAGCGCGTGTTCGGCGGCCAGGTGGCCGGCCAGGCACTGGTCGCCGCGGGCCGTACGGTGCCCGCGGACCGGCACGTCCACTCGCTGCACGCCTACTTCATCCGCCCTGGCGACCCGACGCGTCCCGCTGGTCTACACGGTCGACCGCGTCCGCGACGGCCGCTCGTTCACCACGCGGCGGGTCATCGGCCGTCCAGCACGGCAAGGTGATCTTCACCCTGTCGGCGTCGTTCCAGGTGCTCGAGGAGGGCGCGTCCCACCAGGCGACGATGCCGGAGGTCCCGGACCCGGAGAGCCTGCCGACCTTCCGCGAGCGGCATGGAGGCCCTGTTCGGCCCGCAGGACCAACGACTTCTTCCGCCGCCGCCCGGTCGACCTGCGCCACGTGACGCCGCTGACGCTGGGAGGCCGCCCGCGACCCGCACCCTGACCGGCCCGGAGTCGAAGGTCTGGCTGCGCGTCGACGGCGAACTCCCGGACGACCCCCTGCTGCACGTGTGCCTGATGACGTACGCCTCGGACATGACGCTGCTCGACACGGTGCTGCTCAACCACGGCCTGGCCTGGGGCGACAAGAAGACGATGGGCGCCAGCCTGGACCATGCGATGTGGTTCCACCGCCCGTTCCGCGCCGACCAGTGGCTCCTGTACGCCCAGGACACCCCGAGCGCCTCGGGCGCCCGCGGCCTGGCGCGCGGCGAGGTCTTCACCCAGTCCGGCGAGCTGGTCGTCTCGGTCGTCCAGGAGGGCCTGATCCGCACGACGGAGCCCTGACCTGGCGAAACGCGGCCTCCCCGGTGCGCGGGCGTACCGGCCGTTCGTAACCACGATGGGGTCAGGCTGCCGTCTTAGCTGTTGGGCCGCAGGAGCCGAGCCAGCGGACGTTGCGTGGCATCAGGACAGACCGGCCTCGCGCATCATGTCCTCCACGCTCTCGAACGACCGCGCCGGCCGCTCGTCGCCGAGCGCCTCACGGATCCGCCGGGCGTCGTCCTCGGCCTGAAGCCGCCTGTAGTTCTCGTACGCGTCGGCGGGAGGGCCTGATCCGTACGACGGAGTCCTGACCGGTTGGACGGCGCTCTCTGGAGCGGCGTGCGGGGACCGAGTGGGTCGGCTTCGGTCGGGTCCGACCACCCGCACCTGCGTATAGTGCTCGGATGCGCGCGACCCCGGTGTTGGTTCAGGCGATCCGGCCGTGAAGGGCGCGAAGGTGACGCGGGTCACGACGCGTAACGCGCGGTTCCAGCAGTGGGAGGCGCTGCTCACCAACCGGACCAAGCGTGGCAGGGCCGGGGAGTTCCTCGTGCACGGCGTACGGCCGATCACTCTCGCCGCCGAGCGTGGCTGGCCGATCCGCGGCCTCCTGTACGCCTCCGGGCGGCGGCTGTCCGTCGTGGGCCGACGGAATGCTGCGCGACACCGGTGCCGAGCGCGTCGAGATGGCGCCCGAACTCCTCGCCGAGCTCGCCGGCAAGGACGACGCCGAACTCGTCGCGGTGGCCGGGCTGCCCGCCGGACGACCTGGACCGCATCACGCCCGCGCGGGCCGGTGATTGTGTTCGACCGGCCCAGCGACCCCGGCAACATCGGCACCGTCGTACGCTCCGCCGACGCGTTCGGCGCCGCCGGGCGTCATCGTGACCGGGCACGCCGCCGACGTCTATGACCCCAAGGCGGTACGCGCCAGCACCGGCTCGCTGTTCGCCGTTCCCGTCGTACGCGTGTCCGCGCCGGGCGAGGTCGATCGCGTGGGCCCGCGCGGCGGACATCCGGATTCTCGGCACCGATGAGACCGGAACACGCGACGTCGGCCACGAGAACCTGCGCGACCCGGCGCTCATCGTGATCGGCAACGAGACACGCGGGATGAGCGCCGCGTGGCTCGCGGCCTGCGACGAGGTGGTGCGCATCCCCATCGGCGGCGCGGCCAGTTCGCTCAACGCCGCGGCCGCCGCGACGGTGCTGCTGTACGAGGCCGCGAGACAACGATCGGAAAAATAAGAAATCGCAGGTGGAAAATACGTTGCCCGTTTCAGGGCGGCGATCGTACGCTTCTCGCGAGCACATGAAGGGCTCCTCGGTCGTGAGGAGCCTTCGGACGTAGAGAGGCGGTGGCAGTCCTGTGAGTAACCACTTCGGTTCCCTGGCCTGGGCCGCCGCATGCCCGCGTAGCTCCGCGCTGCTTCCGCGTGACCTCGCCCCCGGCTATGCGCCCCTCGGGCGCGTCCGGCCGAGCGGCGTGGAAACGCCGGTGGAGCAGCATGCCTTCGCCACGTTCACGGCTGTTCAGGCCAATGCGCAGGTCAAGGACTCCGGCATCCGTATGTCGTGGGCCCCGCCTCCCTGGAGACCGCCAGAGTGAAAGCTCTGAGCAGGCCTCCAGGCCGCGGATCCCGTACCCGGGAACCGCGGCCTTTTTGTTTCGGCAGCCGCACCGAACCAACGAGATCAGATCAAGAAAAGGGGGGTGGAGACCTTGGGCCTCGCGCTGACCGCGATCAGCGAGAACCTGGATCTTCCCTGTCGGAACGAGCCTGAGCTCTTCTTCGCCGAGTCGCCCCAGGACGTCGAGCTGGCCAAGGCGCTCTGCGCCGAGTGCCCGATCCGGCGTGCCTGCCTCGCCGGCGCCCTCGAGCGCCGCGAGCCCTGGGGTGTCTGGGGTGGAGAGCTGTTCATCCGCGGCGTCGTCGTGCCGCGGAAGCGCCCGCGCGGCCGTCCGCGCAAGAACGCCGAGGTGGCGGCATGACGCCACAGCGAGACGAAGTGCACGTCGTCGAGAAGGAGCAGAAGATGAGTTTGCTGAGCATCGAACTCTCACATGAGCGAATACGCGAGGCCGAGCGTGACGCGGTGCGTCGGCGCGGCATCGCCCAGGCCCTGGCCGTACGCAGGGCTCGGCGCGAGGCCGAGCTACCGCCGCACGCCTACGGCGCATCCGGACGGTGCGCTGACGAGGTGACGCCAAGAGCCCCGACGAGGACCCCCGGCCGCCGTGCCGGGGGTCCTCGCCGTCGGACACGACAAGATCGGTCGCACGCGGGCCGTCTGCGGCCGGGAAGCCTGGGACGAGCAAGGCATTCGCCAACGTCACGGCGTTCCGCTTCCGATCGGGCGGCGAATCGGTGATGCTTGGGTGAGGCCGACAGAGGGGGCACTGGGATGGTCAGCTGTACGTCATGTGGCGCCACCGCCGAATCACCGCTCGGATGGACCACCGACGTGACCGAACGCGGCGCGCAGCACCTGTGCGACCGATGCAGCCGCGAGAATCTCCGCTCGATCGAGGGCCGCCTGGACCCCGTCTACTGGTAGCTCAGCCTCAGCTGGCGATCTCGGCTTCGCCGGTCGGATCGTCGTCGGCGAAGCCGGGCACCCAGCGCAGCGCCTCGCCGCGGAACGGACCTTCGGCCTCGAGCTGGCACAGCACGCCCGTGCCCGCGGCGACCACCCGGTGGATCAGCACGTACGACGGCGGCAGGTTGAGCTGGCGTACGACGTTGGTCGGGCGCAGGTCGGTGACGCGGGCGAACTCCTGGCGCAGCCATTCGCGGGAGAACTTGAACGTGTCCTCGATCAGCGGCTGGGCCATCGGGCCGATCATCGACTGCAACGACTCGGGGTCCACCTCGACGCCCTCGCGGATGAAGCCCTCCTCACGCAGTGCCTTCATGATCTGGTCGATGTCGAGGAGCGTGCCGATCCGCATGAGCACGCCGATGCGGCGGTGGAAGCCGCCCGGCAGCCGGTCGACGGCGCCGAAGTCGATCACGCCGAGCCGCCCGTCGTCGAGCAGCCGGTAGTTGCCGGGGTGCGGGTCGGCGTGCAGCATGCCGCACCGGGCCGGCCCGGAGAACAGGAACCGGCAGTACAGCAGGCCGGCGTGGTCGCGCTGCTCCTGCGTGCCGCCGGCGATGATCGCCGACAGCGGTGTGCCGTCCATCCACTCGGTGACCAGCACGTCGCCGGACTGTGCGACGACCTGCGGGACGTAGATGTCCGGGTCGCCGGCGTACGCCTCGGCGAACGCCTGCTGTGACTCGGCCTCGACCGCGTAGTCGAGCTCCTCGCTGACGCGCTCCTTGACCTCGGCGAGCATCGACTTCATGTCGAGCCCGGGCATCAGCACGGAGAAGAGCCGGCCCAGCCGGGCGAGCTGGTTGAAGTCGCTCAGCAGCGCCTGCCCGGCGCCGGGGTACTGCACCTTGACCGCGACGGTACGGCCGTCGTGCCAGACCGCCCGGTGGACCTGGCCGATGGAGGCGGCCGCGGCGGGCCGGTCGTCGAACTCCGCGAAGTAGGAGCGCCAGTCCTCGCCGAGCCCCTCGGACAGGACCCGGTGGACCGTACGCGCGGGCAGCGGCGGCGCCGCCTCCTGGAGGCGGGTGAGCGTGGCGCGGTAGGGCCCGGCGATCTCCGGGGGCAGCGCGGCCTCGAAGATCGACAGCATCTGGCCGAGCTTCATCGCTCCGCCCTTGAGCTCGCCGAGCACCTTGAACAGCTGCTCGGCGGTCCGCTGCTGTATCTCCAGCGCGACCAGCTCGGCGGATCGGCCGAAGGTGCGTTTGCCGAGGCCGAGTGCCGTACGCCCGGCGAAGCCGATCGGGAGGGACGCCAGTTTGGCGCTCCTTGTCACGGCGCGACGGGGGAGATCGCTCATTCGCCTACCTGCTCGTTCGCGCATCCGCGAGGCTGCTGGGGCTGTCGTTCCGGTCCGCTCACGCGTTCATTCTCGGGGAGAGACGAAAGGCGTCCCAACCCCTATATGACTCTTGTGTACCCGTTTCTACCTGTGAGCATAGGCGACCGGCCACCAGGGTAAGTGTGTGCTTTCTCACGTGGCCGCCCGCCCGCACATGCCGCCGGGCCAATACCCTCCGCCTCATGAGCGAACACCTGCGAGTGGACCGGCGCGACGGCGGGGTCGTGCTCCTCACCCTCGATGATCCCGGCCGGCGCAACGCCATGGCCGACGCGATGACGGAGTCCTGGCGCGCGGCGATCGCCGGCCTGCGGGAGGATCCCGGCCTGCGGTGCATCGTCGTGACCGGGGCGGGCAGCGCGTTCTCCTCGGGTGGGGACCTGTCGTGGATCGCCGGCCACGGCAGCGCCGAGGTGCCGCCGCTCCGCGACCGCATGCTCGATTTCTACCGTACGTGGCTGTCGATCCGCCTCCTGGAGGTGCCCACGATCGCGGCGGTCAACGGCGCGGCGGTCGGGGCCGGCCTGTGCCTGGCGCTCGCCTGTGACCTGCGTTATGCCGCCGAGGACGCCAAGCTGGTCGCGCCGTTCACCCGGCTCGGCATCCACCCGGGCATGGCCGCGACCTATCTCCTGCCCGAGGTGGCCGGCCTGCCGCTGGCGCGCGAGATGTTGTTCACCGGCCGCGCGGTGACCGGCACCGAGGCCGCGGCGTACGGCCTGGTCAACCGTGCGGTGCCGCGCGAGGACGTGCTGGAGGAGGCGCTCGGGGTGGCCGCCGAGATCGCGCGGCAGGCGCCGGTCGCCACGCGCCTGACCAAGGCCGCGCTGGCCGACGGCGGCCCGCCGAGCATCGAGGCGGCCCTGCGCTGGGAGTCGCTCGCCCAGCCGGTGACGATGGCGACCGCCGACCTCGCCGAGGGGATCGCCGCCCAGCGGGAGCGGCGTACGCCGAGGTTCACGGGCCGCTGAACCTGCTCGCGCGAGGGTAGGAGCGACGCCGGGCGGAGTCAAAACAGCCTGTGGACGAACATGGGGACGGGCCGGGGTGTCGCTGTGGACAGCCTGCGCACAAGGGTGTGGATAGTCCTGGGGATGAATCAATTGCCCCGGTCCTACCTGCATCGATGCGATCCACCCCCTGTGGAGAAAACAAAGTTTTCGATACGGTGCTACGGTGCCCCCCACAGGCGAGGTAGAGGTTCGTCGTAGTGAAAGACGCCGTCGTACGGTCACGGCGCGTCGCGACGGAGACAAGACGGTCGTGTTGATGCCGGCCGGGCTGAGCGCGGCCGAAGAGCAGGAGTGGATCGCGACGGTGCTGGAGCGCCTGGCGCGCCGAGAGGCCCGCCGGCATCCCAGCGACGCGGTCCTGTTCGACCGTGCGCGTGAGCTCTCCCAGCGCTATCTCGGCGGCCGTGCCGCGCCGGCGAGCGTCCGCTGGGTCGGCAACCAGCACAGCCGCTGGGGCTCCTGCACTCCCGAAGACGGCACCATCCGGCTGTCCGCCCAGCTCCGCGGCATGCCGGGCTGGGTCGTCGACTACGTGCTGGTGCACGAACTGGCCCATCTGCTCGAGCCCGGCCACGGGCCCGCGTTCTGGGCGCTGGTCAACGGCTACCCGCGCACCGAGCGCGCCCGCGGCTATCTCGAAGGCGTCGCCGCGACCGCCGGGCTGCCCCTCGCGGCGGAAGAAGAAGCCGTCACGTGACGGCCTCCTCCCCGGAGCGCTTCGTCGCGGTCCTCGCCGGACCCGCGGTCGCCACCCCGCCCGGCGCCGATCCCGCCGAGTTCCGGCTCGCCGTACTCGAGGACACCTACGAGGTGGTGGCCGGGCTGGAGTTCGTGACGCCCGTGCTCGCCCTGACCGAGCCCGACGAAGCGGCCGAGTCGATCACCTGGCCGGGCACCGAGGTGGTCCGCGCCTCCGGGCTCGGCGCGCTGCTCGCCGGCCTGGCCGCGCTCGGCGCCGACCAGGCGGCCGTCGTCGCCCACGACGCACCCGACCTGCCGCCATTGCTGCTCGGCAAGCTGTTTCGCGCGCTGGGCGGCGGAGACGTCGCGATCTGCCCCGCCAAGGGCGGCGGTCTCGTCGCCCTGGCCACGCACCTGCCCGCGCCGTCCTGGCTCGGGGAGGTCGACCTCGACACGCCGGACGCGCCCGCACGGCTGCGCGCCGCCGCCGGCCGCCCCGGGGCCGTACGCTCCGGGCCCGGATGGCACCGCCTGCGTACGGCGGAGGACCTGCCGCGCCTCGACCCGGGCCTGGAGGGCTGGGACAACACCAGAATCCTGCTCGCCGGAGGCTAGCGGGGTCTCCCGTGACACCGGAGGCGATCACGTGAACGAGCGACTGTCGCTGACGAGCCGGCCGCGGCCGGTCCCGTCCGAGGTCGGCATCGTCCACCTGGGCATCGGGGCGTTCCACCGCGCGCACCAGGCCGTCTACACCGAGGACGCGGGCGACGGCTGGGGGATCTGCGGCATCACCCAGCGCAGCGCGCGGGTGGCCGAGCGGCTCGTACCGCAGGACGGCCTCTACAGCGTGCTCGAACGCGGGCCCGGCGGCACCTCGGCGCGTGTCATCGGCGCCGTACGCGAGGTCCTCACCGGCGACGCCACGGTCGCGCGGATCGCGGACCCGTCCGTGCGGGTCGTCTCGCTGACGGTCACCGAGAAGGGCTACCGCCACGACCCGGCCAGCGGGCGGCTGGACCCGGGCGACGAGGAGACCCGGCTCGACCTCGCCGGCCGCCCGCCGCGTACGGTGATCGGCCGGCTCGTCCAGGGCCTGGCCGCTCGCGAGGCGCCGGTGACGGTGCTGTGCTGTGACAACCTCACGGCCAACGGCCCGACGCTGCGCGGCCTGGTCGAGGACTACGCCGAGCGCGCCGGGATCCGCCTCCGCTGCGCGGCGGTCTTCCCCGCCACGATGGTCGACCGGATCGTGCCCGCCACCACTCCGGCGGACCTGGACGAGGCCGAACTCCTGCTGGGCGTGCGGGACGAGGGCGCCGTGGTCACCGAGCCGTTCACGCAGTGGGTGATCGAGGACGACTTCGCGGCCGGCCGGCCCGCGTGGGAGTCCGCCGGCGCGATCCTGACCGGGGACGTCGGCCCGTACGAGCGGATGAAGCTGCGGCTGCTGAACGGCGCGCACTCGATGCTCGCCTACCTCGGCGCTCGCCACGAGTACGTCGCCGACGCCGTCGACGCGCTGGGCGATGAGGTCCGCGCGTACATGGACGAGGACGCGGGCCCGACCCTGGACGTGCCGGCCGGCTTCGACCTGGAGGCGTACAAGTCCTCGCTGCTGGAACGGTTCGCCAACCCCGCCCTGCGGCACCGTACGGCGCAGATCGCGATGGACGGCTCGCACAAGATACGCGTGCGGCTGCTGGGCGTGGTGCGCGACCGCTTGGCGGCCGGCGCCGAACCCCGCTGGGCGGCGCTCGCGGTCGCCGCGTGGATGCGCCACGTCCAGACCGCCAAGGCGCTCGAGGACCCGCTGGCCGACCGGCTCCGCCGTACGGTGGCGGGCAAGGACACGCCGGCGGCGGTGGTGACCGCGCTGCTGTCGGTGGAGGAGGTCTTCGACCCCGGCCTGCGCGACTCGAAGGTCTTCGGCGATCTGCTCGTCGAGCACCTGTCCCGGCTGTCCGGCGATGACGCGCGCTATTGAACCGCGTCCTAGATCGACTTAGGCTCTCCACGTGATTCTGGACCGTTTCCGGCTCGACGGCCGGGCCGCGATCGTGACCGGTGCCGGGCGGGGGATCGGGGCCGCGACCGCGGTCGCCCTCGCGGAGGCGGGCGCGGATGTGCTCGTGGCCGCCCGCAGCGAGGACCAGCTCCGCCGGACCGCCGCCGCCGTCGAGGCGGCCGGCCGTCGCGCCGTCGTCGTACCGGCCGACCTCACCGACCTCGACGCGGCCGCCGCGCTGCCACGAGCGGCGGTGGAGGCCTTCGGCCGCCTCGACGTCGTCGTGAACAACGTCGGCGGCACGCTCCCGCAGGCGTTCCTGGACACGACCGTGGACTACCTGGACGAGGCGTTCCGGTTCAACGTCGGTATCGCGCACGCGGTGACGCGCGCCGCCGTGCCGTTGATGATCACCGGCGACGGCCAGGGCGCGGTGGTCAACATCTCCTCGGTGATGGGCCGGATCACCGGCCGCGGCTTCCTCGCGTACGGCACGACGAAGGCCGCGTTCGCGCACTACACGCGGCTCGCGGCCATCGACCTCGCGCCGCGCGTACGGGTGAACGCCGTCGCCGCCGGCGCGGTGGCGACCTCCGCGCTGGAGATCGTGACCGGCGACGAGGGCCTGCGCACCCAGATGGAGGACAACACCCCGCTCGGGCGCATCGGCGACCCCGAGGACATCGCCGCCGCCGTGCTCTTCCTCGCCTCCCCGGCCGGGGCGTTCGTCACGGGCCGGGTCATCGAGGTGGACGGCGGCACCGACCAGCCCGCACTCGACCTGGGCCTGCCGGACCTGTAGGGAGCTCCGCATGACCTTTCGCGTCGCCCTGTGGGGCACCGGCAACGTGGGCCGTAACGCCCTGATCGGCATCGACGCGCGGCCCGACCTGGAGCTGGCCGCCGTCTGGGTGTCCAACCCCGACAAGGTCGGCCGCGACGCGGGCGAGCTGGCCGGTCTCGGGCGGCTCGGCGTGATCGCGACCAATGACGCCGACGCGGTGCTGGCCCTGCGCCCAGACTGCATCGTCCACACCTCGATGGCCGACGTACGGCTGGAGGAGTCGATGGCCGATCTGGCCCGGTTCCTCCGCGCCGGGGTGAACGTCGTCTCCAGCAGCCCGGTCTTCCTCCAGTTCCCGGAGGAGGAGATCGGCGCGCCGATCCGCGAGGCGGCGCTGGAGGGCGGTGTCTCGATCTGGGTGAACGGCGTCGACCCGGGTTTCGCCAACGACTGGCTGCCGCTGACGATCACCGGCATCAGCGAGAGCATCACCGAGGTCCGCTGCCTGGAGATCCTCAACTACTCCACGTACGCGCAGCCGATGGTGCTGTTCGACGTGATGGGTTTCGGCCGCCCGATGGACGAGACGCCGCTGCTCCTCTCGCCGGGCATCCTCTCGCTGGCCTGGGGCAGCGTCGTACGCCAGCTCGCGGCGGGCCTGGACGTGGAGCTGGACGGCGTGGAGGACGAATACACGCGGCTGCCGGCGCCGGAGACGTTCGAGATCGCCGCGGGCACGGTGGAGAAGGGTACGGCGGCGGCGCTGCGCTTCGAGGTGCGCGGCATGCGCGGCGGCCGGCCGGTCGTGGTCCTCGAACACGTCACCCGCCTGCGCGACGACCTCGGCCCCGACTGGCCACAGCCGGCCGGGCAGGGCTGCTATCGGGTGGAGGTGCGCGGCGAGCCGAACTACACCGTCGACCTGCGACTCCTCGGCACCGACGGCGACCACAACACCGCGGGCCTGAAGGCCACCGCGATGCGCCTGGTCAACGCCGTACCGGCCGTCGTCGCCGCGCCGCCCGGCCTGCTCACCGCACTGGACCTGCCGCTGATCACCGGCCGCGGGCTCGTACGGGACTGATCAGGCCTGCCGCGCGAACGCCTCGCGTGAGACCGCGGCCAGCCGCCGCAGCACGTCGTCGGTACGTACGTGCACGGCGTCCAGCGGGAACCAGCGCAGGTCATCGGACTCCTCGCTGATCCGCTCGCGCGCGCCGGTCGGGGCGACGGCCGCGTACTGGACGTCCAGGTGGTAGGACCCGCCGTGACACCAGACGCGGTGCCGGTCGATCCGCAGCGGGCCCGGCAGCAGGCGCAGGCCGGCGATGCCGGACTCCTCCTCGGCCTCCCGCAGCGCGACCGAGGCCAGCGAGGCGTCGTCGTGTTCGCAGTGGCCGCCCAGCTGGAGCCACATCTTCGCCTTCGGATGCAGCGTCAGCAGCACCCGCTCGCCCGCGGCGTCGAGCACCGCCACACTGGCGGTCAGGTGACCCGGCACGCACTCGCGCCACATGCCGTCCCGGTGAGCCGCCAGGTGCGCGAGGAACTCATGCCGCAGGACGTCCTGTCCCTCTTCGCCCGGCCGCCAGGCCGAGAGCACGCGTACGGCGTCGGCGTGCAGCCCGGTCACGCCTCCTCGTCCGGCGGCGACGGCCGGTCGTCCTTGGGCTCGGTGAAGTCGGTGATGTCGATGTCGGCGGAGTCCTTGCCCTCGACGAACGCCGCGGGGTCATCCAGGTCCTCGGCGGTCGGCATCAGGTCCGGGTGCGCCCAGACGGCGTCGCGCCCGTCGTTGCCGCGCGCCTCACCGAGAGCCGCCCACAGGGCGGCGGCCTCGCGCAGCCGCCGCGGGCGCAGCTCGAGGCCGACGAGCGTGGCGAACGTACGCTCGGCCGGCCCGCCGGTCGCCCGGCGGCGGCGTACGGCCTCGGCCAGCTTGACCGCGGACGGCAGCCGGTCCTTGGCCGCGGCGTTCACCACGGTCTCCACCCAGCCCTCGACCAGCGCGAGCATGGTCTCCAGCCGGGCCAGCGCGGCCTTCTGCTGCGGCGTCTCGTCCGGCGTGAGGGACAACTCGCCGCCGAGCGCCTGCTGCAACGCCTCGGGGTTGCTGAGGTCGATCCCGGAGACCGCGTCCTCGATCTTGGACAGGTCGACGGTGATGCCGCTCGCGTAGTCCTCGACCGCGCGCAGCAGGTGCGAGCGCAGCCACGGCACGTGCTCGAACAGTCGCTGGTGCGCGGCCTCGCGCAGCGCCAGGTAGACGCGGACCTCCTCCTCGTCCACCTCCAGGCCCTCGCCGAACGCGCGTACGCCCGAGGGCAGCAGCGCGCCGACGCCCGCGGGGGCGAGCGGCAGTCCGATGTCGGCGGAGCCGACGACCTCCAGGGCGAGCGCGCCGAGCGCCTGCCCGGCCTGGCCGCCGACCATCGCGCCGCCCATCTGGCGCACCATGCCGACGAGGGGACCGGCCATCGCCTGCATCTCTTCTGGCATCGCCGAGCCCATCGACTCGACCATCCGCCGCGCCATCGGGTCGCACACCTGTGACCACACCGGCAGCGTGTGCTCGATCCACTCGGACCGGCTCCACGCCTGGGGGTTGCGTACGCCGGCCGGGTGCGTCGTGGCCTCGTCGAGCCACAGTTCGGCCAGGCGCAGCGCCTCGATGACCGCGCGCCGCTGGGCGTCGAGCACCGAGGGGTCGCCCTTCTCGACGACCTGGTGCCGGGCGATGTCCTTGGCGAGATTCCAGTTCAGCGGGCCGTCGGAGTCACCCGGCTGGTTGGACAGCATGTCGGCGAACTGGTGCAGCATGGCAGCGAACTCCTGCATGTTGCCCGCGCCGAACGGGTCCTGTTTTCCCGGCTCGTTCTCGTCTCCGGGCTCGCCCGGACGCCCGAATCCGAAGGGGATGTCGCTCACGGGGCCTCCTTGGTCGGCCCCGTGAACACGCTGTTGTGGTTAATGGCTCGGTCGCTCCGCTCGCTCACGGGCTCTACCTCGGGCAGGATGAATAGGTCACAACCTTCACGTTATCCGGTCCCGGCCCGGGGGCGTGCGATAGGAGGACTCGCTCGTCTTGAGTACACGACAGGTTCGCCCACGGCGTAGCGCCGGCCCGGTCATCGCGGTCACGGGGGCGGCGGAGGGCATCGGGCGCGCCCTGGTCGCACGGCTCGCGGGCTCCGCGGACGTCAAGAAGGTCATCGCACTGGACGACCATCGAGGGGACGTGCCAGGAGTCACCTGGCGTGTCGTCGACATCCGCGACCCGCAGCTCGCCGGCCGCATCTCCGACGTCGACGTGATCGTTCACCTCGACGTCGACCAGTCACCCGACACCGACCACCGCGAGCGCCGCGCGTACAACGTGCGCGGCGCACAGACCGTGATCACCGCCGCCGCCGCGGTACGCGTGCGGCGCGTGATCCTCATCACGAGCGCCATGGTCTACGGCGCGCAGGAGGGCAACGCCGTCCCGCTGCCCGAGGACTCCACGCTGGCCGCGGAGTTCGACGACGGCATCGTCGGCGACTTCCTGGAGATCGAGGAACTCGCCTCGATGGCGCCGGTCGCGCATCCGGGCATGACCGTCACGGTCCTGCGCCCGGCCGCGCTCGTCGGCCCCGGCATCGACACGGTCGTGACGCGCCACTTCGAGGCGCCGCGCCTGCTGACCGTGAAGGGGTGCGCGCAGCGCTGGCAGTTCTGCCACGTCGACGACCTCGTCACCGCGCTCGAACTCGCGGTCTCCGGCGAGATCACGGGCAGTCTCGCGGTGGGCTGTGAGGGCTGGCTCGAACCCGAGGAGGTCGAGGAGATCACCGGGCGGCGGAGGTTCGAGCTGCCCGCGGCGATCACCTTCGGCACCGCGCAGCGCCTCCACCGCATCGGGGTCACCCCGGCGCCCGCCACCGACCTGCACTACGTGGTCTATCCCTGGGTGGCCGACTGCGCCGCGCTCCGCACGGCCGGGTGGAAGCCCTCGCGCGACAACGCCGAGGCGCTGCACGCCCTGCTGGAGGAGGTCGCGGGACGCCACGCGCTCGTCGGCCGCCGGCTCGCGCGCAAGGAGGCGACGATGGCCACCGCCGCCGGCGCCACGGTCGCCGTCATCGGCACCGCGGCGATCGTACGGCGGGCGCGCCGCAAGCGCCGGGGCTAGTTTCGCGCCGCCGCCGATGCGAACGGCCGTGCGGCAGATTCGTCGCACCTGCGGTCACGGCCGTCCGTCCCGGCTCGCAGCGGCGGCCCGCGGGCGGGCGTGAGTGCTCGGAGTGCCGGGGTAGCGTTCGTTCGGTGAACGTGATCCGGCTCGCGGAGCTGCGCGACACGCCGCTGTCCGTGGACGAGGTGCTCGCCGCCGTCGCCGACGCGGGCGCCGGCGGCACCGCCGTGTTCGTCGGCACCGTACGCGACGAGGATCATCGCCGCGCCGTGGCCGGGCTGGGCTACACGGCGCACCCCCAGGCCGCGGACCGGCTTCGCGAGGTGATGGAGAAGGTCGTCGCGGACTACGACGTCCGCGCTCTTGCCGCCGTGCACCGGCTGGGCGACCTCGCCGTGGGCGAGGTCGCGGTGGTCGTGGCCGCCGCCTGCCCGCACCGCGGCGAGGCGTTCGCGGCGTGTCGCACGCTGATCGACGATCTCAAGGCCGAGGTTCCGATCTGGAAACACCAGGTCTTTGCCGACGGTGGGGACGAATGGGTGGGGATTGGGTGATTTGTCGCCCGGGCACTGGTTACGTACAAAGTGACTGGTCTTCCGGGAGGTATCGCCCTATGTCGGTCCTGGCGTGGTGGGTCGTGCCCGTGACCGTCGCTTTGCTCGTCGGGGCGGTCGTTCGTCGATGGGGCCGCCGGCCCCGGTTCCGGCATTCTTTCGAGGAGGTGGAACACTTCCAGCGCTTTCTCAGAACGCTGAAACGACGTGGCACAGAGAGGCCACGCGGGGACGGCCGATCGACGGCGTAGGCTTCCGGGCATGTCCCGTCGTGCAGCCACTCTGGTCTTCGCGAGCGCGCTGATTCTCTTCCTCGGCATCGTGGGTGCGTTCATTCCCGTGCCGTACGTCGCGCTCCGCCCCGGCCCCACCACCGACACGCTCGGGCAGCTCGGGAAGGCGCCGCTCATCCAGATCACCGGCGCTCGCACCTATCCCACCTACGGCCACCTCAACTTCGTGACCGTCGCCTACCAGGGCGGTCCGGGCAACCGCATCGACCTGTTCACCGCGCTGCGCGGCTGGCTCGACCCCGACGTCGCGATCGTGCCCGAAGAGGCGATCTTCCCCAAGAACGTCTCGACCAAGAAGGTCGAGCAGGAGAACACCGAGGAGATGACCTCCTCGCAGGAGGCCGCGACCGCCGCCGCGATGCGCGAGCTGCACATGCCGACGGTCACGACCGTCGTCGTCGACTCGGTCCAGCAGGGCCTGCCCGCCGCCGGAAAGCTGCGCCCGGGCGACCAGATCGTCGCCGTCGACGGCAAGAAGGTCAAGCAGGTGCCCGACGTGAGCGCCGTGATCAGCGCGCACAAGCCGGGCGACGCGGTGAAGTTCACCATCAAGCGCGACGGCACCGAGTCGCCCGTCAGCTTGAGCACGGTCGCCTCTCCGGACAAGACCGCCGCGGGAAAGCCCGTCGTCGGCGTGGTTCTGCGGGAGAAGTTCCAGTTCCCGGTCACCGTGAAGATCAGCGTCGGCGACGTCGGCGGGCCGAGCGCCGGGCTGATGTTCTCCCTCGGCATCTACGACAAGCTGACGCCGGCCGAGATCACCGGCGGCCGGTTCATCGCGGGCACCGGCACGATCACCCCCGAGGGCCAGGTCGGGCCGATCGGCGGCATCCAGCAGAAGATGGTCGCGGCGCACGACGCCGGCGCCACGATCTTCCTCACCCCCGCGCAGAACTGCGCCGACGCCGTCGCCACCGACCCCAAGGGACTGCGGCTCGTACGCGTCGACACGATGCACGGCGCGCTCGAGGCACTCCAGGCGATACACCGCGGCGCGGAGGCCGACATCCCGGCCTGCCCGTCGAAGTGAGTCAGGCGAGCGTCTCGGCCAGCGCGGCGGCGAGCGCCGGCACCAGCTCCGGGCCCGACAGCACCTGATCGTCGCTGTCGTGGCCGCGCAGCCGCATCGCCGAGTGCCGCGACCCGTCCCGCAGCACGCCCACGACCAGCCGTACGTCCTCGCGGCCCGGATGCTCGCCCGCCCAGCCGACCGGGTCCTCCTCGGGCATCTCCTCCTCGGCGCCCTCGGGGAGCAGGATCCGCTCGACGACGAGCACACACCCCGTGACGCCGCCGGGCCACTCGATGCCGCCGAGGACGTCCTCGATCGGTTTTCCGGCCGGCAGTTCGGGCTGTTCGAGCACGGCGAGGCCGTCCGGCGTGTCCGGCACGCCGAGCTCCCGCGCGAGCGCCGGTTCGTTCTCGTGCAGTTCGGGGGCCGCCACCAGGGCGTAAAGGCGCGGCGCCGAATCCCATCCGGTGCTCGCGGCATGACGTTCGAGGTCGATGACGAGCTCTTCCAATCGGCTCATCCGGCTATTTTTTCACTCCCCGCACGGGTGTTTTCGCCGTAGGTGGCCCGTCGTGTACGGGAACCCGGGGATGCCTCGGTAAGTTGCCTTCACAGACACCCGGTGAAGGGGGACGGTCGTGACCTTCCGGAGCCCAGGCTTTGGCGACCGCATCAGAGTGGGCCGATCACGGCTTCTGCTGCCCGTGATCGTGGTCCTTGTGATCCTGGTCGCGATTTTTCTCGCGTTCACCGCGATCTGGACCGACGTGCTCTGGTACCGGTCAGTGGGCTTCTCCGAGGTCTACACCAAACAGATCACGACCCGCGTCCTGCTGTTCTTCTCGGCCGGGCTGATCATGGTGGCGATCCTCGGCGTCAACATGGTGACCGCCTACCGCCTGCGCCCCGCGTACCGGCCCTCCTCGGTCGAGCAGCAGGGGCTCGACCGCTACCGCGCGGTCGTCGACCCGCACCGGCGGCTCATCCTGATCGCGCTGCTGAGCCTGGTCGGGCTGCTCACGGCCTCGGCCGCCGCCGGGCAGTGGCGCACCTGGCTGGCGTTCCTCAACCGGCAGAAGTTCGGCGTCAAGGACCCGCAGTTCCACAAGGACATCTCGTTCTTCGTCTTCACCTACCCGCTGCTCCGCGTCGTGCTCGGCTTCCTGTTCACCGCGGTGATCCTCACGTTCATCGCGTCGCTGGTCGTGCACTACCTCTACGGCGGCGTGCGCGTGCAGGGCACGGGGGAGAAGGTCAGCCCCGCCGCACGCGCGCACCTCTCCGTGTTGTTCGGGGTGTTCGTGCTGCTCAAGGCGGTGGCGTACTGGTTCGACCGGTGGGGGCTCGCGCACTCCGAGCGCGGCGTGGTCACCGGCCCGTCCTACACCGACGTCAACGTCGTGCTGCCCGCCAAGACCATCCTCGCCGTGATCGCCCTGATCTGCGCGCTGATGTTCTTCGCCACGTTCGTACGCCCCGGCGCGATGCTGCCCGGCATGGCGTTCGGCCTGCTCGTCCTGTCGGCGATCCTGATCGGCGGGGTGTTCCCGCTGCTGATCCAGACGTTCCACGTCAAGCCGAACGAGGCCGACAAGGAGTCCAAGTACATCGGCCGCAACATCACCGCGACGAGACAGGCGTACGGCGTGGCCGGGGCCAAGGTCACCGACTACGTGCCGAACACCAAGCTGTCGCCCGAGCAGGCCAAACAGGAGACCTCCACCCTGCCCAACGTCCGTCTGCTCGACCCCGCCGTGGTGTCGCCGACGTACCAGCAGCTCCAGCAGATCAAGGGTTTCTACAAGTTCCCGAACCCGCTCGACATCGACCGCTACCCCAACCCCGCGGACGACAACGCGCTACGCGACACCGTGGTCGCCGTACGCGAGGTCGACGGGCCGCCGTCCGGCCAGGCCAACTGGATCAACAGCCACCTGATCTACACGCACGGCTACGGCTTCGTGGCGGCGCCCGGCAACCAGGTCGACGCCCAGGGCGCGCCCGCCTTCACCGAGAAGGACATCCCGCCGACCGGCGCGCTCGGCGTCACCCAGCCGCGGATCTACTTCGGCGAGCGCTCCCCGTCGTACTCCATCGTCGGCGGGGCGACCAACCGCGAGCTGGACTATCCGGACGACAAGAGCCCGAGCGGGCAGCGCAACAACTCCTACGCGGGCACGGGCGGCGTGCCGATCGGGTCGGTGTTCAACCGCACCCTCTACGCCCTGCGCTTCAAGGAGAAGAACCTCCTGCTGTCCGGCGCGATCAACTCCCACTCGCGGATCCTGTACGACCGTACGCCGCGTGAGCGCGTGCAGAAGGCCGCTCCGTGGCTCAAGGTCGACGGCAACCCCTACCCCGCGGTCGTCGGCGGCCGGATCAAGTGGATCGTGGACGGCTACACCACGGCCGGCGACTATCCCTACTCCGAGCGCACCAGCCTCGCCGACGCCACCAGGGACACCAACACCGAGAGCCGGGTGTCGGTGGCCGCCCAGTCCGGCGACCGCATCAACTACATCCGCAACTCGGTCAAGGCGACCGTCGACGCGTACGACGGCACGGTCGAGCTGTACGCCTGGGACCCGACCGACCCGATCCTGCGGACGTGGATGAAGGCGTTCCCCGGCACGGTCAAGCCGCGCGCGGACATCCCCGCCGACCTGGCGGCGCACCTGCGCTACCCCGAGGACCTGTTCAAGGTGCAGCGCCAGATCCTCGCCCGCTACCACGTCACCAACTCCCAGGCGTTCTACATCGGGCAGGACTTCTGGCAGATCCCGGGCGACCCGACGAGTGAGGGGACGGTCGAGCCGCCCTACTACCTGAGCGTCAAACTGCCCGACCAGACCGCCCCGGGCTTCTCGCTGACCTCGACGTTCGTGCCCAAGGGCAAGGTCACCAACCTCACCGCCTTCATGGCCGTCGACAGCGTGCCGACGAGCGCGACGTACGGCCAGATCCATATCCTCCAAGTACCGCGCAGCCAGGTGACTCCTGGGCCACAACAGGTCCAGAACACCTTCGAGAACAACCCGACCGTCTCCCAGCAGTTGACGCTGTTGCGAGGACCCGGGTCCAGAACGGTGAGCGGCAACCTGCTGACCCTGCCGTTCGGTGGAGGCTTCTTGTACGTCGAACCCGTCTATCTCCAGGCCAACGCCGGCGGCGGCTCGTACCCGCTGCTGAAACGTGTCCTCGTCTCGTACGGGAACGACATCGGCTTCGGCGCGACGCTGGAGGACGCGCTCAACCAGGTGTTGAAGGGCGGTGGCATCACTACGCCCACCGGTCCGCCGTTGCAGTCCAGCGAGGACGTGCGCGCGGCGATCGACGCCGCCAACAAGGCGTACGGGGACGCGCAGAACGCCCTGTCCAAGAGTGACTGGACCGCGTACGGCGAGGCGCAGAAACAGCTCAAGTCCGCATTGGACCAGTTGGCGAAGCTGCGTAACCAGGGCAAGAACACGCCGTCGACGCCCCCGACTCCGGTGCCGACCAGCACGCCTTCGACGCCGGCCACGCCCACGCCGACCACGAAACCCCGTGGGTAGCGGTATCGATTTGCGTAGTGGGAGCGGGTGCCCATAGAGTTAGGGCACACCGCAACGCGGGGTGGAGCAGTTCGGTAGCTCGCTGGGCTCATAACCCAGAGGTCGTAGGTTCAAATCCTACCCCCGCTACCATCGGAAAGGCCCGGAGGATTTCCTCCGGGCCTTTCGCTCGTATTGGGGTCTTTCAGCCGATGACCTCGATGTCGGATCTTCCCCAGAAGACGCGAAGTTCGGCGATCAGTCCGTCGGCGTTGGTGCGGATCATCATCAGGTAGTCCCGCTTGAGCCGCGTGTCCTCCGGCTTCTCGGGCGCGGTGAGCCAGCCGCGCTGGGCGAAGTCCGGCCCCGCGGGGAGATAGTCCATGATCCCGGTCACCGGGATCAGTACGTGGGCGTCGTCCTGCCCCGCGACAGGCTCGCCCGGCGTCTCCTGGAGGCCGGCGGCCACCGCCTCCTTGAAGTGCGCGCGCAGGGCCTCGCTGCCGCGTCGTCGAGTCCAGCCGACCGGATCCTCGAACACGACCTCGTCCGCGTACAGCTCGAGCAGGCCGTTGACGTCTCCGGCGTTCATGCGCCGGCAGTGCTCGTACGCCAGTCGCTTCCGGTCACGTTCGCTGGGCACGGTTTCCCTCTCGTTCCCTCACGTGAATATCGCCGCCCAGTCTCGCTGACCTCCCTAAAGGCGAACTAACCGGTGAGCGTGTTGCCACCGGGGCGTGAGGGGCGCAGGGTTCGATTTGACCAAGGTCGGAGACGAACGTAATGTTCTCCTCGCCCCAGGGGAACGGGACGCCGCGAGGCACCTGAACCTGGTGGGGGACCAGCACCAATCGGCAAGTTCGGGGTCTGAGCACTCCGGTCGAGGCGGTAAGGTGGGGGTCACCCCCGAAAAAACGGGATGCAGGACGCCTTCTGGTGGCCGGCCCGGTTTGGGGATCTTCGGCAGGAAAGCTGATCTTCGGGATCTTTACAGGTTTCGGGGTTGACTTCCCGCCGGGGAATGGTAAGTTAGATGGGTTGCCCCAGAGAGAATCTGAAAAGATTCTCGACGGTGTGTGTCCGTTTCTTGAGAACTCAACAGTGTGCTAAAAGCCAGTGCCTTTTGGTCCTCGACCAGACGGCTCTTCACAAGGATTCGTTCCTTGTGGCGGGTTTGTTTGGTTTTGGATTCCTTTGGCAAGATGATTTCTTGCCGGGATTGTTTCCGAAGGTTTGGCAGCCACCCCTTCGCCGGGATGGTTGTCGTTGTGCCTTAACGGAGAGTTTGATCCTGGCTCAGGACGAACGCTGGCGGCGTGCTTAACACATGCAAGTCGAGCGGAAAGGCCCTTCGGGGTACTCGAGCGGCGAACGGGTGAGTAACACGTGAGTAACCTGCCCTTGGCTCTGGGATAAGCCCGGGAAACTGGGTCTAATACCGGATATGACCACCGGATGCATGTCGGGTGGTGGAAAGATTTTTCGGCTGGGGATGGACTCGCGGTCTATCAGCTTGTTGGTGGGGTGATGGCCTACCAAGGCGACGACGGATAGCCGGCCTGAGAGGGTGACCGGCCACACTGGGACTGAGACACGGCCCAGACTCCTACGGGAGGCAGCAGTGGGGAATATTGCGCAATGGGCGAAAGCCTGACGCAGCGACGCCGCGTGGGGGATGAAGGCCTTCGGGTTGTAAACCTCTTTCACCACCGACGAAGCTAACGTGACGGTAGGTGGGGAAGAAGCGCCGGCTAACTACGTGCCAGCAGCCGCGGTAATACGTAGGGCGCAAGCGTTGTCCGGAATTATTGGGCGTAAAGAGCTCGTAGGCGGTCTGTCGCGTCTGCCGTGAAAACCCGAGGCTTAACCTCGTGGCTTGCGGTGGATACGGGCAGACTAGAGGTAGGTAGGGGAGAATGGAATTCCCGGTGTAGCGGTGAAATGCGCAGATATCGGGAGGAACACCGGTGGCGAAGGCGGTTCTCTGGGCCTTACCTGACGCTGAGGAGCGAAAGCGTGGGGAGCGAACAGGATTAGATACCCTGGTAGTCCACGCCGTAAACGTTGGGCGCTAGGTGTGGGGTCTTTCCACGGACTCCGTGCCGTAGCTAACGCATTAAGCGCCCCGCCTGGGGAGTACGGCCGCAAGGCTAAAACTCAAAGGAATTGACGGGGGCCCGCACAAGCGGCGGAGCATGTTGCTTAATTCGACGCAACGCGAAGAACCTTACCAAGGTTTGACATCACCGGAAAACTCGCAGAGATGCGGGGTCCTTTTGGGCCGGTGACAGGTGGTGCATGGCTGTCGTCAGCTCGTGTCGTGAGATGTTGGGTTAAGTCCCGCAACGAGCGCAACCCTCGTTCCATGTTGCCAGCACGTAATGGTGGGGACTCATGGGAGACTGCCGGGGTCAACTCGGAGGAAGGTGGGGATGACGTCAAGTCATCATGCCCCTTATGTCTTGGGCTGCAAACATGCTACAATGGCCGGTACAAAGGGCTGCGAAACCGTGAGGTGGAGCGAATCCCGGAAAGCCGGTCTCAGTTCGGATTGGGGTCTGCAACTCGACCCCATGAAGTCGGAGTCGCTAGTAATCGCAGATCAGCAACGCTGCGGTGAATACGTTCCCGGGCCTTGTACACACCGCCCGTCACGTCACGAAAGTCGGCAACACCCGAAGCCGGTGGCCCAACCCTTGTGGGGGGAGCCGTCGAAGGTGGGGCCGGCGATTGGGACGAAGTCGTAACAAGGTAGCCGTACCGGAAGGTGCGGCTGGATCACCTCCTTTCTAAGGAGCGAACCTGGCCTCACAGCCCGCAGGCCGCATCACGCGGTCAGGGCGAGGTCCAGACTGGTTCACGCCACGAGCGATCGTCTCGTGGGTGGGCCTGCTCGTTAGTGGAGCACTGGCTATTCGGTTCGACCTACTCGGTCTGCGCCGTCAGTACTGTCCACCCCTCGCGGGTGGGTTCAGGAACACGAACACAGACGGGGCGGGGGTTCCGGGCACACTGTTGGGTCCTGAGGGAACGGGCACCAGGGTTTTCCTGGTTGTCTGTTGTCTTCAGGCCGCCTAACGACTCATTCCGCTGGTTGCGGGGTGGGTCCGGGCGTGCGGGCCGGTCCGGCCGCCAAACCACACTCGCTACCTGTGTCTCTTGTGAGGGTTTCTCCTTCACTGGGGGTGTCGGGGTTGGGTGTTGGTGGTGGTTTTGTGGGTTGGTGTCCGTTCGTGTTTTGAGAACTGCATAGTGAACGCGAGCATCTTGTAGATACTTTTTGTTGTGTTCAAGTTTTTAAGGGCACACGGTGGATGCCTTGGCATCAGGAGCCGATGAAGGACGTGGGAGCCTGCGATATACCCCGGGGAGTTGGCAACCGAGCGTTGATCCGGGGGTTTCCGAATGGGGTAACCCAGCACTCGTCATGGGGTGTTGCCGCCGTCTGAATGTATAGGGCGGTTGGTGGTAACGCGGGGAAGTGAAACATCTCAGTACCCGCAGGAAGAGAAAACAACAGTGATTCCCTGAGTAGTGGTGAGCGAAAGGGGATGGGGCTAAACCATGCGCGTGTGACAGCCGGCGGGCGTTGCGTGTGTGGGGTTGTGGGAGCGTCTGTACCTGGTCCGCCCGGCCGGGTGTGGAGTGATAAAACGGTGAGGGTAGCCGAACGATCTGGAATGGTCGACCGTAGTCGGTGATAGTCCGGTAGGTGAAACCCTCTCGTCTTCATATGACGTTTCCCGAGTAGCACGGGGCCCGTGAAATCCCGTGTGAATCTGCCAGGACCACCTGGTAAGCCTAAATACTCCCTGGTGACCGATAGCGGACTAGTACCGTGAGGGAAAGGTGAAAAGCACCCCGGTGAGGGGGCGTGAAATAGTACCTGAAACCGTGTGCCTACAAGCCGTCAGAGCTCCCGCATTCTTCTTCGGAAGCGGTGTGGTGTGATGGCGTGCCTTTTGAAGAATGAGCCTGCGAGTTATGGTGTGTGGCGAGGTTAACCCGTGTGGGGGAGCCGTAGCGAAAGCGAGTCTGAATAGGGCGCATGAGTTTACTTCGGTAATCTCTTCAGTCGCATGCTGTAGACCCGAAGCGGAGTGATCTACCCATGGGCAGGTTGAAGCGCGGGTAAGACCGTGTGGAGGACCGAACCCACCAGGGTTGAAAACCTGGGGGATGACCTGTGGGTAGGGGTGAAAGGCCAATCAAACTCCGTGATAGCTGGTTCTCCCCGAAATGCATTTAGGTGCAGCGTCACGTGTTTCTTGCCGGAGGTAGAGCTACTGGATGGCCTAGGGGGCCTACAAGCTTACTGAAGTCAGCCAAACTCCGAATGCCGGTAAGTGAGAGCGTGGCAGTGAGACTGCGGGCGATAAGGTTCGTAGTCGAGAGGGAAACAGCCCAGATCACCGGCTAAGGCCCCTAAGCGTGTGCTAAGTGGTAAAGGATGTGGAGTTGCCGTGACAACCAGGAGGTTGGCTTAGAAGCAGCCACCCTTGAAAGAGTGCGTAATAGCTCACTGGTCAAGTGATTCCGCGCCGACAATGTAGCGGGGCTCAAGCACACCGCCGAAGCCGTGGCACCCCAGCACGTCTCTAGTCACACTCCTTGCGGGTGTGGTTCAGGGGTTGGGGTGGGTAGGGGAGCGTCGTGTGGGCGGTGAAGCGGCGGCGTGAGCCAGCCGTGGAGGCCACACGAGTGAGAATGCAGGCATGAGTAGCGAATGAGGGGTGAGAAACCCCTCCGCCGGATGACCAAGGGTTCCTGGGGCAGGCTAATCCGCCCAGGGTAAGTCGGGACCTAAGGCGAGGCCGAGAGGCGTAGTCGATGGACAACGGGTTGATATTCCCGTACCCGCTGGCACGCGCCCATGCCGAACCCACTGACACTAACACTGTGAGCTGGTCTTTCAGCCTTCGGGCTGGCTGGCCGGGGAGTAGTGGACCTGAGGTGGTAGTAGGCAAGTGATGAGGTGACGCAGGAGGGTAGCTCAGCCCAGGCGGTGGTCGTCCTGGGGTAAGCATGTAGCCCGCGCCATAGGCAAATCCGTGGCGCACCAAGGGTGAGATGTGATGCCGAGCCGATTTAGGCGAAGTGAGTGATCCCATGCTGCCGAGAAAAGCCTCTAGCGATGTGTGTCGGCGGCCCGTACCCCAAACCGACTCAGGTGGTCAGGTAGAGAATACCAAGGCGATCGGGTGAACTGTGGTTAAGGAACTCGGCAAATTGCCCCCGTAACTTTGGGAGAAGGGGGGCCCCTGCTGGTGACCGAACTAGCGTCGTTAGCTGGTGGGGGTCGCAGATACCAGGGGGAAGCGACTGTTTACTAAAAACACAGGTCCGTGCGAAGTCGTAAGACGCTGTATACGGACTGACGCCTGCCCGGTGCCGGAACGTTAAGGGGACCGGTTAATCCACTCTTCGGAGTGGGTGAAGCTGAGAACCTAAGCGCCGGTAAACGGCGGTGGTAACTATAACCATCCTAAGGTAGCGAAATTCCTTGTCGGGTAAGTTCCGACCTGCACGAATGGCGTAACGACTTCCCCACTGTCTCAACCACAGGCCCGGTGAAATTGCAGTACGAGTAAAGATGCTCGTTACGCGCAGCAGGACGGAAAGACCCCGGGACCTTCACTATAGCTTGGCATTGGCGTTTGGAGCGTCTTGTGTAGGATAGGTGGGAGACTGTGAAGCCGGCACGCCAGTGCTGGTGGAGTCATTGGTGAAATACCACTCTGGTCGGTTCGAGCGTCTAACCCGCACCCGTGGATCCGGGTGGGGGACAGTGCCTGGTGGGTAGTTTAACTGGGGCGGTTGCCTCCCAAAATGTAACGGAGGCGCCCAAAGGTTCCCTCAGCCTGGTTGGCAATCAGGTGTCGAGTGCAAGGGCACAAGGGAGCTTGACTGTGAGACAGACATGTCGAGCAGGTGCGAAAGCAGGGCCTAGTGATCCGGCACCACCGTGTGGATGGGGTGTCGCTCAACGGCTAAAAGGTACCCCGGGGATAACAGGCTGATCTTGCCCAAGAGTCCATATCGACGGCAAGGTTTGGCACCTCGATGTCGGCTCGTCGCATCCTGGGGCTGGAGTAGGTCCCAAGGGTTGGGCTGTTCGCCCATTAAAGCGGCACGCGAGCTGGGTTTAGAACGTCGCGAGACAGTTCGGTCCCTATCCGCTGTGCGCGCAGGAGACTTGTGAGGATCTGTCCCTAGTACGAGAGGACCGGGACGGACGAACCTCTGGTGTGCCAGTTGTACCGCCAGGTGCATGGCTGGTTGGCTACGTTCGGTCGGGATAACCGCTGAAAGCATCTAAGCGGGAAGCCTTCCTCGAGATGAGGTCTCCCAACCCCTAGGGGTTGTAAGGCCCCCAGCTAGACGACTGGGTTGATAGGCCGGAGATGGAAGCACCGCAAGGTGTGAAGTCGACCGGTACTAATAGGCCGAGCGACTTGAACACACACCAACCCCCGCAAAAAGGGGTCGGTAACCAGAAAGACTGCGCAAAGACTCGCGTTCACTATGCGGTTCCCGGAACACGACCGGGAACCACAGGTTCCATCGACACCGTGTTCCCTCAGGTGTTTCGGTGGTCATAGCGGTGGGGAAACACCCGGTCCCATTCCGAACCCGGAAGTTAAGCCCTCCAGCGCCGATGGTACTGCACCGGAGACGGTGTGGGAGAGTAGGACACCGCCGGACATAAACATATACAGGAAACGAGGAGAACCACCCCCCCAGCAAAAGGGGATGGTCCTCCTCGTTTCCTTTTTTTAATTCAACGACCAATTCGCGATTGCCGGCCAGTGCGCCGACGATAAATACCCGGCCGTACGCCGCGAGAATGCGCCGGAAGTGTGGGTCCGGTTGAAATGTAGCGACAAATCCATATGCCGCTAACGCGGCGGTGCCGACGCCGATGCCTGCCCACCTGCGATGTTCACGGCAATCCGTGCCAGATCAGCAGGCACCGCCGACGTCGATGATCGCGGTAACGAAGGGCGCGGCCTAACGCGCGGTGGCCATGAGGGCATTGTTGCGCCAGATACCATCCGGACGTGACAACCTCCCGACACATACCGCGGTGGCTGCTACGGTTTATCAAGTTAAAGCCAGAGAGGCGGCAAGGTCGCCTCCGAAGCGAAATATTCGCATCGTGGAAGAAGAGGTGCGCGGTGTCCGACGCGTCCGACGAGGGCCGGAGTGAGCGCCTCATCGCGGTCCGTGACAGCAAGGACCCTGAAGGTCCCAAGCTGTTCTTCAGCGTAAGCGCGTGGAAGGACTTCCTCGACCGCATCAAGGCGGGCAAGCACGAACTGCCCGCGGACATGCGAGAGCAACTCGACGAGCGCTTCGTCGTCTGACGCCCCCTGTCGGCCACCGCGCCACAGCCACAGGCCGAGCACCGCGCGTCCGCGGCCGGCGAGGCGTCGCGGCCGGTGGACGGACACTTGCGGGCGGCCGACGCGTTCCTGGCCGTCTCCAGCGCTCGCGGTGGCCTCGTACCGAACGGTTCCGGCAGCCGTCGCGTCTTCGCGGCGCAGACGTGGGTGCCGAAGTCAGGCGGCGGTCGTGGCCGACCCGACCCGCACTGGCCACTGTTGCGGCGTTCACGGCGTGGACGTGGTGAGAGGTCAGGCGTCGACTGTAGTCAAGTTCGACGCGACCGGGTGGGGCTCGGCGGTGCGTAGGCGCAGGTCGAGCATCGTGCGTTTGCGTGCGGCCAGGCGGCGGTGGGTCGTTACCGCGGCGTACCTCGCGAGGTGCAGGGCGGCGGGACGGGTCGTCGGCGCGGGCTCATACCCGTACGCCAGCAGTCGTTCGGTCATCACCGTCTCGCAGAGTTCGACCTCCCAGCCTTCCAGCGCCCGCCGCGCCGACCCGGGCGTCTCCCCGGCGTCGGCATGCCAGCGGCGCCACTCGGGCGTGAACCTCGCCTCGGCCATTGACGGCGCGTACTCCTCACCGAGGAACCCGCACAACCGCCGGAGTTCGCCCTCGCGGTCGGCTCGCAGGCGCTCGTACCGCACCTCCGTGTAGGCGTCGGCGGGCAGCCGCTCCGCCGCGGCCGAGCCCGCGTCCAGGGCCTGCGTCCACGTGGCGATCGCGTGGTAGACGCCCATGCGCCACCACGGCGTCTGCTTCAACTCGGCGACGCAGTCGCGTCCGTCGCGGATCACCTGCACGATCTGCGCGTCCGGGAACAGCCTTAGCAGCACGTCGATGTGCTGGACGTACCCCGGCCGCCGGTCGCCCCAGCGCGGCTTGCCCAGTCGCTGCGCGTACGCGCGCATGACCGTCTCCAGCGCCGACCCGAGCGTCGGCGGGGCGGCCGCGATCTCCTCGGCGACCGTACGGGGATCCAGGCCCAGCCCGGCGAAGCGCGTGCCCGCGCCGGCCACGATCCACTCCGCCAGCGCCTCGCGGTTCGCCAGGTGCCGCAGGTCGCCGTACGCCCCGCGGTTCTCGTACGCGTCCAGCAGCAGGCGGGTCTCCGGCGGAACGGCGATCCGTGGATGGGCGCGGAGCATGAGACGCAGCAGCGTCGTGCCCGACCGTGGACAGCCGAGCACGAAGATGGGCCGTTGCGTGGCCACGAGATCACCCCCTGGCGGGCAATCCTCCCGGCCCTGCCGCAGACCGCATGACCACGACGACCCTTGGGTGTGTCCCGGCGAAACACGCCAAAGCGCCCGGAGTGGCGGGACGGTGGGAACGCGTGCACAGCGGCCATCCGGCACATCGGCACGGCTAGCGGCGCTCGCGGGAGCCGTCGCCGTCCTTGGGGCGATCGGCGTCGTTCCTTGGCGTCACGATGGCGACCGCCCCGTGGCGGCCGGGGCGGCCGGCCGCTCGGCTCAGCCGATCCGCTTGCGCGTCTGCCCCCGCAGGCGCCGCCGCTGCGACGGGTCGAGCATCAGGTAGCCGGCCACCGGCACCCCGATGAGCAGGACGACCCCGAGGAGTTTGATCCAGCCGGGCAGCAGGATGAAAGCGATCAGTGCGGCGATGACTCCGACGATGACGTATCCGGTGCGTCCCACGATCTTCTCCGTTCCGTGGACTCGTAGTGAGAACGAGCGGAACCAGGGCCGCTGTTCCTCAGAATCACAAGATATATCGCGTCAGGCCCGGTGGGTGAGCGGCCCGCCGCCGAGTTTCTCGAGCACCGCGGCGTGCAGGAGGCCGTTGGTGCAGACGACGCTGCCGCCGTCGGCGCTCGGCACGCCGGACAAGTCGGTGAACACCCCGCCCGCCTCCTCCACGATGACCTGGACCGCCGCGACGTCCCACAGCGACACCTCGGGCTCGGCCGCGACGTCAACGACGCCCTCGGCGACCATGACGTGGGACCAGAAGTCGCCGAACGCCCGCGTGCGCCACACCGAGCGGGTCAGGTCGAGGAACCCGTCCAGGCGCTCCTGCTCCTCCCAGCCGGTCAGGCTGGAGAAGGAGAACGACGCGTCGCGCAGGTCGGTGACGCCCGAGACGCGGCAGCGGGTGGCCTTGGCGAGGCTGCGGCCGGTCCATGCGCCGCCGCCGCGCGCCGCCCACCAGCGGCGGCTGAGGGCCGGTGCGGACACCAGGCCGACGACCGGATCGTCGCCTTCCATCAGCGCGATGAGCGTCGCCCAGATCGGCACGCCGCGTACGTAGTTCTTAGTGGCGTCGATCGGGTCGATGACCCAGCAGCGGGGGCCGTAGCCGGTGCGGCCGTACTCCTCGCCGTGCACCGCGTCGCGCGGCCGCGCGCGCTTGAGCGTGTTGCGCAGCGTCTCCTCGACCCGGCGGTCGGCGTCGGTCACCGGAGTCAGGTCGGGCTTCGTCTCGACCCGCAGGTCGAGGGCGCGAAACCGGCGCGTGGCGACATCGTCGGCCGCGTCCGCCATGACATGTGCAAGGCGTAGGTCATCCGAATAGTCCGCCACGGCGTGCAACGCTATCGCGACAGAGGCGCATACAGACAGCCCAGGCGCGGGAACGTACCAAGATCTTCGCGGGGCCCGGCTACCGCGGCGCCGCCCGGATGAGCGGTTCGACCCGGTACGGGATCTGTGTCGACAGCACCACGCTCGTGTCGGTCCGCTGGACGGACGGGGAGGCCAGCACGGTGGCGATGACCTCCTGGAGGTGGTCCGTGCTGCGCGCGGCGACGCGGCAGAGCAGGTCGGAGCTGCCGCTGGTGCCGTGCACCTCCAGCACCTCCGGCAGCGTCTCCAGGTGGCGTACGGCCTCGGCCACGAGCCCCTGGGCGATCTGGAGCGAGAGGAACGCCAGGACCGGGTAGCCGATGCGCGCCGGCCGTACGGTGGGCCCGAAGTCGGCGATCACCTCGCGCGCGGTCAGCTTGTCGAGGCGTGCCTGTACGGTGCCGCGCGCGACGCCGAGCAGCCGGGCCACCTCGGTCAGCCCGATGCGCGGATGCGCACGCATCGTCTCCAGGAGCCTCGCGTCGAGTACGTCGATCTCACTGTGCGGCATGACCAGAGATTAGCCGTAATACGGGCAGAAATTAAGCGGATCGTCCACCCTGTCTGTGCACTCTTGCCAGCTTCGGCGGCTTCTGCTGTCCTCTGGTCAGTGGCTCGCCGTCAACGACGCCGGCGGGCCACTGCACCGACACGTACGAGGAGCCCGCCATGTTCGACGAAGCCCAACACCTCGCGCCCGTCACGCGAGACGACGGCGGCGAGGTGGTCGTACGCCTCGACCGCACCCATCCGGGCTTCGCCGACCCGTCCTACCGCGCGCGGCGCAACGCCATCGCGGCGCTCGCGGCCGCGTACGTGGCCGGCGAGCCGATCCCCGCGGCGGAGTACACCCCGGCCGAGCACGAGGTCTGGCGCATCGTCTCGGCCGAACTGGACATCAAGCACCGCAAGTACGCCGTGGGCGGCTACCTCGACGGCAAGGAGCGCCTGGACCTGCCGGGCGACCGTGTGCCGCAGCTGGAGGCGGTGTCGGCGCGGCTGGAGCCGCTGACCGGGTTCCGCTATCTGCCCGCCGCGGGTCTCGTGCCGCTGCGGGAGTTCTACGGCACGCTCGCCGACTCGCGGTTCCACTCCACGCAGTACATCCGGCACCACACCGTGCCGCTCTACACGCCGGAGCCGGACGTCGTGCACGAGGTCATCGGCCACGCGAACGCCCTGGCGAACGACCGGTTCGCCGCGCTCTACCGGCTGGCCGGGCAGGCCGCGCGCCGGGTCGTGTCGGCGGAGGCGCTGGAGTTCGTCTCCCGCACCTTCTGGTTCACGATGGAGTTCGGCGTGATGGCCGAGCACCGCGAACTCAAGGCGTACGGTGCCGGGATCCTGTCCTCGTACGGGGAGATCGAGGAGTTCCGCGGCATGGACGTGCGCCCGCTGGACGTGACGGCGATGGGCACGCTGTCGTACGACATCACGAAATATCAGGACGTGCTGTTCCGTGCGGAGTCCATGGACCACCTGGAGGACGTGGTGGGGACCTTCTGGGCCACGTGCGACGACGACTCGATCACCGCCCTGACCGCGTCCAAGCCAGTGTGAGGTCGCGCACGAGGCTCGTGCGAGTGAGGGGTCGTCACGCCGCTCGCCGGGGCGCGCCGCCGGTGCCGTCCTCTGACCGGTGCGCGCCCCCGCCCGCGCGTCGGGTCAGGTCTCGTCGGTGTCGCGGCTGAGGATGAGGCGGCGCAGGGAGTCCAGGCGCGAGGCGTCCGCGTGGCCGGCCGCGACCCAGGCGTCCAGCGCGCAGTCGTCCTGTACGTGCGTGCAGTGCGGCGGGCACTCCGCGTCGCCGTCGACCAGGTCGGGGAAGGCCGCCAGCACGTCGGCCGGCTTCACGTGCGCCAGGCCGAAGCCGCGCACCCCCGGCGTGTCGATGATCCAGCCCTCGCCGCCCGGCAGCCGCAACGCGACGGCCGACGACGAGGTGTGCCGGCCGCGGCCCGTCACCGGGTTGACCTCGCTCACCGCCCGCTCGGCGTCCGGCACCAGTGCGTTGACCAGCGTCGACTTGCCGACTCCCGAATGGCCGACCAGCACGCTCATGCGGCCGGTCAGGTGCTCGCGCAGCCGGTCGACGGGCTCGTCCCTGCGGGTGACGACGTAGGCGACGCCGAGCGGTGCGTACGCGTCCACCAGCGTGTCCGGGGAGGCCAGGTCGGCCTTGGTCAGGCAGAGCAACGGCGTGAGGCCCGCGTCGAAGGCGGCGACCAGGCAGCGGTCGATCATCCGGGACCGGGGCTGCGGGTCGGCCAGCGCGGTGACGATGACCAGGCTCTCGGCGTTGGCGACGATGACGCGCTCGATCGGGTCGCTGTCGTCGGCGGTGCGCCGCAGCGTCGAGGTGCGCGGCTCCAGGGCCACGACCCGCGCCAGTGAGTCCGGGCCGCCCGCCACGTCGCCCACGAGGCGTACGCGGTCGCCGACGACGACGCTCTTACGGCCCATCTCCCGCGCCCGCATCGCCGTGACGTGGTGGTCGCCGACCAGGCAGGTGTAGCGGCCGCGGTCGACCGCCAGCACGAAGCCGCCCACGGCGTCGTCGTGCGCGGGACGCCGGCGGGTACGCGGCCGGGAGCCCTTCCCCGGTCGTATCCGCACGTCGTCCTCGTCGAGCCGCGCCCAGTCGCGTGCCATGCCTAGCGCAACATCTCCGCCCAGAGCCCGGTGAACTCGGGGAGCGTCTTGCCCACCGTGGCGGGATTCTCCACCTCGACGCCCGGCACGGCCAGACCCAAAACGGCGCCCGCCATCACCATCCGGTGGTCGTCATAGGTGTGGAAGACGCCGCCGCGCAGCGGCCGCGGCCTGATCTCCAGGCCGTCGGGCAGTTCGCGTACGTCGCCGCCCAGCCCGTTGATCTCGGCGGTCAGCGCGGCCAGCCGGTCGGTCTCGTGGCCGCGCATGTGCGCGATGCCGCGCAGCCGCGACGGCCCGTCCGCCAGCGCGGCCAGGGCGGCGAGCACGCAGCTCAGCTCGCTCACGGCGCCGAGGTCGGCGTCGATGCCGTGGATCGCCCCGCCGCGTACGGTCAGGTCGCCGCCGTCGAGGGAGACCGAGCCGCCCATCTCGGCGAGCAGGCGGCGCAACTCGTCGCCGGGCTGCGTCGTCTCGGCCGGCCAGTCGAGCACGGTCACGCTGCCGCCGGTCACCAGCGCGGCGGCCAGGAACGGCGCGGCGTTGGACAGGTCGGGCTCGATGCCGGCCTCGCCGCCGCGCAGCACGCCGGGCAGCACCCGCCACACGTCCGTGCCGGTCTCCACCGAGGCGCCCGCGTCGCGGAGCATCCGCACCGTCATCGTCAGGTGTGCGCCCGAGGGCACCGGGGGTCCCTCGTGGCGTACTTCGGCGCCCTTGGCGAAGCGCGGCGCGGCCAGCAGCAGCCCCGAGACCATCTGGGAGGAGCCGGAGGCGTCGATCGTCACCGAGCCGCCGGGCACGGCGCCCGCGCCGCGCACGGTGAACGGCAGCGCGTCGCCCTCGACCTCGGCGCCGAGCACGCGCAGCGCGGCCAGGATCGTGCCCATCGGCCGCTTGCGTGCGTACGGGTCGCCGTCGAAGCGCACGTCGCCCCGCGCCAGCGCGGCCACGGGCGGCACGAACCGCATCACCGTGCCGGCCAGGCCGACGTCGAGGGTCGCGGGACCGCGCAGCTCGCTGGGCGTGACCCGCCAGTCGTCGCCCTCGTCATCGACGGTCGCGCCGAGGCCGCGTAGCGCGCCGGCCATCAGCAGCGTGTCGCGGCTGCGCAGCGGGCGGCGGATCAGCGACGGCTCGGCGGCCAGCGCGGCGAGGATCAGCGCGCGGTTGGTCATCGACTTGGACCCGGGCAGCGCGATCCGGGCGTCGGCCGGCTCGTCGGCGGCGGGCGCGGACCACATCTGAGGCATGGGTGAAAGGGTACCGGGCCAGATCTCGCGGAACGCCGAGGTCGTGCTCCGGCAGCTCGCGCGGAGACTGTCGTACCCCCTGGCTACGGTGACGTCACATCACGCGAGACACCCGGGAGGCGACAGTGAATCGTCCGGACACCATGATCGCCGAGCCGCACGTGCCGCTGCCCGCGGGCCCGTACGAGCTGCGCCTCGCGGGCCTTCGCACCCGTCGGCCGGGCGGTGAGCCGATCGCGTTCGATGACCTTGACCTGGTGCTGCCGCCGGGGCGGCGTGCCGCGCTGCTCGCCCGCGACCGGGCCGGCGCCTCGGCGCTCACCGCGGTGCTGCTTCGCCTCCTCGACTACGAGGGCAACGTGACGCTGGGCGGCGTCGAGCTGGCCGACCTGTCGCGCGCCGACGTGGCCGCGGTGATCGGGCTCTGCGCGCGTGACACCGCGATCGGGCCCGGCGACGTCGCCGCCAATGTCGGTGTCGCGCGGCCGGACGCGACGGACGCGCAGATCGCGGACGCCGCGCGCCGTGCCGGGCTGCGGCCCGGCTCCGCGGTGGGCGACGACGGCCTGTCGCGGCAGCGTGTCGCCCTGGCGCGCGCACTGCTGGCCGACCTGCCGGTGCTGATCGTCGACGACGACGGCACCGGCGACGAAGCCGCGCTCGCCCGGCTGGTCGACGCGGCGGAGGATCGCACGCTGCTGCTGGTCACGCACCGCGCGGCCGTTCCCGGGGCGACGCCGATCCTCCGTCGGGTCGACGAGGTCGTCTCGCTCAGCGGCCGGTGAGCCGCGCTGCCCTGCGCTGCGTCTGCGCGGCGCGCTTGCCCGCCTTGCGCCGGGCGCGCTCGGCCTTGCGGCCGGCCTCCGCCTTGGCGATCGCCGCCTGCAGACGTGCCTCGCGCAGGCTCGTCTTGGCCGCCTTGACCGGCCGGTGGCGGCTCGGCGCCGCGCCCGCATACAGGAGGGCGCCGAACAGAGCGGCGTTCTTGAGCAACAGGGCGCGCTCGACGGTGCGGCGGTCCGCGTCGTCCTCTTTCCAGAACTGGTGGTCGGTGACCAGCGCCGGCATCAGCTCGGCGGCGAGAAGGAGCGTCGTCAGGCGCTCGAACCGGCCCAGCGCGAACAACGCGCCGGCGCCGAGGCTGATCGCGCCCTGGATGCGTACGAGCGTCTCCGGATCCTTCGACGGGAGCCAGGACACCCGGTCGGCGAGCGGCTTGAGCACGGGGCCGACCTGGTCGGCGCGGGGGGCCGGATTGCGCAATGTCTCGAGTCCGGTGACCATGAATGGCGCCGCGACGAGTGGCCGCGCGATGGTCCTGAAGATCTGCATAACGCTGAACATGCCCATCGAAAGCGCGGTCAAGCACGGTTCGAACACCGAGAGGAGCACTCTGGGCGATGTGCGGCCGGTACGCGTCGACACGCGGGCGTCAGGACCTCATCGACTTCTTCGGCATCGAGGAGGACGACGAGGCCGCCGAAGAGCTGGAGCCCGACTTCAACGTGGCGCCGACCAAGCCCGTGCCCGTGGTCCTGACACGCGACGTGCGCGAACTTCACGTCGCGCGGTGGGGGCTCGTCCCCTTCTGGGCCAAGGACGCCTCGATCGGCGCGCGCCTGATCAACGCGCGGGCCGAGACCGCGCACGAGAAGCCGGCCTTCCGCCGCTCGTTCGCGCTGCACCGCTGCCTGGTGCCCGCCGACGGCTACTACGAGTGGGAGACCGGCGAGGACGGCGTCAAGCGGCCCCACTTCATCCGCCCCGCCGGCGGGGGTGTGCTGCCCATGGCCGGGCTGTACGCGAGGTGGCGGCCGCCCGGCGAGCCCGGCGAGCGCCTGCTGAGCTGTACCGTCATCACGACCGAGGCGACCGACGACGTGGGGCGCATCCACGACCGGATGCCGATGCTCGTGGAGCCGGATCGCTGGGAGGCGTGGCTGGACCCGGCGCTGACCGGTCCCGACGAGGTGCGCTCGCTGCTGGTGCCCGCCGCCGCGGGAAGGCTGGAGTCCTTCCCGGTGTCGCGGGCCGTGAACAAGGTGGCCAACAACGGGCCTACGCTCGTCGAGCCCGTCCCCGAAGTACTCATCCTCTGCTCCCCCCACCCTCTTCTGACCGAGGTGCACATGGCTACGGACACCGCGCGCAGACGTCTCGACGAGACGCTCGCCGACCTCGACCGCTCGATCGCCGTCCTCCAGGACGAGCACCCGGAGGCCGAGCAGCACACGGCCGACGCGGGCGCGAGCCTGTCCGACGCCGGCCGGATCGACGCCTCACTCGACGCGATGCGCGAGCAGCGCGCCGAGGTGCTCGCCGCGCTGGCGCGTGCGGAGGCGGGCACCTACGGCACGTGCGTCGACTGCGACCAGACGATCCCCGAGGGCCGCCTCGAGGCGCGCCCTGAGGCGGCCCGCTGCCTCGCCTGCCAGGCGAAACACGACGAAGCCCGGCGCTAGACCACCGCGTGACGTGAGGCGGCTCTACCCGCCCGCGTGACGTTCGGCGGCCGCTTGCGTCCAGCCCCGGACAACTCACGTCCAGCCTCGGCTAACCCAGGTCTGACCCCGGCTGGTCCGCGTCCTGCTCTGGTGCCGGGACCTTCTTGATCGCGCTGGCGACCAGGTGGATGCCGACCGGCTCGTCGGCCTGTGGTGCGGTCAGCTCGGCGCGTACGAGGCGGGTCAGCGCCTGGGGGCTCGAGGCGAGGACGTGTTCGACGGTCGAGGGCGACAGCGCCGTGCGCGGCCTGATCCACTCGACCTCCAGGCCGGCTTCGGTGAGCAGCTCGCGCAGCTGCTCGACGCCGAAGCACCGGGTGATCGAGCCGTCCGGCCAGGGCACGAGGACGACCTCCGAGCGCGGCACGTCGGACAGGTGGGCCCAGTAGTTCTGCTCGGCGAGGATCGCCATGCCGAGCACCAGCGAGTCGACGCTCAGCAGCACCCGGCCGCCGGGTCGCAGCACCCGGGCGATCTCGGCCACGACGTCCTCGGTGACGAGATGGCGCGACAGCGCGCGGCCCTCGGCCACGACGGCGTCGAAGGAGCCGGGGGAGAGGAACCCGAGCGAGGCCGCGTCGGCGACGACCGTGCGGGTGCGCCGGGGCCGCGGGGTGCCGCGCGGCGCGTCGCGTACCTCGACGACGGTGTGGCCCGCGTTCGCGGCCTGGTCGGCGTAGCGCGCCTGCGTGTCCGGACAGATCGAGTATCCGCGACGGTCCGGCGCGGCAGCCATCGGGACAGCTGTGCGGCGGCGACGGCCCAGTAGAAGGTCCAGTAGCTCGCGAGCGTCTCGGGCTCGCCCACTGCGGGATGCTTCGCCGGAATGGACAGCACGGCGGCTCCTCGGGGATGCATTTCTCCCAATCCTTCCCTGTTGGCGGCATGAGCTCACCCTTCATGCCGGTCTGCCGGAGCATTCCCCCACTCCCCGGGAATCCCGCGGGCGTGTAGCGCGTTGCACAGCGTCATAACGGACACTGGACGGGGAAAGTTCGAGGTGATGATGGCCGTCTTGCTGGCGGACCGGCGCGATAGCGCCAGCCGCGCACCCGCTATCGTCTGGAGCGTATGGTTTTCGACGCCGGGTTCGGCGCGACGGAGGAGGTGGGTCAGGTACCCGAGGCAGTGGAGACGCTGGAGCAGCGCTCGCGGCGCTTCGAGCGTGACGTGCTCCCGTTCCTCGACCAGCTCTACTCCGCCGCGCTCCGTATGACGCGCAATCCCGCCGACGCGGAGGATCTGGTCCAGGAGACGTTCGCCAAGGCGTTCGGATCCTTCCACCAGTTCCAGGAGGGCACCAACCTCAAGGCCTGGCTCTACCGCATCCTCACGAACACCTTCATCAACTCCTATCGCAAGAAGCAGCGGGAGCCGAAGCAGTCGGCGTCGGAGGAGATCGAGGACTGGCAGCTCGCGCGGGCCGAGTCGCACACCTCGACCGGCCTGAAGTCCGCGGAGGCCGAGGCGCTGGAGCACCTTCCCGACTCCGACGTGAAGCGGGCGCTGCAGGCGCTGCCCGAGGACTTCCGCATGGCGGTCTACTTCGCCGACGTCGAGGGCTTCGCCTACAAGGAGATCGCCGACATCATGGGCACACCCATCGGCACCGTGATGTCCCGGCTGCACCGCGGCAGGCGCCAGCTCCGGCACGATGCTCGAAGACTACGCGCGTGAGCGCGGGCTCGCCCGCGCGAACGGGGGCCAGCGCAAGGAGGACTCCGCATGAGCGTACGGAATCCCGCTGCGCGTGTGCCGCTGAGCGAGGTGGCGAGATGAGCTGCGGAAAGCCCCACGAGACCCCCTGCACCGAGGTGCTCGCCCGCATCTACTCCTATCTGGACGGCGAGCTGGACGAGCACGGCTGCTCCGACATCAAGCAGCACCTCGACGAGTGCGGGCCGTGCCTGCGGGAGTACGGCCTGGAGGAGTCGGTCAAGAAGCTCGTGCACAAGAGCTGCGGCTGCGATCCGGTGCCGCAGGACCTGCGGGCGAAGGTGCTCGTGCGAATCCAGCAGGTGCGTGCGAACCTCGTCGAGTGACGAGTATGTCGCCGCCGGGTGCGTGTGCAGCCCGCAGGTGACGATTCATTCACGCTTTGCTCACGTTTCCCCGGGGGTCTGCGTGAGCCGAGCCCATCGGGTTACGCTTACCTCCGATTCTTCGGCGTCCAGCGGAGACGGGGCGGTGAGTCAGGCTCTGGGGAGGCAGGAAATGCGTCAAGGCGTGTCCTGGGTTTAGCCCATAAATCTCGTGGGGGCGGCATTGCGTGGACTACCCCTCGCCGCATGGGCGTATGTCTGCACGGTCGTCGTGCTCGCGGCCTCGTCCATCGGTCTCTCATCACTTGACGGCATCGACTGGACCACACTCGCCGTCCTCGCCCTGCTCTCGGTGCTCTGTGAGTCCGTCCCGGCCCTGCTCAACAGCGACAACGCACGCGTCTCGCTGAGCTACTCGGCCGGTCTGGCCTCGGTGGTGCTGCTCGGCCCGGCCGGCGCCGCGATCGTGGGCGCCTCGGCGATTCTCGCGTGGCGCCGTGACATGGGCCGCGACATGGGCGTGGTCAAACGGCTCTTCAACGGCGCGCAGTTCGCTCTCGCGGGCTTTCTGTCCGGCGTCGTCTACACCGCTTGCGGCGGCGACATCGGAAAGCCGAGCAACGGCTCCTTCCCCGGCATCGTCGGGCCCTATCTCGGCGCGGTCGGCACCTACGTCGCGGTCAACCTGGCCCTCATCGGCGTGGTCCTCGTGCTGACCAAGACCGCGCCCGTGTGGGGGTTCCGCTGGCGGCCGATCGGCTACCTCACGGCCGGCCAGCTCTCGTACGGCATGTTCGGCCTGCTGATCGCCGCGCCCTGGGGGACCATCGGGCCCTTCTCGGCGGTGCTCGTGCTGCTGCCGATGCTGCTCGCCCGCTGGGCGTTCGAGCAGACCAGCGCGCAGCAGCAGGCGCACGCCGCCACCATCGCCGCGCTCTGCCAGGCCGTGGAGACCAAGGACTACTACACACGCGGTCACAGCGAGCGCGTGTCGCGTGGCTCGGCCATGATCGCCCAGGCGATCGGCATGCCGCCGTCGCGGGTCGGCGCGATCCGCTACGCCGGGATGCTGCACGACGTCGGCAAGCTCGGCGTGCCGACCAAGGTGCTGCAGAAGTCGGGCGACCTCACCGAGGAGGAGTACGCCGCGATCCAGTTGCACCCGATGCGCGGCCTGGAGATCGTCCGCGAGATCGGCTTCCTCGACGAGGCGCTCGCCGGGATCATGCACCACCACGAGCGGATGGACGGCACCGGCTACCCCATGGGCCTGGCCGGCTCGGAGATCCCGAAGTTCGCCCGGGTCATCTCGGTGGCCGACGCCTTCGACTCGATGACCTCCACGCGGTCCTACCGCCCCGCGCGTTCGCTGGAGGAGGGCATCTCCGAGCTGCGGCGCTGCGCGGGCACCCACTTCGACCCCGAACTGGTCGAGGCGTTCATCGCCGCCCTGCGGGCGCAGGGATGGACCCAGCCCGACCCGGTCACCCCGCCGGAGGGCGAGGACGTCGAGACGACGCAGCAGGACCACGACGACCCCAGCGCACCGCTGCGCGTCGCGAGCGACGGCGTCCGGTGACCGCCGGCGAGGGCGCGGGCCGGTGAGCGCCTCGGCGAGCACCCCGGTGGGCCGGCCGGGACGGCCGCGACCGGTCTGGCAGTCGCTCGACTCCGCCCAGCTCCTGCTGATCGCGGCGGCCGGCATGCTCGTTCTCGCGTCCGTGACGCAGGTGGGCGCGGTCGGCCTGCGCGACTCGCGCACCGCCATCATGTTCGGCGCGCTGATCGCGGTCGGCGAGCTCCTCCGCATGATCATGCCCGGCAACCGCGAGGTGGCCCCGATCGCCAGCGCGGGCGCCCTCGGGTACGCCCTGCTGCTGCGCGTCGGGAACGAACCGGCCACCCACTCGCCGTTCCAGGCGGTGACCGTGACCGCCTGCGGCACGCTCATCGGCGTCGCTGCCCCACGTCGCGGTCGGCCGGATCCCCGCGCTTGACGCGATGGCACGCCGAATCCTGAGCCCGGCGCTCGTGGCCTTCATCTTCCGCCCGATCGGGCACTCCTCGTTACGCCACCACTGGCCGCTGCTCATCACGGTGATGGCGCTGACGGTCATGCTCGCCTGTTGCGCCGAGGTGGCGGTCGCGGCGACGATACGCGCCGAAGCGGTGCACACGCGGTTCGGCATCGCGCTCGGCGACGAGGCGCGCGCGAAGATGCCGCTCTGCGCCTCGTCGGGCGCCACGGGCATGCTCATCGCGGTGAGCATGTTCGTGATGGGCCCGGTCGCCCTGCTGGTGTTCACCGCGCCGATCCTCGTGACCCAGGTGGCGTTCCGCCGCTTCGCCGGCATCCGCGCCACCTACCTCCAGACCGTACGTGCCCTGTCGCAGGTCACCGAGGTCGGCGGCTACGTCGAGGCGGGACACTCGCGTCGGGTCAGTCAACTGGCCGTCGCGATGGGGCGCGAGCTGGGAATGACCGAGGAGGCGTTGCTCGAACTCGAGTACGCCGCGCTCATGCACGACATCGGCCAGCTGTCGCTGCGCGATCCGATCCCGGGCGGCGCGACCGTGCTGGCCTCGCCCAGCGAGCAGCGCCGCATCGCCGGTCTGGGCGCCGGGGTGATCACCAAGACCGGCGTGCTGCACGACGTCGCCGAGATCGTGCGCCGCCAGTCCGAGCCCTACCGCGCGGCCGCCGGCACACGGCCGCCGCTGGCGAGCCGCGTCATCAAGGTCGCGAACGCCTACGATGATCTCGTCGGGTCCTCGTCCGACCGCGACCGGTCGGCCGCCGTGCTCGAACGCCTGCGGGGCGACTCGGCCGCGGAGTACGACCCGACCGTGGTCGAGGCGCTCGGCCACGTCGTCGACCGCATGCGCTGACAAGGCGGCACCTGGAGATTTGCCGGCGCGCGGCGCGCCCACCGCCCGGCACGTGGTTATCCTGCCTGATCTGACGCGACGATTTGAGGAGGACCGGTGTTCGAGTCGGTGTTGGTGGCCAATCGCGGGGAGATCGCCCGGCGCGTGATCCGAACCGTACGGTCACTGGGGATCAAGGCGATCGCGGTCTACTCCGAGGCCGACGCCGACCTGCCGTACGTCTCCGAGGCCGACGAGGCGGTGCTGATCGGGCCGCCGCAGCCCGCGAAGAGTTACCTCGACGTCGACGCGGTGATGGAGGCGGCCAGGCGCACCAACGCGCGTGCGGTCCACCCGGGCTATGGGTTCCTCGCCGAGAACGCCGGCTTCGCGCGCCGGGTGCTGGAGGAGGGCCTGGTCTGGATCGGGCCCCCGCCGGAGGCCATCACCGCGATGGGCGACAAGATCAACGCCCGCAACCTCATGGAGAAGGCGGGCGTCCCGGTCGCGGAGGGCACCCGCGAGCCCGTGCCCGACGCCGACGCCGCGGTCGCCGCCGGCATCGGCTATCCCGTCATGGTCAAGGCCTCCGGCGGTGGCGGCGGCATCGGCATGAGCGTCGCCTACGACGAGGCGGAGCTGCGTAAGGCGTTCGACACGGCACGTACGCGCGCCGAGCGGTTCTTCGGCAGCCCCGACGTGCTGCTCGAACGCTTCGTCGAGCGGGCCCGGCACGTCGAGGTCCAGATCCTCGGCCTCGCCGACGGCACCGTCGTCGCCCTCGGCGAGCGCGACTGCTCGGTGCAGCGCCGGCACCAGAAGGTCGTGGAGGAGACGCCGTCGCCCGGCGTCGGCCCGGAACTGCGCGCCCGCATGCTCACCGCGGCCGTGCGCGCCGGCGAGGCGGTCGGCTACCGCGGCGCCGGCACCGTCGAGTGCCTGGTCGATCCGCTCGCCCAGGAGTTCGTCTTCCTGGAGATGAACACCCGGCTCCAGGTCGAGCACCCGATCACCGAGCTGGTCACCGGCATCGACCTGGTCGAACAGCAGCTCCTGGTGGCGGCCGGCGAGCCGGTCACGTTCGCCGCGGCCGAGCCGCGCGGGCACGCGATCGAGTTCCGCGTCTACGCCGAGGACCCGCAGCGGTTCCTGCCCAGCCCCGGCGAGATCACGGTCTGGGACGAGCCGTCGAGCGACGTGATCCGGGTCGACGCCGGCTACCGAGCCGGCAACAAGGTCACCCCGTTCTATGACCCGCTCCTGGCCAAGCTCTGCGTGTACGGTGCGGACCGGGCCCAGGCGCTCGCCACGGCGCGTACGGCGGTCGGCGCCTTCCGCATCGAGGGCCTGCGAGACCAACCTGCCGTTCTTCGGCGAGCTGCTGGCCGAGCCGGAGTTCGTCTCGGGTGAGTACGACACCGGGCTGGTGAGCCGGATGCGCGCCTGATGGCCCGCGGGCCCACAATGGTGATCGAAGGACCGCGTCCGGCACGCGCCGGCGTCTGAGGAGAGGAGCCGCGTTGGCTGAGGTACGCGCGGAAATGGTGGCGAACGTGTGGAAGGTGGTCGTCCAGGAGGGCGACGCCGTCGAGGAGGGCGACACGATCGTCATCCTCGAGTCCATGAAGATGGAGATCCCGGTCCTGACCGAGGACTCCGGCACGGTCGTCGGCCTGAAGGTCGCCGAGGGCGACGTCATTCAGGAAGGCCACCTGATCGCCGTCATCGAGTAGCCCCGGCGCCGTCACGCACACCGGCGGCCGCCTCGCGTACGGTTCAGCGCGGGGACGGCGCCGTACGTGTGCCGTGCCTGGTACAGGCGGCGGTCCAGCCGCCCGGCGTCACCTGGACGACCAGGCGGCGGCGGCAGTCCGCGCAGTAGCGCGGGGGCTCCATCGTCCGTGCCCGCACGCAGCGGCCGTGGTCGCCGCCGGCCAGGGCCTCTCCGCAGTGGTCGCAGTAGGTCGCCGTCACGGTCCAGCAGCGTACTCCAGCGCGGTGGCGGCGACGACTCAGAGCGCGAGCGCGTACGTCAGCAGCGCCTCCACGCCCGGCTGCGGCCGCCAGTCGCGCTCCGGCGTGCGCGTGAAGCCCAGGCGGCGGTAGATGCGATGGGCGGCGTGCATCATCGGCTCGGTGGACAGGCGTAGCGTGTGGCAGCCGTCCTCGCGTGCACGCGCTATGCAGTGGCGGACGAGCGTCTCGCCGAGGCCGAGCCCGCGCGCGGCCGGCACCACGGCGAGCATGCGGAACTCCGCCTCGCCCGTGACCGTCAGCTGCGCCCACGAGCTGCCGTGCGGGCAGTAGGTCACCGTCCCGGCCGGCTCGCCGTCGTGCAGGCCACCGTCAGTTCGGCCTCGCGGCTGCGGGAGGCGGCGTCGCGCAGTTGCTTGAGGTAGCCGCTGTCGGGACTGACGTATCCGGCGGCGACGTAGATGGCCGCGGTGAGCTCGCCGATCTGGCCGAGTTCGTCGGGGCGCGCGATCCGGATCTCGATCCGGCCCGGTGGTGCCGGAGGCTGCGGCTCTGGGGGCGGCGCGGTGTCCGGACCGCGTCTCCTCGCTCACGGTCTGAGCCTAGAACACCACAAAGTGGAAGTGGCCCCCGGTCCGAAGATCCGGGCCGTCGAACCGCGGGGTAGCGCGGCGCAGGCTCACTCGACCAGCTCGGGCAGCTCCCGCGTGCTCGCGTCATCGGCGTCGGCGGTGTAGTCGGCCCGTACGGTCGCATCGATGCCGTCCGGCGACGCCGCGCGGCCCGGAGGATCACCGTGAGGACCGTGGCGATCGACCATGTTGAGGACGAACGCGGTCAGCGCGATGTAGGCGGTGTGGTGGAGGAAGGGGACGTTCGCGATGGACTGGGCGAAGTGCCGCTGCGCGGGCGAGCTCTGCCCGTACGCGGTGAGGGTGCCGTAGACCATGGCCACCGCCCAGCCCGCGAGCAGCGCCCAGCGGTGGAACCAGCGGGTGTAGAGGCCGAAGCCCGAGCGAGGGGAACGTCTGCACGATCCAGATGCCCGCCGAGCAGTTGCAGGTTGATCGACAGCGTCTTGTCGAACGCCAGCACGAACACCAGCGCACCGACCTTGACCAGCAGCGACACGATTCGCGCCACGCGCGTCTGCTCGGCGGGCGAGGCGTCCGGCCGGAGGAACTCCGTGTAGACGTTGCGCGTGAACAGGTTCGACGCCGCGATCGACATGATCGCCGCCGGTACGAGCGCGCCGACGCCGATGGCCGCGAACGCCACCCCGGCGAACCAGCTCGGGAACATGTGGTCGAACAGCAGCGGCACCGCGAGCTGCGGGTTCTTCGCCGCCCTGACCGCCGCGGCGACGTCCGGCCGGGCCAGCGCGAGATAGCCGAGCAGGGCGAGCAGCCCGAGCAGCAGGGAGTACGCGGGAAGCAGCGCGGCGTTCCGTTTGATCACGTCGCGCCGGCCGGACGCGAGGGCGCCGGTCACCGTGTGCGGATAGATGAACAGCGCGAGCGCCGACCCGAGCGCGAGCGTCCCGTACGCCCAGTGGGTCATCTCGCCGGTGATGAGCGAGCCGGTGGGCTTCCCGGTCGCCGGGTTGGGCCTGGCCAGGCTCGGCCTGCGCGCTGTCGAAGACGTGCCGCCAGCCGCCGAGCCTCGTCGGGAGATAGACGACGGCGACGATGATCACAACGTAGATCAGGGTGTCCTTGACGAACGCGATCAGCGCCGGCGCGCGCAGGCCCGAGGTGTAGGTGTAGGCGGCCAGCAGCGCGAACGCGATGAGCAGCGGCAGGTCCTTGGCGAGCCCGGAGCCGGTCAGCCCGATCACCGTCAGCACGGCCTGGATGCCGACGAGCTGGAGCGCGATGTAGGGCATCATCGCCATGATCCCGGTGACGGCGACGGCCAGGCCGAGCGACCGGGAGCCGAACCGGCCGCGTACGAAGTCGGCCGTCGTGACGTAGCCGTGGACGTGCGCGACCGACCACAGGCGCGGGCCGATCAGGAACACGATCGGGTAGGCGATCGCGGCGTACGGGAGGGCCCAAAAGCCCATGGCGCCGCCGGCGAAGACCGCCGCGGGGACCGCGATGAAGGTGTACGCGGTGTAGAGGTCGCCGCCGAGCAGGAACCAGGTGGTGAAGGTGCCGAAGCTGCGCCCGCCGAGCCCCCACTCGTCCAGGTGCATGAGGGTCTGCCCGCGCCGCCAGCGCGCGGCCGTGAAGCCCATCGCCGTGACGAGGGCGAAGACAGCCGACGAAGATGGCCAGTTCGACGCCGTTGACGTCGCCCATCACTCGCCGCCCTCGGCGGACGCGCGGCGCGACCGGCGCGTGAGCAGGTACGCGCGCGCCGACGAACACCGCGGTGATGATCACCCAGAGGAGCTGCCACCAGTAGAAGAACGGGAACCCGGCGAGCCGCGGCGTGATCCTGGCGTAGCTCGGGACGGCGAGATAGACGACGAACGGCGCGATCAGCAGGATCGCGACCACGACGCGTACGGCGGGACTGGCCGGACGCGGGTCATCGTGAGGCATGAGCGGCCCTTTCGGAAACGATGTGTTTCGCTCGGGGCCACTCTGAACGCGGGCGATGACGTTTCGGTCTTGTCCAGATCACGAGTCGATAACGGTCACTCGGTTCAGCGCCGGCGCAGTCCGGCTCGTCGGGCAGCAGCAGGCGCACCCCCACGTGGAAGGACCTGCCGTGGTCCTGCCACTCGGGCCGCTCGGCCGCGCGCTCGACCCTGGCGACGTCGCGCCGGTGAGCACGCTGCAGGTGGCCGCGCCGACATGGGTGCCGGTGGTCAGCGGGCTTGCAGCGGCCACTTCGGCGCGGGGTCGGTGCCGGTATTGCCGCCGGGTAGGCGAGCACCGCGACGCGCCGCGGGCCGGTAGGGGCGCGGATCGGTGGTCTGGTCGCCGCGCGGCCAGGTCGCCGGGTCGAGCCGGCGCAGGAATCCCTTCGCCGGGTCGTCGGCGTGCCCCTCGTTGATGATCTTCGTCACCCGCGCCCGTCCGCCGGTCACGAACGTGATGACGGTGTACGTCGCGTCGGCGATGTTCGGGTTGTCGACCGTACGTGGCGTGCCGAGCCTGGCCTTGGACGCCGCGGCGACGAGCCGCCGCAGCGCCTGAGTGGTGAGGCGGTATTCGGTCGGCTGGGTGCCGCCGGCGATCGCGGTCCCGTCGCCGTAGAGGGAGAAGTCCGGCATCGCGCCGGGCCCGCCCAGGCCGCCGATGCCCCCCGTGACCATCGTGCGCAGCACGAGCGCGTCGCGCCGAGCCGAGGCTGGGGGTCTCGTCGACCTGGGCCTGCGAATCTCCGGCGCACCCTGAAACGAGCAGTGCGAGGCCGCTGAGGCCTGCTCCGACCACCGTCCTCATCATGACCATCCTTCTGTCCGGTGACACTGCTGTCCGAACTTCGACGGTAGCGGGCGCCGAATGGTTCTAGAGCGTTTGTGACAATGCCTTGATCGGCATTTTCAACTCATCCGAGCATCTGCCAAGTCACAGTTTGTCGGACGGCCGAGCGTCGTGAGGTAGTTGCCGACGATGATGGCGTTGATTCCGCCGAGCATGCCCGATCTGGTGCCGAGATCGCCGAGTGTCAGCTCGCGCCCGCCGGCGTACCGCAGGATCGTCCGCGGCAGCGCGAGCCGGAACGCCGCGATGGTCTTGAGCGCCTCGGCGCCCTCCACCAGCGGGTAGCCGGCGAACGGAGTGCCGGGACGCGGGTTGAGGAAGTTGAGCGGCACCTCGTCCGGCGCCAGTTCGCCGAGCTGGGCGGCGAACTCCGCGCGCTGCTCGACCGTCTCGCCCATGCCGACGATGCCGCCGCAGCACAGCTCCATGCCGGCCGCGCGCACCATCTCGCACGTCTCCCAGCGCTCCTCCCACGTGTGGGTGGTCACGACCTGGTGGAAGTGCGACTTCGGCGCCTCGAGGTTGTGGTTGTAGCGGTGGACGCCCATCGCCGCGAGTTCGTCGACCTGGTCCTGCGTCAGCATGCCGAGCGAGCACGCGATGTTGATGTCCACCTCCTTCTGTATGGCCGCCACGCCCTCGCGCACCTGCCCCATGAGGCGAGCGTCCGGCCCCCGTACGGCGGCGACGATGCAGAACTCCGTCGCGCCGGTCGCGGCCGTCTCCTTGGCGGCCTGGACGAGTGAGGGGATGTCCAGCCACGCCGTGCGTACGGGGGACTCGAACTGGCCCGACTGGGAGCAGAAGTGGCAGTCCTCCGGGCAGCCGCCCGTCTTGACGGAGATGATCCCCTCGACCTCGACCTCGGGCCCGCACCACCGCATGCGCACCTCGTGCGCGAGGGCGAGCAGCTCCTCCACCCGGTCGTCGGGAAGCGTCAGGCACTCATAGACCTGCCGCTCGCCGAGGCCCTCACCCTTGTCGAGCACCTGCGCACGCGCGACGGTGAGAATGTCGGCGGATGCGCTGTCGGTCGTGGGCGCGTTGTCGCTCACGGCTCTTCCTCTCCTGGGATCAGTTCGCCGTGCGTCTGCGCACGGGCATGGCAATCCTCACGGAACCGCACCGGGTCGAAGACTCCGCCCAGGTGCGGCGCGAGGCCGTCGCGTGCGGCGAGCAGGAACTCCGGCCCCGTCAGCCGCCCCGACCGCGCCGGAATCGCACCCGCCAGCGGCCGGGCCGCGACGGTCTCCAGGTCGCGTACGTTGCACAGGTCATCCAGCCCGGGCCGGTGCGGCCACGCGCCGATGACGACTCCGGCCAGGTCGAGGCCGCGTCCGGCCATCGCCTCCAGCGTCAGCGCCGTGTGGTTGAGCGTGCCCAGGCCGGGGCGTACGGCGACGAGCACGGCGGCGCCGAGAGCGCGCGCCAGGTCGGCGAGCGTGCCGCCCTCCTCGTCGTAGCGGACCAGCAGCCCGCCGGCGCCCTCGACGAGCACCAGGTCGCGGTCGAGCGCCTTGATCTGGGCCGCGCACGCCGCGAGGTCGGGCGGGGCCAGCCCGGCGAGCCGCGCCGCGGCGGCCGGGGCCAGGGCGGCGGGATAGCGCGCGAACTCGTGCAGGTCGGCGACGCCGGCGAGACGGCGCACCTCGTCGAGGTCGCCGGGCTGCCGGGGGCCCGCGCCCGTCTGCGCGGGCTTGACCACCGCCACGGAGGCGCCGCGCGTACGTGCCAGGGCCGCGACCGCGGACGTGACGACCGTCTTGCCGACTCCGGTGTCGGTACCGGTCACGACGAGGACGCTCACCCGCGCGACTCTAGCGACTCATGCGGCGCGTCATTCGCCCGAGGTGGACGGAGGTCAGGGGGTCTCCTGCCGTCGCCGGAGGCGGGTGATGAACTTGTAGCGGTCGCCGCGGTAGAGCGACTGCGCCCACTCGACCGGTTCGCCGTCGGTGTCGAAGGCGTGCCGGGACAGCAGGAGCAGGGGCAGGCCGACGTCGACGCCGAGCAGACTCGCGTCGTCCGGCGTCGCCAGGACCGTCTCGATGGTCTCCTCGGCCTCGGCCAGGTGTACGTCGTAGGCGGTCGCCAGCGTCTCGTACAGGGAGTCGTGCCGCGGCAGCTCCTTGCGCAGGCCGGGGAAGCGGCGGGCGGGCAGCAGCGACGTGTCGATCGACATCGGCTCGCCGTCGGCCAGGCGCAGCCGGTGGATGCGCAGGGCGCGGCCGCCGGGGCGGATGGCGAGCAGGCGCGCGAATCGCTCGTCGGCGGTGACGTAGCCGATGTCGAGGATGCGCGTCTCCGGGCGCAGCCCGTGGTGGCGCATGTCCTCGGTGTAGCTGACGAGCTGGAGTTCTTGCGCGACCTTCGGCTTGGCGACGAACGTGCCCTTACCCTGGATGCGTTGCAGGCGTCCCTCGATCACCAGCTCGGCCAGGGCCTGGCGGACCGTGGTCCGCGACGTGGCGTACTTCTCCGCGAGGCTGCGTTCGGGCGGAAGCGGACTGCCGGGAGTGAGGGCCTCGGTCAGCTCGACGAGGTGTTTCTTCAACCGGTAGTACTTGGGAACGCGCGGTTCCACCCCCAGCTCGGGTGCTCGCTCAGCCGTCACACGCTCTCCTCACGTTCACCGCCGCGTCGCTTCGGCGTTACGAGCAGAGTACGGGCCGATCTGCTCGCTGACACCAGTCAGAGCCTCCGTTACGATTGTGAGTTCTGCCTCCTCCAGGCTCGCACGCGCCGTCAGGCGCAGGCAGGCGCGGCCCTGCGGCACCGACGGAGGGCGGAAACAGCCCACCCGAACGCCGTGTTCGGCGCAGATGCGCCCGGCGCGCACGGCGTCGGCCGCCTCACCGATGACGACCGGGACCACCGCGGCCGCCGGAACGGCGGTGACCAGCCCGAGCGCGTCCGCGGCCGCGGCGAGGCGGTGCGCGCGCTCGCACGCGGCCAAGGGCAGGCCCGGGTCGGCGGCCAGCACGTCGAGGGCGGCCGCCGCGGCGCCCGCGGACGCGGGAGCGAGCCCGGTGTCGAAGACGAACGAGCGTGCCGTGTCCACCAGCGTCTCGATCACCTCCGGTGCGCCGAGCACCGCGCCGCCCTGGGAGGCGAGCGACTTGGACAGGGTGACGGTCAAGATCACGTCGCGTTCGCCGGCGAGCCCGGCCGCGTGCGCCGCGCCGCGGCCGCCCGCGCCGACGACGCCGAGTGCGTGCGCCTCGTCGATCACCAGCAGCGCGCCGTGGCGGCGTACGACGGCGTGGAGTTCGCGCAGCGGCGCGAGGTCGCCGTCGACGGAGAAGACCGCGTCCGTGACCACGACCGCGTCGCGCGCGCCGTCGAGCGCGGCGTCCACGGCGGCGGCGTCGCCGTGCGGCGTGACCACGACGGGGCAGCGTGCCAGGCGGCAGCCGTCGATCAGCGACGCGTGGTTGCCCTGGTCGGAGACGATCAGGCCCGGCCGCAGCGCGGTCACCACGCCCAGGTTGGCGAGGTAGCCGGAGGAGAAGACGAGCGCGGCCGGCATGCCGGTGAAGGCGGCGAGCCGGCGTTCGAGCGACGCGTGCAGCTCCGTCGTCCCGGTGACCAGCCGCGACCCCGTCGATCCGGTGCCCCAGACGCGTACGGCCTCGATCGCGGCCGCGGCGACGCGCGGGTCGCGGGACAGCCCGAGATAGTCGTTGGAGGCCAGGTCGATCAGGCCGGGAACGGGCGTACGGGGGCGCAGTGTGCGGCGCAGGCCGGCGGCCGTACGCTCGTGGGTTCGCGCCGTCAGCCGCTCGAGAGGATCCACGGGCCGAATCATGCCAGTACCACCTGCGATGATGCAGTCGTGCCCACGTTGAGCGACTTGATCAAGAAGCACACCGACCTGGCCACCGAAGACCTGGAGTGGATTCACTCCCTGGTGTCGGACTGGCAGCTGCTCGCCGACCTGTCCTTCGCCGATCTCGTGCTGTGGGTGCCGCAGGCCGGCACCGGAGAGACCGGCGGATGGGTGGCGGTGGCGCAGATCCGCCCGACGACCGGGCCGACCGCCTACCCGGAGGACCTCGTCGGGGTGGTGGCCGAGAAGGGGCGGCGCAACCTCGTCGACATCGCCTACCGCGAGGGCCGCATCTGCCGCGAGGGCGACCCTGAGTGGGGGAGCGGCATCCCCGTACGTGAGGAGTCCATCCCGGTACGCCGGGGCGAGCGCATCCTCGGCGTCATCCAGCGGAGCACGAACCTCAGCTCGGCACGTACGCCGAGCCGCCTGGAGCTGACCTACCTCCAGAGCGCCAGCGACCTGGCGAAGATGATCAACGACGGCCGGTTCCCGTTCCCCGAGCAGGAGCCCAACCTCGCACGCTCGCCCCGCGTCGGCGACGGCCTGCTCCGCATCGACCGCGAGGGCCGGGTGCTGTACGCCAGCCCGAACGCCCAGTCGGCGTACCGGCGCATGGGCCTGGCCACCGACCTGGCCGGCATCCACCTGGGCGACGAGACCGCCCGGCTCAACACCGCGCCGGTGGACGACTCGCTGGCCACGGTCGCCGGCGGCCGCGCGGCACGCGAGACCGAGATCGAGGCGAACGGCGCGATCGTGCAGTTGCGCGCCATCCCGCTGATCGTCGACGGCAGCCGTACGGGCGCGCTCGTGCTCCTGCGCGACGTCACCGAGCTGCGCTGGCGCGACCGGGAGCTGATGACCAAGGACGCGACGATCCGGGAGATCCACCACCGGGTGAAGAACAACCTGCAGACGGTCGCCGCGCTGCTGCGGCTCCAGGCCCGGCGGCTCCAGGTGCCGGAGGGACGGATGGCGCTGGAGGAGGCCGTACGCCGCGTGGGCTCCATCGCGATCGTGCACGAGACGCTCTCGCACACGCCGGAGGAGCTGATCGACTTCGACGACATCGCCGACCGGGTGATGGCGATGGCGGGTGAGGTCTCGGCCCCGGAGACGTGCGTACGGCCCAAGCGGGTCGGCGGCTTCGGCGTGCTGCCCGCGGCCATCGCGACGCCGCTCGCGATGGTGCTGACCGAGCTGTTGCAGAACGCCCTCGAACACGGTCTGACCGACAACGCGGAGCTGCTGGAGGTCGTGGTGACGAGGAGTGGCGAACGGCTGGGAGTGGTCGTGGCCGACAATGGGAAGGGACTGCCGGAGGGGTTCGACGTGGAGGCGTCGGCGAGCCTCGGGTTGCAGATCGTCCGCACCCTGATCGTGGGGGAGCTGGGCGGTGTCCTGCGGCTGGGCGGCCGCGAAGGCGGCGGCACGGAGGTCACCTTGGACATTCCGCTGGCCCAGGCGCAGCGGGGCTTTCCGCCCGGGTGAGGGCGGCGGAGAGAGCGCAACGCCCGTGGCCGGGGGCCACGGGCGCTTCGGGGGACGGCGAGCCGCGGGTCCATTTCGGACGAGGCGGTGCCGGACGCGGCGTGTCCGCGTGCTGGTCGGGCGTGCTGTCTCGGTGTCGGCTCAGACGTGGGCGCGAGCGCGGGCGCGTGCGCGGCGGCGCTTCAGCGCACGGCGCTCGTCCTCGCTCAGGGCGCCCCAGACGCCGGCGTCCTGGCCGGAGCCGAGGGCCCACTGAAGGCAGGACTCGGTCACCGGGCAACGCCGGCACACCTGCTTGGCCTCCTCGATCTGCACGAGCGCGGGGCCGGTATTGCCGATCGGGAAGAACAGCTCGGGGTCCTCGTCACGGCAGGAAGCGCGGTGGCGCCAGTCCATGCGGTCCACTCCTTCGTCAAGCGTGAAGCGATGACTCCACTTTGTGAACGGTTTCACGATGTAGCGAACGACCTGGGTGCTGTGCGGCGTGGCCCCAGGATTTGTGTGTGGCGCGCTGCGACGTTTTCCCATGTCTCGCGCCTCTTTAGAGATTTGCAGGGCAGCTTGGGGGGCGCAAGGTCTTTGAGAAAGTTTTCTCAAAGTATGGCTGTCGGATGTGTCACACGACGGAAACACGTAGACCCTATGTGGCCTAAATCACAATACGGATGGCCTTCGGAATGGAGCGGAAGGTGACGAAATCGCGCTGGCCCAGGTAGTCGCCGTCCACCTGGAACGCGATGGGCCGCTGTGACCGGAGGGTGAGTTCGGGCAGATCGTGCAGGCCGAGGACGTGGCTGCCGCGTGGGAGCCGGTTGAACGGCGGGACGATCTGCGCCAACACCCCCAGCGTCGACAGCAGGTCGAACCTCCGCAGCGCGAACAGGTCCAGGCCAGTCGCGAAACTCGCCCGCGGGCTCGGGTCGATCGGCCACCGGCCGGCGTACGTCCACGGCGCCGTGTTGGAGATGATCCCCAGGAAGATGTGGCCCAGCGGCGGCTTGCCGGGCGCCTCCAGGGTGAGCGCCGGCCGGCGCCGGTCGGTCAGCACGAAGAACTGCCGCACCGCCGTACGGGTGTAGAGCGTGGAGTGCGCGCGCGAGCCCGACTGGCGAAGCTGCTCCACCGCGTGCACGACCTCGGCGTCCATCCCCAGACCGGCGCAGAAGGTGAAGTAGCGCGAACCGGCCTGGCCGAGCCCGACCGTACGGCTGCGGCCGGCGCGCAGCGCCTCGAGGACCTGCCCCGCCGCGTCGAGCGGGTTGTTCTGCATGCCCAGCGCGCGGGCGAACACGTTCGCGCTGCCCGACGGCACGACCGCGAGCGATGGCAGGTCGGGCGAGGGGCCGTCGGCGAGCAGGCCGTTCACCGCCTCGTTCACCGTGCCGTCGCCGCCGAGCGCGATCACGACGTCGTACCCCTCGCCGACCGCCTGCGCGGCCAGCTCGGTGGCGTGCCCGCGGCGCTGGGTCTCGGCGAGTTCCAGGCGCACCTCGCCGGCGAACGCCCGCATCAGCACGTCGCGGGCCCGCCGGGAGGTCGTCGTCGCCTTCGGATTGGCGATGAGAAGTGCACGCACGTGCAAAGAGTAGCTTCCAGCCCACTTGGGGCGATCCCGCACCCTCGCCGACCCGCCGCCGTACACCCGGATAGTGTTCTGGGCTGTGTCCATACGTCCCGTCACTCTGAGCACGGCCGCGGCCATCGAGGCCGTCGAGGGGCTCGCGGTGCTCGCCGTCGGCGTGTACGTCGGCGTCGAGGCGATCGCCGGCAGTCCGAACGACCTGGCCAGCGCCGTCGTCCTCGCTCTCATGGCGGTCGGCGCCGGAGTCGCCATCGTCGCCGTCGGCCGCGGCCTGTGGCAGGTGCGGCGCTGGGGGCGCGCGCCCGCCCTGCTCACCCAGATCTTCGCGGTGATCGCGGCGATCTCGATGATCCAGAGCAGGCGGCAGGCGATCGGCGTCGTCCTCATCGCGTTGGCCGTGGCCGGGGCGGGAACCCTGCTCGAGCCCGCCCTCGACCCGGGCGCTGGACGCCGAGGAAGACGACTAGCGTCTAGTCGTCGGCGGTGAGGCCGTCGCGGAGCTGGGCGAGCGTGCGGGCGAGCAGCCGCGAGACGTGCATCTGGGAGATGCCGAGCTCGGCGGCGATCTGCGACTGCGTCATGTTGCCGAAGAACCGCAGCAACAGGATGCGCTTCTCGCGCGCCGGAAGCTTTTCCAGCAGCGGCTTGAGCGACTCGCGGTATTCGACGCCTTCGAGCGCGTCGTCGACGATGCCGAGGGAGTCGGCGACCGCCGGCGCGTCCTCGTCGCCGGAGTCCGGCGCGTCGAGCGACACCGTGGAGTAGGCGTTCGCCGACTCCAGTCCCTCGAGCACCTCCTCCTCGCTCATCTGCAGGTGCTCGGCCAGCTCGCTGACGGTGGGCGCGCGGCCCTCGCGCTGGGCGAGGTCGCTGATCGCCTTGGTCAGCGAGAGCTTGAGCTCCTGTAGCCGTCTGGGGACGCGTACCGCCCAGCCCTTGTCGCGGAAGTGCCGCTTGATCTCGCCGACGATCGTCGGTGTCGCGTAGGTGGAGAACTCCACGCCGCGTTCGAGGTCGAAGCGGTCGATCGACTTGATCAGCCCGATCGTCGCCACCTGGATCAGGTCGTCGAGCCACTCGCCGCGGTTGCGGAACCGGCGCGCGAGGTATTCGACGAGCGGCAGGTGCAGCTCCACGAGCTGGTCGCGGATGCGCTGCCGCTCGGCGTCGCCCTCGGGCAGCGAGGCGAGGCGCTCGAACAGCAGTCGTGCGCGTGCGCGATCGGGCACGCCGTGCTCATTTCCCGCCACGGTGGTCTTCTCTGTCACGAGGGCACCTCGAAACCATGGGACGGACCACGCCGGGCCGTACGGTGCTGTGCCGCGTCTGTGGTCACATCTTCTGTGGTCACGTCGTCTGCCCGCGTCGCTTCTGCAGGACGATGGTCACCCGGTCGTCGGCGCCGACCTCGGCGTCGACGTCGCCGGCGAGCGAGCTCAGCACGGTCCAGGCGAACGTGTCGCGGCTCGGCAGCCGTCCGTCGACGGTGAGGACCGACACGCCGATGCTCATCGCGTCGTCGGTCAGCTCGAACTCACACGTCAGGTCGGTGCCGGGTACCGCCTGGGCGAGCAGCATCGCGCACGCCTCGTCGATCGCGATGCGCAGGTCCTCGATCTCGTCGAGATTGAAGTCGAGGCGCGCCGCCAGGCCCGCCGTCGCCGTGCGCAGCACCGACAGATACGCGCTGTCGGCCGGCAGCCGCACGGTCACCACGTCACGGACGTCCGAAAGACTGGCCGGCATGGCTGCGGTTTCCTCGGTCACGTCACTCCCTTGCTGGGGTTGGCCGCTTCCTTGAAACTACCGCTAACGCACACCTACTCGCGCGTCCGGCACGCCTGCTTATCGCCAAGGGATCTTTCCCCGGCGCCGTGTCGCCGGAAGCGGTTGCCCGATTATGCCGCCGAACGCCGGTAGGAGCGGAATCGCCGGATCCGCGGCCGGGACCGGCGGGATCGTGGTGTCCGCAGCAGGACATCGGCGGCGCGCCGCACGCAGCGAGGTGCGGTACGCGGGGTGGCGGTGCGGGGCCCGGAGCGGGCCGCGGCGCGAGGCCCGTACGGGCCGTCGCGCGGCGGTAAGGACCGCATCCGCCGGGTGCCCGCATGGCAAGGGCCGCGTCCGCCGGGTGTGCGGAGCGGCCCTCGCCGGGAAGGGAACTCAGCCGTTCTTGGTCTCCCAGAAGATCTTGCCGATCTCGTCGATCTTGGCCAGGAGGTCGTCGGCCTTGGCGACGTCGACGCCGCCCTTCGTGCCGGCTCGCGCCGGCGAGCTTGGTCGCCTCGTTGAACAGCTGGTGCAGCTGCGGGTACTTCTCGAAGTGCGGGGGCTTGAAGTAGTCGGTCCACAGCACCCAGAGGTGGTGCTTGACCAGCTCGGACCGCTGCTCCTTGATGATCAGCGCGCGAGCGCGGAAGACCGGGTCCTCGTTGGACTCGTACTTCTCGACGATCGCCTTCACCGACTCGGCCTCGATCCGGGCCTGCGCCGGGTCGTAGATGCCGCAGGGCAGGTCACAGTGCGCGGACACCGTGGTCTTGGGGCGCAGAAATCGTGCGAGCACCTGCGTGTCCTTCCGTTGTCTCTCGTGGATCATGCTCCGATGTGCATGACACTACTCCTGGGCCCCTACCCCTGAACGGAGAGGTTCATCATCGTGCGCGCGGTCGAAGTGACGGGTGAGTCGATGCTGCCCGCGCTGCGGCCCGGCGACTGGCTCCTCGTGCGGGCCGGCGCACGCGTCGTGCCCGGGCAGCCTCGTCGTCGCGCGCCATCCGCGCGAGCGGGACACGCTGATCGTCAAGCGCGCGGCGCGCCGCGACGGCGGCGGCTGGTGGCTGGAGAGCGACAACCAGCGCGCCGCGGGCGGCAGGACAGCTGGGACTTCGGCGCGGTGCCGGACGGTCTGATCGTCGGGCGTGTCGTCCTGCGCTACTGGCCGCGGCCCTCGCTGCGGCTCAGGCCGTGCTGAGGCCGTGCTCGCGGCCGTTCGGGCTGGGCTGGAGACCGGCGCGCGCGGCACAGCGGTCGGAGCAGAAGCGGCGGGAGCGGTTCGAGGAGGTGTCGATGAAGACGTTCTGGCACGGCGCCGACGCGCAGATCGCGAGGCGGTCGAGCCCCTCGGCGGAGACGTAGACCGCCAGGCCCATCGCCGCGCCGGCGGCGTACCGGTCGGGCACCGAGCCGCTCTCGGTGATGTGCAGGTGCCACCGCTGCCCGTCGTGGGCGGAGACCTGGGGGTGGACCGGGTGCTGGAGCAGCAGGGCGTTGAGCGCTCGGCGGCGCCGTACTCATCGCCCGCCGCCGCCGACTCGAAGATCGAGCGAAGGTCGGCGCGCAGCTCGCGCATCGCTTCCAGATCCGGCCGGCTCGACGCGGCCGGCAGGTGCGGGCCGGCGGCGAGCAGGTCGCGGAGCGCGTCCAGGTCGCCCAGCCGGTCCTCATCGGGCGTGGCGGTGTTCACCAGGCCGGACCGCCAGCTCGGCGTACGACGCTAGTTCCACGGGGCGCTCCTACCAGCGGAGTAAGAGGCGTGGTTCTGATTCCGGCCATTACACTCCACGACGCCGCCGAGAGGAAGCCCGTCTGGCCGGGCATCGCGGTTTCGTTCGGCGGTGACGCGGCGTGGAACGGAGACGGCCGCGTCGCTCGCTCACAGGACCTTCGACAGGAAGTCCTGCGTACGCTGGTGCTGGGGATTGCCCAGGACGTCGCGCGGGGCCCTTCTCGACGATGACGCCGCCGTCCATGAACACGAGCGAGTCGCCGACCTCGCGGGCGAAACCCATCTCGTGCGTGACCACGACCATCGTCATGCCATCCACCGCGAGCTGGCGCATGACGTCGAGCACGTCGCCGACCAGTTCGGGGTCCAGCGCGCTCGTCGGCTCGTCGAACAGCATCAGCTTGGGCTGCATCGCCAGCGCGCGGGCGATCGCCACGCGCTGCTGCTGGCCGCCCGACAGCTGCGACGGATAGCTGGCGACCTTGTCCGACAGGCCGACCTGGTCGAGCAGCGCATCGCCCGCTCGCGTACGACGGCCTTGGCCTCGCCGTTCACCTGGATCGGCGCCTCCATGATGTTCTCCAGCGCGGTCATGTGCGGGAACAGGTTGAAGCGCTGGAACACCATGCCGATGTCCTGGCGCTGCGCCGGCGACCTCGCTCTCGCGCATCTCGTGGAGCTTGTCGCCGCGCTGCCGGTAGCCGACGAGATGGCCGTCGACCCAGAGCCGGCCGGAGTCGATCTTCTCCAGGTGGTTGATGCACCGCAGGAACGTCGACTTGCCCGAGCCGGACGGGCCGATGACGCACATGACCTCGCCGGACTCGACCTCCAGGTCGATGCCGGCCAGGACGTGCAGCCGGCCGTAGAACTTGTGGATGCCCTCGGCCTTGACCATCGGTCCCCGCTCGCTCACGACGCCCCCCTCTCCGGCACCTGCGGCCGTACGTGGAACGTCGTCAGGTTGCGCCGCAGCCGCTGCAGCGGCGTCGGCGGCAGCTCGCGCGACGAGCCCCGGCCGTAGTAGCGCTCCAGGTAGTACTGGCCGACCGACAGGATCGAGGTGACGATGATGTACCAGACGCTCACCACGATCAGCAGCGGGATCGTCTTGTAGTTGGCGTTGAAGATGTCCTCGCCGGCCTTCAGCAGCTCGGTGAAGGCCACCGTGGACGCCAGCGACGTCGTCTTCAGCATCGAGATGGTCTCGTTGCCGGTCGGCGGGATGATCACGCGCATCGCCTGCGGGAGCACGATCCGCCGCATGATCTTCAGCCGGCGCATGCCGAGCGCCTGCGACGCCTCGGTCTGGCCCTCGTCCACCGACAGGATGCCGGCCCGGACGATCTCCGACATGTACGCCGCCTCGTTCAGGCCGAGGCCGAGGATGGCCGCGACGAACGTGGTGACCAGGCTGTTGACGTCCCAGGTGATGAACGTCGGGCCGAACGGGATGCCGAGCGAGATGTCGCCGATCAGCGCCTTGATGTTGAACCAGAAGATCAGCTGCACCAGCACCGGCGTACCGCGGAAGAACCAGATGTAGAGCCACGCGGCCGAGGACAGCATCGGGTTGGCCGACAGCCGCATCAGCGCGAGGATCACGCCGCCGATGATGCCGATGGCCATCGCGATCACGGTCAGCTCGAGCGTGGCGAGCAGGCCCTTGAGATGCCTCCGTCGAAGAAGTACTTCCCGAACGTGCTCCAGTCGAGGTTCGGATTGGTGAACAGCATGTGGACGAGCATTGCGGCGAGGACCAGCACGATCGCGCCGCTGACCCACCTGCCCGGATGCCGGACCGGCACGGCCCTGATCGTCTCAGGCCGTACCGAGTTCCGTCACTTCAGTTTCGGTCACGTCGTCCTCAGCCAGTCGCCCCGTTGACCTTGGGGTCGGTGATCGCACCGTCAGAGATGCCCCATTTGTCGGTCAGCTGCTTTGTACGTGCCGTCCGTGATCAGGTCCTTGAGCGCCTTCTGGATCCCGTCACGCAGCGCGTTCTCGTTCTTGGGGATCGCGATGCCGTACGGCGCGGTGTCGTAGGCGCTGGCCCGCGATCTCGAACTTGCCGCTCGACTGCTTGGCCGCGTACGAGGCGACGGGCGAGTCGGCCAGCACGGCTTCCGCGCGGCCGTTGCCGAGCGCCAGGTTGGCGGCGTTCTGGTCATCCAGTGAGACCTTCACCGGGGCCGGCTTGCCACCCTGCTTGCACTTGTCGATACGGGCGCCGACGTCGGGCTTGGTGGAGGACTTGGGCGTGAGCTCGTCCTCCTGCGTGGTGCCCTTCTCGACCGCGATCTTCTTGCCGCACAGCGACAGGTCGTCCGGCGAGAGCTTCAGCGGGTTGCCCGCCTTGACCATCAGGCCGGTGCCGGCCGAGAAGTAGGTGACGAAGTCGAAGCTCTTCTCCCGCTCCTTGTTGTCGGTGAAGGAGGAGAGGCTGATGTCGTACTTCTTGCTCTGCAGCGCGGGCAGGATGTTGTCGAACTTGACGTCCTGGAAGCTCGCGGTGACGCCCAGCTTCTTGGCGATGGCGCCCCCTAGGTCGATGTCGAAGCCGACGACCTGGCCGTTCTGCTTGAACTCGTTCGGCGCGTACGACGCGTCGGTCGCGATGACGAGCTTGCCGTTCTTCTTGATCGTGTCGAGGGCGCTCTTCGCGCCCGGGGTGGTCGTCTTGGCGTTGCACGCGGACAGCGCGAGCGCGCCGGCGATGGCGGTGACGCCCACCGCGATGCCGCGACGGTGACGAGGGCCGGTGTACACGGCATCCTCCTGGGTAGGTCGGGAACGATCTCCCGATGACTGTCGGTTTGCTGGGGGACATCTTGGCGTAACCGCGCCTAAGTGTTATTACCGTCATGAAACAATCAAGTGACGGCTACTTGGCGGCATTGATGCTTGACCCCGGCACCGCGCCTGCGGAGACGCCCCAGCGAGCGGTGATCCGCCGGTAGGTTCCGCCGGAGATCAGGTCCTTCATCGCGCCGTAGACGGCGTCCCGCAGGTCCCCGTCCCGCTTGGGGATCGCGATGCCGTAGAGCGCGGTGGCGTAGGGCGTGCCGGAGCACTGGATGCGGCCGCCGGACTCCCTGCGCGCCGTAGATCGCCGAGGGCGAGTCGGTGAGCGCGGCGTCGGCGTCGCCCCTGGTCGCGAGGGCCGCGGTCGGCCGCGGCCTGGTCGTCGTAGGACAGCCGGATCGGGGCCGGCCTGCCGCCGCTCGCGGCAGGCGTCGACGCGCGTACCGGCGTCCGGCCGCGTCGCGTCCTTGGGTGAGAGCTCCTCCTCCTGCGTGGTGCCCTTCTCGACGGCGACCCTCTTGCCGCACAGGGACAGGCCGTCGGGGCGCAGGTGGCGCGGATTGCCCTTGGGCACCATCAGCATCGTGCCCGCGGACAGGTACGTGACGAAGTCGAATCGGCTCTCACGCTCGCGCGTGTCGCTGAAGGAGGAGAGGCTGATGTCGTACTTGCCTTCCTCCAGAGCCTGAAGGATCGTGTCGAACTTCACATCCTGGAACTCGGCGCGGACGCCGAGCCGGTGGGCGATCGCGGTGCCGAGGTCAATGTCGAACCCGACAATTCGGTCACCTTGCTTGAACTCGTTGGGTGGATACAGGGCGTCCGTGGCGATCAGGATCCTGCCCGCCCGCCGGACGCGGCCGAGCGCTCCGGTCGTGCCGCCGCCTCCGCAGGCGGTGAGGGCGGGGGTTCCGAGCAGGGTGAGAAGCGCCGTCGCGTACAGGCGACGAGCGAACGGACGGGGGCGCAGAGCGTCCTCCTCGGGGCGGAGGTTCGGGCGTACGGGGGGGCCTCATGCCGGCATCTGCGACGTCGACGACTAAGCGGCTCAACAATGGCATAAACCCTTTAGTGATGGGCCGGAATGACGCGTTACGCGGGCGTCTTCCGGCGGGCCGCGCACGGGTCCCACCGTGGCCGACGCCCGCCTGCCACGGTGGTACGGTCCCCCGCCTGGGGTCTGCCGGTGGATGTGGTTCAATCGGTGAACGGGTGACCCCCGTACTCCGAGACGCGCCCGCGCTGCCCGTTGACCCAGGGATGACGAGGCTGTCTATCCGTACTTTTCACTAAAGAGCAGGGGTCGCTGTGTCCGATCAACCGATTCATCACGAATATGACGAAGATCCGGCCTTCGCGTTGCATCGCGGGGGCAAGCTCGAGGTGCGCTCGAAGGTTCACGTACGCGACCGGGACGACCTGTCTCTCGCCTACACGCCGGGCGTCGCCCGCGTCTGCCTGGCCATCGCCGAGAACCCCGAACTCGTCCACGACTACACCTGGGTCTCCAAGGTCGTGGCGGTCGTCACCGACGGCACCGCCGTACTCGGGCTGGGCGACATCGGCCCCGCCGCCGCCATGCCGGTGATGGAGGGCAAGGCCCTGCTGTTCAAGCAGTTCGCGGGCGTTGACTCGGTACCGATCTGCCTCGACTGCACCGACGCCGACGACCTCGTCGAGACCGTCATCCGCCTGGCGCCGAGCTTCGGCGGCATCAACCTCGAGGACATCAGCTCCCCCCGCTGCTTCGAGGTCGAGGACCGCCTGCGCGCCGCGCTCGACATCCCGGTCTTCCACGACGACCAGCACGGCACCGCCATCGTCGCGCTCGCCGCGCTGCGCAACGCCGCACGCCTGACCGGCAAGCCGCTGCCGGCGATGCGCGCCGTCGTGGCCGGCGCGGGCGCCTCCGGCGTCGCCGTCTCCCGCATCCTGCTGGAGGCCGGCATCGGCGACATCGCGGTCTCCGACAGCAAGGGCCTGATCTACGAGGGCCGCGACGGGCTGAACCCGATCAAGCAGGTACTCGCCCGCGAGACCAACCGGTCGGCCCTGATGGGCTCGACCGAGGACGCCCTCGTCGGCGCGGACGTGTTCATCGGCCTGTCAGGCGGCACCATCCGCGAGGACTGCGTCGACTCCATGTCCGACGACGCGATCGTCTTCGCCCTGTCCAACCCCGACCCGGAGATCCACCCCGAGGCCGCACGCCGCCACGCCCGCGTGGTCGCCACCGGCCGCAGCGACTTCCCCAACCAGATCAACAACGTGCTGGCCTTCCCGGGCGTCTTCCGCGGCGCCCTGGACGTACGCGCCCACTCGATCACGGAGGGCATGAAAATCGCCGCCGCGACCGCGCTGGCCGAGGTGGTGGGCGATGACCTGTCAGAGGACTACGTCATCCCGAGCCCGTTCGACGAGCGCGTCGCCCCGGCCGTGGCCTCCGCCGTCGCCGCCCAGGCCCGCAAGGAGGGCGTCGCCCGCCTCTGAAGCCGCCGCTGAGCCCGCCTTGAGCCGCGCCGAGCACGGCCCGTACTCTTGTTCGAGAGTACGGACCGTGTTTATCGGTAACCGCTTGTGATCGTTGACATTTTTATGTCACGCTGCGGAGACTGGAAGACATGCGGAGGACCACAGTGCGGATAGAGGACCAACTCCTCGCGGACGCCAAGGCGTTCGCCGCCCAGCAGCATCGGAGCCTCAACTCCGTCATCGAGGACGCCCTGCGTCAGCTGCTCCAGCAGACCGAGACGCGCGACCAGGAGCCGGTGAGCTTCCCGACGTTCGGCGGCACCGGTCCGGCCCGGCCGGGCCTCGATCTGAGCGATCCGAGGATTCTCAAGGAGCTCATGTACGAGGAAGAAGATGCCTTCTACCGGGGACAGGCCGCCGGTGAAGCTCGTTGACGTCAATGTCTTCGTCTACGCGCACCGGCCGGAGATGGTCGATCACGAGCGTTATCGCTCGTGGCTGTTCACCGAGATCGGGTGGTCCCGCGCCGTTCGCGGTCTCTGAAATCATTCTCAGCGCATTGGCCATCGAGCACGGGTGCGAGTTCGTCACGACCGACAGGGGCTTCGCGCGGTTTCCCGGGCTGCGGTGGCGGCATCCGTTCGGGTAGTCGAGGGGAGCGGCGGGCGGGATTCGTGGTTACAGTGCGGTTCATGTTCGCTGTCACCGCCGCACGCATCGATGCCGACAATCCGCTCGACGGGATGGAGTTCGGGGAGCGTCCCGAGCCTGAGGTTCCCGAGGGCTGGACCACTGTGACCGTCAAGGCCGCCGCGCTCAACCATCACGACGTCTGGAGCCTTCGCGGCGTCGGGCTGCGCGCGGACCGGCTGCCGATCATCCTCGGCTGTGACGCCGCCGGGATCGACGAGGACGGCAACCAGGTGATCGTCCATGCCGTGGTCGGCGACCCCGAGCGCGGCGGGGGCGATGAGACGCTCGATCCGAAGCGGTCGCTGCTCTCGGAGAACCACGACGGCACCTTCGCCGAGAAGGTCGCCGTTCCCCGCCGCAACCTCGTGCCCATGCCCGCCTCGCTGTCGTTCGAGGAGGCCGCCTGCCTGCCGACCGCCTGGCTGACGGCGTACCGCATGCTGTTCGACAAGGCCGGCCTCCCGCCGGGCACCACGATCCTCGTCCAGGGCGCGGGCGGCGGCGTCGCCACCGCGGTGATCGCACTGGGCGCCGCGGCCGGTTACCGCGTCTGGGCGACCAGCCGCAGCGCCGAAAAGCGCGAGCGCGCGCTCGCGCTCGGGGCCGACCAGGTCTTCGAGACGGGCGCTCGCCTGCCCGAACGGGTGGACGCCGTCATCGAGACCGTCGGCGAGGCCACCTGGAGCCACTCGCTCAAGTCCCTGCGGCCCGGCGGGCGGATCGTCGTTTCCGGCGCCACCAGCGGGCAGGTGCCGCCCGCCGAGCTGAACCGCGTCTTCTTCCTGCAACTGTCGGTCGTCGGGTCGACCATGGGGACCCGCGACCAACTCGTGCAACTGGCCCGCTTCCTCGACGTCACCGGCGTACGCCCGCGGATCGACCGGGTGCTCCCGCTCGCTCAGGCCCGCGACGGGTTCGCGGCGATGACCGGCGGCGACGTCTTCGGAAAGATCGTCTTCACGCCCTGACCGCCGGCTCCGGCGGTCAGTCGTCGACGGGGAAGATCTCCGCCCGGATGCGCTGGGAGGTCTCGGCGAGCAGCTCGCGCATCTGGGCGAGGCGGTCCTCATCCAGGCCGTCCGACGATGCGGCACGTACGTCCTCCACGAACTTGCGCAGCGTACGGTCGAGCTTCACGCGCGCGGCGTCCTCCGGCGAGCCCGTCGCGGTCGCCCATGCGTCCTCCCAGGTGTACCGCCACTCTTCCTTCAGAACGCGCTTCTGGTCCTTCCAGTGCTCCTTCTGGCGGCGCCACTCGTCCTTCTGCCGCTGCTGGGTCTCCTTGAGGTTCTGCGTCGCGCCGACCGGGCCCTGCTTGCGCATCTCGCGTGCGGCATGGGTCAGCTCCTCGCGCAGGGAGCGCACCGTGTCGCGCACGTCCTCCTGCACCTCGCGGGCGATGTCGCGGACCGACTCGGTCAGCTCGTCCTCCAGCTCGGCCAGCTCGTCCATGCGGCGTTCGAGTTCGGCACGGCCCGCGTCGGTGAGCTTGTAGACCTTCTTGCCCTTGACCACCTCGTGCGTGACCAGGCCCTCCTCCTCCAGGCGGGCCAGCCGAGGGTAGATGGTGCCGGGGGAGGGCGAGTAGACGCCGAGGAAGCGGTCCTGGAGCAGCCTGATGACCTCATAGCCGTGCCGCGGGCTCTCTTCGAGCAGCTTCAGCAGATACAGCCTCAGCCGGCCGTGGCCGAACACCGGACTCATCGGTCGTGCTCTCCTTCGCTGTTCAGCGCTTCAGGATCGGGACGGCTCAGGACCGTGATGGCACCGGACACGGAGTTGACGTTCAGGGACGCCGCACCGCCGCCGAGCGTACCGGTGACGGTCTTGGGCATGCCGCGTTCTCCGCGCTCGAGGCCGTCGAAGTCCGCGTCGATCCGGCCGTTCACCGAAGCCAGCGAGACCTTGGCCGAGATGGACTCCGGCAGGCGCAGCGTCACCTCGCCGGAGACGGTCCTGATCTGGACCCCGGCCGAGGCGTCCAGGTCGACGTCGGTGGTGATCTGCCCGCTGACGGAGTGGGCGCTCAGCTTGTCGAGGGTGCCGTGGACCAGGGCGAGGTCGCCGGAGACCGAGTTGAAGGTGAACGACCCGCCGACCCCCTGCGCCTCGATCGCGCCGGTCGCGGTCGTCACGTCGACCACGCCGGTCACGCCGTCGAGGGTCACGCCGCCGGCGGCCGTCTTGACCGAGACCCGTCCGGACAACCCGGTGAGGACGGCGCCCGCGGTGACCAGGTTGAGGGTGACCGGGCAGTCCCTGGGCACGGTGACCGTGATCGTGGCACGCCCTCGGGTGTTCTGGAGCCACCGCAGGACGCCCTCCACGCCGTTGCTCTTCTGCGTGAGGCTCAGCATGCCCGCCTCGTGCACGACCTCGAGCGGATGACCGGAGATCTCGCTCACGTGCAGGGTGGGGCGGTCGCTCGTCGGCAGCACGGAGACCGTGCCCGCCACGATGTTCGCCTTGAGCGCGACCACGCCGTCGAAATCGATCTTCGTCGGCTCTTCGACCGTCCAGCGCGCCATGGTGGGATTCCCTTCCGTCGGAACGCTCTCATAACAAGATATGTCGCGTCTTCCGAAAGTCAAGATGTATCGCGTCTTGGGTCGGCCGCCCGCAGGCCCGGATCAGTCGTCGTCCTCGTCGTCCAGCCTGGCCAGCCAGGTGGCGAGTCGCTCGACCGGCGTCTCGAACTCGGGGTTCAGGTCGACGAACTCCCTGAGCCGGTCGGCCATCCAGGCCAGCGACACCTCTTCGGTGCCACGACGCTCGGAGAGTTCCTCGATACCCCGATCGGTGAAGTACATGCACCCTGGCTTCCTGTACGGCCGGTGCCCCGCACGCGAGGCGTACGGGGCACCGGGCGCGGAGAGATCCTCAGTCGTCGCCGAAGATGGCGGCGACCAGTCCCTGCTGTTCGGCGGTGTGCATCTTGGCCGAGCCGACCGCCGGCGACGAACTGGCCTGACGGGAGACCCGCTTCAGCTCGCGGCCCTCGAGCTGCGGCGGCAGCTTGAGCGCCATGAACGGCCAGGCGCCCATGTTGGCGGGCTCGTCCTGGGCCCAGATCAGCTCGGCGTCGGCCGGGTACTTGGCCAGCTCCGCCTTGATCTCATCGCCCGGCAGCGGGTAGAGCCGCTCGACGCGCAGGAGCGCGGTCGAGGTGTCCCCGGCCTTCTCACGCGCGTTGAGCAGGTCGTAGTAGATCTTGCCGGAGCTGAGCACCACCCGGCGTACGCCGGCCGGGTCGACCGGGTCGGGGATCACCGGCTGGAACGACCCGGAGGTGAACTCCTCGGTGGCCGACGTCGCCGCCTTCAGCCGCAGCATGGACTTCGGCGTGAAGATGATCAGCGGCTTCTCCCGCGGCGACAGCGCCTGCCAGCGCAGCAGGTGGAAGTAGTTGGCCGGGGTGGTGGGCTGGGCGACCGTCATGTTGTCCTGCGCGCAGCACTGGAGGTAACGCTCGATGCGCGCGGAAGAGTGGTCCGGGCCCTGGCCCTCGTAGCCGTGCGGCAGCATCAGGACGACCGAGGAGTGCTGGCCCCACTTCTGCTCGCCCGACGAGATGTACTCGTCCATGATCGACTGGGCGCCGTTGGCGAAGTCGCCGAACTGGGCCTCCCAGCAGACCAGCGCGTCCGGCCGGGTCATGGAGTAGCCGTACTCGAAGCCCATCGCGGCGTACTCGCTGAGCAGCGAGTCGTGCACGTAGAACTTCGAGGTGCCCTGGCCGAACTGCTTGAGCGGGGTGTACTCCTCGCCGGACTTGCGGTCGAACAGCACCGCGTGCCGCTGGCCGAACGTGCCGCGGCGGGTGTCCTGGCCGACCAGGCGCACCGGGCGGCCGTCGATGAGCAGCGCGCCCAGGGCGAACATCTCACCCGTCGCCCAGTCGATCGCGTCCTCCTCGACCATCTGCGCGCGCTTTTGCAGGAGCGGCTGGAGCCGCGGGTGCGGCGAGAAGCCCTCCGGCAGGTTGAGCAGCGTGTCGATGATCCGCTTGACCGTCTCCTGCGAGATGGCCGTCGGGACGCCGGTGTGGTCGACCGGGATGCGCTCGGTGTCGGGCTTGGTGAAGCTCTCCTGCGGGGGCTGCCGGGTCGCCTCGCGGGTCTCGCTGAACGCCCGCTCGAGCTGCTCCTGGTAGTCGCGCAGCGCCTGCTCGGCCTCTTCGACGCTGATGTCGCCGCGGCCGATGAGCGCCTCGGTGTAGAGCTTGCGCACCGAGCGCTTGGCGTCGATGAGGTCGTACATCAGCGGCTGCGTGAACGACGGGTTGTCGGCCTCGTTGTGGCCGCGCCGCCGGTAGCAGATCAGGTCGATGACGACGTCCTTGTTGAACGCCTGCCGGTACTCGAACGCGAGCTGGGCGACCCGCGCGCACTGCTCGGGGTCATCGCCGTTGACGTGGAAGATCGGCGCCTGGATCATACGGGCGACGTCGGTGGCGTAGACGCTGGAGCGGGAGTACTCCGGCGCCGTGGTGAACCCGACCTGGTTGTTGACCACGACGTGCAGGCTGCCGCCGGTGCGGTAGCCGCGCAGCTGGGAGAGGTTCAGCGTCTCGGCCACGACGCCCTGGCCGGCGAAGGCCGCGTCGCCGTGGAGGAGGATCGGCATCACCGTGAAGCCCCCCTCGCCGACGTCGAGCACGTCCTGCTTGGCGCGTACGACACCTTCGGCGACCGGGTCGACGGTCTCCAGGTGGCTCGGGTTGGCCACCAGCGAGGTGCGGATCTTCGAGCCGTCGCGTGCCACGAAGTCGCCGTCCGCGCCCAGGTGGTACTTCACGTCTCCAGAGCCCTGCGCGCTGCGGGGGTCGAGGTTGCCCTCGAACTCGCCGAAGATCTGGCCGTAGGACTTGCCGACGATGTTGGCCAGGACGTTGAGCCGCCCCCGGTGCGCCATGCCGATGACGACCTCGTCGAGGTGCGCCTGCGCGGCCGCGGTGATCGCCGCGTCCAGCAGCGGGATCAGCGACTCGCCGCCCTCCAGCGAGAAGCGCTTCTGGCCGACGAACTTGGTCTGCAGGAACGTCTCGAACGCCTCGGCCGTGTTGAGCCGCCCGAGGATGTGCTTCTGCTCCTCGCGGTCGGGCTTGCCAGACGGGACCTCGACCCGCTCCTGGATCCAGGCGCGCTCCTTGGGGTCCTGGATGTGCATGTACTCGATGCCGACCGTGCGGCAGTAGGAGTTGCGCAGCACGCCGAGGATGTCGCGCAGCTTCATCGTCGGCTTGCCGCCGAAGCCGCCGGTGGCGAACTCGCGCTCCAGGTCCCACAGGGTGAGCCCGTGCTTGAGCACGTCGAGGTCGGGGTGCCGGCGCTGGGTGTACTCCAGCGGGTCGGTGTCGGCCATGAGGTGGCCGCGCACCCGGTAGGCGTGGATCAGCTCGTGCACCCGGGCGACCTTGGCGACGTCGTCCTCGTGGGTGGCGCTGATGTCCTGCACCCAGCGCACCGGCTCGTACGGGATGCGCAGCGCCTCGAAGATCTCGTCGTAGAACTCGTCCTCGCCGAGCAGCAGCCGGTGCACCATGCGCAGGAAGTCGCCGGACTGCGCGCCCTGGATGATGCGGTGGTCATAGGTCGAGGTCAGCGTCATGACCTTGCTGATGCCGAGCCGGGCGAGCGCCTCTTCGGAGGTGCCGGCGTACTCGGCCGGGTACTCCATCGCGCCGACGCCGATGATCGTGCCCTGGCCGGGCATGAGCCGCGGCACCGAGTGCACGGTGCCGATCGTGCCGGGGTTGGTCAGGCTGATCGTCGTGCCGGCGTAGTCGTCGATGGTGAGCTTGTTGCCCCGCGCCTTGCGCACGACCTCTTCGTAGGCCGCCCAGAACTGGCGGAAGTCGAGGGTCTCGGCGGTCTTGATGTTGGGCACGACGAGCTGGCGCTGGCCGTCGTCCTTCTTCAGGTCGATCGCCAGGCCGAAGTTGACGTGCTCGGGGCGTACGAGGGTGGGCTTGCCCTCGACCTCGTGGTAGGAGGAGTTCATCTCCGGCATCGTCTGCAACGCCTTGACCAGCGCGTAGCCGATCAGGTGCGTGAAGGAGACCTTGCCGCCGCGCCCGCGCTTGAGGTGGTTGTTGATGACGATGCGGTTGTCGATCAGGAGCTTGGCCGGCACCGCGCGAACGCTCGTCGCGGTGGGCACCTCCAGGCTGGCCTCCATGTTGGTGACCGTGCGCGCGGCGACGCCGCGCAGGCGGATCTCCTGCGCGCCGCTGGGGATCGGCGGAGCGGGGGCGGGCTTCTTCGCCGGCTTCTCCGCCTTGGCCGCCTTTTCCGGCTTGGGCGCCGTCTCGGCGGGCCGTTCCTGCCGTTCGGGCTCGGGCCGCGGCGACGAGGGTGCCGTCTGAACCGGTGAGCTCGTACGCTCCGGGGCCGCCTGAGGTGTCGGAGGGGACGCGGCCGTGTCGTCGGCGGCCTTCGCCGGGCGGTCCGGCTGGTAGTCCGCGAAGAAGTTCCACCAGGCTCGGTCCACCGAGTTGGGGTCTTCCAGATACTTTTGGTAAAGCTCGTCGACCAGCCACTCGTTGGGCCCGAAGTCGGGAGTGGTCTGACCGGCGGAGGATCGCGACGACTGAGTCGACACGGCGGAGATCGCCCTCTTCCGCGCTCGCAGGTGGATCTGTAATCGAGACAAGGCTACTCGTCCGTGACCGCCCACGATGCAAGGCTGGAGAGTCTCAGCATCCGGACCGGCCACTTTGTGGAACAGCGCACGCGCGAAGGCGGGTATTCCGGGGGCGATTCGTGCCGGGGCGGAGGCGGCCCGCACGCGTACGCCGCCGGCCGGGTCCGCCTCCAACGAGGACGAACGGCCTCCCACGCGTGCGGCGCGCGCCGCCGGCGATCTCGCGGGACCGCGGGTCGCGCGATGGCCTGAGGCGGTCCCGGCTGTAACGCGCGGCGGGTGACGCAGATCACGTGGACCGTCACGCTCCCGTGGTGGATCCAGGCCGGACGATCATCAGTACGGTGACGGCGGCCCACAGGAGGTTGAACATCCCCGTGTACATGGCCAGGCGCGCCGGCGCCCCGGCGTGCCGCAGCAGCGCGGCCTGCCGGGGCAGCACGAGCAGCAGGAGCACGGCGGCGGCCAGCGCGGTCAGCGCGATCGAGACGATCACCCAGGCGTCGCCCATGACGTGCATGGCGCCGGCGGTGGCGAGCCCGAAGACCGGTACGGCGACGCCGGCCAGGGCGTAGACCCGGCAGATCCGGTGGAGGACCCGCACCTCGGCCGGGCCGCGCCCGCCGGGGTCGCCCGCGGCGCGCCGGGCCGCGGCGGGGAACATGCTGGCGGCGACGGCCACCGGCCCGACCGCGATGACGGCGGCCAGGACGTGCACGATGAGGAGGATCTTGGTCACGGAGCCGGTTGCCTTCGTGAGGAGACGGTTGCCGTGGCCGAACCTAGGCCGGCGTACGCGGGCGTACCAGTGGCTCCAACGCCAACATCCACCGGATTCTCGCCAACGCCCGATCACGGGGGCGGCGAACGGAAGCCGCTGCTCAGGACCCTTGGCGAGAAACGGTGGCCCGCCTAGATTGTGGCCATGCACTCGGTCGTCGTACTCGCGCTGGACGGGGTCGTCGGCTTCGACCTGACCACCCCGCTGGAGGTGTTCGGCCGCACCCGCCTGCCGGACGGGCGCATGCCCTACCGCGTACGCGTCTGCGCGCCGTCGCCCGAGGTCGACGCCGGGGCCTTCACGCTACGCGCGCCCGGTGACCTGACCGCGCTGGCCGGGGCGGACACGATCATCGTGCCGGGCGTCGCCGACCCGTGCGCCCCGGTGCCGGAGGGCGTCCTGGCCGCGCTGCGCGACGCGGCCTCGGCCGGCACGCGCATCGCCTCGATCTGCGCGGGCGCCTTCGTCCTCGCCGCGGCCGGCCTGCTCGACGGCCGCCGCGCCACCACCCACTGGGTCGCGGCCGAGGCCCTGGCCGCACGTTTTCCCGAGGTCGAGGTGGACCCGGACGTGCTCTACGTGGACGAGGGCCAGATCCTCACCTCGGCCGGCGCGGCGGCCGGCCTGGACCTGTGCCTGCATCTGGTCCGGCGCGACCACGGCTCGGCCGTCGCGGCCGACGCCGCGCGCCTGTCGGTGATGGCGCTGGAGCGTGAGGGCGGCCAGGCGCAGTTCATCGTGCACGAGCGGCCGCCCACGCCGCGCGGCGCGGCGCTGGAGCCGGTGCTGCGGTGGATGGAGGACAACGCCGGGCGCGAACTCACCCTCGACGACATCGCCTCCCGCGCCGGCATGAGCACCCGCACGCTCAACCGGCGCTTTCGCGAGCAGACCGGCACGACGCCGCTCCAGTGGCTGCTCCGCGCACGCATCCGCCGGGCACAGCACCTCCTGGAGACCACCGCGCACCCGGTGGACCGCATCGCCGCCCAGGTCGGGTTCGGCTCGCCGACGGCGTTCCGCGACCGCTTCCGGCGCGTCGCCGGCACCAGCCCGCGCGCGTACCGCCGCGCGTTCGGTCAGGAGCCGTCCGGCTCGGTGACGCGGGCGAGGAAGTAGACGGCCTCGGTGCCCGGGTGGCGTACGAGCACCAGGAACGGCCGGTCGACGTGGAACTCCACCGGCCGGCTCAGGTCCATGCCCGCCGGCACCATGATCAGCGCGGTCGCCGCGGCGCCCTCCAGGCCGTCCTCGTCCACGTCGAGCACGGCCTTGTGCTCGACCCGGTCGATGCGCAGGGGCGCGGAGGCGATGCCGGAGAAGTCGGCGTCGTCGGTGAACGCGGTGCGTACGCCCAGCTCGGAGAGTGGCCCGCGCAGGCTCGCCGAGCTCTCGACACGGAACCGCGGCATCGCCAGCTCGACCTTGACGTGGCGCGCGGCCTCGTGGAGCCGCCGCAGCGTCTCGGGGCGCGGGGCGCTCCCGTCGCCGAGCAGCACGTCGGCGACCACGCCACCGCCGGCCGCGAGCGTGACCATGCGCCAGCCGTCCGCCTCGGCGTACGGCATGTGCCCGGTGCGGCGCATCGTCGGCACGCTCCGCCGGCCGGAGGGGGCGTGGAAGGGTGCCGGCGCCGTGCCCTTGGCGAACGCCTGCTGCCAGGCGACCTTGAGGTACAGCGCGTTGACGATGACCGCGGCGGTGTCGGCGTCCACCGAGCCGGGCGGCAGCAGGTCGCGGATCAGGTCGCGCGTGGCCTTGGCGACCTCGGCGTTGACGGTACGGCGCACGCGCTCGGCGTCGGCGGCGAAGTCCGCGTTGTGCAGCGACGCCCCGGGGAAGGCGCCGGCCGCGCGCTCGTAGGCCTCCTCGATCGCCAGGCCCGCGCGCAGCCAGAGCGTGTTGGCCACCGCGATCTCGGCGTCGTCGAGGGCGGCTGCCTCCGCGAGACCGAGGTCGCCCGGAGCGTCGCCGAGGGCGCGGGTCAGCTCGTCGAGGGTGCGCCCGCGCGCGCCGGCCGCGGCCAGTCCGAGCGCCGAGGCGACGGAGTACGGCGACCAGACGAGGTCGCCGTCGGACGCGAGCAGCCGGTGGAGGTTCAGCGCGAACGCGTACATGCCACGACCGTACCCCCGCGCGCCGTCAGGTCCAGGAGATCGCCGGGCCCTTCGGGACGATGCCGGACGGGTTCAGGTGCCGGTGGGTCTCGTAGTAGTGCCGCTTGATGTGGTCGAAGTCGGTCGTCTCGGCGAACGCCGGGATGGCGTAGAGCCGGCGCGCGTACGCCCACAGCCGCGGATAGTCGACGATCCGCCGCAGGTTGCACTTGAAGTGGCCGTGGTAGACGACGTCGAAGCGCGCCAGCGTGGGGTAGAGGCGCACGTCGGCCTCGGTCAGCCGGTCGCCGACCAGGTAGTCGCGGCCGTCCAGGCGCGCCTCGAGGCCGTCGAGGGTGGCGAAGAGCGCGTCGAACGCCTCCTCGTACGCGTCCTGCGCGGTGGCCATGCCCGCCTTGTACACGCCGTTGTTGACGGTGTGGAAGATCTCGTCATTCAGCGCGTCGATCTCCGCGCGCAGCTCGGCCGGGTAGAGGTCGGGCGCGTCGGGCCGGGCGAACTCGGCGAACGCCGAGGCCAGCATGAGGGTGATGTCGGGATAGTCGTTGGTGACGAGGCGTTTCGTCTCGGTGTCCCAGACGCACGGCACGGTGTGCCGGCCCTCGTACGCGGGGTCGGTCGCGGTGTAGAGCTCGGCGAGGAACCGCGCCCCGGTGACCGGGTCGCGGCCGTCGGGGGAGAGCGTGAAGCGCCAGCCGCGCTCGTCGCGGATCGGGTCCACGATCGTCACGCCGACGGCGTCCTCCAGCCCGAGCAGACCGCGGACGATCAGCGCGCGGTGCGCCCACGGGCACGCCAGCGAGGCGTAGAGCCGGTAGCGGCCCGATTCGGCGGGAAAATCGCCGGTGCCGATGCGATCGGTGAAGCGGTTCGACTGCCGTACGAACCGGCCGTCCTTCATCTCGCGCGTCATGATGTTCGCCATAGTGGTACCCGCGGGCGATGGATCTCCGACCTCCGGGCGATCCGGCGGCTTCGCCCTCCCCCTACGATTATGGTCATGGAGACGACGGAAGCGGGATGTTGATCAGCCGTGGGCCACATCACTGACGCTCTGCTCCATCTCCACGGACCGGTGATCTACGCCGTCGTCGCGGCGCTGGTCTTCGCCGAGGCGGCCCTGTTCTTCGGCTTCGTCTTCCCCGGGGAGACGGCCGTCGTCATCGCCGGCGTCCTGGCCAGCCAGCACCGCGTCTCGCTGCCGATCCTGCTGATCGTCATCGTCGTCGCGGCCGTCGTCGGCGACTCGGTCGGTTACGAGATCGGCCGCCGGTTCGGCGATCGATTGCTCGACACGCGTGGCCTGCGCAGGCACCGCGACAAGCTCGGCAAGGCACAGGACCTCCTGCGCCGCCGGGGCGCGCTCGCGGTGTTCATCGGCCGCTTCACCGCCCTGCTCCGCGCGATCATGCCGGCGCTGGCCGGCAGCGCCCGGATGCCGTACGGGCGGTTCCTGGTCTTCAACGCGCTGGGCGGCATCGGCTGGGGCGTCGGCTTCGCGCTCGGCGGCTATCTCGCCGGCACGGCGTTCGAGCAGGTCGCGCAGTGGGCGGGCCGCGTACTGGCGATCGTCGTCGCGGCGGTCGCGCTGATCGCGATCTTCATCTGGTGGTTCCGCCGCCGGCGTCGCGAGGCCGACGCGGCCGAGTCCGCGGACGACCCCGTGTCCGTGCCGGACATCCGCGAAGACTGATCCCGTCGCGACCGAGCGGCGTTCGGTCCGGTGGTGGACACTGAGTCAGGCAACGCGTCGCGAGGAGGATCTGGACCATGGCGGAACTTCGGTTCAACGGACGGGTGGCGGTCGTCACCGGCGCCGGGCAGGGGCTCGGCCGGCAGCACGCTCTCGAACTGGCCGCGCGCGGCGCCCAGGTCGTCGTCAACGACCTCGGCGGCGCGCTTGACGGGAGCGGCTCGTCCGCCGGACCGGCCGCGGCCGTCGTCGAGGAGATCGTCGCGAACGGCGGCGAGGCCGTCGCCAGCACGGACGACGTCGCCACCCCCGAGGGCGCGGAGGCGATCGTGCGGGCCGCGCTGGACGCGTACGGCCGGATCGACGTCGTGGTCAACAACGCCGGCATCCTGCGGGACAAATCCTTCAAGAACATGGCGCCGGCGGAGTTCGACCAGGTGATCGCCGTGCACCTGCGCGGCTCCTTCCTGGTCACGCACGCGGCCTGGCCCCACCTGCGCGAGCAGGCGTACGGCCGGGTGGTGATGACCTCCTCTCCCGCCGGGCTGTTCGGCAACTTCGGGCAGGCCAACTACTCCTCCGCCAAGATGGGCCTGGTCGGGCTGACCAAGACGCTCGCCGCCGAGGGCCTGAAGTACAACATCCGGGTCAACGCGATCGCCCCCATCGCCTGGACCCGCATGACCGAGGAGCTGTTCCCCCCGGAGTACAAGGACAAGCTGCGCGTCGAGCTCGTCACACCGGTTGTGGCGTGGCTGGCGCACGAGTCCAACGAGAGCACCGGCGAGACCTACAGCGTGGGCGGCGGGCGGGTCGCGCGCGTGTTCGTCGCCGAGGGGCCCGGCTACACCGGCCGCGACGTGCTGAGCGTCGAGGACGTACGCGACAACTGGCAGCAGATCAACGAGATCGAGCCGTACCTGCTCGCCAAGAACATCGGCGAGCAGACCGCGGCCGTGTTCGACGCCATCAAGTGAGCTCGGCGCCCGGCCGGGTCAGACGCTGAAGTCGGCGAAGTCGAAGCCGGGGGAGACGACGCAGCTCACCAGGACCTCCTCGCCGGCGGCGGGCCGCGCCGACTGCCAGTGGCCGGCCGGCACGAGCGCCTGCGGCACCTGGCCGCCGGCCACATCCGGGCCCAGGACGACGGTCGTCTCCCGCTCCGTCGCGCCCGGACGCGTCGTCAGCTCCAGCGGCCCGCCGCGGTGCCACAGCCACAGCTCGTCCGAGCGCACGGAGTGCCACATCGACTCGTCGTCCGCGCCCAGCAGGTAGTAGATGCCGGTGGCGGTGGCACGCTCCCCGCCGCGCGTTGCCACACGCGTGCCGGTGCGCCAGGTCTCGCGGAACCAGCCGCCCTCGGGGTGCGGCAGCAGCCCGAGCGCCTCGGCCACCTCGGGCCGCGCGCAGAACGCGGTCACCCGACCGCCGGCGTCACGCCGCGCGTACCGCACCTCCTCGACCGTCTCCCGGTTGATCACCCCGGGCAGCGGCATCCGCGTGAAGCCGCCGACGAGGGCGATGACCTGCTCGTCGCCGAAGGCGTCGTTGGCGAGGGCGACCGCATCCTCCTCTGGGGCGTACGCGGCCGTCTCGCTGCGGAACGGCAGATCAGGCTCGGCCCGCCAGGCGTCGAGTGTCGTGAGTAGCAGCACACCGTCAACCTAACCGGCCCACGCCGCGACACCGGGCGCGTACGGCCCGGCGAGTCGCCTGCGGACGCCGCGGGAGGTCCTCGCAAGAAGGTCTCGCCTTTAGAGAGAAATTGTGGTTAAGATACATCTCGACTTTTCGGGCGAAGGGGAGAACCGCACATGGAGCCGTACCGAGACCCGGCGCCGGGCATCCGCGCCTCCGACCAGGAGCGGGACCTGACGGTCCAGCGGTTGCAGGTCGCCTTCGCCGAGGGGCGGCTGGCCGACGTGGAGTTCGACGAGCGGATGCGCGCGGCGTTGTCCGCACGTACCCACGGCGAGTTGGACGCGCTGCTCACCGACCTGCCGGCGGTCCCGCCATCGGTCGCGCCGCGCCCGCCGGGCACGCCGGGCACGGGTCCCAAGCCGGGCCGCCACGCGGTCGCGTACAAGCGCTGCGTGCGGCACGCGGGCCGGTGGCGGGTGCCGGGGTCCTTCCGCGCGCTGGTCTACAAGGGCCGGGGCGTGCTGGACCTGCGGGCCGCCGAGCTCACCGAGCCGGTCACCGAGATCCTCGCGGTCGCCTACAAGTCCGACATCGAGATCGTCGTGCCGCCGGGCATCCGGGTCGAGGTGAACGGCTTCGGTGTCACGCGTGACGAGCACTGGACCGGAGAACTGGCCGCCGACGCGCCGGTCGTGCACGTACGCGCGCTCGCCTACAAGGGGATCGTGGAAACGCGGACGATGCCGCGGCGCTGAGCCGGCAAACCTCACGATTGTGTCAAGTGAGGGAATCGGGCGAGTAAATTCGTCGATCACGGGGGACGCCGGAAAAGGACGAGTTCGCCGCGCCGTTCTGGAGTGAATCGATGCGTAGCAGTTTGGGCAAGGTCGTCCTTGCCGGTACCGGCTCGGCCCTCCTGATGGTCCCCGCGTTCGCCGCACAGGAGGCCGCCGCCGCCCCGCCCCCCGCCCCCGTACCGACCGCACAGAGCCCGCAGGCCGCCGACCCCGCGCTTCACTACGGCGACCACGGCGCGGCCGTGACGCGGATGCAGCAACGGCTCAAGGACCTGGGGTATGACCCCGGGACGATCGACGGCCGCTGGGGGCAGAACACCAGCTTCGCCGTGTGGGCGTTCCAGAAGGTCAACGGCATCAAGCCGAGTTCCAACTGCGGGCCGAAGACGTGGGCGGCGCTGGCACGGCCGCGTACGCCCAAGCCCCTCGAGCCCAAGGGCGCCAAGAGCCGTGCCGAGGTGGACGTCAAGCACCAACTGCTCTTCGTCTACAAGAGCGGCCGGCTGGTCCTGACCAGCCACATCTCCTCGGGTTCGGAAAAGCACTACTCCACGAACGGGCATTCGGGCATCGCGCACACGCCGCGCGGCGCGTTCCGGGTGTACCGCAAGGCGTCCGGCTGGGAGACCTCGCCGCTCGGCAGGCTCTACAAGGCCAACTACTTCGTCGGCGGCTACGCCATCCACGGCGAGCCCTCGGTGCCGCTGCACCCGGCCTCGCACGGCTGCGTGCGGATCCCGATGACCACGTCGAACATCGTGGCCAGGCTGCTGCCGATCGGCACTCGCGTGTACGTCCGCGGCTGACCCTCGCGGGCGGTGACCCGTCCGTCACAGTGCGAGCGATACCGTGTTCACCTGGGAGAACACGGCTCCGGTACGGCACCGGCCGTCGTGGCTTGAGGGAAATGCGCGCCAACATGCCCCTCACGGCCTCCTCACGTGCCGAAGCACGGTTTGATGGTGACTCGCACGGACGTCCTATGACGAGAGGGTCAGCGTGAGCACGACCGGCAACGGGACCTCCCCTGGGGATTTCCTCGGCGGCGACGCCGCCCCCACCACCCAGGAACGGCCCGGGCCGCCTCCGAGCGGCCGGAGCGAACGCCGCCGGATCAGCGAGCGACTGGCCGAGGCCGCCGCGACCGCCCCGGCCGAACGCCCGCGCGGCATGCCGAGCACCTCGCCGTGGCAGCGGTCCAACTTCGTCTGGCACCAGGCCGGCATCGACTGGAGCCGCGCCGACCCGCCCGCGCCGCCCGGGCCGCGAGGAGCGCCCGCACGCCCGGCGAGCGCCCCGGCGCCCCGCCCGGCAGCGCAGTACCCGGCGCCGGTCCCGGTCCAGCAGCCCGCGCCGCCCGCCGGGCCGTCTGCTGGTACGTCCGGCCCGCGCGCCGCCTCCACCACCGGGCCGTACGCCGCATCACCTGCCGGCCCGCCCACCGGTTCGCCGGCACCCTCGCCCGACGAGGCGACGGGCGACGCCGAGCCGTGGGTGCCGCCCAAGCGCACCGCGCGTGCCGGTCTCCCGCTGAAGCCGCTGGCGATCGCGCTGGTCGCCGTCCTGATCGTCGGCGGCGGCGCGTACCTCCTGTTCGGCCGTGCCGGCGGCGGCGACGCGAGGACGCCGGTCGCCACGCCCGACTCGGCCATCGCGGCCGGGCGGCTGTTCGGGTTCGACCCGGCGGCCGCGCTCGGCGGGCGCACCCACTCCCTGGACGCCGTCGCCGCCTCCGGCAGCACGGCCGTCGCGATCGGCTCCGAACAGGGCGGCGTCTACTCGCGCGCCCAGTTCCTGGTCTCCGCGGACGGCGGCCGCTCCTGGAGCGTCGCGACCGTACGCGCGGCCGACGGCGGCGACCCGCCCCAGGGCGAGTACCCGCGGCTGGTGGCGGGCGGCGCGGGCGCGTGGTCGGCGCTGGGCGCCACTCATGACGGCACCGTCGCGTGGACGAGCCGCGACGCCCGCACGTGGACACGCCTGCCGCTGACCGGCGCGTTCGGGCCCGGCGACAGCGTCAAGCAGCTCATGCGCACGACCTCGGGGTTCGTCGCCGCGGGCACCGCCACGGTGAACGACGCCACGCAGGCCGTGGTCTGGACCTCCGCCGACGGCGGGCGCTGGACCCGGCTCGGCGGCACGCCGTTCGCGCCGCCGTCCGGCGGGACCACGGTCGGGCTCTCGGAGATCGCGGCACACGGCGACGTCGTCGTGGCGCGCGGCCGGGTGCGCACCGTCAAGACGGTGACCAAGCGGGTGCGGCGCAAGCGGCGCAAGGTACACCGGACGGTCGAGAGCGAGGCGTTCTGGCGTTCGGGCGACGGCGGACGTACCTGGGCGGCGGCGGGTGCCGTTCCGCAGGGGCAGGGCTCGTCCGGTGACGTCGTCTCCGTCGCGGCGACCCAGACCGGATTCTTCGCCGCGCGTGAGGCGTCCCGCACGACCGGCAGGAAGAAGCGGCGCAGGACCGTCCACTACGGCGCGTTCTTCGCGTCTGCGGACGGCACGAACTGGACGCCGGCCGGCACCCTGGTGCTGCCGGGCTACTCCGGGATCGCGATGATGCGCGGGACCGACGGCGGCCTGACCGTCCTGGCGTCCGTCCGCGGCGGCAGGACGGCGGTCGCGACCAGCGGAGACGGCAAGAGCTGGCGGCACATCGGCGACCTGCCGGGCGGCCGCACGCCCACCGGCGCGGCGCTGACGTCGCAGGGCCCGCTCGTGACCGGGCGCACCGGCACCGGCGACGCCGCGCTGACGATGGCGGGCGCGGGCGATGTCAACCTCGCCGCCGTGCCGGACGCGGTGCACCCCGAGCGTACGGTCGGCGGCATCACCGCCGCCCCGGGCCGGGTCGTCGCGGTGGGCAGTACGGACGGCCGCGCCGCGCTGTGGTCCTCACCGGACGGCGCCACCTGGACGCGCGGGACGTTCCCGGCCACCAAGGACGCGGGGCAGCAGCGGCTGGTCGAGGCGGTGCACGGCGCGGCGGGCTGGCTCGCGGTCGGCGGCACCGCGTCCCATTCGCTGACGCTGACCTCGGCGGACGCCGGCGCGTGGCAGGTGGGCAAGCGGTTCGCCGGCGCTCCGGCGGCGGCCGCCGCGGGTGCCGCCTCCTACGCGGTCGTGGGCGCCGCGGGCGGCACGAGCGCCGCGGCGTGGACCTCGGCCGACCTGCGCACCTGGACCCGCGCGCGCGACGCGGGCAAGGGCGACCTGGACGGCACGGGCGACGCGCCGAAGTGGATGAGCGACGTGACCGCGGGGCCGAACGGCTTCGTCGCGGTCGGCGGCCAGACGAAGAACAAGGCGTCGCTGCCCGCCCTGTGGACCTCGCCGGACGGCAGGTCCTGGACCCTGTCGGCCGCGCCGGCGCTGCCGGCCGGCACCGCGCAGGGCTCGCTCACCAAGGTCGTGGCGCGGGGCGGCGTGCTGGTGGCCACCGGGGTCGCCGGAGCGTACGTGTTCGCCGCGGTCTCGGCGGACGGCGGCCGCACCTGGCAGCCCGCGGCGCTGCCCGGGGCCGCGCCGGGGACCGCGCTGACCGCGGTCACCGCGACGCCGCGCGGATTCGTGCTCGTCGGCGCCACCGGCTCCGACGTGGTCACCTGGTCGTCCGCGGACGGCCGCGCCTGGCGCGTCGCCAGGCCGCACGGGCTGGGCCTGGACGGGCGCGGCGTGCAGCGGCTCGACGGTGTCACCGCCGTTGGCGCGAACCTGCTGGCGGTCGGCTTCACCGCCGACGCGCGTACGGACGGGCCGACGCTCTGGAAGACGCCCGCCCCCTGAAACGTCGAACGCGGCCGCTCCCCGTATGGGCGAGCGGCCGCGGAGGACGGGCGTCACGTCAATTGACGTGCAGGCTGACACCGAGCAGCACCAGGAACCACAGGAAGATCGCGAGCAGCGCGCTCAGGACATGCTTGAGCAGGCTGATGGTGATGTAGTGGTGCTGCCATGCGACGACGATGCCAATCAATATATAGATAAAGCCGACAAGACTCATTCCCCGTATACGCATCAGGGACCTCCTTGGTTCGGTTTGAACGCACGGCAGATGCCCGATAGGCGGCATTCAAAACTTTTGCCGTGTTAATGATGGAGAGTCCGGTGTAGCACTTCCGCCGCCCGGCGCGATGTAACAGTTAAGTCACCGAACACCGATGGCCGGCGGCCCGTACGTGCCGTCGCATCACAGCGAGACACTCGCCCGCGTTCACGCGGAAGGGACCGGGTGTCGCGAAGGGGCGGCCGGTAGCCTGGCAGCGCAAGCCGGCCGCCCTCTTGATGCCCTACGCCAGCGGTGCCGCGGCGAACCTACTCCAGCCGGTCGGCCTCGTCGTCGAGCAACTCGCGCAGGCCCGCGAGACTCTCGCGCCAGAACCGCTCGTACGGCGTCAGCCACTGCGACACCTCGTGCAGCGGCTGGGGCTCGAGGCGGTAGAGGCGCTGCCGCCCGCTCCGCTGCTCGCGTACGAGCCCGGCGTCCTTGAGCACCCGCAGGTGTTCCGAGACGCTGGGACGCTGCATCGCGAAATGGGCGGCCAGGTCCTGTACGGCCAGCGGCCCGCGCTCCAGGAGCAGGCCGAGCAACTGCCGCCGCGCCGGGCTGGCCAGCGCGGAGAAGACGTCAACGTCCGGCATGATCGGCCGCCGTCGCGAGGAGGATCGTGGGACTCATGGGACGAACCGTACGTAGGAAATCTCCTACGAGTCAACGGGTGGCGGTGGTCGGTCGAACGGTCAGTCGAAGAGCACGACCTGCCGGATCGCGTCCCCGCGCTCCAGCGTGGCGATCGCGTCGTTCAGCTCCTCGAACCGGATGCGGCGGGTGATGAGGCTCTCCAGGTCCAGCTTGCCGGCGCGCCACAGATCGACGTAGCGCGGCACGTCGCGCCGCAGGTCGGAGCTGCCGTACAGGGAGGACAGCAGGTTCTTGCCGTCGAAGAGCAGCTCGAACGCGTTGAACCGCACCTCGTCGTCGACCGCGCCCGCGCCGACCACGATCACGTCGCCGCCGCGCCGGGCGAGTTGCCACGCGGCGCGGATCGTCGCGCTCCGGCCCACGACCTCGAACGCGTAGTCGAAGCCCTGGCCGCCGGTGATGAGCGACTTGTGCTCCTCGACCTGGTCGGGCGTCGCGGTGTGCGTCGCGCCGAAGGCGCGCGCGATCTCGTGCTTGGCCTCCAGCGGGTCGATCGCCAGGATGGCCGCGGCGCCCGCCGCCCGCGCACCCTGGATGACCGACAGGCCGACCCCGCCGCAGCCGACGACCGCGACCGCCGTGCCGGGGCGCACCCGCGCGGTGTTGATCACCGCGCCGACGCCGGTCGAGATGCCGCAGCCGAGCAGCGCGGCGTACTCGTACGGCACGTCGTCGGCCACCTTGACGCACGCCTCCCAGGGCACCACCATCTCCTCGGCCCAGGTGCCGCAGCCCGCCATGCCGAACGCGGGCGTGCCGTCGCCCAGCCGGAACCGCGGCTTGGTGAAGCCCTCGATGATGTACTTCACGCAGAGGAACGGCCGCCCGGCCACGCAGTCGGGGCACAGTCCGCACGACGGGGTCCAGCAGATGACGACCCGGTCGCCGGCCGCGACGTTCGTGACGTGCTCGCCGACCTCGACGACCTCCCCGGCCGCCTCGTGCCCGACCACCGCCGGGTAGTTGTTCGGCAGGGTTCCGCTCAGGATGGACAGGTCGGAGTGGCAGACGCCGGTCGCCTTGATCCGTACCTTCACCTCGGCGGGGTCCGGACCGACCGTCGTCGCGTCGTCGTGGAGCTCGACCTCTTTGACACCGGAACCTCGGATCACCGCGGCTCGCACCTTGCACACCTCCAGAAAGGGGGGCCGAACGGGGCCGGCCGATGATCGGGGCTAGTCCTCGTCGAGGCTCAGCGCCATCTTGGGGCACGAGCGCACCGCGTGGCGTACGCCGTCGGCCAGGTCGGCGGGCGGGTTCGGCAGCGTGATGTGCAGTTCGTCGTCGTCATCGAGATCGAAGACCTCGGGCACGAGCCCCACGCACACGGCGTTGGCCTCGCAGACCAGCGGGTCGACGCGTACTTCCATGACGCTCCTTCGTACTGGTCACGCGAGCTTGCGATGGTCCCAGGAGGCGACGCTCGACGGCTCGACGATGTAGGCGTGCCGCTTGGCCGCGGTCTGGCCCACGATCGCGTCGATCGCGTCGTCGTCATCGAGTCCCATCATCCTGCGGACGACGTGGGAGCCAACATACCGAACGGCGTTCGGCTCTGTCAGGATCCGTACGGTGCCGTAGATCATCAGGCCCCGAAGCTCGAAGTAGTCCGTGCCCGTCTCGATCAGGCAGGTGACGCGAGGATCGCGGGCGAGGTTGCATGCCTTGCGCGACGTGCGGTAGGTCCAGAACGCGATCCTGTCGTCCACGAGCCCGGCGAACATCGTCACCAGATGCGGAGTGCCGTCGCGGTTGATCGTCGCGAGCTGGAACTTCGGCTGTTCGTCGATGAACGCCGCGATCTCCTCGCCGGTCATCGCGATGCGCGAGCGCTGACTCACGCGCAAGAGTAGAACACGTTTCAGTCTGCGGCGGCAAGGCCGCGCTCCAGCTCGCCGGGCGTCGGGTACGAACTCTGCGCACCCGGCCGGCGTACGGACGCGGCGCCGACGCGTGCGGCGAACCGGGCCGCGGCGACCAGGCCGTCACCCCGCGCGAGCCGCAGGCACAGCGCCCCGGTGAACGCGTCGCCCGCGCCGGTCGTGTCCACCACCTCGACCTCGGGGCTGGGCACCTCGGTCACCCCGTCGCGATCGGCCACCACCGCGCCGTACGCGCCGCGCGTGATCACCACCGACCGCGGGCCGCGCGCGAGCAGCCCGGCCGGGCGCGGGTCGCCGAGGAACTCCGCCTCGTGCTCGTTGACCACCAGCGGGTCGCAGCGGGCCAGGAGCTCGTCTGGCACCTCGGCGGCGGGCGAGAGGTTGAACACGACCCGCGCGCCCGCCTCCGCCGCGGCGCGTGCGGCCGCGACGACCGAGGGCAGCGGGATCTCCAGTTGGAGCGAGACCACCGACGCGGCGGCGAACAGCGCCCCGGCCGCCGCGACGTCGTCCTCGGTGACTCGTGCGTTGGCGCCGGGGGAGACGATGATGCTGTTGTCGCCCCCGGGCCCGACCGTGATCAACGCGACCCCGGTCGGCGCGTCCGTGGTGAGCAGGCGCGACAGGTCGACGCCGTCGCCGCGCAACGCGCCGCGCACGAGGTCGCCGTTGCCGTCGGTGCCCGCGCGCCCGGCGAAGGCGACCCGGCCGCCCAGCCGCGCCGCGGCCACCGCCTGGTTCGCGCCCTTGCCGCCGGGATGGATCTCCAGGTCCGAGCCGAGCACGGTCTCCCCGGCCGCCGGCCGCCGGTCGACGCGCACCACGAGATCCGCGTTCACCGAACCCACCACGACGACGTCGTACGCGGGGCTGCTCTCCGTCATTGTCCGCATCCTCTGCCGGTCGGTGCCTGCCTCGGTGACTAGAGTGCCCCGCGTGAGCGATCGAGCTATGCCTGCGGAGCTGCGGCGCGCCGCCGAGGCGGCAAAGGGCTTCATGCCCCCGGCCGAGGGTCTCGCGCTGTACGAGACCGCCCTCGCGTACGGCGTGCGCGGCCCCATCCTGGAGGTCGGCACCTACTGCGGCAAGTCCGCGATCTACCTCGGCGCCGCCGCGCGTACGGCAGGCTCGGTCGTGGTCACCGTCGACCACCACCGCGGGTCGGAGGAGAACCAGGCCGGCTGGGAGCATCACGACGACACCCTGGCCGACCCGGCGACGGGCCGGATGGACACGCTGCCGGTGTTCCGCGAGACGATCGCCGCCGCGGGCCTGGAGGATCGCGTCGTGGCGGTCGTCGGCACCTCCGCGACGGTGTCGAGCCTGTGGGCCAGGCCGCTGGGCATGCTGTTCATCGACGGCGGCCACGCCGAGGACCTCGCACAGGCCGACTACGACGGCTGGTCCGGCCACGTGATGCCGGGCGGCGCGCTGGCCTTCCACGACATCTTCCCCGACCCGGCCGACGGCGGGCAGGCGCCGTACCGCGTCTACCGGCGGGCCCTGGCGACCGGCCACTGGACCGAACGCCGCGTGACCGGCTCCCTCCGCGTCCTCGAACGCCGCTGACCGGCGCGCGGGTCAGCGCAGCGCGGCGCGCGCGTCCATCAGGGCGAAGCCGAGGAGGTTGCGGCCGCGCCAGCGCGCCGGGTGACGTGCGTCCGGGTCGGACGCGCGCAGGCCGATGCCCCACACCCGGTCCTGCGGGCTCGCCTCGACGATCACCCGCTCGCCGGAGGCGACCAGGAACTCCCGCATGCCGGCATGCTGCCCGAACTTCGCGGTGTTCCCCGCGACGACCAGGTCGTAGGCGTGCGCAGCCCAGGTGTCCTCGGCGAACCCGCGTACGGTGCGCCCGGCGGCCTTGGCCGCACGCGGGTCGGGCGAGGCGAGCACCCGGCGCTCGGCCTCGGCGTCGCCGAACAGCCGCGCCTTGCCCGCCATCATGAAGTGCTCGGCCGTGGCGTACGTGATGCCCGCCACCGCGAACGGCGCCGGGTACCACTGGCTGAGGCATCCGGGGCCGATCCGGCCGCCGGCGGCCGGCCGGTGTCCCCAGAACAGCAGGAGCTCCGGCAGCGTGCCCGCCTCGTCGAGATCGGCGAGCTCGGCCACGCGCGCGTCCACGTGCCGTCACCCGGTCCGCCGTACGCTGGCGGCGATCTTCTGCAGGTCCGCGTCCGGCACGGCGTCGGCCACGCCCTGGTCGGCGGCGACGACCAGCACCGCGACCTCGCCGTTCTTCAGCGGGACCGCGACGGCGTGCACGATCCCGCGAGGCGGCGCGCACCGGTTGCCCGCGTCGTGCACGGCGACGGTCGCCGTGGCCTCCTGGCCGGTCGCGGCTCCCGTGTCGACGGGCCGCGTGCCGCTCACCGTGACACTCGGCGCGGAGCCCCCGCCGTCCGGCGTGTAGGCGAAGGTGGCCCACTTGCGCGCGGCGTCCTTGGCGTCGGCGGCCAGATCGGTGGTGCGGTATCCGGTGACGGCCGCCTGGGCGCGCCAGCTTCCGCTGTGTCCCGCGCAGTAGCCCTCCTTGTAGATCGCGGCTCCGCTCCCGGCCACCTGGGGCTTTCCGTTCGAGCCCGCGAAGCCGACGATGGTGGTCGCCGACTTGACCGACCAGGCGGAGGCCGGCACGTCATAGGTGACGCCGTGCTTGACCGCGACCACCGCGTGCCAGCCCGGGACCTTCGCGGGCGCGGACGGCGGCGGTGACGGCCTGTACGGGGAGAGGCGGGGCGCGGGCGTGTCCGAGAATATGCCAGGCGGCGCGGCGGGCGCTGCCGACGCGGACGGCGCGTCCTTCTTGTGCCCTCTGGCGGCGAATATCGAGCTGGCCACGCCGCTGCCGATCACGACGACCAAGATGGCCGTGACCACCACGATCAGGCCGGGCGAGCTCCTGTGCGGCGTCGGAGGACCAGGTGGCCCGCCGTACCCTCCGCCATACCCGCCCGTGCCGTACGGCGGCCCGCCGTAGCCGCCGCCCGGAGGTGGGTACCCCTGCCAGCCGGGCTGCTGCCCGCCTCCGTACCGCTGATCATCGCCCGGCCACACCATGCGCGTACGCTACTGCACCGCAATAACCTGATTAGCGGCAAGTCCGGAAATGAGGGTTCAGCGGCGTGTGCGTACCGCCGACGGGACCTCGCAGCCGCACGCGATTGGGTCGGCGGCCTCCGACGGGCCCAGGTCGCGGCCGGCGATCTCCTTGAAGATGCGCGCCGCCGGTGAGGCGCCGGTCAGCGCGTCCGCGGCCAGGATCACGGCGGCCGCGGTGTACGTCGACCGGTCGCCGGGAAAGTGCCGTTCGTTGGCGAACTGCCAGCCCGTCCAGTACGACCCGTCGTCGTGCCTCAGGTGCTGGATCATGGCGAACAGCTCACGTGCGCGCGCGGTGTCGCCCATCGCGTCCAGGGCGAGCACCAGCTCGCAGCTCTCCGCCCCGGTCACCCACGGCTGGTCCGAGACGCACCGGCAGCCGAGGCCCTCGACCACGAACGTGTCCCAGCCCTCGGCCATCCGCCGCCGCGCGGCCGCGCCGCGAAGCGGACCGCCGAGGATCGGGTAGTACCAGTCCATCGAGAACCGGTCCTTGTCGGCGAACGCCTCGGGATGGCACGCGACGACGTGACCGAGCTGGTCGGCGGCCAGCTCCCAGTCCGGCTGCGGCTCGCCCAGGCGCTCGCCGAGCGCGACCGCGCAGCGCAGCGACTGGTAGATCGACGAGCAGCCGGTCAGCAGGGCGTGGCCGGCGGCCGCGCCGTCGGTGCCGCGCAGCCACATGATCTCCCCGCGCGCGCTCTGGAGCCTGAGGACGAAGCCGACCGCGCGGCGTACGGCCGGCCACATGTGGCGGGCGAACGCCAGGTCGCCGGTCAGCGTCAACTCGTGCCAGACGCCCACCGCGACGTACGCGGCGTGGTTGGACTCCCCGTCCGGCTCGGTCACCTCGCCCATGACCCACTTGGCGGGCCAGGACCCGTCCTCGCGCTGGGCGCCGCGCAGCCACTCGTACGCACGGCGCGACGGGGCGGTCAGGCCGGCGGTGGACAGCGCCATCGCGGCCTCGACGTGATTCCAGGCGTCGACGTGGCCGGGCACGCCGTCCGTCGGCGCGAACCACGGGATCGCGCCCGACGGCTCCTGCTGTGCGGCGATGGTGTGAGCGGTGGCGACGAGGTCGTCGCGGGTCAAGATCCCCGGTACGGCGTCAGGCCGCCGCATGCGCACGCTCCCGCGCCGCCGTCACGGCCGGTTTGGTGAAGTAGACGACGACGCTCTTGCCGATCACCGGGTTCAGCACACGGTCGGCGAGGCGTGTGGCCAGCGGCCGCTTCATGATGTCCCAGACCAGCAGCCGGTGGTACGCCTGCGCGGCCGGGTGCGCGTCGTTGTGCACGCCCACCGCGCACTTGATCCACCAGTACGGCGCGTGCAGGCCGTGCGCGTGGTGGTGTCCGCCGACGCGGAACCCGACGAACTTGAGCTTGGCCTCCAGTTCCGCGCGCGTGTAGATGCGCACGTGGCCGCCGGGCGCGGTGTGGTAGTCCTCCGACAGCGCCCAGCAGATGCGCTCGGGCAGCCACGACGGCACGGTCACCGCGAGCCGCCCGCCGGGCCTGCAGCACCCGCAGCAGCTCCGCCATCGCCCGCATGTCGTCCGGGATGTGCTCCAGCACCTCCGCGGCGACGATCTTGTCGAACGCGTCGTCGGGGAACGGCAGGCGCAGCGCGTCGCCGGTCACCGTGCGCGCCGACGCCTCCGCGGGCACCTGGCCCTCCAGTTCCATCGCGCCGAACATCGCCGCGACCGCCGCCAGCTCCTTCTCGTCACGGTCGAACGCCACCACGTGCGCCCCGCGCCGGAACAGCTCGTACGCGTGCCGTCCGGCCCCGCACCCCAGGTCGAGCACCTGCTCGCCGGGCGTGATGGGGAACCGGTCAAAGTCCACCGTCAGCAGGGCGTGCTCCTTCCGTACGTCGCCCGCCGCGACCGGCGATGGCGTCCCGGTAGTGACCGACCGTGGCCCGCGCGACCGCGGACCAGGTGAACCGTTCCTGTACGCGCGCGTAGCCGGCCGCGCCGACGCGCGCGCGCTCCTCCGGCGAGTCGAGCAGGCGGCGGAAGACCGCGGCCAGCTCCTCGACGTCGCCGGGCTCGACGAGGATGCCGGCGTCGCCGACCACCTCGGGCAGCGCGCCGGTACGGCTGGCGACGAGCGGGGTGCCCGAGGCCATGTGCTCCACGGCCGGCAGCGAGAACCCCTCGTACAGCGAGGGCACGGCCGCGATCTCGGCGCTCGCGAGCAGCTCGCCCAGCTCGTCGTCGGAGATGCCGGCGACGAACCGGACGCGGTCGCCGAGGGAGAGCTCGCCGACCAGCTTGTCGGTCGGGCCGCCCGGCGTCGGCCGGCCCACCACGACCGCGTGCACGTCGCGCTCGGTGGCGACCTTGGCGACCGAGCGCAGCAGCGTGGCGACGCCCTTGAGCGGTGAGTCCGCGCTGGCCACCGCGACGATGCGGCCCGGGACGCGCTCGCCGCGCGGATGGAAGTAGCGGTCGTCGACGCCGAGCGGCAGGATGTGCACCTGCTCGGGCAGGGCGCCGAAGTCGCGGACGATGTCGCGCTTGGACGAGCCGGAGACGGTCAGGATCGGCCCGATACGCGCGGCGACGCGCGCCTGCATCCGTACGAAGCCGTACCAGCGCCGCTTGCCGAACTGCGCGCGCGCGCCCTTGGCGGCCTCGATCTCGATGCGCCGGTCGACGCTGATCGGGTGGTGGATGCTCGTCACGAGGGGCAGGCCGAGGCGCGCGATGCCGAGGTTGCCGTAGCCGAGCACCTGGTTGTCGTGCGCGACGTCGTAGCGCATGCGGTGCCTGCGCAGCTCTCGGAGCACGCGGAGGCTGAAGGTCAGCGGCTCGGGGAAGCCGCCCGTACGCATGTGGGCGAACTCCAGCACGTCGATCCAGTCGCGAAACTCCGACGGCCTCGGCGTACGGAAGGGGTTCTCGTCGGCGTACAGGTCCAGGCTCGGCACCCGGCGCAGCGTGATCTCCTCGCGGTCCAGCTCGGGGTACGGCTGGCCGGAGTAGACGTCGACGCGGTGCCCGAGATCGACCAGCTCACGCGACAGGTGCCGCAGGTAGACGCCCTGGCCGCCGCAGTGCGGTTTGCTGCGATAGGAGAGCAGCGCCACGCGCAACGGTTCGTCTACCTCAGTCACGCCCGCCCCTCCCGTAGAGGTCACTCACTGATCTAGACCTTAGCCTGGCGAGTTCCACGCGGGGGTTCCATATTGGGCGTGATGTCTAAAAGTGGGGAAAACCACGAAAACCAGCATCAAGTACGGGAGAACCGTACGGGCATCTCCTTGATCCCGTTGATGAAGTTGGACCGCAGGCGGCGGACCTCGCCGGCCTGCGCGAGGTCGGGCATCCGCTCCAGCAGCGCCTCGAACAGCACGCGAAGCTCCAGCCGCGCGAGGTGCGCGCCGAGGCAGAAGTGCGGGCCGCCGCCGCCGAACCCGACCTGCGGGTTGGGGTCGCGCCCGACGTCGAAGGCGTACGGGTCGGCGAACACGTTCTCGTCGCGGTTGGCCGAGGAGTAGAAGACGACCACCTTGTCGCCCTCGCGGATGCGCTGCCCGCGGAGCGCCGTGTCGCGTACGGCCGTGCGGCGGAACATGTTGACCGGGCTGACCCACCGGACGATCTCGTCGGGGAAGGTCGTGGACAGCTTCTGTTCCCCGGCGAGGAGCCGTTGCCACTGGCTCGGGTGCTCGAAGAAGGCGAGCATGCCGCCGGTGGCCGCGTTGCGGGTCGTCTCGTTGCCGGCCACGGTCAACAGCATGACGAACAGGTCGAACTCCTCCACCGACAGCTCCTCACCGCCGTGCGGCTGGAGGAGCTTGGTGACGATGTCGTCGCGCGGCCGCTCCCGGCGGCGTACGGCCAGTTCGTTGGCGTAGGCGTACAGCTCGGTCGCGGCGGCCATGCCGCTCTCCTCGGGCGCGCGGATCTCCGGGTCGTCCTCGGCGATCAGCCGGTTGGACCAGTCGAAGATCTTCTCCCGGTCCTCGGGCGGCGCGCCGAGCAGCTCGCAGATCACATAGAGCGGCAGCGGCGCGGAGACGTCGTGGACGAAGTCGGCCTCGCCGCGGCCCGCGACCTCATCGATCAGCCCGTCGCAGATGGTCGCGTACGTGCTCCTCCAGCCGGGCGATGGTCCGCGGCGTGAAGCCGCGATTGACGATCGAGCGCTTACGCGTGTGCTCGGGCGGGTCCTGGTTGAGCATCATCATCCGCTGGTAGGCGAGCTGCTCGGCGGACGGCTCGGAGAACAGCGCGAGCCGCCGGTGGGAGGAGAACAGCTCCGGGTGCCGCGAGACGTGCACGACGTCGTCGAAGCGGGTGATCGCCCAAAACTCCGGGTCGCCGTGGTGCCGGTACACCGGAGCGTGCTCGCGCAGCCAGCGCAGCTGTTCGTGCGGGGCGCCGTGGTGTGCGTAGTGGTCGGGGTCGACGAGGTCGATGTCCATGACAACCGCCGTCCGGAGGGGTGGGGGGCTCAACGAGGGTACGCCATTAAGTGAAACTTGTTCTAGTAAGGCGTGTTGAGGGCGTGAAGCGTACCGGCATCTCCTTGATGCCGTTGATGAAGTTGGACCGCAGCCGGCGTACGCGCCCGGCCGGCCGGATGTCGGGCACCCGGTCCAGCAGGAGCTCGAAGAGCACGGTCAGCTCCAGGCGCGCGAGGTGCGTGCCGAGGCAGAAGTGCGGGCCGCCGCCGCCGAACCCGAGGTGCGGGTTGGGGTCGCGGCCGACGTCGAAGGCGTACGGGTCGGGGAACACGTTCTCGTCGCGGTTGGCCGAGGAGTAGAAGAGCACCACCTTGTCGCCCGCCCTGATGGCGCGGCCGCGCAGCTCGGTGTCGCGTACGGCGGTGCGGCGGAACAGGTTGACCGGGCTGACCCAGCGCACCACCTCATCGGCGGTGGTGCGGAGCAGAGCGCGGTCGCGGACCAGCCGCTGCCACTCGCCGGGGTGCTCGAAGAAGGCGAGCATGCCACCGGACGCGCCGTTGCGCGTGGTCTCGTTGCCCGCGATGACCAGCAGCAGGATGAACATCGCGAACTCGTCGGCGCCGAGCCGCCGCCCGTCGGCGTCGGGCTGGAGCAGGCTGGTGGCGATGTCGTCGCCCGGATGCCGCCGCCGGTGCGCGGCCAGCCGGTGCGCGTAGCCGAGGATCTCCGCCGACACCTCGCGCGCGGCCGTCTTCGAGCCCGTGTAGTCGGGGTCGTCGAAGCCGACCAGGGCGTTGGACCACGCGAAGATCCGCTCGCGGTCCTCCGGCGGTGCGCCGATCAGCTCGCAGATCACGTGGAGCGGGAACGGCGCGGCGATGTCGCGCACGAAGCACGACTCGCCGCGCGTCACCACCTCGTCGACGAGCCGACCGGCGACGCCGCGGACGTGCTCCTCGAGCCGCCTGACCATGCGCGGCGTGAAGCCGCGGCCCACGAACCCGCGCTGCCTCGTGTGCCGCGGCGGGTCCATGAACAGCATCATCAGCCGGTACAGGGCGACGTCGTCGTCGGTGAACTCCTCATACATCGCGGTGCGCACCTCGGAGGAGAACAGCTCCGGGTGCCGCGAGACGTGCACGACGTCGTCGTGGCGGGTGATCGCCCAAAACCCCGGCGCGCCGCCGGCGGGATCCTCGTGCCAGTGCACGGGCGACTCCCTGCGGAGCCGGCGGAAGCCTTCGTCGGGAAATCCACCGGCGGCGTACAGCTCCGGCGTGATGATGTCGACGTCCATCGGCGCTCCTCCGGCTCGACGCTGTGAAACACGTTCTAGACCAAGCGCTTGCTACTGGTCAAGCCGAGAGGGTCGTGAACCGAACCCGCCCGGGAGCGCGGACGCTGCGACGAGTGCTCATTGAGGTACGGAGCGGCGCGGCTACGCCGCCACCCCGCACCCGCGCCCCGCACCTGCACCCGCGCACATCGCACCCGCACCCCGCACCGCCCGCACCCGCGCCTCGCACCCACACTCCCGCGCCCCGTACCGCCCACGCCCCGCGCCCGGCGTGCCCCGCACACCCCCCCCCACCCCGTCAGCCGCTGGTGCCATCGGCGGATCGCGAGGTCAGGTGCGTTCGAGGATGGTGGCGGTGGACAGGGCGCCGCCGGCGCACATCGTGATGAGCGCGGTTCCGGCGTCGCGGCGCTCCATCTCGTGCAGGGCCGTGGTCAGCAGGCGCGCGCCGGTCGCGCCGACCGGGTGGCCCAGGGCGATCGCCCCGCCGTTGACGTTCACCCGGTCCAGGTCGGGACGGTGCACCGAGGCCCAGGACAGGACGATCGAGGCGAACGCCTCGTTCACCTCGAACAACTCGATGTCGCTGATCACCATCCCCGCCGACTCCAGCACCCGTGTCGTCGAGGCCACCGGGCCGTCCAGGTGGAAGTACGGCTCGGCGCCGACCAGCGCCTGCGCGCGGATCCGTGCCCGCGGCCGCAGCCCGGCCGAGCGCGCGGCTGCCTCCGACATCACCAGGACCGCCGCCGCGCCGTCGGAGATCTGCGACGACGTGCCCGCCGTGTGCAGGCCGTTCCCGAACACCGGCCGCAGCGCGGCCAGCCCCGCCATGGTCGTCGCGCGCAGGCCCTCGTCGCGTGTCACCTCGCGCGTCTCGCCCGTCGGCGTGCCCTCGGCGTCCAGGACCGGCGCCGGGATCGGCGTGATCTCGCGGGCGAAGCGGCCACCGGCCTGTGCCTCGGCGGCCAGCCGCTGGGAGCGTACGCCGAACGCGTCGAGGTCGGCTCGGGTCAGGCCGCGGCGTGCGGCGATGCGCTCGGCCGCGGTGAACTGGTCGGGCAGGTCGAGGGACCAGTCGTGCGGGCGCGGGTCGGCCGGCCGGACGTTGCTGCCGAGTGGCGCGCGGCTCATCATCTCGACGCCGCAGCCGATCGCGGTCTCCACCACGCCCGCGTGCACGAGCGCGGCGGCGAGGTGCACGGCCTGCTGGCTGGATCCGCACTGGGCGTCGACGGTCGTGACCCCCGTACGGTGGTCGAGGCCGGCGTAGAGCCAGGCGTGCCGGCCGACGTGCCCGCCCTGCTCGCCCGCCTGGGTTACGCAGCCGGCGAAGACCTGGCCGACATCGGCGGCGTCGATCGCGGCGCGTTCGACCAGGGCGCGTTGCGTGTGGGCGAGCACGGCCTGCGGCTTGAGTCCGGCGAGACGGCCGCGACGGCGGCCGATCGGTGTGCGGACGGCCTCGACGATCACGGGGTTGCTCATGAGGCGGCCTCCCACCAGAACAATAACGTGTTCTAGTGGGAAACCGACGATATCTGCACAGCAGGCGAAACCTGCTAGGTGGCGAGTTCTTCTGTAGGAGAAGTCAGACGAGAAGGCTGTCGAAGTCGCCGGCCTTGGCGCCCTGGATGAGGGCTTCGATCTCGGCCCTGGTGTAGACGAGGGCGGGACCGGCCGGATGGCGCGAGTTGCGGACCGCGACGCTGCCGTCGGGCAGCTTGGCCAGCTCGACGCAGTTGCCCTGTGAGTTGCTCCGGTGGCTCTTCTGCCAGCTCACGTCCAGTAGGTCGGTGGCGGGAACGCCGTTGTACGCGGGGTACTGCTGCATCTATGTCTCCTGGAGAATCCTGCTGAGGATCTCGGCGGTGTTGTCCGGAGGTGCGCTGACCACACAGAGGCGCTCCATGGCCTCCATGTAGGAGTCGACGTCGTCGCGCCTGTCCAGGTAGAGAGCGCTGGTCAGTTGCTCGACGTAGACCACGTCCGGCAGGTCCGACTCGGGAAAGCGCAGGATGGTGAAGGCTCCGGCCTCGGCGGTGTGCCCGCCGACGCGGAACGGCAGCACCTGGAGGATGACGCCCGGCAGCTTGGTGGCCTCGATCAGCCGCTCGATCTGCCCGCGCATCACATCCCGTCCCCCGATCGGACGGCGCAACGCCGCCTCGTCCACGACAGCCCACAAGCGGGGCGCGTCCCCGCGGGTGAGTAGTTTCTGACGCGTTATTCGCAGGCTGACCCTCTGCTCGATCTCTTCGGGAGGCGAGGCCGAGTTGCCCAGGGAGATGACCGCACGGGCATAGTCCTCGGTCTGCAGCAGGCCGGGAATGAACTGGACCTCATAGGTGCGGATCAACGCCGCCGCCTCTTCGAGGCCGACGTACGTCTCGAACCAGCCCGGCAGGATGTCGCCGTAGCGGTGCCACCAGCCGGGGCTGTTGGCGTCCTGCGCGAGGCCGAGCAGGGTGTCCCGATCGGTCTCGTCCGTGACGCCGTACAGGGTGAGCAGGTCCGCGACGTCGCGTTCCTTGAAACCGACCCGGCCGAGCTCGAGGCGGCTCATCTTCGAGCCGGAGGCGCGGATCGCATACCCCGCCTCCTCGCGCGTGATGCCCTGACGCTCACGCAACCGGCGCAGCTGAGCACCGAGGAGCCGGCGGAGAACGGTCGGTCCTCCGGCGGGCTGCGCAGTTTCCACCCCTACCTCCATGAACATCGGTCAGCGCACAGTCTGCCACTCCCTCCCGTCGCTGTCAGAATGCGCACGGTCATCTGCACGTGCATCTGGCCTTGCATCTGCAAGACATGTCGAGCAGGATAGCGCGCGGACACGCCGATCACTGATTGCAGGGGATCGCGGATGACAGCACACGGAGCGCGCTGGATGACAGGCGATAGAACAGGGGAAACGGTCGACGAAGCGCAGGAGTGGTTGTCGACGGTCACGCAGGGTGTATGGCACGACCACCGCCCGGCGTCGATCCGCTCCGCCCCGCAGACGATGTCTGTGGGGCTCGCCGCCGTTCCGGAGTCGGTCAAGGAGGCACGGGACTTCGCGCGTACGGTGCTGAGCGCCTGGGACCTCGCCGGAATGTATGACGACGTGCGTCTCGTCGTCTCCGAACTCGTGACGAACGCCCTGCGCCACTCTGCCGGGCCTGGGACCGGACCTGTGGGTGCGCGAGGCGGCGACCGCCGCGCGGGCGGCACGCCGATCCGGGTGAGCCTGCTGCGTACGGGAGGGCGGCTGACCTGCGCCGTAACCGATCCAGGTGACCGAATTCCGATACACAGGGAACCGGACTCCTCCGCGCAGAGCGGGCGCGGCCTGCATCTGGTGGAGGCGTTCACGCACTCCTGGAGCTGGGCGCCGCTGTCCAGCCGGGGCAAGGTCGTCTGGGCCTGCTTCCTCTGCCCGGACTGCTGACCGGCAGGCCGAGCAGCGGGTACGGGACGGCGGCCCAGGGTGCGGGACAGGCCCGCACGGCCACTCCCGGCGCGAGGGAGAGCCGGTGACCGTGCTCCCCGCGCGGCACCACCACCACTCCGCGCCGCACCGGCTCCCGCCGTGGCCCTCCACCGGTGATTTCACCCCATTGCGCCGCCGTGACCAGGGAAAAGCTCGGTCTGGATCTGCGGCGTGACGCTTGGAGGGGCCCACTCACGGAAACATCGTGGACTTAACCGGACAACGCGTTCGGGCACGTGAGCGGGGGGATGGCTCGATATGGCGGAAGCGGGGAGAGCGACCAGGGCGAGGACCGCGTCGCGGAAGACGACGACACGAACCAGAGGCTCGGGCGTCAAGGCGTCCAGCACGAGAACGGCCGGTACGCGAGCGGCCAGTGCCCGAAGGTCCGGTTCGCAGACCTCGGCCACCTCGTCGGCCGCCAAGCCGTCCGGTTCGCGGACGACCGCCACGCGGCCCTCGCGCGCGAAGTCCACGAGCACGACCTCACGTGCGAAGACTCCGGCCGCCTCGTCCAGGAAGCGGTCCTCGGCCGCGTCGTCACGCAAGCGTTCGTCGGCGGCGTCGTCGCGTACGAGGTCCTCGGCCTCGTCCAGCGCGCGGATGCCCGGCATGACCGCCTCCGGCCAGGGCCGGCCGGCCTCCTCGTCCCGCAGCGGCGGCACGAACGGAAACGGCAGCGGCATGAGCGTCCCGGTCCCGGTCCTCACCCCGCACGTGAAGGTCGTCCACGTACCGGCGCCCGGCATGTCCTACGTCGGCGACGCGGGGCGGATGATGGTCGGCTACCTGCCGCCGCCGGAGCGCCTCGCGTTCTACGGCGGCCTGGGCATCGCGGCGATCCTCGGCGCGATCGACTGGCCGGTGGCGGCCGCGATCGGCGTCGGCACCCTGATGGCGCGCCGCGCCGGCCGTGCCCGCGGCGCCCTGCGCTCCCGGTCCGGCGGGCAGAAGAGGCCCGCGTCACGTACGTGACCGCCCGCCGCACGTCCCAGTAAGCCCAGGCCGGCCCGGCGCCGGGCCAGGCCAGGAACGGCATCGGCGCACCGGACCGCCCACCGCCCACCGCTCACCGGACCGAACCGCGTCGAACCGAACCAGGCCCGACCGGGCCGGGCCGAACCAGCCGGAACAGCCCCGGCGAACAGACCACACACAAGACCGGCCCGCCCACCGGACCGTCACCGCCCGCCGGGCCCGCGGTCCGGATCCGCGTCCGTCAATCCCGCGGCACAGCCGAGCCCGCACCGCGGTGCGGGTTTCGTCGTGAGTCCGTGCCGCCCCAGATCCATTCAGGAAGAACCGCTCATGCGACTGCGACGACTTCTCGGGACCACGACCGGCCTGCCCGGCACCGCGCTGCGCGCCGTCACCGGCGTCGTGGAGCGACGCCAGACGCACACCTCCGCCGGCCGTACGCGCATCCGCGTCCGCGGGGTGCACCAACTGGGCACCGAGTCCGCCGCCAAGGCGCTCGTCGAACGGCTGACCGAGATCGCGGGCGTGACGCGCGCCGAGGTGAACGCGCCCCTCGGGCTCGTCCTGGTCCTGCACGGCGACGAGACGCCGGTGGACGCGCTCCTCGACGTCGTCGAGGCCGTCGAGGAGATGCACGGCCTCGGCGGCGCGCCGTTCTCGAGCCGCGGTCACCCGGCGAAGCAGACGGTCATCCGCGAGTCCGTTCTCGTCGGCGCGTACCTGGCCGGCGGGGGAGCGGCCGTGGCAGGACGGCTCGTACGCGCGACTCCGCTCCCGCCCGGGGTGGCGACGCTGGCGGCGATGGCCGACGCGGCGCCGCAGGTGCGGGGCGGGCTGGAGCGGCGGCTGGGCCGCCCGGCCACCGACCTGATCCTCGGCGGGGGCGTCGCGATCACGCACGCGCTCGCCTACCAGCCGACCGGGCCCCTCATCAACTCGGTGCACCGGCTGATCCGGATCGTCGAGATGCGCGGCCACCTCGCGACCTGGAACCGGCGCGCCCAGCACCTCGCTCCCATCGCCGGCGCGTTCCACGCCGATCCGCTCGACGTGCCGCCGCGGCCGGTGCCGCTGCCGTACGGGCCGGTGGAGCGCGCCGCGTGGACGATCCCCGCGGCGCTGACCGCGGCCGTCGGCACGTACGCGCTCAGCCGCGACGCCGGGCGCGCCCAGGGCGTGCTGGCAGCGGGCGTGCCCAAGGCGGCGCGGCTCGGCCGGGACGCCTTCGCCGCCCAGCTCGGCCTGTCCGCGGGCCGCCGCGACGTCGTCGTGGTCGAGCCGGACGCGCTGCGCCGGCTGGATCGGGTGGACCTGGTCGTCATCGACGCGTCCGCGCTGCGCACCGGCGAACTCGTCGTCGAGGACGTCGTGCCGATCTCTGACGCCGTACCGCCCGAGGAGGTGCACGAGCGCGTCCACGCGCTGGTCGACGTGCACCGGCTGAGCATCCGTCACGCGGACGGGCCGTGGGCGGTGGCGCCGCTGCGGGCCTCCGCCGCGGCTCGACGGCGCGCAGGAGCGGGTCGAGGAGATGCGCAGGAGCGGCGCGACCGTGCTCCTCCTCACGCGCGGCCGCACGGCGGTCGCGCTGGTGTCCGTCGTGGTCGAGCTGGACGCGCTGGCCGAGTCGCTGATCGCGGCCGCCCGGCGCGTCTGCCCGGTCGCGATCGCGGGCGCGGCCGCCGCGATGCGCCGCCGGCTGCCGGCCGACCGCGCGGTGCCGGGCGGCAGCCGCCTGCCGGCCTCGGTGCGCGGGCTCCAGGAGGAGGGCCGTACGGTCCTGCTGATCTCCGCGCGCGGCGGGGCGGCGCTGGCCGCCGCCGACGTCGGCGTCGGCATCCTGGGCGCGAACGGGCATCCGCCCTGGGGCGCCCACATCCTCTGCGGCCCCGGCCTGGCCAAGGTGTACCCGCTGATCGAGGCGCTGATGCCGGCGCGCGACGTGAGCGCACGGTCGGCTCGCATCGCCGAGGTCGGCTCGGTGGCCGGCGCGCTGCTCGCCGCGACCGGTACCCCGGAGAACGCCGCACGCCGCGCGCAGCTCGCGGTCGACATGGCGGCACTGTCGGCGCTCGCGACCGGCACCTGGGCGGGTCTCGCGGTGAGCCGGCGGCCGCCGGTCGCCTCCGCCGACCGCACGCCGTGGCACGCGTGGCCGGCGCAGGCCGTGCTGGACCGGCTCGACACCTCGGCCGCGGGCCTTACCGCGGCGGAGGCGGACCGCCGCCGCGCGCACGAGCACAACGGCGCGCCGGAGATCCCCGGGCTGGCCCGCGTCACGGTCGAGGAGCTGGACAACCCGCTCACTCCGGCGCTCGCGGCCGGGGCGGGCGTCTCCGCCGTGGTCGGCTCGATCACCGACGCCGCCCTGATCGGCACCGTCCTGGGCGTGAACGCGCTGATGTCCGGCGTGCAGCGCGTCGGCGCCGACCGTGCCCTGCGGCAGCTCGTCGACCTGAGCGCGGTGCGCGTACGGCTGCGGCGTCCCGGCGGGACCGGCGCGGGTGCCAAGGGCGGCACGGGCGGCGAGGACGGCGACACGGCGACCGCGGAGCAGCTCGTACCCGGCGACGTCGTGATGCTCAGCGCGGGCGACGCCGTGCCGGCCGACTGCCGGCTGCTGGCCGCCAAAGGCCTGGAGGTGGATGAGTCCAGCCTCACCGGTGAGTCGCAGCTCGTACCAAGAGCGCGCGGCCGAGCGTGGCCAACGCCGTCGCGGACCGTACCTCGATGCTTTATGAGGGCACGGTCATCGCGGCGGGCGAGGCGACGTGCGTGGTCGTGGCCACCGGGGACCGTACCGAGATCGGCCGCACCGCGCAACTCGCCGGCGAGCGCAGGCCGGGCGGCGTGGAGTCGCGCCTCCAGGACCTCACCGCGGTGACGCTGCCCGTCGCGCTGGGTGCCGGCGCGGGACTGTTCCTCTCGGACCTGCTGCGCGGGCGTCCGCTCGCCCAGGCGCTGGGCCCGGCGGTCAGTCTCGCCGTCGCCGCGGTGCCCGAGGGCCTGCCGTTCGTCGCCACCGCGGCGGAGCTGGCGACGGCACGCCGCCTGTCGCGGCGCGGCGCGCTCGTACGCAACCCGTCCACGATCGAGGCACTCGGCCGGGTCGACATCCTGTGCTTCGACAAGACCGGCACCCTGACCAAGGGGCGGCTTCGGCTGCGGATGGTCTCCGACGGCGAGTCGGCGGTGCCGATGGACGAGCTGTCGCCGCGACGCCGGGTGATCGTCGCGGCCGCGCTTCGGGCCAGCCCCGAGCAGGTCGGCCGCAGGCTGCCGCACCCCACCGACCGGGCGATCATCCGGGCCGCCAAGAATCTGGAGATGGCCGACTCCGAGGGGCTCGGCGCCTGGAAGCGCGTGGACGAGATGCCGTTCGAGCCGGCCCGCGGCTTCCACGCGGTGCTCGGCCGTACGCCCGACGGGCAGATCCTCAGCGTGAAGGGCGCGCCGGAGACCGTCCTGGACCGCTGCGGCACGTGGGCGCGCGACGAAGGCGTCGCCGAGTTCGACGCAGACGCGCGGGAGAAGATCGAACAGGAGGTGGACCGGCTGGCGCGTCTCGGCTACCGGGTGCTCGCGGTCGCCGAGCGCGAGGCGTCGGGCCGCCAGGACCTGGACGAAGCGCGCATCGGCAAGCTGTGCTTCCTCGGCCTGGTCTGCATCGCCGATCCGGTACGGCCCACGGCGGCCGAGGCGGTCCGGCGGCTGCGCCGGTCCGGCGTCGACGTGATGATGATCACTGGGGACCATCCCACGACCGCGGAGGCCATCGCCGCCGAGCTGAACCTCCTCAACGGCAAGATCATGACCGGCGCCGACCTCGACGCCCTGGCCGACGAGGAGCTCGCCGGCGCGCTGGCGGGCGTCTCGGTGTTCGCCCGGGTGAGCCCGAGCCAGAAGGCGCGCGTCGTCCAGGCGCTGCGTACGGCGGGCCGGGTCGTCGCGGTCACCGGCGACGGGGCCAACGACGCCCCGGCGATCCGGCTGGCCGACGTCGGGATCGCTCTCGGAGAGCGCGCCACTCCGGCCGCGCGCGAGACCGCGGACGTCGTCGTCACCGACGACCGGATCGAGACGATCACCGACGCGATCGCCGACTGCCGCGCGATGTGGCGCTCCACCCGCGACGCGCTGGCCGTGCTGCTCGGCGGCAACCTCGGCGAGATCGCCTTCACCGTGCTCACCGGCTTGGTCAGCGGCGCGAGCCCGCTCAACGTCCGCCAGCTCCTGCTGGTCAACCTGCTCACCGACATGCTGCCCGCGGTGGCGCTGGCCGCGCGGCCGCCCTCGGGCGTCAGTCAGGAGGAACTGCTCCAGGAGGGGCCCGAACGCTCGCTCGGCGCGGCCCTCACCCGCGACATCGCGGTACGCGCGACGGCGACGACCGGCGCGGCCATGACCGCCTGGACGCTCGGGCGGATGAGCGGCACCCGCTGCCAGGCCGACACGATCGGGCTGGTCGCCCTGGTCGGCACCCAGCTCGCGCAGACCATCGCGGCGGGCGGCCGCGACCCGCTGGTGCTGGCGTCCGGAATCGCCTCGCTGGCCGCGCTCGGCGTCATCGTCCAGGTGCCGGTGCTGAGCCAATTCTTCGGCAGCAGGCCGCTGCTCCCGCACGGCTGGGCGATCGCTCTCGGCTGCGCCGGGGCGTACGCGGCCGGGGCGGTGCTGGTCACGCGCCTGCCCGCGGGCACGCTGGTCGCCTGGGTGCCGGGGAGCGAGGCGGCGATGCGCCTCGCCGGGGAGGTCAAGGACGGCGTCGCGGAGGGCCTGGGCGACGGCCTGCCGAAGGGCATCGCCGGCGCGCTTCCTGAGGAGGTCGTGGACGGCGCGCGTACGCTCTGGCGCACCGTGTGGCCGACCGCCTGACGGCGAGATCTCGCCCGTCACGGCACGTCAGCGGATGTTCACTCTCTCGTTACCGTCAGCGTTTCCAGAAAACCGGACAAGGAGGCATACTCGGGTCGAAAGCATCCCTCGATGTGTTAGGTGTTCCCCGTGCCCGACCTCGTCTCGACCATCCTCGCGAAGGCCCTCGTGATGCTCCTCGAGGCCCTTCTCGCCCGGCTGTTCCTCCAGCTCCTGCGATCGGGGCTGTATCGCGACCTCCAGCAGGCGGGCGCTCGCGCCTGAGGTGTCACATGAGCGTCAAAAGCCCGCGAGCAGCCGCCCGGCGGCGATCTCCAGCCGGGTCTGGATCTGCTCGTCGCCGCCGCGGCCGCGGAGCATCTCGATCATCTCCATGACCCAGACGCTGGAGAGCGACCGTAGCAGTACGTGCTGCTCGTCGCCGCTCGCGCCGTCGCCGGCCACCCGCGCGAGCATCGCCGCCATCCGGTCACCGAGGTCGGTGCGCACGTCGGACAGCAGCAGGGAGCGGATCAGGGCGTCCGCGAGCTCCGGTTCGCGCATCAGCCCGCGCGTCGCCCGCATCAGCACCTCGACCGCGCGGCCGGCGGGGCTGCCCGAGGCCGGGGGGCGGCGGTCCAGGCCGGCTTCGAGGGTGTCCATCTCCTCGTTGACGACCGCGACGACGAGGTCCATCTTGGACGGGAAGTAACGGTAGAGCGTGCCCAGGGCCACGCCCGCGCGCTCGGCGACGGTGCGCATCTGCATCGCCTCGACGCCGCCGCGCGAGGCCAGGGCGGCGGCCGCCTGGAGGATGCGCTTGCGGCGCTGGAGCTGACTGCGCGAGCGCCCCGCCGGCGGAGGGGCCGAGGCCGGTTCTGCGGTCACGTCGTCACCTCCGATCGGGCGGCACCGGTGTGCGCACCAGCGTACACGCTGCGAGAACACGTTATCCTCCCGCGTCCTGGCGGGCGCTCGCGCCGTCGCGGCCGGGCCGCATGGGCAGGGCGAGACCCGTTCCATGAACGCGCAGCCGTACTAGAATCTGTTCTAGTTTGTGTCGGGCGGCCGCTCGCCGCGGGCAGCCGGAGAGGGAACCCATGGACTTCGACCTCGACGAGAACGCTCAGGAGCTGCGCAAGCCTCGCCGCCGGCCTGCTGGACCGCGAGGCCGCCCACGTACGCCTCGAGGCGCACGAGCGGTCCGGCGCGTCGCATGACGGGAAGCTCTGGAAGACGCTCGCGGGCGCGGGCCTGCTCGCGGCCTGCCTGCCCGAGGACCTCGGCGGATCCGGCCTCGGCGCGGTGGAACTGGCAGTGATCCTGCGCGAGATCGGCGCGCACGCCGCCCCGGTCCCCGCCTACGCCACGCTGACCGCGGCGCTCACCGTCGCCCGGCACGGCGACGGAGCACGCCGCGCGGGCCTCGCGGCCCTGGCCGACGGCGACCTGATCCTCACCGCGGCCGTGCGCGAACCGGGCGACCTCGCCGCGTCCGCCTGGGCCGCCCCGGCACACCAGTCCGGCGCGGTGGCGGTGCCTCCGGCCACCGCCACCGTTGCCACGACCGCGACACGTGACGGCGACGCGTGGGTGCTCGACGGCGTGAAGACGTTCGTCCCCTACGCCGAGCAGGCCGCGTACATCCTCGTCCCGGCGCGTACCGAGGACGGCGGCGTCGGCGTGTTCGCGCTCGAACCCGGCAAGGTCACCCTGTCACCGCACCCCTCGGCCACCGGCGAGCCGATGGCGCGGCTCGGCCTGGCCGGCGTACGCGCCGGGGCGGGCGCCCTGCTCGGGGCCGGGGCGCACGAGACCCTCCTCGGGCATGCCACCGTCGGGCGCGGTCGCCGGCTTCGCCGGCGCGCTGGACTCGGCCCTGCGGCTCACCACCGAGCACGTCAGGACGCGCGAGCAGTTCGACCGGGCGCTCGCCGAGTTCCAGGCCGTGACGATGCAGGTCGGCGACGTCTACATCGCCAAGCGCGCGCTCGACGTCGCCCTGTGGGCGGGCGCGTGGCGGCTCGACCGCGGCCTGACGACGCCGCCGAGGTGCTCGCGGTGGCCGCCTGGGCGGCCTGCGACGGCGCGCTGAAGGCCGCCTACACCTGCCAGCACCTGCACGGCGGCCTCGGCCTCGACGTCACCTATCCGCTGCATCGCCACTTCGCCTGGATCAAGCACTACGCGCACCTGCTCGGCGGCGCGGAGGCCCGCCTCGACCTGATCGGAGCTCTGGTGGCCTGATGTTCATCGACCTGACCGAGGAGCAGCAGGCCCTGCGCGACGAGCTGCGCGACTACTTCCGCGGCTGCCTGACCGCCGGGCAGCGCGACCTGATCGCCCAGGACCCGTTCGGCGGCGCGTACATGGAGCACTGCCGGCGGCTCGGCCGGCGACGGGATGCTCGGCATCGCGCTCCCGGAGGAGTACGGCGGGCGCGGCTTCGGCCCGGTGGAGCAGCAGATCTTCGCCAACGAGATCGCCCGCGCCGAGGTGCCGTACCCGATCATCACGCTGCAACACCGTCGCGCCCGACGCTCGTCCAGTACGGCACCGAGGCGCAGAGGAAGCGCTTCCTGCCCCGCATCCTGGCCGGCGAGTGCCACTTCGCCATCGGCTACAGCGAGCCCGGCGCGGGCACCGACCTGGCCGCGCTGCGCACCACCGCCGTACGCGACGGCGACCACTACGTCGTCAACGGGCAGAAGATCTTCACCTCCGGCGCGCACCACGCCGACCACATCTGGCTCGCCGTCCGCACCGACCCGGAGGCCAGGAAGCACAAGGGCATCTCGATGCTCATCGCCGACTGCTCCGACCCGGGGTTCTCCTGGACGCCGATCATCACGATGGACGGCCGCCACCACACCAACTCCACCTACTACCAGGACGTGCGCGTGCCGGCTCGACATGCTCGTGGGCGAGGAGAACCAGGGCTGGGACCTCATCGTCAACCAGCTCAACCACGAGCGGGTCACGCTCGGCCCGGCGGGCAACCTCGGCCACACCTACGACCGGTTCGTCCGCTGGGCGCGCACCAAGCCGGGCCGCGACGGGCGGCCGCTGATCGAGGAGCCCGCCGTACGCCGCGCGGTCGCCGCCAGGTCCACGCCTACCTGCGCATCAACGAGCTGCTCAACTGGCAGGTCGCGGCCAACATGGACCTCGGCTGGCTCGGCGCGCCCGACGCCTCGGCCACCAAGATCTACGGCTCGGAGCGGATGCAGGACGCCGGGCGCATCGTCGGCGAGGCGCTGGCGCGGTACGGCGACCCCGGCGACGAGGAGACGCGCGACCTGATCGACCGCCTGGACCGCGGGGTCAAGGGCGCGCTCGTGCTGACCTTCGGCGGCGGCGTCAACGAGATCCAGCGCGAGATCATCGCGATGATCGGCCTCGGCCTGCCGCGGGCCCCTCGCTGACGCGGTCGCGTGGCCGAGGGAGAGAGCATGCACGATCGGCTGATGAGGCTCGCCGCGGAGTTCGCCGCCGAGGGCGAGCGGCCGGCGCCGCCGTGCCCGGACCCGGTGAACTCCGCCATGATCCACCACTGGACCGAGCGCGCTCGGCGACACCAGCCCGCTCTGGGAGGAGGTACGCCCCGCCGGCGATGATCCAGGTCTGGTCGCATGCACCGGCCTGCGGGACCGGATCCCGACGCCCGGCCGGCGCGCATGATGGCGGCGCTGCGACGAGGCGGGCTACACCGGCGTGGTCGCCACCAACTGCGAGCAGACCTACGACCGGTACGTACGGGTGGGCGAGCACCTGCGCCCCTCCGTACGGCTCGGCGAGGTCGACCGGGCCCAAGCGGACCGCGCTCGGCGAGGGCTACTTCGTCACCTGGCACCAGCGCTGGTACTCCGGGGACGAGCGCGTCGCCGAGATGCTGTTCCGGGTGCTGAAGTTCAAGCCCGCCGGGCCGCGCCGCATCGGGCGGCGGGCGGCGGTATCCGCCGCGCCCGGCCATCGGCCCGGACAACGCCTTCTTCTGGGACGGCGCGCGGGCGGGCGAGCTGCGGATCCAGCGCTGCGCCGAGTGCGGCGCGCTGCGCCACCCGCCCGGCCCGATGTGCCCGCGCTGCCACGCGACCAAGCGCGACCACGTCACGGCGCGCGGGCCGGGGCGTCGTGCACAGCTACGTGGTGCACCACCATCCGCCGGTGCCCGGGCTGCGGCCCCCGTACGTCGTGGCGCTGGTCGAGCTGGAAGAGGGCGTGCGGATGGTCGGCAACCTGCTCGGCTGCCCGCCCGGGGACGTGTTCGTCGGCATGCCGGTGGAGCTGCGCTTCCAGCGGATCGACGAGGAGCTCATGCTGCCGCAGTGGCGACGCGGCACCCGGCGCGCGTCCCAGCCGGCCTGACTCGAGCCAGAAGAGGCCTGCCTCCCGGAGCCGCACGGCGAGCCGGACCTGCGGATCGAGCTGACGCCGACGTTCGTGATCTCCACCGCCCTGGCGACGCGGGACTTCATGCCCGTGCACCACGACCCGGCGGTGGCGCGGGCGCAGGGGTCGCCGGACATCTTCCTCAACATCCTCACCACGATGGGCCTGGTCCAGCGCTGCGTCCTGGAGCGGTTGCCGGACGCGCGCCTGGCCGGCATCGCGCTGCGGCTCGGCGTGCCCGCGTACGCGGGGGACACGCTTCGCCTCACCGCGCGCAGCGACCGATCCGCTGCACGCTCGACGTACGCGGCGCGGTCAGCCTCGGCGACCACGTGACCGCGACCGTACGGCTGGAGGAGCCCGCATGACGATCTCCGGGCGGGCGGCCATCGCCGGCATCGGCGCGACGGAGTTCTCCAAGGAGTCGGGCCGCTCGGAGCTGCAGCTCGCCGCCGAGGCGTGCATCGCCGCGATCAAGCGACGCGGGCCTGACGCCGGCCGACGTCGACGGCCTCGTGACGTTCACCCAGGACGCCAACGCCGAGATCGCCGTGGCCCGCGAGCTGGGCATCCCGGAGCTGAGCGTTCTTCTCCCGCGTCGACTACGGCGGCGGCGCGGCCTGCGGCACGGTCGCGCACGCCGCGATGGCGGTCGCGTCCGGGCAGGCGAGGACGGTCGTGTGCTACCGGGCGTTCAACGAGCGGTCCGGGCACCGGTTCGGCCAGGCCAACGCGGCCTCGCCGGGAGCCCGACCTCGACCGGGCATGGAGTTCTCCTGGCACCTGCCGTACGGCTTCGCCACGCCGGCCGCGTGGGTCGCGATGCAGGCCCGGCGCTACATGCACGAGTACGGCGCGACGAGCGAGGACTTCGGCCGGGTCGCGGTGGCGATGCGCCGCCACGCCGCCACGAACCCGCTGCGCGTGGTTCCACGAGCGGCCGATCACGCTGGAGGAGCACCAGGCGAGCCGGTGGGTGGTCGAGCCGCTGCACCTGCTCGACTGCTGCCAGGAGTCCGACGGCGGCGTGGCGATCGTCGTCACCGGCGCGGACCGCGCCCGCGACCTGACGCACGCCGCCGGCGATCATCACGGCCGCCGCGCAGGGCTCCGGCCCGAACCAGATGATGATGTTCGGCTACTACGACGACCGACCTGGCCGCGCCTGCCCGCGATGGGCGTGGTCGGCCGCGCGCTGTGGGAACGCTCGGGCCTGCGCCCCGCGGACGTGCAGACGGCGATCCTGTACGACCACTTCACGCCGTTCGTGCTGATCCAGCTTGAGGAGCTCGGCTTCTGCGGCCGGGGCGAGGCGCGCGACTTCATCGCCGGACGGCGGCATCGAGCTCGGCGGGGGTCTCCCGGTGAACCCGAACGGCGGCCAGCTCGGCGAGGCGTACATCCACGGCATGAACGGCATCGCCGAGGCGGTACGCCAGGTCCGCGGCACCTCGGTCAACCAGGTGCCCGGCGTGGAGAACGTCCTGGTCACCGCGGGTACGGGCGTGCCGACGAGCGGCCTGATCCTGAGCCGCGCGGCGTAAGGGAGCCCGCCGGGCCCTCCCTCCCCCACTCCGTCCGGCCGCGACCCGCCTCCGCCGCTACGCGGTGGCGGGCGCCGCGCCCGGGAACGCGGGCGGGCCGGTCAGACGCGCCAGGGCATGTGCTGGAGGGTCCAGGTGTTGCCGTCGGGGTCGGAGATCGCGGCGTAGTAGACGCCGCCCATGTCCTGGACCTCGCCGACCTCGACGCCGCGCTTGATCAGGTCGGCGCGTGCCTGCTCGATGTCGCTCACCACCAGGTGCAGGCCGCGCAGGGTGCCGACCGGCATGTCGAGGAACGGGAGACCTTCGGTCAGCGTGATCGAGCAGGCCGAGCCCGGCGGCGTCAGCTGCACCACCCGTACGCCCTCCGCGGGGCGCACGTCGACGTCGAGCGTGAAGCCGAGCTGGTCGGTGTAGAACGCCTTCGCCCGGTCGACGTCGCTGACCGGCACGGGCACCAGCTCCAGCAGGAACGCACCCGGCAGTACGGGCGGCGCGCCGTGCTGCGCCGGGACGTCCGTGACGTCGGCCGGGATTTCGGTCGTGGGCTGGGGGGTTCCGGTCATCGCCGACTCCTTCATCACCATAAGGTTTTATAACTATCGAGTTTTATATTGCCCCGCCATGCCGTGTGTCAAGCGGCCGAGTCGACGAAACCGCAGGAAGACGACCCTGTGGGCGGTCTCTACCGGCTAGCCGGGATGGCGACCCTCCGGGTGGCGGGTCCCGTCATTGGGGGGTGGCGGCGCTGACGCTGGGCATTCGCGGGGCGATGGTGGTGTTGTAACGAAGGAGAGACCACGAACAGGAAAGGGGAAGACGGGCCGCCTGACCCCGCAGGCGGAACCCCCGCCCGCGCACCAGGCCGATCTTCACCGGTCCCTCGGAGGACGGCCTGACCAGCGGACTCCCCCTGTACCTCCCGAGCCGGCCGCCCCCGGCGGACGTGCCGGTCCACGGAGACACCCTTCCCGCTCCGTGGGCCGGTCGCACCGGCCGGGTCACTCCTCGGCGAAGTCGAGCCCGCCGGCCATCACGCCGAAGACCTGGTCGAGTGCCTCGGAAAGCCGCTCGGTCTTGGCCACGCCGTTGCCCAGGACCTCGAACGCGCTGCGGAACGCGCAGTTGACAGCCCGGCCGCGACGTGCGGCCGCAGGTCGACCATCGGGTCGACGCCCATGCGCTCGGCGATCACCGCGGTGACCAGTGCCTGCTTCTTCTGGCCGTGCTCCAGGCTGCGGCCGAACACCTGCGGGCTGCTCTCCATCATCTCCTGGATGCAGCCGAACCGGTCCGGGTCGAAGCCGTACCCGCCGTCCTCGCACGCCCGCAGCATCGAGACCGCCGTCTTGCGCAGTGCCGTCATCACCGGCTCGGAGGGCAGGACGTGCCGCCAGGCGCCGCCAGCATCGCGTGAACTGCTCCTCCTGGAACGTGAGGACGACGTCCTCCTTCGACGCGAAGTAGCGGAAGAACGTGCGGGACGAGACGTCGACCTCGTCCGCGATCTCCTCCACGGTCGTCGCGTCGAAGCCCTTCTCCTGGAAGAGCCGGAAAGCCGCGTCGATCAGTGCCTCGCGCGTGCGCTGCTTCTTGCGCTCACGCCGGCCTGCCGTGGGCGCCGCACAGCCTTGTTCCACCGTGGTCGCCTCCATGTCAGGAGAGTAACCGAAGCCGTTCACTTAGCCAAGGCCAGTTTTCACTCTGTGACAGTAGTCATAGTCAGACTTTAGTCGCTTGACGACATGTGTCACTTCATGACAGTTTATCGGCGAATCGAACTTTCACGGAGGCAAGTTCATGTCCCAAGCGACACTCGCGCCCCACAGGGGGCGCGCGGCAGATCCGGCCCGCACCGGCTACGGCCATCCCTGGCTGACCCTGTTCGCGGTCGCGCTCGGCGTGATGATGGTCGGCCTGGACGCGACGGTCGTCTCCATCGCCAACCCGGCGATCGCCCGGGACCTCCACGCCGACCTCGCCGGTCTGCAGTGGGTCACCAACGGCTACCTGCTCGCCCTCGCCGTCACGCTGATCCCGGCGGGGAAGATCGCCGACCGGTTCGGGCGCAAGCGCACGTTCCTGGCCGGGGTGATCGGCTTCGCCGTGGCGTCCCTGATGGTCGGGCTCTCCGGCGGCATCGGCATGGTCATCTTCTGGCGGGTCGTCCAGGGTGTCGCGGGGGCGCTCCTGCAACCGGCCAGCCTCGCGATCATCCGCAACACCTTCCCGGCGCACCGGCTCAACGCGGCGATCGGCATCTGGGGCGCCACGGTCGGCATCTCGATCGCCGGCGGCCCGATCGTCGGCGGACTCCTGGTCCAGCACGTCAGCTGGCAGTCGGTCTTCTTCCTCAACGCACCGCTCGGCCTGCTCGCCCTGCTCGTCGGCCTGTGGGTCGATCCGCGAGTCGCGGGACGAGGGAGCGCGCGGATCGTTCGACGTCTCCGGCGTCGCCCTGCTGTCAGGATCGCTGTTCGCGCTGGTCTGGGGCCTGATCAAGGCCGGGTCGTACGGTTTCGGCGACCCGCTGCCGCTCTGGTCGTTCGCCGCGTTCGCGGTGCTGCTCGCCGGCTTCGTCGTACGCGAGCTGAGGGCCGAGCACCCCGTGCTCCCGCTGAAACTGTTCCGCTCGGTCTCGCTGTCGGCGGCGACCGGCCTGCTCCTGCTCGGCACGTTCGCGCTGTTCGGCACGATCTTCTTCATCACGCTCTACCTCCAGCAGGTCCACGGGATGAGCCCGGTCGCCGCCGGCGTGCGCATGCTGCCGATGACCGCGATCTTCATCGTCTCCTCGCCGCTGGGCGGCGCGCTGACCCAGCGCTTCGGCCCGCGACTGCCGCTGATCCTCGGCATGGTGTTCACCGCCGTGGCGATGTTCGGCCTGTCGCGGATCGGCGTCGACGCGTCCTACAACGCCATCTGGCCCTGGTTCGTGCTGATCGGCCTGGCGTTCGGCTTCATCATGACCGCCGGCACGGAGGCCATCGTCGGCAACGCCCCGGTGCAGCTCGCCGGCGTCGCGGGCGGACTGCAGCAGACCGCGTTCCAGATCGGCGGCGTGCTGGGCACCTCGGTCCTGGGCACGATCCTGTCCACCCGCGTGGGCGACGTCCTGGTGGACCGCCTGACCGGAGCGGGCCTGCCCGCCCCGGCCGCGCACGGCCTGGAGGGCGCCAAGTCCTACGTCGCGCAGGGCGTCGCGCCGGTACCCGCCGGCACCCCCGCGACCCGCCGCGAGGGCGATCACCACCGGCAGCCACCTGGCCTTCATGGACGGTTTCCAGACGTCCATGGCCGTCGCCGCCGTCGGTGGCGCTGGTCGCCGCACTCGCGGCACTGCTCGTACGGCGCGGCAGTCCTCGGCCGAGGGCGCCGTCGCCGCCTGATCCCGGCCGGATGCGGGCGGAGCACGCGCTCCGCCCGCACTCCCAGCACTTGGAGCACGTCATGGGCACTCACATCGCATCCGCGCCGACCCCGCTGCCGGAGAGCGGCTGGGAGCTGCGCGTCGGCCGGGGGAGCGGCGACCGTCCCGCACTGGAGGTGCACACCGGCGACGGCCTGATCGACGTCGCGGTCGCCGGCGGCCCGGCCGCCGTGCTCGTACGCGGCGCCGTGCGGGCACGGGAGTTCTCGATCGCGTGGGGCCGGCTGCCGGCCGGCGGGGAGGTGCTGGTGGAGTTCCGCGCCGGCGGCTCCTCGCGTACGGTCCCGGCGGTCACGGTCGCCGGGGCGTTCTGGGCGGCCGAGACGCCGGGCCGCTACCGCGAGGTCGTCGTCACCACCGGCGTCGGCCGCGAGGCGTACCGGCTGCACCGTTTCCGGCAACGCCGGGGTGGCCGAGCGGTGATGCCCGCCTGACTTCCCGGCCTCCGCAGCGGGCCGTCAGGGAACACTCAGGCAGGCCCGCCTAGGCTGCGAAGGTGCCGTCCATCTCTCCGACGTTTCCCGATGCCCATCGCCTTCATCATGGCGCTGTGCGCCGTCTCCTCGGTGTACGCGTACGGGCTGGCACCGTCTGACCAGCGCGTTCGTCGCCTCGACGGCCACGAACCTCGTGAACCTGCGCGCCGACCCGTTCGGCACCCTGATCGCCTCGGCGTTCGTCTCCGAGGCCACCCCGTGGGTTTGGATCGGCTTCGCGATCGTCGGCCTGTTCCCGCTCGTGCACCGCTTCGGCAACCTGCGGGCGCTGCTGCTCGTCGGCGCGGCGCAGGTCATCGGCACGCTGATCAGCGAGGGCCTGCTGGCGTGGCAGATCTCCGCCGGAGCGATGCCCGGCTCGCTGCGCTACCTCGACGACGTCGGCCCGTCCTACGTGATCGCCTCAGCCCTCATCGCGACCATCCTGTACGGCGCCGAGCCCGCCGTACGCACCGCACGGCACGGGCACTGGCTGTTCGACCGGATCGCGAGCCGCTGGTGGCGACTGGGCGCGCTGGCCGGCCTGGCGCTGCTGGCCCCGCATCTGTTCGGCGGCCTGGACCACCTCGACGTCGCCGCCGTCGGCCACCTGGTGGCCCTGATCACCGGCGCCTGCGTGGGCCGTATCCTCGCCGCCGCCGAGCCCGGCACCCGCCGCCAACGCGCCTGAGGGGCGCCGCCGCTGGTCGGCCACGTCGTCGCTGGAGTCGAACTCAACCCGCCGAAAGCTTGGGAAGCTCGTCCTTGAGCTGGGTGGTCACCTCGTTGAAACTCTTGATCGCGTCCGTAGCCCACTTGTTCGTGGCCCTGGTGTACTCCAGGAAGGTCGCCTCTAGCTGCGCGATCGTCTCCCTGCACATGTTAATCGCATCCGGAGAGTCCTCGGCGGGGACCCAGTGCGGCCAATACCAGTGTCCAGCCTTCACTTCAGGTGCATTTTTCAGCTTGTAAAGCGTATCGATGATGGAATTCTTCAGCTCTCCCACAAAAGCCGCGAAGTCCCCTGAGGTGATCGCCATGGACGTGGCCCCGTCCTCTATCGTCCCTACGTGTGAAGCCAGCCGGTCGGTCCAAAAGGAATGCAGTGCGTCCATGGCCTTGCCGCTGTTCTTCGGCGGCTGTGCGTAGTAGTGGTCGTATTCATAATTGTCGAACCACCAGCTGTTGAGGTCGCCGGAAATATATGTCGCATCGATGGCTTTATGCCAGATCTCATGATGGTTTCTGAGTTTGTCCTCATCGATAGGTGGAAATAGCACGCCGACCTTCTGCGCCAGGGGAACCAGTTCGTTGGGCAGCGTTATCGTCATCTCGACCCCTTAGTAGCCTTCGAAGATCTTGGCTACGTCGCCTACGTTCTTCCCCTCGGCCCCTGTCATGCGGTCCGCCATCTTTGTTATTCCCTGGCTTGTCGCCTGTATCTCGCTGAGAAGTGCTTTGGCGGCATCATGGTAATCCGCCAGCCCGGCAATGTAATTATCCCTCAAGACCTTCACGTCGTTATGAAGGCTCACGTACTGGTCGAGCGGGCCGGACGACGGCCATGGCTCGGTGGGAGAATAAGTCGAGAAGTATAGATCCGGGTTTACCTTGTCCATGGGATCGCCGGTCAACAGGTTGGCGAGGGTGCGCAGCGAATCCGGCTTTATGTTGATCTCATCGGTCATTTAGCGCCGTCCGTTTTTCAGGTGTCGTATCAGCTCTTCGCGAGTGCCGATTATGCGCGCCATGTTCCGCTCGTATTCGGCGCGGATCTCGGCCATTTTCTGTTCCAGTGCCTCGTTTTTCGCCGCCGCATCCGGATCGGGGGCGGCCGAGGATTGATTCCGCCAGTCGTGTTGTGCCGCCAGAATCGCGGCCAGGACCCGCTCGGCCATGTCCTGTGTGTCCAGCCGCTTGAGCCGCGGATCGAATTTCACGGAGTCCACGAATCCGTCGGTGCCGATGGTGACGGATGCCAGGCCATCACCTGATGTGCCGGTGCCGACGATGTCGGGAGGCTCCTGGGCGGTCGGCGGGCGGTCGGATCTGCCTTGAGTTACCGACTCGCGAGAGCTCACTTCGCAGTTCTCCCATTGGCCAGGTAATCGGCGCGACAATCGGACATGGCAGATGCCCGCTGAGAGATCATCCGCCGAAGGCCACGCCGCTTACCGCTGGCCGCCACGAAAACGGCGGTAACACCCAACTTCGTCCGACGGGGCGCCGGATACGCGTTACCGATAACAAGCAGGTAGGAGTGTATCCCCGGCGATCGGAGGGCACAACGGTTCGTCCAGGGCAGATGGTGCCGATTGTTCGCGGTGCGGAGGCCGCCCTGAAAGGGTGTCCCTGAATGCCGATCGAGCCGGCTCCTTCATAACCCGCGCAAGGGCATCGGTCGCGCCGCCGGGCAGGAGGGCGTTGCCGCCACCGAACCCCGACTCCTGCCTAAAATGCGCGGATGGTCGCGTTCTTCCGGCGTTTCGCGATGCCGGTCGCCTTCCTCGTCGTGCTGGCCGCCGTCTCCGCGATCTACGCGTACGCGCTGGGTCCGGCCGGGCAGCGGTCGCTGGTCTCGTGGACCGCGACGAACCTGGCCAACCTGCGTACCGACCCGCTCGGCACCCTGATCGCCTCGGCGTTCGTCGCGGAGGAGGGCCCGTGGACCTGGCTGCCGTTCGCCGCGCTCGGTCTGTGCGCCCTGACGTACCGGTTCGGCAACCTGCGCACGCTGCTGCTCGTGGGCGCGGCCCACGTCATCGGCACACTGGTCAGCGAGGGCATCTTGGCCTGGCGGATCGCCGCGGGCGCCGAGCCGTCGTCGCTGCGCCACCTGGACGACGTCGGCCCGTCGTACGTGATCGCGTCGGCGTTGCTGGCCACCATCCTGTACGGCGCGAACCGCTGGTGGCGCCTGGGCGGAGTGGTGTGCCTGGCGCTGCTGAGCCCGTACATGTTCATCGGACTGGGCCACCTGGCCGTCGCGGCGGTCGGCCACGTCGTCGCCCTGGCCACCGGAGCCCTCGTCGGCCTGCCGCTGCACCGCTCCGTCGCATCCGATCGCGCGCGGAGCACGCCTGACGTGGCGGCGCGATAGCCGGCTAGCCCGCCGCGAGCTTGGGCAGCTCGTTCTTCAGCTGAGTGGTCACCGAGGTGAACTTTTCAGACCCGTCCGCCAGTTCCTCGATTGCGGTCCCGACGGCTGCGAAGAAGGCTGTTTCGTATCGCTCGATCTGCTGCTTGTAGTAAGCGATCCTGTCTGGTGAGTCCTCGGCGCGGACCACTTTAGACCAATACCAGTGGTTAATTATCACGCGAGGTTCTTTTTTAAGCGCATAAAGTGATTCGATGATGGCCTTTTTGAACAGTACCAAAAAACTTGCGACATTGACGGCGGCCATCTGCATCGACACAGCCCCCGATTTTACCCTCTCAATATGAGGATACAGATGGTCGTGACAGAAGGCATTCAGTGCATCCATCGACTGGCCGCTGTCTTTCGGTGATGGTGCATAGTAGTTCTCGGACCACCAGCTGTTAAGGCCGTCGGAAACAACCGTCGCTTTCGCAACGTCCTGCCAGATTGAAAGGTGGATCTGAAGCTCGTCCTCAGAGATGGGCGGAAATATCACGCCGACCTTCTGCGCGAGGGGAACCAGTTCGGCGGGGAGTGTTATGGCCATGTCGACCCCTTAGTAGCCTTCGAAGACCTTGGCTATGTCGCCGACGTTCTTGCCTTCGGCCGCTGTCACGCGGTCCGCCATCTTCGTTATTCCCTTACTCGTCAGCTGCACTTCATCGAGAACTGCCTTGGCGGCATCGTGGTAGTCCACCAGCGCGGCCTTGTAGTCATCCCTGAATGTCTTTATGTCGTTATACGTGCTCAGGTATTGGTCGACCTGGCCCGACGTCGACCAGGGCTCGATGATGTCCGCATTCGGAAAGTGCCGGTCTGGGTCGATCTTGTCCATGGGGTCGCCGGTGAAAAGCTTGGCGAGGGCACGCAGCGAGTCCGCGTTGATATTCATCTTATCGGTCATTCATGCCGTCCATTTTTTAGCCGCGGCCGGCATCGAGACCCCCACTCGCTCGGTCTTGCGTGGCCGGCGGGTCGCCCGAGTACCTGTTGCATAACAAGCATGTAGGAGTCTAGCCCTCGGCGTCCGGCGCACACAACGTCTTCGCCGAGGTCAGAAGACACCCTGCCCCGGAGCCAGGATGCTCGCCGGGTCGTAGCGGCGCTTGGCGGCGGCCAGGCGGGTCCATTCGGTGCCGAAGTGCCGTCGCCAGTCGGCGTGGGTGGTGGGGATGGTGCCGACCGGATACTGCGTGCCGCCCGCCGCCTGGACCCGTTCGTACAGGGCGCGGTTCGCCGTCACCATCGCGTCCGGGTCGGCGGCCCCGGGTGAGGCGGTCTTGAGCAGCGTGAACAGGAACACCAGCTCCTCGTCGGGCACTCGCAGCAGGGGCGCGCGCAGCAGCCGCCGCCGTACGGGATAGAGCAGGATCACGCCGCTGAGCCCGATGTCGGCCGGGGTGAGGTGCGCGATCACGTCCGTGACCAGGGCGTCGGTCGCGCTGCCGGGCAGGAAGACGTTGAGCCACGGGTGCGGGCGGTCCCACTCGCCGATCGACTTCAGGAACTCAACGGAGGCCGCCAGCCGGTTGAGGAAGTCGAAGTAGCCGAGGTCGGCGATCTGCTCGGTGCCGCGCGTGTATGCGAGGTCGCCGAGCAGCTTCGCGTCACCGGGGGCGGTGAAGCTCACCGCCTCCAGCGTGTAGAGCCAGCCGGGAGTCCCGTCCTGCGGCGCCTGCACCTGCCCCTCGACGTAGTCGAACCGCCCGTCGCGTACGACCTTGCGCTGGTCGGCCGTCAGTGCGGTCAGGCTCGGGTAGGAGAGCTGGTAGTGCCGTACGGTCGCGGGCGCGGGCAGCAGCCGTACGGTGGCGCTGACGATGATCGCGCACTGGCCGAGGCCGGAGAGCACGGCGTGGAACAGGCCGGCGTTCCGCTGCGGGGAGCAGGTGACGCGGTCGCCCCGGCCGGTGACGACGTCCAGTTCGGCAACGTTGTCGACCTGCGCGCCGTGCTGGTGGCTCGCGCCGCCGACGCCGCCCGCCGACAGCGTGCCGCCGATCGAGAGTTCGAGGTAGTCGGTCAGCACCGGGGGCGTCCGGCCGTGGGGGAGGCAGGCGTGCAGGAGCTCGCTCCAGAGCGCGCCGCCCTGGACCTTCGCCCGGTCGCCCGTGACCTCGATGCCGTGCAGGGACGTCATGTCGATGACGAGCCCGCGCGTCACCTGCGCCTGCCCGTTGGTGGCGTGCCCCTGCCCGCGCGCGGCGACCGGGATCCGGTGCTCGGCGCAGAACCGCACCATGACCTCGATGTCATCCGCCGACGCGGGTTCGAGCACGGCCAGCGGCTGGTGGTGCACGAGGTGCCCGAAGTCGTCGGCGGCCTGGGCGCGCGTCGTCCGGTCGAGCCGTACGCGGCCGCCCAGCTTCGGCAGGTCGCGGGGCGCGTCGCTCGCCGACGCCTCGGTGACCCAGCCCCCGGTCACCGGGTCGAGCCCGACCACCAACGCTCCGGCGGCGATCCCCGCGATGACCGCCCGCCTCGTCAGCCGCTGTTCCATCCCGTATGTCTCCCTTGACGCTCAAATCGGGTTTCGATCTTGATCGTTCCTAGCACGGGCGGCCGTGCTGGAGTCGCGTACGTGACGGCCGGGACAGGCCACCATCGGCCGTACGGGTGGGAGCGTGGGCGATCCTCTCCGGCGCGCGCCGGGACGCTGCCGGCCTTTCCGGCTCAGCCGAGGCGGACCACGCCGACCATGCGGATCAGCGCGGTCACGGGGAGGAGCTCGGGTCCGGCGTCGGTGAGTCCCCGGGCGTCGGCGAGTCGGTCGGCGTCGGCGTGGGGGTCGGCGTCGGCGTGGCCGTCGGGGTGTCCGTGGGCGGAGGCTTCGGGCGCGAGGGGACCGGGCCGTTGTTCACCGGCGGAGGCACTTGGCGTACGGGCGGCGCGGTCGTCACCGGAGCCCCGGCACGCGGCGCGGCGTGCGACGCCGACCGCTTCGGCGTGGGGGAGACGCCCGGCTTGGACGTCGTGCCTTCGCGCGCGTGCTCGGGCGGCTGCGCCATCGGCTGCACCGACCGGCTCGCCGACGGGCCGCGGTGCACGAGGACGCTCGTGCCGTCCATGTTCGACACGCCGTCGCCGTGCGGGCTCGGCCACAGGGCCAGCGCGCTCGTCGCCGCCGCCACACAGGCGACCAGGCCCGCGGCCTCCAGCAGGCCGTCACGGCGGCGGCTGAGGAAGGACTCCTTCGGCTGGACCTGCGCGATCCGGATGACCGGCACCCCGTCGGCGGACCGCGGCGCCGCGGCGGGCGAGGCCGACGCGTCGGCCTCGTTCACCTGCGCGAACGGGTGCGTCGGCTCCTCGGCCCGTCCGAACAGGCCATCCAGCGGGACCGGCATGCCGTCGGCGTCGAACAGCAGCGCACCGTCGGCGGCGCGCTCGGCGGCCGCGCAGGAGAACAGCACGCGTTCGCGCTGGCGCGGCGGCGGCGCGTATCCGCGCATCACCAGTTCGTGCAGGCCGTCGTCGTTCAGGGCGGACAGCAGCGGTGCGTCCTCGCCCAGCAGCGACGTCGCGGCCTGCTCCAGCCGCCGCCGCGACACCTCGACGAGTGTCTCCGCGGTGTCCGCGGCGACTCCGACGACCCGTGCGACCTCGCCGGTCCTCAGGGTGAGGGACAGCGCCAGCGCCTCGCGGTGCTCGGGGCGCAGGCGGGCCAGGGCGCGCCGCAGCGGGTCAGAGGACGGCGTCGCAGTGGGCTTGCGCACCAGCGCGCCGCGTCGTACGCACTCCGAGCGCGCCAGCGCGTGCAGCCATACGGGCAGGGCGGAGTCGTCCCGCGGCGCCGTGCCCGGGTGCCGGGCCACGGCGATGAAGGCGTCGCGTACGGCGTCCGCCGCCTCGTCGCCGACCATGATGTGGCAGTAGGCGTACACCGGTCCGGCGTGCTCGTCGTAGAGCACGCCGAACGCCTCCGGAGCGCCTGTCCGCAGGGCTTCGGTAAGGGACACCGACTCCTCCGTCCCAACCATCACCGGATCATCAGAAGGATCCAGTCATAACGCTAGAAATGTGGATACTAGCGGCCGGTCGGGTCAAGCGACAGCGTCGAGGGGACGCAGTTCGTCGGCGTAGCTCACCGAGACGCGGCGCATGACGCCGCCCTCGTCGATGGAGTACTGGCCAAGACGCCAGAGCGGGGGGGAGTACGCGTGGATGGAGACGCTCTGGGCCGCCTCGCCGACGAGACGGTGGATGTGCTCGGGCCCGAAGGAGAACGACACGCCCTCCTCGACCGAGACCTCGACGTGAGCGCCGCCGATCCGGGGGTTGAACTCCTTCAGCACGCCGCCGACGACGGCGACCGCGCCGGAGGAGATGTCGTGGTCGTGCCAGCCGGTGTCGTTCTCGGGCGTCCAGCAGAGGAGCCAGACGTCGACGTACTCGTCGCGGTAGAGGGACACATAGTGTCGCTGCCCGTCGGGGAAGGCCACGAGGTCGCGCCATGACTCGGTGTCGGCGGCCAGGCGGTCCACGAGTTCCTGGAGCTCGGACTTCTCGAGACTCCGTGCGGGCAGTGAATCGAAGGACATCGGATCACTCCTCTCCCATTAGTAGCCGGCCCGGGTTGACCACCCGGATTGCGTGAGCGGCGGCGTCGCCGAAGGCGAGGCCGAGGTCGTGGTCGCTGAGCGGCGGAGCGTACGGACGGTCCGAGCCGCACACGATCGAGTCGATGCCGAGCGCGCGGATCGTCGCGTCGACGGCGCGCGCTCCGTAGGAGGAGGTCTCCAGGAAGACGTCGCCGTCGACCTCCCCGCGGCCTCCGCCGCGTGCGGTGAGCCGCTCGCCGTGCAGCGGGGCCAGCCCGGCGAGCAGGGCGAAGCACACCCGCAGCCGCGGATGCCGCGCCCGCCCGAACGCGCGGAACGCGAACCACGCCGCGTGCATCTGCTGCACGTACGGGACCAGTGCGGGCCACCAGGGCGGGCCGGCGGCGATGGGCGCGGGTCCCGGGTGCACGAACAGCGGCAGCCCGCGTTCGCTCAGCAGCGCCAGGAGCGGTTCGCAGCGCTCGTAGCCCGCCTCGTCGAGCAGCGCGTCGGCCGGCAGTTGCAGGCCCGCGAAGCCGCGGTCGAGCCAGCCGGCCAGGGCGGGCGTGTCGATCTCGGCCACGGAGGCGGCGGCCCAGGCGTCGAACGGCCCGGAGAGCGCGTCCTCGTGGTAGGCATCGAGGAGCGGCCCGGCGTCGGCGGAGGGCAGCCACTCGATGCCGAGCGGCGACGACAGCGATGTGAGGACGCGATCGAAGCCTTCCTCGGCGGCGAGGGCGGCGCGCCTGGCAGGATCATGGTCGGCGGGGTCGACGTCGTACGGCGCCTCCCCGGCGAGGTGCAGTGTCCAGCCGTCGAGTCGCGGTGGCGTCGCACGCCCGCGCAGGGCCGCGACGAACGCGTCGCCCCACAGGTGCTGGTGTACGTCGGTGGCCACGGGGCTCTCCTCTAGTGAACCGGTTTACTGAACCGTATCACTGTACCGCTTCAGTAAACCGATTCACCAGCTCAGCGGGCGAAAGATGTTCACCGGCGGGTCGCCGACGAAATACGAACTTTCGGATTATTGATCCGGTTCAGTAGGGAATGACCAACGATCGTACGTGAACGGAGGTGTTCATGACCCGTCTGACCTTGGATGACGTGTACGAACACGTCAGCGGCGTCTGCTTCAAGACCGGGCCACCGGGACAGGTGGGCGCCGAGACCGAGTGGTTCGTCGTCGACCCGAGGGCGCACGGAACGGCACGTGGCGATCGGCCGGCTGCGCGCCGCGATGGAGGACGCCGGGCCGCCCCCGGCCGGCAGCCGCATCACCTACGAGCCGGGCGGCCAGCTCGAGCTCAGCTCCCTCCCGCACGGCGGCGTGATGGCCGCACACGCCGCGCTGGCAGCCGACATCGCCCACGTCGGGGACCGCCTGGAACGCGAGGGCCTCGCCCTGGCCGGCCGCGGCGCGGACGCGCGCAACCTCCGCGACGCCCTTCTTCCAGCTCGACGAGGGCCGCTACCGCTGCATGCGCGCCTACTTCGGCGAGCGCGGGGCTGGCGATGATGTGCGCGACGGCCTCGCTTCAGGTCTGCCTCGACATCGGCGCCGACGAGAAGGACGCGACCCGGCGCTGGCGGCTCGCGCACGCGCTCGGGCCGGTGCTCGTCGCGGCGTTCGCCAACTCGCCGTGGAACGGCGACGCGCTCGGCCCGGCAGGTGATCTGGGAGGGCCTGGACCCCGGCCGTACGGCCCCGGTGGTGGGCGATGACCCCGCGGCGGCGTGGGCGGCGTACGCCCTCGACGCACGGGTCATGCTGCTGCGGGACGGCTGGGTGCCGAACCCGGGCATGACCTTCCGCGAGTGGCTCGCCGACGGGCACCCGGACAGAGACGACCTCGCCTACCACCTGACGACGCTGTTCCCGCCGGTACGCCCCCAGGGCTGGCTGGAGCTGCGGATGATCGACGCGCTGCCGGAGCCGTACTGGCCGGTGCCGATCGCGGTGGTGGCGGCGCTGCTGGAGGACCCGATCGCGGCCGAGGCCGCCGCCGAGGCCGCCGAACCCGCGGCCGGCCGGTGGTGGCGAGGCGGCGCGCGACGCACTCGCCGACCCCGTGCTGGCACGTGCCGCACGCCGCTGCTTCGAGGCCGCGCTCGGCGCGCTCCCGAGGCTCGGCGCGGCGGCGCTCGTCCCGCTCGTCGCCGACTACGCGGACCGCTACGTGATGCGCGGCCGCTGCCCCGCCGACGAGAGCACCCTCGACGAGACCACCGGCGTACGCGTCGCCGCCGGAAAGGAGCAACGATGGACGTGAAGGAACGGATCGTCGCGGAGCTGACCGCGGCGCGTGACCGCAGCTTCGGGCTCACCGTCGAGTCGCTGCCGGACTCCGACCTGACCTCGCAGGTGTCGCCGCTGATGTCGCCGCTGGTCTGGGACCTGGCGCACATCGGCAACTACGAGGAGCAGTGGCTGCTGCGCGCCGCCGCCGGAGCCGCCGCCGTACGCCCCGACATCGACGACATCTACGACGCCTTCGAGCACCCGCGCGCCGAGCGGCCGTCTCTGCCGCTGCTCACGCCGCGCGAGAGCCGCGCGTACATCACCACGGTGCGCGACCGGGTGCTCGACTCCCTGGAGAAGGTGCCGCTCGCCGGCGCCCTCGCCGGGGACGGCTTCGTCTACCACATGGTGATCCAGCACGAGCACCAGCACGACGAGACCATGCTGGCCACCCACCAGCTGCGCAAGGGCGCGCCCGCGCTGCTGGACCCGCCGCGCGCCGCGTCGGTCCCGGCTCCGGCCCCGGCCGAGGAGGAGGTGCTGATCCCCGGCGGGCCCTTCCTCATGGGCACCACCGACGACCCGTGGGCCTATGACAACGAGCGCCCCGGGCACCTGGTCGACGTGCCGTCCTTCCACCTGGACACGACGCCGGTCGGCAACGCCGCGTACGCCGCGTTCGTCGACGCGGGCGGGTACGGCGACCCGCGCTGGTGGCACCCGAAGGGCTGGGAGTGGCGGTCCTCCTCGGGCAAGGAGGCGCCCGGGTTCTGGTACCGCGAGGGCGGCCAGTGGATGCGCCGCCGCCTCGGGCACGTCGAGCCGGTGCCGATGGACGAGCCCGTGCAGCACGTCAACTGGTACGAGGCGGACGCCTACGCCCGGTGGGCCGGCCGCCGGCTGCCGACCGAGGCGGAGTGGGAGAAGGCCGCGAGCTGGGACCCGGCGGCGGAGCGCAAACGCCGGCTGCCGTGGGGCGACACGGGCGAGGCGGACGCACACGCCAACCTCGGCCAGCGACGGCTGCGACCCTCGCCGCTCGGGTCCTACCCGGACGGCGCGTCGGCCTACGGCGTACGGCAGCTCGTGGGCGACGTGTGGGAGTGGACCTCGACCTCCTTCGGCGGGTACCCGGGCTTTCGGTCCTTCCCGTACAAGGAGTACTCCGAGGTGTTCTTCGGCGCCGACTACAAGGTGCTGAAGGGCGGTTCGTGGGCCACGCACGCACGGTCCGGCCGCCCCACCTTCCGCAACTGGGACTATCCGATACGACGGCAGATATTCGCCGGATTCCGGTGTGCGAGGGATGCCTGATGTGCCGCCATCTCGCCTACCTCGGCGACGTCCGTAGCCTGCACGAGCTGCTGTACGCGCCGGAGCACTCGCTGGAGAGCCAGGCGTACGCGCCGCGGATGTCGCGGGCGTGCATCCTGAACGCGGACGGGTTCGGCGCGGGCTGGTATGACCCCGTGCGCCCCGCGCCCGTGCGCTACCGGCGTTCCCAGCCGATGTGGACCGACTTGTCCTTCTCCGATGTCGCCGACGTCGTGCGCACGCGGTGCGCGGTCGCGGCGGTACGGTCGGCGACGGTCGGCTTCCCGATCGACGAGTCGTGCGCGCAGCCGTTCACGGACGGGGACCGGCTGTTCAGCCACAACGGGGTCGTACGCGACTTCCCCGGCGTGGAGGCCAAGCTGCGCGAGCTGGCCGGCGACCTCGCCCCGGTGCCGGACGCGCGCGCGCCCGGTCGACTCGGCGCTGCTGTTCGCGCTGGCCGCGGCGCAGTGGCGCGCCGGCGCCCCGCTGGCCGACGGCCTGGCGCACGCGATCCGCACGGTCACCCCGCTCGCCGCGGGCCGCTACAACCTCCTGGCCGCCGACGGCGCCTCGCTGGCCGCCACGACCTGGCAGGACACCCTCTTCGTACGGCGGCTGGAAGACGAGGGCGTCGTCCTCGCCTCCGAGCCGTACGACGACGAACCCGGATGGGAGGAGGTGCCCGACCGATCACTCGTGACCGCCGGTCCGGCGGGCGTCGTCATCATGCCGCTCTGATCGCCGCCGCGCCTGTGACCGAAACTCGATGAGGAGATCTCCAGTGCCGACCATCAAGCGCTTTCTCACGCCCGACGACCTCGGCAAGTCGCTGCGGCAGGACGTCGCCGACGGCCTGACCGCGTTCCCGAAGACGCTGCCGCCGAAATGGTTCTACGACGAGCGCGGGAGCGAGCTGTTCGAGGAGATCACCCGGCTGGAGGAGTACTACCCGACACGACGCGAGCGCGCCATCCTCACCGCGCGCGCCGCCGAGATCGCCTCGCTGACCGGTGCGCGTACCCTGCTCGAACTGGGCGCGGGCTCCGGAGAGAAGACCCGGCTGCTGCTGGACGCGCTGTCCGCCACCCTGCGGGCGTACGTGCCGGTGGACGTCAGCGGCGACTTCCTGGCGCTCGCGGCCGACCAGATCGCCGCCGACTACCCGGCGCTGTCGGTGCAGGCCGATCGTGGCCGACTACGAACGCCACCTCGACCAGCTCCCGGCCGGCTCGGGACGGCTGATCGCCTTCCTCGGCGGCACGATCGGCAACATGGAGCCGGACGAGCGCGTGTCGTTCCTCGGCGGCCTGCGCGCCACGATGGCCGAGGACGACGCGCTGCTGATCGGCGCGGACCTGGTCAAGTCGCCGCGGCGGCTCGTAAACGCCTACGACGACGCGCGCGGGGTCACCGCGGAGTTCAACCGCAACGTGCTGCGCGTGATCAACCGCGAGCTCGGCGCCGACTTCGACGTCTCTCGCTTCGAGCACGTCGCGATCTGGGACGCCGTGGAGGAGCGGATCGAGATGCGGCTGCGCTCGACGCGTGCCCAGACCGTACGCGTCGCGGCGCTCGACCTGGTCGTGGAGTTCGCGGCGGGGGAGGAGATGCGGACCGAGATCTCCGCCAAGTTCGACCGGGAGCGTTTTGAGGACTCCGCCACCGCCGCCGGCCTGCGCGTTGACCAGTGGTGGACCGACGAGAACAACGATTTCGTGCTCAGTCTTGTCCGACCCTCTCTATAGGGTTGGAGCGTGACGCAGCAGCGGAAGCGGGCGACGATCCGCGAGGTGGCGAAGGCGACGGGGCTTTCGCCGGCCGCCGTCTCCTACGCGCTGCGCGGGATCCAGACGTCGGAGGAGACCCAGGAGCGGGTACGCAAGGCCGCCGAGGAGCTGGGTTATGAGGCCCACCCGATCGCGCGCGCCCTCGCCAGCGGGCGCAGCGGCATGGTCGGCCTGCTCTGCGGTTCCCTGGAGGACCTGTGGCAGCAGTCGCTGGCGGTCGGCATCGGGCGCGCCCTGTTCGCCCGCGACCGCTTCGCGATCATCCTCGACGCGGCGGGCGACCCGGAGCGCGAGCTGATGCTGGCACGGCAACTGCGCGACCAGCGGGTCGACGGGCTGATCGTCCAGCCGGTCGACCCGTCGGCGTCCCTGTGGGCCGAGCTGGGCGAGAGCCTGCCGCTGGTGTCGATCGGCGACTCGCTGCCGGGCGGCCACGCCTACGGCGAGGTGGTCTTCGACAACCGCGCGGGCGTGACGCTGGCACTGGAGCACCTCTATGGCCTAGGCCACCGCCACATCGCCGTACTGACCCCGACGTTCGCCCGCACCCCCGACCGCCCGGCCGACGTGCACGTCGAGGCCGAGGCGCGAGCGGCTGGGCGTCAAGGTCGACGTGGTCACCTCGCCGCAGGCCCTGGGCGCGGCGACGGACGCGGCCCTCGACGTGCTGGGCGGCTCACCCCGGCCGACGGCGCTGTTCTGCTTCTCCGACTCGATCGCCTACGGCGTCTACGCGGCGACACGCGAGCTGGGCCTGGCGGTGCCGGACGACGTCTCGGTGACGGGCTTTGACAACCACCCGATGTCGGCGCTGCTCACCCCGCCGCTGACGAGCGTCGACTGGGACATCGAGGGCATCGTCCACTCCGCGGTCCGGGTGATGATCGGCGCGATCGAGGGCAAGCCGCGCCGCCGCCGCATCGTCTGCGAGCCCAGCCTCCTCCAGCGCCAGTCCACCGGCCGGGCCCGCCCCCTCGGCTAACGCTCACCGCCGGGTCCGCGGTGGAGGTCGCGCAGGGCGGTGATCAGCGTGTCCAGGGCATTGTTGTACGCGTGCTCCGGCGGGGTCGCGTAGCCGACGATGACGCCGAGCGGCGCGTCCTCCGTACGGTGGTAGAAGTACTCGATCCCATCCACCCACACGCCCCGCCCGCGCAGGTACGTCAGCAGCCGTTCCTCCGGCATCCCCGCGTCCGGCAGCCGCAGCACCGCGTGCAGCCCCGCCGCGATCCCCGACAGCCGTCCCGATGGCACCTCCTGCAGGATCGCCGACCCCAGCCGGTCCCGCCGCCGCCGGTAGCGGATCCGGCACCGCCGCAGATGCCGGTCGAGCTCCCCGGTGTCGATCAGCCGGGCGAGGACCAACTGCTCGATGACGCTCACGTGCGCCTCCTCCCAGCGCATCGACTCCCGCAGCGGGCCGATCAGATTCGGCGGGACCGCGAGCCACGCGAGGCGCAGGCCCGGCGCCACCGTCTTGCTCGCCGTCCCCGCGTAGATGACGCGGTCCGGGGCCAGCCCCTGCAACGCGCCCACCGGCTGCCGGTCGTACCGGAACTCCCCGTCGTAGTCGTCCTCGATCACGTAAGCGCCGGTGCGCGCCGCCCAGGCCAGCAGCTGCGTGCGCCGCGGCGGGCTCAGCGTCATGCCCAGCGGGTACTGGTGCGCCGGAGTGACCGCGACGGCCGCCGGGTCCGCGAGCCGGTCCACCACCAGCCCGTCCTCGTCCACCGGAACGTGAGCGGTGGCCAGACCCGTCTGCGCGGCCAGCCCGCCGCAGCCCGGCTCGCCGGGGTCCTCGAAGGCGATCGACGTCGCGCCCTGCCCCCGCAGCGTCTGGCAGATCAGATGCATCGCCTGGGTGTAGCCCGCGCACACGAACACCCGGTCCGGCGTCGTCACCACGCCACGCGACCGGCCGAGGTACTGACGCCAGTGCCTCCCGCAACGACGCGGTCCCGGCCGGGTCGCCGTAGCCGAACACCAGGTTCGGCGCGGTCTGCATCACGTGCCGCGTGGCCGCCAGCCACTCACGCCGGGGGAAGGCGGACAGGTCCGGCAGGCCCGACCGCAGGTCGGCGCCGCGTACGGGCGGCAGCGTCGTGGGCGGCACGCGCGGCGCGGGCACGGGCGGCGGGGGCGGCGCGCCGGCCCGGTCGGCGACCCGCACCCCCGACCTCGGCAGCGACGTCAGGTACCCCTCGGCCACGAGCTGGTCATACGCCTGCGTCACGGTGCCGCGCGAGATCTCCAGATCACGCGCGAGCCCGCGCGAGGAGGGCAGCGGAGTGCCGGGCGCCAGCCGCCCCAGGCGTACGGCCTCGCGCAGCGCCTGTTCGAGACCCGCACGCAGCCCGTGTGCCGGGCCGCAGTCGTACGTGCAGGTCCAGCCCCAATCTGGCCCACTGATCCTCCATGCGTCTGGACTATATCGGTGGGCCAGATCGTGGCTAGCGTCGTGGCCATGAGACACATCGCCCTGGCCGTCGGCCTCACCCGATACCTGCTGGACGAAGCACGGACGACCGCTAGTACACCCCGTACGGCGCAAGACGCGGAAGCAACTCGGCGGCGGCGCTGATATCGCCGTCGAGCGCCCGGTCCTCCATCCGCGGATCGAGGGACTCGGCCGCGCGGGAGAGCACGTCGCCCAGGCGGCCGGACGGCACGTGCTCCTGCATCCGCAGCGCGCGTACGGCGGCGACCAGTTCGCACGCCAGCACGATCCGGTACGCCGCGAGCGCGTCCGTGGTCGCGCGCGCCGACTGGGTGGAGAACCCCGCGTGCTCCTCCACGCCGCGTGACAGCACCGCGCTGCCCAGCGCCGACGGCATCGCGAGCCGCCGGATGTCGGCGATGGCCGAGTGCGCGACGTACTCCAGGATCATGATCCCCGACCCCGGCTCGCCGGGCATCGCCTGGAACGGCTGCAACCCGGTGAAGGCCGGCTCCACCAGCGTGCCCAGGCGCGAACCCGACAGCGCCGCCGTCTGGAACATCGCCGCGCGCATCGCGTCCAGGCCCAGGCCGACGTACGCCGTGTGGAAGTTGCCGTTGTGCCACACCGTACGGTTCGCGGCGTCCACCAGCGGGTTCTCCGACGGCGCGTTGATCTCCCGGGTGACGACCGTCTCGATGTGCTCCAGCGCGTCCACGGCCGGGCCGTGCACCTGCGGGAACGCGCGATAGCCGTACGGGTCCTGGATGCGCGCCGGCACCAGGTTCTCCTCGTCGAGCAGGCCGCGTACGGCGTCGGCGACGCGACGGCGGCCCGGATGCGGGCAGCCCGCGTGCACCGGCACCGCGTACGCCTCCGTCGAGCCGTGCACCGCCAGCAGTGACAGCGCCGTCACCGGGATCGAGGCGCGCAGGAGTTCGGCCACGTCGCGGCAGGCGAGAGCCGACTCGCCCAGCGTCGCGGCGTTGGAGCTGATGAACGCGAGCGCGTCGGCCGGCCGCAGTGGGAAGCGCGCGGCCGAGACCCCGCCCTGCCACGGGCGTTCGCCGATCAGGCACAGCGCGGTGGAGGCCAGGGCGGTCAGGTCGCCGGTGCCGATGGCCCCGTACGCGGGGATCGGCGGGATCAGCCACCGGTTGATCACGTCCGCCAGCGCGCCGAGTACATCGGGGTCGACGCCGGAGCCGCCCGCGGCGATCTGGTTGAGCCGTACGACGAGCATCGCGCGTACGGTCTCGGCCGACATGAGCGGTCCCGCGCCGCCGGAATGGCTGCGCAGGACGCGCAGGCCGTGCGCGTCGTCGTCCTCGATCGTGACGTTGCGGTTGGCGCCGACGCCTGTGGTGCGGCCGTACACGGGCCTGCGCCGGGCCACCTCGCGGACGACCTCCCACGCCTGACGTGCGCGTTCCACCGCTTGTGGAGTAACGGTAACGAAGGCGCCGTCTCGGGCCACCGCGCCTACAACGTCGCAGTTCAACCCGCTACCGTTGACCGCTATGGCCGTTTGGTTCATCGCCTGACCCGTACGGTCGCACCATAATCCACTATCTTGACCTTCTATACCTGTTATGTAGGGTGGGCACCTTGCTGCGAGTCGACGGCGTCACCAGGCGTGACCGGGCACTCCGCCGGTCGCGTCACGGCGATCCTCTCGTACGTGCCGCTAGGGCCGTCCAGGGAGGTGCTGGTTCCGTCGTTCCGGATGATAAGGGCTGTAACACTGCCGAAACCTGCGACGACGTCAGGAATTCCCAACGATCTTCGTCTAGTGTCTCGTATGTCAGACAGAAGTGTGACTTGTCGGGCCCTGTTTTCGACGCCGTTCCGGTGCAATGAGAGCAGCAATATCCATTGGGGCAAGCGGTGACGTCGGGGTGGGTCCGCTCGCTTCCGCCAGAGGGAGAAACCACTCTTGATCAAATTTGACGGCGTCACAAAGAAGTATCGCGGACGGCACCGTTGCCGTCGACAACCTGAATCTGGAGATCCCTTCGGGCCAGATCACCGTGCTGGTCGGGCCGTCCGGCTGCGGCAAGACCACGTCGCTGCGGATGATCAATCGGATGATCGACACGACGTCCGGCACGATCACCATTGACGGCGACGACATCCGCAAGAAGGATCCGTCCGACCTGCGGCGCGGCATCGGCTATGTGATCCAGCACGCCGGCCTGTTCCCGCACCGGACGATCATTGACAACATCGCGACCGTTCCGTACCTGCTCGGCTGGGACAAGAAGAAGGCGCGTGCGACGGCGCTGGAGCTCATGGAGCGCGTCGGCCTGGACACCAAGATGGCCAAGCGCTATCCGTTCCAGCTCTCCGGCGGCCAGCAGCAGCGCGTCGGCGTGGCACGTGCGCTCGCGGCGGACCCGCCCATCATGTTGATGGACGAGCCGTTCAGCGCCGTCGACCCGATCGTGCGCAAGAGCCTGCAGGATGAGTTCCTCCGGCTCCAGTCCGAGGTGCAGAAGACGATCGCGTTCGTCACGCACGACATCGACGAGGCGATCAAGCTCGGGCACCGCATCGCGGTCTTCCAGGTCGGCGGCACCCTGGCGCAGTACGCCACGTCCGAGGAACTCCTCGCCAACCCCGCCGAGGGCTTCGTCACCGAGTTCCTCGGCGGCGCGAAGGGCCTCAAGCGGCTGCGCTTCAACCGCGAGCTCGACGGGACGCCCGACGAGGTGCCCGGCGAGACGTCGGGCGAGGCGTCGGGCAAGGCACCCGGCGAGGTCAAGGCGGCGGAGCGATGAGCGCACTCGCCGCCGACGGCGAGCCGCTGGTCCGCTGGAACTGGATCGGTGACCACACCGACGAGCTGACCACCCTGACGCTCCACCATCTGAAGCTCGCGCTGCTGCCCATTCTGTTCGGGCTGATCATCGCGATTCCGCTCGGCATCGTGTGCGTGCGCTGGCGCTGGGTCTACCCGCCGACCCTGGGCGTCGCGAACGTCCTGTACGGCGTGCCGTCGCTCGCGCTGTTCATGCTGTTCATCCCCTACTTCGGCATCGGCAGCGGCGGCGAGGCGGATCTCACGATCATCCTGCCGCTCACCCTGTTCTCCCTGTCGGTCCTGGTGCCGAACGTCGTGGACGGGCTGCGGTCGGTCCCTGATCCGGTACGCCAGGCGGCCACCGCGATGGGCTTCGGCACGCTGCGGCGGCTGGTCCAGGTCGAACTGCCGATCGCGGTCCCGGTGGTCATCGCCGGCGCCCGTGTCGCGGCCGTCGCCTCGATCAGCCTGGTCAGCGTCGGCGTACTGATCGGCAACGGCGGTCTCGGGCAGTTGTTCATCGACGGCTACTCCCGCGACTTCACCACGCCGATCATCGTCTCCTGCGTGTTGATCATCGCCCTCGCCCTCCTCAGCGACGGCGTGCTCGTGACGGCACAACGGCTGCTCACACCCTGGGCGCGCACCCGTAGGGGCAACGGATGAACCTCACCGACCAGATCAACGCCGCCTGGAACTGGCTCACCGCCTCCTCGCACTGGAGCGGCTCGGACGGCATCCCGCACCGCCTGCTCGAACATCTCGGCTACAGCGCGCTCGCCCTGGTCATCGCCGCGGCCATCGCGCTGCCGCTGGGCGCACTCGTCGGCCACACCGGCCGCGGCGGCTTCATCGTGGTCAGCTTCGCCAACCTCGCGCGGGCCGTGCCCACGCTGGGTCTGCTGCTGCTCGTGGTGACCGTCACCTCGATCGGCCTCACCCCGGTCATCGTGCCGCTGATCGCGCTCGCGACGCCGCCGATCCTCGTCAACACCTACGAGGGCATCCGCGGCGTCGACGCCGACATCAAGGACGCCGCGAAGGGGATGGGCATGAAGGGCCCCGGCGTCCTGCTCAAGGCCGAGGTGCCCGTGGCCTTGCCGCTGATCCTCCTCGGCCTTCGCACCGCGGCGATCCAGGTTGTCGCCACCGCGACCATCGCCGCGTACGCGGGCATCGGCGGCCTCGGCCGCTACATCGTCGACGGGCTCTCCCGCAAGGACTACCCGTCGGTGGTGGGCGGCTCGATCCTCGTCGTGCTGCTCGCCGTCATCGTCCAGCTGAGCTTCATCGGCATCCGGAGAACAATCGTGTCTCCTGGCCTGCGCGGATCCTCCCGCACTTCATGAAAATTGGAAGGAAGCTTTAATGATTCGGATAGTACGTGGCGCCGCCCTCGGCGTCGTCGTCGCGCTGGCCCTCACGGCGTGCGGCAGCAGTGACAAGAAGAGCGGCGACCCGCTGAACCAGAAGACCGGTGGCAGCGGCGGCAGCGTCGTCGTGGGCTCGGCGAACTTCCCCGAGAGCCAGCTGCTCGGCGAGCTGTACGCCCAGGCGCTCGAGGCCAAGGGCGTCAAGGTGACGCGCAAGTTCAACATCGGCAGCCGCGAGGTCTACTACGACCAGGTCAAGTCCGGCGCCATCAGCGTGATGCCGGAGTACAACGGCGCCCTGCTGACCACCTCGGTGGACAAGACCAGCACCGCCGTCACGACCGCCGATGTCAACGCCGGCCTCAAGGCCAAGCTGCCCCCGAGCCTGGGCATCCTGGACTCCTCCCAGGCCGAGGACAAGGACTCCGTCACGGTCAACCCGCAGACCGCGGCGAAGTTCCACCTCAAGTCGATCGCGGACCTGAAGTCCGGCGCCGGCCAGGTCACCATCGGCGGCCCGTCGGAGTTCAAGACGCGTGAGCAGGGCCTGGTGGGGCTGGAGAAGAAGTACGGCCTGAAGTTCAAGAAGTTCCAGCCGTTCGACGCCAACGCCCAGACCACGCTGGTCAAGCTGCTGAAGAACAACACGATCCAGGCGGCCGACCTGTTCACCACCGACCCGACGATCTCGGCGAACAAGTTCGTCGTGCTCCAGGACCCGCAGAACGTCTTCAGCGCGCAGAACGTCACCCCGCTGATCTTTAAGTCCGGCGTCAACGCCACCGCGCAGTCCGCGCTCAACGCGGTCTCCGCCAAGCTCACCACCAATGACCTGCTGGCCATGATGACCAAGCTGGTCATCAACAAGGACGACCCCGACACCGTCGCCAAGGCGTGGCTGTCGCAGGCCGGCCTCGGCAGCTGACCGGTCCCCTCTGCACGAAAACGGCCGCCGCCACGTACTTCGCGTGGCGGCGGCCGTTCTCTTTGCCGCTAGTTCTTCTTGAAAACGTCCTTGATCTTCTCGCCGGCCTGCTTGAGGTTGCCCTTGGCCTGGTCGGCCTCACCCTCGGCCTGGAGTTCCTCGTTCCCGACCGCGCGGCCGGTGTCCTCCTTGACCTTGCCCTTGAGCTCTTCGCCCTTGTTCTCGAACTTATCCGCAGTACTCATGATGTCTCCTCCCTGTTGATCGGTGCCCTGCCCTCGATACCGCCCGCCTAACATCGGAGCCCGTACGGGTACGGGGCCCGGCGGGGGGTACGGGCCCCTGTGAGGGCGATGAAACTCTGGAGGAGCGAGCGCATGCCGACCGTGTCACGTACGTTCACCGTCGCACGGCCGCCCGACGCGGTCATCGGCTATCTCAAGGACTTCGCCAACGCCGAAGAATGGGATCCGGGCACGGTGAGCTGCTCCCGCGCCGACTCCGGCCCGGTCGCCGTCGGCTCGACCTGGCACAACGTCTCCAAGGTCGCCGGCATCACCACCGAGCTGACCTACGCCCTGAAGGAACTCGAAGCCGACCACCTCGTCTTCGTCGGCGAGAACGACAGCGCCACCGCCGTGGACACGATTCGCGTGGCCCCCTCGGGCGCGGGCACCGAGATCACCTACCGCGCCGACCTCACCATGCACGGCCTCGCGAAACTCAGCACGCCGGCGATGAAGCTGATCTTCGAAAAGCTCGCCAACGACACGGCGAAGCGGCTGACCGAGGTACTCGGGGCCTGAGTTCATCCCTTGACGGTCAGGAGAGGGCGTAGCTCCACGACCGGGTCGGCGACTCCGGCGCCGCGCAGGCTGTCGACGACCGGGCCGATGTCCTTGTAGACCCAGGGTGCCTCCTGCTTGAGGTCGCGGCGCCAGGCGGCCATCACGTCCTCGCGGCGGTTCGTGGCGGGGTCGTGCCGGTCCAGGGGCGTGACCACGCGAAACTCGCGCAAGAACGCCTCCAGCTCGGCGTCGCCCGCGCGGGACGCCGCGCCCCGGGGCACGCGACGACCCGCGCCGTGGCAGGCGCTCGCCAGCGAACGCGGGTTGCCGTGGCCGCGCAGGACGTAGCTCGCCGCACCCATCGAGCCGGGCACGATGACCGGTTCGCCCCACATCGCGTACGGTCCGCCCGCCGTCTCCGCGTACCCGCCCGCCGGCGTCGCGCCCTTGCGGTGCACGACGCGGTCGCCGTCCTGCCACAGCAGGTTGTGCGGCGCGTCGTACACGAGGTCGGCGTCGAGGTCGCCGCACTCTTCGGCGAGTCCCTGGCGCAGCATCCGCGCGAGGAAGAACCGGTTGCCGACCGCGAAGTTGGCCGCGTTCCCGAACGCGTCGAGGTACCGCACGCGTGCCGCCGCCGACCGCTCGTCCAGCGGGATCGGGACGAGTTGGTTGCCCGGCAGTGGCAGGCCCGGGGGCCACGTCCGGTATGCCTGGTCCCGGCCCGTGGAGTTGGCCTGGTGCCCCAGCGACAGCGAGCCGCTGTGCACCATGAGCACGACCTGCCCGAGCCCGAACCCCCAGGCGTACGCGGCCTGCCGGTCGTGCACCGCGGCGACGTACTGCAACTCGGCGAAGTGGTTGCCGCCCCCGATGCTGCCGATGATGCTGTCGTAGCTCGCGCCGCCCGCGCTGGTGATCCAGTCGCGGAACTCCCCGGCGCCGGTCGTCGGGTAGCGCGAGCGGTGCATCCGGCTCGTGTCGAGGGGCCCGCCGGCCGGTGGCGGGCCCGCGTCGAGCAGCCCGGGCAGGCCGTCGCGCAGGAGCCCCTCCCGCTGGGCCGAGGTCAGCGCGATGCGGCGGCCGCCCTCGAAGAAGATGTGCCGGAGCCGCCGCTCCAGCAGCGCCCAGCCGCGGGCGTACGTCGTCCGCGGTGAGCGAGGTCGTCTCCAGGCGCATGCCGCAGTTGACGTCGTTGCCGACCGCCTGGGGGAGCAGCGCGCCGGTGGTCTCCAGCACCGTGCCGATCGGAATCCCGGCGCCCTTGTGCAGGTCGGGCGTCAACACGACCCGCGTGATCGTCGCGTCGCCGAGCCGCTCCAGGGTGTCGGCGGTCTCCAGTACGGTGAGGATCTCATCCACCGCACTGGACTCGATCGGCACGCCGGGCCCGGCGCAGACGTCCACGGGGATGTTCCATCGGTTGGGCAGCCGGAGCCAGCCGTAGTCGAGGCGTTCGAGTCGCGGATCCTGAAGCCCGGCGGCGCTGCGCCGCTTTGAGGTGGTCATGATGCCTTCCTGGTGACTGCTGTGGGAGGTCCCCGTCGCCCGGATCATGGGACGCATGGGGCATCGCCGGCGTTGCAGCCGGTGTTCTCGAGGGTCAGCAGCCGCGAGGTAGGACGAAACGATAGCCGCGCGCCCCGACGTACCCAACGGATTTTCCGTTGTCGCCGCGGAGCGCGCCGCGCTCATCGAACCCAGGAAACGCCGCTCGTGTTGCGGAGCGCCACCGTTCTCACCTCCCTTTCGTGTGCCGGGCCGGTCATCGTCCTGCCCGGTCTCTCAGCGTCGTGTGCTTGCCCAGGAGGCGGCGCATGGCGCCGTAGCTGCACTCGAACCGGCGCGCGACCTGACGGATCGACCAGCCCTCGCGGTAGAGGCGCACGGCGTCCTGCTCCATCGCCGCGCGTACGGGGTCGGGGGTCAGTCGTTCGCGGAGTGCGTCCACGTCGGCGCGGCGGTAGCGGCGGTGGCCGCCGGGTGTCGGAAGGTAGGGCAGCAGGCCCTCGCGGGACCAGCGCCCGAGTGTCGTCACGGCGATGCCGAACATCTCCGCCGCCTCCTTGGGTCTGAGTAACTCCTCACTCATCGGGGCACCTTGGCCCACACGGTCTTGCCGCCTTCCTCTTCGGGCCGTACGCCCCATTCCTTGGACAGCGCGTCGACCAGGAACATCCCGCGCCCATTGACCGCGAGTCCGTCCGGCAGCGCGACCTCGGGAGTGGCGTCGGTGCAGTCGCGTACCTCGATCAGAATCTGGTCGCCCCGCAGACTCAAGGTGAGCGTGAACACGTCCATGGAATGCATGAGTACCGGTAGGCCACTGGCGAGGTGTCCCGATAATGGATCCTTTTCCAGTGGCCCCCGGCCCGAACCGGACGTGCACCTTTCGATGCATCCGGCTCTCCAGTGACTATTGCGTGTCCGCTATGGCAGGTCGCTTCGCGTGGATGAAGTCATGGCAGGATTGGCAGACGATCAATGTTTTGCGTCGCATTCTGCGCATGAGTTCCATCCATGCGGGTTGTGGCTGGCCCGTTGCTGCGAGCTCGGCAAGTTTGCGGATCTGGTGTACTTGTGCTTTGGTCCGTTTATCGCAGAGTTCGCAGCGCCCCCGAGCCAGTCGGGCGAGGAGTTCGCTTCCTTGGCGGCGAGGGACGACCGGGTTGATGGCGCGGTCGGTCAGGGTCGTCTTTCTCTGCCTTTTCAGGGGAATGCCACCGAACCGTGTGACCAGTGGTTTCCTGCCTGTCCGGTTGATGTGGACCTCGAAACACCGGCGGGGCCCATGCGGTGTTGGGATGGTTGTTTTGTATCTATTGGCCATCTTCGTCACCGTCGAGCCGTGTTTGGCCGCCAGTGTTTTTAGCATCGAGGTCAACATGGTCCCTTTAAGCCGGTCCAGTCGCCAGACGTCGCCGGCGAGCAGGTAGTACTGGACGATGCCCCGGTACTGGGCTCCGTAAATACCGACGATGTCGTGGTCGGTATGACTCAACAGGAAGTCCAGGTGCGCGGGTTTGCCGTGCTTGAGGTACGGGGCACACTTTTCTTTGATCACCGATAGGGGAACGCGTAGCCGGATCTTCCCGTTGGTGGCGCGCAGGCCATGGGTGATTCTGCCGCCACGGGAGATCTTGTTGTCGGCATGCTGGACGGTGATCTCATAGCCGAGGAATCTTGCCGCGCCTGTTCGGGCGTGGGTGATCAGCGTCTTTTCCGGGGAGAGTTCCAGCTTGAGTTCCTCACGCAGGATCTCGGCCAGTTGCTGCTTGATTCTTTCGGCTTCTTTTCTTGGTCCGGTGAAACCGAGGAGGAGGTCATCGGCGTAGCGCACGTACCGCAGCCGCCGGTAATGCGGATCTTGTGGATCTCCGACGGGTTGTGTGCGCAGGCGTTGCCGTAGCTCGCCGATTCCGGCAGGCTGGGCGGTTCCGTTGTTACGGGCGTGCCGCCTGGCACGGCCGATCTCCGTTTCTATCTCACGGTATCGGGGGTTCCTTCTCCGCGTTTTGCCCCGGTTGTTCATTCGTAGCAGGCGTCTTTCGATCAGGTCGTCCAGCCGGTCCAGATAGATGTTGGACAGGATTGGGGAGACCACTCCACCCTGCGGGACTCCCGAGAGCGTCGCGTTCCACTCCCAATCCTCTAGGTATCCGGCTTTGAGCATGTTCCGCACTAGCCTCAGGAACCGGTTATCGTGGATCTTCTCCGTCAGGATCCCGATCATTTTCTCGTGATCCAAAGACCCGAAACAGTCGGAGATGTCTCCTTCGATGAACCAGGTCGTCCCCGTCCAGGTGTCCGCGATATTGGACAGTGCTGTGTGGCACCCTCGACGAGGGCGGAAACCGTGTGAGTGGTCGGAGAACCGAGGTTCGTAGTACGCCTCAAGGAGCAGGCGTACCACTTCACCCACGAGTTTGTCCGACCACGAGGGCAGGTCCAGCGGCCGGCGCTTCCCATTCTTCTTAGGAATGTAGACGCGTGCGGTGGGCTGGAATCGGTAGCGCTCGTGGCGCAGCGCATCGATGATGCGCCCGATCTTCGCCATGGACATGCCATCAGCGGTCTCCCCGCAGGACCCGGGCGTCATAGCTCCGTGGTTGGAGTACAGACGCCCGTAGGCCCGTAGATACAGGTCCGGGTTGAACAACTGTCGATAGAGCCTTTTCATTGGCAGGCCGCGCCTGCCGCGTTCACGCAGGACATCGAGTACTGTTTCGGCGCTTTGCATTTACGCATACCTCCCAGCATCGTTTGATGTCCATCACCTGGCCCCCTTCGCCCTGTGAACGGCTTTCCCGTTCTCCTCGGCGGGGCGTGACTCCCGCGACTACTATGAGGCCTCCGTCATCTGGTCGACTCGCGTCCACCAGATGATCCCGTGTTCGTCTCTGTCTTACGTGTTAGCGTGACTTAGGCGCCCCACTCATCTCCTTGAATTCCCTCATTGGGAATCGTTTCGCACTCCGAAGGGTGCACCGTAATGCGCTCAATCAGGTGCAGGAGGCGACGCCGGTGACAGATGCGGATTACCGGCGGATGTGACACATTGCATCCTCTGGAGATTAGGGTTCAGGCAATCCAGCTTTCGCCATATCACGCGGGCCCCTCAGCGCATCGCTTCCGCATCTGAACACGACCACTGATTTCCTGGCATGCTATTTTCCCCTTCACCCTCACGGGTCCGGGTAAGCCATCAGGCCCAGAAACATCCCTTCAGTTCCTCCCGGCTGAACCGGAGATAAGACAGAGCGCCTCACGGCGCACGCGCATTGGTCACCAACTCGCCGAGAACGACGTGCGCGTCGCCCGAGGAAGTGCCTAGACGCCATCCCCAAAACGCCCATTCCAGCAATTTATGGGCCTGGCGCGACGCGATTGGATGAGGTGGCAGCGGTAGGCGATAGATGTGTGCTATCCCTGGTTCATCCATTCCATCCGCCCCCGATCCGCCGTCGATTCGTTGCTGACGGAAGTCTCGCGCTTCCGTATCGTCGGCGACAGCATTCCGGAAGTCTTGGAAAGTCAGGGAGAACGCAATGGCACCACACCCCTCGGTCGACCCCGACTCGTCACTGTGGTCATGGCTGGCCCACGACCTGCGCTTCTACAGGGAAAAGTACGGATTGTCGCAGGAGGCGATGGGAGGGATCATCCGTCGCAGCGGCTCGAATCTCTCCAACTGCGAGGCGGGCCGCCGAAGGATCACCAGTAAGGAGGCCAAGTCACTCGACGCCCGCTTCAACACAGGCGGCCACTTCCAGCGCCTCCTCCGCTTCGCCCAGCGCGGCCACGACCCGGACTGGCACCGCCAGTTCGTCCACCTGGAGAAGAAGGCGCGACGGTGATCAAGACGTTCGAGGCGCTCGAGGTCCCAGGCCTGCTGCAAGTCCTCCGAATACGCCTCGCCCTGTTCGAGGTAGGAGGCGCGCCCGACCCGGAGCGGCTGGCGAGCGGACGGATAACGCGACAGGCCGTTCTCGACGACTATCCGCACCGTCCTGCTCTGGGCATTGATCACCGAGAGTGTGCTGGACTGGCCGGTCGGAGGACTCGGCGTGATGCGCAAACAACTCGCTCACCTGCTCGACGCATCCACGCAGGTGAACATCAGTATCCGCGTGGTGCCAAAGAGCACCGGCGCATATCGCGGGGCTGGACGGAAGCTTCTCTCATCATCTCAGGCGAGACGGAGATGTCGCATATACCGAATTGCCTGGCGGCGGCAGGCTGGTACCGGCGACCGCCGAGGTACAGTCTTACTCCGGCGTTACGACCGAATCGGCCAGGTGGCGTTGCCTGTCCAAAGCTTCGCGGAAGATGATCGAAAAAGCAATGGAGGCGCTCTGACGGCAGAGTCCGGATGGATTAAGAGCTCCCGGAGCGGAGTGCAAGAGGGAAACTGCGTAGAGGTCAAGTTGGTGGAGGCACTCTGATGGCAGAGTCCAGGTGGATTAAGAGCTCCAGGAGTGAGCGCATGAGGGAAACTGTGTCGAGGTCACATCGGTGGAGTCCGACTGACGGAATTAGCACTGCGGCGACGGCGGGCAGGTCCAGGACCTGCCCGGGCCCGTCGCCGGCGGTGATGCGTCCGATCGATCACTGGACGCGGTAGCCGATCACTGGACGCAGAACTCATTGCCTTCGGGGTCGGCCATCATGACGTGGTCGGTACCCGGCTCCTTGACCACGCGCTCCACGGTGGCGCCGAGTCCCTTGAGCCGGTCGACCTCGCCGTCCTTCTGCTCCGCCCCGGCGTGCAGGTCGATGTGCAGCCGGTTCTTGACCGTCTTGGGCTCGGGCACCTGCTGGAACAGCACCCGCCGGCCCAGCCCGATCCCCGTACCGTCCTGCACCGGGTCGTCGGGGTGCCGGATGCCCTGGAGCGCACGGAACGCGGACCTGCCGTCCACGGTCAGAGCCGCGTCCTGCGGGAGCGCACCGGCGCTGAGCAACTGCTCGACGAGCGCCCCGTTGTCCTCCACCTCGTATCCAAGCGCGGCGGCCCAGAACGCGGCCTGCGCATGCGGGTCCGCACAGTCGATGACGATCTTGTAGTTGAGTGCCATGCCCGACAGCATGCCGGTCGTTCCTGCCACCCACTGTCAGGTACAAATACTCAGGTCAAAGCCGTGGAGGTCACACCACACTCGAACCAAGCCGGTATCCGTACCGTCACCGGAGCCGACGACCAGGGGGGTCGAAGCGACCCCACCTGCCGGAGATCACTGAGTGATCTGGTCTCGGAAGGGTGCCGGACGTGGATCTGTCAAACAACGCGGCGGTGCAGCTCGTGCTCGGGTGCGTGCTGATCGTCATCGGCGGGCCGTTACTGTGCAAGAGCTTCTTCGACGATTGGCCCGGCGTCGACGCCGGGGGACCGTTCGAGCATGGCCGCCTCATGATCTGCCTCACGGCGCTGCTGCTGGTCATCGGCGCCACGCTGTTGCTGGTGAGCGGCGAGCACGGACCGGGTTGGGTGGTGCTGATCACCGTGCTCGTTCCCGTGGTGCTGGTTCTTTCGCCGAGCCTGCTGGGAGCGGACGAATCGATGATAGTCGCGTTCTATTCCTGCCTGCTGCTGATGCCGGTCGCCGCGGCGATGGCGCTGCGGACGATCGCGATGCCCAGGACACCGGTCACCGCGCGCGCGTTGCTGGTGTTCGCCGTGGTCGCGATCGCCGGAAGCTTCCTGGCAGCCGCTCTTCTCAAACTCGTTGTCTCCTTCGCGCCGACCGGGGAGGGGCACCTGCGAGCGACCGCGAGCGTGGTGGCGGTCCTGGCGGGCGCGGCGCTGGCGTCCGTGCCGGTCCAACTGCTGTACACCGGTCACCAGAGCGCGGCGATCTTCACCATCCCGTTCGCCCTGGTGGCTCCGTTCGCGATACTCGACTCACAGACTCTGCTGCCCTTACTGTTCTACGTCACCACCGGCCCCGTGGCCCTGGGAGCCGCCGTCTACCGGCTCTTCGCCGACCGATAGCCGATTCGCCGCCTGAACGTGACGTCGACCTCGGTCCGGCATCGTCGGCTCGGCCGCTCCGTTCACTTCTCCGGGGCGTGGCCGGAGAGGCGGCGGGTGAGTTCGGCGGAGGCTTCGCGGGCGCGGGTGGCGATGGCCGGCCACTCCTCCTCGGTACGGGAGTTGCGGCGGAACGTCACCGTGATCGCGGCGGCCGGCCGGCCGACGTGGTCGAAGCTGCACGCCGCGATGCTCGCGAAGCCCTCCGTCACGTTGCCGTCCTCCATCGACCAGCCGCGGCGGGCGTCGTCGGCCAGCAGGCGGCGCAGTTCGCGCAGGGACCTGGGGCCCGCCCCCGTACGGTTGACCAGGTCGCCCGGGATCAGTGCTCTGACCTGGGCGGCCGGCAGGTGGGCCAGCATCGCGCGGCCGCTCGCGGTCAGGTACGCCGGCATCCGCACCCCCACGTCCGTGACCACGGTGGCGTGGTGGCGCGGCTGTTCCTTCAGCAGGTACAGCGTCTCCGGGCCGTGCAGGACCCCCAGCTGCACGATCTCGCCGACCCGGTCCACCAGGCGTACGAGCAGCGGGCGGGCCAGGCGTTCCAGCGGGTCCTGTCGCAGGTACGCCGAGCCGATCTCGAAGGCGGTCACGCCCAGCCCCCACAGCCGGTCCTCCGGCAGGTACGTCACGAAGCCGTCCTCGGCCATCGCGGTCAGCAGGTGGTAGGTGCTCGACCTCGGCAGGTCCAGCTCGCGTGCGATGGTCGAGGCGGCGATCGGCCGGGCGGACGACGCCAGCAGGCGTAGTACGGCAAGGACTCGTCGTGCTGCCGGAACCTGTCCTCCGGACAACCGGAACCACCTCCTGCGCAGAGTCCAGTGTCTCGCATACCAGACAGAAGCACGCCACCCGGGGTGCCGTCAGCTCATCCGTTAACGTCAAATAGGGATATGACGAATATCTTCGTCGGGACTGGTCCGCTCGCCTTCGGCGACGTCGTCGCCATCGCGCGCTACGGAGCCAAGGTCTCGCTGACCGAAGAGGCCCTCAAGGCGATCGCCGAGGCCCGGGCACACGTCGACGACCTCGCCGCACGCCCCACCCCCGCGTACGGGATCTCGACCGGGTTCGGCGCGCTCGCCACCCGGCACATCCACGAGGAGCTGCGCGCCCGCCTCCAGGAGAACATCGTCCGCTCCCATGCCGCGGGCTCTGGCCCCGAGGTCGAGCGCGAGGTCGTACGGGCGATGATGCTCCTGCGCCTCAGCACCCTCGCCACCGGACGTACGGGCGTGCGGACGGTCACCGCCGAGACGCTCGCCGCCCTGCTCAACGCGCGCCTCACGCCGGTCGTGCACGAGTACGGCAGCCTGGGCTGCTCCGGCGACCTCGCCCCGCTCTCCCACGTCGCGCTCGCGCTGATCGGCGAGGGCAAGGTACGCGACGCCAAGGGCACCCTGCACCCCGCCGGGGAGGCCATGAAGGCGGCCGGCATCGAGCCGCTGACCCTCGTCGCCAAGGAGGGGCTGGCCCTCCTCAACGGCACCGACGGCATGCTCGGCATGCTCGTGCTCGCCATCGAGGACCTGCGCGGCCTGATGCGCGCCGCCGACATCGGCGCCGCGATGAGCGTCGAGGCCCAGCTCGGCACCGACCGGGTCTTCGCCGCCGATCTCCAGTCGCTGCGCCCGCACCCGGGCCAGGCCGCGAGCGCCGCCAACCTGCGCTCGCTGCTCGCCGAGTCGGCGATCATGGCCTCGCACCGGGGGCCGGACTGCACGCGCGTCCAGGACGCCTACTCCCTGCGCTGCTCGCCGCAGGTGCACGGCGCTGCGCGCGACACCCTCGCGCACGCCTCGCTCGTCGCCTCCCGCGAGCTGGCCGCCGCGATCGACAACCCCGTCGTCCTGCACGACGGCCGGGTCGAGTCCAACGGCAACTTCCACGGCGCGCCGATCGCGTACGTGCTGGACTTCCTGGCCATCCCGGTCGCCGACGTCGCCTCGATGTCCGAGCGCCGTACCGACCGGATGCTCGACGTGGCACGCTCGCACGGCCTGCCGGCGTTCCTGGCCGACGATCCCGGCGTCGACAGCGGCTACATGATCGCTCAGTACACCCAGGCCGCGATCGTCTCCGAGCTCAAGCGGCTCGCGAACCCGGCGAGCGTCGACTCGATCCCCAGCTCGGCCATGCAGGAGGATCACGTTTCCATGGGCTGGAGCGGGGCACGCAAGCTCCGACGCGCCGTCGACGGCCTGACCAGGGTCGTCGCCATCGAGATCATGACCGCCGCACGCGCCCTGAACCTCCGGGCGCCACTGCGGCCCGGCCCGGCCACCGCCGCCGTCGTCGCCGCGCTCCGCACGGGCGTGTCCGCGCCCGGCCCCGACCGCTACCTCGCACCCGAGATCACCGCCGCCGTCGATCTGGTACGCGACGGCTCCCTGGTCGCCGCGGCCGAAGCCGTCGTCGGCCCGCTGTCCTGAAGTCGCTGGCAAGGAGAAGAACAATGGGTCCCCGTCCCGTACGCGCACCGCGTGGCACGACACTGAGCGCCAAGGGCTGGCAGCAGGAGGCCGCCCTCCGGATGCTCATGAACAACCTCGACCCCGAGGTGGCCGAGCATCCCGACGAACTGATCGTGTACGGCGGCTCGGGACGGGCGGCACGCTCGTGGGACGCCTTCGACGCCATGGTCCGCTCGCTGCGCGACCTGGAGGCCGACGAGACGCTGCTGGTCCAGTCCGGCAAGCCGGTCGGGGTGTTCCGTACGCACGAGTGGGCGCCGCGCGTGCTCATCGCCAACTCCAACCTCGTCCCGCAGTGGGCGACCTGGGAGGAGTTCCGGCGGCTCGAGTCGCTCGGGCTGACCATGTACGGGCAGATGACCGCCGGTTCGTGGATCTACATCGGCACGCAGGGCATCCTCCAGGGCACGTACGAGACGTTCGCGGCCGTGGCGGCCAAGAAGTTCGGCGGCACCCTGGCCGGCACCATCACGCTCACCGCCGGGCTCGGCGGCATGGGCGGCGCGCAGCCGCTCGCGGTGACCATGAACGGCGGCGTCGCGATCTGCATCGAGTGCGACCCGACCCGCATCGACCGCCGCGTCGAGCACCGCTACTGCGACGTGCGCGCCGACAGCGTCGAGGAGGCGCTGCGCCTCGCCACCGAGGCCAAGGCCGCCCGCCGTCCGTTGTCGATCGGGCTGCTCGGCAACGCCGCCGACATCGTGCCCGCGCTGCTCGCGGGCGGCGCGCCGATCGACATCGTGACCGACCAGACCTCCGCGCACGACCCGCAGATGTACCTGCCGAGCGGCGTCGCGTTCGAGGACATGGCCGCGGCGCGTGAGAAGGACCCCGAGGGCTTCGTCACCAAGGCACGCGAGTCGATGGCCACCCACGTCGAGGCGATGGTCGGCTTCCAGGACGCCGGCGCGGAGGTCTTCGACTACGGCAACTCGATCCGCGGCGAGGCGGAGATCGCGGGCTACACGCGCGCGTTCGACTTCCCCGGCTTCGTGCCCGCCTACATCCGGCCGCTGTTCTGCGAGGGCAAGGGCCCGTTCCGCTGGGCCGCGCTGTCCGGTGACCCGAAGGACATCGCGCGTACGGACAAGGCCATCCTGGACCTGTTCCCCGAGAACGAGCCGCTCGCCCGCTGGATCAAGATGGCCGGCGAGAAAGTGCACTTCCAGGGCCTGCCCGCGCGGATCTGCTGGCTCGGCTACGGCGAGCGCGACCGGGCCGGGCTGGAGTTCAACAAGCTGGTCGAGACCGGCGAGATCAGCGCCCCGATCGTCATCGGCCGCGACCACCTCGACTCCGGCAGCGTCGCGTCGCCGTACCGCGAGACCGAGGGCATGGCCGACGGCTCGGACGCCATCGCCGACTGGCCGCTGCTGAACGCGCTGATCAACGCCTCCTCCGGAGCGTCGTGGGTCTCGATCCACCACGGCGGCGGCGTCGGCATCGGCCGCTCGATCCACGCGGGCCAGGTCTCGGTCGCCGACGGCACGCCGCTCGCGGCGGAAAAGCTCGAGCGCGTCCTGACCAACGACCCGGGCATGGGCGTCATCCGGCACGTCGACGCGGGCTATGACCGCGCGACGGACGTGGCCGCCGAGCGCGGCGTACGCGTCCCGATGCACGAGGAATGACCCATGGGATTCGATGAGATGTGGGAGGTGCTGCGGCCGATCGGCCGCGGTGCGGACGGCGGCTACCGGCGGTTCTCCTGGACCGCCGTCGACCGTGACTGCCGCGACTGGTTCGCCGGAGAGGCCGCCACGCGGGGGCTGGCGGTCGAACACGACCGGAACGGCAACCTCTTCGCCTGGTGGGACGTCGAGCCCGGCGGCGAGGCTACGGCGGGCGCTGCGGGCATGGTGGCCGGCGCGGCGCATCTCGCCGCGAACGCGATCTCCGGGCACGTGCGCCGGGACGCGGTGCTGACCGGCAGCCACCTGGACTCGGTGCCGGACGGCGGCGCGTACGACGGGCCGCTCGGCGTCGTGTCCGCACTCGCCGCGATCGACGTGCTGCGCGAGCGCGGCCGCACCCCGCGCCGGCCGATCGGCATCGGGGTCTTCTGCGAGGAGGAGGGCGCGCGGTTCGGCGTCGCCTGCCTCGGATCGCGGCTGGCCACCGGGGCGATCGACCCGGCACGCGCACGCGGCCTGCGCGACGGCGACGGCGTCACCTGGGCCGACGCCATCGCCGCCGAAGGGTATGACGCCGAGGCGATCGGACCCGACCCGGCGCTGATCGACTCGATCGGCTGCTTCGTCGAACTGCACGTCGAACAGGGCCGGGCGCTGACCGCGCCGGTCGGCGTGGCGAGCGCGATCTGGCCGCACGGCCGCTGGCGGTTCGACTTCGCCGGCGAGGGCAACCACGCGGGCACGACCCTGCTCGGCGCGCGCCGCGACCCGATGCTGCCGTTCGCGAGCACCGTACTGGCCGCACGCGACGCCGCCGAGCGCAACGACGCGGTCGCGACCGTCGGCAAGGTCCACGTGACCCCGAACGGCGTCAACGCGATCCCCTCGCACGTACGCGCCTGGCTCGACGCACGCGCACCCGACGACGCCGCCGTACGCAAGACGGTGGCCGAGGTCATGGCCGCGGCCGAGGAGGCCGCGGGCTGGCACGGCGTCGACGTCGGCCTCGCGGAGGAGTCCTACACCGCGGTCGTCGACTTCCCCGGGCTCCTGCGCGACCGCCTGCTCAAGACCCTGGGCGACCCGCCCGTACTCCCGACCGGCGCGGGCCACGACGCGGGGATCCTGTCCGCGCACGTCCCGGCCGCGATGCTGTTCGTGCGCAACCCGACGGGAGTGTCACACGCGCCGTCGGAGTACGCGACGCCGGAGGACTGCCACGCCGGGGTGACCGCGCTCGCCGACGTGCTGGAGGAGCTGGCATGTCGCTGAGCTACCACGCCGAGCACGCGTGGCTGGGCAACGCGGTCGCGGCGGACGTGCTCATCGAGACCTCGGGCGAGCGGTTCACCCGCGTCGTGCCCGGCGTGACCGCGCCGCCCGGCGCCGTACGCCTGGCCGGGCTCACCGTCCCGGGCCTGGCCGACGCGCACTCCCACGCGTTCCACCGCGCGCTGCGCGGACGCGTGCAGACCGGCACGGGCACGTTCTGGACGTGGCGCAAGCAGATGTACGCGGTCGCGGCCCGGCTCGACCCGGACTCCTACCACGCGCTGGCCAGGGCGGTCTATGCCGAGATGGCGCTCGCCGGGATCAGCTGCGTCGGGGAGTTCCACTACCTGCACCACTCCGCGGACGGCACGCCGTACTCCTCGGCCAACGCGATGGGCGACGCCCTGATCGCGGCGGCCTCCGACGCGGGCATCCGGATCACCCTGCTGGACACGTGTTACCTGACCGGCGGCCTCGGCGAGCCGCTGGCCGGCCCGCAGGTGCGCTTCGGCGACGGCACCGCCGAGGCCTGGGCGTCGCGGGTGTCCGCACTGCGCCCGGCCGCGCACGCGCGCGTCGGCGCGGCGATCCACTCGGTGCGCGCGGTGCCCCGTGCCGAACTCGGCACGGTCGCCGCGTGGGCGGGCGTGCAGGGCGCTCCGCTGCACGTACACCTGTCGGAGCAGCCGGCCGAGAACGAGGCGTGCCAGGAGGCGTACGGCCTGACCCCGGCGGCGCTGCTGGCCGACGCCGCCGCCCTGGGCCCGCGTACGGTGGCCGTGCACGCGACGCACCTGACCGATGAGGACGTGGCCCTGCTGGGCGGCACGCGTACGGGCGTGTGCATGTGCCCGACCACCGAACGCGACCTCGCCGACGGCATCGGCCCGGCACGCGCGCTCACCGACGCGGGTTCGCCGCTGTCGCTGGGCTCGGACCAGCACGCGGTGATCGACCTGTTCGAGGAGGCGCGAGCGGTCGAACTGGACGAGCGCCTGCGTACGCGCCGCCGCGGCCACTGGACGGCGGCCGACCTGCTCACCGCCGCGACGGCCAACGGCCACACGGCCCTGGGCTGGCCGGAGGCGGGCCGCATCGAACCGGGCGCGTACGCGGACCTGGTGACGGTGTCGCTGGACTCGGTGCGCCTGGCCGGCGCGGCGTCGTCCTGCCTGCCGGAGTCGACGATCTTCGCCGCCTCCCCGGCGGACGTGAGCCACGTGGTCGTCTCGGGCCGCCCGATCGTGACGGACGGCCACCACCGCCTGATCGAGAACGTCCCCGCCGCCCTGACCGAGACCATACGCGCGGTGACCGGAGACCAGCCGGTGCGGTGACCATGGGCGATCATCCGGTCGCCGCACGTCCGCACCGTCAAGAGTTTCCCCTGTGCTCCGTTCGCCTTACGAACAAAGATTGCAACGGCGTACCGTTCTTTGGCTCCTCCACGAGCGAAGGATCTATCTTCCGGCCGGCCTGTGGGTATGGCTCGCGGTGAACCCATTGGCCACGTCCGTTTGAGCAGCAGTTGGCGGCTGTGAGCTGACTCGGCTATTTTTCGGCTATGGCTGATACTGGCAGCGGTGGCAGTGGTTACGGTTCAGTTGTGACAGAGCGGATGGGTATTGGGGTGTTGGCGCGTATCGTTCCGCGCGAGCTAGTGGATGAGGTCATACTGGAATCTGGCAGGCGCGAGCAGCGGCTGCGTAAACTTCCCGCACGCGTGGTTGTCTACTTCGTGATGACGCTGACGATTTTTCACGGGGAATCCTACAAAGAGGCCATGCGGAAGCTGGTCCAAGGGCTGCGCTGGCTGGGGATCTGGCGATCTGAATGGGCGATTCCGACGCCAGGTGCGCTCACCTAGGCCCGGCAGCGCCTGGGCGCCGAAGTGATGCGTGAGCTGTTCGAGCGCGTCGCGGTTCCCTGCGCCCTGCGCTCCACGAAAGGCGCCTGGCTGGGGCGATGGCGGCTCATGGCAACGCAATTAAGATCACCGACCTGCCCGGATTTCATGTACGCGTCTTCGAGTACCAGGTACTCGGGCGAGGAGACGAGGAAGAGCTCTTTACTCTAGTGACCACCATCCTGGATCCGGAGCAGGCACCTGCGGCGGAATTGGCGGCGGCATACCATGAGCGGTGGGAGATCGACTCGTCTTCGATGAGGTGAAGACCTATCAGAAGGGGCCGGGGGCTATCCTGAGATCGAAGGGACCCGAGCTGGCAGAACAGGAACTATGGGGATTCTTGCTCAGTCATTATGCCGTCCGCAGACTCATGGTGGAGGCCGCTGACCAGGCCGATATCGACCCCGGCAGGCTCTCATTTATACGCTCACTCAGAGTCGTCCGCCGCCAGATCACCGGGCCGGCGGATTTTTCCCCCGAAACACCTTGACCGGGCCGTAGCAGATTCCTTGGCCGAGATTCTGGAACGACCGAATCCCCGCCGCCGTATGCGTACCTACCCGCGGGTCGTCAAACGCCAGCGTCACAACTCTTTCCGAGTAAAGAGATCAGTAGATCACGGCATGCGACATCCAGACCCGCCAGAAATACATCTCTTCAACCCAGCGGCATAACTAAATGGCATTGGCTCAAGTCATGGCGCATTCTCCAAAACTCCGCCGCTTTTATATGCCCCGTCTTATAATTGCGTCGCGCAGTGCGTCGGATTGCTCCCGCACTGAACCGCCAGCGATGTCAGAAACGCCGGCGACTATGGTGAACAGCAACAAAAAGGAACTCGTGCCGAGATACTTGAAGAGGGTGTCGGAATACCATGCCACAGCCTCTAGCGCGGCAGCGGTTAGAGAAAGTGTTATCCTGTAAGCCCACGCCTTGCCGCTGCTGACCGCGATGATCCCATCAGGTATTACAATGCCCCTCCTTCTCAACTCGCGCATCCGTCGTAGGAGCTTCCGTCGCCGAATTTCGGCACGCACTGTAATGTGCACGGCGCACGCTACAAGAAGGATCAATGCCACGGAAACGGGGAGGCTATCTGGTGTCAGCATCGCGTGTACCCCTACCGCAAGGGCTATCGCCGCCAACAGGGCCAGTGCGAATAATGCAAACCACCAGATGTCATCCCAAAATTCAGGAATTATCCCTAAGATATACACCACCGCCACAACCATCAGAGCTAGTATCGGCCCGTCGGCGGCGAACTGCCACAAGTGCCCGACCCAACTGGACCATGACATCGCTTGAGTGAACGAGGGCGCTGTCGAAGGAACCAGGTTCGAGGATGAGGGGTCGTGTGCAAGCGCATTCAGCGGTTGATCTACGCAGTCCCTTACAAAGAAGGCCAGCGTAATTATTGTCAAAGTCAGAGGCAATGAATTCCACAACGAATCGGTCTTGAATCGGGGGGGCGCTAGAGAGGGTCGCCCGGCCCAGACAAGACGCCACGTCCCATATCTGAGCGCCTGGACGGAACCGAAAATTAGCACCACACAAGAAAAGAACACAATTTCTGCCATCTTACCAATATAGCTCCTTCCGGGCCGCTCGGGCGTAGTCCCGACCATCACGGGAGCGCCGGATGGGGTGCTGAACCTTCATCAGTGAGAGGCATCAACCATGATCCACGGGAAGGGGGGACCAAGATCTTTATTAGATCGAGCTCACCGCGCCCGATCGAGAGCGTAGCGGTGACCTATGCGCTAGCTAACGCGAGCCGCCATACTCAAGCTCGGCCTGCTCGTCACGCTGGATGAACACGATCGAGTTGCCGGACGGATCGATCAGCGTGAACCGCGACGAACCTGGCCGATAGCGGGTGATCCGCGGCCGACCGGAACTCAGCACGTTGCCGTGGACCCGACGCAAAGCTGATAACGAGGCGCCCGACCACTTGATCCGCTTGATCGATGGGATCCTCATGGGGTACCTCCCTGTTTCGTCGCGTCGACGGATTTCGATACCTGTAGCGCGCCGGACGGAAGTCCCTTGAATTTATCGTCCTGTTTTAGGTAGTCCGTCATGAGTCGATCGGCGGCGGCAGTGGTGTCCACGATGAACAGCGTTCTTTTTGTGTGGGAGCTGAGTTTCTTGAAGGATCGGCTAATCGAATAGGTCGAACTGTGCGCCGCGAGTCGTACCCACGGGGACTGCAACGGGGGTCCTTTTTCGTCGGGGAACTGTGCGACCAGCCAGAGGCGGTGCCCCGCCTGTGGCTGCCTGGTCACTCGCACAGTGACGGTCCGCTCCAGGTCCCTTCCAGTGCCGCTGATCGCGATCGTCGCAAGCGCGGGCAAGACGTCGGGCGTGGGAATCGTCGAGCTGGGCGTGGGCGTGGGTAAGGAGGAGGAAGGCGAGGCGCTCACCGGTGGTGAGGGTCCTTGAGCCGGCGTGACGACCGGCCCTGCGGCGGTCGGGGGTGTGGCCGGACCGCCTGCCGGACCTCCCCCGCCCAGATTTCCGGCGGCACGCCGATTCGCCGTCAGGAAGAACGCCGTGAGGGCGGCGGCCATGGCCAGAGTAAGGACCAACACCGTGCCGATGATGGCGAACTTCGTCCTGATCGGCATCGAGTCGCCGACGGCGGCCGCCTGCTTCCCGCCCCGACGCGGTCGCCAAGAGCTGTTATTCGACATCCCACCCGTCACCCGTACATCGGCTGGTCACTAGGTAAAGATACGCGAGGGCATCGCTTGGTTTACCGTGACTGGTGGGCATTTGTCCATAACTCATAATTCGGTCAATGCCGTGCAATGCCGCTTATTAACGAGAAATGCCGTACGGAGTCCGGTCTCAGATGCCAGACGGCGCGGGCCGTACGGGCGAGGTGCGCGGGCGGGCCGGATGGGATGCTGGCCTGGTGAGCACTGTGATCAGCAACATCGGAGAGCTGGCCGGGGCCGCTGAGGATCGCTGGCTGATGACGGACGCCGCGCTGGTCCTGGACGGCGACCGGATCGTCTGGGCCGGGCCGTCCGCGAGCGCGCCCGCCGCCGACGAGGAATACGACGCGGGCGGACGTGCGGTGCTGCCCGGGTTCGTGGACTCCCACGCCCACCTGGTGTTCGCGGGGGAGCGGGCCGAGGAGTTCGCCGCGCGGATGAGCGGACGCCCGTACGCCGCCGGGGGGATCCGCACGACGGTCGCGCGCACGCGTGAGGCCTCCGACGACGAGCTGCGCGCGGGCGTACGGCGGATCGTCGCCGAGATGGCGCGTCAGGGCACGACCACGGTCGAGTGCAAGTCCGGGTACGGGCTGACGGTCGAGCAGGAGGAACGCGCCGTGCGGATCGCGGCCGAGGTCGTGGACGAGGTGACGTTCCTCGGTGCGCACGTCGTGCCGGAGGGCGCCGACCCGGCCGGCTACGTCGATCTCGTCACCGGCCCGATGCTGGCCGCCTGCGCGCCGTACGCGCGGTGGATCGACGTGTTCTGTGAGCGCGGCGCGTTCGACGCGGACCAGACGCGCGAGATCCTGTCCGCCGGGCGTGCCGCCGGGCTGCTGCCGCGGCTGCACGCCAACCAACTCGGGCACGGCCCGGGGGTCCAGATCGCGGTGGAATGCGACGCGGCGTCGGCCGACCACTGCACCTACCTGTCGGAGCGGGACGTCGCCGCGCTCGCCGGTTCGGCGACGGTGGCGACGCTGCTGCCGGGTGTGGAGTTCTCGACCCGCCAGCCCTACCCCGACGCCCGTACCCTCATCGACGCCGGGGCGAGCGTCGCCCTGGCCACCGACTGCAATCCGGGCTCGTGCTACTCCTCCAGCATGGCGTTCTGCGTCGCCCTGGCCGTACGTGAGATGCACATGACGCCGGAAGAGGCGGTGCGCGCGGCCACCGAGGGCGGTGCGAAGGCGCTGCGCCGAGGCGACGTGGGGCACCTGCGGCCGGGAGCGCGGGCCGACGTCCTCGTACTCGACGCGCCGTCGCACATCCACCTCGCCTATCGCCCGGGAGTTCCCCAAGTGGCGCGAGTATGGCGCGCAGGTAAGGCTATATAGCTCGCAAGGGAGTATCGGCGGCAAAAAGTCATATAGCCGGATCTTTTGCATCCCCGCGTCTTGTATAAGCATTCACCGACGTCCGGGCCTTTCTAGGCCATGCGGGGGCGTTGACTGATCACCGATCGTCATCCACTGTTGAGAGTGCACTGGCCCTAGCCCCTCAGGAGTCCACGATGCACGTCTCTGATCCCCTACGGCCTCAAGTGGTCCTCTCGCGGTTATGCACTGAATGAACGACCATTCATTAGCTGCTTGGGGGGATTCGCCGGAACATCGGGTAATGTCGTCCGGCGGAATCGACTACGCCACGAGGCCAAACGTGATCCACGTTCTCATCGTCGAGAATATGAACCTGATTCGAGGCGGCCTTGTCGCCCTGCTTTCCGGACACCCAGATATGGAGGTCGTAGCGGCGCTAGAATCGGTTGACAAGGCACTTCCGGCCGCACTGGAACACGAGCCGGACGTCGTCCTGCTCGGCGCCGGCATGGACGAGGCCAACGGTTTCGCCGTCGCGAGAGCACTCCACGAGGAGTTACGGACGTGTGCGATCGTGATTATGGCGAATCGTCGGCGTCCGGGTGACCTGCGCCGCGCCGTCGCTGCCGGCGTGATGGGTTACCTGCTGATCGACGCACCACCGGACGACCTCGCCGACGCGGTACGCCGCGTCGCACAGGGCGAGCGCGTCATCGACTCGGAACTGGCCTTCGCGGCGCTCGACAGCGCGGAAAGCCCACTGACCGAACGCGAGGTGGACGTGTTGCGACTCGCCGCGGAGGGCGCGTCGTCCGCGGAGATCGCCAGCAACCTGTTCCTGTCGGTACGCACGGTGCGCAACCACATCTCACGGATCATCGGCAAGATCGGCGCCCGCAACCGGGTCGACGCCATCCGCATCGCGGACAACGCCGGCTGGCTGTGACGCCGAAGCCCTGCGCAGGCGGCCGCGGGCGGGCGGCTCGCCGTACTGCGGCCACGCGCCTTTGCGACAGGCCCCTCACCCCGATCGGGGTGAGGGGCCTACGCAGGTGGGGACTCAGAGCGTTGGGAAGCCGCCGCGTGCGGCGCGGGCGGATCGCTCACTCGGCACCCGCCGCGGGTGCCGTCACCGGACGAGCGGCCCCGGGGGCTGGGATGTTCCCGGGACCGCCCGCCGGCTCCGGCCCGCTTAGCGGGCCGTCCGACGCGGTCTCCTACGAGGGGAGACCGCTGGTCGCGGGCGAGTCCGCAGGCTGCTCCGCCTTCGCGGCCGGTCCCGCCTTCGCGGCCGGTCCCGCTCTCGCGGGCGGGTCCGTCTCGGCGGGGGATGGCGGCAGCGCCTCCGCGGGTGCGGACCAGTGGCCGTGCAGCTCCTGGTAGAGGCCGCAGCTCGCGAGCAGGTCCTCGTGCGTGCCCAGCCAGGCGCGGGTGCCGTCCAGGACGAGAATGCGGCGGGCGCGCAGGGCCGAGGTCATCCGGTGCGCGATGACGATGAGCGAGCCTGGCCGGTCGGCGAAGGCGCGTTCGGAGCGTTCCTCCGCCACCGCGTCCAGGTGGCAGGTCGCCTCGTCCAGGACGACCAGCAGCGCGGGCGACAGGTACGCGCGTACCAGGGCGACGAGCTGGCGTTCCCCGCTGAGAGCGCCGCCGGGTCCACCTCCGCGTCGTACCCGCCGAGGCGTTCGGCCAGCGCTGCTGCGCCCACCGCCGCAACCGCCTCCTCCAGGGCGTGGCCGGACGCACCCGGCCGCAGGTAGGTCAGGTTCTCGCGCAGCGTGCCGCCGAAGACGTACGCCTCCTGCGGGATCAGCGCGCGTACGTCCGGGTCGGCCTCGGCGGCGGGCACGTTCCCCAGGGTCACGGTGCCGCGCGCCGGCGTCAGGATCCCGGCGGCGAGCAGCGACAGCGTGGACTTGCCGATGCCACTCGGTCCGACGATCGCCAGGTGGTCGCCCTCCGGGACGTTCAGCGACAGGTCATCGATCACCGGCTCGGCGCCGGGCCCGTACGCGAACGTCACCCCGCGCAGCCGCAGGTCGCCGCCTGCCGGGCGGTCCGGGCGCCGTACGGGGTCGACCTCGGCGGCCGCCATCACGCGGTCCAGCGTCACGGCGAGTCGCAGCCCGCTGCCGCCGATGCCCCGGATGATCGTGCCCAGCGCGGGGGAGAGGCCCTGCAGCACGTACGTCAGCGCGCCCAGGACGACCCCGGGCGTCGCACCCTGCCGTACGAGCCAGGGCGCGGCCGCCAGCACGAGCAGCAACGGCAGGCGCCCGCCCACGGCCAGCGCGACCGTACGGCCCGCCGCCAGCCGGGCCATCGAGCGCGCGGTCGCCGCCTGCGCGTCGATCAGCCGTCCCGCCTCGGCCGCCATCGCCTCCTCCGTGCCGCACGCGGTGATGTCGCGCAGCCCGCCGCCCAGCGCGGTGGCGGACGCGGCGATGGCCTCCTCGGCCAGATTCAGTTCCCGCTGCCGCGTGATCGAGCGCGAGACGAGGCCGAGGAACAGCCCGAGCCCGGTCACGACCGGCGGCACGACCAGCAGCAGCGTCACCGGCATCAGCGTCAGCAACCCGATCAGCGCGCTGACCAGCGTGAACACGAACCCCTGAACGATCATCAACAGCCCGGCGTACGTGTCGCGGACGATCTCCACCTGCTGCGTGAGCCGGGCGACCGCGCCGTCGCCGGGACGTCCCGTGCGCACCGACTCGTGTACGGCGCCGCGTACGACGTGGCGTACGAGCGCGTCGCGCAGGGGTTCGACGATCGCGGCCAGCGGACCGTACGCCCGTGCGCTGCCCACGGCGCCGACCAGCGCCGCCGCGACCAGGACGCCGAGCCAGGCCAACGCGGTCTCGACGCGGTGGGCCAGGAACGCGTCGGTGGCGCGCGCGACCGCACGCCCGAACACCAGGACGGGCGCGGACGACAACGCCGACCAGATCGCGAACGCCACCAGCTTGCGCGGACGGCGGCGTAGCGAGGCGACCAGGACGCGGCGGCCCCGGGCCCGATGGTTCGTGCGCGCCCTACTCACCGAAGACCTCACTCACCGAACACCTCGCGGTACTCCGGATCGGGCCACAGCTCGCGGTGCGGCGCGCAGGCGCGTACCCGGCCGCCGTCGATCCAGGCGACCAAGTCGGCGCGCGCCGCCGTGCCGACCCGGTGCGCGATGATCAGCCGGGTCCGGCCGTCGCGCGTGAGCACGTCGCCGACCTGAACCTCGGTGACGGTGTCGAGGCTGGAGGTGGCGTCGTCGAGGATGAGCACCCGCCCGGGGTGGGCGAAGGCGCGCGCCAGCCCGAGGCGCTGCAACTCTCCGCCGGACATCGGCGCCTCGGCCGGCGGCGTGCGGTAGCCGAGCGGCAGCCGCCGGATGAAGGGGTCGGCGCGTGCCGCGCGTGCCGCGCGCTCCGCGTCGCCGCCGATCGCGTCGGCGATCGTCGCGCCGAACAGCGCCGGACGCGCGAAGGCGTACCCGACCGCGCCGCGCAGCGGGCCGTGGCCGAGCGAGGGCAGCGGCACGCCGTCGAGGAGGACCCGGCCCCCGTCGGGGTCGGTCAGCCGCCCGGCCAGCGCGGCGAGCAGCGACTTGCCTCCGCCCGACCGGCCGACCACCGCCATCGCGCCGCCGCCGGGGACGACCAGATCGAGCCCCGTCAGTACGGACGCGGCCGACACGTCGCGGAACTCCAGCCGCCCGGGACCCGAGGGCAGCGTCGCGGTGCCGTACGCGGGCAGCGGCCGCTCCAGTACGGGGATGAGCCGAGCGGCGCCGGCGCGTGCGCGGGCCAACCGGCCGAGCTGGGCGATGACCGGGCCGATGTCGGCGCCGAGCCCGGCGTACTGCGTCGCGGCGAGCAGCCCGCCGGTGCTGAGCCGCCCGTGCGCGAGCTCGTACCCGGCGACGGCGAGCACCGCGACCTGGAGCAGCGGGATGGCCAGCGTGCCGCGGCCGGACGTCGTCGCCTGGATCCGCCAGGTCGCGTAGCCGTGCTCGGCGAGTTCGGGCAGGGGCCGCAGGACACGCTCGGTCTCCGCCTCGGCGGTACCGGCCGCCGCGACCGTACGGTTGCCGGCGAGCGTCTCCACCAGGCGGGTGGCGATACGGCCCTGCGCCTCCAGATAGCGGCTTACCACCGAGGACGTGTCGCGGACGAACGACCGCAGCAGCGCCGCGATGGCGGGCAGGCCCACCGCGAACGTCAGCGCGAGCCAGGGGTCGAGAAGAATGAGGGCGATCACCCCGCCGATCGGCGGGACGACGGCCGTGAGAGTCAGGATCGCGGCGGACGGCGCGTACGCGGTGTCCGCGGTCGCGGTGACCGCGCGGCTCGTCAGGTCGCCCGCGGGCAGGCCGGTCGAGGTGCCCAGCCCCAGGACGTGCCGGGTGAACAGGTGGCGCAGCTTCGCGGTCGCCCGCGCCGTGCTCGCGCCGATGGAGAGTTCGGTCAGCGCGTCCCCGGTCATGGAGACGCCGACCAGGCACGCGTACACCGCGGGCCAGGTGAGGGAATCGGATCCGCCGAGCACCGCGTCCACCGCCCGGCCGAGCACCGCCGGGAGCAGCACGGACGCGCCGGCCTGAAGCAAAGAGGCGACGGCGAGCAGACTCGCCCAGACCCCGCCGAAGCGGACAGTCCGAAGGACGAGCCTGCTCGCCGTCATCGGTCTCCCTAAGCTGTCGTGACCCTGCCATGGCACTCAGGGCCACGGATCAGGTCAGAGGCAGATCGTGATGCTGTGCGAGCTGTGGCAGAGCAGGCTCAGCGTGCTGTTGTTCTCGCCGCCGCCGCCTTCGCCACCACCGCCGGGGGTCGTCATCCCCTGCATGTCCAGAAGCGCCATCGTCAATACACCTCCTCACGTGGTGAGAGCTTCGAGGAAGAATCCGCCCCTTAGAGGCAGATCGTGATGCTGTGCGAGCTGTGGCAGAGCAGGCTCAGCGTGCTGTTGTTCTCGCCGCCACCGCCGCCGCCACCCCCGTTCGGGGTCGTCATCCCCTGCATGTCCAGAAGCGCCATCGTCATTCACCCCCTGCCGAGTGGATCGTCACGGTCCCCGCGAGGGCTCTCGCGGGTGGCTCAGGTGCCGCAAGGAACGGCAGGTGGACCGGGCCGTCGTGCAGGGCCGCGCCGAGCGCGAGCAGCACGCCGGCGGTGCCGGTGGCCAGGTCCATCGACATTCGCAGCAGGTTCTCGCCGGGAAAGGCCAGGCCGCCGCCGTACGAGAGCGCGTGCCAGGCCATGTCGCGTACGTGCATCTCGGCCCGCGGATCGCGCTGGCGGGCGAGGTGGAGCAGCATCCCGGCACGCCCGGCGAACAGCCCGGACTGTGCGTAGTAGCGCGTCAGCGCGGCCGTCTGGATCTTGGGCCGTGCCTCGCGGAAGCGTTCGTCCTCGCGATGGGCGAGGTAGTCGTCGATGACCATGCCGATCCCGACGCTGCCGCGTGCGAGGTAGGGCAGGATCCGGGTGTGGTCATCGACGTGCAGGGCGCCGTTCTTGTCGGTCTTGCACCCGTCCAGGTCGAGGTTGATCGCACGGGCCGCGAGGTCGAGCAGGTTCGCGTCGCCGGTGCGCTCGTAGAGCCGGATGAACATCAGCGCCGGACCGGACATGCCGCGCATGAGACCGGGCCGTGCCGGGACCTCTCCCGAGGCCAGCACGTGGTCCGCGACGATCTGCGCGCCGCGCGCCGCCGCCTCGCGCAGGTCGGGTGAGGTCAGCAGGCCGGCGAGGTGGTCGAGGTTGAGCACGATGCCGGGCAGCCCGCCCTGCAGGTCGATGCCCATCTTCTCCCAGCGTTCGCCGAGGCAGATGTCGATGACCTTGGCCGCGGCGTCGAGGTGGCCGAGATGCGCCAGCCCGTACGCGGCGCCGTGCAGACCGTCGTACAGCCCGAGTCCGGTGCCCTGCGGCGGGTCGGTGGCGTGTTCGATCAGCCAGTTCTCGTGTGCCGGGTCCACGCCCGCGCCGGTGACGTCCAGCGTGTAGAGGACGCCGGCCGCGCCGAAGGCCATGCCAAGGCCGCCGCTGCCGAACTGCTGGATGTCGCCGGGGAACAGCCGGTCGTCGCGCTCGGGGGTGGCGCTCGCGAGGATGGCCTTGCTCAGCAGCGCGCGCGCGTTCGCCCAGCCGGGTGGCTCCGGAGCGAGCCGGGGGATCGGCCGCCGGCCCGGCTCGCCCCGGGTGATCTCGTCGACCGCCTGCCGGAGCCACTCCTCCGGCACCGGGAACCACTCGGCGATCACCTCGGCCAGGTGGGCTGCCTTGGCCAGGTCGAGCATGAAGAGATTGGTCGTCGGTGTGAACAGCGCGATCTTGAGACACGCGAGGCTGTAGGCGTCGATGTCCGTGCCGCGGCGGTCCGGCGGAGCGAGGAAACCCGGGTTCGCGAGGGTCTGCCTGCGTCGCTCGGCGGCCGGCGCCGCCGCCTCGAAGTCGATCAGCGCGACCGTGTCGTCCTCGTCCACCATGACGTTGAACATGTGGAGGTCGTTGAACGCGACGCCGCGTGCGTGCACCTTCTCGATGATCTGCTCGGTGCCGGCGTAGACCTTCATGGCCCAGGCGGCGTAGTCGGCCAGGTCCTGCGGGTCCGGCTCCGGGTCCAGCATCGGGTGCCGCTCGGCGAAGAAGGTGTTCAGCGGTCGGCCCGCCACGAACTCCTCGACCAGGAAGTGGTGGTCGCCCACGACGAAGTAGTCGAGGACCTCGGGCACCCCGTCGATGCCGCTGAGGAGCTGGAGGATGTCGTGCTCGCGGCGTACTCGCGTGACGGCGTCGGCGCCGTCGGCGGCCAGCCCGGCGTGCGGGCGGCCCTCCTTGAGCACCACGCGGCGGCCGTCGCGGGTGTCCTCGCCGGCGTACACGCCGCCGCCGTTGGAGAAGTGCAGCGCCTCGGTGATCCGGTACGGGATGCCGGCCATCGTCACGGCGTTGCGCGCGTCGATGTGCGGTGCCAGGCACTTGGGCGGTGTGACCCAGGCCGGCACGGTGAAGACCGGGTCGCGGCGATCCGGGACGAGCTTTCCGTCGCCGTCCTCGATCGCCGCGACCAGCCGTCCGCTCTCGTCCTCACAGTGGAGTTCGGTGAACCCGCCGTAGCGGACGTGGAGCGGGCCTTCGCCGATGCGCAGGTCGCTGAGGATGTACGGCCCTGGCTCCCCGGCGAGAGTGGCGCCGAGCTCGTCGATGATGAGTTCGAGCTCGGCCTCGTCACGGGGGTAAATGGTGACGAGTTTTCCACTGGCGCCCCGCGGCGAGTACTTCGCATTGCGCATGAGAAGCATGTTCACGCTGCGGAGGTGCTTGAAGGAGATGCCTTTAGGTACGCAGTAGTCACGGACGCGGACCAGAACGTCGGGCGCGTTCTCGTGAGTGGCGGAGACGTGAATCTTCCAGCCCTGTGACGGAATGACGTTCACGGGAGGAACGTAGACCGTCCATTCGCTGCGCTGAATTCGTTGCCAGCCCTCGGGGAGCGGCTCGTCCACGATGGCGAAAGCCGGGCTCTCCTGACCGTCAAGGACGTCATAGAAGAGCCTGTCTTTCAGGCAATACACTTCGTACTGCTTTTCCACCAGTGGTCCTCTGCTCGGAGGTGCTGACCGGGAGAAGATCGGAACCGACCGTTCGTCTCGGGAATGACACTCGCAGGCCGGCCAGAGGAAACATAGGGACAAGTGTCACTAATGGACCGTGAAGATATCCCATAGAGTGATGTGAGTGACTTAGCGTAAGGATGTTTGGTATGAGGGGATTGATCCCGATTGGAGAGGGAAGCTGGTTTTTCGGCTGAGCCATCGCCATGGATAGGTGCTGTCAAGTTCAGTCGATGGGGGGTGTTATGTCCTATGTGATCCAGTTTTGGCCGCACTTTCGTGCCGTTGTTGCGGATGGGCGGCCCGCCCTCCAGGTGGGAGTGGATCAGGCAGGGCGCCTACCGTGGGGAGATGCCGAGTGGCGCGGCGGTGTGCCCTCCGCTCGCCGGCGCGCCTGGTGCCGTCCCGTACGTGCAGGGTCGTCGGCCGGGGTGCCCGCATCGGCGAACCGGTGCAGGGTGGGAGGGTCCATCCGGCACCGGTTACTGGAAGTCAATCAGTGCTTGACCGGTCAACTGCCGCCTTTTCGACTGCTCCTCTGGTTAACTCGTTGAACCTGCCGCGTTCGCTACGTATCGCGCGCGGGTACTTACTGTGTGTATTCAAAATAGCGACGACTTTGGGCCTTTTTGTGCCCATCTGTGGTTTGAGGAGAAGGAATGGCTGCTGACCCAAGCTTGCTCGTGCTGGCCGAGCCATGGCGCAAGGGCACACGCAGCGGACACAGTGGCTGTGTCGAGGCCGCCCGAGTGGCGGTTCCTCTTCCCCCCGGGCCGATGGCGGCCGCTGCGAAGACCGCCTCGGCCAGCTGACCGCCGGTGGGCTCAGGCAAGTGAGGGTTCCTCGCCTCTCGCAGGCTCGTCGCTCATCTCGTCCATGGCCTTCTTGATGAAGGCCATGGACTCGTCCTCGGTCAGGGCCAGCTTCCGCAGATGCTCGAACGCCTCGAGGTAGGACGCGATCTGCTCACTGTCCGCGACGGTCAGGTCGCCTCCGCGCGCATTTTCCAGGAACAGCACTCCGGCCGGGCCATTTTCGAATCCCAGCACGGTGAACTCTCCCATCATTCCGAAATGCGAGCCCTTGTCAAAGGGAATAAGCTCAATGGTGATGTCCGCCCGGCGCGCGAGCTCAAGAATGCGGTCCAGCTGACGGGGCATTATCCCGCGGTCGCGCTGACCGCCGACCCGGCGCCGGATAACGGCCTCGTCGAGGACGAAATGCTGCTGCACGAGATCCTCCCGCGTGAACATCTTGTCCTGGCGCAGCATGCGGGTCTCGATCACCGCCTCGGCGACCGCAGGCTCGGGCACGAGTTCGATGGTCAGGGCGCGGGCGTATTCCTCGGTCTGCAACAGGCCAGGCACCAGGAGCGGGCTGAGCGACCGCACGAAGGACGCGCCGAGCTCGTAACCGAGATAGTTGGAGAAGGCGGCACCCAGGTCCTCTTTGTAGGGATCCCACCAGCCGCGGCCGCGCGCGCCTCGCGCGAGCACGGACAGCTCCGTGATGCGGTCCTCGTCCGAGACCCCGTAGTGGCGGAGAAGCGCCTGCAGATCGGTCGTGGAGATGCCGACGTTGCCGCCCTCGATGCGAATCAGCTTGGACGGCGACCAGTCGAGTGACCGCGCGACCTGCTCCTGGGTCTTGCCGGCGTTGCGCCGGAGCCGCTGCAGCTCGGTCGTGAGGCGGGCACGCTGGACTACCGGGCCGGGATCCGAAGCCATCTCTCCCCCTTGCAGGTGAAGATCGAGAATCGGGGGCTCTTCCGTCATCTCGCTTTCCGCTGCCTTCCAACAGGCTTAGATTAAATCAGCGAGCTGGCAGGATGCCATACCCTTTTGGTGCGAGGTAGCAAGCGTCCACCCGGCTTGCCTCGCGCGGTCACAAATACTTGATCTTGACGATGCCTCGGGTCGGCGAATTCGTTTCCGTCAATACAAGGATTGACCAGGCAAAATAGCGCTCGTCACGTCGGCAGCACGTGCGGCGTGCCCCGTGCCGTACGGATTTCGGCGTGCTGCCCGTCTGCCGCGCGCATACGGCCACCTCGCTGGTCGCGGGGACGCACGACGGCGGTACGCATGACGCGGGTGTGCACGGTGGTAGCGGGCATGGAGCGGGCAGGCAGCATGGAGGGAAGCAGCCTGGCGGCATGCATTTTGGAATGTCGGTAAAAGGCTGCTCGCAGAACAGATCCCGGCAGATAAACAGTAGGCCGTCCGCGCTATCGCAGCATATAAAAATGTTGGCTCATTGCCTAGGTTGGCTATTGATAAATGCGCTGACGTGTCGTTAATATCCGATCTAGGAAGAGCGGAACGGGAGCCGCTCTTCCACTTGAGGAGGCGAGCGGTGCGCGCTTACGGGATTGTCGAGCCGGCCCACACGCCCGGCCGGTGGGGGATACCGGCCAGGGCTCGCGGCGGCGCCGGCGACGCACGGCCCCAGCCCGGCGTACTCCCCTCGAAGGAAAGGGATTCCGCATGATTTACCTGGTCGCAGTCGTCTTTGCGTTGTTCATCGGAATACGGTCCGAGCGTGCCCGGCAGGCCCACCAGAACTGGAACAACTACAAGGCGCGCATCGCCAGCATGCGCGGCGTGCGGATGAAGGAGACGGTGAACGCCGCTCTCGGCGTCTTCGCCCTGATCGCGATCATCATCGTCATCTCTGGTATCGGTGTCTGACACGGATCAACGGAGGCCGGTCGGCGTCGACGTAGTCGACGGCAACGACCTCGGCGACGAACAGTACGTGATCGCCGGCCGGCACCCTCTCGCGGGTCTCGCACTCCAGTGCGGCCGCCCCGCCGTCCACGATCAGCGCGCCGGACCGCGGACCGCGATGATGCGGGACGCTCGCGATCAGTAGCCGGGCGCTCGGACGCCCGGCCGAGGCGAACCGCCCCGCGATGGCACGCTGATCGGCGGCCAGCACGGTCACCGCCCACTGGTCGCACCGGTGCAGCACCTCGGCGAGATAGGACTCACCGGTCACCGCGACCAGCACCATCGGCGGCTCGAGCGACACCGACGCGAACGCCGTCAGCGTCGTGCCGATGTCATCACGGCCCTCGCGTACCGTCACCACCACGACGCCGCTGGCGAAGGCCGCGAGCGCGTCGGTGAAGTCCCCGTGCGGAACCACCGAGCCGTGCTCAGCCGAGATCCCAGCTCCCCGGGAGCAGCAGCGGGCCGCCCGACGGCAGGCCCAGGCGTACGGCGAGGGTGGTCATCGAGCCCCAGGCGTCGAGGCGCGCCGTCGCGGCGGTGCGGTCCTCGCTCGACTCGGCCGGGCGCAGGCGGTCGAGCGGAGAGACGTGCGGATACGTGCGTACGGGGGCATCGGCGGGCAGGCCCGACTTCTTGCGCGCCGTCTCCAGGGCCAGGCCCAGGCCGCCGAGTTCGTCCACCAGCCCGCGCTCGCAGGCGTCCGCGCCGGTCCAGACGCGGCCCCTCGCCAGCTCGTCGACCCGCTCGGCGGGCAGGTCGCGGCCCGTGGCGACCTTGCCGACGAAGTCGTCGTACACCCGGTCGAGGAAGGAGTTCACCCGGGTCCACTCGTCCTCGGTGAAGTCGCGCGTCGTCGCGTACATCCGCGCGTGCGCGCCCTGCTCCACGCTGCCCAGGCCGACGCCGAGACGGCCGAGCAGGTCGCCGATGACCGGCTTGCCGAAGACCACGCCGATCGAGCCGGTCAGCGTGCCCGGCTGGGCGATGATCACCGACGCGGGCGCGGCGACGAAGTAGCCGCCCGACGCGGCCACGTTGCCCATCGACACCACGACCGGCTTGCCGGCCTCGCGGGCGAGCACCACCTCGCGCCAGATCGTGTCGGAGGCGACGTAGGAGCCGCCGGGGCTGTCGACGCGGAAGACGATCGCCTTGACCTTGTCGTCCTTGACCGCGGCGCGGAAGGCCGCCGCGATCGTGTCCGACCCGATCGAGGAGCCCTGCCCGGGCATCGCGCTGCGCCCGCTGCGGCCCAGCCGGATCGGCCCCTGCCCCGAGATGAGCGCGACGGCGTCCTGCTGCGGGCGCGGCATCCGCTTGGCCAGCCCGCTCGTACGGTTGTAGCGCGCGACGTAGCGCAGCCGCGCGTTTTCGTCGGCCACGGCCGCACGGATCTCGGCGTACACCTCGTCCCGGTAGGCCAGCTTGTCGACCAGGCCGGCCTCCAGGGCCTCGGCGCCCAGCAGCGGCGCGCGGTCGATCAGCTCGCGGACCCGCTCCTCGGTCAGCCCGCGCCCCTCTGCGACACCGGCCACCACCTGCTCGGCGGCCGAGGCGACGAGCCGGCCCGACATCTCCTCGTGCTCCGGCGTGTAGGCGCGCTCCATGAACGTGTTGGCGGCCGTCTTGTACTCGTGGCGCTTGGCGAAGCGCGGCGTGACGCCGATCTTGCCGAGGGCCTCGTTGAAGAACGGCTCCTCGATCGAGACGCCGGTCAGCGCTAGGTCGCCGGACGGCTGCATGTAGATCCGCTCGAACACGGTCGCCAGGTAGTACGGCACGGTGCCGCGGCTGACCTCGCCGAACGACTCGGCCCACGCGACCGTCAGCTTGCCGGAGTCGCGGAACGCGCGTACGGCGTCGCGGAGCTCCTGCGCCATCGCCAGGCCGATGCGGTGCCCGCCGATCTTGACGATCAGCGCCTTGACCTTCGGGTCCGTACGCGCGCGGCGCAGGCCGCCGAGCACGTCGCGCAGATGGGTGCGGCGCATGCTGAGCAGCGCCGAGACCGGGTCGGCCGGCTGCCCCTCCACGATCCCCTCGGTCAGGTCGAGTTCGAGCACCAGCGCGGCGTTGCGCCGGTCGCGGGTGTCCTTGAGCAGGCCAACGACTGATCCAGCATCCACCATGAGCCCAACCTTATGCGCGACGTGCCGGTCGCGTGCGGCGCCCGCGGAGGTGGGCCCCGGTTCGTCGGGCCTTCCCGGCTCGCCCGGGGGCGCTATTCTCCGCTCGTGGTCATCTGGCTGGTGCCGCTGTGCACTCTCGGCGGCGCGGTCGCGGGCACTTTCGGCGCGCCGCTGGCAACGCGCTACTTCGAGCGGCCGGTGCGGTGGGCGCGGCCGGGCATCGCGGTCACCCTGGGGCTCACGTCCGGCGCGCTGGCCTGGCGGTTCGGCGAGCGCGCCGAGTTGCCCGCCTACCTCTACCTCGCCGCCGTCGGCACGCTGCTCGCCTTCGTCGACGTCGCGGTCAAGCGGCTGCCGGACCCGTACACCCTGCCCTCGTACGTCATCGGGCCCGCGCTCCTGTCCGTCGTGGTGCTCACCGGCGGGCGTCCCGTACGCCTCGGGCACGCGCTGATCGGGCTGGCGGTGCTGTGGGCGGTGTACGCCGCGCAGCACCTGGCCGCGCCCGGGGCGATCGGCTGGGGCGACGTGAAGCTGTCCGGGGTGCTCGGGCTCTACCTCGGCTGGCTCGGCGCACCCGCCTGGTGGCTGGGGGTGCTCGGCGGGTTCGTCCTCGGCGGCCTGTACGCCGCGGGGCTACTCCTCACGCGGCGGGGCACGCGAAAGTCAGAGATCCCGTTCGGGCCGTTCATGCTGGCCGGCGCGCTGGCCGGCATCCTGCTGAGCTGAGGGGACGGCACGCGTGCGCGCCGCCCCCACTCGGTCAGCGCAGGCCGCCGTCCAGTGCGGACATCAGGGTGCCGGTGTCACCGGACATCTCCCAGATCATCGCGCCACCCAGGTCATTGGCCTTGATGTAGTCGGTCTTCTTGCCGATGGACCACGGGTCATCGAAGGTCCACCACTGGCCGTTCGCGCCCGTGTAGCAGAACGTCGCGACGGCCTGCTCGTTGTGGTGGACCGTGCAGCCCGGGACGTTCACCGCGATGTTCTTGTAGCCGCGGCTCCCGGCCTCCTCCGGGAAGTCGCCCGGTGCCGCACCGTTCGCCTGCTGCCACTCACCGCTCCTGCCGCCGTCCGCCACCTGCTGCCAGCCGCGTCCGTAGAACGGGATGCCGACGAGGATCTTGCGCGGGCTCACCCCGGCGCCGGTGTAGAGCTTGACGGCCGAGTCGACGCTGAAGTGGGTCGGGTACGGGTCGCCTGCGTCCACGTACAGGTTGGCCTGGTCGCCCGTACGGTTCGGCTCCCAGGAGTTGTCGCTGCCGGAGCCGTGGAAGTCATAGCCCTGCATGTTGGCGTAGTCGAGCGAACTGAAGATCTTCGACAGGTCCCAGCCGGCGCTGATCTTCGCCGAGTCGGCCGGGGTGAACGCGGTCAGCAGGCGACCCGCGCCCTGGGCGTTGAGCTCGGTGCGGAACTCGGCGAGCAGCGCGGTGAAGTCGGCCTTGTCCGCCGCGGCGTAGTGGTTGCCGGGATGCCCGTCGGGGCTGCCCGGCCACTCCCAGTCGATGTCGAAGCCGTCGAACACGCCCGCGCCGGTGCCCGCGCCGCCCGTACCGTCGGAGGACACCGGCGAGGTTGCCCTTGATGAACATGTCGATGCAGGAGGAGACGAACTTCTTGCGCGACGCGTCGGTCTTGGCGACGTCGGAGAAGAACTTGGAGTACGTCCAGCCGCCGAGGGAGACGAGCACCTTGAGGTTCGGGTGCCTGGCCTTCAGCTTCTTGATCTGGTTGAAGTTGCCCTTGAGCTTCTGGTCCCAGACGTCGGCCACGCCGTCGACGCTGTGGTCGGCCGACACCGAGGCGCCGTAGTCGGCGTACGCGTCACCGGCCCCGGTGCCCTGGTCCGGGTCCGAGGGGTTGGTGGTGGTCGCCTTGGTCGTGTCGAAGCAGGTCAGGTTGTTCGGGTCGATGTTCTCGAACGCGTAGTTGAGCACGGTCAGCTTGCCCGCCGCGCCGTTCGTGTCGAGGTCCTTCATCCAGAAGTTGCGGCCGTAGATGCCCCACTGCGGGTAGTAGCCGATCTTCTGGTAAGTCCCGCCGCCGCCTCCGCCGGCCTGGGTCGTGCCCGTGGCGGAGGCGCTCTTGGCCGACTGGTTGCCGGCGGCGTCGCGTGCGGTGACGGTGTAGGTGTGGGTGGTGCTCGCGGCCAGGCCGCCGACGGTCGCGCTCGTGCCGGTCGCGGTGGCGACGGCGGCGGACCCCTCGTACACCGTGTATCCGGTGACGCCGACGTTGTCGGTCGAGGCGGTCCAGGCGAGCGTGATGGAGGAGGAGGTGGTGCCGGTGACGTGGAGTCCGGCCGGCACGGTCGGCGGCGTGGTGTCACCGCCGCCGCCGCCCGCCCGCGCAGGGCTGCCCGTTGAGGGTGCAGTTGGTCGGCGTGGCCGACTCGGGCGCGCCGTTGAACCCGAAGCTCGTCGAGGCGCCGGGCGCCAAGGTGCCGTTGTAGGACTGGTTCGTGAACGTGTAGTGGTTGCCGGTGTGCGTCATCACGGCGTCCCAGGCGGAGGAGATGGACCCGCCGGTGGGTACGTCGACGTCGACCCTCCAGCTCGTCATCGTGGTCGTGCCGCCGTTGGCGATGGTGTACTTGCCCTGGTAGCCGGTGCCCCAGCCGGAGTCCTTGGAGAAGGTGGCCGTGGGGGAGCCGGCCGCGTGGGCGAGTTGGGGCAGGGTGAGGGAGGCCGTCGCGGCGAGCGCCACGGCGAGTCGGAGGATCAGTCGTTTCACGGGTGATGCTCCTCGGTCTGGCGGGAGGGAGGAGCGCGGCGCCGCACTAACAAAAAGGAAACTTTCCTGTTAGTTCGTGACCGTAGCCCGGCGTGCGCCCGCCGTCAATGCCCGCCTTGGTTAGGCTCCCCCTCATGGGCGACGGCGACGGCTGGGCGAACTGCGACGCGGGACATCGGCACTGGGGACGCTACGGCGCGGCCGGCGTACTGCTCTATCACCAGGAGAGCGTCCTGCTCCAGAAGCGGTCGAGGGTGTCGATCGGCGGCGGCACGTGGGGGCTGCTCGGCGGCGCGCGGCACAGCCACGAGGGCCCGGTCGAGGGCGCACTGCGGGAGGCGTCGGAGGAAAGCACGCTGGACCCGTCCCTCGTACGCGCACACTGGCTCTCCAGCGAGAACCACGGCGGCTGGTCGTACGAGACCGTGATCGCCTCGACCGCGACGCGTGTGGAGGTGGGGCCGCGGTCCTTCGAGTCGGCCGCGGTCGCGTGGGTGCCCGCCGACGAGGTCACGACCCTGAAGTTGTTCCCCCCGTTCGCCGCGACCTGGGCACGCCTGAGCCGCTCGCTGTTCCGCGTGGTCCTCGTGGTCGACACCGCGAACGTGATGGGCTCGCGACCGGACGGCTGGTGGCGCGACCGCCGGGGAGCGGCCGAACGCCTGCGCGACGAGATCGCCGCCGCCGGCCCGTTCCCCGGCGTGCCGGGCGCAGTGGCGGACCTGTGCTTCCCCGAGATCGTGATGGTGGTGGAGGGCGCGGCAAGCGACGTGGCAAGCGCGGCGGGCGTCGAGGTGATCACGGCCCCGGGCAGCGGAGACGACGCGATCGCGGAGTTGGCCGCCCCGTCCGCCACGGACGAACACCGTGTCGTGGTCACCGCCGACCGCGAACTCCGCACCCGCTGCGAAGCCGCAGGCGCCACGGTCACCGGCCCACGTTGGCTCCTCGAAACCCTCCGCCGCGCCTGCCCCGCATAGCGCGCGAGTGTCGTCCTGGCCGGACCTTGTCTACTGGAAGTATCTTCGCCAATCACTCTTCGTCTTCACATGATTACTCATAGTGTCAACGACGTGCCTTCACGTGAGCATGAGATGTTGTTGGAGCTGATCCGCCAGAAGCCGGGGCTCGCCGCAGGGCTGCTCGACTGCGTCCGGTCGGACCTGACCCCGGACTCCACCCGGGCCCGGTTGGAGTCCGGCGATCTCAGCGAACACACGCCCGTCTCATACCATGCCGATGCGGTCGTGACGTTCGGTGACAAGGATCCGGCGCTCGCCGTGATCATTGAGATGCAGTTACGCCCAGACCAGCGCAAACACCTCAGCTGGCCCGCCTATGTAGCGACGGCCCGTGCCCGGCTCGGCTGCCCGGCGGTCCTGCTCGCGATCTGCACCAAAGCCAACGTGGCCCGCTGGGCCCGGCAGCCGATCAAGGTCGGGCATCCCGGCTTCGTGCTGACGCCCCTGGTGCTCGGGCCGGAGGAACTGCCCGTCTACACCGACGGCGGCACTGAGGACGTGATGCCGGAGATGGTGGTCTTGTCGGCGGTCGTCCATGGCGCGGGCCCTGATGGGCCAAAGCTCTTCGCCACGATGCTCGACGCTCTGGAGAAACTCGAGCGCGAGCAGGCGCGAGGTTATATTGACGAGGTCATCGCCGTGCTCCCTGAGACGGCACGAGACATCCTGGAGGAGATGGTGAGAACCAAAGACGGCGAGTACAAGAGTGATTTCGCCCGCGGCTACTTCCGCGAAGGTGAGGCCAAAGGCAGAACCGAAGGCAGAACCGAGGGCAGAACCGAGGGCAGGACCGAGGGCAAGGCCGAGATGATCTTGGCCGTGCTGGGTGCGCGCGGGATTTTCATACCGGACGAGGCACGTGCTCGCCTTGTCGAGTGCACGGACCTTGACCAGTTGGATGCCTGGGGGCGTCTCGCGGCGACGGCTGATTCCATCGAGGACGTCTTCGGATAGCACTCCGAAAGCCCTGGTCCTCCTGGTGGACACGGCGAACGTGACGGCTCGAGACCGGACGGGACCAACACCGCGTCGTGGTCACCGCCGACCGTGAACTCCGCACCTGCTGCGAAGCCGCAGGCGCCATGGTCACCGGCCCACGCTGGCTCCTCGACGCCATCCGCCGGTCCTCCGCGGCATAACCGGCCCCTCACGAGGCGCCCGTCACGGCCCTGCATGGCGGCGCGGCGGTAGCGGGACGCGGCCAAGGTCCTCGGCGAGGACGACGTCGCCGCCGAACACGGCGGCGTCCTCTTTAGTCGACCCTCCCGGCGTGCGCCGCGGTGAGGTGCCCGCCGTGCTCCCCGCGACGGCACGAGACATCCTGGAGACGATGGTGAAGACCAAGGACGGCGAGTACAAGAGCGACTTCGCCCGCGGCTACTTCCACGAAGGCAAGGCCAAGGGCAAGGCGGAGGGCAAGGCGGAGGGCAAGGCCGAGGGCAAGGCCGAGATGATCCTGGCCGTGCTGGGTGCACGCGGGATTCTCATACCGGACGAGGCTCGCTCTCGCCTGGTCGAGTGCACGGACCTTGAGCAGTTGGAGGTCTGGGGGCGTCTCGCGGCGACGGCCGACTCGATCGAGGACGTCTTCGAAAGCGCTTCGGTGAGGACGTGCCCGGGGGTCTAGGTGCACTACGCCGCCACCGCGGACTCCGTGGAGAAGATTTTCAACTAGGCCTGGCTTGGCCAGCTCGGATGGGCACGGGACTCGTGTCCCGGGCCCATCGCTGTCAGTGGATCAGTGGAACAGTCGCTGCTGGCGGGACAGAACCGCCCAGCAGGATCAGGCGTGCCCGGCGGCCGCACATCGTGCTTCCGCGGCGGTGTGGCGTACGCGAGCCGGTTGAGATCACACCGTTCCGCGTCCAGCGGAGGTGCGTCGGCCGCGTACGGGATGTTCGTCCAGGATGGGCAGCTCAACGCACTCGGTCGTGTGGACGACGTGTCTCAGCGCGACGCGGAAGAACCACGGAATGTTCTCCGTGCCCTGCTCGGCGGACACGAGCGTCGGGGCGCCGAGAGTGAGCTGCCGGCCGCTCAGGCGCATACGGCACGTGCGAGCCGCCGTGATGTTCTTGAACCAGTCCGGCTGACGCCCGAAGTTCAGTCCGATGATCACCGTGTCCCCGGTGCGGAAGGCGCGCAGCGGCGTGTGATGTGAGACCCCGGTCCTGCGCCCGACGTGCTCCAAGTCGGCGAGGCGGGCACCGGGGCTCGCGTACCCCGGCCCGCGTCTGTCCGCCGCCCACTCGGCAGCACGGGCGGCCTCGGCAGGTTGATGAGCGATCGCATCACGGCCAGCCGCGCCAACGAGGGCCCAGGAGATGATCCCGGGCCCCCGCTGCCGTCAGTCGATCATCTGAACAGGTGAGGCTGCTTCGGCAGGCTCACGTGGGCCGGGCCGCGCCAGGTCTGGTTGGCCGAGAACGGCTTCGCGGTCTTCGGCGAAGCACCGCCGATGACCACCGGCAGGCTCACCTTCGTGCCCGCCAGGTCCACCGACACCGCTGCACCGGTCGCGTCCTCGTCGAACTGGACGTCACCGTCGACGCCGAACAGGATCACGGCCAGCCGGTGGCCCGGCTTGAAGTGGTAGTCCTGCGGGAGCGTCGGCCAGTGCACCGTGTAAGACTTGCCCGGCGTCAGGGGCGACCGGTGGCTCAGGGACGTGCGGTTCTGGGCGTCCAGGAAGCCGCGTGTCACCACGTTCACGTCCGAGGTCGCCGTGTCGGTCACCACCTGGCGGTAGCAGGCGTCGTCCGCCGCGGTGCTCTCGCCGTGGCAGTCCTCCGTCGCCAGGGTACGTACGCCCGAGCCCGCGCCCAGGTAGTTCACGCGCGTGTCGGTGCCGTAGTCGACCAGGAGGGCGCCGAGGTCGGCGGCCGGCTGGTTGGACGCGAACTTCAAGGTCACCGACGGGGTGCCCGACAGTCGCAGGTCCTGTTTCAGCGGCGGCGTGGTGTACGCCAGCCGGAACGGCTGCGCGGTCGTCGGGTCCGAGACCAGCGAGCCCTCATCCTCCTTGGTGTCGGTGAAGGACGCGGAGCCCGAGGACGGTGTGAGACCCAGGGTTCCGTCGGACTGCGGGCGCAGGCTCAGTGGGCGGGCGGCGGGCGCCGGCCAGTCCGGCTGGGTGACCCACTGGTCCGGGCCGGTCTCGATGTCCGCGCGCGGCTGTTGCATCACGTTGTTCGGGACCTTCCACAGCCAGTAGTCGAACCACTGGTGCAGGGTGTCCACCCACGGGTCGCGGCGGAAGTCGAACGGGTCCACGTGGCCGTACTGCGACAGCCACACCTTGCGCGGTACGCCGCGCTTGGCCAGCGCCGCCCACCAGGTGGAGAAGTGGTTCGGCTTGACGTTCAGGTCGTTGGTGCCGTGGACGGCGAACACACTGGCGCGTACGCGGCTCGCGTCCGGTGCGGGGGCGGTGCGGTAGTTGCGCGGCACCCAGAAGGAGTTGTAGTCGCCGTTCACATCGTCTTGACCCGTGGCGAGCTGCGCGTTCACCGCGGCGCACTTGGCCGGCGGGTCGGTGTCGACGGTCTCGGCCAGCCCGTCCTCCTCGCCCTTGAACCAGAACGTGCCGTTGTCGCGGCTGTAGTCATACCAGGAGCTGATCGCCGAGATCGGGACGATCGTGACGAGACCCGGCACGCCGGTCGCCGCGACCCCGTTGGCGAGCGTCCCGTCATAGGACTTGCCGATCATCGCCGTACGGCCGGTGGTCCAGGACGCCTTGACCGTCTTGCCCGAGGAGTCGTACGCGGTCGCGCGGCCGTTCAGCCAGTCGACGACGGCCTTGCCGCCGAGCACGTCGGACAGGCCGCCGGAGGTGGGGCAGCCGTCGGACTTGGTGGTGCCGTCCATGTCGACGTTGAGCACGGCGTAGCCGCGCGGCACGAAGTAGTTGTCATAGAACAGCGGGAACTTGACCGGGTTCCCGTTGGCGTCGTACTGCTTGCGCTCGCCCTCGTTGCCACGCCCGAGGTTGTCGTAGTACGGGCTCTCGTCCATGATCACAGGGACCTTGAACCCCGCGCCGCTCTCCTTCGGGCGGACGATGTCCACCCGGATCAGGTCCTTCTTCCCGTCGTGGTCGGCGTCGACGGACGACTGGACGCGCACGTACTCGCGGATGGCGTCCTGGTAGGAGAAGACCGGCTGGGTCACGCCGCCGGTCACCTTGATCGCAGGTTTCTTCGCCGCGTGGGCGGCGGCGGGCGCCCCCGTGACCGCGAGTGCGGTCACGGCGACGATCGCGGAGGCGAGGATGCCTCGCCGTGATGAGATCGGCACGCGATACCTCCTGGGGTTGCGCGCGCAAATCTTTCGCGACGAGGCACGTCAGCACAAGATTCCTTGCCACATGTGGGCAAAAGATCACTCGGGTGAGAGCCAGACCGCACCGAGCGGCGGCACCCGCAGCAGCGCCGACGCCGGCAGGCCGTGGCAGGCCTCCTCGACCGCGTCGACCGCGCCGAAGTTGCCGACGCCGCTGCCGCCGTAGTCGTACGCGTCGGTGTTGACGACCTCGCGCCAGCGGCCCGTCCGCGGCAGGCCGAGACGGTAGTCCTCGTGCGGGACGCCGGAGAAGTTGACCACGCAGGCCATCGGCGTGCCGTCGGCGGCGTACCGGAGGAAGGAGACCACGTTGCCGGCGACGTCGTCCGCGTCGATCCAGCGGAATCCCTCCGGCGAGGAGTCCAGGGACCAGAGCGCGTCCAGCGAGCCGTACGCCCGGTTGAGGTCGCGGACCAGCCGTTGCAGCCCCACGTGGTAGTTGTCCTCGGCCTCGTCGAGCAGCCACCAGTCGAGCGAGCGCGACTCGGCCCACTCGGCGCCCTGGCCGAACTCCTGGCCCATGAACAGCAACTGCTTGCCCGGATGCGCCCACATGTACGCGAGCAGGGTCCGCAGGCCGGCGAACCGCTGCCACTCATCCCCTGGCATCTTGCCCAGCAGCGAGCCCTTGCCGTGCACGACCTCGTCGTGGGACAGCGGCAGCACGTAGTGCTCGGAGTAGGCGTACACCATCGAGAAGGTGATCTCGTGGTGGTGGTAGCCGCGGAAGACCGGCTCGTGGCTGAGGTAGTTGAGCGTGTCGTGCATCCAGCCCATGTTCCACTTGAAGCCGAACCCCAGCCCGCCCAGGTGCGTCGGCCGGGACACCCCGGGCCACGCGGTGGACTCCTCGGCGATCGTGATGATGCCCGGGGAGCGCTTGTAGCAGGTGGCGTTCATCTCCTTGAGGAAATCGATCGCCTCGAGGTTCTCCCGCCCGCCGTAGATGTTCGGCGTCCACTCGCCCTCGGCGCGCGAGTAGTCCAGGTAGATCATCGAGGCGACGGCGTCGACGCGCAGGCCGTCGACGTGGAACTCCTCCAGCCAGTAGCAGGCGTTGGCGACCAGGAAGTTGCGCACCTCCGAGCGGCCGAAGTCGAAGATGAAGGTGCCCCAGTCCTTCTGCTCGCCGCGGCGCGGGTCACCGTGCTCGTACAGGGAGGTGCCGTCGAAGCGCGCGAGCGCCCACTCGTCCTTGGGGAAGTGGCCGGGCACCCAGTCGACGATGACGCCGATGCCCGCCTGGTGCAGCCGGTCCACCAGGTGGCGGAACTCGTCGGGGTCGCCGAACCGCGACGTCGGCGCGTAGTAGGAGGTGACCTGGTAGCCCCACGACCCGCCGAACGGGTGCTCGGCGACCGGCAGCAGCTCCACGTGCGTGAAGCCCATGTCGGCGACGTAGTCGACGAGCTGGTCGGCGAGCTCGCGGTAGCCCAGGTCGGAGCGCCACGAGCCGAGGTGCACCTCGTACACGCTCATCGGCGAGCGCAGCGCGTCATAGGACTTGCGGCGCGTCAGCCAGTCGCCGTCCTCCCAGGTGTAGCCGGAGGTGAAGACCTTCGAGGCGGTCGCGGGCGGCCGCTCGGCGTACTGGGCCATCGGGTCGGCCTTGCGCCGCCACACCCGGTCCGCGCCGAGGATCTCGAACTTGTAGTTGGTGCCATCGCCGACGCCCGGCACGAACAGCTCCCACACGCCGGAGGAGCCGAGCGAGCGCATCGGGTGCGCGCGGCCGTCCCAGTGGTTGAAGTCGCCGATCACGCGTACGCCGCGTGCGCTCGGCGCCCACACCGCGAACGCGGTGCCCGCCACCGGCCCGAACACCGAGTCATAGGTGCGGGTGTGCGCGCCGAGTGCCTTCCACAGCTCCTCGTGCCGGCCCTCGCCGATCAGGTGCAGGTCCAGCTCGCCGAGGGAGGGCGAGTGCCGGTACGGGTCGTCCTGCACGGCCTCGGGCACGTCGGCGTACGTCACCGCGAGCCGGTAGTCCGGCACCTCCGCCGGCGACGAGTCGCCGAGGGTGACCTCGAACACGCCCTCGTGGAGGTGTTTCATCGGCCGCCGCTCGCCGTCGGCGAGGACGACCTCGACCTGGCCCGCGAGGGGGCGCAGCGCGCGGACGGTGACGCCGTCGGGGCCGGGGTGCGCGCCGAGCATCCCGTGGGGGTCGTGATGGTCTCCGCTGATCAACCGGTCGATCTCGGTTTGGGTGACCCGCGCCATGACGCTCCTCGGATGTTTCGGGGGTTGGTGGTACTGGTCGGGGCCTGGGCCTGCCCGCAGGCTCAGCGCGTGGCCGAGCCCGGCGCCGGCAGGGCGCTCAACGAGGCGATCGAGCTGAGCGGGATGTGCAGCCACGACGGCCGGTTCCGTGCCTCGTACATGACCTCATAGACGGCCTTGTCGAACTCGAAGGCGCGGATGACCTGCTCGTGCGCCGCCGGGTCGACGCCGCCCGCCTCGGCGTAGCCGCGGCAGAACGCCGTACGGTTGCGGTCGGCCCACTCGTGCGCGCGAAACTCCAGCTGCTCGGGGTTGCCGGACACGGCCTTGCCGGCCACCAGCAGGTGCCGGGCCGCGTAGTCATAGGACCGCATCATCGCGGCCACGTCACGCAGCGGATGCGCCGGCCGCCGGCGTTCCTCCAGCGACTTGGCCGGCTCGCCCTCGAAGTCGAGCAGCATCCAGCCGGTCTCGGTGCGCATCACCTGGCCGAGGTGGTAGTCGCCGTGCACGCGCTGCACCATGAGCGGCTCGTCGAGCGCGGCGAGCGCCTCGAACGCGTCGTTCAGCCCGCCCGCGTACGGCACGAGCTGCGGCACGGCCGCGCACGCATCGGAGAGGCGCGCCCGCATCTGCCGGGCCAGCTCGCGTACGTCCGCGGGCGACATCACGCCCGTGCCGAACGCCGCGGCGAGGTCGCGGTGCACCTCGGCGGTGGCCGCGCCCAGGCGTTCGGACTCGCTGGCGAAGTCGCCGCCGACCTGGTCGGCGTGCAGGTCGGCCTCGGCGTACAGGTCGCGCACGCTCGTGCCGGCGAGCTGCCAGCCGTCGGTGCCCGAGCGCAGGAACTCGGTCAGCATCGCCAGCGTGCACACGGCGCCGTCGAGGTCGCAGGAGATCCAGCCGTACAGCGCCGGCACGTGCTTGCTGCCGGCGCCGACCAGACCGCGGCTGAGTTCGAGGTCGGGGTTGATGCCTGGCGTCAGGCGCCGGAACAGCTTGCAGATGTAGACGTCGCCGTAGATGAGTGAGGTGTTGCTCTGCTCCGCCGGGCTGGCGAGGCTGTCGAGCCCGGTGTCGAGGTCGGCGATCGACCGGAACGCCAAAGGTCCGGCGTCGGAGCAGTCCGCCATCTTCTCCAGCAATACCCGGGTGAGTTCGGGGTCGTGCACGGCGTCGTAGACGTGCACGTCGTCGATCTGGCCGATCTCGGCGTACTCCAGCCGGCCGGGCAGCTCACGCCGCAGGCCGACCGGTACCTGGTAGCGGTCGACCTGGTCGCCCTGGCGTACGTCGATGACGACGTGATGCAGCGCCGGATCGCCCTCGACCAGCTCCGTTTCCGTGAGAATCGAGACTCCGTCGATGTCCCGATCCTTGCCCGCGAACCACCGCTGCCTCGGCAGCCAGTCCGCGAGCAGGTCGTCGAGTCGTTCGGACAGCCGCACTGGCTATGTCACCTCGCCTGTTCCACCTGCGTGATCCACATGGCTACTCGCCACCACCTCCGTGGTTCGTGGGCAGCAGGAACCAGTAGAAACCGTGTCCTGGAAGTGTCAGGAGATAAGGCAATTCCCCAATTGGGGGGAATTGAACACCACCCATGCACTCGACCGGGTTGACGCCCTCGAAACGTCGCAGGTCGAGCTCCACGGGTTGCGGGAAACGCGACAGGTTGTTCACACAAAGTACGCGATCCGCGCCGAACTCCCTAACGAAGGCCAGCACGCTCGGGTTGGAGGCGGACAGCTCCGTGTAGTCGCCGACCCCGAACACGGGGTGACGCTTGCGGATCTCGATCATCTTCCGCGTCCAGTGCAGCAGCGAACCGGGATTGTGCTGCTGCGACTCGATGTTGATCGCCTGGTAGCCGTAGATCGGGTCCATGATCACCGGCAGGTAGAGACGGCCCGGGTCGCACTTGGAGAAACCGGCGTTGCGGTCCGGCGTCCACTGCATCGGGGTGCGCACGCCGTCGCGGTCGCCGAGCCAGATGTTGTCGCCCATGCCGATCTCGTCGCCGTAGTACAGCACGGGCGAGCCCGGCAGCGACATCAGCAGGGCGGTGAACAGCTCCAGCTGGTTGCGGTCGTTGTCCAGGAGCGGTGCCAGCCGCCGGCGGATGCCGATGTTGGCCTTCATCCGCGGGTCCTTGGCGTACTCGGAGTACATGTAGTCGCGCTCCTCGTCCGTCACCATCTCGAGCGTCAGCTCGTCGTGGTTGCGGAGGAAGATGCCCCACTGCGCGTTGTCGGGGATCTTCGGAGTCTGCGACATGATCTCCGAGATCGGGTACCGCTGCTCCCGGCGTACCGCCATGAAGATCCGCGGCATCACCGGGAAGTGGAACGCCATGTGACACTCGTCACCGCCGGTGGCGGGGTCGCCGAAGTACTCCACGACGTCGGCGGGCCACTGGTTGGCCTCGGCCAGCATCACCCGGTCGGGGTAGAGCCGGTCGATCTCCTTGCGGACCGTCTTGAGGTAGTCGTGGGTCTCCTTGAGGTTCTCGCAGTTGGTGCCCTCGCGCTCGAAGAGGTACGGCACCGCGTCGAGGCGGAACCCGTCGATGCCGAGGTCCAGCCAGAACCGCAGGACCTCGAGCATGGCCTCCTGCACGGCCGGGTTGTCGAAGTTCAGGTCGGGCTGGTGGCTGAAGAACCGGTGCCAGTAGTACTGGCCGCGTACGGGGTCCCAGGTCCAGTTGGAGGTCTCGGTGTCGACGAAGATGATCCGCGCGTCGGGGTAGCCCTCGTTGCTGTCGGACCAGACGTAGAAGTCGCCGAACGGGCCCTCGGGGTCCTCCTGCGACGCCTTGAACCACGCGTGCTGGTCGCTCGTGTGGTTCATGACCAGGTCCGCGATGACCCGCAGGCCACGCTTGTGCGCCTCGTCCACGAGCTCCACGAAGTCGCCGAGGTCGCCGAACTCCGGGAGGATCTTCATGAAGTCGCTGATGTCGTACCCGCCGTCGCGCAGCGGCGACTCGTAGATCGGCAGCAGCCAGATGCAGTCGATCCCGAGCCAGACGAGATAGTCGAGCTTCTCGGTGAGGCCCCTGATGTCCCCGGTGCCATCGCCGGTGGAATCGTAGAAGCCGCGGATCAGCACCTCGTAGAACACCGCGTTCTTGTACCAGTGAGGCGCGTTCGGCAGGTCACGCGTGAACGTGTCCGGAACCGGCTCTATGGCGCCGCCTCCGAGCAGGGGATCGATCTGGGTCAACTGATGCCTCTCGAAACCGTGAAGATGTGTGCAGACTGGGTGTGCGGGTCGAGGCGCACGTAGTTCGCCTGCCGCCAGGTGTAGGACTCGCCGGACAGCTCGTCCGTGACGACGAGCTCGTCCGCCCAGTCGAGACCGAGCGCCGGCATGTCGAGGAAGACGGTCGCCTCGCGAACCTGATGTGGGTTCAGATTGACGACGACCAACACGACGTCTCCGAGGTCCCCGGGGTCCACAGTGTCCCCGCGGGCAGAGGGCACGCGTTTGGAGAAACAGATCAGTTCAGGCTGGTCGACGTTGTGAAAGCGTAGATTACGCAGCCTGTGCAGTGCGGGGTGTGCTCTTCGCAAAGAGTTGAGTGTCGAGATGAGCGGCGCGAGGGTGCGGCCCTCGCGCTCGGCCGCCTCCCAGTCGCGCGGACGATACTGATACTTCTCCGAGTCGCGGTACTCCTCGCTGCCCGGCCGCACCGGAGTGTTCTCATACAGCTCGTAACCGGAGTAGACGCCCCAGGTGGGCGAGAGCATCGAGGCGAGCACGGCGCGTACGGCGAACGCCGGGGGGCCGCCGTGCTGGAGGTACTCATGCAGGATGTCGGGGGTGTTGACGAAGAAGTTCGGCCGCATGTATGCCGCGGCCGGCCCGGACAGCTCGCGGAGGTACTCCTCCAGCCCGGCCTTGTCGTTGCGCCACGTGAAGTAGGTATAGGACTGGTGGAAGCCGACCTTGCCCAGCGTGTGCATCATCGCCGGCTTGGTGAACGCCTCGGCGAGGAACAGCACGTCGGGGTCGGTCTCGGCGATGCTCGCCAGCAGCCGCTCCCAGAAGGCCACCGGCTTGGTGTGCGGGTTGTCCACCCGGAAGATCCGCACGCCGTGGTCCATCCAGAGCCGTACGACGCGCTCGACCGCGCGGTAGATGCCCTCGGGGTCGTTGTCGAAGTTGAGCGGATAGATGTCCTGGTACTTCTTCGGGGGGTTCTCGGCGTAGGCGATCGACCCGTCCGCGCGCGTCGTGAACCACTCCGGGTGCTCCTTGACCCACGGGTGGTCCGGTGAGCACTGGAGCGCCAGGTCCAGCGCCACCTCCATGCCGAGGTTCTTGACGTAGTCGACGAACGCGTCGAAGTCGTCGAACCCGCCGAGCTGCTTGTGTATCGCGTCGTGCCCGCCGTCCTCGGAGCCGATCGCCCACGGGGAGCCCGGGTCGTGCGCCTCGGCGTGCAGCGTGTTGTTCGGCCCCTTGCGGAACTGGGTGCCGATGGGGTGGATCGGGGGCAGGTAGACGACGTCGAAGCCCATCTCGGCGACGGCCGGAAGGCGCTTCATCGCACTTCGGAACGTTCCCGACTGCGGAGCGCGACGGCCCATGGGGTCCTCGGTGGCGCCCTCGGAGCGCGGGAACAGCTCGTACCAGGAGCCGTAGAGCGCGCGCGGGCGCTGCACGAGCAGCGGCCGCCAGTCGCTCACCGTCACGTGCTCGCGCAGCGGGTGCCGCTCGATCAGGTCGAGGACCTCGTCGGTCCCGGACGCCTCGAACCGCATGATCGCCGGGATGGCGTTCTCGCGCAGCGCGCGCGCCACGTCGGTGAGGACACGACGCCTGGCGCCCTTGGGCACGCCCTTGGCGGCGCGCTCGAACAGCAGCGCGCCCTCCTCCAGCATGAGTTCGGTGTCCTGCCCGCGCGGGATCTTGATGGCGGCGTCGTGGCGCCAGTGCGCCAGCGGGTCGCCCCACGCCTCCACGCGGAAGTGCCACAGGCCGGTGGAGGAGGGCGCGACCTCGGCGGCGTACCGGTCGGTGCCGGGGGTGACCTCGTGCATCCGCGTGAGCGGCCCGCTGCGGCCCTCGGGGTCGCGCAGCACGACGGCCGCGCCCATCATCTCGTGACCCTCGCGGAAAACGGTCGCGCCGACCTCGAAGGTCTCGTCGGGTACGGCCTTGGCCGGCCAGCGGCCGCAGTCGATCACGGGCTGGACGTCGAGTATGGGGATTCGTCCGATCATCGCAGGCGAGCGTACCGACGAGGCCGTGGGAGCGGCCTCGTCTTCCGAAATAAATGATCTTTCTTGACCGCCCGTGGCGCCGGGGGGAGCAGGGGTGCTCGGCGAAGGCTCGCGCATATGGTCTCCGTTGCCAATCTCCCGCGTACGAAACGGGAGAATTGTCGCTTTTCCTGATCGGGGGGATCACCGCACGTCGGCGGTCCGGGCGACCCCGCCGGACCCTGTACGGCCGGATCCGCGTCTTCGCCTGCGACGATGGTACGGCGGGGGCGAGAACACCCCGCAACGTGGTGGACGCGCCGGCGGAAGGTGGGCCGGACGGCCGATCGATGCCGCCGGGGATCGGCCCGGCGAGGGTCCTCCCATGGTCGCACCGATGGCCGCGAACCGCACTCCGACGCTCCCGCCGGGGCAAACACCCAGCCAATGATGTGGGTCGCTGTGCGGGTTTGGGTCGCGAGCATGGCCTGCTACCGATTAGTGTCGCGCCACGTGAAGGCCATCCGGAGATTTACCGTACGCACGGTTCTGCCCGAGCCGCTCCAGCCGCTCGAGGAGCTCGTCCTCAACTTGCGCTGGTCCTGGCACCCCGAGACGCTCGACCTGTTCGAGTCGGTCGATCCGGAGCTCTGGGAAGCGACTCGCCACGATCCGATGCGGCTCCTCGGGGAGGTCTCGGCGGAGCGACTCAACGCTCTCACCGGCGACCGGCGCTTCCTGCGCGCCCTGGGCGACGCCGTTGACGAGCTGCGGGACTACGTCACCGCCCCCCGCTGGTACCAGAGTCAGTCCGACGTTCCGGCGGCCATTGCCTACTTCTCGCCCGAATATGGCATCGCCGCCGCACTACCGCAGTACTCCGGCGGCCTCGGCATCCTCGCCGGCGACCACCTGAAGACCGCGAGCGACCTGGGCGTGCCGATCATCGGCGTGGGTTTGCTCTACCGGCACGGCTACTTTTCCCAGTCGTTGTCGCCGGAGGGCTGGCAGCAGGAGCACTATCCGCCCATCGACCCCGACGGCCTGCCGCTGTCGCTGCTGCTCGACCAGAGCGGCGCCACCGTGCGCGTGACCGTCGGACTGCCCGACGGCGACCGCCTGCACGCGCAGGTGTGGGTGGCGAGCGTCGGGCGCGTCCCGCTGCTGCTGCTCGACTCCAACGTGGAGGAGAACGCCCCGGCCGGGCGGGACGTGACCGACCGGCTGTACGGCGGTGGAACGGACCATCGCCTGTTGCAGGAGATGCTGCTCGGCATCGGCGGAGTTCGCGCGATCCGCGAGTTCTGCCGGGTCACCGGGCACGCCGCCCCCGAGGTGTTCCACACGAACGAGGGCCACGCCGGCTTCCTCGGCCTGGAGCGGATCCGCGAGTACATCGACGAGCAGGGACTGACGTTCGACGAGGCCGTCGAGGCCGCGCGCGGCGGCACCGTGTTCACCACCCACACGCCCGTGCCGGCCGGCATCGACCGGTTCCCGCGCGAGCTGATCAAGAAGTACTTCGGCACCGACAACGAGGCGTCCAGCGTTCCGACCGACCGGATCCTGGCACTCGGCGCGGAGACGTACGAGGACGGCGACTCCGACGTCTTCAACATGGCCGTCATGGGCATGCGCCTCGCGCAGCGCGTGAACGGCGTCTCGGTGCTGCACGGCGACGTCAGCCGGGAGATGTTCGGCGGCCTGTGGCCGGGCTTCGACCTCGACGAGGTGCCGATCGGCTCGATCACCAACGGCGTGCACGCCGAGACCTGGGTCGCACCCGAGATGATCGAGCTGGCCGGGGGCCAGATGTCCGGCGCCGGCGAGGCCGGCACGACGTGGGACAGCGTCGCGAAGGTCGCCGAGCCGGAGATCTGGCGCATCCGCCGTACCCTGCGCGAGCGGCTCGTGGTGGACGCGCGGCGTCGCCTGCGTGAGTCGTGGCGCCAGCGCGGCGCGAGCGACGCCGAGCTGACCTGGATCGACGACGCGCTCGACCCGGACGTGCTGACCTTCGGCTTCGCCCGCCGCGTGCCGTCGTACAAGCGGCTCACGCTGATGCTGCGCGACGCCGACCGGCTCAAGTCGATCCTGCTCGACCCCGACCGGCCGGTGCAGATCATCATCGCCGGCAAGGCGCACCCGGCCGACGAGGGCGGCAAGCGGCTCATCCAGGACATCGTCCGGTTCGCCGACGACCCCGAGGTGCGGCACCGGATCGTGTTCCTGCCCGACTACGACATGGCGCTCGGCCAGTCGCTGGTCCAGGGCTGTGACGTGTGGATGAACAACCCGCTCCGCCCGCTGGAGGCGTGCGGCACGTCGGGCATGAAGGCCGCGCTCAACGGCGGCCTCAACCTGTCCATCCTCGACGGCTGGTGGGACGAGTGGTTCGACGGCAACAACGGCTGGCCGATCCCGTCGGCCGACCGCGCCGCCGACCCGGACCGCCGCGACGACGTCGAGGCGAAGGCCCTGTACGAGCTGATCGAGGACCACGTCGCGGCGCTGTTCTATGACCGCTCCACCGACGGCCTGCCGCGCCGCTGGCTGGAGATGGTCAAGCACACGATCGCCACGCTCGGCCCGAAGGTCCTGGCCGGCCGCATGGTCCGCGACTACGTCCAGGGCCTGTACGCCCCCGCCGCGGTCTCCGGCCGCCACCTGGTCGCCGAGGACCACGCGGCCGCGAAGTCGCTCGCGTCGTGGAAGCTGCGAGTGGCCAAGCTGTGGCAGGGCGTCGCGGTGGAGCACGTGGAGTCCAGCGGCGTCGGGCAGAGCCCGCAGCTGGGCGCGTCGCTGACCGTGCGCGCGGCGGTGGAGCTCGGCGGTCTCGAGCCCTCCGACGTCGCGGTCGAGGTCGTGTACGGCCGCGTCGGTGAGACCGACACCCTGGTCGACCCGTCGTACCTGGAGCTGTCGCCGGCCGAGAACATCGACGGCGGCCGGCTTCGCTACACCGGCGAGGTACCCCTCGACCGGCCGGGTGCGTTCGGCTACAGCGTACGGGTCGTGCCCAAGCACGAGCTGTTCGCCTCGCGCGCGGAGATGGGCCTGGTCGCCCTGCCTCCCGCCCCGACCGGCATGACGAACGGCGACCTTCGCTGACGTCGTCTCTCCGTCCGCCCCGCACGGCGTTTCGCGCGCCGTGCGGGGCGGACACCTATTTCGCGGAGGAGCCCCTTGGACGACCGGCCGACGCAGATGATCGTGCCGATGATGAAGGCCGCGCTGAGCGACTCCTCGGTGCCGCCCACCGATCGGCCGCCCGTCGAGCTGCCATCGGCCGCCACGCCCGTCACCGAGCCCTTCGCCGGTGGGCTCCTGGTCACCTATGTCCTGGACCTGCCGGACCGCTATGAGTTCGTCGCACCGCGTCACTGCGCCGAGATGGGGCTGGCGCCGGGGGAGCTGCGCATGCAGGCCGTGGTGAACCTCCGGATGCGGCGGCGCTCGATCGAACTCCACTGGTACCCCGACGCCAAGGCCGTGGCGCTGACGCTCGGCGGTGACCTGGAGGCCGGGCTGATCCTGGACGACGGCATCATGAACCGCCTGGCGTCAGAGGTCGGCGGCGACCTGGTCGTGACGGTGCCCGCACGTGACATCCTCGTCGCCACCGGCACCGCACACGCGGACGGCCTCGCCAAGCTGCGCTGGGTCGCCGACCGCATCTGGGAGGGCACCGATCACCTGCTCACCCGCGACCTGCTGGTCCGCCGCGACGGCGAGTGGTCGGTCTTCGAGGACGCCGCTGCCTGAGGTCCACGGGACGACGTGTCGCCTGACCGGCCACGGCGAAGCGGTGCGTCACGGTCATGCCGCCGCCCGGCGGCCACGGCGGAGTGCCGCCTCATGGGCACCACGGCGAAGCACCGCCTGACGGCGCGGCGGCGGGCGATCGCGCGGGCCCCTCAACCTCGCCCGCCCTGGGGCGGTTACGCCCAGCGCGCGGCTCAGCGGCCGCGGAACGCGCCGCCGTTCACGTGGAGGACCTGGGCGGCGATGTGACCGGCCTCGGGCGAGGCCAGGTGGGCGACCAGACCGGCGACGTCCGACGGGCTGCCCGTGCGCCCGTTCGCGGCCTGGGAGACCAGCAGGGCGCGACGCTCCTCCGTGATGCCCGCGCCGAAGAACTCAGTGTCCTCGATCATGCCGGGGGCGACGATGTTCGCGGTGATGCCGAGACCGCCGAGCTCGAAGGCGACGGCGCGCAGGCCCAGCTCGGCGGCGGCCGCCTCGAGCACCGCCCTGCGGCGTCCGGTGATCACGACGTCCATCCCGTCGGCGGCGAGCCGCCGCCCGACCTCGCGGCCGATGCCCGTGCCGCCTCCGGTCACGATCGCGTTGCGTGCCATGGCCGAGCTCCTTCGTCGTGCGGATCTAGTCGGCGTCCACGCCCGTGCCCCCGGCCATGGCCTCGTACGCGGGCCGCAGGAGGTCGGGCAGGTCCTTGCGGCGCACCTTGACCTTCGGCGGGTCGAGCAGGCGCAACAGCAGGCCAGGGGGCATCGGGGGAGCGGGCGGGCGGTCGCGGACCGCCGCCGGGGCCCAGAAGTCCTCCAGTCGCTCGGTGAGCGGCGTCTCCTCGATCTCCAGCGGGTCGGCGGCGGCCGCCGCGGCGGCCGAGTCCAGGCGGCGCAGGCCGGCGAGCAGCCGCTCCTTGGTGCGGCCGTTCCAGGCGAGGATCAGGAACGGGTCGTCGTCGAACGCCTCGGCCAGCAGGTAGAGCACCGCGGAGGCGTGCTTGCACGGCTCGCCCCAGTCGGGGCAGCTGCACATGATGTGCATGTCGCCCGACGCGCCGGGGAACAGCGGGATGCCGAACGTCCCGAAGACGTCCTCGATCTCCGGCGGCATCTCACCGGCCAGCAGCCGCGCGCGGAAGACCGCCTGCGACGCCAGCGCCTCCTCGATCGCCGCCCAGGTCGGCTCGTCGATGACGTCGATGCCGATCGCCACGTCGTACGGCTCCTCGCGCGAGCCCTGCACGCGCGCGGTCACCTCGTACGCGTCGACCTTGAGGCCGACCACCTGGCCCTTGCGCGCGTAGGACCGGCCACGGCTCAGCCGCCCGGCGTCGGCGAAGGACTCCAGCACGTCGACGAACCGGCGCGACCACCACTCCCGCCCTATCGTGCCGCGTTCGCCGCGGGCACGGATGCCGCCCTCGACCGGGCGCGGCCGCCCGTACGGCACGTACGGTTCGGACATCAGGAGCTCACCGCCTCGGAGCCGAGCCGTACGACGTCGCGCAGCTCGGCGACGGACAGCTCGGTGAGCCAGCTCTCGCCGGTGCCGACGATGCTCTGGGCCAGTGCCTTCTTGCGCTCGATCATCTCGTCCACGCGCTCCTCCATGGTGCCCACGCAGATGAACTTGCGTACCTGGACGTTCTTGGTCTGGCCGATGCGGAACGCGCGGTCGGTGGCCTGGTCCTCCACCGCGGGGTTCCACCAGCGGTCGACGTGGACGACGTGGTTGGCCGCGGTGAGCGTCAGGCCGGTGCCCGCCGCCTTGAGAGACAGGAGGAACACCGACGGCTCGGCGTCCTCCTGGAACCGGCGGACCAGCTCGTCGCGGCGCTTCTTGGTCGTGCCGCCGTGCAGCCACAGCACGGGCCGGTCCAGCCGCGCCTCCAGGTGCGGCTGGAGCATGGTGCCGAACTCGGAGTACTGCGTGAAGACCAGCGCCTTTTCGCCCTGCTCGACGACCTCGGCGCAGATCTCCTCCAAGCGCTCCAGCTTGCCCGAGCGCCCGGGCAGCCGCGAGCCGTCCTTGAGCAGGTGGGCGGGGTGGTTGCAGACCTGCTTGAGCTTGGCCATGGTGGCCAGGACGAGGCCGCGCCGCTCCATGCCGTCGGTGCTCGCGATCCGGTCGAGCATGTCCTCGACGGTCGCCTGGTAGAGCGACGCCTGCTCGGCCGTGAGGTTGCACCAGACCTTGATCTCCTGCTTCTCCGGCAGGTCGGTGATGATCGTCTTGTCGGTCTTGAGCCGCCGCAGCACGAACGGCCCGGTCGCACGGCCGAGCGCCGCGGCGGCGTCGGCGTCGCCGTGCGCCTCGATCGGCGTGGCGAACCGCTCGCGGAACGCCTGCCGGGGGCCGAGAAGGCCGGGGTTGGCGAACTCCATGATCGACCACAGCTCGGTCAGGTGGTTCTCGACGGGAGTGCCGGTGAGCGCGATCCGCCCGCGCGCCGGAATGCTCCGCACCGCCTGCGCCTGCCGGGTGCCGCTGTTCTTCAGCGCCTGCGCCTCGTCGCAGATGACGCGCTCCCACTCGATGGTCGCGAGCGCCTCGCGGTCGCGCGCGGCAGTGCCGTAGGTGGTGAGCACGAGATCGGCGGCGTGTACGGCACGCGCGAGCTGCTCGCCCCGGCGCCGCCCGCCGCCGTGGTGGACGTAGACGACCAGCTTGGGCGTGAACCGCGCCGCCTCCCGCTGCCAGTTGCCGACGAGCGACATCGGCCCGATCAGCAGCGTCGGGCCGCCACCGCCGCGGTGCGCCAGCAGGGCGAGCGCCATGGCGGTCTTGCCCAGGCCCATGTCGTCCGCCAGGACCGCGCCCAGCCCCAGCCCGTCGAGGAAGGCCAGCCAGGCCAGGCCGCGCTCCTGGTACGGCCGCAGGGTGCCCTCGAAGGTCTCCGGGGTCGCGATCGGTTCGAGCCGGCGGTCGGCCTCGCCCGACAGCAGGTCGCCCAGCGCGCCGTCCGCGTCGACCTCCAGGAGCGGCAGCGTGTCGTCGCCCGCGTGGATCGCGGCGCGTACGGCCTGCGCGGCGGTCATCTCGCCCGTACGGCCACGGCTCAGGAACTCCAGCGCCGCCTTGAGCTGCGCGTCGTCCAGCTCCACCCACCGGCCGCGCAGGCGTACGAGGGGTGCCTTGAGCCGGGCCAGCTCGGCCAGCTCCTCCTCGGTGAGGTCCTCGCCCTCGACCGCCAGGTCCCAACGGAAATCGACCAGTTCGCCGAGGCCGAAGCCCGAGGAGACCGTGGACCCGGACTCGGCGGCCGTGGCGCGTGTCGTGAGCTTCATGCCCAGGCGCGCGCGGCCGGCCCACTGCGGCAACTGCACGCCGAAGCCCGCGGCCGACAGCAGCGGCGCGGACTCGCGCAGGAACGCGAACGCGCCCGCGGCGTCCGTCGTGACGCTGGTCGGGGTGGCGACGCGCAGCGCCGCGGCGATCTCGGGATAGAGCCGCAGCGCGCGGCCCAGGCCCGCGAGCAGCGTCTCCTCGGCGCCGGCCACCGAGGTGACCTCACCGGTCCAGATCGCCGCGGCCGGGACGTAGAGGCTCGGGTCGTCGGTGCCCTGGAGCGCGAACTGCACGGTCCACGGGCCGTGCGGATCATCCGGTGGCGGCTCGGCCAGCCGGAAGCACACCCGCAGCGGGCCCGAGGGACGCCGGGCCGCCGCCGCCCAGGAGTCCAGCGCGGCCGCCAGCGTGTCGGTGTCGTCGCCCGGCTCGCGCTCCACCGCCGGGTCCGGGCCGGTCAGCGCCGCGGCCCAGCGCTCGGCGAGCGGCAGCCGGTCCGGCGCGCGGCCGGCGCGCTCGGGCAGCAGCGGATGCGGGACCACTCCGCGTACGGCCGCGTCGGCCAGGCCGGTCAGCGCCTCCAGCAGCACCTCGGCGGCCCCGCGGCCCTCGCCGGCCGCGCGGCAGGCCGGCGGCATGGCGCGGGCCAGCTCACCGAACCGCTCGGCGTCGGCGCCGGTGATCACCGGCCGCCAGCGCGCGGTCAGGTCGCCGTCCTCGCGCACGAGCGCGGGCAGCACACGGCCGCGCGCGGCCAGGTGCATCGCCTCGTCGGCGACGAGCGCGAAGAACCGCAGGTCCGCGCCGCGTACGACGTCATCGGCGTCGGGGGCGGAGACCAGCAGGGCCATCGCGGCGAACGGGTCGAGCGCGAGGGCGGGCACCCGCCAGGGCAGCGCGGAGGGGCGGCGGGCGGACGGCTCGCGCGTCAGCTCCGGGGACGGGAACGGGCCGCTCGCCGAGCCCGGCAGCAGCAGCGTCAGCTCGACGCGGATCGCCCCGGCGGTCCGGCCCGCGTAGGAGGTGCTCTCCAGGTCGGCGGCCGCGAACGGATGCGGCCTGGGCGCGGTGCGTACGCGGGTGGTCTCGGGCAGCGCGGGATCCTCCGCCCACAGGCACAGCGCACCGCCGTGCCAGGTGGCGTGCGCGACCAGCATGCCCCTGCTCCCCTCGGACCCGCCCGCCCCGGCGGCCGGGCACGGTCAGGCCGGCTCCGGCCCGCCTCGGACCTGGCGAAGCTACCAGCCCCCGCCGACATCGCGTCCCGGGTTAGGCTCACCCCGCAGCGGGTGCCGATCATTTGGAGGGGCAGTGGGAGAGTTCGTGCGTGTCGAGGTCGCGGACGCGGTGGCGACGATCCGGCTGGACCGGCCCAAGATGAACGCCGTCAACGCCGGGCTGCGCGACGAACTCGCGGAGGCGGCGCGCGCCGTGCACGCCGACCCCGACGTCCGCGCCGTCATCCTGTATGGCGGCGAGCGGGTCTTCGCGGCGGGCGCGGACATCAAGGAGATGGCCGAGATGTCCTACGCCGAGATGATCGACCACTGCCGTGCGCTCCAGGACGCGCTGAACGCCGTCGCGCGGATCGGCGCGCCCGTCGTGGCCGCGATCACCGGCTACGCCCTGGGCGGCGGCCTCGAACTCGCGCTGTGCGCCGACTTCCGCGTGGCGGGGGAGTCCGCCAAGGTCGGCCAGCCGGAGATCCAGCTCGGCGTCATCCCCGGCGCGGGCGGCACCCAGCGGCTGCCGCGGCTGATCGGGCCATCACGCGCCAAGGACCTGATCTTCTCCGGCCGTCACGTCAAGGCGGACGAGGCCCTCGCGATCGGGCTGGTCGACCGCGTCGTGCCCGACGACCAGGTGTACGACGCCGCGAAGGAGTTGGCCGCGCGCTACGCCGAGGGGCCGGCGGTCGCGCTGCGCGCCGCCAAGGAGGCGGTCGACCGCGGCCTCGAGGTCGATCTGCACACCGGGCTGGAGATCGAGCGGCTGCACTTCGCGGGCCTGTTCGCCACCGAGGACCAGAAGATCGGCATGCGAAGCTTCGTCGAGGAGGGACCGGGGAAGGCCGAATTCACCGGCCGCTGACCGGAACCTCTCCTCGTTCTCGCGCGTCACACGTCTTGACATCCGGTCGGCAGGCCGCCGGAGATAGGAGGTCGGTGTGGTCAGCCAGCAGCTGCCACCCGCCGCGCAGGCCCGGCTGGGCCAGGCGCGGCAGGCGGGCACCTGGGCCTCCAGCCTGAGCGTCTCGGAGTTCGCCGGCCTGCGCTCGCGCGGGTTCGAGCCGGTCGGCCTGGTCATGGGCAGCACGGTGCACAACCTCGGCTGGTGGTACGGCGCGACGATCGACTGCGGCTACCGGCGGAGCATGTTCGGCTCGATCGCCGCGGGCACCGTCACGTCCGGCATGCAGGGCGCGTGGGGCGGCTACGGCGCGTACATCGACACGCTCTACCGCGCCCGGCACACCGCGATGGGCAGGATGGCCGCCGAATGCGTCGCGCTCGGCGGCGACGGGGTCGTCGCGGTCGAGCTCACCATCGCACCGTTTCGCGGCGCGGCACACCACCTGGAGTTCCAGGCGGTCGGCACCGCGGTGCGCGCGGTCGGCAACACGCGGCCGGGGCGGATCTTCATGTCCCATGTGAGCGGCCAGGACTTCGCCAAGCTGATCGAGTCCGGCTGGGTGCCGGTCGACCTCGTCATGGGCGCCTCGGTGGGCGTACGCCACGACGACTGGCGCACCAACTGGTCCACCGGCACGTTCGCGCCCGCGCAGGAGGTGGCGGGCTGGACCGAGCTGGTCTCCATCACCCGCCACGAGGCGCGCGGCCACTTCCTCGCCGACACCGCGCGTACGGGCGCGGACGGCGTGGTGGTCTCCGACATCGACATGCGCGTCGGCGAGCGCGAGTGCTCCTACAACGACGAGCAGCACGACCACATCGTCGAGTCGACCATCATCGGCACCGCCATCGCCGAGTTCCGCACGTCACACCATCCACCACGCTCGCTGACGATCATGAGGTTGTAGACAGATGACCGATCCCGTTGCCCAGGGCGTCCCCGCCGACGCGATGGCACGCCTCGCCGAGCTGCGGCCGGGCGCGCCCGGATCGTTGTTCACCAGCGACCTGTCCGTCAACGAGTTCCTCCTCGTACGCGAGGCGGGGTTCCGCCCGCTCGGCCTGGTGCTCGGCAGCTCGATCTACCACGTCGGCATCCAGGTCGGCCGGTGGAGCAAGAACATGGAGCTCGACCAGTTGTCGGGCGCGATGTACCACGCGCGCGAGCTGGCGATGACCCGCATGGAGGCCGAGGCCGACCAGCTCGGCGCGGACGGCATCGTGGGGGTACGCCTGCGCGTGGAGTTCCGCGAGTTCGGCAGCGACATCGCCGAGTTCATCGCGATCGGCACCGCGGTCAAGGCCGACGACACGTCGCAGAACTGGCGCAACAACAAGCGCCAGCCGTTCACCTCCGACCTCAACGGCCAGGACTTCTGGACGCTCATCCAGGCGGGCTACGCCCCGGTCGGCATGGTCATGGGCACCTGCGTCTACCACATCGCGCACCGCCGGCTCGGGTCCGTGCTGGGCAACATGGGGCAGAACGTGGAGATCCCGGAGTTCACTCAGGCGCTCTACGACGCCCGCGAACTGGCCATGAGCCGCATGCAGGCCGAGGGTCAGGCGCTGCACGCCGAGGGCATCGTCGGGGTGTTCCTGAACCAGTTCCACCACCAGTGGGGCGGGCACACGATGGAGTTCTTCGCCATCGGCACGGCCGTGCGCCCGCTGCGCGCCGACCACGTGATCGCCAAGCCCCAGATGGTGCTCGGCCTCGACCGCTGATTCACTGGGGAGCCATGGACTTCGACATGGTGGCCGCCGCGTTGCGGCAGGACGCGGCCGACGTCACCACCTACGCGCGTGTGCTCACGGTCACGCTCGCCGACGTGCTGCCGGCCGGCAGCGTGACCGTCGAGTACGAGCGCAGCCTCAGCGATCGGCTCAAGGGCCGCGAGGGCCATCCCAGCCGCATCGTGGTCCGGCTGGGGGAGCGCACGCTGTTCCTCGCCGGAGGCGGGCGGCCGGTCGCCGAGATCCACCACGAGGTACGCGGCGTGGTGCTGTCGCGCGACCAGGTGTCGCTCGACGTGTGGGTCCAGGCGCTGGCGCGCGAGCTGGTCGTGCAGGCCGAGGCGAGCGCACGCGCCGCCGAGGCCCTGCGCCGTCTCGTCACCGGAGCCTGACGCGGATCCTCCGCGATACGGTCGGATGAGCCGCGCGCGAGGAGGCACAGCGCATGAGGGTGTTCGTGTCCGTCGACATGGAGGGCGTCTCGGGGCTCACCGACCCGGAGGAGATGAGCGCCGGCGGCCGGGGGTATGACCGCGGCTGCGAGCTGATGACCGGCGACGCCAACGCGGCCGTACGCGGGGCGTTCACGGCCGGTGCCGACGAGGTCGTGGTCACCGACGCGCACGGCAGCACCAAGAACATCCGCGCCGACCTGATCGACGAGCGCTGCTCCCTGATCCGCGGCCCGTACCGGCCGCTGCGGATGGGGCAGGGCATCGGCCCGGCGCACGACGCGGCGATGTTCGTCGGCTACCACGCGCGGGCCGGCGTGGCCCACGGCGTGCTCAACCACACCTGGATGGGCTATGAGATCCAGAACCTCTACCTCAACGGGGAGATCTGCGGCGAGATCCGCCTGATCGCCGGCCTGGCCGGCTCGATGGGCGTGCCGGTCGCGCTGGTCACCGGCGACGAGGCCGCCTGCGCCGAGGCGCGCGAGCTGCTCGGCGACGTCGAGACGGTCGCGGTGAAGAAGGGCATCGACCGCTACTCCGCCGAACTCCTGCCGCCGGCCCGCGCCCAGAGCCTGATCGCCGAGGCGGCCGGCCGTGCCCTAAGGGACCTGAGCGGTCGACGGCCGTACGCGGTCCCCGCGCCGTACACCATGGGCATCGACTGGGCCTCCACCGCCATGGCCGAGTCGTGCGCGATGATCCCCGGCGTCAAGCGCGCGGGCGGCCGTTCGGTGGAGTTCACCAGCGACGACTACACCGAGATCATGGCGGTGCTGGGCATCCTCGCGACCATCGGCGGCAGCGTCGGCTGCACGGGCGGCCTGTACGGCTAGGCGCCCGCCACGTGAGGCACGGCACGCCGGGAGAGGCGTACGCCGGGGCGCGGCGTGCGGCAGGCAAGCGGGCGAGGCGGGCGAGGTGCGCGCCTCGCCCGCCCCTGGGTCACTCCGCGGTCATCGGCAGGTCGAGCCCGAGCAGGTCTCCAGGCTGTGCAGCGTCGTCTTGAGCTGGTTCAGCCGCTGCGCCGGCACGCTGGTGATCGCGTTGTCCAGTTCGTGCGGGTCGGCCTGCACGTCGTAGTACTCGCGCTCGCCGTCGGCGTACTCCACGTACACCTCGTGGGCGGTGCGGACCGCCTCATAGCTCGGCGGGTTGCCGCTCGCCGCGACCTGGAAGTCCGGGTCGTCCGCCTGGGTGTCGGGGCCGTGGTGTTCGATCAGGACCGCGTCACGCGACGGCGGCGTGCCGGTCTGGAAGTACGGCTTGAGCGAGTGGCCGTCCACCGCGGACGGCACCGTGACGCCGGCGAGGTCCTCGAAGGTCGGGCACAGGTCGGTGTTCTGCGCCAGTTCGGCCGGCTTCTGGTTCGCCGCGACGCCCGGCCCGGTGACGACGAGCGGCACGTTGATGTCGGTGTCGTAAGCGGTCATCTTGCCCTGGAGGAGCCGGTGCTGGCCCATGTGGAAGCCGTTGTCGGAGCCGAACACGATGTAGGTGTCGCGGTCGACGCCGTTGTTCTTCAGCGCCGTCTGGATGTCGCCGAGCAGCTTGTCGACCGCCTGTACGGCCTGGGCGCGCTTGCGGAACGAGGTGTCCAGTTTGGTGATCTGCGCGGCCGTGAGCTTCGGGTGGTCCTTGATCCACGCGGGCTTGTCCGACATGTCGGCCTCGTTGAACGCGGGGCCGCGCGGCGCCTGGAGGCCGGGGAACTTGTCCGCGTCGCGCGGAGCCGGCGTGAAGGGCCCGTGCGGGGCGAACGTCGCCAGCTCCAGCATGAACGGCTTGCCGGCCTGCGCGGACTGGGCGATGAAGTCCTGCCCCTTGCGGTTCAAGACATCGGTCAGGTAGTCGGACGGCTGGTCGCCGTACTGCTTGACCTGGCCGTTCTCGTTGAGTGCGTAGTTGAACTCGGGGTAGCCGTTGCCGGCGACGTCCCACTCGCTCCAGCCCGGCGGCACCGGGTCCTGCGGCTGGTAGCCGTTGAGGTACTTGCCCATCATGCCGGTGCGGTAGCCGGCCGCCTGCATGGCGGTGGCGAAGGTGTGCTGGGGGTTGCCGTGGGCGTTGAACGCCGCGTAGCCGCCGTCCGATCCGCCGTTGGTGAAGACGCCCGTGTTGTGCGGGAACTTGCCGGTGAACGCCGACGAACGCGACGGGCAGCACAGCGAGTCCGTCACGAAGTAGTGGGTGAAGGAGGTCCCCTTCTGCTGAAGCTGCTGGAGCTGCGGCATGTACTGGACCAGGTTGGTCGCGAGGTCGTCGGTGAGCACGAAGACGATGTTGGGCCGATCCTGCGCCTGCGCCGCCCGCTGTCGCGAGCCCCGTAGCGCGGCGTCCGCCCGGCACGAGGTGAGTGCCAGGCAGCCCACGATCGCGAGTGCCACGAACCGCTTCATCTCTGGCCTTCCCTATTATTCCGGTATGACAAGTAGTCATAATGCCAGAAAAGTCTGGGAAGTCCCTAGGAGCGCCCTGGCACGCGGGTGGGAACCACCGTGGTGTTCTGCCACGCGGTGTGTTGGTGCGGTGTGTCAGTAAGGCCCCGGCGCCTCAGGCGAGCGCGGCGGACAGCAGTCCGAGCGGCGGCGAGCCGAGCTCCAGCATCGCCCGGTGGAAGCGCTGCGGCGAGTAACCGGCGCCCCACTCCGCACATGCGCGCTCGCGCAGTCGCAGGATCTCCAGCTTGCCGTGCGTGTACCGGCCGTACGTCGGATCGAAGACCGCGCGCCCGGCCTCCGAGCGCGCCGCCGACCCGGCCAGATGCGTGTCGGCGGCGAACCGGCGCGCGCCGTCCGCCACCGTCATCTCCCCGCGGTGCACGCCGATCGCGCACGCGAGCCGGGTCACCCGCACCAGCGCCTCCAGCCACACCCCGATCGCGAACCTCGGGTCCTCGGCCAGGAAACCCTCCTCGACGCAGAGCTCCTCGGCATAGTGCGCCCAGCCCTCGGCGAACGCCTCGGAGAAGAGCGTCCGGCGTACGGGCGTCGGCGCGTGCCGCAGCGCACGGCCGTGTGAGAAGTGCCCGGGCGCCACCTCGTGCACGGTGACGCCGGGCAGCGTCGTCGCGCTGAACACCTGGAGCCAGTCCTCGACGTCCTCGGCCGGCCAGGTCGGCTCCGGCGGCGTGATGTGGTACCAGGACGGCGCGTCGGGCTCGCCCGGCGCCGCCCACGACATCATCGCCATGCCCCACCGCCGCGACTCCGGCGAGGGGCCGACCAGGCACTCTCCGTCGTGGTAGGGCACCAGGTCGTGCTCGCGGGTGAAGGCCAGGGCCCGTTCGGTCCAGTGCCGCGACGCCTCGATCACACCGTCGGCGTCGGGATGGTCGCGTACGAGCTCGCGGCACAGCTCCAGCGGAGCCTTCGCGCCGTCGAGCCGGGCGCACGCCTCCGTCAGCCGCTCCATGAGCCGGTCGCGCTCGCGGTCGGCGTCGGCGGCCAGGACGTCCAGGTCGAGGTCGAGTCCCTCGGCCGAGCCCATCAGCCGGGCCAGCGCGGGCGCGCCCAGCGCGGCGTCCGGGTCGCCGTGCTCGGCGGCGCGCTCCACGTGCGCGACGAGCCGCGCGTGCGCGGACCGCGCTCTCTCGCCCGCCTCGCCGGAGCCGGCCGGGATGCCGGCCGCCAGGCCGCGTACGGGGCCGAGCAGCGCGCCGGCGATCGGCGCGGGCATCAGGTCGAGCGTGCGGACCGCGGTGTCGGCCACCTCCGGCCACAGCGCCAGGTGCCGCGTACGCGCCGCCTCTCGCTCGGCGGCCGGGGCGTACTCCCGGTCATAGCAGGCGAGGTCGAGCGCGCCGAGATGGTCGATCGGGTTGCGGCGGTGCAGTTCGAGCTCGCCGTACGCCACCCGCAGGTAGGTCTCGAAGACGCGCAGGTGCGCCTCGTCGTGCGCGTCGTCCAGCGGGTCGCCCTCGCCGACGCGTTTCAGCGCGTCGCGCACGCCCGCGACGGAGTAGTCGGGCGCCCGGCCGTCGTACTCGTGACGGCCCGCGCCCTCGCGCGTCCAGGCCATGAGAAGGTCGCAGACCGCACGGAGCCGTGGCGCCAGATCGTCCATGTCCCGGACATTACTCGGAACCCGCGCTCGTGATCTCGCGTCGAACCGGTCATGAACGTCATGGGGGTTCGGCCGCTGGGCTCCTACGATCTGCTCGGGCCGGCCGGAGAGGGCGCCACGTCCGTGGTGCACCGTGCGGCCGACCCGTACGGGCGGATCGTCGCGATCAAGGAGCCACACCCCGAACTGGCCGATGACCCGGCCATTCGCGAGCGGCTGGCCCGCGAGGCGCGCGCGATGGCGCGGGTACGCAGCGCGTACGTCGCCGAGGCGTACGACGCGTGCCTGACGGGGGAGCGGCCCTTCATCGTGACCGAGTTCGCCGACGGGGTGCCGCTGGGCGATCTCGTGACCAGATTCGGCCCGATCCGCGGCGAGGCGCTGACGGTGTTCGCGGGCCGGCTCGCGCAGGGCGTGGCGGCGATCCACGGCGCGGGCGTCCTGCACCGCGACCTCAAGCCGGCCAACGTCATGGTCGTCTACGGCGCCCCGAAGATCATCGACTTCGGCATCGCGCAGGACGCCGGCGCCGAGCAGGTCACCCAGGCCGGCATGCTGACCGGCACGCCCGGCTACACCGCGCCCGAGCTGATCGACGGCGGCGCGTCGAGCCGGGCGAGCGACGTCTTCTCCTGGGCGGCCACGGTCGCCTACGCCGCGACCGGCCGCCCGCCGTTCGGCGCGGGCTCCCTGCACGGCGTGTGCTTCCGCGTGCTCCGCGGGGCCGCCGACCTCGGCGGCACGCCCGAGCCAGTGCTTTCACTGCTCGGCGTGGCCCTGCGGCGCGATCCGGCCGAGCGGCCTGCCGCGGCCTGGCTCGCCGCCCGGCTTACGCTGGGCCGACCGGGTGCGCCTCGTGACGATGTCCCGATTGGCACCCGCTTGACCTGACACGCACGGGTATCGTGGCGGAACTATGGAGGGGGCAGACACGTCCGGGCAGAACATCGGCCGATACCGCTTGCTCGAGAAGATCGGGGAAGGCGGCATGGGCGTCGTGCATCTGGCGACCGACGCCCAGGGGCGGCAGGTCGCCATCAAGGTGCTGCGCCCGGGCGTCGCCTCCGACCAGACCGCGCTGCGCCGCCTGGCCCGCGAGGTCGACTCGATGCGGCGGGTGCACAGCCCGCACGTCGCGGAGATCGTCGACGCCGACGTCACGGCCGAGCCGCCCTACGTCGTCACGCAGTTCGTCCCCGGGCGCACGCTGGAGCAGGCCGTACGCGACCGCGGGCCGCTGAAGCTGCACGAGTTGCAGCGGCTCGCCACCGGGCTGGCCGCGGCCCTGTCGGCGATCCACGGCGCGGGGATCATCCACCGTGACCTCAAGCCCGGCAACGTCATGTTCCTCGACAACGGCGAGCCGGTCGTCATCGACTTCGGCATCGCGCAGGGCGTCGACGCGACGCGGCTCACCGCCACAGGCCTGGTCATCGGCACGCCCGGCTACCTCGCACCGGAGATCATCGAAGGTGAGGACGCCGCGGCGCCCGCCGACGTGCACTCGTGGGCCAGCACGATCGCCTTCGCCGCCACCGGCCGCGCGCCGTTCGGCTCCGGCACCTTCGAGTCGATCTTCTACAAGATCATGGAGGGCCGGCCCGACCTGGACGGCGTCCCGCCCGCGCTGCTGCCGCTGGTGCGCGCCGCGATGGCGCGCAACCCGGCCGAACGCCCGACCGCACAGGCGCTCGTGGGGCTGACCTCGCGCCTCGACGTCGAGCGCACGACGTTCGACGCGCCCGCGGCGGCCCCGAAGACCAGGCCGCTCACCGCCGTGGCCGCCCCGCCGCTGGCCAACCCGCGCGACTTTCGCGGCCAGCTCCCGCCGGCCTACCCGCCGCCGCAGCCGCCACCGGCGGCCTACGGCCCACCGCCGTACAACCAGCAGAACCAGCAGGGTCAGCAGCCCGTACGCGAGCGGCCGCCCGACCCCGCGCCCAAGCCCGATGGCCCCAAGCCATACGGGCTCTACCGGCTCCTCAGCTTCATCCTGCTCGCCGGCGCCGCCGGGCTCGCCATGGTGGCGCCCTCCGTCGCGGTGATCATCGTGCTGATCGTCATGCTGCTGCTGCGCACCGCCGACCGCGCGCACCAGAGCCTGACCAGCCGGCGGACGCGCAGGGGCCCGCGGCCGGCCGACGTCGCCGGAGTGATCGTGCGGTCCCCGTTCTCGGTCGTACGCTCCGGGCTCGTGATGGCGCTGGTCAGCCCGATCGGCATCTTGGGGGGCGCGGTCGTGCTGGTCATCGCGCTGGCGTCCAAGGGCGAGATGACCATCGCCCGCGCCCTGTCGTTCAGCGCCGTGGCGTTCATCGTCCTCACGTGCGTCGGGCCCGGCAGCGAACCGGCACGCCGCCAGCTCGCCCGAGTCTGGGGCGCGGTCGCGCCACGCCGCGAACGCGCGTGGATCGTCGTGGGCGTCGTCGGCCTGCTCGTCTTCTTCCTCGTGTCCTTCTCGCTGAGCCAGACGCCGGACCTGCGGCCGTTCGACTTCCCCCAGTTCAACCACAACCTGGCGCATCTGAGGCATGAGATACGCAATCTGCGCGGCAACTGACCCAGGAGCACGCCGGTGACCGACACGGAGCAGGCGGGTCCGTACCGGCTGCTGGAGTTCGTCGGCGAGGGCGGCATGGGCGTGGTGCGGCGCGCGGTCGGCCACGGCGACCGCGAGGTCGCGATCAAGTTGCTCAAGCCGGAGCTGGCCGCGAGCACCGACTTCCGCCGCCGGCTGGCACGCGAGGTGGAAACCATGCGGCGCGTGCGCAGCCCGTACGTCGCGGAGGTCCTGGACGCGGACGTTTCGGGCGCACGCCCGTACGTCGTCACGCGGTTCATCCACGGCCGCCCGCTGGACGACGCGGTGCGCGCGTCCGGGCCGCTGACCGGCGAGCCGCTGCTGCGCCTCGCGGCCGGGCTGGCGGACGCGCTCGTCGCGATCCACGCCGCGGGCGTGGTCCACCGCGACCTGAAGCCGAACAACGTCATGCTCGTCGGCGGCAGCCCGGTCGTCATCGACTTCGGCATCGCGCACGGGGTCGAGGCGACCCGGCTCACCCGCGCCGGGCAGGTCGTCGGCACGCCCGGCTACATGGGGCCCGAGCTCATCGAGGGCGCGGCGCCGGGACCGCCGGTGGACGTGTACGGCTGGGCCGCGACCGTGACGTTCGCGGCGAGCGGGCGGTCGCCGTACGGCACCGGCTCGCTCGAGTCGGTGCTGAAGCGCGTCATCGAGGGCCGTCCCGACCTCGGCGGCGTGCCGCCCGGCCTGGAGCCGCTCGTACGCGCCGCGCTCGACCGCGACCCGGCCCGTCGGCCGTCCGCGGTGGAGCTGGCGCGCCGCGTGCGCGGCGTCGACCCCGGCGGCCCGGCGTCGCGCACCGTCGCCGACCGTACGCAGGCCACCGAGCCCACTCTCGCCGAACAGCAGCCCGCCGTACCCCGGCCGCCGCTGGCGGTCTACAAGCTGCTCGCCTACCCCCTGATCGTGGCCGCCTCGGCGGCCTGCGCCCTGCTGCCCGTCGTCGCGGGCGTCACCGTGGTGGCCGCCGCCTGGTACCTGCGGGCCGGCGACGCGGCCGTGCGCGGCCGCCGCCTCCCGTTGCAGACCACCGGCGACCTGATGCGCGCGCCCGGACGCGCGAAGGCGCGTGCCACCGCCCTGCTGGTGCCGACGCTGGCCTACGCCGCGCTGACCGCGACGGCGGTCGGCACCGCTCTCTACGTCCGGGGCCAGCTCGACGGGTCCATCGGATCCGGCGCCGTCACGAAGTGGACCGCGTTCGTCTTCGCGTACACGACCCTCGCCGGGCCGCGCGTAATGGCCCCGCGACGCCAGCTCGTACGCGTCCTGTCGGCCCTGGCGCGCGGCCGGGGCGCGGCGGCGGGCGTCGGACTGGCCGTCGCCGCGCTCGCCGCCGTGGCGGTGCTGGCCGCCTGGGCGGTGCCGCCGTCGTGGTTTCCGCTCCCCTCGCCGTACGGAGTCCTGGGGCGGCTGGCCGACCAGGTCCGCCCCGTGATCGACGATCTGCGCTCACGCTTGTGATCACGGCGTGGCCGCGCCGCTAGGCTGGGCCTCACGATGACGTCGGACGAGGCCCGAGCGGCTCCCACGCAACGGCTCGCGGACACTCACGCCGCCGACGCCGTGATCGAGGGCTGGGCACGGCTCTTCGCCTACCTGCTCGTCGCGATCGTGGTCGGCTCCGCCGTCGTGCTGCCCTTCTTCGGTCTCGTGCTCGCCCTCTCCGCGGCGTCGTACCTGCGGGCGGGCGACCTGCACGCCCGCCGTCACCAGGGCGGCGGCCTGCTGCGCCTCCTGGCCGGCCCGCTGACCGCGCCCCTCGACCTGCTCCGCGGCTGCGCCGGCACGCTCGCCTGCCTCCCGTACGCCGCGGTCCTGGCGGTCGCCGTGCCGCTGCTGGTGATGACCGGCGCGGCGGCGGACGTCCAGGTGGCACCGCTGGTGGGCGCCGCCTGGGGCGCGGGCGTGGGGGCGTACGTGATCCTGGCCGCGCCGGGGGTGCGAGCGCCGCGGCGCCAACTGGTCCGGGTGTTCGTCGCGGTCGCCGGCGAGCCGCGCCGGATCGCGGTCGCTGGGCTGTTGCTGTGCGTGCTGGCGCTGGCCGCGGTGGCGGGCGCGATCGTGTTCCAGCCGAACTTCGCCCCGACATATGAGCTGGAGAACGCCATCGGCCAGAAGCTGTCGCACTTCCAGCACTCCGTACGCCACAGCTTCCGCTAGCCGGGCGTGCGGCCGGTTTTGCCGGTTGGCTACTGATGGGTAACATCATGCTGTGGGCGACCCGGGGCCGAATGTGCTTCGGGCGTTTGACAGGCTTATGGTGCGAAAGCATGGCTGACCCGCGCCGACCCGACCGGGCGGCGCCTGTCCCGTTGGGCACAGGCGATGGCGGGACGGAGAGAGGCGCGTTATGAAGTGTGCAGGGAGGGCGTACCCGGAATGAACATCGTCGTCTGCGTGAAGCAGGTGCCCGACACGGCGACCGAACGCAAGCTGAGGCCCGACGACAGCACCCTCGACCGCGAGGCCGCCGACGGCGTCATCAACGAACTCGACGAGTACGCCGTCGAGGAGGCGTTGACGATCAAGGAGGCCCACGGCGGGGAGGTGACCGTCCTCACCATGGGGCCGGACAAGGCGTCCGACTCCATCCGCAAGGCACTCGCCATGGGCGCCGACAAGGCCGTCTTCGTCTCCGACGAGGCGCTGCACGGCTCCGATGGCCTGTCGACCTCCTACGCGCTCGCCCAGGTCCTGAAGAAGATCGGGTTCGACCTGGTCATCCTGGGCTCGGAGTCGACCGACGCACGTACGGGCATGCTCGCCGCGATGCTGTCCGAGCGGCTCGGCGTCCCCCAGGTCTCGCTCGTCGACAAGGTGGAGATCGACGGGACCTCGATCAAGGCCCAGCGGATCACCGACTACGGCTTCGACCGCGTGGAGGCGTCGCTGCCCGCGGTCGTCAGCGTGGTCGAAAAGATCAACGAGCCGCGCTACCCCTCCTTCAAGGGGATCATGGCGGCCAAGAAGAAGCCGGTCGAGCGGTTCGGCGTCGCCGACGCCGAGATCGACGCCGCCCTGGTCGGGCTCGCGGGCGCCTCCACCGAGGTCGTCGACTTCGCCGACGCCCCGCCGCGCGAGCAGGGGCAGATCGTCAAGGACGAGGGTGACGGCGGCACGAAGGCCGCCGAGTTCCTCGCGTCGAAGAAGTTCATCTGAGGGGCGGGGAAATGGCGGAGATTCTCGTCCTCGTCGACCATGTCGACGAGGAGGTCAAGAAGGTCACGTACGAGCTGCTGACGCTGGCGCGCAAGCACGGCGAGGCATCGGCGGTCTGGATCGGGCCCGGCTATGAGGGCGCGAAGGACAAGCTGGCGGAGTACGGCGCGGCCAAGGTCTACATCGGCGCGGAGGAGGACCTGACCTCCTTCGTCGTGGCGCCGAAGGCGGCACTGCTGGCCCGGCTCGTGGCCGACAGGTCCCCCGCCGCGGTGCTCGTGGCCGCGACCGCCGAGGGCAAGGAGGTCGCGGGCCGGCTCGCGGTCAAGATCTCCTCCGGCGTCCTCACGGACGTGGTCGGCGTCGCGGACGGCTTCGTCGGCGAGCACTCGATCTTCGGCGGCGCCATCGTGTCGCACGCGAAGGTGTCGAAGGGCACGCCGATCATCGCGGTACGCCCCAACGCGATCGCCCCCGAGGCGTCACCCTCCACGCCGGAGGAGGAGCAGGTGTCGGTCGACCTCTCCGACACCGACAAGGGCGCACGCGTCGTGGAGCAGGTCGTACAGGAGAAGGGCGAGCGGCCGGAGCTGACCGAGGCCACGATCGTGGTCTCCGGCGGCCGTGGCGTCGGCGGCGCGGACAACTTCAAGCTGATCGAGGGCCTGGCCGACTCGCTCGGCGCGGCGGTGGGCGCCTCGCGCGCGGCCACCGACGCCGGCTGGTACCCGCACAGCTTCCAGGTCGGCCAGACCGGCAAGACGGTGTCGCCGCAGCTCTACATCGCGGTCGGCATCTCCGGCGCGATCCAGCACCGGGCCGGCATGCAGACCTCCAAGACGATCGTCGCCATCAACAAGGACTCCGAGGCGCCGATTTTCGAGCTGGTCGACTACGGCGTGGTCGGCGACCTGTTCCAGGTCGCGCCGCAGCTCACCGAGGAGATCACCAAGCGCAGGTAGGCGCGACGGCGGACGTCCCCGCCGGGGGCGTCCGCCCGTCGTCAGCCGGTGTGTTCGAGGTCGCCGGAGGGCCGCGGCTCCAGCGGCCGCCGTACCGCGAGCAGGGCGAAGGCGGCCGTGGCGGCGAGCATGACCGCCGCGCCCGCCGCGAGGGGCGGCCGCAGGCCGAACTCCCGCGCGGCCAGGCCGCCGAGCGCCGCCCCGACCGGCCGTCCGCCGAACCCGGTGAACCGGTACGCGCTGCTCACCCGCCCCAGCAGCCGCGCCGGCACGGCCGTCTGGCGCAGCGAGGTCGCCACCACCACCCAGACGCCCGAGGCGATGCCCATGAGCAGCAGCATCAGGGCCGCGACGGTCACCGTACGGCTCGCCGCCAGCCCGGCGTAGGACATGGCGACGGCGGCCAGCGCACCGCAGATCGCCCCGGTGTTCCCGGCGCGCGCCATGATCCGCCCGGCGAGCAGGCTGCCGAGGATCCCGCCCACGGCCCCGGCCGCGAGCAGCCAGCCCACCGCGCCCTCCGGCACGCGCAGGGCCTCCAGCGCGTACAGCGGCAGGATCGCCAGCACGGCGGTGTCCACGAGGCTCCACACCGTCAGCACCCCGCACAGGGTGCGCAGCAGGCGATGCCGGAAGAGCCAGGCCATCCCCTCCCTGATCTGGGCGGTGATCCGCTGGGGGCCGTACGAGGGAGCCACCGCGCCGCACTCGCGCGGGAGGCCGGAGACGATCAGCATCGCCAGCGCGAAGGAGACCGCGTCGATCACGAACGGCGCGCTCGCACTGACCGTGAGGAGCATGCCGCCCAGCGCCGGTCCGGCGAGCGTCCCGGTCGTCCGCACTCCGGCCTGGAGCCGCCCGTTGGCGCGCCCGAGCTCCTCGCGGGGGACGACCGCGGGCAGGATCGCCTGCGCGGCCAGGTCGAGGACCGTCTGCGCTGCCCCGACGACCAGCGCGAGCACGACGAGCAGCGCGACGCTCTGCCGTCCCGCCGCGACGGCCACCGCGAACGCGCCCATGACGACCGCCTGGAACGCGTTGCCCGCCCGCATCAGCCGCCGCCGGTCGGCGCGGTCGACCAGGGCGCCGCTGTGCAGCGAGCACAGCAGCCAGGGCAGTGAGGTGGCGACCGTGACCAGTGACACCTCCAGCGGGTCGCGGGTGAGGCGCGCGGCCGTCAGGGGCAGCGCGACGAGCCGCATGCCGTCGCCGGTCGCCGAGATCGTCGCGGCCGCCCACACCCGCCGGTAGGCGCCGCCGGTCACAGCCACCGGCGGATCCGCCGCGCGAACCCGGCGAGCCGCTCGAAGTCGGCCGGAGTGTTGTACGCGTGCGCGCACACCCGGATCCAGCCGCGGCCGCGCCAGGAGACCACCGAGGTCTCCACCGCCAGCTCCTCGGCGATCCGGTCCTGGAGGGCCTTGGCGGCGGCGTTGTCCAGCGGCGGACGCGCGGGCAGCGGCACGAGGCGCATCCAGCGGAACGGCCCGCGCGGCAGGTCGGCCGACGTGCCGAAGGCGTCGGCCACCACGCGCGAGCCGTCGTCGGCCAGTCGATCGTTGCGCCGTAGCCGGTCCTCGCCCAGCGCGGACAGGAAGCCGATCGCGGCCGGCACGGTCAGGTACGGCGTCGGGTCGGCGGTGCCCTGCGTGCCGAACGAGCCCGGGTAGCCGGCGGCGAGCTCCCACGTCGCGACCAGCGGCTCCAGCCGCTTCCGCCGGGCGGGCGACGCGACGAGGCCGGCGGCGCCGTGCGGGGCGCACACCCACTTGTGGAACGCGCCGACCCAGTAGTCCGCGCCGAGCCGGTCCACCGCGCCCGGGATCATGCCGGGCGCGTGCGCGCCGTCGACCAGCACCGTGACGCCGAGGTCGCGCAGCCGCGCGACGATCTCGGCCACGGGCAGCACGACCGCGGTGCCCGACGCGACGTGTTCGACGATCGCGAGCCGGGTACGGCCGGTCACCGCGGCGCGTACCGCCTCGGCGCGGTCCGCGTCGCCCTCGTCCAGCCCGAACCGTACGACGCGCAGGGTCGCGCCGGCGCGGGCGCAGGCGCGCTCGGCGGCCAGCACGACCGCGCCGTACGCGTGCTCGGTGACGAGCACCTCGTCGCGCGGCCCGAGCGGCACCGCGGCGAGCACGGTGTTCACGCCCGTCATGATGTTGGGCACGAACGCGAACCCGTCCGGGTCGGCGCCGCAAAAGCCCGCCGCGACGGCACGCGCCTCCGCGAGCCGCGCGGGCAGGACGCGGCGCAGGAACCGCATCGGGTTCTCGTCGAGCTCGGCCCGTAGGCGCGCCTGCTCCTCGCGTACGGCCACGGGGACCGCACCGAACGACCCGTGGTTGAGGTGGGTCACGTCTGGATCGAGCCGCCACAGTTCGCGTAAGGACGGCTCGGCGGCCGCCCTCACGCCTCCGGCACCATGCCGTGCCGGCTCATGAGCTGTTTCTCGGCCTCCGGCGTGGGCGGCTCGTCGGCCAGCCACAGCTCGTGCAGGTCCGAGAAGTAGGCGTCCATCGCTGGCGCGTGCAGGATCAGCAGCCGGGCCGGCGTGGGCCCGGCGTTGGCGAAGCTGTGTGAGACCCCGCCCGGCACGAGCACGAACGCCCCGGCCTCCTGCCGGGTCGTGTCGTCGTCCAGCCAGAACTCGATCTCACCGGCCAGCACGTAGAACGCCTCCGCCGCCGCGACGTGCACGTGCTTGGGCGGGCGGCGGCCGCCGGGCGGGAGCGTACGGTCCATGAAGGAGAACCGCCCGTCGGTCTCGGCCCGTCCGGCCTTGAAGACCATGGCGCTGCCGCGTGCGCGGTAGACCTGCCCCTCGCCCTCGCCCAGCACGATCGGCTTGCCGCTCATTCAGGACTCCCTCTGCTCTCGGATCGGGCGCAGCCCGTGCACGTCGCCGGTGGCCGCGGCGTCGGCCACCACCGCGGTGACGAACCGCGCGGGCGCCAGGAACTCCCCGGCGACCTCGGCGACGCCGGCGGGCGTCACGTCGGCCAGCGCCGAGAAGTGCCGGTCGACCCACGCCAGGTCGAGGTCGAACGGGACGAGGCGCAGCAGCAGCATCGCCACGTCGACCTGGGAGCCGGTCTCCAGCGCGAGACCGCCCAGCGCGAAGTCGCGCGCCTGCCGCAGCTCCTCCTCGCCGGGCGGTTCGCACGCCAGGCGCCGCAGCTCCCGTCGTATCTCGGCGAGCGTCTCGGCCACGAGTTCGCTCGCGACGTCGACCTCGACGATCAGCCGCGAGCCGGCGCGCGCGTGCTCGACGGAGCTGTGGACCCGGTAGGCGTAGCCGAGGTCGTCCCGCAGCCGGCGGAACAGCCGCGAGGACAGGTATCCGCCGAGGACCAGGTTGGCCAGCTCCAGCGCGGGGTGGCGCGGGTCGCGTAGTCCGGGGACCGGCACGGCGAGGCGGATGTTGGCCTGCGTCGCGTCGGCACGGTGCACCAGGACGCCCGGCCGTGCGTCGCCGCACGCCGCCGCCGCGGGCACGCCGGGTGCCGGCGCGGGCGGCGTCCACGCGCCGAGCGCGCGCTCGCACTCGACCCGCGCGGCGTCGGCGTCGATGTCGCCGACCAGGACGAGGACGGCGCCGCGCGGCGAGACCACGCGCGCGTGCGTCTCGCGCAGCACCTCCGGCGTCACCGCGCGCACCTCGGCGGCCGGCGGCAGCTCGGCCGCGTACGGGTGGCCGGGGCCATAGAGCCCGGCGAGCATCGCCATGCGCGCGAGCACGTCCGGCCGGCTCATGTCGATCTCCAGGCTCTGCGCCAGCCGCTCGCGCTCGGCGGCGACCTCCTCGCCGGGATAATCGGCCGACACGAGCACCTCGGCCAGCACGCCGAGCAGCGCGGTCAACTCGCCGGACAGCGCGGACCCGGCCAGGCCCAGGCGGTCCGGGTCGGCGGAGGCGGCCAGGCCGCCGCCGATGCCCTGGAGCGCCTCGCAGAGCCCGAGACCCGTACGCCGGCGCGTGCCCGCGAGCAGCGTCTCGGCGAGCAGTTCGGTGGCGGCCGCCGCACGTGTGCCGCCCGGCCACGGAATCCACAGCCGCAGCTCGGCCATCGGCACGCTCGGCCGGCGTACGGCGATGACGCGCAGGCCGTTCGGCAGACTCCACCGGGCCGCGCCGGGCAGCGCCGGGCGCGGGACGGCGGCGAGCGGAGGCATCGCGGACCGCCGGCTCACCGCTCCTCCTTGGGCCGGAGTTCGAGAACGGCGCGCGGCGCGCGCGCCATCGCGCGTGCCGCGGCGTGCACGTCCTCGGCGGGCACGCCGAGGAGCAGCTCCGGCAGCGTGTCGGCCAGCGGCGCGTCGCCGCGGTGCAGGGCGAGCGCGCCGAGGGCGAGCGTGCGTTCGAGCACCTGGTCGTGCGAGCGGAGCAGTGCCGCGGCGGCCTTGCGGCGCACGCGCGCGAACTCGCCGGCCTCCGTGCCGTCGCCGGCCAGCGCGCCGATCTCCTCCTCGACCGCGGCGAGCACTCGGTCGGCCGGGACGCTCGCCGGGTGGTAGACCTCGAGCTGGAGCGGTACGGGGTCGGCGGCGGCGAACGGCTCACCGAACGCGCCGAGGTAGCCGGAGACGCTCGTGGCCAGCCGCTCGCGTCCGACGAGACGGCGGTGGAGGCGGCTCGTGGGGCCGTCGGCGAGCAGATCCGCGAGCAGCACCCAGGCGAGGTGACCGCCGGGGTCCACGGCCGGATCCGGCGTCCGACAACCGATGGCCAGCGCCGGCTCGGCGGCGAACGCGTCGAAGCGCAGCTCGCGGCGGCTCTCCCGAACCGGCTCGACGGCCCGCGTACGCGGCGGCGCGTGACCGCCCGTGATGTCGCCGAAGTGGCGTTCGACCAGCTCGCGGAGCAGGGAGGCGGGGGCGCCGCCGGCCACGGTGAGCACCGCGTTGGCGGGGGAGTGGAACCGCGCGACGAAGTCCTCGACGTCGGCCATCGTGATCGCCTCCAGCCGCTCCGGCTCGCCGTAGCCGTTGTGCCGGTCGGCGAAGGAGTCGAACATCACCGGCGGCAGCAGCAGCCAGGGGAACCCGCCGTACGGCTGGTTCGAGACGCTGAGCGCGATCTCGTCCTTGACCACCGCGACCTGCGCCGCGAGGTTCTCCTCGGTCAGGCGCAGGGACCGCATCCGGTCGGCCTCCAGGAACAGTGCGAGTTCGACCGCGGCCGAGGGCACGACCTGGAAGTAGACGGAGTGGTCCGGGCGGGTGGTGGCGTTGAGCGAGCCGCCGGCGCCCAGGATCCGCTCGGCGTGCTCCATCGGGCCGACGCGCGCCGACCCGGCGAACATGAGGTGCTCGACGAGGTGTGCGAGGCCCTCGTGCGGCGGCGGCTCCGCGCGAAAGCCCGCCGCGTAGTGCACCGCGACGCCCGCGACCGGACGGCTCGGATCGGGGGCCATGACCACGCGCAGGCCGTTCTCCAGCCGGTAGGACTCCGGGCGGATCGCCGTGGGAGGTGCCGAGAGTGCCACAGTGCCTCCCTGGCCGAGATCGTTCCAATCGTTTCATTCGACACACCGTCTGACAACCGTGTCGCGTGGCCCAAATGTCTACCCCGTGGACAGGGTCGAAACATCGTTCCTGACCTTGACCAGTAGTTCCTTGAGACTTGACAGAACTCGATTTCTGGTCAGATTATGGGTGCTCGCGCCGCGGCCGAAAGTTCGATCACGATTCCTTCGACAGAGGAGAAGCGAATGGCATCGACGCAGCAGCTCCAGCAGAAACTGGCCAATGTCATGGGCAAGCGCGTCGCCACCAGCGGGCAGGAGCCGCCCCGTCTGGTCCGCGCCAACTCTGCGTTCGCGAAGCAGAACAAGAAGTAATCACTCACTGCCTGGTCCGGGCGGCTCGCTAGGAGACGCCCGGATCAGGCGCGAACACCACCGGTCCGCCCCGGAGTGAGATGGAAGAAGCGGCTTTATGAGGGTTCTGTGCCTTTGCGTCCCCGGTGTCGGGCATATCGCGATGATGGTTCCGATCATTCAGGAACTCCAGCGCGCCGGGCACGAGGTGCGCATGGCCACCGGGCCGGACTTCTGCCCGCAGATCGAGTCCTCAGGGGTGGCCGCCGTGCCGGCGGGCCCGACCCGCGCCACGGCGCGGGCCGAGCGGCTGCGGCGCCACCCGGACTCGGTCGACGTGCCGCCCGAGGAGCAGCAGGCGTTCCACGTGCCAAACGTGTGGGCCGGGATCTACGCGCCGGCCACGTTCGCCGACCTGGCGCCCGTCGTCGAGCGGTGGCGTCCGGACCTGCTGCTCTATGACATCGCGAGCTTCGCCGGCCCGCTGCTGGCGGAGTTGGCCGAGATCCCGGGCGTCAGCCACGCCTTCGGCCCGTCCTTCCCGTCCGCCGTCCTCGCCTCCACGGAGGCGCCGCTGGAGCCGCTCTGGCGCGGCCAGGGCCGCGACGTGCCGCCCGGCGGAGGCATGCTCAAGGGCCTGCACCTCGACGTCTGGCCCGCGTCCCTCCAGCTCCCGGACGGCTGCCGGCCCGAATCGGTCCTGCCGCTCCGGGTGTCGGGCACCGGGCGGCCGGGCGGGCTCTACGCCACCGAGGTGCCCGCGTCGCTGACCGCGCTGCCCGGTCCCGTCGTGCACGTCACCCTCGGCACCGTCTTCAACCACGACACCGAGCTGCTGGGGCGGGTGGTCGCGGCACTGCGCGAGGAGGACCTTTCACTCGTCGTCACGACCGGCCCCGACCAGGACCCCTCCGTGCTGGGCCCGCAGCCGCCCTCGGTGCACGTGGAGCGGTTCCTGCCGCACCATCTGCTCCTGCCGCATTGCGACCTCGTCGTCAGCCACTCGGGCGCGGGGACCACGCTCGCCGCGCTCGGCCACGGCATCCCGTCGCTGCTCCTCCCGCAGGCGGCCGACGGCTTCCGTGCCGCGGAGGGATGCATGCGCGCCGGCACGGGGCTCGCACTCGCCCCCGCCGAGGTGACGGAGGACGCGATCCGGCGCTCTGCGCGCGAACTCTTCGATGACCCCGGTTACCGGCAGAAGGCCGGGAAACTCCGGGCCGAGATCGACCGAATGCCCCTGCCCGCGGACGTGGTGCACCGGCTTGAGGCCATTGTTCGGGGATGATTCAGAAAGGAACGAAGTGATGGATGTTCTGATCGACCTCAGCAAGCTCTACGACAGCCGCGGCTTCGCCCCCGAGCATCTCTACAAGGATTCCGTCGCGAAAGCGCTGACCTCGACACTCGCGTACGGCACGCCGGCCATGTTCGGCATCACCGGAACGGTGCTGTCGAGCCGCAAGATGATCGCCTACAACCTCATCCAGAATTCCATCGACGAGGCGAAGGGCGCGGCGCGGATTCAGATCATCGCCGACAAGTACGCCGATCCGTCGTTGGCCAAGAAGATGCACCGTCACGTCGGCGAAGAACTCAAGCACAGCAAGCAGTTCCTCGAATTGATAAAGGCGACCGGATTCAACGTCGAGGAGGGCGATCTCGACGCCGACGCGGTCGAGGAGGTGCTCGACTTCGAGGACGACCTGCGGGCGTTCATCTGCCGGGTGCACTCGATCGAGATCCGTTCCTGGACCGTACTGCGGATGTACCAGGAGGTGCTCGCCGAGCGGAGGTTCCCGGAGTTCTCCGACGAGTCGCTGCCGGTCCTCGACGACATCATGCAGGACGAGATCAACCACGTGTACTACACCGGCGTCCAGATCGACGAGTGGCTGCGCGAGGACCCGGGCCTGCAGACCACGCTGGACGAGTGCTTCGCGCACACCAACCGCGAGACCTGGAACGACATGGCGTCCATGACCCGGTGGCTCGCCGACAACTACGACGACGCGCTGGGGGAGGGCGACGGCGCGATCGAGCTGCCCGCGACGTCGTTCGTGGTCGGCGAGATGGGCCCGCCCACCCTCACCTGAGTGTGCGACGACGCCCCGGCGGGTCCACCGCCGGGGCGCCGCGTTCTCCTGGATCAGGCGGCGGCGCGTACGGGCACGGGTGCTCCCGTTCGCTCGCCAGCGCGCCCGCCCGCGACGACGACCGGCCGCCGCATCGGCACGTACCGCGCGCCGGCCGCGATCACCAGTCCCAGCACGGCCGCCACGCCGAGCCCGACGCGCAGCGATGACACGTCCGCCAGGAAGCCGATCACCACCGGGCCCAGCACCAGGCCGCCGTACCCCATCGCCCCGACCTGGGCGACCGCGCCGGCCGACCGGCCGGGCACGATCGTGCCCGCGACCGAGATCGTGGTCGGGATCACCGTGCAGATGGCCAGCCCGGTGAGCATGAACCCGGCCAGTGCCACCAGGGGCGTCGGGGCCAGCACGACGACCGCCACCGCGACGGCCGTGCCGAGCCCCGCGTACGTGATCAGCCGCCGGGTCCCGACGCGCGTGCGCAGCCGGTCGCCGGCGAGCCGTCCCGTCAGCATGGCGGCCTCGAACACCGGATAGCCGAGCGCGCCCACCGCCTCGCCGGCCCCGAGCTCGCGGTTCAGGTACAGCCCGCTCCAGTCGGCGATCGAGCCCTCCATCATGAACGCGGCGAACGCCAGTCCGCCGACGAGGTAGACGACGAGCGGCAGCCGCGTCCGTGGAGCGGCCGCTGTGGCCGCGCCGTCCGTGGTGCCGTCGGGGGCGGCGTCCGGGAGGTACGCGCCGCCGATCGCGAGGGTCGCGGGCAGCGCGAGCAGCCCTCCGCCGAACAGGGTCTGGGCGAACGACAGCCCGGCCGCGGCGCTCAGCGCGCCGAGCAGCCCGCCGGAGATGGCGCCGGCGCACCAGCCGGCGTGCATCGCGTTCATGACGGGCCGGCCGCAGGAACGTTCCACGGCGCTGCCCTGGGCGTTCATGCCGACGTCGGTCAGGCCGAAGGTCATTCCGAACACCGCCACGGCCACGAGGAGCAGCGGCCAGCTCGGGGCGACGGCGACGACGGTCATGCTCACGGCGGTCAGCGGCGCTGCGGCGCGCAGCACCGCGGCGCTGCCGGCCCGCGCGATGACGCCCCGCAGCCCCTGCATCGCGAGGATGGCGCCGACTCCCCAGACGAGGATCGCCAGCCCGACCGCGCCGTCGCTCAGCCCGAACCGGCCGGCGAGCGCCGGAGTGCGTGACACCCAGATTCCGCAGAGCATGCCGGCCAGGGCGAACGTGAGTACGGTGCCCAGGCGCGCCCGGGTGAGGACCCGAGACGTCATGATTTCACCTCTTTCGCAGTTGTGGTTTTTCGCAGTTGTGAGTTCCGCACGTCAGGACCGGCACCCGATCGGGTGCCGGCTCGTGTGGTGGTTGGTCCCTAGATCAGGTCGAGTAGCCGTTCGCGCAGCTCTTCCAGCTGCGCCTCGTCATAGAGGCCCGGGTCGTGCATGACGACCTCCCACAGTCCCTCGGCGGCCAGCCGCGCCACGCGCGCGGCCACGGGATCCGGATCGTCGCCGGGGTCGCGGTCGTGCCAGCGGTGCATGGCATCGCGCACCTGGGCCAGCAGCCCGGGATCGGCCGCCGCCGCGCTCACCGTCGCCCACCGCCGGAGCAGGCGTGACTGGTCGCGGTCCATGACCACGGCGCAGTTGGCCTCCACGAAGGCGCGTGTGTACGCTCCGGGGCCGCCCGTGTCGTAGGAGGCGATCAACGCGTCGAACTCCTCGACGAGCCGTTCGACGAGACCTCTGACCAGAGCTTCCTTGGTGTGGAAGTGGTAGAGGAGCCCGCCCTTGCTGACCCCGGCGCGGTCGGCGACCGCGGACAGGGTGAGCGCCTGCGTGCCCTGCTCGCAGAGCAGGGCCTCGGCGGCGTCGAGGAGGGCGTCTCGTTTCATGGCGATCCTAACTATACCGTCCGGACGGTACACAAGGTCAAACCGGACGATCGGCGGCTTTCTTCCCGTACGGCGGCGGTGTCGCCCGCGCGGGACACCCTGCCCCAGGTCACCGGCGACGCCGGGCTCGCTGACCTGTCACGGCCAGGCGGGGCCGTCGCTCCGCCTCGGAGGCGCGGATAGGCTGAGGCCGCCATGGTGTACCTGGATCACGCGGCGACCACGCCGATGCTGCCCGAGGCGATCGCGACGATGACCGCGGAGCTGACCCGCGTGGGCAACCCGTCGTCACTGCACGCCTCCGGCCGCCGCGCACGGCGGATCGTCGAGGAGTCACGCGAGATCATCGCCGAGGCGATGGGCGCGCGCCCCAGCGAGGTCGTCTTCACCAGCGGCGGCACCGAGGCCGACAACCTCGCGCTGAAGGGCGTCTTCTGGATGCGCCGCGCCGCCGACCACGCGCGTACACGCGTGCTGATCAGCGCGATCGAGCACCACGCCGTACTCGACTCGGCCGCCTGGCTCGCCGAGCGCGAGGGCGCGACCGTGGAGGCCCTCCCCGTCGACGCGTACGGGCGGCTGCTCCCCGAGACGCTGCGCGCCGCCGTCGAACGCGACCCGGACTCGGTCGCGGTCATCAGCGTCATGTGGGTCAACAACGAGGTCGGCACCGTCCAGCCGATCGACGAACTCGCCGCCATCGCCCGCGAGCACGGCATCCCGTTCCACACCGACGCCGTACAGGCGGCCGCCCAGCTGCCCCTGCGGTTCGGTACGGACGCGATGACCATCACCGGGCACAAGCTCGGCGGCCCGGTCGGCGTCGGCGCGCTGCTGCTCGCCAAGGGTCTGGACCCGGTGCCCGTGCTGCACGGCGGCGGCCAGGAGCGCGACGTACGCTCCGGCACCCTGGACGCGCCCGCCATCGCCGGCTTCGCCACCGCCGTCAGCGCCGCCGTCGCGCGCCGTCCCGAGGAGGCCGCCCGGCTCGCCGGCCTGCGCGACGACCTGGTCGCCCGCATCCGCAAGGAGGTTCCCGGCGCCGTGCTCAACGGCGACCCGCTCGACCGCCTGCCGGGCAACGCGCACTTCTCCTTCCCCGGCTGCGAGGGCGACGCGCTGCTGATGCTGCTCGACGCGCGCGGCATCGAGTGCTCGACCGGTTCGGCCTGCTCGGCCGGCGTGGCCGAGCCCAGCCACGTACTCCTGGCCATGGGCGCCGACCTGGCCCGCGCCCGCGGATCGCTGCGCTTCTCCCTCGGCCACACCTCGGCCGAGGCCGACGTCGACGCCGTCGCCGAAGCCATCGCCCCGGTCGTCGAACGCGCCCGCCGCGCGGGCACCGTGTAAATCCCGGAACCCCAGGGAGCGCCCGCCGGGCTCGCGCCTGGCCCTGGCATTTGGCGAGGGCCGCCCGCCGCGGGCACGGTGTAGCACGGAACCCTTGGGACGCCCGTCGGGTCCGGACTTGGCCAAGAGCGCCCCTCCGCCACCGGCGACCGCCTGCGGCGACCGGCGCTGGCCACCGCCTGGGGCGAACTGACACCTGCCACGGCATGTCACGGCCCAGCGCCACGGGTTCACCTGTGACCGGGTCAGCGGCACGCCGCTCGGCGGCCTGAGCCCGCGACCCGCGGCGGGACGCCGGTCCGGTGGGTGCCCGGGTGGGTCAGGGGCGGTAGGGCGCGAGGGCGCTCCAGCCCGGGTCGGGCTGGGCGGCGACCTTCGCGCGGCCCTCGGGCCAGGACGCCGCGAGCTGGTCGAGGTCGGCGACCGCGCCCGACGCCGGGTCCGCGTAGAGATGCAGGACCCGCCGCCCGTCACCGGTCTCGTGCGCGGCCAGTACGGCGCGCGTGCCGAGTCGCTCGACGGATTCCTCGAACTCCCGCAGCTTCGCCGCGGACGGCTCGACCGGCAGCCGGTCGGGGTTGGCGTGCGCGTACGGCAGGGTGACCGAGACGTACAGCTCGCAGAGCGGGTAGTCCTGCCGGTGCAGCGGGAAGCGCACGGCGACCCGCGCGGCGTGGCCCAGCGGGGTACGGCCCTCGCCGACCAGCCAGGCCGCCTCGCCGAACGGCGCCGAGATCTGCTCGACCACCGGCGGCAGCATGCTCGCGGGCAGTGCGTCCATCGGCTCGTCCTCGGCCGTCGCGACCACGCCGATCCAGCGCGCCACGTCGTCCTCGCCGAGCGCCCAGTCGAGCACCCGGTGGGTCAGGGCCAGCCGGGTCTCCTCCGGCACGAACAGGAAGTCCGGGTGGTAGGAGACGACGTCCACGCGCGCGCGTGCGGAGTCGGCGCGCAGGCCCATCCGCACGTACTCCAGGTCGAACTCATGGTCGCCGAACTGGAGCTTGCCGCTCAGCATGGCCGGGTCGGCGGGACGCGCCGCGCGGTAGTGCCACGAGTCGTCGCCGGGCGCGCCGAGCCGCCAGCGCTCGGCGATGCCGCGAAGCTCGCCCGCGCCGCCGCCGCTCACGGTCAGGCTGGGGCCCGTGCCGATCTCCCAGTCGAGATCGGCGTGGATGGCCGCGACATGCGCGGACATCTCGTCCGCGATGTCGGCCGGCACCCCCTCGTCGAGCCGTCTGCGCGCACCCGGCCACCACTGCCAGAAACGAGCGATGGCCTCGGTGTGCGACGCGGACGCGCCAGGTGAGCGGCGGAAGATTCCCATAGTGCCGCCAATCGTATGCGTGCCGGGACGGCATCGCGTCCGCCCCGTGCGGTTACTCGTTTGCGGTCCGGCCGCCCGCACCGCGTACCCTCGTTGGGGTCATGACTCTTCGCGTACTCGCCGCCATGTCGGGCGGAGTGGACTCCGCCGTCGCGGCCGCACGTGCCGCCGACGCCGGTCACGAGGTGACCGGCGTCCACCTCGCGCTGTCCTCCAATCCCCAGTCCTACCGCACCGGCGCACGCGGCTGCTGCACCCTCGAGGACGCGCGCGACGCGCGGCGGGCCGCCGACGTGATCGGCATCCCGTTCTACGTCTGGGACCTGGCCGAGCGCTTCGACCGCGACGTCGTGCAGGACTTCGTGCGCGAGTACGCCGCGGGCCGTACGCCCAACCCGTGCCTGCGCTGCAACGAGAAGATCAAGTTCCAGGCGCTGCTGGACCGCGCGCTGGCGCTCGGCTTCGACGCGGTCTGCACCGGCCACCACGCACGGCTCGCGGACGGCGTGCTGCGGCGCAGCGTCGACGAGGGCAAGGACCAGTCCTACGTCCTGGCGGTCTGCACCCGTGAGCAGCTCGCGCACGCGATGTTCCCGCTCGGCGACACCACCAAGGCCGACGTACGCCGGGAGGCCACCCGCCGCGGCCTCCAGGTCGCCGACAAGCCGGACAGCCACGACATCTGCTTCATCGCCGACGGCGACACCAAGGGCTTCCTCGCCGACCGCCTCGGCGCGGAGAAGGGCCCGATCGTGGACGCGGCCGGCGAGGTGCTGGGCGAGCACGAGGGCGCGTACGCCTACACGATCGGCCAGCGGCACGGCCTGCGCCTCGGCCGGCCCGCGCCCGACGGACGCCCGCGCTACGTCCTCGACATCTCCCCGGTGACCAACACCGTCACCGTCGGCCCGCGCGAGGCGCTCGACGTACACGAGATCGTGGGAGAGCGCCCGGTGTGGCTGAGCCCGCCGCCCGCCGGGCCGCTCGCCTGCCGCGTCCAGCTGCGGGCGCACGGCGAGGTGCACGACTGCGTCGTCTCGGCCGAGGGCACGTCGCTGCGCATCCGGCTCGACCGGCCCGCGCGCGGGGTGGCCAAGGGGCAGGCGGCGGTGCTGTACGCGGGCGAGACCGTGCTGGGCTCGGCGACGATCGCGGTCGCCGCGCCGTCGATGGCCTGACACCTGGGCGTTTTCGAGGAGAAGCATGAAATTCGGAGTGTCGACGTTCGTGACCGATGAGGGGATCGAGCCCGCCGCGCTCGGCCTTGCGCTGGAGGAGCGCGGCTTCGGATCCCTCTACGTCGCCGAGCACACCCACATCCCGGCCTCCCGCGAGACCCCGTACCCGGGCGGCGGCGACCTGCCGCGCGACTACTACCGGACGCTGGACCCGCTCATCGCCCTCACCGCGGCCGGCATCCACACGCAGCGGCTGGAGCTCGGCACCGGCATCGCCCTGGTCAACCAGCGCGACCCGATCATCCTCGCCAAGGAGGTCGCCTCGCTCGACCTGGTCACCCGCGGCCGCGCCGTACTCGGCGTCGGCGCCGGCTGGAATCGCGAGGAGATGCACAACCACGGCATCGACCCGGCGACCCGGATGGCCCGCATGCGGGAGTACGTCCTCGCCGTACGCGAGATCTGGGAGAAGGATCGCCCGGAGTTCCACGGGGAGTTCGTGGACTTCGATCCGATCTTCTCCTGGCCCAAGCCCGTACGCCGCCCGCCGGTCATGGTCGGCGGGTGGGGACCGAAGACCTTCGAGCGGGTGCTGGAGTACGGCGACGGCTGGATGCCGGTCGTCGGCCGCGACCGCGACGGCAGCCTCGCGGAGGCGATCAAAACCCTCCGCGACCGCGCCGGCCGCCACGTCCCGGTCGTCGCGTACGCGGCCCGCGCAAAGCCGGACGCGGTCGAGCAACTGACCGCCGCGGGCGTGGACGAGATCCTGTTCTACCTGCCGACCGAACCCATCGACCCGACGCTGGCCCGCCTCGACCGCCTGTCCCAGCTGATCGCCTAGTCCACGGAACGCCCGCGAACCTCGCGAACGCCTGGCGGGCTCGGGCGCGGTGTGGCCCGCTCCGGAGGGCACTAGGCTCGGGACGTGCATGAGTTCCCGTGGGCCGAGGGGTCCGTGACCGGTGTCGGTTCCTTCCCCGGTGAGGACCCGGCGGCGGCGCTTCGGGTCGTGTTCGGCGAGTTGCCGGATTTGCCGCACCTGCCCGAGCTGCCCGCCCGTGGTCCCGGGACCGAGATGATCGGCCGTACCGCGAGTCTGCTCGTCGATCTGGCCGTGGGCCTCCAGCCGTCCGGCTGGCGCTTCGCCGACCACCCGGGCCGCGACACCTCGCGCGCTCGCGGGCATCTCGCTCAGGATCTCGACACTCTGGAGGAGCTCGCCGCGGACTTCGACGGGCCGATCAAGGTCCAGGTGGCCGGTCCGTGGACGCTCGCGGCGTCCGTCGAGGTGCGCAGCGGCGAACGCGCCCTCGCCGACCCCGGTGCCGTACGCGACCTGACCGCCTCCCTGGCCGAGGGCGTCGCCGCGCACGTGGACGACGTACGCCGCCGGCTGCCGCGGGCGACCGTGCTCCTGCAACTGGACGAGCCGTCACTGCCGGGCGTCCTCGCCGGCACCGTGCCCACCGCGAGCGGCTTCTCCCGCATCCGCTCGGTGGAGGCGCCACGTGCCGAGGAGACCCTGCGCCGCGTCATCGAGCCGTCCGGGGCGTTCTCGATCGTGCACTGCTGCGCGCCGCGGGTCCCGCTCGCCCTGCTGCGCGGTGCGGGCGCGAAGGCCATCTCGGTCGACGCGTCCCTCCTGCGCGACGAGGAGGCGATCGGCGAGGCCGTGGAGGCGGGCACCGGCTTCCTCCTGGGCGTCGTCCCGGGCCGCGACGCCGCGCTGCCCAAGCCGGCCGCCGCCGTCGTCCGCGTACGCGAGCTGTGGCGGCGCCTGGGCTTTTCCCCCAAGTCCCTGGCCGGGGCCGTCGTCCTCACCCCGACCTGCGGCCTGGCCGGCGCGACCCCCGCGTACGCGCGCGGTGCCCTGCGCCGTTGCCGCGAGGCTGCCGAGGTCCTCCGCGAGTCCGCCGCGGACTGAGGCGGGCGCGCGGGTAACAGCGCCGAACCAGGTCTCGATTCCGGAATGTCACCGTGAATCGGGGGATCGCATGACAGGACTCGAAGCCGCCGCGGCCGTCGCGGGCAAGACCGTCGCCAAGCGCGCGGGACGCGAGTGGCTGGCCGCGCGCGCCGCGGCCGGTGACCGCGACAAGGAGCTCACCGAGCTGATCCGGATCGGCCTGCCCGACCGGTTCGCCCGGCGCAAGCTCGAACGCCAGCTCGACGACATCGCCGACGCGGTGGAGAGACGCGTGACGCCGCTGGTCGAACGCGAGTACGGCGGCCTGGCGGACGGCGACCGGCAGGCGGTGCTCGCCGAGGTCACGGCCGCGCTGGAGCGGGCCGACCTGTCCGATGACACGCTGTTCGCGGCCGACGCCGACCCGGTGAAGCTCGCCCGCCGCGTACGCACGCTGATGCCGGCGTCCGAGGCGCACCTGGGCGAGGCCGGCGCACGGCTGTACGACGTCGTGCTGGACGAGTGCTGTGACTGCCTGGTGCGCGTCGTCTTGGGGCTGCCCGAGTTCACGCCGCGGGCCCTTGCCGAGGCGCTGACGCGACTGTCCGGGCTGGGCGACCAGATCGCGGCGGCCCTCGCCCGGCTGCCCGTACGCTCCCTCGACGCGCCCGCGGGCACCCGCGACGACGCCGACTACGAACGCCGCTACCTCGAACACCTCGGCCGCACGCTGGACCGGATCGAGCTGCTCGGCCTCCGCGTCGAGAACTACCGCCCTCGCGTCACCCTCAGCGTCGCCTACATCAGCCTCACCGTGACCGCCGAGGACCGCCGCCAGGAGGACGCGGGCCCGCTCAAGACGGCGTCGCTGACCAGGGACCGCCCCGGCCGCGAACCCGCGACGACGCACGCCGAGGCCATGCTCGCCCGCACGGCGCGCACGCTGCTGCGCGGCCAGGCGGGTTCGGGCAAGAGCACGCTGCTGAACTGGCTCGCCGTGACCGCCGCGCGCGGTGCGTTCACCGGCGACCTGGCCGGCTGGAACGGCCGCGTCCCGTTCGTGGTCAAGCTCCGCAGCCACGCCGAGCGCGACCTGCCCGGCCCGGAGGACCTCGTGGCGGGGCCGCTCGCGGGGCTGATGCCGCCCGGCTGGGCACACCGCGTCCTCGCCGCGGGCCGCGGCGTCCTGCTGGTCGACGGCGTTGACGAGGTGCCGCAGGGCAGCCGGGAGGCGGTGCGGGACTGGCTGCGCGGGCTCCTGGACGTGTACCCGAACCTGCGCACCGTCGTCACCTCGCGCCCGGCCGCCGCCGACACCCGGTGGCTGACGGCGGAGGGGTTCCGGCCGGTGATGCTGGAGCCGATGACCCCGGAGAACCTGCGGGAGCTCGTACGGCAGTGGCACGCCGCCGTACGCCACGCGGGCGGCCTGCCGTGCGCGCCGGAGGAGCTCCCCGCGTACGAGGGCACGCTGCTGGCGCGGCTGGAGAGCGGCTCGCACCTGCGTGCCCTGGCCACGACACCGCTGCTCGCCGCGATGCTGTGCGCGCTCAACCTCGACCGCGTGACGCACCTGCCGCGCGACCGGATGGGCCTCTACCGCGCCGTACTGGACCTGCTGCTCGAACGCCGCGACGTGCAGCGCGGCATCCGCAGTCATCCCGGCGTCGAGCTGGAGCGCGAGCAGAAGGAGCGATTGCTCCAGGAGCTGGCCTGGCGGCTGACCGTCGTCGGCCGCGCGGAGATGTCCAGGGTCACCGCCGAGAAGCGGGTCCAGGCGAGGGTCCCGGCCATGCCACGCGTCACCGCGCCGGCGGAGGAGATCCTCGGCTATCTGCTGCACCGCAGCGGCGTCATCCGTGAGCCGGTGCCGGGCCGGATCGACTTCGTGCACCGTACGGTCCAGGAGTACCTGGCCGCGCGGCAGGCCGCGGACGACGCGGACGTCGAGACCCTCGTCGCGAAGGCGCATCTGGACCAGTGGCGGGAGACGGTCGTCATGGCCGCCGGCCACGCGAACGCGCCACTGCGCCGCGAGCTGCTGACCGGTCTGCTCGACCGCGCGGACGCCGAGCCGGGAAACGCACGCCGCCTGCGCCTGCTGGTGGCGGCCTGCCTGGAGACCATCCCGGACATCCCGCTGGACGTACTGGACCGGGTCGAGAGCTGCGTGTCGGGGCTGATACCGCCCGCCAACAACGCGGACGCCCGCCGGCTCGCCGGAGCGGGCGAGGAGGTGCTCCGGCGCCTGCCCCGGTCTCCGGCCGGCCTGTCGGAGATCGAGGCCGCCGCCACCGTGCGTACGGCCTGGCTGGTCAACGGGCCGGCGGCGATCGACGTGCTGGCCGGCTACGCCACCGATCCGCGGCACGAGGTGCAGAGCGAGTTGCTGGAGGCGTGGAGCTACTTCGACCCGCACGTCTACGCGGAGCGCGTCCTGGCCGAGGCGCCGCTGATCGATGGCCGGGCGAGCGTCCAGGTCCCCGCGCTCCTGCCGGCTCTGGGACCCCTCCGGCACCTGCGCGAGCTTCTCGTGGACCTTCCCCACGGGACCGGCCTGGAGTGCCTGACCGGCGTCCCCGCCCTGTCCTCGGTACGCGCCACCGGGGTGCGGCCGGAGTCCCTGCGGCTGCTCGCCGGGCATCCGGCGCTCACCGATGTCCGGCTGAGCGTCGACGGTGTGATCGACGACGCGACGCCCCTGCTCGCCCTGCCGGACCTGGAGGGACTCGAACTCAGGGCGGACGAGCTGGCCTGCGGCCTCGGTTTCGTGGCGTCCCTCCCGCCTCTCGGCAATCTCGCGCTGACCGGACTCGCCGCCGTACGCGACTACTCGCCTCTCGGGGAGCAGCGGCGACTGGCCGGCCTCGAACTCGCCGGATGTGCCTTTCTGACCGATCTGGAGGTGCTGCGCCCGATGGGCATGCTCCAGGTGCTCGACCTGACCGGCGCCCGGCTCGGCGACGACGGCTGCGCCCAGATCGCGGAGCTCTTCCCCGAACTGCGGTCGCTGTCCCTCGCCGACGGCGAGTGGGTGTGCCGCCTCGACGCCCTGGCGGGTCTGTCGCTGGCGACCCTGAAGATCGCGGACTGCCCTGGGCTGCGGGACCTCGGCCCGGTGGCCGCGTTCCGTGAGCTGATGTGGCTGAACCTCGACGGCGTCCCCGTCACGGACCTGGGGCCGCTGGCCGGCCTGGACCGGCTCCACTGGCTGTTCGTCGGAGGTCTCGGCCGCGCCGTGAGCCTGGAGCCGCTGGGCGGGCTGTCGTCCCTGCGGCACCTGTCGCTGTACGGCGCGGAGGACGGCCTGGACCTCGCTCCGCTGGCCGGGCTCCGGTCGCTCACCATCGCGCTGCACGAGGGACAGCAGGTGTCGGGGCTGGACCGCCTGGACCCGAGTGTGAAGCTCCACTGGACGCCGCGCCGCCGGGCCTGAAAAACCGGGCGCGCCGCAGGTCAAAGTGTCAGACCCCCGCGAGAGACTAAGGTTCGGCGGTACTCGCACGGCAGGGGAGAAACACGTGGCGACAGGCACACCCGATGAGGCCCGGCAGCGTCACGTCGAGCTGAGCCAGGAGCTCGACGACGCCAACTACCGTTACTACGTACTCGACTCGCCGACCATCAGCGACGCGGACTATGACCGCCTGATGCGGGAGATACGCGCGCTGGAGGACGACCACCCCGAGTTGGTCACGCCCGACTCGCCGACGCAGACGGTCGGGTCGCCGATCACGACCGAGTTCGCGACGGTCGAGCACCTGGAGCGCATGCAGAGCCTGGACAACGCGTTCAACACCGACGACCTGTCCGCGTGGGTGACGCGCGCGGAAAAGGAGGTCGGCGCGCTCGCGACGTTCCTGTGCGAGCTGAAGATCGACGGGCTGGCCGTCAACCTCACCTACGAGAAGGGCCGGCTCGTACGCGGCGCGACGCGCGGCGACGGGCGCACCGGCGAGGACATCACCAACAACATCCGCACCATCGCCGCGGTCCCCACGCGGCTGGCCGGCGACGACGTGCCCGACGTGCTCGAGGTGCGCGGCGAGGTCTATCTGCCCGTCGAGGCGTTCGGCACGCTCAACGAGACCATGGTCGAGGCGGGCAGGGCCCCGTTCGCCAACCCGCGCAGCGGCGCGGCCGGGTCGCTGCGGCAAAAGGACCCGCGCATCTCGGCGAGCCGCCCGCTCGGCATGCTCGTGCACGGGTTCGGCACGTGGACCGGCGGCGGCGCGCAGCCGGCCAGCCAGTCCGAGGCGTATGAGGTCCTGCGGGGCTTCGGCCTGCCGATGAGCGACCGCTACACGGTGGTCGACGGCCTCGAAGGCGTGCGCGAGTACATCGAGCACTACGGCGAGCACCGCCACGACCCCGCGTACGAGATCGACGGGGTCGTGGTCAAGGTCGACCAGCTCCCGCTCCAGCGCAGGCTGGGTTCCACGAGCCGCTGGCCGCGCTGGGCGATCGCCTTCAAGTACCCCCCGGAGGAGGTCAACACCCGGCTCATCGACATCCGCGTCGGCGTCGGCCGCACCGGGCGTGTCACGCCGTACGGCGTGATGGAGCCGGTCAAGGTGGCCGGCTCCACGGTCGAGTACGCCACGCTGCACAACGCCGACGAGGTGCGCCGCAAGGGCGTGCGGATCGGCGACATGGTCGTGCTGCGCAAGGCCGGCGACGTCATCCCCGAGATCGTCGGGCCGGTCGCGGACCTGCGCGACGGCGGCGAGCGCGAGTTCGTGATGCCGGTGCGTTGCCCCGAGTGCGGCACCGAGTTGCGGGCGCAGAAGGAGGGCGACGTCGACATCCGCTGCCCCAACGCGCGCGCCTGCCCGGCCCAGCTGCGCGAGCGCCTCTTCTTCGTGGCCGGCCGCGGCGCGTTCGACATCGAAGCGCTCGGCTACGTCGCGGCGACCGCGCTGACCCAGCCGCTGGAGCCGGAGGACCCGCCCGTGAAGAACGAGGGCGACCTGTTCCACCTCGACCTCGACGAGCTGAAGAAGATCAAGTCCGTCGTACGCGAGCAGCGCACCGGCCTGCCCAAGATCGACCCGAAGACGGGGGAGGAGAAGGTCGTCACCTTCTTCGCCACCAAGGCGGGGGAGCCGAAGAAGACGGTGGACAAGCTTTTCGAGGAGCTGGAGAAGGCCAAGAAGCAGCCGCTGTGGCGCGTCCTGGTCGCGCTGTCCATCCGTCATGTCGGGCCGACCGCCGCGCAGGCACTGGCGCGGGAGTTCCGCTCGATGGACCGCGTCATCGCGGCCTCGGAGGAGGAGCTGACCGCGGTCGAGGACGTCGGCCCGACGATCGCCGCCTCGGTCAAGGACTGGTTCGCGGTGGACTGGCACCGCGAGATCGTCGAAAAGTGGCGCGCGGCCGGCGTGCGCATGGAGGACGAGGGCGGCGACGGGCCGCGGCCGCTCGAAGGCGTCAGCGTCGTGATCACCGGTTCGCTCGACGTCTACAGCCGCGACTCGGCCACGGCGGCGGTGCAGAGTCTGGGCGGCAAGGTGTCGAGTTCGGTGTCGAAGAAGACCGGGTTTGTGGTGTTCGGCGACAGTCCAGGGACCAAATACGACAAAGCGCTCAAGCTCGGCGTACCGCTCCTGGACGAGGCCGGCTTCGGCGTTCTCCTCGAAAAAGGGCCGGATGCGGCCACAGAGGTAGCGACCGTCTCCGGGGAGTGACTATCGGCGGGTTCTCCGCTTTCTGACCTGCGACAACATACCGTACGGTATCGTTCGATTACCGGCTTGCCGCCCACCCCCAGGTTTCGGGCGTAACGGAACGTACTCAATTGGTTTCGCGAAGTTGCCCGAACGTCGTAGTCTCCCCTCAGCATCACCCGTGTCCGTCCAAACACCACCGCACTCGAAAAAAGCGGGATGTTTGGTGTAACCCCCCGAGGACGTGATGAAGGACCCGAACAACACGCGGGATACGGTCCCTCGGCGCGGTTCGCCGTTGTGGACCTACGTCGTATGCGTCACTTCGGCCGGTGTCGCGACCCTCGCAATATCGGTCGCCTTCCTGCACGGAGTCGACGTGCGGGAACTGGGCCGAAACCCGCTTTTCTGGATCCTGGCCGGGCTCATCGTGCTCGGGGAGCTCAAGCCGATCATCACCCCCGGCGTCACCGAGACGACCGGCGCCACCATCTCCACCACCTTCACCTTCGCGACCATGATCTACGCGGGGCTCCCCACGGCCCTGTTCCTCCAGGCGGCCGCGACCGTGGCCAGCGGCATCCTGCGCCGCCGCGCCCTCCACCGCATCGCGTTCAACGTCGGCCAGTACACCCTGAGCTTCGCCGCGTCCGGCCTGACCCTGCTGGCCTTCGGCATCTCCGCCTCGCCCGCCCACGTGTGGGTGCCCGACGGCGCCGACCTGCTCCCCATGGCGCTGGCCGGCGGCGCGTACTTCGTGATCAACTCCCTGCTGGTCAACGCCGCCATCGCCTTCCACGAGCGCGGTTCGATCGTCAAGGCCATGCGCTGGAACCTCGGCCTCCAGCTCCTCGTGAACAGCTCGCTGCTGGGCCTCGCGCCGCTGGTCACGGTCGCGATGAGCCGGTCGGCGGCGTTCGTGCCGCTGTTCGTGCTGCCCTTCATCGCCGTCTACCTCAACGCCTCGGTCTCGCTGAGCCGCGAGCACCAGGCCATGCACGACCCGCTGACCGGGCTGCCCAACCGCAAACTGCTGATCGTCCGTACCGAAGAGGCGCTCGCCGACGCGCGTCACCGGGCCGAGCGGCGGGCGGCGCAGGGCCGCTCGGCCGACGACGAGCCCCAGCAGCGCGTCGGCCTGTTCCTCCTCGACCTGGACCGGTTCAAGGAGGTCAACGACACACTCGGCCATCCCACCGGCGACCGGCTGCTCCAGCTCGTGGCGCACCGGCTGACCCACAGCGTCCGCCCCGGCGACCTCGTGTCGCGGCTCGGCGGCGACGAGTTCGCGGTGCTGCTGCCGTCGGTGCGCGACGCGCGCGCCGCCCGCGAGGTGGCGGCACGGCTGCGGGCCGCGCTGGGCGAGCCCGTACGCCTCGACGGCAACTCCTTCGACCTCGACGGCAGCGTTGGCATCGCGCTGCATCCCGACCACGCGCCCGACTTCGAGCTCCTCCTCCAGCGCGCCGACGTCGCCATGTACGTGGCGAAGGAAAGTCGTACCGGGGTGGAGATCTATTCACCCGACCGCGACCGCAACTCCCCGGAGCGACTCGGCCGCCAGGGCGAGCTGCGGCGCGCCATCGACCGCGGCGAGTTGGAGCTGTACTACCAGCCCAAGATCTTCCTCGACGCCGACGACAGCCCGGCCGGCATGGAGGCGCTGCTGCGCTGGCGGCACCCGGACCGCGGCCTGCTCACACCCGACCAGTTCCTCCCGATCGCCGAGCAGACCTACCTCATGCGGGGCATCACCGGCTTCGTGGTCGGCGCCGCACTCGCGCAGGTGGCCGAGTGGTGGAACGCCGGGCTGCGGATCCAGGTCGCCATCAACGCCTCCGGCCGCGACCTGCTCGACGCCACGCTCACCGAGACCATCGCCACCGGCCTGCTGCGCCACTCCATGCCGCCGCACGCGCTCCAGCTCGAGATCACCGAACGCATCTTGATGACCGAGCCGGCCTACGCGGCCGACACGGTCGCCGCGCTCGCCAAGCTCGGCATCCCGCTGAGCCTGGACGACTTCGGCACCGGCTACTCCTCGCTCGTACGCCTGCGCAGCCTCCCCGTACAGGAGATCAAGATCGATTCGTCGTTCGTGGGCCGGCTGTGCGACACGGGCGACGACGCGGTGATCGTGCAGTCCATCGTGGACCTGGTCCACACGCTGGGGCTGCGCTCGGTCGCCGAAGGCGTGGAGAACGCGGGGACGGTGGGCCTGCTGCGCAAGATGGGGTGCGACGCCGCCCAGGGTTATCACTTCCGGCCGCCGATGACCGCCGCCGACGCGACTCACTGGCTGCGCGAGCGCGCGCACCTGCTGGCCGCGCCGGAAGAGGCCGCCTGCTGACGATCATCGCTGGGTAAACAGGTCGGTGCCGGAGGGCGAGGCCCTCTAGGATTGAGCCGAACCCATCGATCCCAGAAACGGTTTCCACATGCCTGCTGAGCACGCCACGGGTCCCGCCGCGGGCGGAGCCCCCGGTGGCGCCATCACCCGGGGCGAGGTGGCGCACCTCGCCCGGCTGTCCCGGCTGGCGCTGCGCGAGGACGAGCTCGACGATCTCGCGACCCAGCTCGACGTCATCATCTCCTCGGTCGCGCGCGTACAGGAGGTCACGGCGCAGGACATCCCGCCGACCTCGCACGCGCTGCCGCTGACCAACGTCTTCCGCGCCGACGAGGTGCGGCCGTGCCTCACGCCCGAGCAGGCGCTGTCGGGCGCACCGGCGTCGGAGCAGCAGCGGTTCAAGGTTCCGCGGATTCTCGACGAGGAGGCGTGATGAGCGACCCGACGAACGCGAGCGTCGTCAGGAGGACCGCCGCCGAGCTGGCCGCCCTCATCGCCGCCGGCGAGATGTCGGCCGTCGAGGTCGCGCAGGCGCATCTGGACCGCATCGGCGCCGTCGACGGCTCGGTCAGGGCGTTCCTGCACGTCGACGCGGACAACGTGCTCGCGCAGGCGCGGGCGGTCGACGCCAAGCGCGCCGCCGGCGAGCCGCTCGGCCCCCTCGCGGGCGTGCCGATCGCGCACAAGGACGTCTTCACCACCGAGGACATGCCGACCACCTGCGCGTCCAAGATCCTGGAGGGCTGGCGGCCGCCGTACGACGCGACCGTCACCGCGCGGCTGCGCGCCGCCGGCATGGTCATCCTCGGCAAGACCAACATGGACGAGTTCGCGATGGGCTCCTCCACGGAGAACAGCGCGTTCGGCACCACGCACAACCCGTGGGACCTCACGCGGATCCCGGGCGGCTCGTCCGGCGGCTCGTCGGCGGCCGTCGCCGCGTACGAGGCGCCGCTGGCCACCGGCACCGACACGGGCGGCTCGATCCGGCAGCCCGCCGCGGTCACCGGCCTGGTCGGCATGAAGCCCACCTACGGCGGTTCGTCGCGCTACGGCGTGATCGCGTTCGCCTCCTCACTCGACACCCCGGGCCCGCTGGCACGTACGGTCCTGGACGCGGCGCTGCTGCACGAGGCGTTCTCGGGCCACGACCCGATGGACTCCACCTCGATCGCCGCGCCCGTGCCGCCGGTCGTGGAGGCCGCGCGCCACGCCGACGTCGAGGGCCTGCGCGTCGGCGTGGTCAAGGAGTTCGGCGGCGACGGCTACCAGCCGGGCGTCCTGGCGCGCTTCCGCGAGGCGGTCGAACTCCTGGAGTCGCTGGGCGCCAAGGTCGTCGAGGTGTCCTGCCCGCACTTCGACTACGCGCTGCCCGCGTACTACCTGATCGCGCCGTCGGAGTGCTCGTCCAACCTGGCGCGCTTCGACGCGATGCGTTACGGCCTGCGCGTCGGCGACGACGGCACCCGGTCGGCCGAGGAGGTCATGGCACTGACCCGCGCGGCCGGCTTCGGCCCGGAGGTCAAGCGCCGGATCATGCTCGGCACCTACGCTCTGTCCAGCGGCTACTACGACGCCTACTACGGTCGCGCCCAGCAGGTCCGCACCTTGATCGGCCGCGACTTCGACGCCGCGTACGAGCAGGTGGACGTGCTCGTGTCCCCGACCACGCCGACCACGGCGTTCCCGATCGGCGAACGCGCCGCCGACCCGATGGCGATGTACCTCGCCGACCTGTGCACCATCCCGTCGAACCTGTCCGGCAACGCCGCCATCTCGGTGCCGTGCGGCCTGGCCGACGAGGACGGCCTGCCGGTCGGCCTCCAGATCATGGCCCCGGTCCTGGGCGACGACCGCGTCTACCGCGTCGGCGCCGCGGTGGAACGAGCCCTGCAAGACCGCTGGGGCGGCCCACTGCTCGCGCAGGCCCCTGAGCTCACGGAGGCGGCGAAGTGACCACCACTCTGGTGCCCTACGACGAGGCGCTGTCGCGCTACGAGCCGGTGCTGGGCCTGGAGACCCACATCGAGCTGGGCACGAACAGCAAGATGTTCTGCGGCTGCCCGACCGTGTTCGGCGCGCCGCCGAACACGCAGGTCTGCCCGGTCTGCCTCGGGCTGCCGGGCTCGCTGCCGGTGACGAACCAGGCCGCGATCGAGGGCATCATCAAGATCGGCCTGGCGCTGAACTGCTCGATCGTGGAGTGGTGCCGGTTCGCACGGAAGAACTACTTCTACCCGGACATGCCGAAGAACTTCCAGATCTCGCAGTACGACGAGCCGCTCTGCGTCGACGGCCACCTCGACGTCGAGGTCGACGGCCGGACGTACCGGGTCGAGATCGAGCGGGTGCACATGGAGGAGGACACCGGCAAGTCGCTGCACGTCGGCGGCGCGACCGGGCGGATCCACGGTGCGGACCACTCGCTGGTCGACTACAACCGGGCCGGCATCCCGCTGGTGGAGATCGTCACCAAGCCGATCACGGGCACCGGCTCGGCCGCCCCGCTCGTCGCGCGCGCGTACGCCACCGAGCTGCGTGAGCTGGTCCGTTCCCTGGACGTCTCCGATGTCCGGATGGAGCAGGGGTCGATGCGCTGCGACGTCAACGTGTCGCTCATGCCCGCCGGGTCTACGGTGTGGGGCACTCGCTCGGAGACCAAGAACGTCAACTCCCTGCGCTCGGTCGAGCGGTCCGTACGCTCTGAGATCGAGCGCCAGGCGGGCGTGCTCGACGCGGGGGAGCGGGTGGTACAGGAGACGCGCCACTTCCACGAGGACACCGGTACCACCACGAGCGGGCGGAGCAAGGAAGAGGCGCAGGACTACCGCTACTTCCCCGAGCCGGACCTGGTGCCGATGGCCCCGGCGCGCGACTGGGTGGACTCCCTGCTGGCCGGGCTGCCAGAGCTGCCCGCGGCACGTCGCGTACGGGTGCGCGAGGAGTGGGCGGTGAGTGAGAAGGAGTTCCAGGACATCGTCAACGCCGGTGCGCTCGACCTCATCGAGGAGACCGTACGCGCGGGCGCGGAGGCACCGGCCGCGCGCAAGTGGTGGATGAACGAGCTGTCGCGCCGCGCCACCGAGCAGGGCGTGGAGCTGACCGACCTGCCGGTGACCACGGCCGACGTCGTACGCGTGAGTCAGCTGGTCGCCGAGGGCGCCATCAACGACAAGCTGGCGCGGCAGGTCTTCGACGGCGTGCTGGCCGGCGAGGGCACACCGGACGAGGTCGTGGACAAGCGCGGCCTGCGGGTCGTCAGCGACGAGGGCGAACTGGCCGCCGTCGTGGACGAGGTCATCGCGGGCAACCCGGACGTCGCGGAGAAGATCCGCGGCGGCAAGGTCGCCGCGGCCGGCGCCCTGGTCGGTGCCGTCATGAAGGCCACCCGCGGCCAGGCCGACGCCGGCCGCGCCCGCGAACTGATCATCGAGAAGCTCACCGGCTGACCGGACACGCGGGTGCGTCCCTCCGCCGGAGGGACGCACCCGCGTTCGCCGTCCCGTGTGTGGCGAGGTCAGGTCGGTACGGCCGGGTCCGCTGGGCCCTGCGTGACCGCTGCCTCCGGCTCGGACCTCGTGCCCCGATCGGCGGCGGCCTCCGCGTCCACCTCAGCCGCGGGCGGAGGCTCGGAGGCCGACCGGTCGGCCAGGAGGCGTTCGATCTCGGCGTTGATCTCGGCGCCGAGCAGCACGATGTAGGACGACAGGTACAGCCACGTCGCGATGGCCGCCGCGCCCGCGAGCGCGCCGTACGCCGAACTGCGACCGCCTGTGCTCGCCACGTACCCGCCCAGGGCCGCCGACATCAGCAGCCAGCACGTCATCGCGATGCCCGCTCCCCAGCGCACGGCGTGCCAGTCGGCGTCGGCGCGGTCGGGGCCGTAGCGGTACAGCAGGATCAGGCCGACGATCGCGAGTGCGGCCAGTGCGACGCAGCGGATGCCGAACGCCAGGACCAGGTCGGCGTCCCGCAGCGCCACGTGCGGCACGGCGGCGATCAGCACCAGCGTGCCCAGTACGGTGACCAGCGCGCCGCCGGACAGGGCGAAGGCCGTGGCGCGGCGCCGGACGAAGCCGCGGGTCTCGGTCTCGTCGATCACGACGTGCAGGCCGCTGATCAACGCGCCGATGCCACGCGAACAGGTCCACAGCACGCCGAGCAGCCCGACGACCAGGCCCAGCGTCCGTCCCGGGCCGCTCATCGCCGCCACCGCGTCCGAGAGCTGGCCGGTCAGCGACCGGGCGACCGGGCGCGGCAGGATCCCCGAGAGCGGGCCGAGCTGCGCGCGGATCCGTTCCGGGCCGGTGACCAGCGCGGCCACCGCCAGCACCCCGACGAGCAGCGGGATGATCGACAGGATCGCCCAGAACGCGACCCCGGCCGCGACCAGCCCGAGGTTGTCCTCCTTGGCCTCCCGGCGCACCCGCTGGAACACCACGATCCAGTCGTGCGCCGTGAACCCCTCGCCAGGCCCGGCCACCGCCCGCCGTACGGCCCCGGCGTTGACGACACGCCGGACCAGCATCCGGACATAACGGCTGCCACCTGACATAAGGACAGACGATAGTGGCCGCGCGCCGCCTTGGTCAGCGGGCCGGCGCCCCAAGCGGCGCGCGCAGGCCGTTCACGAGACCGGGATGACCAGGATGCGGTCGTCGCCCGGATGCGGGGAGCCGCGCCCGTCCTGGTTGCTCGTGCTGACCCACAGCGAGCCGTCCGGCGCCGTCACGACCGCGCGCAGCCGCCCGTACCGGCCGGTGAAGTGCGCCTGCGGCCGGCCGGCCGCGCCGCTCGAGGAGAGCGGCACCTGCCACAGCCGCCTCCCGCCGAGCGCCCCGGCCCACAGCGACCCGTGATCGTAGGCCAGCCCGGACGGCGACGCCTCGGCGGTGGTCCAGGTGAGCAGCGGCGGCGTGTACTTCTTCCGGTCGCCGCCGAACCCCTCGACCACGGGCCAGCCGTAGTCGTGGCCCGCGGTGATCCGGTTGACCTCGTCGAAGCGGTCCTGGCCGAACTCCGTCGCGTACATGCGCCCTTGGGAGTCCCACGCGAGGCCCTGCACGTTGCGGTGCCCGTACGTGTAGACGAGCGTGCCGAACGGGTTGCCGGGCGCGGGCCTGCCGTCGAGCGTCATCCGCAGGATCTTGCCGCCGAGCGAGGAGCGGTCCTGTGAGAGCCCGCCGCGCCCGGTCTCGCCGGTCGAGGCGTAGAGGAGATGGTCGGGGCCGAACGCGAGCCGCCCGCCGTTGTGGATCGGGCCGCGCGGGATGCCCTTGACCAGGACCCGCACGCCGCCGATCCCCGTGCCGCCGTCGTAGCGGAAGCGCACGATCCGGTTCTCGGACTGGGCGCTGTAGTAGAGGAACACCCAGTGGTCGCGCGCGTACGAGGGGGAGACGGCCACGCCGAGCAGCCCGCCCTCGCCGGCCGGCGACACTCCGGGGACCTTCCCGACCGCGGTGACCTTCCCGGCCGGCGTCACGCGCAGGAGGCGCGCGGTGTCCCGTTCGGTCACGAGGGCGTCGCCGCCCGGCAGGAACGCGATCGCCCACGGCACGGACAGCCCGGTCGCCAGATCGCGCGGCGTACCGAGGCGCGCGGACCCGCCGGCCGCGCCGGACGTCGCGGACGAGGGCAGCGGCGGCGGCGTCGAGCCGGACGCGTGGGTCGGGCCGCCGGAGGAACAGCCGGCGAGGGCCAGGGCGCAGGCCGCGAGGAGAGTGGTGAGCCTCACTTTGGTCAATTTCCCATCTCGATCCGGACGAACGTGCCGGCGCCCGCGCTGACTCTCCGTGGCCGGCGTCGAGGACGGCGGGCATCCCATCCTCTCGCGCATCGTCACACCTCGGCGTCACGGCGCGGAAACGGACGCCCTACGATCGCCTCGTACGGAGCCGTGGAGGTCCAAAGTGGTGATCTGGGTACCCGATCAGGAGATGGCCGACGCGGTGTCGGAGATCGACGGCGTCCTCGCGCGGGTCTACGACGGGCGGAGCGACGACCTGCCCGGCGACCCGGCCGAGGTGACCGTCTACGTCCCGCCGTTCGTCGCGCCTCCGCGCAGCCGGGAGATCCTCACCGCGATGCCGAACCTCCGGCTCGTACAGTTGCAGGTCGCGGGCGTGGACACGTTCCGGCCGCACATCGCCGACGGCGTCGTGCTGTGCAACGCGCGTGGCGTGCACGACGCGAGCACGGCGGAGTGGGTGGTCGGCGCGATCATCGCGGCGCAGCGGGAGTTTCCCGAGTTCGCCCGCGCGCAGAGCGCGGGCGAATGGCGCTGGCACATGACAAACGCCTTGACAGACGGCACGGTGATGATCGTCGGATACGGATCGGTGGGCGCGGCGATCGAGCGCCGGCTGATTCCGTTCGAGACGCGGATCGTCCGCGTGGCGCGTACGGCCCGTGACGGCGTGCACCCGGTGAGCGCGCTCCCCGAGCTGCTCCCGGAGGCCGACGTCGTCGTCCTGATTGTCCCGTCGACCGCCGAAACGACCGGAATGGCCGGAAATGGCTTTCTGACACAGATGAAAGACGGTGCGTTGCTGGTCAACGCCGCGCGGGGAACGGTCGTGGACACCGAGGCGCTGCTGGCCGAGTTGACCTCCCGGCGGCTCCGCGCGGTACTAGACGTGACCGATCCCGAGCCGCTGCCCGCCGGCCATTCGCTCTGGTCGGCGCCGGGAGTCTTCATCACGCCGCACGTCGGCGGGTCGACGCCGGCGTCGCGACGGCGGGCGGTGGCGCTGGTGCGTGCGCAGGTCGGGCGGTTCGTGTCCGGGGAGCCACTGCACAACATCATCAAGGGCGACTACTGATCCGGTAAATCCTCGGCGACGGCACTTTACGTATCCGAGATCGATTACACACTGTGACTTTCCCCATCGGGGGCGTGTGACTGACAAATCACCCAAAACCACCATCGGGTGGTTACCGAACGTATCCAGTCGTCGCCTGGTGGACGCCCGGCCTCAATCGCTCCGTGACCTAGGCACCGTACATTGAGCGGCGAAGCTGACCAGCCTGACCGCCTCGTGGACCATGCCGGAAGATCCCGGCCCGGCACCCGCGAGGTTTCGCAACTTCAAACCCGGTGTCCCGCCGAGCGGGACACCGTCTCGCACAGGATGACAGGGCACTTGACAGACCGGCGGCGGACCCGCCGGAACGCGACCCGCGGTCGGTGGAGACCGCGGGAGCCGTGTGAGCCGTGCGAGGCGTTTCCGACAGCGGGACAGCTCATGATCAAGTGGCGGGGAGCAAGTTAGATGACCGGGGACAGAACGGGGCGGCGGCGCTGGGGGATCCCGGCGGCGGCGCGGCCGTTCGGAGCGCTCGCGGCGCTCGCCTTGATCTACGCGCTCGCCCTCGTGCTGGGGTGGGGCGGCGGTCTCTCCGGCGCCTGGTTGTCCGCGTGGGCCGCGGCCGTCGCGGCGACCTCGCTGCTGTACGCCGCGCGGCGTGTGCCGCAGACGCCCGCGGGCAAGGTCGACCGCGACATGTGGCGGTGGTTCGGCGTCGCCGCGCTGGCCTGGTGCGTGGGCGCGACGGTCAACGCCGTCTCCCGGCTCGTGATCAGCCGCGCCGTCGTCACGGTCTCGCCGGCCGACCTGTTCCTGCTGGTCGCGCCCATCGCGATCACCGCGGGCTTCATCGTGCCCGTACGCCTGCCGCGCAGCGCGCGCCCGTGGCTGCGCTACCTCGCCGACACCTATGTCTGTGCGTGCGCCCTGTTCGTGGTCGGCTGGGTCGCGATCTTCGACCGGCTCTACCACATCGCCGGAGAGGGCTGGGGGCAGTTCCTCATCGAACTGCGCTATCCGGTGCTCGACGCCGCGCTGGTCTGCGTGTTGTTCCCGATAGCGGTCGCCGCCGTACGCGCGAACCACCGGCCCGCCGCGGTCGCCTACTTCGCCCTGGTCGTCATCACCACCGCCGACGTCCTCTACGCCGGCCTGCGCCTGAACGACGGCGGCGCGCACGGCATCCAGGCCGACGTCGTCCGCATGGCCGGCCTGCTGCTGCTGGCAGCAGTGCCCTGGCTCCCGCACAACCACCGGTCCGCCGAGGACCTGCGACGGCCGCTCGTCGGCCCCGGCCTCGCCACCGCCGCGACGGCGGCCGCCGCGGCGATCTTCGTCGCGGGCCACACGCTCACCGCCGCGCGCGGACTGCGCCCGATCGTGCCCATCGTCGCCGGCTCGGCGGTGCTCGTCGTGCTCGCCCGGCTCGCCGAACTGGTCCGGGAGAACGACCGGCTCGCCCGCGCCGCCGAGAGCGGCGAGGAACACTTCCGCGCCCTCGCCGAGACCATCAACGACGTCGTGCTCATCTGCGGCCTGGACGGCGTGGTGCAGTACGTCAGCGCCGGCGCGCGCCGGTCGTACCGCTATGCCGCCGAGGAGCTGCTCGGCCGCCCGGTGTACGACATCGTGCACCCCGAGGACCTGCCGCGCGTCGTGGACGCGGTGACCGCGTTCCTCAACTCCGACTGCGACATCGACGTCGCGCGCCTCGCCTGCCGCGTACGCGCCACCGACGGCACCTGGCTGCCCACCGAGTCGACGATCTCCCGCTACGGCCGCGCGGGCGATGGCACCGACCAACTGCTGGTCACCACCCGCGACTTCAGCGAGCAGGTCGCCCTGGAGCGTCAGGTCGCCCACCTGACCTTCCACGACGGGCTGACCGGCCTGCCCAACCGCGCGTACCTCGAAGAGCGCGCGCGCGAGAAGGTCGGGCGCACTCCGGGCCCGGTCGCCGTGGTCTTCGTCGACCTCGACGGGTTCACCGCGGTCAACGACTCCATCGGCCACGCCGGGGGCGACCAGGTGCTCGCACAGGCGGCGCGCCGCCTCCGCGCGGGCGTGCTGGCCGACGACACGGTCGCGCGGTGGGGCGGCGATGAGTTCGCCGTGCTCATGGAGAGCGCGACGGACGTGCAGACCGTGGTCGATCTCGGCGAGCGCCTGCTGCGGGCGCTGGCCGGCGAGCCGTACCGCGTCGCCGACCGCGGGATCGTGCTCACCGCCAGCGTCGGCATCGCCTTCGCCGAGACGGGCGTCGGCGGCCCCGAGCTGATCCGCAACGCCGACATCGCGCTGTCGCGTGCGAAGGGGCTCGGCGGCGGCCGGGTCGAGGTCTTCGCCGCGACGATGCACGCCGAGGTGATGCGCCGTCTCGAACTCGGCAGCGACCTCCAGCGTGCGCTGACCGAGCACCAGTTCGCGGTCGAATACCAGCCGGTCGTCGAACTGGCCACCTCGCGCGTCATGGGCGTCGAGGCGCTGGTCCGCTGGTGGCGCGACGGCGTCTCGGTGCCGCCGGAGGAGTTCATCGGCACCGCGGAGGAGTCCGGCCTGATGGTGCCGCTCGGCAACTGGGTGCTGCGCGAGGCGTGCCGCCAGGTCGCCGAATGGCGCGAGGGCCACTGGCAGATCGGCCTGTCCATCAACCTGCGCCCGCGCGAGATCGCCGCGCCGAGGTTCGTGGAGTCGGTCGCCGACGCGCTGGAGGAGAGCGGCCTGCCGCCGGACGCCCTCACCCTCGAAGTCAGGGAAGAGGTGCTCGTCGACGGCGCCGAGGAGCTCATCACCCGCCTGTCCGCGCTGCGCGACCTGGGCGTACGCCTCGCCATCGACGACTTCGGCACCGGCTACGCGTCCTTGGCCTTCCTCCGCCAGCTACCGGTCGACGTGATCAAGATCGACCCGTCGTTCGTCACCGGCCTGGGCCGCGACGAGACCTTGACCCTGCTGACCCGCACCATCGCGCGCGTCGGCCGCGACCTGGGCCTGACGGTCGTCGCGGAGGGAGTCGAGCGGCCGGAGCAGCTGGAGCTGCTCCGCGAGATGGGCTGCCCGCGCGCCCAGGGCTACCTGGTCAGCCGCCCGATGGCCCCGAGCGGCATCGAGGCCCTCGTCCAGCTCAACCCGCGCGGCGAGGCGTCCATCCCCTTGCACGGCTCGGTCATCTCGGCAAGCTGACCCCGGCCACACGGGTTCGCGTTGGTCAGTCGTACGCGGCGCGCCGCGAGCCGACTCCGGCCACGAACCGGTCGAACTCCGCTGGGCTCATGTGGTCGAACCGATCGAGCGCCGCGCCAAGGAATCGGAGCAGGTCCATGTCACGGGTGGCGACGAACAGTTCGTGGTCCGTGTGCCTCCACAGCTTGCCGCGAAGGCGTGTCCATCCGTGCGGCGGCGTCTCGCTCATCGGCGGATCCGGTCGAGCTCGGCCGGGGTCAGCTCGACGCCGGGGCGCAGCAGGATGACATGCACGGTCTTGTCGAAGCGGCGCAACTCGGTCCACAAGGCCGCCGCGAGCGTGGTCACGATGAGCAGGCCACGGCCTGATTCGTCGTGCGCGTGGGCCTGCCTGCGCTCGGGCCGTACGGATAGGGATCACGGGCGAGGATGTGGACGTAGCGCGGCATCATAGTCCGACGGTGCGCCGACGCCGTCTCGCTCGCGAGCTGCGGAAGCTGCGTGAGGAGGCCGACCTCACCGCCGATTCGGTGAATCGGCGGCTGGAGTGGGCCGAGGGCAAGGTGAACCGGCTGGAGCGCGCCCTCGCCGTGCGACCGCGAGTCGGGGACATCCGCGCACTCCTGGACCTGTATGAGGTCGGCGACGAGGCCATTCGAGAGGCGCTGTTCACCCTCACACGCGAGGCAAGGCAACGTGGCTGGTGGACGGCGTATGGCACGCTGGCCGACAACTACATCGAGTTCGAGTCTGCGGCCAGCAAGATCAGCAGCTTTGAACTCGCCGTCATCCCCGGCCTGCTCCAGACGCCGGCCTACGCCGCCGCCCTGCAGCGTGGCTGGCTGGTGCGGGACATGAAGGAGATCGAGCGACTCGTCGAACTCCGGATGGAGCGGCAGAAGATCCTGGCCGACGACAACCCGTCGCAGTTGTGGGCGGTCATCGATGAGAGCGCCGTGGTCCGCTCCTTCGGCTCAGCGGAGGCCAAGGCCGAGCAGCTCCAGCGACTCATCGACACCGAGCGCTTGGACCACGTCGACGTGCAGATCCTTCCGATGAGCGCCGACCCTCATCCCGGTCTGGGCGGCTCGTTCGCCATCTTGGACTACGACGACGATCCGAGCCTGGTCTACCGCGAGTCGCGGCCGGGCTCCTCCTACGTGGAGGGCATCGCCGAGATCGAAGAGCGGCGGCGCGTCTTCCAGCACCTGAGTGCGACCGCGCTCGGGCCCAGCGAGTCGATCGCATATCTCCGGCGGTTGGCCGATCACCTGTGATGAAGATGAAGAGGTAACCCGTGTCCCAGCCGATAGAACTCTCCGACTGGCTCAAGAGCAGCCGCTCCCAGGGTGGCGACGGCAACTGCGTCGAGGTCGCCACGGCCCAGCGCTGACCTGCGTGAGCGCTAACGCCCCGGCTCGATCGCCGGGGCGTTCTGGCGTCCTCGGCCCGCGTCAAGGGGCATGCCGGTAGGAATTCTCCGTACCTCATCGCATGATCAAAAGGGATTGACGCGGCACGGTGTCTTCGGCACTCTTACCGCGACCCTCACTGTCAGTGCGGAGGCTGCCGATGCGCGTGCGACGCCGTACCCTCGTCGCGGCGACCGTGGCCTTGGCCGGTCTTGGGACCGGACAGGCTTACGCCGCCCAGCAATCCAGTCCGGTTCCACTCACCCGCCAGCAGGTGTTCGCCCGCGCGGCGACCGCCTACCACGTGCCCGAGAAGCTGTTGCTCGCCGTCTCCTACCTGGAGTCGCGCTGGGACGCCAACGCCGGACGGCCGAGCGTCAGCGCCGGCTACGGTCCCATGCACCTCACTGACGGCACCCTCACCCCGTCGAACGAGTACGCCTCCGGCGAGGACCCACGCGGCGACACCGCTCGGCCCGCGCTCCGCCCGAAGGCGGTGACCGCAAAAGGCCGGCCGGAGGGGCAGACGCTCCAGCAGGCCGCGCGGCTGACCGGCGCCTCCGCCGGGTCGCTGCGCGCCGACGCCGCCGCCAACATCCGCGGCGGGGCCGCGCTGCTCGCCCGCTACCAGCGCGACCTCGGCAGGCCGCTCGGCCAGGACCCCTCCGCCTGGTACGACGCCGCCGTACGGTACGGCGGCACCGCGTGGTTCGCCGGCCAGGTCTTCGACGTGCTCCGCACCGGCGAGTCGCGCACGACCGACGACGGCCAGCACGTCACGCTCGCCGCCACCCCCGGCCTGCGCACACCAGGAGCGGCCGACGACCCGCAGACCGAGTGCCCGCCCGGCCTCGGCTGCGAGTGGATCCCCGCCCCGTACGAGCAGCTCGACCCCAGCGATCCCACGAGCTACGGCAACCACGACCTGGGCGACCGGCCCAAGAGCCAGCGGATCTCCTACATCGTCATCCACGACACCGAGGGCGACTACCCGACCACGATCAACCTGGTGAAGGACCCGGCGTACCTCGCCTGGAACTACACCGTGCGTTCGGCGGACGGCCACGTCGCGCAGCACCTCAAGGCCAAGGACGTCGGCTGGCACGCGGGCAACTGGTACATCAACGCCAAGTCGATCGGCATCGAGCACGAGGGCTTCCTCGCGCAGGGCGGCGCCTGGTACACCGAGGCGATGTACCGCAGTTCCGCGGCACTCGTGCGCTACCTGACCGGGAAATATCACATCCCGGTCGACCGGGCGCACATCCTCGGCCACGACAACGTCCCCGGCATCACGCCGGCCGGGGTGCAGGGCATGCACGAGGACCCGGGGCCGTACTGGGACTGGGCGCACTACTTCACCCTCCTGCGAAGGCCGCTGCACGCCACCGCCGGGCCGAGGTCGGGCATCGTCATGATCCGGCCGGACTACGACACGAACCTCGTGCCGTACACCGGCTGCGACGCGAGCGACCCCGCCGCCCTCTGCCCGCCGCACGGCGGCGGATCGGTCCTGCTGCGTACGGCACCGTCCGCCGACGCGCCGCTCGTGAAGGACATCGGCAAGCACCCGCCGAACGGCGACGCGACGATGAGCGTGTACGACCACAGCGCACGCGCGGCGACCGGGCAGAGGTTCGCCGTGGCGGACCGCCAGGGCGACTGGACCGCGATCTGGTACCTCGGGCAGGAGGCGTGGTTCTACAACCCCGCGAGCCGGCCGGCCGCCGTGGGGGAGCGCGGCCTCGTGGCCACGCCCAAGGCGGGCGCCGCGTCGGTGCCGGTCTACGGGCGCGCCTACCCCGAGCCCGAGGCGTACCCGGCGAACGTCCCGGTGCAGTCCCTGGTGCCCATGCAGTACACCTTCGCGGCGGGCCAGAGCTACACCGTGGCCGATGAGGTCCGCGGGGAGTATGACTACTCCAACACCTTCGACGTGTCCACGCACGCCGTCATCAAGGGGCAACTGAAGTACTACGAGCTCCAGTTCGGCCATCGCGTCTACTTCGTCAAGACGAGCGATGTGACACTGAAACACGTGTCCTAGCCGCGCGTACGGCCCGCCGTGACCCCTGGCCACGGCGGGCCATCTCGTATGGTGAGACTTGTCGTCCAGTAATTTGACGTAGGGCGGCAAATTCGCCATGGTTGGGACCGTGAAACGCAACCTGATTCTCGTACTTGGCCGGCGCGCAAGCTGACCAGGTAGATCGCTTGCGCGCTCCCCTCGACCGCCTCCCGGCGCGAGGGGTTTTTTGTTGGCCATGAGACCCCTGGGCCCGCGCCGCGTGAGCACGAGCCAGAGCCCTCCAGGAGCACAAGGACTAAGCGATGACCGAACGGATGACCGGAGCCCAGGCGCTGGTTCGCGCACTGGAGCGGGTCGGAGTCGACACTGTGTTCGGAATCCCGGGTGGCGCGATCCTCCCGGCCTACGACCCGCTGTTCGACTCCCAGCAGGTACGCCACATCCTTGTGCGCCACGAGCAGGGCGCCGGCCATGCCGCACAGGGATACGCGCAGGCCACCGGGAAGGTCGGCGTGTGCATGGCGACGAGCGGCCCGGGCGCCACGAACCTCGTCACCCCGATCGCCGACGCGTACATGGACTCGGTGCCGATCGTCGCGATCACCGGGCAGGTGGCGAGCGCCGCGATCGGCACGGACGCCTTCCAAGAGGCCGACATCTCGGGCATCACGATGCCGATCACGAAGCACAACTTCCTGGTCACCGACCCGGCAGACATCGGCCGTACGATCGCCGAGGCGTTCCACATCGCCTCCACCGGGCGGCCGGGGCCGGTGCTGGTCGACATCGCCAAGGACGCGTTGCAGAACCAGGTCGACTTCGTCTGGCCGCAGCCGATGCAGCTCCCCGGCTACCGGCCGGCCATCCGCCCGCACGCCAAGCAGATCCGCGAGGCGGCACGGCTGCTCGCCGCGGCCAAGCGCCCGGTCCTGTACGTCGGCGGCGGCGTGATCAAGGCCAGGGCCGCCGCCGAGCTGCGCACGCTCGCCGAGCTGACCGGCACGCCGGTGGTCACGACGCTGATGGCCAAGGGCGCGCTGCCCGACAGCCACCCGCTGCACATGGGCATGCCCGGCATGCACGGCACCGTCGGCGCGGTCGGCGCGTTGCAGCGCGCCGACCTGGTCGTCGCGCTCGGCGCGCGGTTCGATGACCGGGTCACCGGACGGCTCGACACCTTCGCCTCCGAGGCGAAGATCGTGCACGCCGACATCGACCCGGCCGAGATCTCCAAGAACCGCCACGCGGACGTGCCGATCGTCGGCGACTGCCGCGACGTGATCGCCGATCTGATCGTCGCGGTGCAGAACGAGCACAACGCGGGCCGCAAGAGCGACCACGACGACTGGTGGCGTCAGCTCAGCGCGTGGCGCGAGACGTACCCGCTGGGTTATGAGACCCCCGACGACGGCTCGCTGTCCCCGCAGTACGCCATCGAGCGCATCGGCAAGATCGTCGGACCGGAGGCCCTGTACGTCGCGGGCGTCGGCCAGCACCAGATGTGGACCGCGCAGTTCATCGGGTACGAGCGGCCGGGCGCGTTCATCAACTCCGGCGGCCTGGGCACGATGGGGTACGCGGTTCCGGCCGCGATGGGCGCCAAGCAGGGCCGGCCCGACACCACCGTGTGGGCGATCGACGGCGACGGCTGCTTCCAGATGACGAACCAGGAGCTCGCCACCTGCGCCATCGAGGGCATCCCGATCAAGGTCGCCGTGATCAACAACGGTAACCTCGGCATGGTCCGGCAGTGGCAGACGCTGTTCTACAACCAGCGGTACTCCAACACCGATCTTCAGTCACGGCGGATCCCGGACTTCGTCAAGCTCGCGGAGGCGTACGGCTGTGCCGGGCTGCGCTGCGACAGCGCGGCCGACGTGGACGCCACCATCAACAAGGCGATGGAGATCAACGACGTGCCGGTCGTGATCGACTTCATCGTCCACCACGACGCGATGGTCTGGCCGATGGTCGCCGCCGGCACCGGCAACGACGAGATCAAGATCGCCCGCGACATGGCTCCGGACTGGGGCAGCCTTGACTGAGCGTGAGGGAGAGCAGAGCAGATGAGCAGCAGGCACACGCTTTCGGTGCTGGTCGAGAACAAGCCGGGCATCCTGGCGCGGGTAGGCGCGCTGTTCTCCCGGCGCGGCTTCAACATCGACTCGCTCGCGGTCGGCACGACGGAGCATCCCGAGATCTCCCGCATGACGATCGTCGTCAACGTCGAGGAACGGCCGCTCGAACAGGTGACCAAGCAGCTCAACAAGCTGATCAACGTCATCAAGATCGTCGAGCTGGACGCCACGGCCTCGGTGCAGCGCGAGCTCGTACTCATCAAGGTGCGGGCCGACCACGAGACCCGCTCGCAGGTGCTGGAGACGGTCGAGCTGTTCCGCGCGCGGGTCGTCGACGTGGCCCCGGATGCGGTGACGATCGAGGCGACCGGTAGTAAGGACAAGCTCGACGCGCTCATCAGGGTGCTGGAGCCGTTCGGCATCAAGGAACTCGTGCAGTCGGGCATGGTGGCCATCGGCCGGGGTGCCCGCTCCATCACTGACCGCTCGCTGCGCGCCATCGAACGCAGCGCGTGACTCGTTCTCCAGAGAGGTAATGCAAGTGGCAGAGATCTTCTACGACAAAGACGCCGACCTGAGCGTCATCCAGGACCGCCACGTCGCGGTGCTCGGATACGGCAGCCAGGGGCACGCGCACGCGTTGTCGCTGCGGGACTCCGGGGTCGACGTCCGCGTCGGTCTGCCGAAGGACTCCAAGAGCCGGGAGAAGGCCGAGAACGACGGCCTGCGCGTGGTCACGCCCGAGGAGGCGTGCGAAGAGGCCAACGTCACGATGGTGCTCATCCCCGACCACCTCCAGCGTGAGCTGTACTCCTCGGCGATCGCGCCCTCGCTGGTCGAGGGCGACGCGCTGTTCTTCGGGCATGGCCTCAACATCCGCTACGACCTGATCCAGCCGCCCGAGGGCGTCGACGTCTGCATGGTCGCGCCGAAGGGCCCCGGCCACCTCGTACGGCGCCAGTACACCGAGGGCCGCGGCGTGCCGGTGCTCGTCGCGGTCGAGCGCGACGCGACCGGCGACGCCTGGCCGCTCACGCTGTCGTACGCCAAGGCGATCGGCGGCACCCGCCCGGGCGCGCTGAAGACGACCTTCACCGAGGAGACCGAGACCGACCTGTTCGGCGAGCAGGCCGTGCTGTGCGGCGGCGTGTCCGAGCTGATCAAGGCCGGGTTCCAGACGCTCGTGGAGGCCGGCTACCAGCCCGAGGCCGCCTACTTCGAGTGCCTGCACGAGATGAAGCTGATCGTGGACCTGATGTATGAGGGCGGCCTGTCCAAGATGCGCTGGTCGATCTCCGACACCGCCGAGTTCGGCGACTACACGCGCGGCCCGCGCATCATCACGGACCAGACCCGCGAGGAGATGCGCAAGATCCTCGGCGAGATCAAGGACGGCACCTTCGCACGTGAGCTGGTGGAGGAGTTCGACGGCGGCCGGACGAACTTCCTCAAGCGCCGCGAGGAGGAGCAGCACTCCCCGATCGAGGAGACCGGCGCCAAGCTGCGCCCGATGATGTCCTGGATCCAGGACTGAGACGCGTGGCGGGCGTCCCGGCGCGGGACGCCCGCCATGGCAGGACCTAGCGGCGTACGAGCGTCGCCTGCATCTCGATCAGGAAGCCCTCGGTCTCCTCGTCGCCCAGGTGGGCGAAGACCGGCACGTTGCTCTCGGCGATGTCTTCCATCGTGGCCTGGAGCAGGTCGTTGGCCACCTGCGCGTCGGCGCTGTCGGAGACCATGACGTGCAGCATGATGCCCTCGACGCCGCTCGGCATGCGTACGTCGGAGATCCAGACCCGCTCCACGGACGGGAAGTCCGGCAGCCGCGAGGAGATCCCGTCGCGCAGGCTCGGCACCAGCTCGTGCTCGCTGGGCCGGAACGCCACCTCCATGTCCTCGTCCACGCTCATGCCCTGGGTGATGAGGTACCCCTGCACGTCGGTGAACGGGATGAGCGCGGCGTCGTCGCCTTCGGGGTCGACCACGAGCGCCTCGACGTCGCCGCTGCGCGCGATCTCCAGCAGCATCGCGGCGTCGGCCGTCTGGAACGTCTCCTCGTCCGGCTTGTTCGCGTACTTGTCCGGGGACGTGAACGCGGCGAGCACCATGCTCTCGTCTTCCAACTGCCCGACCAGCACCGAGCCGTCGGGGTTCGCCACGATGAGCACCCCGCCGTCGACCAGCGCCCGCAGGATCTCCTCGGGTTCACCGCGCTGCTCGAGGACCTCGGCCAGCTTCGGGTTTCCATTCGCCATGCGCCCGACCCTAATGCGTACCGGGCGGTGCCCGTGTCCCCCACGGGCGACACCTTCCCCTGGCCCGCGTACCCTGCCGCATCCGGCCAGGAACCACGTACGCGGCGGCGAATCCGGTGGCCTTTGCCGGGCCGTCGCTAGACTCACCGGGGGCGGGGGCATCGCCGCGCGCCCGGTTCGAGGCAGCACGCCGTCCGCGAACACCAGGAGCCTCTGTTGAGCAAGCCCGTCGTCCTTGTCGCCGAAGAGCTCTCTTCCGCCGGTATCGCCCTGCTCGAGGGCGACTTCGAGATCCGACGTACGGACGGCGCCGACCGCGGCCGCCTCCTGGCCGCCGTCGGCGAGGTCGACGCGATCATCGTGCGCAGCGCGACCCAGGTCGACGCCGAGGTGTTCGCCGCGGCGCCTCGGCTGCGGGTCATCGCGCGGGCCGGGGTCGGGCTGGACAACGTCGACGTCGAGGCGGCGACCAAGGCCGGCGTGATGGTCGTGAACGCGCCCACCTCCAACATCGTGACCGCCGCCGAGCACGCCATCGCCCTGCTGCTGGCCACCGCGCGCAACGTCCCGCAGGGCCACGCGGCGCTCAAGCAGGGGGAGTGGAAGCGCTCGAAGTACACCGGCGTCGAGTTGCAGGACAAGACGGTCGGCGTGCTCGGGCTCGGCCGGATCGGCGTGCTCGTCGCCAAGCGGCTCGCCGCCTTCGACATGAAGGTCATCGCCTACGACCCGTACGTCCAGGCGCCGCGCGCCGCCCAGCTCGGCGTACGCCTCGTCCCGCTGGAGGAGCTGCTGAGCGACAGCGACTTCATCACCGTGCACCTGCCCAAGAACAAGGAGACGCTCGGGCTGATCGGCGACCGCGAGCTGCACCTCGTCAAGCCGTCGGTGCGCATCGTCAACGCCGCGCGCGGCGGCATCGTCGACGAGAACGCGCTCGACCTCGCGCTCAAGGAGAAGCGCGTCGCCGGCGCCGGCATCGACGTGTTCACCAGCGAGCCGTGCACCGACAGCCCGCTGTTCCACCACGACAACGTCGTGGTCACCCCGCACCTGGGCGCGAGCACGCACGAGGCGCAGGAGAAGGCCGGCACCCAGGTCGCCCGGTCCGTACGCCTGGCGCTGTCCGGCGAGTTCGTGCCCGACGCGGTGAACGTCCAGGGCGGCGGGGTCGTCGCCGAGGACGTCAAGCCCGGCCTGCCGCTGACCGAAAAGCTCGGCCGCATCTTCACCGCGCTGGCCGGCGGCGTGCCGGCCCGGTTCGAGGTCGAGGTGCGCGGCGAGATCACCCGGCACGACGTCAAGGTCCTGGAGCTGGCCGCGCTCAAGGGCGCGTTCACCGACGTGGTCGAGGAGTCGGTGACCTACGTCAACGCGCCTCTGCTGTCGCGCGAGCGTGGCGTCGAGGTGACGCTCACCACCTCCGAGGACAGCCCCGACTGGCGCAACCTCATCACGGTGCGCGGCACGATGGCCGACGGCGCGATCGTCTCGGTGGCCGGGACGCTCACCGGCCCCAAGCACGTCGAGCGCCTGGTCGAGGTCAACGGCTACGCGATGGAGATCGCGCCGGGCGCGCACATGGGTTTCTTCACCTACATCGACCGGCCTGGCATCGTCGGCGTGGTCGGCCGCCTGCTCGGGGACGCGGGCGTCAACATCGCGGGCATGCAGGTCGGCCGGGACCAGAAGGGCGGTACGGCGCTCATCGCGCTCACCGTCGACTCCTCGCTCGGCCTCGACCTGACCGACGCGATCGCGGCGGAGATCGGCGCCGACCAGGGGCGCCGGGTCGACCTGGACGACTGACCAGGGGAATTCGATGATGCGTCTCGCATTGTGGGATTTCTGACCGCGAGCCGAGACTTCGGCGTCAGGCCCGGGGTACCGTGAAAAGCGTTATGCGGCGCTACGTACCCATCCTTAGCCGCCGCGGCGGGGCCTGACTTCGGGCGGGCCGGCGACCCGCCGCGGGAGACCGCCGCTGGCCCCAAGTCCCGATCGCCCTGGTGCCGACAACCCACGGAGACGATTCCCCATGGACTCGATGTACGTGCTGAAGCCCGCCGAAGACGCCGCCGAGGAAGCCACCCGCGCGGTCCAGATCGCCCTGGACCGGCGCGACAACGGCGGCGCGGCCAGCAAGTAGCCGACCGACCGGACAACCGGCGTCTCGCACCGGCGCGTACGCGCGCCGGGCGGGGCGCCGTTCGCTTTCGTGCCGTTTCCCGGGTCATGTCCGAAATTGTGCGCATGACGGCGTTTCCGCCACTCGTGAGCGGCGGCCGTGCTCGCCAGCATGACGAGTGTGGACGAACAGCCGCGAAGGTCAAGGACCGGCTCGGCGGGTGCCCAGTGGTGTTCAGCGCCGTGGTCACGCTGCTGACCGCGTTCGCCGGCATCTTCGCGCAGCCGCTCGCGCGCCGGCTGGACCGGCCGGGCCGCCCGCTGCCGCTCGCCGCGGCGATGGGCCTCGTGGTGGCCGGATCGCTCGTCGCGGCCCTGGCCGTCGCGGTCACCCGGCCCGCGCTGGTCGTCGCGGCCGCGCTGGTGCTCGGGGCGGGCTACGGGTGCTGCCAGGTGTACGGCCTGATCGAGGTGCAGCGCCTGGCACGGCCGGAGAACCTGGCCGGGCTGACCGCGGTGTACCAGGCGATCTCCTACGTCGGCTTCGCGGCGCCCTTCGCCCTCGCCGCCGTCGGCCGCACCGTGGCCCCCGCCGTGCTCCTGCTGGTCGTCGCGGCCCTGGCCGCCGTCACGCTGGTGTGGACGACCGCGCACGCCCGCGTACGTGCCGTGGCCACGGCGGATGCCCCGGAGCGCCGCGCCGCCGCCTCCTCCTGATCGGCCTCACGAGCGGCCTCATGATCGGAAGCTTGGCCAGCGCCCAGGGGAGCAGGCCGGCGAGCGCGTGGTCGCGGCGGGCCGCCACCGGGGCGGGGCTGAACGGTGCCTGCCCGCCGGGCCGGTGCGGCGGCACGCCCAGCCGCCGTGCCAGGTCGTTGGCGACGGCCATGCCGTGGTCGAGCCGTACGAGGTGCAGGCACAGGTCCATCCCGGCGGCCTTGCCCGCCGAGGTGAGGATGTCGCCCTCGTCGATGTAGAGCACCTCCGGGTCGACGCGTACGCGCGGGTAGCGCGCGGCGAGCCGGTCGGCGTGCAGCCAGTGGGTGGTGGCGCGACGGCCGTCGAGCAGCCCGGCGGCGGCCAGCACGAACGCACCGGTGCAGATCGGGACGACCCGCGCGCCCGCCTCGTGCGCCGCGCGTACCGCCGCGACCAGGTCGGCGGGCGGGTCCTCGGCGACGTCGCGGCAGGCGGGCACGATCACGGTGTCCGCGGCCGCCAGCTCGCCGAGGCCGCGTGGTGCCTCGGCGCGGAACCAGCCGCCGACCCGCACCGGGTCCGTGCCGCAGACGGCGAAGTCGTACCAGGGGTCGGTGAGGCCGCGGTCGACGCCGAAGACCTCGCACACCGCGGCGACCTCGAAGATCGTGACCCCGTCGTGCAGGGCCAGCGCGACCGAGCTCATGTCCGGAGGTGTACGCCCTGGGCTCTTTCGGACAGCGGCCGTCAGCCGGCCGGTGTTCCGCACTTGGGACACGGCGCCTCGACGTAGCGGATCGGGGCGCGGTCGTCGTCGCACTCGACGTGGGCCACCGAGCCGACGCCGTAGCAGTCGACGCACATGCCGACGCCCGCCATCATGCGGCGTACGGCGAGTTGCCTGCGGGTGGGGGGCAGCCCGCGTACGACGTCGTCGACCTCGTGCTCCTGGCATTCGATGTGGACGTGCCCCGACCCGTGGCACTGCGGGCACTCGCCCACGCGCAGCACCTGTGGCGGCCGCCCGTCGAGCGTGACGAGCTCGCCGACCTCCAGGCACATGTCACAGGGGGTCAGGACGCCGCCGAACGGGCCGCCGTCCTCCTCGCTCACGACCGCCCGCCTCGTACGGGAGTGCCGCCCGTGTCCGCGTCGCCCATTCACCGCACCTCCCCGTTCAGCGTCCACAGGGGGAATTGGCGCGTCAAGACCTGCCGGAGGCCGGTTAGCTCACAGCCGGGTCACGGAGCGGCGGGCTCGGCGTCCTCCAGGAAGGACTCACGTATCTCCTTGGGGCCGAACGGCCAGGTCCGCTCGGCGCGCGCCCAGATCAGGAACGCGATGCCGCCGGCCGCGAGCCAGGCGAGCGACAGCAGGATCGGCTTGAGCCCGGCCGACTTGTAGATGTAGATCCAGCCGACCAGCGCGATGACGCTGGGCAGCGGGTACAGCCACATCCTGTACGGGCGTGGCAGGTCCGGCTGCCGGCGGCGCAGCACGGTCACCGCGACGATCTGGGCGACCGACTGGATGAGGACGAAGACCGCGGTGAGCATGCTGATCACGTCGGTGAGGGTGAACAGGCTGCCGACCGCGGTGACGGCGCCCATCGCGAACAGGCCGGCGGTGGGGAAGTGCAGGCGCGGGTGCAGCCGCCCGAACCAGGACAGGAAGACCTTGTCGCGCGCGGCGTTGAACGGCACGCGTGAGCCGCCGAGCAGCCCGGCCAGCACCGAGGCGAACGCGGTGATGATGATCCCGACGGTGAAGACCTGCGCCGCGCCCTTGCCCCACGAGCGTTCGAGGACGAGTGAGGCCACCGAGCTGGATCCCTTGGCCTCCTGCCAGGGCACGACGCCGAGCACGCCGACCTGGAGCAGGAAGTACAGGCCCATGATGCCGATGATGGCGATGACGATCGAGCGCGGGATGACCCGGCCGGGGTCCTTGACCTCCGCGCCGAGGTAGGCGCTCGTGTTGTACCCGAGGTAGTCATAGATCGCGATGACCAGGCCCGCGCCGAGCCCGGTGAAGAACTTCGAGGTGCCGTGCTCGGGGAAGGTGAAGGCCAGGTGCGCGCTGAAGTGCGTGAACGCCGCGAAGATGACGCCGAGCACCGAGACCAGCATGACCACGAAGAAGACCGTGGTCAGCTTGCCGATGTCGCCGATGCGGCGGTACAGCGCGACGATCACGAGCAGGACGACGCCGATCGCGACCAGGTGCCCGGTCGCGGACAGGCCGGTGCCGTGCACGAGCGAGGGCCACAGGTAGCCGGCGTACTGCACGAGCCCGATCACGCCCGTCGACATGATCAGCGGGATGAACAGCACCGCGGACCAGACGAACAGGAACGGCATCAGCCGCCCGGTGCGGTACTGGAACGCCTCGCGGAGGTAGAGGTAGCTGCCGCCCGCGCCGGGCATGGCGGCGCCCAGCTCCGCCCAGACCAGCCCGTCGGCGATCGCGATGATCGCGCCGACCACCCAGCCGAACATCGCCTGTGGCCCCTGCATCGTCGCGATCATGACGGGGATGGTGACGAACGGCCCGATGCCGCACATCTGCGTCATGTTCACGGTGGTGGCCTGGAACAGGCCGAGGCGACGCTCGAACGCCGGCGCCGTGGGACTCGCCATGGAAGCTCTCCGTTCGGGAAACAAGAACGCCATACCCGGGGGCGTGGGGGACATGGGGGACGCGTCTCTATGTCAATGTAAGGGAGACTCCCTAACTAAGGGAACGGGTCAGACCGGAACGCGCGGTCGCGACGGCTCGCCGCACGTACGGCCAGGGCGACCGCGCCGATGAGCGGCGCGTCGTCGATGTAGCGCGCGGCCTCGACGGGAGGCGGGAACGGCGCGGCGCGCCGTACGGCGGCCTGGACGGCGGGCAGGAACGCGGCGGCCATCCCGCCCCCGACGACCACGCGCTCGGGGTCGAGGAAGGTGACGAGGTTGGCGACGGCCATCCCGACCGCCGCGGCGGCCTCGTCCAGCAGCGCCCCGACCGCCGGCTCGCCGCGCCGGCCGAACAGGTCCGCCGCCGCGACCGGCGCGCCGAGCAGCTCCGCGCCGCGCGCGGCGAGGCCGCTGCCGGAGGAGTACTCCTCCAGCGGCGCGCGCCCGTCGGCGTGCCCGGGCTCGCCCGGGCGGCGGAGCAGGTAGCCGATCTCCCCGGCCGCCCCGTGCGCGCCGTCGACCACGCGGCCGCCGACGACGAGCGCGGCCCCCGTGCCGGTGCCGAGGTTGACGTAGAGGCCGACGTCGACGCCGGCGAGGCCGCCCCAGTGCAGCTCGGCGGTGGCCGCGGCGTTGACGTCGTTGCCGATCTCCAGGGCGGTCACGTGGAGCCCCTCGCGCAGGAGCGCGGGCAGCGGGAGGTCCTCCCAGCCGGGCACGTTCGGCGCGAGCCGCACCCGTCCGCCGCGTACGACGCCGAAGGTCGAGACGCCGGCCGCCGCGAGCCGGCCCGGAGTGGCCGCGACGAGGTCGTTCGCGGCGTCGAGCGCCCGGCGCAGCACCGTCTCGGCCCCGTCCCCGGCGCGGGTCTCGATGCGGGCCTCGCGCAGCGGCTCGCCGGACGCGGTGGCGGTGGCGAGCGCGACCTTGGTGCCGCCGAAGTCGATGCCGAGGACCGTGGGCGCCGTCATCCAGTAAATGTAAGGGAGACTCCCTAACTAATCAACACACGGGTGTTCCGTGATATGCCAGCGGGTGAGATCGGCGCTGGGAGGGGACGCGTGTCGACCGAGTTCGGTGAGGCGGGGAATGTGAATCCCACCGCGAACACCACGAGTGTGCTGCGGATCATGAACGAGCGGGCCGTGTACGACCGGATCCGGGTGCTCGGCCCGGTCTCACGGCCGCAGCTCGCGGCGGCGACCGGGCTGTCCAAGCCCACGATCTCCCTCGCCCTGGCCGACCTGGAACGTGCCGGGCTCGTCGTCTCCGTCGGGCATCGCACCGGAAACGCCGGACGCGCCGCGCTGCTCTATGAGATACGCCCCGAGGCGGGCTGGGTGATCGGGCTCGACGTCGGGCGCGAGTGGATCCGCGCCGCGCTGGTCGACCTCAGCGGCGAGATCGCCGTACGCGAGGACGTCCCGGCGCGCGGCGGCGGTGCGAACGCGCTGATCAGCCGCATCGGCCGTATCGTCGACAAGCTCGCCGAAGCGGCCACCGGCGACATCACCGACATCGTCCTGGGCACCCCGGGCGTGCACGACGTCGACAACCGCCGCCTGTGGCTCGCGCCGAACCTGCCCGGCTGGGACCGGCCCGGCGTCATCGGGCGGCTCTCCGAACGCCTGCCGGCCCCGTTCGCGATCGAGAACGACATCGCGCTCGCCGCACTGGGTGAGCAGGGGTACGGCCTCGGGGCGGGCCTGCGGCACTTCGTGTACGTCTCGATCGGCACCGGCATCGGGATGGGGATCATCGTGGACGGCGAGCTGTACCGCGGCGCGCGCGGCGCGGCCGGTGAGATCGCGTTCCTGCCGATGGGGGAGACCGACCCGCTCGCACACGCTCCCGGCACCCGGCGGCACGGCATGCTGGAGACCGTCGCCTCCGCGCCCGGCGTGGTCGCGACCGCCCAGCGCCTCGGCATGAACGGGCAGATCACCGCCAAGCGCGTGTTCGACGAGGCACGTGACGGCGACGCCATCGCGGTGCGCGCGGTCGCACGCGAAGCCGACCACGTCGCCCGCGCCCTGGCCGGCGTCGTCGCGCTGCTCGACCCCGAGCTGGTCGTGCTGGGCGGCGGCATCGGCGGGCACGGCGCGGACGTCTTGCTCGGCGCCGTACGCGAGCGGCTGGAGTCGATGACGCCGCTCGGGCCGCCGCGGATCGAGGTCTCACCCCTGGGCGATGACGCCGTCGTGCTCGGGGCGCTCGCGACCGGCCTGGCGAGGGCGCGTGCCCGTGTCTTCGACCGCGCCATCGCCGGCGCGCAGCCCGCGTGATCTTCGGTTCATGGGGTGAGACGAGTGTTCAGGCACTGAGACGCTCCGCTAGGGTACGAGCATGGCTTCCCGCAACATCAGGCTCGCCGTGGTCCCGGGCGACGGCATCGGACCCGAGGTCGTGGCGGAAGGGCTGAAGGTCCTCGACGCGCTCGGGCTCACCATCGAGCAGACCGCGTACGAACTGGGCGCGACCTACTGGCACAAGACCGGCGAGGCGCTGCCCGACACCGTCCTCGAGGAGATCCGCGGCCACGACGCGATCCTGCTCGGCGCGGTCGGCGACCCGAGCGTGCCGAGCGGGGTCCTGGAGCGCGGGCTCCTGCTGAGGCTGCGGTTCGAGCTCGACCACTACGTCAACCTGCGGCCCGTACGGCTCTACCCGGGCGTGACCACGCCGCTCGCGGGCGTGCGGCCCGAGGACATCGACATGATGGTGGTCCGCGAGGGCACCGAGGGCCCGTACGCGGGGGCGGGCGGCACGCTGCGGCGCGGCACCCCGCACGAGATCGCCACGCAGGAGAGCGTGAACACCGCCTTCGGCGTCGAGCGCACCGTGCGCTACGCCTTCGAGCTCGCCGCGCGCCGTCCGCGCAGGAAGCTCACCCTCGTACACAAGAACAACGTGCTGGTCTATGCGGGTGACCTCTGGTCGCGTACGGTCGATGCCGTGGCCGAGGAGTTCCCCGAGATCGACGTCGACTACTGCCATGTCGACGCCGCCAGCATGTTCTTCGTCAGCCAGCCGCAGCGTTTCGACGTCATCGTCACCGACAACCTGTTCGGCGACATCATCACCGACCTGGGCGCGGCCGTGGCCGGCGGCATCGGCCTCGCCGCGAGTGGCAACCTCAACCCCGCGGGCTCGGCGCCCAGCATGTTCGAGCCGGTGCACGGCAGCGCGCCCGACATCGCCGGGCAGGGCAAGGCCGACCCCACCGCGACGGTCCTGTCCGTCGCACTCCTGCTCGACCACCTGGGCCTGGCCGACGAGGCCCGCCGCGTCGAGCAGGCGGTCGCCGACGACATCATCGAGCGCCAGGGCGCCTGGGTCGCGCGGTCGACCCGCGAGGCCGGCGACGACATCGCCCAACGAGTAACCGGCTAGGGCGCGCCTTCCCATGATCTCCGGGCGTGCCCCACGGCGCGCCCGTTCTGCGCTGCCGTGACGAAGGAGATAGTAGGACGTCAAAATAAGACAATGAGAGGCAAGGGCGGCAACGGAGCCGTCGCCGCGAGAGGACCTCAGATGAGCAACACCTTCGACATCCGGCTCTCCGACCAGCGCAGGTCGGCCGAGGAGCGCCAGCGGCTGCTGGAGACCCCCGGCTTCGGCAAGGTCTTCACTGACCACATGGTCACCATCCGGTGGACCGAGGCGGACGGCTGGCACGACGCGCGGCTCGAACCGTACGGGCCGCTGACCCTCGACCCGGCGACCGCGGTCTTCCACTACGCACAGGAGCTGTTCGAGGGCCTCAAGGCGTACCGGCACGCCGACGGCTCGATCGTGATGTTCCGTCCGTACGCCAACGCGGCGCGCTTCAACAACTCCTGCGCGCGGATGGCGATGCCGCCGCTGCCGGAGGAGCTCTTCGTCCGCTCGCTCGAGGTCCTCGTCGACACCGACCGCGACTGGGTGCCGACCCAGGAGGGGCACAGCCTCTACCTGCGGCCCTTCATCATCGCCACGCAGCGCGGGCTGGGCGTGAACAGCCCCTCGTCGGAGTTCTTGTTCATCGTCATCGCCTCGCCCTCGGGCGCGTACTTCACCAGCGGCGTCAAGCCGGTCTCGGTCTGGCTCTCGGAGGACTACACCCGCGCCGCACCGGGCGGCACGGGCGCGGCCAAGTGCGGCGGCAACTACGCGGCCGCGTTCGTCGCCCAGGCGCAGGCGGCCCGCGAGGGCTGTGACCAGGTGGTCTGGCTCGACGCGGCCGAGCACCGCTGGGTCGAGGAGATGGGCGGCATGAACCTCTGCTTCGTCTACGGCTCAGGGCCGGACGCCCGCATCGTGACCCCGGCGCTGACCGGCACGCTGCTGCCGGGCATCACACGCGACTCGCTGCTGCGGCTCGCCCCGGAACTCGGCATCCCGGCGACGGAGGGCCGCGTCTCGACCGACGAGTGGCGCGCCGGAAACGCCTCGGGCGAACTGACCGAGGTCTTCGCCTGCGGCACCGCCGCCGTGATCACCCCGGTCGGCCGCGTCCGCAGCGCCCACGACGAGTGGCTGGTCGGCACGGGCGAACCGGGCCCGGTGACGATGCGCCTGCGCGAGGAACTCGTGGGCATCCAGTACGGCGCGCTCCCCGACCCGTACGCCTGGCTGCACAAGATCGCCTGAGCCGGCCGAGGGTGAGGTTCGCGGGCCGAGCCTCACCCTCGGCCGTCCTCCGACCGGCTCGTCGCGGGCCATGTCTCACCATGTGGAATCGGTGGTGTCACTGGGCGTACTCATGTGGCAGACTCAAGGCATCATGCGCTGCGGACTTCTGATTATCGACTGGCGCGTCGGCTGATAGCAGGACATCACCGGCGCGCAGACCTCTCACGACCGTGAGGGGTCGTTTTGTTTTCCGGGCCAGCGCCTCCACAGCTTCTCAGCTTCACAAAGGACACCGATTCCCATGCGCGACGACGGCTTCCACGTCTACGACACGACGCTGCGTGACGGGGCCCAGCAGGAGGGCCTCAACCTCACTGTGGCGGACAAGCTGGCCATCGCGCGCCACCTCGACGAGCTGGGAGTCGGGTTCATCGAGGGCGGCTGGCCCGGCGCGAACCCCAAGGACACCGAGTTCTTCCGGCGCGCACGGACCGAACTCGGGCTGAAGCACGCGCAGCTCGCCGCCTTCGGCGCGACCCGCCGAGCCGGCGCCAAGGCCGCGGACGACCCGCTCGTGGCCGCGCTGCGCGAGTCCGGCGCGCCGGTCGTGACTCTTGTCGCCAAGAGCCACGACCGGCACGTCGAACTGGCCCTCCGCACGACGCTGGAGGAGAACCTCGCGATGATCCGCGACACGGTCTCCCACCTGCATGCGGAGGGCCAACGTGTCTTCCTCGACGCGGAGCACTTCTTCGACGGCTACCGCTCCAACCCCGCGTACGCGCTCGAGGTCGTACGCGTGGCGGCCGAGGCCGGTGCTTCGGTGATCGCGTTGTGCGACACCAACGGCGGGATGCTCCCCGACGAACTCGTCGACGTCGTCGGCACGGTCGGCGAGTCCGGGGCGCGGCTCGGCATCCACTGCCACGACGACAGCGGCTGCGCGGTGGCCAACACGCTCGCGGCCGTACGCGCCGGGGTGACGCACGTGCAGGGCTGCGCCAACGGGTACGGCGAGCGCAGCGGGAACGCGAACCTGTTCACCGTCGTCGGGAACCTCCAGCTCAAGCGCGGGCACGACCTCGGCATCCGGCTCGGCGAGATGACGCGCATCGCGCATGCCGTCTCGGAGGTGACCAACATCGCGCCGTCGTCGCAGCAGCCGTACGTGGGCATGTCGGCGTTCGCGCACAAGGGCGGGCTGCACGCCTCGGCGGTCAAGGTCGACCCGATGCTCTACCAGCACATCGAGCCCGGGCTGGTCGGCAACGACATGCGCATGCTGATCTCCAGCATGGCCGGACGGTCCTCGGTGGAGGTCAAGGGGCGCCAGCTCGGGTACGAGCTGAGCGGCGAGAAGGCCAAGCAGGTCGTCGGCCGGGTCAAGGACCTGGAGTCGGCCGGGTACACCTTCGAGGCCGCGGACGCCTCCTTCGAGCTGCTGCTCCGCGAGGAGCTGGACGGGTCGCGCACGCGGTTCTTCACGGTCGAGTCGTGGCGGACGATCGTCGAGCGCCGCCCGGATGGCTCGCTGATCAGCGAGGCCACCGTCAAGCTGCACGCCAAGGGCGAGCGGATCGTCGCCACGGGCGAGGGCAACGGGCCGGTCAACGCCCTGGACCGCGCGCTCCGCATGGCGCTCGAACGCATCTACCCCGAGCTGTCGGCGCTCGAACTGGTCGACTACAAGGTGCGCATACTCGAAGGCACCCACGGCACCGAGGCGCGTACGCGCGTGCTCATCGAGTCCAGCGACTCGGCGGGGGAGTGGGGCACGGTCGGCGTACAGGACGACGTGATCGCGGCGTCGTGGGACGCGCTGGAGGAGTCGGTGACCTACTGCCTCCTGCGCGCCGGCCACGCGCCGATGTGATCACCCCTGGGGTCCGGCCCGCTCGATGACCTCGAACGACCACAGCTCGGCGGCGCTCGACGCGGGCCCGCCGTGGCCGTGGGGGGCACCGCCGTGCGGGCCGCCGCCGTGGGGGTCACTGTGGGTGTCGCCGCCCGTTTCTGCCTGGGCCTCCGCGTCGGCACGTGCCTTCTCGTGACCCTTGTGGAACGCCTGGCTCTCCGTCCAGCGCTGGAAGTCCTCCTCGGTCCGCCAGCGCGTGTAGACGAGGTAGCGGTCGTTGCCGTCGACGGGGCGCAACAGCTCGAAGCCCTCGAAGCCGTCGGCGCCCTCGACCAGGCCCGCCCGCCCCGCGAAGCGGCGTTCGAGTTCGTCTCTCATCTTCTCCGGCACGGTCAGGACGTTGATCTTCACGACGCTCATGGGGTCATTCTCGCGTGCGTACGGTCCGCGCCGCACACGGCCCAGGACTACGGCCGGCCAATGAACAGGAAATATCGATTTTCACCGCCTGGTGAATGGCACGTGTGAATGCACGTGCATTCCGCCCTCCGTGACGGCCTTCCGTACGGGCCTTGTGGCTTGGCTTTCTCCTCGTATCATCAGGTCAAGGCGTCCTTGATGGGTTCGAGGGAGTCGTTGGACGCCGACCTGATAGGGAAAATTTTCCGGTAGGAACCCTAAATAGGTGGCGAAAGGATAAAAACGTGCCGCAGAATCATCCCTGCGCGGTGTTGGGGACGCCGTGCCTGATGGGTCCGTGGTTCATCGAGTGATCGGGGGGCGATGTCCGGTATGCGGCCTTCCCGGTTGGCGCTGCGGTACGACCGCGACGTCGAACTCCTGCTGATCGCCGAGGTCAGCCGCCGGCTGACGGTGAGCAGTTCCGGCGACCAGGAGTCGATGGAGTCCGTCATGGCCCTCCTCCGGCGTCAGCAGCACGTCGCCTCCTGCCGCGCCCTGGACCGCCCGATCGACGCCTGAACGTGGTCTCCTTGTTCCGCGCGCGAACCAGCGTGCCCGTACGGTCGTCGGAACTCATCGAGACCGGCGGAGACAGGAGGACGGTGACACCGTGGACAACGCGGCGGGTGGCGGAGAACCGACCTGGGTTCCCCCAGACCACGAGGTGACCGAGCCGAACCCGCGTCCGCCCCGGCCGCCGGCCGGGAACCCGGCGCCCGAGCCCGCCGCCTGGATCCCGCCGGACCACCAGGCGACCCAGCCGACCGCACCACCCGCACCCGAGCCCGCCGGGAACCCGGCCGCCCAAGAGCCGCCGCAGTCACCACAGCCGCCCCGCCCAGGTCAGGGCGGAGAGCAGGCCGAAGGGACGGCCGGGGGGCGTGGCGTCGGCGGGCAGCAGCGGACGGCCGAGCCGGCGGTGGACCCGGCTTCGCCTCCCGCCGAGCCGAGCGACTCTCCGCCAGTCGCCGAGCGGCCATCGGCCGCCGCCACGCGCGAAGTCCCGATCCCCCCAGCCGCCGACACACACCCGGCGCACACTCCTCCTGCGCCGGAGGCAGGGGAGGACGAGCCCCCATCCGACCACCCTCGGACGGAGGACGACGCGACAGCCGCCGACCTTCCGCCCGAGCCCGCGTCCGACCGTCTCCCGCCCGAGAACGAGCCCGCGCCCGGCGTTCGCCGGGCGGAGGACGGCGCGACGGTCGCCGACGTTCCGCCCGAGAGCCCGCCCACGGCCGGTCGTGGCGGGGCCGAGGGTGAAGCGTCGGTCGCCGATCTTCCGTCCGAGCCCGCGTCCGACCGTCTCCCGCCTGACAACGAGCCCGCACCCGGCGTTCGCCGCGTTCAGGAAGACGGGACGCTCGCCGATGTTCCGGCCGTGGGTGAGTCCATGCCCGGCCGTCTTCGGGCCGAGGACGATGCGACGGTCGCCGACCCTCCTGCCGAGTCCGCGCCCGGTGTTCGTCCGATGGAGGATGACCGGACGGCGGCCGACTCGCTGCCTGCCACGGACGAGACCATGGCCGACCGCACGCGGGCCGAGGGCGGCGCGGCCGAGCACGGATCCGTCCCGGCCGCGGACGAGACCGTGGCTGACCTGCGGGAACTCACCCGCGACCTCGCGATACTGACCAGCGACGACCGGCTGGGCCCCTGGAACGCGGGGGTCGCTCCGCCGCCACCCGCCGATCGCGACGAGACTCCGCCCGGGGCTTGGTGGCCGTTCCAGCCGAATCCGGATCCGGAGCCGGCGGACACACCGCCCCCCGCCCGCGCCGAGAGGCGGCCTGGCCGTCCGCTAAGGCGGCGTGCGCGGCCGTCGGAGACGCCACCCGCGCGACAGCCCGCGCCGCCGCCTGTGCCCCCGCAGGCACCGCCGCCCGCCGATCTCGAGCCCGGCTGGCTCCAGTCGTACGCGCCCGGGCCGAGCTACCCCGAGCCCGAAGCCGAGGCCGCGCCGCTCCGGACGCCGCCCGATGCCCCACGCCCCAACACCGCCCCGCCGCACCCCGCAACCGCCCCGCATGCGCCCCCATCTAGCGGCCCGGCCCCGTCCGGCGGCACGGCCCCACCCGGCTGGGTCCCATCCGGCGGCTCGGCACCATCGGCCGGTGGTTCCGTTTCGCCGCCAGGCGGCCCCATCTCACCGCCAGGGCCCACGCCCCCGCCGCGATCGGGTCCTCCGCAGGGGCCAAGTCTCTCGCCGGGATCCGGTCCGGCCCATCCGCCCGGTCAGGCCGGTCCGGGCCATCCGGCCGGTCAGGCGGATCCGGCCCATCCGGCCGGTTGGGCGGATCCGGCCGGCCCGCCGCCGTACGGTCCGCCGCCGGGCGCGGGCACCTCGACCGACCCGTCCCTTCCCAAGCCGCCGCCGCGAGGCCGCCGCAGGATCTGGGCCGCGCTGATCGCGGCCGCCGTGGCGAGCGTCATCGTCGTGGTGATCTCGCTGGTCTTCGTGAACTCCGGCGGCCCGGCGGACCACCCGAAGGCGTGCCAGGGCAGTGCCTGCGCCTCGTCGTCGGCCAAGAGCGTCGCGCCGCTAGCCCGGCTGCGTTATCGCACGGTCGACCGCGAGGTCGGTTACTTCGAGGGCACGATCACCTTCGTCAACCACGGCAAACAGCCCCTGCGCGCCTGGACGCTCGCGTTCAGCTATCCCGGCGCCGACATTCACAACATCTGGGAGGCCGTACTCCAGCAGCGAGGCCAGGACGTCGTCATCGTCAACAAGCCCGGGGCCGCGCCGATCGCGCCCGGGCACTCCTTCGCGGTGCAGTTCGGCGGGGCAGGCAGGCCGTCGAAGCCGACCAACTGCCGCCTGGACGGCGCACCCTGCACCTTCGGCTGACCGTAGGCGACCGGACCGCGAAACGGGCGGCCGACCGGGCTCGGCGTCCCCCCTCGTGGCCGCCGCACGGTCGCGGATCGATAGCCTCGGTGTCGTGCGTATCGCGAGGTTCACCAAAGACGGCGGACTGTCCTTCGGGGTGGTCGAGGACGACGACACCATCGCCACCGTGGCCGCCCATCCCTTCGGGGAGATCCGGCTCACCGGCGAGCGCCAGCCGCTGGCCGACGTACGGCTCACGGCGCCGATCCTGCCGAACAAGGTGCTCGCCATCGGCCGCAACTACGCCGAACACGCGCGCGAACTCGGCAACGAGGCGCCGGACGAGCCGCTGCTGTTCATGAAGCCGTCCACGTCGGTGATCGGCCAGCGCGAGGCGATCGCGTACCCGCCGCTGTCTGAGCGCGTCGACTTCGAGGGCGAGCTCGCGGTCGTCATCGGCCGGCTCTGCCGCGACGTGCCGGCCGCACGCGCCGCCGAGGTCGTGCTCGGCTACACCTGTGCCAATGACGTGACAGCGCGCGACCTGCAGAAGAAGGACGGGCAGTGGACCCGCGCGAAGGGCTTTGACACCTTCTGCCCGCTGGGCCCGTGGATCGAGACCGACCTCGACCCGTCCGACCTCGCCATCACCACGACCGTGAACGGCGAGACCCGCCAGGACTCACGTACGGACCGGTTGCTGCACGGCGTCCCCGAACTGATCGAGTACATCAGCCAGGTGATGACCCTGCTGCCCGGAGACGTCATCCTCACCGGCACCCCCGAGGGCGTCGGGCCGCTGAAGGTGGACGACGAGGTCTCCGTGACCATCGAGCACATCGGCACGCTCACCAACCGGGTCATCGCACGCGACTGACGCGACGCCGCCCCCGCGACCGGCCACGTACGGACCGGCGAGAGGGGCGGAGCACAAGGAGAAGGTCGCCCGTCCCGGCGCGGAGGGGACGTTCTGGACATGATCGTCTCGCCCTGCGTACGGTGACGCGGAAAGCGCTTTCCCCCGAAGAGGCTCTCCCATGACCGCACGCACCATCGGTGTCATCATGAACGGCGTGACCGGACGGATGGGGCACCGCCAGCATCTGGTCCGGTCGGTCCTGGCCATCAACGAGCAGGGCGGGGTGCCGATCGAAGGCGGCCGCGTCCTGCTGCGCCCCGTCCTCGTCGGCCGCAGCGCCGACCGGCTCGAAGCGCTCGCGCAAGCGTACGGGGTGCGCGACTGGACGACGTCGCTGGACGAGGCGCTGGACGACGCCTCCGCCGAGATCTACTTCGACGCCCAGGTGACCCAGGCGCGCGTCCCCGCCGTCACGCGGGCGATCGAGGCGGGCAAGCAGGTCTACGTCGAGAAGCCCACCGCGGAGGACCTGACCGGCGCGCTGGAGCTGGCCCGGCTCGCGCGCGCGGCCGGTGTGAAGAACGGCGTCGTACAGGACAAACTCTTCCTGCCCGGCCTGCTCAAACTGCGGCGGCTGGTCGACGGCGGCTTCTTCGGCCGGATCCTGTCCGTACGCGGGGAGTTCGGCTACTGGGTGTTCGAGGGCGATTGGCAGTCCGCGCAGCGTCCCTCGTGGAACTACCGTGCCGAGGACGGCGGTGGCATCGTGCTCGACATGTTCCCGCACTGGACCTACGTCCTGGAGACGCTGTTCGGCCGGGTCGACGCGGTGACGGCGCGCGCGGTGACGCACATCGCCGAGCGCTACGACGAGCGGTGCACGCCGTACGCCGCCACCGCGGACGACGCCGCGTACGGGATCTTCGAGCTCGACGGCGGGATCGTCGCGCAGATCAACTCCTCCTGGTGCGTGCGGGTCGACCGCGACGAACTCGTGGAGCTCCAGGTCGATGGCACCGAGGGCAGCGCGGTCGCGGGCCTGCGGAAGTGCCGCGTCCAGCACCGCGGCATGACGCCGAAGCCGGTCTGGAACCCCGACGTGCCCGCCGACCACGGATTCCGCGACCAGTGGCAGGACGTCCCGGACAACGCCGACTTCGACAACGCCTTCAAGGCCCAATGGGAGATGTTCGTCCGTCACGTCGCCGACGACGCGCCGTTCCCGCACGACTTCGCCGCCGGGGCGCGCGGCGTGGCCGTCGCCGAGGCGGGACTGCGATCATCGGCGGAGGGCCGCCGTATCGAACTGGAGCCGTTTGATGATCACACGTGAGAACCGCGTACTGCGCCGGCCGGGCCGCCGCGTCCTCCTCCTGCCCGTACCAGGCGGCGCGCTCGAGTCGTACGAGCTCAGAGGGCCGCTGACCTGGCCCCAGCCGGACGTCATGCCCACGTCGCGCGTCGCGTACGCCGCCGCGCACGTCGTCGCCGACCCGCTCGCCGACCCGTCCCCGGTGGCGCTCGACTGGGAGACCACGCTCGCGTACCGGCGTCACCTGTGGTCCTACGGGCTGCGCGTGGCCGACGCGATGGACACGGCACAGCGCAACGCGGGCCTGGACTGGATCGCCGCGAGCGAGCTGATCCGCCGCAGCGCGGCCGAGGCGAAGACCTTCGGCGATCCGCATGAGCTGCTGGCCTGCGGCGCGGGCACCGACCACGCGCCCGAGGCCGCCACCCTGCCCGCGATCACGGGGGCTTACATGGAGCAGGTCGGCGTGGTCGAGGAGTCCGGCGCCCGTGTGATCCTCATGGCCAGCCGGCAGCTCGCCGCCGTGGCGCGCGGCCCCGAGGACTACCACGAGGTGTACGGGGAGCTGCTGCGGCAGACCTCGCGCCCGGTGATCCTGCACTGGCTGGGGGAGATGTTCGACCCTTCGCTGGCCGGCTACTGGGGCGGCGACGATCCCGCGGAGTCCTTCCTCGAGCTCGTACGCGCCAACGCGCCGGCCGTCGACGGCGTCAAGGTGTCGCTCCTGGACGCCGAGCACGAGAGGCGGCTGCGGTCCTCGCTGCCCTCGGGGGTGCGCCTCTACACGGGCGACGATCTGGACTATCCGTCGCTGATCAAGGAGGGTAGCGACGCGCTCCTCGGCGTCTTCGACGCGATCGCCCCGGCGGCGGCGCTGGCCCTGACCGCGCTCGACCAGGGAGAGCTCGAGGACTACGACGCGATCCTGGCACGTACGCTGCCGCTGGCCCGCACGCTCTTCGCGGCGCCGACGCCGGCGTACAAGACCGGCCTGGTGTTCCTCGCGTGGCTGGCCGGCCACCAGGACGCGTTCGTGATGGTCGGCGGCGCGCAGAGCGCACGGTCGGTGCTGCACCTGACGGAGGTGTTCCGCCACGCCGACCAGGCCGGGCTGCTGCCCGATCCGGACCTGGCCGTACGGCGGATGCGGTCGTTCCTGCACACCGCCGGGGTGCTGTGAGCCGTCTGTCGCTGAACCAGTGGACCACCCGCCGGTGGTCGGTCGCCGAGGCGGTGGACGGCTGTGTGCGCCACGAGATCCCGGCGATCGGCCTGTGGCGCGACCATGTGGCGGCGCACGGACTCCTCGCCACGGCCGCCCTCGTACGCTCGGCGGGGCTGCGGGTCTCGTCGCTGTGCCGGGGCGGCTTCTTCTCCCGCCCGGGGTGGCGCGATGACAACCGGCGGGCGATCGACGAGGCGGCCACGCTGTCGGCGGCGTGCCTGGTGCTCGTGCCCGGCGGGCTGCCCGAGGGGTCGCGAGATCTGGCCAGGGCGCGGGAGCAGGTGGCCTCGGCGCTCGACGACCTCGCCCCGTACGCCGCGGAGCGTGGGGTGCGGCTCGCGTTGGAGCCGATGCACCCGATGTACTGCGCGGACCGTTCGGTGGTGTCGAGTCTGAAGCAGGCACTGGACCTCGCGCCGCCCACGGTCGGCGTCGTGGTGGACTCCTTTCACGTCTGGTGGGACCCGGAGATCTTCACGCAGCTCGCCCGCGCGGGCTCGCGGATCGCGAGCTTCCAGGTGTGTGATTTCCTGAACCCGCTGCCGGCCGACCTCCTCCTGGGCCGGGCGATGATGGGCGACGGCGTGATCGACTTCCCGCCGCTGTGCGCCGCCGTCCGCGCGGCCGGGTACACGGGCGACATCGAGGTGGAGATTTTCAACGCGGACGTGTGGGCGGCCGATCCCGACGAGGTGCTGGGACTGGTCAAGCAGAGGTTCTCGGCGCTCATTCTGTAGTCGGCGATGCGTTAGACCCTGGCCACCGGCAGCTGGACCATACGGCGCGGTTGTGGGACGTCGCCGTGGGCCGCACCAAGTTCACTCTGAAAGGCCACTCGACCACGATCGGCTGGGTGGCGTTCGGCCCGGACGGCTGGACTCCGGTTGCCGGGAGCGCCGACCGTACGGCGAGGCTGTGGAGGAGGACGTGAGCACTACCGGCCTTGGTCGCGCGCGGTGAGGGTGCGGACGACCAGGGCGAGGAGCAGGACCGGGACGACGAGGTAGGCGGTGCGCAGCCCCGTGGAGTCGGCGAGCCGGGCGAGCACGAACGGCGCTCCGCCGATCGCCAGCCCGGACGCGAGCGCGGCGCGTGCGGCGGCCCGATCGGGCGCGTGCGGCCAGGCGGCGATGGTGCGGCTGACGGTGGTGGGGTAGAGCAGCGCGACGCCGAGCCCGGCGACGCCGAGCCCGACAGCCGCCAGCGGGAGCACCGGCGCGGCCCAGAACACGCCGAACCCGGCACCCGCGACCCCGATGCAGAGCAGCATCAGCGGCCGCGCCCGTACCCGCCGGGTGATCGGCACCGACAGCGACCGCCCGACCGCCATCCCGACGAGAAACAGCGAAGCCACCGCGGGCGCCAGCCCGTCACTGGCGTGGTGCCATTCGGTGACCGCCGAGGCCGCCCAGAAGACCATGCAGAACTCCACGCTGACCGCGAAGAGCACCTCGATCCAGGGGCCGATGAGGTGGCTGCCCTTGGCCTTCGGCGCGTCGTGCGGGGCCGGCTCGGCCTTCGGCAACGGCGTACGCCAGGAGGGAACCAGGACCAGGACCAGAATCAGGAGAGGCGCCACGAGGTAGCCGGCGCGCCACCCGAGCCCGGCCGCCAGCGCCCCGGCCACCGCGAGCGGCGCCAGCACGGAGGCCGCACTGGCAAACCCATTGGCCTCCCCAACCGCCGCCGCGGGTGCGTGGGGGTGGAGGGCGGACAGGAGAGCGGGGGTGAGCTGGATGAGCAGCGCCCCGCCGAGGCCCAGGAACAGCGCCCCGGCCAGAGTCAACGCGTGGTCGGAGGTGGCGAGGAGCACCCCACCGAAGAGCATCCCGGCGATGGAGACCCGCAAGGCGACCGGCCGCCCGACCCGCCCGACCAGCCGCCCTCCGCCGATACCGACCGCCAGCAACCCGACGGCGAAGAGGGTGGGGTAGAAGGCCACGGAGTCCCGCCCGACGTGCAGGTCCTTCTGGAGGGGGACGAGGATCGCACCGAGCCCGTTGAGGAGGAAGCTCATGCAGCTCAGGACCGTGTAGAGCAGCCAGGTAGCACTGTCGCGTGACAATCCTTGAGAGCGCTCCACAGAGCGGACACTAGCGTCAAACCAGGACGAGAGGAGCCCCCACCCGGCTCCGTTCGCGAGCAGCGGTGAATGTCCGCTAAACTCGCGGAGGCGCTGCGGACCAGGGGTTCGCGGCCTGTGGGGTATGGTGTAATCGGCAGCACGACTGATTCTGGTTCAGTTAGTCTAGGTTCGAGTCCTGGTACCCCAGCACAGCGTCTGACCAGCAGCGGGAGTCTCTCCGAGACCCCCGCTTTCGTCATCTCTGGGCCCGCTGGGAACGGATTGGGAACAGAGCGCCGTGGGCTTGCGTTGCTTCGCCTCATGACCAAGAAGCCTCGCGTGGCCGAGTTAACCGACCCGGACGCCGGTTCGGCACCCCCCTGTCCATGCCACACCTCCCCGCCCCCAGCCGGAACCGAGCGCGGATGGCATCAGCGGAAGGGGCCGCAAGCCCTGTTGCGTCGACACCACGGTCTCTCGGGCGCGGAGAGGCCGGCGCCGTGGATGGACCACGCCTACCGGCTGAGGCTGGAGGACGGACGCTGGCGCTACGTCGCGGAGCCCTACGAACTGACAGAAGAAGCCCTCGCCGATCTCGCCTTCCTCGCTGACAGCTGCTACGAGATCGTCATCTGTGCCTGGCGAGCGCGTCACTATCCGGGACATACGGTCGCCGTCGAGATCACACCCGGTGTCCACCCCGTCAACGCGGGTGACTGAGCGGAAGCAGTGACTTAGGCATCGAGGAGCCGCGCACGCTGGCACCGAGACGTCGAATCTCGTCGGGCACGCAACGCTCTCCGCTGACGAGCGGTCAATCCTGCGGCACATCTGCTGGAGCGCGTTATTAGGCCCGTCCCTTTCCGACGAGCCTCAGCGGTTCAAGTTTGCCCCGTACGTCCGAGTCGTCCTTCGTGGTCAACACGGCCGCGTTAACTGATGTGGGCTTCCGCACGACCCTTGCCAGCCGGTCTCATCGTCTCGGCAGACACGATCACCGGACCGGTAGGGAGGAAGCGGCATGGGCACTCCTGACCCGTTGGTCGTCCATGCGATCTTGAGCGGCTGGCAGGTTGCTGAGGTCTCGGCCGGGCCTGTCTGGAAGTTCCTGCCGATGGCTTCGGCGAATCCGGTCAAGGCCGCACGTGAGTTCGCGGCGACGCTGCTCGCCGAGGTCGCTCGGATCGACGGCGAGCATGTGGACGACGTAGTCCTCGCCGTCTCCGAACTCGTCACCAACGCCATCCGCCACGCGATCGGCGAGGGACCCTTGTCGGTCGGCGTCGCCGTACGGCCGCGTTGGACGCACCTCTATGTGGTCGATCCGGACCCCTCGGCCCCGCAGGTTGCCCCCGTTACGGACGGCGACCTGGCGTTGTCCGGGCGGGGAGTGCCGATCGTCGGTGAACTCGGTCTGTTGTGGTTCGTCGTGGGAGACCGTGCCAAGACCGCGCACGCCGTCATCACGCGTACCGGGGATCGGCTGACGTATGAGGAGCGCGAGGCGCTTACGCGGCTGGTGATCGTATGAACGTCCGCCTGGCTGTCCTCACCCCCGATGGGTGGCCGTGGCGGCGCAGGAGATCGCGTACGGGTTCCTGCTCGCACCCGCGCGGTCCTGCGGAGGGGGCGCCGAGATGCCAGGGGAGGACGGCGCCCCCTCACACACCTCGTTGACCGTTCGTCTTCGCGATCCAGATTGGCGTGTATTTCGTATGTCCTCGGCTCCTCCAGATGACGAGCTGCTCAAGCCGCGGGAGGCGGCGGCCTGGTGCAGGGTTTCGGTTCAGCGGCTCAGGCACTGGGTCGAGGCCGGGAAGCTGCCGGCGGCGATAACGACGCCCGGTGGCCACCGCCGTTACCGTTGGGCCGACATCCGCGCATTCGTGGCCGACCGTGACGCTCTCGACCCCGAGCAGGAGCAGTTGGAGATCGATGCCACCCGGCTCTATGACCAGGGGTGGAGCATTCGCCAGGTCGCGGAGAAATTCGATTGCAGCTACGGCGCCATGCGGCGAATCCTGCGCAGACGTACCGTTCTGCGGCTGAAATCCGGCAAGGCTCCAGACACCGAGGTCTAAAGCTCCCGCACGTCGTTGGCGACGCAGGTCCGTACGGGATGAGGCGGCAGTGGACATGTAGCACAAGGCCGGTACGGTCCAAGAGTGAGCACTGACGAGCGCCCTGAGGAGCTGAGGACCAAGGTCTTCGGCGAGCGGACCGTGTACGACAACGAGTGGGTCCGGCTGACCCTGGTCGACATCGAGCCCCCGGACGGCAACCGCTTCGAGCATCACGTCGTACGGCTTCAGCGGGTCGCTGTCGCCGTGGTGCTGAACGAGGCCGATGAAGTGCTCATGATGTGGCGCCATCGCTTCGTTGACGACTCATGGGGCTGGGAACTGCCCGGCGGGATCATCGACAAGGACGAGGATGGCGCTTCGACGGCCGCGCGTGAGGTGCGCGAGGAGACCGGCTGGCAGCCGGCACCCCTCGAACACGTGATCAGCTTCCAGCCGATGGTCGGCATGGTCGACACCCCGCACGAGGTCTACGCCGGCCGGGGTGCCGAACTGGTCGGCGAGCCGACCGACCTGGAGGAGGCCGCCCGTATCGAGTGGGTGCCGATGAGCACGGTCTTCGACCTCATCAGCAAGGGCGAGGTACTCGGCTCCGGCTCCCTGGTGGGCCTGCTGTACCTGCTCGCCCAGCGTGGCGAGAAGGCCGGTTCCTAGGCGGCGAGGCCGATGCTCGCGATACGTCGCCGCTGGCGTACCGAGCCGACCTGATTGGCCAGCAGGCGCGCGCTGACCAGGTGCTTGCGCGCCTCGTCCAGCTCTCCGCGGGTGATGAGCGCTTGGGCCAGGTCGCAGCGCAGCCCGGCGGCCGCCCGTACGAACGAGCCGTCCATCTGGTCCAGCGCGCTGGTCAGGAAGTCGACCGCTTCGGCGTCGCCGAGCCTGGGCGAGGCAGTGCCCGCGCCACCGCGCGTGATGCGCCTCGTTAAGCGCGATGAACGGCAGGGCAGGGTCGTCGGCCTCGACGGGCAGGAGGGCCGCTGACCGCTCCAGCGTCTGGCGGCACTGCTCGTCGGCGAGAGCGGCCTGTGTCTCGGCCTCGACGGCGTCGAGCCAGCACAGCAGCAACCGCGGCCCTGCCTTGCCGACGAGCGACCGCGCCCCTCGTACGAGGCGTAGGGCGTCGGTGAGCCGCCCGAGGTCGTGCAGGGTGTAGACCTGCTCGCCCATGGCGTGCGCGAGCAGGACGGGAGAGTTCGCCTCGCGGGCGGCGGTCTTGGCGGTCTCGTAGTGCCCCCACGCCTGCTGTACGGCGCCGACGTCGAGCGCCTGCCAGGCCGCGAGTGCGCCCGCGTCGGACAGGACGGCGGAGAGCGCCACGCGTACGGCCGGCTGGAGGCTGAAGGTCACCAGCTCGGTCAGCGTCGCGATCACCGTACGGGTCTGCTCCAGCAGCGACGGCCCGCCGAGACGTCGATCGAGCAACCGGATGTGGTGGACCTGCTGCTGCATCTGCCGGATGAGCACCATGTCCACCCGCCCCGCGGTCGCGATCCGATGTCGCAGGTCATCCGCCGGCCCCGGTGCCGTTGCCGGCGCTGCGTCGAGGAAGCCGAGTTCTTCGTTCGTGCGGCCGTAGGCGAGGCGGTAGAGCTTCTGCCACTCGTCGGCAGGCGTGACGCGCCCGTTCTCGTGGCGGGAGATCGTGGTCTTGAGGCTCTTGTCGCTTCCGAGCGCGATGCCGACCTGCGCGGCGGCTCGTCTCAGCGCCGAGACGAGCTGAGACACCTTCCACCCGGATTCGGCACGCGCCCGCCGAAGGGGCGTCATCTCGGACGTGTCCTCGTCTTCCCATGTCACGGCCTCAGCATCGCTCACGCGGGCCGATTCACCCTGATGGTTAACAAGGGGGTGTTAACCGATGCGGGCTTACGCCCGCCCCTGGTCAGCCGGTGAGATCGTCACCCAGGCACTACATGTCCACCGCAGTGGCCGCAGGGAGGAGACGCGCCATGAGCGTCACAGAGCCAGGCTCGGACCTGATGCCGGAAGTGATCGCGCTCCTCCTGGACGGTCTCGTGTACGCGCTGTCTCAGCGCGGGCTGGCCGCCGAGCGTCGCGGATGCCGACTGGTCTCGGCGCAGATCGGCGTCGCCGACCGGTTGAACGGTGACCCCGCGGCAAAGGTGCGTTCGGACGGGCGCCAGACGGTCATCTGCTTACCTGACCGGTCCGGGCGGCTCTCGTGGTTCTGGGTACGGCCGACGGCGACCAGCAAGACGTCTCCGGAGCTGGAGTATCTGGGACCCGCTGGCTACATCGCCGCGACGGCCGACCGAATCGCCCGCCACCTTCATCCCGGCGAGCGTGACATGGAGTTGGCGAGATGACGGCAACGACGCTCATCGACGGCCTGACCCCATGGGCCGAACCCAACGCCGAAGCGACGGCCGCCGCCCTACGGCGTCGATTTCCCGGTGCCGTGGTGTGGTTCGGCCGCTTCACCCGCCACTGGTGGGCCGTGGTGCCCGTCGCCGACCGGTTCCGACTTTTCGAGGGAGCCAGCCCGGACGAGATCACCGCAGCCATCATCACGGGTCTCACCGGAAGAAGCCGACGTCCGTGAGTGAAGTCCAGCGGCCTGGCCCGGCGAGACCTCTCCCGCAGGGATGGTTGCAGGTGGACACTCGCCCGGCTCGGCGTCGCCACCCTTCCCCTCCAATTCCCGGCCTGGTCTTGCTTCGAGGTGCCAGACCAGGGCGGGCATGTCTCTCGCCAGATAAGCGTGCCGCGTCCTCGGTACCGAGTGCGGAGTTGCATAAACGCCCCTGGTTGGGCGGTCCCCGGCGAATCCCGGCCTCGCCGGGGGACCTTCCACATCCAGCCCAAACTCCGAAAGACGAGAGCAGATGGATGACCCGGTAGGCCAAGCCCCGCCAGGCTGGACAAGCCTCCCCATGCAACTAGAGGGCCTACCCCTGTGGAAGCGACAAGGCGACGCCTGTTACGTCGCGACCCGCGACGTAGACCAGCTCTGGCTGATCGACGTCGCACTCACCAAGTCCGACCGAACGACCAACGAAAAGTCTCCGCAGGCCGCGCCAAGCCAACCGCCAGAAGGCGGCACGCGGACGAAACCTCGCCACGCCTCGGCAACACCGCCCTCTACGCTGGTCCCCACCACCGCAGAGGGGAGCCACGTGGCCAGGCCCAAGAGTAGCGACGCCGTCTACCTGAAGATCGCCGCTGCTCTACGCGACCGCATCCACGCCGACGATCTCAAAGCAGGCGACAAGCTCCCCTCCGAAGCCGCCGTCGCCAAAGAGTTCGGCGTCGCCCGCGGCACAGCACGCGAGGCCCTCAAACAGCTTGAAGACAACGGACTGGTAGACACACAGCCGGGGATCGGCCGCATCGTCCGCAGCACGGAGCGGGCCGACAAGGCTCCTCGCTACCGACGCATAGCAGCGGAACTCATCGCTGCCATCGAAACCGGCGAGTATCCGCCAGGATCCCAACTCCCCGGCGAATCCCAGCTTGCAGAGCAGTTCCAGGCATCGCGGAACACTATCCGCTCCGCCCTCGGCGAACTCGACGGCCGCGGTCTTATCGAAGTAGTCCACGGTAAGGGGAGAATTGTCCTTACACGTACGGCAGATTTGTGATGAGGTCAGCCAGCATTTGTCTGGCGATTGTTTGTTCATATACTGCGGTGGTCGTAACCGCCAAGCTCTAGCCTTGATCGTCGGAAAGCGCTTCGACTGCTGGATCGTTGATCATCCACCATGCAGGCGGCCAGCCTGGGAGAGGCGGGGCAGAGCTTTGATGATTGGCTATTAGCCAGCGCCCACTCTCTTGGTGTACTACGAACGTCATTGCATTGGGGAGTGCGGTCGCGGTGGCGCAAAATAACCGCCTCCATCTCCGACTGGAGTGAGAATGATAAGTTCGTGATCACGTGCGATTCTACGTCGACGTCCTGCTGCGCCGAGCGTGTCTACGTCGATCATATGCCATGCCTGGATAAAGCTGTGCACCTCACTGGCTATGAAGTCTGCCCATATTTGCTCGGGCTTGTTGTGGTCAGTCAACGAGTCGCTCAGCTGTTGGAGCTCGTCTGGATTTTCACTAAAATGTTGCCGATTATTCCATAGCCATGCTTGAATTCGACGATCTCGCCAGTTTCTATCGGCGAGTGAGAATCCATCCTCGATGCGGCCCTCTTGCATGGCGCGAAGAAATCTGAGTGTTACGCCAACTTGGCCAGTTGGGCTAAACTTAGCATCAAGTTGCCCGCTCGCGGAAAGGGCAACACTAGTCGCAATCTGCTCCTCGGCGGTGTCGCTGCGAATGGGAACCGCGCCTGGCGGTAATTCGTCGTTTGCTTGAGGTGGCAATTCGCGATCAGTGAACATTCCTAGAATCGACACTGCCATGAGCGCCGCCACAAGGCCGGGGAACACTGAATACCAGACGAAAGCGTTGTGCACAATATAGTAGGTCCATGCAGTGAATGCGATGAGTATTGTTGCTGCCAGCGTCAGTCCCCCCTTGGGGATTGGTTTCTTTGGTGTCCCAAGTGGCTGGCCGCTTAGTCGCGCTACGTCGATGGCAATCTTTCCATTTAGCCAGGTAGGAATTGGTGTATGTTCTCTGAGAACGTCGTTCTTTTCTAGGTCTTGCAACAAGCTATAGTTATCGCGAATTCGATTGCGAAGACGCTTTTCTCGGCTAAAATAGCCTGCAAGTGCACCAACCGGTGTCGCTATCGTAGCTACGGCCTGTGCTACTGCTGTCACATTCATGGAGGAAGCATAGTCGCTTGAGGGTGATATTCGATGCAAAATCGATGTTTGGTCACCTGGGGACTCGCCGTGCGACTCGCACTCCCTGTTTCGTCCATGAGCCTGTGAAGATGGTCGATGTACGGACCGCTACTTTTGTCCCTTAAGTCCCTTTATTCGGCGCTCTTGGCGACGTGATCCGGTACGGCTTATTAGGACATTTGCCGCGTAGAGATGTTCGTCAGCCGCAGCATGCTCGCCAACAACAAGAAGGGCAGTGGCAAGGTCGATCCGGACGCCGGCTTCTGCGCGTGCGTAGGTGCCGGTGACTGCTGCGAGTCCTGCGGTTAGCTCTTCGATTGCGTGTTCGTCGCCGAGTCTTGCGAGGCAGTTGCCGCGCCAGCGGGCCAGGTGGGTCTTGCTGAGGACCAGGTAGGGCAGCAGGTCGTCCGGCTCGGCTGGTAGTAGGTCGGCGGCCTGGTCCAGGGCGACGTGTGCGGCGTCGGCGTTCCCGTTGGCGGTGGCCATTTCGGCTTGTGCTGCTGCCAGCCAGGTCGCCATGAGCCCGGGTACGGCGCCTGTGGCCTGGTGGCGTGCGAACTGGACCATTTCCATGGCCTGGCTCGCGTCTCCGAGGTCGAGCAGGACGTACGCCTGCTCGGCGGTTGCGAAGGCGAGGAGTGAGGGGTCTTCGGCTTCTCGGGCTGCGGATTTGGCGCGCTCGAAGTGTTCCCAGGATTCGCGTGGGGTGCCGACGTCGAGGGCTTGCCAGCCGGCCAAAGCGGAGGCGTCGGCGAGGACGTTGGCGAGCATGCGGCGGACGCCGGGGCGTACGGCGTGGTGGTTTAGTTCCTCGACGTGGGCGATGTGGGCTCGCATCTGGTCGTGGATGAGGCGTGCGCCCTGGCGGGCGTCGAGCTGGCGGATGCCGTTCGTCTGGGCCTGCAGGAGACTCGCGACCTCCGCATCGACGGACGAGGCTCGGGACAGCTCGGCCGCAAGCTCCTCCAGCGGCTCCGGCTCGGGGATGCTCGGTGTGCTTCGAGGAAGCCGAGTTCGGCCGGCGAACAGCGGTACACGTCGCAGAAGAGATGCTGGTAGAACTCGCCGACCGGGGCGTGGCCGTTCTCCCAGCGGGAGATCTGGCGGGCGAGGCTCGCCGGTTGGGGGAGTGCCTCGCCACGGGCCTTGGCCGCGTGACGTAGCCGCGCGTCGAGTTGGGTCTTGGTCCACCCGTGGTGCTTCCGCCGTGCTTGCAACGGGGTCACCGGGGCCGCTCCTCGCCGAACAGGTCGTACATGTTTACCGGCCTGTCATTCTGCCGCTTCCCCGTGACATGACAAGGGGATGACAGTCACCCGCTGTCATCCGGTGTCATCTACTGCCGGGCGTCGGGGCGAGCAACCTGATGCGTGTCGGGCCGAGAGCGCTCGACACACCACCACAGAGAAGGGACTTGACAGGTGACCGCCCCGGACTGTTACTTGTACATGTACTACCTGTCTAGCAAACGAGTTGGAGGAGGGCCGCTGATGTTCCCGCAGCCGAAGAAGTGGCCCCGGTACGTGGTCGGCGCGATCGTCGCTCGTCTTCGTGTTCAAGAACCCGGCCGCTGCCGCCCAGCTCGTCAACCACCTCGGCGTACTCGTCTCCCAGGGCGCGACCGCGCTCTCTCAGTTCGCCTCCGCGCTGCATGTCGGCTGACCCGGTGCACAGCCACCAAGCACGGCACCGGGTCCGCCGTTCCCGACCGATCACGCGATCATCTGGAGCTTTCGCGTGAACGATCATCCGAGCAGGCTCACCACACCGGACCTGCGGGACGAGTGCCTTGACGGCGCTCAATGCCTCTTCGACGCCGAGCTGCACGACGGCCCGGACCCCGGCGACCGGATCGAGCACCCCGACGCCCGCGCGGCTCGCGAAGACGTCGCCAAGGACATCTGTGTCACCTGCCCGCGTTCAGGCCGCGTGCCTGGAGTACGCGCTCCGCACCATGCCGACCAGCGGAGTCTGGGCCGGTCTGACCGCCGACGAGATCGGCCGGCTCGCCGACCTGCGCATCGAGCAGCTCGGCGACGCCCACCAGGAGGTGGCGTGACGATGCGCTCCACCGAACTCGCCACGCTCCTCCAGTCAGGTGCCCGGGCTCGCTACGCGGAAGAGGCCGCGGTCGATCTGCTCGTCGAGCACGGCACCTGGCTCACGCGCACCGACTTCATCGACTCCTGCGTCACCGTCGACGCGCCTGTTCGGCGGCGAAGAGGTCGCGTTCGCCGACTGGCAGCGCCGCGGTCCAGCTCGCTCGATCACGGCGAGCTGCCCTGCTCGACGAGTGAGGCGTCCATCCTCCGTATCGCCGCCGGCCTGGCCGGTGTCCCGGTCGACCTGCGGGCGATGCTCGGCGGCCTGGACGCCCGCAACATCCGCCTCGTCGCCCAGGCCGTCATGCACGCCAACGGCACCCCCGCTCCGCACGCCGTGATCGAGGCGACCACGCGCACCCCGGGAGGCCGTCACCATGGCTGAGCCCTACACCGCCACCCAGTACCTGACCGCCGTACGCGCCCCGGCGCAGACGACGGACGCTGACCGAGCACGAGCAGACCGCCGTCGCGGTCGTCGGGGGACTGGTCGCCGCCCTCGGCCTGCTCGGGTTCGTCAACAGCTTCGCCCGCGTCGCCGCCGCGGCTCGCGCGTCGTTCGGCTGGCTGGCCTTCACCGTGCCGGTCGGCATCGACGTCGGGATCGCGGTGTTCTCCGCGCTCGACATCGTGCTGGCCCGCCTGGACATGCGGCTGCGCTGGCTGCGGCTGATTCCCTGGTCGCTGACCGCCGCGACCGTCTACCTGAACGTCGCCGGCGAGACGCTCGGTGTTCGGGATCGTCGCGCACGCCGATGTTGCCCGCGCTGTGGGTCGCCGCCGTCGAGGTCGCCGCGCACGTCGTCCGCGACCCGCGCCGGGCTGGCCGCCGGTACGCACATGGACTCGATCCGGCTGTCCCGGTGGCTGCTCGCGCCGGTGCCGACCGTACGGCTGTGGCGCCGGATGGTGCTGTGGGAGACCCGCTCCTACCCGGCCGCGCTCGTACGCGAACGGGACCGCGTCCTGGCGCTGACCGATCTCAAGGACACGTACGGGCCGATCGCGTGGCGGTGGAAGGCACCTCGCCGGACCAAGGCGCTGTACACGCTCGGCGAGCTGACCCCGCCGCCGAGCCTCCCGGACCTGCCCGCTCCGATGACCGCGCCGAGACGGCACGCCGGACGGCGAGCACGCCACCGCGCGGACGGTCCACCCGCCGTACGAGCACGAGGTCCAAGGCCAAGCGCCGGACCGTCCCGAACGTCGATGACCTCATGCCCGCCGGACGGCGCATCGTCGCCGAAGCGGACGAACGCGGCGAACCACTCACCCGTGACCGGCTCGCCGCCGCCCTTCGCCAGAGCCGGCACCACCGCCGGCAACGAACGCGTCGGTGCCCTGCTGACGCGCCTCAAGACCGAGACAGGGGGTGCGCGATGAGCGACCAGGCCGAGGCCCACAGCAGCATGGGCGACCTGATCCCGCTCCACCCCGCCGGGGTTGCTCGCCTCGCCGACCAGGAGACGCACTACGAAGTGGTCCTTGATGACGAGACCCGCCGACGCGACGCGGTTCTCGTCCAGACGCCCGAGCCCGTACGGGGACGGAATCCGATCATCCCGGCCGACCTGCGCGGCTGGCCCAACCTCAAGGCGACCGCGGAGCACGCTCGCCGGCCGGTGGACGCACCAGCTCGCCTACCACGCCGTACGCGCACCCAGATATGCGCTGCTCGGCTGCTTCTGGGCGAGCGTGGGCGTGTTCCGGCTGACCGGGCGACACCTGCGCTGGTGGTGGGTCACCGAGCAGTACGGGCTACGCCAGGCCGCCGCCGACGCGCAACGACCCCGAGATGTGGATGAAGCTCCACCGCGAGGTCAAGGCCACCCGCGCATGGCGCGGCCTCATCCTCATCGGCGAAGCCGACCGGCGTCGCCCTGGCCGCCGGGATCGTCCTCGCCGGTCCCGGCTGGCTGACGGTCGCCGTGCTGGCGGGGGCGATCCCCGCCCTGGCGCGCATCGGACGGCCGAGCGACCGGCGCATCATCTCGCCGGCGATCGTGACGCCGAGGTTCCGCAAGCTCAACCCCGACATCGTGCTGCGCGCCTACTACGCGGCCAAGCTCGGCGACCCGGACAAGGCAGGCCAGCAGGTCCAGTTCGGCTCCACGATGTCCCGCGACGGCAACGGCTCGCGCGTGCTGGTCGACCTGCCGCACGGCAAGGGCCTGGACGACGCGGTCAAGGCCAAGCCCGCCATCGCCTCCGGCCTCGACGTCTCGCTCTCGCAGGTGTTCATCACCCGCGACCCCACCTCACACCGCCGCCACGCGCTGTGGGTCGCCGACCGGGACCCGCTCGCCATCCCGGCCGGGCGTACGCCGCTGCTGGTGTGCAAGCCGACCGACATCTGGACACCGGCGCCGTTCGGCCTGGACGAGCGCGGCAACCGCGTCGCGGTCGACCTGATGTGGAACTCCATCCTCGTCGGCGCACAACCCCGGCAGGGCAAGACGTTCTCCGCCCGAGCCCTCGCCCTGTACGCGGCGCTGGACCCGTACGTGAAGCTCAGCGTCTTCGACGGGAAGGGCTCGCCGGACTGGCGCAAGTTCCGGCTCGTCGCCGACCGGTGCGCGTTCGGGCTGGCGATGACCCGCGACGGTGATCCCGTCGAGCTGTTCATCGACTCCCTTCACGCGATCAAGGCCGACGTCCAGGACCGCTATCAGCGGCTGTCGGAGCTGCCCGTCGACGTGTGCCCGGAAGGGAAGCTGACGCGGGAGATCGCCCGTGACCCGCGCTACCGGATGCCGGTCCGGCTCGTCGTGCTCGATGAGTTCCAGGAGTACTTCGACCTGCCCGACGCCGACGCGACCAAGGAGGTCGCCGCGCTCCTGGTGTTCCTGGTCAAGGTCGCACCGGCCGCCGGCGTCATCGTGCTCGGCGCGACCCAGAAGCCCAGCGGCATCGGTACGGGCCAGGTCGCCCAGCAGTTCAACGCCTACCGCGACAACCACCAGATCCGGTTCTCACTCCGTACCGGCTCCTGGCAGGTCTCAGACCTCGTCCTCGGCTCCGGCGCCTACTCCGAAGGCCACGACTCCTCGACCCTGCTGCCCGACTACAAGGGCGTCGGGATCCTGCGCGGCGCATCCGACGCCACGCCGACCGTACGGACCCATCTGGCCGACGCCCAGGACGCCGAGAAGATCCTGACCGCCGCCCGCGCCTACCGCCAACGCGCCCGAACCCTGACCGGAATGGCCGCCGGCGAAGACGTCACCCGCGAGGCCCGCGATGTCCTCGCCGACGTCCGCAAGATCTACAACCCCGGCGAACGCGGCCTGCACTGGCAGCAGATCGCCACCCGGCTCGCCGAGACCTATCCCGAGCACTACGCCGACCTCACCCCGGAAGCGATCTCCGCCCAGGTACGCGCGCTCGGCGTCCCGTCCGTCGATGTGAAACGCGACGGGACGACCCTCAAGGGCGCTCGTACCGACGCGATCAACGCCGCTCTGGACCGCCGCGCCATGACCGCCGAACGGTAGCGGCACCCCCGCAACCGGTAGCGCCCGCGCTACCCCGGCCCGCTACCCGCCCCACCTGCGGCAACAAGCCTCAGGTCGCGGGTCGCGGCCTCCACCTCGCACGCCCGAAACAGCCCAGAAAGGCCCGCCCGTGACCCTGCACGCCGCAACCGCCACCGGCTCATCAACCGGCTCGCTGCTCGTCTTCGCCCTCGTGCTCGGCGTCGGCTACGTCGCCGCCTGCGTCATCTGGCCGTTCCGCGCCTGCCGCCGCTGCGAGGGCACCGGCCGCGTGCTGTCCCCGACCGGCCGCGCCTGGCGGCACTGCCCGTACTGCACCGGAACCGGCGCCAGGCTCCGCCTCGGCCGCCGCATCTACACCCACCTCAAGCAGACCCACGGCCGCGACCGCACGCGCAAGCCACGCGGACCCAGGACATGAGTGCGGCCCGGCGCACAGCCACCAAGCACGACGCCGGACCGCCGCCCCAACCGATCACAAAACCGAAGGAGGCCCTTCCATCATGACCCAGACCACCCAGCCCGGCCAGCCGAACGCCCACCCGCGCACGGTATGGCTGCTCCCCGAAGACGGCGTCATCGACCCGTCGCGATCGAACTCGCCGCCCGCGGTGAACGCTCCGTCGCGCTCACTCCCAGCGAACGGCGCATCGCCGCCGTCCTCATCCTCGCCGCCGGCGGCACGCCGAACCTCATCGCCAAGCGCCTCCACATGGCGCACACAAACGCCCGCGCCCTCGCCGACCAGATCACCGCCGACCTTATGGCCGCCTAGCCATCCGCTTCGGTCCCGCCGCCACCTCGGCGGCGGGACACCGGCCCCACCCGAGAGGGACAGGCACCCCAGTGACCAAGCCAAGCCCACTCCGCGTCATCGACGCCGACTCACCCGCGCTCGACGCCGAACGCGTACCGCCGCACAACATCGGCGCGGAACAGGTCGTGCTCGGCGCGGCGATGCTCGCACCCGCCGCCCTGACCGAGGTCCGCGAGCTGCTCGACGGGTCGGAGTTCTACCGGCCCGCCCACATCCGCATCTGGCAGGCCATCACGACCCTCGCCGACCGAGGCGCGCCATTCGATCCGCTCGCGGTCGGCGCCGAACTCGGCCACGACCTCACCAAGACCGGCGGCGCTCTGTATCTCCATACCCTGGTGGCCCAGGTCCCGGCTGTGACGAATGCGGGCTACTACGCCCACATGGTCCGTGACCTGGCCTACGCCCGTACCGTCATCGACACCGGCGACCGCCTCACCCAGCTCGGCGAGGCCGCCACCGGAGACGACGCGGGCGAACCTGCGCGGCACGGTCATCGCCGAACTCACCGCCATCACCACACCCGACACCCACGGCTGGCCCGAACCCACACCGCTCACCGCCACCGCGACCGGTCTGCCGGGGTTTCCGCTGTGGACGTTCCCGGACTGGCTGGGGGAGTACGCGGCCTCGCTCGCCGAAGCCACCCAGACCCCGGCCGACCTCGCGGGCTGCCTCGCCCTGGCCGTCCTCGCCGTAGCCGCTGGCGGGAAGGTGTGGATCCAGGCCCCGGCGTGGCGGGAACCGGCGAACCTGTTCACCGTCGTCGTCCTGCCGCCCGGCAACCGCAAATCCGAGGTCTACCGGGCGATGTGCGCCCCGATCAAGGCCGCCGAACAGACCCTCATCACCGAAGCCGAACCCGCGATCGCCGAAGCGCTCATCACACGCCGCATCGCCGAGGCGTACGCCGACAAGACCGCCAAGACGGCCGAGAACGCCACCATCTTGGACCCGACCCAACGGGCACTCGCCCTGGTCGAAGCGACCGAAGCCAAGCTTGCGCTCGACGCCGCCGTGGTCCCGGCACGGCCGCGGCTGTACTCCGACGACGCGACCGTGGAAGTGCTGACGTCGCTGCTGTGCGAGCAGGGCGGCCGGATGGCCGTGCTGTCACCAGAGGGAGAGGTCTTCTCCATCGCCGCCGGCCGCTACTCCGGGGCCCCGAACTTCGCCGTCCTGAAGAAAGGCCACGCAGGCGAAGAGATGCGCGTCGACCGCATGGGCCGCGACTCCGAGCACATCGACAATGCCACCGTCACGCTTGGCATCTGCACCCAGCCTGGCGTTCTGGCCGAACTCGGCGACACACCCCAGTTCCGCGACCAAGGACTCCTCGGCCGCCTCCTCTTCGCTGTTCCGGACTCCCTGCTCGGCCACCGCAAGAACCAGCCCGACCCCATGCCCGCCGACCAGGAGACGGCCTACCAGACCACGACGAAAGCGCTCGTGCTGTCCTTGGCCCGGCTGACCGAACCGGCAACGCTGACCTTCACCGCCGAGGCGTCCGAGGCCATCACCCAGCTCCTGGCCGACACCGAACCGCGGTTCCGCCCAGACGGCGACCTGGCACACATGACCGACTGGGGCGGCAAACTCGTCGGCGCAACCGTCCGCATCGCCGGACTCCTCCACCTCGCCAAACACCTCCGCGACGGCTGGAACCAGCCCATCACCGCCAACACCTTCGCCGATGCACGCGATATCGGCGAGTACTTCACCGCGCACGCCAAAGCCGCCTACGACGCGATCGGCGCAGACCCCGCGACGGCCAACGCCAAAGCCGTCCTCGACTGGACACGCAACACCACCCGGACCCGCTTCGCCGCCCGCGACGCCCAACCACCCCTACGCGCCCGCTTCAAGAAGATCACCGACCTCGACCCCGCCCTGCGCGTCCTGGAAACCCACGGCTGGATACGCCGCCTCCCGAGTCCGCTACGCACCGGACGAGGACGCCCAGCCGCACCGACGTACGAGGTCCACCCCGCCGCTCTGGAGACCAGCCGATGACCGCTGGAGAGCGCGAGCGCCGGTACGTCTCCAATCCACGGCCACGCCTGGAAGCACGTAAGCGAAAAGCAGCACAAACAATTCTGCTGATTTCCGCTTACCCGCTTCATCCCGCACGCCCACCCCCGGGACGCCTCCGAGGTCTCACACCCGTGACCGGCGCACAGCCACCAAGCACGCCGCCGGCCACGCCCATCCCGACCGATCACACCTTCGGAGGCGACCGCGCCCGTGAAGACCGCAGAACGAACCCGTGACAAACTCACCCTCGCCGAAGTCTGCACCGAACTCGGCATCTCCCGATCAACCTTCTACGACTGGCGCGCCAAGCACAGAGCCCCCCGCTGCATCACGCTGCCCAACGGCAGCCTCCGCATCCGCCGAGCCGAACTCGACCGCTGGCTCGACGCACGAGAGGACGCCGTCTGATGCAAGACATCACATACGACGTCCGTATCTACGCGATTGAGAAAAGGAAGAACGCGGCAGGGAAGGTCATCTCATATCGGGTCCTCTGGAAGGTGGCAGGCCCCTCTTTCGGGAGACATACAAGAAGAAGGCCCAGGCCGACAGCTTCCGCTCAGAGCTGGTCGCCGCCGTCAACAAGGCCCAGGCGTTCAGCAGGCAGACCGGCCAACCGGTGGCCTGGAAGCAGACGATCAACCACATGAGCTGGTACGAGTTCGCCTGTGACTATGCGGACATGAAATGGAAGGACGCCTCAGCCAAACACCGCGCCGACATCGCGCGGGTGCTCATGCTCACCACGCCCGTACTATTGTCTTCGCAGCGCGGCAGGCCGTCCGACAAGGCTCTCCGCAGGGCGCTGTGCAGGTGGGGATTCAATACCAAGCAGCGCGAGGATGCGCCGCCCGACGTCGCCGAGGTGCTCAACTGGGTGTTGCGCAACACCAAGAACGTAGAGGTCCTCGCCGACGGCGAGCTACTGCGGAAAGTCCTCGACACGGTGACCACCCGACGCGACGGAAAGCGTATGGCCGCCGTGACCACCAAGAAGTATCGAGGAATCCTACATAACGCTCTTGAATACGCGGTGCTCCGCAAAGCCATCGCGGAGAACCCCCTCACGGGGCTGAAGTGGATCAGTATAAAGACCGCGGTTGAGGTCGACCGCCGCTCAGTCGTCAACCCATCGCAGGGGAAAGCATTACTTGAGGCGGTGACGAAGGCAAGAGCCAAGCGGTCCGCAGCTCGTGGCGTTCTACGGCACGATGCTCTATTGCGGGCTACGCCCCGAGGAGGCAGTCGAGGTCTATGAGCACAACCTGATCCTGCCGGCGCGCATCTGGAACGGGGAGACGCAGCAGTTCGAGGACCCGCCGGAGGAAGAGGACTGGGGAGAACTGTACGTCGGCCCGGTCGCCCCCGAGGTCGCCAGAGACTGGACCGACGACGGTGCCCGCAGAGATACGCGACGGATGCCCAAGCACCGAGCCGAAGGTGAGACACGCGGCCCAATCCCTGTGCCACCTATCCAGGTACGGCATTTCCGTGCGCATCTGGACGAGTTCGGTATGGCGAAAGACGGCCGCGTCTTCCGGGGGGTCAAGTCAGACGTCGTCCCAGGCGAAACGATCCGCAAGGTGTGGGGGAGAGCACGAGGGGAGGTGCTCTCCGGCAAGGAGTTGGCCTCACCGCTTGCCAAGCGACCGTACGACCTCCGCCACACGTGTCTCTCCACGATGCTCAACGCGGGCGTCCCACCGCGGCAAGTAGCGGAGTGGGCAGGCCACAGCCTGGAGGTTCTTCTCCGGACGTACGCGAAGTGCATGGTCGGCCAAGAGGACGCGGCGAGGCGCCGCATCGCCGATGCGTTGGCGCAGTAGGCGGTTTTGAGACACGAGGGGCGGGTCCTACGCGGCCTTGGCCCGCGAACGAGGCTGGGCATCGTTGGACCGGCCTCGTATGCCAAACTTCGGAACCCCAAGTTCACACGTCAGCCCCGGGAGGTTCCTAACCTGGAATAGGCGGTTTCGGCGGCAAATCGGACACCGATCCGCGGTGGCGAGGAAGTGGGCAGAGCAAAGTGCCAGGTCATGGACCGTGACACCGGCCTTCACGGGCCGGTCCTCATTGCGGGCAACTCTTGGTTCGTACTGGAGCGCCGACAGTTGCGTGACACCGGCCTTCACGGGCCGGTCCTCATTGCGGGGCCTGCAAGTCGTGCCACGGCCGGATCCACCTGAGGCTGTGACACCGGCCTTCACGGGCCGGTCCTCATTGCGGGATGACCGAGGTGGCGGATACGTACGGCGCCCTCGACAGTGACACCGGCCTTCACGGGCCGGTCCTCATTGCGGGTCGCGCGCGCGGCCCGTGTCGCCGCGCTGCGTCATCGTGACACCGGCCTTCACGGGCCGGTCCTCATTGCGGGACCCGCATCGACGTCACCAACACGGCGAAGGTCGGCAGTGACACCGGCCTTCACGGGCCGGTCCTCATTGCGGGGCCTCTCCCTCCGGCGTATGGCTGGCCACCCACGACCTGTGACACCGGCCTTCACGGGCCGGTCCTCATTGCGGGTCGTTCAGCGTGATCTTGCCCTTGTAGAGCGCCTCAGTGACACCGGCCTTCACGGGCTGGTCCTCATTGCGGGGCCTATTCCTGGGACGACAAGAGGGCAGCGAAGGGCGTGACACCGGCCTTCACGGGCCGGTCCTCATTGCGGGGCGAGGTCGGTCATCTTGGTGTGGATCTTGGCGTCGGTGACACCGGCCTTCACGGGCCGGTCCTCATTGCGGGGCGAGGTCGGTCATCTTGGTGTGGATCTTGGCGTCGGTGACACCGGCCTTCACGGGCCGGTCCTCATTGCGGGGTCTGGGACTTCCTCAACCCCGCGTCCAACCCGACGGTGACACCGGCCTTCACGGGCCGGTCCTCATTGCGGGTGCATGCCGAGCACCGGAGCGGACGCGCGAGTGCCGAGTGACACCGGCCTTCACGGGCCGGTCCTCATTGCGGGTCCCACTGGGATAAGAACGGCAGGCCCGTTGGCAAGCCGTGACACCGGCCTTCACGGGCCGGTCCTCATTGCGGGATCCCGACGTCCGCCAGGCTCGCTGGGAGAACCCGGGTGACACCGGCCTTCACGGGCCGGTCCTCATTGCGGGACCCGAGCCTGTACTACGGACCGGACATGTTGGCGAGTGACACCGGCCTTCACGGGCCGGTCCTCATTGCGGGTGGGACGAGCAGCCACCTTCACCCCGCGAACTCATCGTGACACCGGCCTTCACGGGCCGGTCCTCATTGCGGGGCTACGGTCTTGACCGCATCACCCCGTTCTCCCGGCCGGTGACACCGGCTTCACGGGCCGGTTCTCATTGCGGGGGGGGGGGGGGGGGCGATCGACATCATGCTGGTCTACTCCGGGACCTGTGACACCGGCCCTCACGGGCCGGTCCTCATTGCGGGGTGTCTGGCGGGTCACCGTCGTCGCCCTGGAACTCCGTGACACCGGCCCTCACGGGCCGGTCCTCATTGCGGGAGCAAACCGACCACCTCAGAGTGCGCCGCCGCTGAGTGACACCGGCCCTCACGGGCCGGTCCTCATTGCGGGGCTGGCGGGCCACGACGAACATCTCTACGTCTTGGGGTGACACCGGCCCTCACGGGCCGGTCCTCATTGCGGGTACCGATGACGATCGAGCACGAGAAGCGCTTGTCCAGTGACACCGGCCCTCACGGGCCGGTCCTCATTGCGGGGATGACGGCCAGCGCGGCGGCCACCAGTTCGGTCAGGTGACACCGGCCCTCACGGGCCGGTCCTCATTGCGGGGCTTGGGTCTGGATGACGGTGGTGACCTCGCCGACGTGACACCGGCCCTCACGGGCCGGTCCTCATCGCGGGACGGGCACGTTCGCGTCGCCATCGGCGGCCGGGTGGGGTGACACCGGTCCTTACGGCCGGTCCTCATCGCGGGAGCTCCGCCCAGGCCAGCCGGCCGCCCGTCTCGGTACGACACCGACCCTCACCGCCGGTCCTCATTGTGACGGCCCGGACGCGAACGACGTACCGTCGATCTGCGCGGCGGTCTTATTAGTGATGTCGTCGTTTGCTGCGACCTTCTGCGAACTGTCAGTGCTGGGTCGTAAGGTCTCCGTCACTGACTTCGATTACGTGGCGGAGGCGACCTTATGGATCAGATGCTTATGGACCGGCTGCTAGAGGCGGCCGGAGAGGACCGAAGCGAGGCGGGGATCTCGATTCGCGGTGTCTACCGAGCGGCAGCGGAGGACAAGGTGATGCCGCCGACCTTCCCCGAGGGTCCGTATCTTTTAGAGCCTCGGCGGGTCGACGGGGAGATCCGGAAGACGGTGGTGCTGGACCAGGTGCCCTCCCAGGCGAATCGCGTCGAAGAGGCGCTGCTTGCCGCACGGGACAAGAGCCGGATCGAACTCCCGCTGTTCGAGCTGCAAGCGAAGACCAGTCGTGGCGCCGTCCGGCTGACGTCGCTGGAGTTCCCGCATCGGTACGCGGACGCGTACCTCCGCGACAGCCTTGTGGACGGTGTTCGGTTCGACAAGAGCGACGTCGGCAAGCGACTGCGAGAGGTGAGCGCGGATGACGTCCGTCCCCTGTTCGAGCGGGACCCGGGTTCGCTGATCTTCGGCGCATGGGACTCCCACCGGAAGGGACGGTGGCCGAAGTTCGCCCGGTTCTACACCTCGACGATGTTCGGTCTGGATCCCCTGGAGGGAGAGCGACGGAGCATGCGCAAGGATCCGCTCAACCTCCAAGGAAGCATCGACGACAAAGCGAAGGGGGAGACCGACTGGACCTTCTACCAAGAGGGAGAGAAGGTCAAGGGAAAGAAACTCAGCGAGATCGGCCACGGGCAGATCCTCGCCAGCAAAGAGGCGCCCGGTGGGGTCTCGATCAGCGAGGCGCGTCGAGAGGCATGGATCTCGCTCGGTGGCCTTGAGAGGCTCCGATTTGGCGATGCCTCCTCCGAAGCGGGGCGCCTGGCGCGGGCGACGTTGCTCGCACTCGCTCTCGCTGGTGACCGGCTGGCCTTCGACCGTCCCTCTGCATGGCTGCGATCGGGCTGTGACTTGCTGCGGGTGTCAGAGACGCTGGCGTTCGAGCGGGATGGCGGCGAGCGAGAGGTGTTCTCGCTGTCAGCAGCAGCGGCGATTGAGGTGTTCCACGAGTTGCGGGACCGCACCGCCACTGCGGGCTTGGCTATGGCCACCGACACGGTCCAGTTGGAGCCGCATCCGAGTCTCGCCAAGGCGATCGAGTTCGCGGTGACCAAGGGGACGGGCGAGGACTGAGAGATGCCGCTGTCGATTCTGGTACGGCTGCGGGATGGCCGGTACGACGCGGGCGGAGGGCGGCCGGACATCGCGGAATGGCCGCCGCATCCTGCGCGGCTGTTCTGTGCTCTGGTGGCCTCCGCCGCTGATGAGGGCGACTGGCAGGCGTTGCGCTGGCTGGAGCGCGCCGGGTCGCCTGAGGTGTGGGCGGCAGAGGAATACACCTCGGTCCGGCGCGACTCGTACGTCGTCGCCAACAGAACGGATGGCAAGGCCAGCAGCCAGCACCACCTTGGGCGTTCCAGCGTCCTGCGCACCCGCTTCAGCGCTGAGCCTGCGGAGCCGGAGTTCGCCGTCGTTTGGCCGGATGCCTCGCCCGAGCCGGATACCGTACGAGCACTGGCCGGATTGGCGCGGAGGGTGCCCTACCTGGGGCGTACGACCTCACCGGTGACGCTCGTCGTCGGTACCGAGCAAGCCGAGCCCCGGGCGGAGTGGAGACGTCTCGCGCCGACGTGTCTCGGAGCTCCCTCGGTGGCTTCACTGCGCGTGCCGTACGACGGCTACACAGCGCGGCTAAGAGACGCTTACCAGGACGGACGCCGTTCGTGGGAAGTCGCACGGACGATCCCCTACGCCGCTCCGGGAGCATCCGATGAGCCCTCGCCGGCAGCGTCACCGTTCGGCGAGATGCTGATCTTCGGGGCTGCTCGCGGGACAGTGAAGGTGGCCGGGGGTTCCCTGTTGACCGTAACGGCACGGCTGCGCGAGGCCGTCATGGCGCGGATCAGGACGGACGTCCCAGTCCAGATTTGCGGACATGGGGCAGACGACAAGCGGCACGTCGCCTATCTGGCTCTTCCGCACGTAGGGCACAGGCACGCGGATGGACGGATTCTCGGCGTGGCGGTGGCTGTACCGACCGACCTGGACGGTGAGGCGTACGGGCGGCTGTGGCAGGCAATCGTCGACGATCCGCTGGAGCGGTTGACGCTCCGCCGAGACCAGGTTCTTCGGCTGGAACGCCCCACGTCGGCCAGCGCATGGGGGCTTTCCCCGGAACGGTGGACGGCAGCGGACCGCGGCGGTTCTCGTACCTGGGTCACCGCGACACCGCTGATGCTCGACCGGTTCCTCAAACGTTCGCGCGGCGAGGACGCGGCCGTGAAAGAGGTCTTCGCCTCCGTCGTACGCGCCGGTTACCCAGAGCCGGCGGACGTCACGTTCTCCCCCGCTCCGATGATCGAGGGCGCGCCGCACCAGCCTCGCACCAATACGCTTCCTGCCAACCGGCCGCGTAGGCCGATGGTGCATGCCCGGATCACCTTCGGCGAACGCATCGGCGGCCCGGTTCTGGTCGGGTCGATGCGGTACTTCGGCCTGGGACTCCTTGTGCCGATGGCGGAGGGACGATGAGCGTTCTCACCGTCGAGGATTTCACCGTCTTTCTCCAGGAGGTGTATGACCGGCGTCCGTTCCCCTGGCAGCGGGCACTGGTGGAGCGTGTCCTGGCCGAGGGCCGCTGGCCGGACGTGCTTGACGTCCCGACGGGTCTGGGCAAGACCTCGGTGATCGACGCGGCCGTGTTCGTCGCGGCGGCCCGGCCGGACCTGGCGCGGCGGCGTCTGTTTTTCGTCGTCGACCGGCGTCTCATCGTCGATGAGGCGCACGAGCATGCCTGCGTGCTCGCCGCTGGGTTGCAATCTCCGTCCGGTCCGGTGAGCACACGCGTCGCCGAAGCCCTCACTCAACCTGGTGACGACACGCCGTTGCAGGTGAACCGGATGCGCGGCGGCGTCACGTGGTCGTGGCGGTGGCTGGATCGTCCCGACCGGTTCGCCGTGGTCGTCGGTACCGTTGACCAGGTGGGCAGCCGGCTGCTGTTCCGCGGCTACGGAGTGGGGGAGTTCCTCCGTCCCATCGATGCCGCCCTGGTGGGCACCGACAGCCTGATCGTCATCGACGAGGCACACCTGGCGCAGCCGTTCCACGCTACAGTCCGGGCGATCCGGGACCTCGAATCCGCGGGACACGGACCTGTCTTAATGACCATGTCAGCGACCTCGTCGGTGGAGCCGGATGTCGTCATACACCGGATCGGCCGCGCGGACGAAGACGACCCTGTGGCGGGTCAGCGACTCCGCGCCCAGCGCCGTATGCATCTGCTGTGCCCCCCGGCCACTGGAAAGAAAGCCGTGACCGTCGTACCCAAGACGATGGCGGCCTGGGCCACGGCGCTGACCGGGCCTGCGGACTCGGGACGCGTGGTCGGCGTCATCTGCAACACGGTCGCTCGTGCGCGGGCCGTGTTCGACCAGATCAACGTTGACGGCGCGGACCGGGTGCTTCTCACCGGCCGGGTACGGCCCATCGACCGTGACTACCTCCTGCACGTCTGGTACGAGCGAATCCGGGCCGGACGCAGCCATGGGCCGGGACGAGCCTTGGTCGTCGTGGCAACGCAGACCGTCGAGGTCGGCGCGAACATCGACCTTGACGCCCTGGTCACCGAGTCGGCCGCGCTGCCGGCGCTCATTCAACGCCTCGGCAGGCTGAACCGTCTGGGCGAGTTGCCGGTCAGTCATGCACTGGTGGTCCATGACCCGAGCCGCGGAGAGGATGACCCGGTGTACGGCCCGGCGACCCTGGCGACGTGGTCTTGGCTCAGCGGTATGACCGAACTCGTCGACCCCAGGTCGAAGCCGGATGCCGAAGCGCTCGGCGCAGGTCTTCCCATGTCCCCGTTGGCATTCCGCCACCTACAGGAGGGCCTTTCTCCGCAGCAGGAGCAGTCGATGCTTCCGCCGCAGCCCTACGTCCCGGTGCTTTCAGCCGACACTCTTGACGCGTGGACTAAGACGTCCCCGCCGCCGTGCCCTGATCCGCCCGTCGCGCCTTACCTGCATGGGCTCGGCCACGGACGGCCCGACGTCGCGATCGTTTGGCGTGCTGGCCTGCCCGAGAACCCAGCGGAATGGACCGAACCTCTCCAGGCGGTCCCGCCCGCTCGGGAAGAGGCAGTGGAAGTGCCGTTGATGGCCGTACGCCGCTGGCTCGGCGAGCAGGAGGAGGTGGCAGTCTCTGATCTAGAGGGCCAGGCGGACCGAGACGAACGCCCGGCGGCCGGTGGCCGGATCGCCGTGCGCTACACCGGCGGCGGGCGGCCCGTGGTTCCGCTGAGCCCTGAGGATGTCCAACCCGGAGACACGATCGTCGTACGGTCCGAGTCCGGTGGCTGCGACCAGTACGGCTGGAATCCGGCGTCGGCGGAGCCCGTACTGGACGTCGCCGACCTGGCTGCACGCCACGACCAGCCGATCGTCCGAGTACGACCCGAGTTGCTGACGACCGTCCGCCACTATCACCCCGCCCTGATTGCGGCGCTCACCCGGTTGGTCGAAATGGCCGCCGATCCGGACGAGATTCCTACCCTGGCCGCCCTCCGAAAAGCTCTGCCGGTGACCGAGGCCCCCGACCGTCCGTTCCTGCGCAACCTCAACCTGCTCGCGGAGGACTCCACCCTCGTCTCCTGTCTGGACGCTGCCGGCCACAGACTGACCATGCTCGTGGCGCACGGAGGCGGTCACCGCGGCGACCAGGGTGCTTTGGAGTCGGCCACGGGCGCGCGTAAACGCATCGGCCTGGACGCGCATCAGGGCGCTGTGGCCTTACGAGCGGCGGAGTTCGCGCGCAACCTTCATCTGCCCGAACCGCTCATCGCCGCCGTCGCCAAGGCCGCCGAATGGCACGACAACGGCAAGCAGGACCCGCGTTTCCAAGCGATGCTCTACCAACGGCCGATACGCGCTCACTACAAGAGCCCGCCGCTCGCCAAGTCCGGCATGGACCCGGCCGACCGTGACGCCTTCCGTCAAGCGCGACTCATGTCCGGCTATCCCGACGGCATGCGACACGAGGCATTGTCCGCCCGGATCGCCCAGGCAGTCGGCCCCGAGCCGGATGATTTGATCGTCCACCTCGTCGCCTCCCACCACGGCCGAGGCCGTCCGCTCCTGCCACCTATCCATGACCCAGATCCGCAACAAGTCTCGGCCACGGTCGACGGCGTCAAGATCGTGCTCAGCACGGAGCAGACGGTCGACTGGGCCTCGCCTGCCAGGTTCGCCCGCCTTAGCCAAACCCACGGCCGCTGGACGCTCGCACTCCTGGAGGCGATCGTGAGACTGGCCGACATCTGGTGTTCGGCGCGGGATGAGGAGCACACCGCATGACCTCTACCGTCGAACTTCCCGCTCTGGATGGCCGGGACCCGCTCGGTTTCCTTGCCGCCCTCGGCCTGCACGCCGTGCTCACCGTCGAACGGGGCATGGACATCCGGCTGTCCTTCTCCGACACCACGGGTTGTGCTCTCCTGCACAGCGATCTCGGCTCGACGCGCGCTATAGCCGCCGCCGTCGCCGCTCACGTCGCCCGTGCGGGCGACGAGACTGCGATCGTCGGCGTTGATGACCGCTTCCCGCTGCGAAAACCTAGTCCGGCCACCGCCCGCGCCACTGGCGCGAGCAACGCCGACCCGATGAGGGTGCCGCGTGAGGAGTACCCCGACCTTGTGGCGCGCGTGGCCGAGATGGGGGAGATCGCAGTCCGCTGGCTCCGTGTTCTCATCACTGACCTCGCCATCGACAGGGAAGGCCGCGCCGCGCTTACCCCCTACTGCGCACCCGCCGGCCAGCAGGCATGCCGTACGTTCTTCTTCAAACCGCTCCAGGCCGTCCGTCAGCATCCGGAATTCTTGCGGGAAGCGCTGGACGGCTGGCGACGCGTCGACGATTTCACCGGGGAGTACCTCGATCATCGCGTCATCCGAGACGCGGGACATCATCCAAGTGGTAAGTCCGTCAATGCGGGCGTACCCGGAGCCACCTGGCTGGCCACCCAGGCACTACCGTTGCTCCGTCTGACCGGCGACGGCACCTATGCGACCGCCACACTCTGGCACAGGCAAGACCGCCGCTCGGTGATGATCTGGCCTCTGTGGACCCAGCCGTTGGACCTTGACGGCGTCCAAGCATTTCTGGAACACCCGGCCCTACGCCCGCGACCAGACTCGCCGCTCTCGGTCCCCAGAGAGGCGCTCCAAAACCTCGGTGCCTTCACCGTCGCCGCCGCTGAGCGCCAGCCACTCTCCAAGAGCGCCGGAGCCTTGGCACCTCTTCCTATCGCCTACTGAGCGATGTCCACCCGGATTCACGACTTCGGAACCCTAAGCTCGCACGAAAACCCCGGGAGGTTCCCAACCTCGAATCATTTGATCGATATACAAATCGGACACCGCTCAGCATGTATTTATGATGCTCGGCAACAAAACGCCAGGTCACGAACCGTTGCACCGGCCTCACCGGCCGGTCCTCATTGCGGGATCACGCAGATCGCCGACCCGTCATTCGACCCGGAGTTGCACCGGCCTCACCGGCCGGTCCTCATTGCGGGGGATGAGTCTCACGGAGGCTCCCCGAAACTCCCCGAGTTGCACCGGCCTCACCGGCCGGTCCTCATTGCGGGCCGGCCTCCGCCTCGGCCTGCCGTGCCTCGGCGTCCAGGTTGCACCGGCCTCACCGGCCGGTCCTCATTGCGGGATCGCCTGGTCGTCTGGTCGCTCGTGCACCAGGCCGCAGCTGGCCTCTCCGGCCGGTTCTCGTTGGGGGATCCACGACGAGGGCGACGAAGGATTCTGGGCCGAGCTGCACCGGCCTCATTGGCCGGTCGTCGGTGCGGACGGGACAATCACGACGGGATTGAAATACCGTTCGTTTCCCTGGGTCGTACTGCAGCCGTTTCAGAGGGAATGAATAGGGAACAGCGGGTCGCCGAGAGTCGGTTACAGCCGTACATCGCCGGACTGATACAGGTGGCCGCCCCCGCTGCTTCATCGCAGGTCAGACGCCATAGATTGCTGCTGCGGGCGTCTTCTGCGCCAGGAATAGCTGCCACCAGGTGCGGATTCTGGTTCAGTTAGTCTAGGTTCGAGTCCTGGTACCCCAGCACAGCGTCTGACCAGCAGCGGGAGTCTCTCCGAGACCCCCGCTTTCGTCATCTCTGGGCCCGCTGGGGAACAGCGCGGCATGCTCCGGCTCATGAGTCGTTGAACGGATCTCCTATGCCGAACCCCGGAACCCATGTCACCTATCTGGCTCTTCCGCACGTAGGGCACTGGCACCCGGTGGGCGGATTCTCGGCGGGGCGGTGACCGTACCGGCCGACCTGGACGGCGACGCGTACGCGCGGCTGTGGCGGGCGATCGTCGATGATCTGCTGGAGCGGCTGACGCTCCGCCGCGACCAGGTGCTCGGGCTCGAACCGCCCAGGTCGGTGCCCAGCGCATGGGGGCTCTCTCCGCAGCGGTGGACGGCCGCGGACCGGGCGGCTCCCGCACATGGGTGACCGCGACTGGACCGGTTCCTCGAACGCTCGCGTGGCGCGGACGCGGCCGTGAAAGAGGCGTCGCCTCCGTCGTACGCGCCGGTTGCCCGGAGGCGGAGGAGGTCGCGTTCTCCCCGGCCCCGATGATCGAGGGCGCGCCGCACCGGCCCCCGTTACCGGCACCCTTCCGGCCGGCCCCCCGCGCAGGCCGGTGTCGCATGCACGGATCACCTTTGGCGAAATCGTCGCCGGCCCGGTTATGGTCGGGGCGATGAGGTACTTCGGCCTGGGACTCCTCGTGCCTGCAGGGGAGGGACGATGAGCGCTCTCACCGTCGAGGATTTCACCGCCCTTCTCCAGGAGGTGCATGACCGGCGTCCCTTCCCCTGGCAGCGATCACTGGTGGAACGCGTCCTGGCCGAGGGCCGCTGGCCGGACGTGCTCGACGTCCCGACGGGTCTGGGCAAGACCTCGGTGATCGACGCGGCCGTGTTCGTCGCGGCCGCCCGGCCGGACCTGGCACGGCGGCGCCTGTTCTTCGTCGTCGACCGGCGTCTGATCGTCGACGAGGCGTACGAGCACGCCGGCGCCCTCGCCGCGGGGTTGCGAAGCCCGTCCGGCCCGGTGAGCGCACGCGTCGCCGAAGCGCTCACCCAGCCTGGCGACGACATCCCCTTGCAGGTGAATCGGATACGTGGCGGCGTCACATGGGCGTGGCGGTGGCTGGACCGTCCCGACCGTTTCGCCGTGGTCGTCGGGACCGTCGACCAGGTCGGCAGCCGGCTGCTGTTCCGCGGGTACGGCGTGGGGGAGTTCCTCCGCCCGATCGACGCCGCGCTGGTGGGCACCGACAGCCTGATCGTCATCGACGAGGCGCACCTGGCGCAGCCGTTCCAGGCCGCCGTCCAGGCGGTCCGCGACCTCGAACCCACCGGCCGCGAACCCACCGGCCGCGAGCCCACCTTGATGACCATGTCCGCGACGTCGTCGGCGGAGCCGGATGCCGTGATCCACCGAGTCGGCCGCGCGGACGAGGACGACGACGTGGCGGGCCGGCGTCTCCGCGCCCAGCGCCGAATACACCTGCTGTGCCCTCCGGCCACCGGGGAAAAGGCCGTGACCGTCGTGCCCGAGACGATGGCGGCTTGGGCCATAGCGCTGGCCGGGCCGACCGGCTCGGGACGCGTGGCCGGCGTCATCTGCAACACGGTCGCTCGCGCGCGAGCCGTGTTCGACCAGCTCAGCGGCGACGAAGTCGACCGGGTGCTCCTCACCGGCCGCGTACGTCCCATCGACCGCGACCATCTCCTGCACACCTGGTACGAGCGCATCCGCGCCGGCCGCCGCCGTACGCCGGGACGGCCCATGGTCGTCGTGGCGACGCAGACCGTCGAGGTCGGCGCGAACATCGACTTCGACGCCCTGGTCACCGAGTCCGCCGCGCTGCCGGCGCTCATCCAGCGGCTCGGCAGGCTGAACCGTCTCGGCCGGCTCCCCGCCGGCCACGCACTGATCGTTCACGACCCGGGCTGCGGAGACGACGACCCGGTGTACGGCCCGGCGCGCCTCGCCACGTGGTCCTGGCTAAGCGGCATCGCCGAACCCATCGACCCCGGGACGAAGCCGGACACCGATGCCCTCGGACCGGGCCTGCCCGCGTCCCCGCTGGCGCTCCGCCGGCTACGCGAAGGCCTCTCCTCGCAGCACGAACACGCGATGCGCCCGCCTCAGCCGTACGTCCCGGTGCTGTCGGCCGACATCCTCGACGCGTGGACCAAGACGTCCCCGTCGCCATGCCCCGATCCGCCCGTCGCGCCCTACCTGCACGGCCTCGGCCACGGACGGCCCGACGTCGCGATCGTGTGGCGCGCCGGCCTGGCCGAGAACCCCGAGGATTGGACCGACGCGCTCCAGGCGGTCCCGCCCGCCCGTGAGGAGGTACTGGAAGTACCGCTGAGCGCCGTACGCCGCTGGCTCGCGGGGCAGGGAGCGACGGCGGTCTCCGACGTCGAGGGCCAGCGCGACCAGGAGGATCGGCCGGAGACCGGCGGCCGGACCGTCGCACGCTACGCGGGAGGCGGCCGTCCCGTCGTCCCGCTGAGCCCGGCGGAGATCGAACCGGGAGACACGATCGTCGTACGGTCCGAGGCCGGCGGCTGTGACGAGCACGGCTGGAACCCGGCGTCCCCCGCGCCCGTGCTGGACATCGCCGATCTGGCCAGGCGCCGGGACCACCCGATGATCCGGGTACGGCCCGAGCTGCTGGCGACGGTCGGCCACTACTACCCGGACCTGCTTCCAGCGCTCACCGAGTTCGTCGCCATGGCTGCCGATCCGGAGGAGATCCCCGCACCGGCCGACCTCCGCGACGCCCTCTCAGGGATCGGCGACCCGGACCGCCCGTTCCGTCGCAACCTGAGCCTGCTGGCAGCCGACTGTTCCCTGCTCTCCTATCCGGACGCGCGCGGCCATCCCGTGATCACGCTGGTCGGACGCGGAGGCGGGCATCGCGGTGACCAGGGACCGCTGGGATCGGCGACCGGCGCCGGGAAACGCATGACCCTGCGTGCACACCAGGGCGCGGTGGCCGTGCGGGCGGCGGAGTTCGCCCGCAACCTCCACCTGCCGGAGTCACTCGTCGCCGCCGTGTCCAAGGCAGGCGAATGGCACGACAACGGCAAACAGGACCCACGCTTCCAGGCGATGCTCTACCAACGGCCGCTGCGCGCACACCGCGACAGCCCCCTGCTCGCCAAGTCCGGCATGGACTCGGCCGACCACGAAGCCTTGCACCAGGCGCGAATCAGGTCCGGCTACCCCGACGGCATGCGGCACGAGGCACTGTCCGCCCAGATCGCCCTGGCCGTCAGCCGCGATCCGGACGACTTGATCGTCCACTTGGTCGCCACCCACCACGGCCGGGGCCGGCCGCTCCTGCCCCCGGTCCACGACCCCGATCCGCAACAGGTGACGGTCAGAGTCGACGGCGTCGAGGCCACCCTCGACACGGCTGAGACCGTCGACTGGGGGAGCCCCGCCAGGTTCGCCGGCCTCAACCGAGAACACGGCCGCTGGAGACTCGCACTCCTGGAGACGATCGTCCGGCTCGCCGACATCTGGTGCTCGGTACGAGAAGAAGAGCACGAGGGGCCGATCGCATGACCGCCACCGTCGAACGCCCGCCCTGGACGGCCGAGACCCGCTCGGCTTCCTCGCTACCCTCGGCCTGCACGCCGTACTCACCGCCGAGCAAGACACGGATGTCCGGCTGTCCTTCTCCGACACCAAGGGCTGCGCCCTCCTGCACAGTGACCTCGACTCGACCGCCGCGATCGCGGCCACCCTCGCCACTGTCGTCGCTCGCGCGGGCGGCGAAACCGCGATCGTCGGCGTCGACGACCGCTTCCCGCTACGGAAACCGGATCCGGCCACCGCACGCGCCACCGGGGCGAGCGAGGCCGACCCGATGCGAGTGCCGCGCGAGGACTACCCCGATCTCGTGACCCGGGTAGCCGCGATGGGAGAGAACGCGGCCCGCTGGCTTCGTGTCCTCATCACCGACCTGGGCGTGGACAAGAAGGGCCGCGCCGCACTCACCCCCTACTGCGCTCCGGCGGGCAAGCAGGACTGCCGTACGTTCTTCGTCAAGCCTCTCCAGGCCGTCCGACAGAATCCTGGCCCCTGTGGACCCAGCCGCTGAACCTCGACGCCGTCCGAGCATTCTTGGAACACCCCGCCCTATGCCCAGGACCAGAATCGCCACTCTCGGCCCCCAGAGAAGCACTCCAGAAACTCGGCGCCTTCACCGTCGCCGCCGCCGAACGCCAGCCATTCTCAAAGAGCGCCGGACCATTGGCTCCTCGTCCGATTGCGTATTGACCGATGACCACCAACATCGGACGCTTGGGAACTCCAAGCTCACACGAAAACCCCGGGAGGTTCCCAACCACGAATCGGTCGACCGATCCACAAACCGGACACCACTCAGCGTGTATTCACTGTGCCTAGAGAGAAACCCCCAGGTCGCAAAACCGCTGCACCGGCCTTCCCGGCCGGTCCTCATTGCGGTCCGGGGAGTGTGATCAAGATCCGTGGGGAGTGGGGGCGATGTCCGGCGGATACCCGCAGGTCGGGCACGTAGTGTCACGAGCTGATTACTATCAATGGGGGCTCCGTGTTGCCTGTGAGTATCTGGATACCTCTTGCGTGGGGGCCGGTCAGCAGGGCCTCCGAGCGTCACGATTCAGGGGGGAAATCAGTGCTCAAGAAACTCACCGCAACAGGGATCCTGGCGGCCGCCGCCACCGGCGTCGTCCTGCTCGGCGGGGCCGCTGCCAATGCGGACCAGCTCAGCAACGGGCGTACGGCCGCGCCGGCCAACTTCGGTTGTCTGCCCACGGTTCCGGGCGCCTACACGCCGGCGCTGTGCGCGCCGGGCCTGCCGGTCACGTTGCCGGCTCCGGCTCCGGTCTACGCGCCGCCGGTCTACGCGCCGCCGGTCTACTACCCGCGGCCGTATTACCCGCGGCCGTACTACCCCGGCTACCACTATGGCTGGGACCGGTGGCACCACTACCACCGCTAAGCCCCAGCGGCGGGTCGCCGGACACCGGCCACCCGTCGCCGAGGCCGAGAAACCGTGGCCCGCTCCTGTCCGCAGGAGCGGGCCACGGTTCGGCCGGAGGCCTCAACGGCCCCCTGATGAGAGACCGGTCAGCTGCTCCAGACCTGGAGGGTCGAGAGCTGCCCGGCCGGCCAGACGGAGTTCGCGGTGAGGTTCACCCGGAAATAGCGCTGGGTGGTGGCCGTGATGGGAATGGTGACGGTGTTGCTGGAAGAGGGGCTGAAGGCGTAGCTCGCCGACGCCTTGAGCGTGCTGAAGGAAGTGCCGTCGGTGCTGCCGAGAATCGACAGCGTCTGGTTGCGCGCCTCCCACGACGCCGGCAACTGCAGGACGATCTTGCTGGCGCTCTGGGCCGAGCCGAGGTCGACCTGCACCCACTGCGGGAAGGCGTTGTTCGCGCTCTCCCAGTAGGTGTTCTGATTGTTGTCGGTGACGTTCCCCGAGGGGTAGACGTCGTTGTGGCTCGACTCGCTGGTGGGCTTGCCGGCGGCGAGGTCGACCGACGTGCCGCCCGCGCCGGTGCCGGTCAGGGACACCGTGGTCGGGTTGTTGTTCGCGTTGCTGTTGACGGTGAGTGTGCCGGTACGCGGGCCCGGGGCCGTGGGGCGGAAGCTCACGTTCGCGGTGCAGGACGCGCCCACGGCGATCGAGCCGCCGCAGTCGCTGGTCATCGAGTAGTCGCCGGTGGCCACGATCGAGGAGACGGCGGCCGCCGCCGTACCGGTGTTGGTGATCGTCACGGCCTTGGCCGCGCTGGTCGTGTTGAGCGCCTGGCTCGCGAAGGCGAGCGAGGTGGGGTTGGTGGTCAGCGTCGCGGAGTTGGTCGGCGAACCGCCGCTCGGGTAGACCTCGAATTCGGACGCCTGCGCCGCGGGCCAGCCGGAGTTGGCGGTGAAGTTGATCCGTACGTACCGGGCGTTCGTCGCCGGGGTGGTGATGTTCACGACGTTGGCCGGCGAGTTGAACGTGTACGTCGCGGACGGCACGACGGTGCCGAAGCTGCTGCCGTTCGTGCTGGTCTGCACCGACAGGGTCTGCGTGCGGGTACCCCACGCGGACTGCGGCGGGAGCTTCAGCGTCACCTTGCCGACGCTGTAGTTCGCGCCCAGGTCGACCTGCAGCCACTGCGGGAACGCGTTGTTCGCGCTCTCCCAGTAGGTGTTGGCGTCGCCGTCGGTCACCGTCGAGGCCGACTGGGTGCCGTTCACCTCACTGCTCGCCGAGGCGGTCTTGCCCCGGGCGATGTTGGTGTCGGTGCCGATGCCGCTGCCGGTCAGCGCGACCGTGGTGGGGCTGTTGTTGGCGTTGCTGGTGATCGTGACGTTGCCCGTACGTGTGCCGGACGCGGTCGGGGTGAACTTGACGGTCACGGTGCAGGAGGCGCCCACCGCCAGCGTGCCGCAGTTGTTGGTCTCGCTGTAGTCACCGCTCGCGCTGACGCCGGAGACCGTGGCCGAGGTGGTGCCGGAGTTGGTGACCGTCACGGTCTGCGTCGGCGCGGAGGAGTTCACGATCGTGCCGGCGAACGTCAGGCTGGACGGGTTGGGCGACAGGATCGGGCCGGGTGCCACGCCCGTACCGGACAGCGGGACGGTGTTGGCGACGCCGGACGCGGTGATCGACAGATTGCCGGTACGCGAACCGGACGCGGTCGGGGTGAACTTGACGCTGACCGTGCAGGACGCGCCCGCGGCGATGGAGCTGCCGCAGGTGTTGGTCTGGCTGAAGTCGCCGGTCGTGGTGATCGAGCCGACCGGTGCGGCGGCGGTGCCGGTGTTGGTGACGGTGACGGCCTGCGCGGGGCTCGTGGTCCCGGTTGCCACGGTGCCGAAGCCGACCGCGGTCGGGCTGATCGAGATCTGCGAGCCGTTGTCCGGCAGGTACGGCGGGAAGGTCGGGCTGGTGATGTTCGTGCACGCCGGTGAGCCGAAGATGCCGGAGTTGCCCCCGCCGTCGGTCAGCGTGAATCCGACGCCGCAGTTGTAGATCGGCGACGGTGCCTGCGTCCCGGTGGCGGTGCTGTTGGTGATCTTGGCCGAGCCCCCGACCTGCTCCTGTACGACCCAGGTGCCGGTGTTCTGGATCGTGGCGTTGTTGATGGAGACGTTGGTGATGCTGGAGCCCGAGACGAACTGGATCGCCTCGAACGGGCTCTGCTGGATGAGGATGTTGTCGACGTTGACCTGGCCGGACATCGCGGCGTCACGCGCGTCGAACCACAGCGCGCCCACACCGAAGTTCCAGTTCGGGTCGAGGCTGCCCGATCGGATGATCGTGTTGCGGAGCACGTCCGTACGGCCCAGCGTCGTCGAGGCGAACCGCTGCGCGACGTGGATGCCGCCGCCCTGCGTGAGGCCCGCGTCGATGACCCGGTTGTCGGAGACGGTGTTGTCGTGGCCGCCGTAGATCGCGATGCCGTTGGCGAGGATCGGGTACTGCACGGTGTCGTGGTCGAAGGAGTCGTTGGCGTCGGCGTTGGTGTCGGCCCAGGTCGCCAGGCCGTCGTCGCCGAGGTTGCGCAGGTCGCTGTTGGTGACCTTGGAGGCGGTCACGCCGTCGTGGAAGTTGACGCCGTCCGCCGTCGTGTCGCGGATCCGCATGCCGCTGAAGACCAGGCCCGTCATCGGCCCGTCCATCCAGGCGCCGACCTTCTCGTGCTCGATCCACAGGCGGTCGACGGTGGAGTTGTTGAGCGCGCCGCCGATGCCGTTGACCTGCGCGCTGTCGTTGCGTTCCTGGACGTCGCCGAAGATGGCGAAGTCGGCGAGGTGGACGCCGGTGCTGCCGCTCGGCGCGTTGTTGCCGTAGAAGCCGGGCGCCGCGCCGACGACGGTCGAGCGCCACATGCCGGCGCCCTTGATGGTGACGTTGTTCAGGATCAGGTGGCCGGGAATCTTGAAGGTGCCCTCGGGGATCCAGACCGTGCCGCCCGCGCCGGCGGAGGAGATGGCGGAGTTGAACGCGGCGGTGGAGTCGGCGGCGCCGGTCGGGTCGGCGCCTTTGCTGGTCACCGAGACCGACCCGGACGGCTGGGACAGCGCGCCCGCGACGTTCTCGAAGTCGGCGAAGTCGATCGTGTACGACGCGGCGTTGTCGCCCGCGTCGACCTGGAGCCGGAACTTGGTGCCCGCGGCGTACGTCGTGGAGAACAGGCGGTGCACCTCGTCGTAGAAGTGGTGCGGGTTGCTCCCCGGCGAGTTGGTGAACGGATAGCCGCCGTAGTACCAGCTATAGGCGTTGGTGAGCGTGAAGTCGCTCTGCTTCGTGCCGTTCACGTAGAACGACAGCGGTGCGGTGTAGACCGAGCCGCCGGAGGTGTCCGGGATGCTGTAGCGAAAGTCGATCGAGTTCGTGGCGACCGGGGTGGTGAACTCGACGTACTTGCCGCTGCCCGACAGGGTCACCGCCTTGCGGTAGGAGGCTTCGGCGGGAAGCGTGTTGTAGGTGGCGCTCGGGCCGATGACCGAGCCGTTGGTGGCCGAGTTCTCCGCCTGCACCTCGACGTACGGCAGTGTCGCGCCGACACCGCCCGTCGCGGCCGCGGCGGCCGGACTCGCTGAAATGACGACGACGCCGGCGACGACCAGCAGGCCGCTCAGGGTGGCGCCGATACGGGACCGGAGTCCCGCGTACCAGTTGGACATGCGCTGCTCACTCTCGGTGGGGCCCCAAAAGTTCACGGACAGCACGCCGGAGCGGGAGCCGCCGCGGGCCGCCGCCTCGCGGACCGGCCGCGTACGTGAGGCGATTGAGAGCGAGGGCCCCTGCAAGAGACGGGGTGGATTCGTGCTACCGGGGACGGTAACCCCATCGACACATGTACGCAATATCCCGACAATGAACAGCAAGCAACTGATCATTCCTGGGAATTTAGCTACAGGATCTTGCTGTATATTCGTGCGGGATACTCCCCGCGCAGGCCAGGAGGCCGGTCGCGACCGGACGTAAGCGGTTGCGGGGAAACCGCACCGTTCCAAAACCGCTCAGGGCCGGATACGGCCACTCGGCGGCCTGTCACACCGTCACTGGCGGCTGACGGCGCGCGTGATGCCGGTGATGACGGTCGTCGCCAGCAGCCAGCCGGCGGCGATCAGGAGATAGGAGAGCCACAGGTACCAGCCGTGCGGGTTGAACGCCTTCTCCTGACCGAAGTCGATGATCGGCAGCAGCAGGTCGAGCGTGTAGACCGCGGCGTGGAACTCGGGTGACTTGCCGGGTTCGACCGGCCGCGGATGGTGCAGCCCGTACGCGAGGGTGCCGGCGAACAACAGCGCCAGCAGCCAGGCCATCGCCCGCGTGGGGCGGAAGCCATAGCCCACCGTCGCGTCCTGCACGTAGCCCCAGACCCGCGCGTACCAGGACATCGTGCTCCGGTGGCGGCGCTGCTTGGCGAGCTGTACGGCACGTGCTCCCGCGTCGTCGCCGACGCGCCGGTACACGGCCGCGAGCTGCTCGTACGCGTGCGGCACGTACCCTTCCTCGTCGCGCTCCAGCAGTTCGAGCCGCCGGGCGGCGGGCAGCGCGGGGGCCAGCGCGCCGTACGAGAGGCCGTCGAGCCGTACCCGCGACGGCCACACCTCGGGTGCCGCGTGGATGAGGTCGAACCGGGAACGCCGCAGGTTCACCAGGCCCTCGATCGGGTCGGCGTCGCGCAGCCACAGCTCGCCGATCGCGCAACTGCTCGCGCGCAGCGCCACTCCGCCCGGCGCGGACAGCCGCGCGCCGGTGAGGTCGAACTGCCCGGGCAGCTTCGATCCGCGCAGGTTGACCCGGCCGTGCGTACGCAGCCCGCGGGCGCTGACGTTGGCCCCGACCGTGAGCACCTCCGCGTCCAGTGCGGTGCCGCCCGGCGCGCTGAGCTCGGCGTCATCGAGGTTCACCGCGCCGGTGATGTTCGCACCGCTCAGCAGGAGCTCGCCGTGCGCCACCAGGTTCGGTGCCCACAAGTCGTCCTCGATCGTGGCGTGGCCGAGCACCAGCGCCGGAGTGCCGTCGCCGCTGCCGATGCGCGCCCGGTCGAGGAAGAACGCGCGGGAGATCTTCGCGCCGCCCAGCCGTACCTCGCCGGAGATGCGGCAGTCGGTGAGCCGCAGCACGCCGAGGACCTGAAGCGTCGCGGCGACCAGGCCGGGCAGGACGGACTCGCTCAGGTTGAGCTGACGGACCTTCGCGCCGTACAGGACAGGGGCCTCGTCAAAGTGGCACGCCCACAGGCGTACGGCGTGCTCGACCGTCGCGTACTGGAGGTTCAACAGCCCGGTGACGCGCGCGCCGGAGAGCCGGAGGGCGGCGATCTCGCCGTCCGCCGCGGCGCCGCTCAGCAGCAGCGCCCGCACGACCTCGGCACGTACGGTCCGCTCCGGTCCCCAGTCGCCGCCCGACGACGGGTCGTCCGAAGGCCGGCGGAGGTCGACGGTCTCACCGCGGGGAACGCCCGCCACATCCGGCGTTCGGCGGGCGTCAAGTCGGCGATCTTCATCGGCGGGACCTTCTCGTGATAGCGGCCGCGCTGTCAATGTGCGGCGGCCGCGGCACGGCAGCCGGCGACGAAGATCTCCAATCCGTACTCGAACTCCCGGTCGAAGTCGCGGCCCTCCGCCCGGAGCGCCGCGGCGCGCGCCACCCGGGGGAAGCGCCGCGGGTCGGCGCGTACACCGCCGGCCGGGGGAGTGCCCTCCTGCTCGGCGATGACCGCGCCCAGGATGTGGTTGCCCAGCGCGAAGATCGCCGGCATGGCGTCCTCGACCGCGAAGCCGGCCTCCTCCATCATCTGCAACAGCAGCTCCAGGCCCGGCCACTGGTCGGCGGGGTCGTGCAGGTGCTCCTTCAGCCGCCCTCCGTCGCGGACCGACAGCATCGCCCGGCGGACCGCGCGTGAGCGGGCGAGCAGCCAGTCCGCCCAGTCCATCCCCGGGCCCGGACGGTCCAGCACGGCCATCTCCGCGGCGAACATCGCGTCCGCCATCGCGCGGAGCAGATCCTCCTTGCCGGCGAAGTGCCGGTAGAGCGCGGGCGCGCGTACGCCCAGCTCGCCGGCCAGCCGCCGCAGCGACAAGCCGTCCAGGCCCACGTCATCGAGCAGTCGGAGGGCGGTGTCCACCACGGCCGTACGTGTCAGGCTCACGAGCCCATGTTAACGTTGTTATCAAAAAAGGAAACACTGTAAACATGGATGCGCAGGCGCGTACGCGGCAACTGATCGAGGACCTCGTGGGCACGGGACGGGAGACCGGGCTCCAGGTCGCGGCCTATCTCGACGGCGAGGAGGTGGTGAACGTCTCGGCGGGCCTCGCCGACCCCGCCACCGGCCGCCCGGTCGAGGAGACGACGCTGTTCAACGGCTGGTCCACGGGCAAGGGCTCCGCCTCGACGGTCGTCCACGTACTCGCCGAGCGCGGGCTGCTCGACTACCGCGTGCCGATCGCGGAGTACTGGCCCGACTTCGGCGCGTACGGCAAGGAGACCATCACCCTCGCCCACGTCCTCACGCACTCCGCCGGGGTGCCACAGGCGCCGCCCGGCATCACCCCGGACGACCTGAGCGACTGGGACGCGACGTGCGCGCGCATCGCCGAGCTTCGGCCACTGTGGGAGCCCGGCACCGCGACCGGCTACCACGCCCTGACCTTCGGCTTCATCCTCGGCGAGGTCGTACGGCGGGTGACCGGGCGGCCCATCGCCCAGGTGCTGCGCGAGGAGGTCACCGCGCCGCTCGGCATCGCCCGCGACCTGTTCTTCGGCGTACCCGCGGCCGAACTCACGCGCGTCGCGCGGCTGGAGAACGGCAACTGGACCCCGGCGACGACGGCCCGGCCGCCCGGCTCCCTGTTCTTCCAGGCCGCCCCGTGGCCGGTCCAGGCGACCGCCGAACTCGGCAACAGCCCCGCCTACCTTGTGCTCGACGTGCCCAGCGCGGGCACGATGACCGCCCGCGCGCTCGCCCGCATGTACGCGGCGCTGATCGGCGAGGTCGACGGCGTACGGCTGATCTCCGGCGAACGCGTGGCGGAGGTCTCGCGCGTCGTCACCGCCGACCCCGATCGCGTCCTGGGCCCGCCCATCCCCAAGTGCCTCGGCTATTTCCTCGGCCTCCCGGAGATGCCCGACGGCGCGTTCGGCTGCAAGGGCAGCGGCGGCGGAGTCGCGTTCGCCGACCCCGCGAGCAGGATGTCCTTCGCCTTCACCCACAACCGGCTCGCCGCCCCACCGGCCGACGACGCGGCCCGTATCGCCGCTTTCGTACGCACCGCGCTCACGGACCGGCACGTGTGCCCGAGGGCGACGCCGTTCGGCGGGTGACACGGGGGCCGCGCATGCCAATCCGGTTGGTCCGGGGGACGCCGGATCGGTATGCTGGCCGCGCCGGTCACCCGGCGAAAACGCGTCCAGCGCGGAGATCCCCGGTTCGTACAACGGGAGAAGGTCCGCTAAGCTGGGCGTCGCCCGCAAGGGAGACCAAGTGGGCAAGGTCCCGTCGTCTAGTGGCCTAGGACGCCGCCCTCTCAAGGCGGTAACGCCGGTTCAAATCCGGTCGGGACTACAGGTCAGAGGGCTGATCGCCATCATCGGCGATCAGCCCTTTTTCGTTGCCGAGACACGGTTATCCACAGCCGCGCGGATGCTCTTCCCTGCGATGTGAGCGGGGCTGGACAATGGAATCGGGGTCGGCCCCCTGGGCGGGCGGGGCTTGTTCCGGGCGGGGTTGCGATGGTCAGGACTGCGGGTTGCCGCCGGCCGTTTCGAGCAGGGTCAGGGCCTGTTCGCGTGTCATGGTCGCGCCTCGGGAGAAGGCCGTCGCGTACGCTGCCTCCCCGGTCAGTTCCCGTGCCTGCTCGGTTGCCCGTCTGACGTCCGGGTCTCCGGCGGACGCCATCCCGCGCAGGGCGGTTGCGGCGCCGAGTAGCAACGCGGTGCGCTCTCCGTCGCCGGCGATCAACGCGGCTCCGGCCAGGCCCTCGGCGACGTGTGCCACGGCCGGGAGGTCGCCACCGCCCGCGCCGACCGCCAGTGCCTCCCGATAGCGCGCGCCCGCCTCCGCCACGTCGCCCTCGGCTTCGGCCACGCGGCCCAGGCCGACCAGGACGCGTGCACGTACCTCGTGGACGCCGAACGACTCCGTCGTGCACACGCTGAGTGCGCTTTCGCCCTGGCGGCGCGCCTCGGCCAGGTCGCCGCACTGCCGGGCCAGTTCGGCGAGCCCGTGCCTCACCTGTGCCACCGTCTCGGGCGCGCCCGATCGGCGGGCGAGTTCCCCCGCCTGCTCGTACAGGACGCGCGTACCGGTGGCGTCGCCGGCGCGTGCCATCAGGCCCGCGCGCAGGCACAGCAGGTCGGCTGTGTCCTCAGCGGCGCCGAGCCGGCTCACCAGCTCGAACGCCTCGTCGGCCAGTGCGAGCGCACGGCCGTCCTCGCCGCGCGCGGCGTGGATGCGGGCCTGGGCGGTGAGCATGCCGGCCAGGCCCCAGCGGTCGCCGGTCGCGCGGAAACCCGCGATGCCCGCGTCGAACTCCGCGACCGCCCCGGCCACGTCGCCCCCGTACATCCGGATGTAGCCCCAGCCGAGGTGACGGAGCGCCTGTGATCACGGGTCGCGGGCCATCAGGCGTTCTTGCAGCTCGACGTCCGCGTGCGTGGGGCCGCTGATCAGCGCCCACAGTACGGTGACCATCGGCCGCAGCGGCGGGTGGTCGGCGGCCAGGCCCGCCATGACGGAGTCGACGATCCGCCGGTGGCCGGGGACCCGCGCCCCGCCGTACCGCCATCATGACGGCCAGGACGTACTCCTCCTCCAGCCCCGGGGGCGGCTCCGGCCCGAGGAGGCCGAGCAGCTCCACGGCCTCGGGCGCGCCCTCGGTGCGCAACCCGCGCAGCCACCAGTACGAGGCCATCGCGGCGAGCAGCCGCAGCGCCAGCGGCCGGTCGGCGCGTACGGCCCAGCGCAGCGCCGCCATGAGGTTGCCGTGGTCGGCGCCCAGCCGGGCCAGCCAGTCGAGCTGCTCGGCCCGCCGCAGGTACGGCTCGGCGGTCTCGGCCAGGTCCAGGAAGTACGCGGCGTGCGCGGCGTGTGTCGCCTCCCCCCTCGCCGGCCTCGGCGAGCCGCTCGGCGCAGAACGCGCGGATCGTGTCCAGCATCCGGTAGCGCAGGAGGGCGAGGAGCGCGCGCACCCTCGGGCCGCCGACCGGTACGACGCCGCCGTCGGCGGACCGGACCTCCGTCGCGCCCAGAATGCCGAACCGCATGGCGTTGATTGTCGCTCATGCCGCGAACGCGCACGTCCTGCGGCCCGCGACCGGCGGAGATCTCCAGACCCGCCGGACCCGGCGCCCGCCACCGCAGAGCCCGCCGGTTATTGATTAAAGTCAATGTTGACCATAGTTGATGATGGTTGGGACGATCCGGGTCATGAGCACCGCGCGAAACGCCGCCCTGGCCGAGCTGTTCGCGGCCTCGTCCGTCCTGTTCCCCAGCTCACCGCTGTACGCCCGGCTCGTCGGCGTGGTCGCGGCCGACGACCGGCTGCTCGCCCTGGCCGCGGAGGCCCGCGCCGGGCAACTGCCGCCGAACCTCCTGCTCGCGGCCGTGCACTACCTGCTCATGCTCGACCCGTCGCCCGCGCTGGCGGCCTGGTACCCCTCTCTCGGTGGTGGTGGCGGCGGCGAGGGCGGGGGCGCGGCGGACGGCGACCCCGGCCCGGCGTTCACCGCCTTCTGCCTGGAGCGGCGCGACGCGATCGCGGGCCTGATGCGCCACCGGCTCGTGCAGGCCAACGTGGTGAAGCGTGCGGTCGCCCTCCGGCTGGGCATGGCCGAGGTCGCCGCGCTTACCCGCGAGCCGGTGACGCTGGTCGAGGTGGGGTGCAGCGCGGGCGCGCTGCTGCGGTTCGACGCCTACCGGTACGACCTGGGCGGCCGGGTGCGGGGCGACGCGTCCTCGCCGGTCCTCGTGTCGGCGGACTGGCGGGACGGCACGCCGCCGGACCTTGGCGGCCTGCCCGTGATCGCGGACCGGGTGGGCGTCGACCTGAACCCGATCGACGCCACCGACCCCGGCGAGCGCCGCTGGCTGCGCGCGCTGGTCTGGCCGGAGAACACCGCGCAGGCGCGGCTACAGGACGCGGCGCTGCGGATGGTCGCGGACGACCCGCCGCGTACGGTCGCCGGAGACGTGGCCGACGTGCTGCCGCGGATCACGGCCCGGGTGCCGCGCGGGACGCCGGTCGTGGTCTTCCACTCGGCGACACGGCTCCACGTGCCGCACGACCGGCGGCCGAGGTTCGACGCGGCGATCGCGGACGTGGCGCGCGACCACAATCTGTTCCACCTGTCCTACGAGGCGGCCCACGAGGGAAACGACGGCGCGCCGGTCTTCGCGCTCGACCTGAGCCGCGACGGCGGCCCGGCTCGCCGGCTGGCCGTCGGCGACGGCCACGGCGAGTGGCTGTCCGGCGCGTTCAGATGATCGAGAAGGCGGCCCAGACGGCCTTGCCGCCGCCGAGGAGGGGCGTCCAGCCCCAGGCGCGGCTCATCGCCTCGATGATGTGCAGGCCGCGTCCCGTCTCGGCGACCCAGTCGGGCTCCTGCATCGTCGGCGCGGTGTCGGCGGGGTCGGTGACCATGCAGACGAGCTGGCGTTCGTAGCGCACGAGAACCAGCCGGAGGTTGCGGGCGCCGGGCCGCAGGCCGTACCGGATCGCGTTGGTCACGAGCTCGGACACGACGACGGCGGCGTCGTCGTAGAACTCAGTGAGACTCCAGTGGACAAGTGTGTCCTTGGTCACATTACGGGCTATACCGGGCGATTCGACCTCGGGAGGCAACTCCCTGGCCGCGACCAGCGGCCGATCGCCGGTTGACCGAGAGTTGCCGTCAAGTGGGCGAAGCCAGTCGTCCCATCCCTGGTCATTGAGGGGGATACCGGTGGTCTCGCTCGGCGGCGGGATGTTCATTGCGAACCCTGGGGAAGTCGTCATCGTCGCAAGGCGTGTAGTCCTTCGTTCCGCTATCTTGCTCCTCAAGTCGTGCATATGCAAGCACGGTTGCACGCACGGATGCACGTGCAAGTGCACGGGCATCGCGCTTTGCCGGGGGAGCGGCCCGACCCAGATCCACCGATCGGGCGGTACCCGATCGAGGCTTGGAGGGCGAGATGTATCAGGCCTACAACGGAATTTCGGCGGCCAGCCTGCGGGAGGCCAGCTGGCTGAAGAGCCACGTCAGCAACCCGAGCGGCAACTGCGTCGAACTCGCTGAGCTGCCGTGCGGGGAGATCGCGATCCGCAACTCGCGGTTCCCCGAGGGTCCCGCGCTGCTCTACACGCGGGCCGAGATCGACGCCTTCATCAAGGGCGCCAAGGACGGGGACTTCGATCACATGCTTGCTTGAGGCAAGCGCTTTGCAACGGGAGGCGGCAGTGGGACACTGGGCCGATTCCAGTGTCCTTAGGGGAGCACATGATCGGGTCGCAGCCCGGCGGTGAAGAGCCGGCCGGCAGCATGCTCGGGCAGCCGCGGGGCGGTCCGACGGTGCTGCGCATCGTGCTGGGCTCACAACTCCGGCGGCTGCGCGAGCAGAAGCACATCACTTGCGAAGAGGCCGGCGAGGCGATCCGCGCGTCCCACTCCAAGATCAGCCGGATGGAGCTCGGCCGGGTGCGGTTCCGCCGGCGCGACGTCGCCGACCTGCTCAGCCTCTACGGCGTCACCGCGCCCGACGAGCAGGAGGCGATGCTGTCGCTCGCCGACCGGACGAGCGCGCCGGGGTGGTGGCACAGCTACTCCGACATCCTGCCCAACTGGTTCGAGGTCTACATCGGCCTCGAGGCGGCGGCCTCGCGGATCCGCGCGTACGAGGTCCAGTTCGTGCCCGGTCTCCTGCAGACCGAGGGCTACGCGCGCGCCGTCACGCTGCTCGGCCATCCGGCCGCTCCCGGGCACGAGGTCGAGCGCCGCGTGGGCCTGCGGATGCGGCGGCAGTCGCTGCTGACCGCCGAGGAGGCGCCCCACCTGTGGGCCGTGGTGGACGAGGCCGTCCTGCGGCGTCCGCTCGGCGGCGCGCCGGTGATGCGCGAGCAACTGCGGCACCTGCTCGAGCTGACCGAGATGCCGAACGTCACCCTGCAGATGGTGCCCTTCAAGCTGGGCGGCCACGCGGCGGCGGGCGGGCCCTTCAGCATTCTGCGGTTCGCCGAGCGCGACCTGCCCGACGTCGTCTACCTCGAGCAGCTCACCAGCGCCCTCTACCTCGACAAACGCGAAGACGTCGACCATTACCACATGGTGATGGAGCGGCTCTGCATCGACGCCGAGCCGGCCACCGAGATCCGCGACACGCTGGCCCGCATCCTGCGCGACTTCTAGGGCTTGCGGCCGACGCCGCCGACCGCCCAGACCTTGTCGGCCGCCTGCGCGCTCAGCGGGTTGTCCGGCCGCCATCCGCGTACGTAGACCAGCCCCGGATCCACCAGGTCGAAGCCGTCGAAGAACCGCAGTACGTCCTCGCGCCGCCGCGTGCCCGCCGCGCCGGGACGGCCGAGGATCTGCTGGAAGATGTCCTCGATCGGCGCGGCGGCGTCGGGCTTGGTGTCGAAGACCGCGTGGGACAGCGCGAGGTGGCTGCCCGCCGGGATCGCGTCGCGCAGCCGGGCGACGGCCTTGAACGGTTCGTCCGAGTGCGGGATGAAGTGCAGCGCGCCGAAGACCATGACGGCCACCGGCTCGTCGAAGTCGATGATGCGGCGCACCTGGCGGTCGGCGAGCAGCTCCGACGGATGCAGGATGTCGCCGCGTACGACCGCGGTGCGCTCGTCACAGGCGAGGATCGCCCGGCCGTGGGAGATGACGACCGGGTCCTTGTCGACGTAGACCACACGGGCGCCGGGCACGACCGCACGTGCCACCTCGTGGGTGTTGCGCCGGGTGGGCAGGCCGGATCCGATGTCGAAGAACTGCCGGATGCCCTGCTCGGCGAGGTAGTGCACGACCCGGCCGAGGAAACGGCGGTTCTCCGTCGCCATCGCCTGGATCTCTGGGGCGATCGCGAGTAACTGCTCGGCGGCTCGCCGGTCGGCGGCGAAATTGTCCTTGCCGCCGAGAAGATAGTCGTTCATGCGAGCGATGTTGGGTCTGGACGTGTCGAACTCCCCGAAGGCTCGCCGCGCCGCGCCGGTCACCATCTCACCCTTTCTGCTGTTTTGCCCCGATACTAACGGGCCGTCCAGACGTCGCGCGCCCGATTCGGCAGCTGTGCGTCATGGGCTCATTGTGATTAGCGATAATGCCGGGAAATACTCATGGCGAAATAGTCGGATACGACCATTAAGGGGACGGATCCGGAACGGTTCGCGCCCGTTCACTTGCCGGGCCGGGAGAGTTCGCGCGCGCGGCGGCGGGCGTCCCTGGCGGCCCGGCTCGCCCGTTCGTGCTCGCGCTCGGCCATCTGGGCCCGGCGGTCCAGGTCGGCGCGCCGCGCCTCGGCCTCGCGTACCCGCTCGCGCAGCCCGGACAACTCGTCGTCGGCCTCCGCGAGCCGTTCCCGCGCCTCCGTCAGCGCGCCCTGCCACTCCGCGCGCGAGCGGTCGGCCTCCTCGGCCTCCTTCTCGGCGGCCCGCGCCTCCTCCGCCCGCCTTGCCTCACGCCGCAGGCGTTCCTTCTCCTCGCGTTCCTTCTTCGTGGCGCCCTTCTCCGCGCGTGGCCGTGGCTCCGTGCGGCCGCCGGGCCGCGGCGGCGCGGCGCCGAAGGGCCCGAACCCGGCGTGCCGCAGCGGATGGTCCAGCCGCCCCGCGCGTACGGCGTCGGCGGCGGACGGATCGGCGATGGCGGCCCGCAGCGTCTCCTCGACCTCGTCGGCGGCGGCGTCGCTCAGCGGTCGCCCGGCGTCCTCGGCCAGCTCGCGTGCGCGGCGCACGAGATCGGGCACCAGGGAGTTCCGTTCGCCTTCGAGCGCGGCCAGGTCGCCGCCGTCGGACCAGGCCGCGCGCATGCGCTCGCCGAGATCCAGCAGCGGGCCGACCGCGTCGTCGCGCACGAGCCGGTTCACCGCCCAGGCGGGCACGGTCGGCCGGCGCAGCGCGGTCAGCCTGCGTGCGTCCTCATGCGTGAGCTCGCCGGCCAGCCGCTTGCGCGTGGCCGTGAACTCGGCGGGCAGCACGCCGTACAGCTCGTCGGCCGCGGCGGAGAACTCCACACCGTCATGATTACCCGGCAGCGGCGCGAGATGAAGCGTCAGCTCACGCCGAATCGCCGCGCCGAGGCGTTCTCCTGCGCCATCCGCCGCAGCGCGAGCAGGACCTTCTCGTACAGCACGTTGTTCGCGACGGCCGCCTGCACCGCGCGGCCGCGCTCGGCCTCGATCGGGACCGCCTCGACCTCGTGCTCGGCGATGATCGTCGCGGCCTCGATGTAGGGGCGCAGCTCGGTCCAGACGATGGGCAGCCCGAGGCGGCGCAGGGCGAGGAACGCCTGCGCGAGCAGGTCGCGGGTCGGCGCGTCGGGCGTCACCCGCCAGCCGAGCTCGGCGACGATCGCGTCCACGTCCTCGCGCGCGGTGCGCCAGCCGGGGTCCTCGGTCCGCGGCTCGGCCGGGGGGCTCAGCGCGTACGCCGCGGTGCCGAGCAGGTCATGCAGCCCGACCTCCTCGTCCTCGACGGCGTTGACGATGCGCTTCACCGACGCGATCGGCAGGTCGCCGACCTCGCGCAGGGCGCGGATCAGCCGCAGCCGCTCCAGGTGCGCTTCGTCGTATTCCGCCCTGGTCGCGGCGGTCGCCGCGCCCTTCGGCAGCAGGCCCTCGCGGATGTAGTACTTGATCGTCTGCACGGGCAGGCCGCTGCGGTCGCTGAGCTCTGAGACCTTCATCGAGATTCCCCCTTGACTTGGATACTATCGCTATCCAATGATTGGAGAGTGTCACTATCCAATAAGGGTCGAACATGGACTGGACGCTTCTCACCGAGGGCCGCGAGGAACCGCTGCCCAGCCCGCGCGCGCCGCTGGCCGAGCCGCTTCTGGGCTGGGTGCGCAAGCCCCACGGCTGGTGCCGCGGCGACGCCTGCGTCCCGGCCGCCGCGGCGAGCGCCGCCGAGAACGGGGAGGGCGTCGACGCGGTCGCCTTCGCCGAGCTGACCGGCAGGGTCGCCGCCGTCGACCACGAGGAACGGGTGATCGCGCTCGCCGACGCCGCACCGCTCGCGGCGACCGGCACGGCGCCGGACTTCACCCTCGGCGGCCGTTCCCTGAGCGACTTTCGCGGCCGGAAGGTCGCCCGGGTGTTCTGGGCGTCGTGGTGCGGCTGCCGGTACGACCTGGCCGCCTGGGAGGAGCGTCACACGGCGCTGGAGCCGTACGGCCTGACCGTCGTGAGCGTCGCCTGCGACCGTGATCTGGAGCAGGCCGCGCCGTGGCAGGAGGGCCTGACCCACCCGGCGCTACACCCCGGCCACCTCACGCGATGTCCGCCACCGGCCCTGGCGATCTAGCGGTCGCGCCGGGGGGGCGAGCCGCACGTACCGGCGCCGGGCATGCACCGGTCGTGACCGTGACGAAGGCCTGGACCCGCCCGGCCGGGTGCGAGCGGCCCTGTCGTGGTCCAGAAGCCGTGGACCGTCGTGGTGCGAGCCGGGTGGGGAGGCCGGGTCAGGGGCGGCGCATGGACTCGGAGATCTTGTCGGCGGCGGCGAGCACGCGGGGGGCGTGCATGCGGCCGGGGGAGCGGGTGAGGCGCTCGATCGGGCCGGAGACCGAGATGGCGGCGATCACCCGGGCGCCCGTGCCGCGGATCGGGGCCGACACCGATGCGACGCCCTGCTCACGCTCGGCGACGCTCTGGGCCCAGCCGCGGCGGCGTACCGACGCCAGCGTGGTGGCGGTGAACTTCGCGCCGCGCAGGCCGCGGTGCAGGCGGTCGGGCTCCTCCCAGGCGAGCAGGATCTGGGCCGCCGAACCGGCCGTCATCGGCAGCGACGTGCCCACCGGGACCGTGTCGCGCAGCCCGCTCATCCGCTCGGCCGCGGCGACGCAGACGCGAGCATCGCCCTGGCGGCGGTACAACTGGGCACTCTCGCCCGTAACGTCGCGCAGTTGCGTGAGGATCGGCTGGGCGACCGCGAGCAGCCGGTCCTCGCCGGCCGCGGCCGCCAGCTCGGCCAGCCGCGGGCCCAGGATGAACCGGCCCTGGGTGTCGCGGTGGACCAGCCGGTGGTGCTCCAGCGCGACGGCGAGCCGGTGTGCGGTCGGCCGCGCCAGGCCCGTCGTCTGCACGAGCTGGGCCAGCGACGCGGGCCCGGACTCGAGGGCGTTCAAGACCAGTACCGCTTTGTCAAGTACGCCGACTCCGCTAGAGTTGTCCATGCCTCGATACTGACGTCTCGCAATCTGAGATGCAAGTCGTGAGCGACGAAGCACGGGACCAAGAAGAGGTGAAGTGATGGGCCGGACACTTGCGGACAAGGTTTACGACGCGCACGTGGTGCGGAGTGCCGACGGCGAGCCGGACGTGCTCTACATCGATCTTCACCTCATCCACGAGGTGACGAGCCCGCAGGCGTTCGACGGCCTGCGCATGGCGGACCGCCCGGTCCGCCGCCCCGACCTGACCATCGCCACCGAGGACCACAACGTCCCCACGGCCGACATCCTCGCGCCGATCGCCGACCCGGTGTCGCGCGCCCAGGTCGAGACGCTCCGCAAGAACTGCGCGGAGTTCGGCGTGCGGCTGTACCCGATGGGCGACGCGGGACAGGGCATCGTGCACGTCATCGGCCCGCAGCTCGGGCTGACCCAGCCCGGCATGACGGTCGTCTGCGGCGACTCCCACACCTCGACGCACGGCGCGTTCGGCGCGCTGGCGTTCGGCATCGGGACGAGCGAGGTCGAGCACGTCCTGGCCACCCAGACGCTGCCCCAGCGCCGGCCCAAGATGATGGCGGTCACCGTCGAGGGCGCACTGCCGTACGGCGTCACGGCCAAGGACCTGATCCTGGCCGTCATCGCTCGCATCGGCACCGGCGGCGGCCAGGGCCACGTCATCGAATACCGTGGCGAGGCGATCCGGTCGCTGTCGATGGAGGGCCGGATGACGGTCTGCAACATGTCCATCGAGGCGGGCGCGCGCGCCGGCATGATCGCGCCGGACGAGACGACCTTCGCCTACCTGGAGGGCCGCACGCACGCGCCCTCCGGAGCGGACTGGGAGGCGGCCAAGGAGTACTGGCGCTCGCTGCGCACCGACGACGACGCGACGTTCGACCGCGAGGTCGTCATCGACGCCACCGAGCTGACCCCGTTCGTCACCTGGGGCACCAACCCCGGCCAGGGCGCGCCGCTCGACGCGAGCGTGCCCGACCCGGCCTCCTTCACCGACCCGACCCAGCGCAGCGCCGCCGAGCGCGCCCTGGAGTACATGGGCCTCACCGCCGGCACGCCGCTGCGCGAGGTCGCCGTCGACACCGTCTTCGTCGGCTCCTGCACCAACGGCCGCATCGAGGACCTGCGCGTCGCCGCGGACGTCATCAAGGGCCGCCGGGTCGCCGACGGCGTGCGGATGCTCGTCGTGCCGGGCTCGATGAAGGTCAAGGCACAGGCCGAGGAGGAGGGCCTGAACGCCGTCTTCGCCGAGGCCGGCGCCGAGTGGCGCGAGGCGGGCTGCTCGATGTGCCTCGGCATGAACCCGGACCAGCTCAAGCCGGGCGAGCGCAGCGCCTCGACCTCCAACCGCAACTTCGAGGGGCGGCAGGGCAAGGGCGGCCGCACCCACCTGGTCTCACCCGGCGTCGCCGCCGCCACCGCCGTCACCGGCCGCCTGGCCGCCCCCGCCGACCTGTAACGAGGAGCCGACATGGAAGCGTTCACCACCCACACCGGGCGCGCCGTGCCGCTGCGGCGCAGCAACGTCGACACCGACCAGATCATCCCGGCCGTCTGGCTCAAGCAGGTCAGCCGCACCGGCTTCGAGCGCGGCCTGTTCGGCGCCTGGCGCGAGAACCCGGACTTCGTGCTCAACCGGCCGGAGTACGACGGTGCCTCGATCCTGGTCGCCGGGCCCGACTTCGGCACCGGGTCCTCGCGCGAGCACGCCGTCTGGGCGCTACAGCAGTACGGCTTCCGCGCCGTCGTCTCGGCGCGCTTCGGCGACATCTTCCGCAACAACGCCACCAAGATGGGGCTGTTGCCGGTCGAGTTGGCCGAGGCGGACGTCGAGCGCCTGCAGGACGAGATCGAGGCGGACCCGGCCGCGGAGTTCACCATCGACCTGGCGGCGCGCGAGCTGCGCGGCTCCGCGGGCGGCGCGCTGCCGTTCGAGCTGGACGACTACACCCGCTGGCGGCTGCTGGAGGGGCTGGACGACATCGGCCTGACCCTGCGGCACGCCGACGCGATCACCGCCTACGAGCAGGACCGGCGGCCCTGGCTCCCGGTCACCGTCTGAGGCACACGCCGGGCGGGCCGAAAATCCGGGTGTGATTATGAACGCACCGCAGGCGCCGCCCCGCGGCGATCCGCGGCCCGGCGCTCCGGCGCACGGGCCGCGCGTCGCATCTGGCCGTGCCGCGCCGGTATCATCGCAGGTCAGGGCCATGATGAAGCGGCTTTCGCCGGCCTCGCAAAGGTGCGCAGGAGCCCGTGCCGGGCTGTCTCGAAATCCTTCTGGAACGAACTCAATGGCGATGAAAACGTACCCTGAACGGCACTTCGGCAGGCGACACAGCCGAAAACCTCGGCCATGGGTGATTGTGTAGAGGCTTTGAGTCCCCTAGTTTCAAGCGAGCAAGGGGGAATAGGAGCAACCCATGAACAAGCGTGAGCTCGTCGACGCTGTCGCCGAACGAGTGGGCAGTAAGAAGGTCGCGGGAGAGGCCGTCGACGCGATTCTGGACACCATCCAGAACACCGTCGCCAAGGGGGAGAAGGTCGCCATCACTGGCTTCGGCTCCTTCGAGAAGGCCGATCGGCCGGCCCGAGAGGCCCGCAACCCGGCGACAGGCGCCACCATCAAGGTCCCAGCGACGTCGGTGCCGAAGTTCAAGGCAGGCGCCGACTTCAAGGGACAGGTGGCCGGTCCCAAGAAGAAGTAACCACGAGATAACCATCGACCACGGCGTCCGCGGAGACATCCCGTCTCCCGGGCGCCGTCGTCGTACGCGGGCTCGCCTGCGGCCCGGGTCGGCCTAGGGCAGCGGGAACGTCGACAGGGTGATGGCGGTGATCCAGTCGCCCTCGACCGCGATGTTGACGCGCTGGCCGAGGCGCAGCAGCCGCAGCCCGCCCTTGTCGAAGGCCAGGGCGCCGAAGGACATCTCGCCGCCGTCGTCGAGCAGCACGCTTCCGCTCCGCGTCTGCCGGTCGTACGCCTTCACCGTCGCCTGCATACCGCAGAGCCTACGGGCAGCAGCGGTGCCACTGCGGCCGTGTGCGGTCCCACACCGAGTTCGACCGCGGCCCGCAGGTCCTCGATGGTGTCGACGTCGCGACGCAGGCTGGGGACGCCGTCCAGGGTCAGCTCATGCGCGCCGCCGTCGCGGTGGCGTGCGCGGGAGTCCGTGCCGAAGGCGGGGGCGAAGTCCGCGTCCGGGCGCGCGGTGTAGAGCGTGGTGCCGGTCCCGGCGGCGTCCGGCACGAACGCGTTCGGCGTCGCCGCCGCGGCCGCGAGCACCCGGTCCAGTTCGGCCGGCCGCAGCGCGGGCAGGTCGGCGCTCAGCGCGCCCACGCCGCTGCCCGGCGCGAGCAGGCGCGCACGCGCCGCGCCGTGCACGAGCGCGGGGTTCAGTCCGCTGTCGGGCTCGTCGGGCACGATGACGGCGCCGAGCGCGGCGAGTTCCGGCGCGGCGATCGGGTCGTCGGTGACGACCACGACGCCGCGCACCCGCGAGGATCGGAGTACGGCCGATACCGTGTCGGTCGCGATCGCCAGCGCGAGCCGCTCGCGGTGCGGGCCGGCCGGTACGGACAGGCGCGACTTCGCTCGCGTGAGCGGTTTGACCGGCACGACGAGGGTCCAGGTGAGGCGATGGGTACGAGGCATCGTGGGTCGACACTATGCGGAACCAACCGCGAGACTTGACCGGACCCCGCAGTTCGCGGAGGACGAACCGAGGAGATGGGCAGTGAGATATTCGCCCGTGTGGCGCACGGTCGTCGTGGGGATCCTGCGGCCGTTGCTGTTCAACCTGCTGAAGCGTGACTGGAAGGGCCAGGACAACATCCCCCGAGAGGGCGGGGTGATCATCGCGCCGAACCACCTGTCGGAGTCCGACCCGCTGGTCATGGCGCATTTCGTCCACGCGGCCGGCCGGTTCCCGGTCTACCTCGCCAAGGACTCGGTCTTCCGGAGCAGAGTCGTCGGCCACATCCTCCGCCGGACCGGCCAGATCCCGGTCTACCGCGACCGTACGGACGCCGGGCTGGCGTTGCGCGACGCCGAGAAGGGCCTGCGGGCCGGCGAATGCGTGATCTTCTACCCCGAGGGCACCTGTACCCGCGACCCCGCCCTGTGGCCGATGACGGGCAAGACGGGCGCAGCGCGCGTCGCCCTCGCCACCGGCGTCCCGGTGATCCCGGTGGCCCACTGGGGCGCGCAGGAGCTGCTCCCGTACGGCACGAAGCGGTTCCGCCCGTTCCCGCGCAAGGTGATGCACGTCGTCGCCGGGCCGCCGGTCGACCTGTCCGCGTACGAGGGCAGGCCGCTGGACGCCGAGACGCTCAGCGGGGCGACCGCGGAGATCATGCGGGCCATCGCCGTGCTGCTGGGCGGCCTGCGCGGCGAGACTCCGCCGGAGCGGCTCTATGACCACCACGCGGTCATGCGTGCCGGGAAGGACACCGGGAAGGGCAAGGAGGCCACGGCCTCTTGAAGACCGCCGTACTCGGGGCAGGATCATGGGGCACCGTCTTCGCGAAGGTGCTCGCGGACGCGGGCGGCGATGTCACGCTGTGGGGACGCCGCGCGGACATCGTCCAAGCGATCAACGAGACCCGTAACAATCCCGATTATCTTCCCGGCCTGCGCCTGCCCGACCGGCTGCGGGCCACGACGCAGGTGGCCGAGGCGTTCGACGGCGCGTCCTACGTCGTCCTGGCCGTACCGGCACAGACGCTGCGCGCGAACCTGTCGGAGTGGCGGCCGCTGGTGGACGGCGACGCGGTGCTCGTGAGTCTGATGAAGGGCATCGAGCTGGGTACCTGCAAGCGGATGAGCGAGGTCGTGCGGGAGGTCGCCGAGGTGCCGGCGGACCGGGTGGCCGTGGTCAGCGGCCCCAACCTCGCCCGCGAGATCGCCCAGGAGCAGCCCTCGGCCGCCGTCGTGGCCTGCGCCGACGAGCCGACCGCGCAGAAGCTCCAGCTCGCCTGCATGACCCCCTACTTCCGCGCGTACACCAACACCGACGTGATCGGCTGCGAGCTGGGCGGCGCGGTCAAGAACGTCATCGCCCTCGCCGTCGGCATCGCGGTCGGCATGGGCATGGGCGACAACGTGGGCGCGCTGCTCATGACGCGCGGACTCGCCGAGATCGCCCGGCTTGGCGCGGCGCTCGGCGCCGACCAGCACACGTTCGCCGGGCTGGCGGGCATGGGCGACCTGATCGCGACGTGCAGCTCGCCGCTGTCGCGCAACCGCACGTTCGGCCAGAACCTCGGCCGCGGCATGAGCCTGGAGGAGGTCATCGCGGTGACCAAGCAGACCGCCGAGGGCGTCAAGTCCTGCGACGCCGTCCTGGAGCTCGCGCACCGCCACCATGTGGAGATGCCGATCACCGAGGGCATCGTGGCCGTCATGCACGGCGGCCTGAGCCCGGTCGAGGCCGGCCGGCTGCTGATGTCACGCACGCCCAAGCCCGAACGCTACGGAGTGTGACGTGGGCGAGGCGACGGGGCCGGCGAAGGAGGGTTCATGACCGAGATGAGCGGGGGACCCGGCGAGCACGGCGCCGAGCCGCCCGAGCCGGGAGAGAACACCCGTGCGGTCCACCTGCCGCCGGCGCCCGTGCCGGACCAGGTTCCGCTCGGCACGCCCGTGTGGCGTACGGCCTCGTTCGCGTTCGGCACGTCGCAGGAGTACGCCGACGTGCTCGGGGACCGGGTGCCGGGCTACTCCTACAGCCGGGTCGACAATCCCACCTCGGACGCGTTCGCCCAGGCGGTGGCCGCGCTGGAGGGCGTACGTACCCCCGGTGTCGCCGGGCAGGCGTTCGCGTCGGGCATGGCGGCGATCAGCGCGGTCCTGCTGGCGTTCACCCACGCCGGCGCGCACGTCGTGGCGCCCGCCGCGGCCTACGGCGGCACGTACGGGCTGCTCGCCGAGCTGCTGGCCAGGTTCGGCGTGCGCACCGACTTCGTCGACATGACCGACCTGGCGAGCGTGCGCGCGGCGATCCGGCCCGAGACGCGGATCGTGTGGGCCGAGACCCTGGCGAACCCGACCATGGCCGTCGCCGACCTGCCCGCGCTGGCCGGGGCGGCGCACGAGGCGGACGCGCTCCTCGTGGTCGACTCGACCTTCGCGACGCCGGTGGTGTGCCGCCCGCTGGAGCACGGGGCGGACCTCGTGGTGCACTCGGCGACCAAGTACATCGGCGGGCACAGCGACGCCACCGGCGGCGTCGTCGTGGGCCGGAGCGCCCTGGTCGCCCTGGTGCGCGCCGTACGCGTCCACACCGGCGGCATTCTCGCGCCGGACGAGGCGTTTCTGCTGCGCCGCGGCCTGGAGACCCTGCCGCTGCGCGTACGGCGGCAGTGCGACACGGCCGCCGAGCTCGCCGCGGCGGCCGCGGGTCACCCGGCCGTCGCCCGGGTGGACTATCCGGGCCTGCCCGGACATCCCGGCCATGCGACGGCCCGCCGACTGTACGACTCGGGGCCGTCGGGCACGCGGTTCGGCGCGGTTGTGACGATCACGCCGCACGGCGGCCGCGCGGCCGGCATGGCCTTCGCCGACGGCCTGCGCCTCGGCCTGGTCGCGCCCTCGCTGGGCGGCACGCACACGCTGGCCGGGCACATCGCCTCGACCACGCATCGCCAGCTCGACGAGAGCGCGCTGGCCGCCGCGGGCATCGATCCGGGCGCGGTACGCCTGGCCGTCGGGCTCGAGGACGCCGCCGATCTGATCCACGACGTCAACAATGCCTTGACCTCGATTGGGCGGACCATGCGCCAGGACGGGGCATTCAACACGTAATTCGGTCCGTTCGGCCACTGCGGCCGGTCGGGGCGAAATGCCGTGTATGGTCAAGGGCTTCGAGCTCAGTGCAGGTGAGAAGAGGTGGACGCGTGAGCAGGATCCGTGTCGCGGTCGTCTTCGGCGGACGCAGTTCGGAACATGCGATCTCCTGTCTCACCGCGGGCAGCGTCATGGCGGCGATCGACGCCGACCGCTACGAGATCGTCCCGATCGGGATCGCGCGCGACGGCCGGTGGGTGCTCGCCTCCGGGCAGCGGCTCTCGATCGAGGACGGCCGCCTGCCGGAGGTGGCCGGCGACGGCCTGCCGCTCGCCCTCCCGTTCGATCCCGCGCGCAGCGGGCTGGTCGTCGTGGAGCCGGGCGAGGTGCCGCGCGCCCTCGGCGACGTCGACGTGGTCCTGCCGCTCCTGCACGGCCCGTACGGCGAGGACGGCACGATCCAGGGCCTGCTGGAGCTCGCCGGGATCCGCTACGTCGGCGCCGGGGTGTTCGCCAGCGCCGCGAGCATGGACAAGGCGTTCATGAAGGTCATCTGGCAGGGCGCCGGGCTGCCGATCGGCCCGCACGTCGTGGTCGGCGACCGCCGCTGGCGGCGCGAGCGCAAGCGCGTCGTGGACGAGGTCAAGGAGCTCGGCTGGCCGGTGTTCGTCAAACCCGCGCGGGCCGGCTCCAGCATGGGAGTCTCACGCGTCGACGCCGAGGCCGGCCTGGAGGCCGCGGTCGAGGCCGCGCGCGAGCACGACCCCAAGGTGATCGTCGAGGCGGCCATCGAGGGCCGCGAGATCGAGTGCGGCGTCCTGGAGGGCCTCGACGACGGCCCCCCGGAGGCCAGCCTGCCCGCCGAGGTGCACGTCGGCTCCGGCCACGACTACTACGACTTCGAGGCCAAGTACCTGGACGAGGGCCTGCGCCTGGACATCCCGGCGGACCTGCCGCCCGCGGTGATCGAGGAGGTGCGGAAGCTGTCGGTCCAGGCGTTCGAGGCGTTGTCCTGCGAGGGCCTGGCCCGGGTCGACTTCTTCTACACCACCGATGGACGCGTCCTCCTCAACGAGATCAACACGATGCCCGGGTGCACGCCCGCGTCGGCGTTCCCGAAGATGTGGGCGGCGACCGGCCTGGACTACCGAGCCCTGGTCGACCGCTGGATACGCACGGCCATGGGGCGCCCGACCGGCCTGCGCTGACCCGGCCGCGTACCAACCGTCACCGGCGTGTCTCAGGCGCGCCGGTGAACTTCAATTGACGGCCCCTTAAAAGCCGTGAAACCCGGTGGAAACAGCGTGACGTGCAGGATTGACCCATGCCCGAGGAGGGGCCACAGACCGACGAGAGAAGGGACCGGCCGTTGCTGTTCACGCCCGTCGCACCGCTCCGGACCGTGCAGTACGTTCCCGGTCACAATCGCTGGCATCCCGACATACCCGCCGTCGCCGAGGTGATCGCCGGCGGCTCGGTACGCCTGAGCTGCCACGGCGCCGACGTCTTGTGCGGGCCGATCGGCGTCGTCGGGGCCGAGCCCGGCGACCTCGTCACCGCCGAGATCCTCGGACTCGGCCGGTTCGACGGCTCCTTCGCCGGCACCGGGCACCCGGGCATCCTCGGCTGCGCGCCCTCGCACGCGATGTTGCGTGAGTCCGGCGCCGACCCGTCCGGCGCGCTGCTCGGGCGGATCGCGCCCGCCTCGGCCGACCACGCGCGGGTGGCCGCACGCGCCGAGCCGATACGTGCATCGTGCCGCGCGCTCGCCCCGCGCGCCCAGATCCTGCTCCCGGTGTACGTGCCCGGCGCCCGGATCTCGGCCGGCGACCTGCACTTTCCCGACGAGGGAGGATGCCGCACCCAGGACGGCTGGCTCGACCTGCGGCTGCATCTGACCAAGCGCGGCATGGACCGGTTCGGCGTCACCGAACCGGTGGTCATGCCGATCACCACGAGCTCTCTGGACGCGACGGTCGCGGGGCTGACCGTCGAGGTCGCATGAAGGCGCGCGAGCGCGCCACGGAGGAGGTGAGGGCCTAGGGAGCGCACCGAACCGTCAGGAGGCACTCACCGGGCGGGCGCGACTCGTCTCCCGCGCCCCCCGGTGTTTCCTCTCTGCAGAAGCCCCGCCTGCAGAAGCCCCGCCCGCCCAGGGGGCCGACCCCACTTCCATTGTCCAGCCCGGCGAGCGGCAGGGGGAGGGGGTGTGAGCGGCTGTGGACAACTCTGTGGGTGCGGGCGCGTGATCTGCCCCCGACGTCGGTCTGGATGCCTCCACGTCGGCTTCTCGGCCTGGTCCGCCGCGTGAAGCGCCCCTGTCAGGCGGCCAGCGGTGCGTCGAGCCGCTGGACCATCTCGCGCATCCGCCGCAGGGCGGCCAGTTCCATCTGCCGTACGCGCTCGGCCGAGACCCCCAGCCGGATCGCGATCTCGCGGCGGCTGTGCTCGGTGCCGTCCTCCAGGCCGTAACGCGCCCGAAGGACCACGGCCTCGCGCGGCTCCAGCCGGTCGAGCATGCCGTCGATGATCTCCAGTTGAGCGCCGGCCATCGCGGTGTCCTCGGGCGAGGGCGCGTCCTCGTCGGCGAGCAGGTCGCCCAGCGAGGTCTCCTCGTCCTCGCCGACGACAGCGTCCAGGCTCGCCGGCGTACGGTCCCAGCGGTCCAGCTCGCCGATGCGCTCCACGGGCAGGTCGAGCTCGGCGGCGAGCTCCTCGTCGGTGGGCTCGGAGCCGGTGAGCAGCACCAGCTCCCGCCGGGCCTTGCGCAGCCGGTTGACGTCGGTGTGCACCGCGCCCGGGAGGCGTACCGACCGTGAGGAGTTGGCCAGGGCGCGCCCGATCGCCTGCCGGATCCACCACGTCGCGTAGGTGGAGAACTTGAAGCCGCGCCGCGGGTCGAAGCCCTCGACGGCGCGGATCAGGCCGATGGTGCCCTCCTGGATCAGGTCCAGCAGGCTCATGCCGTCGGTCGGGTAGCGCCGTGCCACCGACACGACCAGGCGCAGGTTGGCCAGGATGAACCGGTCCTTGGCCGCGTCGCCGCGCCGCGCGACCTCCTCCAGCTCCTCCTCGGTCGCGCCCTCGGGACACGTGCCGCCGTCCAGGTGGTTGTGCGCGAGCAGCCCGGCCTCCATGGCCAGGGCCAGCTCGATCTCCTGCTCGGCGGCGAGCAGCGGTGTCGCGGCGATCTCGTCCAGGTAGGCGCCCAGCAGGTCGCCGTCGGCGGCACGTCCCGGCCGCCGTACGCGCCTGCCACTGTTCGTGGTCGCCGCCATGGGCCACCTCGCTCTCACGTCGGGTCCCGTATGGATCAACGCCGATCTCCCCTTTGCTGTTCCGCGATACCCCGAATGTCGGCTTCGCCAACACGACGAAGAGCACCAGGCCGAAATCGGCGGGGTGCTCTTCGTCACGGGGCCGGGGGCGCGGAGGAGCGCTGTAGCCCCTACCTGCACGGCTTTCCGTGCCCGCCGCGTGGCCGCTGCCGGCCGGTGGCGACGGTCAGGCGCGTACGGCCTGGATCTCCAGGTGGATGTCGACGTTGTCGCCGAGGAGGGCCTTGTCGCCGCCGAGCGGGATGTTGAACTCGATCCCGTACTCCTTGCGGCTGATCGAGGTCGTGGCGCTGAAACCGACGCGCGTGCCGCCCCAGGGGTCGGTGTCGGTGCCGTTGAACTCCACGTCGAGGGTGATCGGGCGGGTGACGTCCTTGATCGTGAGCGTGCCGTCGAGCAGGTAGTTCGCCCCGTTCTCCCGGACGCTCGTCGTGACGAAGGTCATCACCGGGTAGTGCTCGAGGTCGAGGATCTCGGCCGAGCGGATGTGCGCGTCACGGTCGGCGTTGCGCGTGTCGATCGAGGTGATCTGGATCTCGACCAGGGCCGTGGAGTCGGCGACGTTCTCGGCGAGCTGGAGCGAGCCGGAGAACTGGGTGAACGAGCCGCGGACCTTGCTCATCAGGTGCCGGATGACGAACGCGACCTCGGTGTGTGCCGGGTCGATGTTCCAGGTGCCGGCGGAGAGTCCGAGCTCGCTGGTGACGGTGGCCATGTGATTCTCCAGTTCTTGAACCTTCAACTATGGGCGCAGCTTAGTTGAAAGTTAAATAGAAATGCAAGCCCGGTGGCCGCCTCCGGCAACCCGCGGCACGCACGGGCGGCGGCGTACGAGGGCGGGGTCGCGCGTGCCCGTACGGACCGGCGCCTGCGTGAGCGCTATCCGGCCGCGCGGAGGCGGCGGGCGGCCTCTTCCGGGTGGATGTCGTTCACGAACGCGCCCATGGCCGCCTCCGAGCCGGCCAGGTACTTCAGCTTCCCCTCGGCGCGCCGGCTGCTGAACAGCTGAAGGTGCAGGTAGCCGAGGTCACGCCCGGCCGAGACCGGGGCCTGGTGCCAGGCCGACACGTACGGCATCGGCACGCCGAACAACCGGTCGAGGCGGCGCAGCACGTCGACGTACAGGGGGCCGAACGCCGCGCGCTCCTCCGGCGAGAGCGCCGCCAGGTCCGGCACGCGCCGATGGGGGAACACGTGCACCTCGAACGGCCAGCGCGCGGCCTCCGGCACGAACGCCGTCCACAGGTCGTTGGCGCCGACCACGCGCACCCGCGCCGCGCGCTCGGCCGCCAGCACGTCCGCGAACAGGTCGCGGCCGGTCTCCTCCCGGTGGGCGCGGGCGACCTGGAGCATCCGCTCGGTACGCGGCGTGACGAACGGATAGGCGTAGATCTGGCCGTGCGGGTGGGTCAGCGTGACGCCGATCTCCGGGCCGCGGTTCTCGAAGCAGAACACCTGCTCGACGCCCGGCAGCGCGGACAGTTCGGCCGTACGGTCGGCCCAGGCGGCCATGACCGTGCCGACCTGGGGCAGGTCCAGCGTGGCGAAGGACGCGTCGTGGTCGGAGGAGAAGCAGACCACCTCGCAGCGCCCGAGCCCGGGGACCGCGCCGCCCGCGTCGGCGGGCGCGCGGCCGGAGTAGGACGGGAAGCGGTTCTCGAAGACGGCCACCTCGTAGTCGGCGGCCGGGATCTCGGTGGGCCGCCCGTCGCCGGACGGGCACAGCGGGCACTGGTCGCTCGGCGGCAGGTGGGTGCGGTCCTGGCGGTGCGCGGCGATCGTCACCCACTCGCCGAGCAGGCGGTCGCGGCGCAGTTCCGACGCCTGCGGAGGCGGCGGCAGCGTACGCGTGTCGGGGGCCGAGCGGTCCACGTCGTCCCGCCGGTCGAAGTAGATGAGTTCCCGGCCGTCGGCCAGGCCGGTCACGGTGCGTTTCACGCGTCCGCCTCGTCCGGGGTGACGACGATCAGTTCGCCGACCTCCTCGGCCACCTGCTTGCGCACCTCGTCCCCGAGGCCCGAGTCGGTGATCAGGACGTCGGCGTCGCCGAGCCGGGCGATCGTGCTGAGCCCCACGGTGCCCCACTTGGTGTGGTCGGCCAGTACGGCGAGGCGGCGCGCCGCGCCCACCATCGCGCGGTCGGTCTCGGCCTCCATGAGGTTCGGCGTGGTGAAGCCGGCCCGGGTGCTCATGCCGTGCACGCCGAGCAGCAGCAGGTCGACGTTGAGTGCCCGGATCGCGTTGACCGCCACCGGGCCGACCAGCGCGTCCGAGGGCGTGCGGACGCCGCCGGTGAGCACGATCGTCTGGTCGGCGCGGCTCGACCGGTAGAAGACGTCCGCGATCTGGATGGAGTTGGTGACGACGGTCAGCTCGGGGACGTCGGTCAGGTGGCGGGCGAGCGTCCACGTGGTGGTGCCGGCCGAGACCGCGACGGCAGTGCCGGGCCGTACGAGCCGCGCGGCGCGGCGGGCGATCGCCTCCTTCTCCTGCCGCTGGCGTACGGACTTGGCGGCGAAGCCGGGCTCCTCGGTGGATCCGGCGCCGAGCGTCGTCGCGCCGCCGTGCACCTTGGAGATCAGGCCGCGGTCGGCCAGCCCCTCCAGGTCGCGGCGGATCGTCATGTCCGAGACGCCGAACTCCCGCACCAGGTCGGCGACGCGGACGCCGCCGTGCTGCTGGACGAGGTCCAAGATTGCCTGCTGCCGCTGCTGAGCGAGCATCGACCCCCCTCTAGGCGACCATCCCGCGTGCAGCGTGCCCGTAGAACCGACATATGTCAACACAGGCGAACACGTTACCGAAACGAGTCTTGTTGGGTTCTGTTGAGAATGGTAGGAATGGCGCACATCGCCCGGTAACTCGGCGGAAACATCGGGGTAACGGACCAGGTCCGGCCACTCAGTCCCAGCCGGCAGGCCCAGAGAGAACGGCCCAAGAGAGAGAACGGCCCAAGAGAGAAGGCAGAGCATGGCCCGGATACGCAGGCCCGGCGGTGCGGTCATGGCGATCGGCGTCGCGGTCGCCCTCAGCCTCACCGCCTGTTCGTCAGGCAAGGAGAGCTCCTCGACGAGCTCGAACAAGAAGGTGTCGGGGAAGATCTCCATCGCCTACCTGCAGAAGCAGGGCGACCAGCAGTACTTCGTCGATGAGGCCCAGGGCGCCAAGGACAAGGCCAAGCAGCTCGGCAACGTCGACGTCAAGGTCGTCAACCTCGGCAACGACACCAACAAGGCGGTGTCGGAGACCCAGGCGGCCGTCGCGCAGAAGGCGAACGGCGTCATCATCGTCCCGCCGGATCCCGCAGTGGGCCCGCAGATCGTGCAGACCGCCGCGGCCGCCAAGGTCACGCTGCTGTCCAGCGACGACCAGATCTGCAAGAACGGCCCCGACCCCGCCAAGTGCCCCAAGGACCAGCTCGTGCAGCGGGTCGGCTTCTCCGGTGGCCAGATGGGCACGCAGGTCGGCCAGCGCGCGGGCGAGGAGTTCAAGAAGTCGGGCTGGAAGGCGTCCGACACCGCGGTCATCTCGGCCTGGAAGCAGGACGTCACGGTGTGCACGGACCGCGTCGTCGCGGCCCAGACCGCGTTCGAGCAGGCCGCCGGCACCAAGGTGCGGGTGATCAAGGTCGGCACCGACAACACCCCGACCGACGCGCAGTCCAAGACCGGCGCGGTGGTCTCGGGTCACCGGTCCGTCAAGCACTGGGTGGTGTGGGGCTGCAACGACGAGAACGTCTCCGGCGCTGTCACCGCGATCCAGAACGCCGGGTACAAGGCGGCCGACATCGACGGCGTCGGCCTCGGCGCGTACCTGGCCTGCAAGGACTGGGGCTCGGGCAAGGCGACCGGCATGCGGGCCGCGCTGTTCATCAACGGCTACGACGTCGGCGGCCTCGCCGTCCAGACCATCGTCGACAACCTGCGCAACGGCAAACCGATGCCACAGGAGGCGTTCGCCCCCACCAAGATGGTCGACGCGACCAACTGGAAGCAGGAGGGCGTCAAGTGCACCTGACCCGACGCGCTATCGCGGCGTTCTGCCTGGTCAGGTAGCGTCATACGCTTCCCGGCGATCGCGGCCGGCGGCCCTGCGCCGCCGCCCGCGGTCGCCCGCGCCGCCCCACCGCGCCGCTCCCGTCGGCGCGCGATCAGCAGGAGCAGCCCATGCGCATCCCCCGCGCCACGGCCCTCATCGTCGCCGCGACCGGCGCCGTCGCCACGGCGATCACCCTCGCCGCCTCCGCCGGCGCCGCGGCCCCCTCGCGTACCGGCAGGTGGGCGGCGGGCGCGCCGGCGGTGACCGCCGGGATCGCTCCGCCGCACCCGCACGTCGCGCCGGGCGGGTCGATCACCGTGACGACGACCGCCGGCGCCGCCTACCGCCGCCTGCCCGCCCTGCTCGTGGACAACGCACTGGCCGCACAGGACGGCTGGACCGTCGAGGCGACCTCGCCCGCGACGAGCGTGCTCCTCGGTCCGGGCCGCCGCTTCGCCACGACCTGGACCGTACGCGCGCCCGCCGGAGCCAGGCCGGGGACCTACGACCTGACCGCCACCGCGACCTACCAGCCGGACGACGCGATCAGCCAGAGCACCGTCCAGGTGGTCGTCGCGCCGCCGCCGTCCCGCACCTGACCCGCCGGCGGTGCCGCACCGCCACGACACCCCGAGGGGCCGTGAGATGACCGAGTTGCGCGTCACCGGGATCTCCAAGCGATTCGCCGGAGTGCGTGCGCTGAACGACGTCACGCTCGACTTTCCCAGCGGAGCGGTGACGGCGCTCATGGGCGAGAACGGCGCCGGCAAGTCCACCCTGATCAAGATCATCAATGGCGACTACCTGCCCGACCAGGGGGAGATCCTCCTCGGCGGCGAGCCGCTGCGGTTGCACAACCCGGCGGACGCGCGCCAGGCCGGCATCCGTGTCATCCCCCAGGAGCCCGAGATCGTGCCGCACGTCACGGTCGCCGAGAACGTCTACCTCGGCGCGCTGCCCCGGCGGGCCGGCCGCGTCCTCGACCGCGCCACCCTGGCCCGCCGCGTACGCGCCGACCTCGAACGCCTCGGCTTCGAGCGCGTCATCAGCCCGGACACGCTCGGATCGCGGCTCACGGCCGCGCAGCGCGCCCTCGTGGAGGTCCTGCGGGCGCTGACCACCGACGCGAAGGTGATCGCGTTCGACGAGCCGACGTCCTCGCTGTCGGAGAACGAGGTCGAGGCGCTGTTCACGCTGATCCGGCGGCTGCGCGAGGAGGGCCTGGCCGTCGTCTACGTGTCACACCGGCTCCAGGAGATCTTCCGGCTCGCCGACCGGATCGCGGTGCTGCGCGACGGCGGGCTGGTCGGCGTGCGCGACGCGGGGGAGACCGACGAGAACGAGATCGTGCGGATGATGGTCGGCCGCGACCTGTCGGCCATGTTCGCCCGCGAGCATTCGGCCACCGGCAAGGTCGTGCTGGAGGTCGAGGACGTCACCACCGACGACGTGCGCGACATCAGCCTCACCGTCAACGCGGGCGAGGTCGTCGCCCTGGCCGGGCTGGTCGGCGCGGGCCGCTCCGAACTCGCCGGGGCCCTCGTCGGCGACCTGCCGATCCGCTCCGGGCAGGTACGCGTCGAGGGACGCCGCGTACGCCTGCGGCAGCCGAGCGACGCCGTGCGGGCCGGCATGGGGTACGCGCCGGAGGAGCGCAAGGCGCAGGCGCTGCTGCTCGAACGCTCGGTGCGCGACAACACCTCGCTCGTGGTGCTGGACCGCCTCCGCCGGTTCCGCTTCGTCAAACGCGCCGAAGAACGCCGCCTGACCCGGGAGTACGTCGAGCGCCTCAACGTTCGTACGCCGAGCATCGAGCACGAGGTGCGCAAGCTGTCCGGCGGAAACCAGCAGAAGGTGGTGCTCGCCCGCTGGCTCGCGCGCAAGCCCAAGGTGCTGATCCTGGACGAGCCCACGCGCGGCATCGACGTCGGCGCCAAGGCCGAGATCTACCACCTCATCGACGACCTCGCCCGCTCCGGCGTCGCCGTCCTCGTCATCTCCTCCGAGCTCCCCGAGGTGCTCGGACTGGCCGACCGCGTCATCGTCATGCAGAACGGCCACATCACCGGCGAACTCGACCGTGCCGACGCTTCCGAAGAGGCCATCCTCGGCCTCGCCATGGCGGAGGACCTCACCACGTCGCTATCGGAGGGACAGCAATGACAACCGCCACCCGCGAGCCCGTGGACACCCCGCCGAAGGAGCCCGCGCCGCGCCGGATCCTGTCCTTCCTCGGCCCGCAGAACCTCAGCCTCATCGGCGCCCTCGTCGTGGTCGTCGCGATCTTCACCTGGCTGAACTCCGGCTACCTGACCTGGGACAACGTCCAGGTGATCGGCGAGGCCGCGACCGTGGCCGGGCTGCTCGCGGTCGTGCAGACGGTGGTGATCATCTGCGGCGCGATGGACATCTCGGTCGGCTCGCAGACGGGAGTCGCCTCGGTGATCTCCGCGATGGCGTTCACCTCCGCCGGCCACAACCCGTTCCTCGGCATGGCCGCCGCCGTCGGCCTCGGCGTCGTGATCGGCGTCCTCAACGGCCTCATCATCGTGTACGGCCGGGTGAACCCGGTCATCGCGACGCTGGCCGGGCTCGCGGCGTACAAGGGTGTGGCCCAGCTCGTCTCCGGCGGCCGCGCGCAGGGCTTCGTCCTCGGCGACGACCTGTTCGTCTTCATCGCCCGCGGCCGGATCGCCGGCATCCCAGTGCAGGTCTGCCTGCTGATCGTGGTGGCCGTCCTGGTGCACCTGATGCTGAAGTACACCGACATCGGGCGGAACATCTATGCGATCGGCGGCAACGACACGGCCGCGCGCCTCGCCGGCATCAACATCAACAAGTACCTGATCGCGGTGTACGCGCTGGCGGGCATCGTCTCCGCGGTGGCCGGCATCGTCCTCACCGCGCGTACCGGGTCCGGGCAGCCCACCAGCGGCAGCGAGGGTCTCGAGCTCCAGTCGATCACCGCCGCCGCCCTCGGCGGCTGCGCGCTGAAGGGCGGCAAGGGCGGCGTCGGCGGCACGCTGCTGGCCGTCCTGCTCCTCGGCGCGCTCAACAACGGCCTCAACGTCGTCGGCGTCAACACGTTCTGGCAGAACGTCGCGCAGGGCGCGCTCCTGGTCGTCGCGGTCATCATCCAGCAGCGCCGCAGCGGAGAGCGGGCGGTCGGCCTGCCGACCTGACCTCGGGAGGGCCCCGGCGGTTGAGATCGCCCGATGGGGTAAGCATGTGTCGTTCGCCGATCCCGGGGAGGGACAGATGCTCGGACTGCCGGACGCCGCGACGGCGTGCCTGTTCGATCTGGACGGGGTGCTGACCCGCACCGCCACCGTGCACGCCGCGGCGTGGAAGCAGATGTTCGACGAGTTCCTGCGCGAGCGCGACGGCGACTCATTCACCCCGTTCGACTCCGACGCCGACTACGACGAGTACGTCGACGGCAAGCCGCGCGAGGACGGCACCCGGTCCTTCCTCGAGTCGCGCGGCATCGAACTGCCCGAGGGTTCAGGCGACGACGAGGCCGGCAAGGCCACGATCAACGGACTGAGCAGCCGCAAGAACGACCTGGTGCTGGAGAAGCTCCGCGACGACGGCGTCGAGCTGTACGACGGCTCGGTGCGCTACGTGCGCGCGGCGCGCGACGCCGGGCTGCGTACCGCGGTGGTCTCCTCCAGCGCCAACACCGCCCAGGTGCTCGACGCGGCCGGCATCGCGGACCTGTTCGAGGCACGCGTCGACGGCGTCACCGCCAAGGAACGCCATCTCGCCGGCAAGCCCGCGCCCGACATGTTCCTCGCCGGCGCCGAGGCGCTCGGCGTCCCGGCCGACCGCGCGGTGGTGTTCGAGGACGCCCTCGCCGGGGTCGAGGCCGGCCGGGCGGGCGGCTTCGCCTGCGTCGTCGGCGTCGACCGCGCCGGCCAGGCGGACGCGCTGAAGCGCCACGGCGCCGACATCGTCGTGACCGACCTGGAGGAGCTGCTGTGATCCGCCAGGCCGCGTACGCCGTCGAGCCCTGGTGCGTGCGCGAGCAGCGGCTCAACCTCGAGACGCTGGCGCAGAGCGAGTCGGTGTTCGCCCTGTCCAACGGCCACGTCGGCCTGCGGGGCAACCTCGATGAGGGCGAGCCGCACGGCCTGCCGGGCACCTACCTCAACTCGGTGTACGAGCTGCGCGCGCTCCCGTACGCCGAGGCGGGCTACGGCTACCCCGAGTCCGGCCAGACGATCATCAACGTGACCAACGGCAAGCTGATCCGGCTGCTGGTCAACGACGAGCCGTTCGACGTGCGGTACGGCGAGCTGCACTCCCACGAGCGGCTCCTGGACCTGCGGGCCGGCACCCTGACGAGGAAGACCGAATGGACCTCCCCGGCGGGCGACACGATCCGGGTGTCCTCGGTCCGCATGGTCTCGCTCGTCCAGCGGGCCGTCGCGGCGATCTCCTATGAGGTCGAGGCGGTGGACCAGCCGATCCGCGTCGTCCTGCAGTCCGAACTGGTGGCCAACGAGTCGCTGCCCGCCGGAGAGGACGACCCGCGCTCGGCCGCCGCGGTCGACTGCCCGCTCGTCGCGGAGGAGTCGGTCGCACGCGAGCGCGGCGTCGTCATGGTGCATCGCACACGCGAGAGCGGGCTGCGCGTCGGCGCGGCCATGTCACACGAGATCGAGAGCCCCGACGGCACCATCGACACCGACGCGACCGACGACGTCGGGCGGGTCACCGTGGCCACGCGCCTCGAGCCCGGGCAGAAGCTGCGCGTCGTGAAGTACCTCGCGTACGGCTGGTCCAGCCAGCGGTCGCGGCCAGCCCTGCACGACCAGGTGATCGCCGCGATGGCCGCGGCGAAGCTGTCCGGCTGGAAGGGGCTGCTGCGCGAGCAGCGCGACTACCTGGATGAGTTCTGGGCCGGCGCCGACGTCGAGGTCGACGGCGACCCCGAGGTGCAGCAGGCCGTACGCTTCGGGTTGTTCCACGTCCTTCAGGCGGGCGCGCGCGGCGAGCGGCGGCCCATCTCCGCCAAGGGCCTGACCGGGCCCGGCTATGACGGGCACACCTTCTGGGACACCGAGTCGTTCGTGCTGCCGGTGCTGACCTACACGCAGCCGAACGCCGTCGCCGACGCGCTGCGGTGGCGGCACTCGACGCTCGACCACGCCAAGGAACGCGCCGAGCAGCTCGGCCTGGCCGGCGCGGCGTTCCCGTGGCGGACCATCCAGGGCGACGAGTGCTCGGGCTACTGGCCCGCCGGCACGGCCGCGTTCCACATCGGCGCGGACATCGCGGACGCGGTGGTCCGCTACCTCGACGCCACGGGCGATGAGGACTTCGCCCGCGACTTCGGCCTCGAACTCCTCGTGCAGACGGCGCGGCTGTGGCGCAGCCTCGGCCACCACGACGCGCGCGGGCAATTCCGCATCGACGGCGTGACCGGGCCGGATGAGTACAGCGCGATCGCCGACAACAACGTCTACACCAACCTCATGGCGCAGCAGAACCTCCAGGCGGCCGCCGACCTGGCCGAACGCCATCCCGAGCAGGCCGAGAACCTCGGCGTCACCGACGAGGAGACCGCCTCCTGGCGCGACGCCGCGACCGACATGTTCATCCCGTACGACGAGCGGCTCCACGTGCACCCGCAGAGCGAGGGCTTCACCGAGCACGCGCCGTGGGACTTCGCGGGCACCAAGACCGACCAGTACCCGCTGCTGCTGCATTTCCCGTACTTCGACATCTACCGCAAGCAGGTCGTCAAGCAGGCCGACCTCGTGCTCGCCATGCACATGCGCGGCGAGGCGTTCACCGCGGAGCAGAAGGCGCGCAACTTCGCCTACTACGAGGCGCTGACGGTGCGCGACTCGTCGCTGTCGGCCTGCACGCAGGCGGTGCTGGCGGCCGAGACCGGCCACCTCGACCTCGCGCACGACTACCTCGGCGAGGCCGCCCTGATGGACCTCGGCGACCTCGAGCAGAACACGCGCGACGGGCTCCACATCGCCTCCCTCGCGGGCGCGTGGACCGCCCTGGTCGCGGGCCTCGGCGGGATGCGCCTGCGCGACGGACGGCTCTCCTTCACCCCGCGCCTGCCCGGCGGGATCACCGGCCTGACCTTCCGGCTGCGGTTCCGCGGCCGCCGCCTGCGGATCCACGTCACCGGCGAGGAGGTCGTGTACGAGCTGCTCGACGGCGAGCCGCTGGAGATCAACCACAACGGCGAGGGGCTGACGCTGAACGGCGGCGCCGTCACGCGCGCCGTGACCCCGCCGCCGACCGGCCCCGAACCCGTGCAGCCGCAGGGACGGCGGCCGAAGCGACGCGGCGCGCAGTGAGGCTCGGCGGACGGCCCGGCTCGGTCGCGCGGTCAGGTCAGAGCGAGCCGTCGGGAGTGGCCGGGACCGCGGCCTTGATCGAGGCGGCCAGCTCGATCAGCACGTCGCCCGGCGGCTCGTACGCGGGCGGCACGGTCACCTCGACGTACGCCTGCCGCCCGACGGCGGTGAAGGTGACCGGGCGGTCGACCGGCACTCCGAGCCAGGAGACGCCGTTCACCACGACCAGCTCCGACGTCGGCTTCAGCGCGGCGGGCCGCGGCATGCCACAGCGGACCACGATCGCGGGGGAGCCCCACGCGGTGACGAGCGGTGACTTCGGTGTGGTGGCGCGCCGCGCGCGTCCGTGCACCTTTCGGGGGAGCCGGTCGCGCAGGGCGTCGCAGCGGGAGGCGATCGCCGCGGGGGGCCGCGGAACCGGCGCCTCGACCGCGCCGGGGCCACATCCGGTCACGACGGCGACGGCCGCCGCCAGCACGCCGCCCGCCACCGGCGCTCGTCTCCTGGCACGGATCGGCGGCGGGGAGGGCACCGCTCAGATGTGGACGATGGGACAGGTCAGCGTCCGCGTGATCCCCTCGACCGACTGGATCTGCGCGACGACGAGCTTGCCCAGCTCATCGACGTTGTTCGCCTCCGCACGGACGATCACGTCATAGGGTCCCGTGACGTCTTCGGCCAAGGTCACGCCCTGGATTCCGGAGATCTCACGCGCCACGTCGGCAGCCTTGCCGACCTCGGTCTGGATGAGGATGTAGGCCTGCACCATCACGTCCTCCCTGGGACTGCCGTCAGGCGGCAACCGTACCGTGTCTTCAATGGAGGTGGGTCATCACCGTCGGGGAACTAGGCGAGTTCGGGATCATCGCACGGATCACCGCGCGGCTGGGCTCGAGCCCAGCCGTGGAGCTGGGTCCGGGCGATGACGCGGCGATCGTCGCCGCGCCCGGCGGCCGGGTCGTCGCGACCACCGATCTGCTGATCGAGGGCCGCCATTTCCGCCGCGACTGGTCGCCGCCGTACGACGTCGGGCGCAAGGCCGCCGCGCAGAATCTCGCGGACGTCGTCGCGATGGGCGCACGGCCCACCGCGCTGCTCCTCGGCCTCGGCCTGCCGCCGGAAACGGACGTGGCGTGGGTGGAGGCGCTGTGCGACGGGCTGCGCGACGAGTGCGCCGAGCTGGCCGCCTCGGTCGCGGGCGGCGACGTCGTACGCGCCGGCTCGGTCCTGCTCGCGGTGACCGCGCTCGGCGCGCTGGACGGCCCGGCGGTGACACGGGCGGGCGCGCGGCCCGGCGACGTGGTCGCGGTCTGCGGACGGCTCGGCTACGCCGCGGCGGGCCTCGCACTGCTCTCCGCGGGCCGGCGGGAGCCGGCCGAGCTGGTCGGCGCGCACCGCCGCCCGCGCCCGCCGTACGCGGCGGCACTGCGCGCACGCGAGCTGGGTGCCACCGCGATGCTCGACGTCAGCGACGGCCTCGTACAGGACCTCGGGCACCTCGCCGCGGCGAGCGGAGTGCGCATCGAGATCGAGAGTGACGCCGTGCCGGTCCCGCCGGCGCCGGACGGGCGGCGGCTCGCGCTCACGGGTGGCGAAGATCACGCGTTCGCCGCGACGTTCCCGCCGCACGCGGCGCTGCCGCCGGAGTGGCAGGTCATCGGAGCGGCGCGGCAAGGCGTCCCCGCCGTGACCGTGGACGGACGCACGTACGGTCCGGGCGGATGGGACCACTTCGCCTGACCGAATCAAAGAGTCGTCCCTGTTGACGGCGGCTCGTCTGGTAGGCATGACTAGTGTGCTTTTGGTATACATCCCGAGACCGGAGAGGGACGGGATGGGACGACACACCAAAGACGTGGCAGGCGGTGCCCCCGAGGGTGAAGGCCCTCAGCGGCACCGGAGGGTCGGCAAGGTGCCGCTCCTGCCGGCGGTCTCCGGCGTCGTGGCGATCGGTGCGGTCATATCGGCGGTCGGCACGCAGCAGATCTCACTGAACTTCGCCGGCGGCGCCCCGCCCGACCAGCAGGCGCAGCCGCAGACCAGCGACTCGGCCCAGCCACGTCGGCACGGCCGGCACACGGCGCGCGACGACTCCTCGCTGACCCCGCGCGAGGGCAGCCGGGTGAGCCGCGGCACCGGCCGCGGCGCCGTCACCGTCGCCCTGCGCACCGTGGTGACCTGGCACGCCGGGTTCCAGGGCCAGGCCACGATCACCAACCGCACCGCGAGCCCGGTGAACGGCTGGACGCTGACCCTGCGATACCCGCGCACCCGGATCCTCACCGCCTGGGACGCCAAGGTCATCCGCACCGGCGCCACTCTGGTCGCGGGCAACCCCGCCGGGCACCCCTTCATCTCGCCCGGCCAGTCGGTGAAGGTGTCCTTCACCGCCGACGGTGCCGACGCGGAGCCGGTCACCTGCTCGTTCAACGGAAGCGCGTGCTGACCCGGCCCGTAGGCTTGAGATCATGACTCCTCCTCGTGTGCTGACGATCGCCGGGTCCGACTCCGGCGGCGGCGCGGGCATCCAGGCCGACCTGAAGACGATGCTCGCGCTCGGCGTGCACGGGATGAGCGTGATCGCGGCCGTGACCGCACAGAACTCCCTGGGCGTCCAGGGCTACTGGGAACTGCCGCCCGAGGCCGTACGCGCCCAGCTCGACTCGGTCCTGTCCGACATCGGCGCCGAGGCGATCAAGACGGGCATGCTGGCCTCGACCCCCTTGGTCGAGACCGTGGCCGAGGTCCTTGCCGGGGTGACCGCGCCGATCGTCGTCGACCCGGTGGGAGTGTCCAAGCACGGAGACTCGCTGCTCGCCCCGTCCGCGCTGGACGCGATGCGTACCGTCCTGCTGCCGCTGGCCACCGTCGTCACGCCGAACCTGTGGGAGGTCGAGCAGCTCACGGGCGTGAAGGTCGAGGAGGAGAACCGCTTGCGCCACGCCGCGGAGGCCGTGCGCGCCCTCGGCCCGGAATGGGTGCTGATCAAGGGCGGCCACCTGCCGGGCGAGCCGGTGGACCTGCTGTTCGACGGCACGAGCGAATACCGCTTCGCGGCCGCGCGGCACGACAACCGCCACACCCACGGCACGGGCTGCACGCTCGCCTCGGCCATCGCGTCCTACCTTGCGCTGGGCAGCGACATGGTCGACGCGGTCGGCCGTGCCAAGGAGTACGTCACGGGCGCCATCGAACACGGCTTCCCGCTGGGCGAGGGCATCGGCCCGGTCGACCACGCCTGGCTCCAGCGCCACTGACCCCGCGGGCGCGGGCTCACGGCTCGGAGGGCCATTCGGCGAAGCCGCTTCTGGTCCGCAGTGTCGTACGCCGTTGGAGGCTCCGGCGCATGACGCCGTAACCGCAGTCGAACTTCTCCGCCACCTGCCGGATGCTCCGGCCCTGGTCGTACAGGCGCACGGCGTCCTGTTCGAGCCGCTCTTGCTCCGGGTCGGCGGCGGACCGCCGCGCGGCCGATCTCCTCGCTGGTGAGGACCTCACCCGGCCGGACGGCCACCGCGTGCAGCGTCTTGCCGTACGTCCCCGGCCGGAACCACCACAGCGCGGCGAACTCCTCGATGATCGCCATGCCGCGCCCCCCGGTCTCGTCCAGGAGATCCCGCGGCGCCGGGTTCGGAACCTGGGGGTCCGGGTCGATGACCAGCAGGTGCACCCACCGGGGACGGCAGTCGACCCGCAGCGCCACCGGCAGTTCATACGACGCCCAGGGACGCCCGCGGGCGACGGCGTGGCGTTCCGCGGCGCGGACGGCGTTCGTGACGGCCTCACTGACCAGGAGCCGCACGTCGCCGAGGAGACCCTCCTCTCGCACACCGGCCTGCGTCATCGCCGCCATCGCATGGTCGCGTGCCTCGCGCACCAGGGCGGGATCCGGCGGCAGCCTCAGCCAGCGCCGGCTGAGGCGTGGGGGTGAGGCCCCCGGCGCGACCGTCTGCCACCCCGCGCCCGGATCCTTCGGGCGCCGAGGCGTGAGCGCGATGTCGGCCATCAATGCCTCCGCTGGTGTTACGTACCGTGGCGCGTCGAGCACAAGGGTGTGCCGTACGTGGGCCCGGCCGCCACACGGGCCCGCATGGATGCGATGCCGGCGGTTATACGCGGATGCATATCCGTGGCTACGCTCTGTTGTTAAGGTCGGCCATGCCGCTGAACTGCTCCCGCTGCTCGACCCCGCTCAGCGCCTACAACGCGGGCACGATGTGCGGCCCGTGCGAGGTGGGCGCGCGTCAGGACGGCCCCGGCAAGGCCGAGTCACTCCCGCTCACCTTCTGGTTCCGCCCCGAGGTCCGTGCCGCGCTCGCGCGCTGGGACTGGGGGACCGTTCTGGTGGCGGTCGCCAAAGCGGCCCGCCTCTCCCAGACCGCCCTGGGCGATCGCGTCGGGCTCTCGCAGGCGCACGTCTCGCGCCTCATGGCCGGGCGGTGCCAGGAGCCGGGGATCCGCACCGTGCTCGGCATCGTCGACGCGCTCGGCGTGCCCCGCTTGCTCGCGGGCCTGGCTCCGCGCGGGCTCGATCAGCGGGCCATGGAAAGTGACGAACAGACGGCTACGGTGGAGCGCGTGGAGCGTCGCACTCTCGGCAAGGCGATCGTCGGCATCACGCTCGCGATTCCCCTCGCCGGTACCGAGCCTGGGCAGCCCGTCAACGTCACGCGGCTCGAACCCGATGACGTCGTCGCGGACCTCTACGCCCTCGACGACCGGTACGGGGGCGCCGCCGTCGCCGACATCGCGGTCCGTCGCCTGAGACGCCTGACCCATCAGCTCGACCAGATCTCGCTGACGCCCTCGGCCGAGACCCGCATGCAGTCGGTGATCGGCGCGCTCGCCACCTGCTGTGCGTGGCTGGCCTTTGACAGCGGTGACGAGCGGCGCGCGTGGAAGCTGGACTCCGAGGCGCTCTGCGCCGCGCACCTGGCCAACGACAAGAAGCTTCAGGTCCAAGTGCTCGCTGGCATGAGCACGCTGGCCAAGCGCACCGGCAAAGTGGGCGAGGCGGTCAATCTGGCCGAGTCCGCGCTGAGCATCTTGGGCGGCAGTGACCGCCGCGTCCAGGCCCTGTTAACCATGCGGGTCGCGCTCGGGGCGGCGAAACGCAACGACACCCGGGCCTTCCAGAAGGCCAGGAGCACCGCTTGGGCGCACATAGACCGTGCGCGGCCGGTCGACCATCCGGCGGCCTGGTTCCGGTTCTTCGACGAATACGAGCTTTCCTCCCTCGAAGCGATGGGTCTCATGGATCTTGGTGAACACGCTGAGGCCGCGGCCATGCTCGCGCGCCTGGCAGACGGCCAGACCTTTGTCCGCAACGGCGCCTACTACTCGGCGGTACGGGCGCAGGCCCTCATCGCCGCAGGCAGCCCCGACGAGGCGGCGGCCGTCGTCGGCCAGGCACTCCCGGTCCTGACTGAGGTGACGTCCGCTCGCACCATGCGTCGGCTCGCCGGCGTACGGCGCGGGCTCACGCCCTACCTCGGCGATGCGGACGTCGCCGAATGCGCCGATGTGATCGACGGGCTGGTCGGCCGATGAGTGAGCCGAGAGAGTTCGAGCTGCGCCGCCACGACGGCGCGGCGGCGCTGCGCCTCATGGACCGGCTCACCGACGCGTACATCGAGGGGTACGCCGAGGACCCGGACGCCGGTCGCTCGATCTACGCCCGCGACGCGTTCGTCACCCGAACCACCGGCCAGGCCGTCAGGCCCGGGTTCGTCCTCGTGACGGCGCACAGCGGGGACGACTGGTGCGGTTTCAGCTTCGGCCTTCCGTTCGGCGTGGGCCGCTGGTGGGCGGGCGCGCTGGAGGGGGAGGCTCCCCGCGACGTTGTAGCGGGTGGCAAGTTCGCTGTGATCGAGCTCGTCGTCCTCCCGGCAGCGCGCGGGGTCGGTCTCGCGACCGAGCTGATGACGGCCGTCCTCGACGGCCGGCCCGAGCCGTGGGCGACGCTGCTCGCCGACCAGGAGGGCAAGGCGCGGTCGATCTATGCGCGGTGGGGCTGGACGCAGGCCGGAATCGCCCGCCCGGCCCCCGACGTGCCGCCGCTCGACGTCCTGATACGGCCCCTGCGCCGGTCCACCTGATACCCGTCGCGGCCGCGGTCAGGTCACCGGGACGATCGTGGCTTCCAGGAGGGTGGCGTCCTCGACGTGGAGCAGGCCGATGGTGCCGCGTGGCTGGCGGCGGCGGTCGGTGGGGGAGCCGGGGTTGAAGACGCGTACGCCGTCGCCGGTCTGGTCCATCGGGATGTGGGAGTGGCCGAAGACGACCAGTGCCGCTGAGGGGAAGCGGCGGTGCAGGCGCGCGGTGCGGCCGGCGGACGGGCCGCTGTCGTGCACCATCGCCGCCGGTAGGCCGGCCAGGTCCAGTTCCAGCGTCTCCGGTGCGCCCCAGGCCGCGACGTCGTCTCCGTCGTTGTTGCCGCGCACGACGCGGACCGGCGCGTACGCGGCGAGTTCGTCCAGCACCGAGGGCACGCAGACGTCGCCGGCGTGCAGGATGAGGTCCGCGCCGCGCAGGTGCGCCGCCACCGCCGACGGGCAGCCGCGCCACCGCCGCGGCGCGTGGGTGTCCGACAGGACCACGACTCTCACCGTCCCATCGTGCCCCGGCCCGCCGAGCCCCGAACCCGCGAGCCCCCGAACCCGAAGCCTCGAACCGTGAGCTCCCGGACCGGACGGCCCGCTCTGCCGCGAGGCCCTGAATCAGAAAACCCGAACGGCCGGTCCGTGTGGAGGACCGGCCGTTCGGCAGTGCCCGGTGAGAGCACAGTCTGTGTGGGCGCGCCTCGCGGCGTGCCCGGAGGGCTCAGCGCGCGACGGGACGCGTGACCTTGCCCGCCTTGATGCAGGACGTGCACACGTTGATCCGCTTGGTGGTGCGGCCGACGACCGCACGCACCCGCTGGATGTTGGGGTTCCAGCGGCGCGGGGTGCGGCGGTGCGAGTGAGAGACGCGCATGCCGAACCCCGGCCCCTTGCCGCAGACGTCGCAGACGGAAGCCATGGATGCGCTCCAAAAGGGTCGAGTGGAGTGGCCCGAGGAACGGGCGCTCGTCAAAAGAGGCCCCGAAGAAAGGGCCTCGCATGAGGATAGCCGACCCCGCACCCGCGACGCGAATCGCCGGGGCACTGGAGCCGCCCGTCCCGTGTCCGGTAAGTCTATTCTCGACGCAATCTTGTGGAGGTGGCGTGGGAGACCTTCTGGACGCCGTGGCCGTACGGCAGTGGGGCCGGCTGGCGGCGGAGGCACTGGGCCGTACCCGCGCCGAGATCGACGCGCTGAACGTCTTCCCGGTGCCCGACGGCGACACCGGGACCAACCTCCACCTGACCGTCCTCGCGGCCGCCGAGGAGCTCGACCGGCTGCCCGCCGACGCGGACGCCGCCGCGGCGTGGCGTGCGCTCGCCGACGGCGCGCTGTTCGGGGCGCGCGGCAACTCCGGTGTGATCCTCAGCCAGATCGTGCGCGCGATGGCGGAGATCCTGGGCGGCGGTGGCGGCCTGCGGGAGGCGCTGGGTCACGCCTCGCGGCTCGCCGACCAGGCCGTCGCCCATCCCGTCGAGGGCACCATGCTCAGCGTGCTGCGCACGGCCGCCGCCGCCTGCCCCGATGAGGGCGAGAGAGGCGCCGTCGCCTGGACCGTCGCCGAGCACGCGCGCGCCGCCCTGCGCGAGACCACCGGGCAGCTCGAGGTGCTCGCGCGCAACGGCGTCGTGGACGCGGGGGCGGCCGGGCTGTGCGTCGTCCTCGAGACGCTCGCGGCCGTGGCGAGCGAGGAGTTCCCCCAGACGTACGACGTGCCCCGGCGTACGGCACCCGGCGAGGCGGGCGCCGGCGAGCAGGCTCCCGCCGAGTCCGCGGGCGGCTATGAGGTCATGTACCTGCTCGACGCCGACGAGGAGGCCGTCCCGAAGCTGCGCGCCGAGCTCGACCTGCTCGGCGACTCCCTCGTCGTGGTCGGCGGCGGCGGCCTGTGGAACGTGCACGTGCACACCGACGACGCGGGCCCGGCGGTCGAGGCCGGCATCCGCGCCGGCCGTCCGCACCGCATCCGCGTGACCTACCTCCAGGCGACCGCCGAACCCCACGCGCGCATCACCGGGCGCGGCGTCGTCTCGGTGACCCTCGGGGAGGGGCTGTCGGCCCTGTTCGAGCAGCACGGCGCGGTCGCGGTACGCCGGGAGGCCGGCGGCGTTCCGTCGCTGGACGCCCTGGCCGGGGCGATCGCGGCGGCCGGCGACGAGGTCGTCGTGCTGCCGAACGACCGCGCGGTCCTGCCGGTCGCCGAGGCGGCCGCCCAGCGCGCGCGTGAGGACCGCGTACGCGTCGCGGTCGTCCCGGCGCGCGCGTCCGCGCAGGGCCTGGCCGCCCTGGCCGTGCACGACCCGCTCCGCCGCTTCGACGACGACGTGATCGCGATGACGAGCGCGGCGGGCGCCACGAGGTTCGGCCTGCTGGAGACCGCGGGGGAGGAGGCGGTGACGAGCGCGGGCATCTGCCGGCCCGGCGACACGCTCGGCCTCATCGACGGCGACGTGTCGGTCATCGGCGCAGATCTGGCCGACGTCGCGTCGCGGATCCTCGCGCGGATGCTGTCCGGCGGTGGCGAGCTGGTCACGCTGATCACCGGCGCCGACGCTCCCGGCGGACTCGTCGAGGCGGTACAGGCGCGGCTGCGCGAGGACCGGCCGTACGTCGAGGTCGTGGTCTACGACGGGGGCCAGGACCGCTATCCGCTGCTGATCGGCGTCGAGTAGGGCCTACTCGATCGTGAACCGGTCGCCGAACACGGTCACGGTGATCGGACCGCTCAGGTCGTAGTCGCCGGTCGCGGCGATCCGCCGGACCGCGTTGACCCGGTCGGCCGACTCCGACCACTCCCGCCGGGTGCTCTCGTTCGCCGGGTGCCGGAGGTCGGCGAGCCTGCGCGCGAGGAACGCGCCGAGCCAGCGCCTCTCGTCGACGCCGTGCGCGGGATCGCCGCCCGCGGCCGCGCGGGCGCGCCTGATCAGGGCGGGCAGGCCGTCGGGGTCCTCGCCGCCCCCGTGCTGGACGATCGCGTCGTAGACCTCGGCGCGCGCGAGCGCCGTGCGCAGGCCCGTACGGTCGGCCAGCCTCATCGCGGGCTCGAAGTAGAGCCGGTCGCAGACCCGGTCCTGCACCCGGCGGAACCGCGGGTCCGCCGCCGACGCATGCCAGGCGGCGACGTAGGCGCCTTCGGGGAGCGCGCCGGTGTCGTCGCTGCCCGCGCCGGCCAGCCGTCTCAGCGTGGGCACGAACCGGGCCAGCGGGTTGCCCGGCGCCTCCTCGGTGTAGCGCCGCACGACCTCGAGCGCGTCGCCGTCGGCGGTCGTGAACCCGGCACGGCCCGCGGTGACGCCGCGCCCGTCGCCGAGGTTGTCCGCGTAGTCGTAGCGGATGTCGGTCGTGCTGTTCTCGAACACGCTGATCAGTTCGTCGGCCCTGCGGCGCTGGTCGGGAGTGAGGCCGTGCGGCGCCGCGGACCTGGACGCCGCCGGTACGCGTGCGGCGGGACCGGTGGCCGGGCCGCCGACGAGGGCCGCGGTCGCCACCGCGGCCGCGGCGACGGCGGCGAGCGCGACGACACGAGCGGTCGTGCCGGTGAACAGGCTCGGGAGTCGCATGGTCTCCTTCCGTGGGAGAGGCCGGAGGCGTTGGGTAGGACGCATGTCGATCCCGGCGAGGTTCACCGGGGCCGGCTGGTAGAACTTGTCCGGTGCCCGGCCGACAAGGGAAGGTACCGTGACCACTCTGGAGCAGCCGCTGGTCAAGGCGGTGGGCCCGAAGGCGGCCAAGAAGCTCGCCGCCCTCGAGCTGGAGACCGCCGGTGACCTGCTGCGTCACTATCCGCGCCGCTACGCGCAGCGCGGGGAGCTGACCGACCTGGACGGCCTCGCCGAGGGCGAGTACGTCACGGTGATGGCCGAGGTGGAGAAGGTCCAGGGCCGGCGCATCACCAGGAAGCCCGGCTACCTCCTGGAGGTCACCGTCACCGACGGCAGCGGGCGGCTGACCCTGACGTTCTTCGGCAAGGGCGCGCACGTGCCCGAGCGCGAGCTGCCCCCGGGCACCCGCGGGCTCTTCGCCGGCAAGGTGACGTTCTACCGTACGGGCCGCGGGATCAAACGGCAGCTCGTGCACCCCGAGTACAAGGCGGTCGCGGGCGAGGCGGCAGACGTCGCACGCGAGTTCGCCGAGGAGCTGATCCCGGTGTACCCGGCGGCCAAGGGCCTGACGTCCTGGCAGATCGCCGACTGCGTGCGGATGGTCCTGGACGGCCTCGAACTCGACGGCGACGCGCTGCCGGCGAGCGTACGCGCGCGGTACGGGCTCGCCGGGCTGGCCGAGGCGTACCGGGGGATCCACCGGCCGGGCGACATGGAGGAGGCGTACCGCGCGCGCAAGCGGCTCAAGTGGGACGAGGCGTTCGTGTTGCAGGCGGCGCTGGCGCAGCGGCGGCGCGCGGCGGCGGAGCTGGCCGCGACGCCGCGGCCGCCGGCCGGCGAGGGCCTGCTCGCCGACTTCGACGCGCGCCTGCCGTTCGAGCTCACCGAGGGTCAGCGCGAGGTCGGTGCGGAGGTCGCGGCCGACCTCGCGCGCACCCACCCGATGCACCGATTGCTCCAGGGCGACGTCGGCGCGGGCAAGACGGTCGTGGGCCTGCGCGCGATGCTCCAGGTCGTGGACGCCGGAGGGCAGGCGGCGCTGCTCGCGCCGACCGAGGTGCTCGCACAGCAGCACCACCGCTCCATCGTGGCGATGCTCGGGCCGCTGGCCGAGGCGGGACGGCTCGGCGGGGCCGAGCACGGCACCCGAGTCGCCCTCCTGACCGGCTCACAGGGCGCGAAGCCGCGCCGAGAGGCGCTCCTCGACGCGGCCTCGGGCGCGGCCGGCATCGTCGTCGGCACGCACGCGCTGTTGCAGGAGCACGTCCAGTTCGCCGATCTCGGCCTGGTCGTGATCGACGAGCAGCACCGCTTCGGCGTCGAGCAGCGCGACGCGCTGCGGGAGAAGGCCGCCGGCGGCCGCCCGCACGTCCTCGTCATGACCGCGACGCCGATCCCGCGCACCGTCGCGATGACCGTGTACGGCGACCTGGACACCTCCGCCCTCACCCAGCTGCCGGCGGGCCGCTCGCCGATCGCGACGCACGTCGTGCCGGCCGGCAACCGCGCCTACTGGGACCGCGCGTGGGCGCGCATCCGCGAGGAGGCGGGCCGCGGCCGCCAGGCGTACGTCGTGTGCCCGCGCATCGGCGACGAGGACGTTCCGGCGGGGGACGGGCAGGGTGACGGCGAGGAGGGCGCGCGCAGGCCGCCGCTCGCCGTGCTGGAGGTCGCACCCAAGCTGAGCGAGGGCCCGCTGCACGGGCTGCGGCTCGGCGTGCTGCACGGGCGGCTGCACCCCGACGAGAAGGACGCGGTGATGCGGAGCTTCGCCGCCGGCGAGCTGGACGTACTGGTCGCCACGACGGTGATCGAGGTCGGCGTCGACGTGCCGAACTCCACGGTCATGGTGGTGATGGACGCCGACCGGTTCGGGGTGTCACAGCTCCACCAGCTCCGCGGCCGGGTCGGGCGCGGCCGCCACCCGGGCCTGTGCCTGCTCGTCACCGACGCCGCCGAGGAGTCCAAGGCGCGCGAGCGTCTCGACGCCGTCGCCTCGACGCTGGATGGGTTCGAGCTCTCCCGCCTCGACCTCGAACAACGCCGGGAGGGCGACGTCCTGGGCGAGAGCCAGTCCGGCCGCCGGTCGAGCCTGCGGCTGCTCACGCTGCTGCGCGACGAGGACATCATCCGCGCGGCGCGTACGGAGGCGACCGCGCTGGTGGACGCCGACCCGGAGCTGGGTGGCCACCCCGATCTGGCGGCCGAGCTCGCCGTCCTGGTGGACGAGGAACGCGCGGAGTACCTGGAGAAGACCTGACCCGGGATCGAGTTTCCTACTTAATCGGTTGACATTAGCGGGATCTTCGTCGACGATCGGACCGTGCACCGGAGAGTCCTGTTGGTCGTGCGCCGCCACGTCGATCTGCGCCGGCAGGCCAGCTCACTGTGTCGCGGGTGATCGCCCCAAGCCGTTCCGACACGACTCCGGAGGATCACGTGACCGTCATCGACCTGTCCGCACAGCACCCGCTGGCCGAGGAGGCCGGCAACCGCCTCGCTCGCGCGCTGACCGACCCCGACGCCCGCGTGCGCCGCGCCGCCGCCGACGCCCTGATCGACGAGCGCGAGGTGTTCGTCGGCGAGGAGGGCGTCCGCGCCCTCGTACGCGCCGAGGCGAGCGCACCGGACGCCCGTGTGCGCGCCGTCGCCGCCGAACTCGTCCGCGCCATGCGCGCCGCCGCCTGGGAGATCTACGCGGGTGCGCTGGAGCGCGGAGACGCCGCGCGCGCGGAGGCGATTCGCGGCCTGGCCGTGCTGCGGGCCGCCGCCGAGTTGGGCGAGATCGCGCTGACCGATCCCGGCTGGCGCGTACGCGAGAGTGCGGCCGCCGCGCTGGGCCGGCTGGAGGGCCGCACCGCGATCGGCCCGCTGACCAGCGTCCTCGACGACGAGGTCATCGCGGTGCGCCGCGCCGCCGTACGCGCGCTGAGCCGGTGGGCCGAGCGCCACTACGCGCGCGTCGCGCTGACCGCGGCGCTGGCCGACCCCGACGAGGAAGTGCGCGCCGAGGCACGCCAGGCCCTGGCCTGAGCACCGGCCGGACGCCTTCGCGCGATGACGCGCCGGGCGGGGCGTGGCAGGAGGGGCACCGATCCGGTTACCCTCCCGCAGTGGAGCTGGAGCAGAAGAGCGACTTTCGGCTTCCGGTCGCCGCCGCGCCCGCGTACCTGACCGCGACCGTGGCGGGCGTCTCGGCCGCCGGCGCCGTCGTCGTCATGGTCATGGTCGGATACCTGCTGGTCACGATGGACCGCCTGTCCGAGCAGCCGGTCGCACGCCTCGTCTTCGTCTTCTTGCCGGTGCTCGCCCTCGGGCTGCTGGCGTCGGCGGCGGTCATGGCGCTGCTCGCACGAGGGGAGTTCCGGCTGCTGCGCAGCCCGCCCGTGTTCACCTCCGGCGGCGTGCGGCTGCGGGTGTTCGCGCGGCGCGGCTACGACGTCTTCGTCCCCTGGGAGCGCGTGTCGCGGCTGCGCATCGCCGACAAGGGGCCACGGCCCTTCCTCACGGTCGAGGTGCACGAGGCCGAGACCCTCGTCGGCGGCGACCCGGGCAAGGCCGAGCGGCTGCGCCGGACCGCCGAGCGGTTCGAGGGCGCCGCGTTCGTGTACGGGCTGCGCGGCGCCCTGATCCACGCCGAGGACCTAGACGCGGTCGTCGACCGTCTCAGCGACGGGACCGTCGCCCTGGACTACTGACGCGCCGTCCGGCCGGCCCGGCAGCAGCAGGATCGGGACGAGCGCGGCGGCGGCGAAGCCCATCGCCCACCAGAAGCTGTGCCCGAACGCGTGCGCCAGCCGGGCCGCCGCGTCCGGCGCGTGGACCGCCGCGACCGAGGCGAGCGTCCCCGCGGCCGTCGGGAACTCGTGCCGGATGTAGATCTGCAGCGCGACCGCCAGCGCGGCGATGCCGAACGAGCTGCCCACCCGTATGACGATGTTGCTCGCCGTGGTGGCCGCCGGGACGTCCCTGCGGTCGAGGCGCTGGTACGCCGCGGCCATCAGCGACGGCATCATCGTGCCGTGCCCCAGCCCGACGACGAACACCGCGACGCCGAGCACCACCTTGCTCGTGTCCGCGTCGAGCTGGGTGAAGACCGACAGCCCGGCCAGCACGACGACCAGCCCGGTCAGGGCCAGCACGCGGGGCCCGACTCGGTCGGTCAGCCGCCCGGCGACCGGCATGGCCAGCATCGCGCCCAGGCCCAGCGGAGCGAGCAGCAGCCCGGCGCGGAGCGGCGTGTCGCCGCGTACGGCCTGGAAGTAGACCGGTGACATGAACATCACCCCGAACACCACGCCGACGTAGAGGAACAGCGCCGCGACGGAGGTGGTGAAGCCGCGGTCGCGAAACAGTGTGAGGTCGACCAGCGCGCGCTCGCGCCGGCGCAGCGCGTGGGTGCCGAAGGCCGCGATCAGCACGGCGCCGGCCGCCAGCCACGCGTACACCCGCGGGTCGGTCACGCGGTGCCCGTTGCCCGCCTGTGCGAGCCCGTACACGAGTGCGGCCAGGCCGGGGGAGAGCAGGACCAGTCCGAGCAGGTCGAGGCGCGCGCCCGGAACGCGCTCGGCGTCGCGCGGCAGCCAGGCGAACGCCGCCAGGAGCGCGACGGCGCAGATGGGCACGTTGAGGTAGAACATCCAGCGCCAGTCGAGATGGCCGACGATGAGGCCGCCGATCACCGGTCCCAGCACCGGGGCGAGCATCGCGGGCACCGCCACCACGCTCATCACCCGGCCCATGCGCTGCGGCCCCGCCTTGGTGGCCAGCATGGTCTGCCCGACCGGCAGCAGCATCCCGCCGCCGACCGCCTGGACGACGCGGAAGGCGATCAGGCTGCCCACCGACCACGCGGCGCCGCACAGCACCGAGCCCAGGATGAACAGCAGCAGCGAGGCGATCCACATCGTCTTGCCGCCGAACCGCTGGACCGCCCATCCCGTCAGGGGGATCGTCATGGCCAGGGCGAGCGTGTAGGCGGTGAGCACCCACTGGATGCTCGACAGCGACGTGTGGAAGTCGCGGCCGAGGGTGTTGATCGCGACGTTCACGATCGTCGTGTCGAGGATGGTCATGGTCACCCCGAGGACGACCACCACGGCCAGCCGCCGCAGTTCGGGATCGAAGGTCGCCGGTGGCCGGTCGGACGGTGTCGCCATTTCCCCACCCTGGGTCGTACGTCAGATCGGACTTCGTACACCGTAGCAGTGATTCGTACGGTGTATCGGTCCCGCTACGGCGTACGATTCAGGCGTGGCAGGCACTCCCGGACCCGGTGGCGAACCCGACGGCGGGCGGGCGCCGATCTGGGCGCGCCCGCACGGCCGCCGCGCCAGCACCCTCTCGCGCGAGGCGATCGTCGACGCGGCGCTGGAGATCGCCGACACGGAGGGCATCGACGCCGTCTCGATCCGCCGCGTCGCCACCGCGCTCGCGGCACGTGCGATGAGCCTTTACACCTACATCGGCAGCAAGGACGACCTGCTCGACCTCATGGCCGACCGGATCACCGGCGAGGTGCTGATCGAGGACCCGCTGCCCGGCGACTGGCGCGAGGCGATCACGCTGATCGCCCGCCGGGAGCGGGAGCGCGCCCACCGTCACCCGTGGGTGGTGGACATGGTCAACCACCGCTCCCACCCCGCGATCGGCCCGAACGCCCTGCGTCACGTGGACCAGTCCGTGGCGGCCGTCGCGGGCCTGGGGCTCGGGCCGCAGGACGCCTTCCGCGTGGTCGCCGCGATCGACGACTACGTGATCGGCAGCATCACGCGCGAGGCGCGCGAACGGCGGGTCACACAGGGAAGCGGCGTCGGCGTCACCGAGCGCCTGGCGGAGCTGCGCCCCTACCTCGAGCATGCCCTGGCCGGTGAGGAGCTCGCCCACGTCGGGCCGGTGCTGCGCGGCGAGGTCGACCTCGCCGAGGACGGCTTCGAGCGCGGCCTGAGCTGGCTCCTCGACGGCATCGAACGCGCGTACACCTGACCCGGCACCTGATCGGGCACCCGGAATCGGGTCCACACTTGGACACGTGACACGAGTCATCGCAGGAACCGCCGGCGGCCGCCGGATCGCCGTGCCGACCGGCCGCGACACCAGGCCGACCAGCGACCGCGCACGTGAGGGACTGTTCGCCACCGTCCACTCGCTGCTCGGCGACCTCGACGGCCTCCGCGCGGCCGACCTGTTCGCCGGGTCCGGCGCGGTCGGGCTGGAGGCGTTGTCCCGTGGGGCGGCGCACGTGCTGCTGGTCGAGTCGTCGCCGCGCGCCGCGAAGGTGATCAGGGCCAACGTGGACGTGCTCGGCCTGCCCGGGGCCGAGCTCGTCACCGACCGCGTCGAGCGGGTGCTCCGCCAGGCGCCGCCCGAGCCGTACGACCTGGTCTTCGCCGACCCCCCGTACGCCGTGCCCGACGAGGCCGTCGCGCTCCTGCTCGACGCGCTGCGCGACAACGCCTGGCTGGCGACGGGCGCGCTGGTCGCGGTCGAACGTGCCACACGCGGCGCACCGCTGCACTGGCCCCCGGGCTACACCGAGAGCAGGGCCCGTCGTTACGGCGAGGGCACGCTTTGGTACGGTCACGCCGCAGGCCACTGACGACTTCCTTGCAGAGGGGACTCACCTCGTGCGCCGTGTTGTCTGTCCGGGATCCTATGACCCCGTCACCAACGGACATCTCGACATCATCAGCCGCGCGTCGCGCCTGTACGACGAGGTCGTCGTCGCGGTGCTGATCAACATCTCGAAGAAAAGCCTCTTCACGGTCGACGACCGCGCCGAGATGATCGGCGAGGTCACCAAGGAGTACGGCAATGTCACCGTGGAGAAATTCCACGGGCTGACCGTCGACTTCTGCCGTGAGCGCGGCATTCCGGTCATCGTGCGGGGGTTGCGCGCGGTGAGCGACTTCGACTACGAACTCCAGATCGCGCAGATGAACCACCAGCTGGCCGGGGTCGAGACGATGTTCATGGCGACCAACCCGCTCTACTCGTTCCTGTCCTCCAGCCTGGTCAAGGAGGTCGCGAAGTACGGCGGGGACGTGTCCGGCCTGGTGCCGGAGTCGGTGCAGCGGCGCCTCATACGGCGTTTCGCCGAGTCCTGAACGGGCCCGCGGTCGTCCCCTCGACGGGCGCGTCCGGCGGCTTACCACGGGCCCGAGTTGGGCGAACGGCCCGGCGTTCGGTAACCTTTGCAATCGACCTTGACCGACGGCGGTGATGCGCCATGCCTCACGGAAGCAGGAAAGATCTGACTCGCATCGATCCCCGCGACCCGTTCGTGATCGACACGCGCTCACTGGGCCGCCGGCCGGGATCGATGCGCAAGGACTCCTACTCCGTACCGGCTCCGGCGGATCTCGGCACCGAGATGGTCGGCGTGCCCGAGGGCACCGAGATCGAGCTGGACCTCCGGCTCGAGGCGGTGATGGAGGGCGTGCTCGTCTCGGGCACCGCGCATGCGGCTCTCTCCGGAGAGTGCGCGCGCTGCCTGGATCCGCTCTCCTCGTCGATCGAGGTGGAGTTCCAGGAGCTCTACGTCTACTCCGACACTCGCTCCGGCGAGAGCGCGGAGGACGACGAGCGCCGTCTCGAGGGCGATCTGATCAATCTCGAGCCGGTCATACGGGACGCGACGGTGCTCGCACTGCCGCTGTCCCCGCTGTGCCGGGAGGACTGTCCCGGGCTGTGCACCGATTGCGGGGTTCGCCTGGCCGACGCCGGACCGGACCACGGGCACGAGGCCGCCGACCCTCGGTGGGCGGCATTGCAGGGCATGTTGGACCAACGACAACAAGACCAGGAGGGCTGACGTGGCCGTACCAAAGCGGAAAAAGTCGCGCAGCAACACACGGCACCGTCGCTCGCAGTGGAAGGCCCAGGCGCCCACGCTTGTTCGCTGCCCGCAGTGCCGCGACGAGAAGCTGCCGCACACGGCGTGCCCGACGTGCGGCACCTACAACCGCCGTCAGGTCATCGACGTGGCCTGAGGACGTCACGGGGGCGGCGCGCCGCCGCCCCCGCCCGTCTCGCGACGAAGACTCGCCCGAGGCCGTGGCGGACGCCGGAGCAGGCCCGGCGTGCGCCTCGCCCTCGCGGAACCTTCCGCGGAGGAGCACCCATCGTGAATCCTGCCATCGTCGCCTCCCGCACCGGGAGGGCCGTGTGAAGCCCGACCACTCCATGGCCGACCGCAGCGCCCTGGAAGCCGCGCTCGGCGTGGCCCCTGACCCCGCGCTGCTCGAACGCGCGCTGACCCACCGGTCGTTCGCGTACGAGAACGGCGGGCTGCCGACCAACGAGCGCCTGGAGTTCCTCGGCGACTCCGTACTCGGCCTGATCGTCACCGACACGCTGTTCCGCGGGCATCCGGACCTGCCCGAAGGCCAACTCGCCAAGCTGCGGGCCGCCGTGGTCAACATGCGCGCGCTCGCCGGCGTCGCCCGCCAGCTCGACCTCGGGGCCTACATCCGCCTCGGCCGGGGCGAGGAGGGCACCGGCGGCCGTGACAAGGCCTCGATCCTGGCCGACACGCTCGAGGCCGTGATCGGCGCCGTCTACCTCGACCTCGGCCTCAAGTCCGCCGACACCCTGGTGCACCGCCTCTTCGACGCGCTGATCACCAGGTCGGCCAGCCTCGGCGCCGGACTCGACTGGAAGACCTCGCTGCAGGAGCTGACCGCCACCGAGGAGCTCGGCGTGCCCGAATACCACGTGGAGGAGAGCGGGCCGGACCACCAGAAGAGCTTCCGCGCGGTGGTCTCGGTCGGCGGCGTCGAGTACGGCCGTGGCGAGGGGCGTAGCAAGAAGGAGGCCGAGCAGCAGGCGGCCGAGACGGCGTGGACGACGATCCGCGCGCGTTCGGCCCAGTAGCCTGCCGCTCCCCGTACCCCGGCCGGCCCGCGGCGGCCCGGTGAGAGAAGGATGCCCGTCATGCCCGAACTGCCCGAGGTCGAGGTCGTACGGCAGGGCGTCGAGCGCTGGGTGGCCGGGCGGACCGTCGAGTCCGCGACCGTCCTGCACCCGCGTGCGGCGCGCCGGCACACCGAGGGCCCGGCCGACCTGGCCGCACGCCTGACCGGACGCCGGGTCGCCGGCGCGCGGCGGCGCGGAAAGTACCTCTGGCTGCCCTTGGGCGACGACGAGGCGCTGCTGGCCCACCTGGGGATGAGCGGCCAGCTCATCGTCGGCGAGCCCGGCAGGCCGCCGGAGAAGCACCTTCGGGCGCGCCTGTCCTTCACCGACGGCGGCCTGGACCTGCGCTTCGTCGACCAGCGCACCTTCGGCCACCTGATGCTCGCGAGCACCACCGGCGGGATTCCCGACCCGATCGCGCACATCGCACCGGACCCGATGGAGAAGGACTTCGACGACGAGACGTTCTTCCGCGCGCTGCGGCGGCGGCGCACCGGGATCAAGCGGGCGCTGCTCGACCAGTCGCTGATCAGCGGCGTGGGCAACATCTACGCCGACGAGGCACTGTGGCGGGCGAGGCTGCATTGGGCGCGGCCGACCGACACGATGACCAGGGCCGACGCGGCGCGCGTGCTGGAGGCGGCGCGCGAGGTCATGGCGGCCGCTCTGGGGGCCGGCGGCACCTCCTTCGACAGCCTCTACGTCAACGTCAACGGGGAGAGCGGCTACTTCGACCGGTCGCTCAACGCGTACGGGCGCGAGGACGAGCCGTGCCCGCGCTGCGGCAGTGCCATCCGCCGCGACGCCTTCATGAACCGCTCCTCCTACACCTGTCCCACCTGCCAGCCGCGTCCCCGGCGTGCCCGCTACTGATCGTCGCGCGGCAGTCCGGCACCGGTCATCCGGGTTCGGAGAAGCGGCTTGTACGGTGTCGGCGCCGGTGCTAGCCGGGGCCTGGGGGACGGCGCTTCGCGGCATTCTGGACTGATTCGCCGGGTGGCGCGGGGTTGATATTTCCCTCACCGGCGGCGGGCTAGGGTGGGTGATACGGGCGTTCTGTGACGTTCGCCGGTGTATTACGGCGGCGCTAGGATCGCCCATCGTGGAGGAGCAGACGCGGCTGACCGCCTGGGTTCGGGGTCACGTTCAGGGCGTGGGTTTCCGGTGGTGGGTGCGTTCCAAGGCGCTTGAGTTGGGTCTGTCCGGATCTGCGAGCAACCTCGCGGACGGGCGTGTCGAGGTGGTCGCCGAAGGGTCGAGAGAGGCGTGCGACAGGCTCCTCTCGCAGTTGCGCGGCGGGGGCACGCCGGGAATGGTGAGCGGCGTCGCCGAGCGCTGGTCCGAGCCCCGAGGCGATCTTCATGGGTTCGTCGAACGGTGATCGATCGAGGAAGTCTGCTAAACTTGGATAGACAGGTTGTTACGCGTCTGTGACATCTGTCTTGACCGGCTCTCCGGCCGGTGCGACCCTAGTTGTTACGCGCATCTTTTCGGCTCTCAGTGCGCGATCATTCCTGCTGGTCACTCAGCGTGGAGGACCCTTAATCATGGCGAAGGCTCTACTCGGCCACGTCGGCGGTCCGGACCCCCGCATGGTTGCGGAGATGCGGCGCCTACAGCAACGTGTCCGTGACCTGGAGGCCGAGCTCGTACGGCTCCAGTCCGAGAACGACACGCTCGCGGCGGTCGCTGACAACGAAGTCATGGCGCAGCTCAGCGCCGGCGACCGCGAACCGGCACTGACCTAGAGGGGTCGGGCCGCTCTTAAAAGGGACGTCGATCATGACGTCCCTTTTTGCTGCCCGGAATTGTCATCGACCGCACTTGTCCAAAGGTTGTTCCCCTACTCTCACGTCGGGGCAATCACTTCGGAAATGCAAGTGTGATCTTGTTAGCCCCAGGTCAGCGCGCCGCGGGGCGTACGGGGAATTCCCGCTCGCCTCCCGATATGCGTCGCGAGACGCGCGTGATCCCCACGGGACAGGCCCTTTGTGCGCCCTTCGCCGTACGGCAGGCGGTGCTGTTTCGGGACAGACCACGCATTGCGCTCGATCACGGCATATTCCGGCACGCCGGATGCGCGATGGTGCGCGGGATCTCGGGCCGCGGCCGGTATCGTTCGGGCCAGTCAGAGCCAGCCTGGCCGGCCACGTCGGCCCGGCCCGGGCCAGGTCACCAGAGCGCGGTCGCGGAAAGGATCGGTAGGCGCTTGTACTTGAAGAGCCTCACGTTGCGCGGCTTCAAGTCCTTCGCGTCCTCGACCACGCTGCGTTTCGAGCCGGGCATCACCTGTGTCGTGGGGCCGAACGGCTCGGGCAAGTCCAACGTCGTCGACGCGCTCGCGTGGGTGATGGGCGAGCAGGGCGCCAAGTCGCTGCGCGGCGGCAAGATGGAGGACGTCATCTTCGCCGGCACGTCCTCGCGGCCGCCGCTCGGCCGCGCCGAGGTGCTCCTCACGATCGACAACACCGACGGCGCGCTGCCGATCGACTACACCGAGGTCACGATCAGCCGGCTGATGTTCCGGTCGGGGCAGAGCGAGTACTCCATCAACGGCGACTCCGCCCGGCTGCTCGACGTACAGGAGCTGCTGTCGGACTCCGGCATCGGCCGCGAGATGCACGTGATCATCGGTCAGGGCCAGCTCGACCGCGTCCTGCACTCCGGTCCCGAGGGCCGCCGCGCGGTCGTCGAGGAGGCGGCCGGCGTACTGAAGCACCGCAAGCGCAAGGAGAAGGCGCTGCGCAAGCTGGACGCGATGCAGGCCAACCTCACGCGCGTACAGGACCTCACCACCGAGCTGCGCCGCCAGCTCAAGCCGCTGGGCCGCCAGGCCGAGATCGCCCGCCGGGCGGCGGTGATCCAGTCCGACCTGCGCGACGCGCGGGTGCGGCTGCTCGCCGACGACCTGGTGACGCTGAGCGGCCGGCTCCGCCAGGAGGCCGCCGACGAGGCCGCCGTACGCGAGCGGCACCACGCCGTCGAGGAGGCGCTCGGCAGGGCGCAGGAGCGCGAGACCGCGCTGGAGGCCGAGGCCGCCGAGCAGGCGCCGGTGCTGACGCGAGCCCAGGAGACCTGGTACGCCCTGTCCTCGCTCCGCGAGCGCCTGCGCGGCGTGGGCGAGGTCGCCGCCGAGCGGCACCGCCACGCCGCCGAGGCGCAGGACGAGGACCGGCGCGGCCGCGATCCGGAGGACATGGAGCGCGAGGCCGCCGAGGTGCGTGAGCAGGAGGAGGTGCTCGGCGCGCGGCTGGAGGCGGTGGAGGAGATGCTCGCCGAGTCCGTGCGCGAGCGCGGCGAGGCCGAGGGCGCGCTGGAGACCGAGGAACGCCGCCTGCAGGCCGCGGCGCGCGCCGCCGCGGACCGCCGCGAGGGCCTCGCCCGGCTGCGCGGCCAGGTCGGCGCACTGGACAGCAAGATGCAGGCCACCGAGGCGGAGATCGGCCGGCTCGCCGAGGCGCGCGAGCAGGCCGCCGCGCGTGCGGAGGCCGCCGAGGCGGAGTACTCCTCGCAGGAGACCCAGGCCGCCGAGGATCCGGAGCTGGCCGCCGAGAACGACCGCGCCCAGGAGATCCTCGACCAGGCCAAGGAGGCGGCCGAGCAGGCGCGCGAGGCGGTCGAGGCACCGCGCCGCGCCACCCGCGACGCGCACGAGCGCGTCGGCGCGGCACGCGGCGCCGACCAGGCCGCGCAGAGGGACGTGACCGCGCTTCATGCGCGCGTGGAGGCGCTCGAGCTCACCCTGGGCAGCGCGGCGGACGGCGGGGAGGCGATCCTCGCCGCCGGCGTCGACGGCGGCACGGGTGGTGGCCTCGACGGCGTGCTCGGCACCCTCGCCTCGCTCCTGTCGGTCGAGCCCGGCGCGGAGGTCGCGGTCGCCGCCGCTCTGGGCGCGGCGGCCGAGGCCGTCGCCGTCGCCTCGCTCGACACCGCCGCGTCCGCGCTCGCGATGCTGCGCGCCGGCGACTCCGGCCAGGCCGGTCTCGTCGTCGGCGACGGGCCGCCGGGCGAGGCCGGGCGCCCCGACCTCCCGTACGGGGCACGCCTCGCGAGCGACCTGGTCACCGCGGCCGAGCCCGTACGCCATGCCGTGCGCCACCTGCTCGCCGGGGTCGTGGTCGTGGCGGACCTGCCGGCGGCGGCCGCGCTCGTACGCGACACGCCCGCGCTGCGCGCGGTCACCCGCGACGGCGACCTGCTAGGCGCGCACTGGGCGCTCGGCGGCGGCGGCGGCCGGCAGAGCTCGCTCCAGCTTCGCGCCGCGCGCGACGAGGCCGCCGAGCGGCTCGCCGCGGCGCGTGAGAAGGCCGAGCACACCGCCGTCGCGCTGGAGGAGGCCGCGTCGGCCGAACAGCGCGCCCAGGCGGTCCTCGAGGCGGCGCAGGCCGCGGTCGGCGAGGCGCAGGCCGGCGTCAACCGCGCCCAGGCCGGTCTCGACCGGGTGGGCGCCCGGCTGCGCGAGGCCGCCGCCGCGGCGGCGCAGGAGGCGCGGCACGTGGCCGGCCTGCAGGCCGCCGCGCGTGCCGCACGCCAGGAGACCGAACGCCTGGCGGCCTCGGTCCGCACCGCCGAGGAGGCGCGCGAACGCGACGCCGAGGCGCACGAGCGGCTGCGCGAACGCCTGGCGGCGGCCGAGGACGAGCCGGACGAGCCGGATGAGCCCGACACTGGGCGCCGCGACGAGCTGGCCGAGCGCTGCCAGGAGCTGCGTGCCGCCGAGATGGAGGCGCGCCTCAACGTACGCACGGCTGAGGAGCGGGTCACCGCGATCACCGGCCGGGCCGAGCGGCTCCTTCAGGCGGCCGTGCAGGAGCGCGCCGACCGCGCACGCGCCGCCGAACGCCGCGAGCGGCGCGCACGCGACGCCCGCGTCGCGCAGGCGGTCCTCATCGGCGCGCGCACCGCGCTCGCCCGCATCGAGACCTCGATCGCCTCGGCCGTCGCCGCCCGCGAGGCGGCCGAACGCGCGCGTGCCGCGCGTGAGGAGGAGCTGAAGGCCGTACGCGCCCGCGTGCGCGAGCTGACGGGCGAGCACGAGCGACTGATCAACGTCGCCCACGGCAGCGAGGTCTCGCGCGCGGAGCGGCGGCTGCGGCTGGAGCAGATGGGGGAGCGGGCGATGACCGAGTTCGGGCTGGAGGTGGAGGTGCTCATCGCCGAGTACGGTCCCGACCAGCTCGTGCCGCCCGCGGCCGACGCTCCCGAGGACGCCGTCCCGGAGCCGTACGACCGGGCGACGCAGGAGAAGCGCGCGAAGCAGGCCGAACGCCAGCTCACCCAGCTCGGCAAGGTCAACCCGCTGGCGCTGGAGGAGTTCGCCGCCCTTGAGGAGCGGCACGCCTTCCTGACCTCGCAGCTGGAGGACCTCAAGAAGACCCGCCGCGACCTGCTGACGGTCGTCAAGGAGGTGGACGAGCGGGTCGAGCAGGTGTTCACCTCGGCTTACGAGGACACGGCGCGCGAGTTCGAGGGGATCTTCTCCCGGCTGTTCCCCGGCGGCGAGGGGAGCCTGTCGCTGACCGAGCCGGAGGACATGCTCACCACCGGCATCGAGGTCGAGGCGCGGCCGCCGGGCAAGAAGGTCAAGCGGCTGTCCCTGCTGTCCGGCGGCGAGCGCTCGCTGGTGGCCATCGCGTTCCTCGTCGCCATCTTCAAGGCGCGTCCGTCGCCGTTCTACGTGCTGGACGAGGTCGAGGCCGCGCTCGACGACACCAACACCCAGCGCCTGCTGGGCATCTTCGAGGAGCTGCGCGAGTCGTCGCAGCTCATCGTGATCACGCACCAGAAGCGGACGATGGAGGGCGCGGACGCGCTCTACGGCGTCAGCATGCGCGGCGACGGCGTCACTCAGGTGATCAGCCAGCGGCTCCGCGAGCCCGAGCCTGCCTGATACGCTCTGGGCGTTTTCGGCCCCTCCGTGAGCATCAATGCAGGCCGATCATAATTCGTCGCCCACTGTGTTCGGGGCGTCGACCTCCTGTGTCACAACCGTCACTACCTAACCTTCCGTAACACTTGCGCAAGGTCGCCCGAGTCGTTAGGAATTGAGGGTCTTCGGCACAGGAAGGGGTTTCATGGACGCTCAGCGGCTGAAAGATAACTTTGCGCAGGTTGGCGAACACGGCGTGGATGTGGCCGAGTACTTCTACGCGGATCTTTTCGAGCGCAATCCCGGCTACCGCTCGCTTTTCCCCGCCTCGATGGCGCAGCAGCACCAGGTGCTCCTCGCGGCGCTCGCACAGATCGTCGAATGGGTTGACAACCCTGAGGAATTGGTCCCCTACCTACAGCGACTGGGGCGCCGTCATCACGGCTTCGGCGTGAGCGCCGAGCACTACCCGGAGGTCGGCGCGAGCCTCATCGCGACCCTTCGCTACTTCAGCGGCGACGCGTGGACCGCCGAGCTGGAGAAGGACTGGGTCGCCGCCTACGGCGTCGTCTCGGAGGTCATGTCCAAGGCCGGAGACGAAGAGGGGTAGCACGGGTCGGGCGCCCACGGGCGCCCGATCACGCCGGCCGTCCCCTCAGGAGAACGCGTGGATGCTCAAGCACTGAAAGACAACTTTGCCCTTGTCGCCCAGCACGGCGACGCCGTGGCATTGTTCTTTTACTCGGATCTGTTTTTGCGGAATCCGGGAGTACGGGACATGTTCCCGATCGGAATGAACAATCAGCGGGACCGGCTGCTGGCCGCACTCGGGCGCATCGTCTCCCAGGTCGACAACCTTCCGGACCTCGTGCCGTTCGTTCGGCAGCTCGGCGCCGACCACCGGAAATTCGGCGTCGAGGCGCTGCATTTCCCCGAGGTCGGGCAGAGCCTGGTCGCGACGCTGCGTTACTTCTCGGGCCCGATGTGGACCGAGACGCTCGCCCAGGACTGGAGCGACGCGTACAACCTCGTCGCCAAGGTCATGATCGAGGCGGCCGAAGAGGACGGGCAGCAGCGCCCGGCGTGGTGGAACGCCCGCATCGTCGCGCACGAGCGGCGCCGCTTCGACATCGCCGTGATGCGCCTCGTGACCGACCGGCCCCTGTCCTTCCAGCCCGGCCAGGCCGTGGCGGTGGAGATACCCGCGCGGCCGCGCACGTGGCGCTACTACTCGATCGCCAACGCGCCGCGCCCGGACAACACGATCGACTTCCACGTACGCCTCGTCGACGGCGGACCGGTGAGCCCCGTCCTGGTGCGGTCCGCCCGCGTCGGCGACTGGGTCAAGCTGGGCTCGCCGGTCGGCACGCTCACCTTCGACGAGCGGTCCGGGCGCGACGTACTGCTGGTCGCCGGGAGCACCGGCCTGGCGCCGCTCAAGGCGATCCTGGACCGGATCGCGCTCAGCCCGGCGCCGCCGCGGGTACACCTCTTCTTCGGCGCGCGGACCACCGACGGCCTGTACGACCTCGACGACCTGAACAAGCGCGCCGTCGCCAACCCCTGGCTGACCGTGGTGCCCGCCGTCTCCGACGAACTGCCCGAGGCGGCCGCCGAACAGGGCGTTCTGGCCGAAGTGGTGGCGCGGCACGGTTTGTGGCGGGACCATGACGCCTACATATGCGGCTCGCCCGCCATGGTCGACGCCACGATCGAGCGCCTCGTGGGCCTCGGGCTGGGCATGGACCGCATCAGGTCGGACAAGTTCGCGGACGCATAGGGAGACCGAGATGACTTCCCCTGAAAATCCCGGCGCTCAGCGGCTGACGCCGGCCGAGCTGCAGGCGGTGAACTTCCGGCGCGCACCGCTCGGACGGCGCGGCTTCGATGAGGACCAGGTGCGCGCGTTCCTCCGTCAGGTCGAGCAGGAGCTGGTCCGCGTCCTGAACGAGAAGGCCGCGATGCAGCACGAGGTCGGCCGGCTGCGCGACCGGATCACCGGCGGCAACAAGCAGGGCCTGTCGCAGGTGCAGGCCGAGGACGCCCACATCCAGGCGGTCCGCATCCTCTCCAAGGCGCAGGAGACGGCCGACCACTACGTCGCCGACGCCCAGCGCTACAGCCGTGAGCTGGCCGAGGAGGCACGGCGCGGGCACGACGAGATCCTCGCCGAGGCCAAGGCGCGGGCCGTGATGGTCCTGGACGAGGCGCACCACCAGGCCTCGACCGCGGCCGATCACGTCAGGTCCGCACAGCTCGGGTCCGCTTCCGCGCCGATGTCCGGCGAGGAGCAGCGCGACCTGGAGAGCGAGATCGCCTACCTGCGGACCTTCAGCGACGTCTACCGCACCCACCTGCGGGCCTATCTGGAGGCGCTGCTGCGCAACGTGGAGGAGTGGGGCAACGCCGAGCACGACGCCCTGCCGCGGTCCCGCATGCCGACGCCCCGCCCGCACTGACCCTCGCGGGCCTCTGCGACACTGGGACACGCTATGGAATACCTGTATCTCGCCGTCGCGATCGTCGTGGCCGCCGTCGTCGCCGGGTTCTTCCTGGTCCGCGGCCGTACCAGCACCAGTGCGCCGCCGCCGCCTGAGACCATCGCGCGGGACGGCGACACCGCTGTCCTGCCCGACGACACCGCGACCGAGGCTCCGCCGGTCGAGGTCCCGGCCGCGCCCCCGGCGCAGATCGAGCTTCCACCGCCCTCGGAGGGTCGGCTCGTACGCCTGCGCGCGCGGCTGTCGCGGTCACAGAACGCCCTGGGCAAGAGCCTGCTCGCGCTGCTGTCCCGCGACGCGCTCGACGACGACGCGTGGGAGGAGATCGAGGACACGCTGGTCACCGCCGACGTCGGCGTGGCGCCCGCCCGCCAGATCGTGGAGGACCTGCGCACCAAGGTGAAGGTCCTCGGCTCCCGCGACCCGGCCGCCGTACGCACGCTGCTGCGCGACGAGCTGCTGGCCCAGATCGGCACCGAACAGGACCGGTCGCTGCGCACCGAGCCGCACGGCGAGCAGCCTGCGGTGATCCTCGTCGTGGGCGTGAACGGCACCGGCAAGACGACCACGTGCGGCAAGCTCGCACGCGTCCTCGTGGGCGACGGCCGTACGGTGCTGCTCGGCGCCGCCGACACGTTCCGCGCGGCCGCGGCGGACCAGCTCCAGACGTGGGGATCGCGGGTCGGCGCCGAGGTCGTGCGCCGGGACGAGGGCACGGACCCGGCGAGCGTCGCCTTCGATGCGGTCAAGCAGGGCATCGCCGACGGCGTCGACGCGGTCATCGTCGACACGGCCGGCCGCCTGCACACCAAGACCGGGCTGATGGACGAGCTCGGCAAGGTCAAGCGAGTGATCGAGAAGCAGGCGCAGGTCGACGAGGTGATCCTGGTCCTCGACGCCACGACCGGCCAGAACGGCCTGCGGCAGGCCCGTGTCTTCGCCGAGGTCGTCAACGTCACCGGCATCGCGCTGACCAAGCTCGACGGCACCGCGAAGGGCGGCATCGTCATCGCCGTCCAGCGCGAGCTGGACGTCCCGGTCAAGCTCGTCGGCCTGGGCGAGGGCCCCGACGACCTGGCGCCGTTCGACCCCGAGGCGTTCGTGGACGCGATCCTCGGCGACTGAGGATACGTATCCCTCTAGGTAGTCTCCCCCGTTCCACCTGGCGCGGCCATGGGCCATGCTCGTGTCCGGAGCGGGAAAACCGCCTCCGTACACCCGAAAACCCCGCGTGGCTCGGCCCCCACCGACGTCATCGCGGCGGCGTCGCCCCCCGATCGCGGCGCCGTCCTCGCGGCCGGTCCTCCCGGCGGCCGCCGCGAGGACCGGCCGGGGCCGGCATGCCCACGCGTGCCGGCCCCGGCGTCCGTGAGGGCCCGTCACCGCGGGCCCGCGGCCACGCCGGCGCCCCGGATCCGCGCGGTAGAAGGCGATATGCGCGATGAAACACGCCTGAAACATGGCGTGGCATGGTTTCACACCGGTGAAACACTCATGCCCCGTAGGTGAAACGGCGCTGCTCGAAGCTCCAGAGCAGTATCGACCACCTCACCGAAAGGACGCCGCATGCCGCCGGACGTTCTTAAACTGTTGAATTCAGGCGACACCGCCTGGCTGTTGGCGAGCTCAGCTCTCGTGCTTCTGATGACCCCGGGTCTGGCGTTCTTCTACGGCGGTATGACCCGGTCCAAGAGCGTGCTCAACATGCTGATGATGAACTTCGCCACCATCGGCATCGTCAGTGTCCTGTGGGTTCTCTACGGCTATTCCCTCGCCTTCGCGAAAGACGCCGGAAACTACGGCTTCATCGGCGGTCTCGGCAAGGTCGGGCTGAAGGACACGCTGATCTCGGCGTCCGGCACCTCGCCGGAACTCGCATTTGCCTCGTTCCAGCTCATGTTCGCCATCATCACCCCCGCGTTGATCAGCGGCGCCATCGCCGACCGGGTGAAGTTCGGCGGCTGGTGCGCCTTCGTTGCCATCTGGACCACGGTGGTCTATTTCCCCGTGGCTCACTGGGTGTTCTTCTTCGGCGACACGACCACCACCAAGGACGGCGGCTTCCTCGCCGACCACATCGGCGCACTCGACTTCGCCGGCGGCACCGCGGTCCACCTGAACGCCGGCATGGCGGGCCTGGCCATGGCCTTGGTGATCGGCAAGCGGATCGGCTGGCCGAAGGAGCCGATGCGCCCGCACAACGTCCCGTTCGTGCTGCTCGGCGCCGGCCTGCTGTGGTTCGGCTGGTTCGGCTTCAACGCCGGCTCGGCGCTGGCCGCCAACGCCCAGGCGTCGGTGGCGTTCATGAACACCCAGGTCGCGACCGCCGCCGCGGCGCTCGCGTGGGTCATCGTGGAGAAGATCCGCTACGGCAAGTCCACCGCGCTGGGCATGGCCTCCGGTGCGGTCGCCGGCCTCGTCGCGATCACCCCGGCCTGCGCCTCGGTCAACCCGGTCGGCGCGATCATCGTCGGCCTCGTCGCGGGCGCGCTGTGCTCCGTGGCGGTCGGCCTCAAGACCAAGTTCGGCTTCGATGACTCCCTCGACGTCGTCGGCGTGCACGCGGTCGGCGGCGCGGCGGGCGCGCTGCTCATCGGCTTCCTCGCCACCCCGACCGTGACCGGCATCCTCACCGCCGCCAAGGGCGACGGACCGGCCGGCCTCTTCTACGGCGGCGGGTTCAGCCAGCTCGGCAAGCAGTGCATCGGCGTGGTCATGGTCGGTGCGTACTCCTTCATCCTCACCTGGATCATCGGCAAGATCCTCGACAAGGTCATGGGTCTGCGCATCACCGACGAGGACGAGGCGTCCGGCATCGACCTGGCGGTCCACGCCGAGTCCGCGTACGACTTCGGCACGTCGCACGGTGCGAGCGGCGGCACTGGCATCCTTGCCGCACTGGCCGGCGAAAACGGCAAACCGGCCGTCGAGAAGCCGGGCGACACGAAGGTGGAGGCGGAGGCATGAGACTCGTCACCGCGGTCATCAAGCCGTTCAAGCTCGATGACATCAAGGCGGCGCTGGAGACGTTCGGCGTCAACGGCCTCACGGTCAGCGAGGCCAGCGGGTACGGCCGCCAGCGCGGCCACACCGAGGTCTACCGCGGCGCGGAGTACAAGGTCGACCTCGTGCCCAAGCTGCGGGTCGAGGTCCTCGTCGACGACGAGGACGCCGACGACATCGTCGACGTGATCGTCAAGGCCGCGCAGACCGGCAAGATCGGCGACGGCAAGGTCTGGTCGGTGCCGGTCGACACCGTGGTTCGCGTCCGTACCGGAGAGACCGGGCCGGAGGCACTGTAAGAGTGACGAACACGCTCGGGGGGGAGCGGGGACGGCACGGTCCGGCTGAGGCCTCGGCCCAGCCGGGCCCTCCCGTGCCCGCTCCGTCGGCGCACGAGAGTGCGCGGACGCGGCTGCGCGCCGCACGTGCCGAGCACGCGGACGAGCTCGACCGTACGCTGGCGCGTCTCGTCGGGGCCGAGCCCGACGTTGCACTGGTCGCGGTGGGCAGCCACGGCCGCCGGGAGCGCACCCCGGGCGGCGACGTCGACCTGATCCTCCTGCACCGTGACCGTCCCGACGTCGCGGCGCTCGCCGACCGCGTCTGGTATCCGATCTGGGACTCCGGGCTGCGCCTCGACCACTCGGTGCGTACGCACGAGGAGGCGCGCGCGGTCGCGCGCGAGGACCTCAAGGCCGCGCTCGGCCTGATGTACGCCCGGCACGTGGCCGGCGATCCGCACCTGACCGCCGAGCTGCGCGAGGCGGTCCTGGCCGACTGGCGCGCCGACTCGCGCCGCCGCCTGCCCGAGCTGCGGGACATGACACGCCGCCGGTGGGCCGACGACGGCGAACTGGCGTTCCTGCTCGAACCGGACCTGAAGGAGTCGCGCGGCGGGCTGCGCGACGTGCACGCCATCCAGGCGGTCGCGGCGGCCTGGGTCGCCCCGGCGCCCGCGGACCGGGTCAAGGAGGCCTACTCCCTGCTCCTCGACGTCCGGTACGCCCTGCACGAGGTCACCGGCCGCCCCGGCGACCGCCTCGTGCTCCAGGAGCAGGAGACCGTCGCCGAGGCGCTCGGCCTGCTCGACGCGGAGGCGCTGCTGCGCGCCGTCGTCGAGGCCGCACGCACGATCGCGTTCGCCGTCGACCACATGTGGCGCACGGTGGACCGCTACTGTTCCCCGCCCGGCCGCGCCGTGCGCAGGCCGCTCGCCGACGGCGTGGTCGAGCACGACGCCGAGGTGGTCCTGGCTCTCGGCGCCGACGTCGCCAAGGACCCCTCGCTCGTGCTGCGCGCCGCCGCGGCCGCCGCGCAGGCCGGACTGCCCCTCGCCATCGCCACGGTCGAGCGGCTGGCCAGAGAGGCGCCGCCGATGCCGGTGCCCTGGCCGCCGGAGGCGCGCGACGCGCTGGTGACCCTGCTCGGCGCGGGCCCGCCCGCCATCGGCGTCTGGGAGGCGCTGGACCAGGTCGGCCTGATCGAACGCCTGCTGCCCGACTGGGAGCGCGTGCGCAACCGCCCCCAGCGCAACCCGGTCCACACCTACACCGTCGACCGCCACCTCGTGGAGACCGCGACCCGCGCCGCCGCCCACACCCGCGACGTGGCACGGCCCGACCTGCTGCTGGTCGGCGCGCTGCTGCACGACATCGGCAAGGGCTGGCCCGGCGACCACTCCAAGACCGGCGCGGTGATGGCGCGCGACCTGGGCGAGCGCCTCGGGTTCGACGGCGCCGACATCCGGATCCTGGCCGCGGTCGTACGCCACCACCTGCTGCTGCCCGAGACCGCGACCCGGCGCGACCTGGACGACCCGGTCACGATCGCGACCGTGGCCGAGACCGTCTGCGACCCGGTCGTGCTCGAGACCCTGGCCGCGCTGGCGGTCGCCGACGGGCTGGCCACCGGCCCGGCCGCCTGGGGACCGTGGAAGGCCGGCCTGGTGGCCGAGCTGACGCGCCGCGTGGCGGCCGTGCTCGCGGGCGCGCCGCCGCCCGTGGCGCCCGAGCCGACGACGGAGCAACTCGCACTGGCGCGGCACGGCGGCGGAGCGGTGCGCATCGTCGGGTCGCGGGTCACCATGGTCGCGCCCGACCGGCCCGGCCTGCTGTGGCAGGCGGCCGGCGTGCTCGCGCTGCACCGGCTGGCGGTCCGCGGCGCGCGCACGGTCTCGTGGGGTGCCGGGCCCACGGCGCTGCTGGAGTTCATCGCCGTGCCGGAGTACGGCTCGGGACCGGACCCGGCCGCGCTCGAGGCGGACCTTCGCCGGGTGCTGGCCGGCCGGCTCGACGTCGCGAAACGCCTCGAACGCCGGGCGCGGTCCCACCGCACGCGCAAGGGCGTGCCGGTGCCGCCGCCGCGGGTGAGATTGATCGACGACGCGTCCGAGACCGCCACCGTGATGGAGGTGCGCGCGCACGACCGGCCCGGCATGCTGTGGCGCATCGGGCACGCGCTCGGCTCGCACGGCATCCAGGTACGCGCCGCGCACGTCGAGACGCTGGGCGCGGAGGCGGTCGACGTCTTCTACGTCGTGGACGCCGAGGGGCGGCCGGTCACCGACGAGGAACTGCGTTCCTCGATCCGCGCGTCCGTGCTCGACGTGGTGCGCTGAGCCCCGCTCCTGCCCCGCCCCGGCCCCCGTTCCCGTCCGGCCGCTTGGCACAGACCGGCCACGAGCCGCCGCTCGTGATCGTTGACGGTGCCGGCGACGGGGATGAGGCTTCTCGGGTCCACCATGCCTGGGAGGCCCCGTGCGCAGATTCCCGCTCGCCCGTACCGCCGTGCTGGGAGGCGTCGCCGCCGCGGCCGGCCTGGTGGCCGTTCCCGCGGTCGCGGCGACCACCGGCGCCGCTACGGCCGCTACGACCGCCACGGCCGTCGGCCGTGGTCATGACATGGCGATCACGTTCCGTACGCACCGCGCGGGGGAGGCACTCGCCGACGTGACGGCCGCCGCGCCTGGTGTGTCATGGGCGGTAGCGGGCCATGAGTCGGCGGTGCTCTCGCTGTACGTCGACGGCCGCTACACCACCGACGACGTCGTGCCGGCCGCGTTCCCGATCAAGCGGGAGTTCGCGCTGGGGCGGCTGGGGGCGGGGCGGCACCGGCTGTCGCTGCGCCTGGCCGCCGACCGGTCGCGCGGCTCGCGGGTGCTCGTGACGCGCGTCGCGGTGCGTACGGTGAGCCGCGGCCGCGCCGCCATGGAGCTGGCGCACGCGCCGGTCCTGTACGGGCGGAACGGCGCCGACTCCGGCGGCCCGTTCCAGAACTCCTTCACCGACACGCCGCTCGTCGCCTGGCACGAGGACGTCCCGGCCGCGACCGCCGGGCACCGGCTGCTCACCTACTCCTACATCTGGAGCAACGAGGACGGCGGCACGTCGACGCCGCAGCTCATGGCCCGCTGGGGCCGTACGACCGACATCGAGTGGATCTACCAGGTCGAGGTCGACGCCCGTGGACGCCGGGTGCCCGGCACCGCCGTCATCCAGGCGCCGAACCACGTGACCCAGCCGTTCGGCGGCACGTACGAGGGCGACCACCCGCTGATGCAGACCTGCACGCTGAACAACAACATCTGCGACACCGTCGATGACCCGATGCGGTTCTTCCTGTCCACCGCCGAGCCGCTGGACGCGTCGGCCGAGGCGCGTGAGCAGATCATGGACCGCAACCCGTGGACGTACTGGGTCGCCGACGCCGAGGCGCGGCGCGAGGGCAAGGTCGCGGCGGACCCGCCCGCGGACTCCCAGACCCTTATCGCGGACCCGCGTTCCTACCTCTACCTCGTGGTGCGCAAGGCGACGGTGAACCCGCCGAACGGCCCCGTCGACTGGGTGGGCCTGTCGGTCGGCGTACGGCTGAAGGGCGATCCGGCGCTGTACCGCTCGGACCACCTGTTCCCGGACCGCTCGATCCAGCGCGACCTGCCGGCGGCGACCACGGTGCGGCTGCCGGCCGGGACCACGCCGTCCGACATCGCGCAGATCATCGCGATCCGGGTGCCGTCGGGACTCGTGGACCCGGGCTCCTCGATCGAGGTCCAGGCGGTCAACCGTGCGTTCTTCCTGGGCCGCGACGACCGGCCGGGACGGTCGTTCCTGTCCGGTGCGACCCCGGCGACGTTGACGACGGCCCACCCCACCGCGGTCCTGTACGCGGGCTGAGAACGGCCCCGGCCCTCGTCACGGGGGCCGGGGCCGTTCTGTCCTCGCCGTCGAATCACTCGGACCACGGCGGCACGATGACGTTGCCGCCCAGCGTCGCGCGTACGCCGGCGGAGGTGCAGACGAGCAGCTTCGCGGGCTCGTCCCCGTCGTTGGCCACCGAGAACGGCACGCCCGGCGGCACGATCAGCGCGTCGCCCGGCCCGATCTCGCACGGCGCGCCGTCGAGCATCCCCGACAGCCGTCCGGTCCGTACGAGGAACACCTCCTCGCGGTCCACGGTGTGCTCCTGCCCGGGGCTGCCCGGCGGCAGTTCCATGTGCCAGATCGCCAGCTCCTTCGTACCGCGGCTGGGTACGGCGATCGGCCGGGCGACCAGGCCGTGGAACTCGATCGTCTTCGCGTCGGCGAGTGTGCTGAGCGGCATGGTGTGTCCCCTCGATATGGTCAACCTGCTTGACGATTAATAAGGTAAAGCAGCTTGTCCATGTGGTCAAGCGGCTTGTCTTCTTGGAGGTGGCGGATGAGCGGCGAGATCCCTGGGCTGCTGGGCATGGCCTTCCACGCCGTGATGGCGGAAGTGCACGTCAGGCTGGCCGAAGAGGGGTTCGCCGACGTACGGCCCGCGCACGGTTTCGTGTTCCAGTACCTGTCGGTACGCGGCGGCGCGACAGCGGTCGAGCTGGGGGAGCACCTGGGCGTCACCAAGCAGGCGGCCGTGCAGCTCGTCGACGAGCTGGAGAAGCGCGGCTACGTCGAACGCCGGCCGCACCCGGGCGACCGGCGCGCCCGCGTGGTCGTCCTGGCCGCGCGCGGCTGGGCCTGCGTGGGCCGGGTCGTGGCGCTGTGGAGTGAGATCGAGGGCCGGTGGGCCGGACTGGTGGGCACCGAACGCCTCACCGCGCTCCGTGACGACCTGTCCGCGTTCGTCGTCGCCGCCGGCTCGCCGCCCATCCGCCCCCTCTGGTAGACCGCGCAGGCGTGCCGCGCGGCCGCCCGGCCCGTATCCGCGCGTCGCCTGGAGGCGTACGCGTTGGCCGCCCGGCCCCGTGGTCGCGCGGTCGCCTAGCCACGCTCGCGCGGTCGCCTGGGCCGTACTCGCGCGGGCGTGGTCGATACTCTCGCTACTCAAGGGCCGCCGAGCGGATAGTGTGGGTGGTCGATCCCCGAAGCTTCCTAGGACTGGCCAGACACGTGTTCGAGACGCTTTCCGACCGGCTGACTACGGTCTTCTCCTCGCTGCGCACCAAGGGCAAGCTGTCCGAGGCGGACATCAACGCCACCGCGCGCGAGATACGCATCGCGCTCCTCGAGGCCGACGTGGCGCTGCCCGTCGTCAAGGACTTCATCGCGCAGGTCAGAGAGCGGGCCCGCAGCGCGGAGGTGTCCCAGGCACTCAACCCCGCCCAGCAGGTCGTCAAGATCGTCAATGACGAGCTGATCAACATCCTGGGCGGCGAGACCCGCCGGGTGCGGTTCGCCAAGAGCCCGCCGACCGTGATCATGCTCGCGGGCCTTCAGGGCTCGGGCAAGACGACGCTCGCGGGCAAGCTGTCGCGCTGGTTCAAGAACGAGGGCCACGCGCCGCTGCTCGTCGCCGCCGACCTGCAACGCCCCAACGCCGTGCAGCAGCTCCAGGTGCTCGGCGAGCGTGCCGCCACGCCGGTGTACGCGCCCGAGCCCGGCAACGGCGTGGGCGACCCGGTCGAGGTGGCACGGCGCTCGATCGAGCACGCGCGGTCCGCGCAGCACGACGTGGTCATCATCGACACCGCTGGCCGGCTCGGCATCGACACCGAGATGATGCGGCAGGCCGCCGACATCCGCGACGCGGTCAACCCCGACGAGATCCTGTTCGTGGTCGACGCCATGATCGGCCAGGACGCCGTGACGACCGCGCAGGCGTTCGTCGACGGCGTCGGCTTCGACGGCGTCGTGCTCACCAAGCTCGACGGCGACGCGCGCGGCGGCGCCGCGCTGTCCGTTCGCCACATCACCGGCCGGCCGATCATGTTCGCGTCGACGGGGGAGAAACTCGAGGACTTCGACGTCTTCCACCCCGACCGGATGGCCGGGCGGATCCTCGACATGGGTGACGTCCTCACCCTGATCGAACAGGCCGAAAAGGCGTTCGACGCCGATCAGGCCGAGAAGATGACCTCGAAGTTCACCTCGGGTGAGGACTTCACCCTGGAGGACTTCCTCGAGCAGATGCAGATGATCCGCAAGCTCGGGCCGATCAAGAACCTGCTCGGCATGATGCCCGGCATGGGGCAGATGCGGCAGCAGATCGACGACATCGACGACCGCGACCTCGACCGGGTGGGCGGCATCATCAACTCGATGACGCCCGACGAGCGGCAGAACCCCAAGATGATCAACGGCTCGCGCCGCGCTCGCATCGCGCGTGGTTCCGGAGTGACCGTCACCGAGGTCAACAACCTCGTCACCCGCTTCTTCGACGCACAGAAGATGATGCGCCAGATGGCGGGCGGAATGGGCGTCCCCGGCATGCCGGGCACGCGTCGCAAGGCGGTCAAGTCCGGCGGGAAGAAGAACAAGAAAGGCCGCCAGCGCAGCGGCGACCCGCGCAAGCGCGGCCAGGGGACCGGCGCGAACGGCGGCGGCTCTGAGCAGGGCGGCGTGCCGCAGGGCCTGCCGCCGGGTCTGGGCGGCGGACTGCCGGGCCAGTTGCCGCCCGGATTCCAGATGCCCGACCTGTCCAAGCTCCAGAACCCCCCGAAGAAGGGGAAATAACCGAATAGCGCCTATCGTGGGGGATAGGTGGGTGTTACACCCTGTTCGCCGGGTGGTCGCGGCCGCGCCGCACTGATCGATTGCGACATCACCGCGATCGTCTGGCAGAATGGCACGCTGGAATCACGGTCGAGCCAGGGACCCTCTCTAGCCCGGGCGCACCCGTGTCCTTCCGAGCGGCGGCGCAGGTCCCCACCCGGCGTCCCGTCCGCTCATCCATTGCGAATCTGGAGAACACCACAGCTGTGGCAGTCAAGATCAAGCTCAAGCGTCTGGGGAAGATCCGGGCACCGTACTACCGGATCGTCGTTGCCGACTCTCGCACCAAGCGCGATGGCCGCGCCATCGAGGAGATCGGCAAATACCACCCGAAGGAGGAGCCCTCGTTCATCGAGGTCAACACCGAGCGGGTGCAGTACTGGCTGGGCGTCGGCGCCCAGCCGACCGAGCCCGTCCTGGCGATCCTCAAGATCACCGGTGACTGGCAGAAGTTCAAGGGCGAGCCGGGCGCCGAGGGGACTCTGAAGGTCGCCGAGGTCAAGCCCGACAAGAACGAGGTCTTCCAGGCCGCCGTCAAGGAGACCATGGACGAGACCGAGGGCAAGGCCACCTCGCCGAAGTCCCGCAGGAAGGCCGAGCCCAAGAAGGCCAAGAAGGACGAGGCGAAGGCGGAGGAGCCGGCGAAGGCCGACGAGCCCGTCGCAGAAGCCAAGAGCGAGGCGTAGCGTGCTCGAGGAGGCGCTCGAGCACCTGGTGCGCGGCATCGTCGAGAACCCGGACGAGGTCCGGGTACGCGCTCGACGCCTTCGCAACGGCCGGGTCCTTGAAGTACGCGTGCACCCCGATGACCTGGGCAAGGTCATCGGGCGCAACGGCCGTACCGCCAAGGCCCTGCGCACGGTCGTGAGCGCCATCGCCGGGGGCCGCTACGTCCGGGTCGACCTGCTCGACCTCACCGAGGCGCGCTAGCGGTGCCCTTCGGACCTCAGGCCCGAAGGGCACTGCCGGGCAGTGCCCGAGGGCCTCTGCCGGGCACTGCCCGAGAGTCTCTGCCGGGCACTGCCCGAGGCTCGCTGACCGCGCCTTCTGAACGTCGGGATCGCCTCTGATGCTGCTGGTGATCGGCCGCATCGGCCGTGCGCACGGCGTTCGCGGCGAGGTGAGCGTCGATATTCGCACCGACGACCCCGATGCGCGGTTCGTCCCTGGCGGCTCGATCGTCACCGAGGGCGCGGGCACGCTGACCGTGGAGACCGTGCGCACGCACTCCGGACGTCTCCTGATTCGTTTCGCCGGGTTCGATGACCGTACGGCCGCCGAGACACTCCGCGGCGTCCTGCTGCTCGTCGACTCCGCCGACATCCCACCGAGTGCGGACCCGGAGGAGTTCCACGACCACGAGCTCATCGGGCTCGCCGCGGTGACCGCCGACGGCACGAAGCTCGGCGAGATCGTGGACGTCGAGCACCACGGTCAGGACCTGCTGGTCCTGCGCCGCACCACCGGGGACGACGCGCTGGTGCCGTTCGTCACCGCGATCGTCACGACCGTCGACGTACCCGGCGGCCGCGTGGTCCTCGACCCCCCGCCCGGCCTGCTATGAGACTCGACATCGTCACGATCTTCCCCGAGTACTTCGCGCCGCTCGACGTGTCCCTGCTCGGCAAGGCCCGGCAGCGCGGCGACGTCGAGGCGTTCGTCCACGACCTGCGCGGGTGGGCGCGCGACCGGCACCGCACCGTGGACGACACCCCGTACGGCGGCGGCCCCGGAATGGTGATGAAGCCCGAGCCGTGGGGCGAGGCCCTCGACGCCGTCGCCCCGCCCGGCTCGCGGGCGCGCCTGGTCGTGCCCACGCCGAGCGGACGCCCGTTCACCCAGGAGACCGCCGTCGCGTACGCCGCGGAGCCGTGGCTGGTGTTCGCGTGCGGCCGCTACGAGGGCATCGACGCCCGCGTGATCGAGGACGCCCGCACCCGGATGCCGGTCGATGAGGTGAGCATCGGCGACTACGTCCTGGCCGGGGGAGAGTCGGCGGTCCTGGTGATGGTCGAGGCGGTGAGCCGGCTGCTGCCGGGCGTACTGGGCAACGCCGACTCGGTGAGCGATGACTCCTTCGCGCCGGGCCGGATGGAGTCGCTGCTCGAAGGCCCGGTGTACACGAAGCCGCCGAGCTGGCGCGGGCTCGAGGTCCCCCCGGTGCTGATGTCGGGGAACCACGGCGCGATCGCCCGGTGGCGCCGCGACGAGGCCCTGCGCCGTACGGCGGCCACCCGGCCCGAGTTGGTCGGCCGGAACCCCTTGGACGACGCCGATCGGAGTACCCTGGCGGAGGCCGGTTTTCCGATCGACGGTGAACCTATGGCACACTGAGATGTCGACCCGGCCTCATGCCGGGTGCGCTCAGACTTTCCAGCAGACCCCATTCGCGTTCCGGCGCCCTGCGCCGTGCGCGTGTCCAACCCGAGGACCTCAGTCATGCACACCCTGATCCAGGAGATCGAGAACGCCGCGAAGCGGTCGGACGTACCGGACTTCCGCCCCGGTGACACGCTCAAGGTCCACGTGCGCGTGACCGAGGGCAGCCGCAGCCGCATCCAGGTCTTCCAGGGCGTCGTGATCCGTCGCCAGGGCGGCGGCGCCCGTGAGACGTTCACCGTCCGCAAGGTGAGCTACAGCGTGGGCGTGGAGCGTACGTTCCCGGTCAACAGCCCGTCGATCGACAAGATCGAGCTCGTCACCCGCGGCGACGTCCGGCGCGCCAAGCTCTACTACCTGCGCGACCTCCGCGGCAAGGCCGCCCGCATCAAGGAAAAGCGCGCCAACTGACCCACGTCGGCAGCACCCGCTGATCACCGAAGATCGGCCCGCCTGACACATCCACTCCGCCGGTGACGAACCACCCGGCGGAGTGTCGGCGTTCAGCCCCCACGCATATCGGCCGTTCGGCGGAGTGTGGGCGTTCAGAACCGGCGCTGCGCCGACCGGCCGGCCCTCGCCGCGAGGAGCCGCTGCCCGGACCTCGTCTCCTGATACTGGGGGCCTAGCCATAGCGGGCCGTGGATCCTGGCCATAGCGGGGGCCGCGGATCAGGTCGCTGGTCTCATGGACGCGGTCGGCCAGGCAGGCGGAGACCGGCCGATTCTGGCGGATTTCGCTCGCTTACGGCCGGTTCCGGTCGCTTCCGATTCCGGTCTTCGGCCCGGTCGCTCGCGGATCGGTCCCGCCGCTGGTACGGCGGCGTCCTGCCCGTACCGACGTTCCGGGGCGTACTTCGCTAATCACATGACTCCGGCCCCCTTGCCGGACACGACACGCGGCCGATAGTCTCCCCCGCGGCCTCGGGGCATTAGGCTTCGCAATGATGAGTGACGACGAGCAGGGACTGCGCGAGCCCGCTTCCGGTGAAACGCGCCACGGCATATCCGAGAACTCTCGGGACGGCGCGAGGGACGAAGGGCATGGTCCAACGGACAAAGCGGCCCTGATCGGAGAAGACGCCGAATCCGAGCGTGCTTCCGATGACCACGATGACGGCTCGGGGAAGAAGTCCAGAAGGAAGAAGCAGGGCTCCTTCTGGAAAGAGCTTCCCATCCTCGTCGGGGTGGCACTGGCGCTGGCCATGGTCATCAAGGCGTTCGCCGTACAGGCGTTCTACATCCCTTCGCAGTCGATGGAGAACACGCTCAAGGTCGGCGACCGGGTCCTGGTCAACAAGATCGTCTACCACACGCGCGACATCAAGCGCGGTGACGTGGTCGTCTTCAACGGGCTCGACTCGTGGGATCCCGAAGTCCAGTACGCCGAGCCGAAGAACCCGGTCGCGAAGCTGCTGCACGCGGTGGGCAGCGCGTTCGGCGTGGTCCCGGGGGAGAAGGACTACATCAAGCGCGTCATCGGCGTCCCTGGCGATCACGTGCAGTGCTGCGACTCCCTGGGGCGCGTGACGGTCAACGGTCACCCGCTCGTCGAGTCGCCGTACCTCTACACCGACCCGCAGTCGGGCGAGCAGAACCGGCCGTCGGACAGCAAGTTCACCATCACCGTGCCGGCGGGCCACCTGTGGGTGATGGGCGACCATCGCGAGGTGTCGTACGACTCGCGTGGCCACATCGGCGACCCTGGCGGGGGGACCATCCCGGAGAGCCGTGTGATCGGCCGGGCCTTCGTCGTAGTCTGGCCGCTGTCGCGAGTCAAGACCATGCCCATCCCATCGACGTTCGGCGCGCAGGGCCTGGCGCTGGACGACTCGCTGCCCGCGGGGCCTCTGGCCCTCGGCTTCGTGGGCGCGATCCCGGTGACGCTCCTGCGCCGCCGCCTGCGCCGCCGTCGTTGACCGGATTCCTGATCGGCCGGCGCGGACATGACTCACGCCGCCCTGGATCGCGCCACCAGCGCGCCGAACTTCGGACATAGACCGAACCGGACCGCCACAGCCGCGCAGTAGGCAGCGGTCGAGTACCTCAGCCCGGTCCCTCATCGGTGGTCGGCCGGTCCCTCATCTGACCTGCGAGTCCGTAGGACCATGGTTGCCTGCGGGCGGGCAGCACCTGGTGCGGCGAATGGTAGACATTGACCGTCGTGTAATTATTTTGCCCTGTTGAGGTCGGTGTTCGGCCAGAGGCGTTGAGTGCAGTTAGAGCCGCCGATAGGACCCGTCGTAGGTGTCGGCGACAGGGTGTATCTGCGCTTATCTCCGTACCTCCGAAATTCGACGGCGTGCGTCGACGCGTTCTGGAGTCTTCCGGCCCGTACGCGGATGCCGTCGATCTGCTTTTGTGGCGTTCGTAGCGTGGCGTTCCCGCCCGTACCCCGCCGTGGGCGACGTACCCTGCGTGATGTGCACATCGATGTCCGGGCCTACCGCCCTCGCGGTCTCACTCCCCGGCGCGACGCCGGGCTGTACGCCTACGAGCGGGTGCTCGAACGCGCCGGGTTCGGTCCGGTCGCCGGAGTGGACGAGGCCGGCCGCGGTGCGTGCGCCGGTCCGCTCGTGGTCGCCGCTGTCGTGCTGGCGCCGGGGCGCCGGGGACAACTCGAGGGCCTGGCCGATTCCAAGTTGCTGACCGCCACCCGCCGCGAACGCCTCTATGCCGAGATCACCGCCACGGCGTCGGCGTGGAGCGCCTTGATCGTCTCGAAGGACGAGATCGACCGGATCGGCCTGCACCGCTGCAACATCGCGGGAATGCGACGGGCGCTGGCCGGCCTCAGCATGGTCCCCGGCTATGTCCTCACGGACGGATTCCGAGTACCCGGCCTGGTCACGCCGGGCCTGCCGGTGCCCAAGGGCGATCGGGTCGCCGCCTGCGTGGCGGCCGCTTCGATCGTCGCGAAGGTGACACGAGACCGGATCATGATCGACCTGCACGAGCGGTATCCGGAGTACGGCTTCGGAGTGCACAAGGGATACATCACGAGGGCGCACACCGCGGCACTCCGCGAACATGGCCCCTGTCCCGAACACCGCCGCTCGTTCATCAACGTGGCACGAGTCGCTGACGGAGGGATTGCGCGGGCGGCCGTGGTGGCGGGAACCACGGAGGAGGAGGATGCTCCGGTCATCGGGGAACCCGACTGGAACGCATCAGAGTACGAAGACACCGCCGGCCGGGCGGACGTCGCCTGAGCCGGTAGTACGGGGAGGGAACGGCCATGAGCGCAGAGGATCTCGAAAAGTACGAGACGGAGATGGAGCTACAGCTCTATCGCGAATACCGCGACGTCGTCGGCCTGTTCGCATACGTCGTCGAGACTGAGCGCCGGTTCTACCTGACGAACACGGTCGACCTGCAGGTGCGCAGCACCGACAACGGTGAGGTCTTCTTCGAGGTCACCATGCAAGACGCCTGGGTCTGGGACATGTACCGTCCAGCCCGTTTCGTGAAGAGTGTTCGTGTCGTCACTTTCAAGGACGTCAACGTCGAGGAACTGGCCAAGAGCGACCTGGAACTTCCCGAAAACTGACACCAAGACACACAGCCCTCCCGGGCGAACGCGTCACCCGAGTCGATCAGGACCACCTGACCTGGCGGTGTGCGCACCGGGCGGCGTCGAGCGCCCTGGGTCGCTAATGCCTCCCTTCGGTACTCCAGCGCCGAGCACTCACTCAGCGGCGTGATCCGGCCGCGCTGCACACCGTCCACGGCCAGCCCAGACTTCATGAATCGGATGCGCAGTAGACGCGACGCCACCACCAACACTCGACAACACGCACGGGTCACACGGACCCACGCCGCACTGCGCTGGCTGACGCCGCACATGAGCTGACGCCGCACATGAGCTAATGCCACATGGGCTGACGCTGCACGTCAGTTGACGCTGCGCATGAGCAGACTCCGCGCGTGAGCTGATGCTGCGCACGAGCTGACGCCGCGCACGAGTTGACGCCGCGCACGAACTGACGCCGCGCGTGGGTAGACGCTGCGCACCCTCCGCACGTGCATGCCCTCCGTCAAGGGTCAGGAGGGGCGGGGGAGTTGCGGCGTAGCTTCCAGCCCTTCGCGCAGCGTTCGATGAAGCCGCCGGCGGCCAGGGCGCCGAGGCAGGTCAGGGCGGTGTCGAGGTCCACGCCGGCTGTGATCGCGATGCGGGCGGTGCCAGCTCCGCCGCGGGCCGGGAGGGCTTCGAGGACGTCGCGTGCGGACGGGCCGAGGCGGTCGCGGTCGAGGATCGGGCCGCGGCGTTCGGGGGCCATGTCGTCGCCGATGAGGCCGACCCGATCGAGGATGTCTGGTGTGTCGGTCACGCAGACGGTCTCGCCCCAGTCGCGCAGCAGCGTGTGGCAGCCCGCCGACGTCGGTGAGGTCACCGGGCCGGGGACCGCCATCACGGCGCGGCCGAGGTCGCGGGCGTGGCGGGCCGTGCTGATCGCGCCGCTGCGCCGGGCCGCCTCGATGACGACCGTGCCGCGGGTCAGGGCGGCGATGACCCGGTTGCGGATGAGAAAGCGCGGGCGCGTGGGGGTGGAACCCGGCGGCAGCTCGCTCACCAGCAACCCGGTCCTGGCGATGTCGGTGAACAGGCCCGCGTGGTCGCTCGGATAGACCACGTCGATGCCGCAGGCGAACACCGCCACGGTCAGGCCGTCGGCGCTCAGCGCACCGCGGTGCGCGGCGGCGTCGATGCCGTACGCGCCTCCGCTGATGACCGTCCAACTGCGATCGGCGAGTTCGGCGGCCATCTCGGCCGCGACATGGATCCCGTACGGCGACGCCGCGCGAGCGCCTACGAGCGCCACCGACCGCAGGCAGCCGAATCGCAGGTCCTGATCGCCGCACACCCACAACGCGTATGGCCGCCCCGAACCGAGGTCGTCGAGCTGGGACGGCCATTCCGCCTCGTCGGGACAGATCAGCCGGCCACCCCGGTCCGCGCAGATGTCGAGCAGCCGCCGGGGGTCGGCCTCCGACAGGCGGGCGTTCCAGGCGGGGAACCGTTTCTCCAGGTCGGCCCGGTCGGGTCCCGCAGGCGCCTGGCCCGCTCGTACGAGGTCGAGCGCGCCTTCGGCGCCCGCCCGGGCGACCAGGCGGCCTAAGCGCTCGTCACCCGGGGCGGCCATGCAGGTGAGCAGGGCGCGTGCGAGGCGTTCTTCCGTTGTGACGGTCATGGTTCCTCCTCGGCCGGTCGGCAGGCGGTCAGGTGCGGCCTTCCCACAGGGCCAGTGCCTGGTTGAGCACGTCGGTGGTGGGCCGGTCCTGGCCGGTGAGGTCGGCGAGGGTCCAGGCCACCCGCACGACGCGATCCAGGCCGCGCGCGCTGAGGCGGCCGTCGGACAGCGGGCGGTCGAGCGTGGACAGGGCACGCGACGGCGGTGCGAACCGGCGGCGGAGCTCGCGGCCCGGGATCTCCGCGTTGGTGCGCCACGGCGTGTCGGCGAGGCGGGCGCGAGTGCGGTCTCGCGCCGTGAGCACGCGTCCGGCGACGACCGCGCTGGACTCGGCGAGCACGAGGTCGTACCGGAGCTCGGCCCTCGTCACCTCCTTCAGCCGGGACTTGAGGTCGACGCGGTCGAGCAGCGGTCCCGACAGCCGCGCGAGGTAGCGGCGGCGCATCGCCGGCGCGCAACTGCAGTCGCGGGTCTTCGGTGCGGCGCACGGGCACGGGTTGGCCGCCAGCAGCATCGTGAAGCGCGCCGGGAAGCGCGCGGTCGCACCCGAGCGGGCGATCACGACCTCGCCCTCCTCGAGCGGCTGCCGTAACGCGTCCAGCACGCCGCCGGAGAACTCCGGGCTCTCGTCGAGGAAGAGAATGCCCCGATGCGCGAGCGACGCGGCCCCGGGCTGGATCAACCTGGCGCTGCCGCCGCCGACCAGGGCGGCGCGTGACGCGGTGTGGTGCGGCGCCTGGAACGGCGGCCGGGTGATCAGCGGCTGACCTGACGGAAGCGTGCCCGCGACCGAGTGGATCGTGGTGACCTCGAGCGCCGCGCCGCGGTCGAGGTCGGGGAGCAGCGTGGGAAGGCGCTCGGCGAGCATCGTCTTGCCGCAGCCGGGCGGACCCGTGAAGCAGACGTGGTGACCGCCCGCGGCGCTGATCTCCAAGATCTTGCGGCCCTCGGCCTGCCCGCGAACGTCGGCCAGGTCCAGATCGCTCCGCTGCGGCCGGAACCGGGTCGCCTCGACGCGCGGCGAGACCCCGGTCTGCTCGGCGCTCCGCTCGTCCGGCTCAAGCGGTGGCGGCAGGTCGCGGAGCCGGGCCAGGAGCGCGCGCAGAGACGATACTCCGACCACCTCGACGTCTGGGACGAGCGACGCCTCGGCGACGTTGCCCTCGGGCACGATCACCGTGCCGGCGCCGCTCTCGGCCGCGGCCAGCACTGCGGGCAGGACGCCGGAGACGGGGCGGATCCGGCCGTCGAGGCCCAGCTCGCCGATCATCACCAGGCCCGCACAGGCGTCCGTGGGCACGGCCTCGCCCGCACCGAGGATCGCGACGCATATCGCCAGGTCGAAGCCACTTCCTTTCTTGGGCAAGCTAGCCGGAAAAAGGCTTACGGTGACGCGTCTGTTAGGCCACGTCTCGCCACTATGGAAAATCGCCGCGCGTACGCGGTCGCGTGCCTCGCTGAGGGCGGTGTCCGGGAGGCCGACCAGGTGCAGGCCGGGCACGCCGTTGGTGATGGCCGCCTCGACGTCGACGAGTTGCCCGTCGACGCCGAGGAGGGCCACGGCTCTCGTGCGCGCGAGGGGCATCCTCAGCACACTCCCTTCAGATGGTCGACGCTGAACCGGCCGCCGCCCTCGGACACGAGACCGACGGCGTCGATGCGAATGGGGACGTGGCCGATGCCGTACGTGTCGAGCCAGCGTGCCGACAGCCGGCGTAACCGCGCCGCCTTGGCTGGTGTGATGGCCTCCACGGGAGTGCCGTAGTCGAGGCTGGAACGGGTCTTCACCTCGCACACCACCAGGCCGTATCCGTCTGTGGCGACGATGTCGAGCTCGCCCTCGGGGCAGCGCCAGTTGCGCTGGATGATCGTCCAGCCCAGCTCGGTCAGATGGCGTACGGCCGCTTCCTCGCCGAGTCGCCCGAGCACGTCCTTCGCGCGCATGAACCTCACCTCCGGTCACGAAGCTGCCGTAATTTCACTGTCCGTGGTAGAGGTTTCGCTTTCTGTGGATAACTTGGCCCGCGAGATCGGCGGGACCCGTGGGGTCATAGGCGTCTGACACCACGCGCATGAGTCCGGGTGGGGCGCAGCCGGAGGCGGGGCGGTCCGTGAGGGGCGCGAGGTCGTACGGCTCGGTGTCGTCCGTGCGAGGCTCCGGCTCGTCCCACCAGGGGAGGAGGCGTACGGGGGCGAGTCCCAGCAGCGTCAGTGGGTCCAGGTAGGCCGCGCCTTGGCGCAGGCCCCAGTGCAGGCAGACGGACTGGCCGCAGTGGCCCAGGACGTCCTCGATGACGCCGATGCGCGCGCCCGCCGCCACCTCCTGACCTGGGCGGACCGTCGGGCGTACGGGCAGGTAGGTCGTGCGTGACGTGCCGTGGACGACCGTCACGACACCCCGGCCCGCCAGGTCGCGGGCGAATCCCACCCTTCCCGCGCCCGCCGCGTACACCGGCTGTCCCGGCCGCCCCGCCAGGTCCACGCCGCGGTGCCCCGGCTCCCACGGATGAGCGGGCGGATCGAACGGGCGCAGGATCTTCGGCGCCGGTCGCAGCGGCCACTGCCAGGCCGGGCCGTGTGGCGGCAGCAGAGCCGTGACCAGGGCGATCACTCCGGTCCACATCATGGGACCTACGGTCGCGCCTGCTCCCCGCCCGGCGGAAGGGCCTCCGTGGAATGTGGATAACCGGGGGATGAACCCTGTGGATTCCACGACGACTGCGTACCGCCGGTACACTGGCTGAACGGTCACATGACCGAATTCACGCGCCCGCCGGCCATCGGTGTGAAGGTGGGGCGGCCCTCTCGGTCCGTGGCGACAGTCACGGGAGGGGCACGCACGGGCGCAGGGACAACCGAGACGTGGCCCGAGCACGACTGGGCCAAGACAGGAGAGCACGGGCAATGGCACCCGTCGTCACCATGAAGCAGCTCCTCGAGAGCGGCGTGCATTTCGGGCATCAGACCCGGCGCTGGAACCCGAAGATGAAGCGCTTCATCTTCACCGAGCGCAACGGCATCTACATCATCGACCTGCAGCAGTCGCTGTCCTACATCGACCGCGCGTACGACTTCATCAAGGAGACCGTCGCCCACGGCGGCACGATCCTGTTCGTCGGCACGAAGAAGCAGGCGCAGGAGTCGATCTCCGAGCAGGCGCAGCGCGTCGGCATGCCGTACGTCAACCAGCGCTGGCTGGGCGGCATGCTCACCAACTTCTCCACGGTGCACAAGCGCCTGACGCGGCTCAAGGAGCTCGAGGAGCTCGACTACGACGACGTCGCGGGCTCCGGCCTGACCAAGAAGGAACTCCTCATGCGCAAGCGTGAGAAGGACAAGCTCGAGCGCACCCTCGGCGGCATCCGGGACATGGCGCGCGTGCCCAGCGCGGTGTGGATCTGTGACACCAAGAAGGAGCACATCGCCGTCAACGAGGCGCGCAAGCTCAACATCCCGGTGGTCGCGATCCTCGACACCAACTGCGACCCGGACGAGGTCGACTACCCGATTCCGGGCAACGACGACGCGATCCGCAGCGTCAGCCTCCTCACCCGGGTCCTCGCGGACGCCGTGGCCGACGGGCTGATCTCCCGCGCCGGAGCCTCCACCTCCGGCGACGAGAAGCCGGCCGCCGTCGGCGCCGAGGAGCCGCTCGCCGAGTGGGAGCGCGAGCTGCTGCAGAAGAAGGACGAGGGCGACGCGCCGGCCGCCGAGACCGCGGCTCCGGTCGAGGACGCTCCCGCGGCCGCCGAGGAGAGCACGGACGAGGCGAGCACCGACGAGGCGACGGTGACCGAGGCCGCCGAGCCCGCGGCGACCGAGGAGACGGCGACCGAGGCTCCCGCCGAGCCCGCGGCCGCAGAGGAGACGGCGACCCCCGCGGCCGCCGAGCCCGCGCAGTCCGCTCAGGAAGCCTGACGAGAGACGACGACGAAGAGAGACACGACCACAATGGCGAACACCACCGCCGCCGACGTCAAGCGGCTCCGTGAGCTCACCGGCTCCGGCATGATGGCCTGCAAGAAGGCGCTCGTGGATTCTGAGGGCGACTTCGACAAGGCCGTCGAGCTACTGCGTCTCAAGGGTGCCAAGGACGTCGGCAAGCGCGCGGAGCGTACGGCGGCCAACGGCCTGGTCGCCGAGCACTTCAACGGCTCGGGCGACGGCACCCTCATCGAGCTGAACTGCGAGACCGACTTCGTCGCGAAGAACGAGCAGTTCATCGAACTCGCCGACCGCATCGCGGCGTACGTCGCGGGCAGCGAGCCGGCCGACGTGCCCGCGCTGCTCGCGAGCGAGATCGAGCCGGGCCTGACCGTTCAGCAGCTGATCAACGACCACAGCGCCAAAATCGGTGAGAAGCTTGAGCTGCGCCGGTTCGCGCACTTCAAGGGCGCGTTCGTGGGCAGCTACCTGCACAAGTCCGACCCGTCGCTGCCGCCGACCACCGGCGTATTGGTCGAGCTCGACACCGACAACGCCCAGGTCGCCAAGGACGTCGCGCAGCAGATCGCCGCGATGGCGCCGAAGTACCTGAGCAACGACGACGTCCCGGCCGACGTCGTCGCCAAGGAGCGGGCTCTCGCCGAGCAGATCACCCGCGACGAGGGCAAGCCCGAGCAGGCGATCCCGAAGATCGTCGAGGGCCGCGTGCGGTCCTACTTCAAGGACTTCGTCCTGCTCGAGCAGCCGTTCGTGAAGGACCCGAAGAAGACGATCGCGAAGGTCCTCCAAGAGGCCGGCGTCAGCGTTGAGCGCTTCGCCCGCTTCAAGGTCGGACAGGCCTGAGGCCGAGCAGATCACGAGACGAAGGAGCCGCCGCCGTGCAGGAGAACGAGACGACCGACACGACGGCGGCTCCGTCGTCACACGGCTGGGAGCGCGTGCTCCTCAAACTGTCCGGCGAGGCGTTCGCCGGCGGTGAGGGGCTCGGCATCGACCCCGCCGTCGTCCAGCACATCGCCAAGGCGGTCGCCGAGGTCACGCGCGAGGGAGTGCAGGTCGCGGTGGTCTGCGGCGGCGGCAACATGTTCCGCGGCGCGCAGATGTCGGCCCGCGGCATGGACCGCGCCCGCGGTGACTACATGGGCATGCTCGGCACCGTGATCAACTGCCTGGCGCTCCAGGACTTCCTGGAGAAGCTCGGCGTCGACACCCGGGTGCAGACCGCGATCACGATGGGTCAGGTCGCCGAGCCGTACATCCCCAGGCGTGCCATCCGGCACCTTGAGAAGGGCCGCGTGGTGATCTTCGGCGCGGGCATCGGCCAGCCGTTCTTCTCCACCGACACGGCCGCGGCGCAGCGCGCGCTGGAGATCTCCGCGGACGCGGTGCTCAAGGGGACGCAGGTCGACGGCGTGTACGACGCCGACCCGAAGAAGAACCCGGATGCCTTCCGGTTCGACCGGCTGGAGTACGGCGAGGTGCTTCAGCGCGGGTTGAAGGTCATGGACTCCACCGCGATCAGCCTGTGCATGGACAACGGTCTGCCGATCGTCGTCTTCGACCTGATGGGTCAGGGCAATATCGTGCGGGCCGTACGCGGTGAGAAGATCGGCACATTGGTAAGCCCGGCGGACAGTTGAAATTCAGGAGCCTAAGGTGATCGACGATATCCTCCTCGAGGCCGAGGAGAAGATGGACAAGGCCGTCACTGTCGCCAAGGACGACTTCACCAGTATTCGGGCGGGCCGGGTCACACCCGCGATGTTCAACAAGATCACCGCGGAGTACTACGGAACGCCCACGCCCATCAACCAGCTCGCGTCGTTCCAGCTGCCCGAGCCGCGCATGGTGATCGTCCAGCCGTACGACGCCTCGTCCATGACCGCGATCGAAAAGGCCATCCGGGACAGTGACCTGGGGGTCAACCCGGGTAATGACGGTAAGATCATCCGTGTGGTCTTCCCCGAGCTCTCGGAGGAACGCCGCAAGGAGTTCATCAAGGTGGCCGGGCACAAGGCGGAGGACGCGAAGGTCTCGATCCGCAACATTCGCCGGCACGCCAAGGACGCCTTGGACAAGCTCGCCAAGGCCGGCGACGCGGGCGAGGACGAGGTGCACCGCGCGGAGAAGGATCTCGACGACTCCACGCACCAGCACGTCGCGAAGATCGACGAGCTGCTCGAGCACAAGAAGGCCGAGCTGCTCGAGGTCTAGTGGGACTCGAACAAGCCCCCGTACCGGCACCGGAAATCCCGGAGGAGCTGGCGGACACGGGCAAGAAGAAGCGCGGACCCGGTCGTAACCTCCCCATCGCCGCAGCCGTGGGCGTGGGGCTGGGCGCGATGGTGCTCCTGTCGCTCTACACGGTCAAGGAGATCTTCCTCGGCGTCGTCATCGTCTTCCTCGGCGTCGGCGTGTGGGAGTTCATCCGGGCGTTCGGCACGCGCGGCATCCGCATCCCGTGGGTGCCGGTCATGGCCGGCGGCCTCGCGATGCTGCTATGCACCTACTTCTGGGGTACGACGGGGCTCGTCGCGGGCTTCGGGCTGACCGTGCTCGGGGTGCTGCTCTGGCGCCTGCCGCTGGGCCAGGACGGGTACGTCCGCGATGCGACGTCGGGCGTGTTCGCCGTCGCGTACGTGCCGTTCCTCGCCGGCTTCGTCGTACTGCTGCTGACCCCCTCGGACGGCCCGGACCGCGTACTGATCTTCGTAGCGGTCACGGTCGCGAGCGACGTCGGCGGGTTCTTCGCCGGCTCGTTCCTGGGCAGCCACAAACTGGCCCCGTCGATCAGCCCGAAGAAGACCTGGGAAGGGCTGGCCGGGTCCGCTCTCACCTGCATGATCGTGGGTGGCATCCTGCTGCCGTGGCTGCTGCACGGACACTGGTGGCAGGGCCTGATCGTCGGCGCGGCCGCGGTGTGCTCGGCGACGCTGGGCGACCTGATCGAGTCGGTGATCAAGCGTGATCTCGGGATCAAGGACATGGGGAATCTGCTGCCCGAGCACGGCGGAGTGATGGACCGCCTCGATTCGCTGCTCGCGACCGTACCGGTGGTGTGGTTGCTCCTGGAGGCGTTCGTCCCGCCGAACTGACGGCCGTGGCGGAGGCGGGCACGCCGCCGACCTAGGGCTGTACGGGCCCCGTACGGGGCGGCCCGTTCCCGACCGGGGCCGTAGTGGCCTGGGCGGGCGGTCAGTCTTCGCCGACCACCCAGCTGCGTCCTTCGCGGGCGAGCCTTTCGATCAGCGCCTCCGCGCCCTCCCGCTTGCCGAACTGCCGCTCCTCCTCGGTGACCGGCACCAGCCAAAGCCACTGCACCGGGTCGCCGCCGAACGAGAACGACGTCAGGTCCGGCGCGTCCGGGCCCTCCAGGCGGTTCGGGTTGTCGAGCAACAGCACGCCCTCCCACGCCGGGCCGAGCGGGAACGTCCGAGCCTCGTGGTACCACTTCACATTGTCGCCCGAGGCGAAGGAGGTGACGGCCTGCCATGGATACTGCGCGAGCCAGGGGAAGATGCCGCCCACGCGCACGCTGGGCAGGATGGTGGCGACCGCCAGCTCGATGCGCGCGTGGTCGCCGACGTTGTCCTCATACAGCTCGACCGTCGGCATCCGCTGGCAGCTCATTCCCACGGTGGACAGCACGTTGTACGCGCGGTCGCCACGGGCGGGGCGCTCTGACACTCCGACGAGCGGCGCGCGCGGCGTGGGCGTGGTGGTGGACGTACGGGGCGCGGGCACGGTCGAGTGCGACCCGGTGTCCGTACGGCCGCCCGACTGCCGTCCGACGTCGTGCCAGTAGTAGCCGCCGGGCCCGAGGCGGCTCAGGAGGTGGCCGAGCAGCGACTGCTGGAACCCCTCCCAGGCGCCGGTGCCACGCCGCCAGTCCCAGTACGCCCGTGCCTGCAGGATGCGCGGGCCCAACTCGTCGATCTCGTCATCCAGCGCGAATGCGAACGGGCTCCGGCCGATCGCCTCCCGGCTGTAGCCGGGGATCCCGCGGTCCATGTCGGACCAGCCGGGAATGACGCAGAGCGGCTGCCCGCTCTCGAGGAGCGCGACCCCGTCGCCCTCCTCGAACCACACGACCTTCAGGGTCCGCGCGTCGAGCGGAGCGCGCCCTTTGGGGTGCTTCGTACGGCCGCTGGGCATGGCCGGCACGAGTCCGGCATTGAGACGCGCCAGATCGGCGTGGTAGGGAGCCTCCTGGTGATTGGCGACCCAGGTGGAGGCGACCGTCTCACCGTCGCTCGTACGCAGGTAGGCCGCCGTTGCGACGTGGTCGTACTCGATGTCGAGGACACGGCTCCCGTACGGGCTCGTGTCGCTGAGTAGGACCTTCGCCTCCCGCGGCGTTCTACGCAATACCGGCATAGGAAGGGACTGTAGTGAGTCCGAGGTCTCCAGGGGAGTAACGACCTGCCGACAGACGCCGTCTTGGCGAATACCCGGCCCGGCGCGTGCTCGTCGAAGCGGTCGCCGTTGCCTTCCGTAGTCCTCCGACCGCGGGATGAGCTGGTCGTGGCGGGTCGATAGCGGTGTGGTGCGGTGAGCCGGGTTAGTGGCGGGTGTGATCAGGGGAGGTGGATCGAGACCCTGGGGGACGGTGCTGGGTGGTCAAAGCTGCTGTGGGCGTCTGCCACACTGGTACGGTCATGCTCGCTCAACTGACCTTCGCCGCTCCGCGGCGGGCGAAGCCGCCACGGCACCTCGCCGACCTGTCCTCGGACGAGCGTCGCGAGGCGGTTGCCGCACTCGGTGAAAAGCAGTTCCGTGCCGACCAGCTCTCGCGGCACTACTTCGGGCGGCTCGCCGACGATCCGGCGGACATGACCGATCTTCCCGCCGCCGTTCGCGAGCGGCTCGTGGCCGAGTTGCTGCCGTCGCTGCTGACGCCCGTACGCGATCAGGTCTGCGATGAGGGGCTGACGCGCAAGACGCTGTGGAAGGCGTTCGACGGCACGCTCATCGAGTCGGTGCTGATGCGTTATCCCGACCGGGTGACGATGTGCGTCTCCTCACAGGCCGGCTGCGGCATGAACTGCCCCTTCTGCGCGACCGGGCAGGCCGGTCTCACGCGCAACCTGTCGACGGCGGAGATCGTCGAGCAGGTCGTGGCGGGGGCGCGCGCGCTCGCACGGGGTGAGGTTCCCGGTGGCACGGGGCGGGTCAGCAACATCGTCTTCATGGGGATGGGCGAGCCGCTGGCCACGTTCTCCAACATCGTGCGGGCGATCCACCGGTTCAGTGATCCGAGCCCGGCGGGCCTTGGCATCTCCCAGCGCAACATCACCGTCTCGACGGTCGGGCTCGTTCCGGCGATCGGCCGTCTCGCCGACCTCGACCTGAAGGTGCGCCTGGCGGTCTCGCTGCACGCGCCCGACGACGAGTTGCGCGACGAGCTCGTGCCGATCAACACGCGCTGGAAGGTCGCCGAGGTGCTGGACGCCGCCTGGGCGTACGCCGACCGGACGCGGCGCCGCATCTCGATCGAGTACGCCCTGATCCGCGACATCAACGACCAGGCGTGGCGCGCCGACCTGCTGGGACGGCTCATCAAGGGCCACCCCGTGCACGTCAACCTGATCCCGCTCAACCCCACGCCGGGCTCGAAGTGGACCGCGTCCAGGCCCGCAGACCAGACGGAGTTCGTACGCCGCCTGGAGGCCCACGGCGTGCCCGTGACCGTACGCGACACTCGCGGCCAGGAGATCGACGGCGCCTGCGGTCAGCTCGCGGCGATGCCCGAGGAAGTACAGCGGCCGGCGCGCACCGAGCAGAGGTAGCGGATCGGGTCGACCCGTGCTCGGAGATCGGAAACAATGGGCGGGTGCCTGTCTTTCCGCGTTCCATCCGGGGGTATCACCGGCATCAGGTGGACGCGCTCGTCGCTCGTATCGAGGGGACGCTCGGCCGGTCCCCCCTCTACGCGCCGCCGGTGAGCCCGGATGAGGTGAACGCCATGAGGTTCGGACGGACCTTGCGTGGCTATCGGATGAAACCCGTCGACGCCGCGCTCGATGACTACGTACGGCAGCTCGAGGACAGCGGTGCGCGGAGCCGGATGCGGTCCAGCGAGGTCGATCGGCTGGTCGGGCTCATCCGCAACGTCCAGTTCAGCGCCACGCGGCTCGGCGCCGGCTATGACGAGGAGGAGGTGGACGCGTTCCTCGACGCGACCATCACCGCACTGCGTGAAAATCGGGCGCGGCCATCAGAGGTGAAGGGCGCCGCGTTCGCCGGCACGCGGATGCGGGCGGGTTACCGGCAGCCCGAGGTCGACGCCTTCCTGGACCGGCTGGCCTCGGAGATGGAGCGGCTTCGGTCGACGTGACCTGCCCGACTCGCAGCCGGTGGTGACTTCTCAACGAGGTGCGGGGAGCGTGCGCCGCGACGGCCTCCGGAGCTGCGGAGGGTGCCTGCTGCGGGCGGTGGGGGCCCGGAGCCCCTGGGCATGGTGGGCGGTGGGAGGTACATCTAGGTACATCTGGCTACGGGCGGGTACGGCGGAGCCAGGCGTAGAAGGTGGCGGCCACGGTGGCCCAGGCCAAGGTGCGTAGCGCGAGTTCGGGGAAGGCGTGTTCCAGGCCGGTCGCGCCGTTGGCGGTGGCGCGCATCCACTCGATCATCGGGACGGTCAGGAACCTCAGCGGGCCAAGCCCGAGGATCAGGTTCGCGGCGCAGACGCCGAGCAGCACCAGGATCGAGGTTCCCGGCGACGGCAGCACCGCTCGGCTCGTCAGCGCCCCGAGCGCCGTCGCGGCCAGGGCGGACAGTGGCAGCAGCGCGACGGTCACCAGTTCGGCGTGGAGCGGCAGGCCCGAGCCGGACGCCTGGATCAGGGGATAGACCGGGGCCAGCAGCGCCAGTACGACGCTGAAGCCGTACGCCGCGGTCGTAGCGGCCAGGATCGCGCGGACCCGGCCCGCGGCGACGGCCGAGATGTGCCGCTGGGCGTCCGGTTCGGTGTCCAGGAGGCCGCGTGCGGCCCAGGCGCAGATCGGGAAGACGAGTGCGGCGAGGTCGGCGACCGCGTTCAGCGCACCCTGGCGTACCTGGGCCGGCGTCCCGCCGAGCGGGCTGGAGAAGACGATCGCCACGAGCAGGGCCAGGGCGATGACCGGGTGCAGCGCGCGCGTCGATCGTACATATCCGCTCAACTGGAACCGCATCACCGCGATCATCGGCGCCGCGCCTGGTAGCCGTCGGCGGTCAGGCGGGTGACCAGTTCGTCGGCCTCGTCGGGTGGGACGGTGACCTCGATGACCACGTGTTCCTCCGGGAGGTCGCCGTGCGTCACCGTGTGGCCCGAGACGTGCCAGCGTACGATGCCGGGCAGTTCGCGCAGGTCGCCCTGGTGATCGCTGACGACGACCGAGGTGCCGCCGGCGGCCAGTTCGGTCAGCAGGGCGGGGAGCGCGCTGCGCGTCTCGGTGTCCAGACCCGCGAACGGCTCGTCCAGCACCAGCAGGTCGGGCGCGGCCAGCAGGGCCTGGACCAGCCCTGCCTTGTGCGCGCTGCCCTTGGACAGGTCCGGCAGGCGCGTGTTCAGCAGGCCGGCCAGACCCAGGCGTTCGGCCCACTCCACGGCGCGGGCGGGCGGCACGCCGCGTACCCGCGCCATGTGGCCCAGGTACGCGCTCGCGGTGAACGGCTGGGCGGCCGGGAACCGCTCCGGCGCGTAGCCGATCCGCGCGGGCCGCCCGGTGACGCGGCCGCGTACGGGCGGGACGACCCCGGCGAGCAGCCGCAGCAACGTTGATTTGCCCGCTCCGTTGGACCCGTTGACCTCCACGATCCGGCCGCGCGGTACGGTCAGCGTCACGTCACGTAGCACCCAGGGTGCGCGGCGTCGGTACCGGAAGGCAACCTTCTCGAACTGCACGATCCCGGACTCTACCGACATCACATAAGCCCACCGTAAGCGAAAGAATGCCCACCATGGACTGCGCGTTCTGCGAGATCGTCGCGGGCAGGCGACCCGCCCACTTCGTGCTGGACGACGGGCCCGTCCTGGCGTTTCTCGACAGCCGGCCACTGTTCAAGGGGCACACGCTGCTCGTGCCGCGTACGCACTACGCGACGCTGCCCGATCTGCCCGGCGATCTGCTGGGCCCGTTCTTCGGCGCCGCGCAGCGCCTTGCCGCGGCGATGGAGGCCACGCTCGGCGCCGCCGGCTCGTTCGTCGCGATGAACAACAAGATCAGCCAGAGCGTCCCCCACCTGCACACGCACGTCGTGCCGCGCAATCCCAAGGACGGCCTGCGCGGGTTCTTCTGGCCGCGGACTAAATACGAGTCCGACGACGAGGCACGTGAGTACGCCGCACGTCTGAGCGGTGCGCTCGGCTGATGCTCGCCGAGACCACCGAGGCGACGGCCCCGACGGCACCGCGAGAGGCGGCCCGGCGGCGGGCGCTCGCGGTGGGCGGGCTGACCGTCGCCGTCGCCGTCCTCTACTCGGCGTACTCCCTCATCCGGTTCTGGGCGTTCCGCACCACGACGTACGACCTGGTCATCTTCGATCAGGCCGTACGGTCCTACAGCCGCCTGCACCTGCCTTTCTCGATCGTCAAGGGGGTGCACAACGGGTTCGGCGCGCACTTCAACGTGCTGGGCGACCACTTCTCGCCGATCCTCGCCGTGCTCGCGCCGCTGTACTGGATCCACGACGGGCCCGCGACGCTACTGGTCGCGCAGTCCGTGCTGCTCGCGCTGGCGATCGTCCCGCTGTGGGCGTACGCGCGGCGGCGGCTCGGCGCCGGGCCCGCGTACTGCGTCGCCGGCGTGTACGCCCTGGCCTGGCCGGTGGTCGAGACGCTGGCCTTCGACTTCCACGAGTTGGCGTTCGTGCCCGTGTTGTCCCTGCTCATGCTCGAACGCCACGAGGCCGGCCGCCGATGGCAGTCCGTCGCGGCGGCGGCCGCCCTGCTGCTCGTCAAGGAGGACCTGGGGCTCCTCGTCGCGGGTTTCGGGTTCTACCTGCTGACCCGGACCGGCGAGCGGCGTCGCGCGGCGGCCTTCGTGGCGTGCGGGCTGTTCTGGACCTGGCTGGCCTCGCGGGTGCTGATCCCGGCCTTCGGCGGTCGGGCCGACTACTACTGGGCCTACGACGCGCTCGGCCGCGACCTGCCCCACGCCGCGCTGCACGCGGTCACCCACCCGTGGACCGCGCTGAAGCTGCTGGTCACACCGCGGGTCAAGGCGACGACGATGCTGTGGCTGGTGGGGCCGCTGCTCCTGCTCCCGCTGGCCTCGCCGATCACCCTGTCGGTGCTGCCGCTGCTGGCCGAGCGGATGCTGGCCAGCCGGTTCGGGCACTGGTGGGAACCGAGGTTCCACTACAACGTGGCGGTGGCGGCGCTGCTGGTGGCGGCCGCCGTCGACGGCGCGGCGCGCCTGACCGAGCCGAGCCGGGCAGGGAGAGCGGTTGCGCCGGAGGCGGGGGAGCAGGCCGGTCGAGAGGCCGAGCCGGACCGCGGGGAGCCTGCGGAGCGAGGGGTTCGGCCGGACGCGGAGGTTCAGCCGGACGCGGAGGTTCAGCCGGATGGGGAGGTTCGGCCGGACGAGGGGGAGCGGGCGGATCCAACGGCCTGGCCGGAGCCGGGGGAGCCCGCGGGCCGAGACGTCCAGGCGGAGCCGGTAGAGCAGCCGGGGTCGGGAGATCAGCCGGGGCGGGGAGGTCGGACGGGTCGTGATGGGCGGACGGGGGCGCGGGAGCAGGCAGCTCGGACTCGGCTTGGCGGGCGGGCCCGGAGTGGGCGGTTCTGGAGCGGGCGGGTCTGGCCTGTTGCGGCGCTGGCGGCGGCGCTGGCCGTCGTCCCGCACTTCGCCTTCGAGCGGCTCTGTGAACCCGGGTTCTACCATCGCGACGCGCGGGCGCGGGCGGCCGCGGCGCTGCTGACGGCCGTGCCCGACGGGGTGCTGGTCGAGGCGCCCAACGGGGTGGGGCCACGACTCACCGGGCGCACGCGCGTGTTGCTTTGGGACGATCGGCCGCGCTGGGCGCCGTGGGTGGTGGCCGACACCCGGGTGCGTACGTTCCCGTTCGCGACCGTGGACGAGCAGCGCGCCAGGGTGAGCCTGCTGCTGCGATCCGGGTACGAAGTCGTCCGGAGCCGGGACGGCTTTCTGGTGCTCAACCGGCCGGGATCGGCCCCCGACCTGCGTCCCGCTCGATAGGCCCAGCGGCGGGGCGCGCTGCTGGTGCCCTGTCAGAGGTGGTGGCGTGCGGGCACAAGGGGATGCGGCGCCACGGCAAATGCGGGACGCGGGCGGGCCGGGGTCAGGGGGTGTGGGTGAGGGCGATGATGTGGGCGGGTGTTGCCAGGTCGTCGGGCAGGGCGGGGTCGGGTTCGGGTGGGTGGCGGAGCGTTTCCATCGGCACCACCCCGGCCCACAGGCCGAGTTCCGCGTCCGGTCCCTCGCCGTCGCCTGGCGGGCCGGAGGCGATCTTCACCGACGCCTCGTCCAGGGGCAGTGCCAGGATCGCGGTGGCGGCCAGTTCCTTGCGGCTCGGCCGGCGTGCGTAGTCCCACTGGCCCGGTGCCGCGTGCTCGGTCAGCACCTGGAGGGCGGCGAGCTTGGCCGGGCCGGTGAGCACCCGCGGCACGCCGTAGATCATCGCGCTCCGGTAGTTCACCCCGTGCTCGAACACCGAACGGGCCAGGACCAGGCCGTCGATGTGGGTGATCGTCACGCACACCGGCTCCGTACCGGTCAGGCTGCGGCTCGCCACCGACCCGTGGAAGTACAGGAAGCCGGCGTCGAACCCGTACACGGTCGGCAGCACCATCGGGGTTCCGGACACGACGACGCCGAGGTGGCAGACGAAACCGGCGCGCAGTACGTCGAACAGGGTCGCCCGGTCCGTACGGCCCTGTTCGCGCAGTCGCCGGTGCCGTGTGCGCTCGGTGCCGGAGAGTTCGGTCAAAGCCGGCTCCATGCCTCCGTCAGCACCGAGCGCAGGATCCGCTCGATCTCATCGAAGTGTTCCGGGCCGCAGATCAGCGGCGGCGCGAGCTGGATGACCGGGTCGCCGCGGTCGTCGGCCCGGCACACCAGGCCGGCCTCGAAGAGCGCGGGCGACAGGAAGCCCCGCAGCAGCCGCTCGGACTCGGCGTCGGAGAAGGTCGCCTTGGCGGACTTCTCCTTGACCAGCTCGATCCCGTAGAAGTACCCGTCGCCGCGTACGTCGCCGACGATCGGCAGGTCGTGGAGCTTGTCCAGCGTCGAGCGGAAGGTCGCCTCGTGCGTACGCACGTTGTCGAGGATCTTCTCCTTCTCGAACACGTCCAGGTTGGCGAGCGCCACCGCCGAGGACACCGGATGCCCGGCGAACGTCACGCCGTGCAGGAACGTCGCCGCGCCGTCCGCGAACGGCTCCATCAGCCGGTCGCTCACGAGCATCCCGCCCAGCGGGGAGTACCCGGAGGTGAGCCCCTTGGCGAAGGTGATGATGTCGGGCCGGTACCCGTACCGCTCCGAGCCGAAGTAGTGCCCGAGCCGGCCGAACGCGCAGATCACCTCGTCGGAGACGAGCAGCACGCCGTGCCGGTCGCAGATCGAGCGGACGCGCTCGAAGTAGCCGGGCGGCGGCGGGAAGCAGCCGCCGGAGTTCTGCACCGGCTCCAGGTAGACGGCGGCCACCGACGACGGGCCCTCGCGCAGGATGGCGCGCTCGATCTCGTCAGCCGCCCATCGCCCGAAGTCCTCCAGGGAGTCGCCGTGCTCGGGCGCGCGGTAGAAGTTGGTGTTCGGCACGCGTACGGACCCGGGCACGAGCGGCTCGAAGGGCGGCTTGATGTCGGCCAGGCCGGTGATCGACAGCGCGCCCATCGTCGTGCCGTGGTAGGCGATGTCCCGGCTGATCACCTTGAAGCGCGAGGGCTGCCCGACCAGCTTGAAGTAGTTGCGTGCCAGTTTGAACGCCGACTCGACCGCCTCGGACCCGCTCGTGGTGAAGAACACCCGGTTGAGGTCGGCGGGGGCGAGGTGGGCCAGGCGCTCGGCCAGTTCGATGGCGTTCGGGTGGGCGTAGGACCAGAGGGGGAAGTACGCGAGCTCGCCCGCCTGGCGCGCCGCGGCTTCGGCGAGTTCCGTGCGCCCGTGGCCGATCTGGGAGACGAACAGACCCGACAGCCCGTCCAGGTAGCGGCGGCCGCGGTCGTCATAGACGTACGGGCCCTCGCCGCGCACGATGACCGGTACGTCGGCGTCCTTGTAGGCCGACATGCGCGTGAAGTGCATCCATAGATGTCGTTTGGCCGCGTCCTGGATGTTCATGGGGCTTAACTCTCCTTGCGCTGAGGTCACCGGGTTCCCCAGGAGTAGATCTGCTTGCGGAGCTTGAGGTAGACGAAGCTCTCGGTGCTGGTCACGGCGGGGATGGCGCGGATGCGGCCGAGGAGTTCGAGGAGGTGGTCATCGCTCTCGCAGACGAGTTCGGCGAGCAGGTCGAAGGACCCGGCCGTGATCACCACGTAGTCGATCTCGTCCATCGCCGCGAGCACGTCCGCGACCGCCTCCAGGTCGCCCTCGCACCTGACGCCGATCATGGCCTGGCGCAGGAAGCCCAGGGAGAGGGGGTCGGTGACCGCGACGATCTGCATCACGCCCGACTCGAGCAGCCGCTGGACCCGCTGGCGTACCGCCGCCTCGGACAGGTTGACGGCCTTGCCGAGCGCGGCGTACGAGCGTCGCCCGTCCGCCTGGAGCAGCTCAATGATCTTCTTTGACGTGTCGTCGAGGGTCACACCTGGGCGCCGCCCGTTCGGCGCCTGCCGTACGGGGGGCGGGCGTTCGTGGGCCATCGAGTCCCTCCTCGATGCGACATCGTGTCACCTACACCCGGATTGTCAAGGATTCCGTCGTGAAATCCGATTGTAACAACGGAATCCCTTGTTTCGGGCGAATTGTTCTGCCAGGGTCGTGGACCATCCGGGATCACGGTCGGAGGTCGAAGGTGGCTCTGCGCAACTTCGTCGGCGGCGAGTACGTCGACACCAAGGGCGGGCGCACGTCCGAGGTGATCGACCCGAGCACCGGCGAGCCGTACGAGGAGGCGCCCGTGTCGGGTGCCGCCGACGTCGACGCCGCGATGGCCGTCGCCGAGAGCGCCTTCGGCGGCTGGCGCGACGCCACGCCGGGGGAGCGGAGCCTGGCCCTGCTGCGCATCGCCGACGCCGTCGAGGCCCGGGCCGAGGAACTGGTCCAGGCCGAGTGCCGCAACACCGGCAAGCCGCTCCAGCTGACCCGGGACGAGGAGATCGGCCCGATGGTCGATGAGTTCCGGTTCTTCGCCGGTTGCGCGCGCCTGCTGGAGGGCCGGTCGGCAGGAGAGTACCTGGCCGGCCACACCTCGATGATCCGCCGCGAGCCGATCGGCGTCTGCGCGCAGGTCACGCCCTGGAACTACCCGATGGTCATGGCCACCTGGAAGATCGCGCCCGCGCTGGCCGCGGGCAACACGGTCGTGCTCAAGCCATCCGATACGACACCGGTCACGACACTTCTGCTGGCCGAGATCGCCGCGGAGCACCTGCCGCCCGGCGTGCTCAACGTCGTCTGCGGCGACCGCGACACCGGCCGCGAACTGGTCTCCCACCCGACGCCGCAGATGGTCTCGGTGACCGGCTCGGTGCGTGCCGGCAAGGAGGTCGCCCGGCAGGCCGCCGAGACGCTGAAGAAGGTCCACCTCGAACTCGGCGGCAAGGCGCCGGTGATCGTCTTCGACGACGCCGACGTCGAGGTCGCCGCGCGCGGCATCGCCGAGGCCGGCTACTTCAACGCGGGCCAGGACTGCACCGCCGCAGCGCGGGTCCTGGCCGGGCCTCGCGTGCACGACGACTTCGTCGCCGCGCTCGCCGAGCAGGCACGCGCGATGAAGGTCGGGCCGCCGTCGGATGAGGACGCCTTCTTCGGGCCGCTGAACAACGCGAACCAGCTCGCCCGCGTCGGCGGCTTCCTCGACCGCGTGCCCGCGCACGCCCACGTGGCCGCCGGCGGCGAGCGGCTCGGCGACCGCGGCTTCTTCTACCGGCCGACCGTCGTCAGCGGCCTCGACCAGGACGACGAGATGGTCCAGACCGAGATCTTCGGCCCGGTCATCACGGTCCAGCGGTTCTCCGACGAGGACGAGGCGCTGCGCTGGGCCAACGGCGTGGACTACGCGCTGGCGGCGAGCGTCTGGACCAAGGACCACGGACGCGCGATGCGGATGGCCAAGCGGCTCGACTTCGGCGCCGTCTGGATCAACACCCACATTCCGTTCGCGTCGGAGATGCCGCACGGCGGCTTCAAACACTCGGGGTACGGCAAGGACCTGTCGATGTACGGGTTCGAGGACTACACGCGTATCAAGCACGTCATGAGCCATATCGGAGCCTGACTTGACAGAGATACAAGAGGCAGCTGCCCCAGCCGGCACCGAGCTCGCCGCGATCGAGCTCCGGGGGATCGTGAAGACGTTCCAGTCGCGCGGCGAGGCCGTGGCGGCGGTCAAGGGTGTGGACGTGACCATCGGCGAGGGGGAGTTCTTCTCACTGCTCGGCCCGTCCGGCTGCGGCAAGACCACGACGATGCGGATGATCGCCGGGTTCGACGAGCCGACCGAGGGCGAGGTCTTCCTGCACGGCCAGAACGTCGTGGGCGTGCCGCCGAACAAGCGCGACATCAACATGGTCTTCCAGTCCTACGCGCTGTTCCCGCACATGAGCGTGTTCGAGAACGTCGCGTTCGGGCTGCGCCGCAAGGGCGTGGCCAAGGACGAGGTGAGCCGCCGCGCCGGCGAGATGCTGGAGATCGTGGACCTGAAGGGCCGGGAGAAACGCCGACCCCGCGAGCTGTCCGGCGGCCAGCAGCAGCGCGTGGCGCTCGCCCGTGCCCTGGTCAACCGGCCGCGCGCGCTGCTGCTCGACGAGCCGCTCGGCGCGCTGGACCTCAAGCTCCGCCAGGCGATGCAGGTCGAGCTCAAGCGCATCCAGCGCGAGGTCGGCATCACGTTCGTGTACGTGACGCACGACCAGAATGAGGCGCTGACCATGTCGGACCGTATCGCGGTGATGCACGACGGCCTGATCGAGCAGCTCGGCTCGCCGCGGGAGATCTACGAGCGGCCCGCGACCAAGTTCGTGGCCGGCTTCATCGGCACCTCCAACGTCCTGTCCGGCACCGTCACACGCAACGCCTCCGGCACCGCCGTGATCGAGCCGGGTCCCAGGGAACGGATCGTGGTGCCCAAGGACGCCGTGACCGGCGAGGAGATCGAGCTCACCGTACGGCCCGAGAAGATCGACGTACGCGCGGCGCCTCCGGACGGCGACGCCTGCGCGCTGCGCGGCACCGTGACCGAGGTCGTCTACCTCGGCATGTTCACCAACTACAACGTGACCACCTCGACCGGCGCCGAGGTGGTCGTCTTCGTGCAGAACGTCTCCTCTTCGGACGACGTCGCCACTCGAGGGGACAGCGTCTGGCTGTCGTGGGATCCGCGCCACTCGTACGTGATCGGAGCCTGACCGATATGAGCACTGACCCCGCGTTCCTTCGCGGCATGACCAGCAGCCGGCGCGACGCGCTGAAAGTCCTCGGCCTCGGCGGCGCCGGCCTCGGCCTCGCCGCCTGCGGGGTCAAGGGCCAGAAGGCCGCGCCGCCCAAGCAGAACGACGTGCAGAAGTACTGGGCCGGCAAGACCAAGCACGGCCACGTGAACTTCGCGAACTGGCCGCTCTACATGGACAAGGGCCGTACGCCGCTGAAGGCGTTCACCCAGGCGACCGGCGTCACGGTGACCTACCGCGAGGTCATCCAGGACGACCCGCAGTGGTTCGGCAAGATCGCGCCGCAGCTTCAGGCCGGCCAGTCGATCGGCTATGACCTCATGGTCGTCACGAACGGCGTGGAGTTCACCAAGCTCGTCGAGCTGGGCTACCTCGTCCCGCTGGACCACTCCAAGCTGCCGAACTTCGCCAAGAACGCCGACGAGATCTACAAGAAGGAGTCCTTCGACTCCGGGAACGTCTACAGCATTCCGTACGCGACCGGGATCACCGGCATCGCCTATGACCCGAAGAAGACCAAACGCGAGATCACCAGCGTCGAGGACCTGTGGGATCCGGCGTTCAAGGGCAAGGTCGGCATGATGTCCGACGGCCAGGAGATCGGGAACTTCGGGATGTTCGCGCTCGGCATCGACCCGGAGAAGTCGACCCCGGACGACTGGAAGAAGGCGGGCGCCAAGCTCCAGGAGCAGAAGAGCAAGGGGATCGTCCGCAAGTACTACGAGCAGGACTACATCGACGCCCTCACCCGCGGCGACGTCTGGCTCACCATGGCCTGGTCCGGCGACATCTTCCAGCAGAACCTCTCGGAGAAGTCGAGCCTGAAGTTCGTCATTCCCAAAGAGGGCGGGACGATCTGGACCGACAACCTGATGATCCCCAAGACCGCGGAGAACCCGGTCGACGCCCTGATGCTGATGGACTACCTGTACCAGCCGCCGACCGCCGCGAAGCTCGCCGAGATCATCAACTACGTCACGCCGGTGCCGGGCGCCAAGGACGTCATCGCGGCCGACGCGAGCAAGGCGACGGGCGCGGACCAGAAGACACTCCAGGCGGTCGCGGCGAGCCCGCTGGTGTTCCCCTCCAAGGACGACTACGCGAGGCTGCGGCACTACCGCAGCCTGACTCCCGCGACGGAGAAGGAGTACAACGCCGTCTTCCAGCACATCACGGCGGGTTGATCGATGCGCAGGCGTTTCGCGCCGTACGCCCTGATCCTGCCCGGAGGGCTCTGGCTCGCGATCTTCTTCGTGGTGCCGATGGTGGTGATGCTGTCCTTCTCGCTGATGCAGGGCGACGTCGTCAACGGCTTCCGGCTCACCTGGCACTGGCAGAACTACAGCGACGGCCTGTCCACCTATGACGACCAGCTCATCCGGTCGCTGGTCTACGGGCTGCTCGCCACCGCCGCCTGCATCGTGCTGGCCTACCCGGTGGCGTACTGGATCGCGTTCAAGGGCGGCGCGCGCAAGACGACGTACCTGTTCCTGATCCTCCTGCCGTTCTTCGTCTCGTTCGTGCTGCGCACCTTCTCCTGGAAGTTCCTGCTGGCCGACGACGGCATCGTGCTGTCGCCGCTGAAGGACGCCGGGCTGTTGCCGCAGGACTTCCACGTGATCGCGACCGGCTTCGCGGTCGTGGCCGGGCTCACCTACAACTACCTGCCGTTCATGGTGCTGCCGATCTACGTCGCGCTCGAACGGGTGGACCCGAAGATGATCGAGGCGGCGCAGGACCTGTACGCCGCGCCGGTCCAGGCGTTCGTGCGCGTGGTCTTCCCGCTGTCGCTGCCCGGGGTGTTCGCGGGCGTGCTGATGACGTTCGTGCCGGTCAGCGCCGACTACGTGAACTCGACCGTGCTCGGCGGCACCAACAACACGATGATCGGCAACATCATCCAGAACCTCTATCTGGTCAACACCGACTATCCGCAGGCCGCGGCGCTGTCCTTCACGCTGATGGCGATCCTGCTCGTCGGGATCTTCCTGTACGCGAAGGCGCTCGGCACCGAGGACGTGCTGGAGGTGGCGGCGCGATGAGCGCGACCGCGGTAGAGCAGGGCGAACGGGCACCGGCGAGCGCGCGCAGGCCGCGCGGCCGCTGGGCCGGCCGGCTGCTCCACGGCTACACCTGGCTGGTCATCGTCTGGCTGTGCCTGCCGATCGCGGTCATGATCGCGTTCGGGTTCAACGACACCAAGGGCCGGCTCAACCTCACCTGGCAGGGCTTCACGTTCAAGTGGTACGCCCAGCTCTTCTCGGTGCCGGACCTGACCACGGCCCTGGTCAACAGCCTGACGATCGCCCTGATCGCCACGCTGTGCAGCGCGGTCCTGGGCACCCTGATCGGGCTCGCGCTCGGCCGGTACCGCTTCCGCGGGCAGGGCTCGCTCAACCTGGTCCAGTTCGCCGCGATCTCCGCGCCGGAGACCGTCATGGGCGCGTCGCTGCTGTCGTTCTTCGTGCAGCTCAACGTGGGCCGCGGCTACTGGACGATCGTCGCCGCGCACATCATGTTCTCCCTCTCCTTCGTCGCGGTCACCGTACGCTCGCGGGTGCTGACCCTCGACCCGGCGATCGACGAGGCGGCGCGCGACCTCGGCGCCACGGGCTGGACGGCGTTCCGGCTCGTCACACTGCCGATGATCTTCCCGGCGGTGCTGGCCGGCGGGCTGCTCGCGTTCGCGCTGTCGATCGATGACTTCATCATCACCAGCTTCAACAGCGGGTCGACGCTGACGTTCCCGCTGTGGATCTGGGGCGCGCAGAAGAACGGCCTCCCGCCGCAGGTCAACGTGATGGGCACGCTGATCTTCGTGGCGGGGATCCTGCTCACGGTCGGGAACGCGGTCGTCGCACGCCGCCGGCGGTAAGGCCGTGGACGCGCTGAGGGCCCTCGCCGACGCCGACCCCACGCCGTACTGGCTGGCCGGCCCGGGCGCGCCCGAGCCGGCCGCGGCACTGACCGGCCGCGTCTCCTGCGACCTCGCGGTCGTCGGCGGCGGCTACACGGGGCTGTGGACCGCGCTGCGAGCGCGGGAGCGCGAACCGTCGTGCGACGTCGTGCTGGTGGAGGCGGACGTCGCGGGCGGCGCCGCCTCCGGGCGCAACGGCGGGTTCTGCGCGGCCAGCCTCACGCACGGACTCGGCAACGGCCTCGCCCGCTGGCCCGGCGAGATCACCACGCTCGAACGCCTCGGCCGGGAGAACCTCGACGGCATCGAGGCCGCCGTGGGCGCCCACGGCATCGACGCCGAGTTCGAGCGCACCGGCGAGCTGGACGTGGCGACCGCGGACTGGCAGCTCGACGGTCTGGCCGAACTGGCGGACCGCGCGGCCGCGGCCGGCCGGAGCCTGGAACTGCTCGACGCCGCGGCCGTACGCGCCGAGGTGGCCTCGCCGACGTACGCGGGCGGCCTGTGGGACCGCGACGGCGTCGCCCTCGTGCACCCGGCCAAGCTCGCGTGGGGCCTGCGCCGGGCGTGCCTGGCGGCGGGGGTGCGGATCTTCGAGCGCACGCCGGCGCGCTCGATCGAGGAGGACGGCGGCGCGCTGCGGCTGCGGACGCCGTACGGGGCGGTCGTCGCGGGCCGGGTGGCGCTGGGCACCGGCGGGTTCCCCGCGCCGCTGCGGCGGCTGCGGCACTTCATCGCACCGGTCTATGACTACGCGCTCGCCACCGAGCCGCTCACCGCGGACCAGCTCGCCTCGGTCGGCTGGCGGAGCCGTACGGGCGTGGGCGACTCGGGCAACCGGTTCCACTACTACCGGCTGACCGCCGATGACCGGATCGTGTGGGGCGGCTACGACGCGATCTACCACTTCGGCGGCGCGGTGCGGGCCGAGCTCGAACGCCGCCCTGCCACGTTCGCGCTGCTCGCCGAGCACTTCTTCACGACCTTCCCGCAGCTCGCCGACGTACGGTTCGCCCACGCGTGGGGCGGGGTGATCGACACGTGCAGCCGGTTCTGCGCGTTCTTCGGCACGGCGCACCGAGGTCGGCTGGCGTACGCGGCGGGCTACACCGGTCTCGGCGTGGGCGCGACGCGCTTCGGCGCCGACGTCATGCTCGACCTGCTCGGCGGGGAGGACACCGAGCGCACCCGGCTGGCGATGGTGCGGTCCAAGCCGGTGCCGTTCCCGCCCGAACCGCTGAGGTACGGCGCGGTGCAGCTCACCCGCTGGTCGCTGGCGCGCGCCGACCAGCACGCGGGCCGGCGCAACCTGTGGCTGCGTGCGCTCGACGCCTTCGGCGTGGGCTTCGACTCCTGAGCCGGGGTCAGTCGTCGCCGTGGCCGAAGGCCGCGGCCGAGATCTCCAGGTAGACGGCCTCGGGCTCGGGGACGTACTCCACCGTCGACAGCGCCTGGTCCTGGCCCGCGGACTCCAGTACGAGCGTGCCGTAGCCCAGCATCCGGCCCATGATCGAGCGGTTGACGGTCAGGTCGGTGACCTTGGTGAGCGGCATCATGTCGACGCGGCGGGTGAAGAGCCCGTGGACGAGCATGACGCGGACCTTGGTCACCGCGAAGAACTCATCGGACCACTCGAAGACCTTGAACGCCAGCCGGCCGACGACCGCCAGCCAGACGAGCCAGACCACGGTGATCGCGGTGTCCTGCGAGATGACCGCGGTCAGGACGCCGGCGAGGACCAGCGCGCCGATGACCTCGAGGATGTAGCGCAGGAGCATGGCGGGGTGCCGGCGGATCGTCACCGTCTGCTCCTCATGAGGAAGCAGATACCTCTCGAGGTGATGCGGATCGACGCCCCGGACGGTCAGGAAACCCGGCAACGGCACGTCGGAACTCTAACCTGCGATCACCGTCGATGTGATCGCTTTACGCGGAGCATTTATCGCTAATCGCCCGTAACGCCGTCGAGCATCTCACGCAGGATGTCGATGTGGCCGTTGTGACGTGCGGTCTCTTCGATCAGGTGCACCAGGATCCAGCGCAGGGTCACGTGCTCGCCCCGGCGTTTCAGCTTCGACTCGGCGTCCAGGCCGAGCGAGCGTACGGCCTCGTCGTTGCTCGCGCACTGCCGCTCGTACGCCGCCAGCAACTCGGCCAGCGGCGTTCCGTCGGCGCGGAAGTCCTTGTCCGGGTCCTCCTCGGTCCAGGGTTGCTCGTCCGGGCCGCCGAGCATCATGTGCTCGATCCAGCTGCGTTCGACCCAGTAGAGGTGGCTGATGAGGCCGGCGATCGTCATCAGGGGCGAGGAGGCCAGCAGTGGCCGGTGCGCGAGGTCCTCGGCCAGGCCCTCGGTCTTGGCGAACACCGTGGCGCGATGCCAGTCGAGCCAGGCGGTGAGCATCGAGCGTTCATCCCCGGCGAACGGCACGTTGATTCGTTCCATGGCCTGGGATCATGCCCGCCCGTCGTGGGCCGGGCAACCGGGATCTCAGCCGCTGCGCTCGTAGGCGTCCACGACCGCGTCCAGCAGGCCGGGGAAGCGCTCGTCCAGCTCCTCGCCGCGAAGCGCGGTCCACCGGCGGTTGCCCTCCTCGCGCTGGCGGATGACCCCGGACTCGCGCAACACGCGGAAGTGGTGGGTGAGGGTCGAGGGCGCGACGTCCACGGGAAAGGTGCCGCAGGCGCGCTCGGGCGTGGCGCGCAGCGTCCGCACGATCGTCATCCGGGTGGGATCGGCCAGCGCGTGCAGGATGTCCAACACGTCGAAGTCGGCCGGCTCGGGATGGACGAGCGTCGTGCGGCGGCCCTGTGATCTCGGCATCGCGCCCCTTTCGTTCGACAAACATCGTACTACCGATCTACTGTGTTCGTAGTACTACGAACATCGAATAAGGAGTCGCCGTGCATGCACTGATGATGACCGGGCCCTCCCAGGGACCCGGCAGCACCCTGGTACGGGAGATCGAGGAGCCGCGGCCGGGACCGGGCGAGGTGACGATCGACGTGGCGTACGCCGGGATCAACTTCGTCGACGTGATGGCACGCCGCGGGGACGCCGGCTATGTCACGGCATGGCCGTACGCGCCGGGGCTGGAGGTGTCCGGCACGGTACGCGAGGCGGGCCCCGGCGTCACGGGCCTGGAGCCGGGGCGGCGGGTGGCCGCGTTCACCGCCGCGGGCGGCGGCCTGGCCGGCGTGGCGCGTGCGCCGGCCGCGGGCGTCGTGCCGGTGCCGGACGGCGTGTCGTCGCCGGTCGCCGCGGCGGCGCCGCTCATGCTCACCACCGTGCTGCTGCTCCTGGAGGACGTCGCGCGGTTCCGGCCGGGCGAGACCGTGCTGGTGCACTCGGCCGCCGGCGGGGTCGGGAGCGCCGTCGCCCGGATCGCGGCGGCCCTCGGCGGAGGCCGGCTCATCGGCACCGTGGGCCGGCCCGACAAGATCGCCGCGGCGCTCGAGAGCGGCTACGACGCGGTGATACAGCGTGACGCGGACCTGGCCGAGGCGGTGCGCGCGGCCGCCGGCGGGGACGGCGTGGACGTCGTGCTCGACCCGCTGGGCACCACGATGCTGGCGGCCGACCTGGACCTGACCGCGCCGGGCGGCCGGATCGTCCTGTTCGGCAACGCGGGCGGCGGCGAGCAGGAGCCGCTGCCGCCGGCGAGGCGGCTGATCGGGGGGAACGTCTCGATCGGCGGGTTCAGCGTGGGCAGCCTGTGGGCGGCGGCACCGCACCGCGCCGCCGCGGGCCTGCACCGGGTCCTCGGCCTCGTCGGCGACGGACGGCTGGAGGTCCCGGTCGGCGTGGTCGGCTCGCTCGCGGACGTGCCCGGGGTCCACCAGCTGCTCGCGGAGGGCCGCGGCGCGGGCAAGTACGTCGCACGCCTGAACGGGTGACACGTGACGTGAAGACCCCGGGAGTCGCGTGGACGGCGCGGCCTCCCGGGGTCTCTCAGGTGTGGATCAGTAGACGCTGACGCCGTACGTGCTCAGCGCCTCGGTGACCGGCTGGAAGAAGGTCGTCCCACCGGAGCTGCAGTTGCCGCTGCCGCCGGAGGTCAGGCCCAGTGCCGTGGAGCCGGCGTAGAGCGGGCCGCCGCTGTCGCCGCCCTCGGCGCAGACGGTGGTCTGGATCATTCCGTAGACCGTGCCCTCGGAGTAGTTCACCGTGGCGTTGAGCGCGGTGACCCGGCCGGTGTGCACCCCTGTCGTGCTGCCGCGGCGGCTGACCGTCTGGCCGACCGTGGCGTTGCCCGCGCCGGTGATGTCCTGGCCGCCGACCGTGCCGGACGGGGTACCCGAGGTGGTGTACCGCACGATGGCGAAGTCGTTGCCAGGGAAGGAACTGCTCTGCGTGTTGCCCAGCTGCGAGGTGTGGCTCGAGTTGGAGTACCACGTCGAGGCGATGTTCCCGCAGTGCCCGGCGGTCAGGAAGTAGTACGTGCTGCCGCTGCGGACGTTGAAGCCGAGCGAGCAGCGGTACTGGCCGCCGTAGATGGCGTCGCCGCCGCTGAGCCGCATGCTGAACGTGCCCGCGACATAGTTGACGCGGACGGCGTTGCCGAGCTGGCGTGCCGCGGAGGTGACCTGGACGAGACGGGCTCCGGTGACCGAGCTGTCGACCGACAGAACGACCTGGTCGGTGGCCGGGTCGACCGCCCACGCGGTGCCGGGCACCTTGGCGGTGCGCTCGAGCGTGCCCGTGGCCTGCGTGAGCTGGGCACCGCTGAACGCCACGGTCTTGGGCACGGCGCCGGCGGCGCGTACGGCCTTGGCGTCGGACTTGGAGGTGACGGTGACGACGAGCTTGTTCGTGGCGTGGTCCAGATAGGCACCGGCGGAGCGGGCCCCCAGCTGACCGGCGATCTTGGTGGCCAGCTGTGAATAGTCCTGCTGCCCGGTGGACGCCTGCGCGGACGTGGCGACCATCGTGCTACCGACGAGCCCGGCAGCCGCGACGATCAGTCCGGCGAGTCGGGGTGCGGTGAACCTCACACGAGCCTCCCTCACGGGGTGGCGGGCGCGCCCCGATGGCGCACCCGAGGGATGGCTTGGTACGGCGGGGCTCGCCGGGCCGGGCGGTCTGGGGGACGCCCGTTCCAGGAGGGCCGTGAACCGAGTACCTTGCCTGCCGAGAGGTTCACTCATCTAGTAAAATTTTGCAAGATTTCTTGTAAGTCCATTTTTGGCCACACTGCCCGTATCCTGAACACGGCTGTGGCGTTGGAGACTCGCGGGTACGGTGCGTCGCACGTGGGCGTCGCGCATACGCTGGGGAGTCGATCGACCGCGTCACGACGTCGGGGGCGGGCCGATGCTGGAGAGTTCGCCGTAATCACCTGCGCCCGGACAGGCGCCATGGCCGAATGTGAGAGCCTTACCTAACGATGGACCATCCCGTATTCACAGCATTCATCCTGGTAGCCGGCCTGGTCATGGCCGTCGTCGCGCAGTGGCGCGGCTGGCGGCCGTCACTGCTGACCACTCTCGCGGTGGGCGTCGGGCTCCGGCTGATCCTGCTGGTCTTCGCGTCGGTCGACTCGTGGCAGCCGGTCGACTTCGCCGAGGGCTTCAAGCCCGCCGGGCTGGCCATCCTGCATCACCAGGACCCCGTGCTCGCGACGCACGGCTCCTGGCACTTCCTGCCGATGATCCCCTACTTCTACGCGCTCGGGCTCGCGATGGGGCTGCCGTGGGAGATCGCCGGGCGGCTCTGCACGATCATCGCGGACGTCGTCCTCATCGGGCTCGTCGGCAAGCTGGCCGGCCGCGAGTACGGCCCGGCGGCACGCTTCCAGTACGCCTGCAACCCCATCGCCCTGATGATCGCCGTCATCCACGCGCAGGTGGAGCCGGTCGCGTTGGTCTTCCTCGTCGGCGCGTACGTCGTGGCGCGCGCCACCCGGCCGCCGGACGGTACCGGCCGCGGCGCCACGTACGCCGCGTGGGCGGGCGCGCTGTTCGGGTTCGCGCTGTCGGCCAAGAGCTGGCCGATCATCTTGCTGCCCGTGCTGCTGGCCATGCTGCCGACCTGGCGCCAGCGCCTCTACGGCCTGTGCGCCGCGGGCGCCGTTCCGGTGTTCTTCCTGGTGACGCTGCCGCTCGTGGTGGACACCTCCTGGTCGAACATGCTCAACGTCGCCCGCTACCTCGGCGAGGTGCGCCCGATCGTCGGCGAGTGGGGCTGGACCGCCGTGATGACCGGGGGCGACTGGCAGCTCGCCTCGACCGCGGCCAAGATCGGCGAGATCCTGCTCTACTCCACGATCCTGCTCGTCATGTGGCTGTGGTGGCGTTCGGACCGGGTCGACCAGACCTCGGCGATCCTGCTCGCCTTCATGGTGGTCACGCCGCGGATGGGCGCGCAGTACCTGCTGTGGTTCGTGCCGTTCCTGTGCGCACGCCCGACGCGCTGGAGCCGTACGGCGATGACGGCCGGCGCCGTCTGGGCCGGGCTCGGCTACATCTACCTCACCCAGTTCGACGACAACGGCTGGTGGAAGAACCACGAGTGGTGGGCGGTCAGCTCGGTGGCGGTGATCCCGCTGCTGGTGCTCGCGATGCCGTGGAGCCGCCGCGTGTCGCGGCCCGCCCGCGAGGTCACCCCGTCCGAGACCGAGCTCGTCACCGCCTGAGCAGGCCCGTGAGGCGTTCGGCGTCCAGTGCGTACGCCGTGACGCCGTCCCGGCCCGTCATCGTCTCCGCGGCCAGCAGGGCGTTCACCACGGCGGCCTCGGTGGCCTCGATGACACCGTGGAACAGCGGGTCGAGGTAGGCGTCGGCGAGCGCCTCCACCTGGACGACCGGGGGCGGCGACGCGCCCGGCGCGTCCGAGGGGAGCCGGCCGCGGTTCGCGGTGGAGAACGCCAGGAAGCCGTCGCCGCTGGAGTTCTCCCCGGCACCGCCCGTACGCGCGATGCCAAGGCCCGCCCGCTCGGCCAGCCGCCGGCACTGGTGCGGCAGCAGCGGCGCGTCGGTGGCCACGATCGCGATCACCGAGCCCGCGCCGGACAGCTCCGGCGGCGTCGGCCGCGGTACGTCCTCGATGCGTACGGGGACGCCGTCCACGGTGAGGCGCTCGCGCCGTCCGTGGTTGGCCTGCACCAGCACGCCGACCGTCCAGCCGCCCGCCACGACGCGCGAGGCGGTGCCGATGCCGCCCTTGAAGCCATGGCAGATCATGCCGGTGCCGCCGCCGGCGTTGCCCTCGGTCACCGGGCCGCCCGCGGCCGAGTCGTACGCCTCGCGCACGTGCGCGGCGGTCACGTGCTGCCCGTCGATGTCGTTGAGCACGCCGTCCCAGGTCTCGCCCACGACCGGCAGGCCCCAGGAGATGTGCCCCGCGGGCGGGCGCTCGATGACCGTCAGCGCGTCGCGCACGACGCCCAGGCTGTGGGTGTTGGTCAGCCCGATCGGCGTGGTCAGCATGCCGCCGTCGCGGATCCAGGCGGTGCCGGTCAGCTCGCCGTTGCCGTTGAGCCAGTGGAAGCCGGCGTACAGCGGCTCGTCCTGCATCGCGCCGTCGTGCGGCCGGAGGATCGTCACGCCGGTGCGTACGGGCCCCTCGCCGACCCGGAGCGGGCCGCCGCCCGAGACGATCGTCGCGTGCCCCACGCGTACGCCGGCCACGTCGGTGATCGCGTCGTGCGGCCCCGGCGTGCCGGTGCCGATCCCGAGATCGCGGGCGCGCGGAGGGCTCACGAGCGCTCCCTTCGTACGGAGTCCAGTGCCAGCAGGGCGACGTGCAGCGACACGCAGGATTCCACGTCCTCCAGGTCGGCGTCCAGGATGCGCTCGATCCGCCGCAGGCGTTCGTACAGGGCCGGGCGGGACAGGTGGGCGCGCTGGGCGGCGAGCGCCTTGTTGCGCCCGCTGCCGAGGTAGAGCCCGAGCACGCCGATGAGGTCGCCGCCGCGCTGCGCGTCGTGCGTGAGCAGCGGGCCAAGCTCGCGCTCGGCGAACGTCTGGAGGCGCGCGTCGTCGCGCAGGAGGTGCAGCAGGCCGCGCAGCCGCAGGTCGGGCAGGCGGTAGAAGGGCCGGTCGTCGCCCCGGCGCGAGGCGACCTCGGCGACCTGCTCGGCCTCCAGGAACGAGCGGCGCACGTCGCGGATGGACTCGACGATCGACCCGGCGGCCATGACGAACCCGCGCGTGTCGCCGTCGGCCGAGCGCGGCACGGCGCGATGGGCGCGCAATCGCCGCGCCACCTCGCCGAGGATCCGCTCGTCCTCGGCGCGCGCGGGCAGCGAGGCCAGCACGCCCACCCTGGCCTGCGGCGACCCCTCGTCCAGGGTGCCGACGAGTGCGGCCAGGCTCGCGTCACGGCAGGCCGCGGCGGTGGCGTCGGCCAGCTCCGCGAGCGGCGGCGGCCCGCCGTCCTCGTGGCAGGGCAGCACCACGATGCCGAGCAGCCGGCGGCCGTTGAGCGGCACGCCGAGCGCGCGTGCGCGCGCCGCCGCCTCCTGCGGGTCGGAGTAGGCGTGCGCGAGGATCCCGCTGATGACCGAGCCGTGCGCCTGGCGCTCGAGGCCCTGCGCCTGGCGTTCGAGCAGGCGGCCGAGCGCCAGGGTGGTCGCCGCGCGCTCGATCAGGACGACCTCGCGCGGCGTCGGCGGCCCGGTGCCGGCGATGATCAGCCGGCCCCAGTCCTCGCCCCGCGCGCCGACCACCGAGACCAGCCACTGGGCGGACTCGTCGTAGGCGGTGCGCTCCTCCGTGCGCACCGCGCGCGAGCGGGTCTCCCAGCTCGTCAGCAGCTCGGCCGGGTCGTCGCCGGCGGCGTCGGCGGCCAGGACCTGGTGGGAGAGGTTCTCCAGCACCACCGGGCAGCCCGCGAGCCGGGCCGCCTGGCGGATCACCTCGACCGGCGGCGCACCGTCGACCGAGAGCTGGGTGAAGACCTCGTGGAGCTGGTCGGAGGCGCGCAGCTCGGCGAGCTGGGTGTCGATGATCTGCTCGTGCACGGCCTCGGTCACGTCGACGAACGGCACCTCACGCGCCCAGGCGATCAGCGGCAGGCCGTACTCCTCGGCGGCGGAGATGAGCGCGGCGGGCAGCGTGCGCGCGTACTTGCGGCCCAGCTCGACGATCAGGCCGCTCGCGCCGACCTCGGCCAGCTCGCCGACGTAGCGGCGCAGCCGGCCCGGCTCGTCCGGCAGCGCGATGCCGGTCGTCAGCACGAGTTCGCCGCCGCGCAGCAGGTGGGCGATGTCGGTGACCTCGGCGCTGTGCACCCAGCGTACGCGGGCGTCGAGGCGGTCCGCGCCCGCGATCACGCGAGGTTCGCCCCGCCGGACGGCGGGGAGACGCAGAACATCGGCCAGAGTGGGCAGCACATTCGTGATGGTATGAAACGAGGGAACGGAGAGGCGAAAATGGAGCAGCTCGACGAGGCGTCGGTCCAGCGGGAGCTGGCGGAGACGCCCGGCTGGACGCTCGCCGGCAAGGCCATCGTGCACACCGCCGAGTTCGCGGACTTCGCGGAGGCGATGGCCTTCGTCAACCGGGTGGCGGAGGCGGCCGAGGAGGCGAACCACCACCCGGACATCACGATCCAGTGGAACAAGGTCACCCTGACCCAGAGCACCCACGCGGCGGGCGGCCTGACCGAGCACGACTTCCGGCTGGCTCGCCGCCTCAGCGCGCTCTGAGGGCGTCCTGACGAGCGGTGGGAGGCATGACAGGTTGCCAGTTGCCGGGGCGGAATCCTGACACTGTGCCGCCTGCGCCCGGCACGTAACAACAGGAAGATCTAGACATGTCGGACTTGCTTGCACGTCATCGCGCGGTCATCCCGAACTGGGTGACCCTCTACTACGACGAGCCCATCGAGATCGTCAGCGGCCGCGGCCGCCGCGTCACGGACGCCGAGGGCCGTACCTATCTCGACTTCTTCGCCGGAATCGTCACCAACACCCTCGGCTACGACGTCGCCGAGGTACGCGAGGCGGTCGAGCGCCAGCTCGCGAGCGGGGTCGTGCACACCTCGACGCTGTACCTCCTGCGCGGCCAGGTCGAGCTGGCCGAGAAGATCGCGCGTCTGTCCGGCATCGAGGACGCCAAGGTGTTCTTCACCGGCTCGGGCACCGAGGCGAACGAGACGGCGCTGCTGCTGGCCACGTACACACGCAAGAGCAACCAGGTGCTCGCGATGCGGCAGAGCTACCACGGCCGGTCCTTCGGCACCATCTCGATCACCGCCAACGCCTCGTGGAAGAACAGCGCGCTCTCACCGCTCAGCGTGTACTTCCTGCACGGCGGCGACCGGCACCTCGCGCAGTTCCGCGGCCTGTCGGACCAGGACTACATCCGGGTCTGCGTCGATGACCTGCGGCACACCCTCGCCACCGTGGCGGGGGGCGACATCGCCGCGGTCATCGCCGAGCCGATCCAGGGCGTCGGCGGCTTCACGATGCCCCCGGACGGCCTGTACGCGGCGTACCAGGAGGTCCTCGCCGAGCGGGGGATCTTGTTCATCGCCGACGAGGTGCAGTCCGGCTGGGGCCGTACGGGACAGAACTTCTGGGGCATCCAGAACCACGGCGTGACGCCGGACATGATGACCTTCGCCAAGGGGCTCGGCAACGGCTTCGCCATCGGCGGCGTCGTCGCGCGCGGCGAACTGCTGGACTCGCTGCACGCCACCGGCCTGTCCACCTTCGGCGGCAACCCGATCTCGACCGCGGCCGCGAACGCCACGCTCGACTACATCCTCGACCACGACCTCCAGGCCCACGCCGCCAAGGTCGGGGAGCGGATCATCGACGGGCTCAAGGCCGCGGGCGAGCGGCTCGCCGCCGTCGCCGACGTACGCGGAAAGGGCCTGATGTTCGCCGTCGAGCTGACCGAGCCCGCGCTCGCCGCCCGGCTGCTGGAGGAGACGCGCGCCCGCGGCCTGCTCGTCGGCAAGGGCGGTCTGTACGGCAACACGGTCCGGATGGCGCCGCCGCTCACCCTCACCGAGGACGAGGCCGAGGAGGGCCTGGCCATCCTGGTCGACGCGCTGGAAGCGATCGCATGAGGCGGATCACGCACTGGATCGGCGGCAAGCCCTGGACCGGCACCGCCGAACGGCACGGCGAGGTCTGCGACCCGTCGACCGGGCAGGTGAGCGGGCACGTCGACTTCGCGACCGCCGACGACGTCGACGCGGCCGTCGCCGCGGCGCGTGAGGCGTTCCCCGCCTGGCGCGACACGTCGCTGGCCAAGCGCGCGAACATCCTGTTCGCCTTCCGCGAGCTGGTGCTGAATGCCCGCGACGAGCTGGCCGCGCTGATCAGCGCCGAGCACGGCAAGGTACGGTCCGACGCCGCGGGCGAGGTCGCGCGCGGCCTGGAGGTCGTGGAGTTCGCCTGCGGGATCCCGCACCTGCTCAAGGGCGGTTTCTCCGAGAACGTCTCGACCCGCGTGGACTCCTACTCCATCCGCCAGCCGCTGGGAGTCGTCGCCGGCATCACGCCGTTCAACTTCCCGGCGATGGTGCCGATGTGGATGTTCCCGGTGGCCATCGCCGCCGGCAACACGTTCGTGCTGAAGCCGTCGGAGAAGGACCCCTCCGCCTCGATCCGGATCGCCGAGCTGTGGCGGGAGGCGGGCCTGCCGGACGGCGTCTTCAACGTCGTGCACGGCGACAAGGTCAGCGTGGACGCCCTGCTCGCGCACCGGGACGTGCGGGCGGTGAGCTTCGTCGGCTCGACGCCGATCGCCCGCTACGTGTACGAGACCGGCACCGCGCACGGCAAACGGGTCCAGGCGCTCGGCGGGGCCAAGAACCACATGCTGGTGCTGCCCGACGCCGACCTCGACCTGGCCGCCGACGCCGCCGTCTCGGCCGGATTCGGCTCGGCGGGGGAGCGCTGCATGGCGATCTCCGTCGTCGTCGCGGTCGACCCGGTCGGCGACGAGCTGGTCGCCAAGATCAAGGAGCGCGTCGCCCGGTTGACCGTCGGGCCCGGCGACGACGCGGACGCGGAGATGGGCCCGCTCGTCACGAGGCACCACCGCGACAAGGTCGCCGCCTACCTGGACGGCGGCGTCGCCCAGGGCGCCGTGCTCGCCGTGGACGGGCGTTCGCACGCCGTGCCCGCCGACCGTGAGCACGGCGAGGGCTTCTGGCTCGGGCCGGCCGTGCTCGACCACGTCACGCCCGAGATGGACTGCTACCGCGACGAGATCTTCGGGCCCGTGCTCTCGGTCGTGCGCACGCACTCCTACGACGGCGGCATGCGGATCATCGCCGACAACCCGTACGGGAACGGCACGGCGATCTTCACCAACGACGGCGGGGCAGCGCGCCGGTTCCAGAACGAGGTCGAGGTCGGCATGATCGGGGTGAACGTGCCGATCCCGGTCCCGATGGCCTACTACTCCTTCGGCGGGTGGAAGGCGTCGCTGTTCGGCGACACCCACGTCCACGGCAGCGAGGGCGTGCACTTCTACACGCGCGGGAAGGTCGTCACCGCCCGCTGGCTCGACCCCGATCATGGCGGAGTCAACCTGGGCTTCCCGACCAACGGTTGAACCCGCCCTGGTCACCGCATGTGGCCGCGTCCCCTGCGATCCGGGGCCGCGGCCGCGTGCTCGGTAAGGGGCGCGCCGTTTCTGGCATTTTGCGCACACTTGCATTGTCCGGCTATTTCGCGGGCCGGAAACAATGGGCGACTCCCATTTCGCAGCGCACGGTCGCCGTTTTCCGGACGGGCGAAACAGCCCGACCGTGATGTGTCGGAGAAGCGGTGGTCGCTGAGGGTGGTCTCCGGCGTCGGAGTAGGTCACCATGTCTGACAGGGGGCCCGCTCAACAGGTCCAAGACGCGATCGTCGACGCCGTCCCGGTGGCGGGGCGACGCCCGCGACGGCCCGGTGACGGCGGGGAAGATCATTGACGCGGCCGCGGCCGGCATGGCCTTGAACAGCGCTTTTGCCTGTCCTTCCAGTTGACAGGGCAAACTACAAATAATAGCCACGGCCCTTGACCTCCTCTGTGGCATACGACACACTTCGTTTGTCGACATTTGCTCTACGCAAAAAAATACGACGTTCCCCGGTTGTCAGGGAGCCCCTCATGCCTGCCGACGAATCGCCCGACCAGCAGCCGACCTCGCTGTTGGCCATGCTGGCGGCGCGTTACCCGCACTGGACGATCTGGTTCGGGCAGGCGACTCGTCACTGGTGGGCGCTCCCTCCGCACGATCGGGACGCCGGTCAGTTCGTTGAGGCACACAACGTGAAGGAGCTCGTCGAATCGATCGAGGTCATCCAGGCGCGTCGCCGGACGCCGCCCCCGCCCCCACCGCCGGGCGGGATCCTGTTCGGCGAGGCCGAGACGTCACGGGCCGGCCGGGTGCCGGCGGCCGCGTGGCCCGGCACCCGGCGATGACCGGCCGGCCCTGCGGCAGGGGCGACGGCCCCGTACGACCCGCACGACCCGCGGCCGTGACACACGGCCCCACGAGCCGCGGCCTCGGGCGAGCGATTTTCAGTCGCGCCGCCTCCCCTCCAACACCTCCGTGACAGGCGTGACTGAAGAGGGGCGTTCTCCCGAGGTCGCTTGACGTCCGGACAACCGCGTAGCCCCCGGCGCGGTTGTCCGGACCTGTGTTCACCCCCCGGGCCACATCGGCCGGCCCGCGTCGTTACGCTCGCCGCAAAGGTTCTTCCACGACCGGACGGGAGCGGCATGAGGCGTTCGCGGATGCTCGCCGCGGCCATCGCGGCCGCCGCACTCGCACTGGCGGGCTGTAGCGGGGGCGGCGGGAGCACGCACCAGGCGGGACGCCAACGCGAGGTGCGCGTGGCCCAGACGATGGGCCAGGGCGAGGGCCAGGTCTCCCTGGTGAGCTGGAACGGCTACGCCGAGGACGGCTCCAACGACCCGCGCGTCGACTGGATCACCCCGTTCGAGAAGAAGACCAAGTGCCGGGTGAACATCAAGTACGCGGCGAACCCGCAGGAGATGCTCACCCTGATGTCCAAGCCGAACCTCCACTACGACGGGGTGGCGGCCACGCCGGAGATCGCCGGCAAGCTCATCGACGACAAGCAGGTCGTGCCGGTCAACCCGGACCTCATCGACGGATACAAGGACCTGGAGCCCGCCCTGCGCTCGCAGCTCACGGTGAAGGGCAGGCACTACGCCGTGCCGTTCACCTGGGGCGCGAACCTCCTCATGTACGACCAGCGCACCGTACGCCCGCAGCCGGACCGCTGGGCGGCGATCTTCGACCCGGCGCAGGCCAGCAAGTACGCCGGCCACCTGGTCGTGCGCGACAGCCCGCTGACCCTGGGCGACGCCGCGCTCTACCTGCGGGCGCACAACCGCAAGCTGCACATCAAGGATCCGTTCGCGCTCACGCCCAAGCAGCTCGCCGCGGCGGCCGCCGTGATCGCCAAGCAGCGCCCGCTGGTCCGCACGTACTGGCTCAACCCCTCCGACGCGATCGCGGCGTTCGCCACCGGCGAGGCGTCGCTGGGCGAGGTGTGGCCGTACCAGGTGGACGTGCTCAGCCGCAGCGGGCGGCCGGTGGCCGGCGTCACGCCGCGCGAGGGCGTCACCGGCTGGATGGACGCCTGGATGATGGGGGCGCGCGCCGACCACCCGAACTGCATGTACCAGTGGCTCAACTGGGTGAGCTCGCCCGAGGTGCAGCAGCAGGTGGCCGAGTGGGACGGCGTCGCGCCGGCCAACCCGGACGCCTGCGCGCGCGACCGGCTGCGCCCGCAGTTCTGCGGCGCCTACCACGTGGGTGACCGGTCGTACCTGAGCAAGGTCATGTTCGCTCGGATGCCCGCCGCGAGCTGCGCGAAGGACAAGGGCTGCGCCGACTACGCCGCGTGGAACCACGCCTGGCAGAACGCACGCGGCGGTCCCTGAGACGCGCCGGCCTTGAGACGCCGGTCGGGAGAGATGTGAAGACGCGCGCCCGGCCGCCCCCGCCGGGCGCGCGTCTTCGTTCGAGCGTCCCGAGCTCCCCCCGGACTCAGGACGCTCCTCCAGTTAGGCTCTTGTCAGACTCTGTGCTCGCCGGGCGGGCGCCTTGCTCCCGGCGGCTCGTCTGCGCACCGGCTGCGGAATGATCCGCAGCGCCGGCACACACTCATCGCATGCGAACACCCGGGAGTCGTCGGGCAGCCGTCCCACGTGGGCACGCGGCCGCGGCCACTTCTTGTGGCACACGACGCACGCCTCGCCATAGCGCTGCGCGGCGGTCAGACCGCCCGGGTCGAATGTCGGTCCGGAACGGGCCATGAAGTTCCCCCTGACTTCCTCGGCTCCGCTACGGCCTCTTTTCTATCGTCGCGAAGGTGTGCAATCAGTCGCCGCAACTGCAAACCGCGGCAAAGGTGTGCTGACCGTTGATTACTATGCGCTGTCCTTCTTCAAGCCGATGACTGTGCCCAGGTCGGCCAGTTCGGCCTCGAAAAGGGGCTCGGCGTCCTCCGCCAGGAACCGAAGATGGTCGAAGATCTCCATCGTGACCAGGCCGTACAGCCGGATCCACGACGAGGCGTACAGTCGGATCACGCCCAGCGGAAGACCGGCCGCATCGGCGCCGCACTTGGCGGCGAACAGTTCGAGTTGGCGCCGGAGTTCGGGCGGGATCTCCTTTTCGGCGGGGATCGGAAACGGCTGTCGATACCAGAGTTCGGCGAAGAGGGAGAAGAAGACGCCGCCGAGACGCGCGCCCGCCTCGTCGGCGCCGCCGCCCTCGGGAAAGCTGAATCCGGGCACGGGCGCGCCGAACACCATCGTGAATTCCGGTTTGTGCTCCAGTGCCCATCGCCGGAAGGCGCGGGTGATCGCGAGGAGCCGTCCGCCGAGGTCGTCCTCGGGCAACGCGTCGCGCGCCTCCTCGATCGTGTCGCACACCTCGTTGGTGTAGCTCTCGATCATCGCCGCGAGCAGGTCGTTCAGGCTGGAGAAGTAGCGGTAGAGCGCCGGGGCGGTCATGCCGATGTCGCGCGCGATGCCGCGGAGCGAGATGCCGGCCGGGCCGTGTTCTCGCAGGTGCTCACGCGCCACGTCCTTGATCTCCTGCGAGGTGGCGTCGCGTAGGCGTTCGCGGCGGGTCGCGGACACAGGTCTCCCTTGACGTCGATGAACGGCGTGTGCTCTAGTAAACGCTGTTCACCATAAACGGCGTTCACTAAAGCTACCCCTGATAACAGGTTACTCGGAGCGCAGAGTCATGTTCGATTCTCTCGGCCGCGTTGTCCACACGCGGCGCCGATGGTTCGTCGCGGGCACACTGGTCTTCATCGCCCTCGCCTCCGTGTGGGGCACCCAGGTCTTCGGCGCGCTCAAGGGCGGCGGCTTCGGCGATCCGCGGTCCGGGTCCGCGCAGGCCGCCAAGATCATCAATGACCGGATCGGCCCGGCCGGCGACGAGCTCGTCGTCGTGTACGAGAGCCGGACCATGACCGTGGACGACCCGGGCTTTCGCGCCGCCGTCACCGGCACGCTGACCCGGCTGCCCGGCGCCGACGTTCCGCACGTGACCACCTACTGGGACACGCGGTCGCGCTCGCTCGTCTCACGTGACCGCCACGCGACGTACGCCGCGGTACGGCTCGCCGGCGCGGACGAGCAGGCGCGCCTGAAGACCTACGCGCGGGTCCGCGACCACCTCGCCGCCCCCGGGCTGCGGACGCTGCGCGGCGGGACGATCGCCGTCAACGACGACCTGAACCGGCAGACCGCGAGCGGCCTCGCCCGCGCCGAGATGATCTCGACGCCGATCCTCCTGCTCCTGCTCATGGTGATCTTCGGCAGCCTGGTGTCGGCGATGCTGCCCCTCGTCATCGGCGGCGTGGCGATCCTGGGCGCCTTCACCGCGCTGCGCGCGCTCACCCTCGCCACAGACGTGTCCACGTTCTCGATCAACATCGTGACCATGCTCGGGCTCGGCCTGGCCATCGACTACGCGCTGTTCATCGTGACGCGCTACCGCGAGGAGCTCGGCCGGGCGGATTCGGAGCGTGAGGCGCTCGCCCGCACCATGGCCACCGCCGGCCGTACGGTCGCCTTCTCCGGCGTCACGGTCGCCATCGCGCTCGGCGGCCTGCTGTTCTTCCCGCAGATGTTCCTGCGGTCGATGGGACTCGGCGGGATGGCGGTCGTCCTCGTCGACATGCTGGCCGCCCTCACCGTCCTGCCCGCCCTGCTCGCGGTGCTCGGCCGCCGCGTGGACGCGCTCCGCGTCGGGCCCGCACGCACCCGGGGAGCGGTGCGTACGGACCGCGGCGTGTGGTTCCGCCTCGCGCACAGCGTGATGCGCCGGCCCGTCGCGTACGCCGTGGGCTCCGTCGTGGTGCTGCTCGCGCTCGGCGCGCCGTTCCTCGGCATCCGGTTCGGGAGCGTCGACGTACGGTCGCTGCCGCCCGGCGCCGAGGCGCGCTCGGCCGCGGCCGCCCTCGACCGCGACTTCGCCCACGGCTCGCTCGCACCGATCGACGTCGTGCTCACCGGCGGCGTCACCGGGCCGGCCCTGGACGCGTACGCCGGCCGGTTGCGCGGCCTGCCCGGGGTGTCCTCCGCCGACCTGGCCGGTAGGCGCGGCGGGGCCACGCACATCGCGGTGCGCACGCCCGCGGACCCGCAGTCGGCGAGCGCACGCGACCTCCTCCGGCGCATCCGGGAGCTGCCCGCGCCCGAGCGCGTGTACGTCGGCGGGGAGACCGCCGAGCTCACGGACCTGCTCGCGAGCCTCGGCCGGGTGCTGCCGTGGACCGCGCTGTTCGTGGCGGTGGTGACGTTCGCGCTGCTGTTCGCGGCGCTCGGCTCGATCGTGTTGCCGCTGAAGGCTCTGGTGATGAACGCGCTCTCGCTCAGCGCGGCGTTCGGGGTGATGGTCTGGGGCTTCCAGGACGGTCATCTGGCCGGGCTGCTCGGCTTCACCTCGACCGGGGCCGTCGAGGCGTCGCAGCCGGTGCTGATCCTCGCGGTGGCGTTCGGGCTGTCGATGGACTACGAGCTGTTCCTGCTCGGCCGGATCAAGGAGGAATGGGACCGTACGGGGGACAACACCGCGGCGGTGGCCACCGGCCTGCAACGCACCGGCGCGATCATCACCAACGCCGCGCTGCTGCTCGCCGTAGTGATCGCCGCGTTCACCACCTCGGGGATCTCGTTCGTCAAGCTGATCGGGGTCGGGCTGCTCGCCGCCGTGCTGGTGGACGCCACCGTCGTACGCGCGCTGCTGGTGCCCGCCACGATCCGGCTGCTCGGGCGGGCCAACTGGTGGCTGCCGCGGCGGCTGCGGCGGCTGCACGCTCGCGTCGCCGTGAGCGAGGCGGGCTGAGCCGCGGCCTCAGCCCCGGGGGCCGGTCAGCCGGTCCCCGGGCAGGGCCGCGAGCAGCGACTTCTCCAAGCAGGCGCCGCGGGCCGTGGCGGTGTGCACATAGCCGCCGGCGGTGTAGGTCCCGGCGGCGGCCGGGTCACCGGCCTCGGCGCGTACGACGGTGAACCCGCGCCGCCGCGCGAGATCCTCCACGCCGGACAGCAGGACGCCCAAAAGCCCCGTCCCGCGGTGGGCGGGCCGTACGCGGAGCCGCTCCACCCCGGCCACGTCGTCCCCGAGCCGTCGCAGCCCGGCGCACCCGACCGGGCCGGCCGGCAGACGCGCCAGGAGGAAGACGAGCCCGGCGTCCGGCGGGAGCGGCGCGTCTCCGCACTCCAGGAGCAGACCGTGCACGAGCGGATCGTCGAACGACGCCACGACCAGCTCGACGGCTGGGCTGGGTTTCATGCGCGACAACATTAAGGACCTGCTGTTACGGACGTGTGTATTTTCACATTCCTTGGGCCCGGTCATACATGCGATGGACGGCGCTGCCGAAATACGGGCCGTACATGGTGGCCGGGTCGTCGGCGTACTTGAAGCTGCTCACCGACGTGACCACGCCAGTGCCGGCGGCGGCGTCGAACCGGGCCAGCCACGGGCCGCCGCTCGAGCCCTCCGTCATGTCGCACTGGAGCCCCTCGTCCCGGGTGATCTTGTGGGAGTCGGCGCTGGTGCGGCCGCTGCAGTACGTCAGGTGCTCGCCGTCGTAGTGGCCGCCGGCGGGGTAGCCGAAGCCGTACACGAGCGAGCCGCGCGGCTGGTCGAAGGCGATGCCCTGCGCGCCGACCACGTCGGTCACGTGCCGCCCGCCGTCGGTCCCGAGCACCACGAGCGCGACGTCGTAGTTCTCGTCGGCGCGGGCTGACCAGCGCGCGGGCACGAGCAGGTGCCGCGCGGCGAACGCGCCGAAGGGCCGCCGGCCCTGGTCGTAGCCGGGAACGTAGATCCAGTTGCGGGCCCAGGCGCCGGTGGCGTCCCGCGCGCAGTGCCCGGCGGTCACGACGAGGTCCCGGTTGGCGCCGGCGACGGTGCCCGCCGAGCAGACGTAGTCGGCGCCGCCGATGGTGAAGAAGACCTTGCCGGTGGTGGCGCGTACGGCCCCGTGGGAGGTCCACGGGGCGCCGGGGGTCTGGGCGGTGTGCTTCCGCGCCATCGGGACCTGGGCGGTGCCCGGAATTGTGACGGGCGGCCCGGCGGCGTCGGGCGCGCCGGTCCGGTGGCGGAGGCGGACGCGGCGCGGCGGGACGGCCGCGCGGCGCATCCGCTCGGCGGTCCAGTAGCCGAGCGTCGTGGACGGGACGGCGGCGATCACGTGGTCGGTCACCGCGACGGCGGCGGGCGCGGGACCGGTCGCCGTGGTGCCGACCAGTCCGAGTGCCGCGCTGACGGCGGGGACGATCAGGGTCATGGGGGCTCTGCTGAACATGAGGCAAGAGTGTGCAGCACCAAGGGTGATCGTATGTTCACTTTGGGTAAAACGGCGCTCGTGATCAGGTGTTGTGTGCTTTGACGTCATGGAGCCCGGTGCGCGGGACGAGAATGGAGATGTGACCTCTGACGAGAACCTCTCCACGGCGGCCCCGAGAGACATCGTGATCCTCGGCTCCACCGGGTCCATCGGCACACAGGCCATCGACGTGATCCGCCGCAACCCGGACCGGTTCCGCGTGGTCGGGCTGGCCGCCGGCGGCGGGCGTACGGAGCTGCTGGCCGACCAGGTGCTCGACCTGCGGCCCGCGGTCGTCGCCGTCGCCAAGGGCTCGGCCGCCGAAGACCTGCAACTCGCCCTCTACGCCGAGGCGCAGCGGCGCGGCTTCTCCTCCGGCGAATACCGGCTGCCCAAGCTGCTCGCCGGGCCGGGCACGATCGCCGAGGCCGCCACGTGGCCGTGCGACGTCGTGCTCAACGGGATCGACGGCGCCGCGGGCCTGTCCTCGACGCTCGCCGCCCTCGACGCCGGCCGCACGCTCGCGCTGGCGAACAAGGAGTCGCTGATCATCGGCGGCCCGCTGGTCAAGCAGCGCGCCAAGCCCGGTCAGATCGTCGCGGTCGACTCCGAGCACTCCGCGCTGGCACAGGGCCTGCGCGGCGGGGCGCGCGGCGAGGTGCGCCGCCTCGTGGTGACCGCGAGCGGCGGCCCGTTCCGCGGCCGCGCACGCGCCGAGCTCGCGGACGTCACGCCGGAGCAGGCGCTCGCGCACCCCACCTGGTCCATGGGCCCCCTCATCACGGTCAATTCCGCGACGCTGGTCAACAAGGGCCTGGAGGTGATCGAGGCGCACCTGCTCTACGACGTGCCGTTCGACCAGATCGAGGTCATGGTGCACCCGCAGTCGATCGTGCACTCGATGGTGGAGTTCGCCGACGGCTCGACGATCGCCCAGGCCAGTCCGCCCGACATGCGCCTGCCCATCGCGCTGAGCCTGGCGTGGCCGGACCGGGTGCCGGATGCCGCGCCGGGTCTGGACTGGACCCGCGCGCACACGTGGGAGTTCTTCCCGCTGGACGACGAGGCGTTCCCGGCCGTACGCCTGGCGCGCGAGGTCGGCGCCGCCGGTGGCACGGCGCCGGCGGTCTACAACGCGGCGAATGAACAGTGCGTCGCCGCATTTCTTGCCGGAACCCTCGCATTCACGGCGATTGTCGACACCGTGGCGCGGGTAGTGTCCGAGCACACCACTGGAACAGGTCCATCGGCGGACGGGTACACGCTCGACGACGTGCTGGCCGCCGACGCATGGGCGCGGACGCGTGCACGGGAGCTGACGTCTGGTTGACCTACCTCTACGGCCTTCTCGGCGCGGTCGCCTTCATCGTGGCGCTCCTGCTGTCGGTCGTGCTGCACGAGGCCGGGCACCTGCTCACCGCGAAACGCTTCGGCATGAAGGCGTCGCAGTTCTTCGCCGGATTCGGCACCACGCTCTGGTCCCGGCGGCGCGGCGAGACCGAGTACGGCATCAAGGCGATCCCGCTCGGCGGCTTCGTGAAGATCGTCGGCTACACGCCGCTGGAGAACGTGGACCCGGCCGACGAGCCGCGCGCCTTCTACCGCCAGCCCGCCGCGCGGCGTGCGACGGTCATCGTCGCGGGCGTCGTGATGAACCTCGTGCTGGCGTTCCTGCTGGTCCTCGTGCTGGCGATGGGGATCGGCCTGCCGTCGGGCCGGGCCGCGACCACCGTCGTACGCCGCGTTTCGCCCTGCGTGTCGGCCGCCGAGCCCTGCACCGCGCGCGACCCGGTGTCGCCGTCCAAGCAGGCCGGGCTACGGCCGCGCGACCGCATCGTGGCGTTCGGCGGCCGTGCCGTGGGCGACTGGGACCAGCTGTCCCGCGCGATCAGGGACACCAGGCCGGGTACGCGAGTGACGGTCGTCGTGGAGCGGCGCGGCCGGCGGATCTCGCTGCCGGCCACGGTCGCGAGCCTCGGCGGCAGCGGCTACTTCGGGGTGGAGCCGGCCGCGCGCACGCGACGGCTCGGACCGGTCTCGGCCGCCGCGTTCGCCGGGCGGTTCATGGGCGACATGACCGTCTCGATCGCCCGGGTGGTCGTGGACATCCCGCACGCCATACCCAAGCTGTTCGGCCACGAGCGCGCCAGCACGCCCGGCGGCCAGGCGGGCAGCATCGTCGGCGGCGCGGAGGCGTCGGGCCAGGTGTTCTCCTCCAGCGACACCTGGCGTGACAAGCTCACCACCTTCATCCTGCTCATCGCCTCCCTCAACCTTTTCGTGGGGTTGCTCAACCTGGTGCCGCTGCTGCCGCTGGACGGCGGTCACCTCGCCGTGGTCTGCTACGAGCGGATCAAGGCCCTGGTCTTCCGCCTGCGGGGGCGGCCGGACCCCGGGCCGGTCGACATGACCAAACTCGTGCCGCTGACGTACGTGGCGGTGACGCTGCTCATCGGACTGGGCGTGCTGCTGATCCTTGCAGACGTAATAAATCCCCTCAAAGTGCCGCAATAGGATCTTCGCGTGTGCATCACTCGCCACGTTGCCTAGGCTGGTATCCGTACATCCACCTGCATAACTGGAAGGGAGGGCGCGGCACCCCCCGGAGCACCGGTGGCTCCGTGCCGCGTGACCGATGAGCGTCGATCTCGGGATTCCGCAGGCAAGGCCCAAGCCGATCGCCCCCCGCCGCGACTCGCGCAAGATCATGGTGGGCTCCGTGCCCGTCGGCGGCGACAGCCCCGTTTCGGTCCAGTCGATGACCACCACACTGACCGCCGACGTCAACGCCACACTCCAGCAGATCGCGGAGCTGACCGCGTCCGGCTGCCAGATCGTCCGGGTGGCGGTGCCGTCGCAGGACGATGCCGACGCGCTGCCCGCCATCGCCCGCAAGTCGCAGATCCCGGTCATCGCCGACATCCACTTCCAGCCCAAGTACGTCTTCGCCGCGATCGACGCCGGCTGCGCCGCGGTGCGGGTCAACCCCGGCAACATCAAGAAGTTCGACGACAAGGTCGGCGAGATCGCCCGCGCCGCCAATGACGCGGGCGTGCCGATCCGCATCGGCGTCAACGCCGGGTCGCTCGACAAGCGCCTGCTGGAGAAGTACGGCAAGGCGACGCCCGAGGCGCTCGTGGAGTCCGCGCTGTGGGAGTGCTCGCTGTTCGAGGAGCACGACTTCCGCGACATCAAGATCTCGGTCAAGCACAACGACCCCGTCGTGATGGTCAACGCCTACCGTCAGCTCGCCGCCAAGTGCGACTATCCGCTGCACCTCGGCGTCACCGAGGCGGGACCGGCCTTCCAGGGCACCATCAAGTCGTCCGTGGCGTTCGGCGCCCTGCTGGCCGAGGGCATCGGCGACACCATCCGCGTGTCCCTGTCCGCGCCGCCGGTCGAGGAGGTCAAGGTCGGCCTGGCGATCCTGGAGTCGCTCGGCCTGCGCGAGCGCGGCCTGGAGATCGTCTCCTGCCCGTCCTGCGGGCGTGCCCAGGTCGACGTCTACACCCTGGCCGACCAGGTGACCGCGGCGCTCCAGGACTTCCCGGTCCCGCTGCGCGTCGCGGTGATGGGCTGCGTCGTCAACGGTCCCGGCGAGGCGCGCGAGGCCGACCTCGGCGTCGCCTCCGGCAACGGCAAGGGCCAGATCTTCGTCAAGGGCGAAGTGATCAAGACGGTGCCCGAGTCGGCCATCGTGGAGACCCTCATCGAGGAGGCGGTCCGCATCGCCGAGGACATGGGCGTCGACGTCACGGGCGAGGGCCCGGGCGCCGACGTGAGCGTCTCGTGAACCAGCCGCACCGCCCGTGTCAATGATCCGTTAACGGATAGTGTCAACACCACCCCCGGCCAATTGGCCGGGGGTTTCGTGTTCGCGTTGTGCACCCCTGGAACTTGGCCACTGTTGGCCCATCCCTTCCCGGCCGTACGACATTGTCACGAAAATCGTGCGTTACCGCATGAACCGGGGTTCATTGGCGAGCCCCGCGCGAAAGGGGTTACGTGAAAAAGCTTGCCATCACGGCGGCCGCCGCTGGAGTCGGCCTGCTCGGGTTCGCGCTGGCGCCGACCGCGGCGCAGGCACGCCCCGCCGCCGCTCCGCCCGCCGCGAGCCTGAGCTGGGCGGCCTGCACCGATCCGGGCCTGGCCGGGCTCGACTGCGCCAGCCTTCAGGTGCCGCTGGACCACTCCAGGCCGAACGGCCAGAAGATCACGCTGGCGCTGTCCCGCGCCACGCACACCGGGACGACGGGCTACCAGGGCGATCTGCTGGTCAACCCGGGCGGTCCGGGCGGCACGGGCCGTGACTTCGCCACGCGGGTGGCGAGCCACCTTCCCGCCGGCCTCAAGGCCACCTACGACGTCATCGGGTTCGACCCACGCGGGGTGGGCGGCAGCAGCCCGTCCCTGAGCTGCGACCCGAACTACTTCGCCCCGGTACGGCCCGACTACGTGCCGGTGACCAAGGCGCTCGAGACGACCTGGCTCAAGAAGTCCGCGGCGTACGCGAAGGCGTGCGGGCAAAAGTACGGCTCGCTGCTTCAGCACATGAAGACCACCGACGCCGTACAGGACATGGACGACATCCGCGCGGCGCTGGGCCAGCAGAAGATCAACTACTACGGCGCCTCGTACGGCACCTACCTCGGGTCGGTCTACGCGACGATGTACCCGTCGCACGTGCGCCGCATGGTGCTGGACAGCAACGTCAAGCCCAGCGACGTCTGGTACAACGCCAACCTCGAGCAGGACAAGGCGTTCGAGGGAAACATCAACGCCCTGTTCGCGTGGATCGCCAAGTACGACTCGGTGTACCACGTGGGCACGACCCAGCAGGCGGTGCGTTCCTACTTCCTGCACCTGCGCAAGCAGTTGGCGCAGGCGCCCGCGCAGGGCGTCGTGGGCGGCGACGAGCTGATCGACACCTACCTGGTGGCCGGGTACATCGACCTGGGCGCCTACTGGCCCTACCTCGCAGGCGCCCTGTCGAAGTACAAGGCGGGCGACGACCAGCCGCTCGTGGACGCGTACAACCTGCTCGGCGCGACGCCGGACGACAACGGCTACGCGGTCTACAACGCCGTGCAGTGCAGCGACGTCCAGTGGCCCACGAGCTGGTACAAGTGGCAGCGCGACAACTGGAAGCTGTACGACCAGGGCTACAAGATCGAGACCTGGGGCAACGCGTGGTACAACGCCCCGTGTCTGACCTGGCCCGCCAAGGCCGGTACGCCGGTCGACGTGGGACACGCGGCCGGCATCCCGCCGGTGCTGCTCTTCCAGGCGACCAACGACGCCGCGACGCCGTTCCCCGGCGGCGTGGAGATGAACCAGCGGCTCAAGGGCTCGCGACTGGTGATCGAGGACGGCGGCCGTACGCACGGCGTCGTCCAGCGGGGCAACGCCTGCATCGATGACAAGTTCGCCGCCTTCCTGGCCGACGGCACCCTGCCGGCGAACCGGACGCACTGCGCGCGGCTGCCCGAGCCGGTCCCGCCGTCCTCCGCGTCGGCGGCCGCCAAGGCGGCCGTCGCGCAGCAGTTCCCGCAGGCGCTCGCCCGCCCGTAGGCACTGATGTGTCGGCCCCCGGCGCGTACGCGCCGGGGGCCTTCACGCGTCCTCACTCCCGTGCCATTCCAATCACGATCAAGCAACGGTTAATTAGCCCTCTTTTCGCGAATTACGGGAAGCGCCAGAATTTGCGCATTCCAACCAGCGCGGGTTCATCGCCGAACCGAGCGCGCGAGGGGGTTTCGTGAAGAGACTTGCTGTCATCACGGCCGTGGCGAGCCTGGGGCTCGCCGGCACCGCCGTGGCCGTGTCCGCCCAGACGCCCGCACAGACGGGAGGGACCGCGGCGCCCGCCGCCGCGATCTCCTGGGCCAAGTGCACCGACGGCGACCCGTACCTGGCCAACGCCCAGTGCGCCCAGATCTCGGTGCCGCTGGACTACGCCCACCCGAACGGCAAGAAGATCACCGTGGCGGTGTCGCGGCTCAAGCACACCGACTCCGCGCACTACAAGGGCGTCCTGGTCGGCAACCCGGGCGGGCCCGGCGGCAGCGGCCTGTACCTGTCGGGCGGCGCTGGCGAGCTGGTTCACCGGCGTCGGCCACCCGGAGATCCCGGCCCAGTACGACATCATCGGCTTCGACCCGCGCGGCGTCGGCGAGAGCGTGCCGGCGCTGACCTGCGACCCGCACTTCTCCGACCCGGTGCGTCCCGACTACGTCCCGCACAGCGCCGCCGACGAGGCGGTCTGGCGGAACAAGTCCAAGGCGTACGCCCAGGCGTGCGCGAGCAAGTTCGGCTGGCTGCTGCCGCACCTGCGCACCACCGACGCCGCCCGCGACATCGACGCCATCCGCGCGGCGCTGGGGCAGCGGCAGATCAGCTACTACGGCTTCTCCTACGGCACCTACCTCGGCGCGACGTACGGCACGCTGTTCCCTGGCCGCGTACGGCGGATGGTGCTCGACGGCAACGTCGATGACCGCGGCGTCTGGTACGACGCGCAGCTCGACCAGGACAAGGCGTTCGAGCGGAACATCGGCTTCTTCTTCGGCTGGATCGCCAAGTACGACGCCCAATTCCACCTCGGCACGACCGAGGCCGCGGTGGAGAAGGCGTACTACACGATGCGCGCGAACGCGCGCAAGCACCCGATCGGCGGCAAGGTCGGCCCGGACGAACTGGACGACACCTTCCTCAACGCCGGCTACAACACCGGCTGGTACGAGCCGATCGCCGATGTGTTCTCCGCGTTCGTGACGCAGGGCGACGCCGCGGCGATGACCGACTTCTATGAGCAGAACATCTTCACCCCGGACGACAACGGCTTCGCCGTGTACAACGCGGTGCAGGCCGCCGACGCCCGGTGGCCGCGGAGCTGGAGCACGTGGCACCACGACGCCGCCAAGCTCTACAGCGAGGGCTATCGCTTCAACACCTGGGGCAACGTCTGGTTCAACGCTCCGATCAAGTACTGGCCGTTCCAGGGCGGCCCGAAGCTGAAGATCGACGCGAAGGGCATGGCGACGGCGCTGCTGGTCCAGTCGACGCTGGACGCCGCGACGCCGTACCCGGGCGGCCTGGAGATGCACAAACTGCTGCCGTCGCGTCTCATCGCCGAGGTCGGCGGGAAGACCCACGCCAACACCCTCGACGGCAACGCGTGCCTCGACGACAGGGTCGCGGCCTACCTCGCCACCGGCGCGCTGCCGGCGAACAAGCCGGGCGGCGGCCCGGACGTGAAGTGCGAGGCGCTGCCGGACCCGGTTCCGTCCGGTGCGTCGGCGTCGGCGCGTACGGCCACGCCGCGGGTGCCCGCACGTCCGCTCATCGGCCGGCCGTAGGGGCCCGAGGTGCGTCTGGAGCCCCCGGCCGGCGGACGGCCGGGGGCTTCTTTCATAGGCTTATCGCCCGAAATCTCCGAGAATCTCCGCAGTTGAGGGCACTAGTCGGTGCCGTACGAGAGATCTCCGTAGCATCCTGCCGTACCCTTGACAGCGTGAGCGGAGCGGATCTGTCGGCACGGCGGCGGCTCGGCTCGCATGGCTCCGAGCAGGCAGCCAAGGAGATCTCGTGAGCCCGGTGCTTCGGACCTCTCCGGTCCGCATACTCGATGACCGCCATCTCGAGGACGCCGTCGCGATCCTCGACGCGGACCCGGTGTCCAACGTGTTCGTGAGTTCGCGGGTGCACGTCGCGGGGCTGGATCCCGGCCGGCTGGGCGCGCAGATGTGGGGCTACCATCGCGATGGCCGCCTCACCTCCCTGTGCTACTCCGGCGCCAACCTCGTGCCGGTCGCCGCCGACTCCCAGGCGTCGCGCCACTTCGCCGACAAGGCACGCTCCCAGGGGCGCCGGTGCTCCTCGATCGTCGGCCCGGTCGCACCGGTGGCCCAGCTCTGGAACGCCCTGCGGCCCTACTGGGGCCCGCCGCGCGCCGTACGCGCCGCGCAGCCGGTCATGTCGACCACCTCGCCGTCGGCGGTCGCGCCCGACGAGGCCGTACGCCGGGTGACGATGAGGGACTTCGACACGCTGTATCCGGCGTGCGTCGCGATGTTCACCGAGGAGGTGGGCGTCTCGCCGCAGACCGGCGACGGGGGAGTCCTCTACCGCGCACGCGTGGCGGAGCTCATCCGCTCGGGTCGCGCGTTCGCCCGCATCGAGGGCGGGCGGGTCGTGTTCAAGGCCGAGATCGGCGCGGTGACGCCGTACGCCTGCCAGGTGCAGGGCGTGTGGGTCAACCCGGAGCTGCGCGGCCGCCGCTACGCGGTCCACGGCATGGCGGCGGTCGTGAACGAGGCGCTCCGCTCGATCGCACCGGCGGTGACGCTGTACGTGAACGACTTCAACACCCCGGCACGCGCCGCCTACCGCCGCGTCGGCTTCCACGACGTCAACACCTTCACCTCGGTCATGTTCTGACCGCCGATCCGGTCCCGCGGCGGCACCCGCCGGTGGGGCGATTTCCGCGGCGGCCTGTACATGTGACCTTTTGGTCACCTATTCTCGTTCCATGGACGACGACCTTGTCTTCAAGGCCCTCGCCGACCCCACCCGCAGGGCGCTGCTGGACCGGCTCTTCGAGCGCGACGGCCGCTCCCTCACCGAACTGGAGTCCCGGCTCGACATGACCCGCTTCGGCGTCATGAAGCACCTGCGGATCCTGGAGGACGCCGGGCTCGTCGTCTCGCGCAAGTCCGGACGCAACCGCCTGCACTACCTCAACCCCGTGCCGGTACGACGGATCCACGACCGATGGATCGGCAAGTACACCGAGGGGCGCGCCGCCGCGCTCAGCGAGCTCAAGGACCAGTTGGAGGAGACCGTGACGACCATGACCGACGACAACGCGCTGACGACGCAGGTCTACCAGGTGTTCATCAAGGCCACGCCGGAGCGGATCTGGACCGCCATCACCACGCCGGAGTTCACCGCCAGGTACTTCCACGGCGCGCGCATCCGGATCGAGGAGGACACCTACGTGTCCCACGGGCCGGACGGCGCGCTGTGGGGCGACGACCGGGTCATCGAGTGGGACCCGCCACGGCGTCTCGTGCACGGCTGGCGCTCGCTCTATGACGAGGAGCTCGCCACGGAGGAGACCAGCCGGGTGACCTGGGAGATCGAGCCTCGCGAGGACGGCGTGTGCCTGCTGACCGTCGTCCACGACCAGTTGGAGGGCGCGCCCAAGACGGCCGAGAGCGTCTCCGGCCCCGGCTGGACGTTCGTCCTCAGTGGGCTGAAGACCCTGCTCGAGACCGGAGAGCCACTCGGCGGCCGCTAGGAGTGCCGCGCCCACGCGGACCGGCGGGTGATCCCGCGGGCTCCCGCTAGGTCAGGGACAGCGCGGCCAGCGCGGCGTTGACGATCGACCCCGGCAGCAGGTCGTGCAGTTCGTACAGCTCCTGGACCGAGCCGGACTGGCCGAACTCATCCACCCCGAGCGGCACGCACGGCACGCCGAGGGCCGATCCGAGCCAGGCCATGGCGTGCGACGACGCGTCGTGCACCGTCACGACCGGCGCCCGGCGCGTGAACGCCGCCCGCAGCGCGCCCGGCTGCGAGGGCGTCGTAGCGGTGCGCACGCCCTGCCGGAGCGTGCGCCGCCAGGCCGAGTAGAGCCGGTCGGGCGAGGTGATATCGACGACACTCGCGGCGATGCCCTCCTCCTCCAGCTCGCGCGCCGCGGCGAGCGCCTCCGGCAGCACCGCGCCCGTGGCGGCCAGGTACACCCGCGGGCCCTCGACCTCGGTCTCCCGCAGCAGGTACGCCCCGGCGAGGACCTGGCGGCGCAGGACCGCGTCGCCCAGCCGGGCCCGTGCCTCCTCGAACGGCGCCTGGTCCAGCGGCCGGGTGGTGAGCCGGAAGTAGTACGCGCCGTTCTCGGCCGGGACCGCGGTCGGGGTCTCGGCGGGCCCGGCGGCGATCCGGCCGAGTGCGTCGCAGAGCAGCCAGTCCAGCGCGGTGGCGTACGCCGGCTCGACGTAGGTGACGTTCGGCAGTTCGAGGCCGATCGAGGCGGTGACGGTCGACTGGTGCGCCCCGCCCTCGGGCGCGAGCGTCACACCGGACGGCGTGCCCGCGACGACGAACCGCGAGCCCGAGTACACGCTGTAGATGAAGGCGTCCAGCCCGCGGCACACGAACGGGTCATAGACGGTGCCCACCGGCAGCAGCGGCCGCCCGTGCAGCTCGCCGGCGAGGCCGAGCTGGCCGAGCAGCAGGAACAGGTTCATCTCCGAGATGCCCAGCTCGATGTGCTGGCCCTTGGGCCCCTCGGCCCACTTCAGCAGCGGGTCCGGGCTCCAGGCACGCTGCTCGGCGGGGGAGAAGACCCCCATCCGGTTGATGAACCCGGCCAGGTTGGTGGAGGTCGCCACGTCGGGCGCCGTCGTGACCAGGTACGGCGCGACCTTCTCGTCGCGCGAGAGCTCCACGAGGATCTTGCCGAAGGCGTCCTGGGTGGCCACCGGCCGCGCGGTGCGCACCCCCGTGGCCGCCGGGATCGCGACGCCGAGCGACACGCTCGCGGGCGGGCGGCGCAGCTCCTCGCGCCGCCGGCTGCACAGGATGCCGGCCGGCGTCGCCGGGTCGAACCGCTCCCAGTCCTCGCTCAGCCCCATCGCGTCGCGCAGCGCGCCGATCTGGTCGGCGCTGAGCAGCGCCGAGTGGTTGCGCGGGTTGCCGGCGATCGGCAGGCCGTGCCCCTTGACCGTGTAGGCGAACACCACGCTCGGCCGGTCGGTGACGGCGTCGCACTGCGCGTACGCCTCCAGCATGGCCACCAGGTCGTGGCCGCCGAGGTCCTGTACGAGCCGGCCCAGCTCGTCGTCGGCCAGGCCGGCGACGGCCTCGCCGACCTCGGGCGGCGCGCCGTCCAGGAACATCTCGCGCAGCTTCGGGCCGGTCGGCCCGAACAGCGCCTGGTACTGCTCGTTCGACATCAAGTCGATCCAGCCGCGTACGCCCGGGGGCGCCGCGCGCAGCAGCCGCCCGTACTTGACCTCCACGACGTGCCAGCCGGCCGCCTGGAACTGGCCTCGCCACTGCGCGATGCGAACGCCCGGCACGACCCGGTCCAGCGACTGGCGGTTGAAGTCGACCAGCCACATGACGTTGCCGAGGCCTTGTGTGGCGGGGTCGGCGATGGCCTCCCAGACGTTGCCCTCGTCCAGCTCGGCGTCGCCGAGCAGCGCGACGAAGCGCGGCGGCCGCGCGTCGTCGTCCGGCGCGCCCCAGTGAGCGTCCAGGTACCGGCGTACGGCGGCGGCGAACAGCGGTGCCGCCGCGCCGAGCCCGACCGAACCGGTGGAGAAGTCCACGTCGTCGGGGTCCTTGGTACGGCTGGGGTAGGACTGGAGACCGCCGCGCGCCCGCAGCGTCGTGAGGTAGGAGCGGTCGAGGTCGCCGAGCAGGTACTTGACGGCGTGGAAGACCGGCGAGGCGTGCGGCTTGACGCTCACCCGGTCCTCGGCGCGCAGGTAGGCGAAGTACAGGGCGGTCATCGCGGTCACGAGAGACGCGCTGGACGCCTGATGCCCGCCGACCTTGACGCCGTCGCCGGTCTGGCGCTCGCGGTTCGCCGCGTCCACGATGCGTACCGCGAGCCACAGCACGCGCCGCTGGACCTCCTCCAGGACGTCCAGATCGACCTCGGCGACCTCGTTGTCGTGAACCTCAGCAGTCATTTGGCACTCCTCCGGCGGAACAGCATGCCTTGGCCGTGATGCCCCCTATCATCCGAACCGAGGGTAGATCACGGCCGGATCCGCGTCTCTGGGCGAACGCCGCCACACGTGGTTTGTCGCCGCTCGGCGGGTTACGGACACCCAGAACGCCGATGTGTGACATTTGCATCACAGCGGCATGCCAGGACTCGCTTACTATGCTCACGCCCCGGGCGGGCGGTTCCGGGGCCTGTCCGCCTGGGACCAGGCTTCGGGGCGGCATGCGCGCGGGTTGCGGCTCGCATGCCACCCGTCCCGATACGGTGTGCCCGTGCTCCCCAACGTCACCGCCATCCGTTACGTGACGCCGCTGCGCGAGGGCGGGTCGCTGCCCGCGATCGTGGAGGCCGACGACCTCGGCACCTATGTCGTGAAGTTCCACGGCGCGGGCCAGGGGCGCAAGGCGCTGATCGCCGAGGTGATCTCCGGCGAACTCGCCCGCCGCCTCGGCCTGCGGATTCCCGACATCGTCACCGTCGACGTCGACCCGGTGATCGCCCGGCACGAGCCCGACCCCGACGTCCAGGACCTGCTCAAGGCGAGCCCCGGGCGCAACCTCGGCATCGACTACCTGCCCGGCTCGCTCGGCTTCGACCCGCTCGCCTGGACCCCCGACGCGGGGTTCGCCGCCTCCCTTCTGTGGTTCGACGCGCTGGTCGGCAACGTCGACCGGAGCTGGCGCAACCCGAACCTCCTCGTCTGGCACGGCGACGTGTGGCTGATCGACCACGGCGCGAGCCTCTACTTCCACCACGCGTGGGCGGGCGCGGCCCGGCTCGCCGCCCGCCCCTACGACGCGAGCGACCACGTCATGGTCACGTTCGTCGACGACGAGGCGCTGCGCCGCGCCGGAGACGCGCTGGCGCCGCTCGTCACCCCCGAGCTGCTGCGGGAGGTGGTGGACCTGGTGCCCGCCGAGTGGCTGGAGGACGAGCCCGGCTTCGACGCGCCCGCCGACGTCGCCGCTGCCTACGCCGGGCACCTGGCCGTCCGCGCCGCCGACCCGGCCGTCTGGCTGCCCGAGGTCGGGCCCGTACGGCCCGCTCGCCCGCCCGCGCCGCCGAGCACGGCACGCCCCGGCTGGCTGGGCGGATGAACGTCTTCGAGTACGCCGCGCTGCGCGTCGTGCCGCGGATCGAGCGCGGCGAGATCATGAACGTCGGGGTGATCGTCTACTGCCAGGCCCGCGACTACCTCGGCTGCCGAGTGCACCTGGACCCCGCGCGCCTGCGGGCCCTGGACCCCGATCTGGACCTGGACGGCGTACGCGCCGCGCTGACCGCGATCGAGTGCACGTGCCGGGGCGGGCCGCACGCGGGGCAGGCGGCGGCCGAGCCGCCGGGGATCCGGTTCCGCTGGCTGACCGCGCCGCGGAGCACGGTCGTGCAGAGCGGTGCCGTGCACGCGGGCCTGACCGCGGACCCGGCGGCCGAGGTGGATCGTCTCCTGGACGCGCTGGTCCGCTGAGGGGTCACTCGTCCGGTCCGGTCCGGCCGTGCGGTCCGGCCGTGCGGCGCGGGTGGCGGCCGGGGGACGTCGTGTTCCCCGGGGAGGTCGTCATACGACCGCCGAGCTGGATCGTCTCTGGAGGTGCCGGTCGGCTGACGGGTCACTCGTCCGGCTCGGCCGGGCGGCGGGGGTCGCGGGCGAGGAACGTCATGATCCCCCGCTGGAAGTCGTCGTAGGCCACCGGCGGCCCGGCGGCCTGGGCCTTGGCCGCGGCGCGCGTCGGCGCGAGCGCGACGTCGACGGCGTGCTTGGCGGCGCGGATCGCCGAGCCCGGATGGCGTACGACGGACAGCACCAGGCGGCGGGTGGCCGCGGCCAGCTCGACGGCGGGCACGCTGCGGGTGGCGAGGCCGAGGCGCACCGCCTCGGCGGCGGAGACGAGGCGGCCGGTGTAGAGCAGTTCGCGCGCGACGCCGGGCCCGGCCAGCGAGCTCAGCCGGGCCGCGAACGGCGGGCTCACGAGAATGCCGAGCCGGGCGATCGGCATTCCGATCCGCGCCGTGTCGGCGAGCACGCGCAGGTCGCAGGCGAGCGCGAGCTGGCAGCCCGCTCCGGCGGCCACGCCCTCGACCTCGGCGACCACCGGCACCGGCAGGTCCTCGATCGCGGTGAACGCCGCCTCCATCGCGGCGAAGCTCTGCGCGACGTCGGTCCGCTCGGCCCGCACCCACTCGCGCATGTCCGATCCGGAGCTGAACGTGCCGCCGTGCCCGCGTACGACGACGGCGCGCAGCCGGTCATCGCCGGCCAGCCGGCGGAACGTCTGCTCCAGCTCGCGCCAGTCCTCGCTGGACAGCGCGTTACCGCGCCGCCCGTCGCCGACGGAGACGTCGGCGATGCCAAGGTCGCGGTAGAGCAGCCCGACCTTCTTGGGCTCACCCGCGGGCCCATCCGTACGTGCGTCCACGCCCTCGATCGTAGGCCGCGCGCCGTCAGGCACGGCGATCCGAGGGGAAGCGGTTCACGATGAGCCCTGGCGCGGACGCTCGCAGGCATGCGAGAGCGGGCGCGCTGTGAGCCGCCGCGCGGCGCACGCGCGGGTCCGCGGCGGTCATGGGCCCGTCGTGGACCTCTGAACTCCCTTGGCCGAACGACGGCCCATGTCCCAGGGGCACCCGCCCTCGCGTGCTCAGCGCGGGGCCCCCGGCGCGGCTCAGTGCGGGCCGGTCAGGTCGGGGCGTACGAGCAGGCCGAGCGCGGTGGCCACGGTGATCGCCTGGCCGGTGTCGATCACCGCGTCCTTCAGCTCCACGGTGAGCGGGTCCAGCGCGGACAGGTCGCTCCCGCGCAGGTCGCAGCCGGTCAGGTCGGCGCGCTGGAGCCACGCGCCGGACAGGTCGACCCGGTGCAGGACGGCGCCGTCCAGCCGCGCGCCGGTGAGGTCGGCCTCGCGCATGCGGACGTCGTCGAAGGCGGCACCGTTCAGGCCGGCACGTGCCAGCCCGGTGAAGGACCAGTCGCCGCCGGAGACCTTGAGGAGATCCCAGGTGCAGGAGTCGAACACGCTGCCGACGAGCTTGCAGCCGGTGAACGTGGCGTCGAAGAACCCGCACCGCGTGAACACGCAGTTGGTGAAGGCGGTGCTGACGTGCTCCGACGCGTTGAACCGGACACCGCGGAAGACGCATTCGGAAAACACCGAGCGCCGCGTCACGGCCTCGGTCATGTCGACGTCGACGAACTCGACCCGCTCATGGCTCTCGCCGTCGAGGTCGCGCCCGTCCCAGTCCTCCGAGCGGATGGTCGTATCCGTCGCGGGGGCCGTCCGCCCGCGCCCGCGCTCAGCCATGTGCGCCCTGTCGTGGGCCCTGCTGCCGATCCACGCCGACCAGGATAGAGGCGGCGGCCGACAGTACGCGGAGTGGCCGCATCCGGGCAGGTTCGGGCCGGAACCACGCACGGTCGGAAGTCGTCCTACGATTGTGATCATGTCGGGGCCGTATGCGTGGTCGACTCTTCCCGAGGGCGACGGGGTCGAGTTGCGTGACACGGCATCCGGACGCTCGACGGTGCTGCGCCGCCCGCCCGCCGACCGGCTCGACATGGACGACGTCGTGCGCATCGAGGCCCTCGCCTTCCGCGAGGGCGACCAGCCGCAGGCCGAGCTGTTCGGCGCGATGGACACCGACCCGCTGCGCGTGCTCACCGGGATGAACTGGCTCATCGCCTTCTGGGCGGTGCTGTGGGACCTGCGCACCGGATCGTCGGCGGGCGGCCTGATCCGCTCCCTCGACTACGAGGGTCCCTGGCGCACGAGCGCCATCCCCGAGCGCGAGCAGGTGTGGCACACGATGAGCCAGCGCGTACGTTCCGGGGTGCTGGCCGCGCTGACCGGCAACCCCGAGGCGCAACGGGTGTACGAGTCGGAGGTCCGGCGTCTCGCACCGGATGTGTTCCTGCACGTCACGCTGACCATCATGGACACGCTGAGCCGCGACCTGGCGCGACGTGGCCTCCAGCTCGACGGAATGGCCGGGGGACTGGCCGCCCGCACCCGCGCGCGGCCGGGCGGCGGCCCGTCGTTCTCCCCGCCCCGCTGACGCCTCGCGCCGCGGGCAGCCGCTCTCGGCGTACGGGCCCGGCGTTCTCCCCGCCTCGCTGACGTCTCACCCCGCGGGCAGCCGCTCCCCGCGTACGGCCTGGACGGCCTGGATGTCGATGGCGACGCGCAGCGTGGTGCCGATCGCGCCGATGCCGGCGGACAGGATCTGGTTGTAGACCATCGCGAAGTCCTCCCGCCGCAGCTCGGTGGTCGCGCGGAACGCGGCGCGGACGCCGCCCCACGGGTCCGGGCCGGTGCCGAGGTAGGACAGGTCCAGCGCGACCGGCCGCCGGACGTCCTTCAGCGTCAGCTCGCCGTGCACGGTCCAGCGCTCGCCGCCCGCCGGGACGACGCGGGCGCCTGAGTACGCGATCAGCGGGTATCGCTCGGCGTCGAGGAAGTCCGGGCCGCGCAGGTGGTCGTCGCGTATCGCGTTGGCGGTGTCGATCGAGGCCGCCTTGATCTCGGCCGTCACGTGCGACCGCTCGGCGTGCTCGGCGACCTCGACGCGGCCGCCGAACGCGCCGAACCGCCCGTGGACACTGGACAGCCCCAGGTGCCGGACGGTGACGATGATGCTCGAGTGCGCCGGGTCGATCACCCAGGGGCCCGGCGGCGGCAGGCACGCGCCGCCGCTCTGCCGGTCGAGCACGACCGTGCCGAGTTCGGCCGCGCCCGCCGGCCCGACCTTGGCGGTCGAGGCCGCCGGGGAGTACCCGATCGCGGTGACGATCGCGGTGTAGCGCCCGGCCGGCAGCGGCTCGGTGCGCACCACGCCCTCGGGGTCGGCCTGGGCACGCGAGACCTGGCGGCCCGTCATGTCCGCGATCGTGACGACCGCGTGCGGCACGGCCCAGCCGTCCCTGGTGCGGACCCGTGCCCGAAGGCCCCGGTTGTCCATCGACTGCTCCTCCTGGGGGTGTCATTCGTCGGGGTGGCTGAGGGTGAGGCCGAACGTCTCGGGCCCGGCCTCGCCGACCGTCAGCGCGGCGGCGACGGGCGGATAGCCGCTGGCGATCACGGTGTACGTGCCGGGGTCGAGGTCCTCGAAGGAGTACTCGCCGTCGACGTCGGTGGTCGCGACCGCGACGACGTTGCCGGCGGCGTCGACCAGCGTGACGCGGGCGTCGGCGAGCAGCAGGTCGTCGGTGCCCGCGCGCACCGTGCCGTGCACGCGTGCGCCGGCCGGCAGCCGCACCTCGCACCGCGTGGTGCCGTGGCCGCCGAGGTCGACCGGCAGCACGCCGGGCCGGTGGCCGCCCGCGTTCACCGCGACCACGAACGTGCCCATGACCAGGTCCTCGAAGTGGAACTCGCCGTCCGGCCCGGTCTCGGCGGAGGCGATCACCTCGCCGTGGGCGTCGGTCACCACGACCATCGCGCCCTGGACCCGCGCGCCGGTCGCGGCGCTGCGCACGACGCCCGCCAGGCCGGCGGTGCCGGACAGCGTCACGTCGTACCCGAGCGGCCGGTCGCCGACCACGACCGTCGCGGCCTGCGGCTGGTGCCCGTCGGCCGCGGTGATCAGCATGTACGGGCCCGCGCCCGGCGCGGTCAGCCCGTAGGAGCCGTCGACGCCGGTGGTGGCCCGGTCGACCTGGCGGCCGCCCAAATCGATGAGGGTGAGGGCGGCGCCGCTCACCGGAGCGCCCTCGCCGCCGCGCACCCGCCCGCGTACGCGGGCGCCGTGGTCGCCGAACCCCGCAGACGAGGCGGCCGGGCCGTAGACGGGCACGGACCGCGCGGGCGAGCCGCCGCCTTCGCGCGGCGGCTCGGCGTGCGCGCCCACGGTGGCGAACTCGCGCGTCTCCGGCGCGGCCGCCATGACCGTCTCTGGTACGCCGGGCTCGGCGGTGAGGCGCGCGGCACGCCGTTCGCCCCGGCTGTCGACCAGGATCGCGACGAGGATCACGGCCAGGGCCAGGACGCCGGCCGCCCACCACAGCGCGACGGTGAAACCGTGCACGAGCCCGGCCGCCGCGAGCGTGGGAGAAGGCGGCCCGTGGGTGTGCGCGGCGAGGTAGGCGGTGGTGGCGGTGGCGCCGACCGTGTTGAGCAGCGCGGTGCCGAGCGAGCCGCCGACCTGCTGTGAGGTGTTGACCATCGCCGAGGCGACACCGGCGTCGTGCGGCTCGACCCCGGCTGTGGCGAGATTCATCGCGGGCATGAGCGCGGTGCCCAGCCCCAGGCCGAGCAGCAGCTGCGAGGGCAGCACCAGCCCGGCGTACGCGCTGTCGACCTGGAGCCGGGTGAGCAGCACGACGCCGACCACCGCCACGAGGAGCCCGGGCACCATGAGCAGGCGTGCCGGGACGCGGTTCATCAGCCGCGCGGAGATCTGCGTCGAGCCGGTGATCATGCCCGCGGTCATCGGCAGGAACGCCAGGCCGGTCTCGACGGGCGAGTAGCGCTTGACCGTCTGGAGGTAGTAGGTCATGAACAGGAACAGCCCGAACATCGCGATCACCGACAGGCCCACCGACAGGTAGGCACCGCCGCGGTTGCGGTCCAGGACCACCCGCGGCGGCAGCAGCGGGGTGCGGGTGCGGCCCTCCACGACGAAGAAGGTCACCAGCAGTACGGCCGCCGCGGCGAAAAGGCCGACCACGACGCCCGCGCTCCAGCCCGCGGACTCGGCGCGTGTGAAGCCGTACACCAGCGTGACCAGGCCCGTCGTGACCAGGACGACGCCGGGCAGGTCGAGGCGCGGGCGAGAGCGCGCGATGACCGGGTCGTGGACGAACGCCAGCCCGCCGGCCAGGCCGATCGCCGCGATCGGGACGTTGACGTAGAGCGCCCAGCGCCAGTTGAGGTATTCGGTGAGCAGGCCGCCGAGGATCTGCCCGAGCGCCGCGCCGCCGCCGGCGATGGCGCCGTAGACGCCGAACGCCTTGGCGCGCTCCTTCGGCGCGGTGAACGTGACGGCGAGGAGCGAGAGCGCGGAGGGCGCCAGCAGCGCGCCGAACGCCCCCTGCATGGCGCGTGCGCCGAGCAGCATGCCCTCGTTCACCGCCGCGCCGCCGAGGGCCGAGGCCCCCGCGAAGCCGACGAGGCCGACGAGGAACGCGCGCCTGCGGCCGATCAGATCGCCGACCCGGCCGCCGAACAGCAGCAGCCCGCCGAACGCGAGCGTGTAGGCGGTGATCATCCACTGCCGGTTCGCGTCGGAGATGTGCAGTGCGTGCTGGGCGGAGGGCAGGGCGATGTTCACGATGGTCGCGTCGAGGACGACCATCAGCTGGGCCAGGGCGATGAAGACCAGGGCGATCCAGCGCCGGGGGGCGGGGCTGGAGGCCGGTGCGGCCATCGACATGAGCAGACGTCTCCAAAGTTTGGGGAATCAGTGCCTGGGCGAGCGAGGTGTCGGGCAGGACTGCCATCGGTCGGAGAGCGTGGGGGCCGGGCGGCGCGTGCTCATGGACTGCGCCACCCCCTGTCGCCCCAGATCACATAATGTACTGGCTCCGTCACTGAGGGTACATCAACCGCTTGCCGGGATAAACCCCGCTGAGCAGGGCTTATGCCGCCGGGTGCGACCGTGGTGGGTCGGTCGGGGCGGCGATTCGGCGGGTCTGGCGGGATTCGCGGGGTTATGTGGGCGTGGGCCGGAGCGTGGCGGCGTCAGGTCCCGGCGCAGGCGCGTCCGCGAGGCGTGCGGACGACGACGTCCGCATGCGCCAGGCGGACCTCACCGGCGCGCGGCCGGGCGGCGCCGTCCTGCACCGGGCCGACCTGTCCGGCGCGTGGCTCCAGCGCGCCGACCTGACCGGCTGCGACCTGCGCGGGAGCGACCTGTCCGCGCTCGCCGAGTCCGCGGACCGTCATGCGGCTCACCGGGTCGGCCGCTTACGTGCTCACCGTCCCGCGCGTACCGGGCTCGCCATGCGGCGCAAGCGGGTGCGTCGTGCGGCGCGTGCGGGCGATGAGGTGAGGGCCGGCCCCGCTGCCACTCGGGGCCGGCCCGCAGGCCGTCTCGTGTCCGACGCGCGGGGACCTGGAGACGGCGGGTACGGCCGGCGAGACGCGATGGCTGCCGCTGGAACGCCGGTCCGACATTACCCACTATATCTATCGGAAAAGGTTTGTAAAGGTCAGGTTTGCAGCGTCGCGATCAGCGGCCCGTACATCCCCGTGCGGATCTTGGCGACCGTGTCGCCGTCCTTGGCGGCCAGGGGTGCGGCGAGGGCGAGCGCGACGGCCACGACCTCGCTCTCCGGTGCGGTCCGGTGCACGATGCCCGCCGCCGCGGCCTCCTCGCCGCCGTACCGGCGGCCGGTGAGCATCGCCTCGTGCGCGGTCGCCACCGGCAGCCGTGCCTGGAGCAGTGCGGTCATCCCCGGCGTGAAGGCCAGGCCAAGGTCGACCTCGGGCAGGCAGAAATAGCCCCGGTCGGCGCGCATCACCCGGTAGTCGTGGGTCAGCGCGAGCATGCCGCCCGCCGCGAACGCGTGGCCGTTGACGGCGGCCACCGTCGGCATCGGCAACGTGAGCAGCCGGGCGAACAGGCCGTGCACGCGGTCGAGGTAGGGGGTCCACTGGTCGGTGTTGCGGCCGAGCCAGTCCAGGTCGAGGCCGTTGGAGTAGAACTTGCCGGTGCCGGTCGTGACCAGCGCCCGCGGCCCCGGCGCGTCCGCCAGCGCGTCGAGTGCCCGCTCGAGCTCGTCGAGCGTGCCCGGGCTGAACCGGTTCTCTCCGTCGTCGAGCCGCAGGACGTGGACGTCGCCCTCGCGCCGTAGTTCGATCATGCTGTTCCTCCCGCGTGGAGTTACTCGCGGGTAACTCTAGGGGATCGGCCGCCCTGCCGTTCTGGCCGCGACGGCCGAGCCCGGACTATAGCCTGGACCGGGCGGCCCGCAGGACGACGAGGACGCCCGTCTTCCCCTGACTAGAAGAGGACCGCATGAGCGAGGAATCCGGGTCCGTCGAGATCCTTTTCGTCGACGGCAAGGATGTGCCGATCAAGCACAAGCACGCCGACCGCATGGTCGTCATGCGCGACTCCAGCAAGCCCGACGGCGACGCGCTCTACTACACCCCGAACGAATGGGAGGCGTTCATCCTCGGGGTCAAGGACGGCGAGTTCGACGACATGGTCGAGGAGCCGCAGCAACCGGAGCCGCGCAAGTCCTAGCCGCGCGAGTCCTGGCAGCCCGCTCGCGCGGGTTCAGCCGTCGGACAGGGCGCGGTGCTCGCGTCGCTGCGCCGCCACCCGGCGCGGATCGCCGGGCGGCAGCGCCGCCGCGAGCCGGCCGAGGATCTCCAGGTCGTCATCGCCCGTCTGTGCGTAGGCCCACAGGTCATCCAGATCGCCGCGGTGCAGGAGCTGGCGGCGCAGCTGGGCGTCGAGGTCGCCGCGCTCGGCCGCGATTGCCGCCGACTCCGAGCGCGGCAGCAGCGGCCCCGTGTAGAGCCGCACCGCGCCGGCCACGTCGCCGGTGTCGAGCAGCCGGCGTACGGCGAGGAAGTCGGCGTCCACGTCGCAGTCGAGGCGGTACGGCTTGGCGCGTACGACGTCGCCGAGCTGAGCCCGCAGCCGGTGGATCTCGGCGCGTACGGTGACCGGGTTGCCCTCGTCGCCGTAGAGATGGAAGGACGACTGCTCGCACGTCAGCCCGCGCGGATGCAGGGCGAGCAGTGCGAGCAGCTCCGCGTGCCGCAGCGACAGGTGGACCCGCCGCCCGTCGAGGAACGCGCAGGGCTGGCTGTCGCCGAGCAGCCGCAGCGTCAGCGAGGATCGCTCGTCCTCGACGGCGCGCAGGACGAACGCCTGGCCCAGGATCTCGGCCACGGCGGTGCGGCCGTCGGGCAGCAGGATCCGGCCGCCCGCCTCCGGCACCGTCGTACGGCCGCCGCGCCGTCCGTCCGGGCCGGTCGCCAGGACGCGTCCGGTCGCCGTCACCAGCATGCGGGCGTCGCCGTGCAGATGGCGAAGGTAGCGGGCGCGTAGCCGCTCGTCACGCTGGTGCATCTCCAGGGTGAGCTGCGCCTCGGTGAGCCGGGCCGCGGCCTGGACGAGGGCGACGACGGCGGGGTGCATCGAGGCTTTCGTGCCGCTGACGTCGACACAGCCGAGGGTCTTGCCGGTGTCGGGGTCGGTGATCGGGGTGGCAACGCACGACCAGGGGTGCAGCGCGCGCACGAGGTGCTCGGCGGCCTCGATGTAGACCGGTCCGCCGATGCTCAGCGCCGTCCCGATGCCGTTGGTGCCGATCGACTCCTCCGCCCAGCGGAACCCCTCGACCAGGCCGATGTCGTACGCGCGGCGGCGTACGCCGCGCGGCCCCTCGCTCCACAGCACGTGGCCCTCGGCGTCGGCGACGACCATGAGGTGTGCGGAGGCGTCGGCCATGCCGCGGAGGGTCTCGCGCAGCATCGGCAGGTGCCGGTCGAGTGGATGGCCCGCGCGAATCTCGGCGACCGCGTCAGCGTCGAACACCAGCGGGGCCGAGCGCAGGTCGGGGTCGACGCCCGCGGCGAGTGAGCGCCGCCACGAGTCGGCGACGACGGGGCGGCCGGCGCCGGGGGTCAGGCGGTCGTCGTCGCGTGCCTGGCTGCTCCGCATCAGGGGCGTCTCCATGGGGGCGGTTCGTGTCTTCGAGGATCCGTGCACACGGCCGCCGTTGCAACCCGATACGTAAAACCTCCACCTGGGATTCGTCACACCTCGCCAGCGGGCGATTGCAACGTGTCCGCAACCTCGCCTCGCCTAGTGTGCTCAGAGCGGCACGCCGGGTGACGACTTTGACGCTCGGATGCAGCCGCTCGATGGCGGTACGTCCGGAGCCGTTTGAGGGGACGGATCCGGCGAGCCGCGCCGGCGCCCGCCGCCGGGAGCCTCAGGGAGAGGGGTCCTTCCGGCGGCGGGTCGCGGGCAGGGGGGAGAACCGGCCTTGCTGTGCCTGACCTGCAACCGGGTGCGCCCGGCGCGCAGCGCGGCGGAGTACACCGTGCTGCGCGCGCACCTGATCACCGTGTACGGCCTGTGCGCGTGCGCGCGGCCGGGGCTCTGGCCGCACGAGCCCGCGACCGAGCCCGCGGCCGAGGCGATAGCGGGAGCCGAGCGGCTCACGCCTCCGGCAGCTCCGTGAGGAGGTCGGCCCAAAAGCCCTCGACCGTGCGCTCGTAGCGGATGCCGAGCTCCAGCGATTTGCGCTGCCATCGGTCGATCGAGGTGCCGAGCATCCCGTGCACGTGCTCGTAGTCGTCGGCGCGTTCCCGATGTGAGCGTCGCTGGTCGACCGCGATGTTGCGGATGTCGGCGGGCCGGGCGTACCGGGCGAAGAAGAGTTTGAGCAGTCCGGGGTCGCGTACGTCGGTGCGGCCGGGCGTGGGCTCGGCGAGCCAGCCGGCCAGCTCGGCGCGGCCGGCGTCGGTGATGGTGTATGTCCGCCGCCGCCGGCCGCCGGACTCCGCGCTGGTCTCCACCAGCCCGGCGTCGGCCAGCCGCATCGGCTCGTCGTAGAGCTGTGAGTGCGCGAACTCCCAGAAGTTGCCGATACTCACGGCGACTCTCTGTTTGAGCTGGTAGCTCGTCGCGGGGCCATCGGCCAGCAGTCCGAGCACGAGGTACGACGTCGCCGTCATCCGATGGTCGGCCACGGATCTCCTCTCCGTCGACGCCCATCTTGCTCTATAGAACGGTCATTCGGTATCGGCCAATAGTCGTATACGACGGTTGTATCCGATGTTATGCTTCCCGCGCCTGCGCGCTCGGGGCACGGCGATGACGAGGGACGTTGATGATCGGTATCCGCCTCACAATGACGTTGATGGCGTGTTTAGCCCTTGCCGCGTGCAATTTCGTCGGAAGTCAATCCGCGGGTTCGGACCAGGCGGAGTCCGGAGTGCCGACCATGCCCGCCGTGGCCGAGCGCGCTCCCGGCACCATCGCCGGCGCCGGCCGCCGCCAGACCTTCCACTGCGACGGCGTCCCGGTGACGGTGCGGGGACGCCGAGACGCCGTCCACCTCGTCGGGCAGTGCCCCGCGGTGACCGTGACCGGCTCGGGCAACCGGATCGTCGTCGACCGTGCGGGCTCGATCACCGTGACCGGCCACGCCAACACGGTGTCCTGGGGCGGCGGCCTCACCGGGGCCGCCGGGACACCGAGGGTCGCCGACACCGGATCCGGCAACGTCGTACGGCGCGGCGCACGGCCGGCCGAAGACCGGCGGCCTCGTACGTGACTAGAGACCACATTGGAGGGAAGCGTCACCGGGGCCTGGCCATAGGGGCGGCCGGGCCCCGGGTGACGCGCCCGAGCCGGCGACGCGACCTCAGTAGCCCGCGCCGGTGAGCATGCCGCCGTCGACCACGAACTCCGCGCCCGTGCAGTAGCCCGCCTCGTCCGAGGCCAGGAACACCACCAGCCCGGGGACCTCCTCGATCGCGCCCATGCGGCCCAGCGGCAGCGCGCTCAAGAACGCGTCGGCACTGTCGGCCTTGGCGGTGACCAGGTCGGGGTCGGTGATCATCGGGGTGAGGATGGCGCCGGGGTGGATGGAGTTGACCCGGATGCCGTACGCGCCGAGTTCGCGCGCCGCGACCTTCGTGAGCCCTCGTACGCCGAACTTGCTCGCGCTGTAGGCCGAGAGCCCCGAGGCGCCGATGAAGCCCTCGGTGGAGGAGACGTTGACGATGGCGCCGCCGCCGGCCGCCTTCATCGGGGCGATGACCGACTTGACGCCGAGCCACTGCCCGACCAGGTTGACCTCGAGGATCCGGGTGAACTCCGCCGGCTCCATGTCCTCGATGAGCCCGTACCGGAGGATCCCGGCGTTGTTGACCAGCACGCCGAGGTCGCCGAAGGCATTCGTCGCGGTGTCCACCGCGGTACGCCAGTCCTCCGGCCGCGTGACGTCCATCGGCACGAAACGGACCGCGTCGCCGAGGTCGGCGACGACCCGCGCGCCCTCCTCCTCGAGCACGTCGCCGAACACGACGCGCGCGCCCTCGGCGACGAACCGCCGTACGTGCGCCTCGCCCATGCCGCGCGCGCCGCCCGTGATGAGCGCCACCTTGCCGTCCAGCCTGTCCATGGCACCTCGCCCTCGGAGACGGCGGCCGGAGGCGGCCGCGCGCCGCGATATCGGTCCCGCCGGGACGCCAGACACTACGATGACCGATCAGACCAGACATCCGGGGGAGTGTCACGAACTCGTGCGACTCAACTATCTGTGGGTGGCGATCATCGCGGGGGCGACGGTCGCCGTCGTCGGCGTCGCCGCCGGCGCGTACGTGCTGCTCCGCACCAAGGGCAGCCCGTCCGACACCGCGAGCACGTTCCTGTCCGCGTGGGAGCGGGGCGACGCCGCGGCGATGCGCGGCGCGGCCCTCGCACCGCCGCCCGACATGGATCAGCAGTACGCCACGCTGCGCACCGGCCTGGGCGTCACGAAGGTGACGGCGCGGCTCGGGACGGTCGTGAAGCAGGGCGGCGGCGCGACCGCGCCGTTCACCGCCGACCTCCGCCTGCCGATGGGGACCTGGCGCTACCAGGGACGGCTGCGGCTGAGGACGGACCACCACGCGTGGAAGGTCATCTGGTCGACCGAGAGCATCCACCCGGACCTGCACACCGGACAGCACCTGGCCACCTCCTACCGCTGGCCTCAGCGCGCGCACGTCGTCGCGGGCGACGGCAGCCCGATCGACGGCGCCGGCGTCTCCGGCTCGGTGCAGCAGCTCGTCGGCGGCACCGCGCCGCTGACCGACAAACAGGCCAAGAAGCTCGGCGTCTCCTACCGCAAGGGCGACGCGGTCGGCAGCTGGGGCATCGAGCAGCGGTTCGACCGGCGGCTGGCCGGTACGCCGTCGGCGTCTGTCACGGTCGCCGACGCCGCGAACCACCCGGTCACGACGGTCGGCGGCTTCCCCGGCAAGCCCGGGCGCGATGTCCGCACGACCCTCGACCTCCACACCCAGCGTGCCGCCGCCTCGGCCGTACAGGGGCAGGCCAAGCCGACCTCGATGGTCGTCATCCGGCCCTCCACCGGCCAGATCCTCGCGGTCGCCAACCTCCCCGGCGGATTCGACCGCGCGCTCCAGGGGATCTATCCGCCCGGGTCGACGTTCAAGGTGGTCACCGCGTACGCGCTGCTGCGCAGCGGCCTGTCTCCCTCGGCCAAGGTCGACTGCCCCAAGACGGCGAACGTCGGCGGCCAGGTGATCCACAATGCCGAGGCCGAGCAGCTCGGCAGCATCACCTTCACCGAGGCGCTCGCCCAGTCGTGCAACACGGCCTTCGCCCTGCAGACCCAGCGGCGTCTCAGCCCGGCGCGGCTGGCGAGCACGGCGAGCCTGTTCGGGTTCAACCAGCACCTCGACCCCGGCGTACGCGTCGCGGCAGGGAGCTACCCGTCGCCGACCAGCGACGCGGAGATGGCCGTGTCCGGCTTCGGGCAGGGGCGCGACCTGGCCAACGCGCTCGACATGGCCGGAGTGGCCGCGGGGGTTGCCGGCGGCACCTGGCGGCCGCCGGTGTTCGTCTCCGACCCGCCGATCCCGCAGAAGGCGCGGCCGGGCCGGCTCGATCCGCGGCTTCGCGGCGAGCTCGCCGCGATGATGCGCGCCGTGGTGACGACGGGTACGGGCAAGCCCGTCGGGCTGCCCGCCGGCACCTATGGCAAGACCGGCACGGCCGAGTACGCGGCGGGCAAGAAGGGCAAGGCGCCGCCGACCCACTCGTGGTTCATCGGGTTCCGCGGCGACGTGGCGTTCGGCGTCATCGTCGAGGGCGGCGGGTTCGGCGCGAAGGTCGCCGGGCCGATCGCCAAGCGCTTCCTCAACGGCCTGTGAGGGTCACGCGCGACAGGCGGTCGGCGCGGCGCGTGGTCTCGGGCAGGCGGTAGCGCGGCGCCAGCCGCAGCGTCAGCGCGCAGGCGGTGTCGAGGTCGGCGCGGTGGCCCACCGAGACGAACACCGGCCGTACGCCGGTCTGCGTGCGCAGCGCGCGCCCGACGACCTGGCCGCCGTCGCCGACCGGGCTCCAGTCGCCGCGGCCGCCGCCCGGCTCGTCGTACGCGCCGACCAGCCGGGTCTTGCCGACGCCGATCGACGGCAGGCCGGTGAGGACGCCGAGGTGACAGGCGAGGCCGAACCGCCGGGGGTGTGCCAGCCCGTGGCCGTCGCAGATCAGCAGGTCCGGGGTGACGCTCAGCTCGCGCAGCGCGCTCACGAGCGCCGGCAGCTCGCGGAACGCGAACAGGCCTGGGACGTAGGGGAAGACGGGCCGGTCCAGGACGGCCGCCTCCTCGACCACTTCGAGGCTGCCGGCGTCGAGTACGACCACGGCGGCGGCGAGACGATCATCGGCGTAGGCTACGTCCAGACCGGCCACCGTGCGCACGCCGTGCGGGCCGCCGGACGTCAGGTCGGCGAGTGGGCGGAGCCGGTCCTGGAGGGCCGCGGCCTCCTCGGGGGCGGTCGGCCAGGGGTGCAGATCGGCTACCTTCACGGGTGGTCACGCTACCCGGGGCGGGTACGGCGGATATTCGCGGGGTTTCCGCTGACCAAGACGGTCCGTGACCGTGCGTGAAATCGTAAATGCGAGTAGTGCCCTGGTCAAAATAGGTCAAAAGACGTATTTCATGTTGAGCGCCGAGCTTCTAGCCTCATTGCGAGGAGATCACCGCAGTGGGGAGCGGGGTCACTGTGGATCTGCGGGGAGAGGAAGGCATCATGGGCGGAGTGTCCTGGGCCTGCTGATTCGGCAGGCAGGGGCGGCCGGGTTCACCCGGCCGTCCCCTTTCCCCGGCCGGCCGCAGCGCCGTGATCGGGTGAACGCAACGCGCGTCAGCTGACGTCGTACACGCTGAAAGCCGGACCATGCCGGAGTCGGCGCGCGCCGGTGGGCCGGGGCGCGCCGGTGGGCCGGGGCGCGGGCCCGTTCCAGGGACCGCACCACCGGTGAGCGGACGGTCAGGCGACGGGGACCCAGGTGAAGCGGCCGTCGGGTCGGCGTTCGGCGCGTCCGAAGACAACGTCGGCGAAGTGGCCGCCGTAGCCGATGGTGCCGAGGCGGCTCAGCTCTTCGACCAGGCGGCGCCGGTGCTCGGCGGACTCGGCGGGGTCGTGGTCGATCCCGCAGGACCATTCGGGATGGGTGACCTGGACCGGCGCGTGCAATGCGTCGCCGAACGCGATGAGCCGCCGGTCACCACCGGTGATGGTGTAGGTGGTGTGGCCGACGGTGTGCCCGGCCGCGAACGAGGCCCGGACGCCGGGGAAGATCTCCTCACCGTCCTCGGTCGCGTGGACCCGGCGTGCGAAGGCGGCCAGACGCTCCCCGGTCGCCCACTCTCGGCGGCCAGGTCGCGCCGCTCCCACTCGGGCGCCGCGACGACATGGGTGGCGTGCGCGAACGCCGTGGCCACCAAGCGCGACACCCGAGCCCAAGCCGACCGCCAGTTGTGCGGGCTGGTCAACGGTCCTCAAGGGCGCCGAACTGCGCGAACGCCTCCTCGAGCTGCTCTCTGAGGACTCACCCCTGGCCCCCCTGTCCCCCGAAGAGCAGGACGTCCTGCGGCATCTCCTCACGCGCGCCCTCATCCGCTGACCCGCTCCGACAGGTCTTCAAGGAGGCGCCGACACCGGCCGCGAATCTAGGGTCGTCGTGAAGGATCGACGCTCGAAGCCGAGGAGGACCCCCATGGCCGGATTCCGGCATGTCGCACTGTTCCGCTGGCGTGAAAACGCGCCCGCCGAGCGGAAACAGACCCTGGAGGAGCGGCTCAACACGCTGCCCGGGGTGATCCCCGAGATACGCGCGTACGCCATCGGGCGCGACGCGGGGATCAACGCGGGCAGCTTCGACTTCGCGGTGGTCGCCGACTTCGCGGACCGCGACGCCTACCTCGTCTACCGCGACCACCCCGCGCACCGCGAGGTCATCGACGCGTGCGTCACCCCGATCGTCGCCGAGCGCGCCGCGGTCCAGTACAACTTCTAGCGCCGTCGCCTACATCTCGTGGAGTAGGACGGGCGGTCAAGTGTCATCGCACGCACGACGCCGCGGCCGCCGCGAACCGGGACGCTTGGGGACCCCCTGAGAGAACGAGGTGAATCCCCATGCGTGATGGCCCGCTCGTCCGGCTGGCCCGTTACTGTCATCGCCGCCGGCGCCGGGTCCTGCTCCTGTGGATCGTCGGCGCCGCGGCGGTGATGGCCGCCGGATTCGGTTTCGCTGCTCCGGCCGATGACGACTTCGCCGGTGGCGACTCCCAGTCCGGACAGGCGCAGCACCTGATCGAGCGGCACTTCCCCCAGCAGAACGGTGACACGATCACGCTCGCCGTCCACGCCGACGGGGGAGTGGCCGCCGTGCGTCCGCGCGTGGAGAAGGTCCTCGGCCAACTCGAGCACGGCACCCACGTCACCTCGGTGACCTCGCCGTACCAGGCGCGGGGGCAGATCTCGCCCGACGGCCGGACCGCGTTCGCCCCGATCCAGCTCGACCGGATCTCCGACGACATGCCGCCGGCCGGTGTGAGAAAGATGATCTCCGTGGCACGCGACGCGTCCGGCGGCGGGCTGACGTTCGCCCTCGACGGCGAGGCAGTCACCAAGGCCGAGACGCCCGGCGGCGGCCCGACCGAGGGAATCGGCCTGCTCGCGGCCGTGATCGTGCTGCTGGTCGCGTTCGGCTCGCTGCTCGCCATGGGTCTGCCGGTGGTCACCGCGATCTTCGGCATCGGCACCGGGCTGGCCGGCATCGCACTGCTCGGCCACGTGCTGCCCGCCCCGTCGTTCAGCCCGATCGTGGCCGGCCTCATCGGCCTGGGCGTCGGCGTGGACTACGCGCTGTTCATCGTCACGCGCTACCGCGAGGCGCTGGCCGAGGGCGAGGGGCCGGAGGAGGCGACCGGCACGGCCATCGCGACGGCCGGCCGCTCGGTCCTGTACGCCGGCTCGACCGTGGTCGTCGCGCTCCTGGGCCTGCTCGTCATGCAGCAGCGGCTGCTGACCTCGGTCGCCGTGGCGGCCTCGGTCACCGTGCTGATGACCATGATGGCCGCGGTGACGCTGCTGCCCGCGCTGCTCGGCTTCGTCGGCGGCCGGATCGACCGCTTCACCCTGCCCCTGCTGAACCGGCGTACGAACCGCGCGCCGCTGTCGGAGCGCTGGGCGCGGGTGATCCAGCGCCGCCCGATCACGGCAGGCGTCACGGCCGCGATCCTGCTGCTCATCCTCGCTGCCCCGGCCGCCTCGATGCGACTGAGCTTCAACGACGCCGGCAGCCAGCCGCACCACACGAGCAGCTACGCCGCGCACCACATCCTCACCGGCGGCCTCGGCCCCGGGTACGACGCGCCGCTGGTCTTCGTCTCCCGGTCGCCGGGCGGCACGGCCGCGGTCGCGGCGGCGGTCGAGCACACGCCCGGAGTGGCGAACGTGACGCCGGTACGTACCAGCCAGGACGGTGCGGCCGCGATGTTCGTCGCCTACCCGAGGACGGGACTACAGGACGCCGCCACGGCGCGGCTCGTCCACGTGCTGCGCGACACCGTGGTGCCGCGGGCGGGCGGCTCTGGTCAGGTGCTGCTCGGCGGCCCCAACGCCGGGACCGTCGACTTCTCCGACTCCGTACGGTCGCGGCTGCCCTGGCTGATCGCGGTCGTCGTGGGCCTGTCGCTGCTCCTGCTGCTCGTGCTCGTGCGGTCGGTGGCCATCGCGATCAAGGCCGCGGTGATGAACATGCTCTCGATCGCGGCCGCGTACGGCGTGCTCACCGCGATCGTCCAGTGGGGCTGGCTCGGTCACCTGCTGGGCTTCCCGTCCGCCATGCCGGTGACTCCGTGGGTGCCGCTGTTCATGTTCCCGATCCTGTTCGGGCTCTCCACCGACTACGAGGTCTTCCTGATCTCGCGGATCCGCGAGGAGTACGACCTCGGCGCGCAGACGCGGGACGCGGTCACCCGCGGCCTGGCGCGCACCGCACGCGTCATCACGGCCGCGGCCGCGATCATGGTGTGCGTGTTCCTCTCGGTCCTGCTCGTGGGCCAGCTCGACGTCAAGGAGGTCGGCCTCGGCCTGGGCGTCGCGGTGCTGATCGACGCCACGGTCGTGCGGATGGTGCTCGTACCGGCCGTCATGGAACTGCTCGGCCGCGTCAACTGGTGGCTGCCCGCCTGGCTGGACCGGATCCTGCCCGGCAGCGAGGCGGCGGCGGGCACGTCCGCGGCCGTACGCAGGGCCGGGGAGCCGGTCGGGTGAACGGCGGGGCGCCCCGACGGGGGCGCCCCGCTCCGGCGTCAGGGCACGGTCAGCTGGACTACCTGCGGTTCGTGGTCGCTGACCTGGTCGGCGAACTCGGAGTTGACGTGGACGACGTCGTAGGAGTGCGTGGCGCCGTTCAGCGAGGAGGACAGCATGATGTGGTCGAGGACCTGGGAGTTGCCCTCGAAGTCGTAGGTGTAGCGCTCCGCGTCGGGCAGCGTAGCGGGCAGGTCGGCCAGCCCGGCGTTCACGAGGGTGTGCACGGCGGTGGAGAACTCATAGTCGTTGAGGTCGCCGGCGACGACCACGTCGCGCGGCCGGGTCGATGGCGGTGATCTGCTGGACGAAGCCGGCGACGATCGTCGCCTGGGCGACCCGCTGGGTCACGCTGGACTGGTTCGGGGGCTGGTAGCGGCCCCACTCATCGTCGTCGCCGCCCTTGGAGTTGAAGTGGTTGGCGATCACGAACACCGGCTTGCCGCCGAAGAGGAACTTGCCCGCGAGCGGCTTGCGGCTGGCGTTGAACGCCGGGTCCGCCGGTGCGATCCGGCCCGGGTTGACGGTGAGGCCGACCGGGTCGGCCGGTGTGCCGGTCGAGGTGACGCCGACCGCCTGGGTGGAGCCGCCCGCCGTACCGGACGCGAAGGACAATCCGCTGATGTCGGTGCGGAACAGGAAGCCCTGCCGGATGTTGCCGCCCGGCTGGCCGCCGTCGGCGTCGTTGACCGGATCGATCTGCCGATAGGCGTACGCGGGGCCGCCCGCGGTCGCGATGGCGGAGATGAGCTTGGCCCAGGTCTGGTCGGCGGCGACGGTGCCGTTGTCGGTCGCGCCGTTGTTGTCCTGGATCTCCTCGATCGCCAGGATGTCCGGTGACTTGAGGTTGTTCACGACGACCTGGGCGAGCCCGGCGAACTTGGTCTGCGGGTCGGTCGGCGCGAGGTTCTCCACGTTGAAGGTCGCGACCGACAGCTTTCCGGCGGGTGTCGCGGTCGTGGTCTCCTTCGTGATCGGGCCGGCCACGCGGGTCAGCGGGCTGGTCAGCTCCAGCATGAACAGGCCGGCCGTGTAGTCGAGCGGGCCGACCGCAGGGCCGGAGAAGTGGTCGCCGACGTTCACCCCGGCCGGGGTGGCGCCGTGCAGGACCGCGTCGTCGAGCGTGACACGCTCGGGGTTGTGGTCGGCCTGGCGCAACGCGATGCCGCCGCGGCTCGTCCGCACCCCCGCGTTCGCGCCGTTGTCCCCGATCACCGGGATCTCCCCGTACGTCGCGTTGTACGGGCCGACCGCGACCGGGTTGTTCACCTGGATGCGCATGCCCTCCAGGGACTCCCAGAAGTCGATGCCGTCGGTGGCCGCGTCGAAGGTGCCGCCGGTCTCGACCGAGCCGTTCGCGTCGTCGTCGATGACCGTCTGCGGCGGCACCCGGCCGCCCGTTCCGACCACGACCGGCGCGGGGATCGCGCGGGTGCCGAGCTTGGTGATCGCCGGCTGGGTCAGCTCGGTGACCGTGAGCGCGCTGGGGGCCGAGCTCGGGCGGAACTCCGAGACCGTGGCGTTGACCGCGATCTCGTCGCCGGCGGCCACCGTCGGCGCGGCGGCCGTGTAGACGTAGACGCCTTCGGAGGTGGCGACGTCGGCGTCGGGGCACGGGTCCTGGTACCAGAAGCCGGCCGGCCCGGCCGCGGTCACCACGCCGCGTACGTTGGTCACCGCCTGGCCGTTCTTGGGCGAGAGGTGTGCCGCGCCCTGGATGTCGCGGATGCGGGTGCCGGTGTAGCCGGTGCACCCGCCGCCTCCGCCACCGGCGGAGTTCTGCGGCGTGGGCGCGCCGGCCGCGAAGTCGGCGGCGTTGTCGTCCGTGTCCGTCGCGGGGTTCGTGCGGGCGACCGACGTCGTGTTCGAGCCCGACGGCGCGGGGGAGCCCTCATAGCTGCTCGCGCTCCCGTACCCGACGAAGTCGCGTACGCCGGTGGCGGTGGCGCATCCGGTGGAGCAGGTCAGGGCGGTGGTGCTGGTGCGCAGGGCGACCTTGCCCGAGGTCGCGGACAGGTTGGTCGTGCCGGTGGCGTCCGGGGCGGGCAGCGCGGCGCCCGCGCTCCCGCCCGAGGCCAGCTTCACCAGGTAGGCGCCGCCGGCCGCGACGGATCCGCTCAGCGCGGTGACGAGCCAGCTCGATCCCGTCGCGGAGGCGTACTGCACCGACCAGCCCGCCAGGCTCACCGAGGAGGCGCCGCGGTTGTGCAGTTCGACGAAGTCGTTCAGGTACGGGGCGCCGGTGTTGCCGCCGCCGCCGTAGACCTCGGCGACGACGACGTCCGCCGACACCGCGCGGGCGCGCGGGGCGGCGACCGGCAGGGCCGATGAGAGCGCCGCCGCGAGGGCGGCCGCGAGGAGCGGCGCGAGCCGTGCCCGCCGCCTCCCGCCGTGCGGGCTGGTGCTGAACAAGCGCATGACCGTCTCCCTGGGGCCGATCGCGGGTCACGCTCGTTCGTATCCGTTGCCGGAAAATAGCGATATAGCGTAATTTGACAAACACCTTGCCGCACAGTTAACAGTCGCCACGGGGAAATGGCCCGTGATCTGGGCCGCAGGCGCGGACGCGTGCGCGGGTCAGTGCACGGAAATGCCGTCGAACAAGACCTTGATGTAGTGGTCGGCCAGCCCCTGGGCGTCGAGTCGCCCGCCCGGCTGGAACCAGCGCACCGCCACCCAGATCGTGTCGCGGATCATCCGGTAGGTGAGCCGCGCGTCGATGTCGTCGCGGAACAGCCCGGTCCGCTGGCCGTGGGCGATCTGGCCGACCCAGATCCGCTCGGTCTCCTCCTCCGACCGAGTCAGATAGTCGAACCGGTCGAAGCGGCGGAGGTAGTTCCAGTCGTTCTGCATGACCATGATGGCGGCGCGGTGCGGCACGAGCGTGCCGAAGCCGATGCGCACCAGCGCGGCCAGGACCGTACGCGGGTCGCCGCCGCGTTCCAGCGCGGCCTGGTTGGCGGCGGTCAGCTCGTCGAAGAAGGACGTGAGGATCTCATCGACGATCGACTCCTTGGAGTCGAAGTGGTGATAGAGGCTGCCCGACAGAATGCCGGCCTCGTCGGCGATGTTGCGCACGGTCGTGGCCTGGTAGCCCTTTTCGGCGAAGAGTTCGGCGGCGAGCCGCAGGAGGTGCTCGCGGCGCTCGGAGGCGAGCACGGACGAGCCGCGTCCCCGGCGCCGGGCGCCGCCCCCGGCGGTCCGGTGCGGCCCGCCGTCCTTCCCCGCGGTCGTCATCCCCGCATTATGACGGGTGCGCCCAACCGCTTGCTCGGCCGATCACCCAGCCCGTCACCCGGGAGGGCGGCGCGCCCGCGGCGGTTAGGCTCGCCCTGGCAGCCCGCAGCGACGAGAGGACCGCATGCCGCGCGCGATCGTGTTCGACCTGTTCGGAGTCATCGCCCTGATCCAGTCGCCGGAGGATCTGCGCGCGATCGAGGCGGCCGCCGCGACGGCGGGCCCGGTGGACCTCGCGGCGTTCTGGGACGCGTACTGGGCGCTGCGCGAGCCGTACGACGCCGGGCAGCCGGCCGCGGACTACTGGGCGCGGGTGGCGGCCAGTGCCGGCGCGCGGTTCGGCGAGGAGACCGTGCGCGCGCTCGTGGCCGCCGACACGGCCAGCTGGAGCCACGCCGACCCGGCCATGACCGGGCTGGTCGGCGAGCTGGCCGCCGGCGGGCACACGCTCGGCCTGCTCTCCAACATCGTCGGCGACCTGGTGCCGGTCTTCGAGGCGCGGCACCGCGACTGGCTCGCGCACTTCAGCGCGCTGGTCTACTCCTGTGAGACCGGCGTCGCCAAGCCCGACCGCCGCGCGTACGAGATCGCGGCGCGGCGTCTGGGCGCGGCGCCGCGCGACTGCCTGTTCCTCGACGACCGCGAGGTCAACGTGGTCGCCGCACGCGAGGCCGGCATGCGGGCCGAGGTGTTCCGCGGCCCGGAGCAGGTCCGCGAGTTGGCCGCGGACCTGAGCCGTACCTGACGCGTACGGTCACGTGAACGTGCGCGGTCACCGGGGGCCGTGCGCCCAGCCGGTCCAGCGCTCGACCTCCATCGCGACGACCGGGCCCTCGGGCGGGACGGCGCGATACTGGGGGTACCGCTCCCGCAGCAGGGCGATGGGGTGCGCCATCGCGGCCGGGTCGGTGACGATCGTGGCGGTCGCGTCCGCGCGTACCCACCACAGGCGGGTCCAGTCGTCCTCGTAGTGGTCGGCCAGGACCGCCACGCGCGGGTCGGCGCGGATGTTGCGCAGGCGTTTCAGGTCGCGGGTGCGCTTCGGCTTGGCGTCGACGGCCGTGAAGATCTGCCCGCCCTCGACCGCGAACGTCGCCACGACCAGATGCGGGCGGCCGTCCGCGTCCGTCGTCGCGAGTCGCAGCACACGCGCCGACGCGAGCCGCTCGCGCGCGGCCTGCTCGGTCAGCCTCATTCCCCGAGCCTGCCATGTGCCCGGAACGCCAGGGCGACGTGACCGGCGTGTAACGAACCGGTATCGAACTATTGACACCCCCCGCCTCTCCCGGCTTCAGTGCGTGGGAGCGCTCCCACGCAATGCCGGGCCCGCGAAGCCCGGCCATCGAATCAGGCTTGTGGAGACGACCTGAGAGGGGTTCGTCAATGAGGGTCATCAGGTATCGCGGGCGGTATGCCCTGGCGATCGTGCTGTCCGCCGCACTCGCGGCGTCGGCGGCGTGTGCGGGGGATGACGGCAAGAAGGGCGGCGGAGGATCGTCAAGTCAGAAGATCACGTTGACGGTGGACGACTTCGGCACCTTCGGCTACCAGGAGCTTTACAAGCAGTACGAGGCGCAGCACCCGAACATCAAGATCAGTGAACGGAACGTGCCCAAGCTCGATGACTACACGCCGCGGCTCCAGCAGTGGATCGCGGCGGGCGCCGGCGCCGGCGACGTGGTGGCCATCGAAGAGGGCATCATGGTCAAGTTCAAGTCCCAGCCGGACAAGTTCGTCGACCTGAAGAGCTACGGCGCGTCCTCGCTCCAGGGCAACTTCATCCCGTGGAAGTGGCAGGGCGGGATGAGCCCGGACGGCTCCAAGCTCATCGGCCTGGGCACCGACGTCGGCAGCATGGCGCTGTGCTACCGCCGCGACCTGTTCAAGAAGGCCGGCCTGCCGAGCGACCGGGACGCGGTCACCAAACAGTGGCCCACCTGGGACGACTTCATCGCCACCGGTAAGAAGTTCACCGCGGCGGTCGGCGGCGGCACGAAGTTCATCGACAGTCCCGAGACCTACTACAACACGATCCTCATGCAGGAGGCCGGCAAGGGCGCCAACCAGACCTACTTCGACACCTCCAACAAGTTCGTCATGGAGTCCAACCCGGCCGTCAAGGCGGCCTGGGACGAGACCGTGAAGATGTCGCAGGCCGGCCTCGCCAACGGCGTGCAGTTCCTGTCCGACCCGTGGGCGCAGGCGCTGAAGAAGGACGCGTTCGCGACCGCGCCGTGCCCAGCCTGGATGCTCGGGCTCATCAAGCAGTTCGGAGGCGACGGGCAGAGCGGCAAGTGGGACGTCGCCGGTGTGCCGGGCGGCGGCGGAAGCTGGGGCGGATCCTGGCTCGCCGTGCCGACGCAGAGCAAGCACCCCAAGGAGGCGGCGGACCTGGTGAAGTTCCTGACCAGCACGCAGGGCCAGATCGGGGCGTTCAAGGTTGCCAACAACCTGCCGTCCTCCCCGCAGGCGCTGGGCGACTCGGCGGTCAAGGCGTTCGCCAACCCGTACTTCAACAACGCTCCGGTCGGCGCGATCTACGGCCCGGCCGCGATGAGCCTCAAGCCCGTCTACCTGGGCGCGGACAACCAGGAGGTGCGCCAGGCGGTCGAAGCGGACCTGCGGGCGATCGCGCAGGGCAAGCTCTCACCCGGTTCCGGCTGGGGCAAGGCGGTCTCCGACGCCAAGAAGGCCGCCGGAACGGGGTGAGGCCGGGCGGCGGCGCCGGGCTCCCCAGGGACACCCTGCCGGCGCCGCCCCCACTCCGCCGGCATCCTCACCCCGAAAGGACCCTCGCATGGCTCTCGACGTGCGGCCCGCCCCGGCCGGCGCGCGCGCGGCCCCGCCGCCGCGGCGGCGCCGATGGCGGACCCTGCTGTCGCGGCTGGACGTGTCGCTCTCGCCGTACCTCTACATCTCGCCCTTCTATCTGCTGTTCCTGGTGTTCGGGCTGTTCCCGCTCGGCTACACGTTCTGGGTCTCGCTGAACCACTGGGAGATCATCGGCGGGCACCAGTTCATCGGCCTGCAGAACTACACGCGGCTGATGTCGGACGACCAGTTCTGGAACGCGGTCGGCAACACGTTCGCGATGTTCCTCATCGCCACGGTGCCGCAGCTGATGCTGGCGCTGCTGCTGGCCAACGCGCTGAACCGCGGGATGCGGATGCCCACGTTGTTCCGCATGGGCGTCCTGCTGCCGCTCGTCACCTCGGTCGCGGCGGTCGCGATCGTGTTCACCCAGATCTATGGCCGCGACTACGGGATGGCCAACTGGGTCCTGCACTTCTTCGGCGTGCACCGGATCGACTGGCAGGCCAACAAGTGGTCGGCCTGGATCGCCGTCGCGACGATGGTCGACTGGCGGTGGACCGGCTACAACGCGCTGATCTTCCTGGCCGGCATGCAGGCGATCCCGCGCTCCCTGTACGAGGCGGCCGCGATCGACGGGGCGTCGCGCGTCAAGCAGTTCTGGCGCATCACCGTGCCGCTGCTGCGGCCGACGATCGTCTTCGTCACGGTCATCTCCACCATCGGGGGCCTGCAACTGTTCACCGAGCCGCTGCTGTTCAACAGCGGCTACATGAACGGCGGCTCGCTGCGGCAGTCGCAGACCGTGGCGATGTACATGTTCGAGAACGCCTTCCAGCGCTTCCAGTACGGCTACGGCTCGGCCGTCGCCTGGATGCTGTTCCTGCTGATCCTGGTCTTCTCGCTGCTCAACTTCCTGATCATCCGCCGGTTCGCGGGAGGCGAGAAATGAAGGCCCTCATCGCGCGGCGTACGCGCGGCGCCGTGGCCGGCTCGGCGCGGCTCTGGTCCGCCAGCCCGCTGACGTATGTGGTGCTGATCTTCGGCATCGCGCTCTCGGCGTTCCCGCTGTACTGGATGTTCGTCGTCGCCACGCGGACCAACGACGTGGTCGGCGCGGTGCCGCCGCCGTTCATCGCCGGTCAGCACCTCGGCGAGAACGTACGCCGCCTGTTCGACAACGAGCAGGCGCACTTCGGCAAGGCCCTGGTGAACTCCGCCATCGCCTCCGCCGCGGTCGCCGTCTCGACGGTGTTCTTCGCCTCGCTGGCCGGGTTCGCCTTCGCCAAGCTGCGCTTCCGCGGCCGCAACGCGCTCCTGCTCGTCATCGTGGCCACGATGATGGTCCCGGTCCAGATGGGGATCATCCCGCTCTACATGGTCATGGTGCACCTGCACTGGACCGGCAAGCTCCAGGCCGTGATCGTGCCGTTCCTGGTCACCGGCTTCGGCGTCTTCATGATGCGCCAGTACGCCTCACAGGCCGTGCCGGACGAGCTCATCGAGGCCGCGCGCGTCGACGGCGCCTCCACGTTCCGCATCTTTTGGAGCGTGGTACTGCCCGCGCTGCGCCCGGCCGCCTCCGTGCTGGCCCTGTTCACCTTCATGCAGACCTGGAACGAGTTCATCTGGCCGCGCGCGGTCCTCAACCCCGACAACCCGACCGTGCAGTACTCCCTGGCGCTGCTCAACAGCGCCTACTTCAACGACTACACGCTGATGTTCGCAGGGACCGTCGTCGCGACCGTCCCGCTCTTCGCCGTCTTCGTCGTGTTCGGCCGCCAGATCATCGGCGGAATCATGGAAGGGGCCCTCAAGGCATGACCACGCAGCCATCGCAGGCGGAGATCCGGCTCGGCTTTCCCACGGACTTCGTCTGGGGCGCGGCGACCGCCGCGTACCAGATCGAGGGGGCGGTCGCCGAGGACGGCCGCGGACCCTCGATCTGGGACACCTTCGCGCACACGCCCGGACTGGTGCTGGCCGGCGACACCGGCGACGTCGCGATCGACCACTACCACCGGTACCGCGAGGACGTCGCGCTGATGTCCTCGCTCGGGCTCAGCGCCTACCGGTTCTCGATCTCCTGGCCGCGCGTGCAGCCGGACGGCTCGGGAGCGGTCAACGTCAAGGGGCTCGACTTCTACCGGCGGCTCGTGGACGCCCTGCTCGAGGCGGGCATCCAGCCGTGGCCGACGCTGTACCACTGGGACCTCCCGCAGGCGCTGGAGGACGCGGGAGGCTGGCCCGTACGCGACACCGCGTACCGTTTCGCCGAGTACGCCGCGCTCGTGCACGAGGCCCTCGGCGACCGCGTGCGCAACTGGACCACGGTCAACGAGCCGTGGTGCGCGGCCTTCCTGGGGTACGCCTCGGGCGACCACGCGCCGGGCCGGCGCGAGCCGGAGGCGTCCATGCGCGCCGCGCACCACCTGCTGCTCGGGCACGGCCTGGCCGCCGGGGCGCTGCGGAGCGAGACCACGAACGTCGGCGCCGCGGTCAACCTGTACGCGGTGACGCCCGCGAGCGAGGCGCACGAGGACGTGGACGCGGCACGGCGGATCGACGGACTGCAGAACCGGTTCTTCCTCGACGCCCTGCTCCGCGGCCGCTACCCCGACGACGTGCTCGCCGACGTGGCGCCCTTCGACCTCGGTGTGCGCGACGGCGACCTGGAGATCATCGGCGGCGGCATCGACATGCTCGGCGTCAACTACTACAACCGCTTCATCGTCACCGGACGCGAGGGCGCGGCCCCGGCGATCACCTCGCCGTTCGCCCAGGCGTCGCCGTGGCCGGGCAGCGAGCACGTCGGGTTCGTGCAGGTGGGGCGGCCGGTGACCGCGATGGGCTGGGAGATCGACGAGTCCGGCCTGGCCGAGGTGCTGACACGCGTCGCGGCCGACTACCCGGCCGTGCCGCTGTACGTCACCGAGAACGGCGCGGCCTTCGACGACGTCGTCTCGGCGGGCGAGGTGGAAGATCCCGACCGGGTCGCCTACCTGGACGCGCACCTGCGCGCCTGCCACTCCGTGATCACCGCCGGCGTGCCGCTGCGCGGGTATTTCGCCTGGTCGCTGATGGACAACTTCGAATGGGGCTGGGGGTATGCCAAGCGGTTCGGCCTCGTGTACATCGACTTCGAGACGCAGGCGCGCATCCCCAAGAGCAGCGCCCGCTGGTACTCCTCGGTGATCGGGCGAGGCGGGATCGGCGCGTCATCGGCAGAATGAACCCGTGAGTGAGCGTACGCGGGACCCAGCACAGGGGCGGCCGACCCTCGAGGCGGTCGCCGCGCGCGCCGGCGTCGGCCGCGGCACCGTCTCACGCGTCGTCAACGGGTCGCCCAAGGTGAGCCCGGAGGCGCGCGAGGCGGTGCTGCGGGCCATCGACGAACTCGGATACGTCCCCAACCGCGCCGCGCGCACGCTGGTCACCCGGCGAACCGACACCGTCGCATTGTTCGTGTCCGAGTCTGAGGAGCGCGTGTTCGGCGAGCCGTACTTCGCCGGGATCATCCGCGGGATCAGCGCCGGGCTGGCCGGCACCGGGCTGCAACTGCTGCTGGCCATCGCCCAGTCCGCGGACGACCACACCCGCTTCGAGCGCTACCTGACGGGCCAGCACGTCGACGGCGTGCTGCTGATCTCGCTGCATGGCGGCGACCCGCTGCCGCGGCACCTGGAGGAGAGCGGCGTGCCCACCGTGCTCGGCGGTGCGCCGGTCGGGGTCGACCCGGTGAGCTGCGTCGACGCCGACAACCGCGGCGGGGCGCGCAAGGCGGTACGGCACCTGATCGGGCTCGGCCGCCGTCGGGTCGCCACGATCAGCGGGCCGCAGGACATGCGCGTGGGCGTCGACCGCCTGGGCGGCTACCGCGACGTGCTGTCGGCGGCCGGCCTGCCCGAGCTGGTCGGGGCCGGCGACTTCAGCGAGGAGTCCGGCGAGCGCGTGATGCGCGAGTTGCTCGCCCGCGATCCCGGGCTCGACGCGGTGTTCGCCGCGTCGGACCCGATGGCGGTCGGCGCGATGCGCATCCTGAAGCAGCACGGTCGGCGGATTCCCGCCGACGTCGCACTGGTCGGCTTCGACGACTCGGCCACCGCGCGGCACACCGATCCGCCGCTGACCTCGGTACACCAGCCCCTGGAGGCGATGGGCCGCGAGATGGCACGGCTGCTCGTCGCGCGCATCCGGGGTGAGCCGGTGGAGGACTCCATGGTCATTCTGGACACCCATCTGGTCACACGGGCCTCCTCTTGTGCGCCATAGTGATCTGATGGACTCGCTCCTCGCCGGCAGATACCGGCTGCGCCAGCCGATCGGCACCGGTGGCATGGCCTCCGTCTGGCTCGCCCGCGACGAGGTTCTGATCCGCCCGGTGGCGGTCAAGCTGATCGATCCGGACCTCGTACGCGACCCGGAGTTTCGCGAGCGCTTCCGCGAGGAGGCGCGCGCGGCGGCGGCGCTGGCGCACCGCCACATCGTCACCGTGCACGACTACGGGGAGTCCGACGGCACCCCGTACATCGTGATGGAGCTGCTCACCGGCGGCACCCTCGACGAGCGATACCCGGTGCCCGACGTCGAGCGGGTGATCGGGGAGATCGCCTCGGCGCTGGCCGCCGCGCACGCGGCCCGCATCGTCCACCGCGACATCAAGCCCACCAACGTCTACCTGACGGCGGCGGGGGTCAAGGTGCTCGACTTCGGCATCGCCGGCGACGAGCGGATGGGCACCCCGGCGTACCTGCCGCCGGAGCACGACCTGTCGCCCTCGGCCGACGTGTACGCCCTGGGCGTCGTCTGGTTCGAGGCGGTGAAGGGGCGCCGCCCGGAGCCGGGGGAGACCCTCGGCGGACTCCAGGAGCGCTGCGTCGCCGCGTCGGCCGCGGACCGTCCCTCGGCCGCCGAGATCGCCACCGCGCTGGGCGTCGCGTACGGCGACGAGGCCGCCGAGCCCGACGGCGTCGAGCGCGCGGCGGCCTACGAGGCGGCCGCGGCGTACCGGGCCGTCGCCGCGGTCCCGCGTCGCACCCGCACGCTCACGACCTCGCCCGGCGCGCACGGGCGGCTGCTGCTCGTCGCGGGCGGAGCCACGGCCGCGGCGGTCGCCGCCCTGGGCCTGCTGCTGGGCGGCGCGGCGTTCCGCCCGGTCGCCGCGCCCGTCGCGGGCGGCCCGCCGGCGTCGCCGGGCACGCCCAGCGCCTCGCCGGACCGCACCGCCACGGCCTCCTCCTCGCCGACGCCGGCCGCGTCGCCGCAGACCGTACGGCACCGGCCCGCGCCCACGGCGACCCCCGCGCAGACGCCGCACACCACTCCCGCCGCTCCGCACGGCACGCCGCCCGGCGCGGTCCAGGCGCTGAGCCGGCTGCGCCGCGGGGTGGCCGAGGGCGTGGCGGCACGCGAGGTGCGCGTGGACGTGGCGGTCGACCTGGACAACCTCATCAACGGTCTCCAGGCACAGCTCGCGCTGGGCCGGCCGGTCGACGTCGGCCGGCGGGTGGGCGAGCTGCGCACCAAGATCGCCCAGCGCGTCGCCGAGGGCGGCATCGCGCCGACCCGCGCCGACAAGCTGAACCAGACGCTCGCCGAGGTGTGAGCGGCCACCGCGCCGGCGTCCTCGGCGCGCGCACGCGCTGTCTTCGTGGTCTAGTCGTCGCAGGTCAAGGGCGCTCGCGCCAGCCTCATTCCGCCGGGAGCGCCGCGAGACGACCTTCGAGACTCGGGGCTCAGCCGCGGAGCAGGAGCTGCCCGTAGGCGGCCAGACTGAGCCCGTCGGTGATCTCGCCGGAGCGGATCATCCGCTCGACGTCGGCGCGGGCGAACCAGCGCTGCCGCATGCCCTGCTCTTCCGGGTCGCGGTCGGGCTCGCCCGGCGACAGGCCGGTCGCGAGGAAGACGTCGCACGCCTGGCTCGTGAACCCCGGCGCGATGGCGAAGGACCCGATCCGCTCGACCCGCTCCGCGCGCAGCCCGGTCTCCTGTGCCAGCTCGGCGCGGGCCAGCTCCTCGGTGCTGGTCTGCCGGTCGTCGGGCCACGTGCCCTGGGGGAACTCCCACGACCGGCGCGACACCGCGTACCGATACTGCTCGACCAGGTGGAACCCGTCGTTCTCCGCGGGGAGGATCAGCGCCGCGGTCGGCTTGTCCACCACGCCGTAGATGCCCGGCGAGCCGTCTGGATGACGGATGTCGTCCTCGCGCACGGACATCCAGCGGTTCCGGTACACGACCCGCGTCGCGATCTGGATCATGTGCCCAGCCTGCCACGGACACCGCCGCGCCGCGCGGCCGTCGTACCTCTCGGGGCCGCTCGTACGTTCGCGGTGTTGTAGGCCGGTGTTGTAGACATGGTGACCGTGGACGACGAACCGGCGTGGGCGATGCAGCTCGTCCTGCGCGTCGAGAAGGACGCACCGCCCGCGCACCTGGCCGCCTGCGAGGCCGCCGCACTGGCCACCGTCACGCTGCTCACCGACCCGCGGTCGGCGCCGGGCGGCGAGTGGCACGACGCCGTCGCGGACTGGGAGTCCCGGCGGCTGCGCAAGGTCGTACGCCGCGCACGCGGCACGCGCTGGGAGGCGCTCGGCGCGTTGGCGGGCGTGCTCGTGGACCACGAGGGTGCGCACGCGCGCGCGTTCGTGCCCGGCCCGGTGAGCGAGGTGCCGGCCGAGCTTGCCCGGCTCCAGGTCGGCGGCACGGACCTTGCGCGCGAGGAGGAGCCCAAGCCCCCGCCGGAGCCGCCGTACGCCCTGGTGAGCCTCGATCCCGGCGTGACGATGACGACCGGCAAGGCGGCCGCGCAGTGCGGGCACGCGGCGCAGCTGCTGCTGCGCGCCCGCGGCCCCTGGCCGGGCCTGCGGATCCACGTGACCGAGCCGGCCGCCTGGGCGCGCGCCGTCGCCGAGTCCGACGTCGTCATACGCGACGGCGGCTTCACCGAGGTCGCCCCCGGCACCATGACGGCCGTGGCACGCCTGGTCGGCTAGACGCCTGGTCGGCTAGACGGCTAGACGGACCCGGCGGCCGGGGCCTACGGCTGATGGTCCTTCGGCGGCCACCGGCGGCGGCCGCCGATCGGCAGGTCGTGCCGGGTGACGTCCGGCCGGCGTACGGGCAGGTCCATGCGGGTGGCCTCCGAGCCGCGCACCGGCAGGTCGTGGCGGGTGACGTCGGCGTCGGCGGCGTGGGCCGCGTGGTCGACGCCGGCGTTGGGCACGGTCACGTCCTCGATCGTGCCGTCCATGCCGTCACCGCTCGCCGGGTCCTGGAGCCTGCCGCCCGCCGGCGCGGGCTGGCGCGCGCGGCCGTAGGCAAACGTGAGGGCCAGCAGCCCGGCGAACACCAGGAAACTCAGCCCGTGCTCCAGCAGCCGGCCCAGGTCGCCGTCGACGCCGGCGACGACCGCCAGCACGGCGAGGTCGGCGGTCCAGGCCGCGAGCGCGGCGAGCAGCCACCGGCGGTCGCGGCGGGTCAGCGCGAGCACGGCGAGGACGGTCAGCAGCAGCTCGGCGCCCTTCCCGGCGAGGAGCAGCACGGTCACCGCGCCGGAGCCGAGGCCGAGCATCGACACGACGCCGGCGTGCAGGCGCGACCAGCCGAGGAGCTCGGCGAGCTTCGCGACGCCGTAGCAGATCAGGAACACGCACACCGGAGTGTGCAGCCGTCGCGTCGCGTAGGCCCGCTCGGGTACTACGGCCTCCACTGCGCCCCCTGTCGTCGGGTCTGGTACCGGCCCTGCGATCGGCCTCGTCCCGTAGGACGTGCGCGCGCCGTGGTGGGTTCGGAATGTGAGACAGAGCATAGGACGAAATCGGGGCGGGTCACCGCATCGGCCACGGGCGTCGGGACGAGTTCGCCGTCCTCTCGGTGATGCTGTTTGCGCCCCGGCCAGGGCGGCGGAATCCTGATGCCTCGTCGGGCCACATGTTCAAGATGGGGTGATCCGATCGTGTCTGATGAGAAGGCCGCGTTAGCGCGGACGCGCATCGCATATCTCGAAGATCTCGGCGACGAGCTCCGGCACAGGGGCCTCGCCGTACGGCTGACCGTTCCGCAGGGAGGACCGCCGAGCCTGCACGTGGTGAACCCACGCGCGTCGGTCCTTGCGGAGAACATCCTGGCGGAGAGCACCGCCGGTGCCTGGTGGTTCTGGTGGTCCTGGGCGGAGCGCATCGCGCCCGCCGAGGACGTGGCCGACGCGGCCGACCGTGTCACCCGGGTGCTCGCCGCGTCCGGGGAGTACAGCTCCTGAGGCGGGTACTGGAGGACCACACCCCCTCCAGTACCGCTCAGCCGCTCGCGAAGCCGCCGTAGGACCCCTTGTAGAACACGAGCGGATCGCCCTCGTGGTGCCGGTCGAGCCGGCGCACCCGCGCCACCACGATCACATGGTCGCCCGCGACGTGCTCGGCCTCGATCGAGCACTCCAGCCACGCCAGCGCGCCGTCGAGCACCGGGCCGCCGCCCCGCGACCGTGTCCACTCCAGCCCGGCGAACTTCTCACCGCCCCTCGCCGCGAGCTGGCGGCACGCGTCCCGCTGGGCCGCGGACAGGATGTTCACGCAGAACCGCGCGGCGGTACGCAGCCGAGGCCAGGTCGTGCTCGTGTGCGCGACGCAGAAGGACACGAGCGGCGGTTCGAGCGACACCGAGGTGAAGGAGTTGGCGACGAGCCCGGCCGGACCGCCGGTACCCGGGTCGATCGCGGTGATCGCCACCACGCCGGTGGCGAAGTGCCCGAGGACGGCGCGGAACCGCTGTGCGGCGACGCGGTCACCGCCCGCCGCGGTCGCCGGCGTCCAGCGGGAGGACTCCCGGCCGGTGCGCGGCGAGTTCGGGGGCTCCGGTGGCTCTGGTGGGTCGTACGGCGTGGCGGCGGTGGCGCCGTCGGCCATGACGGGATCCCCTTTCGCTTCGCGGCGCCCGTGGCGCGCTGCACCCCCAGTAAAGCCCGGCGCCGCCCCGGAGATTCCATTCGACGCGGCATTTCCGTCGAAAGACCTACGACCCCGGCGTGCCGCGGAAGCCCTGACCCGGTGTGCCGTGGCCGTGTGCGAGAGTGTCTGGTCCAGGCCGGGACGGGCCTGCCCCGACCGATCGGGATATTTCAACCGTCCACACCTCGAATTTGGGGCGATCGGGTAAATTCGTGGCTCAAAGGTCATGCCGTGGGAGTGATCTCACCCGTCTGACCTGCGATGTCAGGCAACCCCGAGCCTGGATCGTCCCCCAACGCAGGCTCGGAGGAGGCTGCTTGTTCTCCGGCATCGTCCTCGGGCTGATCGCCACGGTTCTCTACAACGCCGGCTTCGTCCTGGAGAAACGCGCGCTGCGCGATCTACCGCCGCTCAGCATGCGGCGGATCGGGCGGCTGGTGCGCCTGCTCGCCACCAGCCGCGCGTGGCTGACCGGCTTCCTCGTCATGGGCCTGGGCATGGCATGCCAGATCATCGTGATGTCGCTGGTGCCCCTGAGCGTGGCGCAGCCGATCCAGCTGGCCGGGCTCGCGCTGCTCGTGGTGTTCTCCGCGGTCTTCCTCGGCGAGCGTACGACCCAGCGCGAGTGGGCCGGGCTGGGCGTGCTCGGCCTCTCCCTGCTGCTGGTCTGCCTGTCCATGGAGCCCACCCGCCTCGGCCTGCACGCGGGCACGGGCGTGATGCTGGCCGTCATCGGCGGCACGGTGTGCCTTGGCCTCGCCGCGTTCGTCACGGCCGCGCGGTCGGGTGCGCGGTCCGGCCGGCCGACCGGCCTGCTGTACGGGGCGGCGTCGGGCCTGCTGTACGGTGCCGCGGGCCTGCAGACCAAGGGCGTCTCGGGCTTCCTCGCCGACGGCGAGCACCACTTCGTGAGCCGCACCCTCACCTCGCCCTACCCCTACCTCTACCTCGCGCTGTCCGGAGCCGGGCTGCTGCTGTTCCAGACCGCGCTGCAACGGGGCCGCGCCTCGATCGTGGTGCCGGTCTCCAGCGTGGTCGGCAGCGTCTACACGGTGCTGGCCGGCACGGCGGTGTTCGGGGAGCCGCTGCCGCAGGACCCGCTGCGCCTGGTGCTGCGGTCCGCCGGGTTCGGCGCCGCGATCCTCGTCGTGGCGTTCATGCCGCACGACGAGCAGCCCGAGCCGGCCGTCGGCGCACCCGCGCTCGTGGCCGACCGCGCGCTGTAGCCGCAGCGGCTCGACGACTCACCCGCGACGCCGCGGTACCCGCGATCCGCGCCGGGGAGCCACCGGCGACGCAGGTCATCCCGCAGCGCCACGAGTGCCGCCGCGCGGTCCGCCGGGCGTCGCCGTGAGTGCCGCCCGCGCGGTCCGCCGGGCGCGGTCCGCCGGACGCCGCTGCCTCGCCGACTTCGGCGGATGGCGCCTGCCGCTACCCGGGCGCGCCGAACCGATTGGACCGGACCAGCGGATCCCGCCCCAGACGCGGGACAACGCCGGCTCGCGGGCGCGGACGGCCGGACAATCCGTACGGCCACGACACCTGGCCCCAGCGCCAGCTCATCGCGTCGTCGTCCGTTCGGCGGTCTCGCCGGCCTTGACCGCGAGCCAGGCGAGCCAGCCGGCGCCGACGACGCCCCAGAAGGACACGAGCCGGTACAGCGCCACCGCCGCGGCCGCTGGGGCCGCCGCCGCGCCGAACGCGACCAGCGAGGCGGCGAGGCCGCTCTCGATCGCGCCGAGCCCGCCGGGCAGCAGCGGGACCAGGCTGCCGGCGAGCTGACCGGCGAAGTAGGCGAGGGCGACCGCGTACAGCGCCGTGTGCATCCCGACCGCGCGCCCGGCCGCGGTGAGCGACAGGATGTCGAACACCCAGTTGGACAGCGCGGCGCACGTGAGCATGGCCCAGTCTCCCGGCCCCAGCCGCAGGACGCCGCGCCCCGCGCGCAGCGTTCCGGCGTAGGGCATGGCGAGGCGGTGCCGCAGGACCGGGCGCAGCATCCGGCGGCACAGGCGCGCGAGATCCGGCCCATGCCGCCATCCGGCCAGCGCGAGGGCTCCGGCGAGCGCCAGCAGGACCCCCAGCGCGGTCGCCGCGAGCCCGCGCGACCGCGGTTCGGCCAGCAGCGCCACCAGCCCGACCACGGCGTACGCACTCGTCATGATCACTCCGCCGAGCAGGACGACCGCGGCGGCCGGCCCCGCGGGCGCGCCCGCGCGCCGGTACTGCCGGAAGTTGAACGCGACGCTGACCGCGGGCCCGGCGGGCAGCGTCGCGTTCAGCGCGTTGCCGGCGTACGTCATCCGGATGGCACGCGGCAGCGAGATGCGTACGCCGCCGGCCCGCAGCAGGCGCCGCTGCACCCGCGCGAACATCCCCATCGACGCGAGCTGGGTCACCACCGCACCCGCGAGCCACCAGGGCCCGGCGTGGACGGCCGTGCGCCACAGCGCCCCGGGATCGGGCAGTGCGTCGCGGAAGGCCACCACGCACGCGGCGAGCGCGACGAGCATGACGCCGCGCCCCGCCCACCGGAGCCGCCGCGAGAGCAGCGCCCCCGGGGCCGCACGCGCCGGGTTCGGTACCGCATGTGCCGGGCACGCGGCGACCGTGGCCTCGGTCACGTCGATTCACCTCGTCTGCGTCCATGGTTCTCGAGACGCGACACACGCCCGGCGATCCACATTCAAGACAAAGTGCTCACAAGTCGATAAAAAGGTCAATAGTCCCAGGTCGCGGCAGGTCGTACGTGCCCGGCTACTCCACGGCCTTCGGGAAGAGCGCCGTTCCGGTCAGGCCGGGGAAGGCGGACGGCGCGGAGCCGCGCCAGCGCACCGCGCGCACCGTGGCCTCCTGCATCGCGAGGGCGGCGTAGCGGCGCAGCGACGGGTCCGCCGCCCCGGCCAGCCCCGCGTAGCCGGCGGTCACGCCGTCCTCCAGCCGCGCGGCGAGCTGTGCCGCCGTACGCGGCGAGGTGACGGGCGCGGGCAGGTGGTAGGCGGGCGCCGCCGCGACGGGCGTCCCGCCGGCCGTCGCGACGTAGGAGCGGAGGCGGTCGCGGCGTGCGCGGTGTGCGTTCCACATCTGGTCGGCGGTCTGCCGCTGCGCGCCGGCGAGGTGCGCGCCCAGCACGCCGTATCCGAAGACCGCGACGTGCTCGGCGGCGAGCGCTCCCTGGAGCGCGGCGAGCGTCCCCGGGGTCACGCCAGCTCCTGCGCGTGCCCGGCCTCACAGGCGCCGATCGCGGCGAGCAGCTGGGAGAGCCCGGCCGACGCGCGGCGCACCTCGTCGGCGCGCGCGGCGGCGGCACGGCGCTCCGCGCCGCGGATGGCCGCGAGGGAGCGCGACTCGGTCGCGGGCGCGCTCGCCGTGGGCCGCGGCGCCGGAGTGGCGGTGCCGGTGGCGCTGCCGGGCACGTAGTGGCGTTTGAGCACCGTGAGGTGCTGGGCATGGTGCTCGCGCAGCGGTCTCAGCCGGCCGGCCAGGCCCGGATGCGCGGTGAGGACCGCGTCGTAGAGCGCGACGAGCGCGGCCTCGTTGTCGATCACGCCGTCCAGCAGCGTCACCTCGGGACCCGCGGGAGGGGACTCTGCCTGCCCGATGCTCGTGCATCCCGCGGCCGCCGCCAGCAGCGCGGCCGAGCCGCCGAGCACCGCACGCCGCGCAGGGGGCACGGACCGCGACGCGTCCAAGCGTGCCTCCGTCCATCGTCTTCCACTCAGGTCCGCAAGCATTCCACAAGGCGCGCCGGTCGGCGGGGCGATGCGGCACCCGCCGCCCGCAGCTGTGGATAGTCTTATGTGCGGAGTGGACGCATCGGGCGGCCACCCGCTTACCGGCAGTGAAAGCCGCGGAGGAGGGCTCCATGAGCGTCGACGCCGACTCGGATCACGCTCAGCGGGGCGGGCGGGGGCCGGGGCACCAGACGCGCGCGGCGCTGATGCGGCTGCTGGAGCCGGTGATCGCCGAAGCCGGGTTCGACCTCGAAGACGTCCTGGTGACGCCCGCGGGCAGACGGCGGCAGGTGCGAGTGATCGTCGACGGCGACGACGGCGTGAGCCTCGACGACATCGCGGTCGTGAGCCGTGCGGTCTCCGCCGAGCTCGACGGCAGCGACGCCATGGGCTCTGGGCCGTACGTCCTCGAGGTGACCTCGCCGGGCGTCGACCGTCCCCTCACCCAGCCACGGCACTGGCGGCGCGCACGCGGCCGCCTCGTACGCGCGACGCTCGCCGGGGGCGAGGAGATCACCGGCCGCGTCACCGACGCCGGCGAGGAGACCGTCGTGCTCGACGTCGACGGCGGCGAGCGGCGGCTAGGCCATGACGAGCTCACCCGCGGGCTGGTCCAGGTGGAGTTCAACCGCCGGGCCGGCGACGAGTCCGGCGACGAGGACTAGGGGGAGGCCTCGTGGATATCGACATGACGGCTCTACGCAGCCTCGAGAGTGAGAAGGACATCTCTCTCGAGCTCGTGGTCAAGGCGATCGAGGAAGCACTGCTGATCGCCTACCACCGCACCGACGGCGCGGCGGTCAAGGCACGCGTCGAGCTCGACCGCAAGTCCGGGCACGTCACGGTGTGGGCCACCGAGGCCCCGGCCGAGGAGCCCGCCGAGGACGCCGGCGAGGCGGCCACGGCCGAGCCGGACGAGCCGCGGGAGTACGACGACACACCCACCAACTTCAGCCGGATCGCCGCGACCACCGCGAAGCAGGTCATCCTGCAGCACCTGCGCAACGCGGAGGACGAGCTCACGTTCGGGGAGTACGCCGGACGCGAGGGCGACATCGTCGCGGGCGTCATCCAGCAGGGCAAGGATCCGCGCAACGTCCTCGTCGACCTCGGCAAGATCGAGGGTGTGATCCCGCCCGAGGAGCAGGTCCCGGGCGAGAGCTATGAGCACGGCGAGCGGATCCGCTCCTACGTCGTCCAGGTGAAGAAGGGGCACCGCGGGCCGCTGGTCAAGCTGTCGCGCACCCACCCCAACCTGGTCAAGAAGCTCTTCGCGCTGGAGGTGCCCGAGATCGCCGACGGCACCGTCGAGATCGCCGCCATCGCGCGCGAGGCCGGCCACCGTACGAAGATCGCCGTACGCTCGCGCAAGCCCGGAGTGAACGCCAAGGGCGCCTGCATCGGCCCGATGGGCGGCCGTGTCCGTAATGTCATGCACGAGTTGCACGGCGAAAAGATCGACATCGTCGACTGGTCGGACGAGCCGGCCGATTTCGTGGGCAACGCCCTGTCTCCGGCGCGCGTTCACCATGTCGAGGTCATCGATGCCGAGGCGCGGGTCGCGCGGGTCATCGTGCCCGATTACCAGTTGTCCCTGGCGATCGGCAAAGAGGGGCAGAACGCCCGTCTCGCGGCCCGGCTGACGGGGTGGCGAATCGACATTCGGCCGGACACCGAAAACGGATCTTCGCCCGAAGGCGAGCACGCGGCAGGTCCCGCCGACGCGCCGACGCGGTAGACTCATGATTCGTGGTCGCGCTGTCCCACGGCGTACATGCGTGGGCTGTCGGATATCTGCGGCCAAGTCCGACCTGCTACGCCTGGTCGTGGTCGAGGATTCTGTCGTCCCCGACCCGCGTGGGCGGCTGCCGGGAAGGGGTGCCTCCCTGCACCCTCAACTGGCATGTCTCGAGCTGGCTGAGCGTCGTCGGGCGTTTTCGCGGGCATTTCGCCGCGCGGGGCCGCTCGAGGTTCGCATGCTCCGCCAATGGCTCGAGTCACAGCAGGATGGATCGTAAGCGACGTCTAGTCGGAAGCAGGTCGAGATTGCTATGAGCGCTCGATGAGCACGCAGCGATGATTACCGCAAGGTAGCGACGGTCCGAGGACGTCCCCGGACCGAGTAGGGAGTGCAGTGGCAAAGGTCCGGGTATACGAGCTCGCCAAGGAGTTCGGTGTCGAGAGCAAGGCCGTCATGGCCAAGCTCAACGAAATGGGCGAGTTCGTACGATCGGCGTCGTCGACGATCGAGGCGCCGGTCGTTCGTAGACTTAAGGAAGCATTCGGAGGGTCCGGGGCCAGGTCGGCCGACGGAAAGAAGGGCTCGGCGCCCAAGCCGGGTCCGAGAAGGCCGGCTCCCAGGCCGGCCGCACCCAAGCCGGATCTCAAACCAGAATCAACGTCGGAGGCCAAGCCGCAGGCCCGGCCGGAGATCAAGGCGGAGGCCCCGCAGGCCCCCGCGTCTCCCGCCCCGCCGCGGCCCGACCTGCCGCCGGTGCCCGAGGTGCCCAGGTCCAGCAGCCCGCAGCCGGGTCCGCGCCAGCAGGCGCCCCGCCCGGCCGCGCCCAGGCCGCCGGTGCCAGGCCCGTCGAGCCCATCCGGCCAGGCAGTGCCGCCGGCACCGTCCGGCCCGACCGGCCAGGCAGGCACGTCCGGCCCGGCAGGACAGTCGGGCCCGCCGGCCCCGTCCGGCCAGGCGGACCAGCCGGGCCAGGCAGGACAAGGCCACCAGCAAGGCCAGCCCGGTCAGTCCGGGCCCGCGGACGGACCCAGGCCGGGTCCGCGTCCGGGTCCCGCGTCCGGCCGTACGGGCCAGGGGCCCAAGCCCGGTCCGCGTTCCAGCGGTTCCGGCGGCGGAAGCGCGCGCCCATCCGCACCGGGACAGCGTCCCGGCGGGCGCCCGCGTCCGGGTAACAACCCGTTCTCCTCGACCAACACCGGCATGGGTTCGGCCAAGCCGGGCCCGCGGCCCAGCGGTCCCGGAGGACCGCGCGGCGACCGTCCGGCGGGGCCGCGCAGCGACCGGCCCAGCGCGCCGCGCGGCGATCGCGGAACCGGCGCCCCGCCGCGTCCCGCCTCCGGCCGTCCCGGCGCTCCCGGCGCCGGCGGCCCCCGGCCGAGCCCCGGCGGCATGCCGCCGCGGCCCGGAGGAGGCGGCGGTCCGCGTCCGAGCCCGATGAACATGCCCTCGCGTCCGCAGCGCGACGCCGGCGGCCCCGGTGGTGGCGGCGGCGGTGGCCGCGGTCGTCCCGGCGGCGGTGGCGGTGGCGGCGGCGGTGGCGGTGGCGGTCGTCCCGGCGGCGGTGGCGGCGGAGGCCGTCCCGGCGGCGGTGGCCGTCCCGGTGGCGGCGGCGGCTTCGGCGGCCGCCCGGCCGGTGCGGGTGGCGGCGGAGGCCGTCCCGGCGGCGGCTTCGGCGGCCCGCGTTCGGGTGGCGGAGGCCGTGGCCGTGGTGGCACGCAGGGCGCCTTCGGGCGTCCCGGCGGCCGTCCCACGCGTGGCCGCAAGTCCAAGAAGCAGCGGCGTCAAGAGTTCGACAACATGCAGGCGCCCTCGATCGGCGGCGTCCGCGTCCCACGGGGCAACGGCCAGGCGATCCGCCTGCCGCAGGGCGCCTCGCTCACCGACTTCGCCGAGAAGATCGGCGCCAACCCGGCGTCGCTCGTCGAGGTGATGCTGCATCTCGGTGAGATGGTGACCGCGACGCAGTCGGTCAACGAGGAGACCCTGCAGCTGCTCGGCGCCGAGCTGGACTACAGCGTCCAGGTCGTCAGTCCCGAGGACGAGGACCGCGAGCTACTCGAGTCCTTCGACATCGAGTTCGGCGAGGACGAGGGCGGCGACGAGCACCTGGTGTCCCGTCCGCCGGTGGTCACCGTCATGGGTCACGTCGACCACGGTAAGACCAAGCTGCTCGACGCGATCCGCAACGCCAACGTGGTGGCCGGCGAGGCCGGCGGCATCACCCAGCACATCGGCGCCTACCAGGTCGCGACCCAGGTCGACGGCCAGGACCGGAAGATCACCTTCATCGACACCCCGGGTCACGAGGCGTTCACCGCCATGCGTGCCCGTGGCGCCGAGACGACCGACCTGGTCGTGCTGGTGGTCGCCGCCGACGACGGGGTCAAGCCGCAGACCACTGAGGCGATCGACCACGCCAACGCGGCCGGAGTGCCGATCGTCGTGGCCGTCAACAAGGTGGACAAGGAGGGAGCGGACCCCCAGCGGGTACGCGCCCAGCTCACCGAGTACGGCCTCGTCGCGGAGGAGTTCGGCGGCCAGACGCAGTTCGTCGACATCTCGGCGAAGCAGCGGATGGGCATCGAGGACCTGCTCGAGGCCGTGGTCCTGACCGCGGACGCCGAGCTCGACCTGCGGGCCAACCCCGATCAGGACGCCCAGGGCGTCGCGATCGAGGCGCACCTCGACAAGGGCCGCGGTTCCGTGGCGACCGTGCTCGTGCAGCGCGGCACGCTACGGGTCGGCGACTCCATCGTCTGTGGCGAGGCGTTCGGCCGCGTCCGCGCGATGCTCGACGAGAACTTCAACCCCGTCGAGGTGGCTCCGCCGTCGCGTCCGGTCCAGGTGCTCGGCCTGTCGGCCACACCCGGCGCCGGCGACAACTTCATCGTCGTCGACGACGACCGGATGGCACGCCAGATCGCCGACCGGCGCCAGGCGCGCAAGCGCAACGCCGAGCTGCTCCGCAGCCGCGGGCGCCGCACCCTCGAGGAACTCTTCAAGGACCTCGAGAAGGGCGAGCTCCAGGAGCTGCTGCTCGTCGTCAAGGGCGACGTGTCCGGTTCGGTGGAGGCGTTGGAGGACGCGCTGCTCAAGATCGACGTCGGTGACGAGGTCGGTCTCCGGGTGATCCGCCGCGGCGTCGGCGCGATCACGCAGGACGACGTGAACCTCGCGCTCACGTCGGAGGGCACCGTCATCATCGGCTTCAACGTGCGGCCCGAGCGCAAGGCGCAGGAACTGGCCGACCGCGAAGGCGTCGACATCCGCTACTACTCGGTCATCTACCAGGCGATCGAGGAGGTCGAAGCCGCACTCAAGGGCATGCTCAAGCCCGAGTTCGAGGAGGTGCAGCTCGGCACGGCGGAGATCCGCGAGGTCTTCAAGGTGCCGCGCATCGGCAACGTCGCCGGTTCGATGGTCCAGTCCGGCACGATCAACCGCAACAGCAAGGCGCGGCTCGTACGTGACGGCGTGGTCATCTCCGACAACCTCACGGTGTCCTCGCTCCGCCGGTTCAAGGATGACGCGACCGAGGTCCGCGAGGGCTTCGAGTGCGGCATCGGGGTCGGCTACGGCGACATCAAGCTCGGTGACATCATCGAGACCTTCGAGATGCGGGAGAAGCCGCGCGCCTAGCGCGCGTGCTTCCCTCCGGTCCCGGCGATCACGGCATGAGGTGGCGCGCGGCTTCGCCCGCGCCACCTCCGCCGGTCGGGACCGCGATCCGATCGCGGGGGACATGACCGTGTACGTAGGAGCACTCACCCTGGACCTGCTGCTCGGCGACGTACGTTCGCTGAAGCAAAAGCGCGCCGTGGTCCGCCCGATCGTCGCCGAAGTACGGCGGCGGTTCCCGGCGGTCGCGGCAGCCGAGACCGGCCACCTCGACCTGCATCGCCGGGCCGAGATCGCGGTCGCGGTCGTGTCCGCCGACGCGGGCAACTGCGTCGAGGTCCTGGAGGCGTGCGAACGGCTGATCGCCGGACGGCCGGAGATCGAGATGGTCTCCGCCCGCCAGCGGCTCTTCAACGAAGAGTCATAGAGTGCTTGCGTCCGGCCCTTGGGCGGGCGGACGGTTCGGCTGACCCGTGATCAGGCACAGCGCCGTCTCGCGGGCTGAAAGCGAAGGAACCCATGGCCGGCCGGCGCCGATGGCACCTCGGTCACTGGGACGACGAAGGAGGAGCGGTGACGGACCCGGCGAGGGCTCGTAAGCTCGCGGATCGCATTCAGCAGATCGTCGCGGAGATGCTGGAGATGCGGATCAAGGATCCGCGGCTCGGCTTCGTCACCGTGACGGACGCCCGGCTGACCAACGATCTGCGGGATGCGACGGTCTTCTACACGGTCTACGGCAGCGACGCCGAGCGCGCTGACAGCGCCGCCGCGCTCGACAGCGCCAAGGGCGTGATCCGCACGGAGGTGGGCAAACGCACCGGCGTACGGCACACGCCGAGCCTGACGTTCGTGCCGGACGCGCTGCCGGACAACGCACGGCAGATCAACGACCTGCTCGAAAAGGCGCGCGCCGCCGACGAGAAGGTCGCCAAGGTCGCGGAGGGCGCCAGCCCCGCCGGGGAGGCGAATCCCTACCGCGAGCCGCGGGCCGAGGATGATGTTGACGAAACCGACGGCGACGATGCTGGCGACGCGGGATACTCCCGCTCGTGAACTCCGCGCCGGGTAGCGCCGTGGCCATCACCGCCGAAGAATGGGCGCGGGCGGCCGCCTCGATCGAGGCGGCGAATACGGTCTGCCTGGCGTGCCACGTCTGCCCGGACGGCGACGCGCTCGGATCGATGCTGGCCTTCGCCCAGGCGCTGCGGCTACGGGGCAAGGCGTTCACCGCCTCGTTCGGCGACGCGTTCGTCGTGCCGCGGATCCTGCGGTTCCTGCCCGCGCTGGACCTGCTGACGCACCCGGACGACTTCCCGGCCGAGCCCGATGTCATGGTCACCTTCGACGCGGCCAGCCGCGACCGGCTCGGCACGCTCGCGGCGAACGCGCGCAAGGCGCGGGAGGTGATCGTCCTCGATCACCACTCGTCCAACACCCGGTTCGGCACGACGCACCTCGTCGACCCGACCGCCGCGGCCACCGCGGCGGTCGCCGAGCGGCTCATCGCCGAGTTGGGCGTCGCGCTCACCCACGACATCGCCCTCGACCTCTACGTCGGGCTGGTCACCGACACCGGCTCGTTCAAGTACGCCGCGACCACGCCCGAGGTGCACGCGCTCGCCGGGCGGCTGCTGGCCACCGGCATCCGGCCCGAGACCGTCGCACGCGAGGTCTGGGACCGCGCGCCGTTCGGCTACCTGCCGGTGCTGTCGGCCGCGCTCGGCCGAGCCGAGCTCGAACCGGAGGTCGCCGGCGGTCTCGGCATGGTCTGGACGACGGTGACGCGCGCCGACCGCGCCGCCTGCGGGCTCCCGTACGACCTGCTCGAAGGCGTGATCGACGTCGTGCGCCGCACCGACGAGGCGGAGGTCGCCATCGTCTTCAAGGAGGACGACGAGGGGGCCTGGCAGGTCTCCACCCGGTCCAAGGGCCGCGTCGACGTCGGGCTGGCGTGCGTCGCGCTCGGCGGCGGCGGGCATCCGTCCGCGGCCGGGTTCACCCTGCACGGCGAAGTCGGGCCCGCGGTCGAGCGACTGCGCGAGCTCCTCACCCAGATCGAGGTCGCCACCCGCACATGAACGGACTTGTCATCGTCGACAAGCCGGCCGGCTGGACGTCGCACGACGTCGTGGGAAAGCTGCGCCGGCTGGCAGGCACTCGCAGGGTCGGTCACGCCGGCACACTCGATCCGATGGCCACGGGCGTGCTCGTCGTCGGGGTGGACAAGGCGACCAAGCTCCTCGGCCACCTCGCGCTGACGGAGAAGTCCTACGACGCGGTCATCCGCCTCGGGGAGACCACCAACACCGACGACGCCGAGGGCGAGATCACCGCGTCCGCGCCCGCGGGCGGGGTGACCGAAGACGCTCTGCGCGCCGCGGTCGATGACCTGACGGGGCCGATCCAGCAGGTCCCCCCGCAGGTCAGCGCGATCAAGGTGGACGGACGCCGCGCGTACAAGCGGGTGCGCGCGGGCGAGGAGGTCGCGCTGCGGGCACGCCCGGTGACGGTGTACGACTTCGCGCTCGGCGACCTGCGCCACGACGGCGACCGCCTCGACGTCACGGCGAGCGTCACGTGCTCCAGCGGCACCTACATCCGTGCGCTGGCCCGCGACCTCGGCGCCGCGCTGGGCGTCGGCGGCCACCTGAGCCACCTCCGCCGCACCCGCGTGGGCCCGTACGACCTGGCGCAGGCCCGTACGATCGAGCAGCTCACCGAGGAACTGACCGTGCTGCCGCTGGCCGAGGCCGTGTCCGCGGCGTTCCCGCGCCTGGACGTCTCCGAGGACGACGCGCGCCGGATCGCCCACGGCGGCCGCCTGGGCGCGACCGGCATGGGCCCGGGCCCGATCGGGGTCTTCGGACCGGACGGCACGCTCCTGGCGCTGATGGAGGAGCACGGCCCGGTGTCCAAGCCGCTGGCCGTCTTCGTGCCCTGAGACGCGCGGATTCCGCCGGAACCGGCCCGATGTCACCTCCGGGGGCCCGCGCATGGCACGCTAGGAGCACCGCGAGAAGGGGTGGAAAGTGCGACGTTGGCATGGCCTCGGCGACGTGCCCGCAGACTGGGGCAGGTCCGTCGTCACCATCGGCGTTTTCGACGGGGTGCACCGCGGGCATCAGCGGCTCGTCGACCGCACCTCCGCGCTGGCTGATGAGGTGGGGCTGCCCACGGTGGTGATCACCTTCGACCCGCATCCCGACGAGGTCGTACGGCCCGGCACGCACCCGCCGCTGCTGTGCACGCCCAAGCGGCGTGCCGAGCTGCTCGCCGGGCTCGGCGCCGACGCCGTGATGGTGCTGCCCTTCACGCTGGAGCTGTCCCGCATGAGTTCCGATGAGTTCGTCCAGTCGGTCCTGGTGGACCGGCTGCACGCCGCACGCGTCGTGGTGGGGGAGGACTTCCGCTTCGGCCACCGCGCCCGCGGTGACGTCGCCCTGCTGCGGGAGTTGGGCGGCAAATACGACTTCGAGGCCGAGGGAGTACCGCTCGTGGCCGATGGCCGGCCGATCTCCTCCACCCTGATCCGTGAGCGCCTGGCCGTGGGCGACGTCGAGGGCGCCGCCCGGCTGCTGGGCCGCCCCCACCGCGTCGAGGGCGTGGTCGTACGCGGCGCGCGCCGCGGGCGCGACCTCGGCTTCCCCACCGCCAACCTGGAGAGCCTGCCGCACACCGCGATACCCCGCGACGGCGTCTACGCCGGCTACCTCGTCTGTGAGGACTACGGCCGGCTGCACGACGACCGCTCCGCGGGCTATCCGGACGCGCGCTGGCCGGCGGCGATCTCGATCGGGGTGAACCCGACCTTCGAGGGCGGCGAGCGCACCGTCGAGGCGTACGCCCTGGACCGCGACGACCTCGACCTGTACGGCGCGCACGTGAGCGTCGACTTCACCGCACGGCTGCGCGACACCCTCAAGTTCGACTCGGTCGAGGCGTTGATCGAGCGGATGCGGCAGGACGTCGACCGCGCGCGCGAGCTGACGCGGGAGTGAGCGCGGCGAGGGCGGGAACAGCGCCGCCCCGGCGCGACGTTCAGGTCGTTGACGGGGCTGCACGCCTGACGTGGTACCGTGATTTGCCGCTGGGAAGTGACCGGCAGTAGTCGGCTGCCCGCGCAGGGAGTGATGACTCGTCGAGCCATCCCCCTTCCATTCGGATGACTGTGGGTACGCATGGTTTCCGGGTGTTTCGACTCCATACCGCGTACCTCTAGCCGAGAAGGAGAGCCGTGTCGCTCGACACCGCCGCCAAAAAGAAGATCATGGATGAGTACGCCACGACCGAGGGCGACACAGGGTCGCCCGAGGTGCAGGTGGCCGTGCTCACCAAGCGCATCAACGAGCTCACGGAGCACCTCAAGACCCACAAGCACGACCACCACAGCCGTCGTGGTCTGCTCCTGATGGTCGGCCGCCGGCGTCGCCTTCTGCAGTACCTGCAGAAGAAGGACATCACCCGCTACCGTCAGCTCATCGAACGCCTCGGTCTCCGCCGATAGCGGCGAAGAGGGAGCGGCACCGGCCGCTCCCTCTTCTCGTACAACTGCAAAGAAGTCCGCGACCGCCGCCCCTGGGTGCGTCGGGGGCCGGTCCTCGGTAGTGGCCATCGGAACCCGGGCGGATCCGACGGCTTCGATCGAAGACCGGCACCTCTCCACAGAGCGTTGCACCCCCGGGAACCGGACGCGGGCCTCACCTGAACCAAGGAGGGTCCACACGTGGAAGGTGTGAAAGTCGCCGAAGCCGTCATCGACAACGGTGCGTTCGGCCAACGAAAGATCAGGTTTGAAACCGGGCGCCTCGCCCGGCAGGCGGCCGGATCCGCCGTCGTCTATCTGGACGACGACACGATGATCCTGTCCGCCACCACCGCGTCCAAGAAGCCCAAGGACAACCTGGACTTCTTCCCGCTGACGGTGGACGTCGAGGAGCGGATGTACGCCGCCGGGCGCATTCCCGGCTCCTTCTTCCGCCGCGAGGGACGCCCGAGCGAGGACGCCATCCTCACCTGCCGGCTGATCGACCGGCCGCTGCGTCCTTCCTTCACGAAGGGCCTGCGCAACGAGATCCAGGTCGTCGAGACGATCCTGGCGCTCAACCCCGACCACCTCTACGACGTCGTCGCGATCAACGCCGCGTCGATGTCGACGCAGATCGCGGGCCTGCCGTTCTCCGGCCCGATCGGCGGCGTGCGCGTCGCCCTGATCGAGGGCCAGTGGGTCGGCTTCCCGACCCACAGCGAGCTGGAGCGCGCGACCTTCGACATGGTCGTGGCCGGCCGCGTGCTGGAGGACGGCGACGTCGCGATCATGATGGTCGAGGCCGAGTCGACGCCCCGCACGCTCACGCTCGTCGCCGACGGCGCCGCGGCCCCGACCGAGGACTCGGTCGCCGAGGGCCTCGAGGCCGCCAAGCCGTTCATCAAGGTGCTCTGCCAGGCGCAGAGCCAGCTCGCCGCGCAGGCGTCCAAGGAGACCGCCGACTACCCGATCTTCCTGGACTACCAGGACGACGTGTACGCGGCCGTCGAGGGCGCCGTACGCGCCGAGCTGGCCCAGGCGCTGACGATCGCGGGCAAGCAGGAGCGCGAGAGCGAGCTCGACCGGGTCAAGGCGCTCGCCGCCGAGAAGGTCGGGCCCGACTTCGAGGAGCGCGAGAAGGAGATCAGCGCCGCGTTCCGCGCGCTGACCAAGAAGCTCGTGCGCGAGCGGGTCATCACCGAGAAGGTCCGCATCGACGGCCGGGGCGTCAAGGACATCCGCCAGCTCACCGCCGAGGTCGGCGTGGTGCCGCGGGTGCACGGCTCGGCGCTGTTCGAGCGCGGCGAGACCCAGATCCTGGGCGTGACCACCCTCAACATGCTCCGCATGGAGCAGATGATCGACACGCTCAACCCCGAGCGCACCAAGCGCTACATGCACAACTACAACTTCCCGCCCTACTCCACCGGGGAGACCGGCCGCGTCGGCTCGCCGAAGCGCCGGGAGATCGGCCACGGCGCGCTCGCCGAGCGCGCCCTGCTGCCGGTGCTGCCCACGCGCGAGGAGTTCCCGTACGCGATCCGGCAGGTCTCTGAGGCCGTCGGCTCCAACGGCTCGACCTCGATGGGCTCGGTCTGCGCCAGCACGATGGCGCTGCTGGCCGCGGGCGTGCCGCTGAAGCAGATGGTGGCCGGCATCGCCATGGGCCTCATCAAGGAGGGCGGCGAATACGTCACGCTGACCGACATCCTCGGCGCCGAGGACGCCTTCGGCGACATGGACTTCAAGGTCGCCGGCACCCGTGACCTGATCACCGCGTTGCAGCTCGACACCAAGCTCGACGGCATTCCCGCCGCCGTGCTGGCCGCCGCACTCAAGCAGGCCAAGGGCGCGCGGCTGGCCATCCTCGACGTCATGCAGGAGGCCATCGAGGCCCCCGGCGAGATGAGCCCGAACGCACCGCGCATCATCACGATCAAGGTTCCGGTCGACAAGATCGGCGAGGTCATCGGCCCCAAGGGCAAGATGATCAACTCGATCCAGGACGACACCGGCGCCGAGATCACCATCGAGGACGACGGCACGATCTACGTCGGCGCCACCGACGGCCCGTCCGCCGAGGCGGCGCGGCAGGCGATCAACTCGATCGCCAACCCGCACATGCCCGAGATCGGCGAGCGCTACCTCGGCACGGTCGTCAAGACCACGACGTTCGGCGCGTTCGTGTCGCTGCTGCCCGGCAAGGACGGCCTGCTGCACGTCTCGCAGATCCGCAAGCTGCACGGCGGCGCGCGCATCGAGAACATCGACGACGTCATCAAGGTCGGCGAGAAGGTCCAGGTCGAGGTCACCGAGATCGACTCGCGCGGCAAGCTGTCGCTCGTGCCGGTCGAGGTCGTCGAGCGTGAGGCCGCCGAGAGCGGCGGCGACGAGTCCGTCGCGCCGGAGGCCTCGGCCGAGGGCGACGGGCAGCCGGAGGAGCGGCGCGACGGCGGCGGCGAACGCCCCCGTCGCCGGCGCACCCGCAGCGGCGGCGGACGCGGCGACAGTGGCGGCGACCGCAACTCATGATCGAGTGCGAGCACAGCACGGTGGTCATGGGGCCGTGGACGGAGGCCCCATGACCGTTACCGCACGGGAGCAGGAACCCGGCTCGACGTACACCGTGCACCCCGGCGCCGACGGCGCCGGGGTGGTGCGGCGCACCGTCCTGCCGGGCGGTCTGCGCGTCGTCACCGAGACGATGCCGACCGTACGCTCGGTCGCCTTCGGCATCTGGGCGGGCGTCGGGTCGCGCGACGAGTCGACCGAGGAGGCCGGCGCGTCGCACTTCCTGGAGCACCTGCTGTTCAAGGGCACGCCGAAGCGCACCGCGCTGGAGATGTCGTCGCTGATGGACGCGGTGGGCGGCGAAATGAACGCCTTCACCGCCAAGGAGTACACCTGCTACTACGCGCGGGTGCTCGACTCGGACCTGCCGCTCGCCATCGACGTCGTCTCCGACATGGTGACGGCGTCGCTGATCGAGAGCCAGGACGTCGAGGCCGAACGCGGGGTGATCCTCGAAGAGATCGCCATGCACGACGACGACCCGACCGACGCGGTGCACGACGAGTTCGCCACGGCGCTGTTCGGCGACGTGCCGCTCGGCCGGCCGATCCTCGGCACGGTCGAGTCGATCAACACCCTCACGCGTGACCGCATCGCCGGCTACTACCACGAGCGCTACATCCCGCCCAACCTCGTGGTCGCGGCGGCCGGCAACCTCGACCACGACGAGGTCGTGCGCCTGGTCGCGACGGCGTTCGAGGCGAGCCTGCGCGACGCGGGCCGCCCGCCGAGCGCCCCGCGTGTCTCCGGCGCGGCGGCCGGGCCCAACCCGGGCGTCCTGTCGATCGACCGGTCGACCGAGCAGGCCAACCTGATCCTCGGCACGATCGGCATCACGCGCACCGACGAGCGCCGGTTCGCCCTGGGCGTCCTCAACGCCGCCCTGGGCGGCGGGATGTCCTCGCGCCTGTTCCAGGAGATACGGGAGAAGCGCGGGCTGGCTTACTCGGTCTACAGCTACAACTCCCAGTACGCCGACACGGGCACCTTCGGGGTCTATGCCGGCTGCCTCCCGGCGAAGGTCGACGAGGTGCTGGCGATCTGCCGCGAGGAGGTCGCCAAGGTGGCCGAGGAGGGCATCACCGAGGAGGAGCTCGAACGCGGCAAGGGCCAGTTGCGCGGCTCGTTCGTGCTGGGCCTGGAGGACACCGGGTCGCGGATGAGCCGCATCGGCAAGAGCGAGCTGGTCTATGACAGCCTGCTGTCGGTCGATGACATCCTCACCCGCATCGAGGCGGTCAGCCTCGACGACGTGCGCGCGATCGGCCGTGAGGTCCTCGGCCGGCCGATGACGCTGAGCATCATCGGCCCCTTCGAGGGCCGCGACTTCTCGCTCTGAACACCTCCGCGCGACCCCGCGGCGCCATCGCGCCGCGGGGTTGTCTGGGCGATAGGCTGCGCCGGGACGAGCGGGAGGAACACTCATGATCAAGGTCGGGGTGCTGGGCGCGCGCGGGCGTGTCGGGACCGAGTTGTGCCGGGCGGTCGAGGCGGCCGAGGACCTCGACCTGGTCGCCGCCGTCGACGTGGGCGACGAGCGCGAGCCGCTCGCGTCCGCGCAGGTGGCCATCGACTTCACCCACCCCGACGCCGTCATGGGCAATCTGCGCTGGTGCGTCGAGCACGGCGTGCACGCCGTCGTGGGCACGACCGGGTTCGACCGGGAGCGGCTCGACGCCGTACGCGGCTGGATCGGCGACAATCCCGGCGTCAACGTCCTGATCGCACCGAACTTCGCGGTCGGCGCGGTGCTGATGATGCACTTCGCGCAGAAGGCCGCGCCGTTCTTCGACTCCGTCGAGATCGTCGAGCTGCACCACCCGAACAAGGCCGACGCGCCCAGCGGCACCGCCCGCCGTACGGCCGAGTTGGTCGCCGCCGCGCGGGAGAAGGCCGGCACGGGCCGCTCGCCGGACGCCACCACGACCGGCCTCCAAGGAGCGCGCGGCGCCGACGTGGACGGCGTCCACGTGCACGCCGTACGCCTGGCGGGCCTGATCGCCCACCAGGAGGTGCTGCTCGGCGGCCACGGCGAGACGCTGACGATCCGCCACGACTCGATGAGCCGCGAGTCGTTCAGCCCGGGGGTCCTGCTCGGCGTGCGCCGGGTGGGCGAGATGCCCGGCCTCACCGTGGGCCTTGAGTCCCTGCTGGGCCTGGACTAGGGCACGGACCGGCCGCACGTGCGAGGGGCCTTCCCGAGGTGACCCCCGCATGTCCTGGCACTTCGCGGAGGGATTCTCCGTTTCTGCGAGGGATATACTCTCCGCCGTGCCGGTGTTCCGTATCAGTGAGGTCGCCACTCTGCTCGACGTCAGCTCGGACACCGTCCGGCGCTGGGTCGACTCCGGGCGGCTCGCCGCCGAGCGCGACGAGCACGGGCACCGGATCGTCTCCGGGGCGGTGCTGGCGGCGTTCGTCCGCTCGCCCGCCGACGCCGAGTCGGCCACCTCGTCCGCGCGCAACCGGATGCGCGGCATCGTCACCGACGTCGTGCGCGACGGCGTGATGGCGAAGGTGGAGATGCAGGCCGGGCCGTACCGCGTCGTCTCGCTGATGAGCCGGGAGGCCGCCGACGACCTCGGGCTCGAACCGGGCGTGCTCGCGGTGGCCGTCGTCAAGTCCACCAACGTCGTCGTGGAGCGCCCCGAATGACCTCGCCGCGCCTCGCCGCGTACGGGCCGGACCAGGCCGGGCCGGCCGGTCGCGTAGCCGCGGCCCGGTGAACCGCCGGGCGCCCTGGGCGCTCGTGTTGCCCGCACTCGTCGGGCTCGCCTTCCTGGCGCTGCCCGTCGCGGGCCTGCTGGTACGCGCGCCCTGGTCGACGATCGGCACCCGCCTCGGCCGCCCGCAGATCCTGGACGCGCTGCGGCTGTCGCTGGAGTGTGCCACGCTCGCGACGGCGTTCTGCCTGGTCTTCGGGGTGCCGCTCGCCTGGGTGCTGGCGCGCGTCGCCTTTCCCGGCCGCCGGCTCGTACGGGCGCTGGTGACCGTGCCGCTCGTGCTGCCGCCCGTCGTCGGCGGCGTCGCGCTGCTGCTCGTCCTCGGCCGGAACGGACTGGTCGGCCAGTGGATGTACCGCTGGACCGGCGTGACCCTGCCCTTCACCACCGGCGGGGTGGTCGTGGCCGAGGCGTTCGTCGCGCTGCCGTTCCTCGTGATCAGCGTCGAGGGCGCGCTGCGCGCCGCCGACCTGCGGTACGAGGACGCGGCCGCCACACTGGGCGCCTCGCGCTGGACGACCTTCCGCCGGGTCACGCTGCCGCTCATCGCGCCCGGGATCGGGGCCGGCGCGGTGCTGTGCTGGGCGCGTGCGCTGGGGGAGTTCGGGGCCACCATCACCTTCGCCGGCAACTTCCCGGGCCGTACGCAGACCATGCCGCTCGCGGTCTACCTGGCTCTGGAGAACGACCCGGCGGCCGCGATCGTGCTCAGCCTCGTCCTGCTCGCCGTGTCGGTGCTCGTCCTGGCCGGGCTGCGGGGGCGGTGGGTGTCGTGATCGACGCGCACCTCGTCGTACGGCGTGCCGCCTTCACCCTCGACGTCGAGCTGACCGTCGCCGAGGGCGAGGTCGTGGCGCTGCTCGGCCCCAACGGCGCGGGCAAGACCACCGCGCTGCGCGCCCTCGCGGGGCTGCTGCCGCTGTCGGCGGGCCACATACGCTTCGGCGGCGAGGAGTGGCGGCACACGCCGGCCGACCGCCGCCCGGTCGGCATGGTGTTCCAGGACTACCTGCTGTTCCCGCACCTGACCGCGCTGGACAACGTGGCGTTCGGGCCGCGCTGCCAGGGTGTGCGCAAGGCCGAGGCGCGGCGGGTGGCGGCCGAGTGGCTCGGGCGCGTCGGCCTCGCCGAACTCGCCGGCCGCCGCCCGCGCACGCTGTCGGGCGGGCAGGCGCAGCGGGTCGCGCTCGCCCGTGCGCTCGCCGTGGGTCCCCGGATGCTGCTGCTGGACGAGCCGCTGGCCGCGCTCGACGCCGACACCCGGCGGGAGATCCGGTCGGGCCTGCGCCGCCACCTCGCCGCGTTCGAGGGCGCGTCGCTGCTCGTCACCCACGACCCGCTCGACGCGATGGCGCTGGCCGACCGGCTCATCGTGATCGAGGCCGGTCGCGTGGTCCAGGAGGGGCCGCCCGCACATGTCGCGCGCCATCCGCGTACGGACTATGTCGCGCGCCTGGTCGGACTGAACCTCTATCGCGGCTCGGCCGACGGCCACGACGTGACGCTGGACGGGCTCACGCTGACCGCGGCCGAGACGCTGCACGGCGCGGTGTTCGTGGCGTTCCCGCCCTCGGCGGTGGCGCTGTTCCGCGGCCGTCCGCACGGCAGCCCGCGCAACCTGTGGGAGGCGACGATCGAGGCGATCGAGCCGTACGGGGACCAGGTGCGCGTGCACCTCGGCGCGCCGGTGCCGACGGCGGCCGACATCACCCCGGCCGCGCTGGCCGAGCTCGGCCTCGCCGAGGGAGAGCGGGTGTGGGTGGCGGTCAAGGCCGCCGAGACGCACGCCTATCCGGCGTGACGGCCTTCCGTCCGGGTGTCGGCGTTGCGCCCGGGAACGGCCGTTAAATCATCCTAAGATCGCGCGCATGCCGTATTTCACCCGCATCGCCACGGCCGCAGCGTCGGTGCTCGCCCTGGCCGGGTGCGGCATCGCCGCCGGCGACGAGCGGATCACCCTCAAGGTGCTGGCCGCGTCCTCGCTGACCGACGCGTTCGGCGAGCTCGGCACCGCCTACCAGGCCGCGGACCGCCGGGTGACCTCGGTACGGTTCGAGTTCGCCGGTTCGCAGGAGGTGGCCGGCGACGTGGCCGACCGCGAGCACGCCGACGTGCTCGCCACCGCGGACACCGCGTCCATGGACATCGCCAAGGACAAGGTCACCGGGAGACGCGTCATCGCGTACGGCGCGATGACGATCGCGGTCGCGCCGGGCAACCCGCTGCGCGTACGCGGGGTGGCCGACCTGGCCGAACCACGGCTGCGCGTGGTCCTGGGCGGCCCGGTGGTCCCGGTCGGGCGCTATGCGACGGAGGTGCTCGCCAAGGCGGGCGTGACCGTGCGCCCGGTGTCGGAGGAGGCGGACGCGCGCACGGTGCTCACCCGGGTGCGCACGGGCGCGGCCGACGCGGGCATCGTGTACGTGACCGACATGCGCTCGGCGGGCGTCTCGGCCACGAGCGTGCCCATCCCGCGGCGGCTTAACGTGACCGCGACCTGGTACGCCGCGGCCGTACGGCAGAGCGCGCACGGCTCGGCGGCACGTGCGTTCGTGACATGGCTGGGCTCGCCGGCGGCGGCGGCGATCCTGCGCAAGTACGGCTTCACGCCCGCCTGACGTCCGGCGTCTCGGCGAGCGAGTCGACCGTCTCGGCGAGCCGCCGCAGGCCGGGCATGGCCTCGGCGAGGGCGCTCTGGTGGTGCTCGTCGAGCATGCCGAGCGCGGCCTGGAGGATCGCGGTGTTGGCGGCCTTCCAGCCCTCCACGGCCTCCCGCCCGGCCGGGGTCAGGGTGAGCGCGATCGCACGCGCGTCGTCGGCGGCGTGCGTCCGCATGACCAGGCCGCGGGTGTGCAGCGCGTTCACGAGGGTCGTGACGGAGTTAGCGGCGAGCATGAGCCGGCGCGCGATCCGGCCGGGACGTACGCCGGGTTGCTCGGCCACGCACGCGAGGACCTCGAGTTGGGCGACCGAGAGCGGGTTGGCGGGATCGGCGGCACGCGCGGCCCGGCGCATGGCACGCCGGAGCCGCGCGACGGTGTCGGCGAGCAGCACTCCGGCGTCCGCCGGGGAGCCGCCCTCCGCCCGGAGACCGGACGGTCGGTTCGCAGGGGCCATAGTGCGATTGTCCCCCTAAACGGCCGGATAAGTGCGCGACCGGCCGATCGCCCGGGGCGGCGCGGCTAGCGGCCGGCCGCCTCGGGGGCGCGTGCGGTGAAGCCGGTCGCGGTGGCGATCAGCGCGGCCACCGCGAGGGCGGCGAACGCCGCGCGCGCTCCGCCGGACACCGACGCGGCGTCGTGCAGGACCAGCGTCACGAGGGCGATGCCGAGCGCCGTGCCCGCGCCGCGCGTCATGTTCACCATGCCGCCCGCGGTGGCCGACTGGTGCCGGGGGATCGCGGCCATGATCGCGGTGTTGTTCGCCGGCACGAACAGGCCGAGTCCCAGGCCGAGCAGCCCCAGCAGCGGCGCGGTCGCGCCGGGGGCGAGGCCGAGCGCGGCCGCCGACGCGGCCGCCAGCGCGCCGCCGAGCAGGCAGCGGCGCCGGTTGCCCAGGCGTCGGGGCAGCACTCGGTCGGCGGCCAGCGCGGCGAGGGCGAAGCCGGCCGGGAGCGCGGTGAGGACGAGCCCCGCATGCGCCGCGCCCGCGCCGCGCGCCGTCAGGACCTGTGGCACGAGCGCCAGCGGGCCGAACAGCACCAGATAGCCGCACATCGCCCCCGCCAGCCCGGCCGAGACCGCGGGCGCGCGCAGCAGAGAGAGGTCGACCAGCGCGCCGGACGCCACGCGTTCGCGCAGCGCGAAGCCGAGCCCGGCCACCGCCGCGGCGGCGAACAGCGCGACGATGGACCAGACCGGCAGGCCGAGGCCGGACATGCCGGACACCGCGAGCAGCAGGGCCGTGCTCGTACCGGCGAGCAGCAGTAGACCGGGCCAGTCGAAGCGCGCCGGAGCGGCACGCTCGCGCGTACGGGGAAGCAGGTAGCGGCCGACGAGGATGGCCGCGCACCCGACCGGGACGTTCACCCAGAACACCCAGCGCCAGCCGGCCGCGCCGACCAGGAGGCCGCCGGCGGTCGGTCCCAGCGCCAGGCCGAGCGCCTGCGCGGCGGCCTGCATGCCCAGGGCGACGCGCATGCGGGACCGCGGCACGCTCGTCACGACGAGGGCGACGCTGTTGGCCTGCAACATGGCCGCGCCGGCCGCCTGCACCACGCGGAAGGCCACCAGCAGCCCGAGCGACGGCGCGAGGCCGCAGGCCGCGGAGGCGACCGTGAAAACGAGGAAGCCGTAGAGGTAGACGAGCTTGCGGCCGGCCACGTCCGCCAGCCGCCCCGCGCCGGCCAGCAGCCCGACCAGCGCCAGGAGGTAGCCCAGCGACACCCACTGGGCCGCCGCGAGCGAGGTGTGGAACTCCCGCTGCAACGCCGGGAAGGCGAGCGTGACGATGCTGGCGTCGAGCTGCCCCATGAACGCGCCGACGCACACGGAGGCCACCGCGAACCAGGGTGCGTTCGGGTGCTCGCGTACGCTCTGCGGCCGGGCCGGCTCGATCAGCAGCCGGGTCATCTGCGGATATCCCCCTGGTGAAGTCGGAAATAGTTCTGTTTAAGAAGTATATCGCCGCAAAGGCGGCCAGTGCGTTCGCACTCTGACGGCGGGTCGCGATGCGCGCGGATCCGCGGGAGCGGAAGAATGCTCGCCGCTAGTGAAACTTCCCCTTTATGGAGTTCATCCTGTGGGTCTCGCCGATCTGGACACCGTCGACCTCGTCACGGGAGAGCCCGGTGGCGACCAGGGCCTGTGGATCCTGAGCGAGGACTGGGCGCCGGAGCGTGAGGCGCTCGAGTACGTGCAGCTCCTGGTGAAACTGGCCGAGGTACGCGCGTACGCGGACTCCCTCGGCGGCCAGGGCCATCGCTCGACCGTCCTCCTGCACAGTGGCGGCGAGCCGCCGTCGAGCGTGCTGGAGTTCCTGCGCGACCGCGACGTGGCCGCGATGATGGCCGGCGCGGCCGGTCCGCGCCCGGCCGCGGGCCGCCGCCCCCGCTATCCGAACCTCCACGACGGCTCGCCCGACCTGAACTCCCTGCAGGCCGCGAACGCCGGCCGGTTCGCCGCCGACAACGGCCTCGACGGCACGATCGAGTCCCTGATCCTGCTCGACGACGCGCTGGAGGAGTGCCGCCGCGCGCACGGCCTGGCGCCCGGCGACCCGGACGAGCGGTTCACCGACGGCGACCTGGTCGTGCTGGCCGGGGCGTACGCGGGCGAGGTGCTGCGACGGCACACGCGCGAGGCGGTCTGGTGGCTGGGACCGCCCGGCCGCTCCGGGCCGCTGCACCTGCGCGCGGGCCTCGGCCTGGGCTCGCGTGTCAACACGCTCGGCCGCGTGCGGCGCTACCTCCAGTACGGCCAGGGGGAGTCGGTGCACGACCTGGTCGCCGACCTGGCCGCACGCCTCGCCGGCTGACCCGCATCCCCCGAGGGGTCAGAGGGCGAGCCCGACGGCGAGCAGGGCGCCGAAGACGATCTGGAGCCGGCCGGTCTCGCCCAGGACCCCGATCAGCTCCGGGCCGCTCGCGCCGCGCAGGACGCGCCGTACCGGGGAGATCGCCCACAGCGCCGCCGGCAGCGCGAGCATCGCCCACGGGCGCGCCGCGGCGACCACCGGGACGCAGCAGAACGCCGCCACCGCGCACCCCGAGTACAGCAGGCGCGTACGGCCGTCGCCCAGCACGACCGCCAGCGTGCGCTTGCCGGCCTCGCGGTCGGTCGGGATGTCCCGCAGGTTGTTCACCACCAGCATCGCGCACGAGAGCAGGCCGACCGGCACCGCGGCCACCCACACCGCCCATGGCAGCGTTTCGAGCTGCACGTACGCGGTGCCGACCACCGACACGACGCCGAAGAACACGAACACCGAGATCTCGCCGAGCGCACGGTAGCCGTACGGCCGCGAGCCGCCCGTGTAGAACCACCCCGCCGCTATCGCCGCGGCACCGACCAGCAGCACCCACCACGAGGTAACCACCACGAGTGCGAGGCCGCAGGCCGCCGCCAGCAGGAAGCAGAGCAGCGCCGCCGCGAGCACCTGGCGCGGCGAGGCGGCCTTGGCGGCCACGAGCCGCATCGGCCCGACACGCACCTCGTCCGTGCCGCGTACGCCGTCGCTGTAGTCGTTGGCGAAGTTGACGCCGACCTGGAGCAGCATGGACACGAGCAGCGCGACGGCGGCCCGCCACCAGATCGCGTGGCCGAAGCCGATCGCGAGGCCGGTGCCGACCACGACGGGGACGATCGAGCTGGGCAGCGTACGAGGCCGTGCCCCGGCGACCCACTGGGGGAGAGAGGCCACTACCGCGCCCGTACGGCGTGAAAGATCATGCCCGAGATTCTGCCGGACGGCTCTCCGGCGGCTGACGCAGGCCCAGGGTCAGCGCGAAGCCGATGCCCAGCAGCCCGGCGGTGGCGAACGCGGCCCGGTCGGTCGCGACGGCGAGGCTCTCGTCGGCGGCGCGCGCGACGCGAGGGTCGCCGTGCCGCAGGTCGCGGGCGAACGTCCCGGCCGTGTCGCGCAGCCGCGCGGCGTACGCCGCGCCCCGCCCGGTGCCCGTGTCGCCTGGCAGCCGCTCGGTCATGACGTGGCTCAGGCTGACCGCGAACACACCGCCGATCAGCGCGATGCCCACCGCCGACCCGATCTGCCGCGCGGTCGACTGGGTGCCGGCGGCCAGGCCCGCGCGCGCCGGCGGAACGTCGCGCAGGATGATGCTCGTGAGCTGCGCCGTCGTCAGCCCCAGCCCGACGCCGTAGAGGAGCATCCAGGGCGCCAGCGCGTACCCCGACGTGTCGGCGCGGGTCGTGAACCCGATGAGCAGCACCGCGACGATCTCCAGTGCCATGCCGTACCGCAGCATCCGTAGCGCGCCGAGACGCCGCGACAGCCGCGACGAGAGGCCGCCGGTCAGCAGGGTGCCCAGGGCGAGCGGCAGGATCGCGACGCTCACCTGGAGCGGCGAGTCGCCGTGCACGTCCTGCAGGAACAGCGGCAGCGTGAACAGCAGCCCCAGCTCGCCCACGCTGATGAGGGAGGCGGCCGCGTTGCCGCGCCCGAACCCCGGGATGCGGAACAGCTCCAGGTCCAGGACGACCGGGCGTCCCGCCGCGGCGCGCGCCTTCTCGACCGCGAGGAGGGCGCACAGCGCCGCCGCGCCGGCGGCCAGCGTGACGGGCACCGGAGAGACCGGCAGGTGCCAGTGCACCGGCCCGGCCGAGAACGGCCGCGTGGGCCGCCACCAGCCGTACCGCTGTCCCTCGACCAGCGCGAACACCACACCGCCGAGTCCGGCCGCGCTGAGCAGCCCGCCGGGCCAGTCGACGCCGCGCCGGGCCGCGCGGTCGCGGGTCTCCGGGACCAGCAGCAGCGCGCCCGCGATCACCAGCGCGCCGAGCGGCAGGTTGACCACGAACGCCCAGCGCCAGCCGTAGGAGGTGGCGAGCCAGCCGCCGACGAGCGGCCCGAGCGCGGCCATGCCGCCGATGAGCGATCCCCAGATGCCGAACGCGACCGCGCGGTCGCGGCCGCGGAACACGGCGGTGACCGTGGAGAGCGTGGCGGGCAGGATCATCGACGCTCCCGCGCCCTGGAGCAGTCGCGCGCCGATGAGCGCGGCACCGTTTCCGGAGACGGCCGCGAGCAGGCTCGCCGCGACGAAGACCGCGGTGCCGAGCACGAACATCCGGCGCCGCCCGTACGCGTCGCCGGCCATCCCGAACGGGATCAGCAGCGCCGCGAACGCGAGCGCGTAGATCGAGGTGAGCCATTCCGCGTCGGCCGTGGTCAGGCGCAGGTCGGCGACCACGCGGGGCAGCATGACGTTGACGATCGTGGCGTCCACGATGATCAGTGACACGCCGAGGCCGATCACCACCATGCCCAGCCATCGCCGGCGTACGGGAGTGCCGAGGTCGGGTGCGGAAACGGCCGGAGCCGCGCTAAGGGTCATGGAGTGAGATCTGCTCGGTAGGGGCGGCGGTCCGCCGCTGGAACGGTTCGCCCTCAACATACCCCGGGCCACGCGGCATCCCTCTCCGGGTGGGTCCCCTGGTCTGGCGGGCCGTGAGCACGGAGAATGTCTTCGTGCACGACTCAGCGGCCGATCCCGAACGCATGTCACTCTCCCGTCTGCTGGCGGTGGCCGGGCACGTCGTCTCCCTCCGCTGGCAGCGGTTCATGGGCGGCTACGGCCTCACGCCGCACGGCCTGGCGGTGCTCGCCTACCTCGAACACGGTTCCGCGCTGTCGCAGCGCGAGCTGGCACGGCGCTGCGGCGTCGCGCCCTCGACGCTCAACCACACGGTCGACAATCTCGCCCGGTCAGGCTGGGTCGAACGGCGCCGCGACACGTCCGACCGCCGCCTCATGCGCCTGGCGCTCACCGAGTCCGGGCGGCGTCACCTGCGGCAGGTGCAGGAAGAGGCCGACCGGCGGCTCGAACCGATGCTCGACCATCTCGCCGCCGCCGACGAGGCGGCCGTACGCCGGTTCCTCCTCGACACCGTGGCACGGTTCCAGGACGAAGCCGACGACGCCGAGGGCGCGATCGGGCGCCCTGGGTCGTTCTGAGACCGGGCGCCGCCGCGCGCTGTTAGTTTCGGGCCATGTCCTTCGATCTTCTGGAGCCGCTGCCCGATGCGTGGCGCGCACTCATCGAGCCGCTGCTCGACCCGGACGCGACGCGACGCCTCGGGGAGTTCGTGGCCGCCGAGTACGCCGAGCACACGGTCTACCCGGAGCGTGCCGACCTGTTCAACGCCTTCCGGCTGTGCGCGCCGGACGAGACGCGGGTGCTCATCCTGGGCCAGGACCCCTACCACGGGGCCGGCCAGGCGCATGGGCTGAGCTTCAGCGTGCGCGAGGGCGTGCGGGTGCCGCCGTCGCTGCGCAACGTCTTCAAGGAGCTGCGCGAGGACCTCGGCGTCCCCATGCCCGCCGGCGGCGACCTGACCCCCTGGGCGCGGCGCGGGGTGCTGCTGCTCAACGCGGTCCTGACCGTACGCGCGGGCAAGGCGGGCTCGCACGCGGGACGGGGCTGGGAGGAGTTCACCGACGCGGTCATCCGCGCGCTGAACGCCCGCGAGGAGCGCGTCGTGTTCGTGCTGTGGGGCTCGTACGCGCGCAAGAAGCGCGACCTGGTCACCGGCGCGCGCCACGTCGTGCTGGAGGCCGGCCACCCGAGCCCGATGAACCCGCGCGGCTTCCTCGGCAGCCGCCCGTTCAGCGGGGTCAACAAGGCACTGGCCGACGCGGGCCGCCCCGAGGTCGACTGGAGCCTCGACCAGAAGATCTTCTGATCGCCTCAGCCGATGGCGGTGTGCAGGCGGACCATGGCCACCGGTTCGCCCACATCGCCCTTACTGTGCGCGCCGTCCGGCGCCCAGCCGGCCGAGGACAAGAACGCCCGCAGCACGTCGTCGGCCGCGAACACCCAGGTGACGGCGGTCAGGCAGCCGTCTTCGCGCAGGTGGTCGACGGTCGCCGCGAGCAGGCGGCTGCCGTGGCCGGCGCGCTGGCGCGGCGGGTCCACCAAAAGCGTGAGGAGCTCGCCGGCCGTCGCGGCGTCCTGGTCGGGGTCATCGGGCGGGCCGTGCGCCGCGAAGCCGGTGATGACGCCCTCGTCGACGGCGACCAGCAGCCGGTGCCGCGGGCTCGGCGGCGCGGCCACCGCCTCGGCCCAGCGCTCGCGCCACAGCACGAGCGCCTCCGCGCTCGTCATCTCGGCCAGCACCGGCGCCGGCAGGATGGCGCCGTAGCCGGCGCGCCAGGCGCGTACCTGGATGTCGGCGACGGCGTCGACGTCACCCGGATAGGCGGGGCGTACCCCTACAACACTCAACGGACATTCCGTTCGTAGCGGACCTCGCACGTCACGTGCCCGGCGCTCGTCTCTTCGACATTTTCGGTGATCGCGAAACCGTACCGCCCCGGGAAACGGCGCGCGCCCGCCGGCGCCGCGGCGGTCAGTCCCCGGCGAGCGCGCGTGCCAGGCGCGCGGCGCCGTCGGCGAGCTCGGCCTCCCCGGCCGCCGACCCGTAGCTGAGCCGCAGCCGCGGCCCGGCCGGTTCGGCGGGGAAGTAGCGGCGTCCCGCGCCGACCAGCACGCCGGCTCGCAGCGCCGCCTCGGCGGCCGCGACGTCGTCGGCGCCGTGCGGCAGCGCGGCCCACAGATGCAGTCCGCCGCGGGGCAGCAGCGACGGCCGTGGCCCGCCGGCCGCCTCCAGTGCCGCCGCCAGCGCGTCACGCCGCCGCCGCAGCGCCTCGCCGACCGCGCGAAGGTGCCGCGGCCAGGCGGGCGAGCCGACCAGCTCCAGCGCGGCCTCCTGGAGCGGCCGCGCGACGAAGAAGGAGTCGACCAGTTGCGTCGCGCGGATCCGCGTCGCGACCGGGCCGCGCGCGGCCACGGCCGCGATGCGCATGCTCGGCGCGGTCGCCTTCGTGAGCGAGGCGATGTGCACGACCCGGCCCTCGCGGTCGGCCGCGACCAGCGGAGGCGGAGGCGTCCCGATCCCTAGATGCCGCGCGAAGTCGTCCTCGATGACGAACGCCCCCGCGGCGCGCGCGACGTCGAGCACCTGCGCGCGGCGCGCGGCCGACAGCACGGCGCCGGTGGGGTTGTGGAAGGTGGGCTGGCAGTACACCGCGCGTGCGCCGGAGGCGGCGAACGCGTCGGCGAGCAGATCCGTGCGCAGCCCGTCGTGGTCGACCGGCACCGGCACGGGCCGCAGCCCGGCGGCACGCGCGGAGTCCACCGCGCCCGGATAGGTGGGCGACTCGACCAGCAGCGGCGCGCCCGGCGGCAGCAGCGCGCGCAGTGCGAGCGTCACCGCCGCCTGCCCGCCCCCGGTGATCGTCACGTCCGCCGCGGTCAGGTCGCCGCCGGCCGTGCGCGCGAACCACTCGCGCAGGCCGCGCAGGCCATAGAGCGGCGGCCGGTCCCACGCGCCCGGCCGGCGTACGGCGCGCGCCGCCGCGGTGGCCAGTGCGCGTACGGGCTGTAGCTCCGGCGCGAGGTAGCCGCCGCTCAGCGCGATCACCCCGTCGGGCGGCGGGGACAGCATCTCCACGACGCCGGACGAGTCGATCGTGCGGTCGGCCAGCGGCACGGCCTGCCAGGCGGAGGCGAGGTCGCCCGGCGGCCCGGCGCGGGCGCGCTCGGCGACGTAGGTGCCGCTGCCGGGCCGGGTGATGACCAGTCCCTCCGCGCTGAGCAGCCCGATCGCACGGGAGACGGTGACCGGGCTGACCTGGTGGCGCGTGGTCAGCTCGCGGCTGGAGGGCAGCCGGTCGCCGGGGCGCAGCGTCGCCACCGCGCCGCGCAGTTCGGCGGCGAGGGTGGAGATACTGCTATCGTGGTCCATGACGGATAAGGATAACGCTACTGTCACCAAACCGATAGCGCTGCCGGCCGGGTTCGGCGCCGCCGCGCTCGGCGTACTCGCCTTCTCCTTCACAATGCCGGCCACCGCGTTCGCGCTGCGCGGCTTCGGCCCGTACACCATCGGCGTCGGCCGTGCCGCCGCGGCCGCGGTGCTCGCGGCGGCCGCGCTTCGCCTGACACGCGCGGCACGCCCGCGCGGCGCGCAGTGGATCTCTCTCGGCGTCGTCGCGTGCGGCGTCATCTTCGGCTTCCCGATCCTGTCCACGCTGGCGCTCGGCCATGGCGCCTCCACCTCGCACGCCGCCGTGGTGGTCGGGCTGCTGCCGGTCGCGACGGCGGCGTTCGCGGTCGTGCGAGCGGGGGAGCGGCCGTCGTGGGTCTTCTGGGCGGCGAGCCTGGCCGGCGCGGCGTGCATCGCCGCCTTCACGCTGCGCGACGGGATCGGCCGCTTCTCCTTCGCCGACGTCCTGCTGTTCGGCGCGCTGGCGACCGCCGGGCTCGGGTACGCCGAGGGCGGCCGGCTCGCCCGCGAGATGCCGGGCCGCGCGGTGATCTGCTGGGCGCTGGTCCTCGTCGCACCGCTCACCGTCCCGGCGACGGCCGTACTGGCGTTCGCCGAGCCGGCGCACTGGAGCGTCGTCGCGGCGGCGGGCCTGGCCTACCTCACGGTCGTGTCGATGTTCCTGGGGTTCTTCGCCTGGTACGCGGGGCTGGCGAGGGCGGGCGTCGCGCGGGCCGGCCAGGTGCAGCTCGCCCAGCCGTTGATGACTCTCACCTGGTCGTGGCTGTTCCTCGGCGAGCACGCGGGGATGAGCACGCTGGTGGCCGCGGCCGGCGTGCTGGTCTGCGTTCTGCTGGCCCAGCGCGCACGGATCTCGCGGGATATAACACCATCGACCGCAATCCGACGTACTGTGTCACAAAGGGCGGTATCGAAGGATACGGTCGCACGGCGAGGAGCGGTGGATGGCTGACCGAAAGCTCACGATCCCCGAGGGCGGCTTCTGGCCCGCGCCGGAGATCCCGCAGCCGAACATCTACCCGATGGAGTGGCACGTCGAGACCGAGAAGCTCGCGGCGATCTACGAGAAGTCCAAGCTCGTCGTGTGGAACCCGGCCGACCTGCCCTGGGACGGCCTGCGCGCGGAGGACTTCACCGTGGAGCAGCGGCTGGGGATCATGTACTGGTTCTCCGTGCTGGCCAACTTCGACGCGTCCGGCCCCGCGGTGTTCGCGCGCGCCACGATCTCCGCGTTCGAGAAGCACGAGGAGGACCCGGTACGCAAGTGCTTCTTCTCCATCACGCGCGACGAGATGAACCACGAGGAGTGCTGCCAGCGGACGATCGCCAAGTTGTGGCCCGGCGGCCCGCTCGACTGGGAGCCCAAGACCGACCTGGAGAAGGCGGCGCACAACAACATCGGCTGGCTCTACCACAACGGCGGCCGCTACTGGACCGGCTACAACACCGCCGTCGGCCGCTACACCCTCCCGGTGCTGTTCACCAGCTTCATGATGGGGGAGATGGCCGCCTCGACGCTGTTCCGCGGCATGGCCTCGGGCACCAAGCACCCCGTCTTCGGCGAGATGTTCCAGCGCATCGGCCGCGACGAGTCGCGGCACCTGCAGATCTGCATGACCATCCTGGAGAACGAATGGCCGGGCCTGACCGACGACACCCGTGAACTGATCACCAAGCAGCTGCGGGCCGGCTTCGTCTTCCTCTCGATGATCCTGTGGGAGCCCCCGCCGGGCTTTTGGGACCTGCCGCCGTACTTCCTGGCGAACCACCGCGTGCTCATGTCGTACGCGCGCGACGCCGGCCTGGGCGTCCTCACCTTCGACGAGCAGGCCGAGAACTGGCGCGTCGCCATGGCCCGCGTACGCGCCATCGTCGAGCGCTGGGGCATCGCCTTCCCGGCCATCCCGGAGCTCGACATCGAGGGCGTGGACGTCTCCGACATCGACCCGGAGGACATCATCCCGGTGTTCTGACCCCGCCCCCGTACGTGACGGGCGGTGACCGCGCATCACCGTCCGCGGTTTCGGCGCCGCCGGGGCGAGTAGGGGACACCGTCTCGTACATACCCGGATGGTCGCATGCCTCATTTATGCTCTGACGTGCCAAGACGGGCCGACTCATGGGCTGTGCGGCGGTTGCTGCGACGAGACTCGCAGTGCAACTTGCATCGGGACTTGCGGCATGCATTTCGCGTGGCTGTCAAGGTCGCGAGGACAAGTACTTGTCACGATTTAGTTACATCGGCGGCGAATTGCCTGGACTTTGGCGTGCCATGCCATCGTCGTGCCCGCGCACATGGCCATGCGGGCGACAGAGCGCATTTTTCGCGAGATCAAACCCCTGTCTCCGGGGGAAGGAACCCGGGGACCCGCTGCGCTGGTCGCGGCGGATGGCGGTGTAGGGAGGTTCGGAAGTATGAGCATGAGGCACGTCATCGACCGGCAGGACGGCCGGCTACAGGAACTCGCGGCCGGCTACTCCGGATGGCGGTTCGGGCTGGGCGGCTCGGGTCACTGGTGGGCGGTACGCGGCAACGAGTTCCTGCGCGCCCTCAGTCCGGAGGAGCTCAAGTCGCGGCTGGACGAGCACCTCGCGATCGGGCCCGAGGGCTGAGTCTCCCATGAGGACGAGCCCGCCCCACTTAGGCGGCTGACCGGCACGACAGGAAATGTGCGCGGCCGCGCAGGCGAAGTGCCAGAGCATGCGCGGCCGGGCGAACGAACCACCCGGGGCTCCCCCGCCCACGGAAGGCCGATGGCCCAGGCGTACTGGGCCCGGCAGGAGACCGCGACGGCGAACCCCGCAGGGGGCCCGCGCACGCGACGGCCGCGTCGGCCGCCAGGACCGTGTGTACCCGGTCCGGCAAGGGAAGAGACCGCGACGGCGAATCCCGCATCTGGTGTCAGCACCCCGTCGTGCCCGCGCGAGGCGGGTGGAGGGATGCGCGCGCCTCGGCCGCGGGTGCGCCGATCGGGTGGGTGATCGGCGCGAGAGAGCCCCAGACCCCGGCGACCGAGGCGCGCATCCTCCGCCGGGAGAGGCTCCGCCAGCCCCGCCAGACCCCGGCGGAACCTCGTCCCACTCCCTTTAACGCACGAGAGGCCGTCAAGGTTCACCGGTAACGCCGGATTTGTGAGAGACGATTGATCAGAAGACGCCGTCAGAACACGTACCCCCGAGCGTGCTCTGGCGGCGTCACCTTCATGCCGGCCCCTCCCGCGACCCGTTCCGTGAGTTCAGCGGCGGCGTCGGCGGGGCACGAGAACACGACACGAGGGTGCCCGCGGGTCCCCGCCGGGGGCGATGCCCGGTAAGTTCGGTACATGGCACCCAGCACGAACACAGTGCCGCAGGAGCGCGATGAAGCGGCGCCCTTCGGCCGGATGCTGACCGCGATGGTCACCCCGATGACGGCGGACGGCGCCGTCGACTACGACGGCGCGGCCCGGCTTGCCGCGTACCTCGTCGACCAGCAGCGCAACGACGGGCTCGTCGTGAGCGGCACGACCGGCGAGTCGCCGACGACCACCGACGACGAGGACGAGCGGCTGCTCCGCGCCGTCGTCGAGGCGGTCGGCGACCGCGCGACGGTCGTCGCGGGAGTGGGTACCAACAACACCGCGCACACCCTGCGGCTGGCCCGCCAGGCCGAGGGAGCGGGCGCCGACGGGCTGCTCGTCGTCACGCCCTACTACAACAAGCCGCCGCAGGACGGGCTCGCGCGCCACTTCACCACCGTGGCCGACGCGACCGGCCTGCCGGTGATGCTCTATGACATTCCCGGCCGCACCGGCACGCCCATCGCGACCGAGACGCTGCTGCGTCTCGGCGCGCACCCGCGCATCGTCGCGGTGAAGGACGCCAAGGGCGACCTGTTCGCGGCCTCGAAGGTGATGGCGGAGACCGGCCTGGTGTTCTACTCCGGCGACGACGCGCTGAACCTCCCGTGGCTCTCGGTGGGCGCGGCGGGCTTCGTCAGCGTGGTCGGGCACGTGGTCGGCGCCGACCTGCGCGAGATGATCGACGCCTACCTCGGCGGCGACACCCAGCGTGCGATCCGCATTCACCGCAGGCTGCTCCCGGTCATCACCGCGATCATGACCCGTACGCAGGGCACGATCGCCGCGAAGGCCGCGTTGTCCCTGGTCGGCCAGCCGTGCGGGACCGTACGGCTGCCGCTGGTCGACGCGACGCCGGAGTTCACCGCCGCCCTGAGGGAGGACCTCGTCGCGGGCGGCGTCAAGATCTTGGAGGGTCCGTGAGAGGACCAGAGGCACCACAAGGCATCGCCGGAGCGGCGAGCCGCTGAAAAGGCTAGGAGGGCGCGTGACAGACGCGCATGTTCATATCCCCGTACCTCCGGATGAGGGGCGGGGCGGTCAATGAGTCATCCGCATCCCGAACTGGGCACGCCACGCTCGCTGCCCGACGGCGGCCTGCGCATCGTGCCGCTCGGCGGCCTGGGCGAGATCGGCCGCAACATGACGGTCTTCGAGTTCGGCGGCCGGCTGCTGATCGTCGACTGCGGGGTGTTGTTCCCCGAGTCCGAGCAGCCCGGCGTGGATCTGATCCTGCCGGACTTCGACTACATCCGCGGGCGCCTCGACGACATCGAGTGCATCGTGTTGACGCACGGGCACGAGGACCACATCGGCGGCGTGCCCTACCTCCTGCGCGAGCGGCCCGACATCCCGCTCGTCGGCTCGCGGCTCACGCTCGCCCTGCTGGAGGCCAAGCTCACCGAGCACCGCATCAAGCCGATCACCGTGCAGGTACGCGAGGGCGAGACCCGCGCGTTCGGCCCGTTCGACTGTGAGTTCCTCGCGGTCAACCACTCGATCCCGGACGCGCTCGCGGTCGCGATCCGCACGCCCGCGGGACTCGTGCTGGCGACCGGCGACTTCAAGATGGACCAGCTGCCGCTGGACAACCGCCTCACCGACCTGGCCGGGTTCGCCCGGCTCGGCGCCGAGGGCATCGACCTGCTGCTGTCGGACTCCACCAACGCCGAGGTCCCCGGGTTCGTCACCAGCGAGCGCGACATCGGCATCGTGTTCGAGCGACGTGCTGCGGATCGCCAAGAAACGCGTCATCGTCGCGTGCTTCGCCTCGCACGTGCACCGGGTGCAGCAGGTGCTCGACGCCGCGCACGAGAACGGCCGCAAGGTGTGCTTCGTCGGCCGGTCGATGGTGCGCAACATGGGCGTCGCGCGCGACCTGGGCTACCTGCGGGTGCCCGCCGGCATCCTGGTCGAGCAGAAGGAGATGGACGACCTCCCCGCGGAGCGGATCGTCCTGGTCTGCACCGGTTCGCAGGGCGAGCCGATGTCCGCGCTCTCGCGGATGGCGGGCCGCGACCACCAGATCCGGATCGAGCAGGGCGACACGGTGATCCTCGCCTCCTCGCTCATCCCCGGCAACGAGAACGCCGTCAACCGCGTCATCAACGGGCTGACGCGCTGGGGCGCGCGGGTCGTGCACAAGGGCAACGCGCTCGTGCACGTCTCCGGGCACGCGCCGGCCGGCGAGCTGCTCTACGTGCTGAACATGACCCGGCCGGGCAACTTCATGCCCGTGCACGGCGAGTGGCGCCACCTGAGCGCGCACGCGCGGCTGGCCGCGCTCACCGGGGTGCCGGAGAACAACATCGTCATCGCCGAGGACGGCGTCGTTGTGGACCTCGTGGACGGGCAGGCGTCCATCGTCGGCGCCGTGCGCGCCGGTTACGTCTACGTGGACGGCCTCTCGGTCGGCGAGATCACCGAGAACTCACTGAAGGACCGCCGCATCCTCGGCGACGAGGGGTTCGTGTCCGTGGTGGTGGTGATCGACTCCTCCACCGGCAAGCTGCTGGGCGGCCCGGAGATCCACGCGCGCGGGGCCGGTATCGACAGCTTCGACGCGGTGATCCCGCGCCTGGAGGAGATCCTGGAGACGGCCGCGGCCGACGGGATCAACGACGTGTACCAGCTCCGCCAGGTCGTACGCCGGACCGCGGGGCGCTGGGTGAACGAGTCCTTCGGCCGCCGACCCATGATCATCCCGGTGATCGTCGAGCTGTAGGCGAAGACGGGCCGTCGTGTCGCGCTCTCGGCCGAGGGCGCGACACGCCGTCCGCGCTCGAGGGAACCCATCGGGCATAGCCGTTAGTCTCACCAACATGGCCACACGTACGCCAGGGGGCGCGAAAGGGTCCTCCGGCTCGCGTGGCGCCACCCGCAAGCCGGCGGCGCGCAAACCCGCCGGCGGCCGTTCGGGCACCGGCAAAGCCACGGGCAAGTCCGCCGCGCGCAAGCCCGCCGCGGCTCGATCCGCGCCCGCCAAGCGGCCCTCAGGGGCGGCCGGCGCACGGCCGCCGCCAATCGCCCGCGCAAGCCCGACCCGATCGGCCAGCTCCTCCTTGGCGTCTACCGCGTCGTCGGCGGCGTGTGGCTGCTGGTCGCGCGCGGACTGGGCGGCCTCGTGCGGCGGTTCGGCGAGAGCGCGCGCGACCTCGACGAAGAACACCGCAGGGACGGCGTCGGCCTGGCCAACCTCGGGCTCGCCATCGTGCTCGCGGCCGCGACCTGGTGGACGCCACACCACGGCCTGATCCGCTTCCTCGGCCGCCTCGTACGCGACGGCGTCGGCACGCTCGCCGGGCTGCTGCCGGTCATGTTCGCGTTGCTGGCGTGGCGGCTGCTCCGCCACCCCGCCCGTACCGGAGAGGGCGACGGAGGCCGCCTGGCCATCGGGTGCTGCGCGCTTGTCGGCGGCGTCATCGGCGTCGTCCACGTCGCGCACGGCACGCCGTACCCCAGCCTGGGCGAGCAGGCGCTCCAGGACTCCGGCGGCCTGCTCGGCTGGCTGCTCTCGGCGCCGCTCGTCAGCACCGTGACCGCCTGGGTCGCGGTGCCGCTCCTGCTGCTGGTGGCCGGATTCGGCCTGCTCGTGGTCACGGCCACGCCGGTGCACCAGGTGCCTGAGCGCTTCGCCGCCCTCCGCGACCGCCTGCTGCTCCGCGAGCCGCTGATCCCCGAGGAGCCGGCCGAGGACGCCGCCGAGGAGGACGAGCGGCCCGCGCGGTCGCGCAAGCGGCCGCGCAAGGGTGACGTGGAGGTCGGAGAGCACAAGTTGCCCTACGACACCCCGGTCGTGGCCGGCCCCGGCGCGCCGGCCGACCTGCGACCCGACCTGGCGTTCGAGGAGGACCCCGGTCCCAGCCTCGCCGACGAGCTGCTGGCACCGCCCGAGCCGCTCGAACCGCTCGCGCCGCCCGACCCCACCCCGCCGCCGAAGACCACCGAGCAGCTCACCCTCTCGGCCTCCGGCCCCGGCGGCGCGTACACGCTGCCGCCGTTCGGCAAGCTCAAGCCCGGCTCGATCGTCAAGCCGCGCACGAAGGCCAACGACATCGTGGTGAACGCACTGACGGAGGTGCTCGACCAGTTCGGCGTCGACGCCCAGGTCACCGGCTTCACCCGCGGGCCGACGATCACCCGCTACGAGATCGAGCTCGGGCCCGCCGTCAAGGTGGAGCGGATCACCGCGCTGACCAAGAACATCGCGCTCGCGGTCAAGAGCGCGGACGTGCGCATCATCTCCCCGATCCCGGGCAAGGCCGCGATCGGCGTCGAGATCCCCAACACCGACAAGGACATCGTCAGCCTCGGCGACACCCTCCGCGCCTCGGTCGCCGTCAACGACCACCACCCGATGGTCGTCGGCCTCGGCAAGGACGTCGAGGGCCGTACGGTGGTGGCCAACCTGGCCAAGATGCCGCACATGCTGATCGCGGGCGCCACCGGCGCGGGCAAGTCGACCTGCATCAACGGCCTCATCATCTCGATCCTGATGCGGTCCACGCCGGACGAGGTGCGGATGGTCCTGGTCGACCCCAAGCGCGTCGAGCTGACCTCCTACGCCGGCATCCCGCACCTGATCACGCCGATCATCACCAACCCCAAGCGCGCGGCCGAGGCGCTCCAGTGGGTCGTGGGGGAGATGGACCGCCGCTACGACGACCTGGCGGCCTCTGGATACCGGCACATCGACGACTTCAACAAGGGCGTGCTGGCCGGCAAGCTCACCGCGCCGCCCGGCAGCGAGCGCGTCTACGCGCCGTACCCCTATCTGCTGGTGATCGTGGACGAGCTGGCCGACCTGATGATGGTCGCGCCGCGCGACGTCGAGGACTCGGTCGTGCGCATCACCCAGCTCGCCCGGGCCGCCGGCATCCACCTCGTCCTCGCCACCCAGCGGCCCAGCGTCGACGTGGTGACCGGCCTGATCAAGGCGAACGTCCCCTCGCGGCTGGCGTTCGCCACCTCCAGCCTCGCGGACAGCCGCGTCATCCTCGACCAGCCGGGCGCGGAGAAGCTCGTCGGCCAGGGCGACGCGCTGTTCCTGCCGATGGGCGCGAGCAAGCCGATGCGGCTCCAGAACGCCTACGTCTCGGAAAAAGAGATCCACGACGTCGTCGAGCACTGCAAGAAGCAGGCCGAGCCCGACTACCGCGACGACGTCTCCGTCGCCGAGCAGCGCAAGCGCGACATCGACGAGGACATCGGCGACGACCTCGAACTCCTCGTACAGGCGGCCGAACTCATCGTCTCGACGCAGTTCGGCTCGACCTCGATGCTCCAGCGGAAGCTGCGCGTCGGGTTCGCCAAGGCGGGCCGCCTCATGGACCTTCTGGAGAGCCGTTCCATCGTCGGCCCCAGCGAAGGGTCGAAGGCGCGTGATGTGTTGGTCAAACCCGACGATCTACCTGGTGTTCTGGCATCGCTGCGCGGTGAGTAGCAGCGGAGATCTTGGGGTAGCTGACAAGTACAGCGTTGCACGTCGCTTCCCACGACCGGCCTTCGTAGACTCAGCCCGGGAGTGAAGGACGACTCGGGCGACGTCGCACGTGTGAACAGGGCCACGAGGTTCAGGAGGCGGCGTCGTGAGCGAGCGGAGCGGGTCGGTCACCGAGCGTTGCACTCTGGTCACGAAGGAGCCGTCGTGACGGTCGGCGGCACGCTCGCCAAGGCGCGTGAGGAGGCGGGGCTGACCGTCGCTCAGGTGGCCGGCCGCACCCGGATCCGCGAGACCTTGATCCACGCCATCGAACGCGACGACTACACGCTCTGCGGCGGCAACTTCTACGCGCGCGGGCACATCCGCAGCATCGCGCGCGTTGCCGGGATCGATCCCGAGCCGCTCATCGGCGAGTACGACGACGCGCACGGCGGTTCGCCGCAGGCGATCCCGGCGTGGCAGGCGTTCGAGCCGGAGACCCCGGTACGGTTCCGTGAGCGGCGCGCGCCCAACTGGAGCGCCGCCATGATCGTCGCGCTGGTCCTCGTCGCGATCTACGGGATCGTCCGCGTCAGCGCCGGGCACGAGCAGCACCGGGCGGTCCAGCGCGCCGCCGACCCGGCCAGCGCGCCGCCCGCCCGCCCCTCGCGCCACGCCGTCCCGCCGCCTCCGCCGCGCAAGGACGTCACCGTACGCGTCAAGGCCAAGCGCGCGAGCTGGCTCAACGTACGCGACTCCAAGGGCAAGCAGCTCTTCAGCGGCATCATCCGGGCCGGCCAGAGCGAGCAGTGGAAGTCCAAGAAGCGCATCCGGCTGCTGATCGGCAACGGCGGCGGAGTGCGGGTGACGGTCAACGGCAAGGACATCGGCACGCCCGGCGAGCTCGGGCAGGTCATCAAGCTCAGCTACGGCCCGGGTGATCCGCTCAGCGGCTGACCCGCCGACCGCAGCGTGGCGCCCTCGCCGGGGCCAGTACCGTATGGGGCATGTCCACCCGCCGTACTGAGCAACCGCCCGCCTCCCCGGCGCGAGAGGGGCAGGCCGCCGGCCGTTCCCCGACGCCGGCGGACCCGCGTTCGGTCTCACTCGTCACCCTCGGGTGCGCGCGCAACGAGGTCGACTCCGAAGAACTCGCGGCCCGCCTGGAGACCGCCGGCTGGACGCTGGACGACTCCGGCGATGCCTCGGTCGTCCTCGTCAACACCTGCGGTTTCATCGACGCGGCCAAGAAGGACTCGATCGACACGCTCCTGGCCGCCGCCGACTCGGGCGCGAAGGTGGTCGCGGCGGGCTGCCTCGCCGAGCGGTACGGCGCGGAGCTGGCCGAGTCGCTGCCCGAGGCCGACGCGGTGCTGAGCTTCGACGACTACGCCGCCATCGGCGACCGCCTCGACGACGTCGTGGCCGGCCGAGGGCACCGCTCCCACGCTCCGCAGGATCGGCGCAGGCTGCTTCCCCTCAGCCCGGCCGAGCGGTCCGGCGCGCACGTCCACGTCCCCGGGCACGGCGCGCCCGACCTGCCCGAGGGCGTCGCGCCGGCGTCCGGCCCGCGGGTGCTGCGGCGCCGTCTCGGCGGCGGTCCGGCCGCGCCGCTCAAGCTCGCCTCCGGCTGCGACCGGCGGTGCACGTTCTGCGCGATCCCGGCGTTCCGCGGCGCGTACGTCTCCCGCCGTCCGGTCGAGGTGCTCGAGGAGGCGCGTTGGCTCGCCGGGCAGGGCGTCCGCGAGATCATCCTGGTCAGCGAGAACTCCACCTCGTACGGCAAGGACCTGGGCGACCTGCGGCTGCTGGAGACGCTCCTGCCGGAGCTCGCGGCGGTCGAGGGCATCGAACGGGTGCGCGTGAGCTACCTCCAGCCGGCCGAGCTACGGCCCGGGCTGATCGAGGCGATCGCCGGCACGCCCGGCGTGGCGCCCTACTTCGACCTGTCGTTCCAGCACGCCAGCGGCCCGCTGCTGCGGCGGATGCGGCGCTTCGGCGACACCGAGCGCTTCCTCGGCCTGCTGGAGCAGGCACGCGCGCTCGCGCCGGAGGCCGGCGTGCGCTCCAACTTCATCGTCGGCTTCCCCGGCGAGACCGAGGACGACGTCGAGGAGCTGGCCCGGTTCCTCACCGCGGCCCGGCTCGACGCGGTCGGCGTGTTCGGCTACTCCGACGAGGAGGGCACGGAGGCGGCCGGCTTCGAGGCCAAGCTGGCGGCCGACGAGGTCGCCGCACGCGTCGCCGACCTGTCCGTGCTCGCCGAGGAGCTCACCGCACAGCGCGCCGAAGAACGCCTGGGCCAGACGGTCGAGGTCCTGGTGGAGGAGCCGGGCGAGGGCCGCGCGGCGCACCAGGCGCCCGAGATCGACGGCGTGGTGACCCTCAAGGGCGACGCGCCGGTCGGCGCGATCGTCCGCGCGCGCGTCGTCGAGACGATGGGCGTCGACCTCCTCGCCGTCGTGGACGAGCGGTGACGGCCGGCGAACCCGTACGCGCCGGCGAACCCGACCCACTGGCGACGCCGGTCGAGCCCCAGGCCGGGCTGGTCAACATCGCCAACCTGCTGACCGTCGTACGCCTCCTGCTCGTGCCGTTCTTCCTCTGGCTGCTGTTCACGGACGGCACGTGGTGGCGGATCGCGGCGTTGGCGGTGTTCGCGGTGGCCTCCTTCACCGACCGCGTCGACGGGCAGCTCGCCCGCAGCCGCAATCTCGTCACCGACTTCGGCAAGATCGCCGACCCGATCGCGGACAAGGCGCTGACCGGCTCGGCCCTGGTCGGCCTGTCGCTGCTCGGCGACCTATGGTGGTGGGTCACCGCCGTGATCCTGGTCCGCGAGATCGGCATCACGCTGCTGCGCTTCGTCGTCATCCGGTACGGGGTGATCGCGGCGAGCCGTGGCGGCAAGCTCAAGACCATGCTCCAGGTGTTCGCCATCGGGTTCTATGTGATGCCCGGCCCGATCGATCCCCTGCGCTGGGTGACCATGGGCGCGGCCGTGCTCGTCACGGTCGTGACCGGAGTGGACTACGTGATCAAGGCATGGAGGCTGTGGGTCGATGGCCGTGCGGGTCGAACTGCTGACGGTCGGTGACGAGCTGCTGCGCGGCGACACCGCCAACGGAAACGCCACGTGGCTGGGGCGGCGGCTGACCGAGTCCGGCGCCGAGGTGACGCGGAGCACGGTCGTCGCCGACGACCTCGACGCGATCGCCGGCGCGCTGGAGGCCGCGCTGCGGCGCGCCGACGCCGTCGTCATGACCGGGGGGCTCGGGCCCACCTCCGACGACATGACGCGCGAGGCGCTCGCGCGTGCGGCGGGCGTCACGCTTCGCCGCGACCCCGAGGTCGAGCGCCGCCTGCGCGAGCGCGCCGCCGAGCGCCGCGTGCCGCTGCGCCCGGACGCGCTGCGCATGGCCGACGTACCCGGCGGCGCCGCGCTGCTGCCCAACCCGGCGGGCAGCGCGCCCGGCCTGCGGCTCACGCTCCAGGGCGGCTCGGTGTTCGCGCTGCCGGGCGTCCCGTCGGAGATGCGTGCCATCGCCGAGGAGTCGGTGCTGCCGGAGCTGCGTGGCGCGAAGGTGGCCGCGGGCGTCCTGCGCACCGCGACGATCTGGGAGTCGGTGGTGGCCGACCGGCTGGCCGCGGTCGAGGCGATGGAGGGCGTGAAGCTCGCCTACTACGCCTCGCCCGGCGAGGTGCGCGTACGGATCGAGGCGCGAGGGCAGGACCGGCTCGACGAGGCGCGTACGGCGGCGCACGAGCTGCTCGGGTCGGCTCTCTACGCCGACGGCGACCTGACGCTCGACCGGGTCGTGCACGGCCTGCTGGCCGAGCGCGGCGCGACGGTCGCCGTGGCCGAGTCGCTGACCGGCGGCCTGCTCGGTGCGGAGCTGACCGCCATGCCGGGCTCGTCGGCGACCTTCGCCGGCGGCGTGACCGCCTACGCCACGCCGCTCAAGCACGTTCTCCTCGGCGTGCCCGACGATCTCCTGGCCGCCCACGGCGCCGTGCACCCCGAGGTGGCGGCGGCGATGGCCCGCGGCGTACGTGAGCGTCTCGGCGCCTCGTACGGCCTCGCGGTGACCGGTGTGGCCGGTCCCGACCCCCAGGACGGGCAGCCGGTGGGCACCGTTCACGTCGCGGTGGCCGATTCCGGCGGAGCCGTCACCACGCGCTCGCCGAGGCTGCCGGTCCCGGCCGACGGAGCGCGAGCGCGCGGCGTGGTCCGCGCGATGACCGTCGTGCACGCCCTTGACCTGCTACGGCGTGTCATCCTCGGGATCGAGGCCGCCGAGCCGTGGCCCGGCTGGGCCGATGATCGGGAAGAAGCAGGGTGATTACAGCGTTACGTCGGAAGCGAACACGAAAGCTTCGGTCTGCCACGTGCCTCGTCAAGACAGGTACGGTGGAACCACAAGAAGGGTCAGGATGCATCGGAGGGAGCGAGACATGGTCCTGCTTCGTCAGCTGCTCGGCGACGTACTCCGGCAGCTGCGGCTGCGCCAAGGCCGTACCCTCCGAGAGGTTTCGGCGGCGGCGAGAGTGTCGCTGGGTTATCTGTCCGAGGTCGAACGAGGGCAGAAAGAGGCATCTTCGGAGTTGCTCGCCTCGATCTGCAAAGCCCTCGGAGTTCCCCTCTCACACGTCCTGCGCGACGTATCCGACCAGCTCGCGCTGGCCGAGCTGCAGCAGCAGCCGGTGATGGCGGGCGCGCCGGAGCACGAGCGCCTCGACGGCGAGCGGATCACCGCGGACAGCATCCCGGCCACTCCCGAGACGATCGAGAGCGCACTTCGCGCCGACATGGTGGCGGCCTGACCGACGGGCTCCCCACCCACGGCACACGCGAATGCCCGGTCCGTACGGACCGGGCATTTTTGCGCGCGCGTGCACGTTCGCTGACTTTACGTAACCCAGATCAGGCTTATCCGCGGTCACGGGGGGAAGTTCCGCCAGTAAGGAGTCGAACGGACCGTGGAAGGAGACCCGACGATGACGATGGTCAAGAGCCCGCTCACGGACGACGCGCGCAGGGCGACCGGCGCGGCGCTACAGGATTCACTGATCGATCTGATCGACCTGCACCTGCTGGGCAAGCAGGCGCACTGGAACCTCACCGGCCGCAACTTCCGCTCCATTCACCTCCAGCTCGACGAGGTCGTCGAGATGGCGCGTGCGCACGCCGACACCGTGGCCGAGCGTGCGGTCGCGATCGGCGTCAACCCGGACGGCCGGGCGCGTACGGTCGCCGAGCGCACCATGCTGCACCAGCTCGACGGCGGCTTCCTGCCGGACGACAAGGTGGTCGCCGCGATGACCGACATGCTGGCGGAGCTGAGCCGGCGCTTCCACGAGCGGATCACCGCCACGGAGGAGACCGACCCGGTCAGCCAGGACCTGCTGATCGCCGTGGCGCAGGATCTGGACCAGCAGCACTGGATGTTCGCCGTCCAGCGCTGATCACGATGCGGGGGGCTGGCAGGACGGGCACCAGAACGTGAGGCGTTCTCGCGTCTGCTCGCCCTGCTCGGCGCGCCGGACCGGGCCGCCGCAGCGCCGGCAGGTGCGCCGCCCGTACACCCAGCTCGTCTCGCCCGACCGCAGGACGCCCGTGGTGCTCTGGTCGGTGCGCTCCTTGTTGGCGTCCAGGAGGCGCCGTGCGACCTCGACGAGCCCGTCGAGGTCGGGGACCTGCCCGACCGGCCGCCACGGGTCGACGCCGCGCAGGAACAGCGTCTCGGCCTTGTAGTAGTTGCCGATGCCGGCGAGCCGGGTCTGGTCCAGCAACGCCTCGCCGATCGGCCGCCCGGGTGTCTCCAGCAGCCGCCGTACGGCCTCGTCCGCGTCCCACTCGGGCCCGAGCAGGTCGGGGCCGAGGTGACCGACGACGCGGTGCTCTTGTGAGGTGCGGACCAGCTCCACGACGCCGAGGGAGTAGCCGACGGCCTGCCACTCGGTGTTGGCGAGCACGAGCCGGATCCGGTGGTCGCGCGGGATCGGCGCGCTCGACGGCCGGATCCGCCAGCTCCCGTCCATGCGCAGGTGCGTGTGCACGGTCACGTCGCCGTCGACCCTGGTCAGCAGGTGCTTACCTCGCGGGACCACCGCGCGTACGGCCCGGCCGGAAAGGTCGGCGGTGGCCACACGCGGCACGCGGAAGTCGCTGCGGGTGAGGGTGCGGCCGGCGAGGGCGTCGTGCAGGCGGCGCGCGGCCGCCCAGACGACGTCACCCTCCGGCATGGCTCACGTGCGGAAAGCGGCGGAGTCCCAGGCGCCCGGGTCCTGGGTCAGCGCGTGCACGCTCGGCGGCAGCTCGCCGGAGGCGACGGCGGCCAGACTCACCTGCTCGAGAATGAGCCGTTCGTTCGCCCGCAGCGCGATCCAGACGAGTTGCAGCGCCTTGGCCGGGCCCGCGTAGCCGAGATCCTCCGGCCGCTCGCCGCGTACGCCGACGAGCGGGCCGTCGATCGCACGTATGACGTCGGCCAGGAAGATCTCCGTCGCGGGACGGGCCAGCCAGTAGCCCCCGTCGGGGCCGCGCTGGCTGCGGATCAGCCCGGAGCGGCGTAGTTGGCTGAGGATGTTCTCCAGAAACTTGGGCGGTATGCCCTGTGCTTCGGCCAACTGGACCGCCGTGATGGGGCGTTCGCCACCGACGGCCAGCTCGGCGGCTGCGCGAAGCGCGTAATCGACCCGGGCGGACAATCTCATCTTCTGATTATCCCGCCTCGGACGACGTGATCGCGCCACCGGCCTCCGATTCCTTCTCGATCAGCCCGATCACCTCGGCCGCGGCCCGCCCGTTGGCGCGCGTGGCGCCGTACGTCGCGACGTACGCGGCCGCCTCCGGACGCCACACCGGCAGCCCCATCTCCACGACCACCGCGTCGGGCCGCGCGGCCACCAGCGCCGCCACGAGCGCGCGGTGCCCGGCGTAGCGGTGCGCGTCGCGTACGACGACGACCAGCGGGCGGCCCGCGGCGCGGGTCAGGAGCGCGCCGGCGTCGGCCGTCTCGGCGTCGACCGCCTCCGCGTCCGGCGCCCACGGCGACAGTCCCCACGGCACGGGGCCGACCGCGATGTTGGACGGCGCCTGGAGCTGGAGCACCCGCGGGCGCGCGGCCACGGCGGCCGAACCGGTGACGCGTACCGCGCGGCGCGCGGCCTCCAGGCCGATGGCGCGGTCGACCTCGGCCGTACGCGGCACCGCGAGCCACTCCCTGAGCCGGGCGACCCGAGCCGCCGACCGTTCGAGCCGCTCGGCGGGCAGCCGGCCCTCGCGTACCGCCTCGATGATCCGCTCGCGGATGGCGCGCACGCTGTCCTCGTACTCCTTCGAGCCGAGGCAGAGCAGGTCCGCCCCCGCCGACAGGGCGCGCACCGCCGCCTCGGGGATGCCGATCGCGTCGCTGGCGGCCCGCATGTCCAGGGCGTCGGTCACGACCACCCCGTCGTAGCCGAGCGTGTCGCGCAGCAGCCCGGTGATGGCGGCGGCCGACAGCGTGGCGGGCGTCGCGCCGGTCAGCGCGGGCACCCGCAGGTGCGCCGTCATGATCGAGCGCACCCCGGCCGCGATGGCGGCGCGGAACGGCACCATCTCGCGGCGGTCCAGCAGCTCCAGGTCCGCGTCCACCGCCGGGATCTCCAGATGGGAGTCCTGCGAGGTCGCCCCGTGGCCGGGGAAGTGCTTGGCGCACGCCGCGACGCCCGCCTCCTGCAACCCGGACACGGCCGCGGTGATGTGCCGCGCGACCAGCTCAGGGTCGGAGCCGAACGCGCGCGTGCCGATGATCGGATTGTCCTCGGCGGTGTTCACGTCGGCGGACGGCGCGAAGTCCAGGTTCACTCCCGCGCCGTGCAGCTCCGCGCCGAGCGAACGGTAGACACGCCAGGTCGTCGTGGGGTCATCCAGAGCGCCGAGCGCGGCGCTGCCCGGGTACGGGCTGCCGGTCTCGTGCGCCAGGCGGGTGACGTCGCCGCCCTCCTCGTCGATCGAGACGAGCGCGTCGGCCGCCTCCCGCAGGCCCGAGGTGAGCGCGGCGAGCTCGCCGGCTCCCGGGACGTTGCCGTTGATGGCGAAGAGGGTGACGCCGCTGACGCCGCGCTCCAGGCCCTCCAGGACCCAGCGGGGCGGTGCCGCGCCGGGGAACGGCACGAGGAGGGTCGTGTTGACGAGCCGTTCGAGAGACGGGTCGCTCATCGGTCGCTCACCGCGTCTCGGCCGGCGCTTGGCTTCGTGGTCATAGATCGCTCCCCGCTCTCAGTACGTGTGCTGCCCGGGAATCGCCGCCGTTCATCCCTTCACCGCCCCCGCGACCAGCCCGGAGACCATGCGGCGCTGGACGAGGAGGAAGAAGGCGATGACCGGGAGGGTGAGCAGCGTCGACGCGGCCATGACCGGGCCCCACTCGTTGCCGGCGCGGCCGAAGAAGAACTGCAACATGATCGGCAACGTGGCCTTGTCCTGGTCCTTCAGGAACGTGTACGCGAAGATCAGCTCGTTCCAGGCCGTGATGAACGAGAAGATGCTCGTCGCCACCAGGCCGGGCGCGACGAGAGGCAGCAGCACCCGGAAGAAGATCCGGATCGGGCCGGCCCCGTCGATCGCCGCGGCGTCCTCCAGATCCTTGGGCACCGCGGCGACGAACCCGCGCAGCATCCAGATGCCGAACGGGAGCGCGAACCCGACGTAGACGGCGGTCAGGCCCACGAGGCTGTTCAGCAGGTCCAGCCGCTTCAGGTCGATGAACATCGGGATGACCAGCGCCTCGGCAGGCACCATCTGCACGACCAGCAGGAGGATCAGGAACGTCGTGCGGAACCGGAAGCGGAACCGGGCCACCGCGGTGGCGGCCAGCAGCGCGAGCAGGCCGGACACGAGCACCGTCCCGATCGCCACCAGGATGCTGTTGACGAAGTAGTGCCAGAACGACACCCCGGCGATGCCGCCGTTCAGCACGTAGTCGAAGTGGTGCAGCGTCGGGTGGTACGGCACCGGGTGCGGCGTGGAGCTGAAGATCTCCTGGTTCGGCTTGAACGCGGTGGAGACCATCCAGAAGACCGGGAAGGCCGAGACGACGAACACCGCGATCCCGGCGGTGTTCGTCGCGATCCGCCGTAGCCTGCGCGACCTCATGCGACCCCCTCCTGACGCACGATCATCCGCGTGTAGACCGCGGTCACGATCAGCACGAACACCGTGAGCACCATCGCGATCGCCGACCCGAGCCCGTACTTGGCGTTGAGCGAGCCGAACGCCTCCGAGTAGCCGTACAGCGAGAGGTTGAACGAGTCGCTGTTGGCGAGCCCGGACAGCACGAACAGCTGGGTGAAGACACGGAAGTCCCAGATCACCGACAGCACCAGCAGGACGCCGAAGACGGGCCGCAGGAGCGGGAAGGTGATCTTCCAGAAGGTGTTCCACGCGCCGGAGCCGTCCACCCTGGCCGCCTCGTACAGCTCGCTCGGCACCGTGCGCAGCCCGGCCAGCACCGAGACGGCGATGAACGGGAAGGACATCCAGACGACGCAGATGGTCAGGACCGTGTAGTCCGGCAGCGGCGAGGAGAACCAGTTGTAGTCCTGCCAGCCGCTGCCGACGAGCCAGTCCGGCAGCAGGTCGAGCAGCCACCCGACGAGGCCGCCGGTGGTGCCGAACAGCCAGGCGAAGATGACCGCCGCGGTGACCGGCGGGGTGGCCCAGGCGATCAGCACCCCGCCCGCGACGAACGAGGACATCCGGCGGCCGAGCTGGTTGAGCAGCAGGCCGACCAGGGTGCCGACCAGCAGCGTGGCGGTGACGGCCACGACCGCGAACAGGACTGTGTGCCGGACCGTGGTCCAGAAGAAGCCGTCGCCGAGGATCTGCCGGTAGTTGGCCAGGCCGACGTTCTCCGCCGGCTCGCCGCGTAGCTGGCGCAGGCCGACCTTCTGGAACGACATCTGGCCGATCTGGACCACGGGCCAGATCAGGAGCACGCCGATGGCGGCGAGCGCGGGCAGGATCAGCAGGTACGGCCCGAGGCGTGGGCGGCGGCGTCCGGCCCGCGCCGGGCCGGACGAGGTCCGGCCCGGCGCGCGACGCACCGCGCGTGCGGTGTCGAGCATGCGGCGTCCTACTGGTTGAGCAGGGAGCCGGCCTGCTCGTCGGCCTTCTTCAGCTCGTCGTCGGCGGACTTGCCCTGCATGATCGCCTTGACCGCGTTCGGCAGGACCTTCTTGGCGCCCTCGTAGTCGGCCCAGCCCTTGCTCGTCGGGGTGAATCGCACGCCCGACGCGGCGGCCTGGGCGAACGGGCCCATGATCGGGTCACTCTGGTACGAGGTGCTCTGCAGCACGTCGGTGAACTGGGGCAGGAACTTCAGCGTGTCCGCGAAGGTCTTGGAGTTCTTCTTGCTGTCCAGGGTCATCAGGTAGTCGAACGCGACGTCCTTGTTCTTGCTGTCCTTCCAGACCGCGAGGTCGGACCCGCCGGAGAAGACCGGCGCGAGGCCACCCGTCTTGCCGGGAATGGGGAAGACGCCCCAGTTTTTGGAGTCCTTCTTGTTGACCTTCTCCAGCTGCGGGAGGGCCCAGCTGCCGTCCATGTACATGCCGACCTTGCCGAGGGCGAAGTCCTGCTGCGGGCCCTGCAACTCGTTCTTGCCGACGTACTTGTCCGGGGCGACCTTGTCCTTGTTCACCAGCCCGGCGTAGAACTGGACCGCCTCCTTGGCCTGCGGCTGGTCGAGCGTGCCGACCCACTTGCCGCCCTGCTTGGTGGCGACGTCGCCGCCGTTGGCCCACACGAAGCTGAGGATGCCGTTGGTGAAGTCGCTGGGCGCCGCGATGCCGGGCACGCCCTTCTTGTCCTGGATCTTCTTTGCCGCCGCCTCCAGGTCGGCCCACGTCTTCGGCGGCTGGATGCCGAGGTCCTTGAACCAGTCCGTGTGGTACCAGACGGCGCGCACGCCGCCGTACCAGGGCGCGGCGTAGGTCTTGCCGTCCAGGGTGTCGTTGGCGAGCGCGCCCTTGCTGAGGCTCTTGCCCTCGGCCCAGGAGTTCATCTTGCCGGTGATGTCGGCGAAGGCGCCCTGCTCGGCCCACGACTGCACGTCGGTGTTGCCGACCTCGGTGACGTCCGGGCCCGAGCCGCCGGCGATGGCGGTCTGGAAGCTCTGCGTGGCCTCGGGCCAGGGGATGTACTTGATCTGCACGGCGGTCTTGGGGTGCTTCTGGTGGAACTCGGCGGTCACCGAGTTCAGGAAGTTGGTCTGCTCCGGGCTGCCGTCGCCCATCTGCCACACGAGGATCTTCGCCGGGTCCGCGGACTTGGCGGAGGCGTCATTGTGTTTCTTGCTGCCACAGCCGGTGACGGCCACAGCGAGTGCGACGGCCGCCGCGGCGGCCTTGGTGTATCTCACAATGGAACTCCCTTCGGTACCGTCCGACCGGCGCTTACTGGTATTGATGCGGCATGTCGTACGCGCGATCGCCGGGCGTCTGCTTACAGTCGGGGCTGTGGTCGGCCGGATTATGGGGCAACGGACTATTTGCACTAAACTAACAGGAAACTTTCCTAACCAAGAAGACCTGTTAGCGGATCGAGATGGAAGGTGGCCGGAGATGGCGAGTCGTCCGGGGACGCCAAGACTCCTGCGCGAGTTGAACGACCGATCCGCACTCGATCTCCTGCTGAGCTCGGGCCCGCTCACGCGTACGCAGATCGGCGAGCGTACGGGCCTGTCGAAGGTGACGGCGTCGCAGCTGCTGGCACGCCTGGAGGACCGCGGGCTGGTGGCCGTGGTGGGGGAGCAGGCGGGCGGCCGCGGGCCGAACGCCGCCCTGTACGCCGTGGTGCCCTCCAGCGCGTACGTGGCCGGTCTTGACGTGGGCCCGAACGCCGTGACCGCGGGAATCGCCGACATCACCGGCCACATCTGCGCGGAGATCACCGTCGAGCCGGGTGATGACGCGGTCTCGCTGGTGCACAACGCGGTCGTGAAGGCGTGCCGGTCGGCGAAGGTGCCGCTGTCGCGGCTGCGCGCCCTGGTGATCGGGACACCGGGGGTGGTGGATCCACGCAGCGGGGACGTGGAGTTCATCTACGACCTGCCGCACTGGCACGCCGGCATCCTGGAGGCCCTCCGCCGCGACCTGCGCATACCGGTGATGATCGAGAACGACGTCAACCTGGGCGCCCTCGCGGAGAAGGAATGCGGAGCGGCGCGTGACGTGGACGACTTCGCCCTGCTGTGGGCCGACCGCGGACTCGGCCTCGCGGTGGTGCTCGGCGGACGGCTGCACCGCGGCGCCTCCGGGGGCGCCGGCGAGATCGGCTACCTGCCGGTGCCCGGTGCCGCGCTGCCGGAGAAGGACACGGAGTCGGTGACCTGGGGGATGCCCGCCCTGGCCGGCGGTCTCGGAGCCCTCCTGGGCGCGGACGCGGTACGCGACCTGGCGCGCGCCCACGGCTTCGACGAGCCGACCGCCACCGAATGCGTACGCGCGGCGGCCTCCTCGGGCGCCGCGGGCGGCCCGTTCCTCGACGAGTTGGCGACGCGGCTGGCCTACGGCGCCGCCTCGGTGACGATCGTGCTGGATCCGGAGCTGGTGCTGATCTCGGGGGAACTCGGCCGAGCCGGCGGCGAACGGCTCATCCGGCGCATCCAGGAGGCGGTGGGCCGGATCTGCCCGACCCGCCCCCGGGTGGCGCTGAGCGAGGTCGTGGGCAACCCGGTACTGCGCGGCGCCCTGTTCGCCGCCCTGGACCAGGCGCGGGACGAGGTCTTCTCCAGCGCCGGCTAGCCGGAGAATGGAACGCGCCATCCACCGCTTGCGCAGCCTTGCGCAAGCCCGGATGCCCCGGAGGGGCGAGCATGCGCACGCTTACGCGCGGGCGGTGTCCCTCCCCCCTCTACCGCCGTCCGTCCGCCTCCGTCCGCGGTCGCCCGCCTCCGCTTCCGTCTGCGCTGCGCCTGCGCTCGGTCTGGGTTTCCGTCTGCCTCCCGGCTGTTCGGCGACGCGACCTTTGTGCGGACCGAAGCGGACGGCGGGATATGCCGGACCAGCAGAAGCGTGTCCCTCTTTGGGACTGCCTGCCATTCAGGCCGGCCATTGCGATTGACCTCTCGGATCTACATGCGAGCCACCGCGCATTTCGTATGGACCCATGTCAGGCCGAGGCGGGCGATGCCTGGCCGATGTGTACCGTGCCGCGGCCTAGGGGACACCGGCCGTTGCGGCGGGCCTTGCGGGACCGGTCAGCGAGGGTCATGGTGCCGCCCAGCTTCGGGGTAAGGGAAGCGGGCGCCGCAGCCCGGTCCCGGTGAGCCACGGCGGGACCGTGCTCCCTCAGGCGGGACCGCCATCGGCGGTCCGCTGCCGTGGCGATCCCAGCCGTTCCGCGAGGGCGTCCAGGACTCCCTCGTGGCCGGCGGACACGCTGATGTCCAGCACCAGCAGTCCCTCGCCGTCGCGGCCGAGTGTGAACGTGAAGAACGAGCAGCACTCCGTCTCGCGGGCGATCAGGTCGCGTACGTCCGGGTCGCCGTTCAGCACCACGCTCAGCAGGCCGGCCGACGGGCGTCGCCAGGTGTGGAGCGACTCGGCGAAGAACGTGTCGAACTCCGCGACGCGCAACGGGCGGTCCGAGCTCGGCAGCGTGCAGGAATCGGGTACCCAGGCCATCTCGGCCATCAGACCTCCGTCCCTGTCGGCCGCGCCGCGGACCACGCTGACCCACGAGACCCGCACACGAGCGGCCACCGGGCCGTCCGGACCACCGGATCTCGACCGTCGGACCTCCGAACAGCACCGGGTCACACACCTGTATTCCGGTACGCAAAGGCTAGGAGCGCAGGCGCAGGCCGCGGGGGGTCGGGTGGAAGCCGGCCGACTCCAGGGCCGCGGCCAGCGGGGAGTCGACGATCGCGCCGCCGTCCGCGCGTTCGACCGTCAGGCGGCCCAGCACGCCCTCACGTACGGCCAAGGCCAGGGCGTCGACGGCCGGTTGCAGGTCTGCCTCACCCCAGGACAACAGGGTCTTGCCGCCGCGCTCCACATAGAGCACCAGGTCGCCCTCCACCAGGACGACGAGGGCACCCGCCTTGCGGCCCGGCTTGTGGCCGCTCGCCGCCTCACCCGGGCGCTCGGGCCAGGGGAGGGCGGCGCCGTACGCGTTGGCGGGGTCGGTCGCGGCGAGTACGACGGCGCGTGCCGTGTCGCCCTCGCCGCGGCGGCTCGCGCGCAGGCGGTCGACCGCGCCCGGCAGCGCGAACTGGGCCGCGCCCAGGCCCTCGACGAAGTATCCGCGGCGGCAACGCCCGGTGTCCTCGAACACCCGCAGCACCCCGTAGACCGCCGCGAATCCGCCCGGGGTGCGCTCGGCCATCACCGCGCCGCGGATCACCACGCCGTACCGGTCGAGCAGGGTCTCGGCGAGCGCGTGGCCACGCCGGGTCGTGTCGCCTTCGCGCGAGGGCAGCAGCCACCAGCGGCCCGCGACCGTCGGTGGCCCCGTACGTGAGGGCATCGCCGGGCGGCGGCGCGTGCGGGGGCGATGGGCGGTGCGGGTGGAGGACGAGCCGAGCCGGGCGCGCAGCGGGGCCAGCGTGTCGTTGGTCAGCAGGCCAGCCCAGACGAGGTCCCACAACGCGGCGACCAGGTCCTGGTCGTTCAGCGAGCCGACCCGGTCGGACAGCGTGCGGAAGAACACCGCGCCGCCGTCTCCCAGTGCCTCCAGCACCTTTTCGTGCAGCGGTGTGACCGTGATCTCGGCGGGCTCGGCCATGAGCAGCGGCGCGGTGTCGGCGAGGTAGAGCGACACCCAGCCGTCGCCGCCCGGCAGGCCGCCCTGCCCCGCCCACACGACCTCGCCCGAGGCGGTCAGTTCGTCCAGCATCGCGGGGGAGTAGCCCGGCACCCGCGCCGGCAGCACCAGCGACTCCAGGGCCGACGCCGGCACCGCGGCGCCCTGCAACTGCTCCAGAGCCTGGACGAGCGCGTCGAGACCCCGCAGCCGCGTCGAGCCGATGCCGTGCCAGGCCGGCAGGAAACGGGCCAGGGCGTCGTGCGGCGACGGCTCGACCTCGGCCCGCAGCCGGGCCAGCGACCGGCGGCGCAGCATGCGCAGCACCCCGGCGTCGCACCACTCCGTGCCGCGCTCGCCAGGCGTGAACTCACCCTCCGACACCCGGCCGGTGAGCCGGTGCAGCCCGCCGTCGACGACCGCGACGCCCAGGCCGAACCGCGCGGCGAGCTCGGCGGAGTGGAACGGCCCGTGCGTGCGTGCGTAGCGGCTCAGCAGGTCGGCGAGCGGGTCGGCGACCGGCTCGGTGAACGCCTCGGGTACGCCGACCGGCAACGGTGCCCCGAGTGCGTCGCGCAGCCGCCCGGCGTCCTCGATCGCCGCCCAGCGCTCCTCGCCGGCGATCCGCACCCTGATCGCCCGGCGTGACTCCTCCAGCTCGGCGAGCCAGTGCGGGGCCGCGCCGCGCGCGGTCAGCTCGGCCGTCGTGAGCGGCCCCAGCTCGCGCAGCAGGTCGGCCGCGCCCTCCACGTCGCGCGCGTGCCGGTCGGCCGGCAGCCGCTGGAGCTCGCGCGCGGCCTCGGCGACCACCTCCGGGTCGAGCAGCTCGCGGAGGTTCGCCTGGCCGAGCAGCTCGGCCAGGAGCGTCGAGTCGAGCGCGAGCGCCTGCGCACGGCGCTCCGCGAGCGGCGCGTCGCCCTCGTACATGAACGCGCCGACGTAGCTGAACAGCAGCGACCGCGCGTACGGCGAGGGCGCGGGCGTCTCGACCTCGACCAGTCGCGCCTTGCGGCCCGCCAGGTCGCGCATCAGCGTCACCAGCCCCGGCACGTCGAAGACGTCCTGGAGGCACTCGCGCACGGTCTCCAAGACGATCGGGAACGAGGCGTACTTGCTCGCCACCGAGAGGAGCTGCGCCGCCCGCTGCCGCTGCTGCCACAGCGGCATGCGCTTGCCCGGGCGGTTGCGCGGGAGCAGCAGCGCACGCGCCGCGCACTCGCGGAACCGGGACGCGAACAGCGCCGACCCGCCCAGCTCGTCGGTGACGATCCGCTCGATCTCGTCGGGCTCGAACAGGGCCAGGTCGCTCGCCGGCGGCGCCGCGCCGGAGTCGAGCCCGCCCGTGTCGGGGATGCGCAGCACGACGCCGTCGTCGGAGTGCAGGGCCTGCGCGTCCACGCCGTAGCGTTCGCGCAGCCGCGCGGTCATGGCCAGTGCCCAGGGCGCGTGCACGAGCGCGCCGTACGGCGAGTGCACCACCAGCCGCCAGTCGCCCAGCTCGTCGCGGAACCGCTCGACCACCAGAGTGCGGTCGTCGGGCACATGGCCGGTGGCCTCGCGCTGCTCGGACAGATAGGCGAGCAGGTTGCCCGCCGCCCACTCGTCCAGCCCGGCCGCGCGCAGGCGCGTACGTGCCAGGTCCGGCTCCAGCGCGGCCAGCTCGCGGGTGTACGCGCCCAGGGCGCGGCCCAGCTCGGCGGGCCGCCCGGGGACGTCGCCGTGCCAGAACGGCAGCTTGCCCGGCCGCCCCGGCGCGGGGGAGACCAGCACCCGGTCCGGCGTGATGTCCTCGATGCGCCACGAGCTCGCCCCGAGCACGAACACGTCGCCGACCCGCGATTCGTACACCATCTCCTCGTCCAGCTCGCCGACGCGTGATGCCTTCTCTCCGACGAGGAAGACGCCGAACAGACCGCGGTCGGGGATCGTGCCGCCACTGGTGACCGCGAGCCGCTGCGCCCCGGGGCGCCCCCGCAGGACCCCGGCGACGCGGTCCCACACCAGCCGCGGGCGCAGCTCGCCGAACTCATCGCTCGGATAGCGCCCGGCGAGCATGTCGAGCGTGGCCTCCAGCACCGAGCGCGGCAGCGTCGCGAACGGCGCCGCCCGCCGGACGAGCGTTTCGAGGTCGTCGACCGGCCACTCGTCCATGCCGACCATCGCGACGATCTGCTGGGCGAGCACGTCGAGCGGGTTGCGCGGATAGCGGAGCGACTCGATCTGCCCGTCGCGCATCCGCTCGGCCACGACCGCCGTCTGCACGAGGTCGCCGCGGTATTTGGGGAAGATGACCCCCTTGGAGACCGCGCCGACCTGGTGTCCGGCCCGGCCGATGCGCTGGAGCCCGCCCGCCACCGACGGCGGCGACTCGACCTGGACGACGAGGTCGACCGCGCCCATGTCGATGCCGAGCTCCAGGCTGGAGGTCGCGACCACGCCAGGCAGCCGCCCCTCCTTGAGCGCCTCCTCGATCGCGGCACGCTCCTCCTTGGAGACCGAGCCGTGGTGCGCGCGCACGACGTCGGCGAGGGCTCCGCGCGAGGCCCCTGCCTGCGCCATCGTCTCTGCGGGCGCGTCGTCCTCGGCGAGCTCCTCCCCGGCGCGCTCGCGTGCGAGCTCGTTGAGCCGTCCGCTCAGCCGCTCGGCCAGGCGCCGGGAGTTGGCGAACACGATCGTCGAGCGGTGCGCCTCGACCAGGTCGAGCACGCGCGCCTCGACGTGCGGCCAGATCGACATGCGGTTGGGTTCGCCGGCCGCCGCGCCGCTCAGGTCCTCGGTCGGCCGCCCCAGCTCGGTCATGTCCTCCAGCGGTACGACGATCTGGAGCTCAACCTCCTTTTGATGGGGCGGCTGCACCACCGTCGCGGGGCGCGGGCCGCCGAGGAAGGCGGCCACCTCCGTCACCGGGCGCACGGTCGCCGACAGCCCGATCCGCTGGGCGGGCCGGTCGAGCAGCGCGTCGAGCCGCTCCAGGGACAGCGCGAGATGCGCGCCGCGCTTGGTCGCCGCCACCGCGTGGACCTCATCGACGATCACCGTCTCGACGCCGCGCAGCGCCTCGCGCGCCTGGGAGGTCAGGATCAGGAACAGCGACTCCGGCGTCGTGATCAGGATGTCGGACGGCTTGGCGGCGAACCGCCGGCGCTCGTCGGCGGGAGTGTCGCCCGACCGCACCGACACGCGTACGTCGGGCTCGGGCAGGCCCAGCCGCTGCGCGGTCTGCCGCAGCCCGGCCAGCGGAGCGCGCAGGTTGCGCTCGATGTCGACGGCCAGGGCCTTGAGCGGTGAGACGTAGAGCACGCGGCAGCGCCGCTTGGGATCATCCGGCGGCGGCGTGGCGGCGAGCCGGTCGAGTGACCAGAAGAACGCGGCGAGCGTCTTGCCCGACCCCGTCGGAGCCACGACGAGCGTGTTGTCACCCTGGGAGATCGCCTCCCAGGCGCCCTCCTGGGCCGCCGTGGGCGCGGCGAACGCCCCGGTGAACCACGCGCGAGCGGCACCGGAGAACCGGTCCAACGGCTTCATGCAGCCCATGATGCCTGGTGGCACCGACAGAACGCGCCGCCCGCTAGCGTGGGAGGGTGCGTCTCACCATGTTCTGGGATCGAATGAACCAGCAGTTCGGCGAGGGTTACGCCGAGAGCGTGGCCAAGGACTACGTCCTGGCGGAGCTCGGCGGCCGTACCGTCGACCAGGCCCTGGCCGACGGGGTCACCGCCAAGGCGGTGTGGGCGGCGGTCTGCGCCACGTTCGACGTGCCCGTACGCCTCAAATGACGGAGATCGCGGTGATCAGGCCGACCGTGGCCTGCGTCGCCCCGAGAAGGATCGCCGCGGGCTCGAGCTTCTCCTTGGTCATCAGCGCGGCCACGTCCACACCCAGGAGATAGCGGACGATCATCGTGGCGATCTGCTGTGCCACGATGCCGACCAAGCCCCACACCAGCGTCGCGATCAGCCCTTCGAGCAGCTTCCCGCCGGACGCGAAGATCGACGCGGACACCACCAGGCCCACGCCCGCCATGCCGCAGACCGCCAGCATCGTCGCGTTGGCGTTGCGGTCCGTACGGATGATCGTGGTGAGCCGGCCCGGCGTGGTCACGTCGACCGCGAAGAAGCCGATGAGGAGCAGTACGAGGCCGAGCGCGGTGTACGCGGCGATCGCGCCGGCGCCCTTGCCGAGGGCCGTGCCGAAGTCTGCCGAGAACGCCAGAACCATGTCGATCTCCTGTCGGAGCTCAGCGCGCCGCCTCGATGCGGTGCGGGACGAATGAGGAGGTGTCATCGGTGATGAGGCCGGACGTCTCGCGTATGCCCAGGCCCGCCGACTCGTCGCCCACCACCCAGGCGCCGAGTACGGGATGCTCGCCGTCGAACTCCGGCAGCGGGCACAGCTCCTGGAAGACGAAGCCCTCGGCCCCGTACGTCCCGGGAGTGGTCTGCCGTCCCTCGGGCGTGACGAGGGACATGCTCGCGCCCTCGCGGCCCAGCAGCGGCTTGCTCACGTACGACGTGAGCGAGCTCGGCGTGCCGAGATAGGAGGGCAGCAGGTTGGGGTGACCCGGGTACAGCTCCCACAAGACGACGAGGAGCGCCTTGTTCGACAGGAGCATCTTCCAGATCGGCTCGATCCACGCCGCCCGCGTGAGGTGGGCGCCGAACGGCTCGGCGACGATCCACTCCCATGGGTAGAGCTTGCAGAGCGTGCGGATCTCGGCCTCCTCCAGGTCCACGAAGCGCTCGTGGCGGGAGTGCCAGCCGAGGTCCTCCATCGCGATGGCGACGCCGCGGACGCCCGCCTGCTCGGCCGTCTCCTGGAGGTACGCGACGGTCATGAGCTCCTCGCCGCTCTCATCCTCGGTCGTCCAGGCGAAGTGCACCGGGCCGGCCGGGGAGATCTCCTTCCAGCGGTCGACGAGGCGTTCGTGCACGGAGTTCCACTGGTCGTCGTCGGGAAAGACGTCCTGGAGCCAGTACCACTGCACGATCGAGCTCTCCACCAGCGCGGTGGGGGTGTCGGCGTTGTACTCCAGCAGCTTGGCCGGGCCCTCGCCGTCGTACCGCAGGTCGAACCGCCCGTACAGGTGCGGGTCGCGGCGCCGCCACGACGCCTCGATCAGCGGGCGCACCCACGGCGGGATGGCGAACACGTCGTACCGGCCGGTCGTCACGACGTGCTCGACCGCGGCCAGGCACATCGCGTGGAGCTCCTCCACGACCGCCTCCAGCGCGAGGACCTCGTCCATGCCGAAGACGTAGTGCACCGACTCGTCCCAGTACGGGCGGGTCAGGTGCTCGGGGTGTGAGGTGCGGTGGTACGCGAGGCCCTGCGACTCGATGATCCGTGCCCAGTCCCCCCGCGGGTCCGAGACCTCGCGTCGCACGGCTCAGCCTCCCCGCGAGGAGTGCCCGCTGAAGTGGCTGCCGAACCCGCCGCGCGAGATCACCCGGCCGCCCCGCGAGGTGATCTTGCTGCCGCGTGGGCGGATCGTGGTGCCGTGCGATATGTAGCCGCCGTGGTAACGGCCGCCGTAGTACCAGTAGTAGCGGCCGTACGAGCCGCCGTTGTCGCAGTAGTAGTCGGAGACGACGCGGCGCGAGCTTCCGTACGCCGCGTGGCCGTCGACACAGTAGGCGCGGGTGCTGGAGGAACAGGCGACGAGCGTCAGGGACAGCACGCTCACGGCGCTGAGTTGCACGGCACCGGAACGCATACGTCGTTTGGCGTCTTGGGGTGGCATTCCCGGCGACCCCCTCAGATTCCGGGATGGATGCCCGGTAAGTGTAGACAGGTCAGGGGATCACCGGATGGGGAAACTCAGGTAGAGATCAGCCGGTTCGGAGCCTACCGGCAGATCGCTCACCTGTCCGTCGCCGACCTCGACCACGCGCCACACGCCGTCGGCGCGCCGCGCCAGGTCGGTCGTGATGAACCGGCAGCCCAGCGAGCGTACGCAGGGCGCGGTCGGCTCCGTACGCGGGCGCGGGTGCCGGTCGGGGGTGTCCGGATGCGGCCCGACCAGCACGGGTTCGCCGTCGACCCACCAGACCCGCGCCTCGCCGCCCTCGTACGTCTCGTACTCGCGGACCACGATGCCGCCGGCGAGATCGTCGCCCTGGAGCTCCACGAACCGCGAGACGATGGCGTGCAGCCGGTCGACGTCGGTGACGTCGGGCACGAAGCACGCCTCGTCCCACTCGTGCTTGCGCGACTTGACGTAGTCCTTCACGATCACCGGGCCCTTGGGCAGCGGGCGTACGAGCTGCGCCAGCCGCTCCTTGCCGGGCGGCGTGCCGGGGGCCATCGGCAGCCACACGCTCGCCGGTGTGACGCCGGCGAACGTGTCGTACCAGCCGGGGAGCTCGTGCGCCTTCTGGTAGCCGTCCGGCGGCACCGCCATCGTGACGCGCCGCGCGCCGAGGGCGGAGGTCAGCGCGGCGTACTGGAGTGCGGTGGCCATCCAGCCGCGGTACCAGACCGTGCCCAGGTCGCGGGGGACGCGATGGACGGCCAGGGCGGCGTCGCCCTGCTGGAGGGCGTCGTGGTCGATGAGCGCGATGGATCCGCCGAGGGCGCGTACGGCCTCGGCCTCTCGGGTGAAGTGCTCGTCGACCCGTCTGGGGTTGAGCGGGTCCGCGCACATGAGAATGGTCACCGGCATGATCCTGCGCTCAGCGTAAGGCAAGTGCCGCAGGGTTTCCGGGCGGAATCGGAGTGTCCGCACATGATCGAACACATGTTCGGCTAGAGTTGCCCCGCAACGCGCGACGTAATCCACACCGGTGGCCCGGGCTCTCGCAAACTGTCAGTGCAGCCACGTAACGTCGCACTCGAAACCACCAGTCACCGATTCCACAGGGACACCTCACATGGCAGCTAACGATCGCGAGAAGGCCCTTGAGGCGGCGCTCGCCCAGATCGAGCGGCAGTTCGGCAAGGGATCCGTCATGCGGCTGGGCCAGGAGGGGCGCCCCCCGGTCGAGGTGATCCCGACCGGCTCCATCGCTCTCGACGTGGCCCTCGGCATCGGCGGTCTCCCGCGCGGCCGCGTCGTCGAGATCTATGGCCCCGAAGCCTCCGGCAAGACCTCCATCGCGCTCCACGCGGTCGCGAGCGCGCAGAAGAACGGCGGCATCGCGGCGTTCGTGGACGCCGAGCACGCGCTCGACCCCGAATACGCCAAGAGGATCGGTGTCGACATCGACGCGCTGCTCGTCTCCCAGCCGGACACGGGGGAGCAGGCGCTCGAGATCACCGACATGCTGATCCGCTCCGGCGCCATCGACATCGTGGTCATCGACTCGGTCGCCGCCCTCGTGCCGCGCGCCGAGATCGAGGGCGAGATGGGCGACAGCCACGTCGGCCTGCAGGCACGCCTCATGTCGCAGGCGCTGCGCAAGCTCACCGGCGCCATCAACCAGACCAAGACCACCGCGATCTTCATCAACCAGCTGCGCGAGAAGGTCGGGGTCATGTTCGGGTGCATGTCCTACGGCACCCGGGTGACACTCGCCGACGGCACCCAGGAGAAGATCGGCAAGATCGTCAACCAGAAGATGGACGTCGAGGTCCTCTCCTACGACGAAAAGCTCGGCGAGATCGCGCCGAAAAAAGTCGTCGGCTGGTTCAACAACGGCCCTGCGGAGCGGTTCCTGCAGTTCACCGTCGCCAAGTCGGGGGGAAACGGAAAAGCGCAGTTCGCCGCCACCGAAAACCATCTCGTCCGCACGCCGGGCGGCTGGCGTGAGGCGGGCGAGCTGATCGCCGGTGACCGGGTCATGCTCTCGGAGACCCATCGGCTGAGCGCACAGCAGTGGCAGGTCATCCTCGGCGCGGTGATGGGCGACGGCAACCTGTCGCCCAACCGCCGGGGGCGCTCCGGAGTGCGGTTCCGCATGAGCCATGGCACCGAGCAGACGGCATACCTGGACTGGAAGGTCTCGCTTCTGGCGAACATTCCCCACAGCCGCACCACCAATGCGAGGGACGCGGTCTTCGCGGACTACACACCGCTGCCCGAGCTCGACGAGCTGCGGCAGGTCGTCTACTTCGGCGACGGCAAGAAGCACATCACGTGGGACTACCTCAAGGCGCTGACGCCACTCGCTCTCGCCGTGTGGTACATGGACGACGGCAGCTTCACGGTCCGTTCCAAGGGCGTTCAGGAACGCACGCCGGGGGGCAGCGGCCGGATCGAGATCTGCGTGGAGGCGATGAGTCCCGGCTCGCGAGAGCGGCTGGTCGGCTACCTTCGCGACACGCACGGTCTCGACGTCAAGCTCACCTTGCGCGGTGCGCGGAGGATCAGTGTGCTGCAGTTCACGACGGCGGCCTCGGCACAGTTCCAGGAGCTCGTCGCTCCCTACGTGCCTGAGGCGATGGGATACAAGCTCCTGCCCAGGTTCCGCGGTCGATGCACGGTCGAGCCGAGGTTCAGCGAGCCTGGGTGGAGTCTTGCCCCCGCCCGCGTTCTCGACGTCCATGTCAAGCCTCGGACCCGATCGATGAACCGCTTCGACATCGAGGTCGAGGGCTCGCACAACTACCTCGTTGATGGCGTCATGGTGCACAACAGCCCCGAGACGACCACCGGGGGCAAGGCGCTGAAGTTCTACGCGTCCGTACGGCTCGACGTGCGGCGCATCGAGACGATGAAGGACGGCACGGAGGCGGTCGGCAACCGTACGCGGGTCAAGGTCGTGAAGAACAAGATGGCGCCGCCGTTCAAGGTGGCCGACTTCGACATCCTCTACGGCGTGGGCATCAGCCGCGAGGGCGGCCTCATCGACATGGGCGTGGAGCAGGGGTTCGTCCGTAAGTCCGGCGCCTGGTACACCTACGAGAGCGACCAGCTGGGGCAGGGCAAGGAGAACGCCCGTACCTTCCTCAAGGAGAACCCCGACCTCGCCAACGAGCTCGAGAAGAAGATCAAGGAGAAGCTCGGCGTGGGGCCGAAGCTCGACGCCGACCCCACGTCGCCGGCGCCGCCTCCCGGAGACGTCCCGGTCCAGGTTCCGGCGGGTGCGAGCGCGGGTGCGGGTGCGGGCTCGTCGGGTGGCAAGTCGGCTGCGGCCAAGCGAGGAGCCAAGACCCCCAAGCCGGGTGACGTCTGACGATCACTCGACAAGCCCTCCTGGCGGGCGGCGGCGTCGCATTCCCCGCGCCGAACCGAGATCGGCGCGGGGACCTTCCCCGGTGACGTCGCCCCCGCTCAGGAGCCGGACGTGTGCTGACCTGAGCCCCGGTCGGTGCGAAGGCCCGGGTGTCTCGGCTCGAGGACGCCGGTCATCTCTGTTGGAGCGGTGCTCGGGGGTCTCGGTTGGGACGGTGACCTGGCGTCTCAGTCCGAGGGCTGCCGGTCTGGGGTGGGGCGTGCTCGGTCAGGGCGGCGGTCGGGCATTTTCAGTGAAGGCGATGAACGGCGGTCTGGTCAGAGTGATGGCCGGGCGTTTCGTGAGGACATGGGGCCGTCGTTCGGTCACGAGTTCGGAGGTGTCATGGCGGGTCGTCGGGCGCGCCGGTCCGTCGGGGAGGGGAGCGCGGGTGCGCCTCCGGCGGATCCGCAGGCAGCGGCGAGGGAGATCTGTCTTCGGCTGCTGAGCTTCTCACCCCGCACCCGCGCTCAACTCGCGGACGCGTTGCGGCAGAAAGGGGTCGCGGACGACGTCGCCGAACAGGTGCTCGGACGCTACACCGAGGTCGGCCTGATCGACGACGAGGCGTTCGCGCGTGCGTGGGTGCAGTCGCGGCACGCCGGTCGGGGTCTCGCGCGGCGGGCGCTCGCGGCCGAGCTGCGGCAGCGCGGGGTTGCCGACGACACGGTGAAAGAGGCGGTCGAGGAGCTCGAACCCGCCCAGGAAGAAGCGGCCGCACGCGAACTGGTGGCCAAGCGGCTGGCCGCGACCCGAGGCCTGGACCCGGTCAAACGCACCCGCCGTCTCTTGGGCATGCTCGCACGCAAGGGCTATCCCAGCGGCCTCGCCTACCGCGTGGTCCGCGACGCGATCGAGGCCGAGGGCGTCGATCACCCCCCTGAGTTCCCGGTCGCCGAGTGAGCCGGTGCGCGCACGCGGAGCGACGGGCAGGGCGGTGCGCTGACAGGCTCCGGGACCGCCTCGACGGCCTCTGGCGGCGCGGTTCGGAGGGCGCCGCGCGGGTGCTCTTCGGCGTCCGATAATTCGTGCATTTGCCTTAACTTCGGTCCCGTCCGCAACCCCCGGCGCGACCGCCTCCGGTGCCCCGTCGCGTGTCGAACGTCGCCGCTCCAGGCTCGTTCCATACGCTCCCGGACAGCCGCTGACCAGGGCGGCTACCCGTACCGGCAGACCGTCACGCGAGCCGGGCGGCAGGTGTTCGGCGGCCCCCCGCGAGAGGGGGGTTATGACTATCTGCTTGCCGCATGCAACGAATCATCCGGAACGCCGGAGACTTTCCTTGCCCATTACCTCCCCGACGCTTACGGTTACCGCAGTGAGGAGTTACTCCGCGCATCGCGGATTGCCATACGACCGCTCGACGTCGTCCAGCTGAAAGGTGTCTCCGGCCGGCTCCCCCAAGGCCGGTTGGTTGGTTGATACAGGCAGGGTTCTGGTGGGAGTCCAGGACCCTGGGTGACTGTGCCCCGGCCGGCATTCGTCGGCGGTCCGGTGGACCTGTGGCGCGTTTGTAGCCCCTCGCGCGCTGCCTTGGTTTTGGGCTGCGCCGGAGTCGAGGAAAGGGGTCAGTGCCGTGATCTTGGTTGTCATTGGTGCGGCACTGCTCATCATCGCAGCGTTCGTCGTGCTCGTCATCGTCGTGCTCCGGCGGATCCTCGGCCGGGTGATCGCGGCCACCAAGAGCAGTGTGCGGGGCGAGGAGGAGTCACACGCCCACCGGGACGCGGACGAGATTCTAGTGCGGGCCAGGACGAAGGCGCAGGAGATCGTCTCCGCGGCCGAGTCGAGCGCCAAGACCGTCTCCGCGTCCGCGCGCGCCGACGCGGAGAAAGAGGTCAAGGCACTCAAGGAGGACCTGCGGCCCGTACGGGAGGATCTCGAGCGCCGGGAGGTCCGGCTCGCCGAGCGCGAACAGCGGCTCGACGACGAAATGCGACGGCTCGAGGAGCGCAGCCAAAAGCTCGACGAGGTCAAGCAGTCGCTCAAGGACCGCCGAGCCGAGCTCGAACGCGTGGACGAAGAACGCCAGCAGGTGCTCGAACAGGCCGCCGGCCTCACCGCCGACCAGGCCAAGACCGAGCTCGTCACCGCCATCGAGAACCAGGCCAAGCGCGAGGCCGCCCTCATCGTCCGCGACATCGAGAACGAGGCGCGCGACCAGGGCGAGAAACGCGCCCGCAAGATCGTCACGCTCGCCATCCAGCGGGTCGCGACCGAGCAGACCGCCGAGTCCGTCGTGTCGGTGCTGCACCTGCCCAGCGACGAGATGAAGGGCCGCATCATCGGCCGCGAGGGCCGCAACATCCGCGCCTTCGAGACGGCCACCGGTGTCAACCTCATCATCGACGACACCCCCGAGGCCGTCCTGCTCAGCTGCTTTGACCCCGTACGCCGCGAGGTCGGCCGGCTCACCCTGGAGAAGCTCGTCCTCGACGGCCGGATCCACCCGCAGCGCATCGAGGAGATCTACGACCACAGCAAGACCGAGGTCGAGCAGCTGTGCCTGCGCGCCGGCGAGGACGCCCTGGTCGAGCTCGGCATCACCGAGATGCACCCGGAGCTGATCGCCCTCCTCGGCCAGCTGCGCTACCGCACGTCGTACGGGCAGAACGTGCTGAAGCACCTCGTGGAGTCCGCGCACATCGCCGGGATCATGGCCGCCGAGCTGCGGCTGCCGACCATCCTCCTCAAGCGTTGCACCCTCCTGCACGACATCGGCAAGGCGCTGACCCACGAGGTCGAGGGCAGCCACGCGCTCATCGGGGCCGAGATCGCCCGCCGCTACGGCGAGGACGAGGAGGTCGTGCACGCGATCGAGGCGCACCACAACGAGGTCGAGGTGCGCACCGTCGAGGCCGTGCTGACCCAGGCCGCCGACTCCATCAGCGGCGGCCGCCCCGGCGCGCGACGGGAGTCGCTGGAGGCCTACGTCAAGCGCCTCGAACGCCTGGAGGAGATCGCCACCGAGCGCGACGGCGTCGAGAAGGTCTTCGCCATGCAGGCCGGCCGCGAGATCCGCGTCATGGTGCGGCCCGACTCGGTCGACGACATCCAGGCCCAGGTCATCGCGCACGACATCGCCAAGCAGGTGGAGGAGGAGCTGACCTACCCCGGGCAGATCCGCATCACTGTCGTACGGGAGTCGCGAGCCACCGAGTTCGCCCGCTGACGCGCCGCCCGCCCTCTCACGCCGCCCGCTCACGCGCCGCACGTTCACGGGCCGCTCGCGCATCCGCCGTCCGCTCACGCCACCCGCCCGCACGTCCGCGCGGCACGGCGAGACCGCGGCCGTACCGCGCGACACGGCTGCGGTCACTCCCGCGCGGCGGCCTCGACCGGCGGCGTCTCGGGCGCGGGGGCCGGAGCGGGGGCGGCCGGGGCGATCGGGCGCCGGTCCACCGTCAGCTCGACCGGGGCGACGTCCTTGGGGTCGAACCCCAGCGTCTGCCCGTAGAACGCCAGCTCGGCCTCCAGGCAGGCCGTCACCGTGTCCGCGCGCCGGAAGCCGTGCGACTCGCCCTCGAACGTCAGGTACGCGTACGGGATGTCCTTGCCGGCCACCGCGTCCGCGAATCGCTCCGACTGCGGCGGCGACACGATCGGGTCGTCCAGGCCCTGGAGCAGCAGCACCGGGCACGCGGTGTCGGCGGCGCGCGCGACCGGCGACCGCTCCTCATACGTCCGCTCGAACCCCGGCATCGGCCCGATCAGCCCGTAGAGGTAGGTGGACTCGAAGTCGTGCGTCTCGCGCAGCCAGTTCTGCGGGTCGGTGATGCCGTAGTAGGAGGTGCCCGCCTTGAACAGCGTGCTCTGCGTGATCGCGCACAGCGTCGTCCAGCCGCCCGCGCTGCCGCCGCGGATGGCGAGTCGTCCCGGGTCGGCCGCGCCGCCGCGTACGAGCGCCTCCGCGGCGGCGATCGTGTCCTCGACGTCGACGATGCCCCACTGCCGCCGGAGCCGTTCGCGGTACGAGCGGCCGTACCCGGTCGAGCCGCCGTAGTTCACGTCGATGACCCCGAGGCCGCGGCTGGTGAAGTAGGCGATCTCCAGGTCCAGGACGCTGGTCGAGTGCCCGGTCGGCCCGCCGTGCACGAACACGATGTACGGCGGCAGCTCACCCTCGGGCGCTTGCGCCGCCGGGTTCGAGGGCGGGTACACGAAGGCGTGCACCGGACGCCCGAACGGCCCTTCGAGCTCCTGGGCGCGCGGCAGCGGCAGGTACGCCGGGTCGGGCGGGGAGTCCAGCTCGGCGCGTACGACGCGCGCGCGCCCGCTGTCGGCGTCCACGGCAACGACCGACCAGGGGATGTCCGGCGCGCCCGCGACCCCCACGATGGTGGTCCCGTCGGCGGAGAGCTGGAGCTTCCAGTCCGTGTACGGCAGGTCGAAGTCGGTCAGCTCGGCCGTCTCGGGGTCATACAGCCCGAGCCGCTGGTCGCCCTGGCCGTGCAGCACCGCGATGCGCCCGTCGTCCAGCACCGCGTACGGACGGCCGCCGAGCTGCCACAGCGGCCCGGCGAACTCCTCCTCGGCCGGGTACTGCGCCTGCGGCGACTCGCCGCGCAGGCCGACCTCGTAGAGGTTCCACCAGCCGGGCCAGTCCGAGACGACGTAGAGGCGCGACTCGTCGAGCCACGTCGGCGCCAGCGCCGACTCGCTCAGGCCGCCCTTGACCGTACGCGGCCGCTCCAGCCGCCCGGAGGGGTCGAAGACGGCGACCCGCAGCTCGGTGCCGTCCCAGGGCATCCGCGGGTGGCTCCACTGCACCCACGCGAGGTGGCCGCCTTCGGGGGAGGGGGTCGGGAAGGCGTAGAAGCCGGCGCCGCTGACCAGCTCGCGGATGGCGGACGGATCCTGGGTGGCGGCGCCGCCGAGCGGCACCGCGACGATCGCCCGCCGTACGGCGCCGCCGGTGTGGTTCTCCTGCACGCACCACAGGTGCTGGCCGTCGGGCGAGAGTGTGAAGTCGGCGTAGCGCACACCGGACGGCTCGGCGGGCTCGGGCGTCAGCGGCAGCGGCGTCCGTCCCTCGGTGAGCCGGTAGAGCCGCTGGTCGGCGTAGTTGGCGAAGACGAGGTCGCCGTCGGGCAGCGGCAGGTAGGACCGCCCGCCGTACTCGTGCACGCGCGTGCGGGCGTCCCACGGCGCGGGCAGCAGCTCGGTGCCGGACCGCATGATCGTGGTCCGCCCGCCCCTCTCTGGTCGGGTCTCCTGCCACCACACGTGCTCGCCGTGCACGGTCGGGTAGCTGAGGCGCAGACGAGCCCTCGCGACGTCGGCGGCGGAGATGGGAGAGGGCCAGGAGCCATAGGGAGCGGTCGCACGAGCGGTCATATCGGAATCGTCTCGCAAACCGGCGGACAATGGGGCCACGAACCGGCACTTGAGGGCGCAAAAGATTGCGGCCGGAGACGGGGGCGAGCCCACCGGTCTCCGGCCGCGCCGGGACGTGCGTGCGTGTGTGGTTACGCGGACCCCATGCCGACCGCGGGTGGTGCTCCCGCTCCCGCGCCGAGGGTGCGCGCCGAGCTCCTGCGGCTGCGCCGGCTGCGCTTCTCCAGCCAGGTCGCGACGAGCCCGAGCAGGATGTTGATGACGATGTAGATCGCGGCGATGACGATCGCCGACGGGATGATGTTGCCGAAGTTGCCCGACACCACGCGCAGGCCCGCGTTGAGCAGGTCGTTGTAGGCGATGATGTAGCCGAGCGCGGTGTCCTTGAGGAGCACGACGAGCTGGCTGATGACGGCCGGCATCATCGCGGTGATCGCCTGCGGCACCAGGATCCGCAGCATCACCCCGCTCCGGCGCAGGCCGATGGAGTAGCCCGCCTCGGACTGCCCTCGCGGGATCGAGTTGATGCCGGAGCGGAAGATCTCCGCCAGCACCGACCCGTTGTAGAGCGTCAGCCCGATCACGAGGGCCAGGAACGCCGACACCGGCGGCAGGACCCGACCGAACGCGTCCATGATCGCCGGCGGTCCTGCCGGGCGAAGAAGATCATGATCAGCAGCGGGATCGCGCGGAAGAACTCCACCACCGCCCCGGCGGGGATGGCTATCCACCGGTGTTCCGACAACCGCCCCAGGCCGAAGACCAGGCCGAACACCAGCGCGAACACCGACGCGACGACGGCCGCCTTCAGCGTGCCGCCGAGACCCGGGATGATCTGCTTGGTCCAGACGTCCCTCTGCGTGAACGGCTTCCACAGCTTGCTGGAGAACTGGCCCTCGTGGTTGAGCCGCGCGATCACCAGGTAGGCGAGGAACAGCAGGACGATCGCGGCGACCAGCGTGAGGATGTTGTTGCGCAGCCGCGCGCGCGGGCCCGGCGCGTCGAACAGGACCGAGGGCTTGTCCTTGGTGGACGCCGCGTCCGCGCCGGTTCGGTCTCCGTCGTCGCCGTCATCGGGCCACCGCCAGTCGCTTGGAGAGCCAGCCGAAGAAGAACCCGGTCGGCAGCGTGAGCACCATGAACCCGATCGCGAACCCGACGAAGATCGGGATGGCGCCGCCGTGGTGTCGAACATCTGCTTCATCTGCGCCGACGCCTCGAAGTACCCTGCGGCGAGCGCCACCGTGGTGTTCTTGATCATCGCGATGAACACGCTGCCCAGCGGGGCGATCACCGCGCGGAACGCCTGGGGCAGCACGACCAGCCGCAGCGACTGGGTGAAGGTCAGCCCGATCGACCGGGCCGCCTCCGCCTGCCCGAGCGGGACGGTGTTGATGCCCGCGCGCAGCGACTCGCAGACGAACGACGACGTGTAGATCGTCATGCCGATCGTCGCGAGCCAGAAGCCGTTGGTCCCCGGGTCTTCGGAGATGTGAAACTTCAGCGTGTCGCTCAGGCCGAGGCTGCAGAACAGCAGCACGAGGGTCAGCGGAGTGTTGCGGAACACATAGACGTAGAGGGCGCCCGCGGCGCGCAGCACCGGAGTGGGCGAGACCCGCATCGAGGCGAGCACTGTTCCGAGGATCATCGCGCCGACACCCGCCATGACGGCGAGCCGGATCGTCCCCCAGAACGACCTCATGATGATGCCGAATTCGTGCTGCAGCGGACTGAAGTCCAGGAGCTGATGGAAATTCATGCGTCTCCGCCGGGTCGAGACGACGCCGGTGAGCCCGGAGGCTCACCGGCGTTCAGTCAGAGGTCGTTCCGCTCAGCTGCAGCCCTGGAATGCCGGAGCCTTGCTGGTGTCGAACTTCAGGCCCTCCGGGGTGAACCATTTGTCGACGAGCTTCTTGGCGGTGCCGTCCGTGTACATGTCGGTGATCGCCTTGTTGACCGCGTTGCAGGTCTTGAGGTCGCCCTTCTTGATTCCGACGCCGTACTTCTCGTCGGTGAACGGCACGTTGTCCACCTTCACCGCGCTGCCTTCACGCGCGGCGTAGCCGGCGAGAATGGTGCTGTCGGTGGACACCGCGTCGAGCGAGCCGCCCTTGAGCTTGGTGATGCACTCCTCGTACGCGTTGGCCGGCACGAGCTTGACCGCGACCTTCTGCTTGAGGAGGTTCGTGCCCTCGGTGAGGTTCTTCCAGGAGTTCGAGCCGGACACCTGGCAGACCCGCTTGCCCTTGAGGTCGGCGAACGTCTTGATCGAGGTGTCGTCGCCGCGGACCAGGATGTCCTGGTGGGGGATGAGGTACGGGCCGCCGAAGGTGATGAGCGGCAGGCGCGCGGTGGTGATCGAGTAGCTGGCGACCACCAGGTCGTCGCTGCCGTTCTTCAGGAACGACTCGCGGTTGGCCGAGATCGTCTCTTTCCAGGTGATGTTCTTGGGCTTGACCCCGAGCTTGCCGGCGATGTAGGTGGCGACGTCGACGTCGAAGCCGACCACCGTGCCGTCCGGCTTCTTCAGCCCGATGCCCGGCTGGTCATACTTCACGCCGATCGTGAGCTTCTTGTCGTTCTTGGCCTTGTCGACGACCGACCCGGCCTTCTTGGAACCACAGCCGGAAACGCCCATCGAGGCGACGGCCAGAGCGGCAATGGCGACGCCGAAGTGACGAACTCGCATGATCTTCCTCTGCTATCAAGCCGGCGGCGCGTCGCGACCGGCGATTCATTACATGTCAGTGCGTCAGGATCTTGGAAAGGAAATCTTTGGCGCGGTCGCTCTTGGCGTTCGTGAAGAACTCTTCCGGAGTGTTCTCTTCGATGATCTGTCCGTCCGCGATGAAAACGACCTTGTTGGCCGAGGCGCGGGCGAATCCCATTTCGTGGGTCACCACGACCATTGTCATTCCCTCGGACGCCAGATTCGTCATGACATCGAGCACTTCTTTGATCATTTCCGGGTCGAGCGCGGAAGTGGGCTCGTCGAAGAGCATGACCTTCGGGCGCATGGCGAGTGCGCGGGCGATGGCGGCACGCTGCTGCTGCCCGCCCGAGAGCTGGGCCGGGTACTTCTCCGCCTGGCTGGCGATGCCGACGCGCTCGAGGAGTTCCATCGCGTGCTGCTCGGCCTCGGCGGCGCCGACCTTCTTGACCTTCGTTGGGCCGAGGGTGACGTTCTGCAGGATGGTCCGGTGCGCGAACAGGTTGAACGACTGGAAGACCATGCCGACGTCCGCCCTGAGCTGGGCGAGTTCCTTGCCGTCCTCGGGCAGGAGCCGCCCGTCGATGCGGATGGTCCCATCGTCGATGGGCTCGAGGCGGTTGATCGTGCGGCACAGAGTCGACTTGCCGCCGCCGGAGGGGCCGATCACCACGACCACCTCGCCGCGGTGGATGGTGAGGTCGATGTCCTTCAGGACGTGCAATTCACCGAAGTACTTGTTGACGTTCTCCAGTACGACGAGCGGTCCGCCGCCACTCACCTCGGCCCCCGGGGCCGCCCTGCCGCTGTCGGTCATGCCCGCAAAGCGTACGTCATCCGAAGAACACAACGAGTCATCCCTTATACCGATCCGATCACGTTGCGCCTTCGCTTGGCCCACTGTTACGCCTGATGGCGACGATTCGGCAGATCATACGGGTCCCGCCCGGGTGCCGGGCGCGCGTACCCTTTCTCTTGACATGAACGCGCCCCTGACTTTCGACGCCTCCACCCGTACCTATGAGATTCGCACGTACGGGTGCCAGATGAACGTGCACGACTCCGAACGGCTCGCCGGGCTCCTCGAGGACGCCGGCTACGCACGCGCCGGCGACGGCGCGACGCCCGACGTGGTCGTGTTCAACACCTGTGCCGTACGCGAGAACGCGGACAACCGGCTCTACGGCAACCTGGGCCACCTGCGTCCCGTCAAGGAGGGGCACGCCGGCATGCAGATCGCGGTCGGCGGCTGCCTCGCGCAGAAGGACCGCGACACGATCGTGAAACGCGCGCCCTGGGTGGACGTCGTGTTCGGCACGCACAACATCGGCGCGCTGCCGGTGCTGCTGGAGCGCGCCCGCGTCCAGGAGGCCGCCCAGGTCGAGATCAAGGAGTCGCTGGAGGCGTTCCCCAGCACGCTGCCGACCCGCCGCGAGTCCCCGTACGCCGCGTGGGTCTCGATCTCGGTGGGCTGCAACAACACCTGCACGTTCTGCATCGTCCCGGCGCTGCGCGGCAAGGAGCAGGACCGTCGGCCGGGCGAGATCCTCGCCGAGGTCGAGGCGCTCGTCGCCGAGGGCGTCCTGGAGATCACCCTGCTCGGGCAGAACGTCAACTCCTACGGCGCGGAGTTCGGCGACCGTGGCGCGTTCGCGGACCTGCTGCGCGCCTGCGGCGGCGTCGAGGGCCTGGAGCGGGTGCGCTTCACCTCGCCGCACCCGCGCGACTTCACCGACGACGTGATCGCCGCGATGGCCGAGACGCCCAACGTCATGCCCTCGCTGCACATGCCGCTCCAGTCCGGCTCCGACCGCGTGCTGAAGGCGATGCGCCGCTCGTACCGGCAGGAGCGCTACCTCGGCATCATCGACCGCGTGCGCGCCGCCATTCCCGACGCCGCGATCACCACCGACATCATCGTCGGCTTCCCCGGCGAGACCGGCGACGACTTCGAGCAGACCCTCCACGTCGTACGCGAGGCGCGGTTCTCCGGGGCGTTCACCTTCCAGTACTCCAAGCGTCCCGGCACGCCCGCCGCGGAGATGGACGGCCAGGTGCCCAAGGAGGTCGTGCAGGAGCGGTACGAGCGGCTCGTCGCGCTCCAGGAGGAGATCTCCTGGGCGGAGAACAAGAAGCAACTCGGCCGCAGGCTCGACGTGCTGGTCGCCGAGGGCGAGGGACGCAAGGACCAGCGCACCCACCGCATGTCGGGGCGCGCGCCGGACAACCGCCTGGTCCACTTCACCGCCGCCGAGACCGCGCGGCCGGGCGACGTCGTCACGGTCGACGTGACCTACGCCGCTCCGCACCATCTGGTCGCCGACGGCCCGGTCCACGGCGTGCGCCGTACGCCGGCGGGCGACGCGTGGGAGCGGCGGCAGGCCGAGCCGCCCCGTGGCGTCTCGCTCGGCATGCCCTCGATCGGCCGCCCCGCGTCCGTTCCCGCCGCGCCGTCCTGCCGCTGAACCCGGCGTGCTGATCCGGGCGGCGGTCTGCCCGCACCCGCCGCTGCTCGTTCCCGAGGTCGCGCGCGGCGCGGCACACGAACTGGCGGGCCTGCGCGCCGCGTGCGCGCGGGCCGTACGCGGCCTGGCCCCGGCCGACGCGGTCGTCGTGGTCGGATCCGGCCCCGCCACCCGCGACCACGGCGTGGACGCCACGGGCTCGTTGCGTGCCTACGGCGCGGACGTCACCGTCGGCGACGGCGCGCCGGTGCTGCCGCTGTCGCTGACGATCGGCCGCTGGCTGCTCGGCGCGCGCGGCGCGAGCTACCACGCCGTCGCGCAGGACGCCCCGGCGCAGGAGTGCACACGTCTCGGCGCCGAGCTGGCCGACTCGGCCGAGCGCGTCGCGCTCCTGGTGATGGGCGACGGCAGCGCGTGCCGTACCGAGCGCGCGCCCGGCTACCTCGACGAGCGCGCCGAGGGTTTCGACGCCGAGGTGGCGCGCGCGCTCGCCGCGGCCGACGCCGGCGCGCTGGCACGCCTGGACCCGCAGCTCGCGGAGGGGTTACTCGCCGCCGGGCGCGCGCCCTGGCAGGTGCTCGCGGGCGCGGCCGGCGACGGCCGGTTCGCCGGCCAGCTGCTCGCCGACGAAGCGCCGTACGGCGTCGGCTATCTCGTCGCGAGCTGGGCCCGCGTGTGACTCAGGGCCGGCGGCCCTCCTCGCCCCAGCGGCCGGCCTGCTGGCGCGCCTGATCCTGTGCCTTGTCGACCTGGTCGGCGTACTTGCCGCCGGTCTTCTTGTCGACCATGTCTCCGGCCTTCTCGACGACCTTGTCGACCTGATCGCCGTGCTGGCCGAGGAACGCCTTCATCTTGTCCATCATGGACATTCGAGATACCCCCCGTGATCCGTCACGGCACCGTCGTTCGATGCCCGTCTGTGCGAAGCCATCCCCGGTGGGGCCACAATTAAGCGTGTGAGCGCATCGAGCGGCGGTGTGGCCGGCCTGAACGTCGTCGTGATCGTGGGGCCGACCGCCGCCGGAAAGTCCGACCTGGCCGTCGAGCTCGCCCTGCGGATCGGGGGCGAGGTGGTCAACGCCGACTCCATGCAGCTCTACCGCGGCATGAACGTTGGCACGGCCAAACTCTCCGCCGAGGAGCGCCGGGGCGTCCCCCATCATCTGCTCGACATCTGGGACGTCACGCGTACCGCGAGTGTCGCGGAGTACCAGCGGGCGGCGCGCGAGACGATCGCCCGCATCCACGCGCGCGGCCGCGTTCCGCTGCTGGTCGGCGGCTCGGGCCTTTACGTACGCGCGGTCATCGACGACCTGAGCTTTCCCGGCACCGACCCGGAGATCCGCGCGCGCCTGGAGGCCGAGCTGGCCGAGGCGGGCCACGCGGCCCTGCACGCGCGCCTCGCGGGCCTCGACCCGGTCGCCGCGGCCGCGATCCTGCCCGGCAACGGACGGCGGATCGTACGCGCGCTGGAGGTGATCGAGATGACCGGCCGGCCGTTCAGCGCGTCGATGCCCTCCTACGCCGAGGCGAGCGAGGACGCGAGACAGCTCGGCCTCTCCGTCCCGCGGCCCGAGCTGGACGAGCGCATCGAGCTGCGGGTGGAGCGCATGTGGTCGGCGGGGCTGGTGGAGGAGGTGCGGCGGCTGGAGCCGTACGGGCTGCGCGACGGGCTCACAGCGAGCCGTGCACTCGGGTACGCGCAGGTGCTGCGGTTCCTGTCGGGGGAGTGGACCGAGGAGGAGGCGCGGCGCGAGACGGTGCGCGCCACCCGGAGGTTCGCGCGGCGGCAGGAGTCCTGGTTCCGCCGAGATCCGCGAGTGCGCTGGATCGGCCACGACGCGACGCCCGAGCGCGCGCTGGATACGATCGATCCATGCGATTCGTGAAGGGGCACGGCACCGAGAACGACTTCGTGATCCTGCCCGACCCCGGCGGTTCGCTGGAGCTCACTCCGGCGCTGGTCGCCGCGATCTGCGACCGGCGTGCGGGCGTCGGCGCGGACGGCGTGCTGCGCGTCGTACGCTCCAAGGCGCTCGGCCGCGACGGCGACCCCGAGTGGTTCATGGACTACCGCAACTCCGACGGCAGCATCGCGGAGATGTGCGGCAACGGCGTGAGGGTGTTCGCCCGCTACCTGGTCGAGGCCGGTCTCGCGGTTCCCGGCGACCTTCGGGTCGGCACGCGTGGCGGGGTGCGCGGCGTGAGCCTGGGCCCGAGCGGCGACGTCACGGTGGACATGGGCGCGCCGGTCCTGCTCGGGCCGAGCCGCGCGCTGCTGGGCGGCCGCGCGTACGACGGTCTGGGCGTCTCCGTCGGCAACCCGCACCTGGCCTGCGCGGTCGCCGAGCCGGTGGCCGAGCTCGACCTGACCCGCGCGCCCGAGATCGACGCGGCGGTCTTCCCCGAGGGCGTCAACCTCGAGCTGTTCCGCCCGCTCGGGCCGGGCCGGGTCGAGATGCGGGTGCACGAGCGCGGCGTCGGTGAGACCCGCTCGTGCGGCACCGGAGCGGTCGCGACCGCGGTCGCCGCGGCGCGCGCCGAAGGACGGTCCGCGGGGTCGTGGGAGATCGCGGTGCCCGGCGGCGTCGTCACCGTGATCCTGGACGGCACGACGAGTTTCCTGCGCGGCCCGGCCGTGCTGGTCGCCGAGGGCGAACTCCACCTCGGCTGAACGTTCAGCGCGCGCCGGCGAGCGCGTGGAAGCCCCGGCTGAGGGTGCCCGCGTCGATGTCGCCGACCAGCAGGCGTTGCAGGACGAAGCCGGGCATCGTGCACATCAGGGTCGCGCCCATGGCCTCGGGGTCGGCGTCCTCGGGCAGCCGCCCCTCGTCGCGCATGCGGCGTGCCAGCTGGGCCCAGCGCAGTCGCACGCCGCCGAACAGCTCGGCGACGATCGCCTGGTACGCCGGGTCGTGCAGCGCCTCGGCCCAGACCTGGGGTGCGACGCGAAGCGCGCCGTCCTCGTCGAGGACCGCCTGCACATGGGCCATGAAGCGTTCGATGACCTCCTCGAACGACGGGAGCGGGTCCGCCTTGATGATCTCTTCGAGGAGGCGGATCGCACCGCCCTGCTTCTCGGAGGCGATCGCGTAGATGATCTCGTTCTTGCTCTTGAAGTAGCGGTAGACGGCACCGGCCGAGAGCCCCGACTCGGTGAAGACGTCCTGCATCGACGCCTGGTGGAACCCCTTGCGGATGAAGCAGCGCCGTGCGGCGACAAGGATCTGCTGCCGGCGGCGTTCGAGGTGGTCGTCGCTGACTCGAGGCATGGCCCAAAACTAAAACGAATGTTCGTTCTTGACAACCTCGGCGACCGGTGCGACGGTGAAATCCGGTTAAGAGAACGAACGTCCGGTTTAGAGGAGGACCTCGTGGACCCGATGACGCTGCGGGAGGCCCCGGCGCCGCCGGCCGTCCGCCGGCCCTGGCTCGCGCTCCTGTTCATCTGCCTGGCCCAGTTAATGATCGTGCTGGACGCCACGGTCGTGAACATCGCGCTGCCGTCGGCCCAGCACGACCTCGGCGTCTCCGACGCGGACCGGCAGTGGGTGATCACGGCCTACACGCTGGCGTTCGGCGGCCTGCTCCTGCTGGGCGGCCGCGTCGCCGACTACACCGGACGCCGGCGCACCTTCCTGATCGGCCTGGTCGGCTTCGCGGGCGCCTCCGCGCTCGGCGGCGCCGCGCCCGGCTTTGCGATCCTGCTCGTCGCGCGGGCCTGCCAGGGCGTGTTCGGCGCGCTGCTCGCCCCCTCCGCGCTGTCCCTGATCGCGGTGACCTTCAGCCGGCCCGGCGACCGGGCCAAGGCGTTCGGCGTGTTCGGCGCCATCGCGGCGGCCGGCGGCGCGGTCGGGCTGATCCTCGGCGGGACGCTCACGCAGTACCTGGACTGGCGCTGGTGCCTCTACATCAACGTGCCGATCGCCGTCGTCGCCGCGTGCGGCTGGGTGTTCCTGCCGGCCGACAGCCGCGGCGGCGGCCGGGTGCGCTTCGACCTCGCGGGCGTGGTCCTGGGCGGCGGCGGGCTCGTCGCCATCGTGTACGGCTGCACCCGCGCCGAATCAGATGGCTGGGGCTCCCTGCCCGTCATCTTGTTGTTCGCCGGGGGCGTCGCGCTGCTCGCGGTGTTCGCCGTGGTCGAGAGCCGGATCGCGCATCCGCTGCTGCCGCTGCGCGTCGTGCTGGACCGTACGCGCGGCAGCGCCTACTTCGCGGTGGCGGTCGGGATCATCGCGATGTTCGGCACGCTCCTGCTGCTCACGTACTACCTCCAGGTGGTCAAGGGCTACTCCCCGGTGCGTACGGGCGTCGCGTTCCTGCCGCTGACCGCCGCCGTACTCGTCGGGGCGGGCGGGATCTCCTCCCGGCTGCTGCCCAAGGTGGCGCCGCGCGCGCTGATGGCGCCCGGCCTGGTCGTCGCGGCGGCCGGGCTCGGCTGGCTGGTCCACCTGCACGCGACCACTTCCTACTCCGCGGGCGTGCTGCCCGCCCAGATCCTCATCGGCTTCGGCATGGGCCTGGTCGTGCCCCCGGCGATGAACTACGCGACCCACGACGTGGCGCCGGAGGACGCCGGCATCGCCTCGGCCATGGCCAACACCGCGCAGCAGATCGGCGGCTCGATCGGCGTGGCGCTGCTCAACACGATCGCCACGAGCGCGACCGCCCACTACCTGGCCGGCGCGCGGTCCCGCGACCCGCTGGTGCTGAAGCAGGGCCTGGTACGCGGCTTCGCCCACGGCTTCTTCGCGACGGCCGTGATCCTCCTCGCGGGCGCGCTCGTCGTCGCGGTGGTGATGAACACCCGTCGTCCCGCCGCCTCCTGACCGGCGGCCGGGGGCCCGATGTCGATGACCGAATCGGTTTCGGTTACCATGTCGGGCGTGACCCAGGTCAGGCGGCAGGCGCGTGCGGAGCGGACACGCGCCGCGCTGTTGCGGGGCGCGCGCGAGGTGTTCGAGGAGCGCGGCTTCCTCGACGCCAAGATCAGCGAGGTCTGCGACCGGGCCGGCGTCGCGTACGGCAGCTTCTACACGCACTTCGCCGACAAGGACGCGGTCTTCGCCGAGCTGATCGACGAGATGCTGCGTAGCCTGCTCGCCGTCATGCGCGCCGAGCCCCTGCACGGCGACGGGCCCGCGGCGCGCATCGAGCGCGCCAACGTCGCGTACCTGCGCGCGTACCGGGAGAACGCCCGGCTCATGGCCGTGTTCGAGCAGGTCGCGACGTTCTCTCCGGCGATGCGGGAGACCTACCTGCGGGCCTGGGGCGTGTTCTATGACCGGCAGGAGCGCGCGATCCGCGACTGGCAGGAGGCCGGGCTCGTGCCGGCCGACGTCGACCCGCGTACGGCCGCGGTCGCCCTCGCCACGATGATCGGGCGCACCGCGTACACCTGGTTCGTGCTCGGCCGCCCGCATGACGAGGCCGACGTGTCGCAGTTGACCCGGCTCTACTGCCGGGCGATCGGTATCGGTAGCTGAGGAGGCCGGCGGTGGACTTTCACGACACCTCGGAGGAGGCCGCGTTCCGTACGGAACTGCGGGGGTGGCTGGACGACCACTGGGCCGGCCGTCCGATCGAGGGCGGGCGGGGCGACTTCGACGCGCTGCGGCGCTGGGGCGGCGAGCTCTACGACGCGGGCTACGTCGGGCTGACCTGGCCGCCTGCGTACGGCGGGCGCGGGCTGCCCCCGACGTACCAAGCGATCTACCTGGAGGAGATGTCCCGCGCCAACGCCCCCGGCCACCCCGGCGTCATCGGGCTGAACATGGCCGGGCCGACGATCATCGCGTGGGGCACCGACGAGCAGAAGGAGCGCTACCTCAAGCCGCTGCTGGAGGGCACGGAGATCTGGTGCCAGGGCTTCTCCGAGCCGGGCTCGGGCTCGGACCTTGCCGCGGCGCGTACGACGGCGGTCCTGGACGGCGACCACTGGGTGGTGAACGGGCAGAAGGTCTGGTCCTCCTACGCGCACCGGGCCGACTTCTGCATCCTCGTCGTCCGCACGGACCCGGACGTGGCCAAGCACGCCGGCCTGTCGTACCTCATCGTGGACATGCACGCGCCGGGTGTGACCGTACGGCCGCTGCACCAGATCACCGGCGACCCGGAGTTCAACGAGATCTTCTTCGACGACGCGCGGGTGCCCGCCGAGTCGATCCTGGGCAAGCCCGGCGACGGGTGGAAGGTCGCGATGACCACGCTGCTGCACGAGCGGGGCACGCTCGGGTTCGCGCTCTCCTCCGAGCTGGAGCGCATGGTGAACCAGCTCGTCACGCTGGTCAAGGAGCCCGGGCCCGACGGCCTGCGGCCCGCCGACGACCCGTTGATCCGCGACGCCGTCGCGCAAGAGTGGATCGAGATGCAGTCGCTGCGGTTCACCAACTACCGGTCGCTGACCACGCTGCTGGAGACCGGCATCCCGGGCCCGGAGGGTTCGGGCGTCAAGCTGGCCTGGAGTGAGGCGAACCAGCGGCTGACCTCGCTGGCCCAGTCCGTGTTCGGCCTGTACGCCCAGGTCACCGGCGACGACGCGGCATGGAACGGGTTCTGGCAGTACTGGCAGCTACGGGCGCGCGGCAACACCATCGAAGCCGGCACCTCCGAGATCTTGCGCAACATCATCGCCGAGCGTGTCCTCGGCCTGCCGAAGGGGCGTTGACCATGGACTTCGCGTTCTCCGAGGAGCAGGAGCAACTGCGCGGATTCGCCCGCGAGTTCCTGGCGTCACGCTATGACGACGTACGGCTGGCCTCGATCGCGGACTCGGCGACCGGGGTGGACGACGAGGTGTGGGCCAAGCTCGCCGAGATGGGCTGGCTCGACGCCGAGCTGACCTTCCTCGACCAGGCGGTGCTGTTCGAGGAGACCGGCTACCGGCCGCTGCCCGCGCCCTACTTCGCCACCATGGCGCTCGCCGCGCCCGCACTGGATGACAAGCGTCTCGCCGCGGGCGCGCTGCGGGCCACCCTGGCGTGGGCCGAGCCGGGACGGCCCTCCGGGCTGCTGGACCCCGTCGAGGCGTCGGTCACCGGCGAGCGGCTGACCGGGTCCAAGGTGCTGGTCCCCGACGGCGCCGCCGCGGACCTGTTCGTGGTCGTGGCGGCGTCCGGGCTGTACGCGGTCGACGCGGCGGACGCGGACGTGACGCCGCAGACGACGCTCGACGGGACGCGGCGGGTGGCCACGGTTCGCTTCGACGGTGCTCCGGCGCGGCTGCTCGCCGGCGGCGACGACGGCCGCGACCTGCTGGCCCGCATCCGCGACCGCGCGTACGCGGCCGTGGCGCTGGAGGCGGTGGGGGTGGCGCAGCGGGTACTGGACCTGCTCGTCGACTACGCGGGGTCGCGGGAGCAGTTCGGCCGGCCGATCGGGGTGTACCAGGCGGTCTCGCACAAGGCGTCGGATGTGTACGTACGGCTCCAGGAGGCGCGGTCGCTGGCGTACTGGGCGTCATGGTGCGTGTCGGAGGACGACGAGATGGCGCGGCAGGCGTGCCTGGCCGCCAAGTCGTTCGCCGGCGAGGCCGCGGTCTTCGCCTGCGAGAACGCCATCCAGGGACACGGCGGCATCGGGTTCACCTGGGAGCACGTGCTGCATCGCTACTACAAGCGCGCGCAGTGGCTGGCGGCCTTCGACGGGCCGGGGCGGCGGCAGCGGGCCGAGGTCGCGGCGTTCCTGCTGGACTGAGTCCCCGGCATCCCGTCGCTCGCCCCATCACCAGGGGCTCGGGGAACCGTAGGGGCCCTTCCCGCCGAGCACGGCCTCTTCGGCGGTGACTTTCATCGGCGTGTTGCGCAGCGCTTCCTCGGCGGCCTGGACGATGCTGATGAGCGCCCATCGGAGCTGCCTGCGCTGACTGTCGACGTTGCCTCGGCCGCCCGCGTCGAGCTGGCCCTGCTGAGCCATCTCGAACGAGGGGCTGAGCATTCGCTCAAGATCAATGGCGTCCTTCCTGACGCCATTTACCGCGTGTGCGAGCTTCGCATAGAACGGGTTGTCAAACAGAACTCCCGCCATCGCCGGCACCTTTCGCCCACGCTGTTCAGTGCTGAGATGCTAACCACCATCGTCCATGGTGAACAGGGTCCCGGCGCAGGAAACTCGGCCATGCATGATCCTCTTCCACTCCGTGGGATGCGCTTGACTGACGACCGCCTTGTTCCTGACCTGTTACGGCCGCGAAAACGCCCTGCGTGCGCGTCACTAACGCGGCGAGTGGTGAAAATTAACGACGGTGGCCGGCGTGAATCAGGTGAGAGCGCGGGTCTCGGCATGTGAGAGAACCGTTGGGCGTCTCACGAATTCCGCCCGTACGCGACAATGTACGGAACGTCACGGCGCGGCTTTGCCGCGTGGGCCCTTGCCGTGAGGTGTGCTCACGGCAAGGGCCTTCCACGCGGCCTCAGCCGCAGCGGTAGACGGTCTGTGCGTTCTGCGTCGTGGCCGTTCCGCCGTACTCCGACGCCTTCACCGCCGTGCAGTTCGCCGCCACCCATGAGGTCACCGCCGAACTCCCTCCGCCGCCCGGGCCGCCGCCTCCGCCGGTCAGGACGTAGTGCAGCTTGCCCGCACTGACGTACGCCTGGAGCTTGGGGACGGTCATCGCGGGATCGCTGCCGGTGAACCCGCCCATCGCGATCACCGGCAGGCCCGTCTTCACGATGATCGGCGCGGCGCTCTGCGCGCTGCTCACCGCCGCGAGCCAGGTGGCGCCGTCCCGGTGTGCCTCCAGGTAGGAGATGAGCTTGGCGTCCACCTCGCCGCCCGGGCCGCCGGGGCCGCCCCCGCCGGGCGGCCCGAACCGCGCCCCGGCCGCGCCGCCGGGCGGCATCGATCCGGCCGTCCCGTCCGGCGGGCCGCCGAACGGAGGTCGCCCGCCGGGGAGACGGCCCTGCTCCATCAGCTCCCGCATCGCCGCGGGCGGCCGTCCGCCGCCCAGCCCTCCCGGGCCGCCCATGCCGAACCCGCCGGAGGACGGCCCGGCGAGCGGGTTGGTCCCGTTGGTGCGGTCGGCCGCGGCCGAGACCGCGTACGCGGCCGGTCCGGCCAGGCAGGCCAGCATTCCGACGATCGCCGCGAGTACCGCGCCCCGCCGCAGCACCGTGGCGACCGGCCGCTCGCCGGGGCCGGACGGACCGTCACCGCCGGACCGGCCCGCGTGAGTCGCGAGGCTCTTGTGGTCAGCGGCGGACTCGACCGCCCGGCTCCCGCCGTCCGCCCGTACGGCCGCCGTCGATCGGAGTGACGCTCTGGAGGCCGCCGGCTCCGGCGACGCGTCCGCGTAGGCATGGTCAAGGGACACCTCGTCCGGCGCACCGGCATCGGCTTCGGCGTCGGAACGGGCGCCTGCCGCGTCCGCCAGACGTGCGGCGACCAGGCCGGCCACCGCGGCGACCGTCAGTGCCGCGACGGTCCAGGCCAGCCACGCTTGCCAGCCCGGCGTACGGCGGAGGAGGGCGAACGACCACGCTCCCGTGACGGCGATCCCCGCCGGGAGGGCCCAGCCCCACGCTCCGGAGTCGCGGTACGCGCCGAAGAGCGTGACCGCGCCGATCCCCGTCAGCGCACCGACCGCCGGAGCGAGGGCCGTCGTGTAGTACGGGTGCATCGTCCCGCTGGAGAAGCTGAACACCGCGAAGTGGACCACCAGCCACCCGCCCCACAGCACGACGGTCGCACGCGGCAGGTCGGTACGCGGACGGCGCCACCGCAGGAGCAACACCGCGACCAGCGCGAAGGCGGCGAAGGGGAGCAGCCACGAGATCTGCCCGCCGACGATGTCGTTGAACAACCGCCCCGGCCCCGCCGCGCCCGCGAAGCTCGCGCCGCCGCCGCCCCGGCCGCCGCCCGGCCACGAGCCGCCCGCCACGCGCCCGATGCCGTTGTAGCCGATCACCAGGTCCCAGACCGTGCCGTCCGTGCTCCCGCCGATGTACGGCCGGTCGGCGGCGGGGATCAGGTCGACCACGACCATCCACCAAAAGCCGGCCACCGCGAGTACCGCGCCCGCCGCGAGCAGGTGCCACACCCGGCGCGCCCACCCGTCCGGCGCGCACAGCAGGTACACGAGGGCGAGCGCGGGCAGCAGCAGGTACGCCTGGAGCATCTTCGTGTTGAAGCCGCACCCCAGGAAGAACGCCGAGGCCATCAGCCACCAGAGCCGGGATCCCGGCGAGGAGGTGAGGGCGCGCTGCGCCGCCCACGCCGCGAGGACCAGCAGCAGCACCAGCAGCGTGTCCGGGTTGTCGTCCCGGTCGATCGCCACCGTGATCGGCGTCAGCGTCATCACCAGGGCGGCGATCAGGCCCGCGACCGGCCCGAAGGCGCGCCGCACGGTCGCGTACAGCACGGCGACCGCCGCGACTCCCATGACGACCGACGGCAGCAGCAGGCTCCACGTGCCGAAGCCGACGATCCGGGCGGTGAGCTCCTGCACCCACAGCGCCATCGGCGGCTTGTCCACCGTGATGTACGACGCCGAGTCCAGCGAGCCGAAGAAGAACGCCTTCCAGCTCTCGGTGCCGCTGCGGACCGCCGCCGCGTAGTACTCGTTGGCATAGCCGTTCGCGGACAGCCCCCAGCCGTACAGGAGTGTGGCCAGGGCCAGCACCCCGGCCAGCGCCCAGCGGTGCGGGCAGGACAAGGCTCGGGTCATGGGGTCGGCTCCTCGAAGGCGGCGGCGCGCCGCGGGTGGAACACCCAGGCGCGCAGGAGTACGAAGCGGATCACGGCGGCGAACAGGTTGAGTGCCAGCAGCGCCGCGAGCTCGGCCAGGCGCGGCGCGCGTGGTGCCAGCGCGTGCAGCGCGACCAGGCCGGAGGTGCTCACTCCGAGGCCCACGAGGAACGCCACCCCGCCCTCGAGCTGGTGCCGCAGCGCACGTGGCGCCCCGACGACGCCGAAGGTGAACCGCCGGTTGGCCGCCGTGTTCGCGACGGCGGCCAGGAAGTAGGAGACCACGTTCGCCGCCACCACGGGGAGGAGGAGCCGCAGGAGCGCGTACAGCACGAGCTGGGCGACCGTGCTGACCAGCCCGATCAGCGCGAAGCTCGGCACCTGCGACCGCATGCCCGCCGGGATCCGCCCGGCACGCGGCGGCACCGGCACGCGCAACGCACCCGACAGCAGCCGCCGCCCCATCCGTGCCATCCCCCGCAGGTCATCGATGGCCGTACGCACCACGTCGACGCGGCTGTCCGGGTCATCCACCCAGTCCACCGGCACCTCGTGGATCCGCAGCCCGTTCCGCTCGGCGAGCAGCAGCAACTCGGTGTCGAAGAACCACGCCTGGTCCTCCACCGCCGGCAGCAGCGCGCGTACGACCTCGGCGCGGCCCGCCTTGAACCCGCACTGGGCGTCGGAGAACCGTGCCGCGAGCGTGGTGTGCAGCAGCAGGTTGTACGCGCGGGAGATCAGCTCGCGCCGCGGGCCGCGGACCACCGCCGAGCCGCGGGACAGCCGGCTGCCGATGGCCAGGTCGCTGTGGCCCGACACGAGCGGGGCGATCAGCGGCAGGAACGCGCCCAGATCCGTGGACAGGTCGACGTCCATGTACGCGACCACGTCCGCCGAGCTGGCGCCCCAGACGTGCCGGAGCGCGCGTCCGCGTCCCTTGCGCTCCAGCCGTACGGCCTCCACCTCGGGGATTTCCAGGGAGAGCCGCTCGGCGACCTCCCACGTCTCGTCGGTGCTGGCGTTGTCCACGACGGTGATGACGAACCGGTACGGGAACGTCTCGATGAGATAGGTGTGCAGCCGGCGCACGCTGGCCGCCAGGACGTGTTCCTCGTTGTGGGCCGGCACCGCGACCTCGATGAGGGGACCGCGGGGGATCACACCGGACCGCGTCCGCGGCTCGGGTGACAGGGCGGTCGTCAGCTCGCTCATGAAAGCAACGTTCGCCGCCCACCGTGGGAGCGGAGTGAGCCGTTTCTTAACCGTCGATGAGAATCTCGGCCCGGCCGGGCGTGCCGGGCAGCTTCAGCCAGGCCGACGTCCCGCCGCCGGAGGCCGCGTCGAGCCGGATCTGCCCGCCCGCCTCGCGTACGGCACGCGCCGCGATGGCCAGGCCCAGGCCCGACCCGGGCAGGCCGCGCGCCGACGGCGAGCGCCAGAACCGGTCGAAGACGTACGGCAGGTCCTCCTCGGGGATGCCCGGGCCCTCGTCGCGTACGGTCAGCTCGCCCTCGTCCAGCCGTACGTCCACCGTCCCACCGGGCGGGCTGAACTTCACGGCGTTGTCCAGCAGGTTCACGACGGCGCGCTCCAGCGCGGCGGCGTCGCCGCACACGTACCACGGCGCGACCTTCGCCTCGATCCGCAGCTCGGGCCCGCGCGGCCGCGCGCGCCGGACCGCGTTCCGCACGACCTCGTGCAGCGCGACCACCTCCGCCGGCCCCGAGTCCGCGCTGCGCGAGAGGTCGAGCAGGTCGCCGACGAGGCTCGACAGCTCGACGAGCTGCGCCTTGACGTTCACGAGCAGCCGTTCCTTGTCGCCGGGGCGCAGCGGGCGGCCCGTCGTCTCGCTGCGGAGCATCAGGTCGACGTTGGTGCGCAGGCTGGTCAGCGGTGTGCGCAGCTCGTGCCCGGCGTCCACGATGAGCTGCTGCTGACGGTCGCGCGAGCCGGCCAGCGCACGCGTCATGCTGTTGAACGACCGGCTCAGCCGGGCGATCTCGTCCGTACCGCCCGCCGGGATGGTCGTGTCCAGGTCCTCGGTGCGCGCGACGTGTTCCACGACGTCGGTGAGCCGGTCCACCGGGCGCAGGCCGGCGCGCGCGATGAGCAGCCCGGCGACGGCCGCGCCGACCACGCCGACCGCCGAGACCCCGAGGAGGAACAGGGCGAGGCCGTTCAGCGAGCGGTTCACCGGGGCGAGCGGCTTGGCGACCGAGATCGCGCCGCCGGAGGGGTCGGGGCGGGTGAACACGCGCATCGGCGTGCCGTCCGCGGTGGTGCCGTCGCGGAACGTCGTGCCTTTGAGCCCGCGGGCGACCAGGACGTCGCCGGGCGCGGTACGGAGCGGGCTGGAACCGTTCGGCGAGTTGCAGACCGTGCCGTCGGCCGCGACGACCTGCAGGGTCGGAAGGAAGCCGCGGAACCGGTCGTCCTGCGGCGGCTGGTCGCAGAGACTGCGCGGCGAACCGGGTCGCGGCGGCCCGCCGGCGTGCGGCTCGGACAGCGACTGGTCGAGCTGGTCGATCAGCCGTACGCGTACGACGAACCAGCAGCCGACCGCGCAGGCCGCGACGGCCACGGCCACGGCCAGGCTGGTCAGCACGGCCAGCCGGGCGCGCAGGGACAGATGCCGTCTCACGAGCCCTCCTTCACGGGGCGCGCAGGACGTAGCCGACGCCGCGCACCGTGGTGATGAGGCGCGGCTCGCCGGTCTTGCGGCGCAGGTACATCACGTAGACGTCGAGGGAGTTGGAGGAGGGCTCGAAGTCAAAGCCCCACACGGCCTTGAGGATCTGCTCGCGGGTCAGCACCTGACGCGGGTGGGTGAGGAACATCTCCAGCAGCGTGTACTCGGTGCGCGTGAGGTCCAGGACCCGGCCGTCGCGGGTGACCTCGCGGGTGACCGTGTTCATCCGCAGCCCGGCGTACTCCCGGGTGTCGCCGCCGCGCGCGGCCACCAGGCTGCGGCGCAGCAGGGCGCGTACGCGGGCGAGGAGTTCGTCCAGCTCGAACGGCTTGACCAGGTAGTCGTCGGCGCCGGCGTCCAGGCCGGTCACGCGGTCGCCGATGGTGTCGCGAGCGGTCAGCATCAGCACCGGGAGCGTGGCACCGCGGGCGCGCAGCCGCCGGCAGGTGGTCAGGCCGTCCATGCGCGGCATGAGGATGTCGAGGATGGCCAGGTCGGGCCTGGCCCGGTCGACCTCCTCCAGCGCCGCCAGGCCGTCGCCTGCGGTGGTGACCTCGTACTCCTCGAACTCCAGGCTGCTCGCGAGTGACTCGCGTACCGCCGGTTCGTCGTCCACGACCAGAATGCGCACGTCATCGACGGTATCCCCCGATCGGCCGGGATCCGCCGGACGGGCGGCGGTTCTCATCGAAATCTCAGCGGCCGCCGCCGACGCGAGTGACGCCGCGCAGGCAGCGGACGACGGCCGAGGGTCAGGGCACCATCCACGACAGCACCGCCACGGACTGCAACAGCGCGAGCACACACATGCCGGCCAGGAAGACCAGGCTCCAGACGATCACGCGCCGGAAGATGTCGCCCTCCTTGCCGTCCAGGCCGACGGCCGCGGCGGCGATCGCGAGGTTCTGCGGCGAGACCATCTTGCCGAGCACGCCGCCGGAGCTGTTCGCGGCCGAGAGCAGGACCGGCGAGAGGTTCGCCTTGCCCGCGGCGGCCACCTGCAACGCGCCGAACAGGGAGTTGGAAGAGGTGTCGGAGCCGGTCACCGCGGTGCCCAGCCAGCCGAGCACCGGCGCGAGGAAGGCGAAGAAGCCGCCCGCGCCCGCCATCCAGGTGCCCAGGGTGATCGTTTGGCCGGAGGCGTTCATCACGTACGCGAGGGCCAGCACCGCCATGACGGTGAGGATCGCCCAGCGCAGCTGCACCAGCGCGGCCCCGTACGCGCGCAGCGCCCGCCCGGCGCTCACCTTCAGCGCCACCGCGGTGAGCACTCCGGAGATCAGCAGCAGGGTCCCCGCGGCGTTCAGCCAGTTGATCTTGAACTGCGGCAGCGTGGACGGCTTGCCGCTCGCGCCGGTGATGTGCAGGTGCGGCCAGCCGACCACCTTGGTCGGCTCGTCCAGCCAGCCCTTGAGCGGGTTGATCTGGGCGAGCACGAACACCACGATGATGATCGCGTACGGCGCCCACGCCCGCATGACCTCGCCGCGCGAGTCCGGGTGCGCGACGCGCCCGGCGAACTCCGGCGTCGGCTCGTCGGCGGCCCCGCCCGCGACGACCGGCCGCGGCTCCGCGCCGCCGAGCCGCTCGCCCGGCTGCCAGACCCGCAGGAGCGCGACCAGGACGACCACGGAGAACAGCGACGCGACGATGTCGGCGAGCGGCACCGAGAGGTAGTTCGAGGTGATCCACTGGGCGAGCCCGAAGGACAGGCCCGAGGCGAGCGCGGCGAGCCACGTCTGGGCCAGGCCGCGGCGGCCGTCGACGATGAACACCAGGACGAGCGGGACGAACACCGCCAGGATCGGCGTCTGGCGGCCGACCATCGCGCCGAGGGTGTCGGTCGGGAGGTGCGTCACGCCGCCGAGCGTGACGATCGGGATCGCCATCGCGCCGAACGCGACCGGCGCGGTGTTGGCCACGAGCGCGACCGTCGCCGCCTTCATCGGCTTGAACCCGAGCGCGATCAGCATGACCGAGGTGATCGCCACCGGGGTGCCGAACCCGGCGAGCGCCTCGAGCAGCGCGCCGAACGAGAACGCGATGATGATCGCCTGGATCCGCTGATCGTCACTGACCTGGGCGAACGTGCGCCGCAGCACGTCGAAGTGCCCGGTCTGGACGGTCATGGTGTAGATCCAGATCGCGTTGATCACGATCCACAGGATCGGGAAGAAGCCGAAGACCGCACCCTCGCTGCCGGCGAGCAGGGCCTGGCCGGCGGGCATGCCGTACGCCCAGATCGCCACGACGAGCGCGACCGCGAGGGCGATCAGCGACGCCATCCACGCCCGCATCCGCATGATGCCGAGCAGCACGAACAGCGTGACCAGGGGGAGCGCCGCGACCAGCGAGCTCCAGGCCAGTGAATGGCCGACGGGATCGAGTACCTGCTTGTACAACGGGGGTCACCTCCGGGGGAGCAACAGCTCCTTGTCGATCCCCCGAATGGACGCGTCGAGCACTTCCGCGGTGTGGGCCACCGCGATCTCCTCGCCCCGGCGCCGGAGTGCCGTGGCGATCTGTAGTGAACAGCCGGGATTGGCCGCGACCAGGAGGTCCGCGCCGACCGCCGACACGTTGCGCGCCTTGCGGTCGCCCAGCTCACCGGCCGCCTCCGGCTGGAGGAGGTTGTAGACGCCGGCCGAGCCGCAGCAGATCTCCGGATCGGCGATCTCCCGCACCTCCAGGCCCGGGATGGCGTTCAGCAGGGCGCGCGGCTGGGCGCGGATCCCCTGGGCGTGGGCGAGGTGGCAGGCGTCGTGGTAGGCGACCGTGAGCTCCAGCGGATGCCGGGTCGCGCGCGGCCCCAGCTCGGCGAGGTACTCCGCGAGGTCGCGGGTCTTGGCGCTCAGCGCCGCGGCACGCTCGGCCCACTCCGGCTCGTCGGCGAGCACGTCGGCGTAGTCCTTCATCGCCGACCCGCAGCCGGCCGCGTTGACCACGACCACCTCCACGTCGGCGAAGGTCTCGATGGTCCGCCTCGCGAACGCCTTCGCCTCCGCCGACCGGCCGCTGTGCAGCGAAAGGGCGCCGCAGCAGCCCTGGTCCGCGGCGATGACGACGTCACAGCCCTCCATCGCCAGCACGCGCGCGGTCGCCGCGTTGACGCCGGGGAAGAACTCCCGCTGCACGCAGCCGGTCAGCATGCCGACCACGGCGCGGCGCTCGCCGCGAGCCGTGACGCGCTCGGGCAGCCGTACGTGCCGGGCGCGCGGCGGCGCGAGGTGCTCCATCGCGGCGAGCGTGGGGGAGATCCGGCCGAGCAACGGCGCCATGTTGATGCGCGTGGCCTGGTACGCGCGGAGCGGGAGCCGCAGGGCACGCAGCCGCTTCGGGTACGGGAAGACCGCGAAGATCGCCTCGCGCAGGACACGGTCGGCGCGTGAGCGCGGCCGCTCCTCCTCCACCCGGGCGCGGGTGACCTCGATCAGCCGGTCGTACCGCACGCCCGAGGGACACGAGCTCACGCACGCCATGCAGCCGAGGCAGCGGTCGAAGTGCTCGATCATCGAGTCGCCGAGCGGCGCGCCGTCCTCGTGCTGGATCATCAGGTGGATCCGGCCGCGCGGCGAGTCCATCTCCTCGCCCCACAGCTCGTACGTCGGGCAGGTGGGCAGGCAGAACCCGCAGTGCACGCAGTCGTCGAGCAGCTTGCGAAAGTCCTCCATCAGATCCCTCCCGCGAAGCGGCCCGGCGACAGGCGGTGCCCGGGGTCGAACTGGTCCTTCACCCGCCGCATCAGCGGCAGCGCGGGCACCGGGCCCCAGCGGTCGAGCCGCGCGCCGTCCGGCGCGGACAGCACCACGGCGCTGCCGTGCCGCCGCAGCCGTGCCAGCACCCCGGCCGCGTCCTCCAGCGGCAGCGCGGCATGCCAGACGCCGCGCCCGGACGAGCCGCGCAGCCGCGCGGGGCCCGCCTCGACGATCGCGGGCAGGCGTGACGGCGCGGCGCGCACCTCGGCGAGCACCTCGCCGTGCGGGAGCCGTCCCCACCACGCGGGCGGCTCGTCGGTGATCACGCCGCCGATCAGCTCGCGCGCCGCCTCCGCCCGCCGCGGCACGGCGTCGGCGACCCCTTCGAGCAGCACCGCGACGCTGATCGGGCCGGGCCCGTCCACCTCGATCGCGGCGGGCACGAGCGGCGAGCGCAGCAGCGCCCGCGTGAGTTCGAGCGCCTGCGCCGCGTCGGCGGCCTCGGCGGTGACGTACGCGCTCGCCTGCGGCAGCGGGTGCAGGCGGAACGCGGCCTCGGTGATCAGGCCCAGCGTGCCGCGCGAGCCGGTGAACAGCTTGCCGAGGTCATAGCCCGCGACGTTCTTGACCACTTTTCCGCCGGCGTGGGCGACCACTCCGTCGGCGCGCACCACCGTGATGCCGATGAGCAGGTCGCGCGCCGAGCCGTACAGGAGACGGCGTGGTCCGGCGGTCGCGGCGGCGAGCGCGCCGCCGACGGTCGCGCCCGGCACCGGGGTGTCCAGCGCGAGCTGCTGGCGCGAGCCCGCGAGGATCTCCTGGAGTTCGCCGAGCGGCAGGCCGGCCTCGGCCTTGACGACCAGGTCGCCCGCGACGTGCTCGACCAGGCGGCCGAGGCGCCGCGTGTCGATGACCAGGTCGCAGCGTTCGGGCGGGTCGCCCCAGTGCAGCTTGGTGCCGGCCCCGCGCGGCACGACGGCCAGCGCGAGCTCGGCCGCCGTACGCATCAGCTCGCCCGCCTCGGCGACCGTGGCCGGCGCGGCGACGAAGGAGACCGGGACCCCCTGTACGGCGTCGCCGGGCTCGCCGGGCCGTACGTCGCACACCTTCGCGAGGGCGTCCAGGGGCGCGTTCATCAGAACAGGTCCGCCTGTCCGCTCTCCACGAGCGGGTGGACCCCGGTGCGGCGGCCCGGCACCTCGCCGCACAGCCGGGGCGTCGGGTAGATCTTGCCGGGGTTGCACAGTCCGCCCGGGTCGAAGGCGCAGCGCACCATCTGCATGGTGTCCAGGTCCTCCTCGGTGAACATCCGCGGCATGTGCTTGGACTTGTCCACGCCCACGCCGTGCTCGCCGGTGATCGACCCGCCGTGCTCGATGCACAGGTCGAGGATCTTGGCCGAGACCTCCTCGGCGCGCGCGCCCGCGCCCGGCACGGCGTCGTCGAACAGCACCAGGGGGTGCAGGTTGCCATCGCCCGCGTGGAAGACGTTCGCGACGCGCACGCCGCTGTCGCCGGACAGCGCGTCGATGCGGGCCAGCACCTCGGGCAGCGACGTACGGGGGATCACGCCGTCCTGCACGATGTAGTCCGGGCTGATCCGGCCCACCGCCGCGAACGCGGACTTGCGGCCGCGCCAGATCAGCGCCCGCTCGGTGTCATCGGCGGCCACCCGGATCTCGAACGCCTCGCGGCACAGCGCCTTGACCTGCGCGAACTGCCGGTCCACCTCGGCGGCGGGCCCGTCCAGCTCGACCACGAGGACCGCGCCCGCGCCCGCCGGGTACTCACAACGCACGGCGGCCTCGGCGGCCTCGATCGACAGGGCGTCCATCATCTCGATCGCGGCGGGCACCACGCCCGCGGCGATGATCGCCGACACCGCCTCGCCCGCCTGCTCGATCGAGGCGAACGCGGCCAGCAGCGTCTCGACCTTCTCCGGCAGCCGCGTCAGCCGTACGGTGATCTTCGTGGCGATGCCGAGGGTGCCCTCCGAGCCCACGAACGCGCCCAGCAGGTCATAGCCGTGCGCCTCGGTGAGCTCGACGATCTCTCCGCTGGGAGTGACGACCTCGCAGGCCAGCACGTGGTTGACGGTGAAGCCGTACTTCAGGCAGTGCGCGCCGCCGGAGTTCTCCGCGACGTTGCCGCCGATGGAGCAGATCTGCTGGCTGGAGGGGTCCGGCGCGTAGTAATAGCCCTGCGGCCGTACCGCCTTGGAGACGTCGAGGTTGATCACGCCGGGCTCGACCACCGCCCGCTCGTCGTCGATGTCGATCTCCAGGATCCGGCGCATGCGCGAGGTGACGATCAGCACGCCGTCCGTACGGGGGAGCGCGCCGCCGGACAGCCCGGTGCCGGAGCCGCGCGCGATGTAGGGGACGCCGCGCTCGGTGCAGGCGCGGACGATCTCGGCGATCTGCCCGGCGCCGTCGGGCAGCACCACGATGCCGGGTGTCGCCCGGTGATAGGTCAGCCCGTCGCACTCGTACGTGCGGAGCTCGGCCGGGTCGGTGAGGACGTTCTCGGCTCCGGCGACGACCCTGAGTCGCTCAGCGAGCCCGTCGAGCCCTGCTGTCACAACACCCATCCTGACCTTTTGGGACAGATCCAAACTAGTCGGAACCAACGCGTGACCTGGCACGCGCTTGATCTGCGCCCCCGAGACGTTGACCTGCCGAACGGCGTACCGGAATCCTGCGTTCGTGATTCCGAACGCCTGGCTCGACACAGACGACAAGCTGGCCCCCGGCACGGAGATCTTCCGCAGCGACCGCAGGTTCGTCCCGTGGGCCTACTCCGCCGGCAACGCCCGGCTGCTGCTGCGCGGCGCCGGCCGCGAGACGACCATCGACCTGCTGTTCACCCCCGTCACCGCCGTACGGCTCCGCGACGGCTACGACGGCCTCGCGATCCGCTGCGCGACCGCCGAGGAGGCGGAGGGAACCGGCGCGCCCGGCCACCGCGTCTTCCTGCTGACGGCCGGCGGGCGCACCGACTACGTCGCCGCCGGCGCGGTCGGCTGGCGCGAGGGCGCGCTCGCGCCCACCCGGCACAGCCTCTTCGACCACGCCGACGCCTACGCGGTTCCCGCGCAGGCGCTCGACACCGCCGGCTTCGACATCGCCTCTGCGCGCGACCTGGTCACCGCGCTCGGCGCCGAGGACGGCGGACGTCCGCGCCGCGAGACGTATCGGATGGTGTACGTCGTCATGACCGGGCCGCGGCTCGGCAGCGAGTCGGGCACCGGCGTGTTCCTGTCCCGCGCGGACGCCGAGGAGGCGTGCGCCGCGCTCGCCCCGAGAGTGCCGGACTGCTGGATCGAGACGCTCCCGATCGCGGTCTGACACCCGGAGCCCGGCCGCGCGGCCGGGCTCCGGGCCGGGGTCAGAGCATCCGCTCGTACGCGGGCACGGTGAGGAAGTCGGCGTAGTCATCGGCCAGCGCGACCTCCTTGAACAGGGCGACGGCGTCGGCGAAGCGCTCCTCGTCGAAGGCGTCGCCGTAGGACTCGCGGATCTTGCCGAGCTCCTCGTCGATGAGCCGCTCGACCAGGTCCGGGGTGACCTTCGGGCCGTCGGCCAGCTCGACGTCGTTGTGTATCCACTGCCAGACCTGCGAGCGGGCGATCTCGGCGGTCGCGGCGTCCTCCATCAGGTTGAAGATGGCGACCGCGCCGTTGCCGCCCAGCCAGGTCGCGATGTACTGGAGGCCGACGCTGATGTTGTTGCGCAGGCCCGCCTCGGTGATCTCGCCCGGCGTCTGGTCCACCGCCAGCAGGTCCGAGGCCGCGACCGAGACCTCCTCGCGCAGCCGGTCGCGCTGGTTCGGGCGGTCGCCGAGCACGCCGTCGAAGATCTCGCGGCAGACCGGCACGAGGTCGGGGTGTGCCACCCACGAGCCGTCGAAGCCGTCATCGGACTCGCGGGTCTTGTCCGCGCGGACCTTCTCCAGCGCCGCCTTGTTGACCTGCTCGTCGCGGCGTGACGGGATGAAGGCCGCCATGCCGCCGATCGCGTGCGCGCCGCGCTTGTGGCAGGTGCGCACCAGCAGCTCGGTGTACGCCCGCATGAACGGCGCGGTCATCGTGATCGCGTTCCGCTCCGGCAGCAGGAACCGGCGGCCGCGCGAGCGGAACTTCTTGATCACCGAGAACAGGTAGTCCCACCGGCCGGCGTTCAGGCCCGCGGAGTGGTCGCGCAGCTCATAGAGGATCTCCTCCATCTCGAACGCGGCCGGGATGGTCTCGATCAGCACCGTCGCGCGTATCGTGCCGCGCGGGATCTCCAGGAGGTCCTGCGCGAGGTTGAACACGTCGTTCCAGAGGCGCGCCTCGAGGCGGCTCTCGATCTTCGGGAGGTAGAAGTAGGGCCCCTTGCCCTTGTCGAGCTGGCGGCGCGCGCAGTGGAAGAAGTAGAGGCCGAAGTCGAACAGCGAGCCGGACATGCGGTCGCCGTCCACGAGGACGTGCTTCTCGTCCAGGTGCCAGCCGCGCGGGCGTACGACGATGGTGGCGAGCTCCTCGTCCGGCTTGAGTGCGTAGGACTTGCCGCCGGTCTCGAAGTCGAGCGTGCGGTCGAGGGCGTCGCGGAGGTTGCGCTGGCCGCCGACCATGTTCTTCCAGAGCGGGGTGTTGGCGTCCTCGAAGTCGGCGAGCCAGACCTTCGCACCAGAGTTGAGCGCGTTGATCGTCATCTTGCGGTCCGTAGGGCCGGTGATCTCGACGCGCCGGTCCTCCAGGCCCGGCGCCGGGTCGGCCACGCGCCACGTGTCGTCGTGGCGGACGTCGGCGCCGTCGGCCGCGAAGTCGAGCGTGCCGCCCTGCGCCAGCTCCCGCTGGCGCTCGGCGCGCAGGCCCAGCAGCTCGCGGCGCCGGACGCCGAACTCGCGCTGGAGGGTGGCGAGGAAGCCGAGCGCCTCGGGCGTGAGGATCTCCTCGAAGCCGTCCTCCACGGGACCGGTCAGCTCCACGCCTGCGGGTCCAGACATCGCCCTGCCTTTCTGGTGTTTTCGTCTAGCGAAATAATACTTCTGCTCAGTGAAATCCTATTGACGCCCTCGCGGGCCGGTCAAAGGGGTCCGCCCCGTCCCCTACCCGTTCGCGGTATGGCCTCCCGTACGGATATCCGGGTGTGCGATTCGCCGTCCCGTGGCAGCATCAAGGAAGATCCGGGGACGATCCGGCGTTGACATGGGGGAAGATGTCTACTTTTTCCAACGAAGAGCCCGAGCCTCTGACCGGTGAGCTCGACCTCGAGGACCGGCAGGCGCTCCGTCGCGTCGCGGGCCTTTCCACCGAGCTGCGCGACGTCACCGAGGTCGAATACCGTGCCCTCCGGCTCGAGCGCGTCGTCCTGATCGGCGTCTGGACCGACGGCGACGAGGCCCACGCCGAGAACTCCCTGCGTGAGCTGGCGCTCCTCGCCGAGACCGCGGGCTCGGAGATCCTCGAAGGCATGATCCAGCGGCGTTCGCGGCCCGACCCGGCGACCTACGTCGGCTCCGGCAAGGCACTGGAGCTGCGCGACGTCGTGATCTCCACCGGCGCCGACACCGTCATCTGCGACGGAGAGCTCGCGCCCAGCCAGCTGCGCCGCCTGGAGGAGGTCGTCCAGGTCAAGGTCATCGACCGTACGGCCCTGATCCTGGACATCTTCGCCCAGCACGCCAGCAGCCGCGAGGGCAAGGCCCAGGTGGAGCTGGCCCAGCTCGAATACCTCCTGCCGCGGCTGCGCGGCTGGGGCGGCAACCTGTCCCGCCAGGTCGGCGGCCGCGCCGCCGGCGGCGTGGGCATCGGCGGTCGCGGCCCCGGTGAGACCAAGATCGAACTCGACCGGCGGCGGATCCGCACCCGCATGGCCAGGCTGCGCCGCCAGATCGGCGAGATGGGCAAGGCGCGCGACACGATGCGCTCCCGCCGCCGTACGCGCGCGGTGCCCGCGGTGGCCATCGCCGGCTACACCAACGCCGGCAAGTCCAGCCTGCTCAACCGCCTCACCGGCGCGGGCGTGCTGGTGGAGAACGCCCTGTTCGCCACCCTCGACCCGACCGTGCGGCGGGCCGGCACGCCGAACGGCCGCGCCATCACGCTCACCGACACCGTCGGGTTCGTCCGCCACCTGCCGCACCAGCTCGTCGAGGCGTTCCGCTCGACGCTGGAGGAGGTCGCCGGGGCGGACCTGATCCTGCACGTGGTCGACGGGGCCGACGCGGACCCGGAGGCGCAGATCTCCGCCGTACGCGAGGTGCTGCGCGACGTCGGCGGCGGCGACGTGCCCGAGCTGATCGTCATCAACAAGGCCGACATCGCCGACGAGATGTCGATCGCGCGCCTCCGCCGCCAGGAGCCGCGCAGCGTCGTCGTGTCGGCGCGCACCGGCGCCGGCGTGGACGAGCTTCTCCAGGCCCTCGAGGACGCCCTCCCGCGCGCCGAGCGCGAGATGCGCGTCCTGCTGCCGTACGACCGCGGCGACCTGGTCGCCCGCGTGCACGATCTGGGCGAGGTGCTCTCCCAGGAGCACACCGGCGACGGCACCGCGCTGCACGCGCGCGTGCCCGAGCGGATGGCCGCCGAACTGGAGCCGTACGAACTGGAGCCGCACGCCTCCGCCCAGGTGTGATTCAGGCCCGTACCGGGGCCGGCGTCGCCGGCCCCGGCGGGCTTTCTCGTTCCCGCCGAGCCGGGTGTCTTTCTGAGGTATCGTCGAGACGCCTGTAACAGCCGGCCGCTACAGCGGTTGTCGCCTCTGTCGTACGGCAAAGGCTGTACAGGGGGGCAATGGTGCACTACCGTGACGAAACCGAGATTTCTGGGTTCGTTGCTCCAGGCGGTTGCAGGACCGTCTATCCAACCGCACTTGGGTCCGTCGGCAGCGTTGCCGGCGTCAGTCGAGCGAGAGCAGGTGACCCGCTGCATGGCGTCCGGACACCCTTCACCGGCGCGCGACAGCAAGGTCGGGCGGTGATGCAATGACCGTACGTTTGCTGACCAACATCGGTCGGCTCTGGACCGGTGCGGACGTGTGCAGCAACGCCGCGATTCTCGTGCACGACGACCGCATCGTCTGGGCCGGACCCGCGTCGGACCTCCCGCAGAGCGTCCCCGGCGTCATCGACGACATCGTCGACGTCGACCACGTGGAGAACCTCGGCGGCGGACTCGTCACACCGGGCCTGATCGACGCGCACTCCCACCCCGTCTACGCGGGCAACCGCTGGGCCGAGCTGGCCATGCGCACGAGCGGCTCGACCAACAACGAGATCGTCGCGGCGGGCGGCGGCGTGGCCTCCACGGTCACCGTGACCCGCGGCACCGATCCCTGGACCCTGTGCAACAACGTGCGCGAGCGGCTCCGGCAGTGGATCTGCGCGGGCACCACCACCATCGAGGCGAAGACCGGCTACCACCTCACCCGCGACGGCGAGCTGGCCGACATCCGGATGCTGCGCTCGCTCGAGGACGAGCCGTCGATGCCGCGCATCCACGCGACCTTTCTCGCCGCGCACGTGCTCCCGCCCGAATACTTCGGCCGCCGCCGCGACTACATCGAGGCCGTGCGCCTCTGGGCCGGCGACGCCGCCGCCGCGGGCGCCGACAGCATCGACGTCTACTGCGACGACGGTCACTTCACGCCCGACGAGGCACGCGTCCTGCTGATGACCGGCCAGCGCGTCGGCCTCAAGGCACGCCTGCACGCGTGCGCCAACGAACGCGTCGGCGCGGCCCAGGTCGCCGCCGAGGTCGGCTGCGCGTCAGCGGACCTGCTCACCGAGGCCAACGAGGACGACATCAAGGCGCTCCACCACGGTGGCGTCGCCGCGACGATCTGCCCCGGCAGCGCCCTGCACAACGGCCGCACCCCGCCCGTACGCGCCCTGCTCGACCGCGGCGTCACCTTGGCACTCGGCACCGACCACAACCCGGGACAGTGCGGCATCACGTCGATGCCGCTGGTCGTGGGCCTGTCGGTGGCGATGTTCGGGCTGAGCGTCAACGAGGCCCTGCGCGCCGCGACGCTCGGCGGCGCGGCCGCCCTGCGCGTCTCCGACCGCGGTGCGCTCGCCCCGGGCATGTACGCCGACATCGTCTTGTGGGACGCCGACCACGAGGGCGCGTTCGCCTGGGCCTTCGGCCTGCGGGCACAGCGCGTCTGGCGCGGCGGCGTTCCCGTCCAGCCGTAACGCGCCGCTCCGCCGCCGCCGTACTCCGGCGTGTCCGACCGTGGCATCGTCGTCGACGCCGCCTGGGTGGCGCCGCGGTTCGGCGGACGTTGCGTGCGCCGCCAGGCACCGGCCGCGCGATGCTGATCCGTCGGCGGCGGTTCCGCAGCCGCGCCGGCGCGCGTGACGTGCCGTGACCGCCGGGTCTCGCACCCGAGGACGGCAGGACGGCGGGTCTCGCACCCCGGGCGGCCGGGGCGCGTCGCGTCAGAAGTCGCGGCGCGACACCACGACGCCGAGCATGCCCGGTCCGACGTGCGCGCCGACGACCGGGCCCGCCTCGCCGACGTACAGCTCCAGCAGCCGCGGGATGCGTTCGCGCAGGCGCGCGGCGAGGGCGGCCGCACGCGACGACGCCGCGACGTGCTGCACCGCCACGTCCACGTCCCGGTCGCCGGCGAGGTCGACGGCCAGCTCCTCCAGCCGCGCCAGCGCCCGCGACGTCGTGCGCACCTTCTCCAACGGGGCGATGCGCCCGCCCGTGATCCGCAGCAACGGCTTGATCATCAACGCCGAGCCGAGCAGCGTCGCCGCCGCGCCGATGCGGCCGCCGCGGCGCAGATGCTCCAGCGTGTCCACGTAGAACAGCGACCGCGTCGCGCGCAGCCGGCGGATCGCGGCGTCGGCGACCTCCTCCAGGCCCGCGCCGGACGCGGCGGCCTCCGCGGCGGCCATGACGCCGAAGCCCAGGCCCATGCCGATGGAGCGGCTGTCGACGACCCTGACCGGGATCGGCGCGTCGCCGGCGGCGAGGCGTGCGCTCTCCAGCGTGCCGGACATCTCACCGGACAGGTGCACCGACGCCACCGCGGTCGCACCCGCGCCCGCCGCGTCCGCGTACGCCTTGCCGAAGCGTTCCGGCGACGGCCGTGACGTCGTGACCGCCCGCCATTCGCGCGTGGTGTCGGAGGCCGTACGGCCCCGTGCCTCCTCACGGACGTCCGTGCCGATCGCGACCTGGAGCGGTACGACGGTCACCGCGTGCGCGGAGATCACGTCGTCCGGCAGGTAGGCGGTGGAATCGGTGACGATCGCGACCGCTGCTGTCATGCCGGGGAGTCTAGGGCCGCCGCGCACCCGGCCGGCGAGATCCCGGCGGGTTCATCCGGGTCCGTGCCCCGGGGCGGGCGCCCGGGGACGCGCGAGGATGCCGGCGGCGGCCGCTTGACCGTGACACGGTGTCAGGCCGTGGACTGGGAGACGTTATGCTCACCATCGGAGACTTCGCCAGGTACGGTCGCGTGTCGATCCGCATGCTCCGGCACTACGACGCGATCGGGCTGCTGCGGCCCGCGCGCGTCGACCCGGCCAGCGGCTATCGCTACTACGCGGCCGCGCAGTTGGGACGGCCTCAACCGCGTCGTCGCGCTGAAGGATCTCGGGCTCACCCTGCAGCAGGTCGGGGCCATCCTCTACGAGCAGGTGAGCATCGAGGAGCTGCGCGGCATGCTCCGGCTCCGCCGCGCGGAGCCGGCCGCCCGGCTCACCGCGGACGCCGCACGGCTGACCGGCACCGAGGCGAGGCTCCAGATGATCGAAGACGAGGGACACATGCCCACCGCGGACATCCAGCTCAAGCGACTCCCGGTCACCCGAGTGGCCGAGCTGACCGGTACGGCGGCCGGCTACGAGCCCGAGCACATCGGGCCGGTCATCCAGCCGCTCTACCCCGAACTCATGCGCCGCCTGGACGAGGCCGGCGTGCCGGTGATCGGGCCGGGCATCGCCTACTACGAGGACGCCCCCGACGGCGCGATCACGGTGCACGCCGGCCTCCAGGTGGCGGTCGCGCCCGACGACGCGTACGACTTCGCCGTGATCGACCTGCCCGGCGTCGAGGCGGCCACGATCGTGCACCGCGGCTCGATGGACTCCGTGCTGACGGCGCACCAGCTCCTGGCGCGCTGGATGGAGGCCGGCGGCCACCGCGCGGCGGGGTACGCGCGGGAGCTCTACCTCGAGTGCCCGGCGGACGAGCCCGACGCGTGGGTGACCGAGCTGCAGGTTCCGCTCGCCTGAGCCGTCAGGCACGTACGCAGGTGATCTCCAGCGACACGTCGAGGCGGCGTCCGGCCATCCCGGGCGCCGCCGTGACGCCGAACTCGGTCCGGTCCACGCTCGTCGTCGCGCGTACGGTGAACCCGTCTCGCGTCGCGTCCGACCCCGTGATCGCCAGGGTGAGCGGCCGGTCGACGCCGTGGACGGTGAGCGTGCCGGTGACGGCGGTCTCCTCCACGCGCTCGGAGACGAACGTGATGACCGGGTGCCGTGCGGTGTCGAGGAACCGCGGCGAGCGTACGTCCTCGTCCCGGCGGTCGTTGCCGGTGCTCATGCTCGCCGCGTCGATCTCCACGCGGACGCTCGAGTCGGCGAGCGGCGTGGCGACGTCGACGGTCCCGGCACGTACGGTGAACTCGCCCCGAACGGGCAGCAGACCGAACAGGTGCCGGGTGCGGAACTTCACGCTGCTCGTCTCGATCGCGTAGCGGCCCGGCCGCAGGTGTTCCTGGGTGATCTCCATGCCCGCCATCAGACGCCGTCCGCAGGGTGCCGCGGCAGGGCGAGGCGGCCTGTTCCCGGCCCACGAAGGGCTGCTCGTCCCGGCCGGTATGCGACTTTCGTAGGATCCCGCGCCGTCGTACGTCGGCGGGGACCACCACGCGGACCTGCGGCGGCATACCGTATGCGGCATGAGGTTCGCAGCGCGGCACCGGGTGGCCGTCGACGTGGCGCTCACCATTCTGTTCGTGCTGCTCGACACCGGGCGCACGCTCGGCGGCGGTGCGTGGTGGCCGGCGCATCCCGGCCCGCTCGCCTGGACCCTGCTCGGCGTGCAGACGGCCGCCTGCCTCTCGCTGCTCTTCCGCCGCCGCGCCCCGCTGACGGTCATGGTCGTCCTGGGCGGGTTCACGCTCGTGCTGACGCTGCTGATCTCCCCGCTGGGCGTGCTGACTCCGGTGCACAGCGGGAACATCTGGGAGCCCCTCGCGACGACCCTGGCGGCGTACGGGCCGGTCTTCTACCGCTGTGACCGGCGCAAGGCGTTCATCGCGATCATCGCCTTCACGATCATCGCCGCGCGGCCGTGGGAGCCGTCGGCCGCGATCATCACGATCGGCGTGCTGCGCACCGCCGTCGGGCCGCTGCTGGCGCTGTACTTCGACGCCCGCAGGCGGCTGGTGCAGGCGCTGCGCGAGCGCGCCGAACGTGCCGAACGCGAGCGCCACCTGCTCGCCGAGCAGGCACGTGCCGAAGAACGCGCACGGCTCGCTGGCGAGATGCACGACGTCGTCACCCATCGGGTGAGCCTCATGGTGCTCCAGGCCGGGGCGCTGCGGATCACCGCCGCCGACGAGGCGACGCGGCAGGCCGCCGAGGAGCTGCGGATGGCGGGCTGCCAGGCGCTGGAGGAGCTGCGGGACCTGGTCGGCATCCTGCGCGCCGCGCCCGAAGGGGAGGAGCCGGCGGCGGACCTCGCCGTGCTGGTCGCCGAGTCGACCGCCGTGGGCGTGCCGGCGGAACTCCTCGAGGAGGGCGATCCGGCGCTCGCCTCTCCCGTGGTCGGGCGCACGGCGTACCGGATCGTACGCGAGGCGCTGACCAACGTGCGCAAGCACGCGCCCGGCGCCCGCGTGACGGTGCGGCTGGAGTACGGCGAGGCGCAGGTGCGGGTCGCGGTGCACAACACGCCCGCCGTACGGCACGGGGGCGCTCTCGCCGAGACCGGCTCCGGCCTGGGCCTCGTGGGGCTGCGGCAGCGCGTCGAACTCGTGCACGGCACGCTGCGCGCCGGGCCCGCGCCGGACGGCGGGTTCCGCGTCGAGGCCACGCTGCCCGCGTACGTGCCGACTCAGCCCGTCCCGGCGGTCTGAGCCGTGGTCCGGGTGGTCGTCGTGGACGACGAGCCGATGGTCTGCGGGTTTCTGCGGACGATTCTGGGCTCCGCCGACGACATCTCCGTCGTCGGCGAGGCGCACGACGGTGCCGCCGGAGTCGAGACCGTGCTGCGGGAACGGCCGGACGTCGTGCTGATGGACCTGCGCATGCCGGGCATGGACGGGCTCACCGCGATCGAGCGGATCTGCGCGCTCGCCGCGCCGCCGGCCGTGGTGGTGCTGACGACCTTCGACGCCGACCAGTACGTCCTGCGCGCCCTGCGGGCCGGTGCGGCCGGCTTCCTGGTGAAGTCGACGCCGCCGGAGGACCTGATCGGGCTCGTACGCGTGGCCGCCGAGGGGCACACCGTGCTCTCGGCGGCGGCCGCCCGCCGGCTGGTCGCGGCGTCCACGGACGGCCTGTCGGCGCGCGACCGGGCGCGAGGGCTCGTCTCGACGCTGACCGGCCGGGAGACCGAGGTCCTCGCCTGCCTCGGCGAGGGCCTGTCGAACGCCCAGATCGCGGCCCGGCTCTACCTGTCGGAGGCCACGATCAAGGGGTACGTGTCGCGGATGCTGGACAAGCTGGACTGCGCGAACCGTACCCAGGCCGGTCTGATCGCCCACGAAGCGGGGATCGTCGCCTCATAGCGCGCTGCGATACTCCTCCAGCCGGTCGGCCAGCGCCCTGGTGTTGCTCAGCGCGATCAGATGGCCGCCGCCGATCTCGTCGGGGACGATGCCGAGCCGGTCCGCCACGACGCGGCGCAGGAACGCGGGCGGGAAGAAGCGGTCGTCGCGGCCCAGCAGGAAGCGCGTCGGGACGTCCGGCCATGCCTCCAGGGGCCACGGGTCGCTCCAGGCGCTCGCGGACTCCTCGCGCTGCTCCCGCGTCATGGCCTCCTTCGTGACCTCCGGCGCCACGTCGTGGAAGAAGCTCGTGACCAGGTCGAACTCCGGGGAGCGGCCCTCTTTCTCGTCTTGTTCGACCCTGGCCTGCTCCGCGCCGGTGTTGCCCCACCACGCGTTGACCGTCTCTCCGGGGCGGGGAACCATGGCGGCGAGCATCACGAGCAACTTCACCTCCCGGCGCGCGCAGACGAGCGGTCCGGTGAACCCGCCGAGGGACTGGGCGACGACGATCACGTCCTGGCGGTCGCCGATGGCGTCGACCACCGCGTCGGTGTAGCCCTTCAGCCCGGCGTCGTCGTCGCTCGGCAGTTCGGGCGCGACGACGTCGTGGCCGCGGTCGCGCAGCTCGGGGATGAGGAGGTGCCAGTACCAGGCGTCGCCGGCGCCGTGGATGAGTGCGTAGGTTGCCATCAGTTTCTCGCCTGCTCCAGTGCGCCGGGGAATCTCTTGCGGAAGTCGATCAGCCCAACCCATTCGGGCCGGACCGCGATGCGTGCCATCCGAACGCCCGGCCGGTCGGCCTCGGCGACGTTGGCCGCGCCCTGCTCCTCACCGTAGTAGCGCCGATGGGCCATCGCGTACTCGGGCACGATCCCCTCCACGTCCGTGACCTGGGCATCGCCGCGGATGAGCAGCATCTCCGGCGGCGCTCCCGCGGTGTCGATCGTGATGGCCGTGCTGGGGTTCTTCCGCAGCGCGGCGATCTTGTGCGCTCCGCCGAACGAGGACATGACGATCTCCTCGCCGTTCCAGTGGAAGAGCATCGGGAGCACGCGGGGGGTGCCGTCCGGGGCGACGTACGCGAGGCGTGCCAGCTCCTTCGAGGCGAGCAGCCGCTGTGCGAGCTCGTCGGCCAGCAGGCGCGGGTCGCCCTGGGGGATCGGGATTTCCATCGGTTTCTCCTTTATTTGGTCCTACTTTAGGATTACTTTGTCCTGTAGTGCTACTCCTTCCGAGGACGGACTTTGCCGTATGCGCAGCTATGACGACCCGTGCGGGATCGCGCGCGGGCTGGACGCGGTGGGGGAGCGGTGGGCGCTGCTCGTGGTGCGTGAGCTGCTGTTCGGCCCGAAACGGTTCACCGATCTGCACCGCGGGCTGCCCGGAGTGAGCCAGAACGTGTTGTCCCAGCGCCTGCGGGAACTGGAAGGCGCGGGCGTGTTGCGCCGCCGCCGTCTGGGCCCGCCGGCGGCCGCGTGGGTGTACGAGCTGACCGAGTGGGGGCGGGGTCTGGAGCCCGTGCTGTTCCACCTGGCGAGGTTCGGCAGCCGGGCGCCGCTGACACCGGGGAGGGAACTCAGCGTGGACGCGCTGATGTTCGCACTGAAGACGAGCTTCGACGCGCCGGCGGCCGGGGGCTTGCGGGGCGTCTATGAGCTTCGCCTGGGAGATGACCGCTTCTTCGCCGAGGTGGCCGGGGGACGGCTCGCCCTGGAACGTGGCGCGGCGCAGCGTCCGGACGCCGTGATCTCCACGGACGCCGCCACCTTGAGATCGGTGGTCTTCGGCGGCCTCCCCTTGACGGCCGCCGCCGCGGCAGGCGACGTGAAGATCACCGGCGACGAACACGCCGCCACCCGCTTCGTCCGCGTCTTCCCCCGCCCGATCCCGATGTCGTAGGGGTCGCATGGTGTCGGTGTCGGTGGTGCTGATGGAGGCGGACCGGGCCAGGCCACCACCCTGAGCGTCGTACCGGCGGTCGCGGACGCTGGTGTCTCTCGGCCGTTGGACGGCGGTTATCCACAGATCGCGTTCGATCTGTTGCCCTGGGTGATGGCCGGTTAGCGTCGTGCGACATGAAGCCCCTCGCATCCCCCTCCGCCTTCGCCCGCCTGCGCGAGGTGTTCCGGCCGCCACAGTCATTCGGCACGGGCGCCGGGACCTCGCCGTTACGCACGCCGCCGATCCTCCCGCCCTCGTCACGCTCCGGCCGGCCCAGCGTGCCCGGCACGGTCGGCCCACCACCGCGCGATGTGGGGTGGGCACTCGACCAGGCGCCGACCTCTCCGGCGTCGTCACGCTCCGGACAGTCCGGCACGGGGTGGCCCGGCGAGCCCGGCGCGGCCGGCTCTCCGCCGCGCGATGTGGGTTCGACGTTCGACGAGATCGGACTGGCGGCGGACGATGCGGGACCGGTGCCTGAGGCAGTGGAATCGCCATCTCACGCCGTGGGCTCGGCCGACGAGTCCTGGAGGGGGTCCGGTCCGGCCTGGCCCGCGTCCGGCCTGCCCGCCACCACCTGGCCGGAGTCCGAGGGCCGCGGACGCGGCCGGCTGCGGATCGACCCGGGCCTGCCCGGTGTGCGCGTGCTGGCGCTCGCGGGGCTGCTGGCCGCCCTCCTCGCGGGTGTCCTCCTCTGGTGGTCCAGACCCCAGGCGCGCCCGGCCCCCGCCCCGATCCTCCGTCCCGCCGCGCAACCGGCCACCGCGGCCTCACCCGTCTCCCCGGCGAACAGCACCGCACCCAGCCCGGCTCAGCCGCCACTCGTGGTCGACGTGGCGGGGAAGGTGCGTCACCCGGGCGTGGTGAGCCTGCCTCCGGGCGCCAGAGTCATCGACGCGATCGACCAGGCCGGCGGCGTGCGCCCGGGCGTCAAGACCGGCACCCTCAACCTCGCCCGCCGCGTGACGGACGGAGAGCAGATCCTCGTCGGCGTCGACGCCACACCGTCCCCCGCCGCTCCACCGGGAGGAGCCGTGGGCCCCCCAGGTGCGGCGGTCCCGGCCGCTCCCGTCGACCTCAACTCCGCGACCGCCGCCCAACTCGACCAGTTACCCGGCGTGGGCCCCGTCCTGGCCCAGCGCATCGTGGACTACCGCACCCAGCACGGCGGCTTCCGCACCATCGACGAACTGCGTCAAGTGTCCGGTATCGGCGATGCAAAGTTCGCCGACCTCCGGGGCTTGGTCCGCGTATGAGCGCCTCCTGCCCTGATGGCCGCGCTCGGCCCGCAGCAGTGGACAGTACCGGGCGCGCCGAAGACAGCACTGGCGCGGATCACCGCCAGAGGCCGGGCGCTGCACAGCCTTGACGACATCTTCGCCGCCGGCCGCGCGTGGGTGCCGGAGGGGACACTCGGGCGGGCGGCCTCCCAGGGACGGGTGCCGGAGATGACGCCCGCACGTGCGCCTTCGGGGGGCCACCCGCCGCCGGACGAACGCGTACCGGCGACCTCCGGAGCGAGCGGCCCGGCACCGGCCACCGCCGACGGGGACGGTCACCGATCTCGCCGGCGGACGATCGACCTGCGCCTGGCCGGCCCGTCCGCCGCCGTCTGGCTGACGGCGCTGGTGCTGCTCCGCATGAGCCCGATGGTCGCCTACGCCTCCGCCACGACCACCCTCGCCGCCGCGGCCGTCCTCCTGGCCCACCCGATCCGACGATCCCTGACCCAGCGCGGAAAACCGGCCACAGCACCGGCCGCCCAGACGACGGAGGTCGTTCCACCGAGCCCTCGCAACGACACCCCCGCCGATCCCGATCCGACCGCAGTGCCCGATCCGACCGCAGTAACCCATCGAGGAAGGCCCGGCGGAGTCCGGATCGGGATCGTGGCGGTGCTCGTCTGCGTGGCCGCCTCGGCGCTCGGTGTGGGACTGCGGCTGTCCGCCGTCGGTTCCGGGCCGGTACACGCCCTCGCCGTGCGCGGGGGCAGCGCCCGGCTGGACGCCGTCGTGACCGGAGACCCAAAGGTGATCGTGCGGGCCGGGGCGATCCATCACCGTGAGACCGTGCTGGTCCCGGTACGCGTGGAGCAGGTCGACCGGAGGCGAGTTCGGGTGCCCGTGCTGATCCTCGCCGGCGATCCCGCCTGGAAGCGCCTCCTGCCGAGCCTGCGGATCGCCTTCACCGCCCGGCTGGAGACGCCACGGCGCGGCGAATTGCTGGCGGCGGTCGGCCTCGTACGCGGAGCCGCCCGAGATTCTCGGCGCGCCCTCGTTACCGCAACGCGTCGCGGACCGGATCCGCGTGCGCCTGCGGGCCGCGGCGGGCGGGCTGCCAGACGATCAGCGCGCGGTCCTGCCCGGGCTGGTCGACGGCGATACGTCGCTGCTCGACCCCGAACTGGCCGACACCTTCGACGAAGGCCGGGCTCACCCACCTCATGGCCGTCAGTGGCGAGAACCTCTCGTTGATCCTCGGCGCGGTCCTCGCGCTCGGCCGGATGCTGGGTCTCGGCCGCCGGGCGGGACCACTGCTCGCCGGAGCGGCGATCATCGGCTTCGTCATCGTGGCGCGGCCCTCGCCGAGCGTCCTGCGGGCCACCGTCATGGGCGCCATCGCCCTCATCGCGGTCGTCAGCGGCCGCGAGCGGCAAGGCGTCCCCGCGCTCTGCGCCGCCGTCCTCGTGCTCGTCCTCATCGACCCCGAACTGGCCGGATCGTACGGCTTCGCGCTGTCGGCCCTGGCGACCGCCGGGATCCTCGTCCTCGCACCGCCCTGGCGCGAACGGCTCGGCAGGCGGATGCCACGGGGCCTCGCCGAACCACTCGCGGTCGCGGCCGCCGCCCATGCCGCGTGCGTGCCGGTACTCGTGATGATCGGTGCGGGCGTCAGCCTCGTCGCGATCCCGGCGAACCTGCTCGCCGTCCCGGCGGTCGGGCCCGCCACGATCATCGGCGTGTTCGCCGCCCTGGTGGCGCCGTTCGTCTTACCCGTCGCCCGGCTGATCGTCGTGCCCGCCGGGTTCGCGGTCGGCTGGATCGCGGGCGTCGCACGCGTCTGCGCGCGTGCGCCGTACGCCGTGATCGGGTGGCCGGCCGGCCTCGCCGGCGTCGCGCTACTGCTCGCCGTCCTGGCGGTGGCCCTGGCTCGCCCTGCGCAGGCCGCCGGCCCGCCGGATCGCCGCGGCCGCGCTGGCCGGGATCGTCCTCACGATGATCGGCGCGCGGATCCTCGCGCCGGGCTGGCCGCCGCGCGGCTGGCTGTTCGTCACGTGTGATGTGGGGCAGGGCGACGGCCTGGCGTTGTTCGCGGGCGACGGGCGCGCCGTCGTGGTCGACACCGGACCCGACCCGCGACTCGATGGACAGCTGCCTGCACGATCTCGGCATCGACGCCGTCCCCCTGCTGGTCCTCACGCACCCGCACGCCGACCACATCGACGGCCTGCCCGGTGTGCTGCGCGGACGCTCGGTCGGCACGATCGTGATCAGCCCTGACAGCGACGGGGAAGAACGCCGCCTGCTGCCCGGCCGGACGACGCGTGCGGCGGGCGTCGGCGACCTGTGGACCGTCGGCCCGCTGACCCTCGCCGTCATCGGCCCGCTGAGCACGAACCGGATCACCAGGGGAGACAGCGGCACGACGGTCAACAACGCCAGCGTCGTGATGCTCGCTCGCTGGCCAGGCCTCAGCGTGCTGCTCTGCGGCGACGTCGAGATCGAGGCGCAGCGAGAGCTCTTGGCCGCCGGCGTGCCGACGGCCCAGGTTCTCAAGATTCCGCACCACGGCAGCTCTCACCAGGACCCGGCCTTCCTCGCCGCCGTACACGCCCGGATCGCCATCGCCTCCGTCGGAGCGCACAACGACTACGGTCACCCCGCGCCCGCGACGATGTCCGCACTCGCCCGCCTCGGCGAGCGCGTCTACCGCACCGACCGAGACGGCGACGTCGCGGTCATCCGATCACGAACCGGCCCGGCCGTCGTGACCCACCGAGACCCGCCATAGAAGGACACGATCCAGCCCGAGCCGTCGGCGACACCCGCACGCCGACGCAGAGCACGACCGAGTCGTGCAGCTCGCGTGCCAGCCGGTTGCGCTCCATGAGCAGTTCGGTCCGTCGTTCGATCCGGGCCGGCCGAGGGGCCGAGGGGCGAGGGGTCGGAGGGCGAGGACAAGCGACCACCTGGCACCTGGAGCCGATTTGGCGCGCTTGAGAACAGCCAGCGGATCACGGTCCTTGTCGGCGGTACGCAGGACGTGCGAAATCATCAGCTGCTCGGCCGGCGGGCTCGGGCGAAATGAGGGCGATCCCGCGATTCTCTCGGCGGAGTCCGGCGATCACAGGTCCGCGGTCACAGGTCCTTGGCGATTTCGGCGACGATTTCGTACGAGCGGCGGCGGGCGGCGGGGTCGCCGATGTTCATGGAGACCATCAGCTCTTGCGGGCGGGTGCGTTCGAGCAGTGCGAGCAGGCCCTTGCGCACGGTGTCAGGGCCGCCGATCACGTGTGACTCCGTGAAGGTGCCGATCGCCTCGCGTTCCCACGGGGTGAGGCCGTGTGCGGCGGCCTCCTCGGGTGTCGGCAGCAGGCCCGGGTTGCCCGAGCGCAGCCGCAGGATCGCCAGGCCCTGCGGGGCGGCGAGGCGCCGTGCCTCCTCGTCGGTGTCGGCGGCGAACACGGCCGCCGTCACCATCGCGTACGGCTGCTCCAGTGCGCCCACCGGCTTGAACGTCGACCGGTACAACTCCAACGCCGGATCGGTGTTCCGCGCGCTGAAGTGGTGGGCGAACGCGAATGGCAGGCCGAGGAGGGCCGCTAGCTGGGCGCTGAAGCCGCTGGAGCCCAGCAGCCAGACCTCTGGCGGGCTGTCGGCCGCCGGCACCGCGCGGATTCGCGGATACGACCCGTCGAGGAACGCTCTCAGCTGTGCCAGTTCTTCGGGGAACGCGTCCGCGTTGATGTCCGGGCTCCGCCGCAGCGCGTACGCGGTGGCCTGGTCCGTGCCCGGGGCGCGGCCGATGCCCAGGTCGATCCGGCCGGGATGCAGGGCCGCCAGCGTTCCGAACTGCTCCGCGATGACCAACGGCGCGTGGTTCGGCAGCATCACACCGCCTGAGCCGACCCGCAGGGTCGACGTGGCCTCGGCGAGATGCGCGATGAGCACTGCGGGGGACGAACTGGCGATGCCGGGCATCCCGTGGTGTTCGGCCACCCAGAGGCGGTGATAACCCAGCCGTTCCACGACGGGAGCGAGATCCACGGACGCCCGCAGGGCCTCCGGCGGGCTCGTCGCCGTCGTTACCGGCACGAGGTCCAGCACTGACCAGCGCACATCACTGAAGTCGGGCATGTATTGGCTAACCGGCCAGATCAGGCCCCGATTCCCGCCGACGCGAGTGATCCTCCCGCCCCGCGCCGCGGAAACGCGAGGCCGTCGGCTCGTTCACGGAGCCGCACGTGGTCGGCGACCTGTTACGAGGTGTCCCGACCGACCGGCTCGGGTCTGGTCCGATCGGGACGGGACGGGACGGGACGGGATCCGATCCGTGCCGACCCGACACCGTGCACTCGCGCCCGCAGGAGTGGCTGCTCCTCCTGGCCGGGCGGCCCGGGGACGAGACCGGTCATCTCGTCCCCGGCCCGCCGCGGGGCGGCCCCGCGCAGCCGGCATGCCTCACGGTCGGCGTGCCCTACGGCCGCCGTGCCTCGCGGCCTTGGCGGTCGGCAGGCGATCCGCCAGATTCGCCTGCCGCCGCGCGGAGCCCGCCCGCGGACGGCGCCCCTCAGGCCGCCGCGGGCGTGTAGTGGCGGGCCTCGTCGCCCTCGATGACGTAGCTCTCCTTGCCATCCACTCCGGCCGGCGCGTCTCCGGCGACGGTGACGCGGTGCAGCCGGCGTGGCTGGTCGCCGTAGTCGTCGGGGGCGTAGTGCTGGGTGCTGCGGTTGTCGAAGACGACGAGGTCGCCGGGGTTCCACGCCACCCGCAGGACGTTCTCCGGGCGGGTGACGTACGCCTGGAGGATCCGCAGGACGTCCCGCGACTCGGTGCCGCTCAGGCCGACGATCCGCTGGGCGAAGCCGCCGATGAACAGGCCGTGTTCGCCCGACTCGGGATGGACGCGTACGACCGGATGGCCGGTCCGGTAGCGGGTCGAGACGAAGACCTCGCGGTACTCCGCCGCCTTCGCGGAGTTCGTCCGCGGCAGCGCGTAGTCGTAGTCGTTGGTGTGCACGGCCCACAGGCGGTCGGCGAACTCCCGGAGTTCGGCGGGCAGGTCGCGGTAGGCCGCGGCGGCGTTCGCGATGAGGGTGTTGCCTCCGTACGGCGGCACGACGAGGGCGCGCAGCGTGCTGACCTTCGGCGGCGTACGGACGAACGTCACGTCGGTGTGCCACTGGTTGGAGCGGATGCCCTCCTCGCCGTCCACCGGCAGGATGTTCGGCCGTCCCTCCACGGACGGCACCGTCGGGTGGGCACGGGTGAGCGGGCCGAAGCGCGACGCGAAGGCGATCTGGCCGTCATCGTCGAGGCCGGCGCCGCGGAACACCAGCGCCTTGTGCTCCAGCAGGGTGGCGTTGATCGCCTCGAAGTCGGCGGGGTCGTTCAGGTCGACGCCGGATACCTCGGCGCCGATCCGGCCGCCGATCTTCTTGATGTCGAGTCCGGTCATGGGTGAATTGCCTTTCTAACGGCGCGTCGTGGGGTCGGCCGCGCGCAGCAGGAGCCGCAACAGCCCGTCGAAGACGAAGCCGAGCACGGCGATGACGGCGATCCCGCTGAAGATCAGCGGGGTCTGCAGGTAGTTGCCGGCCTGCAGGATGAGGAAGCCCACCCCGCCGGTCGCGGCGATCATTTCGGCGGCGATGATGCTGGTCCACGCGCCGCCCATGGCGATGCGCATGCCGGTGATCACGCCGGGCACGGCGGCGCGGAGCCGTACGTGCAGCATCGTGTGGAACGAGGATGCGCCGAGGCTGCGGCTGGCGTGCGACAGCTCGGCGGGTACGGCGTCGAGCGCGCTCAACGTCGCGATCGTGGCGACCGGCAGCACCCCGAAGAAGATGAGGGCCACCTTGGAGGTCTCCCCGATGCCGAACCAGACGACCAGCAGCGGGATGAACGCGATCGGCGGCAGTGGCCGCATGACACCGATGATCGGGTCGATGAGCTCGCGGACCAGGCGGATGCCCGCCATCGTCGCGCCCAGGATCACGCCCGCCGCCGTGCCGAGCCCGAACCCGGCCAGGATCCGGCCGGTGGAGATCAGCCCGTCCGTGACCAGGGTTTTGCCCTGGACCTGCGGGTACGGCTCGGTCAGGTAGCGCACCAGCTCATGGGCCGTTTCCTGGACGGTCGGCAGCGTCACCGGGTCGCCCACGGCGTACGCCGCGACCTCCCAGATGATCAGCACCGCGGCGAGCCCGGTCGCACCGACGAGCACACGGCGACGCGACCGCCGCTGCCGCGACCGCCGGCGTACGGCCACCGGGACGACCGTCTCGCGGGTGAGGGTCGCGGCCGGTTCGGGACTCATCGCTCCAGCACCTCACGGATCCGGCGTTTGGCGGTGACGAACGCGAGCGTCTCGGTGTCCTCATAGGTACGCGGCCGGCGCAGGTCGATGTCGATGACCGCCTTCGTACGGCCGGGGCGCCCGGACAGGACCGACACCCGGTCGCCGAGCAGCGTGGCCTCCTCGACGTCGTGGGTGACGAAGACGATCGTGGTGCGCTGCCGCTGCCAGAGTTCGAGCAGGAAACGCTGCATGCCCGCCCGGGTGATCGCGTCGAGCGCGCCGAACGGCTCGTCCATGAGCAGCACCTTCGGATGGTTGATCAGGACGCGGGCGAACGCCGCGCGGTGCCGCATCCCGCCGGACAGCTCATGCGGGTAGGCGTCGGCGAAGTCGGTCAGCCCGACCGTCTCCAGCAGCGCGGCGGCCTCCTCGTGCACCTGCGGGGTGAGGGCGCGCCGTGCTCTCGGGCCGTACAGGACGTTCTGCCGGGTGGTCAGCCACGGGAAGAGCGTGGGCGTCTGGAACAGCACGCCGCGCTCCGGGCCGGGCCCCCGCACCGGCCGCCCGTCCACCAGCACCTCGCCGCTGTCGGCGGTGGTGAAGCCCGCCAGGATGCTCAGCAGGGTGGACTTCCCGCACCCGGACGGCCCGACGAGGCACAGGAACTCCCCGGCCGCGATGTCGAGGCTGACCCCTTCGAGCGCCCTGGTCTCGCGCCGCCGCTGCCGGAAGGTCTTGCCGACGTCGCGGAGCCGTACGGCGGCGGGCCGTTCGGTGACGGGAGGATCCCCGAGGCGCTCACCCTCGCCGGGGGCGTGAGCAGACGTGCCGTGCTGCCGTTCGCGCGTTCACTTGCAGCCTCCGGACCGGGCCTTGTCCCAGAAGGACGGGTCGATGTGCGCGGCGATCCGGTCGAGGGACGGGACGGTCTTGGCCCGCCCCTGCGTGACCAGGAACTCGCCCGGTGAGCTGGAAGTTGCGGGCGAGCTTCCCGGAGGCGGCCCGGCCGTCCGCGCCCTTGAGCCAGCCGGCCTCCTCGCCGGGCGGCACGTACGGGTAGCCCGTGGTGGCGGCGATGGCGTCGGCGGGCTTGACGCCGAGGAACCGGCTCGCGGGCGTGACGTACTTCGCCGCCTGGCCGCCCTTGACCAGGGTCTGGGCACGGGAGACCTGGCAGACGAGCTGCTGTATGACGTCGGCGTGCCGCTGGGCGTAGCTTCTCTGGACCGCGAGCATGTTGACGGCCGCGTACCCGAGACGGGCCACGTCGGTCGCCGTGGTGAGGACCCGGCCACCGCTCTTCTTGAGTTCGAGCAGGTAGGACTGGCTGATGTAGACCGAGTCGATCTTTCCGGACTTCCACGCGGCGGCCTCGGCGGCCTCGCTCGCGAAGCTGGCGACCTGGACCTTGCCGGCCAGGTGCTGTGAGCTGAGCCAGCCGCGCAGCTGGAAGTCGAGGGTGGAGCCGACGAGGACGCCGACTTTCTTCAGGTCCCCGCTCGACTTGATCTTGTCGTCGACGACGAGCCCGGACTCGTCGATGCTCTCGACGAACACCGCCTCCACGTCGGTGCCGGAGGCGAACGCGCCGACGAAGGGCGGGTTGCCGACCCCGGAGACCACGGGGAAGGCACCGGCACGCAGTTGGGCCATCCCGGCGACGCCGCTGTCGATGGGGCGGAGCTGGATGGTCGAACTGAGGTGCGAGGCGAGGTCGGGGTTGGCGGCGACGACGGCTTCGGGGCCGGCGACCGCGCCCTGGAAGTAGCCGATCTTGAGAGTGGCGGCGCCGGTGCCGGCGGAGGCCCCGCAGGCGGTGGCGCCGGCCAGCAGCATCGCTGCGACCAGATGGGTTTTTTGGGCATGACGAAACGCGCTCCTCGAGTGGGCCGAGCTGCCCGAAGAGACCGAAGGCGACCGGATGAGTCCGGTGGCCGGAGGGACCGGGGTGAGGGGTCAGACGCGACAGCGGGCGGCAGTGACCCGGACGAGGTCGACGTGCCGCCGGCGGATGAGAGCAGGCCGGGCGCGCATACCTCGTATGCAAACACGACACGAGGCACATAGTCAACTATTCCTACTCGTTAACTATGAAACTCCCAGAACGCTGTACCATACTTTACCTATTGACAAAGTAGATATTGCTCCGGAGCCTGGAGTGGTGATCAGTAATGTTCCGCTGACCAGGTCGGAGATCTACGGGCTGCGCATCGACCGCGACGCGCGCCGGGTCTGGGTGGACGGGAGCGAGACTCCGCTGACCTTCCAGGAGTATGAGCTCCTGGAGTTCCTCACCGCGAGCCCCGGCAAGGTCTTCACCCGCAACCACCTCATAACGCGCTGTGGCAGGGTCCGGGCCACATCACCTCGCGAACGGTCGACGTCCACATTCACCGGCTCCGGCGCAAGCTCGGCCGTCTCGGCTGGTGCCTGGTGACCGTCCGGCGGTTCGGCTACGGATATCGGCCGACCACGGACCGGGCGTCCGACTGACGAAGGCGGCACCGACTCCGGCCGCCAGGCTCATCACGCGCCCGGTGGCCCTCAGTACGGCGGCGGCGGGATCGGCGCCCCGCCGTACGGACCCTTGGCGGAAGTAGGTTCTGAGCTGCGGAGGTAACGCTCCTGCCGGCTTCGTCCACTCATTGGTGTCATCAGTCGCCGAGGGGAGCCGCTCATGGGAGCACGGGACGAGACGCCGATAACGGCGATCGGCCGAGATCCTGCCGCATTCACCGACTTCTACCGGACGCACGTGGGCGAGGTGACCCGGTTCGTGGCCCGCCGGGTCGCTGATCCGGAACTGGTCGCCGATCTGACCGCCGAGGTGTTCCTGGCCGCGATCGAGGCGGCGGAACGCTATCGGGGCTCGTTCGGCGGGCCCAGGACGTGGCTGTTCGGTGTCGCACGGAATGTCATCGCGGCAGAGTTTCGGCGGTCCTCCCAGGAGCGCCGGGGCACGGACCGCGTCGCGGGCCGCCGGCTGCTGGAACCCGACGACGTCGAGCGGCTGGTCGAGCAGATCGACGCCGCCCGGCAGGTACGGGAACTGCGCGACGGGATGCAGGCCCTGCCCGAAGGCGAACGGGCCGTACTGGAACTCGTCTCGGTGGACGGGCTCACCGTCGCCGAGGCCGCCGCCGCGCTCGGCATCCGCGCCGGGACGGCACGGGTCCGGCTGTACCGCGCCCGGCAGGCGATCTCCCCTCGGCCCGCGATTCAGAAAGAGGTCCTGTCATGAACCAGGTCATGCGGCCGTCCGGTGGCTTCGAGGCCCGCTTGGAGTCCGAACTGGTCAAGGTGGTCGCGGCACGCCGGGAAGCCGCCGTGCCGCCGGGCCGGTCCCTGTGGCGGCGTCCGGTCGTACGCGCCGGGGTCCTGGCAGGGGTCGCGGCGGCCGCCGCCGTGACCGTGCCGATCAGCCTGAGCGGGCAGCACGCCTCGGCCTTCGCCATCACCTCGCACGCCGACGGCTCGCTGACCGTCACGGTCAAGGACTACCGGCACCCCGAGCGGCTGGAGGCACGGCTGACGGCGACGGGGGCACCCGTCCGTGTCATCTCCGGAGTGCTCGGCCCCCACTGCAGGCGCCTGCTCCCCACGCAGCTTTCCCACAACGTGCCGACCCGCCGGCAGGTGATGCAGATCTTCGCGGGGGATGTCCGTGGTTCCACGTTCACCCTCGTCCCCTCGAAGATCCCCGCCGGAGTGACCGCCTACATCGAGATCTTCAAGGGCAAGGGCGCACTGCTGATCGTCACCGGAGCGACCGCGACCGCGGCGCCGGAGAAGTGGCAGCCCTGCGCTCCGGACCGCGCGGCCACTCCGTAGCGGCGCCCGCGTGACCCGGCGGCGGTGCGAACAGCGCCCTGCCGGGTTTTCGCGGTCGTCGACACCGGCAGACCCGCGCCGTGGGGCGGCCGGACCAACACGGCATTCCTGACGTGCGGTGCGACACTAAAGCTTGGTCAAAGGTGGTGTTACTCGACATCATTGGACGATGAGCCGACTACCGTCCGGCGCCCGCAGGCCTGAAGGGCTGTTGCTGCGCGCCGTGCGAGCGCCGTCCTGGGCGTACCGCCACGACCTCGGTTTCCTGCTCGGCAAACGGTTCCTCTATCTGGCTCATCAGGGACGCCTTTCCGGACTCCGGCGCGAGACGGTGCTCGAGGTCGCTCGCCTCGACCACGAGACCGGCGAGGTCATCGTCATCGCGGCCTGGGGAAACCGGGCCGACTGGGTGCGGAACATCAGGGCGGGGCGCGCGCTCGAACTCCGGATGGGCCACCTGCGGTTCGCCGAGCCCGAGCATCGCTTCCTCCCCGCCGAGGAGTGCCGTTCGCTGCTCGTTTCCTGCCGCGAGGAGCGGCCGGTCGGCTGGCGGCTGCGCACGGCCGTGTTTCCCCTCCCGTCCGATCCGAAGAACGACGACCTGCGGCTCGTACGCGCCGTCGCGTTCCGGCCGCACGTGCCGGCCGGCGCCGGCTAGGGACGCCCTATCCCGCCCCGGCGCTCCGGCGGCGTGGGATGCTGCACGACGTGTCCTCCGAACGTCTCACTCTGGTCGTCGGCGACGAGGAACTGCTCGTCGACCGGGCCGTCGCCGATGTCGTCACCGCCGCACGCACGCGCGAGTCGGAGGCCGAGGTCCACGAGCACACCCCGGCCACGCTCACCCGCGGGGGTCTGGCCGAGCTGACCTCGCCGTCTCTGTTCGGCGGAGGGCGGGTCGTCGTGCTGCGCTCGGCGCAGGACTTCGGCAAGGACCTGATCGCCGAGATCGGCCGGTACGCCGCGAACCCGGCCGACGACATCGACCTCGTCGTGGTGCACCCCGGCGGCGTCAAGGGCAAGGCGCTGCTCGACGCGCTCACCAAGGCGGGTGCGCGCAAGGTCACCTGCCAGAAGATCACCCGGCCGGGGGAGCGGGTCGCCTTCGTACGCGCCGAGGTGCGCCGGGCCGGCGGCACGATCGGCGAGGACGCCGCGCGCGGCCTGCTCGACGCGGTCGGCAACGACCTGCGCGAACTCGCCGGCGCGTGCAGCCAGCTCGTCGCCGACACCGGCGGCCGGATCGGTGGCGACGCCGTGGCGCGCTATCACCGCGGGCGCGCCGAGGTCAGCGGCTTCAACGTCGCCGACCGCGCCGTCGAGGGCAGGCTCGCCGACGCGCTCGAACAACTGCGCTGGGCCCTGGCCACCGGTGTCGCACCCGTCCTGATCACCAGCGCGCTCGCGCAGGGGGTCCGTTCCCTCGCCAAGGTCGGCGGTGCTCCGCGCGGCCTGCGCGGCGCCGGGCTGGCCAAGGAACTCGGCATGCCGCCCTGGAAGGTCGACCGCGTACGGCAGCAGCTTCGCGGCTGGACCGGGGACGGCGTGGCGGAGGCGCTCCAGGTCGTGGCCGAGACCGACGCCCAGGTCAAGGGCGGCGGGGCCGACGCGGCGTACGCCCTGGAGAGGGCGGTCGGCCGCATCGTCGCCGCGCGCGGCTCCCGCTGAGGCCGGCGGCCGCGCCCGGGGGAGGGCCGGTCGGCCGAAAATCCGTTTCCTCCCCTGGCGTCCATGCAGCAGCCTTGTCCCATGAACACCAGTGCGGAACCGCGCCTGGGCGTCGACTTCGGTCGCGTCATCCACGGCGGCGCGGCGGAATGGGGCGAGGAGGACACGGTCTTCCTTGCCGGCAGCGTCGAGGAGGCGATGCGCTCGCCGGCGACGGCGGGCATGTTCGACGTGCTGCCGGGGCTCGTCCGGCGATTCGGCGGGCGCGTCTGGGTGGTCTCCAAGTGCGGCGAGCGCATCCAGGCCAGAACGCTTCAGTGGCTCGACCGCAACGACTTCCACCGTCGTACGGGGGTCGCCGAGGGCAACGTCCGGTTCTGCCGGAAGCGAGCCGACAAGGCCGGGATCTGCGCCGAACTCGGTATCACGCACATGATCGACGATCGCCTCGACGTGCACGTCGCACTGCGGGGGCTGGTGCCCTACCTCTATCTGTTCGGGCCGCAGCCGGAGACGCCGCCGGACTGGCTCCGGCACGTACGGACCTGGGCGGAGCTCGGCGAGCGGATCGAGCTCCACGACGCGGCCTGAGCGCTCGCCGGGCAGCACAACGACGCCGCGCCCGCTTCGGGGCACGGCGTCGTGAAGCGGAAGAACCTTACTTGGCCTGCAGCTCGGCGGCGCGCTTGGCGATCGCCGACTTGCGGTTGGCGGCCTGGTTCTTGTGGATGACGCCCTTGCTCACGGCCTTGTCGAGCTTGCGCGTCGCCGAACGAAGCTGAGTGTTGGTCGCCTCGACGTCGCCGGACTCGGCGGCCTCGCGGAACTTGCGGATCTCGGTCTTCAGCTCCGACTTGACCGCCTTGTTGCGAAGGCGAGCCTTCTCGTTCTGCTTGTTCCGCTTGATCTGGGACTTGATGTTCGCCACGAAGAAAGCCTCAGGTATGAAGTCGATGGAATGGGGGCGCGGGACATGAACGCGCCCACACGCAATGGGACAGCCTAGCAAGTCGCCTGGCCCAACCCCAAACCGGGCCCGATCCAGCCCGCGCGCCGTACGGGGCGCCGGGCGGCGGAACCGAGCATGCCGCGCGGCATGGGACCATGGAGAACGCTAGATCCGTCACTCCACGAGGAACCCGGTGCCGCCCGTTCCGAACCACACCGATCCCGCGGTGATCCGCAATTTCTGCATCATCGCGCACATCGACCATGGCAAGTCGACCCTCGCCGACCGGATGTTGCAGCTTACCGGTGTGGTCGAGGGTCGTCAGATGCGTGCCCAGTATCTCGACCGCATGGACATCGAGCGCGAGCGCGGCATCACGATCAAGAGCCAGGCCGTGCGCCTGCCGTGGCGGGACTGAGTGCTCAACCTCATCGACACCCCCGGGCACGTCGACTTCTCCTATGAGGTCTCCCGGTCGCTGGAGGCGTGCGAAGGCGCGGTCCTGCTCGTGGACGCCGCCCAGGGCATCGAGGCGCAGACGCTCGCCAACCTCTACCTGGCGCTCGAGGCGGACCTGCACATCATCCCGGTCCTCAACAAGATCGACCTGCCCGCCGCGCAGCCGGACAAGTACGCCGAGGAGATCGCCGGGATCATCGGCGTCGATCCGGCCGAGGTGCTGCGCGTGTCCGGCAAGACCGGCGAGGGCGTCAAGGAGCTGCTCGACAACATCGTCGAGACCGTGCCCGCGCCCACCGGCGACCCGGACGGGCCGGCCCGTGCGCTGATCTTCGACTCGGTGTACGACACCTACCGCGGCGTCGTCACCTACGTGCGGGTCATCGACGGGCATCTCTCCCGGCGGGAGAAGAGCCTCATGATGTCCACCGGCACGGCGCACGACACGCTCGAGGTGGGGGTGATCTCGCCCGAGCCCAAGCCCACAGACGGGCTGGGCGTCGGCGAGGTGGGCTACCTCATCACGGGCGTCAAGGACGTGCGGCAGGCCCGTGTCGGTGACACCGTGACCAGTGCCGCGAAGCGTGCGACCAAGGCGCTGGCCGGATACCGGCACCCGCGGCCGATGGTGTTCTCCGGCCTCTACCCGCTCGACGGCGACGACTATCCGGAGCTGCGCGACGCGCTCGACAAGCTGCGGCTCAACGACGCCGCGCTGGTGTACGAGCCGGAGACCTCGCTGGCGCTCGGCTTCGGGTTCCGCTGCGGCTTCCTCGGCCTGCTGCACATGGAGATCGTGCGCGAGCGGCTCGAGCGTGAGTTCGGCCTGTCGCTGATCTCCACCGCGCCGAACGTCGTCTACCGCGTGGTCATGGAGACCGGCGAGGAGCACCGGGTCACCAACCCCAGCGAGTTCCCCGAGGGCAAGATCGGCATGGTGTACGAGCCGGTCGTCAAGGCCACGGTCCTGTCCCCGAGCGAGCACATCGGGGCGATCATGGAGCTGTGCCAGAGCCGCCGCGGCGTGCTGCTCGGCATGGACTACCTGTCCGAGGACCGCATCGAGATCCGCTACACGCTGCCGCTCGCGCGAGATCATCTTCGACTTCTTCGACCAGCTGAAGTCCAAGACCCGCGGGTACGCCTCGCTCGACTACGAGCCCAGCGGCGAGCAGGAGTCCGACCTGGTCAAGGTCGACATCCTGCTCCAGGGCGAGTCGGTGGACGCGTTCAGCCAGATCGTGCACAAGGACAAGTCGCGCGAGTACGGCCTGATGATGACCTCCAAGCTGAAGGAGCTCATCCCGCGCCAGCAGTTCGAGGTGCCGATCCAGGCGGCGGTCGGCTCGCGGATCATCGCGCGGGAGAACATCCGCGCCATCCGCAAGGACGTCCTCGCCAAGTGCTACGGCGGCGACATCTCACGCAAGCGCAAGCTGCTGGAGAAGCAGAAGGAGGGCAAGAAGCGGATGAAGACGATCGGCCGGGTCGACGTCCCGCAGGAGGCCTTCGTCGCCGCGCTGTCCACCACCGGCGGCACGGAGAAGGGCAAGAAATAGCCGGACGCCCGGCCGGGTTGTCGCGACACGCGGATCCCGTAGGAGGATCCGACCCGCGGAACCCACGCATGGAGGCGTCATGGACATCGGCCGGATCGGCATCTGGAGCTCTGGACTGCGCGACGACGACCCGGACTCCGCGGGAGCGATCCGCGCGGCGGCGGCGGAGCTGGAGGAGCTCGGGTACGGCGCGATCTGGCTCGGCGCGAGCCCCGGCGTACGGCACGCGCTCCCGCTGCTCGAGGCGACCTCGCGGATCGTCGTCGCCACCGGCATCCTCAACATCTGGGAGCACGACGCGGCCGAGGTGGCCGCGCAGCAGGCCGCGGCCGCCGAACGCCACCCGGGCCGGTTCCTGCTGGGCCTCGGCGCGAGCCACGCGCTGCTCGTGAAGGACTACCACAAGCCGTACTCCGCGATGGCCGGCTTCATCGACGCTCTCGACGACGCCGGCGCGCCCCCCGCCGAACGCGTGCTCGCCGCGCTCGGCCCGCGCATGCTCGCGCTGTCCCGCGACCGCGCCGCCGGCGCCCACCCGTACCTCATCACGCCCGAGCACACCGCGACGGCCCGCGCGATCCTCGGCGACGGCCCGCTGCTGGCGCCCGAGCTGAAGGTGGTCCTGGAGACCGATCCGGTACGCGCGCGTGCCGCGGCGCGCGCCCATCTGGGCGGCTATCTCCGCATGCCCAACTACACGGGCAACCTGCGGCGGCTCGGCTTCACCGACGACGACTTCCGCGAGGGCGGCAGCGACCGGCTCGTCGACGCCACGTTCGCGTGGGGCGACGTCGCCGTGGTCGGCGAGCGCGTCGCCGCGCACCGCGACGCAGGCGCCGACCAGGTCGTCCTGCAGGTGGTGACCGCCGAGGGGACCGCCCTCCCGCGAGCGCAGTGGCGGGAGCTCGCCACGGGTCTGGGCGTGCGTCCCGGCGGCTGACCCCCGCCCGCCGGCGCGTCACGGGGCCGCCGTGGGCGGCCCCGTGACCAACATGCAGCGCTTTATCGGTCCGGACCATGGCAAACCTGGGCAAGGCCGGAACCGCGGCCCAGTGTTTTCGCGTCACACCGGGGTACACATGCCGTGCTCGCCGTTGGCCGGGAGGAACACTTGGACGCTGGTATGGCGGGGCGGGGAACCCGCGGTGACAACGCCCTGAGCACGAAGGCGGAAGACGGCGACCCGGCCCGCGCCGAGCCGGCCGCCGCCGAGTCGGCCGAGAACGGGGCGGCCAGCGCGTTGACGGCCTCCGTCACTCTTCCGGGCGTCGAGACGTCGGTCGCGCGCGGCCGCCGCTTCGTGCGCGAGACGCTCGGGACGCGCCACCCGGCACTGGAGAACGTCGCGCTGGGCGTGAGTGAACTCGCCACCAACGCGATCATGCACACGCCCAGCGGCGACGGCGGGCAGGTCACCATCCGCGTCGTCGCGGGCGGTTCCACGGTCCGCGCCGAGGTCGTCAACGACGGCACGGCGCACACCAAGCCCCGCGTACGCCGGGACGCGGAGGCCGAGCACGGCAGGGGGATCTTGATCCTCGAGGCGCTCGCCGACGCATGGGGAGTCCTGGAGAGCGCGGGAAAGACGACGGTATGGGCCGAGTTCTGCGCCATGCCCTGGGCCCCGCCGCACGGCCGCGAGGCCGCCGGAGCCTGACCCCGGTCACGTACGGCGCGGGCACGCACGCGCGCACGGCACACTTGAGTGATGCCATCGACGCTGCCCGACGGAGATCCGGTTCCGGCCGACGGAGCGCTGCCCGCCGGCGCCCTCGACGGGCTCGGCGAGCGGCCGTTCGGCATCTACCTGCACGTGCCGTTCTGCGTGACCCGCTGCGGCTACTGCGACTTCAACACCTACACCGCGACGGAGCTGCGCGGCGCCTCACGCGAGTCCTACGCCGACACGGCGATCGCCGAACTCCGGCTGGCCCGCCGCGTGCTGGGCGACGCCGACCTGCCCGTACGGACCGTGTTCGTCGGCGGCGGCACGCCCACGCTGCTGCCCGCCGCCGACCTCGGCCGGATGCTGGCGGCGATCGGCAAGGAGTTCGGGCTGGCCGACGGCGCGGAGGTCACGACCGAGTCCAACCCCGAGACGGTCGACCCCGCCTACCTCGCCGAGTTGCGCGCGGCGGGCTTCACCCGCGTCTCGTTCGGGATGCAGAGCGCACGCGAGCACGTCCTCTCCGTCCTGGACCGCACGCACACGCCGGGCCGTCCGCAGCAGTGCGTGACCTGGGCGCGGCAGGCCGGGTTCGAGCACGTCAACCTCGACCTGATCTACGGGACGCCGGGGGAGAGCGACGCCGACTGGCAGGCGAGCCTCGACGCCGCCGTGCAGGCACGGCCCGACCACGTCTCCGCGTACGCCCTGATCGTCGAGGACGGCACCCGGCTGGCCACGCGCGTACGCCGGGGCGAACTGGCCGCGCCCGACGACGACGCGATGGCCGACCGCTATCTCGCCGCCGAGCGCACCCTCGGCGGGCACGGGCTCGGCTGGTACGAGATCTCCAACTGGGCGGCGAGCGAGGAGGCCCGCTGCCGGCACAACCTGCTCTACTGGACCGGCGGCGACTGGTGGGGCGTCGGCCCCGGCGCGCACAGCCACGTCGGCGGCACCCGCTGGTGGAACGTCAAGCATCCCGCCGCGTACGCCGCCCGGCTCGCCGAGGACCGCACGCCCGCGTACGCGCGCGAGGTGCTCGGCGCGGCCGACCGGCGGTTCGAGCGGATCATGCTGGAGCTGCGGCTGTCCGGCGGATGCCCGCTCACGCTCTTGGAGGACGCCGCCGCGGTAGGTCGCGCGGTCGCCGACGGGCTGCTGGTCACCGAGGCGTACGAGCGCGGCCGCGCGGTGCTCACCCTGCGCGGGCGGCTGCTCGCGGACGCCGTCGTACGCGACCTCACCTGAGGACGGCCGTCAGCGGAAGATCCGCGGGGCGACGACGGCGGGCAGGCGGTACCACTCGCAGCGGTTCGCGCCGATCGCGGCACGTACGACGAGGAAGGAGTCGGCGGCCAGTACCGCCAGCACGAGCGGCAGCCAGCCGGGACCCTTGAAGTAGGCGAGAAGGAACGCGACGAACGTGCCCGCGAAGATCACCACGAACAGGTTGAGCGCCTGCGCCGCGTGGAAGCGGGCAAAGTCCGACGTGCGGCCCTTCGCGGCGAGGACGATCGCGGGGGCGACGAAGCCCGAGACGAACATCCCGACGTAGGCGGGCACCGCCCAGCGCTCGTCGTCGTCGGAGACCGGGCCGCCGGTCGGCGTCGCGGCGCGGCGTCTCCGCGGCTCTCCCGCCTCCGGCGGGCCGTGCCGCCGAGGCGGCGCCTGGCCGGGATGCGGCGGCGCGTACTGCGGAGGCGGACCGTACTGCTGCGGAGGCGGGCCGTACGGAGGCAGCGGCGCGCCCTGGTCGTATCCGGGCTGGCCGTACGGCTGTCCCTGGGGGTGCCGCCCGTACGGAGGCCCAGGCTGCTGGCCGTACGTCATCGTCCGATCCCTCCGGCGAAATGTCCCCTGCGATTTGGTCTAGCAGTTTATGAGACGTACGCGGACGGCGAGTGGTTGCGCGTTCAGCCGTCCTCGCGGGGGACCGTGACGAAATCGATGAGTTCCTCGACCCGGCCCAGCAGCGCGGGCTCCAGATCGGCGAAGGTCCGCACCCGGCCGAGGATGGCCTGCCACACCTCGCCGGGCTCGCCCTTCCAGCCGAGCGCGGAGATCGTCCCCTCCTTCCAGGGGATGCCGCGCGGGACGTCCGGCCAGGCGCGGATGCCGAGGACGGCCGGCTTGACCGCCTGCCAGATGTCGATGAACGGGTGCCCGGTGATCAGCACGTACGCGGAGTCGACCTGCTCGGCGATCCGGCTCTCCTTGGACCCGGTGACCAGGTGGTCCACCAGGACGCCGAGGCGGCGGCCGGGACCGGGACCGAACTCCTCGGCGATGGCCGGCAGGTGGTCGACGCCTTCGAGGTATTCCACGACGACGCCCTCCACGCGCAGGTCGTGGCCCCAGATCTTCTCCACGAGCTCCGCGTCGTGCCGGCCCTCGACGTAGATGCGGCTCTCCCGCGCGACGCGTGCGCGCAGGTTCGGCACGGCGACCGAGCCCGAGGCCGACCGCGCGGTGCCCGCTGCGCGCACGGGGCGGACGAGCGTCACGGGCTTTCCGTCGATCAGGAACCCGGCCTTGGCCAGCGGGAACACCCGCCGTTTGCCGAACCGGTCCTCGAGTGTCACCGCGTCCTTGGCGCACGCGACGACCGCGCCGCAAAAGCCGCTGGAGGGGTCTTCGGCCACCAGGCCGGGCTCGGCGGCGACCTCGGGGATCTGTCCCTTGCGTGGGCGTCGCCAGTCGCCCGCGAGAACGTCCTTGGCGTAGTTCTTGCTCCGCACGCGCCGCACCGTACCGGGACCAACCCGGCCGAGCCGGGACCAACACGCGGCCGGCACGAGACGGTACGCTTGCGCGCCCGGCGTCCGCGAAGGAGCCGGAATACGGGTGGCGGCGCCGGCGTTCGCGACAGTACGCGAGCCGCCGGATCCCGCCGGTCGCCCGTCCCCGCCCTGGTTCTGCGCCGCCGGCTCACCGCGACGGTCGCCGATCGCCGTACACTTGGCACTCAAGAATGCTGAGTGCCAGGTCGCAAGCCTGTCGCCATGGGAGGTGAGTGCGTGCTCGACGATCGGAAGCTGGCGGTGCTCCGCGCCATCGTTGAGGATTACGTGTCCACCAACGAACCCGTTGGCTCCAAGGCGCTCGCCGACCGGCACAACCTGGGCGTCTCACCGGCCACGATCCGCAACGACATGGCGGTGCTCGAGGAGCAGGGCTACATCGCCCAGCCGCACACGAGCGCCGGGCGCGTGCCCACCGACAAGGGCTACCGGCTGTTCGTCGACCGGCTGTCGACGATCAAACCGCTGTCCTCGGCGGAGCGGCGCGCGATCGAGACGTTCCTGGCGAACGCCTATGACCTCGACGACGTCGTGACCCGCACGGTACGGCTGCTGGCGCAGCTGACCCGGCAGGTCGCGGTCGTGCAGTACCCCTCGCTCACGCGGTCGGCGGTGCGTCACATCGAGCTCGTGCCGATCGGCCCGGAGCGATTGCTCCTGGTCATCATCACCAACACCGGCCGGGTCGAGCAGCGCGCCATCGAGATGCCCCAGGGCATCTCGGAGGATTCCATCGCCCACCTGCGGGCGCTGCTCAACGCCCACCTCGACGGATGCTGGCTGACCGACGTGCCCGGGGTCGTCGCCGAGGTGCCCGACCGGGTGCCCGCCGACGAACGCCCGCTCGCCGCGACGGTCCTGTCGGTCCTCCTCGAGACCCTGATCGAGAAACACGAAGAGAAGATCGTCATCGCCGGCGCGGCGAACCTCGCACGCGCCGACTTGTCCCGGAGCCTCCGCGACGTGCTGGAGGCGTTGGAAGAACAGGTCGTCCTGATGCGCCTGCTCGGTGAGGTGACCGATCCCACCAGCCTCACCGTGCGGATCGGCACCGAAAACCCCCACGAGAGCCTGTTCACGACCTCCGTGGTCGCCACCGGATACGGTGCCGGCGACCAGGCCGTGGCGCGGCTCGGCGTGCTCGGCCCGACGCGGATGGACTACCCCGGCACGATGGGAGCGGTACGCGCAGTGGCACGTTACGTCGGTCAGATTCTGGCGGGGTCGTAAGTGGCGAACGACTACTACGGGACCCTCGGGGTCCGCCGTGACGCGGGTGCGGACGAGATCAAGAAGGCCTACCGCAGGCTGGCCCGCGAACTGCACCCGGACGTCAACCCCGATCCCGCGACGCAGGACCGGTTCAAGGAGATCACCCAGGCGTACGAGGTGCTCTCCGACCCCAAGAAGCGTGAGATGTACGACATGGGGGCGGACCCGTTCGCCGCCGGTGCCGGAGCCGCCGGCGGCGGGTTCGGCGCCGGGTTCCCGTTCAGCGACATCATGGACGCCTTCTTCGGCAACCAGGGCCAGCGCGGACCGCGCAGCCGGGCGCGGCGCGGCCGCAACGGCACGATCCGCGTCGAGCTGGACCTGTCCGAGACCGCCTTCGGCACCACGCGCGAGCTGACCGTCGACACCGCGGTCGTCTGCACCAACTGCACCGGCGCCGGCACCGCGCCCGGCACCCAGCCGGAGAGCTGCGACATGTGTCACGGCCGCGGCGAGGTGCAGCAGGTCACCCGGTCCTTCCTGGGCCAGGTCATGACCTCGCGCGCCTGCCCGCAGTGCGGCGGCTACGGCAGCGTCATCCGCACGCCCTGCACGGAGTGCTCCGGCGACGGCCGGGTCCGCACCCGCCGTACGATCAAGGTCCGCATCCCGGCGGGCGTCGAGAACGGCACCCACATCCAGCTCGCCGGCGAAGGCGAGGTCGGCCCCGGCGGAGGCCCGCCCGGCGACCTGTTCCTGGAGATCGTCGAGCGTCCCCACGCGATCTACGAACGCCAGGGCGACGACCTGCACTGCACCGTCCAGGTCCCGATGACCGCCGCCGCGCTCGGCACCTCGCTCACCGTCGAGACCCTCGACGGCCCGGAGGAGATCGACATCCGGCCCGGCTCGCAGTCCGGCCAGCAGATCCCGATGTACGGGCGTGGCGTCAAGCATCTCAACGAGAGCGGCCGCGGCGACCTGCTGATCCACGTGAACATCGAGACGCCCACCAAGCTCGACGAGGAGCAGGAAGAGCTCCTTCGCAGGCTCTCGGTGCTGCGCGGTGAAGAACGGCCGCCGGGCAAGTTCACGCCCGGGCAGCAGGGCTTCTTCTCCCGGCTGCGCGACGCCTTCAATGGCCGCTGAGCGCTTGACGGCGCGCCCGGGGCCGCGGGGCCGATGAGCGCGCCGGTCTTCCTCTGCGAGGGGGCACGGCTCGCCGCCGACCGGATCCTGCTCGACGGCGCGGAGGGCCGGCACGCCGCGGCCGTACGCCGGCTGCGGCCGGGGGAGCGCGCCGACCTCACCGACGGCGCCGGGCTCGTGGTCGAGTGCGTGGTCACCGCCGCCGGCCGCGACAGCCTGGAGCTGACGGCCACGGCGCGCCGCCGTACGCCCGCGCCCGAGCCGCGCATCGTCGTCGTACAGGCGCTGCCCAAGGGCGACCGCGGCGAACTCGCGGTCGAGACGATGACCGAGGTCGGCGTCGACGCGATCGTGCCCTGGGCGGCCGCGCGCTGCGTCACGCAGTGGCGTCCCGAACGCCGCGACAAGGCACTGGGCCGGTGGCGGGCCACGGCGCGTGAGGCGGCCAAGCAGTCGCGCCGCGCCTGGCTGCCCGAGGTCGCCGGCCTCGCCACGACCGCCGAGGCCGCCGAGCGCGTGGCCGCCGCGACGCTGGCGGTGGTCCTGCACGAGGAGGCCGAGCGGCCCGCTGAGCGCCCTGAGCGTCCCGGAGAAGGGTGAGATCGTGCTCGTCGTCGGCCCCGAAGGCGGGCTGACCGACGAGGAGCTCGCCGCCTTCGAGACGGCCGGCGGCGTCCCGGCACTGCTGGGCCCGACCGTCCTGCGCACGTCGACGGCGGGCGTCGCCGCGGCGTCGGTACTCCTGAGCCGCACCGGCCGCTGGTAAGCCGCCCAGCCTGAAGCACGCCGCATCAGCCGGTGCGACCGGCCGTCGCACGCGCCGGATTTCCGCCACCTGTGGGGCTGTGCCATGCACTGGGTTTGCGCCACCCACCGAGCTCTGTCACGCGCCGGGCTCCGCGACCCCGGGGTTCCACCACGCGCCGAGTTCGGCGACACAGCGGCATACCGCACACCACGGGCGAGCCGGGTGAGTTCGGCGGCCAGATCTCAGGTGGGGCTCGGCCGATCGCCTGTCAGCGGCAGGTCAGGGTGACTGGTCGGCGGTGGGTGCCGACTCGGACGTGGGCTGGTCGCTCGGCGGTGCCTCCGTGGGAGTGGCGACCGGAGGAGCCGAGGTCTCGGCCGGCGGCGCGGGCGTCGGCGCGCTCGTGGGCTTGGCCGGCTGGCACGTCACCTGCGGGGTCGGGCCGCCGGCGCCGGGCACCGGGGTGCCCGCCGGTGACACGGTGTTCTCGCCGAGCGGGCAGACGGTGCCGTTGACCACGTGCTTGCCGCCGCCCGACGGCCGGATGGCGGTCGGGCTCGCGGAGTCGCTCGGGGCCGGGATCGCGGGGCCGCCCGGGACGCCGCGGCTCTGCGGGTTCTCGTCATTCGTCGCGGAGTTTCCGCTGCTGCCCGCATCGGGACTGAAATGGCCGGTCTGCACGAAGTTCTTCAATGCGGGTGTGGCCGAAACGGCGATGACGCATACCACGATGGCCGCCGCGGCCGCCGCCAGCGGGCGCAGCCATGGCAGGGACAGGGAAAAACCCAGGCGACGCTCGTGGCGCTGGTTGATCTTGCTGCGGATGAGCTCAAGTCCCTCTGCAGAGGGCGTGACCGCTTCCGCTTCCGCATGGAGGGCGCGGCGAAGACGCTCACCGTGCTCATCGTCGAAGGGTTGGGTCATTACTGCTGCTCCAGGACGCTGCGTAGCGCGGCCATACCGCGCGCGGTGTGGCTCTTGACGGCCCCCCGGCTGATTCCCATGGTCTGAGCGATCTCCGCCTCGGACAGATCGCCGTAGTAGCGGAGCACCAGTGCCTCGCGCTGCCGGTTCGGCAGCGCGCTGAGCGCCTTGACGACCGCGGAGCGTTCGAGCTCCACGATGGCCCCGTTCTCGGCGCTCGGCGCGTCGGGCAGCCCCTTGGGGGCGTACTTCTCCACGACGGCACGATGCCGCAAAACCGATCGTGACCTGTTCACCACGGACTGCCGGAGATACGACAGAGCCTTGTCCGGCTCGCGCAGCCGCCGCCAGGCCCCGTGCATGGCGACGAACGCGTCCTGAACGACTTCCTCGGCCGTCGCGACGTCACGCACGAGCAGAGTCGCGAGGCGCACCAGTGAGCGGTAATGCGCACTGTAGAGCGCGGTAACCGCCTGGTCTGCATCCCAGGCGACCGCCACGGCTCCTGCCGTGCTCCTGGCTACGAGGGCTTCGGTCACATCAGTGTGACGCGCACCCTCACTGTGAGGTTTACGTAGGGGCATACCTCTGTCTCGCCTTATCCCGCCCATCAGTGCGACCGACTTGTGCCTGATCGATACGACGGCACACCGGATACGCAAGTTCGTGCGAACTCGTCCGGTTTCCGGCTTGGGGGTGTTCGAAGGGCTGGCTGGGGGCCCGTACGCCGGGGGTTCGCTGACAGCAACCCTAACCAGATGAAGACCGTTGTTGGTCATTGCGCCGCCCCCCTCGCGTAACGATTCGCAGAACGATCGGCGTGCCGCGAGGACGCGCCCGCCGTGTCACCGGACCGCGATAACATGCGCTGGCCGCGCTGACCATGTCGGCCATGCTGGCCATGTTGGCCGGGTGGGTTGACCGTGGGCATGAGGAGAGCTGAGTGACAGAACACGACTGCCTGTTCTGCAAGATCGTCTCTGGCGACGTGCCCGCGACCGTGGTCCGCGAGTCCGCACGCACGCTGGCGTTTCGCGACATCAACCCGCAGGCGCCGACGCATGTCCTGGTGATCCCGAAGGAGCACCACGCGACCGCCGCCGAGCTCGCGGCCACCGACGGCGACCTGCTCGCCGAGGTCGTGCGCGAGGCGCACGAGGTCGCGGCGGCCGACGGAGTGGCCGACAGCGGCTACCGGGTGGTCTTCAACACCGGGCCGGGTGCCGGCCAGACCGTCTTCCACGTGCACGCCCACGTGCTCGGCGGGCGCGGCCTCAACTGGCCGCCGGGCTGACCTCCACCGGTGAGTGAGCCCGAAAACGGTTGGCCCCGGCCGGTAACATGAGGGGGACGCAGCCGAGGACCCAACGTGACCGGAAGGCAGGGACGAAGAGGCCGCAAGGCCGGGCTATGGCCGATTCAACTCACACCGCTGACGCCGCACCGGACAGCGCGCGCACGCAAGTCAAGATCGTGATTCCGGACGACCACTCGATGGTCGCGCTGCTCGGCTCCCGTGACGAGCTTCTCCACGTGGTCGAGGGCACCTTCGCCAGCGACGTCCACGTTCGCGGCAACGAGATCACGATCACCGGCCCCGCCGAGGAGACCGAACTCGTCGCCAAGCTCTTCGAGGAGCTGCTCGACCTGCTGAAGTCCGGCACGCCACTCAACCCCGACGTGATCGAGCGCAGCATCGCGATGCTCCGCGCGGAGACCACCGAGCGGCCGGCCGAGGTGCTGACGCTCGACATCCTCTCCTCGCGCGGCCGCACGATCCGGCCCAAGACGCTCAACCAGAAGCACTACGTCGACGCGATCGACAAGCACACGATCGTGTTCGCGATCGGCCCGGCCGGCACCGGCAAGACCTACCTCGCGATGGCCAAGGCCGTGAAGGCGTTGCAGGCCAAGGACGTCAACCGGATCATCTTGACCCGGCCGGCGGTCGAGGCGGGCGAGCGGCTGGGGTTCCTGCCCGGCACGCTCTACGAGAAGATCGACCCCTACCTGCGCCCGCTGTACGACGCGCTGCACGACATGATCGACCCGGACTCGATCCCGCGTCTCATGGCCGCCGGCACGATCGAGGTGGCGCCGCTGGCGTACATGCGCGGCCGCACTCTCAACGACTCCTTCATCATCCTCGACGAGGCGCAGAACACCTCGCCGGAGCAGATGAAGATGTTCCTGACCCGGCTCGGGTTCGGCTCGAAGGTCGTGGTCACCGGCGACGTCACGCAGGTCGACCTGCCGTCGGGTCAGCAGAGCGGGCTCCGCGTCGTACAGGACATCCTCGAGGGTCTGGACGACATCAGCTTCCGCATGCTGACCAGCAAGGACGTCGTACGCCACAAGCTGGTCGGCCAGATCGTCGACGCCTATGACCGCCACGACGTGCGCACCAGCGCGCTCCAGCAGGACGCCGCGGCACGCGGCACGCGCAAGCGGGGGCGGTGACCGGCCGATGAGCGTCGAGGTGCTCAACGAGTCCGGTGAGAAGGTCGACGAGGCGATGCTGTCCACGCTCGCCACCCACATGCTCGACCGGCTGAGCGTCCACCCGCTGGCGGAGCTGTCCATCGTGCTGGTGGACGAGACGGCGATGACCGAACTCCACGAGAAGTGGATGGGCGAACCCGGCCCGACCGACGTGCTCGCGTTCCCGATGGACGAGCTGCGCCCCGGGCACGTGTCCGGCGGCGCCGAGGACGCGCCGGCCGACCCGGCGCTGCTCGGCGACGTGGTGCTGTGCCCGGTCATCGCGGCCAAGCAGGCGGGCAAGGCGGGCCACAGCGCCGAGGACGAGCTCCACCTGCTGTGCACCCACGGCATCCTGCACCTGCTCGGCTACGACCACGCCGAGCCCGAGGAGCACAAGGAGATGTTCGGCCTGCAAGCGGAGCTTCTCGCCTCATGGCGCGAAGCACGCGCGCAGACCTCCCCATGACCGCACCGATGATCTGGCTGCTGATCCTCGCCGCCGCGCTGGTGGCGGTGGCGGGCCTGTTCGCCAGCGCCGAGACGGCGCTGGCGCGGATCTCCCGTGTACGTGTCGAGGAGCTGGTCCGCGAGGACGGCCGCCGGGCCCGCATGCTGGCCGAGGTCGTCGCCGACCCGCCGCGCTACCTCAACCTCGTGCTGCTGCTGAGGGTGAGCTGCGAGCTGGCCGCGACCGTCATCGTCGCGGCGCTGTGCACCACCTGGCTCGGCGAGAACTGGCGTGCGTACGCGACGGCCGCCGCGGTCATGATCGTGGTCAGCTACATCGCGGTCGGCGTCAGCCCGCGCACGCTGGGCCGCCAGCACGTCGACCGGGTGGCGCTCGTCGGCGCGGCGCTGATCCACCCGCTGGCGCGGGTGCTCGGCCCGCTGCCCAAGCTCCTCATCCTGCTCGGCAACGCGCTGACCCCCGGCAAGGGCTTCCGCGAGGGCCCGTTCACCTCTGAAGCCGAGCTGCGCGATCTGGTCGACCTGGCCGAACAGCGCCGTCTCATCCAGCCCGACGAGCGCGAGATGATCCACTCGGTGTTCGAGCTCGGCGACACGCTCGTACGCGAGGTGATGGTGCCGCGTACGGACATGGTCTTCATCGAGCGCGGCAAGACCCTGCGGCAGGCGCTCTCGCTCGCGCTGCGCAGCGGCTTCTCCCGCATCCCGGTGGTGGGCGAGAACGAGGACGACGTGATCGGCATCGCCTACCTCAAGGACATCGTCCGGCGCAGCCACGAATACCGCGACGGCGAGTCCGTGGAGAAGATCGAGTCGATCATGCGCCCGGCGACGTACGTCCCGGACAGCAAGCCCATCGACGAGCTCCTGCGCGAGATGCAGGCACGGCAGATCCATTGCGCGGTCGTCATCGACGAGTACGGCGGCACCGCGGGCCTGGTGACCATCGAGGACATCCTGGAGGAGATCGTCGGTGAGATCACCGACGAGTACGACCAGGAGGCGCCGCCGGTCGAGCACCTGGCCGACGGGCGCGCGCGGCTCACCGCGCGGTTCCCGGTGGAGGACCTGGCCGACCTGTTCGGCGTCGAGATCGACGTGGACGAGGTGGAGACCGTCGGCGGACTGCTGGCCCACGCGCTGGGCCGCGTGCCGATCGCCGGCTCGCAGGCCACTGTGGCCGGGCTGCGCCTGACCGCCGAGAGTCTCGCCGGCCGCCGTAACAAGATCGGCACCGTGCTGGTCGAGCGTCTCACCGCGGATCGGGCGCACGAGTCCTCGGGCGACCGCGAGAACGCCGACGCCTGACCGCACCGGCCCCGGCGCGTTCGCGCGGGCGGCACGGGGACGTACTCTGGTCGGCGTGAGCGAGCTCGATGCCGAAGACGTGAAGATCGTTACTCTCGCCCGGTCCGCGCGTGCGCGTGCCGGGGCCGCCGAGGGGGCCGCGGTGCGGGACGAGACCGGGCGGACCTACGCGGCCGGACCGGTGGACCTGCCCTCCCTCAAGCTGACCGCGTTGCAGGTCGCCGTCGCGATGGCGGTCTCCAGCGGCGCGCAGGACCTGGAGGCGGCGGCACTCGTCACTGACACCGGCGCCGCCTCCGACGTCGCCGCCGTACGCGACCTCGGGCCCAAGGCGACGGTTCTGCTGGCCGGGCCGGACGGCGCCGTGCACACCGTGCTGAGGAGCTGACCGGCGCCATGCGGTCCGGCGGTGACCGCGAGTACGCCACAATCGAGGGTGTGACCTCGCCCCAGCCCTCGACCGGCACTCGATTCACGTCGGGCTTCGCCTGTTTCATCGGGCGCCCCAACGTGGGCAAGTCCACGCTTCTCAACGCGCTGGTCGGCACGAAGGTGGCGATCACCAGCAGCAAGCCGCAGACCACGCGCCGTACGATCCGCGGCATCGTGCACCGGCCCGACGCGCAGTTGATCATCGTCGACACCCCCGGCCTGCACAAGCCGCGCACGCTGCTCGGCGAGCGCCTGGACAGCCTCGTACGCGCCACGCTCGGCGAGGTCGACGTGATCGGCTTCTGCGTTCCCGCGAACGAGCAGGTCGGGCCCGGCGACCGGTTCATCGCCGCGGAGCTGGCCCAGGTGAAGCGGACGCCGGTCGTCGCGATGGTGACCAAGACCGACCTCGTGAGCCGCGACCAGATCGCCGAGCAGCTCCTCAAGGTGTCGCGGCTCGGCGAGTGGGCCGACGTCGTGCCCTGCTCGGCCGAGACGGGCTTTCAGCTCGACGTGGTCGGCGACGTGCTCGCCGGTCACCTGCCCGAGGGCATGCCGCTCTACCCCGAGGGCGAGCTGACCGACGAGCCCGAGCAGCTGATGGTCGGCGAGCTGATCCGCGAGGCCGCCCTCGAGGGCGTGCGCGACGAGCTGCCCCACTCGATCGCGGTGGTCGTGGAGGAGATGCGGCCGCGCGAGGGACGCGACGACCTGATCGACGTGCAGGCGTGGCTCTACGTCGAGCGGCCCAGCCAGAAGGGCATCGTGATCGGCCCGAAGGGCGCGCGGCTCAAGGATGTCGGCACGCGCGCCCGGAGGCAGATCGAAGCGCTGCTCGGCTCCAAGGTCTACCTCGATCTGCGGATCAAGGTCGCCAAGGACTGGCAGCGCGATCCCAAGCAGCTACGCCGCCTGGGTTTCTACGACTGAGGCGAGGCGGTCACTTCGACCGTGAGGCAAGCCCGCAGACCACGCCCAAGGCGATCACCGCGAAGGCCATGACGAGCGTCACGTAGATGCCGACGCTCAAGGAGACGTGCACGGCGCTGCCCGAGCCCAGGCTGGGCACGTCGTGGTCGTACTTGGCCTTGTCGCCGAACACCTTCAGCACCACGATGACCGCGATCAGTCCCGGGACTCCCGCGAGGAACCCGAGCTTGCCGTTGACGAACATCGCGGCGATGCCGAGGCCGATCGCCACGAGCGCGCACACCAGGACGATCTTGCCTTCGCCGGCCTTGACACCGGCCATGCTCCGGCTGATGTTGCTGCCGCCGATCGGCGTGCCCGTGAGGTTCAGCGAGCCGAAGTTCAGCTTCACCGTCACCCACGGCAGGAACGCGCCGATCGCCATCAGTACCGCGGCGACCGCGATGCCGATGCCGAGCGGCGAGCGGCCGCCCGCGGCGGCGGAGGGCTGCCACGACGATCCGTACGCCTGCTGCGCCGGATAACCCTGCTGCTGTTGTTGGTGTTGCGGGGGATAGCCTTGCTGAGGAGGGGTTCCGTAACCGCCTTGTTGCGGTGGGTATCCACCTTGCGGCTGGTAGCCGCCCTGCGGGGGATATCCGCCTTGCTGACCGGGGTGGCCGCTGGAGGGCTGCTGACTTGGCGTCCCCCAGGGCTGCTGACCACCGCCGTAGCCTGGATCATTTGGCTGACTCATGTGATGCAGAGTAGAAGTTCTCCGGGTTTGCGGACAGCCCTTCGCAGATCACAACCGAGCCGCGAACCAATTCCGGTCATCGCGACCCCGCCGGAGCAAGGGATCCGGCGGGGGCGATGGCGGGAATCGGCGAACGGTTTCGGCACGACGATCGGATACGGCAGGATCGAGGCGGCGGGTACCATCCCCGGCGGCGACGGCGTTTCGCCGGGGCCGCGCTCGCCACGGAGCGTGTTCGCCGGGCACCGCGTTCGCCGGCGTCGCGCCCGCCGGCACGGTGTTTCGTCGGATTTCGTCAGAGGCCGGGTTCGTCAGAGGCCGTGTTCGCAGAGGAGGAGACCCATGTTGCTGATCTTCGGTCTCACGGTGTTCTTCCGCACCATCGGCGAGGGCGACTTCCACTGCCCGAACTGCGGAGGCGACCGCCACTACCGGCAGCGGGCCGCCCGCCGCTGGTTCACGCTCTTCTTCATCCCCGTCATCCCGCTGAACCGCGTCGGCGAGGTCGTCGAGTGCGCCACCTGCCGGACGCGCTTCAACCTCGACGTCCTGCGCCTGCCCACCGCCGGGCAGATGGCCGCCGCCCTGCCGACGGCGATGCGCGCGGCCGCCACCGCGGTTCTGGCCGCCGGAGATCCCTCCGCCTCGGCCGCCCGCGGACGCGCCGTCGAGGCGGTACGCGGATACGGCCTCGCCGCCTACGACGACGAGATGCTGACCGGCGACCTGGCCCAGCCGGCCGACGGCTCCGCCGCGGTGATCGCGCAGGCCGGTGCGCAGCTGACCGTCGAGGCGCGCGAGTGGTTCCTCGCCCAGGTCGTGCGGATCGCGCTCGCCGACGGCGCGATCGGCGCCGGCGAGCGGCAGGCGCTGCACGCGGTCGCGGGAGGTCTCGGCATGACGCCGGCGCACGCCGTCGGCGTGATCAGCACCACCGAGGGGGCGGCGCGCGAGTGAACGACACGGCAGCGGCCGCGACGCCCGTCGCACGCCCGCGCACCGCGCTGGTCCGCCCGCCGAGCCCACGTCTGGCGGAGGGCATCATCACGCACATCGAGCGGCGGCCGGTCGACGCCGAGCTGGCCGCTCGCCAGCACGAGGCGTACGCGGACGCGCTCGAGTCGGCGGGCTGGCGGGTTCGCCGGCTGCCGGCCGCCGACGACCTGCCCGACGCGGTCTTCGTCGAGGACACCGTCGTGGTCTGTGACGACCTCGCGGTGCTCGGCCGACCGGGAGCACCCGAGCGCGCCCCGGAGATCGCCTCGATGGAGGAGACCGTCACCGAGCTGGGGCTGGAGATCACCCGGATCGACGACGGCATCCTGGACGGCGGCGACGTCCTCCAGGTCGGCAACACCGTCTACGCCGGGCGCTCGACCCGTACGAACGAGGACGCGCTCTGCCAGCTGACCCGGCTGCTCGCCACCCGCGGCCGCCGCGTCGTGCCCGTACAGCTCAACGACTGCCTCCACCTCAAGTCCGCGATGACGGCGCTGCCGGACGGCTCCCTGATCGGCATCCCGGAGCTGCTCGACACCTCCGCGCTGCCCTACCTCCGCGTCGCGCAGGAGACGGCCGGTGCGCACGTCCTGGCGCTGGGGGACAAACAGGTGCTCATCGGCGCCTCCGCGCCGCGTACCGCCGACCAGCTCGCCGCCGAGGGGTATGACGTCACCGTGGTCGACGTCAGCGAGTTCGAAAAGCTCGAAGGCTGCGTCACCTGCCTGAGTGTCCTCATCCCCTGACTCCCCAGCCGTCTCACCTGGTGGGATGCGATTGGGGAGATGTCGATGTGGTCTGTTAGCTTGGTGATCGTGTTGCGCGAGCTGCTCCTCCTTAGCGGCCGCGACGGGGGCCTGTAACGGCCGGCTCCCTCGTCGCGGGGCTTCGGTGTGACCGTCGGCCGCAGGCACTTCACCGGGAGCACCCTTCATCATGCAGCACGACGCAGCACCCCAGAACCCGAACGTACGCGCCGCGCGGCGGCAGAAACCCAGCGCCATGCCCATCGGGCGCTACACCGCCTTCCCCGCGGTCGACCTGCCGGACCGCACCTGGCCGGCCAACACGATCACCAAGGCCCCGCGCTGGCTGTCCACCGACCTGCGCGACGGCAACCAGGCGCTGATCGACCCGATGAGCCCGGCGCGCAAGCTCGCCATGTTCGAGCTGCTCGTGCGCATGGGCTACAAGGAGATCGAGGTCGGCTTCCCGGCCGCCAGCCAGGCCGACTTCGACTTCGTCCGCCAGCTGATCGAACAGGACCGGATCCCCGGCGACGTCCAGATCTCGGTGCTCACCCAGGCGCGCGAGGAGCTGATCGAGCGGACCGTGCGGTCGCTGGCCGGCGCCCCCCGCGCCACCGTGCACCTCTACAACGCCACCGCACCGCTGTTCCGCCGCGTGGTGTTCGGCATCGACCAGGCCGAGTGCAAGGCGCTGGCGGTCCAGGGCACCCGGCACGTCATGAAGTTCGCCGAGGAATACCTCGGCGACTGCGACTTCGGCTACGAGTACAGCCCGGAGATCTTCATCGACACCGAGCTGGACTTCGCGCTCGAGGTCTGCGAGGCGGTCATGGACGTCTGGCAGCCCGGCCCCGGCCGCGAGATCGTCCTCAACCTGCCGTCCACGATCGAGCGCTCCACGCCGAACGTCTACGCCGACCAGATCGAGTGGATGAGCCGCAACCTGTCACGGCGCGAGCACGTCGCCCTGTCGGTGCATCCGCACAACGACCGCGGCACCGCCGTCGCGTCGGCGGAGCTGGCCGTGATGGCCGGCGCGGACCGCGTCGAGGGCTGCCTGTTCGGCAACGGCGAGCGTACGGGCAACGTCGACCTGGTCACGCTCGGGATGAACCTGTTCTCCCAGGGCGTCGACCCGGAGATCGACTTCTCCGACATCGACGGCATCCGCCGCACCGTGGAGTACTGCAACCAGCTGCCGGTGCACGAGCGCCACCCGTACGTCGGCGACCTGGTCTACACCTCCTTCTCCGGCTCGCACCAGGACGCGATCAAGAAGGGCTTCGACGCGCTCCAGCGCGACGCGGCCGAGGCAGGCGTGCCGGTGGAGGAGTTCCGCTGGGCGCTGCCGTACCTGCCGATCGACCCCAAGGACGTCGGCCGGTCCTATGAGGCCGTGATCCGGGTCAACAGCCAGTCCGGCAAGGGCGGCGTCGCGTACATCATGAAGACCGAGCACTCCCTCGACCTGCCGCGCAAGCTCCAGATCGAGTTCTCCCGCGTGGTGCAGGAGCACACCGACGGCGAGGGCGGCGAGGTCACGCCCGAGCAGATGTGGGAGATCTTCGAGACCGAGTTCCTCACCAACGGGCCGCGCGTCGGACTCCTCGCGCACCGCGCCGCGTCGCGGGTGGACGAGAAGGACCTGCTCAACGTCGACGTACGGGTCGACGGCGAGATCCGCGAGATCGAGGGCGTCGGCAACGGGCCGATCTCCGCGTTCGTGCACGCGCTCGCCACGATCGGGGTCGACGCCCGCGTGCTCGACTACGCCGAGCACGCGCTGTCGGCGGGCAGCGACGCCAAGGCCGCGGCCTACGTCGAGTGCCAGGTCGGGGACCGGGTGCTGTGGGGCGCCGGCATCGACGCCAACACCGTCACCGCCTCGCTGAAGGCCGTGCTGTCGGCGGTCAACCGGGCGACGCGCTGAGCGTGCGGCGCCGGTCGCCTCTCCGGGGGCGGTCGGCGCCAGGTCAGCCGCCGTGCGTCATGACGTGGTCGACGAGCTCGCGCAGCGGGCCCTGCCAGGTCGGCCTCCCCGACCTTGGCGGACCGGTCGCCGATCTGGATGTCGTAGATGTATCGGTCGGGCAGACGCCGCAGCTCGGGGACCTCGTCCAGCCGCACATCGTTGATCAGCCCGGCCACCGCCGGGTGGTCCGCCGAGTCGACCTCGGCACGGCGGACCAGCCCGGCGAACCCGCCGCTGCGGGTCACGGCCACTCTCACGTGATTTTGACCCCCACTGCCGTCCACGCCTCGCGTACGGCGTCGCCTTCGGTGCTCGTCGCACCGAACAGCTTGCCCGCGGTGGCATAGGTCATGCTCGCGAACATCGCGAAGTCCGCCCCGGTCGGTACGTTCCTGCTCGTGATCGTGTCGTACCAGACACGTCCCGCCTTCTCCCACGCGTTGCCGCCGATCGAGGTCGCGGCTAGGTAGAACGCGTGGTTGGGGATGCCGGAGTTGATGTGCACCCCGCCGTTGTCGCTAGTCGGTGTCGACGTAGCTGCGCCATGTCGGCGGGCTGCGGGTCCCTGCCGAGGTTCGGGTCGTCATACGCCGTGCCCGGCGCCTTCATCGAGCGCAGCGCGACGCCGTGGACCCCGTCGGCGAACATGCCCTGGCCGATCAGCCAGTCGGCCTGCTCGGCGGTCTGCCCCAGGTGGTACTGCTTGACGAGCGAGCCGAAGACGTCGGACAGCGACTCGTTCAGCGCCCCGCTCTGGCCCTGGTAGTCCAGCCCGCCGGAGTACTGCGTGACGCCGTGCGTCAGCTCGTGCCCGGTGACGTCCAGCGGCCCGGTGAAGGTCTTGAAGATCTGCTGGTCGCCGTCGCCGTAGACCATCTGGGCGCCTTCCCAGAAGGCGTTGTCATAGTCGCTGCTGTAGTGCACGGTCGCCACCAGCGGCAGGCCCCCGCCGTCGATGGAGTTGCGGCCGTAGGCGGTGTTGTAGAAGTCGAACGTCACGCCGAGCCAGTCATAGACCTCGTCGGCCTGCTGGTCGCCGGTCGCCGCGCCGCCTTCGGAGCGTACGGTCCGGCCGGGCAGCGTCTCCTGGTGCGCGGCGTCGTGGAGAGTGCGGTTCGCGGCCGCCGGCGCGGTCGCCGGCGGCGGCTGGGCGATCAACTGCGCGGCGTCGCGTGTGCTGCGCTGCCGCTGGTCGAGGGTGAGGGTGCGCTGGACCAGCTCGCGCACCTGCTCGTCGCCGTGTTGCTCGGCGACGTGCTCGAGTACGTGGGGCGGAACTATCGTGCATCTCATGGATTCACATTTGCACGATGAATGTGATCCACACCACTTTCCACTCGGCCGCATGTGGTCACCGAGTGTTAATTTCCACCTACGCTGAGTTTACAATTGTAGTTTCCTACCAGTCACCGCCGTAATCCTGGTAGTCGTCCACCACCTCGACGACGTCGACGTGCTCGACGTGCTCGACCACGTCGACGTGTTCGACGTGGTGGCCCTCGTCGTCGTCGAAGAGCTCGTTGACGACCATGCCGCCCACGAACCCGGCCGCGCCGGCCGCGACCACCGAGCCGGCGCCGAACCCGCGCCGGTGCTGTGGGTAGTCCTGCGGTATTCCTGCGGGTAACCCTGCTGGGGGTAGCCGGGCTGCGGATATCCGGGCTGCGGGTAACCCGCCTGCGGATAGCCCGGCTGCGGATAGCCGGCCTGGGGGTAGCCGCGTCCCTGGAGGTGGTCGGTCCAGCGCTGCGTGCACGCGAGGCAGGCGAGCACCGGCCGTGGCACCCCCCACTGCGGCGACCACGAGATCTCCTGGCTGCCGTGGCCGTGGGACGCGTCGAAGAAGCAGGTCACGTTCTCTCCCTGTGCGGGTCGGGTGCTGAGCAAGATCGAATCACTGAGATCGAACCACAGGTTCGGACTCCGGCGAGCCTCGCCGCGTTCCCCCGACCGGGTCCGTTCCCGCCGCGGCACCCGGTTCGTACGGGACAATGGGAGCGTGAGTCTCTATCGTGACGAGGGCGTCGTCCTGCGCACCCAGAAGCTGGGCGAGGCCGACCGCATCGTGACGATCCTGACCCGGCGCACCGGGCGCGTACGCGCGGCCGCCAAGGGCGTGCGCAAGACCAAGTCGCGGTTCGGCGGGCGGCTTGAGCCGTTCACACACGTCGACCTCCAGCTCTACGAGCGGCGCTCGCTCGACCTCGTCACCCAGGCCGAGACGCTGCGCCCGTACGGCGAGCGGCTCGCCACCGACTATCCGCGCTACACCGCGGGCACCGCGATGCTGGAGACCGCCGAGCGGCTCACCCCGGTCGAGAAGGAACCGGCGCTCCGGCAGTTCCTGCTGGTCGTCGGCGGCCTGCGGACCCTCGTCGAGGGCGGCCACGATCCGCGCCTGGTGCTCGACGCGTTCTTCCTGCGGTCGCTGGCGATCGCCGGGTACGCGCCGGCGCTGGAAGACTGCGCGCGGTGCGGCGAGCGTACGGGCCGGTCGTTCGCGATCGCGGCGGGCGGCATGGTGTGCGGGTCGTGCCGGCCGCCGGGTTCGGCCAGCCCCGCCGAGGCGACGATCGGGCTGATGATCGCGCTGCTGCGTGGCAACTGGGACCGCGCCGACGCGAGCGAATCCCGGCACCGGGTAGAGTGCAGCGGCCTCGTCGCCGCCTATCTTCAGTGGCACCTCGAACACGGCATCCGCTCCCTGCGTCACGTGGAGCGGGAGGCGCCGAGGGCGGCCGCCGGGCCCCAGGGCGAATCCCCCGAGACGGTTCAGGACACCCTGGTTCGAGACACTGTGGTTCGAGACACGGCGGTTCCGGGCGCCACGGTTCTGGACACTTAGGAGACGAACGCGAACATGAGGGCCGTACAGCCGCCGGAGCCGCACGAGAGCGGCGCGCGACCGCCCGTACTCCCCAAAGAGCTGATCCCGCGCCACGTCGCCGTCGTCATGGACGGCAACGGCCGGTGGGCCAAGGACCGCGGGCTGCCGCGTACCGAGGGCCACAAGATGGGGGAGTACGCCCTCTTCGACGTGATCATGGGGGCGATCGAGCTCGGCGTGCCGTACCTGTCGGCGTACGCGTTCTCGACCGAGAACTGGCGGCGTTCGCCGGATGAGGTCCGGTTCCTGATGGGGTTCAACCGCGACGTGATCCGCCGGCGCCGCGACCAGCTCCACGCGATGGGCGTACGCGTCCGGTGGGCCGGGCGGCGGCCGAAGCTTTGGCGCAGCGTCATCAGCGAGCTCGAGGACGCCGAGCGGATGACTGAGCACAACGACGTGCTGACCCTCCAGTTCTGCGTCAACTACGGCGGGCGTGCCGAGATCGCGGACGCCGCGGCGGCGATCGCCCGTGACGTCCAGGCCGGAAAGCTGCGCCCCGAGAAGATCAACGAGAAGGTCTTCGCGCGCTACCTCTACCGGCCCGAGGTGCCCGAGGTCGACCTGTTCCTGCGCCCATCGGGTGAGCAGCGCAGTTCCAACTTCCTGGTCTGGCAGGCCGCGTACGCCGAGTTCGTCTACCAGGACGTGCTGTGGCCCGACTACGACCGCCGCCACTTCTGGCAGGCGTGCGAGGTGTACGCCCGCCGCGACCGCAGGTTCGGCGGCGCGCTGCCCAACCAGGTCGGCAACGCGACCCGCTGACGGGCCGGGCTCACCGGCCCCGCATGACCTCGGCGAGCTGTCCCGAGGTCAGCGGCGGCACCGCGATGGGATGCGCCGCCCCGGCGCGCAGGCCGTCCAGGAAGAACGCGAGGCACCGGCGCCAGGTCTGTGGTGCCACCTCCATCGACTCCCGGATGACCTGTGACATCGCCCAGATCACCGTGGCGAGGTCCTGCGGCTCGAAGTCGGAGCGCAGCTGCCCGCTCTCCTGGGCACGTCTGATGATCCGGTCCGCGTGGCGAAAGCCGCGGTGACATGCCTCGGTCACCTCGGCGCTCACCGGGAAGCGCAGGGCCAGCGCGTCGTTGAGGCCGTGGTCCTCGGCCTGGAGCGCGAACAGGCCCTCGAGGAAGCCGCGGAAGCCGTCCCACGGATCGGGATCGGCGAGCGCCGCCTCGGCGATCCGGTCCAGGGCGGCCAGGCGCTCGGGGAAGATCGCGTCGAAGAACGCCTCCCGGGTCGGGAAGTGGTTGTAGAGCGTGCCGATGCTGACCCTGGCCAGGCGGGCGATCTCCTCCAGCGGCGCGTCGAGGCCGCGCTCGCCGAACACCTTGACCGCGGCGACCAGCAGCTTGTCGCGGTTGCGCGCGGCGTCGGCCCGCAGCGGCCTGGCTTCCGTCGTCATGATCGGTCCACCTAACTCGAAGGCACCCTCGACTTCATGGTAGCGTCGGTCCATGTTGAGGGTCACCTCAACTTAACTACGAGGAGGTACGACCATGCCCGAAACCGCCGGCCCCCCGGCCACCCGCAAGACCGCCGTCGTCATCGGCGTCGGTCCCGGTCTCGGCATGTCCATCGCCCACCGTTTCGGCCGCGAGGGCTACACCGTGGCACTCGTCTCCCGCACCGACGCCCGGCACGCCGGCTACCTCGCGGAACTGGCCGAGGCGGGGATCGAGGCCGGTTCCTTCACCGCCGACGTACGCGACCGCGACCGGCTCCTGTCGGTCCTGGACGCCGTCGCCGGCCGTTACGGGACCATCGACGTCGTCTACTACGGCCCCGGCGCGGCCGATCCCGACGCGCTGCCGGTGCCGATCGCCCAGGCAGGTTCCGACGACGTGCGGCAGGCGATGAGCTGGGTGTACCCGGCCATCGACGTGGTCGGCAAGGTGCTGCCCGGGATGAGCGAGCGCGGGGACGGCGGGCTGTTGTTCGCCGGCGGCATCAGCGCCGTCCTGCCGATGCCCGCCCTCGGCGACCTGGCGGTCTCCTCGGCGGCGTTGCGCAACTACGCCCTGACCCTGCACGCCGGACTGGCCGACCAAGGCGTCTACGCGGGCGCGCTGACGATCGGCGGCCTGATCGAACGCGGCGACATCCACGCGTTCGTACGGTCCAACCAGGACCGGTTCGGTGACGTCGGCTCGCTGGACCCGGACGCCATCGCCGAGACCGCCTGGCGACTCTATGCCGAGCGCGACCGGGCCGAGGCGACCTTCAGCGCCGTCGGCTGAGGCCGCCCGGCACGGCTCAGTGCGCGGAGCAGGTGCCGAAGACCTCGACGGTGTGGGTGACGTCGCTGAAGCCGTGTTCGGCGCCCACGGCCTCGGCCCACTTCTCCACCGCCGGGCCCTCGATCTCCACCGTACGGCCGCAGACGCGGCAGACCAGGTGGTGGTGGTGCTCGCCGGTACGGCAGGCGCGGTAGACGGCCTCGCCGTCGTGGGTGCGCAGCACGTCGACCTCGCCGGAGTCGCTCAGCACCTGGAGCGCGCGGTACACCGTGGTCAGCCCGATCCGCGAACCCGACGCGCGCAGGTCGGCGTAGAGGTCCTGCGCGCTGCGGAAACCGTCCGTCGCGGCCAGTGCCTGGCGCACGTCGTCGCGGCGGCCGGTCATGAGGTCTCCGTACGGCGCATGCGGATCACTCTTCCAGCCCCGACGGCCGCGAGGAAGACGGCCATCGCGAGCAGCACGATCGTCGGGCCGGGCGCGATGTCGGCGTCCACCGACACCCACAGGCCGCCGACGGCGGCCACCATGCCGACGACGACCGCCAGGCCGACCGTGGCGCGAAAGCCGCGGGTGAGCTGCTGCGCGGCCGCCACCGGCACCACCATCAGCGCGCTGACCAGCAGCAGCCCGACGGCGCGCATCGCCACGACCACCGTCAGCGCGGCGGTCACCGCGATGAGCAGCGACAGGAACCGCACCGGCAGGCCGCTCGCCCGCGCGACCTCCTCGTCCTGGCACAGCACGAACAGCTCGCGGCCGAACACGGCCAGGATGACGAGCACCGCCACGGCCAGCCCCGCCACGACGTAGAGGTCGCCGGTGCTGACGCTGCTGATCGAGCCGAACAGGTAGCTGTTCAGGCTCGCGCTGCCCGCGGACAGGTTCGCGAACAGCACGCCGCCGGCCAGCCCGCCGTAGAACAGCAGGGCGAGCGCGACGTCGCCGCCGGTGCGCGTGCGCACCCGCAGGAGTTCGATGGCGACCGCGCCGAGCGCCGACACGATCAGCGCGAAGATCGTGGGGGAGGTGCGGGTCAGCAGGCCGAGGCCGACGCCGGTGAGGGCGATGTGGCCGATCCCGTCGCCGAGCAGGGCCAGGCGCCGCTGCACGATGAAGGTGCCGACCGCCGGCGCGGCGATGCCGACGAGCAGCGCCGCGATCAGGGCGCGGCGCAGGAAGTCATAGGACAAGAGCTCGATCATGGCAGTCCGATCATCGCGGTCCGGCGCCGGCCGGATCGGTCCCGGCGGGGGCCGGTCATGAGAGCAGGCGGGGTTCGGCGGCGGGGGCGTGCGGGTGCACGTGGTCGTGGCCGGGCAGCGCGCAGTCGCCCTGCGGGCGCGGCGGGGCGCCCTCGTGCACGATGCGGCCCTGGTCGAGCACGACCGAGCGGGTGATGAGCGGTTCCAGCGGGCCCAGCTCGTGGGCGACCAGCACGACCGTACGGCCCGAGCCGACCAGCTCGCCCAGCGTGGCGGCGAGCGTCTCCTGGCTGCGGGAGTCGACCCCGGCGGTCGGCTCGTCCATGACGAACGCGTCGGGCTCGCCGGCCAGGGCACGCGCGATGAGCACGCGCTGCTGCTGGCCGCCGGACAGCTCCTGCGCGGGGTCGCGGGCGCGGTCGGCCATCCCGACGGCCTCCAGGGCGCGGTCCACCGCCGCGCGGTCGGCGGCCGAGGACGGGCGCAGGCGCGACTGGCGTGCGATCCGTCCCGAGGCGACGATCTCGCGTACGGTGGCCGGCACTCCGCCGCCGATCGACAGGCGCTGGGGGACGTACCCGATGCGCCGCCACTCCTTGAACCTCGACGGCGGCACGCCGTACAGCTCGGCACGCCCCGCGGACAGCGGGATCAGCCCGAGCAGCGCGCGTACGAGCGTGGACTTGCCGGACCCGTTGGCGCCCATGACGGCCACGACCTCGCCCGGCCGCACGGCCAGGTCGACGCCGCGCAGCACGAGGCGGCGTTCGAGCCGCACCTCGCCGCCGGTCAGGGAGAACGGAATGCTCATGGGCACCCCAAGGCGGTGCGGAGCGCCGCCAGGTCGCGGCGCATGATCGAGTAGTAGTCGTCGCGTGAGCCCGGCCGTACGCCCTCGACGGGGTCGAGCACCTCGGTCCGCACTCCGGCCTCCTGCGCGAGCGCGGCGGCCGTCTTCGGGCTGGCCAGCGTCTCGGTGAACACGGTCGTCGCGCCCGTACGGCGGATGAGCCCCGTCAGTTCGACGATCCGGCTCGGCGACGCCTCCGCCTCGGGGTCGAGTCCCGAGACGCCGACCTGCCGGAGCCCGTAGCGTGCCGCGAGGTAGCCGAAGGCGGAGTGGCCCGTGACGATGTCCCGGCGCGCACACGCACGCAGGCCCGTACGGAACTCTCCGTCCAGTGCGGTCAGGCCGGCGACGACCTGTGCGGCGCGTGCGCGGTAGCCGGCGGCGCCCCGCGCGTCGACGCGGGCGAGACGCTCGCCGAGCGCCGTCGCCACGGTCGCGAACCGGACGGGATCGAGCCACAGATGCGGGTCGGCGGCGCCGTCGTGCGCCTCGTCCTGCGGCGCTGGCAACGTCGTGACCAGGGATTCGGCGTCGAGTGAGTGGTGCTTGGCGTGTTCGCGCACGGCCTTGTCGACGGCCGGCTGCACGCCCTTGACGTAGAAGGCGAGTTTGGCCTCGCCGACGTCGATGACCTGCCGTGGCGTCAGCTCGAGGTCGTGCGGCTCGGCGCCAGGCCTGGTGAGGTTCTGCACGGTGAAGCCGGGGCCCGCGACCTGCCGCGCCAGCCAGGCGAGCGGGTAGAAGGCGGCGGCGATCCTCGGCCGCCCGCCGCCGTTCGCCCGCGCGCCGCACCCGCTCGCGGCGAGCAGTGCCGCGGCGAGGACGAGGGGCAGGAGCCGTCGGGTTGCCACCCGCCAAGTATGAATGAACATGAAAATGATTGTCAAAACCACGATATGACGCGTGATTCCGTCAGGCGAGCAGCTTCGCGACCGCCACGGCGACCAGGACCAGCGGGACCGCGAACCTGATCACGAGATGCGCGGCGTTGCGCGGCGGCGAGGCCATGAACAGGAACCACACGCCGAGCGCCAGCAGGGCCAGCGCGACGGCGCCGAGGGCCCCGGGCAGCGCCAGCCCGGCGACGAGCAGCGCGGGCAGCAGGATCAGCGGCACCCACCGGGGCAGCTGGTGCACGTAGACGAGGAAGACGGCGCTCTGCCGCCGGATCGCGGATTTGGTGGACACCCCTCCATGGTGGCGCATCCGCGCCGGCGGTGCGCGCGTCGCCACGGCTCCGGCATCATGGTCCGGTGCTCGCCATCACCCGTTATCGCGTCCCCCCGGCCGAGACCGACGCCTTCGTACGCACCGCCCAGGAGGTGCTGCGCGCCGTCGAGCGCAGCCCGGGTCACCGGTCCGGCCGCCTCGGGCGCGCCGTCGACGACCTCGACCTGTGGGCGATGGTGACCGACTGGGACGGCGCGGGGTACTACCGGCGCGCCCTCGGCGCGTACGAGGTGCGGGTGGCGCTCATCCCGCTGTCACGGCTCGCCATCGACGAGGCGGGCGCGTACGAGATCGTCGCGGCCGCCGAGGACGGGCAGGCCGGGTAAAGGGCCGGGTAGGTAAAGGGCAGGGCGGGTCTGCCCGAAAGCCCGCACAAGTACGCGTGCACTCCGCCCGCGCGCGTCCGCTCCTGCCGATCATGGTCGGACGGACGACGACCCCGGGGGGAAACGCGATGCGACGTGCCGGTCTGTACGCCGGTGTCCTGGGAGTGCTTCTGCAGGCGCCGCTGATCGGGTCGCCGCGGGCGATCGCCGACACGACCGTCGACTACCGCGGCCTGCGGATCACCGTGCCGGCGGGCTGGCCGGTCCATCGCCTCGGCCGCGACTCGGCCGAGTGCCTGCGGTTCGACCGCCACGCGCTCTACCTCGGCCCGGCCGGACACGACCAGCTCTGCCCGGCGCACGCCGTCGGACGCACCGAGGCGCTGCACGTCGAGCCGCTCACCGCGCAGGCGGCGGCGCTGGCGAGCGGGCTGCTCGACGGCCGCACCTCACTCGCCGGGATGCCCGCGCTGACCGTACGCGACGCCGCGACGGGGGAGATCCGCACGGCGGTGCCGGCGGCAGGAGTGCTGATCACCGGGTCGTACGGGACCGGCCGCAAGGAGCTCGAGCGCGTCCTCGGCGAGATCACCGCGGTTCCGCCGCACGAGGCCGAGCGCATGAGCGGCGGGCGCCGCTGGGTCGCCGGCGCCGGCTTCGACACCTGCACGGCGCCGTCGCTGGCGGCGATGCGCGCGTGGCGCGCCGACTTCGTCGCCGCCAACGTCTACATCGGCGGCCCCGCACGCGCCTGCCCGGACGGGCGGCTGTCCCGGCGCTGGGTGGCCGCCGTGCAGGCGATGGGCTGGCGGCTGATCCCGACGTACGTCGGCCCGCAGGCGCCGTGTGCCGCGGCACGGCCGAGGTTCTCGCCCGCGACCGCCGTGCTCGCCGGTCGGCTGTCGGCGGCGGACGCGGTGAACCGCGCGATGTCACTCGGCCTCGCGCCCAAGACCCCGATCTATCTCGACCTGGAGCCGTACAAGCGGCACCGGCCCGGCTGCCGGGACGCGGTGCTGGCGTTCCTCGACGCGTGGACCAGGGCCGTACGTGCGATGGCGTTCACGCCGGGGGTCTATGGCAGCGTGCGCTCGGGCATCCGCGACCTGGGCGGCGCCGAGGGGATCAGCAAGCCCACGGCCATCTGGTTCGCGCACTGGGACCGCAGGCCGGACGTGTGGGGCGACCGCTACGTCGACGACGAGTGGTGGCCGGGCCACCACCGGATCAAGCAGTTCCGCGGCGACCATGTGGAGAAGCACGGCGGCGTACGGCTCAAGATCGACAGTGACTCCGTGGACGGCAACGTCGGCTGATCGCCCGACCGGTGCGTGTGGTGCTGGGTGACACTCCCGTGACGCTACGCGGCATTTCGGGGAGCGGCGGCGGCGGCGGTGTCCTAAGCTGAAGATCCTGGGGCGCCGGAGCCGAAACGTCGCGTGAGTCGGTTCGCGTGAGTCGGTGAGACCGGCGCCGCATGCCAACTTTGCGGGAACACTCCTCGCGGGGAACACCGCCGACCGCCAGCCGGATGGAGAATCGCTCATGGCCCGTCGTTCCGATGTGATGGAGACCGTCGTCAACCTCAGCAAACGCCGGGGTCTGGTCTTTCCGTCCAGTGAGATCTACGGCGGCCTGCGCGCCTCCTGGGACTACGGGCCGCTCGGCGTCGAGCTGAAGAACAACGTCAAGCGGCAGTGGTGGAAGTCCATGGTGCAGGGCCGCGACGACGTCGTCGGCCTCGACTCCTGCGTCATCCTGGCCCGCGAGGTGTGGGAGGCGAGCGGTCACGTCAAGGAGTTCGTCGACCCGCTGACCGAGTGCCAGTCCTGCCACAAGCGCTACCGCGCCGACCACCTCGAAGAGGCGTACGCGGAAAAGCACGGAAAGGCGCCGGAGAACGGCCTGACCGAGCTGAGCTGTCCCAACTGCGGCACGCGCGGCGCGTTCACCGAGCCGAAGATGTTCAACGGGCTGCTCAAGACCTACCTCGGCCCCGTACAGGACGAGTCCGGCCTCGCGTACCTGCGGCCGGAGACCGCGCAGGGGATCTTCATCAACTACGCGGCGGTGCAGCAGGCCGCAAGGCGCAAGCCGCCGTTCGGCATCGGCCAGATCGGCAAGTCGTTCCGCAACGAGATCACCCCGGGCAACTTCATCTTCCGTACGCGGGAGTTCGAGCAGATGGAGATGGAGTTCTTCATCGAGCCGGGCACCGACGAAGAATGGCACCAGTACTGGATCGACACGCGCTTCCAGTGGTATGTCGACCTGGGGATCGCCAAGGACAACCTGCGGCTCTATGAGCACCCGAAGGACAAGCTGTCCCACTACGCCAAGCGCACCGTGGACGTGGAGTACCACTTCAACTTCCCCGGCAGCGAGTGGGGCGAGCTCGAGGGCATCGCGAACCGCACCAACTTCGACCTGTCCACGCACGCCAAGCACTCCGGCCAGGACCTGTCCTACTTCGACCAGGAGAAGAACGAGCGTTACGTCCCGTGGGTGATCGAGCCCGCGGCGGGCGTCGACCGGTGCGTGCTGACGTTCATGATGGACGCCTACAGCGAGGACGAGGCGCCCAACGCCAAGGGCAAGATGGAAAAGCGTGTGGTGATGCGGCTGGACCACCGGCTCGCGCCGGTCAAGGTCGCCGTGCTGCCGCTGTCGCGCAACACCGATCTGTCGCCGAAGGCCAAGGACCTGGCGGCCGCGCTGCGGCGCAACTGGAACGTCGACTTCGACGACGCGGGCGCGATCGGTCGGCGCTACCGCCGCCAGGACGAGGTCGGCACGCCCTACTGCGTCACGGTCGACTTCGACACGCTGGAGGACGACGCGGTGACCGTACGCGAGCGTGACTCGATGGCCCAGGAGCGCATCGGCCTGGACCAGGTGGAGGCGTTCCTCGCCACCCGCCTGCTCGGCTGCTGACCACGCCTCCACCGCACCCTCACCACCACACACCACCGCACTACCGCACCACCGCACCATCGCACTCCGCGAAGGGGGCGCCGGCCTGCCGGCGCCCCCTTCCGCGTACGCGGTGCGGACCCCGTCATTTCATGACCGGCCGAGGGTAAGTACATAGGGAGAGGTCTGTGAGGGAAGGCCGGACTAGGGGGTTATTGGGCAAAATGCCCGGGAATGTCGGTATTGGAATAGACCACTCCACCCGGTCTGACCTGCGCGAACACCGACCAACGCCCACAGTGACCGACGATTAACCGAGAGCTGGGTAGAGTCACCGCATTCTGCACGCCGGGAGTGAGGAAGCGTCCCCAATGCCGAAGTACGTGTACGACTTCACCGAGGGCAACAAGGATCTCAAGGACCTGCTGGGCGGCAAAGGCGCCAACCTCGCCGAGATGACCAACCTCGGACTGCCGGTGCCGCCGGGCTTCACCATCACCTCCGAGGCGTGCCGCTACTACCTGGAGCACGAGTCGGTGCCGGACGGCCTGGACGAGGAGATCGGGCGCTACCTCGAGGCGCTGGAGCGCGAGATGGGCAAGCGCCTCGGCCAGCCCGACGACCCGCTGCTCGTCAGCGTCCGCTCCGGGGCCAAGTTCTCCATGCCCGGCATGATGGAGACCGTGCTCAACATCGGGCTGAACGATGAGTCCGTGCACGGCCTGGCCGAGCGGTCCGGCAACGAGCGGTTCGCCTGGGACTCCTACCGGCGGCTGATCCAGATGTTCGGCAAGACCGTGCTGGACATCGAGGGCGACCTGTTCGAGGACGCCATCGACGCGGCAAAGCGCGACAAGGGCGTCGAGGCCGACGTGGACCTGGAGGCGGAGGACTTCAAGGGCCTGGTCGGCACGTACAAGGAGATCATCCAGGAGCAGGCGGGCCGGGAGTTCCCCACCGACCCGCGCGAGCAGATGGACCTGGCGATCAAGGCGGTCTTCGGCTCCTGGAACGCACCTCGCGCCGTCCTCTACCGCCGCCAGGAACGCATCCCCACAGACCTTGGCACCGCGGTCAACATCGTCGCGATGGTCTTCGGCAACCTGGGCATGGACTCCGGTACGGGCGTGGCGTTCACCCGCGACCCGGCAACCGGCCACCAGGGCATCTACGGCGACTACCTGCAGAACGCCCAGGGCGAGGACGTCGTCGCCGGCGTGCGCAGCACGGTGCCGCTGACCGACCTGGCGCAGATCGACAAGGACGCGTACGACCAGTTGCTCCAGATCATGGAGACGCTGGAGAACCACTTCCTCGACCTGTGCGACATCGAGTTCACCATCGAGAGCGGCAAGCTCTGGATGCTCCAGACGAGAGTGGGCAAGCGCACCGCCGCCGCGGCGTTCCGCATCGCCACGCAGCTCGTCGACCAGGGACTGATCGACGCGGACGAGGCGGTGCGCCGCGTCACCGGCGACCAGCTCGCCCAGTTGATGTTCCCCAGGTTCGGCGACACCGGCGACGCCGAGCGGCTGACCAAGGGCATGGGCGCCTCGCCCGGCGCGGCCGTCGGCAAGGCCGTGTTCACCTCCGCGCGTGCGGTCGAGCTGGCCGGCGACGGGCAGGACGTCATCCTGCTGCGCCGCGAGACCAGCCCCGACGACCTGGACGGCATGATCGCCGCCCGCGGCATCCTCACCTCGCGCGGCGGCAAGACCTCCCACGCCGCGGTCGTCGCCCGCGGCATGGGCAAGACCTGCGTCTGCGGCGCCGAAGAACTCGAGATCGACGTACGGGGACGGCGGGCGAACGGCCCGGGCGATGTGACGATCAAGGAGGGCGACGTCATCTCGATCGACGGCACCTCCGGCGCCGTCTACCTGGGCGAGGTGGCCGTCGTCGACTCCCCGGTCGTGCGGTACTTCGAGGGCACGCTTCCCGAGGGCGAGAACGACGAGCTGGTCGAGGCGGTCGACCGGATCATGAGCCACGCCGACGAGCGCCGCCGGCTCGGCGTGCGCGCCAACGCCGACAACGCCGAGGACGCCGCGCGCGCCCGCAGGTTCGGCGGGCAGGGGATCGGGCTGTGCCGGACCGAGCACATGTTCCTCGGCGAGCGGCGGCAGTACGTCGAGGACCTCATCCTCGCCGAGACCAAGGACGACCGGCGTGCCGCCCTGGACGCCCTGGAGCCCCTGCAGAAGCAGGACTTCAAGGAGATCATCGAGGCGATGGACGGCCTGCCGGTGACGGTACGGCTGATCGATCCGCCGCTGCACGAGTTCCTGCCCGACCTGACCGACCTGACCGTGAAGGTGGCCACCGGCGACGCCGACGACGAGGACGAACGGCTGCTGGAGGCCGTACGACGGCTGCACGAGCAGAACCCCATGCTCGGCCTGCGCGGCGTACGCCTCGGCGTGGTGATTCCCGGGCTGTTCGCGATGCAGGTACGCGCCATCGCCGAGGCCGTCGCCGAGCTGACCGAGGCCGGCCGCGACCCGCACGCGGAGATCATGATCCCGCTCGTCGGCGCCGTGCAGGAGCTGGAGATCGTACGGGAGGAGGCCGAGGGGATCTTGGCGGAGGTCGGCGTCGAGGCGCTGATCGGCACCATGATCGAGCTGCCGCGCGCCGCGATGACGGCCGGTCAGATCGCCGAGGCGGCCGAGTTCTTCTCCTTCGGCACCAACGACCTCACCCAGACCACCTGGGGATTCTCCCGCGACGACGTCGAGTCGGCGTTCTTCGGCCGCTACCTGGAGCTCGGCATCTTCGGCGTGTCGCCGTTCGAGACGCTCGACGTCGAGGGGGTCGGGCGGCTGGTGCGGATCGCCGTCGAGGAGGGCCGCAAGGCGCGGCCGGACCTCAAGCTCGGCATCTGCGGAGAGCACGGCGGCGACCCCGACTCCGTGCACTTCTTCCACGACGCCGGCCTGGACTACGTCTCGTGCTCCCCGTTCCGCATCCCGGTCGCTCGCCTGGAAGCGGGCCGTGCCGCTATAGAGTCGATCGATAGCGAGAGCGCATGAACAATCGGCCCGGCTGACTCGTCTGACCGGTCGTGAGAGATGGAGGAACGATCACGGAGCGGCCGGACGGCGTGGACCCCACCGTCGAGATTCGCCGGAATGCCGGTGAGGACGCGGAGGAGTCGCCGCGCACGCGAATCGACCTGCCCAGCCGGCCGGCGGACCCGACGCGCGAGGACCTTCCCCGGCGCTCGCGCGACGGCGAACCGCCCGGCGCGGTGCCCTACGAAGACAGGGCCGGCGACGACCGGCCGCGGCGGCGGTCACCCTGGCGCTGGGTGCGCCGTGCCGTCTATCTGACCCTTACCCTGGTCATCGGCACACCACTGGCCGCGGGCGGCTACGTCTGGTACGTCGCGCGAGAAGACGTGCGCACGCACTCCGACGCGATCATCGTGCTGGGCGCCGCGCAGTTCAACGGCACGCCGGGTGACGTGCTCGCCTGGCGGCTGCGGCACGCGCTCTCGCTCTACAAGGACGGGGTCGCAAAGAACATCCTCACCGTCGGCGGAAACCGGCCGGGCGACCGCTACACCGAGGCGGGCAGCGGGAAGACCTGGCTCAACCAGCGCGGGGTGCCCGCCGACCGGCTGGTCGCCGTCCCCACGGGCAGCGACACTCTCCAGAGCATGGTCGCGGCGGGCGCGGAGTTCCGAAAGCTCCACTGGCACACCGCGGTGATCGTCACAGACCCGCCGCACGCGCTGCGCTCCCGCACGATGGCGCGCGCGAACGGCATCCAGGCCGTGACCTCGCCCACCCGCAGCGGCCCGACCGTCTACTCACGTGACACGCAGTTCCACTACATCGTCCGCGAGACCGGCGGCTACCTGTACTTCCAGCTTCTCGGCCGCTGGCGCGACGAGCCCTAGACTCCGAGACCACCCGCCGGCCGTCACGTGGGCGGCCGATTGCGGCGCGCGGAAAACTCTCTTTGGGGCGGACCTCGCCGAATGCGGTCTAGGCCGTGACTTGGGCCGCGTCCTGTCGTCCCAAATTCTAATAGGAAACTTTACTGTTAGATATTGACGGACCCTGACCGGATCGAGTCCACTTCAGGTGACTGCCAGCAGCCCACGGCTTCCCCCTGATCAACGACCGGTTCACGGGGCTGATCGCCGGCTCCCGGCCGCGGTGACCCGCCAGACGGCGGCCGGGAGCCGGATCCACCTTCCGCGCGGTCCCGGAGGAGCGGTGCGGCTCTGGAAGCTCTGCGCATCTCCGGAGAAGAGGTCCCCGCCGTGAAGAGAGCCCGGCTGTCCGTCCTCGGAGCGTTGCTCCTGCCCCTCGCCTTCCTGCTGCTGCCCGCCACCTCGGCGTACGCGGCGGCGAGCACCGCGACCTTCGCCAAGACGTCCTCGTGGGACAACGGCTACCAGGGGCAGTACACGATCACCAACAACGGCACGGCGACGATGAACGGCTGGACGGTCGCGTTCGACCTGCCGTCCGGCACCACCGCCGGTACCTACTGGGACGCGACGCTGACCCAGACCGGCGCGCACTACGCCTTCAAGAACCGTGACTACAACGGGAGCCTCGCACCCGGCGCGTCGGCCTCGTTCGGCTTCGTGGCCGCCGGCACCGCCGCGCCGGCCGGGTGCACGCTCAACGGCGCGGCGTGCACGGGCGGCGGCGGAGGCGGCTCGGACACCCAGCCCCCGACGACGCCGGGCGGCCTGGCGGCGACCGGCCACACCTCCTCCAGCGTGTCGCTGTCCTGGACCGCCTCCACCGACAACGTCGGAGTGACCGGCTATGAGGTCTACCAGGGCTCCTCTTCGGCCACGACGGTCAGCGGGACGAGCGCGACGGTCTCGGGGCTGAGCGCCTCGACCGCGTACACCTTCAAGGTCCGGGCCAAGGACGCCGCGGGCAACTCCTCGGCCTTCAGCGCCTCGGTCACCGCGACGACGGACGCCTCGGGCGGCGGCGGCTCCGGCGCGGGCCGCTTCTCCCCGTACGTCGACATCACGATGGCGACGCCCGCGCTGCGCGACGTGGCGAACGCGACCGGCCAGAAGCACTTCACGCTCGCCTTCGCGCTCGCCGACAGCACGGGCTGCAACCCGTCCTGGGGCGGCACGGTGCCGCTGAACGACTCGCGCGTCATCGGCGAGGTCAACGACCTGAAGGGCGTCGGCGGCGACGTGACCGTGGCCACCGGGGGTGCCGCCGGGCCGTACCTGGAGACCACCTGCGGCAGCAGCGCCGCCCTGCTGGCCGCGTACGAGAAGGCGCTGGACGCGGTGGGCGGCAACCGCCTGGACGTGGACGTGGAGGCCGCCATCCCGGTCGCCCAGGTGAACACGGCGCTCAAGCAGTTGCAGAGCGCGCGCGGCACCGCGATCACCTACACCCTGCGCGTCCAGGGCCAGGACTACGGCGTCGACCCGTTCTCGGTGCAGATCCTGCAGGACGCCGCGTCGCGCGGCCTCAACGTGACGGTCAACCCGATGCTGATGGACTTCGGCTTCTCGGGCGACTGGGGTGACGCGCTGGTCTCGGCGGCGAACGCCACGCTGGGTCAGATGCGGCAGATCTGGCCGGGTAAGAGTGACGCCGATCTGAAGCGCATGCTGGGCCTCACGCCGATGATCGGCAAGAACGACACGGGCCCGATCACGACCCAGGCGATCGCGCGCCAGGTGCTGAGCTACGCCCAGTCCAACCACGTCGGCTACGTCGGCTTCTGGTCGGTCGGCCGGGACAACGGCGGCTGCCCGAACGGCACCCTCTCCCCGACGTGCAGCGGCGTCAGCCAGAGCACGTATGAGTTCACCGGCATCTTCAAGGCGTTCACCGGCTGACACGTGTGCGAACGCCCGGCGAGCGGCCATGGAAGGCCGCCCGCCGGGCGTTCGGGGCGACGAAGGGTCCGGCGGGCGGCTAACTTCGTCGGCGTGTAGGACTTAATGCAGCTGGTGAAGCCGCCGATCCGCGGCGCCTCGTCGATCACCGGCTGGCCGTCGACGGAGATGCTGCAGCCGATCGCCGCCATCGGGCCGACGGCCGTCGCGGTGAGGTTCAGCAACACGAACGAGGTGGTCCCGGTGTTGACGAGCGGCCGGCTGGTGTGCCACGGCAGCCTGACGTTCTTCAGGGTGACCGACTTGGCCGACGTCGGGTCGTTGTAGCCGATCTCACGTGCGCGGCCCGTGCCGGTCACCGTGAACCTGACCTTGCTCGTGACGCCCGTGTCGGTCTTGCCCACGTTCGGAATGCGCTGCAGGACGAGGCCGGCCAGTCCGCTGAGCAGTACGCGCGGGTTCTGCTCCGACTTGCCCTTGAGCCCGCTGAGGATGATGCCGACGGTGAGTGCGCCTCGCCGCGCCTCGACCTGGTACTCCGTGAACTTCGAGGGCGCGCTGCCCAGCGTCCAGTAGTCGAACCAGCTCTCCTCGGCGCCCGGCACGACGTTCTCGGCCAGGACCGTCGGGCGCTGGTCCTCGCTGAGCCGGTCCTTGTGGTCCTTCAGTGCCGCGGCGTACGCCACCTTGGCGGCCTCGGCGGTCGGCTGGAGGCCGAGGTCGAGCTCGTCCGAGGTCATGTAGAGGCACTCGACCGCGTTCGGGGCGTCATCGACGCGTTTCTGCGAGACTACCGGCAGCCGGTGGTGGCCGTACTTCGCGTAGTCGGCGTCGGTCAGCAGCCCGCACATCTTGGTGGTGATCTGGCCGTTCTCCGGCTGCGGCCAGCCGCCCGCCGGCGGGCCGGCGGCCTGCGCGCCGCTCCCGCCTCCGCCGCCCCCCGAACCGCCCGATCCCGTACCGCAGCCCGCCAGCGCGAACACGAGCGCGACCGCAACGGAGAGGACTGCCGCGGGGTGCAGTGCCGAACCACGTCTCATGAAGATCCTCATAAGGGGAAACCAATCTCTGGCCGGTATCAAACCATGGGTGAAGGATGTCCGTATTGATGTTCCGCTAATGCGTTCATGCGGTTGCCCACCGGCGGCGACAGGCTGCCGCCGGGACGGGCACGACCTTAGAGGGCCTGGCCGGGCGGCCGGTTCCGCCGACTCTCGCGCCGTCGTGCGCGGCGGCCCGGCGCAGGACATAGCCTCGAACTCTCATGACCGGACACTCCGTACGCCGTACGCGACCACGAGCGCTGGGCGGACGAGCCGCCGAAGCGGCGCGAGCGCACGCCGTTCGAGCGCGATCGCGCTCGCGTGCTGCACAGCGCCGCCCTGCGCCGGCTGGCCGCCAAGACCCAGGTCGTCGAACTCGACGGCAGTGATCACCACCACGCCCACGAGGTCGGGCCCGGGCGGCGCGGGCGGCTGGGCAGCACAGCCCGCGTACCCGGCTCACCCACTCGCTCGAATGCGCGCAGATCGGCCGTGAGCTGGGCAAGGCGTTCGGCTGCGACCCCGACCTCGTGGAGGTCGCGTGCCTGTCGCACGACCTGGGGCACCCGCCGTTCGGGCACAACGGCGAGGCGGCGCTGGACTCGGTCGCGGCGGCCTGCGGCGGGTTCGAGGGCAACGCGCAGAGCCTGCGGCTGCTGACCCGCCTGGAGGCCAAGTCGTTCGCGGCCGATGGCCAGAGCGCGGGCCTCAACCTGACCCGCGCCACCCTCGACGCGGCGATCAAGTACCCCTGGACCCGCGACGACGCCATGAGCGAGGCCGGCCTGCGCAAGTACGGCCTGCGCAAGTACGGCGTGTACGAGGACGACCGGCCGGTGTTCGGCTGGGTGCGCGAGGACGCGCCGGCCGGGCGGCTCTGCTTCGAGGCGCAGGTCATGGACTGGTCCGATGACGTCGCCTACTCCGTGCACGACCTGGAGGACGGCCTGCACGCCGAGCACGTGAGCCTCGGCGCGCTGGCCGACCCCGCCGAGCGCCGCGACGTCTGCCGGCTCACCGCCGAGCTCTACTGCGACGCCGGCGTGGCCGAGCTGGAGGAGCGCTTCACGTCGCTGCTCGCCGAGCCGTACTGGCCGACGCGTTACGACGGGACGCTCCGCACCCTCGCCGCGCTGAAGAACCTCACCAGCGAGCTGATCGGCCGGTTCTGCCGCGCCGCCGAGGAGGCCACCCACGCCGCGTACGGCCGCGGCCCGCTCGGCCGCTACGCCGCCGACCTGGTCGTGCCGCGCGCCCAGCGGCTCGAGTGCGCCCTGCTCAAGGGCGTCGCCGCGCACTACGTGATGGGCCGCGCGAGCCACGAGAAGGTACGGCGGCAGCAGCGCGAGGTGCTCTGCGAGCTGGTCGCCGCACTGGACGCGGGAGCGCCGGGCGCGCTCGCCCCGGTGTTCCGCGACTTCCACGAGGCGGCACCCGACGACGCCGCGCGGCTTCGCGCGGTCGTGGACCAGGTGGCCTCGCTCACCGACACGGCCGCGCTCGCGTGGCATCGCGAGATCGCCGGTTGAGCCGCCGCCACCGGGACATACTTGGGTCACCCTGACCTGATCCTGGAGGTGCACAGCTGCCCGATGAGATGCCCGAGGAGACCCCGGAGACGTTCGTCATCGTCGGCGCGAGCCTGGCCGGCGCCAAGGCGGCCGAGAAACTGCGTGAGGAGGGTTTCGCCGGGAGACTCGTGCTGATCGGGGACGAGACGCGCAGGCCGTACGAACGGCCGCCGCTCACCAAGGAGTTCCTCACCGGCAAGGACCCCCTCGACAAGACCTACGTGCACGAGGAGTCCTGGTACGCCGACCACGACGTCGAGCTGCGGCTCGGCTCAGCGCGCGACCGCCATCGACCGCGCGCGGCGCAAGGTGACTCTCGCGGACGGCGAGCCGATCGGCTACAACCGGCTCCTCCTCACGACGGGCGCCTCGCCGCGAACCCTCGAGGTCCCCGGCGCCGACCGTGAGCACGTGCACTACGTGCGCTCCGCCGAGGACGCCGAACGCCTGCGGTCCGCACTGACGGGCGGCGGCCGCCGGGTCGTCGTGGTCGGCGGGGGCTGGATCGGTCTCGAGGCGGCCGCCGCGGCACGCGGCTACGGCAACGAGGTCCACGTCGTCGAGCCCGAGCCGACGCCGCTGCACCGCGCGCTCGGCCCCGAGCTGGGCGAGGTGTTCGCGAGCGTGCACCGGCGCCAGGGCGTGGAGTTCACCCTCGGCGACGGAGTCGCGGAGATCACCGACGCGGACGTGGTCACCTCGGCCGGCGTCTCGCTGCCCGCCGACGTGGTGATCGTCGGTATCGGCGCGGTGCCCAACACCGCGCTCGCCGAGGCGGCGGGCCTCGAGGTCGACAACGGCGTGCTCGTCGACCGGTCGCTGTGCACGTCCGACCCGGAGATCTTCGCCGCCGGTGACGTCGCGAACGCGCACCACCCGCTGTTCGGCCGCCGGATCCGCGTCGAGCACTGGGCGAACGCACTGAACGGTGGCCCCGAGGCGGCACGCGCCATGCTCGGCCGCGACGTCGTCTATGACCGCGTGCCCTATTTCTACAGCGACCAGTTCGAGCTGGGCATGGAGGCGTCGGGCGACTGGGCCGGCGACTACGACCAGGTCGTCTACCGCGGCAAGGACCCGGCGGCGTACGTCTCGGGCGACTCCGATGACCTGGAGTTCGTCGCCTTCTGGCTTTCGGGCGGCCGGGTCGTCGGCGGGATGAACGTCAACGTCTGGGACGTCACGGACGACGTACAGGCGCTGATCCGGTCCGGCAAGCAGGTGGACGCCGCGCGCCTCGCCGACCCGGAGGTACCGCTGTCCTCGCTGATCTAGCCCGGCCTGGTGCCTTGACCTAGAGACGACTCTAGGATCCAGACTCCCTCTCGACTCCGCGTACGGGGCGGGATCGAGAGGGAACGACATGAGATACCGCACGATCGGCCGGGATCCACGGACCAGCCGCGACGTGAGCGTGCTGTGCCTGGGCGCGATGCTCTTCGGCACGGTCACCGACGAGGCGACGTCGATGGCGATCCTCGACCGGTACGCCGAGGCCGGCGGCACGTTCGTCGACACCGCGAACAACTACGCGTTCTGGGTCGAGGGCACCCAGGGCGGGGAGAGCGAGGAACTGCTCGGCCGCTGGCGGCGCGGCCGCGGCGCCGGCGCCGAGATCGTCATCGCCACCAAACTCGGCGGGCGGCCGAACGCACCCGCGCGTGCGCGCGGCCGTGACATCGAGGGATTGTCGGCCAAGGTCGTCAGGGAGTCCGCCGAGCGCAGCCGCGAACGCCTCGGCGTCGAGCGGCTCGACCTGCTGTACGCCCACGTCGAGGACCCGGGTGCGCGGCTGGAGGAGACGGTCGTGGCCTTCGCCGACCTCGTCGGCGAAGGCACGGCCGGCCTCCTGGGCGCCTCCAACCACTGGACGTGGCGGGTCGAACGCGCACGAGCGCTCGCCGCGGCGGCCGGCCTGCCCGGCTATGAGGTCCTGCAGTACCACCACACCTACCTGCGGCAGCGTACGGACCTGCCCACCCTGCGCTCGCCGGACGGCGACCTGGGCGTGGCGAGCGGTGAGGTGCTGAGCTACGCCAGGTCCGAGGATCTCCCGCTCGTCGCCTACTCGCCGCTGCTCGGCGGCGCGTACGTGCGAGCGGACAAGCCGCTCGGCGTCGAGTTCGACCACGCGGGCACGCCGGCGCGCCTGGCGGCGCTGCGCGCGGTGGCCGCCGAGACCGGCGCGACCGCGAACCAGGTGGTGCTCGCCTGGCTCATCGGCGGCGGCGTCCTCCCGCTCGTCGGCGCGTCCTCGGTGGCGCAGCTGGACGAGAGCCTCGCCGCCGTCGACCTCGAACTCACGGCCGGCCAGCGGGCACGCCTCGACGCGGCGGCCGGGCGGGGCGACGGGTGACGCCGAGGCGTACCCGCGCCGGGGTGATCACGGCGAGAGCGCGGCGGCATGACCCTGTTCGAGCAGGCCGCGCAGCCGTACGGTGTCGGTCGCCAGTGCGGTCACCAGGACACCCGCGCCGGCGAGGGGGAGGACCGACAGACCCGCGGCGGCGTACGGCTCGGCGGTCAGGTCCGGGCCGGCCAGCAGCACCGTCCCGACCGCGCGTGCCGGACCCAGGATCGCGGCACTCGGCGCGTCCTCGTCCACGCGCAACTCGTGCCGCAGCAGCGGACGACCGCGGGCAGTCGCCTCGAAGCGGCTGACGTAACGGCCCGGCCGTTCGCCGTGGCGGCCCAGCACGATCTCCTCCCGCCACACCAGCTCCGCGCCCTCGTCCAGGAACACCGAGGTGAGCGCGCGGTGGTCACAACCCGCCGCGGCGATCGAGGGCTCCGGGGTGAAGACCAGGCCGCGCCCCGGCGCCGACCTCGGCGCGTACGGCCAGGCGGGAGACGCCGGAGCCGGGGAGTACCAGCGACGCGGCGGCCGAGCGCACGTCCAGGCACGCACCCGGCCCCACCTCGATCGTGAGCGACAGGTCATCGCCCCCGAGCGGCCCCGCACCCGCGCCCACGAGGTACACCGCGCCGCCCGACTCGCGCAGCGCCAGCGGGCCGTCCGAGCGCAGCCGCGTCACCCGGGTGCGCCCGCCGGGACCGCGCGAGGCGGCCACGGCCGCACGCGACCGGTACCCGCTCACGCGTGCGTCCGCCCCCGCACCATCGCCCGCACCCAGGTCGCCACCTCCGGCACGTCCGGCTCCTCGCGCAGCGACGTGAACGCGATCGGCCGCCCGTCGCGCACCCGTTCCGCGTCGCGCGCCATCACCCCGAGGTCCGCGCCGACCAGCGGCGCGAGGTCGGTCTTGTTGACCACCAGCAGGTCGGCGGTGGTCACGCCGGGGCCGCCCTTGCGCGGCACCTTGTCGCCGCCGGAGACGTCCAGCACGAAGATCTGCCGGTCGGCCAGGCCGCGGCTGAACGTCGCGGTCAGGTTGTCCCCGCCGCTCTCCACGACGACCAGGTCGAGCGGCCCGTGGCGCTCCTCCAGCGACTCGACGGCGTCGAGGTTGGCCGAGATGTCGTCGCGGATCGCGGTGTGCGGGCAGCACCCGGTGCGCACGGCCATGATCCGGTCGTCGTCCAGCACCGCGTTGCGGCGCAGGAAGTCGGCGTCCTCGGTCGTGTAGATGTCGTTGGTGACCACGGCGAGGGCGAGTTCGTCGCGCAGCAGGCGGCACAGCGCGGCGGTCAGCGCGGTCTTGCCGCTGCCCACCGGGCCGCCGATGCCGAGCCGGAGCGCACGGTGCGGCCGCACCTCGTGCGGGTCGTGGCTGTGGTCGAGTCCCATGGGCTCATCTCCCCGGCGTCAGGATTCGAACAGGCGCAGGTCGGCCTGCTGGTGGAGTTCGGCGAGCAGGTCCAGGCCGGGCGCGGACGCCGCGGGCAGCCCGCCGTCGCGTACGGTCGAGGCCGCCTCCGCCGCGACGGCGTCGACGCGTGCCGGCCAGGTCCGGCGAGCACGCGCTGCACGCCGAGCGGGTCCAGGCCGAGCAGCCGTACCGCCGCCGACGCGGGCCCGGTCACCGAGCCGTACGCCGCGATCGCCGCCGCCTCGCCCGGCGTGCCGCCCGCGATGTGTACCGCCGCGCCGAGCATCACCGGGTGGTGCGGTGCGGACAGCTCGTCCAGCGCGGGGTCCGGCCACGCGGCGCGCACCGCACGCAGCAGCGCGCGGCCCTGGGCACGCGAGGCGCGCCGCTGCGCGGGCGAGGGCGTACGGGCGTCCGCCTCGGCGTCCAGCGCGGCCCGGTTCCCCGACACCGACGCCGCGGCCAGCCCGGCGGAGACCAGCCCGGCGGTGGCGAGCCGGCCGCGCAGGAAGTCCGGCGAGTGTGTCCAGGTCGCGTACGGTCCCGGCGGTCGCGGCGGGCTCCAGCCCGCCGGAGTGGGCGTGCCCGCCCGCGGGCAGGCGCGAGTCGGCGAGCAGCAGCAGCGCGGTGTTCACCGGCGGTCCCTCGGTGCGCGGCCCATCAGATCATCAGAACAGGAAGTAACGCTGGGCCATCGGCAGCACGGACACCGGCGCGGGCTCGACCTCGTCACCGTCGATCGACACCGTGAACGTGTCGGGGTCGACCCGGATCTAGGGCAGCGCGTCGTTGAGCGGCAGGTCCGCCTTGCCGAGTCTCCGCGTGTCCTTGATCGGCACGAGCCGTCGGCGTACGTCGAGCCGGCCGGCCAGTCCGTCCTCGATCGCGGCCGGGGCGACGAAGTGCACCGAGGTCGCGGCCGCGGCGCTCGCGCCCCACATCGGCCGGGGGAACACCGGCTGCGGCGTCGGGATCGAGGCGTTCGCGTCGCCCATCCGCCCCCAGGCGATCATGCCGCCCTTGAGCACGACGTGCGGCCGTACGCCGAAGAACGCCGGGTCCCACAGCACCAGGTCGGCGAGCTTGCCCGACCTCGACCGAGCCGACCTCCGTCGTCGAGGCCGTGCGCGATCGCCGGGCAGATCGTGTACTTCGCGACGTAGCGGCGTGCGCGCAGGTTGTCATCCAGCCCGCCACGGTGGTTCTTCATCACGTGCGCGGTCTGCCAGGTGCGGATGATCGTCTCGCCGATCCGGCCCATGGCCTGGGAGTCCGAGCCGATCATCGAGATCGCGCCGAGGTCGTGCAGGACGTCCTCGGCCGCCATCGTGGTCGGGCCGGATGCGCGACTCGGCGAACGCCAGGTCCTCGGGCACCGAGGGGTTCAGGTGGTGGCAGACCATGAGCATGTCGAGGTGCTCGTCGAGCGTGTTCACGGTGTGCGGCCGGGTCGGGTTGGTCGAGGAGGGCAGGACGTTCGGGTGCCCGGCGACCGTGATGATGTCCGGCGCGTGCCCGCCGCCCGCGCCCTCGGTGTGGTAGGCGTGGATCGACCGGCCGCCGATGGCGTTCAGCGTCGACTCGACGTAGCCGGCCTCGTTGAGCGTGTCCGCTGTGCAGCGCCACCTGCACGCCCGAGGCGTCGGCGACCCGCAGGCACGCGTCGATCGCGGCCGGCGTCGACCCCCAGTCCTCGTGCAGCTTGAACCCGGACGCGCCGCCGCGCAGCGCCTCCCACATGCCCTCTTCGGAGACCGTGTTGCCCTTGCCGAGCAGCGCGACGTTGACCGGCAAGGAGTCCATCGCCTCCAGCATGCGGGCCAGATACCAAGCGCCGGGCGTGACCGTGGTGGCCTTGGTGCCCTCGGCCGGGCCGGTGCCGCCGCCGACGAGCGTGGTCACACCGGCGCCGAGCGCCTCGTCGACAGCTGCGGGCAGATCAGGTGGACGTGGGAGTCGACCGCGCCGGCGGTGAGGATCTTCCCGTTGCCGGCCAGGATCTCGGTGCCGGGCCCGATCACGAGGCCGGGGTGGACCCCGTCCATCGTGTCGGGGTTGCCGGCCTTGCCGAGGGCGACGATCCGCCCGTCGCGCACGCCGACGTCGGCCTTGACGACGCCCCAGTGGTCCAGCATCGACGACGCCGGTGATGACCAGGTCGGGCGCGCCGTCGGCGCGGGTCGCCGTCGCCCTGGCCCATCGACTCGCGTATCACTTTGCCGCCGCCGAAGACCGCCTCGTCGCCCGCGCCGGCGCCCCGGCTCAGATCCTCGGTGACCTCGATGAACAGGTCGGTGTCGGCCAGGCGTACGCGGTCGCCGGCGGTCGGCCCGTACAGGGCGGCGTAGCGGCCGCGGGAGATCTCACTCATGGCGGAGCCCGGGTACGGCACGGCGTCCGGCGAGCGGGACGAGGTCGACCTCGCGGGTGATGCCCGGCTCGAACCGTACGGCGGTGCCGGCGGGCACGTCGAGCCGGTGCCCGCGCGCCGCCGCCCGGTCGAACTCCAGCGCGTCGTTGGCCTGGGCGAAGTGGTAGTGCGAGCCGACCTGCACCGGCCGGTCGCCGGTGTTGACCACGGTCAGCGTCGTACGCGGGCGGCCCGGGTTCAGCTCCACCGCGCCCTCGCCGGTGACGATCTCGCCGGGAACGCCGTTCACGGGATCGGCCGGTGGACGGTGACGAGCTTGGTGCCGTCGGGGAAGGTCGCCTCGATCTGTACGGAGTCGAGCATCTCCGGCACTCCTTCCATCACGTCCTCGCGGGTGAGCACGTCGCGGCCCGCCTCCATCAACTCGGCCACCCCGCGCCCGTCGCGCGCGCCCTCCAGCACGTACGCGGCGATGATCGCGGTCGCCTCGGGATGGTTGAGCCGCAGACCTCGTGCACGGCGGTCGCGGGCGAGCCCGGCCGCCACGTGGATCAGCAGGCGCTCCTGCTCGTGTGGCGTGATCAGCACACAGCGACGCTAGCTCGCGCCGCCGCCGGTGAGAACGGCGAGACCTCGATGTAACACGAATTTTCCCAGCCGAAACACAACGCGGCACGTCTCGTGATCGGCGGCGGCGCGTGCGGTCAGCGCTCGACCTTGTCGACCCGGCGGCCGTCCTCGCCGAACAGGAGCACGCGGTCGACGTCGATGGACAGGCGCACGTTCTGGTCGACGGCGATCCCCGCGCGCGTCTCCAGCCGGAACACCAGGTCGGACCGGCGGTGGGTGCCGCCGTGCGTGACACGCTCAGCGGGCTCCTCCTCGTCGGCGATGATCTTCGTCTGCCGCAGCAGCCGCCGCAGCAGGCCCGGGTCGCCGCCACGCTCCTCATGTGGCGGCTCGTCGTCGCGGAACGCCTCGGTGTCGAGCAGCGCCACCCCCGCCTCGATGTGCGCCAGCCACTCGTGGCCGTGGAACTCCAGCGCGCGCACCCGCCCGGAGACCAGGCCGTCCGGGTCCGGGCGCAGGGCGTCGGCGCGGATGCCGAGCGTGACGAACGACCCGTGCTGGGAGACCAGCCCGGCGGCGCGCGGGTCCGACCACGGCATGCTGAGGTGCTGGTCGCCGAAGCCCAGTACGACCCCGTCGTTCTGGTCGGCGCGGACCGAGGCGCGTACGAGGTTGATCGGCGGGGCGCTGAGGAACGCCGCGGTGAACACCGTCGCCGGGTCGTCGTAGACCTGCTGCGGCGTGCCGACGTCCTGCAGGACCCCGCGGCGCAGGATCGCGACGCGGTCGGCGAGGGTGAGGGCCTCGGTCTGGTCGTGGGTGACGTACAGCGTGGTGACGCCCAGGGACCGTACGAGGGCGCCGATCTCCATCCGCAGCTCGGTGCGCAGGCCCGCGTCCAGGTTCGAGAGCGGCTCGTCCATCAAGAAGATGCCCGGCTGCCGGATCAGCGCACGTCCCATCGCCACCCGCTGGCGCTGGCCGCCGGACAGCGTCGAGGGCAGCCGCCCGAGCGTCTCCTCGATGCCGAGCGCGCGCGACAGCTCGACGATGCGTTCCTGCGAGTCGTCGGTGTTGCGGCCGGCGACCTCCAGCGGGAAGGCGATGTTGCCGCGGACGCTGCGGTGCGGGTACAGCGCGCCGTTCTGGAACACCATCGCCAGGTCGCGCTCGCGCGGCGGGAGGTGGTTGGCGAGACGGCCGCTGAGCCACAGGCTGCCCGAGGTGATCTCCTCCAGCCCGGCGACCATGCGCAGGATCGTCGACTTGCCGCAGCCGGACGGGCCGAGGAGGACGAACAGCTCGCCGTCGGGAACGCGCAGGCTCACGTCGCGGACGGCGTGAAAACCGTCCGGGAAAACCTTGTTCACCGCGTCGAGGACGACTTCGGTCATCACTGACACCCCATGCTCACCGCAGCCGCCGGAATAGGGGGACGGCCGCACGCGTGAATCCGCTCGCCGGCGCACCCCGTGCACCCGATGGCGAGTTTCGGAGAGTGCCGAAGCCCGCCGAAGTTGGGCCAGTACACCGTGTATGTGCGTGATTTGTCCAGTCAATACGAATGGTCACAGGTGGCTCGGTTGGCGGCGTGACGCGACTAGACTGCCGACGTGGCAGGCCGGATCCGCGATGAAGACATCGCACTCGTACGCGAACGGTCGCCGATCGACGCGGTCGTGGGGGAGTATGTCCAGCTCCGCAATGCCGGAGGTGGCGCGCTCAAGGGCCTCTGCCCGTTCCACGACGAAAAGTCGCCCTCTTTCAACGTCTCCAACGGCCTGTGGCACTGCTTCGGCTGCGGCGAGGGCGGCGACGCCATCGCCTTCATCCAGAAGATCGACCATCTGTCGTTCGCCGAGGCGATCGAGCGGCTCGCGGCCAAGGCGGGCATCCAGCTCCGCTACACCGAGGGCGGCTACGTCCCCGGCCGGCAGAAGGGCGAGCGCACCCGGCTGGTCGAGGCGCACCGGGCCGCGGCCGAGTTCTACGTCGAGCAGCTCCTGACCCCGGCCGCCGAGCTGGGCCGCAGGTTCCTGGCCGAGCGCGGGTTCGGCCGCGAGGAGGCCGGCCGGTTCGGCGTCGGCTACGCGCCGAACGAATGGGAGGCGCTGGTCCGTCACCTGCGCGGCCGCGGCTTCAGCGACAAGGAGCTGATCACCGGCGGCCTGGCCAGCCAGGGGCGCCGCGGGCCGATCGACCGGTTCCGCGGCCGGCTGATCTGGCCGATCCGCGACCTCACCGGCGACGTCGTCGGGTTCGGCGCGCGGCGGCTGGAGGAGCGCGACGACGGACCGAAATACCTCAACACCCCCGAGACGCCCCTGTTCAAGAAGGGCTCGGTGCTCTACGGCGCCGACCTGGCCAAGAAGGAGATCGCGCGGCGGCGGCAGGCCGTCATCGTCGAGGGCTACACCGACGTCATGGCCTGTCACCTGGCAGGCGTCGGCACCGCCATCGCGACCTCCGGCACGTCGTTCGGCGACGAGCACATCAAGATCCTCCGTCGTCTCCTGATGGACCAGGACGAGGCGAGCGGCGAGGTCATCTTCACCTTCGACGGCGACACGGCCGGCCAGCGGGCCGCGCTGCGGGCGTTCGAGTCCGAGCACAAGTTCGCCGCGCAGACGTTCGTGGCCGTCCAGCCCGACGGGCTCGACCCGTGCGACCTGAGGATGAAGCACGGCGACGCCGCCGTGCGCGACCTGGTCGCCTCACGCGTGCCGCTGTTCCGGTTCGCCATCCGCGCGACGATCGAAAAGTATGACCTGGAGACCACCGAGGGCCGGCTGGCCGCCATCGACGCGGCCGCGCCGATCATCGCGGGGATCCGCGACCGCGGGATGCGCGACCGCTACGCCATCGACCTGGACAAGTGGACCGGCTTCCTGGACGAGCAGTTCGTCCTGCACCGGGTCCGCGAGCACGCCACGCGCCGTCGCGGCGACCCGCGCCGCCGGGGCGCCGAGACCGCCGAGGCCCCGCCCCCGCCGCAGCGGCCCGCCTACGACCCGAACGACCCGATCGCGCGGGTCGAGCGCGAGACGCTCAAGCTCGCCGTCCAGCGGCCCGCGCTGCTCGGTCCCGGCTTCGACGCCGTGCCCGCCGACGCGCTGATGGTGCCGGGCCACGCCGCCGTACGCGAGCTGATCGCCGAACTCGGCGGCACCGCGGCCGCAAGTGGACCCGAATGGGCCGGCCGGCTGCGCGAGGCCGCACCGAACGACGAGGTCAGGGACATGGTCACCAGCCTGGCGGTGGAGCCATTGCAATCCACCGGGGATCCGGACAACCGATATGCGCACGCAATGTTGTCCAGATTGCAGGAAGTGCAGGTCACCCGAGTGATCACGCAGGTACAGTCCAAACTCGGACGGCTGAATCCGGTCGAGCACCAAGAGGAGTACAACCGCCTTTTCGGTGACCTCGTCGCCCTTGAGCAGCAGAGACGCACGTTGCGCGAGCGAGGGATCGGGTCATTGTGACGCACGGGACACAAAAATAGGTCCCCCGTTACGCGGTCACCTTGACGCACACTGTCATCGTGGGCCCTTCGGTGCTGCCAAGCGAAACGCCATCGGTTGAGCAGGTGGCGGACCTCGTCGCACGCGGCAGAGAGCGCGGAATAACAGTCGACGACGTCGCTGCCGCGATCGACCGCTCAGACCTGCCGGCCGACTCGATGGATCGAGTCGTCCGGATATTGGGTGAGCAGGGTGTCGAAGTCCTCGAGTCACACAGTGGGCACGAGGACTCGGCGCGCGTTGACGGAGATGACGTCTCCCGGCGCGCGCCGACGAGCGACCTGGTCCGCATCTATCTGCGAGAGATCGGCCGCGTGCCGCTACTCACGGCAGAAGAGGAAGTCGAACTAGCGAAATCGATCGAGGCGGGACTGTTCGCCGAGGAGAAGGTGGCCAGGGCGGCCATCATCACCCCCGGAGAACGTACCGACCTCGAACTGCTGGCCCGTGACGGAGTACGGGCGAAGCAACGACTGATCGAGGCCAACCTGCGCCTGGTGGTGTCCATCGCCAAGCGTTACGTCGGTCGCGGAATGCTGTTCCTCGATCTCATCCAGGAGGGGAATCTCGGGCTGATACGTGCCGTCGAGAAGTTCGACTACACCAAGGGCTACAAGTTCTCGACCTATGCGACCTGGTGGATCCGGCAGGCGATCACGCGAGCCATCGCGGACCAGGCACGGACCATCCGTATCCCGGTCCACATGGTGGAGACCATCAACAAGCTGGTGCGCGTGCAGCGCCAGCTCCACCAGGACCTGGGCCGCGAACCCTCACCCGACGAGATCGGCCAGGAGATGGGCCTTTCCCCCGAGCGGGTCGTGGAGATCCAGCGGGTCGCACAAGAACCCGTGTCGCTCCAGTCGCCGATCGGCGAGGAGGACTCCGATCTCGGCGACTTCATCGAGGACGCCGACGCCGTGGTCCCCATCGAGGCGGCGGCGTTCATCCTGCTGCAAGATCAGCTCGACGGCATTCTGGGCTCGCTGTCCGACCGTGAGCAGCGCATCATCCAGCTGCGCTTCGGCCTAACGGACGGCCACCCGCGCACCCTTGAGGAGGTCGGCCGGGAGTTCGGCGTGACACGGGAGCGCATCCGCCAGATCGAGTCCAAGACACTGGCCAAGCTCCGCCACCCCACCCGCGCACAGATGCTGCGCGAATATCTCGAATGAACGATCGCGGGCCGGTGGCTCTCGTGACGCCGGCCCGCCGCGTACGCCCGCGCACCCCCGCCATCCGGGGTGCGCGGGCGTACGCGCGTGTGGGGTCCGCAGGGAGTGCGTGTGCAGCCTCACATGGTCCTGCCGTGCGGGTGGCTTGACGAAATCAGGTTAGGTAAGGCTAAGTTAGGCACGCCTAGGCTAAGTAAGGAACGCCTAACCCGTTTCGTCTGCTGGAGATCTCATGCGTTCTGCCCCCGTGCTCGCCACCGCGAGCGCCGCGCTCGTCTCGCTGTCCGTGCTCTCGGGGTGCGGGTCCAAGGACGACTCCGCCGGAGGCAAGGACGCGGCGATCAAGGTGACCGCCACCGACTCGAGCTGTGAGGTGGGCGCCAAGACCGGCGCGGCCGGTGCCACGACCTTCAAGGTCACCAACAAGGGGTCCCAGGTCAACGAGCTGGAGGTCCTCGCACCGGACGGCAAGATCGTCTCGGAGCGGGAGAACATCGGCCCCGGGACCGGCACGGAGATCACCGTCTCGCTCAGCGCCGGCACGTACAAGATCATGTGCAGCGCCGGGATGACGGGCAAGGGCCCCTCCCAGACGTTCACGGTGACCGGCAAGGGCAAGGCCACCGACCCGCGTCTGGACCGGGCGGTCGCTGCCTACCGGGTCTATATCGGCCGGCAGGTGGACGACACCCTGGCCAAGACCAAGACGTTCGCCGCCTCGGTGTCCAAGGGCGACATGGCCGGTGCGAGGGCTGAGTTCGCGCGGTCGCGTTTCGGCTGGGAGGCCATCGAGCCGGTGGCGGAGTCGTTCGGTGACATCGACCCGAAGGTCGACACGCGTGAGGCGGATCTGGTGAAGGGTCAGAAGTGGACGGGCTGGCATCAGATCGAGAAGGCGCTGTGGAAGACCAGGTCGCTCAAGGGCGAGGGCCCGGTCGCGGACCAGCTCGTGAAGGAGATCGAGATTCTCAAGGTCCGGGTGGGCACCGCGTCGATCACCGCGACCTCGATGGCCAACGGTGCCAAGGAGTTGCTCGATGAGGTCGCGACCGGCAAGATCACCGGTGAGGAGGACATCTTCTCCCACACCGACCTGAGTGACTTCGAGGGCAACGTCGCCGGCGCGCAGAAGGCGTTCGAGCTGCTCAAGCCGGTCGTGGGGGAGAAGGACCCGGGTCTGTCCTCGGAGCTGGCCGATGAGTTCGCCAAGGTGCGGAAGCTGCTGGCCAAGTACAAGAAGGGCGACGGGTACGTGTCCTATGACACGGTCGGTGAGGCGCAGCGCAAGGAGCTGTCCAACGAGGTCAACGCGCTGGGCGAGCCGTTGTCCAAGCTCGCGGGGGTCGTCGCCAAGTGAGGCAGGTCAGCAGGCGCCGGCTGTTCGGTTACTCCGGTGCGGCGCTGGCCGGGGGTGCCGCGGCCGGCGCGGGCCTGGTCAGTGTCGCCCGAGCCCATGAGGGCTCCGCGCCTGAGGCCAGCCCTGTGCCGTTCTATGGCGCGCACCAGGCCGGTATCGCGACGCCGGTGCAGGACCGGTTGCACTTCGCCGCGTTCGACGTGGTCACCGGCGACCGCGCCCGCCTGGTCCGGATGTTGAAGGAGTGGACCGCGGCCGGTGCGGCGCTGACCGCCGGGCGTCCGTACGGGTCGGCGGCCGGTGGCCTGCCCGAGTCGCCGCCGGATGACACGGGGGAGGCGCTCGGCCTGCCTCCGGCCCGGCTGACGCTCACGGTGGGGTTCGGGCCCACGTTGTTCGAGTCGGGTGGTGCGGACCGGTTCGGGCTCAAGGCGCGGCGGCCGGCCGCGCTGGCCGATCTGCCGCACTTTCCCGGCGACAACCTGTCCGCCGACCGTACCGGCGGCGACATCTGCGTCCAGGCGTGCGCCGATGACCCCCAGGTGGCGGTGCACGCGATCCGCAACCTGGCCCGTATCGGCTTCGGCGTGGTGGCGGTGCGCTGGTCACAGCTCGGCTTCGGCAAGACCTCCTCGACCACGCCGGACCAGCAGACGCCACGGAACATGTTCGGCTTCAAGGACGGCACCCGCAACATTCCCGGCGACGACCAGACGGCGCTGGACCGGTACGTCTGGGCGTCCGCCAAGGACGGCGCGGCCTGGATGAACGGCGGCTCCTACCTCGTCGCGCGCCGTATCCGGATGCACATCGAGACCTGGGACCGCACCTCGCTCAAGGAACAACAGGACGTCTTCGGCCGGATGAAGGGCGAAGGCAACCCCTACGGCGCGCGGCACGAACACGACCCCGTCCCACTCGCCAGCCTGCCCGCCGACGCCCACGTGCGCCTCGCCCACCCCGACAGCAACGGCGGCGTCCGTATCCTGCGCCGCGGCTACTCCTTCACCGACGGCAGCGACGGACTCGGCCGTCTCGACGCCGGCCTGTTCTTCCTCGCCTACCAGCGCGACCCCCGCACACAGTTCGTGACGCTACAGAACCGGCTGGCCGGCACCGACCACATGAACGAGTACGTCGAGCACGTCGGATCCGGCGTCTTCGCCTGCCCGCCGGGCACGCGGAAGGGCGGATTCCTCGGAGAGACGCTCTTCATCTAGCCCAATGCCGGACCAACCGGGCATCGCCGACAGTGGGCCGTGCCCGTACTCTGTGTGAATGGGGCCCCGGCTCACAGGTGACGAGACGACCGTCTGGGCGGCCGCCGCGCGCGTACTCGACGCGAACTGGACCGGCGCTGCCACCGTGCCCTCCCCAGGCCTGTACCCGCACCAGTGGAGCTGGGACTCGGCGTTCGTCAGTCTCGGCCTCGCCCGGCACCGGCCCGAGCGCGCGCGGATCGAGCTGCTGTCGGTGTTTCGCGGGCAGTGGGCGACGGGCCTCCTGCCCGCACATCGTGTTCAGCTCCAGCGTGCCGCGCCACGCGTACTTTCCGGGGCCGGACTTTTGGCGCAGCCGCGCGCAGCCGGCCGCCCCCCGCGGAGTGGACACCTCCGGCCTGGCGCAGCCACCGCTCCAGGCGTTCGCCGCGCTGCGCCTGGCACAGGGGCCCGGCGAGCACCGATCGTTCCTCGCGCGCCTCTATCCGCTGCTCGCCGCCCAGCACGCCCACCTCGCCCGCGAGCGCGACGTGGGCGGCCTCGGGCTGGTCAGCCTCTGCCACCCGTGGGAGTCGGGCCTGGAGAACAGCCCGGCCTGGGACCGCCCGCTCGAGGCCGTCGAACCGCCACTCTCGCCGTACGCGCGCGGCCGTCTCGCCGAGGGCGCCGACTCCGACCGGCACGTGGCACTGGTACGCTCGCTGCGCGACGCCGGCTACCGCCACGAGTACCTGCGCGACGATCATCCTTTCGTCGTGGAGGATCCGCTGTTCAACGCGGTCTTCCTCGCCTCGACGCACGCCCTGGCCGAGGTCGCCGAGCTCACCGGCGCCGACCCCGGCCCGCACCGCGAGGCGGCGGCGCGGATCCACCACGCCCTGCTCGACCGGCTCTGGGACGCCGAGAACCGCTGCTTCCGCGCCCGCGACGTACGCACGGGGCAGCTCGTACCGGCCGCCACGATCGCCGGCTTCGCGCCGCTGCTGGACCCCGACCTGCCGTCCGCCGTCGCGGCCGACCTGGCGGACCTGCTGCTGTCGGCGCGGTTCGCGGGCGCGACCGGCTATCCGGTGCCGACCTGCGACGTCCAGTCGGCCGCGTTCGACCGCGGCGCGTACTGGCGCGGGCCCACCTGGGTGAACACCAACTGGCTCGTGTGGATGGGCGCCCTCACGCACCGGCTGGACACCGTGTCGGACCTGCTGTTCGCCTCGACGCTGCGGCTGGTGCGCCAGTCGGGCTTCCGCGAGTACTTCGACCCGTTCGACGGCACAGGCCGTGGCAGCCACGACTTCAGCTGGTCGGCCGCGCTCGTCCTCGACCTGCTCGCGTCCCGGCGCTGCCAGTGACAGGTTCGTTTTGGTATGGCCTGGGCCGATAGCGTGACGGCATGCGACTGACACGGCGGCGCACCCTGCCGGAGGGCATGACCCTCGACAAGGGCGAACGGGTTCTTGCGGTCAGCGGCGAGACGGTCGCGACCGACAGCGCGCTGCACTTTCCAGGCGACACCCGCTTCGTGCGCCTGCCGTGGGAGCGGGTGGAGCAGGCGGCCTGGAAGGACGGCCTGCTGGTCGTACGCGAGGTCGGGGGAGCCCGGCACACGGTGCGGCTGTCGGTGCCCGGCTCGGTCCCGGAGACGGTACGCGAACGGGTGACCTCGACGGTCGTGGTCAGCACGCACGTGAAGCTGCGGGAGGGCGGGGTGCGCATCACGGCCCGCCGCCCGGCGAGACGCGGCGCCGAGCCGAGGTGGACCCTGGTCTTCGACACGGGCCTGGACCCGTCCGACCCCGGCCTCCTGGCCGAGGCCGAACAGGCGATGGAGGACATCCGCCGCCAGACCGGCCTCTAGCGCCCTGCCCGGGCGTCGTGACGGGACTCGCCCTGCTCGGAGGCGGCGACCGCGCTCGGATACCTCGCGGCGCGAGCGAACGCTTGCGGGCACCTGACCGGCCACACGCGGTCTCGATGGCGACTGCCCTTGCCGGGCGGGCTGGCGCCGCCGCGTCCGCGTCGTCGACGCCGAGCCACCCACGTTCGACCCGCCGAGGCTGAGTCGCAGGGAATGCGGCAGTGCCACGCGGCAGTGCCGCGCCCGTTCAACGGGCCGCGGCCTTCCGCCGAGGGGACTCTTTCCTAACTTGTTCCTGTCTTATGCCAACCGATATCAGCTGATGTCGGCCGTGGTGTCGTGATGGTCGCGCCGGACGCCGGGCACCTTGTCGGAAACCCTGTCGCCGACCTTCTGCTTGGCCGTACCGGCCAGTTCACCGGCGCGCGCACGCATGATCCCGGCGGCCTCCTGGACCGTCGGATTCTCCGAGACGCGCCGGGAGAGCCGCTTGATCTGCTCATAGCGCTCGCGCCCGGCGCGAGTGCCCAGCACGTAGCCGACGGCTGCTCCGGTGAGCAACCCAAAGCGATACTTCATGGCCATCTCCTCTGCCGTCGTCCTAGACATACCCCCCGTCCGCCCTGACAGTCGGGAGGAAACGAGCACCTCCGGAATGCGCTAACCTTGGAGACCGCTAGGACGTCCGGAGCATGATGCGGCCGCCTCGCGCGATCCTCCGTAGCTCAATTGGCAGAGCAGCCGGCTGTTAACCGGCAGGTTACTGGTTCGAGTCCAGTCGGGGGAGCCCATCACAGGGCCGGGCCGCAGGGTCCGGCCTACCGCAGCGCCCACGACTCCCATCGGCCTCACGAGACCCGCCGACCTGTGCCCGTACCCGAAGCCGGTCCGCGTCGTGCTGAACCTCCATGCTCCGGGCGTCGTAGGTCGTGGATGGGGGGAAGTACACGCCCCTACGTCCCAAGGATGAACGGGCGTGCGGTTCCCCTCCGTCCCGCGGTGGACGAGGAGCATCTGAATACCCGCCTGGCGGGCGACGTTGCGGGAGGTCGGCGCTGACATGCTGGAGATCGTGAGAGAGAAACGGCGGCCTTACATCGCCCTTACCTCCCGCAGGCAAGACTCTGATGTACACACCGTTTTCGGGGGTGACAGGTGAAGGTTGACACGGCGGCATGGACGCCGCCCAGCTGGGACGGGATCGTGCGTGAGCACTCAGCGCGCGTCTACCGCCTGGCATATCGGCTGACCGGGAACCAGCACGATGCCGAGGACCTCACGCAGGAGGTCTTCGTGCGCGTGTTCCGTTCCCTCTCGAACTACACCCCCGGAACGTTCGAGGGCTGGCTGCACCGCATCACGACCAACCTCTTCCTCGACCAGGTACGCCGCAAGCAGCGCATCCGCTTCGAGGGCCTCGGCGACGACGCGGCCGAACGCCTCCGCGGACGCGAGCCGAGCCCCGCCCAGGCGTACGACGACCAGCACCTCGACGGAGACATCCAGACCGCACTCGACGCCCTCGCCCCGGAATACCGCGCCGCGGTGGTCCTGTGCGACATCGAGGGTCTCTCCTACGAGGAGATCGCCGCGACCCTAGGCGTCAAGATGGGCACCGTACGCAGCCGGATCCACCGCGGCCGCGCCCAACTTCGCGCCGCGCTCGAACACCGTGCACCGGAGGTACGCACCACCACCCGCCGCAAGCCCCGCCGCGTCGGCCGAATGCGGACCAACCCGGCCTTCACCACCCCCTGACCGCCCTCATCCGCAGCCGAACACCCCGTGCCGCCGCGCGCCACCAGGGGCGGCGCGTCCCGGTGGGCTGCGGTGCAGGAGACCAGGCTGCGGCCTGGAGCCGAACGGCCGCACTCGAACGGGTACCGGAGCCACGGCAGAGCCCACCAGCCCCCGACGAGCACGGTCTTCGTCATCAGAGCTGATCGGGGCCCGGCGTGGGTGGATTCCGGTCGAATAAGGTGTGGCGGTGATGTCCGGAGACGTGGTGGCCGAGCTGGAGCGCGTGCTGCCGGCCGGCCGGGTGGTGCGGGACGCGGACGTGCTGGCGTCCTATTCCCATGACGAGGCGGAGTGGGCGCCCTACGGGATACCGGTGGCGCTCGTACGGCCGCATGAGACGGCCGAGGTTCGCGAGATCGTCGCCCGGTGCGCCGAGCGCGGCGTGCCGATCGTCGCCCGCGGAGCGGGTACGGGGCTCTCCGGGGGTGCCAACGCGCTGGACGGCTGCGTGGTCGTCTCCTTCGAGGCGATGAACGCGATCATCGCCGTTGACCCGGACGAGCGCCTCGCCGTCGTGCAGCCCGGTGTGGTCAACGACGATCTGCGGGCCGCCTGCGCGGAGCGGGACCTCTGGTACCCGCCGGATCCGGCGAGCGCGCCGTGGTCGACGATCGGCGGCAACGTCGCGACGAACGCGGGCGGGCTGTGTTGTGTGAAGTACGGGGTCACGCGCGACTACGTGCTCGGCATGGAGGCGGTCGTGGGCCGCGGCGAGGTGGTGCGCCTGGGCCGCCGTACCGCCAAGGGCGTCGCCGGGTACGACCTGGCCGGGTTGATGGTCGGCTCCGAGGGCACCTTGGGGATCATCACCGAGATCACCGTACGGCTGCGAGGCCGCCGCGCCGCCGAGCGTACGGTCGTGGGGTACTTCGACTCGCTCGTCGCCGCCGGCCAGGCGGTCGCGGCGGTCACCGCGGCCGGGGTCGTGCCCAGCGCGCTGGAGCTGATCGACCGCCACTGCCTGCGCGCGGTGGACGAGTGGCGGCACATGGGCCTCGCGGACGGCGGCGACGTTCTGCTCCTGGGCCGTTGTGACGCTCCGGGCCAGGCCGGCGAGGAGGAGACGGACGCGATGCTGGCCTGCTTCGAGTCGGCCGGCGCGACCTGGAGCACCCGGTCGACGGACCCGGAGGAGGCGGAAGCACTGTTCGCGGCCCGCCGACTGGCGTACCCGGCCGTGGAGCGCCTCGGCCCGGTCCTCACCGAGGACATCTGCGTCCCGCGCATGCTGGTGCCCGAGATGCTCGCCCGGATCGAGCGGATCGCCAAGGACCACGACATTCACATCGCCAACGTCGCCCACGCAGGGGACGGCAACCTGCACCCGCTGATGATCACCTCCCCGGACGACGACGCGGCGCGCGAACGCGCGCAGGCGGCATTCGAGCGGATCGTCGACGAGGCGATCGCGATCGGCGGCACCGTCACCGGCGAACACGGCGTGGGCCTCCTGAAACGCCGAGGTCTCGCAGAGGAGGCCGGCCCGGTCGTCCTCGACATGCACCGCGCGATCAAGCAAGCCCTCGACCCGGCCGGCATCTTCAACCCGGGAAAGGTCTTCACCCCGAACCCGTGAGGGCAGTCAGGCAGTCCAGGGACCGCCCCTCGCCCATCACCGCTGATCCGCAGAGAAGAGTGGACGCCCTGCCCTGCCTCGCTTCCGATGCGGTGCCAGTCGCGAGTGCACCAGGCCGTACCCCTGCCCGGCTAGGGTCGGAGCACGATCTTGCCGTGGGTATGCCCCCGCTCCAAGTCGCGGAACGCGTCCCGCACCCGCTCCAGCGGGTAGGTGCGGGCGATCGGCACCCTAAGCTCCCCGCGCGCGGCGAGCCTGGCCAGCTCGCCGACCACGACCGCGCACGCCGCCGCACCTTCTCCGTAGGTCCGCGCACCGACCTTGGCCGCGGCCTGCCAGTCGCGGATCGTGTTGATCCGTTCCGGCCGCACACCCAGCTCCACGGCCAGCTCCACGTAGCCGTACCCGAACGTGTCGATGAATGCGTCGACCTTCCCGCCGCACGCCTGCCGTATCCGTTCGGCCACACTCTCCCCGTACTCGACCGGGATGACACCGCGATCTTTCAACCAGGCGTGGTTCGCGTTGCTCGCCAGCCCGATCACCGTGGCGCCGCGCCGCCGCGCGAGCTGCACGGCAAGGGACCCCACGCCACCAGCCGCACCGGACACCACGACTGTGTCGCCCGGCCCGGGATCGACCGCGAACACAGCGGCGTACGCGGTCGTGCCGGCCACGTACAACGACCCGGACACCTCCCAGGAAAGCCCCTCCGGCCGCAGAGTCAGATCCACGTCGTCGACCACGACGAACTCAGCGTGGCTCGCCCTGTTGTGGGTGAAGCCGAGGACCTCCTCACCCACCGCGAAGCCGCGCGCCTGCGAACCCGTCTCCACCACGACGCCGGCCAGATCACTGCCCTGTCCGGAGGGGAACCTCGCCGGCCAGCGCCCGTGCCGCGCGCCCTTCCGGATCATCACCTCGCCGGGCTGGATCCCCGCGGCGCGGACCTCGACCAGCACCTGCCCAGGGCCGGGTGCCGGACGCTCCACCTCCTCCACCCGCAGGACATCGATCCCGCCGTACTCGTGGAACCGCACCGCCTTCATCGTATGATCACCGTTCTCCTTGTTCGGACAGGCCCTTGACCGCCTTACTGCGACTATGCCTTCGTCGGCGGCGGCTCAGGAACGGAGCGGTATCCCTAGGATCGGCGGTCCGAGGATGCGTTTGGCGAACGCTGGTATCACTACCGATATGGGCATGCACCGCGACGACCTCGCCGATTTCCTGCGCCGGTCCCGGGAGCGACTGAGTCCACGAGACGTCGGGCTGGTCGAAGGACCGAGGCGGCGCACGCCGGGACTGCGCCGCGAGGAGGTCGCGTCGCTCGCCAGGATGTCGGCCGACTATTACATGCGTCTCGAGCAGGCGAGGAGCCCGCAGCCCTCGATTCAGATGCTGGCCGCTCTGACACGCGCGCTGCGGCTGACCACCGATGAGCGGGACCACCTTTACCTGCTCGCCGGGCACCGCCCGCCGGAGGGGGCGCGCGCCGGGGAGTATCTGCGGCCGAGCATGCTTTACCTCCTCGACCAGCTCGACGGCGTTCCGGTCCAGGTCCTTAGCGATCTGGGCGACCTGCTGGCGCAGAACGACATGGCGAAGGCGTTGTTCGGGTGTGTGTGTACGGTGGCACAGGAAGACCGCAACATCGTGTTGCGCTGGTTCACCGAGCCGGACGTGCGGAGCCACTTCGCGGCGGAAGAACACGAGGAGCACGCTCGGCAGTTGGTCGCCGACCTGCGCGCCGCGGTGGCCCACCGCGGGAACGACGTGGCATCCCGCGCACTTGTCGCGCGGCTCCGCGCGGTCAGCGCCGAGTTCGTGGGGCTCTGGGACCGGCACGAAGTCGCGGTGCGCACGTCGCACCCGTACCGGCTCATGCATCCCGAACTGGGCAGGATCGAGTTCGACTGCGAGGTGCTGGCGACGCCGGCGGCGGACCAGCGGCTGCGGGTCTTCACCCCGCCGCCCGGTGGGACCGAGGCGCTGGACATGCTGCGCGTGCTCGGCCCGCAGCACCGGCACGACGCCGACGCGACGCGAACGTCCGCGAACGAACGTTCATAAGACACCCTCGTCGAGAAAGGGTTTTCCAGGTAGCTGTGCACAACACGACGCCTCACCGTGGCGGGCTGGCCGGGATGTTCTTCCAGATCCTCGGGGCCATCACCGAGTTCGAGCACTCCCTCAGGTCAGAACGCACCATGGACGGCCTGGCCGGCGCCCGGGGCCGCACCGTCGGACAGAAACCCAGACTCGGCCCCCGCCAGGTCGCCATCGCCCGGCAGACGTACGACGAGACCGGCCCGCCGGCAAACGCCGCTACGCCGTCGGCCAAATCGCCGAATGGGGATGGCGTCAGCCGTCTCACCGTCTATCGCCACCTCGAACGCCAGAAGAACACACCTCAGTGAGTGATCGGTGAGCCAGGCGACGCGTACCCGTAGGCGGCCGTCACCGCAGCTCAGCCGTATCCGCTCGATTTTCGGCGAGTACTTCGGAGACCCGGTGTGCGGCGAGCGGACCGCGGTGTGCGCGGAGAGCTGACAATCGAGTCGTGTGGGCGGCCAGTGGACCGTCGAGTCGGGTCCCTGCGCCGCGTCACCCAGAAGCAGGGCAGCGGTAGGTCGCGTCCGCCGTCGCCCCCTCAGCCGCCTGCGCGCGGGGCCGTCGTTGCCGGGGTGGTCAGAGGGCTGGGCGGTAGAGGTCCCACAGTTCGCCGAGGAAGAACGAGGTGAAGTTCTCGAGGGCCTTCAGGCCGTGCGGGCCCGTTGTGTGGAACGTTGTCAGTTGGCGGGCGAAGTCGTCGACGCCCAGGTGGAGGATGCCGGCGCCGAGGATGCGGGCCGTGTCGTCGTCGCCGTTCGGCACGTGGCCGTCGAGCAGGCGGAAGTAGAGGGTCGTCGTGTCCGGCCACAGGCGGGTGGACGGGTGGCGGCGGATGTCCTTCCAGCCCGAAAGGGTGCGGGGCCGGTTCGTTCCGTCGGTGAAGTGCAGGCGGTATCGCATGAGCTTGCGATCCGGCGCATCTCCCGGCGAGAAGAGGTTGAACCAGCCCCGCTCGACTTGACGCCGGCCCCCGCAGCCGGCGGCGTCAATCCATCCCTCTGCCTGAGCGGTGTGCTCGGGCTCCCGGAGGAAACGCTCCACGTCGTCGACCGTGATCGTCAGCCGGAAACCGAGCGCGTGCCCGGTCTCCCGTCCCGACTGCTCTCCCGGTCCTGGTGCGTTCTCCTCGTCGGCGTAGAACCCCGCCATCTCCTCGGTGAACGACAACGACGTGCGATCCGGAGGCCCCCCGTTGGTCTCCGCTTCGCCCGCCGTGCCGTTCACCGCCCCCGAAACCGGACCCGCGTGGACGCGTCCGGTCGTCTCCAGCATGCGCGTTGACATGCGGTCCGCGAGGGCCGCGATGGTCAGTGACGGGTTGGCGCCCACCGGTCCCGGCAGTGCGGCGCCGTCCGCGATGTAGAGGCCCGGATGGCCGTGCACCTGGCCCCACGGGTCGCAGACGCCCTCGCCCGGATGGCGGCCCATCGGCGCGCCGCCCAGCGGGTGCACGGTCACGATCCGCTTGCGGAACCAGATGGGATTGTCCACATAACTCGCGCCGAGGACGTGCGCCATGCGCTCCATCGTGACGCGCACGCGCTCGAAGTACGCCTCGCTGGTGTCGGCGTTCCACTCGACGTCGAGGTGGTTGCTCCGGAGCCGCAACACACCGTCCGGGACGTCGCGGCCCATGCCGAGCAACGGCAGTGAGCTCATCGACAGGGCGCCGTCGCCGATCAGGTCCGACACCTCCTTGGAGGTGCGGCTGTCCGGCGCGTTCGAGATGAAGTCGCGGAATCGTTCGAGCACGAACCGCACCACCCGGCCGATCTCGTGCGGGACGTCGGCCTGCTCCACCATCCAGTTGACGAAGGCCGGGTAGCCGCCGTCCTGGATGTAGGCCCCGCGCCCGGTGCCGCCGTCGAGCTCGTCGGGCAGCCGGATCATGCTCGTGATGACCGGGCCCTTGCTGGCGTCGAGTGCGCGCAGGCGGGTGCGGTCCTTGGCGCGGAGCAGGAACGTGAGCAGGTCACCGTTTCCGGAGAACCGGGTGCCGATCGTGTCGCTCAGCGCGGGGAACCGCTCGCGGTCGCGCAGCAGGAGGTAGGCCGTGCCGTAGGTGCCGGCGGCGAGCACGAGGCGGTCGCACGAGATCGTGTAGTGCGGCAGCTTGCGTGACTCGTCCACGACGTCGTGGATGACGTAGTCGACCTCGTAGCCGCCCTCGGGCCGGGGCCGGATGCCCTGAACCTCGTGCAGGACGCGCAGGTCGGCGCCATAGTATTTCGCCGCGGACAGGTAGTTGTGGTCGAGGCTGTTCTTGGCGCCGTCGTTGCAGCCGATGTTGCACTCGCCGCACAGCCGGCACGTCATGCGCGGCGTGTCGCCATGGAGGTTGCCGTAGGCGGGCATGGCCAGCGGCAGGCCCAGACCCGGCCGGGCCGAGGGCTCGGGTGCGAAGCTGACCGCGAGCGGTGGCAGCCCCCACTCGAGCCCGAGCTCGGCCGCGGCGTCCTGCATCGCGTGCGTCTTGGGCGTCGCGGCGAAGGCCGGGTGGTCGAGCGGGTAGGGGCGGGCGCCGAGCATCCGCTCGACGGCGTCGTAGTGCGGATCGAGCTCGGCGCGGGTCACCGGCCAGCTCTCGTAGCCTCCGCCGGGCATCGCCTGCTCGTTGACGAACCAGCGCTCGTCCTTGCGCAGCAGGACGTTGGCGTAGATGAGCGAGCCGCCGCCGAGCCCGCTGGAGACGACGGAGTCGAATCCGCCGAAGCTCCAGACGTCGAACAATCCGTAGAGGCCCTCGGTCGGGTCCCAGAACGCGCGGCTCATCTCGGCCGGGGTGCGGGCGAAGCTGCCGGGCGGATAGTCGCGCCCGCGCTCCAGCACGACCACCGCCTGCCCGGCCTCGGCCAGCCGGTAGGCGGCGACGGAGCCACCGAACCCCGAGCCGACCACCACCGCGTCCACGTGCTCGACGGCGTCCATCTCAGACGACCTCGTCGAAGCTGTGCTTGCGCAGATGGTCGAGGATCCGCGGGAAGACGTCGCGGTCGGCGTGCTTGCCGATGAACGGGTCGACGTGGCCGTAGCCCGGCAGGATCGCCAGCTCGTGCAGGCCCGGGCTGGCCTTCGACATGATCTCGTGGCAGGCGATGTTGGAGTCGGTGAAGACGTGGTTGTGGTCGCCGGTCATGAACAGGATCGGCGTGGTGATCGCCGCCGGATCCGCCAGGTAGTCGGCGGGCAGCACGTCGTGTCGCGGGTCGGCGGGGTCGTAGCGCACCGCGTGACCGGCCTTGGACATCTTGTTCATGTGGCGGTAGTAGTGGACCCCGCTGGCGCCGAACAGGTCGGCGGCGCGCTCGTGAGTCACCGGGTCGAGGTTTTCGTGCTGCCACAGCGCGGGCCGCCCGGCCCCCCACATGAAGCTGATCATGTGGCACGCGGGGACGCCGCACTCGCGGTGGAAGAGCGAGACCCCGCGCGACATCATCCAGCCGCGGGTGAGCGCCGGCGACTCGCCGAACCGCGGGTCGACGAAGGAGTAGCCGCAGACGTATTCGAAGAACCCCGGCCCGTACGCGAGCTTGACCCGCGACCACCGGGGCACCCGGGTGACGAGCGAGACGCTGTTGGACACCATGCTCGCGATGCCGTCGACCAGACCGGCCGCCAGGCTCATCGAGAACGAGACCGAGCCGAGGCACTGGGCGATCACGTGCACGCGCCGGTCGCCGACGTGCCGGCGCAGCTCGCGCAGTGCCGCCGGGTGGTCGTAGTGGGCGATGTCGTCGAGCGTGAAGCGGTGCGTCTCGGTGTCGTACGGGAAGCGGTTGCTCATGCGGAAGTCGAGCGACCAGACGTCGGTGTAGCCGTTGTCGAGAAGGTAGGCGGTGATGTTGCGGTGCTCGGGCATGATGAACATGTCCGTCGACGCCGGCAGGCCGTGCAACAGCAGGACGACGTCGTCGCAGGCGGCGCGGTGGAATCGCGTGAGTTGGAGGCCCAGGCCGTCGTCGGTCGAGAAGGGGTGGGTGGACACTTCCGCGTCCGGCACACCCTCGGTCGTGAACCGCGCCGGGAATCGACGCTCCATTTGTCTGCCCTCCGTCTGGCCCCGGCCAACAATGACAAATCCGCAGGCGTACGCGGCATCGTGGTAAACCCTGATTCTTCGACGCGCGTACTACGGGTTCTGGTTCAGGACGCTGACGACGCCGACTCGGGACGTGACGCCGAGCTTGGCGAAGATGTGGGACAGGTGCGTCTCGACCGTCCGGATGCTGAGGAACAGGTTCTCGGCGATCTGCTGGTTGGTACGCCCCTCCGCGACGAGCGTGGCCACCTCCAGCTCGCGGCTGGACAGGCCGTGCGGGCCCGCGGACCGGCGGCTCGGCACCGCCACGCGCACGCCCAGCTTGCGCTGCTCGCGCAGGGCCTGGGCGTGCAGGGCGCTCGCACCGCACTCGCGCAGGACCTCCGCCGCCGCCCGCAGCTCCTCGCGCGCCGCCGCGCGCTGGCGTGCCCCGGCGCAGGCGAGCCCGGTGTAGAGGCGTGCGACGCCGTGCTCCAGCCGCATCTCGGCGCGCGAGAACACCGAGGCGGCCTCCTTCGCGAGCGCGGCCGAGGCGGCCGGGTCGCCGCGGCGCAGCGCGTGCGCCCTGGCCATCTTGGCCCGCCCGACCGTCATGTCCAGCCGCGGGTGCACGAGCGCGTCGGCACGGTCGGCCCAGGCCAGCGCCTCCTCGGCGTTGCCCAGCTCGGCCTCGACGTAGGCGCGCGCCTCACAGCAGGCGAGCTTGGTGCCCTGGTCCAGCCGCGAGGACCCCAGGTCGCCGAACCCGGCCAGCTCCTCGGCGCCCTCGCCGAGCCGCCCGGCGTTGATCAGCGCGCGCGCCTTCGCGTAGCGCGCGGCCGAACCCGACCACTCGCCGCTGCCGCCGTCGCCCGTACGCATCGCGTCCTCGCAGAACCGCAGCGCGTCGTCGTGGCGGCCCATCCACGTGGCGACCAGGCTTTGTTGCGTCAGCGCGAAGACGAGCTGCTGCGTAGAGCCGATCAGGCGGGCGACCTCGGCGGCCTCCTCCGCGGCGGTCTCGGCCTCGCGCAGGAGACCCAGCATGGTCTTGGCGCGCGCGTTGCCGGTGAGCAGGGTCGTGACGATGTAGAGCTGGCCGGTGGACTTGGCCACCGCGACCGCGCGGTCGGACCGCTCGCGCGCGCTGCGGAGCCGGCCCACGTAGGTCTCGGTCCAGCACAGCCAGGTGATGGCGTCGAGCCACTCGGCGACGTGCTCGTCCGGGGCCGCGCGCACGAGCCGGTCCGCCGCGTCGATGTGCCGCCCCGCCTCGGCGAAACGCCCCGCGGCGTACGCGGGCAGCGGCCGCAGCGACGCGACCGCCATCGCCAGGCTCGGCTCCCACTCCTCGGGGTTTTCCGGCATCAGGTCCAGGACCGCCTGCGCCGCGCGGAAATCGCTGCGGAACAGGCTGTCGGCCACGAGCCGGATGCGCAGCGGCACGGCCACCGGTGACTGCGGGTCGGGGATCCGGCGCAGCTCGGCGAGCAGCAGCGCGCGACTCTCGTACGTGCGGCCGAGCATCCGCTCCACCACCGCGCCGAACCGCGCCGCCCGCGCACGCCGCTCGTAGTCGTCGGGCGGCAGCAGCTGCAGCAGGTCGCGCGCGGTCTGCCGGCCCTCCATGAGCTGGCCGCTGATCACCTGCGCCTGGGCGAGCTTCAGCCGGAGCCGCGCCTGCGCCTCCGGATCGTCCGGCAGCAGGCCCAGGGCGGCCTTCAGCCAGTGTGAGGCCGTGGCCGGCGCACGTGTCGCGACCGCGTCGGCCGCCTCGACGAGCGTGGCGATACCGGTACGGTCGCCGGTGCGCCCGGAGCGCTCGATGTGGCGTGCGCGCTCGGTCGCAGGCATGTTCAACTCGGCGAGCCGGTCGGCGATCCGGCTGTGCGCGGCCACCCGCCAGCCCGCCGCCGCCGAGGCGTACAGGACGTGGCGGACCAGCGGGTGCCGGAACCGGAACCGGCCGCCTCCCGCCTCGCGTACGATGTCGCGCCGCACCAGCTCGTCGATCGCGGTCAGCGCGGCGTCCTCGCCGATCTCGGCGGCCGTCGCGGCCAGCGCCGGGTCGAACTCGTCCGCGGCGACCGCCGCCGCACGCGCGACGTGCAGCGCGCCGGCGGACAGGCCCTCCAGCTCCACGGCCAGCGCCGCGCGTACGCCGGGGGGCAGCTCGCCCGGCTCCGGCGAGGCGAAGGCGCCGTCCGTACGCGCGTCGCCGGGGGCGAGGCGGGCGAGCGCCTCAAGGTAGAAGGGGTTGCCGCCGCTGGCCTCGAACAGCGCCGCCCGGCGGCCGCGGCTCACCGAGGGCCCGAGGAGCTCGCCGACCTCGGCTTCGGTCAGCGGTCGTACGGGGACGCGCACCGCGGTCTCGGCGAGCGCCGCCAGGCGTACGGACGCCTGCGCGGGCCGGTAGGCGACGGCGATCAGGATCGCGCCGCGCGGCGGGTGGCGGACCAGGTGGTCGAGCAGCTCGATCGTGGTGTCGTCCGCCCAGTGGAGGTCATCGAGGATCAGGACGAGGCCGGCCGGATCGGCCAGGATCTCCAGGAGGCGGCGGAACGTGCGGTAGAGGCCGTAGCGACCCTGGACGGCGTCCGGCGGTCCGGTGTCCTCGGTGGGCAGGGACCGGAACACGGTGGCCAGCAGCCGCGCCGCCGTCCCATCGAGGCGGCCGGACAGGTCGGTCGACTCGAGGTGGTCATCCAGGGCGTCGACCACCGCGGCGAACGGCATCTCCTGTTCGTACTCGGCGGCGCGTCCGGAGAAGGTCGGGAGTCCGTGTTCGCCCGCCTGGGCCGCGAGTTCGCCGAGGAGGCGTGTCTTGCCCGCGCCGGGCTCTCCGGCCAGGCCGAGCAGCTCGAACCGCCCGTCCGTGACGGTGTCGAGCAGCAGGGTGAACCGGTCCAGGACGTCGCGGCGTCCGACCAGCGGGGGAGTCGCGTGGGTGCCGGTGCCCGCTGTCGACGGCGCACCGTTCGATCCGCTGACACGGCCTTCCATAACTGAATCCTTGTAGTGGCGGTACTTCGCGGCCTACCGGGGTCCGAGCGAGGATAAGCGGCGATTTCCAGGGCCAAGGATGTCACGTGCCGAGCCAAAACATTGACTGTTCATGACCGACGACATCGTAACGCACGATAGCCGGATCGCGACTGGCTGAAACCGGCCGTTCAGCGGATGCTGAGGGCGGCCCAGACGGCCTTTCCCGTACCCGGCAGCGGAGTCCACCCCCACACGCGGCTCAGCGCCTCGATCACGTGCAGGCCGCGGCCGTTCTCGCAGACGTCGTCCGCCGGGCGCACCTTCGGATCCTGGTCGCTCGGGTCGGAGACGATGCACACCACGAAACGGCCCTGGCGTACGAGGGTCAGCTTGATCGGCGAGTCTCCGGCGGCGGCCGCGTACGGGGGCAGCCCGTGGCGTACGGCGTTGGTGACGAGCTCGGAGATGATCACGACGGCGTCGTCGACGAGGTCGGGCAGACCCCAGGAGTTCAGTGTCTCGGTGGCGAAGTCGCGGGCCGTACGCGAGGAGGTGCTGGTGGGCCGCAGGGCGCACACCGCGCCGTGGGGTCCGGTCGGATCCTCGCTGGGGCCGAAGGCGGCGAAGGGCAGCGGCGACGGCCGGGCGTGTGTCGCGACGGAGTCGTGTGTCGCGACAGGTGGACGCCGTGTTTCAGGACGGCCGTCCATGCCTGAACCGCACGTCGTGCTGTACACGGGCATCTGGCGGGCCTCCAGACGGACTCGGGGGAGTTCCGAGACGGGCTAGACGGGCTATCTTCCTCCGTCGGCCATGCAGATGCAAGAACTGATGCACACTCAAATGCACGTGCATTTGCGCATTCACTCGGGCTCGCGCGGCCCGCGTGCGACGTGGCGCGGACGAGGACGACGCGAGTATCGCCAGGTGAGCGCATTGATTGGCAGGGTGGAGGCGGTCCGGTGGCGGCGCATGACGGCGCGGCCGAACGAGCACGTCCGAAGTGGACACGGCATACGGTTGTCCGGTTCAGGCCCGCGCATTATCGTCGTCCGTTAGTCGGGGTGGCAGCATCGAGTGACGGGTGACAACGGGGCGTGTGTGGCGCCCGGAGCCCGGGAGACACGAGCCGCGCCGGAGGCCGATCCGGACACCTCCCGCCGGAGACCATCTCCGGGTGTCCGGTGTCCCGGCCCGCCGCGCAGGGCGGGCGTGAGCCGAGTCCGTGTCCGAGTTGCGGCGGGCCGCGCACGCCGGGCAAGGTAGGGGGACTTGGCACGTCGATGCTTCGGGGCGGTAGCTCAGCCGGTTAGAGCAGAGGACTCATAATCCTCGGGTCGTGGGTTCGAGTCCCACCCGCCCCACCCCTCCCCGCGGATCGCGGACGAAGGAAACCGTGACCACGACGGGCCGCTCTTTCGCGGCGACGTCCGTCCAGGATTCTCCGGATCCGGGACGGCTGTACCGCGCTCTTGTGCGCATTCCCCGATCCTCGCGCCCGGGAGGACACGATCGGGATCGTGCCAGAGGCAGAGCGCGAGGACGCCGGGCGGGCCGGCGGGGAGCCGGGTTGGGTTCCGGCGAGGTCGCCGAACGCGCCGGAACGGCGGCGGCGTCCTGTCACGCGGCCGCGGAGCGGCGTCTGACGACGGCCGTTGCCACGAGGGCCACGGCCGCCGCCAGTGCCGCGACGAGCAGGGACACTGCCCTCAGCACGTACCCGTGACGGTGTTGCAGCTGGTGCAGTAGGAGCCGTCGCACTCGTCGATGCACTTCTTGCTGTAGCGAAGGCCGCCTGAGCAGTAACAGGTGTACCAGTACTCGTAGTACTGATGGTTGCCACTGCAGGCGGACGCCTCGCCGCCGGGGAGAAGGCGTGCCAGCAGGCGGTCGCCCAGGCCGTGGATGGATTTGCGCACAGGTCCTCCAGAGAGACGCGTTACCGATGGCCTCACAGCTTCGGGGGCGCCGGTTTCGCCGTGGTTGCGGCCGCCCCGCGACTTCCGCGAGCCGCCGAGACGCCGTCCGCGCTGGAGCGGGTCAGGAGGTGCCCGGTCGGCTCGGGTCTTCTGGCCGCGTCTCGCCGAGGACGCCGTGGGCCAGCCGGGCCAGTGCTGCGGTGATCTGCTCGGTCGCGAGCCCCTGGTCGCGCTGTCGTGCGTAGAGCTCGGAGGCCAGCGGGGCGAGGAGTACGTCGGCCAGCGCGTCGGGCTCCGGTACGCCCGACCGGACCACCAGCGCGCGGACGTGTGCGCGCCAGAAGCCGTACGCGCCGCTGGTGAACCTCGCCGGTCCGGTCTCGGCGCCCAGTACGAGGTCGATGTGCGCCTCGAGCAACTCCACCATCGCGGCGTAGAACGCGGCCAGGCGCTCGCCCGGAGGCGCACCCGGCCCCAGCGGCGGCTCGCCGCGCAGGAGTCGTTCCTGTAGCGCCCGCTCGTGTTCGTCCAGCAGCGCCAGCGCGATCGAGGCGGTGTCGGGGTAGCGCCGGTAGAGCGTGCCGCGTCCGACGCCCGCGGCCTTGGCGATGTCGTCCATCGTGACGCGGCGCGGGTCGCGCGCGGCGAACAGCCCGGCGGCGGCCTGGAGGATCTTGGCCCGGTTGCGCGCCGCGTCCGCCCGCTCACGCGGCCGCGCGGCCGCCATCAGGTCCGTACGGGAGTCCATGAGGCTCCACTCTATCTGGACAGTGTGTCCGATTATCGGCTACGTTGAAACGGACACACTGTCCACTTAATTCTGGAGCCACCGCCGTGCCCGAACTGCTGCATCTGGACGCCAGCGCCCGACGACGCTCGATCAGCCGTGAGGTGGGCGACGCCTTCGCCACCGCCTGGCGGGCCGCACATCCGGACGGGACGTACGTCCACCGTGACCTGGCGGCCGACCCGGTGCCGCCCATCGGCGAGGCCTGGACGCGGATCTGCGACCACGTCCTAGAGGACGGCATCACCGAGGTCGACCGGCTCAAGGAGGCGGTGCGCACCCCCGAGGAGGCCACCGCCTGGGCGATCGTCGAACCCCTGCTGGAGGAACTGGTGACGGCCGACGTGGTGCTGATCGCCACGCCGATGTACAACTACTCGGTCCCGGCGGCACTCAAGGCGTGGATCGACCAGGTGACCTTCCCGCGGATGTCGCTGGCCGGGCGGCGTTTCGTGGTGGCCACCGCGCGCGGCGGCTCGTACGCGCCCGGTGCGCCCAAGGCGCCCTACGACCACCAGGAGAGCTACCTGCGCGACTTCCTCGCCGGCCACTTCGCGATCGAGGAGGTGACGTTCGTCAACGCCGAACTGGCCAACTCCCGCGTCGATCCGGCCCTGGCGAACCGGCGCGCCGCGCACGACGACTCATTCGCGGCCGCCCTGCGTGCCGCCCGCTCACTCGGGGCGGCGCCGGCATGAACTGGGCCGTCCTCGTCCTGGCCGGACTGGTGGAGGTCGCCTGGTCGCAAAGCGTCAAGCCCACCGCCGGCCTCACCCGGCCGCTGCCGACTCTGGTCTGCTTCGCGCTGGCCGCGGCCGCCGTCTACCTGCTGTCGTACGCCATGCGCACACTGCCCGTCGGCACCGCGTACGCGGTGTTCACCGGCATCGGCGCGGTCGGCGCGATCACCCTCGGCGTCATCGCGTCGAAGGACCCGGTCAGCGTCGCCGGCGTCGCGGCCGTGGCGCTGATCATCGCGGGTGTCGTCCTGGCCCGTTTCGCCACCCCGTGACGTCCGTGCCGCCGTTCGGGCGTCCCTGTTCACCGATCCTCGATCGGTGAACAGGGACCGTTTCGCCGGGTCTCCTACGGGCGTACCAGGCGGCATTCGAGAGGGCTCGACGGTACGACGTTGACCGCGTCGATCACCGGGCCGTAGCCGCCGCCCGTGGTGCTGGCGAAGGTCAGGGTCGCGGCCGGGGCCAGGGCGCGGAAGCGGAAGTGCTGCGGGATGTAGCCCATGTTCGCCCGCGACTTGCCCCACGTGTTGAAGACGAAGTTCTTCTGCACCGTCGGGTGGCCGAGGGTGTGCTGGACCACCCGTGCGAAGCCGCGCTTCACCGTCGGGCCGCCGTCCGGGTTGCCGGCCAGGGCGAAGCTGACGGTGTAGCAGCCGCCGACGCGGGTCGGGATCGGCTGCTCGACGGTCCCGGACTCGCTGCCCTCCAGGTCGAGGGACTGCCGTCCGTCGGCGGACTGCCAGAAGTTTGCGCCGGTCAGGTCGACGTTCCCCTGGGTGACCCGCCAAGGGCCGACCGTGCTGCCCGTGCCGTACCGGATGAAGGCGTTCGCCGGGACGGCCGGGTACTCGAAGCCACCGTTGACGATGGCGGGGGCGGGTCTCGGCGATGCCTGCGCCGCGGGCGCCGCCGCGGCGAGGGACAGGGCGACGGCGCAGACCGGCGGCAGCGCGCTGATCAGCCGGGAGACGCGCGGGCTACGAGGCAACGGGACAGTCATGGGCTTTCTCCTGATGTTTGCGGTCTGTTCCCGGACGGCCGGTTGAGCCCGAAAGTCGCAGCTCAATGGCCGGGCGGGCACTTGGCGTCATTGAACAACAGCTCTGAGTGATCGACGGGAGGCTCGCCGTGGAGCGCGGCGGTGAATGCCGTGAGAAAGACGCGGGAAGGGTAAAGCCGCAGTTCACGCGGCCCTGCCGGGAATGGCGGCCTATCGAGTCACAAGAAGAAAGAACGCACCACCCATACGCCTCATTGACCGGATTCGGCCACACGGTAAGAAATGCCGGGCGTGGTAGGGCCGAAAAGGGGCCACGAGCGCCGGACGGACAGTGCGGGCGGGGTGCGCGGGCCGCGTGAGGTGCGTACCCTTGCCCGCATCCGCCGGCGAGGATCCGAATGCCGTGTGCGCGCCCAGGTCGGGGACCGACCGATCGGCCGGGGCGACGTTCTACGGTGAGGTGACGCGACGGCGCTACCTTGGGGGTTGCAACGGTAACTGCGAGTGGGACACTGGGCCGATTCCAGTGTCCTTAGGGGAGCACATGCTCGGGTCCCAGCCTGGTGGCGAAGCGGCCGTCAGTGACATGTTCGGTCATCATCGCGGTGGTCCGACGGTGTTGCGGATCGTGCTCGGCTCGCAGCTGCGGCGGCTGCGCGAGCAGAAGCACATCACCTGCGAGGCGGCCGGCGAGGCGATCCGCGCGTCCCACTCCAAGATCAGCCGGATGGAGCTCGGCAGGGTGCGGTTCCGCCGGCGCGACGTCGCCGACCTGCTCAGCCTCTACGGCGTCACGGGCGAGGACGAGCGCGAGGCGATGCTGTCACTCGCCGACCAGGCCAACGAGCCCGGCTGGTGGCACAGCTACTCCGACATCCTGCCCAACTGGTTCGAGGTCTACATCGGCCTCGAAGAGGCCGCTTCGCGGATCCGCGCGTACGAGGTCCAGTTCGTGCCCGGTCTCCTCCAGACCGAGGACTACGCGCGCGCCGTCACCCTGCTCGGCCACCCCGACGCCCCCGGACACGAGGTCGAGCGCCGCGTGGGCCTGCGGATGCGGCGGCAGTCGCTGCTCAGCGCCGAGGAGGCGCCCCACCTGTGGGCCGTGGTGGACGAGGCCGTCCTGCGGCGTCCGCTCGGCGGCGCGCCGGCCATGCGCAAGCAGCTCCGGCACCTGCTCGACCTGACCGACTCGCCGAACGTCACGCTCCAGGTGGTCCCGTTCGAGCTGGGCGGGCACGCGGCGGCGGGCGGCCCGTTCAGCATCCTGCGGTTCGCCGAGCGCGACCTGCCCGACGTCGTCTACCTCGAGCAGCTCACCAGCGCCCTCTACCTCGACAAACGCGAAGACGTCGACCACTATCTCGCGGTGATGGAGCGGCTCTGCATCGACGCCGAGCCGGCCACGGCCATCCGCGACACCCTGGGCCGCATCCTCAGCGAGACCTGACCCGCCCGCTCGGCATCCTGAGCGAGACCGCCGCTCAGATCTCCCGGATGATCTTGCTGATCAGGTCCATCGACTCCTCCGGCGAGGCGCTCTGCACGCACAACCGCTCCATCGCGGCGCCGTAGTGGTCCATGTCGTCGTCGCGCTCCAGGTACATCGCGCCGGTGAGCTGCTCCAGGTACGCGATGTCGTGCAGCTCGGGCTCGGGGAAGCGCAGGATGGTGAACGCACCCGCCTCGCCGGCGTGGCCGCCGACGCGGAACGGCATCACCTGGACCGTGATGTGCTGGAGCCGCGCGGCGTCGAGCAGCGCGCGCAACTGCGCGCGCGTCACGTCCGAGCCGCCGATCGGCCGCCACAGCGCCGCCTCGTCGATGACCGCCCACAGGCGGGTCGGGTTGGGCGTGGTGAGGATCTGCTGACGCCGCAGCCGCAGCGCCACCCGCCGGTCCACCTCTTGGGTGGGCGGTTCGGACAGGGCCTGGGCGATGACGGCGCGCGCGTAGTCCTCGGTCTGCAACAGCCCCGGGATGAACTGCACCTCGTACGTGCGGATGACCTGCGCGGCCTCCTCCAGATCCACGTACGGGCGGAACCAGGCGGGCATCGCGCCGCTGAACGCCTGTAGCCAGCCCGGCCGGTTCGCCTCGCGCGCGAGGATCAGGAGCTCGTCGCGCTCGGCGGCGTCGTGAATCCCGTACAGCTCCAGCAGTTGCTTGACGTCGTGTTCTTCGAGGCCGGCCCGGCCCGCCTCGATCCGGCCGAGCCTGGACTCGCCGACCCCGATGGAGGCGCCCGCCTCCCGGCGGGTGACGCCCGACGACTCTCGCAGCCGGCGCAACTGCGCGCCCACGATCCGCCGGCGGACGGTGGGACGGCTCGCCGAGTGGGCCGCGACCGCCAACAGACTCCACCTCCGATCACCACAACGCGGGCAGAGTCTGCCATTGATGACCATCGGTGAACAGACCCGCCAGGGAAACCATTCCTACCAACCGCCGCCGTCCTAGGACGGGCTAGTTTGTGGCTAATAGTCCGCTGAAGCGTGACAGATCCGTCGGTGTCGCCTTCCGGCCCGGGAGAGCCCGCCAGAGCGCCTCCGGGAAGATCGCCTAGACCCGAGCCCCCGCCTTGCCCGTTCCGCGCCTGTACGGGGTTCTCGCGCCGCGCCGCCTGCCGGGTACCGCATACGAAAACGTGAGAAGGCCGTCTCCGTGAACGCGACTCGGTCAGACGCCGGATTCGATGACATTTGTACCGTTGGTTCCGGGACATGCTGCTGTGCACCCGCCAGTCGGCCTCTGTCAGGATCGACCCATGGAGTCAACGGAGGAGGGCCTTCGACCGCCTCGCCACCAGGTCAGCCCCCGGGCGCGCGTCTACTGGGCGGTACGCGCGCTGGCCGGGTGGCTGGTGCCGTTCGCGGCCGAGGTCGTCTGGATGATCGTCGACGACGGCGACCGGAGTCTGCAGGTCGCGGCCCTGGTGATCACCGCGGTCCTCGCGGCCGCTCACGTGACCGTGATGCCTCAGTGGCGGTTCCGCGTGCACCGCTGGGAGTCCACGCCCGAGGCCGTCTACACGCAGGCGGGCTGGTTCAACCAGGAGAGGCGTATCGCGCCGGTTTCCCGCATCCAGACCGTCGACAGCGAACGCGGCCCGTTCGAGCAACTGTTCGGGCTCGCCAACGTCACCGTGACCACGGCGTCGGCGGCCGGCCCGATCAAGATCCACGGTCTCGACCGCCGGACGGCGCAGCGGCTCGTCGACGAGCTGACCGAGGGGACGCGCGCCGAGTCCGGTGACGCCACATGACCGAGCGGAGCGAGGCGATCGGCGAGCACGTCGGCGCGGCGCACGAGACGGACGGCTGGCGGCGTCTGTCCACCCGGATGCTGGTGATCCATCCGATCCAGGAGCTGCTGCGCGCGTGGCCGGTGCTGATCGGCCTGGTCTTCGCCGGCACCGCGGGCGGCGGGGGCTCGTGGTGGAGCCTCATCGGCGTGACGGTCGTCATCACGGCCGGCCTGCTGCGCTGGTTCACCACGAAGTACCGGATCTCGGCCGAGCAGGTCCAGATCCGCAAGGGGCTGGTACGCCGACGGCTCCTGACCGTCCCGCGCGACCGGATCCGCACCGTCGACGTCACCGCCAACGCGCTGCACCGCTCGCTCGGGCTGGCCAAGGTCGAGGTCGGCACCGGCCGTACGGACCGCAAGAGCGACGCCGTCAAGCTGGACGCCCTGCACGCCGCCGAGGCGGCCCGCCTGCGCGAGGAACTCCTGCACCACCGGCCGTCCGCAGAGACGCCGCAGACGGCCGACGCGGCCGACGCGGTCCCGGCGGCGCGGCCCTCGCAGGAGACCGTCCTGGCGCAGGTGCCGCCCGAATGGATCCGGTACGGGCCGTTCACGCTGACCGGACTGGTCACCGTCGGCGTCCTCGCGGGCATCGCCGGGCGCGCGATGAACGAGGCGCACCTCGATCCGGGCCGGCTCGGGCCGGTCAGCACGTTGCTCGACCGGTGGGAACACGCTCCGGTGCCGGTCGAGATCGCGGTGTTCGCCGTCGCCCTGTGGGTCGCGGTCGCCATCGCCTCGACGCTCGGCTACGTGCTCGCCTTCTTCCGGTTCCGGCTCACCCGCAACAGCGCCGGGACGCTGCACGTCACCCGCGGACTCATCACCACGCGGTCGACCACGATCGAGGAGCGCCGGCTGCACGGCGTCGAGATCAGCGAGCCGCTGCTGCTCCGTGCCGTACGCGGGGCGCGCTGCCTGGCCATCACCACCGGCCTGCGCGTCGGCCGGGGCGCCGAACGCGGCGGGTCGCTGCTGCTGCCCCCCGCGCCGCGGGCAGAGGCGGAGCGGGTCGCGAGCCGGGTCCTGGGGGTTGCGACGCCGCTGACCTGCCCGCTCGAGGGCCACGGGCCGCGTGCCGTCCGGCGGCGTTACGCACGTGCGATCGGTCTCGCCGTACTGGTCGAGGTCCTGCTCTTCGCGCTGTCGCGGCTGGCCGGGCTGCCGTCGTGGACCTGGCAGATCGCGCCCGCGCTCATCGTGATCGCGGCGGGGCTCGCCCACGACCGGGCGCGGTCGCTGGGCCACGCCCTGGTCGAGGGCTTCCTCGTGAGCCGCCGCGGCTCGCTCGTACGCCGCCGCAGCGCGCTGTCCTGCAACGGCATCATCGGCTGGAACCTGCGGCAGTCGTTCTTCCAGCGCCGGGCGGGCCTGGCCACACTCGTCGCGACGACCGCCGCGGGCCGTCAGCGGATCGACGTGCAGGACGTCCCGATGGCTGAGGCGCTACGCGTCGCGGGCGAGGCGCTGCCCGGCCTGCTCACCCCCTTCGCCGACGCCTGAGGCGGCGGCCGGCAGGCAGGTGCGGCTCAGTGGCCGCCGCAGCAGCGGTGGCAGTGGGCCGAGCACGCGGCGCCGCCGGCCGGCCACAGCTCGTCGTCCACCGGCAGCCCGCTGTCCCGGATGAACTCGGCGGTCCGGTCCGTACGCGCCGCGGCGCTCGCGCGGTCGGCGCCCGGCTCCTCGGGCACGTGGTGGATGAACCGCCCGGCCACGCGGTCGCAGAACTCGGCGTACTCGCGGGTGTGCAGGATGAAGGCGTGCCACCCGTGGTCGACCTCACGCGACGGGGCGAGCGGTGTCTCGGGACTGCGGGCGCAGGCGAGCAGGAACACCAGTGCCTGACCCACGATGCGCTCGGCGAGGTCCGCGTCGACCTTCGCGTCCAACTCGACGCGTGCGGCGAGCTTGGCGAACAGGGCGGCCGTGATCAGAGTCCCCGGATCATGGCGGGTCGGCCGCGCGGTCGTGACTGTCATGTCCACCAACTCCTCGTATTCGTCGGGTACGGGGCCGTAGCGCTCACCGCGACGACACCGTCTACCTGGGCAGATACCCGCCTGCCGCACTCCCGACCCCACCGAGAAGATCAGTCGCGTGCGATGCGCAGCGCGCCCGCGGGCACCGCGATGAGTGCGGTCATCGCGGCCACCAGGGCCAGCGCGACCGTCAGCGAGGTGCCCTGCGCGACGAAGCCGATCACCGGGGGGGCGAGCATCCAGCCGCCGTAGCCGACGGTGGCGACGGCCGCCACCGAGGTGCCCGGGTCATGGCCCGGGGTGCTGCCCGCCGCGCTGAAGGTCAGCGGCACGACGGTGGCCATGCCCAGGCCCAGGACGGCGAACGCGACGATCACCACCGCGGTCACCGGGACCAGAAGGCCCACGGACAGGCCCACCGCGCCCGTGAGGGCGGCCGCGCGTACGAGCCGGGCCGAGCCGACGCGCTCGACGAGGCGGTCGCCGGCCAGCCGCCCGCCCGCCATGGCCAGGGAGAACGCGGCGTACCCCCAGGCCGCCACGTCCTGCGGCGCGTGCGCGGCGGTCCGCAGGTAGACCGCGCTCCAGTCCGCGGCGGCGGCCTCGGCGAACAGCCCGAAGAAGATCACCGCGCCGAGCAGGAGCAGGACGCGGTCGGGTTTGGCGAAGACGCGGCCGGCCGCCGACCGCGGCGCCGGCGTGAGCCAGAACCCGCTCACCGCGCTCACCGCGAACATCACGACGCCCACGATCAGCAGGTGGGCGGGTGCGCCCAGGCCGGCCCCGGCGGCCAGGCCGGCGGTCGCGGAGCCGACCAGGCCGCCGATGCTCCACATGCCGTGCAGGCCGGACATGATCGAGCGGCCGTAGCGCTCCTGGACGACGACGCCGTTGGCGTTCATCGCGATGTCGAGCACCCCGCCCGTCGCGCCGAACAGCACGAGCGCCGCGAAGATCACCGGGAGCACCGGGGCGATGGCCACGAGTGGCACGCTCACCGCCATCGCGAGGCCGGCGATCCGCGTCGTGCCCCGGCTGCCGAACCGGGAGATCAGCACGGCCGCCAGCGGCGCCGACAGGAGCCCGCCGATCGCCGCGCCCATCAGCGCCAGGCCGAGCCCGGCGGCGGACAGGTGGCGTACCTCCTTGACCCACGGGATCCGGCCGGCCCAACTGCCCGAGGCGACGCCGTGCAGGCCGAACGTGACGGCCACCGCGACCCGCGCCCTGCGGTCCCGGCGTGCAGGGGCGGCGACCGGCGTCATCGTCATGGGTCAATCTTCGCGGACCGCCAGGAGCGCGGCGACCGGCGCGGTCTCCGCCGCCGTGGAATCCCTTGGTCAGCCGGTCGGAATCGGGTCACGGCCCGTGACGCGGCCCGTGACGCCGCACGGGACCAGCCCGGGATCGGCCACCTTGTCCGCCGCGGTCGGGCCGTAGGAGCGCAGCGCCACCGGGACGCCGAGCGTGCGCTCGATCGTCTCGGCCGGGTCCGCGCCCATGGGGGTGTACCGGGGGCGGGCGGACAGGAGACGCTCGGCCAGCCGCTCCTGGCCGGCCAGGTCGGCGGCGGGGCGGATCCGCGGCCCGAGGTCGTACGCCTCGCAGACCAGCGGCGCCGGTACGTCCAGATGCGTCACGGCCAGGGCGTCCGCGCCGCCGCACACCTCCAGGGCGTACCGCAGCGCGACCGCGTCCAACTGCCCGGTGCGGAACGCGCCCTGCCAGCGCCCGCGCCGGTTGTGCCGTTCGGTACGCATGAGCCCGGGATCCTCGGTGACGAACGGCCCCGGACCGTGCCGCGTCTGGTACGCCCGCAGCACCCCCAACCGCCGTACGCCGCCCCGCCGCGCGACCGGCCCGGCCTCCTCGAGCAGCGTCTCCGCGTTCGCGAACGTCGTCGTCGACCACGTCGTGTACGGGTGGAAGCCGTACCGCTCGTCCAGCAGCACGCCCTGGGCGCCCTCGAACACCGCCGGCCCCCGCCGCAGCAGTGTCGTGAGGTACCCGTCACCGGTGATCCGCACCCGGGCGGCGAACGCGCCGAACGCCTCGGCGCACTCCTCGATCCCGGGCACGTCCAGCGTCCCGAGCTGGTCGAACAGGTGGTCGCGCAGCCGCGTGAGACGCCGCCGCAGCCGCGCGGGGGAGCGACAGTCCCCTACGCGCGGCGCGTCGGCGCGGGCCAGGGCGTACGCCGCGGTCTCACCAACGCCCATGCCGCACGACCCGTGCCGCGTCGCGGTCGCGCGCGCCCGGTTCGCCGCTCGGTGGTACGGCGTGGTCAGCAACGCGTCGCGGTCGACGCTCAGCCGGTCCAGCGCGTCGCCGGCGCCGAGCGCGGCCAGGTGAGCGGCCTCGGCCGCCAGCGCGAGCGGGTCCACCATCATGAACCGGGACAGGTGCGTCGCCACGCCGGGCGTGAACGTCCCGGAGCCGAACTGGGCGAACGTGTGGTGCCGCGCGCGGGCGGTCACGACGTTGTGCGCCGCCTGCGCGCCCCCGTTGAACCGCACCACCGTCGCGTACGGCCCGCGGGCGCAGAGCCAGTCGATGACCGTGCCCTTGCCCGCGTCCCCGTACCCGAGGTCCACGACGATCACGTGCTCGGTCACAGCCGGGTGACCTCCGTGTCGGCCGGGTCGAGCCCGGTCGGCGTCGCCGAGACCGCGACCGCGCCCCGCCGCGCGTCGAGCGGCGCGAGCGCGCGCGAGACCGAGCCGCCCGCGGCCGAGCCGAACTCCCGCAGGTGGTCCAGGCCCTCCTCCAGGTCGACCGCGTCCTCGGCCAGGCCGACGGTCAGCGCGATCGTCTCGCAGACCGCGTCGAGGTCGTCGAGGCGGATGACGTTCTGGCCGAGGTGCCCGCGCCAGAAGTCGGCCAGCCGGTCGTCGCCGGAGTAGTACGCGCCCTCGGGGATGATGAAGTAGACCTCGAACTTGCGCTTGAGCTCGGCGATGATCGTGGCCAGCGGCACGTCCTGCGCCGCCTCGTCCCCGACGACCGCGCGCACCTCGCGCGTCTTCACCTTCGGGTAGGCCAGCTCGTCCCCGATGAGGAACAGGTAGCCGCGCCGACCGCGCTTTTCCAGGCAGTCCATCGCCGTGTGCCGCGCCATGAAGTACATGGCCAGCTCGTAGGACTCGGTCATCTGGCCGCCGCCCCCGCCCTCGAGCAGGATCTTCCCGAGGTCGTCGTCCATCCGGTTGTCGGACTCGAACTGCCCGACCTGGAGCGGCGCGCGGTCGCAGGTGGCGTCGCCGACCGCGCCGAACAGGATCTGCGGGTGCTCGACGTAGCCCTTGCGCATCAGCAGGCCGAGCAGGTCGGGCAGCTTGGATTGGAGCGTGCGCGGCACCGCGCCCATCGAGCCGGTCACGTCGAACAGCACGGCGAGGGCGAGCGACTCGGGGTGCTCGTCGTTGTCCCGGCTCTCCCGTACGTTCACGCCGTACGGGTTCAGGTCGTCGTGCACGGAGGTGGCGCCGCCGTCGCTGTAGGCGAACGCGCTCGCGCCGGTGGCCGCGCGGTAGCTCGCCGCGGCGTCGTAGACGTTGGTGGACCAGGTTCCGCTTCCCATGGTGATTCCTTTCCTTACGTGGGCGTACGTGCGGGTCAGGCGGGCAGCTGGAACGGCCGGAACCGGCGCGGGCCGTACAGGCGGCCGAGGAGGTCATCCAGCTCGGCGAGCAGCCGCCAGGCGTCCTGCGGCCGCCGGCGCTCCGCGGTGAGCAGGCAGCCGCGCGCGAACGCCCGCAGGGGACGTGGCGCCAGGTCGCCCATGAGGTAGGTCATGCACCGGGTGGCCAGGTAGACGTCGGTGCCCGGGCCGGCACGCTCGCGCGCGGCCACCTCGGGCGGATACCAGGAGGCGCGGCGCGTGACCATCGCCGGCACCCGGCCGCTGCGGTCGGGGTGGCAGCCGGGCACCGAGTAGCACCAGTCGACCAGCACGAGCCCGTGCTCGCCGGGATGGATGACCACGTGCTCGGGCAGCACCGCGCCGTGCAGCACGCCCGCGCGGTGCGCGAACCCGAGCCCGACCAGGAGCCGCCGCCACATCCACGCGACGTCGCGCGGATCCACGCCGCCGGGGTGTGCGGCGCGTACCTCGGCGAGCGTGCGGAAGCCGTCGAGCCGGGCGATCGCGTTGGCCCGGCGCTCGGCGCCCGTCGCCTCGTCGCGGTGCCGGAAGCTCTCCACCAGGCGCGGGACGTACGGCAGGAACCGCCCGTCGCCGTCCTTGGGCAGTTGCCGCAGCGCCACGGCCTCGCGTTCGAGCAGGTCGCTGAGGCCCGGGTCGCGCGGGATCTTGATCATCGTCTCGCCCGCGTCGTACAGGTTGGCCAGGTCGCCGCGGACCGGCACCGGGCCCAGCGCGTACGTCCCGCGGCGCGTCCTGATCGTCACCGGCCCGTACGCGCGCCACAGCGCGGTCAGCCGGTCGAAGGCGTCACGCGAGCCGCCGGCGTCCGGGTGGACGAGCCGGGCCAGCCGCCGGTACGCGCGCACGCCCTCGCCGCCGAACAGGTCGGCGGGGACGCGCGCGCCCTCGATGAGGCGCACGGCGTCGGCGCGGGTCATCGGATCTCCTCCTCACGCGAGGGCCGGAGCAGCGCGGGGTGCAGCAGCCGCGCGTCGCCGGCCCGGTAGAGGCGTGCGCGCGGGCCGCCGCGGCGGCCGCCGCGCTCGGACGTCGTGCCGGTGCCGTCCACGAACCCCGGCACGGACAGGACCTTGCGGTGGAAGTTGCCGGCGTGCAGCTCCTCGCCCCAGACCGCCTCGTAGACGGCACGCAGCTCCGGGACGGTGAACTCGGGCGCGCAGAACGTGGTCGCGAGCGCGGTGTACTCCAGCTTCGAGCGTGCCCGTTCGAGCCCGTCGGTGAGGATGACCGCGTGGTCGAAGGCCAGCCGGCGGGTCGTGCCGGGCGCTGTGACCCCTCGCCGGTCAGGCCGAGCGCGTCCACCGGCGTCCAGGCCGCGTCGGCGGCGTCGCTGCCTGCCCTCGGCTCGGGCATCTCGGGTGCGAAGGCGAGGTAGGCGATCGAGACGACGCGCATCCGCGGGTCGCGGCCGGGGGTGCCGTACGCCGCGAGTTGCTCCAGGTGGACCCGGTCCAGCGCGTCGGCGCGCACGCCCGTCTCCTCGGCCAGTTCGCGTGCCGCCGCCTCGCCGAGGTCCTCGGCGTGCGGGCCGCTCTCGTCGCGGCGGTTCTTGACGAACCCGCCGGGCAGCGCCCACATCCCCTCCTGCGGGGGCGCGCCGCGCCGTACGAGCAGCACGTGCAGCGCTCCGTCGCGGATGGTCAGCGCCACCACGTCGATGGCGACCGCGACCGGGTCATAGGCCCGCGGGTCGTACGCCGCCAGGAACTCCTCGTCGCCCATCTAGTCCTTCTCAAGTTGAGATAGTCTCTATGTGAGAAGAACATATGCCATGCGAGGACCGATGTCGAGTCCTCTTCGAGCCCGGGCGCTCAGCGCCGGTGGCGGCCGCCCTGGTGCGCGGTCGGCCCGCCCAGCGCCTGCCGCAGCCGGCTGTGCCGCCGCCCGTACATCAGGTAGGCGGCCAGCCCGAAGGCCATCCACACGCCGAAGTACACCCACGTGCGCAGGTGCAGGTTGAGCATGAGCCAGCCGGTCGCGCCGATCGCCAGCAACGGCGTCAGCGGGACGGCCGGGACGCGGAAGCCGCGCGGCAGGTCCGGGCGGGTGCGCCGCAGCGCCATCACGCCGGCCGAAACGAACATGAACGCGAACAGCGTGCCGATCACGATCATCTGCTGGAGCGCGAGGACGCCGACCTTGCCGAACGTCCACACGTCGACCTGGGACAGCGCGATCCCGGTGCCGCCGACGAGCACCGCGGCGCGCGTCGGCACCTTGTACCGGCCGCTGACCGCGGCCAGCGGCGCGGGCAGGAGCCCGTCGCGCGCCATCGCGAACAGCACGCGGGTCTGGGAGATCATCACGACGAGCACCACCGTGGCCAGCCCGATCACCGCGCCGACGTCGATCACGACGCCCATCGCCTCCGAGCCGACGTCGTGGAAGGCCGTGGTCAGCGGCGTCGCCGGGTTCAGCGTCTGGTACGGGACCATGCCGACCATCGCGACCGCGACGCCGATGTAGAGCGTGATGGTGATGAGCAGGCTGACGATCATCCCGCGGGGGACGCGGCGCGGTGCGTCTCGCGTCTCCTCGGCCGCCGTGGCGATCAGGTCGAAGCCGATGTAGGCGAACGCGATGGCCGAGGTGGCGGTGAAGATGCCGACGACGCCGAACGCGTGCGGGCTGCCGCCCATCAGCACGTCCAGGACGGTGCGGCCATCGCCCGGGGGAGCGGGGCGCGGCGGGGGGACGAACGGCCGCAGATTGGAGGAGTGGAAGAACATCAGGCCGCCGCCGATCACGAACCCGATGACGATGACCTTGGTGAGCACCATGAACCAGAGCGTGTAGAGGCTGAGCCGCGCCCCGATCGCCACGATCACCGCGAGCGCGAGTAACAGGGCCGGGGCTAACAGGTCCAGGCCGGTCGGGCGGCCGGCGACGCCGGACAGGGCCGTCGGCACCCTGACCCAGGCGGCGCCGGCGAGCGTGCCGACGTCGTCGACGAGCTGCGTGGCGTACAGCGACCAGGCACGGCTCACGACGGCCGCGGCGAGTTGCAGCTCCAGGATGACGGCCCAGCCGATCACCCAGGCCCAGATCTCGCCGAACGCCACGTAGGTGAAGGAGTACGCGCTGCCCGCCACGGGGATGGTCGAGGACAGCTCGGCGTAGGACAGGGCGGACAGCAGGCAGGCGGCGCCCGCGATGACGAACGAGAGCACGACCGCGGGCCCGGCCGTCGTCGCGGCCTCCTGCCCCGCGATGCTGAAGATCCCGGAACCGACCATGACCCCGAGACCGAGCACGACCAGGTCACGGGTTCGGTACACCAGTGACAGACGGTGCCGGCCGCCCTGGCGCGGGCCGACCGTCTCCTCGATCGGCAGGCGGCGGAGGAGATTGTTGCGAAACGGCGCATCGGTGCTCAACGCTCGTGCTACCCCACGTGATTTGGTGTATTGGTCCCTCTGCGCCCCCGCACGCTGGTCGGTATACAGAATTTCCGAATTTCTCGTTAGTCACAAGGACAACTCCCGGTTTATCCCGTTTGGAAATGAAGAGTGAGGGAAGCCGGTCAGACTTGTGGATCTTCACGGCTTGTGGTGGCAAAGTTGGGGGACGCGTTCCCCTGGGTCAGGAGATGCAATGCGCCGAAGCACCGCGGTCATCGGACTCACCGCCGCCGCGTTGGCGACCCTGGTCGTGCCGGCCCAGGCACGCCAGACGCCCGCACACCCGCCCGCTGATCGCAAACAGGCGGTCGCGGTCGGGTACGGCGGCGCGGTCTCCAGTGTCGACCTGGACGCGAGCAAGGCCGGGATCGAGGTCCTGCGGCACGGGGGAAACGCCGTCGACGCGGCCGTGGCCACCGCCGCCACTCTCGGCGTCACCGAGCCGTTCGTCTCGGCGATCGGCGGAGGCGGCTACTTCACCTACTACGACGCGCGCACGCACCGCGTCTCCACCTTCGACGGCCGCGAGACCGGCCCGGCGAAGATGACCCAGGACATCTTCATCGATCCCGCGACCGGCAAGCCGCTGTCCTTCGCCGACGCCGTGACCAGCGGCCTGTCCGTGGGCACGCCCGGCACGCTCGCCACCTGGGACGCCGCGCTGCGCCGGTTCGGCTCGCGCCGGCTGGGCGACCTGCTGCAGCCGGCGATCGACGTGGCACGGCACGGCTTCACGGTCGACCAGGAGTTCTACGACCAGACCCAGGTCAACGCCGACCGGTTCAAGGACATCGTGCCGACGCGCGAGCTGTTCCTGCCCGGCGGGCAGCCGCCCGCCGTCGGCTCGACGTTCCGCAACCCCGACCTCGCCGACACCTACCGGCAGATCGCGCGCAAGGGCATCGGCTGGTTCTACGGCGGCGAACTCGGCCGGGAGATCGCCCAGACCTCACAGCACCCGCCGGTGGACCCGAACGCCACGCGCGTCGTACGGCCCGGCGTCGTGCAGACCTCCGACCTGGCGCACTACAAGGTCGTTCCGCGCGATCCGACGCACGTGAACTACCGCGGACTCGACGTGTACGGCATGGCGCCCTCCAGTTCCGGCGGCTCGACCGACGGCGAGGCGCTGAACATCATGAAGCGGTTCACGCTCACGGACCCGGTCCAGGCCGCGCACGTCTACCTCGAGGCGTCCAAGCTCGCCTACGCCGACCGCGGCGCGTACGTCGGCGACCCGGCGTACGTGAACGTGCCGCTGAGCACGCTGCTGTCGGACCGGTTCGCCGGCTCGCGCGCCTGCCTGATCAGCCCGGACCACGCGCTCACCCCGCCCGTGCCGCCGGGCGCGCTGAGCGGCGGCGGCTGCACCACCGCCTCCGGCGCCGGCCAGCCGCTGCCGTACGAGGGTCCGCAGACCACGCACCTCGTCGTCACCGACCGGTGGGGCGACGTCGTCTCCTACACGTTGACGATCGAGCAGTTCGGCGGAAGCGCGCTCACCGTGCCGCACCGCGGGTTCCTGCTGAACAACGAGATGACCGACTTCAACTTCGTCTCCTCGACGCCCCCCGGCTTCGCCGACCCGAACCTGCCCGCCGCCGGCAAGCGGCCGCGCAGCAGCATGGCGCCGACGATCGTGTTGCGCAACGGCCGCCCGCTGCTCGCCGTCGGCTCGCCGGGCGGCTCGACGATCATCACCACCGTGCTGCAGATCCTGATGAACCGCATCGACCTCGGCATGTCGCTTCCGGAGGCGATCGACGCGCCGCGCGCCACCCAGCGCAACACCGCCCAGACCGCCGCGGAGCAGGCGTTCATCGACCGGTACGGTGCGGCGCTCAAGGCCAAGGGGCAGGACTTCGTGCTGTTCCCCGGTCCGCCCGCGGGCGTGATCGGCTCGGCCACCGGGCTGGAGTTCCTCGGCGGGGGCAAGGTCGAGGCGGTCGCGGAGAAGACCCGGCGCCACGGCGGGAGCGCGCTGGTCGCGGTGCCCGCCCGCTGAGCACCCGGGTGAGGTGATCGTAACGAAATCGATGGTGCGATCACTACGGGGCCGGGGGCGAACGCGGGGCTACGATCGGCGTGGAAGGAGCCGCTGATGGCCGAGGGGTACGTCCAGGTGACGACCACCACTGATTCGCGCAAGGAGGCCGCCGAGCTCGCCAGGTCGGCGGTCACCGGGCGGCTCGCGGCATGCGCCCAGCTGGTCGGCCCGATCGCCAGCACCTACTGGTGGGAGGGGGAGATCGAGGCGGCCGAGGAGTGGATGGTGCTGTTCAAGACCACCGCCGACTGCTTCGAGGAGCTCGCCGCCCAGATCACCGAGCAGCACTCCTACGACACACCCGAGATCATCGCGACTCCGGTCGTGGCCGGGAGTGCCGAATACCTGTCCTGGGTGCGCGAGCAGACCACCGAATGACGCGTCGCGCGTCCTTTCGGCGGTGTGGTCGGCACGTGTGGTCAGTGGCACTTTCGGGTAATTAGTAAGGACTAATCGGTATTTCTTCCGTGACCGGAAGCCGGGGTCGCCCGCGGAGGACGGTGGAGCGGTGAGCGAGGACTACGGTTTGTTCGGCCCCGGTTCGGTGACGTGGCGGGTCATGGCCGAGCCGGTGCAGTTGGTCGGCGGCTTCCGCGCCCTCATCTTGCAGGCCCTGCACCCGCCGTCCATGTGGGGCACCGCGCAGAACTCCGAGTTGATGGACCCACGTACGGCCTGGGCCCGGCTCGGCCGTACGGTCGAGTTCGTCCGCGTCCGCACGTACGGCACGCTCGATGAGGTCGAGCGGGTCGGCCGCCGGGTCCGCAACCTGCACTCGCGGCTGTCCGGCCTCAACCTCGACACCGGCGAGGTCTTCGCGGTGGACGAGCCGGAGAACCTCCTCTGGGTGCACATGGGCGAGGTCGACTCCTACCTCGACGTCGCGCTGCGGGCCGGGGTGCGGCTGAGCCGCGCCGAGGCCGACGCGTTCGTCGACGAGCAGCGGCGTGCCGGTGAGGTCGTCGGCCTCGACCCGGCCGCCATCCCCGCCTCGGTCGCCGAGATGCGCGACTACTACGCCGCGATGCGCCCGACCATCTACGCGTGCCAGGAGGCCAAGGAGGGGCTGTGGCGGCTGTTCAACCCGGCCGTGCCCCGTCAGTTCCTGCCGCTCAAGCTGGCCGCGCCGGGCATCGCCACGCTCGTCGTCGCCACACTGCCGCGCTGGGCCCGCCGTATGTACGGCCTGCCGGCGACGCCGCTGGAGGACCTGTGGGCCACGGCCTGGCTCAGGGCGCTCCACGGCGGCACGCGGGTGATCCCCGAGTCGTGGCGTTACTCCCCGGACGCGCGCCGCGCACGCGCGCTGTCACGTGACGCGGGCGCCGGGCTGGCCGCCGCGTCCTGACCCCGCGCGCCGCCGCTCATCGCGGCCGTCGCCACAGGGCGGTGCGCTATGCCGGGACATTCCAGGAGGTGATCACCGGCTCGTCGTGCTCGCTGCCGAGCGTGGAGACCGTGCCCGTGGCCAGTGCGAACAGGCGGCCGTCGGCGGGCGGCAGGCCCAGCCAGCGCGCGGCCAGCACGCGCAGGACGTGACCGTGCGCCACGAGCACGACGTCGCCGTCGGCCAGCCGCGGCCGTGCGCGGCCGAGCACGCCGTCCACGCGCGCCCCCACCTGCGCGGCCGTCTCGCCGCCGGTCACCCCGTCACGCCAGAGGTACCAGCCCGGACGCTCCCGGCGGATCTCGGCCGTCGTGCGCCCCTCGTACGCGCCGTAGTCCCACTCCCACAGCCGCTCGTCGGTCTCCAGGCCGGTGAGCCCGGCCAGCTCGGCGGTGCGCCGGGCCCGCCGCGCCGGGCTGACCAGGACCGCGACGATCGAGTGCCCGGCGAGGACCGGTGCGAGCGCGCGCGCCTGCTCCTCGCCACGCACGGTCAGCGGCACGTCCGTACGGCCGGTGTGGCGGCCGTCCCGCGCCCATTCGGTCTCGCCGTGCCGCACCAGGATCAGTTGCCCCATGGGCGGCACATTACGTCAGCGGGACTCAGACGAGGAGGTCGTCCAGCTCGACGTGGTCCAGGCCGTGCGCCTCGGCCACCGGGAAGCTGACCAGCCGCCCCTCGTGGGTGCTCAGGCCCAGCCCGAGCGCGCGGTCGTCGGTGACGGCGCGCTGCCAGCCCTTGCCCGCGATCGCGATGGCGTACGGGAGCGTGACGTTGGTCAGCGCGTACGTCGAGGTGTTCGGCACCGAGCCGGGCATGTTCGCGACGCAGTAGAAGACCGAGCCGTGCACCGTGTAGGTCGGGTCGTCGTGCGTGGTGGGACGTGAGTCCTCAAAGCAGCCGCCCTGGTCGATCGCGATGTCGACGAGCACGGAGCCGGCCCGCATCCGCGAGACGAGGTCGTTGGAGACGAGCTTGGGCGCCTTCGCGCCGGGGATCAGCACCGCGCCGATCACCAGGTCGGCCGCGAGCACGGCCTGCTCGACGGCGTACGCGCTGGACATCAGGGTCTTCATCCGGCCCTGGTAGATCGAGTCGATGTGGCGGAGCCGGTCCATGCTGACGTCCAGGATCGAGACGTCCGCGCCCATGCCGACCGCGATCTGCGCGGCGTTCAGGCCGGACACGCCGCCGCCGATGACCACGACCTTGGCCGGGGCCACGCCCGGGACGCCGCCGGGGAGCATGCCGCGCCCGCCGTTGAACTTCATCATGTTGTACGCGCCGACCTGCGGGGCGAGACGGCCGGCGACCTCCGACATGGGGGCCAGCAGCGGCAGCGACCGGTTCGGCAACTGCACGGTCTCGTACGCGATCGAGGTGACGCCGGAGTCCAGCAGCGCCTGGGTGCAGGCGCGCGAGGCGGCGAGGTGGAGGTAGGTGAAGAGCGTCTGGCCCTTGCGCATCCGGCCGTACTCCGGCTCGATCGGCTCCTTGACCTTCAGGATCAGCTCGCCGGTGGCCCACACGTCGTCGGCGGTCTCGAGGATCTTGGCCCCGGCGCCGATGTAGTCCTCATCGGGGATGGACGAGCCGTCGCCCGCTCCGCGCTCGACGAACACCTCGTGGCCGTGCCGCACGAGTTCGTGCGCACCGGCGGGGGTCATCGCCACTCGGTACTCATGGTTCTTGATCTCGCGCGGTACGCCGATCTTCACAATGCCTCCACGGTTTGTGCTCCAACTCCCAGCGTGCGGCGTCGTGGGCCAGAACCGCGATGAGCAGTATGTATTGCCATCTCAAAGAATGCTGACACAGTGTCAGCCTTGTCGGCGTTCAGGGTGATTCGTCGGTTTTCTGGGTGAACACGGCTTCGAGCTGGGCGGGGTCGTCCGCGAGGACCAGAACCTCATCGCCCGCGCGGATCTCGGTGCCGGCGCGCACCGTGACGAGACGCCCGTCGCGGATGACGAAACTGACCCAGGCGTCCTCGCCGCACGGAAGGTCGTCCACGGTCGCGCCGTCGGCCGCCGAGCCCGCCGCCACCTGGTAGCGGTGCAGCCCCTCCGGCTCCTCCTGGAAGCGGACCCCGAGGCTCCAGGGCTCGGGCTCGACCGTGCGCAGCGGGATGCCCAGCCGGTGCGCGAGCGTGGGCACCAGCCCGCCCTGCACCACCACCGAGAAGGCCACGACCACGAAGATGATGTCGTACGCGCGGCGCGCCTCCGGCAGGCCGGCGGTCAGGATGAAGGTCCCGAGCAGGATCGGCACCGCGCCCCGCAGCCCGGTCCAGAGCACGAAGATCCGCTCATCGCGCCGCAGCCGCACCGGCAGCAGCACGAGCCCGCCGAACACCGGGCGGATGACGAACGCCAGCGCGACCGCCAGCAGCAGCCCGATCCACCACGCCCCGCCGTCCCCGAGACTCTGGAGCCGTACGGTCAGCCCGAGCATGGTGAACGCGACGATCTCGCCGAGGCTCGCCAGCGAGGAGTGGAACCGCTCGATCTCCCGCTTGTACGGCGCGCGCTCGTCGCCGAGCAGGATGCCGGCCGCGAAGACGGCCAGGAAGCCGGAGCCGTGCGCCGCGCTGGCCAGCCCGTAGATCAGCAGCGCGCCGAACAGGACGCGCAGGGCGTACAGCCCCGCGCCGGGCAGCGGCACGCGGCGCATGAAGACCAGCAGCGCCATGCCGCCCGCGACGCCGACGGCCGCGCCGATCGCCATCTGCCGCAGGAACTCCAGCGTGATCTCCCCGGCCGCGCCCAGGCCCGCGCCGCTCGCCGACAACAGCGCCACCATCAGCGCGATGCCCACGGGGTCGTTCGCGCCCGACTCGCCCTCCAGGAGGGTGCCGGTGCGCCCGGCGATCTCGCGGCGGCCGAGCACCGAGAACACCACCGCCGGGTCGGTGGGCGCCAGCGCCGTGCCGAGCAGCATCGCCAGCTGCCAGCCGATGCCGAACCCGTAGTGGGCCAGGAGCGCCAGCGCGGCGGCGGTGACGAGCGTGGCCGCCACGCCCAGCCAGATCGTCGCGCCGGCCGCCTCGCGGAACCGCCGGCGGCCGATGTGCATGCCGCCGTCGAAGAGGATCACCGCGAGCGCCACGGTGACGACCTTCTCCACGGTTGGCACGGTCAGCGTGCCCAGCCGCGGCCACAGGTCCGAGGCGGCCGCCGCGCAGAGCAGGAAGATCGCCGGCGCGGGGACGCGCAGGCGCTCACTGAACCGGTTGGACAGCACGGCGAGCGTGCCGATCACCGCGATCAGCAGGATCACCCGGCCGAAGGGTTCGACGTCCGTCACGACAGGGCCCCTACCCTGGCCGGATCGCCGTGGACCGGCGCGTCATCGGCGTCGCAGCGCGTGCTCGCGCGCCGCGATGTCGGCATGGGTCCCGCGCTCCTCCAGCCGGTCCGCGATCTCGCGTAGGTGCGCGGTCTCCTTGTTGCCGCCGTACTTGAACTTGGCGCGCACGTCGGTGACGGTGAGCTCGATGCCGCGGATGCCGGGCAGCAGCCTGCGGTCCGGGTCCTCCTCCGCGGAGACCGGCAGCCGCCCGTACCCGGCCTCGAAGTGGCCGAGCTGCCGGTCGAGGACGGCCGCCTTCTCCCGCGGGTCGTCCACGATCCGTACGTCGCAGGCGAGCTGCACGGTCGCGTAGTAGGAGGTCGGCACGCCGCGCCCGTGCGGGTCCCCCGGGTCGGCGTTCCATTCCGACGGGATGTAGGTGTAGTCGTCGACCACGGTCAGCAGCGCGCGCGGATGCTCGGCGAGCGGCTCCCAGACCGGGTTGGGGCGCGCCAGGTGCAACCAGACCGTACGTTCCCCGTCGAAGACGAAGTGCGTGGGCACGACGACCGGCACGTCGCGCCCGCGCCCGCCGGCGATGAGCTGGCCGAAGTCGCGTTCGGCGAGCCAGGCGCGCCACTCCTCGTCCTTCGCAGAATCCCAGGGGTGTACGAGCACTGCGGGCCTCCGATCGATCATCTCGTGATGCCGGTCAGAGTAGGCGAGCGCCCGTCGTCATCGCGACGCGGGCGCACGCGCGCGCCCGCGCCGTGCGCGGTCTCAGGCCGGGACCCCGGCCCCGGCGAGGATGTCCTGCGGGCGTACCGGCACCCGGAGGAGCGGCGCGCCGCAGGCGTCTCGGATGGCGGCCACGATCGCCGGCGTCGAGGACAGCGTGGGCGGCTCACCCGCGCCGCGCAGCCCGTACGGCGCGTGCGGGTCGGGGTTCTCCAGGATCTCCAGGCTCATCGGCGGCATGTCGAGGATGGTGGGGATGAGGTAGTCGGTGAACGAGGGGTTGCGGATACGCCCGTCGCGTACCTGGATCTCCTCCATCAGGGCCAGGCCGAGCCCCTGCGCGGTCCCGCCGTGGATCTGGCCCTCCAGCGAGAGCGGGTTGAGGATCTTCCCGACGTCCTGCACCGCGGCCAGCTCGACCACCTTCACGAGGCCGAGTTCGACGTCCACGTCGACCACGGCGCGGTGCACGCAGAAGGCGAACTGCGTGTGCGAGTCGCCCTGGCCGGTCACCGGGTCCAGCGGCGAGGTGGGCCGGTGGTGGAACTCACGCGTCTCCTCGATCACCCGGTCGCCGAGCACGTCGGCCAGCGGCACCGACGCGTCGCCGGACACCACGTGGCCGCCCGCGAGGGTGCCGCCGGGCATCCCGGCGAGGCGCAGGACCCGCTCGCGCACGGCCTCGCAGGCCGCGCGTACCGCGCCGCCGGTCATGTACGACTGGCGTGAGGCGCTGGAGGAGCCCGCCGATCCGACCGTGGTGTCGGCCGGCGCGACCGTCACCTGTGCCACGCCCAGCTCCGTACGCGCGATCTGTGCCTGGAGCGTGACCAGGCCCTGCCCGACCTCGGCGGCCGCGGTGTGCACCAGCGCGGTCGCCACCCCGCCGGACACCTGGAGGCGCACCCGCGCGGTCGACAGGTCATCGAACCCCTCGGAGAAGCAGATGTTCTTGATCCCGATGCCGTACCCGACGCCGCGGACCACGCCCTCGCCGTGCGTGGTGTTGGACACCCCGCCGGGCAGGTTCCGCACGTCGCGGGTGTCGGCCGGGGCCGGCGGCGGGAACGCCTCGGCGCGGCGCAGCATGTCGGTGAGCGGCGCGGGCATGTCCACGATCTGCCCCGTCGGCAGCCGCGAGCCCTCCGACAGCGCGTTGCGCACGCGTACCTCGATCGGGTCCAGCCCGCACGCCTCGGCGAGCCGGTCCATCTGCGACTCGTAGGCGAAGCACGCCTGCACCGCGCCGAAGCCGCGCATCGCGCCGCACGGCGGGTTGTTGGTGTAGACGCCGTACGCGTCGATCGCGACATTGCCGACCTCGTACGGGCCGGCGCCGAGCGAGGCGGCGTTGCCGACCACGGCGGGCGTGGAGGAGCAGTACGCGCCGCCGTCCAGGACGATCTCGGCCTTGACGTACACGAGATGCCCGTCCCGGTCCGCGCCGTGCTCGTAGCGGAGCGTGGCGGGATGCCGGTGCACGTGGCCGGAGAACGACTCCTCGCGGCCATAGACGATCTTGACGGGCCGCGCCGTGTACATCGCGAGCAGGCAGGCATGCACCTGCATGGACAGGTCCTCGCGGGCGCCGAACGCGCCGCCCACGCCGGACAGGGTCAGCCGGACCTTCTCCGGCGGCAGGCCGAGCACCGGGGCGATCTGCTCCTGGTCGACGTGCAGCCACTGCGTGGCGATGAACAGGTCCACGCCGCCGTCCTCGGCCGGCACCGCGAGCCCCGACTCCGGGCCGAGGAACGCCTGGTCCTGCATGCCGACCTCGTACTCGCCGCGTACGACCACGTCCGCGGTGAAGACCTCGCCGGTGCGGATCGGCTGATGCCGTACGACGTTGCCGCTCTCGTGGACCTTCGGGCAGCCGGAGTCGAACGCGGCGCGGCGCGCGTCGGTCACCGGCTCGCGTACGTCGTAGTCCACCTCGATCAGGGCGCAGGCGCGGCGGGCGGTCTCGGGATGGTCGGCGGCCACGATCGCCACCGCCTCGCCCTGGTAGCGGACCCGGTCGATGGCGAGCACGGGCTGGTCCTTGCGCTCGAGCCCGTAGTGCTTGACGCCCGGGACGTCCTCGTGGGTCAGCACGGCGAACACGCCGGGCAGTTTGACCGCCTCGGTGACGTCGATGCCGCGGATGCCGGCGCTGGGATGCGGGCTGCGGAGCGTGGCGCCCCACAGCATGCCGTCCATCCACAGGTCCGAGGAGTAGGCGAACGCGCCCTTGACCTTGAGCACGCCGTCGGGGCGTGCGGCGCTGTCGCCGACACCGCCCGTGTACGCGCGTCCGGTGGGCGGCGCGCCCTCCTTCGTACGGGAACCGCGCTGTCTCGGCTGTTTTGGTTGTTCTGTCACTGCATCCACCCTTGCGTCCTTACCCGGTCTGAGGGCAGTAGAGCAGGCGTCCGCGGAGAAAGAAACCGGGACGATCTCACGAATCGACCGGCGTCCTTTGGCGAGGTCTCCCGATATGGTCGCCCCAGCGTGTCTGGCCGAACCGCCCACGCCGGGCGTGTTTCTCTGGCATCTTTCCGTAGATGCTTCTGGAAGAAGCCGGAGAAAACTATCCTTATTGGAGGGAAGGGGCGTCAGCAGCAGTGGAACACCTCCGGTGAACGGGAGTGGTCGCCGCTGGTGGCGGTGACCGCGGGGGCGGTCGGCGGGCCGAGAAAAATGGTGGTCACCACCACAATCATGACCGCCGCACTCTTGGGTCCGTACATGTGCAGGTTCTCCGTCTATAACGTACGAGTAAAAGCGGGTCAATGTGGACAGTCAAGGATCACTCGGGCATCGAATCCGTTCGACACGGATTCGCAAAGGCCTGTCGCAAGCGCAACTGGCCCTCCCAGAGCTGTCCGACAGCTACGTTTCCCTGATCGAGAGCGGCAAGCGCGTCCCCACGCCGGACGTCGTCCGGCTACTGGCGCGTAAACTCGGCTGTTCCGCCTCATTCCTGGCGAGCGGCATCGACGAGGCCGCCCAGGACCGGATGCGGGTGACGCTGGAGTACTCCGAGATCGCCCTGCAGAACGGCGAGGCCGCCGAGGCGCGCGACCGGCTCACCGAACTCCTCGCCGACCCCGACCTGAGCTCCCTGCCGGACTTCTCCCGGCGGGCCAAGTGGGGGTACGCGCTCGCCCTGGAGGCGACCGGCGACCTCGAGGAGGCGCTGGGGGAGTTCGCCGCGCTGACGGCCGTGCTGTCGCCCGACTACGACACCGACGAGTGGATCCGGCTCAACATCGCCATGTCCCGCTGCCACCGGGAGAAGGGCGACGCCGCGCGCAGCGTGGCGGTGGCCGAGGGCGCCTTCGCCCGGGTGACCGGCAAGCCGGGCCCGTGGAGCGACGAGACGGTCAAGCTGGGCGCCACGCTCGTCGGCGCCTACCTCGAGCGCGGCGACCTGGTCAGCGGCGGCCAGCTCGCCGACCGCCTGATCGAGCACGCGGACGCGGTGGGCAGTTCGGTCGCCCGGATGGCGGCGTACTGGGAGGCCGCCATCGTGGCCCGCTACCAGGCCGACTTCGAGAAGGCCGTGACGTACGGCGAGCGGGCCCTGGCCCTGCTGGGCGAGGCCGCCGACCGGCGCAACCTCAGCCGCCTGCGGGGCGAGTACGGCACGCTGATGCTGCTGGCACGCCCCGGCGACGCCGAGCGCGCACGCGACGAGCTCCAGCGCGCGACCCGCGAGATGGCCGCGACGGCGGCCGGCGGCATCGACATCGCCCGCTGCCTGACCGAGCTGGCGCGGGCCGAGCTCGCGATGGGCCAGCCGCGCAAGGCCGCCGACCGTGCGTCGGAGGCCCTGGAGCTGCTGGGCGCCGAGCCGCGCCCGGCGACCGCCGGCGCGCTGATCGTGCTGGGCGAGGCCCGCATCCGCCTCGGGCGTGAGCAGGACGCCGTCGAGGTGCTGGAGCGTGCCATGGCGTGCCTGCGGCAGATGGACCCCTCGCGCGAGGTGGCCGAGGGCTGGTTCAACCTGGCCGAGCTGCTCTCGGAGACCGGCGACGACGAGCACCGCGCCGAGGCGTACCGGCACGCGCTGACCTGCGCCGGCCTGTGACGCGCGCAGGGGGCCGCGGGACGGGCGACCGGCCCGAATCGGCTCCCTGCCGCGGGGTGTTGCCGGGGGGTGAATAAGGTGGGAACGTCAGTGGTGCCCGCCCATTCCTGAGAGATCGATCTTCGCCTCCATGACGAAACTCCTCCGGCCGAAGAGCCGTCCCTGGCGTACCGCCTCTCCCATGCGCCGATCATCCGGATCCCGTGCGTAGGCAGGGCGCGTACATCGCGGCCGCGGCCGCACTCGCGGGCGTCGCCGCCCTGCTCGTCGCGGGGCTCGCCGGAGGCGCGCTGCGCGAACAGGTGATCCCCGGCCTCGGCGACGCCGGCACGCTGACCCGCTGGGGCCTGCCCGTCTCGCGCTTCGTGATGGAGGCGGGCGGCACCCTCACCGTCGGCGTGCTGCTCGGCGCCGCGGTCCTGCTGCCCTCGACCAAGGGCATGCTCGACCCGCAGGCCGTCCGCTACCTGCGCAGCGCGTCCTGGATCGCCTCCATCTGGGCCATCGGCGCCGCCGCGACCCTGGTCTTCACGGTCTCGGACATCCTCGGCGTGCCGGCCGGCAAGGTGATCGGCACCAGCGAGCTGTCCAGCTACGTCGGCCAGCTCCCGCAGGGCACCGCGCTGATGTTCGTCGTCCTGCTGGCCGCGTGGGTCGCGCTGCTGTCGCGGACCGCCGACACGCCCGGCAACGCCGCCGGGCTCCTCGTCGTCGCGCTCGTCGCGCTGCTGCCGCCGCCGCTCACCGGGCACTCGGCGGCCTCGACCAACCACGAGCTGGCCATCACCGGGCTCGCGATGCACGTCACCGCGCTCGCCCCCTGGGTGGGCGGCCTGCTGCTGCTCGTCTGGCACGCCACGCACGACGGCGACCACCTCGGCGTCGCGGCCCTGCGGTTCAGCCGGATGGCGATCTGGTGCTACGTCGCGGTCGGCGTCAGCGGCACCGCCAACGTCATCTCCCGGCTGCCGGACCCCGCGCTTCTCTACACGAGTGACTACGGGCGGCTGATCCTGGTCAAGCTGGCCCTCTTCACCGTCCTGGGCGTCTTCGGATACCTCCACCGCGAGCGCACGCTGCCGGCTCTCATGGCGCACAACCCCAAGGGCTACCCGCGGCCGGCCGTGACCCGCCCGCCGTGGGCGTTCGCCCGGCTGGCCGGGGTCGAGGTCGTCGCGATGGCCGCCACGCTCGGCGTCGCCGTCGCGCTGGCCCGCACCGCGCCGCCCGCCGCGACCACGGTGGAGGACCCGGTCGCCCTGCTGATCGGCTTCCCGCTGCCGCCGCCCCTCACGGCCGGCCGTCTCCTCACGATGTGGCGGCCCGACCTGTTCTTCGCGGTCCTCGTCGTCCTCCTCGGCGGCCTGTACGCCGCCGGGCTGACGCGCCTGCGCCGCCGCGGCGACGCCTGGCCCCTCGGCCGGATCATCGCCTGGTACCTCGGCCTGGTCACCATCGTGGCCGTCACGATGACCGGCGTCGCGACGTACGCGCCGGTGCTGTTCAGCACGCACATGATCCAGCACATGGTGCTGTCGATGCTGAGCCCGATCCTGCTGGTCCTGGGCGCACCGGTGACGATGGCGCTGCGGGCGATCAAGCCCGCGGCGATCCGCGGCGACCGCGGTCCGCGCGAGTGGCTGACGATCATCCTGCACAGCCGTGCCCTGCGGTTCCTCGGGCACCCGGCCACCGCGACGGTCCTGTTCATCGCCAGCACGTACCTGGTCTACTTCACGCCGCTGTTCGGCTACCTGATGCGCACCCACATCGGGCATCTCGCCATGCTGATCCACTTCCTGGCGGTGGGCTGCCTGTTCTTCTGGGTGCTGATCGGCGTCGACCCGACGCCGCGGAAGGTCCCCTACGTCGCCAAGATGATCCTGCTGTTCGTGACCATGCCGTTCCACGCGTTCTTCGGCATCGCGCTGATGGATCTCGGCAAGCCGATCGCGCTCGGGTGGTACACCGCGCTGCACCGCACCTGGGGCGCGTCGATCCTGTCCGACCAGCACACCGGCGGCTCGATCGCCTGGGCCTTCGGCGAGATCCCGACGTTCATCGTGCTGGTCGCGATGGTGTTCCAGTGGTACGCCGAGGACCGGCGGGTGGCGGGCCGGATCGAACGCAACGCCGACCGCGCCGAGGCGGCACAGGCCGACGACGAGCTCTCGGACTACAACGCCTATCTCGCCTCGCTCGACAAGCGGTCGCGCTCGGAGGACTGACGCGTTTCGCCCGCGGCGTACGCATCTGGCGCCGCGCGGCCGGCTCGTGCAGCGTGATCTTCATGGCTGACTTCCGGTTCTCCTTCAACCTCCTCGACCTCGGCTCGCGCGACGAGTTCACCGACATCTGCCGCCGCGGCGAGCGGCTCGGCTACGACACCGTGTTCGCCACCGACCACCTCGGCGGCGTCGCGCCGTTCCCGGCGCTGGTCGCCGCGGCGGCGGCCACCGAGCGCATCAGGGTCGGCACCCTCGTGCTGAACGCCGCCTTCTGGAATCCCGCGCTGCTGGCCCGCGAGGTGATCACCACCGACATCCTCACCGGCGGGCGGCTCGAGCTCGGCCTCGGTGCCGGGCACATGAAGTGGGAGTTCGACGAGGCCGGCATCCCCTGGGAGCCGTTCGGCGAGCGGGCCGGCCGCCTGGAGGCGGCCATCGGAGAGCTGGGGCGGCTCTTGGCGGCCGGCGGCTACCCGCAGCAGGCCGCGACGCGCGAGGCGCTCGGCCTGCGCGTGCCCGAACCCGTGCAGCGGCGCGGCTTCGGCGGCGCGGGCCCGCCGCTGATCGTCGGCGGCACGGGCGACCGGATCCTGCGGATCGCCGCCGAGCACGCCGACATCGTCGCCGTCGCCGGCACGTACCACGTCAAGGGGCAGCCGCCCGGCACCTTCCGCATCGGCACCGCGGAGGAGACGGAGGACCGGGTGCGGTACGCGCGCGAGTGCGCCGGCGAGCGCGCGGATCACATCGAGTGGCACGCGCTCGTCCAGCTCGTGCTGGTGACCGATGACCGCCGGGCCGCCGCCGGGAAGGTCCTGGAGCGGTACGGGCCGATCATGAGCGAGGAGGAGCTGCTGGAGACGCCCTTCGTCCTCATCGGCACGGTCGAGCAGCTCGCCGAGCAGATCATCGGCAACCGCGAACGCTTCGGCTTCACCTACTACACGGTCCACGGACCGTTCATGGAGGCGTTCGCGCCGGTGGTCGAGCGCGTACGGCAAATGACGTGACCTGGCCGGATGATCACGGGTAAGCCGAGCCGAGCGCGGGAAGGTCCGTCCGTGTGTCCCGCACCGTCATCATCGGCCTGCTGCTGACCGCGGCGCTCCAGATCGCCGTGGGCTGCGCGGACGGGCCCGTCGGCGCGGTCCGCACCGTACGGCCGGTCGTCTCCGCGCCATCGGCCCGGTCACCGTCGTCGCCGTCGCCGTCGGCAACGCCGATGGCCGGCCGGGCCGCGCCGATCACACTGCCCATGCGGCTCGTACGCGGCAACGGCGGCACGCTCGTCTACATCCCGATGCGTGTCAACGGCCACGGCCCGTACGAGTTCGTGCTCGACACCGGCTCCTCCAACTCCTCGGTGGACCGCAGCCTCGTACGCCGCCTGGGCCTGCCGCGCACGGGCCAGCAGCACCCCGTCCAGGGGGTCACCGGCAGCGGCGTCGTGCCGGTCGTCCGCGTCCGCCACTGGACCCTCGGGGGCGTGGCCATGCACGGGACGTCCCTGTCGGTCGTGGATCTCGGCATCGGCGTGGGCGGCCTGCTGGGCTCGGACGAGCTGTGCCGCTTCGGGAACGTCATCCTGGACTTCCGGCACAACCGGCTGGTCATCCAGCGGCGCTGAGTCAGCCGGGCAACTGGCCCAGGGCAACGGTCGCGGTCGTCTTCGCGCCGTCCGGGTGCTGGACCTCGACGTTCACCTTCTGTCCTGGTTTGAGCGCGGCGAGGGCCTCGGCCAGGGCCGTGGTCGTGGCGGTGCGGACGCCGTTGACCGACAGGATGACGTCGTCGGCCGCGATCCCCGCCTTGGCGGCCGGGCCGCCGGGGGTGACCGAGACGACGCCGACGCCGGTGACGTTGCCGCGCATGTCGGCGACCGTACGCACCTTGAGGCCCATCGCCGCCCGCCCGGACTGCTGCACCCGGCCCGAGGCGATCAGCTGGTCGGCGATCAGTTTGACGGTGTTGCTCGGGATCGCGAACCCGATGCCGGCCGCCGCGCCGCCGATCTGGGGGTCCGAGACGGTCAGCGTCGGGATGCCGACCACCTGGCCGGCCAGCGTGACCAGCGCGCCGCCGCTGTTGCCCGGGTTGATCGGCGCGCTGGTCTGCACGGCGCCGGCGATCGTCGCGCCGGGGAAGGCGCCCTCGCGCTCGGAGCTGACGGTGCGGCCGAGCGCCGACACGATGCCGTTGGTGACGCTCCCGGACAGGCCCAGCGGGTTGCCCATCGCCAGCACCATCTGGCCGACCGCCAGCCGGCTGGAGTCGCCGAACGTCGCCGGGATCAGCGGCGCCTTCTTCACGCGCACGACGGCGAGGTCGTTGGCGGCGAACTCCCCGACGAGGGTCGCGGGCAGCGGCGTCTTGGAGCTGGGCGAGGTCACCTGGAGCTTGTGCGCGCCGGAGACGACGTGGTCGTTGGTGACGATGTCGCCCTTGGCGTCGTACACGATGCCCGAACCCAGGCCAGAGTCGGTGTTGATCTGCACGACGGACGGCAGCACCGTCTTGACGACCTGCTCGTACTGCTGCTCGAGCGTCGCGGCGGGCGCGGCGGCGCCGGCCGCGGCAGGCGCGGCGGGCGCCGTCTCACGGCCTGTGTCGCTGCCGCAGCCGGCGGCCAGGGCCAGCCCGGCGATCACTGCCACGGCGCGCCGCGTGTCTCGCTCCATGCACTGTGCTGTTCCCAGCCGTCACGTACGGCAAGCGGTACGGCACACCGCCCGGGCTCATCCTTTGCCGGAGAAAAGGATGTGTGCCGGATTTAGGGCAATTAGTCCGTGTTATCCGGCGTGCTCAGGTGCGGTTGTGCTGGAGCCAGTGCACCGCGAAGCCGCCGGCCGACGTACGGATGGCCAGGACGACCACGCCGAGGGTGAGCAGCGGAGTCACCACCCACTTCTCCACGACGCCGTCGGTGCGCGGGACGATCGGGACCTCGAACCGGGTCCGTACCGGCCAGAACACCGGGCAGCCCCGCGGCGTGAGGCAGTCGGTGAACACGTGCATGAAGCAGCCGAGCCCCACCGACAGGCCGGCCCACCCCAGGTAGTAGTGGCCCATGAACAGGTCGATGCCGGGGCCGGCGAAGTGCATGCCCACCATCAGGTAGGTCAGGCCCAGCGCGAGCGCGCCGTTCAGCACCATGTTGAAGTGCTCGGCCTCGGGGACGTGGATGCCGACGCCGCGCAGCCCGAGGCCGATGAGCAGGAACAGTTCCACCCACCAGCCCGGCCGGAAGTACTGCGCGAGCAGGTCGGTGCCGAACATCGCGACCAGGACGAACGCCAGCGAGTGCGTCGCGTGCCGATGCCCGCCGGAGATCGCCGCGGCGCCCTTGCAGAGCAGCTTGGTGACCGGTCCGAGCGCGTTGGCGATCGAGCCGTCGTGGTGGTCGATGTCGGGCAGCAGCGCCGCACCCGCGCACACGACCGAACCGGCGACGATCTCGCCGGGCGTCATCCTCAGCCCGTGGTCCGCGAGGAGAGGCACCAGCCCCAGCCACGCGACCGCCCCCGCCAGGGCGTGGGTGTGCCCCATCATGCGTACATCACTCGCTTTGTCGACAAAATTGCCACGCGCGGGACTTTAACCGGACGTGACCGTACGCGGCGTGCGACGCGCCGGAGCGTACGGTCACCGTGGCGAGTGCCACACCCCTCGGGCTCCGAACCGGCCGCTCAAGCGAGGGGCCGGGTCAGACCGGGATGAGCCGCCAGTCGGCCTCGTCCTGCCGGTACGGCCGGTCGAGGCGCTTGGCGACCACGCCGGGCAGGCCCTGCTCGCGCGCCGCATCCCGCACCGCGCCGCCGTCGTCGAACGCGGGGGCGGTCTGCCAGTGCGGCCCGGCCAGCTCCAGCTCCTCCAGCAGCGCGCGGCGGCGTTCGTAGGGCTCGTCGAACAGCGCCCGGCCGTCGAGGTACAGCAGATCGAAGATCATGTACGTCTCGTCGCCGGCGGCGTCGGTCAGCTCGCCGTCGAGCACCGCGCGGCGCGAGCCGAGCGACTCCCCGAGCCCGCGTGGCGCGCGTGCCGTACGCCCGTCCGTGGCGACGGCGCGCGCCGGGCCGCGCTCGGCGTACATGATCAGCCGGCGGCCGCCCCAGGCGAACTCATAGGAGTACTCCTCGCGGCGCTGCGGGAGCCGTTTGCGCTCCTCGGGCACGACCGGGCTCACGTCCTCGGGCATCGGGTCGGCGTCGGGGGAGACCGGTGGATCCATCCGGTGGATCATCCAGTTCTTGCCCTTGGTGGGGAACAGCACGTAGCGCCCGGACACCTTCTCGCCGTGCAGCACGATCTTGACCTCGCGCTCGGCCCACTTCTCGGTCTCGTACGTGCCGCGGTCCCAGATCGTGACCTGCCCGCCGCCGTACTCACCCGCGGGGATCTCGCCCGCGAACGCGGCGTACTCCAGCGGATGGTCCTCGGTGTGCACGGCGAGGTGATTGGTCTTCGGGTCCTCCGGCACGCCCTTGGGCAGCGCCCACGAGACCAGCACGCCGTCGCGTTCGAGCCGGAAGTCCCAGTGCAGGCGGCGCGCGTGGTGTTCCTGGATGACGAACGTGTCGTCGCGGCCCTCAGGCAGCGGGCCCTCCGCGGGCACCGGCTCGGGCGTACGGCCCGCGTCGCGTTTGCTGCGGTAGGTCCCTAGCTTGTCCGCCACGGCGCGGTACGTACCCTCTCGCGCGGCGTTATCTCAAGGCAGGGTGAGGATCTCCGCGCCGTCGTCGGTGACCAGGAGCGTGTGCTCGAACTGCGCGGTGCGCTTGCGGTCGCGCGTCACGACGGTCCACTTGTCGGGCCAGACGTCGTACTCGATCGTGCCGAGCGTGAGCATCGGCTCGATGGTGAACGTCATGCCCGGCTCGATGAGGGTGGACGCGCCGCTGTCGTCGTAGTGCGGCACGATCAGCCCGGAGTGGAAGGTCGTGCCGATGCCGTGCCCAGTGAAGTCGCGGACCACGCCGTACCCGAACCGCTTGGCGTAGGACTCGATCACCCGGCCGATGACGTTGAGCCGCCGCCCGGGGCGCACCGCCTTGATGGCGCGTGCCAGCGCCTCGCGGGTGCGCTCCACGAGCAGCCGCGACTCCTCGTCGACCTCGCCGACGAGGTAGGTCGCGTCGGTGTCGCCGTGCACGCCGTCCTTGAACGCGGTGATGTCGATGTTGATGATGTCGCCGTCGCGTACGACGGTGTCGTCGGGGATGCCGTGGCAGATCACCTCGTTGAGCGAGGTGCACAGCGACTTGGGGTAGCCGCGGTAGCCGAGCGTCGAGGGGTACGCGCCGTGGTCGAGCATGAACTCATGGCCGATCCGGTCGAGCTCGTCGGTGGTGACGCCGGGGGCGATGTTCTTGCCGACCTCTTCCAGCGCCTGCGCCGCGATCCGGCCGGCCACCCGCATCCGCTCGATGATCTCCGGCGTCTTGACGTCGGGCTCGCCGGTGCGGGGGAACTTCTTGCCGACGTACTCCGGCCGGGGGATCTCCGCGGGCACCTTGCGCATCGGTGAGACGTGGCCGGGCTGGAGTTGCGTCGTCATGGTGCCAGATTCTAGTTGCCCTCCGCGGGCGCGAGGGCAAGGCCGACCGAGGAGCCTCAGCCGGCCGGCGGACCGGTGATCGCGTCGAGCAGGCCGGCCAGCCGGTCGCGCAGGCCGCGCCGGGTCCGCGGCTCGCCGGCCGCCGCGCTGACCAGGTGCTGTGCGGCGTCGAACGAGACGAGCGAGTCACTCGCGGGCACCGTCAGCGACTCGTGCGCGAGCCCGCGCAGCTCCCGGTCGCCGCCCTCCATGGCGAAGATCGTCGCACCCGTACGCCGGGCGTCGTCGACCCGCTCCAGCAGGTCGCCGTGCGCCGCGTCCTCGGCGACGACCAGGAGCGCCTCGCCGCGCCCCGCCGCGCTCAGCCGGTCGAGGCCGACCCGCAGGTGCCGGGGCGCGCCGGGCGGCGGGTCCCAGCGCACGAGCGTGGGTGACAGCTCGGGCAGCGCGTTGAACCGGCTCTCGTCGTCGAGGTGGGCGGCCATGTGCCACGGCTCGGCGCCCGACGGCCCGAACAGCAGCAGGCTCCCGGGAAGCTTGGCCGAGGAGCGCAGGGCGCCGGCGAAATCCTGCGTGCGCTCGGGCCAGCCGGTCGTCGACAGCAGCCCCCGCAGGGCCGCGACCTGACTCGCGTCCATGACTCCATCGTGCCGCAACCGCCAGGTCGTCTCATCCTCATCCGGCGCATCCGCGGAAGTGGCGTGGCACGAAACGGGCGATTCGGTTGCCACCGAAGCTCCCTGGGTGGTGTACGCATGACATATGGAGATACTCGGCATCGATATCGGCGGCAGCGGGATCAAGGGCGCGCCCGTGGAGGTCCAGACCGGCGAGTTCACCCGCGACCGCCTGCGCGTGGAGACGCCGTCGCCGGCCAGGCCGGACCCGGTCGCCGCGGCCGTGGCGGAGATCGTCCACCACTTCGACTGGACCGGCCCGGTCGGCGTGACGTTCCCCGGCGTGGTCATCGACGGCGTCACGCGCACCGCCGCCAACCTGGACGAGAAGTGGCGCGACCTGCCGGCGCGCGACCTGTTCGCCGAGCAGTGCGGCGTGCCGGTGACGCTGCTCAACGACGCGGACGCGGCGGGCATCGCGGAGATGGCCTTCGGCGCGGGCAAGGACCGCCAGGGCACCGTGCTCATGGTCACGCTGGGCACCGGCGTGGGCTCGGCCCTGTTCGTCGACGGCCTGCTGGTGCCCAACACCGAGCTGGGCCACATCGAGATCCGCGGCAAGGACGGCGAGGCGCGCGCCTCCGCCAACGCGCGGGAGACCAACGACTGGAGCTGGCACAAGTGGGCGGGGAAACTGGAGGAGTACCTCCAGCGGGTCGAGGACCTGGTCTGGCCGACGCTGATCATCATCGGCGGCGGCGTGAGCCGGCACGCCGAGCACTTCCTGCCGCACCTGAAGGACGTGCGCGCCACGGTCGTCCCGGCCGAGCTGCACAACGCGGCCGGCATCGTCGGCGCCGCGATGTCCGCAGCGCCCCAGGGACGGCCCGGATAGGGCGTTCGCGGCGGCCGCCTGGCAGGATCTGGTCATGACCACTCTGCACGCTGAACCACCGGACGTCAGCGGCCTGTCCGTCGGGATCCTCGGGGGGACCGGCGACCAGGGCAAGGGCCTCGCGCGCAGGTTCGCGCTCGCCGGCCACCGCGTCGTCATCGGCTCCCGCAGCGCCGAACGCGCGGAGCAGGCGGCGCGCGGCCTCGGCGACGGCACGTCGACCGCGCGCGGCGCGGACAACGCCGTGGCCGCGCGCGAGAGCGACGTCGTCATCGTCGCCGTGCCCTGGGACGGGCACCTCACGCTGCTCGAGTCGCTGCGCGACGACCTCGCCGGCAAGATCGTCGTCGACTGTGTCAACCCGCTCGGCTTCGACAAGCAGGGCGCGTACGCCCTGCCCGTCGAGGAGGGCAGCGCCGCGCAGCAGGCCGCCGCCGTGCTGACCGGCAGCACCGTCGTCGCCGCCTTCCACCACGTGTCCGCGGTCGTCCTGCTCGACCCCGAGGTGGACCGGGTCGACCTCGACGTGCTCGTCCTGGGCGATGACCGCGAGGCCACCACGACCGTGCAGGCGCTGGCCGCGCGGATCGCCGGCGTACGCGGCGTGTACGGCGGGCGGCTGCGCAACGCACACCAGGTCGAGGCGCTGACCGCCAACATCATCTCCGTCAACCGGCGCTACAAGGCGCACGCGGGCCTGCGGGTGACCGGGCTGTGAGGTTCGTCGTCTACGGCGCCGGCGCGGTCGGCGGAGTCATCGGCGCGCGGCTCTTCCAGCACGGCCACGACGTCACGCTGATCGCCCGCGGCGCGCACCACGAGGCGATCCGCGACCGCGGCCTGCGCCTCGACACGCCCGACGAGAGTGTCACGCTGCCCGTCCCCGTCGTCGCGCGGCCCGGCGAGGCGGCCCTCGCGGCCGGCGACGTCGTCCTTCTCGCGATGAAGACGCAGGACACCGCGGCGGCGCTCGCGGAGCTGTCCGCGGTCGCGCCGCCGGAGATCGTCCTCGCCTGCGCGCAGAACGGCGTGGAGAACGAGCGGCTGGCCCTGCGCCGGTTCCCCCAGGTGTACGGGGTCTGCGTGGTGCTGCCGTCGGCGTTCCTGGAGCCGGGCGTCGTCGCGGGGTACATGGCACCGGTCTCCGGCCGTCTCGACACCGGCCGATACCCGCGCGGCGAGGACGAGACGGCGCGGGCGATCGCCGCGGCCTTCCGCGACGCGACGTTCGAGTCGGAGGCGCGCGCGGACATCATGCGCTTCAAGTACGGCAAACTCGTGACCAACCTCGCCAACGCGGTCGAGGTGATCATCGGCCCCGGTGACGAGGGCGACGAGATCGCCGAGCTGGCCTGCGCGGAGGGCGCCGCCTGCCTGCGTGCGGCCGGCATCGAGGCCGCCGAGGGCGTGACCGCGCGCCTGCGGATCCGGCCCGTCGGCGGCCGCGAGCGCGTCGGCGGCTCGACACACCAGAGCCTGCAGCGCGGCACCGGCGCGGTCGAGGCCGACTACCTCAACGGCGAGGTCATCCTGCTCGGCCGCGAGCACGGAGTGCCGACACCGGTCAACGAGCTGCTCCGCGAACTGGCGAACCGCATGGCGCGGGAGCGGCGTGCTCCCGGCCTGATGACGCCGGAGGAGTTCATGGCCGCGCTGGGCGAGCGGTGAGCCTGCGGCGCGTCGTCTCGCTCGTGCCGTCGCTGACCGAGGCCATCGCGCTGACCAGACCGGGGCTGCTGGCCGGCGCCACCGACTGGTGCACGCGGCCGGCCGGGCTCGACGTCGTACGGGTCGGCGGCACCAAGAACCCCGACACCGCCGCGGTCATCGCGCTGGCGCCGGACCTGGTCGTGGCCAACTTCGAGGAGAACCGGGCAGAGGATCTGGACACGCTGCGCGCCGCCGGCGTCGAGGTGCTCGTGACGGTGATCCGCACGCTGCCCGAGGCGCTGGCCGGCCTGGCCGGGATGCTCGGCGCGTGCGGCCTCGGCGAGCCGTCCTGGCTGACGGACGCACGAGCCGCCTGGGCGGACGTGCTGACCGGGCCGCCGCCGGCCGCCGCGCGTACGGCGGTGGTGCCGATCTGGCGGCGGCCGTGGATGGTGCTGGGCCGCGACACCTTCGCGGGCGACCTGCTCGCGCGGCTGGGCGTCGCGAACCTGTACGCCGGCGACGCCGAGCGCTATCCGAAGACGCCGGTCGAGGAGATGCTGCGCCGCGATCCCGCCCTGGTGATCCTGCCCGACGAGCCGTACGCCTTCTCCGCGGCGGACGGCCCGGAGAGCTTCGGTGGCCGGGACGTGCGGCTGGTGAGCGGCCGTCATCTGGAGTGGTACGGGCCCTCGCTCGCCGAGGCGCGCCGCGTGCTGACCGAGGCGCTCCGCTAGTACACGCGCCCGGCGAGGCTCAGAGGTGGTGTGCCTCGCCGGGCCACGCCTCGACGACGCGGTCGCCGCCGCCGGGCCGGTCCAGCTCGCACCAGACCACCTTGCCCTTGCCGGTCAGGCGCGCGCCCCAGCGTTTCGCCAGGCGGTGCACGACCTGGAGGCCGCGGCCGCCCTCGTCGTCCTCGGCCGCCTGGCGTGCCCTCGGCAGCGCGTCGGAGCCGTCGCGCACCTCGAAGACGAGCGTGCGGTCCAGCAGCAGGCGCAGGCCGATGTCGCCGGTGGCGTAGCGCAGGGCGTTGGTGACCAGCTCCGACACCAGTAGCTCGGCGGTGAAGGACAGCTCCGGCAACTCCCACGACTCCAGCGTGGAGCGCACTCGCCCGCGCGCCTCGCGTACGGCCGAGGGCCGCGCCGGGAGGGTCATGGCGACGACGTTCTCCTCGGGCAGGCGGCTCAGCCGGGTGATGAGGACCGCGATGTCGTCGCGGTCGTGGTCGGAGTACGCGCCGTCGAGCGTCGCCTTGGCGAGGTCCTCCAGCGGGCTGAGCAGCGTCTCGGGGCCGAACACGTCGCGCAGCCGTGCGAGCCCGTCGTCGATGTCCTGGCCGCGGTTCTCCACGAGTCCGTCGGTGTAGAGGACGAGGATGCCGCCGTCGGCGATCGTGAACGTCCGCGACTCGATCATGCCCTCGCCGACGCCCAGCGGGGGAGCGGGGGAGACGTCGAGGAACTCGCTGGGGCCGCCGCCGGGCTGGAGGAGCAGCGGCGGGAGGTGGCCCGCCGAGGCGATCTCACAGGTGCCATCGGTCGCGTCGTAGACGGCGTACACGCAGGTCGCGAAGGCGGGCTCGCGCTCGCCGATGCCGCGCATCAGGTCATCGACCTGCTGGAGGCCGTCGGCGGGGGAGAGTTCGAGGTTGACGATGGTCTGGAGCGCGGTGCGCAGCCGTCCCATGGTCACGGCGGCGCGGACTCCGTGGCCGGCGACGTCGCCGACGATGAGCGCGACGCGTCCGCCGGGCAGCGCGATGGCCTCGTACCAGTCGCCGCCGACCTCGATGAGCTGGTTGCCCGGCAGGTAGCGGTGCCGCAGCTCCACGCTGGAGGGCGCGGTGAGCCCGGTGGGGAGCATGCTGCGCTGGAGGGTGAGCGCGGTGGCGCGCTCGCGGCTGTAGCGCCGCGCGTTGTCGATGTAGAGGGCCGAGCGTGCCGCGAACTCCATGCCGATCTCGACGTCGTACGCGTCGAAGGCCCGGTGCGCGTCGCTTCGGGTGCAGACGATGAAGCCGAGCGTCGTGCCCCGCGCGATCAGCGGCAGCAGGACCATCGAGACGCCGTCCAGCAGCCGGGCGACGGGCGCGCGCCGCCACGCGCGCGCGATCTCGCGCGCGGTGTCGCCGTCGAGGTGGGGCTCGAGCACGGCGGCGCCGGTCGCCATGCAGCGGGCGTACGGGGTGCCGGGCGGGTAGGCCAGGACCTCGCCGGCCGGGAACGCGGCGTTCCAGCTGGGCACGTCGGCGTCGGAGGCGACCGCGAGCCGGTGCAGCACCGCCGTGCCCTCGGAAGTGAAGGAGGGGACCTCGTCGGCGCCCATGATGCTTTCGCGGATGAGCACTCCGGCGGCGTTGCAGAAGTGCGGCACGACCACGCCGACGAGCTCCTGTGCCATCTGCTCCAGGTCGAGCATCGCGCTGATCCGGGGCAGCGCGTCGTCCAGCAGCGCCCACCGGATGAGCGCGGGGTCGGTGAACCGCTCCAGGTCGGTCACCGCGACGCGGATCATCATCAGGCCGCCGCCGGAGTCGCCCGCGCCGCCGTGCATCGGGACCATGGTGACCACGGCGTCGCGCGCCGTGCCGTCGTCGCCGGGAACGCTGAGGACCGCGGTGCGCTCCTGGTTCGTGCCGAGGGCGTCGAGCAGGCCGGTGAGCGCCTCCTTGCCGTCTACGGCGAACAGGTCGGCCGCGTCGGTGCCGACGATGTCCTCCGGGGCGCGCCCGACCACACCGGGGGCGTTCTGGCCGCACTGGAGGATCTCGCCGGAACGGCCGATGCCGAGCACGAGCGTTCTCGCCGAGGAATCGGCCATGACAGACGAACCCTTCCGTTGTCGCGCGGTCCTGCGACGTCGCCGCGTCCTTGCCTCCGGTCAAGTATGGCGAAGTCGCCGCTGAAACGAGACAAATCACTCTTGTCGAGCCGGCACCGCGAGAGAATCGTTATCAGTTGATCACAGATCCGGATCTACTGTTACACCTGTCCGCGATCGTCCGCAGGCATAGTGCGCAGCCCGTCGGAATCCCGGCTCAACGCCCGTCGCCGGACCGGTCGACGCTGATGCCGGCGAGAAGGATGTCGATCACCTTGCCCGTGAAGTCCCCGGGAATCGGGCCGGCGCCGTGGGCGCGGACGCGCTGGGCGACCGCGCCCATGACGAGCCAGAGTGTGACCTCGACGTCGAGGTCGGGCCGCAGCTCGCCCACCTCGATGCCGCGGCGCAGCACCGCGCGGATCACGTCGCGGCGCGGCTCGATGACCTCGCGGTTGAACCGGGCGATCAGCTCCGGGTGACGCTCGGCGCCGCCGATGACGCTCCAGTAGCAGTCGAGGCGCTTCTTGCCGGCCTTGTCGGTCATCAGCGAGTCCGCGATGGCGACGAGGTCCTCGCGTACTGACTCGCCGCCGATCGCCGGGAACGGGCCCTTCAGCTCGGCGAGGGCGTCGATGATCAACGCTTCCTTGTTGGGCCAGCGCCGGTAGATGGTGGTCTTGCCGACGCCGGCGCGTGCCGCGACCGCCTCGATCGAGACGCCCGCGACACCGCCTTCCTCGGCCAGCAGGTCGAGGGTGGCGTCAATGATCGCCCTGGCCGCGCGCTGGCTGCGGGGCCGGCCCGGCGGCCGGGCGCCGAGCCGGTCGGTCGTCTGGGTCATCGCGCATCACCGTTTCATACCTCGGCGGGCTCTCGCTGCTCGGGCGCCGGCGCCGGGATCTCCCCGCGCGTGACGCCCGGCATCCATTTGAGCACGACCAGCGCACCGATCAAGGCCACTGCCGAGGAGATCACCGAAGCGACGTGCATGGCGTTCACGAAGGAGTGGTGCGCCGGGTCGAGGAGCGCGCGTCCCGCCGGGCCGAGCCGTGCGGCGACGCCCGAGGTGGCGCCGATCGACTCGCCCGCGGTGTCGCGCAGCTTCGGCGGCAGCGCGGTCAGGTGCGGCTCCATGCCGGACCGGTACAGGGAGGAGACCAGCGAGCCGAGCACGGCGACGCCGAGCGCGATCGAGACCTGCCGGGCGATGTTGTTGATGGCCGAGCCCGAGCCCGCCTGCTCGCGCGGCAGCACGGCCATGACCGCCGTGGTGGCCGGCGGCATGACCATGCCCATTCCGGCGCCCTGGACGAAGAACGTGATCTCGAGCAGCCAGATCGGGCTGTCCACGGTGGCGGTCACGTGGTAGCTGAGCAGCGCGGCCGCGACGAGGATCAGGCCGGTCGCGGCGACCAGCCGCGCGCCGAACCGCTCGACGAGGTCGGAGCTGCGCGCCGAGACGAGCAGCTGCCCGGCCGCCAGCGGCAGGGTCAGCAGCCCCGCGTGCAGCGGGGAGAAGCCGCGGACGCTCTGCAGGTAGAGCGAGAGGAACAGGACCACGCCGCCGAGCGCGAAGAAGACCAGCGCGATCGCGCCGACCGAGGCCGACAGCCGTCCGTCGCGGAAGAGCCGTACGTTCAGCGAGGGGTGCTCGATGCGCAGCTCGTACCAGACGAACACGGCCAGGAGCGCGAGACCGGCGAGGATCGGGCCGTACACCTGCGCCGCGGTCACCGACGCCTTCTCGCCGCCCTCGATGATCCCGTACGTCAGCAGCACCAGGCCGGCGATCGACAGCAGCACGCCGCCGAAGTCGATCTTCATGTGCCGCCCGCGTGACTCCGGGACGAGCAGGGCGACCGCGACCACGCCGGCCGCCACGACCGGCACGTTGATCAGGAAGACCGAGCCCCACCAGAAGTGGTCCAGGAGCAGCCCGCCGGTGATCGGCCCGATCGCGATGCCGACGCCGACCGCGCCGGCCCAGACGCCGATGGCGCGGCCGCGCTCCTCGGGCTCGAAGACGTTGGCGATGATGGACAGCGTCTGCGGCATGACCGCGGCGCCGCCGAAGCCCATGGCCGCGCGGGCCAGGATGAGCTGCGCGGGCGTCTGCGCGTAGGAGGACAGCAGCGACGCCAGGCCGAACAGGACCATGCCGATGATCAGCATGCGCCGGTGGCCGATCCGGTCGCCCAGCACGCCGAAGGTGAACAGCAGGCCCGCGAAGACGAGGGTGTAGGAGTTGATCGCCCATTCGAGCTGGCCCTGGGACGCGCCCAGGCCCTGGCGCGGATCCGCGATGGTCTTCAGTGCCACATTGAGCACGGTGTTGTCGAGAACGATGACGAGGAGGCACACGACGAGGACGTACAGGATCGTCCAGCGTCGCTTGTTCACAGTCTGCGGATCCATCTGACCTTCAAATTTCGATACGATGCTGTTGCGTTTCTAAACACGGCCGAGCTTAGAACTCTTCCCGTCGATACGCAACGGTATCGTTTCGATATGAGGCCCGGAATTTCGGGGGTGTTCGCTCCGTTGCGTCCGTGTAATCATCGATGACGTCCGGGGACGCCAGAGCGGCGCCTCGAGGCTGGAGGTATCGATGTCCGCATCAGAAAGTCGGCCGACCGCGCCCAGCGCGCTCTACGGCGGCCAGACGGGACGCCGCGTGACCGTACGCGACCTGGCGGCGGCCAAGGAACGCGGCGAGAAGTGGCCCATGCTCACCGCGTACGACGCCCTGACCGCACGGGTGTTCGACGACGCCGGGATCCCGGTGCTGCTCGTCGGCGACTCCGGGGGCATGGTCGTGTTCGGCTACGACTCCACGATCCCGGTGACGGTCGACGAACTGCTCCCGCTCACCGCCGCCGTCGTACGCGGCACGTCGCGCGCGCTGGTCGTCGCCGACATGCCGTTCGGCTCCTACCAGACCGGCCCGGAGGAGGCGCTGCGCAACGCGGCGCGGTTCCTCAAGGAGGCCGGCGCGCAGGCGGTCAAGCTCGAGGGCGGCGAACGTGTCCTCCCGCAGGTCGAGACGCTCGTCGCGGCCGGCATCCCGGTCATGGCGCATCTCGGCCTCACGCCCCAGTCGGTGAACGCCTTCGGCGGCTACCGCGTCCAGGGCCGCGGCGAGTCGGGCGAGCGGCTCCTCGCCGACGCCAAGGCGCTCCAGGCGGCGGGCGCGTTCTCGCTCGTGCTGGAGTGCGTGCCCGCGGAACTGGCCGAGCGCGTCACGAGTCAGCTGTCGATCCCGACCATCGGCATCGGGGCCGGCTCGGCCACCGACGCGCAGGTCCTCGTCTGGCAGGACATGGCCGGGCTCACGCCGCGCACCGCCAAGTTCGTCAAGCGGTACGCCGACGTCGCCGGGGTGTTGCGCTGCGCGGTCGAGGAGTACGCCGCGGACGTCGTCTCGGGGGCGTTCCCCGCCTCTGAGCACGGCTATCGCTGAGTCGGCCGCCCGCAATTCGTGATCATGCAATAGGTTGCGTTGTATCGCATGATCACGGAGCGGACGCTTCCGCACCGCACGACGCCGGAGGACGTACGCCGACATGACTCTCTCCCCGGGGCCGCCGCCTTGGCCGATCCCGCCGTCGTGGACGCTGACGCCGCCGGGCGTTTCCTCGCCCCAGGCATCGCCGCCCGCGGCGCCGGAGCCAGAGCACGTGCCGGCCGCCGCCGCGGTCCCGGCCTCGCCGCCGGTCGCCGAGCCGGCGCGCGCGGTACCGGAACGGCCCGGCACGCCGGCCGTCGTCGTGCTCGCCATGGGCGGCGCCGAGACGCACGACGTCCTCGGCGCCGTTCCGGGCGTCACGGTGACCGCCCGCCCGATCCCGGTGCAGTCGCCCGGTTTCGCGGGCGTGTACGAACTGGCCGAGATCGCCGCACAGGCGGCGCATGACGCCGGCGGCGGCGTGGTGATCACGGGCGCGGACGCGCCGGAGGAGACCGCCTGGGTGCTGGAGCTGCTGCACCAGGGCGAGCTGCCGCTCGTACTGGCCGCCGACCCCCGGCGCGACGTGGCGGACGCGATCGCCGTCGCGGCGGCGGTCCCGGCCGGTTCCGGCTGCCTGCTCGTCGCGAACGGCGAGATCCACTCCGCCCGCCACGTCCGCCGCACCGGCGAGCGCACCTCGGTGTCCCCGGACGCCGGCCCGCTCGGCCACGTACGCGGCGGAGCGGCGCGCCTGCTGTGGCGGCCGCCGGGCCGCCTGACCGTGAGCGTGGCCGCGAACGGCGGCACGAACCCGCGCGTCGGCCTGCACACCACGGCTCTGGGCGACGACGGCCTGCTGCTGGGCGCGCTGGCCGAGCACTGCGACGGCCTGGTCGTGACGGCCACCGCGACGGGCGGCGTGTCGGAGGAGATCGCGGCCGTGCTGACCGAGGCGTCGGCGCGCATCCCGGTGATCCTGACCGCCCCGCACGGCCACGTGGCGCTCCCGTCGACCACTCTGCACCCGCTGAAGGCCCGGATCCTGATGCACCTGCTCCTGTCCACGGGCCGTGACCGGGAGTCGGTCCTCACCGCCTTCGCCACCGCCGAGCGCCCGGGCCCCGCACGGCTCTGACCGGCACGCGCCCAGGTCAGGGCCGCGCCCAGGGTTCCCGCGCGTGGACCCGCCGGGTCAGGTGTTCGGGGCGGCGGTCTCGCGCCAGCGGTTGGTGATGGGCAGGCGGCGGTCGCGGCCGAAGTTCTTCGGGGTGATCTTGGGGCCCGGCGGATACTGACGGCGTTTGTACTCCGCCGCGTCCACCAGCCGGATGACCCGCTCCACGAGCTCGCGGTCGTGGCCCGCGGCGATCAGGGCGTCGTGGCCCATGTCCTTCTCGACGTAGTCGTCCAGCACCGCGTCCAGGATCTCGTACGGCGGCAGCGAGTCGGTGTCGAACTGGCCCGGCCGCAGCTCGGCCGAGGGCGGCTTGTCGATGATGCTCTGCGGGATCGGCGGCGCCGCGGACGGGCGCACGAGCGAGGGGTGGCCGCCCGTCTGCTCGTTGCGCCACCGGCACAGCGCGAACACCGTCACCTTCGGCACGTCCTTGATCGGCCCGAAGCCGCCCGCCGAGTCGCCGTACAGCGTGGAGTAGCCGGTCGCCACCTCGCTCTTGTTGCCGGTCGTGAGCACGAGGTGGCCGTGCTCGTTGGACAGGCCCATCAAGATGGTGCCGCGCACCCGCGCCTGGAGGTTCTCCGCGGCCAGGCCGGTCAGGTCGAGCTCGGCCTCGAACGCGTCGACCATCCCGCGGATCGGGACCGTACGCGCGTGGATGCCCTGCCGCTTGACCAGGTCCTCCGCGTCGCTGATCGAGTGGTCGCTGGACCAGCGGCTCGGCATGAGCACCGCGTGGACGTTCCCCGCCCCGATCGCGTCGGCGGCGATCGTGGCGACCAGCGCGGAGTCGATGCCGCCGGACAGCCCGAGGATCACCGAGCCGAAGCCGTTCTTACGCACGTAGTCGCGCACGCCCAGCACCAGCGCGCCGTACACCTCGCCGAGGTCGCCGAGCTGCCCGGCTCGCGGCGGCTGTTCGGCCGGGTACGGCGCCAGTGGCTCGCCGGACAGCAGCACCCGCTCGATCGTGATGGTCGTGCCGTCGCGCGCGTCCGCCGGCGTCTCGCCCGGCGCGAAGTCCGCCGGGGCCGCGGGCGTCTCCACGTCGGCGACCAGCAGGTCCTCGGTGAACTGCGGGCCGCGCGCGAGCAGCTCGCCCGAGCCGGACACGACGAGCGAGTCGCCGTCGAAGACCAGCTCGTCCTGGCCGCCGACGAGGTTGACGTACGCGAGCGCGCACCCGGCCTCACGCGCGCGACGGGCGCACAGCTCCAGCCGCACGTCGTCCTTGTTCCGCTCGTACGGGGAGGCGTTCGGCACGACGAGCAGCTGGGCCCCGGCCTCGCGGGCGACGGTCACCGGGCCGCCGTCCTGCCACAGGTCCTCGCAGACGGCCACCGCGACGTCGACGCCGTGCAGCCGCAGGACCGGCAGCCGGTCGCCGCGCACGAAGTAGCGGTACTCGTCGAAGACGCCGTAGTTGGGCAGATGGTGCTTTGCCGTACGCGCCGCGACCCGGCCCTCGTACAGGACCGCCGCGGCGTCGAGCGGCGCCCCGGCGGGCTGCCCGACCCGATCGGCGACGTCCGTACGGCGGTCGAGGTAGCCGGCGACGACGGCGATCCCGCCGAGCCCTTCGGCCTCGAGCCGCCGCGCGGTCTCGGCGAGCGTGGCGATGGAGGCGTCCACGAACGACGTGCGCAGGGCGAGGTCCTCCACCGGGTAGCCGGTGAGGAACATCTCGGGGAAGACGATCAGATGGGCGCCGCGCGCCGCGGCGCGGCGGGTCCAGTCGAGGATGAGGTCCGCGTTGCCGGCGAGGTCGCCGACCACCCCGTTGACCTGTGCGAGAGCGATGCGCAACTGTGCCACGGCACCGAGCCTAGACCGGGCGCGCCGCGGGTCACCCGCCCGGCCGGTCCGTGACGGTCGCCGCGGCCTCGCGTGCCCCTCGCGTCCTCCGCCGTGAGAGCCTCGCGCGAGCGCGGGTGCCGCCGATCAGAGGCCGCCGGGCGGTGCGGCGCAGACCTCCGTGGCCGGGGCGGCCAGGGTGCGGACCTCCGGGACCAGCAGGGGGGACAGGGCGGCCAGGATCTGCAGCGCCCCGGCCACCCAGAGCGTCGCGTGCAGTCCGATGCGCCCCGCGACCGGGGCCACCAGCACCAGGCCCAGGGGCTGGCAGGCGACCGCGCCCGCCCACTCGTACGCGCTGACCCGCGACAGCGTCGCCGCCGGGATGTGCTGTTGCAGCGTGGTCTCCCACAGCGTGTTGAACACCATCATCACCAGCCCGCCGCAGAACGCCGCCGCCGCCACCGCGCCCACCGTGAGCCCGGCGGCGAGCGTGAGGGTCGGGCACGCGAACGCCACCATCACGATCAGGGCCGACCGCAGCGGGAAGCGCGGGCGCACGCACAGCGCCACGAGGCTGCCGCCCAGGCAGCCCACGCCGAAGGTGGCCGAGATGAGCGCCCACGCGCCGGCGCCGCCGAACGACCGGGCGCTCACCGCCGGGCCGAGCACGGAGAAGCCGGCGTACAGCAGGTTCATCAGCGACGCCGCGACGATGATGCTCCACACCCACCGCCGCGAACGGAACTCACGCCAGCCGTCGGCCAGGTCGCGCCCGAACCGGTACCGGCGCAGCCGGACCGTGTAGCGCAGCCGCAGCCGCGACAGGCACGCCGCGCTGACCGCGAAGGTGACCGCGTCGGCGGCGATCGCCCAGCCGGGACCGATCGCGACCACGAGCACGCCCGCCACCGCCGGGCCGGCGATCAGCGAGCCCGACAGGGCCAGTACGCGCAGCGCGTTGGCCGGCTGCCGCTGCTCGGGCGTCGTCGTCGCCTGGATGAGCCCGGGGACGGCGGGCATGAACATCGCGGCCGCCAGCCCGTGCACCACCTGGAGGACCAGCAGGTGCCAGATCCGCGCCGAGCCGGTGATCAGCAGCACCGCCATGACGCCCTGGCTGACGGCGCGCACCAGGTCCGAGCCGAGCATCAGCGCGTTGCGCGGCAGCCAGTCCGCGATCACCCCGCCGGCGAGCATGAACAGCACCTGGGACGCCGTCCCGGCGGCGAGCACGAGCCCGAGGTCGGACACGTGGCCGGTGAGCCCGAGGATGGCGAAGGCGAGGGCGGGGGCGACCATTCCGTCGCCGAGCATCGAGGCGCACTGCCCGACGAAGAACCAGCGGAAGTTCCGGTCGCGGAGGACGTTCAGCCCGCCCGCCGGATCGGCCGAGCTTGATGCCTGCACCATTCGGCTCGTGTGCCGTCTCTTCGGGTATCAACCTCCGAAGTTAGACATTTAGCGCCGAAACGGTCAAGTCTTCGCTTCGTCCCGGCCACGCCGCGGCAGCGCGGGCGAGCGCGCCGTAACCCCGAGAGCAGCGGGAGCCCCGGGCGGCCGGCCGGAACCGCGGCACGCGCGCGAATCTCGGCGCGCAGGCTCGTCTCACCGACTGACAGTCACGCAGCGGGACTGATTGAATCATCTCTGTGACCGGGGCGACCCAGCCCGCCCGACGCTCCGCACCCCTCGGAGGCCCCCGTGCACCCCATCGGCACCTCGCGGCCGGCCGCCGTCCTGGCCGCCGCCGCGTTACTCCTCACCGCCTGCGGCGACGGCGCGGGCGGCGCGACCGTCCAGGGCGTACGCCTCGTCGGCCGCGGCGTGCTGACCACCTGCACCCATCTGCCGTACGCGCCGTTCCAGTTCGAGCGGCGCGGCGCGGTCGTCGGCTTCGACGTCGACCTGATGGACATCGTGGCGAGACGGCTCGGCCTCCGCCAGAAGGTCGTCGACACCGCGTTCCCCGCGATCACCTCCGGGCAGGTGTTCGCCGGCGGCGAGTGCGACGTCGCGGCGGCCGGCATGACCATCAACCGGCGGCGCGCGGCGGCGGTCGACTTCTCCCGTCCCTACTTCAACTCCGGCCAGGTGCTGATGGCCCGAAGGCGGCCGCGGCTCCGGCTCCGCGACGTCGCGGGCCTGCGGGTCGGCGTCGTCGCCGGCACGACCGGGCAGGACTACGCACGTGCGCGCGGCTGGACGCTCAAGGCGTACGAGAACTCCGTGACCGAGCTGGGCGCGCTGCGGACGGGCCAGGTCGACGTGCTCGTGCAGGACGACCCGGTGGTGCGCTACTGGCTGACCGACCCGTACGACGCCGCCTTCGCCATCGTCGCCGGGCCGCGAACCCGCGAGCGCTACGGCTTCGCGGTGCGCAAGGACCGCAACCCCGGCCTGCTGCGGCTGATCGACCAGGTCATCGCGCAGAGCCGCGTCGACGGCGCGTACGAGCGGATCTATGAGAAGTGGATGGGCCCGATGCCGCCGGACGCCCGGCTGAGCTGACCGGAGGAGGTCAGGCGTCTCGCCTCGGCGGGCGGCGGATGGTCGACTGGAAGCGGTCGGCGGACGCGGCCGCGCGGGGGGTGGAACGCATGCGTTCGGTGCTCGTTCTCGCCGGAGGACTCGGCGTGCTGATCCTGGCGCTCGCCGCGTCGTGCGTCGCGCTGCGGTCCCCGGGCGGCCCCGCGAGCCCCGAGGCCGCCGCGCGCGAGTACTTCGCCGCTTGGGGCCGGGGTGACTTCGCGAAGATGAGCGGGCTGGCCGACCACCCGCCCGCCGACTTCGCCGACCGGCATCGCGCCTTCTCCCGCTCCCTGCACGTCGAGTCGGTCGGCTTCGAGCCCGGCCGCGTCGTACGCGCGGGTGATCGGGCCTCGGCGGACTACACGGTCACCCGCGCGCTGTCCGGTTTGGGCGAGTGGCGCTTCCACGCGGTCCTGCGGCTCGACCGCCGCCGCGGGCGCTGGCGGGTCCGGTGGTCACCGTCGACCCTGTACCCATCGCTCGCCGAGGGCGGCCGCCTGACGCTGACGCGGCTCGACGCGGCGCCGTCCGCGCCGGTCGCCGCCGACGGCCGGTCACTGCCGGCCGGCAGCGGCGTGCAGCCCTACCTCGCCGACGTCGGCGACCGGTTCGGCGACGACTCCGGCGGCGACCCCGGCTGGGCGGTCGAGCTCGACAACCCCGGCCGCTCTCCGCAGCGCGTCAAGACCTTCGCCGGTCACGCGGCCAAGCGGGTCCGCACGACGCTCGACCGCCGGCTCCAGGCGGCCGCCGACCGCGCCGTGGGCACGGCCCCGGCCGCCCTCGTCGCCGTACGCCCCTCGACCGGTGAGATCCTCGCGGTCGCCGACCGGCTGGCGGAGGCCAAGGGCGCCTTCCTCGGCCTGTATCCGCCCGGGTCGACGTTCAAGGTGGTCACCGCGGCCGCCCTCCTGGAGAAGGGCATGTCGCCGTCGGCGGCCGTCGACTGCCCGGCCGTCACCGTGGCCGCCCAGCGCACCGTGCACAACGACGGCGACTTCGCGCTCGGCTCGGTGCCGCTCGCCCGCGCCTTCGCCGAGTCCTGCAACACGACCTTCGCCACGCTGGGCGTCGCGGCCGGCGGGCGCGCGCTGGCGTCCGCGGCGGCCGGGTTCGGGTTCGGCTCCCGCTTCGACCCCGGTGTGGACCAGGCGTACTCCGCCGACTTCCCCTCCGGCGCGGCGGGCAACGCCCTCGCCGAGGCCTCCATCGGCCAGGGGAGGGTCCAGGCCACCCCGCTCGACATGGCCGTCGTTGCCGCGGCCGTGGCCGACGGGACGTACCGGTCACCGCGCCTGGTCGCCGAGAGGCTGGTCGGGCGCCGGCCGGAGAGCAGGCTCCCGTCCCGTGTCACGAGCGGGCTGCGCGCGATGATGGGCGACGTCGTACGGTACGGGACGGCCGCACGCGCCGGTCTGCCGCCCGGCACCCACGGCAAGACCGGCACCGCCGAGTACGGCTCCGGCGGTGGTACTCACGCGTGGTTCATCGGCTACCGGGGCGACCTCGCGTTCGCGGTGTTCGTCGAGCGCGGAGGCGAGGGCGGACGGGTCGCGGCGCCGATCGCGGCACGGTTTCTCAGCGTGCCGACGCGGTGACCTGGCGATGTCTCTCCAGGTAGTGGCGGTTATGACATAGTCTCGGGCATTGCTCACAGCAAAATCTGGAGGGAATCGTGCCCATACGTCGCCGGCTGGCCGCCGCAGCGGGGGTCTGCGCCGCCGCGCTCGCCGTCTCCGCGTGCGGAAGCGGGGACAAGGGGGTGACCGTCCAGGGCGCCAACCTGGTGAAGAAGGGCGCCCTGACGACCTGCACCCACCTGCCGTACCCGCCGTTCCAGTCCGCCAAGGGCGGCAAGGTCGTCGGCTTCGACGTCGACCTGATCGACCTGGTGGCCAAGAAGCTCGGCGTGACCCAGCAGGTCATCGACACGCCCTTCGAGACCATCAAGACCGGGTCGGCGCTCAACGCGGGCAAGTGCGACGTGGCCGCCGCCGGCATGACGATCAAGGCGGAGCGGGCCAAGTTCATCGACTTCTCCAAGCCCTACTTCGACGCCACCCAGGCGCTCATGGGCAAGAAGGGCACGACGTTCGCCTCGCTCGACGACGTCAAGGCCAAGAAGCTCAAGGTCGGCTCGCAGGCGCAGACCACCGGTGAGGAGTACGTCCAGGGCAAGGGCATCGACTCGACGTCCTTCAAGGACTCCGCAGCCCTGCTCAACGGCCTGCGCAGCGGCCAGGTCGACCTGATCGTCGAGGACTATCCGGTCGTGCAGGGCTGGCTGAAGGACCCGGCCAACTCCGCGTACGGCGTCGCGGCCAACCTCAACACCGGCGAGCAGTACGGCTTCGCGGTGCGCAAGGCGCACAACCCCAAGCTCCTCGCGATGATCAACCAGGCCATCGACCAGTCCAAGCAGGACGGCGAGTACAAGCGGATCTACGAGAAGTGGATCGGCCCGCTCCCCGCGGGCGGCTGAGGGTGACGACGGCAGAGGGGGCGGCGCCCCGGCTCACGCGGCGCCGCCGGAGACAACTCGTCCTCGGCGGCGAGTACGGCGTCTTCCTGGTCATCGTGGTCCTCCTGCTGGCCTCGGCCGACTGGCACGAGATCCACACCAACTTCGCCAACTGGAGCATCGCCAAGCAGCTGTTCCCCGACGTCATCACGATCGGCCTGCGCAACACCCTGATCTTCACGGCCACCGGGTTCACGCTCGGCCTCGCGGGCGGTCTGGTGCTCGCGCTGATGCGGCTGTCCTCGGCCGCGCCGTACCGCTGGTTCTCGCTCGCCTACATCGAGGTGTTCCGCGGTCTGCCGGCCCTGCTGATCTTCGTGTTCGTCGGCACCGGCGTGCCCCTCGCGTTCCCGGGCACCAACCTGCCCGGCGGGGTGTACGGCCAGGCGGCGTTGTCGCTCGGCCTCGTCGCGGCCGCGTACATGGCCGAGACGATCAGGGCGGGCATCGAGGCGGTGCCGCGCGGGCAGATGGAGGCGGCGCGCACGCTCGGCATGTCGCACGGGCGCGCGATGCGCTCGATCGTCGTCCCGCAGGCCCTTCGCATCGTGATCCCGCCGCTCACCAACGAACTGGTCCTGCTCTTCAAGGACTCCTCGCTGGCGCTGTTCCTCGGCATCACGCTGCAACAGCGCGAGCTGTCCAAGTACGCCAACGACGTGGCCAGCCAGAAGGGCAACTCCACCCCGATCATCGTGGCGGCGGTGTGTTACCTGATCATCACGATCCCGCTGAGCTATCTCGCGCGGCGCCTGGAGGCCCGGCAGAAGAGAGGACAGCGATGATCGAGGTACGCGACCTGCACAAGTCCTTCGGCGACCTCGAGGTGCTGCGCGGCATCGACCTGGAGGTGGCGGCCGGCGAGGTGGTGTGCGTCATCGGCCCGTCCGGGTCCGGCAAGTCGACCCTGCTGCGCTGCGTCGACCTGCTCGAGACGCCCACCTCGGGCACGGTGGTCGTCGACGGCGTCGAGCTGACCGACCCCGAGTGCGACCTCGACGCCGTACGCCGGCGCATCGGCATGGTGTTCCAGCAGTTCAACCTGTTCCCGCACCTGTCCGTGCTGGCCAACGTGACGATCGCCCAGCGACGGGTGCTGCGCCGTTCCGCCGGCGAGGCCGCCGAGGTGGCTCGCGCCAACCTGGAGCGCGTCGGGCTCGCGGACAAGATCGACGCCTACCCGGCCCAGCTGTCCGGCGGCCAGCAGCAGCGCGTCGCCATCGCACGTGCCCTGGCCATGGGGCCCTCGGTGATGCTCTTCGACGAGCCGACCTCCGCCCTCGACCCCGAGCTCGTCGGCGACGTCCTCGCCGTCATGCGCGGGCTCGCCGTCGACGGGATGACCATGATGGTCGTCACCCACGAGATGAGCTTCGCCCGCGAGGTCGCCGACCGGGTGGTGTTCATGGACGAGGGCATGATCGTCGAGCAGGGCCCGGCAGCCGAGGTGATCGGCGCGCCGTCCACCGAGCGCGCGCGCACGTTCCTCTCCCGCGTCCTCGACCCGGCGGCCGCGCGGGTCGGTGAGGTGGAAGAGGGCTGACCAGCACCCGTAACGTGGGGGAAACACGGAGGCGGCAGAATGTAAGTCGCCACAGACGTCTCTCGGCTTACGGAAGGGATCGGTTTTGGACCGTCAGCAGGAATTCGTGCTCCGCACGCTGGAGGAGCGCGACATCCGTTTCATCCGGCTGTGGTTCACCGACGTGCTCGGGTTCCTCAAGTCGGTCGCGGTCGCACCCGCCGAGCTCGAGCAGGCGTTCGCCGAGGGCATCGGGTTCGACGGGTCGTCCATCGAGGGCTTCGCCCGCATCCACGAGGCGGACATGCTCGCCAAGCCGGACCCCTCGACCTTCCAGGTGCTGCCCTGGCGCGCCGAGTCGCCCGGCACGGCGCGGATCTTCTGCGACATCCTGATGCCGGACAGCACGCCGAGCTTCGCCGACCCCCGTTACGTGCTCAAGCGCACCCTCGCACGCGCCGCCGACCTCGGGTTCACCTTCTACACCCACCCCGAGCTGGAGTTCTACCTGCTCAAGGAGCAGAGCGACGGCGAGATGGAGCCGGTCGACTCGGGCGGCTACTTCGACCACACCCCCCACCGCGCCGCGCACGACTTCCGGCGCAGCGCGATCATGATGCTGGAGTCGATGGGCATCTCGGTGGAGTTCAGCCACCACGAGGGCGGTCCCGGCCAGCAGGAGATCGACCTGCGCTACGCCGACGCGCTCACCACCGCGGACAACATCATGACGTTCCGGCTGGTGATGAAGGAGGTCGCGCTGGAGCACGGCGTGTTCGCCTCCTTCATGCCCAAGCCGTTCACCGACCAGCCCGGCTCGGGCATGCACACGCACATGTCGCTGTTCGAGGGCGACCGCAACGCCTTCTACGAGCCCGGCGCGGAGTTCCAGCTCTCCAAGGTCGGCCGGGCGTTCATCGCCGGCGTGCTCCGGCACGCCGCCGAGCTCACCGCGGTCACCAACCAGTGGGTCAACTCCTACAAGCGGCTGTGGGGCGGCGTCGGCGCCTCCGCGGGCGCCGGCGGAGAGGCGCCACCCTACGTCTGCTGGGGGCACAACAACCGCTCGGCCCTCGTACGCGTGCCGATGTACAAGCCGCAGAAGGGCCACGCGACCCGCATCGAGTTCCGCTCGCTGGACACCGCCTGCAACCCCTACCTCGCGTTCGCGGTGATCCTCGGCGCCGGCCTCAAGGGCATCGAGGAGGGGTACGAACTCCCTCCGGGCGCCGAGGACGACGTGTGGGCGCTCACGCCGGGAGAGCGGCGGGCGATGGGCATCGAGCCGCTGCCGCAGAGCCTCGACGAGGCGATCGGCGCGATGGAGCGCAGCGAACTCGTCGCCGAGGTGCTCGGCGAGCACGTCTTCGACTTCTTCCTCCGCAATAAACGGGCGGAGTGGGAGGACTACCGGCGCCAGGTCACCGAGTACGAGCGCCGCCGCTATCTCGCGGTGCTGTAGACGCAGCTCAGCGCGGTAGCCGCTTATCTGTAACCCTCCGGGCCGACGGTCTCGCGACCGTCGGCCGGACCTGTCTTTTTCGCCCTGGGCCGTCCAAGCCGAACCGATGCTCGTACATGCCGTCCACAGCGTTCCGGGGTGCGTCGGCTTTGTCCGGCGGGCTATATTGTGCGGCGATGATTACCGGGACGGCATTGCGCCACACACGGATTGGTGACCCGGCGCACTTCTGAGCGCCGCATGGGCCCGTGCGGGCCCGCCGTTCGATCGAGGATCTCGCACTGCTGCGCGGGCTCCGCCTCCATCGTGTTGATCACAGGCTCGACACATCAACCACGACAGGAGAAGTCATGCCCACCAGGACTCTGCAGATCCCTACCACCGACGGCCAGGCCGACGCCTTCGCCGCCTTCCCCAACGGCGGCGGCCGGCACCCGGGGGTGCTGATGTACGCGGACGGCTTCGGCATCCGGCCCGTACTGCGGGAGATGGCCCGCGAACTGGCCGGGCACGGGTACTACGTGCTCGCCCCCAATTTCTTCTACCGGCACGGCCCGGCACCGGTGGTCGAGCTTCCCGAGTACATCGGAGAAGAGGCCCGACCTGCGGTCTTCGCCCAGCTGATGCCCTTGATCGAGGCGCACACCACCGAACGGATCCTGAGCGACGCCGACGCCTACCTCAGGTTCCTCACCACCCAGCCCGAGGTCAGCGCCGGACCGGTCGCGGTGACCGGCTACTGCATGGGCGGCCTCCTGGCGATACGCACCGCCGCGGTCCACCCCGGCCAGGTGGCCGCTGTCGCCGGATTCCACGCCCCCGTGGGTTCCGTCGGGCGCGACGGCCTATCCAAGCTCACCGCCCAGGTCCACTTCGGCCACGCCGAAACCGACATCACGCCTGAGGCCCTTGACGAACTCAACCAGGCCCTGGATGCCGCCGGTGTCGACTACACCTCCGAGATCTACCCCGACACCGTCCACGGCTTCACCATGTCCGACACCGACGCCTTCAATCCCTCCGGGCTGCAGCGCCACTGGGACCGCCTGCTTCCCCTCCTCGACCACACCCTGGCCAACGGCTGAGGCTCCGGCTCGGAAACCAGACTCGAAGTACACGGCTCCGCAGTCCTTAGAGGCCGGCTTAATCCTCTGTGTTCCAGCATGGGACAGGTCACCGAGTACGAGCTCAAACGCTACCTCGCGGTGCTCTGAGGCGTGAGCTCGTCCGCGGCGGGCGTGCGCCCGCCCGAGACGAGTTCCAGTGCGAGTTCGAGCCCGGCCGCGTACTTCTCCTCGTCCGTCGCGTCGACGTCCTTGAGCATGAACGCCGACGCGCCGGCGGTGATCAGGGCGACCGTTGCCTTGAGCCGCTCGGTGGGTGAGGCGTCGGGCTCGGCCAGCATGCCGGCGAGCGTGCGGAAGCGGCTGTGGACCTGTTCGCCGATGGCCAGTTCGTGCAGTGTGGTCTTGCTCTCCTGGATGAACCGCATCATGCCCTTGGGCCGCGCGCGGGCCAGGTACGCGTAGCGCCGCACCAGCTCCTGCCGCGTCTCCAGGGTGCGCGGCTCGCGCACCGCCCAGTCGATGATCGAGTCGAGACCGGCGATGAGGTCCTCGAAGAGGCTGACGACGATCTCTTCCTTGGTGTTGAAGTGGTAGTACAGCGCCGCCTTGGTCACGTCGAGCCGCTCGGCGATCTGGCGTAGCGAGGTCTTGTCGTAACCGTGCTCGGCGAACAGCTCGACCGCGACGGCCTGGATCCTCTCGCGCGTGCCGGTTCGTCGTTCGCCCATCGCCTTCGTCACCCCTGGGAATAATCTTACTTGTCGCCCGGCTAGGCTTGATAGCCTACCGTACGGCAAGTAGGCTTGCTAGCCGGTCGGCAAGTAAGTCGATTGGGTCATTCAGGGGAGAGGTTATCCATGTCGGGGACCAACACCGAGGAATCCGCAGCGCCGGGTACAGCGCCGGACTCCCTCCCGGTGAGGAGCACGCGATCGATCTACATTGCGATCATCGGGCTGATGCTCGGCATGTTCCTCGCCATGCTCGACAACCTGATCGTGGGCACCGCGCTGCCGACGATCGTCGGTGAGCTGGGCGGCATCGCCCACCTGTCGTGGGTCGTCACCGCGTACACGCTCGCGACCGCCGCGGCGACGCCGATCTGGGGCAAGCTCGGCGACCTGTTCGGCCGCAAGGGCATGTTCATGTCCTCGATCGTGATCTTCTTGATCGGGTCGATGCTGTCCGGGCTGTCGCAGAACATCGAGCAGCTCATCGCGTTCCGCGCCGTGCAGGGCCTGGGCGCGGGCGGCCTGATGGTCGGCGCGTTCGCGATCATTGGTGATCTGGTGCCGCCGCGTGAGCGCGGCCGCTTCCAGGCGATCATCGGCGGCATGATGCCGGTCGCGTTCGTCGGTGGCCCGCTGCTCGGCGGCTTCCTCACCGACCACTTCAGCTGGCGTTGGGCGTTCTACGTCAACGTGCCGCTCGGCGCGGTCGCCCTGCTCGTCACCGGGCTGGGCATGCACCTGCACACGCCGCACCTCAAGGCCAAGATCGACTACCTGGGCGCGCTGCTGCTCACCGTCGGCATCGTCGCGCTGACCCTCGTGGCCGCCTGGGGCGGTTCGCAGTACCCCTGGGGCTCGAGCGAGATCATCGGACTGGCCGTGCTGAGCGTCGTCGCCCTCGTCGGGTTCGTGTTCGTCGAGGGCCGCGTGCCCGAGCCGATCCTGCCGCTGCGCCTGTTCCGCAACCGCAACTTCGCCGTCTCCCAGGTCCTGAGCTTCCTCGTCGGCGGCGCGATGTTCGGCGCGGTCAACTTCCTGCCGCAGTACATGCAGGACGTCCGCGGCGCGTCCGCCACCACGAGCGGGCTCCTGCTGCTCCCGCTGATGTTCGGCATGCTCATTGTCATGCTGGCCATCGGCCAGCTCATCATGCGCAACGGCCGCTACCGCCTCTATCCGATCATCGGCGGCGCGGTGATGACCGTCGGCATGCTGCTCATGCTCTTGATGCAGGTGAACACCAGCACCATCGAGGCGTCGGCGCTCACCCTCGTGGCCGGGCTCGGCATGGGCTTCATCATGCAGAACACCACGCTCATCACGCAGAACAGCGTCGAACTGCGCGACATGGGCGCGGCCAGCGGCTCGGTGACCCTGTTCCGCACCATCGGCGGCTCCCTCGGTGTCGCCCTGCTCGGCTCGATCTTCACCAGCCGCCTGGAGAACACCCTCGTCGACCGGCTCGGCCCCAAGGCCGGGCACGCGATGGCCTCCGGCGGCACCCACGTGACCCCGGCCGTGCTCCGGCACCTCCCGGGACCGGTGCAGGACGCGTTCAAGACCGGCATCACGAGCGGGTTGCACGGCACCGTGATCGGCGGTGCGGCGCTCGCGTTCCTCACCTTCCTGCTCGCCTGGTTCATCCGCGAGGTGCCGCTGCGCGGCAGCGCCAAGCCCGCCTCCTCCGAGCCGGTCAAGGAGGCCCTGGCCGAGCCCGCCCTCTGAGCCCGTCCTCCGAGCCCGTCCTCTGAGTCGTCCCGGCGCCCGGGAGCCCGCCGTACGCGGGATCCCGGGCGCTGTCGCGTACGTGCACGTGGCGGCCCGCCCCCGCCCCGGCGGCGACGTACGAGGGCCGCCCGGGCGGCCACATCCGGTCTGCGTCCAAGCCCCCGCCCTCCCGTACGGCCGTGTGAGCGGCGTCACGTACGGCCGTGGGAGGCAGAACACCGGAGACCTCCCTATGAGTGCCCGGTCCGCCCCGATAACGTTGCCAGGTGAGCGAACGCCGACTCGAGAGTCTGACCGGCCGGCTGGCACGGCTCGGCATCAGCGACGCCGCCGGTGCCGAACACCGCCTCAAGGAGCACGACCTCGACGACGGCCTGCTCGACGCCCTCGGCGTCGCGGCAGACCCCGACCTGGCCCTCACCGGCCTGCTCCGACTCCTGGAGACCACCGGCATACGCACGGAGCTGGGCAAGGACGCGGCCGCGCGTGACCGGCTCCTCGCCGTGCTCGGGGTCAGCGGCGCCCTCGCCGACCACCTGGCCCGCCACCCCGACCACTGGCGCGTCCTGGCCGGCCCGTACGCCGTGCGCCGCCCGCCGGCCGAAGAGCTGCGAGAGTCGCTGCTGCGCGCGGTCGGTGCCGACCCGGACGCCTCCGCGCCCCGCGCGAGCGCCGCGGACCCGATGGTGGCGCTGCGCGTGGAGTACCGCAGGTCCCTGCTGCACCTCGCCGGCCGCGACCTCACCCACGTGCTGGGCGTGGAGGACGTCGCCGCGGAGCTGGCCGACCTCGCGTCCGCGGCGCTGGAGGCGGGCTTGGCCATCGCGCGCGCCGAGCTGGGCGAGCAGGCCGACGCGTGCCGGCTCGCCGTGATCGGCATGGGCAAGTGCGGTGGCGGCGAGCTCAACTACGTCAGCGACGTGGACGTCGTCTTCGTCGCCGAGCCCGTGCCCGGCCACGACGAGGACGCGGCGCTGCGGAGCGCCGCACGTCTCGCCTCCGGCATGATGCGGGCCTGCTCGGACAGCACGTCCGAGGGCGCGCTGTGGGAGGTGGACGCCGCTCTGCGCCCCGAGGGCAAGGCGGGGCCGCTCGTGCGCACGCTCGCCAGCCACCAGGCGTACTACGAGCGCTGGGCCAAGACCTGGGAGTTCCAGGCGTTGCTCAAGGCACGTCCCGTGGCCGGCGACCGCGAGCTGGGCGTGCGTTACGTCACCACGCTGGCACCGCTGGTCTGGAACGCGGCCGGTCGCGACAACTTCGTCGCCGACGTCCAGGCCATGCGCCGCCGGGTGGAGGAGACCATCGCGCCCGAGCAGGCCGGCCGGCAGCTCAAGCTGGGCCCGGGCGGGCTGCGCGACGTGGAGTTCGCGGTGCAGTTGCTCCAGCTCGTCCACGGCCGCGCCGACGAGGAGCTGCGCGGGCCCAACACCCTGGTCGCGCTGAAGAAGCTGTCCTGGGGCGGCTACGTCGCCCGCAGCGACGCCGCCGCGCTCGGCACCGCCTACCGCTTCCTTCGCCGCGTGGAGCACCTGATCCAGCTCCACCGGCTACGCCGCACCCACCTCGTGCCCGAGGACGAGCGGGACCTGCGGCGGCTGGGCCGCGCGCTGGGGTTCCGCGCCGACCCGGTGAGCGAGTTCACCGCGGAGTGGCGGCGGCACGCGCGCGAGGTGCGGCGGCTGCACGAGAAGCTCTTCTACCGCCCGCTGCTGCAGGCGGTGGCGCGGCTGCCCGGCGAGGAGGTGCGCCTCACGCATGAGGCCGCACGCGCGCGTCTCGAGGCGCTCGGCTACACCGACCCGGCGGGCGCGCTCCGGCACCTGGAGGCGCTGACCGCCGGGGTGTCGCGGCGGGCCTCGATCCAGCGGACGCTGCTTCCGGTGATGCTCGGCTGGTTCGCCGACGGGCCCGACCCCGACGCGGGGCTGCTCGGGTTCCGCCAGGTCAGCGACGCGCTCGGCACCACGCCCTGGTACCTGCGGCTGCTACGCGACGACGTCTCCGTGGCCGAGCGGATGGCGCACGTGCTGGCCGCCAGCCGGTACGCCACCGACCTGCTGCTGCGCGCGCCCGAGGCGGTCGCCATGCTGCGCGGCGAGGCCGAGCTCACGCCCCGGCCCGCCGACGCGCTGCGCGGCGAGGCGTTCGCGGCGGTACGCCGCTACCTCGACTCGGCCGGCGCGCACAAGGACCGCTCGGCCGACGCCGTCGCCGCGGTCCGCGGGCTGCGCCGGCGCGAACTGTTCCGCACGGCCGTCGCCGACCTGCTGGGCCTGCTCGACGAGCGGGCCACCGCCGAGGCGCTCACCGCGATCACCACGGTCACGCTCGACGCCGCGCTGCGCGCCGCCGTCGACCGGGTCGAGACCGAGGCGGGCGACCCGTTGCCGACCCGGTTCGCGATCGTCGCGATGGGCCGGTACGGCGGCTACGAGCTCGGCTACGGCAGCGACGCCGACGTGATGTTCGTGCACGAGCCGCTGCCCGGCGCGCCCGAGCGCGACGCGTCCGCGGCCGCGCACGCGGTCGCCGAAGAACTCCGGCGGCTGCTCGCGCTGCCCGCGCCGGATCCGCCGCTCGTGATCGACCCGGGCCTGCGGCCCGAAGGCCGGCAGGGGCCGCTCGTCCGCACCCTCGGCTCCTACGCCTCCTACTACCGCCGCTGGTCCGCGCCGTGGGAGAGCCAGGCGCTCCTGCGCGCCGCGCCGCTGATCGGCGATGAGGGGCTGCGCGAGCGGTTCCAGGCGCTGATCGACCCGGTCCGGTGGCCCGAGCACGGCATCGACGACAACGCGCTGCGCGAGATCCGCCGCCTGAAGGCGCGGATGGAGGCCGAGCGCCTGCCGCGTGGCGTCGACCGGCGACTGCACCTCAAGCTCGGCCCCGGTGGCCTGTCCGACGTCGAGTGGGTGGCCCAGCTCCTCCAGCTCCAGCACGCACACGAGGTGCCGGGCCTGCGCACCACGCAGACGCTCGCCGCGCTGGACGCCGCCGTCGAGGCCGGCCTGCTCGCCTCCGACGACGCCGAGACCCTCACCGAGGCCTGGCGCATGGCCACCCGTGTACGCAACGCCACCATGCTCGTACGCGGCCGCGCGTCGGACCTGCTGCCGACCGAGCACCACCGGGAGCGCTCCGCGGTGACCAGCGTCCTCGGCTACCCGGCGTCCGGCGACTTCCTGGAGGACTACCGCCGCCACGCGCGTCACGCGCGTCAGGTGGTCGAGCGCGTGTTCTACGGCGACGACTGAGGCGCGGCTCGATCAGCCGATCCGGGAGAAGCGGCGGGCGGCGACCGCGAGCGCGAGCACGGTGAAGGCGGCGACCACGGCCAGCTCGAGCGGGGGAGCCAGGCCCAGGCCACCGCGCGCGCCGAGCAGCGTCGCGGACCCGCGCGCCGGAGCGTACGCGCCGATCGTGGCCCGCATCGCGTCCACCGCGTACGTCAGCGGGTCGGCGAGAGCGAGCACCGACATCCAGCGCGGCATCGCGGCGATGGGGAACATCAGCCCGGACAGGAAGATCAGCGGGGTCATCAGCACACTGAGCACCGTGGTGAACGTACGCGCGCGCCGGATCAGGACCGCGACCACCGCGCCGAGCACGGTGACGGCCAGGGCGGTCAGCGCCAGCTCGGCCAGCAGCAGCGCGAACAGCACCGGCCGGTACGGCACGCCCACCAGCCCGGCGCCGGCCAGCACCACCGCGCCCTGGCAGGTGGCGACGGTCGCGCCGCCCAGGCACTTGCCCGTGAGCAGCGTCGAGCGGCGGACCGGCGCGACGAGCATCTCGCGGAGGAAGCCGCTCTCGCGGTCCCAGACGATCGACGCGCCGGCCGAGATCGCGGCCGGCTGCGCCGCCATCACGAGCACTCCGGGGAACAGGAACCGCAGGTAGCCGGCGGCCGGCCCGCCGCCGGCACTGGCGAACAGCCGGCCCAGCCCGACGCCGAGCACGAACAGGAACAGCAGCGGCTGGAGCAGCGCGACGAGCGTGCCGGTGCGGTCCCGCAGGAAGTGCAGCATCTCCCGCCGCCAGACCATGCGGGCGGCCCGCAGCTCACGGCGGAGCGCCCCGGGTTCGGCGTCCGCGGCGTCCGGCCGGGGGTACGTGCCGGTGATCACCGCCCGCCGCCCGTCTCGTCGCGGATGCGGCGGCCGGTGTGGTGGAGGAACACCTCATCCAGGGTCGGCCGGGTGACCGACACCTCGTGCACCGGCACGTCCAGGCCCGCGCACAGCCGGGGGACGAGCCGCGCGCCGTCCTCGGCCGACACGCGCAGGCCGTACGGCCCGGCCACCGCCTCGATGCCGAACCTGGCGCGCAGCGTCGCGGCCGCCGCCTCGTCGTCGCCCGTACGCAGGTCGACGCGGTCGGCGCCGAGGACCGCCTTCAGCTCTGACGGCGTACCCTCGGCGACGACGCGGCCCTCGTCGACGATGGCGATGCGGTCGCAGCGCTCGGCCTCCTCCAGGTAGTGCGTCGTCAGGAACAGCGTGGTCGACTCGTGCTCGCGCGCGTCGGCGAGGTGGTCCCACAGCCGGGCGCGCGACTGGGGGTCCAGCCCGGCCGTCGGCTCGTCCAGGAACAGCACGCGCGGTCGGTGCAGCAGCCCGCGGGCGATCTCCAGGCGGCGGCGCATGCCGCCGGAGAAGGTGCGGACGAGCGCGTCGCGGCGGTCCGCCAGGCCGGCGAGGCGCAGCATCGCCTCGACACGCGCCGGCAGCGTCGCACGGGGCAGGGAGTACAGGTCCGCGTGGAAGCGGAGGTTCTCCCCGGCGGTCAGGTCGCCGTCGAGGGTGGTCTCCTGGAAGACGAGCCCCAGCTCGCGGCGTACGCGCCCGGGGGCGGTCCGCGTGTCGTGGCCGGCGATCTCGATCCGGCCGGCCGTGGGCGTCGCCAGCGTGCAGAGCATCGAGATCATCGTGGTCTTGCCCGCGCCGTTCGGGCCGAGGAATCCGAACGTCTCGCCCTGGGCGACCGTCAGGGAGATGCCCCGCACCGCCTCGACGCCCGGATAGGACTTGTGCACGCCGTCGGCGCGGACCGCCGGAGCGTCCAGGTCCGCCGCCGGCACGGCCGCGAGGCGCTGCCCGAACACCCGCGTCAGACCTGTCCTGCGACCGCGGCCATCCAGTCGTCGGGCACCACGAAGCCGAAACTCCACCGGTCGCTCGGGCGTGGGGTTAACGATGCAGTGCCAGAACCAGTTCTCCGGCGTCCTGCTCGATCTTGAAGAAGCGCATCATCTTCGCGTGCCCCTCGCCAGCGTCACCATCTCATCGGTCTCGCGGGTCCATGTAGCGGAAGAACGCGGCCCCCCGTCCCCGTGCCGTGGCGGTCCGTCGAGCTGGCATGTCGAAGTCGATGAGGTACATCCGCCAGCCCGGCTGGGTCTCGTTGGTGTGCCACAGCCGGTAGGCATCGCGGCGGGTACCACAGGCTGCCCGGAGAAGCGGACCTGTGACCGAAGAGCTCTTCGAGGTACGCACCATGCCGGCCTTGGCCTGGAGATAGGGTCGTAGCCCGGGTCGTCGATGTGCTCGTCCAGGTCGACCAAGTGGAAGTCACGCCGAGGCGCGCCCGGCCGGCGGCCGGGTCCGCCAGTGCGCCTGTCATCATCGTCCGCGTGCCACGCCTGGAACTCCGGGTCCGCCGGCGACCGCGACGTCGGAGAGCAGGTCCTCCTCGCGGAAGGTCTCGGCGAACCGGCCCGGTCGACCGACGGCCGGCATGACCTTCAACATGGGGGAGCCGGTCGATGACGCCGCTCGAGCCCCGGCAGGTCCTCCAGCCGATACTCCCAGTGGTAGAGCGGCGACCGGCCTCCTCCGGCCTCGGGTCCGGCGCCGCCCCGCATTCGCCACCGGTGCCCGGCGGCGTGCCGGTGAAGGCGAGCGGGCCTCCATGGCGGTCGGGCACGTCGAAAATGTAGCCGTAGCGCCGCCCCAGCGCACGATCTCCCGCGTGCCGGTCACGGCCTTGAGCCACGCCTAGATCCGGTGAGTCATAAGCGGCCGAAGGAACGCACGACTGGACTCAACGGACATCGGTGTCCTCCCTAAGTTGGCGGCGGGGGGCGGGATCGAGCAGCAGCACGGACGGGACGCGGTCGGGTCGCGCCAGTCGCAGGAAGTGCATCCCGAAGCCGGCCAGCCCGAGCATGAGACCCGGGAAGAAGCCGCCGTCCGTGACGCCGTTCGTCGGCGTCGTCGAGGTGGCGCCACTGGCTCCTGCACCTGGACGCCTGCCTCCAGCTGGAACGCCGGCTCGTCCCGCAGGACGGCGAACCGCAGGAACAGCTCGGCGTTGCCGGTACGTCCGTGGCATAGCGTGTCGTTCATCAGCCGGGGAAAGCCCCGCATGCGTGGCGGCGAGCGCCTGGTGCGCCTCGCGCAGCAGCAGTTCGTCGTCCCCGCCGAGCGCCGACCAGCTCGCGATGCGGCTCAGCCCGATGCCGGCCGCGCCGTTGCACCAGGCGTTGGCGAAATGGCGCCCGTCGCGTACGGCCCTGCCGAGGCTGTGCCGCAGGTCGTACCAGTCCTGGTGGTCTCGTCGAACTGCCGTGCCTCGTACGCGGAAACCCGCCAGCCCGGCGTCGATGTAGGATCGGCTCGTCGACCGTGGCTGCACCGAGCTGGATCAACGCCCACCCGATACCGCCCGCGCCGTGGGAGAAGCCGGTGAGGTTCGCGGTCGCCTCGCCCGGGTCGGCGAGCGGCCAGCTCAGGGTGTCGCCGTCCGCCACGGCGTGCCGCAGCAGCAGGTCCGCGCAGCGCCGGGCGTGCTCCAGGCCCTGCCCTTCGGTCTGGCGGCCGAGGCCGAGCAGCACCGGGATGAGCCCCGCGCTGCCGCTCAGCACGTCGAAGTGGGTGTCGGCGTCGATCGGGCCGGGCAGCTCGTGGCTCAGCCGTACCGCGAGTTCGAGCAGGCCGCGGTCCTGCCACAGCTGGTGCAGGTGCGTGAGCAGGTAGATGAGGCCGCCGGCGCCCTGGAAGGCGCCCGGCCGCCGCCGGTCGGTACGTGCGACCGCGTGCTCCAGCGCACGCTCGGCGGCCCGGCGGAACTCCGGCCGCGGCACCAGCCCGTCGAGGTAGGCCAGGAACAGCGCGATGCCCGCGGACCCGTGGTAGAGGTCGCCGTCCACGTCGACCTCTGCGACGCCTTCACCGGTCAGGCCGAAGGAGGTCCAGGGCGCGGGCGCGGACGGGTCGCGCAGCATCCGGCACAGGCGTTCGCCGATCCGCGTGGCGTACTCGATCGACGCCGTGACGAACGCCGGGCTGGCGACCTCGCCGGAGGACAGGCTCGCGGCGATGTACTGGGTCTGCTGGGCGCGGTTGGCGCGCGACAGCCGCCCGATGCGCTGCACCGCGCCCTCGATGGGGGAGACCTCGAGGTAGGACGGCAGGAGCATGGCGTGGTCGTGCACGAGCCGCCGGTCGCCGGCGTCGGCGGTGAAGATCGGCACGTCGAGCCGCCACATCGAGAGCAGCTCGCGCTCGGCGAGGACGCCGTCGGTGTCCCAGGTACGGGGGAACGTGCGCACGGTGTTCACCAGGAGGTCGACCTCCAGGGGGTCGACCAGGCACTTGGGGTGCCGGGCGGAGATCAGCAGCTGGGAGTAGACCTGGGTGCCCCAGTTGATGAACCGCGCCGAGGAGCCGGCGAAGATCTCGCCCACCTGGCGCACCGCCTCCTCGGGAGCGCGCTCGAACCACGCGTAGACGCGCCCGAAGCCGGTCATGATCGCGTCGGTGAAGTCCTGCGGCCGCATCAGCCGGTCGCCGAGGAACACGCGGTTGGCGCCGTCCGGCTCGACGTGCACGCCCGACCGGTGGGTTACCGACGCCGTGAAGCCGACCCGGTGCTCGCTGACGCGCGGCACCGCGATCGGCAGGTCGTACGCCTCGCCGCCGGAATAACCGCTGATCCGCATCTCCGCGGCCGGCGTCGTGGTGCGCGGCCACTCCAGCAGCCCGGTCTTGAAGACCGAGTCGAGCAGGGTGCCCGCCGGGCGCGCCTGGCCGCGCGGCAGGACGCCGAGCGCGGTCTCGCAGTCGCAGACGAAGGCGTGCCCGTCCGCGATCAGGATGTTCTCGAAGTGCAGGTCGCCGCCGCCGAGCACGTAGAAGATCCCGAGGTAGCCGCCGAGCTCCTCATAGACGCGCTCGACCTCCTCCAGCGTGTCCATCCGGTTGCGCCCGGACGGGATCACCGCCTCGTAGCCGTACGCGCGGCGCGGCAGCACCCGCCGGGTCGCGAAGCCGAGCACGCCGTCGTCGCGCAGCCGGCCGAGCAGTGCCTGCATCGCCGCCTCGGACCGGATGCAGCGCGGCTTGTAGACGAACGACCCGGTGCCGCCGCCCGCCAGCGTCACCTCGGCCACGGCGACGCTGCGCGCCCCGGCGTGGTGGTCGGACAAGCCGAGACGCAGCGAGCGGAACGACTCGATCCGCGCGCCGAGCAATCGCTCCCCGATCTCGGCGCGGTCGGCGGCGAAGCGGTCGACCAGCTCGCCGCCGAAGTCGGCGAGCAGCGAGGTGACCTCGGCGAGCCAGCGGCCGAGCACCGGGAACCGCAGGTAGAAGCGGTGGTACGCCGCGGCGTCGGCGAAGGTCGCGTCGACGTAGGCGAGGTACTCGTCGCGCGTCGCGGTGTCACGGTCGATGCCCGAGTTCGCGCAGTGCACCCGCGCGTCGGCCTCCACGGCCCAGGCCAGGGACAGCTCGAAGCGGTCGAGCAGGTGCCGTTCGAGGTCGTCGGCCAGCCGCCGGTCGAACCGGCCCGGGTGGCGCGCGAGGGCTACGTCGAGCCGGCGGCCGAGCTCGGCGAGGAACGGCTCGCAGGCCACGGCCAGCCGGCCGTAGTAGACCTCGAAGCGCCGCCAGCCGGCGTCCGGCGCGGCGCCGCGGTCGAAGCCGCGCAGCGCCGCCTGGTAGGTCGGCAGCCAGGACGTGTGGACGCCCGCGAACACGTCCGCGACGTCCGCGCCGGTGTCGTTCGGGCCGGTGTCGTCCAGGCCGAGCTCGTGGTGGCGGTAGGCGGTCAGCACGGCCGCGACGTCGTCGCGTGCCGGTCCGCGCGCGGGCGTCCGGCGGGCGAGCTTGACGGCGAGCCGGTCGATCTTCCACACGTCGAACGGCGGGAGCACGCGCGGCGGCGCCGTCGTGCCCGCGGCGCGCAGGGCGGCCACGACGCGTCTGCGCTCGGACAGGTTGGCGGCACGTGCGGCGATGTCGAGGAAGGAATGATCGCTCATGGAGAGAAGCTGCTCCTGCGGTCGCGAGGGACGGTGGGCCGGCGGTCGCCGGCCCACCGTCGGTGTACGGGGTGTGGGCCCCGGTGACGCCTACTTGGTCGTGCCGTCACAGACCGCCGTGATCGGACCCCAGCTGCAGCTCGTCTTGCAGGCGTAGATCTCCATCGCGGCGACGCCCTCGGTCCAGAAGTCCAGCGACTCCTGGTCCGGCTGCTCGACCGGCGCGGGGAGGGAGGAGACGGAGAGGCCGAAGGCGGCGGGGTCGGACAGCAGCTCGGTACGGAACTCGCTGTCGACCACTGCCTGGAGGGTCAGGGTGTCGGTCATGGCATACCTCCTGGTTGAAGTGCTACCTGGTTGAAGTGCTACTGAGTGACGTGCTCCTGAGCGAATGTCGGCTACGGTGCCTTTTCGGCGACGAGCCGGATGCCGAGCTGTCGTTCGACGTCGTGCAGCTCGCGGATGGCCGCCGCCATGTTGTCGCTGTCGTTCTGCCAGTGCACCAGCTCCTTTTCATCGGCGGACAACGCGTTTTCCCGCCAGATGGCCTCAAGCCACGCCTTGGCGGCGTGCGGCTCAATATCGGTCATCGGGGTCGTCCGGGAAAGAATGGGTTCTTCGCGGAGGGAAAGGGCGAGGGACAGGACCTCGCGCAGTTTCCCGTCCGGAGGCAGCAGCGAGCAGAAGATCATGAGTTGCTGAACCTGCCGGATCGCGTCCACACCCGGATAGATGGTCGGCCCTTTGGTACTCATCTGCGCCCTTTCCTCGGCGGCGATTACAACCTAGGAAAGGGTTCTTTCAGACCGCTTACAGTTCGCCTTCAGGCGGCGTGGAAGAAAGGCGTGGGTCATCGCGCAGGATGGCGACGTGCAGATCGCGTACCTCGGGCCCGGGGCACACGCCGAGCCCCCGACGCAGCGACGCGGTGACCTCGCCGTACGCCTCGAGCGCCTCGGCCGGCCGCCCGCAGCGGTAGAGCGCGACCATCAGCTGTCCCCAGAAGCGCTCGTGGAAGGGGTGGCGGCCGGTCAGCGCCCGCAGCTCGCCGACCAGCCGGTCGTGGCGGCCGAGCGCGAGGTCGACCTCGTGCCGCCGTTCGAGCGTGCGCAGGTGCTCCTCGGTCAGGCTGGGCACGACGTCGCGGTGCAGCGAGTCCGAACGCACGTCGGGCAGGATCGGCCCGCGCCACAGCGCGAGCGCCTCGTTGAGGCCGGCGGACTCGGCCGCGAGGTCGCCGCGCGCGCCGGCCGTACGCGCACGGCCGGCCATCTCGCGGAAGCGGATCAGGTCGAGCCCGGCGGAGGCGACCTCGATGCCGTAGCCGGCCGCGGAGGTGTGGATCGGCGCCGCCCCGCCGGGGTCGAGGGTCTGGCGCAGGCGCGTGACGTAGGTCTGGAGCGCCCCGCGCGGGCCGCGCGGCCGGTCGCCGCCCCACAGCCGGTCGGCGAGCTCGTCGACCGGCACGATCTGGTTGGCGCTGAGCAGGAGCGTGGCGAGGAGCACACGCTGTTTTCCGGCGGCGACGGCGACCCGCCGCGTGCCGACGGTGACCTCGAGCGGACCGAGTACGCGGAAATCATGCACGACTGAACTCCATGCTCGAATTCGCCTCAATTGCTGCAACCAAGTCAAATAGGGCGTTATTCATCTCCTTGGCCGCGGTCGTGAGGGAGGCGCCCGCGTTCCTGCGTGTCACGAGTTTCGGGCTCGTACGATACAGGGATGGACGTTGGCGGACAATCACGATCAATGGGCGGTGGCCTGGGGCGATGACGGACCGGCGCGACGGGGGTGCCGGTCGCAGGGAACGCGCCTTTTCGGAAGGCCGATTCCGGAATGGTCACCGAGGGTGATCGGCCTTAATGAGATATTTCCCATAAACGCATAAAGCCGGTTAAGTGGCTTTATGCGGATTCGTGGGTGCGGCCCGGCTATTCGGTCGAGAAGACGCGGGCGACCGGGCCCAGGCGGGGGACGACCAGGCGTACGCACCGCGCGGCCAGGTAGCCGCAGCCCAGCGCGACGGCGCCGCCGACGGCGTCGAGGAAGTAGTGGTTGGCGGTGCCCATGATCACGAGGATGGTCGCGACCGGGTAACAGAAGACCAGGATCTTGGCCCAGCGGCGCCGCAGGACGTCGGCGACCGCGATCGCGCACCACAGGGCCCAGCCCGTGTGCAGCGACGGCATCGCGGCGTACTGGTTGGAGACCGAGCCGACCGGCGACGCGCCCGAGGCGTACAGCCCGTGGGTGTGCCAGGCCAGGACGGTGTCGATGTAGCCGGGCAGCATCCGCGGCGGCGCGAGGGGCAGGAGGTAGAACCCGACCAGCGCCAGCACCGTCGTCGCGAAGATCAGCCGCCGGTAGAAGACGTAGCGGTCCGGATGCCGGATGTAGAGCCACGCGAGCACGGCGGGCGTGAGCACGAAGTGCAGCGTGGAGTAGTAGTAGTTGGCGAGCACGCCGAGCCAGTGGACGTGGACGAACAGCCGGTTGATCGACCGCTCGACGTCGAGGTGGAACACATGCTCCAGGCTGAGGATCTGCCGGCCGAGGTGGAGCGCCTCGGTGTGGGTCGTCGGCACCAGGTTGCGCACGAAGGAGTACGCGCTGTAGCAGAGGGCGATCAGCAGGATCTCGCGGTAGAGCTTCGGACGTTTCCCGGCCGACTCCCCTGGCGCCCCCGTCACGTCGCCTGTGGCGACGGGCGCTACGGCCGCACTCGACATGATCCCCATGGTGTCAGACCGAGCCGCCGAGACTCTCGACAATAGTTGTCTTGTTTGTCACTTCGTGATCCTTCGCTGGCTGTGGCCGGTTTCCCCGCAGATGGAGGATAAGGCCAACGAGCAGGGCGAACGCCATCACAAGGACACCGGCCACCGCGTCGAGCAGGTAATGATTGGCTGTCGCGAAGATCACGGTAATAGTGACGACCGGGTAAAGCGCCGCGACCGTCATGATCAACGGCCGCCGGATGCTCACGATCACCGCCACCGCGCACCAGAGTGCCCATCCCGCGTGCATCGAGGGCATCGCGGCGAACTGGTTCGTGAGCGAGCCGGCCTGCGGCGAGGAGTAGAGCCCGAAACTGTGGAGGGCCGTCACCGGGTCGACGAACCCCGCGCCGGGCAGGAACCGCGGCGGGGCCAGCGGGTAGACCCAGAAGCCCACCAGCGCGACGGCGGTCGCCAGGAGCAGCGAGGTGCGCAGCCAGCGGTAGTGGCGCGGACGGCGCCGGTAGAGCCACGCGAGGACGGTCAGCGTGACCGCGAAGTGCGCGGTCGCGTAGAAGATGTTGGCCATCCTGGCGAGCGTGGGCGCGTGCAGGAGCGCCCGGTTGAGCCGCAGCTCGACGTTGGGGCCGAGAGCGTGCTCGAGCCGCATGACCTGCCCGGCGTGTGCGTACGCCGCCGTCTCGTCATGGGGTATCAGCAGGCGCACGAGCGTGTACGCACCGTAGAAGACGGCGATCAGGGCGATCTCCCGCCAGAGCCGTGGCGACCACGACGCTGCGCGGGAACCGTCTCGGGTCTCCGGGGGGAGCGGGCGGCAAGGGGCGAGCTGGGCCATGGTCTAAATCCTGCTTGAAAGCCGCACGTTTGTGATCACCTACAGGAATGGTCTGCGCCTAGGCCCAGATGAGTAGGTCCCCTAGTCCTCAGGGTGGATACGGATGGCCGGAACGGTCCACATCCGTACTCCCCGCGGCCTAGGGAAACCGGGGGAGTACTTGGACGGTCTCGGTGACCTCCCGCAGGGCGCGCCCGACGGTGCAGTGCTTGTCGTGCACCCGGTGGGCGACGTCGGCGAACACCGTGGCGGCGTCCTCGTCGCCCTCGGGCAGCTCGACGTCGTAGGTGATCGTGACCGTGCCGAGCCGCGTGGGCGCGACCTTCTCCGCCTCGACCGTGGCCGCCAGCCGTACCAGCCGGTGCCCGCGGTCGGCGGTCAGCGGCTCGACCGTGACGAGCTCACAGCCGCCGAGCGCCGCGAGCAGGAGCTCGACCGGGCTGAAGACGCCGTCGTCGGCGGAGCCGCCCACGGCGACACGCGCGCCGCGGTCGTTGCGCGCCACGAAGCCGTCATCGGTGCGTTCCACCTGGACCGAGGCCATGATCACTCCTTTTCGGGGACCCTGACCCTAACGCCGGTGTCAGCGGAGTTGTTCCAGCCAGCCCCGTGCCTGTTCGACGTGGAGGTCGGTCAGCCCCTCGTCGGGATCGACGGCGACGACGAGATGCGGCCCGAGCGGAGGCCCGGCGGTGAGCGTCTCGGTGATGTCGGGTTCGTCCTCCAGCCAGACGAAGGGCCGCTCGCCGATCCACGCGGCCACGTGCCGTGCTTTCCAGCCGCCGTAGGTGAATTGCGGGTCCCGCGGCGGGATCGGCACGGCCCGCAGGTGCGGCAGCCCGACTCGCGGCCCGATCCACTCGTTCGCCGATTCGGTCCAGTAGCTGGCCCAGACCAGCTCCGCGCCGGTGTCGTGCGCCAGAGCGGTGAGCAGGGGGCCGTGCCGGGGGTTGAGGAGGAGCCGGTAGGTGATTCCGTTGGGGGTCGCGCGGTACCGCTGGTAGCCGGGAGACCGCTGCAGGGGATTGAGTACACCGTCCACGTCGAGCAGAATCAACGGCGCGTCCATGCTGTGGACGCTATGTCAGCCCACGCCGCCTTCCTAGAGCCGCCGGGTGATCGTCCATATACGGCCGGAGCCCCGCACCCGCCGCCGTACGGGCCCAGACGCCGCCTGACCGGCGGAGGCGTGTGCGGCCGCGCCGGGACCGTCAACGCGAAACGGCCCGGCCCGCCGTGATGGCGAGCCGGGCCGTCCGCGCTGCGGGCGGACCCGTGCGGGTCAGCAGTCGTAGTACATCTCGAACTCGTGCGGGTGCGGGCGGAGGCGGATCGGGTCCAGCTCGTTCTCGCGCTTGTACGCGATCCACGTCTCGATGAGGTCCGGCGTGAACACGCCGCCCTCGAGGAGGAAGTCGTGGTCGGCCTCGAGCGAGTTCAGCACCGCGTCCAGCGAACCCGGCACCTGCGGGACGCTGCGGGCCTCCTCCGGCGGCAGCTCGTACAGGTCCTTGTCGACCGGCTCCGCGGGCTCGATCTTGTTCTTGATGCCGTCCAGGCCCGCCATCAGCATCGCCGGGAAGGCGAGGTAGGGGTTGCAGGACGGGTCCGGCACGCGGAACTCCAGGCGCTTGGCCTTGGGGTTCGAGCCGGTGATCGGGATACGGACGCAGGCCGAGCGGTTGCGCTGGGAGTAGACCAGGTTGACCGGGGCCTCGTAGCCGGGCACCAGACGGTGGTAGGAGTTCACCGTCGGGTTGGTGAAGGCCAGCAGCGACGACGCGTGCTTGAGCAGGCCGCCGATGTAGTAGCGGGCCATGTCCGACAGCCCGGCGTAGCCGACCTCGTCGTAGAAGAGAGGCGAGCCGTCCTTCCACAGCGACTGGTGGCAGTGCATGCCGGAGCCGTTGTCGCCGAAGATCGGCTTGGGCATGAACGTGACCGTCTTACCCGCCTGCCGCGCGACGCTCTTCACGATGTACTTGTAGAGCATCAGCTTGTCGGCCATCTTCAGCATCGAGTCGAACTTGATGTCGATCTCCGCCTGACCGGCCGTACCCACCTCGTGGTGCTGCATCTCGGTCTCGACGCCCGACGCGATGAGCTGCCGGACCATCTCCGAACGCAGGTCGGTGAAGTGGTCCATCGGCGGCACCGGGAAGTAGCCGCCCTTGTAGCGCTGCTTGTACCCGAGGTTTCCGCCGTCCTCGGCGCGCCCGGTGTTCCACGCGCCCTCGACCGAGTCGATGTGGAAATAGGACTCGTGCTGGCTCGTCTGGAACCGCACGTCGTCGAAGATGTAGAACTCCGCCTCGGGACCGAAGAACGCCGTGTCCGCGATGCCCGTGCCGCGGAGGTAGTCCTCCGCCTTGCGTGAGATGTTGCGCGGGTCACGCGTGTACGCCTCGCCGGTCAGCGGGTCGTGCACGAAGAACGTGAGGTTGAGGGTCTTGTGCTGGCGGAACGGATCGAGCACGGCCGTCGTCGGGTCCGGCAGCAACAGCATGTCCGATTCGTGGATCTCCTGAAAACCTCGGATGGAGGATCCGTCGAACATCAGACCATCGGTGAACACATTGTCACCGAAGTTCTCCACGGGGAACGTGAAGTGCTGTGTCGTGCCCGGCAGGTCAGTGAACCTGACATCGACGAACTGCACCCCTTCGTCCTTGATGTAATTCAGGACCTCGCCGGCGCTGCTGAACATCCAACCTCCTTGGGGTGCTTTCAGGGCGTCTAGCACGTTAGGACGTGGCCGTTTCGAGGCCGTGTCCCATGTGTTTCACATGTGTTACATGCCCCCGCGGGCCGGATGGTCACCACCGATGGATAGTTTTGAGGCCATGAGCGAACCTCGGCGCGCGACCGGATCATGGCTCTCCGGCGCCCGCGCGGCAGGTGCCGACCTCGGCTATCCCGGGGAGCGGATGGGCCTGCCACAGCAAGGGCCGGGAGCGGTGGCCGGCTATGGCCGCCGGCTCGTCGCCCTGGTCCTCGACTGGCTGCTCGCGATGCTCATCGCGCAGGGCCTGTCGGCCGTCTTCCACTGGAGCCCGCTGGCACGCAGCTTCGCCACCCTGGTGGTCTTCGGCGTCCTGGCGTGGCTGCTCACCGCGATCTTCGGCACGACCGCCGGCAAGCGCGTGGCGGGGCTGCGGGTCGCCCGGCTGGGCGGCGGCCCGGTCGGGCTCATGTGGAGCCTGGAGCGCGCGGTGCTCCTGGTGCTCCTCATCCCCGCCGTGCTCTGGGACCGCGACCACCGCGGCCTGCACGACCGTGCGGCGCAGACCGTGGTGCTCGTGCGCTAGCTGTACCCCGCCAAGAGGTTGGTCCATCTGCTGCTGGGTTGACCCTCACGTTGCGTGAGGGTGGACGATGCGGTGCATGAGTGACTTCTTCAATGCGTTTGAGATGAGTCCCGTCCCCACCCCGGGGCCGGATGCGGTTGCGCCGGAGCCATTTCGCGGCATCTATGGAATGCCGGCGTTCATGACGATTCCGACGTCCGATCTGGCTGCATCCACGGACTTCTGGGTGCGAGGGCTCGGATTCTTCGAGTTGTTCAGCATTCCCGGCCAGGTGGTACACCTGCGCCGGTGGGCGTTCCAGGATGTGTTGCTCGTCCCTGCGGGGGTTGGTTCTGCGCAGACACAGGTGCCGGCGATGAGCGTGAGTTTCGCGTGCGTCTTGAGCGAGGTGGAGCACCTCGTCGAGGCGTGTCGTGGGCTCGTTGCCGATAGCGTTACCGGCCCGCGTGACACTCCGTGGAACACTCGCGACGTCGAAGTGATCACGCTCGAGCGGGCGCGGGTCGTGTTCACCGCGGCCAAGCGGCTCGATCCCGACAGCCGAGTAGCGCGCGATCTCGAATCGGTCGGGATCGTCGCCCCGACATCAACGAGTCAAGGCGACAATGGCGTACATGGTTGATCCCAAGCTCGACGACGGTCTCACGGTGGGCTCGACCGCCGAGCTCCTGGGGGTGACCGTCCGCACGTTGCATCACTGGGACGAGATCGGCTTGGCCTCGCCATCTGTCCGCACCACGGCCGGGTACCGCCGCTACATCGACGCGGACCTGCAGCGACTGCACCGGATCGTCGCCTATCGAGCAATCGGCCTCGGGTTGGATTCGATCCGCGGGGTTCTCGACGACGCGACCACCGGGATCGGCGCCACCTTGCGTGAGCAACGCTCCCAACTCGCCAAGCGAATCCACGACCTGCAACAGCTCGACGAACGCCTGGAACGGATGGCTCAGGCACACGAGCGCGGGATCCTCCTGAGCGACGAAGAGCAGTCGGCGACGTTCGGCTCGGACTGGGACCCGCGCGGATCGGGGCAGGCCCGCGTTGTCTGGGGAGACTCCCCGCAGTGGGCGCAGTTCGCCGAGCGCTCCGCTTTCCGCACGCGGGAACAGTGGCGGTCTCTCTCCGAGGCGATGTCCACGCTCCAGCGTGATCTGGGCGATGCGTTGGACCAGGGCGTCGCTCCGGGCAGTCCGGAGGCGAACGCGCTCGTCGAGCGCCACCGCGAGGTCTTCTCGAACTTCTTTCCGCTCACGCGGCAGATGCAGGTGTGTCTGGGGCGAATGTATGAGTCCGACCGGGGCTTCGCGGCCCACTACGACGGCGTTCGCACCGGGCTGACCTCCTGGTTCCGGCAGATCATCGACGAGGCCGCTCGCGCTCACGGGATCGACCCCGACACGGCGACCTGGCAGTAGCCCCGAACCCACATCAGCTCTCTCCGCTCGATCGCAGTCGTTCGCGGTCGGCGGTCTTCTGTCATGCCCCGAACGGGCACGCCAGACACTTCTTGAAGCACGCGGAGGTCCCCTTGCCCCACGGCAATGCTCGCCTGACGATTCACGGTATGCGATTGATCATCCAACGCTCCCGCACGGGTTGGAAACAGGCGCACATCGCCGCAGCGATGGATCGACCGCTGCCGCGTCGAGGACGACGCCGGCTTGCGCGAACGGTCGCCGAAGCCGCGTTCCATGCCCACACGCACAAGCCTCGATGTCGAGCACGCGGTGATCAGGATGCGCGACCGAGAGCGACTCCGAAGTCCTTGGAGACGAGAAGGGCACAACCTGCGCCGGCTTCCTGGAACGAGCCATCGCCTACTTCGCCGAACGAGGCATCCCCGCATCGAGCGACTCATCACCGGCGACGCCTGGGCCTACCGGTTCTCACTCCGGCAAGTCTGCGCAGCTCACGGTATCCGGCAGAAGTTCATCAAGCCGCACTGCCCGTGGCAGAACGGCAAAGTCGAGCGCTTCAATCACACCCTGCGAACCGAATGGGCATGCCGGCAGGTCTTCACCACGAACGACGCGCGCACCGCCGCGCTCGCACCCTGGATCGAGCACTGCAACACCACGCGCCGCCACGCCGCGCTCGGAGGCCGCGTACCGATCAGCCGACTGCTACCAACGTGATGGCCGGGTACAGCTAGCGGGTGCGGGGCTTGGGGCCCTTCGGCATGCGCGCGCCCTTGGGGATCGGGCCCTTCGGCATCTGCATCGCCTGCGGAAGCGCGTTGAGGCGGTCGACCAGGCTGCTGACCTGGTCCTTCTTGAGGTTGCGCGGCAGCTTGGTCAGGTGGCGCTGCAACTTGCCGATCGGCACCTGGCCCTCCTCGGAGCCGACCACGACGTCATAGATCGGCACCTCGGAGGCGGCGCGGGAGATGCGCTTCTTCTCCGCGCCGATGAGCTTGCCGACCCGCGAGCGCGGCCCCTCGGCGAGCAGGATCACGCCCGGCTGGCCGACGACGCGGTGCACGACGTCCATGTTCCGGTTGGCCTGTACGGCGGGCGTCACCACCCAGCGGCCGCGCATGTTCTCCACGATCGAGGCGGCCGCGCCCGGCCGTCCCTCCAGCATGGAGTACTGCGTGCGCTGCGCGAGCTGGCCGAACACGATCATGCCCACGGCCACGGCGGCGAGCACGCCGAGCGGGATCAGCAGCAGCGCCTGCCCCAGGAGGAGACCGAGGACCACGAACACCGCGAGAGTCCCGATCGCCACCGCGAACACCATCGGCAGGGCCTTCGGATTGGCCTGATGGACCAGCGAGGCGACCATGCGGATCTGCTTGAGGCGGCCGGGGCTTTCGTCCTGTCCGTCCTGGGACTTCTTTGCCATGGGGGAAGGATACGAGGCTTCGGGCCCGCAGTCGAAAGGGGAGCCGTGCTAGGTAAACAAATTCCCGTCACATGCATGTGCCCGTAAAGCGTTGACACGCGGCGCTCTCCGTCTTAGCGTCCCGGAGCAGATCGTCGCCGTCCTTGGAGTCGCCATGCTGTGGTCGGGTGCCCGCGTTTCGGCGCGGAGGGTCTCACTTCTCGTACTGGCCGGTCTCGCGGCCACATCCACGGCCGCGGCGCCGGGCGCGAGGGCCTCGGACGCCCCAGTGCGCCCGCTCGTGGCCTACCACCAGTGGACGTCGCTGCGCGACTTCGCCGCGGGCTCGTCGGAGGGCGTACGCCCGGCCGGCCTCGGCGCCATCACGATCGCGCACACGGTCGGCACCACGAGCTACACCGACCCGTACGGCGCCGGGACCAAGTCCTGGGACTACGCGCGCTGGACCTCGCCGGCCGTGCAGGTCGGCTTCGGCGCGACCCAGCTCGTCTCCTCCTGGACGGCGAGCACCCCGCACGGCTCCTGGCTCCAGGTCGAGATGCGCGGCCACACGGGCGCGGGCGCCGACACCAAGTGGTACGTCATGGGCCGCTGGGCCTCCGACGACCCCGGCGAGGGCGGCGACATCAACCGTACGTCGGTGCCGGGCCAGGCCGACGACAACGGCAACGTCGACATCGACACCTTCATCGCCAAGAACTCGCTCACCTCCTACCAACTGCGCGTCACGCTGTACCGCCTGCCCGGCGGGCACGCGAAGCCGGTGCTGCGCTCGGTCGGCGCGATGGCGTCGCTGGTGCCGCAGCGTACGACGGTGCCGGTAAGCCCGCTCGGCGGCGCGGAGGGCATCGAGCTGCGGGTTCCGCCCTACTCCCAGAACATCCACAAGGGCCAGTACCCCGAGTACGACGGCGGCGGCGAGGCGTGGTGCAGCCCGACCTCGACCTCGATGGTCGTCTCGTACTGGAACCGTGGTCCGTCCGCGCAGGACATGGCCTGGATCGACCCGTCGTACCAGGACCCGCAGGTCGACTTCGCCGCGCGGCACGCGTACGACTACAACTACGAGGGCACCGGCAACTGGCCCTTCAATCCGGCGTACGCCGGCCGGTACGGCCTGAACGGCTTCGTGACGCGGCTGCGGTCGGTGAACGAGCTCGAGCAGTTCATCAAGGCCGGCATCCCGGTGGTGACCTCGCAGTCCTTCAAGGCCGACGAGCTGCCCGGGTCGAACTACAGCACCAACGGGCACCTGTTCCTGATCGTCGGTTTCACCGAGCAGGGCGACCCGATCGTCAACGACCCCGCGTCCTCCTCCGACGCGGTCGTCCGCAACGTCTACCCGCGCGCCAACTTCGAGAACGTCTGGCTGCGCAGCTCCTCCAGCGGCGGCATCGCGTACATCATGTACCCGCCCGGCCACCGGCTCCCGAGGAACGTCCCGGGCATGGAGAAGAACTGGTGAGACGCGCCTGAGATCCCGCCCCCCCTGGCCCGGGGGGCGGTGGCCGTCTCAGCCGAGCAGCGCGTACACGGTCGTGGCGCGAGCCGCCGTCGTACCGTCCGCGGCCAGGTCGACGTCGGCGAAGGCGAGCGTACGGCCGAGCTTGGTGATCAGCGCCGCGACGAGCACGTCGGCGCCCACCACGGGCCGCTGGAAGGTGCTCGACTGCTGCACCGTGGTCATCGGCACGTACGCCCCGCGCGCCGCCGACACGGCGATCACGGTGGCCGTGTCCGCCGCGGCCATCAGCGCCTGACCGGAGAGGGCGCCGCCCTCCCGCGCCAGCCGGGAAGACCACGGCAGGCGGAGCACGGCCGTACGGTCGCCGGTCTCCTCCACGACCAGGCCGAGGTCCTGGACCCACGGGGCGAAGTTCTCGGCCAGAATGGCGTTGCCGTCGGCGGCGCTCAGCGTCATGCATCCATCATCGACCGCACGGCCCTTCGTCGTCACGGAACGAAGCGGCCCCTTTCCGCGGAGGTTGTCCACAGCCCACCCGCTCCTCTTCCTTCTGCCGTGGGCTGGGCTTGACAATGGAAGTGGGGTCGTCCCCCCAGGGCGGGCGGGGACGGTGCGGGCGGGGACTGTGCGGGCGGGGGTCGCGGGTGCCGGGGTATGTGCCGGGTCGTTCAGTTTGCGCAACCGCCGGACATGGGAGAAGGTCTGCCGGGATACTGAGACGGCAGCCATGCGGCGCCCGCTTTCCGGTGCGCCGGGGCGAGCGCGCGGGGCCAGCGGATGGGCGAGATCGGGCTTTTATTGCGATTCTCACCAAACGTAGCTGTCGATCTCTCTAAGGTAACGGGATGTCGCGTGCACAACTGCGCATAACGGGAGGTCGGGCTTGCGAGTTGCCATGACGTACCTCAGGCTTACCGAAGCCGAGGGCGGAGGCGATCCGGGCGCCGTCGCCAGGTCGATGTTCGGCGGCAAGGGCTGGCGTGAGCGCCATGCCGTGCTTCCCATCGCCGGCACGTGGCAGGGCCTCCACTACCTGATCACCGGTGACCCCTGGGAAGGCCCGCACCCCGCCGCCGACGTCGTCTGCGGCGGACGCCTGCTGACCGAGAACGGCGCCGAGGAGCTCGGCCTGGACGTCATCTACCTGGCGCCCCAGCGGGTCAAGCTCGCCGCCGACCATCTCGCCGCCACCGCCTTCCGGCAGATCGCCGGCCGTTACGACGCGGCGAAGATGGCCAAGCTCGGCGTGCAGGGCGCGGACGAGTGGGCCGCCATGCCGCCCGAGGCCGTACGCGACCGCGAGTTGCGCACCGCGTACGAGCACCTCGTCGGCTTCTTCAGGGCCGCCGCGGGCGAGGGCCAGGCGATCTACAAGGCGATGGGCTGACCCGAGCCCAGCATCGGCCCGAGCGTGCGGTGCGTGGTTTTCGCCGCGCCGAGCACCTCGGCCAGCCGCTGTTCGGTCAGTGCCAGGGTCTCGGCCACCGGCACCCGGCGGCCCAGTTCGGCGGACAGCGACGTCACGCCGGCGTCGCGGATGCCGCACGGCACGATCCGGTCGAACCATGACAGGTCGCAGTCGCAGTTGATCTCGAAGCCGTGCATCGTCACGCCGCGTGAGACCCGGATGCCGATCGCGCCGACCTTGCGGTCGGGTGTGCCGGGCACCCAGACGCCGCTGCGGCCCTCGACGCGCCCGGTCGCCAGTCCGAGATCGGCGCAGGTACGGATCAGCGCCTCCTCGATCGTGCGGACGTACGCGACGACGTCGACCGGCTCCCTGAGCTTGACGATCGGGTATCCGACGAGTTGCCCCGGGCCGTGCCAGGTGATCTTCCCGCCGCGGTCGACGTCGATCACCGGCGCGCCGGGGTCGCCCATCGGACGGTCCAGCGGCTCGGTGCGCTTGCCCGCGGTATAGACCGGCGGGTGCTCCAGCAGCAGGCACACGTCGGGGATCTCGTCGGCGACCCGGCGTTCGTGCAGCCGCCGCTGCAACTCCCACGCCTCCTCATACGGGACCGCGTGCTCGCCGAAACCGGCGTGCACGAAGACCAGGTCGGAGGGGGCGGCGGGATCGAGGACCGCCGCTGCGGACTGCCGGGTCAGTGGGTCGCTCACGGACAAAGCGTACGACGCCCTCAGAGCGACGCGAGCAGCCGAGGCTCGATGCGGGTCTCCTTGACCCCGCCCGCGCCGTCCGAGGCGACGTCGTACGCCCCGCGGCCCTCGACGTAGCTGACCGCCTGGACGAACTCGATGCCGACGTAGTGCAGGCCCACGGCCTCCTCGGCGGCGTAGCCGGCGGACAGCGTGCCGTCCGAGACGAGGCGGTGCAGCAGCGGGCGGCGCTGCGGGTCGCTGTCGTAGTGCACGCCGCAGGAGTAGGGCAGCAGCCCGAGGCCGTCGGTCAGCGGCTGGAGCCGCGGGCCGAAGGAGTCGGTGTTGCCGCCGGTGTGCCAGCACAGCGCGCCCGCGCTCTGCCCGCACAGCACCACCCCGGACCGCCACGCCTCGGCGAACGCGTCGTCGAGGCCGTGCAGCCGCCACAGCGCCAGCAGGTTGGCCGCGCTGCCGCCGGAGACGTACACCAGGTCCTGGGCGAGCAGGTGCGCCGCCGGGTCCTCGTGGTTCGGCATCGGGAACAGCGACAGGTGGCTGACCTCGGCGTCGAGCGCGGCGAACGCGGTGTAGAAACGCGCGATGTGCTCGGCGCCGTCGCCCAGCGCCGTGGCGAGGAAGCACACCCGCGGCCGGTCGTGGCCGGTGAGGTCGAGCGCGTAGCGCAGCAGCGGGCTCGGCACCATGCCGTACCTGTCGGTCGGGATGAAGCTCCCACCGCCGATCGCGAGGATGTGCGGTTTTCCGTCGGTGCTCATGCGCCCGGGACCCTTTCCACGAACTCCCCTGTTTACTCCGCCCCCGTCACGGTACGCGCCGGACCGTGCGCGCGCAGGAGACTGGCGGGTTCCTTGCGAGTTCGTGGGGCCTCAGGCCAGGATCTCGGCGAGGGCGACGTCGATGTCGGGGTGCCGGAAGGCGAACCCGGCCTTGGCGAGCCGGTCCGGCAGCACCCGCTGGCTCACCAGCGCCCCCTCGTCCGCGAACCCGCCCAGCGCCAGCCTCAGTGCCGGCGCGGGCACGATGAACGGCGTCGGGCGGTGCAGGGCGCGCCCCAGGGCGCGGGTGAGGCCGGCGTTGGTCACCGGCTCGGGCGCGGTGAGGTTGACCGGGCCCGAGACGCCGTTGCGCATCAGGTAGAGCAGCGCGGCGACCTCGTCCTCCAGGGAGATCCAGCTGACCCACTGCCGCCCGCTCCCGAGCCGCCCGCCCAGGCCGAGGCGGAACAGCGGCAGCAGCTTGGCGACCAGTCCGCCCTCGCGCGACAGCACGACCCCGGTGCGCGGGTGCACCACGCGGATCCCGGCGTCCACGGCGGGCTCCGCCGCGGCCTCCCAGTCGCGGCACACCTCGGCGAGGAAGCCCTCGCCCTCGGTCGCCGACTCGTTGACGGCGACGTCGCCGGTGTCGCCGTAGTAGCCCACCGCCGAGCCTGAGATGAACACGGCCGGACGCCGGTCGAGACGCGCCAGGGCGCGCGCGAGCGTACGGGTGCCCTCGACCCGGCTGTCGCGTACCTGCTTCTTGTACGACTCGGTCCAGCGGTGGTCGCCGATGCCCGCGCCCGCGAGATGGACGACCGCGTCCACGCCCTCCAGCGCGCCCGCGTCGACCTCGCCGAACGGATCCCAGTGGATCTCGTCCTCGGCGGAGGCCGGCCGGCGCACGAGCCGTATGACGGTGAGGCCCTCGTCGCGCAGTGCGCGTACGAGGGCCTTGCCGATGAGTCCCGTCGAACCCGTGATGGCGATCTGCACGGTCGCCACCCTAGTTACCGCGAGCCCGCGGGAGTACCGCGGGGACCGGGCTAAATTCCCAGCTCGGACTCGAAATTGCCTTCTTCGAGACGGTGCTTGACCGTAGCGAGGAACCGGGCGGCATCCGCGCCGTCCACGAGGCGGTGGTCATAGGTCAGCGCGAGGTACACGATCGAGCGCACCGCGATGACCTCGCCGAGCTGCGGGTCCTCGATCACCGCCGGTCGCTTGACGACCGTGCCGGTGCCGAGCATGCCGACCTGCGGCTGGTTCAGGATCGGCGTGTCGAACAGCGCGCCGCGGCTGCCGGTGTTGGTCAGCGTGAACGTGCCGCCCGTCACCTCGTCGGGGCTCACCTTGTTGGTACGGGTGCGCTCGGCGAGGTCGGCGATCCGCTGTGCGAGGCCGGCGAGGTTGAGCTGACCGGCGTTGTGGATCACCGGCACCATGAGGCCCTTGTCGGCGTCCACCGCGACGCCGAGGTTCTCGACGTCGTGGAAGGTCACCTCGTTGGTCTCGGAGTTGATGACGGCGTTCAGCTTCGGGTGGATCTTCAGCGCCTCGATCGCGGCCAGGGCGAAGAACGGCAGGAAGCTGAGCTTGACGCCCTCCCGCGCCTGGAAGTCGGCCTTCGCCTGGTCACGTAGCCGCGCGATCCGGGTGACGTCGGCCTCGACGACCGTGGTGAGCTGCGCCGACACCTTGAGCGACTCGACCATGTGACGTGCGATCGACTGACGCGTCCGCGACATCTTCTCGGTCGTGCCGCGCAGGCGTGCGGCCGCGGCCGGAGCCTGGGACGGCGCCGGGGGAGCGGTACGCGCGGCGGGCGCCGGCGCCTGGGCGGGTGCCTGCTCCTGTGCCGGCTCCTGTGCCGGCTCCTGTACGGGGGCGGCCGGCTGCTGCGGGGGCGCCTGCTTGGCCCGTGCGGCCTCCAGGACGTCCTGCTTGCGGATGCGCCCGCCGACACCGGTGCCCGTGATCGAGGCCAGGTCGACGTCGTGCTCGGTCGCCAGCTTGCGCACGAGAGGTGTGACGTAGGGACTGTCACCCGAGGCCGCCGGGGCGGAGTCCTGCTTCGGCGCCTCCTGCCGCTGCGGTGCCGGAGCGGACTGCGAGGAGGGGTTGGGCGGGGGCCAGGACGGCGCCTGCTGCTGGGACCGCTGCTGGGCGGCCGGCCGCTGCGGCTCAGGCTCCGGCTCGGCCTGCGCCTGCTCGGACTCCTGCTCCTGCTCCTGCGCGGGCTGCTCGTCCTCGCCGGAACCGGACTCAGACTCAGAATCGGACTCGGACCCGGAATCGGACTGGCCGCCGGACGCCTCGCCCTCCTCGGCGATGACCGCCAGTTCGGCGCCGACCTCGACGGTCTCGTCCTCGGCGACGGTGATGCTGCTCAGGACCCCTGCCGCGGGCGAGGGGATCTCGGTGTCGACCTTGTCGGTCGACACCTCGAGGAGCGGCTCGTCGGCCTCGACGTGCTCACCCTCTTTCTTGAGCCAGCGGGTGACGGTGCCCTCGGTGACGCTCTCGCCGAGCTGGGGCATGGTTACGGAGACCGACATGGTTCTCTGCGACTCCTCTGGTGCTATCTCGGTGGTGCTATTTCGGGCGGCGATCAGCCGTGGACGTGCAGTGGCTTGCCGGCGAGCGCGAGATGGGCCTCGCCGAGAGCCTCGGACTGGGTGGGATGCGGGTGGATGAGCTGGGCGACCTCGGACGGCAGGGCTTCCCAGTTATAGATCAACTGGCCCTCGGTGATGAGCTCGCCCACACGGCTGCCGACCATGTGGATCCCCAGGACCGGGCCGTCCTTGCGCGCGATCACCTTCACCTCGCCCTGGGTGCCGAGGATCTTGCTCCGGGGGTTGCCGGCCAGGTCGTAGGTGAACGAGGTCGTCTCGAGCCCGCGCTCCTCGGCGATCGCGGAGGTGATGCCCACCGACGCGACCTCGGGCTCGGAGTAGGTGATGCGGGGCACGCCGTCGTAGTCGATCGGCGCCGGGTCCAGGCCGCCGAGCCGCTCCGCGACGAGGATGCCCTCGGCGAAGCCGACGTGCGCGAGCTGGAGGGTGGGGATGAGGTCGCCCACCGCGGAGACGGACTCCACGCTGGTACGGCAGTATTGGTCGACCTTGACGAAGCCGCGCTCGGTCTCGACGCCGACGTCCTCCAGGCCGAGGTCGGCCGACACCGGGCCGCGGCCGACGGCGACGAGCATCAGCTCGGCGTCGAGGGTCTTGCCGCCCTCGAGCGTGACGATCACACCGGAGTCGGTGTGCTTGACGCTCTCGTAGCGCGCGCCGAGCTCGAACTTGATGCCGCGCTTGCGGAACGCGCGCTCCAGCCGCTTGGAGCTGGACTCCTCCTCCAGGGGGAGCAGGTGCGGCAGCGCCTCGACGATGGTCACCTCGGCGCCGAACGAGCGCCACACGCTCGCGAACTCCACGCCGATCACGCCGCCGCCCAGGACGACCACGGACTGGGGGATCCGGTCGAGCGTGAGCGCGTGGTCGCTGGAGATGACCCGGTCGCCGTCGATGTCGAGGCCGGGCAGGGACTTGGGCACCGAGCCGGTGGCCAGCACGATGTGGCGGCCCTCGTACGTCGCGCTGCCGACGGTCACCTGGGTCGGGCCGGTCAGGCGCCCCGCGCCCTCGGCGACGGTGATGCCCTTGGACTTGAGCAGCCCGGTCAGGCCCTTCACCGTGGTGCTGACGACCTTGTCCTTGTACGCGTGCACGCCCGGCAGGTCGACGCCCTCGAACCGCGCCTTGATGCCGAACGTGGCCGCCTCGCGCGTCTGGTCGGCGACCTCGGCGGCGTGCAGCAGCGCCTTGGTCGGGATGCAGCCGCGGTTGAGGCAGGTGCCGCCGAGCTTGTCCTTCTCGACCAGCAGCACGCTCATGCCCAGCTCGACCGCGCGCAGCGCGCACGCGTAACCGCCGCTGCCACCACCTAGGACGACGATGTCATAGGTGTTATTCGACACGGGACGCTCCTTCGATGATCACTCGGGCGCCGGCGCACGGCGCACGATGGTTCTTCGGGAAGCATCTTTCCACTTGTGGCCACCGCCCGGTGACATCGGCCGGTGAGATGCTTCCCGCCGGCACCCTCGTCAACGCGCCGGAGGCTGCCTAAAGTCCGTCGGCGGCGATGTCCTCGACGATCGCCACGAGAGTACGGACGGCGGCGCCCGTGCCGCCCTTGGGCGTGTAGCCGTACGGCTCGCCCTTGTGGAAGGCGGGGCCCGCGATGTCGAGGTGCGCCCAGCGCACCCCCTCGGGCACGAACTCCTTGAGGAAGACGCCCGCCGTGAGCATGCCGCCCCAACGCTCGCCGCTGACGTTGGCGATGTCGGCGACGGCCGAGTCGAGGCCCTTGCGCAGTTCCTCGGGCAGCGGCATCGGCCACGCCGCCTCGCCGGAACGCCCGGCGGCGGCCACGACACGGTCGCGCACGGCGTCGTCGTTGGCCATGATCCCGGCGGTGCGCGCGCCGAGTGCCACGAGCTGCGCGCCGGTGAGCGTGGCCACGTCGATGATCAGGTCGGGGTCGTCCTCGCCGGCGCGCACGATGGCGTCCGCCATGACGAGGCGTCCCTCGGCGTCGGTGTTGAGCACCTCGACGGTCTTGCCGCCGTAGGTGGTGATCACGTCGGAGGGGCGCTGCGCGGTGCCGCTCGGCATGTTCTCGGCGATGGCGAGGTAGCCGACCACGTTGGCCTTCGGCGCGAGCCGGGCGATCGCCTTCATCGCGCCGAGCACGGCACCGGCGCCTCCCATGTCGGACTTCATCCAGTCCATGGCGTCGGCGGGCTTGAGCGAGAGGCCGCCGGAGTCGAAGGTGATGCCCTTGCCGACGAACGCGATGGTGTGGGCCGCCTCGGGGTGACGGTAGGCGAGGCGTACGAGCCGTGGCGGGTTGACCGAGCCCTGGCCGACGCCGGCGATGCCGCCGTAGCCGCCCTCGACGAGGGCCTTCTCGTCGAGGACCGAGACCTCCAGGCCGGCCTCCGTGGCGACCTGCTCGGCGGTCTCGGCGAGAACCTCTGGGCTCAGGTCGGAGGGCGGGGTGTTGACCAGGTCGCGTACGAGCGTCATGGATTCGGCCAGGACCTCGGCCCGGCGCATGGCGTCCTCGGCGTCCGCCGCGCTGATGACGATGACCTCGCCGACCGGCCGCTTGTGGCCTTTGCCGGTGCGGTAGGTCAGATAGGAGTAATTGCCCAGAAGCGCGCCTGCGGTGACCGCGGTGACGTCGTCGGCCGTCGCGGCGGGCAGTGCGAGCGCGACCGAGGCCGTGCCGGCGAGTGCGCGCAGCGCCGCGCCCGCCGCGCGGCGCAGCGTCTCGGCGTCGGGGGAGGCGTCCGCGCCCAGCCCGGCCGCCACGACGATCGGCGCGGTCATCCGGCCGAACGTCGGGATCTTGATGACCTCGCCCTGCTCGCCGGTCGCACCCAGGCCGGCCAGCATGCCGGCGAGGTCCCCGCCGAACGCCCGGTCGACACTCTCGGCGCCGGGCGCGAGGCCCACGTCGGAGTCAGTGCTGACGACGCCGATCACCACCGCGTCGGCGTCAAGGGATGCGATTTCGGGGTTGGCAAGCCTGAGGTTCGTCACGTGGCCAGATGCTAGTCGTACTACTGACTGGTTTCGTCAATTCGATCAACATGGGTTGGCTGACAGCCTGCGGCTTTGTCCCGGTTCGCTGTCCGCGACCGGCCACACGGCGTCCGCTTCGCCGACTTTGGGACGCGACACCCGGCCGAATCGACCGCGCTGCCACGCCCGGAACCGCCGTACGCGCGGGGGGCCTCACCGCAGCGCCATCACGACCAGCGCGGCCGAGGCCGCCGTCTCGACGAGAGCGCCGAGCACGTCGCCGGTGATCCCGCCCAGGCGGCGTACCGCGTGCCGGAGCAGCCCGATCGCCGCCCCCAGCCCGGCGAGGACGGCGGCCGCGCCGAGGAAGGCGTCCCCCACGCCGCCGCCCGGTCCGGTCAGGGCCGCCAGCGAGCCCGCCGCGGCGGTGACCGCGACCGCGGCGACCGCGTCGAGCGGCCGTACGGTGCCCGCCACGAGCACGCCGAGACCGTCGGGCCGCGCGGCGCGCACGCGCGGCCGGCAGGCCCAGGTGAGCGCCAGCCGTCCGGTCACGGCGGCCACGACCACACCGGCCACCGGCGCCTCGGCGATCGCCGCGACCTGTACCGCGAGCGTCAGGACGAGGGCGATGACGCCGAACGGCCCGATGTCGGACTTCTTCATGATCGCCAGTGCCTCGGCGGCCGGCCTGCCGCTGCCGAGTCCGTCGGCGAGGTCGGCCAGCCCGTCCAGGTGCAGCCCGCGGGTCAGCAGCGCCATCGACGCGACCGCCAGCGCCGCGCCCAGCAGCGACCCGAACCCCAGCCACCCCGACACGACGAGCACGGCCGCCGCGACGACGCCGACGAGCAATCCGGCGACCGGCGCGAGCGTCATCGCCCACCGCGCCGTCTCCCGGTCCACCCGCCCGGTCCCGACCGGTACGACGGTGAGCAGCGAGACGGCCAGCCGCAGACCCTCCCGCACCGCCGGGTTCTCCCGCCGCGCGGTCACACCAGCTCCAGTACGCGGCCGGCCACGACGAGCGCGGCCTGCTCCGACTCTGCGGCCAGCCGCTGGTTGAGCCGGCCGAGCACGTCGCGGAACGCGCGGCCCACCGGCGTCTCCGGGACGATCGACAGCCCGACCTCGTCGCTGACCGCGACGACGCGCGCCTCCGTGGACCGCCACGCCGCGACCAAGTCGTCCACGCGCGGCTCGACGGCGCGCGGGTGCTCCCACGCGCCGAGCGCGTCGAACACCGCCGTCAGCCACGTGCCCATCCCGTCGACGAGCAGCGTGCCGGTCGCCGTACGCAGCAGGCCGGCGACGTCGACCGTCTCGGCGGTCTCCCACCAGCCGGGCCGCCGCGCGCGGTGCGCGGTGATGCGGGCGCGCCAGTCGGGGTCCTCGGCGTGCATCGGCCCGGTCGCCACGTACGTCACCTCCGGGCAGGTCAGTACCTGCCGCTCGGCCTCCTCCGACTTGCCCGACCGCGCCCCGCCGAGGATCAGCGTCCGCCACGGGCCGGGCCGCGGCCGCCGCCACTGCGCCAGCCGGCGTTCGAGCTCGGCCGGCGAGGCGAGGCGGTGGTCGACCTGCACGGCCTCGATCCGCGTCGCCGGGGTGACCGCGCCGACGTGCCGCAGCCAGCCCAGGTGCGACGGGTCGCCGGCCAGATCCAGCAGGACCGCGTCGTACGTGCCGGGGGAGGGGGGCCGCGGCCGCCCTCCCGGCTGCGAGGCGAACAGCACCCGGTGGCCGCGCGGCGACCGCACGTCGTACCCGCCGGGCACCTCCCGGCGGCGGCAGCGGTCCAGCGGCACGCCGTCGAGCAGCACGCGGGTGGGCTCCACCCGCAGCCCGGCCGCGCGCATCCGCGTGCAGGAGGCGCAGCGGCAGCCGGCCTCGGGCCAGCCGGCCGGGCCTGCCGTGCCGAGGAGGCGTACCTCCGGCCCGTCCGCGGCGGATCCGCCGCCGGGCGCCGGCTCCGTCATGGCCGGCCGCGGCCTGCGACGGCGGCGCGCCGGGGCGGCCGCACACAATGGCCCGCGACCGTCGCCCGGACCCGGCCCCGCACGTCGCCACCGGGGCGTGTGGCGAGGGCGACGCGGCCGAGATCCGTGGTCACCGCCGCACCGGGTGCACGCGCGATCGAACCGGACACTCGGGGCACGCTCACTGCTTGGCGCGCCGGCGTACGGCCATCATGCTGGTGCCCGCGGCGAGCACGAGGATGAGACCGACGACGACCGTGAGCGCGGTCTGCCCGGCGCTTCGCCGCGGTTTCACCGGCGCGGCCTGCGCGCAGGTGCCGAAGGCGTCGATGGCGCAGATCAGGCCGGACCTGTCCGCCTTCGGGCTCGCCACCTTGGCGAGGACGTCCCTGCCGGTGGCGTTCTTCGGGACGATCGCGCAGGCGGTCTTGGCGGTCGGCGGCGTCGCACCGCCGGGCGCGTCGGCCGGGTCGCCGTAGTCGAGGACGACCGCGACGCGCTTGTCACCGGCCGGCGCGGCGGCCGACCCGCAGAGCCGGGCGAACTCGGGCCTGGCGCGGGGAGGCGTGCCGGTGTTCCCGCCGGACCTGGCGAACCGCCAGCCCTCCACCGCGCCGTCCCCCGGATGCGCGGAGGCCGGGCCGGTGCCGACGAAGGTCCAGTGCGAGCCGTCCGCCCGCCAATAGCCCCAGAACGCGGTGGCGTCCGCCGACGCCGGGGCGGTCAACGCGAGGAGGAGCCCACAGGCGAGCGTCACCACGGCGGCGACGCCGGATCCGACCTTGACCATGGGCGCCTCTCTGCAGGGTGGGTTCCCGGGACGGACGGGCGCACCGGGAGCGCGCTCGCGCCGGTGCGGGCGCGCCGGCCGCCCCGGGCACGTGGCGGTGCCGGGTGCGGACCGCCCCGCGGCCGCGCGCGTGCTACCGCGGACGAGTGGACCACGGACCTGGAGACGTCGTCAAAACAGCGCGTACCGGTAATCTGGCCAGCTGTGAGCCAACCCCCCGGCGGCCCGCCACTCGAGGGCCCCGAGCCCGAGGACGATCCTCCCCCCGGCAGCACGGAGCGGCCCGGCGGCGCGCCGTACGAGGACTGGCGGCCTCCGCCGTACACCGGCGCGCCGCCGCCTCCCGGATGGGCCCCGCCGCCGCAGCACGGGCCAGAGCCGTACGGCCCGCAGGGGTACGGCCCGCCAACGCCGTACGGCGGCCCGCAGCCCTACGGTCAGCAACCCTTTGGCCAGCAGCCGTACGGTCCACAGCCCTATGGCCCGCCGTACGGGCCGGGCCCGTACGCTCCGGCGCCGCCGCGGTCCCGGCGCGGACTGGTCGTCGGGCTGATCGCCGGATTCATCGTCCTCGTGGTGTGCGTGGCGGTCACCGCGTTCCTCCTCGGGCGCGACGACAAGGGCGGCACGCCGACGGCGCTGCCGCCGGGCGTCACGGCCACCGCGTCCGCGGCCGAGGGCACGCTCACCATGGTCAAGCCAGGCGGCGGCCGGGTGCTCGTGGACGTCTACGAGGACTTCCAGTGCCCGATCTGCAGGGATTTCCACCGGACCAACGACGGGACGCTGAAGGCACTCGCCGGCGAGGGCCGGGCGAAAGTCGTCTACCACCCGATCGTGATCTTCGACCGCGAACCCCTGCTGGCCAACTCCACCCGCGCCGCCTCGGCGGCGCGCTGCGTCACCGGCGGCGCCGCGTGGCTGTCCTTCCAGGACCAGGTCTTCGCTCACCAGCCGGCCGAGGGCACGGCCGGCTTCAGCGCGGCCGACCTTGAGTCCTACGGCCGCGCCGCGGGTGCCGGCGACTCCGGCTTCGCGACGTGCGTACGGACCGAGCGGTACGCGCCGGCGGTGCGCGCGGAGTCCGCGGTGGCGATCGCGGGCGGCGTGTTCGGCACGCCGACGGTGAAGATCAACGGCAGGGTGCTGCCGACGAATGAGACGCTGACCGCTCAAGGGTTGCGCAGCGCGGTCGTGGCGGCCGGGTGAGGACACAGAGGAGACCAATGCCCTGGAGCTGGCGGTACGAGAAGGCCGACGGATCGACGATCGACGCACTGGGCCTCGGCGACGAGACGTGGACCACCCAGGCCGACGCCGAGTCGTGGGTGGGGGAGAACTGGCGCGGCCTGGTCGAGGCGGGCGTCGACCAGGTCAGCCTGCTCGAGGACGGCGGCAAGGTCTATGGCCCGATGAGCCTGCACCCCCCGGAGAGCTGACCGCGTCCCCCCGGGACGCCCCGCCTGCGTGCGGACGCCGCGTCCCGGGGCGGGCGGGCCTCAGGGACGCTTCGCCGGGCTGAGCGTACGCGCGGGGTCGCGCTCGACCACCGGTTCGAGGATGTCGTCGATGCGCTTCATCAGCTCCGCGTCGAGCGTGACCCCGGCGGCGCGCACGTTGTCACGCACCTGCTCGGGGCGGGTCGCGCCGATGATGGCCGCCGACACGCCCGGGTTCTGCAGCACCCAGGCCACCGCGAGCTGGGCCATCGACAGGCCCGCCTCCTCGGCGATCGGCTTCAGCCGCTGCACGCGCTCCAGCACGTCGTCGCGCATGATGCGCTTGATGAAGTCGGCGCCGCTCTTCTCGTCGGTGGCGCGCGATCCGGCGGGCGGCGCCTGGCCCGGGACGTACTTGCCGGTGAGGACGCCCTGCGCGATCGGGGAGAAGACGATCTGCCCGAGGCCCTCCTGCCGGGCCAGCGGCGCGACCTCGGCCTCGATCACCCGCCACAGCATGTTGTACTGCGGCTGGTTGGACACGATCCGGTCGAGGCCCATCTCGTCGGCGATCTTCAGCGCCCGGGCGATCTCCTCGGCGCGCCACTCCGACACGCCGACGTAGAGGACCTTGCCCTGGCGTACGAGGTCGTCGAACGCCTTGAGCGTCTCCTCCAGCGGCGTCTCGTGGTCGAACCGGTGCGCCTGGTAGACGTCGATGTAGTCGGTCTGGAGGCGGCGCAGCGAGGCGTGGATCGACTCGAAGATGTGCTTGCGTGACAGCCCGCGGTCGTTGCGGCCGGGGCCGGTGGGCCAGAAGACCTTCGTGAAGATCTCCAGGGACTCACGGCGCTCGCCTCTCAGGGCGCGTCCGAGCACCTCCTCGGCGCGTGTGCGCGCGTAGCCGTCGGCGGTGTCGAACGTCGTGATCCCCTCGTCGAGGGCGGCGCGCACGCACGCGGCGGCGGCCTCCTCCTCGATCTGGGAGCCGTGCGTGATCCAGTTGCCGTAGGCGAGTTCGCTGACCATGAGGCCGGTACGGCCGAGATGACGAAACTCCATGCCCCGCACCCTAGCCCGGGGTCAGACCTCGGCCTTCTGACCTGGTTTGAGCCGCGGCTGCGGCATCCGCAGCCGCCGGATCTGCATCGAGCGCGTCACGGCGTACATGCTGACGCCCTGGAGGCTCTCGTCGGGGAAGCGCTCGCGCGCCAGCCTCTTCACGGCGCTGGAGACGTAGACCGACTCGATGATGATGATGCCCAGCATCACCGGGAGGCCGAAGGTCTGGAGGTAGATCCGCGCCGCCAGCGGCGCGGCCATCGACGCGACGACGACGAGGATCGTCAGGTACATGAAGAACTCGCCGAACGTGCGACGGGAGTCGACATAGTCGCGGGCGAGCTGGCGCACCGGCCCCTTGTCGCGTTTGAGCAGGTAGCGCTGGTCCCCGCGGGCCGCGCCCTCGCGGGTCTTCACCCGGTCGCCCGCCTGCCGCTCGCGTGCCTGGCGGTAGGCGTCCTTGCGGGTGCGCGGAGCGGTGATCGGCTGCCGGTTGCGCTTCTCGGCGTCGCGGCGTTTGGGTGTGGGCCTGCCCTTGCCCGCCGGTTTGGCGTCCTCGGGGGGCGATGGCTCTTCGGTTGCGGTATCGGTACGGCGTCGGAACACGCAGATCAGCCTACCGGCGCTGGGAGGCGAACATAATGACTGTCTTGAGCGTTAACGCGTAGGGTGGTTGCGAACCCCAGCAGCGATTTGCGGAAGCACCAGCACTGAAGGGACCGGCCACGCGCGATGAGCGTGATGAAACGTATGTCGATGATCTTCAAGTCCAAGGCCAACAAGGCGTTGGACAAAATGGAAGATCCTCGCGAGACCCTTGACTATTCGTATCAGCGCCAGCTTGAGATGCTCCAGAAGGTCCGCCGCGGCGTGGCCGACGTGGCCACCTCCCGCAAGCGACTCGAACTCCAGATCAACCAGCTCGAACAGCAGCAGACCAAGCTGACCGACCAGGGCAAGAAGGCCCTGCAGGTGGGGCGCGAGGACCTCGCGCGCGAGGCACTCAGCCGCCGCGGCGGCCTCGACGGCCAGCTCAACGACCTGCGGATGCAATACCAGCAGTTGCAGGGCGAGGAGGAGAAGCTCACGCTGGCCTCCCAGCGGCTGCAGGCCAAGGTCGACTCTTTCCGTACGCGCAAGGAGACCATCAAGGCCACCTACACCGCGGCCGAGGCGCAGACCAAGATCAACGAGGCGTTCTCCGGCATCTCCGAGGAGATGGGCGACGTCGGCCTGGCGATCCAGCGGGCCGAGGAGAAGACCGAGACGATGAAGGCGCGCGCCGGCGCCATCGACGAACTGCTCGCCTCGGGCGCCCTGGAGGACTACTCCGGGCCGCGCGATGACATCCAGGCCGAGCTCGACCGCGTCGGGTCCACCGGCCCGGGGGTCGACCTGGAGCTGGAGCAGATGAAGGCCGAGCTGGGCATGGCGCCCGCGCCCAAGCAGCTCGACGCCGCGCCGGGCCAGCAACAGGGACAGCCCTCCCAGCAGGGGCAGCAGCCGGGTCAGCCGTACCAGACCCAGCCGTACCCGCAGCACCCTCGCCAGCCAGGGGAGGGCCAGTGATCGTCCGGATCATGGGCGAGGGCCAGGTCGAGGTCGCCGAGGGCGACCTGTCGAGCCTCAACGCCCTCGACAGTGAACTGGAGAAGGCGATCGACTCCGGAGACGAGGAGAAGTTCCGCACGGCGCTGCACACGCTGCTGGAACAGGTCCGGTCGGTGGGCAAGACACTGCCCGCCGAGGACATCGCCCCGTCCGGGCTGATCCTGCCGCCCGCCGACGCCACGATGGACGAAGTGCGCGCGATGCTGGGTGACGAGGGACTCATTCCCGACTGACCTGGCACCTTGTGCGGTGCTCCGGCGTTCTACGGATAAGTGCAGGCGGGGTAGGAGGAACATGATGGCGCGTTCTCGTTTCGCACCAGATCGAGGGCTCACGGCGCGCATGCTGGTGACGATGTTCCTGCTGGGGCTGCTTTACGTCGCCTTCGTCGGTTTCTTCATCGTCTTCGTGCCCCGCCTGTGGCTGATCGTCCTCGTCATCGCCGTGGGCGTCCTGCTGGTCCAGTACTTCTTCTCCGACAAGCTCGCGCTGTTCGCGATGCACGGCCGGGTGGTCTCCGCGGAGGAGGCGCCGGAGCTGCATGGCGTCATCGACCGCATCTGCGCGATGAGCGACATGAAGAAGCCCAGGGTCGCGGTCGCCGACACGGACGTGCCGAACGCCTTCGCCACCGGCCGCAACCAGGACAACGCGGTCGTCTGCGTCACGACGGGGCTGCTCCGCCGGCTCGAGACCACCGAGTTGGAGGGCGTGCTCGCGCACGAACTCGCACACGTCGCACACCGCGACGTCGCGGTGATGACGATCGCCTCGTTCCTCGGCATCCTGGCCGGGCTGCTCACGCGGTTCGGACTCGAGTGGGGCCTGTGGGGCGGCTTCAGCGACCGCAACCGCAACGACAACGACCAGAGCACCGCGATGGTGCTGCTGATCGTCATCGCGGTCAGCGCGGCGGTCTACGCGGTCAGCTTCCTGCTGACGCGTGCGCTGTCGCGCTACCGGGAGCTGTCCGCCGACCGCGCCGCCGCGGTGCTGACCGGCCGGCCGTCCGCGCTGGCCAGCGCGCTGACCAAGGTGACCGGTGAGATGGCCCGCATCCCGACCAAGGACCTGCGGGCGGCCGAGCCGTTCAACGCGTTCTACTTCGCGCCCGCGTTCACCAAGGGGTTCAGCATCTCCTCGCTCTTCTCCACCCACCCGACCCTGGACAAGCGGCTCGAGCAGCTCGCCTCGATCTCGGCCCAGCTCGGCCAGGGCGTCTGAGGTGGGTTTCCTCGACGCGCTCCTGGGGCGCTCCAAGCCGAAGAAGCCCGACCTCGACCGCCTGTTCGCACTGCCCACGGCCGCCATCACCCTGGAAGCCGCCGCCGCACTCAAGCCCACGGGAGTCGGCGCGGTCTGCTTCCGCGCCGCCGAGGGCGCGGCGTTCGCCCAGATCGAGCGCGACGTACGCGAACTCCTCGACGCACGCGACGGCCCGAAGATCGAGCTGAGCACCGACACCTACGGCTACACCTGGCTGGTCACGACCCACGAGCCGACCGACCTCGAGGGGCTCGTCACCGACATCCACGCGGTCAACTCCTCACTGGAGTCCGGCGGCTTCGGCCCCCAGCTGCTGTGCTCGGTCGTCGCCTTCGCCGGCCCGGACGGCCGCCGTACCGGCCTGGTCTACCTCTACAAACGCGGCACGTTCTACCCGTTCGCCCCGGCCGCGGGGGAGCGGCGCGACAACGCACTCGAACTCCAGGTCCGCGCCGCGGTCGGCGCCGACCTGCCGGTCGAATCCGACCTCAGCCGCTGGTTCCCCGTCTGGGGCGCCCCCGGCCTCTGACCCGCCACCGTCCCGCTCGCCGTACGGCCCCACGCCTCACGCATTCGGCCCGGCCCGGGGGACTGTCGGGGTTGCTCTGCGATGATCGGGCGATGGTGAGCATCGGATCGATCGTGCTGGGGGCCGCGGACGTGCGCCGGGCGGCGGAGTTCTGGACTCGGGCACTCGGTTATGTTCCCCGCCGCGGCGAGGTGGAGGACGACTGGACGGTGCTGGTCCCGCCCGGCGAATCCGGCCCCAGGCTGTCCATCGGCCTCAGCGCCACCCCCGTACAGGACCATCCGCGCGTCCACCTCGACCTGTACGCCGGGGACGCGGAAGACCAGGCCGCCGAGGTGAAGCGCCTGGTCGACCTCGGCGCCGAGCGCGTGGACTGGGACAGCTATCCCGGCGACCCCGACTTCGTGGTGCTCGCCGACACCGAGGGCAACCGCTTCTGCGTCATCGAAACCGGCCGGAAGTAGGTAGACCCGGCCCCAGCCAACGACCACGGCAGCCCGGCCCCAGCCACAGCTTTCAGCCAACGGCCACGGCCCCGGCCGGGCTCGGCACAGCGCGCCTTCCGCGGCTGGGCCGAGCCCGTTGGCGGTCAGGGCAGGGCGAGCATCTGGTCCAGGGCGGCACGCGCGTAGTGTGCGGTCTCCCCGTCCACCGTGATCTGGTTGACGACCTCGCCGGCCGCCAGCGACTCCAGCGACCACACCAGGTGTGGCAGGTCGATGCGGTTCATCGTCGAGCAGAAGCAGACGGTCTTGTCCAGGAACGCGATCGTCTTGTCGGGGTGCCGTCCGGCCAGGCGCTTGACGAGGTTCAGCTCGGTGCCGACCGCCCATGCCGAACCGGCCGGCGCCTCCTCGATGGTGCGGATGATGTACTCCGTCGAGCCGACCTGGTCCGCCGCGCGTACGACCTCGTGCCGGCACTCGGGGTGGACCAGCACGTTCACGCCCGGGATGCGGGCACGTACCTCCTCCACCGCGGACAGGCCGAACCGGCCGTGCACCGAGCAGTGCCCGCGCCACAGGATCATGCGGGCGTCGCGCAGTTCGTTCGCCGTCAGCCCGCCGCCCGGCCGGTTCGGGCTGTAGAGGACGCAGTCGTCCAGCGACAGGCCCATCTCCAGCACCGCGGTGTTGCGGCCGAGGTGCTGGTCGGGCAGGAACAACACCTTCGAGCCCTTGGCGTACGCCCACTCGAGGGCACGCCGCGCGTTGGAGGAGGTGCACACCGTGCCGCCGTGGCGGCCCACGAACGCCTTGATGTCGGCGGAGGAGTTCATGTACGTGATCGGCACCACGTCGTCGGCGATGCCGGCGTCCTCCAGGGCCTCCCAGCACTCCTCGACCTGGTCGAAGGTGGCCATGTCGGCCATCGAGCAGCCCGCGGCCAGGTCCGGCAGCACGACCCGCTGGTCCGGCGCGGTGAGGATGTCGGCGGACTCGGCCATGAAGTGCACGCCGCAGAACACGACGTACGGGGCCTGCGGGCGCGCGGCGGCCTCCTGGGCCAGCTTGAACGAGTCGCCGGTCACGTCGGCGAACTGGATGACCTCGTCGCGCTGGTAGTGGTGGCCCAGCACGAAGAGCCGGTCGCCGAGGGCCGCCTTGGCGGCGTGGGCGCGGTCCACCAGTGCCGGGTCCGAGGCGGGCGGGAGCTCACCGGGGCATGAGACGCCCCGTTCGCTGGCCGGGTCCGCTCCGCGTCCGAGAATCAGCAGGCTGGTCACTTGGGATACCCCCTCCAACACGGCTTATCGTCGCTTTGACGATACTGTACGACCTGGGATGGTGGCCGGGACGGGTCGCCGATGCGGTGAGGAACACAGGTGTGAAGTGGGGAATGGCCGGGGGCAACGGGTACGTTGTGCAGGAGGGAAAGCCAACAGCGACGGCCGTCACGGGGCGGCCGAGCCAATTGGGAGTCAGCACATGACGGTTTCAGCCGACACCTCCACGCAGAAGGGCGTCGTCCTCACCGACGCCGCAGCGGAGAAGGCCAAGAGCCTGCTCGAACAGCAGGGCGAGGAAGGTCTCGCGCTGCGGGTGCAGGTCCAGCCGGGTGGCTGCTCGGGCCTGATCTACCAGCTCTACTTCGACGACCGCGAGGTCGACGGCGACGCGGTCCAGGACTTCGACGGACTCAGTGTCCGGGTCGACCGGATGAGCGTGCCCTACCTCTCCGGCGCGACGATCGACTTCGTGGACTCGATCGAGAAGCAGGGCTTCACGATCGACAACCCGAACGCCGGCGGCTCCTGCGCCTGCGGCGACTCGTTTCACTGAGCCTTAAGCGCTCGGGCCGATGATGGATGCCCGCGTTCCGGGATGTTCCGGACGCGGGCATCCGCCATGTCCAGGCCCCGGTGAGGCAGTAGTCTTACCAGGTTTCGCAATACCGGATATTGCATCATCGGATTCCGCATCACAGGCTCGAGACGACCCCGCGGCAGATGACGGGGCCGCCGAAAATGACGACCGAGGAGAACGAAGTCGTGCGCATCGCCGTTGCCGGCTCCATCGCAACCGACCACCTGATGACCTTCCCAGGGCGGTTCGCCGACCAGCTCATCCCCGACCAGCTGCACACCGTCTCCCTGTCGTTCCTGGTGGACGCCCTGGACATCCGGCGCGGAGGCGTCGCCGCCAACATCTGCTTACGGCATGGGCGTCCTCGGCCGCAGCCCGATCCTCGTCGGCGCGGTCGGCGACGACTTCGCCGACTACCGCTCCTGGCTCGACCGGCACGGCGTCGACACCGCCTCGGTGTACGTCTCCGAGATCCATCACACCGCACGCTTCCTGTGCACCACCGACGACGATCACAACCAGATCGCCTCCTTCTACGCCGGCGCGATGAGCGAGGCCCGTGAGATCGAGCTGCAGCCCATCGCCGACCGGGTCGGCGGCCTGGACCTGGTGCTGATCGGCGCCGACGACCCCGACGGGATGCTCCGGCACACCGAGGAGTGCCGTCACGCGCGGCATCCCGTTCGCCGCCGACCCCTCCCAGCAGCTCGCCCGCATGAACGACGTGCGCGAGCTGATCGACGGCGCCGCGTACCTGTTCACCAACGAGTACGAGAAGTCGCTGTGCGAGCAGAAGACCGGCTGGTCCGACGAGGAGATCCTGGAGCCGCGTCGGCGTACGCGTGACCACGCTCGGCCCGAAGGGCGTGCTCGTCGACCGCGAAGGGCGAGCCCAGCATGCACATCGACGCCGCACCCGAGGTACGCAAGGTCGACCCGACGGGCGTCGGCGACGCCTTCCGCGCCGGTTTCCTGTCCGCGGTCTCCTGGGGCCTGTCCCTGGAGCGTGCCGCGCAGATGGGCAACCTGCTCGCCGCGCACGCGCTGGAGGTCGCCGGGCCGCAGGAGTACACCCTGCACCGCAGCAGTTCGTCGACCGCTTCGCCGGCGCGTACGGCAGTGAGGCCGCCGACGAGATCGCCCCGCACGTCCTGGACTGAACCGGGCGGAGCCGGAGTCATCCCCGGCGAGGTCCGCCTCGCCGGGGCCCTCAGCCAGGCGTCAGTAGGTGCGGCGGACGTGGAAGGCCCAGCCGCGCGGGAGGGTCTCCTCCCAGACGAAGTCCTGCGACTTCATCCGGCACCAGGCCGGCACGTCGGTACGCGCCGCGACGTCGTCGGCCTTGACCGCGATGATCTCGCCGACCGGCACCTCGCCGATGCGCTCGGCGAGCATGATGATCGGGATCGGGCACTTGCGGCCGAGCGCGTCGATCGTCACCAGCGCGCGGGGCCCGGTGCTCACCGGGGGCGCCTCCGGGGGTGCCTCCCGGACGGCGCGGCGGCGCTTCAGGGCCATATGCCGATCTCCTCGCTCGAAGAAGTCTGCCCGCTCAACCGGTCACTCCGCTGGTCTGGCGCAGACGCTGTCCACGGCCCCTGGAAGGACCGCGAGAAAACGGTCGACGTCGGCCGCTCGCGCCCCGCGGGAAAGCGATACCCGGACATTTCCATGAGTAATCACTCCCATCGCCTCCAGAACATGGCTCGGACGGAGCGTATCGGCCGTACAGGAACTTCCGGACGAGACCTCGAATCCCAGTCGGTCGAATTCGGTCAGCAACGCCTCGCCCTCCACGTAGAGACACGAGAACGTGACCAGGTGGGGGAGGCGCCCGACGGGGTCGCCGATGACCTCGACGTCGGCGACCAGCCGGGGCACGCGCTCGCGGATCAGGTCGACCAGGGCCGACAGGCGCGGCCCGTCCAGCTCCATCTCCGCACGGTAGGCCTCCAGGGCCGCCGCCGCGGCCGCGATGGCCGGGACGTTCTCAAAGCCCGGGACGCGGCGGTTCTCGCGCTCGTCCTCGGGCAGCGGCGACCGCCACCGGGTGTTCTTGCGGACCACGAGCACGCCCACGCCTGCCGGGCCGCCCCACTTGTGCGCCGAGGCCGTCAGCAGTGACCAGCCGCCGGGGATCGGGACCCGGCCGGCGGACTGCGCGGCGTCCACGAGCAGCGGCACGCGGGCGGCGCGGCACGCCTCGGCGACCTCGGCCACCGGCTGGAGCGTGCCGACCTCGTGGTTGGCCGACTGCAGGCAGGCCAGCGCCGTGTCGGGGCGCAGCGCCGCGGCGAACTCCTCGGCGTCCACCCGGCCCGTACGGTCCACGCCCACCGTGGTGACCTTGCCGCCGTCGCGCTCGTGCTGCCCGGCGGTGTGCAGCACGCTGGAGTGCTCGACCGCGCCCGACGACCAGGTGGCGGCCGGCGCGCCGCCGCGCGTGCAGGGTGCCGAGCATGCCGAGCTGGATCGCCTGGGTGCCGGAGGAGGTGAACGACGTTTCGTCCGTACGCGCGCCGAGCACCCCCGCGACCTGCGTACGCGCCCGTTCGAGCAGCATCCGCGCGCGGCGCGCCGAACCGTAGAGCCGCTGGGGGTCCGCCCACCCGGCCTCCAGCGCCGCCAGCAGCGCGTCGCGCGCCGCGGGGTGCAGCGGCTCGGTGGACGCCGCGTCGAAGTAGACCACGGCTACGACAGTAACGGGGGTACCACCAGGGTGTCCGGGACCCTCCGCTAATGTTTCCCAGACACGTGTGAACATCGACCTGATCGCCCGAGACTCGGGCTTCATCGTGGGAAGGCATTCCGTGAGTCCGACCCGCCGTAGGGAGCGGAGTACGCCCATGCGCGCTGGAGTGCGGGGTGGGCGCCGGCGCTTGCTGACGGGCGCTGCCGCGCTCTCGACGCTGGCGTTCACCGCGACCGCGTGCTCCGAAGACAATGTGCGCCTCGGCCTGCCGACACCGGTCACCGAGCAGGGCAAACGCGTCCTGACCCTGTGGCAGGGGTCGTGGGTCGCCGCGCTGGCCGTGGGCGCGCTCGTCTGGGGCCTGATCATCTGGGCGGTGCTCTTCCACCGCAAGCGGTCCGATCAGCTGCCGCCGCAGGTTCGCTACAACCTGCCCATCGAGATGCTCTACACCGTCGTGCCGTTCATCATCATCGCGGTGCTGTTCTACTTCACCGCGCGCGACGAGAACTATCTCGACAAGCTGACCAAGAACCCCCAGCCCGGCACCGTCACGATCGTCAACGTGACCGCGTTCCAGTGGAGCTGGCAGTTCGACTATCCGCAGTACCACACCGCGCCCATCGTCGGCGAACCCACGTCGCCCGGACGCGCCGAACAAGCCGATGTTCGAGATCCCGGTCGGCAAGAAGGTGCGGTTCCACCTGATGTCCAAGGACGTCATCCACTCGTTCTGGGTGCCGTCCTTCATCTTCAAGCGCGACATCCTGCCCGGGGTCAAGTCCGGTGAGGACTTCGAGATCACCCCGACCAAGACGGGCACGTACGAGGGGCGCTGCGCCGAGCTCTGCGGAGTCGACCACGGCCGGATGCTCTTCCAGGTGAAGATCGTGCCGCAGGCGGAGTTCGACCAGTTCATCTCCAGCCATAAGGCGAGCGGGAGCGCCCAGTGACCACCACCATCTCTCATCCGACCCCGGCCGCGCCGAGCGCGCGGCCACGCACGTCCAAGGGCCGGATCCTCGCGTCCTGGATGTCGTCCACGGACCACAAGGTGATCGGGTACATGTACCTGATCACGTCGTTCGTGTTCTTCGTCATCGGCGGCATCCTGGCCCTGATCATGCGCGCCGAGCTGGCCCGAGCCCGGCGAGCAGGTCGTCAGCCGCGAGCAGTTCAACCAGCTGTTCACGATGCACGGCACGATCATGCTGCTGCTGTTCGCGACGCCGCTGTTCATCGGCTTCGGCAACGTGCATCATGCCGCTGCAGATCGGGTCGCCCGACGTGGCGTTCCCGCGCATGAACATGTTCAGCTTCTACCTGTTCCTGTTCGGCGGCATCATCACGATCAGCGGGTTCCTCACGCCGGGCGGCGCGGCGAGCTTCGGCTGGTACGCCTACTCGCCGCTGTCCAACGCGATCCGATCGCCGGAGATCGGCGGCGACCTGTGGATCATGGGCCTGGTGCTGTCCGGGCTCGGCACGATCCTCGGCGGCGTCAACTTCATCACGACGATCTTCTGCATGCGCGCGCCCGGCATGACGATGTTCCGGATGCCGATCTTCACCTGGAACATCCTGCTGACCTCGATCCTCGTGCTGATGGCGTTCCCGGTGCTGGCCGCCGCGCTGCTCGCCCTGGAGGCCGACCGCAAGCTCGGCGCGCACGTCTTCGACGCCGCGAACGGCGGTGCGATGCTCTGGCAGCATCTGTTCTGGTTCTTCGGCCATCCCGAGGTCTACATCGTCGCGATCCCGTTCTTCGGGATCATCACCGAGATCCTGCCGGTGTTCAGCCGCAAGCCGGTCTTCGGCTACATCGGCCTGGTGGGCGCGACGGTCGCGATCTCGGGCCTGTCGGTGACCGTGTGGGCGCACCACATGTTCCCGACCGGCCAGGTGCTGCTGCCGTTCTTCTCCTTCATGACGTTCCTCATCGCGGTGCCCACCGGGGTGAAGTTCTTCAACTGGGTCGGCACGATCTGGCGCGGGCATCTGACGTTCGAGACACCGATGCTGTGGGCCCTGGGCTTCCTCGTGACGTTCCTGTTCGGCGGCCTGACCGGCATCATCCTGGCCTCGCCGCCGCTGGACTTCCACCTCAACGACTCCTACTTCGTCGTCGCGCACTTCCACTACGTGCTGTTCGGCACCGTGGTGTTCGCGATGTTCGGCGGCTTCTACTTCTGGTGGCCGAAGATGACGGGGAAGATGCTCAACGAGACGTGGGGCAAGATCCACTTCTGGCTGCTGTTCATCGGCTTCCACACGACGTTCCTGGTCCAGCACTGGCTGGGCGCCGAGGGCATGCAGCGGCGCGTCTCGGACTACGCCAAGGAGTTCGCGGGGCTCAACATGGTCTCCAGCATCGGCGCGCTGATCCTGGCGATCTCGATGCTGCCGTTCCTGTGGAACGTCTTCATCACCGCGCGGCACGGCGAGCGGGTCAACGTCGATGACCCCTGGGGTTACGGCAACTCGCTCGAGTGGGCGACGTCCTGCCCGCCGCCGCGGCACAACTTCACCTCGATCCCGCGGATCCGCTCCGAGCGGCCGGCGTTCGACCTGCACTACCCGCACACGGACGCGAAGCCCGCGATCACCGCCGGCGCCGGAACGGAGGACTGACGATGAAGGTCGAAGGCTACCTGTTCGTCTTCAGCGCCCTGTTCTTCGCGATCATGGACGTCATCTACTGGCTGTGGTCGCACGACCCGACGGGCACCACCGCGCTGGCCCTCACCGTCGGCCTGGCCGGCCTCGTCGGCTTCTACGTCCTGTTCACCGGCCGCCGGGTCGGCCCGAGGCCAGAGGACGACAAGGAGGGCGAGATCGCCGACGGCGCGGGCGAACTCGGCTTCTTCAGCCCGCACAGCTGGTGGCCGATGTTCGCCGCCATGGCCGCCGCGACCGCCTCTCTCGGCGTCGTCATCGGCTGGTGGCTGGTGATCATCGGCGTCTTCGCGATCATCCTGGCCGGGATCGGGTTCGTGTTCGAGTACTACCGGGGTCACTTCTCGCACTGAGAAACCCCAAGAGACGGTAAGGAGGCCGGTGTCGCCCGCGGGGCGGCGCCGGCCTTCGCCCATACTCACCACGGACCTATCGCGTGGGGGTGCGTATGGGGCGAGGGACGGCCGTCGCCGCGCTGGCGCTCTGCCTCTCCGCCTGCGGGCACGCGCCGCCGCCCCGTACGGCCGTGGTCACGCTCACCCCCGAGGACGGCGCGCACGGCGTACGCCCGGACGCGCCGGTGAGCCTGCACGTACGCGACGGGCGGCTGCGTTCGGTCGCCTTCACGGAGGGCGGACGCCGGCTGGACGGGCAGGTCAGCCCGGATGGGACGCAGTGGTGGCCGAAGTGGGCGCTGCGGCCGGGCCGCGCGTACGCGCTGTCCGCCCTCGTCGACGGCGTGGACGGCGGGCACAGCACCGTGCACAGCGCGTTCCGTACGCGGAGGGCGGCGCACACCGTCGCGGCGGCCGTCGTGGCGCCCGCGCCCCGCGCCACCGTGGGCGTCGGCATGCCGATCATGCTGCACTTCGCCGCGCCGGTACAGGACCACGCCGCCGTGGAGCGCTCCCTGGAACTGCGCACGTCGGCCCCGGTGACCGGAGCCTGGCATTGGTTCTCCGCCTCGGACGTGGTCTTCCGCCCCAAAAGTTACTGGCCGGCACACACGAGCGTACGGCTGCTGGCGCATCTCGGCGGCCTGCGGCTGACGAGGGCCGCGTACGGCGCGGAGGACCTCGACACGGGCTTTTCCGTCGGCGACTCGCACATCACCCAGGCCAGCGCGCGCGAGCACTACCAGGTGGTCCGCATCAACGGACGCCGCGCCCGCCGGATGCCGATCAGCATGGGCAAGGGCACCCGGTTCGCGTACACGACCACCAGCGGCGTGCACCTGACGATGGAGAAGGCACACCACGTGGTGATGGACTCCGCGTCGGTCGGCTGCCCGCCGGGCTGCCCGGACCACTACCGGCACGACGTCTACTTCGCGGTGCGAATCTCCGACAGCGGCGAGTACGAGCACAGCGCGCCGTGGTCGGTGGGCGACCAGGGCAGCCAGAACGTCAGCCACGGCTGCATCAACCTGGGCCCCCGCGACGCCCGCTGGTTCTACCGCCACACGCTGCCGGGCGACGTCGTCGAGGTGACCGGCACCCGGCGGCGGCTGCAACCGGGCAACGGCTGGGGCTACTGGCAGCTGACGTGGCCACAGTGGCTGTCCGCCAGCCACCTGGGCACGTCGTACGGCCGTGGCCTGCCCACCCCGGCGGCGCCCGCGGACAAGGCCGCCGCCGACTGGTGAGGACCCGCCGCAAACCCGGCGAACGGGCGCAGCGACCTTCCGCATCGCAGAGTTATCCACAGCCACCCGCACGTTCTTCCCCCAGCCACGCGCCCGGCTGGACAATGGAAATGGGGTCGCCCCCCCGGGCGGGAGGGGACTGTGGGGGCCGGAGGGGGCCGTCCGGGCAGGAGTTGTACGGGAGAGGGCTACCCCGCGCTCAGTGCAGGGTCGTGCGCCGTGCGTTCAGGACGAGAGGCGTCTGGTCAGGGTGGCCCAGCGGTCGAGGAGGGCGGTCGCCCGGCCTGAGTCGATCGCCTCCAGGGCACGGCCGTACGCGGTGCGCAGGGCCTCGGTCAGCGCCTCGGGCTGCGGTGCGCCCTCGGCGGCGACCAGGGCGGCGGCGGCGTTCAGTGCCACGATGTCGCGTACGGGTCCCGGCTCTCCGGCCAGCACCGCGCGTGCGATCCGCGCGTTGTGCGGTGCGTCGCCGCCCCGCAGGTCCTCCGGCTTCGCGCGCGGAATGCCCAGGTCGGCCGGGTCGAAGACGGTCTCGGCGGCGGTGCCGTCGCGGACCACCCAGATCACCGAGGTCGAGGTGGTGGTCAGTTCGTCCAGGCCGTCGTCGCCGCGGAACACCAGTGACGAGCAGCCGCGCTCGGCGAAGACGCCCGCGGTCACCCCCGCCATGCGCGGGTGGAAGACCCCCACCGCCTGGGCGGCCGGTCGTGCCGGGTTGGTCAGCGGGCCGAGGAAGTTGAAGACCGTGGGCGTGCCCAGTTCGCTTCGCGCGCGGCCCGCGTGACGCAGCGCCGGGTGGAACACCGGCGCGAAGCAGAACGTGATGCCGATCTCGGCCGCCACCTCCGCCGTCGAGGCCGGGGGCAGGGTGATGACGACGCCGAGCTCTTCGAGCAGGTCGGCGGAACCGCAGGAGGACGTCGCGGCCCGGTTGCCGTGCTTGACCATCCGCGCGCCCGCGGCCGCGGCCACGATCGCGCCCATGGTGGAGACGTTGACGGTGTGCGCCTGGTCGCCGCCGGTGCCGACGAGGTCGACGGAGGGCCCCGGCACCGAGATCGGCGTGGCGTGGGCCAGCATGCCCGCCGCGAGCCCCGAGACCTCGGCGACCGTCTCGCCCTTGGCGCGCAGCGCCACGGCGAACCCCGCGATCTGCACGTCGGTCGCCTGCCCCGACATGATCTCCCGCATCGCCCAGGTGGTCTCCTCCGCCGACAGCGACCGCCCGGCGAGCAGTGCGCCGAGCAGGGCCGGCCATGTCGTACGCGAGTCCATCCCCGATGCTCCCTGGCGTGTTGGGCGTTATTGGACGGACAGCTCGGTGCCCGAGCCCGCGGCGCGTCCGCGGATCAGCCCCGCGACGCCCTCGGCGAGGGCGACCGCGTCGATGGGCCGGCTCGCGACGGCGTCCGCGCGTGACCAGGTGGCCAGCCACCCGTCGTCGCGGCGCGCGATGAGGACCATGATCGGGGGGCAGCGGTAGATCTCGTCCTTGGCCTGGCGGCAGATGCCCATGCCGCCGGCGGGCTGGGCCTCGCCGTCCAGGACGGCGACGTCGATGTCGCCCGCGTCGAGGCGGGCGAAGACCGCGGGCTCGGTGGCGACCTCGACGTATTCCACCTGGGGGAGACCGGGGGCGGGCCGGCGGCCGAGCGCGAGCCGTACCTGGGCGCGGGTGTTCGCGTCGTGGCTGTAAACGAGGATCTTCATCTGGCTCTGGCGCGGAGGCCCCGGCGGTCAGGCCGGAGAGGGACTGCGCCTCCCCCTTCCTGGACGGACGTGATCGCGCCGGGCGTTGCCGGCCCGCGGCCGGGTGCTCGGCGCCGGCACGGCGACGAGGGCCCCGCGCATGGACAGATGCTACCGGGCGGCACGCCACCGCCACGACCGCACTCCGGCCGGAATGGCGCGCAATGGCACGCAGGCGGCCGCCCTATTGGGAAACCAGCGGGAAATCGCCTGGAAACGACCGCGATGCAAAGATCGGAGCGCGCCTGATGGGGGGTCCTGCGTCACCTGGTCGGCAGGTGCCGTAATAATGCTGCCCGTGGCAACAGTATCCGCGACAGACAGCGCACCCCGGTCCCGCGTCAACCGGCCCAACCTTGTGAGCGTGGGCACGATCGTGTGGCTGTCGTCCGAGCTCATGTTCTTCGCGGCGCTGTTCGCGATGTACTTCACCATCCGGTCGGTGACCAAGGGCGACGGCGGTTCGTGGCCCCAGGCCCACCTGGATGTCCCGTACGCCGCGGTGAACACCTTCATCCTGTTGATGTCGAGTGTCACCTGCCAGCTCGGCGTCTTCGCGGCCGAGCGGGGCCAGGTCCGGCGGACCGGCGGGATCCTCGCCGTCCGCAAGTGGGGCCTGCGCGAGTGGTACGTCCTGTCCTTCCTGATGGGCGCGGTCTTCGTCGCCGGACAGCTCAACGAGTACCGCACCCTCGTCGACGAGGGCACGACGATCTCCTCCAGCGCGTACGGATCGGTGTTCTACCTGACCACGGGCTTCCACGGCATGCACGTGACCGGCGGCCTCATCGCGTTCCTGTTCATGCTCGGACGCACGTACGCGGCGAAACGCTGGACCCACGAGCAGGCGACGAGCGCGATCGTCGTGTCCTACTACTGGCATTTCGTCGATGCGGTGTGGGTCGGGCTGTTCTTCACGATTTACATCATCGAGCTGTTGCAATGATCCAGATGGGGAACTCTTCCGTGAAATGGTTCACCGCATGGCGCCGGCGCCCGTGGGCGGGCTACGCCGTCGTGCTGGCCGCGCTCGCGATCATCGGTGTCGTGTACGCCGGTGCCTCGTCGGGCGCCGACCGCGCCCAGGCGTCCGCGACCCAGGCGTCGGCGCAGGACATCGCGAAGGGCAGGGAGCTGTTCAGCCAGACGTGCTCCAGCTGCCACGGCGCGAACGCCGAGGGCACGCGCACCGCGCCCAGCCTGATCGGAGTCGGCGCCGCCTCGGTCGACTTCCAGGTCGGCACCGGCCGGATGCCCGCGATGAACCCGCGGTGCGCAGATCCCGCGTAAGAAGCCGGTGTACAACGAGGCGCAGACGCGGCAGATCGCGGCCTACATCGCCTCGCTCGGCGGCGGGCCCCCCATCCCCGCCGGGGATCAGGTCGACCCGGCGCACGGCGACTCCGCCCTCGGCGGCAAGCTGTTCCGCGCCAACTGCGCCCAGTGCCACAACTTCGCCGGCTCCGGCGGCGCGCTCACCGGCGGCAAGTACGCCCCGCCGCTCGACAAGGCCACGCCCACGCAGATCTACGAGGCGATGATCACCGGCCCGCAGGCGATGCCGGTCTTCAACGACACGACCGTGACGCCGGCGCAGAAGCGCGCGATCATCGCGTACGTCACGCAGACGCGCGACGAGCCCAACCCGGGCGGCAGCGGCCTCGGCCGCGTCGGCCCGGTCGCCGAAGGCATCGTCGGCTGGCTCGTCGGCATCGGGTTCATGGTCCTCGCAGCAATGTGGCTCACCGCCAGAAAGCCCAAGAAGAAGACGCAGAATGACTGACAACAACGAGAGCAGTGACGCGACCCCGGAGAGCACCGAAGAGGAGGGGCGCGTCCCCAAGCGCGTGATCGGCACACCGCCGCCGGCCGGCACCCAGGAGCTGGTGCCGGCCGACAAGCCCGCGCAGGGCGGCGGTTACGTGCTGGACGAGGACAAGGCACGGATCGCCGAGCGCGTCGCGGCCGTCTTCTTCACGATCACCTTCGTGGCCGGCATCGCGTTCATCTTCTTCTACGCCGTCTGGCCCGGCCACGTCGGCGACATCAACCGGGCGACCCGGTCGAACTACATGCTGGGCATCTCCCTGACGCTGATCTTCCTGGGCCTCGCGGTCGGTCTGACGATCTGGGTACGGCACCTGGTGACGACCCCGGAGGTCGCGCAGGAGCGCCACTCGCTGAGTCTCCACGGACGAGGACCGCAAGGTCTTCAACCAGTACTTCCAGGAGGGCACGCAGGAGAGCGGTCTCGTCCAGCGGAAGCTGCTCCGCCGTACGCTGCTGCTGGCCGCCGCGCCGCTGGGCCTGCTTCCGCTCGTACTGCTGCGCGACCTCGGCCCGCTGCCGGAGAAGAAGCTGCGGCACACCGCGTGGAAGAACGGCACCCGGCTCGTCGTCGACGGCACCGGACTGCCGCTGAAGGCGACCGACTTCAACTCCCCGGGCGGCATCATCACGGTCCTGCCCGAGGGCTCTGAGGACGACCTGGACGAGATCGCCACCGGCGCGGTCCTGCTGCTCAACCTCCCGGTCGACGAGATGAAGATCAAGAAGGGCCGGGAGAACTGGAACGTCGGCGGCATCGTCGCGTACTCCAAGATCTGCACGCACGTCGGCTGCCCGGCCGCACTGTACGAGCAGACCACCCACCACATCCTGTGCCCGTGCCACCAGTCCACCTTCGACGCGCTGGACAGCGCGAAGGTGATCTTCGGTCCGGCCGCGCGGCCGTTGCCGCAGCTCCCGATCGGCGTGGACTCCGAGGGCTACCTCATCGCCAAGAGTGACTTCAACGAGCCGGTCGGCCCGAGCTTCTGGGAGCGCGGGAGGCCCAAGGCATGAGATTGAACGCATGCGCTATACAATCGGTTGCCGATTGACACGCGCGGCGAGCGAGGACCGGTGAGAATGAGCAACACGACACCTCCGAAGGCCATCGACGGCGCGGTCGGCTACGCCGACGAGCGGTTCGCCAGCGCCGGCTTCCTGCGCAGCAAGATGAAGAAGGTCTTCCCCGACCACTGGTCGTTCATGCTGGGCGAGATCGCGCTCTACTCCTTCGTCATCCTGCTGCTGAGCGGAACGTTCCTGACGCTGTGGTTCAAGCCGAGCATGTCCGAGGTCGTCTACCACGGCAGCTACACCAAGCTCCACGGCGTCAGCGTCAGCGAGGCGTACGACTCGACGCTGCGCATCACCTTCGACGTCCGCGGCGGACTGCTCATGCGGCAGATCCACCACTGGGCGGCGGTGCTGTTCCTTGCCGCGATCATGGTGCACATGCTCCGGATCTTCTTCACCGGCGCCTACCGCAAGCCGCGTGAGATCAACTGGCTCATCGGCGTCACGATGTTCACCCTCGCGATCGTGGAGGGCCTGTTCGGCTACTCGCTGCCGGATGACCTGCTGTCCGGTACCGGCCTGCGCATCACCCAGGGCGTGCTGCAGTCGATCCCCATCGTGGGTACGTACCTCTACTACTTCGCGTTCGGCGGCACGTTCCCGGGCCACGACTTCATCCCACGGCTCTACACGATCCACGTGCTCCTCGTCCCGGGCATCCTGCTGGCCCTGGTGGTGGCGCACGTCATGATCATGTGGTTCCAGGGCCACACGCAGTTCCCGGGCAAGGGCAAGTCGGAGAACACGGTCACGGGCAAGGCGTTCTACCCGGTCTTCCTGATCAAGACGAACGCGTTCATGCTGTTCACCTTCGCGGTCATCGCGGGGCTGGCCACGTTCGCGCAGATCAACCCGATCTGGCTGTTCGGGCCCGTACACCCCGGACTCCATCACGGCCGGTTCCCAGCCCGACTTCTACATGGGCTTCCTCGAGGGCGCGCTGCGCATCATGCCCAACTGGGAGACCAACCTGTGGGGCCACACCATCGGCTGGAACGTCGTGATCCCGGCGCTCGTGCCGCTGGGGCTGATCATGACCGGCGCCGCGCTGTGGCCGTTCATCGAACAGTGGGCGACCGGCGACCGGCGGATCCACCACTTCGCCGACCGCCCGCGCAACGCCCCGTTCCGTACGGCGATCGGCATGACCGCGGTCGCGTTCTACGGGCTGCTGTGGCTGGCCGGCGGGAACGACATCCTCGCCGACCGCTTCGACATTCTCGCTGTACGCGACGACGTGGTTCTTCCGCTTCGCCGTGTATCATCGGCCCGATCATCGCCTACCTCGTCACCAAGCGGATCTGCATCGGCCTGCAGCGCAGCGACGCGGCCGAGCTCGACCACGGTGTGGAGTCCGGCATCATCAAGATGATGCCGAGCGGCGAGTTCGTCGAGGTGCACGAGCCGGTGAAGGAAGAAGCCGAGGCCGTCCTGCGGGCCAAGCCGGAGCTGCCGGCCCTGGAGGCGGCCGAGGACGACGAGAACGGCATCCCGTCGCCCGGCTCGCGAGGCCCGCTCGGGCCGCGCGCGCAAGGCGCTGAACAACGCGTTCACCGCCGACGACATCCCCGTGGGCAACGGGCACGGGAACGGGAACGGCCACCACGCCGACGGCCACGCGAACGGCCAGGGCGAGCACCCGGAGATCGAGGGTGGCGACCACAAGGAGCTCACCCGAGGCTGACACCCCTGCGATTCGCGATCGGCCCGCCACCGCACCGTCGGAGGCGGGCCGGTCACGTTCCCGCGACCCGACCGTCCGGAGACCGGCAACGCTCCCGGCGACGCGGTCGTGTGGGCACCGGGCGACGCGGGCCAGGCTGTACGGGCGCCGGGCCGTGTAGGCGCTGCCCTGGGAAGGGTCTCAGCGGCGTCCTGGTACGCGCTGGCGACCGCGAGCCGCCGCCGCGTAATCCGGGCCCGTAGTCACCGGGCCATCCGCAGTGCGACGCTCCCGCAAGCTGGGACGCTTAAGTAACGGGGGACGTCAGAGCAAAGCCGGAGGACATGCGGGACGGGCGGCCGGGGACGGCGGGCGGCCGGACCGGCGGGCGCGGCAGGACGCCAGGGCGGCGGTGCCGGACGGGCGGGTGGTGTCGAACACGGCGGCGGGCATGGCGGAGTCGCCTTGCGGTTCGCTCGGTCCCTGGCGGGTGCGGGGGCTCGCGCGGTGGTCAGTCGGCGGCAGGGAGGCCCAGGGAGAAGGCGGCCTCCAGGTCGTGCTGGGAGTAGGTGCGGAAGGCGATGTGGGTCTCGGTGTGGGTCACGCCGTCGACCTTGTTGAGGCCGCCGGGGATGACGTCGGCGATCTGCTCGTACTGCCGTACGCGGACCAGCGCGACCAGGTCGAACTCGCCCGTGACCGAGTAGACCTCGCTGACCCCCTCGAGCCCGGCGATGGTCTCGGCGACCTCGGGGATGCGCGAGACGTCGGCCTTGATGAGCACGATGGCGGTGATCACGAGGTCCTCCTGCGATGGTTTCCGTGCCGTGCGCGAGCCGTGGAGAGCCTAGTCGAGCCGGCGGTCACTGCCAGCTCAACGCCGCCGACTTGCGGGCGAAGCCGCCGCGTCGGACCAGCAGGCCGCAGATCATGCCGGCGACGAACCCGTAGATGTGCGCGACGTACGCGGTCTGGCTCTGGTCGCCCAGGCTGAACCACTGGAACACGAAGAACTGCGCCAGCAGCGCCCACGACGGCAGCCGGAACGGGATCACCGACAGGATCAGCGCGATCGTCCGCGACCTCGGGTAGAGCACCAGGTGGGAGCCGAGCACGCCCGCGATCGCGCCCGACGCGCCGACCAGCGGCGTGAGGGAGTCCGGATAGGTCAGCGCGAAGCCGTACGCCGCGATGTACGCCCACGAGCAGGTAGAAGACCAGGAACCGCAGCCGCCCCAGCCGGTCCTCGGTGGCCGCGCCGAAGATGAACAGGTAGACCATGTTGCCGAGGATGTGCGCCACCCCGCCGTGCAGGAACATCGACGACAGCGCCGAGAACCACGGCCGCTTGTGGAACGGCTTGGGGTGACACGCCTCGGCGATCTCCGCGGGCACCGGCTCCTGCCGGCTGCTGGTCATCTCCTTGGGCACCGCGCCGTACTTGAGCAGGAACGTCACCTGCTCGCACCGGCGCTGGCCGTCGGACTCGCCGTGGTGGCCGATCGAGGCCACCGGCGACAGCATGAAGATGACCACGTTGGCCGCGATGAGCAGATAGGTGACGAGCGGCGCGCGCCGGGTGGGCTGGTTGTCATACAGCGGCAGCGCCACTCCTGCTCCTAACGCATCGGCCGACCGGCGCGGTCAACCATACGGGAATCGGTGTCCCGATAGGCGTCCTCGATCCACGCCCGTACGCTCTCGGCGCCATGGGCCGGGCAGCTCCACGTGCCGTCCACCTCGACCAGGCGTACGCCGGGGGAGTCGAGCCAGCGCAGCACGCACTCCATCTCCTCGGCGGAGGCGCGCGGGGCGGCCCCGGGCCGGGACGCACGGTCTCGGCGGTGGCGACGAGGGCCTCGACATAGGGGACCGGGTGGGCGTGCGGCGGGCACCGTCCCGGCCGCGGCGAGCCGTCCGTGGCGTACGACGTGCAGCTCCCAGCCGCCGTCGAACGCCGGCCGCGCCGCGACGAGCTGGGCGATGCCGGCCAGCGAGGACAGCCGCTGGCAGCGCGCCGCCCCGCGGACGAACGCGGCCAGCCGGTCGCGGTGCGCGGCCGCCTCCTCGTAGCGGAGCTGCTCGGCCAGCCGCTCGATGCGGGCGCGCGCGGCGGCCACCACCGGGCGTACGTCGCCGGTCAGGATCGCGCGGGCGTACGCGGCGTGCTCGGAGTAGGCGCTCGTGGCTCTGCCGGCCCTCGCAGGGCGCGCCGCAGCGGCCGAGCTCGCCGAGCGCGCACGTGCCGGCCCGGCCGTCGGCGATCAGGCGGAGCGTCAGCCGCTGGGTGCACTGCCGCAGCGGCACGGCGTCGTGCACGGCCGCGCGCGCCTCCTCCGCGACCCGCGTGTTGCCGAACGGGCCGAGGTAGGAGCCGCCGTCGTCGCGCACCTCGCGCACGATGGACAGCCGCGGGAACGGGTCGGCGCGTCAGCTTGAGCCAGACGGCGCGCTCGGGATGGCGCGAGCGGCGGTTGTAGCGCGGCTTGTGCGCGGCGATGAGGCGCAGCTCGCGCACCTCGGCCTCCAGCGCGCTGGCGCAGACGATGGTGCGCACCCGCTCGGCGATGCCGATCATCTCGCGGACGCCACGGCGGGTCTCCGACGCGGTGAAGTAGGACCTGACCCGCGTGCGCAGCCGGCCGCTCTTTCCGACGTAGAGCGGCTCGCCGCGCGCGTCCTCGAAGATGTAGACGCCCGGCGCGGCCGGCACCGCGTCGGCCAGGTGGCGCTTGCGCTTCTGCTCCGGCGTGGGTGCGCGGGCGAAGCTCCTGAGCTCCTCCAGCGACTCCACGCCGAACGCCCCGGCGCGCTCCAGCAGCCCGTGCAGCACGTCGACGGTCGCCCGCGCGTCGGCCAGCGCGCGGTGGCACGGCTCGGTGGCCGCGCGGAAGAAGCGGGCGAGCGTGGACAGCTTGCAGTTGGGCACCTCGTCGCGGGTGAGCAGCCGGCGGGCCAGGTCGGCCGTGTCGACGACGGCCGGCGCGGGCCAGGGCCGCTCCTGCGCCGCGCACGCCGCCTTGAGGAAGCCCATGTCGAACGGCGCGTTATGCGCGACGAGCACGGTGTCGCGGGCGAACTCCAGGAACGCGGGCAGCACCTCGCCGATGCGCGGGCGCGGCGACGACCATCTGCTGGGTGATGCCGGTCAGCACGGTGATGAACGGCGGGATCGGCGCGCCCGGGTCGACGAGCGTGCGCGAACTCGCCCAGGATCTCGCCGCCGCGTACCTTCACCGCGCCGATCTCGGTGATGGCCGAGTCGTGGGCCGACCCGCCGGTGGTCTCGAGGTCGACGACCACGAACGTGACCCCGACGAGGGGGGTGCCGAGATCGTCCAGGGTGCCCTGTACGCCAGGGCCTTCGGAGGCCATGGCAGGCACCGTACGGCCGGGCACCGACAGTGCGCGGCGCGTACGGCGCGGGGCAGGCGCGTGCATTCGTGCGGGGATCGCCTACTCCCGGGTGTCATGCCGTCTACGCTGGGCAGCGACGACGGTACGGGGCGGCCGGCGGCGATCCCGGCGTTCCGTGACCGGACCATGCGTGAGGAGAGGCATCATCGACACCGGCCCGTGCAGAGCAGCTCGGCCAGCCGCTGCCAGAGGCGGTGCGCCAGCGCGTGGTCGAGACCGTCTCCGACGTGGTCGGGACGCTGCGGATGGATGAGATCCCCGCGCCGCTGCGCCGCGTCGCCAAGTTCGAGCCGCGCCGCCGCGCTCGCCTGGCGGCCACGCCGATCGCCGCCCAGCTCGAGACAGGACGAGCGGTTCCGCGAGCGCGTCGCCGAGGCGGTGCGCGAGAGCGAGCCGGAGCTCGCGTCGGCCCTTGAATCGGGCGCCGTGCCGGCCGCCGCCGACCCGGTCAACGTCGCGGCCCTGGCTTACCTCATCCGGCCGCCGGGCTGGGCGGAGCGCATCGAGACGGCACGGCGTGACCTGGAGCGGTCCGCGCTCGCGGCCGAAGAGGCCGAGACCGTGCGCAAGCTGGCCGAGCTGCACCAGCAGGTGGCGCTCGCCAAGTCGATGCGCTCGGACGAGATCGACAAGCTCGCGCTCGGAGCTGCGCGGCTCGCGAGCCGAGAACGCCGAGCTGCGCAAGAAGCTGCACGAGACCCGCACCCGTGCCAAGCGCGAGCAGGCGCGCGCCGAGGAGCTGGACCGCAGGCGGGGGAGGAGCGCGCCGCGGCGGCGGTCGCGGCCGCGACCGCGGAGGCGGAGCTGCGCAGGCTGCGCGCGCGGCTCTCCCAGAGCGAGTCGGCCGCCGAGAGCGCGCGCCGCGCGGCCCGCGAGGGACGCAACCTCGACGAGACGCGGCTGCGGGTGCTCCTGGACGCCCTCACCGACGCGGCCAAGGGGCTGCGCGAGGAGATCGGGCTGCCGACCGGCATCACCAGGCCGGCCGACAGCGTCGGCGGCGTCACGCCCCGAGCGCCCCGGGCACCGTACGCTCCCGGGCCGCGCGCTGGCCGACAGCGACCCCGCGCTGCTCGACCAGCTCCTCACGCTGCCGCAGGTGCACCTGATCGTCGACGGCTACAACGTCACCAAGACCGGCTACGGCGAGCTCCCGCTGTCCGACCAGCGCTCCCGTCTCATCTCCGGCGTCGGCGTCCTGCACGCGCAGACCAAGGCGGAGGTGACCGTGGTCTTCGACGGCGCCGAGCTGGACGCACCGGTCGCCGTGCAGGCGCCGCGCGGCGTGCGCGTGCTGTTCAGCGCGCCGGGCCAGACCGCCGACGACCTCATCGGCCAGCTCGTACGCGCCGAGCCCTCCGGCCGCGCGGTCGTGGTCATCTCCTCCGACCAGGAGGTGTGCGACTCGGCGCGGCGCGCCGACGCGCGCCCGGCGCCCGCCGCGCTGCTGCTGAGGCGGCTCGGCCGCACCTGACACGTTTCTGTCAGTGCCTCGTCCTACCGTCCGTGTCATGAGGTCGACACGAGGAGGAGAGGTCATGCTCATCGACTGCGAAAAGTGTGAGGTACGCAACGTCGCCTGCGCGGACTGCGTAGTCTCCGTAATGCTCGGCGATCCCGTCGCCGGGGTCGAGATCGGTGACGGCGAACGCCGTGCGCTGGACGTTCTCGCCGAAGGGGGCATGCTGCCGCCTCTCCGCCTGACGATCTCCGACGAGCGCGCCTCGTAGTCATTCGGGTGCACTCTGTTGCCTGATTGCAGGGAAATTGCGAGAATTACGTAGAAGCGGTTGTTACCAGGGTGATACTTGACTAGTCTCACGCGCTGAGTCAGTCGCTGTTTCGTCGCCCCCCAGGCGGCGGCGGCAGACTCCCGCCGAGTCGTCACGGCACAGCTGATCGGCCCCCGTCGCAGTGAGCGGGCCGTCGCTGGATCGTACGAGCCGGGGAACCAGGTTCCAGGGGTGAATCGGAGCGTTCGCGCTCCGTAGGGCGACTTCCACGTCCGAATCCGTCAGCTAACCCGGTAGGCGGTCCTTGGGAGAGGGGCGTGCCGCAATCGTGGCAACAGAGCGCAGTGCCGGCGGTCGCGCCGGTGGCTGGCTACCGAGCCGCAGGATCGGGCGACATGCCCTGGCGACCCTGTGCGTGGCCGCCTCGGCGGCGCTGGTCATGCCGGCCGGGCAGGCGGAGGCCAAGCCCAAGCCCACGCTGAAGGAGAGCCAGGCCAAGCTCCAGAAAGCTCAATTCCCAGGTCGACCACCAGGACGACATGTACAACAAGATCAAGGAAGAGCGCAAGGCCGCCAAGAAGAAGCTCGCCGCGCTGAACAAATCGGTCGCCGAGAACAAGAAGACCTACGAGCAGCTCCGCGTACGCGTGGCGCAGCTCGCGGCGTCCGCCTACAAGAGCGGCGACTCCGGCGACATGCCGACCCTCGTGTCGTCGAACAACCCGCAGGACGTGCTCGACCAGATCTCGGTGTTCACCCAGGTCGCACACAACCGCTCGGCCGAGGTCACGCAGTTCCTGAACTCCGCGCAGCTCCTGCAGCGGCAGGAGGCGCAGGCCAAGCAGGCCACCGACGACCTGAACGCCAAGCTCAAGTCTGAGAAGCTCGCTGCGCGACAAGCTACGAAGTCGCCGCGCATGCAACAGGCGCTGGTCAACAAGCTCGGCGGCGGCAGCTGGCAGCAGCCGCAGCGGGCCCATCGGCGGCACCTACACCGGGCCGGCCTCCGGCAACGCGCGCACCGTCCTCGACTGGGCCTATAGCAAGATCGGCACGCCGTACCTCTACGGCGGCACCGGCCCGCGCTATGACTGCTCCGGCTTCGTGATGGTGGCCTGGCGCCAGGCGGGCGTCAGCCTGCCCCGTGTCGTGCCCGACCAGTACAACGCCACCCGGCGCGTCGCGCGGGCCGACCTGCAGCCGGGCGATCTGGTCTTCTTCGACGGTCTCGGGCACGTCGGCATCTACGTCGGCGATGGCAAGTTCATCCACTCGCCGCACACCGGTGACCACGTCAGGGTCGCGAGCCTGAGCGGCTACTACAGCTCGAACTACTACGGCGCGGGCCGTCCGTAGTCAGCTGGCAACAGTGGAGATGAAGCGTACAACCATGTCCAAGACCAGTCGTTGGATCACCGGCGCCGCCGGAGCGGCCGTCGTGGCCGGGCTCGTCATGCCCGCCACGCGCCGCGGAGGCCACAGCCCACGCCCGTCACTGAGCGCCGCGAAGAAGCAGCTCGCTCAGCTCAACGACCAGGTCGACCAGCTGGCCAACCAGTACAACAAGGCCAAGAGAGGACTGGCAGGCCGCCAAGAGCCGTCTGAAGGCCCTGAACTCCTCCGTCACGAGCCGAGCGCGCCACCTTCGAGCCAGCTGCACGTCCGGGTCGCCCAGCTCGCCGCGGCGGCGTACAAGTCCGGCGGTGAGGCCGGTTCGCTCCCGGACCTGGTGTCGGCCAAGGACCCCGAGTCGGTGCTCGACCAGATGACCGCCTTCACCAAGGTCTCCAACAACCGCGCCGCGGAGCTGACCCAGTTCCTGGCGTCCGCGCAGCGGCTGGAGCGGCAGAAGGCGCTCGCCGAGCAGGCGGCGCAGCAGCTCACGCAGCAGAAGGAACAGGTCGACAAGCAGCGCGCCCAGGCGAACGTCGGCGATCAGGAAGCAACTGCGGCTGATCGACCGGCTCGGCCGCAACATCGACCCGGGCAGCTCCAAGGCCAACTGCTCGATCCTGGCCACCGGCAGGGCCGAGACGGTGCTGCGGTACGCCTGCGCGCAGCTCGGCAAGCCGTATGTCTTCGGCGGCGCCGGCCCGAACTCCTTCGACTGCTCGGGGCTGACGATGATGGCCTACAAGCAGGTGGGCATCAATCTCAGCCACTATGTGCCGAACCAGTACAGCGCGGCTCGGCACATTTCCAAGGCCGAACTGCAGCCCGGCGACCTCGTCTTCTTCCACGACCTCGGACACGTGGGCCTTTATGTCGGAAATGGGAAGTTTGTTCAGGCGCCGCACACGGGTGATGTCGTCAAGGTTTCCAGTCTGAGCGAGGCATGGTACACCTCCGTATTCGTAGGTGGCGGCCGCCTGCTCTGAAAGAGATCTAGATCTCACAATCCCAGCGGCGCAATCGCACTTTACGTGATTGTGCCGCACACTTTTTGCGACAAATTTGCCCATTCGGCGGTCGCCTTGCTAGCGTGCGCGCAAATGTGCGGTACGCGCCATGTGTCGCACGGTCCGAGGGGATTTCCGTCATTTCGTGTGTTGTGGAACACATTGCGATGGGGGATTTCTATTTCGGCCTTTCCGAAATGCACCGGTAAGCGGCCGGCCTCGGGGAAGCGCCCGTATCGACGGGGGCGGTCAGGTGGCCGCGAACGCCGAATCCGCGGGCACGCGGAGCCGGGGACCCAACTGCGCTGAATGACGCAGCTCTTCAGGGGTGAATCGGGGGCGCCTGGATCACTGGCACGCCGTAGGGCGTACTTCCAAGCCCGAACCCGTCAGCTAACCCGGTAGGCGTCCATGGAAGGAGAACACCCTGTCTCGCAACCCCTCGACTGCTTCATCCGCGACGTATGCGTCTTGCCGGCGGACTGCTGGCAGCGGGTGCGGTCCTCGCGCCCGCGGCAGTGACGGCCGTGGCGGCCCCGGCGGCGAATGCCGCCACCGCCCCGCGAAGGCCGCCGTCCCACGGCGAAGAAGCACAAGTCTTGGAGCCAGCGACACAAGGTCGGGCTGAAGGCGGTCGCCTCGCCCGCAAGCAGATCGGCAAGCCGTACCGCTATGGCGGGCACGGCCCCAGCAGTTTCGACTGCTCCGGTCTGGTCCAGTATGTCTACCGCAAGGCCGGAGTCAAGCTTCCGCGCACCGCGGACGCCCAGCACCGGCACATCAAGCGGAATGTGCGTTCAAGAACCTCACCACCGGTGACCTGGTGTACTTCTACGGCGATGGCCACACCGGCATCGTCTCGAAGGTCAAGGGTCAGCAAGGTGTACATGATCCACGCGGCCCACACCGGCACGCGGATCAAGCAGGTTCTGCTGAACAGCTACTACCGGCACCATTTCAACGGGGGTGCTCGCCCGTACTAACGGCGTGCTCAGTCCTGCCGCGCGGCCCGGGACCGTCCCTGCGCGGACGGCCCCGGGCCGCACAGCATCGAGGGCTAGGATCGCGCGCATGCCGGCCAAGGGGAAGCTGCACCCACGCGCGACCGTGCCGGTCGCGTTCGCGGGCTCGGTCGGCCTGGCGCTGGTGGTCAACCTCGCCGCCGCGGTCGGCTACGTCGCGATGCACGACCCCGAGGCGCGGTCCGCCGCCCGCGCGGCACCGGTCGCCGGGGCGCTGCCCGCACCCGGCGTCGCGACCGTGAACGCCCTCCTGCAACGCCGCTCCCGCGCGGTCCTCGCCCGCGACCGTACGGCCTTCCTCGCCACCGTCGACCCCTCGGGCCAGGCGTTCCGCGCCGGGCAGGAGGTGCTGTTCGACAACCTGGCCAAGGTGCCCCTGTCCTCCTGGCGTGAGTCGCTGACCGACGCGCGCCCCGCGGTCGCCGCCGACGACGGCTGGACGGCGAGGCTGCGGCTCGCGTACCGGCTGCGGGACTTCGACCGCCGCGAGCTCGTCTACACCGAGTACCTCACCTTCGACCGGCGACCCTGGCGCGGGCTGGGTGGTCTCCGGCGACGGCGCGGCCCACGGCTTGCGCGACGACCCGCAGATCTGGAGCGGCGGCACCCTCACGGTGGTCCGCGGACGGCGCAGCATCGTGCTCGCCGAGGACGGCGCGGCGGCCGGGCGGAGCCCGCGCTCGCGCACCGCCGGGCTGCGCGACATCGCCGCCCGGCTCGACGCCGGCGTCGGCGTCGTCTCCGGCGTCGTCGGCGACCGCTGGTCCCGCCACGTCGTCGCGCTCGTGCCCGCCACCGAGCAGCAGGCCGAAGAACTCGCCGGCGACATGCGCAACCTCGGCGACATCGCCGCGCTCGCCACCGTGACGGGCGACGCCGGCGGCGCGGGCACCGGGGAGGACCGCGTGGTCATCACCCCGACCGCGTTCGGCCGCCTCAACGCGCTGGGCAGTCACGTCGTGCTGACCCACGAGCTGGTCCACGTCGCGATGGGCGGCGCGCGCGACGGCCGGACCCCGATGTGGCTGATCGAGGGCCTGGCCGACTACGTCGGGTACAAGGGCGACCGGCGTGGCGACGAAGGCGGCGGGCCGCGAGCTGGCCGTGCGGATCGCGGCCGGCGACGTGCCGCCGGCCCCGCCGGGCCGGGCCGAGTTCGACGGCTCGGGCGACCGGCTCTCGGCGGCGTACGAGGAGGCGTGGCTCGCCTGCCGCATGGTCGCCGAGCGCTACGGGGAGGACCGTCTCGTGCGCCTCTACCGTACGGCGGCGGCCGAGCCCGGCGACGCCGGAGACCCGCGGGCCGAGGACCGCGCCCTGCGCGCCGTGCTCGGCATCGGCACGAGCCGCTTCGACGCCGAATGGCGCGCCTACCTTCGCAAGGAGCTCACGTGAGACCACGCCCGCGTCGTATGGCGCGCTCCGCCGCTGTCCCCGATGCCGCCGACGTCGCCGACGCCGCGGCGGCGGCTCCGGGACCCGCGGCCGTGACGGACACCGACGTACCGGACGCGGATGCGGGTGAGGCGGCGGCGGCTGGTCCTGGCGGCGGGAGGGCGGCGGAGGGTGCGGCGGCCGTGCCGGGCGGAGGTGCGGGCGAGGCGGCGGCCGATGGTCGGGCGGCTGGTCCCGCGGCTACGCGCCGGGCGGACCGGCGGGCGGCGGCGGTCGCGGCGGTGGTGCTGCTCGCCCTGTTGGCCGCGGTGGTCGTGGTGACGACGCCCTGGCATCCGCTGCCCGGCGCCGCGCGCGGGCCCGATCCCGCGCTCGACTTCACTCCCGCGCAGATCGCCCGCGCGCACGCGTTCAACGGTGAGCTGAACCCGTCCGCGTACGGCGGGCTCGCTCGCCGGGATCGCGGTCGCGCTCCTGCTCGGCCTCACCCCGCTCGGCGCACGGCTGGTCGGCGCGGCGGGCCGGCCGCTGCGCCGGCTGCCCTTCCGCCTGGCCGGCGCGGCCGTCACGCTCGCCGTGGTCACCCGCCTGGCCGGGCTGCCGTTCGACGTACGCGCCGAGGTCGTGCTGCGCCGGTACGGGCTGTCCACCGAGCACTGGGGCGGCTGGCTCGCCGACCAGGCGACCTCGCTCGGCGTCACCCTCGTCATCTGGATCGTCGTGCTGCTCGGCCTGCACGTCCTGGTCCGCCGGTTTCCCGCGCCGCTGGTGGGCGGGGGCGGCGGCGGGCGGGTTCGTGCTGGTCGCGGCCGCCTCGTTCGGATATCCGGTGCTGGTCGAGCCGTTGTTCAACTCCTTCCACCCGATGGCCGCCGGGCCGCTGCGCACCGACCTGCTCGCGATGGCGCGACGCGACGGCGTGCCTGTGGACGACGTCCTCGTGGCGGACGCCTCCAAGCGGACGACGGAGCTGAACGCCTACGTCTCCGGGTTCGGCTCGACCCGGCGGATCGTCGTCTACGACACCCTGCTGAGCAGCGAGCCGCGGGCGGAGATCGAGCTGGTCGTCGCGCACGAACTCGGTCACGCCAAGCGCGGCGACGTGCTCCACGGGACCCTCGTCGGCGCGCTCGGGGCGGCCGCCGGAGTCTGCGTGCTCTACCTGGTTCTCACCTCGCCGCGGCTGCTCCGCCGCGCCGGCGTCGACGTCGGCCGCCGACCCGCGCTCGGCGGCGTTGCTGCTCGCCGCGGTGACCGTGCTGGTGCAGGTCGCGACCCCGGTGGAGAATCTCGTGAGCCGCCGCATCGAGGCACGCGCCGACATGCACGCGCTCGACCTGACACGTGACCCGGAGACGTACGTGCGGATGCAGCGCTCGCTCGGCGCCCGCAACCTCGACGAGCTGTCGCCCGGCGCCTTGGAGTACGCGCTGTGGAACACCCACCCGACCGGGCCGCAGCGGATCGCCATGGGCCGCGAGTGGGCCCGGCTCCATCGCGTCCCGGTGCCCGAGCCGCTCGCTGAACGGCACTTCGCCGTGACCGCGCCGACCGGGCGCGGTCACGGCGAAAGAGTCGTGCTGGGACCTGTACGGCGACTACTCGACGACCGTGTCCGTGGTGGCGACGCGGCCACCGCCGAACGGCGCGCCGACCGGCAGTGAGATCCGGCCGGGCGTGCCGTTGGCCACTCCGGCGGCCGAGGTGTACCAGGCCACGAGCGCGGTCAGGACGCCGATCCACCCACCGAGCTTGACCGTGCCGGTGCTGTGGGAGAAGTTGCCGATGAACAGCACGATCTCGGTGATCTCCAGCGTGAGGAACACCGCGAAGACCGCCGTGTTGACCTGCGTGCTCATGAGGAGCATGTAGGTGTTGAAGATGGCGAACGCGAGCAGGATCCACCCGAGGTCGTTCTGGATGAGCAACTCGGGGTTTCCGGTTCCGGCGGCCTTGGCGGCCGTCGGCGCCACGTGCTGGACGTACCAGCCGAGGCCGATCCAAAAGCCGCCGTACGTGGAGAACGCGGTGGCGCCGAAGACGTTGCGATTGCGGAATTCCCACATGCCGGCGAGCAACTGGCACAGGCCGCCGTACGCGAATGCGTAGCCCAGCCACGCGTCGGTGCCGTCCGTCCAGGCGGCGTTCTTGGCGGAGAGCAGAAATGTGGTGAGTGCGAAGGCGGCGAGGCCCAGGGGTCCAGGGTCTGCTATCGCCGATACCGCAGGGGGTCGGGGGGTCTCGGTCAAGGTGGCTCCTCCTAATCCGTGGAGATTCCACCGCCGTGGCCTCGTCAGGTCCGCATTGATCTCAGCGCAGCCCGGGCGGGGTTAGGGCGGCCACATGTGACACCTGTAAAGATTAACGCCGTGTTTCGTTGCGGTCACTGGCCTGGAACCGAAATGTGATCATGCGTGCGATGCTGGCGTGGCCATGACCAAAACGCTCGTCGTGACCAACGACTTCCCACCCCGACCTGGTGGTATCCAGGCGTTCGTGCACAACCTCGCGCTGCGCCGCCCGCTCGGCTCGATCATCGTGTACGCACCCGCGTGGCCGGGTGCGGAGGCATTCGACGCCGCGCAGCCGTTCCCGGTGGTCCGGCACCCGACGCGGCTGATGCTGCCCTCGCCCGCGGTGCTGCGCCGCGCGGCCGCGATCGTCGCGGAGCGGGGCTGTGACTCGGTGGTGTTCGGCGCGGCCGCGCCGCTCGGCCTGCTCGGCCCGGCGCTGCGGCGTGCGGGCGCCGTACGCGTCGTCGGGCTCACCCACGGCCACGAGGCGGGCTGGGCGTCGCTCCCCGGGGCGCGCGGCCTGCTGCGCCGCATCGGCGACGGGGCCGACGTCCTCACCTACCTCGGGGAGTACACCCGCGCGCGCATCGCACGCGGACTGTCGCCTGCGGCGGCGGCGCGCATGCGGCGGCTCGCCCCCGGAGTCGACGAGACGGCGTTCCGCCCCGGCGCGGGCGGCGAGGAGGTACGCGCGCGGTACGGGCTGACGGGACGGCCGGTCGTGGCGTGTGTCTCGCGCCTGGTGCCGCGCAAGGGCCAGGACGCGCTGATCCACGCCTGGCCGCGGGTGCGCAAGGCGGTGCCGGACGCCGCGCTGCTGCTCGTCGGCGACGGGCCGTACCGGCGGGACCTGGAGCGGCTGCGCGCCGACCTGGACCTGGCCGCCGCCGTACGGTTCACCGGGACGGTGCCCTGGGAACGGCTGCCCGCGCACTACGACGCCGCGGACGTCTTCGCGATGCCCTGCCGTACGCGGCGGCGCGGCCTCGACGTCGAGGGGCTCGGCATCGTCTATCTCGAGGCGTCCGCCACCGGCCTGCCGGTCGTCTCGGGCGACTCGGGCGGCGCGCCGGACGCCGTGCTGCCCGGCGAGACCGGCCTCGTGGTCGACGGCCGCTCGGTCCCCGCCGTGGCGGAGGCGGTCATCGACCTGCTGCGCGACCCGGCGGCCGCGGCCGCGATGGGGGGCCGGGGCCGCGCGTGGGTCGAACGCGAGTGGCGGTGGACGGTGCAGGCGGGCAGGTTCGCCGCCCTCCTGGAAGGTCAGGACTGAAGGGTCAGGCGTAGAGCGCGTCGATCTCCGCGTCGAAGTCCTTGACCACGACGTTGCGCTTGACCTTGAGGGTCGGGGTGAGGTGCCCGCTCTCCTCGGTGAAGTCGGCCGCCAGGATGCGGTACTTCTTGATGGCCTCGGCCTTGGACACCGAGGCGTTGGTCTCGGCCACCGCGGCGTCGATCTCCTTGACCAGGTCCGGGTCCTCCGCCAGCTCGGCCATGGACAGCCCGGCCTTGCCGTGCTGCTCCTGCCACGGCTCGATCGCCTCGGGGTCCAGTGTGATCAGGCAGCCGACGAACTTGCGGCCATCGCCCACGACGAGGCACTGGCTGACCAGCGGATGGGCGCGCAGCCGGTCCTCGAGTGGCCCGGGCGCGACGTTCTTGCCGCCGGCGGTGACGATGATCTCCTTCTTGCGGCCGGTGATCTTGAGGTAGCCGTCGTCGTCGAGTTCGCCGATGTCGCCGGTGTGGAACCAGCCGTCCTCCAGCACCTGCTTGGTGGCCTCCTCGTTGTGCCAGTAGCCGGCGAAGACGTTCGGGCCCTTGGCGAGGATCTCGCCGTCGTCGGCGATGCGCACGGACGAGCCGGGGATGGGCTTGCCGACCGTGCCGACGCGGTTGTCGCTCGGCAGGTTCACCGCGATCGGCGCGGTGGTCTCGGTCAGGCCGTACCCCTCGAGGATGGTGATCCCGACGCCGTTGAAGAAGTGCCCGAGCCGCTCGCCGAGGGCCGCGCCGCCCGACACCGCGTGCGTCACCCGGCCGCCGACGGCGGCACGCAGCTTGGTGTAGACGAGGCGGTCGAACACCGCGTGCTTCACCCGGAGCCCGAGGCCCGGCGAGGCGGCCCTGCTGTAGGCGATCGCGGTGTCCGCGGCCACGTGGAAGATCCGTGCCTTGCCGTCCGCCGCGGCCTTCTGCTCGGCGCCGTTGTAGACCTTCTCGAAGACCCGGGGGACGGCCAGCAGGAACGTCGGGCGGAACGACCCGAGGTCGGCGACGAGGTCGGTCAGGTCGGAGGTGTGGCCGAGCGTCACGCCCGCCTCGACGCAGCCGACCTCGATGAGCCGGGCGAACACGTGCGCGAGCGGGAGGAACAGCAGCGTCGAGCCGTCGGTGAGGCCGAAGACCTCCTCCAGCGCGCCCTCGATGGTGTTGCGCGCGGTCGCGAGGAGGTTTCCGTGGGTGATCTCACACCCCTTCGGGCGGCCCGTCGTGCCCGAGGTGTAGATGACCGTCGCGAGGTCGGCGTAGGCGCGTGACGCGCGCCGTTCTTCGAGGTCGTCGCCGGCGTCGCCGGACGGCAGGTCGTCCATACGCCACACGTGGGTCAGACCGGGCAGCGCGTCGCGTACGGACGCGACCGCCTTCTCGTGCTCGTCGCTCTCGGCGAACATCGCCTTCGCGCCCGAGTCGCCGATGATCCACTCGATCTGCGACGCCGACGACGTCTCATAGATCGGCACGGCCACCGCGCCCGCCGTCCAGACGGCGTAGTCCGCGACGGTCCACTCATAACGTGTCCGCGACATGAGCGCGACCCGGTCGCCCGGCTCGATGCCCGCCGCGACGAGCCCGCCGGCGACGCGCGCGACGTCGTCGGCGAACGCGCGCGCCGTGACGTCGCTCCAGCCCGTGCCCTCCTTGCGGCGGAAGACGACGCGGCCGGGGTCTTCGGCGGCACGGGAGAAGAGCGTCTCGGTCAGATTCGCCGAGTCGGCGATCGTCACCTGCGCGGGAACGCTGAACTCACGCACGACTTCTCCTTATGTCCGCACGGCGCCAAGGGCAGCTCGGACGCTATCGCTTCCGATTACCGATCGGTAGCCTTCGGCGGGTGACGCGTCTCGCACTTCTTCTTATCACCGGTCTCGGCACTCGTTCACCTTGATGGCGTCATGCTGGATCTGTGGTCAGGGGGGCGTCAGGAGACGGTCAGGCCGGCAAAGACGAGGTCAATCGAGTCCGCGTGGCCCGCGGACGCCGCGATGATGCGGTGGTCCGCCGTGAACCGGGGAGGAAGATGTCGCTGCTCGAGGTCATCACGCAGACGGAGGCCGACGCCGAGGCCGCCGAGGACGGCGACGCCGACCGGATCGAGGTCGTGGCGGACGTACGCGCCGGCGGGCTGTCGCCGGACCCGCGCACCGTGGCCGCGATGAGGCGGGTCACCTCCCTGCCGATGCGCGTCATGCTGCGCGCCAAGACCGGGTTCCGTACGACCGGGCCGGAGCTGGACCGGCTCCGCCGTGCGGCCGCCGAGCACGCGGAGGCGGGCGCGGACGGCTTCGTCTTCGGGTTCCTGGACGCGAGCGGCACCGTCGACGTCGCGGCGACCACCAAGCTCGCCGACGCCGTCGCGCCGCTGCCGTGGACGTTCCACCGCGCGGTGGACAACGCCGCGTGCACCGACGCGGCATGGCTCGCGATCACCGAGCTGCCCGGCCTGGACGCCGTGCTGTCCGCCGGCTCGGCGCACGGCGTGGACGCCGGGATGGCGGCGCTGCTGCGGCGTGCCGCCTCACACGGGTCGCTGATCCTCGCGGGCGGCGGCCTGCGCCGCAAGCACGTCGCGGTGCTCGTCGCGGCCGGCGTCGACGCGTTCCACGTCGGCGTGGCCGTACGCCGGCGTCGTGAGACGGGCGCCAACGCCGTGGACGCCGGCCTCGTGCGCGAGTGGCGGACCCTGGTCGACGCGTCACCGCACATCTGACGACGCGCACGCGCGAAGGCGCACGTCTGGAGGCGTACGCACGAACCCGGGGCAGGGCCGGAATAGGGTTTGCCCATGCGGGTTCATGTGGTGAGCGACGTGCACGGGCGGGTGGACGCGCTCGCCGCCGCCGGTGACGGAGCCGACGCCTTCGTGTGCCTGGGCGACCTGGTCCTGTTCATCGACTACGACGACCACTCCCAAGGGATCTTCGCCGACCTGTTCGGCGAGCGGCACGCCGACGCGTTCATCGCACTGCGCACCCAGAAGCGGTTCGACGAGGCGCGTGACTACTCCCGCGCGCTGTGGTCCTCCCTCGACGGCGAGCCGCGCGAGCACATCGAGGCGGCGGTCCGACGGCAGTACAAGGCGCTGTTCGAGGCGATGCCCGCCCCCGCCTACCTCACGTACGGCAACGTCGACATCCCGCACCTGTGGGCGGAGAACCTCCGCGAGGGCCATCACGTGCTCGACGGCGAGACGGCCGAGATCGCCGGATGGCGGTTCGGCTTCGTCGGCGGCGGCCTGCGCACGCCGTACCGCACGCCGCACGAACTGGACGAGGAGACCTACGCCGCCAAGGTCGCCGCGGTGGGCGCGGTCGACGTGCTGTGCTGCCACATCCCGCCGGCCGTGCCCGAACTGCTCTACGACACCGTGGCGCGGCGCTTCGAGCGGGGCAGCGAGGCGGTGCTGGCCGCCATCCGCGAGACCCAGCCGCGCTACGTGCTGTTCGGCCACGTACACCAGCCGCTCGCGCGCCGTACGCGCATCGGCCGCACCGAGTGCGTCAACGTCGGGCACTTCCGCAGCCGTGGCGCGCCGTACGTCCTGGAGTGGTGAGCGGATACGCTCCGCGAAGGGTTTGACAGAGCGACCACCCGGACGAAAGGAAACGTGCCGATGGCGGACCGGACCAGCTCCAGCATCATGATCAGCGCCTCCGCGCCGGAGATCATGGCGGTCATCGCCGACTTTCCCGCATACCCTGGATGGGCGGAGGGCATCACCGCCGCCGAGGTGCTCTCCACTGCCGAGGACGGGCGGGCCGAGCAGGTGCGGATCACGCTGGAGGCCGGGCCGATCAAGGACACCTACGTGCTGGCCTATGACTGGGTGGCCGACGACGCGGTGCACTGGAACCTCGCCGAGGCCGGCACCATGCTGACCGGCATGACCGGGGCGTACCGCCTCACCCCGGCCGATGGGAGCACCGAAGTGACGTACGAGCTCGCGGTCGACGTGCGCATTCCGATGATCGGCATGGTCCGGCGCAAGGCGGAGAAGCGGATAATCGAAACAGCTCTCAAAGGGCTCAAACGGCGCGTCGAGGCGTAGGGCATGCCGACGTCTCCTCGACCTGTGCGCAACGCATGCCTCCCAAGACGGTACCGTTTCACGCCGAACGATTAGGTAGATGATGAGCCAATGAGTGAACAGCCAGCATCGGTGCTGTTTGAGGCCGTGCGCCTCGCGGAAGTGCTGCGCAGGCGCGTGAGCGGCGGCGCGGCCTCCGGTGACGTGTGGAGCGACGCGACGAGCGAGGCATGGGGCGAGCACGTCGCGACCGGCGCGCCCGAATGCCGCTACTGCCCGGTCTGCCGGGCGATCGCCGCCTCCCGTACGTCCGGTCCCGACGTCGTGAGCCACGTGATGTCGGCCGGTGAGTCGCTTTTCACCGCGTTCCGCGAGGCGGTAGCGGGGTTCGAGCGTACGCGTCCGCCGCGCCAGGAGCCGGGCGACGCACCGGCCGACGGCGGCCGGCCGCACAGCGACTAGGGGCCGCGCCGATGACGCTGACCATTGGGGTCGATGTCGGCGGCACGAAGGTCGCGGCGGGAGTCGTCGACGACCGCGGCCGGATCGTCGAGAAGCTCCGCCGCCCGACGCCCTCGACCAGCCCGCACGAGACGGCCGCGGTCATCGCCGAGGTCGTCGACATCCTCAAGGGCAAGTTCGGGGAGGTCGAGGCGGTCGGCCTTGGCGCCGCCGGCTTCGTGGACGAGAGCCGCTCGATGGTGCTGTTCGCGCCCAACCTCGCCTGGCGCGACGAGCCGATCAAGAAGAAGGTCGAGAGCCAGGTCGGCCTGCCGGTGATCGTCGAGAACGACGCGAACGCCACGGCCTGGGGCGAGGCCAAGTTCGGCGCCGGGCGCGGCGAGGACCACATCACGCTGATCACGCTCGGCACGGGCATCGGCGGCGCCCTGATCATGGACGGCGAGCTGTACCGCGGCCGGTTCGGCATCGGCGGCGAGTTCGGCCACTTCCGCGTCGTGCCGGACGGGCGGCGGTGCGGCTGCGGCAACCGCGGCTGCTGGGAGCAGTACGCCTCGGGCAACGCGCTGGTCGCCGAGGCACGCGAACTCGCACGGGTCTCGCCCGCGCTGGCCGGACGCCTGCTCGAACTCGGCGACGGCTCGCCGGAGGGCATCAGCGGCCCGGAGATCACCGAGGCGGCGCGCGGTGGTGACACGGCGGCGCTCGAGTGCTTCCGCAGCGTGGCCGCGTGGGTCGGCCAGGGGATGGCCGACCTCGCCGCCATCCTCGACCCGGGCGCGTTCATCATCGGCGGCGGTCTGTCGGAGGCGGGCGACCTGCTGCTCGACCCGGCGCGCGCCGCGTTCGAGAACGCCCTCACCGGCCGCGGCCACCGTGTCTTCGCCGACGTCCGGATCGCCGAACTCGGGCCCGACGCCGGCATCGTCGGCGCCGCGGACCTGGCGCGCATGCGCTGAGCCGCGTTGACGACGATCCGCCTGCTGAGCTACAACATCCGGTCGATGCGCGACGACCGGGCCGCGCTCGCACGGGTGATCAGCCGGCTGTCGCCGGACGTGGTGTGCGTCCAGGAGGCGCCGAGGTTCGCCTTCTGGCTGCGGAAGCGGCGCTGGCTGGCGCGCCGGGTCGCGCTCGGCCTCGCCGTACGCGAGCGTCCGGCCGGCCTCGAGCTGTACGCCGGGCGCCGTGCGACGCTGCTGCACCGCGAGCACCGGCTGCTGTCCCCGGTGAAGGGCATGCACCGCCGCGGCCTGGTGCTCGGCCTGTTCGAGGTCGGCGAGGCAAGGCTGGTCGCGGCGAGCGTCCACCTCGACCTCGCCGACGGCCCGCGTCTGCGGCACGCGGAGGAGATCACCGCCGAGCTGGACCGGGCGCGCGAGCGGTTCCGCGCGCCGGTCGTGGTCGCGGGCGACCTCAACGAGGAGCCGGGCGGCGCGACGTGGGACTTCCTGACGTCGCGTTTCCAGGACGGCTTCGCGGCCGCGCCGGCGGGCCAGGGTGCGACGTACAGCGCCGGCGTGCCACGCACCCGCATCGACGGGATCTTCGCCGATCCAGGGGTGGAGATCCTGGGCTGCGGAGTGCCCGACGCGCCCGAACTCCTCGCCGACTACCCGAAGGCGACCGACCACCGCCCGGTCCTGGCGGAGCTGCGCCTGCCGTGACCGCGGCGTCGTCGCGGGTCAGACCACCGCGCCGTCGTCGTCCTCGGGCGGGTCGTCTCCCATGCGCAGCACCAGGGCGACGAAGCCGCCGATGAACGCCGCGACCGCGACGAACGCGGCCCAGCTCGGCACCTCCCAGGCCAGGAACACCGACGCCACGAGGTACAGCGGGCCGCCCAGCAGCGCGACCCAGGCCAGGCGCGTCATCGCGTCCGGCTTCGGCAACGGGGGCGGGGGAGGGGGGACGAAGTGCTCGTCGTCCTCGTCGTCGGTGGCGGGCTTGACGACGCGCGCGGTCAGGGTGAGCTCACCGGTGGACTCGGCCGGCGGCTCCTCGGCGGCGTCGTCGGCGGGCTCCTCGGGGGTCTCGTCGATGTTCTCCTCGGCGGGCCACGGGGTCTCCCCGCCCGCGGAGGGCCGGTCGAAGAGCGCCACGATCTCGGCGAAGATCTGGTCCTCATCGCGTGCGGCCGCGTAGTCCGCGCGCAGCTCGGGCAGCCGGGTCTGGAGGATCTCCTCGGCCGCCGACTTGGCGCTGGCGTCGGCGTAGAGCCGGTCGGTCGGCTCCTCCGGCAGGCGTACGTCCAGGTAGCCCCCGGTCTCACCCGGCGCGGGGACCGCGTACGCGGCGATGCCCGCCTCGCGCAGTGCGGCCAGCATCGCGTCGGCGAGCTGCGGTGTGAGGTCGGCCACCGGAACGTAGGCGTCCGCCGTCAGGCCGTTGCCGCGACGGCTCATCGCCCGGCCCCCCTCTGCGCGCGGCCGTAGCCGTCGCGCGACACGCCCGTCTCCTCCGGCCGGACGCCCGGCGTCAACGCCATGGCGCCTCCCCTCGAACTACCGTCGACCGACGCTCACGCGATGAGCCTACGGCCGGGACAACTCTGATTGACACAAGGTTGCGGGTGCGGATCGTGGGCGCCTACGGCCCCGGGTTGGGAAGATGACCATCATCCCTCAGTTCGGTCTCCGGGCGTATACCTGCCGACGGCGAGAGGCCGTTTCATCGGTCGTTCCGGCCATTGTCCACCCGGCCGGGTCCGGCCGCTCGCGCGAACCGGCGGTGACCGTACGGCGACCCCCCGATGAAGACCGGGTACGAACGCGAGGAGTTCGGGCGGATCTGCTCGTACGGGCTGATCGGAGGCGTGTTTATCCGCTATGGTCTAGACCAATTGCGGTATCGCTCGCGTGATGCCGCACCACCGGGCCCGCGCCACTAGTCTGGTCGGGTCAGTCCAAGGTTGAAGAGGAGTCGACATGCGTGTCGGAGTGCTGACCGGCGGCGGTGACTGCCCCGGCCTGAACGCCGTCATCCGTGCAGTGGTCCGCAAGGGCGTCCAGGTCTACGGATACGAGTTCGTCGGCTTCCGCGACGGCTGGCGCGGCCCCCTCGAGGGTGACACCGTTCCGCTGGACGTGCAGGCCGTACGCGGCATCCTGCCGCGCGGCGGCACCATCCTCGGCTCGTCGCGTACCAACCCGATCAAGATCGAGGGCGGCGTCGAGCGGATCAAGGACAACCTCGCCGGGCTGGGCGTCGACGCGCTCATCGCCATCGGCGGCGAGGACACCCTGGGCGTCGCGCGGCAGCTGCACGACCGCGGCGTCAAGGTCGTCGGCGTGCCCAAGACGATCGACAACGACCTGAGCGCCACCGACTACACGTTCGGCTTCGACACCGCGGTCAACATCGCGATGGAGGCCATCGACCGCCTGCACACGACGGCCGAGTCCCACCACCGCGCGCTGATCTGCGAGGTCATGGGCCGCCACGCGGGCTGGATCGCCCTGCACGCCGGCATGGCGTCCGGCGCCAACGTCATCTTGATCCCCGAGCGGCCCTTCGACATCGAGAAGGTCTGCGGCTACGTCGAGAGCCGTTTCAAGACGCGCTACGCCCCGATCATCGTGGTCGCCGAGGGCGCACACCCGGCCGACGGCCAGATGGACACCCAGAACCAGGAGCTCGACGCCTTCGGCCACGTACGCCTCGGCGGCATCGGCGAGCGCCTGGCCGCCGAGATCGAGAAGCGCACCGGCAAGGAGGCGCGCACGACGGTCCTGGGCCACATCCAGCGCGGCGGCACCCCGACCGCGTTCGACCGCGTCCTGGCCACCCGCTTCGGCCTGCACGCCATCGACGCGGTCTCCGACGGCGACTTCGGCAAGATGGTCGGCCTGCAGGGCACCGACATCCTGCGCGTGGACCTGAGCGCGGCCACGGACCAGCTCAAGACCGTCCCGACCGAGCGCTACACCGAGTCCGAGGTCTTCTTCGGCTGACCGCCTCGTCCCCCTGAGGCCCTCGCCGACACGGCGGGGGTCTCTTCGGTTTACCCGGGCTATCGCGTTAACCGTACGTGACCAATAGATTACCTATAGTGTTCGTGTCATGCCTTCCCGTGACCATGAGATGTGGCTGCAGATGGTCCGCGAGCGCCCGGCGCTGGCGGCGGACCTGCTGCAGTGCGTCCGTACGGGCCTCGTGCCCTCCTTCCGCCAGGCCCGGCTTGAGTCTGGCGACCTGAGCGAACACTCCCCGGCCGCTTACCACGCCGACGCACTGGTGACGCTGGGCGGCGACGGCGACAACGCACTGGCGGTGATCGTCGAGGTCCAGCGGAAACCGGACTCGCGCAAGCGCCTGAGCTGGCCGGCGTATCTCGCGACCGCCCGCGCTCGTCTCGGCTGCCCGGTGATGCTGCTGGTGATCTGCCACAAGAGCGGAGTGGCGAGGTGGGCCCGCCACCCGATCGCGCTGGGCCACCCGGGCCTGGTGCTGACGCCGCTGGTGCTCGGGCCGGAGGAGGTTCCGGTGCTGACCGACGCGGGCACCGACAACGTGGCGCCGGAACTCGCCGTCATGTCGGCGGTGATCCACGGCGCTGGGCCGGACGGCGACAAGGTGCTCGCCGCGATGCTCGACTGCCTGCAGAGAATCGATAGTAAGCAGGCGGGTGCCTATATTGATGAGGTGTTCGCCGTGCTTCCCCAGACGGCACGGAACGTGATGGAGGCACTGTTGGAGACGACGAAGCACACTTACAAGAGCGACTACGCCCGCGGCTACTTCGGTGAGGGCAAGGCCGAGGGCAAGGCCGAAGGGAAAGCGGAAGGGAAGGTCGAAGGCAAAGCGGAGTCGGTCTTGGCGGTGCTGGGCGCACGCGGGATCGACGTGCCGGACGAGGTGCGGATCCGGATCGGTGAGTGTTCGGACATCGAGCAGCTGAGCGTCTGGCTGGATCGGGCGATCACGGCCGAGTCGGCCGAAGAGATCTTCGGCTAGGTCCGTACGCGCGTGGCCGGCCCTGTGCGTGATCAAGGTAGGGTCGCACGGTGGCGACAGTGGCGCTGGTGACCGGGGCGAACAAGGGCATCGGACGGCAGATCGCGCTCGGGCTCGCGCGTGCGGGTCACGTGGTGCTGGCCTCCTCGCGAGATCGGGTGCGCGGTGAGCGGGCGGTGGCCGAGTTGTCCGCCGAAGGCGGTGAGTTCCCCCATGCCTTCCAGCACGTCCCGCTCGACGTCACCGACGAATCCTCCGTACGCGCCGCGGCCGGGTGGATCGATGAGCGGTTCGGGCGGCTGGACATCCTGGTCAACAACGCCGGGATCACCGACCGGAACGACGAGGGCGGCTTTCCACCCAGTCACACCGACCTCGCCGCGATGCGCGACGTCTATGCGACCAACGTGTTCGGCGTCGTCGCGGTGACCAACGCGATGCTGCCGCTCCTGCGACGCGCACCGGCGGGGCGCGTCGTCAACCTCTCTACCGGACTGGCGTCGATCACCGTCAACGCCGCGCCCGGCTCGCCGCTCCCGCTCTACCTCGCGTACGCCAGCTCGAAGGCGGCTCTCAACGCGATCACCGTCCAGTACGCCAGGGAGCTCCGCGACACGGCGATCACGGTCAACGCGTGCGCGCCCGGCAAGTGCGCCACCGACCTCAACGGTCACCAAGGCGCACGTACGGCCGCCCAGGGGGCCGCGGTCGTGCTCCGGCTGACGGCACTGGACGACGACGTGCCGACCGGCGGCTTCTTCGACGAGAACGGGCCGCTGCCCTGGTGACCCGCGGCGAAAACCGCGTGCCGACCCCGGCGCCGGCGTGTCACGATCGGCCGCATGGACGCCTCCTGGACCATCGACGAACTCGCGTACGCGGGTCCTGAGCATCTCGATCCCGCCTACGTCGCCGGCTATGACCGCAAGGCCGGCTACGAGGCCGGGCGGGACGACGTCCAGAAGGATCTCGCCGCGCTCGCCGGGCAGGGCCTGGACCCCGCGGCGACCGTCGTCGACCTCGGGGCCGGTACGGGACCGTTCGCCCTCGCGGCGGCGGAGGCCGGTTACCACCGCGTCGTGGCGGTGGACGTCTCGCCGGCGATGGGGCGCTTCCTGGCGGATCGGGCCGCCGAGCGGGGACTGGCGAACCTCGAGTGCGTACGCGCCGGGTTCATGACCTACGAGCACACCGGGCCGCCCGCCGGCGCCGTGGTCACCCGCAACGCCCTGCACCAGCTGCCCGACTTCTGGAAGGCCATGGCCCTGGAGCGGATCGCCGGCCTGCTGCGTCCCGGCGGCGTGCTGCGCGTACGCGACCTGGTCTTCGACTTCGCGCCCGGCGACGCCGAAGAGATCATCGAGCGCTGGCTGGGCAACGGCGCGGCCGACCCCGCGCGGGGATACACGCGCGAGGACTTCGTCGAGCACCTGCGCACCGAGTACAGCACGTTCCGCTGGCTGTTCGAGCCGATCCTCCAGGCCGCCGGATTCGAGATCGTCCAGGCCGAGTTCCGCGGCGCGATCTACGCCGCCTACACCTGCGTACGCCGCTGACGCGAACGAACGGCGCGCGCGTGCCCGCGAACGGCGTGAAGAACGGCAGGGGAACATCGCGGCCGAGTCGCGGCGTTGCATTTCTTGCGCGACACTAGGCGTTCAAACCCCCATCCCCCGCAGGAGGTCCCACCCATGCCGATGCTCGACGCGGCGGCCGAGAGGGCCGGCGAGAGCGCGGCCCCGCGGCAGGAGACGCACGCGCCGGTGACCGGCGAGCCGTGCGTGCTGCTCAAGCTGGGCGAGATCGTCCTCAAGGGCCGCAACCGCGACCAGTTCGAGCGACGGCTCCAGAACAACATCCGCGCGGCGGTCAAGGGCCTCGGCATCAAGATCCAGGTCTGGCAGCGCGAGGGCGTGATCGTCGTACGTACCGAGAGCGGCGAGCTGGCCGACGTGGACGCCGTCGCGCGCCGGATGACCGACGTCATGGGCATCGTGTGGGTGCACCGCGCCTGGCGGGTGGCCAAGGATCCCGAGGCCACCGTACGTGCCGCGCTCGACCTGGTCGGCCAGCACCCGGCGCTGCTGCGCAAGGGCCCGTTCGCGATCCGGTCCCGCCGCCGCGACAAGCGCTTCCCGATGACCTCCTCGGAGCTGAACATCCTCCTCGGCTCCAAGATCCAGGAGCGCTACGACCTGCCGGTCAACCTCAAGCACCCCGAGATCGCGGTCTTCGTCGAGGTCGACCAGCGCGAGGTGTTCGTCTTCACCGACGGCACGCCGGGCGCGGGCGGCCTCCCCGTCGGCATGAGCGGGCGCGCGCTCGTCCTGATGTCCGGCGGCATCGACTCGCCGGTGGCCGCCTACCGCATGATGCGCCGCGGCCTGCGTGTGGACTTCCTGCACTTCTCCGGCATGCCCTTCACCGGTCCCGAGTCGATCTACAAGGCGTACGCCCTGGTCCGCGAGCTGGACAAGTTCCAGGGCGGGTCGCGGCTGTTCGTCGTGCCGTTCGGCAAGGCGCAGCAGCAGATCAAGACCTCCGGCGCCGACCGGCTGCAGATCGTGGCTCAGCGCCGCCTGATGCTGAAGACCGGCGAGATCGTCGCGCACGGCCTCGGCGGCGCGGCGCTCATCACCGGCGACGCGCTCGGCCAGGTGAGCAGCCAGACCCTGCAGAACCTCACCGCCCTCGACGACGCCGTCGAACTGCCGATCCTGCGCCCGCTCGTCGGCATGGACAAGATCGAGATCATGGATGAGGCGCGCCGCATCCACACGCTCGCGATCTCCGAGCTGCCGGACGAGGACTGCTGCACGGTCCTGACGCCGCGCCGCGCCGAGACCCGGGCCAAGATCGATGACCTGCGCCAGATCGAGAAGCGCCTCGACGCGGGCGAGATGGCCGAGCAACTCGCCTCCTCCGTCCAGGAGCACCGCCCGTCGTACGGCGACTCGACGGCCTGAGGCGGCACGAGCGCGACCGGCCGGCGGCGCGGACCGCCGGCCGGTGACGCCTACCTCTCACCCGCCGGCCTCCGCGCCGGCACGGCCAGGATGAGCAGGCTGACGACGAGCAGAACCAGTCCGGCGGCCGCGGTGACCCCGAGGTGCTCGCCGAGCACGGCCAGGCCCAACACGGAGGCGACCGCTGGCTCGGCCAGGGTCAGCGTGGTGGCCGCCGCGACCGGGGTGTCGCGCAGCCCCCGGCCGTACAGCACGTAGCCCACACCGGTCGTGACGAGGCCGAGGTAGAGCGCCGCCGACGCGCCGGACCCGGTGAGCAGCCAGCCCGGCCCGTACGCCAGGAGCACCGGCAGCAGCAGCACCCCCGCGCCGCCGAACATGACCCCGACGACGGCCCGGTCGTCCTCCCCGCGGGTGATCAGGGCCGAGGCGACGGTGGCGTACGCGGCGTAGCCGAAGCCGGACAGCAGGGCCAGCGCGACGCCGAGCGGCTCGACGCCCGCCGACCGGCCGCCGGCGGTCAGCGCGGCGCAGCCCGCGACCGCGCCGGCCGTGGACAGCAGCCAGCGGCGGGTCGGCGCGCCCATCCGCAGCGCCCAGGAGAGCAGCCCGGCGAACACCGGGCCGCTGCCGATCGTGACGACCGTCCCGGTGGCCACTCCCGTACGCGCGACGGCACTGAAGAAGGCCACCTGGTAGACGGCGGCGAGGACGGCGCCGAGGAGGAGGACCAGCCGGATACGCCGGCCGCCGGCCAGCAGCGGGCGCAGGCCGCCGGAGCGCACGGCCAGGGCGAACAGGAACGCGCCGCCGATCAGGAGGCGTGCCGCCCCGACCGCGACCGGGCTGGCGTGGACGAAGCTGCGTACGGTGCCGGTGGTGCCCCACAGGGCCGCGGCGAGGACGATGTCGGCGGCGCCGCCGAGGCGGCGGGCAGGCAGGGAAGAGTCGATGGACGTGCTGGTCACCGAAGACGCTCCAGAAGCTCGAACCGGGAGGTGGGCCGGATCCGGGGCGCGCACGGCCGCATGAGGTGCGGCATCAGGAGCGCCGGGCGGTCATGCCCGGCGCGAGGAAGGGGCGGCCCGGTCAGAGCCGGGGCGGTCCGAGCTGTGCGGTGAAGTACGCCATGGGGCAGAGCCTAGTGCGCCGCGCCTCCGCCTGCCAGGCTCGCGTCCCGCCGGCCAAGCCGCGCGAGCCCGGCCGGCGAGACGCGGTCACGACCGGGCGAGGGTGCGGTTCACCAGCGGAGGCAGGGTGCGCACGACCTTGGCCAGCTCCCGCAGGTCGCCGTCGACCAGGGCCTGTGGGCCGTCGCACAGGGCTTGTTCCGGATGCGGGTGCACGTCGATGATCACGCCGTCGGCGCCTACCGCGATGGCCGCGCGGGTCAGCGGCAGGACCAGCTCGCGGTGCCCGCCCGAGTGCGACGGGTCGACGATGACGGGCAGGTGGGACAGCCGCTGGGCGACCGGTACGGCCGAGATGTCCAGGGTGTTGCGGGTGGCCGTCTCGAACGTGCGGATGCCGCGCTCGCACAGCACGATGTCGAGGTTGCCGCGTTGGGCGACGTACTCGGCGGCCATCAGCCACTCCTCGATGGTCGCGTTGAAGCCGCGCTTGAGCATGACCGGCTTGCCCGCGGCCCCGACCGCCTGGAGCAGCGCGAAGTTCTGCATGTTGCGCGTGCCGACCTGGAGCATGTCGGCGTAGGAGCAGACCAGGTCGACGTCGCTCGCGTCCACGACCTCGGTGACGATCGGCATGCCGGTCTCCGCGCGCACCTCCGCCAGGATCCGCAGGCCCTTCTCGCCCAGCCCCTGGAAGGCGTACGGGGAGGTGCGGGGCTTGAACGCGCCGCCGCGCAGCAGGCTCGCGCCCGCCGCCTGTGCCATCTGCGCCGCGCCCAGCGTCTGCTCCGGCGTCTCCACCGCGCACGGCCCGGCGATGAGCGTCATCGTCCCCGGCCCGATCGGCACGCCGCCGACCCGCACGACCGACCGGTCCGGGTGGTTCTCCCGGCTGACCAGCTTGTACGGCGCCGAGATCCGCACGACGTCGCCCACGCCCGGCCATCCCGCGCAGGTTGAGGTTGCCGAACTGCTCGACGTCGCCGACCAGCCCGACGATCGTCCGGTTCACGCCCCGGCTGACGAACGCCTCTCCACCCGCCGCCTCGACGCGCGTGACGACGGCTTGGACGTCCGCCTCCGCTGCCTCGGCGGCCATGACCACGACCATGCTGTGCTCCTCGATCATCGAAAACGACGAACGCCCCGGGCCTGCGGGCCCGGGGCGTTCGTTCAGCGGTTGCCTTTAGTGCAGCGTCTTCCTGGCAGCCGCCCGTGTCCCGGGCCCGCCATAGGTAAAGGGGAAGACGTTGCTCACGCGGCACAGACTAGCCGATGTCCGGACGTCGGGTGCGCGGGGGGCGTACCCGGGCGGCCGTCCGCCCGGCCGCGGGCGAACGGGAGCGACGACTACGGCGGGAGCGAGACCGCACCTGAGGGAACGCGCCACGCGCCGTGTGACAGAGGCATTACCGTCTGCTGTCATGTTCGCGACTTCCTCCGACGCCCTTCTCACCGCGGCGTCCGCGGTACTCACGGGGGCCGTGGGCTGGTCACTGTGCGCGATGCGGCAGCGTACGGGCCGCGGCGCGCTGGCCGACGAGGCGACCTTCGCCGCCCTGCACACCGTCTCGGTCGCCTCGACGTCGCTGCGCGCCGGGCTCACGGAGGACTCCGCGCGCAAGGCCGTACGCCACCTGCGCGACCTGCTCGGCGTGCCCGTCGTCGCGGTCACCGACACCGAGCGGCTGCTCGTCTGGGAGGGCGGCATCGCCCACTCCGACTCGACGCTGCGGCTCGCCGGGCAGGTCCTCACCGAGGGCCGTACGCGAGTGATCGTCCGCGACCTCGACCCCTGCGGCGACCCGCGCTGCCAGCTCAAGGTCGCCATGATCGCGCCGCTCACCATCGACGGAAAGGTGGCGGGCGCGCTCGCCGCGTACGCCGAGCGCGCGCGGTTCCAGCGGCTGCGCATCCTCGGCGAGGTGGCGCGCTGGATGTCCGGCCAGTTGGAGCTGGCCGAGCTCGACTCCTCCAAGGCGCGGCTGATGGAGGCCGAGATGCGGGCGCTGCGCGCGCAGATCTCACCGCACTTCGTCTACAACTCCCTCACCACCATCGCCTCGTTCGTGCGCACCGATCCCGAGCGCGCCCGCGAGCTGGTGCTCGACTTCGCCGACTTCGCCCGCTACTCCTTCCGCAACCCGAGCGACTTCACCACGCTGGCCGAGGAGCTGCGCTCGATCGACCGCTACCTGCTGCTGGAGCGCGCGCGCTTCGGCGAGGAGCGGCTGCGGTTCAGCGTGGAGATCGCGCCCGAGGTGCTGCCGGTTCCGGTGCCCTTCCTGTCACTGCAACCCCTCGTCGAGAACGCGATCCGCCACGGCATGGAGTGCGGCATGCAGCGGTTCCACGTACGGATCGTGGCGCGCGACGCGGGCGCGGAGGCGGCGATCAGCATCGAGGACGACGGCGTCGGCATGGACCCGGACAAGCTGCGCGTGCTCCTCGAGAGCGGCGAGGACAGCGAGTCCGCCCGCGGCATCGGCCTGCTGAACGTCGACGAACGGCTGCGGCAGGTCTACGGCGAGGAGTACGGCCTGGTCATCGAGACCGCGGTCGGCGCCGGCATGAAGGTCAGCCTCAGAGTCCCCAAGTGCCACACGGGGCTGTCTCCCGGGTGACACTCGAGTGTCACTCCGGGAAACCAGTTGCATGCGAAGAGTAAAGAAGAGAGTCTCCTGCCATGCTGCGTGTGCTCGCCGCCGACGACGAGGCTCCGGCGCTGGAGGAGCTCACCTACCTCCTCCGCCGGCATCCGCGCGTGCAGATGGTGCGTCCGGCCGCCGACGCCGCCGAGGCGTTGCGCGACCTCGGTCACATGATCGCCGAGGGCCAGCGCCTCGACGCGGTCTTCCTCGACATCCGTATGCCGGGCCTCGACGGACTCGACTTCACCCGCCTGGTCACCGGCTTCGCCGACCCGCCCGCGGTCGTGTTCGTCACCGCGCACGACGAGTTCGCGGTGACCGCGTTCGAGCTGGGCGCGGTCGACTACCTGCTGAAGCCGGTGGACCCGGGCCGGCTGAGCGAGGCGGTGCGCCGCGTCGAGCAGACCGTGCACCGCGACGCCGCCGGCGAGGAGCCCGAGGCGGACGAGATGATCCCGGTCGAGCTCGCCGGCCGCACCCGGCTGATCCCGCTCGCCGAGGTGACACACGCCGAGGCCCACGGCGACTACGTCCGGCTGCACACCTGCGACGGCAACTACCTCGTGCGCGTGCCGCTCGCCGCGCTCGCCGAGCGCTGGGGCCCGGCCGGCTTCATCCGCATCCACCGCAGCACGCTCGTCGCCGCCGCGCACATCAGCGAGCTGCGGTTCGACGACGGCCGCGCCGTCGTCCAGGTCGGCGAGCGGCCGCTGCTCGTGGCGCGGCGGCACACCCGCGAAGTGCGCGACCTGCTCGTACGCCGATTCCGACAGGAGGCCCGCGGCCCGAGATGACCGAGCGCGTCACCGTTACCGTCCCCGGCGCCCGCACGCGCGCCCGCCGCCGAAAACCCTCCGGGGAGACCCCCGAGCCCGCCGAGCCCCCCGAGCCCGGTGCGGCACAGGTCAGATCGCTGATCCACGCCCAGGCACGGCTGGCCCTGGCGACCAGCGCGATCGTGTTCGCGCTCCTGGCCGGCCTGCCGATGCTGTTCGCCTTCGCACCCGGTCTCTCCCACGTGCGGCTCCTCGGCGTACGGCTGCCGTGGGTGATCCTCTGCGGGGGCGTCCAGCCGATCTGGGTGATCGCCGCCCGCCGGCACGTACGCCTCGCCGAGCGCGCCGAGCGCGCCTTCACCGATCGGGCACGGCACGAGTGACCGTGACCCGCCACCTCGGCGATGAGGTGCATTCGTGATCACTGTGCTGGCGCTCTCGCTGCTCGTCGCCTCCCTCGTGGGCGTCTGCGCGCGGACACGGCCCGCACGCGCCGGCGACCTGTTCACCGCCTCCCGCGAGGTCTCGCCCTGGTGGAACGCCTCGGCGATCAGCGGCGAGTACATCTCCGCCGCGGCGTTCCTCGGCATGGCCGGCCTCGTGCTCGCGTACGGCGCGGACATGCTGTGGCTGCCGATCGGGGCCGCCGCCGGCCACGTGATGCTGCTGACGCTCGTGACGGCCCCGCTGCGCCGCTCCGGCGCGTACACGCTGTCGGACTTCGCGGCCTGGCGGCTCGGCTCGCGTACGGTCCGTCACGCGGTCAGCGGCTGCGTCGTCGTCATCGGCTGGTTCTACCTCCTGCCCCAGTTCCAGGGCGCGGGCGTGACCCTGTCGGTGATCAGCGGGCTGCCCGTGTGGACCGGCTGGGTGGTCGTCGTCCTCGCGGTGGCGGCGCTGGTGCTGCCCGGCGGCATGCGCAGCATCACCGGCGTGCTAGCCGTCCAGTTCTGGCTGAAGCTCATCGCCGTCGTGGTCCCCGGGCTCGTCTTCCTGGCCGTCTGGCGGCTGCAGAACGACGCGGACGCCGCGCGCGTCCCGTACTTCCACCGGCCCACCACGGTGACGGCGAGCGCGAGTGCGGGCATCCAGCTCACCGCGCCGGCCATCGTGGCCGTACGCGGCGTCCTGGACGGCCGGCGGCACCGCGGCGAGCGGATCCGGCTGGGCGCGGGCCCGCACCGCGTGCGCTCCGGCACGCGGCTGCGCTTCCCGGCGGGCGCGGCAGTGCCGCGCACCGCACGCCTCACGCTGCTGCGCGGCGACCGGTGGGCGACGCCGTTCGCGGGCGGCCGCGACCATCCGCTGGCGGCGACGTACTCAGTGCTGCTCGGCGTGCTGCTCGGCACGATGGGCCTGCCGCACCTCGTCGTGCGGTTCTACTCCAACGCCTGCGGCCGTGCCGCACGCCGTACCGCGAGCATCGTGGTGCTGATGCTGGCGGCGTTCTACCTGTTCCCGGCGCTGTTCGGCACGCTCGGGCGGCTCTACACCCCCGAACTGCTCATGACCGGGGAGACCGACGCGACGCTGCTCATGCTGCCGCACCGGATCCTGCCGGGCATCGCGGGCGACCTGCTGACCATCCTTGTCGCGACCGGCGCGTTCGCGGCCTTCGCCTCGACCTCCTGCGGCTTGGTCGTCGCGGTCGCCGGGAGCATCTCCCGCGGGTTCGGCGGCGGCGTGAGCGGCTTCCGCATGGCCGCGCTGATAACGATGGCGGTGCCCTTACTCCTCGCCTCGTTGACCTGCGCGCCGCAGTCGACCGCGCTGATCACTCTGGCGTTCGCGGTCGCCGCGTCCTCGCTGTGCCCGCTGCTGGTGCTCGGCGTCTGGTGGTCGCGCCTGACGCCGGCCGGCGCGGTGGCGGGTGTCGTCGCGGGCGGCGGGCCGGCCGCCGCGGCGGGCCTGGCCCGCATCGTCGGCGGGCAGCGGGGCGGCTGGGCCGGCATGCTCATCGAACAACCCGCGCTCGTCACGGTGCCGCTCGGGTTCGCCGTCATGATCGGGATCTCGCTGCTGACGCGGGCGACCGTCCCCGCGCACACCGGCCGCGCGATGGCGAGGATGCACGTTCCCGAAGATTCCGGCGCGGAACGCCCCCGGTGATCCCGCCGTTCGTCGCGCCGGACCGACCGCTCGCGTTTCACTTGCCGAACGTATACCGCCGGCTACTGACCGTTTACCGAGGGAAGGGCTCGATGGGTTTCGCGGGGGGACTCGCGGACCCTAGGGTTTCGGCACAGCAACGTTCTCGGGACGGCCGCCAGGCTCCGACTCGGGGGGGTGGAGGCCAGGCGGCGGCGCCTGGGTGCTGCTGAACGGTCGGGGGGTTGTTCAGCGGCACCCAGGCCATTTTCTATCGGTTTCAGGCCGGTGTCCCGGCGCGGTCGCGCAGCGCCTTGAGCGTCTCGACGTCCACGCGGTGCGGATCGGTGCCGCGGCCCGGGGTCTCGATCACCAGCGGCACACCACGGCTGGCCGGGTGACGGAACAGCTCCGCGAACGCCTCGGCCCCGATCCGGCCGGCGCCGATGTTCTCGTGCCGGTCACGCGCCGAGCCGCAGGCGTCCTTGGAGTCGTTGGCGTGGATCAGCCGGAGCCGTCCGTCGCCCGCGGTCGCCGCCAGCAGGTCGAGGGCGGCCGCCGTGCCGCCGGGCGCGGCCAGGTCGTGACCCGCGGCGAAGGCGTGACAGGTGTCCAGGCAGATCCCGGCGCGCGGATGCCGGTCCAGTGCGTCGAGGTACGGGCCGAGGTCGGCGATGGAGGCGCACAGCACCGCACCCTGCCCGGCCATCGGCTCCAGGAGCAGGTCGGGCCCGTCCTCGGGGATCGCGTCGAGCAGCGGCAGCAGCCGCTCCCGCACCTGCCGCAGCGCGTCCGCGCGCGACTGGGAGACCGCCGAGCCGGTGTGCATCACGACGCCGCTGGCACCGATCACCGCGCCACGCTCCAGCGAGTGCCGTACCGAGGCCACCGAGCTCTCGACCGTCTGCGGGTTGGGCGAGCCCAGGTTGACCAGGTACGGCGAGTGCACGAACACGGGCATGCCGGTGCGCTCCACGTGCGCGCGCAGCGACGCGTCCTCGGCCTGCCGCCCGGCGGCCATCGCCCACCCGCGCGGGTTGCTCACGAAGACCTGGATCGCCTCGGCCCCGATCTCGGCGGCGTACCGGAGCCCGCCGGTGGCGAGCCCGCTCGCGACCGGCACATGGGCCCCGATGGGGCTCCTCAGCTCACTCGTCAGCTCATCGACCATGGCCGACACAGCCTATGCGCGAGCGCACGCGCCGAGGTCGGCGGCCCGGGCCCGCGCCGTGCTCAGTGCCAGATGGTGATGGTGGCGCCGTGCGGCTGCGGGGTGCCCGGGGGCGGGTTCTGGCCGGTCACGATGTCGCGGCCATGGCCCCTGCTCACGTTGACCTGGAAGCCGGCCATCCGCAGCATCTGCCGTGCCTGCGGAATCGGCTGGCCCGTCACCTGGGGTACGGGGCCCTGGCCACCGTCGCTGTCGCGGCAGAACGGGTTCCACCACTGGCACTGGCCCTTGGTCACCGTGATCTGGACCGCGTCGCCCCGGTTGACCGGCTGGCCCGGCGGCGGGACCTGGGCGATGACGGTGTTCTCGGGCTGGCCGGGCGCGGGATCTTGTTCCTGCCACTGCGGGTTCAGGCCCAGCTTGCTCAGCGCGGCCGTCGCCTGGTCGCGGCGCATGTTGACGAGGTTCGGCATCTTGATGCCGCTGCTCACCACCAGCGTGACCGGGTCGTCCGGGCTCTGCGCCCGGCCCGCCACCGGACTGGTGCGGATCACCGAGCCGCGCGGCACCGTGACGCTGTCCTGCTGCTCCTCGTCGCCCGCCTGCAACCCGGCGCCCTTCAGCCGCTGCTTGGCCTGGTCGAGCGGCAGGCCGCGCACGTCGGGCACGGGGACGGGCTTTTTGCCCTTGGAGAACACCAGGGTGAGCAGGGCGCCCTTCTTGACCTCCGCGCCTACCTTCGGCTGGACGTCGGCGACCTTGTCCTTCGGCACGTTGTCGTCATAGCGGGAATCGCCGCGCTTGACCTTCAGGCCCAGCTTGGCGGCCTGGACACGCGCGTCCTCCTCGGACAGGCCGACGAGCCTGGGCACCCGCTCGGTGTCGCCCACGGCCACGGACCAGACCAGGCCGCCGAGCAGGAGGACGGCGACGACCGCGGCGGCGATCACGCCGTACAGGCCGGGCGGCCTCAGCAGCCGTTCCCGCAGCCCGGCGGGCGGCGGTGGCTCCTCGCGGCCGGCGTCGCGCGGGATCGTCATCGTGTGCGGGCCCAGCATCTGCGTGCTGGAGTGCGCGGGCGCGGGTATCGCCTGCGTCGAGCCGTCCGGCGTCGACGAGCCCGCCGGCAGCGCGTTCAGCGGGCTGACGTCCGCGAGGGTCTCGTCGATGTCGCGCGGCAGCGTCCGGTAGACCTCGCCGGCGGCGGCGTGGAAGTGGACGGCGTCGGAGGGCCGTCGCGCCGGGTCGCGGTTGGTGGCGCTCGCGACGAGCGCGTCGAGCTGCGGCGGCATCCCCGGGATCACGCTCGACGGCAGCGGCACGGCCTCGTTCACGTGCTTGTACGCGACGGACAGCGGCGAGCCGCCCTGGTGCGGCTGACGCCCGGTCAGCAGCTCGAAGAGCATGATGCCGGCGGAGTAGACGTCCGTACGGGTGTCGGCGTCGCCCGAGACGACCTGCTCGGGTGCGAGGTAGCCGACGGTGCCGATGAGCATCCCGGTCTTGGTCTGCTTGCTCGCCGACTCGGCGCGAGCGAGGCCGAAGTCGGCGACCTTGACGCGGCCGTCGGCGTTGAGCAGCACGTTCTCCGGCTTGACGTCGCGGTGGATCACGCCCGCGCGGTGCGCGGCGCCGAGCGCCGCGAGCACCGGTTGCATGATCTCCAGCGCCTGGCGCGGGCCGAGCCGCCCGCGTTCGGTCAGCAGCGCCCGCAGGGTGCGGCCGGGCACGTACTCCATCGCGAGGAACACGTGGCCCTTGTCGGTGCCCTGGTCATAGACCGCGACGACACTGGGGTGCGACAACGCCGCGGCGTGCTTGGCCTCGGCGATGAAGCGTCGTACGAACTCCGCGTCACCGACGAGGTTCGCGTGCATGACCTTGAGCGCCACCGTGCGCTCAAGCTTCGTGTCATGGCCGACGTACACCGTCGCCATGCCGCCCTGGGCGATCCGCGCTTGGACGCGGTAGCGCCCGTCGAGCACCTGCCCGACGAGAGGGTCCGCAACCGTCGTATCCATCAGGAGGGAGTGTATTCGGGTTCAACTGCGAGAATCGCCGCAGGTGCGTAGGAAAGCATGGATCCTTGACCTGATCGAGATCAATCGGCCGATCCGAGGCCCTGCCAGGGCGACGACGCCTGGGCGTACCGCCGCTTCGGAATCCGCCCGGCGAGCCGCGCCAGCCGCCCGGCGGAGACCGCGTGACGCATCGCCGCGGCCATCATCGCGGGCGACTGCGCACGCGTGACGGCGGTGGCGAGCAGCACCGCGTCGCAGCCGAGTTCCATCGCGAGCGCGGCGTCGCTGGCGGTGCCCAGACCCGCGTCCAGTACGACCGGCACCCGCGCCTGCTCCACGATCAGCTCGATGTTGTGCGGGTTGCGGATGCCCAGGCCAGAGCCGATGGGGGAGCCGAGCGGCATCACCGCGGCGCAGCCGGCCTGTTCGAGGCGGCGGGCCAGCACCGGGTCATCGCTCGTGTAGGGCAGCACGACGAAGCCGTCGGCGACGAGCTGCTCGGCGGCGTCGGCCAGCTCGATCGGGTCCGGCAGCAGCGTCCGCTCGTCCGCGATCACCTCGAGCTTGACCCAGTTGGTCTCCAGCGCGTCGCGCGCGAGCTTGGCGGTGAGCACGGCCTCGCCCGCGGTGAAGCACCCGGCCGTGTTGGGCAGCGGGCGGATGCCGCGGCGGCCGAGCACGTCGAGCACGGAGCCGCGCGCGCCCGGGTCGACGCGGCGCATGGCGACCGTGGTCAGCTCGGTGCCGGACGCGACCAGCGCCTCCTCCAGCACGCTCATGCTCGGCGCGCCGCCGGTCCCCATGATCAGTCGCGAGCCGAACGACTCGCCCGCGATGACGAGCGGATCCGTCTCAGCCATGTCAGCCTCCCTGTACGGCGGTGAGCACCTCGATGCGGTCCGCCTCGCGCACGATCGTGGTGGTCCAGTCGGCGCGCGGCACGACCTGGTCGTTGAGCGCGACGGCCACGCCGGCCGCACGCCCCGTCACGGAGTCCACGACGCCCGCGACCGAGGCGCCGTCCTCGGCCTCGTGCGCGGCGCCGTTAACGGTGATCTTCATGGTGCCTCCTCGTTGAAGCGGCCCGCGGCGAACGGCCGGGCGAGCTCGGGCGTCTCTCCGGTCGCCAGCAGCGCGGCCATGACGTCGCCGGTCACCGGGGCGAGCAGCACGCCGTTGCGGAAATGGCCGGTGGCCAGCAGCAGGCCCGGCAGGGCGGACGCGCCGAGCACCGGGGCGTTGTCCGGCGAGCCCGGCCGCAACCCCGCGCTGACCTCGGTGAAGGCCAGCTCGGTGATGCCCGGCAGCAGCTCGCGCGCGTCGCGCAGCAGCTCCCACAGGCCGCCGGCGGTGACCGTCGTGTCGAACCCCAGCTCCTCCTGCGTGGCGCCGACGACGATCTCCCCGTCGGCACGCGGGACGAGATAGACCGACGAGCCGCGTACGAGTCCGCGCACGCACCGGCGGAGGAACGGGGTGTCCGAGCGCAGCCGCAGGACCTGGCCCTTGACCGGGCGTACGTGCGGCAGCGCGCCCGGCGGGACGCCCTTCAGATCGCCGCTCCACGGGCCCGCGGCGAGCACGACCTGCCCGGCGCGCAGGGTTCGGCCGCCCTCGAGGCGCACCCCGGCGGCGCGGCCGTCCTCGGTCAGCACCTCCGTCGCCCGCTCGCGTACGAGCGTGCCGCCCTGCCGCTCGACCGCGGTCAGCAGCGCCGCGGTGAGCCGCCGGGGGTCGACGGAGCCGTCGGCGGGCGCGAGGAGCCCGCCGCGCACGTACGGCGCGAGCATCGGCTCCAGCCGGCGGCATTCGCGGCCGGTGAGGGCCTCGGCCGAGATCCCGAGCGACTCCTGGAACCGGCGCAGCTCGTCGAGTACGGCCAAGTCGTCGCCGTCCATCGCGACCTGGAGGATGCCGTCGTCGCGAAAGCCGGTGGCCTGCCCGGACGCCTCCTCCAGCTCCGCCACGAACGACGGGTAACGGTCGCGCGAGGCGAGGCCGAGACGCAGCAGCGCCTCCTCGCCGTAGGTCAGCTCGCTGACCGGGGTGAGCATCCCGGCCGCGACGTGAGATGCCTTGGCGGCGGGCTCGGGGTCGGCGACCGTGACGCGAAGCCCGCGTACGAGCGACCGCCACGCCGTCGCGAGGCCGATCACTCCGCCGCCGACGATGACCACGTCGTCCACTGACGCTCCCTTCGCCGGCATGATCCGGATCAGGTTCAGAGCCCGGCACAGGCCGGGCTCTTGCGGTCGGCGGCCGGTCTGCCGCCCTCTCAGCCCGGTTTCGCCGGACTCCCGCGCTCGGCCTCCTAGCCTACGTCCTCGCGCGTCGCCTAAAGTCGCGAGCATGGAGCGCGTGATCGTCGTGGGCGGCGGCCTGGCCGGGCTGCGGACCGCGGAGTCGCTGCGTGCCCAGGGGTACGAAGGCGCGCTCACGCTGGTCGCGGCCGAGGAGCACGCGCCCTACGACCGGCCGCCGCTGTCCAAGGCCGTGCTCCGCGGCGACGCCGAGGACACCACGGTCGAGGCCGACTGGGCCGCGCTGGGCTGCGAACTCTTGCTCGGCCGCCGCGCGACCGCGCTGGGCGAGGACCTGGAGACGCACGAGGGACCGCTCGGCTTCGACGGGCTGGTCATCGCGACCGGCGCGACGCCGATCCGGCTGCCCGGCGAGGGCACGCAGCACGTCCTGCGCTCCATCGACGACGCACGCGCCCTGCGCACGGGGCTGCGGCCGGGCGCGCGGCTGGTGATCGTGGGCGCCGGGTGGATCGGCGCCGAGGTCGCCACCGCCGCGGCGGCGGCCGATTGCCGGGTGACCGTGGTCGAGGCCGCCGACGCGCCGCTCGCCGGCGCGGTCGGCGCCGAGGTCGGCCGCGTCACGGCCGGCTGGTACGCCGAGGCCGGCGTGGACCTGCGCCACGGGCTCAAGGTCGCCTCGGTGGAGCGCGGCGGCCTGGAGCTGGCCGGCGGCGGCTCCGTCGAGGCCGACATCGTCCTGACCGCGGTCGGCGTACGGCCCGAGACCGGCTGGCTGGCGGGCTCGGGGCTCGCGCTGGAGAACGGCGTCGCGGTCGACGAGGGGCTGCGAACCGGACGGCCGGGCGTGTTCGCCGTCGGCGACTGCGCGGCGTGGTGGTCGCCGCGGTTCGGCCGCCGGCTGCGCGTCGAGCACTGGGACACCGCGCTGAACGCGCCCACCGTCGCCGCCGCGAACCTCCTGGGCGGCGACCGCGCCTACGACGCGGTGCCGTACTTCTGGTCCGAGCAGTTCGGCCGGATGGTGCAGTACGCCGGCCATCATCCGGTCGCCGACGCGATGGTCTGGCGCGGCGACCCCGGCGCGGGCGGGTGGGCCGCGTGCTGGCTGTCCGGCGACCGGCTGGTCGCTATCCTGACCGTCGACCGGCCGCGTGACCTGCTGCAGGGACGCCGCGCCATCGCGGCGCGCGCGCGGGTCGACGCGGGGCGGCTCGCCGATTCCGCGGTCGCGGTCAAAGCGGCCGTGCGCGCCGAATAAGGACACTCCATGCGATCGGGACCGCATTTGAGGTTTCAGACGGGACAGAAGATGGTAAGCAGGCTTGCGTGACGCACACCGTTGCCGAAATCGAGATCGACCGAGAGACCGACGCACTGGTGGGCGAATGGCTCACCCTGCCTGAGACGGCCGAACACCTCGGCCTCGATCTCAAGCGCGTCAAGCAACTCCTCCGAGACCACAAACTCCTGGGCGTGCAGCGCGAGGGCGGGCTGCACGTGCCCGCCGCGTTCGTCCAGGACGGCCAGCCGCTCAAGGGCCTCCAGGGCACGCTGACCGTGCTCGACGACTCCGGGTTCGACCGCGGCGAGGCTCTGAGGTGGCTGTTCACGGCCGACGACTCGCTGCCGGGCACCCCGGTGCAGGCGCTCGCCGAACACCGCGTCAAGGAGATCAACCGGCGCGCGCAGGCGCTCGCCCTTTGAGCCGCGGCTCGCCCGGTTCACCCGCCTGGAGAGGACACCGGTTTGCCCGCGCGCCTGCCCAGTGACCGGGCGGTCGACCTGCGGGCCAGGCTCGTACGCGCGCGTCTCTACCTCTGCACCGACGCACGCGAGGAGCGGGGCGACCTCGCGGACTTCCTCGACGCGGCGCTGAGCGGCGGCGTGGACATCGTCCAGCTCCGGCAGAAGGGCCTGGAGGCCAGGCGGGAGCTGGAGCACCTCGCGGTGTTCCGCGCCGCCTGCGACCGGCACCGTACGCTGCTGGCCGTCAACGACCGCGCGGACGTCGCGCACGCCGTGCGCGCCGACGTGCTGCACCTCGGCCAGGACGACCTGCCGGTACGCCAGGCGCGGGCGATCGTCGGGGAGAACATCCTCATCGGCCGCTCGACGCACTCGGAGGAGGAGGCGGCCGCCGCGGCGGCCGAGCCGGGGGTGGACTACTTCTGCACCGGCCCGACCTGGCCGACGCCGACCAAGCCGGGACGGCACGCGCCGGGCCCCGGGCTGCTGGCCTCCACCGCGGGCCGGAGGTTCGCCCGGCCGTGGTTCGCGATCGGCGGGATCGACCTGGGCAACCTCGACCAGGTGCTGTCCCTAGGGGCGGACCGGGTCGTCGTCGTACGGGCGATCACCGAGGCGGACGACCCGCACGCTGCCGCCGCCGAGTTCGCCCGCCGGCTCCGTAAGGAGTGATCTTCACCTGGGGTTCACCCGGCCACCGCCCCGCGATGCGCGACAATGGTCGCCATGTTCGGCAATCCTGACGACGAACGCCCGGTCGACCTGTCCGACGACGACGAGCCGGACGTCCTGCCCGACCAGACGCGCGACGAGTCCGACACCGGCTGGGGCGACTGGCGCGAGACCGACGAGGACGCCCGGCTGATCGAGGAGCGCCCGCCCCACTGGTGAGCCCGGCTCAGGCGTGTATGGGCACGCCCAGGCCGAGCAGGAATCCGGCCACGATCACGACGGCGAGCGCGAGGATCAGCCGCCGGTTGCGCCGCACGCGAGGGGCGGCCGGAGCCGGCCGTGGCCGCACGGGTAGGTGCTCGCGCCGCGCGACGCGTCTGTGCTCTCCGGTGTCCAGTTTCATGGTCATGCCGGTGTTCGGTGGGTCATGCCTCATTCTTAACCCGGCAAGATCTTCGTGTCCGGCGAACGCCGGATCGCGGACCCCCGGCTCAGACCGTGCGCGTCGTCGCGGCGACCGTGAGCTCCGACAGGGCCGTACGCGCCTCGGGGGTCAGCGGGGCGGCCGCCAGCGCCGCCTCGGCGTCCGCGGCGTACCGGGCGATCAGCTCCTCGCAGGCGGCCAGCCCGCCCGTGTCGACGATCACCGAGCGGAGCAGTTCGATCCCGCCGGCGTTGAGCCCGGGATCGCCGAGGAGGGACTCCACGACCTCGGCCTGCGCGGTAGTGGCGCGTTCCAGAGTCAGGGCGACGAGCACCGTGCGCTTGCCCTCGCGCAGGTCATCACCGGCCGGCTTGCCGGTCTCGGCCGGGTCGCCGAAGACGCCGAGCACGTCGTCGCGCAGCTGGAACGCGATGCCCAGCGGCAGCCCGTACGACGAGAGCGCCTCGGCCGACTCCGACCCCGCGAGCGCCGCGCCGAGTTGCAGCGGCCGCTCGACGGTGTACTTGGCGCTCTTGAACCGGACGACCCGCAGGGCCTCCTCGACCATCGCGTGATCGTAGGGCCGCGGCCCGAGCGCCTGCCCGCGCAGGTCGAGGTATTGACCGCACATCACCTCGGTGCGCATCCGGTCGAAGACCGGCCGCCCGCGCAGCAGCGCCTCGCGCGACAGCCCGCTGCCCTGGAACATCTCGTCGCACCAGGTCAGGCACACGTCGCCGAGCAGGATCGCCGCGCCGTTGCCGAACGCCTCGGCCGACCCGCGCCAGCCCGCCTCGGCGTGCAGCGACTCGAACCGCCGGTGCGCCGCGGGATGCCCGCGCCGGGTGTCGCTGCCGTCCATGACGTCGTCGTGGATGAGGGCGCCGGCCTGAAGCAATTCCAGAGAAGCCGCGGCGGCGAAGAACTCCGGACAGTCACCTCCGCCCGAGCCGCGCCAGCCCCAGTAGCAGAACGCCGGGCGCAGCCGCTTGCCGCCGGCCAGCAGCGCGTCCAAGGCGGTCAGCAGGGGTGCGAGGTCGGCGGAGACGGCGTTGAGCAAGGGGCGCCGGCGGTCGACGAAGGCGTACAGCGCCTCGTCGATCTCCTTGCGCATTCGACTAGCGGCCACGCACTGAGACTAGTGGTCCCACCATGTGCTCCCGTTACCCTGTGGTGCATGACTGCCGCACCCCGCCGTACGATCCGGGAAGTGCTCGCCGCCGGCGAGACCACGTTCTCCTTCGAGTTCTTCCCGCCCAAGACCGAGCAGGGGGCGCGCAACCTCTGGCAGGCGATCCGCCGGCTGGAAGCGTTGCAGCCGACCTTCGTGTCTGTCACCTACGGCGCGGGCGGCGGCACCCGCGACCGCACCGTCGACATCGTCGAGCGGATCGCCACCGACACGACGCTCACGCCGGTCGCCCACTTCACCGCGGTCGACCACTCGATCGCCGAGTTGCGGCACCTCATCGGCCGGTTCGCGGCGGTGGGCGTGACCGACCTGCTCGCGCTGCGCGGCGACCCGCCGGGCGATCCGATGGGGGAGTGGGTGCGCCACCCCGAGGGCATCGAGTACGCCGAGGACGTCGTACGGCTGATCAAGTCCGCCGGTGACTTCAGCGTGGGAGTGGCGGCGTTCCCGTACAAGCACCCGCGTTCTCCGGACGTCGAGAGCGACACGCGCCACTTCGTCGACAAGTGCCGGGCCGGGGCGGACTACGCGATCACCCAGATGTTCTTCCGCGCCGACGACTACCTGCGGCTGCGTGACCGCGTCGCGGCGACCGGCTGCGAGGTGCCGATCATCCCGGGCATCATGCCGGTCACCCAGCTCAGCACGATCGCGCGGTCCGAGCAGCTGTCCGGCGCGCCGTTCCCGGAGGAGCTGGCGGCCGAGTTCGAGGCGCTCGGCGACGACGATGAGGCGGTGCGGCGGCTCGGCGTCGACCAGGCCACCGACCTGTGCCGGCGGCTGCTCGCCGAGGGCGTGCCCGGCCTCCACTTCATCACGTTCAACAAGTCGCCCGCGACGCGCGAGGTCTACTCGCGTCTCGAGGTCAGCGGCAGCTCGGCGCCCATCACCGCGTAGGCGGGGCCGCCGCCGGGGAAGCGAAAGCCGGTCAGCAGGTCGGTCAGGCCCAGCGAGCGGTAGAGGTTGCGGGCCGGCGTCTCGGCGTCGAGCGTGGACAGCACGACGGTGCGCTCCGGCCGGTCGGCGCACAGCGCGGTGATCAGGCCGCGGCCCAGCCCGCGGCCCTGCGCGGCCGGGTGCACGTGCAGCTCGGCCACCTCCCACGCGTCGTCGAGCCAGCGGCGCGCGTGCTGGCCGCCGCCGGTCTCGGCGAGCCGGCCGCGTACGACGTCGTGCCACCACTGGCCGCCCTCGCCGCGGAAGCCGTACGCGAAGCCGACCACGTCGCGGGAGCGCAGGGCGACGAACGCGCGGAACTCCGGGTGCGCCGTGTGCCGTTCCATGATCATGTGCCGGCCCGGGATCTGGCCCGGCGGTGGCAGCATCGCGGCCTCGTACGTGGCCAGGAGCGCGTTGAGGCGCCGCAGGAAGCCGCGCCGGTCGATCTCCCGTATCTGCGGCGTGGCCTCGCGGCGGGCCCGGAATGCTGGTCTCACGTGCCTCACTTGGCGATGAACGGCGGAACCTTCGAGAGTGCGCCGTAAATGTCCCACAGAATTTGCGCCGCCGCCTTCTTCAGCTGGCCACGCTGGGTGTCGAGGTCGTTCTGCCACGTGCGCGCCGCCGGCCCCACCCAGGCGTCGCCGGCCGTGCGCACCGGTGGATCGAGTGCCGTCTCCAGCGTGTGCGCGCTGTCGTAGGCCCGCTGGTAGGCCTGGTAGAGCTCGGCGTACGCGGGGTTGGGCCGCTGGGTGCTCCCGGCCGGCGGCAGGTCGGACGGCGAGCGCAGCGTGCCCGGCGAGGGCGGGTACTCGCTCATTTGGCCGCTCCGCTCGCTGTGCCGCTCGCTTCGGCGTTCACGGGGGCGTCCCCCGGGAGGCGTGGAAGCCGGCGAGCCGCTCGGCGTTGGCGCGTACGGCGGCTTGGTCGGCGTCGCTCGCGGTGGTGGCTTCCTCGACCAGGCGGGCCAGCGCCTCAGAGTGCGGCGTGCTCGCCAACGCCTGGTGCAGCGCCTCGGGATGCCGGGAGTACAGCGCGACGGCCGCGTGCGGGTCGTCCGCGGCGGGCGTGATCATCGCCTCGTGCGGCGGGCGCGGTGCCGGGAACAGGTGCCGCGGGGGTGTGTGCTGCGGTGGCGTGTGCTGGGGTGGCGCGGCGGCCATCTCGGTGAGGCCGAGGTGGCCGAGCGCGACCTTGGCGCGCTCGCCCAGGCCGGCCTGGGCGAGCACCCGCACCGCGTCGTCGCGCACGCCGTCGTGCAGCGCCTCGTCGAGCATCGAGCGCAGCCACTTCTCGTTCATGCTCAGGTGGTGGCTGGCCACGCCGAGCGAGGTGCGCACCGCCGCTAGATGGTCCGGGTCCGCCAGCGCCGCCTTGATCAGCCGCGCCGTGCCGGCCGGGCCGAGGCGGTCGTACAGGCCGTGCGTGTAGTCGGGGTCGTCCGCGCTCGCGGTCAGGTGCTTCCAGACCTCGGCGGGCACCGCGCGGTGCGCCTCGACGGCCGTGCCGATCCGGGCGGCGTCGGCCGCCCCGGCGCGCAGCGCGGCGTGCACGTCGGGGAACTCACCGACGTGGCGGCCCGCGCCGACGGCCGTCGTACGGTGCGGTGACCGCCCCAGGCCGCCCGCGCTGACGTGCGGCATCGCGTGCCCGCCCTGGCTGAGGTGGGTGACGGCGTAGTTGCGCCGTCGCGTCAGCATGCCGGACTGGCCGCCGACCCAGCTCTCCACCGCCGACGCCTGCCGCAGGCCGGTGCGGGGCACGACGGGCGGCAGCGCCCCGTTGGTGCGCAGCCACGCCGAGATGGCGCCCGAGGCGCCGCCGATCTGATGGATGAGCTGCGCCATCGCGTCGATGTCCACGCCGACGAAGTCCTTGTCGCGCGCGGCCGCGGCACGCAGGCTTTCCTGTCCAGCCAAAGGGACGCTCCGGAAGAGTGCGCTAGAGCCTCAGGTGACCGTTGTACCACCCTGCGTCGCGCCTGTCTGCCCGCGCCGTTTTCGGCCCTGCCGCACGTCAGTACAGGTGCCGTTGCTAATCAGTCATCCGGCGTCACCGGTACGCGCGCCATGCGGGCGTTCGGCATCGCGGCCCGCGCCGTCGCGCCAGCGGCAGGAGCGGTTCCGGGCGTGGTCGTGGAACGCGTGCGCAAGTCGCCGGCGGCGCACTTTCATGCCGGGTGCCGGGTGCCGTCGCCCCTTGTGGTGAGCACGCGGCCGCGGCCTGTGGTGAGCACACCGCCGCGGGGCGACCTCGACCGGATGCGCGGGAACGCCTCGACGAGCGCGAGCACGCCTGGAGCGTCCGCCTCTGCCGCGGAGTCAGCCGACGTCTGCGGGCGTGCCGCCGGTGATGCGGACGAGCTCGTCGTAGGAGGTCGGGAACACCGTGTGCGGGTGCCCGGCGGCCGCCCAGACGGTCTCGTGCCCGGCGAGCCAGGTGTCGACGAGCGTACGAACCGGCCGCGGATGCCCGACGGGCGCGACCCCGCCGATCGGCTGCCCGGTGGCGGTCCGCACGAACTCCGGATCCGCGCGCTTGACCTTGGCGACGCCGAGCCGCGCGGCGACCTTGGCCGTGTCCACCCGGTGCGCGCCGCTGGTGAGGACGAGCAGCGGCTCGCCGTCGGCGGAGAAGATCAGGCTGTTCGCTATCGCCGCGACCTCGCAGCCGAGCTGCGCGGCGGCAGCGGCGGCGGTCGCGGCGGCCTCGGGCAGCTCCCGAACCTCCCCGGCAGCCCCCACCTCACGCAGCCGCGCGGCGACGTTCGCGGTGTTGGGATGCATGGCAGCACCCTACGACGCAGCGTCGTCACCGCGCACCGCACTTCGTCCGCACCCGAACACCCGCGTGGCGGGTGCGAGGCGCTCGGTGCCGATACGTGAACCTGATGGCCTCCGTGCCTCTCGCCATCACGGGCGTGGCGTCGCCACAGTGACTCGAACATCGTTGACCTGCGAAAATGCTCCCTTATTCGAACGTGTTGACGAATGGATGGCGTGCCGGTTTACTGGTGTCATGCTCGAACCTGTGTTCGAGTTCGGTGCGACTCTCGCGGGTTCGCGCCGAAGGGGTTCGTCTCGCGGGGCAGCGCAATGTCCTTTGCGGGATGCGGCGGCCGGGCGGGACGAGGGGAAGCGTTTCGCCCGCGCCGTCCCCGGGTTCGTCCCGGGGCCCGTCCAGCGGAAGGAGGCACGCCATGTCCGCAAGGTCCACGGCCGTCCCTCTGCGCCCCGTTCCGCGGCGCAGGCCGGCATCGCCGGCGATCACTTTGCTTCAGACGGCCCGGCACGGCCTGGCCGAGGCGGCCGAGACCGCGGTGCCGGCCATGCGCTACGTCGCGGCACACCTGGCCGCGCTGCGCGCCGCGGCGGCGGTGCTCGCGGCACGCGGCGACCCGGCCGCCAACCGCCGTGGACGCCCGCGCAGCGTCTGGGTCCTGCTGCCGGAGGCCGAACCGGCCCTGCGCGAGTGGGCGGCGTTCTTCGCGGCGGGCGCGGGCAAGCGCGCCGCGGCCGAGGCCGGGCTCCCGCGCGCTGTGACGTCCCACGAGGCAAACGACCTCCTCCACGATGCGGAGATCTTCGTCGCGCTGGTGGAGACGACACTCGGCATCGACAGCCAGCCGATGCTCCCCGTGGCGGGCTGATCCGCCGGTCGCCCGCCCGCCGCCCTCGCGGCGGTAGGGGCCGGTCGGCCCGCCCTCCGCCGCCGCTCTCGCGGAGGCAGGGGGGACGACCCGGTTCCCTGCTCGGCATCCGCGAGCGGCTGGGGCACCACGCCGCGCCTTCTCAGAGAGGAACGGCCGCGGTGCCGCCCCGCCGAAGCGGCGCCGCCTCCGGGGACCGGGCACGCGAACCCGAGGCGCGCGGCGACGGAAGCCCAAAGGGGCGAAGGCTGATGAAGCGGATCGAGGAGAGGGCCCGAAGGAGAGGGCACAAGGGGGCGAAGGGACACGAAGACCGAGGTGGAGTTGAAGCGGCGCGCACCGGACGGCCTGAGTCAGGGGCGGCAGGCCGATGTCTTGAGCCGAGAGTGGGTAGGCGGATGTCTGAGCCGAGCGTCGGTAGGCCGCCGAGCGGCGCCGATGTCTAGAACCGAGCGTCGGTAGGCCGATGGATGGATTAGGGGAGATGCTCGCCGTCCCGGCTGAGTGAGTCGGCTGGGAGGGCGAGAGGGCCCGGGATGCACAGAGGGACATTGCGGGATGTCCGATGTGTTCTAGGCGGGCCGGCATCCTCACCGGAGCGGCCGGCCCTGGCCGCGCGAGTCCCGTCGCGGACTCCCCCGAAGCGGCGGGGCTCGCCGGCCACCTCACGCCGGCACCCTGGCACCGTCACCACCGCGCGCCAGTCCGGTCCACGTTGTTCAGGCGTGCCTCGCGAGACGTCCGCCGGTCGTCGGTCGCGTGGAAGGGCGCGCCGCCGACCTTGTGCCTGACGTTGAAGCGGCCGGTCCGCAGCACGGCCCGCGTGGGTGTCCGGCGTCCGCTGCGGGTGTCCGCCAGTCGGGTCTGAACGTCGTCCCTCGGTTCCCCAACGGCCGGGGCTGAACGGTTGGCCCTGCGGTTCCCCGCCGGGTGCCTCTCACGCGGCGGCCTTTCGGCCGGGCGCCGCTCACAAGCCGGTGTCCGGGCGTGCGGCAACCCGGTTCGGCCTCGCCCGGGGCGGTGCGGTGTCCCGTCACGAGACACCGCACCAAACTCCGGTGGGTCAGAAGGCCTCCACGGCCCGGCGCGCCTCGGGATCGAGTACGCCCCAGCCGATCAGCTCTTCCGTGAGTTCCGTCGGTGACTTGTCATAGATCACCGCCAGAGAACGCAGATCCTCCTGCCGGATGGACAGGACCTTTCCGTTGTAGTCGCCACGCTGGCTCTGAATCGTCGCGGCGTAACGGGCGAGTGGACCGGCCTTGTCCTTCGGAAGCTGTTGCAGTCGCTCGAGATCGATGACGAGCTTCGGCGTTGGGCCGAGCGGACTCGGCGCTGCTCCGCCGGGTAGCAGCTCGGACACCGGCACGCCGTAGAACTCGGCGAGCTCGGACAGCTTCTGAACGGTGACGGCGCGGTCGCCCCGCTCGTACGAACCCACGACGACGGCCTTCCAGCGGCCACGTGATTTCTCCTCCACACCGTGCAGGGACAGGCCCTGCTGAGTGCGGATGGCGCGAAGTCTCGCGCCGAGAGCCTTTGCATATTCAGACGGCATCGTTGCGGCCCCCAGGCTCACTTTCGTCGTCGACGGCGCCCGGGAGGGGACCAAGGGGCGCGTGCACCCCTGCCTCCCCGGAACGCGTGCGTCATGGGGGCGCACTTTCAGCCGGCGTGGGGGCCGACTGCCCGAGGGGTCCATCTCCTGGGATGGTTACGGACAGTGACGGTAAAACGGGTAGGCCCTCAGGTCAAGCCGATTGGAAAAAAGCGGTCGAATCCGTCATCGCTGGCGGGGGTCTCCAGAACGCCTCCAGAAGGCCGCCGAAGGCGTGAAAACCCTTGCCGCATAAGGCTTTACGCAGACCCTCCCACAGTGGAACCGGCACCGCCACCTGGGAAAACTTATCCAGCAGGCGGGTGAGTGCCCAGCCCGCCCGTACTGCTACCGTGAAAAAGCCGATCCTTTAAGGCCCGTCCAGTGAGGCGGGAAAGGAGGTTCCACGGTGAGTGCTGCCTCTGTGCCCTCGCACAGGTCATCTCCCGATGGTGACGTGAGTCACAAATCCGTTCTGGAAGCGCCGGACATACGCCGCGCGCTGACCCGAATCGCCCACGAAATCCTCGAACGCACCAAAGGCGGCCGGGATATCGTCCTCCTCGGAATCCCGACACGAGGGGTCACCCTGGCCGAGCGGCTCGCACGCCGCATCGAGGAGGTCGAGGGGCACCCGGTGCCGCAGGGCTCCCTCGACGTGACGATGTACCGCGACGACCTGCGGATGCGTCCGGCGCGTGCGCTCGGGCGGACCGAGCTCCCGCCCGAGGGCGTCGATGACCGCGTCGTCGTGCTGATCGACGACGTGCTCTACTCCGGCCGCACCGTACGCGCGGCCCTCGACGCGCTCAACGATCTCGGTCGCCCCCGTGCGGTCCAGCTCGCCACTCTGGTCGACCGCGGCCACCGCGAGCTCCCCATCCGCGCCGACTACGTCGGCAAGAACCTGCCGACGAGCGCACGGGAGACCGTACGTGTGCTGGTCGAGGAGGTGGACGGCCGCGACGCCGTCCTGCTGGAGGCCGGCGAATGAAACCCCACCTGATCTCGGCGGCCGACCTGACGCGAGACGACGCCCTGCTGATCCTCGACACCGCCGAGGAGCTCGCGAGCGTCGCCGACCGGCCGATCAAGAAACTGCCCACCTTGCGCGGCCGTACGGTCGTCAACCTGTTCTTCGAGGACTCGACCCGTACGCGGATCTCCTTCGAGGCGGCCGCCAAGCGCCTGTCCGCCGACGTGATCAACTTCTCCGCCAAGGGATCCAGCGTGTCCAAGGGCGAGAGCCTCAAGGACACCGCGCTGACGCTGGAGGCGATGGGCGCGGACGGCGTCGTGATCCGGCACAGCGCCTCCGGCGCGCCCCACCGCCTGGCGAACTGGGTGCGCGGCAGCGTCGTCAACGCCGGCGATGGCACCCACGAGCACCCCACCCAGGCGCTGCTCGACGCGTACACGATGAGGCGCAGGCTCGGCGACCTCGACGGCAGGCGGGTCACGATCGTCGGCGACATCCTGCACAGCCGCGTCGCACGCTCGAACGTCCTGCTGCTGACGACGCTTGGCGCGGAGGTGACCCTGGTCGCGCCGCCGACGCTGTTCCCGGTCGCGGTCGGCGCGTGGCCGTGCGAGGTCGCCTACGACTTCGACTCCGTCCTGCCCAAGAGCGACGTCGTCATGATGCTCCGCGTCCAGCAGGAGCGGATGAACGCCGCCTACTTCCCGACCGTGCGGGAGTACAGCCGCAGGTACGGCCTGGACGCACGCCGGATGGCCGCGCTGCCGCAGCACGCGGTCGTGATGCACCCCGGCCCGATGAACCGCGGTGTCGAGATCGCCGCCGAGGTGGCCGACTCCCCGCGCTCGACCATCGTCGAGCAGGTCGCCAACGGCGTGACCGTCCGGATGGCCGTGCTCTACCTCCTGCTCGGCGGCTCAGAGCCCGCGATCGGCAACGCGAGAACGGAAGGCGAATGACCTACCTGATCAAGGGCGCACGCATCCTCGGCGGCGACCCGTGCGACATCCGCCTGCGCGACGGCGTCATCGCCGAGATCGGCGCGGGCCTGGACGCGGCCGGCGAGGAGACGATCGACGCCGGCGGTCTCATCGCGCTGCCCGGCCTCGTCGACCTGCACACCCACCTGCGCGAACCCGGGCGGGAGGACGCCGAGACCGTCGAGTCCGGTACGCGCGCCGCCGCGGCGGGCGGGTTCACCGCCGTGCACGCCATGGCCAACACCGAGCCGGTCGCCGACACGGCGGGCGTGGTCGAGCAGGTCTGGCGTCTCGGCCGCGAGGCCGGCCACTGCGACGTGCACCCGGTCGGCGCGGTCACCCGCGGCATCGAGGGCCGCCAACTCGCCGAACTCGGCGCGATGGCCGACTCCGCCGCGCACGTACGCGTGTTCTCCGACGACGGCCACTGCGTCGACGACGCGGTCCTGATGCGCCGTGCGCTGGAGTACGTCAAGGCGTTCGACGGCGTCGTCGCCCAGCACGCGCAGGAGCCGCGGCTGACCGAAGAGGCGCAGATGAACGAGGGCGAGGTGTCCGGGCGGCTCGGCCTCGCCGGCTGGCCCGCCGTCGCCGAGGAGGCGATCATCGCGCGCGACTGCCTGCTCGCCGCGCACGTCGGCTCGCGCCTGCACGTCTGCCACGTCTCCACGGCCGGCTCGGTGGAGATCATCCGCTGGGCGAAGAGCAAGGGCTGGCAGGTCACCGCCGAGGTGACCCCGCACCACCTGCTCCTCACCGACGAGCTCGCCGAGACCTACGACCCGATCTACAAGGTCAACCCGCCGCTCCGTACGAAGGCCGACGTCGAGGTGCTGCGCGAGGCGCTCGCCGACGGCACGATCGACTGCGTCGCCACCGACCACGCGCCCCACCCGGCCGAGGCGAAGGAGACCGAGTGGGCGCCGGCCGCGATGGGCATGATCGGGCTGGAGACCGCCCTGTCCGTCGCGCAGGCGGCCATGGTCGACACCGGGCTGCTCGACTGGGCCGGCCTGGCCGACCGCATGTCCGTACGCCCCGCGCGCATCGGCCGCCTCAACGGCCACGGCCGGCTGCCCGAGGAGGGCGGCCCGGCCAACCTGACCCTGTACGACCCGGGCGCGCGCCGGGTCATCGACCCGCGCGCCTCGGTGTCCAAGAGCCGCAACACGCCGTTCGCCGGGATCGAGCTGCCGGGCCGGGTGCACGCCGTGTTCCTGCGCGGCCGCCCGACCGTCCTGGAGGGAAGACCGCTGTGAACGCACTCCTCGTCCTGGAGGACGGCCGCGCCTTCCGCGGCGTCGCGTACGGTGCCGCCGGCGAGGCGTTCGGCGAGATGGTCTTCAACACCGGCATGACCGGCTACCAGGAGACGCTCACCGACCCCTCCTACCACCGGCAGATCGTCGCGATGACCGCCCCGCACATCGGCAACACCGGGATCAACGACGAGGACGCCGAGTCCGGGCGCGTCCAGGTCGCCGGGTACGTCCTGCGCGAGCCCTCGCGCGTCACGTCGAGCTGGCGCGCCCGGCGCTCCCTGGAGGACGAACTGCGCGCGTACGGCGTCGTCGGCGTGGCCGTACAGGGGACACGCGCGCTGACCCGCCACCTGCGCGACCGCGGCGCCATGCGCGCCGGCATCAGCACCGAGGAGACCGAGCCCGGCGCTCTGCTGGAACGCGTCCTGGAGAGCCCCAGCATGATCGGCGCCGACCTGGCCCGCGTGGTCTCCACCGCCGAGCCGTACGTCGTGCGGCCGGACGGCGCGGTCCGGCACCGGGTCGCCGCCGTCGACCTCGGCATCAAGGCGATGACGCCGCGCCGGATGGCCGAGCGCGGCTGCGAGGTCCACGTGCTGCCCGCGACCGCGACGGCCGAGCAGATCCTCGCGCTCGAGCCGGACGGCGTCTTCTACAGCAACGGGCCGGGCGACCCGTCCGCCTGCGACTACGCGGTCACCTCGATGCGCGGCGCGCTGGACGCCGGCGTCCCGGTCTTCGGCATCTGCCTGGGCAACCAGATCCTCGGCCAAGCCCTCGGCCTCGGCACGTACAAGCTGCGCTTCGGCCACCGCGGCGTCAACCAGCCCGTGCAGGACCGCCGTACGGGCCGCGTGCACATCACCAGCCACAACCACGGCTTCGCCGTCGAGGCCCCCCTCGACGGGCCGTTCGACACCCCGTACGGCCGCGCCGAGGTCAGCCACGTCGACCTCAACGACGGCGTGGTCGAGGGGCTGCGGCTGCTCGACCGCCCCGCGTTCAGCGTCCAGTACCACCCCGAGGCCGCGCCCGGCCCGCACGACGCCACCGGACTCTTCACCACCTTCTGCGAGCTGATGAGCAAATGAGCGACGACGCTTCGGCCCACGAGGCCGCCCACGCGTCCGGGCACGTCCCGGCCGACCCCAACGACGCGGTCCTGCGCGCCAAGGCGCCGAGCCCGCGCGCCCTGCTGTTCGCGACGGCCGCCGCCGCGCTGACCGTCGCCGTCCTGGTGGCCGTCGCGGTCGCCGCCGCGCGGGGCGCCTGATGCCGCGCCGTACGGACATCGCGTCCGTGCTGGTCATCGGCTCGGGCCCGATCGTGATCGGCCAGGCCGCCGAGTTCGACTACTCCGGCACGCAGGCGTGCCGCGTGCTCAAGGCCGAGGGCATCCGCGTCTCGCTGGTCAACAGCAACCCCGCCACGATCATGACCGACCCGGAGATCGCCGACGCCACGTACGTCGAGCCGATCACGCCGGCGACGGTCGAGCAGGTCATCGCCAAGGAGCGGCCCGACGCGCTGCTGCCCACGCTCGGGGGCCAGACCGCGCTGAACACCGCCGTGGCGCTGCACGAGTCCGGCGCTCTCGAGAAGTACGGCGTCGAGCTGATCGGCGCGAACATCGACGCCATCGAGGCGGGGGAGAACCGCGAGCGGTTCAAGGAGATCGTCGCCGCCGTCGGCGCCGAGTCCGCGCGCAGCGTGATCTGCCACACGATGGACGAGTGCCTGGCCGCCGCGGGCACGCTCGGCTACCCGATGGTCGTACGGCCCTCCTTCACCATGGGCGGCGCCGGGTCCGGCATGGCCTACGACGCCGGCGACCTGGAGCGCATCGCGGGCGCGGGCCTGTCGGCCAGCCCGACGAGCGAGGTGCTCCTGGAGGAGTCGATCCTCGGCTGGAAGGAGTACGAGCTGGAGCTGATGCGCGACCGGGGCGACAACGTCGTGGTCGTCTGCTCCATCGAGAACGTCGACCCGATGGGCGTGCACACCGGCGACTCGATCACCGTCGCGCCCGCGATGACGCTGACCGACCGCGAATACCAGCGGATGCGCGACGTCGCCATCGACGTGATCCGCGCCGTGGGCGTCGACACGGGCGGCTGCAACATCCAGTTCGCCGTCGACCCGCGTACGGGACGGCTCATCGTCATCGAGATGAACCCGCGGGTCTCGCGGTCCAGCGCGCTCGCCTCCAAGGCGACCGGCTTCCCGATCGCCAAGATCGCGGCCCGGCTCGCCGTGGGCTACACGCTGGATGAGATCAGGAACGACATCACGCGCGAGACCCCGGCCAGCTTCGAGCCGAGCCTGGACTACGTCGTCGTCAAGGCGCCGCGGTTCGCGTTCGAGAAGTTCCCCGGCGCCGACGAGACGCTCACGACCCACATGAAGTCGGTCGGCGAGGCCATGGCGATCGGCCGCTCCTTCCCCGAGGCCCTCCAGAAGGCGCTGAGATCCCTGGAGCGGCCCGGAGCGGCCTTCTCCTGGGCACCGGAGTCCGAATCGGTTTCGGTGGCCGTACGCGACTCCCTGAAGGGCGAACTGCTCCGGCGCGCGGCGCGTCCGCACGACGGGCGGCTGCGGGCCGTGCAGGAGGCGCTGCGGGCGGGCGCGACGATCGAGGAGGCGCACGAGGCGACCGGGATCGACCCGTGGTTCCTCGCCCAGATCGCTGGTCTCGGTGAGATCGCCGCGACGCTCGCCGGAGAGACCCTGGACCCCGAAGCGCTGCGCGAGGCGAAGCGGCACGGGTTCTCCGACGAGCAGATCGCCGAGATCCGCGGCGTCTCCGCCGACCTCGTACGCGGGCTGCGGCACGCGCTCGGCATCCGCCCCGTGTACCTGACCGTGGACACCTGCGCCGCCGAGTTCGCCGCCGAGACGCCGTACCTGTACTCCACCTACGACGAGGAGACCGAGGTGCCGCCCGGCGTCAAGCCGAAGGTGATCATCCTCGGCAGCGGCCCCAACCGCATCGGGCAGGGCATCGAGTTCGACTACAGCTGCGTGCACGCGTCGTTCACGCTGGCCGACGCGGGCTATGAGACCGTCATGGTCAACTGCAACCCCGAGACCGTCTCGACCGACTACGACACCTCCGACCGGCTCTATTTCGAGCCGCTCACCCTGGAGGACGTCCTGGAGGTCGTGCACGCCGAGCAGCAGAGCGGCGAGGTGGCCGGCGTGATCGTCCAGCTCGGCGGCCAGACGCCGCTCGGCCTCGCGCAGCGGCTGAAGGACGCCGGAGTGCCGGTCGTGGGCACCTCGCCGGAGAGCATCCACCTCGCCGAGGAGCGCGGCGCCTTCGGGCGAGTGCTCGCGCGCGCCGGGCTGCCCGCGCCCAAGCACGGCACCGCCGTCTCCTACGAGCAGGCCGCGGCGATCGCCGCCGAGATCGGCTACCCGGTGCTCGTACGGCCCTCGTACGTCCTCGGCGGCCGGGGCATGGAGATCGTCTACGACGTGGACACGCTGCGGTCCTACATCGAACGCGCCTCGGGCGGCGGCGGTGAGTGGAGCCCGGAGCACCCGGTGCTGATCGACCGGTTCCTCGACGACGCGATCGAGATCGACGTCGACGCGATCTTCGACGGCGAGGAGCTGTACCTCGGCGGCGTCATGGAGCACATCGAGGAGGCCGGCATCCACTCCGGCGACTCGGCCTGCGCGCTGCCGCCGATCACGCTCGGGCACGAGGACATCGCCCGCATCCGCGTCTCGACCGAGGCGCTGGCACGCGAGATCGGCGTCCGCGGCCTGATCAACGTGCAGTACGCCCTCGCCGCCGGGGTGCTCTACGTCCTGGAGGCCAACCCGCGCGCCTCACGTACGGTGCCGTTCGTGTCGAAGGCGACCGCGGTGCCGCTCGCCAAGGCCGCGGCACGCGTGATGATGGGCGTCCCGATCGCGCGGCTGCGCGCCGACGGCCTGCTCCCCGCGACGGGCGACGGGGGCGACCTGCCCCTCGACGCGCCGATCGCGGTCAAGGAGGCGGTGCTGCCGTTCGACCGGTTCCGCACGCCCGAGGGCCGCGGCGTCGATACGATCCTCGGCCCGGAGATGCGTTCGACGGGAGAGGTCATGGGGATCGACGCCGACTTCGGCACGGCGTACGCGAAGTCGCAGGCGGCGGCGTACGGCTCGCTGCCCACCAAGGGCCGGGCGTTCGTATCCGTTGCGAACCGGGACAAACGCGCCATGATCTTCCCGGTCAAGCGCCTCGCTGACCTAGGTTTTGAGATTCTCGCAACCGAGGGGACCGCTGAAGTCCTGCGACGCAACGGCGTCCGTGCCAAGATCGTTCGTAAGCACAGCGCCGGGCCCGGACCGGATGGCGAGCCGACGATCGTACGGCGCGTCCTCGACGGAGAGGTCGACCTCATCGTCAACACACCGTTCGGCAGCCCGGGACAGTCCGGGCCGCGGCTCGACGGCTACGAGATCCGTACTGCGGCCGTGCTCCGCGGCGTTCCGTGCCTCACCACGGTGCAGGCGCTCGGCGCCGCGGTCCAGGGCATCGAGGCGATCACCGCCGGCATCGTCGGCGTGCGGTCGCTCCAGGAGCACGCCGAGCACCTCAGGGGGAGTAGTTGAGCGGAGCGGGCGAGTGACCGACTCGCCGGTGCAGGTGCCGGGAACCGTGCTCACCATGCGCCGGACCGGCGCGTACCAGACGATGACGCTCGTCGCCCCGGGCGTGGCCGAGCGCTTTCGCCCGGGCCAGTTCGTGGCGCTCGCGGTCGGCGGCGAGCACTCCAGCATGCTGCTGCGCCGGTGCTTCTCGGTCCGCGAGGTCAAGCCCGACTACGGCGGCACCCTCGAGGTCGTCTTCACCGTACGCGGCAACGGCACCGAATGGCTGGCCGGGCTCCGCCCGCGCGACATCGTCGACGTCGCCGGGCCGCTCGGCCGCCCGTTCCCGCTGCCCCGCGACCCGGTGACCTGCGTCCTCGTGGGCGTCGCGCACGGCAGCGCCGCCCTGTTCCCGCTCGCCGCCGTGCTCGGCCAGCGCGAGTGCCGGCTGCACTTCATCCTCGGCGGCGCGAACTCCGACGAGGTGCTCGGCGCACGCGGCGCACGCCGTACGGGCGAGTCCGTGGAGGTGGCCACCGCCGACGGCTCGCTCGGCTCGGCGGGCGCGGTCGAGGACCTGCTGCCGGGCGTCGTCGAGGGCGCACAGGCCGACGTGGTGTACGCCTGCGGGCCGCTCGCGACCCTGCGCGCGGTGACACGGGCCTGCGCGGCCTACGACATCCCCGCGCAGGTCGCCGTCGAGGAGCCGATGGCGTGCGGCACGGGCGTGTGCATGGCGTGCGTGCTGCCGGTCGTCGGCGACGACGGCACCACGCACATGGCGCGTACCTGCGTCGAGGGCCCGGTCTTCCGCGGCGAGCGGGTGCGCTGGGACGACGTCGGGACGATCCCGTTCGACGCGATGGGCGCACCGCGCTTCGGGGAACGCCCATGAGCCGCGGTTCGTTCGGGTTCGGGAGACCCGCGGCGCGTGGGATCGGGGGGGCATGAGCGTCGACCTGCGGACGCGACTGGGCCACGTCGTGCTGCCGAACCCCGTCATGACCGCGTCCGGCTGCGGCGGCTCGGGGCGTGAGCTCGGCCGTTTCTACGACGTGGCCAAGCTCGGCGCCTTCGTCACCCCGTCGATCATGCCGCAGGCGCGCGCCGGCCGCCCCGCGCCCCGGCTCGCCGAGACGCCCAGCGGCGTGCTCAACTCCACCGGCCTCCAGGGACCGGGCATCGACGTGTTCCTGAGCCGTGACCTGCCCTGGCTGGAGGAGCAGGGCGCCCGCACGATCGTCTCGATCGCCGGCAACAGCCTCGAGGAGTACGCCGAGGTGGCCGGACGGCTCGCCGCCGCGACCGGCGTGACCGCGGTGGAGATCAACACCGCCTGCCCGAACGTCGAGGACCGCGGGCTGATGTTCGCCGCGCACCCGACCGCCGCCGCGGAGGTCGTACGCGCGGTGCGGGCCAACACCCCGCGCGACGTCCCCGTGCTCGCCAAGCTCGCGGCGGACGTCACCGACGTGGTCGGCGTCGCGATGGCGTGCGCGGACGCGGGCGCCGACGGCCTGTCCATGATCAACACGCTGCACGGCATGTCCGTGGACACCCGCACGTACCGTCCGCGGCTGGCCGGGATCACGGGCGGCCTGTCCGGCCCGGCGATCCACCCCGTGGCGGTCCGCTGCGTCTACCAGGTGCACGCGGCGCTGCCGGAGGTGCCGATCGTCGGCATCGGCGGCGTGCGCACCGGCCTGGACGCGCTGGAGCTCGTACTCGCGGGCGCCTCGGCGGTCGGCGTGGGCACGGCCAACATCCACGACCCGTCGGCGTGCGCGCGGATCCTGCGGGAGCTGGACGCCGCGCTGAGAGAGCGCGGCATCGCCCGCCTCGCGGACGTGGTCGGGCTGGCGCACAAGCCGGCGGGCACCCTGATGCGGCGCATCGACCCCAACGTCGGCGTGGGTGAGCCGACGGAACAGGAGACTCTGCAGTGAACCTCGCCCCCATCGCCGTCGCCCTGGACGCACCCGACCTCGAGACCGCCGCGCGCTGGGCCACCCTGGTGACGCCGCACGTCAGCACGGTCAAGGTCGGGCTGGAGCTGTACCTGCGATACGGGCCGGACGTGGTGGCCAGCGTCCGCGGCGCCAGCGGCGTACAAGTGTTCCTGGACCTGAAGCTGCACGACATCCCGGCGACGGTCGCCGGCGCGGCACGCGCGGTCGCCCGCCTGAAGCCGGCCTACCTCACCGTGCACGCCGCGGGCGGCTCGGCGATGATCCGCGCCGCCGCCGAGGCCGCACCGAACACCAAGATCGCCGCGGTGACGGTGCTGACCTCGCTCGCGGAGGAGGACCTGACGAGCCTCGGCCTGGCCGGCCCGGCACTGGACGCCGTGCGCCGCCTGTCCGCCCTGGCCGTGGAGGCGGGCGCGGAGGCGCTGGTGTGCTCCCCGATGGAGGCGGCCGCGGTACGCGCGGAGGTCGGCCCGGAGGTGACCTTGATCACGCCTGGGGTCCGGCCGCACGGCGCGGCGACACAGGACCAGGCCCGGGTGGCCACGCCGGAGCAGGCACTGTCCTCGGGCGCGGACCTGCTCGTGATCGGCCGCCCGATCACCGCGGCCCCGGACCCGGGCGCGGCGGCGGCGGGCATCGCGGCCGCCCTGCGCCGCATCCGCGGCCAGGCGTAACCGCGCCGGCCGCTTCCCGGCCCCCTCTGCGCTTCCCGGCAACCCGGGAGCTTCCCGTCCACCTCGCGCCGCCCGGCCATCCTCGCGCCGCCCGGCCGTGGCAACGCGCGGTTTGCCGAAGGCGGCCCGACCCTCGTCGGGTGGGGTGGTGGGGTCGGTTCCCGGGTCGGGGTCCAGGCCCCTGGTCCCGGGTTGCGGCTCTTCGGCCGGCCCTGCGGCTCAGGTCCGGCGAACCGGGCTCCGGCAATGGCGGAATGAGCGCGCAGGAGGGTCCTGACGGGCCTTGACGACCGCCACCCTCACTTCGGGTCGACAGAGTGTGTTGTCGCGGGCGTACGAGGTTCTCAGTGGCCTCCAGGGGCGGTCATCGTCATCGGCGGCGTTCGCCGCGCCGGAAATGGACCCGCTCGTGGCTTCTGGAGGTCCCTCGAATGGCCGGGCGGCCGGCGGCCGCGGCGAACCTTCGCGAGTCGTGAAGTGTCGTGAAAGATGTGTCGACTCGGCCATTTGTAACGCTCCATACACCGCTCGATAGACCGCCCCTCCCCGGCCCCTCCCGGCCCCCTCCGCGACCGTGCGGGACCGTGACGCGCCGCCACCACCCGGTCGCCCGGCCGGACCGCGGGCCGGGGCCGCCGGTCGCCGCCCGCACCCGCGCCGCCCGCCGTGGGAACGCCCTCGGAACGGTCCACACGGCACGCGCGGCGTGCGGTGGCCGCGCCCGGCCGTACGGGCGGTGTGTCGCGGAGGGTGACCGGCCCGGTCGGCGGCGGCGAGCGGCGAAACGTGTCCCACAACGCCCCCCGCACCGCCGTTTCGTCTTGACTGGGCCATTTGCCCCTCGCAAGAAACGCCAGGCCGTCGTACGGTTCGGGGTGAAGCAACCCCCCCGATTGGGTACTCTGCGTGTTCAGGCTGGTTCATAGAGTGACATCTGCAATTTAATGACGGGCTAAACGGGCTTTCACGTTGCTTTATGGGCCCTGAACTCGCTAGGTTCCCGAGCCGTCCGACTCAATCGAGTGGAAACACGAGGTGACCCGGCGTGGCGCTTCCGCCCCTAACCCCTGAACAGCGCGCCGCAGCCCTGGAGAAGGCTGCCAAGGCCCGCAAAGAGCGTGCCGAGGTCAAAGACCGCCTCAAGCATGGGGGAACCTCCCTCGCTGAGGTTCTGAAAGATGGTCAGGCCGACGACGTAATCGGCAAGATGAAGGTGTCGGCACTACTGGAATCACTGCCTGGCGTAGGAAAGGTTCGCGCCAAGCAGATCATGGAGCGGCTCGGTATCGCGGAGTCCCGCCGCGTGCGGGGCCTCGGCAACAACCAGCGAGCCGCTCTGGAACGTGAGTTCGGCGGCGGTGCAAATCGCTGATCGGCTTGCGCCGGACGGGCGCGGCGGCCCACCCCACTTGGCCGCCGCGGCCGGTTCCGCCGCATCCCCACCTGCGGCGGACGGCTCCATCCCGTCCAGGCGCCTGACGGTCCTCTCCGGGCCGTCGGGCGTCGGCAAGAGCACGGTCGTCGCCGAGATCCGGCGTGCCCACCCCGAGGTGTGGCTGTCGGTCTCGGTGACCACCCGTGCGCCGCGTCCCGGCGAAGTCCACGGCGTGCACTACTTCTTCGCCGACGAGGCCGAGTTCGACCGGCTCGTCGGCGCGGGCGAACTGCTCGAGTGGGCCGAGTTCGCGGGGAATCGTTACGGTACGCCGCGGCGCCCGGTGCTGGAGCACCTCGCCGCCGGCGTGCCGTCTCTGCTGGAGATCGACCTGCAGGGCGCGCGCCAGGTGCGCGCGTCCATGCGGGACGCGCGGCTCGTCTTCCTTGCGCCCCCGTCCTGGGAGGAGCTCGTACGCCGGCTGGTCGGCCGCGGCACCGAGCCGCCCGACGTCATCGAACGCCGGCTCGCCGCCGCGCGCGAGCGAGCTCGCCGCCGAGAAGGAGTTCGACGTCACGCTCGTCAACACTTCCGTCGAAGGCGTCTGCCATGAGCTGATATCCTTGCTGGCTGTTCACCCATCTGATTCCGACTGAGAGGCGTGGAGTGGCTAACGCCCCCGGCGGTGCCGACGGCATCACCAACCCGCCGATCGACGACCTGCTGAAGATCGTCGACAGCAAGTACAGTCTTGTGATCATGGGGGCCAAGCGTGCCCGCCAGATCAACGCCTACTACGCCCAGCTCGGCGAGGGCCTGCTGGAGTACGTCGGCCCGCTCGTGGAGACCCAGGTCCAGGAGAAGCCGCTGTCGATCGCGCTGCGCGAGGTCCGCGAGGGCCTGCTCAACTCCGAGGCCATCGAAGGCGTGTAAGTAAGTGCTCACCGGCGGCCCCGCGGGCCGCCGGCCGACGCGGCGGCGCCCAAGCGATGACGACCCGCGCGGCCGTGAGGGTCCACGGGTTCTGCTCGGCGTCGGCGCGCGGCATCGCCGCGTACAAGGTCTGTGACCTGCTCCGGCGGCTGACGGAGTCCGGCCACCGGGTCCGCGTCATCCCGACCCGTGACGCGCTGCGCTTCGTCGGCGAGCCGACGTGGGCCGCGCTGTCCGGCGAACCCGTCACCACCGAGGTCTGGTCCGGCGTGCAGGACGTCCCGCACGTACGCCTCGGGCAGGACGCCGACCTCGTGTTCGTCGCGCCGGCCACCGCCGACCTGCTCGCCAAGGCCGCGCACGGCATCGCCGACGACCTGCTCACCAACACGCTCCTGACCGCGCGCTGCCCGGTCGTGTTCGCGCCCGCGATGCACACCGAGATGTGGGAGCACCCCGCGACCCAGGCCAACGTCGCCGACGCTCCGCGCCCGCGGCTGCCTCGTCATCGAACCCGCGGTCGGCCGCCTCACCGGCGCCGACTCGGGCAGCGGCCGCCTGCCCGACCCCGACGCCCTGTTCGACGCCGCGCGCGGCGTGCTCGACCGCGGCGTCCGCGCCGGCGCGCGCGACCTGGACGGCCGCCACGTCGTCGTCTCCGCCGGCGGCACCCGCGAGCCCATCGACCCCGTCCGCTTCATCGGCAACCGCTCCTCCGGCCTGCAGGGATACGCCCTGGCACGTACGGCGCTGGCGCGCGGCGCGCGCGTCACCCTGGTCGCGGCCAACGCCGCGCTGCCCGACCCGGCCGGCGCCGCGTCGTGCCGGTCCGGGTCCGCGCGGGAGATGCGCGAGGCGGTGCTCAAGGCGGCCGCCGACGCCGACGCGGTGGTTATGGCCGCCGCGGTCGCCGACTTCCGCCCAGCCGACTATGAGATCGCAAAAATCAAGAAGACCGCAGGTGTCCGACCCGGCCCCGATCCGGCTCGCTGGAGAACCCCGACATCCTGGCCGAGGTCGTACAGGCCGCGCGTGCCCCGGAAGGGCCGCCCCAGGTGGTCGTCGGGTTCGCCGCCGAGACCAATGACGTGCTCGAACACGGTCGGAGAAAACTCGCCCGCAAGGGTTGTGACCTGCTCGTCGTCAACGAGGTGGGGGAGCAGCCTGACGTTCGGCGCGCCGGACAACGCGGCGGTGATCCTGTCCTCCGACGGGGCCGCCGTCGAGGTGCCGCGCGGCACCGAAGGAGGCACTTGCCGACGTGAGTCTGGGACCTGGTCGCAGCCAGGCTGAGATGACCTCTCCGGCCGACGCGCTTCAACGTGACTTAACCCGTTCTCGGTAGACTTCGCCCCCGACCACGCAAGTCCGTTTCTGCTACGTCAGTCAGCAGCCGCTGCAAGGAGTACACGCACGTGTCCCGTCGCCTGTTCACTTCAGAATCCGTGACCGAGGGTCACCCGGACAAGATCGCGGACCAGATCAGCGATGCGATCCTCGACGCGATGCTGAAGGACGACGCCAAGAGCCGCGTCGCCGTCGAGACCATGATCACCACTGGCCAGGTTCATGTCGCCGGTGAGGTCACCACCGAGACGTACGTGGACATCCCCGGCGTCATCCGGGAGAAGATCCTGGACATCGGTTACGACTCCTCCAGCAAGGGCTTTGACGGACGTTCCTGCGGTGTGTCCGTGTCGATCGGCGCGCAGTCGCCCGACATCGCCCAGGGCGTGGACGACGCGTACGAGTCCCGCGAGGGCGAGGGCGTCGACGACCTCGACCGTCAGGGCGCCGGCGACCAGGGCCTGATGTTCGGCTACGCCTGCCGGGAGACCCCGGAGCTGATGCCGCTGCCGATCACCCTCGCGCACCGGCTCGCCGCGCGGCCTGTCCGCGGTCCGCAACAACGGCGTCGTGCCCTACCTTCGGCCCGACGGCAAGACCCAGGTCACGATCGAGTACGACGGCGACCGGGCCGTCCGCCTCGACACCGTCGTCGTGTCCTCCCAGCACGCCCCGGACATCAGCCTGAGCGACCTGCTGACGCCGGACGTCAAGGAGCACGTGGTCGACCCGATCCTGGCCGACCTCGAGCATCGAGACCGACGGCTACCGGCTGCTGGTCAACCCGACCGGCCGCTTCGAGATCGGCGGCCCGATGGGCGACGCCGGCCTCACCGGCCGCAAGATCATCATCGACACCTACGGCGGCATGGCCCGCCACGGCGGCGGCGCGTTCTCCGGCAAGGACCCCTCCAAGGTGGACCGTTCCGCCGCGTACGCCATGCGCTGGGTGGCCAAGACCGTCGTCGCCGCCGGGCTCGCGGACCGCTGCGAGGCCCAGGTCGCGTACGCGATCGGCAAGGCGCACCCGGTCGGCCTGTTCATCGAGACGTTCGGCACCGAGAAGGTCCCGACCGCCAAGATCCAGGAGGCCGTGCTCGCGGTCTTCGACCTGCGCCCGGCCGCGATCATCCGCGACCTCGACCTGCTCCGCCCGATCTACTCCCAGACCGCGGCGTACGGCCACTTCGGCCGCGAGGAGCCGGACTTCTCCTGGGAGACCACCCACCGCGCCGACTCGCTGCGTTCGGCCGCGGGTCTCTGAGTGTCTCTGTCCTGAGGGGCGGTCCCGGCGTGTGCCGGGGCCGCCCTTCTGCTTGAGGCGTTCCGGACGGGCACACAGAGTGATGTCGGGTGTCCCGTACGGGACGGGTCACCGTCCAGTTGGAGGTGCCCCATGAGTGAGCCCGCGGTTTTCCCGTACGACGACCCGGCGTTCGTCGCGGATCCGTTCCCGTTCTACGAGGCGCTGCGCGGACAGGGTCCCGTACGGCGGGTGGTCACGGCCCGCGGAGTGGAGGCGTGGCTGATCGCCCGGTACGAGGACGGGCTCGCCGCGCTGTCGGATCCGCGATTCAGCAGCGACCTGCGCGACGCGAGCGACACGCGGCTGCTGGACCAGCTGCCGACGCCGAGCGCGAGTCGTTCATGCGCAGCATGATCCGGGTCGGGCCGCCCGACCACACCGGCTGCGCCGTCTCGTCTCCAAGGCGTTCACCGCCCGCCGCGTCGCCGCGCTGCGGCCGCGCGTACAGGAGATCACCGACGCGCTGCTCGACGCCATGCTGCCCGCCGGCCGCGCCGACCTGGTCGCCGGCTTCGCGCTGCCGCTGCCGGTCACCGTCATCAGCGAGCTGCTGGGCGTACCCGCGGGCGACCGCGCGGGCTTCCAGGAGTGGACCGACGCCATGCTCGCGCAGCATCCGGACCGCTTCGACAAGGACGTCATGGACGACGCGTGGCGCAGGATGTGGGCCTACCTGGAGGGCTGCTCGCGGCCAAGCGGCCCGGCCCGGCGACGACCTGCTGAGCGCGCTGATCACCGCGCGCGACGCGGAGGGGAGCCTGGATGAGGACGAACTCGTCTCGATGGCCTTCCTGCTGCTCGTCGCCGGGTACGTCACGACGGTCAACCTGATCGGCGGCGGCGTCGCGGCGCTGCTCGCCCATCCGGAGCAGCTCAAGCTGCTGCGCGACGACCCGGCGCTGCTGCCGCGGCGCGGTCGAGGAGTTCCTGCGCTACGACGGGCCGGTCAACCCGGGCATCATTCGCTTCCCCGACCGAGGACGTGGAGATCGGCGGCGTCACGATCCCGCGCGGCGCGACGCGTCACTGATCGCGACGGCCGATCGCCGACCGCGACCCGGCGCAGTTCGCCGACCCGGACCGTTTCGACGTCACCCGTACGGAGAACGCCCACCTGGCCTTCGGGCACGGCGCTCCACTACTGCCTGGGCGCGCCGCTCGCGCGGCTGGAGGGCGAGATCGCCATCGGCACGGTCCTGCGGCGGCTGCCCAACCTCGCCCTGGCCGTACCCCCTACGGAGACTGCGATGGCAGGTCGCGAGCCTGCGCGGCCCGAAGCGAACTGCCGGTCATCTTCACGCCCGCGTGACTGTCGCGTGACAGGTGCCATGAGGGACCGACTTTTCCGAAGGGGGCTGGTCCACTGGTCACGGTCGATGACATCCGGCGGCTGACACGGCCACGCTGCCGCGCTCGGAGGAGCACCTGATCAGGGACCGGGTGAAGTTCCGGATCGGCCGGATCGTCTACTGTCTCGATCTCACGCGACGAGACGACGATGGGCTGCGGCTTCCCCGAAGGAGGAGCGGAGGCGATGATCGCGGCCGAGCCGGGCAAGTTCTTCATGCCCCGGCGTCTCGGACCAGCGATTCCACTGGATCGAGGTCACCTGGCGCGATCGACGTGCCGGAGATGCGCGAACTCGTCCTGGACGCCTGGCGCGGGGCGGTCCCGAAGAACGTCGCCGCGGCGTACGCCCTGGGCGCCGCTCGCGAGGGCGTCTGACGCTCCGGGCGGGAGTTCTCCTTGGTTCCGGGCTGATGTGGTGGGGGGTTCTCCGGTCTGGGGGCACGCGAGGGCGGCTGACGACGTCGTGGCGACGGTGCGGTGGCCACGCCCAGCGCCTTGCCAGCTGACCTATCCCCGCGCCACCACACCCTCCGGGACCAGGAAGAGGCCCGGCCCCGAGCGTCAGACGCCCTCGCGTCGCACGTACCCACAAACCATCTCCCACTCCCCGGAACAGGACGAACTACCGCCCAGAGCGTTGCGGGTTCGTCGGTCTGGTGAGGGCGCCTGACGCTTGGGCAGGCGTGCTAGTCCGGTGGGTTGTGGCGCGGGGCTGCGTTGCAGGCGCGCCGTCTGGTAGGACGGGAAGGTGACCGACGGCGTGGAGGCGGGTGTGCTTCCGGGGATGGGCGACCTCCCCGGCGGTCGCCCGTCCCGCCGCGGACGCGCGCCCCAGAGCGCGCGGAGCGCCGGAAGCGGGCCGCCAAGAAGGGCAGGCGGCGGCCCGCCGAGACGCTGCCCGTGGCGCGGGTGGCCGTCGACATGTCGCTGCCGCACCTGGACCGCCCGTTCGACTACCTCGTCCCGACGACGCTGGACGCGGAGCGCGGTGCCGGGCTGCCGGGTAGGGTTCGGTTCGCCGGACAACTCGTGGACGGCTTCCTGCTCGAACGCGTCGACCAGAGCGACCACGAAGGCCGCCTCGCCTTCCTGGAGCGGGTGACCTCGCCGGAGCCGGTCCTCGCCCCGGAGATCGCCGCCCTGGCACGCGAGATCGCCGACCGCTACGCGGGCACCCTCGCCGACGTCCTCCGCCTGGCCATCCCACCCAGGCACGCCCGCGTCGAGGCCGAACAGACGGACGAACCACCGCCCGCGAACCCGCCTCCGCACCACGAGCACGCCTCACCGGAGGCCAAGGCCGCGACCGATCAGGCGACCCGCGAGCCCGCGGCGACGCGCTCTGGCGTGGCCGGGTCCGAGGTGGCCGGGTCCGTGGGGGATGCGGCCGGGTCCGAGGTGGCCGGGTCTGATGCGGCCGGGTCCGAGGTGGCCGGGGCCGGGGCGGACGGGTCCGCCGCACGTCGTGCCTGCGCCGGCCGGTTCCGGCGGCGAATCCGGCCGCGCCGGCCCGGGGCTCGCCGAGTCCGGCGGTGCGGAGTCCGGCGGTGCCGAGCACGAGGGCGCTCAGCAGGCGGCCGGCGACGCCGGGTCTGGGGGTACCGGGTCTGGGGGTACCCCGCCCGAGGGGACCGGGTCTCAGGGTGGCGAGCGCGACTCCGCCGAGGCCGGTGCCCGCAGGGCCGGATCGGTCGAGGCTGGGCCGGTCGAGGCCGGGCCGTGGGCGGCGTATCCGGCGGGGCCGTCGTTCCTGGCGGCCCTGCGGGCCGGGCGGGCGCCGCGTGCCGTCTGGAGTGCCTTGCCCGGGCACGACTGGACCGCGGCGGTCGCGCGCGCGGCCGCGGTCGTGCTCGACGGGGGGCGCGGGGTGCTCATCGTCGTTCCCGACGGGCGGGACGTGGCGCGCGTCGACCGTGCGCTCACCGAGGAGCTCGGGCTCCGGCGGCACGTCGCGCTCACCGCCGAGCTCGGCCCCGCCGAGCGGTACCGCCGCTGGCTCGCCGTACGGCGCGGGCGGGTCGCGTGCCGTCGTCGGCACGCGTGCGGCGATCTTCGCGCCCGTACGCGACCTCGGCCTGGTCGTCCTGTGGGACGACGGCGACGACGTGCACGCCGAGCAGCACGCGCCCTACCCGCACGCGCGCGAGGTGCTCGCCCTGCGCGCGCACCGGGCCGGGGCCGGCGCGCTCATCGGCGGCTTCACCCGTACGACCGACGCCACGCAGCTCGTCGAGGCCGGCTGGGCGCACGCGCTCGTCCCCGCCCGCGAGCGGCTGCGCGCCGCCATGGCCTACATCCGGCCCTCCGGCGACGACGCCGACCTGGCGCGCGACGAGGCCGCACGCAGCGCGCGCCTCCCGCATCTGGCCTTCCGCACCGCGCGCGCAGGGGCTCGAACACGGCCCGGTGCTGGTCCAGGTGCCGCGCCGCGGGTACGTCCCGGCGCTGGCCTGCTCACGCTGCCGCGGCCCCGCGCGCTGTCGACGCGTGCGAGGGCCCGCTGTCGCTGCGCTCCTCGCACGCGGCGCCGTACTGCCGCTGGTGCGGCCGCATCGCCGGAGCGTGGACCTGCCCCGAGTGCGGCGGCCGCCAGGTGCGGGCCGTCGTCATCGGCTCGCGTCGCACCGCCGAGGAGCTCGGCCGCGCCTTCCCCGGCGTCCCGATGCGCACCTCGGGGCGCGACGCCGTGCTCGCCGAGGTGAGCGGTGAGCCCGCGCTGGTCGTCGCGACGCCCGGGGCCGAGCCGGTGGCCGAGGGCGGCTACGCGGCCGCGCTGCTGCTCGACGGCTGGGTGCTGCTCGGCCGCGCCGACCTGCGCGCGGGCGAGGAGGCGCTGCGCCGCTGGATGAACGCCGCCGCCCTCGTACGCCCGCGCGGCCCGGTCGATCGTGCTCGCCGACGGCTCGCTGACGACCGTGCAGGCTCTGATCCGCTGGGACGCGGTCACCTACGCCGAGCGCGAGCTGGCCGAGCGCGCGCGAGCTCGGGTTCCCGCCCGCCGTGCGGATGGCCTCCCTCACCGGCACGCCGCAGTCGATACGCGAGCTGGTCGAGGCCGCCGGCCTGCCCGAGGACGCCGAGGTGCTCGGGCCGGTCGAGGTGGACGACAGCCAGGAGCGCGCGCTCGTACGCGTCGAGCCGGGACCGCGGCGCGACGCTCTCCCGGCTCCTCAAGGCCGCCCAGGCCGCGCGCAGCACGCGCAAGACCACCGACGTGGTACGCGTCCGCGTCGACCCGCTGGAGCTGATCTGAACCGTAGACTGGTGCCGCCCACAACAAGACGTGAACGGAGCCGTACGTGGCCGTCAAGCCCATCCGTCTGTTCGGTGACCCGGTGCTGCGCACGCCGGCCGATCCGGTCAAGGACTTCGACAAGGAGCTGCGCACGCTCGTCCAGGACCTGTCGGACACGATGCTCGAGGCGCCCGGCGTGGGCCTCGCCGCGCCGCAGCTCGGCGTTGGCCTGCGGGTCTTCACCTACTACGTCGACGAGCAGCTCGGCCATGTCGTCAACCCCACCCTCGACCTGTCCGAGGAGCAGGAGGAGGGCGACGAGGGCTGCCTGTCGCTGCCCGGCCTGGTCTTCCCGGCCAAGCGCGCGGTGGGCGTGGTGGCCAAGGGCTTCAACATGTACGGGGAGCCGATCGTGCTTGGAGGGCACCCACCTGCTGGCCCGCTGCGTCCAGCACGAGACCGACCACCTCGACGGCATCATCTTCATCGACCGGCTCGACCCCGAGCAGCGCAAGGCCGCGATGAAGGCGATACGCGAGGCCGAGTGGTTCGGCGACGACGCGACCGTGCGTGAAGGACTCCCCGCACCCGATGTTCGGCAAGGCGCTCTAGTGCGGCTCGTCTTCGCCGGTACGCCCGAGACCTCGCCGTGCCCGCGCTCGACGCGCTGCTCGAAGTCGCCGGCACGAGGTCGTCGCCGTGATCACCCGGCCCGACGCCCCGGCCGGGCGCGGGCGGCAGGCTGACCGCGAGCCCGGTCGGGCAGCGCGCGGCCGAGGCCGGCATCGAGGTGCTCAAGCCCGCCAAGCCGAGCGACCCCGAGTTCCTCGACCGGCTGCGCGCCATCGGGCCCGACTGCTGCCCCGTCGTCGCCTACGGCGCGCTCATCCCGCGCGTGGCGCTCGACATCCCCCGCCACGGCTGGATCAACCTGCACTTCTCGCTGCTGCCCGCCTGGCGCGGCGCCGCGCCCGTCCAGCGTGCCGTGCTGCACGGCGACGAGATCACCGGCGCGGCGACGTTCCAGATCGAGGAGGACCTCGACACGGGGCCGGTCTACGGCGTGGTGACCGAGCCGATCCTGGCCGGCGACACCAGCGGCGACCTGCTCGGCCGCCTCGCCGAGACCGGCGCGCAGCTTCTCGTCGCGACGATGGACGGCGTCGAGGAGGGCGAGCTGGAGCCGCGGCCGCAGCCCGCCGACGGCGTCTCGTTCGCGCCCAAGCTCACGCCCGAGGACGCCCACGTCGACTGGACCCTGCCGGCACACCACATCGACCGGCTGATACGCGCCTGCACGCCGGCGCCCGGGGCCTGGACGACGTTCCGCGGCGACCGGCTCAAGCTCGGGCCCGTACGCCCGGCGCCCGACGCGCCGCCGCTCGCCCCCGGAGAGCTGCGCGCGACACGTACCGAGACGTTCGCCGGCACCGGCTCACACCCGGTCGTCGCTCGGCGACGTACAGCCCCAGGGCAAGCAGCGCATGCCCGCGACCGACTGGGCGCGCGGCGTGCGCCCGGCCGAAGGCGACCGCGCTGAGCTGATGCCGCAACGACCCACCGGGCCCCGGGCCGACTCCCGGCGCCCAAACCCAGACGTCCCCGCGACCCGGCCCGCCGCACCGCCTTCGACGTCGTGCAGGCGGTCGACGAACGCGACGCGTACGCCAACCTCCTGCTGCCCTCGCTGCTGCGCGAACGCGGTCTGTCCGGCCGCGACGCCGCGCTCGCCACCGAGCTGACCTACGGCACGCTGCGCGGCCGCGGCACGTACGACGCGGTGCTCGGCATGTGCAGCGACCGGCCCGTCGCCAAGATCGACACGCCGCTGCTGAACGTCCTGCGGCTCGGCACGCACCAGCTGCTCGGCACCCGCATCCCGCCGCACGCCGCGGTGGGCACCGCGGTCGACCTGGCCCGTTCGGTGGCCGGTCCCGGACAGGCGAAGTTCGCCAACGCCGTGCTGCGCAAGGTGGCGGCCCGCGACCTGGAGGCGTGGCTGGCGATCGTCGCGCCCGCCGATGGACCGTCGATGAGACCGGCCGCCTCGCGGTCGTGCACAGCCACCCGCGCTGGATCGTCAACGCGCTGCGCGACGCGGTCGGCGCCGGGCGAGATCGAGGACCTGCTCGCCGCCGACAACGAGCGCCCGCGCGTCACGCTCGTGGCGCGGCCGGGCCGCTCGACCGTGGCCGAGCTGGGCGGCGAGCCGGCGGCCTACTCCCCGTACGCCGCCTACCTGGCCGAGGGCGACCCGGCCGCGGTCCCGGCCGTCGCGGAGGGCCGCGCCGCCGTGCAGGACGAGGCGAGCCAGCTCGTCGCCCTCGCCCTCACCCGCGTCCCGATCGAGGGGCGGGACGAGCGCTGGCTCGACCTGTGCGCGGGCCCGGGCGGCAAGGCGGCGCTGCTCGTCGGCGCTCGCGGGGGAGCGCGACGCCCGGCTGCTCGCCGCCGACCTCCAGCCGCACCGCGCCCGGCTCGTACGCCGCGCGTCCGTCGCCGCCCGCCGCGGTCGCGCGACGGCACCCGGCCCGCATGGCGGCCGGGCACGTTCGACCGGGTGCTCGCCGACGTGCCGTGCAGCGGCCTCGGGCGCGCTGCGCCGCCGCCCGGAGGCGCGCTGGCGGCGCGGCCCGGAGACGATCGCCTCGCTGGGGCCGCTGCAGCGCGCCCTGCTCGCCTCGGCGCTCGACGCCGTACGGCCGGGCGGCGTGGTCGCCTACGTCACCTGCTCGCCGCACCTCGCCGAGACTCGCGTCGTGGTGGACGACGTGCTGCGCGGGCGCGAGGACGTCGAGCGGCTGGACGCGCGTCCTCGATCGGCGGCGTGCCGGGCCTGGGCGACGGCCCGTACGCGCAGTTCTGGCCGCACGTGCACGGAACGGACGCGATGTTCCTGGCCCTGCTCCGCCGTACCGCCTGACCCGGCGCGCTCAGGCGGTCAGCGCGACCCTCGGCTGCTTGGCCCGTACGGGGCCGGTGAGCTCGGTGAGGACCTCGCTCGCGCGGTCCAGCGCGGCGGCGATCCACGGCAGGCCGGCCGGGTCCTGCGACGCCAGGGCGGCATAGCGCTGCTCGTCGGTCTCGCCGTACAGCAGGCTGGTCGCCACGCGCAGGCGCAGCGCCTCCGGCGGCTCGCCGAACGCGCTGCCGGGCAGCACGCCCACGCCGTACCGGTCGAGCAGGAGCGCCGCGAGCTCGGCCGACGTATGGACGCCGAGGGGCTCGCGGAGGTCCTCGAAGTCCGGGTACAGGTAGAAGCCGCCCTGCGGGCTCGGGCCACGCGCACGCCGGCGGACGAGAAGCGCTCGGCCATCGCGCGCAGCACCGTCTCGTGCAGGCGGCGGCTCGCCGTCGACCCGCTCGACGCACCTCCGGCGGCTCGCCGAAGGCGTACGCCGCGGCCTGCTGGGTCGGGCCCGACGTGCTGGACCAGATCTCGCTGGCCACGCCGGCGAGCCGGTCGCGTAGCGCGCGCAGCGCCGCGGGCAGCAGCGCCACGCCGATGCGCCAGCCGCCGAGGGCGAGGTTCTTGCTCAGCGCCGTGGTGATGACCGTACGCTCGGGCGCGTAGTGGGACGGGCACGGGTAATCGGCGTCCTGGTCGAAGACGAGGTCGCGGTAGATCTGGTCGGCGATGATGATCAGGTCGAGCTCGCGGGCGGCCGCGCACAGCGCGGCGTACGGTCTCCGGGCGCGCCAGGGTGCCGGTGGGGTTGTCCGGCAGGGTGACGATCGAGGCACCGCACCTCGCGTCCCGCGGCGCGCTCGACGGTGACCGCCTCGCGCAGGACCTCCGGGTCGGGGACGCCGCCCTCGCCCGGCGGCGTCGGCACGAAGATCGGCTCCGCGCCCGTCAGCCGGGTCTGCGCGGCGTAGCTCACCCAGCTCGGCTGGGGCACCACGACGCCCCCGCCGATGGCCAGCAGCAGGCCGTACAGCAGCGGCTTGCTGCCGGGACCGGCGACGATCAGTCCCGGGGTCGGCGGGCAGGCCCCGGCGGCGCCAGTAGCCCGCGGCGGCGGTGCGCAGGTCGGCGCTGCCGGCGACCGGCCCGTACGCGCCATGCCCCGCCGCGGCGGAGAGTTCGCGCTCGAGTTCCGGCATGACCGGCAGGCCCGCCTCGCCGAAGGCGAGCGGGAGCACCGGCAGCCCGGCCCGGCGTCTGTGGTCGAGGGCCTCGTTGGCGGCAAGAGTCGCGGACACGGCGACGGGCATCGGTTCTACTCCCATGGAGCTGTTCTGGCTGGTTGTGCACTCGCGCGGGGCCGTACGATCCATCGTTCATTGGACCGCGCCATCAGTACAAGCGAGCCTTTCCACTGCCATGCGTAAGATGAACTTATGCTCGATGTGCGACGGCTACGCCTGCTCCGCGAGTTCGCCGACCGCGGCACCATCGCCGCGACCGCCAAAGCCCTCGGCTACACGCCCTCCGCGGTCTCCCAGCAACTCGCCGTGCTCGAACGCGAGGTCGGCACCACCCTGCTCGACCGCACCGCGCGCAGCGCCGAGCTGACCGACGCCGGGCGGCGGCTGTCCGGCCACGCCGACCGGATCCTGCGGATGATCGAGTTCGCCGAGGCCGACCTGTCCGAGGCCGAGCCGACCGGGCAGATCGTGCTCACCGCCTTCCCCACCGCCGCGGTCGCCTTCGCGCCCGCGCTCGCACACGGCCTGCGCCACCACGCCGGCCTGACGTTCCAGCTCCGCCAGACCCGCCCCGGAGAGGGCCTGCGCCAGGTCCGCTCGGGCGAGGTCGACCTCGCCCTGATCGACGACTGGACCGGGCGGCTGCCCACGCGCGGCGGCGGCAGCCTGCGGTTCTCGCTGCTGCTGCACGACCCGCTCGTCCTGGTCGTGCCGGCGGTCACTGGGCCGCCGACCCCGCGCGCGAGATCGACCTGTGGCGGCTGCGCGACGAGCCCTGGCTGGCCGCCCCGGCCGGCGAGCCGTCGCGCCAGGCGTTCGACCGGCTGCTCGCCGACGTCGGCGGCGCGCCGCCGATGCCGTGGGAGTTCGAGGGCCTCGGCACGATCCTGGGCCTGGTCGCGCGCGGCGTCGGCATCGCCGCGGTGCCCAGCCTCGCCCTGACCGCGGCCGTGCCCGGCATCGCGGCGCGCGAACTGCCCGGATCGCTGACCCGTTATGTGTACGCGGTCGTGCGTACCGCGAGCGTGCGCCGCCCGTCGGTCAAGGTGACCCTGGAGGCGCTGCGCGACGCGGTGGCCGAGATCGACGTGCAGTCGGTAGGGCGCACCGCGGGGCGTGTGGAGGAGGACACGGCGGATGAGGGAGCCGAGCGGCATTGGCGTCGCCGGCGGCTGACGCCGGCGATCTATGACTTCGCGGTCGAACACGAGGCGCTGGCGCGGCTCGGCGGCCGCGTGCTGTGGGGCGCGGACGTAAGGCCGCTGTACGCGGCGTTCGGCGAGACCGGGCGGCTGCCGCCGGGCGGCGCCGTGCTCGACGTCCCGTGCGGGGGTGGTGTGGCGTTCCGCGGCGTGCCGCGCGGCGCGGGCCTGCGCTACGTCGCCGCCGACCTGTCGGCGTTCATGCTCGGCCGTGCGCGTGCCGAGGCCGCGCCGCCGGGGGCTCGAGGCGGCGTTCGCGCAGGTGAGCGTCGGACCGGCTGCCGTTCCCGTCCGGGGCCTTCGACCTGTGCGTGACCTACAACGGGCTGCACTGCTTTCCCGACCCGGCCGCCGCGGTGGCCGAGATGGCGCGCGTGCTGCGTCCCGGCGGCGACGCTGCGGGGCAGCGTGGTCGTGAGCGGCGCCGGATGGCGGCCGGACGCGCTGGGCGCGCTGCTGCGGCGCAAGGGCGACTTCGGCGACCCGGTGAGCGCCGCAGGGCTGCGCGGCTGGCTGGAGGACGCCGGTCTGCGCGGTCTGCCGCGATGACCGCGGTCCGGCGCGCTCGCCTGCTTCTGCGCGGTCCAGCCGACGTGATCGCCGGGCCGTCCCTACACTGGTCGACCACCATGGCCGTGCAAATCGCTCCCAGCATCCTGTCCGCCGACTTCGCCCGGCTCGCCGACGAGGTCGCCGCCGTCGCCGACGCCGACTGGATCCACGTCGACGTGATGGACAACCACTTCGTGCCCAACCTCACGATCGGCCTGCCGGTGGTCGAGGCCCTGCTCAAGACGACGACGCTGCCGGTGGACTGCCACCTGATGATCGAGGACCCCGACCGGTGGGCGCCCGGCTACGCCGAGGCGGGCGCGGCGAGCGTCACCGTCCACGTCGAGGCGGCGAGCGACCCGGTCCGCGACCCTGCGTGACATCCGGGCCGCCGGCGCGCGCGCCGGGCTGGCGCTCAACCCGGACACCGCCCTCGACCCGTGCGCCGGCCTGCTCGCCGAGATCGACATGCTGCTCGTGATGACCGTCGAGCCGGGCTTCGGCGGGCAGCCGTTCCTCGACTCGTCCTGCCGAAGATGCGCCGCGCCCGCGAGCTGATCCGCGGCCGCGACCTCGACGTCTGGCTCCAGGTCGACGGCGGCGTGAACGCCGAGACGATCGAACGCTGCGCCGAGGCGGGCGCGGACGTGTTCGTCGCGGGCTCGGCGGTCTACTCCGCGGCCGACCCGGCCGAGGCGGTGCGCGCCCTGCGGCGGCGCGCCGCCGTGGCGGTGGCTACACCGCGTAGACTACGCCGCGTAGATCGAGGTCTCGCCGTCGCGGCGCTCGCGCAGCCGGCCCTGGGCGACGAGCACCGCCAGGTGCGCGCGCGTCTCGGTGGTCGCCAGCATCTGGTTGAACAGGTCCAGGTCGTCGAATCAGCCGCTCGCGCCGGGTCCAGGTGAGCGCGCGTGCCGTCTCGTACGCGGTGCCGGACCCGGCGGCGACCGCGGCCGCGCAGGCGTCCAGCCGTTCGCCGTGGTGGTCCAGCAGGGCGTCCACCCGCGCGTGCACGCTGTCGGTGACCGGCCCGTGGGCGGGCAGCAGCCGCATGTCGGGCATCTCGCGTATGAGCCTCAGCGACGCCAGGTAGGAGCCGAGCGGCGACGCCTCAGGCACGCCCTCGAACCCGATCGAGGGCGTGATGTGCGGCAGCACGTGGTCGCCCGCGAACAGCAGCCCGCCCGCGAGGTCGGCGAAGACCAGGTGGCCGCGCGTGTGCCCGGGCGTCGGCACCGCCAGCAGCTCGCGCCCGGTCGAGGGGCAGCTCGGCGCGTCCCTCGATCCACTCGTCCGGCAACTGCCACTCGGCCGGATTGTGGCCGCCCTCCTTCCAGATCGCCCGCAGTCGCTCGATCATCGACTCCGCGCCGCAGGCACGCAGCTGTTCGAGCTGCGGCGACCGGTCGGGCGGCCCGGACCGTACGAGCAGCTCGAGGGTGTGGCCGCTCGCCGATCCCGAGCGCGACCCGCGTGCCGAACTCCTTGCGCACCGCGATCGCCTGCGTGTAGTGGTCGCGGTGGAGGTGGGTGACCAGGAACCGGCTGATGTCGGCGAGCCCGAACCCGAGCTCCTTCAGCGAGGTCTCGAGCTGACGGCGCGCCTCCTCGATGCGCCCAGCCGCCGTCGATGAGGACGAGTCCCTCGTGCGTCCTCGATCGCGTAGACGTTGACGGCGCGCAGCCCGTCCGTGGCAGCGGCAGCGGTATCCGGTGCACCCCAGGTGCGACCTGGAAGGCTCCGGAGTCGATCCACTCGTACCGCTGCGACATCGAAACGCCTCGTCTTCCGGGGCGCAAACTAGAACACCATTCGATTCATACCGGAGTGCCCGCCCGCGCACCACGGCTGAGCCCGGTGAATCTGGACACTATCCACGTCGGACGGGGTGCGCGAAGGGGGTACAGTCCGGCGGCGGCCGCGAGACGACTGAGGACGGGAGGCCGGCGTGGTCCAGGCGATCGGGCTCGGCGTCGTCGTCCTCGTCGGCGCGGGGGCGCAGCGGGTCACCGGGCTCGGGTTCTCGCTGGTCTCCTCGCCGTTCATGGTCCTGCTGCTCGGCCCGTTCAACGGCGTTCTGGTGATCAACGTCTGCGGGGCGGTCACCGCGTTCGCGGTGCTCGCCCAGGTCTGGCGCGACGTCGACCCGCGGCGCGCCGCGCTGATCGTCGGGTCCGGGCTGCCGGCCGTCGCTGCCGGGGCCTGGATGGCGCGCGTCCTGCCGGCGCCGCCCCTGGAGATCGTCGTCGGCGGCCTCGTGCTCACCGCCCTCGTGGCCGTCGTGGCGAGCGAGCGGGCACGCGTCCTGCGCGGCACGGCCGGGGCGGTCGTCGCCGGGATCGGCTCGGGCTTCCTCAACGCCACGGTCGGCGCCGGCGGCCCCGCGGTGGCCGTGTACGCGGTCTCGGTCCGCTGGGAGCAGCGCCGGTTCGCGGCGACCGCGCAGCTGATCTTCGGCTGCCTGGGCGTCGCCTCGCTCGCGGCGAAGGGCGGCCGCCCCTCCATGCCGGCCGTCGGCTGGCTCATGATCGTCGGCGGGCTGCTGATCGGGATCCTCCTCGGCGGCCGGGTGGCCGGGCGGGTGCCGCCGGAGCGTGCCCAACTCGCCGTGATCGCCATCGCCATGGCGGGCGCGATCCTCACCGTGATCAAGGGTTTCGCCGAGCTCTAACGCATCTCCCATGGTCATGCAACGTGTCAAAGTGTGCTTCTTCACTCTCGGCGTGGAATGCCGGGCATGGCACACTGGTTGTGGAAGCGATCGACAGCGTGCTCCGGGGTCGGTGAAACTCCGAACCGGCGGTGACAGTCCGCGACCCGGCCGAGACCATCGGCCGGTTGATCCGGTGGAATTCCGGGACCGACGGTCAAAGTCCGGATGGGAGGCAGCGCGCGACCGTGCCCTGGTCCCAGGGTGCGGTTGAGCTGCATACCGTCGCGCGGCCACATCCCGGAGCCGGACAGGAGGCACGGGGTGAGGACCGCATCTTCCGCGGAAGAGACGGCGATGCTCGACGCGATCGCGCTGGCGGCCCGAGCCCTGGGCGAGACGAGTCCCAACCCCATCGTCGGATGCGTGGTGCTCGACGCCGCCGGAGAGCGCGCGAGCGAGGGGTTCCACGCCTTCGCCGGCGCCCCGCACGCCGAGGTCGTCGCCCTGCGCCGTGCCGGTACGCGGGCCCGCGGCGGCACCCTCGTCGTCACCCTCGAGCCCTGCGACCGCCACGGCCGTACCGGGCCGTGCACCGAGGCCATCCTGGCGGCCGGCCTGCGCCGGGTCGTGTACGCCGTGCCCGACCCGAGTGCGCCGGGCGGCGGACGCCGGCTGGCCGAGGCGGGCGTCGAGACCGCCTCCGGGCTGCTCGGCGGCGAGGCGGCGCGCGGCAACGCCGCGTGGCTCACCCGCGTACGCCTGCGGCGCCCCCACGTCACCTGGAAGTTCGCCGCCACCCTCGACGGCCGAACGGCTGCCGCCGACGGCACGAGCCGGTGGATCACCGGGCCCGAGGCGCGCGCGGACGTGCACCGGCTGCGCTCACGCTGCGACGCGATCATCGCCGGGTCGGGCACCGTGCTCGCCGACGATCCCCGTCTCACCGTGCGCGGCACGCGCGACCGCACGCGCACCCATCGGCGGCCGCTGCGCGTGGTCGCGGACGGGCGGGCGCGCACACCGCGGAGCAGCCGCGTCCTCGACGGAGCGGCGCCGACGCTGGTCGCGGTCGCCGAGGACACCGCACCGAACGGCCTGGATGCGGGCGTCGCCGTCGTGCGCCTGCCGCGCGCCGGGCACGGCGCCGGGATCGACCTGGGCGCACTCCTCGCCGAGCTGGCCGAGCGGGAGATCGTCTCGGCGCTGCTGGAGGGCGGCCCCACCCTGGCCGGATCCTTCCTCGCCGCGGGCCTGGTCGACCGCGTGGTCGCCTACCTCGCGCCCACGCTGCTCGGCGCCGGCACGCCGGCCCTCGGCGACGCCGGAGTCGCCACGCTGGCCGCGGCCTACCACCTGGACATCGAGGACGTCACACCCGTCGGGCCGGATCTGCGCGTCACCGCGACGACCACGGCACGGCCGGAACCGTCTCGAAAGGAGACCTGAATGTTCACCGGAATCGTCGAGGAGCTGGGAGAGATCGTCGCGCTCGAACGCGACGGGGACTCCGCCCGGCTCACCGTGCGTGGTCCCCTCGTCGTCTCCGACGCCGTGCACGGCGCGTCCATCGCGGTCAACGGAGTGTGTCTCACCGTCGTGGACGTGAAGGACGACGCCTTCACCGTCGACGTGATGAAGGAGACCCTCGACCGGTCGAGCCTGGCCGCGCTGGAACCCGGTTCCCGTGTCAACCTCGAACGCCCCGTGCGCCCGTCCGACCGGCTCGGCGGCCACATCGTGCAGGGACACGTCGACGGCGTCGGGCAGATCACCTCCCGCGATCCGGGCGACCGCTGGGACGTCGTGACGATCGGCCTGCCCGCCGAACTGGCGCGCTACGTCGTCGCCAAGGGCTCCATCACCGTCGACGGCATCAGCCTGACCGTGGTCGAGGCCCGCGAGGACGCCTTCACGGTCGCGCTCATCCCGACGACGCTCGAGCTCACCACGCTCGGGCCGCAAGAGGCCGGCGACCCGGTCAACCTCGAGGTCGACGTCGTCGCCAAGTACGTCGAACGGCTCGTCGGGGGACGGGAGGCGCCGCGATGAGCGCATGGGCGCAGGCCGGCGTCACCGTCTTCGGCGAGAAGCTGCTGTGGACCGACCTGCTCGGCAACGTGTTCTCCCTCGCGACCGTCTGGCTCGCGATGCGGCGGACGGTCTGGACCTGGCCGGTCCAGCTCGCCGGCGCGATCCTGCTGTTCACCGCGTCGGTGAGCGCGCACGCGCCCGGCAACGCGCTGAAGCAGGTCATGTTCTTCGGGCTCGTGCTCCTACGGCTGGGTGAAATGGGTGCGCGGCATCCGGGCGAGCCATGAGGACCTGCCGGTACGCCCGGCCACCGCTCGCGAGCGGACCGCGCTCGTCGCGGTGCTGGCGGCCGGCACGGCCGCGTGGCGCTGCTGTTCGCCCGCATCCCCTGGCTGCAGATCACCTGGTCGCCGACGGCGAACGCGTACATCTTCGTCGGCAGCGCGGTGGCGACCTTCGCGCAGAGCCGCGCCCTCGTCGACTTCTGGATCATCTGGGTCCTGGTCGACCTGGTGGGCGTGCCACTTGGCGATCAAGTCCGGCCTCTACGTCTCCGGCGCGGCGTACGGGATCTTCTTCGTGATGGTCCTCGCCGGATTCCGAAATTGGATCAAGCAATACCGCCGGCAGCGGCGGAGATGCCGAACTGGAGGCGGTGGCGGCATGAGTTTCGACAGTGTTGAGGACGCGATAGCCGATATCGCGGCGGGAAGGCCGTGGTCGTCGTCGACGACGCCGACCGGGAGAACGAGGGCGACATCATCTTCGCCGCGGCCAAGGCGACGGCCGAGCTGCTCACCTTCACCATCCGCTACAGCAGCGGCGTGATCTGCGTGCCGATGGAGGGCGCGGACCTGGACCGGCTGCAGATACCCCTGATGACCTCGCAGAACCGCGAGCGGATGCGCACCGCGTACACGGTCAGCGTGGACGCGCGCGACGGCGTCACCACCGGGATCTCCGCGGCCGACCGCGCCAACGACCATCCGTACCCTGTGCGACTCGGCGACCGAGCCGTACGAGCTGGTGCGCCCGGGGCACATCTTCCCGCTGCGCTACCACGAGGGCGGCGTGCTGAAGCGGCGCGGCCACACCGAGGCGGCCGTCGACCTGGCCCGGCTCGCCGGGCTGACCCCGGCCGGAGTGCTCGCCGAGGTCGTCAACGACGACGGCACGATGGCGCGGCTGCCGCAGCTGGAGATCTTCGCCAAGGAGCACGACCTGCGGCTGATCTCCATCGAGCAGCTCGTGGAGTACCGCAAGCGCAACGAGCGGGTGGTCGAGCGGGTCGCCGAGACGCGCATACCGAACCGGCACGGCGTCTGGCCGCGATCGGGTACTCCAGCGCCATCGACGGCGGCGAGCACGTCGCGCTCGTCCTCGGCGACGTCGGCGACGGCGAGGACGTTCTCGTGCGCGCGCACTCGGAGTGCCTCACCGGCGACGTGCTCGGCTCGCAGCGCTGCGACTGCGGCGTCCAGCTCGACGCGGCGATGGCCACGATCGCCGCCGAGGGCCGCGGCGTCGTCCTCTACCTGCGCGGGCACGAGGGCCGCGGCATCGGGCTGCTCGCCAAGCTGCGCGCGTACCAGATGCAGGACAACGGCTCCGACACCGTGGACGCCAACCTCGAGCTGGGCCTGCCGGTGGACGCGCGGGAGTACGTCAACGCCGCGCAGATGCTCACCGACCTGGGCGTCCGCTCGATCCGGGTGCTGACGAACAACCCGGCGAAGCTGACGGGCCTGGACGGCTTCGGGTTCGAGGTGCGCGAGCGCGTAGCCGCTGCCCGTCGTCGTGACCGAGCACAACCGGCGCTACCTCGCGGCCAAGCGCGACCGCCTCGGCCACCAGATCGGCCAGCTTCCGTGAGCGGCGCGGGGCGCCCCGCCCCCGCGGCCGTGGACGCGTCCGGGCTCAGCCTGGGCGTCGTCTGCGCCCGCTGGAACGGCGAGGTCACCGACCGGCTCCTGGAGCGCGCGCTCGCCGCGGCCAAGGAGAGCGGCGTCGCCGCGCCGGTCGTCGTACGCGTCGCGGGAGCGCTGGAACTCCCCGTCGTCGCGCAGCAGCTCGCCCGCGACAACGACGCCGTCGTCTGCCTCGGCGCCGTGATCAGGGGAGGTACGCCCCATTTCGACTACGTATGCGACTCCGTCACGGCGGGTCTGACGCGGGTTGCGCTGGATGAGGGCGCACCCATCGGCAATGGCGTACTAACCTGTGAGACGCTTGACCAGGCACTGGATCGCTGTGGTCTCGAGACCGGCAGCGAGGACAAAGGATGGGAGGCGACCGTGGCCGCTCTCGATACGGCACTGACCCTGAGAGGCCTGCGGCATCACGGTCACGCGCGGCATCACGCGGAGCATCGGGGCTCCTGACGTTCCACGCCGCGACACACCGATTCTCATCCAGAAAGGTCTCACCGTGCTGTCACTCGTGCTTCCCAAGGGTTCGCTGGAGCGCGCGACGTTCGAGCTGTTCGACGCCGCCGACCTGACGGTCCGCCGCGGCTCGGACCGCGACTACCGCGCGTCGGTCGACGACCCGCGTATCGACCGCGTGCGCGTCCTGCGCCCGCAGGAGATCCCCACCTATCTCGAACAGGGGCTCTTCGACCTGGGCATCACCGGCCGCGACTGGATCACCGAGACGCAGGCCGACGTGGTCTCGCTCGGCGAGCTGAAGTACTCCAAGGCCACGTCGAACCCGGTGCGCGTCATCATGGCCGTGCCCAACGACGCACCCTGGAAGACCGTGGCCGACCTGCCCGAAGGCGTGCGGATCTCCACGGAGTTCCCGGCGCTGACCGAGCGGTTCCTGACCGAGCACGGGGTCAAGGCGCGGGTGGTGCCCTCCTACGGCGCGACCGAGGCCAAGGTGCCCGACATCGTCGACGCGATCGTGGACCTCACCGAGACGGGCTCCTCGCTGCGCAAGAACGGCCTGCGCATCCTCGACACGCTGCTCGTCAGCTACACCGAGCTGGTGGCCAACCGCGAGTCCTATGAGGACCCGAACAAGCGCGCCGCCATGGAGGACATCGCGCTGCTGCTCCAGGGCGCGATCCGCGCACGCGGCAACGTCCTGCTCAAGCTCAACGTCTCCGACGCGCAGTTGCAGGAGGTGCTGGGCATCATGCCGTCGCTGTCCTCGCCGACCGTCACGCGCCTGGCCGGCGGCGAGATGCACGCGGTGGAGAGCGTGGTGGCCAAGCACGGCGTCAACACCCTCATCCCGGCGATCAAGGCGGCCGGCGGCCGTGACATCCTCGAGATCCCGATCAGTAAGATCGTCGACTGACGTGACCACGGCGACGTGGCGGCCGTACCGGGCCCGGATCATCCCGTACGTTCTCGCGGTGGTGGTCGTGGCCGGCATGGTCGTCCTCGCCATGGCGATGCCCTCCGACTGGGGCGTGGGCGACCGGATCGGCCTCGTCGTGATCGGGCTTCTCGTCGCCGGTGTCCTGCACATGCTCGCCCGCAGCCGGGTGACGGCCGGCGAGCGCGGCCTGACGATCGTCAACGGCCTGCGCACCCACGAGCACGACTGGGCCGAGGTGCTCGGCGTGTCGATGGGGGAGGGCGCGCCGTGGCCGACGCTCGACCTGGCCGACGGCTCCGCCCTGGCCGCGATGGGCATCCAGGCGAGCGACGGCGACCGCGCCCGGCGCGCGGTCGCCGAACTCGCCGACACTGGTCCACGAACGCGGCGAGGCCCGGGAGAGCTGACCTCGTGATCGGAGAGAAGCCCTGAGGCGGGGCGCGCCACTGAGCGTATACTGCTCGTATGGCAGATCCGATTACATTCCGTCCAACGGTTGAGGATGCGAAAAATCTCGCTGCCCTCACTGCTGACGGCACCAGCCTTACCCATGCCATCCGCCATGCGCTGGAGGTGGCTGCGCGCGAGAAGCGTCAGGCCGACCTGAGGGCCGATGCGGAGCGTCTGATGGCCGACCCCGAGTACGTAGCCGAAGTCCAGGCGGTGCGGGAAGAACTGGACGAGCTCCGTGCGTGGTGACGTGTACCGCCTCAAGGCGCCACGAGGCGCCCGGGGGCACGAGCAACGCGGTCCGCGCTTCGCGGTCGTCGTCCAGGCCAGCGAATACGAGCACCTGTCCACATGGCTCGTAGCCCCGACCACGACGAAGTCCTTCGACTCCTTGATCCACCCCACCATCAAACTCCTGGACCGGGAGGTGCGGGTGCTCGTGGAGCAGACCACCGCAGTGGACCCACAGCGCCTGGGCGACTTCGTCGCCCGTCTGAGTACCGGCGAGTTGATGATGGTCAACGAGTCGCTTCGAGCCGTCCTGGACCTGGAGTAGCACCAGCGGCCTCCGGCTGGGACGATGGTCACCGCGCACATTCCACGGGCACCCCGACGATCCGGTCGAGGCCCCTACCGCTCCGCTCGCACGGTCTAGCCTGCTTTGGCGTCGGTGGGTACGGCGGCCTCCTTCAGCGACCTGAGCACGTCGGCGATCTCCTCGATCTCGTCATCGCCGAAGAGGCTCTCCGGCCCGTGAGGGGCCCAGCTCGTGAACGGCTGCTCGTACAGGTCGCCGACCTCGACGATGCCGTTCTTGTCGAGGGAATCGATGATCAGCCCGATGAAGTCGTGCTCGGCCGGAGTCATGGTCTTCCCGGCCTGGAAGGCGCTCGAAGGCCGCGACGGCCGCTTCGCGCCGTCAGGCCGGTGACCGAGCGGAGGAACAGTCCGAACCCCTCGTGCTCTTCGGTGACCAGGTCGATGTCGGCCTCGGTGCCGAATCCGAGGTCGAGGAAGACGCGTTCGAGTTCGACCAGATCGAAGCTGGTGATCTGGTGTCCGCGCATGCAGCTTCTGCACGACGAGGTCGTTCTCATGGCTGCGCAGGTACATACGAACCTTGCGCTCGAACTTGCTGCGGTTCGGTACCCATCGACGATGCCCTTGAGCTCGGCGGGAGTGAGCTCGCCGAGTTCGTCCTCGAAGTCGGTGTAGACGACGCCGCGACGCTTGACGGGGATGAGCCGGACGAGACCGCGCATCACACGCCGCATGGTCTCCAGCATCGGCAGAGTGACGTCCTGCCACCAGTCGTCGCCCGAGACCTCGTCGATGAGTTCGGCGTGCCGGCCGACGACCGGGTTGTTCAGCGTCGTCGGGTCCAGGAGGTCCTCGGCGATGCGCTGGACCTGCTGCCGGAGCGCGTCATAGCCGGGGTCACCGACCAGCAGCGCCGAGCTGGAGCCGGAGCGCCAGCAGGTCGAACCGCTTTGCCTCCTCGCTGTTCTCGTCGTCCTTGTACGCGCTCGGCAGACCCGCCAGTTTCTCCTTCAGCTCGTCGCGCTTCTCGGCGGTGATCTGCTTCCACGCGTCGGCGTCGAGGTACATGTCGACCTCGCGCAGGTGCTGCCGCACCTCGATGTTCTCGCGGTCCATCTCCGCCACCTCGGCCTGAAGCCGGGTGGCGACGTCGCCGCGTACGGTCGGCCTCGCCGGTGGGTCCTCGTCGTCGCCGCGGGCCGCACGCAGTTCCGGATAGAGCTGGTCGAGGGTGTAGAGCAGTTCGGTGCGCTGGGCGAACAGGCGTTCGCCGCAGCGAGCGGCTGAACCTTGGCCGTCCGCCTCGGGGATGTCGGAGTTGAAGTACTCGACGTTCCGCAGCCAGGTCGAAGACGAGGAACTGCTTCTTGTCCTGACCGGGCCCGAACAGGTCCTTGCGCAGCCGGGTGCCGCGGCCGATCATCTGCCAGAACTTCGTCTTGGACCGGACCAGCTTGGCGAAGACGAGGTTGACCACTTCGGGGATGTCGATGCCGGTGTCGAGCATGTCGACCGAGACCGCGATGTGCGGGGCGGTGTCCTTGCGTCGGAACTGAGTCGATCAGGTACCGGGCGTCCTTGCGTGCCGGTGGGTGATGACCCGGGCGAACTCGCCACGATGCTCGGGATAGAGCGTGTTGAACCGTTCGACGATGAACTCGGCGTGGTTGTTGTTCCGGGCGAAGATGATCGTCTTGCCGAGCCGGTCGCCGCCGTCGACCTTCAGCCCGTACGTCATCAGTGTCTGCAGCATCTTGTCGATGGTGTCGGCGTTGAAGAGGAAGCGGTTGACCTCGTCGGCGGTGACCTCGGCCGGGGCGCCGGCCTCCTCGTCCCAGTCGAGCTCAGTCCCAGGCTTCCTTGTCCTCGTCGGACAGATCGTCGTACCTGATGCCGCGCTGCGGGAACTTGAGCGGCACGTTGATGGTGAACGGGCCGACCAGGTAGCCGTCGGCGATCGCCTCGTCCAGGCCGTACGAGTCGGTCGGGCACCCCGTCTTCAAGCTGGAACATCCGGTAGGTATTGCGGTCGATCTCGTTCTTCGGGGTGGCGGTCAGCCCGACGAGCAGCGCGTCGAAGTACTCGAAGATCGCCTTGTACTTGTTGAAGATCGAACGGTGTGCCTCGTCGACGATGACCAGGTCGAAATGGCCTGGGCCGAACGTGCGGTGCCCCGTCGCCGGACAGCCTCGTTGATCATGTTGAGCATCGTCGGGTACGTCGACACGTACACCCGGGCGTTCTCCTCCTTCTCGGTCAGCAGGTTGACGACCGGCGTACCGGGCAGGTGCTGCTTGAACGCATTGGTCGCCTGCGTCACCAGCTCCTGGCCGGTCGGCGAGGAACAGGACCCGCTTCACCCACCCCGCCCGCTGGAGCATGTCCACCAGGGCGATCGCCGTCCGGGTCTTCCCCGAGCCGGTCGCCATCACCAGCAGCGCGTGACGCTGCTTCCTTCTCGAACGCCTCTCCGATGCTACGGATCGCCCTGCTCTGGTAGTAGCCGCTCAACGATCTCCTCGTTGAGCCGGCAGATCGCCCAGTGCCTGCCGAGACGGCCCGCCGTGCGATCAGCGACCGCAGCTCCTCCTTGGTGTAGAAGCCCTGGACCGGACGCGGCGGGTACATGGCGTCGTCCCAGATCCACGTCTCGTACCCGTTCGTGTAGAAGATGACGGGCCGCATGCCGAACCGGCTTCGAGCGCATCGGCGTAGTCCCGCGCTTGCTGCTGACCGATCCGAGGCGTCGTGCGTCGTGCGCTTGGCCTCCACCAGACCGAGCGGCTTCCCGTCGTTGTCCCACAGGACGTAGTCGACGTAGCCCTTGCCCGACTTGTTCGGCAGGCCGGTCGACCGGGTACTCGCTGTCCTCGGGCTTGTCCAGCGTCCAGCCGGCCTCCTTGAGCAGGAGGTCGATGAGGTGTCCGCGGGTCTCGGCCTCGTTGTAGTCATGGGTGTCACGCCGGGCCGCGTTGGCCGCCTTCGCTGCCTTGACCTCTTCGCGCGAGCCGCTGCACCTCGGTGTCCAGGTCCTGGCTCCGCCGGCGCTCCTTGGCCAGCTCCTCCTGCTGGCGGGCGTACCGCTCGGCCATCTGCTGAGCTCGGCCTGCTTCTTCTTCCGTACGTCGGCGGGCTCTGGCACCGGGATCCGCGACGGCGTCGAACGTCAGCGGCGGCCGGCGGCACGTCGGTCTCGTGCTGGGCGTACGTGCGGGCCAGCCAGTACATGACGTGGAACAGTTCGGACACCGTCCGCACGGCGTCCTTGCTGTGCACCGGGCTCGGGCGAGTGGACCGCGCGGTTGCCCTGCCGCCGGATGACGTCCATCTTCGTCCGCAGCGCCGGTCCGGCGAGGTTCACTAACGACGGCTCATTGATCATCGCGTTCAGGTCGCCGCGGTACGGCTCCGTCAGCGAGTCATCGGCCTTATAAAGCCAGTTCAGGGCCAGTTCGATCGTCCGGCGAGCGTAAAAGCACGAGGTACGCGGGTCCGCGATCGCAAGCCGCTCCGCACGGACGCGCCTCATTGAACAGCGCAGGCCACTCAGCCTCCAGAAACCCGAAATTGCTCACGGCCGCCCCCGCGCATCAGTCGGACAGAGGCGACAAGTCTGTCACAACTCCCCCCGGAACGCCCTCTGCTGCAGGGAGTTGAACAACTCGTCCAGTTTGAGAAGTTGGGCCTCGTGAGATGACCGGATGTTCTCGATGCCTTGAATCCGTCGCGCGAACTCTTCTTGCAAATTTACGGGAGGAGCGGGGATGCGTATCTTTTTGAGTTCACGGGCGTTGATGTTCGCCATGCCGACGATGCTCTTGCACATCCCCCGAAGGACGCGCTTCCCATAGCCACTATTAAGGAAAGCGGAAAGGTATTCCGGCTGGCCGTTGTGATTCGTGCGGACTCTGACAAGATATCCGGCATAGGCGACCGGTGGCCCATCTCGATAGACGGCCGTCTTGCCGACAAGGTCAGCGCTGTTTGTTCGGTTAAAGAGAATGTCGCCGGGGTGAACGAGATAACGATCGCCGATCGCAACGCGCTGCATGTATTTTAGGTCACTGAGATCAACCCGGCCTGAGGAAGTTATATTCCCCATACGAAGAACAGGGAGATCGCCCGTGGTTGCAGCCTTCTGCCCCGTGCCGTATGTGGCAGATTCGACCAGATCGTCAATGGTGCGTATCGGCCAGCCCTTGGGGTTGGTTGCAGGGTGGCCGAATATGTCGATAAAAATGGACTGGTTAAGGTCGTCGAGGAGGGCGATCGCCTGCCGTCGTTTCGCCCGCAATTCATCCACCTGATCCAGCATTTTCGCGGCCTTCCGCTGATGGGCGAGCGGCGCCAATGGAATAAGTAGCTGGAGGAGAGAGTCTCTTCTTACTGTGGCCTGGTTAACCCATTGGCGGCATAGTCCTTTAAATGTGCCGCATTGAAACTGGTAGCGTAGCCAATACGAAAGGTAGGCGGGGTCGAGGATTTCGCGATGTGTACGCAATCGAAGAAAATGATTGCTGTAAGTCATAGGGTCATTGACTTTGTTGATCAGTGCCGTTTTTCCTACTAGATCAGGGCTGTTGGTCGCGTTGAATAGAACGTCGCCGACGCGAAGAAGTGCCCCTGCTCATCGCTCTGTGGTGCGATGGTATTCGCCTTTTTTTACTGAAATCCAAGCCCCCATCGCGGCGGATGTTGTTCATTCTCAGCTGGACGATGCCATTAGGATCTTCCTCGCCACAGGCGAACCCGGGCTTCGCATCCTCGATGAGCTCAGATAGCACGCGCATAGCTGGTCTGCTCATCCGAGCATGCCCTTCAGATTGGAGAGGTCGGCTTGGATTTCGGATTCGAGGCGTTCGAGGTCGGCGATGATGTCGAGCGGCGGACGGTGGTCGATCTCCTCGTGGATGATTTCCTTGTAGCGATTGAGGCTGAGGTCGTATCCTTGGGCGGCGATGTCGGCCTTGGGGACGCAGAAGCTCTGTTCGGTGCGTGCTCGTTCGGTCTCACTGCCGTCGCGGCGTGACCAGCGGGCGAGTACGTCGGGCAGGTTGTTCTTGGCGTGGTCTGCCGCGATCCAGTGCGGCGGCTGGCCGCGCGCGGAGCTTGTTCTCCGGCAACAGTGGGGTGCGTTTGTCATCCAGGCTGAAGCCGTCGGCGGTGACCTCGTAGAACCAGACGTTGTCGGTGCCGCCCGCGTTGGTCTTGGTGAAGAACACGATGGCCGTGGACACCCCGGCGTACGGTTTGAAGACGCCACTCGGCAGCTTCACGATCGCGTCCAGCTTCTGGTCCTCGACGAGGATCTTGCGGAGGGCGACATGCGCCTTGGTGGAGCCGAACAGCACGCCGTCGGGGACGATGACGGCAGCCCGGCCACCGGGCTTGAGTAGACGCAGGAAGAGCGTGAGGAACAGCAGCTCGGTCTTCTTGGTCTTGACGATCTGTTGCAGGTCTTTGGCGGTGGTCTCGTAGTCGAGGCTGCCGGCGAATGGGGGATTGGCGAGGATCAGAGAGTAGTTCTCCAGCTTCACCAGCGACGCTCTCGGCGAGGGAGTCCCGGTAGCGAATATCAGGTTGCTCGATGCCGTGCAACAGCATGTTCATGCTGGCGATGCGGAGCATGGTGGCGTCGAAGTCGAAGCCGTGGAACATGCCATGGTGGAACTGGTCCTGCGTTCGCGCTCCTCAGGAGGGCCTCGGCGTGCTCGCGTTGCACATACTCGGCAGCGGCGACCAGGAACCCTGCGGTGCCACAGGCCGGGTCACAGACTCTCGTCGCCCGGTCCAGGGTTCATCATCTCGACCATGAGCTCGATGATGTGCCGTGGCGTACGGAACTGACCGTTGTGCCCGGCCGTGGCAATTTTGCCGAGCATGTATTCGTACAGGTCACCCTTGACGTCGCTCCGGTCAAGCGGAAGCTCATCGATTGCATCGACGGCCTTGGTCAGCAGGTTCGGCGTCGGAATGGTGAAGCGGGCGTCCTTCATGTGATGCGCGTAGGTCGAGTCGTCTCCGCCGAGCCGTCGCAGCCACGGGAAGACCCCTTCGGAGACGATCTGGTACATCATCTCGGGCGACTTGTCGATGAAGACCGACCAGCGGAACAGGTCGCTCGTTCTCGTCGTAGATCGGATTCTCGATCGGCTTGCCGATACGGGTCGCCTTCTTTTCCTTGAGCGTCTGCAGGTCCTCCAGACGCCGGAGGAACATCAGGTACGTGATCTGCTCGATGACCTCCAACGGGTTGGAGATCCCTCCCGACCAGAACGCGTCCCACAGCCGATCGATCTTGCTACGCAGCTCACCCGTAATCACCAGAGCAGGCTAGCGGAGGCGGTGATCGACGGGGACCGCTCCGCCGATAACCATGCGGCATCTGCGGAGCAGCCGGAACCCGTCCGTCACCTGTGGCGATCTAAGCCGATCTCGGCGAGGCGCCGCCGATGTCGACTGCGGCTACTTCGACGCAGCTTCCGTTCGGGTCGCTGCGGCTCGACTTCCGCCACGCGGGGGATGTCGCAGTCACGTACCCACCTCTATCCTATCAGGCAACTGGCTGGTTATTTGCGCTAGGAATTCGAGACTAGCGATTTCGGGTAGCGATGCCTCACGAAGGCGGTCATAGTGGCTGATATACATCGCCACCTCACTCGGCTCCGTATATACGAGGTCAGTGTTCACCGTGTCTGCCACTGCCATGGTTGGATCGGCAGGATCAGCGAACGAGAAGAGATGGAACGGTGATTTCGGCAGGAGCCCGCCGGCGATTCGTGCGTCGTATGGCAGCATCCGTACATCGACGTGCGGTTCGTCACTCGCTACTTCGATGATGTGACGCAACTGTGCCTGCATCACCGCAGGTGGCACCGCCAGTCGACGCACCACGAACTCGTCAAGTATCACTTCATATTTTGGCCCGTCGGGGCGACGTACAATTCGCTGTCGCTGAAGACGGGCTTCTGCCATCCGCTCCGGGCGGTAGTCGATGAGGGGCCCCTTTCCCTGGTCCAGTTCGACAAGAGCCCAGGTGAAGTCCGGTGTCTGCAAAACGCCGGGCATTGCGGTCTGGCAGTACTCGCGGATGGTCTCGGCACCGGATTCGAGGTCGGCGTAGAGGCGTTGGCGGGGGCCCATGGCGTCGCCGTAAGTGTCCCACCAGCCTTTTTCGGCTGCGTCGCGGGCGACGCGGACGATGTCGTGCCAGCGGTCGCCTTTCGCGCCGAGGATGTCGAGGATCTTCATCACCTCGGCGAGGTCCGGGCGGATGTGGGCGTTCTCCAGGCGGCTGACCTTCATGCGTGACTGGTGGATCAGCTTGGCCAGCCGATCCGTGGTCATGCCGGCCTCCTCGCGCAGCGTGCGGAGCTCCACGGCGAGCCGCCTCCGGCGTACGAATGGACTGGTCATCGCCGACCATCCAATGAACGGTTCGGTTGGCGCACGGCGTTCCTCCGTTCTTCGACTGTCGCACGTTTGCGATCCGAACGTTCGGAGCTCGCCCGTGCGAACTCGCCGGATGGGGCCTCCGGCTCGACAAATGCAGTACGCGATCGGATACGCAGTGTAAGCATAAGTGTCGTGACCTGGTCGTGAATCGCACAGTTCCCTGCTGAGCTCTACCGAGCTGGATTTCGAGGTGTCCCATGTCCACCCTCTCGCCCGTCCGCGACGAGCCGGCGTACGCGCCCGCGCTCCGCTGGCGTCGTACCTTCCCAGGGCGGCCCGAGCAGGCGTCCGTCGTACGACGGTTCGTGGAGATCCTGCTCCACGGGTGCCCGCTCGTCGACGAGGTTCTGCTCGTCGTCGACGAACTCGTGGTCAACGCCCTTCGTCACACCGGCTCCGGCCGACGTGGCGGAAGCCTCGTCGTGGAAGTGCTCCGGCGACGCGCCGAAGTCGTCGTCATGGTCACCGATCAGGGTTGTCCCACCGAACCGGCTCCCACCGACGCCGACGAACTCGCCGAGTCCGGTCGCGGCCTGCGGACCGTCTCGATGCTCGCCACGAGTTGGGGCTGGCACGGCAACGCCGACGGCCGTACGGTCACCGCCGTCTTCGCGACAGACCTGGACGCCACGCAAGCCCCAACGCGTACTTCAGACTCCTGGGGCGTGGGGGCGCGACCTCGATGAACGCTCTGTCCACCTCGGCGGTGAAGAGTCCTCAGCCTCGTCGCCGCTGGTGTTAGCACCTCGGGCGGTCCGGGCCTTAACCCAGAAGTCGTGCATGTCGCGGCTCGCCATCAGATGGCGGAGCGCGCCGCGCAACTCGGCCAGCTCGATGGTGTGGGTCTCGTAGGCGACCTTCTGAAGATTGAGGATCAAGTTGCAGCAGTGGTCCTTCTTCGTTTCGGCGACGCCCGGTGAGACGGGCGGCCAGACCTCGCGCTCACCAGCATGAAGCCGACCACGAGGGAGAGGCCGACGACTGCGGGTCTCGATCCCGGCGGCTCACCGCAAGACCATAACCGCCGTAACAACCTCGCCCGCCTGGCTGCCATCGAGGCATAGGGAGGGGTTGCGGGCTCGTCCTCTATGAGGAGTTTTCGCGGGGTCCTGATCCGCATGATGCGAGTTGAGGGTTGCCTCGGCCGGTGGCGATGATCGACCTTGTCTTCGGCGGTGGATCGCGGTGGAAAGGGATTCCTCATGAGCAAGATCACTATCGTGCGCTACCAGACCGAGCCCGAGGCGGCCGAGGAGAACCAGCGGCTCGTCGAGAAGGTGTTCGCCGACCTGAACGCCGCGGATCCGGGCGGGCTGCGGTACGCCTCGTTCCGGCTCGCCGACGGAGTCAGCTTCGTGCACCTCGTCTTCCACGAGGGCGAGGGCGACCCGCTCGGCTCGCTGCCGGCGTTCGCCGCCTTCCAGGAGGGCATCGGCGACCGCGTCAGCGGGCCGCCGGAGGCGTGGTCGGCGGAACTGATCGGTTCGTACCGGTTCCCGTCCTGACCAGGCACGCGTCCGCTCGCCGGTCCCGGCCCGCCACCGCCGCGCGCTCGGTCGCGGGTCCGGCTTCGGCACGTGCGCCGGTCCCGGCCCGGCGTACGTCCGTGGCGTAGCCTCCTGCGGGTGACCGACGACACGACCCGCCGGCCGGCGAGGGCCCCGCGTACCTGGGTGGAGCCGGAGATCTACTACGCCGGGCTCGCCGCCGCCTACGTCACCGCCGGCGCGCTGATCACCGACCCCGGCGGCCGGGTGCTGCTGGTCAAGCCCAACTACCGCGACCACTGGCTGCTGCCGGGCGGCACCGCCGAGCACAACGAGTCCCCGGACGCCGCCTGCGCCCGCGAGGTGCGCGAGGAGACCGGCCTGGACCTGGCCACGGGGAGACTGCTCGTTGTGGCCTGGTCGCCGGTACGCGCCGCACGCCCACGGCCCGCGATCGGGTTCGTCTTCGACGGGGGGATCATCGAGGCCACCGCGCCGATCCGGCTCCAGGAGGACGAACTCGACGATCACGCCTTCGTCCCACCCGAGCAGGCCGCCGTACGCCTGGGGCCCGCCGCCGCACTGATCCCCGCCGCGCTGCGGGCCCGCGAGACGCTCGCCGCCGCCTACCTCGTCCTGGGCTGATCACGTACGCGCGGGCGGGGAAGTAGCCTTGAAGGCGTGCCGCACACCTCGTCGATCCCGGCTTCGGACTTCGCCTCGCCGCAGGACCTGAGCGAGGCGCTCGAACGCCACGGGTACCTGTCCGACGAGGGCCTGGCCACCGCCTGTTTCCTGGGCCTGCGCATGCGCCGGCCGCTGTTCCTCGAGGGCGAGGCCGGCGTCGGCAAGACGGAGCTGGCCAAGACGCTCGCCGCGGTCCTGGACGTCCCGCTGATCCGGCTCCAGTGCTACGAGGGCCTGGACGCGGCGCAGGCGCTGTACGACTGGGACTTCCCGCGGCAGCTGCTGCACCTGCGGGCCGCCGAGGCGGCCGGCGTCACCGACGTCGCAGCGGCTGGAGTCCGAGCTGTACGACCGGCGGTTCCTCGTCGCCCGGCCGCTGCTCCAGGCCCTGGAGACCTCCACCGCCGCGCGCCCGAGCGTCCTGCTCGTCGACGAGATCGACCGGGCCGACGACGAGTTCGAGGCGTTCCTGCTCGAGGTGCTCAGCGACTTCACCATCTCCATCCCCGAGCTCGGCACGATCCGCGCCGAGCGCCCGCCGGTCGTCGTCGTCACCTCCAACCGCACCCGCGAGGTGCACGACGCGCTCAAGCGCCGCTGCCTCTACCACTGGCTGGAGCACCCGGCCTTCGACCGCGAGGTGGCGATCATCCGCCGCCGGCTGCCCGGCGCCACCGAGAGCCTCGTGCGCCAGGTGGCGGGCGCCGCCGGCCGGCTGCGCGAGCTGGACCTGCTCAAGGCCGCCGGGGATCGCCGAGAGCCTCGACTGGACCGAGGCGCTCGTCGCGCTCGGCGCGCGCGACCTGGACCCCGACACCGCGGCGGTGACGCTGGGCGCGGTGCTGAAGTACCGCGAGGACACCGAACGGGTGGTCGAAGGCGGGGTCGCCGCCCTGTTCGGCGGAGGCTGACGGCGTGCCGCGCGACGTCGTCGAGACGCTCACCGGCTTCGCCCGCACGCTGCGGGCCGGCGGGCGTCGCCGCCGACCCGGAGCGGGTCCAGGCGATGATCGCCGCGGCGGGCCACCTCGACGTACTCGGACCCGCGCGACGTCTACTGGGCCGGGCGGGTCACGCTGTGCGCCGACCCCGCCGACCTGCCCCGCTACGACCGGTGCTTCGCGGCGTACTTCTCCGGCGGCACCGCGCCGGCCCGTCGGTGCGCCTCCGCCGCCCGTGACGGTGGTCCGCCACACGGCCCGGCCGGGCGCGGACGGCGACGACCGGCCCGGCGACGGTCGCCGCCGCGACCGCGAGCGCGACCGAGGTCCTGCGGACGCGCGACGTGGCGCGGCTGAGCGCGGCCGAGCGCGCCGAGGTGCACCGGCTGCTCGCCCTGCTCGAGGACGTCGCCGCGCGGCGCCGGTCCCGGCGGTTCGCGGCGCGCCACCGCGGGCCGGCTCGACCCGCACCGTACGGTCCGCTCGATCCTGCGGCGTGGCGGCGAGATCTCCGGCCTGCGCCACCGCGCGCACCGTACCCGGCCGCGGCGTGTCGTGCTGATCGTGGACGTGAGCGGCTCGATGAGCCCGTACGCGGACGTGCTGCTGCGGTTCGCGCACGCGGCGGTGCGCTCGGCGCCGCGTGCGACCGAGGTGTTCAGCGCGGGCACCCGGCTGACCCGGGTGACCCGCGAGCTGCGGCACCGCGAACCGGACGCGGCGATGCGGGCGGTCTCGGCGGCCATTCCGGACTGGAGCGGCGGCACCCGCCTGGGCGAGGAGCTGAAGGAGTTCCTCGACCGCTTCGGCCAGCGGGGGATGGCGCGCGGCGCGGTCGTGGTGATCGCCTCCGACGGCTGGGAGCGCGGCGACGCGACCCTCCTCGGCGACCAGATGGCGCGGCTGCACCGGCTCGCCCACACGGTGGTGTGGTCCAACCCGCACAAGGCACGGCCCGGGTACGAGCCCGCTGACCGGAGGGATGCTCGCGGCGCTGCCCTACGTTGACGACTTCGTGGCCGGGCACAGCCTGGCCGCACTCGAGGAGCTGGCAGGGGTGATCGCGAATGCGTGACGTCCTTGCGCGAGATCGGCAAGTGGTACGACGGAGGGGAGACGTTCGGGCTGGCGACCGTCGTCAACACCTTCCGCAGCGCCCCGCGCCCGGCCGGCGCGTCGATGGCGGTCTCGGCGACGGCGAGGTCGCGGGCAGCGTGTCCGGCGGCTGCGTCGAGGGCGCGGTGTACGAGCTGGCGCAGGAGGTCATCGCGTCGGGCCGCGCGGTCGTGCAGCGGTACGGCGTCAGCGACGACGACGCGTTCGCCGTCGGGCTGACCTGCGGCGGCATCCTGGACATCCTCGTCGAGCCGGTGAGCCCGGCGACCTTCCCGCTGTTCGGCGAGGTGGTCGACCTCGATCGAGCGGCACGAGCCGGTCGCGATCGCCACCGTCATCGAGGGCCCCGGCGAGGTCGGCGTCACGGCGGATCGTGTGGCCGGACCGCGTCGCCGGCTCGCTCGGCCTGGACCGGCTGGATGAGGCGCGTGGACGACGACGCCCGCGGCATGCTCGCCCAGGGCACGACCGGCGTCCGCCGGTACGGCCGCCACGGCGAGCGGCGCCTGGACGAGCTGGCCGTCTTCGTCCATTCCTTCGCACCGCCGCCGCGCATGCTGGTGTTCGGCGCGATCGACTTCGCCGCCGCGGTGGCCCGGGTCGGCAAGTTCCTCGGCTACCACGTGACCGTCTGCGACGCGCGGCCGGTGTTCGCCACCGCCAAGCGCTTCCCGGAGGCCGACGAGGTCATCGCGCGAAGTGGCCGCACCGGTTCCTCGCCGAGGCACAGGCGGACGTGGACGAGCGCACGGTGATCTGCGTGCTGACCCACGACCCCAAGTTCGACGTGCCGCTGCTGGAGGTGGCCCTGCGCACCCGCGCCGGCTACGTCGGGGCGATGGGCTCCCGCCGTACGCACGAGGACCGGCTGGACCGGCTGCGCGAGGCGGGCGTGACCGAGGACGAGCTCGCACGCGGCTGCGCTCGCCGATCGGCCTCGACCTCGGCGCGCGCACGCCGGAGGAGACGGCGGTCTCGATCGCCGCCGAGCTGATCCAGCTCCGCTGGGGCGGCAGCGGCCAGGCCCTGACCGACACCGCGGGCCGCATCCACGGCACCTGGCGGAAGACGTGACGGGAGCGTCGTTTCTGCCGCGGTTTCGCGCGTGGCGTGGCTACCCTTGCCGAGCATGGAGACCAGGCATGCGGGGGCGCCCGCCGGGCTGTTGCTCGCGGCGGGAGAGGGCCGGCGGCTCGGCACGCCCAAGGCGCTCGTCGAGATCGACGGGGTGCGGCTGGCCGACCGCGGGGTGCGGATGCTGCACGAGGCCGGCTGTACGCCGATCGTCGTGGTGCTCGGCGCGGCGCGCGTCGACGTCGCGGGCGCGGTGGTCGTGCACAACCCCGACTGGCGCACCGGGATGGGCTCCTCGCTGCGTGCCGGCCTGTCCGCGCTCGCGCCCGGCTGCCCGGCCGTCGTGATCGCCCTGGTCGACCAGCCGAACGTCACCGCCGAGGCCGTGCTCCGGCTGCGCGCGGCGCACGAGGCCGGGGCGCGGGTCGCGGTGGCGACCTATGGACGGGCGGCCGCGCAACCCGGTCCTCATCGGCCACGAGCACTTCGCCGAGGCGGCCGCCTACGCCGAGGGCGACGTGGGCGCGCGCGGGTTCCTGCGGGCGCGCGGCGACCTCGTCGTCCCCGTGCCCTGCGACGATGTCGCCGATCCCGGCGACATCGACACGCCGGAGGATCTGCGGAGGTTCGGCCAGGACTCGACGCGGTGACCACCGGCCGCGACACTGGTGCGTCAACAGGACGCCACTGTGGTCACTTCGGTCACAGTGGCGAAAGAGAATCACCAGCGGTGCGTGGGGGACCGCGGAAGGCGAGCAGTTCCCGATGACATCGAACTGGCCGGAGGAACCCGGCTACCACTGGGTGACACACAACGACAGCGCCGTGAACCACCTCGCCAAGGCGGCGGGCGCGCTGAGCGGCGAGGAGCCGGACGCCGCGACGGCGCAGGTCCACGCCCTCCTCGCCCAGGCGGAGGCCACGCTCGTCGTGGTGCACACGCTGCGCGACGTCATGGGCCGCCTGCATGAGCAGACGGTCGCGGTGGAGAACCTCCGGCGGACCATCGCCGGTCTCGACGGCAACGAGGACGACCCGCGCGCCGCGCCGCTGGCATTCGCGCGCCGGGGCGACGTCAGCCCGGCAGACTGACCGCGTCGGCGTCGACGGCGCCGCAGTCGACCGCGCGCCGCAGGCGTGCGGTCAGCGCCTTGATGGTGGCCGGCTCGTCCATCACGCCGTCGGCACGCACGTCGGCGCCCTCGTGCTCGTGCCAGGACCGTACGCGGTCGATTGCGTCGTCCAGGCCGGTGAGGTGGAAGGCGTACACGCTCGCGAACCGGCTCGCCAGGTGCGCCGGGTGCATGTCCCAGCCCTGGTTGTAGCCGTGCAGCAGTGAGTAGCGCACCAGGCCGGCGTGGGTGCGCCAGGCCCGGCGCACGTCCGGCGTCTGGTCGCCGGCCGGCACGATGTTGGTCGAGCCGTCCGACAGGCGTACGCCCGTGCCGGCCAGGGTGACCTGCATGACGTGCCGGGCGTACTCACAGGCGGGGTGGTCCAGCCGCTGCTCGGCCGGGGGCAGGCCCAGCGGCGGCGGTGTAGTCGAAGACGCCGAAGTGCGCGGCGCGCAGCCGGGGTCCGGCGGCGTCCACGATCTCGCGCAGCCCGGTGATCGATTCGGGGGTCTCGATCTGCACCTCGAAGCGGAGCATGTTCGCGGGCAGGCCGATCTCCTCCTCGAACCGGCCCAGGAACTCGGCGAAGACCTCGACGTGCTCCGGCGCGACGATCTTCGGGAAGGTCACCACGAACCCGCCGGGCAGCTTGCCGAGCCGCTCCGCGAGCCCGGTGAGGAACCCGTCGAGCGTGCGCATGCCGCGCTCGTGCCCGCCGTCGGCGAACGACTTGATCCGCAGCCCCCAGTAGTACGGCAGGCGCCGCGCCTCGTACGCCTTGGCGACCTCCTCGACCGCGCGTGTGACGTGCGCGTCCTCCTCCTCGTCGTCCCGCAGGCCGTAGCCGTCCTCGAAGTCGATCCGCAGGTCCTCGACGGGCTCGCGGGCGAGCTTGGCCGCGACCCGCTCGCGCACCGCGTCGCCGAGCGACTGGCCGATGCCGAACGCGGACGACATCGCCGCGCCGTCGGGAGCGTGGGTGTTCAGCAGCCGCAGGGCCTCGGCGCCCATGTCGGCGGGGGTGGCCGCGGCGAAGCGGTCCGCCGGAACGTACACCGTGTGCACCGGCTGCCGCTCGGACGTGTCGCCGGGGTACCGGCGGTCGTGCTCGGCGCGGGCGTCCTCGACGCGCGCGCTCAGATCATCGATCGAGGACAGAGTCAACTTCACCGCGGATTCCCCTCAGAGAGACACTCCGGCACACGTTACCGGCCGAAACTCGCCCGAGCCGGGCGATCATTCACGGTCAGCCCGCCGTGATGCCCCAGAGACCGGCCGTCTCCGCGCCCGGCTCGAGCGCGATGAGGTCCACACCGGACACGAAGGCGTTCGGCGGGCAGGTCATCGGCTCCGCACCCAGGCCCGTACGCCAGGTCTCGTCGTGCACCTCGTCGCGCGTGTACACCTCCAGCCACGGGTGTCCCTCGCCCGCCCACAGCGCCACCGACCGCTCGCCGTCGGCCAGGCGCACCCACGCGCGCCCGTCGCCGTCGCGCGCCAGCCCGGTGTAGGGGTTGTTGATCGCCGTCTCGCCGATGCGGCGCGCCTCGCGGAAGTCGTACGGCGTCCCGCTCACGTCGCGGGGCTCGCCCACCGGGATGGCCCGCTCGTCGATCTCCAGGTAGCGGCCCGCGCCGACGAGCAGGTCGCACTCGTCCAGCGGCCGCCCGAGCGTCAGGTACGGATGCGCGCCGTGCCCGTACGGCGCGGTGCGCGAGCCGGCGTTGCGCGCCGACTGGCGTACGGTCAGCCCCCCGGTCGCGTCGAGGGTGTACTCCACCGCGAGGTCGAGCCGGAAGGGATAGCCGGAGGGGCCGAGCAGCCGGTGGGTGAGGCGTACGCGGTGCGGCTCGCGCTCGGCCTCCCGCCACGAGTCGAACCGCACCAGGCCGTGGATCGCGTTGTCCAGCTCGCCTTCGTTGATCGGCAGGGAGTGCGACTCGCCGTCGAAGGAGTAGCGGCCGCGGTCGATCCGGTTGGGCCAGGGCGTGAGCAGTTGCCCGGCCGCGGCCGGGACCGGCTCGTCGGCGTCGTGGGTCAGGATCAGGGGTCTCCGTCGCGGCTGAGCGCGCGCAGGCTGCCGCCCTGCTCGGTCACGACCGCCGCGTACGGGCCGGCGGAGATCTCGTACTGGTTACCCGAGAGCGTCATGATCCGATTGTCGCCTGCTCGGCCAGCGCGCGCAGTGCCTCGGTGAACACCTCGGCGGGCGGGGTGACCAGACCCGCCCCGACCTGGCCGGTGCCGGCGACGCGCCCGGCGATTCCGGTGTTGACGACCGGCAGCATGCCGGTGCGGACGACCCGGGTGACGTCGATGCCGGCGGGCGTGCCGCGAAAGTCCAGGATCGGCACCTGGAAGACCGGATGCTCGGCCAGCGTGATCTCATACATCCGCTGCGTGGCGGCGAGCGCGTCGGGCACCTCGCCGCCGATGAACCGCACGATCGCCGGCGCCGCCGCCATCGCGAACCCGCCGACGCCCATGGTCTCGGTGATGGTCGAGTCGCCGATGTCGGGGTTGGCGTCGGTCGGGCCGTACGCGCCGAGATAGAGGCCGTCGGGCACGCCGGCCGGGCCGGTGAACCACCGGTCGCCGGTGCCGGAGACCTGGATACCGAAGTCGGTGCCGTTGCGCGCCATCGCGACGACCATCGACGAGCCGGGCACGCCGCGCGCGGCGTCGGCGCTCGCCTTGCCGGCCGCCATCGCCAGGTTGAGGAAGAAGTGGTCGTTGCCGGCCGCGAACCGCAGCGCCTCGGCGCCGCCCGCCTCCGCCAGGTCGCCGGCCAGTTCGCGGACGAACAGGGAGGTCGCCGCGCGGTTGCGGTTGTGCAGCTCGTCGCCCATGTGCAGCGCCTGCGCCATGATCGCCCGCAGGTCCACCGGGCCGTGCGCGCGCACGGCGTCGCGCAGCGACGGGCCGAGCGAGCCCGCCATCCAGCGCAGCCGCTCGATCACCTCGGGCCCGTACGCGCCGTAGCGCAGGACCTTGCCGAGGCCCTCGTTGAGCGAGCAGTAGGACCGGCCGCCGCTCTCGGCGTCCTCCACGACGAACATCCACATCGACGGGCTGACCACGCCCGCCATCGGGCCGACCGCGCCGTGGTGGTGGCAGGGGTCCAGCGGTGCGGACCGCAGCATCCGCTCGGCGTCCTCGGGCGTCTCGGCCAGGCCCTCGAAGATCGCCGCGCCGATGAGCGCGCCCCGCATCGGCCCGGACGCCCGGTCCCAGGTCAGCGGCGGTCCGGCGTGGAAGAACGCGCCGCGCTCGAGGTCGAGGACTTCGCGCGCGGGGCGTACGTCGACCAGGTGGGGCCGCGCGCCGAGCAGCCGGCGTACGGCCTCGGCGTCGGCGGCGGGCCGGCGGCGGTCGCCCATGACCACGGCGAGGTCGCCGGCCAGCGCCTCACCACCGGCCGGCGGCCGCCAGTCGACCGTCTCGACCGGCACCGCCTGCTCGGCGAGCGCGTCGGCGAGCACGGAGGCTCCGGCGGTGACCACCTGGACGTCACGGGTGAGCAGGCCGCCGAGCCCGGCGGCGTCCCCGGGAGGCATGCGCATGGTCAGGCCCCTTCGGCGAGTGAGACGGCGTGACGGGTGGCGGCCGCGTTGGAGGAGAACACCGCCGCTCCGGCGGCGGCCAGCGCCTCGGCCTGGCGGTCGCGTCCCTGCGGGTCGCCGGCGGTGCCGCACAGCGACACGACCACCGGGATCTTGGCCTCCTCGATCACCGGGACCAGTGCCGCCGCCGGGTCCGGCTCGGCGCCGTGGCCGAGGACGACGTCGATCAGCACGACCGCGGCCGTGTCGCCGGTCGTCTCGGCGGCCAGGCGGTCGAGGCGCAGGGCCGGGTCGATCATGGGATGGGCGCGACCGCGGGTGTAGCGGTCCTCGCCCAGGTCGGTCATCTCGTGCCGGGCGTGCCCGGCGATGAGCGCCGCCTCCTCGCACAGCGTGCCGCCGGCGAACAGCCCGCGGAGCAGGCCGGCGCGCGGCGGATGGATCCGGTGCGGAGGCTGCCAGGACGGCCACGGGCGGACGGTCACGCCGACGGCGGCCAGTGCGTCCTCGGCGACCGCGGTCAGGTCGTCGCCGTCCTCGCCGAGCAGCCCGAACCGCACCGGCGTGGCCAGCCGCCGCGCGGCCGAGCGGATGAGGTCGCCGACCTCCGGCGCGGGCGGCTTGGACACCACGACGATCAGCTCGGTGCCGGGGTCGGCGTCGAGCGCACGCAGGGCCTGGAGCGTGGACCGCCCGCTGATCTTGGCGGACAGGTCGCGCCCGCCGACGCCCAGCACGTGGCTCACACCGGCGCCGGCCTCGTCGAGCAGGCTCATCACCTGCTGCGCCCCGGTGCCGGAGGCGGCCACCAGGCCGATCCGGCCGGGCCGTACGACGTTGGCGAAGCCGAGCCCGACGCCGCCGATCACGGCGGTGCCGCAGTCGGGGCCCATCACGAGCAGGCCGCGGCGCGCGGCGGTCTCCTTCAGCTCCAGCTCGTGCTCGACCGGCACGTTGTCGCTGAAGACCATGACGTTGAGTCCGGCGTCCAGCGCGTCCATGGCCTCGGCGAAGGCGTACGTGCCCGGCACCGAGACCAGCGCGACGGTGGCCTCGATCCGCCGCGCCGCCGACCCGGTCGTGAGCGCCGCGGGCGGCGCGCCGAACCCGCGCGGCGCCGCACGGCTGGCGAGAAGGTCATCGACGGTGGCGCGCGCGGCCTCCAGCGCGTCCGGGCCCTCGGCGCGGATCGCGACGAGCAGGTCGTCGGGGCACGCGCCGCGGGGCGGAGTGAAGCCCATCTCGGCGAGGAGGCCGACGTTGAGCGTGGTGGCCATCGCGGTCAGCGCCGCGGTCACGCCCGGGCGCTCGGCGAGCCGGCGGCCGGCTCGCATCAGGGTGACCGAGTCGTGGTACGCCCCGGAGCGTACCTCCACGAGTTCGTTCGTGCCCAGGGTGTCCTGCCTCCCGATCTCTCGAAGTTCCTTGATCACTTACCGCCGCCCTGGCGGGGCGTCGGCCCTTCGCTCAGAGCCATGGCGGCGCGGCAGCCCAGCAGCAGGCCCCACGCCAGGTCGGCCCCGGAGGTGTGGCCGGTGGCGAGAAGCCGCCGCGCGGCGGGGACGAGCGGGTCCTGCCCGGCGATGCCGCGCAGGACGGCGGCCGCCTCGACGCTCGCCTGGCCGCGCGCGGCGCAGTGCAGGAGCGTGGCGGCCAGCGACGTGGTGCGCTCGCCCGCGTGCGCGGTGACGGCCGCCCCGAGCCAGTCGGCGAGCCACACCGCGCGTCCGCCTCCGGGCACGGCGCCGCCGAGCAGGCGCAGCGCGAGCAGCAGGCCGGCGAGCGCGTCGTCTCCGCTGGGGGTCAGGCCCGGCCCGAGCCCGACGATGCGCTCCGCGGCGTCCACCGCGTACGCGAGGTCGCCGCTCAGGCAGGAGTCGGCGAGCATCTTCGAGGCGGCGTGCCCGGACAGCCCCCACGGGCCGGTCACCGAGTCGAGCGCGCGCTCGCCGCGCGACAGGCGCGCCATGGACAGCGGGCCGAGCACAGGGGTGGGGTCCCACCAGCGGCGCACCCGCGCGCGCAGCCGCCCGCCGACCAGCGCGCAGCCGTCGCCGACGAACGTCTCGTCACCCTCGCGTACGGCGCGGAACGGCTCCTGCCGCGTCGGCACCGCCAGCACCACGGCGTTCGGCGGCCGCACCGCGTCCGACGTCGTCAGCGCGATCACCGCGGGCTCGGCGGACCGGTCGACCTGGAGGTAGACGGCGGAGGGGAAGACCGCGATGACGCGGCCGTGCCGCCGTGGGCCGCCCAGCGCGGAGCGCACGCCCAGACTGGCGGCACCTGCCAGCGTCGGAGCGGTTGCGGCCGGAGACCCGTACGACCTGGGCCTCCGCCGTGCGGTGGTCACCGTCACCAGAACCCTCCCCGTGGTGGCTGCCGCTGATGGCTGCTCGTGGCGAACGTAGACCGGCCCTGCGGCCCGGCCGTATGGAGGATTCTGCCAAGGATGGTTGCCATCGTTCGTGTTTCTTGTCATGGTTGTTCGCGCATAGGTGGTCAACTGCGGCAGATCGGGCACCGATGTCCTTCACCGAACCCCTACCCCCCACACTGCGTCTCGCCAGCACGGGCACCCTGACGTACGGTCTGTCCGTCGGCGAGGTGCTCGGCGTGCCGGCGCTCTCCGGCGCCCGCGTGATCGCGGGCGAGAGCGGGCTCGACCGGGTGGTGCAGCGCCTCAACGTCATGGAGGTGCCCGACATCCTGGGCTGGGTCAAGCCGCACGAGCTGCTGCTCACCACCGGCTACCCGCTGCGCAACACGCCGCAGTCGCTCGCGCACCTGATCGCGGACCTGGACGAGCGCGGCCTCGCCGCCATCGCCGTCAAACTCGGCCGCTACCTGGACGGCCTGCCCGACGAGATGATCGAGCAGGCCGACGACCTGGGCTTCCCGCTGATCCTGCTGGCCAACGACGTCGGCTTCGACGACGTGCTGAACCAGGTGCTCACCGACATCCTCAACCGCCAGGCCGCGATCCTGGCGCGCACCGAGGAGGTACACCGCGCGCTCGTGCAGATCGTCCTGTGCGGCGGCGGCCTCCAGGAGATCACCGACGAGGTCGCGGCGCTGCTCGGCGCGGCGGTCGCGGTGATCGACGGCGACGGGCAGGAGCTCGTCGCCTCTGGTGACGAGCGCCACCTGGCCGAGCTGCGGGAGGGCACTCCGCGCGGGCCGGAGGAGTACGGCGTGCACGGCGACCGCACGGTGGTGCCGGTCGTGGCCGGCGGCTACACCTACGGCCGGATGACCGCGGTGAGCGACACCGCGCCCGAGGTCGGCATGCTGGAGCGCGCGGCCACCGTCGCGGCCCTGGTCATCACCAAGCAGCAGGCCGTGTCGGCGGTGGAGAGCAAGTACCGCGCCGACTTCCTGCGCGACGTGCTCACCGGCCGTCCCGGCGGCGGCGACGAGCACGTCGTGGCGCACAGTGCGAGCTTCGGCTGGGACCTGGGCCGTACGGTCACGGTCGTCGTCGCCGAACTCGACCGCGACCCGGCGGGCGTCTCCGACGAGCGCGTGCTCCAGGACCGGCTCACCGCCGCGCTGACCTCGGCGGTGCGCCGCCGCGACCGCAAGGGCGCGGTGGCCGGCTTCTCCCACGAGGTGGTCGCGGTGGTCGGAGCCGACGCGTGCGACGTCGCCGCGCTCGCCAAGGACGCCGCCGCGGTCTTCGCCGACGCGGGCCGCACCTTCTCGCTCGGGGTCAGCCGCACCGCCGCGACGCCGGGCGACCTGCCGGCCGCCTACGACCAGGCGGTCAAGGCGGTGCGGGTGGGCCGCCAGCTGCACGGCGACGGCGCGGTCGCGCACTTCGACCAGCTCGGGGTGTTCCGGCTGCTGAGCCTCGTCGGCGACACCGCCGAGCTGCACGCGTTCGTCGCCGAGACCCTCGGGGAGCTGGCCGGCGACGCCGACCCGGAGGCCGTCGACCTGCGGCGCACGCTCCAGGTGCTCCTGGAGACCAACCTCAACGTCGCCGAGACCGCGCGGCGGCTGCACTTCCACTACAACACGCTGCGCTACCGGATCGGCAAGCTCGAACGCCTGCTCGGCCCGTTCACCGAGGACGCGCACCTCCGCCTGAACCTGACGCTCGCGCTTCACGTCCTGCGGATGCGGGGTATCTAACACAACCGAAGGTGTCGCGGTTTGGCAGTTCTCGACGATGTTCACGCCGGGGCGCGGCCCTAGCGTGCCCGCATCAAGATCCTGGGAGGGCCGCCATGGCGATCGGCTGGAAACTGCACGGTGACGGACGCGGCCTGGCGCCGGGCGAGGTGGTCGCCCCGGACGAGCGGCTCTCCTGGGGCAAGACCGCGGGCATCGGCGCGCAGCACGTGGTCGCGATGTTCGGCGCCACGTTCGTCTTCCCCGTGGTGATGGGCCTGGACCCGAACCTGGCGATCATGATGTCGGGCATCGCCACGATCCTGTTCCTGCTGATCGTGAACGGAAATGTGCCGAGCTACCTGGGCACCAGCGCCTCGTTCGTCGGCGCGGTCACCTCGATCCGCGCGGCGGGCGGCTCCACCGCCAACGTCACCGGCGCGATCCTGGTCGCCGGCCTCGTCCTGGCGGCGGTCGGCGTGATCATCCACTTCCTCGGCGCGCAGGTGATCCACCGGATCTTCCCGCCGGTCGTCACCGGCGCGGTCGTCATGCTGATCGGCTTCAACCTCGCGCCGGTCGTCGCGAACGTCTACTGGCCGCAGGACCAGTGGGTCGCGCTCGCCACCCTCGCCTTCGTCGTGCTCTGCGCGGTGCTGCTGCGCGGCTTCTGGTCCCGCATCGCCATCCTGCTCGGCCTGGTCTTCGGCTTCGCCCTGTCGTGGATCCTGGACCGTACGGCCGGCAAGATCACCGCAGTGGACGGCGCCGGGCAAGCTCAGCACGCACTACCGGGTGAACTTCGACAACGTGAGCGCCGCCGACTGGTTCGGCTTCCCGCACCTGCACGGCCCCGACTTCAAGACCTCGGCCATCCTCGTCGCGCTGCCCGCGGTCATCGCGCTGATCGCCGAGAACACCGGGCACGTCAAGGCGGTCGCCGCGATGACCGAGACGAACCTGGACCCCTACCTCGGCCGGGCGATCGCCGCCGACGGCGTCGGCACGGTCCTGGCCAGCGCGGTCGGCGGCTCGCCCACGACCACGTACGCGGAGAACATCGGCGTCATGGCCGCCACCCGGATCTACTCCACCGCCGCCTACTACGTGGCCGCGATCGTGGCGATCCTGTTCGGCCTGTGCCCGAAGTTCGGCGCGCTGGTGGCCGCCACGCCGGGCGGCGTGCTCGGCGGCATCACGGTCGTCCTGTACGGCATGATCGGCCTGCTCGGCGCGAAGATCTGGATCGAGAACCGGGTCGACTTCGGCGACCCGGTCAACCTCGTCCCGGTGGCTGCGGGCATCATCCTGGCCATCGGCAACGTCACGCTCAAGATCACCAAGGACTTCCCGCTGCAGGGCATCGCGCTCGGCACGATCGTGGTCCTGGTCGGCTACCACGTCCTCGCCGCCGCCCGGCGTGAGCCGCGCGACGACGGGGCCGGGCCGATCGCGCCCGGCGAGCCGGACGACGTCGCCGACACCCGCGTACGGCCGTCGGCGGAGGCGGCCGAGTGAGCCGCGCGTGAAGCCGCCCCCGTTCGAGTACCACGCGCCCCAGACGCTGGAGGAGGCGCTCGACGTCCTCGCGCGCACGAGCGAGGACGCCAAGGTGCTCGCCGGCGGGCAGAGCCTGATCCCGCTGCTGAACATGCGGCTGGCCGCCCCGGCGCACCTGGTCGACATCAACCGGCTGACCGGCGCTGGACACGCTGGAGGTCACGCGCGGAGGGCGTGCGGGTCGGCGCCCTGGCCCGGCACGCGCGGGTCGAACGCTCCGAGGAGGCCGCCGCCGCGCAGCCGCTGCTGCGCGCGGCGCTGCGGCAGGTCGCCCACCCGGTCGTCCGCAACCGCGGGACGGTCGTCGGCAGCCTCGCGCACGCCGACCCGGCGGCCGAGTTGCCCGCGGTGCTCGCGCTCCTGGGCGGCACGGTCGAGGCGGTGTCGGCGGGCGGGCGGCGGACGATCCCGGCCGCGGACTTCTTCGCCGGCCCGCTGGAGTCCGCGCTGCGGCCGGGCGAGCTGGCGGCCGTCGGCGTTCTTCCCGGCGCTGGCCGCGGGCGCCGGCACCGCGTTCGCCGAGGTCGCCCGCAGGCACGGCGACTACGCGATGGCCGGCGCGGCCGCGCGTCGTGACCCTGGACGACGACCAGCGGGTCAGCTCGGCCAAGGTCGCGTACCTGAGCGTGGCGCCCACCCCGCTCGTGCTGGACCTGACCGGCGTGCTGGGCCACCGGCCGCCCGTCACCTGCGACTGGGCCGCCGCCGCGCGCGCACGCACCGCGACCGGCTCGACCCCGACGGAGGACATCCACGCGAGCGCCGACTACCGCCGCCACCTCGCCGGCGTCCTCACCGAGCGGACGCTGCGCACGGCCGCCCAGGAGGCCCTGTGAGCAGCGCCCGTGAGATCAGCCTCACCGTCAACGGCGTGCCGCGCACCGCGGAGGCGGAGCCGCGGCGGCTGCTGTCGGACTTCCTCCGCCACGACCTCGGCCTGACCGGCACCCACGTCGGCTGCGAGCACGGGGTCTGCGGCTGCTGCACGGTGCTGCTCGACGGCGACCCGGTCCGTTCGTGCCTGATGTTCGCGGTCACCGCGTCCGGCCACGAGGTCACCACCGTCGAGGGCCTCGGCCGGCGACGGGCTGTCCCCGGTGCAGCAGGCGTTCCAGGACTGCCACGGCCTGCAGTGCGGCTTCTGCACGCCCGGGCTTCCTCTGCACGGTGACCGCGCTGCTGCGGGACAACCCGCGGCCGACCGAGGAGGAGGTCCTCGAGGGCATCTCCGGCAACCTCTGCCGCTGCACCGGCTACCAGAACATCATCAAGGCGGTGCACCGCGCCGCCGACCTCATCGCCGAAGAGGGGACGGCCCGTGAGAGCGGAGGGGCGCGATGCCCATCCCAGGTTGCCGCTGTCACCTTCCCCGGCGAAGGAGGCCACGTTGAGCTCGATGTTCGGCGAGCCGATCGTCCGCCGGGAGGACCCGCGGCTGATCACCGGCCAGGGCCGCTACCTCGACGACCTCGGCCGCGACGCGCTCGCCGCCGCGTTCGTCCGCTCGCCGCACGCGCACGCCCGGATCACCGGCATCGACGTGGACGACGCCCTGGAGGTCGACGGGCTGGTCGCGATCTACACCTGGGAGGACCTGCCCGGCCGGGTCGCCGAGCCGCTGCCGCTGCTGATCCCGCACCCGGCGCTGACCCACGGCCGCACCGCCTACCCGCTCGCCCGCGAGGTCGTCCGCCACGTCGGCGAGCCCGTCGTCATGGTGGTCGCGCGCGACCGCTACCTCGCCGAGGACGCCGCCGAGCGGATCCGCGTGACCTACGAGCCGCTGCCGCCGGTCGTCGGGATCGAGCACGCCGCGAGCCGCCGAGCACCTGGTCCACGACGACGTGCCCGGCAACGTCGGCGCCGAGCTCGTCCAGGAGACCGGCGACGCGCCGGCGGCGATCGACGCCGCGCCGCACGTGCTGGAGTTCCGGCCTCGACATCGAGCGGAGCGCGTCGATGCCGCTGGAGGGCCGCGGCGTCTACGCGCGCTGGGACGCCGACGACGGCTCGCTGCGCGTCTACTCCTCCACCCAGACGTCCACGAGCGTGCGGATGGCGATCGCGGCCAAGCTCGGCCTGGCCGCGAACAAGGTCGAGGTGATCGCGCCCGACGTCGGCGGCGGCTTCGGCGTCAAGATCGTGCACCCCTGGCCGGAGGAGATCCTCGTGCCGTGGGCGGCGCGGCTCCTCGACCGGGAGATCAAGTGGACCGAGGACCGGCGCGAGCACTTCATCTCCTCCGCGCACGAGCGCGCGCAGGTCCAGCGCGTACGGGTCGGGTTCGACGACGAGGGCCGGCTGCTCGGCCTGGACGTCCGGATCCAGCACGACCACGGCGCCTACACCCCGTACGGCATCATCGTGCCGATCATCACCTCGACGCAGCTGCTCGGGCCGTACAAGCCGGGCGCGTACCGGGTGCGGTTCACCAGCCTCTACACCAACACCGTCATCGTCACGCCGTACCGCGGCGCGGGCCGGCCGCAGGGCGGCGTTCTGCATGGAGCGGACGATGGACCGCGATCGCCGACGAGCTCGGGCTCGACCGGGCCGCCGTGCGCGAGGTCAACCTCATCCGGCCCGAGGAGTTCCCCTACGACCAGGGCCTGATCTTCCAGGACGGGCGGCCGCTGATCTATGACTCCGGCGACTACCCGGAGATGCTGCGGCGCATCAAGGAGCTGATCGGCTGGGACGACTTCGCCGAGCTGCGGGCCGACGCCGAGCGCGCGGGCCGCCGGATCGGCATCGGGCTCGCCTGCTACGTCGAGGGCACCGGCGTCGGCCCGTACGAGGGCGGCCACGTCGAGATCGACTCCAGCGGGCGGGTGCACGTCTCGACCGGCCTGACCTCGCAGGGCCAGGGCCACCAGACCGTGTTCGCGCAGATCGCCGCGTCCGAGCTGGGCGTGCCGATCGAGGACGTCATCGTGACGACCGGCGACACCCGGCGGTTCGGCTACGCGGTCGGCACGTTCGCCTCGCGCGCCGCGGTGATGAGCGGCAACGCCATCGCGCTCGCCACGCGCAAGGTGCGCGAGAAGGCGCTGCGCATCGCCGGCGAGGCGCTGGAGGCCGACCCGCGCGACCTGGAGATCGTCGAGGGCGTCGTACGCGTGAAGGGCGACCCGTCGGCCTCGATCCCGCTGCGCTACGGTCGCGGTGCTGTCCAACCCGCTGCGGTACGCCTTCGACGAGGCGGCCAAGCAGGCGACGCAGTTCGCGGTCGGCGGCTCGCCGGACGATCCGCCGCTCACCGGCGAGCCGGGCCTGGAGGGCAAGGACTACTACTCGCCGCCGCGCTCGACGTTCGCCTCCGGCATGCACGCGGCGATCGTGGAGACCGACCCGGACACCGCCGAGATGAAGATCCTGCGGTACGCCGTGCTGCACGACTGCGGGCGGCTGATCAACCCGCGGATCGTCGAGGGGCAGATCCACGGGGGAGTGGCGCAGGGCGTCGCGGGCGCGCTGTACGAGCGGATGGTCTACGACTCCGACGGCCAGTTGCTGAACGCGTCGTTCATGGACTTCCTGATGCCGTACGCGACCGAGATCCCGCGGATCGAGACCGGCCACATGGAGACGGCGTCGCCGCTGAACCCGCTCGGCATCAAGGGCGCGGGCGAGGCCGGCGTGATCCCCGGCTCGGCGGTGATCGCGTCGGCGATCGAGGACGCGGAGGGCATCCGCATCGCGCGGATGCCGATCTCCCCGTCGGAGCTGTACCACCTGCGCCTGGAGGCCGCGGCGGGCACGGCGGAGCGGACGAACCGGTCACGTTCCGCCGCGGCCCCCTGAGCTCAGGCGGGCGCGCCGAACCAGGTGCGCAGGGCGGCCTCGAGACCCTCGCTATCCTCGCCTGCCCAGGCGACGTAGCAGTCGGGGCGTACGAGGACCGCTCCGGCCGGCGCGTCCGCGTCGTGGACCACCTCGACCCGGCCGGACCACGGCTTGGCGGCCGCGGCGAGGTCGCCGTCGCGTGCCAGGAGCAGCGGCCGCGCGGCGCGCAGCGCCTCGGCGGCGTCGCCGGCGACCAAGCGCCGAGTCGGGCAGCCAGCGGCCGGTCAGCGGATGCCCCCCGTCGCCGTAGCGCACGTCCGCGCCGGCCATGAGGTCGGCGACGTGGCCGATGTTGCCGGTGTTCTGGAGCAGTTCGCCGAACAGCTCACGCAGCGCCGTGACGTTCGCGCCCGGCGAGAGCAGCGCGATCTGGGCCCGGCTGTGCATGATGACGCGCGCCCCGACCGGGTGCCGCTCGCTCTCGTAGGTGTCCAGCAGCCCGTCCGGCGCGTCGCCCAGGACGGCGGCGCCCAGTTTCCAGCCGAGGTTGAGCGCGTCCTGCATGCCGAGGTTGAGGCCGGGGCCGCCGATACCGGAGTGCACGTGGGCGGCGTCGCCCAGGAGGAACACCCGGCCCTGCCGGTACCGGTCGGCCTGACGCGAGTTCGTGCCGGTGGCGCGGCGCAGCGCCGAGGGCCGGTCCTGCGGCGCGGACATCGGCACGTCCGCGCCCAGCACGCGGCTCACGGCCGCCCGCAGCTCCTCCGCCGTCATGGGCGTCTCCTCGTCCGGCGGCGCGGCCGCCCACTCGTAGGCGCTCACGCGGTAGAGGCCGGGCTGGAACATGCCGAACGCGAACATGCCGTGCTCGGTGCGGGTGAACGTCGCGGGGCGCAGCCGGCCGAGGCCGGGCACGTCCAGCTCGCCGGTGCCGGGCACCGCGGTCGGCGCGTCGATGACGACCTGCCCGCTGCGGCTCACGAAGCCGGTGTCGGTGATGCCGGGGAAGCCGATCCCGCACTGCTTGCGCACGGTGCTGCGCCCGCCGTCCGCGCCGACGAGGAAGCGCGCGGTCAGCTCGTACGGTCCGTCCGTGCCCTCGATCCGCGCGGTGACCAGGTCCTCGTTCTGCGTCAACGTGGCCAGCGCGTGTCCCCGCAGGACCCGTACGCCCAGCTCGGCGGCGCGCTGTTCGAGCAGCTCCTCCAGGCGCGGCTGGGGGATGGGCAGCGCGTACATCGGGTTGTCCTCCAACGCGCTCAGCGCCAGCGGCAGCGCGCCGAACTGGAAGCCCGGCATCCGCATCGGCGTGCCGTCGTCGCCGCTCAGCCGCGCGTACAGGCCGCGGCGTGCCAGGGCCGGTACGACGCGTCCCACCAGGCCGTTGGCCTTGGGCGTCTCGACGCGTTCGGGCAGTCGTTCGAGCACGACGGGGGACGCGCCGGCCAGGGCCAGCTCGCAGGCCAGCAGCAGGCCGTTGGGGCCGCCGCCGATGATCGCGACATCGGTCTTCATTGGGGGTTCCTCACGTTCGTTGGGCATGGCGGAATGGCGGCGCGTCGCCGGTGCGCCGCGTGACGGGTGGCGGATCTATTCGGAGGTGGGTACGGGCAGGCCGGCGGCCAGCCGGCCGAGGGCGTCGCGCAGCAGGACCGCCAGCGGCACCGGGGGATCGGCGCGCAGCCACTGCTCGCTCGCGACCCGGATGGCGACGCCGACCGCGGCCGCCACCAGCAGCGGGTACATGTCGCGGCCGTGATCGGTGCCGGTCCGCTCGGCGATCACCGCCGCGAGCGCGCGCTCGGCGTCCAAGCCGGCCCGCAGGAGCTCTCCCTGGAGCTCCGGCTCGCCGAGGATGAGCCGGACGCCCGCGGTCCACTTCGGATCCGGCGTCGCCGAACCGTCCCCGAAGGGCAGCACCGCCACGCCGGCGAGGGAGTCCCACAGCGGCTCGTCCGCCGGCCGCTCCCGCAGCAGCTCCGCGACGCTGCGGATGCGGTCGGCGTGGCGCCAGACGATCGCCTCGGCCTTGCTGGAGAAGTAGTTGTTGAAGGTGCGCGGCGACACGCCGGCCTCGGCGGCGATGTCCTCGACCAGGACGCCGGCGAGGCCGCGCTCGACCGCCAGCCGCAGCGCGGCCCAGCTCAGCGCCTCACGGGTCTGCTGCTTCTTGCGCTCCCGCAGGCCGGGGGCGCGTGTGGTGGCCATGCCCCGACTGTACCGACAAAGATGCGCGTCCCGCAATGTTGCGGGGCGCGCATCTTTGTTCGAAGGTCTCAGCCGACGCAGCCCGGGATGGTGCCCAGCGGCGAGCAGTTGCCCGGCAGGTTGCCGTGGACGATCGAGTGGAGCAGCGTCACGTTGGTGTTGCCGGTGGCGATCCCGCCGCCGGAGGACCCGCGGTTGTCCTTCACCAGGGTGCGGTCCAGCGAGGTGGTGCCGAGATTGGAGAGCCCGCCGCCCAGGCCGCCGGAGGTGTTGTGGTCCAGGGTCGTCTGTACGAGCCGCGTGACGCCGCCAGGCTGGGTGTTCAGGCCGCCGCCGTTGATCGGCGCGGTGTTCGCCGACAGGGCCGAGCCGAAGACGGTGGCCTTCCCGAAGTTGATGATCGCACCGCCGCCGACGCTGGTCGTCCGGTTGGCGGTCAGGCGGCTGCGGGAGACGGTCGCGGTGCCGGCAGCGGTGTTGGCGACCCCGCCGCCGTTCCCGGCGCTGTTGCCCGACAGGGTCGTGCGCGCGAGCACGAGAGTGCCCGCGTTCTGCACGCCGCCGCCGAGCCCGGCGATGCTGCCGTTCAGGATGGAGATGCCCGCCACGCGCAGCGTGCCGCCGGCGGCGACGTTCAGGACACGGAACGCGGTGAGAGCGGACGGATCGCGGCGGATCGTCGTCCCGGGGCCACCGGCCAGGGTGACGGTGCCGGTGATGTCCGGCAGCCCGGTGTTCGCGGTCGCGGGCGTCACGATGCTGTACGTGCAGTGCGCCGCGAGCCGGAGCACGGCCTGGGCGGTGTTGGCCGCGTTGATCATCGTCGCGAGCGCGGCCGAGCTGCACGGCACACGGACGACGCGCTCGCCACTCGCCGTCGCCGGGGCCGCGGCCGCCAGCATGCCCCCGGTCAGCAGAACGGCGCACGCGCCGCCCGTCACCTGTGAAAATGCGCCCATTGGACCGCCCCCAGCGAGATTCGGGCGCGAGCCGGCCGGCCGATGCGCCCTGTCGTTTGCCGAGAGCAGAACAGCACGCGCGGGGCCGTGCGCCCGCGGCGGCGTGCGCGGCCGCCGTCAGAAATCGATCAGCCTTTGCCGCCGCTTTGGCCGCGGGGCGGTGCGTGGAGTGGTGGAACGGGTGGTGTGTGGGGCCGTACGGCCGGGGGCGGCTTGACGGTGGGGCGTGGGCGGTGGGGCCGTGGGATCAGTGCCGGAGGTACCGGGCGGGCAGGTGCCCCCTGAGCGGGGCCGGTGTGAAGCCCTGCTTCCCGATGGCGCGCAGCATGCGCTCGAAGTCGGCCGTCATGTTCGGCCGGAAGTGCACGAGGATGACGTCGCCGGGGTGCAGCCCGCCAGGCACCTGGTAGGCGATCCGGCCGCCGGTGACGACCTCGCGCCAGAAGAACACCGCCTTCATCCCGCAGTCGCGCGCGGCGCGCAGCGTGTCGGTCCCGGTCGCGCCGTACGGCGCGCGGAACAGGGTCGGCCGCGTCCCGTACTCGCGCGCGTAGACGCCGGCCGCGCCGCAGATCTCCTCCCGCTGCCGCGCGTAGGACAGCTTTCGCATGTCGGGGTGGGTCATCGTGTGGTCCTCGATGAGCGCGCCCGCGCGCTGCAGCCCGCGGAAGTAGCCGTAGTCGTCCTTGACCGCCGCGTTCGTGAGGAACAGCGTGAGCGGGATGTGCCGGTCGCGGACCAGCCGCGTGAACGACGGGTCCTTCTCCCAGCCGTCGTCGACCGTGATGAACACGATCCTGCTCCGCACCGGGACGCGGCTGATCACCGGAGGGAGCGGCGCGGACGGCTCCAGCGTGCGCGCGGCGGGCGCGAACGTACGCGCCGGCCGGTCCGGCCTGGGCGGCCTGCTCGCGGTGCGTTCGGCCGGCGGTCTCCGGTGGCGGGTGTGGCCGCCGGGCCGCGCGGCGGAGGGCGTGCGCCCGGCCGCGCGCGGGGCGCTCGCGTCGTGACAGGCCGCGAGGCCGCCTGCGGCGAGGAGCGTGCAGGCGGTCGCGGTGACGGTGCGGGGAGGCCGAAGCGCCATCGGGCCGTGCCCTCTCTCGCGGCGTCTGTCGTGATTCGTCTGTCGTGATTCGTCGCCGGTCCGGCCATGATTCCACGAATTTTCTGACATCGCTTGACTCATGCCGAGGCCGGCCGGTGTGTTCGGCGCCGCCCGCCCCGGCGGCCCGCCTGCCAACGACCGCGGGGGCCGTTCGGCGGATGTCGCCATTCGCGCATCGGCCGGGATTTCCTTAGGGTCGGGGCTCACAGGAGGTCGCCGATGAAGGTCAACGGCAGTGTTAGCGTCGCCGCGCCCGTGCCGGACGTGTGGAAGGCACTGCAGGACCCTGCCGTGCTGGCACGGACGATCCCGGGCTGTGAGCGCCTGGACGAGGTGGCCCCCGACACGTACGCGATGACGATCCGTGCCGGGGTCGCCTCGATCAAGGGAACCTACGCCGGCCAGGTCGCGCTGTCGGACCCGGAGCCGCCGCACGCGTTCACGCTGCGCGCCCGCGGCCAGGGCGCGCCCGGCACCGTGGACGCCACCGTGCGCGTGCGCCTCTATGAGGCCGACGGCGGCACACGAGTCGACTACGACGCCGACGCAACGGTCGGCGGCATGATCGGCGGCGTCGGCCAGCGCATGCTGGCGAGCGTGGGCAAGAAGACGGCGGGGGAGTTCTTCGCCGCCGTCGAGCAGGCGATCGCGGGCCCGCGACCGGCACCGGCCGTGACGGCGGACGCCGCGTCCGCGTCCGCCGCGGCGTCGCCCGCCGCGCCCGCCCTGCCTCCGCTGCCCGCCCGTTCGTCCTCCGACGCGTGGGCGATGACCTCGGCCTTCGGCGCGGGCGGCTTCGTGGCCCTCGCGGGCGTGGCACTCGGCTGGGCCATCGCCCGCCACTCCCGCCGCCGCTGATCACCTGCCGGTCGGCTGGACCCCCGTCGCGGCCGTGCACGCGGCGGGGCGGTCAGGCGGGCGGGACGAGCAGGCGGCCGACGGCGCCGGCCAGGGCGGCGGCCGTCTCGTCCGAGGCGGGCTCGGCCGCCGCGCCGGCGGCGAAGTAGCGGAAGAACGCCTGCTGGAAGCACGCGCCCACCAGCAGCGCGGCCGCGGCCTCGGCGTCGGCGCGTGCGTCGACGCGGCCCAGTGCCTGCTCCGCGCGGAAGTAGCCGGCGATGCGCTCGACGGCGTACTGCGGGCCGCCGCCGTGCCGGCTGATCGACGCGTGGTGCGCCGCCATGAGCTGCGGCTCGGACAGGAGTGAGGCCAGCATCGGGAACGTCTCGCGGTAGAAGTCCAGCGCGCCGCGTGCCAGCAGGAGGACGTTGCCCTCGACGCCGCCCTCGCCCGCGACGATCGTCAGCCGCCCGAAGCCGGGCATGCGCTCGCGCAGGACCGCCAGAAGCAGTTCCTCCTTGTCGCGAAAGTGCTTGTAGAGCGTCGCCTCGGAGAAGCCGGCCGCCTTGGCGATCTCCTTGGTCGTGGTACGGACGATGCCACGTGTCCGCATGAGCTCCGCTGCGGCGTCGAGGATGCGGTCGCGTGTCTGCATCGGGCTCCTCTGTCGGGTGCCTACGGGGTCGGTGACCACGAGCCGGTGAGTGTTGGCCGGCGCGTACCCGGCCACTATAGTGAGTGAGTACTCACTAACCTCGCGCGAACCTCAGAGAGGCAGGTCGGCATGCGGCTCACCATCTTCGGAGCGACGGGAGGCACCGGCACCCAGGTGGTGCGGCAGGCGCTGGAGGAGGGCCACGAGGTGACCGCGGTCGTACGCGACTCGGCGCGGCTCGACGTCCCGCCGCACGAGCGGCTGCGGGTGGTCACCGCGGACGTGCGCGACCCGGCCGCCGTCGAGCCCGCGATCAAGGGCGCCGACGCCGTCGTGTCCGCCCTCGGGCCGCGCGGCCGCGGGCCCACCACGATCTGCACGGACGGCGCGCGCGCCATCGCCGAGGCGATGGGCAAGGCGGGCACCCGGCGGCTCGTCGCGGTCAGCGCCGCGGGCGCCTACACCGACGCGGGAGACGGCCCGGTCATGCGCTACCTGGTCAAGCCGCTCATCCTGGGCCCGATCCTGAAGAACGCCTTCGCCGACATGCGCCGCTGCGAGGAGGAGCTGCGCGCCAGCGACGTGGACTGGACCCTCGTACGGCCGCCGCAGCTCACCGACCGGCCGGCGACCGGGCGCTACCGTACGGCGATCGACGTCAACATCCGCGGCGGCCGGCAGATCTCCCGCGCCGACCTGGCCGCGTGCGTCCTCGGCCTCATCGCCAACGACTCCACGGTGCGCCACCACGTGTCGGTGGCGTACTGAACCGCCGCTGGACCGCCATTGAACCGCCGCCGGACACACCAGAGGCCGGGCCTGATCCGGCCCGGCCCCCGTGCGTCCGTCAGTTGACGGCGATCAGGTCCACCACGAAGATCAGTGTCTCGCCGGGCTTGATGGCACGGCCCGCGCCGCGCTCGCCGTAGCCCAGGTGCGGCGGGATGACCAGCTTGCGGCGGCCGCCGACCTTCATTCCGGCCACCCCCTGGTCCCAGCCCTGGATGACGCGGCCCCCGCCGAGCGGGAAGCCGAACGGCTCGCCGCGGTTCCACGAGGCGTCGAACTCCTCGCCGGTGGAGTGCGAGACGCCGACGTAGTGGACGGTGACCGTGGAGCCGGGCCGCGCCTCGGCCCCTTCGCCGACGGTGAGGTCGGTGATCTCCAGGTCGGCGGGCGGGTCGCCCTCGGGAAAGTCGATCTCGGGTCGCTCGAGCGCCATAAGGAATCTCTCGGTTCTGGACGATGGGTGAGCCGCCCAGCGTAGCGATTGCGCGGCGTCCGTCATCGGCGCGGGCGGAATGCCGTCGCGGCGAGCCGGGTTCACCCAGAGGTGAACATCGAGATCTTCTCCGACGTCGTGTGCCCGTGGTGCTATCTCGGCCGGGCACGGTTCCGCACCGCCGCCGAGGCGTTCGGCGGGGACACGGCGGTGACCTGGCGGGCCTACCAGCTCGATCCCGGCGCGACCGGCGGCGGCCTGACCGGCGAGGTGCTGGCCGCGCGGTTCGGCGGCCCGGACCGGGTCGCCGAGATGCGCGACCGGATGCGCGACCTGATGGCCGCCGAGAACCTGCCGTACGCGCCGGAGCGGTCGATCCACGCCAACACGCGCGACGCCCACCGAGTGATCGCGCTGGCCGGCGCGGCGGGCGTGCAGGACGCGGTCGTGGACCGGTTCTTCCGCGCACACCACGCCGAGGGGCGCGACCTGAACGACCACGAGACCCTCGCGGCGCTGGCGGCCGAGGCGGGGCTCGAGGCCGTGGCGGAGCGGCTCGCGGCCGGCGAGGGCGACGCGGAGGTGACCGAGCAGCTCGGCCGGGCGCGCGCGGCCGGCGTGAACGGCGTCCCGTTCTACGTGTTCGAGGGCGCGTGGGCGGTCTCGGGCGCCGAGTCGGCGGAGTTCTTCGAGAGCGCCCTGCGTGAGGTCGCCGCGCAGTCGTAGGCGCGACGAAAAACCGCGCGTGCGTTGGCAGAAGGTGATGATTCGCCCGGCCGGCCGGCCGGGTAGACACTGACGCATGGCGATCCGGATCGGTATTGACACTGGCGGAACGTTCACCGACGTCGTGGCGGTGGACGAGGACAGTGGCGCGATCGTCACGACCAAGACGCCCTCGACGCCCGGTGACCCGGCCGAGGGGTTCATGGCGGGCATCGGCCGGCTGGGCGCGGCCGAGATCGCGGCGGTCTGCCACGGCACGACGGTGGCCACCAACCGGCTCCTCGAAGGCCGGGTCGGCGAGCTCGGCTTCGTCACCACCGAGGGATTCGAGTTCCTGCTGGAGATCGCCCGGCAGAGCGTCCCGGACGGCTACGGCAACTCCTACTTCTGGGTGAAGCCGCCGCGGATCGTGCCCGCGCACCGCGTGCGCACGGTCGGCGGCCGGCTCGACCACACGGGCGCGGAGGTACGGCCCTTCGACGAGGAGTCCGCCGTACGCGCCGCCCGGTTCTTCCGTGAGCAGGGCGTGGCCGCCATCGGCGTCTGCTTCCTGCACTCCTACGCCGATCCGTCGCACGAGCTGGCCATGCGCGAGGTGCTGCGGCGCGAGCATCCGGGCGCGGTGGTGTCGCTGTCGCACGAGGTGCTGCGGGAGTACCGGGAGTACGAGCGGTCGGTCACCACCCTCGTCGACGCCGCGGTCAAGCCCGCCATCGGCCGCTACGTCGGCCGCATCGCCGAGCGGCTCGGCGACGTCCCGCTGTACGTGATGACCAGCAGCGGCGGCGTGCTGTCCGCGGCCGAGGTGGTGAACCAGCCGATCACCACCGTGCTGTCCGGCCCGGCCGCCGGCGCCCTCGGCGCGGCCTTCGTGGCCCGCTCCGCCGCCGGGGACGCGGGCGGGGACACGGCGGCGCGGCGTACCGCGACGTCATCACGCTCGACGGCGGCGGCACCTCCACCGACGTGGCCGTCGTGCTGGACGGGGAGCCCACGCTCACCACCGAGGGCACGGTCGGCCGCTACCCCTCGAAGATCCCGATGATCGACATCGTCACGGTCGGCGCCGGCGGCGGCTCGGTCGCCTGGATCTCGCCGGAGGGCACGCTGAAGGTCGGCCCGCGTTCGGCCGGGGCCGATCCCGGCCCGATCTGCTACGGCCGCGGCGCGTCCGACGTCACCGTCACCGACGCCCACGTCCACCTCGGCCGGATCCCGCCGCACCTGCTCGGCGGCGAGATCCCCCTCGACGTGCCGGCCGCGACGGAGGGGCTGCGCCGTCTCGCCGCGGGCCTGGGTCTCGGCGTCGAGGAGTGCGCCACCGGCATCCTGGAGATCAGCGCCTGGAACCAGGCCAACGCCATCCGGCAGATCACCGTCAAGCGCGGCCTCGACGTGCGCGACTTCCCGATGGTGGCGTTCGGCGGCTCGGGTCCGCTGCTCGTCTGCCGCCTGATGGACATCCTCGGGCTGCCCTCGGTGATCGTGCCGCGTGACCCCGGCAACCTGTCCGCGTTCGGCCTGCTCACCGTCGACGTGCGCAGCGAGTACGTCCGTACCCACGTCACCCGCGACCCGGACGCCGCGGCCCTCGCGAAGGTGTACGGGGAGCTCGAGGAGCAGGCCGCGGCCGCGCTGGACCGCCAGGGCTTCGCCGAGCACCGCTTCCTGCGCTCGGCCGACCTGCGCTACTACGGCCAGGCGTTCGAGGTGCGCGTCCCGGCGGACGCCGCGGAGAACACCACCGCGGACACCACCGCGGACGGCGCGGTCGGCGCCGGCGCGGTCGCGGACCGCTTCCACGACGAGCACGAGCGCCTCTACGGCTACTGCCACCGCGACGACCCGGTCGAATGGGTCAACCTCCGCGTCTCCGGCATCGGCCCGATCCGGCGGCCGGAGACCGCGACGCGCCCGTACGGCGACGGCGACCACGCACGCGCACGTACGGGCACGCGCCCGGTGCACTATGACGCGTGGGCCGACGTGCCGGTCTACGCACGCGAGCGCCTCGAACCCGGCGACCTCGTCGCGGGCCCGGCGGTGATCGAGGAGTTCGGATCCACACTGCCGCTGCACCCGGGCTTCGCCGCCCGCGTGGACGGCCACGGCAACCTGGTGGTGACCGCCGCATGAAGGCCGATCCCGTCCTCGTGGAGATCGTCGAGGGGACTCTCGCGTCCGTCGAGAAGGAGGTCGAGACCGCCATCGCGCGTACGGCGCGCTCGCCGATGATCCGCGACGCGCACGACTTCCGCGCGGGCATCCACGACCGGCGGATGCGCAAGCTGACCGGGCGGTCCTACTCCGCGCTGGTCCAGCCGGTCGTCCGCGACTTCCCGCTGGAGACGATGCGGCCTGGCGACGTGTTCTTCCACAACGACGTGTACCTGTCCGAGGGCGGCATCGGGCACCTGCCGGACCTGTGCGTCACGGTGCCGGTGTTCGAGGACGGCGCGGTGGTGGCGTTCGTGCAGGCGTTCGGGCACCACGACGACATCGGCGGCGCCGTGCCGGGCTCGATGCCCTCCCACGCGCGGAGCGCGTTCGAGGAGGGCCTGATGGTGCCCCCGATCAAACTGTGGGACGAGGGCGTGCCGAACGAGGCCGCGCTGCGCATCATGACCCGCAACTCCCGCATGCCCGACTCCCTCGCCGGCGACCTGGACGCCGAGTGCTCGGCCTGCCTGATGGGCGCGCGGCGGCTGGGCGAGCTGTTCGCCCGGTACGGGCGCGCGGCGGTGGAGGACTGCTTCGACGCGATCATCGACAAGACCACCGAGACGTTCCGGCGGGAGATCCTGGCGCGGATCCCGGACGGCACGCACGTCTGGGAGGACTACGCCGAGCACGACGGGGTCGACCCGCCGCGGCTGCACGCGCAGCGGATCACCCTGACCAAGACGCCCGACAAGGTCGTCATCGACTTCACCGGCACGTCTCCGCAGGCCAAGGGGCCGATCAACCACGCGGGCGACTACGCCGACGGCGTCTTCCTGAAGAAGTGGCTGGCGCCGGTGCTGCGCAACCTGGCCGAGTCGCCTGAGCGGATGGCCGAACTGGACGTCAACGAGGGCGTCGTGCCGCTCATCGAGATGCGCTTTCCCGAGAAGGGCACCCTGCTCACCCCGATCTTTCCCGCGCCGACCAACGCGCGGACGTTCGTGATCCTGCGGCTCCTCGGCGTCCTCGCCGGCGTGCTGGCCAAGGCGACGGGCGGCCGGATGCCCGCCGACCAGGAGACCATCCGCTACACCGGCGTGTACGGCGCCGACCCCGAGCCGTACCTGATGCGCGAGGTGCTCGGCGGCGGCTCGGGCGGCCGCTACTACGCCGACGGCGAGGACACCATCCACGTGGTGCCGGACTCGCGGAACATCCCGGTGGAGTTCGCCGAGGCGCGCTGGCCGTTCCGCGTGGAGCGCCTCGGGCTGGCGGCCGACTCCGGCGGGCCGGGGGAGTACCGCGGCGGGCTGGGCTATGACAAGCACATCCGGATGCTGCGCGACGCGCGCTACATGTCCATCGCGGACCGCTCGATCCTGTCCTGCTGGGGCGTGAACGGCGGGCGCGCGGGCCGGCCGTTCCGCGTCGAGATCGAGGGCCGGGAGATGGAGGGCCTGGTCGATGACCATCCGGTGCGGGCGGGCGAGGTGATCCGGATCCGTACGACGGGCGGCGGGGGCTGGGGCGACCCGCTGAACCGCCCCGCGGACCGGGTCGCCGCGGACGTACGCGACGGGAAGGTCTCGGCCGAGGGCGCGCGCGCGGACTACGGGGTCGTGTTCGGCGAGTCCGGTGAGCCCGATCCGGAGGCGACGGCGGCGCTGCGCGCGCGGATGCGCGCGGACCGCGGGCCGGCCGCCTTCTTCGACCGGGGCCCGGGCTATGCCCTCCTGTCCGGCGGCCGTACGCGCGCCGACGTGGACGACCTGCCCGAGCCGGCCGAGGAGCGGTAGGCCGGCGTCAGGGCGCGGTGGCGGCGAGCGCGGCCCCCGCGGCGAGGCAGGCCAGCTCCCCGGCGATGCCGATGAGAGTCCAGCGGCGCATCCACCGCTCCGCGGCCCACGTGATGCCGACGATGGAGACGGCACAGAAGGCCAGGGTGCCGAACACGCTGACCTGCAGAACTAGGTGCTTCAGCGCCTCGTCGCAGATCGCCGCCTGATCCCGCGGCGTGCAGCCGCGCACGGCCGAGGTCATCCAGTTGACGACCACGCCCGCGCCCGCGAGAGCGATGACGAGGAGCACGAGCCCCAGCGTCGTTTCCGACCGCGACACCCAACGCCAGACTTTCTGCATGTGAGCCATTATCGCGGGATAGGTCAGGCGGGTCGGCCGATCTCCGGAGACGCCCGGATCGGCCCGCCCGCGCGTACGGGCCGTGGCGAACCATCCGGCGCCGGCGCGCGCCCGGCGGCCCGCCCGCTGATCAACCCCGTCGCGCGGCCCCTCGACGGCCGGGAATACATCGCCGCAATATGTCCCAATCCGGTCAATACAGCCATATTTACTGCTTAGTAAGTATTTGGTTTACTTCAGGCGAGTCTCATGCGGGGAGCGGGATCCACCGGATGAGAGGACCCTGTCAGTGCGACGACGTGCCGCAGTGATCGTGGCGACCATGCTCGGGATCGCGAGTCTTGCCGGACCCTCCACCTCGGCGCTGGCCGACCCGCCGCCGCCCCCCTCGGAGTCGGCCGCGCGTAGCGAACTCGCCGCGCTCACGGTGGGGACCCCGCACAGCATGGACGGCTACAGCCGCGACGCCTTCGACGTCTGGGCCGGCCAGCCCGACGGCTGCACCACCCGCCAGGACGTCCTCGCCCGCGACGGCGAGGATGTGGTCGAGGGCGACGACGGCTGCCAGCCCGCCTCCGGCTCCTGGTACAGCGCCTACGACGACACGACGGTGACCGTCGTGGCCTCCGCGACGATCGACCACGTCGTGCCCCTCGCCGACGCGTGGCGAACCGGGGCCGACCAGTGGACGGCCGCGCAACGCAAGGCGTTCGGCAACGACCTGACCGACTCACAACTGATCATCGCCTCCAGCTCCAGCAACAGCTCCAAGGGCGACCAGGATCCGAGTGAGTGGAAACCGCCCAACACCGCCTACTGGTGCACGTACGGCGAGCAGTACGTGAGCGTGAAGTACGCGTTCGACCTGTTCGTCACCACCGACGAGAAGGCCGCGCTCGGGGACCTCCTCGACGCCTGCTGAGCACCGCGCCCGTACCGCTCCGCCGCCCGCCCGCGGGCGCGGAGCGGTTCCGCGTCGGGCGCACGGGCGGCGCGGCGGGCGCGGGGCCATACTGCCGTGGAGGCGTTTCACCGGATCTTGGAGGAATCGGCTGATGAACGGTCCACTCGAGGGCATCGTCGTGCTCGATCTCACCCGCGTCCTGTCCGGGCCGCACGCGACGATGATGCTCGCCGACCTCGGCGCACGAGTGATCAAGGTCGAGCAGCCGGGCGCCGGCGACGAGACCCGCCAGTGGGGCCCGCCGTTCGCCACCGCTCCGGGGCAGGAGGGCGTGGACCCCGGCGTCAGCACCTACTTCCTGTCCTGCAACCGGAACAAGGAGTCGATCGCCCTCGACTTGAAGTCCGATGAGGGCAAGGAGACGCTCACCCGCCTGATCCGCCGTGCCGACGTCCTCGCCGAGAACTTCCGCACCGGCGTGCTCGACCGCCTCGGTTTCTCCTTCGAGCGGATGCACGAGCTCAACCCGGCCCTGGTCATCCTGTCCATCTCCGGGTTCGGGCACGACGGCCCCGAGGGCGGGCGGCCCGGCTACGACGCGATCGTGCAGGGCGAGGCCGGGATCATGAGCGTCACCGGGCCCGCGCCGGACCAGCCGACCAAGATGGGCATGTCCATCTGCGACATCCTCGCCGGGATCAACGGCGCGTACGGGATCGTCGCCGCGCTGTACGAGCGCACCCGCACCGGGCGCGGCCGGGTCATCCGCACCTCGCTGCTGGCCTCCGTCGTCGGCGCGCACGCCTACCAGGCCACCCGGTGGACGGTGGCCGGGGAGGTGCCCAAGGCGATCGGCAACGACCATCCGTCGATCGCGCCGTACGGCAGTTACCGGTGCGCCGACGGCCTGGTCCAGGTAGGGGTGGCCAACCAGGGGCTGTGGCGGCGGTTCGCGCCGATCGTGGGCATCGACCCAGACGACGCGCGCTTCGCGGCCGGGGCCGACCGCTCGCGCAACCGGGCCGAGCTGGGCGCGCTGATCGAGAAGGCGTTCGAGCACGGCACGCGCGAGCACTGGCTCGCCCGCCTGTCCGAGGCCGGCGTGCCCGCCGGGGCGATCCGGTCGATCGATGAGGTCTACGAATGGGACCAGACCCGGTCCCAGGGCCTCGTGATCGGCGTCGAGCACCCCGCGCTCGGCCGCATCGAGCTGCCCGGCCCCGCGCTGCGCTTCGACGGCGAGGAGCCGCGCGAGCACACCGCGCCGCCCGAGCTGGGCCAGCACACCGGTGACGTCCTCGCGTGGCTGGACGAGGTAGATTCCTGACCTGCGGGGATACGCCGATCCGGGGGGACGTCGATGGAGCCGCAGGTGCTGCGCCGCAGTCTGTCCTCAGCCGATCTCATCGTGTACGGGCTGCTGTTCATCGGGCCGCTGGCGCCCGTGGGCGTGTTCGGCGTCCTGGACGCCCGCAGTTCCGGTTCGGTGGCCCTGGTGTACCTCGTGGCGACCGTCGCCATGGCGTTCACCGCACTGTCGTACGCCCAGATGTCGCGGCAGGTCCCGCACGCCGGGTCGGTCTACGCGTACGCCACCATCGGCATCGGGCGGCCCGCCGGGTTCGCGGCGGGCTGGCTCGCGATGCTGGACTACCTGCTCATTCCGGCGGTCGGCTACCTGTTCTGCGGGATCGCCCTGCACTCCCTCGCGCCGTCCGTGCCGGCTTGGGTGTTCACCGCGATCGCCTTCGTCGCGACGACGCTGCTGAACCTCACGGGCGTGCATCTCGCCGCTCGCGTCGGGTTCGTGGTGCTCGTGGTGGAGATCGTGCTGCTGGCCGTGTTCGTGGTCGCCGCCGTCGTCGTGTTGATCCTGCACGGCCCGGCGCGGCCGTGGACCTCGCCCGTGCTCGGCGTCGGCGGCACGACGACGGCCGCCGTGATGGGCGCGGTCTCGGTGGCGGTGCTGTCCTTCCTCGGCTTCGACGCCATCGCCTCCTTCGCCGAGGAGAACACCGGCGGCGAGCGCCAGGTCGGGCGTGCCGTGCTGTTCTGCCTGGGCGTCGCCGGGCTGTTGTTCTTCGTGCAGACCTACCTCGCCGGGCTGCTCATGCCGGTGAGCCCGCGGCAGCTCGCGAACTCCCCGGCCGAGCAGGGCACCGCGTTCTACACCATGACGAGGTCGGCGGTCGGGCCGTGGCTCCAGCGGTCGTTCGCGGTGGTCAAGGGCATCGGCCCGGCGTTCACCGCGATGGCGGCGGTGGCGGCGGCGTCGCGGCTGCTGTACGGCATGGCGCGCGACCGGGGTCTGCCGAGGGCGCTGGCGTCGGTGGACGCACGGTCGCGGGTGCCGCGCGCCGCCCTGCTCACCACGGCCGCGGTCAGCCTGGTGGTCTCGGTGTGGGCGGCGCGCCGCGCCGACGGCCTCGACGTGCTCGTCTCGATCGTCAACATGGGCGCGCTGGCGGCCTTCACCCTGCTGCACGTCTCGGTGGTCGGCTACTTCGTCGTACGGCACGGCAGCCGCCTGTGGGTGCCGCACCTGGTGGTCCCGGTCCTCGGCGCCGCCGTCTCGATCTGGATCATGGTCTCCGCCACCGCCCTGGCGAAGATCGTCGCGGCGGTCTGGCTGGCCGTGGGCGCGGTCGTCTGGGCGACGACGGCACGCCGGACCGCCCATGCGGACCCCGGCGGTGAGAACGCACCTCCCTAGGCCGGCCCCAGGCCAGTCCCGGCCGGCCCGGGCGTCAGCCCAGGAGGTCGGGGCGGCGGTGGGACAGCGACGGGAGGATCTGGCGCACCTGCTCGGTGACGCCCAGGTCCAGCTCGGCCACGCGTACGGACGGGAACGGGCCCAGGTCGGCCTGGACCACGCCCATCGGGTCCACCAGCAGGCTCCGGCCGACCCCGCCCGGCCGCCCCTCGGCGGCGCCGTACGGTCCGGCGCCTTGCCCGTCGCGGCCACCCAGATGGTGTTCTCGATCGCGCGGGCGCGCACCATCGTCACCCAGTGCTCCTCCTTGAACGGCCCCTGCGCCCAGGCGGCCGTCACCGCGAACATCTGCGCGCCCGCGTCGACCAGCGCGCGCGCCAGCTCGGGGAACCGGATGTCGTAGCAGGTGATCAGGCCGATCCGCACGCCGCACAGCTCGACCACGACCGGCGTGTCGCCGGGCTCGACGAACTCGGACTCGACGGTCGTGGAAGGCGTCGAACAGGTGGATCTTCCGGTACGAGCCCGCGAGCTCGCCTGAGGCGTCGATCGCCACCGCGGTGTTGTAGACCCGGCCCTCGCCGGCCGGCTCGAAGACGCCCGCGATCACTGCGGTGCCGTGCTCGCGCGCCGACTCTGCCAGGCCGCTCACCCAGGGCCCGTCCAGCGGCTCGGCGAGCCCGGCAAGGTCGCCGCCGAACCGCACCAGCGCCGCCTCCGGGAGGATCGCCAGGTCGGCCTCCGGCGGCCTCGGCCAGCGCCTCGCGTGCTCGCTCGAGGTTCTCCTTCGGGTCGTCGCCGACCTCGATCTGACACAGGGCCACGCGCATCGCCACTCCTTCCGCCGGGATCTCCACTGTGGCACAAGGGCGGGCGTACCGGCCGCGACGCGTTGTTACCCTGAGCCGCGTGACGGTCAACATCGATCCGCTGGTCGCGCGGATGCAGGGATTCGGCACCACCGTGTTCGCCGAGATGACGGCGCTGGCGATCCGCACCGGGGCGGTCAACCTCGGCCAGGGCTTCCCCGACACCGACGGACCCGCGAAATTGCTCGAGACGGCCGTCGAGGCGATCCGCGGAGGCGCCAACCAGTACCCGCCCGGCCCCGGCGTCCCGGAGCTGCGCCAGGCGATCGCCGCCCAGCGCGCCGAGCGCTACGGCCTCGGCTACGACCCCGACGGCGAGGTGCTGGTCACCGTCGGCGCCACCGAGGCCATCGCCGCGACGCTCCTCGCGCTCGCCGAGACCGGCGACGAGGTGATCGTCTTCGAGCCCTACTACGACTCGTACGCGGCGATCATCGCGCTGGCCGGCGCCGTGCGCCGCCCGGTCACGCTGCGGCCCGCAGGCGGCCGGTTCACCTTCGACCCCGACGAGCTGCGCGCCGCCGTCACCCCGCGCACCCGGATGATCCTGCTCAACTCGCCGCACAACCCGACCGGCACGGTCTTCACCCGCGGGGAGCTGGAGATCATCGCCGACGTGTGCCGCGAGCACGACCTGGTCGCCGTCACCGACGAGGTGTACGAGTACCTGACCTTCGACGGCGCCGAGCACGTGCCGATGGCCACGCTGCCCGGCATGCGCGAGCGCACGGTGGCGATCTCCTCGGCCGGCAAGACGTTCTCGGTCACGGGCTGGAAGACCGGCTGGATCACCGCGCCGCCGGCGTACGTGCGCGCGGTACAGACGGTGAAACAGTTCCTGACCTTCACCTCCAGCGTCCCCTACCAGCGGGCGGTCGCGTACGGGCTGCGCGAGGAGCTGGAGTGGGTGGCGGCGCTGCGGACCGCGCTCCAGGCCAAGCGCGACCGGCTGACCGGCGGCATCGAGGCGGCCGGGCTGACCGCGCTGCGCACCCAGGGCACCTACTTCGTGCAGGCCGACGTACGCCCGCTCGGCTTCGCCGACGGACTGGGCTTTTGCCGGGCGCTGCACGAGCGCGCGGGCGTCGTCGCCATCCCCGCGCAGGTGTTCTACGACTCGGGTGCCGGCGACCCGTACGTCCGGTTCGCGTTCTGCAAGCGCGACGAGGTGATCGCGGACGCGAGCGAGCGGCTCGCCCGCATGGCCGGGTGATCGCCGGGAGCCGGATTCTGCCGAAGGCGCCCGTCGTGCTTGGGCATACTCTGCCCGAGAGCCATCGCCCACCGAAAGGCTAGGTTCACCCAGGTGACCACCCGCGAGCGGGTCCTCATCGCCCTCGGCGGAAACGCGATGACCGGACCGGACGGCAACGCGACACCGGAGACCCAGCGGCGCGCCGTCGAGGCCGCCGTCGAGCCGATCGCCGACCTCGCGGCGGACGGCGCGCAGGTCGTGCTGACCCACGGCAACGGCCCGCAGGTCGGCAACCTGCTGATCAAGAACCAGCTCGCCGCGCGCGTCGTACCGCCCGTGCCGCTCGACTGGTGCGGCGCGCAGACCCAGGCGACCATCGGCTTCCTCCTGCTCAACGCGCTGCGGCGCGCCCTGGACGCCCGCGAGGTCGACCAGCAGGTCGCGGTCGTGGTCACCCGCACGCTCGTGGACGCCGACGACCCCGGCTTCGCCGACCCGGCCAAGCCGGTCGGGCGCTACTTCTCCGCGCCGCGAGGCCCAGCGGTTCGGCGCGCTCGGCCAGACCTGGCGCTCGTTCGGGCCCGGGGCTGGCGCCGGGTCGTCGCCTCGCCGGAGCCGCTGGAGATCCTCGACGCCCCCGCCGTGGACGCCCTGCTCGCGGCGGGGTTCATCGTCGTGGCGGCCGGCGGCGGAGGCGTGCCCGTGGTGCGCGAGGACGGCGCGGTACCGCGGCGTCGAGGCCGTCGTCGACAAGGACCTCGCCGCCGCAGCTGCTGGCCCGGCACGTCGGCGCCGCCACGCTCGTCATCGCGACGGACGTCGCGAACGCCATGGTCGGGCTACGGCACGCCGGACGAGCGGCCCATCGGCCACACCACCGCCGCCGAGCTGCGCGCGTACGCCGCCGAGGGGCACTTCGCCGGAGGCAGCATGGGCCCGAAGGTCGAGGCGGCCGTCCGCTTCGTCGAGTCGGGCGGCAAACGAGCCGCGATCACGTCGCTGGAGCCGCATCGGCGACGCCGCGGAGCGGCACGGCCGGAACGTCATGAGCAGAAGGGTGAGGACATGCCGGACCCGATTGAGGTACGCAAGGTCGCCATCGAGAGCGTCACCGACGCCTCGGGCCTGGCACGGCTGATCGACGACGGGGTGATCGAGGCGGACCGCGTCCTCGCGGTCGTCGGCAAGACCGAGGGCAACGGCGGCGTCAACGACTACACGCGCATCCTCGCCGACCGCGCGTTCCGCGAGGTGCTGGTCGCCAAGGGCACCCGCTCGCCGGAGGAGGCGGCCCAGGTGCCGCTCGTGTGGTCCGGCGGCACCGACGGCGTGCTCAGCCCGCACGCGACGATCTTCGCGACCGTCGACCCGGCGGGCGCGCCCGCGAGCGACGAGCCCCGCGTCTCGGTCGGCGTCGCGATGAGCGACGTGATCCTGCCCGAGGACATCGGCCGCCCGGCGATGGTGGAGAAGGTCGCCGCCGGCGTACGCGACGCCATGAAGATCGCCGGCATCCAGGACCCCGCCGACGTCCACTACGTGCAGACCAAGACGCCGCTGCTCACCCTCGACACGATCAACGACGCCAAGCGCCGCGGCCACGACGTCGTCACCGAGGACACCCTCAAGTCGATGGACATCTCCAACTCCACGACCGCCCTCGGCATCGCCGTGGCCCTCGGGGAGATCGAGATGCCGGCGGCGGAGCAGATCCACAAGGACCTGTCGCTGTACTCCTCGGTCGCCTCGTGCTCCTCCGGCGTCGAGCTCGACCGCGCCCAGATCGTCGTCGTCGGCAACGTCGCGGGCATCGGCGGACGCTACCGGGTCGGCCACGGCGTCATGAAGGACGCGCTGGACGCCGACGGCATCTGGGCGGCGATCCGCTCCTCCGGCCTCGACCTGCCCGACCGGCCGCACCCGAGCGACCTGGGCGACCGTCTCGTCAACGTCTTCCTCAAGTGCGAGGCGGACCCGAGCGGGTCGGTGCGCGGCCGCCGCAACATCATGCTGGACGACTCCGACGTGCACTGGCACCGGCAGATCAAGGCGTGCGTCGGCGGCGTCGCCGCCTCCGTCACCGGCGACCCGGCCGCGTTCGTCTCGGTCGCCGCCGTGCACCAGGGCCCCTCGGGCGGCGGCACGGTCGCCGCGATCGCCGATCTGGGCTGAGCCCCCTACGCTGTTCTGCCGTGTCCGGACACCGCATCCCGCAGCCCGAGTTCCCCGGCGACGACGGCGTGGCGCCGGCCGAGCTCGAGGCGGCGCTGCGCGCGTACGCCGAGGGGCGCGGCGGTGAGCACGCCGTCCTGGCCGCGCTGACCGGCGCGCGGCTGCTCGTGCCGGTCGTCGCGGTCCTGACCGAGGCGGAGGAGACCGGCGGCGGCCCGCCCCGCGAGAAGGAGAGCGAGATGGCGCTGCCCACGCTCGTCGGCGACGACGGGCGGCGCGGCGTGCCCGCCTTCACCTCGGCGGCGAGCCTGGCCCGCTGGCGGCCGGACGCGCGGCCCGTCGCCGTACGCGCCGCGCAGGCGTGCCGTGCGGCCCTGGACGAGTCGGCCGACGCCGTGATCGTCGACGTCGCCGGGCCGGTGCCGTACGCGGTCGAGGGCGGGCGGCTGCGGGTCCTGGCCGAGGGCGGCGCGATCACCGCGCCGCACGAGGACCCGGAGGTGCTCGCCGCCGTGCACGCCGCGGCCGGGGGGCTGCCAGGCGTCACCGGCGTACGTGTCGGGCCCGGGGCGCGCGGCGCGCTGGCCGTACGCCTGCGCCTGGCCCCCGGCGCGGACGAGCGCGCGGTGCTGCGGGCCGCCGCCGGCGCCCTGTCCGCCGGGCTGAGCGGCAGGGTCGCGGGCGGCGTCGAGCTCGGCGTTCTGCCCTGAGGCCGGTCCGGATGCTGGGACACGTGCGTGAGGTGCCGCACGCACGTGGAAGTATTTAGCGCATGTTGCGCTGGCTGACAGCGGGGGAGTCTCATGGCCCGGCCCTCGCCGCGATCCTCGAAGGGCTTCCCGCCGGCGTCTCGGTGACCTCGGCGGACATCGCCGAGGGGCTCCGCCGTCGCCGGCTGGGTTACGGACGCGGCGCGCGGATGAAGTTCGAGCAGGACCAGGTCGAGATCATCGGCGGCATCCGCCACGGCCGCACGCTCGGCGGCCCGATCGCGATCCGCGTCGGCAACTCCGAGTGGCCCAAGTGGGAGACGGTGATGTCGGCCGACCCGGTCGACCCGGACGTGCTCGCCGAGCAGGCGCGCAACGCGCCGCTGTCACGGCCGCGGCCCGGCCACGCCGACCTGGTCGGCATGCAGAAGTACGGCTTCGACGACGCGCGGCCGATCCTCGAGCGCGCCAGCGCCCGTGAGACCGCCGCGCGCGTCGCGCTCGGTGAGGTGGCGCGCGCCTTCTGCCGCCAGGTGCTCGGCGCGCAGATCCTCAGCCACGTCGTCGCGCTCGGCGAGGTCAGCGCGCCGGACGGCCTGATCCCCGAGCCCGGCGACCTCGAACGCATCGACGCGGACCCGGTCCGCTGCCTCGACCCGGAGACCAGCGCCGCGATCGTGGAGCACATCGAGCAGGTCAAACGCGACGGTGACACCCTCGGCGGCGTCGTCGAGGTCGTCGTGCACGGCCTGCCGCCGGGCCTGGGCAGCCACGTGCACTGGGACCGCCGCCTCGACTCGCGCCTCGCGGGTGCGCTGATGGGCATCCAGGCGATCAAGGGCGTCGAGGTCGGCGACGGCTTCCGCACCGCCGCGCGCCGTGGCTCCGAGGCCCATGACGAGATCGTCCGCGACGACGCGCTCCGCCGGGTGACCAACCGCGCGGGCGGCGTCGAGGGAGGCATGACCACCGGTGAGATCCTGCGCGTACGCGCCGCGATGAAGCCCATCTCCACGGTGCCGCGCGCGCTGTCCACGATCGACGTGACGACCGGCGAGCCGGCCAAGGCGATCAACCAGCGCAGCGACGTCACCGCGGTGCCCGCCGCGGGCGTGGTGGCCGAGGCGATGGTCGCGCTGGTGCTCGCCCAGGCCGCGCTCGAAAAGTTCGGCGGCGACTCCGCCGAGGAGACCGCCAGGAACCTGCAGGGCTACCTATCGGCATTGGTGATCAAGTGAAGGCCATCGTCATCGGCCCGCCCGGGTCGGGCAAGACCACCGTCGGCGGGCTCCTCGCCGAACGGCTCGGCGTCCCGTTCCGCGACACCGACCACGACGTCGAGGCCACGGCCGGCAAGCCGATCGGCGACATCTTCGTCGACGAGGGCGAGGAGTACTTCCGCGAGCTGGAGCGCGCCGCCGTGCGCGCCGCGCTCGCCGAGCACGACGGGGTGCTCGCCCTCGGCGGCGGCGCGATCCTCGACGAGGGCACCCAGGCCGACCTGGCCGGGCTCCCGGTGGTCTACCTCGAGGTCGGGCTGTCGGACGCGGTCAAGCGCGTCGGGCTCGCCTCCGCGCGCCCGCTGCTCGTGCTCAACCCGCGCAGCCAGTTCCGCAAGCTGATGGAAGAACGCCGCCCGATCTACGAGCGCCTCGCCGCGATCCGGGTGGCAACCGACGAGCGCGAGCCCGCCGACATCGTCGCCGAGATCATCGAGGGGCTCCGATGAGCCGGATCACGGTCGGCGGCGGCGCGCCGTACGACGTGGTGATCGGCACCGGGGTGCTCGGCGAGCTGCCCTCGCTGCTGACCGGGGCCGGCGTCGTCGCGGTCGTGCACGACGACGGCCTGCCGGAGATCGCCCGGCCGGTGTGCGGCGCGCTCACCGACGCGGGCTACGACGTACGGCCCGTGCCCGTGCCGGGCGGCGAGGCGGGCAAGGACGTCGCGGTGCTCGCGGGGCTGTGGTCGGCCTTCGCCGGGTTCGGCATGACGCGTACGGACGCCATCGTCGGCGTCGGCGGTGGCGCCACCACCGACCTCGCCGGGTTCGCCGCCGCGACCTGGCTGCGCGGCGTGCGCGCCGTGCTGGTGCCGACGACGCTCCTCGGCATGGTCGACGCCGCCGTCGGCGGCAAGACCGCGATCGACATTCCCGAGGGCAAGAACCTCGTCGGCGCCTTCCACCCGCCCGCCGGGGTCCTGTGCGACCTGGCCACCCTCATGACGATGCCGCGCGCCGACTACGTCAGCGGGCTGGCCGAGACCGTCAAGACCGGCTTCATCGCCGACCCGCGCATCCTGGAACTCGTCGAGGACGACCCGGAGGCCGCGGGCCGCCCGGACGGCCCGCACACCCTGGAGCTGGTCGAACGCGCCGTCGCGGTCAAGGCGCGTGTGGTGGCCGAGGACCTGCGGGAGAGCGGCCTGCGGGAGATCCTCAACTACGGGCACACGCTCGGCCACGCGATCGAGAAGGTCGAGCGCTACCGCTTCCGGCACGGCGACGCCGTCGCCATCGGCATGGTCTACGCCGCCGAGCTGTCCCGGCTCGCGGGCCGCCTCGACGCCGCCGTCGTCGAGCGGCACCGGCAGATCCTCACCGCGGTGGGCCTGCCCACGTCCTACGCCGCCGAGGCGTGGCCGGCGCTGCGCGAGGCGATGCGCATCGACAAGAAGGCGCGCGGCGCGCGGCTGCGCTTCGTCGTCCTGGACGACGTCGGCGCCACGGGACGACTGGAGGATCCGGACGAGGACCTGCTGCGACGCGCCTACGAACAGGTGGCACGATGAGCGAGCACGGCGCGATGAGCGAGGTCCTGGTACTGAACGGCCCGAACCTCGGTCGGCTGGGCAGCCGCGAGCCCGACGTGTACGGCGCGGCGACGTTCGAGGACCTGACCGCGCTGTGCCGCGACACCGCACGCCGGCTCGGCCTGCACGCCGAGGTGCGCCAGACCGACGACGAGGCGGAGCTGGTGTCCTGGCTGCACGAGGCCGCCGACGGCCGCATCCCGGTGGTGCTGAACCCGGCCGCCTTCACGCACTACTCCTACGCCCTGCGCGACGCTATCGCCCAGCGCACCGCCCCGCTGGTCGAGGTGCACCTGTCCAACCCGGCCGCACGCGAGGAGTTCCGCCACAACTCGGTGATCGCGGGCGTCGCGTCGGGCACCGTCGCCGGCTTCGGTCCCCACTCCTACGTCCTCGCGCTCCAGGCCGTCGCCGAGCTCCTCACGGAGTCCTGACACGCGCACGCCTTTCACCGGCGGGCCCATCGGGTACACCGTTCGCCGACCGACCAGACGATCATCCAGCTCGTACGCCACTCGGTGGCCGAGGAGGCGTTCCTCTACCCCGTCGTACGCGAGCGGCTCCCCGACGGGGACTCCATCGCCGGCTTCCAGGTGACCGACCACGACATCCTCGAGCGGCTGCTGGAGGGCCTGGAGACGCCCGGCCTGGACGACGCCGAGTTCGGGTCGTTCGTGGGGCAGCTGAAGATGAACATCCGGCTGCACATCCAGATCGAGGAGAGCCGGCTCTTCCCGCTCCTCACGACCTACCTGACCGAGCAGGGGCTCCTTGAACTCGGCGTGATGGCGCGTCGTGCCATGGACCTGGCTCCCGTACGGGGAGCGGGGCCCTCCGATCGCCCCCTCGTGCACACGGTGCTGCGCTCGGGGGTCGGGCTGGTGGGTCGCGTACGCGACTATCTGTCCGACTTCGGCGGAGCCTAGAACCGCGCCGTACGCGCGGCCGGTCAGGCGGTCTCGCACGCCGAGGCGATCAGGTCCTCCAGCTCCGCGGCCACGTCGTCGAGCGGCCGCAGCGAGCGCTGCGCCCGGCACAGGATCGTGGCGCCCTCGACGGCGGCGACGATGAGCACGGCCAGTCGCGCGGCGCGCGCGGGCGACGCGCCGGAGGCGGCCAGGCCGGCGGCGAGGGCGTCCTGCCAGCGGGCGAAGGCGTCCGCGGCGGCGTCGGCGGGCCGCGACTCCACCGTCACCGCCACGATCGGGCAGCCCGCCCTGAACTCGCTCTTGACCAGCACGCGACGCCACCAGCCGAGGAACGCGCGCGCCGCGGCGACCGGGTCGTCGTCGCGGGTCGCGGCGCGTACGCCCGCGCCGAGGAAGTCGCCGGTGTAGCACCAGCACGTGCATGGTGTTCAAACCGGCCTGACTTAGGCTATTACTGAATCTGGTTCGGTTCTCGGCAGAGTATTGGGGTGCCACGGCATGCGCATCGGAATGTCCCTCAACTACGCAGGGGGCTTCAGGGAGACCGTCGACGAGCTCGCCGACTACGAGAAGGCCGGCCTGGACATCGTGTTCGTGCCGGAGGCGTACAGCTTCGACGCCGTGAGCCAGCTCGGCTTCATCGCCGCGCGCACCGAGCGTCTCCAGATCGCCTCGGGCATCCTCCAGCTCTACTCCCGCACGCCCACCCTGACCGCGATGACCGCCGCCGGCCTGGACTACGTCTCCGACGGCCGGTTCGTCCTCGGCATCGGAGCGTCCGGCCCCCAGGTCATCGAGGGCTGGCACGGCGTCCCGTACACCGCTCCGATCGGCCGCACGCGGGAGATCATCGAGATCTGCCGCATGGTCTGGCGGCGCGAACGGCTCTCTTATGAGGGCAAGTACTACAAACTGCCCCTGCCCGCCGAGGAGGGCACCGGCCTGGGCAAGCCGCTCAAGCTGATCAACCACCCGGTGCGCGAGCGCATCCCGATCATCATCGCCTCGCTCGGCCCCAAGAACGTCGAGATGACCGCCGAGCTGGCCGAGGGCTGGGAGCCGATCTTCTACTTCCCCGAGAAGGCGGCCGGCGTCTGGGGAGCCGCGCTCGCACGCGGCCGGGCCAAGCGCGACCCCTCGCTCGGCGAACTCGACGTCGTCGCACAGGCCAGCCTGGCGATCGGCGACGACGTGGAGAGCTACCTGGAGTTCGGCCGCCCGATGGCCGCGCTGTACGTCGGCGGCATGGGCGCCAAGGGCAAGAACTTCTACAACGACCTCGCCTGCCGCTACGGGTACGAGAAGGAGGCCGGGGAGATCCAGGACCTCTACCTCGACGGCAAGAAGCAGGAGGCGGCGGCGAAGGTCCCGTACGAGCTCTTGCAGAACACGAACCTGATCGGCGCCGAGGGGTTCGTGCGCGACCGGCTCGCGGCGCTGAAGGAGTCGGGCGTCACCACGCTCAACGTCACGCCGATCGCGAGCGACCACGCGGCGCGCGTCAAGCTCGTGGAGAAGGTGCGGGACCTGGCCGCGTCCCTCTGAGACCCCCGTACGTGCCCGGTCCGCGCGGTCACGGGCAGCCGGTGCCCCTGCGGGCGCGCGGCGCGTAAAGTCATGTCATGCCCGGGATCCATGAGACACGCCGCGCGCGCCTGGCAGCGCTCGTGGCCGGTCAGGGCGCGGACGCCGCCCTCATCACCCGGCTGGTCAACGTCCGGTACCTGTCCGGGCTTGCCAGCTCCAACGCCGCCCTCCTCGTACGCGCCGACGGCACCGCCGTGCTGGGCACCGACGGCCGCTACGCCGGCACCGCCGCACGCGTCTGCCCCGAACTCGAGTGCGTGATCGACCGCGACACCGCGCACGCCCTGGGCTCGCGCGCCGCGGGACGGCTCGCGTTCGAGGCGCACGACGTGACCGTCGAGGGCCACCGCGCGCTCGCCGAGGCCCTGGAGGACCTCGAGCTGGTCCCGCTGGGCCACGCCGTCGAGGAGCTGCGCACGGTCAAGGACGAGGAGGAGATCGCCCTGCTCCGCGAGGCGTGCGCGATCACCGACCGGGCGTTCGACGCGGTGCTGCCCTTCATCCGGCCGGGCCGTACCGAGCGGGACATCGCGGTCGTGCTGGAGCGGTCGATGGTCGACCTGGGCGCCGAGCGTCCCGCGTTCGCCTCGATCGTGGCGAGCGGTCCGAACGGCGCGATCCCGCACCACGTGCCCGGTGCGCGCACGGTCGAGTCGGGCGACTTCGTGACCATGGACTTCGGCGCGCTCTACGGCGGCTACCACGCCGACATGACACGTACGGTCGCGGTCGGCCCGGCCCACGGCGCGATGCGGGAGATCTACGACCTGGTCGCCGAGGCGCAGCGGGCCGGCGTGGCGGCCGCGTCTCCGCAGGCCGCGGCCAAGGACGTGGACTCGGCCTCCCGCGATCTGATCACCGCGGCCGGCCACGGCGAGGAGTTCCCGCACGGGCTCGGACACGGCGTCGGCCTCGAGATCCACGAGGCACCGCTCCTGGGGCAGGACAAGACCGGTAAACTGACGGATCGAGTTCCGATCACCGTCGAGCCCGGCGTCTATCTCGCCGGCCGTGGCGGGGTCCGCATCGAGGACACTCTGGTCGTCCGTACGGACGGCGCGGAGCTGCTCACCAAGACCACCAGGGAACTGCTCGTCATCTAGACGCGGCAGACGAGCCGACGCAGGAGAAAATCGCACGTGGCGACGACGAACGACCTCAAGAACGGCATGACGCTGAACATCGACGGCCAGTTGTGGACCGTCCAGGAGTTCCAGCACGTCAAGCCTGGCAAGGGCGGTGCGTTCGTCCGCACCAAGCTGAAGAACATCCTCTCCGGCAAGGTGGTCGACAAGACCTTCAACGCCGGCACCAAGGTCGAGGTGGCGAGCGTCGACAAGCGGGAGATGCAATACCTCTACCGCGAGGGCGAGGACTTCGTCTTCATGGACACCGAGACCTACGACCAGCCGCACATCCCCGGGGGCACCGTCGGCGACGCGGCCAAGTACATGCTCCCCGAGCAGAACGCCGTGATCGCGTTCAACGACGAGGTCCCGCTCTACATCGAGCTGCCGGCCGCCGTCGTGCTCCAGGTGACCGAGACCGAGCCCGGCCTGCAGGGCGACCGCTCCACCGGCGGCACCAAGCCCGCCACGGTCGAGACCGGCGCGGTGATCGCCGTCCCGCTGTTCATCACGACCGGCGAGAAGATCAAGGTCGACACCCGCTCGGGCGACTACCTCGGCCGCGGCTGACGGTGGCCGCACGCAGCAAGGCGCGCAAGCGGGCCCTGGAGGTCCTCTACGAGGCCGAGGTACGCCGCGAGCCGCCGGCCGACGTGGTCGCGCGGCGCTCGGCCGACGCCGGCCAGCCGCTCGCCGAACAGGCGTTCGCCGACCGGCTGGTCGAGGGCGTGGGCGAGCACCGCGAGCGCATCGACGAGCTGATCGCCACCTACTCGGTGGGCTGGACCCTCGACCGGATGCCGATGGTCGACCGCAACATTCTGCGGCTGGGTGCCTACGAGCTGCTCTGGAACGACGAGGTGCCCGACGGCGTGGCGATCAGCGAGGCGGTGGCCCTCGCGACCGAGCTTTCCACGGACGAGTCGCCCCGGTTCGTGAACGGCCTGCTGTCGCGGCTCCTCGAGCTGAAGCCCTCGTTGTCGCTGTAGGCGTTTAAGCTGGGCGCTGTGCGGCGAAAGAGGCAGCGGTGAAGCGACCGGCGACGGCGACCGGCGGCGGGCACGGGGGCACGCGGTGACGCCGCGTCCGCGCTCCGCGCGCGCCGTCATCTTGTGGGAGATCCTGCGCGAGGTCCTCGACGAGAGCGCCAAGGCGTCCGGGCGCGCGGTCCTGGACGTGCTCGACGCGGGCGGCGGCACGGGAGGTCTGGCGGTGCCGCTGGCGCAGCTGGGCCACCGGGTGACCGTCGTGGACTCCAGTCCCGACGCGCTCGCGGGGCTCGAGCGCCGCGCCGCCGAGGCGGGCGTCGCGGTCCGCGCGTTGCAGGGTGACGCCGACGGCCTGGCCGACGTCGTCGACCCCGACAGCGCCGACGTGGTGCTCTGCCACAGCGTGCTCGAATACGTCGACGACCCGGCCGCCGCGATGGCCTCCGTCGCCCGCACCGTGCGAACGGGAGGCGCGGTGAGCGTCCTGGCGGCCAACCAGGTCGCCGCGGTCCTGCACCGGGCGCTGGCCGGCCGGTTCGAGGACGCCCGGCGCCTCCTGTCCAGCGCCGAGGGCCGGTGGGGGCCACACGACCCGATGCCCCGCCGCTTCACCTCGGGCATGCTGTCCGAGCTCCTGGCGGGCGCGGGCCTGTCCGCGGGCCCGGTCCACGGCGTGCGCGTCTTCACCGACCTCGTGCCCAGCGGCATGATCGACGGCGAGCGCGACGCGGCCGACCAGCTCGCCGAGCTGGAGCGTGCGGTCGCCATGCACCCCGTGCTGAAGGACGTGGCCACCCAGCTCCACGCCCTCGGCCACCGGCGGTAGCCCCGGTGAACGGCCGTCCGCCTCGCTCCGTCCCGTGTGTCGTCGCGGTGAGGGGGCGGGTGTGAGCAGGAAGCAGCAGCTCCACCGGCCCGGCCCGCAGCCGGGCCCGCCCGCGGACGACACCGGCTGCGGCGTCCTGCACGTCGACATGGACGCCTTCTTCGTGAGCGTGGAGCTGCTCGACCGGCCCGAGCTGCGCGGCCGCCCGGTGGTCGTCGGCGGGGCCGGCGGGCGCGGCGTCGTGTCGGCCGCCTCCTATGAGGTGCGCAAGTACGGCGTGCACTCGGCCATGCCGATGTCCCGCGCCCGCCGGCTCTGCCCGCAGGCGGTGGTGCTCCCGCCGCGGCACGATCGCTACGCCGAGGTCTCCGCGGGCGTGATGGAGATCTTCCGCTCCATCACGCCGCTGGTCGAGCCGCTCGCCCTCGACGAGGCGTTCCTCGACGTGGCCGGCGCGCTCCGGCGTCTCGGCCGGCCGGCCGAGATCGGGCGCATGATCCGCGAGCAGGTGGCCGAGCAGCAGGGGATCACGTGCTCGGTCGGCGTGGCCAGCACCAAGTTCGTCGCCAAGCTGGCCTCCACCCGGTGCAAGCCCGACGGGCTGCTCGTCGTGCCCGCCGGCGACGTCGAGGCGTTCCTGCACCCGCTGCCCGTCGCCGCGCTGTGGGGCGTGGGTGAGCGCACCGAGCAGACGCTGCTGCGGCTGGGCCTGCACACCGTCGGCGACCTCGCCGCGACCCCGCTGGACACGTTGCGGCGCGAGGTCGGCGAGGCGGCCGGCGAACACCTGCACAACCTCGCCTGGGGCCGCGACGAACGCCCGGTGGTCGCCTCGGTCAAGGACAAGAGCATCAGCGCGGAGGAGACCTTCGACGTCGACCTCGCCGACCCCGAGCGCATCCGGCGGGAGCTGCTGCGGCTGTCGGACCGGGTCGGCGCGCGCCTGCGGGGGAGCGGCAACACCGGCCGTACGGTCGCGGTCAAGCTCCGCCGCGCCGACTTCACGACGATCACCCGCGCCCGCACCCTCGGCCAGCCGACCGATCTGGCCCGCGAGATCTACGCCACGGCGTGCGCGCTGTACGCGGCGTCCGGGCTGGAGCACATCCCGCTGCGGCTCGTCGGCGTACGCGTCGAGAACCTCGTGCCCGCCGGCACGGCGACCCGTCAGCTGAGCCTGGGCGAGCCGGAGACGGGCTGGCGCGAGGCCGAACACGCCATGGACCTGGCCGCCCGGCGGTTCGGAGCGGGCGCCGTACGCCCGGCGGCACTCGTGCGGCCGGACGGCGAGCGCGAGGCGTACTACCGTAGGGAGCGGCCTCATGACGACTGAGGGCACTGTGACTCATGTGACCACGGACGGTGAATATGTCGGCTGACTTGGCAATCCACGCGTCCACGGCCGAACGTTTTCTTTCGTACGGTCGTCGCGGCTCGTATTCTGGGCATATCACCGATAGCCAAGTCCCCGTCCGGCGTGGGATTCCCCTTCGCGGGGCTGTCTTTGGGAGGCGCCGTGCCGCTCTCTGACCACGAGCAGCGCCTGCTCGACCAGATCGAGCGCGCGCTCTATGCCGAGGATCCGAAATTCGCGTCCGCGGTCCGCTCGACCGATCCGAAGGTCCACTACAAGCGGCGGATCTGGAAGGCCGCGGTCGGATTCGTCCTCGGCCTGATCGTGGTGATGGCGGGCCCGATCCTGAACACCATGCCGCTGAGCATCGTGATCAGCGTCGCCGGCTTCCTCCTCATGGTCCTGTGCTGTGCCTGGGGCCTGACGAGCTGGAAGCGCATGACGGGCGTCGGCACGGAACCCGAGCCGAAGCAGCAGCGCGCGTCCAAACCGTCACGACCGGCCAAGACGGGCTTCATGGAGCGGCTGGAGGAGCGCTGGCGCCGCCGCCACGAAGGCCCCTGACCCGTTGAGGCTCGTTCCCGGCGCGCACCCGCCGGTCCATCCACGCTCCACGGGACGGTGGTCGCCCGTTCCGAGCGCGCGGGACTCGTCAGCATCGCCGTCCACGTCCCGGTTGCATCACGATCGATCGCGCTGGTAACAGAAGAACGCCATGCGCGCGGTGTTCGCCATCGCGTCCGGCCCGCGGATGGCCGCCCCAAAGCGCACCCTCCCGGCACCGGTGACCCTCCCGCGCGGCCGTCCCTGACCGGTGAACCGCGGGTGCCTCCCGCGGCCTGGGCCCGTACGGGCCGCTTCCGGCCACCCGCGGCGGTCCCGAACGACCTCGCGGCGGCCGGTCCCGTCCCCGCGGCTCTACGTGTGGCGGCGGCGGCGCGGCATGGCCACATCCAGCCATTCGAAGACGTCCAGCACCCGCGAGCCCGCGCGCCTCAGGGACATCGTCGCCGACGGCGGGAACACCCGTGCCCGCCACCTCACCCGCCGCGGAGCGCGCGTGCGGAACGCCGTCCGCAGCACGCGTACGTCCTCCCGCAGCGACGGCGACGGCTCCAGGTCCGGTGCGTACCGCGCGCGTTCCTCCGCGCGTGACAGCCGCCCCAGCGCCTCCGCCTCCGTCTCCGACAGCTCCAACTCCGCGGTGAACCGCCGCGCCGTCGACCGCGGCGTCTCGCTCGCCGGCCAGCCCAGCCGGTGGTCGGCCGCGTCCGAGCGCAGTTCGTCCCAGGCCGCGTGGGCGATCGCCAGGTCGGTCTTGGCCCGCGCCCAGCGGTTGGCGCGGGCCACCCGGCGCAGGAGGGCCGGCGTCACCAGCATCAGCAGGACCACCAGCGCGGTCACCAGCCACCCGATCGGCAGGTGCGAACCCTGGCTCTGCGGGATCGGCCCCGGCGTCTGCTGCTCGTCGGCCAGCGTGTCGGTACGGTGCCGCGGGATGGGCGGGGCGCTCGCGTTCGGGTCGAGGGTCGACGTGCCGCCCCCGTCGGGGAGCTCGGTCGTCGGGTTGAGGGCCGGCGAGCCCGGCAGCAGCTGCGGAGACGTATAGGAGGGCGCGACCGCGCTGCCCTGGCCGATGTCACCGCCGGGTGTCGGCTCGAAACGCAGCCAGCCCACGCCGGCGAAGTACAGCTCCGGCCAGGCGTGGGCGTCCTTGGTGCGGACCACCCAGCCGCCGTTCGGCTGCTGGGTACCCGCGGTGTACCCCATGCCGACACGTGCCGGGATGCCGAGGAGGCGTGCCATCATCGCCATCGCCGCCGCGAACTGCTCGCAGTACCCGGTCCGGCTGGTGAACAGGAAGTCCCGCAGCGCCCCGTTCTGGCGCGGCGGCGGCGTGTCCAGGCTGTAGGTGAAGTTCCCCGGCTGGGTGAACCAGTCCTGGAGCTTGACCGCCCGCTGGTACGGCGTCAGGGCGCCCGCCGCCACGTCGGAGGCCAGCTTGGCGACGTCGTCGCCGACCGCGTCGGGCACGGTGAGGTACCGGGCGGCGATGGTGGCCGGCGGCGGGATGTTCGTCACCAGCTCCTGGTACGTCGGCTGCGGCCGGATGCTCGTCACCGTGTAGGACCGGCCGCCCGCCGAGTCGCGGGTGGAGAACACCGTCAGCGACCGCGTGTCCACCCGCCAGTCGCCCTTGATGTCCACCTTCGAGGGCGGGTACGGCATCGGCAGCACGTCGAGGCCGCGCACGCGGGAGTCGATGTCGATGTTCGTGGTCACCGCGCGTGCCGGGACGGCGTTGAGGCCGGGGTCGGGCGGCAGGTCCTTGCCGTTCACCCGAGCGTCCTTGCCCGCGCGCAGCGGCCCGGTCGTCCACGACTCGCCGTCGAACCTGTCGAGGGAGTACATCCGCAGGTAGTCCGGTGCGGTGCCGTCCGTCGTACGGTACTTGAGCACCACGGCGTCGCCGGTGCGCACGAGCTGGCGCCGGATGCTCACCAGCGGGTCCAACGCGTTCAGGCCGGTGACCGACCCGGCGCCCTTGCCCGAGCCCGCGCCGCCGCCCCCGCCGATGCCGAGCAGCCCGCGTGACTGGATGCCGGGCACCGCGATGGGGAGCACGATCGCGACGGCCACCGCGGTCAGCCCGATGCGCCGTCCGCTCGCCGCGAGCGGGCTGGAGTCCGGGCGCTCGTCGCTCTGCTGCGCCGGCGACCAGTGCCGGGTGAAGATCGCACGGCCCCAGCCGGTCAGCTGGTCGCGGGAGTCGGCCACGAGGAGGCCGAGATAGCCGCTCGCGCCCAGGATGAACGCCAGCCAGCTCACCGACTGCTGGCGTACCGCCGCGGGCACGCTGTAGACCGCGAGCAGCGGCAGCCCGGCGAGCGCGGCGCGGCGGATGCGCACCGCCAGGAAGTCGACCAGCACCGCCACGAGTCCGACGCCCGCGGCGGTGAGCAGGCTGATCGCGGGCAGCATCGGCACCGGCGCGGCGTAGGAGTTCGCGTCGTGCCAGCCCTCGCCGACCAGATGGCCGAGGCGCGCGGTGGACGACGGCGTGGGGATGAGGCCGAGGAAGGCGTGCTTGGCGGCGAACGCCACGTTCAGGTAGAGGAACAGCGCGAACAGCCCGGCGAGCGGGCACAGCACCGCCGGCACACGGAACCGGCGGGTGAGCAGGCCGGCGCCGGCGACGACCAGGATCGAGCCGAGTCCGGCGAAGAACCACCCGCTGGACTCGTACAGGGGGTAGAGGCCGACGGAGGCGAGCAGCGTGGCCAGCCCCGCGACCGCCGTAAGCCGCAGTCTCATGACGTTCCTCCTCGGCTCGCCTCATCCGCCGGCGCCGCCTGCGCACCGGTGCCCCCGGCCTCGCGGCCCGCCGTACGGTCACGCACCGCGCGCAGCTCGGAGTTCTCCGTGGCCTGGTCGGCGCCCGCCCAGGCGCTCGCGAGGAAGGCCGCCGACTCGATGATCAGAACCCGCCAGCCGGCCGTGCGCAGCACCGAGGCCGCACGCGCCGCCGCGTGCTGCTCGTCGCCGACGAGCACCGCGACGCAGGTGGCGGTGCCCTGCCGGGACCGTGCGACGTCGTGCACGTCCTCGGCGGTCAGCCGCCCGAACACGCCGACGACGAGCCCGTCGCCGTCCCTGGCCGCGGTGCGCAGCGCGGCCAGGCCGGTCCGCAGCGACCGGCCCGTCGACGTACGCGCGACGGCGAGCGAGTCCAGCAGCGCGCCCTCGAACGCCGACGACGGCCCCAGCACCTCGCCTTCGTCCGTGACGTAGCGCAGGCCGAGACCCTCGCGGCCGAGCTGCACCCCGATCGAGGCCGCGGCCGAGACCGCCTGCTCGAAGGAGGCCGCCGGGCCGTCGCCCCAGTGCGCGATCCGCCGGGTGTCCAGGAAGAGCGCGCCGCGGCTCTGCCACTGCTGCTCCTCACGGCGCACCATCAGCTCGCCATGGCGCGCGGTGGACCGCCAGTGCACCCGCCGCAGGTCATCGCCGTGCCGATAGTCACGCGGCGCGACGTCGTCCTCACCCGCCGTCGCGACCGTACGCGCGCGGCTCTCGCCGCCGCCGGTCCACGAGCCGGTCAGCCGGCCGTGCGGCAGCGGGACGATCGGCGGCGTCACGGTGAGCCGGTTGGCGGCGTTGAACGAGCGCGCCAGCTCCACCAGGCCGAACGGGTCCGCCAGCCGTACGGTCAGCGGCCCGACCTGGTAGCGGCCGCGCACGCCCGCGCGTATCCGGTAGATCATCTCCCGTCCGCCGCCCGGCTCGATCCGGTCGACCACGAAGCGCGCACGCTCGCCGAGCGTGTACGGCACCTGGTCCTCCACCAGCAAGATGCCGGTCGGCAGCCGTGAGACGTTCTGCAGCACGAGGCTGACCTGGGCCTCGTGTCCCACCGGCAGGCGGGAGGGGTTGGCGCGCCGCGTGCACGAGAGCCGGTACCTGGTGCGGGACACCACGAGGGCCGACAGCACCGGCAGCGCGAGGATCAGCACCCCCGCGCGCAGCAGGTCCCGCTCGCCGAGGATGAAGGCGCAGGCGATGGCGGTGAGCCCGGCGGCCATGAACGAACGGCCACGTGTGGTCAGCGCGCCGAGGCTGTTGCGGACGGCGCGCGTCGGTGTCAGGGGCGGCCCGCCGACGGGCCGCCCGGTCGCCGCACTGTCCCTCTCCACGCCGGCGACGCCCCTAGCGCCGCGGGTCGGGCACCGGCACGCGGGCGACCAACTCGGCCACCACGTGCTCTGGCAGCCGCCGTTCGACCTGGGCCTCGGCGGTCGGGAGCAGCCGGTGCGCGAGCACCGGCACGGCGAGATACTGCAGGTCATCGGGCAGGACGTACTCCCGGTCCGCCAGGGCGGCATGCGCACGCGCGGCGCGTACGAGCTGAAGCGTCGCGCGCGGGGAGGCGCCCAGCCGCAGCTCGGAGTGCTCACGGGTCGCGGTGACCAGGTCGATGGCGTAGTTGCGCACCGCCGACGAGACGTGCACGCCCCGCACCAGCTCGATCAGCTCGCGTACGTCGGAGGCCTGCGCGACCGGCGACAGGTCATCGAGGGGCGAGGACTGGCCGTGCACGTCGAGCATCTCCAGCTCCGCGCTCGGCTCGGGATAGCCCATCGAGATCCGCGCGGTGAACCGGTCGCGCTGCGCCTCCGGCAGCGGGTAGGTGCCCTCCATCTCGACCGGGTTCTGCGTCGCGATGACCATGAACGGCCCGTCGAGGTCGTAGGTGTGGCCATCGACGGTGACCTGGCGCTCCTCCATGCACTCGAGCAGCGCGGACTGCGTCTTGGGCGAGGCGCGGTTGATCTCGTCGCCGACCACGATGTTGGCGAAGACCGGGCCGGGCTTGAACTCGAACTCCCGCCGCTCCTGGTTGTACGCGCTGACCCCGGTGATGTCGCTGGGCAGCAGGTCGGGGGTGAACTGGATGCGCCGGACCGAGCAGTCGATCGACCGTGCGAGCGCCTTGGCGAGCATGGTCTTGCCGACCCCGGGGACGTCCTCGATGAGGAGGTGCCCCTCGGCGAGGAGCACGGTGAGTGCGAGACGCACCACGTCCGGCTTGCCCTCGATGACGGACTCGATGGCTCCGGAGATCCTCCCTGAGATCTTCGCGAGGCCTTCCAGCCCCCGTCCGACGTCACCGTGTGTGCTGACTGCCACTAACCCCTCCTCGGGCCATCCGTGTACCCGGCCCGGGGTGCCGACCGCCCCGTCGCACACGGATGCGGATGGGGAGCTCCATCCGGTTTGTTCTCCTGTTGTCTGTTGCACCGACAGTACGTCTTTTGGCCTGGTTGATGCGACGTCCCGTGCCAGGAGAGTAAACCCCGGTCGGGATCTTCGTTGCATCCGGCCTGCCATTTCGCATTTCCGCCCTTCGCCCCATGGTGCGCGCCGAGTCTGGACGTTTCCTGATCTTTCGTGGTCCGCCGGCTTGCCGTTCGCCGACGGGCCGCCGTGGCCCCGCCTCGGCGGCGCCCCTGTCGCCGCCCCGGCGCCATGGGGTCGCTGTCGTGGTGCGTCGTGGTGCCGTCGGGACGTGGCCGCGGACGCTGTCGCGGACGCTCGGGCGCCCCACTCCGCCCCACCGCTCTGACCTGCGGTTTCGTCCGAGGGTGTGCCGTGGGGCAGGCGTTTTGGTCGTTGACCGTGGGGCGGAGTGGAGTAGAGTGGGGCACCGTGGGGCGGGGTGCATCGCCTCACTGGGGGCGGGGAGGTGGGGCCGGTGTTCCTCGGCACTCATTCACCGCGCCTTGATGACAAGGGACGTCTGTTCCTGCCGGCGAAGTACCGCGAGGAGCTCTCGGGGGGATTGGTGATCACGAAGGGCCAGGAGCGCTGCCTCTACGTCTTTCCCGAGGCGGAGTTCCAGCGCATCACCGAGGCGCTTCGCACCGCTCCGGTCACCGCCAAGGCGGTGCGCGACTACAGCCGGGTCTTCTTCGCCAGCGCCTCCGACGAGATTCCCGACAAGCAGGGGCGGATCACGATTCCGCCGGCCCTGCGCGCCTACGCGGGCCTGAGCCGCGACTGCGCCGTCATCGGAGCCAACACGCGCCTGGAGATCTGGGCCGCGACGGCGTGGGAGACCTACCTGTCGGACCAGGAGCCGCAGTTCTCCGATCTGTCCGAGGAGGTGCTGCCTGGGGTTCTTTGACCGCATTGTCGTCGGTCGGTGGTTCGTTCGGCGAGGTCTCCACCCGCTCCCAACTGGCGCACCTTCCCCGGTGCCAGATGGCCGTTGCACATCTTCCTCCACGGAGCAGCGGATGGGGACCTGGCCGGACGAAAGCCACAACGGGGGCCGGCGAAAGCCATTGAGCGGTGAGCCGCAGACCGCGCCGGGGGCATGCACACTCGGCGCGCGAGTCCGCATCGGCCGTCCGCGGGGTGTCTTGCGCACATCTCCCGGTACGGCCGGCCAGCAGGCGGGCGCGGCATCAGCGCAGTCCGCGAGCAGTGGCGTAGGTGAGAGGTTTCGATGCGAGGCGACGAAGAGCGCGCGGGGGGACCACGCGCGGCGGGGCACGTGCCGGTCATGCTCGACCGGATCCTGGCGTTGCTGGGACCCGCCCTGTCCGCGTCCTCCGACGAGGACCTTTATTTCGTCGACGCGACCCTCGGCCTCGGCGGCCACGCCGAGGCCGTGCTGAGCGCCCATCCGCGCGTCACGCTCATCGGCCTCGATCGCGACACCACCGCGATCGAGCGCTCCGGGCGGCGGCTCGCCGTCTACTCCTCGCGCACCCGCCTGGTGCACGCGGTCTACGACGAGCTCCCCGAGGTCCTGGCCGATCTCGGCGTCCCCGGAGTGCACGCGGTGCTCTTCGACCTCGGGGTGTCCTCCCCGCAGCTCGACGAGGCCGAGCGCGGCTTCGCCTACTCCTACGACGCGCCGCTCGACATGCGCATGGACCGCACCCAGGAGCTCACCGCCGAAGAGGTGGTCAACACCTACTCCGCCGCCGACCTCGCGCGCATCCTGCGCGACTACGGCGAGGAGCGGTTCGCGCGGCGCGTGGCGGCGGCGATCGTACGCGAGCGGGGGCGCGCCCCGCTGACCTCGACGAGCAGGCTCGTCGAGGTCGTACGCGACGCGATCCCCGCCGCCTCGCGCCGTACGGGTGGTCATCCGGGCAAGCGCACGTTCCAGGCGCTCCGCATGGAGGTCAACGCCGAGCTGGCCGCGCTCGAGGCCGCGGTGCCGGCCGCGCTCGACTCCCTGGTCCTCGGCGGCCGCGTCGCGGTGCTGTCCTACCACTCGCTGGAGGACCGCATCGTCAAGCGCGCGCTCGCCGAGCACACCACCGACACCACACCACCGGGCCTGCCGGTTCCCCTGCCGGACCGTCAGCCGAGGTTCCGCCTGCTCACCCGCGGCGCGGAGCAACCGCCCGACGAGGAGACCACGACCAACCCACGGGCGGCCTCGGCGCGTCTTCGCGCCGCCGAGCGTACCCGTGCGCGTCAGGGACGTCCGCGAGGCGGCGCCAGGCCGCTCGATGAGGACCCGCCGAGCGGGCGGAGCCAAGCAGGAGGCACCACATGACCATCACGAGTCCGCCGCGGGAGACCCGCACCCGCCGCACCGCCGAGGACGCGACGACCGCGCCGGTCGCGCCGATCACGCGACGCCGCGGCGCACGGCCGGAGCCGCTAGAGGACGCGCCACGGAGCGGCGCGGCACGTGGCCGCCCCGCGCGTACGGGCACCGCCAAGCCGGCCGCCGCGGGCGACGACGCCGTCGGTACGGGCGCGTCCAAGCCGCGCGGCGGCCGTACGGGCACCTCACGCGCGGACGCCGCGGAGCCGGGCGCGCCCAAGTCCGGCGCGGCCAGGACGGGCGCCGGAAGGGGCCGGCCAAGGCCGGAGTCGCGACCGTCGACGACCCGCGGCCGACCGGCTCACGGTCGCGCACGGCCACGACGCCCGCCGAGCGCCGCACGCGACGGCCCGCGACGCCGAGGAAGCCGCCGCCCAAGGGCGGAGCCACCACCAAGCCCGTCAACAAGCCCACCGCCAAGCCCGCCGCCGCGAGCAAGTCCGCGCGCCCGGCGGTCCGGCGGTCCGTCGCGCCGCCGCGGGCTCCGTTCGTGCTGCTCGTCGTCGGCCTGCTCGGCGGCGCGCTGGTCAGCCTGCTGCTCCTCAACACCGTGCTGGCACAGGACGCGTTCACGCTGAGCGAGCTCCAGCGCAGCAACCAGCAGCTCAGCGAGCGCAAGCAGGCGCTGCAGGACGACATCAACCGGGAGAACAGCCCGGCGGTCCTGCACGCCAAGGCGCGCGGCCTCGGCATGGTCGACGGGCAGCGGCCCGCCTTCATCGACGCGCGCAGCGGGCGCGTCACCGAGGGCGGCACCCGGCCGCCGGGCGTCTCCGACGAGGCGATGGCCGCGGCGGCCGGCGCCGGCGTGACCGGTGCACCCGGTGCGATCATGCCGCCGGCGGGCGGGCGCACACCCCACGGCGGCGGCCGGGCGGGCGGCGGCACGCGGTGACGGCCCCCCGGGGCCGCGGCCCGGCCGCCCCACCCCCCGGCGGGCCGCGCGGCGCGGGGCGCGGACAGAACGGCCGCCCGCGGCCCCCCGCACGCCCGGGGGGCCGCAGCACCGCGGGGACCAAGCCTCCGCCACCGCGGCGGCAGCCGCCGCGCCCGAAGGCCCCGCCGCCGCGGCGTCCGCCGAAACGCCCCCGCGGGATGATCGTCCGCCGCGACCCGATGCGGCGGCTCAACGTCGCGCTGCTGCTGGTCGCGTTCGTGCTGAGCCTGTTCGCGGGCCGCCTGGTCCAGCTCCAGGGCATCGAGTCCAAGGGGTACGCCGAGCAGGCCGTACGCCAGCGGCTCAACCGCATCAAGCTGCCCGCGGTCCGCGGCGCGATCACGTTCGCGCAGGGCCAGGCGCTCGCGACGACCGTCGACGCGCGCCTGATCTACGCCGACCCGGTGATGGTCTATCCGAGCCAGCGGGCGCGCATCGCCGCCGCCCTCGCCGAGATGTTCGGACTCGACCAGGCCACGCTGGTCAAGAAGCTGACCCCGGACGCCAAGATGAACCGCTACGTGGAGCTCGTGCACCACGTCGAGCCGGACCGGGCACGGATGGTCACCGCGATGGACTTCCGCGGCATCGGCACGTTCCAGGAGTACCGCCGCGTCTACCCGGGCGGCGACCTGGCCGCCAACGTCGCCGGGTTCGTCAACGGCGACGGCGACGGCGGCGCGGGCCTGGAGTCGGGCATGAACACCATGCTCAAGGGCCGGGACGGCTGGCAGAAGGTCGAGCTCAGCGAGACCGGCCAGCGCATCCCGATGGGCGAGGACGAGCAGCGCAGGCCGGTCCCGGGGCAGGGGCTGCGGCTGACCCTCGACCGCGACATCCAGTGGAAGGCGCAGGACGCGATCGCCCGGCAGGTACGGGCGACCGGCTCGCAGAGCGGCAGCGTCGTCGTGATGGACCCGCGCACCGGTCAGATCCTCGCCCTGGCGACCGCGCCGACGTTCGACCCGGCGACGTACTACAAGGCGCGGCCGGGCGACCTGGGCGACCGGGTGGTGCAGGACGGCTTCGAGCCGGGCAGCACCAGCAAGGTCATCACGGCTGCCGCCGCGATGGAGGCGGGCGGTGTCACCCCGGCGACGCCCTTCACCGTGCCCGACAAGATCACGTTCTACGACCGGACCTTCAACGACTCCGAGGCGCACGCGCCCGAGCGCCTCACGTTCGGCGGCGTGCTCGCCAAGTCCAGCAACGTCGGCACGATCATGGCCAGCGAGCGGGTCACGCCGGCCCAGCTCTACCAGTACATGCGGGCGTTCGGCTACGGCGAGACGACCGGCGTCGGCCTGCCCGGCGAGAGCCCGGGGATCCTCAAACCCGTACGCCAGTGGTGGGGCACCGACCGCTACTCCATCGCGTTCGGCCAGTCGGTCTCGGTCAACGCCCTGCAGACCGCCAGCGTGTACGCCACCATCGCCGACGGCGGCGTGCGCGTGACGCCGAACCTCATCGCCGGCACCACCGACGACAAGGGCGCCTTCACGCCCGCGCCGCGGCCGGTCTCGCGCCGCGTGATCAGGCCGGTCACGGCGAGCGAGCTGACGCGCATGCTCGAAGGCGTCACGACCAAGGACGGCACCGCGCCGCTCGCGCAGATCCCCGGCTACCGGGTGGCGGGCAAGACCGGCACCGCGCAGAAGGTCAACCCCCGCTGCGGCTGCTATATCGGCGGCGGCTACACCTCGACCTTCGTCGGTTTCGCGCCGGCCGACGCGCCGCAGCTCGTCGTCGAGGTCGTGCTGCAGAAACCGCAGAAGGATCACTACGGAGGCCAGGTCGCCGCGCCGGTCTTCAAGAACGTCATGAGCTTCGCGCTGCAGAGCCGGCGGATCCCGCCGACCGGCAGCAAGTCGCCGAAGATCCGAATCTACGCAGACCACCGGTGACCGGCGGTACTCTCTCCGCCGTGTCCAACAGACCCGACCCCATGCGACCCAAGTCCGTGCCCGCCCGTTCACTGTCCGGGCTGGTGTCCCTGCTCGGCCTGAGCGAGCGGGGCGGGCCGATGCGCGGCATGGTCACCGGAGTGACGCACGACTCGCGGCGGGTCCTGCCCGGCGACCTGTACGCCGCGCTGCCCGGCACACGCTTCCACGGCGCCGTCTTCGCCGAGCAGGCCGCGGCCGCCGGCGCCACCGGGATCCTCACCGACCGCGAGGGCCGGATCCGCGCCGAGCGCGCCGGTCTGCCCGTGCTCGTCGTCGACGACCCGCGCGCGGTGCTCGGCGAGGTGGCCTCCTGGGTGTACGGCCGGCCGGCGCGCGCCCTGGCCCTGCTGGGCGTCACCGGCACGAGCGGCAAGTCCACGACGACGTTCCTGCTGGAGGCGGGGCTGCGGGCGGCCGGGCACGAGACGGGTCTGATCGGCGGGATCGAGATCAGGGTGGCCGGCGAGACCCTGCCGAGCGCGCTGACCACGCCGGAGGCCACCGACCTGCACGGGCTGTTGGCGCTGATGCGCGAGCGCGGGGTGACCGCGGCGGCGATGGAGGTCTCCAGCCACGCGCTCGACCTCGGCCGGGTCGGCGGCGCCTTCTACGACGTCGCGCTGTTCACCAACCTGTCCCAGGAGCACCTCGACTACCACGGCACGATGGAGGAGTACTTCGCCGTCAAGGCGCGGCTGTTCACCCCCGAACTGGCAGCCGGCTCGGCGTGGTCAACGTGGACGACTCCTGGGGACGGCGGCTGACCCACGTCGCCAAGATCCCCGTGACGACGTTCTCCGCCGACGGCGACCCGGGTGCCGACTGGCGGGCCGCGGACGTGCGCCTCGAGCCGTCCGGCAGCACCTTCCGCGTCGTCGGGCCCGGCGGCGTCGAGGCCGCCGCGAGCGTGCCGCTGCCCGGCCCGTTCAACGTCGCCAACGCCCTCGGCGCGATCGTGGCGCTGGTCGAGGCGGGCATCGCGCTGCAGACCGCGGTCGAGGGCATCGCGCGGCTGCCCGGCGTGCCCGGCCGCCTGGAGTACCTCGACGAGGGCCAGGACTTCGCCGCTCTCGTCGACTACGCGCACAAACCGGGCGCGGTCGAGGCGGTCCTGGGCACCCTGCGCCCGCTGACCGCGGGCCGCCTCACGATCGTGCTCGGCTGCGGAGGCGACCGCGACCGCGGCAAACGCCCGATCATGGGGGAGATCGCGGCAAGGCTCGCGGACGACGTGCGATCCTCACCAACGACAACCCGCGCACTGAGGACCCGTGGGCCGTCCTCAGCGCTATGGTCGGGGGAGTACTCACCGTGCCCGAGGACGAACGGGCTCACGTCATCATCGAGCCCGACCGGGCGGCGGCCATCGCGCTCGCGGTCGGCCGTGCCCGGCGGGGCGACGTCGTGCTCGTCGCGGGCAAGGGACACGAACAGGGGCAGTACGTCGCCGGTGAGGTCCTCCCGTTCGACGACCGCGCGGTCACGCGGCGCGCGTTGCGCGCAGCGCCGTACCGGGGACATCTGGCGGGGCAACACGCATCGCGGCCGCAGCGGCCGACGACGAGGAGCAGTCTTGATCCCACTCTCGCTCGCGCGGATCGCGGAGATCACCGGCGGCAGGCTGGACGGTGCGGCGCCGGAGACCGTGGTCAGCGGCCCCGTCGTCATCGACTCGCGCGAGGCCGCTCCCGGCGCGCTGTTCGTCGCGCTGCGGGGCGAGCGCTCCGACGGCCACGACTTCGCCGCCCAGGCGGTCGCCGCCGGCGCGGCGGCGGTGCTCGCCGAGCGCCCGGTCGGCGCACCCGCGGTCATCGTGGACGACGTCCTGGCCGCCATGGGCGGCCTGGCCCGCGCGGTCGTCGACCGGCTGCCCGACGTCACCGTGATCGGCCTCACCGGCTCGGCGGGCAAGACCTCGACCAAGGACCTGCTCGCCGTACTCTGCGCACGGCTCGGCCCGACGATCGCCCCGCCCGGCTCGTTCAACAACGAGATCGGCCACCCGCTGACCGTGCTGCGCGCCGGCGAGGACACCCGCTACCTGGTGCTGGAGATGGGCGCGCGCGGGCTCGGGCACATCACGCACCTGCCCGCGTCGCGCCGCCCGACGTCGGCATCGTCCTCAACGTCGGCAGCGCGCACATCGGCGAGTTCGGCGGCCGCGACGTCGTCGCCAAGGCCAAGGGCGAGCTGGTCGAGGCGCTGCCCGCGGAGGGCACCGCGATCCTCAACGCCGACGACCCCCTCGTGGCCGCGATGGCGGCGCGCACGCCGGCCCGGATCGTGACGTTCGGCCGGGCCGCCCGACGCGACCGTACGCGCGGCCGAGCGAGTCGCTGGACGAGGCGGGACGTGCCACGGTTCACGCTGGTCACGCCCGAGGGCTCCGCCGCCGGTACGCCTGCGGCTGCACGGCGCGCACGCGGTGGCCAACGCGCTCGCCGCGGCGGCCGCCGCCCGCTGCCTGGGCATGCCGGTCGCCGGCGTCGCCGAGGCGCTGTCGGCGCCGAGCCGGTCAGCCGCTGGCGGATGGAGGTCACCGAGCGCCCCGACGGCGTGACGGTGGTCAACGACGCCTACAACGCCAACCCCGAGTCGGTGCGCGCCGCCCTGGACACCGTGGTCCACATGGCGAGCGGCGCGGCCCGTGGAGGGCGCGTGTTCGCGGTGCTCGGTGCGAATGGCCGAACTCGGCGCGTCGACGGCCGGCGAGCACGAGAAGATCGGAGCCTACGCCGCGCGCGGCGGCGTGGCCGGCCTCATCGCCGTCGGCGAGACCGCCGCGGCCATGCTGAAGGGGGCCGAGCAGGTGGGGACATGGACGGGAGAACGCGTGCAGGTCGAGGATGTCGGCGCGGCGGTGGCCGCACTGGACGAGCGATTGCGGCCGGGTGACGTCGTGCTGATCAAGGGATCGCGCGTCGCCGGGCTCGAACGGGTCGCCCAGGCCGTGCTCGAGGGGAGCGACCACGCGTGAGGACCATCCTGGTCGCCTCGGCCCTCTCCCTGATCATCGCGCTGCTCGGCACGCCGGCCTGGATCCGCCTCGTACGCCGCCTCGGGTACGGCCAGATGATCCGCGAGGAGGGGCCGCAGGCCCACCTCGGCAAGCGCGGCACGCCCACGATGGGCGGCACCGTGTTCATCGTGGCCGCCCTCGTCGGGTACGCCATCGCGCACCTGGCCACCACCACGCGGCCGACGGTCTCCGGCGTCGCTCGTGCTGTTCCTCATGACGGGCCTCGGCGTCGTCGGGTTCGTCGACGACTACATCAAGGTCTTCAAGCAGCGCAGCCTCGGCCTGCGCAGCGGCGCGAAGATGATCGGCATCATCATCATCGGCGTCGTGTTCGCGCTGCTGTCGCTGCGCTTCCCCAACGGCTACGAAATCACCCCCGCCACCACGCACCTGTCCTTCCTGCGCGACTTCGGGCCCTCCATCGGCCCGTACCTGTTCGTGGTCTGGGCGCTCATCATGATCGCCGGGACCTCCAACGCGGTGAACCTCACCGACGGCCTGGACGGCCTGGCCGCCGGCGCGGTCGGCTCGGTGCTCGGCGCGTACGTGCTGATCGGCAACTGGCAGTTGCGCAACAGCTGCAGAGGTCGTCCTCGCGCCGAACTGCTACGCCGTGCGCGACCCGCTCGACCTCGCCGTCGTGGCGTCAGCCGTGCTCGGCGCCCTCGTCGGGTTCCTGTGGTGGAACGCACCGCCCGCGCGAGATCTTCATGGGCGACACCGGCTCGCTCGGCCTCGGCGGCGTGATCGTCGGCCTCGCCGTGATGACCCGCACCCAGATGCTGTTCGTGGTCCTCGGCGGGCTGCCCGTGATCATCACGCTGTCGGTGATCATCCAGGTCGGCTCGTTCAAGCTGACCGGCAAACGGGTCTTCAAGATGGCGCCGCTCCAGCACCACTTCGAGCTGTCCGGCTGGGCCGAGACCACGATCGTGGTGCGGTTCTGGCTGATCTCGGCGCTCTGCGTGGCCGCCGGGCTGGCCCTCTTCTACATCGAATGGATGCCGGGGAATTGACCGGGCCGCCGATCGGGCCGCCCACCGCCTGGAGCGGGCTCGCCGTCTGCGTCGCGGGTGCCGGCGTGTCCGGCCAGGCGGCCGCGCGGGTGCTCGCCGCGCGCGGCGCGCAGGTCACGCTCGCCGACGCACGTGACGACGAGGCCCTGCGCGCCAAGCTCGCCGTGCCCGGCGTCACCCTGCGCCTCGGCGACGGCGACACCCTGCCCGCCGGTACCGACCTGGTCGTCACCTCGCCGGGCTGGCGGCCCGACGCGCCGCTGCTCGCCGCCGCGGTCGCGGCCGGCGTGGAGGTCGTCGGCGAGGTCGAGCTCGCCTGGCGGCTGCGCGGCCCCGGCGCCGCCCCGTGGCTGGCCATCACCGGCACCGACGGCAAGACCACCGTCGTGCGCATGCTCGCCTGCATGCTCGCGGCCGCCGGGCACCGCACCATCGCCGTCGGCAACGTCGGCACGCCCATCGTGGAGGCCGTGGCCGGCACCGGTGCCGACCCGGCCGAGTCGCTACGACGTGCTGGCCGTGGAGCTGTCCAGTTTCCAGCTGCACTGGTCGCTCCTCCGTACGCCCGTTCGCCGCGACCGTGCTCAACGTCGCGCCCGACCACATCGACTGGCACGGCTCGCTGGAGGCGTACGCCGCCGACAAGGGCAAGATCTTCGCGCCGGGCACCCTCGCCGTGCTCAACGTCGACGACGAGTGGTCGGCGCGCCTGGGCGAGCGCGCCGAGCGCTCGGTCGGCTTCACGCTCGGCACCCCGCGCGCGGGCCAGCTCGGCCTGGTGGAGGATCTGCTGGTCGACCGCGCCTTCACCGCCGATCCCGTACGCGAGGCGGCCGAGCTCGCCGAGCTGACCGACGTGCGCCCGTACGCCCCGCACAACGTGGCCAACGCGCTCGCCGCCGCCGCCCTGGCCCGTGCCTTCGGCGTCCCGGCCGAGGCCGTACGCGACGGCCTGCGCGCGTTCACCCCCGATCCGCACCGCATCGAGCTGATCGCGACCGTCGGCGACGTCGCCTACGTCAACGACTCCAAGGCCACCAACCCGCACGCCGCCGCCGCGTCGCTGGCCGCGTACCGCTCGATCGTCTGGATCGCCGGCGGACTGCTCAAGGGCGCCGAGGTCGATGACCTCGTACGCTCGTGCGCCGACCGGCTGCGCGGCGTGGTCCTCATGGGCCGCGACCGCGACCGGATCGCGACGGCACTTGCGCGACACGCGCCGAATGTCCCGGTGGTCGATGTCGCCGACACCGACACTGGGGCCATGGACCGCATCGTCACGCGCCGCCACCGCTCTGGCGCGGCCCGGCGACACGGTCCTGCTCGCGCCGGTGGGAGCCTCCTTCGACATGTTCGCCGGCTATCCGGCGCGCGGCGAGGCGTTCGCCGCCGCGGTGAGGCGCCTCGCCGGATCCTGACGGGTCGGAGGCGGATCGCGACGAAGCTTGGGCTGATGGGGTGGGCCGATGGATGCGCGCGTGGGTGAACGGGTCACGGATCGGGACGGACGACGACGAGGAGCGGCCCGGGCCACGCGGCTGGTTCTCCGGGCCGGGCGGCCTCCTCGACCGGCCGCTGACCTCCTACTACCTGGTGCTCGGCTGCTCGATGCTGCTGCTCGCGCTCGGCATGGTGATGGTGTTGTCGGCCTCCAGTATCCGGCAGTACCAGTACACCGGCTCGGCGTTCACGCTGTTCGAGAAGCAGGCGCTGTGGGTGGCCATCGGGCTGCCGCTGATGTGGCTGGCGGCGCGGATGCCGCCGAAGGTCTTCCGCACGCTCGCCTACCCCCTGATGCTGCTGTCGGCGACGGCGCTCGCGGTGGTGCTCGTCCCGGGCCTCGGTCAGAGCGTCAACGGCGCGCAGCGCTGGATCAGCTTCGGCGGCCCGTTCCAGCTCCAGCCGTCCGAGCCCGCCAAGCTGGCCCTGATCCTGTGGGGCGCCGACCTGCTGGCGCGCAAGGAGAAGCTCCGCCAGCTCACCGAGTGGCGGCAGTCTGCTGATCCCGCTGCTGCCCGGCGCCGGCGTCCTCGTCATGCTCGTCATGCTCGGCAGCGACCTCGGCACCACGCTGGTGCTGCTCACGATCTTCCTGGCGCTGCTGTGGGTGGTCGGCGCGCCGGGCCGGCTGTTCGTCGGCATGGCCGGAGCTGACGGGCGTGCTGGTGTCGATCCTCATCGTCGTCGAGCCGTACCGCATGCAGCGCCTGACCGGCTTCCTCGACCAGTCGGGCAACCAGCTGGACATCAACTACCAGGGCATCCAGGGCCTGTACGCCATCGCCTCCGGCGGCTGGTTCGGCACCGGACTTGGAGAGGGCCGGGCCAAGTGGAACTACCTGCCGCACCCGGAGACCGACTTCATCTTCGCCATCATCGGGGAGGAGCTCGGCCTGATCGGCACGCTCGTGGTCCTGGGCCTGTTCGGGCTCCTCGCGTACGCCGGGCTGCGGATCGCGCGGCGGGTCAAGGACCCGTTCATGCAGCTCGCCGCAGCCGGGGCGACCGCCTGGCTGGCCGTGCAGGCGATCGTGAACATCGGCGCGGTGATCGGCGTCCTGCCCATTACGGGTATCCCTCTGCCATTGGTGTCGTACGGTGGGTCAGCGCTGATCCCGACACTGATCGTTTTGGGCATGTTGTTGTCGTTCGCCAAGCGCGAGCCGGGCGCCCGGCAGGCCCTGGCGGCACGGGGTCCCGGCCCGGCCGTGCTGGCTCTAAGCTGGCTGGGCCTGGCCAAGCGCTGAGGGTGCGCACTCGGGGTGAGCGGAGCGACCGGGTGAGCCGGAGCGATCCCTCCGCGGGAGCGAGCGAGGAGGGTTGAGCGACCGATGAGCAGGAGCAAGAGTATGAGGGTTGTCCTTGCCGGAGGCGGCACCGCAGGGCACATCGAACCCGCCCTGGCGCTCGCCGACGCGCTGCGCCGAGAGGACCCCGAGGTCCGGGTGACCTGCCTGGGCACCGAGCGCGGGCCTGGAGACCAGACTGGTGCCCCAGCGCGGATACGAGCTGGCGCTGATCCCCCCGGTCCCGCTGCCCCGCACGCTCACGCCGCGGCTGCTGACCGTGCCCGGGCGGCTCGCGGGCGCGATCAACGCGGCGGCGAGCGTCCTGGACCGCACCGAGGCCGACGTGCTGGTCGGCTTCGGCGGCTACGTCGCGACCCCGGGCTACCTCGCCGCACGGCGGCGCAAGGTCCCGATCATCGTGCACGAGGCGAACCCGCGGCCCGGCCTGGCCAACCGCCTGGGCGCGCGGTTCACCGAGCACGTCGCGGTGGCCTCGGCCGACACGCCGCTGCCGCACGCCGAGGTGGTCGGCATCCCGCTGCGCCGCGAGATCGCCACACTGGACCGGCTGGGCATGGGCGACAAGGCGCGCGCGCACTTCGGCCTGCGCTCGGACCTGCCCACGCTGCTGGTGTTCGGCGGGTCCCAGGGCGCGCGCTCGCTCAACCGGGCGCTCGGCGACGCCGTGCCAGCGCTGCGCGCCGCGGGCATCCAGATCCTGCACATCGTCGGCCCCAAGAACGCCAGCGAGCCCGAGGTCACCGCCGACGACCCGGCCTACGTCATGCTTCCGTACTGCGACCGGATGGACCTCGCGTACGCCGCCGCCGACTTCGCGATGTGCCGGGCCGGCGCGATCACCTGCGCGGAGCTGACCGCGGTCGGCCTGCCGGCGGCGTACGTCCCGCTGCCGATCGGCAACGGCGAGCAGCGGCTCAACGCCGAGCCGATCGTCTCCGGGCCACGGCGGCCTGCTGGTCGAGGACGCCGAGCTGAACGCCGACTGGATCAAGGGCAACGTGCTGCCGGTCCTGGCCGACGCCGAGCAGGTCGCCCAGATGTCGGAGGCCGCCGCCCGCATGGGCCGCCGCGACGCCGACGTCGCCCTCGCCAAGATGGTCGCCCGCGTCGTGGCGGCCGGAGAGTGAAGCCCACCGACCCCACCGGCAGCGCGCCCCGTGCCGCGACCGGTGCCCCGCACCGGCCGTACCGTCGGCCGGGTGCCGTCCCGGCGTTCCGTGCCGTGTTCGCGGGGGTGCGGTCATGAGCCTCGTGACGCCGGCCGAGGTGGTGCCGGCGGACAGCCTGGGCCGGGTGCACTTCGTCGGGATCGGCGGCGCCGGCATGTCGGGCATCGCCCGCATCATGCTCCAGCGCGGCATTCCGGTCTCCGGCAGCGACGCCAGGGATTCGGACCTGCTGGCCGACCTGCGCGCGATGGGCGCGACGACGTTCGTGGGCCATGCGGCCGCGCACGTCGCGGCGGCGGACACCGTCGTCGTCTCGACCGCGATCCGCGAGACCAACCCCGAGCTGGCCGCCGCCCGCGAGCGCGGCCTCCTGGTGCTCCACCGCGCCGCCGCGCTCGCGTCCCTGATGGCGGGCCGCCGGTCCGTCGCGGTGGCCGGCACCCACGGCAAGACCACGACCACCTCGATGCTGACCGTCGCGTTGCAGCACGCCGGCGCCGACCCGTCCTACTGCATCGGCGGGCAACTCGTCACCACCGGCCTGGGCGCCGCGGACGGCTCGGGCGACCTGTTCGTCGCCGAGGCGGACGAGAGCGACGGCTCGTTCCTGATGTTCGCCCCGTCGGCGGCCATCATCACCAACGTCGAGGCGGACCACCTCGACAACTACGCCAGCTTCGCCAAGGTCGAGGAGACCTTCGCACGCTTCGCCGAGCGGATCGCGCCCGGCGGCCTGCTCGTGGTGTGCGCGGACGACCCGGCGGCGCACGCGCTGGGCGAGGAGCGGCGCGCGGCGCGGGCTGACCGTCCGCACCTATGGCGAGGCCGAGGGCGCCGACTATCGCGTCGAGGGGCTTCACGCCGCGCGGCCTCGGCTCCCGTTTCACCGTCGGCGGCCGCGCGCTGGAGCTCGCGGTGCCGGGCCGGCACAACGCGCTCGACGCCGCCGCCGCGTACGCGACCGCCGTCGAACTGGGCGTGGACGCCGCCGCGGTCGCCGCGGGCCTGGCCGCCTTCACCGGGGCGCGCCGCCGCCTGGAGCCCAAGGGCGAGGCCGCGGGCGTCAAGGTCTTCGACAGCTACGCACACCACCCCACCGAGCTGGCCGCCGACCTGCGCGCGACCCGCGACTACGTCGGCGAGCTGGGCGGAGGGCGCGTCGTCGCGGTGTTCCAGCCGCACCTGTTCAGCCGCACCAAGTTCTTCGCCGCCGAGTTCGGCGCCGCGCTGGGCCTGGCCGACGAGGTCGTCGTCCTGGACGTCTACCCGGCGCGCGAGGACCCGATCCCGGGCGTGACCGGCGAGCTCGTCGCCAAGGCGGTCCCGCACGGACGGGTCGTCTACGAGGCGGACCGAAACGCGGTGGCCGGGCGTGTCGCGGCGATGGCCGCGCCCGGGGACGTCATCATCACCATGGGGGCGGGCGACGTGACCACGCTAGGGCCGGCGATCCTGGGGCTGCTCGGCGCCTGACCCCACCGGTGCCCGCCCCGCGCGGGGCGGCCGCCAGCGGTGAGGAGGCCCAGCGTGACGAGCGACGCCGACACCTCGGTGCCGGTGCCCGGCGTGCGTACGTCCCGCCGCAGGTCGAGCCGGTGGAAGGCGATCTTCGTCGCGCTGCTCGTGGCCGGCGTCCTCGGCACCGCCGCCTGGGTGCTGCTGGGCTCGCGGCTGCTGGTGGCCCGGCACATCGACGTCGTGGGAGACCGGCTGGTGCCGCGCGACCGGCTGATCTCCGTCGCACGCGTACGCCTCGGCGAGCCCCTCATCAGGCTCGACACCGACGCCGTACGCGACCGGATCGAGGCGGTGCAGGAGGTCGAGACCGCGCGCGTCGAGCGGCGCTGGCCGGCCACCGTCCGCATCGTCGTACGCGAGCGCACGCCGATCGCCGCCGTTCAGCAGGACAACCGGTACCTGCAGATCGACCGGTTCGGCGTGACCGTCCTCACATCGGCGGCCCGGCCGCGCGGCATGCCGTCGCTCAGCGTCGCCAGCCCGCTCCAGAGCGATCCGGCGCTGCGATCGGGTCTCGCGGTCATCCAGGCCTTGCCACCGTGGCTTTCCGCGCGGGTCGCGGAGGTGCGCGCGGGCTCGCCCGAGGCCGTCACACTGCGACTCAAGGAGGGGATCACCATCGTGTGGGGTGCACCGGAGCGCGTCGCCGACAAGCTACGGTTGCTGCGCGGCCTGCTGAGCACGACTCCGCAGCGCGGCGACAAGATCATCGATGTGAGTTCACCGGAGGTCGTCACCACCGAGTAGCGGTGCAACCCCCTCGGCGCGCCACACTAGGGCGGCCGCGTGACCGGGGAGCGTTCGGCGCGCGGCGAGGGTGAAAATCAGGATGAGTGGGATGCCGCGCGACACGCCGATCGGCTCGGGGCCGGGTTAGTTGACCCTGCAGTGGTGCGCCCCTACTGTCCGTATCAGCCTTAGGTTGACATAACTGTAAGTCTCAACTTGAGGGTGAGGGTTCCGGCCCGGCAAGAAAAACGTGCCGGCCGCCCGTACGGGCGGCCGGGAACATAACGACAGAGCGAGCGGAAGGGCCCCTCGTTGTGGCAGCACCGCAGAACTACCTAGCGGTCATCAAGGTCGTCGGCATCGGCGGCGGCGGTGTCAATGCCGTCAACCGCATGATCGAAGAGGGCCTCAAGGGCGTTGAGTTCATCGCGATCAACACCGACGCCCAAGCGCTGCTCATGAGTGACGCCGACGTCAAGCTCGACGTCGGGCGCGAGCTCACCCGCGGCCTCGGCGCCGGCGCCAACCCCGACGTGGGCCGCAAGGCCGCCGAGGATCACCGCGAAGAGATCGAAGAGGTGCTCAAGGGCGCCGACATGGTCTTCGTCACCGCCGGCGAGGGCGGCGGCACCGGCACCGGCGGCGCGCCCGTGGTGGCGAGCATCGCCCGGTCGCTCGGCGCCCTCACCATCGGCGTGGTCACCCGCCCCTTCAGCTTCGAGGGCAAGCGCCGCGCGATGCAGGCCGAGGCCGGCATCGAGACGCTGCGCGACGAGGTCGACACCCTCATCGTGATCCCCAACGACCGGCTGCTGTCGATCTCCGACCGCCAGGTCAGCGTGCTCGACGCCTTCAAGGCCGCCGACCAGGTGCTGCTCTCCGGTGTTCAGGGCATCACCGACCTGATCACCACGCCGGGTCTGATCAACCTCGACTTCGCCGACGTCAAGTCGGTCATGTCCGGCGCCGGCTCGGCCCTGATGGGCATCGGCTCGGCGCGCGGCGACGACCGCTCGGTCGCGGCGGCCGAGATGGCGATCTCCAGCCCGCTGCTGGAGGCCAGCATCGACGGCGCCCATGGCGTGCTGCTGTCCATCTCGGGCGGCTCCGACCTCGGCCTGTTCGAGATCAACGAAGCGGCGCAGCTCGTGTCCAACGCGGCCGCGCCCGACGCCAACATCATCTTCGGCGCGGTCATCGACGACGCGCTCGGCGACGAGGTGCGCGTGACGGTGATCGCGGCGGGCTTCGACGAGGTGCGGCCCGACAGCAGGCCCGCGCCGCAGGCGGAGCCCAAGCGCACCTCGCCGCCGCGTCCGGCGGTGGCCACGCCTCCGGTGGCGGCGCCGGTCGCCCCGCCGCGCCCGGTCGTACCCCCGCAGGCGCCCGCGCCGCCGCGAGTCACGCCGGCACCGGCGCCGCATCGGAGCGGCGAGCCGGCCGAGGACGAGCGCAAGCCGCAGCCGCCCAAGCCGGCGGAGGAGCCCAGGCCGCCCGAGACCAAACCCGACACGTCGCGTGCCGACAAGCCCGACGATCACGCACGCGACACGCAGCCTCCGCGCCCGGCGTCGAATGAGGTCGTCGCGGGCCCTAAGGTGCCGCGGCCGGCGACCGAGCCGACCGCGGCGCGCCTCAGCTCCGACCCGGCACGCCGCCGCCCCGTCGTGTTCGACGAGGACGACGACCTCGACGTGCCCGACTTCCTCAAGTAGCCCCCCGCCGGGCCGGTTGACCGGTGCCGGCCGTCGCGCCGTTCACCCCGGCGGGGCACTTCCTCCTCCTGTCGCCCATGGAAGACTTCCCTTCACGATCATCGGCCGACGGATGGGACCGCTCTCGGACCACCAGGCGCGGTCCGCGCGGAGAGTGAACAGAACATGAGTCGCAAAGACGAACTGGCCGCCAACCTGGCGGCCGTACGCGAGCGCATCTCCGCCGCCTGCGACGCCGCCGGCCGGTCCGCCGGCGAGGTCACGCTGGTGGCCGTCACCAAGACCTTCCCCGCCTCCGACGTGCGGCTGCTCGCCGAACTCGGCATCGCCCAGGTCGCCGAGAACCGCGACCAGGAGGCGGGCCCCAAGGTCGCCGAGTGCGAGCGACCTGGACCTGACCTGGCACTTCGTCGGCCAACTCCAGACCAACAAGGCCCGCTCGGTGGTCGCCTACGCCGACGTCGTGCACTCGGTCGACCGGCCCCGCCTGGTGAACGCCCTGTCGAAGGCGGCAGTCGCCGCCGGCGCGTACGCTGCGCTGCCTCGTCCAGGTCTCCCTGGACGAGGACGAGGCCGAGGGGCGCGGCGGCATGCGGCGGGACGGAGTGCCAGAACTCGCGGAGGCGATCGAGTCCGCCGGCGGGCTCACGCTCGGGGGCGTCATGGCAGTGGCGCCGCTCGACGCCGATCCGGCCCCGGCATTCGCGCGACTGGCGGAGGTCTCCCATTCTCTACGTGGCCGACGTATCCGTCCGCCATAACCGTATCGGCGGGCATGAGCGCAGATATGGAACAGGCCATCGCGAGTGGCGCGACACACGTCCGTGTCGGTACGGCGTTGCTCGGAGGCCGACAGGCAATCGTCAGGTAATGTCCCCACAGTGGACCTTGGCGTCCGTGTTCAAACGCAGGCGATCGATCAACGGAAGCTTCCCGCAGGGACTCCTGTCGGCAGACGACGGAGGGGGCGTATGGCCAGCGCGATGCGCAAGATGGCGGTCTACCTCGGCCTTGTGGAGGACGATCGCTACGATGATGACTACGACGAGTACGACGTCTACGACGACGAGACCGCGGACCGTCGCCGGGTTGACCGTACCGACGACGAGTCGTCCACCCCTGCCGCCGGAGCATCGGACCAGGCCGACGACGAGCAGAAGCCCTTCGGGGCCGAGCGCCGGCCCTCTCTTGCGGAGTCGACGGTGTCCGACCTCGCGCGTATCACTACGCTTCACCCCAGGACCTACAACGAGGCCCGTACGATCGGAGAGCACTTCCGGGAGGGGACCCCGGTGATCATGAACCTCACCGAGATGGTCGACAGCGACGCCAAGCGTCTCGTCGACTTTGCGGCTGGTCTCATATTCGGCCTGCACGGAAGCATCGAGCGTGTTACCAACAAGGTGTTCCTGTTGTCCCCCGCCAATGTCGAGGTGACCGCCGAAGACAAGGCCCGTATGGCTGAACGAGGGTTCTTCAATCAGAGCTGACGTCAACATGCGAGAGTGTCCGTGAACCTTGGAAACTACCTGAGTATCCCGCTCTACCTGTTCTTGCTCTTCCTCATCGGCAGACTGGTACTCGAGACGCTTCAGGCGTTCGCCCGGTCATGGAGACCCACGGGGGTGGTGCTGGTGCTGGCGGAGACGACGTACACGGTGACCGATCCACCCCTTAGACTGCTACGTCGATTCATCCCTTCGGTTCGGCTGGGTAACGTTGCGTTCGACCTGAGCTTCACGGTCCTCTTCTTCGTGGTCTGGTTCTTGATCATCGTCGTTCAGCCGCTCTGATCGGGTACCGTCCGTTCGGGGACAGACTCCAAGCGCGCCAAGGAGACCAGATGCCGCTGACACCCGCGGATGTGCGGAACAAGCAGTTCAGTACGACCCGGCTGCGGCCGGGATACGACGAAGAGGAGGTCGACGCCTTCCTCGACGAGGTCGAGGCGGAGCTCGACCGGCTCATCCAGGAGAACGAGGAGCTGCGGGCCAAGCTCGCGGAGTGCCTGCGCGGCAAGGTCCCGGCGATGGCGGCTCCCATCGTCGAGCCCAAGCCCGAGATGACCCACATGCCCGAGCCGCCCAAGCCGCTCGAGCACAAGCCGGAGCCCGAGCCCGTGCTCGGCGGACTTGGCATGCCCCAGCAGGCGCCCCCGCCGCCCCCGCCGGTGACCACCTCGAGCGAGGACAACATGGACACGGCGGCGCGCGTGCTCGCGCTCGCGCAGCAGACCGCCGACCAGGCGATCGCCGACGCGCGCCGTGAGGCCGACGAGACCCTGGGCCGCGCACGCCGCGAGGCCGAGGAGATCCTCGGCAAGGCCCGCCGCCAGTCCGAGCAGATCGTCAGCGAGGCACGCGCGCGCGCCGAGTCCCTCGAGCGCGACGCACAGGACCGCCACCGTCAGGCGATGGGCTCGCTGGTCCAGCAGCGCGAAGAGCTCGAGCGCATGGTCGATGACCTCAACGCCTTCGAGCGCGAATACCGCAGCCGGCTGAAGGCCTACCTCGAGGGCCAGCTCCGCGAGCTCGAGGCCGGCAGCCACGGCGGCCCGTTCGGTGGCCCTGCCAACACCGGCCCCCAGCCCGCCCAGCAGCCCGCGATGCCGCAGCACGCCGAGGTGCGCAACGGCCAGCCGGCGGTGGGCCCGGGCAGCACCGGCCAGAACCCCTTCCCGCAGCAGCAGCCCGAGCCGCAGCACGCACAGCACTCCGCCACGGGCGGCTTCCACACCGTCGACAACCCGCCGCACGACCGCCGCTGACCACGACGGCGTCACGAGAGGCGAATGTCTCGACTTGAAGCAAAGTGGTAGCCGGTTGGAGGCGGCCGAATCGGTCGAAGTTGCGCTAGCGTTGCTGCGCATCTCCGAACGACGGCCGGTAGAGGGAGACCTGCGTGATCATCCTGAGTGGTGTGCTCGTCGTCCTGGCGATCGCCCTTCTTGTCACGGGTATCGTCACGGGCAACACCGGGCACGAGGTTGCCGGGCTGGACGGGCTGAAGCTGATCTATATCTCGATCGCGGTCAGCATCATCTCCGCTCTCTGCCTCGCCATCGGGGTGTTTCTGCGTCGTAAGGAGCTCTTCGGCAGCGCCGAGTCGGCCGCCAAGAAGAGGTCCGCGGCGCGTACCAGCAGGACCGCGCGCCCGGCCAAGGCCAAGGCGCGCGTCGGAGCCGGCGGCGACACGCCGGTGATCGCTCCCACGACCGCGCTGGACGTGCCCGCGGAGACGAGCGTCTACGTCGTCCCGGGCCGCAAGCGCTACCACCTGGAGACCTGTCGCCAGCTCGCGGGCCGCGACAAAGAAGAACTCACGTTCGTCGAGGCGCGCGAAGAGGGCTTCACCGCCTGCACCGCATGCCTGCCCGACACCGCCCTCGCGGCGCGTGCGGCCGTCACCGAGGCCGAGCCGGCCGACGCCGACAAGGCCGCCGACGGCGACGAGACGGCGGACACGACCGAGGAAGCCGCGCCCACCGTGGCGCTGGAGACCGTCGACCCCGAAACCGGCGACACCACGCGCAGGCGGCGCAGCGCCGCCGACCCGGCGCCGGTGACGCGGACCGACCTGCCGGTCACCCGGCTGGACGACGACGAGAGCGAGCCCGCCGCCAAGTCCCCGGCGACGGCCGAGCCCGCCAAGTCCGAGCCGCGGTCACCACACAGTTCGACCAGGTCCCTGACGTCGCCGACGTCGCCGACACCTCCGAGCCGACGACCGAAGACCGACCGCTGGCGCGCAGCCGGTCACTCTTCGAGCCGTACGACCGGAAGGACAAGGCGACGGAGGAGGACGCCGGCGACGCGGCCGCCGAGGACGCACCCGCCGACGATGCGGCGGACGCGGATCTCGATGACGAGGCGACCGCCGGTGAGCACGCGACGAAGCCCGCCGAACCCGTGGACGAGGTCGACCCGGTCGAGGCCACGGTCATCGACGCCAAGACCACGGACGCCGGCCGCGATGACGCCGAAACCGAGACCGACAGGGCGGACGTGGCCGAAACCGCGTCCCACGCGCCGTCCGCCGAGCCGGAAGCCGAGCCCGCCGACGACCAGCCGGCGCACGACGACGCCCCCGAGCCCGCCGACGCGGCGACCTCGGCCAAGGCTGACACGGAGCCGGCAGCGGACGCCGAGCCCGATCGCCGCGGACGCGGACGCGGACGACGAGACGCCCGCCGTGGGGGAAGACCGTCCGGACCTGCCGTTCGTACGCATCCTGAGCGGCACGAAGCGCTACCACCGCCCCGACTGCGCCCTCATCGAGGACATCGCCGAGGACGCGGACGACATGGAGACCCTGCGCCCGGCCGAGGCCAAGGATCGTGGCTGCACCCCGTGCCTGGTGTGCCAGCCCGACAAGGACCCCGCAGACGACACGTTCTGACCCGCACGAACCACGGAACGGCGTCGCCCCCTGGGCGGGCGGGGACCGTGCGGGCGGGTCAGTGGTCGTGGCGGCGGCGGCGTAGCTCTCGCTGTTGGTCGCGGAAGTCACGCTGGACCTCGCGCTGCTTGTCGCGGAACTCTCGCTGGATGCGGCGCTGCTCCTCGTGCAGGGTCCGGTGGTCCAGGCTGCCGGAGGCGGTCGCGTTCCCGTCCGCGCTGCGGCGCTTCACGCTCACTCCGCTGAACATCGCGAAGCCGGTCAGCCGGATCACCGGCGAGTCCGGGTCGATGGTTTCCTCCGGGGGCACCGACGTGCCGCCGAAGATCGCCGAGATCGAGTTCACCACGCGTACGCCCGGTGGCACGGTCAGGTTGACGCCGCCCATGATGGCCACGATGTTGATCGTGACCTCGCGGCGGGAGAGTACCGCCTGCCGCAGGTCCAGCTCGATGCCGCCGAAGACCGAGACCACGTTCGTCTCGGCTTCGACCAGCCAGCGGCCGGTGCGCTCGGCTCCGCTGAAGATCGCCACGATGTTCGGTGTGCCGGAGCGCGGCGGCGGCAGGTCATCGCGTACGACCGGGCCGGTCGGCTCCGGCGCCGGGATGCCGCCCGTCGCGGGCAGGTCGTGCACGATCGGGGCCAGCTCCGCGTACGTCTTCGCCGCGTACACGGCGTCGAGGCGTTCGGCGTGCTCGTCGGCGCTCAGGCGTCCTTCGGCCAGGGCCTCGCGCAGTTGGTCGGCGACCCGGTCGCGGTCGGAGTCGGAGGCGCGCATGTGTGCGGGGTCAGGCTCCGCCGGCCTCTCAGGTAGGTCCACAGGTGCATCATTCCGTAGGAAACAGGCAGAACCAACGGAACGGGGGGACCCGCGGTCCCCCCGTCCCGTACTCAGGACGAACGCCGCAGCCAGAAGGTCAGTCGCAGGTCCTCGTCGCGGACGGCCGGCAGGTCCTCGTCCGGCTCGTCGTCGTGCCAGGCGTTCGCGAGCACCTCGCTCGCCACCTCGGCGCCGTGCTCGCGCAGCGCCTCGTCCAGGTCGGTGTCGGTCGTACGCCACCACAGCTCGATGCGGTCGGTGATCTGCAGGCCGGCGTTCTTGCGCGCGTCCTGCACCAGCCGGATCACCTCGCGTACGAGTCCGGCGCGGCGCAGCTCCGGCGTCACGGTCAGGTCCAGCCCGACCGTCTCGCCGGCGGCGCTCTCCACCGCCCAGCCACTGCGCGGCCGCTCGGTGATGATCACGTCGGCGGGCGTCAGCTCGACCTTGCCGACCTCGGCGGCCTCGACCGCCGTGGTGCCGGAGTCGCGCAGCGCGTGGGCCAGTTCGGCGGCGTCGGCGGAGGTGATGGCCTGGGCGACCTTCGGGGTCTGCTTGCCGAAGCGCTTGCCGAGCTCGCGGAAGTTCGGCTTCACGACGTACTCGACGAGGTCGCCGCCGATCGAGGCGAGCGTGTCGAAGCCCTGGACGTTCAGCTCGTCGGCGATCTGGTCGCGCAGCTCGTCCGGCAGCGCGCGCCAGCCCGCCGCGCCGACCAGGGCACGGCCGAGCGGCTGGCGCGTACGTACGCCGGAGGAGGCGCGCGCGGCCCGGCCGAGTTCGACCAGGCGGCGTACGAGGGCCATCTGGGCGCTCAGCTCCGGGTCGAGCAGGGCCTGGTCCACCTCGGGCCAGGCCGCGAGGTGGACCGAGTCCGGCGCGTCGGCCGTCCGCAGGACGTCCCAGACGTAGTCGGTCAGGAACGGGGCGATCGGCGCCATCAGCCGGGTCAGCGTCTCCAGGCACTCGTACAGCGTCGCGAACGCCGCCGCGTTTCGCCCGGGGCCTGCCCGCCGGCTCCGGGCCCTCCCAGAACCGGCGCCGGGACCGGCGGACGTACCAGTTGGACAGGTCGTCGATGAACTCGGCCAGCCGCCGCCCCGCCGCGGTCGTGTCGAACCGCTCCAGCGCCGCGTCCACCTCGCAGTACGGTCCGGTGCAGCTCGGCGAGCACCCACCGGTCGGCCGCCGGTCGCTCCGCGGCCGCCGGGGCGGGCGTGCCGGGCGTCCAGCCCGACGCGTTCGCGTACAGGACGAAGAACGACACGGTGTTCCAGTACGTCAGCAGGACCTTGCGGACGATCTCCTCGAGCGCCGCGTCGCCGACGCGCCGGGCCGCCCACGGCTGGCCGGCCGCCGCCATGTACCAGCGCAGCGCGTCGGCGCCGTGCTTGTCCATGAGCGGGATCGGCTCCAGGACGTTGCCGAGGTGCTTGCTCATCTTGCGGCCGTCCTCGGCGAGGAGCAGCCCGAGGCAGAGCACGTTCTCGTACGAGGAGCGGTCGAAGACGAGCGTGCCGACGGCCATGAGCGAGTAGAACCAGCCGCGGGTCTGGTCGATCGCCTCGCAGATGTACTGCGCGGGGTAGGCAGTCGGCGAACGTGGCGTTCTGCCGGTGCGGCGCGCCCCACTGGGCGAACGGCATCGACCCGGAGTCGTACCAGGCGTCGATCACGTCGGGTACGCGCCGCGCCTCGCCGCCGCACTCGGGGCAGGCGAAGGTGACGTCGTCGACGAACGGCCGGTGCGGGTCCAGCGCGCTCAGGTCGTGCCCGGCCAGCTCGCCGAGCTCCTTGAGCGACCCGACGCAGGTGGCGTGGTCGTCGGCGCACAGCCACACGGGCAGGGGCGTGCCCCAGTAGCGGCTGCGCGACAGCGACCAGTCGACGTTGTTGCGCAGCCACTCGCCGTACCGGCCCTCCTTGATCGTCTCGGGGAACCAGTTGGTGCGGTCGTTCTCCTCCAGCAGCCGGTCCTTGATCGCGGTGGTCTTGATGTACCAGGCGGGCAGCGCGTAGTAGAGGAGCGGCGTGTGGCAGCGCCAGCAGTGCGGGTAGCTGTGCTCGTACGCCTCGCCGCGGAACAGCAGGTCGCGCTCTTTCAGGTCCTCGATGAGGCGCGCGTTGGCGTCGCGGAAGAACACCCCGCCGACCAGCGGTACCGGCAGGTCGAACCGGCCGTCGGGCTTGATCGGGTTCACCACCGGCATGCCGGCGGCACGTGTGGCGGCGAAGTCGTCGGCGCCGAACGCGGGCGCCAGGTGGACCAGGCCGGTGCCGTCCTCGGTGGTGACGAAGTCGGCGGTCAGTACGCGGTGCGCGTCCGGGATCTCGACGAGGTCGAACGGCCGCCGGTAGTGGGTTCCGGCCAGCTCGGACCCGGCGTGGCGGGAGACGATGTGCCAGCCCTCGCCGAGGACGCGAGCGAACAGCGGCTCGGCGACGATGACGCGCCCGGGCTCGCCGGAGCGCGCCGCGACGACGTACGTGACGTCGGGGTGCACCGCGACGGCCGTGTTGGAGACCAGCGTCCAGGGCGTCGTGGTCCACACGAGCAGGTCGGCGCCTTCGAGCGGGCCCTCGGCGAGGGGGAACCGCACGGTCACCGACGGGTCCGTCACGGTCTCGTACCCGCCGGGCTGGCCGAGCTCGTGGTCGGACAGGCGGAGTGCCGCAGCGCGGGCAGTACGGGCTGATGCGGTGGTCGCGGACCAGCAGCCCCTTGTCGAAGATGACCTTGAGCGACCACCAGACCGACTCGACGTAGTCGGGGTCCATCGTGCGGTACGCCTGCGCCAGGTCGACCCAGTAGCCCATGCGCTCGGTCATCGCCTCGAAGGCGTCGACGTGGCGGCAGCACGGACTCGCGGCACCGGACGTTGAACTCGGCGACGCCGTACGCCTCGATGTCCTTCTTGCCGGACAGGCCGAGTTCGCGCTCGACGGCCACCTCGACGGGCAGGCCGTGGCAGTCCCAGCCGGCCTTGCGGCGTACGTTGAGGCCCTTCATGGTCTTGAACCGCGGGAACAGGTCCTTGAACACGCGCGCCTCGACGTGGTGCACGCCGGGCATGCCGTTGGCGGTGGGCGGGCCCTCGTAGAAGACCCACGGATCGCCGGCCGCGGTCTGCTCCAGGGAGCGTTCGAAGACCTTGCCCTCGTCCCAGCGCAGCAGCACCTCGCGTTCGAGCGCGGGCAGGTCGACCTGGGTGGGAAGGGCGCGCATCTTGCGCGGCCCGGTCTCGTCGGGCACGGGTGCACCTCCGGCGTCACGAATCGGCACGTGGACCGGAGGGACGAGGCCGACCGGCCCCGCGGTACCACCCTCCTTGGCCGCCGTGGAAACGCGGCGGCCCGCTCATTGCGCTCGGCGGCCGGATCTACTGGGTCGCGTGTGACCGTTCTGCCGGCGGCTACGGGGTGATCGGACCGCCGGGCACGCCCCCGGACTCTCACCGTCTCCGGGTCGCTCAAGGCTGCGTACGGCGGCAGGTGTCCCCATCAACGCCTTGCCGATAGCGACGATAACGCACCGGGGGCGGTGAGTTCTTCCCGATTGACCTCGGGCGAGTCAGATGATCTGTCCAAAAGTGAGGTGTTTCAACTTTGAATGCGGTGGTTTGGTCGGCCCGTCACGGTCAAGTTTGGGTACACTGCGGGGCTGCTGACGGTTGCTAACCGGATGTATTTGGACATATGCGGCGTGTTAGAAGACCTGGTCATTTGCCGTCCCGTCGAACCGCGACCTATGCTTCCCGCACTGCCAGAGATGATCGGCGCAAGGGGGGCCCGACTATGGACGGCACTGCCGGCCCGAAGGATACGAATCTCACGGCTGAGGCGCCACGCGCGACCCGCACCGGCACTCGCCGCGCGGCCGCGACGGGGCGCAAGATCTCCCCGGCGACCGCCAAGCGGTTGCCGGTACGCCGGGGCGAGGGTCACTGGACGGCCGGCGAGCTCGCCGCCGTACGCGACCGGCTCGAACTGGAGATGAGCGAGTGCGCACGGAGATCGCCGCGGCCGAGTCCCAGATCGCCGAGCGGATGAACGACGCGGCCGAGGGCGCGGGCGACGACCAGGCCGACGCGGGGGCCAAGACGTTCGAGCGCGAGCAGGAGATGGCGCTCACCTACAACGCGCGCGACCTGCTCGCGCAGAACGAGCGCGCGGTCGACCGGATCGGCCAGGGCACATATGGTGTGTGCGAGTCGTGCGGCCAGCCGATCGGTAAGGCGCGCCTGCAGGCGTTTCCGCGTGCGACCCTATGCGTGCTATGCAAACAGAAAGAGGAGCGTCGCTGACCGACGCCACGAAAACAGAGCAGGACGCCGGAGTCCGGCGACGCCGCATCGGCGTGCTCGTCGCCGTCGCGGTGACCGCGCTCGCGCTCGACGTGATCACCAAGGCGATCGTCGTGGCGACGTTGCCGGACCGGCCGCCCGTCGACCTGCTCGGCGGGCTGCTGACCCTGCGGGTGCTCCGCAACAGCGGCGCCGCCTTCAACATCGGCAACGGCATGACGCTCGTGTTCACCGTCATCGCCACCGGCGTCGTGGTGGCGATCCTGCGCTACGCCCGCAAGCTGCGCAGCCTGCCCTGGGCGATCACGCTCGGCCTGCTGCTCGGCGGCGCGCTCGGCAACCTCGCCGACCGGATGCTCCGCTCGCCCGGAGTCTTCCGCGGGCACGTGGTCGACTGGATCGAGCTGCCGCACTGGCCGGTGTTCAACCTGGCCGACGCGTCGATCGTCTGCGGCGGCGTACTGGCCGTGCTGCTGGCCTCGCGCGGCCTGCAGGTGGACGGCACGGTGCACCGCGACGGCGACGACGACGCCGCGCCGTCCGCGGACGAGGACCCCGCGCGCGGCTCCTCCCGCCCGGACGCGGAACGCTGATGGCCGAACACCGCAGCCTCCCCGTACCGGACGGGCTCGAGGGCGAGCGCCTCGACGCCGCGCTGGCACGCCTGTTCGGGCTCTCGCGCACCCGCGCGGCCGAGGTCATCGCGTCCGGCGACGTGCTGGTCGACGGCCAGGCCGGGGCCAAGTCCGACCGCATGCAGGCCGGCTCGTGGCTGGAGGTCACGCTGCCCGCGCCGCCGTCCGCACCGCGTGCCGCGCCCGCAGCCGGTGCCGGGCATGGCGATCCTGCACGAGGACGACGACATCGTGGTGATCGACAAGCCCATCGGCGTCGCCGCGCACCCGACGCCCGGCTGGACCGGGCCCACCGTGCTGGAGGGACTGCTCGGGCGCCGGCCACACGGTCGCCACCAGCGGCGCCGCCGAACGCCAGGGCATCGTGCACCGCCTCGACGCCAACACCACCGGCGCGATGGTCGTGGCCAAGAGCGAGACGGCCTACTCCCTGCTCAAGCGCGCCTTCAAAGAGCGCACCGTCGACAAGCGCTACCACGCGCTGGTCCAGGGCCTGCCGGACCCGCTGCGCGGCACCATCGACGCGCCGATCGACCGGCACCCCTCCGGCGACGGGCGCTGGGCGGTCGTCGCGGGCGGCCGTCCCTCGGTGACGCACTACGACGCGATCGAGGCGTTCCGCGCGGTCAGCCTGCTCGACATCAAGCTGGAGACCGGCCGCACCCACCAGATCCGGGTGCACATGTCGGCGCGTCCGCCACCCGTGCGCGGGCGACCTCGCGTACGGCGCCGACCCGACGCTGGCCGACCGGCTCGGGCTGAGCCGGCAGTGGCTGCACGCCGTACGGCCTCGGGCTTCGAGCATCCGGCCGACGGCGCGCTGGGTGGAGTTCGAGAGCCCCTACCCGGACGACCTGGCCCGCGCCCTGGAGATCGCCGCCGCCGACTCCTGACCGCGGCCGTTCAGCCGGCCTCGGCGGGGTGCTCGGACCGGCGGGCGAGCGGGCCGGGGGCGAGCACGATCACCGCGCCCGGCTCCACGCGTACGACCCCGGCGCGTGCCATCTCCCGCAGCGCGCGGTTGACCGACACGCGGGAGAGGCCGAGCGTCTCGGCGAGCCCGGCTTGTGCTCCGGGCAGGATCACGCGGTCCCCCTGGCGCGTGACGGCACGTGCGAGCCAGCCGGCGACGCGCGCGGCGGCGTCGCCGGACGACGCCCGCACGAGGTCGTCCTGCCCGTCGCCGACCTGCCGTGCCAGGTACGCGAGCACGTGCCGGCGTACGGCGGGGACCTCGTCGATGAGGGCGAGCAGGTCGCCGGCCGGCACGAGCCGTACCCGCGTGCGTGCGACCGCGAGCCAGGTCGCGGTGTAGACGCCCGCGCCGACCACCGCCGCCTTGTCGACCGCGCACGGTGCCGGGAACTCGCCCAGCCGCAGCCGCCGCCCGTCCGCCGTGTCGCGAACGCAGGTGAGGCCGCCGGCCTCCACGACCAGCAGGCGCGTGGCGGGCTCGCCGCGCCGGGCCGTCGTCGCGCCGGCCGGGACCGTACGCACCCGCGAGCGGGTCCGCACGCGCGTGAGCCGCGCCTCGTCGAGATGGGCGAACAGGGGCACGGCCCGCAGCAGCTCGGCTTCGCCCGTCATCGGGTGAGTATCACCTGATACAGCGTCCGTGGGCAATCCGCGCGTAGCGTGCGGCCATGTACGTACTCGAACTCGCCTTCACCGGCGACGAACGCCGTCTCGCCGCGCGGCCCGCGCACCGCGAGCGGCTGACCCGCCTGCACGCGGAGGGACTCCTGCTGCTGGCCGGTCCGTGGGATGACGACTCCGGCGCCGTGCTGGTCTTCGGTACGGACGAGGACGGCCTGCGGGAGCTCGTCGCCGCGGACCCCTACTATGCGACGCCGGGGGTGACCGTCGTCTCGTCTCGCCGGATGCGGCCGGTCGTCGGTTGACCTCGCGCCCGTAATGAACCTATGTTCATGAACACATGTTCATTACGGAGGGATCGTCGTGGCATCGATCGTCAACACCGCGCAGTCCGAGGCGTGGAACGGATACGAGGGCGGTCACTGGGCCGCGAACCAGGGCCGGTACGACGCGGTGAACAGCGGGTTCAACGACCGGCTGCTCGCCGCGGCCATGATCGCCGACGGCGACCGGGTCCTCGACGTCGGCTGCGGCAACGGCCAGGTGACGCGCCTGGCCGCCCGGAGCGCGGGCCGCGGGCGCGCCGCCGGGATCGACCTGTCCGCCCCGATGCTCGACCGGGCACGCGCGACCGCGGCCGAGGAGGGGATCGCGAACGTGACCTTCGAGCGGGGCGACGCGCAGATCCACGCGTTCCCGGCCGGGGCGTTCGACGTGGCGCTGAGCCGGTTCGGCGTCATGTTCTTCGCCGACCCGGTCGCGGCGTTCGCCAACATCGGCCGCGCGCTGCGCCCCGGCGGCCGGGTGGCGTTCCTCACCCTGCGGTCCATCGACCGCGGCGACCTGGGCGCGGTCTTGGCCGCGATGTCCGGCGCGTTGCCTTCACCGTCCCAGGGGCCGGGTTCGCCGGAGTCGCTGGCCGATCCGGACCGTGTTCGCCAGGTGCTGACCGACGCCGGGTTCGCGGACGTACGTCCGGTGGATGTCGAGGCGACGCAGGTGTGGGGTCGCGATGTGGAGGACGCGGCGGAGTTCCTGTGCGGGTGGGGGCCGGTGAAGTCCGCCTTCGACCAGGCGGGGGAGACGGCGGCCGCCCGTGCACGCGAGGCGGTGCGGGCCGCCCTGCCGCCGTTCGAACGCGACGGCGCCGTACGCCTGCGCGGCACCGCCTGGCTGACCACCGCGATCCGTCCCTGACACCGCCTGAACGGGCCGTCCGCCCCGGCGGCGCGTACGGGCGGAGCGGGTGTCGCGGGTCGGGTCCATCGGGGCCAGGCGATCGGGGGGCACCGGTATCCGGGGGGCGAAATCTCCTAGTGAGGGCGGATGTGGCGCACGGAGCGCACCGACCTCACTACGATGCGCGTGATGTCACCGAGAAAAGCGTCCGCCCTGCGCGGCGGCGACCAGAGCCTGCGGGACCACCTGATCGCCGCCGCCGAGTCCCTGATGGCCCGGCGCGGCACGGCCGGGATCACCGTGCGCGACATCGCACGCGAGGCCCAGGTCGCCGACGGAGTCCTCTATAACCACTTCGCGGACAAGGAGGACCTGCTCGCCCAGGCGCTGCACGCCCACGTACGCTCCGTCGAGCGCTCGCTCGGCGACCTGCCGGGCAAGGCGGGTAAGGCGAGCGAGGCGGGCGAGGGCACCGTGGAGGAGAACCTGCGCGCCTTCATCGGCCACGGGCTCGCGCTGCACGCCGCGATCCTGCCCGCCTTCGCGGGCCTGCTGGCCCAGCCGAACGTCCTGGCGAGGTTCGGCGACCTGCCCAACCCGATGGCCGGCGGCCAGGGCCTGCGCGCCCACCTCGCGGCGTACCTGCGTGCCGAACGCGACCTCGGCCGCCTCGCACCGGGCACGGACCCGGACACGGCTGCCACGATGATCGTCGGTGCCTGCCACGAGCTCATCCTGCCGAACCTCCTCCGCGGCGCCACCCCGGCCGACATCGAGATCCCGCCCGGCTTCGCCGACGACCTGGTCGCCACGATCATGAGCGGCATCGGCCCGGAGGCGTCCGGCTGAGTCGGGGCGTCCCAGGGAGTCACGGGGAACCGAAGAGGGCGGCCGCGTCCAACGGGACGGGCCGCCCTCTCCGCCTGCGAACGGCTCAGGCGGTCACGAGGAGCGTCGACTCGGTCGACTCGTCGACCAGTGCCACGCGGACCTCCTCCGGGCGGTAGTGCCGTAGCGGTACGGCGAACACCGCGGTGGTGGTCTGTCCCTCGTACTCGGCCGTGTAGCAGAGCACCCGCATGTCCTCCTCATCCCAGGACTCCAGCAGGCCCGACTTGAGCAGCGCGCCGACCTGCCGGTACGCCGGGCTGGCCATGAGCTGCTGCAGGCTGGACTCCAGCGGCATCTCGAACGACCGCTCGGCGAGCGGATGCCGCAGGCGGATCCGCAGCCGCCGCAGCGGCAGCAGCCACAGGCCATCGCCCTCGGGGGAGAGGGCGACCAGGGCCGCGGCCTCGGCGGCGAGCAGCAGGGCCGCGGCGAACGGCCGGGTGGTGAGTCCATGACCCCACCAGCCGCGGGCGCCCGTGCCGAGCAGCGCCGCCGCCAGGATCAGGCCGGCGCGTGCGAACGAGCGCCAGGTCACCGGGGTGCGCTGTTTGCTCAGGCAGCCGCAGGACGAGTCCGGCGCGAAGATCCGGGCGTACGCGAGGTAGGCCAGGAAGCCCGCGCCGAGGACGGCCGCCGCCGCCGTCTCCGCGGTGTACGCCGGAGGCAGCAGCAGCACGGCGGCCAGCGCCAGTTCCAGCGCTCCGGTCAGCCGGTACGCGGGCAGCGCCCGTGCCTCGCCGACGAGCGAGGCGAGGGCGGACCGTTCGGCGGACCGCCGCGCGGACCGGCCGAAGCATTTCAGCCCGCCGGACCACAGCAGCGTGCCGCCGATGAAGAGAGGCTGGACCGACGCCGGCCACTCGAGCATGACGAAACCTCCTCGACTCAGATACCGGCGTAGACGGTCGCGATGTCGACCTCGTTGGTGTCGGGCCGCCAGGCGCCGATCACCTTGACGTGCTTGCCGACCTGGAGACCGGACAGGTCCGCGATGGCCGGCGTGTGGTTGTAGACCGCGGCGGTCGTGCCGGTCACCACATGGCCGATGACCTTCTTGCCGTTGTGGTGCAGGTGCAGCCGGCCGGAGTCGATCGCGGTGATCGACGCGTCCAGGTTGACGATGTTGACCCAGACGGCGTCGGCGGCGAGCGCGCCGTCGGGCATCTTGACGCCGCGGGCGTACAGGCCGTCGCCGACCTTGATCTCGTCGAACGTCGTGGGCCGCAGCTTCCACACGCTCGTGCCGTGCGTGACGTAGATCCGGTGCAGGACCCGGTCGGAGCCGGAGACCTTGAGCATGGAACCGCTGATCGCGGTGATCCGGCCCTCGGCGAAGTTCGGGTCGCGCGCGCCGGGTTCGAGGTCGATCCGCGGAGCCGCGAACGCGGCCTCCGGGGCGAGGGAGCCGAGCGCGGTCGCGCCGGCGACGGCGGAACCGCCGAGTACCGCGGAGCTGAGGAACCGGCGGCGGTCAGGACTGGGCATGGCGGGGCCTCCGGCTAGCTGTCGATCCGGGCGGGGGAAAGACCACTGGAAAGGCTGGCGATCGCGCTGTACGCGGACGGGGTCAGGTCGATGAGGCGGTTGGTGGCGCACGCCGACCCGCAGCAGGTGCGCTCGCCGCAGAAGGAGTTGGTGTCGGGGCCGCAGTCGGCGATCGAGACGCTGACGCACTTGCCGTTGCACTGGCTGGTGACGTAGAAGACGTGCCCGCAGGTACGGCGGGAGAGGTTCTCGCCGCACTGGTCGGGCCGGGTGATGTTGAAGCAACCGGCCGAGGCGTTCGGCCAGGCGCACTGGTGGGAGCCGGAGTTGCAGTTCCCGCACGCGCCGCCGCCGGCGCTGCCGCAGGGACCCCAGGCGGCGCCGCAGCAGAACCAGGACATCTCGCCGTAGGCGGGGGAACCGCTGTTCGAGCAGCCCATGGCTGCCTCCGTTCGACGGATCTCGGAGAAGGGGCGTGGCAGGCCTGCCGGGTGTCCACCGATCGTGAAGAAGGAAACTTTTTCAGTCAACAAGTCAGTCAAAAGAAAGTTTCTACAAAGGAATGCGTATTCCGTTAGCAGAAAGGCGGGGTGTCGCTCGTCATCGGCCGGGCGCGGCAGCGATCGTCCATCTGGTGCCTGTGCTGGGGAGATGGCCTGACCCGGCCAGGGCGCGGCCGTACACGGCCAGCACAAAGTGACCGCTTCTGTCAGAATTGCGGACGGTCATAGTCCGAGTACACGGAGCCCGGCCGTCACCGCGGCGGCCGTGAGCAGGACGACGAGGAACGGCGCGCGCAGGAGCAGCGCCGCCACGGCGGCCGCGAGCCCGGCCAGGCGCGGCGCGTTCAGCTCCAGCGTCTGCCCGTCCGCCAGCGCCTGCACGGCGATCAGCGCGGTCAGCAGCGCGACCGGCACGAGTTCGCTGAACCTGCGCACCCGCGGGTCGCCCAGCAACCGCTGCGGCACGACGAGCCCGGCCAGCTTGAGCGCGTAGCACCCCAGCGCGGTCGCGGCGATGGCGATCCACACCGTCATGACCGGTCTCCCGCCGGTGCGCGGCTCTCCCGCGCGGGCGCCGGCCCCCGCGACCGCCGTACGACTCCGGCGAGGGCGGCCAGGGCGGCGAGCATCACCGGTACGCCCGGCGGCAGGAAGGGCGTCGTCCCGATCGCGATCGCCGCCGCGAGCACCGCGATCCGCCGTTCGGCGCCGCCCGCCGCCAGACGCGGCCACAGCAGCGCGAGGAACGCCGCCGGTCCCACCACGTCCAGCCCGTACGCCCGCGGGTCGCCCACTCGCGTGGCGCCCAGCGCGCCGCCCAGGGTCATCAGGTTCCACATGACGAAGACGGCTGAGCCCGGTCGTCCAGAACCCGGCGCGCGTCGCGGCCGGGCCGGGTTGCGCGGTGGCGACGGCGGTCGACTCGTCGATGACGATGTGCGCGGCGACGGGCCGCCGCCAGCCGCGTACCCGCAGCGTCCCGGCGAGCCGCAGGCCGTACAGCGCGTTGCGGCCGCCGAGCAGCACCGCACCGGCCGCCCCGGCGGCCAGGTTCCCCCCGCCCGCGACCACCCCGACCAGCGCGAACTGGGAGGCCCCGGTGAACGCCAGCAGGCTGAGCGCGCACGCCTGCCCCACGCTGAGCCCGGCCGCCACCGCCGCGGCACCGAACGCCAGCCCGGACAGCCCGACCGCGAACCCGACCCCGAGGCCGTTCCGCACCGCCGCCCGCGTCTCCGCCCCCGTGTCCGTACCCGCCGAGTCCATGCCGCCGACCCTAGAAGCGGCCCGTACGGGCGTCTTGCACGAAATTGCACCCGCCCAGCACCATCCGGCACCTCACCGGCGAGCAGGGGCGGTCAGGCGGTGCGGCCGAGGAGGTAGGCCCCCGGCGGGACGCCGACGATGCGCTTGAAGTGCCGGGTCAGGTGCGCCTGGTCGGTGAAGCCAGCCCGTGCTGCGACCTCGGCCGGGCGCAGGCCGCCGTCCAGCATCTCCCGTGCCCGCCGTACGCGCAGGTTCGTCAGGTACGCGTGCGGCGGCAGGCCGTACGCCGAGCGGAAGGCGCGCAGCAGCGCGAACGTCCCGGTGCCGGCCGCCTGCGCGAGCTCCTCCAGCGACGGCGGATCGGTCATCCGCGCGTGCAGCAGGTCGCGGGCGATCCGCACCCCGCGCGGCGCCGCCTCCTCGCGCCGCCCGCCGTACGTGCCGGCCGAGTGGCGGTCGAGCACGGCCGCCAGTGCCGTGCGCAGCGCCGACGACGACGCCAGCGCGTCGCCGCGAGCGGCGCTCAGGTGGACCGAGCGCAGCAGCCGGGCCGCCGCCGGGTCGTCCACGACGGTGGCGGGAAAGTGCGGTGTCCCGCGCGGCGCGCCGAGTTCGGCCGCGACCTCGCGCACCACCTCGATCGCCGGGTACAGGACGCGGTACCGCCAGCCCTCGGGCACACCCGCCTGCCCGGTGTGCACGACGTCCGGGTTGAGGACCGCGACCTGGCCCGACGCCGCCCGCAGCAGGCTTCCGCCGTACTCGAACTCCTCGACGCCCGACTCGATGAGCACGAAGGTGTACGTGGGGTGCGCGTGGCGGCTGTAGCGATGCGTGACGAATCGGGCGCTCAGCAGGTCGACGCCGGGCTCCGTCGGATGCCGGCGGTAGTTCGCCACTTCCCCGTCCATCGCGGACGAGCATATATCCTGCATAACGGTCAACTTCGGCCATGCGGTCTCGGTTCATGAGACGCCGCATCCCGCAAGTTGGCGCATGCGCGGCCGCGGCGGCTACCATCGGCACATGGATCGTCGCAGTACGGCGTTTACGCCGCCGGCCCCGGGTGAGCCGGTCGCGGCGACTTGACGACCTCCGACCCGAGCCGGCACCAGGCAGAGCCCACGGGCTCTGCCTTTCGTGTTTCCGCGAATCCTGTTCTCCGCGAAGACGGCGGCTCGTCTCCGGAGACCCCCGGAGGGGAGCAGTACCCATGAATCTGAAGGACCCGGTGATCGTCGCCGGACCCGCCGCCGCGCCGGACCTCGCCCTCACGAGCCTCCGCCGACAAGACGGCCAGGCCGACGCGGAGGCCGAGTTGGCCGCGCTGCGCCACGACTACGAGGGCACGCTGCTGGTCGAGCCGTCCTCGGCCGCCGACCTGCCGGCGATCGAGCGGCACGCCGACGGCGTCGTCGTCGAATGGCCGCGGGACCTCGCACTGCTGCGCGCCGCCGCGAGGATCGGCCGCCCGGTCGTGGTCCGGCGCGCGCCGGACGCCACCCTGGAGGAGTGGCTGTCCGCGGCCGAGCACTGCGCCGCGGAGGGCAACGACGAGGTCGTCCTGTACGAGCCCGGCACGCGCACCCACCTGCCGTACCCGGTGATCGACCTGTCCCTCGTACGCGCGGCGGCGCGCCACCGGCCGGTGCTCGCCGACGTGTCGGGCGAGCCCGCACAGGGCATGGCCGCGCTGTCGGCCGGCGCGCGCGGCCTGGTCCTGGGCGCGGACGCCGACGCGAAGCAGGTAGCCGCGGCGCGTGCGTGTGCGGCGCTGCTCGCGCCGCTGCTCGGCGACGACGTCCCGGCGGCGGTCGAGGACGCGCGGGCCGCGATCGACCGCGTCGACGCCGCCCTGGCGACCCTGCTCGAACGCCGCGCGGAGCTGGCCGGCCTGGTCCAGCGGCTCAAGCCGGTGGGCGGCTTCGCCGGCCGCGACCCGGGCCGCGAGCAGCGGATCGTGGCGGCGATGGCCGCACGCGCGCCGCGGCTCGGCGCCGACCGCATCGCCCGCATCATGACCGCCGTCATCGAGGCGGGCCTGCAGGCGTCGGAGGACCGAGACCTGTCGCGCGCGTGACCCCGTCTCAGGCGAGCCGCCGGCGTACGGCACGCCAGCCGGCGAACAGCGCGACCACCAGCACGGGCAGGCACCAGAACGCGATCCGGTCCGCCTCGTCGGCGAAGGGCATCAGGGCGACCACGACGACGAGGAAGCCCAGGGTGAGCCAGTTCGTCACCGGGGAGCCGGGCATGCGGAACCCCGGGCGGCGAGAGTTGGCCGCGGCCGGCCGCGGCCCGCAGCCGCAGCTGGCACCACACCAGCGTCACCCACACCGCGACGACGCCGAGCGAGGAGACCGACGTCGCGATGTCGAAGGCCATCTGCGGCACCGCGTAGTTGAGCCCGACGCCCAGCGTCAGCACACACGCGGTGAACAAGATCCCGCCGTACGGCACGTGCCGGTCGTTCATCCGCCCGACGAACCCGGGCGCCTCGCGCCGCGCCGCGAGGGCGCGCAGGACGCGGCCGGTCGCGTAGAGGCCCGAGTTGCAGGAGGAGAGGGCGGCGGTCAGCACGACCGCGTTCATGGCGTCGCCGGCGAAGGGCACGCCGAGCCGGGAGAAGACGGTCACGAACGGGCTCTCGCCGGCGCGGTAGGCGTTCCATGGCAGCAGCAGGGTCAGCAGGACCACCGAGCCGATGTAGAACACGCAGATGCGCCAGATCACGCCGTTGATCGCCCGCGGCATCACGATGCGCGGATGGTGCGCCTCCCCGGCCGCGATGCCCACCATCTCGATCCCGGAGTAGGCGAAGACCACCGCCTGCAGGCTCATCAGCACCACGGGCAGGCCGTGTGGCAGCAGGCCGCCGTGGGACGTCAGGTTCGCCGGGCCGGCGTGCTCGCGGCCGATGCCGGCGCCGGTCAGCACCAGCGCGAGGCCGACGAACAGGAACGTCACGATGGCCAGCACCTTGATCACCGAGAACCAGAACTCCAGCTCGCCGAAGAGCCGCACCGACAGGAGGTTCACGGTGAGCAGGAAGACCAGGGCGGCCAGCGCGACCATCCACTGCGGCACGCCGGGCAGCCACCGGTGGACGTAGATCCCCACCGCCGTCGTCTCCGCGACGCCGGTCATGGCCCAGTTGAGCCAGTAGAGCCAGCCGCTCGCGAAACCCGCCCAGGGGCCGATGAACTCCCGCGCGTACACGACGAAGCTGCCCGCCGTGGGCCGGTGCAGCACGAGTTCGCCGAGCGCCCGCATGACGAAGAACGCGGCGACGCCGCAGACGACGTAGGAGACGACCAGGCCGGGCCCGGCGGCGGCGAGCCGTCCGCCGGAGCCGAGGAACAGGCCGACGCCGATGGCGCCGCCGATCGCGATCATCCTGATCTGGCGGTTGCTCAGCGACTTGGCGTAGCCCTCGTCCCCGTCGCTGTCGGTGGGATCGAGCGTCCTCGACACGCCCGCCTCCGATTCGCCGTCGCCACCGGACCGTCCTGATGCCCAGGCGCCCGGGTTGACCATACAAGACGCCGGAGTGTACGCGAGTCGTCACACCGTCGATCACGGCCCTAGACGTGGTCTTTCGGACATCTTGAGTGTCGGGCCCTGAAGTCTCAGACGGGACCCGTTAGTCTCATGGGACCGCCGAGGGACCGGTGGTTCAAGAGACGAAACCCCGCGAAGACAGACGCGCGTCCCCCGACTCGCGTTGGTCTCGCATGCCCTGAGGAGGCTCGCGCATGAGTGACTCGTTCGTGCATCTACACGTGCACACCGAGTACTCCATGCTCGACGGGGCGGCACGCCTCAAGGAGATGTTCGCCGAGGTCGGCAAGCAGGGCATGCCCGCGGTCGCGATGACCGACCACGGCAACACCCACGGCGCGTACGACTTCTACCGGCAGGCCACCGCGGCCGAGGTCACGCCGATCATCGGCATCGAGGCCTACGTCGCGCCGACCTCGCGTTACGTCAAGCAGCCCGTGCAGTGGGGCGAGCCCAGCCAGAAGGGCGACGACGTCTCCGGCGGCGGCCACTACACGCACAAGACGATCTGGGCCCGCGACAAGGTGGGCCTGCACAACCTCTTCAAGCTGACGAGCCGCGCCTACACCGAGGGGTTCATCCGCAAGTGGGCCCGGATGGACTTCGAGCTGATCGAGGAGCACTCGGCCGGCCTGATGGCCACCACCGGCTGCCCGTCCGGCGAGGTGCAGACCCGGCTGCGGCTCGGCCAGTTCGACGAGGCGCTCGAGGCGGCGGCCAAATACCAAGAGGTCTTCGGCAAGGACAACTACTTCCTCGAGCTGATGTACCACGGCCTCGACATCGAGCAGCCGCGTACGCGACGGCCTCGTCGAGATCAGCAGGAAGCTCGCCATCCCGCCGGTCGTCACCAACGACTCCCACTACACGCGCGAGTCCGAGTCCGTCCGCGCACGACGCCCTGCTGTGCATCCAGACCGGCAAGCAGCTCGCCGACCCCAACCGCTTCAAGTTCGACGGCTCGGGCTACTACCTCAAGACCGCGGAGAGATGCGGGCGATCGACACCTCCGACATCTGGGCCGAGGGCTGCCGCAACACGCTGCTGGTGGCCGAGAAGGTCGACCCGTCCGGGATGTTCCAGTACCGCAACCTCATGCCGCGCTTTCCCGGTGCCGGAGGGCGAGACCGAGGAGTCGTGGTTCCGCAAGGAGGTCTGGGCCGGCATGGACCGGCGCTTCTCCGGCGGCTTCGACGACGAGCACCGCAAGCAGGTCGACTACGAGATGGACGTCATCTGCCAGATGGGGTTTCCGTCCTACTTCCTCGTCGTCGCCGACTTCATCATGTGGGCCAAGAACAACGGCGTCGCGGTCGGCCCGGGCCGCGGCTCGGCGGCCGGCTCCCTCGTCGCGTACGCGATGGGCATCACCGACCTCGACCCGCTGCCGCACGGCCTGATCTTCGAGCGGTTCCTCAACCCCGACCGCGTGTCCATGCCCGACATCGACGTGGACTTCGACGAACGCGGGCGCGCCGACGCGATCCGCTACGTCACCGAGAAGTGGGGCGCCGACAAGGTCTCGATGATCGCCACCTTCGGCACCATCAAGGCGAAGGCCGCGATCAAGGACGCCGGCCGCGTCCTCGGCTTCCCGTACGCCCTGGGCGACCGCATCTCCAAGGCGTTCCCGCCCGCCGTCATGGGCAAGGACATCCCGCTGTCGGGGATCTTCGACGACAAGCACCCGCGCTACGGCGAGGCCGGCGAGCTGCGCAAGCTCTACGACGAAGAAGTCGACGTCAAGCAGATCATGGACCTGGCGCAGGGCCTGGAGGGCCTGATCCGCCAGACCGGCGTGCACGCCGCGGGCGTCATCATGTCGGCCGAGCCGCTCACCGACCACATCCCGATCATGCGCCGCGACAGCGACGGCGTGATCATCACGCAGTTCGACTACCCGACCTGCGAGACGCTCGGCCTGCTGAAGATGGACTTCCTGGGCCTGCGCAACCTCACGATCATGCAGGACTGCCTGAAGGCCATCAAGCTCAACAAGGACGAGGACATCGACCTGCTCGAGCTGCCGCTCGACAACCGCAAGGCGTACGAGCTGCTGGCCCGCGGCGACACCCTGGGCATCTTCCAGCTTGACGGCGGCGGCATGCGGTCGCTGCTACGGCTGATGCGCCCCGACAACTTCGAGGACATCTCCGCCGCCCTCGCGCTCTACCGGCCCGGCCCGATGGGCGCCAACTCCCACACCAACTACGCGCTGCGCAAGAACGGCCAGCAGCCCATCACGCCGATCCACGCCGAGCTCGAAGAGCCGCTGCGGGAGATCCTGGACACCACCCACGGCCTGATCGTCTATCAGGAGCAGGTCATGGCCATCGCGCAGAAGGTCGCGGGCTACAGCCTGGGCCAGGCCGACCTGCTGCGCCGCGCGATGGGCAAGAAGAAGAAGTCCGAGCTGGACAAGCAGTACGCCACGTTCGAGTCGGGCATGAAGGAGCGCGGCTTCTCGGCGGCGGCGATCAAGTCGCTGTGGGACATCCTGCTGCCGTTCTCCGACTACGCCTTCAACAAGGCGCACACCGCCGGGTACGGCCTGGTCTCCTACTGGACCGCCTACCTCAAGTCCAACTACTCCGCCGAGTACATGGCGGCGCTGCTGACCTCGGTCAAGGACGACAAGGACAAGAGCGCGCTCTACCTCAACGAGTGCCGCCGCATGGGCATCAGGGTGCTGCCGCCGGACGTCAACGAGTCCGACGCCGACTTCACCCCGAAGGGCGACACCGAGATCCTGTTCGGCCTGACCGCGATCCGCAACGTCGGCGGCAACGTCGTCGACGCGATCATCGCCGCGCGCCGCGAGAAGAGCCGCTTCACCGACTTCCAGGACTTCCTGCGCAAGGTGCCGCCGCAGGTCTGCAACAAGCGGGTGGTCGAGTCGCTGGTCAAGGCCGGCGCCTTCGACGACCTCGGGCACGAGCGCAAGAGCCTGGTCATGGTGCACGAGGCCGCCATCGACGCGATCATCGACATCAAGCGCAACGAGGCGATCGGGCAGGACTCCCTGTTCGGCGGGGCCGACGACGTGGTCGACACGACCTTCGACGTCGCCATCCCGAAGGGCGAGTGGGACAAGACGACGCTGCTGGCCTTCGAGCGCGAGATGCTCGGGCTGTACGTCTCGGACCACCCGCTGCTCGGCGTCGAGCACATCCTGTCGGCCAACGTCGACTGCTCGATCGCCGCCCTCACCGCCGACGAACGCCCGGACGGCCAGATCGTCACGGTCGGCGGGCTGGTCTCGGGCCTCCAGCGCAAGGTCACCAAGAAGGGCGACTCCTGGGCGCTGACCATGCTGGAGGACCTCGAGGGCGCGATCGAGCTGATGATCTTCCCGTCGGCGTACCAGCTTTGCTCGACGCTCCTGGCCGAGGACGCGATCCTGATCGTCAAGGCCCGCCTGGACAAGCGCGAGGACACCGCGAAGCTGATCGCGATGGAGGTCAGCCAGCCGGACCTGACGGTCGCCGACACGGGCCGCCCGCTGACGGTCTCCCTGCCGGTCACCCGCGTCACCCCGCCGGTGGTCGAGCGCCTCAGGGAAGTGCTCGGCACCCACCCGGGCCAGACCGAGGTGCACCTGCAGCTCCAGAACGGCCCGCGTACGACGGTCGTACGCCTCGACGACAAGCTCCGCGTCACCGCCTCGCCGGCCCTGATGGGCGACCTGAAACAGCTCCTCGGCCCCGCCTGCCTGAGCTGACGCGCTATCCGGTTGCCGGGTGCGGCGTGGCTCTTTCTCGCGTCCTCGCCCACGGACGCCGCCGCCTCCGGGTGGCCTGCCCCTGCTCTGCACGCTCATCGCCGAGCGCACGGGCCTCAGCGCCTGACGGCGAGGGACCGAGGACGCCTGGGCCGGCCGGTCTCCGCGGGTACGCGCGCTTCAGCGGGCGGTGGGTGAGGCCGGCGCTGACGGCGTGCCGAAGGTGCGGCGGTAGGCGGTCGGGGAGACGCCCACGGCGGCGTGCAGGTGCTGGCGCATCGAGGTCGCCGTGCCGAAGCCCGCACGCCCGGCGACGCGGTCGATCGGCAGGTCCGTCGTCTCCAGCAGCCGCCGCGCCTCCTCCACGCGCTGCCGCAGCAGCCACTGCGCCGGGACTCACGCCGGTCTCCTCGCGGAAGCGGCGGGTGAACGTGCGTACGCTCATCCCCGCCTGCCGCGCCAGCCGGGACAGGCCCAGCGGCTCGTCCAGACGGCCCAGCGCCCACGCGCGGGTCGGCGCGGTCGACGTGCCGGTCGGGGCTCGGCAGCGGGCGCTCGATGAACTGGGACTGGCCGCCGTCGCGCCACGGCGGCACCACCGAGCGGCGCGCCGCGCGGTTGGCCACCTCGCTGCCGTGGTCGCGGCGGATCACGTGCAGGCACAGGTCGATTCCCGCGCCCACGCCGGCCGAGGTCAGCACGTCACCGTCGTCGACGAACAGCACGCCCGCGTCGAGCCGTACGCGCGGGTACAGCGCGCGGAACCGGTCGGCGTGCAGCCAGTGCGTGGCGGCACGCCGGCCGTCGAGCACCCCCGCCGCGGCCAGCACGAACGCGCCCGTGCAGATCGACATCAGCCGTGCGCCGGCGCCGGCGGTGTGCCAGGGCGGCGGCCACCGGCGGTTCGAGGACGCCGTCGGTCAGCGCCGTGCCGCCGTGCACGCCCGCCACGATCACCGTGTCGGCGGCCGCCAGGATCTCCGGCCCGTAGCCGGGCATGGCCTGAAACCCCGCCGACGTGCGCACCGGACGGCCGTCCGGCGTGCAGATCGCGCACGCGGTAGAGCGGCGGTCCGCGCCGTCGCGCGCCGCGCCGAAGATCTGCGCGGGCACGCCCAGGTCGAACACCACGACGTCGTCGAGAGCGAGGACGGCGATCTCATGCGGGCCATGGCCCGATTATTTCAGATGTTGGCTTTCCGGCCACTCGTCCGGGAGAGCTGGCCGTGTCCGAGGATCGTGCCCGTGACAGCGACAATCCCGGATACCCCGCCCAAGACTCGCCTGCGCCTCCACCGCGCCTGGATCGTGGCGGCGGTCGCCCTCGTGGCCCTGGTGGGCGCCGCCGGCTTCCGCGCCACGCCCGGCGTGCTCATCGATCCGCTGCGCGAGGAGTTCGGCTGGCCACGCGGCACGATCTCCTCCGCCGTCTCGGTCAACCTCGTGCTGTACGGCCTGACCTCGCCGTTCGCCGCCGCGCTCATGGACCGCTTCGGCATGCGGAAGGTGGTCGCCGACCGCGCTCGTGCTCGTGGCGGCGGGCAGCGGCCTGACCGTGTTCATGACCGCGCCGTGGGAGCTCATCGCCTGCTGGGGCGTCCTGGTCGGCCTGGGCACCGGGTCGATGGCGATGGTGTTCGTGGCCACCGTGACCAGCCGCTGGTTCGTCGCGCGCCGCGGCATCGTCACCGGCGTGCTCACCGCGGCGGGCGCGGCCGGGCAGCTCGTCTTCCTGCCGGTCCTGGCCCACCTGACCCACATGTACGGCTGGCGCGTCGGCCGCGGTGACGGTCTGCCTCGCCGCGGTCGCCGTCGTGCCGCTCGTCGTGTTCCTGCTGCGCGACCACCCCGAGCCGACGTGGGCCTCCTCGCCGTACGGGGCGACCGAGCAGCTGCGCCGCGCCGTACGTGCCACCGGCGCGGCACGGCGCGCGGTCGGCGCGCTCGCCACGCGCGGCCAGGACCCGGGTCTTCTGGCTGCTCGCCGGCGGCTTCGCCATCTGCGGAGCGTCCACGAACGGCCTGGTCGGGACCCATTTCATCCCCGCCGCGCACGACCACGGCATGCCCGAGACCGCGGCCGCGAGCCTGCTCGCCCTCGTCGGCGTCTTCGACGTCGTCGGCACGATCTTCTCCGGCTGGCTCACCGACCGGATGGACTCGCGGGTGCTGCTCGGCGTCTACTACGCGCTGCGCGGCTGCTCGCTGCTCGTCCTGCCGAGCCTGTTCGCGCGCACCACGCACCCGAGCATGCTGGTGTTCATCATCTTCTACGGCCTGGACTGGGTGGCGACCGTGCCGCCGACCGTCACCCTCTGCCGGGAGAACTTCGGCATGTCCGGGCCGATCGTGTTCGGCTGGGTCTTCGCCTCGCACCAGATCGGCGCCGCGATCGCCGCCGTCGCCGCCGGGATCGTCCGCGACCAGCTCGGCGACTACGCGGCCGCCTGGTACGGCGCGGGCGCGCTCTGCCTGGTCGCGGCCGTGCTCTCGGCGCGGATCCGCCGTGGGCCCGTGACCGCCTGACACACTTTGCCTTCTGTTTACCGAGGGGACTTACGGGCCCTTTAGCGTTCAAACCGTGTCCGAGACGCTGGCAGAGGAGCTCATCCTCCTCACCCACGACATCCGCGGCAAGTGCCGCATCGCCTCCGCCGCGATGGATTGCGGAGTCGCCGGAGCGCTGCTGTCCGAACTCGGCCTCGCCGGCCGGCTCGCGATGGATGACGGCGTTCTGGTGACGGCGGGCGGCGCGCCGACCAACGATCCGATCCTCGACGACCTGCTCACCGAGATCGCGGGCTCGTCGCGTACGCCGCGCGAGTGGGTCGCCCGCCTGCGCGAGACCGGCCTGACCGAACGACTGCTCGCCCGCATGCTGGACCGCGGCCGGATCGAGGTCGACCGGCACCGCAACTACGGACTTTTCGCCGAGACCTGGTATCCGGTGCGCGACATCGTCGCGCTGTGGGAGGCGCACCAGCGGGTGGTCGCCGCCGCGACGGCGCGGGTGTCGCCCGGCCCGCGCACCCTGGCCCTCGGCGCGCTCGCCGAGGCGGCGGGCCTGGCCAAGGTCCTGTTCGCGACGTCGGGCGACTGGCGCGTGCTGGCCGAGCGGATGCGCGAGACGTCGGCGGGCGACTGGGCCGCCGACGCGGTACGCCACGCCGTGCGCCACACGCTCACCGCCGAACGCCGGGGCGCCCCGGTCTGAAGGCGGCCGCGCGCACGCTCGGCCGGGAGACCCCGCGGGCGGCGCATGACCGCGAAACCGTACGGGAAAGCCGGTCCACAGCGGCACTCCGTACGCCTCCGGCGGGCTATCTTTCGGAGAGGACTGCTTCGGCCGGAGAGGCGCGGTGATCATGGCTAGCGGTGACGTGCGACCGGTCGGCGCGGAGGCGGTGGTCGCCGAGGCGCTCAAGGCGTTCTGGGTGATGGTCGGCGTCCTGGCGGTCATCTGGGTCGTGCAGGTGGTCAACTGGGCGGACGGCTACCGGCTCAGCGTGAGCTACGGCATCCGTGCCCGCGACGCCGGCGACCTCACCGGCATCGTGACCGCGCCCTTCCTGCATCTGAGCTGGAGCCACATCGAGGGCAACTCCGGGCCGCTGTTCATCTTCGGCTTCCTGGCCGCCTTCCGCGGCGTCAAGAAGTTCCTCGTCCTCACCGCCCTGATCGTGCTGGTGAGCGGCCTGGGCGCCTGGCTGGTCTCCGCGCCGGGCACGGTCACGGCCGGGCGCCAGCGGCGTCGTGTTCGGCTACTTCGGCTACGTGATCGTGCGCGGCTTCTTCGACCGGCACCGCATCGACATCGCGGTCGGCCTGGTGATGGCGCTCTGCTTCGCGTACCAGTTCACCGTGCTGCTGCCGCACCGCGGCATCAGCTGGCAGGGTCACCTGTTCGGCTTCGTCGCCGGCATCGCGGGCGGCTGGTTCCTCCGCGACCGCCGCGCCGGGCGCCCCAAGGACGGCGACGGCGGCCGTACCAAGCCGCTGCCCCCGACGACCGGCGCCGCGGTCCAGACCTCCTCCGCCGGCAGCCGCGCCGACCTGCTGAAGCAGATCGACGAGATGGGCATCTGAGCAAGCCCCGAAGCCCGGCACCGAACGAACGCCCCCCGGCGGGAAGCCGGACAGCGGGTGCGCGGCGGGTTTCGGGATCGCGTGCGCGGAGTGTGGGCGAGGTGCCGGGCCAACCCAAACCGGCAGCTGAAACCGGGGAGAGGCGCGGCGAAAGGCTCGGAGAGGAGTGCCCTCGGAGGCCGTTGGTCTCCGAGGGCGAACCCCGATACCCCGATACCCCGATCCGCGGTGGAGGGTTCCCCCGTCCGCGGATCGAGGGGCTACTCGAGCAGGGCGGTGACCGTGCCCGCGCCGACGGTGCGGCGGCCCTCGCGGATGGCGAAGCCCAGGCCCTCGTCCAGGGCGACGGCCCGGCCCAGCGACACGGTCATCGTCACCGTGTCTCCCGGCAGCGCCATGCCGCCCTCGCCCAGCTCGATCTCACCGTCCACGTCCGTCGTGCGGACGTGGAACTGCGGGCGGTACCCGGTGAAGAACGGCCGGTTGCGGCCGCCCTCCTCCGTCCCGAGCACGTACACCTCGGCGCGGAACCGGGCGTACGGGCGGATCGTGCCCGGTGCGGCCACGACCTGACCCCGCCGGACCTGGTCGCGCCGCACGCCGCGCAGCAGCACCGCCGCGTTGTCGCCGGCCTCGGCATGGTCCATGGCCTGGCCGAACGTCTCCAGCCCGGTGGCCACGGCCGAGAACGTCTCGCCGAGCCCGACCACCTCCACCCGCTCCCCGAGCCGGGTCGTGCCCTGCTCGACCACCCCGGTCACGACCGTGCCGCGACCGGTGATGCTGATCGTGTTCTCGATCGGCAGGAGGAACGGCCGGTCCAGGATCCGCGCCGGCACCGGCACGTACGCGTCGACCGCCGCGAGCAGGTCCTCGATCCGCCGGACCCAGTACGGGTCACCCTGGAGCGCCCGCAGCCCGGACACCCGGACCACCGGGACCTCCTCGCCGGGGAACCCGTACCGCGTCAGCAGCTCGCGCACCTCCAGCTCGACCAGGTCCAGCAGCTCGGCGTCCTCGACCGTGTCCGCCTTGTTCAGCGCGACCACGATGTGCCGTACGCCGACCTGCCGGGCGAGCACGACGTGCTCACGGGTCTGCGGCATCGCGCCGTCCTGCGCGGACACCACCAGGATCGCCCCGTCGACCTGGGCCGCGCCGGTGACCATGTTCTTGACGTAGTCGGCGTGGCCGGGCATGTCGACGTGGGCGTAGTGCCGGGTCGGCGTCTCGTACTCGACGTGCGCGATGGTGATGGTGATGCCGCGGTCCCGCTCCTCCGGGGCCCGGTCGATGCCCTCGAACGGCACGGCCTCGGCCAGCCCCTGACGGGCCAGCACCGAGGTGATCGCCGCGGTGAGCGTGGTCTTGCCGTGGTCGACGTGTCCCATCGTGCCGATGTTGATGTGCGGCTTGCCGCGTGTGTAGATCTGCTTGGCCATGACGTGTCCTCGGCGTCTGGTGCGAACGTGAGAACCACGGCGGTGCGCGGACCGCCGATGCCACCCTCCTCCGCGGGTTCTCCAAGGACGGAGCGGAGGAGGGTCAGCGTCGCAGGCCGCCGGCGAGCACGGCCGCGGCGCCCGGCGCGTGGAGCGGCGCGGGCGCGAGGAGGGCGGCCATGGCGAACATGCCGCGAGGCTACGGCCCGGCGGCCGGCCGCGTCGAACGGTTTTGCGCGGTCAGCGCGCGGCGACCGGCTCCATCGACATCGAGACGAAGCGGTCGTCGTCGAACGCGGCCGTGCACGCGCCGCCGCCGGGCAGCGTCGCGGTGATCGCCGACTCGGTCTCCTCGTACGGGAGGCCGTGGTGGCTGAAGTAGCGCGCCACCGTCAGGCGGTGGTCGGCCGGGAACAGCGTGAGACCGCTGGTGATGATGCGGGGTGCGGTCACCGGGTCCCAGCCGGGCACGGGGGCCGCGGGGTCCTGGATGGCGAAGTAGGCCACGCCGCCGTCGTAGGTGCCGGGGATCGCGCCCGGCGAGCCGATCAGACCGGTAGTGGCCATGGCGACGATGTCACCGCCGCTGCGCGCCGGGCCCTCGTACCACGACAGGTCCAGTTCCGCGACGGTGAGCTCGGGGACGGCGAGGCGCGCGCCGACGGCGCTGGGGTTGACCACGGCGGGGTGGTCGGGGCCGAACTGCGGGTTCGCCCAGCCCCAGAGCCAGCTGCGATTCTCCTCGGCGAAGCTGCCGAGGAGGGCGACCTTCAACGTGACGTCGCCTTGTGAGTAGGTGCCGGTGGTCAGGTCGGCACTCCAGTCGGCGGAGGGCAGGAAGTCCACGAGGGCCTCCTGCTGCTGGGCGGAGATGGCCGCGTACGCGGCCCCCAGCCGGTCGAACGCCGGGCTGAATCCAGACATGGCGGGCACACTATCTCAGACGGGCTCGCGCTGCGGAGCCGCTCAGGCCCGGTATCGGCCAAGCGATACGCTGCGATCATCAGCGAGGAGCGGGGGGAGTCGGGGATGGCCGGCCAGCTTCGGATCGGAGCGGTGGCGACTCTCGTGATCGCGGTGCTCGGCGTCCCCGCCGGGCTGCTGTGGACCACGGTGGCGCCGCGCACGACGTACGTGATCGCCGGAGGCAAGGCGTTCCTCGGCGATCCGGAGAGTCAGACGCTGATCGCCGCGGACGGCTGGTTCGCCGTGCTGACCGCGTCGGCGGGCCTCCTGTGCGGCGTCGTGGCGTACGTCCTGGCCGGCCGGCTCCGCGAGATCGGCCTGCTCGCCGCCCTCGGCGCGGGCGGGATCGCCGCCGGCCTCATCGCCTGGCGGGTCGGCAGCCTCATCGGCCGGTCCTCCTTCCAGCACGACGTACGGACCGCGCACGACGGGGCGACCGCCAAGGGCGCCCTGCACCTGCACGCGGGCGGCGTGGTGCTCGCCTGGCCGCTGCTCGCGATCGTGGTGTTCGGGCTGCTGGAGGCGGTCGACGTGGCGCGCCGTGAGTCACGGGCGGTCCGCGGGCTATGCCGGCGACGGCGGCACCGGTCAGCCGGATCAGGTCGGCGGGGGCCAGCTCGACCTGGAGGCCGCGCCGCCCCGCGGAGACGTAGATCGTCCGGAAGGCTGAGGCGGACTCGTCCACGACCGTCGGCAGCGGCCTGCGCTGGCCCAGCGGGCTGATGCCGCCGCGCACGTAGCCGGTGACCCGCTCGGCCTGTGCCGGGTCGGCCATGGCCGCGCGCTTGCCGCCCGCCGCGCCGGCGAGCGCCTTGAGGTCGAGCGTGGCCGAGACCGGGACGACCGCGACCGTGAGGTCGCCGTCCACCTCGGTCACCAGCGTCTTGAACAACCGGTCGCGTGGCACGCCGAGCGCGTCCGCCGCCGCCTCGCCGTACGATGCGCCGTCCCCCGCCTCGGACGCCACCGCGTACGGGTGGAGGGTGAAGGCGATCCCGGCGCGCGTGGCCGCGACCGTCGCGGGCGTGCCCTTGCCGCCGCGCTTCTTCATTGACACGGGGGCGCTCCTCGGTCGGGCTCTCGGCGGGCCTTCAGTTGGGGCTGACGCCGCCGCCCAGGAACTCCGAGGCCGGGACGGTGGGGAAGGTCTCGAGCAGGAGATTCTCCCGTCTCAGCAGCTGGTACTCCAGGCGCAGCCGTGCCGCGGCGTGTTCGGCCTGCAGGAGACGCTGCTTGTCGGACCGGTCCAGCACGAGGGAGGCCGCGACGACGTAGGACAGCTCCAGCGGCTCGTCCGGCAGGTCGTCCAGGTCGTTGACCTCGGCGCCGTGGGCGACGAGCCGCTCGCAGTAGCGGCGGAACAGGCGGGTCACCGGGCCCACCGCGCGCCGCGCGCCCGGGCCGTCCTCATCCGGCAGCATCGTCACGTCGGCGGTGAGGTAGGCGAGGGAGTCATCGACGTCCTCGACGCGGAAGCGTGTGCCGCCGGTCGTGACGACGTCGAACGTGCCGTCCTCGTGCTCCTGCACGTCGCGCACCTCCGCGGTGCAGCCGACGGCCGAGAGCCGCCGGGCGGCGCCGGGGCCGACCTCGTGGCCGAGCTCGATCGAGACGACGCCGAACCGGTGCGGCTCGTCGCCGGCCAGCAGCTCGCTCAGGAGGAGGCGGTAGCGCTCCTCGAAGACGTGCAGGGGGAGCACCAGTCCAGGAAAGAGCACGGCCCCCAGCGGGAAGATCGGCAGCCGTTCGGTCACGTCCACGAGCGTACGGCCTCGCGGCGATCTTCGCTGCCCCGATCCTCGCGAAGTTGATCTACAATGTAAAGGCGGGAGGCCGCGAAATCCGGAATGTGCCCTGGCCGGGCGCTGGGACCGCCTTCGCCCACCGGCGGCCACGCGAGGGATGAGAAGCGTTCCGCCGCATGATCGGCGGGCGACCGGCCGCCTAGGATGGCGGCATGCGCATCTGCATCGTCGACGCCTTCACCGACGGTCCCTTCACCGGCAACCCGGCCGCCGTCTGCGTCCTCGACACGCCCGCCGACCCCGGCTGGATGCAGCGGGTCGCCGGAGAGATGAACCAGGCCGAGACCGCCTTCCCCCGCCGGCTCGACGACGATCCGGAGGCCGACTACGAGCTCCGCTGGTTCACCCCCACGATCGAGGTGAGACTCTGCGGGCACGCCACGCTCGGCTCGGCGCACCTGCTGTACGAGACCGGCGCGATGCCGGCCGACCGGCCGATACGCTTCCGCACCCTGCACAGCGGCGTGCTCACGGTCAGCCGGGAGAACGGGCGGTACGCCATGGACTTCCCCGCCGCACCGGCGGAGGAGGTCCAGGCCCCCGCGGGCCTGGTCGAGGCGCTCGGCGTGACGCCCTCCTGGATCGGCCGCAACACGCAGGAGGACATCCTCGCCCTCCTGGCCGACCCGGCGGAGGTACGCGCGCTCAAGCCGGACCTGAACGCGCTGGCACGCCTCGGCGGCCGCGGCGTCTGCGTCACCGCGCAGGACACCGAGTACGACCTCGTCTCACGCTTCTTCGCGCCCGCGGTCGGCGTCCCGGAGGACCCGGTGACCGGCTCCGCGCACTGCATGCTCGCCCCGTTCTGGGCCGCGCGCCTCGGCCGTACGGAACTGCGCGCCCGCCAGGTCTCCGCGCGCGGCGGAGACGTGGGCCTCACCATCGAGGGCGACCGCGTCATCCTCCGGGGCGACGCCGTCACGGTCCTGGAGGGCACCCTGCTCGCCAAGCCGTGAAAGCGCGCCGAATCGTCCCGTTCCTTCGACCACGGCGTCTCGCCATTCGAGACCCGTGCCCGGGCGGCCGGGCGCTGTTCGTAGACTGATCAGGTGATTTCCCGTATCGACCTGCGCGGGTCCCTGCCGGATGACCTGCGCGACGTGCTGCCGCGAGCCGAGCTCGACGTCGAAGCCGCCCTGGAGAAGGTGCGGCCGATCTGCGACGACGTAAGACATCGCGGAGCCGTGGCGGTGCGCGAGCACACGGCGCGCTTCGACGGCGTCGAGCTGGCCTCCTCGCGCGTGCCCGCCGAGGCGATCCGGCGTGCGCTCGACGACCTCGCCCCCCGCCGTGCGCGACGCGCTCGAGGAGTGCGTCCGCCGCGCCCGGCTGGTCCACCGCGACCAGCGCCGTACGGACGTGACCACGAAGGTCGTCCCCGGCGGCACGGTCACCGAGCGCTGGGTGCCCGTCGAGCGCGTCGGGCTCTACGTCCCGGGCGGCCAGGCGGTCTACCCCTCCAGCGTGGTCATGAACGTCGTGCCCGCGCAGGAGGCGGGCGTCGCCTCGCTCGCGGTCACCTCGCCCGCGCAGCGGGAGTTCGGCGGGCTGCCGCACCCGGCGATCCTGGCGGCCTGCGCGCTGCTCGGCGTCGACGAGGTGTACGCGGCCGGCGGCGCGCAGGCGATCGCGATGTTCGCCTACGGCACCGAGGAGTGCCGCCCGGCCGTCCTGGTCACCGGCCCCGGCAACATCTACGTCGCCGCCGCGAAGCGCCTGCTCAAGGGCGTGATCGGCATCGACTCCGAGGCCGGCCCGACCGAGATCGCGATCCTCGCCGACGCCACCGCCGACCCGGTCCACGTCGCCGCCGACCTGATCAGCCAGGCCGAGCACGACACGCTCGCCGCCGCCGTGCTGGTCACCGACTCGGCCGAGCTGGCCGACGCGGTCGAGCGCGAGCTCAAGCCCGCAGGTCCAGCGCACCAAGCACACCGAGCGCATCACCGCGGCCCTGGCCGGGCGCCAGTCGGGCATCGTGCTGGTCGACGACCTGGCCGCCGGCCTGCGGGTCGTGGACGCCTACGCCGCCGAGCACCTGGAGATCCAGACCGCGGACGCCGCCGCCGTCGCCGCGCGGGTGCGCAACGCCGGCGCGATCTTCGTCGGCCCGCACTCGCCGGTCTCGCTCGGCGACTACCTGGCCGGCTCCAACCACGTGCTGCCCACCGGCGGCTGCGCCTGCCACTCCGGCGGGCTGTCCGTGCAGACGTTCCTGCGCGGCATCCACGTCGTCGACTACGACGAGGCGGCCCTGGCCGAGGCGACGCGGCGCGTCGTCACGCTCGCCGAGGCCGAGGACCTGCCCGCGCACGGCGCCGCGCTGAAGGCGCGGTATGACTGGGGGATTCCGGAGTGACCGGCGAGATCGATCTCGCTCGGCGACCTGCCGCTGCGCGACGACCTGCGCGGCCGCCTGCCGTACGGCGCGCCCCAGCTCGACGTGCCCGTCCGGCTCAACACCAACGAGAACCCCTACCCGCCCTCGCCGCGGCTCGTCGCCGCGCTGGCGCGTGCGGTCGGAGACGTCGCGGGCGGGCTCAACCGCTACCCCGACCGCGACGCGGTCGAGCTGCGCAAGGACCTGGCCGACTACCTCGGGCACGGCGTGACCGCGGGCCAGGTGTGGGCGGCGAACGGCTCCAACGAGATCATCCAGCAGATCCTGCAGGCGTTCGGCGGCCCCGGCCGCAGCGCGCTCGGCTTCGAGCCGTCCTACTCCATGCACCCGATCATCACCGCGGTCAGCGGCACCGCGTGGATCGACGCGCAGCCGCGACGACGACTTCGGGCTGGACGGCCGAGAGCGCGGTCGCCGCGATCGAGGAGCACCGGCCCGACGTCGTCTTCCTGACCTCGCCGAACAACCCGACCGGCACCTCGCTGACCCTGGCGGTCGATCGAGGCGGTCCTCGACGCGGCGCCGGGCATGGTCGTGGTGGACGAGGCGTACGCCGAGTTCCGCCGCGAGGGCACCCCGAGCGCGCTGTCGCTGCTGCCCGGCCACCCCCGGCTGATCGTCACCCGGACGATGTCGCAAGGCGTTCGCGATGGCCGGCACGCGCGTCGGCTACCTCGCCGCCGACCCGGCGGTGATCGACGCGCTGCTGCTCGTACGCCTGCCGTACCACCTGTCCGCGGTCACCCAGGCGGTCGCGCGTACGGCGCTCGCGCACCACGGCGAGCTGCTGGGCGCGGTCGAGACGCTGCGGGCCGAGCGCGACGCCCTGGTGGCTGGCTGCGCGGCGAGGGCCTGGACGGTGGCCGACTCCGACGCGAACTTCGTCCTGTTCGGCCGGTTCCCCGACCGGCGCCGGGTCTGGCAGGGCATTCTTGATCGGGGCGTGCTGATCCGCGAGGTCGGGCCGCCGGAGTGGCTGCGGGTGAGCGTCGGCACGCCCGAGGAGATGGCGGCGTTCCGCGCCGCCCTGGAGGAGAGCCGATGAGTGGCTGCCGCGGGCGAGCCGGGGAAGCGCACCGGGCCGGGTCGAGCAGCGGGCACCAAGGAGACCTCGGTCTTCGTCGAGGTCGGCCTCGACGGCACCGGCCAGGTCGACGTCGCCACCGGCGTCGGGTTCTTCGACCACATGCTGACCCAGCTCGGCAAGCACGGCTCGTTCGACCTCACCGTCAAGACCACCGGCGACCTGCACATCGACAGCCACCACACGATCGAGGACACCGCGATCGCGCTCGGCGGGGCGTTCCGCGAGGCGCTGGGCGACAAGTCCGGCATCCGGCGGTTCGCGGACGCGAGCGTGCCGCTGGACGAGACGCTCGCCCAGGTCACCGTCGACCTGTCCGGCCGGCCCTACCTCGTGCACAGCGAGCCCGAGGGCATCGCGCCGATGATCGGCCCGGACTACGACACGACGATGACCCGGCACATCTTCGAGGCGTTCGTCTTCAACGCCGCGATCTGCCTGCACGTCCACGTGCCGTACGGCCGCAACGCGCACCACATCGTCGAGGCCCAGTTCAAGGCCCTGGCCCGGGCGCTGCGGGACGCGTGCGAGCACGACCCGCGCGCACAGGGCATCCCGTCGACCAAGGGCGCGCTGTGACGCACATCGTCGTTCTCGACTACGGCTCGGGCAACCTCCGGTCGGCCGAGCGCGCGATCGCCCGGCTCGGCGCGGACGTGACCGTCACCGCCGACTTCGACACGGCGCTGGAGGCCGACGGGCTGGTCGTGCCGGGCGTCGGCGCGTTCGCGGCCTGCATGGAGGGCCTGCGCGAGGTCCGCGGCGACCAGATCATCGGCCGCCGGCTCGCCGGCGGCCGCCCGGTGCTCGGCATCTGCGTCGGCATGCAGATCCTGTTCGAGAAGGGCGTCGAGCACGGCATCACCACCGACGGCTGCGGCGAGTGGCCGGGCGCGGTGGAGCGGCTGGACGCCCCGATCCTGCCGCACATGGGCTGGAACACCGTCGACGCGCCGGACGGAGTCGGTGCTGTTCGCCGGCGCTCGACGCCGGCGACGCGCTTCTACTTCGTGCACTCCTACGGCCGTGCGCCGCTGGGAGCTGCAGCCGGGCCGGCTGTTCACCGCCGCCGCTGGTGACCTGGGCCGAGCACGGCGAGCGGTTCGTGGCGGCGGTGGAGAACGGCCCGCTGTGCGCCACGCAGTTCCACCCGGAAAAGTCCGGCGACGCCGGCGCCGAGGTCCTGACGAACTGGCTGACGACGGTTCCATGAGCAAGGAACGCCAGCGGCGGCGGGCCGAACGCGAGGCCGCGCGTGAGCGCGCCGCGGCGCAGAGCGCCCGGCGCGACGCACGCACGGCGCGCCGCCGGGCACGGATCGCAGCCGGGTGACCCGGCTGCTGCCGCGCCGCTCCGGGCGGCCCGGCGGGCTCCTCGCGCGCCGTCGCCGTGAACAGAACGCCGTCGTGGTCGTGGCGTTCCTGCTGGTCCAGGTGTTCGCCTGGATGTACTTCTCCTCCTGGACCGCGCGCATGGCCGCGCTGGTGCTGTCGGCGTTCCTGGTCCCGGTCTTCATCACGCTCGCCTTCGACCGGAGGTCGTAGACATGTCGCTTGTCCTGTTGCCCGCCGTCGACGTCGCCGACGGCCAGGCGGTCCGCCTCGTCCAGGGGGAGGCCGGCACCGAGACGTCGTACGGCGAGCCGCTCGACGCCGCGCTCGCCTGGCAGAGCGCGGGCGCGGAGTGGATCCACCTGGTCGACCTCGACGCCGCGTTCGGCCGCGGGTCCAACCACGCGCTGCTCGCCGACGGTGACCGGCAAGCTGGAGGTGAAGGTGGAGCTGTCCGGCGGCATCCGCGACGACGACTCGCTCGCCGCCGCGCTCGCCACCGGCTGCGCGCGCGTCAACATCGGCACCGCCGCGCTGGAGAACCCCGACTGGTGCCGCAAGATCATCGCCGAGCACGGCGACCGGATCGCGGTCGGCCTCGACGTGCGCGGCACGACCCTCGCGGCCCGCGGCTGGACCCGCGAGGGCGGCGACCTGTGGGAGGTGCTCGACCGCCTGGAGGCCGACGGCTGCCCGCGCTACGTCGTCACCGACGTCACCAAGGACGGCACGCTGCGCGGCCCCAACACCGACCTGCTCCGCGAGGTCTGCGCCCGTACGGACCAGCCCGTGGTCGCCTCCGGCGGCGTGTCGTCGCTGGACGACCTGCGCGCCCTGGCCGGCTCGTGCCGGACGGGGTGGAGGGGGCCATCGTCGGCAAGGCGCTGTACGCGGGCGCCTTCACCCTCGAAGAGGCCCTCGCGGCGGTACGCGCATGAGCGGGCGCACCGCCGCCTCGGCGGAGGCGGGCAGATGAGCGTCGCCGTACGCGTGATCCCGTGCCTGGACGTCGACGCCGGGCGGGTGGTCAAGGGCGTCAACTTCGAGAACCTCCGCGACGCGGGCGACCCGGTCGAGCTGGCCCGCCGCTATGACGCCGAGGGCGCCGACGAGCTGACCTTCCTCGACATCACCGCCTCCAGCGGCGAGCGCGCGACCACCTACGACGTCGTCCGCCGCACGGCCGAGCAGGTGTTCATCCCGCTGACCGTCGGCGGCGGCATCCGCTCGGTCGAGGACGTCGACCGGCTGCTGCGGGCCGGCGCGGACAAGGTGTCGGTCAACACGGCCGCGATCGCCCGGCCGGAGTTCCTGCGCGAGGCGGCGCACCGGTTCGGCTCCCAGTGCATCGTGCTGTCGGTGGACGCGCGCCGCTCCGGCGAGGGCTTCGAGGTCACCACGCACGGCGGCCGCCGCGGCACCGGGCTGGACGCGATCGAGTGGGCGCGGCGCGGCGAGGAGCTCGGCGTCGGGGAGATCCTGCTCAACTCCATGGACGCCGACGGCACCAAGAACGGCTTCGACCTGGAGATGCTCCGCGCCGTACGCGCCGTGGTGACGCGTGCCGGTGATCGCCAGCGGGGGAGCGGGCGCGGTCGCGCACTTCGCGCCGGCGGTCGAGGCGGGCGCGGACGCGGTACTGGCCGCCAGCGTCTTCCACTTCGGCGAGCTGAAGATCTCCGACGTCAAGGAGTCCCTGCGCGGGGCGGGCCACCCGGTCCGCTGAGCCGCCGAATCGTCCGGCGCCGATGTCGAGAACGTCCGGCCGGGCGTTCCGACTCACCCGTGAAAGCGCCCATCCGGGGCGGCCGCATCGCGAAGGGTAGCCCGCCGATGAACACCACCGCGCAGGCCAGGGCAGGGAAACGGGAGTGGGTCGGGCTGGCCGTGCTGGCCCTGCCCACGCTGCTCGTCTCGATCGACGTCTTCGTCCTGCTGCTCGCGCTGCCGCGGCTCAGCACCGACCTCGGCGCCGGCAGCACGGCCCAGCTGTGGATCATGGACGTCTACGGCTTCATGGTGGCCGGCTTCCTGATCACCATGGGCACCCTCGGCGACCGGATCGGGCGGCGGAGGCTGCTGCTGATCGGCGCGGCCGGGTTCGGCGCCGCCTCGGTGCTCGCCGCGTACTCCACCAGCGCCGCGATGCTCATCGCAGCCCGCGCGCTGCTCGGCGTCGCCGGGGCGACGCTGGCGCCCTCGACGCTCGGGCCTGATCGGCAACATGTTCACCGTCCCGCGGCAGCGCGGAGTGGCGATCAGCGTGTGGATGGCCTGCTTCGTGGGCGGCGCGGCCCTCGGCCCGCTGGTCGCGGGGGTCCTGCTCGACCACTTCTGGTGGGGTTCGGTGTTCCTGCTGGGCGTGCCGGCGATGGTGCTGCTGCTCGTGCTCGGCCCGGTGCTGCTGCCGGAGTACCGCGACGCCGTCGGCGGGCCGCATCGACCTGCCCAGCGTAGGCCTGTCCCTGGTCGCGATCCTGCCGTTCGTGTACGGCCTGAAGGAGCTGGCCGCGTACGGGCTGGCACGCCGCTGCCGCTCGCGGCCGCCGTCGCCGGCGTGCTGATCGGCTGGGTGTTCGTGCGGCGTCAGCGCCGGCTGGCCGACCCGCTGCTGGACATGCGCCTGTTCGGCAGCCGTACGTTCAGCGCCGCGCTGGGCAGCATGCTGTTCGGGACCATGCTGATGGGCGCGATCATGATGTTCATCACGCAGTACTTCCAGCTCGTGCAGGGGCTCGTCGCCGCTGCGGTCGGGCCTGTGCATGCTGCCGGGCGTGGGCGCCTCGATGGTGAGCTTCCTGCGTCGCGCCGCACCTCGCGCGGCTGGGTCCGCCCGGCGTACCTGATCGGCGGCGGCATGTGCGTCTCGGTGTGCGGCCTGCTGCTGATCGCCCAGGCCGGTCCGCGTGTCGGGCCTGGCGGCCGTGGTCATCGGCTTCGCGATCACCAACTTCGGCGCCGGGCCCGATGGTGACGCTGGGCACCGACCTGGTCGTGGGGTCCGCGCCGGTCGAGAAGGCCGGCTCGGCGGGCGCGATGAACCAGACCAGCGGCGAGTTCGGCTTCGCGCTCGGCATCGCCGCGCTGGGCAGCGTCGGCACCGCCGTCTACCGCGGCCGGGTCAGCGCGTCCCGGCGGGCGCCGGCCCACGACACCCTGGCCGGCGCGACGGCGGTGGCCGCGCGGCTGCCCGGGCGACCTGGGCGCGCCGGCTGCTCGCCTCCGCGCGTGCCGCCTTCACGAGCGGCATGCACGCGGCCGCCGCCGTCAGCGCGGTCCTGCTGGTCGTCGTGGCCGTCGTGGTCGCCACGCTGCTGCGGCACGTACGCCCGTCGGACGCGGAGGAGCGGCCGGTGGCCGAGCTGGAGGCGGTCTGACGCCGGCACACGCCTGGGCGCACGTCACGAATGTCCCAAGAGATCCCGGCGGGTACCCCGGCGACGCTACGTTGCGGAGAGTCGGGGAAGATGTCGGCGGAGGGGATGATCATGCGCGCGCTGACCGTCGTGCCGCTTCAGGCGGGGTCGCTCGAGGTGTCCGAGTTCGCCGACCCGGTCGCCGGGGAGGGCGAGCTGCTCGTCGAGGGCATCGCGCTCGGGGTGTGCGGCACCGACCGGGAGATCGCCGGCGGCCACTACGGCTGGGCGCCGCCGGGCGCGGACCGGCTCATCCTCGGGCACGAGTCGCTCGGCCGCGTGCGCGAGGCCGCGCCCGGCAGCGGTTTCAGCCCCGGCGACCTCGTCGTCGGCATCGTGCGGCGGCCCGACCCGGTGCCGTGCGGCGCCTGCGCGCACGGGGAGTTCGACATGTGCCGCAACGGCCGCTACACCGAGCACGGCATCAAGGAGATCCACGGCTACGGCTCGCAGCTCTGGACGGTCGAGGCGGACTACGCCGTACGTCTGGACCCGGACCTGGAAGACGTCGGCATGCTGCTGGAGCCGACCACGGTCGTGGCCAAGGCGTGGGAGCACATCGAGCGCATCGGCAAGCGCGCCTGGTTCGAGCCGCGCAGCGTGCTCATCGCGGGCGCCGGCCCGATCGGGCTGCTCGCCGCGCTGCTGGGCGTGCAACGCGGTCTCGACGTGCACGTGCTGGACCGGGTGACCGGCGGGCCGAAGCCGGACCTGGTGGCCGCGCTCGGCGCGACTTACCACACCGACTCGATCCCGGAGGTGGCCGCCAAGGTCGAGCCGGACATCGTCATCGAGGCGACCGGCGTCCCCCAGCTCGTCCTGGACGCCATCGCCGGCAACGCGGCCGCGGGCGTGGTCTGCCTCACCGGCGTCTCGTCGGGCGGGCGGGAGCTCGCGGTGGACGCGGGTCTGATCAACCGCGGGATCGTGCTGCAGAACGACGTCGTCTTCGGCACCGTCAACGCCAACCGCCGCCACTACGCACAGGCCGCGGACGCCCTCGGCCTGGCCGACCAGGAACTGCTGCGGCGGATGGTCACCCGCCGCCTTCCCCTCGACCGCGCACAGGAGGCGTTCGCGCAGGGCGAGGAGGAGGTCAAGGTCGTCATCGACCTCCAGGACTGAGCACGCGCAGGGGCTCGGTCAGATAGCGCTGGATCGTGGGCGTCAGCGACGCCGCGAGCGTCTCGGCGTCGAGGGCGACGAGGTCGGGCAGCCGCAGGATGTAGCGGCACAGCGCGACGCCGAGGAACTGGCTGGCGATGAGCGCGGCGCGCGCCGCGCCGTCCGCGGCGGAGGTCCCGATGACGTCGCCGACCTGGGTCGTGAAGATCGAGCGCACGCGTTCGGCGGCGGCCTCGTTGGTGACCGCCGACCGTAGCAGCACGGTCATCACGTCGCCCGTGCGGCCGCCCTCCCACAGCGACAGGAAGTGCCGTACGAGGGTCTCCCCGCGCTGGTGGACGGGCAGGTCGCCGAGGGCGGGCAGGTGCAGCGCGACGTCGACGGCGGCGGCGAACAGGCCGTCCTTGGAGCCGTAGTAGCGCATCACCATCGACGGGTCGATGTCCGCGTCGGCCGCTATCGCCCGGATCGTGGCGCGTTCGTAGCCATCGTCGGCGAACCGGCGGCGTGCGGCGGCGAGGATCGCGTTCCTCGTCTCCTCCGAGCGCTGCGTGAAAGGCATGTCCGTCAGTGTAGGCCAACGTGTGTTGGCAACGCGCGGCTTCCGATGTACGTTGTTTGTCAACGGACGTTGGCCATCACAGGTTGGCCTACAGAGGAGGACGAGATGTCACAGCTTCCCGCCACCGCGGACGTCGTTGTCGTCGGCGCGGGCCCCACCGGCCTCACCCTCGCCGGGTTCCTCACCGCGGGCGGGGCGGACGTCGTCCTGCTGGACCGGGCGGCCGCCGGCGCGGGCACCTCGCGCGCCGCCGCCGTGCACGCCCGCACGCTCGAGGTCCTCGAAGGGCTCGGCGTCACCGGCGAGCTGATCGGCAACGGCCTGATCGCCCCGGTCTTCACGGTCCGCGCCCGCGACCGCGTGCTGCTGAGCGTGCCGTTCGGCGACCTGCCGACCGCCTACCCGTACGCGCTGATGATCCCGCAGAGCCGCACCGAGGAGATCCTCCAGGCACGGCTCGAGGCGCTCGGCGGGCGGGTGCACCGGCCGCACGAGGCGGTACGGGTGGCGCAGGACGCCACGAGCGCGACCGTGACGACCGCGACCGGCGCGACCGTGCGCGCCCGCCACGTCGTGGGGACCGACGGCATGCACAGCGTCGTACGCGAGCAGGCCGGCATCGGCTTCGACGGCGACACCTACGCGCAGACGTTCGTCCTCGCCGACGTGCGGATGGACTGGGGGATGCCCGGCGATGAGGCCCAGATGTTCTTCTCCGCGGACGGGCTGGTCTTCGTCGCGCCGCTGCCCGGCGGCCGGCACCGGATCGTCGCGACCGTCGAGGACGCGCCGGAGCATCCAGGCACCGCCGACGTGCAGGCGCTGCTCGACGCGCGCGGCCCGGAGAAGGAGCCGGCGCGCGTACGGGAGACGCTGTGGAGCTCGCGGTTCCATGTGCACCACCGGATGGCCGAGAGCTACCGCGCGGGACGGATCCTGCTCGCCGGCGACGCCGCGCACGTGCACAGCCCCGCGGGCGGCCAGGGCATGAACATCGGCATCCAGGACGCCGCCGAGCTCGCCCGGCGGCTCCTCGACGGCACCGAGGAGGGCTATGAGGCGGTACGCCGCCCGGTCGCGGCCGGCGTGCTCGCGATGACCGACCGGATGACGCGGGGCGCGGTGGCGACGGGCCCGGCCGCGCGTGCGGTGCGCAACACCCTCCTGGCGGTCGCGGGGCACAACGCCTCGGTGCGCCGCAGGCTGGCGATGCGCCTGTCCGAGCTCAGCGCGGATCGTTGAGCAGCCGCGCGGTCGCGGCCGACCGTACGCACGGCTCCTCGGCGGCCTCCTGGCGCAGCCTCCGCAGCCGGGTGCGCGTCTCGCTCCCGAGGGGAACGGAGGCGGCCGCGATCCGGCGTGCGCCGTCCTCGCAATCCCACAGGGCCTCGACCAGGTACGGCTCGGCGACGTGGCGGTCCACCCCGGCGACCGCGCCGAGCAGGGTGACGCGCAGCTGGGAGCTCGCGCTCTGCTCCCAGGCGTGCAGCAGCAGGGGGATGGCCGGCCGCGACCGCAGCCGCCCGAGCCCCGCGGCGGGCATGGCCGTCCCGTCCCAGTCCTCCACGGCCAGTGCCGTCTCGAGCGCGGCCAGCAGCGGCGTCGCGTCGCGTTCGGTGCCGTGCGCGGCCAGCACGTCGATCCCCGCGTCGTGCTGGGAGCCGCGACCGGCGGCCCATTCACGCGCGCGGGGGAGCGCGACGGCGCCGAGGTCGCGCACGGCACGGCACAGCGGCCCGTCGTACGCGCCGCCCGGCAGGAGTTCCTCGGCCAGGTCGAGCACGACCGGGCTGCGGCGGCGGCCGAGCTCGAGGATCGCCGCCGTCACCGCCTCCCCGTGCCCGCGCGCCAGGGCGGCGAGGTCGTCGTCGGTGCGGCCGGCGAGCGCGGCGCGCGGTTCGTGCGGGCGCAGGTCGGGCCGGCGGGCGGCGGCGATGCGCGGATGGCGTTGCGCCCATTTTCGCGTCACCGCGCCGTCGACGCCGCAGAGCCAGGCCAGCTCGTCGTCGTCGCAGCGGGTCGCGGCCACCTCGTCCAGGCCCTCGGCGAGCGCCGGGTCGTCCAGCTCGACGAGCTGCGCCAGCGCCGCGTACCAGTTCCACCCCTCGCGGGCGTACCGCCGCAGCGGCTCGGCCGCCTCCGTCCGCCCCATCGGCACGAGGCGGGCGAGCACGTCCAGGGCGAGGTTCGTACGGTCCTCGTCGGGGTCGGCGTGGTCGGCCGGATCGAACAGGTGGGCGACGACGGGGCCGGAGCCGAGTTCGAGGTCGCAGATCAGCCGCGCGTAGTAAAGGCCGCGGTCATCGAGCGCGTCCCAGCGCGGATCGCGGGACACGCAGTCATAGACGAGCTCGCCCGTGCCCGGCGTGCCGGCCGCGCCGCGCGCGGCGCAACCACGCCCGCGCTGGAGGCGGCCGTGCAGTGATCGCGCTGAGTGAAGGACGATGTCTGTCACGGCTGCAGGATGCGCACTCGACTACAAATCGGGCAAGTAAATTTATGGCTTCAGGACCGCTCCGGCGCGCTTGACGGTGCGGATCACCGGTGCCGTCTCCAGGTGCCCGACCCCGTCCAGCGCGCCGATCCGCTCGGTGAGGTAGCGGTAAAGAGCCTGGTCGTCGCGGCAGTTCACCGATGCCATGAGATTCGCCGGGCCGGTCGTCGCGGCGGCGAACGCCACTTCCGCGTGGCCCGCGAGCGCCTCGCCGACCGCGGCCAGCCGCGCGGGCCGTACGGACATCCACAGCCGCGCCTCCGTACGGTGGCCGAGGTGCTCGGGCGGGATGTCGACGTCGTAGAAGAGCACCCCGGCGGCGTGCAGCCGGTCCATGCGCCGCCGTACGGTCGACTCCGACCAGCCGGTGACCCCCGCCAGCTCGGCGTGGCTAGCGCGCCCGTCGAGGGACAGCGCGGCCAGCAGGGCCTGGTCTCCGTCGCCGAGCACCAGCGGCTCGCCGTAGTCCACGGCCGGTGGCGCGGGCCGCAGTCGCTCGACCTGCGCGTCCGACAGGGACGCCAGGCCGGCCCATCCCGTCGAGCCGCCCACGTAGAGGTGCAGCAGCGAGTGCGCGGTCACCGACACGACCCGGCCCGTGCGCGGCAGCCGTTGCAGCAGCAGCGCGTCGCGCTCGTCCGGCGTACGCGCCCGCGTGCCGCAGGCGATCTCGGTGCCGCCGGACAGCAGGTGCACCCAGAAGGTGTCCGGCCGCCGGGCGAGTGCGGCGGCGATGCCGCCGGCGGCGTCCGGCGCGCACTGGATCCGGATCGCCCACGAGGTGTAGCCCAGGCGCATCGCGTCGATCGAGCCGACCACGCGCAGCACCCCGGCCGAGCGCAGCCGCCGGTAGCGCCGCGCGACGGTCTGGTCGGACACGCCCAGCACCTCGGCGATCCGCCCGAACGGCGCGCGCCCGTCGACCTGGAGCGCGTGCGTCAGGCCGCGGTCGACCTCGTCCAGTGTGATGGATTCCACCATCGCAAACTATCTCATGTCGGAAAGCGCCGCCTGTGGCGGTCCGGCTGTGCCAGAACGCCGGGCTGCCCCGATCGTGGGAATCCCCGACAGAGGAAGGAAACCCCCGATGCGTAAATGGTGGCCCCTCGTGGCGGTCTGCCTGGGAGCGTTCATGCTGCTGGTGGACATCACCATCGTGACGGTCGCGCTGCCGGGCATGGCACGGAGCCTGCGGACCTCGTTCGCCGGACTCCAGTGGGTCCTGGACGTGTACGCGCTCTCGCTCGCCGCCCTGCTGCTCGGCGCCGGCTCGCTCGCGGACCTGCTGGGGCGGCGCAGGGTGTACGTCGCCGGGCTCGTGGTCTTCGCCGCGGCCTCGCTCGCCTGCGGCCTGGCACCGAACGCCCCCGCCCTGATCGCCGCGCGCGCCGTGCAGGGCGCCGGCGGCGCGGCGATGTTCACCACCACGCTGGCCCTGCTCAACAGCACCTACCGCGGCCGGGACCGCGGCGTCGCGTTCGGCGTCTGGGGCGCGGTCAACGGCGTCGCCGCCGCCGGCGGCCCGGTCATCGGCGGCCTGCTCACCGAGCACGTGAGCTGGCGCGCGATCTTCCTGGTCAACTTGCCGGTGAGCGCCGTGGCCATCGCGCTGACGCTCGTCTGCGTCGGCGCCTCGCGGCCCGCGCCCGGCACCCGGCCGGACGTGGCCGGGACCGTCGCCTTCACCGTCAGCGCCGCCGCGCTGACCTACGGCCTGATCCGCACGGGCGACGACGGCTTCGGCGCTGCGGTGCCGCTCGGCATGTTCGCCCTGGCCGCCGTCGCGCTGCTGATCTTCGTGCTGATCGAGCGGCGGGTGCGCGAGCCGTTGCTGGACCTCGCATTGTTCCGCAGCGCGTCCTTCACCGCGATCATGCTCGGCGGCACGCTGCTCATGGCCTCGGCGTTCGCCTGCCTCGCGTTCACCTCGGTGTGGTTGCAGGCCGTGCTTGGCCTGGGCCCGGTGATGGCCGGCCTGGCGCTGCTGCCGATGGCCGCGACCTCCTTCGTGGCCTCGGCCGCAGGCGCGCGGCTGTTCCACCGGGTCTCGCCGAGGCTGACCACCGGGATCGGCCTGCTGCTGATCGGCGCCGGGTCGGGCCTGCAGGGCGTACTGGACGGCGGCTCGGGCTGGACCGCGATCGTGCCCGGCCTCATCGTCGGCGGCCTCGGAGTCGGCATCGCGATCCCGATCCTGTCCTCGGCGGCGATGGCGTCGGCCCCGCAGGAGCGCGGAGGCATGGCGGGCGGCGCGTTCAACACGTTCCGCCAGCTCGGCTACGCGCTCGGCATCGCGGTGCTCGGCGTGGTCCTGCGCGCCCGCATCGAGCACGTGCTGACCGGTCACGTCGCCGATCCGCACGGCATGGCCGGCGCGGCGAGCGGCGGCCGCGCACCGGACCTGCCGATCGTACGGTCCGCGGTCGCCTCGGGCCTGGACGCGGTCTACGCGGTCTCGGCCGTCCTGGGCGTGGCCGGCGGGATCGTCGCCCTGGCCCTGATCCGCCGCCCCGCCGAGCCCGTACGGCCCGAGCGCGACCCCGAGTCCGTCCCCGCCTGAGTCACGTACCGCACGCCGCGGCCGTCCGGCTCAGGTGGGACGGCGGGGCTGGGGGAAGCCGGTGGCGGAGCCGGATCGAGGCTGCCGGTGCATGAGCGGCCCGCCGCCCGGCTCCAGGCCTGGCGGCGAGTCCGGCTACAGGCGCCAGCGGGCCTGGGAGAGGACGTTCACGGCCTCGGCCTCGCCGGTCAGCTCGACCCGCGCGGCGCTCCGGCGGCCCACCGTCCACAGGACCAGCTCGCTCGGCAGGCCGTGGACCCGCGCCTGCCGGCCGCCCTTGGTGACCCGCTGCGTGCGCCCGCCCGGCTCGGCCAGCGTGATCTGGACCGGGAGGCGCCGCAGCGTGAAGCGGCCCATCTTCAGCCGCCGCCACAGGTCCTCCTCGAGGGCGGCGGGCAGCTCACGCGGCGTCCAGCCCGGCACGGCGCGGCGTACGTCCTCGTGGTGCACGAAGAACTCGACCGTGTTCGCCAGCCGGTCCACGGCGGGCAGCGCGGTCGGCGACCAGCCGGGCGGCCCGCTCCGCAGCAGCTCGACCTGCCGGGGGAACGGCGTCGCCGCGCGTACGTGCCGCTGGACGCGCTCGGTGTGGCCGCCCAGCACCGGCACCACGATCCCCGGCGCCGCGTCCAGGCGACGCTCCCTGGTCAGCAGATGGGCGGCCAGATCGCCGGTCGTCCAGCCCTCGCACAGCGTCGGGGCGTCCGGGCCGGTCTGGAGGAGCAGGTCGCACAGCGCGGCACGCTCGGTACGCGCCCAGTTCGGGTTTCCCACCACATGATCGTAGGCCCGGCGCGCCCGCGCGGAATAACCGGGTCGCTTCGCGTGATAGGGATTATCGGCCCCGCAATCAGCCTTGAGAGGGGAATTGATGCCACAGAAGGTGACATCCGACATTCTGCGCAAAGGGATGCGCGTGCTGGCCGTCGCCGTACGGGCCGAACCCCTTCTCTTCACGCTCTCCGTCGTCTTCAGCGCCCTGTACGCGGCCATGACCGTCGGCAGCGCCTGGACGCTCGGGCGCGTCACCCAGGACGTCGTGCTGCCCGCGTTCCGCGACGGGCACACCACCGCCGCCGCGCTCAGCGCGGGCGGACTGGCCATCGTGGGGGTGGCGGTGCTGAAGGCCGCCGGCGTCGCGGGCCGCCGGCTGTTCGCCGGGATGATGCAATACAACATGCAGGCGACCTACCGCCGGATGGTCACCCGACAGTACCTCCGGCTGCCGCTCGCCTGGCACCACCGGCACCCCACCGGGCAGCTCCTGTCCAACGCCAACGCCGACGTCGAGGCCGCGTGGGCGCCGATCGCGCCGCTGCCGATGGCCGTCGGCGTCGTGCTGATGCTCGTCATCGCCGCGGTCGAGATCCTGCTGACCGACGTGATGGTGGCCGTCGTCGGCTTCCTGGTGTTCCCCGCCATCGCCGGGCTCAACGTCGTCTACCAGCGGCGGCTCGCCCCGATCGCGGCCCGCGCCCAGGAGCTGCGCGCCCAGGTCAGCGAGGTCGCGCACGAGAGCTTCGACGGCGCGCTCGTCGTCAAGACCCTCGGCCGGGAGGCCGCCGAGACCGAGCGCTTCGCCGCCGCCGCGGGCGAACTGCGCGACGCCAACGTCGCGGTCGGCCGGGTGCGCGGCCTGTTCGACCCGGTCCTGGAGGCACTGCCGAACCTCGGGGTGCTCGCCGTCCTGCTCGTCGGCTCGATCCGCCTGCGGTCCGGCGCGATCTCGGCCGGCGACCTCGTCCACGTGGCGTACCTGTTCACGCTGCTCGCCTTCCCGATCCGCGCGCTCGGCTGGGTGCTCGCCGAGGTGCCGCGCAGCGTCGTCGGCTGGGACCGCGTACGCGGCGTGCTCGACGCCACCGGCTCCCTCCCGTACGGGCAGGCCGCCCTCGACGGCGCCGGGCCCGTACGCCTGGAGGTGCGCGCCGTGCGGTTCGGCTACACCGACGGCGACGTCCTGCACGACGTCGCCTTCGCCGTCGAGCCGGGGCGCACGATCGCCCTCGTCGGCCCGACCGGCTCAGGCAAGTCCACCCTCACGAACCTGCTCGTACGGCTCGTCGACCCGGAGAGCGGCGAGGTCCTGCTCGACGGCGTCGACGCACGCGACGTCGAGCGGGGCGGCCTGGCGCGTACGGCCGCGGTCGTGCCGCAGCAGACGTACCTGTTCGACGACACCGTGCGCGGCAACGTCACGCTCGGCCTGGACGTGCCGGACGAGGACGTGTGGGAAGCGCTGCGGCTGGCACAGGCCGACGGCTTCGTCTCCGCGCTGGAGGAGGGCCTGGGCACCCAGGTGGGCGAGCGCGGCACCACCCTGTCCGGCGGGCAGCGGCAGCGCCTCGCGCTGGCACGCGCGCTCGTACGCCGTCCGCGTCTGCTGATCATGGACGACGCGACCTCGAGCGTCGACGCGCAGGTGGAGGCCCGCATCCTCAGCGGGCTGCGGGACTCGGCGGCGACCGTGGTCGTCGTGGCGTACCGCAAGGCGACCATCGAGCTGGCCGACGAGGTCGTCTACCTCGAACGCGGCCGGATCGCCGGCCAGGGCCCGCACCGGGAGCTGCTGGAACGCTCCGGGGGCTACCGGAATCTCGTCACCGCCTACGAGCGCGACGAGGACGACCAGAGCGAGGGAGTGCCGGCGTGACCGCCACGACCGACGAGACCGACGAGTCCCCTGGCCAGGCTCATGGGCCGGCTCAGGAGCCGAACGCCCGGCGGGCCAGGAGCGCCGGCATCGGCGCGGCCCGCGCCGGCGGCCTGGCCACGCTGCGCACCGGCCTGCGCCTGACCCCGGAGTTCCGCCAGGGGCTCGGGGTGACGCTGCTGCTCGCGTTCGTGGCCACCGCGGGCCGCATCGTCGTGCCGGTGGCCGTCCAGCAGACCCTCGACCGCGGCCTGGACTCCGCGCGCGGCGCGGACATCGGCTTCATCCGCACCGCCGTATTGATCTGCGGCGTGGCCATCGTCGTCACCGCGGTCGCGGCGTACCGGATGAACGTGCGCCTCTACCAGACCAGCGAGGGCGGTCTCGCGGCACTGCGCGTGCGCGCGTTCCGTCACGTCCACGACCTGTCCATGCTCACCCAGAGCACCGAACGCCGCGGCAGCCTGGTCTCGCGCGTGACCACGGACGTCGACCAGATCAGCCAGTTCATGCAGTACGGCGGCCTGATGATCATCATCGCCGGTGGCCAGCTCGTGGTGGCCAGCGTGCTGATGCTGATTTACTCCTGGCCGCTCGCGCTACTCGTCTGGGCGGTGTTCACCCCGCTCGCGTTCGCGCTGCGCTACTTCCAGCGCTGGCTGTCGCGCGCGTACGGCGTGGTGCGCGAGCGGGTCGGCGAGATGCTGTCGGCGGTGGGGGAGTCGGTCGTCGGCGCCTCGGTCATCCGCGCGTACGGCGCCGAGGACCGCACCGCGCGCCGCATCGACGAGTCCGTCGACTCCTTCCGCGACGCGCAGACCCGCGCCCAGCGGCTCGTCGCCGCGACGTTCCCCTCGACCGAGGTGGCCGCGGCCCTCGCGACCGCCGCCGTGGTGGTCGCGGGCACCGCGATGGGCGTCGGCGGCCATCTGACGGCCGGCCGTCTCGTGGCGTTCCTGTTCCTCGTCACGCTCTTCGTCAGCCCGTTGCAGGTGGCCACCGAGGTGCTCACCGACGCGCAGAACGCCATCGCCGGCTGGCGGCGCGTGCTCGACGTCCTGGGCACCGCGCCGGACGTGGCCGACCCGGGCGAGAACGGCCGCGAACTGCCGCGCGGCGCGATCGAGGTGGCCTTCGAGGACGTGTCCTTCGCCTATCCGGGCGGCCCGACCGTCCTGCACGGCGTGTCGGCGCGGATCGCGCCGCGGGCGCGCGTGGCGATCGTCGGCGAGACCGGCTCGGGCAAGACGACCTTCGCCAAGCTGCTGACCCGGCTGATGGACCCGGTGTCGGGGCGGGTGCTGGTCGACGGCGTGCCACTGACCGAGGTGCGGTTCTCCTCGCTGCGCGAGCGGATCGTGATGGTGCCGCAGGACGGGTACCTGTTCGACGCCACGCTCGCCGGCAACATCCGGTACGGGCGGCCGGGCGCCACCGACGAGGAGATCGCCACGGCCCTGGCCGAACTCGGCCTCGCCGACTGGCTCGCGGGACTGCCCGGGGGCCTGGAGAGCCGGGTCGGGCAGCGCGGCGAGTCGCTGTCGGCGGGGGAGCGGCAGCTCGTCGCGCTGGCACGCGCGTACCTGGCCGACCCCGACCTGCTCGTGCTCGACGAGGCGACCTCCGCCGTCGACCCGGCCACCGAGGTCCGCATCCAGCGGGCCCTGGAGAGCGTCACACGCGGGCGTACGGCCATCACCATCGCCCACCGGCTGTCCACTGCCGAGGCGGCGGAGGAGGTCATCGTCTTCGACCAGGGCCGGATCGTGCAGCGCGGCCCGCACGAGGACCTCGTCGGGCGGCCGGGCCGGTACGCGGACCTGTACGCCTCATGGGCGGCCCAGCTCCGCTCCTGACGGGCTCTGGACGGCCCTGGATGGCCCTCTGGGCGGCCTCGGGCGGGGCTCTGAGGGCGGGTGCGCGCGGGCCCGGATGGGCGTGCCTGCGGTCAACGCGCGCCCATCTGCGGTTATGTCGCCGAGTGGCTCCGGTAAAGCCCCGACGATTTTATTGACCGCGCGAGGTGAAAGACCAGTTCCGAAGTGCGGACGAGGCGGCGAAAAGCGATCTTTCACCGGGAGACGTGTGAGAAGGCACCGATGTTGGTAAGCTCACAGCGGTTGTAGTCGTAGTTCCACGTTCGTTTGCCAGACGCCCGCGGACCGATGACTCGCGGGCGTGTTCTGCTTCTTCGGGGCTTACGCGCTCGCAGCAGCCATAAGTGTGGCCCATGAAGCGTGGGTCTGTTTGTCCCGCAAGGAGTTAGGCATGGCCCAGGGCACCGTGAAGTGGTTCAACGCCGACAAGGGGTTCGGCTTCATCGCCATTGACGGCGGTGGTCCGGATGTGTTCGTGCACTACTCGGCGATAGCCACCTCCGGCTTCCGTTCGCTCGAGGACAATCAGCGTGTGGAGTTCGAGGTCGTGCAAGGCGACCGCGGCCCGCAGGCGGACCAGGTCCGCCCGCTGTAGTTCGCAGACATCCACCCGTTGGGGTCCGTGCCGTTCTCGGTACGGGCCTCTTCATTTGTCCGCTTCTTTCCATTTTGTCCGAGAATTCGACTCCGGGAGTTTCCCTCCGTAGCGCTCGGCCGGGGCGTCTTCCTCGCCGTCGTCGCACCCCAGAGACGTTCTCCCGCGATCAACCGGCACAATGGATGCCATGTCCCTGGACCCTAAGATCGCCGATCGCCTCAAGCGCAACTCCGACGGTCTCGTCGCCGCCATCGCCCAGCAGTACGACACCGGCGAGGTGCTCATGCTCGCCTGGATGGACGACGAGGCCCTGCACCGTACGCTCACCACCGGCCGTGCCACCTACTGGTCGCGCAGCCGCCAGGAGTACTGGGTGAAGGGCGACACCTCCGGCCACCAGCAGTGGATCAAGGAGGTCGCGCTCGACTGCGACGGCGACGCCATCCTGCTCAAGGTCGACCAGATCGGCGCCGCCTGCCACACCGGCGACCGCACGTGCTGGGACACCGACGTCCTCGAGTCGGTCGTGGGCGAGCGCCCCCTGTGACCCAGCGCCGCGAACTCGCCGCCGCCGTCGTGCTGGGCGGCGCGGGCGCGGCCATGGTCGCCGGTTTCGCCGGACGCACGTGGGCGACGGTCACCGAACGCGCCGGCGCCGGCCTGGAGACGCTCCACCAGCACGTCACGGGCCGATCCCTCAGCGGCGTGACCGCCGCGCTGGGGTGGGCCGCGCTGGCCGGCATCGCGGCGCTGCTGGCCACACGAGGCTGGGCGCGCGTCGCCGTGGGCGCGCTCCTCGCCGCCTTCGGGGTGATCGTCGCGATCGCCTCCCCGGCCGCCGTACGCCGCGCGCACGTGCTGTCGGTCGCGGGTGACAAGAGCAACCTCGCGAGGCTGGGCGGCGCCGCGACCGTGCACGTCAACGCCTGGTGGGCGCTCTCGCTGGCGGGCGGGGCCCTGCTGGCCGCGGCCGGGCTCCTCACGGTCGTACGCGGCCGCCGGTGGCCGGGCATGTCGGCCCGGTACGATCGCCCGGGTACGGCGCCGCCGGCCGGTGACGACCCGGCGTCCCTGTGGAAGGCGATCGACCGGGGCGACGACCCCACCTGAGGCCCCGGCACGGAGCCGCACACGCTGACTCCGGGGCCGACGCCGGCCGCCTGCGGCCGCGCCGCCCGGCGCCTGGACGAGAAGGGCCCGACATGGCCGAGGTGACACTCGCCGACCGCGACGGCACCGTGCTCGTGGTCGAACACGACCCGGGCGTCGCCGACCTGGCACGCCTCTACCTGTCACGCGAGGGCCTGGACGTCCACCTGGCGACCGACCCGCCCGCCGCGGCGGCGCTCTGCCGTCGGCTGCGCCCGGACGTGATCGTCCTGGACCTGTCCGCCGGCGTGTCACAGGAGGTCGCGGCCGCCGCCGGCACGGCGACGGTCGTGTCCGTCGTCCCGGACGGCGAGGTACCCCTGGGCCCCTACTTCGTGCCGCGCCCGTTCAGCCCGCGCATCCTGGTCTCGATGGTCGGCCGCGCCCTGCGCGGCCACGAACCGGAACCGCCGCCGGAGGGCGTCCTGCGCGCCGGAGAGGTCGCCCTGGACACGGGCGCCCGCACCGTGACGGCGGCGGGCGCGCCGAAGTCGCTGACGGCGACGGAGTTCGACCTGCTCTCCTTCCTGATGAGCCGGCCGGGCCGCGTCTTCACGCGGGAACAGCTCCTGGCCGCGGTATGGGGCTCGGCGGAGTCGGCGGGCACCCGCACGGTCGACGTCCACATCGCGCAACTGCGCGCCAAACTCGGCGCCCTGAGCCCGCTCCGCACCGTCCGCGGCATCGGCTACGCCGCCGACCCCTGAGCACGACGACCGGGAAAGCACGCGCGAAGGCGCGTGACAGGCGCGGCGGCCGAACCGCGTCCCCATGCGCCCGCACCCACATGCCGCCGTGTCGTCGGCGTCCCGCCCCGTGTATCCGCACCTCCGCCTCGTGGACCCGCACGCCCGGCTCCGTGCCCTCGCGGTCGCGTCTCCGCGCGCCAGAGCACAAGCCCTTCCCCCGCGCGTGAGGTGGTGGTCCCGCATCGCGCTGCGAGCTCCGCACCGCGCCCCACACCCGGCCCAGCCCCGGCCCCCACTGGGGACCGGGCCCACCTGGGGACCGGGCCCGGCAGGGCGGCCGTTCCCGGCGTTCCCACACTGGGGCCCGCACCTCCTCGCCGTCCGCCGCTCGCGGGGGGCGGACGGCCGGCCCGCGTCTCGTCCGGTCGGGGGGCGAGGTGAAGGACGGAGTGGGTGTGCGCGGGCGGTCTAACCTTGGGGGGTGACGTCCGTGCGGGTGTGGAGAGGTGGCCGTAGCCGCCTGGCGCCCTACGCGGTGCTCGGGGCGGTGGCGGCCGCAGCCGGATACGTCGCCGCGGTCGACCCCAACCGGCCCGGGCACTATCCGACCTGCCCCTTCCTCGCGGTCACCGGCTACTACTGCCCCGGCTGCGGCTCGCTGCGCATGGTGCACGCGCTCACCCACGGGCACGTCGCCGAGGCGTTCGGGCGGAACGCGCTCGCCCTGCTCACCCTGCCGCTCCTCGCCTACTTGTGGGTCCGCTGGGCCCTCGCCGCCCGCCGCGGCCACACCCTGCGGGCCGGGCTGCTCACGCCCTGGGCGATCGTCGCCTTCTCCGTGGTCAGCGTCGTGTTCTGGGTGGTGCGCAACCTCCCCGCGGGGCACGCCCTCGCCCCCTGACCCCGCACCCGGCGCGGAGACACCTCCCGGGCAAGGCTACGATCGGGAGCACGAAGTCACCGACGTAGGGAGATCGATCACGTTGAGCGGAGCGGACCACAGGGCCATTCGCTCACGTGCCGGCGAGGAGGACAGGTGACCGTGCTCGACGAGATCCTCGACGGCGTACGCGCCGATCTCGCAGAACGCCAGCAGGCGGTCTCGCTCGACGCGCTCAAGGAGATGGCGCGGCACGCGCCGTCTCCCAAGGACGGCTACGCCGCCCTCCGCTGCCAGGGTGTGTCCGTGATCGCTGAGGTCAAGCGCAGCAGCCCGTCCAAGGGCGCGCTCGCGCCCATCGCCGACCCGGCCGGCCTCGCCGCCGACTACGAGTCCGGCGGCGCCGCCGTGATCAGCGTGCTGACCGAGAAGCGCCGCTTCGGCGGCGACATCGACGACCTCGCCCAGGTGCGCAACCGGGTGGACGTGCCGGTGCTGCGCAAGGACTTCATCGTCACCTCCTACCAGCTCTGGGAGGCCCGCGCGTACGGCGCCGACCTCGCGCTGCTCATCGTGGCGGCGCTGGAGCAGCAGGCGCTGATCTCCCTCGTCGAGCGCGCCGAGTCCATCGGGCTCACCCCGCTCGTCGAGGTGCACACCGAAGAGGAGCTGGAGCGCGCGGTCGACGCGGGCGCACGTGTCGTCGGCGTCAACGCGCGCGACCTGACCACGCTCCAGGTCGACCGCGGCACCTTCGCCCGCATCGCGCCGCGGATCCCCGCCAACATCATCAAGATCGCCGAGTCGGGCGTACGCGGGCCGCACGACCTGCTGGCGTACGCGTCCTCGGGCGCCGACGCCGTTCTCGTCGGCGAGAGTCTCGTCACGGGCAAGGACCCGCGGTCGGCCGTCGCCGACCTCGTGGCGGCCGGTACGCACCCGGCGTTGCGGCAGGGCAAGTAGGGTATGGCCATGAGCCTGCGCGAACGATGGCGCCGATCCGCCGCACACCAGCCCGGATAGGCCCTTTCAAGTACCGAACGCGACAGGACACCTCATGACCACCGATGCCATTCACGGCGCGCCCGACTCCGGGCAGCACGCCGTTTCCCGTTCCCTGCCCGATTCGGCGGGCCGCTTCGGCAGGTTCGGCGGCCGCTTCGCGCCCGAGGCGCTCATGGCGGCGCTCGACGAGCTGACCACCGCACACGCCGAGGCGATGCGCGACGAGGGCTTCCGCCGCGAGCTGGACCGTCTCCTCGCCGACTACGCCGGCCGGCCCAGCCTCCTCACCGAGGCCGAGCGGTTCGCCGAGCACGCCGGCGGCGTACGCGTCCTGCTCAAGCGCGAGGATCTCAACCACACCGGCTCCCACAAGATCAACAATGTGCTGGGCCAGGCGCTGCTCGCCAGGCGGATGGGCAAGACCCGGGTGATCGCCGAGACCGGCGCCGGCCAGCACGGCGTCGCGACCGCGACCGCGGCCGCGCTGCTCGGCCTCGACTGCACGGTCTACATGGGCGAGGTCGACACCGTACGGCAGGCGCTCAACGTCGCGCGCATGCGCATGCTCGGCGCCGAGGTCGTGCCGGTGAGGACCGGCAGCCGCACCCTCAAGGACGCCTGCAACGAGGCGTTCCGCGACTGGGTGGCCAGCGTCGAGAACACCCACTACTGCATCGGCTCGACCATGGGCCCGCACCCGTTTCCGATGATGGTGCGCGACTTCCAGCGCATCATCGGGGTCGAGGCGCGCCGCCAGGCCATCGAGCTGACCGGCCGCCTGCCCGACGCGGTCATCGCGTGCGTGGGCGGCGGCTCCAACGCGATCGGCGCCTTCCACGCGTTCGTCCCCGACGAGAGTGTGCGCCTCTACGGCTTCGAGGCCGGCGGCGACGGCCTCGACAGCGGCCGGCACGCGGCCACCCTCGCCGGCGGCTCCATCGGCGTCATCCACGGCATGCGCACCTACCTGCTCCAAGACGACGACGGCCAGACCCTCGAGACGCACTCGGTCTCGGCCGGCCTCGACTACCCGGGCGTCGGCCCCGAGCACTCCTGGCTGCGCGACAGCGGCCGGGCGACCTACCAGGCCGTCACCGACGCCGAGGCCATGGACGCGTTCGCGCTCCTGTGCCGTACGGAGGGGATCATCCCGGCGATCGAGTCGGCGCACGCCCTCGCCGGCGTGCTGCGCATCGGCCCCGAGCTGGCGGCGGAGGCGGACGGCGAGCCGCCGGTCGTCGTGGTCTGCCTGTCCGGCCGCGGCGACAAGGACATGGAGACGGCGGCCGAGTGGTTCGGGCTCGTCGAGGAGAAGAACGGGAGCGCCCGATGAGCGCGGCGAACGGCGTCGGGACGGCGTTCGAGAAGGCCGGGTCCGAGGGCCGCGGCGCACTCGTCGGCTACCTGCCGGCCGGGTTCCCGACCTACGAGGGCTCGATCGCGGCGGCCAAGGCCATGGTCGAGGGCGGCTGCGACGTCATCGAGATCGGCCTGCCCTACACCGACCCGCTCATGGACGGCCCGACCGTACAGGACGCCGTCCACCAGGCCCTGGTCGGCGGCGCACGCGTCGCCGACGTGTTCCCGGTCGTCGAGGCGGTCGCCGCGACCGGAGTGCCGACGCTCGTGATGACCTACTGGAACCCGGTCGACCGCTACGGCGTGGACGCCTTCGCCCGCGACCTGGCCTCGGCCGGCGGCGCCGGGCTCATCACGCCCGACCTGAGCCCCGAAGAGGGCGGCGACTGGCTGGCCGCGGCCGAGGAACACGACCTCGACCGCGTCTTCCTCGTCGCGCTCAGCTCCACCGACGAACGCCTCGCGTCCGTCACCGAGGTCTGCCGCGGGTTCGTCTACGCGGCCTCGGTCATGGGCGTCACCGGGGCTCGCGCGGTGGTCGACACCGGTGCCGCGCGGCTCGTCGAGCGCACCCGCGCGGCCATGCCGCCGGGGTCGCGGCTCCCGGTCGGGCTCGGGCTCGGCGTCAGCAGCGGCGCGCAGGCCGCCGAGGTCGCGGCCTACGCCGACGGTGTGATCGTGGGGTCGGCGTTCATCCGCCGGCTGCTCGACGCGCCGTCGCCGGACGAGGGGCTGACCGCCGTACGCGCGTTCGCGGCCGAGCTCGCCGAGGGCGTGCGTCGTCGCTAGGGTGCTCGCCGCGGAACGGAACGTGACAGGATGTGGCCCGCGCGCTTGACGGCGGCCTTATGGGTCCAGCGCCTATGCTGGCGCGCGCCGGATCGCGAAAACCGTGAGGAAACAACTGTGGCTGGAGAGATGGCGGCCGCCGGAGGCCGGGTCGGAGTTCTGCGTGGAGTGCTGCGCCAGCAAGAATGGATCACTCTGGTGGTCCGTCTCGCGCTGGCGGTGATTCTCGGCACCGCGGGATATGCCAAGTTCAGCGAGGCGGAAGGGCTGCAGAAAGTGGCGGTCGCCTCCTACCGGATCCTGCCGCAGAGCATGGTCGCGCCGGTCGCGATCGGCCTGCCGGTGCTGGAGATGGCACTCGCCGCGATGATCCTTGTCGGCTTCGCGACGCGTGCCATGGCGATCTGTGTGGGACTGTTGTTCATCGTCTTCATCGCCGGGATCATCTCGGTGTGGGCGCGTGGGCTCTCCATCGACTGCGGCTGTTTCGGCGGTGGCGGCACGGTCGCCAAGGGCCAGACCCACTACCTACGGGAGATCTTCCGTGATCTCGGATTTCTCGTCCTCGCGGCCTGGCTGATGGTGTTCCCGCGCGGAAAGCTCGCGCTCGACCGGTGGCTCGGGCTGTAAGCCGTCCTGAGCCTTCAACGAACTTCAGAGGAGACCAGATGAGTAAGGCCGCTCGACAGCGGTCGGCCCGCGAGCGGCTGGCGGAGGAACGCAGGCGTCAGCAGGCGAAGCAGCAGCGCACCCGCCGACTGCTGATCACCCTGAGCGGGCTCGTCGTCGTGGCGCTGGCCGTGGTCATCACGGTGTACTTCGTCAACAAGAAGGATCCCAACGCCTACACCGGCGCGCTCGCCCCCGCGACCCGCCAGTCGGACGGTGCGATCCTCGCGGCGAAGCCGGGCGCCAAGGCGCCCAAACTGGAGCTCTTCGAGGACTTCCAGTGCCCGATCTGCCATGAGTTCGAGAAGGCCAGTTCGAGCACCATCAAGCGGCTGGCCGCCGAGGGCAAGGTCAACGTCTTCTACTACCCGTTCTGGCTGTTCAAGCAGCAGACCGAGCCGGTCAGGGGCAACTCGCAGCGCGCCGCCAACGCGGCCCTGTGCGCCCCGCCGGACAAGTGGATCCAGTACCACGACGTGATCTACAAGAACCAGCCGGCGGAGGGCTCGAACGGCTTCTCCAACAAGGACCTCATCGGCTGGGCCAAGAACCTCGGATTCGACACGCCGCAGTTCGAGCAGTGCGTCAAGGGCAACCAGAAGCAGAGCCAGCTCGACGCGATGACGAACTACGCCGAGCAGACCCGCAAGGTCACCGGCACCCCGACGGTCTTCCTCAACGGCCAGTCGGTCGACCTCAACGGCACCCTGCTCAACGCCAAGAAGCTGGAGCAGGCCATCCTCGCCGCCCCGCCCGCGGCCCTCACGCCGAGCCCCCCGGCGAGTCCCGCCGTCACCCCCACCTCCACGCCCGCGAAGTAACAAGACCGTGACGAACGCCGCCGCCTCGCCGGGTCAACCGGCAGGCGGCGGCGCACTTCGCCACCTGATCGGCGTCGAGCCGTCACCCAGAGCCGGTAATGTCACTTCCCATGCAGCCGCTCGCCTACATTCCCAGCCCTTCGCGTGGGGTCATCCACCTTGGGCCCCTGCCCCTCCGCGGATACGCCCTGATGATCATTCTCGGGGTCATCGTCGCCGTCTGGCTCGGTGAGCGGCGCTGGGCCGCACGCGGCGGCGTCAAGGGCACGGTCGTGGACGTCGCGGTGTGGGCGGTCCCGTTCGGCCTGGTCGGCGGCCGCCTCTACCACGTCATCACCGACTACCAGCTCTACTTCGGCAAGCACGCGCACCCCATCCGCGTCTTCGAGGTCTGGAACGGCGGCCTCGGCATCTGGGGCGCCGTCGCCGCCGGCGCGCTCGGCGCCTACATCGGCTGCGCCCGCCGCGGCGTCTCCCTGCGGCCGTTCGCCGATGCGGCGGCGCCCGGCATCGCGCTGGCCCAGGCGATCGGCCGCTGGGGCAACTGGTTCAACCAGGAGCTGTACGGCCGCCCGACCACGCTGCCGTGGGCCGTCAAGATCGATCCGGCGCACCGCCCGCTCGCCACCCCCGACGTCGGCACCTACCACCCGACCTTCCTGTACGAGTCGCTGTGGTGCATCGGGGTCGCGCTGCTGGTCATCTGGGCGGAGAAGCGGTTCCGGCTCTCGTACGGGCGCACGTTCGCGCTGTACGTCGCCGCCTACACGGTCGGCCGCGCTTGGATCGAGTGGCTGCGCGTCGACTCCGCCCACCACATCCTCGGCCTCCGCCTCAACGACTGGACCTCGCTGATCGTCTTCATCGGCGCGGTGGCCTACCTGTACGTCTACCGCGGCCGCACGAGCACGATGGCCGGTGCCGAGACGGCGCCCGACGCCGCGTCCGTGACAACGCCCGACGCCGAGCCCGACCCTGAGTCCGAGGCTGGGGCTGAAACGACGGCGCCCGACACGGCCGCCGAGACGGCGCCCGCGGTCGACGCCGGGGCACCCGGCGGGGCACCGGACGCCGGGCCGCGCGAGACCCCGGCCCTGACAGCGGCCGCGGATCGGCCCGCCGAAGACGAGCCGGCCGGCACGCCTGCGGACACGGCGGATCCGGCCGACACGGCCGCCGAGCCCGAGACCGGCGTGCGGCGGACGGCGGACCGGCGAGACCCGCGAGACCACTGGCGCGGACCGGGCGGGCGACCGCGCCGAGACCGGCGTTGCCGGTGAGCCGGCGGAGCCCGCCGCGGGCGAGGACGCGGGCCGGGAGAAGGCCAGCACGGGCGTCGAGCCCGGTGAGGGAAAGTCCTGACAGGTGAGCGCCACGTGAGCACGGTCGAGGGGGCCGCCGAGTCTCCGCGCGCCGAGATCCACCACGAGCATCGCGACGTCACCGGCGGGTGGCTGCGCCCCGCCGTGTTCGGCGCGATGGACGGCCTGGTCTCCAACTTCGCCCTGATCGCCGGCGTGGCCGGCGGCCGCGTCCACCACCAGGTGATCGTGCTCACCGGGCTGGCCGGCCTGGCGGCCGGGGCGTTCTCGATGGCGGCGGGGGAGTACATCTCCGTCGCGTCCCAGTCGGAGCTGGCCCAGGCGGAGATCGAGGTCGAGCGGCGCGAGCTCGAGCACCGGCCCGAGGCCGAGGAGCTCGAGCTCGCCCAGCTCTATGAGGCGCGTGGCCTGGACCCCGCCCTGGCCCGCGAGGTCGCCCGGCAGCTCTCCCGCAACCCCGAAGAGGCGCTCGGCGTGCACGCGCGCGAGGAGCTCGGCGTCGACCCCGACGACCTGCCCTCGCCGGTCCTCGCCGCCGGCTCGTCGTTCCTGTCGTTCGCGGTCGGCGCCGTACTGCCCGTCCTGCCCTATCTGCTGGGCTCGTCGGACCTGTGGCCGGCCGCCCTGCTCGCGGCGTGTGGCCTGTTCACGGCTGGGGCAGCTGGTGTCGCGCGTGACGGCGCGCTCCTGGTGGTACGGCGGGCTGCGCCAGCTCGTGCTCGGCGGCGCCGCGGCGGCCATCACCTTCGCCGTCGGATCCCTCATCGGCACGAACACCGTCTGACGTGCGTGAACCACAGCCCGCGCCGGAGGTCGGCGGAGCGGCGGCATGGCGATATGGACAACTCATGCCCCGACCTTCGCTAAGCTCACCGGCTCGTGAGCGAGATGGGTTATGACGGTGGCGAAGAGCAGCGGCAGCCCGCGCGCGGGCGACGCCGGGCACGCCGTTCCAACCGGGGCCTTTTCATCATCGGCGGAGCGGCGCTGGCGGTCCTCGTGGTGGTCATCGCCGTCGCGGTGGTGACGATGGGCGGCGGCGACGGCAAGAAGAGCCAGGCGGCCGCCGCGGCACGGGTCTCACCGAAGATCTACGTCAACACCCCGGCCAACTCCCTGGTCGACAAGCTCAACCAGCGCAGCAAGGACAAGCGCCCACTCAACAAGAGCGAGGTCTTCGGCGACGAGGCCAAGTCGGTCACCCACGGCTCCTACCGCTTCACCCTGGTCGGCTCGGCGCTGTCGGACTGCGCGTCCGCGACCTGGGGCGAGGAGTTGCAGAACGACCTGCGCAAGTTCGGCTGCACCCAGGTCGCCCGCGGCGCGTACGTCAGCCAGGACAAGAAGTACCTCGGCCAGTTCGTCGCGATGAACCTCGACCAGCTCCAGGGCGCCGAGCAGATCGTCCGCGACCTCGACCCGAACAGCAACGCCGGGTTCGTGGCACCGCTGACGGCCGCGGGCACGGAGAACTTCGGCAACGGCTTCAGCGCCGCGTACAGCCAGTCGTTCGGCCACTACGTGGTGATCAGCTGGGTCGAGCGCGCCGGCGGCGGGCAGCCGCAGACCATGAACGAGCTACTGGACGCCAGTATCGCCATCGAGCGGGCCGACGACTTCGTCTGGGAGCGCCTCGTCCTCGTCGGCGGATAGCGATGGCCGGCCGGACCAGGTCTCGCCGCCCGGGCGAAACACCCGTCACGTCACCCAGGCGCCGTCGATCGGTCCCGCCGATCGTCTTCTTCGCCGCCGCCGGCGTGGTCGTGCTGATCGCCGTGGTGGCGGCGGCAGTGGCGTACGTCCTCGGCGGTGACGGTGGCGGCGGAGATCGGCCGCAGGCCGCGCCGCCGCCGACGGTCAGGGACGTGCCGCCCGAGGGCCCGGGCGCGTCCGCGTACTCCCAGGCGGCCTCGACGCCGGCCTTCGCGCTGATCGCCGACCGCTCCAAGGACGCCAAGCCGCTCACCGCCGCCCAGGCGTTCGGCACCAAGAAGATCACTGACACCGACGCCAATGCGTCGCTGAGGCTGACCGCCTCCAGCCTCGACGCGCGCTGCACGACCGCCATCTGGGGCGCCGGGCTCGCCGGCCGGCTCGCGCAGGGCGGCTGCACCCAGGCCGTACGCGCGACCTACTCCGACCAGCACTTCGCCGCCCTCGTGACGATCTTCAACATGGCCGACGCGACAGGCCGCCGACCAGGTCGTCGCGGACGCCGACCCCAAGAGCGGCCAACGGCTTTCCGCTCGCCCCGCCGCGCTCCCGCCGTTCGGCCAGGGGTTCAGCATCGCGCGGGGTGTGGCGATGGGCCACTACGCGGTGATCACCTGGGTGCAGCGTGCCGAGGGCACCGGCGACGAGCGTGACGCCGCGCTGTTGTCCCTTTTGGTGACCGCCGGCCGCCCCAATGCGTCCTCGTACGTGCGACCGGCCAGAACTCGCCTGGATAATCGGCCACATCCTGCGCCGGAATCCGGCAAAGGGCGTGAATCACGTTCTAAGCTCTACCCATTCACCGAGCGATGCGGTGCCCCCCGAGGAGAACGCGATGAGCTACCCCTACCCGCCCACGCCAGGACAGCCGCCTTCCGGAGGCCAGCCCGGCGGCTGGGGCGAGCCCCCGCCGGGCGGGTACGGAACGCCTGCGCAGCCCGGCGCGCACAGCCGACCACGCAGGAGTGGAGCCCGGAGATGCTGCCGCCCACCGGGTCGCCGATGGCCCCGCCGCAGCCGGCTACCCGAATTCGGGGCTGCCGCAGTCGAGCCCGCCGCAGTGGCGGGCCGCCGATGGGGCAGCCGCTGATGGGACCGCCCCCGATGGGGCCGCCTCCGAAGAAGAGCAACGGGGGCGTCATCGTCGCGGTGATCGCCGGAGCGCTGGTCGCTCGTCGGCGGCCTGCTCGGCGGTGCGTACTACCTGGGCTCCCACGGCGCCAAGGCCACGGCCGGCTCCAGCCGTCATCGTCTTCGGCCGGTCCTCCTCGGGCGGGCGTCCGCCGGCCGCGTCCGCCGGCGGCGCCAAGCCGGTGACCTACAACTCGATGAAGTCCTGGTCGCTGTGGAACTCCCTGAACCTCGCGAGTCAGGACAGCAAGCCGTTGACCCTCGACGAGGTGTTCGCCGACGCCGGAGGCGAAGATCTCCAAGGACAGCCTCGACAACACGACTTCAACGTCCAGGGCCCGGGGCGCATCGACTCCGACTGCGGCAGCACCATCTCCGGTGAGGCGCTCAAGGCGGCCCTGGCAGGGCTACGGGTGCACGCAGGTCGTACGCGCACCGTACGTCTCGGAGGACCAGCACTGGGTCGGCCAGCTCGCGATCTTCAACCTGCAAGCGACGTCAACGCGGCGAACGCCTTCCTCGACGACCTCGACCCCAAGTCGGCAAGGGCTTCTTCCTGCCGGTGACCGGGCCGTCGCCGATCGACAAGTTCGGCTCCGCCGTGACCGGCGCCAGAGCGGCGCGTACGGCCACTTCGTCGTGGTCGGCTGGGCCGGGCGCGTGGACGGCGGCCAGACCAGCAGCCTACGGGATCGACACGATCAGCCCGAGCTCGGCCGTCCAGCAGGCCGGCAAGCAGTTCCTGTTTCACCGGAATTAAATGGGAAAGATTACACATTGAGACTAGATGGGCACCACTTCAGGTAAGTTTCGCGATCGTTCGCGTCGGGGATGAAACAGACAGTGCTGTAACCTCTAGACACCGCAGCAGGGCCAGCGTCGTCCCGGACTGCAATGATGAAGGAGCAGAACGAGACGACGGGAGGGTTGATGGTGCCTGCTGCCATGACTCCGGGCCGGCGACGCGTCGAGCGTCAGGGTCTGTACGACCCCGCCAACGAGCACGATGCCTGCGGCGTCGGCATGGTCGCTGATCTGACCGGCCGAAAGAGCCACGACATCGTGGTGAAGGCCTTGACCGTCCTGCGCAACCTCGACCACCGCGGCGCCAAGGGCGCCGAACCCGACGACGGCGACGGTGCGGGGATCTTGACCCAGATCCCCGATGCGCTGTTCCGCGAGGCCGCCGGGTTCGACCTGCCCGAGGCCGGCGCGTACGCGGCCGGGATCGCGTTCCTGCCGGCCGATGAGGCCGAGCGCGCCGAGGCGGTCGCGGCGATCGAGCGGATCGCCGCCGAGGAGGGCCTGACCGTCCTCGGCTGGCGGCAGCTGCCGTACGACCCGGACTTTTGCGGGCCGACGGCGCGCCGCGTCATGCCGCACTTCGCCCAGCTGTTCCTCAGCGCCGAGAGCGGCGCGCGCGAGCTGGAGCTGGACCGCATCGTGTTCTGCGCGCGCGAGCGCATCGAGCAGGACGCAAGCGTCTACTTCCCGAGCCTGTCCAGCCGCACGATCGTCTACAAGGGGATGCTGACCACCCCGCAGCTGGAGCCGTTCTTCCCCGACCTGTCCGACCGGCGTTACACCAGCGCGATCGCGCTGGTGCACTCGCGGTTCTCCACGAACACCTTCCCCGCGTGGGAGCTGGCCCACCCGTACCGCTTCATCGCGCACAACGGCGAGATCAACACGGTCAAGGGCAACCGGAACTGGATGCGCGCCCGCGAGGCGCTGCTCAAGCTCCGACCTGCTGCCCGGCGACCTGTCGCGGATCTTCCCGGTGATCGACATCGAGGCCAGCGACACCGCCTCGTTCGACGAGTGCCTGGAACTACTCCACCTCGGCGGGCGGTCGCTGCCGCACTCGGTGCTGATGATGATCCCCGAGGCGTGGGAGAACCACGCCGAGATGGACCCGGCGCGGCGCGCGTTCTATGAGTTCCACTCCACGCTGATGGAGGCGTGGGACGGCCCGGCCAGCGTGACCTTCACCGACGGCACGATCGTCGGCGCCGTGCTCGACCGCAACGGCCTGCGCCCGGGGCGCTTCTGGGTCACCGACGACGGGTTCGTCGTGCTGGCCAGCGAGGCCGGCGTGCTCGACATCGACCCGGCCAAGGTCGTCCGCAAGGGCCGCCTGCAGCCCGGCCGGATCTTCCTCGTCGACACCGCGCAAGGGCCGCATCGTCGAGGACGACGAGATCAAGGCCGAGCTCGCCGCCGAGCACCCGTACGAGGAGTGGCTGCACGCCGGGCTGATCCGCTTCGAGGAGCTGCCCGCGGCGCGAGCTGCGGGCCGTCTCGGAGAAGGGCGCCGGGCCAGGGCGCGACGCACGAGACGCTCGTCAAGCGACAGCAGATCTTCGGCTACACCTCCGAGGAGCTGAAGATCATCCTGACGCCGATGGCGCGCAGCGGCGCCGAGCCGATCGGCTCGATGGGCACCGACACGCCCCCGGCCGTGCTGTCGGACCGCTCGCGGCAGCTCTTCGACTACTTCAAGCAGCTGTTCGCACAGGTCACCAACCCTCCGCTGGACGCGATCCGCGAGGAGCTGGTGACCAGCCTGCAGTCCACCCTCGGCCCCGAGGCCAACCTGCTCGCCCCCGGGCCGCACTCGTGTCGCCGGCTCGTGCTGCCGACGCCGATCCTCGACAACGAGGAGCTCGCCAAGGTCATCCACCTCAACGACGAAGGCGACATGCCCGGGTTCGCCCCCCACGTCGTTTCCGGCCTGTACGACATGTCCGGCGGAGGCGCGGCGCTGCTCCACCGGCTGGAGGAGATCTGCGACGAGGTCTCCGCGGCGATCAAGAACGGCGCGCGCATCCTCGTGCTGTCCGACCGCGGCGCCGGCGCGTCCAAGGCGCCGATCCCCTCGCTGCTGCTCACCGGGGCCGTGCACCACCACCTGATCCGGGAGAAGACCCGTACCCGCGTCGGTCTCGTGGTCGAGACCGCCGACGCGCGCGAGTGCCACCACATGGCCCTGCTCATCGGGTACGGCGCGTCCGCGGTCAACCCGTACCTCGCCATCGAGACGGTCGAGGATCTTGTCGAGAGCGGCGACCTCGACCTGGACCGCGCGACCGCGGTGCGCAACCTGGTCAAGGCGTACGGCAAGGGCGTCCTGAAGATCATGTCCAAGATGGGCGTGTCCACGGTCGCCTCCTACACCGGCGCGCAGATCTTCGAGGCGATCGGCCTCGGCGCCGAGGTCATCGACGAGTGCTTCGCCGGCACCACCTCACGGCTCGGCGGCGTCGGTTTCGACGTGCTCGCCGAGGAGGTCGCGCTCAGCGGCACCGACGCGCGTACCCGCCGGGTGGCAACGTCGCCACGCACCGCATCGCTCGACGTCGGCGGCGAGTACCAGTGGCGCCGCGAGGGGGAGCACCACCTGTTCAACCCCGAGACGGTCTTCAAGCTCCAGCACTCGACGCGTACCGCGCCGCTACGAGCTGTTCAAGGACTACACCGCGGCTCGTCGACGAGCAGTCGGCCAAGCTGATGACGTTGCGCGGGCTGTTCGAGCTGCGCGCAGGGCGCACGCCCGCCGGTACCGATCGAGGAGGTCGAGCCGGCCGAGTCGATCATCAAGCGGTTCTCCACCGGCGCGATGTCCTACGGCTCCATCTCCGCCGAGGCCCACGAGAACCTCGCCATCGCGATGAACCGCATCGGCGGCAAGTCCAACACCGGCGAGGGCGGGGAGGACCCCGAGCGGTTCACCCCGGACGCGAACGGCGACCTGCGCCGGTCGGCGATCAAGCAGGTGGCCTCCGGCCGGTTCGGCGTGACGTCGGAGTACCTCACCAACGCCGACGACCTGCAGATCAAGATGGCGCAGGGCGCCAAGCCCGGCGAGGGCGGCCAGCTCCCGCCGCACAAGGTGTACCCGTGGATCGCGCAAGTACCCGGCACTCCACGCCGGGCGTCGGCCTGATCTCCCCGCCGCCGCACCACGACATCTACTCCATCGAGGATCTCGCCCAGCTCATCCACGACCTGAAGAACGCCAACCCGTCGGCGCGCGTGCACGTCAAGCTCGTCGCCGAGGTCGGCGTCGGCACGGTCGCCGCGGGTGTCTCCAAGGCGCACGCCGACGTCGTGCTCATCTCCGGGCACGACGGCGGGACCGGCGCGTCGCCGCTGACCTCCATCAAGCACGCCGGCACGCCGTGGGAGCTGGGCCTGGCCGAGACCCAGCAGACGCTGCTGCTCAACGGCCTGCGCGACCGCATCGTCGTGCAGACCGACGGGCAGATGAAGACCGGCCGGGACGTGATCGTCGCGGCGCTGCTCGGCGCCGAGGAGTTCGGCTTCGCCACCGCGCCCCTCGTCGTGTCCGGCTGCGTGATGATGCGCGTCTGCCACCTCGACACCTGCCCGGTCGGCGTCGCCACGCAGAACCCGGAGCTGCGCAAGCGCTTCGCCGGCAAGCCGGAGTTCGTCGTCAACTTCTTCGAGTTCATCGCCGAGGAGGTGCGCGAGCATCTCGCCGCGCTGGGCTTCCGCTCGCTCGAGGAGGCGATCGGCCGCGTCGAGCTGATCGACACCGCCAAGGCCGTCGGCCACTGGAAGGCGGCCGGACTGGACCTCGCGCCGATCCTGCACCGGCCCGAGGTGGCCGAGGGCGCGCCGCTGCACAACACCACCACCCAGGACCACGGGCTGGAGAAGGCCCTGGACAACACGCTGATCCAGCTCGCCGAGGGCGCCATCGCGTACGGCAACGCCACGCGGCTGGAGATGCCGGTGCGCAACGTCAACCGGACCGTCGGGACCATGCTCGGCCACGAGGTCACCCGCAAGTGGGGTGCCGGCGGGCTGCCCGACGACACGATCGACATCACCCTCACCGGCTCGGCCGGGCAGTCGTTCGGCGCGTTCGTGCCGCGCGGCATCACGCTCCGGCTGGTCGGCGACGCCAACGACTACGTCGGCAAGGGCCTGTCCGGCGGACGCATCACCGTACGGCCGCCGGAGGGGTCGGTGTTCGCCGCCGAGGAGCAGATCATCGCGGGCAACGTCATCCTGTACGGCGCCACCTCCGGCGAGGCGTTCCTCCGCGGCGTCGTCGGCGAGCGGTTCTGCGTGCGCAACTCCGGCGCGACCGCGGTGGTCGAGGGCGTCGGCGACCACGGCTGTGAGTACATGACCGGCGGCCGGGCGATCGTGCTCGGGCCCGACCGGCCGCAACTTCGCGGCCGGCATGTCCGGCGGCGTCGCCTACGTCCTGGACCTGCGGCGCGACCACGTCAACCTGGAGATGGTCGAGCTCGAACCCCTGGAGGCCGACGACCTCGACCTGCTGCGCGACGTCGTCGAGCGCCACCGGGCCGAGACCGGCTCGACGGTGGCCGCCGGGCTGCTCGCGGACTGGGACGCGGCCGCCGGGCGCTTCGGCAAGATCATGCCGCGCGACTACAAGCGCGTGCTGACCGCGCGTGCCAAGGCCGAGGCCGAGGGCCGCGACATCGACGAGGCGGTCATGGCCGCCAGCAACGGGTGAAGGGGGAGACGACATGGCCGACCCGAAGGGTTTCATGACCCACCAGCGCGAGCTGCCGAAGCGTCGCCCCGTCGACGTGCGGATCCGCGACTGGCGCGAGGTGTATGAGGACTTTCCCGAAGCCTCGCTGAACAAGCAGGCGGCGCGCTGCATGGACTGCGGCATCCCGTTCTGCCACAACGGCTGCCCGCTGGGGAACCTCATTCCCGAGTGGAACGACCTGGTCCACCGCGGCGACTGGCAGGAGGCGATCGAGCGGCTGCACGCCACCAACAACTTCCCGGAGTTCACCGGGCGGCTGTGCCCGGCGCCGTGCGAGTCCGCCTGCGTCCTCGGCATCAACGCCGACCCCGTCGCGATCAAGCGCGTCGAGGTCGAGATCATCGACCGCGCGTTCGCCGAGGGCTGGGTCACCCCGCGGCCGCCCGCGGTGCGTACCGGCCGCCGGGTCGCGGTGATCGGCTCCGGCCCGGCCGGGCTCGCCGCCGCCCAGCAGCTCACCCGCGCCGGGCACGACGTCGTCGTGTACGAGCGCGCCGACCGGATCGGCGGGCTGCTGCGCTACGGCATCCCGGAGTTCAAGATGGAGAAGGAGCATCTGGACCGCCGGATCGGCCAGATGCGCGCCGAGGGCACCGAGTTCCGCACCTCGGCCAACGTCGGGCGTCGACTTCACCGCCGACGAACTGCGCGCGGCCTACGACGCCGTGGTGCTGGCGGGCGGCGCCACCGTCTGGCGCGACCTGCACGCCCCGGGCCGCGACCTCGCGGGCATCCACCAGGCGATGGAGTACCTGCCGCCGTCCAACCGGGTGCAGGAGGGCGACCTGGCCGTCTCGCCGATCTCCGCCGAGGGCAAGCACGTCGTGGTCATCGGCGGCGGCGACACCGGCGCCGACTGCGTCGGCACGGCGGTGCGCCAGGGCGCGCGGTCCGTCACCCAGCTGGAGATCATGCCGCAGCCGCCGGAGGAGCGGCCCGGCGCCCAGCCGTGGCCGACGTACCCGATGCTGTTCAAGATGGAGTCCGCCCACGAGGAGCTGCGCGACATGGGCGGCGAGCGCGCGTACGCGATCTCCACGCAGGAGTTCGTCGGCGACGCGAACGGGCGCCTCACGGCGCTGCGTCTCGTCGACGTCGAGGGTCCGGGCACCGGCTTCACACCGATCCCGGGCACCGAGCGGGAGATCCCGGCCGAGCTGGTCACACTCGCGATGGGCTTCCTCGGCCCGCAGCGCGAGGGCCTGCTCGACCAGCTCGGCGTCGAGTTGGACCAGCGCGGCAACGTCGTACGCGACGCGTCCTACGCCACCTCGGTCGAGGGCGTGTACGCCGCGGGCGACATGGGCCGCGGCCAGTCGCTCATCGTCTGGGCGATCGCCGAGGGCCGCTCGGCGGCGGCCGGGGTGGACGCCTTCCTGATGGGCCGCACCAGCCTGCCGACCGCGATCCCGCCGACGGCGCGGCCGCTCGTCTGAGACCGCTGAACGCCCTGCCGCGCCCCCCACGGGGAACGGCGGGGCGTTCGCGCGTCCGGCCTTCTCACCGCGTCGTACGGCGCGTGCGAGGCCGCCGAAACCCGGCCGTACCGGTCGAAGGGCGGACAGACAACCCCTTATCGCCAGTGTCCTCTGTTACGTGAATCGACGGTTGATGTGCGGTCTGGCAGCCGTTTCAACTACATTGGTGCGCTCGACGGCGCTGCTTCGGGAAAGAAGGACATGACGGAGACCATCACCGCACCGGGGATCGCGGCGGGCACGTGGCGCATCGATCCAGGGCATTCGGAGATCACCTTCGGCATCCGGCACATGATGACGACCGTACGCGGCGGCTTCACCGAGTTCGGCGGGCGCATCGACATCGCCCGCGACTCGTTCGCCTCCAGCGCCCACGCCGAGATCTCCATCGCCTCGATCGACACGAGGAACACCGAGCGGGACGACCTCATCCGCTCCTCGCAGATCCTCGACGCCGCGAGCCACCCCTACATCACCTTCACCGCGACGGCCGTCGCGCCGGCGCGTACCGGCAGACGCGCACGGCACCCCCGCTACACGGTCGACGGTGACCTGGCGATCCGCGGCGTCACCCGCCCGGTCAGCCTGCTCACCGAGTTCCACGGCGCGGGCGTCGACCAGTGGGGCGGCGTACGCGCCGGCTTCACCGCCTCCACCCGCATCCTGCGCTCCGACTTCGGCATCGAGTTCAACATCCCGCTCCAGGGCGACCGGCTCATGCTCGGCGACGAGATCGAGGTCGGCCTGGCGATCCAGGCGGTCTTCGCCGAGTCCTGAGACTCGGTCAGGGCGCCTTCCCGAACGCGATGGCCAGCGGCGACGCGTTGATCGGCTTGGTGCCCACGCCGCCCGCGATCGTCGCGACGACCTGGCCGGACGCCACGTTGATCACCGACACGTCGCCGGAGAACCCGTTGCCGACCCACGCCTCCGTGCCGTCCGGGGTCACCGCGACCGACTCGGGCAGCTTTCCGACCCCGATCCGGCCGATCACCCGGCGCCTCGCGGTATCGACCGTTGTGACGACGTCGTCGTTCATCTCCGTGACGTAGACGCGCCGGCCGTCCGGAGTGACGTCCACCGCCCACGGCTGGCCGTCGGCCGGGATGCGGCCGCGCACCCGGCCGGTCGCCGCGTCGATCACCGACAGCCGCCCGGCCAGCGCGTCCGCGACGTAGAGAGTACGGCCCGCGGGGTCGACCGCGATGCCCTGCGGCCCCCCGCCGTCGGGGATCGACCGCACCACACGTGCCCCGGCGGTGTCGATCACCGCGACCCCGCCGTCGTAGGTGACGTAGGCGCGCCTGCCGTCCCTGGCGAACACGACCTGCCGGGGTGCCGTGCCGACCCGGATCCGGCGGATCACCTGGTCGGTCGCGGTGTCGATCACCGCGACGACGGCCGAGCCGCCCGCGCCGGTGTCGCCGCCGGTCACCGTCGCGTACACGGTGCCGCCGTCGGGGGAGACCGCAACGTCACGCGGGAACGGCCCGACGCGCACCGCCCGCGCGATCACCCCGGTCGCCGCGTCGGCGGCGAGCACCTCGTACTGGCCGGTGTCGGCGATGTAGAGCTTGGCCCCGTCGGGCGTGACCGCCACGCCCTGGCCGGCGTCGGTCGCGATGCCCTTGCCGAGGATCGCGCGCGTCGCCACGTCGATCGTCGTCACGCCGTATCCGCCGGCCAGCGCCACGTATGCCCGGTAGGCGACCGCACCCCGGCGCTCCTCCGGCGGCGGGCCGTGCGTCCACTTCGGGCCGCCGGGCGGAGCCGGCCGGTCGGCGGCCACGCCTCGCGCGGGTGCGGCGACCGCGAGGAGGCACGCCGTGCCCAGAAGCGCCAAGAGCAGGCGCGATGTCCGATGCCACACGTCGATGTCCTTTCCGAGTCCTGCCGTGCCCCTTCCGCGTCGCCGGTGCTCAGCGGCGCGGCCGGGGCCGTACGCCCTTCTCCTGCCGCGGCGGCCGCTGGCTGTTCGCGTCGGGGAGCAGCGGCGCCGGCAGCGTCGTCACCGCGCGCGCCGCGTCGTCCAGCCGCTGTTTGGTGCCGGGCAGACGCGGCGGGCGCGCCCTCGACGCCACGCCGAGAGCCGAGGTCAGGTCGCCGAACGCCGAACGCCGCCAGTCGCTCAGGAGGGGGACGCGCACCCCGGTGAGCCGCTCGAGGAGACGCAGCGTCGAAGTGTGGTCGTACGGCTCGCGTGCCACCCAGCCGCCGAGCGTCCACGGCGAGACCAGGACGCACGGCACGCGGAACCCGCCGCCGATCGGCAGGCCGCGGACGAACTCGTCCGCGGTCCCGGCCGGGGGCACCGGGGGAGGCACGTGGTCGAACAGGCCGTCGTTCTCGTCGTAGGTGAGGATGAAGAGCGTCTTGCGCCACACGTCCGGGTTCGCGGCGATGGCCTCGATCTTGCGCGCCACGTAGTCGGCACCGGCGGCGGGCGTGTAGTCGGGGTGCTCGGACTGGTAGCTCGTCGGGATGATCCACGACACGGTCGGCAGCCGGTCGTGCACCGCGTCGTACTCGAACCGGCCCGCGGGATACGTGCGCAGGCCGTTACGGAACAGCGCCGACGACGGGGGAGCGTTCTGGAACGCCGCGAAGTACTCCAGCACGTTGCAGCCGTAGTTGTCGACCTCCTGGTACACCCGCCAGCCGACCCCCGCCTCGGTCAGCGCCTCCGGATAGGTGCGCCACCGGTACGGGACCGGGTCGGCGTTGCCCACGACCGGGCCGCCGAGAGTGCCGCCGGGGTCGATCGTGCCGCTCATCAGGTAGAGCCGGTTCGGCCAGGTCGGGCCCATCACCGAGCAGAAGTAGCGGTCGCAGACGGTGAACGACTCCGCCAGCGCGAACTGGAACGGGATGTCCTCGCGCGTGTGGTAGCCCATGACGTACGGGGCGTTCACCCCGTCGGCCGCCCGGTGCGCGGGCAGCCAGTTGTCCATCCTCCCGCCGTTCCAGGCGGCGTGCTGCACCGAGAACGCGTGGCTCGTCGACGGGATCGCCTGCGCGCTGGTCACGCGCGTGTCCAGGTGGAACGGCAGCAGGTAGCCGGTCGCACTGACCGGGTCGGGCTGGTGGAAGACCGATCGGCCCGTGCCGAGAGTGATCGCGTCCGGGTCCGAGAAACCGCGCACTCCCGGAAGGGTGCCGAAATAATGGTCGAATGAGCGATTTTCCTGCATGAGAATAACGACGTGTTCAATGTCGCGGAGTCGTCCCCTGAGGCCCGCGGGCGTACCGGCCATCGCACGCCGTACGCCCGGCGGCAGGAACTCCGCCGCGAATGCCGCCGCGGCCGTCGCGCCCGTCGCCTCGAACAGGCGGCGGCGGGTCAGATCCGGCATCTCGCATGCTCCTGTCCGTACAGGGTCTGGAGAACACCACAGCAAAATGGCGTATCCAGGGTGCGCATGCAAATTCGGCCCGCCGGTCGTCGATTTCCCCGGACATTAAATTGCGGAACGTCCGACAAATTCGGTCAGCGGAGATATAGGCCGGATCGTGGCGGCGTGATCCGAGTCACTCGCGCCCGGCGAACGCCCGTCCGGTGAATATCCGGCGACATCGAGGGCAGGGCTCCCAGCAGCAACCGCGGCAGAGACCCAACAGGGAGGTTCCAACGCATGAGCACACAGCTTCAGGGCAAGACGATCGCCTTCCTCGTCGCTCCCGACGGGATCGAGCAGGTCGAACTGACCGAGCCCTGGAGGGCGATCGAGCAGGCAGGCGGAACACCCCGCCTCGTCTCCACCCGGCCCGGACATGTCCAGTGCCGTCACCACCTGGAGAAGGCCGACACCTTCCCGGTGGACGTGACGCTGGACCAGGTGTCGGCGGACCACTTCGATGGCCTTTCACTTCCCGGTGGCGTGGCCAACCCCGACTTTCTCCGTACCCAGGAGGCCGCGGTCGCGTTCGTCCGCGGGTTCTTCAACGCGGGCAAGCCGGTCACGGCGATCTGCCACGCGCCGTGGACCCTCGTCGAGGCCGACCTCGTACGCGGCCGGACGCTGACGTCGTGGCCGAGCCTGCGAACCGACATCCGCAACGCGGGCGGCACCTGGGTGGATGAGGAGGTCCAGGTCTGCACCTCCGGCCCGAACACCCTGGTGACCAGCCGTAAGCCGGATGACCTCAAGGCCTACTGTCAGCAGGCGGCCGAGGTCTTCGGCGGCTGACCGGACGCGCCCGGGGGGACTCAGGCATCTCCGGGCGCCCCCTGTGCGGCAGCGCTCCCCGCCGGGGGAACGCTCCTGCCGCCGGCGGCGTCGAAGACCTCCTGGTGATCGGCGGCGTCGACGGCCGGGGCGCACTTCAGCGCCTCCATGACGGCCGACATGTGCTGGTGCAGGTCGCCGTGCTGCTGCCGCAGGACCGCGAACTCCGAGCTGAGCTTCTCGAGCATCAGCGCAGAGCGGCAGTCCTGGTCGTAGTCGTGCTGTGCCAATTCGCTCGCGACCTGGTCGCTGCGCTTGGCCGCGATGAGCAGGATCGCGCCCTGCATCGCGCCGAGGCAGCTCAGCAGCAGGTTGAGCAGGATGAAGGGGTACTTGTCGAACCCGTGGTCAGAGTTGGCCGCCATCCAGATGGCGAGGAAGACCAGCGCGCCGAAGACGAACGGCCAGGACCCCATGCTGTTTCGCAGCCGGTCGGCCGACCGCTCCCCGAGGGTGAGCTGGTCCCCGCTGCGTACGCGCGGGTGGTGGTGCCAGAGATGGATGCGGGTCTTCGCGGACCCCGTAGTGATCGCCATAAGTGCGCAGGTTGCACGCCTCGGGCGCAAAGCGCCATGCACCTTGCCAAAACGTGACTCTTCCCCGTCGATGGCCGTCATCTCGTACGGCCCGCCGCGCGTCCCCGTCCCCGTGTCCGCCCCGCGCCCGATTTTGGCCCGTACGAGTTCCGCGCCCCGCTGGGTCTAGACCATTGAGTTAACGTCAGGCGACGATGACCTGCACGAATACACGTACTGGCCGGTAACTACCTACAGTTGTAAACGTGAGTCGCCGAGCAAAGATCGTCAGCACCATAGGCCCCGCCTGCTCCAGCCCAGAGCGTGTCACCGCTCTGGTGGAGGCCGGCATCGATATCGCCCGGCTCAACATGAGCCATGGCACCCATGAGCAGCACCGAGACGTCTACCACCTCCTGCGCGAGGCGGCGAGCGCCACGGGTCGCGCCCTCGGCATTCTGGCCGATCTCCAGGGCCCCAAGATCCGGCTCGGCCGGTTCGCCGACGGTCCCGTACGCCTGACCCTCGGCGACGAGTTCACCGTCACCACCGAGGACGTGCCCGGCGACCGTAACGAGGTGTCCACCACCTACGGCGGGCTCCCCGGAGACGTCGGCCCGGGCGACACGATCCTCATCGACGACGGTCGCGTCGTCCTCAACGTCACCGCCGTGGACGGCCCGCGCGTCCGCACCCGCGTGCTGGTCGGCGGCATGGTCTCCGACCACAAGGGCCTCAACCTGCCCGGCGTCGCCGTCAGCGTCCCCGCCCTCACCGAGAAGGACGAGGAGGACCTGCGGTTCTCCCTCCACCTGGGCGTGGACATGGTCGCCCTGTCCTTCGTCCGCAGCGCCGAGGACGCCGAGCCGGTACGCCGCATCATGGAGGAGGAGGGCCGTACGGTCCCGCTCCTCGCCAAGATCGAAAAGCCGCAGGCCGTCGAGTGTCTCGAGGAGATCGTCGAGGCCTTCGACGGCATCATGGTGGCCCGCGGCGACCTCGGCGTCGAGCTGCCGCTGGAGCAGGTGCCGATCGTGCAGAAGCGCGCGATCGAGCTCACCCGCGAGAAGGCGCGCCCGGTCATCGTCGCCACCCAGATGCTCGAGTCCATGATCAGTGCTCCCCGCCCGACCCGCGCGGAGGTCTCCGACGTCGCGGGCGCGGTGTTCGAGGGCGCGGACGCGGTCATGCTGTCGGGCGAGACGAGCGTCGGCGACTATCCGATCGAGTCGGTGCAGACGATGAGCCGCATCGTCTGCGCGGCCGAGGAGTCCACGCTGCGGGCGACCCACTCGCTCGACCGCGTCCCGGAGACCATCGGCGGGGCGATCGCACGCGCCGCCGCGGAGGTCGGCGCCACGGTCAACGCGAAGGCGCTGGTCGCCTTCACGATGACCGGCGAGACCGCGCGGCGGTTGTCGCGCTATCGCTCCCCGATCCCGCTGCTGGCCTTCACCGCGCTGCCGGAGACCCGCAGCCAGCTCTCGCTGGTCTGGGGCGTCGAGACCTTCACGGTGCCGGAGGTCTTCCACACCGACGAGATGGTGCGTCAGGTCGAGTCGGCCCTGCTGGAGATCGGCCGCTGCCAGAAGGGCGACCGGGTCGTCATCGTGGCCGGCTCCCCGCCCGGCACCGCGGGCTCCACCAACGCCCTGCGCGTCCATCGGATCGGCGACGCCATCGCCCAGGCTCCGCCGGCCTGACCCCTCATCCGCCACCGGCCCCTGCGCGCAGCGGGCCGGTGGTGTTCTGGTGTCCCGAGCCGCGCGCGAGCAGCGACCGAGTCGTCGCGCTGGGTGAGCGGGAAATCCCTTTATGAGTGCCGGGAGCGGGACTCGAACCCGCACGTCCTCTCGGACAAACGCTTTTGAGGCGTCATCGTCTACCTATTCCGACATCCCGGCATCTTTCCGGATATCTCTGTCAAATCCGGAAGTGACCTAGATGCCCTTGTTAGGGGCACCCGCGGTACGTACGAGGATAGCGGGTCCAGGTACGCTCGTGCGCGTGACCGAGACCCCGCGCCGTGTGGTGATTGCCGAGGATGAGGCCCTGATCAGGCTTGACCTCAAGGAGATGCTCGAAGAAGACGGCTACGAGGTCGTCGGTGAGGCCGGAGACGGCGAGTCCGCCGTCCGCCTCACCGCCGAGCACGTCCCCGATCTTGTGATCCTCGACGTCAAGATGCCCATTCTCGACGGCATCTCGGCGGCCGAGCGGATCGCCGCCGACCGGATCGCGCCCGTGGTCATCCTCACCGCCTTCTCCCAGCGCGAGCTCGTCGAGCGGGCGCGCGACGCCGGCGCGATGGCCTATCTCGTCAAGCCCTTCACCAAGGCCGACCTGGTGCCCGCGATCGAGATGGCGGTCAGCCGCTTCCAGGAGATCAAGAGCCTGGAGGCCGAGGTCGGCACGCTCGAGGACCGGCTGGAGACCCGCAAGGCCGTCGACCGCGCCAAGGGCCTCCTGCAGGCCGCCGCGGGCTGGACCGAGCCCGAGGCGTTCCGGTTCATCCAGAAGACCTCGATGGACCGCCGGATGACGATGCGTGCCGTCGCCGAGGCCGTGATCGCCGGCGGGCTCGGGCACCCGCCGGCGGGCGACGGCGGGTAGGTCAGGGCAACGCTCCGTGTGCAGAAGCGTCAGGTCCTGACCTGGGTCCCTCACTTTGGGTAAGTGCACTGGTATCCTTCCGCTGAATTAGGCACGGCGCAGTAACGAAGCAGTAACACCATGGTCTGACCTCTACTCCTCGTGACCAGCGGATCGGTGTACTACTGGCCTGGCCCCCAGGAATCGGTGAAAAAGCGCCCTTGAAAGCGGCCGTGAGACGACGACCTGGGGTGCATCGGCGTACCGCGTAGATGGTTCGATGGAAGGATGAGCGGCCTTGCGGAGCAAGATGATGAAGCTCACTGGCGTGGTATCGGTGAGCGCGGCGTTGGCGCTCGGCGCGTCCGCCTGTGGCAAGTCCAACGACGACGGCGGCGGTTCCGGCAAAGGCGTGACGATCGCCTTCGTCGGCGCGCAGACCGGCGACAACGCCCAGCTCGGTATCAACATCTCCAACGGCGCCAAGCTGGCGATCGACCAGTACAACGCGACCAACCCGAAGGTCAAGGTCACCCTCAAGATGTACGACACCAAGGGCGACCCGGCCGTCGCGCCCGGCCAGGCGCAGAAGGCCATCCAGGACAAGGTCGACGCGATCATCGGCCCGGCGTTCTCCGGTCGAGTCCAAGGCCGTCGACGGCAACTTCGAAGAGGCCCAGATCCCGAACATCTCGCCGTCGGCCACCGACCGCGGCGCTGGACAAGAACGGCTGGAAGTACTGGCACCGCGTCATCTCCAACGACGACGTGCAGGGTCTGATCGACAGCCAGGCTTCCTCGCCAAGAGCTGGCGGCCAAGAACGTCTTCGTCGTCGATGACAACCAGGAGTACAGCGTCGGCCTGGCCGACACCGTCTTCAACAACCTGAAGACGGCCGGCGTCACGGCCGCCCGCGACAAGATCGACCCGAAGGCGACCGACTACTCCTCGACCGTCAACAAGGTCAAGAGCTCGGGCGCCACGGCCCTCTTCTACGGCGGCTACTACGCCGAGGCCGGCAAGCTGCTCAAGCAGCTGCGCGACTCGGGCTTCAAGGGCCAGTTCCTGTCCGACGACGGCGCCCTGGACGCGGGCCTGATCAAGGCGGCCGGCGCCAACCAGGCCGACGGCGCGCTGCTGTCCTGCGCCTGCCAGTCGATCAACCCGACGGCGAGCAACCCGGCGGTCGCGAAGTTCATCACCGACTACAAGGCCAAGTTCGGCGCCGAACAGGGCACCTACTCGGCCGAGGGCTTCGACGTCGCGAACATCTACCTGAACGCCGTCAAGGCGGGCAACACCAAGCCGGCCGACATCAACGACTACCTCAAGACGGTCAACTACCAGGGCGTTTCCAAGCCGATCAAGTTCCAGCCGAACGGCGAGATCGAGGCCAAGCACGATCTACCTGTTCTCGGTCAAGGACGGCAAGCTCAACTTCCTCGGCGACGCCTCCAAGGTCGACCCGACGAAGGCGTAGCGGCCCTGGCACCTAGTCACCCCTAGGTCGACCCGGCGCGGGGCGGAAGTGCCACGGCGCTTCCGCCCCCGTCTATTTGAGGACACGAATGCTCCACGACTTCACCATCCAGTTCTGGGCGAACACCGTCGACGGGCTGACCGTCGGCGCCATCTACGCACTCGTCGCGCTCGGCTACACGATGGTCTACGGCGTGCTCCGCCTGATCAACTTCGCCGCACTCCGAGATCTTCATGATCGGCACGTTCGGCTCCCTGACGGTGATCCAGGTCGTTCGGCCTGCACGGTCCGTACGGCGGGTTCGCGCTGGTCGGCGCCTGCTCCTGTGCATGGCGGCCGCGATGGTCGCCTCGGGCGGCTCGGCCGTCGTGCTGGAGTTCGTCGCCTACCGGCCGTTGCGCAAGAAGGGATCGTCCCGGCTGGCGGCGCTCATCTCGGCGATCGGCGCATCGCTGTTCCTGCAGGAGCTGTTCGCCACCCTGGTCATCCCGCACACGTTCGGTGACGGCCGGGGCCGCGACTACATCGGCGTGACCCGCCTGATGAACAAGGACACCTGGTTCCACTTCGGATCCGCGGACATCCGCAGCGACAAGGTGCTCATCTTCGTCGGCCGCGGTCATCATGATGATCGCGCTGGACCGTTTCGTGAACGGCACCAAGCTCGGCCGCGGGATCCGCGCGACGGCGCAGGACCCCGAGACCGCGGTACTGCTCGGCGTCAACATCAACGCCGTGGTCGTGGTGACATTCCTCGTCGGCGGGATCATGGCCGGCGCGGCCGGCTTCTTCTGGGTCCTGTTCTATGAGGTGACGAAGTTCAACATCGGCTTCATCCTCGGTATCAAGGCGTTCACCGCGGCCGTGCTCGGCGGCATCGGCAACCTGCGCGGTGCGCTGGTCGGCGGGTTCGTGCTCGGGCTGCGTGGAGAACTACGGCGGTGCGATCTTCGGATCCCAGTGGAAGGACGTGATCGCCTTCACCATGCTGGTCGTCATCCTCATGTTCCGTCCCACCGGCATCCTCGGTGAGTCTCTCCAGCAGGCGCGCGCATGACCGCGTCCGAGTGGCTCACCCTCATCGCCACGGTCCTGCTCATCGGCGGCGTCAGCGTCGTGCACGCACGCGCGAGCGATCAGTTCACCCGGCGCTGGCAGGCGTACCCCGTGGTTCGGCCGCTGGATCGTCTACCTCCTGCTGGTCATCGCCGCGCTGCTGCTGCCGTACAGCGGGCTCGCGCCGATCATGTCGCCGGACTCGGACTGGCCGACCATCCTGTTCTTCCGATCGGCGTGTACGTCCTGCTGGCGATCGGCCTGAACGTCGTCGTCGGCTACGCGGGCCTGCTCGACCTCGGCTACGTCGCGTTCTGGGCGATCGGCGCCTACTCGATGGCCGAGCTGTCCACCCGCTACCACTGGAGCTTCTGGGAGATCCTGCCGATCGGCATCGTGATGGCGGCGCGTCTCGGGCGTGATCCTCGGCGCACCGACGCTGCGGCTGCGCGGCGACTACCTCGCGATCGTCACGCTGGGCTTCGGGGAGATCGTCCGCAAGATCGCGGAGAACAGCAACTACCTCGGCGGTACGCGCGGGATCAACAACATCCCGCACCCGCCGAGCAAGCAGGACGGCCCGGCCGTCGGCGGCGTCGACGATACTGAAGTGGACGATCGTCGACGCGCGGCCGTTCTACTACCTGCTGGTGCTGCTGATCGTGGTCGCGATCATCTTCGTCAAGCGGCTGGAGAAGAGCCGGGTCGGCCGGGCCTGGGCGGCGATCCGCGAGGACGAGGACGCGGCCGAGGTCATGGGCGTGCCCACGTTCAAGTTCAAGCTGCTGGCGTTCGCCATCGGCGCGGCGATCGGCGGCGCGCGGGCGTGATGTGGGCCTCGAAGGTCTCCTTCATGAGCCCGGACGAGTTCCCGTTCCTGCTGTCGGCGACGATCCTCGCGGCGGTCGTGCTGGGCGGCGCGGGCAACCTGCCCGGCGTGATGCTCGGCGCGTTCCTCGTGGCGTGGATGCCGGAGCGGTTCCGCAGCTTCCAGAACTACCGCGACCTGGCGTTCGGCGCGGTGCTCGTGCTGATGATGGCCCTCCGGCCCGAGGGCCTGATCCCGTCCAGACGCCGCAAGGCCGAGATGGCCGAGGGCACGGGCGGCATGGGCAGTATGGGGGCGGAGGTCGCCGGGCCGACGACGAGCGCGGGAGCGGAGGCGAGCGGATCATGACCGAGGAGAACGCCGGCATGCGAGAGCCGGCGGAGGAACCCACGGAGGAACCCGTGGCGGACGAGCCCGCGACGGAGGATTCGCCGGCGGCGGACGAGCCGCAGGGCAGGCCGCTGCTGCGGCTGGCGGACCTGACGATGCGCTTCGGCGGCGTCGTCGCGCTGAACGCGGTCGAACCTCGAGGTCCGCGAGGGCGAGATCTTCGCCCTGATCGGCCCGAACGGCGCGGGCAAGACGACGGTGTTCAACGTCATCACCGGCGTCTACCGGCCGACCAGCGGTCCGATCGGCTTCGACGGCGACACCATCGACGGCATGCCGCGCTACAAGGTGACCAAGCGCGGCGTCGCGCGGACGTTCCAGAACATCCGGCTGTTCCACAACATGTCGGCGCTGGAGAACGTCATGGTCGGCGCGGACGCGCACCACCGGGCCGGGATGGTCAGCGTCGCCCTGGGCCTGCCCTGGCACCGCACGGCCGAGCGGGAGGGCCGCCGGATCGGGCTGGAGCTGCTGGAGTTCGTCGGCATCGCGCACCGGGCCGAGGAGGAGGCGCGGAACCTGCCGTACGGCGACCAGCGGCGGCTGGAGATCGCCCGGGCGATGGCCACCAACCCGAAGCTGCTGCTGCTGGACGAGCCGGCCGCCGGCATGAACCCGGCGGAGAAGCGCGGCCTCCAGGAGCTGATCCGCAAGATCCGCGACGCGGGCCGTACGGTGCTGCTCATCGAGCACGACATGGGCCTGGTCATGGGCATCAGCGACCGGGTCGCGGTGCTGGACTTCGGCCAGAAGATCGCCGACGGGCTGCCGGCCGAGGTGCAGAACGACCCGAGGGTCATCGAGGCGTACCTGGGGGCTCCGGCCAATGCTTCTTGAGCTCGAGGACATCCATGTCCACTACGGCAAGATCGAGGCGCTGAAGGGCATCTCGCTGGAGGTCGACGAGGGGGAGATCGTCTCCCTGATCGGCGCGAACGGCGCGGGCAAGACCACCACGCTGAAGACGATCTCCGGGCTGCGCGCGCCTGTCGGCGGGGAGATCCTCTTCGACGGCCGCGACATCAGCAAGATGCCCGGCCACCAGCGGGTGCTGGCCGGCATCGGGCAGGCGCCCGAGGGCCGGGGGATCTTCCCCGGCATGACGGTGCTGGAGAACCTCCTAGATGGGCGCGTACGCCGCGCAAGGACTCACCGGCGAAGGACCTGGAAGAGGCGTTCGAGCTGTTCCCGCGGCTGCGCGAGCGGCGTACCCAGGCGGCGGGCACGATGTCCGGCGGCGAGCAGCAGATGCTGGCGATCGGGCGCGCGCTGATGGCCAAGCCGAAGGTGCTGCTGCTGGACGAGCCGTCGATGGGGCTGGCGCCGATGCTGGTGCAGCAGATCTTCTCGATCATCGAGGAGATCAACCGGCGGGGCACCACGGTGCTGCTGGTGGAGCAGAACGCCCAGCAGGCGCTGCAGCTCGCCCACCGGGCGTACGTCCTGGAGACCGGTCATGGTCGTGAAGGCCGCGCCGGCGGCGGACCTGCTCGACGACCCGCAGGTGCGCGCCGCGTACCTGGGCGGCGACCTCGGCGCGGTGGCCGACGGCGAGTCCCCGGAGAGCGCACAGGCCGGCTGAGAGCGGCGGGGCAGCGTACGGGCGGAGGGGCGCGTCTCCTCCGCCCTCGTCGCGTGCGGGGGTTTCCGGGTGAAAGGGGTCCCGGGGCGAAAAAGAGCCCGGAGCGCCTTTGGTGCCGTACCCGCCGGAGACCCATGCAGGCCTTCCCCGGCCCTGCACAGGCCCAGGGGCACGTTTTCTACTCGGCGCTCCGGGCTCGTACGGTGCAACGGTAGCGAGACTGGTGTGATGCGTGCAAAGCCTGTGGCATACCCGTTCGGCCTCGATCGGAAACGATTCGGACACAGCCGACGAAACCGCAGGTCACCGTGGGTGTCCGGGGCAGAGAAATCTAGGGTCGATCGCGGAGCATGCAAGTGAGGCGTGCGGTGCATACACGGCGATCCCGGTCGTCGGTGATGACGATCTCGTAGCTGGTGAGCGTGCGCCCGCCGTGGACCCGGGTGGCGACGCCGGTGACGTACCCCTCCGTGACCGACCGGTGGTGGCTGGCGTTGATCTCGATGCCCATGGTGATGCGGCCGGGCCCCGCGTGCAGGGCCGATCCGACGAGCCGATCGTCTCGGCGAGCACGCAGGAGGCGCCGCCGTGCAGGATGCCGTACGGCTGGGTGTTGCCCTCGACCGGCATGCGGGCCGACCACGCGTTCGGCCGTGGCCTCGACGATCTCGATGCCCATCGATCTTGCGGCAGGCCCTCGCATCGTCGTTCAGGCCGCAGCGCCGGGCGTGCGCCGCGTCGTCCACGAAACCTCCTCCGGCCTACGCGGCCTGCTCAGATTTGTCCTAGGCGAAGGCTAGGCTGCCTGCGTGGTGAAGACGGAAGCGACCCCTGATACTCCTCGCCTGCTGCTCATGGACGGGCACTCGCTCGCCTACCGGGCGTTCTTCGCGCTGCCCATCGAGAACTTCTCGACGACGACGGGCCAGCCGACCAACGCGGTGTACGGCTTCACGTCGATGCTGATCAACGTGCTGCGCGACGAGCAGCCCACGCACGTGGCGGTGTGCTTCGACCGGGGCGAGCCGACCTTCCGCCACGAGAGCTACGTCGAATACAAGGCCAACCGGCGCGAGACGCCGGATGACTTCCGCAGCCAGATCAGCCTGATCTTCGAGGTGCTCGACGCGCTGCGCATCCCGCGGCTGTCGGTGGCCGGCTTCGAGGCCGACGACCTCATCGCGACCCTCGCCACCCAGGCGGTCGGCGCCGGACATGGACGTCGCGATCGTCACCGGCGACCGCGACGCGTTCCAGCTCGTCGGCGAGCACTGCACCGTGCTCTACCCGCGCAAGGGCGTGTCCGACCTGGCCCGCATGACGCCCGCCGCGGTCCTGGAGCGCTACGGCGTGGGGCCCGAGCGCCACCGCGAGCTGGCCGCGCTCGTGGGGGAGACCAGCGACAACCTGCCGGGCGTGCCGGGCGTCGGGCCCAAGACCGCCGCCAAGTGGCTCAACAAGTACGACGGCCTCGACGCGCTCGTCGCCCACGTCGACGAGATCACCGGCAAGGCCGGCGACAGCCTGCGCGAGCACCTCGGCGACGTGCTGCGCAACCAGCAGATCAACAAGCTGACCACCGACGTGCCGCTCGACCGCGCGCCCGCCGACCTCAAGCTCGGCCAGTGGGACCGCGACGAGATCCACACGCTGTTCGACACGCTCCAGTTCCGCGTGCTGCGCGAGCGGCTCTACGCGACGCTGACGGCGGTCGAGCCGGAGGCCGAGGAGGGCTTCGAGGTCGAGCTGGCCCGGCCCGGGCCCGGCGAGGTGGCGGCGTGGCTGGCCGAGCACGCGAGCGGCGCCGGCCGGGTCGGCGTCGCGGTGAGCGGCACCTGGGGGCGCGGCACCGGCGACATCACGGGCATCGCGCTGGCCAACCAGGCGGGCATGGGCGCGTTCCTCGACCCGGTCGAGCTGCCCGAGGACGACGAGCGCGCGTTCGCCGCCTGGCTGGCCGACCCCAAGCAGCCCAAGGCCATGCACGACGCGAAGGGCCCGATGCTGGCGTTCGCGGCGCGCGGCGTCGAGCTCGACGGCCTGACCAGCGACACGGCGCTGGCGGCCTACCTCGCGCTGCCGGGCCAGCGCTCGTTCGACCTCGGCGACCTCGTGCTGCGCTACCTCCACCGCGAGCTGCGCAAGGAGGCCGACGACGGCGGCCAGCTCACCCTCGACGGCTCCGGCGAGCAGGAGGCCGCGTTCGACCTGGCCGTACGCGCACGCGCCGTCGTCGATCTCGCCGAGGCGCTCGACAAGGACCTGGAGCGGCGCGGAGCCGTGGCGCTGCTGCGCGACGTGGAGATGCCGCTCGTCGACGTGCTGGCGGTGATGGAGCGGCTCGGCGTCGCCCTGGACATCGACTACCTGGCGAAGCTCTCGGCGACGTTCGGCGGCGAGGTCAAGGCGGTCGAGGAGGCCGCGTGGGCGGCGATCGGCCGCGAGTTCAACCTGGGCTCGCCCAAGCAGATCCAGCAGATCCTGTTCGAGGAGCTGGGCCTGCCCAAGACGCGCCGCACCAAGACCGGCTACACCACCGACTCCGAGGCGCTGACCACGCCTGTTCGCCCAGACCGCCCACCCGGTCCTGGAGGCCCTGCTGCGCCATCGCGAGGTGGCCAAGCTCAAGAGCATGGTCGACTCGCTGATCCCGATGGCCGACGAGGACCGCCGCATCCACACGACGTTCGGCCAGATGGTCGCGGCCACCGGCCGGCTGTCCTCCTCCGACCCCAACCTCCAGAACATCCCGATCCGCACCGCCGAGGGCCGCCAGATCCGCGAGGGCTTCGTGGTCGGCGACGGCTTCGAGTGCCTGCTCACCGCCGACTACAGCCAGATCGAGCTGCGCATCATGGCGCACCTGTCCGAGGACGCGGCGCTGATCGAGGCGTTCGGCTCCGGCATCGACTTCCACACGGTCACCGCGTCCCGGGTGTTCGACCTGCCGGCCGAGCAGATCGACGGCGAGCTGCGGTCGCGGATCAAGGCGATGAACTACGGCCTGGCCTACGGCCTGTCGGCGTTCGGCCTGTCCCAGCAGCTGCGCATCATGCCCGACGAGGCGCGGGCGCTGATGGAGGAATACTTCGAGCAGTTCGGCGGCGTCCGCGACTACCTGCGCGACATCGTCGCCACAGGCCCGCCAGGACGGCTACACCGAGACGCATCATGGGCCGGCGCCGCTACCTGCCCGACCTGACCTCCGACAACCGCCAGCGCCGCGAGATGGCCGAGCGGATGGCGCTGAACGCCCCGATCCAGGGTTCCGCGGCCGACATCATCAAGGTCGCCATGCTGCAGCGTCGACCGCGCGATGCGCGAGTCCGGCCTGCGCTCCCGCATGCTGCTCCAGGTCCACGACGAGCTCATCTTCGAGGTCGCCCCAGGCGAACTGGACCCCTGCAGGCCTTGGTCCGCAACCAATGGGCGCCGCCTACGACCTGCGCGTCCCGCTGGAGGTGTCCATGGGCACCGGCCGCACCTGGCACGAGGCCGGCCACTAACCGGCCGCTGTTGAGCCTGGGCCACTGACCGCCCACGGCCACTGCTGGTCCTGGGCCACTGACCGTCCCTGGCCATTGTCGCCCCGGGTCGCTGCCCGTCCCATCGGCCGTCCTGAGCGGCCCGCTCCCGGCTGCTGTCCGTTGCGGCGATCGGCCGTCCTGACCGGGGCCTGGGCCTGGGCCTGGTTCTGGCCAGAGTCGGCGACCGACCGTCCTGGCCCGGCTGCGGCCGGCCGCCGACCGTTCCCGGCTCGGCCGTCGCTCAGCCGCTGGCCGCCCTCGGCCACTGATCGTCGTCGGGGGCCAACCACCCGTCCGGGTCATCGGCCGTGCCTCGCCACGGACAGCCCTGGCCCCCCACTGTGCTTCACCCGTCCTGGCCTCCCGCCTCGCCCTCTGCGCCTCCGACGCCCTTGCCCCCTGCCCGGCTCTGCCGTCGCTGACCCGGCCGTACCGGCGCTGGCAGGGGCGGCCAGGCCTGACCGCCTTCGGTCGGCCGTCACTCGGCCTCCGGGGGAGCGGGAGACGCCGTGCGAGCGGGCGGCCGAGAGGCCTTCCCGCACAGGTCGCACTCCGCCGTACCAGCCAATGTCGCCCGACAGTGATCGAGCGATTACATGATCGGGGAGCGGGCATCAACGGTTCGCCGGGTTTCGTGCGCACCGCGTGCAGAATCGCTGGGGGACTAACCGTGCCGCACCTTGACAAATTTGCCGCCGCCTTGATCGTCGCCGCCGTGGTGGTGGGCTTCCTGGTCCCACGTGACCGGCACGAGGTGAGCGCTCCGCGCGCGAACCCGGCCGCCGGCGTGGGCGCCGCCCACGACGCGCGATCCGCACCGTCCAAGGCCGCCGTGGCCCCGGTGCGCAAACGCGCCGCCGAAGAAGCCGCCGTTCAACCTCGCCAAGGCCGCCGCCGCGGCGCGGGCCGTCAGGCGAACGAGCTCGGCGCGGTCCCGATCCTGATGATCCACCGGGTCATGGCCAAGCCGCAGGCCTCGCTGGACCGCTCGACCAAGGAGCTGTACGACGAGTTCACCGGCATGGCCAAGCAGGGCTACGTCCCGGTCACCGCGCGCGGAGTTCGTCGCCGGGAAGATCAACATCCCGGCGGGCAAGCACCCGGTCGTGCTGACCTTCGACGACGGATCGATCACGCACGCCGACTTCGACGGCGCGGGGAATCCCAAGCCGGACACCGCGATCGGCGTCATCTCAGCGGGTGGCCAAGGAGAATCCCGGGTTCCGGCCCGTCGCGACGTTCTTCGTGAACCGCGACCCGTTCTACGGCGGCTCCAAGCCGGGCATGGAGACGATGCGCTGGCTGACCCGCAACGGGTTCGAGGTCGCCAACCACACGACCAACCACAAGGACCTGCGCACGACTGACCAAGGCGAGGTCGCCAAGGAGATCGGCACCGACGAGAAGATGATCGAGGACGCCACGGGCCAGCCCTCGACGACGTTCGCCTTCCCGTTCGGGTCGCTCTCGCACCGCGCACCTCGCCTGGGCACAGCACGGCACCAAGCCGGCGAAGTGGGACTTCGCAGGGCATGTTCCTGGCCGGCTGGAAGCCGTCGGACTCGCCGTTACGTCCAGCTCCTTCGACCCGCGGCAGATCCCGCGGATCCGGGACAAGGAAAAAATCAAGGAAGATGACTGCAAGCAGTACTGTTCCACCGCATGGCTCGAGTGGCTGGCCAAGAATCCCGACAAGCGGTACACCTCCGACGGCAACCCGGCCACGATCGCCTTCCCGCAGGATAAGATGATCTACCTCTACGCGCGGTACAAGGAGTGGGCCTGCCCTTACTGACCACTCTTGAGATTGACCGCTGCCCCTGAGCCTCCCATATTCTGATCGCTGCGCTGTGGGCCTGCGCGCGCCTCGGACAGAGCAGGCTCGCGCTCGGTCAAGTCGACATCGGTCTGGTCACACCGCCGGTTCATCGGCAGGGACGATAACTGGCCCTCCGCGCAGCACAGGCAACTACGCATGTCCGTATCCGGAGCCATCCCACACATGACGAGCAGCACCGAGGCCACCTCGAGCACCCCGCAGGTAGCGGTCAACGACATCGGGTCCGAGGAAGCCTTCCTCGCGGCGATCGACGAGACCATCAAGTACTTCAACGACGGCGACATCGTCGAAGGCACTGTCGTCAAGGTCGACCGAGACGAGGTCTTGCTCGACATCGGCTACAAGACCGAGGGCGTCATCCCCTCGCGCGAGCTGTCCATCAAGCACGATGTCGACCCGAACGAGGTCGTCAAGGTCGGTGATCACGTCGAGGCCCTTGTTCTCCAGAAGGAGGACAAGGAAGGCCGCCTGATCCTGTCCAAGAAGCGCGCTCAGTACGAGCGCGCCTGGGGCACGATCGAGAAGATCAAGGACGAGGACGGCATCGTCACCGGCACCGTCATCGAGGTCGTCAAGGGCGGCCTGATCCTCGACATCGGTCTGCGTGGCTTCCTGCCCGCGTCCCTCGTGGAGATGCGCCGGGTGCGCGACCTTCAGCCGTACGTCGGGCGCGAGCTCGAAGCGAAGATCATCGAGCTGGACAAAAACCGCAACAACGTGGTGCTGTCCCGTCGCGCCTGGCTGGAGCAGACCCAGAGCGAGGTTCGCCAGACCTTCCTCAACACCCTGCAGAAGGGCCAGGTCCGCAAGGGCGTCGTGTCCGAGCATCGTCAACTTCGGTGCGTTCGTCGACCTCGGCGGCGTGGACGGTCTCGTGCACGTGTCCGAGCTCTCCTGGAAGCACATCGACCACCCGTCCGAGGTGGTCGAGGTCGGCCAGGAGGTCACCGTCGAGGTTCTCGACGTGGACATGGAGCGCGAGCGGGTCTCCCTGTCGCTCAAGGCGACGCAGGAAGACCCCTGGCAGCAGTTCGCCCGCACCCACCAGATCGGCCAGGTCGTGCCGGGCCGCGTCACCAAGCTGGTGCCGTTCGGCGCGTTCGTCCGGGTCGAGGAGGGCATCGAGGGCCTGGTGCACATCTCCGAGCTGGCCGAGCGCCACGTGGAGATCCCGGAGCAGGTCGTCCAGGTCGGCGACGAGATCTTCGTGAAGATCATCGACATCGACCTCGACCGGCGCCGCATCAGCCTCTCGCTGAAGCAGGCCAACGAGGGTGGCGGGACGTTCACCGACGAGGAGTTCGACCCGACGCTCTACGGCATGCCGGCCGAGTACGACTCCGAGGGCAACTACAAGTACCCCGAGGGCTTCGACTCCGAGACCGGCGACTGGCTCGAGGGCTTCGACCAGCAGCGTGAGACGTGGGAGCGGCAGTACGCCGAGGCGCGTGCCCGTTTCGACTCTCACAAGAAGCAGGTCGAGGAGGCCCGCAAGGCCGAGGCCGAGGCGGCCGGACCGCAGTCCTACAACTCCGAGGGCGAGCAGCCGAGCAGCGGCGGCGGCGGCGACGCCGGAGGCGGCGGCAGCGCTCGCCTCCGACGAGGCCCTCGCGGCCCTGCGCGAGAAGCTGTCCGGCGGCCAGGAATAAGCAGGAGTAACAAAACCGCATAATGGTCGATTTCGACTCGCGTGCACGTCCTGGGGGTCCCGCCGCACCGGCGGGGCCCCCGGTCGTTCCCCAGGAGTTCTCCCGCGTCGCCCTCGTCGCGGTCACCGTCGCCGTGCTGCCGGAGGTGCTGCGGGCCGCCTTCCCCCCGTTCGGGCACTTCGCCGCGACGTCCGACGCCGTCGCGCGCCTCCGCGGCGATCCTTCTCGTCTGCCTCGCCGGCTTCCTCGCGCCCGCGCTGCGCGCCGCCTGCCGGGCCGCGCGGGCTGCTGCTGGCCGGGATCGGCGGCCTGTTCGCCGGTCCGGCTGGGCATGCAGGCCCTGTCGGGCGACGCGCAGGCCGCGCTCTGGCTGGCCTTCGCCGGCGCCGCGTTCGGCATGCTCGCCCTCACCGCGCTGTACGAGACCGCGCGTGGCCTGTCCGGCACCGGGTTCGCGGTGGCGGTCGTCGGCGGGCTGACCGCCGACACGGCCCTCCGCGTTGGCCTTCGGCACCTGGGATCCGGCCGAACGCCAGGGCGTCCTGCCCTCGCTCGCCTGCCTGCTCGTCGTCGGCGCCGGGGTGGCCGCGCTCGTACGGCAGGTGCGCACCCCGCCGTTCGAGGCGCCGGCGACTCGGCTGGCGCGACGCACTCGGCGCCGCGGCCCTGGGGCCGTTCCTGGCGCTGCAGATCCTCGTGCTGGCCAGCCCCGCGTTCGCGGCATCGAGCGGATGGCTGTCGCCTGCCGGTCGCCGGCGCGGTCGTGCTCGGCGCGCAGGCGCTGACCCTGGCCTTCCTGTCCTCCGGGCTCGCCGTCGCGGCCGTGCCCGGCGGCGTCTGCGTGTTCGGCGGCGCGCTCCTGGGCGTCGGCGTCGGCGCGGTCACCGGCCGGTACGGCCTGACCGGCCTCGTCGCGGTCGCGGTGATCGTCGCCGGCCAGACTGCTGTCGGCCTGGCTGCTCGCGGTCGCCTGCCGCGTGCCGCTGCGCCGCGGCGGCTACCGCGGCCGGCGCGCGTCCGCACCCCACCCGTCCGCATCCGACGCACCCTCGCCCCACTGGTCCCAGCCCCCGCCCCAAGGGCGCCGGCCCGACCCCCACGGGTCGGCGTTTCCCACGGCCGAATCTGACGCGCCCTGGCCTCGCCCCCATGAGGCGGCGTCTCCCGCGTCCGCGTCTGACACACCTCAGCCCGACCCTCACGGGTCGGCGTCTCCCGCGTCCGCATCTCACGCGCCCCAGTCCCGCGCGTCCGTGTCCCGGCCCCGCGGGTCGGCGCACCACGCCGACGCACGTCCGGGTGCTGACTCCGCCGACCTGGGCGGACGTGCCTGGCGCATCGACCTGAGCGCGGCGCTGGGCGGCCTGCTCGCCGCGCTCGTCCTCCTCCCGTACCAGGCGCACTACGCCGCGCCGCTCCCGCTGCCGAACAAGGTGCTGCCCGGCGCCGGCCGGCATCGCCCTCGGCCTGCTCTCGGCGATCGCGGCGGCGCGCGGCGGCCCGCTGCCCGCGCGCTCCTGGGTCCGCGCGCTGGGCGCCGGGCGCCCTCGCGTCGCTGCTGCTCGCCGTCCCCGTCGCGTACGCCGGCCAACACCCCGCCGCCGTCCCGTACGGCCGAGCAACCCGGCACGTTCAGGCTGATGACCTACGACGTCGGCCGGGCGGTGGACGGCGACGGACGGCTCGACCCCGAGCGGCCGCCCGCGCCATCGGCGCGCAGCACGCCGACGTCGTCGCGCTCCAGGCCGTCGGCCGCGGCTGGCCGCTGTCCGGCACCACCGACGTGGGCGGACTGGCTCGCCTGGCGGCTCGGCATGCGGCTCGTGTGGGGCCCGGCCGCCGACAACCAGTTCGGCAACGCGGTGCTCAGCCGCCTGCCCGTACGCGCCACCGGCGCCGGGCGGCTGCCCGTGGGCGCCGGGCCCGCAGGCCCGCGGCTACGTGTGGGCACGGGTGGACACCGGCGGCGGCCGTACCGCGGACGTGTGGTCGGTGGCCGTCCAGCACGGCGCCGACCGTACGCAGACGCGGCTCACCGAGATCGCCCGGCTGCTCCAGGTCTGGAGCGGCGCGCCGCACACGATCATCGCGGGCGACCTGGACGCCGCCGACGGCGGCCCGGAGGCGAGCCGCCTCACCGCGCAGGGCGGCCTGCGCGCGGCGGACGGCGGCGGGGCGCGTACGCGATCCGGTCGTCCGTCTTCGGCAGCGCGACCTCGCCTTCGACGACACCGTGGCCGGGCCGGACTCCGCGCTGGCCGCGACCGTACGGGTCATAGGATGAGCGGCCATGGACGACCGACGCTACGGATCGAGCGCGCCGAGGCCGCCGACGCCGGCGAGATCCTCACCCTGCAGCGCGCCGCGTACGTCACCGAGGCGCAGCTGTACGGCGACCCGTTCCTGCCGCCGCTGGTGGAGTCGGTCGAGCAGGTGCGTAAGACGATCGCCGGCTCGCTCGTGCTCAAGGCCATGGCCGGCACCCGTCTCGTCGGGGCGGTTCGCGGCCGGTTCAACGCGCGTACGTGCCTGGTCGGCCGGCTGTGGTCGCCCCCGACCTGCAAGGACAGCGGCATCGGGCGGGCGCTGATGGCGGCGCTGGAGGCCGAGGCCGCCGGCCGGCGCGGACTCCTGCGTGCTGTTCACCGGCCACCTCAGCGAGGCCAACCTGCGGCTGTACCGGCGGCTCGGGTACGGCGAGACGCATCGCGAGCGGCTCGCCGACCACCTGATGCTCGTCCACATGCGCAAGACCTCTGCTGGCCGCGCAAGCACCCGAGTGAGTAATCTCGCCCTCGTGCTGAAAGTGGGATTGACCGGCGGCATCGGCTCGGGCAAGAGCGAGGTCTCGCGGCGGCTGGTGTCACTCGGCGCGGTCCTGGTCGACGCGGACGCGGTCGCGCGTGAGGTCGTCGAGCCCGGCACGCCCGGCCTGGCCGAGGTCACGCGGGAGTTCGGCGCGGAGATCCTGCGGCCGGACGGCGCGCTGGACCGCGACCGGCTGGGCGCGATCGTCTTCGCCGACCCCGCCCGGCGCGCGCGCCTCAACGCGATCGTGCATCCGCTCGTCGGCGAGCGGATGACCGAGCTGGTCGAGGACGCGCCCGAGGACGCCGTCGTGGTCTACGACGTGCCGCTCATCGCCGAAAACGACCTGGCGGGTCTCTATGACCTGGTGGTGGTCGTGGACACGCCGGTGGAGGAGCAGGTGCGCCGCCTCACCGAGCTGCGCGGCATGACCGAGGACGCGGCGCGCGCCCGCATCGCCGCCCAGGCCACGCGTGAGCAGCGCCGCGCCGTCGCCGACCGGGTCATCGACAACTCCGGCGGCCTCGCCGCGCTCGCCGCCCAGGTCGACGCCCTGTGGGCCGAGCTGACCCGCCGGGTCACCGGGGCACGGTCTCCGGGCGGTCCGCGATGATGCCGTCGACCCGGTCGCCGACCAGCCGGTCCATGACCGCCCTGCTGCCGGTGCCCCAGGCGAAGACCTTCATGTGCCACGCGTGCACCCGCCGGACGTACGCCGCGGTGATCGAGCCCGAGCGCGCGTCGACGTAGCCGGCGTACGCCGCGACCGCGGGCAGTTGCGCGGCGGTGGGCGTGCCGAGCACGGCGGTCTCCACACCCGGCATCAGGGCGTGGAACTCGTGCACGCACGCCCAGTCGAAGCTCTGCACGATCAGCCGGCCGGGGAGCAGCCAGTCCGGCTCGGCGCGCAGCCGCGCGGCGACGCGGCGCGGCAGGCCCGCGTACAGCGACGGGTTCTTGATCTCCAGGAGCAGCTTGAGGTCGCTGCCCTCCATCGCGCGCAGCGTACGGGAGAGGGTCGGGACGCGCTGCCCGCGAAAGCGCGCGCCGAACCACGAGCCCGCGTCGAGCCGCTCGATCTGGCGCAGCGTGAAGTCGCGCACTCGCCACGGCGACCGGCCCGGATAGACGGCCTCGGCGTCGGTCGTACGGCTCAGCGTCGTGTCGTGGATCACGACCGGCACGCCGTCGGCGGTCTGCTGGACGTCGAGCTCGAAGTAGTCGGCGTTCTTGGTCTTGGCCGCGCGGAAGGCGGCGAGGGTGTTCTCCGGGGCGTACGCGGAGGCGCCCCGGTGGCCCACGTCCGCGACGCGCTCCTCGCGCGCCGTGGCGGTGGACGTCAGGCCCGCGCAGGTGAGCGGGAAGGCCGAGACGAGGGCGGCGAGGCGGCGTGCCATGGCGAACCTCCGATGCTCTTGCCAACGGAGAGTAACGCGATTTTTACTCCGAGTCGACAAGTGCTGCTCGGGGCGGGGCCGGCGGGAGCCCGCCGGAATGTCGGTGGCAGGTCGTACGGTTGACCTAGCGGGCCGCGATGACGGCCCGGACCCAGTCGACGGAGGAAACAGCGTGCGGCCTGTCACCGATCTTCAGCGCAGGGTGGCGCCCTTCGAGGTCGTCACCGAGATGACCCCGTCCGGCGACCAGCCGCAGGCGATCACCCGGCTGGAGGATCGGGTCCGGCGCGGCGAGAAGGACTCCGTGCTGCTCGGCGCCACCGGCACCGGCAAGACCGCGAGCATCGCCTGGCTGATCGAAAAGCTTCAGCGCCCCACGCTGGTCATGCAGCCGAACAAGACGCTCGCCGCCCAGTTCGCCAACGAGCTGCGGGAGATGCTGCCCGAACAACGCGATCGAATACTTCGTCTCCTACTACGACTACTACCAGCCCGAGGCGTACGTCCCGCAGACCGACACCTACATCGAGAAGGACTCCTCGATCAACGACGAGGTGGAGCGGCTGCGGCACTCGGCCACCAACTCGCTCCTGACCCGACGCGACACGATCGTGGTGGCGTCGGTGTCGTGCATCTACGGCCTCGGCACCCCGCAGGAGTACGTCGACCGCATGGTGCGGCTGCGGGTGGGCGACGAGATCGAGCGCGATGACCTGCTGCGGCGGCTGGTCGGTATGCAGTACGCGCGCAACGACCTGGCCTTCACCCGCGGCACGTTCCGGGTGCGCGGCGACACCGTCGAGATCATCCCGCAGTACGAAGAGCTCGCGGTCCGGATCGAGATGTTCGGCGACGAGATCGAGAAGCTCGCCACGCTGCACCCGCTGACCGGCGAGGTCGTCACCGAGGACGAGGAGCTCTACATCTTCCCCGCCTCCCACTACGTCGCCGGCCCCGAGCGCATGGAGCGGGCGATCAAGGGGATCGAGCAGGAGCTGGAGGAGCGCCTGGCCGAGATGGAGCGGCACGGCAAGCTGCTGGAGGCACAGCGGCTGCGGATGCGCACGACCTACGACATCGAGATGATGCGTCAGGTCGGCACCTGCTCCGGCATCGAGAATTACTCGCGGCACATCGACGGCCGTGGCCCCGGCACCGCGCCCAACACGCTGCTCGACTACTTCCCAGAGGACTTCCTGCTGGTCGTGGACGAGTCGCACCAGACCACGCCGCAGATCGGCGCGATGTACGAAGGCGACATGTCACGCAAGCGGACGCTCGTGGAGCACGGCTTCCGGCTGCCCAGCGCGCAGGACAACCGGCCGCTCAAGTGGGAGGAGTTCCTGGAGCGGATCGGGCAGACCGTCTATCTGTCGGCGACGCCGGGCCCGTACGAGCTGGGCCGGGTCAAGGGCGACGTGGTCGAGCAGGTCATCCGCCCGACCGGCCTGGTCGACCCGGAGGTCGTGATCAAGCCCACCAAGGGCCAGATCGACGACCTGGTGCACGAGATCCGCGAGCGGGCCGAGCGCGACGAGCGTGTCCTGGTCACCACGCTGACCAAGAAGATGTCCGAGGACCTGACCGACTACCTGCTCGAGCTCGGCATCCGGGTGCGCTACCTCCACAGCGAGGTCGACACGCTGCGCCGCATCGAGCTGCTGCGCGAGCTGCGCATGGGCGAGTTCGACGTACTGGTCGGCATCAACCTGCTCCGCGAGGGCCTCGACCTGCCGGAGGTGTCGCTGGTCTCGATCCTGGACGCCGACAAGGAGGGCTTCCTGCGGTCGGAGACGTCCCTGATCCAGACCATCGGCCGCGCGGCGCGCAACGTGTCGGGCCAGGTCCACATGTACGCCGACAAGATCACTCCGTCGATGGAGCGCGCGATCGACGAGACCAGCCGCCGCCGCGCCAAGCAGACCGCCTACAACGAGGCCAACGGCATCGAGCCGACGGCCCTCCGCAAGAAGATCGCCGACATCCTCGACATGCTGGCGCGCGAGGACGCCGACACCGAGGAGCTCATCGGCGGCGCGGGCCGCCAGCAGAGCCGAGGCAAGGCCCCGGTCCCGGGCCTGTCCTCACGCCGAACCGGCCGCCACGCCGCCGACCTGGTCGGCGAACGCCCGCGCGAGGAGATGGAGGCCCTCATCGAACAGATGACCCAGCAGATGCACCACGCCGCGGAAGAACTCCAGTTCGAGGTGGCGGCACGCCTCCGCGACGAGATCAAGGAACTCAAGCGCGAACTCCGCGATATGAAGGAAGCCGGCGTCAGGTAGCCCTCACCGTCGCACACCCGCGCGGTGAGCTCCTCGAAGGGATGTGTCCCCGCCCGCGCCCGTCCTTCGCCGTCCCAGGCGCTGGGCCTGGTCCCACGCCGCGCCCTGCGCCGCGCCTCCACGCCCTGCGCCCTAGGCTCTGCCCTGCGCCTCAGGCCCGCGCCGCGCCCTGAGCACTAGGCCCTGCCGCGACCGGAGTCGCCTGCCGGGTGCATGCGAACCGGGGCGTGCGCATGCGAACAGGGCCCGTACCGATGACTCGGTACGGGCCCTGTTCGCGTGTGGTGTTTCTAAGCCTAGATCGGCGTGACCTGCTCCGCCTGGGGGCCCTTGGGGCCCTGGGTCGTCTCGAAGCTCACGCGCTGGTTCTCCTCCAGCGTACGGAAACCACTGGAGGTGATCGCCGAGTAGTGCACGAACACGTCCGGGCCGCCGCCGTCAGGCGCGATGAACCCGAAGCCCTTGTCGGCGTTGAACCACTTGACGGTGCCTTCTGCCACTTTCTCTCCTTCTTGGGAGCCTCACCGGGGCGCCGGCTGGCGGACCGGGGCTGCATTACGGACTTCGGCTTGCGTCCGCGAAGACTGTCCCGGAGAAGCGAAAACGCCCGCCGTCACTTCCGCGGGCGTTCAAGAGCGAACTCAATACGTACGAGGAAACTACGACTGCAACGCATTCCATGTTATCGGCTCTCCGTATTGGCGGCAACCGATCCCGGTCCAGGTGTCCTCTGAGCTGCACGGGAGCCTGCCGGACGCCCAGCTCCCCACCGCGCCGTTCGGCGTCGGCCGGAGGCAACACGGCAGGCCGCGGGCCACAGCCGGGTTCCCGGCACGTACGGGCACACTGGAGTCCACTCGGACCGGAAGTCGGCCAGTATCGGCCGTCTCAGGAGGCCGCTTCCGCAACTTCCGTCGGCCACGACCACGGCCGGACCCGGCCCCAGACGCGACCGGGCTCGGCCGGGGCCGGTCTCAGGCAGGCCGCTCGTGGCCGGACTCGGCGGGCCACTCCCGGCTGGTTTCAGGCGGGCCACTGCGGGGCGCGCTTCTCCATGAAGGCCCGCATGCCCTCCTGGGCCTCGGGGGTCTGGCTGGCGGCCGCCATCACCTCGATCGCGTACGTGTAGGCGTCCGCCTCCGGGTGGCCGAACTGGGCGTACATGGCCTGCTTGCCGAGGGCCTTGCTGCGCCGGCTGCCACGCGTCGCACGTTCGAGGAGTTCGCGGGTCGCCTTCTCCAGTTCCTCGGCGGGTACGGCGCGGTTGACCAGGCCCCACTCCAGCGCGGTGGCGGCGTCGATCACATCGCCGGTCAGTGCCAGTTCCATCGCCCGTTTGCGTCCCACGTTGCGGGCGATCGGGACCATCGGCGTGTGGCAGAACCAGCCGCCCTTGCCGCCCGGCGCGGCGAACCCGGCACCCCAGGCGGCGACCGCCAGGTCGCACGCGGCCACGAGCTGGCAACCGGCCGCGGTGGCGAGCCCGTGCACCTGGGCGATCACCACCTGGGGTACCGACTGCATCGTCTCCATCAGCTCGCGGCAGGCGAGCAACAGCTCGCGCGCCGCCGCGAGGTCCGCGCCCGCCAGGTCGGCGAAGTCGTGCCCGGCGGAGAAGACCGGCCCCTTGCCGGCCAGGATGATCCCGGTCGCCTCGGTCCCGCCGACCTCGCGGAACGCCGCCGTCAGCGCGCGCATGTGCGACAGCGACAGGGCGTTGCGGCGCTGGGGCCGGTTCATGGCGATGACCGCGAACGGGCCGTCCGTCTCGACCAGTACCTCGTCAGAGCTCATGTCCGCACGGTACGTCGCTGATCACCTGAATTGCACGCCAGACGCCGGCCTCCGCGCGCCCGCACGGACGCCGCCTCCCGGCAGGCGCCGTGGGCCCGCTCGGCCCGTCCTTTCACTCCCGGTCGGTGATCGCGGTCAGGCGTTCCAGGACCTCGGTGAACTCCTCGATCATGTCGTAGACGACCTGACGTGCGGGCTTGACGGTGTTCAGGCGGCCTACGACCTGGCCGACGAAGTAGTTCGCCAGTCGCAGCGCGCCCTCGTTGCCGTTCTCGGCGGCTCGCCGATCGGGGCCCATCGCGCCTTCGGCGACGATGAGTCTGCAGCGGCATCGGCAACGCGCCGGGGCTGTCGGGGGAGTCGTCCCACTCGTCGGTCCAGGAGGAGCGCAGCTGCCGCGCGGGCTTGCCCGTACGGGACCGGGAGCGGACCGTGTCGCCGGAGCCGGCGGCGAGCATCTTCGCCTTCACCGCCGGCGAGCGTCTCGGCCTCCTCGGTGGTCAGCCAGACCGACCCGCACCACGCGCCCTGGGCGCCCAGGGCCATCGCGGCGGCGAACTGGCGGCCGCTCGCGATGCCGCCCGCCGCGAGTACCGGCAGTGGCGCGACCGCGTCGACGACCTCCGGGACCAGCACCATCGTGGAGATCTCGCCGGTGTGGCCGCCGGCCTCCGAGCCCTGCGCGACGATCAGGTCGGCGCCGGCCGCGACCTGGCGGCGCGCGTGCTCGACGGTGCCGACGAGTGCCGCCACGGGTATCCCGCGGCCGCGCGTGCGCGTTCGACCATCACGGGCGGCGGTGGGCCGAGCGCGCTCGCGATCAGCCGGATCGGATGGCGCAGGGCCACGTCGATCAGCTCCGTGGCGCCCTCCTTGGTGACCTGGTGCCCGGACCCGCCCCGCACGGACCCGCCTCGCCCAGGCCGTCACGTTCGGGCCCTGGTCCGGTATCCCGTACCGCTCGAAGATCCCGGCGAGGAACTCCCAGTGCCGCTCCGAGACGGCCGCCCGCAGGTCGCCGGGCGCGTCCGCCGCCTTGGCGATCCTGCCGGGGACCAGTACGTCGATGCCGTACGGGCGGCCGCCCACGTGGTCATCGATCCAGCGCAGTTCCTCCTCGAGGCGATCGGGGGAGAAGGCGACCGCGCCGAGCACGCCGAGGCCGCCCGCGTTCGTGACGGCGGCCACGACGTCGCGGCAGTGGCTGAAGGCGAACAGCGGGAACTCGATCCCGAACGTCTCGCAGACGCTGGTTCCTCATCCGCGAAGCTCCTCGAACACCGGATAGCTCTCGCCCTCATCCGGATGGACGAAGGCTCGCACGCAGCGGCAGGCCCTCGCGCGGCGTGGCCACCCCGGCCAGCCGCGCGTACAACCACGGCCCCTCGGCCAGCTCGACCAGCGCCAGCGGCGCCGACGCGGCCGTCGCGAGCGTGGGCGACCGCCCAGGAGACCAGGACCGCCGCGCCGCTCGCCTCGGCCCAGCCAGCTCGCCTGCCGCACCAGGGACAGCCGGTCGGCGTCCGGCGCGATACCAACGCCGCGCACGCCTCGCACCGCCGCATGACCAGGCGGTCCCTCGGCGGCGCCGTCGAAGAACGGGTCGGTACGGCCGTCGCGGCGGATCACGCCGATCGCGTCTCGGCGGCTCCGTCATCGGCGTCCCCTGGCGTGCGGGCACGACGACCAGCGTCGCGTGGTGGTCGAGGATGCCGCCGTTGCCGCTGACCAGGATCACGTCGTTGCGCGGCGCCTGCCGGTCGCCGCCCTGCCCGCGCGCCTGGATCACCGCCTCCGACAGCGGCGTCATGCCCCACATGTAGTACGCCGAGAGCTGCCCGCCGCCGGTGTTGACCGGCAGCGTCCCGCCGGGGCCGAGCGCGCCGCTCGCGGCGAACGCGCCGCCCTCGCCCTTGGCGCAGAAGCCGTAGTCCTCCAGCGTCACCAGGACGGTGTAGGTGTAGCAGTCATAGATCTGGCAGAGGTCGATCGTCGGCTCGTGGTGACCCCGGCCATCTTCATCGCGGCTCGGGCCGGACAGCGCGGCCCCGGTGGTCAGCCCGAAGTCGCTCGCCGCGCGCCATCGACCGTCCGGGGTGGCCCTGCGCCCAGCCCCACAGGTGTACGGGCGGCTGGGCCAGCTCGCGCGCGCGATCAGCGCTGGTGACGATCACCGCGACGCCGCCGTTCGAGACGAGGCAGCAGTCGAGCAGGTGCAGAGGTTCGACCACCCAGCGCGACTCCTGGTGGTCGCGCAGCGAGATCGGCTCGCGCATCTGGGCGAGCGGGTTGCCGGCGGCCCACGCACGCGCGGCGACGGCGATCGCGCCGAGCTGCTCGCTCGTGGTGCCGTACCGCGCCATGTGCCGCCGCGCGGCGAGCGCGTAGTACGCGTTGACGCTGCGGAACCCCAGCGCCGCCTGGAGGCCGCCGTAGCCGTGCCACTCGGCGGCGTCGCGGTGGTAGGCGTCGCCGGCGGGGCGCTCGGGCCGCAGCGGAGCGTCGGCGAACACGCAGGCGACGGCGGAGGCCGCGCCGCTTCGCACGGCGGCGGAGGCGTAGGAGACCATCGCGATCGCGGTGGCGCCGAGGGGTTCATCTGGGTGAGCAGCCGCAGGTCGCGCAGGCCGAGCGCACCGGCGAGCTCGATGCCGGGCGAGCCGGACAGGCCGCTGCTCACGATCAGCCCGTCGAGGTCGGACAGAGGCAGCCCGGCGTCGGCGGCCGCGGCGCGTACGGCGTCGGCGGCAAGGCGGCGCGGGCTGCGGCCGAAGACCTTGCCGAGCTCGGTCATGCCCAGCCCGGCGATCGCCGTGTCGGTCACCGTCACGCAGCCTCCCGCGGTCCGTTGCCGCCCACGTTACCGAACGGGATTCGGATCAGGCCAGGCGGTCACGGAGGCGCGGGCTCGAGCGGGCGAAGCGGTCCGTCGCCTCGATCAGTGGTGCAGGATGCCCGGCTCGGTGTACGCGTGGCCGGCGTCGGCGCACCAGGTGGAACTCCGCCTCCGGCCAGGCGCGGTGCAGGTCCCAGGCGGTCGCCGCCGGGGTGCACACGTCGTAGCGGCCCTGGACGATCACGCACGGGATGTGGCGGATCCGGTCGACGTCCCGGATGAGCTGGTCGTCCTCGAAGAATCCCGCCGTGGACGAAGTAGTGGTTCTCGATCCGCGCGAACGTCACCGCGTAGTCGTCGTCGGAGTGCTCGCCGATCACCTCGTCGCGGGCAGCAGCGTGATCGTCGAGCCCTCCCAGACGCTCCACGCCCGCGCCGCCGGCAGCCGCACGCGCGGGGTCGGGGTCGTTCAGCCGCGTGTGGAACGCCGCGATCAGGTCGTCGCGCTCGTCCTCGGGAATCGGCGCGACGTATTCCTCCCACAGGTCGGGAAAGAGCAGCGACGCGCCCTCCTGGTAGAACCAGTACAGCTCGAACGGCCGCAGCGTGAAGATGCCGCGCAGCACCATCTCGGTGACCCGCTCCGGATGCGTCTGCGCGTACGCGAGCGCGAGCGCGCTGCCCCACGAGCCGCCGAAGACCTGCCACCGCTCGATGCCAGGTGCTCGCGCAGCCGCTCGATGTCGGCGACCAGGTGCCAGGTCGTGTTGTCGCTCCAGCGAGACCGACGGGTCGCTGGCCGGCGGCAGGCTGCGCCCGCAGTTGCGCTGGTCGAACAGCACGATGCGGTACGCCTCCGGGTCGAACTGCCGCCGATGGCTCGGAGTGCAGCCGCCACCGGGTCCGCCGTGGAGCATCACGACGGGCTTGCCCGCCGGGTTCCCGCAGACCTCCCAGTAGATCCGGTTCCGTCTCCGGAGTCGAGCAAGCCGGAGTCGTACGGCTCGATCGGCGGATACAAAGTCCTCATGATCGATATTCTTTCACCGGATGGATGACGGCTCCGCACAGTGACACGGGATAGGCCGTCCGTTCGACCGCGCAGCTCACAGGTCCACCGGACCGCGATCCGTCATGGCGCGGTCAATTCGCGAGTGATCCGCCACACGTTCCTGGACATGGCAGACAGCCTCGCGAGTCGCCCTTAGAGTTCCCTATGTGAGCGATCTCAATGGTTCGGGCGGTTCCTACGCCGCGGAGGGCGGCGGGTCGTCGTCGTGGTTGCCGAAGAACGGCAGCCGACCGGCCCACGCCGGCAGCGTGGATCAGCCGGGCGAGGTCGTCGACCGGCTGCGGCAGATGGCCGACATGCTCGCCGGCGCGCTGGCGCAGGGCGAGCAGAAGGTCGCCGAGGCGAAACAGGAGGCCGCGGTCCAGATCGCGGCCGTCCAAGGCCGAGCATGAGAAGGCCAAGCAGGAGTCGGCGTCGGCCTGGCAGGAGGTCGAGCGCCACCGCACCCAGGCACAGCAGGCGCAGGCCACCGCGCGTCAGATGCTCGCCGAGCGCGAGAGCGCCAAGCAGGACGCGGCCGCGGCGCTGCAGGAGATCGAGCGCGCCCGCGCCCAGCACGACCAGCTCGACCACCGTGCCGAGCAGGCCGAGGCCGCCGTACGCCAGCTCATGACCGAGCGCGAGTCCGCCCAGCGCGACGCCGCAGCGGCGCGCCAGGAGACCCAGGTCGTACGCGTCAGCAGAAGGAGCAGGCCGAGGCGACCGCGCGCCAGCTCGTCGCCGAGCGCGAGTCCGCCAAGCAGGACGCCGCCGCGATGCAGCAGGAGCTCGACCGCGCTACGCGCCCAGCTCGAGGAGATGGGCCAGCGCGTCGAGCAGTCCGAGGCCGCCGTACGCCAGGCGATCTCCGAGCGCGAGTCCGCCAAGCAGGAGGCCAACACCGCCTGGCAGGAGGGCCTGCGGGCGCGTGCGCAGGCCGAGCAGTCCGAGGCCGCGATGCGGCAGGCGATCGCCGAGCGCGACGGCGCGCAGCGCGAGGCCGTCGGCGCGCGGCAGGAGACCGACCAGGCGCTCGCCCAGGCCCGCACCGCCGAGCAGCGCGCCGAGCAGTCCGACGCCGCCGTACGCCAGATGATGTCCGAGCGTGACACGCGCAGCGCGGCCGCGCGCGTGGCAGAACGCGAGCGGCGCAGCGCGAGGCCGCCGGCGCGTGGCAGGAGACCGAGCGGCTGCGCACGCAGGCCGAGCAGTCCGAGCCGCGATGCGCCAGGCCATGATCGAGCGCGACCAGGCGCGTGCGCAGGCCGAGCAGTTCGAGGCCGCCGCGCGGCAGTCGATGGCCGAGCGCGACCAGATGCGCGAGGACCGCGACGAGGCGCACCGCTCCGCCGGCGAGGCGCAGAGCGGCCGCAAGGCGATCGAGGGCGAACGCGACCGGATCTCCAAGCACGCCGCCGAGCCTGCCCAGGCGCTGGACACCGCGCACGCCGAGCTCAACACCCTGCGCACCAAGGTCGCCGACCTGGAGCTCACCGCCAAGGACGCCGAGGACTCGCGACGCCGGATCCAGGACCTCGAGACCGAGCGGCGCCGGGCGCTGGAGCAGGCCAAGCAGGCCGAGACCGACCGCGACACCGCCGAGCTGGCACAGGCGCGTGCCGCCTCCGAGCTCGCACAGACGCAGCGCCGTGTCGAGGACGTCATACCGCGAGCGCGACCAGGCGCTGGCACAGGCGCGCCAGGCGGGCACCGAACGCGACTCCATCGCGGCCAAGCTGCGCGAGCGCGAGGAGTGGGTCGACCAGCTCGCCGAGGCGGTGACCCAGCAGCGCGACGCGCTGTCGGCGCTCTCGTCCGAGCGCGATCAGGCGCGCAGCTCGGCGGACCAGGCCAGAAAGCTCATCGACGAGCTGACGGGTCAACTGCGCACGATGCCGCCGGGTGCCGCGAGCGGAAGCTATGCGGGCGGGTACGGCTGATCCGTTCGACCGGGCGCTGATCAGGCGCGTCGCCTGTTATCCTGGTGGCCCGTGGGCATTGGCCGTTCACCGATCAGGTGAATGCCGCCGCGACAACGACCACGGGAGCGTTCCTCTTGCCTTCGGCAGTCACTGGTGGGTCCACGCGGACCACCAAGCACCTCTTCGTCACCGGCGGTGTCGCCTCCAGCCTTGGTAAAGGGCTTACGGCGTCCAGCCTCGGGCGGCTTCTGAAATCTACGCGGTCTGCGCGTGACGATGCAGAAGCTCGACCCCTACCTCAACGTCGACCCCGGCACGATGAACCCGTTCCAGCACGGCGAGGTCTTCGTCACCGACGACGGCGCCGAGACCGACCTCGACGTCGGCCACTACGAGCGGTTCCTCGACACCGAGTTGCACGGCTCGGCGAACGTCACCACCGGCCAGGTCTACTCCAACGTGATCGCCAAGGAGCGCCGCGGGGAGTACCTCGGCGACACCGTGCAGGTCATCCCGCACATCACCAACGAGATCAAGGACCGGATCCGCGGCATGGCCGGCCCGGACGTCGACGTGGTCATCACCGAGGTCGGCGGCACGGTCGGCGACATCGAGTCGCTGCCGTTCCTGGAGTCCGTACGCCAGATCCGCCACGAGATCGGCCGCGACAACTGCTTCTTCCTGCACGTGTCGCTGCTGCCCTACATCGGCCCGTCCGGCGAGCTGAAGACCAAGCCGACGCAGCACTCGGTCGCCGCGCTGCGCAGCATCGGCATCCAGCCCGACGCGATCGTTTGCCGCTCGGACCGGCCCATCACCCAGGGCCTGAAGAACAAGATCAGCCTGATGTGCGACGTGGACGCCGAGGCCGTGGTCTCGGCCGTCGACGCGCCCAGCATCTACGACATTCCCAAGGTGCTGCACAGCGAGGGCCTCGACGCGTACGTCGTGCGCCGCCTGGGCCTGCCGTTCCGCGACGTGGACTGGCGGCAGTGGGACGACCTGCTGCACCGGGTGCACCACCCCTCGCGCGAGGTCACGATCGCGCTGGTCGGCAAGTACATCGACCTGCCCGACGCCTACCTCTCGGTCACCGAGGCGCTGCGGCACGGCGGGTTCGCGCAACGACACCCGCGTCAACATCCGCTGGGTCAAGAGCGACCGCTGTTCCACGCCCGAGTCGGCGGCACGCGAGCTACAGGGCGTCGACGGCGTCCTGATCCCGGGCGGCTTCGGCGTGCGCGGCATCGAGGGCAAGGTCGGCGCCGCGCGCCACGCGCGCGAGAACCGCATCCCCACGCTCGGCATCTGCCTCGGCCTCCAGTGCATGGTCATCGAGGCGGCGCGCTCACTCGCCGGCCTCACCGCGGCCAACAGCGCCGAGTTCGACGAGAAGGCGGCCGACCCGGTCATCGCGACCATGGCCGACCAGCTCGACGTCGTCGCGGGCGAGCGCGACATGGGCGGCACGATGCGCCTCGGCCTCTACCCCGCCAACCTCGCCGAGGACTCGGCGGTACGCGAGCTGTACGGCGGCGCGGAGAAGGTGGAAGAACGCCACCGGCACCGCTATGAGGTCAACAACGCCTACCGCGACGACCTGACCGCCGCCGGCGTCGTCTTCTCCGGGGTCTCACCCGACGGCCGACTCGTGGAGTACATGGAGCTGTCCCGCGACGCGCACCCGTTCTACGTCGCCACGCAGGCGCACCCGGAGTTCCGGTCCCGGCCGACGCGGCCGCACCCGCTGTTCACCGGCCTGGTCGCCGCGGCACTGGACGAGGCCCGATGAGCGGGCCCTTGAACGGCATCGAGCTGACCGACGTCACCGAGCGGTGGCCGGTCGAGGGCAGCGAGGACCGCTACAAAGGACGCGTCGTGCGGATGCGCACCGACCGCGTGCGCATGCCGAACGGCGACGCGACCGAGATCGCCGAACGCGACGTCGTCGTGCACCCCGGCTCGGTCGCGGTGATCGGGCTGGACGAGCGGGAGCGTGTGCTGCTCATCCAGCAGTACCGCCACCCGGTCGCCCACCGGCTGTGGGAGGCGCCGGCCGGCCTGCGCGACGTCGACGGCGAGCCGACCTGGCGTACGGCGGCGCGCGAGCTGGCCGAGGAGGCGGGCTACCGCGCGGGGGAGTGGCACACGCTCCTGGACGTCTTCACCTCGCCCGGCATGACCGACGAGCGCGTCCGCATCTTCCTCGCCCGCGGGCTCACCGAGATCCCCGAGGACGAGTCCGACTTCGAGCGCATCCACGAGGAGGCCGGCATGCCGGTCGTGTGGGTGCCGCTGGAGGAGGCGGTCGCCGCGGTGAGACGCGGTCAACTGCACAATCCCCTTGCGGTGATGGGTATCTTGGCCGTCTACGCCGCCCGGGCCACGGGCTACCGCGACCTTCGCGCACCCGACGCCCCGGAGGGGTGACCCCGCACAGCCACGATCTCCCCTGAATGAGGTAGGTGCCGCGCTGATATCCGTCGCCGGTGACGAGCCCGGACGAGCGTTGTGGGCGCAGGTCGGCGCCTACCTCGACCATCTCGCGACCGAGCGCTGCCTGGCCGCGAACACGCTCAGCTCCTACCGGCGCGACCTGCGGCGCTACGTCGACGTGCTGGTCGCGCGCGGCCGTACGGCGATCGGGCAGGTCGGCGAGGACGACGTGGTGTCCTTCCTCAGCGGGCTGCGCGAGGGCGACGACGCGCACCCGCCGCTCGCCGCCGGGTCCGCGGCACGCGCCGTCGTCGCCGTGCGCGGCCTGCACCGCTTCGCCGTGCGCGCGGGGATGGCGGCCGCCGACCCGGCGCACGACGTACGCCCCGCCGCGCCGCCGCGCCGCCTGCCCAGGGCGATCACGATCGAGGACGTGGAGCGGCTGCTCGCCGCGGCGGGACCGGGCGACACGGCGCGCGACCTGCGCGACCGCGCGCTGCTCGAGGTGCTCTACGGGACCGGCGCGCGGATCTCCGAGGCGGTCGGCCTCGAGGTCGGCGACGTCGACCTCGCCGGGGCGCGCGTGCGGGTGCGCGGCGCGCGCGACCGCGTCGTGCCGGTCGGCCGGTACGCACGTGACGCGCTGGACGCCTATCTCCTGCGCGCACGCCCCGCGCTCGACGTGCGCGGGCAGGGCGGCGCGGCGCTGTTCCTCAACGCGCGCGGAGGCCGGCTGTCGCGGCAGAGCGCCTGGTCGACGCTGCGCTCCGCGGCCGGGCGCGCCGAGCTGGGCGACGTCTCGCCGCACACGCTCCGGCACTCTTTCGCGACACACCTGCTCGACGGGGGCGCCGACGTTAGAGTGGTCCAGGAGCTGCTGGGCCATGCGTCCGTGACGACGACCCAGATCTACACTCTGGTCACCGTCGACCGGCTGCGCGCGGCCTACGCCACGGCGCGAGTGAACGCCTGACCCTGACGCCCCGCCGAAGCCGTGTCTTCCAAAGCGGTGTCTGTGAAAGCGGTAGCCGCCAAAGCCGTATCAAAGGCGCGACCGTCGGTGTGCCGCCTTGCCGCTCCACATGACAGGCCATAGAGTCCGCATCCTGATGGTAATCCGAGGTCGCCGGGGAGGTTCGAGTAGCTGGTGACTGACTCCAGCGCGCAGCAGGCGAGAGCACGATCCGAAAGGGCGCTCTCGGCCGCGATCGCGACCGATCCGCGTGACGCCGCATCACTGGGCCCGACGCAGCGTCCGCGTCCCGAATTTCCCGACCCGCCCCCACTCGACGAGCACGGGCCAGCGCGCATCGTCTCGGTCTGCAACCAAAAGGGCGGCGTCGGCAAGACGACCACGACCATCAACCTCGGCGCCGCGCTCGCGGAGCAGGGCCGGCGGGTGCTGCTCGTCGACTTCGACCCGCAGGGCGCGCTCTCGGTGGGCCTGGGCAAGGGCGACCCGCGCCAGCTCGACCTCACGATCTACAACCTGCTCATGGAGCGGGGTGTGGAGACCGAAGAGGTCATCCTGGAGACCAGCGTCGAGGGCATGGACCTGCTGCCCAGCAACATCGACCTGTCCGGCGCGGAGGTCCAGCTCGTCCACGAGGTCGGCCGCGAGTACATCCTCGGCGGCCTGCTCAAGCCCGTCGTCGCCGACTACGACTTCATCATGATCGACTGTCAGCCGTCGCTCGGCCTGCTGACCGTCAACGCGCTGACCGCCAGCCAGGGCGTCCTCGTCCCGCTGGAGTGCGAATACTTCGCCATGCGCGGCGTCGCGCTGCTCATGGAGACGATCGAGAAGGTCCAGGGCCGGCTCAACCAGGAGCTGGCCATCGACGGCTTCCTCGCCACGATGTACGACTCCCGCACCCTCCACACCCGCGAGGTGCTCGGCCGCATCGTGGACGCCTTCGGCGACCAGGTCTTTCACACGGTCATCAACCGCACCATCCGGTTCCCGGACGCGACGGTCGTGGGTGAGCCGATCACCCGCTTCGACCCGTCGTCCATGGGCGCCAACGCCTACCGGGAGCTCGCCAAGGAGGTACTCCAGAGGTGGCGATACCTCACGTGACCGGTGCCGGCGCGGGCACGTCCGCGCCGGCGTGCCGCCGGCTCGTGAGTGCCGACGACAGGGGAGTGCGTGGCCTCCACTACCGTTGACCGGGTGAGTGAGCCGGCCGCGGAGGAGAGCAGTCGCGGATTCGAGGTCCACCTCGACAACTTCGAGGGTCCCTTCGACCTGCTCCTCGGCCTCATCGCCAAGCACAAGCTCGACATCACCGAGGTGTCCCTCCACCGGGTCACCGACGAGTTCATCTCCCACATCCGCTCCTACGGGCGCGAGTGGGACCTGGACCAGGCGAGCTACTTCCTGCTCGTCGCCGCCACCCTGCTCGACCTGAAGGCCGCCCGGCTGCTGCCCGCCGGCGAGGTCGAGGACGAGGAGGACCTGGCGCTGCTGGAGGCACGCGACCTGCTGTTCGCCCGGCTCCTGCAGTACCGGGCCTACAAGGAGGTCGCGGCGGTCCTCTCGGGCCGGATCGCGCGTGAGTCGCGCCGCTTCGCGCGTACGGTGCCGATGGAGCCGCGGTTCGCGAGCCTGCTGCCGGAGGTGCTGCTCGGCCTGGGCCCGGCAGAGTTCGCCCGGCTGGCCGCCAAGACGCTGGCGCCGAAGGTCGTGCCGACGGTGTCGGTGGAGCACATCTACGCGCCGCAGGCGAGCGTACGCGAGCAGGCGCGCCTGCTGGTGGAGCGGCTGCGCCGCGTGGAGCGCGCCACCTTCCGCACCCTGACCGCCGACTGCGCCGGCACGTACGAGGTCGTCGCACGGTTCCTGGCCGTGCTGGAGCTCTACCGCGAGCAGGCGGTGGCGCTGGAGCAACTCGAACCGCTCGGCGAGCTGTACATCACCTGGACCGGCGCCGATGACGGCGTCGTCATCGTCGGCGACGACTACTCGGGACGACCCGCGGAGAAGACCGATGAGTGAGCCGCCACCGGAGCCCCTGCCCGCGACCGCGTCGCACGCGGGGCTGTTCGACGCGCCGGAGACGACGGCCGAGCCGTCCCTGCGCGCGGGGCTCGAGGCGATCCTGCTGGTCGTGGACGAGCCGGTGGCCGAGGTGACGCTCGCCCAGATCCTCGAACGGCCGCGCGGCGAGGTCGCCGCGACGTTGCGCGAGCTCGCGGCGGAATACACCGGGCAGGCGCGTGGGTTCGACCTGAGGGAGATCGCCGGTGGCTGGCGGTTCTACACTCGAGACGTCTGCGCCCCTCTCGTCGAGCGGTTCGTGCGGGACGGCCAGCAGGCGCGGCTCACCCAGGCCGCGCTGGAGACGCTCGCCGTCGTCGCCTATCGTCAGCCGGTCAGCCGGGCGCGGGTGTCGGCCATTCGCGGAGTCAACAGCGACGGCGTGATCCGCACGCTGACGATGCGAGGACTCATCGAGGAGGCCGGGCACGATCCGGAGCACCAGGCGGTGCTCTACCGCACCACGACCTACTTCCTGGAGCGGCTCGGCCTCAACACCGTGGACGAGCTGCCCGAACTCGCCCCCTACCTGCCCGACGACCTGGAAGGCATTGAGGAACTCCAGCCGTGAACGAGACCAACGACGGCATCAGGCTCCAAAAGGTGCTCGCCGAAGCGGGCGTGGCCAGCCGCCGCGCCTGTGAGGACCTGATCGCGGCCGGGCGGGTGACCGTCGACGGCGAGAAGGTGACCTGGTTCGGCGCCCGCGTCGACCCGCAGCAGGCCGTCATCCACGTCGACGGAAAGCGCATCCCCACCCGTACCGAGCTGCGCTACTACATGCTCAACAAGCCGACCGGCGTGGTCAGCACCATGTCCGACCCGCGCGGCCGCAAGTCGCTCGAGGCCTACGTCGGCGACGTGCCCGAGCGGCTCTTTCACGTCGGCCGCCTGGACACCGACACCGAGGGCCTGCTGCTGCTGACCAACGACGGCGAGCTCGCGAACCGGCTGACGCACCCGCGCTACGGGGTCGCCAAGACCTATCTCGCCGAGATCCACGGGCCGATCGGCCGCGACCTCGGCAAGAAGCTCAAGCACGGCGTCCAGCTCGCCGACGGCTTCGCCAAGGCCGACGACTTCCGCGTGTTCGACCAGGTCGGCAGGCGGATCCTGGTCGAGGTGACCCTGCACGAGGGCCGCAAGCACATCGTACGGCGGCTGCTCGCCGAGGTCGGCCTCCCGGTGCAGCAGCTCGCCCGCACCGAGTTCGGCCCGGTCAAACTCGGCAGGCTCAAGTCGGGTACGATCCGGGCGCTCACCGTCAAGGAGATCGGCGAACTCTACGCGGCGGTCGAGCTTTGACCCGGCCCCCCGCCGGACGGCCAAAGGAGGTTCTGTGACGGTACGAGCGGTACGCGGCGCCACTCAGGTCGACGCCGATGACCGCGGCCAGATCCTGACGGCGACGGCCGAACTCGTCACGCGAGGTGATGACCCGCAACGCGCTGACCACCGACGACGTCATCAGCGTCATCTTCACCGCGACGCCCGACCTGACCGCCGAGTTCCCGGCGCTCGCGGCGCGCGGGCTCGGCTTCAACGAGGTCCCGCTGCTGTGCACGAGCGAGATCGACGTCCCGCACGCGCTGCCCCGGGTGATCCGGCTGATGGCCCACGTGGCGACCGACCGGCCGCGCTCGGACATCCAGCACGTCTACCTGCGCGGCGCGACCGCGCTGCGCCTCGACATCGCCCAATAGCGGCGGTGGGGCCCCGCGTCCGGCCGTGGACCGCAATTCACAAGGTCTCCGCGGGCGGCACGGCCACGTAATGTGACATAGCAGAGCCCAACGCCCGGGTTCCCGATGGCCGGAGGCGGGTTCTCGATACGCTGATCGCTCGAAAGCGGAGGTGAGAACCATCGTCGAGTCACGGCGGGTCGTCGTCATCGGCACCGGGTTGATCGGGACCTCGGTGGCCCTCGCCCTGCGCGCACGCGGCGAGGAAGTACGCCTCCTCGACCGCGATCCCGGGTCCGTGCACCTGGCGGCCGAGCTGGGCGCCGGCGAGCCGCTGCGCGAGAGCGACGGCGACGGGCCCGCCGACATCGCGGTGCTGGCGGTGCCGCCGGCCGCGGTCGCCGCGACGCTGCTGGACGCGCAGAAGCGCGACCTCGCCCGCGTCTACACCGACGTCGCCAGCGTCAAGGCGCGGCCGCTGCGCGAGGCCGTCGAGCTGGGCTGTGACCTGTCCACCTTCGTCGCCGGCCATCCGCTGGCGGGCCGCGAGCGCTCCGGGCCCGCCGCGGCGCGCGGCGACCTGTTCCTCGGGCGGCCCTGGGCGCTGTGCCCCACGCCGGAGACCTCGCAGTCGGCCGTCGCCGCCGTGGCGGCGCTGGCCGAGGCGTGCGGCGCGCAGATCGTCGTGCTCGACGCCGAGGAGCACGACCAGGCCGTCGCCCTCGTCTCACACGGCCCGCACGTGGCCGCCGCCGCGGTCGCCGCCCGGCTCCAGTCGGCGCCGGAGGTCGGCGCTGGGACTGGCCGGCCAGGGCGTGCGCGACGTCACCCGCATCGCCGCCGGCGACCCCGAGCTGTGGATCGGCATCCTCAGCTCCAACGCCGCCCCGGTGGCCGACGTCATCGACGCCGTCGCCGCCGACCTCGCCGCGACCGCGGCGGCGCTGCGCGCCGGCCTGGAGACCGCGGTCACCGCTTTGCTGGAGCGCGGCGGCGCGGGCCGCCACCGGCTGCCCGGCAAGCACGGCGACAGCGAGGGCACCTACGCCGTCGTGTCCGTCGTGATCCCCGACCGGCCCGGCGAGCTGGCGCTGCTGTTCCAGACGGCCGGCGTGGCCGGGGTCAACATCGAGGACGTCACGATCGAGCACTCGCCCGGCCGCCCCGTCGGCGTCGTCGAGCTGAGTGTGACGCCCGACGCGGCGGAGCGCCTCGCCGACGAGCTGCGGGCCCGCGGCTGGTCGGTCCCGGGCTGAGCCCCGCACGCGAACGCCCGGTCCCGCCGGGTGAGCGGCCCGGCGCGGGGCCGGTCGCATGGATCCCGCCGACGACCGGCACGCCCATCCGGGTCCCTCACCGGCCCCGGCTGCTCGTCCGCGACCCCGGCCGCGGCCTCGCCACCCTCGGCCTGCTCGGCGTGGCCACCGAGGCGACGGAGACGTGCACGGGCGACATGCTCGACCGGGCCCCGCCTACGACGGGCACCGCCCGCCGGCGGTCACGAGCGTGCTCAAGGCGCGGGATCCGGCGGCAGCCGGTCGCGCGAGCGTCATAGAGTCGAGTGGGTGGCCGCCGCCGGTGCGCGGGAGGCCCGGCTGTACCTGCGGTTCGGATCAACCCGGCCCGGCGTACCGGTAGCCTCAGACGTTGGCCGGTAGGTACGGGAGAGGAATGCACAAGTGACGCTCGTCATCGCCATGGACGGCCCTTCAGGCTCGGGCAAGTCCAGTGTGTCCAAGGGTGTGGCCCGCGCCCTGGACCTGCGCTACCTCGACACCGGAGCGATGTATCGCGCCATGACGTGGTGGATGCTGCGCGAGGGCGTCCCGGTGGAGGACCCGGCGGCGGTGGCGGCACGCGCGGGCGAGCCCGTGCTGCGCAGCGGCACCGACCCCGAGGACCCGGCGATCTCCGTCGACGGCACGGACGTGTCCCAGCCCATTCGCGGCCCCGAGGTCACCGGCGCGGTGAGCGCCGTCGCCGCCGTGCCCGAGGTGCGCCGGCGGCTGGTCGCCCTGCAGCGAGAGATCATCGGCGCGGGCGGTATCGTCGTGGAGGGCCGGGACATCGGCACCGTGGTCGCCCCGGACGCTCGGGTCAAGATCTACCTCACCGCGAGCGCCGAGGCGCGCGCGCAGCGCCGTAGCAAGGAGCTGACCGGCGCGAACATCTCGGCCACTCAGGCCGACATGGCACGCCGCGACCGTCTCGACTCGACCCGCAAGGCCGACCCGCTCGCGCGGGCCGCCGACGCGGTCGAGGTGGACACCACCAGCCTCACCCTTCCCGAAGTCATCACCGAGATCGTACGGATCGCGAAAGGCGCCGACGCAGGCGACGCGGTGCGTGAGGCCGTGTACGGCGAGGAGCGCCAATGAACGAGACCGAGTTCGAGACCGAGCACGCCGACGCGGAGTACGCCGACGCCGAGTACGCGGAGATGGACCACGCCGAGGTCCAGGACCTCGGCGACGCCGTCGAGCACGACGTCGCGCCGCCGCCGGTCGTGGCGGTCGTCGGGCGGCCGAATGTCGGCAAGTCCACTCTGGTCAACCGCATCCTCGGCCGCCGCGAGGCGGTCGTGGAGGACGTGCCCGGCGTGACCCGCGACCGGGTCGCCTACGACGCCGCGTGGGGCGGCCGCCGCTTCACCGTCCTGGACACGGGCGGCTGGGAGCCCAAGGCCGAGGGCCTGGCCGCCGCGGTCGCCGACCAGGCGCGCCTCGCGGTCGACGCCGCCGACGTCGTGCTGTTCGTGGTCGATGCCACGGTCGGCGCCACCGACACCGACGAGGCCGTCGTGAACATCCTGCGGCGGTCCAGGAAGCCGGTCGTGCTGGCCGCCAACAAGGTCGACGACGCACGTGCCGAGGCCGACGCCGCGGCGCTGTGGTCCCTCGGCCTCGGCGAGCCGTTCGTCGTCTCGGCCCTGCACGGCCGGGGCAGCGGCGATCTGCTCGACGCCGTGCTGCGGTCGCTGCCCGAGGAGGCGCCGCCGGAGACGTTCGGCGCCGCGGGCGGGCCGCGCCGCATCGCGCTGCTCGGCCGGCCCAACGTCGGCAAGTCGAGCCTGCTCAACAAGCTCGCCGGGGAAAACCGCGTGGTGGTCGACTCCGTCGCCGGCACCACGCGTGACCCGGTGGACGAGCTGATCGACCTGGGCGGGCGCACCTGGAAGTTCGTCGACACGGCCGGCATCCGCCGCCGGGCGCGCGAGGCACAGGGCGCCGACTTCTACGCCACGCTGCGCACCCAGTCGGCGCTCGACCGCTCCGAGGTCGCGGTCGTGCTGGTGGACGCCAGCGAGCCGCTCGCCGAGCAGGACCTGCGGATCATCACGATGGTGATCGAGTCGGGCCGTGCGCTCGTGCTGGCCTTCAACAAGTGGGACCTGGTGGATGAGGAGCGGCGGCACTTCATCGACCGGGAGATCGACCGGCAGCTCCACCACGCGCGCTGGGCGCCGCGGGTCAACATCTCCGCACGTACGGGCCGGCATGTCGAAAAGCTGGTGCCCGCGATCGAGACGGCGCTCGCGGGCTGGGGCGAGCGGGTGCCGACCGCACGGCTCAACACGTTCATGACCGACCTGGTCGCCGCCAAGCCGCACCCCGTACGCGGCGGAAAGCAGCCGAGGGTCATGTTCGCCACCCAGGCGGGCGTGCAGCCGCCGCGGTTCGTGCTGTTCACCACCGGGTTCCTGGAGGCCGGCTACCGGCGGTTCGTCGAGCGCCGGCTCCGCGAGGACTTCGGCTTCGACGGCACGCCGATCGAGATCAGCATGAAGATCCGGGAGAAGCGCGGGCGCAAGTGAGCGCGGGGCCGCCGGCCAATCGCCGGCGGCCCGGATCAAACGGTCCCGGCCAAGCCATCCGATCGAACAGGCCCGACCGAGCAGGCCCGTTCAAGCAGGCCCGTTCAAGCGGATGCGGCGGCGGCCTGCTTCTTGCGGGTCTCCATCGCGTGCTGGACGAGCCGGATCAAGACGATCTTGCCGGACTCCTTGTCGCGGGCGTCGCAGAGCATGACCGGCACACCCGAGCCGAGGTTCAGCGCGGCCTGTACCTCGTCCAGGCCGTACTGCCGCGCGCCCTCGAAGCAGTTCACCGCGACGATGAACGGGATGCTGCGGCGCTCGAAGTAGTCGACCGCCGGAAAGCAGTCCGCGAGCCGCCGCGTGTCGGCCAGCACGACCGCGCCGAGCGAGCCGATCGCGACCTCGTCCCACATGAACCAGAACCGCTCCTGTCCGGGCGTGCCGAACAGGTAGAGCATGAACTGGTCCTTGATGGTGATGCGGCCGAAGTCCATCGCGACCGTCGTGGTCGTCTTGGCCTCCACGCCCGAGACGTCGTCGACGCGTACGCCGCGGTCGGTGAGGATCTCCTCGGTCCGCAGCGGTTTCGTCTCCGAGACGGCCCCGACCAGGGTGGTCTTTCCGGCGCCGAAGCCGCCGGCGATGAGAATCTTGATCGCCTTGGGCAGTCTCCGGCCCTGTCGATCAAAGCGCATGGAGTCCATCGATCACTGCCCTGTACATCTGCTCGTCGTTCATGAATTCGGTGTCGGTCTGCGGGTCCTGGACGGTGACGAGCCCCTTGTCGAGCAGGTCGCCGAGCAGGACGCGTACGGTGACGGTCGGAAGCTTCAGATACCCCGCGATCTCCGCGACCGACATCACCTGCTCGCAGAGGCGCACGGCGGCCTGGTGCTCGGGCCCCAGGCCCAGCTCGGGCGTCGCCGGGAGCCCGGTCGCCTCGACCATGGTGACCAGGTCGAACGTCCCGCGTACTGGATGCATTCGCCCGCTGGTCATGACGTACGGGCGGACCAGCGGGCCGGCCTGGTCGTCGAGATAGCGTTCCCCGGCGTCCATGCCGTCCTCGCCGCCCGATAGGTACAGGGCCCGCTCACCCGTCTCCAGGGCGGGGGGCTCCTCCGCCGAAGGGTCGCCCGGGGAACTCACGAGGCCTGCTCCGCGGTGCGCGAGGCGGCGCTCAGATGATGCCCGAGCCCGGTGACGAGCATCGCCATCTCGTACGCGATGAGCCCGATGTCGGCCTCCTCGGTGCTGAGGACCGCCAGGCAGGCGCCCTGGCCGGCGACGGTCACCAGCAGGTAGGCGTTTCGCATCTCGACGACGGTCTGCCGGATGGGACCGCCGCCGAAGCGTTCACCGACGCCCTTGGCGAGCGACTGGATCCCGGCCGAGACGGCCGCCAGGTGCTCGGCGTCCTCGTGCTCGAACTCCCGTGACGCCGCCATGAGCAGGCCGTCCGCGGACAGCATGATCGCGTGCTGTGCCTCGTGCACGCGTTTGATCAAGTCGTCGAGCAGCCAGGCCAGATCGGCGGAGGCCTCGGTCTTTGGCGTCACTGGTCATCCTCTGAAGCGTCTACGTCGGGTGCGGAGGTGGGTGCGGCGGTGAGGTGGTCCTGAGACTGCGACCTCGCCGCGTCGGTCCGGCCGCGGCGCGTGCCGGCCTGCAGGCCGCCGAAGGATCTGCGGACCTCCTCCGGCGTGGGAACGTCGTCTTCCTCCGCGGCGCGCTCGGCCGTGCCCTCGGCGCGCAGCGCGGGGGTGATGCTCGCCTGGGGGACGCGTACGGGCAGCCCGGACGGCGTGGTCTGCGACGCGGAGGTGGAGGCCGGGGGCTCGGGCGGGCCTGCGGGCGGCGGTGTCGACGGCGTCGACGCGGACGGCGTCGAGGCCGACGTACGCCGGGGGAGGGGCGGGAGCCCGCCGGGCCCGTCGGCGGTCAGTGCGGGCACCTCGGCGGGCGCCGGGCGGCGGGCGGGCACGACCGCCGCCGGCGGCTCGGCGCGTGACTGAGGCGCGGCGGTGTCCAGCACCGCGGCGTCGGTCGTGACGCGCACGTCGCCGTAGGAGGTGGCGGTCATCCCGCCCACCGTGGCGGCGACCGGCAGGCCGCGGGGGGCGGTTCCCGGCTCGGTGCCGCTCTCGGTGCCGTCGACGATCAGCTCGCGGGGGATGAGCACCACGGCAGTCGTGCCCCCGTAGGAGGAGTGCTTGAGCGACACCCGCACGTCGTAGCGCGTGGCCAGCCGCCCGACGACGAACAGGCCCAGGTGCGCCGAGCTGGACAGGTTGAACTCGGGCGGGCTGGTGACCCGCTCGTTGATGCCGGCCAGGATCTCATCGGTCATGCCGAGGCCGCGGTCCTCGATCTCCACGACGTACCCGTGGGCGACCGGGTGCCCGCTGACCTGCGCCTGCGTGTACGGCGGTGAGAACGAGACGGCGTTTTCGATCAGCTCGGCGAGCAGGTGGACGATGTCGCCGACGGCACGGCCGGCGAGCGCGACGTCGCCCATCGGCATCACCGTGACGCGGGTGTAGTCCTCCACCTCGGCGACCGAGGAGCGCACGACGTCGATCATCGGCACCGGGCGGCGCCAGCCACGTGCGGGCGTGGCGCCGGACAGCACGATGAGGTTCTCCGCGTTGCGCCGCATCCGGGTGGCCAGGTGGTCGATGCGGAACAGGTCCTCCAGCTCCTTGGAGTCGTCCTCGCGGCGCTCCATGCCGTCCAGCAGCGTGAGCTGGCGGTGGACGAGCGCCTGGGAGCGGCGGGCCAGGCTGAGGAGGATGTCGCGGATGCCGCGGCGCAGCTCGGCCTGGTCGACCGCGGTACGGATCGCGGTCTCCTGCACGGAGTTGAACGCGTGGCCCACCTGGCCGACCTCGTCGGTGCCGAACTCCAGTGGGGGCGCCTCGGCACGTACGTCCACCTTCTCGCCGTGCCCGAGCCGTTCGACGATGTTCGGCAGCCGTTTCTCGGCCAGGTCGCGCGCTGCCGTGCGGAGCTTCTCGAGCTGCCGCATAAGGGTTCGCGTCGTGGTGATGGAGACGATGATCGAGGTGATGACCGCGACGAGGCCCAGACCGCCGGCCAGGGCCAGGCGGATCATGACGCCGACGGCGATCGGCTGGGCGCGCTTGACCAGGCGGTCACCGCCGCCGAGCACCGCCTTGGAGAAGTCGGCCAGGGTCGCGTCCGCCGCGGAGCGCCACTGGGCCGCGGTGACCGGCAGCCTCCTCCCGGGCCTGCCCCGGGTCAGCAGGGCCGATTCGAGGCTGTGGAGGCGTGCCACGTTCGTGCTCTTGGCCACCTGGTCATACGACACGCGGTCGGTGGTCTGGAGGCGTTCGAGCACTTTGCGCACGGTGTACCGCTGGGCACCGGCGGCCTGCACGTACTGGAGGTAGTCGGAGCCGGTGAAGCGCCGGGCCGACAGGATGCCGGACACGAGCGCGTCCTCCTGGGAGACGAGTTCGCGCGCGCGGTTGAGGTCGACCATGGTGCGGACGTCCTTGGCGAAGCCCTTGTCATCCAGAGTGGCCAGCGAGTCATCGACGGTGAAGATGGCGTCGATGGCGTTGTCGTAGACGGCCTCGGCGCGCGTGCGGTCCGTCGCCCCGGAGTCGATCGCGTTCCGGTTGGCGCTCAGGGCGGCGCACTGCCGCAGCGTGGCGTCCACGGCCTGCTTGAGCGTGGCGCTCTCGGCGAGCTTCACGTTGCCGCCGTGCGACAGGCGGTCGAAGTCCGCCACGGCCTTGTCCGTGCGTGCCCGCTGCGCGTCCAGCGCGCCGCGCTGCGCCGATCCCGGGTCGCCGAGCTGGACCATGGACAACTGGCGCTCGCGCTGGAGCTCGGCTTGCAGATCGTCGATCGGCTGGGAGATCCCGCTGTTGACCACAGAGACCCAGACGAGGTTCACACCTTCGCGCAGGGTGACCCAGGCCGCGAAGGCCCAGAGAGCGGCAAGGGACAACAGAAGAGCGGTAATCTTAGTCCGTAGGCGCGCGTTGTGAAAGCGCATTGCACCAGCCCCAGCACTTATTGATGAAGATTGTCAACATTATTCACAATTGAAAAGCATCTTGCGGTGATATTGAGCGTGGACGGCCTGCAATCCCTGGGCGCGCCGAGGCTGTGCGCGCTGTGCTCGGTCGAAGTCTGGCGACGACGGACTCTAGCAACGAGCGCATATCAGTTCAAAATTGGGGGTGTCTCCTACATAGGGGCAACTAGGACACTAGGTCTGTTTTCGGAACTCTATGGAGGTCGCGCGACCCACTGATCCGGCGTGCGGCGAGGATGGCTCGCCGAGGTGACGGTGGCCTAGGTGGAGCGCGGAAAGAGTGGCCGCGCGCACAATGGCGAACGGCTGGTAGAGGTCCTTGTCGTGCCACAGCGGCGGGTCCTCCGGGTGCGCGGGGAACCGCGCCAGATGGTCGCATCCGCGCGCCGCCGCCCGGCCGATCGGCCGGGCGGCGAGCCCCTCGCCGGTGGCCGGATCGGGCCGCGTGAGCAACAGGAGTTGCACGGCGTAGGCGGTCTCCTCGGCCGTACCGGCCCAGTGTCCCCAGGAGCCGTTCGCGCGCTGCGTCGCGAGCACCCACCGTACGGCGCGGGCGACGGCCGCCGCCGACTCCGGGCCGCCGAACGCGTGCAGCGCCAGGGCCGCGCACGCGGTCGCGTAGTAGGGCGAGGCGTGCCACCGGTCGTGCCAGCTTCCGTCGTCGCGCTGGCGGTCGCGCAGCCAGGTCGCGACCTTGGCGACCGTCGCCGTACGGCGGGCCGCGTCCGGTGAGCCGTCCTCCCGGCGCCGGCGCAGATACTCACCGAACGCCTCCAGGACGTGCGCGTTCGTGCTGACCGAGACGCCCTCCTCGCCGGGCCAGGTGCAAAAGTGGGTGCCGGTCTCGAACGCCCAGAGCGAGTCGGGCGGCTGCGGCTCGCCGGCCAGCGCGAGCGCGTAGAGCGCCACCGCGGTGGTGTCGGCGTCTCTCGGCAGTCCGGCCGCCGCGGCCGTGCCGGCGGGTCCGAGAGAGGCCGCCAGGCTCGTCACGATCTCCTCGGGCGGAGTGTCGGCGAGCCCGGCGCGGGCCAGCCAGCTCAGCACCCAGCCCCGCTCGAACACCGTGATGGGCAGGCCGCACGGCACCGGACCGCCGTGCCGGCGCGCGGCCTCCTCCAGGAATCGGCGCGCGGGTGAGCCTCGCCCGGCCGCGACCGGGTCGCCCAGCCAGGCCGCCGTGGCGGCCGGCGACGCGCCGACCGTGCCGGTCACCTCGGGCCGGATCGACGGATGGCCGCGCGCGGCGTCGCCGACGATCTCCAGGGCGTGCAGCAGCTTCTGCGGCAGGTCGCCGCCCGAGGCGAGCCGGTCCAGGATCATCAGGAGCGGCGCCTCGCTGATCCCCGCGGGCGGGCGCAGGCGCTCGGCGCCCGGCCACCAGCCCGCGCCGGGCGGCGGCCCTCCGTGCCAGTCGTCCAGCCGCCGGTTGATGGACCGGGTCAGGGACGGCACGATGAGCTCGATCGCCGGCAGGTCCGGCAGCTCGGGGCCGGTCAGGGCGCCGGGCCCGCCGAGCCACCCGAACAGCGCCCGCAGCCCGGCGGACGCGCCGCGTGCGCCGGCGGCCGTGTGGGTCGCGAGGAGCGCGTCGGCCGCGCTCAGCGTGGGCACGAGGGCATAGCCCGGTTCCGGCGAGCCCCAACCGCCGTCCGGGCGCTGGGTCCGCAGGAGATGGGCGACGCGCCGGTCGTGTCCGGCCAGGCCCGGGCTGAGGGCCACGAGCCGCCCGGTCTCATACACCGAGGGGGAGACCTGGCCCCAGGGTTCGGCGAGGAGTCCCGCGAGGAGCACCTCCGCCTCGGCCGCCGGCTCGGCCCCGGCGAGCGTCGCCGCACGCGTGGCGGGGCTCACAGGGTGCCCCAGTAGTCGGTCATGCCGTAGTAGCCGGCGCTGTGCCCGATCTGCCGTCGCAGGTAGTCGGCCTCGCCGGGCAGGACGGCGGCGATCGGCGCGATCAGCTTCTCGCAGCCCTCGACGAGCTCGCCGATCCGCCGGTCGACCTCCTCGCGGGTGACGCCGAGCATCAGGCTGTTCAGGTCGCCCCAGGCGAGGTCCCGCTCGTACGTGGCGAGGTCGTTGAGCAGGCGCAGTGTGCGCTGCACCTCGGCGCTGGCCGCCGCCAGCAGCTCCATCTCGCCGGGGGTCCCGGCGGTGCCGTTGTGTATCCAGTGCGAGACGTTCACGAGAGACGAGCCGAAGTTGTCCGCGTTGGCGAGGTAATCATCGAGCGCCGGGAGCGTCTCGGCGCGTGCGGCGTTCCAGTCCCACTCGCGCGCGTTCGCGAGCAGGTACCGCCGTAGGTGGTCGCGCCAGACCTGGTGATGCGCCGCCCAGCCGGGCCGGGCGGCCAACTCGTCGCGCAGGCTCGCCAGGAGCGCCTGGATCGGGACGTCCGGGTCGGGCTCGGCGCCGTCTCCGACGGCCGCGCAGCCGCGTACGACCGCGTCGATCTCCTCGCGCGAGGTCGCGACGTAGTCGATGAGCCAGTCGGCGGCGAAGGCCCACAGCGCGGTGCGCGCCGCGATGCGGATCTGGGCCGCGGTGGCGCCGGGCGAGCCGAACGCGTTCGCGAGGGCGACGCCGCTGAAGACCGTCGCGCCGAACGGCTTGGCGGAGAACAGGCCGGGGTGTTCGGCCGCGCACTCCTGGAGGTCGCGCAGGCATTCCATGGCGAGCGCGCAGACCCTGCCCTGCTCCGCCGCGGTGTCCAGTACATGCCCGTGCGCGTCGTGCCGGGCGACGGAATGCGCCATTCCCATCTCTCCTGTGTGCTGATCGGTGCAGGCGGACCAGCGGCCGTACGCCCCCGCGTACGGCCTCACGCGCGCGCCCGCGGGGGTAGCTGGGCGGCGGTCTCAGACGGCGTGCAGGGAGATCTCGACCTCCCGGCGGGGACGGAGCGTGGCCCCGATCCGCGGCCGTTCGGGGATCTCGCCGAGCAGGACCGGCCGGTACCGGCTCAGGATGCCGGCGATGATCAGCTCGGCCTCGATGTTGAAGATGTGCATGCCGACGCACTGGTGCGGGCCGCCGCCGAACGGGAAGTAGGAGTAGCGGTGGCGCCGTCCGGTACGGCCGGGCTCGAGGCGACCGGGGTCGAATCGACCCGGGTCGAACTCCAGCGGCCGGGGCCAGAACGACTCCAGTCGTTGCGTCAGGAACGGGCTGAGCAGCACGGTGTCGCCCGCGTCGATCGAGACCCCGTCCAGCTCGACCGCCTCGACGGCGCGGCGCGGGAACAGCCACGCCACCGGGTACAGGCGCAGCAGTTCCTGCACGACCTGCTTGGTGTAGACCAGGCCGGGCAGGTGCGCGGGGCCGACGGGTTCGCCCCCGACGACCCGGCCGATCTCCTCGTGCAGCAGCCCGGCCACCTCGGGGTGGGCGTCGAGGAGCGGCCAGAGCCAGGTGAGCGCGCTCACGGTCGTCTCGGTGGCGGCGGCGAACATGGCGACGAGGTTGTCGCGCACCCAGCGGTCACTGACCTCGGCGCCGCCCGCGTCGCGGGCACGGCACAGCGCGGAGAACAGGTCGGGGCCCTCGTCCGGCTTGCGGCGGTACTCCTCGATGACGGAGAAGAGCACACTGTCCATCTCGCGCATGCTCGCGCGGAAGGCGCGGTCGCCCGGCACCGGCACGGACTCGGGCAGGAACGGCAGCAGGAAGCGGAACGCGATCGCCGTCGTGATCTTCTCGAACGCGGGCGCGAGCCGTGCGTTGTCCTCGTCGGAGATCTTGTCGCCGAAGAAGACCTCGAGCACCGCACGGTTGACGATCGCGCCGATCTCGGCACGCGCGTCGATGGGCGTGCCCACTGGCAGCGTGTCGATGGACGCGGCGATCGAGGCGGCGATCCGGTCGGCGACCGTGCTCACGTGACGCGTGGTGAGTACGGGCTGGAGGCTCCGGCGGCTCAGGTCCCAGTCCGGGCCGTCGCCGCCGAGGATGCCGTCGCCGAAGAGGCGGTGCAACGGCCGCCAGAACGTGCCGTCACGCTGGAAGTTCGCGGCGTTGTCGCGCAGGATGTGCTGGACGTGGTCGGGGTGGCTCGCGACATGGGCACGGAAGATGCCGAAGTCGATCCGGACGAGCTCGCCGGAGGAGATCCGGCCGATCTGCTCGATCTCGGCGAAGGGATCTTTGAGGAGTCGGGGGAGCTTGCGGTAGAGCCGGATGGTCCGGGCCTTGTGTGTTCGAGGCAGGCGTGAGTCAACGACAGCAGACACGACTGACGTCCCCTACTCCAGGTCGTCACACGACGAGTCGGCATCCAGGCTCCCGACCGAAACCCCGTTTTCCGGCAGTGCGGTCGTGCGGGTAGAGCAGAGGTGCGACAACGGTTCATGCGAGGGTGGCCATGGTGTACAAGCACTTTGTCCAACAAAGTGCCCTTATCGGGCAGTATTGCATGCTCGCTGGCTATGGGCGAGATCTGATCTGGTGGAATTTTCGGCCAATTCATGCTGTTCGCAGGATATGTGACAGTTGGACTGACTGTCAGTTTGCTAAATGGCGGTCACGCCGGAGAAACATTATGCGCCCTGGCTACGCTGGGTGATCAGGTCCGCCGCATGCCACGCCATCGCCATCGTCGGCCCGTTGAGGTTGCCCGACACCATGGCCGGCAGCACCGAGGCGTCCACCACGCGCAGCCCGGCCACCCCCCGTACGCGCAGCTCCGGGTCGACCACCGCGTCCTCGCCCGGGCCCATCGCGCAGGTCCCCATCGCGTGGTAGCCGCAGTAGCCGTCGTCGAGCGCGGCGTCCAGGATCGCCCGCTCCTCGCGCACGTCCGGCCCCGGCAGGGTCTCGGCCCGCACCCTCCCGGCGATCGGGTCGGTCGCGAACAGCTCCCTGATCCGCCCGAACAGGTCCACACCCACGCGGCGGTCGTGCTCGGTGGCGAAGAAGTTCGGCGCGATCTCCGGCGGCTCCTCCGGATCGTCGGAGACGATGCGGACGCTGCCCTCGCTGTCCGGCCGCAGGATGGTGCCCAGGACCATCGCGCCGGGCTCGCGTTCGAGGACCAGTTGCTTCCCCGGCATCTGCGGCCCGGCCGAGAACGGCGCGAGGAGCAACTGCGCGTCCGGCCGGTCGAGCTCGGGCCGGGTCTTGAAGAAGGCGATGAGGTCGATCGCCGGGGCGGCGAGGGGCCCGTCGCGGTTCACCAGATAGCGCAGGCCGGTCAGCGCCTGCCGCGGCCCGGTGTTGAGCAGGCGGTTGTAGCCGAGGTCGGCGTTGAGCCGGTACTGCACCTTGAACACCCGGTGCTCGCGCAGCCCCGCGCCGACGCGTGGCCGGTCAAGGAGCACGTCGACGCCGGCGTCCTTGAGAGTGTCGGCCGGCCCGATCCCCGACAGCTGGAGCAGCTTGGGCGTCGCGATGCTGCCCAGGGACAGGATCACCTCGGCCTCGGCGAAATGCTCCTCGATGCGGCCGCGCCGTTCGACCCGCACCCCCAGCGCACGCCCGTTCGCGACGATCACGCGGAGGGCGAGGGTGTCGACGGCGACGGTGAGGTTCGGCCGGTGCGCGATCGGGTGCAGGAACGCGCGTGCCGCGCTGTGGCGGCGGCCGTTCTCGATCGTCGCCATCGCGTAGCCGATGCGCTCGTCGTCGGAGGCGTTGACGTCGCGCTCACGGCTCCAGCCGAGCGCGACGCCGGCCTCGATCATCTCCTCGCAGAGCTCCTCCTTGCCCGCCGCGGTCGAGACGTGCAGCGGCCCGCCCCACCCGCGTACGCCGGAGGCGCCGAGCTCGTTGTCCTCCATCTGCTTGAAGATGGGCAGGATCGTGTCCCAGCCCCAGCCGGGGTTGCCGAGCGCCTCGATCGCGTCGTAGTCCGCCCGGTGGCCCCGGTTGTAGATCATCCCGTTCACCGAGCTGGACCCGCCGAGCGTCCGCCCGAACGGCCAGTGCTCGACACGCCCGGACCGCCCGATGGGCAGGACCGGGTAGTCCCAGGTGTAGCGGCGGTTGTCGTACAGCTTGGCGAAGCCCTTCGGCACTCCGATGAAGGGACTGTTGTCCCGCCCGCCCGCCTCGATCAGCAGGACGCGGTTGCCCGGGTCCGCGGAGAGCCGGTTGGCCAGCACGCAGCCCGCGGAACCCGCCCCCACGATGATGTAGTCGAAAGCCATCACCGAAAAATTCCGTCCTCTCTGCTGCCCTCGCCGGCGTCACACCGAGGAGCAAGATCCAGACAGTATCGGCCGGAACGGTGCCGGTGGCCATGGTGCACGGAGCGCGATGTACGGCGCGGCCGGTCCCGCCGGTCCGGCGAGGCCGGCGCGAAGGGCGTCGGCGGCGAGGCCGCGAAGGGTGCCCGCCGTCCCGCTCCGGCTCGGGGACCAGGCAAGCCGGGCCCGTCCGGCGACCGCCGGACGCGCGCCGCCGGGGCGCGGGGAGCCGCCGGGCGGGCCGGGCGCGGCACGTACGTGAGCGGCGGTCACTGGCCGGAACCGGCAACTCACGCCCGCGTGCCGCCTGCGGCGCGGGCGGCGTCCGCCGGGCCGCCGAGGGGCCGCGACACCGGACACCGAAGACACGTCAACGAGAAGGTGCCTGCGGCCGGCGCGGGCCGGAAACGCGAAGGGGGCGCCGGTCTCGGCACCCCCTGCTCGGCCCGCGACGATCAGCCTTGTGATCGTCGCTGAGCCTCGGTCTCGGTCGGGACGGCGGGATTCGAACCCACGACCCTTTGACCCCCAGTCAAATGCGCTACCAAGCTGCGCTACGTCCCGAGAACGCGTCAAAAGGCTAGCACAGCGACCCAGGTGATCCGGATTCGCACGCGCCCGCCTGAACGGCGCGGTTCGGCGGGTCGCCGCAGTCGTAGCGGGGCACGGGAACCGGCTGTGGCGCGGGTGCGGCCGTACGCGCGGTACGTGCCGTACGCGCGGGACGCCAGGGCGAGGCCGCCGTACGCGGATCGTCCACGTGGACCGCCGCGCTCAGCAGGATGAGGGCGAGCGCCGCGGCGACGGCGGACGGCCTCCGCGCGGACGTACGGCGAACCGGCGGCCGTGCGGGCTCGCCGGCTTCGGCGCGGCCGCCGTCGACCGGTGGCGGAGCGCACGCCTCGGCGAGGAGCACGGCGGCCTCGGCGGCGGTCATCCGCTCGGCCGTGTCCTTGCGCAGCAGGCCCTCGATCACCGGGGCGAGCGGTCCCGCGCGGCAGAGGGGCGCCGGCTCGCCGGTCAGGATGGCGTGGAAGGTCGCGTTCGCGTTCGGGCCGCGGAACGCGCGGCGGCCCTCGACGGCGTAGAAGAGCGTGGCGCCCAGCGACCACAGGTCCGAGGCGGCGACGGCGGGCTCGCCGCGTGCGCGCTCGGGCGCCGTGTAGGACGGCGCGCCCATCACGATGCCGGACTCGGTCAGGTCGGACTCGCCCTCGATCCGCGCGATGCCGAAGTCGCCGAGCACCACGCGCCGTTCGCCGATGATGACGTTGCTCGGCTTGACGTCGCGGTGCAGGACTCCGGCGGTGTGCGCGGCGTCGAGCGCGTCCAGCAGCCGGAGGCCGATCTCGGCGGCGCGGGCCGGGGCGAGAGGCCCGTCCGCGCGTACGTACTGGCCCAGCGTGCGCCCCTCGACGAACTCCATGATGATCCAGGGGGCGCCCTCGTGCTCGGCGACGTCGTGGATCGCGACCACGCCCGGATGGGCGAGCCGGGCCGCCGAGCGTGCCTCGCGCAGGGTCCGCTCGCGGTGCTCGCGTCGCTGCTCCTCGGTGAAGTGCGGCGGGAGGAACAGTTGCTTGGCCGCGACGTCGCGGTGCAGCCGTACGTCGCGGGCGCGCCAGACCACCGCGAATCCGCCCCGGCCGACCTGCTCGGTCAGCCGGTACTGCCCGGCGATCAGGCTCTCCCGCATGCGAGGACGATAACCACGCCGCGCCGCCCCGCCCCGGAGGCCGCCGCCCGGCATCGGCGAACGGGCCGTACGCGTCGGCGGGCGGGCGGTACGCCGCGCCGAGCGGGACCCGCTATGTCCATGTTTCCAGTTGACTTAGTAGGCAATGTGCTTCAAGCTGGTTCAATGCTTCTCGGGGCCTCCCATGCGTGCCTGCACGCGCGCCTGCACGTCGATCTTCGGCGGCAGGCCAGCGCGCTGTGTCGGTGACCGGTTTCCAGCAACCGAGTCATCCGCACACCCGCACACTCGATGGAGAGACCGATCATGACCGCCACGACTGCCGTCACCGTCGCCCCTGCCACGCCCGGGCTCGAGGAGATCGCCCGCGGGCTCGCCGAACGGCCCGAAGAATGGCTGCACCGCGTGCGCCTGAGCGCCGACGGCCGCTGGTACGAGCGCCTGCACCACGACGACGACCACGAGGTCTGGCTGATCAGCTGGCTGCCCGGGCAGGCCACCGGCTTCCACGACCACGGTGAGTCCGAGGGCGCCTTCGCGGTCGTGCTCGGCAGCCTGGAGGAGCGCGAGCCCGGCGCCGCGCGTACGGTCGCGGCCGGTGACTCCTGGGTGTTCGGGCGTGACTACGTCCACGACGTGCGCAACGCGTCGGCCGCCCCGGCGGTCAGCGTGCACGTCTACTCGCCCCCGCTGAGCACGATGCGGCGCTACGAGCAGACGGGCGAGGGGCTCGTGCAGGTGGCGACGGAGCAGACCGAGGACTGGTGACGCACCGGTCACGGACCGTCGCCGTCGCGTGACCTGACGTCACGCGAGGGTTTTCGGTGGTGCCCGGACCCTGTTTGTGTGAGTTGCCACCACCGTGACTAGTGTGGTGCCATTTACCTTCTCGGGGAGATCTTGCTCCATGGGCAGTGCTTCGTTGCACGAGCGGAAACCGATAAGGCTGTCATGGCTTCCTACAAGCATTCCGCACGGCGGTCGCTGCGACTGAGGTTGTTGGTACTGCTCCTGGTCCCACTGCTGTCGCTCGCCGCGCTCTGGGCGTTCGCCGCCTATCTCACGACCCGTGACGCCCTCGGCAAGTACCAGGCGTCGACGACGTATCAAAAGATCGCGTTGCCGGGCGGCGCGCTGACGGCCACGCTGGAGCAGGAGCGCCTCGCCGCCGCCGTGTTAGTGACCACGGGACAGCGGGACCGGCGCGGCTACACCGCGGCGCGTGCCGCGACCGACACCACCCAGGTCGTCTTCCGCCGGTCCGTCCTGTCGGACTCGGCGCGCGGCACGATGAGCGAGACGACGCGGCAGCGCCTCGACCAGTTGCTCGCCCAGCTCGACGCCCTCGGAGCCGTACGCGCGCAGGTCGAGGCCGGCACCGTGGACGCCCTCGGCGCGATCAACGACTACAGCACGGTGATCGAGTCGCTGGAGCACCTGTTCGGCAGCCTCGTCCTGATCAATGATCCGGGCATCTACCAGCAGGGCACCGCGATCATCTCGGTGACCAGAGCCCATGAGTTCCTGATGCGTGAGAACGCCCTGGTCACGGCGGCCATGGCCAGGCGGACCCACCGGCTGACCGGCCCGGAGGCCCTCCTGTTCGCGCGCAGTGTGGCGACCGGGCGCTACCTGTTCGACGCGGGCCTGGGGAACATGAAGCCGAGCCTGCGCGGGCCGCTGGACCGGCTCGCCGCCTCCTCGGACTTCAACACCTTCCGCGGCTTGGAGGACTCCATCGCGGCGGGCGGCGCGCGGCACTCGCTGGCGCCGGAGGAGCAGACCTGGCGGTCCACCACCACGCCGCTGATGGCGTCGTGGGGGCAGGCCGTGGCGGGTGCCGGCCGGATCCTGACCGCCGAGGCCAAGCCGATCGGCGACCGGATCACGGCCATGGTGTACGCGGCGGCGGGCTTCGGCCTCCTGGCGGTGGCGCTGTCGATCGTCGTGTCGGTGCTGTTCGGCCGCAACCTGGCGCGCGAGCTGAGCAGCCTGCAACGTGCCGCGCTCGAACTCGCGGGCGAGCGCCTCCCGAGCGTGATCAGGCGCCTGCGGGCCGGCGAGAAGGTCGACGTCGACGCCGAGGCGCCGCCGATCACGGTCGGCCGGAGCAGGGAGGTGGCCAGGGTCGCCGAGGCGCTCACCACCCTCCAGCGCACCGCCATCCAGTCGGCCGTCGGAGAGACGCGTCTGCGGCAGGGCATCAACCAGGTCTTCCTCAACCTCGCCTGGCGGAGCCAGTCGCTGCTGCACCGCCAGCTCAGCATGCTCGACGCGATGGAGAAGGAGGCGTCGGACCCGGATGCGCTGGAGGACCTGTTCGCCCTCGACCACCTCACCACCCGCATGCGCCGTCACGCGGAGGGACTGGTCATCCTGTCCGGCTCCGCGCCGGCCCGCGGCTGGCACAACCCGGTGGCCGTACGCGACATCCTGCGCGGCGCGATCGGCGAGGTCGAGGACTACACCCGCGTCGTGGTCGACGCCGCGTCGCCGGCCGCCCTCGACGGCAGCGTCGTCGCCGACGTCACCCACCTGCTCGCCGAGCTGATCGAGAACGCCACCGCCTTCTCGCCGCCGCCGACCCAGGTGCACGTGCGCGGCGAGCGGACCGCCGACGGCTACCGGGTCGAGATCGAGGACCGCGGGATCGGCATGAACGAGGCCGAGTTCGCGGACGCGAACCAGCGGCTGGAGCATCCACCGGAGTTCGACCTGGCCGACAGCGACCGGCTCGGCCTGTTCATCGTGGGCCGGCTGGCCGAGCGCCGGGGGATCGACGTACGGCTGACGGCGTCGCCGTACGGCGGTGCGCGTGCGGTCGTGGGGATCCCGCTCGACTTCATCGCCCGCGACGACGGGCCCGACCTGGAGCGGACCTGGTCCGACGAGTCCGCCGCGCCCGAATGGCAGCCGCTGGAACCGCGGCGGCCCACCGGCCCGGCGGGCGTCCTCGGCCCCGGCACGGGCGTTCCCGGTACGGGCTTCGGCCCGCCCGCGCGCGGCACGCGCCCGCCCGCCTCGGCGCCGGGCGTGCGCGGCGACGCGCCCGCCGCGGACCGTCCCGACCACATCGATCCCGGCGCGCCCGAACTGCCGCGCCGCGTACGGCAGGCGAGCCTCGCTCCGCAGCTGCGGCGTGAACTGCCCGCCCCCGAACCGGTGGGCTTGGAACCGGCGACCACCCGGGCGCCGGAGGAGACCCGCTCGCTGATGGCCTCCCTGCAACAGGGCTGGCAGCGCGGGCGCGAGGAAGAGGACCCCGACGAGTGAGTTCCTTTGAGGGCGGGCGCATGCTCGACACGACCGGCGAGCTGAGCTGGCTGCTGGACGATCTCGTCGGACGCGTCGCCCGGGTGCGGCAGGCGATGATCCTGTCCGGCGACGGCATGCCGATGGGCATGTCCCGCGGGAGTTCTCGCCCGCGGACGCGGAGCACCTCGCCGCGCTCGCCGCCGGATTCCACAGCCTGGCGCGTAGTGTCAGCGATACCTTCGGGGGAGGGGAGATCCGCCAGACCATCATCGAGCTCGAGGCGGCGTTCGTGTTCGTGATGGCGGCGGGCAACGGGTCGTGTCTCGCCGTGCTCGCCGAGGGCGACGCCAACATCGGCCTCATCGCGTACGAGATGACGCGCCTGGTCAAGCGGGTACGCCGGCATCTCGCGACCGCGCCGAGGTCGGCGGGTGGAACACCGGGCAGGGGGTGATCTTCGGTGAACGAGCCGAGGCGGCGGTGGTTCGACGACGCCGCGGGGCCGGTCGTACGGCCCTATGCCGTCACACGGGGTCGGACGCGTTCACCTGGCCGGCAGCTTCGACCTGATCGCCGTCGTCATCGGCGCCGCGCCGTCGACGGCCGACCGCATGTGGCTCGAACCGGAACACTTGCGGCTGCTGGCGCGCTGCCGGCAGCCGATCACGGTCGCCGACCTGGCCTCGGACCTGGACCTGCCACTCGGAGTGGTCCGCGTCCTGCTCGGGCGACCTCAGGGACCGGGGGCTCGCCAGGGTGAGTGCTCCAGGCTCCATCCGAATACGCACGCGACGAGGCGGTACTCCGCATGGTGCTGGATGAGCTTCACTCACTTTGACCGGGCGCCCGGCACCCAGCCGGTCGCCATCAAGATCCTGATCGCGGGCGGGTTCGGCGCGGGCAAGACGACACTCGTCGGCACGGCCAGCGAGATACGCCCGCTGCTAACCGAGAGCGCGCTGAGCCCGGCCGGGCGCGCCGTCGACGACCTCACCGGCGTGGAGTCCAAGGAGTCCACCACGGTGGCCATGGACTTCGGCCGCATCACGTTCCAGAGCAACATCGTGCTCTACCTGTTCGGCACGCCCGGGCAGCGGCGGTTCTGGTTCATGTGGGACGGGCCTGGCCCGCGGCGCGGTCGGCGCGGTCGTGCTCGACCGACACGCGGCGGCTGACGGACTGCTTCGGCGCGATCGACTTCTTCGAGCAGCGTGGCACGCCGTTCGTCGTGGCGGTCAACTGCTTCGACGGCGCCCCGACGCTACGGCGAGGCGCGGATCCGCGTGGCGCTCGACCTCGACCCCGGGCGTGCCGATCGTCATGTGCGACGTACGCCGGCGCGACTCCGCCGTCGAGGTGCTCATCGCGATCGTCGAGCACGCGCTGCGGCGTGAAGGTCGACCGGCGTCCGCGGCCGGCTGAGCCGCGCGGTCGGCCCGGCGACCGATACCCCGTACGGTGCGGACCGGATTCCGATACTCGCCGGTATCAATTCGATCATGAAGGCGTTCATGATCGCGATTCAATGGCGACTTCGAAAATCGATCACTGAATTGTCTGATCGATTTCCTAGGCAACGAGGGATTCGATACTGTTCATACCGCTTTGCAACACCCCACGTGCGTGTGGACCAGGGTCCTTGTGATCTTTCTCCCCCAGCAGTGACTCACGAAAGGACGCCACCGTGGGAACCGCAGTGCCCCCCGCCGCATTGCCGCGACGATGCGCCGACGACGACCTGAGCCCGACCATGGACGCCGACTCATGATCGTCTCGATCGTGCTCCTGCCGCTCGCCCTTCTCACCCTCGTTCCCGTCATGGCGATCCGCCGCCGGGACGGTGTCTCCGGGGCCGCCGCCTGGACACATCCGGAGTCGATGACGGCCCACCTGGCCGCCGACGCCGAGGAGTATCTCGCCTGGCTGGCCGACCACCACTGGCCCGACGACGAGTACCTCGACCTCGAACGCGACTGGCGGTCCGACCTGGACCCGCCCACCGCACGACGACCACCCGGTCTGCCCCGGCTGCCGGCGCCCGGGCAACGACGTGTGGCCCTGCCATGAGTGCGGCCTGATGATGCACTCGAGTTGCGGCTACGGAATGCGGCGGAAAAAGATCTCCAAGCCCTACCGTACGCGCGACATGGGCGCCGAGTCCGTCATCGCCGAATGGCTGTGCAATCGCTGCGCCTCCGTCGTCGGACTCGACGTCGACCGGGGCGACGAGAAGGGCCGTGCCCAGTAGCGGCACGGGTTTCCGGACATCAGCCCGGACGCCGGGAGAACGCCGCGAGAGCGTGCGCCGCGTCGCGGGGTACAGGCCGCGGTACACCTCGTACAACCCGTCATAGACCTCCCCTGCCGCGCGGTCCGGTTCGACCGTGGCCGCCGGCGGGTTCCAGTCCGCGCCGTCGGACAGTCCCGCGGCGCGCGCGGCGAGCAGCGCGTCGCCGTAGCAGGCGCCGATCGTGACCGAGGGCACGACCTGCTCCCGGCCGAGCACGTCGGACACGATCTGGGTCCACAGCCCGCCCTTGGTGCCGCCGCCCACCGCGACCAGGCGCCTGGCCGTGCCGCCCGCCGACCGCATCGCCTCCAGGTTGTGCCGTACGCCGAAGGCCGTGCCCTCCAGCGCGGCCCGGTACAGGTGCCCGCGCCCGTGGTGCAGCGTCAGCCCGAGCACGAGCCCCCGCGCGTCCGGGTCGAACAGCGGCGTCCGCTCGCCGGCGAAGTAGGGCAGCATGACCAGCCCGCCGGCGCCGTGACCGGCCGGCCGCCCGGCCTGGGGGAGCAGCTCGCGCGTGACCGCGGCGAACCCCTCCCACCAGACCTCGCGGGCGTCGTGCTCGGCCCAGCCCGGGTGCGGCCGGGAGACCGCGTGCTCGCGTACGGCCGTCGCGACCACCGCCCCGTCCGGCGTGGTCAGCACCCCCTTCGAGCTCGACGTGCCGATGTCGACTCCGAGCAGAAGGCTCATGTCCGTACCTTTCGGCGATGTGCCGGGGGCGCGCCCCCGGCGTCAGGCGGCCGATTTTGCCGGACATGCCGTATCTCTTGTAGGCCCGCCGCGTTCACCTGGGCGGTCCGTGCCTAGGGTGGCGTTGACTCCGGCGTGCCGGGCTGCCTATCGTGCGGCATACCGACTAGTCGGTATGTTCTTGGACCGCGCCCGGGAAGAGACGGCACATGGACTTCGCTCATGACACGACCACCACGGACTACCAGGAGCGGCTGCTGGAGTTCATGGACGCCCACGTCTATCCGGCCGAACCCGTCTACGCCGCGCAGGCGGCCGAGCGGACCGACCCGTGGGCGACGCCGCCGGTCGTACAGGAGCTCAAGGCCGAGGCGCGCAAGCGCGGACTGTGGAACCTGTTCCTGCCGCACGAGCCGTACGGCGCCGGGCTGACGAACCTGCAGTACGCCCCGCTCGCCGAGATCATGGGCCGGTCGCCGAAGATCGCCCCGGTCGCGCTCAACTGCGCCGCGCCCGACACCGGCAACATGGAGATCCTCGCCATGTTCGGCACCCAGGAGCAGCGGCAGCGGTGGCTGGAGCCGCTGCTGGAGGGCGCGATCCGGTCGGCGTTCTGCATGACCGAGCCCGCCGTGGCCTCCTCCGACGCCGCCAACATCGCCCTGCGCATCGAGCGGGACGGCGACGACTACGTTCTTAACGGCCGCAAGTGGTGGACCTCGGGCGCGCTCAGCCCCGACTGCGCGATCCTCATCGTGATGGGCGTGACCGACCCCGACGGCCCGGCGTACCGGCGGCAGAGCATGGTGCTCGTGCCCAAGCGACACGCCGGGCGTCACCGTCGAGCGCGGGCTGTCGGTGTTCGGCTACGACGACGGCACGCACGGCGGGCACGCCGAGGTCGGCTTCGACGGCGTACGCGTGCCGGCGGCGAACATCCTGCTGGGCGAGGGCGAGGGGTTCCGCATCGCCCAGGAGCGCCTCGGGCCCGGCCGCATCCACCACTGCATGCGCGCCATCGGCATGGCCGAGCGCGCGCTGGAGTTGATGTGCCGAGCGCGTCACCTCACGGGTCGCCTTCGGCGTGCCGATCGCCGACCAGGGCGTCGTACAGGAGTGGATCGCCGAGTCGCGCATCCGGATCGAGCAGGCCCGGCTGCTGGTGCTCAAGACCGCCTGGCTGATGGACACCGTCGGCAACAAGGGCGCGCGCGTCGAGGTCTCGGCCATCAAGGCGGCGGTGCCCGAGATGGCGAACTGGGTCATCGACCGGGCCATCCAGGCGCACGGCGGCGGCGGGGTGTCGCAGGACTTCCCGCTCGCGGAGCTGTGGGCCGGCGTACGGACGCTGCACCTGGCCGACGGCCCGGACGAGGTGCACAAGCGCTCGATCGCCCGGCGTGAGCTGGCCCCGTACCGGAACCGCTGAGCCTCCGGTGACACAGGAAACGGCGGAGCGTCCCGGCGAGGTGCGGCCGCTGCCGGAGCGGCTGCTCGCGGCGGCCACGCGTCTGTTCGCCGAGAACGGCTACGAGAACACCTCGGTGCAGGAGATCGTCACCGCCGCGGGCGTCACGAAGGGGGCGATGTACCACTACTTCGCCGCCAAGGATGACCTGCTGTATGAGATCTACCACCGGCTGCTCGCGCTGCAGACCGAGCGCCTGGAGCGGCTCGCCGGCGGCGCCGGCACGCCGAAGGAACGCCTGCACGCCGCGGTCATCGACGTGATCGAGACGAGCTGCGCCCACCTGGACGGCCTGACCGTCTTCTTCCGCTCGATGCACCTGCTGCCGGAGGACAAGCGCCGGGCCGTACGGGCCGAGCGGCGGCGCTACCACGAGCGGTTCCGCGCGCTGGTCGAGGAGGGCCAGCGGGACGGGGCCTTCCGTACGGACGTGCCCGCCGACCTCGCGGTCAACTTCCTGTTCGGCGCGATCCACCAGATCAGCACCTGGTGGCATCCGGACGGCGCGTTGGACGCCGGGAGTTCGGCGAGTACTACGTCGGACTCTTCCTCGACGGCCTCCGCCCAGCCGGAGAGGGCGGCCGGGCGGGGATCCCGAGGGGCTGACGCCGCCGGCGCTGTCAGACTGGCGGCACGCGGAGTCGTCCGGCCGGCCGGCGCCGGGCGGCCCCGCCGGCGCGGAGTCCGCCCGGACGCCAGGAGGTGCGCGTGACCGTCCAGGTCTTCTGCTATCCCGAAGACGCCCTGCTCACCGGCCCCGGCCCGCTCTGCGAGCTGGCCGCCGGGCTCGGGGCCGACGCGATCGCGGTGGCGGTCCGCTACCACCCGGCCCGCCGCTGGTTCGCCCGCCACGGCGTCGTACGCCACTCGCCGCCCGGGATCACCTACTTCCCGCCGTCAGCGGAGCGGTACGGGCGGCTGCGGCCGCTGGAGGTCGCGGGCGACGCGGAGACCACGGCGCTGCGCGAGCTGCGGGAGGAGGCGCGGCGGCACGGCCTCGCGTTCCACGCGTGGACGGTGATGCTGCACGACGACCCGGTCGTCGCCGCCCACCCCGACCTGGCCGCGCGCACGCTGGACGACACGCCCACCATCCACGCGCTGTGCCCGAGCCACCCGGACGTCGTGGAGTACGCCGCCGCGCTGGTCGCCGACCTGTGCGACCAGCTCGCCCCGGACGTGGTCGAGCTGGAGTCCGCGCTGTACGCGGCGTGGGACCCGTCCTACGTCGTCTCGCTGGAGCTGGCGCCGCCGACCGGCACGGCGCGCGCGCTGGCCGGCCAGTGCTTCTGCGGCGCCTGCATCCGCCTGATCGAGCGGCTCGGCCACGATCCCGCCCAGACTCTGCGCCAGGCCGCGCGGGCGAGGCACCGACGCGCTGCGGGCCGTACGCGCGCACGGCGCGTCCGGCGCCTGATCGAGGCCACCGCGGCCGTCGCACACGAGCACGGCGCGCGCCGTCCGCCCGCTGATCTTCGACGACCCGCTAGATGGCCGCGCTTCAGGGCGCCGACGCCGGAGGCGTTCGAGCCCGCCGACGCGGTCGGCCCGGCTGCGGCGCGCTGAGCGGCGGCGCGCTCGCCGAACGCTTCGCCGGCCTGGCCGCCCTCGCCGGCGACCGCCCGCTCCTGGCCTCGCTCAACTGGACGCCGACCCGTTCCGCCGAGGAGTTCGCCGCCGACGTCCGCGCGGTGATCGCGGCGGGCGCGTCGGACCTGGCCCTCTACAACCTCTCCCTCGTCCCCGAGCGCGCCCTGCTCGACCTGGCCGCCGCCGCGCGCGCCGCCGGCGGCTGAGGCCGGTGGGGTGAACGCGCAGGGCAGCCGCTTGTAGCCGTTGATGAAGCCGGACAGCAGGCGGTCGGGCTCGCCCGCGGCGCGGATGTCCGGAAGCCGGGTGAACAGCTCGCGCAGCATGACGGTGATCTCGCGGCGGGCGAGGTTGGCGCCGAGGCAGAAGTGCGGTCCCGGCCCGCCGAAGCCGACGTGTGGGTTGGGCGCCCGGGTGATGTCGAAGGTGTCCGGGTCGGCGAAGACCGCCTCGTCGCGGTTGGCGGCGTTGTAGAACAGCAGCACCTTGTCGCCGGCCCGGTAAGTGTGCCCGTTCATCTCGTGGTCGCGGGTCACGTTGCGCCGCATGTAGATGACCGGCGTCGCGTAGCGCACGATCTCCTCGACCGCGCCGCCGATCCGCGCGTCGAAGTCCTCCAGCAGCAGCCGCCGCTGGCCGGGGAAGTCGGTGAACAGCTTCAGCGCGTGGCTCAGCGCCGTGCGCGTCGTCTCGTTGCCCGCTACGACGAGCAGCAGAAAGAAGGAGCCCAGCTCGCGCGTTGTCAGCAGCTCGCCGTCGACGTTGGCGTTGACCAGCGCCGACGTCAGGTCATCGGTCGGGTTCTTGATGCGCTCGCGGCCCAGGCCCGCCGCCAGGCGGTGCAGCCCGCGCGCCGCGCGCATGATCCGCAGCAGGGCGCGTGCCATGGTGAGGCGGCCCGTACGCCCCGGGGCGACGCCGGTGTACTCCGCGTCGGAGTTGCCGAGGATGACGTTGGTCCACGCGATGACCCGCGCGTAGTCGCGCTCGGGGATGCCGAGCATGTCGCAGATGACCTCGACCGGCAGCCGCACCGCGACCCGCGCCACGAAGTCGCCCGGACCGGCGGCGATCAGTTCGTCGACGATGCGCGCCGCGCGCCGCCGTACGTCCTCCTCGGTCCTGGCCAGCATCCGCGGGGTGAAGGCGCGCGAGACGATCCGGCGGATCTTGGCGTGCCGCGGGTCGTCCATGTTGATCAGCGAGCCGAAGAACCGGCCCATGTATGCCGGGAAGTCCGGGATCGTGGTCGCGCTGGGCTCGCTGCTGAAGACGTCGCGGCGGCGGCTCGCCTCGCTCACGTCGGCGTGCCGTACGAGGGCCCAGTAGCCCTTGCCGGAGGGCACGAACGGGACCCTCAGCTCGGGGAAGAACACCGGATGCTCGCGGCCGCGCAGCGCCGCGAAGACCTTCGCCCGCTCATCCAGCGGGCGCGCCCAGAACTCCAGCGTGGAGATGTCGGGTCCGGTGACCGCCTCGGTCGTCATGCTCCACCACCCGTGTAAGTGAACGGTTGCAGTGAACCACATTCGGTCCGGGCCGGGAAGGCGGGCCCGCCCCGGCCCTCGATGTAGATCTTTTACGGTTACCCAATTGATGCGGTAACTTCTCTACACAAGCAGGTCATCGCCCGGTTATGGTGCCAGGCATGCGTTTTGTCCCCCTTGTCGTGGTTCTGGTCGCGCTGATCGTGGGCCTCCCCTCACCCGCCTCCGCCATCACCAACGGCGTCCCCGACGGCGAGAGCCACCCGTCCGTGGGCGCGCTGGTCGGCACCAAGGCGTTCCCGGACGGAACGTGGTCCTACTGCACCGGCACCCTCGTCTCGCCGACCGTCTTCCTGACCGCCGCGCACTGCGGCGAGGCCGGGCAGAAGACCGCACTGGTCTCCTTCTCCAGTCAGTACCGGCTCGGCGCGAGCGTCTACGTCGGCCGCTACGAGGCCGACCCGCTCTTTGACGACGAGGGCGAGCTGCACGACATCGCGGTGGTCGTCTTCGCCACCCCGATCACCGGCATCCGGCCCGCGCGGCTGCCGGCGGCGGGCCTGCTCGACCGGCTCCAGTCCACCGGCGCCCTCGCCACGTCGGCCTTCACCCCGGTCGGCTACGGCTCGGCCACCCCGACCGGCCCCCGCGCGAAGAACCTCCACTACTCCGACACCCGCCGCCGTACGTCGATCTCGTTCGAGCGGCTGACCCGCAACTGGCTCAAGCTGTCGGAGAACACCGCCAAGCACGACGGCGGCACCTGCTACGGCGACTCGGGCGGCCCGAACTTCCTCGGCGGCCCCACGTCGGACCTCCTCGTGGCCACCACGATCAGCAGTGACGACGACGCCTGCAAGGCCACCAACCTGGACTACCGCCTCGACACGCCGGCCGCGCGGACGTTCCTGGGCAAGTACGTCGCCCTGCCCTGATCGAGGCGGCCGGGGGCGGGCGGTCAGGGCAGGCCGACGCGCTCGGCGGCGCGGTCCCAGGCGGCCTCGTCGCCGCGCGGCCGGTAGGTGACCAGGTGCTGGGTCCGGCGTACGAGCGCGCGCGGGTCACCGGCGAAGCCGCGGGCGCGGGCCTGGACCAGTGCGTTGCCGATCGCGGTGGCCTCGACCGGGCCGGCCACCACCGGCAGGCCGCAGGCGTCGGCGGTCAGCCGGCACAGCAGGTCGTTGCGCGCGCCGCCGCCCACGATGTGCACCACCTCTGCCGCGTGCCCGGACAGGCGTGCCGCCTCGCGTACGGCCGCGCGGTGGCCGAGCGCCAGGCTCTCCAGGATGCACCGGACCGTCTCGGCCCGGCCCGGCGGCGGCCGCTGGCCGGTGCGCGCGCAGTGCGCGGCGATGCGGGCCGGCATGTCGCCGGGCGGCAGGAACTCGCGGTCGCCCGGGTCGACCAGCGCGGCGAACGGCGTGGCCTCGCTCCGCGGCGGCCAGCAGCCCGGCAGCGATCGCGTCCCCCCAGGTGCGCAGCGACTCCTGCAGCAGCCACAGGCCCATGATGTTGCGCAGGTAGCGGATGGTCCCGTCCGACGCCCAACTCGTTGGTGAACCCGGCCGCGCGGCTCTCGGCCGTCAGCACCGGAGCGGGCAGCTCGACCCCCGCGAGCGACCACGTGCCGCACGAGACGTACCCGAACCGGTCGCCGGCGGCGGGTACGGCGAAGACGGCCGAGGCCGTGTCGTGCGAGCCCACCGCTGTGACCGGCAGGGAGGCGGGCAGGCCGGTCCCGGCGCGCGACGTGCCGGCCGGCGACCCCGGGACGGCGCAGCGGCGGGAACAGGCCGCGCGGCAGCCCCAGCCGGTCGATCAGCGCCGCCGGCCCACGCGCCGGCGCGAATGTCGTACAGGCCGGTGGTCGAGGCGTTGGTCACCTCCGCGCCGATCTCGCCGGTCAGCCAGTACGTCAGCAGGTCCGGGATCAGCAGCAGCGTGCGCGCCGCCGCCGGCAGCGGCTCGGACGAGCAACTGGTAGACCGTGTTGAACGGCAGGAACTGCAACCCGCTCGACCGCGTACAGGGTCGGCGCGCCGACCTCGGCCACGACCCGCTCCATGCACCCCGTCCGTACGGCCGTCGCGGTAGTGCACCGGGTCGCCGAGCAGCGCGCCCGACGTCGTCCAGCAGGCCGTAGTCGACGGCCCACGCGTCGATGCCGGCGGAGTCGGCGGGCCCGGCGGCGCGCAGGCCGTCCAGCACCTCGCGGTAGAGGGCTCGGATGTCCCAGCGCAGCGTCCGCCGGCGCGCCTCGGGCCGGTTGGCGAACCGGTGTGCCTCGCGCAGCGTCAGCTCGTCCGTGCCGACGCGGGCGAGCATCACCCGGCCGCTGGAGGCGCCCAGGTCCACCGCGGCGTACGTGCCCGTCGGCCGGCCTGGGTGTCATGTCAGCCGCTCGACTCGCGTACGACGAGCTCGGGCTGGAACATGATCTGCTGGTGCGCGTGGCCCTCGGGGTCGTCGCACTCGTCGAGGAGCAGTTCGGTGGCGATCTTGCCGAGCTGGTAGGTCGGCTGGCGGATCGAGCTGAGCGGTACGGCCGCGGCCGAGGTGAACTCGATGTCGTCGTAGCCGATCAGCGCGACGTCCTCCGGCACGCGTACGCCCGCTTGGAGCAGGACGCGGAGCACGCCGAGGGCGAGCAGGTCGTTGGCGCAGAAGACGGCGTCCGGCAGGCCCTCGCGCAGGAGGGTCTCGGCGGCGAGCCGGCCGCCGTGCGCGTTCATCTCCGGTACGACGACGTCGGCGAGGGCGGCGGACGGGAGCCCGGCCGCCGCGAGCGCCCGCACCGCGCCGCGCCGCCGGTCGCTGCACTGGCGGATCGCCGCCGGGCCGCTGACGAACGCGATGCGCCGCGCGCCGCCCGCGACGAGGTGGCCCGCCGCCAGGTCGCCGCCGGCCACGTCGTCCACGGCGACCGAGCACACGTCGCCGGACGCCGGATGGTCGACGAACACGACCGCGACCCCGCGGTCGCGCAGCCGCCGCAGGCCGGAGGTGTCGGCCGCGGCGGGTGTGATGAGCACGCCGCGTACCCGCTGCTCGGCCAGCACCCGCAGATTGCGTGCCTCCTTCTCCGGCGACTCGCCCGAGTTGCACAGGATGACGGCGTGGTCGCGGTCGCTGACGACGTCCTCGACCCCGCGCGCGACCTCGACGAAGAACGGGTTGCCGACGTCGAGCACGACCAGCCCCACGGCGCGGCTCTGACCGGCACGCAGGGTGGACGCCGAGCCGTTGCGCACGAAACCCAGCTCGCGGATGGCCCGCTCGACCCGCGCACGGGTGACGGCGTGCGACGCGTTCGGGCCGGTTCAGCACGTTCGAGACCGTGCCGGGTGACACGCCCGCCCGCTGCGCGACCTCCTTGATGCCCACGGTGACCATCCGCGCCCTCTCTCCCGGGTGGCGTTCACTCTGGCGAATCCATTAAAACGTGTCAACGCGGCCCGGCCGCGTACGCCTCAGCGGCAGGATCGTCTCGTCATCTGAACGGTGTTTTTGCACTTCAAGCTGCATACTGCGCGGACGGCCGCCAGCCGTGCCTCTTGACGGATCCCGCGGTCAGACCTAGCGTCCCGGGGCCAATCCTGTTAAAACGTTTTTACATCGTTCACCTTCCAGGAGCGCAGCATGGGCGAGCCGCCTCCGATCCTCGCGCTGGAGGACGCCAGCATGGCGTTCGGCGCGGTGCGGGCCCTCCAGGACGTCTCGACTCGACCTGCGCGGCGGAGAGATCCACGCGCTCGCGGGGGAGAACGGCGCGGGCAAGTCCACGCTCGTCAAGATCCTGGCCGGCGTCCACCGGCCCGGACGAGGGGCGGGTCCTGCTCGACGGGCGGCCGCACGACTTCCGCGGCCCCGGCGACGCGCGGCAGGCCGGCGTCGCCGTCATCTACCAGGAGCCGACGCTGTTCCCCGACCTGTCCGTCGCGGAGAACATCTTCATGGGCCGCCAGCCGCGCGCCCGGCTCGGCCGGATCGACCGGCGCGCCCTGCGGACCGCGACCGCCGGCGCTGTTCGAGCGGCTCGGCGTCACCCTCGACCCGGACCGGCCCGCACGCGGCCTGTCCATCGCCGACCAGCAGATCGTCGAGATCGCCAAGGCGCTCTCCCGCGACGCGCGCGTCCTGGTCATGGACGAGCCCACCGCCGCGCTGTCCGGAAACGAGGTCGCGCGGCTGTTCGCCGTCGCGCGTACGCTCCGCGATCGGGGCTGCGCGCTGCTGTTCATCTCCCACCGGCTGGAGGAGATCTTCGAGCTGTGCGCGCGGGTCACGACGCTGCGCGACGGCCGGCTGATCGCCACCGAGGACCTCGCCGGCCTGACCCCCGACGGCCTCATGCGGCGGATGGTCGGCCGCGATCTCGACACGCTCTACCCCAGGCAGGACACCACGCCCGGCGAGCCGGTGCTGGAGGTCGCCCGGCTGACCCGCGAGGGCGTCTTCACCGACGTGTCGTTCGCGGTGCGCGCGGGGGAGATCGTCGCGCTCGCCGGGCTCGTCGGCGCCGGCCGCAGCGAGGTGGCACGCGCGGTCTTCGGCGTCGACCGCTACGACGCCGGCGCGGTGCGTACGGCGGGCCGCCCGCTGCCCGGCGGCAGCCCGACCGCGGCGATGGCGGCCGGGATCGCGCTCGTGCCCGAGGACCGGCGCCAGCAGGGCCTGGTCATGGACGGCTCGATCGAGCGCAACATCGGCCTGACCACGCTGCGCGCGCTGCGCCGCGGCCCGGCTCGTCTCCCGGCGCGCCGAACGCGACCGGGCCGCCGACTGGGCGATCCGGCTGCGGCTGAAGTACACGCGCCTTTCCGACGCGGTCGGCGTGCTGTCCGGCGGCAACCAGCAGAAGGTCGTGCTCGCCAAGTGGCTCTCCACCGAGCCCGGACGTGCTCATCGTGGACGAGCCGACCCGCGGCATCGACGTCGGCACCAAGGCCGAGGTGCACCGGCTGCTGTCCGAGCTGGCCGCCGACGGCCTGGCCGTCCTGATGATCTCCTCCGACCTGCCCGAGGTGCTCGGCATGGCCGACCGGGTGCTGGTCATGCACGAGGGACGCCTCGCCGCCGAGATCCCGCGCGCCGAGGCCACCGAGGAGACCGTGATGGCCGCCGCGACCGGCCGCGTACCGGCGGGAGGCCGCGTGATGACGACGACCACGCAGAGCGCGCCCGCCGCGACCGGCCGTACCACGCGGCGGACGCCGCCTCGTCGACACCGTGCTGCGCGCCCGCGAGCTGAGCATCCTCGCCGCGCTGGTCGTGCTCGTCGCCGCCACGACCGCGGCCAACTCCTCGTTCCTGTCCGCGCAGGGCGTCAAGGACATCTTCCTCAACGCCTCGATCCTGGCGCTGCTCGCGGTCGGGCCAGACGATGGTCGTGATCACCCGCAACATCGACCTGTCGGTCGGGTCCGTCGTGGGCCTGGTCGCCTTCGCCTCCGGCGAGGTTCGTCCTCGGCCACGACCGGAACCTCGTGCTCGTGCTCGCGCTGGGCATGGCCCTCGGCGCGGTGTGCGGCCTGGTCAACGGCGTGCTGGTCAGTTTCTTCCGCGTGCCGGCGCTGGTGGTCACGCTCGGCACGCTCTACGTCATCCAGGGCGCGGACTACTACTGGGCGCACGGGCAGCAGATCAACGCCGCCGACGTGCCCGACTCGCTGCTGGAGCTGGGCAGCGGCGGCGTGCTCGGCGTGCCGTACCTGCCGCTGATCACCGTCGCCGTCATGCTGGCCGTCGGGTACTACCTGCGCTCCTACCCCTCGGGCCGGGAGTTCTACGCGATCGGCTCCAGCCCTGACGCCGCACGGCTCGCCGGCATCGCCGTCCGCAGGCGGGTGCTCACCGCGTACGCCTGCAGCGGCCTGCTCGCCGGGCTGGCCGGCGTGCTGTGGCTCGCCCGGTTCGGGACCGTGGTCGCGGACGCGGCGCACGGCTGGGAACTGCGCGTGGTCGCGGCGGTCGTGGTCGGCGGCGTCGCGATCGTCGGCGGCCTCGGCACCGTGTACGGCGCGGCGCTCGGCGCGCTGCTGCTCACCACGATCGGCAGCGTGCTCGTGGTGTTGAAGGTCGACGCGTTCTGGCAGGACGCCATCGCCGGGCTGCTGCTGCTCCTGGCCATCAGCGTCGACCGGCTGCTCGCCCTGCGCGTCACCCGCGCGCTGCGAAGGAGGAACGTCCGCCATGGCGCCTGAGGCACCCGCGAAGGCGGCGTCGCCCGCCGCGGCACCGCGCCACGTGGCCCGCCTGGTCCGCTGGGACGTCATCGTCACCGCGCTGCTGATCACGGTGTTCGCCGGCGGCGCGCTCGGCACGCCCGACTTCGCCACGAGCGACAACCTGTCCTTCGCGCTCGACGACCTCGGCGAGATCGCGCTGATCGCGCTGCCGATGACGCTGCTGGTCGTGGCCGCCGAGGTGGACCTGTCCGTGGCCTCGGTGCTGGGCATGTCCAGCGCGCTGCTCGGCGCGCTGTGGGACGCGGGCTGGGCGATCGAGACGATCATCCCGCTGCTGGTCGTCGTCGGCGCGGTCGCCGGGCTGGTCAACGGCCTGCTCGTCACCCGGCTCGGGCTGCCCTCGCTGGCCGTCACGATCGGCACGCTGACGCTCTACCGCGGCCTCGCCTACGTCGTGCTGGGCACCAAGGCGGTGGCGCGGTTCCCGCAGAACTACGCGGACCTGGCCACCCACACGGTCCCGGACACCCCGATCCCGTACCCGTTCGCGCTGTTCGTCGTGCTGGCGGTCCTCACCGCGGTGGTCCTGCACGCGACCGGCGACGGGCCGGGCGATCTTCGCGATCGGCGCGCAGGAGGAGGCCGCGTTCTTCGCCGGGATCCGGGTCAAGCGCATCAAGCTGCTGCTGTTCGTCGTCTCCGGCGCGGTCGCGGCCTTCGCCGGCGTGATCTACACGCTGCGGTACGGCAGCGCGCGCGCCGACAACGGGCTCGGGCTCGAACTGGCCGTCATCGCGGCCGTGCTGCTCGGCGGAGTCGACTTCGACGGCGGGCGCGGCACCCTCGGAGGCGTCGTCGCGGGCGTCCTGCTGATCGGCCTGCTCCGCAACCTGCTCATGCTCCGTGACGTCGCGACCGAGATCCAGTCGATCGTCACGGGCCTGCTCCTCATCGTCTCGGTGCTCACGCCGCGGATCGTCGCGGGGGTTCGCGAGGCGCGACGGCACCCCCGCGGGTCCACTTCCCACGACTGAGAGGGAACGAAATGCTGAAACGTCCATTGACGGCCGGAGCGGCCATGGCGCTCGCGGCCGCACTCGCCCTCGGCGCGTGCGGCGGCACCACCAAGAACTCCGCGTCGGGCGACGACGGGAACGCCGCGACGAGCGGGAAGAAGGCCGACCCGAACGCGCCGCTCAAGCGGAACCTCAAGCTCGCCTTCCTGCCCAAGCAGGTCAACAACCCGTACGAGACGCTCGTCGACAACGCCGGCATCGCCGGGGCGCGTGAGTTCGGCGGCCAGGCCAAGGAGGTCGGCCCGTCCGACGCCTCCGCCTCGTCGCAGATCTCCTATCTCAACACGCTGATCCAGCAGCGGCAGGACGCGATCCTCATCGCGGCCAACGACCCCAACGCCGTCTGCGGGCCGCTCAAGCAGGCCATGGCACGCAAGATCTCCGTCGTGACGTACGACTCCGACGCCGCCAAGGAGTGCCGGGACGTCTTCATCAACCAGGCCAGCTCCGAACAGATCGGGCGCAGCGAGATCCAGGTGATCTCCGACCTGCTCGGCGGCAAGGGCGAGATCGCGATCCTGTCCGCGACCGCCAACGCCACCAACCAGAACACCTGGATCAAGTTCATGAAGGACGAGCTGAAGAAGCCGGAGTACGCCGGCCTCAAGCTCGTCAAGGTCGCCTACGGCGACGACGACGACCAGAAGTCCTTCCAGCAGACCCAGGGCCTCCTGCGCGCCTACCCGGACCTCAAGGGCATCATCGCCCCGACCACGGTCGGCATCGCCGCCGCGGCACGCTACGTCTCGGCCTCCAAGTACAAGGGCAAGGTCGAGGTCTCCGGCCTGGGCACGCCGGACCAGATGCGCAAGTTCGTCAAGGACGGCACCGTCAACAAGTTCGAGCTGTGGAACCCGGGCGACCTCGGCTACCTCGCCTCCTACGCCGCGGCGGCCCTCGCCTCCGGCCGGATCACCGGCGCGCCGGGCGAGAAGTTCACGGCCGGCCACCTCGGGACGCGGACCATCGGCACGGACGGCGAGGTCATCCTCGGCCCGCCGACCGTCTTCGACAAGGACAACATCGACGACTTCCACTTCTGAGGCGGCCGGGGCGGGGCCGTGGCGCGGCCCCGCCGTGGCGCGCCGAGGTCTCCAGCCGGCTCGACACACGAATCGGGGATTTCCGTGACCGACACAGCAACGGTGCAGGCGGCGCTGCGGCGGCAGCACATCGAGACGCCGTCCTGGGCGTACGGCGACTCCGGCACCCGTTTCAAGGTGTTCGCCCAGCAGGGCGTGCCGCGCACGCCGAAGGAGAAGATCGACGACGCGGCGCAGGTGCACCGCTTCACCGGCGTCGCGCCGACCGTCGCGCTGCACATCCCCTGGGATCGGGTGACGGACTACGCGGCCCTCGCCGCGCACGCGCGCGAGCGCGGCGTCGGCCTCGGCGCGATCAACGCCAACGTCTTCCAGGACGACGACTACATGCTCGGCAGCGTCACCAACCCCGACCCCGCCATTCGCAAGAAGGCGCTGGGCCACCTCCTGGACTGCGTCGACATCATGGACGCGACCGGCTCGCGCGACCTGAAGCTGTGGTTCTCCGACGGCACCAACTATCCGGGCCAGGACGACATCCGGGCCCGGCAGGACCGGCTCGCCGAGGCCCTGGCCGCGGTGCACGAGCGGCTGGGGGAGGGCCAGCGGTTCCTGCTGGAGTACAAGCTGTTCGAGCCGGCGTTCTACACGATGGACGTGCCGGACTGGGGCACCGCGTACGCGCACTGCGCGCGGCTCGGCCCCAAGGCGCAGGTCGTCGTGGACACCGGCCACCACGCGCCGGGCACCAACATCGAGTTCATCGTGGCGTTCCTGCTGCGCGAGGGCCGGCTCGGCGGGTTCGACTTCAACTCGCGGTTCTACGCCGACGACGACCTGATGGTCGGCGCCGCCGACCCGTTCCAGCTCTTCCGCATCATGCACGAGGTGATCCAGGGCGGCGGGTACGGCCAGCACGTCGCGTTCATGCTCGACCAGTGCCACAACATCGAGCCCAAGATCCCGGGGCAGATCCGCTCGGTCATGAACGTCCAGGAGGCGACCGCCAAGGCGCTGCTCGTCGACGCCGGCGCGCTGCGCGCCGCGCAGAACGCCGGCGACGTGCTCGGCGCGAACGCGGTGCTGATGGACGCCTACAACACCGACGTACGCCCGCTGCTCGCCGCGCTCCGCGCGGACATGGGCCTGGACCCGGACCCCGTCGCCGCCTACGCGCGCTCGGGGTACTTCGAGCGGATCCGCGACGAGCGCAAGGACGGCCAGGCCGCCGGATGGGGCGCCTGATGGGCGCTGTGGAGGATCTGCTCGCCCGGTCACACGCGCTCGGATCGGACCCGCGCAACACCAACTTCGCGGGCGGAAACACCTCGGTCAAGGCGGTCGCCACCGATCCGGTCACGGCCTCGCCGGTCGAGCTGATGTGGGTGAAGGGCTCCGGCGGCGACCTCGGCTCGCTGACCGCCGCCGGGCTGTCCGTGCTGCGCGTCGACCGGCTGCGCGCGCTCGCCGGGGTCTACGCGGGCGTCGAGCGCGAGGACGAGATGGTGGCCGCCTTCGACCACTGCCGGTACGGCCGCGGCGGTGCCGCGCCGTCCATCGACACCGCGATGCACGCGCTGGTGGACGCGCCGCACGTCGACCACCTGCACCCCGACTCCGGCATCGCGCTCGCGACCGCCGCCGACGGCGAGGAGCTGACCCGGCGGATCTTCGGCGACCGGGTCGCGTGGGCGCCCTGGCGGCGGCCGGGCTTCCAGCTCGGCCTGGACATCGCTGACGTGCGGCGTACCGGCCCGGAGGCGATCGGCGTCATCCTCGGCGGCCACGGCATTACCGCCTGGGGCGAGACGAGCGCCGAGTGCGCGGCGAACTCCCTGGAGATCATCCGCACCGCCGAGGGGTACATCGCCGAGCACGGCCGCCCCGAACCGTTCGGGCCGCTCCTCGACTCACCCCTGGCCGAGGCCGACCGTCACACGCGCGCCGCCGCGCTGTTCCCGCTGCTCCGCGGCCTGGTCTCGGCCGACCGGCCGCAGGCCGGGCACTACTCCGACGCATCCGAGGTGCTGGACTTCCTGTCCCGCGCCGAACATCCGCGGCTCGCCGCGCTCGGCACCTCCTGCCCGGACCACTTCCTGCGCACCAAGGTCCGCCCGCTCGTCCTCGACCTGCCGCCGGACGCGCCACTGGAGGACGTACGCGCACGCCTGCGCGACCTGCACACGGCTTACCGGGCGGACTACCGCGCCTACTACGAGCGGTACGCCGTGCCGGGCAGCCCGCCGATGCGCGGCGCGGACCCGGCGATCGTCCTGGTGCCCGGCGTCGGCATGTTCGCCTTCGGCCGGGACAAGCAGACGGCGCGGGTGGCCGCCGAGTTCTACCGCAACGCGATCAATGTGATGCGCGGCGCGGAGGCGCTGTCCTCCTACGCTCCGATCCCAGAGGCGGACAAGTTCCGCATCGAGTACTGGGAGCTGGAGGAGGCCAAGCTCGGCCGCATGCCCGCGCCCCGTCCCCTCGCCGCACGCGTCGCGCTCGTCACCGGCGGCGGGTCCGGGATCGGCGCGGCGATCGCCCGGCGGCTCGCCGCCGAGGGCGCCTGCGTCGCGATCGCCGACCGCGACGCCGGCGCGGCCGAGAAGGTCGCCGCGGAGCTGGGCGCCGGGGCCTTCCAGGCGTCCGACGCCGCGGTCGCGGTGACCGCCGACGTCACCTCCGAGGAACAGGTGGCCGCCGCCGTACGCGCCGCGGTGCTGGCCTTCGGCGGGGTCGACCTCGTGGTCAACAACGCCGGCCTGTCGCTGTCCCGCCCGCTGCTGGAGACCACGGCGGCCGACTGGGACCGCCAGCACGACGTGATGGCGCGGGGTTCCTTCCTCGTCTCCCGCGAGGCCGCGCGCGTGCTGGTCGAGCAGGCGATGGGCGGCGACATCGTCTATGTCGTGTCCAAGAACGCCGTCTTCGCCGGGCCGGCCAACGTCGCGTACGGCGCGGCAAAGGCCGACCAGGCACACCAGGTACGGCTGCTCGCCGCCGAGCTGGGCGAGCACGGCATCCGCGTCAACGGCGTCAATCCGGACGGCGTCGTACGCGGGTCCGGCATCTTCGCCGGCGGCTGGGGCGCGTCGCGCGCCGCCGTGTACGGCATACCCGAGGACGAGCTCGGCGCGTTCTACGCCCAGCGGACCCTCCTCAAGCGCGAGGTGCTGCCCCAGCACGTCGCGAACGCGGTCTTCGCCCTCACCGGCGGGGACCTGTCTCACACCACGGGCCTGCTCGTGCCCGTGGACGCGGGGGTGGCAGCCGCCTTCCTCCGCTGACCGCCGTCCGCCGGGCCCACCTCCGCCCGTGTCCCGGCGCACGGCCACCGCCAGAAGGGACCACCGATGCGATCGCCTCGCCCAGCGTTCCCCGTCATCGCGTTAACGGCACTCCTGCTCACCCTCGGCTTCACCGCACGCCAGGCGTCCGCCGCGCCTGCCACCTCGCCGCTCAGCGTCTCGGCGGCCACGACCGCACGCGTGTCCGACCCGATCGGGATCGACGTCGCACGTCCCCGCCTCGGCTGGCGGCTCGCCACCGCCTCCCGAGGTCAGGCGCAGGCCGCCTACCAGGTCCAGGTGGCCGGCACCCGCGCACGCGCCGCCGACGGCCACGCCGACGTCTGGGACAGCGGCCGGGTCGCGAGCGCGCGGTCGGCCGACGTCGCGTACGGCGGGCCGGCGCCGCGCTCCCAGACGCGCTACTACTGGCGCGTCCGTGTGTGGGACGCCCAGGGCCGCGTCTCGGCCTGGAGCACGCCCGCCTACTTCGAGACGGGCCTGGCCGCGCCGAACTGGACGGCCTCGTGGATCGGCAGCCCCGCCACCACGCCGAGCCTGTCCGGCGCCCACTGGATCTGGTATCCGGAGGGCGACCCGACCGTCAGCGAACCCGTCTCGACCCGCTACTTCCGCCGTACGGTCGACCTGGGCTCCGGCGCGATCACCAGCGGCCGGTTCACGCTGACCGCCGACGACGGCTTCACCCTCTACGTCAACGGCACGCGCATCTCCGCGTCGCCGCCCGTGACCGACTCCTGGAAGCAGGGGCAGTTCGCCGACGTGACGTCCGCGCTGCGTACCGGCGTCAACACGATCGCGATCCAGGCGGTGAACACCACGGTCAGCCCCGCCGGGATCATCGGACGCCTGCACGTCGAGCGCTCCGGCGCGTCCCCGCTCGACCTCGTCACCGACGGCTCCTTCAGGTCCGCGCAGACCGCGCCGGGCGGCTGGGAGCAGCCGGGCTTCAACGACTCCGCCTGGCCCGCCGCCAAGGACGCCGGAGCGTACGGCTCGGGACCGTGGGGCACCCAGGTGAGCCAGCCGTCACCGCCGGTCCCGTACCTGCGGCACGGGTTCCAGGTGAGCAAGCCGGTCTCCGCCGCGCGGCTGTACGTCTCGGCGCTCGGCCTGTACGAGGCGCACATCAACGGCGTACGGGTCGGCAACGACAGCTTCACGCCGGGCTGGACCGACTACAACAAGCGGGTCCAGTACCAGACCTACGACGTCACCTCGATGTTGCGGCAGGGCACGAACGCGATCGGCGCGCTGCTCGCGCCCGGCTGGTACTCGGGCAACATCGGCTTCGCCGGCACGCACATCTACGGCCAGCAGCCGTGGTTCCTGGCCCAGCTCCAGGTCACCTACACCGACGGCACCTCCGCGACCGTGGGCACCGACGGCACGTGGAAGACCGCGGACAGCCCGCTCGCCGCCGCCGACATCTACCAGGGCGAGACCTACGACGCGCGGGCCGAACGGGCCGGTTGGGACACCGCCGGGTACGGCGACGGCGCCTGGCCCGCGGTCAAGGTCGGCACGATGAAGCCGAACCTCGTCGCCCAGGCCGGCCCGCCCGTACGCGTCGACACCGTCCTGCACCCGGTGAAGCTGACCCAGCCCAAGCCCGGAACCTACATCTTCGACCTCGGCCAGAACATGGTCGGCTGGAACCGGCTGCACGTCACCGGCTCGGCCGGCACCACCGTCACCCTGCGCAACGGCGAGGTGCTGAACGCCGACGGCACGCTCTACACCGCGAACCTGCGCGGCGCCGCCGACACCGACCGCTACACGCTCAAGGGCGGCGCCGCGGAGACGTACGAGTCGCGGTTCACCTACCGCGGCTACCGGTACGTCGAGGTCACCGGCTATCCGGGCACGCCCGCACTCTCCTCGCTCGACGGCGTGGTCGCGCACGCCGACGCGCCGCCGAACGGGACTCTGACCACCTCCGACCCCCTGGTCAACCAGATCCAGCACAACATCGTCTGGGGGCAGAAGGGCAACTTCTTCAGCGTGCCCACCGACTGCCCGCAGCGCGACGAGCGGCTCGGCTGGACCGGCGACATCGCGGCCTTCGCGCCGACCTCGACGTTCAACATGAACGCCGACTCCTTCCTGGCCAAGTTCACCACCGACATGGCGGACGACCAGACCGCGGACGGCGCGTTCACCGACGTCGCCCCGGCGGTCGCCGCGGGCTCGGGCACGGCCGGCTGGGGCGACGCGGGCGTTACCATCCCCTACACCCTGTGGCAGCGCTACGGCGACCTTCAGGTCGTACGCGACCGGTATCCGGCGATGCAGAAGTGGATCGACTACCTCAAGGCGCACAGCAGCGGCCTGATCCGGCCCGCGCAGGGCTACGGCGACTGGCTCAACGTCGGCGACGACACACCGCTCGACCTGATCGGCACGGCCTACTTCGCGCACGCGGTGGACCTGGTCGCGCAGATGGCGGACGCGATCGGCGACCACACCGCCGCTTCGACGTACCGCACGCTGTGGGGGCAGATCCGCGACGCGTTCGACGCACGGTACGTCGCCGCCGACGCGAAGGTCGGACCCGGGAGCCAGACGGCGTACGTCCTCGCGCTGTCGGACAACCTGCTGCCCGCCGCCCAGGTCACACCGGCCGCGACCAAGCTCGTGGCCAACATCGCCGCCCACGGCGGGCACCTGACGACGGGGTTCCTGGGCGACCGGCGAACTCCTGCCGACGCTCACCCGTACGGGCCACAACGACGTGGCGTACCAGATCCTGGAGCAGCGGACCTTCCCGTCGTGGGGGTATGAGATCGACCGGGGCGCGACCACGATCTGGGAGCGCTGGGACGGCATACGCACGGACGGCTCGTACAACGACCCCGGCATGAACTCCTTCAACCACTACGGGCTCGGCTCGGTCGGCGACTGGATGTACCAGAACGTCGCCGGCATCGCACCGGCCGCGCCCGGCTACCAGCGCGTCGTGATCCATCCTCGGCCCGGCGGGTCGCTGACCTGGGCGTCGGCGTCGTACCAGTCCGACTACGGCGAGATCGCCAGCCACTGGTCGACCACCGGCGGCCGGTTCGCCCTCGACGTCACCGTGCCGGTGGGCGCCACCGCGGAGGTCTGGGTGCCCGCCGCGCGTACCGCCCAGGTCGCCCATGACGGCGGTGCGACGCTCGCCCGTACCCAGGGCGGGAACGCGGTGTTCTCGGTCGGCTCGGGCACCTGGCACTTCCACACCTGACCGACGCCTGGTCGGCGGCGGTCCGGTCTCCCGGCCCGCCGCCGACCGGGGGAGTCGGCCGACGTGCCCTCGGGGAGTCACTAGAGTTGGTTGATCACTCAACGTCCTCGGAGGAGCCTGCCGTGGCCAAGCTGGAGATCATCATCGCGAGCACCCGTCCCGGCCGGGTCGGCCTGCCGATCGGGCGGTGGATCGAGGCCGAGGCGGTCGCGCACGGCGGGTTCGCCGAGGTCGAGCTGGTCGATCTGGCCGAGGTGAACCTGCCGTTCATGGACGAGCCGCACCACCCGAGGCTCGCCCGCTACACCCATCAGCACACCCGCGACTGGAGCGCCAAGGTCGCCGAGGCGGACGCCTTCGTCTTCGTCACGCCGGAGTACAACTACGGCTTCAACGCCCCGCTGAAGAACGCGATCGACTACCTGCACCGCGAGTGGGCCTACAAGCCGGTCGGCCTGGTCTCGTACGGGGGCGTCGCGGCCGGCACCCGCGCCGCCCAGATGCTCAAGCAGGTGCTGAGCGCCCTCAGGATGACCACGGTCGCCGAGGCCGTCGCCATCCCCTTCGTGAGCCAGTTCGTCGACGAGGAGGGCCACCTCGCCCCGAACGACGTGATGACCACCGCGGCCAAGGCGATGTTCGAGGAACTCACGCGCGTGAGTTCGGCCCTGCGCCCGCTGCGGGACGCCTGAGACAGAGGGCCGCTCAGGCGTTCCAGGCCGCGACGAACTCCGCCTGATTGATCTTGCCGTCCCCGTCCTTGTCGGCGTGCCCGAAAATCGAGTCGATCTCGTCCCCGGTAACCTGCTCGTGCCGCTTGGTCATGGCGAGCTTGAACTCCACCGCGGTGACGAACCCGTCCCCGTCATAGTCGAACTCCTCGAACATCTTGGCGGCCTGCTCATCGGGCGTGGTCATCGCGGACTCCTGAGACTCGAGATGCTGCGGCGTCAGCATGAAAGCACACAATCCCCACCAAGGCGCGCGGCAAACGCCGCGACCTGTGGCCAGGTCCGGCGCGCGCGCCGACGATCAGGTCGGCTGAGGGCGGGATGACCGATCGGACAAGAGGCGGGCCGGGAGCTCAAGGCTCCCGGCCCGCCCGTACCAGGGTCGGCTCGTCAGGAGCAGGGGCCCTCGTCGGACCAGACGTCGGCCTTGCCCGGGGTTTCGCCCTGGGTCCACCACTTGGCCTTGTAGGTGTGCTTCGTGTAGGTGACCTCCATGCCGCCGGTGTAGACGGCCGTGCTGTTCCACGCCGGGGCGGTGCAGGTGCCCGGCGGGGGGTCGGTCGGCGGCGGGGGCGGGGTGGCGCCGCCGAACCTCGCGGTGTACTTGGTGAAGTCCCATGCGCCCTGCGCGACGCTGGAGCACGTACCCGAGGTCTGGCCGTTGTTGTCCGGCGGGCTGCACTGCCGGTCGCGGTTGACCGACCAGTACGTGAAGCGCGACAGGCCGTGGGAGGTCGCGTAGTCAAGCACGGCCTGGAAGTCGGCCTGCCGGAAGTACTCCCCGGAGTCCGAGCGGCCGTTCATCAGCGACACCCCCTCGCGGGCGTACGCGGTGGCGCTGCTCCAGCCGAACGTGTTCATCAGCGTGGAGTGGAAGCCCTCCAGTGCGCTGATCTGCGCGGACGACCCGCTGAAGCCGCCGTCGAACGGCATGATCGCGTAGTTCTTGGGCGTGAAGCCCTGGCTCTTGGCCTCGGCGAGCAACTGCTTGCCGAACCAGCCGGTGCCCTCGCCCCCGGTCGTGCCGGCCGTGGTGATGGAGACGTAGAGACCGCTGTTGTTCTGCTGGAGGATCTTGGCCGCGCCGATCTCGTTGTGTATCGCGGCCGTGTTCTCGTACTCGGGCTCTTCGAGGTCGAAGTCGATCGCCTTGAGCGCGTACTTGCTGACCACCTGCTGGTACGCGGCCGCGGTCGAGGAGGGGTCGCCGCAGGTCTGCCCGAGCTTCGTGCCGCCGTACCCGCCGGCCGAGACGGTCACGTCGCCCCCGGCCGCGCGTACTCCGTCGATCACCGACTTGGCCTGCGTGTCGGAGGAGACGGGGTGGGTGCCGTCCCAGGTGGGACTGCATCCGCCGCCGTTCGGGGCGAGGATGAACGCCAACTGGAACGACTTCTGCCCGGTCGCGCTCATGACCGGCCCGAGGGCGGGCGGGCTGTTGTCGAACGGCATCACGTACGGCGCCGCGCCGTACCAGTTGCCGCCGAGCGCGGCGGGCCGGGCCGCCGCCGTCGTGGTGGCCGCCGCGACGCCGGTGACGGCCGATGCCGTGCCGAGCGCAAGGGCGAGCGCGGCGACGACCTCGCGACGCCGCCGGGCCATGCGCGTCTTCCATCGCATGTCGCTTCTCCTTCGGGGGGTTGACGTACGGACCGGCCGTCGTCCTGGCGGGGACCTAACCGGGGTGCAAGCGCGATCTTCTCTTAGGAAACCTTCCTATTTGTTTGACGTGAGAGTACCTCCAAAAGCGGCGTTTGAAGAGACCCCGCGAGGCGGTGCGGCGATCGGCGCACCGTTCGTCGATTTGTCCATGAAATATACGAAGTCCTTGCATATGGCACACCAGGGGTTTGATATGTCACCCTGACCCCATAGTCGGCTTGCGTCACACACGTCCCCTGCGCGTCACGCCGCCCTTTTCGGGGTCGAGGAGCATCATGACCAGAAGAACCGCCCTGACCGCCCTCGCGCTGGCCGCCGGTGTGGCCGCGAGCATCCTCACCGCACCGCAGGCCCGCGCGAACCGGCAGTCGGCCCCGCCGTCCGCCGCCGCGATCGCCGCGCGTGACGGGTGCGAGCGCACCACCACTCAGGTACGGCTCACCGAGACCGACGCCACGACGTACCGGGTGGCGGGCTGGCTGTGCGGCCCGCGACGGCCGCGGAACCACGAGGTCCAGTTCCTCGTGCACGGGTTCACCTACGACCACCTGTACTGGATGGGACTCGGCTTCCGCCGGCTGGACTACGTACGCGCCGCCGCCGCGCGCGGGCACACGACCTTCGTCGTCGACCGGCTCGGCGCCGGCGCCTCGGACCACCCGAACCCGGACGCGGTGACCTTCCCGAACGAGGCGTACGTGCTGCACCAGCTGGTGAGCGGCCTTCGCGCGGGCGCGATCGGCCACGACCGCACGCCGTTCCGCCGCGTGGTCGGCGTCGGGCACTCGATGGGCGCGGGCATGTGGAACATCGAGGCCGGCACCTACCACGACGTGGACGCGCTGATCCTCGCCGACTTCCTGCACGCCGCGGACCCGGACTTCGTGACCTACCTGCGCGCCCACTACATCGCGGCCTCGACGCTGCCCGCGTTCGCGAGCCTGCCGGACGGATACCTCACGGTCGAGCCGCGCAGCATCTTCTACGACACGACGCGTACGCGGCCGAGCGTGATCGAGCGGGATGAGGCGATCGGCATCGACACCGGCACGCGGGGCGAGGCCGCCACGCTCGCGATGGGCCGCGACCTGACCTACAGCCAGGCCGTCACGGCTCCGGTGCTGATGGTCACCGGGCGGCAGGACGCCCTGGGGTGCAACGAGGCGAAGCCCGGGCTGTCCTGCGCCACCGCGAGCGCGGTGGCGGACCGGGAGCGGCCCGCCTACACCTCGGCGGCCTGCCTCGACGCGTTCGTGCTCGACTCCGGCCACGACACCAACCTCCACAATGCCGCACCGGAGTGGTTCGCCCGCGCGAACACCTGGGCCGACGCGGTACGGACCGGGCGCACGTGCGCCACGGGCTGAGGACCAGGGGACATCTCCCCCGGCGGTGAGGACGGCGGGGAGCGGCGACGGCGTTACGGTCCGGCCGGATCCGGCCGGTCAGTGCCGTCGGGCATGTGCCGATACGCGATCGGGACCGGCCACACGTACTCTCGGCGGCATCACCCCACTCCCGTCGGAGATGTTCGTGACCGTTGTCGCAGCGTCGGCGGCGTCGGCGACCGTACGCCGATCCGCCGCCACCCTGGCCGTGCTGTCCGTGGCCCAGTTCCTGATCGCCCTCGACTACTCGATCATCTACATCGCGCTGCCGAGCATCGCCGCCGACCTGCACCTGGCTCCGGCGCTGGCGCAGTGGGTCGTCAGCGCGTACGCCGTGCTGTTCGCGGGGTTCCTCGTCGTCGGCGGGCGGCTCGCGGACCGGGTCGGCGCGGCGCGGCTGTTCACCGGGGCCATCATCGTGTTCGGCGTCGCCAGTGCGGTCGGCGGCGCGGCCGAGGACGGCACCGTGCTGCTGGCCGCGCGCGGCGCGCAGGGGCTCGCCGCGGCGCTGTTGCAACCCGCCATCCTCGGCCTCATCGGCACGACGTTCCCCGCGGGGCCCGAGCGCAGCCGCGCCCTCGCGGTCTGGGGTGCGGTCGGCGCGTCCGGCCTCGCCGCCGGTGCCGTGCTCGGCGGCCTGCTCACCACGGCGTCGTGGCGGCTCACCTTCGTCGTCAACGTCCCGCTCACGCTCCTGTGCGCCCTCGGCGCGTCGGTCTGGGTGGGCGCGCCGAGCGTGCGCGTCCCGGCCGGCCGGATCCCGATGGTCGCCTCGCTGCTCGGCACCGGCACCGTCCTCACCCTGGTGCTCGGCCTCACTCTGGGCTCCGGCGAGGGGTGGGCGGCGGTGCCGGCGCTCGTCTTCCTCGGCCTCGCGGCAGCGCTGTTCGCCGGGTTCGTGCGCAACGAGCGGACCTCGCGCAACGTGCTGATCGAGCCCGTACTGCGGCGCGTGCGGTCGCTCTCGGCCGGCGCCGCGGCGACCGCGTTCTACATGGCGAGCGTCGGCTCGGAGTTCTACCTGCTCACGCTCCTGTTGCAGGCGATGAAGCACTACACGCCGTTCGAGGCGGGGCTGGCGTTCGTCCCGCTGGCGGTCATGGTCACCGCGGGCAACACCGCGGCCGGCCGTGCCGTGGGAAGGTTCGGGCCGGCCACCGTGCTCGCCGGCGGGTTCGCCATCGCCACGGCGGGACTGCTCTGGCTCTCGCTCGCGCTGCAGGGCGGATCGTACGCCGCGGACCTGCTGCCGGGCTTGCTCCTCAGCGGGTTCGGCCACGGCATCGTCTACACGTCGATGTTCATCATCGGCACCCAGGACGTGCCGTCCGGCCAGCAGGGTACGGCGGGTGCGCTGCTGACCACGTCGCAGTACCTCTCGGGCGCGATCACGGTCGCCGTCCTGACGCTCGCGCTCGGCCCGTCGCCGCACTACACCGGCTTCCGCGTGGCGTTCCTCCTGACCACCGCGGCCGCGGCGGCCGGCTTCGTCCTGGCCGCGGCGCGCCGCCGCTGACCGGCACGCGACTAGGGCGCGGCCGGGGGAGCGGAGCGGCCCTTGCGAGGGGCGGCCGAGCGCGGCGGCCGGGCGCGCATGTGGTCGCGGACCCGGGTCATGATCTCGCCGAGATGGTGCAGGTCGTCGCCGGTCAGGGAGGCGAACAGCAGGTGGCGGACGACCTCGACGTGGCCGGGCAGGACGCGGTCGACGACGGCACGGCCCTCGTCCGTGACGGCGACGAGGGTGGCGCGGTCGTCGTCGGGGCTGGGGCTCCGCGTGATGAGGCCGGCCTTCTCCAGCAGGCCGGCCTGATAGGTCAGGCCGCTGCGGCTGTAGACGACGCCGTCGGCCAGCTCGGTCATGGTCAGCGAGCCGTGGGTGTGGACGAGGCGAGCCAGCAGCTGGAACTGGACGGAGCTGATGCCGCCCTCGGCGCGTAGCTGCTGTTCCACCTGGTGCTGAAGCAGGCTCACGGCTTCCATGAGCACGAAGTAGGCGTCCAGCTGGGCGGGATCGAGCGGCTGGACGTGCTCGGTGCCGGCACCGGTGCCGGGCTGACTGTCGGTCATTCCCTCACGCTACCTGTTGCGAATTCAAAGCAGTGTGACCCTCCTCACGTGCTCGCGGGGTGTTGCTTCAAACTCGAAGCGGTTTATTCTCGCTCCACATGATTCAGCTTTGAAGCAATTCGAGTGAGGAGAGATCATGAAGGCGATGCGATACCACTCCTACGGCGACAGCGACGTCCTGGTCTATGAGGAGGCGGACCGCCCGGTGGCGGGCGCGGGAAAGGTGGTGGTGCGGGTGGCCGGCACCGCGTTCAACCCGGTCGACGTCCCGATCCGCGCGGGAGTGCTGCCCGAGGTGTTCCCGGTGGCGTTCCCGCACATTCCCAACTACGACGTGGCCGGCGTCATCGTCGAGGTCGGCGCGGGCGTGCGCGACTGGAGCGTCGGCGACCCGGTGGTGGCGTTCCTGTCGCTGACCGCGCCCGGCGCGGCCGCCGAGTACGCGGCCGTGCCCGCCGAGGCGCTCGCCCCCGCTCCACGTACGGTCGAGTTGGCCGACGCCGCGGCGCTGCCCTCGGCCGGGCTGACCGCCTGGCAGTCGCTGTTCGAGCACGCCGGCCTGAAGGCGGGGCAGAGCATCCTGATCAACGGCGCGGGCGGCGCGGTGGGCGGGTACGCCGTCCAGCTCGCCGTAGGTGCCGGTGCAACCGTGACCGCCACCGCCGGCCCGCGCAGCCGCGACCGGATCCGCTCCTACGGCGTGGACCGCATCGTCGACTACACCGAAACCCCCGTCCTGCGTGCGCTGGCCGGGCAGCGGTTCGACGTGGTGCTGAACCTGGTGCTGGACCTGACCCCCACGGCCGCCGAGGAGACCGCACGGCTCGTGGACCGGCTGGTCGCCGAGGGCGGAGTCTTCGTCAGCACCACCACTCCGGGGCCGGAGGACGCCGGGCGCGGAGTGCGGACGGTGCGGGTCTTCGCGCGCGGCGACGCAGCACGGCTCGCGGAAATGGTCGTCCTGGTCGACGCCGGAGAGCTGAGGATCGAGGTGGCCGAGCGGCGGCCGCTGACCGACCTGGCGGCCGTCCACGACCTGTGCCTCGCCGGGCGGCTGGCAGGCAAAACCGTTCTGATCCCCTGACCCGAGCGACCCTTCACCGCGACGGAGATCCGCCGGATCCTCCACCGCGGCACGCGTCCGGCTGCCGGCCCGGTGACTCCCAGGTCGGCGTCGGCGCCCGGGTCAGGAGCTCTTGATGGTGCCGCCGTCGATCACGACATCGGATCCGATGAGGTTGGCCGCGGCACCGGAGACGAGGAAGGTGACGAGTGCGGCGACTTCCTCGGGTTCGGTGATCCTTGGCGATGCCATGCCGAACCGGTGCGGGAGCGACGACAGGAACTCCTGGTGCCCGAGTCCCTGGGCGGCCGCCAGCCGGGCGCCGATGCCGTCGGGGCCACGCCACAACGGGCTGCCCACCACTCCGGGCGACACGGTGTTGACGCGTACGCCCCGGGGCCCGAACTCCTCGCTGAGTCTCTTGCCCAAGGCGGTGAGGGCGGCCTTGGCCTCGCTGTAGCCGACCGGACCGGTCGCGGGCACCCGCGCGTTGATCGAGGAGATGTTCACGATGACGCCGTCCCGCTCGATCAGGCTGGGCAGTGCCGCGCGAGTCGTCCAGACCGCGCTGTACAGGTTGCGGTCGAACAGGTGGCGCCATTGCTCGTCGTCGGCGTCGAGGAAGCCGCCGAGGCTCAGGGTCGTGGCGTCGCCGCCACCGACGTTGTTCACCAAGATGTCGACGCCGCCCAGCTCGGACATGGCCGCCGCGACGACGGCCGCGGCACCTTCGCGGGTGGACAGGTCGGCGGACACCACCACGGCGGCGGAGTCCGTGAGCTCAGGTGAGAGGGTGCGTGCGGCGCCGACCACACGCACGCCCTCCTCGGCGAGTGCCCGCGTGACGGCCAGGCCGATGCCGCGGCCGGCGCCGGTCACGACGGCCGTCTTTCCGGCGAGGTGAAGCTCCATCGATACCGCCTTACTCATACTGCGGGTCGGTGACCCTTTGCCGGCACCCTCGTCCTGGAGGCGCCGCGCGCCAAGTCGCTCAGGGTCTCGGTCGCGTGGCCATCTCGCCGCCAGGATTGTTGACAACGTCAGCATACGTCGTTTGTGGACACTGTCAACGCATGGTCCTACACTGATCGAATGAGCCCGCGCGACTCCGCGCCCACCCGCGCCGCGATCGTCGCCGCGGCAGGCGCGTTGCTCGAATCCGGCGGCCCGGACGCGGTCACGCTGCGCGCGGTCGGCGCGGCCGCGGGCGTCTCGCGGTCCGCCGCCTACCGGCACTTCGATGACAAGGCAGACCTGCTGCGGGCGCTTGCCGCGCAGACCCTCACCGACCTCGCCGCGCGTATCCGGCGTGACGCCGAGCGTGAGGGCCACCACTCACGCCTGCACCGCGGCTGCGCCGCCTACCTTGACCACGCCCTCGAGCGACCCCACCACTACCAACTGATCTTCGGCGACACCCCGATCGCCCGGCCTGGCCCCGAACTCGAGTCCGCCGCTGACGACGGCATGCTCGCCCTCCGCGAACTGGTCGAGCGCGCCCAGGCCGACGGCGAACTCGGCGCCGGCCCGCCGCGAGAACTCGCGACCGTCCTCTGGGTGCTTCTGCACGGCCTCGCGCAGCTACAGATCACCGGTCACCTGCACGAACCCCGCACCATCGACGGAGACACCGGGCTCGGTGAACTTCTGACACTCGCGCTCAAGGCCCTGCGGCCGACGCGGCTTCCCATCTGAGCCGCCTTCGCTGCCGGAAGCTCAACCTGCGTGCGCCGTCGACGAAGCCCACGCCGCGGCAGGGGCTCGACCGTCTATTGATCGAACATACGTTTGAATATCGCGGACACTCGCTCCATGACGCTCGCACTTCAGTGCTCGCTGCTGTGTCGCCCTCGGCGCGCAGCTGCCGTTCGACCTCGTGCTGGAGCAGGCTCACGGCTTCCACCCGCTTGCTTACTTTGGTGGTTTGAGGCCCAGTGATTTGGTCAGGTCGAGCATTTCGGTGTGGTAGAGCTTAGCGGGCTCGGGGGTCTGCGGGCCGAGGTGTCCGTAGATCTCCAGGGCGATCAGGCCGTGCATGCGGCCCCAGATGCGCAGTGCGAGGGCAAGGGCCGCAGGCGGAAGGCCAGGGAACGCCTTCCGGATCGTCGCCACCAGGGCAGGGGCGAAGTCGGACCACCGATGGTCGCCGTTGGACTGAAGGTTCTCGGCCTGCGGCCAGGCGGCGGCGACCAGTCCGGCGAGCCCCAGACAGGCCCGTTTGGCGGCTTCGGGGGCGGGCCCCGTCTCGGGTGTCTGGTATCCGGCGACGGGATCGCCGTAGATCAGCCGAAAGCCCTCCGGGTTGGCCAGCGCCCACTCGCGTACGGATTGTCCCCAGACCAGGATCCGGCCTGCGGCATCGTCCGGCGGGCAGGCGTCACGGGCGGCCTCCACCTGATCCATCAGTGAGGTGTAGACGTCGTTGATCAACGTGGTGATGAGCGCGTCACGGGTTTCGAAGTAGCTGTAGATCGCGCTGCCGCTCATTGCCATCTCGCGAGCGATCGCGCGCAGCGAGATTGCATCCGCGCCGCCGTCGGCCATGAGCTTCAATGCGATCGCCTTTATCTCCGCGATGGTCTGAGCCCGAAGCCGAGCCCGCCTGCCAGGTATCTGCTCGTCCACGCTTGACACTTTACAGCGCTCCAGTACAGTACGCGGCATGAATATTGAACGGTGCACGGAAAACGAGCGCTGCACGATAAAGATGGATTGTCGATGATGGCGACGGCGGTGGTGTTCGACGAGCTGGGCGGCCCCGAGGTGCTGCGCCTGGTGGAGGTACGGATCGGCGAACCCGGCGAGGGGCAGGTACAGGTACGGATCGATGCGATCGGGCTGAACCGGTCTGAGGCGTTGTTCCGCGCAGGCGGTTACTGGTACCAACCGACACTGCCCGCCTCACGCCTCGGAACCGAAGCCGCCGGAGTGGTGGAGGCCGTCGGCGCGGGCGTCGACGGCTTCGCTCCCGGGGATGCGGTCAGCATCCTGGCCACCGGCATCAACATGTCCAGCCACGGTATTTACGGCGACCGGGTCAACGTCGCCGGTCGTAACCTGCTGCGACGGCCGGACTCGGTGGACGCGGTCACCGGAGCCGCCGTGTGGCTGTCCTACCTCACCGCCTACGGTGCCCTGGTGGAGGTCGGCCGGATGAAGCCGGGCGATGAGGTGGTCATCACCGCCGCCTCCAGTAGCGTCGGCATGGCGGCCATCCAGCTCGCCAATCATCTCGGCGCCGTCCCCATCGCCGTCACCCGAACCGCCGCCAAGACAGACCGGCTGCTGCGGGCCGGAGCCACGCACGTCCTGGCCATGGACGACGGTGACCTGGTCAAACGAGTCCACGCTCTTACCTCCGGCCGTGGCGCACGGCTGGTCTTCGACTCCGTCGGCGGGGCCGGCTTGACCGACCTCGCCCGGACGGTGGCCCGGGGCGGCATATTGATCGTCTATGGCTGGCTCGACCCGCGCCCCGCCTCCCTGCCGATGAACTGGCCGCTCAACATCTTCGGATTCGCGCTCAACGTCGTCACCGATGACCCGGCCGCCCTGCGACGCGGGGAGGCGTTCATCAACTCCGGCCTGCGCTCCGGCGCCCTGAAGCCGATGATCGACGCCACCTTCGATCTGGCCGACATCGCCGATGCCCACCGGTATATGGAAGCGAACGGCCAACTCGGCAAGATCATCGTCACCGTCCAGCACTGAGAGCGAAGGAACATCGCCCGTGAACAGCGCCCACGCCGATCTCGTGCACCGGCTGATCGACTCGATCAACGACACCGACCCGGTCAGCCGCCACGCGACGATCCAGGAGATCTTCACCCCTGACTGCGCCTATATCGATCCGGACGATGACGTCGAAGGCCACGACGCCTTGGACGCCTTGTTCGCACGGCTGCAAAGCCAGGCACCGCCTGGTTTCCGGTTCGGCCTGACTGCCCCTGTCAACGCTCACCACCAGCAGGCCCGCTTCGCCTGGAAGTACGGACCGCCCGACGCAGCACCGGTCGCCACCGGCTCCGATGTCGCGATCTTCCGAGACGGGCGCATCCGCCGCGTATACGCCTTCTTCGACAGCAGCTCGGCCTGATCAGCCAGCCACCACCCTGGTGCCGTTCTCCCCCGAGGGGCCCAACAACTCACCACTCGATAACCAAGATCAGCTTCGGCCGACGTTCGCTTACCTTGGCGACGAGGCGAGCCCGAACACGTTCATCACCTCGTCAAGCACTACGCCCGCGAGTTGGGCGAGCCGTTCCGCACCGCCGGCCTTTGCCTCTACCGCGACGGCGCGGACAGCGTCGCTTGGCACGGCGACCGCGTCGGACGCGGCCGCACTGAGGACACCATGGATCAGCGTGCAGTTCCGCCCGAGCGGCGTGCGCTGAGCGTCGCGGACTCCTCGTGACCTGTCGTGTACGGCGCGGATAACTCTCAAGCAGCCGGATCTGGCCAATTTCGGGAATGGCGGATACAGCCGGACCCGCGGTGACCTGCGCCGAACGCGAGACCCGCCAATCTGACGCGTTTTGTTGGGATATTTTTCCACCTTCTCGAATCCGCTTCCGCAAGATATCTACCTACTAGCGGGTACCCGATTTTCGTCTCGAAGGGAGCCCCGCGCCCGCCGTCACCGCGGTCCCCGCGGCCGCGCCCCGCCAGTGAGCGTCACGCCGCGGAGTCACACGACAGTCCCCAGGTCTCCCCCTCCTTGGAGGATCACGTGGCACTACTCAAGCGCCTTCCCCGTACGGCGCGTACCGGACGTTTCGCCGCTCTGTCCGCCGCCGCCGCGCTCTGCGGCGCGCTCCTGTCGGCCGCCCCGCCGGCCGGCGCCTCCGCGAACCCCGTCACCCACCCCGAGCGCGACTGGCTGGGTTCACAGGTGGCCAAGCACGAGCCGGGCTCCGGCCGCGTCGTGATGCGGCCGAACGTCGCCCAGACCCCCGGCCTGGACGTCAGCAGCTGGCAGGGCAACGTCAACTGGTCGAACGTGGCCGCCAACGGCGCCCGGTGGATGTACACCAAGGCGACCGAGTCCACCAACTACACGAACCCGTACTTCAGCCAGCAGTACACCGGCGCGTACAACGCGGGCCTCGTCCACGGCGCGTACCACTTCGCCACGCCGAACACCTCCTCCGGCGCGGCACAGGCCGACTACTTCGTCGCGCACGGCGGCGGCTGGTCGCGCGACGGCAAGACCTTCCCCGGCATGCTCGACATGGAGTGGAACCCCTACGGCTCCACCTGCTACGGCCTGTCCGCCGCCGGCATGGTCAACTGGATCCTCTCCTTCAGCAACGAATACCACGCGCGTACGAGCCGCTGGCCGGTCATCTACACCGCGACGAGCTGGTGGAGCCAGTGCACCGGCAACACCGGCGACTTCTCCTCCACCAACCCGCTGATGCTGGCCAACTACAACGGCTCGCCCGGCCCGATGCCGTACCACTGGAGCTTCCAGACCATCTGGCAGTTCGCCGACTCCGGCGTCTTCCCCGGCGACCAGGACTACTTCAACGGCGACTACTCGCGCGTCCAGGCGCTTGCGAACGGCTGAGCACGCCGCCTCCCGCCACGCCGGGCGCGTCCGCGTACGCGGACGCGCCCGGCCGGTGGCGTCTCCGGTGAGCCGAGGTCCCCGCACCGTCGCTCCGGCGGCGAAACCACAGGAAGAGAGGCAGCGCATCGCCTCCGGCCGTGGTGCCGGAGCCCCATGCGCGGACATGCGATGAATGACAACTCGATCACCAGGCGCGGCGCGCTGGCCGCCGGCGCCGCCCTCGCGACACTCGGCGTGACCGGCGCCGCTCGCGCCCAGACGCGGAGCCCGCGCACCGTACGGCCCGCCGCCCTGACCCCGGAGCAGCAGGCCGGGCAGCGCGTCATCTACTCCTACTCGGGCACGACCGTGCCGCAGTCGCTGTACGACGCGATCTCCGCCGGCAAAGCCGCGGGCGTCATCTTCTTCGGCGACAACATCTCCAGCCTCGTCCAGATCAGCTCGGTGTGCGAGAGCCTCCAGGAGGCAGGCGCGTCCAGCCCGGTCGGGTCGCCGCTGCTGCTGATGACCGACCAGGAGGGCGGCCAGGTACGACGGCTGCCCGGCGGCCCGACGATGTCGGAGAAGCAGATCGGCCAATCGTCCAACCCGGTGGCGGCCGCCACCTCCGCGGGCAACGACGCGGGCCAGCTGCTCGCCAGCGTCGGCATGAACGTCAACCTCGCCCCGGTCCTGGACGTCTACCGTACGGCGGGCGACTTCGAGGACCAGTACGGCCGCTCCTACAGCAAGAACCCGACGGTCTGCGGTCAGTGCGGCAGCGCCTTCATCCGCGCCCAGCAGCAGGTCGGCGTCGCGGCGACGGCCAAGCACTTCCCGGGCCTGGGCTCGGCGACCGCGAGCCAGAACACCGACTCCAAGCCGGTGACGCTCACCGCCTCGGCCGCGACGCTGCGCTCCACCGACGAGGCGCCGTACGGCCCGGCGATCAGCGCGGGCGTCAAGCTCGTCATGCTGTCGTGGGCGACCTACCCGGCGCTGGACCCGAACCTGCCGGCCGGCCTGTCGCCGACCATCGTTCAGCAGGAGCTGCGGACCAGGCTCGGGTTCACCGGCGTCACGATCACCGACTCGCTCACCGCCGGCGGCCTGGTCAACTTCGGCACCACGTCACAGCGCGCGGTCTCGGCCGCCAAGGCCGGCATGGACCTGCTGCTGGTGTGCGGGGAGAACCCCGGCTACGGCGCGAGCGCCGTCACCGGGCTGGCCAACGCCCTGCGCGCCGGGCAGCTCGGCCAGAGCACCTTCGACGCGGCGCGGGGCCGTGTCACGAGCCTGCGCAACAGCCTGGCCTGAACGCGCGGACGCCGTGACCCGCGCGCGGCAGGTCACGGCGCCCGCGTCTCCGCTCAGGTGACGGGTACGGCCGCGACTCAGTCGCGCCAGACCCGGCGGCGTTTCTCGCCCAGCGGCTGGGTCGAGGCCCAGATGCGCCGCCAGTGCGCGACGTTGGCCGCTGGGGCCTCGCCGCGTACGGCTCCGGGGCGTACGGGGCGCATCGCACTGCCGGGGATCTCGAGCCGGTCGTCGGCCGCGGCGCGCAGCGCGTCGTACCAGCCCAGGTCCTCCTCGGCCGCGAGCTGGCTCACCGCCTTGGCCATCCGGACACGGAAGGCGCGCCCGTCCTCGCCCTCCCGCGGCACGAGCGGGCGGCCGTAGCGCACGCTCACGCGTGGGCGGCCCTGCGGCGGCCAGTTGCGTCCCCGGGGCATCGCCGCGTACGAGCCGCGCAGCGCGATCGGCACGCAGGGGATGCCCTTGTTCACGCACAGCATCGCGGCGCCGAGCTTGAACGGGTTCATCCACCCGTCCTCTGAGCGCGTGCCCTCGGGGTAGAGCAGCAGACTCCAGCCGTCGTCCACCAGCTCCAGGGCGAGGCTGCGCAGCCGCCGCGACCCGTAGCGCTCGACCGGGAACGCGTTGAAGAAGATCGCGGTCAGCGTCGCGCGCCAGCGTACGTCGAAGAAGTAGTCCGACGCCGCGCCCACCGCGACCTTGTCCGCGAACCGCTCCGGCAGCGAGCCGAGGATCAGCGGCGTGTCCAGGTGGCTGGAGTGGTTCGCCACGAAGACCACCGGCCCGCGTACGCCGTCGAGGTACTCCGTGCCCTCGACCACGGTCTTGGTCTGGCCGAACACGACCGCCCTGAGCAGCGTGCGGCGCAGCCCGGCGCGCGCAGCGACGGCCACCGGCGTACGTGCCCAGGAGGTTGGGAACTCCCGGCCCTCCTGCTCCAGCATGTGCTCCTGCGCCGACTGCGGCACCGCGCCGCGACCGCGCCAGTCGCGGCCGTGGCGCAACTGGCGGATCTCGCCGCGGATGCTCATCGGACGTCCGCCAGCGCGAGCGGCGGCGCGTGCTGGTAGGTGATCGACGGGCTGGAACCGACCGTGTCCTTGGCCATCTCCAGAGCGTCCGCGAGGGTCGTCGCGGAGCGGAAGCCCATCCGCGACGTCGTCTTGCGGTTGCCGCCGACGAAGATCACGTCACCCAGGTGCTCGAGCGCGTGCGCGCCCCAGTACCACATGTAGAACGGGTGCACGCCGTGGTAGGCGTAGCTGTTGCGGTAGAGCTGGATGTACCAGGGGTCGGTGGCGAACTGCTCCTCGTACTTGGTCTCCAGCAGCACCGGGTCGGTGCTCTCGGTGAGGATCTCCTCGAAGAAGTCGATGTAGCTCGGGTGGTGCACCGGGTGGAACTCGTTCGGCACCGGGTGGTAGAAGATCGCCACCCCGCCCTGCCGCACGATCGGCTTGTTCTTGTAGAGGTTGAAGAAGTAGCCGAGCCCGAGCGACATCACCAGGATCGGGTTCATCACCGAGTTGACGTTGTACGGGCAGATGTAGGGCAGCCCGTAGATCGCCACGTCCGACTGGCCGTTCACCTCGGTGAGCTGCTGCCGGTGGACGTTCACCAGGGTCCGCGGGTGCACCTCGGACTGAAGGCCCGCGTGCACGCCGGTCACGCCGTACGGGGCGGCGTTGGACTGCCAGACCCGCCGCCGCGTCTTGGCCGGCATCAGCTCGTTGGCCCGCTTCACCGCGACGTAGGACGCCTGGTCGCGGATGTTCCACTCCCACTCGCGCTTGTTGAGGAAGCCCATCGAGGAGGGGAACGTGTTGTTGTTGAGCGTCGTCTCGACCGTGAATACCTTGACGTGCTCGTCGATCACGTTCTTCATGCGGTCGTACGAGTGGTGCATCGCGGAGTTCGGCGGGTCGTTGAACGAGTTGGAGTGCCGCAGCGTGTGCACGTTGTGGTGGTGCTTGAGGCTCTTGTAACTCGCCAGGCCGACCGAGACCGACTTGGACCCGCCGCTCATCGCGGTGAGCGTGATGTTGACGTACACGATCAGGTCGCTCTCGGCGGCCCGCCGGTTGATCTCGACGTCCTCGCCGTGGGGCGTCTTGCCCATGTCGAGGAGGTTGTCGTGGTCCTCGGCGTCGTGGTTGGTCAGGTGGTCGGGGAAGAACGCGTGGAACACCCGGTCGCCGACGATACGCCGCAGCTCGGCGGGCGTCATCCGGCGGTGCAGCGCGTTGCCCGCGATCAGCTCGACGTCGTCGACGCCCTTGGCCGCGGCCATCTCCAGCACCTGCTCGATGATGCGCTGGCGTACGTCGGGGGTCTGCATCTGCGGCAGCGGCAGCGAGATGTCATCGAAGACGATCGTCAGGCGCATCCCGGGCGTGAGCAGCTCGGGGAGCGGTTCGGTGCCGTGCGGGTTGAGCAGCGCGTGCCGGATGGCGGCGTCGACGTTCCGGATTCCCGGCAGGGAGTCCGGCGGGTAGATGACCCTCGCCCCGAGCGGCAGGCGCTCCAGCCGGAAGCCCTCGCCCTGGTGCATGAGCAGCGGTGGTGTCCGCTCATCCACGTCGAGTACGAAGCCTGGTCTGCTACGACCCTCTCAACCTTCCTAACGGGCCGGATCGAAGGCGACTTTGACGGTGCCGAGACGCCCGGCGTCGGCCGCGTGGGTCAGGGCCTCACGCCAGCGGGCGAGAGGGTAGGTGGTGCTGACGTAACCGTCGAGGGGCGCGGACTCGGCGAGCCGGATGGCGTCGGCGAAGTCGGCCCCGTCGGCGCCGGAGGCGTACGCCCCGACCAGCTGCAGCTCGCGGTACCACAGCGGGGTGAGGTCGACGTTGCCCGACGGCATTCCGGACACGACGACCGTACCGCCCGCCTGGACCAGCCGCAGCGCGGTGTCCAGGCCGCGGGTGCCGCCCGTGCACTCGAACGCCAGGTTGACGCCGCCGAGGAGGAAGCCCTCGCCGCGCTCGGGCGTGTGCATCCGCGCGGTCGTCACGCGGCGCAGCGCGCGTACGGCCTTGCCGGGCTCGATGATGGCGGTGGCGCCGAGGGCCTTGGCCTTCTCTCGCTGGTGGCCGTGCTTGGCGACGACGTAGACCGCGCCGACCTCGGTCAGCTGGCGCAGCGCCAGCAGCGTCAGCAGGCCGACCGTGCCGGCGCCGATGATCGACCACGGCCGAGCCCGGCTCGACGTGCACGCGGCGCACCGAGTGGACGGCGCAGGCGAGCGGCTCGGCCAGCACGGCGCGCTCGTCGGGCAGGGAGTCGGGCACCGCGTGCAACTGCCCGGCGTGCGCGACGAACTGTCGGCTCCAACCGCCGCCGGTGTCGGCGCAGAACCCCGTTTGCAGGCCGGCCGAGATCCGGCCGGTGGTGATGTGGTCGCAGCGGCTCTGCCGCCCGGCGGCGCACCAGTGGCACTCGGCCGTGCCGCGCGCGGCACAGGACAGCACCGGGTCGATCACCACGCGCGAGCCGCGGGGCAGGCCGGGCAGGTCGTCCTGGGTCTCGCCGACGACCTCATGACCGGGCACGAACGGCATCGAGGTCATCGGGGACAGGTACGGCGAGGAGCGCCCGGTCAGCAGGCTCAGGTCCGAACCGCAGATGCCGGACAGCCGCGGCGTCACGCGGGTCCAGCCCTCGCCGGGCACCTCGGGCGCCTGCCGGTTGATGAGCCGGAGTGGCGCGACGTTGCCGGCGATCATGCCGCCCATGCGGCCGCCGGCGCGCGTGGCGGTGAGGCCGCGCGCGGCCAGGAACCGGCCGGGTGAGCGGTGGTATTCGAGCGCGAGGATCATCGGGCGCTCACCGTTCCGTTGATGGTGTCGAGCAGCACTTCTCCGCGTCCACGTGTATGGGCGCCCCATTCGTAGATGCGCCAGTGCTTGCGTTTGGCGTGGCGGTACAGCGACGGGTCCGGGTTGACCGCGGCGGGCGTGCCGACCGCCTCGAGCAGCGGCCGGTCGGAGTAGCTGTCCGCGTAGGCGAAGGAGCCGTCCAGGTCGATGCCCGTGTCGGCCGCGTGGCGGCGCAGCCAGGCGGCGCGCGCCTCGTCCACCAGCGGCGGTGAGTCGAGGTAGCCGGTGAGCACGCCGTCGCGGGTGTGCATGCGGCTCGCCACGATCTCGTCGAACAGCCCGGCGAGCGGCCGGACGAACACGTCGACGGTGCCGGTGATGAGGATCGTCTTGTGCCCGGCGGCGCGGTGGGCGCGGATCCGCCGCACCGCCTCGGGCATGACCCGCTGGAGCAGCGCGTCGCCGAGGACGTCGTCCACGAGCTCGTGGAGCCGCGCCATGTCGGCGCCCTCGTAGCGGCGCAGGAACGCGCGGACGAAGTCGCCGCGGTCGCGGCGCTCGGCGCGCAGGTAGCGGGGGAGCGAACGGGCCAGGTCGGCCAGCTCGCCGCTCCACAGCGAGCGCGGCAGCGTCGAAAGTCGGGCCCAGAGGTAGGACTCGATCAGGTTCGAGGCCACGATCGTGCCCTCGAGGTCGAAGACGGCCGCGATGTCGGTGCGCTCGGGCAGCGCGCGCTCGGCCGTACGCCGGCTGCCGCCGCGCCCGCGCGAGAAGCCGCGCATCAGCTCGGTGACGCTGGGGGAGTGCACTTCCTGGAGGTAGTGCTTCCAGTCGATGACCGAGGGGTCGAAGCCGTCCGCGTCCACCTGGTCGGCCGGCAGCATGCGGTGCAGCGCGTTGATGCGGCTGTCGTCGTAGATGACCTCGGCCTGGGTGTATGCCTGGTAGAGGTCGGCGTAGCGGCGCAGGAAGTCCAGGTTGTTCTGCTGCCGGTGCACCGCGGTCATCCAGTCGCGGGTGCGGGCCGAGGCGGGCAGCCGCAGCAGCGCGCGCTCGGCCGACCCCGGCGGCGCGCTCGCCGCCGCTCAGCATCATCTCGACCTGGCGGCTGCCGGGGAAGCGCCACTGCGGCACGCGGATGTGGCCGCGCTCGCCGGCCGGCATCGGGTGCCGGCGGAAGTAGTCGCGCACGTTCTCGTACAGGCCGCGGAACGACAGCGGGTTGCGCGAGCCGGAGCCGACGTGGAAATAGCCGGTCGCGCCAGTCTCGGGCGGCGCGGCGGCGACCGCGAGGGTCGCGTTGACGACCAGGTCGACCGGGATGATGTCGACCACGCTGTCGGGCAGCCCGGGGAACTCCGGCAGCACGCCGCGCCCGTACGCGATGATCAGCGGGTCGGCCATCTTGTAGCCGTCGATCCAGCCCGGGTACGGGTGGCGCAGCGAGCTCTCCACGATCGCGGGCCGCACGATCGACAGGCGGCGCTCGCCCCACATCTCCTCGGCGGCGCGCTCGCCCAGCGCCTTGGTGAAGGTGTAGACGTCGGGCCAGCCGAGGCTCTGCGCGCGTGCGCGCCCGTAGTCGACCAGGCGGTCGGTCACCCACTCCTGCCGGGCCTCCTCGGCGGCCGAGACGACCGACTGCGGGCCCGCCTTGCGGTGCTCGCCCTGCGCACGCGACATCGACTTGCGCAGCACCTCGGGCCGCCGCGAGTCGCGCTCGACGTCGGCGCGCGAGGCCAGCGCCCCGGCCAGCTCGGTGCGCCAGTCGACGGTGTGGTCGAGGCGGTCCTCGGGCACCACGCCCTTGCGCACCCCGGCGACGTAGGCGGTGGAGACGTGCACGACGTGCGGGTCGGCGCCGGCCGCGCGCAGCGCCTCGTACAGGGTCACGACGCCGGAGACGTTGGTGCGGAACGCCTCGTCGATCGGCGGGTCGAAGGACACCGTGGAGGCGCCGTGGATCACCACGTCGAGGTCGTCCGGCAGCGTCACCTCGCCGAGGTCGCCCTCGATGACCGTGACACGCTCGGCCGCGATGCGGCGCAGCTCCTCCTCGCCGATGCGGGCGCGCAGCTCGCGGAAGACGGGCTTGCGCAGCAGGCCGTCGAAGCGGCGCTGGGCCGGCTGGCCGGGCCTCGGCCGGATCAGCACGGAGACGCGCACGTCCGGATAGGAGGACAGGAGCTTTTCGAGCGTCGCCTGCCCGAGGAACCCGGTGGCGCCGGTCAGGAGTAGGTGCGAGCTGCCGAGACGGTGGAACTCATGTCGGTCTGGCGTCATCCGCTGGCTTTCTCCGTTCGTGGGCATGAGCCGTCCCGTCGCGAGCTGTCCGGGCAAGACTAACGGCTGTGTGACCGTCGACCAACGGCCGGGAGGGCCCGACCGAATTCAGGTCCCGTTCATTCTCGCGTATCCGAATCGGCCAGAACGTCGTTCATGGAGCCGGACCGGAACCTCTCCACCAGGATGGGCGCCGAGGCGAACCCGGCCTCGCGGATCGCGCGGTCGACGGCATGGTCGCCGCGGGCACGTTCGACCAGCTCAGAGTCGACTTCGAGGCGTACGGAGTCACCCAGGTCGCGGACCCGCAGATCGCGTACGGCCGTGCCGAGCACACCGCGGACCGCGGTTTCGGCCCGTTCGATACGAGCCAGTCGGGAGGGCGTGACCGAAATCCCGTACGCGACCCGGCTCGCCATGCACGCGGCCGCCGGTTTGTCCCATACGGGCAGTCCCCAATGGCGGGCGACGCCGCGTACGGCCGCCTTGTCCAGACCGGCGTCGGCGAGCGGCGTGCGCGCGCCGCGCTCGGCCGCGGCGCTGATCCCGGGCCGGAACCCGGCGGCGACGTCGGAGGCGTTCGTGCCGGTCGTGATCGTGTCGAAGCCGAGCTCGGCGGCCAGCGCGCCCGCGGTGTCCAGCAGGACGCTCTTGCAGAAGTAGCAGCGCCGCGGGCCGTTCTCGCGGTAGCCGGGCACGTCCATCTCCGTCGGTCGCCGGCATGTGGTGGGCGACCCCGAGACCGGCGCAGAACTCCCGCGCCGCGTCGAGCTCGGCGGCCGGCAGCGACGGCGGAGACCGCGGTGACGGCCGCGACCTGGGCGACGCCGAGTGCGCGTACGGCGGCGGCGAGGACGACACTGGAGTCGACACCGCCGGAGAACGCCACGAGGGTTCTGCCGTAGCCTGCCATCTGCGCCAGCAGCTCCTCGGAGAGGACCACTACGTCCACCATGCAACACCTATCAGTCGAGGGACTCCGATGACGGTATCTCAGCCTGATGGAGTCACCGACCTGGGCTTCGCCCGCCTGGACACCGCGCGCGCCGCGCGCACCGGAGATCCGGAGGTGGTGTTCGGCCAGGGCAAGACCCCCGCGCAGATCGTCGCGGCGCTCCGCGCGCTGCACGAGGCGCATCCCGGCCGCGCCGATCCTCGCGACCCGGCTGTCGGCCGAAGCGCTCGCCGAGTGCGCCGAGCGCCTGCCCGAGGCCGCGCTCGACCCGGTCGGCCGTACGGCGGTGCTGGGTCGGCAGAGCAACGACCGGGTCGCCCCGGCGGACGGGCCGGGTCGCGGTGGTCGCCGCCGGCACCTCCGACCTGCCCGTCGTACGGGAGTGCGCGGCGACCATCGGGGTCTTCGGCGCCGAGCCCGACGAGATCGTCGACGTCGGCGTCGCCGGGCTGCACCGGCTGCTCGCCCAGCTCGACCGGATCAACGAGGCCGACGTCGTCGTCGCGATCGCGGGCATGGAGGCCGCCCTCCCGTCGGTGCTCGGCGGCCTGGTCGGCGTGCCGCTGATCGCCGTCCCGACCAGCGTCGGCTACGGCTGGAACCTCGACGGCGTCACCGCCTGGCTCGCCACCGTGAACAGCTGCGCGCCCGGCGTCGTGACGGTCAACGTGGACAACGGCTTCGGCGCGGGAGTCGCCGCCGCACGCATCGCCCGCAGGACCGCCCGGTGAGGACGCTCTGGGTGGACGCGGGCAACGGCGCGGCCGGCGACATGCTGCTCGCGGCGCTGCTCGACGCCGGCGCCGATCTCGAGGTCGTACGCTCCGGTCTGCGCGGGCTCGCCCTCGGGCCGCACGCCGTCGGGCCGCTGGGCGTCGAGACCGAGCAGGTGCGGCGGCACGGCCTGCGCGCGCTGCACGCCTACATACGCGTGCCGCCCGACGACGTCACGCGAAACCTCGCCGACGTGACCGGGATCCTGTCGGCGGCGGCGCTGCCGGAGGCGGCGCGCGCCTTCGCGCTGGCGGTCTTCGAGCGGCTGGCGCGCGCCGAGGCGCGGGTGCACGGCGTGGACGTCTCGAAGATCCACTTCCACGAGGTGGGCGCGCTGGACGCGATCGCCGACGTCACGGGCTGCGCGCTCGCGCTGCACGACCTGGACCTGCTCGGCCCCGCGGTACGCGTCGTGTCGCCGGTGGCGGCCGGCTCCGGCGTCGTGCGCGCCGCGCACGGCCCGCTGCCCGTGCCCGTACCCGCCGTGCTGGAGCTGCTGACCGAGGCGGGCGCGCCGATGCGGTCGCACCCCGCGGCGATGGAGCTGTGCACGCCGACCGGCGCCGCGCTGCTCGCCACTCTCGCCACCGGCTGGGGGCCGATGCCCGACTGCGCGCCGACCTCGACCGGCACCGGCGCCGGCACCGCCGACCCGGACGGGCACCCGAACGTCCTGCGGGTCGTCGTGGGCGCGGCGTCGGCCGCCGCCGACTGGGTGTCCGCCGAGCTGCACCGGGTGGACAGCACGATCGATGACCTGGATCCGCGGGTGTGGCCGGAGGTGCTGGAGGCGCTGCGCACGGCCGGCGCGGCGGACGCCTGGTGCTCGCCGGCGCTGATGCGCAAGGGCCGCCCGGGGCAGGTGCTGAGCGTGCTGGTCGAGCCCGCGCGCCTCGACGCCGTGTGCCGGGTGGTGTTCGAGCAGACCACGACGCTCGGCGTGCGCGTCTCCTCGGTGGAACGGCGGTCGCTGCGCCGCGACCGCGTCGAGGTGACGTACGGCGGCGTCGCGGTCGGGGTCAAGCGCGGGCTGCTGGGCGACCGGGTGGTGACGGCGCAGCCGGAGTACGACGAGGTGCGCGCCGCCGCGCGGGCGGCGGGGCGTCCCGTGCACGAGGTGCTCGCCGAGGTGCGCGCTCTGGCCGGAGGGTGATCAGCTCGGGGCGTTGCGCACGACGAGCCACTCCGCGTCCCTGACGCAGTAGCCGAACTCCTGCCTCAGGTGCTCCACGACCGCGGGCATGTGCGCGGCGCCGTACACCACGCCACCGTGATCGGCTCGTTCGTGGTGCTCGCGTGGAGATCGCGTCAGCCGGCGGTTCAGCGCGTCGTCGCGGCGGTCGACGATCCGGTCCCGCCACCACCGCGCGTACCGGCCGGCGACCCAGCGGTCGTCGTGGTCGTCGGCCTCGTCGAGGTTCGGCAGGCCGAGCGGGTCGCCGTACCGGCCGAGAAGGCGCAGCGCGACCGCGCCGACGGAGTCCTCGGCCGTCTGGGCGACGCGCTCGGCCCGTGACCTCGGCGGGGCGCGGCGTGCTCCCAGAAGATCGGGATCCCGAGCGATCCGAGGTCGAGCGCGACGGTCTCGTCGACCAGGCGGTCGGCGCGGATCCGCGACATCCGCTCCTGCACCGGCCGGAGCCGGCGGTGAACCCTCGGCGACGATGATCGCGCAGTCGCGGACGCGTCGGTGACCTCGCGGTAGAAGGCGCGCTCCGCGACGTGGACCATCGGGAAGAGCGTGAACCGCAGCGGGCTCGCCCCGCACGCCAGCGTGAGGACGGCGACCGCATCCGACGATGCTCGACTCGATGAACTGCATCGCCCACCCCCCGTTCGGACCGCGCCCGTGTCAGACGGCGGGCCGCCGACGGTTCACCCGGGTCGCGGCCCCAGCGGAGACCATCGGCGCGGTGGCCAGGTCCATGCCGCCGGCCGCGATGTTCGCCAGGTGCCGCTCGACCTCCTCCTCGGTCGCGTGCCCGGCGCGACGAGCCCGTCGCGGATGTGCGCGACGGTCGCCGCCTCCAGCAGGTCGCAGTCGGGGGAGGCGATCGGGAAGTACGCCTCGGCGGCCACGCCGGTCAGGCCCGCCTCGCGGAGCAGCCCGGGCAGCCGCCGTCCGTACGCGAGGTCGGCGCCGCGCTCGGCGAGCATCGCGCGGAACCCGGTGCGGATCCGGTTGGCCAGCCGTTCGCGCGGCCCGTGCTCGTGCGGGGCGCTCAGCGGCTGGAGCGCCGGGTCGGCGTCCTCGACCAGGAGCCATCCGCCGGGCCGCAGCGCCGCCACCATCGCCCGCAGCGCGCGGTCGCGGTCGGCGACGTGCACCAGCACCAGCCGCGCGTGGACGAGGTCGAAGACCTCGCTCGGGCGGGTCGTCGAGCGCGACGTCGTGCCGGCGCACCTCGACCCCGGGCCCGCGGCCGCGCGGGTCCACGAGACGTCGATGTCGGTGGCCAGCACCCGGCCGCCGGGCCCGGCGCGCTCGCCCAGCCACCGGGGCACGGACGGCCCGCCCGCGCCGACCTCCCAGCACCGCCACCCGGGCGCGATCCCGAGGGCCTCGACGCGGCGGAACGTCGGCGGATCGAAGATCGCCGCCAGCGCGCGGAACCGCAGTCCCGCCTCGGGCCGCGCGTTGCCGAGCAGGTAACCGTCCGCCACGGCTAGGGGTTGGAGTAGACGCGGCCGGGGGTGAGCAGGACGGCGGCGCGGCGCTCGTCGGCCATGACCCGGTCATAGGCGTCCCAGTCGTCGTGCTCGCCGCCCGCGGACGTGAAGACCTCGCGCAGCAGCCGCGGCACGCCGCCGGGCCCGAGGCCGGGCAGCGCGTCATCGGGACCGGCCAGCTCGACGGCGCCCTCGGCGGCGGCCCACTGCCAGCCCACGCGCACGACGACCGTGGCGTGCGGGCGGTCGCGGAGGTTGGCCAGCTTGCGCGCGCCGCCGCGTACGACGAAGCCGACCACCGGGTCGCCGGTGACCGGATGCGCGAGCACGCCCGCGTTGACGACGGAGGACTGCACGGTGCCGTCGGCGCGGACCGTGGAGACCACGCAGAGGCCGTGGTCACCCGCCACCAGAGCGGCGAAGTCGGTGAGATCGGTCATCAGCGGAGCCTAACCGACGATGTCGGCGTTGCCGGGAGCGTCACGCCGCTACGGTGGTGCGCCGGGGTGTCCGGCCGGTCGCCGTACGGGATGCGGCCGCCGAGAAAGATCATGAATAGTCGGTCGTGGAGGGCAACTAAAGATCATGAGTGGTTTCCGGAAGTTCATCCTGCGCGGGAACTTGGTCGATCTCAGCGTCGCGGTCGTGATCGGCACGCAGTTCAGCGACCTGGTCAAGTCGTTCGTGAATTCGTTCATCAACCCGCTGCTCGCCCTCATCGGCGGCAAGCCGAACTTCTCGAGCCTGGTGATCACGGTCGGCAAGGGGCGCTTCACATACGGCGCGTTCCTCACCGAGGTGCTCTCTTTCCTGATCTCCGCGGCGGTCGTGTACTTCGTGATCGTGCTTCCCGCCGCGCGCCTGCTGGCACTCTTCGAGCGCGAGGGCGAGGCGACCACGCGCGACTGCCCGGAGTGCACCATGAGCATTCCGAAGAAGGCGCGGCGCTGCCCGGAGTGCACCGCCGAGATCACTCCGGCGACCGGTCCGTCACAGACGGTTCCGGCCCCTCGATAGGCATGAGTGTTTCTGATCACGATTCGGCATTGAAACCGGTGTGGCGGCGTTCGCGTCTCAATTGGACTTGTCATGCTTTATCAACCTGGTGAGCGTGCCAACGGGCACCGCCGGGGCCACGGGGGACCACGGGGGAAAGGTGTGTAGGAGATGAACGAGGGCATCAGACCGCTCTGGAGTGCCAGCGGCAAGCCGCTGTCCCAGCTTTCCAGTTCGGAACTCACCGAGGCGATCCAGTACCTCGACGGGCGTGAGGAGGGCGACGCGCCCCTGCTCAAGGCCCTGCGCGAGCTGCGGGCACGCCGCACGCTCGATGACATCCAGGCGGACCAGCAGGGCGAGTCCGGCCCGCCGCTGCTCGCCTGCGGCTGACGTTCGCGGCGGGGTCCGCCCTGCTCCGTACGCGCCGGGCGCGTGTCGCGTGCCCCGGGTGGGGGCGTACGGGGCCGCGGCGGCTAGGGTCGCGATGACATGCCACGAGCGCGACGACGACCGGCCGCGTCCGTGCCGGCCGCACTGGCCGGTGCGGCGCTCGCGGTCGCCTCGTGCGGCCCGGCGGCACGTACGACGCCGCCGATCCGGGTGGCGTCGCCGCGCATCACCGCGAGTCGCATGTCGCTCGCCCGGGCCGAGGCCGACGGGCTGACCAGGTTCGACAGCTGGCCCAAGGCGTGCGAGCTGCTCACGCCGCGTGACCTGCGCGCGGTGCTGCCGCAGATCACCAAGATCGTGCAGATCCCGCGCGAGCAGGAGATCAGGGTCACCAACCTCGGCAAGGACGCGCGCGACGACGACCGCGACGCGCCCGGGAGCTCGTGCGAGACCCGGTTCTGGGTGGCCGGCACCGAGCGGAAGCGCGCCGCGCGACCCGATCTCGTACGCGTCGAGGACATCGCCGTCGGCGACACCGCCACCGTCAAGGACAACTACGACGTGCTGGCGCGGTACGCGCGCCGGGTCCCCGGCGGCCTCGGCGCGCTCGAGTGCGTGCGCACGGACGTGGAGTACCACTGCCGGATGCCGCACGTCGCCTTCACCGTCGGCACCGGCACGTCGCTCTACATCGCGGGCTTCGCCGGGCAGCCGAAGAAGGAAGAGGCGCGGACCTACTGGGTGGAGAGGGTCCTGCCGGAGTTCGTCCGCGCCGTGGCCGCCAAGCTGCCCGGCGGGCGTTAGGGCCGCTCAGTACCAGCGGTGCGCCTGCCAGAACGACCATGCCCGGCACGGGTCGCCGTACCGCGCGCCGACGTAGCCCAGACCCCAGCTGATCTGGGTCATCGCGTTGTTGTGCCAGTCGGCCCCGGCCGAGGCCATCTTGGAGCCGGGCAGCGCCTGCGGGATCCCGTACGCGCCGCTGCCGGGGTTGCTCGCGTGCTCGTTCCAGCCGCTCTCGTGGTTCCACATGGTGAGCAGCGAACTCCAGCAGCCGCCCCAGCCCTTGAGCGCGTTCATCTTCTTGGCGTACGCCTGGTTCTCCGCGGCGCTCGGGTCATGGCTCATCCGCCGCTTGAGCGCCTCCCACGCGCGTTTCTCCTTCAGCGCCTTCGCCCTGGCCTTTGCCTTCTTGGCCGCGGCCTTCTCCGCCGCGACCTCCTTCTCGTACGCGCGGCGCCGTGCGTTCGCCTCGGCCCCGGCCACCACGGGGTCCATCTGGTAGCCGGACAGGTCCTGCATCAGCTCGTTGGTCGACATGCTGGACGTGCCGGGCGGCGGCTTGCCCTTGCCGAAGTCCAGGTTCGCGACGATGACCAGGACGAGCACGACGATCAGCGTCATGATGACGACGGTGCTCGTGGCCGCCCGCCGGACCAGGCGGAGGACGCGTGAGCCCTGGGGCGCCTCGAAGTCGCCGGCATACGCGTCCCGCCGTGCGTCGTATGAATCGGTGAGTTCATCCAAGTCATACGTCTTCGTGGGCTTCCGCGGTGCCTGGTGCCGAGGTTGCATAGGAACATAGCTTGCACCATCTCAACGGATCTATGGCCGTATGTCCGTGTACTCCCTGCGGAGATGTGACGCGTCTCGCGCCGGATCCGGCGATTCGTCGGTCAGGGGCGGTACGCGTCGAGCTCGGCGCGCGTCGGCGGGTCGGCGCCACGGCGCCCGCAGGTCAGCGCCGCCGCGCGCGCCGCCTCGTCGAAGACCCCGGCGAGCACCTCCGCCCCGGCCGACCGCAGCGCCTCCCGGCGCCCGGCCCCGAGCAGACCGCGCCGGCCGAGCCCGGCGAGAACCGCGCTCATGTACGCGTCGCCGGCCCCGACCGTGTCCACGACGTCGGCCGGGCAGGCGGGCACCCGCCGAGGCGGGCAGCACTGCCCGGCGACGACCGAGCCGTCCGCGCCGCGCGTCACCGCGACGACGCTCGCGCCGGCCGCCAGCAGCTCCTCGGCGAACCCCGCTTGCCCGCGGCCGGGGCGCAGCCACGCCAGGTCCGCGTCGCTGACCTTGACCACGTCCGCGACCCGCAACAACGCCTCGACGCGCGCACGCGCGTCGTGCACACCGTCCATCACGGGCCGGCAGTTGGGGTCGTAGCTGATCGTCGCGTCCGCGCGCAGCCGCCGTACGAGCGCGGCGAGCACGTCCGCGCCCGGTGGCACGACCATGGCGAGCGACCCGACGTGCAGCGCTGCCACGCCGCCGAGGCGCAGCCCGGCCGCCTCCGCCTCGGTCCACTGCCAGTCCGCCGCGCCCGCGATCCGCAGGTCGAAGGCCGGCACGCCGTCCTCGTCCTGACGCACGAACGCCACCGACGATGGCTCGCGCGCGGCCACGGTCAGGCCCATGCCGACGCCGTTGCCCGCGAGATGGCCGCGGAGCGTACGGCCGAACGCGTCGCCGCCGATCCGGGCGATCATCTCCACGGGCACCCCGAGGCGCGCGAGGCCGACCGCGACGTTCGCCGGACTCCCGCCGGGCAGCGGGACGTACGCGCCGCCCGGCTCACCGGCCACCAGGTCGACCACGCACTCGCCGGCCACCGCGACGACCCCGGTCTCATCGGAGGACAAGGAAACTCCTCGGGTCAGGAGCCGGGCCGCGGCTCGTCCCCGGCGCGGCACCGGTCACGATAGCCGCCGCCTCGGCCAGCGCCGGCGCTGGTCCTGCGGGTCAGTAGTCGAGGCGGAAGAACAGGTCCGGCTCGATGGTGGCCACGTCCATCTGGGCCTTCTGCAGGCGTCCGGAGTAGTCCCAGTTGAGCGACTGCCAGCGGGTGAACTGGTCGAGCACCCACTGGCCCGACTGGCGGCTGCCGTTGCCCGACCGGCCGTTGCCGCCGAACGGCAGGTGCGCCTCGGCACCGGAGGTGGAGTTGTTGACGCTGACCATCCCCGCGCCGATCGCGGAGCGGAACGCGAACACCTTCGCCGGGTCCGTCGTGTAGATCGAGGAGGACAGGCCATAGCCCGGCAGGTTCGCCAGCTCGATCGCCTCCTCCAGCGCCGCGTACGGCGTGACGCCCACGATCGGGCCGAACGTCTCCCGCAGGAACAGCTCCTCGTCCCGGCTCGACGCCGTCCACGATCACCGGGTGGTAGAACAGGCCGTTCGCGGGGTCGCCGATGAAGCCCTCCCGCGGGTTGTCCTCGGTGATCCGCCCGACGCCGGTCGAGCCGTACGTCAGATGGTCCCCGATCCAGCCGAGGTACTTCTCGTAGGACTCGGCGAACCGCTCGGCGAGCAGCGGCCCGAACACCACGTCCTCGTTCGGGTCCCCGACCGGGGCGGTGCGCGTCGCGGCGTCGAAGCGGCGCAGGAAGTCGCGGTGCACCGACTCGTGCACGATCACCGAGCCGAGGGAGGTGCAGCGCTGCCCGGCGGTGCCGAATCCGGAGAACAGCGCCGCCTCCACGGCCAGGTCCAGGTCGGCGTCCTCGGTGACGACCATCGGGTTCTTGCCGCCGAGTTCGAGGCAGGGCGTCTGGAGGTGCCGCCCGCAGAGTTCGCCGATGCGCGACCCGACGAGGGAGGAGCCGGTGAAGCCGACCTTGTCGACGACGCGCTCGGCCAGCGCGCCCTCCAGCCCGGCGAAGGTGTCCGCGCCGTCCGCGTGCACCAGGTTGAGCACGCCCTCGGGCAGGCCCGCGTGCGCGAACAGCTCGTACAGCGCGCCCGCCGACGCGGCGGCGTACTCGGCCGGCTTCCAGACGACGGTGTTGCCGCACAGCAGCGCCGGGACGAGGTACCACGACGGCACGGCGACCGGGAAGTTGCCGGCCGTGATGATCATCGCGGTCCCGACCGGCATGCGGAAGGTGAACAGCTGCTTGTCCGGCATCTCCGACGGGACCGTCTGGCCGTACAGCCGCCGGCCCTCGCCGAGGAAGAAGTCGCAGGTGTCGATGATCTCCTGCACCTCGCCGAGCGCCTCGGCGTACGGCTTGCCGATCTCGCGGGTGACCAGCCGGGCGAGCCGTTCCTTGTTCTCCTCGACCAGGCGGCCCATGCTCGAGACCACGCGCCCGCGCACCGGGGCGGGCACCGCGGCCCAGGACCGCTGGGCCTCGCTCGCCGTACGGCACGCGCCGACGATCTCCTCCGGCCGCGCGAGGTGGACCTCGGCGACGACCTCGGACAGATCGGCGGGGTTCACGGAAGGCACGGTGTGTTCTCCGGCCGGGAACGGCCGGCCGCCCACCACCGACGTGACGGTCTGCATCTGGAATCCTCCTCGGAAATCCGCGTCCGTCACATCGTGCCGCCTCCGGCCTCCGGCTCACGAGTGGTGGCGTCATTCGTGATCGTCTCGTTCTCCGGAAGCAGCACCTCGGCGAGGTGGACCGCCGTACGGCCGGTGAGCTGCGCGATCTGCGTACGGCAGCTGAACCCGTCCGCGAGCACGATCGTGTCCGGCGCGGCTTCGCGTACGGCGGGCGCGAGGGCGCGCTCGGCCACCGCGACCGACACGTCGTAGTGCCCGCGCTCGAAGCCGAAGTTGCCGGCCAGCCCGCAGCACCCCTCGTCGGGGATCTCCACACGTACGCCGGCCTTGGCGAGCAGCCGCAGGTCGGCGTCCTGGCCCAGCTCGGCGTACTGGTGGCAGTGGATCTGCGCGATGGCCTCGCGCGGCTGGTGCGGCGGCGACCAGCCCGCCTCCTCCAGCAGTTCGGCGAACGTGCGCACCTTCAGCTCCGCGACGCGCTCGTCGCCGGGCAGCAGCTTGGCCCAGTCGGAGCGGAGCGCGGCCGTGCAGCTCGGCTCCAGGCCGACGATGGGGATGCCGCGCGCGGCGTACGGGTGGATCGCGGCCAGCGAGCGCCGCGCGACGTCGCGGGCGACGGTCAGCTGCCCGGTGCTCATCCAGGTGAGCCCGCAGCAGACCGGGCTTCGCGGGACCAGCACCTCGTACCCGGCGTCCTCCAGCACGCGTACGGCGGCGCGCCCGGCCTCGGGGGTGAAGTGGTTGGTGAAGGTGTCCGGCCACAGCAGCACCTGCGGGCGGTCGCCGCCCCGCTTCGCGCGCCGGGCGAACCAGCGGGTGAACGGCTGCCGGGCGGGCGCGGGCAGGTCGCGTTCGACGGCCACGCCGCCGAGGCGTTTGGCCACGCCGGCGAGGGCGCGCGCGACCCGGCCGCGTGAGGAGGCGGCGCGCAGCGGCCCGCGCGCCAGCCGCAGCCACAGCGGCAGCCAGCCCATCGAGTAGTGCGCCATCGGGCGGATCCGCCGGCGGTAGTGGTGGTGCAGGAACTCGCTCTTGTACGTGGCCATGTCCACGTTCACCGGGCAGTCGGCCGAACATCCCTTGCAGGACAGGCACAGGTCGAGCGCCTCGTGCACGGACTTGGATCGCCAGCCCTCGGTGTCCAGCTCGCCGCGCAGCATCTCCTCCAGCGCGCGTGCGCGGCCGCGGGTGGAGTCCTTCTCGTCGCGCGTGGCGCGGTAGCTGGGGCACATGACCCCGCCCTGGGTGCTGCGGCACTTGCCGACGCCGACGCAGCGGTGCAACGCCTGACGGAAGTCGCCGCCGTCCCCGGCGAACGGCAGGAACGTGCGCGGGGCCGGCGGCATGCCCGCCGTACGCAGGCGGTCATCGATCGGCTCGGGGTCGACCAGGATGCCGGGGTTCATCCGCCCGTCCGGGTCCCACACGCCCTTGAACTCGCGGAACGCCCGCAGCGCGGCCTCGTCGTAGACCAGCGGCAGCAGGTCCGAGCGCGCCCGTCCGTCGCCGTGCTCGCCCGAGGGCGACCCGCCGTGCGAGGCGACGAGCCGCGCCGCCTCCTCGATCACCTCGCGGAACGTTCTCCTCCCGCGCTCGGAGACCAGGTCGAAGTCGATGCGGATGTGCAGGCAGCCCTCGCCGAAGTGCCCGTACGCCGCGCCGTGCACGCCGTGCCGCGCGAACAGGTCGCGCAGGTCACGCAGGTACGCGCCGAGGCGGTCCGGCGGCACCGCGGAGTCCTCCCAGCCGGGCCACGCCTGCGAACCGTCCGGCGCACGCGTCGCCAGGCCCGCGCCGTCCGTACGGATCTTCCACACCGCGGCCTGCCGCGCCGGGTCGGTCTCCACGAGCGCGCCGGGGAACTCCCGCGCCAGCGCCCGCGCGCGTTCCTCCGCGTCGTCGCCGGTGACCTCGACGAGCAGCCACGAGGCGCCGTCCGGCAGTCCGGTACGGTCGCCGCCGCGCGCCATCTGGACGATCTGCGCGTCCAGCCCCTCACAGGCGTCGGGCCCGTGCTTGAGCACCTGGGGCACCGCCTCGCCGGCCGCGACGAAGTCGGGGAAGCCGAGGATGACGAGCACCTTGGTGTCCGGCTCGGACACCAGCCGCAGGGTGGCGCCGAGCGTGAGCGCACAGGTGCCCTCACTGCCGACGAGCGCCCGCGCGACGTTGAAGCCGTTCTCCGGGAGCAGGTGTTCGAGGCCGTAGCCGGAGACCTGCCGCGGGAACCGCCCGAGCGAGGTGCGGATCGTGGCCAGGTGCCGGTCGCGCAGCGCGCGCAGCTCACCGGCGAGCGGCCCGTCCGTCGCGTCCGCGCCCACGGTGAGCCGGGTGCCGTCGTAGCGCAGGACGTCGAGCGACTCGACGTTGTCAGAGGTCCGGCCGTAGACGAGGGCGCGGGTGCCGCAGGCGTTGTTGCCGATCATCCCGGCGAGCACGCAACGGCTCCGCGAGGACGGGTCGGGCCCGAACCGCAGCCCGTACCGGCCGGCCTCGGCGTTGAGCCGATCGAGGACGACACCGGGCTGCACGCGTGCGATCCGCCGCTCGGGGTCGATCTCCTCGATCCGGTCGAGGTGGCGGGAGAAGTCGAAGACCAGCCCCTCGCCGATCGCGTTCCCCGCGATGCTGGTGCCGCCGCCCCGCGCGGTGATCGCCACGCCGTGCTCCCGCGCGACGTCCATCGCGGCGGCGACGTCCTCGGCGGTGCGAGGAAACACGACCCCGACCGGCACCCGCCGGTAGACCGAGGCGTCGTAGGAGTACTCACCACGGCCGCGTACGGAGAAGTCGACCTCGCCGCCGATCACGCGCCGCAGCTCGTTTTCGAGTGTGCTCATCAGGCCAAGCGTCCCAGATCGGGCCCCGGCGGCGACTGGCGGCCCCTGCGCCACGACCGGAAAAGGCCCGGCTTCGCCCGATCCGCGGGCGGCGGGTCCGAAGGCGTCGTTTCGCGGCGGTGCTTCAGCGGAAGTCGCGGCTTCGGCTCATCGTGGTCATCGGGAGGCGTCGCAGGCGGGTGGCGACCACGTTCGTGGCGCCGTCCTGGCGTTCGAGGCGGCCGTGTACGAGCATCGCCTGGGCCTGGAAGGCCATGGCACGGTAGCGCTCCCAGATCTGGGGGCGGCAGACGACGTTGGCCATGCCGGTCTCGTCCTCCAGGTTGAAGAAGATCACTCCGCCCGCCGTTCCCGGGCGCTGGCGGTGGGTCACCACGCCCGCGATCAGCACGTTCGTCTCGCCGGGTACGTTCTTGAGCGCGGCCAGCGCGATGACGCCGCGTTCGTCCAGCAGGGTGCGTACGTGGGCGATCGGGTGGTGTTGTGAGGTTCCGGTGGCCCACAGGTCGGCGATGGTCTCCTCGATCGGGGTCATGGCGGGCAGTTCGGGCGCGTCCGTGCCCGGGGTCGTGCCGGGGAGCAGGTCGGCGCGCCAGGGTGCGGGCGGGGCCGGCGCGGCGCCTCGGGAGAGTGCGCCCGCGGCCCACAGCGCCTCGCGGCGGCCGAGGCCGAAGCAGCCGAACGCGCCCGCGGTGGCGAGTGCCTCCAGCGCGGCGGTGGGCAGCGGCACCCGCCGCACGAGGTCCTCCGGGCTCGCGTACGGCCGGGCGGCGGCGATCCGCTCCGCGCCGTCCTTGCCGAGCCCCCGCACGTACTCAAGACCCAGCCGTACCGCGGGCTGATCCTCCTCCGGCGAGTGCGGCGCGTCGCCCGCGGGGGAGTACGGCTCCTCCAGCGTCGCCAGGTCCGCGCTCGCGTTGACGTCCACGCCCAGGACGCGTACGCCGTGCCGCCGCGCGTCGCCGATCAGGGTCTGCGGGCTGTAGAAGCCCATCGGCTGGTTGCGCAGCAGCGCCGCGGTGAACGCGGCCGGGTAGTACCGCTTCAGGTACGAGCTGGCGTAGACGAGGTGGGCGAAGCTCTGCGCGTGCGACTCGGGGAAGCCGAAGCTGGCGAAGCCGAGGATCTTCTCGTACACCTCCTCGGCGACCGAACCCGCGATGCCGCGCGCGGCCATGCCGGTCAGCAGCCGCTCGCGCAGCCGTTCGATGCGCTCGGGCGCGCGTTTGGAGCTCATCGCCTGCCGCAGCGCGTCCGACTCCGCGGGCGTGAACCCGGCGCAGTCCACCGCGAGCTGCATCATCTGCTCCTGGAACAGCGGCACGCCCATCGTGCGCCGCAGGGCGCCGCGCATCAGCGGGTGCGGGATGTCCGGCGCCTCCTGCCCGTTGCGGCGCCGCAGGTACGGGTGCACCGAGCCGCCCTGGATCGGGCCCGGCCGGATCAGCGCCACCTCCACGACCAGGTCATAGAAGCTGTCGGGCTTGAGCCGGGGGAGCGTGGACATCTGGGCGCGCGACTCGACCTGGAACACCCCCACCGTGTCGGCGTCACGCAGCATCGCGTACACCTCCGGCACGTCCGGCGGGATGTTCTGCAGGTCGAAGCGGCGGCCGTGGAACGCGGCCACGAGGTCGAACGTGTCGTGCAGCGCGGACAGCATGCCCAGCCCGAGCAGGTCGAACTTGACCAGGTCCGCCGCCGCGCAGTCGTCCTTGTCCCACTGCAGGACGGTACGGCCCGGCATCCGCGCCCACTCGACCGGGCAGACCTCGCCGATGGGCCGGTCGCAGATGACCATGCCGCCCGAGTGGATGCCGAGGTGGCGCGGGAGGCGCTGCATCCGGTCGGCCAGCTCGGTGACCGCCTCGGGTATGCCGTCGGGTGGCAGCGGCTCGTGGTGGGAGAGCTGACGGGACCAGGCGTCCTGCTGGCCGGGGGAGAAGCCGAGGGCGCGTGCGGCGTCGCGTACGGCCATGCGGGGCCGGTAGCTGATCACGTTGGCGACCTGCGCGGCGCGGTCCCGCCCGTACTTGTCATAGACGTGCTGGATGACCTCCTCGCGGCGGCGGTGCTCGATGTCCAGGTCGATGTCGGGCGGCCCGTCGCGGCCCGGCGACAGGAACCGCTCGAACAGCAGGTTGTGCTTCACCGCGTCGACGCCCGTGATGCTCAGGGCGAAGCAGACCGCGGAGTTGGCGGCCGAGCCGCGCCCCTGGCACAGGATGTCCTCCGTACGGCAGAACTCCACGATCTCCTGCACGATCAGGAAGTAGCCGGGGAAGCCGAGGTCGTCGATGACGTTCAGCTCCCGGTCGATCTGCCGGTACGCCTCGCGCGCCCGCCGCCGCGGCCCGTAGCGCTCGGCCGCGCCCTCGGCGACCAGGTGCCGCAGCCAGGTCGACTCGGTGTGGCCCTCGGGTACGAGCCAGTCCGGCAGGTCGGGCGCGACCAGTTCGAGGTCGAAGACGCAGGAGCGCGCCAGCTCGACCGTACGCTCGACGACGCCGGGGAACCGTGCCATCCGCGCCCGCATCTCCGGCGCCGACCGCAGGTGCGCGGTACCGGTGGCGGGCAGCCAGGACTCCATGTCATCGAGCCCGCGCCGTGCACGTACGGCGGCGAGCGCCGCGGCGAGCGAGGCGTCCTTCGGCGCGGCGTAGTGCACGTTGTTCGAGGCCACGACCTCGATCCCGATGCGCCCCGCGAGGTCGTGCAGGGCGTCGTTGCGCGCGTCGTCCAGGGGCTGGTCGTGGTCGATCAGCTCGGCGTAGACGTTCTCCCGGCCGAACAGCTCGATCAGCAGGGGCAGCCCGCCGCCGGTGTGCGCCAGCCCCTTGCGGCAGCCGGTGAGGATCGCCCAGTGGCCGCCGTGCGCGTCCGCCAGGTCCGCCAGGTCATAGACGGGGCGGCCCTTCTCACCGCCGGCGAGCTGTGCCCTGGTGATCGCGCCGCTCAGCCGCCCGTACCCCTCGGCGTCGCGCGCCAGCACCAGCAGATGCCGTCCGCCCGGGTCGGGCTCGCCCTGCCCGGCGGGCAGGTCGAGGGTGAGCTCGGCGCCGAAGACCGTGCCCACGCCGGAGCCCTTGGCGGCCTCCTTGAGCTGCACGGCGCCGTACATGCCGTCGTGGTCGGTCACGGCCAGGGCCTCCACGCCGAGGCGTACGGCCTCCTCGATCAGCTCCTTCGGGCTGGACGCGCCGTCGAGGAAGCTGTAGGAGGAGTGGCAGTGCAACTCGGCCCAGCCGCCCTCGGTACGCGCTCTCGGCACCGGCTCCGGCCGCGGTGCGTCCACCACGGGTTCGCGGCCGCCCCACGACAGCCGTCGCTCGAAGTCCCGCCACGGGATGCCCGGGTTGTGCCAGCCCATCAGGCGTAGCCCGCCTCGGCGTGCCAGCGGCCGCCCTCGAAGACGAGCAGGTGGGCGCGGCCGTCGCCGGTGATGACCTGGAAGCGCGCGCGGCGGCGCGCCCCGGCCGGGTCCCACCAGCGTTCGCGGGCCGGCCACGGCCCCGTCCACGCCGTCACCGGCAGCCGCCGCCCGGCGATCTGGACCTCGTGCGGCGGCGCGGACACCGCCATCCGCTCGTTCACCAGGACGGGCGCGCCGGCCGCGTCGGTCACCGCGGCGGGCAGCGGCTCGGGGTGGACGACGGACGGCGGCGGGTCGGGGATCCGCCCGGGCCACGGGCCCGCGGGCGTACGCGCCGGGGGCAGGTCGCCGTAGGGCACCCGGACGATCTGCTCGCCGGGGCCGCGCCCGCCTGCCGGGTACGGGCGGGTGATCGCCTGATGGCCGAGCATGGCCTGGACACGCGCGGCGGCACGCGCGACGTGGTCGGAGATCGCGGCCTCGCCCCACAGCGCCTCCTGCCGTCCGTCGTCGGCGACGAGCTGGTCGGGCAGGAGCCGCAGCAGCGTCACGCCGCCGACGCCCTCCTGACCGGGGTCGGTCTCCCAGGACGAGAGCTGCCAGCGGACGCGTTCGGCGACCGCGAGGGCGGACAGGGCCCCGTCGTGCCGCCACAGGCGCGCGAGTGTGCGCCCGTCGGCGCCGGTCACCTCGACGCCGAGGCGTACGCAGGTCAGGGCCGCGGCGGCGAGCGCCCCGTGCAGCCGTTCGGCGAGGGTCTTGGCGGCGAAGATGACCTGTTCGGCGGCCACGGCGGGCGGGTCGAACTCCGTCGTCATGGTCAGGTCGGCGGCCGGCGCGCGCGGGGCCGGCGGCCGCGGGTACAGCCCGCGTGCCAGCCGGTGCGCCCGGACCTCGTCCGCGCCGAACCGCCCGGTCACGTCCCGCACCGGCAGCGCCGCGAACGCACCCAGCGTGCGGATGCCGAGCCGGACCAGCACGCCGGTGAGCTCGGGCCGGTCGAGCACGCTCACCGGGTACGGGGCGAGGAAGGCGGCCGCGCCGCCCGCGGCCACCACCACGCCGCCCTCCCCGGCGCGCGCGGCCAACTCCGCCGCGAACAACCCGTCGGCGATGCCCGCGCCGCAGTCGAAGCCGAGCTCGACCACGGTGTCCTGCACGTGGATCCGCAGCGACTCCTCCGGGCTGTTCGAGTCACGGGCCGCGCCGCCGTGGTAGCGCGCCGCGCCGCGTACGGGGATCGCGCAGACCCCGGGCCGTACGACCTCGACCCAGGGCGTGACGCCGGAGACGGCCGCGGCCACGGACTCGAAGAGCCGCCCCTCGGCGTCCGTGTCGCGGTCGCGGAGCACCAGGCCGGGGCAGTGCCGCTGCGCGTCCCGCACCCGCTGCCCCCGGCGTACGCCGGCCGCACGCGCCGCCGCCGAACACGCCTCGACCAGCGCGCCGGAGACCACCGCACCGGGAACGACGGCCTCCAGCCCGGCCGCGGTGACCGGCCAGTCCGGACACCAGACCACGAGCGCCCGCGGCGGGATCATCCGGCCGCCGCCGTGAGGTGGGGTGTCGTCGTGGCGGCGGGCGTCTCCTCCGCGAGGGTCACCGAACCGTCCGGGGCGGGGAGCCAGAGCCAGGCGCGGCGGCTGGGGCCCGCGGCGCCGCGGCCGGAGGAGGTCACCAGGGCGCGGCGGCCGCGCAGGTGCCCGGTGCCATCGCCGAGCCCGGACCAGTGGCTCGCCTCGACGCGCAGCCGGAGGTTCGCACCCTCCCACGGCCCGGTCGCGACGAGCGCGCAGCCGTTGCGGCGTGCGAGCGCGGTCAGCCGGCGCACGACCTGCGGGGCCGGCCGGTCCGGCGGCCGGGTGAGCACCAGCGCGCAGCCGTCGGTCAGTGCGGCGACCACGTCGGCCCACCGCGGGCCGGGCTCGTCCACGAGCAGGACCCGCATCGGAGCGAGCCCCTCGGCGCGGCCTCGCATCGCCGCGGCGGCGGCGACGTGCGCCTCCGGCATCCCGACGACGGCGCACCAGCGCTCCCCGAGTCCGGCGGTGAGCGCCAGCGCCAGTGCGGGCGAATCCTCGACCGCGGTGACGCTCCCGGGCCGCAGCCCGCCTTCGGGAACCACCTCGTGCAGCACGGGCAGTAGGGGCACCAACGCAGGTCGTGCAGAGGTGGAAAACCCCTCGATGACCTGCGTCGATGTCTCACTCACCTGAACATCATCGAACAGGGGTTCGAGTAAAATCAAGTCGGGTCGTGAGTGGATGCCGAACGCCTTGCCGCGACGGCCGGCGATTCGCGGGGCGTCGATCCCGGCGTGGTCCGGCGTTACCCCAGCTGGTCGCGGCGGCGTCTCAGGTAGGCGGTCTCGGCGGTGTTGCCCGCCAGCTCGATGGCCTTGTCGTAGGCGCGGCGGGACCTATGGCCATCGCCCAGGCGGCGTAGGAGGTCGGCGCGGGTCGCGTGGTAGGCGTGGTAGCCGGCCAGCCTGCCGTCGAGGCGGTCGACGGCCGCCAGCGCCACCTCCGGGCCGGTCGAGCTCGGCGACCGCGATGGCGCGGTTGAGTACGACGATCGGCGAGGGGTCGAGGCGGACGAGCCGGTCGTACAGTGCGACGATCTGCGACCAGTCGGTGTCGCGGATGTCGCGGGCGGAGGTGTGCACGGCGTTGATCGCCGCGAGGATCTGGTAGCGCCCCGGGGCCACCCCGGCGGCCAGGCGCTCGCGTACGAGCCGGTGACCCTCGGCGATCAGCGCCGCGTCCCAGGCCCCTCGGTCCTGCTCGTCGAGGGCGACCAGTTCGCCGCTCGCCGAGACCCGTGCGGTGCGGCGCGCCTCGGTCAGGAGCATCAACGCCAGCAGCCCGGCCGCCTCCCCGTCCCGCGGCATGAGGACACGGATCAGGCGAGCGAGCCGGATCGCCTCGGCGGTCAGCTCCTGGCGTACGGGATCGGTGCCGGGCCGGTCGCCAGGTAGCCCTCGTTGAAGACGAAGTAGAGGACGGCCAGTACGCCGGAGACTCGTGCTGGCAGATCCTCCGCGGCCGGTGCCCGATAGGGGATGCGGGCCGCCTTGATCTTGGCCTTCGCGCGGGTGATCCGCTGGCCCATGGCGGTCTCCTGCACCAGGAAGGCGTGGGCGATCTCGGGCACGGTCAGACCGGCGACCATGCGCAGCGTCAGCGCCACGCGGCTCTCCATCGCCAGCGCCGGGTGACAGCAGGTGAAGATCAGCCGGAGCCGCTCGTCGTCGATGGCGCCGAGCGGCACGGGCGGGTCGTCGTGCAACAGCTGCGCCTCCTTCTGCTTGACGTCGCGTTTGTTCTCGCGCCGGATCCGGTCGATGGCCTTGCGGCTCGCGGTGGTGGTCGGCCAGGCGCCGGGGCCGGGCGGCACGCCGTCGGCCGGCCATCGCTCGACGGCGGTCGCGAACGCCTCGGCCGTCGCCTCCTCGGCGATGTCGAGGTCACCGAACCGCCTGGTCAGGGTGGCGACCACCCGCGCCCACTCCTCGTGGTGGGCCTGGATGATCACCGTACGGACGTCGGAGGCGCTCACTGGAACGGCCGGACCTCGACCTTCCGGTTGCAGGCCTTCGACCCCTTGGCGGCCAGCCTGAGCGCCACGTCGAGGTCGGCCGCCTCGATGATCCAAAAGCCGGCGAGGAACTCCTTGGACTCCACGAAGGGCCTCTACTACGAACACCTCCGTCCCCGTCCGACACGGCCTCCCGTACTTCTTTCGACCAGACCACGGTCGCACGGCGCTCAGCAGGCGCAGCCCGCCGCCCCGGCCGGCCGGGCGACCGGAGCGGTGAGCGGGTCGGCAGGCCGGACGGCGCTTCCGGAGGAGGTCTCGACGGCGAAGCCCTCGCGGACCCAGTACTCATAGCCGCCGATCATCTCCTTGACCCGGTAGCCCAGCCGGGCGAAGGCGAGTGCGGCGCGGGTGGCGCCGTTGCAGCCGGGGCCCCAGCAGTAGGCGACGACCGCGACCTCGCGCGAGACGATCAGGGCCGCACGCTCGGGGATCGACGCGGCCGGCAGGTGGATCGCGCCGGGCAGGTGGCCCTGGTCCCAGGACTCGGCGCTGCGGGAGTCGACCACGACGAGCCCGGGCGTACCGGCCTCCAGGTCGGCGTGCACGTCGGAGACGTCGGTCTCGAAGGCCAGTCGCGCGGCGTAGTGGGCGGCGGCCTCGTACGGGCGCGCGGCGGGCACGGAGAAAGTGGAGAGAACGGACATGTCTCCGATGCTCGCCTCGGTCGGCCCCTCCCGGACAGTGGCGTGAATGCCGCCGGTCGATAGGATCCCGCCATGGATGACGAGAGGCCGACGGTCGCGGTGCTGGCCTATGAGGGCATGTCGCCGTTCGAGACCGGGATCGTCGCGGAGGTGTTCGGGCTGGCCCGCCCCGAGCTGGACGTGCCCTGGTACGACCTGCGGGTGTGCGCGGAGCGGCCCGGCCCGCTGCGCATCCTCGGCGGCGCGACCATCGATACCGCGTACGGCCTGGACGCCTTCGCGGCCGCACGAACCGTCATCGTGCCCGGAGTGAGCGACGTGCGGGGCGAGTGCTCGCCCGAGCTCGTCGCGGCGCTGCGGCTGGCGCACGACCGGGGCGCGCGGATCGTGTCGATCTGCTCGGGGGCGTTCGCGCTGGCCGCCGCCGGTCTGCTCGACCACCGCCCGGCGACCACCCACTGGCAGTACGCCGGCCTGCTGCGCCGTCGTTTCCCCCTCGTACGCGTGAACGCCGACGTCCTCTACATCGACGACGGCGACGTGCTCACCAGCGCCGGCAGCGCGGCGGGCCTGGACCTGTGCCTGCACCTGGTGCGCCGCGACCACGGCCCGAGCATCGCCAACGCGGTGGCGCGGCGGCTGGTCGTCCCACCGCACCGCCAGGGCGGCCAGGCCCAGTTCATCGAGGCCCCCGTGCCGCGCGAGCCGGGCGAGGACCGGATCACCCCGACCATGACCTGGGCCCTGGCCAACCTCGACCAGGCCCTCACCGTCCAGGTCCTCGCCCGCCGCGCGCACATGTCCACGCGCACCTACCTGCGTCACTTCGCCCGGTGCACCGGGACCAGCCCCACCCGCTGGCTGATCACCCAGCGGATCCAGGCGAGCCTGCCCCTGCTGGAGAAGACCCCCGCGCCGATCGAGGAGATCGCACGGGCCGTCGGCTTCGCCAGCCCCATCACCTACCGCTCACACTTCGCCCGCGCCATGCGCACCTCGCCGTCGGCCTACCGGCGCGCCTTCGCCGCCGACTCCGAGAGCGCCGCCGCCGGGTGATCGGCAGGACCTGCGGAGCCTGGGACTCAGGACCGGATCGCGCAGAGGACGCGGTTGTCGCCGTGCTGCCAGAGCGTGCCGATCTCGCCGAAGCCCGCGTCGCGCAGGGCCGCGGTGTGCACGGACAGGTACGCGGAGGCCGAGCCGTGGTGACCGGACGCCGGGCCGGTGACCAGGCTCGACAGTGCCGGGTCGGCGGCCGCCGCGTCCCACCACTGCCGCCAGTCCTCCGGCGCGTCGTCGCCGAACCGGCGGCGCGTGGCGCGTTCGGCCAGTGCGCGTTCGAGGTGGCGCAGCCCCGGCGCGCCGTCGCCGACGTCGAGGTGGTCGCCGTTCAGGAACACCCCGCCGGGACGGAGCGCCGACGCCAGCTCCGCGTACGCCGTGCGCAGGCCGGACTCGGGCAGCCAGTGCAGCGCCGTGGTGCTGACCGCCGCGTCCGCCGGGCGGTCCAGGTCGAGCGCGGCCGCCCAGCCCGGTGTGCTCAGGTCCAGATCGGCGAACCGCAGCTCCGTACGGCCCGGGTGGGCGCCGCGGCCCAGCGCGAGCAGCAGCGGGTCGGTGTCGATGGCCACAACGGTGGCACGCGGCAGGCGGTCGAGCAGCCGGGCGGACAGCGAGCCGGGCCCGCAGCCGAGGTCGAGGACGAGCGGGTCGGGCCGGCCCGCGCCCGCCTCGACCGCGTCGATCAGGGCGGTGAAGCGTTCTTCGCGGTCGGGGAGATATCCCTCCTGCTGGCGGTCCCAACGGGAGATCCACGTTCGTGCCACCGTGGTCGTGAGCATGAGCGACTCCTGTCACCGTCGTCTAAGATTTCGACAGTCACAACCTAGAACGAAGCGGTGTAACTGGTCAAGTGAACTTCAACAGTCACATGGATCAGGTGGTCGGCCTCGCCGTACGCCTGGTGAACACGCTGACCGAGGGCGAGCGGCGCGGCCGCGCGTACGCCCCGCCCGAGGGCGCGGCGCGGCGCGCGGCGCTGATCGAGATCGGCGCCGGGGACGTCGGCGAGGGCGACGCGGGCGTCCTCGCGGAGATGGCCGCCGAGCTGCGGGTCGTCTTCGCCGCGGTCGCCGGCGGCGACGTCGACGCGGCGGCCGCCCAGATCAACCGCCTGCTGGAGGTGACGCGGGCGCGTCCGCACCTCGACCGGCACGACGGCGAGCCCTGGCACCTGCACTTCCACGGGACCGGTGGCCCCGTCTCCGCCGACTGGGTGGCCGGCTGCGCGACCGGCCTGGCGGTCGTGCTCGGCGGGGAGTTCCACGACCGGCTGGGCGTCTGCACCGCCCCGCACTGCGACCGCGTCTACGTCGACACGTCACGCAACGGCACCCGCCGCTTCTGCTCGACCGCCTGCCAGAACCGCGTCAAGACCGCGGCGTTCCGCGCCCGCGCCCGCTGAGCCGTACGCGGGCCCGCACGCCGACCCGCCACGGTCAGTTCTGCGGCCCGAAGGCGCTCAGGAACCGGTCGCGGAAGGTGTTCATCCGCCAGACCGGCGCCTTCGGGCTCGGCCGCAGGCCGTCCTGCCAGCCCCATCCGGAGATCTGGTCCAGCACGGCCGGGTCGCGGGCGACGATCGTGATCGGCACGTCGCGGCTCGCGTGGCTCCCGGTGATGATCGGGGCGGCCTGGTGGTCGCCGAGGAAGACGAGCACGAGGTTCTTGTCCCCGTACGTCTCCACGTAGGAGATGAGGGCGCTCAGCGAGTACGCGATCGCGTGCCCGTACGCGGAGCGGACGCGGCCGGGGTTGCGCCACACGATCTCCGGCCGGTCGCCGGCCGCGGCCATCGGGCCATAGACCGAGCCGTCGCCGACGTTCTTCCAGTCGATCATCGACGGCCGCGGCGCCCACGGGGCGTGGCTGGAGACGAGCGGGATCTCCGCCATGACCGGCGGGTGGCCCGGCGTCGCCAGCTCCGAGCGCTGGAAGGACGCGAGGGTGAACTGGTCCGGCGGCATGCCCCAGTTGAAGCGCGGCCCCTGGTACCCGAGGTGCCAGCGGTCATAGATCTTGTCGTAGCCGTAGAACCCCGCCTCCGGCCACGCGCCGGTGGTGCCGGGCATCACGCCGACCGTGCGCCAGCCCGCGCGGTGGAAGGCGTTCGTGAGGGTGAAGCGGTTTCCCGTGACGAGGCTCTGGTATCGCTGCTGGTTGTCGATCCACACGCCCGACAGCAGCGTGGAGTGGGCCAGCCAGCTCCCGCCGCCCGCCGTCGGCGAGGTGAGGAACGCGCTGCGTGAGGCGAACCCGCCCGCCCGCAGCCGGTTGCTCCCGGCGTCGAGCACCGCGTTCACCTCCGGTGCGAACCGCGGGTTCTCGATCGCGTCGCGCCCGTAGCTCTCGACGAAGGACAGCACCACGTTCTTGCCGCGCAGGCCGGTCAGCAGCCGGTCGCCCGGCGTGCCGCGGTAGGAGTCGGCGGCGACCTCCTTGGCGAACTTCTCGTGGTCGCGCAGGCTCACCGGGAGCTGGCGCAGGCGGCCGGAGGCGACGGCGGCGACCGGCAGGCTCGGCAGGATCTGCGCGCCGAGGGCGGCGCAGACGATCCAGACGACGCCGAGGACCGCGGCCGAGCCCGCCGCCGTGGTCCGGCGCCGTACCACCAGCCGGGTCAGGCGCAGGACGGCCAGTGTCGTCAGGACCAGTACGGCGACGGCGAGGAGCCCGGCCGCGACAGCCGCGCCGATGCCGCCGGTACGGCCGAACGACGCCGTCAGGAACTGCGCGCCGTCCTTCAGCAGGGGCCAGTCGAACACCAGGTTGAACGGCCGGGCCAGCACCAGCGAGAAGCCGATGTCGATGACCTTCAACACGGTCAGCAGGCCGAGCGCGACCCCGATGAGCACCGCCACCGGCTTCCTGGCACGCCCCGGCAGGAGCAGGACCAGGGCGACGCCGAGCACCCCTTCCAGCGGGACACGCACGAACGCCGCGGGGGAGTACTGCCCCGCGTCGTTCGGGGCGATGAGCGCGAACAGCACGAGCAGGCAGGCCAGGCCGGTGAGCACCCAGGCCGCCACCCGGCGTACGGCGGTCCGCGGAGCCGGGCGGGCATCCGGCGTCTCGCCGTCCTCCGCGGTCGGCTGTTCCTGGTCCGGCGACCGGCGAATGCGCGTGATGAACGACAAACCGAGGGCCTTCCGTGGGAGCCGTGACAGTGATCATGGCACCTGTACTGCGACGACGAGTCGGCGGCACCACTGTCTACACGGTCACGCGCCCGAACCGGTTCAACCGCGAGCGGCCCGATCCCCGAGGCCGAGGCTTTCACGCAGGAACCCGATGAGCAGGCCGGTGACCTCGCCGGGCCGTTCCAGGCCGGGCAGGTGACCGGCCCAGGGCAGCTCCAGATGGCGGGCCCCGGCGATGCGCCCGGGCAGCCCGGCGGCGATCTCGCGGAAGTCCGGCAGGTCCAGGCCGCCGGAGACGGCCAGGCACGGCGCGGTGATCGCGGACAGGTCCACCTCGACGCCGGCCTGCTCCTGGTCCTCGGGCATCGCCAGCTGTACCTCGAACGCGCGCCGCTGCATCCGGCGTACGAGGTCCGCCGTCGCCTCGTCGGCGTCCGGCCCCAGGAAGGTGCGTACGTTCAGCTCGACCGCGCCGTCGAGGTCGCCTGCCTCGAGCAGGGAGTTCTCCTCGCGCCCGGAGGAACGCCGCCGCTCGCTCGGCACGTGCCCGGACGCGTCGGCGCACAGCAGCGCCAGCGCCGTGATCGTCTCGGGCCACCGGGCGGCGACCTCCAGCGCGACCAGGCCGCCGTAGGAGGACCCGGCCAGCGCCACCCGCGTCAGGCCGAGGTGCTTCAGCAGGTCGGCGACGTCCTGCGCGTTGTCGGCCTGCCGGTCACACCCGCCGGTCACACCTGACGGCCCCAGACGAACAGGCCCGCGCCGACGAGGAGCAGGCTGGCCGAGCTGAAGACGGTGCGGACCGTGTTCCACAGGGTCCAGCGGGCCGAGTAGTCCGACCAGATGCGCGCCGCGCCGCCCGCCGGCACCTTCACGCTGTCCAGCGCGTCGTTCATCGGGATGTTGACCGCGAAGCTCGGCCCGAGCGCGCCCAGGATGTAGGCCGCCGCGGCGAGGAAGAACAGGATGCCGGCGTTGCGCTGCCCGAGCACGAGCAGCAAGAACCCGGTCGCGGCCGCCGCGACCGGCGCGAGGAGGAAGGCCAGCAGGAAGGCCGGGTTCTGGATCTTCACGTTGATGCTGCGCATCGCGGTGATCGCGTGCTCGGGCTTGATGGCGTCCAGACCGATCATCACGGAGACGGAGTAGGCGAAGAAGACGCCTGCTACGGCGCCGGTCAGCAGCAGAGTGGTGGTGGCGGAGAAACCCGCGAGGATCTTCATGTCGTTCAGTGAAGCGCCGCCCCGCCGTACGCGGCCATGGCCGAGAAGCTCACGCGGATGCGCGTGCGTCCAGCGCCGTCACCCGAGGCGGCGTTCCGCCTGGTGGGGTCGCCCGCACCGGCGGATCGGCAGGCGCGCCCGCGCGCACTAGGGTGAAGCACATGGACGCACTCGCGAGCCTCCTGGAGGCGCCTCGTGCCCGAGGCGCGTTCCTGCTCCGGTCGATCCTGCGGCCGCCCTGGGCGCTGCGGATCGAGGACCGCGCGCCGCTGACGCTGATCGCGGTCATGCGGAGCCATGCGTGGGTGGTCCCCGCCGACCGTGATCCGGTACGCCTGTCGCCCGGTGACGTCGCGATCGTCCGCGGCCCCGCGCCGTACACCGTCGCCGGCGACCCGGCCACGCCGCCGCGCGTGGTGATCCATCCCGGGCAGCGCTGCACCACTCCGGAGGGAGCGCCGCTGTCCGCCGCGATGGCGCTGGGGCTGCGGAGCTGGGGCGACCGTACGGACGACTCGGCCGACTTCACCACGCTGTTCACCGGCACGTACCAGGTCGACGGTGAGGTGAGCGGGCGGCTGCGGCGTGCCCTGCCTCCGCTGCTCGTCCTGGCCGCCGGCGACTGGGACCCCTCGCTCCTGCCGCTGGCCGACGAGGCGCTGAACCGCGACGTCCCCGGGCAGGAGGCCATCCTCGACCGGTTGCTCGACCTCCTGCTGACCGCGGTGCTGCGCGCCTGGTTCTCCCGCCCGGAGGCCGAGGCCCCGGGCTGGTACCGCGCGTCCGGCGACCCGGTGGTCGGCCCGGCGCTCCAGCTGATGCACGAGAACCCGGCACACGCGTGGACGGTGGCCGCGCTCGCCGCGCGCGCGGGCGTCTCGCGCGCCGCCCTGGCCCGCCGGTTCACCGAAGCGGTCGGCGAGCCGCCGATGACCTACCTCACCGACCTGCGCCTCGCCCTCGCCGCCGACCTGCTGCGCGAGCCGGACGCCACGGTCGCCGCCGTGGCACGCCGCGTCGGGTACGGCAGCGCGTTCGCGCTCAGCGCCGCCTTCAAGCGCGAACGCGGCGTCAGCCCGCAGGAACACCGGGCCGCCACGCTCGGCCGCGCGTCAGCAGGTGACGCCGGCCTCGGCTAGCAGGGGCGCGAAGCCGCCCGGCCGCTCGCGTACGGGCAGCGGGTCGACGAAGAAGGTCCGTATCCCGGCCGCCTCGGCCCCGCCGTCGGCGCGCCGGTCGTCTCCGACCATGAGGGTGCGCGCGGGTTCGGACCCGAGCCGCGCGCACGCCCTGCGGAACAGCTCGGGGTCGGGTTTTCGCCGCCCCTCCTCAACAGCACGGCGTCCACTGGCTGAGGCACGAACCGGACCCTACCGCCGCCCCGCGTACGGGGCCGGGGCGAGATTCGGCCCCGTGCCGGGCGCACGCGGGCGGCTCGCTAGGACCAGGGGATGGTCTGCCAGGGGCCGTCTTCGGCGGCGGCGAGCACCTGGTGCGAGTCGAGCATCGACTCGTACGACGAGCCGCAGTCCTCCTCGTCGAAGCGCAGCAGCCGGCCCAGCGCGTACCCGGAGGAGAACGCGGACCACGAGTCGTAGTGCGGCCGGCAGCGTTCGCCCGCGCGCACGATGAGGCGTTCGGCCGTCGCCTGGTCGCAGAACTGCGCCTCCAGCCCCCAGCGGGCCATGTTCACCGCCCGGCCGAAGTCGTAGGCGGCCGTGCTCGGTACGGTCTGGTCGTCGGCCAGCAGCCCGTCCGCGCGGAAACGCTCCTCGTACCGGCCGATCGTGCTCGCGAGGCCGAGCAGCGCGTCCGCGGGGGCGGAGTCCGCGCGGCAGGCGGCGTCGATCGCCTCCCGCCACCGGTCCATCGCCACCGGCCGTCCCGTACGCCGGGCCTCCTCCTCGCGCAGCGCCAGCACGCGCGCGGCGCCCGGGTCGCTGCGCTGCTCGCCGAGCAGCGAGGCCATCGTCACCCGCCAGTCCTCGGCGTCGGCGACGCCCCAGTCCGCCCGCAGCGACCGCGACCGTTCGATGTAGTCGGAAAAGACCGGGCCGACGTCGTTCCACGGGACCCCGTCCTGTACGGCGACCACCGCGCCGCACGCCAGCCCGAACGCCAGCGGGCCCTCCGCCGGCCCGCCGATCCTGGCCAGCAGGCGGTCGCCCGGTACGGGCACGGCACCGTCCGCCGCGCGTACGAGGACCTCGTACGTGAAGGACCATTCGAGGGCCGGCACGCCCCGGTTGAACAGCACGCTCCACCCGGGGTCGGGCCAGTCGTAGGCGAGTTCGCTCATCGAGCGCATCAGGTACACCGCGTCCGGCTGGTCCGGGATCGCGCCGCGCGTGAAGATCTGGGCGTGGTCCGTGCCGCCGACGTTTCGCACCAGCCACTGCCCGACCTCGTGCCGCCCGGCGACCAGGTCGTCGGCGCGCTCCTTGGGTACGAGGACGAACAGGTCGAGGCCGCAGAGCAGCCGCAGGTACGCGCCGGCGTCGCCGCGCTCCTTCGCCTCGGCGAGCCGCCGCTCCTCCTCATAGCTCGGCTCCCAGGCCGGCGGGCGCGCGTCGTCCAGGTTGAACCGCACCTTGCGGGTCAGCTCGTGGCCAGTGCCGAGGACGCGACGGCAGTCCGCCAGCAGCTCCTCATACATCGCGACCGCCTCGTCGAGCCGGCCGGACTCCTCGCACACGAGGGCGAGGTGGTTGCGTGAGCGCAGGCAGTCGACGTGGTCGGCGCCCAGGACGCGCCGCCGGTCGCCGGCGACGGCGCGCAGCAGGGTGACCGCCTCGTCGTGCCGTCCCATCTCGCGGTACGTCAGGGCGACGTTGTTGCGGGACAGGAGGGTGGCCGGATGGTCGGGGCCGAGCACGCGCTCGCGGTCGGCGAGGGTGCGTTCGTACGCCTCGATGGCGTCGTCGGTGCGTCCCGCGTCGTCATAGCTCAGCGCCAGCAGGTTGCGCACGGCCATCGTCTCCCGGTCATCGACGCCGAGGATCCGCTCCCAGTCCGACAGCACGCGCTCGAACAGCGGCACGGCGTCGTCCGGGCGGTCGGCCTCGCGGTACGCGTTGGCGAGGTCGCGGCGGCAGCGGACGGTGTCGGGGTGGTCGGCGTCGAAGAGACGCTCGCAGCCGGACAGCGCCTCCTCGAGCAGCGCGACGCCCTCGTCGACCCGCCGCGCGGCGACGTAGACGAGGGCGAGGCGTATCCGCACCCGCAGCACGTCGCGGTGGTCGGAGCCGAACAATCGCAGCAGCCCGGTCAGCGCGGCCTCGGTCAGCTCGATCGCCTCATCCAGCCGTCCGGTGTCCTTGTACATCGCGCCGAGCGTCGCCCCGGACATCAGGGTGTCGGGGTGGTCCGCGCCGAGCACGCGCGTACGGTCCTTCAGCGCGCGCTCGTACGTGTCGATCGCCTCCATCGTCCGGCCGAGGTCGTCATAGAGCGACGCGAGGTTGGCCCGGATGGTGAGCACGCCCTCGTTGTCGGCGCCCATCAGGCGTTCGGCGGCGGAGAGAGTCCCCTCGAGCAGCGTCACGGCCTCGGTGATCCGGCCGGTGTCGCGGTAGGCGAGCGCCAGGTTGTTGCGCGCGCCCAGCGTCTCCCGGTCCTCCGGCCCGAGGAGGCGCTCGCGCGTCGCGAGCACCTCGTGGAGGAGTTCGAGCGCCTCGTCGATCCGCTCGGCGGCGGAGTAGGCGTCGGCGAGGTGGTTGAGCAGCATGACCGACATCGGGTCGTCGCGGCCCAGGCTGCGTTCGGCCTGGTCGAGGGACTGGATGCAGATCGCGATCGACTCGTCCAGCCGACCGGCCTCGCGGTAGGCGGAGGCGAGGTTGTTGCCGGCGACCAGCGTGTCGTGTGCGTCGGGTCCCAGGATCCGCCCGCACTCGGCGAAGGCCTGCTCGCCGAGGGTGATCGCCTCGTCCACGCGTCCCGCCTCGTAGTAGGCGTGTGCGAGGTTGATGCGGCAGGTGAGCGTCTCCGGATGGTCGACGCCGAGCGCCTGCTCGGCGGTCGCCAGCGCCTCCAGGTCGCCGAGAACCGCGTCGTCCAGCTTCCCGCCGGTCCGATAGGCGTTCTGGAGAATCTGCTGGAAATCGTCGTCCGCCACCTGGGATACCTCCGTCGTACGGCCGCGGCCGAATCCGGTCAACAGCCAACACCGTAACGGGCGACCCGGTATCAGGCGGGACGAACCCGTACGGGTATCCCGCCGAGTACTGCTGCCATGCTGTGCGGATGCCCGAACCCGTGACGCGGTGGCGCGTGCCGGTCGCGCCGGCGCTGCTGAAGCTCGCCGGCGCCCTGCTGCTGGGAGCGGTCGCCGCGCTGTCGGGCGCGGACCGCGAACGCCTGCTGCTCGCCGGCGTCGCGGCACTCGCGCTCGGCGTGTACGGGCTGCGCGACCTGCTCGCGCCGGTGCGCCTGTCCGCCGGTCCCGACGGCGTGACCGTGGTGAGCGGGTACGCGCGCCGCCGTCGCATCCCGTGGGGGCGGATCGAGCGCGTCGGCCTCGGCGAGCACCGCAGCCTGGGCCGTCGTACGGAGCTGCTGGAGATCGACACGGGGGAGTCGCTGCACCTGTTCGGCCGCCACGACCTCGGCGTGCCGTGCGCGGAGGCGCTGGCGGAGCTGGAGCGCGTACGTCGGTCAGCCGAAGACCAGCATCCGCGACCCGAGGCCGAGGAGCAGCAGCGACGTGAGGAGCGCGAGCAGGCGCCGGACGCGGCGGCCGCCGAGGAGCGCGCCGGCCGCGTGGACCACGACGGCGGCGGCGGGGAACCACAGCAGGGCGCAGGCGACGACGATCAGTGACAGCGTCAGCGACCGGGTCAGCGGGTCCGCGCCCGGCGGGACGAACTGGGGGAGCAGGCTCAGGAACAGCACCGGTGCCTTCGGGTTCGTGACGTTGACGAGGAACCCCTGCCGGAACGCCGACGCCGGAGTGCGCGCCGCCGGGCTGAGCGCGGCCTCGGTCTCGCCGCGGTCGCGCCACAGCGCGAGCAGCGACCGCGTGCCCAGGTAGAGCAGGTATCCGGCGCCCGCGATCCGCAGGACGGCGAGCAGAGAGGGGTGGGCGTCGAGGCGGAGATCACTCGTTCCGCCGGCTCATGGCCCGCGTCAGGTCGAGAAAGTCCCCGACCAGGCCGGAGAGCCGCTCGTGCCGGCTCGCGTCGGCGAAGCCGTCCTCGGTGAACGCGGACTCGGCGTTCGGGAGGCTGAACATGTCCGGGTACAGGTGTGCGCCGAGGCCCTCCAGCGGCACCCGCAGCGCCCACAGGCCGCGTACGCCGCCGACCTGGCCGGTCGAGGCCGACAGCAGCAGGCCGTGCCGGCCGGTGAACGGCCACGGGCGGATCCGCGAGGTCCAGTCGATGAGGTTCTTCAGCACGCCGGAGACGGAGTAGTTGTACTCCGGCGCGGCGATGAGGAAGCCGTCCGTCTCCGTCAGCAGGTCGCCGAACCGGCGCGCGCCCTCGGGGACGCCCTCGGCTTCCAGCAGGTCGGCGTCGAGCGGCGGCACCGCGAGGTCGGCGAAGCCGGCCGTACGCACCTGCGCGCCGTGCTCGGCGGCCGCGCGTGCGGCCAGCGCCGCCAGCCGCACGTTGAAGGAGTCCTTGCGCAGGGAGGCGCCGAGCACGAAGACGCGCGGGGTGGAGGTCATGGTTCCGCTCTCACTTTGTTGACGTGTCACCTAAAGTTGGAAGGCCAATATAGGTGACACGTCACCTAAATGCTAGGGTGGCCGCGTGGATGACACGCGATGGCTGAGCGACGCCGAGTTCCGGGCCTGGATCGGCTACCGCCGCATGCGCGGCCTGCTCGACCTGCGGATCGCCCGCGACCTGGCGGAGGACTCCGGGCTGTCCGAGGCCGACTACGACGTGCTGTCCAACCTCGGCGACGCCGAGGGCCGCCGGGCGCGGCTGAGCGACCTGGCCGGGCGCATGCTGTGGTCCAAGAGCCGGCTGTCGCACCACATCACCCGGATGCAGGCGCGCGGCCTCGTCGTCAAGGAGGGCGACGAGGCCGATGGCCGGGGCGCGTTCGTGGTGCTGACGGCCAAGGGGCGGCAGGCGATCGAGGAGGCCGCGCCGCTCCATGTCGCGTCGGTGCGCCGCCATTTCATCGACCTGCTCACGGAGGAGGAGATGGCCGCTCTCGGCGACCTGACCGAGCGCGTCATCGCACGGCTCGCGGGTGATACTTCCTGAAATGGAGAAAACTCGCCTGTAAGAAACAGATGTGATGCGAGAACCCGTCAATTAGGCTGGCGAACCCGGCCGCGGTGGAGGGCCGTCCGGCGGTTCCGGGAGCCAGACGGGGGATCGCATCATGGCTTTGTTCGGACTGCGGCCGGTGCGCCGCGCTTGGCCCGACGTCGAGCCGCTCTACGGCCGTGCCGCCGCCCTCGACCTGACCGCGGACCTGCTCGACCGCCGCGCCGGGCCGGCGCGGCCCGTGCTGGTCTTCACCGGGCCGGGCGGCAGCGGCAAGACCGCGCTGCTCGACGGCCTCGAGACCCAGCTCGACCAGTACGTCCCGTACGCCCGCGTGGACTGCGCGGCCGCGGGCGACGGCTCGGCGCCCAAGATGCTGATGGCGCTGGCGTTCGGCCTGAACCGCAGGCGCGGGCCGTTCGGCCGGCTGACCTTTCCCCGCCTGATCGCCGGTCAGCTGATCATGGCCCAGCCCAAGATCGCCGAGGGCCCGCCCGCCGGCGACGGACGGTGGGAGGCCACCGTCAAGGTCCGCGAGGTGCTGAAGAAACACCGCGGCCGCGGCCGGCTGCGCCCGTTCGCCGAGCAGCTGGCCGAGACGGTCGTGCCCGCGGTCGGCAAGCAGGTCCCCGGCATCGAGACGGCCGCCAAGGTGCTGCCCGGTGCACTCCTCGACCTGGTGACGGCGGGACGCTACTGGCGACTGGACCGGATCGGCTGGCTCGACGAGCTCGCCGAGCTCAATGTCCGATTCCACGAATACGGCGTCGAGGCGAACCGGAAATGGGTCGACCGGTGGGTTCTCGACGCCTTCTTCGACGACGTACGTTCCTCCTACTCCCGGCGGTTCTCACCGCGCCGCGTATTCGACTGCGCGATCCTTCTCGACAATGCCGACAGCGAGCGGATCCGCCGTTTCCTCGCCGAATTCGTGCAGGTCGCGGCGGTCCACCGCGATCCGTCCGTCGGCGTGGTCGCCACCAGCCGCAAGAGCGCCTCCGGCGCGCGGCCGCTCGCGGAGGCGGCGCCGTTCCTCCCCGCCGAGCGGCGCTGGTTCCCGGTCTCGCTGCCCGACCTGACCAAGGACGAGGTCATCAGCCTCGCCCACCGGGCCGGACACCACGAGGAGCGCGTCCCCGAGCTCGTCCACCGGTTCACCGGCGGCCAGCCCCTCGCCACCAGGCGGCTGCTGGAGGCGATCCCCGACGATCTCGACGGCCCGCTCGGCGTCGGTGCGCTGCTGGAGACACGGGACGGCGACGACCGGCGGCGACACCGTCGGCGACCTGCTGCTCGACGGTCTCCTCTCCGGCGTCAGCGGCAACCAGCGACGGCTGCTCGTCACGGTGTCCGCGGCGCGCGACCAGGAGGAGGCGGGTTTCCTCGCGACACGCAAGGGGCCGCTGAGCGCGGAGGACGCCGCCACGGTCTTCACCCTGGACGGCTGGCGGGAGCGCGCCGAGGGCCCGGCGGTGCTCCCGCCCGTGCTGCACCGGCTGCTCGGCTGGCGGCTCGCGCGGCGCGCCGAGGACGACGCGGCGGGCTGGGAGACCATCCACCGGCGGCTGCGGCCGGCCGGCGCGTGGGACTCACTGAACGAGCGGGAGCAGGTCCGTGACCTCTACCACGCGCTCGCCCTCGGGGAGTTGCGGTACGTGACGCGGCGGCTGTCGGACTGGCTCGTCACGGTGGACGGCGGCACCTGGCTCGGCCGGGTGCGTGCCGTCACCGCCGCGCCGCGGCGCACGGCCGCCGGACGCGACCCCGCCGGCGACGTCGAGGCCCTGGCGCGAGCCGCAGGCCCGGCCGGCGGCCCGGGCGACGGCTCGGACAATGACGGCCGCGACCGCCCGGACCGGCGCACCCTCACCAAGCTCGTCGCCGGGCTCTGGATCGCCGCCGACCCGTTCACCTGCGCCGATCGGCAGGACCTCCACCTCGGGATCGCCGCCTGGTACAGAGCCGTCGCGACATACTGCCCCGAACAGGAGTCCGAGCTGTACCGCGAGGCGAGACGCCACGACATCGAGGCCGAGCGCTGGGTGCGCCGATGAGCACGATCTCACCCTTCGGCCGCGCGAACCCGTTCGAGCGCAACGTGGCGGCGCGCCGCCGCCGCCGGCTCGTCCTGTCCGGCATCGCGACGGCGCTCGTGCTCGCGCTCGCGGCCTGGTTCGTGGTCGGCGCGTACGCCTCGCCGTCGTGCGGCCACGGCATCGCGCGGCGCGGCGGCGAGTGCGTGGGCGTCACCGACGGGTCCTTCCACTTCGACCGCGCGATGCGGGACATCGACCGCGACATCCGCGCGGAGGACCGGCGGGTACGCGACAGCGGCGATCCCTATGTCACCGTCGCCTTCCTCGGCGCGCTGTCCACGACCGCGGCGCACAACCTGACCGGCGGGCGCGCCGTGCACGAGGTCGAGGGCGCCTACATCGCGCAGCGGCGCGCCAACGACGGCGCGGGCGGCGGCAACAGCCCCAAGATCCGGCTCGTGCTGGCCAACGAGGGCAGCGACCAGAGCCAGTGGCCCTACGTCGTGGGACGCCTGAAGAAGATGGTGCGGACCGACCACCTCGTGGCGGCCGTCGGGCTCGGCCTGAGCACGCGGGAGACACTGGAGTCGGCCCGCGTCCTGTCGGCCGCCCACATCGCGATGGTCGGCGACATCGTCACCGGCGACGGCATCGACAGCTCCGGCGGCGCGCTCCCGCAGATCGGCGCGGGGCCGCCGGCCCGCATCGAGGGCCTGGTACGCGTCGCGCCGCACGTCGGCCAGGAGGTCTCGGTGCTCGCCCAGTATCTGCGCGGGCGCATGAAGACGGCGGCGATGATCGTCGACCAGAACGCCACCGACCTCTACAGCCGCTCGCTGAGCACCGACTTCCGCGCGGCGTTCGGCGGCTCGATCAGGAAGGGCGGCCGGTTCGAGGAGCCGTTCACCGCCGACAGCCCCACGACGAAGGGGATCGACAACCGCTACCACACGGCCGCCACGAACCTGAACCTCTGCGGCGGCGACCCGCCCGACGTCATCTTCTACGCGGGCCGGACGATCTTCCTGCCCGGCCTGCTCGGCTACCTCGAACGCTGCCGCAAGAAGCCCATCACGGTGGTCACCGGCTCCGACGCCGAAGGGGTGGCGGGCTTTTCCGCGTACACGCCCGCCACGGTCGTCTACACCCCGCTCGCCGACCCGGACCAGCTGGGTGGCTCCACCGCCCCGGGACGCGCCGACTACCAGGCGTTCCTGGCCGAATGCGCGAAGTACTACGCGTCCTTCCGCCCGTCCGACTGGCGCGACGCCTGGGGGCTGATGGCGCACGACGCGCTGCTGACCGCCGCGCAGGCCGCGCGGCTCGCGGCCGGCCCGCAGGGCGGCACCGCGCCGTCGCCTCGCGACGTCGCGGGCCTGCTCTACAACCTCCACTCCGCGAACCGCGTCGACGGCGCCTCCGGGCCGATCGAGATCGACGCGAACGGCAACCCGGCGCCGCACGGCTTCCCGGTGATCCGCCTCGCCGCGGACGGGACCCGCACGCTCGCGGGGACGTTCCGCCCCGCGCCGGGGACCTGATCAGCGGTCCAGCACGTGCTCGCGCGCCTCGGCGTACCGCTCGCGTACCGCGGGCGCCGGGTCGGCCTCGTGCGTCGTGAACCCCTCCCGCGGCCACCGCGGCGGCTCCTCGCGCCCGGACAGCGCCCACGCGGCCTGTACGGCGGCGCCCTCCGCGACGTACTCCCCGGGCGGCGGCACCAGCACCGGCCGCCCGAACACCGACGGCGCGATCGCGCGTACGGCCGCCGAGCGTGCCGCGCCGCCGATCAGCAGCACGCGCTCGGCACGCGCGCCCTGGGTCAGGAGCGCGTCCAGCCCGTCGGCCAGGCCGCAGAGCATGCCCTCGACGGCGGCGCGCGCCAGGCAGGCCGGCGTGGCGTTGTCCAGCCGCAGGCCGTGCACCGCGCCGGTGGCGCCGGGCCGGTTCGGGGTGCGCTCGCCCTCCAGGTAGGGCACGAGCGCGAGCCCGTACGCCCCGGGCGGCGCGGACAGCGCGAGCCGCGACAGCTCCTCGTGGTCCACGCCGAGCAGCCGCGCCGCGGCGTCCAGCACGCGCGCGGCGTTGAGCGTGCAGACCAGCGGGAGGAACCGGCCGGTCGCGTCGGCGAAGCCCGCGACCTCGCCGGCCGGGTCGGCCGCACGGCCGCTCCGACACCGTGAACACCGTGCCCGACGTGCCGAGCGAGACGACCACGTCGCCGGGCCGTACGCCGAGGCCGAGCGCGGCACGCCATGTTGTCGCCGGTGCCGGCGGACACGAGCACGCCCGCCGCCGTACGCCCCGCCGGCTCGGCCGGGCCGAGGACCCTCGGCACCGCGGGCATCCGGCCGGTGGCAAGCTCCAGCAGGTCGAGCCGGTATTCGCCGGTCGCGGGCGACCAGTAGCCGGTGCCGGAGGCGTCGCCGCGGTCGGTCGACGAACTCGCCGGTCAGCCGCCACGTCAGGTAGTCGTGCGGCAGGCACACCGAGGCCGTACGCGCGATCGCGTCCGGCTCGTGGCGGGCCAGCCAGCGCAGCTTGGCCACGGTGAACGAGGCGACCGGCACGCTGCCGACCGCCTCCGCCCACGCCGACCGGCCCGCCCAGCTCGCCGGCCAGCTCCTCGGCCGCGCGCCGCCGAGCGCGTGTCGTTCCACAGCAGCGCCGGCCGTACGACCTCGCCGTCTCGGCCAGGCAGACCATGCCGTGCTGCTGGCCCGCGACGCCGAGCGCGGCCACGTCGTCCAGGCCCCCGGCCGCCTCGGCGGCACGCTCCAGCGCCGCCCGCCAGGCCGCGGGGTCGGCCTCGGTGCCGTCCGGGTGCGGTGCGTGTCCCGCTACGCACGACTGCACCGGTCTCGGCGTCGGCGACGACCACCTTGCACGACTGGGTCGAGGAGTCGGCCCCGGCGACGAGAGTAGGGCTCACGCGCCGCCCCGCGCGCCGAGGAGGTGCTCGAGGGCGAGCTGGTCGAGCCGCTCGAAGTGGAAGCCGCGCGCCCCCGCCGCGGCCAGGTCGAACGCGTCGTCCGCGAGCGAGGCGTACGTCTCGCCGGGTGCGAGCGTCGGCACCGAGAGCTGGTCGACCCGCGAGGCGGCGAGCGCCTCCTGCACCTCGGGGTCGGCGCGGAACGCGCGCGCCCGCTCCTTGAGGATCAGGTAGGTGCCGCATGTTCGCCGCGGCCGAGGCCCACACGCCGGAGATGTCCTCGGTGCGCATCGGCTTGTAGTCGAAGTGGCGCGGGCCCTTCGTAGCCGCCGTTCTCCAGCAGGTCGACCAGGAAGAACGCGCTCTTGAGGTCGCCGTGCCCGAAGACCAGGTCCTGGTCGTACTTGGGTGCCGTGCTGGCCGTTGAGGTCGATGTGGAAGAGCTTGCCGTGCCACAGCGCCTGGGAGATGCCGTGCACGAAGTTGAGCCCGGCCATCTGCTCGTGCCCGACCTCGGGGTTGAGCCCGACCATGTCGGCGTGCTCCAGCGAGCCGATGAACGCGAGCGCGTGGCCGACCGTGGGCAGCAGGATGTCGCCGCGCGGCTCGTTCGGCTTGGGCTCCAGCGCGAACCGGATGCCGTACCCGCGGTCGGTGACGTAGCAGGCCAGCGTGTCGATGGCCTCGCGGTAGCGGTCGAGCGCCGCGCGCACGTCCTTGCCCGCCGTCGGACTCGGCGCCCTCGCGGCCGCCCCAGAACACGTACGTGTCGCGCGCCCAGCTCGGCGGCCAGGTCGAGGTTGCGCATCACCTTGCGCAGCGCGTAGCGGCGGATGTCGCGGTCGTTGGAGGTGAACGCGCCGTCCTTGAACACCGGGTGGGTGAACAGGTTGGTCGTCGCCATCGGCACGCCAGGCCGGTCTCGTCCAGCGCCTTGCGGAAGGAGGCGATGGCGCGGTCGCGGTCCGGCTCGACCGCGAGCAGGTCGTCGTCGTGGAAGGTCACGCCGTACGCGCCGAGCTCCGCCAGCCGGTGGACCGCCTCCACCGGGTCCAGCGGCGGGCGGGTGGCGTCGCCGAACGGGTCGCGCGCCTGCCAGCCGACGGTCCACAGGCCGAAGGTGAACTTGTCCTCGCGTGTGGGCTGGAATGTCAGCATGTCGGCTCCTTAATTCGTACGCGACGTGGACTAATTAAATCGCGCAGGCCCGAGGGTGTCAACACGGGGCCGGGATTCATGATTAGTCTGTGACGATGCGACAAGAGGCGGTGCCGGTGCGCCACGGCCGCGATGCGCGAGCGCAACCTGGCCGTCGTGCTCGGCGAGATCGCCCGCCGCCAGCCGGTCAGCCGCGCACGCCTCGCCGAGGCCACCGGCTTCACCAAGACCACCGTGTCCAGCCTCGTCGCGACCCTGGCCGGCGCCGGGCTGGTACGCGAGGACGGGCCGGTGCGCGACGGGGTGCGCGGCCGGCCCGGCCACGGCGGTCTCGGTCAACGGCGACCGGGTGGCCGGCCTGGGCCTGGAGGTCAACGTCGACTACCTGGCGGCGTGCGTGCTCGACCTCGGCCGCCGGATCCGGCACCGGCACATCGTCGCCGCCGCGCAACCGCGGCCGCCCGCCGGAGCGGGTCATCGCGGCGCTGACCAGCCTGGCCTCGCGGCGCCATCGCCGCGGCGGGCGAGCAGGGGCTGCGGTGGCGGGCGCGGTCGTCGCGCTGCCCGGCGCGCTCGACCGGCACACCGGGCGGGTGCGCGCCGCGCCCAACCTCGGCTGGACCGACGTCGCCGCGGGCGAGCTGCTGCGCGCCGGGCTGCCGGCGCTCCCGCTGCCCGCCGACCTCGACAACGAGGCCAACCTCGCCGCGCTCGGCGAGCTGTGGTTCGGCGACGGGCCGGAGCTGGGTTCCTACGTCCACGTGTCCGGGGAGATCGGCATCGGCGCGGGCATCGTCGTGGACGGGCGGGTGTTCCGCGGCGCGCACGGGTTCGCCGGGGAGCTGGGGCACATCGTCGTCGACCCGGGCGGCGCGCCGTGCGCCTGCGGCGGGCGCGGCTGCCTCGAACAGGTCGCGGGCCAGGAGGCGATCCTGCGGGCGGCCGGGATGGCGGAGACGACCGCGACCTCATCGGCGAGCCCGGACGGCCCGCTGGCGGCGCTGGTCGCCCGGCTGGAGGGCGGCGACGAGCGCGCGCTGGCCGCCGTACGACGGGCGGGCGACTCGCTGGGCCGGGCGCTGGCCGCGGCGGTGAACCTGCTCGACCCGGACACGATCGTGCTCGGCGGCATCTTCTCCGGGCTCGCGCCGTGGGCGCGCCCGGCGGCGGAGGCGTCGCTGGCCGCCGGCGCGGGCCTGGTGCGGCGCTCCGCGCCGCGGATCACGGTCTCACGGCTCGGCGGCGACGCGGCGGCGCTGGGCGCGGCGTCGCTCGTGGTCGAACGGGTCCTGGACGACCCGGCGATCCTGGTGACGCGTCAGCCGGGCGGCGGCCCGTAGGAGTGTGGTCCCTGCGGACCGGGTCCCTGACCGGGCCCCGGCCCGCTCCGGGCCCGGGCCCGTACGCGCCGGGGCCGAACGGGCCGGGACCATGCCGTACGGCGGCGGGGGCGCCCACTGCGGCGGCGCGCCGTACGCGCCGCCGTACGTGCCGCTCCGGCGGTCGGCGGCGCGGACCCGGCCGACCCGCAGCGCGGTGAGCCCCGCCGCGACCGCGACACCCAGCGCGTTGCCGAGCCAGAAGGCCGGCCGCGAGTGCGTGAAGTAGCCGGTGATCAGGCTCGCGTCGACCGGCAGGTGCTTGAGCGTGAAGAAGACGACGTTGGCGGCCTCGTCGGCGAGGACGCCCGCGACGAACGCCGACAGTCCCGCGACGGCCGCGAGGCCGTGGTGACGCGGCCGGCCGAAGAACATCACGCCGCCGGTCAGCGCCCCGAGCACGACTGAGAGGAGGATGGTGACGACGTCGGCCTCGCTGGCCGAGTGGATCACCGTCGTGTAGTCGAGCAGGAGATCGGCGGAGAACTCCACGACGCTGCTCACGATGAAGCCGAGAAGGACGATCACGGCCACATTGGCCGATCGCCGCGGCGGGCTCTGGATCATGGAAGTTCGTGCCGCCCTAGCGTCCGGTGGCCGATGATCGGCTCATGCCCCGCGGTCGTGTCGATGGCCTGCACGAACCTCTCGGCCTCGTCCTGGGTCATTCCCGTCTCAAGGCAGACGAGCACGATGGCCCCGGCCTCGTCGCCGGCCGCGCAGAGGGCCCGGGTGCGATCGGCCAGGCTCCCGCCGCCCGTGCCCGCGGTCGGGAGGCGCGCCGACTCGGTCGCCGGATGAGCACGCAGTCCTCGGACGATGAGCACGCCCATGAAAACGACGGCGGCCACGAGAACCGCACAGAAGGGGAGAGTCAGGGTCCATGAGTCGACCATGGGACGGATCATAGCTTTCCCGCATCGGATCCGCCCCGCGCGCCGGGGTCAGCCGAGTCCGTAGACCCGTACGGCGTTGCCGCCGAGGGCCAGCGCGGCGGTCTCCTCGTCCGGGCAGAGCTTGGCCACCGCGCGTGCGTTCGACGCGATGCCAGGCACGCCCGGCCAGTCGGTGCCGAAGATGAAGCGGCGGCACAGGCGGGCGAAGTTGTGCCGCGCGTAGTACTCCGGCAGGCGTCGCGGCGGCAGGCCGGACAGCTCGATCCACACCGTCTCGCGCGACAGCGCGAGGAACGCCGCCGCGTCGTACCACCAGCCTCGGCCGCCGTGGGCGAGCACGATGTTCAGCGTCGGGAAGTCGCGCAGCACCTCATCCAGCAGCACCGGGTCGGCGTAGCGGTGCATCGAGCCCGGGAAGCTGCTCGTGCCGCAGTGCACCACGACCGCCACGCCCCGGGAGCGGCACAGCTCGTACGCCGGGTACAGCGCGCGGTCGTTGGCCGGGAAGCCGGCGTGCACCGGGTGGAGCTTCAGCGCCACGGCGCCCAGGTCGAGCTGGCGCTCGACCTCCTCGGCGACCGGATAGTGCAGGTGCGGGTTCACGTTGGCGACCGGGCGCATCCGCACCGGGTCGTGTGCCGCCAGCGGCAGCAGGTCCTCGATCGGCTGGATGCCCGTCGCCTTCGGGCTGTACTCGCTCAGCATCAGCGCGAAGTCGACGCCTTCGTCGTCCAGCAGCGCGCCGAAGGCCGACGGCACCAGCGTGCCAGACGCGTCGTAGACCCGCTCCATCACCTCGCGCTCGCCGAAGCTCGCGGCCCAGTCGTGCCAGGCGCGCTTGAGCGTCGGCAGCCGCGCCGCGTGCATGTGGGCGTCGACGAGCAGGTGACCATCGAGCACGGGGAGTCCTCACCGGTTGGCGCCATGTTCTACTTCCCGGCCATGATGCACCAGAGATATGTAGTGTGAAAGCCGTGACCGCCCCACGCCCCGCGCTGAGCCGCCGGCACGCGGTGGGGGAGACGAGCGCGCGTTCCCTGCTGCTGACCCTGCTCGGCGAGTTCGCGCTGCCCGCAGCAGGGCCCCCGTGTGGACCGCAACGATCGTCGAGGTCCTCGACAGCCTCGGCGTCGAGGAGAAGTCCGCCCGGCAGGCCCTGGCGCGTACGGCCGCCGACGGCTGGCTCGCCTCCGAACGCGTCGGGCGCAGCGTCCGCTGGTCGCTCACGCCGTCCGGCCGCCGCCTGCTCACCGAGGGCGCCGAGCGCATCTACGCCTTCGGCGCGCCGGCGCCTCCGTGGGACGGGATCTGGCTGACCCTCTACGTCTCGGTGCCCGAGTCCAAGCGCCGGCTGCGGCACAAGCTGCGCACCAAGCTCACCTGGGCGGGCTTCGGATCGCCGGGCCCCGGCATGTGGATCTCGCCGCGGCCGGACCGCGAGGCCGAGGTGCGCGAGCGTCGTCGGCGGGCTCGGCCTAGGCGACGGCGCGATGTCGTTCACGGCCCGTTTCGCCGGGATCGGCAGCGAGCCGGAGATGGTACGCCGCGCGTGGGACCTCGACGCGGTCGCGGCGCAGTACACGAACTTCGTCGGCGCGTTCGGCGCTCTGTGCCCGGCGTCGGCGGCCGACGTGCTGCTCGCGCAGACGCGCCTCGTACACGAATGGCGCCGCTTCCCGTTCCTGGACCCGCGCCTGCCCGCCGAGCTGCTGCCCGAGCGCTGGATCGGCGACCAGGCGCGCGAGCTGTTCGCCGCGCTGCACGACGACTGGACCGCCCCCGCCCGCCGCCGCTGGCACGAGCTGACCCGCAGATAGGCGAACGACGGCCGCCCGGTCCGCGCCGGTTTCGGTCAGCCCAGGGACTGCCGGTGCGAAGGGGCGGCCGCCGAGTCCGGCCGGTGCCTCAGACGCGGCGCCAGCGCGCCTCGCAGAAGGAGTACACCCCGAAGACGATGAGGCCGAGCGCGACCAGCACCAGTAGCCACGGCCCCGCGCTGGTGTGCGCGAACTCCCGCAGCGTGCCGTCCACGCCCTTGGCCTTGCCCGGGTCGAAGGTGATCCCCGCGTACGCCAGGAACACCCCGGCCGCCGCGTAGATCACCGCGCGGGTCGACTTGCCGACGACGCCCAGCACCTTGACGGTCTTACGGACCTTGGGGCTCATCTCGTGCAGTTTCAGCTTCTTCTCGAACTTGGTCCGCATGGCGCTGACAGCGATGACGATGCCGCCCGCGATCAGGCCGAGGCCCGACGAGGAGGACGAGCCAGCGTCCGGCGGGGATGTCGTGCATCGCCCTGGCGGACCAGTCCTTGGACTTCTTGTCACTGGAGCCCGGCCCGCCCGCGCCGATGACGAACGCCACCGTGCTGGCGCTGACGACGGAGTAGAAGATTCCGCGTGCCAGGGACGACAGCCGCTTGGTCGCCTTCTCCCCGTCCGGGACGGACTGGCCCCAGATGGCCTCGCTGAACCGCCACAGGGCCATTCCGGCGAGCCCGAGGGCCAGCAGCCACAGCAGAATCGTGCCGCCGGGGGTCTGGGCGATGCTCTGCAGCGCGCCCTGCCGGTCGGCCTCCTTGCCGTCGCTCTTGCCGAAGGCGATCTGCACCGCCAGCGCGCCGACGAGGATATAGATGACGCCGCGCGCGGAGAGCCCGGCCCGGCCGAGCGTCCTCAGCGCAGAACTGGTCGACGCGCGGTTGCCCGCCGCCCGCACCCGTGAACCTTGAGCGGTCATGAACCGTACCTCCTGAAGTCTGGAAGCCCAGATCCCCGCTGGGAACGGAATCAAACCGGATGCATCGGAGCCTCGTCAGGGGGTGTAGCACGCCCTCGCGTAGAGCGTCGCGCAGGACGAAGCGCTGGATCTTTCCGGTCGCGGTCATCGGCAGCGCATCCAGGAAGAAGACCGCGCGCGGGCGCTTGAACGCGGCCAGATCCTCGCGGCAGAACGCGATGATCTCCTCCTCGGTCACCATCGAGCCCTCCGCGCGTACGACGCCCGCCGACCGGCTTGTCCAGGCCGTCGCCGTCGGGCACCGCGACCACCACGGCCTGCGCGACGCCCGGATGCTCCAGCAGCCGCGCCTCGACCTCGCTCGGCGAGACCCAGATCCCGGCCGCCTTGATCATGTCGTCGGAGCGGCCGAGGAAGCGCAGGCCGCCGTCCGCGTCCGCGACGTAGGTGTCGCCGGTACGCAGCCACTCGCCCTGGAACACCCGCCGCGTCACCGCCGTACGGCACCAGTAGCCGGTGGCGATCGAGTCGCCGCGCACCATGAGGTGGCCGGGCGTCCCGGCCGTCACCTCGGCGCCGGCGTCGTCGACGATCCGCACGTCGTAGCCGGGCACCGGCACGCCCGTGCTGCCGGGGCGCACCTCGCCGGGCCGGTTGGAGACGAAGATGTGCAGCGCCTCCGTCGCGCCGATGCCGTCCAGGATCTCCACGCCGAACCGCTCGGCGAACCGCCGGAAGATCGGCGCGGGCAGCGGCTCGCCCGCCGAGACCGCACGCCGTACGGAGGAGAACGTGTCGCCGGGCAGGTCGGCGGCGAGCAGCGCCGCGTAGAACGTCGGCACGGCGAAGAACAGCGTCGGGCGCTCGGCGCGGAGGCGTCCGGCGATCAGCGCGGGCGTCGGGCGGGCCGGCTCCAGCACCGCCGACGCGCCCGCGGACAGCGGGAAGAAGCAGGAGTTGCCGATGCCGTAGGCGAAGAACAGCTTGGGCACCGACAGGCAGCGGTCGCCCGGCCGGATGCCGAGCACCCGCGTCCCGTAGGTCTCGCAAACCGATCGGATCGAGGCGTGCCGGTGGATCGCGGCCTTCGGCAGGCCGGTGGTGCCGGAGGTGTAGAGCCACAGCGCGGTGTCAGTCCGGGCCGGTCGGGTACGGCTCGCCGCGCCCCGTCGCTCTCGGGCGATCTCGTCCAGGAGACGGCTCCCCGCCCAGGCGGGCGCGCGCGGGGGAGTGTCCCCGGTGAGCGCGAACGCGGCCAGGTCCGGCGCGGACCCGGCGGCCTCCTCCGCGGCCGCGGCGAACTCCGCACCCGCCGCCAGCACCCGCGCCCGCGAGTCGCGCAGCACTCCGGCAAGGTCCTCTGGCGGTCATCATCGTCGAGACCGGGACCGGCACCGCTCCGATGCGCATCGCGCCGAGGATGAGCGCGAGCATGGCCGGCGAGTCGGGCATGAACAGGACGACGCGCTCCTCGGGCCGTACGCCCAGGTCGCGCAGGCCCGAGGCCATTCGGCGGACGCGGTCGAGCAGCCCGGCGTAGGTGAGGGTCCCGCCGGGCCCGGTCACCGCCGTACGGTCTCCGCCGCCGGACTCCACGTGCCGGTCGACCAGGTAGGCGCACGCGTTGAACACCAGATCACGCCCTTTGAGCGGAACCCCTAGATGAAATGGACGTACTCGTAGTCGAACGGCTTGCCGTTGATGCCGTTTCGCGGGGGCTCGAGCCAGCCTGCGATCTTGCCGGGCTCGTACACGGGGTGCATGAGGGAGGCGACGAGGGCGCGTGTCGTCCTCGGTGGGCAGCCAGGCGCTCCCGCGCGCGGCCCACTCACCGCCGGTCAGCACCTCGCCGCCGGGCGAGACGTCGATCCCGGCGAACGCGCCGACGTAACGGTTGAACCCGCGGTGCGGCAGCGCCAGCCGCTGCGGGAGCCCGGCCTCGGCCAGGATGCGGTTCCACCGCTTGACGCCGCTCTCGCAGTCGGCGACGTACTCGTCGCGCAGGTCGGTGTTGAGCGCGGTCAGCGCCGCCACCTCGACCTCGACCGGCCGCCCGTCCTCGACCGCGTCGACGCGCGCCCCGGCGTCGGTGAGCCGGTGGTCGTCCTTGCGGCGCTCCTCCTGCCAGCGGCCCTTCAGCCCGGCGGTGAAGTAGTTCGCGACGTTGGTCGAGGTCTCGCCGCCGAACAGGTCCAGGCTGACGCTGTAGTGGAAGTTGAGGTACTTCTGGATCACGTTCAGCGGGATCGCGCCGTGCGGCCCGGCGTCGTCGGTGTCATGCTCGACCATCAGCCGTGCCGTACGCGCGACGACGCGGTCCACGCCCGTGGTGCCCACGAACATGTGGTGGGCCTCCTCCTTGAGCATGAACTCGCACGTGCGCGACAGCGGGTCGAAGCCGCTCTCCTTCAGCGTGCCGAGCTGGTATTTGCCGTCCCGGTCGGTGAAGTAGGTGAACATGAAGAACGACAGCCAGTCGGGCGTCTCCTCGTTGAACGCGCCCAGGATGCGCGGGGAGTCCTCGCTGCCGGAGTTGCGGCGCAGCAGGTCGCCGGCCTCCTCGCGGCCCTCACGGCCGAAGAACGCGTGCAGGAGGTAGACCATCGCCCACAGGTGGCGGCCCTCCTCGACGTTGACCTGGAACAGGTTGCGCAGGTCGTACAGGCTCGGTGCGGTACGGCCGAGGCGCCGCTGCTGCTCGACGCTCGCCGGCTCGGTGTCGCCCTGGATCACGATGAGGCGCTGCAGCGCCGAGCGGTACTCCCCGGGCACCTTCTGCCAGACCGGCTCGCCCTTGTGCTCGCCGAACGCGATGCGCCGGTCGGGGCGCGGCTCGGCGAGGAAGACGCCCCAGCGGTACTCGCTGACCGGCACGTGCCCGAAGTGCGCCCAGCCCTCCCGCCCGACGTTGACCGCCGTACGGAGGTAGACGTCCTCGGTCGGCAACTCCGGACCCATTTCGGCCCACCAGTCGCGGAACCCCGGCTGCCAGGACTCCAGCGCCCGCTGGAGCCGCCGGTCGCCGGCCAGCCCGACGTTGTTCGGGATCTTCTCGTGGTAGTCGGCCGTACTCATCTCGATCAGACCCGCCTGCGGTCGAAGGTCGCTCGTCTTCCGGTGCCGTACGTGCCCAGGGCGCCGTCGGGGCCGGCCGCGCCCGGTCGGGTGAAGATCCAGTTCTGCCAGGCGGAGAGTCGTCCGAAGATCTTGGACTCCAGGGTCTCCGGGCCGGCGAACCGGTGGTTGGCCTCCATGCCGGTGAGGGCGTCGGGGCTCAGCGCGGCGCGCTCCTCCAGCGCGATGCGGACCTCGTCCTCCCAGTCGATGTCGTCGAGGACGAGCGTGACCAGGCCGAGCTCGTCCGCCTCGTCGCCGCCGAGCCGCCGCCCGCGCGCGCCGCGCAGCGCCTCGTCCTCGCCGTGGAACCGCGACGCGAGCCGGGTCAGGCCGTTGGCCATCGGGTACGCGCCGAAGTTCGCGTCGGTGACCACGATCTCGGCGCCCTCGAGGAGGTACTGCCGGTCGCACGCGAGTGCGGTCTCCAGCAGGGCGCCGGCGAAGCAGCTTCCCGGCTCGATCAGCGCGACCAGGCTGCGGCTCGTGACGTCGAGCCGCTTCAGGGTCCGCTTGTAGTAGTGCCGGATCTCGTTCGTCAGCCAGTCCTTGCCGCCGGTCATCGCCTCCTCGTAGGCGAGGACGGCGTCGATGTCGCCGGTCGTGCGGATCACCCAGGTGCCGCGCTCGTGCTCGTTCGTGCGCAGCCAGAGGATGAGGTCGTCCAGCTCGCGGGTCATGGCGAGCGGCCAGAAGTCCGCGTCGATTCGCTCGGGCCGTGTGGCACTCGGCGCGCTGATCGTGATGGTGACGCGGTCGTCGCCGAGGTCGGCGGTGACGTGCCGGTACGCGATGCGGTCGCCGGTCCGCGCGGGTTCGAGCAGGGGCAGCTCGACACCGCCCTCGCCCGTACGCGCGGACGCGGCGGCCGCCTCACGCGCACGCTCGCGTACGGCCTGCTCGAACCGGCTGCGGGGTACCGCCTCGTCCACGAGCCGCCACTCGACCGCCGCGCGGCCCTTCAGCCCCTCGGGCCGGGTAGCGAAGACGTCGGCGCGGTCGCGGCGCACCTTCCGCTTGTCCACGAGCCGGGTCAGGCCGCCGGTGCCGGGCAGCACGCCGAGCAGCGGCACCTCGGGCAGCGACACCGCCGCCGACCGGTCATCGATCAGGAGGATGCGGTCGCAGGCCAGCGCGATCTCATAGCCGCCGCCGGACGCGGTGCCGTTCACCGCGGCGAGATAGGTCTGGCCGGAGTGCTCGGTCGCGTCCTCGATGCCGCAGCGCGTCTCGTTGGTGAACTTGCAGAAGTTCACCTTCCACGGGTGGCCGGACGCGGCGAGCATGCCGATGTTGGCCCCGGCGCAGAACGCCTTGTCGTCGCCGCTCGTGATCACCACGGCGCGCACCTCGGGGTGTTCGAACCGCAACCGCTGCACGGCGTCGTACAGCTCGATGTCGACGCCGAGGTCATAGGAGTTGAGCTTGAGCGCATAGCCCGGCCGCAGGCCGCCCCGCTCGTCCACGGCCATCACGAGGTACGCGACGTCGCCGTCGAACTCCAGCCGCCAGTGGCGGTAGAGGCCGGGCCGGGTCTGGAACGAAACCGGGGGCCCGGAGCCGGACATGGAGCCGGACATGGAGCCGGACATGGCATCCTCCTCGCTCGGCTGTCATTCTAAGCTTTCTTCGACTTCCGTCCAGATACTGTAGAAAAAAGGGGCCGCCTCGCGTCGGCGGGCGTCGTTATGCTCGTGGCGGCCGACGCGTTCGCCGCTGTGGAGAGGACGGCTTGGGATGAAACCCGGGGACCTGGTCGCGGACTTCGAGCTCCTCGACGACAAGGGGACGCCGCGTACGCTGAGCGGCTTCCTCGCCGAGGGCCCGGTGGTGCTCTACTTCTATCCCGCCGCGATGACGAGCGGCTGCACGGCGGAGAGCTGCCATTTCCGCGACCTCGCGCGCGAGTTCGCCGAGGTCGGCGCGCAGCGGGTGGGGATCAGCCCCGACGCGATCGACAAGCAGCGTGAGTTCGCCGAGACCAACTCCTTCGACTTCCCGCTGCTGTCGGACCCCGACGGCACGGTCGCCCGGCGGTTCGGCGTACGGCGGAGGTTCGGCCCGCTGCTGACCCGGCGGCGTACGTTCGTGATCGACACCGACCGCCGGCTGCTGGAGGAGATCTCCAGCGAACTGCGGATGAGCGTGCACGCCGACCGGGCCCTGGAGGTCCTGCGCGCCCGGCCTGATCTCGCGCCGGAAAATGTCAGCGGTCGAACGTATGATCGAGGCATGGCCGAGAACGTGATGCTCCCGATCCGTACCCGCCGAAGCCTTTCCGCCGCCGAGATCGCCGCCCTCGGACTGTCCCTCGCCCACCTGGGCGCCGGCCCCCAGTCCGCCACCGCACGCCGCGCGCTGCGGCACCTGTTCGATGACACCGAGACCGAGACCGAGGTCGTCGCCACCACACTCGCCACGCTGACCGCCCCGATGGACGCCGCCACGGCCCGCCGCGCACGCACGACGGCCTGCGCCATCACCGCCCGGCTGGTCGTCCGCCTCCACTACGCCGACGCTCGCGGCGACGTGACGATCCGCGAGGTCGAGCCGGTGACCTGCCTGGTCCACCGCGACCACTGGTATCTCGTGGCCTGGTGCCGGCTGCGCCAGGGAGTGCGGGCGTTCCGCTTCGACCGGATGCTCGCGGTCGAGGCCACCGAGATCCCCGCCCGGCCCCACCGCGCCGAGCGCTTCCTTCCGTTCCAGCCGCGCACGAAGGCGGTGTCGAGCAACTGAGCCGCACCGGCCGGCCCGCACCCCGGGGTGCGGGCCGGCCGGTGACGGTCGCCGGCGGTCGCCGCGCTTGGGCTTCGGCTACAGCTTGCGCAGTTCCGCCTCGATGATCTGGAGGTCTTCGCCGCTGTATCCCTTTTCGTAGGCTTCGCGGAGTTTTCGCACGCTGACGAAATCCTGGCCGTCGTCGCGAATCGTCAACTGCGGTGCGCCGGGCATGGAGGTCACGTCGCGGAGCGCCTTTCCGAGGCGCTTGGGCGGCTGCGCGATCGCGGCGCCGCGGTAGTGCGCCATGACCTGCGACCATTTGGTCATCCGATGCTGCTGCGGGCTGCGGACGTCCTCGATGTAGACGGTCCGCATCCCGACGAGGGCGGCGTTGTCCATGCCGCCGGTCTTCTGGCCGACCTGGATGACGTCGTGCCGGGCGTGGAACAGCGCGTAGAAGCTCGTCTGGCCCGCACGTCCCTGGCCGGTGAACGGATTAGACGGGTCGGTGTTGTTCCAGAACTCACCGAGGTGGATCTTCCCGTGCGGTGTCTCCCTGCCGCTCGGCGGGTTGTGGCCCACGGTGATCGGGATCCGGTCGAGCTTCGCCGCGAGATCGACGAGCTGCTGGTTCCCCGCGACGCTGGAGTCGCCGGCCGGGTTGTATCCGCCGGGCCGCCGGCCGCTGTACCTCGACCACACCAGCAGGTACCTCCGCCGCGGGGCGGTCAGGTCGAGGCCGTACGCCTTGGCGAGGAACGCCTCGACGTCGTGGTCCCGGACGGCGTCGGAGCGTAGCGCCTGGGTGTTCGCCGCCAAGAACAGGTCCGCACCCCAGAACCCGTACGCGGCGGCTACCAGGCTCGTGGCGCCGCCGACCCGCATCATCTTGTACTCCACCCGTGCGCCGTCGCCGCGCTCGTAGGTGTAGATGTGGTCGTCGCCGCTCGCCTTGCTCCGCCACAGCGGCGGTCCCAGGGGGCCGTACTCCGCGTCGTCGGGCATCAGGGCGTTGTACCAGTGGTACCGAGTGTCGGCCGGTTCTTCGAGCAGCCGCACCCGCGCCCCGCCGTCGCGCAGGGAGGTGTACGGCTGCTTGGGGCTGGAGGCCGGGGTGTTCCTGACGGCGTGCTCGTAGACCGCCTTCATCTCCAGCGCGCCCGGCTTGGTCTGCGGCGTGTGCACGATGAGGACGTCGAGCATCGAATCGTGGACCATCGCCGCGGCGATGTGCGGGACGTCGCCGGTCTGCTTGGTGTTGGAGATCAGCAGATGGCGGATCGAGTCCCGGTGGTCGCCGATGATCCCGGGCGCGGCCGCGACGGTGAGCAGGCCGTCGTCGCGCAGCAGGTCCAGGTCGATGTCGACGGGCGTCCGGCCATAGATGAGCGCCGGAGCCTGCACGCGGTAGAGCCGGCGCATCCGGGTCTGGTACTCCTCGTCGCCCTGCCAGCGCGCCGTGTCGAAATACACCCAGTGCAGGCCGATCGGAATGTTCGAGATCGGCTCTTTTCCGTCCTCGGAATAACCGTCCCTGGTCAGATGAACGACCATTACTACCACCCGTCCCCTAAAACCCCGCTGATGTGAAGGCGGCCGGACGGAAATCGCCTGATCCCGTGTCAGTGCCCCGTCGTCCGCCGCCGGCTCCAGACTCGACGCAGGCCGCCGCCCCGGTCAACGCGGACCGCCGACAATGCCCGGCCGTATATGGCCACCGAGACCCGCGGCTCGGCCGAAACACGTGAACTCGGGCGGCCCCGCCGTCGTCGTACGTCCTGACGGCGGGCACGGATCGCTACTATCCGAGTAGTCGGCGCGCCGGCGCAGGGTCCAGACAGAGTCCCGGCTCGGGAGACAGTGAGGAAGCCGCCGATGTGGAGTGTGCGCCGCGGCGCCCTGCTCGGGGCGGGCCTCGTGCTCGTCCTCGTGATCGGCGCGGGCGGCTGGTATGCCGTGCACACGATCTTCCGGAGCGGGCCGGGTTGCAGGGTCACCGCGACGGACGGCTCCTCGCACTGGTCGCTGACCACCACGCAGGCGGACAACGCGGCGACGATCGCAGGCGTCGGCATGCGTCTGGGCATCCCCGACCACGCCGTCTCCGTCGCCTTGGCGACCGCGATGCAGGAGTCGGGACTGGTGAACCTGTCCGGCGGCGACCGTGACTCCGCGGGCCTCTTCCAGCAGCGGCCCAGCATGGGATGGGGGACCCAGGCCGAGGTCACCGACCCGGTCCACGCGTCCACCGCGTTCTATCAGCGGCTGCGCTCCGAGCCCGGCTGGACCGGGCTGAGCGTCACGCAGGCCGCCCAACTGGTTCAGCGGTCGGCCGCGCCGGACGCGTACGCCAAGTGGGAGCCGGAGGCGCGTGCGGTCGCGAGCGCCCTCACCGGCGAGCGGGCCGCCGCGCTGACCTGCCACGGCGTCCCGATCGCCGCGTCGAGTGCGTCCCTGGTGCCGACCGCGCTCGCCGAACTCGGCACCGCGCAACTCAGCGGCGCCCACCCCCAGGCCCGCGGCTGGGCGCTCGCCTCCTGGCTGGTCGCCCACGCGTCACGGCTGGGTGTGGACCGCGTGAGCTTCGACGGCCGCGCCTGGACGGCGCGTACGGGAAAATGGTCGCCCGCCGGCCCCGCGGACGGCCGGCTGAACCTCCACCGGGCCGACACCGCCGCCACGTCCGGCTGAGCGTCCCCGCCCGGGTGCGGCACGTCACCCCTCAGCACCCTCAGCGGGAGGAGATCCGCCCGCCGGACCGCGAGTGCCGTGGGGTCGAACCGCTCGCCGGGCTGGGGGCCGACGTCGCGCGCCGAGTGCACACCGGCGTGGCCGGCGAGGAGCAGCGCGAGCCGCGGCACTCCGTAGGTGGTGCGTCCGTCGCGATCGCGGCGGCGGCGCTGCGCTCAGGGCAGCGTGAAGGCGGGGAGCAGGGCGGGCAGCCGCGTCGCGCCCTCGGCGGTCACGGTCAGGGTGCGGGTGCCGTCCGCCGGCGCGACCAGGCCGCGGTCGATGAGGGCGGTCAGCACGGAACCGCCGAGCGCGCCGCCCAGGTGGGGGAGCCGCCGGGTGCGGTCGAGGCAGGCGGTGGCGAGCCTGCGGCGTCCGGGATCGACCGCGGCGAGGTCGACGCCCAGATCGGCGAAGGCCGCGGGCTCCGGTCCGAGCGCCGGGTCGCCGCCTTCGTCCCCGGCACGCAGGGCGCCGCGATCGACGAGCATGCTGAACACCGCGACGCCGAGGCGGCCCGCGACGTGGTCGTAGCAGGTGCGCGCGACGTCGGCGGCGGGCGGCGGGCGGCGGTCGGTGGTCGCCTGGCCGTCGTCCGCGTAGCGCGCAAGCGCGGCCAGTACGTCGCCGAGGCCGGGCGCCGCCACTCGGTAGACCGCGTGCCGGCCGGTGTGCTCGACGGAGATCAGGCCGTTCGTGCGCAGGCGTGTCATGTGGTTGCCGAGCCGTGAGGCCGAGACGCCGAGCACGCCGGCGAGCCGGCTCAGGGTGTGCGGGCCCTCGGCCGCCAGCAGTTGCAGGACGGTCAGCCGGATGGGGTCGGCGAGGTCGGCCGCGAGCGAGGTGACCGAGGTCAGCACCGGATCGCGCGGATCCGTCCAGCCCGGCATCGGCGGCTCCCTTCCTTCTCACCGGGCAGACTATCACCCTTCAGGAAGTCCTGAATGGTGGTTGTGGCCGACGCTCACAGCGGTCTACATTCACCTTTCAGGTCAGCTTGAAAGGTGGTTGCCATGGTCGCGACGGCGGCGGGACGGAATGCCGCGACGACGCGTTCGGGGCTGCGGCGGCTGCTGTGGGGACGGGGCGTCTCCGCGCTGGGCGACGGCCTGTGGTTCACCGTCTGGGCGCTGTACTTCACCCGCGTCCTGCACGTGCCCGCGACCACGGTCGGCCTCGTCATGGCGGCGGGCGGCGGCGCCGGACTCGCCGCCGCGATCCCGATCGGCGCGCTGGCCGACCGCTACAGCCCGCGCGGCATCCTGGTGGCCACCACCGCCGTACGCGCCGCCGCGATGGCCGGCTACCTCGTAGTCGGCGGCGGCTGGGCGTTCCTGGCCGTAACGGTCGCCTTCACCGCACCGGCCAACGGAGGTACGGCGGTGCGTACCGCCCTGGTCGCGAGCCTGCTGACCGACGACGCCGCCCGTGTGCGGACCCTCGCACAGCAACGGGTCGCCCAGCACGTCGGCTACGCAATGGGCGCGGGCCTGGGCGCACTGGTCCTGTCGGCGGACCGGCCCGCGGTCTACGTGGTCGCCGTCGCCGGCAACGCGGTCACCTTCGTGGTGCTGGCCGTCATCACCGCGACCGTCCCGGCTCCGCCGCCCGCCAGGGCGGGCGGTGGGGCAGGCGGTGGGAGTGGCGCCGGGGCGATGCGGCTCGTGTTGCGCGACCGTCCCTACCTGGCGGTCACCGTGGCCACCGCCGTGCTCTCGCTCTGCTGGGCGATGCTGTCCACCGGGCTCCCGCTCTGGATCTCCCGGTCCACCCGTCTCCCGCTCGCGCTGAGCGGCGCGGTCGTGGTGATCAGTTCGGTCGGCATCGCCGCGTTGCAGATCCCCGCGTCACGACTCGCGCGCACCACCCCGCAGGCGGCGCGTGCCGCCGTCTGGGCGGGCGTCGCCCTGGCGGCCAGTTGCACGCTCCTGGCCACCACCCGCGGCGGCGCCGGAGCCTTGGCCGCCGTGGTCGTCATCGCCGCTGCCCTCCTGCACGTGACCGGCGAGCTCGCCTTCGTCGCCGCGGGCTGGGGCCTGTCGATCACGCTGATGCGCGACGAGGCGCGCGGGGCCTACCAGGGCGCGTCCGAGGCGGCCACCGCCACCGTGCAGATGCTCGGCCCGGCCGTGATCACCCTCGCACTCACCGCGTTCTCCTCGTACGGCTGGCTGCTCATCGCCGCGATCTTCCTCGGTTGCTCGGCGCCGGTCCCCGCCCTGGCCCGCTGGGCCCGCCGCACCCGTTGACCTCCCCGGCACCCGCCGACGTCCCAACGCGCGCCGACCGCGCCACCGACCGCTGCCGCGGTCTCGGCGAGCGCCTATAGCGGCAGCGAGGCGGCGCGCTCGTGCCGGGCGTAGCTGCCGGTCGTCGCCGCGAATCCCGCCCTCCGCCGCGCCGGAGAGACCGCCGACGCCACAAGGCAGCAGACGGCCCCCGTCGGCGCACGGTGCGCGCCGACACTCGCGGCCAGCGGACGGCCCCGCCGCCGGCCCACGGTGTGCGTCGCCGCGCGTGGTCAGCCGATGATCTCCTTGCGGAGGTGGGTTTTGAGGATCTTGCCGCCCGGGTTGCGGGGTAGCTCGCCCTCGCGGAACCACACGTGGGAGGGCACCTTGAACGCCGCGATCCGCTCGCGCAGGAAGGCGCGCAGGTCATCTTCCGTCAGGGCGGCGCCCGGCCGCAGGCAGACCACCGCGCCGACCTCCTCGCCCAGCTCGTCGTGCGGGACGCCGATGACCGCCGTGTCGGCCACCGCCGGGTGCTCGTAGATCGCCGCCTCCACCTCGGCGCAGTAGACGTTCTCCCCGCCGCGGATCAGCATGTCCTTGGCCCGGTCGACGATGTAGACGAACCCCTCGTCGTCCACGCGTGCCAGGTCGCCGCTGTGGAACCAGCCGTCGATGAACGCCTGGCCAGTGGCCTCCGGGCGGTTCCAGTAGCCCTTGATGACGTTCGGGCCGCGGATCAGCAGCTCGCCGACCTCGCCGCGGGGCATCTCCTCGCCCGAGGGGGCGACGACCTTGACGTCGCAGACCGCCACCGGCGGGCCGACGCTGTCGGGGTGGGTCAGGTAGTTGATCCCGCCGTTGTACGTCGTCACCGACGACGTCTCGGTCAGGCCATAGCCGTTGCCGGGGACACGCGACGGCAGCAGTTCCCTGATCTTGTCGACCAGCTTCGGCGGGGCGGGCGCGCCGCCGTAGGAGACCGAGGTCAGGCTGGAGGTGTCGTACTTGGCGAAGTCCGGTGACGTCAGCACCTGCCAGGCCATCGTCGGGACGCCGCCGAACATCGTGACGCGCTCGCGTTCGATCAGCTCCAGGGCGCGCGCGGGGTTCCACTTGTGCATGAGCACGATCGTGCTGCCCGCCAGCGCGCTGGCGACGAGCACCGAGTGGCAGCCGGTCGCGTGGAAGAACGGCACGCTGAGCAGCGTGACGCGCGCGTCCCGGCGCGAGGACCTCCTCCAGCGTGCCGCCCGCGCGCACCCCGGCCAGCGCCATCGCGTACGCGAGGCTCATCGGGTTCGTCGCGATGTTGCGCTGGGTGCCGAGCGCGCCCTTCGGGCGGCCGGTCGTGCCCGACGTGTAGAAGATCGTCGCGTCGTCGTCCGGCTCGACCGCGGCCTCCGGCAGGGCGTCCTCGATCTCGCCCAGCACCGACTCGTACGTCTCGACCCCGGCCGGTACGGCGCCCTCGGCGCGTACCGCCACCGCGGGGATGCCGAGCGCCGGCAGCAGATCGGCCAGCCGCGCGACCCGCTCCGCGTCGGCGACGAGCACCTTCGCGCCGCTGTCGCGCAGGCCGTACTCCAGCTCCGGCGCGGTCCACCAGGCGTTGAGCGGCACGACCACGGCACCGAGTACGGCGGCGCCGAAGAAGGCCACCGACCATTCGGGGAAGTTGCGCATCGCGATCGCCACCCGGTCGCCCTTGCGAACGCCGTAGCGCGAGGCGAGCCGGTGCGCGAACGTCGCCGCGTGCCGGAAGTGCTCCTCAAAGCGTCAGCCGGTCGTCCTCATAGACGAGGAACGTCGTGTCCCCGTGCAGCCGGCTGATCTCCAGGATGGACCGCAGCGACGGCGGAGCGTTCTTCCAGACCCGCAGGCTCGTGCCGCGGATCTGGACCTCCTCCAGCTCGAACAGCTGACCCGGGGCGGTCAGGACGGCGCGGACCTCTTCCAGACTCTGCATCACTCGACTCCGTACTTCTCGCGGGCGGCGGCGATCTTGTCCGGCAGGTATTCGGTCGGCCACGGACCGGGCGCGGGCTCGTACCCGCGCAGCACCCGGCGGGCGATGGAGGACTGGTGTACCTCGGTGGGGCCGTCCATGATCCCCATCAGCGGCGCGGCCTGCCAGAGCCGTGCCAGGGGAGTGTCGCCCGAGACGCCGAGCGCGCCGTGGATGTGCATCGCGCGGTACACCACGTCGTGGAAGACGCGCGCCGCGGCGACCTTGCAGGCGGCGATCTGGGTCCGCGCCTCCTTCGTGGAGGACCGGTCGATCAGCCACGCGGTGTGCAGGATCAGCAGCCGGAACTGCTGGATCTCGATGTAGGAGTCGGCGATCGCCGCCTGTACGAGCTGCTTGCCGGCCAGGTTGCCCTCGTGGGTCTCCCGCGACAGCGCGCGCTCGCACATCATGTCGAACGCCTTCTTGACCGCCGCGACCGTACGCATCGCGTGGTGGATCCGTCCGCCGCCGAGGCGCGCCTGGGAGATCGCGAACGCCCCGCCGGCCTCGCCGAGCAGTGCCTCCGGGCCGACCGCCACGTCGTCGTAGCGGATGTGCGCGTGACCGCCGTCGCCGCGGTGTCCCATCGTCGCGACGTTGCGCACGATCTCCACGCCCGGCGTGTCCGAGGGCACGAGGAACATCGACATCCGCTGGTACGGGTGCGCGTCCGGGTCGGTGACGGCCATGACGATGAGGAACGCCGCGTTGGCGGCGTTGGAGGTGAAGTACTTCTCGCCGGTGATGACCCAGCCGTCGCCGTCGCGCACCGCGCGGGTGCGGAACAGGCGCGGGTCCGAACCCGCGTGCGGCTCGGTCATCGAGAAGCCGGAGAAGCACTCGCCGTCCAGCAGCGGCTTGAGGTAGCGGGCCTTCTGCTCCTCGGTGCCGTACATCGCGATGATCTCGGCGTTCCCGGTGTCCGGCGCCTGGCAGCCGAAGATCACCGAGGCCCACGGCGAGCGGCCGATCAGCTCGTTCATCAGCGCGAGCCGGAGCTGGCCAAACCCCTGGCCGCCCAGCTCCGGGCCGAGGTGGCAGGCCCACAGGCCCTGCTCGCGCACCTGCCTTTTCAGCGGCTCGACGATCGCCCGCAGCTCGTCGCCGAGCGGCTCGTACGCCTTGCCGCCGTACACCAGGTCGAGCGGCTCGACCTCGTCCCGGATGAACGCGTCCATCCAGTCGAGCTTGGCCTGGAACTCAGGCTCGGTGGAGAAGTCCCACATCACGCCTCCATGAAGGTGCGGGCACGGGCGAACAGCCCGAGCGTGGTCGCGTGCAGCAGGTCGCCGACGTCTCTTGGCGCCTTGCCCGCGCACGCACGCGCGTACGTGCCCTCCAGCACGATGCCGAGCTTGAAGCAGGCCAGCACGGCGTACCAGGTGAGCCCGGACAGGTCGCGGTCGGAGCGCGCGGCGTAGACCTCGACCAGCTCGCCGGTCCCGGGCAGGCCGCCCAGCTCGCCGATCGGCCCGGCCGACATCGCGGTCTTCTCGTCGGGCCAGGTCGCGACCAGCCAGCCGAGGTCGAGCAGCGGGTCGCCGATGGTGCACATCTCCCAGTCGACGATCGCCGCCACCTCGGGGCCCTCGCAGGAGAACAGCAGGTTGCCCAGGTAGAACACCGCGCCGCCCATGACCGTCTCGTCCGCGCAGGCCGCGATGAGGCGCGGGGCGCGCACCGGGGTCTCGCCGAGCGCGGCGAGCACGCGTGCCTCGCGGCGCAGCGCGTCGTTGCTCCGCGGCCGCAGGTGCACGGGCGGGCGGCGCAGGACGTACTCGCGGCCGCCGCGCCGGAACCGGAGCAGGACGTTCTGCGTGCCGCCGCCGAGCCGCTCGACGTCCTCGAACGGCCCGCCGGGCAGCGCCCGGTCATCCATCCAGTCCGCGAGAACGCCGAAGTCGACCACGGCCGGGTCGAGGTGATCAGGCTGCATCCAGGCGAAACCTCCGCTGCGTACGAGCCTATGATTCACCTGCATTAAAGGTCAATGTGGTTGAATTCGAAACGTGGGCAGTGCCGGGCAGGAGACGCGTGAGCGGCTGATCGAGACAGCGGAGCGCCTCTTCGCCACCGAAGGCGTCAACGGCGTGAGCCTGCGCGAGATCGTCCGTGCCTCCGGAGCGCGCAACGTCACCGCGCTGCAATATCACTTCGGCGACCGGCGCGGCCTGCTGCGCGCCGTGCTCGAACGGCACCACCGCGAGGTCGAGACGGCACGCCACGCGCTGCTCGACACCTACGAGGCCGCCGGGCAGGGTGAGGTGCAGGCCCTGTCCTCGGCGCTGGTGCGCCCGCTCGCGGCCAAGCTCGCGCACCCGGGCGGCCGCGCCTATCTTCAGATCCTCGGCGAGCTGGTCAACCGGCCCGAGCCGGTGATCGGCCGGGCGAGCATGAGCGACCCCGCCGACAGCACCTACCGCTGGCGGGCGCTGACCGCCCCGCTGCTGGAGGAGGACGCGACGCGCCTGCACCGCAGGTTCGTCGCGGTGCGCTTCACGATGATCGAGCTGGCGCGGCGCGCCCACTCGGGCCCCCACGCCGACGACCGGCTGTTCACCAGCCACCTGATCGACCTGGTCGCCGCCGTACTGCTCGCGCCGCTGTCGCCGCAGACCCGCCGCCTCGCCGCCGAACGCGACCGCGGCCGCACGCCCTGACCCGCCGGACCACGACCACCCGGGACGAGCCGTCCGGCGAAGAGACCGGGACACGCTCGTCACCAGAGTGGAGGTCACGGCTACGCTACGTGTACGGTTTCGGCCCGTGGAGAACCTACGGATCGGAGTGGTCGAGGTCGAGCACGACGAGCAGACCACCCATGACCACCTGAGCTGTTCGGTCTGCTCGTGGCAACTGGGCGTCTCGCCACGGGAGTACGCCGTGCGCATCGCCCACCGCCACGACGACTCTCACCAACCGGCGACCGGGACCGAACGGTCCGGCTAGCGGACCCGGCACGCGCCGCCCGCGTGCCGGGTGTCCCCGGACGGGTGCGGATCGCCGGGCGGCCCGCCGCGGGCACGCGCCCGCGTCACGGAGTCCGGATCGGAATCTCGATGACGATTCGCGTCCCCTGGCCGGGCGGGCTGGTCATCGCGAAGCTTCCGTCGAGCGCCGCGACCCGGTCGGTGAGACCGACGAGCCCCGAGCCCCGACCGGGCACGGCGCCGCCGGCGCCGTCGTCGCGGACGCTGAGACACAGGCGCGTGTCGTGGACCACCAGGTCCACGCACACCTCGGACGCGCCGGAGTATTTGGCCGCGTTCGTCAGCGCCTCCGAAACGACGTAGTAGACGGTCACCTCCACGCGTTCGGCCAGGCGCCGGTCGTCGTGCACGTTGAGCTCGACCGGGATGCTGGACCGAATCGCGAGCGTCTTGAGCGCGGCCGCGAGGCCGCGCCGGGTCAGGATCGAGGGATAGACGCCACGGGCGATCTCCCGTACCTCGTCATGGATCGTCCTCGCCGTCTCGGCGAGGTTCGCGATCTGCTCCCTCAGCTCCCCGTACTCCTCCGACACGGAGTCCTCGATCAGCCGCAGGCCAAGCCCGAGCGAGATGAGGTGCTGCTGTGCCCCGTCATGGAGATCGCGCTCGATGCAACGCCGGGCCGAGTCGGCGGCCTCGACGATCCGGTCGCGCGAGGCAACGAGCTCGTGGCGGTTCTCCGCGGTCTCGATCGCCACCGTGACGAGCTCGACGAACTGGGCCATCCGGGTCTCGATGTCGGCCAGGTGAGGTACTGGCCGGCACGACAGGATGGCCGAGACCCCCCACAGGCGTCCGGCGACCGTGATGGGGCTGCCGACGCCGTACCTGATGTTCTGCGAGCGCGCCCAGATGGCGATCCCGCTGGTCGCGGCGTCATAGCAGACCCGTTCTGACCGCCCGGACCGGAGAATCCGCTCGGCGGCGGTGCCGCGTATCCCCCACCGGGAGCCGACGACCGGCGCGACGTCGGGGGTGCCGCCGGCGCTCCAGGACGCGACGACCCTGATCATCGGCTCACCGGTCCCGTCCGTCCCGCCCGTCTCGTAGCGGCTCAGGACGGAGCACTGGACGTCGAGCAGCCGGCCGAGTTCGGCGGTGACCGCCTCGAAGACCAGCGGCGGAGGCGCGCCGTGGGCCACGAGTGCGGTCACCCGCCGAAGGGCCGTCTGCTCGTCCGCTATCCGCTCGAGTTCGCGGATGGCGGCGTCTCGTCGGACTTTCACCTGATGTCCTTGGCCGTGGTGGGATCTGTCGGCCTAGGTCCTGGAGGGCCCGGTCTCCCTGAGAGTAGCAACCGGGCCGGCGCTCACCCGGCGGCGCGTACGGCCAGGTCGGCCAGGTCGGCGGCGGTCAGGCCCGGCCAGCCGTGCACCGCGTCGCGCCACCCGTCCGGTACGGCGGAGGCGCCGTGCCGTGCGCCGAGCAGCGCGCCCGCGATGGCGGCGACCGTGTCGGTGTCATCGCCCGCGCCCACCGCCGCGACCAGGCCGTCGGGCAGGGACGCGGTACGGGTGACCGCCGACCAAGCGGCCTGGAGCGCGGGCACGACGAAGCCGTTCGGGCTGAAGCGGTCCGGCGGTGCCGCCTCCGCCTCGTCCAGCCACGCCGCCCAGCGCTCCCGCCGCGGCGGCGGCAGCAGGGCGAGCCCCTCGCGTACGCCGTCGAAGGTCGCCGACAGCACGGCCCGCCGTACGCCCGAGCACCACAGCACACAGGCGTCACCGGCGAGGTCGTCGTGGTGGGTCAGGCCGCTGACCAGCCGCGCGGCCTCGGCCATCGCCGCCGGGTCGCCGAGATAGGGGAGCGCGACGACGCCGGTCCGCATCAGTGAGCCGTTGCCCGCGCTGCGGCCGGTGCGCGCGTGCACCGCGGCGGCCGCCGCGCGCATCGCCGCGGACACTCCGCCGGCCTGCTCTCCGGCACCTTCGACGGCGGCGAGCACCTGGCGCGTCTGCTGCCCGATGTCGCTCGCGCCCTCCCGGTACCACCGCAGAAAACGCGCCGCCACGCCGTCCAGCGCGGGCTCCGCGCGCAGGTCGTGGCCGAGCGCCGCCACCTCGGCGACGCACGCGTGCATCTGGGTGTCGTCGCTGTACTCGCCCGGCGCGTACGGGCCGAGGCCGCCGCCGATCATCTCCGGCGGCCCGTACGGGCGCGGGGCGAACTCGTAGGGCACGCCGAGCGCGTCGCCGCACGCCGCGCCGAGCAGCACGCCGGCCGCCCGGTCTCGCTGTTCCGTGGTGAGGATCACCACTGTGCGACGACCGGGCGGCCGGTGAGGTTCCGTCAGGGGGTGCCGGTGAGCCGCGCGACCTCGCGGTCGTGCTCCTCGGCGTCCGCCTTGGCGGCCTTGGGGCTCCAGCGGCCGATCAGCGGCAGCATCAGCCCGAGGAAGAGGATCTCGGCCACGATGCACACCCACCACCACGTCTGCCACTGGCCGGGTGCGTCGGCGGCCGCGGTCTTGATCTTCCCGACCTCCGCGAGCAGCGCGGGCGGCGGGTTGGCGCCCGCGGCCTTGACCTGCGCGAGCACGGCGGGGGCGGCGACCAGCTTGTCGACCGCGCTGACGACGTAGGGCAGCACGAAGAACGACAGGCAGACGACGATCCGCAGGATCCAGCCCCAGATGGCCAGCCCGGTCGCGGTCAGCGCCGGGTTGCGCCGCTCGATGGTCTCGGTGAAGGCGGCCATCCACGGCGCGTACGCGGTGGCCAGGCCGAGCGAGAGCAGCGCGATGATCACGATCAGCGTGCTCGCGCTCGTGTCCGGATGCGTGGTCCGCGTCATGAAGATGAACGTCATCACGACCGCGAGCACGGTGCCGGCCACCATGAACGGCTTGCGCACCCGCAGCCGGTCCGACAGGGCGCCCACGACCACCAGGCTGATCGCGTTGATCCCCCAGTACCAGGTGTTGATGCCGTTCGCCTTGGAGGTGGTGAAGCCGAAGTTGGAGGTCAGGTAGATGGTGAAGAACCCGACCGCGGTGTAGTAGATCAGCAGGAAGATGCTGATCCCGAGGGCGGGGGCGATGATGTCCAGGTGCAGCATCTGCCGCCACGGCTGTTCGAGGTTGACCTGCCGTTCGGCGCTGTCGGCGCGCGACTCGACGAGCGCGCGGTCGGTGACGCTGACCATCACCTGGTCGCGCAGTCCCGGCTTGAGCTCCCGCAGGCCGAACAGGGCGATCGCGAAGGCGACCAGACCGACCACGCCGACGATGTAGAACTGGCTGGACCAGGAGTTGTTCAGGTGGGGGAGCGTGCGGTTCGCGACGAAGCTGACGATGAGGCTGCCGACGACCGGCCCGAGGGTCCAAAAGCCCATCGCGGACGCGCGGCCGATCTGCGGTGAGAAGTCGCGTACGAGCGCGGGGGTGGCGACCAGGCACATGCCCTCGACCATGCCGCCGAGCACGGCGAACAACCCGAACACGAACTTGTTCGGCGCGAGCGGGGTGATGAGGGCGAGCACGCCGGTGAGCAGCAGCCCGTACGTCACGAGGTTGGCGCGGCCCCAGCGGTCGGCCAGGCCGGCGGCCAGCGAGCCGAAGGCGCCGACGAGGTTCGCGACGACCAGGATGTTGACGTAGTAGAGGAACGACATCTTGTAGTGCTCGAGCACGAGCGGCGCGACGCCGCCGGCGACGTAGAGCTCGTAGTACAAGATGATCGTGACGAACACCGCCACGGCCAGATACCAGTAGCGCGCTCCCGTGTTCGGATAGCGGTCGAGTCCACGGTGCCAGAGCCGGTCCGTCGTGAATCCGTCCGCCGGGGGAGCCGTCGGGTTCGTAGGGGCCATCGCCTTCCTCTTCTACTTGGGGCGGGCTGCTCCGGAGCGCCGGTTCGGACGCCCCGCCCCCGAGGCCGATGTGCCCTATGACCTGTGTCATCATAGGTAAATAAGCGTTCATTCACGCGTTGGAAATATTAGTACGCTCGACTTAAGTGCCGTGTCAAGAGAATGGAGCGGGCGGTGTCAGAGTCAGGTCTGCCCGTCGAAGGATCCCGCCTGCAACGCCGCCTGGCCGCCGCCGCGGTCGAGCTGTTCTACCGGCAGGGCGCGCTCGCGACCTCTGTCCGGCAGATCACCGAGGCGTGCGGCCTGACGCCGGGCGCCCTCTACAACCACTTCGACTCCAAAGACCAGCTTCTCTACGTCGTCGTGCGCGACATCCACCTCCGGCTGGAGACCGTGCTGGCCGCGGCGCAGCAGGCGGTCGCCGACGATCCGGTGGCCGAGCTGAGCGCGATCATCAAGGTGTACGTCGCGCGCCACTCGGACCACCAGCAGACCGCACGGGTGGCGAACCGGGAGTTCGCCCTGCTGACGGGCGAGCGCTACGACGAAGTCGTCGCCATCCGGCGGCGGCTACGCGACCGCGTCGTCGACGTGCTGCTGGACGGTCAGAAGAAACAGGTGTTCGATCTGGTCGGCGGCGACGACCGTACGGCCGCCGTGCTCACCGCGATCCCCATCCTGGACATGTGCGTGCACATCAGTGAATGGTTCCATGAGCACCGGCCTCTCACGCACGCCGATCTGGAGGCCCGCTACATCGGTCTCGCGCTGCGCATGGCGGGGGCCCGTACCCAATGAGCCGACCTGGAGGTCGCCGTGCCCGAACTGCTCCGCCCGTACGTCCAGGCACACCCGGACGGGGCCGCCGTCACCGACGAGCGCGGGAGCATGAGCTGGCGTGAGTTCGGTGACCGCGCCGACCGGCTGGCGAACGCGCTGCGCGGCGCCGGGCTGGCCACCGGGGACGCCATCGCGATCCACTCCGGCAACCGCCGGGAGTACTTCGAGCTGATGACCGCGGCCGCGCACATCGGGCTGCGCTACGTCCTGGTCAACTGGCACTGGACGGCGGACGAACTGCGCTACGTCCTCGCCGACTCCGGGGCGAAGGCGCTGTTCTCCGAGGACCGGTTCGCGGGTGTCGCGACCGAGGCGGCGGGGGAGACGGCCGTACGCGTCGGCATCGGCGACGTGCCGGGCTTCGCGCCGTACGAGGAGTTCCTGGCCGGCGGGGCGGACGGCGAGCCGGCGGACCAGGTGCTGGGCTGGCCGACGATCTACACGTCGGGGACGACCGGGCGGCCCAAGGCGGTGCGGCGCAAGCTGGTCACGGCCGGTTCGCCGCTGGACGCGATGAGCCTCGTGGCCGGGGCGTTCGGGGAGATCCTGCGCATTCCGGTGGACGGCCGGTCGCTGCTGGTCGGGCCGGTGTACCACTCGGCGCAGTGGCTGTGGTCGCACGCGCTGCTGTGCGCCGGGCGCTCGGTGGTCATGCGGCCCGCGTTCGACCCGGAGGAGACGCTGCGTCTCATCGAGGAGTACCGGATCACCAACGTGCACCTGGTGCCGACGCAGTTCGTCCGGCTGCTGCGTCTCGACGAGGCGACCCGCCACGCGCACAACATCTCCAGCCTGGTCGCCGTCTGGCACGGCGCCGCACCGTGCCCGCCCGAGATCAAGCGCCAGATGATCGACTGGTTCGGGCCGGTGATCTATGAGTACTACGGGTCGACGGAGGCGTCGGTGAACACCGTGGTCTCCTCCGAGGAGTGGCTGAAGCGGCCCGGCACGGTCGGCCGGCCCCTGCCGATGACCGAGATCCACGTGCTGCGCGAGGACGGCTCGCCGGCCGCGCCGGACGAGCGCGGGCAGCTATGGTTCCGCTACACCAACGGCGACGACGTGGAGTACTGGGGCGACCCCGGCAAGACCGCCGACATCCACCGGCCGGACGGCCTGTTCACCACCGGCGACATCGGCTACCTGGACCCGGACGGCTACCTGTTCCTCGCCGACCGCGCCATCGACATGATCATCAGTGGCGGGGTGAACATCTATCCGGCCGAGGTCGAGGGCGTGCTGATCACCCATCCGGCCGTACGCGACGTCGCGGTCTTCGGCGTGCCGGACATCGAGTACGGCGAGCAGGTCAAGGCCGCGGTGCAGCTCGAGGACGGCCACGAGCCCTCCGAAGCGCTGGCGGAGGAACTGATCGCCTTCTCCCGCGAGACGCTGGCGGGCTACAAGGCGCCGCGCTCGGTCGACTTCCTCGCCGAGCTGCCGCGTACGCCGACGGGCAAGCTCTACAAGCGCCTGATCCGCGATCCGTACTGGTCGGAGCGTGATCGGGCGATCTGATCGGTCAGGAATGAAGAAGCGCCGCCGGACCGGCGGCCCGTAGCGTGGTCGGCATGGAGCAGGAACCGCTCCGCACCACCCCTGACGAGGAGAAACACCATGAACAAGGGCATTCAAACGATCATCTACCCGGTGACGGACCTCGAGAAGGCCAAGGCGCTCTACACCGGGCTGCTCGGCGTCGAGCCGTACGCGGACGCGCCGTACTACGTCGGCTACAAGGTCGGCGGCCAGGACATCGGCCTGGACCCGAACGGCCACCGGCAGGGCTCGACCGGGCCGATCGCCTACCACCACGTGAGCGACATCAAGGCCACCCTCCAGGAGCTGCTCGAGGCGGGCGCGGAGACCAAGCAGGACGTACGCGACGTCGGCGGCGGCAAGCTGATCGCCACCGTGACGGACCAGGACGGCAACGTCATCGGGCTCACGCAGGACGCCTGAGGACGCCTCCGGTGCCGGACGGCTTCCGCCGCCGCGGCCGGACCGAGTAGCGTTCGGTTCGTGCACCTGGGACAGGTCGCGGCGCGGACGCCCGACAAGCCGGCCGTGATCATGGCGGGCTCGGGCGAGGTCGTGACGTTCCGCGAGCTGGATGAGGAGTCGAACCGGCTCGCCCGCCTGCTGCGTGCCGCGGGGCTGCGTCCCGGCGACCACCTCGCCTTCATGCTGGAGAACCACCGCTCGTTCCTGGCCGTCGCCTGGGCGGCGCAGCGCTCCGGGCTGTACTACACCGCGATCAGCTCGCGCCTCGGCGCGGACGAGCTCGCGTACATCGTCGGCAACTGCGGCGCCCGCGTCTTCGTCTCCTCCGCCCGGCTGCGGGACGTGGCGGCCGCGGTGGCCGGCCGTACGCCGGGAGTCGAGCTGCGGCTCATGCTCGACGGCGTCGCACCGGGGTTCGCGTCGTATGAGGAGAGCATCGCCGCGCACCCGCCCACGCCGATCGAGGACGAGTGCGAGGGCGCGGACATGCTCTACTCCTCCGGCACGACGGGGCGGCCGAAGGGCGTCAAGCCGCCCCTGCCGGCCGCGCCGATGGGCAGGCCGAACATGCTCTACCAGTTGGTGTCGGCCCTGTTCGCGCCGGACGAGGAGTCGGTGTACCTGTCGCCCGCGCCGCTGTACCACGCGGCGCCGCTGCGCTACTGCCTCACCTTCCACCGCTTCGGCGCGACGGTCGTGGTGATGGAGCGGTTCGACGCCGAGGAGGCGCTGCGGGCGATCGAGCGCCACCGCGTCACGCACAGCCAGTGGGTGCCGACCATGTTCATCCGGATGCTCAAGCTGCCGGAGGAGACCCGCGCCGCCCGCGACCTGTCGAGCCTGCGGTACGCGGTGCACGCCGCCGCGCCCTGCCCCGTCGAGGTGAAGGAGCAGATGATCCGCTGGTGGGGGCCGGTGCTGCACGAGTACTACGCGGGCACCGAGGGCAACTGCTTCGTCTACGCCGACTCCCGTACGTGGTTGGAGCACCCGGGCACCGTCGGCCGCCCGCTCGTCGGCGAGGTCCACGTCTGCGACGAGCAGGGCGGCGAGCTGCCGCGCGGCCGTACCGGCGTCCTCTATTTCTCCGGCGGACCGCGGTTCGAGTACCACGACGACCCGGGCAAGACGGCGTCCTCGCGCGACCCGCTCGGCCGTGGCTGGACCACGCTCGGCGACGTCGGGCACGTGGACGAGGACGGCTTCCTCTACCTGACCGACCGACTCTCGTACATGATCATCAGCGGCGGCGTGAACATCTACCCGCAGGAGGCGGAGAACGCCCTGGCCGTCCACCCGAAGGTCGCCGACGCCGCGGTGATCGGCGTCCCGGACGCGGAGATGGGCGAGTCGGTCAAGGCCGTGGTCCAGCCGGTCGATCCGGATGACGCGGGCCCGGAGCTGGAACGCGAGCTGATCGAGCACTGCCGCGAGCGGCTCGCGCACTACAAGTGCCCGCGTACGGTCGACTTCCGCGCCTCGCTGCCCCGCCACCCGACGGGCAAGCTCTACAAGCGCCTGCTGAAAGAGGAGTACTGGGCCGGCGGCGGGTAATTCGGTGGACGCCGGCGTACGGGCACACGGATCATTGACACATGTCCGATTTCGTGCTGATCGATGAGGTCGAGCCGGAGCCTTCCGTGGTGTTCCAGCTCGACACGACCGACTCGGTCGGCGACGTGATCGACGTGCTGGCCCTGGAGGCGTTCGCGGCCGGGCGGCAGCCGTACGCGCGGTCCCGCCGGCTGGAGCGGATCCGGCCCGAGGCGCTGCTGCGGCCCGTACGCGCGCGGGTGATGCGCACCGCGCGCCAGGAGAACCGCGAGACGGTCCTGGCACGCGGCGACGGCTGGACGCTGCTGTCCACGCGCTGGCGCGGCGGCGACGGCTCGGTCGACGTGACCGCCGTCACCGACGAACTGTGCGCCGCGGTGATGGAGGAGGCGGTACGCGACGCCGTCGAACCCGCGCCCCCGGGCGAGGACCGGGTGGACATGGGCTTTTGGCACAAGGGCAGGCACGGGGCGTCCCGCCGCCAGCGCGCCATCACGGCCGCGGCCTGGCCGGAGATCCGCGACAACTACGCGGCGGGCGCGGCGGCCGAGGTCGACCGGCTCACCGCGCTGACACCGGACGACGTCGGCGGCCGGCTGGTGCTCCTGCACGGCCCGCCGGGCACCGGCAAGACCACCGCTCTGCGCGCACTGGCCCGAGAGTGGCGTAAATGGTGCCAGGTCGACTGCGTGCTGGACCCCGAGGTGCTGTTCGGCGACCCCGCGTACCTCATGGAGGTCGCGGTCGGCGAGGACGGCGACGACGAGGACCGGCGCTGGCGGCTGCTCGTCGTCGAGGACTGCGGGGAGCTGATCGGCGGCGACGCCAAGGACGCCACCGGCCAGGGCCTCTCACGTCTGCTCAACCTCACCGACGGCCTGCTCGGCCAGGGCCGCGACGTGCTCGTCGCCATCACGACCAACGAGCCGCTCGCCACCCTGCACCCGGCGCTCGTACGGCCCGGGCGGTGCCTGGCCCAGATCGAGCTGGGCCGCCTGTCACCGGCCGAGGCCGCGGCGTGGCTCGGCCCCGGTCACGAGGTGGCCGCCAACGGCGCGACGCTCGCCGAGCTGTACGCACTCCGCGACGGGCGCGGCGGCCTCACCCCGCCACCACCCGCCGGAACCGGCTTCTACCTGTAGGAGCCGGCGATCTCGCGGGCGGGCCGGCGCTCACCGTATGACGGCAAGGGTCGTGAGCGCCATGGTCAGCTCGTTGTGAACGGCGAAGGGCCGACGCCACAGGATGGAGGAGTGGAGACTCTGGGTAGACGGGTGGAAGCGTAGGGTCGAAAGGTGGCGAGCCGTGGCGAATCGGGCGCGGGTGCGGTGGCGCGTCGAGCTAGGCGCGCGGCTGCGGGCCGAGCGGGAGGACCGGGGCTGGTCGCGGTCGCAGCTCGCGGCCCGGTTACGCGCCGCGCCGGGCCGGGACCGGTTGCCCGAGGTGCGGCAACTCGTCGACATGGTCAGGCAGTACGAACGGGGAGACCACGCGCAGGGAACGGACTACCGCCGTCGCTACTGCCACGTGTTCGGGATGGACGAGCCGACGCTGTTCGGCGTGACGGATCGGCCGGTGTCGCCGTGGCTGCTCGGCGGGGACGGCGGGGTCGACCGGGAGCGGCTGGCGGCCGTGAGCGCGCGTCCGGCTCTCGTCGATCGCGGCACGGTGGAGGCGCTGGCCGCGGTGCTCGCCGGCCTGCGCCGTTTGGAGGACGTTGTCGGATCCGGGCCGGTGCTGGAGACCGTCGGGCCCCAGCTCGCGGTGCTGACCGGCCTGGTGGCCGAGGCCCGTGGTGCGGTGCGGCCGGAGCTGGTGGACGTTGCGGCGCAGTGGTTCCAGTACGCGGGCTGGCTGGGCATCGCGACCGGTGACTCGCGTGGTGCGCGCGGGGCCCTAGACCGCGCGGCCGAGCACGCCGCTGAGGTAAATGACCGGAATTTAGCCGGGACCGTGCTTTCGTGGCGCGCGTACCTCGCCGAGCAGCTCAGGCAGGTCGGGCCGATGATCGGGCTGTCCCAGGCCGCGCAGCGGGAGCGAGTGGGCCCAGGCAGGGTGTATGACCTGTTCCAGGAAGCGCGTGCCCTGGCGCTGGCCGGTGACGAGCGGGCGGCGGAGCGGCGGCTCAACGAGGGGCGCGAGGCCGTGACGAGCATCGACGCGGCCGGGGCCCGGCCTTGGGAGTACTACTACCTGGAGCCGGGCTTTTTCACGCTGGAGACCGGCCTTGCGTATCTCTACCTCGGAGACCATGACCGGCGCTGGACCGAGTCGGCCGTGGAGCATCTGGCGGCCGGGCTGGACGACCTGCCGGCGGGGATGCGCGGTTCGGAGTGGGCGGCTGAGTTCCGCTACCAGCTCGGGCTGGCCTACATCCAGGGTGATGAGCCAGGTCAGCTCGTCAGGGTGGCACTTGACCTGGAGGCGGACGGGAAGCGGCTCGGGTCGGCGCGCCTGCGAGACCGCGCTGCGCGCCTGCTTGAGGGGGGCGTGGCGCGCGACGAAGGAGCATGACCGCATCCGGAGTGGCGCGGGCGCTCCGCACCCGATGCCATCCGCGAGGACGGGGCGTTGATCCGATGTTGATCCGGCGTTGATCGCGACCCGGCAGAGTCTCACCCATGGACGGGCCGAGGGGGTAAAGGCCCGGACAGTCGCCCGGAGACCAGTGCCGCTGCGTTCCCCGGGCGAGGACGGGGGTGGTCGCCCAGGCCGTACCGGCCGGGCGGCCGAGGGCCCTGCACCGGAGGTGACGGACCGGTGCAGGGCTCTGCATTTCCGGCATTGCTCCAGGTAGTCGCGACGCCGTCCGTAGGAGCCCGCATGCTGTACCGGCTGCCGCCGGACTCCGGCGACTTCACCGGCCGCAGGGGCGCCGTCGCCGAACTGGCCGCCGCGCTCACACCGGCCCGAACCTCGCCCGTCGCCGCCGTCAGCGGGATGGGCGGCGTCGGCAAGACCGCTCTGGCCGTACACGTCGCGCACTCCCTGCGGCGGCGCTTCTGCGGCGGCCGGCTGTACGTGAACCTGCGCGGGACGGCCGCCCGCCCCGCCGAGCCGTACGCCGTGCTCGGCGGGCTGCTGCGCGCGCTCGGACGGCGCGACGTGCCCGACGCCGCGGACGAACGTGCGGCGCTCTATCGCTCGGAGCTGGCCGCGCGGCCCGTTCTGGTGCTCCTGGACGACGCGCGATCTCCCGCGCAGGTACGGCCGCTGCTGCCGGGCGCGCCGGGATCGGCGGCGCTGGTGACGAGCCGGGCCACGATGGCGGCCCTGCCCGGGGCGTCCCACCTCGACCTCGACGTGCTCGAACCGGACGAGGCCATGGCCTTACTCGCGAGCGCGGCCGGGGCGGATCGGGTGGCGGCCGAGCGCGGCGCGGCGCTCGACCTGGTCGCGGCGTGCGGATTCCTCCCGCTGGCGATCCGCGGCGCCGGCGGATGGCTGTCGGCGCGGCCGTCGCCGGGGATCGGCGTGCTGGCGCGCCGCCTCTTGTGCGGCCGGGTGGACGAACTGCCCGCCGCGGTCGCGTGCTTTCGCCGCGGCCATGACCTGCTCGCCGCCGACGAGGCGCGAGCGTTCCGGTTGCTCGCGCTCGCCGACGGCCCCGGCTTCTCCACCGGCGCGGCCTGCGCGGCGCTCGGGCTGCACCACCAGCGCGCGGACGACCTTCTGGAGACGCTGACCGACCTGAGCCTGCTGGAGTGCACCGGGCCCGGTCGCTACCGCTACCACCACCTGCTTCGCGCGTTCGCGCTGGACCGCCCCGGCCGCCCGGGTGAGCGGGCCGGCGCGCTGGTCGGGCTGATCGTCCACTACCTGGCCGCCGCGCGTCACGCGGCGCGCGCCCTCGGCGTCGCCTGTTGCGTCTCGTGGCCCGACCGCACCGGCGGCCCGCCGCCCGCCGTGCGCCGCATGTCCCGTGAGGCGGCGCGGACCTGGCTCTTCGTGGAGCAGGACGCCATCCTCAGCGCCGTCGAGCGTACGGCCGAAGAACCGGACGCGCCGCTCGCCCAGGCCGCCGAGCTGCTCTTGACCGTCGCGCTGCTGCTCGACCGCGAATGGCGGTCCGTACGGCTGCCGAACGCCGCCCTCGCCGTACGCGCCGCCGCGTGCCGCCGGAACGACCGTACGGCGCGTGACCGGGCCGTACGCACGCTGCGGATCCTCGACGGCGCGCCGGCCGAGCCGGACCCGCGCGGCTGACACCGGGCCGCGGTGCCGGGTCCCGCCGAGCGCGGGACGGCGCGGCTTCGGCGAGACTGGTGCGGTGCGTTCCCACGATCTGCCGGTCTCGGCGGCGCTGCCCGCGCTGCTGGCCGCCCTCGACTCCGCGGGTACGGCCGTCCTGGCGGCGCCGCCGGGCACCGGCAAGACCACGCTCGTCCCGCTCGTCCTCGCCGAGGCCGGGCGGCGCGTGGTCGTGGCCGAGCCGCGCCGGATGGCCGCACGCGCCGCCGCCCGCCGGATGGCCTGGATGCTCGGCGAGCCGGTCGGCGAGAGCGTCGGGTACGCCATCCGCGGTGAGCGGCGCCCCGGCCGTACGGTCGAGGTGGTCACCACGGGACTGCTCCTCCAGCGGCTCCAGCACGATCCCGACCTGCGCGCCGATGTCGTCATCCTCGACGAGTGCCACGAACGCCACCTCGACGCCGACACCGCCCTCGCCTTCCTCCTCGACGTACGCGCGACGCTGCGGCCGGACCTGCGCCTCGTCGCCGCCTCCGCCACCGCCGACACCGGCCCGTGGTCACGGCTTCTGGGCGGCGCACCGGTGGTGACGGCCGGCGCGGCGGCCCACCCGTTGGCGACGTTGTGGGCGCCCCCGCCCGTCCCCGTACGCCCGCCGCACGGCATGTCGGTCGACCCGGCGCTCCTGGACCACGTCGCGCGCACGGTGCGCCGCGCCCTCGCGGACGGAGACGGCGACGTGCTGTGCTTCCTGCCCGGCGCGCGCGAACTGGCGCGGGTGGCGGGCGCGCTCGCCGGACTCGACGTGCTCCAGCTGCACGGGCGCGCCCCGGCCGAGGTGCAGGACCGCGCGCTGCGGCCGCGCGAGACCGGACCTGCCCGGGTGGTGCTCGCCACGTCCGTCGCCGAGTCGAGCCTGACGATCCCCGGCGTACGCGCCGTCGTGGACGCCGGGCTGTCGCGCGAGCCGCGCATGGACCACGCACGCGGCCTCGGCGCGCTGGCCACCGTACGCGCGTCGCGGGCGACGGCGGACCAGCGGGCCGGCCGCGCCGGGCGCGAGGCACCCGGCCGGGTCTACCGCTGCTGGTCCCAGGCCGCGCACGCGCGGCTGCCCGAGCGCCCGCGGCCCGAGATCGAGCTGGCCGACCTGACCGGGTTCGCGCTCCAGGCGTCGTGCTGGGGTGATCCGGGCGCGGACGGGCTCGCGCTGCTGGACGCGCCGCCGCCGGCGGCGATGCGGGCCGCGCGGGAGACCCTGCGGGCGATCGGCGCCGTGGACGAGGAGGGCCGCGCGACCGCGCGTGGCCGCCGGATGGCAGGGGTCGGCGTGCACCCGCGGCTCGCCCGTGCCCTGCTCGACGGCGCCGAGCACGCGGGACCGCTCGTCGCCGAGGTCGTGGCGCTGCTCTCGGATGACCGGCGTACCGGCGACGACCTCGTGACCGAGTGGCGGTCGCGGCGGCACGACCGGCAGTGGCGCGAGGAGGTACGACGGCTGCGGCGCGCGGTGCCCGACGCCGCGCGTACCGGGGTGGACGAGGAGACCGCCGCGGGCGTCGTGGTCGCCCTCGCCTTTCCCGAGCGGGTCGCGCGCGCTCGCGAGGGCGGCTACCTGATGGCCTCCGGCACCGCCGCCGTACCCGCGCGCGGGTCCCGGCTGGCCGGCGCCGAGTGGCTGGCGATAGCGGACGCCGACCGCCCGGCGGGCGCGGCGTCGGCCCGGATCCGCCTCGCCGTCCCGATCACGGAGCGCACGGCGCGGCTCGCCGCCGGCGTGGTGGCCGAGGAGGAGGTCGCCTGGCGCGACGGCGACGTCGTCGCTCGCCGCGTCGAACGCCTCGGCGCGATCGAGCTCTCCGCCTTGCCGCTCGCCCGCCCCGATCCCTCCCTGGTACGCGCGGCCCTGCGCGAGGGACTGCGCCGCGAGGGCCTCGGCCTGCTGCGGTGGACACGCGACGCGGCGGCGCTGCGTTCGCGGCTGGCGTTCTGCCACCGCGTGCTCGGCCCGCCCTGGCCGGCCATGGACGACGACGCGCTGCTCGACTCCCTCGACCTGTCCGCCGCCGCACGCGACCGGGCCGGCCTGGCACGTCTCGACGTCGCCGCCGCGCTGCGCGGCCTGCTGCCCTGGCAGTGCGCGGCGCGGCTCGACGAGGTCGCGCCGGAGCGGATCACGGTGCCCAGCGGCTCGCGGATCCGGATCGACTACGCGGCCGAGCGGCCGGTGCTCGCCGTCAAGCTCCAGGAACTGTTCGGCTGGCAGCGCGCCCCGCTCGTCGCGGGCGTGCCACTGGTGATCCACCTGCTCTCACCCGCGGGCCGGCCGGCCGCGGTCACCTCCGACCTCGCCTCGTTCTGGCGCGAGGGCTACCGGAGCGTACGCGCGGAGCTGCGCGGCCGGTATCCGCGCCACCCCTGGCCGGAGGACCCGGCCACGGCCGAGCCGACCCGCCGAGCGAACGCGCGCCGCTGACATCGAGAGCGGCCCTGGCGGAGGATCCGTACCTGGCGCGTCTCGCGGGCCGGATCGCCGAGCGGCCGAGCCCGCGATGCGGCGGTGCCGGGCACCGCTGAGTGTGCGGTTCGCCGGGGTGGTGGGCCGCGAGCGTGCGCGGCACGCGCACGCCCAGCGGCGGTGCGGGCCGGGGCCGTCCCGGCATGTGCCGCTGACGCGGCGATGTCCCGGCATGACGATCCGGGGGCCTACCCCCCGGGTTCTCGCGGCCGGGTCGTGGGGAGAGGCGTGCGGCGGGCCGTTCAGTCGCGGGTGAGCAGGTCCTCGGCGACGGAGAGGATCTCGACCACGCGGAGGCCGAAGCGGGCGTCGCACGCGTGGGCGCGGCCGGTGCGCGCCGACTCGATCAGGGCGTCGATCGCGTGGCTCAGTGACGTGACCGCGTCCTGTTCGTTCGCCGGCATCGACGCGATGCCGGCCTCGCCGCGGAACTCCGCCGCCGGGCCCTCGGCGGCGCCGGGCGCCGTCAGGCTCAGCGTCGCCGTACTCGACGCGCCGCTCTCGTGGCGCAGGACCAGATGGACGGTGTCACCCGGACCGGGAACCGCCGCGAGTACCCGCTCGACGTCGCCGAGCACAGGCAGCAGCACGGACAGGGCGTGCGGGCCGACGTCCCACAGACCGCCCTTCTCCCGCCGCCACGGCGAGTCGGCGAACGGGTTGCCCTCGGTGTCCAGCGCGCCCAGCCAGTCCGCGCGCCCGGTGAACCACCCGCCGCGCCGTGCCCGCGCGGTGATCCAGTCGCGCGTCTCGTCGGCGAACCGCATGGTGAAGAAGACGACCGAGGCGACGCCCGTACGCGCGGCCGCGTCCACCACCGCACGCGCGGCCGCGACATCGGCCGCCAGCGGTTTGTCCAGCAGCAGATGGCGGCCTGCCAGCGCGGCGCGCTCGGCCAGCGGCGCCTGGATCGCCGGCGGCAGGGCGATGGCGATCGCCTCGGAGTCCTTGATCAGATCGTCCACGTCCGCGTACGGGCGGCCGCCGAAGCTCGTCGCGATCGCGGCGGCGGCCTCGGGGCGCCGCCCCCAGACTCCGACCAGGTCGACCTCGCCGTGGTCGCGGAGCGCCGGACCGTACGCGATCCTCGCCCAGGGTCCGGTCCCCAGCAGCCCGATGCGCATGCGGCCTCCAGCCGATCGCGGTTCGCCGGACAGCATGCGCCGTACTGGGCGAACGCGTCAATGCGCTGCCGCCGGCGTGGGCGCGCGACGACGGCATCCGCCTGCGTGGAGAATGACCTCATGTCCTCTGGGGTACGCGTGGCGCGGGTGTACGACCCGCCGGGACCCGGCGACGGCGCGCGTGTGCTCGTGGACCGCCTGTGGCCGCGCGGGCTGTCCAAGGAGGCCGCCGGGCTGGACGCGTGGTGCCGCGAGATCGCGCCGTCCAACGAGCTGCGCACCTGGTACGCGCACGATCCCGCCCGGTTCGAGGAGTTCGCCGGTCGCTACCGCGCCGAACTCGAGGACCCCGCCGCGGCCGCGGCGCTGGCGGACCTCACCGAGCGCAGCCGCCGGCAGACCGTGACGCTCCTGACCGCGACCAGGGCGCTCGAGGTCAGCCACGTCGCCGTACTGGCCGGGCTGATGGCCGACTCGGGCACCGCCGAAGAGGGCGGTCGCACCGGCATCTGACCGGGCGGGCGGCCCTGGGCCGCGGGTCGCGGGTGCTCGCCGGCGGAACCGGCGGCCGGACGCTCTACCAGGCCGGTACGCCGGCTTGTCCACAGGACGAGGAGATCGTCTTGACGGCCTCGTTCGGCGGCCGACATCCTGGCCCGGAGCAGGACTCCCCCAGCCGTTCTGCCGCCGCCTTCACGCCAGGGGCCGCGTTGACACATTTCCTCCGGCGGCTCGTCCAGCGGCTTCGCTCTGGACCGTCGACCATCTCGACGCGGCGCGTCGTCTGCAGGCCGTCATCCACCCGCCCGGTCGGCGGCCGTCGACGAGAACGCGCCCCGGTGGTGGCTGGCGACGCGCCGGCCCGTGTGGACCCCTGAGCCCGCCTCCGCAACCGCGACTCAGTGCAAGTAGGTCACGCTCCGGTGGAGGAAAGTGGCAAAGAGTATTTCTGTACCGATTAAGCAACGCGTGGCTGTAACGCAGGAGACGGTTGAGACATATTTCCTTTATGTGAATATGGCCGTAGATCTGCCCTGCGAGGTAATCTCCGCGTTACAGGGGTGAACCCCCGGCGGACATCGGATGAACCGGTGCCGGCTTGGCGAGTTGTGCCAGAAGTCGGCAGAACGGCGAGATGAGAGGAGCGACCGCCGGGGTGAAGGGGCGAGCCGCCCGGGAACCCGCCGGAGGAGCCGCGCGCCCGGTTCCGCGAAGCCAAGGAGGGTCGTGTGGCCGCGCCTGGTTTCGATGTCCACCCCCGGGTGTGGGTGGCGTCTGGGCGCGACGTGGCGGACGCGGCGGACGGGCTGGGCCGTGCGGTCGATGCGTTGTGCGGGGTGTTGGCGGGCACGGACGGGTGTTGGGGGTCGGACGAACTGGGGCGGGCGTTCTTCGACGGTCAGGAGGACGGTGGCGGCTTCAAAGCGGCGCGAGACCAGGTTTTGAGTGACCTGGCGGGCGTGGTGAATGTGGTGCGGGCGATGGGGTTGTGGTTGCAGGATTCGGGGCGGCGGTACACGGCGGCGGATGAGGCGTCGACGGTGGGGTTGCAGGTGCCGGGGTGGGTGGTGGATGGGCGGTTGGGTGGGGGTGATCTGTATCGGTTGCCGGGTGTGACGGGGGGGTTGGCGAAGTCGGATCCGGCGCCGGTGGGGTTGTTGTGGGTGGTGCGGTTGCTGGAGTTGCTGGTGGGGGGGTGTGAGTGGCCGGATGGAAGTGAGGCGCAGCTGGGGACGATGGCGCGGGGCTGGCAGAGCATGGCAAGTGCGTTGCGTAACGCGGCGGAACGCGTGCGGGGCGATGCGGGTGCGGTCACCTCGGAAGATTCGGGGGAGGCGACGTCGAGTTTCGCGACTTTCGCCGAGAACTTGGTGAAGGTCCTGGAAGGCCTGGCGCAAGGGTGCGGGCAGCTGGCGGGCTCGTCTGATGACCTGCTGAAGTTGAAGCTGGCCGCGCGAATGCAGTTCAAGTTGTCGTGTGTGTTTTTGGCGGCCACGTGGGCGTTGGCGTATTCGTTGTCGGGTGTGACTTTTGGTGGGTCGTTGGGTGCGGCGACGGCGACGACGGAGGCGGAGGGGTGGGCGCTGCGAGCTTTTCTGCTGCGGTTGGTGGGTTTTGTCAAGCCGGTGCTGATGGGTGCGTGGTTCGGTGCCGGGCTGGATTCGGCGGGCCAGATTTCCCGGATCAATTACGGGTTGGCGGACGGTTTTGACGCCGGGGAGTTCTGGAAGTCGGTGGGTGAGGGCGGCATCGCGGGCGGGGTGATGGGGGTCGGCGGGCGGTGGCTCGCGGGCGGTGCGCAGGACTCGTTGCGTGGTGGTCTGCGGCAGTGGACGGCCTCGGGTGGGTGGCAGGGGGTCGTGGGGCGCTGGGCGCCGGGAGGGACGTTCGCGACGCTGGGGAACGGGGTGGCGCAGGGGGTGTTCGAGGGCGGGCATGTGGACTGGGGGCAGGCCGCGGTGTTCGGCTTCGGGATGGGAGGGCTGGAGGAGGCCAAGCACGCGGGGCGTCAGGTGGCCGCACGGGTGATGGGGATGCCGTCCGCTCACGTCGGCGGGGTCACGCAGACGGCCGGCGCAGACGGTGTGCACACCGACCCGGCCCAGAACACGACGGAGAACACCACCACCCAGAGCACGACTGGGACCGGGGCCGACGGCATCGTGACCGTGGCTTTGGTGACGGAAGTGCAAGGGGAATCCGGGGTGGCCGAGTCCCTGGCGGGCGGCAGTAGCGGTGACACCGGCGGTGATGGGACGGTCACCAGGGGCGGTGCTGGAACGGGGCCGGGGGGTGACGGGCAGCCGGACGTCCCCGGTGGCGGCGGACTGCCCAGCCTCCCGCAAGGAGGTCACCTCGCCGAGACTCAGGTGGCGGGTGTCGGTGACCCGGTCACTGGTGCCGTGGCTGCTGGGGATGGGCAGGTTGTGGTGCCGGCCGTGTCGGGGCGGGAGGGTGAGGTAGGCGGTCAGGTGGCGGGTGTCGGTGACCCGGTCACTGGTGCCGTGGCTGCTGGGGAAGGGCAGGTTGTGGTGCCGGCCGTGCCGGGCCGGGAGGGTGAGGCGGGCGGTGTGGTGCCGGTCGTGCCGGCGCACCCGGACACGGTGGAAGTCGGGGCGGCGGGGCCGGGCGGTGTCGTTCCGCCGGTTCCTCCTGCTCGTGGCGGTGGTGAGGTGCCGGCACCGGTGCCGGGCGGGGGTGGGGGGACCGGTGATCTGGCGCATGAGGCGTTGCGGCGGGCGCGGCAGATCGTGGCGCCGGATGGGCTGGTGTTGCAGGACGGAAGTGTGCGGTTGACCGATTCGGGTGGGCGAGCGGTGCGAATCGGTGAGGGGGTGCTGCGGCAGGCCGAGGCGGGGCTGGCGGTGCGTGCGGCTGAGGGGGTGTCGTTCGAGCGGCTGCGGGCCGAGGCGGCGGCGTGGATCGGGGAACAGGTCGCGCGGAGTTCTCGTACGCCGGCGGCCGAGGGTGCGCTGGAGGGACTCGCGCGGTTGATGGACCAGGTCCCCGGCGATGCCGCCGCCGCCCGCCTGAGCCGGCAGATCCGGGCGGAGCACCCGGACGCGCGACTGCCCGCCGGCGACCGGCTTCCCCCGGACGCACGACTGCGGCCGGACCTGCACGACGGTGCCGCGCGGGACATTGTGGAACGCGCCACAGCGCTGGCCGCCCCCCAGATCGCCGAGGCCCCGGAGCAGCACGGCGCGGCGGCGCTGACGCGGCCGCTGCATGCGGACGGCCTGACCCTGGGTGAGGTACACGCGGCGCTGGACGAGCTGCGGCCCAGCGACTTCGGCCGTGGCGTGACCGAGTGGCGCTGGTCCGGTGAGAATGTCATCGAGGTGGTCAGCGAATTCACCGGGACGGTCCGGATCAACGTCGAGATCCATCCCCTCGTGGAAACGGTCTCGACCCTCGAACACGGGCGGTTCGGGCAGCCCGAACGGCTGCGCATCGCACCCTCCGTCATCTCCCGCCAAGCCCTCGAGGGTGCCCCCGCCGCCGAGACCGCCGGGATGACACCCGAGCGGATCGCCCAGGCGACCCGGATGCTGCCCCAGATCCTCCAGCACGGCATCACCGACGCCGTCCAGCACGCCGCCGCCGAACACGCCCGCTCCGAACAGGGCATGATCCGCCGTCTCGCCACCGGCGTCCGCTTGAGCCTGGGCGACCCCGCCCGGGTCGAGCGCCTCATCAACGACCATCGCTATCTCACCCGCCAATGGCGCGAGACCACCGACCCGGCCGAACGCGCGCGCCTCGCCCTCGAGATCAGGCAGACCGGCCAAGACCTGCGCACCACCGGCCACACACCACCCCAGCCGCCCTGGGTCGAAGGCTCCGACGGTCACGACCCCGCCAATCCTCCGCTCACCCCCCACCAGCGGCTCACCGCGCACGTCCACGAACTGACCGCCACCCTCGACCGCGACGTCACCACGCTCGACGAAATCGTCGACGCCCACAACATCCGATCCGACCAGGCCGCCGAGAGAGCCGTCGACGCCCTCGCCGACTCCCTCCAGGCCCGGCGCGACAACGATCCCGTCACCGAACGCCGCCTCGCCGCCCAGTCCGAGATCCATCTCCGCGAGGCCCGCCGCCACACCGAGCACGCCCGCGACTACCAGGAGGCCAGCGACGCCGCCCACCAGGCCCGGACCTCCTACCGTGCCCTCCTGAGCAACCTCGACCACACCGCCGAACATGCCGACCGCGGCGCCGACCGCTTCATGACCCAGACCGACGCCGACGCGGGCGTGCTCCTCGCCACCGAGGCACACCATCGGCTCACCGCCTACGCCACCGCACTCGACACGGCGCTGCATCCTGAGATCACCACCTCCGACACGCCTCACCTGCCCGGACGCGACGCACCTGCGCCGATGGCCGTCTCGTTCGGCGACACACCGCTCGCCGAGCTGGGGGCGCAGGCGCGGCAACACGTCGACGCGCTCGCGCGGGACGCCGAGGCACTGGACGAGCGCGTGCTGGCCAAGATGGCCAGTGCGGAGAAGGCGGGCGGGGATGCCGACAAAGCATTCAGCAAGGCGCTGGAGGCCGCGCAGCACGACGCCACGGCGCACGAACGCCTCCGCAGGGAACTCGCCAGAGGCGACGGGGAGCTGAGGCGGAGTTCACGCCACTCGCGGATCGCGCTTCGCTACCAGGAGGCCCTCGACCGGGCCCGGGAGGCGCGGTGGGCCTACGAGGCACTGCGGGACGCCATCGACCAGGCGGCGATCGCCGAGACGCGGGCCGGCGGCGCCCGCGACCGGGCGGCCCTGGACGAGGCGGAGGCGCTGGCGCGGACCGCGCAGGAGAGGCTCGATGAGTACCGGGCGGCGCTCGCGGAGACGGTGCCGCCGAATGAGGTGCTGACGACCAGCATGCCGACGGGACGCATGCCCCATCTCACCGCGCTCACCGAGGCGGTCAACCGAGCGCTGGAGCGCAACGGTGTGGACCGCCGGTACGCCCCGGACCAGTTGCAGTACCTGCTGCGCCGGGAGTGGCGCAAGGTCGTCGGCCCCGACGGCGCGGTGGTGCCCGTCGGCACGGAGCACGCCGGTGAGTTGCGCATCCGGTTGACGGCCGGTGAGCTGGCCGAGGTGCTCGACCCGCCGATGATCTCGTCGGAGATGATCATCGGGGACTTCCCGCAGGGCGGCCAGACCACCGCGGCGACCATCAACTACGCACGAAACGTGCCGATCGGCGGGGACCTCAGCCTGTTGGCGAGGTTGTTCCCCCCGGGGTCGCTGATCCGTAAGGTGGCGCGTTGGGTCGACCCCGGCGTGAAGATCGAACTGGGCAGGCAACGGTCGGTGACCGGTGGCGCGCTCGAGCACGCGCGCTACGGCGGCGTCGAGGACATCCGGGGCGAGGCGACGCTGTTCGACGCCGAGGTGGCCTGGACGGTGGACGTCCGGACCTCGCACAAAGCCGGTTGGCGATCGACCGAGGAGGTCACCGCCGGTGGCGAGAACGACGCGACCAGCCTGAACGTGTTCATCTCGCACGCCTACACCGCGGGCGCCCCGGAACGCACCATCCGGCTCCCCGCCGGCGAGCAGACCGTCTTCGTCTTCCCCGAGCACACGGCCAACGGCATGACCAATCTGGAGGAACTGGCCGACAAGATGACGGCGGCACTCGGCGCCGACTACGACGCGATCGGGAAGGTGTCGTGGGACCAGTCACACACCATGGTGAGGGAGGAGACGACCAACCTGGCGTACGAGGCGCTGAACGACCCCGACGGGCTCCAGCGCCTCATGACCGGTGGCGACGGCCGGCTGGCGGTGAACATGCGGCTGAAGAGCACGCTCGTGATGGACAGGACGCGGCTCTACGGCGAGTCCACCCCGGACCACTGGGGGGAGGCACTGCGCATCGGGTTCTCGGGTTCGACCGGAAGCGAGTCGCACGGCACCTCATTGGGCCTCACCGGGCAGGTGAAGATCAGCCCAGGGCTCAACGACGTCGACGTCGTTCCGGGTTCGGGGCACTATGGAATCGACGCCGGATTCCTCCTCAAGGGGAGCCGCGTGGTCGCTTACACGGACAGCTCGAGCGTTAACAATGTGGCGATCCATGTCGGGGTGCATCGCAACACCGGACATTCGCAGGGCTATTTGCTCACCGTGCGGCACGAGATGGTCTTCGAGAGGGCCGACGGGACGGTTCTGCCACCGATCACGGTCGAGAGCACTGTTCTTGTCCGTATTCCGGAGGCGGTCGCCGCCCGCGCCGGGTTTCCCGTCGACGAAAATGCGATCGTACGAAACGCGAGCGGTGAGGCGCTCAGGCACCCCGACGGATCGATCGTCCTGCGCGGCGATCCGGTTCCGCTCCCTCCGGACGGTCATGTCGGCGCGGTACCGACCTGGATCGGCAACGGCCCCGACCAGCTTCGCGGGGCGGGCCCGGCGCAGGTGGAGGACTTCGTCGGCGGCGTCGAGATCCGGCATGTGCTCGAGAAGCTCCTGCGGGAGCAGGCCATACTCCCCCAGCTCCGCGATGACCGGATGCCCGTGATGCCGGATGATCCGCTGGTGCTGGCCAGTCATGTCGCGGTCCTGCGGACGGTCGAGGAGCAACTGGCAGCGCGGCGCCAGGAGACCGGTTACGATCCCCTCTCTCAAGACGGGGGCTACTTCGACCTGGTGTTCGCCCGCACCGGCCATGTTCCCCAGCACGCCCTCGCCCACGTCTGGCTGGAGCAGCATTTCGACCAGGCCGTGTACGAGAACGTCGGCACCCACAAGGCGGTGGTCAACCTGGACATCGGGTCGGACAACGTGAGCCATGCCCACACCCGTACGAGGTCCGGCAACGTCACCGGCGGAGCGTATGCCGATCACTCGATGAAGCCCGGGGAAGGCGGCTTCGCCCCAGGAGCCGAATTCGACGTCGGCGGGAACCTTTCTTTCACCGAAGGCGGGTCCAAGGGCTACGTCAAGAACAGGGTGTCCATCACGGAGACCACCGGCCAGGTCGGAACCCACCACATTCCGCACACCGTGCACGCGCAGTTGATCTACGCCGACGGGACCGTCTCCGAGGTCGTCTCCATGCCCGGAAGCGCACGCGTTTCCTGGTCCGCGGACATGATGCCGCGGCTCGAAACCCCCTTCTCCGCCGGAGTGGACCGGGCGCCGTCGCCGAAGGTGCTGGGTTTGGCGACGTTCCAGCACGTGGACGTGAAGGGCATGGTCGCCGCGCTGACCGAGCTGTTGCCGCGCACGATGCGACCGGACTCGCCCGCGTTCCACAAACTCGTCGCGCACTTCGGCCCTCGTGGCCTGATCGCGCACCCGGAGTGGATGCACACGCCGTACGGCACGGAGACCGCCGTACGGCCGCAGGGCATGCGTCCGGTGCAGGCGAAGGTCTACGTCACGGGAGAGATTCACGACGCGGAGGTCGTGGGGAAGACCACCTCGCTCACCGGCAACATCGACCTGACGCTCAGCACCGCGGGAGCCACGTCGGGAAGGTCGTACGGCTGGACCGGGAGCGGGTCGGTCCACGGCGTGCTGCACTGGGCTCGTGTTCTCCGCGCCGCCTTCAGCGTCGACGGCAGCCATACGAGGGGCTGGACGCACTTCCTCACCAAGCTCGCGATCTGGGGCCGGGAGCGGCTGGGCATCGAGGTCGGCCTGCACTATATCTTCAAGGCGAAGGTGGACTTCCATCTCACCGGTGAAGAGACGGGCCACCACGGAGAGCCGGTGGTCCTGCCCGACCGCCCGATCCTGTACACGCTGCCCGAACGCCATGCGCTGGAGCAGTACACCCACGGCGTGCTGCCGCTGCCGCTGGACCTCGTGGCGGACGCGGTGGACCGCGTTCTGCATGACAACCTGTCCGTTGACCGGCACCTGGCCGGGCCGCTCATCAGCCGCTACCTTGGAGACCTGGGCGAGGCCGCCCGGCGCGGTGAGCCGGTGCCGGACCTGTCCGCCCACCACACACCCGACGTGCTCGCCGACAAACTGATGACGATGACGGGTCTCGACGTCCATGTGACCGAGCCCGGCGCCGAACACCGGCTGAACGCGGTCCTCGACGAGGCCCGCAGGCTGGCCGCGCTGCCGCGTGAGGTGGTGGTGGCGGACCATCTCGCGCACAAGATCGGCACGAGCCTCATCGAGGACGTCGACTTCGGTCCCGGCTGGACCGACAAGAAGGTGCACGAGGCGGTTGAGCAAGCCGTCATGAACGCCTCGCCGAATGCGCTGGCCCGTGACCCGATGTTTCGACAGGGGCTGAGGGACCTCTTCGGCGGTCCACGATGGAGGGGCAACATCGACATGATGCTGGACCCGTGGGGGTTCGCCCCTGAGTTCGTGGTCCGCGTCGGCGGGGGCGACACCGGCCGGACTGAGCTGATCACCGTTCAGGCTCGTATCGAACTGGGGGATCGGGCGCAAGCGGTCGGCAGCGCCAAAGACGTGGTGATGCTCCTTCAGGACTACCACTACGGCGAGATCGACAAGTCCGACGCGTCGTTCATCACCAACGCGCTCGGTGCCGGCGGCGGTGGCGGCCGCGGAAAGGAGGGGGTCAACGGTCACGTGGGCACCAGCCGGAGCCAAGCGCACACGGGGACCAGCGGCGAGCAGGACACACGAATGCAGCGGTACGGCGACTTCGGTGGCCTGGATCGGGTAAAGCAGGATGCCAAGATCACGATCACCGTCACGCGGACGCCGGTGCGTGACGGACGGGTGCGCGCCGCCGTCCGTCACCTGCTCGATGACAAGGTCCATGCGGGCACCCCCGACCCAGAACCGGTCGTGCTGACCGGAACAGTGACCCGGTTGCTCCCCACCGGGCTGGTCCGGCCCGCCGACGGACCGCTGCCCGCCAAGCCGGAGTCGCTGCCGGACCTGCGCACCGCCGATCTCTTCGGCGTCAAGACCTTCGTGTCGTCGGTCGACGCCCCGCAGGCGTTCGAGGTCATGCGCGACGTCCTGACCGGCCGTGACATGCTCGGTGCCGGTGCCGCCAGGGCCGTACGAGCCCAGCTCGTCCTGCATTGGTCGGAGGTGGGACGCAGCGCCACGCTTGAGCAGACGCTGGGCGAGAACGGCCGCCGGTTCCGGGTGTTCAGCGACACGCGGCACGCGGATGTGACCATCAGGGCCAGGCTCTGGGACGCCCAGGTCCTCGAGGGCCCCGCCGAGGTGAAGGAGTTCGGCGAAGTCGACCGGATTCAGCGCACCACAGGCTGGTCGGTCACCAACGGCCGTCCGGGGCCGGTGAGCCGAAGCGTGGACGGGGGCGGGACGCCGGCCGCGCTGGACGTGGGGAGAGGCACGGGCGCGCAGTCTTCGGAGGTTCTGTCCGAGAGCGGCGGGGGCCGGCGGGAGACCAGCGGCTTCGAGAGAAGCCTGGGGGTCGCGGTCGGCCTTCGCGTCACCTACGACATCACCTTCGACCGTGGCGGCGAGCATGTCGTGCGGACGGTGGGGGGCACGACGGTCGTGCGCATGCCCGAGCACGAGTTCCGCGCCATGCGTGAACGGCTCGAACGCGACGCCGGGGCGCCGCACGCCGCTCCTCCGGCGACGGTTCAGGGCACCGGGCAGGGTACGCCCCGCACGTCGGCACCCGCACCCACGTGGCGCATCGTCGACGCCGACCCGGCCAACCCGTCGGCGGCCCTGACCCAGGCGCGCATGGAGGCCCGGCTGAACGGTTCCGACGTCCGCATCGAGGTGCGGGTGCCCGGTCAGGAACCGCATCGCTACCGTGCCGGCCGGGACGGCTCGCTGGTCAGCGAGGACGCGCAGAGCGACGGAGGGTTCGCCGCGGCGTTCGCCGGCCTGCCCCCCGACCTGCCGGCGCTCGCCGACCGGTACGGAATCGACCTGCGCCAGGTGTTCGAGCTGCCCTCGACGCTGGGCACCTTCACCGAACGGCTGAGCACCGAGTTCGCCCGGCGTGGCATCGCCGTCCCGGCGGCACCGACTCCGGTCTGGCCGGTCCCCAGGGAACTGGGGGAGCTGGACCCGTGGCAGGGCAACCTCTCCAACCAGGGCGGTACGGACATGGGCGGCGGCGGCATCGTCGGCGGCTTCGGCGGCGGCTAACCCGCTGCGGCACGACCACGTGGCCGCGCCCGCGCGCCGTACGTGCGGCTTGACGGCATAATTCGTCAGGGATTTCCAAGGTGAGGACTGCGATGTCAGACGACACGGCGCCGGACGGCGACGAGGCGAAGGACGCGAGGACGCTCGTCGAGGCGTATCTCTTCATCAGCCTCACCGTTTCCGCGACGGCGGGGGTGGAGGACGATGTCGCCCGCGACTACCGGTCGTCGACGGCGCTCACCGAGACCGACGACGCCTGGTCGCTGAAGTACCACGGCCCCGGTCCCGAGATCAGCCTGCGCGTGCCCTACGCCGGCGAGGCCGAGGCGAGGCGCAGCGAACTGATGTTCGGCTCGGGCGTCTCCTCGCTGATCGACGCCGGGCAGTGGGTGCGGATCGGCATCGTGTACGCCCGCCGTGCGCTGCGCTCCGGGCTGCACTTCGCGCTGGACCCTTCCGACGACGAGCGGTTCCTGAGCATCGTGCAGGACTGGGAGTTCGCCAGAGACGCCGAGGCCGAGGCCGTGAAGTTCCTCGGCGACGCCGCGGAACTGCCCGCCGCGGCGATCTGGACGGAGATGGGTGCGCGGCTTCGCCGGCGGGAGCCGGAGCGCTTCACCCGCGCACGGATGTACGCCGACATCGACTTCTACCAGCGGAGCCTGGATGAGTTCTGGCGCCAGCACGGCGGAGGATCGGGCGGCCGGTGACCCGGCACGACCGGGGAGAGGGAGTGTGATCCGATGCCGTTCGCGGTAGCGCGGAGCCGGGACGAGGCACATCTCTATCTCGACCTGCACCCATGCGACGAGTGCGGCTCGGCCGAAACGGCCTGGGACAGCGCGCTCGCCGTCGGCGACGGCGAACTGGCCAGCCGATACTCGGGCATCTGCTCGGCCTGCGGTGCCAGGCGGGAGTTCTGGTTCGGGCTCCCCGAGCGCGAGGTCATGCCGGTGGAGTACCCGACCTTCGGCGGTCCGGAGCCGTCGCAGTTGCTCGACGCGGGCCAGTGGCGGCTGGTGGCCGACCTCACCTCCGGCAGCGTGCCCGACGACGATCTCGCCGAGGCGAGGCGCTCGCTGGCCATCGCGGCGGCGGCGATCGGGGAGGTACTCAAGTTCGTCCCGCCCGGTGCGGACCAGGTGCCCGACGAAGGGTTCTGGTCCGCACCGGGACGGCAGGCACGCGACGAGGATCCGGCGCGGTTCACACGCGAACGACTGCAGACGGCGCGGACCGCCTACCGCGAGCGGGCGGAGGCTCTGCCGCCGCCGAGCTGACCCGATGGCGGGCGTGACCGGACCGGTGCCCCGCTCACACGAAGAAGTCGGGGTGCGCCTCGCGGATCTCGGCGACCTCCTCGGGGAGGAAGCGCACGTAGAGGCCGCTGGGGACGTACATCACCAGGTCTCCGTCCTTGCCGTGCAGGACCAGGCTGACGGCGCACCGGTAGTAGACGTAGTCGACGTTGGCCTCGACGTTGCGTTCGCGGATGTTGAGGACGAGCGAGGACCGGTCCAGGCCGGATCCGCGGCCGCCGCTCGCGCCCCCGATGTACTGGGGTCCCTCGAGCGGGCCGCCGGATCCACCCGTGAGGCCGTTCACGTGCTTGTCGCGGCCGCTTCCGTGTCCGCGGCTCGTCGTCGTCTGGGTGTAGAGGCGCTCCTTCATGAGTTCCGTCGCGGCGATCTGCTCGCCGAAGTGCACGTTGAGGCCGACCCTCATGTCGCCGCCGCCGAGGACCGGAACCACGTACTCGTGCGTGAGCAGTTTCCACAGCCAGGCGCGTACGGTCCGCGGGTTGGCGGCGTCGAGGAGGGCGACGCCGAGGGGCTGGTTGAGCTCATACCCCGCCGGCAGGTCCGACACCCGCGGCACGTCGGGGCGCAGCTCGGCGGGCAGGGCGGCCACCGGCGCCCACCGGCCGATCAGCTCGGCCGCCGGGACCGCGACCTGGCTGGCGTACTCGGCCAGCATCGCGTTGACCGGGAACGGTTCCTGCGGCAGGGTCCAGCGCGGCGCCTCGCCCTCGACGAGTCCCGTCCCGGCCACGGGCTCGCGCTCGGCGACGTGCATGGTGAGGTGCTCGGGCACGATGAGGCGCAGCTCGCCCGACACGAAACGCGTCGTGATCAGGCGTTGCGTCTCCCAGAAGCGGCCGACGTCGTTGCCGGTGATCATCGCGATCCGGCGCTGCACCTCGCGGACTCCGTTGCGCAGCTGCTCCAGGCCGGGCGGCGGCTCGTGGCTGTAGGCGATCTCGATCCGGTACTGGACGGGGTGGGTGAACTCGTGTGACGGGTCGTAGGTCTGCACCCGGTCGATCTCCTTGACCCCCGTGCCTTCGCTGCGCGAGTTCATCGAGTCCCGGCCGAGTCCGAGCCCGGCCTCGGTGCCGCCGATGAAGTCGGTGGAGCGGGTGTAGCGCAGGAGCGCCCGCCCGCTCCAGCCGGTGGTGGTCTGGTGCCCGCTCGTCTCGGCGCTGGTGCGCTCGCTGCGCAGCATCAGCTTCATGTCGGGACGTTCGGCCGTGTGCTCGCCGGTCAGCACGTCGGCGCTCACCCTGACGCCGACGTACTTGGTGAAGCCGAAGGCGTCCTTGACGGGCAGCCAGGTGGTCACGCCGTCGCCGAGCGCCACCAGGTTCCCGGCCAGGACCAGCTCGTCGTACCGGGCACGCAGGACCTCCATCAGGGGGCTCGCCGTGCGCTCCTCACCCGGGAACAGCACACCCTGCGCCCGGAGGGCGGCGACGACCTCCGGGAGGACGCCCGCCGAGTCGAGATGTTCGACGTAGCCGGAGGACAGCGCCAGCTCGGGAGCGATGTACTGGCGGTGGTCGGTCACCTCGGGCACGTGGGGAGCCGGGCCGGGCAGGCCGAGGTGGCGCGCCACCTGCTCGGGCACGACGAGGTCCACGATCCGGTTCACCGAGAACCCGGCGGCCGGGCCCTCCTCGACGGTGTGGCCCTGCCACCGGATCGGAGTCATCTCGACCCACAGGCCACTCTCGTAGAAGTGCGAGGGGTGGTCGTTGCCGTACGTGCCGCGGGCGATGTCCATGGCGCCCGTGGCCCTGCTGCGGCTCGTCGCGCGTGCGGCGTTGACCGCCGCCCCGACGTCCACCACGATCTTGTCCTCGTACGCCGGATCGTCGTGCAGGTGGAGCCCGGCGCGCACGCCCACCTGGCCCTGCGCCGCCACGCTCATGCTGCCGCCGCGGCCGTCCTGCACACGGGTGTTGGCGTTCCGGTAGTGCTCGTACTCCACGCCCGGACCCGACGCGGTGTGCTCCAGGCCGGTCAGCCCGAGCCTGAGACGCACCGCCTGCTGCCGGCCGTCCCGGTCGGGCAGCCGTACGGTGAGGCCGTCCGGCGACATGAGGCTGCCGAGGTTGGCCTCCAGGTAGGAGGGCCGGAAGAGGTCGCGGATCTCCGGCGGCACGTCGCGGCGCTCCTGCGGCACCGGCAGCCCGGCCCAGTCGGCGTACGCCCTGGCCGCCTGGATCATGAGCTCCGGCACGGCGCCGACGCGGATCACCCCGCCGACGGGTTCGTTCAGGTGGAACACGTCGTCCGGCGGGCCGTCCAGCGTCTCGACGCGGCCCACCTGCCCGGCCTCGGCGACGCTCACCGGCCGGGCCGGCACGTGCTGCCGCGGTACGGCGATCTCGGCCGTCGCCCCGTCCACCTGCCAGGACGTGCGAATGACCTCCTTGCCGCCCCGCGTGACGCGTACGTCCACGCCGATGCCGAGCGCACGCTCGAACGCGACGACGGCACCGTCGGTCTCGGTTCGGTAGTAGGCCGTGAGACCGGAGACGAACGCGGACCGCGTGCTCGCTCCCGCGCCGCCGTTGAGCGAGGCCTTCGGGAAGTCGATCCCGAATATGTGCCCGAGCTTGAGGCGCAGGTTGGCGGCCAGCACCAGGTGGACGTTCCGCAGCCGTGCCAGGCCGGTGGTCGCCCCCGACCCGACGAGCCGGCGTTCGTTCACGGTCAGGTCGTACTCCTCGACGCCGCGCCGCTCGCCGAGAGTGCCGTGGGCGCTGACCTCGATGCGGTAGCGGCCGGCCGAGGTGAGGAAGTCGATCCCGTTCAGCAGATGGGTGAAGTCGCCCTCCAGGGCCGGTCGGCCGAAACTGATGTCGAGGGCGTTCTCGAGCTGGCGCGCGAGCTTCTCCGGCAGGTCGGGCAGTGCCGCCCGCAGGGCGTCGCGGATCTCGGTGACGAGTCGTTCGCTCCGGGGGAGGCGTGCCACGGTGCCCAGCCCCGCGCCACGCCCGGCGGCCAGCATCGCCGGCTCTTCGGGATGCGGCCGGTACGCGGGCGGGGTCGCGCCGTGGACCGGACGCACGGCCGTGCCGGGCCCGGCGGCCGAGTCGGCGGCGTCCGCCTGATGGTGCCGTTCGCCCTGCGTGAGAGCCGGCCCGTGCGGCCCGCCGAGGAGATCGCGCTCGAACCGGCCCGCCTCGTCCGCCGGCACCGCCAGCTCCATACGTACGTCGACGTCGAAGGAGCCCGCCCGCTCCGTGGAGACGTGCATCCGTGAGACCGCGTCGTAGCGGATGATCTCGGTGGCCCTGATCAGGGTCACCTTCGGCAGGTCCATGTGGGACGTGGAGACGAAGTGGACCGGGCCGATCTTCAGGGTGAAGCCGAACCTGGCGAAGAACTTGCTGACCGTGTTGTCGACACCGAGCTTCAGGCCGAACCACAGGTTCAGCGCGTTGCCGGTCTGCAGGCCGTCGGTCGTGGTCGTGTGCCGCCCAAGGTCGTCGCGGAGGCGCGCGTCGGTCACGGGCATGCCGCTCTCGTCCACGCGGTCCATGCGCAGGATGCCGGCGCTGACGCGCAGACCGTGGCCGGAGTCGGATCCGCTGGTCAGCAGCCACTGGCTGTTGTTCTTCAGCCCCTGCTCGTTGAGCACGGTGGACAGGAGCTCCTCGACGGTACGCACGACCTCACGCGCCGGGACGCCCGCGGCCAGCAACCGGCGCTGCACCTCCACGGCCAGGGGGGTGGCGTCCAGAGCGGTGACGACCACGCGGTGGTCGGGGAGCCGCCGCGCCGCGTCGGGGGTCACCTCGCGTCGGGGGAGCACGCGCGGCCCGTCGTCGGCGGCGGGCGGGCCTTCCCGGTGGAGCTCGGCGGGGAACGGGAAGACCATGGACACGTCGTCCACTCTGGCGCCGTACGGGATCTCCGCGCCGCCCTCGTAGACCTTGAACGTGAAGCGCGTCTCGAAGAAGTCGTGCATGCTGACCGTCTTGCGGCCGCTCATCACGCTCGCGCCGGACGCGTGGGTGCTGTGCCTGGTCGTCCCGATGCCCAGTTCGGGCAGGGCGAGGCCCTCGTACTCGTCCGAGTTGTCGACGATCTTGACCTCGCCGCCGCTTGCCTCCAGGTCCGAGGACCGGGACGCGCCCTGCCTGGCCTCGCGGCCGCCGAAGCTGACCGAGTAGTGCCTGCCCCGCCCCTCGGGGCCGGTGACGTGGGTGTAGTCGAGCAGGCTCGGCTTGAGATAGAGGACCTTTCCGTCGACCTCGAGCAACGCGCCCTTCTGGAACAGATCGGTCCAGACGTCCCGGTCGCCGTCGGCCAGCCGCTCGGTGAGCCAGGTCCGGATCGCGGCGGAGATCCGCGGGTCGACGTCGCGGGGCAGGCCGGCCACCCATCGCTCCGCGGCGGCCGCGGCGTCGGCCGGCAGCCGCACCTCGTGGACCGCGGTCTCGCCGAGCGCGCCGGTCTCGACGTACCGCGGAGGACGGATCTCCCGCGGCGGCTCCGGGAGGGCGACCCCGCCCGCCCCGAAGCCCGGCAGTCCCGTGCCGGCCGCCGGCGTCTCCGCCAGAGCCGCGTCCCAGGACGGCGGCCGCGCGTCGGGGCGCTCGGCGAGCAACTCGGCGATCGGGTTCCTCGCCGTGCCCGGCTCGGCCGTCGCGACGACGACCGGGTCCGCGTCGATGACCACGTGGAGCCGCTCGTCCGTGCCGCCCGGGCGTACCGGCGTCCCGGCGGGCGGCATCTCTGCCGTACCGGCGGGCGGCCGGGCGTCCGTGCCTTCCGGTGTAAGTGCCCGGTCCAGCGCGGCCTGGTAGGCGGCGAGGCTGTCGCGGGCCTGCTCGGCGTGCACCGCGACGGCGCCGGCGATCATGCGCTCGACGTGGCCGGGCCGCGGCTCGGGCCCGGACTCCAGGTTGAGCAGGATCGCGTCGTAGGCGTTCTGCGCGTCGAGGGCCTCTTCCAGCGCCTCGGCGTGTCGTTCGGCGATCCGCGTGTGGAGTTGCATCGCGCGGAACCTGGTCTCGACCTCGGCTTCGGCTTCCCGCCGGCGTTCGGCCGCGCCGTGGTCCTGCTGGTCGGACGCCTCCCAGCCGCGTACGCGGGCGGCCGCCGAGCCCACACGCTCGCGCTGGGCGATGGCCAGGTGCTCGGCGACCTGGGCACGCAGGGCCGTGACGTCCCTCCTCAGGGCGTCCGACAGCGCCCGCGCCCGTTCGATCAGCTCCGTACGCGCGGTGGGGGGCCGGTCGTACCCGCTCGACCACGGCGGGACGGGAGGTGTCTGGCCGTTCGTCCGCAGCTCCTGCCCCACCTGCCCGATCCGTGCCTCGATCCGCGACAGCTCGGCGGGGTCGGTGGCCTCGAGCCACGTGCGTGTCAGGTATCGGTGCTGGTTGATGAGCTGGTTCACGCGCCCTTCGTCGCCCATGAGCGAGCGCACGTCGGAGGCGAGCCGTCGGATGACACCCTGGTCCGACCGGGCGTGCGTCTCCGCCGTCCGCCGTACGGCGTCGCTGATGGAGTCACCCAGGATCCGCGGGAGAACCTCGCCGGCCTCGGCGATGCTCGCCGGCGTCATGCCGGCGGCCTCGGCGGCCTGCCGGGACACCGTCTCGGGCCGGATCCTCAGCTCGTCCGGCGCCCCGCCTTTGCCGGGCACCAGCGCGGAGGCCGCATCGGGTATGTCCGCGATCACGACCCGGATCTCGCGCGGCGGCCCGTACTCGGTCGCCACCCGGATCGTGCCGTCGCCGGACCAGGTCAGGCCGGTCACACCCCGGCCGAAGTCCGATGGCCGCAGCTCGGCCAGCGCCGAGGCCACCTCACGCAGGCTCAGGTCCGCCCAGTGCAGTCCGGGGGCCGCGACGGAGGAGCCCGGCGGCTCGTCGCCGAGACGCCAGGCGTCGCGTGCGGCGGCCCACTGGCTCTCGGCGATGCGGCTCGCCCGCTCCACGACGTCACGCGCGGCGTCGGTGTGCAGGTCCGGCCGCAGCGTCGTACCCGGCCGTGCCGGGTCGCCGCCCAGCCGGCCGAGTGCCACCAGGGCGGGCGCCACCGGACGCCGGTGACCGGCGCCGGCCAGGACCGAGCCCAGCTCCACCGCCGCCACGACGCGCAACTGCTCGATGGGCGTACCCTCGCCGGCGCGCCGCACGAGACGCTCCTCGATCCGGCGGAGCGCCTCGTGCGGGATGTGAACACCTCGCCCGTTCCGGTCGGTCGCACGTACGCTGCCGTCCTCCAGCACCAGTCCCTCCGGGGCCACGGCACGGCGTGCGTCGACGAGCGCGCGGTGCGCCAGCGCGGCGGGGAGATCCGGCACGGCCACAGGGACGACCGGCTCCGCGCCACGCGCCGGCGGCCGTCCGTCGCCGCCGTGGACGTGACCGGCTCCGCCGACGTCACCGCCGAGGCCGGCGACGGGCCGGAGGCCGCCGGGTGCGCCTTCGGTGGCCGGCTCGGTGTGGATCGGGTGAGCGGCCGGCAGGCCCTGACCGCCCGGTACGACGGCCGCCACTTCGACCGGCGGACCGGTCGGCTCGCCGGTCGCCTGAGCGGTGACGGGATGACCGGTCGTGACCTCCACGGTGGTGAGGTGCTGGACCGTGACGTGCGTGGTCTCGACGGTCGCGGTGGTGACGTCCGCGCCGGCCGGGTGCCCGGTGCGGACCGGCTGAGTCCCGCCGGTCTCTCCACCCTCTCCGGCGGTGTCGGTTCCGGTCACCTCGGTCCGGGTCTCGGTCACGACGGTCCTGGTCACCGCGGCCCGCGTCCTGGTCACACCGTCCGCGGCCGCGGTCAGATCGGCGGTCCGCACCACCGGCCGCCCGCCGGCGGCCCCGTCACCGGACCCGCCGCCGGTCGCGCCCTCATCCCCGGTCCCGGTCGTGGGACCGGTCGTGGTACGGGCGGGGTCACCGCCCGTACCACGCACTCCGGCCACCCTCGTCACACCGCCCGAACCCCTCACCCACGCCGCCACCTGACGCCCTCCGAGCTTGGCCTCCTCCAGCCCACCCATCCCGAAGCCGAACACCGCGGCCTGCCCCCAGTCCACATGCCCGCCCTCGAACACCCCCTGCGCCGCTCCATTGCCCAGCGTCGCCAGCGTCCCGGTCACGGTCCACCGCCCCACGACGCCGCGCGCCCCGCTCAGGGCCGTCCACTGCCGCAGACCACCACGCAACGAGGTCTGAGCGCCGCCCGAGAGCCACCGCCCGCCGACCCCCATCACCCCGCCCGCGACCCCGCCCTCACCCATCGACTTCCAGAACTCCCCGCCGTCAAAACCCTTCGCCGCCCCGTAGTGGATCCGCGACACCTGCCCCGAAAGGTCCAGCCCGGCGCCGAACCACGCACCCATCGTCACCGGCTTGACAAAACCCGCCAATCGCAGCAGAAACGCACGCAGCGCCCACCCCTCCGCCTCCGTCGTCGCCGTCGCCGCACTCAGTGACCCGCCGAAAGTCACCGCCGACAATGAGGCCGCCAACGCCCACGTCATCGCCAAGAACCCGCACGACAGTCCGAACTGCATTCGCGCGGCCCTCTTCAACTTCGCCAGGTCATCGCACGAGCCCGCCAGTTGCCCACACCCCTCCGCCAGCCCCTCCAGCGCCTGTATCACCCCCGCGGCGAACGCCCCGAAACTCTCCGCTCCCCGCCCGGCATCGGACGTCACCGCACCCGCATCGCCACGGAGGCCGTTCGCCGCCGACAGCAGCGCGTCCTTCGCGCCGAGCCACCCCTGCGCCATCGTCCCCAGCTGCGCCTCACTTCCATCCGGCCACTCACACCCCCCCACCAGCAACTCCAGCAACCGCACCACCCACAACAACCCCACCGGCGCCGGATCCGACTTCGCCAACCCCCCCGTCACACCCGGCAACCGATACAGATCACCCCCACCCAACCGCCCATCCACCACCCACCCCGGCACCTGCAACCCCACCGTCGACGCCTCATCCGCCGCCGCATAGACCCGCCCCGAATCCTGCAACCACAACCCCATCGCCCGCACCACATTCACCACGCCCGCCAAATCCGTCAGAACGGCGTCGCGCGACTCCCGAAACCCCCCGCCGTCATGGCCGTCGAAGAACGCCCGCCCCAGTCCGTCGGATCCCCAGCACCCATCCGCACCCGCCAGCACCCCGCACAACAGATCCACCGTACGCGCCAGATCACCCGAGACCCGCACGACGTCACGTCCGGACGCCACCCACCTCCCCGGATGAACATCGAACCCAGGCGGGGTCACGGTCTCCTCCCCTCGTGTACGCAGAGTGACTGACGCCGGAGGGCGGCCGGTGCTCGGCTTGGGCGTCGACGGTTCGCTGTTGCGCGCCGGAGAGGCAGCCGCAATTCAGGATCCATTCATGTGAGCCGCCAGTCTGCGGTGAACCAATGAGGACGAATAGCTACAAAATGGTTATAAATGGTCGAGTTTTCATCCTGTCGGTGTGCGCATGGCTGTTCGACCTGTCGCCTCTGGCGCCAGGTCTGTCGTTTTTTCGGAGGGCCGTAACCGGAGCGTAGGCGGCGTCCGTGTCCGTCCTATGGCGTGATGGTTACCAACCGGAGTCGCTGCGATGGCACTGCGACCGCTCTGGAGAGAGCGCGCCGGGCGGGTACGGCCGGGGCAGCCGGGACGCGACGCGGCGCCTCAGGACAGCAGGCCACGCTTGTACGCCTCGCCGACCGCCGCGGCCCGGTCCCGTACGCCGAGCTTGTCGTAGATGTGCAGCAGGTGGGTCTTGATCGTCGCCTCGCTGACGAACAGCCGCCGTGCCGCCTCGCGGTTGGTGGTGCCGTCGGCGACGAGGGCGAGGACCTCGCGCTCGCGTTTGCTCAGCACGCCCGTGCCCGCGGCCGGTTTGCGCACGCGGCCCATCAGGCGGCCCGCGACCGCCGGCGACAGCACCGACTCGCCGCGGTGCGCCGACCGCACCGCGCGCAGCAGCTCCTCGCGCGGTGCGTCCTTGAGGAGGTAGCCGGTGGCGCCCGCCTCGATCGCGGGCAGCACGTCGCTGTCGGTGTCGAACGTCGTCAGCACCAGCACGCGTACGTGCGGGTACGTCTCGCGCAGGCGGGTGATCGCCTCCACGCCGCCCATTCCCGGCATGCGCAGGTCCATCAGCACGACGTCGGCCCCGGCGGCGCACTCGACCGCCTCGGCGCCGTCGGCCGCCTCGCCCACCACGGTGAGGTCGGGCTCGGCGGCGAAGACGCCCCGCAGCCCGTCGCGCACGATCGGGTGGTCATCGACGATCAGCAGGCGGATCATGCTTCTCCTCCGGCCGGGAGGGCGGGGACGCTCGCGTTCACCGCGGTGCCCTCTCCGGGAGCTGCTCTCGATCGCCAGGTTGCCCGCGACCCGCAGCAGCCGCTGCCGCATCGACGACAATCCGAACCCGCCGGCGACCTCACCGAGGTCGAAGCCGACGCCGTCGTCGCGTACGTCGAGCAGCACCACGTCGTCCATGTACGACAGGGTCAGGCCGACGCGGGACGCCCGCGCGTGCTTGGCGACGTTGTTCAGCGCCTCCTGCGCGACGCGGAACAGCGCGACCTCCACGTCGGCGAGCATCGGCCGCGGATCTCCGGTGGTCTCCAGGCCGACCGCGATCCCGGACGCCGCGGACCAGCGCTCGCTGAGCCCGGTGATCGCCTCCGGCAGATGCGCGTCCTCCAGGTGGCCGGGCCGCAGCGCCTGTACGGAGCGGCGCGCCTCGGCGAGGTTCTCCCGCGCCAGGTCGTGGGCCTGGTCGGCGAAGCGCCGCCACTGGCCCGGGTTCTGCCGAGCGGCCTCGAGCTGCGCCACGATCCCGGTGAAGCCCTGCGCGAGGGTGTCGTGGATCTCCCGCGCCATGCGGTGACGCTCGTCCAGCGCCCCCGCCTCGCGCGCCTGGGTCAGCAGCTGTGCGTGCAGGCCGGCGTTCTCGGCCAGCGCGGCCTCGAGCCGCGCGTTGGCCTCGGCCAGCTCCGCGAGCATCGCGCGCTGCCGGTCGCTCTGCTCGCCGGTCACGCGCGGCGAAGAACATGAACCCGCCGCCGAGCGCGATGCCCGCCGCCGTGAAGATCAGGAAGTACGCGAGGGTGCCGGTGCCGATCCGCTGGAAGCCGCCGACGTAGGTGCTGGAGACGATCGCGGCGGTCGCGGCCACTCCGGCCCATCGCCACCGGCCCGGCAGGCACGCGACCTGGAGGTAGCCGCTCCAGGCGAAGAACCCGAAGAGCGGGCTGCGGTACACCAGCACGGCCGCCAGGACGATCAGGCCCGCGTAGTAGACCGCCGCCGCCCGCGGGCGCCGGGTCCAGGACGGCCCGAGCGTGACCATGAGGAGCATCCAGGTGGCGGCGACCGCCGCGATGCCCACGCTGATGAGGAGGCTCGGCCAGTCGCCGGCCTTCTCGATCGCGACGAGCACGATCGAGACGGCGAGGGCGCAGTAGGGGACGACGCGGAGCATCACGGCCTCGCGTCGTTCCCAGCCGCTGGACGGTGTCGCCACGGTCATTCCCACCTGAAGAGCCTGGTCGCGGCCAGCCCGGCCGCGACCGCGTACGCGGCCATTATCGCCAGCTGGGCCACGTGGGGCTGAGCTCCGGTCCAGGAGTCCCGCATGGTCTTCAGCGTCGCGCCCAGGGGCGAGTAGTCGCCGGCGTCGCGCAGGACCGGCGGCATCGTCTCGCGCGGGACGTAGACGCCGCCCAGGAACAGGCTCGGGAAGAACAGGGCCATGCCGATCGCCTGGCCGGCCTTCGCGGTGGGCGCGACGGCCGCGACCAGCAGCCCGATCGCGAACAGCGCCGCGATGCCGAGCGCCAGCGAGGCCAGGAAGCCGGGCACGTGCTCGGGGTACGGGGTGCCGAACAGCACGTGGCCGGCGACGACCAGCACGGCGACGGTGAACACCGCCGCGGCGGCGTACAGGGCGAGCTGGGCGGCCAGCAGGTACGCGGGCGGCACCGGCGTGGTGGCCATCCGCCGCAGCACGCCCTTCTCCCGGTACGTGGCCAGCGTCGCCGGCAGCACGCTCAGCCCGAGGACGGCCAGGCAGACGCCCGCGCCGATAGCGGCGATGTAGGCGGCCCCGGTTTGGCCGCCGAGGTGGGGGTCGGCGTGCCGGCTGCCGGGCTGGAAGCCGAAGCCGAGCAGCAGCCCGAGCGGCAGGGCCAGCACGGTCAGCGGCACGACGAACTCGCGCATGGTGAGCTTGAACTCCATGAAGGTGAGCCTGGCGAACACGGTGGTCTCCTCAGTGGCCGAAGGAACGGGAGGTCAGGCGAGGGTGCGGCCGGTCAGGGCGACGAAGGCGTCGTCGAGGGTGGCCCGCTCGATCCTGAGGTCGGCGGCGACGACGCCGTCGCGGGCGAGGAGCGAGGTGACCGCCTGAAGGAGGTTCTCGGCCCCGGCGACCGTGACGTGCTCGCCGTTCGCGGTCACCGTGTGCACCTCGGGCAGTTCGCTGAGCCGCCGCAGGTCGAGGCCGGGCGAGGGCCGGAACCGGATCCGCTGCCCGGGGTCGACCCGCGCCACCAGCCCCGCGGGCGTGCCGATCGCGGCGACCCGGCCGGAGTCGATCACGGCGATCCGGTCGCAGAGGCGCTCGGCCTCCTCCATGAGGTGCGTGACCAGCACGATCGTCACGCCCCGTTCGCGAACGTCCTCGATGAGCCGCCACGTGTCGCGGCGCGCCTGCGGGTCCAGGCCGGTGGTGAGCTCGTCCAGGATCGCGATCTCCGGGCCGCCGGCCAGCGCCAGCGCGATCGACACGCGCTGCTTCTGGCCGCCGGACAGCGTCCCGAACCGCCGGCCGTACGCTGCCGGAGAGCCCGAGGTCGCCGGCGAGCCGCCGCCAGTCGGCGGGCCTGCGGTAGAAGGAGGAGTAGAGCGCGAGGGCCTCGCCGACCTTCATCTTGTCCGGCAGCTCGCTCTCCTGTAGCTGCGCGCCGACCCGCTGGGTGACCTCCGGGCGGTCGCGGCGCGGATCGAGCCCGAGCACGGAGACGGCGCCGCGGTCGGGCGCGCGCAGCCCCTGGACGCATTCGACGGTGGTGGTCTTGCCCGCGCCGTTGGGGCCGAGGATCCCGAAGATCTCGCCCCGCTCGACGCCGAACGTCACATCGTCCACGGCGACGGTGCGGCCGTAGCGCTTGTGCAGGTTGCTGACTTCGATGACCGTCATGACCGCGCTCCTCGTGGTGGGCAGGCCATGAGCATCGCGGGCCCGCCCGCTCCGGCGGATCGACCGTACGGGCAGTGCCGCGGTGGATCCTCGCATCAGCCGATCGGCTGACCCTGGGGCGGTCTCCCCTGGTCAGGGCGGGGGGCGCAGCCCGTCGACCACGTACGAGAGCAGCCGTCCGGCGCTGGCGGGGTCGTTCTGTGTCGCCACGGAGATCCCGTGGGTGAGGCGCAGCAGGTCCGCGACGGTCACCTCGGGGCGTACGGTGCCGGCCGCCTTCGCCGGCGCGAGCACCGTCCCGGCCGCGGCACGAATCTCGTCGTGGCAGCGCTCGAACAGGTCCGAGCGCACGTCGATGACCTCCTTGAGCGTCTGCATCAGCCCGCGTCTGGTCGTGGCGTGCTCGGCGAAGGCGTTCATCCAGGCGGCCAGCGCTTCGCCGGGGCGTTCGCTCTCCACCAGCTCGTACGCCATCGCGGACAGCTCGTCGACGTGGTCGCTGGTAGACGGCGGCCTGGAGGGCGAGCCGGGTGGGGAAGTGGCGGTACAGCGTGCCGATGCCGACCTCGGCGCGGCGGGCGATGTCCTCCAGCGACGCCTCCGCGCCGTGTTCGAGGAACGCGACCTTGGCCTCGTCGAGCAGCCGCTTGTAGTTGCGGCGCGCGTCGGCGCGCATCGGGCGCTCCCCCGCGTGCGGCGAGTCGTCCCCGGCGCGTACGGGCGCTCCCCTGCGGTGGTCATCGCTCCTCCCGGGAACGGTTGCATACCGGAGGATACCTCCGTATCGTAACGGAGGCACCCTCCGGTTACATGCCGGGCGACTCCGACAGCCACTTCGGGGGACGCCCGGCCTCATCCAGCACAAGGAGTCTACGACTCATGTCCCAGCAGACCGTCCCCTCGCGGAGCGCGCCGTCCGGCGGCGCGCCGCCGCGGCATATCCGGCATCCCGGGATCTCGCTGGCCGTCATCCTCGCATGCCAGTTGATGGTCGTGCTCGACGCGACCGTCGTCTTCGTCGCCCTGCCCAAGATCCAGCAGAGCCTGCACTTCTCCGCGACCGGCCTGTCGTGGGTGAGCAACGTCTACTCCCTCGTGTTCGGCGGCCTGCTCCTGCTGGGCGGCCGGGCCGGTGACGTCCTCGGCCGCCGCCGGGCCTTCGTCGCCGGCATCGCGGTGTTCACGCTCGCCTCGCTGCTCGGCGGGTTCGCCGCCTCCCCGGCGTGGCTGCTCGCGGCGCGCGCCGTCCAGGGCGCCGGCGCGGCCCTCGCGGCGCCCGCCGCGCTCGCCCTCATCGCCGTCAACTTCGCCGAGGGGCCCGCGCGCAACCGGGCGCTGAGCATCTTCTCCGCCACGTCCTCGGCGGGAGCGTCGGTCGGCCTGATCCTGGGCGGCACGCTCACCGACTGGGCCTCCTGGCGCTGGGTCCTGTTCGTCAACGTGCCGGTCGGCGTGGCGGTGCTGCTGCTCGCGCCGGTCGTTCCTGGAGGAGACCGAGCGGCACCGCGGCCGGCTCGACCTCGCCGGAGCGGCCACGTCCGTGGCCGGCATGGCCGCGCTGGTGTACGCCTTCATCCGGGCGGCCGGCGCGGGCTGGAGCGACTCCACGACCCTGCTGTCCTTCGCCGCCGGCGTGGTCCTGCTCACGGCGTTCGTCGCGGTGGAGTCGCGTGCCGCGCAGCCGGTGATGCCGCTGCGGCTGTTCGCCGACCGCGCACGCGCCGGGTCCTACTCCGGCATGCTCCTGCTCGCGGCGGCCATGTTCGGGATGTTCTTCTTCCTGGTCCAGTTCCTGCAGAACTCCCTGGGCTTTTCCCCGCTCAAGGCCGGAGCTGGCGTTCCTGCCGCTGACCGGGCTGCTGTTCGGCGTCGCGAGGCTCGCACCGCGGCTCGTCGCCCGGTTCGGCGTACGGCGGATGATGCTGACCGGGCTGCCGCTGCTCGGGGCTGGGACTGCTGTGGCTGACACGCCTGTCACCCGCGAGCGGGTACGCGGAGGGCACGCTCGGCCCGATGATCCTGTTCGGCCTGGGCGGGGGCCTGGCGTTCCTGCCGCTGACCCTGTCGATCCTGTCGGGGGTCTCGCGTGCGGACTCCGGCGCGGCGTCGGGTGCGCTCCAGACGACGCAGCAGGTCGGCGGCGCGCTCGGCATGGCGGTGCTGGTCTCGGTCTTCGGCACCGCGAGCCGGCACGGCGGCCCGGTGCACGGCATCGCGATGGCCTTCGGGGTGGCGACCGCCTTCGTCGTGGTGGCGCTGGCCATCGCCGTCGCGTTCATACGGCCGCCCGCGCGCTGACCCGCGCGGCCCCCGGCCTCCTGCGGCCGGGGGCCGCGTACCTTCGGCAGGCCCGCGCGATCGCGGGCGGCGCGTGCGGCCAAGAGAGCTCATGCCGGGCGCACGCCGGCCGCCGGGATAGTGTCGGCGCGTGGCACGGCTGACCGTGGACGACCGGCGCGAGGAGATCCTGCGCGCCACCGTGGCGCAGATCGCCGAGCGCGGCGTGGCGAACGTGCGCGTCGCCGACGTGGCCGCCGCCCTCGGGGTCAGCACCGCGCTCGTCTTCTACCACTTCCGATCCAAGGACCGCCTGGTCGCCGAGGCGTTCGGCTACGCCGCACGGCGTGACCTCGACCGGCTCGCCGAGGCCGTCGCGTCGCGGGGCACGGCACGTCAGCGCCTGGTCAGTGCGCTCCGGCTGTACCACCCCAGCGGCTCGGCCGCCCCGGGCTGGCGGCTGTGGATCGACGGCTGGTCCGCCGCGCTACGCGAGCCGGAGCTGCGCCGCGTGTGCCGTCGCCTGGACCTGCGCTGGCGCGACACGATCGCCGGGCTGATCGCCGAGGGCGTCGAGGCGGGGGAGTTCGCCTGCCCCGATCCCGAGGCCGCCGCCTGGCGCATCACAGCCCTGATCGACGGCCTGTCGGTGCAGCTGACCGTGCACCGCGGCGTGCTGACCCGGAGCAGGGCCGAGGCGTGGGCCTACGAACAGGCCGCGCGCGAGGTCGGTGTCACCGCCCTCGCCTGACTCACCGGCGTCGCCGCCGGTCCCGCAGCACCTGGCGTACGACGTTGCGGCCGGGCACCCCGGTGACGCCGCCGCCGCCGTGCGTGGCCGAGCCCGCCTGGTAGAGCCCGGCGATCGGCGTGCGCAGGTCCGCGTAACCCGCGGCCGGCCGCGCGTGGAACATCTGGCCCGGCGTCAGCTCGCCGTGGAAGATGTTGCCGCCGATGAGGTGGTACTCGTGCTCCATGTCGTACGGGCCGATCACCTGGCGGTGCAGCACCGACGAGGTGAACCCCGGCGCGACCGCCTCCATCCGCGCCACCACGCGATCCGCGTACGCCTCCAGCTCGGCCGCCGGCTGTGCGTCGTGCCAGGTGTGCGGCACCCACTGGGTGAACATCGAGACGATGTGCTGTCCTTCGGGCGCGAGGGAGTCATCGAAGACGCTCGGGATGCAGACGTCGGCGAACGGCAGCGCGGCGGGCCGCCCGGCTGCCGCGTCCTGGAACGCGCCCTCGACGTCGTCGAGCGACTCGGCGAGCACGATCGTGCCGCCGTGCACCTCGGGGTCCAGGCCGGAGATCCCGCGGAACTCCGGCAGCCGGTCCACGGCCAGGTTGATCTTGACGGTGCCGCTGCGGGTCCGCCAGCGCTCGATGTCGCCGACGAAGTCCTCCGGCAGGTCGCGGCGGTCCAGCAGCCGCAGGAACGAGATGGCCGGGTGCGCGGTCGTGATGACGGTGCGCGCGGTCAGCTCCTCGCCGGACTCCAGCGTGACGCCGGTGACCCGCCCGCCGCGGACGCCGATCCGCGCGACCGGCGCGGACGTGCGGACCTGGGCGCCGAACTCCTTGGCCGCTCCGGCCAGCGCCTGCGTCACCCCGCCCATGCCGCCGCGCGGGAAGCCCCACGTCGTCTCGCCCACGTGGTGGTGCAGCATGACGTACGCAGTGCCGGCCGAGCGCGGCCCCGCCCAGGTGCCGATCACGCCCGACACCGACAGCATCCCGCGCATCGCGTCGGAGTCGAAGTGGTCCTCGACCAGGTCGGCGATGCTGTCGGTGAGGATGCGGGTGACGTCGACCGCCGAGCGTACGTCGACGTTCTTCAGGGTGCGCAGCAGCCCGGCCTGCCCGAGGATGTCGGCGGGACGGCGCGAGCCGAGCTTGGGCGGTATCTGGTCGAGCAGCGGCCCGAGGATGCCGCCCAGCTCGCCCATCCAGGCGTCCCAGCGCTCGTACGCGACGGCGTCCTTGGAGGAGAACCGCTCGATCTCCTCCCGGCGGCGCGCCGGGTCGTCGGGCAGCCGCAGGTGGCCGCCGTCGGCGCGCGGGGCGAAGTAGGGGCCCTGCGGGTAGACGTGGTAGCCGTGCCGCTCCAGGCGCAGGTCGCGGACGAGCGCGGGCGGGAGCAGGCTGACGACGTAGGACAGCGAGGTGACGGTGTAGCCGGGCCCGAACGGGTGCTCGCTCACCGCCGCGCCGCCGACGACGTCGCGCGCCTCGCAGACGCACACCTTCAGGCCGGCCTTGGCCAGGTAGGCGGCGGCCACGAGGCCGTTGTGCCCGCCGCCGATCACGAGGACGTCGTACACGAGGCGACTCCTTACTGATCCGTCAGTCAGTATCGATCGTCTCTCGTGCGGACAAATGAGGCAAGTCAGTCATAGCGGGAAAGTCGCGGCCGTCACCCCTGTGGACGGCCGCGACCCGTGCCGCGGCTCAGGCCAGCGTCGTGCAGAGGTTCTCCACGTGCGCGTGGAGGGGATGGATGTCGCGGGTGCCGTCCGGTGCGAGCCGGAGCACGAACCGGCCGCGCACGATGTAGGAGCCGGGCGCGGTCGCCTTGTTGCCCACGGGCACGCCGATGCCGGCGCCGCCATCGACGAACCACGTGGACCCCCCGCCCTGGCCGAAGTGGAGCAGCGCGTACCCGGACACGTCGCGGACGACCGACCGGCCCGTGGAGGTGTTGGTGAAGCGGATCACGAGCGGCCCGCGGAACTCCTCGACCCGGGTCGAGCCGTCCGGGTACGTCGAGTCGACACGGACCTCCTCCTGGTCCTCGACGATGTCGCCGTGGATGGTGAACGCGCAGTCGTCCGGCGAGTCGAACGGCTGTGTGCGGAAGGGGGTCCAGGCGCCCTGTCCGTGTTGTGTGGCCGCGTGTGTGGTGGCGGTCTGTTCGGCCGCACCGGCGGCCGGGGCGATCAGGGCGATGCTCACGCTCGCGACCGCGACGATGGTGGATACTCGGCGCATAGCCTGCCTTTCGGGACGAGATTGCCTGAGATCGCCTGCATCGTCGGTGCGGCTCGTCCCGGGGCGCCATGGTTTAGGCCCAGGCCGAAAGGTGCGCTCGTGCTCCGAATGCCCTTCACCGCCGAGGACCTGCTGGCGGTACGGTTCGCCGACCGGCCGGCGCCGCTCATGGAGCTGAGCCTCGCCCTGGCCAGTTACCAGCGCGACGACGCGGTGTTCGCCCGCTGGGCCCGGCGCTTACACCTGCCGCGCGAGGCGAACGCGCTGCTGGCGCTCGTCCCGCCGAACGCCGCGGGCCCGCTGTTCCTCGACCCGTTCAGCGACGGCCTGGAGGAGGGCATCGACGCGGTCCTGTCCACGCCGCCCGCCTACGCGCGCTCCGAACTGGTCCGCACCTCGCCGCCCACGCCGTTCGCCCGGAACCTGGCCGGCCGCGACCGCGAGGCGTGGCGGACCCTGGAGGAGGCGATGCGCGGCGCGTACGACGTGGTCATCGCGCGTGAGCGGCAGCGGCTCCAGGCGAGCTTCGACTCCGACCTCGCCTGGCGGCGCCGGCACCTGGCCGAGCGCGGCGTCGGAGCGGCGCTGGCCGGCCTCTACCCCGGCTCGCGCTGGACCGGCACGACCCTGGAGGTCGAGGTCCCCGAGGACACCGAGCACGCGCCGGCGGGCCGCGGCCTGACGCTGATGCCGTCGGCGTTCTGGACCGGTCGCCCGATGATCGGCACGCACTCGGACGGCTCGATGCTCTTCCTCTACCCGGCCCTCACGCCGGTGCCGCTGATCGACACCGAACCCGGCGACGCCCTCGCCGCCCTGCTCGGCCGCACCCGTGCCGCGGCGCTCGAACTGCTCGTCGAGGACCGTACGACCGGCGAGCTGGCGCTCAAGCTGAGAATCAGCGCGGCGTCGGCCTCGGCGCACGCCAAGACCCTGCGGGCCGCGGGCCTGGTCACCACGCGCCGTACGGGCAAGGCGGTGAGCCACGTGGCGACCCCGCTCGGCCTGCGGCTGCTCAGGGAGTCGTGAGCCGTACGAGCATCTTGCCGAGGTTGTGGCCGGACAGCATCGCCAGGAACGCGTCCACGGAGTTCTCGACGCCGTCGACCACGGTCTCCTCGAAGGTGACCTTCCCGTCGCGGATCCAGCCGCCCATGTCGCGCTGGAAGTCGGCGTACCGGTCGTTGTGGTCGGTCACGATGAAGCCGCGCAGCGTGAGCCGCTTGCCGATCGCGCTCGCGAGGTTGCGGGGGCCGGGCGGCGGCTCGGTCGCGTTGTAGGCCGAGATCGCACCGCACAGCGCGGCGCGGCCGTTCGTCCTGAAGGCGTCGATGGCGGCCTCCAGGTGGTCGCCGCCGACGTTGTCGAAGTAGACGTCGATGCCGTCCGGCGCCGCGCGGGTGAGCAGGTCGCGTACCGGGCCGGTCTTGTAGTCGAACGCGGCGTCGAAGCCGAGGGTCTCGGTGAGGTAGGCGAGCTTGTCCGCCGAGCCGGCGCTGCCGATGACCTTCGCCGCGCCGCGCTGCCGGGCGATCTGGCCCGCCGCCGAGCCGACCGCCCCGGCCGCGCCGGACACGAAGACGATGTCGCCCTCCTTCATCCCGGCGATGTCGAGGAGGCCGACGTACGCGGTCATGCCGGGCATCCCGAGCGCGCCGAGGTAGGCCGACAGCGGCACGCCGTCCACCGGGGCGAGCCTGCGGAAGCGCGCCGCGTCCGCCTGGGCGTACTCGCGCCAGCCGAGGTCGTGCAGGACGACGTCGCCCACCTCGAGCGCGGGTGAGCGGGACTCGACCACCTCGCCGACCGCGCCGCCGGTCATCGCCTCGTTCAGCCGGAACGGCGGGACGTAGGACTTCGCGTCGTTCATCCGCCCGCGCATGTACGGGTCGACGGACATGAAGAGGTTGCGTACGAGAACCTCGCCGTCGCCGGGCGGCGCCAGCTCGGCGTCGATGATCGCGAAGTCCTCGGGCTTCGGCAGGCCCTCCGGCCGCGCGGCGAGATGAACCTCACGTGTCCGCATCAACTCTGCTCCTCATCTGTCGGGCGGCGCGCCCCGCGTCTCAGGGCGCGAGGACCTCGTTCCACTCGCGAAGGGTCCAGGAGATCACTACCCCGTTCACGACGAACGGGTCGCCGGCGACGAACTCCTCGGCGGCCGCCGCCCGGGTCGTGAAGATCGCCATGGAGCCCTCCTTCACCGCGTACCGGGTGACCGTCGCGGTGTGATTTCGTCCGGTCAGTGTACGGTCGTGGACCGGCATCGAACCTGGAGGACGCCGTGAGTGCCGAGGCGGACCGTACGCGGGAGCTGCTCGACGCCGGCGACCTGCCCGGGGCCATGCGGCACCTGCGGTTCGCCGCCGGGCGCCTCACCCTGCCCGAGCTGGCGCGTGCCGCCGGGCGCGCCGCCGCGATGATGGGATTCGACGACCTCACCCAGGCGTCCTCGGCGCTGGCCGCCAAGCCCGGCAAGGCGAAGGCCCTCTACGCGTTCGGGTACGCCTGCATGGAGCACGGTGCCGACTACCTCGCGGTGCCGGCGCTCGCGGAGGCGCTGCGCCTCAAGCCGCGCTCGCTCGACATCCTCGCCGAGCTCGTCGTCGCCCTCGAGGCCGGCGAGCGGCACGGCGAGGCGGTGCGGCTGCTCGAGGAGCGCGACGCGAGGCTGGAGGACTGGCCGCACCGCTACCTGCTGGTGGTCAACGCCGTCCTGGCCGGCGATCTCGCCACGGCCGTGCGCCACGGGGAGCGGCTCACGGCCCCGCGCGACCCCTACTGGGCACGCGCGCACGAGCGGGTCACGCGCATGCTCGCACGTGCCGCGGCCGCGCGTACCGCCACGCCGCTCGACGGGCGGGACCTGCGCGGCTGGCAGTTCGTGATCACCGGCGGCCTCCTCGGCACGATGTCGCCCTACGGCTTCGACGCGGGGATGACCGGACGGTACGCCTACACCCAGGACGACTACGAGCACTGCCGGTACGGCCTGCACCGCCTCCAGGTGATCCTGGCGGCGACCGGACGGCGGCCGCGTACGGTCTCGTTGCTGCCGGACCGGTCCAGCCGGATCCTCGGGCTCGCGGCGGCCGAGGTCCTCGGGCTGCCGTACGTGCCGTTCGAGACCGGACGGCCGGACACGGTGGTCATCGCCTACGACCTCGGCGGGGCGGGCGACGTCGCCGGGGAGCTGGCCGCGCGGCCGCCCGGGCAGCTGCTCTACGAGCACGCCACCTGCTGGACCGAGCCGTACGTCGCGGCGGACGTGTCCACCTTCCTCCACCAGGTCGTCGTCCCGCCGTGGGGCGCGAAGCCACGCGTGACCGCGGACGGCTCCGCCGAGAGGGAGCCCGCCGACGACCGGCCCGCCGAGCTGCTGGCCGCGCGGATCGCCGGAGCGGACGGCGAACCCGACCCGGGAGACGGCACGACGCCGGCCGACCCCGACGAGGAGCCGGCCCGGTTCGCGGCCGCGGTCGCGGGGGAGTGGGCGACCGGCGTACGCGACCAGGTGAACTCGCCCGGGCCCGTGCCCAGCTCGCGCTTCCACTAGGGCCGCCGAACGGCGCCGGCCGTCAGTGCCGGGAGCTCGCGGCTCCGGCTCCATGACTTAATTGCTGACTATCGTCAACAATCGATAGCGAATTGTTCTGTCAAAAGTGCTTCACAGTCCGGCACACCCGGTTTAGCTTCCCGGTTGCGTGAATCGACCACCCCCGCAGATTCACCGCTGCCCTCCCGGGAGGCTTGATGCTGTTCAAACGGATGATCCGCCGAAGCCTGGCGGCCGTCGCGATGACGGCCCTCGTATGGCCGGCCGCCTCGGCACGCGCGGACACCACCACCGTTGCGCAGTCCACCGTCGTCGGCATTCACAACACCTACACCAAGACCGCCTTCCCCTATCTGGCCAAGGCCCTCGACGCCGGCGCGTCCATGGTCGAACTCGATGTCTGGGACGACTTCTTCACCCACGAGTGGAAGGTCAGCCACGACAAGCTGACCAGCAACGACAACAACTGCGTCAACGCCTCCAGCCCGGCCGACATCTACACGGGCAGCGCCAACAAGGACCTCGGCTCGTGCCTCGACGACATCAAGTACTGGCTGGCGGCGCATCCGGCCAAGGGCCCGATCTTCGTCAAGGTGGAGTTGAAGGCGGGCTTTCAGAACAACTACGGGATGGGGCCGAGCGCGTTCGACGCCGACGTGAACGCCCACCTCGGCAACCTGCTCTTCCGGCCCGCCGACCTGCTCGGCGGCCGCTCGACGCTGGACGCGGCCGCCAAGGCGAACGCCTGGCCGAGCCGGTCCGCGCTGGCCGGCAAGGTCATCGTGTACGTCACCCCGGGCACGGTGGAACTCGCCAACCCGACCGACACGCTGCACACCGACGTGGAGTACGCCACGTACCTGAAGAACCTCTACGCCGCGGGTCACGTCGCCACCGCCACGACGTTCCCCACGGTGCTGGGCGCGCTCGCCGGCGACCCGCGCGCGCAGTACACGGACGCGAGCATCCGCCCCTGGTTCGTGGTCTTCGACGGCGACGCCGCCACGTACGTCGCGGGCGTCGACACCTCCTGGTACGACACCAACCACTACCTGCTGACCATGACCGACGCGCACAACGTGTCGCCCGCGCTGGACGACGTGAACCCGCCGGTGGCCGACGCCAAGGCACGGGTGGCGCTGCTCGCCCATGACCACGCGAGCATCGCGTCGTGCGACTGGTACGGCCTGCCCGACGTGCTGTCCCAGGTGCTGCCGCGCGGCTGAGCCGACGCGGGCGGGCGGGATGGATCCGCCCCGCCCGCCCGCGCCGATGACCCGCTACGGCCTCAGCCGCAAGACCTGCGGGTCGTGGTCGCTCGCTTGGTCGGCGTACTCGGCGTTGACGTGCACGACCTGGTACTCCACGACGTCCACCCGCCGGGTCACCAGAATGTGGTCGAGCACCTCGGAGATCCCGTCGAACACGTAGGTGTAGCGCTGCTTCTTCGGGAGCGTGGTGATCAGGTCGGTCAGGATCGCCTTGCCCGTACCCGAGGTGTCGCCCGTCTTCAGCGCCTTGAGCGCGGGGCTGAACTGGTAGTCGTTCAGGTCGCCGAGCACGACCACGTCGGCGTCCTTGTCCACCTGCCGGATCTGGCCGACGAAGTCGTGCACCGCCTCGGCCTGGCCCGCCCGCTGCACCGCCGACGACTGGGCCGGGAACTGGAAGCGGCCGTCCGCGTTCTGGTCGCCGAGCTTGGAGTCGAAGTGGTTCGCGACCACGAACACGGTCTTGTTCCGGAACCGGAACTCGCCCGCGAGCGGCTTGCGGCTGGAGTTCCACACGGCGTTCGCCGGGTCGATCCGGCCCGGTGACAGCGCTGAGTGCGGGCTTGCCCTTGAGCGTCTCGACGGCCGTCGGGGTGGTCGAGCGGTTCACCGAGGCGTCGCCCCGGTCCGTGAACGACACGCGCGCCGGGTTGAACAGGAACACCACTCGGATGTTGCCGCCGGGCTGCCCGCCGTCCTGGTCGTTGACCGGGTCGATCTCGCGCCAGTCGTACCGCGGGCCGCCGGCCGCGACGATCGCCGCGGTCAGCTTGGTCAGCGTCTGGTCGGCCGCGACGACGCCGTCGTCGGTCGCGCCACTGTTGTCCTGCACCTCCTCGACCGCGACGATGTCCGGCGTGGCCAGGTTCGTGACCACGCCCTGCGCGAGCCGCGCGTACTTGGTGTCCGGGTCGCCGGGGGCGAGGTTCTCCACGTTGTACGTCGCCACCGCGAGCTGTCCGGCCTTCTGCGGGGTCGCGACGACCGGTGGCAGGTCGCCGTGCCGTACCGCGCCGAGCTGCGCCGCCGCGATCGTGTAGCCGCCGAACTGGGAGTAGTCGACCGGTCCGGCGGTCGCGCCCTCGAACACGTCGCCGACCGAGACGCCCGGGTCGCTCCCGTCGGTCGTGGTGACCTCGATCCGGCCGGAGGGCACGGCGTTCTCGGCGAGCAGCTCGGTGCCGCCGCGGTAGGTGCGGTCCTGGTCGGGCTTTGTCGTGACGTACTGCTCGCCGAAGTCGTTGGACGGGCCGACCACACGTGCGTCGTCGACCTCCACGCGCATGCCCTCGCGCGACTCCCAGAAGTCCAGGGCCGAGCGGGCGGGGGTGATCGGCGTCGACTCGATGTTCCCGCCGCCGAGGTCCGGGGCGTACGCGTCCGGGACCGTCGCCGGCGTGATGACCTCGGCCGAGGGCAGCGGGTCGCCGTGGGAGAGCACGGTCACTCCGGGCGTGCCGATCTCGGTCACTGACAGGTTGGAGGTCGTGGGCACCGTGTCGCCGCTGGACAGCGGGTAGAAGTCCTTGACGGTGCCCGCGACGAGGACGGAGTCGCCCACGGCAACGCCCGGCGAGGAGGTGAAGACGAAGACGCCCTCGCTGGTGGCCGGGTCCGCGTCCGGCGACGGATCCTGGATCCAGTAGCCGCGGCTGCTGCCCGAGGAGCGGATCGCGGTGACGATGCCGGGGACCCCGGTGACGTGCTCGCCGTCGTGCGGCGAGAGCCAGCTCGGCGCCCTGGATGTCGTGGATGCGCAGCGGGCCGGGCTCGGTGCCGCCTCCTCCGCCTCCGCCGCACGGTGTTCGCCGCGCCGGGCGTCGGGTTCCGCGCCGCTGAAGTCGGCGGAGTTGTCGTCGCTGTCGGCGCCCGCGTTCCGCTGCGCGGAGGCGGTGTTGGACGCGCCCGCGGCGGGCGCGGTCTCCCGGATGGCCGCGGTGCCGTAGCCGACGAGGTCGACCGAGGCGCTCTGGCACGCGGCCGAGTCCGAGCAGGTCAGCGCGGTTCCGCTGGAGACCAGCGCGACGGTGCCGGCGGTCGCGGACATGGCGATCGTGCCGGACGCCTGCGTCGTGGGCAGCGGCCTGTGTCCCGCCGGCGCCCTTCCCTCGCCGACCAGGTAGAGCCCGCCGGGCGCGATCGACCCGCTGAGCGGGGTGACCTGCCACGCCCCGGTCGCGCCGCTGGAGTGGTATTGGACCGACCAGCCGTCCACGCTCACGGCCGCCGTCCGCCGCGGTTGGTGAGCTCGATGAAGTCGTTGGTGTAGGTGGCGCCGGAGTTGCCGCCGCCGCCGTATACCTCGCTGATCAGTACCGACGTCGCCGGTGTCGCGGACGCCGCCGAATCGCCGGCCGCGGCCGCGCCGGCGAGCACGAGGCCGCAGACGGCGACTCCCGCCGCCGTCTTCGTTAACCCGGAAAAGACATCAACGCGCAAGAGAGCCTCCGATTGGCCGTATCTCGTCGGCCACCATGATGGAGGTGCCGCCATCCCGGCGAAATGGCGATCGAACGTATTCCTCCCGAACGGACCGGACCTGGCCTCGCAATGGTCACGCATCGTATTTATCTGGTGAACGCAAAGTGAGGTCATCTCGCCATGGCCGCGAGAGTCCGAGGGGTTTGTCTACCTTTTTGTCCGGTTGAGGACTGCCGCTCGATTGTTGTTGACCCTGTGCTTTCCGGCGGTCAGGATGCCGATGCTGACAACGTTGTCAAATCATGTTCGGAGGAGAGACCATGAGGAGACCGGCGGCGCTCCTGGCGACCTCGGTGGCACTGGTCACCGCGGCGTTCCTCGGCAGCGGTCCCCCCGCCCTGGCGCAGGTACCACGCCCCTCGCCCAGCCTGAGCTCCCGGCTCCCCGCCGTACGTACGGCCACCTGCGTCAAGACGCCCGGCGGGCGGCTGACCGACTGCCCGAAGCCGCTCCCGGCCCGGGCGCTGCCGAAGGCCGCCAAGGACACCGCGGTCCTCGCGGCGGTGAGCGACCCGGCCTCGCTCGTCGACACCCGCACGTGGACCACCGGCGGCGGCAACACCTTCCCCGGCGCCGACGTGCCGTACGGGATGGTGCAGTGGAGCCCGGACACGATGCCGCACCGGAACGCGGGCGGCGGCTACGGCTACGGCGACGAGTCGCTCACCGGCTACAGCCTCACCCACGTCAGCGGGCCCGGCTGCGGCGCGGCCGGCGACGTGCCGATCCTGCCGATCACCGGCGACCTGCCCGCGGGTGACCCGAACGACGCGACGACCGCGTTCACCAACGCCGGCGAGGTCGCCCAGGCGGGCTACTACTCGGCGCAGAGCAACATGCCCGACACCATCACCTCGCAGTTCACCGAGACCCCGCACAGCGCGATGGGCCGGTTCACCTTCCCCGCGACCACGCAGGCGGGCTTCCTGGTCAAGCTGATGGACAGCCAGAACGGCGACTCGGCCGCCTCCGCCGAGCTCGTCGGCGGCAACGAGATCCGCGGCTCGGACACGAGCGGCGGCTTCTGCGGCGACACCAGCCCGTACACCGTCTTCTACGACATCGTCTTCGACCGCCCGTTCACCGCGTCCACGGTCGTCGCCGGCTCGGGCAAGAGCCCGCGTGCCGTCTCCGTCACCTTCGACACGACGGCGAACGCGACCGTACAGGCCAAGGTCGGCATCTCGTACGTGAGCACCGCGAACGCGAACCAGAACTGGCAGGCCGAGAACCCCGGCTGGAACTTCGACAAGGTCAAGAAGGCCGCCCAGCAGTCGTGGAACACCCTGCTCGGCCGGATCAAGGTCTCCGGCGGGCCGGCGTCCGTCGACCCAGGAGTTCTACAGCCTGCTCTACAAGGACTTCATCCAGCCGAACATCACCAGCGACGTCAACGGCCAGTTCATGGGCTCGGACGTCAAGATGCACGCGGTGTCGGGCCGGCAGAAGGCGCAGTACGGGATGTACTCCGGCTGGGACACCTATCACTCGCTCGCCCAGCTCCAGGCGATGCTGACGCCCAAGGAGGCGAGCGACCAGGCACAGTCGCAGGTCAACTACTACGCCGAGAACGGGATCATCCAGCAGTGGGGCTACCTGCACCTGGACAACTGGGTGATGGCCGGCGATCCCGGCACCGCCCTCATCGCCGACTACTACGCGTTCGGCGCCCATGACTTCGACACCGGGTCCGCGCTGGCCGCCATGCTGAAACAGGCGACGACGGTCAACGACGTACGGCCGGGCGAGGCGCTGGAGGAGCAGTACGGCTACCTGCCCGAGGACGGCAAATACGGCTGCTGCAACCCGCACAACCAGGTCTCCTCGCTGCTGGAGTACGACAACGCCGACTTCGCGCTGTCCCGTTTCGCCGCGGCTCTGGGCGACGGCGCGAACGCCGCGAAGCTGCAGGACCGGGCGAACAACTGGGTGAACGTCTTCAACACCTCGACCGGCCTGCTGACGCCGCGGCTGACCAGCGGCGCGTTCCTCAGCGGCATCACGCCGTCAACGACGGGCCACTATATCGAGGGCAGTGCCGTAGGAGTACCTGTGGGACGTGCCGAACGACTACGCGGGCCTGTTCTCGCTGCTGGGCGGGCCGTCGAAGGTGAAGCCGGCGCTGCGCAAGTTCCTGTCCCGGCCGGACGGGTACGGCGAGTACGCGCAGCTCTCCAACGAGTTCGGCTCCGGTGAGGAGTACGCGCCGGACTACGCGGGCGACCCGGCCGGGGCCCAGCAGGCCGTCAACACCCTGCGCTACGGCCTCTACCTGCCCGGGCCCTTCGGGCCTGCCCGACAACGACGACCTCGGCGCGAACAGCTCCGCCTTCGTCTGGGCGATGCTCGGCATGTTCCCGGAGAACCCCGGCAGCGACACGCTCGTCTTCGGCAGCCCGGGCTTCCCGCACGCGACGATCTCGCTGCCGAGCGGGAAGACCATCAAGATCAACGCCCCGGGCGCGTCGGCGACCGTCGTACTACGTGAAGTCGATGAAGCTGAACGGGACGGCGAACAGCAAGCTGTACGTGCCGTTCTCGACGCTCGCCAAGGGCGCCACGCTGGACTGGAAGATGAGCTCGTCGGAGACCTCGTGGGGCACGGGCGCGCTAGAACGCGCCGCCGTCGTACGGGCCGACGTTCGCCGCCACCGGTTCGCTGAGCCCGTCGTCGCTGATCCTGCAGCCGGGCGACTCCGGCCGTACGAGCGCTGACGGTGAACTCGTCCGGCGCGCCGGCTCAGCCGGCCAGACGGTGAGCTGGACGGCCACGGCGCCGCCCGGCGTCACGGTCAGCCCGTCCAGCGGGACGCTGAACGTGCCGGGCGGCGGCAGCGCCTCCGCGGACGTGACGGTCACCGCGGGCGACACCGACGGGAACTACCCGGTGACCTTCACCCTGACGAGCGCCGGCGGGAAGGATCCTCCCGGCCCCGCTGTCGGTGATCGTCGCCAGACCCGGGCGACCTGACACCGTTCGACGACAACGCGGGCATCAGCGACGACGGCGCGACGTCCGGCGCCAACTACGACGGCGGCGGGTGGAGCTACTCCGAACAGGCCCTGACCGCGGCCGGCCTGCCGCCGGGCGCTTCGGTGACGTCGGGCGGCATCACCTACACCTGGCCTGATCGTCCCGCCCGCGCAGCCGGACAACATCACGGTCGGCGGCCAGACCATCCCGTCACCGCGCCCGGCGGGAGCGACGAAACTGGGCTTCCTCGGCAGCGCGTACAACGCCGGCACGGACGGCTCGTCGGGCACGGCCACGATCACCTACACGGACGGCGTCGACGTCGGCACGCCAACGCTGGCTTCAGCGACTGGACCCTGTCGGCGGGCAGCGGCAGCGCCGAACTTCGGCAACGCGATCGTCGCCACCGCGCCGTACCGCAACCACACCACCGGAAAGGACCCGGTCAAGACATACGTCTTCGCCGCGACCCTGCCGCTCACCAGCGGTAAGACCATCGCCTCGGTGACCCTGCCCTCGTCACTCAGCCAGGGCGCGATCGGCGTCTTCGCCATCGCCGCCGGCTGACCGGCGGCCGGGAGGCCGGTCCCAGCGCCCGGCCTCCCGGCCGGTCGGAGTAGCCTGCCGGTAATCACTCAGGTGGGCCCAGCGAGCCTTTCGTCATCGGTGTCCGGCCACGCGAGACAGCGACTATCTGCATGGCATCACGGCGGCCCGTGCCCCGCCATGGAGTCGGAAGGGTATGCGATGGCGCCTACGCTCGACGTCGAGATCCAGGACCTTGTGGCTCTGACACAGACTCTCTCTGAAGTCGGCAACACGTTCGTCGGCACGGAGAGACTCGTCGCCGACACTCATATAGCGCTCCTCAACTGGCCGCAGGGAGGACACCAGGCTGCCGGCGCCTACGAGAAGGCGGTCTCGACGGTGGAGGACGCCGCAGGTGCGGTGCGCGACGCCAGCGATTCCACCGCCAGGAACCTCGATGCCGTCGCCGTTCACTACGCCGATGCCGAGTATCACTCGTCGATCACGCCCGGCACGGAGCCTGCGTCTCGGCGAGCGAACTCCGGATCCAGCGTCACGGCCGAAAACGTCGGGCACATGGCCTTCCCCATTGTTGAATTGGCCGGCGCCGGGGCGCTCCTTTTGGCGGCACGGAGAGCCCAGCAATCGTTCAGGTCCGCGGCGGGCCCCGAGCTGCTGGCGTTTTTCCTCTTGGTGGACTCGATAGTGATCACGCCGAACATCCGCGCTTCCGGCCCATTCCGCGAGGCGCGTGACACCTGGCATGCGATCACAGACGCGAACATCCAACCCGCGCTTGACCGACTGACGAAGCTCCTGCCGATTCAGTCATGGGATGGCGATGCCGCCACCGCTTTCAACGCCCACATGAGGAACCACTATCTGCCGGCGCTGGAACAACTCAGGTCGCTGGCAAAGTCGATGGGCGACCTCTGTGACCAGTTGGCCGGCGCGGTAGACCTGATCAACAAATGGTGGGTGGTCATTTTCCTCGCGACCATCGGCGCACTTGTCGCCGCCAACCTCCTGCCGCCGCCTTATCGGCTGATACTCAAATTCAGCGCGCTGGTGACACTGTTCCTGCCCAATGTCTACCTCATCACCCAAAAAATGGAAAAATTGTTCTCCGCCAAGACGGAGGCCATCCAAGCAGTGGAGAAGCAGGCGACCGAACTCGCTGCGGAATGTTTCGACAACGCGCAGACGCTGGAGGCCAACCGCAATCTCCTCAACCCACACTTCACGATGGTCGCGGACAACTGGTCCAGCGAAGACTGGACCCGAAACTGGCACCACAAGCCCAACACCTGAACGAGCGCCCGCACGTTCACTCCCCCCGGCCGGCGATGCGCCTGCCCATCACGCCGGACTGGTTGAGCTGCGACCGGAACCAGCTCCCCGATTTCCGGTCGTACTCGCCGAGGCCGAGCTAGTTCCAGGCCACCAGGAGTTCGGTTGGGCCGGAGACCGCGTGGTCGGTCTTTCGCGGGACCTTCTCGACCGCGAGCCGTAGGCGGGGGAGCCGTGAGGTCAGGACGCGTATCGCCGCGATGGTGTTCGTCTGGCCAAGGTGGTGGCCGATGCAGTGGTGCGGGCCGTTGCCGAAGGACAGGTGCGGGTTCGGCTTGCGTGCGAAGTCGATTCGTTGTGGGTCGCTGAATTTGCGCGGGTCGCGATTGGCGGCATCGTGGGAGGGGATCACCAGGTCGCCCTGTTTCAGAGCGGCTCCGCTCGGCAGGACCATGTCCGCTTCAACGTATCGGAGCATCTCGTCGTCGGCCGCGGTGGAGAACAGGCGTTGGAGTTCGGTGACGGCGCCGGGCACCGCTTCGGGGTGGTCGACCAGGTACTCGTAGGCGGTTTCGTGAGTCTCGTACGGACGGGTGAGGAGTACCTCGGTGAAGGTTCCGATCGAGCTCGTGACGGTCTCATAGCCGCCGACGGCCAGAGCGATCGGGAGCAGGACCTGTTGTTGCGGCGGGAGGCTCGCGCCCTTGTCGGCGATCTGGCTCAGGAGGTCGCCGGTCGGGTGGTGGTGACGTTCGACGAGGAGTTTGGCGAAGTATTCCGCCATCGCGCCGGCCGATGCCTCCGCTTCTTCCTTGCTGGCAGTGCCGAGAAATCCGTTCGCCCAGTCTCGGAAGTCGCGGCGTTCGTCCTGGGGGATGCCGAGCATGTCGCAGATGGTGTTGAGCGAGAACGGCAGCGCGAATGCCTCGATGAGGTCGGCGGGTTCCGGGCCGGCGGCCATCTTCGAGAGCTGTTCGACCGCTCGGTTCTCGATGTCATCGGCGCGGCGGTCGATCGCCGGGCGGGTGAACCAGTCCTTGACCACTCCGCGTACCTGGGCGTGTGCGGCCCCGTCCAGGCCGAGGATCGTGTCTCCCAGGTTGGGGACCGTGTCGAAGGCGAGCGCGCCTTCTCGGCCGCACTTGGGGCTTCGCAGCACCTCCAGGACGTCGTCATAGCGGGTGATCAGCCAGGCTTCGACGTCGTTCGGCCGTCTGACCCGGACGACACCGGTACCGGTCTCCCTGATTCTGTCGTACTGCGGGTTTTTCTCCAGGCCGGGCCGGTTGACTCCGTCCGGTCCCTGGTCGAACGGGTGATCGAGAATCTCGGGGAGAGGGACCGCGGTGCTCTGGTTCATGAACGGTCGTGCCTTTCTGCGGCGATGACGGCATGCCGAAGCGGGGATCCTGGGGTGTCGGTGGGTCGCCGGTCTGCAGAACGTGGGGAGCCTGCTTCTGCCACGGGCCTTACTGCTGAGGGAGCAGCGCCCAGAGTGGTGCAGGCCACGTGTGCTGTGTGAGCTGCTGCTCTAGATGATCACTAAGCCGTGGCGTGTGTCAACGTGTCTGCCTCATGTCGGCTAGGGGCAGGCTCACCTCGCCGCCGCCGAGAGCTCACGTGCATCAGTGACCGAGCCGTGGAGTATCTGGTCTACGCCGGGTTGTCGCCTTCGGTGACCAAGAGTCAGGAACGCATGATGTACTGGGCCTCGCTGAGAGCCGTCGGAATGAGAAATGCGGCGTATCGAGTCGTGGGAGAAAGGTGCGATCGTGACAGGTGACAACTCGCCCGGTGATGGCCTCGGTGGGCTGTTGGAGTTCGACACCAGCGTGGCGCACATCGCGCGGGTGCAGGACTACTGGCTCGGGGGCAAGGATCATTTTCGTGCCGATCGAGAGGCGGGAGAAGAGGCCATCGCGGCATTTCCCGAAATGGTCGCCTCGGTGCGTAACACGCGGGGGTTTCTGGCGCGGGCGGTGCGCTACCTCGCCGGTGAGGCGGGCGTGCGTCAGTTCCTCGACATCGGCACCGGCATCCCTGCGGTGAATAACACGCACGAGGTCGCGCAGGCGATCGCGCCCGAGAGCCGGATCGTCTACACCGACCACGACCCGGCGGTCCTCTCGCACGCGCGGGCGCTGCTGACCAGTGATCCCGAGGGGGAGACCGCCTACCTGGACGCCGACCTCCGCGACCCGGAGAAGATCCTCGCCGAGGCGGCCGCGACGCTGGACTTCACGCGCCCGGTCGCGGTGATGCTGATCGCCGTCCTGCACTGCGTCCCCGACCGGGACGACCCGTACGGGATCGTCGAGCGGCTGGTCGACGCGGTGCCCTCCGGCAGCTATCTGGCCATCTCCCACCCGGCCAGCGACATCCGGGCGGCCGAGATGGCCGCGATGGCGACCCGGCTCAACCGGCTGATGGCGCAGCAGGTGACGCCGCGCACCCGCGCCGACGTCGCGCGGTTCTTCGACGGGCTGGATCTCGTCGAGCCCGGGATCGTGCGTGCGCCCGAATGGCGGCCGGACCCCGGCACCGCCGGGGCCTCCACCATGTGGAGCGCCATCGCGCGCAAACCCTGACCAGTACGCCGCCGCCGGTCAGCGGCGCCCGGTCAGCCGCAACCCTCGAACTGGGGGACCGTCGTGGTCAGGTTCAGGCCCGTCGAGCCGAACCACTGGTGCAGCAGCTTGGACGCCGTACCGTCCAGGTACATCTCCGTGATGGCCTTGTTGACGTCCTCACAACCCGTGACGTCGGACTGGCTGATGCCGACGCCGTAGCGCTCGTCGGAGATCGGTGCGTTGACGAAGCGCACCGCGTTGCCCTTCTGGGCCGCGAACCCGGCCAGGATCAGGTCATCCGTCGAGATCGCGTCCAGTGAGTTGTCGGTCAGCTTCTCAGGCAGTCGCCGTACGACGCGGCCCGCACCAGGTGCGCCTGAACGTTGCGCTCGACCGTGACGCGCTGCCAGGACACCGAGCCGTTGACGGCGCACAGCCGCCGTCCGGCCAGGTCGCGGACGTTCTTGATGCCCGTGTCGCTCGAGCGGACCAGGGTGTCCTGGTGCGCGACGTAGTACGGACCCGCGAAGGCGATCTTCGTCTTGCGCTCCGGCGTGATCGAGTAGCTGAAGACGACCAGGTCGACCTTGCCCGTCTGGATCGCGCTCTCGCGGTCGGAGTACTGGCACGATCTTGAACTCGACCTTCTTCGGCTTGTTCTCCACGTGCGCGGCGATGTAGCGGGCGACGTCGATGTCGAAGCCCGTGAAGCGTGCCGTTCGGCTTGCGCAGGCCCAGGCCCGGCTGGTCCTTCGACGACGCCGATGACCAGCGTGCCCTTGCCCACGATCGACTCGCCCGCGGCGCCCGCAGTGCCGCACGCGGACAGGGCCACGGCCAGCATGACCCCGGCGGCGATCCGGCCCGTGCGCATCCGACCTCTTCGCATGACTCGCTCCCTCACCGGAACTCCGACAGCCGCGGTCGTACGCCGACCAGGATGAGCACCGCGATGATGATCGCGGCGGCGGGCAGGCCGCGGTCCAGCCGCTCAGACCGTCGTCGCCCGCCTTGATGGCGTTCGCGAAGGCCTTCTGGTGGATGGCCGTGAGCGACGACCAGCGACCGGTCGTACGTCGCGAAGTCGCTGCGACGCCGTGTTCATCCGCAGCACGATCGCGGCGTGACGGCCGCCCGGCGTGTTCGCGAGCGTCCGCAGGTGGCTGTCGTCGTGCTGGACGCCCTGATAGCCCTGGAGCGTACGTGTCGAGCGCCGCGCTCTGGCCCGGCAGCGTGACGTTCTCCGCCTCGACGCCGAGGAAGCCCATGAAACCGGACCGGCGCGCCACCCGCCGGTCGAGCTGCTGGTAGTACGCGCTTGAGGTTGCCCGCCGGGACGTAGAGGATCTCCTGGGACTTGTCCAGGTAGACCTGCTCGTACGTGTCGGCCAGGCCTGGGTCGAGCAGGTAGCGGGTCTCGTCGGCGTTCGCGTTGTTGCTGATCGCGCGGGCGCGTGACAGCGACAGGACCGAGTCGAACCCGTCGCCCTTGGCCTTGCGCAGCTGGCTCGCCTCGCTCGTCAGCACGCGCGACGGTGACCCCGGCGACGACCAGAGTCGCCAGGGTCGCCAGCGCGAGCACCGGGTTGACCAGCCGCCGGAAGTGCAGCGCCAGGTACCCCTGCAACGCGAGCAGGACGATGACGACGAGCGCGCCGGCGAGGAGCACCCACACGCGGCCGGCGATGCATCGCCGAGTGCTTGGCCTCGTACGTGCGCCGCACCGTCGTGCCGTTGTCGAGCGTGAGGTTGTACGCCTTGGGCAGCACGTCGAGCTTCATGATGTCGGCGGCCTGGCGGTAGAGCGCGCCGACCTCCGGGCTCGGCGGCCCGGCCGCGTGGCTCTGCCGCTGGTCGAGCTGGAGCGCCTGGCCGGCGAGCTGCTCGTAGCGGCCCAGCGCGTCGAGGATCGAGCGTGCGGTCTGCTGCTCGGCCGGGTCGTTGCGCGCCAGGTTGGAGCCCTGGAGCAGGGCCCGGTGCGCCTCCGAGCGCCGCTGGCCGTACACCGCCAGCGCCTTCGTACGGCCGGCGCCGAGGTTCTCGCGTCCCATCAGGAGCACGGCGGCGAGCTGGGCGTCCATGTCGCTGAGCGCGAAGTAGAGGTCGCCGGTGGCGACCACCTGCGGGCCGGCGTCGTGGCCGATGACCCGGAGCCCGTCGCGCGCGTCCTGTCACGGCGAACGCCGACACCGCGAACATCGCCGCGACGGCCAGGACGACCAGGAACGCGATGGCCCTGATCCGTCCCGGCAGCGTACGGATCCTCACGAGGCGTGCGGGGACGCCGCCGCGCCGGGCCGGCGGGCGGGACGGTGGAGCCGCTGTGATGGTCACCGCGTCAACCTCTCCGAAGCGTGATGGTGGTCCAGACGCCGATGTGGATGCGGTCGCCGTCGTGCACCGGGATCTCCACGTTGACCGGGATCGGCTCTTCGCTCGCCGTTCATCGTGGTGCCGTTGGTGGAACCGGGGTCGACCAGCGTCCACGTGTCGTCCGGGCGGCTGAGCAGCACGGCGTGGGTGTGGGAGGCGCCCGGGTCCTCGGGCGCCTCGCTCAGGTCGATCTCCGGCACGGTGCCCTGCGACACGCTGCGCCGCCCGATCCGCATCTGGGGCCGGTCCAGCGGGATCCGGCGCTCCGGGCAGTACGGCGGGAAGGCCAGCCCGTCCTCGCCGCTCTCCCGCAGCACCGTCTCGTAGTAGTCGCGGTCGGCGACGACGACCGCCGTCCAGGGCCCCGTCGCCGGAGGCGGCGGGGGAGCCGGCTGCGGACTCGGCGCACTGGCACGCGCGCCCCACTTGCCGGTCGCCGCCTCCTCGAACGCCTCAACCGCGGGCCGGGGCCGGGGCCGGGGCTGGTGGAGGGGGAGGCGGAGGCGGCGGGGGAGCGGCCGGCTCCGGCACCGACACACTCCACGCCGGAGGGGGCGGCGGCGGAGGTACGGCGGCCGGCGTCGGCCGCCCGGCGCCCACGGCGAAGTCGTAGCCGCAGCCCTCGCAGAAGCGGCCCGTACGCGGCGTCGAGCAGTCGGGGCAGGCGTTGCCCGCGGGGACCGGCGGAGGAGCGGCGGACGCGGAGCCCGCCAGCGCGTCGGCCAGTACGGGGCCCGTCATGCGGGTCCCGCAGACGTCGCAGTAGTCGGCGGCGCCGGAGCTGTGCCCGGCCGGGCAGGTCGGCATGCTCAGGCCCTGCCCTTGCGTGTGCGTACCGTCTTGCGCGAGCCGGCGTCCAGCGTCATCTCGTCGAACTTCTCGACGTCCTTCTTCAGCCGTACGGTGCCGCTCTCGAGGTCATCGACGTCGACCACCTTGCCGAGCATGCCGGCGACCGCCTCGTTGCCCGACTCGTGTGCCAGTTTGACCGCACGGCCGAGCCGGGCGGTCGCGGTGTCCATGTCGCCGTCCTTGCGTGCCTGCAGGCCCTCCTGGATCGCGTCGGCGAGCTCGGCCTGGCCGGTGAAGTGCGCGACCTTCGGGTTCATCCGGGTCGACTGCGCCTCGTCGTCGGTCCACTCGGCCAGGACGTTTCCGGTGGCCAGCACCTGTTCCGCGCCGCCGCCCGCGCCGGGCAGCACGAGCTTGATCCAGGCGGCTCGCAGCTCCTGGCCGAGCAGGCCGGGCGGCACCTCGACGCAGACGTGGTAGTCGCGGCTCTCCGCGCCCCACGCGCCGATCGGATAGTCGCCCGCGCGCGGTCCCGCGTCGACCCGGCTTCCGGTCAGGTCCTCCACGGTCGGCGTCACCTGTTTGACGAACCGCAGCCGTGCCGCCTGCGGCGTCCACACGCGCAGCGCCACGTCCGCGACCGCCTTGCCCATCGCCGCCTCGGTCATGGCGCGGAAGTCGGCGACCAGCTCGGCCGGGCCGGCGACGATGTCGACGCTGCCGAGCATGGTGGAGGCGACCTTGCGCAGCTCGGCGACCTCCCAGTCGGTGCCGATGCCGCGGCAGTCGCACACGAAGTGGCCGCTACAGCCCTGGAGCACGGCGTCGAGCTGCTCGGGGCTCTCGTGCTGGTTCTTGCCGTCGGTGAGGAGGATGGCGTGGCGGATGCCGTTCTGGAACGGCGCGAACAGCCGGTCGGCCAGGCTCAGCCAGGCCCCGATCGCGGTGCCGCCGGCCGGCCGTACGGCGTCGAGCGCCGCCTTGGCCTCCTGGCGCGTGCGCGGGTCGGCCGGGACGAGCTGCTCGACCGGCGGATACACCATGCGGGCGCGCGCCGAGCCGGACACGACGGCGAAGGCGACCCCGTCGCGCAGCGAGTCGACCGCGGTCTGCGCGGCGCGGATCGCCGCGGACATCTTCGTCCGCGGGTAGTCCATGGAGCCGGAGGTGTCGATGATGATGACCTCGGCCGCGGCCGTGGAGCGCACGGCACCGGCGGCGGGTGCGCCGGTCGCCTCGACCGTGACGATCGCGTGCACCTCCTGCCCGCCCTCGGGGAGGTATTTGTTCTGATCGATCGTGAGCGTGAAATCTGGATTGCCGCTCATGAAGCGTGCTCCTGGTTCGGGAAAGGTATGACCACGACGGTGATGTTGTCGCGCCCGCCCGCGTCTAGCGCCAGGCGGGTCAGCGACCGGGCCGCCGCCAGCGGCTCCGACGCGGCGGACGGGACGGCCGCGGACAGTTCCGCGGCCTCGGGAAGGTAGTTCCACAGGCCGTCGCTGCACACGAGGACCGCACCCGCGCCGACCGGCGTGAGGGTGCGTACGTGCGGGTCGAGCGCGCCTGAGTCAGCGCCGAGCCACGCCGTGATGACGTGCGCGTTCGGGTGCCGCTCGGCCTCCTCTTCGGTCAGTGCGCCGGAGGCGACCATCTGACCTGCCCAGGAGTCGTCGTCGGTCAGCCGCGCGGCGGTGCCGTCGCCGGCCAGCCAGTACGCCCGGCTGTCGCCGATCCAGCCGACCGTCACCGAGCGGCCGTGGGTCAGCGCCGAGACGAACGTGCAGGACGGCGGCTCGCCGCCGCTCGGCTGCGTCGTCTCGCCGCTGGCGGGGGCGACCAGCCCGGCCACGGCCTCGCCGGCGCGTGCGGCGGCGGCGCGCATGGCGGACTCGGGGTCGGCGCCGGACGCGCGCAGCTCCGCGAGGGTCGCCGCCGCGGTGTCGGCGGCGATCCGCGACGCCTCCTCGGGCCGCGAGGACGAGGACACGCCGTCGCACACGACCGCGGCCACACCGTCTCGTGTGCCGGTCAGCGCCATCGCGTCCTCGTTGCGGCTGTGCCGCTTGCCACGGTCGCTCACGCCGGCCGAGCCGGCGGCCTCGACCTCGGTGTGGTCGGTCCCGTCGGGCTGCCGCAGCCCGCACTGGTCGCAGTAGCCGTCGGTGCTGAGGGCGACCGCGCCACAGCCCGGGCAGCGGTGCACGGGCGTGTCGAGCCGATGCCCGCACGCCTCGCAGAAGCCCTCACCCGGATAGACGGGCGTGGCGCAGGCCGGGCAGATGCCCTCTTCGGTGACCGTGGCCATCAGATCAGCGTCCTCGGCCGCGCCGCGTTCGCCCGTACGATCAGGGCGTGCCGCTCCGCGGGGGTGTCGGCGAGCCGTGCCAGCCCGCGGTAGGTCTCCTCGAGGCGGCTGCGCAGGCCGCGCTCGGTCAGCGGAGTGTCGAAGATCGTCGCGCGCGGCGACCGCGCTCCGGACGCGCGCGTCCAGGTGAGGGCGGTCTCCAGTACCTCGGCGACGAGGCGGCCGCGGCGCTCGCCGTCGAGCTTGAGCATCGAGAGCCGTCCGCCCGCGCCGAGCAGGTCCGGCTCGGACAGCTCGGCCGGGCTGCGCCCGCGTATCGCCGTCGCCACCGCGGCGATCTGCGCGGCGACGTGGTGGCTGGAGATGTTAGGCACCGAGTCGAGCACGCGTACGGCGGCGGCGCGGTCGCCGGCCGCGAGCCGCGCGCGTGCCAGCCCGAAGGCGGCGCTGATGTAGCCGTTGTCGGTGCGCCAGACGCGCTCGTACAGGTCGGCGGCGCCGGCGTGGTCGCCCCGGTGCCCGCGGCAGTACGCCAGGGCCAGCTTGGGCGGCGCCTCGCCCGGCAGCAGGGAGTACAGCTCGTCGAACAACCCCTCCGCCTGGCCGACGTTGCCCGACGCCAGCACCGCGACCGCGCGGTACCACAGGATCCGCCAGTCGTCGGGGCGGTCCGCGGCCAGCTCGTCGAGCAGCCGGTGCGCCTCGCCGATGTCGCCGAGCACGACGCGTACGCGCACCAGCCGCAGGCGTACCTCCGGCGACGGGTGCGGCGCCGCCTGCAACGCGGCCAGGAGGTGCTCCGGCTCGGCGGTGGTCAGGCCCGCGAGGAACCCGGCGGACGGATCCGCGCCGTCCACGAGCGGCGCCGGCAGCGCGGCCGCGACCTCGGACGGCTCGGGCGCGCCGAGCACCGAGCCCGACGCCGCGCCCGATCCGGGCGCGACCTCGGTGCCGATCGCCTGCAACTCCATGCCGAACAGCGACGACGGGCCGGGCCGCGCCCGGCCGTCCTCGGCCGACAGCGCCTCGCGCAGCACGCCGGTGAGCTGGTCGGCCATGTCGCTCGCGTCGGCGAAGCGCGCCTCGGGGTCGATGTGCGTAGCGCGGCGCAGCAGCCGGTCATAGGACTCGAACCGCTGGAGCAGCGGCACCTCGGCGCGCGGCGGCAGGTTGTCGACGTAGGTGGTGGTGAACCCCTTGAACGGGAAGCTCAGCACCGCGAGCGTGCGCCCCACGGTGTAGATGTCGGAGCTGATCGAGGGCCCGAGGTCGGCGATCTCGGGCGCCTGGTAACCGATCGTGCCGTAGATCGCGCTGTCCACGTCCTCGATGCGGCGCACCCCGCCCAGGTCGATGAGCTTGAGCTGCTCGTCGGACTGGATGGCGTTGTCCGGCTTGAGGTCGCAGTAGAGCAGCCCGAGCCCGTGCAGGTAGCCGAGCGCCCGCAGGAGCTCCAGCCCGTACGCGATGGTCTGGCCGATCGGCAGCGACTCCTCGCCCGCCTTGCGGCGTTCGAGCAGGACGTCCTTCAGCGGCTTGCCGCCGACGTACTCCATCACGATGTAGCCGGAGCCGCCGTGCTGGACGAAGTTGTAGATCTTGACGATGTTCGGGTGCTCGACCTCGGCGAGGAACGCGCGCTCGGCCGCGGCCGCCGCTAGGGCGTCGGCGTCGCCGGTGTCGAGCAGGCCCTTGAGCACCACCCACCGGTCGTTGACGTTGCGGTCGCGCGCGAGGTAGATCCAGCCGAGCCCGCCGTGCGCCAGGCAGCCCAGCACCTCGTACTGCCCGCCGACCAGGTCGCCCGCGCCCAGCTTGGGGGTGAAGGAGAAGCCGGCGCCGCAGTGGGGGCAGAAGCCGTCCGTACGGCCGGGGCGGCCGGCGCGGGACCGGCCGACCGGCTCGCCGCAGCCGCTGCAGAAGCGCTTGTTCTCCGCGACCTCGGGGTTCTGCTTGATCGCCGAGGCGGGGTCGCGGTACGGGACGCGCGGCACCTCGACCAGGCCCATGCCGAGCATGCCGCGGCCGGAGGACCGCGAGCGGGAGGAGCCGGTGCGCACGCTGCGGCCGGACGAGACGCGGCCGGAGCGGCTGCTGCCGGCCCCGATGCCGCTGGTGCCGCCGCTGCCGGAGGGCACGCTCCCGCCGGCCGGAGCGGCGGAGCGGGCGGCCGGCGGCATCCCGCAGGTGGAGCAGTAGCCGTCCTCGATGACCCCGCCGCAGCCCGGCTGGGCGCAGCGCTCCGCGACGCCGGCCTTGCCCGCGCCCGGGACCGAGGGCAGGCCCGACGAGCCGCCCGACCCGCCCGATCCGCCCGACGGGCCGCTCGGCGGCGCGCCCGAGGCCCAGCTCACCGGGCCGCCCGGGCTCGGCGGGCCCGCCGCGGCGCCCGATCCGGCACCGGAGATCGCCGGTGACGCGCTCACCGCCGGGGCCATGCCGCAGGTGGTGCAGTAGCCGTCCTCGATCGATCCGCCGCAGCCCGGCTGGGCGCAGCGCGCCGGCGGGACGCTCGACGGCGCGGCGCTCGACGCCGCGGGTCCAGGTGCCATACCGCATAGGACGCAGTAACCGTCCTCGACAGTTCCCCCGCAACCGGGCTGAGTGCACCGAATCATCAGCTCGTCCCCTCCGCGCGCGATGCGATCGCCCGCTGGTAGTCCGCCAGCGCCTTCGTGGACCGTCGCAGGTCGCACGGTGACGTCCACAGCAGGTCCTGCGCCTGCTGGTAGAGGTCGGTCAGCGCGGTGTCCTCGGCGAGGCCGAGACGGCCCGCCTTGGCCTTGTAGGCGCCGAGCCGCCCGCGCAGCTCCTCGCGCCGGTCGAGCAGGCCGGTGATCAGCCCGGCGGCCTCGCGCGCCTGCGCCAGTGCCGTGGCCGTGGCGCGGTCCAGCTCGGCGGCGCGTGTCGCCAGCTCCATCCAGCGGCCCTCGCCGCGGAGCCCGGCGAGCGCCGCGAGCCGGTCGCGCAGCGCCACCGAGCGCGCGGACAGGTCCGGCAGCGCCGGCGACTCGATCTTGGCCAGGACCCGGTCCCGCGCCGCCAGCGCCTCGTGCTCGGCGGCCTCGACCTGCCCGATCGCGGCCTCGATGGCGCGTACGCGCGCGTCGTGCTCGTCGCGTACGCGCACCGCGTCCTCGAGTCGCCCGCGCAGGGTGGCCAGTTCCGCGCCGATCGCGTCGATGCGGCTCACGTCGGCCTTGCCGTCCTCGGCCAGCGACAGCGGGTCGGACCGCACCGCCTCGCGTACGGCGTCGAGCCGCTGGATCACCTGGTCGAACTCGGGCTCGCGGATGCCGAGGCCGGTGTGCAGCGCGTCGACGGCGCGCGCGGCCTCCTCGGCCTCGCCGAGGCGCGTCAGCAGCGCCGACCAGATCTCATCGACCGAGGCGACCTTGCCGGTCGTCTGCTCGTACAGGGTGTTCATCCGCTGCACGACCCCGGCGAGCGTGAGCCACTCGCCGGTCGGGCCGAGCAGGGTCCGCTGCTCGAGGGGGACGTTCTCGCCCACCAGCTCGACGGAGGTGCCGGTCAGCAGCCGGGTGAGCTCGGCGAGCTGCGCCTGGCCGGGCTTGTTGTGCCGGGCGCGCAGCTCCTCGGCCGCGCCGACGACCTTCCCGTGGGCGTCGAGGAGCTTCCACAGCGTGGTCATCCGGCCGGAGATGTCGACCCAGTAACGCTCGGTGACGCCGCTGAGGGGGGTGCCCTTCAGCATCTGGTAGCCCTGATGCGCCTCGAGATCGAGCAGCACCTGGGTGATGTGCTCGCGTTCACCCTTGAGGCGCTCCAGCGTACGGTCGATCTCATCCCGGTTCATCGACCGGCCGACTCCTGCGTCCCCCAGCAACTGGCCCTCGTTCGTGCTTGGTTCCCCGCGCGCTCCGTGTGGAGAAGGGCGTCCGGCACATTAGTCCGATTCCACGCGTATTGGTGGTGGATCAGTTTCTACCAAAACAGGTGGTCATCACAAGCGAACGCCCAATTAGGGGGGTGCGGGCCGCCACGCCGCGACGGTCACCGAGGGCGGTCCCGGTGTGTACGGCGGGGGCCGGACGGCACTCATGGGAACGCGGGCCGCTCCGGGGGTGTTGACATGAGGAGACTTGAGGGAGGGCAGGCATGCCGATCACGGACGAGGCGATCGAGCGGATCAAGGCGATGATCGTCTCCGGCGAGCTGCGGCCCGGCGACCGGCTCCCGAAGGAGGCGGACCTGGCCGCGCAGCTCGGCCTGTCCCGCAACTCCCTGCGCGAGGCCGTACGTGCGCTGTCCCTGGTGCGGATCCTCGACGTGCGCCAGGGCGACGGCACGTACGTCACGAGCCTGGAGCCCGCCGCGCTGCTCGACGGGCTGAGCTTCATCGTCGACCTGCGCCACGACGCGACCGTGCTGGAGTTCTTCGAGGTGAGGCGGATCCTCGAACCCGCCGCGACCGCGCTGGCGGCCCAGCGGATCGGCCTTGAGACGGTGGACGCCCTGCGCGACCACCTCGCCGAGGTCGGCGACGCCTCCGCCGTGGAGGACCTGGTCGAGAACGACCTGGAGTTCCACCGCCGCGTCGCCGAGGCGGCCGGCAACTCCGTGCTGTGCTCCCTCGTCGACGCGCTCTGCGGCCCGACCGTCAGTGCGCGGATCTGGCGCGGCCTCACCCAGGAGGGCGCGCTGCAGCCGCACCCTGGACGAGCACCACGCGATCCTCGACGCCCTGGCGCCCGCCAGGCCGACCTCGCACGCGCGCGGGCGACCGTGCACATCGCCGGTGCGGAACACTGGCTGCGCAAGGTGCTGTGACCCCCGGCAGGGCGGGAAACTCAAGAGATTCCATATCCGTTGAACCGTCGGCCGGCCCGCCGCCCGTACCCGTGCATGAATCGACGACGACGGAAAGACCATGGGCTCGGCCGACCTCACGCACGCGACGGCCCACTCGGATCCCGGCGGGGTGTCGGCGTCCGGCCGCGACCCGATCTATGGTTGGTCACTCCTTCCCGACCGTCCGGAGCCTCCCCACCATGGCATTCACGGGATCCCGCGGCAAGACGAAGAGGCGCGGCCTGATCCGGCGTCTGCGCCCGGTGAAGCACCGCCGACGCCGACGGCGAACTCGCCATCGCCGAGCTGTACCGCGAATACCACCGGCCGCTGCTCGCCGTCTCGTCCTGCCCAGACCGGCGGCGACCGGCAGTGGGCCGAAGACGTCGTGCAGGAGACGATGATCCGCGCGTGGCGGAGCATGGACCAGCTCGATCCCGAGGCCGGGTCCGCTGCTGCCCTGGCTGGCCACGGTCGCGCGCCGCATCGTGATCGACGACCGGCGGCGCAAGGGCGCGCGGCCGCCCGAGGCCGGCGAGGCGCGCTGGAGTCGCTGCCGACCGCGGACGGCATGGAGACCCTGCTGCACGCGATCGTCGTCACCGAGGCGCTGAAGGAGCTGACGCCCGGCGCACCGCGAGGTGCTCAACGAGACGATCCTGAGCGACCGTACGGTCAACGAGGCGGCCGAGGTCGCTGGGCATCCCCGTCGGCACGGTCAAGTCGCGCGTCTACTACGCCATGCGCGCGCTGCGCGTCGTACTGGAGGAGAAGGGGGTGACGGCATGAGCGACGGTCGACGGGGGCATGGGTGACGAGCACACCGACGTCGGGGCGTATGCCCTCGGCCTGCTCGAAGACGACGGACCGGCGGGCCTTCGAGGCCCACCTGGCCGGCTGCGACCAGTGCGCGCGAGAGCTCGCCGGCTTCTCCGGCATGCGCGAGACTCCTCGCCGGCGTCGGCCCGGTGACGAGCGACGCGGAGGACATGCCGCCACCGGCCGGCGGCCGACCTGGACGACCTCGCCCTCCTGCTCCGCCGGCGCCGGATCGCCGCGCGCCGCCAGCGCCGCGGCACCGCCCTCCTCGGGCTCGCCGCCGGCGTCGCGCTGCTCGCCGGCGGCGTCACCGTCGGCGCCACCATCGCCGGAAACGGCGCCTACTCCGGGCACGACCACGGCAACGTCCCCGGCGACCTGCTCGCCTGGGGCCAGACCCGGCGCGCCACCGACGCGCAAGTACGGGCGTCTCGGGCATCGTCGCGATGGAGAACAAGGGCTGGGGCACCCACATCGCCCTGGACCTCACGCACGTCAAGGGCCCGCTGACCTGCGAGCTCGATCGCCGTTCTCCAAGTCCGGAGCGGCGCACGTCGTGACCGAGTGGGCCGTGCCTCCCGCGGGGTACGGCGAGCCCGGCGCGCCCGACCACCTTCAGGTGCACGGCGGCACCGCGCTGCGCCGCTCCGACCTGCGACGTTTCGAGGTGCGCGACCAGCGCGGCGCGACCCTGCTCACGATTCCCGTCTGATCGACGGCGTCAGCCGCCGGCCGCGATCCGGCGCGCCGTGCCCGACAGACTAGGCATGTGTACGACTTCGACGTACTTGTCCTGGGTTCCGGGCCTGGGGGACAGAAGGCGGCGATCGCCGCGGCCAAGCTGGGCCGCCGCGTCGCGATCGTAGAGCGCCGGAACATGATCGGCGGGGTGTGCATCAACACCGGCACCATCCCGTCCAAGACCCTGCGCGAGGCGGTGCTCTACCTGACCGGCCTGAACCAGCGCGAGCTGTACGGCCAGAGCTACCGGGTCAAGGAGGACATCACCGTCGCCGACCTCGCGGCCCGCACCCAGCACGTGGTGGGCCGGGAGATCGACGTCATCCGCAGCCAGCTCTCCCGCAACCACGTGGCCGTGCTCGACGGCACCGGCCGCTTCACCGACCCGCACACCATCGAGGTGAGCGACCCGGCTGACCGGACGCGAGTAGCAAGTTCACCGCCGACAAGATCATCATCGCCACCGGCACGTCGCCGGCGCGGCCCGGACACGGTCGAGTTCGACGACACGACCATCATCGACTCCGACGGCATCATCAGCCTCGACCACGTGCCGCAGACGATGGTCGTCGTCGGCGCGGGGGTCATCGGCATCGAGTACGCCTCCATGTTCGCCGCCGTCGGCACCAAGGTCACGGTGGTCGAGCGGCGCGAGCGCATGCTGGAGTTCTGCGACCTGGAGATCGTCGAGGCGCTGAAGTACCACCTGCGCGACCTGGCGGTGACGTTCCGGTTCGGCGAGACGGTGGCGGCGGTCGAGCGCCGCGTCGTTCGGGCCGAGCCGCGTACCGGCGCGATGACCATCCTGGAGAGCGGCAAGAAGATCCCCGCCGACACGGTGATGTACTCGGCCGGCCGCCAGGGCGCCACCGGCGAGCTCGACCTGGGCCAGGCCGGCCTTCAGCGCCGACCAGCGCGGCCGCATCGAGGTCGACGAGTACTTCCGCACCGCGCGTGCCGCACATCTACGCGGTCGGCGACGTCATCGGCTTCCCGGCCCTGGCCGCGACGTCGATGGAACAGGGCCGCCTGGCCGGCCACCACGCCTGCGGCGAGCCGGCGCACGAGATGCAGCGGCTCCAGCCGATCGGCATCTACACGATCCCGGAGATCAGCTTCGTCGGCCGCACGGAGGACGAGCTGACCGCCGAGCGCATCCCGTTCGAGGTCGGCATCTCCCGCTACCGGGAGCTGGCCCGCGGCGCAGATCATCGGCGACTCGTACGGCATGCTGAAGCTGCTCGTCTCCCCGGAGGACCGCCGCCTGCTGGGCGTGCACGTCTTCGGCACCGGAGCGACCGAGCTCGTGCACATCGGCCAGACCGTGATGGGCTGCGGCGGCACGATCGACTACCTGGTCGACGCCGTCTTCAACTACCCGACGCTCGCCGAGTCCTACAAGGTCGCCGCGCTCGACACGATCAACAAGATGCGCCAAGTGGCCGCCCTGTCCGACTGAGACGCACGGACATGCGATCGATCCTCTCGGCCATGTCCCGCCGCGCGCCGCCGCACTTGACTGTTCGGTATGACAGATGACACGCAGGACAGGACGACACTGGTTCTCGGCGGCACCGGCAAGACCGGGCGCCGCGTGGCGGAGCGGCTGACGGCGCGCGGCCTGCCGGTACGGATCGGATCGCGTACCGGTGAGCCGCCGTTCGACTGGGAGAGGCCGGACACGTGGGCGGCCGCGCTGCGCGGCGCCGGGGCGGCGTACGTCTCCTACTATCCCGACCTCGCGGCGCCGACCGCGCCCGCGGCGATCCGTGCCTTCACCGAGCAGGCGGCGGAGGCCGGGGTCGGCCGGCTCGTCCTGCTGTCGGGCCGCGGCGAGGCGGAGGCCCAGGCGTGCGAGCAGATCGTGTGGAAGTCCGCCGCGCGGTGGACGATCGTACGGTCGAGCTGGTTCGCGCAGAACTTCAGCGAGGACTTCCTCCTCGACTCCGTCCTCGGCGGCGAGGTGGCCCTCCCCGTCGGCGACGTGCCCGAGCCCTTCGTGGACGCCGAGGACATCGCCGACGTCGCGGTCGCGGCGCTCACCGAGGAGGGGCACGACGGCCAGGTCTATGAGGTGACGGGCCCGCGCCTGCTGACGTTCGACGAGGCGATCACGGAGATCGCCAAGGCGGCGGGCCGTGACATCCGCTTCGTGCGGGTCGCCCCGCGCGACTACGCGGCCGCGATGGCCGGGCACGGCGTGCCGGCCGAGGTCACCGAGATGCTGATGTACCTGTTCACCACGGTGCTGGACGGCCGCAACGCCCACCTGGAGGACGGCGTCCGTCGCGCGCTGGGCCGCGAGCCCAGGGACTTCGCCGACTACGCCCGTGCGACCGCCGCGACCGGCGTCTGGGGGAGCTGAGCGCGGATCGCCGGTCCCCGTACGCCGCTCCGTACGGGGACCGCGCCCGTCAACCGGCCCGCGTCGCCGAGAACTCCAGCCGTACGTAGTCCACGACCGGCTCGGCCAGCCGCCCGGCCACCGCGGCGACGAACGCCTCGTGCTCGGCGGGCAGGACCTGGTCGAGGTGCGCGCCGAGGACCACGGTCGCGAGGTAGCGGTGAAACTGCGGGCCCGGCTCCAGCCGCGCCGGGCCGGGCCGCAGGCGGGCCTGGACACCGGTGAAGCCGGCGCGTTCGAGCCGCTCGCGGGTCTCCTCGGCGCCGGCGAAGTGCCACCGGTCCGCGGGCGCGCCGAGCACGTCCTTCACCGCGGCGCGTACGGCGGCCACGTTGCCCGCGCCGCCGCAGTCGGCGGCGAACCGCGCCCCGGGCCGCAGCGCGCGTGCGATGTTGGCGAACAGGGTGTCGTGGTCGTCGATCCAGTGGAAGGTCGCCACGCTGAACGCCGCGTCGGCCGTCGCGGCGACCGGCAGCGGCGCGGTGAGGTCGGCCTGGATCACCTCGACCCGGTCGAGCCGTCCCGCCAGCCGCTCGCGCAGCCGTGCCAGCATGCGGGCCGATCCGTCGACGGCGACGACGCGGCCCCGGGGGAGCGCGGCGAGCAGCGCCTCGGTGTCGCGGCCGGTGCCGCAGCCCGCCTCGAGGACCGTCTCGTCCCCGGCGAAGGAGAAGCGCTCGAGCAGCCGCTTGCCCCAGCGCAGATGCGGCAGCGGGAGAGAGTCGTACGTGGCGGCGTCCCATTCTCGGAGCATCGATCATCACCTGCCTTTCGAGGCCACGCTATCTCGATCTCGTCCAGCGAGACGAAACGTCTTGCATCTTGAGATGATATCTTTTTGGTCCTGTCGCAGGGGGGTGGTTTTGGATCTGGTGCGGGACCTCTCGGGCTTTCTAGGTTCGTGTCCATGGACATACAAGAGTTCGACCGTCGCGCGCTCGCGTACGCCGGGCAGGTCGTCGCCCAGGTGATGCCCGACCGGCTGCCGCTGCCGACTCCGTGCCCTGACTGGACGCTGCACGGACTGATCCGGCACATGATCAGCCAGAACGAGGGCTTCGCCGCCGCGGCGCGCGGCCTGGGCACCGACCTGGCGATCTGGCGCAACGGGCGCCTGGGCGACGATCCCCGCGCCGACTTCGACGCGTCCGCCAAGCTGGTCACCGAGGCGTTCGAGGAGGACGGCGTGCTCGACCGCGCGTTCGCCCTGCCGGAGGTCGGCGGCTCCTTCCCCGGCGCGCTGGCGATCCGCTTCCACTTCGTGGACACCGTCGTGCACGCCTGGGACGTCGCCGTGACGATCGGCGTCCCGTGGGAGCCCGGCGACGAGCTCGTCGCCGCGGCGCTCCGCGTCGCCGAGAAGGTGCCGGACACACCGGACTCGCGCGGCCCCGGCCTCGCCTTCGAGCCGTCCGCCGCCGTCCCCGCGGACGCCGCGGACGGCGAGCGGATGCTGGCCCTGCTCGGCCGCTCGCCGGGCTGGACCCAGGCGGCACGCTGACACGCCGCCGCACGTACCCGCGGCCCGGCGGCGGCGTGCCGGGCGGTCAGTCCGCGATGCGCGTGTCGCGTGCGGGCTTCTCCCAGGCCGTGATCTCGGCACGTTCGGTGTCGAGGTGGCCGAGGATCGCGTCCACCGCGTCGTCGCCTAGCGGCAGGCGCAGCGGTGCCGGCTCGGCGTCCAGCGCCGCGAGGATCACCGCCGCGGCCTTGGCCGGGTCGCCCGGCTGGGTGCCGTCGCCGGTCGCGACCATCTCCCGTGTCGGGCCGACCGTGTCCGCGTAGGCGGCCATCGGCTCGCTGGCGCTGATGCCCGCGAACAGGCCCGTACGGAACGTGCCGGGCTCCACGACCAGCACCCTGATCCCGAACGGCCGCACCTCGTCCGCCAGCGCCTCCGACATCCCCTCCAGCGCGAACTTGGTGGCGCTGTAGGCGGAGAACCCCGCAAACGACATCCGGCCGCCCATGCTGCTGAGCTGCACGATCGCACCGGACCGGCGCTCGCGCATGTGCGGCAGGACCGCGCGTACCAGCGCCGCGGGGCCGAAGACATGGACGTCGAACAGCGCGCGCAACTCGGCGTCGGTGGTCTCCTCGGCCGCGCCGACGTGGCTGCGTCCCGCGTTGTTGACCAGGACGTCGACCCGCCCGTGGCGCCGTACGACGTCGCGTACGAGGGTCTCGATGCCCTCCAGGTCGGTCACGTCCAGCGTGGCCGCCTCGACCTGGTCGGGGTGGGCGGCCGTCAGGTCCTCCAGCGTGGCGATCCGCCGCGCCGTCGCGACGACCACGTCGCCGGCGGCGACCGCGGCCTCGGTGATCGCCCGGCCGAAGCCGCTGTTCGCGCCCGTGATCAACCAGACTCTGCTCATCGTGTGCTCCTCAAGTGACATCGCCTCAGATGACGTGCCTCCACCCTGGCGCGTGCCCGCCCGCGCGGTCCAAGACCTATGCTGATAACCAATGGTTATGGACGTGCACAACCGTGACCTCCGCTACTTCGTCGCGGTCGCCGAGGAGCTTCACTTCACCCGCGCCGCCGAACGACTGTTCGTGTCACAGCCCGCGCTGAGCAAGCAGGTCCGGCGGCTCGAACGGCAGCTCGGCGCGCCGCTGTTCGAGCGCGACTCCCAGGGCGTGCGGCTGACGCCGATGGGGTCGGCGCTGCTGCCGCACGCCCGGCGCGTGCTCGCCGAGTGGGATGACGCCTGGGCCGCGGTCGAGCGCGCGCGCAGCGCCGAGCGGACGGCCCTCGTCGTCGGCATGGCCACGAGCCCCGGCCGCGGCGGCCTGCTCCCGGCGATCAGGTCCCGGTTCGCCGAGACGCGTCCCGAGGCGACGCTGACCCTGCGCCAGGTCGGCTGGGGCGACGCGACCGCCGGACTCGCCGACGGCACCGCCGACGTGGCCTTCGTCTGGCTGCCGCTGCCCGGCCCCGGCGCCTACGCCTGGGTCGTGGTGGCCGAGGAGCCGCGGCTGGTCGCGCTGCCCGAGTCCCACCCGCTGGCCGCGCGCGACGCCGTGGAGTTCGCCGAGCTGGAGGACGAGCCGTTCCTCGCGTTGCCCGAGAGCACCGGCCCGCTGCGCGACTACTGGCTCGCCGTCGACGAACGCCGCGGCGGCGCGCCCCGGATCGGCGCCGAGATCGCCGGCACCGACGAGACGTACGAGGCGCTCGTCGACGGCCGCGGCATCTGCCTGGTGGCCGCCGGCAACGCGCCGCTGCTCACGCTGGGCGGGGTGGTGACGCGGCCGGTGCACGGCATTGCGCCGAGCCGCCTGGCGGTCGCCCGGCGCGCCGACGACCGGCGGCCGCTGGTCCTGGACTACCTGTGGGCCTGCGGCCAGGCCGCCGCCGCACCCTGACCGCCCGCCGCGACCTCACCTGCCGAGCCCGCGTCCGCCGGGGCATCCGGCCGCGCCGCGGTGACTCACTCCGTCGCGATCGCCCGCAGGATGTCCAGTTTCCCGGCGCGGTACGCCGGGCGCAGGGCCGCGAGGACGCCGGCGAGCGCGCCGACCACGACGATCACCACGATCTGGGCCACCGGCGCGGCGAACGTGCCGCCGGTCGCCGCGCGTGCCAGTGCCCAGCCGGGCAGGAGGCCGAGTCCGACGCCGCCCGCCGTGCCGAACAGCGCGACGATGAGCGACTCCCAGCGGATCATGGCGCGGACCTGGCCACGTGTCGCCCCGACCGCGCGCAGCAGGCCGAGTTCGCGGGTCCGCTCGTGGATCGACAGTGACAGCGTGTTGGCGATGCCCAGGAGCGCGATGACGATGGCCAGCGCCAGCATCACGTACACCAGGGTCAGCAGCATGCCGATGCCGCGCGTCTGCTCGTCGACGTACTCCGCGCGGGTCCGCACCGGCGGCGCCGCGTACGGTGCGGCGGCCGCGGCGACCGCGCGCCGGCCCTCGGCGGCGTTCACTCCCGCTTTGAGGCCGACCAGCAGCGTGGTGTCCTGCGGACGCGGGTCGTGCGCGGTCCACTCCGTACGCGGCAGCAGGTAGTCGCCCGCCGGGCCGCCGGACGGGTAGGTCGCGCCGACGGTCAGGGTTCTGTGCGTGCCGTCGGCGAACACGACCGGCAGGCGTGTCCCGCGACGCCAGCCGTGGGCGTGCGCGGCGTCCTCGCCGACCGCGAGCTGTCCCGCGCCGACGCGTGCGGCCGGGCCGAGGTCGAGCAGCCGGCCGAGCGCCGCCGGGTCCGCGTACCGGATCCGCGTCGGCCTGCCGTCGATCAGCACCCCGCCGCCGCCGATGCCCGCGGCGGCCGCGACCTGCGGAAGGCGCGCCACGTCCGCGGCCAGCCCCGGCCCGAACCCGCCGCCCAGGCCGTTCCCGGCGCTGATCGCCAGGTCGCCGCCGAAGGAACGGGAGACGTTGCCGCGGATCGACGCGCGTGAGGAATCCGCCAGGACGGTGAACAGCGTGACCACGCCGATGCCGATCATCAATGCGGTGGCCGCGCCCGCGACGCGCCGCGGGTTGCGCACCGCGTTGCCGCGTGCCAGCCGGCCCGTTACCCGGCGCAGCGGAGCGCCGAGCAGCGCGCCGGCGGGCCGCGCCGCGACCGGGCCGAGCACGACCAGGCCGGCGGCGCAGGCCACCGCGCCGACACCGGCCAGCGCCATCGAACCGGCCGCCGCTCCCGCCACCGCGAGCGCGACCCCGGAGGCGGCCGGCACCGCGCCGGTCACCGCGCGGGCGCGCGAGGTTCCGTGCGGCTCGGCGGCCGTCTCGCGCAGCGCGGCGATCGGCGGCGTCCGCGAGGCGCGTACCGCCGGGAGCAGGCAGGACAGCAGCGTGACCAGGACGCCTGCCGCCACGGCGATCGCCACGGTCGTGACCGAGACCACCGGGCCGCCGGCCGGCAGCCCCGCGCCGGACGCCGAGAACATCGCCTCCAGTCCCGCCGTGAAGCCCAGCCCGCCGGCCACTCCGGCGGCCGACGCGAGCACGCCGACCGCCGCCGCCTCGGCGAGCACCGTGGCCAGTACCTGCCGCCGCGAGGCCCCGATGGCGCGCAGCAACGCGGACTCGCGGCTCCGCTGCGCCACCGTGATGGTGAAGGTGTTGTGGATGCCGAACGTGCCGACGAGCAGCGCGATCCCGGCGAAGACCAGCAGGAACGCGCGGAACATGCGCAGGAATCCCTTGGTGACCGCGTCATGCCCTCGTCGGAGAGCGCCTTCCCGGTGACCGCCTCGGTGCCGGGCGGGAGCACCGGGCGCAGCCGCGCCACCAGCGTGCCGGGGACACGCCGCTCGCGGCGCGGACCGAGACACCGGCGATCCGGTCCGGCGACCCGGCGACGTACCGCCGTGCGCCCGACAGGGTGAACGCGGTGAACGAGCCGCCGCCGAAGCCGTCCTGGTCGCCGAACTTGGCGATGCCGACGATCCGTACGGGGACCCGCTGCGGCGTCAGCACCGCGGTCGCGTCGCCCACACGCAGTTTGCCCTGCTTGGCCACCGCCCGGTTGACCACGACCTCGTCGTCGGCCCGCGGGGCACGGCCTTCGACCACGTGGTACGGGTTGAGCCGCGCGTCCTTCAGCCAGTTGCCGGCCGCACGCGGCCCGAGCACGCTGACCGTCTTGCCGTCCCGGCCGAGCAGTTGCCCGGTGCCCGCGATGACCGGCTCGGCCACCGCCACGCCCGGCACCGAGCGCACCCGGCCGCTGATCGCGGCGTCGATCGTGCCGCGCTCGCCGGTCGGAGAGTCGCTGACGTTGGTCGAGCCGCGTACCGAGACGTCGGTGCCCGCGTACGCCTGGCCGAAGAACCGGCCGATGCTGCGGTCCAGCGTGTCGCCCAGCATGAGCGCGCCGGCCAGGAACGAGACGCCGAGGAAGACCGCGACGAGGGAGCCGGCGAGACGCCGGCGGCGGGACCACAGTCCCTTGAGCGCGATCCGGATCACAGCGCACTCTCCGGGATCTCCAGGCGCTCATCCGGTCCAGCACCGTACGCGCGGTCGGGCCCTCGATCACGTCGCGTACCCGGCCGTCGGCGAGGAAGATCGCGGTGTCCGCGTACGCCGCCGCGACCGGGTCGTGCGTGACCATCACGACCGTCTGCTCCAGGTCGTCGACGGCGTCACGCAGGAAGGAGAGGATCTCCGCGCCGGTACGCGAGTCCAGGTTGCCGGTCGGCTCGTCGGCGAAGACGATCTCCGGCCGCCCGACCAGCGCCCGCGCAACCGCGACCCGCTGCTGCTGGCCGCCGGACAGCTCGGCGGGCCGGTGCCCGAGCCGGTCGCCCAGCCCCACCGCGGCGACCACGGCTGCGAACCACTCGGGGTCGGGCCGCCGGCCGGCGAGGGTCAGCGGCAGCGCGATGTTCTCCGCCGCGTTCAGCGCCGGGACCAGGTTGAAGCCCTGGAAGACGAACCCGGCGCGCTCGCGCCGCAACACCGTGAGCTGCCGGTCCGACAGGCTCCCCAGCTCGACGTCGCCGATGAACACCTGCCCGGAGGACAGCGTGTCCAGCCCGGCCACGCAGTGCATGAGCGTCGACTTGCCCGCCCCGGACGGTCCCATGATCGCGGTGAACCGCCCGGCGGGGAACGCCACGCTCACGTCGTCGATCGCTCGTACCTCGGCCGCACCCGGACCCGTACACCTTGGTGGCGCCGGCCGCCCGCGCCGCCGCGCGTCGCTCGCCCGTCATCGGTTTCTCTTTTCCTCGGAGTGTTTCCCCGAGGATCGCGGCGTGGCGGCAGGCTCGTCGTCGGCCCCTGAGCGGCACCGGCACTGCGCCGGCCAGGGTAGGAGCACGCCCGTACGCCTACCGCCGGTGGCGTACGGGCGCTGTCGCCCGGTTACTTCGGGCAGGGCGCGAACAGGCCGCGCGTGCCGGTCGGGTAGGCGGAGGCGTCGGTGAAGCGGCAGCCGAAGTCGGCTTCGGCGACCGCCGCCGGGTCCGTCACCGGGTCGCCGGCCGGCCGGTGGCCGCCGCGCACCCAGCCGACGAGGTCATCCCATGCCCGCCCGGCCTCGGCCGGGGAGAACTCGCAGTGGTTCGCGCTGCGGATCGCCCGCTGCACGACGCAGACCCGACAGGTGGTGCCGGGCGACCTCCGACCCGTACGCCTGCTCCATCGAGAACGGCACGAACATGTCGCCCAGCCCGTGCAGCGTCACCATGCGCGCCGTCGGGAAGCCGAAGATCCGCGGGATCTGGGACAGGCCGAGGGAGTAGCGGTCGGCCGGGTCGGCGACGGGCACGCGCTGCACGGTGCCGTTCACGTCCATGGGCGTGTTCGGCGTGTAGACGGTGTGGGCGTTCGTGGCGATCCGCCCCGGGTCCTCGGCGAGGGTCGTACCGGTCGGCGCGGCGCCCAGGCTGAACAGGAAGTCCTTCCAGAGCGGGAACGCCGCCGCCGCGCCGGGCCGCTGTCCGCCGGTACGGTTCACCGACGATGGAGCGAAGCTGTTTGCCCAGGTCGGTGGTGGTGTCCGGGCCGCCCGGCCGCAGCGTGTCCAGGCCGAGCGCGTGCTCGATGCGCGGCACCGCGTTCGTCAGGTAGTCGGCCGGGGCCGGGTAGGCGCGTATCCCCGGCCAGGTCCTGGGCGGCCAGGTTGTAGTCGAGGAAGAAGTCGAACAACCGGTCGTCACCGAGCTCGCCGCACATCGGCAGCGCGCCGGCGTACATGAAGGGATACTGCTCCAGCGACCGCCCGATGATGTGGCCGCCCATCGACACGCCCGCGATGTAGGTGCGCCGCGGCCTGCTCCGCAGCCGCGCGAACAGCCCGGCGAGATCATGCGTGCCGAGCACCCCGGCGCGCACGTCGTACCCGTTGTCGTAGTAGGAGGAGGCGGCCCACGCGTACCCTTCGCCGACGAGCTTCTCCCGCAGGCCGAAGCCCGGCGTGCCGACGGTCAGCACGGTGCCCTGGCCCGCGTAGCCGTGCGCCCACATGACGAGCTCGCCGTTCCAGCGCGGCGGTATCTCGATGTCGTACGCCGCGTGGTGCAGGACGCCCTGCCGCACCGTCGTGGTCCCGCCGTCGGTGCTGATCGGAGCCAGCGGCGGATTACTGATCGTGTAGGGCGGGAGCGGCTGATCGTCGGGCACGGACGCGGCACCCGAAGGCGCGGCGGCTCCGAGCGAGAGAACCAACGCGGCACCCGCCGCGAGAGATACAAGCCGGCGAAGGCGCATGGGGGGACTCCTTGCGAAATGCCCCCGGACCGTACGACCCGGGGGCCTGCCGGAACACCGGCAGGGTGATCTTGCGCACAATAGATCCGCCCAGAGTGGACGGCAAGATCCCCCCGCGTCCGCCTACGGCCAGCACGCGGCGCGGACACCTCGACGGGTCTGCTCCTATGGCGTCACGCTCCAGCGGCGGACGAGCCAGAGCCGTCGGGTAGCGGCGATCAACGAATCGGCCGCCTGACCGTGCCCTAGGCCGAAAACGGCAGATCGCGCTTGACCGGCTTGACTCTGCGTCAACCGAAGGTCGGCTGGTCACGTACTCAAGGAAGATCCGTTGAGTGAAGCCGCCGCGTTCGCTGCGTTTGCGGCCCGCAGTGCGGACAACTCGTCCCACGTCATACCGAGGGTGGCCAGCAGTGCTGTGATGACTTCGACGACGTCTGCCAACTCCGCGGGGAGTTGATGAGTGCTCGCATCATTTGCCTCCGCCGCCTCTTCGACGAGCTTGGCAAGGAGCGCGTCTCGATAGTCGTCGTCGGTGAGGACGCGAGTAGCCGGCTCGCGGCCGTCAGCCTCGATGATCTGCGGGATGAGGTCGCGGACCAGTTTGTGATGCTTGACGCGCATGTCCCAGACGCTAGCCGATTCGGCACCATGGTGCGGGGAGACCAGAGCGGCAGACGTGTTTCATGATGCTATTCAATCGCGTGACGGGAGAGTCGGCCCTCGGTCGATCACCTTCAGCGGTGGCCGTGACCCATCGTCCGACTCAAATGATCATCGTGTGATGAAATTGCAGATCCCTTAGCTCAATTAGCCCATCCGGTATGGTTTGCGATATCATGCGGTGTGTGCCGCCGTAATGCGGAGACTCTACCCCCATCGGCAGGAGTGTACTCGGTGCTCAGTGTGGGCCTTGCGGAGGCGGTCGGCATAACGCCTGACCTCCTCGGCGGAAGGGAGCGGGACTAGCAAGTCTCAGCCGTTTTGGCCTCGCGGTTCCGCCAGCGTTCATCTTGACGACCGAGGCATATTGCCGCTGGCGGAATGCCGGATTTCGATTGGACGATGATTTCGTTGCCCATTGGTGCGCGGACGAATCGCACCAGTTGCGGTCGCAGGCCGGCGAGTCGGAACTGCTCACGGCAGATCCGTTCCCCTGGTATCGGTACGATCGAGCCCAGTGATATCCATGCCAGGAATGTTGAATTCCATACTGAGATGTGGGTATCGCCAGCGGCCGGCTGAGCACGGACAACCGAATTCATTCAAATCGGAGCTCGTCACTGATCATTCGTCGACTTATCTGCTGGCTTGCGGCGCTGATGACGCCCGAGCCGTGGCGGAGGTGCCGGACAGGCAGCTAGGAGTCCGGTTCGTTCCGTCGAGCCGGTTCGCGGCAGGCTCCTGTGGGGGAGACGCTTCTGGACCAGGTGACGGACTGTATCGACGCGGCTTTCTCTCGGACGACGAGAAGGCTCCCAGCTCACCGCAGCGCCTCTCGACGACGGATGCCGATCGCGGCCATCGTGCAGGTAATGGTTTACGGGAACCGTTCGGACGAGTGCGCATCGGGGGTTCCTGAGCCGGACATTCAAACCGGCGAAGGCCCCTGCGTGGCTACCTATCTGGTGAACGCTCAGGGACCCCAGGTCGTCGGGTCGGCGAACGTCGTGCAGCCCCGGTCACTCATCGACATGAAGGCGGACTGGTCCGACGTGCACCACGAGCTCTGCCGGATCTCGGACGCGTTCGACGCGGCTTTCCCGCAGGTGCAGGAAGTCGAGTTCACGGTCGATGACCGACGCGTCTGGTCGCTGCAAGCCCGCGACGCGTCGCTGTCCCCCCTGGCATCTCTTCGGTACGCCGCGGCAAGGTCGACTCAGGTGATTGGACGCCGGCCCAGGCCGTTGTGCACACGCGTGCAGACGTCCTGCCGAGGCTGGCGGGGCACGTCGTGTCGGCACCGCTGGATTCGTCGCCGACCCTCCTTGCCGGGGTCCCCGCGTCCGCCGGCGTCGCGACGGTCCTCTCGTCGCCGAACCAGAAGGAGCGGATGGCTCACTCTTGCCGGACAACGCATTCTGATCGGGAGTCGACTCACTCCGCAGGACGACTTCGATCTCATTAAGAGGCTGCGCCGGTTTCGTGTCGATACGTGGTGGTCCCGGTACGCATACCGCCTCCTCCTTCGGCAGCCTGGGTAAGCCCTGACGTCGTCGGTCTCGACTATGAGGCGTCTCTTCGCCGATCGGATCCGTGTGTTCTGTTCGGGTCGGCCAAGGTGAACTTCGGCGAACACAGTCGCGACGATCCTGGAAGGCCGCGGTGAACTCTTTCGTGGAGAAACTACAAGAGCCGGAGGATGCAGGTCTCGGGCACAGGTCGAACGTTTGGCGGATGGGTGAGGACCACGGCAGTATGAGTTCGTGGCAGGTGTTCAACTACCCATGCCCGATGGAGACCGCGACATCAAGGACGCCGTCGGGTCGGTGGTGCGTCGCCGCATCCGGGAAGTCAGAAAAGGCCATTGTAACCGACCTATTAGGTCTTGTTCCAGAGGATTGGAGGATCAGGCAAGAGGTCTTCTCTGCCGACGATCGCGAAGCCATCCGAAGTGCCATGCTGTCAGGCGTTGAGGCTGGCTTCTCGATCGGACCGAAGGTGTGCCGCTCGACCAATCCCCACCTCGGCAACGGTCCCTGGCAGACAGGCATCAAAACGGCCGAGGAAGTCGACTCCTTTCTCAACGATACCGCCTACGTCGGTCGGGGACCGTACGGCGGATATCTCACGTGGATAAACGATCCCGCGGTGACCGAGCTGGTCGTTGTGTTCGATCCACCGGGAAAAGGCGAGCCGGAGCTGAACGCCAGCACTTCGTCTGCACCCTGTCCTGCGTGGGCTCGCCTGCCCAGATGCAGATCATGCTCATGCTCGGCACGTCCCGCTTGCGTTCTCTCGAGTCGGCGTCTCCGCGCCAGGTCATTCTCGTCACGGTGGAACCCGACTATCAGCATCCGCACTACCTGGCGTCTCGTGCGCCCGATCGTGGGCCGAGACTACGAACCAGTCTGGACCCGCAGATCGCCGAGGTTGCCATGTCGCGCGGTGACTGGTCTTTCAGCAGGTTGCGTGGATTCGTCGATGCCCGGAGCCTGGCAATCGCCGAGCAGGTGGCCAGGCTCATTGTGCGGCCAGCTATGGACGCCGCCCTTCGATCTGCCTCACTACATGATCGCCCTGGACGACGAGTTCGGGCTCGAGACCCTGGAATTCCAGGGGCGTGCGGACAGCGGTGGCCGCATCGCCTTCTTCAAACTGTTCGACGCTAAAGGCCACGAAGAGCAGCTCATCGCTGATCGCGTTTGATTCTCGGTGACGAATACTGGAGAGGGCCGTGCATGACTCGCGTTCATCTGTTCCGTCCTTTCCGCGCCTCCGGCTGCTTGAATATGTAGAAGAAATTTTCGACGTAGAAGCTGCCCAGCCACTCTCCACCTTCTCGTTTGTGTGTGTACAACATCTCCTGGCGAGTACCGGTGCGCTTATCGAGTCGCTTTCCCGGTGTGGCGCGAACCTGAGCCGGATGCAGATCGTGGGAAAGGGCTATTCCACTAACGAGACGGCGCTCGGTATGCTCCGCGACTTAGGGATACGCGTCTTCAATCCCCTGTTCCATGGAACAGCGAAACGAACCGTATGATGCGATCCTGGCCGAGGCGGTCGCGTCAGCCCTGGCGCACGCGCGGAGTGAGTCGCGCACCGTCCGAGGCTTATTGCTGCTGGACGACGGAGGCCACGCTCTCTCCCGCGCGCACGAGCTTTTTCCGCCAGGCTTCCATATCACGGCAGTCGAACAGACTACTCGCGGAATACGCGTGGCGAACGCCCTCCCGCCGCGTTTCCCTGTCGTCAACATCGGACGAAGCCGGGCCAAACTGCACCTTGAGGCACCGTTGATCGCCGACTCGATGGTCCACAATCTCCAACATCTTCTGGAGTCGGGCCGCAGCCTGTTCGGAGACCTGAACGAGGTCTTCCTCATCGGCTACGGAGCAGTCGGCCGAGCGGCGGCACTTCGTCTGAGGGCGCAAGGCTATGCCGTCACCGTGTACGACAACACGGTGGCGACTCGGTGCTCGGCGGCGGCCGACGGCTTTCCGATCGTCGACGATCTCCATACGCCGTTCGTCCGGAAGTGCGTGGTGGCGGCTTCGACGGGTGGAATCTCCTTTCCGGCCGGCTTGCACGGAATGCTGCAACCCGGCTCGATCCTCGCCAACATGGGGTCATCGGACCTGGAGTTCGCGGCATGGGAGCTTCGCTCGGGCGAGGGCGCGAGCGCGGTCTATGACCTGCGGGGCAGCGGGCTTGCCAGAGAAGATCCGGAGGCGCCGTGGGACAGGCACTACCGGTTCAGCGCCGCAGGCGGATACCACTACCTCCTGAAGGGCGGCTTTCCCGTTGATTTCGAGGGAGGACCGGACCCGATAGCTCCGTCCGCCATCCAACTGACCCGCGCCCTGCTCTTGGCTGGAGTGTTACAAGCCGCCAGCGAGACACGATTGGGTGTCGTGAAGCTGGACGAGAACATCGAGCAGATGATCATAGATGAGTACACGCGGCTTGGATCGGAGAATCACTGATTCGCGAGTCTAGCTCGCAGTTATGCCCCACTCACCTGAGTCAGCGCTTCCATAGCGACGCGCCGGATCGCGGTGTGCTCATTGGCCGAGAACGCATCGGTTCCTTCCGGCAGGAGGGCATAAACGGACACTGATGGCCGCGGCCGCGGGCCACCGCTCCTGAACACGTCGGAAAGTTCGGTGAATTTCCCGACCAACCTAGTGTGCCCATCGATCATGGAGACTTCCTTGACCGATTTCTGTGGCTCTTCTGCATGCACCGCCACCCACATCGGATCGACGCCAGCGGCGTCCGCGATGAGCTTCTCGACGGCTGTGTGCTCCTTGGTCAGAGTCTCCGCCGGCCTTTGGCCGGTCTGGGCACCGGCGAGATCGCCTACGTCGAGCTTGACGACCAACTTCATCAGACGACGCTTGAGCAATGCGCGTACTATCTCGCCGGCGCGAGAGTCAGGAGCCTCCGCCAGTGTGGCCAGCGTCCGATGGTCGTCCCAGCCGATGTACTCCTCGACGAAGTCGGCATCAAGATTTTCGGGAGCGAACACCCGGTGTGGAAGCAGGCCCTCGTGGACGCCGAAGACAATGGCTCGGATGAGCATCTTGTCGATACCCAGCCGGGTCTTGTGCCCGTAAACCTGGCGATGCATGTGATACCGCGCGAGGAGGAGACTCTCGACGGCGAATATGCCGTCGCAGTCGTAGGCGAGGTAGTCACCGTTGTGATCGCGAACGAGCCTGGCCGCTTCGATCAGCTTGTCAATATCGAAACGACCATGGTCAACGCCGCAGAAGTAACTGTCACGCAGGAGGTAGTCCATCTTGTCGATGTCGGCCGATCCGGAGATGATGTCACGCCCAACCGACCGCGTGGCGCCGTGCCCGGTGCCGGTGAGCAACTCTGCGATCCATTCCGCATCGGTGCCCAGGACGGACTGGATCGGTGCGTGGAACCGGACTATTGCGGCCGAGATCTTCTCGTGTACGTGCGTCTGGCCCGTCAGCTCCTCGAAGATGAACTCGCCGACCTGGGAGAAAGGGCCATGCCCGACATCATGGACCAGTGCGGCCGCTCGTATGCGTTGCCGCTCGCTCGGTTCCAACCCGAGGCGGTCGGCCATCCGCCCGGCGAGATGACAGGCGCCGATGCAGTGTTCGAACCTGCTGTGCCGGGCTCCGGGATAGACGAGGTGGGTCAAGGGGAGTTGCTGGACACCTCGTAGCCGCTGAAACGCGGGCGAGTCCACCACCTTCCACTCGTGCTCGGCCAAGTCGATCAATCCGTGTACGGCGTCGCGGACTTCCCGGCTGCTCATCGGAGCCATCCCATCCTTCAGAGACCTCGGTGGCGTGTGCCCCGGAGTCTCTCACGTCCCTGCTGGCAAGGTGTCCAGCTTTTGAACCAATCGATGTTGCGTGTCTCGTGGTGTCGGCGGAATCGTGACACAATGGACGTGGGCTGCTCGTCGTCGGAGGGTTGAGTTCGGTGAGCGATGACCGAGGATGGAAGTGCGACGGATCCGATCTTTGTGCTGAATTATCCGGAAGTGCCACCACCGAATTCAGCAGAACGTACGAGGGTGATCCGCCGAGCAGAATATTACTGGAGACCAACAACTTCGCCATAGTGGTAGATATATCACCGTTAGTCGAGGGCCATTTATTGGTGGTGCCCAAGAGGCATTATCTAAGTTTCGCAAGCTCGATGCTGGACCATCGGCGCGAGGCGGTGCAGGTCACTCGGAAAGCCAGAGACTGGCTTGGCCGGGCGTACGGCTCGGTGGCGCTCTTCGAACACGGGGCCGCTTCCGACCAGTCCGGCGGCGCCTGTATCGCTCATGCTCACGTTCACGTGCTGCCCGTGGCGGCCACGGGGCTGGTTGCCGTCATGCGGCGTGACGGGCTGGAACTCACCGCGCTCTCGGACATCACGAGCTGGTCGGAGATTGCCGGAACCGCTCGTCCCTATCTTCTCTGCTCAGACGGTGAGCACTCTCTCGTCGCCTTTCCGCCGGCATCTGTGAGACGTCAATATCTACGATCCGCCGCTGCGGAGGTGCTAGGGATGCCGGATCCCCAGTGGGATTGGTCGCTCGTCATCCGCCGGGATCTACTGCGCAGTACGGTCCGCACCTACAGAGGCGATCAGCGACTGGGCGGCGTGATCTGAAGTCCGCGCTCATACTTGTCGAACTGCCGGATCAGCATGCGCCAGCGATCGACGTCCACCAGGAGCTGTTGTCGTGAGGCGGCCTCGCGAAGCAAGGGCCCGACGGTCTCGGCCCAGCCTTCGGGAGGATGGGAGACGAAGACCGCTTCACCCAGTTTCAGTTGCAGCCGGGTGGTCAGGCCGCCGAGACGTAGCCGCAGGCCCTCGAGAACGAGAGTCCTCTCGTCATCGGTGCCCTCGATCGCCAACTCGACCAGCGATCTGATCGCGCCGTAGCGCACCCACTCGCCCCGCTCCTTGTCCAAGGCATCGAAGAGCAGATCCGCATTCGCCGACGTCCGGAAAGCCCCAAGCGTGTGAACGACCCGCCAGCGAATGTCGGTGTCGCTCGTCGATCGATAGATGGCCCGGAGCTGCCGCAGATCCGCTTCGTCGAGGGACCACCGTTTGGCGGCATTCGAGACCGCCCACGCCATTACGGGGTCATCGCTGGCCAGGAACTGGAGGTCCTCCTCGCGGCCCGGGTGATCCGAATCGAGGCCCAAGGTTCTTCGCCACCGTAGGAACCAGTTCTCGTCGGAGTCGATGGAGTGGCTCAGATGGATGATGTCCTCGGCCGACCGTACGGCGGCCGCGCGGCGGAAGATGGAGTTCGGCAGGCCTTCGAGCATCGCCTTCGTCGCCTCGCTCGTCCAGACGAGCGGATCGAGCACCTTTTCCGCAGCGCAGCAGACGAGCCAGACCTCCACCTCCTCCGAGAACAGCTTCCCTACGCCGTCCGTGGACACGCCGACGGTTTTGACGGCATAGAGCCAATGCCAGTTGTAGACGGCCTGCAGGAACCTGTCGCCTGTTGCAGGGGACGCGAGCATCCTCAGCGCGGCTAGGAGCAGCTCCGTCGAGTTCGCGGAGAAGGTCACGCGGTTGAACGAGTCTGAGTTCCACTCCTCCTCATGTCGTGCGAGGTGGCGTGCGGCAAGGAAGTCGTTCTTGATCTGGTGGTCGAACTGAATCTCGTCGTTCGTCGACTTGACCAGGGTGCCGTCCGCGATCAGGCGGCCGGCGGTCGCTTCGGTAAGCCATTTCTTGGCGAACGACGGCGTTGCCGACCGCGTGCTGTTTCGGTACATCTCGAAGGCCATGGTGCTCAGCCGGTCGAGATCATCCTTCGTCAGGCGCTCCTGATGTATATAGAACCGTTCGAGGCTGCTCTCCACGGATCCCAGCGCCGGTCTGCCCGTCGAGATCGCCTGTTCGAGGAAGAACGGACGCCCCAGCAGCGCCCTGTCGGCATCCGATATGACTGCACGTAGGTCGGCCGAGAAGTGTGCAGACAAGACCGTTTCGATCGCGTCCCTGGTCAAGGGGCGCAGGTCGAGTTCCGTCCAAGGCGACAGGTCGGTGGCTCCGTCGTGGTGGCTTCGATCGGCTACCAGGGAGGACAGGCTCAAGGGATGCTCCTGCAGGTAGGCGTCTATCGTGTTCAGGATGGTGATGGAGGTTGCCTGGCTCGCGACCTCGTTCAGCCCGTCGACGAACAGCACCACCTCGCTCAGTTCGAGGAACTCCTCGAACGTGCTCAGGTTGATGGGCACGACAGAGGTACGCGCCATGACAGCGAACTGCTGACGGCGAGCCTCGCTGGATTCGCTGATCTCGCCGATCGCCTGAGAGTGCGCGGGCTTCCAGTGGCTCAGGTCAAGGATGACCGGAATGGCGCTTCCCGACTCGAGGCTTTGGAGCGCGGCCCGGCGCAGGAGCACGGACTTGCCCGCGCCCGCAGGCCCGCGCAAGATGACCCGCCTCCTGGCGAAACACTCGGCGATAAGCGCGCCGGGGTCCGACCTGCGCGAGTCGTCGGGTGCCTGCCACTCCACGGCCAGCGGTCCTGCCGCACCTATCGGCCTGCGCGCGAGGAGTTCTCCCAGCTTCTTGAGGTAGTTCTCCCGCAAGCGAGCCCGGCTGCCGTCTTCCCCGGGCGCAGGGACCGAATAGTGGTGGTGGACGGAGTGATCAAGGTAGGTCGCCGTGGCGTTGTCCGCCGTGGCGACCGGACCGGTGATGTTTCCGCCCGCTTGCACGGCCTGGTCGCCCGCGCTCTGCTCGATCTGGTCCTTACCGCGGTCCTGCGGGCCCATCCCTGTCGGCATGCTTACGAAGTCCCTGGCGGATCGCCGTCAGACACCGGGTGTGCTTCGTCGGAAGGTTGCGGTGGCCGGCCGGCCTGCGAGTTCTTCCCGGTCGCGACGGCTCCGGTGATGTCACCGGCTGCCTGCACGGCACCGGCGCCGGCCTGCTGATTGACGATACGACCCGATGAGAATTCTCCGGCGGCGTGAGTGGGGGCAGGCGGCGGGGAAGGAGCGGTGGCGACGGCGTTCCGTCCCGTGGCCACCGCGCCGGTGATGTGGCCACCGGCCTGAACGGAGCCACGGCGGGCCTGCTGAGATGTCTTCTTGACTGACCGGTGGCCTGAGGTGGGTATGAACCAGCCGGCCAGCGTGAGTAGCAGTCCCAGCAGCGCTAACAGCGTCCCGAGTGTCGTGCCCCGACTGTCCCGCTCCCCGGCACCGCCTCCCCAGGCCCACCACCCCACGCCGACGCCGACGAGCAGCAGAACGATGCCTGCCACGACGATCAGGACGCTACGAGGCTTGGAGACTGCCATCAGGTTCCTCTCCCGGCGCCACCCAGCCTTCATGGAAGGCACCTTCCCTGGCAACAATAATGCGTGCGGATCGCCAAATGGATAGAGATGCGGACGGAGGGCTCGGCGACCGTGCACCCTGATCGTGGTCGCCGTCTGTTCGCTCACCGTTCGGTGGCACGGTCACCCAAGGGTGCTCGGCCGATCGGATCACCCAGCGTCGTTCACGCTCTGTCGCTCGCCATCCTGAGCGCCGTCTCGGCTGCGGGCCGAACGACAGGACCGAGGCTGGTCACGGTCACAACTCGCCGCCCGACTGCGTGCCGCGCCCGGCGACCACCGGCCACCCGAGATCAGGCAAGCGGTCGACATGGTCCGCCAGTCAAAACGGGGGGACCACGCGCCAGGGCCGGACTACCGGCGACGATACTGCCAGGTGCTCCAGCTGGACGAGCGGGTTCTAGTCGCCGAGCTGCACGTGGCGCGGTCACCGTGGCTCGTGGGTGGGAACGGGGCGGTCGACCGCGAGCGGCTTGGCGGCCGCCGACGGAAGCGTGCGTGTGGACAAGGGCGTGGTCGAGGCGCTCGGGCTGGTGCTGGCGACCCAGGGCGTGCACCCCGCGCAGGCCGCGTTCGACGCGCTACAGGCGCGGTCCGGGCACGACCGCGCGCGGAAGCTGGCGGACCGGTCGGCGGAGCTGGAGCGACGGGCGAGCCATCGGCGGCCCAGCTCGCTGCGCCAGGGCACGGCCGCTCGCTTTGGCACTGTTCGCCACCTTCCGCCGCCACGTTTCCGCCCGACTCCTCTCAGTCTCCACTCCTGGTCGACCAGCGTAGGACCAGGAGCTGGACGCCGCGCTGACGGCCGGAGTTCTCAGAGTGCCGTCGACCGGCAACCGCCCCCAGCCCCTAGCGTCATTCGCGAACCTGCGATCAACAGGTCCTCTGGCGAGTGGGACCCGTGGCGCATGAAACCCTCAATGTGGACGGCAACCAAAACGGACGCCCTCATAGGAGAAGACATGTCGGATCGGCTTGAGGGAACCGTCGCGCTGGTCACCGGGGCTTCGAGCGGCATCGGGGAGGCGACCGCGGTCGCGCTGGCCGCCGAAGGGGCGGCGGTCGCGCTCGTGGCACGGCGGGCCGAGCGGCTTGAGGAGCTCGGGGACAAGATCAGGGACGGTGGCGGGAGGGCGCTGGTGATCGAGGGCGACGTCACCGTCGAGGAGCAGGCGCGGGGGGCGGTGGAGCGTACGGTGGCCGAGCTCGGCCGGCTCGACACGCTGATCAACAACGCCGGGGTGATGCTGCTCGGTCCGGTCGTCGACGCGCCGCTGGAGGAGTGGCAGCGGATGGTCGAGGTCAACCTGCTCGGCCTGCTGTACTGCGCGCACGCGGCCATGCCGCATCTGCTGAACGCGGCCGAAGCGGGTCCGCGTCAGGTCGCCGACCTCGTGAACATCAGCTCCGTCGCCGGGCGGGTGGCACGGTCCGGCAACGCGGTCTACTCCGCGACCAAGCACGGCGTCGGCGCGTTCAGCGAGGCGCTGCGCCAGGAGGTCACCGGACGGCACGTACGCGTCTCGCTGGTCGAGCCCGGTGCCGTCGACACCGAGCTTTCCGGGCACAACCGGCCGGAGGTGCTCGCCGGGATCAAGGAGCGGTTCGGCGACGTGGAGCGGCTGCGGGCGGGCGACATCGCCGACGCCATCGGCTACATCGTCACCCGGCCGCGGCACATGGCGATCAACGAGGTGCTCGTACGCCCCACCGAACAGGCAGGCTGGAGCCGGGGTGCCCGCCTGCGGCATGGGAGAAAGTTGCCGGTAAAAGGCGGTCGGGTTCGGAGATCTTCGGCTAGACCCCTGATCACCAAGGTGTGTGTACTGGCGGAATCGACGAGAGGGGACGCCGTGCGCTTCGACGCGCTCGCGCGCGAGGAGGCCGAGGCCGAGTTGCTCGCCTGCTGCCGGTCGCGGCGCTGGGCGGCCATGGTGACGAACGGCCGCCCGTACGGCTCCGCCGACGCCCTGTTCGCCGCGGCCGCCGCCGCCGTGCGAAAGCTGGACTGGGCCGACGTCCAGGAAGCGCTGGCCGCGCACCCGCGCATCGGCGACCGCCCGGGCGGCTCGGCTCGCGAGGACGCGTGGTCGCGCGGCGAGCAGTCCGGCGTCGCCGAGGAGGACCGTGTCGCCTTCGAGGAGGGCAACGCGGCGTACGAGGAGCGGTTCGGCCACGTCTTCCTGATCTGCGCCAGCGGCCGCAAAGCCGCGGAGATGCTGGCCGACCTGCGTGAACGCCTGGAGAACGACCCCGCGGCCGAACGTTCCGTCGTGCACGGCGAGCTAGTCAAGATCACCGAGTTGAGGCTGGGGAAGCTGTTCGCATGAGCCTGTCCACACACGTGCTGGACGCCGCGCGCGGCCGGCCGGCGCGCGGCGTGCCGGTCCGCCTGGAGCGCAGGAGCGACGGCGACTGGCACCCGGTCGCCGAGGGCCGCACCGACGACGACGGCCGGGTACGCGACCTGCCGCCGCCGGAGAACGGGCACGTACCGGCTCGTCTTCGACACCGCCGCCCTGTCCGACTTCTACCCCGAGGTGACCGTGGCCTTCACCGTCACCGACCCCGGCGAGCACTACCACGTGCCGCTGCTGCTCAGCCCGTACGCCTATTCCACCTACCGGGGGAGCTGACATGTCACGGAGCCGGCTCGGCCCCAACCGCTACGGCAAGGCCGAGACCCACGTCGTACGGGTCACGCGTGACGGCGACGTCCACCACATCAGGGACCTGACGGTCTCGCGTCGCGCTCTCCGGCGACATGGAGGCGGTCCACCTGTACGGGCGACAACTCCGCGGTGCTCGCGACGGACACGCAGAAGAACACCGTCTTCGCGTTCGCGCGCGAGCACGGCATCGACTCGCCCGAGGGGTTCGGTCTGGTGCTCGCCCGGCACTTCGTGGCCTCCCAGCCGACGATCCACCACGCGCGGGTCGCGATCGAGGAGCACGCCTGGGAGCGCATCGGCGACGGCGGCCACTCGTTCGTGCGCCGCGGCGGCGAGACGCGCACCGCGGTGGTGCACCACGGCGACGAGGGCACGCACGTCGTCTCGGGCGTGAGCGACCTCGTCGTGCTCAACTCCGGCGGACTCGGAGTTCTGGGGCTACGTCAAGGACGAGTACACGACGCTGCCCGAGACCCGCGACCGGATCCTGGCCACCGAGGTGGCCGCCCAGTGGCGGCACGCGTACCGCGGACGCCGACTGGGAGGAGTCCTACCCGGCGGCGCGGGAGAGCCTGCTGGCGGCCTTCGCCGGCACCTACAGCCTCTCGCTGCAGCAGACCCTGTACGCCATGGGCGACCGGGTGCTCGACGCGCTGCCGGGCGTGTGCGAGGTACGCCTGTCGCTGCCCAACAAGCACCACTTCGTCGTCGACCTCCAGCCCTTCGGCCTGGACAACGAGAACGAGGTGTTCTTCGCCGCCGACCGGCCGTACGGGCTGATCGAGGGCGCCGTCCTGCGTGACGGCGCGCCCGGCGCCGGTACGGCCTGGAGCTGACGACATGGAGTTCCTGCAACCCGCGACCTGGGCGGACGCGCTCGCCGCCAAGGCCGAGCACCCGGAGGCCGCGCCCGATCCAGGGCGGCACCGACGTCATGGTCGAGCTGAACTTCGACATGCGCCGCCCCGGCGTCCTGCTCGACCTGGGCCGCGTCGAGCGAGCTGACCGGCTGGGAGCACCGCCGAGAGCATGCTGCGGGTCGGCTCGGGCGTGACGTACACCCGATCATCATCGACGTCGCTCGGCGACCGCCTGCCGGGCCTGGCACAGGCCGCGCGTACGGTCGGCTCGCCGCAGATCCGCAACCGCGGCACGGTCGGCGGCAACCTCGGCGCCGCGTCCCCGGCCGGCGACAGCCATCCGCCGCTGCTCGCCGGGGACGCCGTGATCGAGGTCGAGTCGGTGCGCGGCGTCCGCATGATCCCGGCGGCGGACTTCTACACGGGCGTCAAGCGGAGCGCGGCTGGAGCCGGACGAGCTGATCCGCGCGTTCTGGATGGCGCCCGCGGCCGGGGCGCAGCACTTCTCCAAGATCGGCACGCGCAACGCGATGGTGATCGCGGTCTGCTCGTTCGCGGTCGCGCTGCACCCGGGCGAGCGGCGGGTCGGCACGGGCATCGGCTCGGCCGCCCCGACGCCGCTGCGCGCCACGGCGGCCGAGGAGTTCGCTCGCGCGCGAGCTCGACTGGGACGGTCCGCTGGACGACGCGGTGGCGCGGGAGTTCGGCGCGCTGGTCGCGGCGGCCGCCGCGCCGATCGACGACGTGCGCGGCACCGCCGCCTACCGGCGCCACGCCCTGTCGGTGATGGCGCGGCGCACGCTGACCTGGGCCTGGCGCGACCACCGCGCGGGCCGTACGGGAGAGGGAGGCGCCTGATGCGGGTGAGTTTCACCGTCAACGGCACGCGCGAGACCGTGGACGACGTCTGGGAGGGCGAGAGCCTGCTGTACGTCCTGCGCGAGCGGATGGGCCTGCCGGGCTCCAAGAACGCCTGCGAGCAGGGCGAATGCGGCTCCTGCACGGTCTACCTCGACGGCACGCCGGTCTGCTCGTGCCTCGTCGCCGCCGGGCAGGCCGAGGGCCGTCACGGTACGCACGGTCGAGGGCCTGGCCGAGGGCGACCGGCTGGCGCCGATCCAGCAGGCGTTCGTCGAGGCCGGGCGCCGTGCAGTGCGGGTTCTGCACGCCGGGCCTGCTGGTCCAGGCGCACGACCTGATCGAGCGCGACGCCGGAGCCCTCCGACGCGGAGATCCGCGAGGCCCTCGCCGGCAACCTGTGCCGCTGCACGGGCTATGAGAAGATCCTCGACGCCGTACGCCTCGCGGCGGCGCGGAAGGCGGGCACGTGACCCCGGTGGCCGAGAGCGTCGTCATCGAGAACGCCGCACATCGCCCCGGTCGGCGGCCCGGAGATCGCGGTCGGGCACGTCGTGGTCGAGGGCGACCGGATCGCCGCGGTCGGCGCCGGGCCCGCTCCGGTCGCGGAGACGGCGCGCCGGATCGACGGACGCGGCTGCCTCGTGACGCCCGGCCTGGTCAACACCCACCACCACCTCTACCAGTGGGCGACGCAGGGGCTCTACCAGGACTCCACGCTGTTCGAGTGGCTGACCGGCCTGTACGACACGTGGGCGCGCGATCGACGCCGAGGTCGTACACGACGCGGCCGCCGCCGGGCTCGGCTGGCTGGCGCTGAGCGGCTGCACGACCAGCACCGACCACCACTACGTGTTCCCCAAGGGCCGCGGCGACCTGTTCGAGGCCGAGGTACGCGCGGCGCGCGACCTGCACGTCCGGTTCCACCCGTGCCGCGGGTCGATGGACCGCGGCCGCTCCTACGGCGGGCTGCCGCCCGACGAGATCGTCGAGGACCGCGACGAGATCCTGGCCGCCACCGAGGCGGCCATCGACGCCTACCACGACCCGTCGTTCTCCTCGATGCTGCGCGTGGCCGTCGCGCCCTGCTCGCCGTTCTCGGTGAGCGAGGAGCTGATGACCGGGGCCGCCGCGCTCGCCCGCCGCAAGGGCGTGCGCCTGCACACCCACCTCGCCGAGACCCTCGACGAGGAGGAGCACTGCCGCGAGCAGTTCGGCTGCACGCCGGGCGAGTACATGGAAAAGCTCGGCTGGCTCGGCTCCGACGTGTGGTTCGCGCACTGCGTGCACCTGCACGACGACGACATCCGGCGGTTCGCCGCGACCGGCACCGGCACGGCGCACTGCCCCAGCTCCAACGGGCGGCTCGGCGCGGGCATCGCGCGGGTCGCCGACCTGCTGGCGGCGGGCGCGCCGGTCGGCCTCGGCGTCGACGGCGCGGCCTCCAGCGAGCTGACCTCCCTCGCGGGCGAGCTGCGGCAGGCCCTGCTCTTCCAGCGCGCGGTACGCGGGCCGCGCGCGCTGACCGCACGGCAGGCGCTGGAGCTGGGCACGCTCGGCGGCGCGCGGTGCCTCGGCCGCCAGGACGAGATCGGCACGCTCGAGCCCGGCAAGCTCGCCGACCTCGCGGTCTGGCGAGTCGACGGCTACCGCGCGGCGGTCGCGGACCCGGTCTGCGCGCTCGTGTTCGGCCCGGTGCCGCCGCTGGACCTGCTGCTCGTCGGCGGGCGCACCGTCGTCGAGCGCGGCGAGCTGCGGACCGGCGTGTCCGACCCGGCGCGCGCGGGCGTGCGCGCGCGTGCCCGGCTGATCGGCGACGTCGTGACCGGCGGGCACGTGGTGATCGCGCCGGACAAGTTCAAGGGCTCGCTGGGCGCGCCGGAGGCGGCCGCGCGCATCGCCGCTGGCCTGCGGCGCGTGCGGGCCGGCGTGCCGCTGCGTCGAGCTTCCCGTCGCCGACGGCGGCGAGGGCACCGTGGACGCCGCGGAGGCCGCCGGCTTCTCCCGCGTACGCGCGCGCGTGACCGGGCCGACCGGCGTGCCGCTGACGGCCTCCTACGCCGTGCGCGGCGAGGTGGCCGTGGTCGAGCTGGCCGAGGCGTCCGGCCTGCGGGTACTGCCCGGCGGGCGGCGTCGAGCCGCTGACCGCCACCAGCCGCGGCACCGGCGAGCTGATCGGCGACGCCGTGCGCGCCGGGGCACGCCGGATCGTGCTCGGCCTCGGCGGCAGCGCCTGCACCGACGGCGGCGCGGGCATGGCGGCCGCGCTCGGGGCGCGGTTCCTCGACGCGGACGGCCGCGACCTGCCGCCCGGCGGCGCGGCACTGCGCGACCTGGACCGCGTCGACGTGACCGATCTGGTGACCGGGTTCGCGGTGGTCGTCGCGAGCGACGTGGACAGTCCGCTGCTCGGCACGGACGGCGCGGCGCACGTCTTCGGCCCGCAGAAGGGCGCGGGCCCGGCCCAGGTACGGGCGCTGGAGGACGGCCTGGCGCGCCTGGACGCCGTCGTACGGCGCGACCTCGGCGTACGCGGCGGCGGACCGGCCGGGCGCGGGGGCGGCGGGCGGCGCCGGGTTCGGTGCGATGGCGTTTCTGTCCGCCACGGTCGAGCCGGGCATCGACCACCTGCTCGACCTGCTCGGCTTCGCCGATCATCTCGCGGGGGCGCGCCTGGTCATCACCGGCGAGGGCGCGCTGGACCGCCAGACGCTGCTGGGCAAGGCGCCGATGGGCGTGGCGCGCGCGGCCGGGAAGGCCGGTGTGCCGGTGGTCGCGGTGACCGGGCGGAACACGCTCTCGGCGGAGGAACTGCGGGCCGCCGGGTTCGCCGGGGCGTACGCGCTCACCGAGGTCGAGCCGGACCGCGCCCGCAGTCTCAGGCGGGCGGGCCCGCTCCTCGAACGCCTGGCCGAGCGGATCGGGCACGCGTGGCTCGCCGACGACGGGACGGGCGGGTGAACGGGCCGTACGACCTGGTGGTCCGGTCCCGGCGCGCGGTGCTGCCGGGCGGCGAGCGGCCCGCGGCGGTGGCCGTGCGCGACGGCCGGATCGCCGCGGTGGGGGAGTACGCCGCCGTGCTCCCGACCGAGGAGGACACCGACCTGGGCGACGTCGCGCTGCTGCCCGGCCTGGTCGACACCCACGTGCACGTCAACGAGCCGGGCCGTACCGAGTGGGAGGGGTTCGCCACCGCCACCCGCGCCGCGGCGGCGGGCGGCGTGACCACGATCGTGGACATGCCGCTGAACTCCCTGCCGCCGACCGTCACCGTCGCCGCGCTCGGCGTCAAACGGACCGCGGCCGTGACGCGTGCGCGGTCGACGTCGGGTTCTGGGGCGGTGCGATCCCCGGCAACCTCGCCGACCTGCGCCCCCTGCACGAGGCGGGCGTGTTCGGCTTCAAATGCTTCGTGTCGCCGTCCGGCGTGGATGAGTTCCCGGCCCTGGACGAGAACGGCATAAAGGCCGCGATGACCGAGATCGCGTCGTTCGGCGGGCTGCTGATCGTGCACGCCGAGGACCCCGGGTCGCTGTCGGAGCCCGCGGGGCCCGGCTACGCGGAGTTCCTCGCCTCCCGGCCCCGCGAGGCGGAGGGCGCCGCCGTCGCGCTGGTCGCCCGGCTCAGCCGCGAGACGGGCTGCCGTACCCACGTCGTGCACCTGTCCGACGCGGGCTCGCTGGCGAGCCTGCGGGCCTGGCGCGAGGAGGCGTCCCGATCAGCGCGGAGACCTGCCCGCACTACCTCACGCTGAGCGCCGAGGAGGTCCCGGACGGCGGCACCGAGTTCAAGTGCTGCCCGCCGATACGCGAGGCCGGCAACCGGGAGCGGCTCTGGGCGGGCCTGGCGGACGGCGTGCTCGGCTGCGTGGTCTCCGACCACTCGCCGTGCGTGCCCGAGCTGAAGGCCGGCGGCTTCGACACCGCCTGGGGCGGGATCTCCTCGCTGCAACTCGGCCTGCCGGTGGTCTGGAGCGCGGCGCGCGAGCGCGGCCACAGCTGGCCGACGTCGCCTGCTGGATGGCCGATGGACCCGCGGAGCTGGCCGGGCTCGCCGCCAAGGGCCGCATCGCCGTCGGCCGCGACGCCGACCTCGTCGCGTTCGACCCCGGCCGCGCGTTCACGGTCGACCCGGCCGAACTGCGCCAGCGGCACCCCGTGACGCCGTACGCCGGGCGCGCGCTGACCGGGGTGGTGGAGACCGTCTGGCTGCGCGGCGCGGCGGACACGCCCGGCCGGCTGCTGAGGAGAGAACCGTGAGCTTCACCGAACTGCCCGACCTGGCGCTGCGCACGCTCGGCGGCACCGTGATGGCGGCGAGCGACGAGTCCTTCGCCGCCAAGGAGAACCTCCTCAACCCCGGGCCGCCGGACTTTCGCCCGCACACGTTCGGGGCCAAGGGCCAGGAGTACGACGGCTGGGAGACCCGCCGCCGGCGCATGCCGGGGCACGACTGGGCGGTCGTACGGCTCGGCCTGCCGGGCGTGATCCGCGGCGTGGTGATCGACACCGCCTGGTTCACGGGCAACCACCCGGCGCATGCCACGGTCGAGGCGTGCGCGGCCGAGGGCCACCCGGCGGCCGGCGAACTGACCGGCTGGACCGAGATCGTGCCGCGCAGCCCGCTGACCGGCGACGCGGCGCAGGAGTTCGCCGTCGCGGCGGACCGGCGCTTCACGCATGTGCGCCTCGCGATCCACCCCGATGGCGGGGTGGCGCGGCTGCGGGTGCACGGCGAGGTCGTGCCGGACCCGCGGCTGCTCGCCGGGCTCACCGTCGACCTCGCCGCGCTCGCCAACGGCGCGGCGGTCACCGGCTGCTCGGACATGTTCTACTCCTCGCCGACGAACGTGATCATGCCCGGTCTCGCCCGGCACCAGGCCGAGGGCTGGGAGACCGCGCGCCGCCGCGACGACGGCAACGACTGGATCACGCTGCGGCTGGCCGGCGCGGGCGTCGTCCAGCTGGCCGAGCTCGACACCTCCAACCTGCGGTTCAACGCGCCGGGCGCGGCCAGGATCCGCGGCCTCGACGCGCGTACGGCCTCGCCGCGGGACGAGTCGGCCTGGTTCGACCTGCTGCCGCGCACCCGGCTCCAGCCCGACACGGCGCACCGCTTCCGGCTGGAGGGTGCCCGCGCCGCCACGCACGCCCGCGTGGACGTCTACCCGGACGGCGGCCTCGCCCGTGTGCGCCTCCACGGCGCGCTGACCGAGGACGGCGAGCGCGGCCTGCGCGCCCGCTGGGAGGCGTGCGCCTGACCCGTCACTCCGGCGGCGAGCCGATCGCGGCGGCCAGGGCCTGGTGGTCGGCGTAGTCGCGGGACTCCACGATCAGGCCGTCGCGTACGCGGAGCACGAAGACGTTGTGGATGGTGAAGGCGCGGCCGGTGGCCGAGACCCGGCCCACGTAGGCGAACTCGCCGATGACCACCTCCGGGTCGGCAGTCTCGTGCACGACGACGTCGCGTGCGGCCAGCTCCAGGCCCAGGCCGGCGCCGTCGACGAAGTGGCGGCGCAGCGCCTCGCGCCCCCGTAGCGGCTCCCGCCCCGACATCGGATGCGTCACCACGGTGTCCTCGGCGTACAGGCCGGGCAGCTCGGCCCAGCGGCCGTGCGTGACGCCCTCGACGAGTCGCTCGAAAACCTCGCGCGGCCTCACGCGTGCCCGCCGGCGGCCGGGGCCGTGATCCCGCCGGTCGCGCGGGCGAGCGCCACGTGGTCGTGGTAATCGCGGGTGGCCGCGATCAGCCCGCCGCATACGCGCAGGACCTGGATGTTGGCGGCCCTGGCCGTGCCGGCCGGGCCGGTGACGTCGTAGTCGAACTCGGCGATGACCACCTCCGGGTCGGCGGTCTCGTGGACGACGACGTTCTCGGCCACCAGGCTCAGGCCCATGCGGGCGGCCCCGGCGAAGTGGGCGCGGATCGTCTCGCGGCCCTCCAGGTGACCGCGTGCGCCCGGCAGGAACGGCTGGTCGACCACGGCGTCCTCGGCGTACAGGCCGGCGAGTTCGTGCCAGCGCCCCGCGGAGATGCCCGCGCTGAGGCGCTCGAACACCGCGCGCGGGCTGGTCGGATCGGTCATGGGAAACTCCTCGGGATCGGTGAGGGAGATACAATCGGAGTGCTCGCTCCGGTTCGACCAAGATATGGAGTGGTGACTCCGGTTGTCAACGAGAGGGTCGCGGTGACGCCGCCGCGCGAGGGACGGCCACTGCGCGCGGACGCGCTGCGCAACCGCGTACGGGTCCTGGAGGCGGCCGAGGCGGTCTTCGACGTACGCGGCACCGCCGCCTCGACCGAGGAGGTCGCGCGCGCCGCGGGGGTGGGCGTGGGCACCGTCTTCCGGCACTTCCCGACCAAGGAGGCGCTGCTGGAGGCGGTGTACGTCACGCGGTTGCGGAAGCTGGCCGTCGAGGCCGACGCGCTGGCCGCCGCCCAGGATCCCGGCGAGGCGTTCTTCACATTCTTCGCCCGCGTCGTCGGCCACGCCGCGACCAAGAACGCCTTCTCCGCCGCGCTGCTGGAGGCCGGCGTGGACGTGCGCGAGACCACCGCCGAGACCGGCCGCGACCTCAAGCGCGCCCTGGCCGACCTGCTGGGCCGCGCGCAGGAGGCCGGCGCGGTACGCACGGACGTGGGCCCGGCGGAGGTGATGACCCTGCTGGTCGGCGCCTCGCAGGCCGCCGGGCACACCGGCGCGGACGCACGGGTGCGCGACCGCGCGCTGGCCGTGGTCCTCGACGGCCTGCGCGCCGGCGCGCCGGGCTAGGGGCCGGTCAGCGCGAGCGTGGCCAGGTGGCGGTTGATGCCGTTCACGTCGGTGTCCTGGACGTTGCTGAGCACGACCACCGCGATGTCGTCGTCGGGCAGGTAGGCGTTGCTCGCGTGGTACCCCTGCAACAGGCCCGGGTGGTACATGTACCGGTGGCCGCGCAGCCGGTCGATCAGCCAGCCGAACGCGTAGCCGCTGGACGGCGAGTCGAGGCAGCCTCCCGCGGGGCAGCCCGACAGGCGGCTGAACGCCTCGCGGGCGGTGGCTGCCGGGACGAGCCGGGTCGTACGGAAGGACCGGTCCCAGCGGCCGAGGTCGTCCACGTCGGAGAAGACACCGCCGGCGGCGTTGGCCTGCGAGCCGTTGATCGGCGGGGCCGGGACTCCGAGCCGGAGGTAGCCCTTGGCGTACCCGGCCGGCGGGGAGCCGGTGGTGTATCCGGTGTGCAGGAGGCCCAGCGGCCCGGTGATGTCGTCGTGCAGGAGGGCGCCGTAGGACTTGTGCGACACCTTCTCCACGATCGCACCGGCCAGGATGTAGCCGGAGTTGCTGTACTTCCATCGGGTGCCCGGCGCGAAGTCCAGCGGCTTGCCGGAGAACCGGCTGATGATCTCCTGGGTCGTGGTCGGCTTGGAGAGCTTCGGGAAGAAGTCCGGCATCTCAGAGATGTCGGGAATGCCGGAGGTGTGGGCGATGATCTCGCGGATCGTGATGGGCCGCCACGCCTTCGGGCACGTCCTGACGTACGCCGGCACGACGTACTTGCAGATCGGGTCGCCGAGGCGCAGCCGGCCGCGGTCGCGCTGCTTGAGCACCAGCATCGCGGTGAACTGCTTGCTGACCGAGGCGAGACGGAAGATGGTGTCCGGGCGTACGGGGACGCGCCGGGCCGCGTCGGCCTGCCCGAACGCGTACCGTACGAGCACTTGACCGTGCCGGATCACCAATGCCGCACCGGTGAACCGCTTCTTGGCGGCCAGCCCGGCGAGGTAGGACTCCATCGACGCCGCGGTGCCGTTGCCTGGTGGGGCGGCCGAGGTGGCGAGCGGGTCCGTCGGGGCCGTCAGGCGTGCGGAGGGCGGTTTGGCCGTACCGCCGCTCTCGTCGTGCGAACCGCTGCACGCCGCGATCACGGCCAGGACCGCGAGCGCGGCGATGGCGGATCGAACAGCCTGCATGTTGGTCATCGTTCCCCGCCACCCTCTCCCCGCACCGTCTGGGCGCGCCGAGAATCGTCCACCGTCACCCTCCGCAGGCTACTAGTGCGCGGACAGTGGGATCATCGCGCCGAACCCGGCACCCCCGGCCACGACGCCGTGCTCCCGCCCGATCGGCGTGCCGGAAGACCGATCATGGGGCGAGCCGGGCGACCGCTCCGGTCTCCAGTGCGGTCCACAGCGCACCGTCCGGGCCGACGGTGATGCCGTGGGGTTCCGATGACGGGTTGGGCAGGTCGTACTCGGTGATCACACCGGCGGGGGTGATGCGTCCGATGCGGCCCGCGCCCCATTCGGTGAACCAGCACTCTCCGGAGCGTGCCGTGGTGATGGCGTGTGGTCTGGCGTCCCGGTCGGGCAGCGGGAACTCCTGGATCGTGCCGTCCAGACCGAGCCTGCCGATCCGCCCCGCGGCGATCTCGGTGAACCAGACCGCATCGTCGGCTCCGCACGTGATGCCGACCGGTGCGGCGCCGGCGGTGGGCAGCCGGTGGATCGTCACCTCGCCGTGGAGGTCGACACGGCCGATGGCGTCGGCCTGGTTGAGCGTGAACCACAGTGCCTCGTCGGGGCCGGTGACGATCATCGAGGGGAACGTCTCCCGCGCGGGGAGAGCGACGTGGGTGATCTGGCCGTCGGTGGTGATGCGGCCGATCCGGCCGGTGTTCATCTCGGTGAACCACAGGGCGCCGTCCGCGCCCGCACAGATCCCGAAGGGGCCGCCGGGTTCGGGCAGCGCGAAGGCCGCAAGGGTCCCATCGGTGGTGATGCGGCCGATGTGGTGGTCGGCGAACCGGGTGAACCACAGTGCCGCCCCGTCCGGGCCCGCGGCGATGATGCTGGGCCCGCACTCCGGCGAACCCACGGGATACCGGCTGAGTTCACCGCCGGCGGACAGGCGAGCGATCTCACCGCTGTGGACCAGCGTGAGCCACAGCGCGCCGTCGGGCCCGGTCGTGATGCCGTAGGGGCCGGCCGCCGCGTCCGCGACCGGGAACTCACGGACCATCGGGTGATCGGAATGCCGCATGTTCGTATTCCCTCCAGCGCTCGCCGGCGCACCGCCGCCAACGGGCGACTCGATCTGCCTTCCCAGCACCGTCGACACCCTGCCCGCCGGCATCCCGGCGGGACAACTCGTTTACCGCGAAGCCGGGTCATCGCCGGGGAGCGGTGGGGACGGCCCTGACCAGGGGAGTGCGCGGTTGCCGAACCGGGTCCAAACCATGCCGGCGGGATCGGAGGTAGCCGTGCCTACGTTGATCTTTTGGCGTGCGTCGGTAAACTTTCTCCTGGTCAACGGCGGGTCCACGGCGAGAGTAAGATCATGGCCGGATCCCGGAGGATGAGGCCGGACGGCGGGGGTATGGACCGTTGGCGTTGACGTTTCGGGGGGACGAATGCGAGCTGTCACCATCACCGGCTTCGGTACCGAGCCCGAGATGACCGACCGGCCGGTGCCCGAGCCCGGCCGCGGCGAGGTTCTCGTACGCATGACCGCGGCGGGGCTGAACCCGTTCGACTGGAAGGTCATCGACGGGGCGATCAAGGACGCGGCGTTCCCGCTGATCGTGGGCACCGACGGCGCGGGCACCGTCGAGCGGGTCGGCGCGGACGTCACCGGATACCAGCCGGGCGATCCGGTCTTCGGCCAGTTCAGCAAGGCGCGGCAGGGCCGCGGGTCCTACGCCGAACTGGCGGTGGCCGCGCACGACGCGATCGCCGCCGCCCCGCGCACCGTCGCGCTGAGCGAGGCCGCCGCGGTGCCGACCGCGGGCATGACCGCCCTCAACCTGGTCGACCGTGTCGGCGACGCCGACCGGCTGCTGATCGTCGGCGCCACCGGGGGAGTGGGCACCTTCGTGACGCAGATCGCGTCGGCGCGCGGCATCACGGTCCTGGCGACCGCGTCGGAGGAGAAGGCCGACCTGATGCGGGCCCTGGGCGCCACCCAGATCATCGACCACACCGCCGGCCCGATCGCCGAGCAGGTGGATCCGCAGGTGGACGCGGTCATCGACCTGGTGAGCGACGCCGAGCGGCTGCGCGGCCTGCTGCCGGCGATCCGGCTGGGCGGCATCGTCCTCAGCCCGGTGTTCGCGGTGCCCGAGGAGGGCCTGCCCGGCGTCGAGGCGGCCAACTTCAGCAGCGCCGCCGACGCCGGCCTCCTGGTGCGCCTCGCCCGCGAGATCGACGCCGGGCACCTCCGAGTGATCATCGGCGACACCGTGACGCTGGCGCAGGCTCCGGAGGCCCTCGCCCGCAGCCGCGCCGGAAAAGCGCGGGGCAAGACGGTGATCGTCATCTGACATCCGTCACAATCAGAACATGGACGGCATAACGCTGACCGAGTGCGGCTTCCGCCTGGTCAACGACGGTGACACGGGCCCCGCGGCGCCCCGGCGGGCAGGCTAGGGCGCATGCGTGCGAGCCGGCTGGTCTCCCTGCTTCTGCTGCTACAGGCGCGGGGGCGGATGACCGCGCAGGAGCTGGCGGACGAGCTCGAGGTGTCCCTGCGGACGATCTACCGTGACGTGGAGTCGCTGTCCGCGGCGGGCGTGCCGGTGTACGCCGACCGCGGGCCGGCCGGGGGCTACCAGCTGCTCGACGGCTACCGGACCCGCCTCACCGGCCTGACCGCCGCCGAGGCGGAGTCGCTGTTCTTCACCGGCATGCCGGGCCCGGCCGCCGACCTGGGGCTCGGTGCCGTGCTGGCCGCGGCCGAGCTCAAGCTGCTGGCCGCGATGCCCAAGGGGATGGCCGAGCGCGCCGGGCGCGTACGCGAGCGCTTCCACCTGGACGTGCCGGGCTGGTTCCACGGCGGAGACCCGACGCCGTACCTGTCCGCCGTCGCCGACGCCGTGTGGAACCAGCGCCGGATCAGCGTCGGCTACCGCCGCTGGCGGTCACCGGCGCCGGTGACCCGCACGCTCGAACCGCTCGGGCTCGTGCTCAAGGCGGGCAACTGGTACCTCATCGCCCGGTCCGACGGGGGCGAGCGTACGTACCGCGTCGACCGCGTCCTGAGCCTGGAGACCCTGGATGAGGTCTTCGAGCGGCCGGCGGGCTTCGACCTCGCCGCGTTCTGGCAGGCCTACCTCGACCGGTTCCACCGCAACATGTTCTCCGGCGAGGCGGTCGTGCGCTTCTCACCCGAGGGAATGCGCCGGCTGCTCGCCCTGCTCACGCCCGCGGTGATCCAGGCCGCCCGCGACAACGCGGGCGAACCCGACGAGGCGGGCTGGGTACGCACGGTGATCCCGATCGAGTCCATCCGGCACGCGCACGTGGAGCTGATGAGGTTCGGCGGGGACGCCGAGGTGCTGGAACCACCCGAACTCCGCGCCCTCGTCACCGCGTCCGCCCGTGCCGTGCTCGACCTGTACGGCGGTAGCTGATCCCTGGGCGCCCGCGTGCCGGGGCCCGCCGGCGGGGGTGCGGCCGGGCGAGTGGCGGCCCCGCCCGCGGCGAGCGCGGACGGGGCCGGGGCGGTGCCGTGGGAAGGGTCAGGCGCTCGCCCCCGGGCGGCCGGTGGGACGGCGGTTCTCGCCGGTGTGCTCGCCCGCGACCTTGACGTCGGACGGGCTCGTGGTCTGCGGCGACATCTCGTTCGGCGTGGCCGGAACCGTCTCCGGCCACGGCCCCTGCGGCGCCGGCGGCACGGCGCGGCCCTGCTGGTCGCCGCGGTCCCGCCGGTTGCGGAACCGCCGCTGCAACGGCGGGCGCGGCCCGGAGGACGGCTCCAGCGCGGGAGCCTCCTCGGCGGCCGGTGCGCGCGTCGCCGGATCGGCGTCCCGCCGTACATCTCGCCGCGGGTCCAGCTCGGCGGTCTGACCGGCGTCTCGCTCGGCGTCCTGCTCGGCGGTCTGGTCGGCGGCGGCCTCCTCGGCCAGTCGTGCGTCCTTCACCCCGACGACCGCGAGGCGGCCCAGGGCGACGGCGGCGAGGAAGACCGAGACGACGCCCAGGCCGTACAGCAGCATGAGGTTCTCGGCCACCTGGCGCGAGCTGCTGCCGACGGCCCGGCCGAGCTGGGTGCGGCCCTGGTCGGCCCACAGCCCGCTGAGCGGCACGCCGATCGCGAACCACGCGCCGCCGGCCGCGGCCAGCCAGGCGCCCAGCGCCGCGAAGGCGCGGTTGGCGCTGCCGAGCGCGATCAGGCCGCCGAAGAAGACGCCGAGACCGGGCATGATCTGAAGCCAGACACGACCGGACGTGAAGTGCCACGCCTTGTCGGGGGTGAAGCCGAAGTGGAAATAAGGCCCGATGAGGGGCATGAGCGCCCCCCACAGGCCGAGCAGTACGAGCAGCAGCCCGCTGAGGGCGCCACGACTGCGCGGAACTCGTAGCGTGGTGGTCATCGTACGATCAACTCCCTGGACGGGTAAGGCGGATACGGGGTACCCCGGGAGGAAGCGTTCATGCACCTCCAAGACGGGTGCTTCACGCACTGTGGCCGTCCGGTATAACAGCCGGATGACCGTTACGGGGGTATTCGGTGACTGAGGCCGGAGGGACGGAGCGGGCGCCGGGCACGGACCCGTACCCCGGCCTGGGCACAGAGCCGGACTCCGGACCGGAGCCGGACGCGGACCTGACGCTGTTGCGGCGGTACGAGCCCGTCCTCGCCTACACGGAGGGCGAGCGGTTCTTCCCCGTCGGCGTCGAGGACTACGTGCGCTGCTGCGGGCTGTGGCGCGGTGAGGAACCACTCGTCCCGGCGGGCGAGCTGACCGTCGACGTCCTGGTCGAGACGGCCGGTCGCCACGCGGACTCGCGGCTTTCGCTGCTGCTCGTACAGGAGCCGTTCAACCGCAGGGAGGTCCGCCGGTACGGCCACGCGAGGCCGCCGATCGCCAAGTCGGGGCGACTGGCGGCGGTCGGCCTGTTCGGGCGGGTCTTCGACGTGCTGTTGCGCGCGTCGCTGTTCATGCGGGGGTCGGTCCCTGGCGGCGTGGCCGCGGCGGCGGCCAACCTGTACGAGCGCCGCATGGACCCCGGGAACTGCGTCTACTACGGCCGCGTCGTACGCGAGGGCGGCTACGTGGTGTTGCAGTACTGGTTCCTCTACGCCATGAACGACTGGCGTACGACGTTCAGCGGCGTCAACGACCACGAGGCGGACTGGGAGGCGGTCATGGTCTACCTCGCCGAGACCGCCGGGCCCGATGAAACCGCTGAGACCGGCAGGGGCCTGCGGCCCGCGTGGGTGGCGGTGTCCGCGCACGACGGCGCGGGCGATGACCTGCGCCGCCGCTGGGACGATCCCGACCTGCGGATCGTCGGGGACCATCCGGTGATCTTCGTGGGCGCGGGCTCGCACTCCGGCGCGTTCGTGAAGGGCCAGTACCTCGTCACGGTCAACCCGGCGCGGCTGCGGCCGGTGCTGCGCGGCACCCGGCGGGTCAAGGCGGTGGCGTTCCCCTGGCTGCGTGAGGGACGGCGGCACGGCGGCGTCGGCATCCCGTTCATCGACTACGCCCTGGGCAACGGCGAGGAGGTCGGCCCGTCGCGCACGCGCACCTGGCATCCGGTGCGGATCTCCGACGAGACGCCGTGGGTCGGGGCGTACCACGGGCTGTGGGGCCGCGACACCCGCGACTGGGTCGGCGGCGAGCGCGCGCCGGCCGGCCCGCGGTACGACCGCGACGGCCGTGTGCGCACGCTCTGGGCGGATCCGCTCGGCTGGGCCGGGCTTGCAGAAGGTCCCGCCCGACCCCGAGGACGACCGGCGTGAGCTGCGGGCCCGTATCGCGGTCCTGGACGAGGAGATCGACGGCGCCGACGCCGGCATCGCACGTGATCGTGAGGCGCTGCGGCGGCTGCGCGCGGCCGCGGTCTCCCTGGCCCACCACGAGAACGCGCGGGGCCTGGCGCGCCGCCGCGCGGCGGAGGTGGCCAAGGCCGAGATCGCCCTGCGGCTGCTGGTCCGCACGCGTACGGACCTGCACGAGGAGCGCACCGCCCACGAGGCGACGCTGGCCCGCCCGCCGGAGGCCGAGCGGCCGCAGGAGCACCTGCGCGAGCCGTACGTGCCCTACACCCCGACCGGCGGCCAGCGGACTCGTTTCCTCAACGCCTGGGCGGCACTGAGCACGCCGCTGTTCGTCCTGGCTCTCGTCGGCGTGTTCGTGGTTCCGCACGAGCCGGTCGCGATCCTGCTCGCCGCGGTGGTGTTCCTGTTCGTCCTGATGGAGGCGTGGGCGCGGCGGCGGCTGCTGGCGTTCGCGACGGGGTCGCTGGTGCTGGCCGGGGCGGTGGCCGTGGTGGCCGGGCTGGGCCTCGCGGTGGCGTACGGCGGCCGGTACGTGCTGCTGGTCCCGATGGTCGCGGTGGCCGGGGTCCTGCTCGTGGTCAACCTGCGTGAGCTGTTCCACCGCTAGGGCGGCCGACCCGGCCGGAGGGATCCGGCGAACGAGGATCTCTCGGGCCTAGAGGAGCTCGCCGAGCTGGTCGGCCGGCGGAGGGGCGCCGGCGCGGTTGTCGATCGTGATGTGCGGCACCGGCGGCGGCTCACCGACGCGTACGGCGTCGGCGAACTCCTCGAACCGGTCGAGCTTGCGCGCGTCGCGTTCGAGGCCGCGGTCCTTCAGGCGCTGGCGCAGGGTCTCGCGGTCCGTTCGCACCCAGACCAGGTGCACCGGCGAACCGCCCAGCTCGCCGGCCCAGGCGCGCCATCGCCCGGGCACATGGATCTGGGTCGTGAAGGGCCCGCTGAGCAGCACCGGGCAGCCGTGCGAGCGGATCTCGCGTGCGGTGGCCGTCATCCCGGCGTACTCGTGCCGTTTGACGTGCTCGTCGTACCAGGAGCCCTCGCGCTCGTCCTCGGGACGGCCGGCCGCGCGCAGCGTCGCCGAGACGAAGGAGCCGTAGAGGGTGTCCTTGTCCAGCAGCGCGGGCACGGGCCGCAGCCGGGACAGGAGCAGTCCGGCGACCGTCGACTTTCCGCTGCCCGGGGGGCCGGCCACCACCCACACCGCGCTCGGAAGGGGTTCCATGCTCGAATCATCCACCGCGCCGCGCGGCGCGGCGCGGTGTCGGCCGAAGTATTTGCCTTGCGGCCAAGCATTATGCGGGGTCAGCGGGCGGAATCGGTGGAATGTGCGTGCTTTAGAGTCGCTGGATGCGGCGAGGGAGCGGATTGCTGGTAGGTGGGGCCGTGGTCCTGGCCTGGGGTGAGTGGGTGAACCGGCGCTGGTCTCGATCTCTCGCGGAGCACAACGGGGGCGCCGTCGAGGCCGTGGTCGTGCTCGGTTACCGGAACCCCCAGGCGACCGCGAACTTCGTCAACCGCTGGCGAGTCCGTGCGGGCATCCGCTCCGTCGCCGCCGACAGTGCGCGTGAGACCTGCGTGATATTCAGCGGCGGTGAGACCAGTGGTGGGGCCGCGGAGGCCCGGTTGATGGCCGACTACGCGAAGTCGGTGCTGGAGTTCGACGGCGTGGTGCTCCTCGAAGACCAAAGCGTGACTACATGGGAGAACGTCACGAACGTGATCCCGCTACTCGAGGACGTCGACCGCATCAAGATCGTCTCCCAGCCGGCTCACGCGCTCAAGGCCCGCGCGTACCTGTGGCGGCAGCGCCCTGATCTCGCCCAGCGGCTCGTGCGCGCGGACGACTACCGCCCCGGCGAGTGGACGGTCGTCAAACCGCTGCTGGCCCTGTACGGACTCTGGACGCTTCGCGGCCTCGGCGCCCTCAGGCGGGGATACGGAGCGTCTGGCGTGCGAGCCGTGCCACCCGCGTCTCGTCGATGTCGTGGCCCAGCCCCGGCTGGGTGAGGGGTACCGCGACGACGCCGCCGTGCACGCTCACGTGCGGGGACACGACGGCGGTCGCCGCCGGGGTCTCGGTCACGTCGCTCGGCAGGTCGCAGCCCGGCAGGCTGGCCAGAGCCACCGCGGCCGCCTGGCCCGACGCCGAAGCCGTCCGCGCCGCCGCACCACGCCTGCCAGCCGGCCGCCAGCGCGCGGTCGTGCGCGCTGCGGGCGGCGGTCAGGCCGCCCAGCCGGCCGATGCGCAGGCCCAGCATCCGGCCGGCGTCCATCGCGATGGCCGAGTCGACCGTCTCGACGTCCGCCGGATCCAGGCACACCGCCGTGCCGACCGACCGCTGCAACCGCGCGTACGCGGCCAGGTCGCCGCACGTGAACGGCCGCTCGATCGCCAGCAGGCCATAGGAGTCGAGGGCACGGAGCGCGCCGAGGTGCTCGGGCGACTCGGTGTAGGCCTCGCCCGCGTCGGCCTGGAGCGCGATGGCGGGGAACGCGTGGCGCACGGCGCGCACGGGCTCGACGTCCCAGCCCGGGCGCACGGCGAGCGTCACCCGCGTGTAGCCCGCGCCGACGAGACGGTTGACCCGCGTCAGCAGCACGTCCAGCGCGGGCTCGGCGCTCCAGCCGGGCGCCCGCCATGATCGAGGTGCGCGTGCCGCCGAGCGAGTGGGACAGCGGGCTGCCCTGCCGGCGGCACCACAAGTCCCAGCAGGCGATGTCGGTCGCAGACGCGGCCGCGCTGCCGCCCAGGCCGCCGACGCCGACGACCTCCTCGGGCAGATCCCAGTCGAGACCGAGCAGCGCCGGGCCGACGCGTTCTTCGATGTCGGACCAGCAGACGCCGGACCCGGCCGTCTCGCCCCAGCCGGCGAGGCCGTCCTCGGCGGTGACCCGGACGAGAATGCTCTCCGGCCGGCGGCCGCGCGGCATCGCCAGGCGATACGCCTCAAACCCCTGGATACGGGGCATGTCACCGTCCTCGACTCGACATGATTCTATGATCCACCCATCGCCGAGATGCTCGGACGCGAGGAGTGACCGGCGTGACGGGCGATCACCAGCTCACATGCCGCGGCTCGCCCTCCGCATAGCCCGAGGAGCTCTGCACCCCGACCAGGGCCCGCTCGTGGAACTCCTCCAGAGTACGTGCGCCGGCGTACGTGCAGGCGCTGCGCAGCCCGGCGATGATGCCGTCCAGGAGGTCCTCCACACCCGGCGACTGCGGGTCCACATACATCCGCGAGGTCGAGATCCCCTCCTCGAACAGGGCCTTGCGCGCCCGGTCGAACGGTGAGTCCTCCGAGGTGCGCAGGCGTACGGCGCGTGCCGAGGCCATCCCGAAGCTCTCCTTGTAAAGACGTCCGTCGGCGGCGCGCTGGAGATCGCCCGGCGACTCGTACGTCCCGGCGAACCACGAGCCGATCATGACGTTCGCCGCGCCGGCGGCCAGCGCGAGGGCCACGTCGCGCGGATGCCGCACCCCGCCGTCGGCCCAGACGTGGCGGCCGAGGCGCCGCGCCTCGGCCGCGCACTCGACCACCGCGGAGAACTGCGGGCGCCCGACGCCGGTCATCATCCGCGTCGTGCACATCGCGCCCGGCCCGACGCCGACCTTGACGACGTCCGCGCCCGCCTCGACCAGGTCGCGTACGCCCTCGGCGGTCACCACGTTGCCGGCCACGATCGGCACCTGCGGGTCAAGGCCGCGGATGCGCTTCAGCGCGCCGGCCATCTTCTCCTGGTGACCGTGCGCGGTGTCCACGACCAGCACGTCCGCGCCCGCCGCGAGCAGCGCCTCGGCCTTGTCCTCGACGTCGCCGTTCACGCCGATCGCGGCCGCCACGCGCAGCCGCCCGTCCGCGTCGACGGCCGGGTCGTACAGCGTGGCGCGCAGCGCGCCGGTACGTGTCAGGACCCCGGTCAGCCGGCCGTCGGCGTCGACCACGGGGGCGAGCCGGTGGCCGCGCGCGTGCAGGGTGTCGAACGCCTTCTGCGGGTCGACGCTGTCCGGGAGCGTGAGCAGGTCGCGCGACATGACCTCGCGGAGCTGGGTGAACCGGTCGACGCTCAGGCAGTCGGCCTCGGTCACCACCCCGGCGGGCCGGCCGTCCTCGACCACGATCACCGCGCCGTGCGCGCGCTTGGACAACAAGCCGAGCGCCGACCCGACCGTGTCGCCGGGCCCGAGCCGGATCGCGGTGTCCACGATGAGGTGCCGCGCCTTCACCCAGCCGATCACGTTCGCGACGACGTCGACCGGGATGTCCTGGGGGATCACCGCGAGCCCGCCGCGCCGCGCGATCGTCTCGGCCATCCGGCGGCCCGAGACGGCGGTCATGTTGGCGACCACGACGGGGATGGTCGTCCCGCTGCCGTCCGACGTCGACAGGTCCACCTCCAGCCGGGATCCGACGTCCGAGCGCCGCGGCACCATGAACACGTCGTTGTAGGTCAGCTCGTGGACCGGTTGCTCACCGTTCAGCGGGCGCACGTCTCGTCAACACCGTCCATCATCTGGGCGAATAGCTCGAATGTGGGCCGAAATATGGCCGTCTATCCATTCTGAGGGATACCCGCGACTGCCCGGTTCAACGAGCGCCGAGCAGCGTGGAGACCGTGACGAGCCGCAGGCCGCGTGCCCGCAGCCCGGTGATGATGCCCGGCAGGGCCGCGTGCGTCTCCGGAGCGTTGGGCGCGCCGTTCAGGTGCATCACGACGATCGAGCCGCTCCTGGCCTCCCGCAGCACCGTGCGGGTGATCGCGTGCGGGTCGTGCCCGAAGGCGTCGCCGCTGATGACGTCCCACTGCACCGGCGTCACCCCGGCGGCCAGGACCGCGCGTACCGCCGCCTTGTCGTGGCAGCCGCCCGGGAAGCGGAAGTAGGACGTGTGGCCGGGCACGTACCGGTCCAGGAGCGCGGCCGCGCGCCGTACGTCGGCGGTGCGCCCGCCGGGCCGCAGCACGGGCAGGCCGTAGCACGGCCCGGTGAAGGCGCTGTGCTCGTAGGAGTGGTTGCCGAACTCCAGCAGCGGGTTCGCGGCCAGCTCCTTGGTCACCGCCGGGTAGCGCTCGATCCACATTCCGGTCGCGAAGACGGTGGCCGGGGTGTTCGTGGCGTCGAGCGTGCCCACGATCCGCGGATCGTAGGCGGACTTGGAGCGCCCGGCGTCGAGGGAGCGCCACATGCCGTGGGTCATGTCGGCGTCGAAGCTGAGCGCCACCATCCCCGAGTCGCGCGGGCCGTGGAACACCATGGCGCGCGGCGCGCGCGGCGGCACGGCCGCCGGGACGCCGCGCCGCAGTGCCGTCGCGGCGTGCCGCGCGGGCCGTACGCGCCCGTCGTCCCGCTGCGCGCAGCCGGCGGCCGTCACCGTCAGGAGCACCGCTCCCGCGAGATGTCCCCATCGCATCCCTCCAGTGTGCCGCCCGGCCCCTCGAACGCCGCCCGCGGGGCCGGGCCACGATCGGAACGGGCGGGGAAAACGGCGAATAGGAACCTTTCCTGCGTTCAGCGTTGACCATGAGTGATTTCTTCATGCGACACTGGGTTCCTGAGCTGAGCTAAGGAACTTGCCGGCGCCACCGCACGGCGCTTCCCCGGCACCGTGCGCGGGTTCGGGAACCCCTCGCTGAGAGGCATGCATGCAGGTCAGGCTCTTGGGTCCGGTGGAGCTGTGGGACGGCGCCGCCTCCGTACCCATCGGTCCGCGCGCCCGGGCCGTGCTTGCCGCGCTCTCACTCGACCCCGGACGCGTCCGCAGCGTCGACCGCCTGATCGAGGCCGTGTGGGGGGAGCGCGCGCCCACGACCGCGACCGCGCAGATCCAGGCGTGCGTCTCCGCGCTGCGCCGCGCCTGGCGGGCCGCCGACCCCGGCGGCGAGCCGGTGCGCGACGTCATCGTCACCGTCCCGCCCGGCTACGTCCTGCGTACGGACCAGGTCGACCTCCTGGAGTTCGAGGGCCGGCTCGAGACGGCGCGCGGCCTGGACCCCGCACGCGCCGCGGACGAGCTGCGCGTCGCGCTCGGCCTGTGGCGGGGACCCGCACTCGGCGGGCTGCCCGGTCTCGCCGCCGAGGCGGCGCACCTGGAGGAGCGGCGGCTCACCGCGATCGAGGAGCGCATCGACGCCGACCTCGCGCTCGGCCGGGCCGGCGACCTCATCCCCGAGGTGGTCGCCCTGGTCGCGGCGCACCCGCTGCGCGAGCGCTTCCGCGGCCAGCTCATGCGGGCCCTGCACCGCGCCGGCCGCCGCTCGGAGGCGCTGGACGCCTACCACGACGCGCGCGACACGATGGTCGGCGAGCTCGGCCTCGAACCCGGTCCCGACCTGCGCCGGATCCAGCAGTCGATCCTCGCCGACGACACCTCGGCAGTCACGGCCGGCGAGCACGTGCCGGTCGCGGGCCCGTCGCCGCTGCCGCCCGACATCGCCGACTTCACCGGCCGCGTCAAGCAGGTCGCCGAGATCGCCGGCGCGCTGACGTGGCGCCCCGAGCCGTACGGCGCCGTGCCGATCATCGCGATCAGCGGGCGTGGAGGCGTGGGCAAGACCACTCTGGCCGTGCACGTCGCACATCGCCTGCGCCGCGAGTTCCCCGACGGGCGGCTCTACGTCGGGCTGCGCGGCGCCGAGGCGGCCCCGGCGGACCCCGCCGACGTCCTCGGCCGGCTGCTGCGCCGCCTCGGCGTGGACGGCGCGGCCATCCCGGCCGACCCGGAGGAGCGCGCCGACCTCTACCGCGCGCGGCTCGACGGGCGGCGGGCCCTGATCGTGCTGGACAACGCCGCGGACGAGCGCCAGGTACGCCCGCTGCTGCCGGGCAGCCCCCTGTGCGCGGTCATCGTCACCTCGCGCCGCCGCCTGACGGGCCTGCCCGGCGCGACCCGCATCGAGCTGGACGCGTTCGAGCCCGCACAGGCCGCGGAGCTGCTCACCCGGGTCGCGGGCGCCGAGCGCGTCACGGCCGAGCCGGAGGCGGCCGACCGCGTCGCCGCGCTCTGCGACCGGCTGCCGCTGGCGCTGCGGATCGCCGCGGCCCGGCTGGCCGCCAAGCCGCACTGGACCCTCGACCGCCTGGCCCGGCGTCTCGCCGACGAGCACCGGCGTCTCGACGAGCTGGTCCACGCCGACCTGGAGATCCGCGGCAGCCTCGCGCTCGGCCATCGCGGCCTGTCCGCGGGCGCGCAGCGCGCGTTCCGGCTGCTGGGCCTGCTGGAGGTCGCCGACTTCGCCTCCTGGACGGCCGCGGCGCTGGTGGACGCGCCCATGCCGGAGGGTGAGGACCTGGTCGAGGAGCTGGTCGACGCGCGGCTGCTCGAGGTGGCCGGGCGCGACGCCACCGACCAGCCGCGCTACCGCTTCCATGACCTGCTGCGCGTCTACGCGCGCGAGCGGGCGATGGCCGAGGAGCCGCCCGCCGCGCGCCGCGCCGCGCTCGGGCGCGCCCTGTCGGCGTGGCTCGCGCTGGCCGACGAGGCCGAGCGGCGGCTGCCCAACTGCTACTACGCGCCGGTGTCGGGCCACGCGCCGCGCCGGCCGCTGGACCCGCCGGTCACGGACGTCCTGCTGCGCGACCCGCTCGCCTGGTTCGAGAGCGAGCGGTCCGCGATCACCGCGATGGTGGGCCAGGCGCGCACGGCGGGCCTCTACGGGCCGTGCTGGGAGCTGGCCAGCGCGAGCCTGCCGTTCTTCGAGTTCTGCGGCGACGTCGTCGAGTGGCGGCGCTGCTGCGACGACGCGCTGGCCGCCGCACGCGAGTCCGGCGATCTGCGCGGCGAGGCGGCCTCGGAGATCAACCTGGGCGCGATGCTCTACGTGCAGAGCGAGTTCGGCGAGGCGCGCGGGCACTTCGAGCGCGCGGGTGCGCTGTGCGAGCGCGTCGGCGACGGGTACGGGCGCGCGGGCGCGCTCTGCGGCGTCGCCGCCACCGTGCGGATCAACGGCGACCCCGAGGCGTCCAGGCCGCTGTGGGCGGGGCGCTGCGGCTGTTCGGCGAGCTCGGCGACCGGCGCGCCGAGGCGTACGCCGTCGAGGGCCTTGGCCTGTGCGACCTCGACCAGGGCCGCGCCGAGCCCGCGCGTGCGCGCTTCGAGGAGATGCTGCGGCTCTACCGGCGCGCGGGAAACGCGATGGGCGAGGCGCACGCGCTGCGCCGGATCGCCACCGTCGAGCTGGAGCTGGGCCGTCACGCCGAGGCGCTGCGGCTGCTGGAGAAGGCCCTGCCGACGTTCCGCGCGATCGGTGACCGGCTGAGCGAGGCCGTGGTGCAGATGCGGATGGGCGAGTGCCTCGTACGGCAGCAGCGCCACGGCGAGGCGCGGCCGCTGCTCGACCTGGTGATGACGACTTTTCGTGACGTCGGCTGGCGCACGTGTGAAGGGCATGTGCTGCGGCTCGGCGGTGAGATGCTCCTGGCCGACGGCGACCCCGGATCGGCCGTGGTGCAACTGAACGAATCACTGCGGATCTTTCGTGATCTCCAGGAGTCGCTGGACGTCGCGGAGACGCTTCGCTGCCTCGCCGATACGCATGCGGCGAATGGGAACCACGAGGCCGCCTTGGCCGCGCGAGACGAGGCTCGCGAAATCCTTGCCGAATTGGGACGCGAGTTCTAGGCCCATGATCTCGGACGTTGCCATGCCGGCGGAAGACGAACCGCGCCGCTTTCGGCACCGACTCAGCGCCTCACCGACAGATCCGTGGTCGATGCACGGACGAACACGAACAACGCTCCGTTTTCGCGACGAAGACGTCAGTAATGAAATGATCATGCAAGTCAAATGCAGGAACATACAGGCCCTGAGGAGGACCCCCGTGCTGGATGCGGTCGACGCTGTGCTCGTACGCGAGCTACAGCGGGATGGGAGGGCGACCTTCCAGGCGCTCGCCGACCGTGTGGGGCTGTCGCGCACGGCCGTGCGCACGCGCGTACAGCATCTTCTGGATTCGGGGATCGTGCGCGTGGTCGGCATCGTGCACGCTTCCGTGATCGGAACCGGCGCCATCGGCCATCTCTTCGTCGACGTCGACGGTCCCGCCCGGCACGTGGTGGACGCCGTCGCACGCAAGTCGGCGGCCTGGTTCGCCGCCCTGGCCACCGGGGCGCACGCGGTCGTCGCGGAGGTGCGCGTACGCGACGACGCGAAGCTCGCCCAGGAGGTCGACGCCGTGCGCTCGCTGCCCGGCGTGCGCGGAGTGGAGGTGTTCCGCGTCATCTCCGTCGTGAAGGACGCGCACTCCGTCGTCACCGAACTGCCCGACGTCTCCCTCGACGAGATCGACTGGCGGCTGCTGCGCGAGCTGACCCGCGACGGCCGGACGCCCTACACGCGCCTGGCCGAGGTCGTCGGCCTCTCCCAGGCGGCCACCCGCGCACGCGCCGTGCGCCTGATGCGCACCGGAGTGATCCACGTGAGCGGCATCGTCGACTCGCGCGCGCTCGGCTCCGGCGAACTCGCCGGCGTCGGCGTACGCGTGTCGTCGGACGTCGAAACCGCCGCCGGCCGCATCGCGCGGCTGTCCGGAATCAACTACGTGGTCACTGGCTTCGGTCGTTACGACCTCGTCTGCGGAATCGACGCCACGTCACGTGACCTGCTCCTCAGCACCCTTGAGGCGGTACGCGCGGTGCCCGGCGTCTGGGTCGGGGAGTCCTGGCACCACCTCGACGTGGTGAAGCAGACATACGGCGCCGACCTGGACTGATGCGGTCACGCCCGGCATTCGGGCGTGTCGTCGCGGCCGCCGAATGTCCGTGCCGATTCCGCCCATGTCCGGGACTGGGCACGATGCGTTGCCCTACCGTCGAGCCATGAACCTGCGGCAGCTGCGCTATGTCGTGGCGACCGCCGACCACGGCACCATGACCGCGGCGGCACAGTCCCTTTTCGTCGCGCAGCCCGCGCTGTCGCGCGCGATCCGGGAGCTCGAACGCGAGCTGGGCATGGAGGTGTTCGCCCGTGCCGGCCGCGGGGTCGCGCTGACCGAGGCCGGCGAGCAGATCGTGCGCTACGCGCGCGACGCCCTGCAGGCGGTCGACTCGATCGAGTCGTTCTCGGCCGCGCCCTCGGGCGGGCGGCCCGGTGAGCTGCGGGTCGCCTCGACCGCCACGCTGGAGCCCGAGCTCACCGCGCGGCTGCTGCCGGGGTTCGCCCGCGAGCAGCCGGCCACGCGGATCAGGGTGATCCGCTGCGACGGCCGCGAGTCGGCCGGCGTCGCGTTACGCGAGGGCCGCGCCGACCTGGCCCTCACCGATCTGCCGGTCCCGGGCGACCTGGCCGCGCACCCGCTCGAACAGCGGGAGATCGTGCTGATCTCCCCGCCCGCGCTGCACCTGCGCGAGCCGGTCCCGCCGTCGGCCCTGGACGGCCTGCGGCTGGTGATGCCCGCGCGGGGAAGCGCGCGCCGCGCCGAACTCGACGGGGTGCTGTCGCGCATCGGCGTCCGGCCGGTCCCGGCGGTGGAGTCCAACGAACGGGGCTCCTGGCTGTCGTGGGTGCGCGCGGGCGCGGGGTCGCTGCTCTGGTACCGCAACCAGGTCGACGCGGTCGAGGGTCTCGCGGTCCGCTCGTTCCTGCCGCCCATCACCACGACGATCGGCCTGGTCCACGTACGGCGGACACTGCCCCCGGTGGCCCGCGAGTTCCTCGCCTACGCCAAGAGCCGAGACTAGCTCCCCGACCCCCGACTCCCCGGCCGCTGCCATCCCGGTCACGGCCGGTCGGCGGTCGCTCAGGCGCTCCGCCGTGCGGTCCCGGGTTCGAGGGGCGGGGCGCCCACCGGGCAGTTGAAGTCGCACTCCGGCGAGGCGTTGGCCTGGTCGGGCCGCAGGACGTCGTCGTGCACCATGACGAACGTGAGCACCGCCCCGGCCAGCAGCAGCACCGCGGCGATCAGCATCGCCTGGTGGAAACCGTGGTTGAACACGCCGACGTCGTTGTACGCGGTGCCGGTCAGGCCCACGGCGGGCGGCATGCCCGCCACCGCGAGCAGGCCCGCGGCGCGGGCGACCGCGTTGTTGACCCCGCTCGCGACCCCGGCGTGCTGGATGTCGGCCGTCGCCAGCACCGTGGCGGTCAGCGGCGCGACCACCATCGACAGGCCGAGGCCGAACACCAGGGCGGCGGGCAGCACGTCCGCGAAGTAGGACGCGTGCGGGCCGACGCGGAGGGTCAGCACCATGCCGGCGGCGGCCAGGACCAGCCCGGTCGTCATCGGGTAGCGCGGGCCGGTCCGCTGGGCCAGCGCGCCCATGCGGGAGGACAGCAGGAGCATCAGGATGGTGACCGGCAGCAGCGCGGTGCCCGCGACGATGGGGGAGTAGCCCGCCACGACCTGCAGGTCGACCACGAGCAGGAAGAACTGCACGCTCATGCCGCCGTACACGATGAACGTCACCACGTTGACCGCGGTGAACTGGCGTGACTTGAAGATGGCGAGCGGCAGCATCGGGCTCGCGCCGCGGCCGCCGGACCGCCGCCGTTCGACCACGACGAACGCCACGCCCGCGGCCACGCCGACCACGGCCGCCACCACGACGGCCACCGCCGAGCCGTCCTTGGCCGGCGCTTCGGTCAGCGCGTACGTCACCCCGGCGAGCGTGAGCGCGGCGAGCACGGCGCCGAGCACGTCGAAGCCGTGGTGCTCGGACTCGTCGCGGCTCTCCGGCACGTGCCGCGCGGCCACCAGCACGACGAGCACCGCGAGCGGCAGGTTGAGCAGGAAGGCCCAGCGCCAGCCCGCGGTCGCGATCAGCCAGCCGCCCAGGAACGGCCCGATGGCGCCCGCGACCCCGCCGAGGCCGGACCAGGCGCCGATCGCCCTCGGCCGGTCCGCCGGCGTGAAGGACGCCTGGATGATGGCCAGTGAGCCGGGTGTCAGCAGCGCGCCGCCGATGCCCTGAAGGGCGCGCGCCGCGATCAGCACGCCGATGCCGGGCGCGAGCCCGCACAGCGCCGACGCGAGCGCGAACCAGATCACGCCGATGACGAACACCTTGCGCCGCCCGAACCGGTCGCCGAGCGAGCCGCCGAGCAGGATCAGGCCGGCGAGGGTGAGCGTGTAGGCGTTGACGGTCCACTGCAGGCCCGCGAGCGAGGCGCCGAACTGCCGCCCGATGCGGGGCAGCGCGACGTTGACGATCGTGGCGTCGAGCATCGCGAGGCTGGAGCCGAGCACGGTGGCGGCGAGCACCCAGCGTCCGCTCGGCCTCCGAGAGCCGCAGGTGGTTGGACGGAGTCACGGCCCCGCAAGGCCCCTGAGGAGAGGACACCCGGTCATCGTCGCACGATGACCGGGCGCGCCCTACCAGTGGTCGAAGCTGAGGGGTTCGTCGGCCGGCCGGTCCGACCGCGACAGCAGCGCGAGGTCGGATTCGACCATCATCGTGACGAGCTCCTCGAAGGAGATCCGCGGCTCCCAGCCGAGCTGGTCGCGTGCCTTCTTGGGATCGCCGCACAGCAGGTCGACCTCGGCCGGGCGGGTCAGCGCCGGATCGGTGACGACGTGGTCACGCCAGTCGAGCCCGGCCGTCGCGAAGGCCAGCTCCACCAGCTCGCGCACCGACTGGGTGCGGCCGGTGCCGATCACGTAGTCCTCCGGCGTCCCGGCGCCGAGCATGAGCCGCATCGCCGCCACGTAGTCGCCGGCGAACCCCCAGTCGCGCCGTGCCTCGAGGTTGCCGAGCGTGAGCCGGTCGGCCAGCCCGAGCTTGATGCGGGCCACCCCGAGGGAGATCTTGCGGGTCACGAACTCCGACCCGCGCCGCGGCGACTCGTGGTTGAACAGGATCCCGCTGACCGCGAACATCCCGTACGACTCGCGGTAGTTCTGCGTGATGAAGTGCCCGTAGGTCTTCGCGACGCCGTACGGGCTGCGCGGGTGGAACGGCGTCCGCTCGTTCTGCGGCGTCTCTCGCACCTGCCCGAACATCTCCGAGGAGGACGCCTGGTAGAAGCGGATCTGGCCGCCGCCGGGGCTGCGTGAGCCGCCGATGCCGCTCACCACGCGGATCGCCTCGAGCATGCGCAGCACGCCCATGCCGGTGACCTCGGCGGTGATCTCCGCCTGCTGCCACGACATCGGCACGAAGGAGATCGCGCCGAGGTTGTAGACCTCGTCCGGCCGTACCCGCTCGACCGCGGAGATCAGGCTGCCCTGGTCGAGCAGGTCGCCGTGGACCAGCCGCACCTCGCCGATGTGCTTGCGCAGCCTGGAGACGTGCGGGTTCGACTGTCCCCGGACCAGGCCCCAGACCTCATACCCCTGCGCGAGCAGATGCTCGGCGAGGTAGGAGCCGTCCTGCCCGGTGATCCCGGTGATGAGCGCTCGCGTGGTCAGCGGAACCTCCAAGCTCACGGGACGATGCCCGTTTCGTGTCACCCGAGGTTAGCCGTCCGGCCCGGGGCGGGGCGACCGCGCCGCCGAGCTGAGACCGAATCGGATTCCAGATTTCCCGGCCGCCGCGGGCCGGTGGCGGCCGCGGCCCGTACGCGAGCGATGGCCCGCGGGCGCCGGGGGCGCCCGCGATGGCCAGGTCAGGGTGCCCTTACCTTCGGCCCGGCCTGCGGCGTCACCGCCGCGGCCAACCTCACCCGGCCGGGACCGCCCTGGAACGCGCTGCCGAAGTAAGAGAAGATCGCACCATCATGCTCAGCGTCGTCGCGGATTCTCAGGCGGCGCCGCCGCGACGATGGAGGGTTCGTGCGCGCCGGCGCGAACGAGGAGATCCGCGACGGGCAGATCCGCCGGGTCGAGGGCCTGCCGGCGGTGATCTGCCGCAGCGGCGGCCGTCTCTACGCCCTCGGCCTGCACTGCCCCCACGCGGGCGCGCTGCTCACCAGCGGGACGCTCGTCGAGGACTGCCTGGAGTGCCCGCTGCACGGCGGCCGGTTCGCCCTCGACGGCGGCGCGGTCCGCAGCGGCCCGCCCCGGCGCGGCGTGCCCGCGTACGATGTCGTGGTGCGCGACGGGCATCGTCTACGTCTCCCGGCGCCCGCGCCGGCGCAACCGCCCCGCGGGTCGCCCGCCGGTGACCGCCCCGCTGCGGCTGCGCGGCCGCTCGCTCGACGGCTTCGCCGTCATGGCGGTGGTCAACCGCACGCCCGACTCCTTCTTCGACCGCGGCGCGACGTACGGCTTCGACGCGGCCCTCGCGGCGGTCGACGCGGCGGTCGCCGAGGGCGCCGACATCGTCGACATCGGCGGTGTCAAGGCCGGCCCCGGCGCGGAGGTCGGAGTCTCCGAGGAGCTGCGGCGCGTCGTCGGCGTCGTGGCCGCCGTGCGCGAGCGGCATCCGGACGTCGTGATCAGCGTGGACACCTGGCGCGCCGAGGTCGGCGAGGCGGTCGCCGAGGCCGGGGCCGACCTGCTCAACGACACCTGGGGCGGCGTCGACCCGCGGCTGGCCGAGGTCGCGGCGGCGCATGGCATCGGGCTCGTGTGCGCGCACGCGGGCGGTGCCGAGCCGCGGACACGTCCGCACCGCGTCGGCTACGACGACGTGGTGGCCGACGTCGTGCGGCGCGTGACGGCCGAGGCCGAGCGCGCGGCCGCCCTCGGCGTACGGCGGGACGCGATCCTCATCGACCCGGCACACGACTTCGGCAAGAACACCTGGCACTCGCTGGAGATCAGCCGCCGGCTCGGCGAGCTGACCGCGACCGGCTGGCCGGTGCTCGTCGCGGTGTCGAACAAGGACTTCATCGGCGAGACGCTCGGCGGCGAGCCGGTGGACAAGCGCGGAGTCGGGACGATGGCCGTGCTGGGGGTGTCGGCGTGGCTGGGCGCGCGCGTCTTCCGCGTGCACGACGTCGCCGCCGCGCGTGCGGCACTCGACGCCGTCGCGGCTCAGCGGGCTCGGCGGACTCGCGCTGACGCGCGCGGTAGGCGGCCACGTGCATGCGGTTGCCGCACGTACGGCTGTCGCAGTAGCGGCGGCAGCGGTTGCGTGACAGGTCGACGAGCACGCGCTCGCAGTCCGGCGCCGCGCAGACCGCCAGCCGGTCCAGCTCGCCCGCGGAGACGACGTAGGAGAGCGCGATGCCGCACTCGGCGGCCAGGTGCTCAGGCAGCCGCGAGCCGGGCACGGAGAAGTGCACGTGCCAGTCCCAGCCGTCGTGGTCGGTCAGGTGCGGCATCGTCCGCGCCTCGGCGATGATCGCGTTGACCCGGCGTACGGTGCCGCCCGGTGTCGCCCGGTGACGCGAACACCTCGTGGAACCGGCCGCGCAGGCGCCGGGTGGGGTCCAGGTCGCCCGTGTCGGGGCCGCAGACGTCGCTCACGGCGTTGCGGTCGACGAAGTCCTGGAGCGCCGCGAGATCGGAGAGGTGCTCCTCCCCGGTGGCCGCCGGCCCGGTGTTGACCAGGTCGACCACCGTGGCGAGCGCCTGCTCGGTGTCATGAGCTGAAAAGCACTGGGACTCCCGTCGGATCGCCGTCCCCTGCCGATGTCATCACCGTATGCCTCCGGCGAAGCACACCGGACCCCGGACGCGCGGTCAGCGAACGTAGTGCGGATCCGCGAGCACGGGATACAGGGCGTCCGCGTCCCGGTGCCGTACGGTCATCACGATCGTCATGCCCTCCAGGCGATATTCCGCCGGGATCGTGCGGTAGAGCGAGTCGCAGCCCCACGGCGCGTAGAAGCGCCCCACCGTCGCGCCGTACCGCTCGTGCACCACGTCGAAGCCGCCGGACGGCGTGACGTCCAGCGAGAGCCCGTCGGCGAGCCGCAGCGGGAAGCGGAACTCCTCCGGCGCGGACGGGCCGTGCAGCACGGTGACGAAACGGACCCCCGCGACCGTCGTCTGCGCCATCACGTCCGTGTCGCCGGCCACGCCGACGAAGACGCGCAGGCTCGGCCTGATCAGGACCGGCAGCTGGTCGCCGGCCGCCGCGACGCTGATGTGGACGCGTTTCCCGTCGCGGGTCGGCGCCCAGACGCCGTCGCCGGCCCGCTCGCCCCAGGTGACGTCCGGGTTCTCGAACTCCGGGGGTTCGGTACGGCCGTTGATCGAGAGCACGCTGGTCACGGTCTCGATCGTCGCCATCACCCCGTCACGCGTATGTCTCATGGCGGATCCCCTTCGCCGTGTGCCCGCTGCCGACCGGTCTGCCGACCGGCGTGATGCCTCGCCTGACGCCGCCCGCCCAGACGCACCAGGTCCACGCACTCTGCAATGAAATCCGGGTGGGTTTTGGTCGTTTCGCCAAAGTGCAGGTTGCAAATCAATTACTTTGCCTCGCCCGTCTCCTGAGCTGCCGTCGTCTCGAGCGTACGCAGCGGCGACGCGAAGGCGCCCGGCGCGTCGGCGGTACGGGACAGTGCCCCCCGATGCTGAGATCCTGGTGATCGCGACCAAGCGAGCCGAAGGAGCCATCCATGGCCGATCAGACGGCCGACCAGGCGGGTGACCGCACGGGCGACGAGGCGGGCGAGCGGGCGGAGACCCGCACGGCCCGGCGGCCGGAGACGCCGTCGGGCACGGTCCGCATCGTCGACCTGCCGGAGTCGGACCAGGAGTTCGTGCGCTCGGCCCTCCGCCGCGACACGCCGCTGCACGACCTGCTCGGCCTGGAGATCGTCGAGACCGGCGAGGGCCACGCCGTGCTGTCCATGCCCGTACGGCCCGAGGCGTTCAACAGCACCGGCAACCTCCACGGCGGTGCGATCGCCACGCTGATCGACGTCGCCGCAGGCACCGCGGCGGCGCGCGGAAGCGGCTTCGAGCCCGGGCGGCAGAGTCTGGTCACCGCCGACCTGCACGTGCGCTACCTCGGCCGCCCGCACGGCGACACGGTCTACGCGCGCGCCGAGCTGCTCAAGGCCGGCCGCCAGCTCATCGTGGTCGACTGCAAGGTCACCGACGCGGAGGAGCGCCTCATCGCCGCCGCGGACTTCAGCATGATGATCGTGCCGCTGCGCAAGCCGCTGCGGCCGATGGCGAGCGCCAAGGACACCGACCCCGACCTGTGAGCGGGGACCGGTGCGAGGCCACGCGTACGCGGCCGCGCACCGGGAGCCGTTGTCCCGGATCACGTCCGGGTGTTGAGCAGGATGTTGTAGATGTTCGCCAGGTTCGGCGTGCCCAGGCCGGTGGCGAGGTCATAGCCGGCGGTCGCCGGGTAGTAGAGGTTGTTGCCGGTGACGACGTCGTAGTAGGGGGCGTTCGCTCCGCCCACCCCGACCACGTGGTAGAGCGTGTCCGGACCGTACCAGTAGACGTGCGCGCGGGTCAGCAGACCCTGGTTCACGAGCGCCATTCCGGCCGCCCAGATCGGGGCCGCCGCGCTCGTGCCGCCGAAGCCGTGCCACTGCCCCTGGTAGACGACCGGCAGTTCGATCGCCGCCGCCGACACGTCCGGCACCTGCCGGTAGCCGGTGGTGTACTGGTTGGCGACGCCCGGCGCCACCTGGTACCACGGCTTGGCGAACACCTTGCTCAGGCCGCCGCCGCTGCCCCACTGGTTCTCACACTTCGACAGATTCGAGCGGTCCGACCAGACCTCCTCGCGCGGGTGCGTCCCGGGCGCGCCGAAGGTCATCCGCGTCCCGCCGACCGCGACCGCCCACGACGACGTCGAGGGGAAGGAGACGTCGAGCGGCCCGTACATCCGGTCGCCGTACGCGCCGCAGTCGCCGGTGGCCACGTACACCGACATCTTCTCGACCTGGATGAGGATGCGGAGGTTCTGGTCGATGGACTGCATCGTGGCCTGCGACATGAGGCCCTCCGCGCCGCCGAGGCTGAGGCTGACGGCGCTTCCCGGGTGCGGTGTCGTCCACGTTGTCGTCGATGATCCGCTGGAGGGCGTTGTTGAACGCGGTCCAGGAGTCGGTGCCCGAGCCGGTGTTCAGCAGCGCGGGGTCCTCCTGGTAGTCGATGATGCGAACCCCGGGCGCGAGGCCGGCCAGCATCTCGATGTCCAGGGTCGCCTCGCCGCCCTGCGGGGGAGCGCTCGCACCGAGGTTGACGTTGCTCAGGGAGACGTGGGCGCCGGTGCAGGCGGTGTAGGCGGCGATGTCCCGGGGGTCGTACCCGTCCATCTCGACGAGGTTGACGGTCATGTTCTCGCCGTGCCAGCCCTGCTGCCACAGCCGGTCGTAGCCGTAGGCGGCGGCGACCTTCAGGTTCGTGGCGGCGCGCGGCGGGAACTGCGGGCACTGGCCCGCCCGCGTCGCCGCGCTCACGGGCGCGCCGCTGAGCGCGCCCGGCCGCCCCGCGCCCGTCTGCGGTGCGATGCTGTAGCTGTCCAGGCCGGTGACGGACAGGATGTAGCCCGCGATCTGGGCCGGCACGACCGGCATGTGGGCCGGGTCGGGCGTGAAGTAGGACCGGCCCCGCAGTTTGTGCGTGACGAACGAGGTCTTCAGCAGCCGGCCGGCGACGCTCGCCTTGACGTCGAACGTCAGGCTGGTGCGCGTCTTGCTGGGCTTGGCCTGGATGTGCGCGTCGGCGAAGTAGGCGTTGAGCTTCTTCAGCTCCTCGTCGCTGACGCCGAGCTTGCGCGCGAGGCCCTGGGCGTCCTTGTCGCCGGCCTTTCCGTGACCGTACTGCTTCCACGTGGCGTCGCTGATCTTGAGGGTGACGCCGGCGTGCAGCATGCGGTCGCCCGGCACCGCTCCGGTGACCGGCGCGGTCAGCGCCTCCTTCGGCAGGCCGAGATTCAGCGGCACGTACTTCACGTCCGCGGCGCCCGTCGGCGACGGCGTCGCCGACGGCTTGCTCGAATGCCCCGAACCCCCGCAGCCGCTCAGCACGGTGAGTGCGACCAGCACGCTGAGGAACGCGCTCCGGCGATTGCGCACGGATCTCCCCTCGTCTGTGGTTCCGTCGCGCACGGCCCGGCCGCTCGCCACCGGCGAGCCTTTCCCCTGGTACGGCCCCCGGGTCCACGTGAGCACGTGTGCACCGTTACCTTGACAGAACGCCAAACGCGGGAGCAACACTTCAAAGAACCTAGAAGCGGGCAAATTATGTCCGTGACCAGCGGTGTTGTGAGGGGATTTCGCGCCGAGTGTACGGTTTGCTGCGACCAGTCTCGGAGGGTGCGGTGGGTGGTGCGGACGCTCGCGACGCCGGTCCCGGCGGGGGTCTCGGCGCGGGATTCGTCAATGGCGAGGTCTCCTTCTGGTACCGCCAGACCGGCCTGCCCGCCGTACGTGATCCGCTGCCCGGCCCGCGCGAGTACGACGTGTGCGTCGTCGGCGGGGGGTTCACCGGGCTGTGGACGGCCTACTACCTCAAGCGCGCCCGGCCGGAGCTGCGCGTCGCCGTGCTGGAGAAGGAGTTCGCCGGCTTCGGCGCCTCCGGCCGCAACGGCGGCTGGCTGACCGCCGAGCTGGCCGGGTCGCCGTCGCGGTACGCACGCGACCACGGGCGCGCGGCCGTCGTCGCGCAGCAGCGGGCGATGTTCGGCGCGGTGGAGGAGGTCGTGGCCGTCGCCGCGGACGAGGGGATCGAGGCCGACGTCGTGCGGTCCGGCGTGCTCGACGTCGCGACGAACCCGGCCCAGCGCCGCCGCCTGCACGAGGGCCTGGCCGAGGCGCGCGGCCGGGGCTGGGCCGAGGAGGACCTGCGCCTGCTCGGCTCCGGCGAGCGCACGGACCGGATCCGCGTCGCCGGCGCGCTCGACGCCACGTACAGCCCGCACTGCGCCCGCGTACAGCCCGCGCGTCTCGTACGCGGGCTCGCGCATGCCGTGGCCGCGCTCGGCGTCGACGTCTTCGAGGCGACGACGGTCACCGAGCTGCGCCCGCGCGCGAACGGGCGGCCGGCCGAGGCGGTGACCCCGCGCGGGAACGTACGCGCGGAGTACGTCATCCAGGCCACGGAGGGCTTCACCGCCGGTCTCGCGGGCAGGCGGCGGCAGTGGCTCCCGATGAACAGCTCGATGATCGTCACCGAGCCGCTCGGCGAGGAGGTCTGGTCGCGGATCGGCTGGGCGGGCCGCGAACTGCTCGGCGATCACGCCCACGCGTACGTCTACGCCCAGCGCACCGCGGACGACCGGATCGCGATCGGCGGCCGCGGAGTGCCGTACCGGTTCGGCTCGCGCTGGGACCGGCGCGGCGTCACCCAGGACGCGACCGTCACGGCGCTGCGGCGGATGCTCGCCGCCCTGTTCCCGCCCGTCGCGGGCGCGGGCGTCGACCACGCGTGGTGCGGCGTGCTCGGCGTCCCGCGCGACTGGTGCTCGACCGTCCACGTCGACCACGAGAGCGGTCTCGGCTGGGCCGGCGGCTACGTCGGCACCGGCGTCGCCACCGCCAACCTGGCCGGGCGTACGCTGCGCGACCTGGTGCTACGCGAGGACACCCCGCTGACCGGCCTGCCCTGGGTGGGCCGCGAGGTGCGCCCGTGGGAGCCCGAGCCGCTGCGCTGGATCGGCGTGCGGCTCATCTACACGCTCTACCGCGCCGCGGACCGCCGCGAGAACGCGGGCCGCGCGCGCACCTCCGCGTACGCGCGCCTGGCCGGCCTCGTCTCGGGCCGGTAGCTCAGAGCGGAGGGCGTCGCGTGCCGTGCGCCGTGGCCTGCTCGAACGCGTACGCGACCTGGAGCACGGCCAGGTCCGCGCGGTGCGGGCCGATCACCTGGAGCCCGACGGGCAGGCCGCCGGGGGTGAAGCCGCCCGGCACCGACAGGGCCGGGCAGCCGGTCGCGGAGATGACGTACGCCGAGCGCATCCAGTCGACGTAGGAGGTCATCGCCACGCCCGCGACCTCGGTGGGGTACTCCAGATTCGCGTCGAACGGCGCGACCTGGCTCACCGGCGCGATGAGGACGTCGTAGCGCTCGAAGAACGCGCGCACGCGGTGGTAGAGCCGGGTGTGCAGGACCTCGGCGCGGCCGAGGTCCGCGCCGGTGAGGCGGCGGCCCTCCTCGATGTTGGCGACGACGGTGGCCTTGATCTGGTCGCGGTGCAGGTCCATGAGCGCGCCGAGGTGGAGCTCGAACTGCCACGCGCGCAGGACGCGGAACGCCTCGTCCGCGCCGGACAGGTCCGGGCACGCCTCCTCGACCGTGCAGCCGAGGTCGGCGAACACCTTGACCGCGGGTTCGAGCGCCGCGACCACCTCGGGTTCGAACGGCATCGACCCGTCCAGGCGCGGGGCCCACGCCACGCGCAGCCCGGCGAGGTCGCGCTCGAGCGGGACCGCGAACGCCGAGCCGGGCGTCTCCAGCGCGATCGGCGAGCGCGGGTCGGGGCCGGCCAGGACCGACAGGAGCAGCGCCGCGTCGGCGACGTCGCGCGCCATCGGCCCCTGCACCGCCATCGTGCCCCAGGCCGCGTCGGCCGGCCAGGTCGGCACCCGGCCCGGCGAGGGCCGCATGCCCACGACGTTGCAGAACGAGGCGGGGTTGCGCAGCGAGCCGCCCATGTCGCTGCCGTCGGCGAGCGAGTGCAGGCCGGCGGCGAGCGCGGCCGCGGCGCCGCCGCTGCTGCCGCCCGCCGACCGTGACGTGTCGTACGGGTTGCGCGTCGTGCCGAAGACCGGGTTGAACGTGTGGGACCCGGCGGCGAACTCGGGCACGTTCGTCTTGCCGAGCATCACCGTGCCGGCCGCGCGCATCCGCTCGATGACGAGCTCGTCGCGTACGGGCACGTTGGCGGTGAGCAGGGGTGAGCCGGAGGTGGTCAGCACTCCGGCGGTCTCGTGGGTGTCCTTGTGCGCGACGGGCAGGCCGAGCAGCGGCGGCGGCTCGGTGCCCGAGGCCAGGATCGCGTCGGCGGCGTCCGCCTCGCTCAGCGCGCGCTCGGCGGTGAGCGTGGTGATCGCGTTGATGCGGGGGTTGACCGCCTCGATGCGGGACAGCTGTGCCTCGGCCGCCTCGCGCGCCGACATCTCGCGCGCCCGGATCCGGCGGGTCAGCTCACGTGCGCTCAGGAACCAGATCTCCTCCGCCAACGCGTCTCCTCCGACCGGGGCCGCGGCCCCTCGTTCCGGCGTCCGTCACCGCCCATCTTTCGCATCGGCGCATTTCCTGTCCACCGGAGCACCCTCCGGTCCGGTGGTCAGTAGCTCTCGAACACCCCGTCGGGGTCATGGCGCTCGCGCAGCGCGCGCAGGCGGTCCCAGGCGGCGGGGGTGAACGACCGGCGTGCGCGGTCCGCGCTCGCGGTCAGGTCCGCCTCGGCGACGTGGTGGCCGGTCGCGGGACGCGCCGCCGCCAGCTCGCGCAGCCAGGCGAGGTTGGCCTCGTCGTCCGCGCGGTCCGTCCACATCGCGTAGCAGCCGAGATGGACGCGCCCGAGCGGTGCGAAGGCCATCTCCGGCGTACGGGCCGGCCCGGCGGGGGCCAGGACCGCCAGGACCAGAGAGTCGGCGGACGGCGCGCCCTCGACGTGGCGCGCGAGGCCCGGCAGCAGCGTGCCGAACCCCTCATCCAGCCAGAGGGAGTCGGCGGCGGAGCGGCGGCCCGGCGGCCAGAGCGCGTCGGAGCCGGCGAACAGCACCGGGAACGGCGTCGGCTGGTCCACCTGGCGTAGGAGGGCGCGGCCGGCGAACGGGCAGTCGCGCAGCGGCTCGAGGCAGCGGGTCGCGTCGTCCCACGCGCAGGAGAACGCGGTCGCCGTGACGACGATGACGCGGGGCGGCGGCGCGGTTCCGCCGGCGCCGCGGTCGGCGGTCGTCAGCGCGACGGAGAGTTCGACGTTGGCCGGCACCGACGCCGCGGCACGGTCCGCCCAGCACGCGACGTCCTCGACGTCGGCGAGCGGGAAGACCCAGCGTGTCGTCATGACGGCGCGCGGCAGGTGGCGCGGGGCGAGGCTGAAGGAGGTGACGGCCGCGAAGAACCCGGGACCGCCGCCGCGCGCCGCCCAGAGCAGCCCGGCGTTCTCGCGTTCGCCGCACCGGACGATCTCACCGTCGGCGGTGACCGCCTCGATCGCCGTCAGCCCGGCGCACGCGGGCCCCCAGGCACGTGAGTTCCAGCCGAGGCCGCCACCGAGGAGGAACCCGCCCAGCGCGGCCGAGCCGCGGTGCGCGACCGGGAAGGCGTGCCCGTGTGCGGCGAGGGCGTGGGCGAGGTCGTGGCCGGTGACGCCGGGCTGTACGGTCGCCGAGCCGGCCTCGACGCCGTGCCGGCGCAGCCGGGACACGTCGATGAGCATGCCGCCGTCCCGCAGCGGCGCACCGCCGGCGCGTACGGCGACGGTCAGCCCGCGAGCCCGCGCCAGCAGGATCGCCTCGGCCACATCGTCTGGCGAGGCGGCCTGCACGATCACCTCGGGACGGCGCGGCGGCGTCAGCCCGTACGCTCCCATGCACGCGCGTGCCCGTTCGTAGCCGGGGTCGCCCCGGCCGACCAGCAGCCGCCTGATGTCTCGCGCGAGTCTCTGTCCGCCCACAGCGCCGCCCCCAAGCCTCGCCCGCCGAATGCCGGCCGATGTCGGCTGCGAGGAGCCGGGCCGGCTCGCGTCACGTCGTCCGCGGTCCGCCTCCGCCGCGGCCTCTACCATCGAGGTTCCACGGGCCGGAGCGCGCGGGGCAGGGCCAAAGGTCCCCTCATCGCTCCCGCGAGGTGCCCAGAGCGGGGCGCAGGCCCGGTACGGCGCCGGAACCGAGGTCGGCGAAGCGGCCCGCGTCGCGGCCGGCCGTGAAGCCGTCGTGCCGCACCCGTGCGCCGCGGGCACGGCCGAGCACCGGAAAGCGCGCCGTGAACTCCGCGCGTACGCGCTCGTCGTCGCGCGCCAGGACCAGCGCGGTGGAGTCGGCCGGCGCATCGTCGCCGCGCAGCCGCCCGCGCGCCGCCTCGATGCGCTCGGCGACCCGGTCGCCGTAGCCGACGAGGAACGCCTTGAGGTATCCGTTGCGCCAGCGCGTGCGGTCGGCCTTGCGCCGGAACAACTCCTCGGGGAACTTGCCCATGTGCGCGTCGGCGGCGCGCGCGCCGGCGCCGTCCATCTGGAGCGTGAGCGAGGGCAGCAGTAGCGCCAGCGCGTCGCGTGCCGACCGGGTGGCGACCACGAGCATCGTGATGTCCTGCCGGTAGGCGCCGTTGCCGCGCAGCGCGCACGCGCCGCCGTACGCGCTCACGACCGCGCTGAGCCCGGCGGACCGCGCGTGCGCGTGCCCGTCGCGGCCGCCGACGGTGTGCTCCCAGTAGACGACCGGTTCCGGGTGCTCGCCGCGGCGTGCGCGCAGCGCCGCCTCGTCGATGGCATGACGCATCATCAGCTCGGCCGCCTTGGCAGCGCACGCCTGCGCCTCCGCCTCCGGCGTCTCCGGATGCTCGGCACGTGCGAGCAGCGCACGGACGCGGCCCTCGTGATCGATCGTCATGACGACGCAGCGTAACCGCGGGGGAGGGCGGTCACCGGCCGTACCGGACCGTGGCGTGGACCCTGAGGCATACGAGGCACCTGTTCATCATGGCGTATGCCGCGATTTTGGGACGAAATACCCAGATCTTGGCGTACCGTTAGGCCGGTCTTCGCGCCGTCGAGCAGCCAGGAGCCGAACGGCCCATGGAAGCAACGCACCGCTTCGAGATCCCCCGCCTCACTCAGCTGGCGCTGCACGCGCTGCCGCGTGTCATCGAGGGAATGATCGCCCCGGTCGTCGTCTTCTACGCCGGGCTCGCACTCCTCGGCCTGGACGGCGCGCTCGTCACGGCGGTCGCCTGGGTCTACGGCGGCATCGCCGTACGCCTGGTCCGGCGCCGGCCGGTGCCCGGCACCCTCGTGCTCGCGGCGCTCGGGGTGACCGCGCGTGCCGCGATGTCGGCGATCACCGGCAGCGCCGTCGTCTACTTCCTCCAGCCCACGCTGGGCACGCTGCTGGTCGCCATGGCGTTCCTCGGCTCGGTTCCGCTGCGCCGCCCGCTCGCCGCCAAGGTCGCGAACGACCTGGTGCCGCTGCCCGCCGGGTTCCTGGCCGACCAGAGCGTCCACCGGTTCTTCCTGCGCATGTCGCTGCTGTGGTCGCTGGTCTTCACGCTCAACACCGCGCTGAGCGCCTGGCTGCTGTTCCGGCACTCGATCGCCGTCTACCTGTGGATCCGCACGCCCGCCGTGGCGCTCCTCGGAGCGACGGCCGTCGTCATCTCGGTGTGGGGGTTCCGGCGCTGTGTACGCGGGGTGGCGGCGGCCAGAACCTGAGGTTTCCGTCGGCGACCGGCAAAGAGCGAACAAAACGCCGCCCGGCGCTGTCGGAGTAAACAAGGGTTTAACACGGCAGATCGAAACAAAACGCGGCTGTGACGATATAAGGAGTGGTGTGAGGGGAGCGGCGGCCGAGACGCCGACGGCCGAGGGCCGTGACGCTTCGCCGGCCGGCGGCGGGGCCGGCGCATTCGTCGCCGACAGGATGGATCCGGTGCTCGACGTCGTTGGCTGGGTGCACGTTCACGAGGGGCGGCTCCTGTCCGTACGCGCACGTGCGCGTGACCGGCTCTACCTGCCCGGCGGCAAGCGGGAGCCCGGCGAGGACGACTGGACCACGCTGTCCCGCGAGGTGCTCGAGGAGCTCGGGGTCCGCCTGGACCGGGCGACCTTCCACGGCATCGGCGTCGTCGAGGCGCCGGCGCACGACCAGCCGCCCGGCACACGCGTACGTATGGCCTGTTACACCGCCGGTTACGACGGCGAACTGACCGCGACGGGGGAGATCGACGAATGGATGTTCGTGGGCCCGGCCGACCACCATCGGCTCGCTCCGGCCTCGCTGGCGGCGCTGGAGCTGACAAGGTGAAGGTCAGCGTCATCGTGCCCGTGTACAACACGGGCGAGGGCTTGACCCGCTGCGCGGACTCGGTGCTGGCGCAGTCGATGGACGACTACGAAGTGATCTTCGTTGACGACGGGTCGAGCGACGGCACCGAGACGCGCCTGGACGAGCTGGCGGCCGAGCACGAGCGGATCCAGGTGATCCACCGGCCGGCCAGCGGCGGCCCCGGCGGCCCGCGCAACGTCGGCGTCGACGCCGCGCGCGGCGACTTCGTCTACTTCCTCGACGACGACGACTGGCTGGGCCCCGAGGCGCTGGAGCGCATGCACGCCATGGCGCTGCGCAACGACTCCGACATCGTCATCGGGAAGATGGTCGGTCACGGCCGCCGGGTGCCCAAGCTGATGTTCAAGGTCTCCCGCGACCGGGCCGACATCCTGCAGGACGCGCTGTACGGCATCCTGACGCCGCACAAGATGTTCCGCCGGTCCTTCCTGGTCGAGCACGGGATCCGCTTTCCCGAGGGCCCGGTGCGGCTGGAGGACCACCGCTTCGTGCTCAAGGCCTACTTCCGCGCCCGTACGATCTCGGTCGTCGGCGACTACGCGTGCTGCCACTGGATGAAGCGCGAGGGCAGCTACTCACAGAACCTGCCCGAGCCGGTGCACTACCTCGCCATGGTCCGCGAGGTGCTCGACATCGTGGACGAGCACGTGCCGGCCGGCCCGGACCGCGACCGCTACTACGCGCACTGGTACCGGAGCAAGATTCTCAAGCGGATGGGGGAGGGCGGGTTCCTGGACGCTCCGCCCGAGTACCGCCGGGCCTTCTACGACGAGGCGCGGACTCTCATGGCCGAGCGCTTCGGCCGCGGAGTGGACCGGTGGCTCGCCGTGCGCATGCGGGTGCGCTCTGACCTGCTGCGCTCGGACGCCCACGACGCGCTGTACCGCCTGCTCGCCGCCGAGCGCGGCGTCGAACTGGACGCGGTACTGGCGGGCACGCGGTGGGACGGTGACCGGCTCGTCATCTCGTTCAGCGCGGGTTTTCGCTACCGTGACGGCACGCCGCTGGCGTTCGCCGGCGGCCGGTGGGACCCGCCGGTGCCGCTGGGCGTCCCGCCGGAGCTCCTGGCCGTTGACGACCGCCCGTGGCGGCTCGACCTGTACGTACGCCGGCGCAAGGACAACGCCGACTTCCCGCTTCCGATCGCGGTGGATGACCACGGCGACGGCACGATGTCGGGCGAGGCCGTGCTCGACGCGGACGCGGTCGCGGGCCTCGACCGAGGGGCACGTGGGACCTCGTCGGGCGTATCGACGGGGGCGGCTGGACCTATGACCGACGGCTGCGCGGGTACACCGAGGACCTGCCGGCCCGCGGCCGCCTGGAGCCGTACCGCACGGTCAACGGCAACCTGAGCGTACGGGTGGTGCGCCGGCCTCCGGCCCCGGCTCCGGAGCCGAAGAGCGCGCTGCGGCGTGCGGCGCGGTGGCTGCCCAGCCGGCTGCGCTCCTGAACCTGTTCGTGATCTACAATGTAAAGGCGGCGGCCTCGTAGCGTCCCGCGACCGGGACGGCGGGCGACCGGCACCGTACGCCCGCCCGTACCGCACCGATAATGGGTCTGTGTTCGGAGACGACGCGGTGATCCGGTGGGTCGCCGCCGAGCCCGCGCTGATCGCGGGCGGCGGCCGTGCCCTCCTCCTGCAACTGGCCCACCCGAAGGTCGCCCAGGGCGTGGCCGACCACAGCGACTTCGAGCACGACCCGCTGCCCCGGCTCGCCGGCACCCTGGACTTCCTCACGTTCGTCGTCTGGGGCACTCCGGAGGAGGCCGAGCACGCGGCCGCGGCCGTACGCCGCATCCACGAGCACGTGACCGGGCCCGGGTACTTCGCCGGCGACCCCGAGTTGCAGAACTGGGTCAACGCGACGCTGACCGAAACGGCCCTCGACCTGTACTCCCGGCTGTTCGGCCCGCTTCCCGAGGCGATCGCCGAGCGCTACTACGAGGACGCGACGAAGGTCGCCTCGGTCCTCGGCTGCCCGCGCGAGGCGCAGCCCGCCGACCTCGCCGCGTTCCGCCGCTACTTCGCCGGCACGGTGGCGAGCCTGGAGGTCACCGACACGGCGCGCGTACTCGCACGTGCCGTGCTCGACGGGCGGCGGCTCCCGCGCCACCTCAAGCCGGCGCTGCCGCTGAACCGCTTCGTGACGGCCGGCCTGCTCCCGCCGCCGATCCGTAGCCAGTACGGCCTGGGGTGGTCGCCGCACCGCGAGCGCGCGCTGAACCTGGGCCTGCGCACCGTCGGCGGCGCGAGCCGCCTGGTGCCCAGGTCCGTGCGCCGCCGCACCCCGGAGCTGTTCGTCAGGCTCGCCCGTAGGCGTGCCGCCGCCCTCGCCGCGCGCCACGCCTGAGACGCCTGAGCCCGGTCAGGGGAGCCACCGCACCGCGGACGCCCGGCGGAGGTGGATGAGGACGTCGAACGCTTCTGTGAGGGAATCGACGGCGACGTACTCCTCGGCGTCGCGGGACGGATCGTAGACGCCGCTGATGGTGCGCGCCTTCGCTGGACCGCCCCACCGGCGGCGCATGTCGCCGGAGCGCAGGTCCAGCCAGTGTACGGGCAGGTCCACCTCGCCGAGCCGGGAGTCGACCAGGTCCGCGGCCGGCTCCGGGACGGTGACGACGCCGAGGTCTCCGTGGTGGAAGCCGATCGCCACCGAGACGTACGCCGAGCCGTTGCGCCGGCGCAGCACGCTGCCGGTGCTGGGCCGGGGGCCGTCCTCGGGGGCGAGGCCGAAGGTCACCGGGGTGGCCGAGGTGTGCGCGATGCCGTCCCAGTAGGCCACCGGCCGTCCCGTACGCGACCGGTGATCGTCGATCGCGTCCGCCCACGCCTCGGCGTCGCCCGCGTAGCCGCCGCCCCCGGCGACGCTGCGTTCGTGGAAACGGGCGATCAGCCGCATCCGCGCCAGGACGGTGTCGCCGGGGAGCGAGGAGACGATCGTGAGCGCGTCGCGCGCGTGCTCGGCGAACGGCCGGCCGGGGTGCGTCCCCCGCGCGCGCTGCACGTGCTCGTCGGTGTCGTGCGCGGTACGGATCGGATCGAGGTGGGACGCCAGCTCCGCCAGCCGCCCGGGTGCCGTCCGGCGTACGTGGTCCAGGACGGCGTCGTAGTCGGCCGGGCGCGCCTGCGCGGGCTTGACGCCGAAGACGCGAATGGGGCGATGCTCCTGGTTGAACGCGCGGATCCACTCCAGCGTCGCGGCCATCTCGGCGGTGCGCCAGGGACGCCAGGCGCCGTCGAGGGCGGCCGCGGCGGTGCCCTCGCCGCCGGTCACGTACGCGTCGAGCCGCGCACCGGCGGCGGCGTCGTCCTGTACGGCCAGCGCCCCGAATCCGTGATGCCGCGCCAGCCGCCGGAAGAGCTGGTCGCGCACGCCGAACGTCTCGCGGGAGAAGCGGGTGGACTCCCCGAGGCCGGCGACCGCCGCCCCGGCGGCGATGCCGGCGGCCAGCTCGTCGAGCGCGGCGTCCGTCAGCGGTCCGGCCGGGGTGGCGCCGGTCATGCCGGGACCCTCTCGCGTACGGGCCGCAGCGCCTGCGACCAGGAGACGACGTCGCCCAGCAGGGTGACTAGGGTGTCGCGGTGGTGCGGGCCGGGGTGAGTGCGCCGGGCTCGCCGGGGGTCTTGGCGGTGAAGTCATGGTGCAGGGACAGCGCCACCTGGGTGCGTACGGTGGCCACCTTGAGCTCGGCCAGGATCAGCCGGAGGTGCTCGACGGCACGGGTCCCGCCGTGGAGGCCGTAGCCGATGAATCCGGCCGCCTTGTCGTTCCACTCGGCGTAGAGGAAGTCCAGGGCGTTCTTGAGCGCGCCGGGGATCGAGTGGTTGTACTCCGGGGTGACGAACACGAACCCGTCGTAGCGGGCGATCGTCTCGGCCCAGCGGACTGTGTGCTCGTTGCCGTACCGGCCGAACAGTGCGGGCAGCTCCTCATCCAGCAGCGGCAGGGCGAAGTCGGCCAGGTCGACGATCTCGAATTCGGCCGCCGGGTGCTCCTGCGCGGCCACGGAGGCGGCCCACTCGGCGACGAGACGACTCCGCCGCCCGGGGCGCGTGCTGCCGGCGATGATCGCGATCTTGGTCATGGGGGCTCTCTCCGTCGCTGGTCGTCATTGCACCGATCGGTGCAGACATTACAATGATCGGTGCAGTAGATGCAACGATCGGTGTAATCGAGTAGCCTCGCCAAGCGTGACGGCAAAAAGGACGGCGGCCGGCCAGCCGGAGAAGCGCCGGGCGATCGTGAACGGCGCGCTGACACTCTTCGCCCGCGACGGCTACACCCGCGCGGGCCTGGACGCCATCGCCGCGGAGGCGTGCGTCTCGAACCGCACCATCTACAACCACTTCACCGACAAGGCCGAGCTGTTCCAGACGGTCATCCAGGAGAGCACGCGGCGCGCCGCCGACACCATGATCGACCGGATCGACCGCCACCTGAGCAAGGTCGTCGACCTGGAGGCCGACCTGATCGACTTCGGCCTGGACTGGCTCGCGGTGCTGTCCTCGGACCTGGCACCCCACTTCGCGCTCATCCGCCAGATCAACGCCGAGATCGAGCACATCCCGCCGGCCGCGCTGAAGCTCTGGCAGGACACCGGCCCGGGCCGCGTCCGTCGCGAACTCGCCGACCGCCTGAGCCACATCGCCGCCCACGGCGACCTCACCATCGACCAGCCCCTCCGCGCCGCTGGGCACCTGATGCTGCTGATCTCCGCCGACAACCTGATGGACCGTACGGCCCTGACCGACCAGACCGAGGCCAGGGCGATGGTCACCGCCGGCGTACACGCCTTCCTCCACGGCTACCAGCGCTGACGCCCGACCGGCCGCGGCTCAGCCAGGGGAGGAGGCCGCCGCCGGATGAGGCCGAGCGTCGCTCACCGCGGTGCGAAGACCATCAGGTCGCGGGTGCGGGTTCTCGCGGGTGGGGGCTTGTTGTTCTGGCCGATGTGGAGTTCGCCGGTCAGCTGGAGGCCGGTGACCACCTCGCGGATGACGCCTTCGGTGGCCACCCCGTACGCCGTGCCCAGCACGGCGCGTGTCTCGTTGGCCAGTTTGAAGCGCGGGAGGCGTTCCACCAGCTCGCGGACGTTCTGGGTGATGATCGTCCGGGACGCGAGCTCCTCCTGGCGGATCAGGTCGTCCTTCATCGTGGTGTCGCTGATCAGGGTCAGCCCGTCACGCTGGTCGCCCAGGGCGCCCAGGCGGCGCAGCCACGCCTGGCGGGTTCTGGCCGCCGTGTGGGCGAAGGTCCACAGGCCGTACTCGCTGCGGGTCGCGAACACCAGGTGCTGGATGGGCCGATGGCCGAGCCGGCGGTACACCGGCAGCGTCACCGACGAGGTTCCGGTCGTGTCGGAGAGACGGCGGGCGTACTCCGTGGCGATCGACCGGGTGGCCGACCTCAGGTCGCGTCCCGCCGCGGCCGTGTGACGCCACCACGGGCCGCCGCAGGCGGCGTCCATGGCCTCGCCTCGCGCCGGCGAGCGAAGGGCGCGCGACACCTGTGCGGGGGTGAAGTCCACCAGGACCTCGGTCGCCCCGCCGCCTCGGGAGACGGCCAGCAGGCGCGTCAGCGAGTCGAAACCCACCCCCTGCGGGTCCAGGAAGCAGAGCATCGGTGCGCCCTCGGCCCCGATCTCCTCCAGGTGGTCCTGCACCACGCCCTGCAACGCCACGCCGTCCACGTCCGGGTACGACGCGACGACCTCGGTGAGAGTACGGAAGCGTGCGGGGCTCCTCTCGATGAAGATCGCGTCGCAGCCCTCCAGGCGGCGGACGCTCTGGAGCAGGCGTTCGGCCGTCGCGGGCGATCCGTCCTGGTGGCGGCCCGATCCGGCGGCGCCGTCGAGGAGGCGTACGCGGCCGCCCGAGCCGGCGTTCACGAAGGTGACGAGGTAGCGGCTCAGCAGCTCGTGCTTGAACAGCGATTGGGCGGTCTCGTTGGGGGTGCCCAGGAGCGCGGTCGCCATCACACAACCATAGGAGGGCGCGGCGGATGCGGGGAAGCGCGAGCCGGTCTCGGTCGGCCGGGGGACGGTGGGCGTCAGACCGTCTCGCGCTGGAGGCTCAGGCCCAGGGAGACGAACTGGTCGGCCGGGCGGTGGTAGCCGCGTTCGATGTGGTGGACGCCGCGCAGGGTCGACGGGCCGTCCGCGGCCGCGGCGGCCAGTACGGCGGAGAAGCCGGCGCGTACGTCGGGCATGGTCACGTCGGCGCCGGTGAGCTTGGACACGCCGCGTACGACCGCCGAGTGGACCGAGTTGCTGTCGTGGAACCGGCACGCCGGGCCGCCGAGGCAGGCGTTGAAGGTCTCGATCTCACACCCCATCTTCTTCAGCGCCGGGACGTAGACCAGCCGGTTCTCAAACACCGTCTCGTGCAGCACCGACATGCCCTCGGCCTGGGTGAACAGGACCATCAGCGGCTGCTGCCAGTCGGTCATGTACCCGGGGTGGGTGTCGGTGTGCACGGCCGCCGGGCGCAGGCCGTCCGGGGCCGACGCGGTGATCCACTCGTCGGTGATCTCGAAGCGGGCGCCCATGCGGGCGAGGGTCGTGATGGCGGTGACCAGGCGGTCCTGCGCGCAGCCGTGCACGCGTACCTCGCCGCCCGTGATGAGCCCCGCGACCAGGTAGGAGAACGCTTCGAGGCGGTCGCCGGCGAGCCGCGTGGACGCGCCCTTCAGCCGGCGTACGCCCTCGACGACGATGCGGCGGTCCGGGCTCAGCTCGATCTGCGCGCCCATCCGCTGCAGGAACAGGGCCAGCTCGACGACCTCGGGTTCCATCGCCGCGCCGCGCAGGACCGTCTTGCCCTCCGCGAGCACGGCCGACATCAGCACGGTCTCGGTGGCGCCGACGCTCGGGTAGGGCAGGTCGATGCGTGCCCCGTGCAGGCGGGTGGCGCGCGCGGCGATGCCGGTGTCGCCGACCTCGACCTCCGCGCCCATCGCGCGCAGGGCCTCGACGTGGAAGTCGACCGGACGGCGGCCGATCGGGTCGCCGCCCACGAGCGGCACGAACGCCTCGCCGGTCAGGTGCAGCAGCGGGCCGACCATCAGGATCGGGATGCGGTTGAGGCCGGTGAACGCCTCCGGCACCCGCGGCTCGGCCACCGGGCCGGGCGCGATACGGATATGGGAGCCCTCGCGGGTGACGGCGTGCCCGAGCGCTTGGAGCATCGCCCCGGTGATCTCGACGTCGCCGACCTCGGGCGCGTTGCGTATCGTGCTCTCGCCCTCGCCCAGCATGGCCGCGACCATGTGCTTCGTCACGGCGTTCTTGGAGCCGCGTACGTGGATGTCGCCACGCAGCGGACCGGACGGTGCTACCTTCCACGCCTCTTCAGCCACGCGGACAACTCTATGCGCGTACGGACCGGGGTGCACGGGTGAGCTGGGGCGGGACGCTCACCGTACCGGCGGGCGCGCCGGCCACGGCCGCGTCTGATTCCATGGGCGCATGGACATCAGCGCCGTTGTCGGCATGTGGCTCGATCGTCCCCCCGAGGAGGCCCTGCACACCGCGGTGCTGGCCGACCGGCTGGGCTATGGCGAGCTGTGGATCGGCGAGACCGGCACCTGGGACGCGTTCGCGCTCGCGACCGCGATCGGCCTGGCCACCGACCGGATCGCGATGACGGTCGGGCCGCTCCCGGTGGGCGTGCGCGACCCGGCAATGATCGCGATGGGCGCCGCCTCGGTGAGCGCGCTCACCCGGCGCCGGATCGGCGTGGCGCTCGGCACCTCGACCCCGGCGGCCGTCGAGGACCGGCACGGCCGGTCCTACGCGGGCGCCGCGGCCGCGCTGGAGGAGGGCGCACGCGCGGTCGCCACCCTGCTCGGCGGCGGGCGTACGGGCGACGGCGAGGGCTACCGCCTGCGGCTCGGGCCGCCGGAGGGACCGTTCAGCGTGGCGGCGCTCGGCGACCGCGCGATCGCGGTGGCCGCGGCGCACGCCGACCGGATGGTGGTCGACCTCGTCACGCCGCACCAGGCGGCCGGGCTGAAGGAGCGGCTGGAGGCCGCCGCGCGCCGGCAGGGCCGCCGTCCGCCGCGGCTGGTGGCCTGGATGCCGGCCGCCGTCGACCCGGTGCCGGAGTCCTACGCCCAGTTGATCTGGGGCATCGTCCCCTATCTGCGCGCCCCGGGCTATTCGGCCAACCTCGCCGACGCCGGGTTCGCCGAGGCGGTCGAGCTGGCGCGCAAGGGCACCGCGCCACGCGAGCTGCTCACCGCGCTGCCGCTCGAGCTGGCCGGCACGATCGGGCTGTCCGGCGACGACGCGGCCGTGCGCTCGCGGCTGGCCGCGTACGCGGACGCGGGCGTGGACGAGGTCGCCGTCGTCCCGGTGACCGGCGGCGACCCGGGCGGCGAGCGCACCCTGACCGCGATACACCGGCTCACCTCCTGAATGCCCGCCCGATTACCGGCCTGCCGGAAAAGGCGTTGCCCGCCGTCGGGCCGGTGATTCATGCTGTTCCCGAATCGAAACGCGGAAAGGAGAGCACCGTGTCACGGAAGACCGAAACCGGACGTGAGGTCCCGCGCGAGGCGCCGATCGCGCCTCGGTGGCGTATCCGGCTGCTCACCTCGACGCTCGCCGTCGCCGGCAAGCCCGGCGACGGCGGTCCGATGCGACTGACCCGGCACGAGCGAGTTCCAGATGACGGCCACGAACGGGGACGCCGAGCGTCCTCGTGAAGAACGCCGTCTCCGGAATCTGGAGACGGCGTTTTTTGTTTTCCGCGGTGGAATGGGGAGCCCGGTGAACGTACTGGTCCTGAATGCCTCGTACGAGCCGCTGCACAAGGTCGACGTGCGGCACGCCGTACGCATGCTGGTGCGCGGTGTGGCCGTCGTCGAGGAGGCGGTGGAGGGCCGGAGCATCGGGCACTTCCCGCTGCCGCGCGTCCTGCGGCTGGTGCGCTACGTGACGATGCGCTGGAGGTACGGCCAGTCGCCGGCGTGGAGCAAGCACGGGCTGCGCAGCCGCGACGCCGGACGCTGCGGCTACTGCGGCACGTTGGCCGACACCGTGGACCACATCGTGCCGCGGTCGCGCGGCGGCGCCACCGACTGGGAGAACACCGTCCTGGCGTGCGGTCCGTGCAACACGCGCAAGCGCGACCGTACGCCGGCGGAGGCCGGGATGCGGCTGCTGCTCACGCCGCGGTCTCCGCGCTGGGCCGAGCTGATCGACTAGCCCCGCGCCGCGCCGCGCCGCACACGCGGCGCGGTGCCGGGGCGTGGGGCGTTCACTCGAACAGGTCGGGCTGCTCTCGTACGATCTGGTCGTGCAGCGGCTGGTAGTTGATCCAGCCGACGAGGTCGTTGCCGACCTGCTCGCGGGTGAGCTTGGCATTGTCCGGCGTGATGTGCACGACCCGCCCGGCGGCCTTGGCGAGCAGCTGCACCTGGCATGAGCGCTCCATCGTGATGAACCACCACGCGGCCGCGTCGACCGAATCGCCGACGGTGAGCAGGCCGTGGTTGCGCAGGATCACGGCCTTGCCGGACCCGAGCGTGGTGGCGATGCGCTTGCCCTCTTCGAGGTCGGTGACGACGCCGGTGTAGTCGTCGAACAGCGCGTGGTCGTCATAGAAGGCGCAGACGTCCTGGGTGATCGGCTCCAGGAGCTCGCCGAGCGCGGAGATCGCGCGGCCGTGCACCGAGTGGCTGTGTGCGGCGGCCACGACGTCCGGGCGCGCCTGGTGTACCTGCGAGTGGATCGCGAACGCGGCCTCGTTGACGGGGTAGCGGCCCTCGACGACCTTGCCCTCGTGGTTGACGAGAATGAGGTCGCTGACCCGGATGTGCTTGAACGACATCCCGAACGGGTTGACCCAGAAGTGGTCGGTCAGCTCCGGGTCGCGCGCGGTGATGTGCCCCGCGACGCCCTCCTCGAAGCCGAACTTGCCGAAGATCCGCAGTGCGGCGGCCAGCCGCTCCTTGCGATGCCGCCGCTCGTCCTCGACGTTCTCGAACGTGGGCGGCAGCTTGAAGATCAGGTCCTGCGGAGGCAGCTTGTCGAGGAAATCCTCATCGGCCATGGAACGTCTCCTTCGCGTTGTGCCGGCACCATCGGCCCCGGCGCGGACTGATGCCTCCGCGTCCAGTATGAACCCGTCTGGGCGGTGAGAGGCGGGCCCGCGACCGTGTTTTGAATGACATTCGGTCCAGTAGCGCGCCGGGCCGTCGTGCGCGCGTACCCGCGCGGCCGCCGCTCTCGGCAGGTGGAGACCAGGTCAGGGGCCCCTAATGTGCCGTCTAGGGGTGGCGGCCCTGATCAGGGCGGATGCATCGTACAACGCATAGGTCGTTGTCGTATCTCCGATTCATGCGGAGTCCGCAGACGCGAGGAGTTGAATGGCAGATGACCGGTGACTCGACGCTCTCGGTGGAGAGTGAGGTCGGGCGTCAGTACGGGGGACAGCATCCCGAGCTCGTTCCGACCGAGCGGACCATGTTCTTGAACCTCGGGTACTGGCTACCGGGCTGCACCACTCTCGACGACGCGTGCGAGGCCATGGCGGACCTTCTCGCCGACGCGGCCGGGATGCGTGAGGGTGACACGGTGCTCGACGTCGGCTTCGGCTACGCCGACCAGGACATGCGCTGGATGGAGACCAGGAAGCCGGCCAAGATCTTCGGCCTCAACGTCACGGCCCCCCAGGTCGAGGTCGCGCAAAAGCGCGTGCGCGAGCGCGGAATGGACGACCGGATCGACCTGCGCGTCGGATCCGCCACCGAGATCCCCTTCGAGGCGGGGAGGTTCGACCGGGTCACCGCGCTGGAGTGCGCGTTCCACTTCGACACGCGGCAGGACTTCGTCCGCGAGGCGTTCCGCGTGCTGCGCCCCGGCGGCGTGCTCGCGGCGGCCGACATGCTGCTGCTCAACACCATCCGCCAGCGGCAGCTCACCGAGGAGCAGGCGCGCCGCCGCCTCATGCCGACCGAGAACTGGTGCGATCGCGAGACCTACATCGCGCGGCTGGAGGAGGCGGGCTTCGTCAACCCCAGGATCGAGTCGATCTCGGCGAAGGTCTACCTGCCGCTGGTGGACTACCTGAAGGCCAATTACGACCGGCTCAAGGAACGCCAGCCGAGCATCCAGGACTTCATCGGCAACATGGAGCGGGCCAACGTCAACACCGACTACATCATCGCGACGGCCGAGAAGCCGGCGGACTGAACCCACGCGCCGAAAGGACCTCCGCGGGCGCACGCCGAGGAGGCCGTAACAGGCAACGTTCGCCCTGTTCACAATGGCGCGGGGTCTTCGTCAGCGGCATGCCTGGTCGGCCGGCCCGAACGCGCCGGCCGGAGACGATCTCTGGCCGGCGCGTCGAGCACTGCGATCTTGTGTCAGCTCAGATGCCGGGCGAAGAACTGCAGCGAGCTGTCCACCTCGAAGGACGGCATGTCCCCGTGCTTGCCGGGGTTGGCGTGCAGCGTCTTTTCGGCTGAGCCCAGGGCGTCGAACAGGGCCAGGCCCTGGTCCCGCGGCACCATGTGGTCGTTCCACTGGAGCAGGAACTGCACCGGGACGGTGATCCGCGCGGCATCCTCGGCCAGTCCGTGTACGCCGAGCAAGCCCAGCACCGCGGCGCGGATGCGGGGCTCTGCGGCGATGAGCGGGATGCCGAGACCGCAGCCCATCGACATGCCGCAGTAACCCACCGGGCCGACACCGACCTGGTCGAGGCCCTGGACCGTGTCCAGGGCCGCCTGCCAGTCCGCGACGGCCTGAGCGGCCAGATAGCCGTGCATGCCGGCGACCAGCGCGCCCGGATTCTCACCGGCGGCCATGCCGGCCCGCATCTCGGCCGCGATCCGGCCGAACCCCTCGTCCTGGGGGCGGTCGCCGTGGTTGGGCGCGTCGATGGCGAGGACCGCGAAGCCCTCGGCGGCGAAACGGCGCCCGCGCGAAGCGGTGTTGGGGGCTGTCTTGTGCTGCCCTCCGCCGTGGCCCAGCAGAATGAGCGGACGAGTGCCGGAGGCGCCTTCCGGCGTCCACAGCACGCCGGAGATCTCGTCGAGGGTGAAGAACTGTTCGGTGACGCCGTCCGACGACGTCTGGGAGGTGAAGCGCATGAGCATTTCAAGCCTTTCGGGATGCCTTGTGCGGGCGCTCCCTAGGCCATGCGAAGGAGGGAGCCCCGACGTGTCATAGCGTTGATCGGTCTCACCTCCTTGAATGTGCGGTGGTGCACAGCGACGCGAAGATAGCACAAAGATCGTCACTCGCGCTGCGCTCGGTGTCAGGTGCGGGGCGGACCCCGGGCGGTTCGTCACATCACGGCAGGGCAAACGTTCACTGCTACGGCAGGAGGTCCTTTCGCGCGGTCAGAGGCGTACGGGCAGCGAGGTGAGACGCCACACGCCGCCGCGGCCGTGCTCCAGCTCCCCGGCGTCGACGCCGAGGGACAGGCCGGGGAACCGGCGCAGCAGCGCCTCGAACGCGACCGCGGCCTCCTGGCGTGCCAGCGCCGCTCCCATGCAGAAGTGCGGCCCGTGCCCGAACCCGACGTGCGGCTCCGCGCCGCGTACCGGCTCGCGCGTGATGTCGAGGCGCTCCGGCTCGTCGTACACGCGCGGGTCGTAGTTGGCCGCGGCCAGGATCGGCATGACCGCCTCGCCCCGGCGTACCGGCTCGCCGCCGACCTCGACGTCCTCGGCGGCGTAGCGCATCGGCGCCAGGACGGCGGGGCCGCACCAGCGCAGCAGCTCGTTGACGGCGCCGGGCATGAGCTCGGGGCGCTCGCGCAGCAGCGCGAGCTGGTCGGGATGGGTGAGCAGGGCCGCGGTGCCGTTGGAGACGAGGTGAACCGTTGTCTCGTGGCCGGCGATGATCAGGTTGAGCACCATCGCGACCAGTTCGAGTTCGCTGAGCCGGTCGCCGTCCTCGTCCTGGGCGCGGATGAGCGCGGACAGCAGGTCATCGCCCAGCGCCGTACGCCGCCGCTCGACCAGGCCGCAGACGTAGTCGGCGGCCGCGACCCCGCGGGAGTGGCGCTCCGCGCGCCCGCCCGGCGCGTCGCCGGACCGCCATTCGCGCCACTGCGGCCGGTCCGGCTCGGGAATGCCGATCAGCTCGCAGATGACGGTCAGCGGCATCGGGTGGGCGAAGTGCTCCAGCAGGTCCACGACGCCGTCGTCGCCGGCCAGGGCGGGCAGCCGGTCGAGCAGCCCTTCGGTGATCTCCTCGACGCGCGGCCGGAGCGCGGCGACGCGGCGGGGGGTGAACGCGTGGGAGAGGATGTGGCGCAGGCGAACGTGGTCGACGCCGTCCATCCCGCTCATGGCGGCCCGCAGGTACTCCAGATACTTCGGCGGAATTCCGCCGCCGAGCTGGATTTCCTGCATGCGGTTCTGCGTGTCCATGCCCGGCACATTCGCCGTGTCCACCACGAACCGCGAATCGCCCAGCACGAATTTGACGTCGTCGTATCGGGTGACGAGCCAGAACGGTTCGACGCCGCGCATGACGCCCCGTACGAGCGGCCCCCTTTCCCGGATACGGGAGTAGGCGGCGAACGGGTCGGCGACCAGTTTCTCGTCGGCGAGATCGACCAGGTCCGTGCCAGATTCAGTCGCGGTCATCAGCACTCGTTTTCAGCCGTGGGCTTTCCGCTCACGCTGTCCGCGGACGCTGGGGCGGGCAACCCCTGACCGTCCCCTACCCCCGGCAACCCCCTAAAGTGCCGCCTAGGGGCGGCGCGCATAATATCGCCGCTGTTACCCTCAAAGGTAGATTGCCATTCTTCGGCGGTAAAGTAAGCACCCCCGAAATGCCGGCAGGTGCGCAGAGATGCACGCCGCCCGCTCGGTGAGAAAGGGACGGCATGACCACCCTCGCGGACAAATGGGGCCTCCACAGGGCGCAGTTCTGGATGCGCGGCCAGAAACCGGAGAAGCCGGTCGCCTTCCACGAGGCCACCGGGATGTGGAACGTCTACGGCTACCCGGAGGCCCTGGAGATCATCAGTGATCCGCGGACGTACTCCTCCGACACCGGGCGCACCGTGCCGGTCAAGAACCCGCTGTCGGACGGCACGATGCTGCGGATGGACCCGCCAGAGCACAGCAAGCTCCGCCGGCTCATCAGCCACGCCTTCACGCCGAAGGTCGTCGCCGACCTCGAACCCCGGATCGCCGAGCTCACCAACGAACTGCTCGACGGCGTCACCGACCGCTCCGAACTCGTGGTCGACCTCGCCTATCCGCTCCCGGTCATCGTCATCGCCGAGCTGCTCGGGGTGCCCACCAGCGACCGCGACCTGTTCAAGCGGTGGGTGGACAAGATGTTCGAGAGCACCGAGGAGTTCTCGCTCACGAACAGCAGCGACGAGCAGGAGCGCGGCATCGAGGTCGTCATGGAGCAGGCCAAGAACCTGACCGACTACCTCGCCGAGCACGCCGCCGAGCGGCTGCGCAAGCCGCGTGAGGACCTGCTGACCAAGCTCGTCGAGGCCGAGGTCGACGGCGAGCGCCTCAGCCAGGAGGACGCGGTCAACTTCGCGATCATCCTGCTGCTGGCCGGCCACATCACCACGACCCTGCTGCTGGGCAACACGGTGCTGTGCCTCGATGAGTTCCCCGAACACCGGGTGCGCGCCCTGGAGGACCGTACGACGATCCCGGGCGTGATCGAGGAGTCGCTGCGTTTCTTCAGCCCGTTCGCGGGCCTCGGCCGGGTCACCAACACCGACGTCGTGCTCGGCGGGGAGCACATCCCGCCCGACCAACTGCTGATGATCTGGATCGCGGCGGCCAACCGCGACGAGCGGCAGTGGGACCGCCCGGACGTGTTCGACCCGGCGCGCGATCCCAACCCGCACATCAGCTTCGGCCGTGGCATCCACTTCTGCATCGGCGCGCCGCTGGCCCGGCTGGAGGGCCGGGTCGCGCTCAACATCCTTCTCGACCGCTTTCCGGACCTGCGTACGGACCCGGACGACCCGCCGGTCTTCATCCCGAGCCCGATCATGACCGGCGTGAAGAAGCTCCCGCTCCTCCTCACGCCGTAGCCCCCGCGCGCCCCGGCCCGGATCCGCCCTCCTGGCGGGTCCGGGCCTGTGCCTGTTACTGCTCGACGGGGAGCACGAGCCCGCGGTCGCCGTCGACGCGGACGAGGGCGCCGTCCTCGATGCGGCGGGTGCCATCGCCGGTGCCCATCACCGCGGGGATGGCGTACTCGCGCGCCACGATCGCCGCGTGGGAGGCCGGGCCGCCGGTGTCCACGACGACGGCGGCCGCGCGCTGGAAGAGCGGCGTCCACGCCGGATGAGTGTACGGCGCCACCAGCACGTCGCCCGTACGCAGCCGGTCGAACTCCTCCGGGCCGTGGATGACACGGGCCGGCCCCTCGGCGACGCCGGCGCCGCCGGGCAGCCCGGACAGGAGCGCGTCCTCGGGGGTCTCGACGCTCGGCAGCTGCTCCGGATCCACCCAGGGGGTGCCCTCCAGCGCCGCGCGCCCGGCCTTGCGGCGCTCGACGATCTCCCGGCGCCCCGAGGCCGGCTCCACCTCGTCGAGGCGCAGGTGGAGGACGTCCTCCGGGGCGTCGATCAGGCCCTCCTCGGCGAGGCGGCGGCCGAACTCCAGCATCACCCGGCGGATGGCCGGCATCGGCAGCGTCAGGTAGAAGTGCGTGTCCTCCAGAATCCGCCCGTACAGGGACATCAGGTCCAGGGCGCGGCCGGCGAACGGCGGGAACCGGCGCTCGTGGATCTGCTTGCGCAGGGCGACCGCGGAGGACTCGGCCCGCTCGGGCGGCGCGTCGGTGGCGAAGCCCTTGAGCATGCCCAGGACGACCTCGGGCGCGGTGCTCCAGGTCGGCTGGGAGGCCAGGGCGGGGGAGACCGTCTCGCGGCTGCCGTATTCATCCAGGAAGTTCTGGAACTCGGCGGCGAACGAGTGCCCGGAGATCGCGTCGAGGAGCGCGGCGGGCTCGGTGGTCGCGAAGATCTCGGTGAGCGAGGCGTCGGCGCGTATCCGTCCGACCAGGGACTCGATCGCCTGGTTGATCTCCATCGTGACGGCGCCGGTGGCGGCGTACAGGTCGTTGAGCCGGTCCTTCTTGCCCATCGTGGCCAGCACCAGGTAGGTGTAGCCGACGCCCACGAACGTACGCGTCATGTACTGCCCGCGCAGCGTGAACACCGTGGACGGCGCGGTCAGCGCCTCACCCAGCAGGGCCTTGAGCCCGTCCCAGTCGAGGGCGGTGACGTCGCGGCCGTCGAGTTCGCGCATGTGCGCGACGAACCGCTCCAGCTCCGGGTCGGCCCAGAAGTCGTGCGGGTCGTAGTGGACCATGATGCCCAGGACCTTGGGCAGCGTCTTGGCCGTGGGCTTGGGCAGCGGCAGGTCCCAGTGCACCAGGACGCCGTCCTCCTCGACCTTGACCTCCTCCACCGAGGGGACGTCGCCGGCCAGCTTCAGCGACTCGTGCACCGCCTCGAAGATGGCGCCGGTCCAGGTGGTCACGTCCAGCGGGTACGGCCGGATCGGCAACAGCTCGGCCATCGAGACCGGGCGCTTGGCCTGCGCCTCGCGCTTGGACGGAGGGTCGGGCAACGCCGTGACGGGCCGCGCCTGCACGATGAGGACCTGGCCGTCCGCCCACGCCCACTCGATGTCCTGCGGCGCGCCGAAGTGCTCGCCGATCGCCTTGCCCAGCTTGCTCAGCTTCTTCAGCGCGTCCCGCGGCAGCTCGCGGCCGGCCGTGGCGGCGACCTCCTCGGTGCCGCCGTCCGCGAGCGGCCGCACGGCCACCTCGCGGCGCCCGCGCCGCACCTCCTTCGTACGGTGCTTGCGCAGGACGTAGTGGTCCGGGGTGACCATGCCGGAGACGACGGACTCGCCCAGGCCCTCGCCGGCCTCCACCACGATCTCGTCGCGAGCCCCGGTGACCGGGTTCGCGGTGAACATCACGCCGGCGAACTCGGCGGCGACCAGGCTCTGCACCACCACGGCGATCTTGGCCTCGGCCACGCCCTGCTTCTCGCGGTAGGCGATGGCGCGCTCGGTCCACAGCGAGGCCCAGCAGCGGCGTACGGCGTCGAGGACGGCGTCCTCGCCGATGATGTTCAGGTAGGTGTCCTGCTGCCCGGCGAAAGCCGCCTCCGGCAGGTCCTCGGCGGTCGCGCTGGAGCGTACGGCGACCGGGCCTGAGCCGAGGTCGCGGTAGGCGGCGCGTACGGCCGCGGCGACCTCGGCGGGGATCTCCGACTCCTCGATGAGCTTCCTGACCGCCGAGCCGTCCGGGGAGGCGTCGAGCAGCTCCGGTATGCCCGCGGGGGTGATCTGGTCGTAGGCGGCCGTCGTCACGGTGAAGCCGCCCGGGACCGGGAAGCCGCCGCGCAGGAGCTCGCCGAGATTAGCGCCCTTGCCGCCGACCAGTTCCAACGTGGCTGAGGTGTCGTTCAGGGGGAGAACGATCGGAGGGCCGTTCATCGCGCCTCACTTGTCCGGTAGAAGGGTAGTCGAACACATACTCTCAGTGATTCCCGCCCTGCCCCTACCCCATCGACGGCGAGGGGCCGAGCATCCGCAGGACGGCGGCCTTGTACGTCACACCGGGGGCCTGGCCGCAGAGCAGTACGAGGTCGCCGGGGGCCAGCTCGCCGGTCGTGAGCAGGTGGTTCAGCGAGATCAACTGGTCGCTGGCGCCGACGTGGCCGACGCCGCGGCCGAACTCCCACGCCGACTGCTCCAGGGTGAACCCCAGCATGGCCAGGTAGGTGCGTGTCTCCTCGCGCGGCATGTTGTGCGAGATGACCCGCGCGATGTCGGTCCGCGCGACCTCGGCGTCGGCCAGCGCGAGCTTCACGCAGTCGATGTTCCGCTGGACGTGGGTGATCGACATCGCCCCGTGCTCGCTGGTGCTCAGGTTGTTCTTGAACGCCTCGTGGGCGGCGACGAAGTCCACGTGCCGGCTGACGGTGATGCCCGGCGGGAACATCGGCTCGCCCGCACGCCACGCCTCCTCCATCGCGGAGTGGTTGGCGGTGCGCAGGGAGAGCACCTGCGCGAACCCCGGCTCCTTGGTCAGCACCACGGCGCCGGAGCCGTCGCCCAGAGCGGTGAGCCCGGCGCCCTTGGTCCACCGGTTCATGAGGGGAGTGCCGAAGTTGTCGCTCGCGACCACCAGCGCGGCCTTGTGCCCCTCGTCGGCGCGCAGGTAGCCGACGGCCAGCTCCATCCCGCTGAGCACGCCGACGCAGCCGTGCGTGATCTCCAGTGCCAGCGGCCCGTCGCCGACCAGGTGACGTTGCAGGTAGAACTGTGGCTGCCAGGCCATCGGCCCCTGCTGCCACACGTCGGCGTACAGCAGGAGTGCCACGTCGTCCGGGCTGACGCCGCTGCTCTTGAGCGCGTCCTGCGCCGCGCGCAGGGCCATCTCCGGGGCCGGCATGTCCCCGGCGACCGCCACGCCGGTGAACCCCAGGCTCTCGACCGTGTCGGCCGGCAGCAGCCCCTCGTCGATGGCGGACTCGACGCTCTGCGTCTCGGGCAGGAAGACGCCGATGCCGTTCATGAAGACGTCCCGTACGCGCATGCGAGTCTCCTCCTCGTCGGGCCCTCCACCACTGTCGCGCGGCGCCCTTAAGGCGCGGCAAAAGCGGTCAGGCCCGTGCCGGCTCCCCGACGTCGCGGGCCAGGTCCAGCAGCTCGCCGGCGAGCCGCTCCGGGTGCTGGGCGTGCAGGTGGTGGTCGGCGTCGGCGTACCAGCGGACGCTCGCTTGCGGCATCGCCTCGGCGGCCGACGCGACCCACGCGCGCACCCGCTCGCCCCACTGGACGTTCTCGGCGGGGAGGGCGGGCAGCAGCAGCACCGGGACCTTGACCGCCGGATACCAGCGGGCGGGCACGTCGTCCCACATGCTCCGTACGATCGACTCGAAGTGCGGGTCGGCCAGCCGCTGGGTGAGCGAGCCGTCCGGCGCGGGCCGCAGGTCGGCGAGCTGCGCCTCGACGGCGGCCGCCGACCAGTCCGGGTGCGTGGTCCGCAGGTACTTGCGCATGTCCTCGGCGCTGCTCCTGGTCACCGAGCGCCGCAGCATCGCGGCCGTCGCGACCGCCTCCTCGCGCGAGCGCGCGGTCATGCTCATCTCGATCCAGCCGCCGTCGACCAGCGCCAGCCCCGCGACCAGCGCCGGATGCTCGGCGGTCAGCCGCAGCACGACGTTCCCGCCCCAGGAGTGGCCGGCCACCAGCGCGCCGGTCAGGCCGAGCCCGGCCGCCAGCGCGGCCAGGTCCGCGACCGCGGTGGCGGTGTCGTTCCCGTGGTCCGCCGCGCCGGACTCGCCGTGGCCGCGCAGGTCGGCGGCGTAGACGGGGTGGCCAGCGGCGGCGAGCCGTACGGCGACCCCGTCCCACAGGCGCGCGTTCGACGAGAGGCCGTGGACGAGGAGGAAGGGCCGTGCGTCCGTGCCCGGCGCACCTGGCCAGTGCCGAACGCGGAGGCTCACGCCGTCGGTCACCGTCACAGACAGGTCCATCTCGACAGCGTGCCGACCATCGCTAAGCCGGGCCTTGAGCGGGGTTAAAGGAGGTCCGAACCAGGGCGGCAGTCCGAGATCGTGATCTGGACGGATCGAGCAGGAGGTCACAACGTGAGACGGCCGGCCGGCGACACGACGCGGCGATCAGCTCCAAGGGCTGCTGGTCGAGCTGCGATCGGGTGCCGGTCTGACTCGCTCCCGGGGGCGGAGCGTCCAAGGGCGAGGCTGTCGCAGCCGGGTCCGCGCCTCGACTGCGGCCGAAAGGGACATTAATTTGTCCGACTGAACGGCTAAGAAAATAGCGTTTTCGCAGGTGAGCAGCAATATGTGAACGTCGTGTTCGCGTTTGCCGAGGCGGCCCGCTACTGTTAAATCTGGGGAAATGCGAATTCTGGTAACCGGGGCGACCGGGAACGTCGGAAAGCTCGTCGTCGACCAGCTCGTCCACGCGGGAGTCACCGTGCGGGCGCTGAGCAGAAACCCCAAGGGAGGGACCCTTCCCGACGAGGTGGAGGTAGTCCGGGGCGACCTGGCGGAGCCGGAGAGCCTGCGCCCGGCAATCAAGGGCGTGGAGCGGATGTATCTGTTCCCGTTCGCCGCGACGGCGACTGAAGTCGTCCACCTGGCCGAGGAGGCGGGTGTCCGCCGAGTCGTCACTCTCTCCTCGGGGTCGGTGACCACTGGCCACGACACGAGCTTCCACCTGCCCGTCGAACAGGCGGTGGAGGCGTCCGGCATGGACTGGACCCATGTACGGCCCGGCGAGTTCATGCTCAACAAGCTCTGGCTGTGGGGCCCCTCGATCCGGGCCGAGCGGGTCATCCGCGAACCGTTTCCCGACCTTGCCGGGCGTCCTGTCCACGAGCGCGACATCGCCGACGTGGCCACGGCCGCCCTTCTGGAGGACGGGCACCAAGCCGCCGCCTACACCCTGAACGGCCCCGAGCTCATCAGCCGCCGCGACCAGATCAGTGCGATCGCCGAGGCCATCGGCCAGGACATCCGCCTGGAAGCGGTAACCCCGGCGAAGGCCCGCGAACTGTATCTCGCCCAAGGTGGCTTCGCGGCCGCCAACGCCGACTTCCTCACCGGTTTCCAGACCTACTCCGGCGAGGAGACCCGCTCCCCACAAGCCGAGGAGTTCGACCCGGCGGTCCCGCGCCCGGCACCCACCTCCGAAGAGGTCACCGGCAAGCCCGCCCGAACGTTCGCTGTGTGGGCCCGAGACCACGCCCGAGACTTCTGAGACGGGTCGCCGAGGGCCAAGGCGCCGCCGGGACGTGTCGGCCCAGGAGTTCTGAACGGCTTTCACGGTCACCGTTCGTGTCGCCGGCGGCGTAGTGGCTCCGTGGCCGGCCGCTTCGGTACCGGTCAGCGCATCGAGGAAGGGACGGAAGGCCGGGGATATGTGGACTGCCGTACTAGGGCGGCTTAAGGGCGCGCTGGAAGAGTGGCAGGCAAAAGCGGAAACGGCTCGATCGGAGGAAGAATCAGGTGGCGACCGGAGCATCCGATTCCATGGTTACCGAAAAGCTGGTCGCGTTCATCCGGACCAGTTTTCTTCCGGAGGAGCTGAAGGACGGCTTCGACCAGGACACTCCGCTGCTGGAACTGGGCGTGATCGACTCCCTCAACGCGGCGAGGCTACTGAACTTCATCTCCGACGAGGTGGGCGCGACGGTGCCCACCTCGATGATCGACACGGAGAACTTCAAGGACGTGCGGAGCATCAGCGCGATGGTGGTCTCCCTCGCGGTGCCGGAGCAGACCGGATGATCAAGGGCGGTCCCATGACGGACGACACGGATCTCCTGCAGATCATCATCCACGGCGCGACCGCCTTCGAGCTGCTGCGCACCGCACTGGAGTTCGACGTCTTCGGGCGGCTCGACGCCGCCGGAGGGATGACCGTCGCGGAGGCGGCGAAGGCGCTGGGGACCGACGAGCAGCCCGTACGCGTCCTGTTCCTGGGGCTGTCCGCCCTGCGGCTGCTGCGCAGGGAGGGGGAGAAGTACGCCAACACCGCGGTGACGCGCCGCAGCCTGCTGCCGTCGCGGCCGAGCTACGTGGGCCCCCTCGTGGAGTTCCAGTCCAAGATCACCAACCCCGGCCTGGGCGACCTGGCCGCCTCCATCCGCGCTCACACGAACGTCGGCCTGCGCCACATTGACGGGCCGGGGACCACGCTGTACGAGCGGCTGGCCGTCCACCCGGACCTCCAGCAGGCGTACTACACCCACATGAGCCAGGTCTCGCGCCGGTCGTTCCCCCTGGTGGTCGAGCGGTTCGACTTCTCCGGGTTCGCTCACCTGGTCGACCTGGGCGGCGGCGACGGAGCCAACGGCATCGCCCTCGCCGCCGCGAACCCGAACCTTGAGGTGACGGTCTTCGACCACGAGACCGTGACCGCCATCGCCGCGCGCAACGCCGAAGAGGCGGGCCTGGCCAAGCGCGTGCACGTCTGGCCGGGCGACCTGTTCGCCGATCCGTTCCCGGGCGACGTCGACGGCATCCTGTTCTCGCACCTGTTCGAGAGCTGGTCCCTCGACCGCAACGTCGAACTCCTGGGCAAGTGCTGCGCCGCGCTCCCCGACGACGGCGCGATCTTCGTCTACGACCTGGTCTCCGAAGAGGACAACACCGGCCCGCTCGCGGCCGCCTTCATGTCGGCCTACTTCCTGACGATCGCCTCGGGCGAGGGCATGGTCTACTCCCCGCTCGACATCGAGCAGGCGCTGCGCGCGGCCGGTTTCTCGCGTGTCGAACGACACCAGGGCGTGGGCTTCGGCCACGCGCTGCTCGTCGGGTACAAGTGACCTGTCGCTGACGAAGGCGCCGGCGGAGGCCGGCGCCTTCGTCGTGCCGGGGGAGGGTCACCCGACCGCGACGGGTGCGGGGTCGTCGGTGTCGGTGTCGGTGTCGGCGTCCGGCGCCAGCAGCTCGGCGAGGTGTTCGGCGATGGCGGCCACGGTCGGGCGCTGCCACAGGAGTGTCGCCGGCAGGCTCTGCCCGAACCTCTTCTCCAGGCGGCGCCGCACCATCATCGTCATGACCGAGTCCAGCCCCTGCTCGACGAGCGACCGGTGCGGGTCCAGGTCGGCCGAGGGGAGCTTCATCTCGGCCGAGATCTGCGCGCCGACCTCGGCGACGAGACGCTCGCGGAGCTTTTCGGGTGAGAGCCCGGCCAGGGACTCCGTGCCGTCCGCGTCCGCCTCGGCCGCCTCCGCGGCGTCCTGTTCGGCGAGTTCGCGCAGGAGGGAGGACGCCTCGCCGGGCTCGGGACGCAGTACCGCGAAGCCGCCCGATCCGTGCTGTACGGCGACCTGCCACGCCTCCGGCGCCTCGGCCACGCCGATCTCGGGCGTCCACCCCACGCTCACGGTGTGCCCCTCGTCCCCGCGGCGTACGGCCAGTGCGTCCAGGTACGCGGCGGCGGCGCCCTCGGCGGCCTGGGCCGTACGGCGGAGGAGCTGCCCGCAGGAGGAGAACAGGACCAGGAAGTCCACGGCGTCCGGTGGGAACAGCTCGTGCAGCACCTGCGCGCCGCCCGCAGAGGACCGGAGGGCCGTGGCCAGGCGTTCCTCGTCCAGGTCGGCGACGGTGAGGCCGGCCGCCTCGCCGGCGGCGTGCACCACCCCGCGGATCCGCGGCAGGCCGAGCGTGTCCGTGTCGCGCAGCGCCGCCGCCTGGTACGGGTCGGCCACGTCGAGCGCGATCGTCTGCACCGTGACGCCCTGCGCCTCCAGCCCGCGTACGGCCTCGATCTGCCGGCGTACGTCCTCGCCGGCGGGCTCGCCCCACGACCGGCGCGACGGGAGCGCTCGCCGGTCGGCCAGCACGATGCGGCGTGCGCCGCGGCCCGCCAGCCAGCCCGCCGCCGCGAGCCCCGTACGGCCGAGTCCGCCGGTGACCAGGTACGTGCCGTCGGCGCGGCAGCCGGCGAGCGGCCGCCGCGGTTCGGCCGGCGCGCGGGAAAGGCGCGCCGCGGCGGCCGAACCGTCGCGGACCGCGACGGCGTCCTCGTCCGGCGCGGCGGCGAGCACGGCGAGCAGCGTCCCCGCGTCGGGGTCGCCCGGATCCAGGTCGATGATGCCGCCCCAGCGGTCGGGGTGTTCGGCGGCGATCGCACGGCCCACCGCCCACAGCGGCGCCTGCGCGCCGTCGCCGTCACGCGCTCCCGTCGTGACGCACCATAGACGCGCTCCCACGGGGAGTCCGCGTGCCGTGCGGGCGAGCGCCGCGCCGGAGCGCGCCGCCGCGGCCAGGTCGGCATCGCCTGCCGCCGGCGGCCCGGCGAGGAACAGCACGTCGGCGGCCTCCTCGCCGGACGCGACGCGGCAGCCCAGCGAGGTCAGTCCACGCCGCAGTGCCTCGGCGGTCTCGCCGTCCGCACCGGCGAGCGCCACCGTACGGCCGTGGCCCTCGGCGGCGGGCAGGCCGAGCGGCCGCCACACGGTCTCGTGTACGAGCCGCCGCGGGTCCGCCGAGGCCGCCTGCTCCTGGCCGATCACCGCGTACCGCAGCCCGGCGACCCTGGCCACGACGTGCCGCTGGACGTCGGCGACCAGCACGTCGACCGTGTCGGCGGCGCCGTCCTCGCGTACGACGATGTCGATGATGGACAGTTCGGGCGGCTCCCCGGTGACGACGATCTCGGCCGCCTCGACGACCATCCGGAGCACCGGGGCGCCGGGGTAGGCGGCCGGCGCGAGCGACATGACCGCGTCGAGCACCGGAGCCCACGTCGCCGGCGTCCCCTGCGGGTACTCGGTGCGCACCGTTCCGCGCAGGACGCCGTCCCCGCGCGTGAGGTACTCAACGGTCCAGGTGAAGCCGGTCTCGGGCACCCCGACCTGGGCGAGCCGCTGGTGTACCAGCCCCGGGCCGACCTGGCGCAGGCTCGGATGCGACGGCGGCAGCTCGGCCGGCAGCGGCGCCGCGCCGCCGGCGATCCGCGCCGTCGCGTGGGTGAGCCAGGACGGCTCACGTCCGGCGGCGGCGGTCGCCGAGCGCGAGGCGAGCCGGGTCGCCGTCTCGTCGAGGACGACCTGGATCTCCCGCCGCTCGGCCGTCATCAGCGGCTGCCGCATCGCCAGGTCGGTCAGTACGGGCGGCGCGCCGCCGGCCGGAGCGGCGGCGAAGAAGCTGTTGACCAGTACGGAGGCGGGCACGATCTCGACGCCGCCCAGCGCGTGGCTGCCCGGGTAGGGCCGGTTGGAGTCATCCAGCCAGGTGCGCCACAGCCGGAGCCCGCTGCCGGCGACCGAGGTCGGCGCGCCGAGCAGGGCGTGTGAGGCGGGGTCGTGTTCGAGGCCGCCCGCGCCGCCGCTCCCGGCGGGCCGGTCCCGCCAGTGCCGCCGGTGCTGCCAGGCCATCGAGGGGAGGTCGGCGAGCGTGCCGCCGGGCTGCAACCGGTCCCAGTCGACCGCGAACCCGGCGGCGTGCAGCTCTCCGGCGTTCTCCAGGAGCAGCTCGCGCTCGGGCAGGTTGCGCCGCAGCGACGAGCCGACGAAGACGTCCCTGAGCCCCTCCTCGGCGAGGGTCTCGCTGATGGAGTAGGCCACGACCGGATGGGCGGAGATCTCCAGGAACGCGCGGTACCCGTCCTCGGCGGCCGCCGAGACCGCAGCCGCGAGGCGTACCGGATTGCGCAGGTTGGCCGCCCAGTACGCGCCGTCGAACGCGACACCGGTCCGCGGATCCTCGACCGCCGTGCGGTACATCGGGATGCGCGGGGCGTGCGACGGCAGGTCGGCCGCCGCGGCGGCGAGGTCGCCGACGAGAGGGTCCATGTGGGGGCTGTGGAAGGCGACGTCGGAGGCGACGCGGCGTACGGTGACGCCCTCCTCGCGCCACTCCTCGACGAGCGCCTCGACCGCGCCGGGCTCGCCGGCCACCACGGTCGACGCCGGCGACGCGAAGATCGCCGGCAACGAGGTCGTCGCGGCCCGCGAGCCTGCGGGCGACCTCGGCGAAGGGCAGGCCGGCCATGGCCATCGCGCCCTTGCCGGCGACGCGGGGCAGCAGCCGCGAGCGACGGCAGATCAGCCGCCCGCCGTCGGCGAGCGAGAGCGCGCCGCAGGTCACCGCCGCCGCGATCTCGCCGACGGAGTGGCCGATGACCGCGTCGGGGCGCACGCCGTACGAACGCCACACGGCGGCCAGGCCCACCTGCATCGCGAAGATCATGCTCTGGATCCGGTCGACGCCCTCGTAGTCGCCCTCGGCCAGCACCCGCCGGGGGGAGAACCCGATCTCCTCCAGGAAGATCGGCTCCAGCTCGTCGATCACCGCGGCGAACGCCGGTTCGGTGGCCAGCAGCTCGCGGCCCATCCCCGCCCACTGCGACCCGTGCCCGGAGAAGACCCACACGAGTCCCTTGTCCCGGTCCGGCAGCGGCGACCCGGTGACGACGCCGTCGGAGGTCTCGCCGGCCGCGAGCAGGCGCAGCCGTCCGGTGAGCTGGTCCCGGCCGCTCGCCACGACGGCGGCCCGGTGGCCCAGGTGGGCGCGCCGCAGCGCGAGGGTACGGCCGGCGGCGGCGAGCCCGACCGGCGACGCCGCGAGGTGGTCGGCGAGCCGCCCGGCCTGCGCCTTCAGCGCGGCTCGGAGACGCGGCCGACAGCGGGAACAGGCGTGGTTCGGCGGGTTCCTCTGCCTCGTCCGCCCCGGTACGCGCGGGCGCGCTCTCCAGTACGACGTGCGCGACGGTGCCGCCGTAGCCGAAGCTCGACACGGCGGCGCGGCGCGGCGTGCCGTTCGCGGGCCACTCGGTGGCCTCGGTGACCACGCGCAGGCCGGACTCGGCCCAGGCGACCTTGGGGTTCGGCTCGGTGATGAGCGGGTTCGCCGGGATCTCCCCGTGCGCGAGCGCCAGCACCGCCTTGATCATCCCCGCCGCGCCGGCAGCGCCCTCCAGGTGCCCGATGTTGGACTTGACCGAGCCGATCAGGCACGGCGCGTCATCGCCCCGGCCGGTCCCGTACACCGCGGCGACCGCGGCCGCCTCCAGCGGGTCGCCGAGCTCCGTGCCGGTGCCGTGCGCCTCCACGTAGTCGACCGTGCGGGGGTCCACACCCGCGTACGCGCACGCACGTGCCATCACGTGCATCTGCGCCTCCTGGCTCGGCGCCATGATCCCGTTCGTGTGCCCGTCCTGGTTCACGGCACTGCCGCGGATGACGGCCAGGACCCGGTCGCCGTCGCGCTCGGCGTCGGCGAGGAGCTTGAGGACCAGGACGCCGCAGCCCTCGCCGCGGCCATAGCCGTCGGCGGTCGCGTCGAAGGACTTGGACCGGCCGTCCGGCGCGAGCGTGCCGGCCTCGCCCAGCGTGATTGTCTCGCCGGGGGAGCACAGCAGGTTGACGCCGCCGGCGAGCGCCGTGGTGCACTCGCCGAGGCGCAGGCTCTGGCAGGCCAGGTGGGTGGCGACCAGCGACGCCGAGCAGGCCGTGTCCAGCGAGACGCTGGGGCCGCGCAGGTCGAGGGCGTAGGAGATGCGGTTGGCGATGGCGCAGGTCGCCGCGCCGATCCCGGTCCACGCCTCGATGCCCGGCAGGTCCTCGAGCTGGCGCCGCCCGTAGTCGTCGGTGCAGACGCCGACGAAGACGCCCGCGTCCTGCCCGGCCAGTGCGGTCGGCGGGATGCCGGCGTGTTCGAGCGCCTCCCAGCCGACCTCGAGCAGCACCCGCTGCTGCGGGTCCATCAGCTCGGCCTCGCGCGGTGACAGGCCGAAGAACTCGGCGTCGAAGCCCTCGACGTCGGACAGGAAACTGCCGCGCCGTACGGCGCGCCGCATCGCCGCGGCGGATTCGGGGCCGAGGTCGCGGTACCAGTCCCACCGGTCGCCGGGCAGGTCACGCGTGGTGTTCACGCCCTCGCGCATGAGGTCCCAGAACCGCTCCGGCGAGGTGGCGTCGCCGGGGAACCGGCAGCCGACGCCGACCACCGCCACCGGCTCGGCGCCCGGCCGCCCGTCCGCTCCCTGCCCTCCGGCCATTGATCCTCATCCTTTCGAGCGATGTGCCGCCTGGCCTGGTCACGAGCTCCACGGCGGGGTGTCGAGAACCTTGATGACGCTGCACGAGATGGTGACGCCCGGCCCGGTGCCGAGGCTGAGCAGGTGGTCGCCGGGGCCGAGCCCGCCGGTCGTGACGAGGTGGTCGAGCGCGAGGATCTGGTCGCTCGCGCCGCAGTGCCCGATGGTCCGGCCGAAGTCCCAGACCGACTTGGACATCGGCAGGCCGAGCGGCGCCATGCAGCGTTGCTCGACGATCTCGCGTGCGTAGTTCATGAACGCGACCCGGCTCACGTCGGCGCGTTCGACGCCGGCCTCGGCGAGGGTCCGGTCGATCACCGTCATCAGCTGCTGCTGGATCTTGAACAGCGCGGTGGTGCCCTCGCCGGTCGCGGCGGCGTGCCGCCGGAACTCCTCGCTGCGCGTGGCGAAGTCGAGGCCGCGGCCGAGCGTGATCCCCGGCGGGAAGAGCGGTTCGTCGCCGCGGTGCAGCCGCTCGGCCTCCGGCACGGTCACCGAGCACACCGAGAGGAGCCGGGCGAACCCGGGCTCCTTCGTGAGGACGACGGCGCTGGCCGCGTCGCCGCCGACATAGCCCGGGCCCATGCGCCAGCGGTCCATCAGCGGTGTCCCGTAGTTGTCGGCGGCGACGAGGAGCGCCGCACGCCGCTCGGGCTCGGCACGCAGGTGGCTCGCGGCGAGTTCCAGTGCGGTGAACATGCCGTTGCAGCCCTGGCGTATCTCGGTCGCGGGCACGTCGCCGCCGACGAGGTGACGCTGGAGGTACGAGTGGGGCAGCCAGCCTTCGGGGCCCTGGTACCAGCTGGAGCAGTAGAGCAGCAGGCTCAGCAGGGAGGGGTCCGCGCCGCAGCGCTTGAGCGCCTCCTGCGCGGCGGACAGCGCCATCTCCGGCGGCGGGGTGTCGCCGGCGACGGCCGTACTCACGAGCTCGTGCAGCTCGACCTCGTCGGCCGGGTACAGGCCGTTCTCGACGGCCCATCCGACGGGCACCTTCTCGGGGATGTGAGAGCCCAGACCGCTGATGAAAATGTCCGGCGTCCGCACGACAAGCCCTCCTTCACGGGTGCCGCCGGCCTGCTCCGGTGCGTCGCCGTCACCCTCGTAGGCCGCGAGCTCGGGTGGCCGCCGACATGCGTGTCTCCGAGCGTCACAGCCGGGGCTAACCGGGGCCTTTGCGCGACCTAAAGTTCGCCGGATCTCGCCGGAGTTCGGCCGTTTCGTCACGTTCCGTTTGCGGACGTGCGGCCGGTGTTGCGAGGGCGCAATCCAGGGATGTAGTTTATTGTTGTCGGCGTACAGCTTCCAATACACACGTATAGGACTCCGAGGATGGCGTTCCACTCTGGTGACGACGCGGCGGCCGAGGACCTGACCGCACGTGCGCGGATCAGGGACGCGGCATTGCGCCTGTTCGCCGACCGGGGCACCGACCGGACCTCGGTCCGCGACATCGCCAAGGCGGCCGGCGTGTCGGCGGGCCTGATCCGGCACCACTTCGGATCCAAGGACGCGCTGCGCGACGTGTGCGACGCCTACGCGATCGACCGGCTCATGCGCATCAAGGAGCAGGGGATCGACGAGGGCCTGCTCGCCGACCCCGGCTTCCTGCCGGCGATCCAGCCGACGAAACTCCTCCTCCACCGCTACCTCGGGCGCGCGATGGTCGACGGCTCCGCGTCGGCAGCGTCGATGTTCGACCGCCTCGTCGACCTCGCCGAGCAGTGGCTGACCGAGCACGGGCCGTCCGGCTCCGGTGACCTGCGTGCCTACGCCGCGGTCCTGGTCGGCTCGCAGATCGGCCTCCTGGTGATGTACGACCGCGTCGCCGCGGCGCTGGGTGCCGATCCCGGCGGCGTGGAGGGCAACGTGCGGATCAGCAAGGGCGCGGTGGACCTCTACGGCCACGCCCTGCTCACTCCCGACCTGGCCGACCGGGCGCGCGCCGCGTACGACCGCCTGCAGGCACAACAACCCCCCACCGCGGAAGACCGCTCCGCGGCCGAAGGAGCACAGCGATGACCGAGGCGATCCGCGCCGAAGCCCTGACCAAGTCGTTCGGGCACTTCCGGGCCCTCAACGAGTTGAACCTGTCCGTCGACACCGGCGAGGTGCACGGCTTCCTCGGGCCGAACGGCGCCGGAAAGACCACTACCATCCGCGTCCTGCTCGGGCTGATGCGGGCCGACGGCGGCACCGTCACGCTCCTGGACGGCGACCCGTGGAGCGACACGACGAGGCTGCACCGGCGGCTGGCGTACGTGCCGGGCGACGTGACGCTCTGGCCCAACCTCACGGGCGGCGAGGTGATCGACCTGATGGGCCGGCTGCGCGGGGGGCTCGACAAGCAGCGCCGCGCCGACCTGGTCGAACGCTTCGATTTGAACCTGAAGAAGAAATGCCGTTCCTACTCCAAGGGCAACCGGCAGAAGGTCGCCCTGATCGCGGCTCTGGCCTCCGACGTGGAGCTGCTCATCCTGGACGAGCCCACCTCGGGCCTGGACCCGCTGATGGAGGAGGTCTTCCAGCGGTGCATCGAGGACGAGCGCGGGCGCGGGCGTACGGTGCTGCTGTCCAGCCACATCCTGTCCGAGGTCGAGGCGCTCTGCGACCGGGTCACCATCATCCGTGAGGGCGCCACCGTCGAGACCGGCACCCTCACCGAGCTCCGCCACCTGACCCGCGTCTCGATCGACGCGGAGCTGGCCGGCCCGGCGACCGGCCTGGGCGAGCTGTCCGGCGTGCACAACCTGCGCGAGAAGGACAACCACGCGCAGTTCGACGTCGACACCGAGGAGCTCGACGCGGCGCTGCGCCACCTCACGTCGGTGGGCGTACGCAACCTGACCAGCAAACCGCCGACGCTGGAGGAGCTGTTCCTGCGGCACTACGAGTCCGGCGACGCGGCGAGCGCGTCGCACGCGGAGGCGTCGCGATGAGCTCGGTCACCGGCATGTTCAAGCTGGCCCGCCGCCTGATCGTGCGCCGGGACCGGTGGCTGATGTTGATCTGGGTGCTCTTCGCGCTGATCCCGCTGAGCTTCGCCAGTTCGTTCGACAAGCTCTATCCGACCGCGGCCGAGCGCCACGCTTACGCGCTGACCGCCCAGGCCAACTCGATGTTCACCGCGCTCTACGGGCGGCTCTACGGATCGAGCCTCGGGGAGCTGGTCGCGTGGCGTACCGGGTTCGTCCCGGTCGTCATCGGGCTGGTCAGCATCCTCACGGTGATCCGGCACACGCGCACCGAGGAGGAGAACGGCCGCCGCGAGCTGCTCGGCGCGACCGCCGTCGGCCGTCAGGCGACCCTCGCGGCGGCGCTGTTCACGACGTTCGTCCTCAACATCCTCGTGGCGCTGCTCCTCGCGGGCGCCATGGCGGGCAAGCACCTGGGCGGCGGGAGCGGTCTGGCGTTCGGGGCGCAGCTCGCGCTGAGCGGCATCGTGTTCGCCGCGGTCGCCGGCCTTACGGCACAGCTCACGACGACCGCCTCCGGCGCGCGGGCCATCGCCATCGTCGCGCTGGCCGTCGCACTGCTGCTGCGGGTGGCCGGCAGTGTGCAGGAGCAGAGCGGCGGATCGCTCGCGTGGCTGTCCTGGCTGTCGCCGCTCGGCTGGGCGAGTCAGATCCGGCCCTACGCCGGCGACCGCTGGTGGGTGCTGCTGATCGGCGTGGCGTTCACCGTGGTGCTCTGCGCGGCCGCGATGGCGGTCTCCGCGCGGCGCGACCTCGGCGGCGGGCTGCTGCCGGACCGCCCCGGGCCCGAGACCGCCGGAGCCGGGCTCGGCTCGCCGCTGGGCCTGGCCTGGCGCCTGCACCGTGGCCTGCTCGCCGGCTGGACCGCCGCGTTCCTGGTCCTCGGCATCGTCCTCGGCAGCCTTGGCAAGGCGGTCGGCGACACGATGAAGGACAACCAAGGCGTACAGGACTTCTTCACGCGGATGGGCGGCCGGTCCGGGCTCGTCGACGCCTACATCGCCGCGATGCTCGGCGTCATGGCGTTCATCGCCTCGGCGTACTCCATCCAGGCCGCACTGAAGCTGCGGGCCGAGGAGTCCGGCATGTGCGCCGAGCCGGTCCTGGCCACCAGCGTCGGCCGCGTGCGCTGGGCCGCCGGCCATCTCGTCTTCTCGCTGCTGGGCCCGGTCGTCGCCATGGCCACCGCCGGCCTGACGATGGGCCTCGCCCACGGCCTGGACGTCGGCGACGTCGGCGAACAGCTTCCGCGCGTGTTCGGCGCGGCGATGATCCAGCTGCCCGCGATCTGGGTGCTGGGCGCCGTCGCGGTGGCGGTGTTCGGCCTGGTACCACGCTTCTCCGCCGCGAGCTGGGCGGCGCTGGGCCTCTGCGTGCTGCTCGGGCAGGTCGGCGCGGCCCTCCAGCTGAACCAGGGACTGCTCGACGTCTCACCGTTCACCCACATCCCCAAGGCGCCCGGCGGGACGATCTCGGCGATGCCGCTGGTGTGGCTCGTCGTCGTCGCCGCGGTGCTGGCGGCGGCCGGCCTGCTCGGCCTGCGCCGCCGCGACATGCCCGTCGGCTGACCGCCTCACCGAACCGGACGGACCTGCTTGCCGCCGTGGCGTGGTGCGCGATTTGCACAACGGCCCGGCGCGGCCGGCGACGCGCCGCGAACACCTGCGCTCAGACCGTTGCGCACGGCCGGCGACTTGGCGGGCCCGGGACGATTGTGAGGATGGCGACGACGCCGATAAATGGCACGTGCATCGCGGGTGCACCGTCATATCAGTCACAAAGCCGGTCAAGACAAGCGCGATCCCCCGCGGGTCTGTGAGGCGGGCCCGCGAGGGTGCCCCGCCTGGCTCTGACGGGCAGCGGGGCACCCTGACGGAAGACCGGCTAGTGGCGCGGGACCACGACCACCTGGAAGGCGGTCTCCGGGCCGGGGACGCTGAGCCGGCCGACCGAACCGGCGGCCCGGGCGCGCAGCTGCACGGCTCCGAGCGGCCGGTGCACGACCATCGGGATCTGCACGCTCACCCGCCGTCCGGCGTCCAGACCGCCGAGGTCGCAGCGCAGGTTCGTGGCGATGTGGGTGCAGCCGGGCCCGTCCTTGACGATCCATCCGCCCGGCACCGACGCGGTCAGCCGGACGCGCTCCAGGTGCCCGTCGCCGGCGTTGGTCACCGTCCAGCGGATGGTCTCGACCTCGCCGACGGACGGCCGGAGGTGGGTGGCCTGGCCCACGACGGTGAGGTGACCGCCGATGTGCGTGGCGGCGCCCGCGGCGGGCGCCAGGCCGAACAGGCCGGCGGCGGCGAGCGTGGTGACGGTGAGTGTGCGCATGACGTTCCCCCTAGTGGTTGATCGCGTCAGACGCTGTCACCAGGCCCGCGCCCCCCGCCCGCGACCACGCGCGGGTTTCATCGACTCATTGCCCGAACACGGCGAGCGGTTGGGACCGGCCGCGCCGCGCCCCCCGGCCTGACCGCCACCGCCTCAGCAGCCGAAGTCGATGGAGTCGAACGTCGCGTAGTGGTCCGAGGTGTAGTAATCGGTACCGCTCCGTGCCGTGACGATGCGCCGCGCGCCGCGGTCCGAAGAGCCCGGAGTGTCCACGGTGTACTCGTGGTAGTAGCCCCTCGGCTCGCTGGGCAGCACGCCTTCGCGGTTCTGGAAGACCTGGCCGTCCTGCCGATGGGGGAACGGGCCGCCGTCGCCGATGAGCCGTAGCGTGTCGCCGGCCTCGGGCGGGAGCGCGGAGTCGCAGATCGCCCCGGTGCCGCGCGGCGTCACCGACGAGTGCGCGCACGTCGTCAGCAGGCCCGTGGCGGCCAGGACCGGGACGAGGATCAGGGAACGGAGGCCGAGGCTCCTGCGCGGGATGCTCATGATAAGAGACTTTCAGAGTCGGTCAGAACGCAGTCAAGGAGCTGCGAGAACAAATTCGGCCATCGGTTGGGAAGATTCCGGGGCGGTGTTGCCCGCCGATGTGCCGGACAAATGGCCGAAATAGGTCAAGGAAACGCTCAAGTGGGTTTCAGGTTTGTCCTGGGGCGGTGTTCCGTGTTCACAATCCGGAATGCGTTCTCGAGTACTCCTCGCCGCGGCGGCAACCGCGCTGGCGGCCGCTCTCGGCGGCCCGGCGTCCGCCGTCCCCGTGCCGCAGCACACGCAGCATACGCAGCAGGCAGCGCACCGGTTACGGCCGGCGCTGACCGGCCCGCATCCCTGCCCGGGGCCCTCCGGGTACACCTGCTCGACGCTGACCGTCCCCCTCGACCACCGCGGTCGCGTGCCCGGGACGCTCGGGCTCCAGGTCGCGACCGCGGACAACGCCGACGCGCCCCGGGGCACCCTGCTGTTCCTCACCGGCGGCCCGGGCCAGCCGGGCGTGTCGTTCATCGACCGGATCGCCCGGCAGCGGCTGCCCGAGGTGGCCGCACAGTACCGCTTCGTGCTGCTGGACCAGCGGGGCACCGGCCCGCTCGGCGCGCTCGACTGCCCGCTGCTCCAGGCGCAGGTCGGCAGCTCCGACATCGCCGCCCCCGCCCCCGCCGCGGTCAGAGAGTGCTCGGACCTCCTGAACGGCCGCAGGGGCCTGTACGGCACCGAGCAGACCGTCGAGGACTACGACTGGCTGCGCCAGGCGCTCGGCGTCTCGACGATGGTGGTGGACGGCGTCTCGTACGGGACGTTCACGGGTGCGCGCTACGCCGCCGTGCACCCCGGCCGCGTACGCCGGCTCGTGCTCGACTCGGTGCTGCCGCACGTCGACCCGCAGGCCGACGATGGCCTCTACGTCACGGGCATGCACGCGGAGGCCCGTGTGCTGCGCGACGCGTGTGCGGCGGCCCCGGCGTGCGGGTTCGATCCGGCCGGCGATCTCGCATGGGTCGTACGGCACCGGAGCGCCGCCGACGGCGTACGGATCTTCGACACGATGGTGTCGTATGAGTTCGCGGACCCGACGTACCGCGACCGCGACGCCCTTCCCGGCGGCCAGGGCGACATCGTCGGCGCGCTGCACGCCGCCCGGCACGGCGACTCCTCCCGCCTCGACGCGCTCCTCACTCTCTTCCGGTCCGGCGGCGACGACCTCGCCGACTACAGCGCGGGCCTGCACATCGACGCGTTCTGCTCTGACAGCGCCTTCCCGTGGGGCCGGTCCGACGCGCCGCTCGCCGGCCGCCGAGCCGCCCTGGACCGCGGGCTGCGGCGCATCGAGCCGAGCCGGTTCTGGCCCTACACCCGCGCGACCTCGGCGAGCAGCGGCTTCGTACAGGAGTGCCTGCGGTGGCGGTCACGGCCGTCCGCCGAACCTCCGGCGCGGCTCCCGGACGTCCCGGTCCTGCTGGTCGACGGCGACCGCGACCTGTCCACGCCGATGGAGTGGACGCGGGAGGAGGCACGACACGCCTCGGACGCACGGGTCGTCATCGTGCGGGGCGCCGCGCACTCGATACAGAACCGCGAGCCGGGACACGCCGGCCGCGACGCCGTCATCGCCTTTCTCAACGGATGATCACTGAGGTGACGCACGCCGGGAACCGGTACGGCGCGGGCCACCCGAGGGTGCCGGCGAACACGGGCCGCTCCTTCTGGCATCCTTGCGGCATCCGCGACCTCCACCGCACCCGGGACCGGCGCGGTCGCCGCCGGCCGTCCCGGCGTCCTCGTCGCGCGGATCATGACAGGGTGAACGCCGCCGTCGGCATTCGGAGCGTGGTCGTGTGGCCGTGATGGTGTGGATCAATCCCACCGCCGCGTGGGAGAGCGCGGTCGACGCGGCCGCACGCTTGGCCTGCGACGAGGTCGTCCTCTTGCTGGTCACCGAGCAGGCCGCCCCGCACGACGCCTTCGCGGGCCTGCTCGGCCCGGCCGGCCACGAGCCCGGCGAGGCGTTCGCGGGCATCGAGGAGGACCAGGCCGCCGCGCTGTTCGACGAGGCCGAGGCCCGGATCGGACGCCCGGTACGGCGCCTGTGGGAGCGCGGCGTCGCCGAGCACGAGGTCGTCGCGGCGGCGAGCGGCGCCGACCTCCTGGTCTGCGTACGCGACGGACGGCACGGCCTGCCCGGGCCCGACAGCCTGGGCCCGGTGACCCGCTTCGTGGTCGACCACGCGCCGTGCGGCGTACTCCTGGTCTGGCCGGGGGAGCAGGCCACCCGCTGACGCGACCGCCGCCCGGTACGGCGCACGGCCGGTATGGGCCTCGGCCGCGTGCGGCGGTCCGTACAGGCGGACGCGGCGGGCGCGTGGTGCGCCCGCCGCGGGATTTCGCCGGAGGTCAGCGGCTGAGGAGGTGCTCGATCAGGGTGCCGTAGCCGCGCAGCGCGACGCGCAGCCGCTCGGTGTCGGAGTCCTGGCCGTCGCCCCAGTGCCCGTCGAGGTCCTGGCGGAGCTGGCCGAGCTTGGCGGTCAGCTCCTCGACGGCCTCGCCCGACAGGTCGCTGGCCTGGCGTACCGCGTCCGACGGGTCGTCGACGAAGACGGCCTTGACCTCGCTCCAGCGGTGGCGGAACCGATCGGCGGCCTCGTCGTCGAAGAAGCGGTCGACCGTGAACTCCTCGCCCGAGGACGGGCGGGCGCCTCCGGCCGCGGGCTCGGCGGCCGCGACCGGCTCGTCCGCGACGTGCTCGTCCGCGACCGCCCCGTCCGCGACGGGCTCGGCCACGACCGGCTCGTCCGCGGCCGTCTCGCCTGCCAGACCCACGTCGGTGTCGGACTCGGCGTCCGGCTCGCCGACGACCGGCTCCTCGGTGCCGAACGGCTCGGTGCCGTGCTCGTGGCCGGTCCCGGCGTGCTCGCCGGCGTCGGTGCGGTCGTCGGTGCGGTCGTCGTTCCACACCTCGCCCACCAGCGGCTCCTCCTCGCGGGGAGTGTCGTCGTCGGTACGCTCGGTCACGCCGCCATCGGTGTGCTCGCCGACGTGCTCGCCCGTGTGCTCGTCCGCGTTGTGACCGGGCCAGCCGGCCGCGGGGCGGTCGTCGTCTGAATGCGGTTCATCCACGTTGCGGTCGTTGTACTCATTCATTTCTATGCTCCTTCATCGTCCTTGTTGCGCCGTGTGGTCCGCCTGCCGGTCCTGGTCCGGGTGCCGGCCTCGGTCTCGGTGCGCTCGGCAGCCCCGTCCGTGGACGGCTCGCCGCGAGCGGCGTCCGCCTCTCGCCCTCCCGCTCTGCCGCGTCACGCTCTGCCAGGCCCCGCTCAGCCGCGTCACTCTCCGGCGCGACGGGCTCTCCGGCGACCGGCTCGTCCTCGGCCGCGACGGCATCCGTACGGTCCGTACGGTCGGCCCTGGTCTCGGCGGCCGTCTCCGTGCGCGTGGCCACGGGTTCGTCCGTGGTCTCGGCGGCGCGGTCAGCGCGGTGTCCGTTGCCGGCGGCGTTGTCATCGGCGTCGAGGAGTTCGTTGAACAGGGCGCGGTAGTGCACCATGGCCTGCCGCAGATCCTCGGTCGTGGCCTGCTTGGCCTCGGCCTGGGTGCTGATGTCGTGCGCCTGGCGGTAGCGGTCGATCGTGCTGGCGTGCTCGACGGACAGGTCGGAGACCTGCTGCTCGTACCCCTCGGTGGGGTAGCCGCGCTCGCCCATCACGGTGACGAGGAGGCGGTCGGCCTCGGTGACGGCGCTCTCGGGCTCGTCCACGAAACGCTCCTGGACCCCACGCCACTCGGTCAGGTGGCGCTCGCGCACCTCCGGGTCGAGTGAGCGGATCTCCAGCTCGTCATGGCGCTTCTTGCGGGCGAGCAGCTCCTGCTCGGCCTCGCGCGTGCTCTCGTGGCTTGCCACGGCCCGGTCGTACTCGGGGCCGAAACGCTGTTGCAGCCCGCGCCTGCGAGTCTGCCCACGAACGACGAATCCGACGACGCCGAGAACGGCGATCACGACTATGACGATGACGACCACTGCGACGGTCGACATGTTTGCCTCCGGTTGGTTGCAGTTGCGAGCCTTCTTTGCCCCCGCAAAACGTCCTAAAACAACCGACTAGCGGCGCTTTGCCGGGATGTTCGACGCAGTCGGGCGAGCTCGCGTTGGCGATGCCAAATCGTGATGATCGCTGCGACTTGTATCACTTTTCGTGCACAGAGCGACACGCTCCGCAGTGGACTATTTTCCCCTGTACGGGCGGATGCCGACATCGCGGTGCCGATGAGTGGCGATGACCTGCCGTGACGGTCTCGATGCCCGCTGTGCGCCCCGCTGTGGCCGCGTCTCGTCAGAGAGCGGTGATCGAACACGAAGCGTGTTCGGCCTCGACGGCCTTCCCGAGCAGCGAGATCGCCCGGCCGAAGCTGCGCGCCAGCCACCGGCGGCCGCCGAGAGCCAGCAGCAGCCGGTCGCCCGGTCCGGCGCGCAGGATCGTCGCGGTGAGCGTGACGAGCGAGCACGTGCCGAGGACACGGCCGCCGGGCGCGGCCACCCGGCCGGCGCGTACGGCGAGGTCACCGGCCTCCGCGGACCCCGGCGGCCGGAGGGACTCGATGGTCCAGCGCACGTGCGCGACGGTGCGGCGGCCGACCTCCGCCGTGCCGCCGAACGCGTGCGGCGGGTGACGGTCGGTGACGCGGGTGCGTGCGGTACGCCGGATGCCCAGCGGTCCGCGCATCGAGATCAGCGCGCCCATGCCGTCGGCCGCGACGCCCTCGAGCCGGAGACCGTCGCCGGTGATCAGCGCGTGGTTCGGCAGTCGTTCGAGGAAGGTGTAGACGGCGTACGCGGGGGCGCGCACGAGCAGTGCCGCCGTCGCCACGGCGACCGCGTGAGCCGTGCCGGGTGCGACGCCGGGCGGGGCGTGGTGCGACGGCGCGATGCGGAGGGCCATGTGGTGGACAACGCTCCAGACCATCATGATGTTCAACTTTCCGTGCAAACACCGCATTTCCCGGCAAATAGCCCTAAATTCTCTCTCGTGAGTGGCATCCGTGGGAATGCTGATGGTAGGTCGGCCGGGGAATTCGATCATTCGGCGAGCGGGGGCTGACGCGATGCGGATGACGGTACTCGGCGGCTGCGGCGCATGGCCCGCGGCCGGCCGTGCGTGCAGCGGCTACCTGATCGAGGACGAGGGGTTCCGGCTGTTCGTGGACCCTGGCTATGCCACCCTGCCGCGCCTGCTGCGGCACGTGGCCGCGGCGGACGTCGACGCGGTCCTGGTCAGCCACGGCCACCCGGACCACTGCGCCGACCTGAACCCGCTCCTGCGTGCGCGCGCCCTGGACGCCGACCCGCCCCCGAGGCTGCCGGTGCACACCCTGCCCGGCGCGCTGGACCGGGTCCTGGCGCTCGACCGGCCCGGCATGCTCGACGACGCCTTCGTGCTGCGCCCCTTCACCGCGGGGAGCGACTTCGAGGTCGGCCCGTTCGCCGTCCGGACCTTCGCGCTGCCCCACTTCGTGCCCAACGCCGGCCTGCGCCTGACGGGCGGCGGCCGAGTGCTCGCCTACACCGGCGACACGGGGCCGTGTCGTGAGCTGGCCGAACTCGCCCGCGACGCCGACCTGTTCCTCGCCGAGGCGACCTACCCGGACCAGGTGCCGGCCGAGGACGCGCGCTACCTGTCCAGCGCCGAGCAGGCAGGCGGCCACGCCGCCCGCGCCGGCGCCGCGCGGCTGATGCTGACGCACCTGTGGCCCGGCACGGTGGCCGGCCGGGCGATCGAGGCCGCCCGCCGCGCGTACGACGGGCCGGTCGAGGTGGCACGCGAGGACGAGACCGTCCGCCTCGGCTGACCACTGACGGGCCCGGGCCCCGGATCTCCTTCGCGTCGCGCGGCCGCTCCAGCGGGACGTTGTGGGACGCCTTGACGGTGGTGGGCCCGGCGGCCATCACTACGACGCGGTCGCCGAGCACGAGTACGCCTGGCATCCCGTGGCACGGTAGGGCCGATGTCACGTCCGCGCTCCCCGTCTCGTCACCCTGGTGAGACGAAGGAGATGCGAACATGAAGGTTCTGATCGCGGGGGCGACCGGCGTCGTCGGGCGTCCCCTGGTGCGGATGCTCGCCGAGGGCGGACACGAGGTGTACGCGCTCACGCGCTCCGCCCGGCCGATCGCGGGGGCGACGGCCGTCGTCGCGGACGCCATGGACCGCACGGCCCTGCTCGCGGCCGTGGACGGCCTGCGGCTCGACGCGGTCGTGCACCAGCTCACCGCGCTCAAGAAGGTGCCGACCCGCGAGGGGCTGATGGCCGCCACGAACGCGCTGCGCACCGAGGGCACCGCCAACCTGCTGGCCGTCGCCGGCGCCACCGGGGCGCGCCGGTTCGTCAGCCAGTCCTTCTACGGCGGCTACGGCTTTCGCGACCACGGTGCCGAGCCGCTCACCGAGGACGCGCCGTTCGGCGAGCACGGCGGCGCGTACGCGCGCACGGTGGGTGCGATGCGCTCGGCCGAGGAGCAGATCTTCACCGCCGGCGGGATCGAGGGGATCTCGTTGCGGTACGGCGGCTTCTACGGTCCCGGCGCGGTGGACGCGCTGGTGGATGCCCTGCGCAGGCGGCGGCTGCCGGTCGCGCGTGGCGGCCTCGCCCCGTGGACCTACGTCGAGGACGCCGCGACCGCGACCGTGGCCGCGCTCGAGCACGGCCGCGGCGGCCGCGCGTACAACGTCTGCGACGACGAGGCGGCGACCTGGCTCGACGTCATCACCGCGGTGGCCGAGGTCTTCGGCCTGCCCCGGCCGATGGTCGCGCCGGGCGGGCTGGTGCGCCTGCTGGCCCCGTACGCCGGCGCGCTGATGACACGTACCTCGATGCGGCTGTCCACCGCGAGGGCCGCCGGGGAGCTGGGCTGGCGGCCGTCCGTGGCCGGCTACCGCGAGGGGCTCGCGCGTACCCGCGAGGTCATGCGGGCCGGGTGAACGGCGGAGGGGCCGGGCGTCGATTCCCGGCCCCTCCGCGCGGGTCGGTCAGTTGGTGCAGCCCGGGATGGTGTTCAGCGGGAAGCAGTTGTTCGGCGTGTTGAGCCGGACGGTCGACGTGGTGACGGTCACCGTGCCGGCGAGCTTGAAGATCCCGCCGCCGCTGGTCGTTGCCGCGTTGCGCTCGATCAGCGTGTGGTCGACGAGTGTCGTGCCGAGGTTGGCGATGCCGCCGCCGCTGCCGGTGGTCGTGTTGTGGTCGAGCGTGCTCCCCACGACATTTGACGTGGCGCCGGTCTCAGTGAACAGGCCGCCGCCCCCGGCGGCGTTCATGACGCCGTTGGCGGACAGCCGGCTGTCGTTGATCAGGACATGGCCGGAGTTGTTGACGCCGCCGCCCATGCCGGTCGAGGTGTTCTCCGTGATGACGCTGCGGTTGATGGTCGCGGTGGCGCCCGTCGCGACGTCGACGCCGCCGCCGTTCGCGGTGCCGGAGGTGTTGCCGGTCAGCGTCACCTGGTTGAGCGTCAGCGTGCCCAGGACCTCGATCGCGCCGCCCGGCAGGTTCGCTGGAGCGCCGTTCATGAGGAAGATGCCGTCGATGCGCAGGACGCCGGTGCTCGCGACGCCGAAGAGGCGGACCGAGCCCGCGATCGGGTTGCGGCGGATCACCGTGGACGGGCCGCCGACCAGGTGGACGTCGCCCGTGATGACCGGCAGGGCGTCGGCCGGGGTCGCGGCGGTCGCGACGTCGTAGGTGCAGTTCGCGGCGAGCCGGAGCGTGGCGGGGCTGAGGTTGGCGGCGTTGATCGCCGCGGCCAGCGACGGCGAGCTGCATGGCACGAAGGTCTGCCGGCGCGCCTGCGCGTGTGCCGGCGCCTGGACCAGCGTCAGTGCCGCGCCCGCGGCAGCCACGGCACCGATCCCGCCGGCCCTTCTTGCGAATGAACCCATTGTTTTTCCCCCGAAAGTCATCGTTGTTGCCTTTGCGTGCAAGAACGGCGGCCGAACCGGACATCTCTCGTGTCGGTGATGAATGACCTGCACTGGCGGTCGATCACCCGGGCGCGAAATGCTCTATATCCAATTCCCGGACAAGCATGCGCCGCCATTTCGAGCATGGTTTTCTTTTGGCCGACGGAATACGAAGTCGCACGGAACCATCGGCCCCTCGGGCAGGTCCGGCGGTGTGTCACTGACGCGCGTCGGCCCCGCTGCGGTACAGCCGCGTGATGAGCTCCTCGATGCCCGGCTCGCGCAGGGAGATGTCCTCCACCGCGTGGCGGCCGGCCACCGCCGCGACCACGGCGGCGGCGTTCCCGCCCGGCGGGATGGCCAGCCACTGCCGCGGCCCCTCGGCCCGTACGACGCGTGCGCCGGGCACCTCGATCGGCGAAGCCGGCGCGGCCAGGTCCACGACGAGCATCCGGTCGGCGTCGACCGTGGCACGCAGCGCTTCCAGCGACCCGTCGTAGGCGAGCCGACCGTGGTCGATGACCATCACCCGCCGGCAGAGCCGCTCGATGTCGCCGAGGTCGTGCGTCGTCAGCAGGACGGTCGTGCCACGCTCGGCGTTGAGCCGGGTGAGGAAGGCGCGCACGGTCGCCTTGCTGATGACGTCCAGGCCGATCGTGGGCTCGTCGAGCACGAGCAGCTCCGGATCGTGCACCAGCGCCGCCGCCAGGTCGCCGCGCATCCGCTGCCCGAGGCTGAGCTGGCGTACCGGGGTGTCCAGGAACGCCCCGAGTTCGAGCAGCTCGATCGAGCTCGGCGAGCCGGGCCCGATGCACGGCGCGCTCGACCCGGTACAAGTGCCGGATCAGGGTCAGGCTGTCGCGCAGCGGCAGGTCCCACCACAGCGTGGTCCGCTGGCCGAACACCACGCCGAGACGCCGTGCCAGGACCGTACGCTGCCGCGACGGGTCCAGCCCGGACACGCGTACGCGCCCGGAGGTCGGCGTGAGGATCCCGGTGAGCATCTTGATCGTGGTGGACTTGCCGGCGCCGTTGGGACCGAGGTAGCCGACGAACTCGCCCGCCGCGACGGAGAAGGAGATCCCGTCCACCGCGGTGACGCGCGTACGGCTCCGGCGCAGCCGCCCGGTGCGGCGCCGTACGGTGAAGGACTTGGCGACCTCGTCGACCTCGATCACGTCAGCTCCCCGTCGATCGGTAGCGGCGCACCCCGGTGCGCCAGGCGAGGGCCGCGAGTACGGACAGCACCGCGGCGACGGCGGGCGAGGCGAACCGGAAGACGACCGGCAGGCCCAGCGGATCGGGGTGGCCGAGGACGTACAGGCCGGGCTCCCAGTTGACGAACGCCAGCGGCAGCACCCAGGTCAGCGCGCGCAGCGCGTCGCGGCCGAAGACGCTGAGGGGATACTGGGTGAGGTAGCCACCGCCGTACGTGACGGAGTTGCCCGCCTGCCGGCCGTCGACGACCGCGAACTGCCAGCTCGCCGTGAGCACCCACAGCGCGGCGAAGATCCACGCGCCGCCCGCGAGCATCAGCGGCATCGCTCGCGGCGCGCGCCGGCGTCCAGTGGACGTCGAGCCGGCCGAGCGCGACCACGAGCACGACCACGGCCGGCACCAGCTTGCCCATCCGGCGCGGGGAGAAGTCCTCGGTGGCGATCTGCACGAGCGGCCCGACCGGCCGTACGAGCAGGGTGTCGAAGCCGCCCTGGCGGATGTGCTCGCCGAGGCGCTCGGCGGTGCCGAGCAGGACGTCCGCCACGGAGAAGGACACGCCGGCCGTGCCGTACAGGAACATCACCTCGGGCAGGGAGAACCCGCCGAGCCGCGGCGTGTGCGTGAAGATGATCAGGATCGCGGCGAGGTCGAGCGAGGTCACGAGCATCTGCGTCGTGACCAGCATGAGCAGGGACGCGGGGTACTGCGCGGCCGAGCGCATCCACGCGCCCGCCAGCAGCAGGTAGACCCGCGCCGTCTCAACCACCGTTGACCACCAGCCGGCGGCGTGCGCTCATCGTGAGCAGCCGGCCGGCGAGCAGCAGGACCGCCGCCCACGCGGCCTGGAACCCGTACACGTTCAGCAGGTCGGTGCGCTTGCCGAGGTAGACGTCGGCCGGGAGCTGGACCAGGGCGGCCCACGGCAGGACGTGCGCGACCGTGCCCAGGCGGCCGGGGAAGATGGTCAGCGGGACGATCAGCCCGGAGAAGAACATCGAGGTGATCAGCGACATGCCGGCCACGCCACGGTCGTCGTGCAGCCAGAAGACGGTCAGCGAGATCAGGTAGCGCAACCCGAAGCTCACCAGGAGGCCGAGCAGTACCGCGCCGGCGAACGCGGCCCACGTCGCGGGCGGCGGCCAGTGCAGCGAGAAGACGAGCGAGCCGCCGATCAGCGGCGGAGCGCCGCGGGACAGCAGCGCGAACCCGGCGCGGCCCGCGTCGTCGGCCAGCCACCACCCCTGGAGGTCGACCGGCCGGTGCAGGTCGATCGCGATGTCGCCGGAGCGGATCCGCTCGGTGAGGTCGAGGGTGCCGCCGAAGATCCGTACGGGCTCGATCAGTCGCCTGGGTGAGGAAGCTGAACGTCACCGCGTCGGTCACGTCGTACCCGCCGAGCGCGGGCCGCGCGTGCCAGAGCGCGATCAGTACGCCCGCGCGCAGGAAGCCGAAGACGGTGTTGGTGAAGGTGGCCGAGAGGGCGGCGACGCGGTAGGTGCTGTAGCGCCGGAAGGCGTACGCCGCGATCCAGGCGTAGAGCCGCATCGTGACGCTGTCCCCTCAGGCCGGCCGGCGATCCGCGACCCCCTACCGTACGTACGAGGCGGCACCGCCCGCCACGCCTTTTACGTGCGCGGCGGGCGGCGTCGCGTGGTCAGCCCTTCGCGCCGCCCGCGGGCAGGGCGGGCTTGCCGGGGGAGTGGAGCCACGTCAGGAAGAACGAGCTCAGGTCCTGGTGGGAGACCTTGCTCGCCAGCGCCGTGAACTGCTCCGTGCTGCCGTTGCCGTACTTGTGCTGCTCGAACCACCGGTGCAGCAGCGCGAAGAAGGCGTCGTCGCCGATCTTCTCGCGCAGGAACTCCAGCACCATGCCGCCGCCGCTGTAGACGCGGTCGTGGAACATCGTGTCGCGCTGCGGGTCGGCGATCACGACGTTCCACCAGGTGTCGGTCGCGCCGTGCCGGTTGTAGGTGGAGACGGCCGTGTCATGTACGGTCGCGCCGCCGTGCTTCTCGTTCCACAGCCACTGGGCGAACGTCGCGAAGCTCTCGTTCAGCCAGACGTCGTTCCAGTCCCGTACCGAGACGGCGTCGCCGAACCACTGGTGGGCCAGTTCGTGCGCGATCGTGGCGGTGTTGCGCACGTCGGAGTACAGCGGCCGCGTCTGGGTCTCCAGCGAGAAGCCGATCGTCTGCCCGTTGTACGTCGCCAGGTCGCCGATGGCCCCGGTGGAGTCGAAGGCGAACTTGCCGAAGGTCTTGGACCACAGGTCCGTCGCCTCTGCGGTGGTGTCCCAGAAGAACGCCATCGGGTCCGGGTGGTTCGGGTCGCGGCCGATCAACTTGGGGTCGATGGCGACCGTCTCCTTGATCCCGCCCGGCGTACGGCCGCTCTTGAACTGCCACTGCCCGATGTCGGCGGTGGCCAGGTAGGTCGCCATCGGGTACTTCTCGTCCCAGACCCAGGTGGACTTGCCGTCCTTGGTGCGGTCGGACACGAGCCGGCCGTTCGCCACCACCTGCCGGTCGCTCGGCACCGTCACGTGGAAGGTGTAGGTGGCCTTGTCGCTGGGGTGGTCGTTGCTGGGGAACCAGGTGGAGGACGCGTTCGGCTCGTCGCCGATGAAGGCGCCGTCGTCGGTGTGCACGAACCCGTACGGCTGGCCGAAAACGACAGGGGAGCCGATGATCGTCTCCGGCACCCCGCCGTACGTCACCGCGACGGAGAAGAGCGTGTGGTCGCGGAGGCCGTGTCTCGGTGTGATCTGCAGCTCCTGGCCGTCCCGGTTGAACGCCGCGATGTGCCCGTCCACGGTGACCTTGCTGACGTCGAGCTGCTGGAGGTCCAGGTCGAGGCGGGAAAGGTCCTGCGTCGCACGCGCGGTGACGGTGGTGGTGCCGTCGAGCCGCTTGGTCGCCGGGTCGTAGGAGAAGGCGATGTCGTAGTGCTGGACGTCGTAGCCCCCGTTGCCCTCGAGTGGGAAGTAGGGGTCCCCGATCCCGCTGGCACCGGGGGTGAACCGAGAGTGCGACTCGGCCACGGCCGCCGGGGTCAGGGCGGCGAGACAGACGATCGTCGTGGAGATGGCCAGCAGCCGGCGGCGTGTTCTGCTTCTGCGCATGTGGGTCCCTACTGCCGAAGATCGACCGAGCCTGAAGACACTCTGGCGATACTGCCTCAACCTCCTGACTCCTGCCATAAGAGGCAATGGCCGGAAATTGCCGAAAACGAGAAGGTCCCCTGGCCGTCAGCCGGGGGACCCCCTCCTTGCGACCTGGACTGAGTGTCGTCAGTGAGCCCTAACGAACTGCTCCTCCTCGGTGGAGCCCTTCAACGCCACCGTGGATGAGTTCGGCGAAATCGCCGTGCTGACCAGGTCGAAGTAACCGGTGCCGACCTCGCGCTGGTGCTTGGTCGCGGTGTAGCCGTCCGCCTCGTCGGCGAACTCCGCCTCCTGGAGCTCCACGTAGGACGTCATGCCGTCCTCGGCGTAGCCCTTGGCGAGGTGGAACATCCCGTGGTTGAGCGAGTGGAACCCGGCCAGGGTGATGAACTGGAACTTGTATCCCATATGCCCGAGTTCGCGCTGGAACTTGGCGATCGTCGAGTCGTCCAGGTGCTTCTTCCAGTTGAACGACGGCGAGCAGTTGTAGGCGAGCATCTGGTCCGGGTACTCCGCCTTGATCGCCTCGGCGAACCGCTGGGCGACCTCGAGGTCCGGCGTCCCGGTCTCCATCCAGAGCAGGTCGGAGTACGGCGCGTACGCGAGGCCGCGCGCGATGCAGGACGAGATGCCGTTGCGTACGCGGTAGAAGCCCTCGGCGGTGCGTTCGCCGGTGACGAACGGCTGGTCGCGCTCGTCGATGTCGCTCGTGATCAGCGTCGCGGCCTGTGCGTCGGTCCGCGCGACGATCAGCGAGGGTACACCGGACACGTCCGCCGCGAGGCGTGCCGCGTTCAGCGTCTTGATGTGCTGGCCGGTCGGGATCAGCACCTTGCCGCCGAGGTGGCCGCACTTCTTCTCCGACGCGAGCTGGTCCTCCCAGTGCACGCCCGCGGCGCCCGCGGCGATCATGCCCTTCATCAGCTCGAACGCGTTGAGCACTCCGCCGAAGCCGGCCTCGGCGTCGGCCACGATCGGCGCGAGCCAGTGCGGTGCGCCCTCGTCGCCCTCGGACCAGGAGATCTGGTCGGCGCGCATGAGCGCGTTGTTGATGCGGCGTACCACGGCCGGGACGGAGTTGGCCGGGTACAGGCTCTGGTCCGGGTACGTCTGGCCGCCGAGGTTGGCGTCCGCTGCCACCTGCCAGCCCGACAGGTAGATCGCCTTCAGGCCCGCGCGAACCTGCTGAACCGCCTGATTTCCCGTCAGCGCGCCGAGAGCGTTGATGTAATCGTCGTCGTGCAGCAGCCTCCAGAGACGCTCCGCGCCCACCCGGGCCAGCGTGTGCTCTTCCTGCACGGTTCCCCGCAGTCGTACGACGTCCTCGGCGGTGTAGTCGCGCGTGATCTGCGCCCAGCGCTCGTCGGTCGTCCACTGTTGCTGCAGCTCATCGGCTGCGCCCTTGAGGCGACGGTCATTCATTGCCATTGCCCTCCTATGTCGTCCCCTGGGTGCGTCTGTCCTCAGTTTCCGGCCGAGGGCGGGCTTAGTGAACTACCTAGTAACAAGAAGAACGCCAAAAATTCTGCTACCGTGAAGTGGTGACGGGCTTTCAAAAAGAAGAAACGCTGAACTTGACGAATGGTCTAGACCTTGTGACGTTCGGTCAGCGTCTGCGTCATCTTCGTCGAGTTCGCGGCTACACCCTCGCTGACCTGGGCGAACGTGTCGGCAGAGCCCCCTCGCAGCTCTCACTGCTGGAGAACGGCCGGCGCGAGCCGAAGCTCTCCCTGCTCCAGGCGCTCGCGGCCGCGCTCGAGGTGCCGATCGAGGAACTTCTTCGCAAACAGCCCCCCAACCGGCGCGCCCAGCTCGAGATCGGCATCGAGGAGGCCCAGCGCGACCCGCTGTACCAGGGCCTCGGCCTGCCGCACCTGAAGATCGGCAAGCGGGTGCCCAACGACGTGCTCGAACACCTCCTCGCCATGTACGACGAGGTCAAGCGGAGCCGTACGAAGCCGACCGCGAGCCCGGAGGACGCGCGGAAGGCCAACGCGGAGCTCCGGCAGCAGATGCACGACCGCGGCAACTACTTCGGCGAGATCGAGGCGGCCGCGGCCAAGACGCTGGAGTCGGTCGGCTACCGGGCCGGCGCGCTGTCCCAGGGCATGCTGCTCTCGCTCGTCACCTACTTCGGCTTCACCCTCCGCTACGTCCAGGACCTGCCGCGCTCCGTACGGTCCGTCACCGACCTGCGCAACCGGCGGATCTACCTCGAACGCCAGCAGCTCGGCATGCACACGCCCCGTACGATCCTGCTCCAAACGCTCGGGCACATCGCGCTCGGGCACGCGGTGCCCAAGGACTTCGCCGACTTCCTCCGCCAGCGGGTCGAGGCCAACTACTACGCCGCCGCCACGCTGCTGCCCGAGCGCTCGGTCGTGCCGTACCTCCAGGAGGCCAAGGCCGACCGCGAGCTGTCCATCGAGGATCTGTGCGACGTCTTCTCGGTCTCCTACGAGATGGCCGCGCACCGCTTCACCAACCTGGCGACGCACCACCTCGAACTCCCCGTGCACTTCACCAAGAACGACGAGAGCGGCACGATCTACAAGGCGTACGCCAACGACGGGCTGATCTTCCCCTCCGACGAGCACGGCGCGATCGAGGGGCAGCGGATGTGCCGGGAGTGGGCCGGGCGGCACGTGTTCTCCGCCGACGACCGGTTCTCGATCTACTACCAGTACACCGACACCCCGACCGGCACGTACTGGTGCCTCTCCCACATCGACCCCAGCCACGAGAAGGAGTTCGCGATCACGCTCGGCGTCGCGTTCGAGCACTCGCGCTGGTTCCGCGGCCGCGAGACGAACCGGCGGGTCAAGTCCGCCTGCCCCGACGGCGACTGCTGCCAGCTCCCGCCCGCCGAGCTGGCCCAGCGCTGGCAGGGCTACGCCTGGCCGTCGGCGCGCGCGCACTCCCACGTCCTCGCCGTGCTCCCGCCGGGTGCGTTCCCTGGGGTGGATGAGGCGGATGTGTACGCGTTCCTGGACCAGCATGCGTCGGGATGACGTTCCCGGAGTGTGACGTTGACGAAACGACCGTGAAACCGGACGCGGGAGTCAATGGGCCGAGTCGCCTGGTCGCCTAGGAGAGGGGGACCCGTTGCTGCCCCAGGTCGAGGAATGGCTACGGAACCGCAAGAGCTGTGCCGCGGACTGGCCCATCGACAAGCTGCTCGCCGCGAAGGGTGAGACGACGGTCAGCGTCGTCCTGCCCGCGCGCAACGAGCGCGAGACCGTCGGCGACATCGTCGCCGCGATCCGCCGTGATCTCATCGACGCGGCACCGCTCGTCGACGAGATCGTCGTCATCGACTCCCGGTCCGCCGACGACACCGCCGAGGTGGCCGCCGCGGCGGGTGCGCGCGTGGTGGCACAGGACGCGGTGCTGCCCGAGCTGCCGCCGATGTCCGGAAAGGGAGAGGCGCTGTGGAAGTCGATGCACGTCACCCACGGCGACGTCATCGTCTTCGTGGACGCGGACCTGCGTGACTTCTCGACCACGTTCGTCACGGGGCTGCTCGGCCCCCTGCTGACCGATCCCGTCGGTCCGCTACGTCAAGGCGTGCTACGACCGCCCGTACGTCAGCGGCGGCGTGACCGTGGCACACGGCGGCGGCCGGGTGACCGAGCTGGTCGCGCGGCCCCTGATCAACATGCACTGGCCGCTGCTGGCGGGCGTCCTCCAGCCGCTGTCGGGAGAGTACGCGGGCCGGCGCTCGGTGCTCGAACGCCTGCCGTTCGTCACCGGTTACGGCGTCGAGCTCGGCATGCTGGTCGACGTGCTCGAACTCGCCGGCCTCGACGCCATCGCCCAGGTCGACCTGGGCACCCGGGTGCACCGCCACCAGACCGCCGAGGCGCTCGGCGGCATGTCCGGCCAGATCATGCAGACCGCGTGGTCGCGGCTGGAGCGGCAGGGCCGCGTCGCATGCCTGGAGCCGCCGTCCACCACGCTGACGCAGTTCCGGCGCGAGGGCGACGGGCACGAGATGCGGGTCAGCGACGTCGCGGTCGGCGAACGGCCGCCGGTGATCGAGGTCCCGGACCGTCTCGGCTCAACCGTTTGAGGGCGGCGAGAGGAGCCCGCCGAACGTCGGGTCGGGGTTCGTGCCGTTGTTCTCAGGGCTCGCTGCCCTGCGCGGGTGGCGGGTTGCCGCCGTACGCGTCGGCGGGCGGCGGCACCACGTCGTAGTGTGTCGTCGCCGCGGTCACTCCCGATGCGTCCAGGCTGAGCTTGCCGAGCGGGACGCCGAGCGCGTTGAGCGGTTTGAGCAGTGTCTCGCACTGCTTGGGCGGCGCGCCGAGCGAGTAGGCGAGCGAGCAGAGCCACATCGCGATGTTCTGCGACTGCTGGAGGTTGAGACGGGCGTGCAGCGACCCGTCTTGGGAGTCATAGACGTTGGCGGCGTTCGCGGCGGCCACCGGGCGCCTTGTCGAGGAACTGCTGTAGCGCGGCCTTCTCCTTGACCAGGATCGCCGGTGACCTGGGCGAGGCCCTGGACGTTCGCGGCGATCTCGGCCTTGTTCTGCTTGACGAAGTCCGAGACCTCCCGCAGCGCCACCGTCAGGCTCTTCACCGCGGCCCGCAGCTCGGCCTTCTCGGCGTTGAGCGTGCGCGACACCGTGGCGAGGTTCTGGGAGAACGAGCGGATCTGGCGGTCGCTCGCGGCCATCGCCTGAGTGATCTTGGCGAGGTTCTGTACCGTCTGGGTGGCGTTGCCGCGGTTGTCGGACAGGATCCGGCTGACGTCGGACAGGTCCTGGAGCGTCTGCTTGAAGTCGGCGCCCTGGCCGTCGAGGGTCTGCGCGCTGGTCGAGAGCAGCTTGGACAGCGAGCCGTTCTCGTTGGCGCCCTGCGGGCCGAGGGCCTTGGTCAGCTCGTTGACCGCCTGGTTGGCGTCGTCCAGCTCCACCGGCACGGCGGTGTTGGACAGCGCCAGGGTGGCGCCGTCTTCGAGCGCAGCGCCGCCGCGGTAGACCGGGGTGAACTGGATGTAGCGGTCGGCGACCAGCGACGGCACGATGATCACGGCCTGGGCACCGGCCGGCACCTTGTGGCGGGCGTCGTAGGCCATCTTCGACCTCGACCATGCCGCCCTTGGGCGTGACCTTGGTGACCTTGCCGACCTTGACGCCCAGGATGCGTACCTCAGTGCCCGGGTAGACGCCGGTGGCCCGCTCGAAGTAGGCGGTGACGTGGGTCTGTGATCCGCCCGGCCACAGGATGGCGACGAGCGCCGCGATCACGACCACGACTGAGAACGAGGGCGCCGTACGTCAGCGCGCGGGGGGCGCGGGAGTCACGGCCGCGGAGGAGACCCACTCGAGCTCCCATCCCTGTCGTGGCGGGGTGGAGCGCTTTCGTCGTGTCACGCCTTAGGTCACGTGAAGAGTACCGGTTGTCACGGTCTCGTGACTCTCCAACGTGGCCATCTCGCCCGTTTGTGACTCTGGCCACGATGTTACCGCCGGTAACCTCGACGGGGTCTACGCTTAAGAGACTCGATGTCCAATAGTGCGCCCCCGCGGTTGGTCGCGGTTTGTCACGAGACGGAGGAAACCCATGTCGGAAGACTCGCCGTTCTCCCTCGATCTGCCTGAGGATCTCCAGCAGGTCAAGGAGTGGGTGCACGACTTCGCCAAGGACGTGATCCGGCCCGCGGGCGAGGAGTGGGACGAGCGCGAGGAGACGCCGTGGCCGATCCTCCAGGAGGCCGCCAAGATCGGCCTGTACTCGCTGGACTTCTTCGCCCAGCAGTGGTTCGAGCCGTCCGGCCTGGGCATCCCGGTCGCCTTCGAGGAGATCTTCTGGGGCGACGCGGGCATCGGCCTGTCGCTCGTCGGCTCGGGCCTGGCCGCCGTCTCGGTCTCGGCGATGGGCCGCCCGAGCAGATAGGGGAGTGGGTGCCGCAGATGTTCGGCACCGCGGATGACGTGAAGCTCGGCGCGTTCTGCGCATCGGAGCCGGACGCCGGGTCCGACGTCGCCGCGATCCGCGCGCGCGCGGTCGTACGACGAGGCCAAGGACGAATGGGTGCATCAACGGCACCAAGACGTGGGCGACGAACGGCGGCATCGCGAACGTTCACGTGATCGTCGCGTCCGTCGACCCGGAGCTGGGCTCGCGCGGCCAGGCGAGTTTCATCGTCCCGCCCGGCACGCCCGGCCTCTCCCAGGGCCAGAAGTTCAGAAGCACGGCATCCGCGCCTCGCACACCGCCGAGGTGGTCCTTACGGCGTCCGCGTCCCGGGCTCGTGCCTGGTCGGCGGCAAGGAGAAGCTCGACGAGCGCCTGGCGCGGGTCCGCGAGGGCAAGCGTGCCGCCGGCCAGGCGGCGATGCGCACCTTCGAGGCCTCCCGCCCGACGGTCGGCGCGATGGCCGTCGGCATCGCGCGCGCGGCGTATGAGTACGCGCTGGACTACGCAAGCGAGCGCGAGCAGTTCGGCCGCAAGATCGGCGACTTCCAGGCGGTGGCGTTCAAGCTCGCCGACATGAAGACGTCGCTCGACGCGGCCCGCCTGCTGGTCTGGCGCGCGGCGTGGATGGCGCGCAACGGCAAGGACTTCAGCAGCGCGGAGGGCTCGATGGCCAAGCTGTACGCGGGCGAGACCGCGGTCAAGCGTGACCGAGGACGCCATCCAGATCCTGGGCGGCAACGGCTACACGCGCGACTATCCGGTCGAGCGCTGGCACCGCGACAGCAAGATCTTCACCATCTTCGAGGGCACGTCGGAGATCCAGCGCCTCGTCATCGGCCGTACGATCACCGGACTCCCGGTCCGGTAGCGTTTCCGCAGGTCAAGTGCGTGAAGCGTGATCCACCGCAACGGATTTGATCACGCTGCGCGTCGATGACCGAGTGCTCGTCAGACTCCATCGTTTCCAGTCTGTTCTCAACGCGGTGCTGACTTCGTGCTGACGTTCACGCCGGAGATTGAGCGACGTTCGGAAAGAAACGCGGCCATCACAGTGCGAGCGCGAGTATTTACATTACTAGTCGAATTCTGATGCATTCCGACGGGGACGGTTTTTCCGCCGGGTTAGCAGTACCCTGGAAGCCAGGATCGCCAAGAGGATGACCCCGATGGCGAGTGCGCCCATGAGGTAATAGCTAAAGCCGGTTTCTGCCTTGGCCGTTTCGGCTGTCCCCGTACCGGCGGGGAACGTGATGGTTGCTTCAGCATCGCGTCTGGTCAGCCCGCTCTGGAGGCGCAGGTGGGCGCGCCACGGACCGTTCGGTACCTGCTCGCTGAGCGGTACGGTGACAGGTCCGGAGTCGCCGGGGGCGAGGGTGGTGCCGGTCTGGACCTTGAACGGACCTGCACTAAGGCTTCCGGAGACGTTCCTGAGTTTCAGATCACCGCTGAGGTCGAGTGCGCGGCCCCCGGTATTGTGCACCTGGGCGAGCACGACCTGCGCGCCGGTGGGCAATCGCCGTGCGGCCAGCGAGTCGATGGTGAAGGCAGAGGGCGCGTTACCGCGTCCGACGGACAGGTAGATCCGGATCCCAACGCGGTTTATCTCTCCGACGCCTCCGCCGGATGGCGCGGTACTGGCCGCCTCGGCCCAGATCACGGCGTACTGCTCTCCGGTGGCGGCGTTGTCCGGCACGGTGATGGTCGTGGTGACCATCGAGCGAGTATGCGGGGCTAGCACCACTTCATGCCGGTTGGTAGTGGTCCAGGTGGACAGCTCGTTGCGGGTATGGCCGGGCGCGAACTGGAATTTTTGGTTGCGGATTTCCGCGGCTGCCGTATATAGGGAGAGGTGTTTGGGTGACCTGGTCGTGTTGGACACCTCGACGCGCCGGTGGATAACGGCACCCGGCGAAAGATGGTCGATGATGTAGCGCCAGGCCCGCGAGTCGGCTCGCGCGTTGACCGGGGCGTCGACCAAACGAATCCCGATGCCGTTCCTGCGCGGCTGGTCCGTAGCCAGTGCGGGTCGCTCAAGCGTGCTGGCGGCCGGGATGAGCATCCCGGCCGCCAGCAGCACCAGGGCGCCGTTAAGAAGACGCACGATTTTTGTTGGCTCCGACTAGGCGACAGAGTGGGTGACAGTGCCGGTATAGGTCCCCGCGACGGCTGCGGCCGGAATGGTTACCGTGAGCGTCGGATTCCACGTGGCCGAGTTGTTGCCCGTAAGTGCCGTGCCGGTGAATGCGACGCGTGGCACGTTGATGATGCCGCCTGGGCCAGGTGCGAAGGTCCCAGTGCCTGTTGTGCTGGTCGCATCTCCCGGTGAGTAACTGACATTGATTACGGGGATGGTTTCGGCGGGTGTGCCGCCGCCCGTGGTGAAGTCGGTTCCGGTGACGGTCGCGGTCCAGGAACCCGCCAACGTGCCGCGCAGGTCAGTCACCGTGACGGGACCGATTTGCCCTGAGATGCTGGTGGAACCGGATGCGACGGAGCCAATGTTCACCGCTCCCGGCGCGCTGATCGTAAGGCCCGCGGTTGTGATTGAGAACGTGACGGTTGTGTCCGCAGCTGAAGCGGGAAGAGCAGTCGCTGCCAGAATGCCGACAGCTGCAGTCAGCGCAAAAAGAGGTCTATGCATTCTTTGATCCGATGTTCAGTGGATGTGTTTGGGCGAGGCGTGGTTCGAGAGCTTAACTAGATAGCAAGCTTTTGGTGTACCGTACCTGCTCGCCATAGTGCATATTAATCTTCCGTGATCGAATCAGGGTCAAGAGCGTCAAAACATATACCCTTCAAGACTCAGTGTCGCAGCAATGGACTACCCATGTAACTGCAGGGAAACATGGAAAGGTGCATGCTGCCTGTCAGCACTGATTCCCTTTGCGGTGGCCGGTTTCAGCCGGTCAGCGGAAGGGCCAGGATGGGTATCCGCGGATGCGTATACGGGGGTAGTGGTGCTCGCGTGTTCTGGTCAGACTGTGGGCAGCGTGGTGTCCGTTCTGTTTGAGGTCGAAATTCGTATCGTTGTCTGAACGGCTGTCCGTACGAGCATGCGGGCGAAGACGCGGACGTACGAACACGGTGGGCCTGGCGGTGACCGTGACCGTCGGTGTGGCCGTGACGGTCGGTGTGGCCGTCACCGTGGAGGTGACCGTGACGGTCGGTGTGGCGGTCACCGTACGGGTCACTGTTACCGTCGGAGTGGGCGTGGGCGCACAGTCGGCCCTGCTCACGACATTGGTGTCGAGAGTGACCGCGCCATTCCGGGCCAGCAGCCGGCCGTTGACGTTCGCGCCGGTCGTCGCCGTGATGGAGGTAAGGGCGAGGATGTTGCCGCTGAACGTGGACCCCGTTCCCAGAGTCGCGGAACTCCCGACCTGCCAGAAGACGTTGCAGGCCTGGGCGCCGTTGATCAGGTTCACGACGCTGCTCGATGCGGTGGTGAGCGCGGAACCGACCTGGATGATGAACACGGCGTTCGGGTCGCCCTGGCCGTCGAGGGTCACCGTACCGGTGATGCCCAGTGACGAAGAGGCGTTGTAGACGCCGGGCGTAAGCGTCATCCCGCCGATGTTTCCAGGGAGAGCCGTGGCCGGGGCGCGTCCGGCTGCGTCGATGTACGCGGCGGTGAGATCCACCTGAGCCTGCGCGGCCGCGGCGTCGGCCGCATGGATCGTCCCGAACACCGTACCGGGAGGGAATCCGGTCACCGCACTCCCCGGACTCACCCCCAGGTCACCGGTGATGACGCTGGGCCCGGTGTTGGTGACCGTCTGGCCGCCCAGCACCGCGAAGTTGCCGGCCGTCCCGAGATTCACCGGCGCCGTCGCCGCACGCGCGGACGACTGCCTGAGGACAAGGGCGGTCATGACAGCGACGAGGGCGACGCCCACCGCGATTCCTGCTGCCAGGCAGGCACGCACGGAGGGCTTGCGACAAAAATCGACCATCTTGGGTGGCATCATGTGATCTTTCGCCTTTAGGGCACTCATCAAAATGAGCTCTCGCCCATACCTGGGATTAACCGTCAAATCGCACGAGGACGTCATCCTGTTCAGGTCATCGCACGAGACTGTTCCTGCCCTCATTGGGACGAGGCTGAATCTCGACTCTTGGCAAAGTCAACGTAGGGCGAGATGGCGTCCTCGACGTGCCATGTGTCCCGATATAGGGGTCATGGTATCGATCGATAATGCGAATGGTCACTCCTCTCGACACCGGCACTTGTATAAACGTATAAAGCGGTCATCCCTGCCACGGCAGGGATGCTTTCTAGGTGTTATTTCGCAGTTCTTTGCAAAGACTCGGGATTCGGTTATTACCCGCCGAGGCAGAACAGTATTGCGCAGCGAGTGAATGGCGATAATGGAGATGGTCGTCCAACGTCGACTGAATCAAGCCTATGGAAGCTATCGTATATGAAAGACCGAAAAATGATGGCGAATGATGTCCGAATCGCCCGCAGGCCGGCCAAATATGCCGTCCTGATGACGGGGATCGCGGTATGTATCCTGGTTCTGTCCGCGATGCCTGCCTTTGCTGTTGGACGACCCCATGCGCATGCTGCCCAGGCGCCGGTGGATCTCGGGACGGCCGCCAAGTTCGGAGTGCTGGCCGGTTCGACGGTCACCAATACCGGACCCACTGTCGTCAACGGTGACGTGGGATTGAGCCCTGGCACCGCCGTGACCGGATTCCCGCCTGGCACGGTGGTCGGCACGATACACGCGGCCGACGCCGTTGCCGCGCAGGCCAAGATCGATCTCACGGCCGCCTACAACGACGCTGCCACACGCGGTCCGGCAGCTATCGTCTTGGGTGACCTCGGTGGCCAGACCCTGACGCCCGGCGTCTACCAGTCCGGTTCATCCCTCGGCATAACCGGCACGCTCACTCTCGACGGTCAGGGCGACCCGAACGCCGTATTCATCATCCAGATGGGCTCAACGCTCACCACGGCCTCGGGCAGTGTGGTGAGGCTGATCAATCGCGCTCAAGCCGCCAATGTCTTCTGGCAAGTGGGCAGCTCCGCGACTTTGGGCACGAACTCGACGTTCGTCGGGAACATCCTCGCTCTGACGTCCATTACGGTGACGACCGGGGTAAAGATCTTCGGTCGGGCGCTGGCCCGCAACGGGGCGGTCACGCTCGACACGGACATCATCCGAGTCATGGCCGGTGAGTTCCTCAACGTTGACGGCTTCCCATACCTGTACAACCAGACCGGAGCGGGCGGAGGTCCGAAGGTATGGGTCATCGGCCATCACGGGTACAAGCCGATGACGGCGCCGAAGATCTTCTGTACCGATGCGGCCACCGGGGCGCCATGCCCGGACAAGAATGGGACCAAGACGTGGCCCATGCCACTGAACACCCAGCCACTGCCATTGGACACCAACACTCTTGGTGACGTGTCGACCACCGAGGTCCCGCAATTCGTACCGGATCCATCGGGGACGAAGATCTTCTATCCCGTGGTAACCACCACCCCGTTTCCGGGATTTCCGGGCGGCTCGGTGGGAGCAGGGTGTGTGGACCTGCAAAATCAGCTGAACTGCGCCTACACACCGCTCGCGGCCCTGACCAACACACCCGGACAGAGCAACGTCAACGGCCTGGCAGGGTTCGTCGGTGTGGGCACCAATCTGTACGGCACCACGACCAGTGGTAAGGAACTGTGCATGTCCACGGCCACTCTGACTCCGTGCCCCGGCCAGCCGTACGCCACTAACACGCCGCCCAACGACGACAGGCCCGGTCTGGGTCCGACCGACTTCATCGGCAGCAAGGCCGCCGTCGGCGGACGGGTCTACACCGCGTCCAACGGCCCCGACCCGAGCACCACCACCGTCACGCACGCGCCGGCCCTCACGTGTTTCGACCCGGCCGTCGACGCACCGTGCGCCGGTTGGGCTGTCAAGACACTCACCACCGCGCCGGATGCCTACGTGGCCACAGCGGTCTTCCCCGACTACAACGCGGGCGGGACGGTGGTGGGCGTCTGCGCCGTCACGGGCAAACGCAGTACGCAGCAGCCGACGGTGAACTGTTACGACTTCAGCGGCAACGTCGCGACACCGCCGGCCGGCCTGGCGAGCGTGTTCCCGGCTGGAGGCACCGGCAGTGTGATCTTTCCACCGTTGAACCTCACGGTAGGCGGAGACGTGCGCAGCTACCTGGCCTTCTACACACAGGACAACGTGTATCCAGGAAATACCCTCTGCTACGACTGGACCGCCCAGGCGGCCTGCCCGGGATTTCCCCCGGTCGACGGCCATCCCAGTGTCAACGGCGGTGACACCCACGACTACGGATATGTCGGCACCGCCGCCTGTATCTACGGCATCGGGGATCGCCGCTATCTGTTCAACGTGGACCCGGTGACCGGAGCGGGCGAATGCTGAGAGCGTACCTACTGCGCACTTGATGGGAGCTTCTTCGAGGACCGCGCGGAGGGGTGGTCGTGGCTCGGCCGCCGACCTCTCATAGCCGCTCGACGGTCGCCGAGGGCGCCAGCACACCGCGTGTGTCCAGGACCAGGGTGCTCTGGGTGGCGATGAGATCGAGGTCGAAGGCACGGTGTGGCTGCAGGAGGATGACGAGGTCGGCCGAGGCCAGTGCCTCGTCCAAGTCCAGGACGCGCGCTACGGGGACGCCTCGGGCGGACCAGTCGGCGAGGAGCGGATCGACATAGCCGACCCGCGCGCCCGCGGCGGTGAGGCGGGCGGCGATCGGTTCGGCGGGAGACTCGCGGCCGTCGGCGATGTCAGGCTTGTACGTGACACCGAGCAGCATCACGGTGGCGCCGAGCGCGCAGCGGCCATGGCGGTGCAGGAGGCGCAAGGCACGGTCGACGACGTACGCCGGCATACGGTCGTTTATCTGCTGGGCGAGCTCGGCGAACTGGAACTGATGACCGAGGCGCCGGACACTGTGGGACAGGTAGCTCGGATCGATCGGGATGCAGTGGCCGCCCACCCCGGGACCGGGCCGGAACGCCTGGTAACCGAACGGCTTGGTGGCGGCCGCGGTGATGGTGTCCCAGACGTCGATGACGAGTTCCTCGCAGAGCATCGCGATCTCGTTGACGAGGGCGATGTTGACCTGCCGGTAGGTGTTCTCCAACAGCTTTGCCATCTCCGCCTCGCGCGTCCCGCGCACGGGAACGACCTGCTCGACGAACTTGTCGTAGAACGCCACCGCGCGGTCCAGGCACGCCGGCGTGAGCCCACCGACGATCTTGGGCGTGTTGCGCAGGCCGTAGTCGAGGTTCCCAGGATCGATGCGCTCGGGGGGGTAGGCAAGGTGGAAGTCGATGCCCGCGCTGAGCCCGCTCTTCTCCAGAAGCGGGCACACGACCTGCTCGGTCGTTCCCGGCCAGGTGGTCGACTCCAGAATGACCAGCGTGTCCGCGCTCAGGTTGTCGGCGATCATCTCTACCGCGCTCGTCACGGCGCTGAGGTCCGGACGGCGGTCCTGGTCCAGCGGAGTGGGAACACAGACGATCACGGTGTCGGCCGCCGCGATGGCAGACGGGTCGGTCGTCGCTTGGAACCGTTGGGCGAGGATCACCGCGACGTCGTCGTCGGAGAGGTCGTCGACGTGGGACGATCCCTCGTTGAGGCCGTCGACGCGTGTCCGGTCGACGTCGATGCCGACGACACGCAGTCCGGCCTGCACCGCTTCGCCCACGGTCCACGTGGGCGTTGCGGGTCTCGCGCGTCTCGCGCGCGAGCGAACTCGTTGATCGCGTCGGCCTGTCGGGCGACGCGCCGACGCCGTTCAGGGAGTCGTCACGTCCTCCGCGTACGCGTGCTGGTCGCGGAACCAGGCGACAGTCCGTTCGAGTCCCGCGTCCAGGGGCACCGCCGGAGTACGGGGGAACAACCCGCGGAGCCGCCCGTCCGCGGCTTGTGAGTCGCGCACGTCGCCCGCACGGGCCGGGCAGTGCCGCACCTCGATCGGCCGGCCCAGGACCGCGGCGAGGCGGCGTGTCAGCTCCAGGATCGACACCCGGGTTCCGAACGCCAGGTTCACCGGCTCCGGACTGACCACTCGCCTCAGGACGGCCTCGCCGAGGACGCGGGTCACGGAGCCGACGAACGTGAAGTCGCGGGTCTGACCGCCGTCGCCGTGTACGGGGAGTGGCTCGCCGCGTAGCGCGGCATCGACGAACGCCGGGATCACGGCCGCGTAGGCGTGCCCTGCGGGTTGCAGCGGGCCGTACACGTTGAAGAAGCGGAATGCCAGCACCGGCAGCCCGAAGCCGGCGCCGTAGGCGAGCGTGTACGCCTCGGCGGCGAGTTTGCTCGCGCCGTACGGACTGAGCGGCCGCGTGGGAAGCTCCTCGTGCTTGGGCAGGTCGGGCACAGCGCCGTAGACCGAGGACGAGGAGGCGGCCACGACATGGGCCCGGCTCTCGCGGCAAGCCTCCAGGACTCGGATCGTGCCGGTCGCGTTGGCCTCGTGGCTGGCGATCGGGTCGGCGAGCGAGCGCGGGACCGACGGGCGGGCGGCCAGGTGGACGACCGTGTCGGCGCGGCGCACGTGGTGGGCGAGCAGGTCCGGATCCAGGATCGTCCCCTCGACGAGCCGGACGCCGGTGTCCGCGAGGTTCTCGGCGCGACCGGTGCTCAGGTCGTCAAGCGCGACGACCTCGCTGATCTCCGGCTGCGCCGTGAGTCGGCGGCAGAGATTGGCCCCGATGAAGCCGGCACCGCCGGTGACAAGGACTCTCAACGGACTCCCTCTTTCTCGCGCGGCGGCTCGTCGAGGAGCAGGCGCGCCGTCAGCGCGCCCGGATCCTGCTCGTCGCAGGCGGCGAGCAGGCCGGTGACACCGTCGCGTACGACCTCGCCGACGCTGTCGACACGTGTCGCGACGACCGGAAGGCCGGCGAGCCCCGCCTCGATGAGCGAGACCGGCATGCCTTCGTTGTCGGATGTGAGAAGCACCAGGTCGGCTGCGGCGTAGACGGTCTCGACGTCAAGGCCTGCCCTCACGGAGAGACCAGATCGGGATGGGGCGTCTCCTCCAGCCGGGCCTCGGCGATGGCGTCCGTGAGGATGTCAGAGAGGGAGTACTTCGGCGCCCAGCCGGTCAGCGCACGCAGCTTCGTGGTCTCGGGAACGCGGCGTTGCATGTCCTCAAAGCCTGGTCCGTATGCCTCGTCGTAAGGGACCATCTGGATCTTGGATTTGCTCGCGGTGCAGGCAATGACCATCTCGGCGAGCCTGCCGATACTGATCTCCTCCGACGAGCCGACGTTGAACGTCTGCCCGATGGCGCCGTCGTCGTCCAGCAGCCGCAGCAACGCGTCGACCACGTCGAGCACATGCGCGAAGCAGCGGCTCTGCCGGCCGTCCCCGAAGACCGTCAGCGGCTCGCCGCGCAGTGCCTGCTGGACCAGGCGCGGAATGACCATGCCGTACGCGGGGCTCTGCCGCGCGCCGACGGTGTTGAACAGACGCACCACGATCGTGGGCAGGTCGCGCTCACGGTAGAAGCAGTTCGCGAGGATCTCATCGACGGCCTTGGCCGTGCTGTAGGCCCAGCGTACGACTGTAGGGCTGCCCAGGATCCGGTCCGCCGTCTCGTGTAGCGGGCCCAGGGAGTTCTTCCCGTAGATCTCTGAGGTGCTGGTCATGAGGATTTTTCGGCGGTAGCGATGCGCCGCGTCGATCACGACCTGCGAGCCACGGATGTTGGTGGTCAGCGACTTCAGTGGCTGTTCCATCACCAGCCGGACCCCGACCGCGGCGGCCATGTGGATCACGACGTCGCACTCGTGCACCAGTTCGTCGACCATCTGCTCGTCGAGAACGGAGCCGTGGACGAATCGGAAGTCCGGTGACCGGCCGGCTTCGTCCAGGTTGGTCAGGCGCCCGGTCGTGAGGTTGTCCAGTGCTACGACCGCGTCGCCGCGGTCCAGCAGGGCATTGACGAGATAGGAGCCGATGAAACCAGCGCCGCCCGTCACCAGATACCTTGCCTGGGTACTACCGCCCATGACACGCCTCTCAAGACTGTTAATGACCACTTCAAGATGGTCACTCTCCGTGCTTGTATGATCACATGAGAGTAGGGCGTGATGATCAAAAGGTTGGTCATCCGCAGGCTACGAGCGAGGGAATCTCCGGCGGATGATCAAGGATGAGGTGTTCTGCGGAGGCGGGCGACAGAGGGTGACGACATGACTGCCGCGATGGCGCGTCCGTTCACCGCCCTGGCCGCGTATGCCGCGGCCCGGGCACCGCTGCTCGCGCCGCCGGCCGCCCTGCTTCTCACCTTCGTGATGCTGAGTCGTCCGCAGCTGAGCGCGCTGGCCGTCGGTGCCATGGTCCTGGGGCTCCTGGCCGTCTCCGGCCCTGGCAGTGGGTCGCTGTGCGTGGTCCCGGTCGGTCTGCTCGGCGCGGTGCAGACCGGCGGCCCCGTCCCGGCACTGGGCGGTATCGCCGCCGTGACGGTGGCGGTGGCCCTGTCAGGGAAGTCGCCGGGTACGCCGGTGGGCGTGGTCGGTCTGCGGGCGCCCGGCGTGCCGCACCGCTGGATCGCCGTCCTGGCCGCCCTGCTGCTCGTCAGCTTCGTCTTTCCGGCCGAGCGGTCGGCCCCGACCTCGATCGTCGACATCCTCGGCCTGCTCGCCGGTCTCGTCCTTCTCTCCGTGGCCACCGCGTTTCCTCCCTCACCGGGTGGTGTCGCGCGTGTCACGGCGGTCGCCGGCAGCATCGCGGGCGCCTACGTCCTGGCCCTCGGTGACCACGCCGACGGCCGGCTCGATGGTCTGGGCCTCAACCCCAACTACCTCGGGGCGATGCTCGTACTGCCGCTCGTCGCGGCCGTCGGCCTGACCCGCCGGACCCACCGGACGGTCTGGCTCGTGCCCGCAGCGGTGTGCGGCGCCGGGATCGTCGATACCCAGTCACGAGGGGCCTTCCTCGCGTCCGTCGCGGGGGTCGCCGTCGTCCTTCTGCAGGGCCGCTCTCTTACGAGCAAGGCACTGATCGTCGTCGGCATGGCGGCGGCCGGCACCGTGCTCCCCGGGAGCTTCGGCGCGGCCGAGCATCTCGTGACCGGCCAGCGTCCCGCCACGCAGCTGACCTCCAACAACTCCGCACGCGAGCACGCCGCGCGGTACGCGGCGGACGTCGCCGTCGCGCACCCGCTCCGCGGCATCGGGTACGGCATGTTCCCCTCCCACGCCGCGAAGTCGCCGGTCCTTGGCCTCTACATCGCCACGCACGACGACTACCTCCGGCTCGCCGCCGAGTCCGGTGTCATGACCCTCGTCGTTTTCCTGGCCCTGCTGTGGCTGGGTGTGCGAGGCCGCCGGTCCGGCGACCTGGCTGTGCTGCGAGCGGTCGTCGTCGCCTACGCCGTTGGGCTGTTCTTCGCCAACCAACTGGCGAATCTCGTGGTCAGCATGCCGTTCTGGCTGTCGCTGGGCTGCCTGCTGGCCTCTTCCCCCCGGCCACCATCCAACCGGATCGGATCATCGCGAGGAGAGCAGGAAACATGATCGACAGCCAGGCCGAGATCAGTGCGGGCGAACGCTTCGCGTTCGGCCGGAACTGGTGTGACTTCACCGAGACCGTCGATGAGCCGAGGATCGCCGTGGCGACCGAGTCGCTCACCGGCCCCCTGGGCGTCAGTGACCTGTCGGAACGGACGTTCCTCGATGTGGGGTGCGGCAGTGGGCTGTTCTCACTCGCGGCGCACCGCCTCGGGGCCCGGGTCCGGGCTTTCGACTTCGACGCCGACTCGGTGGCGGCGGCGGAGGCCATGCGCGACCGTTTCGCCCCAGCCGGTGCCTGGAGCGTGGAACAAGGTTCCATCCTCGATGAGGACTTCGTCGCGACGCTCGGCCGGTTCGACGTCGTCTACTCCTGGGGTGTGCTGCACCACACCGGTGACATGTGGCGGGCGATGGACCTCCTTTCCGGTCTCGTAGCTCCGCAAGGGCGGCTCTACATCTCGATCTACAACGACCAGGGGTTCGAGAGCCGGGTGTGGCGGGCCGTCAAACGGCGCTACAACAGGTCCGGTCCAGTAGCGCGGCATGCCCTCGTCTTCGGCAGCGCCGCCTATCTCTCCCGGCGACGCCTGGCGAAGAGGCTCCTGGGGCTTGCCGGTCGTCATCCCGGGCCGTCCCAAGCCCGTGCGCCGCGGGCGCGGGGGATGTCGGCCCGGCACGACCTCATCGACTGGGTGGGCGGCTATCCGTTCGAGGTCGCCAAGCCCGAAGCGGTCTTGGTGTTCCTGCGTGAGCGCGGGTTCGAGCTGTGCCATCTGAAGACCTGCGGCGGCGGCCTCGGCTGCAACGAGTACGTCTTCCAACGCCCGGCGTCCTACCGGTCGGTGTGAACGTGTCCACGGAATATGAGGGCCAGGGATGCTTGTCTCTGTAATCACCGCCACCTACAACCGTGCGGCCACCTTGCCGGCGCTCTTCGCGAGCATCGCCGAACAGGACGCGGACGTGGAGTGGGTGGTCGTCGATGACGGCTCTACCGACGGCACCGCTGAGCTGGTGACCGCAATGGCCGAGTCGGCGCCGTTCCCCGTCCGGCTCCTCCGGCAGCCGAATCGCGGAAAGCACGTGGCGCTCAACCGCGGCATCCCGATGGCGCGGGGGACCATGGCCCTCCTCATCGACTCCGACGATGCGCTGTTGCCCGGCGGGCTGACCCGGCTTCTCGACCGCTGGCGGGAGATCCCGGCCGAGATGCAGAGCGGCTTGTTCGGGGTGGTGGGCCGGTGCGTCGACGAGACGGGCCGCCGGATCGGGGACCGCTTTCCCGGCCACCGGCCGGTCGACTGCACCTGGCACGACGCTGTCTATGTCCACCGGGCCCGCGGTGACCGGTCCGGTCTGTTGCGCACCGACGTCCTGCGCGCTCACCCGTTCCCCGAGCCGGACGACCGCTCGTTCGTGATGGAGGGCATCGTCTGGCGGCAGATCGGGCGCCGGTATCTCACCCGCTACGTCGACGATCTGCTGGTGCTCGTCAACACCTCCGGGCATGACCGCCTCTCACGGCGGCCGTTGGGTGAGATCGGCGCCGCGCTGCGCGATTACCACGCAGTTGTGCTCAAGCAGGACATGCCGTGGTTCCGCCATTCGCCGGCGTTGTTCATCCGCGCGGCCGTGCAGTACGGCCGACTCGGCATGGTCGAGCGGATCCCATTGCACCGTCAGGGCGCGGAGCTGCCGGGCTCGGCGCGCCTCCTCTGGGCGTCCACGCTGCCCGTGAGCACCCTGCTGTGGCTGTGGGACCGTCGGGGGCAGAGCGGAAGCAGGTCTGGACGGCCCGGGTCGTGACACGGCGAGGTGGACCGTCCGCTACGACGGGCGGGCCGGTCGGCCGGTCAGGCCGGCGGTCCACCGGTCCGTTCGGCATGCGCGCCGTCTCCCTGCCGGGCCGGCGTACGCCGCAGTGAGGTGGCGACCGCGGTGACCAGACGCGCCGAGACGACGGCAAGGTAGCGAAGCTCGGCCGGGCCGGGCACGAAGCGCCGGTATGACACCCCGGTAACGCGGACGAACCACGCTGTCTGCAGAGCGGCCAGCGCGCAGTAACAGGCGCTGGAGACGAGCGCGCATCCGACGATTCCCCACACCGGGATCAGGAGCAGGTTCAGTACCACGTTCGCCACCAGCGCGCCGAGGGCCATCCCGGACGTCACAAACGGCCGGTGGAGGCGCAGCAGGAAACTGCTGAGCGTTCGCGTCGCGCCGAGCGCGACCAGGCCCGGCGCCAGGGCGAGCAGCGGGTAGACGCTTCCGGCGAACGCCGGGCCGTAGACCACCGGAATAAGGACGGGCGCCGCCGCGCACATCAGTCCGACCGAGCCGACGGCGAGCAGCGTGGCCAGCCGTGTGGTCCGGACCGTCAGCGCGGTCGCGGAGTCGTGGTCACCGCCCATCTGCTGGTGAAGGGTCACCTGCGCGATGGAGTCCGCCGCCGTACGGGTCAGGTCCATCAGCATGACGGCCACGGAGTAGAGGCCGACCGCGGTTCTGGACATGAGCGCGTTGAGGATGAGGACGTCGACCCGCAGCAGGAGGTAGAGCGAAATATTGCCGGGGTGATACCGCAGGCCCATGCCGAGGGCCCGGCGCGCCAAGGCCCGGTCCCGGTCGCGAAGCCTGGGCCGTACCGCGGCCGTCGCGACGGCCGCCGGCACAGCCGCCGACAGTGTCCACATGACGATGACCCATCCCAGGGTCAGCATCCCCGTCGTGGTCAGCAGCACCAGTGTCACGCAGTAGACGCCGACCGCGAGGAGACCTCCCCAGTTGACCACGCCGATGCGGCCGCTAAGGATCAGTACGTTGTTGAGGAGCGTGCCGGACAGGTTGCAGGGGATCGACAGCAGCGCGACCAGCAGGAGGCCGTATCCCGGCACCGGCAGGATCGAGGGGTCCAGGGCCGCGGCCAGGGCGGTAACTGCGGCGCACACCCCTCCCATGCCGAGGCCGAGCAGGAGGGCGTTCGCTGCGATGGCCCGGCGGTCCGCTTCGCGGGACCACAGCGACGTGTGCGCCGACTCGATGGACAGGTGTGCCAGGATCAGGGCGACCGTCGCGATGGTCACCAGGACGGCGTACGCGCCGCGTCGCTCCGGCCCGAGCTCCCGGGTCACGACGACCGTCGAGAGGCCCCCCAGCGCGAACTTGGCCGCGCATGTCAGCATCGTGTGCGATGCCTGCCGCGCGGAGGCGCTCACCGCGACCTGTCGGGCGTCACGGTGACAGCCGCTGCTCGCCGGCCACGTCGTGGTGCGGCGCCGCCGGGCGCGTGTCGTCGAGGAACATCCGGTGCCACAGCTCGAACTGGATGAGCGCCCAGATCCGGCTGCCGTGGTCGCGGCCCTCTCCATGCTCGACGAGCAGCCGGGAGACCGCCTCGGGCCGGAAGAAGCCGCGTGAGCGGGCGGTCTTGTCGGTCAGCACGTCCCAGGACAGCTCGCGGAGCTCCGTCCGCAGCCACGTCGCGAGTGGGATTCCGAATCCCATCTTCGGGCGGTTGACGAGCTCAGGGGGCAGCCAGCCGGCCACGGCCTTCTTCAGCAGGTACTTGGTCGTGCCCGCCCGGATCTTCAGGCTGGTGGGGAGCCCGGCGGCCCACGCCATGAGGTGGTGGTCCAGAAAGGGCGAGCGGGCCTCCAGCGAGTTGGCCATCGTCGCGATGTCCATCTTCACCAGCAGGTCACCGGGCAGATAGGTGTTGACGTCGACGTCGATGAAACGGCCGACGTCGGAGTCCGCCCGCGATGCCGCGAACACCTCGTCCATCAGCGCGTAGCTGTCCACGCCCGCGAGTCGTTCGCGCATCGCGTCGGTGTACAGCGTGTACTTCTGCTCGGGGGTGAAGTAGGACATGATGCGCGCGTAGCGACGTGAGCCGGGATACCCGATCAACTCCAGCACGCGGCCCGCCTTATGGAGAGGTGAACCCGGTTCGCCGCGCGCGGTGAAGAACTCTCCGGCTCCGATGAGGAGGGGCCGCATCCGTTCAGGCACGCTGACCCGCTGGGTCCGCGCCATCGCCAGGTAGCGCCGGTACCCGCCGAAGCACTCGTCACCGCCGTCCCCGTTGAGTGCGACGGTGACGCGCTCGCGGCTCATCCGTGCCACGTAGAAGCTCGGGATCGCCGAGGAGTCGGCGAACGGCTCGTCGAAATGCCAGGCCAGCGTGGGTAGCACGTCCAGAGCCGACGGGGTGACCACCATCTCGTGGTGGTCGGTGCCATACATCTCGGCGAGCATGCGGGCGTAGCGGCGTTCGTCGAAGCGCTGCTCGTCGAAGCCGATGCTGAACGTCTTCACCCGCTCGCCGCTCTGGCGGGCCATCGCCGCCACGACCGCCGAGGAGTCGATCCCGCCGGAAAGGAACGCACCCAGAGGCCGCTCGCTGATCATCCGGATCCGTGTCGCCTCCTGGAGGAGCTCGCGGAGCCGTTCGGCCTCGTCCTCCTCACTGCTCACCCGGCGGGGAGTGAAGTCCAGGCGCCAGTAGCGGCGGATCTCCTGGACGCCGTCTTGCCAGACGAGCAGGTGGCCTGGTTCGAGCTTGCGTACGCCCTGGTAGATCGACCAGGGAGCCGGAACGTACTGGTAGGTCAGGTAGTGGTGCAGCGCGACCGGGTCGACCTCGCGTGGCATGGCGGGGTCCTGCACGAGGGATTTCAGCTCCGAACCGAAGGTCAGGGATGTGCCGTCGGCTCGCCAGTAGAGGGGCTTTTTGCCCACGCGGTCACGGCCGAGCAGCAGCCGCTGCTTCTTGGCGTCCCAGATGGCGAACGCGAACATCCCGCGGAGCTGGTGAACGAGGTCGTCGCCGCACTCCTCATAGAGGTGCACCAGGCACTCGGTGTCCCCTTCGGTGGTGAGGCGGTGACCGCGCCGCCGCAGCATGTCCCGCAGCGCGGCGAAGTCGTACAGCTCGCCGTTGAAGACGGCCGATATCGTCCGGTCCTCGTTGTAGACGGGCTGGTCGCCGCCGGCCACGTCGATGATCGCGAGTCGGCGCATGCCGAGCGTGGCATGCTCGTCATCGTGGAAGCCTGCGCCATCGGGGCCGCGATGGACCATCACGTCGCACATCCGGCGGACGAGCGAGGCGTCGGGAGCGCTCGTCGAGACGATTCCGGCTATTCCGCACATTTGCGCTCCAGCAGCTCCTGGTAGAGGGCCACATGCTTGTCGACCATCGTGTCGACGTGGAGGTGCTCGCGGCTCCACGCACGCGCCGCGGCTCCCAGGCGCGCCGCCAGCGCGGGATCGGCGAGCACCCGCTCGAGCCCGTCGGCCAGCGCCTCGGAGTCGGAGGGCGGAACCAGAACGCCGTGGCCGCGCAGGAGCTCGCGGGTGCCGCCGACCTCGGTGGCGACGACCGGGAGCCCGGTCGCCATCGCCTCCATGACGGCGTTGCTCATGCCCTCGTGAAGGGAGGGGAGGACCGCGACGTCCGCTCGCGCCAGCAGCGCTTCGACGTCGGTGCGGGTTCCCAGGAGACGCACGTCGATCTTGAGCTGTGCCGCCTGCTCCTCCAGCGCGCGGCGTTCTGGCCCTTCCCCGACCAGGACGAGCGTGCACGGCAGGTTCCGATCGTGGAGCCGCGCGACGGCGTCGAGCAGGAAGCGGTGGCCCTTGTAGCTCTTGAGGTTGGCGACGCAGAGGATGACCGGTGACTCTGCGGGGAGCTCCGCCGGAGCCGCCGCCTCGAACGCGGAGTCCGGAAGGCCGTTGTACACAGTCGTGATCTTGTCGAGCCGTACACCTTCGTTGCGGATCGTGTCCTCGGCGACGGATTCGGCGTTCGCCACGAGATGGTCGGTGATGGTCGTCGCGGCACGTTCGACCGCCAGCAGCACCCGGCGGCCCTGCTTGAAGTCACCGAGGCTGCGGCGGCCGGCGACCAGGACCTTGACCCGTGCCAGGCGCGCGGCGGGCGCCGCCGTCACGTAGCTGTGGTAGAGGAACGCGTGCAGGACGTCGGGTCGCAGCTGCCGTAGGTGACGCACCAGACGGGCGAAGGCGGCGATGTTGCTCGGTAGCTTCCTCAGCAGGGTGATACTGGAGGGAAAGCCCAGGTACACGACGGGCACGCCAGCGGCCCTCAGTGCCTGCTCGCGCGGCCCGCCCTCGAACAGCAGGCAGACGCTGGTCTCGATGCCGCGGGACTGAAGGCCCTTGGCGAGGAGCACGACCTGCTTCTCGGTGCCGCCGAGGCCGAGTTGCCCGATCAGCAGGCAGACGCGGGACAGCGAAACCGCAGAAGGCGAGGACGGGCTGTCGACGCCGCGAAGCGCGCCGAATGTCTGGGCGCGTTCGGAGACCCGGGCCCGTACGTTGCCGTCCCGTCGAGCATGAGAGTCAGCCATTCCGCATCACCCGGTTCGTCATCGGTTCGATCGTGAAGAGGTAGTTGGCCGGGCTGAACGGCCGGTCCGTGGCCATCACCGGGCCGTCGGCACCGAGGTGGTAGACGTGCTGGTACCCGAGTTCCCGGGTGGAGTGACGCAGCTCGTGCAGCGCCTCCGGGTCGAGACACTCGGCGATGATCTTTGGGTGGTGGGTGCGGAGCACCCGGGCCATGCCCCTCACGACCTCGCTCTCGAAGCCCTCGACGTCGATCTTGACGAGACCCACGCGGAGGCCGTCCAGGACCGCGTCGCCCGTCGTGACGTCGACGTCCACGACCCGTTCGCCGGGCCGGGAACCGCGCAGCGACGCCGTCGAGTCGTCGCCGGGAATCGCGAGCCTGGCGGTTCCGGTCCGCGCCGACAGCGCCTTGCCGATGACGGTGACCCGATCCGCGATCCCGTTCGCGGCCACGTTCGAGCGCAACTGCGGCAGCTTGACGGGGTTCGGCTCGACGGCGACGGCGTGCAGCCTCGGGTTGGCGACGCAGGCGAGCACCGTGTAGACGCCGGAGTAGGCGCCGACGTCAACGAACACCTCCGCCTGCCGGGCGAGGTGGAACAGGACCGGTTGGGTCCCGGCCTCCCAGTCACGCATGTCCGTCCACACGATGTGGCGCGCGAGCCCGTCGTGCGGGTAGGCGGAGTCGTAGGCGAACGGCGTACCGTCCGGCGCGTGCAGCGTCCACAGGCCCGACGGATGCAGGCGCCGCCAGAACGCCCGCGGGACGCACCGGCGGCGGGCCGCCCCGCGAACCAGCATCTGCAGGCCGGGCGTACGCCAGAGCACGCGGTCACGCGTCGTCTTGGCGAGCCCGCGCCAGGACTTGGTGCCTTCCACGCGTTTTCCCCTCCATGAGTCGCTCGGAGACGTGACGCCGTCGCCACGTGTCGCCATGCCATCGGTCAGGGGTGACGGAAACGGGCACCGTCACCCCTGACCGGAGGGCCGTCGCTCGCCCACCAGAACGGGGTGTGGACGAATTTGCGCCTTAGTTGACGCAACCCGCGAGGGTGTTCAGCGGAACGCAGTTGTTCGGCATGTTCCCCGCGACGAGACTCGCAATGAGCGCCACCCGGTTGGGAATTCCCGCATTGCTGATACCGCCGCCAGCGGCGGCCGAGTTATGTTTGATCAGGGAGTGAATGGTCACCAACCTGCCGTCAGAGGCGTTGTAGATCCCGCCGCCACCGGCGCCTGCGGTGTTGTGGTCGACGACGCTTCGCTGCAGCTCGGTCCTGCCACCCTGCCCGTTGTAGATACCGCCGCCATTGGTGTTGGCGTGGTTGCCCGCGACAAGGCTCTTGGCCACCAGAAGTGAACCGTCGTTATAGAAGCCGCCACCGCCCCCGCCGCCGGTACGTGTGGTGTTGCCGCGAATGAGACTGTGGCTGACGAGGACCCGGCCGCTGTCATTGGAGACACCGGCCCCGCTGTCCGCGGTGTTCCTCGTGATCCAGGCGTGGATGAGCGCCACGTTTCCGCGAGAATTGAGAATGCCGCCGCCGGTGTCATTCCCCGGTATCGTGCCGTCGGCCTCCCCGCCGGAAATGGAGAGGTTCCGCACGCCCAGTATGGCGCCGGCGGCCACCTCGATGATGCGGAAGCGCGGCGCCGCCGGCGACCGGCTGATCCTGGTGAACCGCCCCCCGGCGAGGACGATGTTGCCGTAGATGATCGGCAGACCGTCTGGGCCCCGGCCGCTCGCCGCGGCGCTGGTGAGAGCGTAGTCGCAGAATGAGGCCAGCCGGAGCACGCCCGACCCGGCAATGTTGGCCGCGTTGACCGCGGAGATGAGGGCCGGCGTGCTGCAGGGCACGAATGTGACCGGCGTGGCCAGCGCCGTGGGCGGCGCGACTGCCGCCCCGGCCTGGAGCAGTGCGGCGGCCGCGATGCTGCCGACCACCTTAATGACTGAACCCATCGGGCTCCTTTCGCGAATATGGACAAGGCTGGGCAACTGCTCGTAACTCACAGTCAATAGACAGGGAAACATTGCGCCGGGCCAGGGCGCTGCCTCGCCACGTGAACATTCTAGATCTTGACTGTCGTTTACAGTTTCTTTTCGCTACCTCGGGCGATTTGTATTCGATACGAAAGCGCCGACATGGTCGCCCTGTCAAGAGGGTCAGGGGTTATGTGAGAGGCTGCGTTTCCGTTTATGCTCGTGCGGTAAGAAAGTTTGGGGACGTTGATGTCGCCAACAGGATGGACGAGATGGCATGGAGTGGGTGGGCATAGTCGCTTTCGCACTGGTCGGCGGATTGACCGAATTCATCCGTCGAATTGCCATTCGGTTCGCGTTGACCGACCGTCCGGGAGCGCGCAAAGCCCACACGAGTCCGACGCCCTACCTCGGCGGGGTGGTCATCGTGATCGGCGTGCTGCTCCCGTCGGCGATGATGGTGAGCGGTGACGGCCGTCTGCTAACGCTCGTCCTCGCGTCGCTTGCCGTCGCACTCCTCGGCTTCGCCGACGACCTGAGGCCGCTCTCCCCGTCGACCCGCCTGATCGTCGAGGGACTCGCGGCGACCGCGGTTGTGACCATGGGCGGTCGCATCCACCTGTTCGGGAACCCGCTCGACTATCTCCTTCCGGTGCTGTGGATCGTCGGCATCACCAACTCCTTCAACCTGCTTGACAACATGGACGGCGCGGCCGCCGGCGTGGCCTCGGTGACCGGGGCGGTCCTGGCGATCCCGGCGTTCATGGTCGGCCAGCGGAGCGTCTGCGTGCTGCTCCTGGCACTCGCCTGTGGTTGCGCCGGCTTCCTTCCGCACAACTGGACACCGGCGCGCATCTTCATGGGCGACGCCGGCTCGCTCTTCATCGGGTTCGTGATCGCGGTGTCCGCGCTCCTCGTGTGCGAGGGCTCCCGCCACGAGGTGGTCGTCGCCGTACCGCTGATGGTGACGTTCGTCGCCATGGTCGACACCTGTGTCGTGCTCGTGGCGCGGCATCGCGCGGATCGTCCGCTGATGCTCGGTGGAACCGACCACGTCTCGCACCGGCTGCGTCGGCTCGGGCTGAGCACCTGGCAGGTCGCGACGGTGCTCTCGGCGACCGCCGCGCTCACCTGCCTGGCCGCGATCCCGGTCATCCGTGGCTGGGTGCCCGCATTCATCCCCCTGGCCTGCGTGGCAGGAGCGGGCGCGCTGCTCGTCTGGCTGCTGCAGAAGGTGCCCGTCTACACCGCGCATGACGAGACGTCCCCCGACCCGACACGAGTACCTCTGTGAAAGGCGACGCATCAACCGTGGAAAAGCTCTACTACCTGCGCGTACTCCAGCGTCGATGGATGGTCGTGGTCGCATCGGTCCTGTTCGCGCTCATCTCGGCCGCCCTGGTGACGGCACGCACGACGCCGCAGTACGCCGCGTCGATCACCCTGATCGTCTCCGCGCCCGAGCAGAGCGGCAACCTGACCAACGCCTACCAGGCGGTCCTTCTGTCCCAGCAACGCGTGAAGTCCTACGCAGCGCTGATGCGAAGCCAGGGGGTCACGGCCGGCGTGGCGCGGCGCCTGGGCGATGGCGTCACCGCGGAGGAGCTCCAGCAGCGGATCACCGCCCAAGCGCTCCCGGACAGCGTTCTGCTGCGGGCCACGGTCACCGATCCGTCAGCGGCCCACGCGGTGCAGGTCGCCGACACCCTGGGGGCGGAGTTCTCGCATTATGCCGACGGGCTCGAACGGTCCGGGGGGTCCGCGCACCCAACCGTCAAGATCATGGTCGCCGACCAGGCGGTCCTGCCGACAGCGCCGGTGAGCCCGCGGCCAATTCGCAACCTCGGCGTCGGCCTGGTGATCGGGTTGGTCGTCGGCGCGGTCGGTGCCGTACTCCGGGATCGCACCGACACCTCGGTGCGATCGGCCCGTGTCCTGTCCGACCTGACCGCGAGCCCGACGCTCGCCGCGATAGACCTCGACCGCAGAGCGGCAAAACACCCCCTGACCATGCGTGACGACGCCGGCTCGGCTCACGCCGAGGCGTTCCGGTCGCTGCGGACCACGCTCCAGTTCGGTGGTGCCGGTGACCTTCCGCGCTCGGTGACCGTCGCCGGTTCCGCCGCGGAGGAGGGCACGACCACCATCGCCTGCAACCTCGCCATGGCGCTGGCCGAGTCGGGTGCACGCGTCATCCTTGTCGACGCCGATCTGCGCCGCCCGCGGATCGGCGACTACCTCGGGATCGGCGAGGCGGCGGGCCTGACGAGCGTCCTGTCGGAGGGGATGGCCGTCAAGGACGTGCTGCGTTCCTGGGGATCAGGTTCGCTCTCCGTCCTGCCGAGCGGGCCGATCCCACCCAATCCCAGCGAGCTCCTCGCCTCGCGGACGTTCCGCGCGACCCTCCGCAGGCTCGAAGGAGAGGCCGACATCGTGATCTTCGACGCCCCGCCGCTGCTGGGTGTCTGCGACGCCGCGATCCTCGCGCGCCGTTGTGCTGGAGCGATCCTGGTGACCCGGTACGGCCGCACGTGCGAAGAGCAGGTCGTCCAGGCGGCCGAACGGCTCGCGGCGGTCAACGCCCGTCTCCTGGGGACCGTCCTCAACTTCGTCCACCGCGCGGGGCGCGCACCTCTGGCGGTCCGCGTACCGCGCCCCGCGGCCGGGCGCCAGAGGGTCACGGCCATGGGCGAAGGGTCGTGACGGGGGCCGGCGCGTACGCGGCCGGCCCCTGACTTCGTTCCCGATTACGTGCCGCCGTACGGACTGGTGATCTCCGCTCCGCTACGGGGCCTCGCCCCGCGCGCGCGTGGGGAGGGTGTCAGGCGAACGCGTGCGCTCCGGAGACCTGTGCCGGGTCCCGGCGAAGCACGCCCATGCCGTACGCGTACTCCTCGGAGAGTGCGAGCTCGGCGCAGAACCGCTGGAAACCGTCACGGGCCCGGAATTTGGTGTGAGGGTCGCAGTCGTCGACGAGCACCGTCCCGCCTGGCGCCATGAGGGGCCACACTTTCCGCAGGGCGGCGTGTACCGGCTGGGACAGGTCGACATCAACGAGAACCGCGGAGATCACCGGTGGCAGGGTCTCCGGTGCCATGGTGACGATGTCGGCTCGGACCAGCTCGACACCGGGAGCGCCGAGCTGCCGGAGGATCTGACGGACCAGGGCGTACGAGGACGCGGCGAACCCATGGCGGACCGCCTCCGGCGTGCCTCGCTCGGCGTCGTGGTCGAACTGTTCTGGCACGAACCCGTCGAAGGTGTCGATCGCCACGTACCGCTTGCGCACCCCGATGTTGCGCAGCAGTTGGTCGCAGTGAGCCGAGGTTCCACCCGACGCGCAGCCGATCTCGACAACGGCTCCGGGTACGTCCGCGGTCTCGATGAGCGCCTGCGACCATAGATAGAGACGTTCGGGACTTAGCTGTGAAAGTGGTCTGCGGTACAGCCAGCGGGCTAGAGCCCGCCGGCGCAGATAGGTGAGCCGGTCGCGTGTCGTCTTGGCCATGTTGGTGTCCCTTACTGTGCGGTGCTGCAAAGCGGCCCGCGGTGGGATGTGAACTTGTCTGGATTCTGACACGCCGACGCCGGACGAATTAGACGCCAATCTTAAAATTCCGGAATGGCGAACCAAAAATGGAATCTGGAGGGTGAAACCCTGCAACGGGCCATGGTGTCATTGGGTCATCGCCCGATTTTCGTCGAAAACGGGGTTCTTGTGTGATCGGCGTTCATTCGCAGCATTCTGAGTGCTTGGGAGACCTTCTTTTGAGGAGACACTCGCGGAGCGGCACGCGACAAGACGGCGGACCCCCGCACGCAATACCGTGCGGGGGCCCTGGGTAAGCCGATGCTTGGGGCATCGGCCGTCGTTAGAAAATCGGGTAGCGGTGACCGTGGCCGACCGACGCGCCGCCCCTGCAGCCGGCACTGGCCAGGCCGAGGACCGCGAGTGCGTTGCCACAGGCGTTGATCGGGATGGAGACCGGAATCACTGCCTGGTTTCCGGAGAGCACCCCACCCGCGCCACTCGTGTCATTGTCGGCGTATGCGGGTGAACCGAGCAGCAGGGCGCCAGAGGCGGCGGCCGCTACTACACCGACCGCAGCGAACTTCTTGATCACGTGCATCCTCCCGTACATCGCGAATTCACGGCCGCTGGAGAAGCAACCGCACGCAAGGTAGTAATGCAGAGGTTCGTCGTCGTCGCCACTCCGACTCGGAGTGCATTGCTAAATAATTATTCGACATCGTCTCTCTTGACCGCTTCTATAGCGTCGTGGCCCAGCTGTCGCGCTGTAATCTTCACCTGACGGGTGCCTTCCCGTCTCGACATGGTATAGACGTCGCAATCCACACCATTTCAGGTCAGAGGTACGTTTCTCATGTCACTGATAGGGCTGGTCTGACTTCCCGTGAAAGCACAAGTTCGAGTTGGGCATGCCTATCCTAGGTAAGGACCCCCTAAGCCGATTCGCCGCTGTCTGCTGGAGGTCCCGTGTGCCCTGTCCATCGGCTCGCCACCGCGAGCGCGGTCCTCGTCTCGCTCTCCGTGCTGTCGGCGTGCGGGAATGACGACAGCGCGGCTGGTAGGGACACCACGTTCACGGTGACCGGCAAGGGCAAGGCCACCGATCCGCGTCTGGACCAGGCGGTCGCTGCCTACCGGGTCTATATCGGCCGGCAGGTGGACGACACCCTGGCCAAGACCAAGACGTTCGCCGCCTCGGTGTCCAAGGGCGACATGGCCGGCGCGAAGGCCGAGTTCGCGCCGTCGCGTTTCGGCTGGGAGGCCATCGAGCCGGTGGCGGAGTCGTTCGGTGACATCGACCCGAAGGTCGACACCCGTGAGGCCGACCTGGAGAAGGGTCGAAGTGGACCGGCTGGCACCAGATCGAGAAGGCGCTGTGGAAGACCAGGTCGCTCAAGGGCGAGGGCCCGGTCGCGGACCAGCTCGTGAAGGAGATCGAGATCCTCAAGGTCCGGGTGGGCACCGCGTCGATCACCGCGACCTCGATGGCCAACGGCGCCAAGGAGTTGCTCGATGAGGTCGCGACCGGCAAGATCACCGGTGAGGAGGACACCTTCTCCCACACCGACCTGAGTGACTTCGAGGGCAACGTCGCCGGCGCGCAGAAGGCGTTCGAGCTGCTCAAGCCGGTCGTACTGGAGAAGGACCCGGGTCTGTCCTCGGAGCTGACCGAGGAGTTCGCCAAGGTGCGGAAGCTCCTGGCCAAGTACAAGAAGGGCGACGGGTACGTGTCCTATGACACGGTCGGCGAGGCGCAGCGCAAGGAGCTGTCCAACGAGGTCAACGCGCTGGGCGAGCCGTTGTCCAAGCTCGCGGGGGTCGTCGCCAAGTGAGACAGGTCAGCAGGCGCCGGCTGTTCGGCTACTCCGGTGCGACGCTGGCCGCGGGTGCCGCGGCCGGCGCCGGCCTGGTCAGTGTCGCCCGAGCCCATGAGGGCTCCGCGCCTGACGCCAGCCCTGTGCCGTTCTATGGCGCGCATCAGGCCGGTATCGCGACGCCGGTGCAGGACCGGTTGCACTTCGCCGCGTTCGACGTGGTCACCGGCGACCGCGCCCGCCTGGTCCGGATGTTGAAGGAGTGGACCGCGGCCGGTGCGGCGCTGACCGCCGGGCGTCCGTACGGGTCGGCGGCCGGTGGCCTGCCCGAGTCGCCGCCGGATGACACGGGGGAGGCGCTCGGCCTGCCTCCGGCCCGGCTGACGCTCACGGTGGGGTTCGGGCCCACGCTGTTCGAGTCGGGTGGTGCGGACCGGTTCGGGCTCAAGGCGCGGCGGCCGGCCGCGCTGGCCGATCTGCCGCACTTTCCCGGCGACAACCTGTCCGCCGACCGTACCGGCGGCGACATCTGCGTCCAGGCGTGCGCCGATGACCCCCAGGTGGCGGTGCACGCGATCCGCAACCTGGCCCGTATCGGCTTCGGCGTGGTGGCGGTGCGCTGGTCACAGCTCGGCTTCGGCAAGACCTCCTCGACCACGCCGGACCAGCAGACGCCACGGAACATGTTCGGCTTCAAGGACGGCACCCGCAACATTCCCGGCGACGACCAGACGGCGCTGGACCGGCACGTCTGGGCGTCCGCCAAGGACGGCGCGGCCTGGATGAACGGCGGCTCCTACCTCGTCGCGCGCCGTATCCGGATGCACATCGAGACCTGGGACCGCACCTCGCTCAAGGAACAACAGGACGTCTTCGGCCGGATGAAGGGCGAAGGCAACCCCTACGGCGCACGGCACGAACACGACCCCGTCCCGCTCGCCAGCCTGCCCGCCGACGCCCACGTGCGCCTCGCGCACCCCGACAGCAACGGCGGCGTCCGTATCCTGCGCCGCGGCTACTCCTTCACCGACGGCAGCGACGGACTCGGCCGCCTCGACGCCGGCCTGTTCTTCCTCGCCTACCAGCGCGACCCCCGCACACAGTTCGTGACGCTGCAGAACCGGCTGGCCGGCACCGACCACATGAACGAGTACGTCGAGCACGTCGGATCCGGCGTCTTCGCCTGCCCACCGGGCACGCGGAAGGGCGGATTCCTCGGAGAGACGCTCTTCACCTGAGGTTCGCGTCCGCTCCGCGCTCGGTGGGAGAGGTGGGTCGCACGACGTGGATGGTCGCGTAGAGGCGAGGTCCGTAGGGCCCCGCGGGAAGTGCCTACCGCGGGGCCGGTGTCCAGATGATGGCTACCGCTCTGACAACGGGCACTCGCGCCAGAGGCGGATGCAGGGTCAGCCGGCTTTCAGCAGCCGAAGGATCCGGTGGTGGCGTTCTCGCTGAACATGTAACCGGTGTGGCCCATGCCGTACAGGCAGTTGTTCGCCGGGTTGTAGCCATAGCCGTACGGATGGGTGTCCCCGTTGAAGGTGTTCTGGTTCGGCAGAGGTCCGGGGAAGCCATGACAGGTGCTGGCCGTGGTCCAGCTGTAGCAGGCCGTGTATCCCGGATGCACCCGGTCCTCGGTATAGGCCGGGAAGTAGCTGCGGAGCTCGCCGTTGACGATCTTGACGGTCAGCGGCTGGAACACGATGCTGTCCCTGCCGGCGGGTGGGAAGGCGGTCGCCAGTTCGGGGGGCGGCGGGATCGGGTTGCCGTCGAAGTCCCAGCAGTTCGTGATCGGCGCGGGGAAGTTCGCGTTGCCGGAGAAGACGCACGCGCCGCGCGCGTTCCCGGCGGTGTCGAAGCTTCCGGAGACCGCTAGCGTGCTGTGTACCGACGGATCGGTGATGATCTTGGTTCCGAAGCCGCGGCACGCCTGGTTGGTGGCCGGGTCGAAGCAGGTCACGGCTGGCGGCCCTGGATGCAGGGTCTTCGCCGCGAACTGCGGGTTCGAGGAGACGAAGACCTTGTCGTTCACCAGCTCGGTGGAGCCGATGAAGTCATCAGGCGCGAAGCCCGCCTTGTCGGTGTTGGGCGGGGAGCCGACGTCGTACGGCTGGCCGGGGCACGGCGCCTCGAGGACCGTGTCGTAGCAGATCACCTTGCCCGTGGTGATCGTGCCGTAGAGCCGGTTGCCGACCCGGTCGAAGCCGGTCAGGCCGTTGACGTTGCTCTGACCCGGATTGTTGGTCAGCGCGACCAGCGGCCGGAAGGTGCAGTTCGCCTGCTGGTCCATGTCCAGACAGCCCACACCCACCGAGCCGATCGGGTATCCGGGCAGCGGCGTCGTGGTGACCGCGGGATAACGAACGAACTGGGAGTTCGCGCCGTCGAGCACGGTCTGGATGACCTGCGTCGTCGCCACGTTGCCGACGTTGCCACCGGCACGCAGCGGGCCGGCGGAGGTGTTCAGCGCCTTGGGCCACTCGGTCGCCTGACTGGCCGTGTCGTTGCAGAGCGTCCCGGTGTCGATGTTGACGCAGGTGACCCTCGGACGGGCCTCCCCGTTGTACGCGTGGTGGCTGATGGTCCACGCCTCGTGGATCCCCGCCGGGGTGGTGTGCAGGATCGGCTTGAAGCCGTCCGTACCGGTGTAGACACCCCCGACCGGAATGTTCTTGTGCTGGGCTCTGGCCGGCGCTGCGGCCAGACTCGCGTCTGGTACCGATAGCGGCACCGTGCCGAACGCCAATGCGACGGCACCCAGCATCCGGAACGAACTACGGCGGGCGCTCCTTAAAAGGACATTTTCGCGACGGATTCTTCTGTGGCCATTGATCGTTCTCCGCATGGCTGTCCGCATTTCTAGGCTAGAAACACCGCATCGAAGCCGGCCGTGAACTCGTCGGCGGTGCCGGTGCCGCCGGCCGGTTTGGGCAAGCCGCCCAAGAGCCCCGAGTGATGACCACCGCTCCACGGCCGGGCAACTCATACCAGGAGCGAACGTGCATGGTGGTGGTCACCACCCGGGGCCGTTACGTCAACAGCCGAAGGATCCGGTCGTGGCGTTCTCGCTGAACATGTAACCGGTATGGCCTACGCCGTACAGGCAGTTGTTCAGCGGGTTGTAGCCATAGCCGTACGGATGGGTGTCCCCGCCGAGGGTGTTCTGGTTCGGCAGAGGTCCGGGGAAGCCATGACAGGCGCTGGCCGTGGTCCAGCTGTAGCAGGCCGTGTATCCCAGATGCACCCGGTCCTCGGTATAGCCGGGGAAGTAGCTGCGGAGCTCGCCGTTGAGGATCTTGATGGTCAGCGGCTGGAACACGATGCTGTACCTGCCGGCGGGCGGGAAGGCGGTCGCCAGCTCGAACGGCGGCGCGATCGGGTTGCCGTCGAAGTCCCAGCAGTTCGTGATCGGCGCCGGATAGTCCTGGTTCCCGGAGAAGACGCATGCGCCGAGTGCGTTACCCGCGGTGTCGAAGCTCCCGCTCACCGCGAGCGTGTTCAGCACCCTGGGATTGCTGATGATTTTGGTTCCGAAGCCCCGGCATGCCTGGTTGGTGGCCGGGTCGAAGCAGGTCACGGCCGGGTGACCTGGATGCAGGGTCTTCGCCGCGAACTGCGGGTTCGAGGAGAGGAACACCTTGTCGTTGACCAGTTCGGTGGAGCCGATGAAGTCATCGGGCGCGAGGCCCGCCTTGTCGGTGTTGGGCGGGGAGCCGACGTCGAACGGCTGGCCGGGGCACGGCGCCTCGATGACCGTGTCGTAGCAGAGCACCTGGCCGGTGGTGATCGTGCCGTAGAGCCGGTCCTTGACCCGGTCGAAGCCGGTCAGGCCGTTGACGTTGCTCTGACCCGGATTGTTGGTCAATCCTGCCAGCGGCCGGTAGGTGCAGTTCGCCTGCAGGTCCATGTCGACACAGCCCACGCCGACCGAGCCGTGCGGATACCCGGGCAGCGGCGTGGTGGTGACGGCGGGAAAGCGGACGAACTGGGAGTTCGGGCCATCGAGGATGGTCTGGAGTACCTGTGTCGTCGCCATGTTGCCGACGGGGCCGCTGCGCAGCGGGCCTTCCGTGGTGTTCAGGGCTTTCGGCCAGTCGGTCGCCTGACTGTGCACGTCGTTGCACAGGACGCCTGTGTCGATGTTGACACAGGCGACCCTAGGCTGCGTCTGCCCCGTGTACGCGTGGTGGCTGATGGTCCACGCCTCATGGATCCCCTCCGGCGTGGTATGCAGGATCGGCTTGAAGCCGTCCGTACCGGTATAGACACCCCCGACCGGAAGGTTCTTGTGGTGCTGCGGCGCCGCGGATACCGCGATACCCGCACCATGCGCAGAGAGAGGCGCTAGCGTGACCGCCATTGTGACGATACCGAGCAAGCGAAACGACTTACGACGGGCTCCGCTGTAGATATTCTTCGCGCGGCAGCCTCTCCTGTGATTAGTGATCGCTATTCGCATGGCTGGATTCTGACACGCCGAGGCGAGACGAATCGGACAGGTGACTTCAAGCTCTGGGATGGCTGCGCCAAAAAAAATGTCACCACCACGCTCAAAATCTGGTGCAACCTTGGAAAATTTATACCGCATTATCGTCTGGGATGAAATCGTGATAATTGACCGTTTGGAGCTCAAGGTAATTAGGTTACCTTGTCCGTTCGATCCATGTCTCTGGCGGTGCATCCGGGCATTTGGTTCGCCTTTCGCGTCAATGCGCTCGACAAGATCTTTCCGTCGGGTAAATCGTCAAAAAAAAGTGCGTCAATAGACCCAAAAATTGCTGTGACGGCGTCTGGCGTTTCGTGGTTCGTACGCGTTAATGTCCAGGCTCGTGGCAATCGGTTCGGAAGCGCATGGAAGAAGTCCGGATAAAAGAGCGTCGACGTGTATTCGCGGCGTTCTCTCGCTGGCGCTCGCAATGAACCTGGGTGCGATAACGCCAGGCTTCGCGGCGGCCGAACCGGCGCCTCCGCATCACATGAACCTGCCGAAGCCGACACCCGCGGGCGGTGACACGAGCCCCTTCGTCGTCATCGGCTCGTCGTCCGCGCAGTCGGCGCCGACCGTGGCGGTGATCGGTGACTCGGTCGCCCGGGACTACGCCTACTATTTGGCGCGCCGGCTCGGCCCGCGCGGCGCGCGGGTGATCGACGGAGCGCTGACCGCATGCCCGGTGGGGACGCTGCCACTCGTCGCCATCTACCCGGACGGGGACAGGAGGCCGCTGCGGGCCGGCGCGTGCCCACGGCTTGTCGCGGCCAAACAGGCGGCACTGATCGCGACGTACGCGCCGGGACTCGTCCTATGGCAGTCGATCACCGAAATACGGGGCATTCAAGCTCCGAATCGGTACCTTCCACCCGGGACCGATGAATGGCGACATCAGGTGCTGGCCGAGTGGGACGACACCCTCCGCCGCGTCACCGCCCGCGGTGCCAAGGTCGTCGTGATCCTGCCGCTGTGGTACGAGCACGCGCCGGCGAACCGCCTCGACGCGCCCGGCCCGAGCATCGAGAAGATTCGTGACCTCTACGTACGGTGGGCGGCATCCCACCGGGACAGGGTGCGCCTGGTCGATCCCGCACCGATCGTCTGCCCGTCCGGTCCGCCCTGTGGGCTGGTGAACGGCGTGGACTTCCGGCCGGACACCATCCACTTCGACGACCCAGGCGGTACTCAGGTCGCGGACTACCTCATCACTCACGTGCCAGAGCTGGCGCGAGTCGCCGCTGGACACCGAGGAAATCAGCGAGAGGTGACAGCGGCTCCCCGGCGGGAACAGAAGCGTGGGATCACGCCGGGACGACACCCGCGTGAGCCGTCAGCTCGCTGGTATTCGACCATGGAGTGGGCCCAGGGGCTGAGCCCTGTGCGCAGTACGAACCGTGAACCGTTCCTCCGGGTACGGCCTTGCCCTCGGTTCAGTCCGGGTAAAGCCATCAACGGCCGCGTCACCGGCTCGACGTCGCTCGTGTCGTCGACATTGGTCACGGTAGCTCGCCGTTCTTCGATCCGACCGGAACCGGCCGATCGAGCCTCAAGGAGCACGCATGAACCTCAGGCCTCCGTCGGCTGCCCAGAGGCCGACTCTCGTCGTCGCGGCCTGCGTTCTTGCGGTCGCCATGGTCTGGCCGGCGCCCTCGGATTCGACGCGAGCGGCGACCCGGGCGAGGGCCGGCTGCATCTCCACACCGGCCGAGTACCTGACCGCGTGGAACAACCGGGAGGTCCGGTGCGTCTCGCCCTCGCTTTTCGGTACGACGTACGCGCGCGGCAGTACGACGATCTATCCCAGCGGCTTCTGGTACGCCTATGCCGGGTCCAGCACCAATCTTGAGCGCTACCTGCTGCTGCGCAAGCGCTATGGCGACAATCCGCCGAAGGTCGGCATCGGGATCCTGTCGTACGTCGGATTTCCGAGTCTGGAGAGCTACGACACCCCGACGGACCTCGCCGTCTACACCCTGCCCCCGGGTACCCAGGTCCAGGTGCCGGCCTTCGAGACGTGGTTCCGCATCCTCGACGAGGAGTTCGGCGATACCGGGGCGTACCCGCTCGCGGCTCAGATCGACCTCGTCCTCGCGTACTCCCGGCTCCGCCCGCACGAGGACGTCGTCGGCGCGTTCCAGACGGTGACCGGCTGCAGGCGGGCCGCGCTGCTCGCAGGACGAGACCTGTCGCCGGAGATCGGCTGTAGCCGAGCCTTCCTCGACGCGATCACGGCCGCCGGCCCCTCCCCGTACACCACCGGCGAGTCGAAGTCGTGCTTCCAGAGCTTCGCCTCGAACTACCACGGCCCCAGGAACGCCGCCGCGCTGCGCGGAGTGTTGTACCAGTGTCAGGACGTCGGGTTCCTCAACACCGGCGTCGGGCTCGGGTACAACACCTACGCGAACCCGTTCGTCTGCAAGCCCGCCGCAAAGCAGACGGTCCGGCAGAGATACACCGGCAGGGAGTTCATCTTCTTGAACATGGCGTTCAGTTACCTGCCCAGCCACGTGGACATCGAGCTGGACATCGGCGAGCCGTTCGACCGGGGCTTTCTGTACTCCGGCTACTGCCGGATCGGCAGCACGAGGGGCGGCACGGGATCCGCGTCCGGCACCTCCCGTGGCTCAGCGGCCTCCGCCCAGCACAACGCTCAACAACTGTCGATCGGGCTCGGGACGGCGCACCTCCACGAATCGTCGACCGATCACCATCAGGCAGGCCGACGTTCACAGCGCCGGCAGGGACGGCACGCCCGTGCGCACCATGGTTACTCCTGAGGTTTCGGTGCCAAACGACTCGCTTCGAGCAGCTGCCGGAAAGCCATGGGCGGAGCATTCCCCTATGCCGACGGTCGGCGGGGCATACGCGTGGGATGGATGTTGAACGACGACGGCTGCTGAGCGGTGCTGGAGCGATGGCTGCCGGCGGTGCGTTCGCCGCGGCCTCCGCTCCCCCCGAATCAAGCGCCCGGTCCTGGGACCCGTTCCCGCCCCGACCTGTCGCCCCGGTGAACCAGGTGATCGCCGCGCGGCACGGCCTCGCGTACAAGGCGATGCCGCAGGAGGCGGTCGGAGTCGACGTCGAGCCGTTGATCACCATCAACAGCGCCGCCGAGATCGCCGCCAAGCGGAGCAGACTGGTCGCACACGTGTGGAAGGGCGCCGGGTTGCCGGCCGGGCAGCCGTACGTCGTCCGTGGGATCTCCGCGCCCGGCTTCGCCACCCTCACGCAGGTCAGCCGGATCGACGAGCTGACCGTCCCCCTGCGGTACGGCGTGCGGTCCAAGGTCTTCCACGTGCTGCCGGCGCGAGCATGGAATCGGCGGATCGTGGTCTACCACAACGGGCACGGCGAGCCCCTGGACACCATGCTGCGCACCATCCAGTGCCTGCTGGACGCGGGGTTCTCGGTGCTGGCCTGCGCCATGCCGTTCCTCCACTGGAACACCCAGCAGATCACCGACCCGGTCGATCCGGCGAAGCGCGTCGACATCGTCGGCCATTCCGACCTCAGGCGCTGGGAGTCGGCGGCCTTCTCCACCCTCACGTTCTTTCTGGAGCCCGTCGCGGTCGCGCTCAACCACGTGATCGCGGCCTACCGGCCGAGCTCGGTCCAGATGATCGGCCTGTCCGGCGGCGGGTGGACCACCACCGTTTACGCGGCGATCGATCCCCGCATCACCCGGAGCTATCCGACGGCGGGGTCGTTGCCGTTCCACCTGCGCCCCGGGGCGCCCAACACGCAATCGAGCATCGGAGACTGGGAACAGCGGCTGGACACCCAGCCGGCCTTCTACGGCATTGCCGGCTACCTCGACCTGTACGTCATGGCGGCCATCGGCCCCGGCCGTCGGCAGATCCAGATCCTCAACCGCTTCGACGCCTGCTGCTTCGCCGGAGTCGGCCACCGCAGCTACGCCCCCGCGGTCGCCAACCGCGTCGACGTCATCGGCGGTGGTCACTGGGAGGTCCTCGAGGACGCCACCCATGACCAGCACACCATCTCCCCGTTCGCCCTGTCCGTGATCCTCTGGGACCTCACGGCCAGCCTGGACATCCTGTCCGTGTCCAGGCGCCCAGCCGACGGAGGCCGTCAGCCTAGTGGCTCCGGACGGTGAGTCCGTCGACCCGGCCGGCCACCAGACGGCGCTGACCTGCGAAAACGGAGACCCAGCGCCTGGTCATCGGCCGTACGGTCACCGGCCTGCCCGTACGGTGAGGTGCCCCAGCGGGTCGCCGCCTGAGTCTCGGCGGTCTCGCGGGCGAAGGCACCTATGACGGTTCGGTCCGGAGCTCCTATCGGCCGTGCTCACGGAAGTACTCGTCGACCTCGTGGCGGTCGTAGCCGCGGAGCACGACGTCGAACTCCAGGACCGGGGTCGCGGTGAACATCGCGTCGAGGGCCGCGTCCAGTGAGCCCTCCGGCGCCGCCGTGCTCGGTGCGGGCTTCGCCTCGGGCAAAACCCCCATTCCCACGGCCGCATCGACCTGGCGTCGGTCGTAGCCGCGCCACACCACGCGAAAAGCCGGTCGGTCCGTCATCCCCGTACCTCCTCGGGCACCCGGCTGCCCTCGCGTCACCGGCAATGCCGGCCGGTGTTCAGTATCTACGAGCCGGGCGGGCGCGGGGAAGCGGCGAAGCCACCGCGGAGCGGGGCCGACTTCGCGGGTACGCCGGGGGATCCGGCCGCGTCCGGCAGGCGCCGGGGCGGTGTCGGCAGGTCATCGCCTGGTCGGGTCCGTGCAACCTCGGTGTGGTAGCCGTACACCGCAGATCAAAACGATCTTGCCGAATCCATCGTTAGATTAGTGATTTCTCTGTCGGAAACAGGTCAACAGGGGATAAATTCGCCGTACTGCTCAGGGAGGTACTCGGTGGCAAAGCAAATCGTCGATCTGCGTAGCGACACGGTCACCCGGCCGACTGCGGGCATGCGCGCGGCGATCGCCGGGGCCGAGGTGGGTGACGACGGCTATGGCGAGGACCCGACCGTCAACGCGCTGGAGCGCGAGGTCGCCGCGCTGTTCGGGCACGAGGCGGCCATGTTCGCCCCGACCGGATCCATGACCAACCAGGTGGCCCTGGCGACGCTCGTACCCCCGGGGGAGGAGCTCCTCTGCGACGAGGACGCGCACCTGATCACCTACGAGGGCGGCGCGACCGCGGCCTACAGCGGCATCTCCACCCGGATCTGGCCGGCCAGCGGCGGCGACGTGGACGTCGACCGTGTCGCGCGGATGATCCGATCCGAGGAGTTCCACGCGGTGCCGACCCGCGCGCTGGCCATCGAGCAGACGCACAATCTCGCCGGCGGTGCCGTCGTCCCGCTGGAGACGCTGCGGGAGCTGCGCCGCGTCGCCGACGCCGCCGGTGTCGCCATGCACTGCGACGGCGCACGGATCTGGCACGCGCACGTCGCCGACGGGGTCGCGCTGGCCGAGTACGGCGCCCTCTTCGACACCGTCTCGGTGTGCCTGTCCAAGGGCCTGGGCGCGCCGGTCGGCTCACTCATGATCTCCACGGCGGAACGGATCGGGCGGGCACGGGCGATACGCAAGCGCATGGGCGGCAGCATGCGCCAGGCCGGCATCCTCGCGGCGGCCGGCCGGTACGCGCTGGCGCACCATCTCGAGCGGCTGGCCGATGACCATGTACGGGCGCGACGCCTCGCCGCGGCATTAGAGGAGTTCGGCATCGCCGATCCGGCGCGGGTGCGCACGAACATCGTGCGGCTGGATCTGGCCAAGGCGCGGGTGACCGTCCCCGATCTGGCCGCGGAGGCGGCCGAGCACGGGGTGCTCGTCTCGGTGCTGGGCCGGCACATCGGCCGGTTGATCACCCATCTCGACGTGGACGACCAGGATGTCGACCGTGCGGCCGACGTCCTCACCAGGATTCTGTTCCGCTGATCCACGATGATCGGCAGACATATGGGGGCAAGACTCAGTGGACGTTAAGATTCGCACGCCATTTCGATGGCATACCTTCGACGTCACCGCCGAACTTCCCGACGGCTGGCGGGACGAGGTGGTCCGCACCGCCCGCGAGCAGGCACAGGACCGTATGGTCGGCAAGCCCTCGCTCACCTCGCGTGAGCTGCCCGGCGGGGCGAAGGTGCTGATCAGCATGGTCGACGGCCGAGGCGTCGGCGAGCACCTGCCGTGGCTGACGGACCTGTACGCCGGTCGGTTCCGCGAGCTGGCCCAGACGATCACCGACGAGACCGTCGCGACCGCTCACGACCCGCGCTACGGCATCTACCTGAACGTGCAGACCGCACGGCAGGGCCGATTCGAGTGCCACGTCGACTCCAACCCGATCGAGGGGCTGCTCTACTTCACCGACCAGCCGCGCGAGGCCGGCGGTACGCTGCGCGTGTCCAACCGGGGCCAGGTGCGCGGCACCGCGGCGGTCGATGAGGACTGCGCCTCGATCCATCCGGTCGCCGGGCACCTGGTGTTCTTCGACGCACGTGAGCACACGCACTACGTCACCGCGCTGAGCCGCGAGGACGATCTGCGTGTGGTCGCCGGCATGAACTACTACGTGCCGAGCGCGCCCGAGTCCGGACGGCCGTCCGACCTCAACCAGCGACTGTTCGGCGCCCAGTAGCCGTGCAGGCCGCCGAGAGAGAACGCCGTCAGCCGACCGCCCGGATCCTGAACCCGGACCAGACGCTGCCCCTGCTGCGCTTCGAGTACGACCGCGGGTCCGACTACGAGCACGACACGGGCGTCGTCGCCGCGATCGACGCCCTGGTGCCCGAGCCCGAACTCCTGCACCCCGACCACCGGTTCTTCCAGATCGTCCATCTGACCACCGAGTACGCCTGGGTCGGCATCCACCACGACCTGTGCCGCGTCGTCGAGGCGCTGAACGCCGACGACGCGGGAACCGCCAGCCGGCTCCTGCAACGATGCGCCGGACTCGCCGAGGTGACGATCCGCGCCGTCCGGCTGTTCGAGGAGACGCTGCCGCAGGCCAGCCTGCTGGCCATGCGGGAGAAGTTCTCCCCGAAGGCGAGCGGCCTGGACTCGCCGGGACTGCGCAACCTGCGCCGCTCCGCGCGTGCGGTCTGGGCCGCGTTCGAGGCCGCGCTCACCGACGCGGGCGCCACGCTGGCGCAGCTCACCGAGCAGGCCAACGCGCCGGTCATCCCCGGGCTGCCGCACACGGCGCGCATCGCACTGCTGAGCGGCGTCATGAACGATCTGCACCGCTTCGACGCGAAGGTCCTGGAGTGGAAACAGGTGCACCTGGCGGTCGTGTGGATGCTCCTCGGGGGCCATCCGGCGGCCACCGCCGCGGACGAGATGCCGACCAGCCTGCGCGGACGGCCGGTGAGCGACCTGGAGCGGCTGACCGCCGCTCCGCTGTTCCCCCAGCTCTGGCGGCACAGCTCCCACATGTACCGCCAGAACCCGCCGCCCGGCTAGAACCGGCGACGCCGCGAACGCCCCCAGGCGTTCGCGGCGTCACCGGCGCCCGGTTCAGCGGCGCGTGCTGTCCATGACCCAGTTGGTCAGCCAGGTCCTGCGCTCGTCCATGGAGAACGCCTGCTCCCACCGGGCGGTGGTCGCGGTGATGTTCGACCAGCGGAACCGCACGGTGATCTCCTTGCCCTCATAGACCTCGTCGCCGTAGAACAGGCCCTCGCCGTCGGCGAACCGGCCGACGACCGGCGTGGTCAGCAGCCCCTCGCGCTTGCTCACCCAGTACAGGGACCACTCCTCGCGCGCCGGGTCGTACAGGCGCAGGGTGAGGCCCGCGTAGCCCTTCGTGGGGAACTCGATCTCGTCGAAGTTCGCCCCGCCGTCGAAGTGCCGGGAGGCGCGGCTGATCGCCGGGAACTCCTCCCAGTCGCTCGTCTCGTCGAAGTAGTCCATGCGCCGGCGGTTGCGTACGTCCCAGGTGCCGGTGTAGAAGTCGAAGTCGTTCATGGACGGGACCGTACGTGCGGTCCACTGCCACCCTGTGTCAGTGAAGGCTTTTGCCTATGCTGTCGCGGGTGAGCGAACCGGCAGACGTACGTGCGCAAGCGGTCCTCTTCGACTTCTCCGGGACCCTGTTCGACGACACGGGCGTCCTGTCCCCGCCGGCGCTCGTACGCGCCGCCGCACGGCACGGCGTCGAACTGGACGAGGAGGCGGCCGGCGGCGTCATCCGGCGAACGCTGCGTCACGTCGACTCGCCCGAGGGCCACGCCGCGCGTGAGGGCTGCGACCTGTCGACCGAGGCGCACCGCGCGGTCTGGACCGGGCTGATCGCCGAGGCGGGACCGTACGGGCCCGAGCTGACCGCGGCGCTCTACGAGTGCCTGATCGACCCCGCCGCCTGGCTGCCCTATCCGGACACGGTGCCGGTGCTGAGGGCGCTGAGCGACCGGGGTGTACGGGTCGGGGTGCTGAGCAACATCGGCTGGGACATCCGCCCGGCGTTCGACCGGCTGGGCGCGCTCGCGGGCCTGCACGCCGTGGTCCTGTCGTGTGAGCAGGGTGTCGCCAAGCCCGACCCGGCGCTGTTCGCGCTGGCTTGTGAGCGTCTGGCCGCGCCGCCGGCGAGCGTGCTCTATGTGGGCGACGACCCGGTCAAGGACGGCGCCGCCGTACGCGCCGGCCTCCCGGTCTACCTCCTGCCCGCCGAGCGCGACGCGGGTACGCCCCGCGGCCTGGCCGCCGTCCTACGCCTGGTGTGACCGCTCGCCGGATCGTGCCAGGGCCGCGGCCAGCAACGCCTGCGCCGACTCGCGCATGAGGGTCGCGGCCTCCGTACGGGATACCGAGGCGATGTCGACCATCCAGACCCATGCCTCGATTCCGCAGCCGGCTCGGATGGCGACGGCGAGTCGTCTGCGGTCGATGTCCGGGTGCGAGTCGGCGAGCGGCGCCAGGGCGTCCTCGATCCAGGTGATGGCCCGGCCCTGGCGCAGGACCGGGCGGGCGTCGCGCGGCGTACGCGGATCCTGATCCAGCGACAGGCGCAGCGCGGCGCGCAGTTGCGGCTCCCACCTGCGCAGGATCTCCGCCTGTTCGGCGATGACCAGGTCGAGGCGTGCGTGGACGTCATCGGGTGCGTCCTGGCCGAGCAGGCTGGGCCGGTCGATGGCCGGCATCGCCGCCAGGAGCAGTCGTCGCTGGTTGGGGAAGTAGCGGTAGGCCGTGGTACGTGAGATGCCGGCGGCGTCGGCCGAGCCTTCGACGGTCGGCGTGTGCCCGCTCTCCAGCAGGGACCGGGCGGCTCCTAAGAGGGCGTCGCGGGTGCGCTGCTTCTGCCGGATCCGCCCCGTCGCCTCGTATGGTACGGCCATGCCGTCATGGTACTTTAATCCCATGAATGATCCGGTGGTCACGGACCCGCAGCTCTACCGGGTCGTGTGGGAGAACGAACGCGTGCGGGTGCTCGAATACCGCGACGCGCCGGGCGATGCCTCGCATCTGCACGCCCATCCCGACAGCGTCATGGTGACCCTGTCCTCGTTCGAGCGGGTGATCTCGGCCGGCGGCCGCGAGGTCCCGGTCAGCCTGGAGGCGGGCGAGGTCCGCTGGCTGGACGCGCAGGAGCACCAGGGGCGCAACGCCGGCCAGACGGTCACCCATTCGGTGTTCATCGAGCTCAAGGAACCCCGCCCCGGCGGGCCGCGCACGGATGCCACGCTGGGGCCGTCGGCCTCCTGACCACGCCGCCCCTCGCTAGGGCCGCATCAAGACCTTGCCGAGTTGGCGGTCGGTGGACATGCGGTGGAGCACGGCGGGCAGCTCGGGCAGCGACGACCTCGGCGGTGATGAGGCGCTCGACGCCCAGGCCGTCCGGGTCGAGTCGGACAGGACGGCAGCGCGCGGGAGAAGTCCGCGCTCGTCGTGCCGTAGCTGCCGCCCACCAGCACCGGCTTCGTTCCCCACGTGGCCGCCGAGACGCGTTCCGCTCGCCGTACGCGGTCCAGGTCGCAGGCCAGGCCCGGCAGCCGGTCGCCGGCCGCGGTGCCGCCGTACAGCATGACGAGGCCGTCTCGGCGTACGAGCTCCAGCGCACGCTCCAGCAGCGGCGGCAGCACGAAGCTCGTCGCCACCACCACGACGTCGTGGCCGCCGGACGCCCAGGCAGGCGCGTCGCCGCCGCCTGCCGGCAGCATGCGGCGGGCGGCCAGGAAGTCCAGGCGGTCGGCGTCGCGGTTGACGATGAGGGCGCGCGCGCCGGCTCCTCGGCCATGCGGGCGATGAGGACGCCGGCCATCCCGGCGCCCAGCACGCACACCGACAGGCCGCGCAAGTCCGTGACGGCCCAGGTGGCGGCGGCCATGGTGAGGCAGTGCGCGGCGCACGCGAGCGGCTCGGCGAACACCAGCCGCCGTTCGCCGATCGCCGTCCGGCGCCAGCGGCAGCGCACGTGCGAGCGGCGCCGCCTCGCCGCCCGCCCACATCCAGCGGGCGAAGCCGGTGCCGCGGCGCAGGGGGACGTTCGGGTCGAGGCAGACGCGCGAGCCGACCGGCAGCAGCGGCGTCGAGCTGCGCGTCACCACGCCGACCAGCTCGTGGCCGAACTGGCTGGGGCCGGGCCGCCGGCCGCCGATCTCCTTGAGGTCGGAGCGGCAGATCGCCGACCAGCGAGGGCTCGACCAGTACGGCGTCGGCGGTGTCCGGGCGCCGACGGGCGCTCGTGGGAGAGCCGCGGCCCCGCGCCGCGTCAGTTCGACGCTCAGCGGCTCGGTCCGCCGTGCGGCGTCCGGAGAGGGGGTCAAAGCGTCTCCAGCGCCTCGCCGAACCGGTCCGCGACCAGGTTGGCGTCCTCGACCGACAGCACCAGCGGCGGGCGCAGTTCGATCACGTTGCCCAGGCCGTGCTCGGAGACACGCGTGATCACCCGGCGGTCGGCGAGCGCCTTGTTGAGCGCGGTGGCCAGCCGGTTGCGACCTGGCTCCGTCCGGTTCGACCAGCTCGACGCCCAGCATGAGGCCCACGCCGCGCACGTCGCCCACGCACGGGAAGTCGGCGCGCAGCGCGCGCAGCCGTTCCAGCAGCACCGCGCCGCTGGCCCGCACCCCGGCGAGGAACTCCGGCCGCCGCACCTCGTTCAGCGTCGCCACGGCCGCCGCCGCCGACAGCGTGTGGCCGCCGTAGGTGAACCCGTGCATCGAGCGCGGCATCCCGACCAGCCGCTCCTCGGTGAGGATCGCGGCCAGCGGGAGCCCGCTGCCGGTCAGCCCCTTGGACAGCGTCATGATGTGCGGCGTCACGCCGAAGTAGTCGGCGGCGAACAGCCGTCCCGTACGGCCCAGCCCGGTCTGGTTCTCGTCGAAGATCAGGATGATCTCGCGCTCCTCGCAGAACTCCTTGAGGCGCTTGAAGTAGCCGGGCGGCGGCACGATGTTGCCGCCCACCCCGCTGATCGGCTCGATGATCATCGCCGCGACGCTGCCGGAGCCGGCGTACGTGATGAAGTCCTCGATCCGGTCGACGCACCACATGCCGCACGTGTCCGGGGTCTGCCGGTAGAAGCAGCGGAAGCAGTACGGGTCGGGCACGTGCAGCGCGCCGGGCATCTGGTTCGCGAACGGCGCGCGCATCCGTGAGGTGCCGTTGTAGCCGGTGGCGGCCATGGTCTGCCCGACGTGCCCGCGGAAGGGCACGATGACGTCCCGCTCGCCCGGTCAGCCACTGGGCGATCTTGATGGCGCCCTCGTTGGCGGTGGACCCGCCGGAGCTGCGGAGGTTGACGCGGGTGAGCTCGGGCGGGCTCATCTCCACGAGCTGCTGCATCACCCGGTCGGTGGGCGTCGTGCGGAAGGAGGAGCTGGCGAAGACGAGGTCGTCGAGCTGTTCGCGCAGGGCGGCGACGACGGCCGGGTGGTTGTGTCCCAGGACGAGGTTGAACGTCCCCGACACGCAGTCGAGGTACTCCCGGCCCTCTGAGTCCCAGACCCGCACCCCCTCGCCGTGCACGAGTTCGGCGTCGCCGAGCTCGTAGTAGGCGAACAGCCGCGCGTCGCTCGCCTCCATCAGCGCACGTCCAGGCTGGCGAGCTGCTCGGTGACCCAGGACTCCAGCGTCCACGGCCGCGCGGTCTCGCGGCGCAGCTCGGCCGCCTCGGCGCGCTCCTCCGGCGGTGCCAGCAGCCCGGCGGTGATCGCGTCGGCCTGCTCGAGGAGGTCGTACGGGTTGACGGTGCGGCAGACCGGGGCGAGGATCTCGGCCGCGCCGGCCATCTCCGAGAGCACCACGTCGGCGTCGCGTTCGTTCACCAGCGGCGCCTCGAAGACGCTGAGGTTCTGGCCGTCCACCGTGGAGTTGAACACCAGCAGGTCGGCGCGCTCGAAGCAGCCGAACGTGTGCGCCGACCTCGTTGTCGCAGTGCGTGCGCACGGTGTCGGCGCCCAGCTCGGCGTTGGCCTCGGCGACGGCCTTCTCCACGCGCCGCTGGTATTCGGCGTTGGCCTCGACGTAGAGCCGGTTGGGGTTCATCCGCACGAGCATCCGCGCCTCGCGCAGCCGCTCGTCGCTCCGCACGGCCAGCACGAAGGCCCGTACGGCGCGCTCGCCGTTCTTGATCGGGTCGGTACGGCCGGAGTGCACGACGAGCGGCCGGTCGCCGGCCCACTCGGCGATGCCGTCGGGCAGCCGCGCGTCGCGGCGGTGCAGCGTCTCCGGGCTGTAGCCGAGCGGCTGGGTGCGCACGCGCGTCACGTGGCCGCCGCGCCGTACGGTGCCGGCCACGTGGTCGACCTCGGCGCCGGGCAGCAGGTCGGCCACGCAGGCGAGGAAGTTCGTGCTCCAGCGGCGGGCGAAGAACCCGATCGTGTCGGCGGCGAGCATGCCCTCCAGCACGCCCGTACGGATCGCGCGCGGCAGGATGCGCCAGTAGTCGGCCGACGGCCACGGGATGTGCACGAACAGCAGGATCGGCGCGTCCGGGCGGCTGGGCCCGCAGCCGGGCGGGGACGCAGACGAGCTGGTAGTCGTGGACGAGGAAGACCGGGTCGGGCTCGCCCTCCGAGCGCCGCAGCATCTCGCCGGCGAAGTCCTCGGTGAACTCCCCGAACCGCTCCCACGCCTCGCGCGTCTCCGCGCCGAAGGACGGCTGCGTCCACCGGTCCCAGCCGTAGTTGTTGCCGGCCCACATCAGCTCGGCGGTCAGGAAGTTCTGCACGACGCGGAACGTCTCGCGGTCGTGGCGCAGCTGGTGGAGCCGTACGCCGCGGCCCGACGGCAGCTCGATGCGCATGCCGTCCGGGTTCTCCACGGCGGCGCGGTGGTCGTCGTCGCTGTCGGCGCTGACGATCCACGCGACGTCGAGGTAGCCGGCCTGTTCGGCGACCACGTTGCCGGTGCCGCCGGGCGCCAGCCACGCGCGCAGCCGGTCGGTGCCCGGCTCGGGTGCGTAGGTGACGACCGCGCGCTTGCTGGCGAGGAAGACGCGCTTGCTCACTCTCGATTCCTCCACGGATCGGGGTTCACGGCTTCCGGGCCGAGCGCCGCCCGGCCAGGCGGCGGGTGCCCTCGTCGACGTCGACGGGCCGCAGCCCGGCCAGCTCCGGCAGACTCGCTCGCCCGTTCGCTGTGCAGGCAGGCGTTGTCGGGACGGCAGGCGTACGCGGTGCCGGCCTTGGCGACCGGGCGGATCGGCTCGTCGTCCAGGCCGAGGCCCTTGGCGATCCGGCCCGCCCACTCGTGCCGCGACAGGCGTTCGGGGCCGCCCAGGTGGAGCACGCCCGTACGCCCGGCGTGCAGCAGCGCGGCGGACCACGCGGCGACGTCGTCGACCAGCACGGGGGTGTTCCAGTGGTCGGCGGGCGCCTCGATCGGCCGCCCGCCGAGCAGCCCGCGTACGCAGGTGGTGAAGTAGTTCGGCCGGTGCCCGCCCGGGTCCCAGCCGTAGACCAGGCTGACGCGCAGCACCAGCGCGGCGCCGGTGTCGAGCAGGGTCCGCTCGCCGGCCAGCTTGGCGCGGCCGTACGCGTTGAGCGGCACGGGCTCGTCGGACTCGCCGTGGCTGTGCCGGGTGCCGGCGAAGACGTTGTCGGTCGAGATCAGCAGGACCGGCCGGCCGCCGGCCGCCGCCGCGAGGTTCGCGGCGCCGGCGCCGTGCGCGGCCATGGTCTCCTCGGTGTGCGCCTCGCACCAGGTGATGTCGGAGGGCCCGTGCACGACGACCAGGGCGTCCGGCGCGTACGCGCGCACGGCCTCCAGGCACGCGCGCGGATCGCGTACGTCCAGCTCGTGCCAGTCGGCGCCGGCGGTGGCCGGCGGCGGACGCCGGGAGCAGAGCACCGCGCGGCCGCCGAGCGCCCGCATCCGGGCTCCGATGCGGCCACCGAGGTAGCCGCTGCCCACCACCATCGTCAGCACGGGTCCGCCTCGCGGCTCCCGTGCGGCCTCCTGATCGGCCGGTCTGGCCCAGGTCCAAGCGTCGCGGCGAATGCCGAGCGTATCGGCGGGATCACTTGTTCGGCGCAGTGAACGGCGCCCTCCGTCGCATGCATCAACACGATCTTTGGCCCGATATCGTGTTTGATAAACATTTATCCAGGAAGATTACTGACGCACCGTATCGTGGTGGCGCGACTGACCCGATTGATGATCTTGATAAAGGAGTCAGATGTCCGAGAAAAGCTACGTCGTACGCGATCGGATCCCGCTGTCGCCGCTACGCCTCCTCGGCCATCGAGGTCAGCCTCGAACGGCAGGACACCTATCGCATCCACGTCGTTCCGGACACCCGGCCGCGGCGGCCGAGGTGTTGTTCGGCGAGCTCGACGGCCGCCACGCCGCGGTGATCACTGATCGGACCGTCGCCGGGCTGCCCGCCGACCGGATCACCGAGGCGCTCGACGAACGCGGGCTGCTGCTGGGCAGCAAGATCGTCGATCCCGGCGAGAAGAGCAAGAGCCTCGACACCGCCTACCGTCTGATCGACTGGCTCGCCGAGATCGGCCTGGCACGCCGCGACGTCGTCGTGGCGCTCGGTGGCGGAATGATCATGGACACCGTCGGCTGGGTGGCCAGCGCCTTCATGCGCGGCGTCCCGTACATCAACGTCCCCACCACGCTGCTCGCCCAGGTCGACGCCGGCATCGGCGGAAAGGTGGCGGTCGACCACAATGCCGCCAAGAACCTCGTCGGGGCGTTCTACCAGCCGACGGGCGGTTATTTCCTGCCTGGAGTTCCTGGAGACCCTCGATCCTCGGCAGGCGCGTGCCGGGCTCGCCGAGGCATTGAAAAAGGCGATAATCGCCTCCCCGGAACTCTTCGAATACATCGAGCAGCACGCCGACGAACTGGTGCGACTGCCATTCCTCGGCGGTCGGGCCGCTCGTCCGCGCGGCCAGCGCGATCAAGACCGAACTCGTCGGCCGCGACCCGTACGAGGTGGACCTGCGCCGCCCGCTGAATTTCGGTCACACGGTCGGGCACGCCGTCGAGACGACCACCGGGTACGGGCCCGGTGCTGCACGGCGAGGCGGTCGCGTTCGGCATGGTCATCGCGGTGGACGTCTCGCGCGCCCGCGGCCTGCTCGACCCCGCGCTCGCCGAGCGGATCGTCCGGCTGATCGACCGGCCTCGGCCTGCCGGTGCGCCTGGACCAGCTGCGGTCGGTGCCGCCAGATCGAGGACCTGCTCGGCGCGCTGGACAAGATCCGTGAGATCCGCGACGGCAGCCTGCGCTTCGTGCTCCCGGTCGAGCTGGGCACCACGCTGATCGCCGAGGACGTCACCGAGGAAGAGGTACGGCGGGCGCTGCTGCGCAACGCCGCCGGTACCGGCGTCGCGGCCGAGGTCGCCGCCCACGAGGAGACGGACGCCGAGACGGAGACGGGCACCGAAGCCGGCATCGACACGGGCGCGGACGCCGCGGCGGGCGGCCGGTGACGCCGCTCTGGGCGGTGGACGCGGGCGGGAGCACGACGACCGCGATCGTCCCCGGCTCCGGCGTGCCCAAGACCTACGGCTCGGTCAACCCGGCCTCGGTCGGGGAACAGGACGCGGCGCGTACGCTGCGCGCCCTGTTCGGCGAGGTGGCCGCCGCGCTCGGCGGGCGGCCCGGCGCGGGCTGGGTCGCCACCGCGGCCGTGGATCTGACCGACGCCGGGGACGAGCCCGAGCGCCTGCGCGACCTCGCACGGCGCGCGGGGCTGCGCGGGCGGCTGCTCGTGTCCAACGACGCCGTGCCCTGGCTGGTCGCGCCGCCGCTCGCGGGCCGCGGCGTGGTGCTGGTGTCCGGCACCGGTTCGGGGTTCGTGGCCGGTGACGGCGCGGGCGGCCTGTACCGGGTCGGGGGGTGTGAGTACCTCGGCAGCGACGAGGGCAGCGCCTTCGCCCTCGGCCTGGCCGGGCTGCGCGCCGCGGTGCGCGCCGGCGACGGCCGGGGGGCCGCGACCGCGATCGGCACGCGGCTGACCGGGCTCAGCGGCGGCCGGTCCCCGGCCGAGCTCGCACGTGCGCTGGCCGGAGAGGCGTTCCCCAAGGCCGCGGTCGCCGCGCTGGCACCCGCGGTCTGCGACGCGTGGCTGGAGGGCGACGGACGCGCGGCCGAGCTGGTCGAATCGGCGCTCGGCGAACTCCTGCTGGGCGTGCGCGCCGGACGCGACCGCGCCGGGCTCGACGGCGCATGGTCCGTGGCGGCCGGCGGCGGCGTGCTGCGCGGCTGCCCGCCGCTGCTGGCCGAGCTCGACCGGCGGCTGCGCGAGGAACTGTCCGTCGCCGAGGTCGTGCCGGTCGAGGAGCCGGCGGCCCGCGTACGCGCGGCGCTGGAGAGCCGCGTGCGCGACGGCGAGGTGGACCCGCCGCCCGGAACGTGGCTGCTCGACCTCGAACCGCCGCCGCGCCCCACGCGGACGCGACCACCCGCGCGGCCGCACGCACGACGGCGCGAGGAGGACCGGCCGGTGGCGCTCGGGCTCTGCCTGGCGGCCTGGGGCGGCTCCGGGCTGACGGCGGCGCTCGAACACGCCGGGGCCGCCGGCGTGGACGCCGTCGACCTGCCCACCGACACCACCTCGGGCCTGCTCGACCTGGCCCGCTGGGCGGGCGAGGAGGACTACCGCGCCGGGCTGCGCGCCGCCGTCGCCGGGGTGGCCGTCGACTGCGTGAGCAACAGCCGTGACGTCCAGCTGCTGCTCGGCCCCTACGGCCCGCACACCGATCCGGTGCTGCGCGGCGACGAGGCGGCCAAGCGCGAGCACGCGCTGCGGCACGCACTCGACACCCTGCGGCTGGCCGCCGACCTGGGCGCGCCCGCCGCGCGGCTGATGTTCGGCGTGCCGGACGTGGCGCGCTGGCTCTCGTGGTGGCACAGCCCGGTGAGCTGGGCGGACAACATCGAGCGGTGGTGTGAGGAGGCCGGGCCGATCCTGGCGCTGGCCGCCGAACTCGGCGTGACGCTGCTGGTCGAGCCGCATCCCAAGCAGGTCGTCTACGACCGGGCCAGCGCGCGTGGACTGCTGGAGGCCGCGGCGCGTACCGAGGCGTCGGCCACCGTACGGCTCTGCGTCGACCCGGCCAACCTCGCCGCGACCGGCCACGACCCGGTGGCCGCCGTACGCGGCTGGGGGAGCGGGCTCGGCGCGGCGCACGCGAAGGACCTCCAGCGCTGGCACGGCGACGAGCCGCCGCCCGGCGCGGGCTGGTCGCGCTATGGTCCCGGGCCGCCGATCCGGTTCCGCGCGCTCGGCGCGGGCGACCTGCCCTGGCCCGCGATCGTGTCGGCGCTGCTCGACGAGGGCTTTCGCGGCGTGCTGTACGTCGAGCACGAGGACGCCCTGCTGCCGCGCGAGCAGAGCGTGGGCAACTCCCTGCGGCTCCTGCGCGAACTGCTCCCCCAGGAGAGCCCGCAGGGCCGTACGTGGTGACCCTTCCACAGGAGGATCCGATGCACGATGTACGCGCCGCGCTGCTCGCCGGGGGCCTGGGCGAGCGGATGGGACGGCTGACCGACGAGACCTGCAAGCCGCTGGTGCCGTACGCGGCGTCCTGCCGGCTGGTGGACTTCAGCATGGCGAACACGGTCCGCTCCGGTGTGCCGGAGGTGGTGCTGATGTCGCTGCACCGCGAACGGGACCTGGTGGACCATCTCGCCGAGCACTGGGACGGCGCGGGCGTACGGGTGCACTTCGGCCCGCACGACGCGCTCGTGCGGTCGGGCGGCCTTCCGCCGGGCGAACCGCTCCCGCCGCGCCCGGCCGAGGCCGGCACCGCGGACGCGCTGCTCGCCAACGCCGAGTGGGTGTTCGCGCCGGGCGCGCGCGACGTCCTCGTGCAGCACGCCGACCACGTCTACGCCTTCGACTACGCGCCGATGCTGGCGGCGCACCGCGAGGCCGGCGCGGACGTGACGATCGGCGTGCAGCGCATCGAGCGGCGGTTCGTGCGGCTGTTCGGCATGGTCGAGGTGGACGCGGAGCTGCGCGTGCGCGGGCTGGTGGAAAAGCCCGAGGAGCCGACGTCGGACCTGGTGTTCACCGCGTTCTGCCTGTTCCGCGCGGACGTCCTGCAGGAGGTGCTCGCCTCGCTCGCCGCACTGGGCGAGGACGGCTGGCAGCACGACATCAGCCGCGACGTGCTGCCACGGATGATCGAGGAGGGACGGCACGTGCTGGCGTACCCGATCCCCGGCTACTGGGCCGACATCGGCACCGTCGAGCGCTACCACCTCGAACAGCTCAAGCTCCTCGACCGGCCCGGTCCGCTGCCGGCGGCGAACCTGCCGCGGACGCTGACCGGCGAGCCGCCGCGGTTCGACGCGCGGCTCGAAAGTCTTCTCGGGAGGGACGTCGACGTGGCGACCGGCACGGCTGTACGCTCCAGCCTGTTGTTCCCGGGCTGCGTCGTGGAGCCGGGCGCGGAGGTCACGCGGTCGGTGGTGCTGCCGGGCGCGCGTGTACGCGCCGGCGTCCGCCTGACCGACGCGGTCGCGGCGGCGGGCGAGGACGTCCGCCGCACCCGTACGGGCCTCGCCGACCTGGAGCCGGCCTGAGCCCGCCACCCCCTGGAGGACCGTACGTGCCGAGCACGCACTTCAACGTACTCATCGTCGGCGGCGGCGCGGCGGGATGCGTCCTGGCCAACCGGCTCAGCGAGGACGACCGCACCACCGTCGGCCTGGTCGAGGCGGGGCCGGACTACGGCGCCTTCGACGTACGCCGCTGGCCGGCCGAGCTGCTCGACGCGCGCTCGGCGGCCCGCGGCCACGACTGGAGCCTGGACGCGCCGTCCTGCTGCGCGCGCGCCCGGGTGATCGGTGGCTCGTCGGCGCACAACGGCTGCTGGGCCATGCTCGGCGCGCCCGCCGACTACGACGCCTGGGCGCCGTACTCGGGCGGCGCGTGGGACGACCGGACGCTGCGGCCCTACCTGGACCGTGCCATGAAGACGCTGCGGGTACGCCCGGTTCCCGCCGCCGACCGCACGGCGTGGCACGAGGCCGTCATCGAGGGGGCGCCCGAGATCGGCCTGCCGTACCTGGAGGACGTCAACGACGGACCTGAGGGCGTCGGCTGGGTGCCGCTCAACGCGGTCGGCGGCACCCGCTGGCACACCGCGTTCGCCTACCTCGACCCCGCGCGCGACCGGCCCAACCTCCACGTGCTCGCCGACTCCCTCGCCGTACGGCTGGAGTTCGCCGGCGACCGCGCGACCGGCCTGGTCGTCGCGGACGGCGACGGCGAGCGGCTGGTGACCGCCGACGTCGTCGCGCTGTGCTGCGGCACGTACGGCAACCCGCCGCTGCTGATGCGCAGCGGCGTCGGCCCGGAGCCGGTGCTGCGCGACCTCGGCGCCCCGGTGCTGCACCCGCGCGCCGGCGTGGGGGAGAACCTCACCGACCACGGGTCGCTCGGCGTGCTCCTGGACCCGCTGGCCGAGCTGGCGGCGGCGATGCCGGACGCGGCGGAGGCGTACTTCGCCCAGACCGTGCTCAAGGCCCACTCCGGCGTGGGCGCCGATGAGTTCTGGGACCTGCACATCGTGCCGTCCGCCGGGCCGGGTGAGGACGCACAGGGCCTCTACACCGGCCCGCTGTCGGCCGGCCTGTACGTCTTCGCGATGGCGCCGCGCTCGCGCGGCACCGTGCGCGCGGCGTCGCTGGACCCCGCCGCCGCCCCGGTCATCGACCACCGCTTCTTCACCGACACGGACGGCCACGACCTCCGCACGATCCTGGCGGGCGTGGACCTGGCTCACGAGCTGGCACGCAGCGGCCCGCTCTCCCGGCTGGCCGGGCTCACGCCGTGGCCGGACGAGCGCCGCGAGGCCGCGTCCGTACGCGCCGAGGCGGGCGGCTACTGGCATCCGGTCGGCACCTGCGCGATGGGGCCGGCCGATGACCCGATGGCGGTGGCCGACGAACGCGGACGGGTGCACGGCCTGGCCAACGTCCTCATCGCCGACGCGTCGCTGATGCCGGTGATCCCGCGGGCGAACACGCACGTGACCACGGTCGCGGTCGCCGACCGGCTCGCCGAGCTGCTGTCCGCCTCCCCGTCCGCCTCGAGCACCCTGGGTAAGGAGACGTCATGAAGGTCGGGCTGCTGTCCCCGAGCATGCCGCCGTTCGACTCGCCGGAGGCGGCACGCCTGGTCGCGACGCTCGCCGAACGGCACGGCGCGGACTCGCTGTGGGTGCCCGAGCACGTCGTGCTGCCCGGCGCGTACGAGACCCGCTATCCGTACTCCGGCGACGGCCGCATGCCGGTGCCGCCGGACTGGCCCTACCCGGACCCGCTCGCCTGGCTGAGCTTCGCGGCCGGGGTGACGTCCACGATCGGGCTGGTCACCGGCATGCTGGTGCTCCCGCAGCGCAACCCGGTGGTGCTGGCGAAGGAGACCGCGACCATCGACTTCCTGTCGGGCGGGCGGCTCTCGCTCGGCGTGGGGCTCGGCTGGTTCCGCGAGGAGTTCGCCGCGGTGGGCGTCGACTTCGACGACCGGGTCGCGCGGTTCGAGGAGTACGTCGGCGTGCTGCGGGCGCTGTGGAGCGGCGAGGCGAACTACGAGGGCGCGTACCACCGGCTTCGGGACGTGCACTGCCGGCCCGCACCGGCGCGCACGGGTGGGATCCCGCTGATCATGGGCGGCCACAGCGCGGCGGCCGCACGCCGCGCCGGCCGCCTGGCCGACGGGTTCTTCCCGGCCGTGACCGACCCGGCGCCGCTGTTCGCCGAGTGCCGCCGCGCGGCGGCCGAGGCGGGCCGCGACCCGGACGGCATCGCGCTGATCGCCGAGGCCGCGCCGGCCACCGCGGAGCGCGCGGCCGAGCTGCGCGCGCTGGGCGTCTCGGTGGTGCTGGTCTACCCGCCGCAGGTGCCGGTGGACGAGCTCGCCGACGCGTTCGAGGAGTTCGCCGAGCGCACGCTGGCGCCGATCGCCGCCCGGTGAACACCCGGGTCCCCGGCTTCACGAACCGGTAACGTCCCGGCAACCGGAGCGTGGGGCCGCGGTCACCGGCGGGGCGGACGATGTGCCCTAAATGAGGCGTACATTCTCCATCCTGCTGGCGGTGGCACTGCTCGTCGGGGTGTTGATCGCTGTCATCCAAGGACGCGGGTTCTCCCACGGCACGGTCACGGTCCACGGCGTGATCGGCTCGGAGAAGACGGCGTTCTTCGCGGACCCGGGCGTGCGCAGGGCGCTCGCCCGGCACGGACTGAAGGTCGAGGCCGACCCGGCCGGCTCGCGTCAGATCGCCACCTCGATCAACCTGAGCCGCTACGACTTCGCCTTCCCGTCCAGCGCGCCGGCCGCCGACCGGATCCAGCAGCGGCGCGAACTCACCACCGAGTACACGCCGTTCGCGTCACCGATGGTGATCGCCACCTTCCAGCCGATCGCGGACCTGCTCGCCGCGGCCGGCGTCGCCAGGCGCGGGCCGGTCTGGACCTTCGACGTCGCCCGCTATCTCGGTCTGGTCGACCGTCACCTGCGATGGGACCAGCTGGAGCACAACACCGCGTACCCGGTGCGCAAGGACATCCTCGTCTCCACCACCGACCCGCGCAGCTCGAACTCCGCGGCGATGTACCTGGCCATCGCCTCCTACGTCGCCAACGGCGACGACGTCGTACGCGGGGCCGCCGCCGAACGGGAGGTGCTGCCGACGTTGTCCGAGCTGTTCGTCGACCAGGGCTACACCGACAACACCTCCGAGGGCCCGTTCGAGGACTACCTCTCGCTCGGCATGGGCAAGACGCCGATGGTCTGCGCGTACGAGGCGCAGTACGTCGACGCCGCCGTACGCGGCCTGCTCAAGCCCGGCATGGTCCTGATGTACCCCTCGCCGACGGTGCAGTCCAAGCACACCCTGATCCCGCTCGATGACAAGGGCGACAAGGTGGGACGGCTGCTCACCACCGACCCGGAGCTGCAACGGCTCGCCGCGCTGCACGGGTTCCGCACCGCCGACTCGGCGCAGTTCGCCAAGGTGGCCGCCGAGCACCGCGTGCCGGTGCGCGCCGATCTGATCGACGTCGTCGACACCCCCTCCTACGACACTCTCGAGCACCTGCTCAACGGCGTCGCCAGGGCGTACGGGTGACGAAGGAGACCACATGAGCCAGCCCGGGGACCTGTTCCTCACCCCGCCCGAACCGGTCGCCGTCGTCCCGGCCGAGAAGGCGGAGACGATGATCCCGCTGGACGACGCGACGCGGGAGGCTCTGGCGCGGCGCGCCAGGACGTACGTGGACGAGCTCGCCGGGCTCGACCCGCGCACCCCGGAGTTCACCGCCAAGATCGGGCAGGTGGCCGGCCTCGGCGACGGGGAGATCCGCGCCTCGGCGCAGGCCGCGAACCGGATGCTGAACCGCTCGGTGGCCGCGCTCGCCGGGGCCAGGGGCGACACGGCCGACGCGCAGAAGCGCGTCGCCGGCGGCCTCGTGGAGCTGCGGCGCACGGTCGAGGACCTCGACCCGAAGGACATCGGGAAGGTCACCGGCCGCAGGCTGGTGTCCAAGCTGCCGTTCGGGCGTTCCCTGCGCGACTTCGTGTCCCGCTACCAGTCCGCGAACGTCACCATCAACAAGATCGTCATCGCGCTGCGGTCGGGCCAGGACGAGCTGCGCCGCGACAACGCGGCCATCCAGAACGAGCGCGCGGCGCTGTGGGCGACGATGGGCAAGCTCCAGGAGTACGCGGTGCTCGCCTCCGCGCTGGACGGCGCGGTCGAGCGGAAGATCGCCGAGACCGCGGACGAGCAGCGGGCCGACGCGCTGCGCGCCGACTGCTGTTCCCCGTTCGGCAAGAGCACCAGGACATCCTGACGCAGCTCGCCGTGTGCGCCCAGGGCCACCTCGCGATGGACACCGTGCGCCGCAACAACGACGAGCTGATCAAGGGCGTCGACCGTGCCGCGACCACGACCGTGTCCGCGCTGCCATCGCGGTCACCGTCGCCGCCGCGCTGTCCAGCCAGAAGCTCGTCATCGAGCAGGTCAACGCGCTGCGCGGCACGACCGAGGACATCATCCGCGCCAACGCCGAGATGCTGTCGGGCCAGAGCGGTGAGATCCAGCGGATCGCCGCCGAGCCGGCCGTGGGCCTGGAGACATTGCGCGAGTCCTTCGAGCAGATCTACCGGACCATCGACACGATCGACGCCTTCAAGGTGCGGGCCGTCGCGAACATGCAGTCCACCGTCGACGCGCTCGGCGCGGAGCTGAACCGCGCGAGCGCCCACCTGTCCCGCGCGCACGAGCGAGGAGAGCACACGTGACGGAGGGCTCCCGGCCGCGGCGGGGCGCCGCGGCCCTGTGCGCGCTCATCCTGGCCGCCTCGGCCGCCTGCACGGGCGGTGGCAGGGACGGCGGGTCCGGCACGCTGCGGATCCTGGCGGGCAGTGAGCTGGCCGACCTCGCCCCCGTCCTCGCCCAGGCGAAGAAGGACATCGGGGTCGGCGTCAAGCTCGACTACACCGGCACGCTCGACGGCGTCCAGCACGTGCTCGACGGCACGGCGGCCAAGGGCCACGACGCGATCTGGTTCTCCTCCAACCGCTACCTCGCCCTGCACCCGGCCGCGCAGAGCCGTATCGGCCCCGCCGTCAAGATCATGTCCTCGCCCGTGCTGCTGGGCCTGCGCGCCTCGACCGCGCGCAAGCTCGGCTGGGACCGTACGCGGCCGAGCTGGTCCGCGATCTCCGCGGCGGCCTCCGCCGGGAAGTTCACCTACGGCATGACCAACCCGGTGTCGTCCAACTCCGGGTTCTCCGCGCTCGTCGGCGTCGCCGCCGCACTGTCCGGCACCGGCGCGGCACTGGACGCGGCGACCGTGGACAAGGTCGCGCCGCGCCTGCGCGGCTTCTTCGGCGCGCAGGAGCTCACCGCCGGCTCCTCGGGCTGGCTCTCCGACACCTACGCCGCCGCCCCCGGACGCGTGGACGGCCTGGTCAACTACGAGTCGGTGCTGCTCACGCTGAACGCCTCACACCGGCTGCCCGAGCCGCTCACGCTCGTGTACCCGAGCGACGGCGTGGTCACCGCGGACTACCCGCTCACGCTCCTGTCCTCCGCGTCCGGGCCGGCCGGCGAGGCGTTCCGCGCGCTCACCGCCTACCTGCGGCGGCCCGCCGTGCAGCGGCGCATCATGACCCTGACCCACCGGCGGCCCGCGGTCCCGCAGGTGCGCACCGGGGCCGAGTTCGGCGCGCAGCCGCCGGAGCTGCCCTTCCCCGGTCAGGCCGAGGCCGCCGACGCGCTCATCGACGCCTACTTCAACCGGCTGCGCCGCCCGGCGCGCACGGTCTACGTCCTCGACGTCTCCGGGTCGATGCGCGGGGCGCGGCTCACCGCGCTGAAGGGCGCGCTGACCGCGCTGACCGGCGCCGACGCGTCGCTGTCCGGCCGGTTCCAGCGGTTCCACGACCGCGAGGAGGTGACGCTGCTGCCGTTCGGCAGCCGGCCCGGATCTCCCGCGACGTTCACGGTGCCACCCGACCGTCCCGACGCCGAACTCGGCCGGATCCGCGCCTTCGCGCAGGGGCTGACCGCGAGTGGGAGCACCGCGATCTACGAGAGCCTGGAGCAGGCGTACGCGGCGATCGGCCGTCCCGCGGCCGGTGACCGGATCTCCTCGATCGTGCTCATGTCGGACGGCGAGAGCAACCAGGGCGCGTCGGCGGCCGACTTCCGCGCCTGGTACGCGCGGCAGCCGCTCGCGCTGCGGCGGGTCCCGGTGTTCGCGATCCTGTTCGGCGAGTCCGCGAGCGGCGAGATGAACGCGCTCGCGACCCTCACCCACGGCCGTACCTTCGACGCACGGGTCCAGTCCCTGTCGTCGGTGTTCGGGCAGATCCGTGGCTATCAGTAGCCGGCTCGCGTCCTATGCCGGCTCGGCGAAGAACCTCGCCGGATGCGTGGGCGGCCTCATCGGCCTGGGCCTGCACTTCGGCGGTGTCGCGGGACCGTACTGGCCGCTCGTCGTGTCCGGGCTGTACGGCGCGGGTGCGCTCGTCGCGCCGCCGGAGAAGGTGAGCCTGGTCATCGACGACACGGCCGCCGAGACGGGGTTGCTGCGGGCCGACCTCGACGGCCTGGTGGCCGGCGTACGCGAGCACCGCCCGCCGGACGAGGCGGTCGCGCACTCCGCACCCAGCTCGGCCTCATCGCCGAGTCCGTGTCCAGGACCGCCGGCGACGTCTACGGCGCCGAGGCCCGGCGGATGCGGGACCACACTCTCTATCTGCGCGAGCGGGACAGCGGCGGCGATCTGGAGCCGCCCTCCTCCTGACGCGCCCTCGATGACCGGGCTCGCCGGTCGCATCACGACCGCGACCAGCCGCGCCGCCGCGGTGGAGACACTCGGCGGCCAGGGCGTCGCCGCGCGGTGAACCCCGCGGGTCCCGCCGCCCGTGTTCCCTAGAGGACCACGGGAGGGGTGACGTGGAGGAGACCGACTTCGACGGCTGGGCCGACCTCGGCGCGCAGCGGGCGGCCGAGGACGAGTCACTCGTCCAGCGGTACGCCGCGGGCGAGGGCCGCGGCCAGGACATGCGCCCGGTGCGCGGCTTCGTTCGGCACGTACGCGGCGACATCGGACCCAAGGGCGTCATCTGCCAGGTTCGGATGACCGTGCAGGGGCGCGGGCACGAGATCGTGGTGTGGTTCTACTTCCCGCAGGACGGCCAGGAGCCGCGCCCGCAGACGGCCAGCGTCCGCGACGCCGGGGCGGGCGAGGGCGCGCCGTCCCCGGGTGATCTGTCCGCGATGTCCCGCGCCACCGCCGCCGTGCCGTCCGTGCCCGTACGCGCCGTGCCGTCCGTGCCCGCGCGCGGTGGCGGCACGGCCGCGCCGGGCGCGACGTCGTCAGCGTGAGCCGCCGGTCCTGAGCCGGCGGTCGGCCACGCTCATCAGCAGCACCACCGCGCCGACGGCGACCAGGATCAGCGCCACGGAGTGCAGGCCGTGGTCGCTCACGCGGGTGCGGAACGCGATTCCGGTGATCGTGGCCGAGGCGATCGAGCCGGCGTAGGCGAAGGTGCGGGACAGGCCCGACGCGGTGCCGAGCCGCCCGGCCGGCGCCTGGAGGTACAGGGCGGTCTGCTTGCCCACGCTAGTGGTGCCGATGGTGATCCCGAAGACCAGCGTCACCGCCACGACCAGCAGGACCGGGCTGTGCCGGGTGAACAGCAGCGTCCCGGCCGGCCTCCAGCCACTGCGTGTGTCCGTCAAGACACACAAGCTACTTGAACAGGTTGCCTGTGGAACAACCGGCCGCGAGATTTTCCGCGGCGGGCCGATGAGTCGCGGCCGCGCCGCCGGTATACCCCTGCGACCGGCCGGCCCAGGAGGCGGGCCCGACCATGATCGGAGTGCCACGTGACGACCGTGACCACTGCTCCATCGGGGGCCGCCGCGGCACGGGCCGCCCGGCCCTGGCCGATGCTGACGGTGCTGCTGCTCGGCCAGTTCATGGCCCTGGTGGACGTGTTCATCGTGAACGTCGCCCTGCCGGACATCGCACGGGACCTGGACGCCTCCGGCGCGACCCTGCAACTCGTCGTCGCCGGCTACACCGTCGCGTACGCGATGCTGCTGATCACCGGCGCCCGTCTCGGCGCCGTGCTCGGCCGCCGTACGGTCTACCTGACCGGGGCGGCCGTGTTCACCCTCGCCTCGCTCGCCTGCGGGCTGGCGCCCACCGGGGCGGTCCTCGTCGTGGCGCGGTGCGTGCAGGGCGGCGGGGCCGCGCTGATGGTCCCGCAGATCATGAGCGTGGTCCAGCTGCGGTTCACCGGCCGGGAGCGGGCGAAGGCGCTGTCCGCGCTCGGCGTCGTGGTGTCGAGCGGTGCGGTGGCCGGCCTCGTGCTCGGCGGGCTGATCGTCGGGGCCGACCTGTTCGGCCTGTCGTGGCGGCCGGTGTTCTTCGTCAACGTCCCGTGCGGGCTGCTGCTGATGGCGGCCGTGCCGCTCGTGATGCCGGCCGACCCGCCGCGCGGGCGGCCGCGGATCGACCTGCCCGGCCTGGCGGCGGCGACGTCCGCGGTGCTGCTCATCGTGCTCCCGCTCACGCTCGGGCGCGAGCTCGGGTGGCCCGCCTGGACGTTCGCGGCGATCGGGGCCGGCCTCGTGGTCGCCGTCGCGTTCGTGGCCGTCGAGCGCCGTGTCGCGTCGCGCGCCGGTGCGCCGCTGCTGAACCTCGCTGTCTTCGGCGCCCCCGGATTCGGTCCCGCGCTCGTCACGCTCGTGCTCATGCAGGTGGCGTACGGCGGCCTCCTGTTCGCCTTCACACTGCACCTGGAGGCCGGGCTCGGCGAGGGCGCGCTGCGCGCCGGCCTGACGTGGCTCCCGCTCGCCGCGGTCTTCGGGCTGACCGGATACCACTGGCGGCGGCTGCCCGAGCGGCTGCATCCGTACGCCGCGCCGGTCGGCCTGGCGTGCTGCGCGCTGGGCTTCCTCGGCCTCGCCGCGGCGATGCGCGACGGCGGGCACGGCGGCGCGCTCGCCGTGACCGCGCTGGCCGTCACCGGCCTCGGGATGGGCCTGTCGGCGAGTCCGCTGCTCACCCAGTCGCTGCTGCGGATGCCGCACGAGCGCGCCGCGGACGCCAGCGGCGTGCTCGGCATGACGATCCAGCTCGGCCAGGTGGCCGGCGTCACCGGCTTCGGCACCGTGTTCCTGTCCCTGCGCACCGCGCGCGGGTCTGCCGGCGCGCTTTCGGCCACCTGCGGATGGCTCGCCGCGGTGTGCGCCGCCGGCGTCCTCGCCGGCGTGATCCTGACCCGCTCGCTTCGCTCACCCGAAAGGCACACCCGATGACCGAAGACGCCGTACGCGACGTGCTCCACCGGATCTACCCGGCCTGGGCGCGGGACGCCACCGTCGTCCTGCCGGTGTCGCTCCGGCGGGGCCGCGCCGAGGTACGCGATCATAGGGCGCACTGATTCGCGGCGCTTGCCGGACCGTACGAGAGAGGGCATCGGTGCCGACGACGATCGAGTTCGAGGAGTACCGGCACGAGCTCCTGGCACACTGCTACCGGCTGCTCGGCTCCGTACAGGAGGCCGAGGACCAGGTGCAGGAGACGATGCTGCGCGCCTGGCGCGCACGTGACCGGTACGACGACTCGCTCGCCTCGGTGCGCACCTGGCTCTACAAGATCGCGACCAACGTCTGCCTGACCGCGCTGGAGGGCCGGGCACGGCGCCCGCTGCCGTCGGGGCTGGGCGGGCCGAGCGACGACACGGACGCGCCGCTCGTCCCGTCCTTGGACGTGCCGTGGCTCCAGCCGTTCCCCGACGCGCTGCTCGGCGACCCCGCGTCAGAGGTAATGCGGCGCGGGAGCCTGCGGCTCGCGCTGATCGCCGCGATGCAGCTGCTCCCGCCGCGTCAGCGCGCGGTGCTGATCCTGCGCGACGTACTGGAGTTCAGCGCGGGCGAGGTCGCCGCGCTGCTGGAGACCTCGCCGGCCGCGGTGAACAGCGCGCTGCAACGCGCCCGCGCCGGCATCGCCGGCGCCACGGCCGCCGAGGTCGCCGAGCCGCGCGACGACGCCGTGCGCGACGTCCTCGACCGCTATATCCGGTCCTTCGAGACGGCCGACGTCGGCGGCCTGGTCGCGCTGCTGACCTCCGACGCGGTCCTGGAGATGCCGCCGATTCCCGTGTGGTTCCGCGGCCGCGCCGACTACGGCCGATTCATGGCCCGCGTCTTCGACACGCGCGGAACGGACTGGCGGATGTTCCCCGTCGCGGCCAACGGCCAGCCGGCCGCCGCCGCGTACTGCCGCGGCGCGCACGGCGCGTACGATCTGCACACCCTTCAGGTGTTCACCGTGACACCGGCCGGCATCGCGCGGAACGCGGTGTTCCAGGATTCGGAGCTGTTCACGGTGTTCGGGCTTCCCGCGGTGCGCTGACTTCTCCCGGCGTACGTGCCGCGGGCCAGGGCGCCGAATATGCGGGCATTCTCGGTCTACTCCGAAACGGCTTTCCTGAAACGCACCATCCGGGGTAAGAACACCGTATCGACCGGCCACGGTGATGCCTGCTCCGGCCGCGTCGTGCCGTCATACTATCCTTGCTCAGGCAACGTCCCCGAGAAAGGAACACTTAGTGGCAACCAGGGTCATCATGGTGGATGATTTCGATGGTCATGACGCAGCGGACGTCGCCAAACGCGATTTCGAGATCGCGGAGAGCACCTACACCATCGATCTCGGTGATGAGAACTTCAAGAAACTGCAAGAGGCGATCGAGGTGCTCAGGCCGTATCTGGAGAAGGCCACCAGGGTGAAGCAGGCGGGCAGGCCGCGGCGCGCCGCCGCCGCCGACACGCTGCCCCGCCTGCGCGGTTACTCTAACAGTGACGTGCGCGAATGGGCCCGGAGCGAAGGTATCGAGGTCAGCTCACGTGGGAAGATCGGTGATGAGGTCTATGAGAAGTTCATCGCGGCCCATCCCGACGCCAACCCGGATGACTGATCGGCACTAGGACACCGCAGGAGACAATCAGATGGCACAAGAAACGATCGTCCGGCTCCTCGATGACATCGACGGCAAGCCGGCGGACGAGACGGTGAGTTTCTCGATCGACGGGGTCACCTACGAAATCGACCTCAGAACGAGAAACGCGGACAAGCTACGCAAGGTGTTCGCCCCGTACGTCGAGAAGGCGCGTAAGGCGGGGGCCCGCCGAAGCGCCCGCGGTGGCACCCGCAGCCGTACGGTGCACAACCGCGAGCGGGCGGCGGACATCCGTGGTTGGGCGAAGGAGAACGGAATCACGATCAATGACCGGGGTCGTATTCCGGCGGAAATCGTACACGCGTACGAGTCAAAGGACCCCGGCAGGGCGAAGAACGCGGGCGGGAAAGTCCCCCAGACCAAATTCCAGTCCGCCGGACGCTGAGCACGTACGCCGCTGTTCGGCCCGCGCGGACGCGACGACTCGTCGCGCAGGGGCGTCGCCGGGCCGAGCACTCGCCGGAATGGCGTCCTCCCCGCGGCGGCCACGCGTGAATTCCCGGTGCGGCATTCGGGCCGGCCGGTTGTCACCACCATTTCGGCGGTGCTCCCGGCGCGCCGTGGACGCGCGCACGGCGGCGCCGGCCGGGTGAGACGGCCGGGCCGTACGGCGGATCCACGCGGGCAGGGGAGTCCCGGGGTTACCTCGGGACGTTCAGCGTGTCGATGTTGGAGATCTTCCAGGCGCCGCGCTGCGCGCCGCGTCGACGGCGAGCATCGCCGCCGCGTACGTCGTGTGCCTTGCCCGTCGTACGCGTGTTGCGCTGGTCGGCGAAGACGAGCAGACGTGCCCGGTCGCCCTCCAGCAGTTCCACCGCGCTGTCGGTGACGGTCGTGGTGAGCACGAGCTTCTGGCTCGGCGCCTGCGCGCGCACCTGCGCGAGCATGCTGTCGTACTGGCCCACCGCCCGGCCCGTCAGCAGGCTGCTCCTCGGCCTGCTGCGTCTTGGCGGCGTCGGTGTAGTCGTAGGAGAAGAGCGCGTTCACCGCGTCGGTGACCTGGCCCGTGACCTCGCTCGTACGGGCCGGGTCGGTGAGCGCGACGTTGGCCGCGCCGGCCCGTCCGCGCATGGCGTCCGCCTCGTCGGCGAACCACACCGCCAGGCCGCCGAGGAGCACGGTCGCCATGCCCCAGCACCACGGGCAGGCGCCGGACCCGCGCGGAGCCGGTGCGGCGGCGTGGGGAGGGACGGCATGGAAATGTCCTCTCGGAGTACGGGGCTCAGCCGCCGGCGGCTGCGTGCCGACGGGCGCCTGGCCGAGGGCGCTGAGCTTCCAGCCGGACGGCGTACGGGTCAGCTGGGCCCGCATGCGGCTCTGCTTCGTGCGTGGGCGTGCCGGACGGCGGCGTGACGGTGATCTGCACGGCGACGATCGCGCCGGCCTTGCCGGTACGGTCGTCCAGCTCGGTCACCGCGCCGTCGAGGATCTTGGCGGTGGTGACGGTCTTGGCGAGCTGGACCTGGGAGATGAACTGCGCTGCGGCCCTGGACCAGCTCCTGGTGCAGGTCGCCGGTCGAGGAGTTCTCCCAGGAGGTGAGCCCCTGGTCGACCTTGCGGTAGTCCAGCGTGTTCATGTTCTGCACGCCCTGCTCGGCGGCGCGCAGGACGGTGTCGCGGGCGCGGGAGTAGGCGAGCGACGTCGTCGTGCGCCGCGCGGTACCAGGACCAGCCGAAGTACGCCGCGCACGACGCCCGCGACGACGACGAGCACGGTCGCCACGGCCAGCACCGGATCGGAGATCCGCGGCCGCCGGCGGCGCGGCCGTACCGTCTCCTGACGGTCGTCATCGTCCTCCTCTACGGCCGCCTCGGACGCGTCGTCGACCGTGCGTCCTTGGCGGACGTTTCATCCTCAGGAGAGTGGACGGGTTCCGCGTCCTCGGTGGCCGCCTTGCCGGCCGGGCCGGCCCGGCCGGCCGGGTCTTCGGCGGGCGTCTCGTCCCCGGCGGCGGCCTCGCTCCTCGGCCGGCGCCTCGTCCCGCTTGTCCGTCGACGGCCGCGTCTTCGGCGGGAGTCGGCGTCGGCGGGTTCGGTCTCCGCGCCTTCCGTGGCCTGTTCCTCGGCCGTGGTCCGTGCCACCTGGGTTCACCTCTCGCGTGCGGAAGGAGGGAGCTATCTGGCGTGGATCTCGACGATCCGCCAGTGGCCGGCGTCGAGCCGGGCGGTCACCGAGAGCTGGGCCGCGGCCGACATGCCCTTGGGCTTGTCCTTGCGGAGGATGACCTGGTCCAGGAAGACCAGGAGCTGCGCGGTCCGGCCGGACAGCCGTACGACGCCGGCCCGTACGACGTGGGTCGTCACCGTCAGCCGTTCCGCCGCCGCGTGCTGCTTCACCTGCGCGAACAGCGTCCGGTACTCGTTCGCGGCCGCGCCCGGCCAGCACCCCGGCGGCGGCCTGCTCGGTGGTCGCGGTGCTGTCCGGCGCGTACGAGAAGATCTTGCCGAGCCCGTTGCTGACGTCGCCGATGACGACCGAGGTCGCCTCGGTGTCGACCAGCGCCCGGTCGGTGCTCGCCGGGTGCTGCCGGGCGCGCAGCGCCAGCACCTGCAACACCCCGCCGGCCAGCGCGAACAGCAGGGCGACCGCCACCGCCCGGCGAAACCACGGACTCCGCCGCGGCGCGTCACCGGCGTCGCAGCCCGTCCTCAGGCCAGCTCAAGGGCCTCGGACTCCCAGCCTCAGCCTCCGGCTCAGGGGCGTCGGACTCAAGCGCCTCAGCAGACTCGGCGGTCTCCGGACTCTCCGGTGATGCTCACGTTCGCCTCCTTCCTAGCTCGCGCCGACCGGCACCGCGGTGAGCGAGGTCAGCTTCCAGCCCTGGCCCGTACGGGCCAGCACGGCCGTGAAGCGCTTGCGCTCGGTTCCGCTCGCGCCGAGGTCGACCTGCACCGTCGCGATGACCTGCGCCGTGCCGGCCCGCGCGTCGAGCTCGGTGACCGCCAGGTCGGTGACCGTTCCCTGGGCCGAGGTACGCGCCTGGGCGACCTGCTGCCGGTTCTGCGCCGACGTGCGCTTCAGCTCGTCGTCGGAGCGCCCCGGTCGAGGCGTCCAGCCAGCGGCTCAGCCCGGCGTCGCCCTGCCGCGGATCGAGGGTGTTGAGCGTGGCGATCTCCTGCCGCCCGGCCCGCCGCACCTCGTCGCGCGCCTGGGCGAGCCGTACGGACGAGGAGTGCGTGCTCTGCCGGTACGACCAGCCGGACCACGCGCAGAAGGCCACCGCCGCCACGACCAGGATCACGCCCGCAACCGCCGCATCAGCGCCCCAATCCGAGCAGATCGCGCATTGACGCCTGCGCCGGCGGCACCGAGGGCAGGCCGAGCGCGCCCGGCAGCGAGCGGGCGAGACGCCCGGGCCGCGCCGGAGTCGGCACCCCGCCGTGCGGCGCGTTGGCCGAGCCGCGGACGTCCACCCCGCTGGAGGCGGGCATCCGGCACGACGCGGCGGTGTTCAGCGGCGGCCCGGACGAGGTGTCCAGCCCGTTCCGGTAGGTCGTCCCGCCGTAGCCGCGCGTGCACGGGAGCGGGGAGAAGAACGTGAGCGCCATGCCGAAGTCGACCCCCTGGAGTTGATCGCCGTCGACCCCGCCGCCGCCACCTGCGGCAGCCGTACCAGCAGCTCCTCCAGCCGCGCTGGCGGGTGACCATGAGGTCCGAGGTGGTGGTGAGGTTGGCCAGCAGCACGCTCAGGCTCGGGTCCAGGTCGCGCAGCAGCCCGCTGATCTCGGTGGCGGCGACCGGCGCGGTCGTGATCAGCCGCCGCAGGTCGATGTCGGAGCGTGTCGAGCTGGCCGGCGAGCAGCCGAGCGCTGCGCGCGAAGGACGTCAGCGCGTCGCCCTCCTCGCGCTGGGTCCGCAGCACGGTCTGCCCGTCGAAGATCAGCTGGTTCGTGGCGGGCACGGACGCGTCGGCGGCCTGGGTGAAGTCGCTCGCGCTGTCCAGCAGCGTCTGCAGGTCCTCGCCCCGCCCCTGGAACGCCTTGCCGAGCTCGTCCACGACGGTCGCGCAGCGAGTTCAGCGGCACCGAGGCGGCCAGGTTGTTGACGTTCGTCAGCAGGTTCGTCACCGGCGGCGGCACCTGCGTGGCGCTCGCGCGGGATCGTCCCGCCGTCGGCGAGGTACGGGCCGTCCGGCCTGCGAGGGCCGCAGGTCGACGTACTCCTCGCCGACCGCCGACAGGTCGGCCACGACCGCCGACAGCGTCGGCCGGGATCCTCGGCGCCGAGTCGTCGATGTGCAGCTCCGCGCGTACGCCGGTCGCGGTCAGGTGCAGCGCGCCCACCCGCCCGACCGACACGCCGCGGTACGTGACGTCCGAGCCGGGGAACAGCCCGCCGGTCTCGGCCAGGTCCATCCGCGACGACGTAGTAGCCGCGCATCCCGACGTACCGCCCGAGGTCGGCGTAGCGGAACCCGATGTAGCCGATGACGAGCACGCCGATGATCAGGAACGCGATGTTCTTCAGCCGGGTGCCGAGCGTGAGCATCAGTCACCCCCGTTCGACGCGGACGGCGAGACCGGAGGCGATGTGACCGGCGATGTCGAGACCGGAGGCAGGACGGGCGACGGTCGGCGGCGAGCCGGACGGCGACGGCGCGGAGGGCGAGGCCCGGCGGTCGGCGTCGTGCTCACCCCGCCGATCGGCCGGCAGCGGGACGGCATGCCTCGCGCCGCATTGCCCGCCCGGCCGGCTCGTCCGGCGGCGGATGGAGCGGCGGGATGATCGTCGTGCCGGGCACGGCGGTCACCGACAGGTAGACGTTGAGGTAGTCGCCCTTGACGCCCTTCAGCACCTCGTCGGTGAACGGGTAGGTCAGCAGCACCTGCAACGACCGCGGCAGGTCACGGCCCGCGTCGGACGAGGTTCTCCAGGATCGGCGCGAGCGCCTGCAGGTCCGCGATCATGTCCGCCTTGCTCTTGTTGATCGTGCTGACCGCGACGCCGGACAGGTTCTCCAGCGCCCGCAGCATGGTGACGAGCGACCCGCGCTGCTCCTCCAGCACGTTCAGGCCGGGCCCGAGGTCGTCCAGGACGCTGCCGATCTGCTGCTTGCGCGAGGCGAGGGTGGCTCGACAGCCGGTCCAGCCCGTCGATGGCGTCGGTGATGTCCTTGCGGTGGCCGTTGAGGTCCGACACCAGCGTGTTCGACCCGGCCGAGCATCGACCGGATCTCCGGCTCGTTGCCGCCGAGCGCCTTGTTCAGCTCGGCGGTGATCGTACGCAGCTGGCCGATCCCGCCGCCGTTCAGCAGCAGGGACAGCGCGCCGAAGACCTCCTCGACCTCCGGGTCGCGGTTGGTCCGCGCCATCGGGATCATCGCGCCGTCCGCGAGCGTGCCCTGACCGCCGCCGGTCGGCGCGCTGAGCTGGATGTACTTCTCGCCGAGCAGGCTCGACTGGGCGAGCTGGGCGTACGCGTCGGCGGGCAGGTGGACGTTGCCGTTGACGAGCATGACGACGTTCGCGGTCCAGCCGTTGCGCGGCAGGGTGATCTTGGAGACCCGGCCGACGGCGACGTCGTTGACCTTCACCGCCGCCTGCGGCACCAGGTCGTGCACGTTCGCGAACTCCGCGGTGACCTTGTACGGGTGGCCGCCGAGGTCGGCGCCGCCGGGCAGCGGCAGCCCGTACACGCCGCCGAAGCCGCCCGAGCCACAGCCCGTCAGGGTCAGCGAGCACACGACGACCACCGCCGCCGGCCGTACTCCGCGCATCAGCGGCCCCCCGACCCGTACACGTCGCCCACCGGCGGCAGCGGCAGCGGCGGCAGCGATCGCAGTTCGGACGCCGGCAACGGCACCAGTCGCCCGAGCCCTTAGCGTACTTGCGGCACATCGCCGCGAGCGGCTTGGCCGCGCCGGTCACCGAGCACAGCCGCCCGTCCGGCGGCTGGGCGCGGAGGTCGGCGCGTGAGCGGCCCGCCCATGCTCAATTCGTTCAGGTCGCCGCGCCCGTCCAGGGTCTGGTGCACCGGGTCGTAGGCGTTCAGCACGTTGTCGGCGGCGAGCGGCGCGGTGTCCAGGCCTCGGCCAGCGACGCGCGCTGGTCCACCAGCGTCTGGGTGATCGAGGCCAGCTTGACGACGTTCGACTTCAGCCGCGCCCGGTTGTCGTGGATGAAGCGCTGCACCGGCCGAGCGCCGTGGCGAGCTGCTGGAGCGCGGCGCCGAGGTTCTGCCGATCGTCGGACAAGAAGCCGGTGACCTGCGAGAGCTGCTGTTCGGCCAGGCGTACCTGCCCGTCGTTGGCCTTGAGCATCGTGGTGAACTTCTGCAGGTTCGCGAGCGTGGCTGAACAGGTCGTCCTCCGAGCCCGACAGCGTCTTGGTCGCCTGGCCGAAGTTCTCGATCATGTCGCCGAAGTCCTTGCCGTTGCCGCCGAGGTTGCTGCACCGGTGTTCAGGACGTTCGACAGCGCGCCCTTGCGGTTGGCGCCGTTCGGCCCGAGTGCGGCGGCGAGCCGGCTGATGCTGGCGTAGAGCTGGTCGATCTCGACCGGCGTCGCGGTGCGGGTGGCCGGGATCACGGCGTGGTCGGCGAGCCGCGGCCCGCCGGTGTAGGCGGGGGAGAGCTGGATGTAGCGGTCGGCGACCACGCTCGGCGCCACCGCGACGGCGACCGCGCCGGCCGGCACGGCCACCCCGCGATCGATCGACATGGCGACCCGCACCTGGCGGCCCTCAGGCCGCACGGAGTCGATCTTGCCGACTCTCACCCCGAGGACGCGCAGGTCAGAGCCGGGATAGACGCCGACGGCCTGGCTGAAGAGCGCGCTGACCTTCATACCGCCCGGCCACGAGAGCGCGATCAGCGCGCTGGTGAAGATCACGACCAGGACGAGCAGACCCGCCATGATCGTGCGCCGGGACCGGATGTTGGGTTCGGACATCAGCGGCCGCCTTGCTTCGGTGGCATGCAGCCGGTCGCCGGCGGAGTGCCGGGCGGCAGATAGTTCTTCGGGATGAGGCCGCACAGGTAGCTGTCGAACCATCGGCCGTTGCCGACCGTGTTGCCGATCAGCCGGTAGTACGGCCCGGCCACCGCGAGCGCGTGGTCGAGGCTGCCCTGGTTGTTCCTCAGCATCGAGGTCACCTGGTCCAGCGCGCGCAGGGTCGGGTCGAGCTGGGCCTGGTTGTCCTGGACCAGGCCGCTGAGCTGCGTGGAGAGCTGCTGGGTGCCGACCAGCAGCGCGTGGATGGCGAACCTGCGGCGCTCGATCTCGCCGAGCAGCAGGTTGCCGTCGCGCAGCAGCGACTCGAAGTTGCCGTTCTGCTGGGCCAGGGTGGAGGTGATCCGCCGGGTTCCGGACAGCAGCTTGGTGAGCTGGGCGTCGCGCGAGGAGATCGTCAAGGACAGCGCCGACAGGCCCTGGACCGCCGAGCGTACGTTCGGCCCGCTGTCGCGGAAGGCGTCGGAGATCGACTGGAGACTCTGCCCGAGCTTGTCGGAGTCGAGCTCCCCGAGGGTGGTGCCGAGCTGGTTGAACGCCTGCGTCACGTCGTACGGCGAGGTCGTCCGGCTCACCGGGATGCGGTGGGACGGGTCCTGCCGTTCGGCGCCGAGCGGGTCCACGGCGAGGTACTTCTCGCCCAGCAGCGTCTTGATCATGATCGAAGCGGTGGAGGCGTTGCCGACCCACGTGTCCTTGACGCGGAAGCTGATCTTGACGTGGCCGTGGTCGAGCGCGACCCCGGTGACCTTGCCGACCTTCACCCCGGCGACGCGTACCTCGTTGCCGGAGTCCAGCCCGGCGGACTCGGTGAAGTCCGCGCTGTAGGTGGTGCCCCCGCCGATGACGGGCAGGTCGTCGGCGGCGTACGCGGCCGTGCCGAGCCCGAGCAGGATCACCAGGCCGACCACGGCCACCGCGATCGGGCTGCGTTCCCGCATCGGCTTCACGACGTGCACCTCGATTCGGTGATCGGGATGCCGGTCGGCGGCGGGCCGGGCGGCGTCGGTCCCTCGGTGGATTCCAGGACACGCCGGACACGGTGGCCTGGCACATGTAGAGGTTGAGCCACGAGCCGTACGACGCGAGCCGCCCGATCGTGGTCATCTTGGTCGGCAGCTTCCGCACGAAGTTCTCCACGGCGGCTGGTCGCGGTCGAGGTTGGACGACAGCCGCCCGAGGCCGCGGATGTCGCGGCGCAGCGGGTCGCGGCTCGGGCCCAGCAGCCCGGCGGTGCTCGTGGCCAGCCCGGAGATCGCGCTGATCGCGTCGCCGATCGGCTTGCGGTCGGCGGCGAACCCGTGCACCAGCTCCTTGAGCGTCGGTGATCAGCTCGTCGAACTGCCCCTCGCGGGAGTTGACGGTGTCCACGACCGTGGTCAGGTTGTCGATGACGCGGCCGATGACCTGGTCCTTGCCGGCCAGCGTCGTGGTCAGCGAGCCCACGGACGCGATCAGCTGGTCCACCGTCGTGCCCTCGCCCTGCAACACCTGGATGATCTCGCCGGAGAGCTGGTTGACGTCCTTGGGCGACAGGGCCTGGAACAGCGGCTGGAAGCCGTTGAACAGCTGGGTGAGGTTCAGCGCGGGCGAGGTGCGCGCCAGCGGGATCGTCGCGCCCGGCCGCAGCGTCTCGCCCACCGGGCCGACGCCCTGGTCGAGCTCGACGTAACGCTGCCCGACGAGGTTGAGGTACTTGATCGACGCCGTCGCCGAAGCGGGCACCGTGTGGTCGGTCTCGACCGAGAACCGCACCTTCGCCAGCCGGTGCGCGGTCACGCCGATGTGCTCGACCTGGCCGACGCGCACCCCCGCGATGCGCACGCTGTCCCCGGTGTTCAGGCCGGTCACGTCGGTGAACGTCGCGTTGTAGGAACTCGCGCGGCCCACCCCGGTGCCGGCGATGCTGAGCGCCAGGAGGGCGGTGGCCAGCGTCGTCACGACGATGAAGACGATCGATTTGGCCAGCGGCCCGGCGATGCTCGCGCGCCTCACTTCACCGTCACCTCCGTACCGCGGTAGATCGGGCCGACCAGGACGCTGCTCCAGTCCGGGAGCGCCTGACCCGGCTTCGCCGCGCCGGACGTACCGGACGTGTTAGGTGCGAGCAGCGCGTTGACCAGGTCGTTCTCGCCGGGGGAGTTGGCCACCCCGAGGCCGCCCGCGCCCCGGTACGGCACCGAGTAGCAGTGCGGGCCGCCGCCGGCGTTGTAGACGGGGCGGTCGCGGCCGGGCACGTACTTGCCGAGCGAGGGGACGACGTGCACGGTGACGTGCAGGCCGGGATGGTCGGTGCCCTTGCCGAGCGCGCGGTCCATCGTCGGCACGAAGTCGCTGAGCGTCTTCAGCGTGCACGGGAAGGACGGCGAGTAGCGCGCCAGCAGCTCCAGCGTGGGCCGGCTGTCGGCGGACAACCGGATGATGTTGGCGGAGTCGCGCCGCAGGAAGTCGGTGATGTCACGCGAGGAGTCGGTCACCGAGGCGTACAGCGCGCCGAGGTTGGCACGCTCGTCGACGATGGTGCGACTCGTGACGCTGAACTCGGTGAGCGCCTGCACGATGTCCGGCGCCGCCTGCCCGTACACCCGGGTGACCTGGACCAGGTCCTCGATGTCGCGGTTCAGCGCGGGCAGTTGGGGGTTCAGCTCGCCGAGGTAGTGGTCGACGCGTACGAGGGTCTGGCCGAGCTCCTCGCCGCGGCCCTGCAACGCCTGCGCGAGCGCGGTGAGCGTGGCCGACAGCTTGTCCGGCCGTACGGCGGTCAGGACCGGGAGCACGTTCGACAGCACCTTCTCCAGCTCGATGGCGTTCGCGCTGCGGTCCTGGCCGATCACCGCGCCCGCGGCCAGATGCTGAGAGTCGGGATACTGCGGCGGGATCAGGGCGACGAACCGCTCGCCGAACAGCGTGGTCGGCAGCATCTGCGCGGTCACGTTCGCCGGGACCTCTTTCAGCTGGCCCGGCTGGAGCGCCAGGCGCAGCCGCGCCCCGGACCCGTCGGCGGAGATGTCGCGCACCTCGCCGATCACCCGGCCGCGTACCTTCACGTCCGCGTGCGGGTGCATCTCGTTGCCGACGCTGTTGGTCCGCAGCGTCACCATCGCGACGTCGGCGAACTTCTTCTGGTAGACCGCGATCGACAGCCAGACGAGCAGGCAGAGCACCAGCAGGAACGCCAGCCCCGTCAGGCGCCGCCGCGTCTTGACTCCGGGTGAATCCTCGACGCTGATCATCCGGCCACCTTCACCGTGGTGGTCGCGCCCCAGATCGCCAGGCTGAGGAAGAAGTCGGTGAGGCTGATCAGCACGATCGAGGTGCGTACGGCCCGGCCCACCGCGATGCCCACCCCGGCCGGTCCGCCGGACGCGCGATAGCCGTAGTAACAGTGCGCCAGGATCACCATCACCGAGAAGATCAGCACCTTGCCGAACGACCAGAGCACGTCCACCGAGGCCAGGAACTGCCCGAAGTAGTGGTCGTACGTGCCGGCCGACTGGCCGTTGAACAGCACGGTGATCTCACGCGAGGAGACGTAGGAGCTGAGCAGCCCGATGCCGTACAGGGGGATGATCGCGACGACGCCCGCCGCGATCCGCGTGGTCACCAGGTACGGCAGGCTCGGCACGCCCATGCCCTCCAGCGCGTCGACCTCCTCGGAGATCCGCATCGCGCCGAGTTGGGCGGTGAACCCGGCGCCGACGGTCGCCGACAGGGCGAGCCCGGCGACCAGGGGCGCGATCTCCCGCGTGTTGAAGTAGGCGGAGACGAACCCGGTGAAGGCGGCGGTGCCGATCTGGTTCAGCGCGGCGTAGCCCTGGAGGCCGACGACGGTGCCGGTGAACAGCGTCATCGCGATCATCACGCCGATCGTGCCGCCGATGACGCCGAGCGCGCCGCTGCCGAAGGTGACCTCGGCGAGCAGGCGGCGGATCTCGCGCAGGTAGCGCCGCAGCGCGCGCGGCGTCCACAGCAGGGCGCGCACGTAGAAGGTGAGCTGGTCGCCGAGCGTGTCCAGCCAGGACAGCCGCCGGTCCAGATCGATGCGGGGAACCCCCTTGTAGGCCACGGCTCAGCTTCCCTTCGGGGGGACGACCTGCAGGTAGATGGCCGTGAGCACGAGGTTCACGAAGAACAGCAGCAGGAAGGCGATGACGACGGACTGGTTGACCGCGTCGCCGACGCCCTTGGGGCCTCCGCGCGGGTTGAGCCCGCGGTGCGCGGCGACCGCGCCCGCGATGAACCCGAAGATCAGGGCCTTGATCTCGCTGATGTACAGGTCCGGCAGGTGGGCGAGGGCGGAGAAACTGGCCAGGTACGCGCCGGGGGTGCCGCCCTGCATGATCACGTTGAAGAAGTAACCGCCGAGCACGCCGACGACCGAGACGAGGCCGTTGAGGAACAGCGCGACGAGCATGGCCGCGAGCACGCGCGGGGCGATCAGCCGCTGGATCGGCGAGACGCCCATCACGACCATCGCGTCGATCTCCTCGCGGATCGTACGGGAGCCGATGTCCGCGCAGATCGCCGAGCCGCCCGCCCCGGCGATGAGCAGTGCGACGATCAGCGGGCTGGCCTGCTGGATGACGGCGAGCACGCTCGCGGCGCCGGTGAAGGACTGCGCGCCGAGCTGCTGGGTCAGTGAGCCGACCTGCAACGCGATCACCGCGCCGAACGGCACGGACACGAGCGCGGTCGGCAGGATCGTGACGCTGGCGATGAACCAGAACTGCTCGATCAGCTCTCGGGTCTGGAAGGGCCGCCGGAACATCGCACCGATGACGGCTGCCGCGAGCGCGAACAGCTTTCCGGTCTCGCGGAGCGCGCCCGTCCCGGGTACGGGGTTGTCCGAGACGGTCACCGGTGCTCCCCCCGGATGCTCGTGAGGATCGCCTGCTGCGCCGGGTAGGGCAGGTCGTGCAGCATGTTCATGACCCGTGCGCGGCGGCGCTCGACCGCCATCCGCGGCGGCATGCCGGGGCTGGGCTCGAGCTGCGGCACGATCGGCGGCAGGCCCTCGTCCTCGGCGTACGCGGCGCGCTCCTGGTCCATCGTCGCCTGGTCCTTCTCCTCCGACATGCCGATCGGCCCGTGCCGCCGGCCCTGGAGGAACTGCGCGACGACCGGCTCCTCGCTGGTCAGCAGGACCTCACGCGGGCCGAAGGTGACCAGGTTGCGGCGGAACAGCATGCCGATGTTGTCCGGCACGGTCGAGGCGACCTGGATGTTGTGCGTGACGATCAGGATGGTCGCGTCGATCTGCGCGTTCAGGTCGATCAAGAGCTGGGAGAGGTACGCGGTGCGTACGGGGTCAAGGCCGGAGTCGGGCTCGTCGCAGAGGATGACCTGGGGGTCGAGCACGAGCGCCCGCGCCAGGCCCGCGCGCTTGCGCATGCCGCCGGAGATCTCGCCGGGGAGTTTGCCCTCGGCGCCGCCGAGGCCGACCATCTCCATCTTCTCCGTGACGATGCGCCGGATCTCGGCTTCCTTCTTCGTCGTGTGCTCGCGCAGTGGGAACGCGATGTTCTCGAAGAGGTTGAGCGAGCCGAAGAGTGCGCCGTCCTGGAACATGATTCCGAACAGTTTCCGCACCTCGTGCAGCTTGCGCTCCGGGCTGCTCACCATGTCGACGCCGTTGATGAGGACCCGGCCGCGCTCGGGCTTGAGGAGTCCGATCAGCGATTTGAGGAAAACCGTCTTTCCGGTGCCCGAGGGCCCGAGCATGACGCTGACCTCCCCTGCCGGGAGGGTGAGCGAGATGTCGCGCCAGATGTTCTGACGGCCGAAGGATTTGGTCAGTCCTTCGACCACTACTTCAATTCCCATTAGGTAGAGCCAACCATCGGAGTGTTCCCAACTTCGGCCCCCGAATTTGATGAGCCCGAACTTCTTCACCGGACCTTATCTGGTCCGCCTGAGCGGCTCGGGGACTTCTGTTTTCTACTGGCGGGTAGCATACTGTTCGCTAACGGCGCTGAGCAAGGCATTCTGCACCATTGCCAAGATCGCAAGGAATGTCTTGTCACTGTTTAATAATCGCTACTCCCGGGTTTGTCCGCAGATGAGCATGGGTGGCGTTGTGTGGTCGTCGCTTCACTCGGTGTACCGGTCGCGACCGGTAGTCTCCACCTGTCGCGGCACGCTGCGTCGTCGAATCCGGCATGTCGGCCGGTCTCGCGACGACCGTGCGTGACCGGAGGCGTGACGGGCCCATCCGGTCCCACATCGGCCGGCTCGGGCCGCCGTCGCCAGGCATTTTCCATGGAATATCAGGTCAGCGGGATCGGCCGGTCGATCGGATCGCAGTTAACGGGATCGCCGTCGACCGGGCGCGTGCACGGAATGCCCTGTGTCAGTTTCATGAAGTTGCCTGGACCGGAGATCGAGGCGGTGAAGAGTGGATCGAGATCCTCGCCTACTCCGCAGCCGGTGAACGGCGGGATCGTTGCCGTGCCGGTCAGGGGACCACCGGTGTTCACTGTGTACTCCGGAGACTTGCCGTCCAGCGTGACTGCCAGCGGCGTGGCGGACTCACAGTGCGGGCCCACGTTGAGCGGCACCCCGTTGACCAGGACGTCATGGATGCGAATCGACAGTTGAGACGTGACCGTCGTCTCCTCCTGGAAGTTTCCGTCGTCGTCCTGAAATCCATGGCTGTCGATTTCGAGGTCGGTTCCCGCGGGCTCGGTCAGTTCAAGCGTCGCAGTCGTCGGCATGAAGCCGAAGGTCAGGAAGGTGGCCTTCGCGGGTGGCAGCTTGTGTTCTCCGTTATATTCCAGCAGGCCTCTGCTGAGGATGTGAGTACTGCCATTCGTGGAACACAGGTCGATGATGACCCGATAGTTAAGTTCCAATGTGGAATGGCCTATCGTCAGCCCGTCCTCGCGGCCGAGCAGTGCCGCCCCGTTGAGTTTGTTGACGTTCGAGAAACCCGCCAGATACGCCTCTCCGGGCACCGGGGGCAGGTCGATCGGGAGGAGACACGGATCATCGTCGGCCGGCTTTTGCGCCGTGTTGCGCAGGGCGCTCTTGGACTTGGCCGAGCCGGCGCCAGGCGGTGGCGTCGCGGAGCCGGCCGATTCGGTCACCGGCACGGTCGCCAGGGTCGCGTTCGAGCCGACGTCGAGCGTGCAGTCGAGCGGAACGGGGGCCGGCTTCGCGGCACCGCCCGTCTTGTGCGGCCTGAGGACGAGTTCGAGGGGACCGGCGTCGAAGGCCACCGGGCCGGTCGCCTTGACCGTGGTCGCCGGCACCGAGCCGGAGGCGGGAAGCGCCAGGTCGCCGGAGCCGGGCACTGGAGTGGACGGTGTGGGCAGGCCGGGCCAGCCCGCGTCGGTGGAGTTGCCGTTCTGGGTGACGGTGACGGTCAGCCGCGCCACTGCCGTGACCGACGTCGTGTTCAGGCCGTCGAGCGCGGCTCGCGGCAGGGTCGGCGTCACCGTCACGCCGTCGGGCTGGATGGGGCGGCCGGCCGTACCGGTGGCGGGAAAGGTGGCGGCGATCTTGACGCTGACCTTCTGCGTCCCTGAGGAGAACGGGCACGAGTAGCTCAGGGTGGCGTCCGCCGGCTGCTCGCCGGCCGAGGACTCGGCGCCCGTGATCAGGGCCATCGCGATCACGATCACCCCAGCGGCGGCCACCCGCGCCATCGTGCGAGGCGTCCAGTGCGTCATGCTCATCCACGATCACCTGTCGTGTGATTCGGCCAAGCAGGAATCGGCTATCCGTGTCGGTCCTGGTAAGGGGATTTCTTTCCGGCCGCCGACCACCTCAGCGGAATCGGCACCGCGTGGCTTCGCGGTTTGTTTTCGAGCGATAAAGCCGAGTATCGGAGGACCTTGTCCAATAGTCGTCGGCCCCGACGACAACCTTGGCTTGCTACCGGTGGGTAGCCTAGTTGTGCGTCATATCGAGAGCAAGCGGCCGTGTCCAAAGTGCAATCCGGGGAGGCACTCTTGTCACCGCACGACAGTTTTTACCCCGCCATTTATCCGATCCTGCGCGTTCGTACCGGTCACGTCCCGTAGCCGTTGACCGCGGGGGCCCCGCCGTGCGCGGAGCGGCGAGGCCGGCGCGGACGGCCGAGGGCCGGGTTTTCACGGGCTGGTGATGCGGATGATCGGGCTGACGTCGTAAGTCCCCGCGAGAGTGGCTCTGTTCCCGCTGGCGATCACGCCGGTGCAGCCTCTGCCGGTGGCGGAGGTGATCGTCAGGTTCCCTGGAGCGGCGTCCGCGATGATGCGGAGCACGCCGGGGCTGTTGAGGTACTCGGCGAGGAAGGCTGAACCGGTCACCGTCGCGTTGCAGGGACCCAGCACCGTTTGGAACGAAAGGGTGGCCGCGATCCCGGTGAGGCTCCCGATGGTCGTGCCGGAACTGTAGGAACCGGCGTTGAAGGTGGCCGCGGTGAGGGTCGCGGTCCCGTTGGCGCCGAAGTTGCCGGTACAGCCATTGAGCGTGCCGCTGCCGAGGGAGGCGATGGCGAAGCCGGACAAATTGGTACCGTTGGGGGCATTGCCCCCAAGGTGTGCGATGGCGCAACTGTAGGTGTTGTTGGTGCTCCAGTCCCTGAAGTCGGTCGAGCCCACGCTGAACGCGGCGATGGCCCCGCCGTTGCTGACGGTCCAGGTGGCGGCGAAGGCCGGCGGAGCGCCGAGCCCAGCCGTGCCGGCGAGGATGGCACCGGCGATGAGCGCGCTGCCGATGGGACTGCGCATGCTGTTCTCTCTCCCGAGTGATGGGCCCGAGACGTCACGGGCTGGTGATCGTGATGACGGGGCTGACGTTGTAGGTCCCCGCGAAGGTGGCCTTGTCGCCGGTGACGATCAGGCCCAAGCAGCCGCTGCCGCTGGCACCGGCGATCGTCAGATTCCCCGGAGCGGGGTCGGCGGTGCTGGTGAGCGTCCCACTGTTGCCGTACTTGATGGTGTTGGCTGAACCGGTCACCGTCGCGCTGCAGGTGCCCGCGAAGTTGTGAACCGTGAAGGTGGCCGTGACCCCCGTGAGGACGTAGGAGGTCATACCGGGGGCGGGAGTCGGAGCGTAGGACACCGGGGTGAAGGTGCCCGCGCTGATGGTTCCGGTCGCGGTGGCGCCGAGGGCGCTCGCGCAGCCGCTGAGCGTGCCGCTCGTGATGTGAGCGACGGCGGTGCCGTTGGACACGGTGCCCTGGATGGTCGAGGCGGTGCAGAGATAGGTCTGGCCGCTACTCGTGATCTTGAACAAGAGGTTGCCCGCGTTGGTCGCGGTGAAATTCGGGCCGCCGGTGACGGTCCAGGTGGCGGCGACCGCTGGGGGAGCGCCGAGCCCGGCCGTACCGGCGACGATGGCGCCCGCGAGGAGCGCGCGGCTGATCGCTGTGCGCATGCTGTTCTTCCTTCGAGGTGACGACGGCTGGACCTGGGCGGATCCACTCCGGCCGGCGTTCGGTCTTGCCGGCTGGGCGTCGGCCGTCAGGGGTTGGTGATCGTGATCACCGGGCTGAAGGAGTATTTCCCGGCAAAGGTGGCCTTGTTGCCAGGGGCGATCAGGACCGAGCAGCCGGACCCCGTGGTGGTGGGGATCGTCAGGTTTCCTGGAGCCGGATCGGCGGTGACGGTGAGTATGCCGTTGTTGCTGTACCTGATGATGTTGGCCGAACCGGTCACCGTCGCGGTGCAGGCGCCGAGTAGGTCATGGAAGGAGAGACTGGCGGAGACCCTGGTGAGGACATAGGAGGTTATGCCAGAGGAGTACGTCACGGGCGTGAGGGTGCCCGCGCTGATAGTCGCGGTACCGGCCGCGCCGAAGTTGCCGGTGCAGCCGGTGAACGTGCCGCTGGTGATCCCGATCACGGCGTTGCTGAACACCGTGCCCTTGATGGTCGAGGCGGTGCAGGTGAACGGCTGGTTTGTAGTTGTGTCCTTGAACTGGACCGGACCCGCGTTGGTCGCGGTGATGTTCGGGCCGCCAGTGACGGTCCAGGCGAAGGCCGATGTGGCGCTGAGCCCGATCACGCCGACGGCGACGGTACCTACGACGAGGGAACTGCTGACTAATCTGCGCATGCTGTTTCTTCCTCCACGGTGATCAGGGTGGGTGGATGCCGGCCGCTGCCGGGGAGAGCTCACGATCCGTGGTGGCGCCTGTCGGCTGGGCGGAACCGTTACGGGTTGGTGACGTGGAAGGGAGGGCTGACGTTGTAGGTCCCCGCGAGGGTGAACCTGTTGCCGCCGGCGATCAGGCCGGAGCAGCCGCTGCCGGTGGCCGAGGTGGCCGTCAGGTTCCCAGGAAGGGGGTCTGGGGTGATGGTGAGCACGCCGAGGTTGGTGTATTTGACGTTGTTGGCCGCACCGCTCAGCGCCACGTTGCAGGTACCCAGGAGATTGTGGAGCGAGAGGGTGATCGCGACTCCGGTGAGGGTCCCGAAGGTCGTGCCCGTACCCGGGACGTACGTCACGCCGTTGAAGGTCGCCGCGGTGAGGTTTCCTGTTCCGACCGTGCCCAGGGCGCCGGTGCAAGTGGTGAACGTGCCGCTCGTGAAGTGGGCGATGACGAACCCGCCGCCGGTGGCAGGGACGCCCTTCAGGGTGGAGGCGGCGCAGGTGAAGGGCTGGTTGGTGGTCGTGTCCTTGAACACGACCGGACCCGAGTTGGTCGCGGTGAAGGGACCGCCGGTGACGGTCCAGGCGAACGCCGGTGTGGTGCCGAGCGCGATGGCGCCGACGGCGACCGTGCCTACGACGAGCGCGCTGCCGAGAAATCTACGCATGATCTTTCGTCTCCTCGTGGTATGACGGTGCGCGTCCGTGCGGACCCGCAGGCGAAGGCGGGCATGGCGTCGGACGTCACGGACTGGTGATCTGGATGGCGTGGAAGATGTCCCAGTCCCCCGCGAAGACGGCCTTGTCGTAGACCTTCATCAGACCCGTGCAGCCATAGCCTGCGGCGGAGGTGACCGTCAGCCCGGGATTGAAGTCACTCCGGACGGAGAGCTTGCCGCTGTTGCTGTACGTGACGTTGTTGGCCGAGCCGTTCACCGACGCGTTGCAAGTGCCGAGAATGTTGTGGATCGAGAAGGTCAACGCGATTCCAGTGAGGGTGCCGGTCGTCGTACCCGTGTTGTACGACACGGCGTTGAAGGTGGCGGCGAAAGTTCCGGTTCCGCTGGTGCCGAGGGGGCCGGAGCAGCCGCCTATGTTGCCGTTGTTGAGGGTGAAGATGCCGGTGCCGGGCTTCCCGGTGCCGTTGGGCGCGTTGCCGAGCGCGGTCCAGGCGCTGCAACTGATCGGCTGGTTGGTGGTCGTGTCCTTGAAGTTGACCGAGAGTATTTGGGTCGCGTTGAAGGACCCGCCGCTGCTCACGGTCCACGTGCTGGCCGCGGCCGGCGGAGCGCCGAGTCCGATCGCAGTGACGACGGCGATGCCCGCGACGGCCACGTTCTCTAGCGATCTGCGCACGGTGTCTCCTGATCTCTTGGCGGCCGCGCTCGGACTGAGGCGGAGGACTACTTGCCGTGTGCAAGTGCCTCCGGTGATGACGGAGAAAGCCGGCCGGGGATCGTCCCGGCCGGCCTTCAGACCTTCGAGTCAGGCGTCAGTCGTCACGGGCTGACGATGGTGATGATGGGGCTGACTTTGTACTTGCCCGCGAACGTGGCCTTGTTGCCGGAGGCGATCAGGCCCGCGCAGCCGGAGCCGGTGGCCGAGTTGATCGTCAGGTTCCCCGGGCTGGGGTCCGCGGTGATGGTGAGCAGACCGGTGTTGCTGTACGTGACGTTGTTGACCGAACCGGTCACCCCTGCGTTGCAGGTGCCGAACAGGTCGTGGATCACGAGCGTTGCCACGACCCCGGTCAGAGTCCCCGTGGTCGTGCCGGAGGCGTACGACACGCCGTTGAGGGTGCCCGCGCTGAGCGACGCGGTGCCGTTGGAGCCGAAGTTGCCGGTGCAGCCGGTGAACGTGCCGTTGCTGAGGGTGGCGAGACCGTTGCCGTTGGCCTTGAGGCCGTTGGGCGCGTTGCCACTGGCGGTCGAACCGGTGCACACGAACGGCTGGTTGGTGGTCGTGTCCTTGAACGAGAGGTTGCCCGAGTTGGTCGCCGTGAAGGCCGGGCCACCCGTGACGTGCCAGGTGGCGGCGAAGGCGGACGGAGCGCCGAGCCCGATCGCGCCGGCGACGACGGTACCTGCGACGACCGCGCTGCTAACGAGTTTACGCATTTGTTTCTTCCTCCATGATGGAAACTTCGGCCGGTGCTGGGGCAGGTCCGGCCAGTGGAAGTAGTTTTTTCAATGGATCGGACTAACGACGGTCCAGGGGCAGCCTCATTCCTCGTCTGCCTTTCAGCAGGGTGTCCGGGAGGTCATTGCAGTCAGTGGCGATCGTTCGATCGCGAAGATGATCTTTATGTGCTAAGATTTTTGGCGGCGGCTTGCTACCTGTCAGTAGGTTAAGTGCGTGTTACGCACCAAGCAAGAGTCCGAAATGACCGGGTACAAAATGGTCATTGGATGAGAAAACTCCCCCGGATACTTATCTCCGGATGACTAATTGGGACGCAGTGGCTCATTCCATCCATCGGATAGTGGCGAGCCGCAAATACAATGAGTGACCAAACGTGTGCAGTTCGTGAATGTTCGGCTCTGCCCCGTGCAAAACGTCTGGGTCTTAGTTAGCTTCGCCATGTTCCCGATCAGATTCGCGGCGACGACGCCGCGAGGAGGGAGAGACGTACGGTGCGGCGCGAACACGGTGGACGGGCACTGGGCGAGCTTTTGAGAGCCGAGACGAGGGGACTGGCCGACGAGATCTGTGCCGAGATCCGCCGGGGAGTCCCTGAGTACGCCGCGTCCGGCCCGGGCGCATTAGGCCCGGCCGCGATGCGTCCCGCGGTGGAGGAGGCGCTCGCGACGTTCACGCTCCGCGTCACCGATCCCTCCGCCGCCGCCACCCGCATGATGGAGACCTGCCGCCGGCTCGGCCGCATCGAGGCACAGCACGGCCGCAGCCTCAACGCCCTCCAGGCGGCGTTCCGCATCGGGTTCCGCATCGCCTGGCGACGTACGACCAAGATCTGCGCCTCGCACGGGCTCCCGGCCGAGACCGTGGCGGAGCTGGCCGAGGCCCAGCTCGAGTACATGGACGAGCTCGCCTCGATCTGCGTCGAGGGCTACTCCGAGGCACGTACGCGCTCGCCCGAGGAGCTCGCCGAGCTGCGCGGCAAGCTGTTGCGGCGCATCCTCGAACGCCCGGCGGCTCCCGCACGCGCCCTCGCCGAGCTGGCTGAACGCGCCGGCTGGGCCATCCCGGCCGAAGTCACGGTCGTCGTCGCGCGCACGCGGCCCATGCACTCCGCGCTCCATGACGACGTCCTCGTCGACGACGGCCCCGAGCCGAGGCTGCTGCTCCCCGGGCCGTTCACCGCCCGCCGCCGCGGGATGGCCGAGGCGGCGCTGCCCGGCGACCGTGTCGTGGTCGGGCTCACGGTCCCGCTGGAGGAGGCGGCCGACTCGTACCGCTGGGCGGTACGCGCGCTCGCCCTGGCCGAGGGCGGGGTGATCGACGGCGGCCGGGTGACGATGTGCGAGGACCACCTGCTCACGCTGTGGCTGATGGCGGACCCGCGGCTGATCGACGCGCTCGCCGAACAGCGGCTCACCGGCCTGGCGAGCATGTCGCCCGCGAAGCAGAAGGCGCTGACCGAGACGCTTCGCGTGTGGCTGGAGAGCTGGAGTACGGCGGCGGAGGTCGGCGTCCGGCTGCACGTGCACCCGCAGACCGTCCGCTACCGCCTGAACCAGCTCAAGGAGACGATGGGCGAGCGGTTCACCGACCCGGGGGAGAGGTTCGGGCTGGAACTCGTGCTGCGCGCGATGCGCCTGCGGGACCGCGCGGTCCCGCAGGAGGGCGAGACCGGCGGCCGGCTGATGGACGGGCCCCGCCGGACCCGTTCGCGAGCCTCCTGAGTCCACGATCATGGGAGGTACCGCCTATGCCGCAGACCCACGAGTCCGGCGGCCTGAACGTCCCCAGGCCCGAACTCTCCGAGCGGCTCACCACGATCATGCGACGTGAGCTGCCCAGCCTCGCCGACGAGATCGTCAGCGAGATACGTGACACCATCCCGGAGTACGCGCGCCCGCTCGACGGCCCGTACGGCCGCACGCTGCGGTCCGGTGTCGAGCGCGCGCTGAACGGCTTCTTCGCCTGGGTCGTGTCGCCGAGCGCGCCCCTGGACGACATCTGCCGCAGGCTCGGTGAGTTCGAGGCGTACGAGGGACGCCAGCTCGACACTCTCCAGTCCGCCTACCGCGTCGGCGCGCAGACGAGCTGGCGCCGGGTCATGGCCCTGCACCGCGCGCACGACCTGCCACCGGCGACCGTGTCGGAACTGGCCGACGCGCTGTTCGCCTACATGGAGGAGCTGGCGTCGCTGTCGCTGTCGGGCTACCGGCAGGCCAAGGCGCGCGCCAATCCCGAGCTGGAGGCCGGACGCCGGCGGCTGCTCGCGCTCATCCTCACCGGCTCGCCGCGGCGCGACCTGCTCGCCGAGTACGCCGAGCCGGCGGGCTGGGCGGTGCCCGAACGCGTCACGCTGGTCGCGCTGCCGCCCGGCGCGCCCGTCATCCGCCCGCTCCTGGACGAGGACCTGCTCGTCGACCTCGACGGGGCCGAGCCGCACCTGCTGGTCCCCGGCTCGCTGACCCCCGGCCGCCGCGCGCGGCTGGAGCTCGCGCTGGCCGAGTCCAGAGCCGTGGCCGGCCTGACCGTAGCGCTGGCGCGCGCCGCGGACTCGCTGCGCTGGGCCCGCGAGACGCTCGGCCTGTTGCGCGCCGAGATCATCGACGACGGTCCGCTGACGCTGTGCGAGGACCATCTGGTGACCCTGTGGCTGGCGTCGGACGGGCCGTTGATCGACCAGATCGCCCGCCGGCAACTGGCCAGGATGGGCCACCTGACCGAGCGGCAGCGCGAGCGGCTCACCGAGACGCTGCGTGTCTGGCTGTGCACTCGTGGTACGGCCGCGCAGGTCGGCGAGGAGCTCGGCGTGCACCCGCAGACGGTGCGCTACCGGATGCGGCAGATCGAGCAGATCCTCGGCGAGGACCTCGCCGACCCGGACGCCCGGTTCGGGCTGGAGGTCGTCCTGCGCGCGCTGTGGCTGCGCGAACAGGCGTTCCCGGCGGGCCAGGAGGAGACGGCTCAAGACGTTCATTGATTTCGCTAAACCGGGCCGCGGCACGCGCGAGAATTGCGCACCTGTTGATAATGCTGCGCGCTGAGCTTGATCCGATGCGCCTTTTCGTGTTCGCATGATCCTCACTGACGGTTAGGAAACACCGTCTCGGATCCCGGTGAATGCGGAGGCTACCGAGTGCTGTCCAGATCGAACGCAAAACCGATCTTTGTCGCACTCGGCACGGCGACGGTTCTCACCGTCGGCACCGCCGCACTTCCGGCGGTGGCGTCCACGACCACACCATCGCCGAGCACGGGCGGCAACAACCCGGCGCCCAGTCCCACCACGACCTCGCCGAAGCCGCCCACCACGACGCCGAAGCCGCCGACCACCCCGCCGCCGACCACCACGCCGAAGCCGCCCACCACCCCGCCGCCCACGCACACACCGACGCCGACCCCGACGCCCACGCGCACACCGACGCACACGCCGACGCCGCCCGCTTCCCAGCCGCCGTCGCAGCCCGCGCCGTCCCTGGCGGTCAGCCTGTCGTTGTCCGCGGCCAAGGCGGCGGCCGGCGGCACGGTGACGGCCACGGCCAGAGTGCAGGCGCTGCGGGCGACCGCGCACCACACGATGGTGCGGTTCTCGGCGCCGAGCACGAGCGTCACCGGCGGCACGGTCTCCCTGGGGGACCTCGGCGCGGCCGACCGGTCCGCGTCCGGCAACATCTACATTCCGCGGGGTCACCACACCGGATCCGTCACCGTGACGGCGACGATCAGCGCCGACGGAGCCGGTGCGCGGACCGCGCGGGCCACGATCACCGTGACCGCCGCGCTCGGCGCCGTCGGCACCGTCGAGAACACCACCGGCGGCAGCGAGGCGCTCCCCCCGGCCTCCCTGCCCATCTCGGGGCTGCCCGGCACGGGCGTGACGCTGCCTGGCGCCACGGCGCAGGCCCAGCTCCCGCTGCTCGCCCAGGATCCGTCCATCGCGCCGGGCGAGCTGCCCGCCGTAGAGCCGGTCTCGCTCCAGACCAAGACCTCGCCCCTCGGCCTGGACGCGACCTCCTACCGGCTGCTGTGGACGCAGGTGGCGTGGCTGACGGCCCTGCTCGTCGCCATCTCGATGCTGCTCACCCAGCTGCGGCTCAACCGCAAGCGGCTGTCGGTACGCCGCCGGCGGTAGCCGTCCGCCTCGTGGCGGGACCTCGCATGCGTGGATAATCGGACTCCACGACGTCATGCGACGACCACCCGAGGGAGCTCGATGTTCGGCAAGGTTCTGGTCGCCAACCGTGGCGAGATCGCGATCCGCGCGTTCCGCGCGGCCTTCGAGCTCGGCATCTCCACCGTCGCCGTGTATCCCTACGAGGACCGCAACTCCCTGCATCGCGCCAAGGCGGACGAGTCGTACCAGATCGGCGAGCCCGGCCGCCCCGTACGCGCGTACCTGTCCGTCGAAGAGGTGATCAAGGCCGCGCGTACGGCCGGCGCCGACGCGATCTACCCGGGGTATGGCTTCCTGTCGGAGAACCCCGAGCTGGCCGCCGCCTGTGTGGACGCCGGGATCACCTTCGTCGGCCCGCCGGCCTCGGTGCTGAACCTGACCGGCAACAAGGCGCGCGCGGTCGCGGCGGCGCGCGAGGCGGGCCTGCCGGTGCTGACCTCCTCCGCGCCGTCGGCGGACGTGGACGCGCTAGTCGCCGCCGCAGGCGACATCGGGTTCCCGGTGTTCGTCAAGGCGGTCGCCGGCGGCGGCGGGCGCGGCATGCGCCGGGTCGCCGCGCCGGAACACCTGCGCGAGTCGATCGACGCGGCGATGCGCGAGGCCGAGTCGGCGTTCGGCGACGCGACGGTCTTCCTCGAGCAGGCCGTGGTGAACCCCCGCCACATCGAGGTGCAGATCCTCGCCGACGCCGAGGGCAACGTGGTGCACCTGTACGAGCGCGACTGCTCGATGCAGCGGCGGCACCAGAAGGTCATCGAGATCGCGCCCGCGCCCGGCCTCGACCCGGACCTGCGCGACCGCATCTGCGCCGACGCGGTCGCGTTCGCCCGCCACATCGGCTACGTCAACGCGGGCACCGTGGAGTTCCTCGTGGACGAGCGCGGCCGTCACGTGTTCATCGAGATGAACCCGCGCATCCAGGTGGAGCACACGGTCACCGAGCAGGTCACCGACCGCGACCTGGTGATCGCCCAGCTGCGCATCGCCGCGGGCCGTACCCTGCCCGACCTGCACCTCACCCAGGACGTCATCACCCTGACCGGGGCCGCTCTCCAGTGCCGCATCACCACCGAGGACCCGGCCAACGGGTTTCGCCCCGACAAGGGCACCATCTCGGCGTACCGCTCGCCGGGCGGCCCGGGCGTGCGCCTCGACGGCGGCACCGTGCACACCGGCGCGGAGGTGTCGGCGCACTTCGACTCGATGCTGGTCAAGCTCACCTGCCACGGGCACGACTTCGGCAACGCCGCGCGCCGGGCGCGGCGCGCCATCGCCGAGTTCCGCATCCGCGGCGTGGCGACCAACCTGCCGTTCCTCGGCGCGGTGCTGGACGACCCGGAGTTCCGCGCCGGGCGGATCACGACGAGCTTCATCGACGAGCGCCCGGACCTGGTGCACGCGCGGCCGTCCGCCGACCGTGGGAGCCGCATCCTGCGCTATCTCGCCGAGACGACGGTCAACCGGCCGCACGGCCCGCGGCCGTCCGTGGTCGAGCCGGCCGACAAGCTGCCGCCGGTGTCCCTCGCCGCCGAGCCGCCGGCCGGCTCGCGGCAGCGGCTCGCCGCCCTCGGCCCGGAGGGGTTCGCGGCCGCGCTGCGCGCACAGGACGCCGTCGCGGTCACCGACACGACGTTCCGCGACGCGCACCAGTCGCTGCTGGCGACCCGCGTGCGCACCCGCGACCTGCTCGCCGTCGCACCCCACCTCGCACGTACGGCCCCGGAGCTGCTGAGCCTGGAGTGCTGGGGCGGCGCGACGTACGACGTGGCGCTGCGGTTCCTCGCCGAGGACCCGTGGGAGCGGCTCGCCGCGCTGCGGGAGGCGGTGCCGAACATCTGCACGCAGATGCTGCTGCGCGGCCGCAACACCGTGGGCTACACGCCGTACCCGACCGAGGTCGCCGACGCGTTCGTGGCCGAGGCCGCGGCCACCGGGATGGACATCTTCCGTATCTTCGACGCGCTGAACGACGTGTCGCAGATGCGCCCGGCGATCGAGGCGGTACGCGCCACCGGGACCGCGGTCGCCGAGGTCGCGCTCTGCTACACCGCCGAACTCTCGGACCCGGCCGAGACGCTCTACACGCTCGACTACTACCTGCGCCTGGCCGAGCAGATCGTCGAGGCCGGCGCGCACGTCCTGGCGATCAAGGACATGGCCGGCCTGCTGCGGCCGCCCGCCGCGCGTACTCTCGTGACCGCGCTGCGCTCGCGGTTCGACCTGCCGGTGCACCTGCACACCCACGACACCGCGGGCGGCCAGCTCGCCACGCTCGTCGCCGCGATCGACGCCGGCGTGGACGCGGTCGACGCGGCGGTGGCCTCGATGGCCGGGACGACCTCGCAGCCGTCGCTGTCGGCGCTGGTCGCCGCCACCGACCACACGCCGCGCGCCACCGGCCTCTCGCTCCAGGCCGTCGGTGATCTGGAACCGTACTGGGAGGCCGTGCGCAAGGTCTACGCGCCGTTCGAGTCCGGCCTGGCCTCGCCGACCGGGCGGGTCTACCACCACGAGATCCCCGGCGGCCAGCTGTCGAACCTGCGCCAGCAGGCCATCGCGCTGGGCCTGGGCGACCGGTTCGAGCTGATCGAGGACTGTTACGCCGCGGCCGACCGGATGCTGGGCCGGCTGGTGAAGGTCACCCCGTCCTCGAAGGTCGTCGGCGACTTGGCGCTGCACCTGGTCGGCGCGGGCGTCTCCGCCGCGGACTTCGAGTCCGACCCGGGCAAGTTCGACGTGCCGGACTCGGTGATCGGCTTCCTGCGCGGCGAACTGGGCGTGCCGCCGGGCGGCTGGCCGGAGCCGTTCCGCACACGCGCGCTTGAGGGCCGCTCGCCGGAGGCGGAGGTCCCCTCGCTCACCGCCGAGGACCGCGAGGGCCTCGGCGCCGACCGCCGCGCGACGCTGAACCGGCTGCTGTTCCCCGGCCCGGCCAAGGAGTTCGCCGCGCGCCGCCAGGCCTACGGCGACACGTCCGTGCTGTCCTCGAAGGACTTCTTCTACGGCCTCGAACCCGACACCGAGCACACCGTCACGCTGGGCCACGGCGTCTCGCTGCTGATCGAGCTGGAGGCCATCTCCGACGCGGACGAGCGCGGCTACCGGTCGGTGCTGACCACGCTGAACGGCCAGCTACGCCCGGTCCGCGTACGCGACGAGTCCGTCACGACGGACGTCAAGGCGGCGGAGAAGGCCGACCGCGGCAACGACCGGCACGTGGCCGCCCCGTTCGCGGGCGTCGTGACGCTTCAGGTCGAGGAGGGCTCCTCGGTGTCGGCGGGCCAGACGGTCGCCACGATCGAGGCGATGAAGATGGAGGCGTCCATCACCGCCCACCGCGACGGCACGGTCTCGCGTCTGGCCATCGGCAAGGTCCAGCAGGTCGAGGGCGGCGACCTGCTCATCGAACTCCGCTAGCGCCCAACGTGGAGCCGAGCACCCGGCATGGGAGGGGTCACCACCCGGTATGTCCTCGCCGGCGCCGACCTCTTCGGCGGCACCTTTCGCGAAGCGCCGCCTCCCCGGTGCCGAAGGCGCGCTGAGAGCAACAGCGGACCGATCAGTACCGCGGGCGCCATCAAACCGCTATCGATGCGTTCACCGCGATCGACCCGCCTACCGACCTGTCCAATGTGCGCGCCTTGGTCGGTGGCGGCAATCCTGAGCACGGATTTGAAGTGGTCGCCAATTCATTCGCGTTCAAGAAAGAGCCGAAATCTCCACGGAAGACGCGCGCGCCCTGTGGGAATCATTCACCGCGTGGTCCCTCACCCTGCTCTGGCGGGGTGAGGGACAGCCCACAGCCGCACGTGCCGTCGGGGTCAGCTCTGCTGAACCGGGCTCGCGCTTTGGCGCCAGTGCACCTTCGGGTTCATGGCCTGCTCCTTGACCCGGTGCGCGTGCTGCTTGGCCACGTCGAACAGCGACGTGATCAGCGTGTCCGACAGCAGGTGCGGTACGAGGCCGAGGTCGACCAGGCCCGTGTGGGTGACGTTGTAGTAGTGCGCCTCGTGCTCGACCCGCGGGTTGTCGAGGTAGCGGATCTCGACATCGCTCGGGAAACAGCGCGAGACGGTCTCGGCGATCTGCTGGACCGAAAGGGACTCGGTCATCTGGTTGAAGACGCGGAACTCGCCGCGGTCGGCCGGGTTCTCGCACGCGAGCTGCACGCAGCGGACCGTGTCGCGGATGTCGAGGATGCCGCGGGTCTGGCCGCCGCTGCCGTACACCGTGAGCGGGAGGCCGAGCACCGCCTGGATGACGAAGCGGTTGAGCACGGTGCCGAAGACCGCGTCGTAGTCGAAGCGCGTCGCGAGCCGGTCGTCCAGGACGGTCTCGGGCGTCTGCTGCCCGTACACCACGCCCTGGTTGAGGTCGGTGGCGCGCAGCCCCCAGATGCGGGTGGTGAACTCGATGTTGTGGCTGTCGTGCACCTTGGACAGGTGGTAGAAGGAGCCGGGCCGCTTGGGGAAGAGCACGCGGTCGGTGCGGCCGTTGTGCTCCAGCTCCAGCCAGCCCTCCTCGATGTCGATGTTCGGCGTGCCGTACTCACCCATGGTGCCGAGCTTGACCAGATGGATGTCCCGGTCGATCTCGGCGATGGCGTACAGGAGGTTCAGCGTCCCGGTGACGTTGTTCACCTGGGTGTACACGGCGTGCTTGCGGTCGATCATCGAGTACGGCGCGGCGCGCTGCTCCGCGAAGTGCACCACCGTCTCGGGGCGGTACTCACGGAGCATCGCGTACGTGAAGTCGGCGTCCGTCAGGTCGCCGACGTAGACCTCGATCGACTTGCCGGTGAGCTCGCGCCAGACCTCGGCGCGGGTCTGCAGCGACTCGATCGGGACGAGGCTGTCCACCCCCATCTCCAGGTCGTACTGCCGCCGGACGAAATTGTCGGCGACCGCGACCTCGTGACCACACTGGGAGAGATGGAGTGCGGTGGGCCAGCCGAGGTAGCCATCACCGCCAAGGACCAGAATGCGCATGCGTCGTCTACCTGCCTGCCCTGGCTCATTGGCCACGAGCAGCGCATTCCGCCCGTCCGGCCATGGTTAAAATCGCGTTTACCTAGTTCATCATCCGAACCTGCAGGGATCCTGAGAGATTCGGACGTGCTGGCTGGGTAAGTCTGCCAGACGTGCTCTTTACCCGTAACCTGGTCCGAATGCGTTCACTGAGCAAAGCGATGAAAGGGCCACTGGCCCGCACGCTGACCCGATACTTCGTCGGGTCGGTCATCGCCATGGTCGTGAGCGAGATGACCCTGCTTCTGGTGTACGGCCTGCACGCGGGCGGGGCGCGTACGGCGGCGGCCGCGGCCTGGGGGAGCGGTGCGATCGTCAACTACTTCCTCAACCGCAACTGGGCCTGGGAACGGCGCGGGCGCGCCCACCCGGGCAAGGAGCTCCTGCCGTACTGGATCACCGCGGTGGCCGGCTTGCTGCTGTCGGTGTGGGCCACGCACGCGGCGGCCGGGCTCGCGCCGCGTCTCAGCGCCGACCACACGGTCGTCACGCTCGTGGTCGGTGCGGCCTACCTCGCGACGTACGGGTTCCTGTTCGTCGCCAAGTTCCTGCTGTTCCACTACGTGATCTTCACCGACCGGCGGACGCCCGCCGAGGCGCCGGCGACGCGGCCGTGATCCATGCGCTCGTCGCGGGGGCGGTGCTGCTCCTGGGCCTGGCCCTCGCGGTGGCCGCCGAGCGGCGGGAATGGGCGCCGTCCCCGCGCGTCTCGCTGCTGACCGGCGCGGCCCTGCGCGTCGCGCTGGTGCTGCTCGCGGCCGGGGACCGCGCGCAGCCCTACGACTTCGCCCACGACTTCCGCGACACCGCGAACAACGTGCTGACCGGCCACGATCCGGTGCTGAACATCCGCGAGGGCGGCTGGCACTTCCTGCCGCTGGTGGCCTACGTGTTCGCGGGCGCGCTGCGGCTCGGGTCGCTGCTGGGCCTTTCCTGGGGCGTCGCCGGGCGGCTGGTCATCGTGCTCGCGGACCTGTTCCTGGTCGCGCTGGTGGGCCGCCTGGCGTCGGCGTGTCCGGAGCTGCGCCGTTTCCAGTACGCCTGCGCGCCGCTCGCCCTGATGATCAGCGCGATCCACGGCCAGATCGAGCCGATCGCGCTGGCGTTCGGCGTGGCGGCGCTGCTCGCGGCGCGCGCGGGGCTTACGACCTGGGCGGGCCTGCTGCTCGGGCTGTCCGTGACCGCGGGCAGTTGGCCGGTGCTGCTGGCGCCGGGGGTGCTGCTCGCGCTGGACGGTGCACGCCGCCGGCTGCTCGCCGGTGCGTGCGCGGTGGTCGTACCGGCCGTGTTCTTCCTGACGACGCCGCTGGTGATCGGGGAGTCGCCGCGGTTCCTGCCGTCCGCGGCCAGGGAACTCCTGTCCACCCGGCCGGTCGTGGGCGACTTCGGCTGGACGCCGTGGTTCACCCACGCCGCCGAGGCGTTGTCACCGTCGCTGGCCAAGGCGGGCACGGTGCTGCTGGTCCTCGCCCTGCTGGGTGCTGCCTTCCTGTGGCGGCGCGCGGACCCGGCGGACCTGACGGTCGCGCTCCTGCTGGCGTTCCTGGTGGTGACGGCGAGGTTCGGGAACCAGTATCTGCTGTGGGTGCTGCCGTACCTGATCGCCCGGCCGTCACGCGGGAGCCGCGCCGCGATCGTCGCGATGACGGCCTGGGCCGCGGTCGGCTACCTCTACATGATGCGGCAGAGCCACGACGACTGGCTCGCCGCACACGGCTGGTGGTCGCTGTCGTCGGCGGCCGTGGTGGTCTGCATGATCATCGCTCTGCCGTGGGCCCGCCGTACGCGTGCGGGGCAGGTGCCGTCGCCGGACGCGCTCCACCCGGCCGTCGCCTGAGCCTTTGTGGTCGCGGCTAGAGCGCGCGCCCGAGGGTCTCGGCGAACCGGGCGATGTACTCCTCGTCGCGTTTGTAGTGCGTCCACTTCCCCACCCGGGTGGAGACGACCAGCCCGGCGCGCTCCAGCGCGGCCATGTAGGCCGAGACCGTGGACTGATACGAGGAGATGCGCTGATGGGCGGCATTGCACCGAGCGGATCCACGTCGTCAACGGCATCGCGCAGATCTGGTCGCGCCAGGCTCGGTGGGCCCACGGCGCCGCACTCCTCCTGGCCGACGCCTACCCCGGCCGCCACGTGCTCGGCCTGGGCTTCGGCGGACGGCCGCAGCCGGGCACCACGCCGCTGGCGGCCATGAACGCCTACCTCGACGAGCTGGACACCCTGCGGACGCCCAAGCCCGAGCCGACGGCTCCGATCCACCGGATCCTGGCCGCGTACGGGCCGCGGATGCTCGAACTGGCCCGCGACCGCTCGGCCGGCGCACACACGTACAAGGTCACCGTCGCGCACACCGCCCAGGCACGGGACATCCTCGGACCGGACGCGTTCCTCGGCGTCGAGCACGCGGTGCTGTTCGAGACCGACCCTGGCAGGGCCCGCGCGATCGCTCGCCGGCACCTCGAGGTCTACCTGGGCGGGGAGCCCGGTGAGTCCGCGATGCCGTACTGGCGCATGCTCGGCGACGCGCTCCTGCCGCCGAGCGCCCGCCGGTCCTGACCCCGAGGGTCAGGCGGCGCGGCGTTCGCGCCACCAGGTGCCCGCGACCACGCGGGCGTAGCGCCAGCCGTACAGGACGTTGTGGCCCTTCTTGCTCTCCCCGGCCGTACGCCGGAGCATCGAGCCCGGCACCTCGACCACGCGGTGACCGCGGGCGATCACCCCGATGAGCAGCTCGGCCGACTGGTACTGCGGCTGGCGCAGGCGGACCTCGCCGGTCAGCTCGGCCCGCATCGCGCGCAGGCCGAAGGACGTGTCGGTGATCCGCTGGCCGCTCAGCCGGCTCGTCAGCCACGCGAACACCCGTACGCCCAGGTGCCGTACGAGGTCGTCGGTCTCCTGGCGGCCGAGCCGGCGGGAGCCGGTGGCGAAGTCGGCCTCGCCACCTGCGACGGGTTCGAGGACCCCGGCGATCTCGGCCGGGTCGTACTGGCCGTCGGCGTCGATGGTCACGATGTACCGTGCGCCGGCGGAGCGTGCCAGCGTGTAGCCGAGCCGCAGCGCTGCGCCCTGGCCGCGGTTGACCGGCACGTCGCACACGAGCGCGCCGTGCTTGCGCGCCACCTGCGCCGTGTCGTCGTCGGAGCCGTCCACGACCACGATCGTGGACGTCGCCAGGCCGCAGACCGTCGCCGGGATCGCGCACACGACGTCGCCGATGCTGCCCTCCTCCCGGTACGCCGCCATGATCACGGCGACCGGGGCGAGCTCCATGCCGTACTCGCTCGTGAACGCCCTGAGCGCCTCGTCGTCGACCGTCATGCCGGCTCCTGGGCGAGATCGGGCGCGAACTCCGGCCACGCGGTGGCGAGCCCGGTCGCGAGGGTGTGCCGCGGCTCGTAGCCGAGGGCGCGCGCGGCGGCGATGTCGAGGACCACGGCCGGCATCTCGCCCTGCTTGGCCGGCACGTGCTCGACCGGGATCGGCGCGCCGGTGACCTCGCGGGCCGCCGCGACCAGGTCGTGCACCGACTCCGATCGGCCCGAGCCGATCACCAGCGGACCGGTGTGCCGGGTACGCAGCGCGAGGAGGATCGCCTGGACGACGTCGTCGACGTGGACGTAGTCGCGGAGTTGGCCGCCGTCGCCGTAGATCTGCACCCCGCGGCCCTCCGCTGCGGCCCGCATCAGCCGGGGCACGAAACTGTCCTTGCGCGCCATGCCGGGTCCGTAGACGTTGGCGAACCGCAGCGCCGCGCCCGCCAGGCCGTAGCTCGCCGAATAGCCGCTCAGCAGCATCTCGGCCGCCGCCTTGGTCGCGCCGTACGGTGTCAGCGGCCGCGGCGGCACGCTCTCGCTGATCGGCCGGGAGCCGACGTCTCCGGTGACCGCGTTGGTGGAGGCGAGCACGAAGCCGGCGGCGCCGTGGAGGCGGGCGAGTTCGAGCAGCCCGGCGGTGACCTCGACGTTCGCGCGATGGGTGCCCGCCGGGTCCTCCATCGAGCGCAGCACCGAGGTCACCGCGGCGAGATGGACGACCACCTCGGGCTCGTCGGCGAAGGCGGCCTCGCGTACGTCGTGGCCGGCCAGGTCACCGGTGACGTTCCGTACGCGCGTGTCGGGAAAGGGGCGCAGGTCGGCGACCGTCACGGCCGCACCCTGCTCCACCAGCGTCCCCACCAGGCGGCTGCCGATGAAACCGGATCCTCCGGTCACCAGCGTCCGTGTTCCCCGCACAGTCATCTCCTCCACCGGTAGCGCTCGGATCGCAGGCCACGGTATCCGAATCGCCTCCCCCGGGTGGATTGCCCCGTCTCTTTGGCTTAACCGAGATGATCGAGGGCAAGAGAGGTGCGCACCAGTACAAACGAAGAGGAGTCCCCGATATGCACGTGACCGGAATCATCACCGCGATCGTTATCGGCTTGATCATCGGTGTCCTGGGCCGCCTCGTCGTGCCCGGTCGCCAGCCCATCCCGGTCTGGCTGACCATCGTCATCGGTATCGTGGCCGCCTTGATCGGCACCGCCATCGCCGGCGCTCTCGGCGTCGCGGACACCAAGGGGATCGACTGGATCGAACTGCTGATCCAGATCGTGGTCGCCGCGGTCGGTGTGTCGGTGACCGCCAGCCTGTACGGCCGAAGATAAGCAGGGCCGAGGCCCGGAGTCCGCACCGGACTCCGGGCCGGCTTCGGCTCCAGCGGTGATTCGGCCGTCATTCGCCGCGGCGGGGCGCGCATTCCGTGCTCCTGCCGCGGCGCTTTTTCGGCCTATGAAGTCGCTATTTCCAGTAGAAATAGTCTGCTTTATGGGAGGCGTGGACGCTCAAACCGGCGATCAACAGACTCTTTGTAAATTCTCATCCAATTTTCAGGCTGCTTCCTTAAAGTAAGGTAAATGACCTTGCCGGATCGGCCTGTTTTCGTCGTCGGTTGCCCACGGTCTGGTACGACGATGCTCCAACTGATGCTGCACGCCCATCCGCGGATCGCGATCCCGCCGGAGACGCGGTTCCTCATGGCGGCCTACGACGCGCGCGCGGAGTTCGGCGACCTCGCACAGGAGGCCAACCGGCTGGCCTTGGCGCGCTGGATCGTCGAGCGGAAGCAGACGCGCTTCAAGGACCTGGGACTCGACGGCCCGCAGGTCATCGCCGAGATCGTCGCCGGGCCGCCGACCCTGGGATCGGCGCTGGGCATCGTGCTGCGCGCGTACGCGGCGAGGTTCGGCAAGCCGCGCTGGGGCGACAAGCGGCCCGGCTACTTCCAGCGGATCCCGGCGCTGCTGAGGATGTTCCCCGACGCCCAGGTGGTGCAGCTCGTACGCGACGGGCGGGATTGCGTGGCGTCGCTGAAGGAGGTGGACTGGTACAAGCAGGACGCCTTCCACGCCCTGGCCACGTGGGTGGAGTCGCTGGACGCGGGGGAGCGGGCGGAGCGCTCGCTGGGGCCCGGCGCGTACCACCGGCTGTACTACGAGCGCCTGATCGGCGACCCGGCCGGCGAGCTGAGCCGACTGTGCGCGTTCCTGGGCGAGGACTTCGACGAGTCGATGTGTGAGCCGAGCCGCGTCGCGGCCATCGCCGTACCGGACCGCAAGGTCTGGCACCTGCGCACGCACGACGAGGTCACGACGAAGCGCTCCGGCACCTGGCGTACGCGGCTGACGCCGGAGGAGATCGCCCTGTGCGAGTGGGTCGCGGGCGACCGGCTACGGCAGAACGGATACGAGCTGTCCGGCTCGGGCCGCGCGCAGCGCGGAGACCGTGCGCACTACCTGAAGGTGGCGGCGCATCGCCGCCTGGCGGCCCGAAAACGCGACGTACTGGACCGCGCCCGCCGTCGCTCGGAGCCCTCGGAGGTCGCCGCGCGACTGCCCGCCTAGAGGTGTTGCCGCAGGAAGCGCGCCTGGTGTCCGCCGCCGGGCAGGAGCAGCACCTCGTGCGGCCGGCCGGCGGCCGGCGGCGCGGCGGACAGGCGCAGCGCGTTGGTGATGTGGCCCTCTGTCAACGGCCGTGGCCTTCGTGGGGGCGGTCGAGGAGCAGGTCGGCGGCGTGGGCGAGGACCTGGGCCCGGGTGCGGTCGCCGTGGTCGGCGGCGAGGAAGTGCACGCCGATCGCCATGCAGAAGGCCAGCGTGCTGCGCGCCTCGACCTCGTCGGGATCGTCGCAGAAGGTTCCGATCGTCTCGCGCAGCAGCGCCATGCGCCGGTTGTCCACGCGTCGCAGGCGTTCGGCGACCGCCTCGTCGCGCCGGGCCCAGTCGCGGATCGCCAGGTCGATGGGCAGGAGGCGGCCGCTGGAGAAGGTGAGCACCCCCGCGCGCCGAATCTTGGTCCGCGGGTCGCCGCCTTCGCGTTCGACGCGGTCGAGCACTTCGTCGACGCTCTCCCGTTCCCAGGTGTCCAGCATCGCCGCCAGCAGCGCCTCGCGGTCGGTGAAGGATCCGTAGAACCCGCCTTTCGTGACCCCGAGCCGCTTGGCCAGCACCTCGACGCGTACGGCGTCCGGGCCGCCGGCGGCCAGCGCCCGCAGCCCCTCCTCGACCCACTTGCACCGCGGCGTGCGCGTCGCGCTCACGATGTGCCTCACCTCACCTGATACGTCTATATACGCCACCGTATATAGGGGTTAGCCTCGGTATATACGGCATCGTATACAGAGATGGGAGACGGTGAGATGACCATCGGCACCGTTGACAGCGCCGTGGGGACACGGAACATCCCCGAGTCCGTCCGCGCGCTGAGTTCGTTGCGGAACATCGACTACGCCGACGACTTCACCCTCGTGACGTACGCGGACGCGGAGCCGGAGCGGTGGGCCCGGGTGATGTTCGGCGACGTCCCGAGCGTGGGGGAGTGGCTGGTGTGGCGCGGCATCCTCGGCCTCCGGCTGAGCCGAGGCCACTCACCGTCCACCGTGGGCGGCTGGCGGATCGCCGAACGCGGCGACGACTGGATCCTGCTCGAGACCGCGTCCCGGTTCATGACCGCCAACCTTCTGGTACGGACAGCGAACGGACGCGTGTCACTGGGAACCTTCCTGCGCTACGACCGAACCCTCGCCGCCCGCGTATGGCCCCCGCTGTCCGCGGCCCACCGCGCAGTTGTCCCGGGCCTGCTCCGCGACGCCGCGGTGAAAATCGGCCTCCCGGCAATGAACGAATAACCTGTCGGCGTGCGGTGACGCCCAATGGCGATTTTAGAAAGAGGTCCGTGTATGATTTTGGCGCGAATCAGCTGAGATGGAGCTCATGAAGCGGCCACTATCACGTTGCACCGCTGTTGTAGGAGGCTCCTGTGCCCGAGCTGATCTGGGACCTCCGACGCCTGACCACAGCCCAGGTACAGCAAGCGCGCGGCGCCCATGCGAAGTAGCAACCACAGCTAGTCGCGTGGTCAACCGCTGTTCGGCAGGAATTCAGCGAACAATGGTCGAATAATGAGTTCTAGGCTTTCGCCTCTGGAGTCGTACGCAAGGCGGTGAGGAGGTCGGAGGGGCGGGGGTAGCGGTCCGATGGGTCGCGGGTGGTTGCTCTGGCCAGCACTGCGCGCATTTCCGGGGAGCAGGGCAGGTTCGACGTTTCCAGGCCGCCTAGCATCGCTCGGGCCATTACCGCCGAAGGGTCGAGGTTCTGGTACGGGTGGTGGCCGGCCAGGCAGGTGCACAGCACCAGGCCCAAGGCGTAGATGTCCGCCCGGATGTCTACCTCGTCGCCTCTCGCCTGTTCCGGGGCCAAGTACGCGGGGGTGCCGATGACGATGCCCAACTGGGTTTTCGGGTCGGCGTTCGCGGTGGGTTCGGAGGGGTCGATCAGCCAGGCCTGGGTGTTCTCGACGATTTTGGCGATTCCCAGATCGATTATCACCGGGCCGCGGCTCGGGCTCATCACCACGTTATGCGGCTTCAGGTCCAACCTTGCCAGGCCCTTGTCGGCCAGATAGTCCAGCGCGCCGGCCAACGTGATGCCGATCTGGACCACCTGGCGCGCGGACAACGGGCCCTGGCGTTCGAGGGTCTGGTCCAGTGTCGGGCCCGCTATGAGTTCCATGACGATCGCGTAGCGGCGGTCGTCGTTCAAGGAGATGGTGACCACCTCGTACACGTCCACGACGTTCGGGTGGTGGACGGCGCCGGCGATCATGGCCTCCCGGAGGAAGCGGCTGCGGGCCTGGGGGTCGGCTCGCAACGCGGTTCGGAGCATTTTGACGGCGATCGGGCGTTGCAGCAGCGTGTCTCGGCCCTCGTACACCGAGCTCGTGCCGCCCTCGCCGATCAGGCGCCACAGTTCGTACCGGTCTCCGGACAGAGTCTCGATCGGGACGGTACGGCCGGGCGGGTCGGCGCCCCACGGGACCTGCTCGTCCTCCTGGTGCGCCAGGATCCGAAACAGGCGGTCCAGCAGCGCGTCGTCCAGCGTGTACGACGCCCGCTGCGCCTCGGCGACGTCCGGGATGAGGGTGGACGTCGCACGGGCCGGTTCGCGTACGACGATGAGGATGCTCTCGGCGGCCAGATGGTCGAGCAGGAGTTCGACGCCCGACTGGGACACGTGCAGCAGCGGGTCGAACTCCCCGTCCTGCACCGCCTGGATCACGTCCGCCGAGGTGAACGGGCGGCCCTGGCTGCGCAGGATCCAGTCCATCACGTAGTACGCGCACAGCCGCCAGCGGTCCTGGTCGAGTGCGGTGCGCGGGACCTGGCGGCGGGTCGCGGTGAAGAAGGCGTCCAGCGAGCGTTCGAGCCTCGCGTAGAAGGTGATCGCCTCGTCCGACCTCGGGCCGATGCGCAGGTGCGGCGTACGGTCCTCGTCCCACACCACGAAGGAGTTCAGCTCCTGCAACAGCCGGCGCAGGACGCCGCGCGACTTGTAGCGCAGGTACTTCTCGAACTCCTCGACCACGCCGCCCGCCGAGGCCGGCGGCAACCCCAGGTCCTCCAGCAGCCGGCCCGGGGCCGACCAACTGCACGGCACGTACGTCCGCCAGGCGAAGATGCTCTCGTAGATGCTGTTGCCACGGCCCGAGTCGCGCAGCACCCGATCGTGCAGGTCCGGGCCGGCGACCACCAGATAGTGCGCCCCGCGCATGGTCACGACGTTCTTGATGCCGCTCAGCAGGAGTTCGACCTTCTCCAGGCCGTCCTGGAGCGCCGTCAGCTTGTCGACCTCATCCAGTACGACGATGAGTTGCAGGTCCAGCGGCTTTAGCGGGCGGCGCAGCAGCAGGCGGCGGCGCGGGGCCGCCGATGGCACCGCCGACAGCATCCCCACGATCCGCGTCATGTCGTGCTCGACGTCGGTCTCGGAGTACGCGAGGAACGCGGCTTCTGTCGCCAGCGAGCGGCTGCGCTTGGTCGACATGCCGACCTTCGGGATCGCCATCCCGACCGGGTTCAGGCGGGCGATCTTGGCCAGGTCCAGGTCGACGCTCGCCGTACGCTCCGTCGCGTCCGCACGTGTCTCCTTGAACGACAGCGACGTCCGCATGTACGCGAGGACCAGGCGTTGACGCGTCGCCGCCGGGAGCGATTCGAGGATCCCGGCCTCGGTCAGCTCCTCGAACACCCGCCGTACGATCGCGAACAGCAGCCGTTCGGTCTCCAGCGGCCGTGCGACGCTCAGCACCACCGGCAGCACGCGCCGTCCGCGTGGGTGGTCGGCGGCGATCTCGGCGAGGGCCTGTTCGATCAGCGTGCTCTTGCCGACGCCGCGAAAGCCGGTCACCAGGAACGTACCGCCGAGCGAGTTGCCGAGCCGCTCCTTCAGCGCGGTGATCAGGCGCTCGTTGCCGAGCAGGGAGATCGCCTCGTCGCCGACGCGCAGCGGCTCGTGCACGTAGCGGAACGACGCGCGCAGCGGCGTGTAGAGCGCCGCGTCCTCCGGCGACGGGAGCGACTGCGGCCCCGTGACGTCCGAGAGCGGCGCCGCGCGGCGCGTACGGCCGGGGATCCGCACGGTCCCCCAGAACGGTACGAACCGGCGTCTCCGAGGCGTTGAAGACGGTGAGTACGGAACGTCCTGCGTCGCGTAACGCCGGTTCGCGTACCACGGCTGGTCATCCGAAGGGAGTCCCTGGCCGGTGGCCAGGTCGACCGGGTGAGCGGCGGCGCGTACGACGCCGGCCCCGGGGAAGACGGCGTCGAGGGCGACGGCGACGGCGGCCGCGTCGGGCAGTTCGCCGCGCAGCGCCTGCTCGATCACCTCGATCATGTCGTCGGAGGCCGCACCGGCGGAGTCGCCGTACGAGGCCGTGAGCAGGCCGTTCGCGAGCTCACCCAGGGCGCGCGCGTCGTCGATCGGGTCGCCGCTCACCGTGTCCGGGATGGGGAGCAGGATCTGCTCGCCATCCTCGGCGCCGTCCCGTAGCAGGATCCGCCGGGGCGGGAGCGTCTTGTAGTGGGCGCCGGTCTCGTTGACGCCGGCGACCAGGCGCGCGACCTCGACGGTCAGGTCGCGCGTACGTAGCGGGTCGGCGGGCGTCCACTTGGCCATCGAGCCGCCGTCGGCGTACTCCATGACGACGTACGCGCGGCCGTCCGGCAGTTCGCCCACGTCGTGTACGCGCACGACACCGTGCAGGGGCCAGGATTTCAGCGACCGGGCGACCTCGGCGAGCCGGGCGGGCGCCTTGACGACGACCTCCTCCCCGGACTCGTCGCGTGCGTGCCAGGCCGCCGCGCCGATGCGCCGGTCGATCTCCAGGCCCTCGATCACCGGCTCGTCGTAGACGTCCGCGACCTCGGCCAGGACCGGCGCGGCCGCGTCGGCGGACATGCGGGCGGCGGGGTCGCGGGCGAGCAGGCCCATCAGCACGGGCTCGAGCGGGCCGGCGGACGCCGGGCGGGGCACGGGCTCGCTCAGGACCGCCGAGAGCATGGAACTCACGTCGTCACGCTGGTACGGAAGGTGCCCCTCGACAGCCGTGTAGAGCGTGGCGCCGAGCGACCACAGGTCCGACGCCTCGGAGGCGGGCTGCCCGTTGATCAGCTCCGGCGCGATGAAGCCGGGGGAGCCGACGACCACGCCGGTCTCGGTGAGGGCCGCGTCCCCGGCCGTCAGCGCGATGCCGAAGTCGGTGAGTACGGCCCGGCCCTCGACGGTGAGGAGGATGTTGCTCGGTTTGACGTCGCGGTGCAGGATCCCGGCGGCGTGCGCGTGCCGTAGCGCGTCGAGCACGTCGACGCCGATCGCCGCCGCCTGCCACGGCGAGACGGGCCCGTCGTCTCGGATGCGATCCTGGAGCGACCGTCCCGGGACGTACTCCATGACGATCCACGGCCGGCCGTCCTCCCACAGCTCGCCCAGGACGGTGACGATGTTCGGGTGCCCGGCCAGGCGCTTGGAGGCCGAGGACTCGCGCTGGGACCGTTCGTGGATCACCGCGCGGTCGGACTCCGGGTAGGTGGCCTGGAGTTCCTTGATCGCGACGGTACGGTCGAGCACCTGGTCGCGTGCCAGCCACACCGCGCTGAGGCCGCCTTGACCAATCTTTTCGGTAAGGACATAACGGTCAGCAAGAACGCGGCCCTCACCTTGGGCACGCAGAGGTACCAACGACACGACGCCCCCTTCGCGTCACGGTTGGCACCACATTAACCCGAAACGCCTTCCTCCGCCCGAACCGTCGCGGGCAGAGGAAGGTCGTACGGGGTTACCTGGCGTCGACTACACCAACCTCGACACAGTCGCCACCGTTGTCGGTGCTGCGCTTTGAGGTACGCCACTGGGTGACCTCGACACAGTTGCCGCCGTTGTCGGTGCTGCGATTTGACTTCCGCCACTCGGCGCTCTTGGGCTCCATATTTCCTCCGCTGTTCTCAGGATCAAATCCAGGGACTCTTGTTGCGATAGAGCGTAGGTACGGATCGTTTCCCAGTCGTCTTCTAGCCGCGCGATGTCCTCTCGGGAGCTCGTGACGATTCCACGGATGGCCGTTTCCACGTATGCTACCTCTTGGCCATCGACGGTTCCGATGACGAAAGAGCCTGACAGTCGTGGACTCGACGGGGCCGAGACGACCTGGATCGAGAGGCGCTCCGACACGCTCTTGGCCAGGTATTGCAGTTGGTCGTACATGACCTGCGCCCCGCCCTTGTCGCGGTAGAGGATCGCTTCGTCCAGGACTACGCGCAGTGTGGGCGCCGTCTCGCCGGTGAGGATGGCCTGGCGTTCCATTCGCGCGCGGACGGCGGCTTCGTTGCCGTTCAGTAGCGCGCCCGCGTAGCCCTCAGTCTGTAGAAGGCCCGGGAAGGTCGCCAACTGGAACGCTCGCAGGGACGTCGCGCGGCGCTCCTCGCCCAGCCAGCCGCGCATCCAGCCGGGGAGGCTCTCGATGTCGAGCAGGTCGTAGATGTCGGTTAACGCCTGGGGCGGAAGCTCCAGGGCGCGCTCGATGGCGACGATCATCTCGCGGGACGGGCGGTCGCGGCCGGTCTCGTTCGCGCTGATGGTCTTGTCCGAACAGGGGATCAGCGCCGCGAGTTGAGCCTGCGTGAGTCCGGCGCGTTTGCGATAGCGGCGGATTGCCGCCGCCAGCGTGACGAGTGCGGGACTTGGTGGATTGCCCATCTTGTCCTTCCTGTCGGATTCTGAAGAATTCTGATCGGGCTGTTTTTCCGTCTCGAATGCTCTGTGTTTCGGCTGGTGCCGCTGGCCAGGGTAGCGCCGCCGGGCCAATCTTGACAGACCGATCGACAAAGTCAGGAGACAGCCGATGGAACGATCAGAGGTGATGCGGACTCGCAGTTATATCCTCCCGCTTCCCCCGCACAAGATAGCGTCGCGTCAGGCGCACCGAGTGCTGGAATGGGCGCTGCGAGATTGGCGGATCGAGGGCGATGCCGCCGACAACACGCGCGTGGTGCTTTCGGAGATGGTTACGAACGCGCTGTCGCATTCGCTGGAGGTGTTCCGGCTCGCATTGCACGTACACCCGGAGCAGATCGTGGTCGAGGTCTGGGACGGCGCGGACGGCCTGCCCCGCGTCGGCCTGCCGGAGGGCCTCGCCGTCAATGGCCGGGGAATGTTCCTGGTCGACGCGCTGAGCAAAGAATGGGGCGTACGCCCCGAGGCCGAAGGCGGCAAGACCGTCTGGGCCAAGGTCCCCCGATGAGCGACACACCGCCGGAAAGCGAACTGCTGCGCCCACGCGAGGTCGCCGAAATCCTCGGCGTGCGCCCGGCGACGATCGCCCGCTGGGCCCGGGCCGGCCGCCTGACCTCGTTATTGACCCCGGGCGGCCACCGCCGCTACACCCGCTCGTCCGTGACCGGCCTGCTGAAGTCGGAGTCGGAGGAGACCCGACGCCTGGCCGAGGACGCGGTACGCCTGTACGAACAGGGCTGGAGCATCCGCCAGGTCGCCGCCCGCTTCGACCTCACCTACGGCGCGATGCGCCGCCTCCTCCTCCGCCACACCCACCTCCGCGACCGAGGCGGCATGCGCGACAAATGATCACCTGGACCTTCCCCCAAGACAACGCCCCCGAAGACCCGCCAGACGACGAGCCACCCGAAATCTCGTCAGCCTTCCACCCAGGACGCGCTGGCCCGCGTAGAGGGATGCTTGGTACCGAGCACGCGCTCCTTGTCCTCAAGTATTTTCCGGAAGAGCTCTTGAGCTTCTTCCGATCTACCCTGTCTTGCCGCTAGCCGGGCCATCTCGTGTCGGGTTGCAAGGGTGTGGGGGTGGTCGTGGCCGAGCGCACGCCTTTCGGCTCGGAGGAGCTGTCGGAACAGGGCCTCGGCCTCCTCTGGTCGGCCCTGGTTCGCAACGGCCCGGGCGATCTCATATCGAGTAGCCAGGGCGTTGGGAGGGTCGTCGCCGAGCATCCGCTCCCAGGTTTGGAGGAGCTGTCGGAACAGGGCCTCGGCCTCCCCTGGTCGGCCCTGGTTCGCAACGGCCCGGGCGATCTCGTGTCGAGTAGCCAGGGTGGTGGGGTCGTCGTTGCCGAGAGCACGCTTTTCGGCTTGGAGAAGTTGTCGGTACAGGGCCTCGGCTTCCTCTGGTCGGCCCCGGTACGTAACGGCTCGGGCGATCAGCGTGCTTGGTTGTCAGGGTGTCGGGGTGGTCGGCGCCCAAAGCCCGCTGCTGGTCGTAGAGCAGGGCGCGTGCCTTTCGCTCGGCCTCCGAGTAGTTGCCGAGAAGAAAAAGAGCGTCTGCTTCCTGGAACCGCAGTTTGAGGACGGCGGGATGACCTGGGTCGATGCGTCCTGTGCAATCAAGGGCGGTTCGTGTGATCGCCAGCGACGCGCTGAAGGCCCCAGCCCAGTCAAGCGCCCATGACATTCGAGCGACGCTTCTGACCAGCCCGGCGAGTGGCACGATTGCCAGAAGGGGCGCGGCACGGGCGAGCAGTTCGCTCAGGTGCGGTACCCAAGCAGCCCATACGGGCCAATCCGCCGGGTTCTCCGTCTCCAGGTCATCGGCGACCGCCGCCAGCACCTCGACGGCCGCCGACGCCGCCGAAACCGGCCCGGGGGCGGCGGTCAGCCGGTGGCGGGTGGTCTCCGCCACGAGCGGATGCACGATCACGGTGTCGGCCGGAGCGCCCTTGGCGAGCCGCGTCTCCACCAGCCCGACCGACAGCAACGCCTCCAGTCCCTCGCTTACCGCACGTCCACCGCAGATCTGTCCCAGCACGCGTTCATTGAGACCGCTGACGGGAATCGGGACCGCTGCGGCGAACCAGGCCAGCACCTCCAGCAGCGGGCGCGCCTGCGGGACGCCGGCGTCGGCGAGCTGGTTCAGCGAGAGTTCCCAGGTCCGCGTCACGACCTCGCGATCGTTGTCTCCTCCGACCAGCGCAGGGACCTCGTGCTGCCAGGCCCGGAGGTATCCGGCGAACGAGCGTTCCCGCGCGAACGGGGAGGCCAACTGGGAGCCCGCGTGGTGGAGCGCCAGCGCCAACCCGCCGAGCCGTTCGGAGAGCGCCTCCGCCTCTTCTCGTGTGCCCGCGCGCGGAGCCAGGTCGAGCAGCACGCTTGTGCCGTCCTCGTCGTTGAGCCACCCCACCGAGTGCAGTTCCACGGTGCGACCCCAGTGCCGCATGTCGCCGTCGCGACTGGTCACGACCACCAGACCCGACCGTGAACCTCGGACCCAGCCGTTCCCGTCGGCAACCCGACGCCCGGCCGTCTCCAATGACCGGAGGTCATCGGCGTTGTCGATCACCAGGACCCAGCCCGTGCAGGACTCCAGCCGTCCCCACAGCACGTCACTCGGATCGGCCCGGCCGCTTTGGGCCGCCTCGACCGCCGAGCGGTCCGCACCCAGCTCCGTCGCCAGCCCCAGCAGTCCCGAGGTCAGCGCCGCCTCATCGGTGGCGGCGACCCACCACACCGGCCGACCGGCCGCGATCGATGACGCGGCGATCGACAGCGCGACCGTGGACTTGCCCATGCCGCCGAGGCCGGTCAGCACGTGCGCACGCCCGTCCGGTGTGCTCGCCAGCGCGGTCAGGCGTTCCACCAGCAAGTCGCGGCCCCGGACATGGTGCGGCAGGCGGCCCAGCGGTGGCCACAGCACGCCCCGGCCCGTACGTTCCGCTGCGGGCGGCGTGACGTAAATGTCCCGGCCCGCCGTGAACGCGTCCCGATCGGCATGGGCCGCCTGACGTGGAGCGCCGGGTTCCCCGGCCGTCATGGCTACTCCGCCGGGTCCGGCCGCTGGTGGACCGTCATGTCGCGGCCGGCCGCGTACGCGTCGCGGGCCGCCCACACGTTCTGCACGACCGAGGCCGGAGGCGTGTACTTCCGTGCCCACTCGGCCAGTTCGGCGGCGAAGCCCTCGTCGTGCCTGGCGTACCAGACCAGGGCCGCCACGAGGTCCCCTACCTCGGCGGGATCCTCGACCGCACGCTCCAGCGCGTCGATCGAGCGGGCGTCCGCGCCGAACACCCGGCGTACCCGCTCCCGTATCCCCGCCACCACGCCTAACGCCGTCGACTCGGCCAGGCCCGACACCGCCCCCGTCGCGGCCATCAACGCCACGGCCTCCGACACCGCCGCTACATCCACGCGAACCACCCCGTTCACGAACGACCCGTCACGGATCAACACGATAAACCTACGATCCGCGACCGTCGTACGAAACGCCAGGCGCTCCGGCGACGATCACGAAAGGGGAAGCAAGGGGGGGCGGCGTGGCCGATGTCAACGCCGGGCGTGACGCGTACACGGCCGGGCGCGATCTCATCGTCAATCCCGACTCGCCCGCGCGGTCGGCGTACTTGCAGCAGGTACGGCGCATCGGGCCGGTGGAGCTGGTGGGCCGGGACGCGGAGTTGGCGGAGCTGGCGGAGTTCAGCGTGTCCGGGCCGCCTTGGGCGTGGTGGCAGGCGCCGGCGTGGTCGGGCAAGTCGGCGCTGATGGCGTGGTTCGTGCTGCATCCGCCGCCGGGCGTGCAGGTGGTGTCGTTCTTCATCACCTCGCGGTGGGCGGGCCAGAACGACCGGACCGCGTTCGTGGACATCGTGCTCCAGCAGCTCGCCGAGGTGGCCGGGCGGCCGATGCCACGGTTCCTCACCGAGGCGACGCGGGAGCTGGACCTGCTCGACATGCTGGAGAAGGCCGCACGCCTCTGCGGCCGCGAAGAACAGCGGCTGCTGCTGGTGATCGACGGGCTGGACGAGGATCGCGGGGTGACGGCCGGGCCGGACGCGCACAGCATCGCCGCGATCCTGCCCGCCCGCCTGCCCGACGGCGTACGCGTGCTCGTCGCGGGTCGGCCGAACCCGCCGGTGCCGCCCGACGTCGACGCCGACCATCCGCTGCGCGACCCGGGCGTCGTACGCAAGCTGCCGCCCTCCGAGCGCGCGAAGGCGATCAAGGGCGAGGCGCAGCGCGAGCTCAAGGAGCTCCTGTACGGCGAACCGGCCGAACAGGACCTCCTGGGCCTGGTCGCGGCCGCGGGCGGCGGCCTGAGCGGCGGCGACCTGGCCGCGCTGACGGGATGGCCGGTCCCCGCGGTCGAGGACCGGCTGTTCGCGGTGTCCGGCCGTACGTTCTCCAGCCGGGCCGCGCGCTGGGACCCGAACACCCTCGTGTACGTGCTCGCGCACGAGGAGCTCCAGCAGCAGGCGCTGGCGTACCTGGGCGAGCCGCGCCTGGAGGGGTACCGGCAGCGGCTGCACACCTGGGCCGACACCTGGCGGGATCGACACTGGCCCGCGGAGACGCCGGAGTATCTGCTGCACGGCTACCACCGGCTGCTCGTCGCGCGCGAAGACGTGCCCCGCATGCTCGCCTGCGACACGGACCCGGAGCGGCAGGACCGGCAGCTCGCGATGACCGGAGGCGACACGACCGCGCTGGACCAGATCGCCGCCGCCCAGGACGTCATCTGCGGCCACCACGACCCCGACCTGCGGGCCATGCTCCGGCTGGCCATGGCCCGCGACCGCCTGATCGACCGGAACACCGGCATCCCGGTCGAGCTGCCCGCCACGTGGGCACTGCTCGGCCACCTCGCACGCGCGGAGAGTCTCGCCCGTTCCATCGCCGACCCTCAGCGGCGTGAGCGGGCCCTGATCGAGCTGGCCGGAGCGGTGGCGGCCGCCGATCCGGGCCGGGGCGAGCGCATCGCCCGCTCCGTCGATTCGCGGGCCGGGCAGGCGCTCGCGCTCGTACGGGTGGCCGGGGCGATGACGGAGGACCCGGAGCGAGCCGAGGACCTCGCCCGTTCCATTCCGCTTCCCGCCCAGCGTGCGCAGGCACTGGCGGACCTGGCCGAGATCGCCGGGCGGCGGCTCCTGGACGAGGCCGAGGACCTGGCGCGCTCCGTCACCCACCCGGAGTGGCGGCTCCAGGCGCTGACCGGGCTCGTGCGCCCGGCGGTCGCGTGCGGCGACGCGGACCGAGCCGCGCGTCTCATCGAGGAGACCGAGCCGCTCGCCCGGTCCGTCGCGCATCCGGACGGGCGGGCACGTGCGCTGCTCACGCTGGTCGTCGCGGTGGCCGCCGCCGGAGACCCCGGCCGGGCCGAGCGCGTCGCCCGTGCGATCGACGGCCTGACAGAACAGGCGGTGGCGCTGATCGAGCTCGTGCGCACGGTCGCGGCCACCGGCGACTTCGACCGGGCCAAGGCACTGGCCGCCTCGGTGCACGATGCCTGGAGGGCGCCGATGCTGGTCGAACTGGCCGAGGCGACCACCGCCGGAGACCTGGACCGGGCCGTGATCCTCGCACGTGAGATCGACCGTCCGACCTTCCAGGCGAAGGCGTCGCTTCGGCTGGTGCGTGCCATCGCGGTGTCCGGCGACCTCGACCGGGCGCGGCTGCTGACCGAGGAGGCCGAGAGGCTGGCGCGTTCGGCCGGTGCCTCGGCCCGGCGGGTGCAGGCGCTGCTCAAGCTGAGCCGGGCGGTCGCCGCCGGAGCTCCGGACCTGGCCGAGGCCGTGGCCCGCGCCATCCCCGACCGGGCCGAGCGGGCGCGGGCGCTGACCGAGGTGGTGAAGGCCGTCGCCGCGACCGGCGACCTGGGCCGTACGGGCCGCCTCGTCCGGTCCATCACCGATCGACGCCGCCGGGCGCGTGCGCTGGCCGAAGGCGTGCGGGCCGTCGGTGACCTGGCGGCGGCCGAGCAGCTCGCCCGGTCCGGCGCCGACGCGTACGAGCGCGCGTGCGGCCTCCTCGCCGCGGCGCAGGTCGCCGCCGGGGACGCGGACCGTGCGCGGCTCATGAGCGAGGCCGAGGCGCTGGCCGACCCGCTCCCGCCGGGAAATCGGCGGGAGCGCGTGCTGAGGGAGCTCGCCTATGCCCTCGCCGCCACCGGAGACCTGGACCGGGCCGAGTCCGTCGCCGGTTCCGTGACACCCGACTCGCGCCGGGCGGGCGTGCTGGCGAAGCTCGCGGGGATGATCGCCGCGACGGGCGACCTGGACCGCGCGGAGACGCTCGCCCGTTCGGTCTCGGGCGAGGACCAGCGGGCGCGGGCGCTGGTCGCGGTGGTCGCCGCCGCACGCGACCGTGACCGGGCCGAGGCCATCGCCCTTGCGATCGCACCCGGTGGGCATCGGGCGCTCGCGCTGGCCAGGCTGGCGGAGTCGATCGCGGCGGCGGGCGACCTCGACCGGGCCGAGACGCTCGCCCGGTCCATCACCCGATCGCATGCACGTGCGCAGGCGCTGATCGTGCTGGTGCGCGTGGCCGCCGAGGCGGGCGACCTCGACCGTGCCGAGGCCCTCGCGCAGTCTCTCGACCAGCCGCCCTGGCAGGCCGAGGCGCTGGCCGGGATCGCCGAGGCCGTCGACTCACCGCGTACGCGCCGGGGGCTGGCGGCTGCGCTCCGCGCGGGTTCGTGGACCCTGTCGCTGCCCGCGCTGGCCCGGATGGCGCCGGAGGCCGTACGCGAGGTGGCGGCGGAGCTTTCCTGACCGGGTGTCGCCGCGCGATCACGATTCGGCCACGGGCCGGTCCTTCGGTGCGGTGTTGTGCGTCCCTTATACGGATGGTGGAGGTGGTTCGTGAAGCTTGAGGCGTTCCGGGTGCAGAACTACAAGCGGGTCCATGACACCGGCTGGGTCACCTGCGGCGGCCTGACGGTGCTCGTCGGGAAGAACGAAGCGGGCAAGTCGGCGATTCTGCGTGGTCTGTCGAAGATCAAACCGTCGGACGACGCGGAGTACGACGGGCTGCGGGAGTTTCCGCGCGACCGGTACACCGAGGAGTTCCACACCCGCGACTGGCCGGTGGCGAGCGTCCGCCTGCGTTTCGACAAGGAGGACCGGGCCGCACTAAGAGAGATCAGCAAGGCGCTCCAGGTCGCGGAGCGCGCCGTGGTGACACGTCACTTCTCAGGCCGCACGAAGGTCGTCTTTGACGCTGTGCCCCAGATGCTGCCGCCGAACAGGGCAGAGGCGGTCGCGGTCATCGAAGCAGCACGGGAGAATCTGCGCGGGCTTCTCGCGCCCGAGGGGCACGGCGACGAACTCCGGCACCTCAAGGAGCAGGTCGATGCGGTCCTCCAGGCGGCATCCGGCAGTTTGTCGGGACCCGGCGTCCTCGACGTCTCCCATACCCAGGCGACGCTGACCTCGGTGACCATGCTGATCAACGAGCAGTGGCAGCGTGAGTGTCTCGCTCCGGTCGTCGACCCGCTGTCCCACCTCGTCATCCGCAGCCGGTACGAGGCTGAACTCAAAAAAGCGCGTGCATGGGTCGAGCGGGCGATGCCGCAGTTCATCTACTTCGACCGCTACGACGTCCTGGACAGCGACGTCCACGTCCCCACCTTTCTCGAGCAGCTCGGCAGCGCGCCGAACGCCCCACGGGTGCGTACCACCCACTGCCTGTTCCGTCACGCCGGGCTCGACGTCGAGGAGCTCTATCGCCTCGGCCAGCACCAGGCCACGGTCCCGAACGCGAACATGCGCCGGAGCATCGACGAGCGCGCCATCCGCACGTCGTCCGCGTCGCGCGCGATGACCCTCAGGTTCGCCGAGTGGTGGCAGCAGCGGCAGCACACGTTCCGCTACCAGCTCGACGGCGACTATCTGCGCGTCTGGGTGTCGGACGACCTCAACTCCAGCGAGATCGAGCTGGACCAGCGCAGCGCCGGCATGCAGTACTTCTTCTCGTTCTTCCTGGTGTTCATGGTCGAGGCCGAGGAGGGGCACTCCAACAGCGTCCTGCTCCTGGACGAGCCCGGCACCTCACTGCACGGCACCGCCCAAGCCAAGATCATCAAGTTCCTGCGGTCGATCGCCGCGAAGAACCAGGCGATCTACACCACGCACTCGCCGTTCATGATCGACGCGGATCACCTGGACGCCGTACGGCCGGTCTATGAGGACCCGGCCGACGGGTCGACGAGGGTCAGCGAGGACGTGTGGCCCAAGGACAAGGACGCGCTGTTCCCCCTCCAGGCGGCGCTGGGGTACCAGCTCGCCCAGTCGCTGTTCATCTCCAAGCGGCAGGTGCTGGTCGAGGGCATCACCGACTTCTGGATCCTCAAGGCCCTCGACCAGGCCGTACGCGCCACGGGCCGCGAGGGACTGGACCCCTCGATCATCCTCACGCCCTGTGGCGGCGCGTCACGGATGGTTCCGCTGGCGAGCATGCTCATCGGCCACGAGGTCGAGGTGGTGGCCCTGCTCGACGGCGACGAACCCGGCCGCCGTACGGGCCGCAGGCTGGTCGACCAGCTCCTCGGCGACGACAACCGCACGGTCTTCGTCGGCGCGCACACGCCGGACGGGAACCCGACCGGCGAGATCGAGGACCTCTTCGACGAGGAGTACTTCCTGGCGGCGGTGGGGGAGGCGTACGGGGCGGTGGGCCTGCGGTTCGACGACGACGAGCGGCAGATCCCGAACATCGTGGACCGGCTCACCGCCCTGTTCGCGCGGGAGAAGCTCGGCGACCTCGCCAAGTGGCGTGTCGCCCGCGCCCTCGCCGACCGCGTCGAGGCGGACCCCGAGAAGGTTCCGGGCGCCACCCTCGACGCCGCCGCGAGCATCTTCACCAGCCTCAACGCCCTCATCGGAACCCGGCCGAGCGCAGGCGGCCGGTGAGGAACTCCTGCTCGGCCGCGTTGTCGCTCAGGGCCAGCGCGGCGCGGTACGCCTCGGCCGCCTCCGCGTCGCGGCCCAGGCGGTGCAGCAGATCGGCCTTGGTGGCCGGCAGGTAGCGGTAACCCGCCAGCCGGCCGTCGCGTTCGAGCGACTCCACCTCGGTCAGCGCCGCCGACGGACCGGCCACCATCGACACCGCGACGGCCCGGTTCAGCGCGACCACGGGGGAGGGCCAGACCCGCAGCAGCGCGTCGTACAGCGTGAGGATCTGCGGCCAGTCGGTCTCGGCGTACGTGGCCGCCTGCGCGTGCAGGGAGGCGATGGCCGCCTGGAGGGCGAACGGGCCTGGCGGGCCGCCGCGCAGCGCGGACACCACCAGCCGGTCCGCCTCGGCGATCGATTCGGCGTCCCACGCCGACCGGTCCTGCTCCTCCAGGCGCAGCAGCCGGCCCGCGGCGTCCGTACGCGTCGCGCGGCGTGCGTGGTGTGCCAGCAGCAGGGCCAGCAGCCCGGCGCTCTCGCGGTCGGCGGGCAGCAGGGCGTGCAGCATGCGCGCCAGGTCCAGGGCGCGTTCGGTGAGCTCGTCGCGTACGAGGGAGGCGCCCGAGTGCGCGGTGTGGCCGGTGGCGTACAGCAGGTGGATCACGGTCAGCACGGCGTCGAGCCGGGCCGGAAGCCGATCGGCGGACGGCACGGCGTACGGGATGCGCGCCGCGGCGATCTTCTTCTTGGCGCGCGTGAGGCGTGCGGCCATCGCCGTCTCGGTGACCAGGAACGCGTGGGCGACGTCCGTGGTCGGCACACCGCAGACCAGCCGCAGCGTCAGCGCGACCCGCGCCTCCATCGCCAGTGCCGGATGGCAGCAGGTGAAGATCAACCGCAGCCGGTCGTCCTCGATCGCGGCGGGGGCACGCGAATCCTCCCCGGGACCCAGCAGCAGCGGCAGCCGTGCCTCCAGGGTCCGGCCGCGCCGCATCACGTTGAGCGCGCTCCGCCGCGCGACCGTCGTCAGCCACGCTCCGGGGCGCAAGGGCACCCCGTCGGCTTCCCACGTGCGCAGCGCCTGGACGTACGCGTCCTGTACCGCCTCCTCGGCGGCGTCGAGGTCGCGCGTCACGCGCACCGTCGCGGCGAGCACGTAGGCCCACTCGCGGCGGTGCGCGTCCGCGACGGCGTCCGCGACCGTGCTCACTCCATGACCGCGAAGCCGATCAGGGGCCGTACCTCCACACCGCCGTCGACGATCGGCGTGAGCCTCGCCAGCGCGAGCGCGTGGTCCAGGTCGCGCGCCTCCAGCACGAACACCCCGGCCATCGCCTCCTTGGTCTCGACGAACGGCCCGTCGGTGACCAGGTCGCCGCGCAGGGAGGTGGCCGTGCCGGGCGGCTCCAGCGCGAGGCCCGCGACGATCCGCCCGCCCTGCTCGGCGACCACCTCGGGCAGGCGCCCGTGTGCCGCCATGACGTCCGGCGGAAGCTCGGACACACGCTCGAAGATGAGTACCGCGTACTGCGCCATCACGCCACCGCCTCGGTCGGGAAAAGGTCGTTCAGCCAGGTCTGCCAGGCGGCCGCGTCGGTCTCGCCGGCGAACCGGTGCAGGGCCATGCCGACCGGCCAGCCCCACCGGTCGCGGCCGTAGAAGCGGTAGAGCGCGTCCTCGGTGCGGACGCCGAGGAAGGTGTCCGTCGCGTAGTCGACCACGCCCTCGACCTGCGGCAACCCCGCCGGCTCCCACCGTACGCGGTCGCCCGCCTCGACGTCGCCGGCCACCCCCAGCGCCCGCCGCAGGGCGGCGAACCCGCCGCTCGCCGACGCCTCGGGCGCGTCCACCGCGGCGTAGGCGGCCGTGCGCCCGGCGAAGTGCCGCAGGTACTCCTCGAGCGAGTGGTAGTAAAAGGCCGTGTGCCGCCGGCAGGCGTCCAGCTCGAGGTCGTGGTCGCCGCTGGTCTCTCCCTGGTGCGTGAACCGCAGGTACGTGCCGCCCGCGCCCGGCGAGAGCCGGTATTCGAGCTGGTTGAAGCCCTTCTCGGCCCGCGTGACGAACCGGGTGTGCGGCTCCCAGACGGCCACGACGCCACCGCCGTCGGTCAGGCCGCGCTCGGCGCCGCCCTCGCGCGGCTCGTACGCGATGTCCCACAGCCACCCGGCGGTGTGCAGGGTGAACGCCTCCCATACCTGTTCGGCGCTCGCGGGCAACACGCCCTCCCACGCCACCTCGAACCGCTGATCCATTCGGCCTCATTCCATGGAGCGGGCCGCCCCTGGACGCGCGGCCCTGACACAACGACGACACGCGAGCGCCGCGGAAATCTACAGCCGACCGAAAATTTCCCGCCGACCGGCCCGGAAGAGGCAAAAACGCACCTAAGCCCGACCGTGGCATGATTCGGTTTCTTCGGACAGGAGTGTGCGCGAATACGGGACGCGGGAAGGGAACGTGATGGATCCGCTGCAGGCGGAGGATCCTCGGCGGATTCGGGGCTACCACGTGCTGGGCCGGCTGGGCGCCGGCGGCATGGGCACGGTCTACCTCGGGCGCTCGCCGTCCGGGCTGCCGGTCGCGATCAAGGTCGTGCACCCTGAGCTGGCCGACAACCCCTCGTTCCGTACGCGGTTCGCCCGCGAGGTCGGGGCCGCGCGCGCGGTCAGCGGCGCGTTCACCGCGCCGGTGATCGACGCCGACACGAACGCCCGCAGCCCCTGGCTCGTCACCGCGTTCCTGCCGGGCATGACGCTGCACGAGGCCGTGATCAAGTACGGGCCGTTCCCGGAACCGGCCGTCTTCGCCCTGGGGGCGAGCCTCGCCGAGGCGCTGGTTTCGGTCCACCGCGTCGGCGTCGTGCACCGCGACCTCAAGCCGGCCAACGTCATGCTCGCCCCGGACGGCCCCCGGCTGATCGACTTCGGCATCGCGCACGCCGCCGACGCGGCCGTCGTCACCCGTACGGGGTCGCTGGTCGGCTCGCCCGGCTTCCTCGCGCCCGAGCAGGCCGTGGGGGGACTGATCGGGCCGCAGAGCGACGTGTTCGCGTTCGGCGCGGTCCTCACCTTCGCCGCGACGGGCGAGGGGCCGTTCGGGCGCGGGAGCGCGCCCGCGCTGATCTACCGCGTCGTGCACGACCCGCCGCGGCTGGAGGGCGTCAAGGACCCCGAACTCCGCATGATCATCGCCGCCTGCCTGCACAAGAACGGCAAGCACCGCCCGCCGCCGGAGTGGCTGCGCGACCGGCTGGCCGCGCACGCCCCCGGCACCGAAGTGCTCCAGGGCACCGGCTGGCTGCCCGAGAGCGTCGCCGGCGGCATCGCGGGGTCCGAGCAGCCGACGATGCCCCCGCCGCCGGGCCGCCGCCGGTTCCTGGCCATCGGCGGCGGCGCCGCCGCGGCCGCCGTCGCGGGCGGCGTCGTGATCACCGCGCTGGCACGCTCGGGCGACGCGCGTACCGGCGCCTCGGCGTCCTCGGCCTCGCCGTCCGCCTCGCCGCTGCCCACCCTCATCCCGAGTCCGACGACCACGCCGGGCGAGCCGAAGGAGCGCTGGAAACGCGACGTCGGCGGCGACCCGTACGACGGTCTCGCGGCGGGCGCGGGCATCGTGTGCGTCGGCGGTGACCGCGGCGAGCTCATCGGCCTGGACGCCAGGACCGGCAAGCGCCGCTGGCAGCACAAGGTGGGCGACCGCGGCGCGGGCGCCGCCACCTGGCGTACGCCGGTGATCTCGGGCCGCTCCCTGTACGTCGGCTGGCCCGGCGACTCCCTCGGCGTGCTGTACGCCTTCGACGTCGTGACCGGACGGCAGCGGTGGCAGTACCTCGCCCCGAGCGACCCGGAGATGCCCGCCGTGAGCGGCGGCACCGTCTGGATCGGCGGCACGGACGGCCTGCACGCGGTGAACGCCGCGACCGGCGCGCGGCGCTGGCGGCGCGCACTCGACGGCCGGCTCCTCAACGCCCTGCTGTACGCGACCGGCGGCGTCGTGTACGCCGACACCACGACGACGCTGTACGCGCTGGACGCCGCGACCGGCCGGACCAAGTGGCACGTCCCGATGGCCGGCGGCGCGTTCGGGCCGGTCGCCGCGAACGGGATCGCGTACTGCTCGAACGGCCAGGGGGAGCTGTTCGCCTTCGGCGTGAGCGACGGCAAGCGGCGCTGGAGCTTCACCGGCGGCACCAGCATCGGGGTGCCGTACGTGAGCGGCGGCATCGTCTACGTCGGCGACGGCAGCGGCAACATGAACGCCCTCGACGCCAGGACCGGCACGCCGCACTGGCGCGTCGACGCGACCGGCCAGGACGGCGACCAGAACCTCGGCCGGGCCGCCGTGGGGGGCGGGGTGGCGAGCTTCACCACCAAGTCCGACATCATGGGCGTCGACGCGGCCACGGGGCGCGTCCTCTGGCAGGGCGGCATCGGCGGCGAGGCCCGCGGCAACCCCGCCATCGCCGGAGGTCTCGTCTACATCGCCTGCGAGACAGGCAAGATCTACGCCTACGCGGCGAAGGGTGCGTGAGGTGGAACCGTTGCGTCCTGCCGACCCGAAGAAGGTCGGCGACTACCAGGTGCTGGCCCGGCTCGGGTCCGGCGGCATGGGGCAGATGTTCCTCGGCCGCTCGGCCGGCGGCCGTACCGTCGCGATAAAGGTGGTGCACCCGGCGTACGCGGGCGACCCCGAGTTCCGCGCGCGGTTCGCCCGCGAGGTCGTGGCGGCGCGTGCGGTGAGCGGCGCGTTCACCGCGCCGGTGATCGACGCCGACACCGACGCGCCCGTGCCCTGGCTGGTCACCGCGTACCTGCCCGGGTACTCCCTCGACCAGGTCGTGAGCGGCTCGGGACCGCTGCCGCCCTGGTCGGTGGCGGCGCTCGGCGCGGGCCTGGCCGAGGCGCTGGTCAGCATCCACGGCGCGGGCGTGGTGCACCGCGACCTCAAGCCCTCCAACGTCCTGCTCACCCCCGAGGGCCCGCGCGTGATCGACTTCGGCATCGCGCGCGCGGCCGAGGTCAGCTCGGTCACGCGTACGGGCGTCGCGGTCGGCTCGCCGGGGTACCTGTCGCCCGAGCAGGCCACCGGCGCGGAGAGCGGCCCGGCGGGCGACGTCTTCTCCCTCGGCGCGGTGCTGACGTTCGCGGCCACCGGGCACGGGCCGTTCGGGTTCGGCGCGGTGCACGACCTGCTGTACCGCGTCGTGCACCAGCCGCCGTGGCTGGACGGCGTCGAGCCGATGCTGTGCGAGCTCGTCGCCCGCTGCCTGGACAAGGACCCGGCGCGCCGGCCCACTCCGGAGGAGGTGCTGGAGCGGCTCGCAGCGCTGGCGCCGGCGGCGCCGTACGGGGTCGCCTGGCTGCCCCCGGCCATCGCCGCGGAGATCACCCGGCCGATCGCGCTGCCGCGTGCGCCGCGGAGCGGCGTCGGACGGCGGACGGTGATCTTCGGCGCGGCGGGTGTCGTGGGCGCGGCGGCGCTGGCGGGCGGAGTGACGCTGCTGGGGGGCGGCTCGAAGAAGGCGGCAGACGGCACCTGGGTCTTCACGCCGGCGAGCCGCGAGGTCACCGGCGGCCCGGTGGTGTCCGGCGGACTCGTGTACGCCACCGAGAGCTTCCAGACCAAGGGCATGGTCGCGCTCGACCCGCGTACGGGCACGCAGCGCTGGAGCACCACCGACGTGCAGTCGCCGAGCGCGGCCGACCCCCTGCACGTCGTCACGGTCGGCCGGGTCGTCTACACGAACGGCTTCAAGTCGTTCAAGGCCATCGACGTGTCGAACGGCTCGTCCCTGTGGGAAGTGTCCAACGACATGATCGCCATCAACCCGGCGCCCGTGGTCGGCGGCGGTCTGCTCTTCTGCGGCGGCACCGAGTCCAGTAGCGGCCTGGTCGCCTACGACGGGGTCAGCGGGCAGAAGCGCTGGGCGTTCAACACCGGCCGGTCGGTGCAGGCGAGCCCGGTGTTCGGCGGCGACACCGTCTACGTCGTGAGCAGCGAGGGCACCGTGTTCGCCGTCACGGCGGCCACCGGGCAGGCGCGCTGGCGGCACAGCTTCCAGTCGCCGACGCAGGTCATCCCCACCCAGGTCGAGGCGACGCCGGTCCTCGGCGGCGGCCTGCTGTTCGTCATCACCGACGACAACGCGCTGTACGCGCTGGACGCGGCCGGCGGAAGCCAGAAATGGAAGAAGGACGCGCTCGGTGCGCCCGGCGGAGGACCTCCCGCACTGGCGGTGGCCGGGGATGCCCTCTACGTGTCCGATGACAGTGGCGCGGTGTCGGTATTCGGGGCGGCCGACGGAAAGCTTCGCTGGGAGCACAAATTCACCGGGAAGGGTCACCACGCCGCGTCGACGCTCCCGGTGATGAACGGCAGGAACGCCCTCTTCTTCGACAATGACACGCTTTTCGCGCTCGACGCGGCGACCGGCGTCCAGCGCTGGCAGACGGGCGGTCTGGACGCCACCTACGAACTCCCGGTCGTCGCCGCCGGCCAGGTGCACTTCGCTAGCCTGTCGGCGGTCGTGTCGATCGACTCGGCCACCGGCAAGGTGCTGCGCCGCCGCCCCGCCGAACTCGTGGAGCACCTCGCCGCGCTCGGCGACACCCTGTTCTGGGCGGACTCCTACAAGGTGTACGCGGCCAAGGCGCGGGGCTGACCTCGGGCGTGCACGGAAGGTGGCCGCGCGATGGCGCGTCTCGCCACCCTTACTTGGCACGTTGCGATATAGGGGCCGCGTGTAGGGGGCCGAGTTAGGGGTATCGCAATCATCGCTTTAGTTTCTATGGTTGTTCCATGTTAATGATCCGGTCGATCGCCGCACAGGAGTGGCAGTGACGCCGGATCAGCTTGTCCTCGACGAGGACACCGGCGATTGTCGAGACCCTGCCAAACGCCTTTTCCGGCTATTAAACCAATTCGGCCGTGCTGCTTATGAAAGCCACGCCGGGGGCGTACCCGCGGACAGGAGAACGCAGTGAGATACGAACTGTTGGGACCTCTTCGCGTCGTCGGCGACGAGGGCAACAGCGCCTCCATCGGGGCGCAGAAGATCGAGACGCTGCTGGCGGTCCTCCTGATCCGCGCGGACCAGGTGGTCGCGACCGAGCAGCTCATGACGGAGATCTGGGGCGACCGGGTGCCGCGCCGCGCTACCGCCGGCATCCACGTGTACGTCTCCCAGCTCCGCAAGTTCCTCGCCCGGTGCGGCCGCTCCAGCAGCCCCGTCGTGACGCGACCGCCGGGTTACCTCCTGCGCGGCGGGTCCGACGAACTGGACTACCAGTCCTTCCTGCGGCTCGTCGGCTGGGGCCGCGACCACGCGCGCGAGCACCGCTTCGAGCAGGCGAGCGCGTGCTTTGAGAACGCACTGGACATGTGGCGCGGGCCGGTGCTCGGCGACCTGTCGCACGGCCCGATCGTCGAGGGCTTCGTCACCTGGCTGACCGAGACGCGCCTGGAGTGCACCGAGATGCTGGTGGACGCGCAGCTCGAGATGGGCCGGCACCGCGAGCTCGTCGGCCGGCTGTACTCCCTCACCGCCGAGCACCCGCTGCGCGAGGCGTTCTCCCGCCAGCTCATGCTGGCGCTCTACCGTTCGGAGCGGCAGGCCGACGCGCTCGAGGTGTACCGGTCGGTGCGGCAGACCATCAACGACGAGCTCGGCCTGGAGCCGTGCCGCGCGCTCCAGGAGTTGCAGCGCGGCATCCTCACCGCCGACTACGAGCTGGAGTGGGCCGTCTGAGCCCGCCTCGACGTCCCTGGTCACGGCCTGGGTGAAGGCCGTGACCAGGGTTCCAGCCTTTGGCGGGTGAACGGGCTGAACGCCCTGTCCGCAATTAAATCGGCTGCTAGACTCTAAATACCCGATGACATCGCGGGCAGGCGATCTGTGCGTGCGCTCTTGTCCTGACGGGCAAAGCGCAAACGGTGTACCCCGGGTGGGACTCGAACCCACACCTAGCGGATTTTAAGTCCGCTGCCTGACTGCCAGATTGGGCTACCGGGGCTTGCTGATACGCCCTTGATGGAAAGGGCGGACCAGAGGTCACTCAGGTCTCGGCGTCCGGTGACGAGGTGCTCGGGCAAGTCTCCCGACGACTTTGTCGGGGGCTTGCCCGATCCGGGCCCAGCGGCCCGCTCGCTCCCAGCGCGCCGAGGTTCATTCGGCGATCTTCGTCCGCAGCGTCCACCGGAAGATCTCCGGCAGGGTGCGGTCGGCGACGCGCATCCCACCGTCCGGATCATGGTCGGCGGCCGCGCGCTCGAAGTGTTCGTAACCTCCCAGATGCTCGATCTTCAGTTTCCCGTCCGCGAGCGTGGATTTCTCCACCTGGACGGTACGCGGTATGGATTCGGGACCACCCTGTAACGAAATGTTGATGAGCTCTTCCACGCCGGCACTCCTCCCTCACGTCGCCGTCAGCGGCGATGCGAGTCATCGGCCCGCTCGTTCGAGCTTGACACTTGTAATCTATTCGCGAGCATGCCGAACGTCAGCCCCTAAGAGACCCCGACTTCCCCTAGGGGTCGATTAAGGGTTGGACATTAAGGGGTCGCGCCCGGCCCTTCTTAGCGCCTTTCCGGAATTGCTATTTCGGCCTGGGCGCGTCGTGGCCGGCCTCCGCGGTCAGGCACTCTGTGCCACCGTGAGGACCGCGTGGAGTCTCACCGCGAGGTCCTCGCGGCCCGCCACGTTCAGCTTGCGGTACACCCGCGTGAGGTGCTGCTCGACGGTGCTGACCGTGATGTAGAGCCGCCGGGCGATCTCACGGTTGGTGTCGCCGCGTGCGGCGAGCGCCGCGACGCGCCGTTCCGCGTCGCTGAGCGCCGCGACGCACTGCTCCGCGTCGCTGAGCGACCCCGCGCCCTCGGCGAGCGCGGGATGCTCCGGCGCCGGAGGCACCGGGTCCTCTACGGCCGTGATCGTGCCCAGCAGGGACTCCGCGTGACACTCGCGCGCCGCCTGCGCGGCGAGCCGCAGCGTCGACCTGGCCCAGCTCAGCTGCTTCAGCGCCTGGTACGCCTGGCTGAGGTCGGCCAGCGAGTGCGCCACCTCGAAGCGGTCGTCGCAGGCGTTCAGCGTGTCGACGGACTCGCGCAGCAGCGCGGTGCGGCTCTTCAGGTCGCTGGTCGCGGCGAGAAGGCGCAGCGTCACGCCGCGTACCCGGCCGCGGTCGGCGCCCGGGCGCTCCATCTGGGCCAGGACGAGCTGCCGCGCCCGCGCCTGGTCGCCGATGCGCAGGCACGCCGCGGCCGCCTCGGTCCGCCACGGGATGAACCCGGGCAGGTCCATGTCCCAGGCGATCATCAGCTCGCCGCAGGTCTGGAAGTCGTTGAGCGCGGCGCGGAATCGGTTGACCGAAAAGTGGTGCCGGCCGCGCGCGTACAGGTAGTTCAGGCCGTAGCGGCTCTTCAGCAGGGCCTCGGGCGTCGGAGTGCTGAGCGCGAGCTCGGCCTCCTCGGTCTTGCCCAGCGCGGAACTCGCCTGGATCAGCCCGGCCAGCGGCAGGCCGATGCCGACGCCCCAGGCGGCCGGCGACATCTGCTGGAGCGCCGACCAGGCGTGCCGGTCCGCGCCGCGCAGGTCGCCGCGGCGCATCGCGATCTCGGCGCGCACGGCGGCGAGCTGTGCCCGCCACGCCGGCGCCTCGCGTACGACGGCCTCGTCCAGGAAGCCGTCACACCAGGTCGCCGCCTTGTCCAGCTCGTCGGCGTACACGAGCGCCAGCAGCGACGTGACGATCGGCTCCAGCGTCGTGTCGTCCAGCCGCAACGACTCCAGCGTCTGCTCGGCCTTGCTCACCCCGTCCTCGCCCGCCTCGCCGCGCAGCACCGAGCTGAGCGCGGCGGCGGCCGCGCCCTCGGCCGAGGCGGTCAGCGACGTGGCCGGCCCCTCGCCGACCGGAGCCGCCGTGAGGCGCGACAGCAGCGGCGGCGACAACACCTTCAGCCAGTCGCGTACGGTGCGGAGCAGGCTCTGGTCGTCGGCGTCACCGGCGTGCTCGGCCAGGTGGTCGAGCATCGTGACGACCTCTTCGAGGTGGCCGTGCCAGAGCAGCAGCCGTATCGCCACCACGACGTACCCGTCATGGAGCGTTCCCGCACGTAGAGCGTCGACGAAGCCCGGCAGATGGCGCAGCGCGCGCGCCGGGTCGATCCGCCATTCGGCCGCGGTCAGCAGCGCCTTGATCGTGGCGCTCTCCGACCCGCCGGAGGTCACCTGGTCGGCGAGTTCGAGGCACTCGACGGCGAGTTCGGGCCGGTCGTCGGTGAGCGCGTGCCGCGCGGCCTCGCGAAGCACCGGTGAGGTCCACGACTCCGGTACGTCGTCGGCGGCGATGAGGTGCCGCGCGACGGTGATCGGCGTCGCGCCCGCGTTGTAGAGGAGCCGGCCGGCGCACAGGTGCATCCGCGCCCGGTCCTCTGGCGCGAGACTCGCCAGCACCGCCACGCGTGCGTGCGGGTGACGAAAGCGGCCGACGTCCAGCAGCCCGGCGGACTCCAGGGCGTGGATCGACTCGTTGACCGAGATCGGATCCATGCCGGTGAGCTCGCCGACGAGCTTCGGCGAGGCGTCCTCGCCGAGGATGGCCAGCCCGTGCGCGGCCTTGAGCATGCCCGACTCGTCGCGCTTCAGGCAGCTCAGCACGGCCTGGCGGTACGAGCGGCCGGCGAGCGGGGAGACGAACTGCTTCTCCGCGATCTGGGCCGGGAGCTGATGGTCGTCGATGAGCGCGCGCAACAGCAGGGGATTGCCGCCGCTCGCCTGGTGCCAGGCCGACGCGGACTGCTCCGCGATGCGGGAGTCAAGATGCTCCGCAAGGGCTGTGGCCACCCCATATTCGGACAAAGGCGACAGTCGGATCCGATGACAGTGCGGAAGGCGAAGCAACTCGATGAACGGCGTGGAGCGTTCCAGCCGCGATTCGGTGGACGTGAGGATGACCAGCACGCGTGCCGACCGGATCCGGCGGACGCAGTAGAGAAGGCACTGGAGGGAGAAGATGTCCGCGTCGTGGACGTCGTCGATGCCGATGATCATCGGGCGGTCCTGCGCCACGCCGAGCAGCGCCGTGCGCACGATCTCCATCGCGGTCACCCGTTCCTGCTCGCCGGCCTCGAGAGCGGGCAGGACCGAGGAGATGGAGGGCTCCAGGTCCGGGGCCGCGTCACCCGAGGGGATCGAGGCGTTCTGCAGAAGCTGACCCAGCATGCCCAGGGGGAGGGAACTCTCGGCGAGCGAGCCGCTGGCGCACAGGACGACCGCTCCCTCCTGAACGGCCCGCCCGGCGAAGGTGTAGAGCAGTTGGCTCTTCCCGGCGGCCACGGGGCCGCTCACAACGGCGATTGCTCCCTGACCGCGCTGGCAGGAGCTGAATAGTTGCGTTAATTGAGAGAGCTGACCATCGCGCTCTACCAGGCTCATTGAATTGTCCCCTAAATGGGCTCCGGTGGCTCGAACGCACCGGATACCCGCCCTTCCCACACCAAGTGAAGTGTGCTTGAAAGCGATGGGCGTTGTGCCCCCTGAGTTCTTTCCCAAACATCGGAGGAATGCGGCGGAGTCGGTGATGTCGATGGAGGGTCACGAGGCTCGCCGTAGTCCGGCGGACCGCCGGCGGGTGGACCTGTGACCTTCCGTGCTTGCGGCGGCGACATCACCGCGGGGTGGGTGGTAGAGCGTGATACCCACGAATTAATTGAACAATCGACTACTTTTACATGCCTACTGTTGTCAGTTTGCATCACCTCTGTGGATCTTGCAAGGAGCGCTCGGTGCTCGCATGGACACATAGCGGAGTCAGGCGATCGGTTCGATAACCGGACCATAGCTGGTCAAGTTCCGGACGTTGGAAGTCAGATCGGTACGGGTGGCTCATTAGCGTGGCAAACTACTCTGCCACCGTCCTCGGGCAATCGTCTCCGACCAGGGCCGCAGCGGGTCGGCCACCACTGGATACACCTCAGGGCGTATGGTTGCGCCGATGGTGGGTAGACAGTGACGGGCGTCTGCATATTGATCAAATGAAATGCCCGTCACGGTCACTATGGAGAGGGTCGGGTCAGTGGCCAGGGGACGTGTTGTGAGGTTCGACGAAGTGCGCGGCTACGGCTTCGTGGCACCTGACGATGGCGGTGAGGACGTATTCGTTCACGTGAACGACCTGCTCGACGATAAATGGGTGTTCTCACCTGGGGTGAGCGTCGAGTTCCAGGTGATGGAGAGCGGGCGGGGCCTGAAGGGGTACGACGTGCGGCTCCTGTCGGACGGGGCCGACACGCCCGCGTCCGCGCGCCCGGCGCCGGCCGCACGTGCGGACCGCGCGCCGGACGAAGAGGCGACCTGCGAGATCCTGTCCACCGGCGACTTCCGTCAGGAGTTGACCGAGGCGTTCATCGAGGCCGCACCGGAACTCACCGGCGCCCAGATCGTCCGCCTGCGCGAACGCGTCATCCGCCTCGCCACCTCCCACGAGTGGCTCGAGGACTGACCGGACGGCACTGTATGGCGCCGTAGCCCGCGCGCCCGCGCCGGCACATCGCGTCCTGTCACGGCCCGGCCGCGATCTGTCGCGGGCCTGGTGTGGTCTCCCGTAGGCCTGGCGCGATGCGCGTGCGGCGCCACCTTGGCGGTGCCTCGCGGGGGCGGGTTGGCCGACCTCGGTCACGGCCGCCGGCACCGTGGGCCGTCCGGCGCGAGGGGGACTCTCGCGCCGGGCCCTCGCCGGGTCCCGGTGTGCCCTCACCGCCGCCGCTCGGCGTGCGGGCCACCCTCGTCTCCGTCGTGGGCCGGCCCACGGGCCGGGGTCACTTGCCGCGAAGGCAGCAGAACTCTGTCGCGTGAAACATCTTCAATCAGTATGCCGACTTTACTAAAGTCCCCCTTTTAAGTAACTGAAGAGATTTGCTGAGTGCCCGCCCCTATCCTTCCCGCTGGTCATCGCGCATGCCGACCGCGCCGCCCGTACGCGCCGGAGCGGTGAGAGTGACGGACTAGGGCCGCTTAAGGGCCTCCTGCAAAAATGGCGCGCAAAACCTCAGGAATTCGCACTCGCGCAGAGGAAGAATCGGATGGCCGACCAATGGGCTGATCCGACGACGCCCATCTCCGGCGCCGGGAGTGGAGTTCCGCCCGGCCGGAGGAAGTGGCGGACAACCGATATCCCGCTGCGCGGCAGGACCGAAATAGTCCGGCCAGGCGACCGGGCACTCACCCGCGCCGGCCGCACCATTAGTAACACGTGGCAACACGGTTGAAACGAGGCAACGTGTCCCCTTCGGAAAGCGCACCCGTCGCCGCCGAGCCCGCCGATCTGCTCGACTCCTCGTTCTGGTCGCTGCCCCACACGGACCGCGCGAGCACGTTCGCCCGGCTGCGCGGACTGCCCGCTCCGGAGCGGTTCCGGCACCGGCCGGGGCCCGGCGTGCCGGACGTCGACTACTACGCGCTCGCCAGGCACGCCGACATCGTCGAGGTCAGCCGGCGGCCCATGGACTTCTCCTCCGACGGCGCGACGAGCATCGTCGACCTGCCGGCCGTGTTCACCGAGTTCTACGGCTCGATGATCAACATGGACAACCCCGAGCACGCGCGGCTGCGGCGGATCGTCGCGCGGGTGTTCGGCCGGGGGATGGTGCCCGAGTTCGAGGCGGTGGCGAGCAGGGTCGCGCGCCGGATCGTGGACGACCTGATCGAGCGCGGTCCCGGGGAGTTCGTCCGCCCCGTGGCGGCCGAGATGCCGATCGCCGTGCTCAGCGACATGATGGGCATCCCGAGCGAGGACTACCAGTTCCTGTTCGACCGCTCGAACACGATCGTCGGCGCGCTCGACCGCGACTACGTGCCCAACGCCGAGCAGTCCGGGCTCGCGGTGCTGAAGGCGTCGCAGGACCTGGGGGAATACGTCGGGCGGCTGCGCGCGGACCGGACGGCCAACCCGGCCGGCGACGTGATCACGCGGCTGGTGCGTGTGCAGGTCGACGGCGAGCAGCTCACCCGCCAGGAGCTCGTGTCGTTCTTCATCCTGCTCGTCGTCGCCGGCATGGAGACCACGCGGAACGCCATCACGCACGCGCTGGTCCTGCTCACCGAGCACCCTGAGCAGCGTGCGCTGCTCAGGTCGGACTACGCGAAGTACGCGCGCGGCGCGGTCGAGGAGATCCTCCGGGTCGTCACGCCCATCAACTGGATGCGCCGCACCGCCGTGCACGACTGCGAGATGAACGGCCACCGGTTCCGCGAGGGCGACAAGATGTTCCTCTTCTACTGGTCCGCGAACCGGGACCAGAACGTCTTCGCCGACCCGTACCGGTTCGACATCACGCGCGACCCCAACCCGCACCTGACCTTCGGCTCCCTCGGCCCGCACTTCTGCCTGGGCGCGCACTTGGCCCGCATGGAGATCACCGCGCTCTACCGCGAGCTGCTCACCCGCCTGCCGGACATCCGCGCCGAAGGCGAGCCGCGACGGCTCGACTCCAGCTTCATCGAAGGCATCAAGAAGCTGGACTGCACCTTTTAGAAAGCCGACGCCGCCTCCTTGCAAGGGCATGTTCAGCCGGGCTTTAGCCCCTACGCCAACGATTGAGCATTGCCCGCAGCACGTCTCCTTCGACGATCGCAGGGGTGTGATGGCTAGTCCCTCGCTCAACCCGCCAACGCGGCCGGCGGCACCCATCGCGGTCGTGGGGCTGGCCTGCCGGCTCCCGCGCGCGCCCAGCCCGGACGCGTTCTGGCGGCTGCTGCGCGACGGCGAGAGCGCCATCACCGAGATGCCCGCCGACCGCCGGGAGGACCGCCGCGACGAGAACGGCGGCACCGAGGACCCGCCCGTACGGCTCGGCGGCTTCCTCGACCGGGTCGACGGGTTCGACGCCGAGTTCTTCGGCATCACGCCGCGCGAGGCGGTCACGATGGACCCGCAGCAGCGGCTGGCGCTGGAGCTGAGCTGGGAGGCGCTGGAAGACGCCGGGCTCCTCCCCGAGTCGCTCGCGGGCAGCCGTACGGGCGTGTTCGTCGGCGCGATCTGGGACGACTACGCGGCGCTCCTGCGCAGGTACGTGCCGGCCACCCGGCACGCCATGACCGGCTCGCACCGCAGCATCATCGCCAACCGCGTCTCCTACGGCCACAACCTGCGCGGCCCGAGCATGGCGATCGACGCGGCGCAGTCCTCCGGGCTGGTCGCGGTGCACATGGCGTGCGAGAGCCTGCGCCAGGGCGAGTGCGCGCTGGCGCTGGCCGGCGGCGTCAACCTCATCCTCGCCGAGGACAGCATGGAGGCGGCGGCCGCGCAGTTCGGCGGGCTGTCGCCGGACGGCCGCTGCTACACCTTCGACGCGCGTGCCAACGGGTTCGTACGCGGCGAGGGCGGCGGCGTCGTGCTGCTCAAACCGCTGGACGACGCGCTGCGCGACGGCGACGCGGTCTACTGCGTGATCCGTGGCAGCGCGGTCAACAACGACGGCGCGACGGACGGCCTGACGATGCCCAGCCCGGCGGCGCAGGAGGACGTGCTGCGCCGCGCGTACGAGCGGGCCGGGGTGTCTCCCGCGGACGTGCAGTACGTCGAGCTGCACGGCACCGGCACCAAGGTCGGCGACCCGATCGAGGCCGCGGCGCTGGGCGCGGCACTCGGCGCGGGCCGGCCGGCGGACGCGCCGCTGCTCGTCGGCTCCGCCAAGACGAACGTCGGCCACCTCGAAGGCGCCGCCGGCGTCGTCGGGCTGATCAAGACGGTCCTCAGCATGGCCCACGGGCGGCTCCCGGCGAGCCTGAACTACGCCACGCCGAACCCCGGCATCCCCCTCGCCGAGCTGGGCCTGCGGGTGCACGACGTATTCGCGCCCTGGCCGCGCACCGACCAGACGCTGCTGGCCGGGGTCAGCTCCTTCGGCATGGGCGGTACCAACTGCCACATGGTCCTCGCCCAGGCGCCGTCCGCGAGCCCGGACCCGCCCCTGGCGGCGGACCCACTGCCGGGCACCGCGCCCGCGACGGCCGGGTTCGTGCCGTGGCCGCTGTCGGCAAAGCGCGACGAGGCGCTGCGCGGGCAGGCCGGGCGGCTCCGGCGGCACCTGGCGGACCACCCCGGCCTGGACCCCGCCGACGTCGGCCACTCCCTGGTGACCACGCGTTCGGCCTTCGGCCGCCGCGCCGTCGTCCTCGGCGGCGGGCCCGATGAGCTGGCGGACCGCCTCGCGGCGCTCGAACGCGGCGAGGACGCGCCCGGGCTCGTACGCGGGGGTGTCACCGGCGAGCGGTGCGGCGTCGCGTTCCTGTTCAGTGGGCAGGGTAGCCAGCGGTCCGGCATGGGACGCGAGCTGTACGCCGCCCATCCTGTGTTCGCGGCGGCGCTGGACGAGGCGTGCGCGTGCCTTGACGAGCACCTGGACGCGCCGCTGCGCGACGTCATGTTCGCGAGCGACTCGGCGGCTCGGCTGGAACAGACCGCCTACACCCAGACCTCGCTGTTCGCCGTCGAGGTCGCCCTGTACCGGCTGGCCGAGTCGTGGGGGCTGCGCGCCGATCACCTGATCGGGCACTCGGTCGGCGAGATCGTCGCCGCGCACGTCGCCGGGGTGCTGTCGCTGCCCGACGCGTGCGCGCTGGTGGCCGCGCGCGGCCGGCTGATGCAGTCGGTGACCGCGCCCGGCGCGATGGCCGCGTGGCAGGCGACCGCGGACGAGGCCGCCGAACTGCTCGATCCCCGCGCGGACCGGCTCGGGCTCGCCGCCGTCAACGGGCCCTCGTCCGTCGTGGTCTCCGGCGACCGCGACGCCGTACGCGAGGCCACCGAGGAGTGGAAGGCGCGCGGCCGCAAGGCGAGCCTGCTGCGGGTCAGTCACGCGTTCCACTCGCCGCACATGGACGCGATCCTCGACGAGCTGCGCGCGGTCGCCGCCGGGCTGTCGTTCCACGCTCCGGCGATCCCCATCGTCTCGAACGTGACCGGGCGTCCCGCCACCGCGGAGCGGCTCGCCTCGCCGGACTACTGGGCCGAGCACGCGCGGAACGCGGTGCGGTTCATGGACGGCGTCGCGTACCTGGACGAGGCCGGAGTCGGCACGTACGTCGAGCTGGGCCCGGACGCGCTGCTCGCCGCCATGACACGCGAGTGCTTCGCCGGGCGTCCCGCCGCCGAGCGGCCCGCCGCGCTGGCCGTGCTGCGCCGCGACCGCGCCGAGCCGGACACCTTCGCCGCCGCCCTGGCCGGAGCGTGGGTGCGCGGCGCGCACGTGGACTGGGAACGCGCCTTCGACGGAGCACGGCGCACTCGCGTCAGCCTGCCGACGTACGCCTTCCACCGCGAGCGCCACTGGCCCGACACCAGCATGGAGCCGGTGCAGCCGCCGCACGTGCCGCAGCCTGCGCCCGAGCCCTCCGCGCTCACGCCGCGCCTGGCCGGGCTCGCCGAACCCGAGCAGGACCGCGTCCTCCTGGAGCTCGTGCGCAGCGAGGCCGCCGTCGTCCTCGGATACGGCACGCCGGGCGCGGTCGACCCGGGCAAGACGTTCAAGCAGCTCGGCTTCGACTCGATGGCGGCGGCCGAGCTGAGCGAGCGGCTCAGCGAGGCGACCGACATCTCACTCGGGGCCACGCTCACCTTCGACCACCCCACCCCCGAGGCCGTCGCCGAGCACCTGCGCGCCGTCACCGTCGACGGCCAGGAGGTGCCGATCGACCCGGACGCCGCACACGGCGAGAACGACGAGCCGATCGTCCTGGTGGCGATGAGCTGCCGGTACCCCGGCGGCGTCGCCACGCCGGAGGATCTGTGGCGGCTCGTCACCGACGAGGTCGACGCGGTGGGGGAGTTCCCTGCGGACCGCGGCTGGGACCTGGAGGGCCTGTTCGCCGCCGATCCGGACCGGCACGGGACGAGCCACACCCGCGAGGGCGGGTTCCTCTACGACGCGGGCGACTTCGACGCCGGGTTCTTCGGTATCAGCCCGCGCGAGGCGCTCGCCACCGACCCCCAGCAGCGGCTGGTGCTGGAGACCGCGTGGGAGGCGTTCGAGCGGGCGGGGCTGGACTCGGCCGCCCTTCGCGGCAGTTCCACCGGCGTGTTCGTCGGGATGACGCCGCAGGACTACGGCCCGCGCCTGCACGAGGCGCCCAAGGGCCTCGACGGTCACCTGCTGACCGGCAGCACACCCAGCGTCGCGTCGGGCCGCGTCGCGTACACCTTCGGCCTCGAAGGCCCGGCCGTCACCGTCGACACGGCGTGCTCGTCGTCGCTGGTCGCGATGCACCTGGCCTGCCAGGCGCTCCGCCAGGGCGAGTGCTCTCTGGCGCTGGCGGGCGGCGCGACCGTACTGGCCAACCCGGGCATGTTCACCGAGTTCTCCCGGCAGCGCGGCCTCGCGCCCGACGGCCGCTGCAAGCCGTTCGCGGCGGCGGCCGATGGCACCGGCTGGAGCGAGGGCGTCGGCCTCGTGCTGCTGGAACGGCTGTCGGACGCGCGGAGCAACGGCCACCGGGTGCTCGCGGTGATCCGCGGCTCGGCGGTCAACCAGGACGGCGCCAGCAACGGCCTGACCGCGCCGAACGGACCCTCGCAGCAGCGCGTGATCCGGCAGGCGCTCGCCAACGCCCGGCTCGCGCCGGACGAGGTCGACGCGGTCGAGGCGCACGGCACCGGCACGACGCTCGGCGACCCGATCGAGGCGCAGGCCCTGCTCGCCACGTACGGGCGCGACCGATCCGCGGACAAGCCGCTGTGGCTGGGCTCGGTCAAGTCCAACATCGGGCACACCCAGGCCGCCGCCGGCGTCGCCGGGGTGATCAAGATGGTGATGGCGATGCACGGCGGGACGCTGCCCGCCTCGCTCTTCATCGACGAGCCGACGCCCGCACGTGGACTGGGACTCCGGCGGCGTACGGCTGCTGACCGAGCCGGTGCCCTGGGACGGCGGCGGCCGCCCGCGCCGCGCGGCGGTCTCCTCGTTCGGCATCTCCGGCACGAACGCGCACCTGATCCTGGAGCAGGGCCCCGAGGAGGATCCGGCCGTCGACGCCGAGCCGCCGGAGGGCGCGGTCGTGCCCTGGGTCCTGTCGGCGCGGAGCACCGAGGCACTGCGGGGCCAGGCCGCCGCGCTCGCCGAGGCGGCCGAGGGCTCGGCCGCGGCCGTGGGCTGGTCGCTCGCCACCACGCGTTCGCGGTTCGAGCACCGCGCGGTCGTGGTCGGCCAGAGCCGTGACGAGCTGCTCGCCGGGACCCGCGCGCTGGCGTCCGGCGAGGAACACCCCGCGCTCGTGCACCCCGGCACGCCGGTCGCGGGCGGGTTCGGGCCGGTGCTGGTGTTCCCGGGTCAGGGGTCGCAGTGGGCCGGGATGGGCGCGGAGCTGCTGGACTCCTCGCCGGTCTTCGCCGCGCGGATCGGCGAGTGCGAGCGTGCGCTTTCGGCGCACGTGGACTGGTCGCTCACCGAGGTGCTGCGCGGCGGCGACATGAGCCGGGTCGACGTCGTGCAGCCGGTGCTGTGGGCGGTGATGGTGTCGCTCGCCGCCGTCTGGGCCGACCACGGCGTGGTGCCGACCGCCGTCGTCGGGCACAGCCAGGGCGAGATCGCCGCCGCCTGCGTCGCGGGCGCGCTGTCACTGGAGGACGCCGCGAAGGTCGTCGCGCTGCGGAGCAGGGCGCTGCGGCGGCTGTCCGGCGGCGGGGCGATGGCCTCCCTCGGCACGGGCGAGGTACGCGCCGCCGAGCTGATCGCCGGTACGGACGTGACGGTGGCCGCGGTGAACGGGCCGGGCTCGACCGTGATCTCCGGGCCGCCCGGCCAGGTCGCCGCCGTGGTCGCCGCCGCGCAACTCGCCGACGTGCGCGCCCGCATGATCGACGTGGACTACGCCTCGCACGGCCCGCAGGTGGAGGAGATACGCGACGAGCTCGCCGGGCTCCTCGACGGGGTGCGCCCCGCCGACTCCGACGTGGCGTTCTACTCGACCGTCACCGGCGAACCGGCACGCGGCGCGGAGCTGGACGCCGCCTACTGGGTGACGAACCTGCGGCGGCCGGTCCGCTTCGCCGACGCCGTACGCACCCTGCTCGACGACGGCTACCGGGTCTTCGTCGAGGCCAGCCCGCACCCCGTACTGGCGCTCGGCGTGCAGGAATGCTGCGAGGAGGCCGACCTCGCCGGGGTGACCGTGCCGACGCTGCGCCGCGACGAGGGCGACTTGACGCGGCTGACCCGCTCGCTGGCGCAGGCGTTCGCCGCGGGCATCGCGGTCGACTGGACCCGCCGGTTCCCCGCCGACCCGCCGCCGCGGACCGTGGAGCTGCCGACGTACGCCTTCCAGCGGCGGCGGTTCTGGCTGGAGCCCTCCGACGGGCCCAGCGACGTCGGGTCCGCGGGGCTGCAACCGGTGGAGCACGCGCTGCTGCCGGCCGCGGTCGGCATGGCCGACGGGTCGTTCGTGCTGACCGGGCGTATCCCCTCGGCCGGCGGCGGAGGCTGGCTGACCGAGCACCAGGTGCTCGGCACGGTCCTGGTCCCCGGCGCGGTCCTGGTCGAGTGGGCGTTGCAGGCCGCCGACGAGGCGGGCTGCGGCGGCGTCGAGGAGCTGACGTTACAGGCGCCGCTGGTCCCGCCGAGTTCGGGCGGCCTGCGGATCCAGGTCGTCCTGGACGCACCCGGCGACGACGGACGGCGCGACCTGCGGATGTACTCCCAGCCCGAGCAGGAGACCGATCTCGGCGCGGACGGCGACTGGATCCGCCACGCCGTGGGCGTCCTGGGCCCCGCCGGTCCCGAGCACGCCGAGGACATGGGCGGCGAGTGGCCGCCGCCGGGCACCGAAGCGGTCGACCTCGACGGCTTCTACGAGCGGATCTCGGCGGCCGGCTACGAGTACGGCCCGGCGTTCCACGGGCTGCGGAACCTCTGGCGGCAGGGCGACGACCTGCTCGCCGAGGTGGTGCTCCCGGAGGCCGCCGGGCAGCGCGGCGGGTTCGGCATCCACCCGGCGCTGCTCGACGCGGCACTGCACCCGGCGCTCCTGCTCGGCGAGGCCGGCGACGGCGAGGTACGGCTCCCGTTCACCTGGACCGGAGTCTCGCTGTGGGCCACCGAGGCGACGACCGTACGCGTCCGGCTCTCCCCGCAGGAGGAGCAGGCGCTGCGCGTCACCGTGGCCGACACCCTAGGCGCACCGGTCCTGACCGCCGACTCCCTCCTGATGCGCCCGGCCGCCGCCGACCGGCTGCGGTCGGCCGGACGGCGCGGCGCGGACGGCCTGCTCGTCGTGGAGTGGACGCCCGTGGAGGCGGCCGACACCGCGGCCGACATCGACGCGGACACCGCGGCCGACGCGGAGCTGGACGCGGCCGGAGACGCCTGGGCCGTGCTGGGCGGCGAGACACACCCCGACGTGGCCGCGCTGCTCGCCGACGGCGCGAACGTCCCCGCGATCGTGTGGATCCGCGTGCCCGCCTCCGGCCCCGCCGACGCGGCCGCCGGACTGGAGACCGCACGCCGCCTGCTCGCCCTCGTACGCGACTGGCTCGCCGAACCACGCCTCGCCGGCACGCGGCTCGTGGTCGTCACCGAGAACGCCGAGACCGACGCCGCCGGCGCGAGCGCGTGGGGCGTGCTCCGCTCCGCCCAAGCCGAGCACCCGGGCCGGTTCCTCCTGCTGGACCAGGCCGGGGACGACGTGCGGGACGCGGTTCTGCGGGCCATCGCGGCCGGTGAGCCGCAGGCCGCCGTACGCGACGGGCGGCTGTGCGCGCCGCGGCTGGCCCGCGCCGGCGCCGGAGCGGCCGGCGCCGCGGCGCCCGAACCCGGCGGGACCGTGCTGCTCGCCGGCGGCGACGACGCCCTCGCCGAGCACCTCGTACGCGCCTGGCAGATCGAGCACCTCCTGCTCGCCGGCACCGGCGTGCGCGACCCCGGCGAACTGAGCGCGGACGTACGCGTGTCGGACGCCGACCTGACCGACCTCGCGCAGGTCACGCGCCTCGCCGGGGAGATCGACCCGGCCCATCCGCTGACCGCCGTGATCCACGCCCCGGGCCCTGAGGAGGACTGGGCGGACCGCGCCACCGTCGCCGCCAACCTGCACGAGGCCACCGCCGCGCGGTCGCCCGCCGTGTTCGCGGTCGTCTCACCGGCCTCCGCCGTCCTCGGCGTGCCGGGCCAGGCCGAACGCTCCTCGGCGGACGGCTTCCGCGACGCGCTGATCGCCCACCGGCGCACCCTCGGCCTGTCCGGTCTCTCCCTCGCCGGCGAGCCCGCCTCGCTGGACGCGGCGTGCGCGCACGGCGCCGCCCGCATCGTGACCGGCGTCGACGTCCCGGCCCTGACCGGCGCGGACGGCACACCCCCGGCGCTCCTGCGCGCGCTGGCCGCCGGCCACGGACCCGGCCGCCGTCGTACGGCGGCGGGCGGCAACGGGCGGCCCGTCGACTGGGCCGCGCGCCTGGCCGGGCTATCCGGCACCGACCGGCACCGCCTCGTCCTCGACATGGTCCGCGGCCAGGCCGCGTCCGTGCTCGGGCACGCCGACCCCGACGCCGTGCACCCGAAAGCCAACTTCAAGGACCTGGGCTTTGAGTCCCTCACCGCCGTCGAACTGCGCGACCGGCTCGCCGTCACCACCGGCCTGCGCCTGCCGGCGGCCCTCATCTTCCGCTACCCGACTCCGGAGGGGATCGCCGCGGACCTGCTCCGGCGCCTCGCGCCCGAGGACGGCGACGGACGCCGGGCGGTCGACCCGATCCTCGTCGAACTCGACCGGTTCGAGCACGCGCTGACCGGTGTCGTGCTGGAGGACGCGGACTCCAGCGCCGTCCTGGCCCGGCTGGAGGGCCTGCTCGCGAAGTGGAAGGCGACCTGGAAGACCCGGAGCGAGGACCCCACGGCCGGCGAGCGGCTGCAGACGGCCTCGGCGGACCAGCTTCTCGACTTCATCGACAACGAGCTCGGCGTGTCCTGAGTGCGCTCGGGCGCGGCCACCACGGAAAGCGGGGTGATCTCCAATGGCGACCGAGGAGCAGCTTGTCGAATATCTCCGGCGCGTCTCGGCGGACCTGCACGAGACCAAGCTGCGTCTGCGTGAGCTGGAGGACAGGTCGCGGGAGCCGGTGGCGGTGGTCGGCATGGCGTGCCGGTTCCCCGGCGGCGCGGACTCCCCGGAGGGGCTCTGGCGGCTGCTCGACGACGGCGTGGACGCGATCGGCGACTTTCCCGCCGACCGCGGCTGGGACCTGGACGCCCTTTACCATCCCGACCCCGGGCACCCCGGCACCAGCTACGTGCGCCAGGGCGGCTTTCTCTATGACTTCGACCGGTTCGACGCGGCGTTCTTCGGGATCAGCCCGCGCGAGGCGCTCGGCATGGACCCGCAGCAGCGGCTCGTCCTGGAGACCGCCTGGCAGGCGCTCGAACGCTCCGGCATCGACCCCGCCGCGCTGTCGGGCACCTCGACGGGCGTCTACACGGGCGTGTCCGGCCAGGACTACCTGTCGCGTACGCTCCGGATCCCCGAAGGGTTCGAGGGCTACGCGACGACCGGCACCCTGCCCAGCGTCGTGTCGGGCCGCGTCGCCTACACGCTCGGCCTCCAGGGACCGGCCGTCACCGTCGACACCGCGTGCTCGGCGTCGCTGGTCGCGATCCACCTGGCCTGCCAGGGGCTGCGGCAGGGCGAGACCACGCTGGCGCTGGCCGGCGGGGTCAACGCGATGGCCACCTCGATCATGTTCACCGAGTTCTGCCGGCTGCGCACGCTCTCCCCGGACGGCCGCTGCAAGTCCTTCGCGGCCGACGCCGACGGCACCGGTTTCTCCGAGGGCGTCGGCCTGGTCGTGCTGGAGCGCCTGTCGGACGCGCGGCGCAACGGGCACGAGGTGCTCGCGGTGATCCGTGGCTCGGCGGTCAACCAGGACGGCGCGTCGAACGGGCTCACCGCCCCCAACGACGTGGCGCAGGAACGCGTCATCGCCCAAGCCCTCGCGAGCGCCGGCCTGTCGCCGACCGAGGTGGACGCGGTCGAGGCGCACGGCACTGGCACCGCGCTGGGCGACCCGATCGAGGCCGAGGCCCTTATCGCCACGTACGGGCGGGACCGGCCCGGCGGCCGTCCGCTCTGGCTGGGCTCGGTCAAGTCCAACATCGGGCACACGCACGCGGCCGCGGGCGTGGCGGGCCTGATCAAGATGGTGATGGCCATGCGCCACCGCCGCCTGCCCGCCAACCTGCATCTCGACGAGCCGACCCCGCACGTGGACTGGAAGACCGGCGGCGTACGGCTGCTGACCGAGGCGGTCGAGTGGCCGGAGGCGGGGCGGCCGCGCCGGGCGGCCGTGTCCGCGTTCGGCGTCTCCGGTACGAACGCGCACTTGATCCTGGAGCAGGCGGCCGAGGAGGAGGTCCCGGCCGCCGAGGACCTGCCGGACGGCACGGTCGTGCCGTGGGTGCTGTCGGCGCGGAGCGCGGAGGCGCTGCGCGGCCAGGCCGCCGCGCTGGCCGGTCGCGCGGGCGGGCTGTCGCGTACGGCGGTCGGCTGGTCCCTGGTCGCCGCGCGTTCGGTGTTCGAGCACCGCGCGGTCGTCGTCGGCACGGACCTGGACGAGTCGCTGGCCGGGCTGTCGGCGCTGGCCGCCGGGGAGGATACATCCCGCCGTGCGTCGGCCCCGGGCGCGGCCGTCGGCTGGTGCGGGTCCGGTGCTGGTGTTTCCGGGTCAGGGTTCGCAGTGGGCGGGGATGGGTGCGGAGCTGCTGGATTCCTCGGCTGTTTTCGCGTCGCGGATCGCGGAGTGTGAGCGGGCGTTGTCGCCGTATGTGGTCTGGTCGCTGACGGAGGTGCTGCGCGGCGGTGAGATGAGCCGGGTCGATGTGGTGCAGCCGGTGTTGTGGGCGGTGATGGTCTCGCTTGCGGCGGTGTGGGCTGATTACGGTGTCGAGCCCGTTGCGGTGGTGGGGCACAGTCAGGGGGAGATCGCGGCCGCGTGTGTGGCGGGTGCGCTGTCGCTTGAGGATGCGGCGAAGGTCGTGGCGTTGCGGAGCCGGGCGTTGCGGCGGTTGGCGGGTGGTGGGGCGATGGCCTCGCTCGGCGTGGACGAAAAGCGCGCGCTGGAGCTGATCGCGGGACTCCGCCGTGAGCGTGGCGGCCGTCAACGGGCCCGCCTCGACCGTGGTCTCCGGGCCGCCCGGCGAGGTGAACGCCGTGGTCGGCGCGGCGCAGGCCGCCGACCTGCGGGCCCGGATGATCGAGGTGGACTACGCCTCCCACGGCCCGCAGGTGGAGGAGATCCGCGACGAACTCGCCGAGCTGCTCGGCGACGTGGCACCGGCACGTACGGGCGTCGCGTTCTACTCGACCGTCACCGGCGGCCGGATCGCCGCCACCGACCTGGACGCCGGGTACTGGTTCACCAACCTGCGGCGGCCCGTGCGCTTCGCGGACGCGGTGCGGGCGCTGCTCGGCGACGGTTACCGCGTGTTCGTGGAGGCCAGCCCGCATCCGGTGCTGACGTTCGGCGTGCAGGAGTGCGTCGAGGAGGCGGGTGCCGACGCGGCGACCGTGCCGACGCTGCGCCGCGACGAGGGCGGCCCGGTGCAGCTCGCCAAGGCGGCCGCGCAGGCGTACGCGGCGGGTGTCGCGGTGGACTGGACGCGGTGGTTCCCGGCCGGTCCGGCGCCGCGTGTCGTGGACCTGCCGACGTACGCCTTCCAGCGCGAGCGGTACTGGCTGGACGGGCACGACGGCGGCCGGGAGACCGACCCCGCCGGGCTGGGCCTGTCCGCCGCCGGGCACCCCGTCCTCGCCGGCGCGGTGGACCTGGCCGATGGCAGCAGCCACATCCTCACCGGCCGCGTCTCCGTACGTGGACACGCGTGGGCGGGCGGGCACGTCGTGGGCGGCGTGCCGCTGCTGCCGGGCGCGGCGCTCGTGGAATGGGCGCTGCGTGCCGCCGACGCGACCGGCCGCGCCGCCGTCGAGGAACTCACCCTTCAGGCGCCGCTCGTCCTGCCCGCCACCGGCGGCCTGCGGGTCCAGGTGGTCATCGGCGCGGCGGACGGCGACGGGCGGCGGGAGATGAGCGTGTACTCCCGCCCCGACCAGGACACCGCACCGTGGCTGTGCCACGCGATGGGCGTCCTCGGCGATACCGCCGCGCAAAGCGCGGCACCGGCCGTGGCGTGGCCGCCCGCCGGAGCCGAGCCGGTGGACGTCGCGGGCTTCTACGACCGTGCCGCCGCGTACGGATACGAGTACGGCCCGGCGTTCCAGGGGCTGCGCGCCGTCTGGCGCGACGACGACGACCTGCTCGCCGAGGTCGCCCTGCCCGAGAGCGCGGGCGAACGCGCCGGGTTCGGCATCCATCCCGCGCTGCTGGACGCCGCCCTGCACCCGGCACTGCTGCTCGAACCGGCCGACGCCGGGCGAGGTCTGGCTGCCGTTCGCCTGGACCGGCGTGTCGCTGTGGGCCGCCGAGGCGAGCACCGTGCGCGTCCGGCTGTCGCCGCTCCGGCGCGACGGCGACGAGCTCGCGCTGCGCGTGACCGTGGCCGACACGACCGGCGCGCCCGTGCTGACCGCCGAGTCGCTGACGATGCGCGCCGCCGACCCCGCGCGGCTGCGCACCCGCGGCGAGGCGGACGGCCTGTACGCGCTGGAGTGGACGCCGCTCCCCACTACCGGATCCGCCCCGCCGCGCCTGGCGGAGCTGACCTCAGACGGCTCGGCGCCGGTCGCCCCCGGCGCCGAGCCCTACGCCGATCTCGACGCGGTCGAGGCCGCCGGCATGGTCCCGCCCGTCGTGCTCGCCCGCGTAGGTACCGGCGGCGACCCGCTGGACGTGGTGGAAGCGGCGCTCGCGCTGCGTGCGGGACTGGCTCGACGCGGCCCGCGCTCGCCGACGCGCGGCTCGCGATCGTGACGCGGGGCGCGGTCGAGGCCACCGACGCGGACCGCGACGTCGATGTGACCGGTGCGAGCGTGTGGGGGCTGGTCCGCAGCGCACAGGCCGAGAACCCCGGCCGCCTCCTCCTGCTGGACCTGGACGGCGAGGACGGCGTCGAGGCGGCGCTCGCGCGTGCCGTCGAGGCCGGTGAACCGCAGGTCGCGGTGCGCGACGGGGAGGCGTTGATGCCGCGTCTCGTGCGCGCGGGCCCCGGCCTGGACCTGCCCGGCGGTACCGGCTGGCGGCTCGGCCTCGGCACGGTCGGCACGGTCGAGGGCGTCGTCCCGGTGAGCCGTGCCGGACGAGCCGCTCGCCGAGGGCCGCGTACGGATCGCGGTGCACGCGGCGGGCGTCAATTTCCGCGACGTTCTGATCGCGCTCGGCATGTACCCGGGCGACGCCGTCTTCGGCGGCAGCGAGGGCGCGGGAGTCGTGGTCGAGACCGGCCCCGGCGTGACCGGCCTGGCGCCGGGCGACCGCGTGATGGGCCTGTTCGAGGGCGCGTTCGGGCCGGTGGCGGTGGCCGACGCGCGTACGGTCGTGCCGATCCCGGACGATTGGGACTTCCGCTCGGCGGCGGCGGTGCCGGTGGCGTTCCTGACCGCCTGGTACGGCCTGGTGACGCTCGGCGGCCTGCGCGCGGGCGAGTCCGTGCTGATCCACGCGGCCGCGGGCGGCGTCGGCACCGCCGCCGTGCAGATCGCCCGCCACCTGGGCGCGGAGGTGTACGGCACGGCGAGCCCGGCCAAGCACCACGTCCTGGCCGCGATGGGGATCGACGCCGCGCACCGGGCGTCCTCCCGTGACCTGGACTTCGAGGAGACCTTCCGCACGGCCGGCGTCGACGTCGTGCTCAACAGCCTGGCCCGCGAGTTCACCGACGCGTCGCTGCGGCTGCTCGGCGCGGGCGGGCGGCTGGTGGAGATGGGCAAGACCGACCTGCGCGACCCCGCGCGGGTCGCCGAGGACCACCCGGGCGTCCGCTACCAGGCGTTCGACCTGGTCGCCGACGCAGGTCCGGAGCGCATCGGGGAGCTGCTGGCCGACCTGGCCGCGCTGTTCGCCGACGGTTCCCTGACGCCGCCGCCCGTACGCGCGTGGCCGCTGGGCCGCGCACGCGAGGCGCTGCGGCACCTGAGCCAGGCACGGCACACCGGCAAGCTCGTGCTGGACGTCCCCGCGCCGCTGGACCCGGACGGCACCGTGCTGATCACCGGCGGCACCGGCACCATCGGCGGCGCGACCGCCGAGCACCTCGTACGCGGCGGACGGACCCGCCATCTGCTGCTGGTCAGCCGCAGCGGCCCGGCCGCGGACGGCGCGGACGAACTCGCCGCCCGGCTCGCCGAGCTCGGCGCGGAGACGCGGATCGTCGCGGCCGACGTCGCCGACCCCGCCGCCGTACGCGAGCTGGTCGCCGGGATCGACCCGGCGCACCCGCTGACCGGCGTCGTCCACGCCGCCGGGGCGCTCGACAACGCGCTGGTCACCGCGCAGACCGCCGAGAGCCTGGCGCGCGTGTGGGCGGCCAAGGCGGCCGGGGCGGCCAACCTGCACGAGGCGACCGCGGGTCTGCGGCTGGGCATGTTCGTGCTGTTCTCCTCCTTCGCCTCCGCCCTGGGCACCCCTGGGCAGGCCAACTACGCCGCGGCGAACGCGTACTGCGACGCGCTCGCCGCGCACCGCCAGGCCGCGGGCCTGCCGGGCGTCTCGGTCGCCTGGGGCCTGTGGGGGGCCGCCAGCGGTCTCACCGGGCGGCTGAGCGAGGCGGACCTGGCACGGATCGGCCGGCTCGGCATCGTCGCCACGGGCGTGGAGGAGGGAGTCGCGCTGCTGGACGCCGCCGTACGGCACGGGCACCCGAGCCTGCTGGCCCTCAGCCTCGACACGGGCGCCCTCGCCGAGCCAGCCCGCCGACGCGCTGCCCGCGCCGCTGCGGACGCTCGCCGCCGCGGGCCGCGCGCCCGTACGGCGCACCGCCGCCTCCGGCGAGGGGCCCGGCGACTGGCCCGCGCGTCTCGCCGGGCTGTCCGCCGCCGAGCAGCAGCGGCTGCTGCTCGGCCTCGTCCGCACCCACGCCGCCACCGTGCTCGGACACGCCGACGCCGGGACGGTGCAGGCCGACACCTCCTTCAAGGAGCTCGGCTTCGACTCGCTGACCGCGGTCGAGCTGCGCAACCGGCTCGCGGCGGCCACCGGGCTGCGCCTGCCCCCCGCGCTCGTCTTCGACTACCCCGAGGCGGCCGTGCTGGCCGAGCCACCTGCGCGACCGGCTCGCACCCGAGGGCGCGGCGGCGGCCGCGAACCCGACCAACCCCGTGCTGAGCGAGGTGGCCGGCCTGGAGAACACCCTGTCCGCGGTCGCGGCGGGCGACCTGGACTCCGCGGCCGTCACCGCACGCCTGGAGGCGCTGCTGGCGAACTGGAAGGCCAAGTGCACCTCGGCCGAGGCCGCCGGGGCCGTGGACGACGGGGACCGGCTGCAGGTCGCGACGACGGCCGAGCAGGTCCTCGACTTCATCGACAACGAGCTCGGCCTGTGATGACGACTCAGGACGCCACTACGAAGGTGATTCGCCATGGCGGATGAAGAGAAGCTGGTCGATTACCTGAAAAAGGTGGCCGGCGATCTGCGGAGCACCCGGCAGCGGCTGAAGCGACGTCGAGGAACGGGCCCGCGAGCCGGTCGCCGTCGTGAGCATGGCGTGCCGCTACCCCGGCGGTGCCGCCTCGCCCGAGGCGCTGTGGGACCTCGTCGAGTCCGGCCGCGACGCCATGGGGGAGTTCCCGGCCGACCGCGGTTGGGACCTGGAGAGCCTGTTCCACCCCGACCCCGACCACCCGGGCACCAGCTACGCCGAGGAGGGCGGGTTCCTCTACGACGCCGCACAGTTCGACGCGGAGTTCTTCGGCGTCAGCCCGCGCGAGGCGCTCGCGCTCGACCCGCAGCAGCGGCTGCTCCTGGAGGTCGCCTGGGAGCTGCTCGAACGCGCCGGCATCGACCCGCTCTCGCTCAAGGGCAGCCCGACCGGCGTGTACGCCGGGGCCGCGCTGCCCGGCTTCGGCACCCCGCACATCGACCGGAGCGCCGAGGGCTACCTCGTGACGGGCAACGCGCCGAGCGTGCTGTCCGGCCGGCTGTCCTACACGCTCGGCCTGGAGGGGCCCGCGGTCACGCTCGACACCGCCTGCTCGTCCTCGCTGGTCGCGATGCACCTGGCCTGCCAGGCGCTGCGGCAGGGCGAGTGCACGCTGGCGCTCGCCGGGGGCGTCACCGTGATGACCATCCCGAACGTCTTCACCGAGTTCGCCCGCCAGCGCGGCCTCGCCGCGGACGCGCGCTGCAAGCCGTTCTCCCAGGACGCGGACGGCACGGCGTTCGCCGAGGGCGTCGGCCTGGTGCTGCTCGAACGCCTGTCGGACGCGGTGCGCAACGGCCACCGCGTCCACGCCGTGATCCGCGGGTCGGCGGTCAACCAGGACGGCGCGAGCAACGGCCTGACCGCGCCGAACGGCCCCTCGCAGCGGCGGGTCATCACGGCCGCGCTCGCCGGCGCGCGGTTGTCGCCCGCCGAGGTGGACGCCGTCGAGGCGCACGGCACCGGCACGCGGCTCGGCGACCCGATCGAGGCGCACGCGCTGCTCGACACGTACGGGCAGGACCGGCCGGCCGACCGGCCGCTGTGGCTCGGCTCGGTCAAGTCCAACCTCGGGCACACCCAGGGCGCGGCGGGCGTCGCCGGCGTGATCAAGATGATCATGGCGATGCGGCACGAGACGCTCCCGGTCTCGCTGCACGTACGCGAGCCGACCGCGAACGTCGACTGGGACGCGGGCGCGGTACGCCTGCTCACCGAGCCGGTCGCCTGGCCGCGCGGCGAGCGGCCCCGCCGGGCGGGCGTGTCCTCGTTCGGCATCTCCGGCACCAACGCCCACCTGATCCTGGAGCAGCCGCCCGAGCCGCCGCCCGAGCCCGCACCGGCCGCGACGCCGGTTCTGACGCCCTGGGTCGCTGTCGGCACGCGGCGAGCCGGCGCTGCGCGCGCAGGCCGAGGCGCTCGCCGACCACATCGAGGCGCGTCCCGGCCTGCCGCCCGCGGACGTCGCCTGGTCGCTGGCACGTACGCGGTCGGCGTTCGAGTACCGCGCCGTCGTCGCGGGCGCGGACCGCGACGAGCTCCTCGACGGGTTGCGCGCGCTCGCCGGGCGGCCGCGCCCATCCCGGCCTGACCCGACCGACGGCCCCCGTACGGTCCGGCGCTACCGCCGTCATGTTCACCGGGCAGGGCAGCCAGCGGCCCGGCATGGGCAGCGCGCTCCACGCGGCCTACCCGGTCTTCGCCGCCGCCCTGGACGACGCCTGCGCCGAGCTCGACCCGCTGCTCGGCCGCTCACTCCGCGACGCGATCTTCACGGGCGACTCCCTGGACCAGACCGGCGTGACCCAGGCGGCGCTGTTCGCCGTGGAGACCGCGCTGTACCGGCTGGCCGAGTCCTTCGGCCTGGTCCCCGACCACCTCACCGGGCATTCGGTCGGCGAGATCGTCGCCGCGCACGTCGCCGGCGTGCTGTCGCTGCCCGACGCGTGCGCGCTGGTCGCCGCGCGCGGCAGGCTGATGCAGGCGCTGCCCGAGGGCGGCGCGATGGTCGCGATCGAGGCCGCCGAGGAGGAGGTCGGCCCGTTGCTGGGCGACCGCGTCGCGCTGGCGGCCGTCAACGGGCCCGCGGCGGTCGTCGTGTCCGGCGACGAGGACGCGGTCGAGGCGATCGGCGCCGCGATGCGGGACCGCGGGCGCAGGACCAGGCGGCTGCGCGTCAGTCACGCGTTCCACTCGCCGCGCCTGGACCCGATGCTCGACGACTTCCGCGCGGTCGCACGCGAGCTGGCCTTCGCGCCGCCGAAGATCCCGATCGTCTCCAACCTGACCGGCGAGCAGGCGACGGCCGCGCAGCTCACCGACCCGGAGTACTGGGTGCGGCACGTACGTGAGCCGGTCCGCTTCCACGACGGCGTGCGCACCCTGCACGCCGAGGGGGTCACGCGCTACGTCGAGCTGGGGCCGGACGCCGTGCTCACCACGATGGCGCAGGACTGCCTCGCCGGACGTGCCGCACGCCCCGGTGCTGGCCCCCGCCCTGCGCAGGGACCGGGACGAGCCGCGTACGTTCGTCGCCGCGCTGGCCGCCGCACACCTCGACGGCGCCACGGTCGACTTCGCCGCCGCCGTCCCCGGGGGCCATGCGGTCGAGCTGCCCACGTACCGGTTCCAGCGGCGGCGCTACTGGCGGCCCGCCGTGGACACCACCGGGGACGTACGCGCCGCCGGGCTGGACGCCACCGGGCATCCGCTGCTCCAGGCCGTCGTGGAGCCGCCCGGCGGCGGGCTGCTGCTCACCGGGCGGCTGTCCCTGCGCACCCACCCCTGGCTCGCCGACCACGCCATCGCCGGCCAGGTGCCGCTGCCCGGGACCGCGCTGCTGGAACTGGCGCTCCTCGCCGCCGAGCGGGCCGGCTGCGACGTGGTCGAGGACCTCACGCTGGAGTCACCGCTGCCGCTGCCTGAGAGTGGCGGCGTACAGGTCCAGCTCGCGGTCGCGGACGCGGACGCGTCGGGCCGCCGGTCGCTCACCGTCCACTCGCGTGCGGACGATGAGGACGGCGACTGGGACCGCAACGCCGCCGGTGTCCTCGCCGTCACCGCCGCCGGGCCGGCCACGCCCGCGCCGGTGCCGTGGCCGCCGGAGGGCGAGCCCGCTCGACGTCGCCGAACTGTACGAACGGCTGGCCGCGCGGGGCTACGCGTACGGGCCGGCCTTCCGCGGGCTGCGCGCCGCGTGGCGTTCCGGCGAGGAGATCTTCGCCGAGGTGCGCCTGGGCGCGTGACCACGGCGAGGACGGCGGCTACGGATCGCACCCCGCGCTGCTCGACAGCGTGCTGCACCCGCTGGAGGAGCTGTTCGACGGCGCGGCGGGCACGCTGCGGCTGCCGTTCACCTTCGGCGGCGTCCGGCTCCACGCGCACGGGGCCGAGCGCCTGCGCGTGCGGATCACCGCGACCGGCACGGACACCGTCGCGCTGACGCATCACCGACGGCGACGGCGCGGCGGTGGCGAGCGTCGAGTCCCTCGGCGTGCGCGAGGTCGACGCGGACCGGTGGCGCCCGGCGCGCCGCCGCCACGCCGTACCGCCTCGACTGGACCGAGCATCCCGTCCCCGCCGGGCCGGCCTCGGCCGAGGGCTGGGCCGTGGTCGGCGCGACCGGACTCGGCCTCGACGTACCCGTCTTCGCGGACCTGGCGGCACTGCGCGACGCCGCCGGCACGACGCCGCCGGGCGTGGTCGTCCTCGCCTGCCCGGACCCGGCGGACGGCGAGCCGCACGCGCGCATGCGGGCGGCCCTGCACCACGTGCTGGACTTCCTGCGTGACTGGCTGCCGGACGAGACCTTCGCCGCCTCCCGGCTGGTCGTGGCGACCGCAGGGCGGCGAGGACGGACCGCCGACCTGGCCTCCGCGCCCGTCTGGGGCCTCGTACGCGCCGCGCAGGCCGAGCACCCCGAGCGCATCCTGCTGCTCGACCTGGACGAGGACCCGGAGTCCCGGCGCGTGCTGCCCGCCGCCGTCGCCTCCGCGGTCGCCGAGGCCGAGACCGAACTCGCCGTACGCGCCGGGACGGCGCGGGTGCCGCGCCTGGTCAAGGACGCCGGAGACGAGGAGGCCGTCGCGTTCGACCCGGACGGCACGGTCCTGGTCACCGGCGGCACCGGCGCGCTCGGACGGCTGGTCGCCCGGCACCTGGTCGCCGCGCACGGCGTACGGCACCTGCTGCTGACCGGGCGGCGCGGCCCCGCCGCCGAGGGCATCGCCGAGTTCGCCGCCGAACTGGACGCCGACGTACGGGTGGCCGCCTGCGACACCGCCGACCCCGAGGCACTCGCCGCGCTGCTCGCGGACGTCCCCGCCGCCCACCCGCTGAGGGCCGTCGTCCACGCCGCCGGGGTCCTGGACGACGGCGTCGTCACCGCGATGACGCACGAGCGGCTCGACACCGTACTCGCGCCCAAGGCGGACGCGCGCGTGGCACCTGCACCGGCTGACCCGCGACCTGGACCTGACCGCGTTCGTGCTGTTCTCCTCGGCCGCCTCGATCATGGGCAGCGGCAGGCCAGGCCAATTACGCCGCCGCGAACATGTTCCTCAACGCCCTCGCCGAGCACCGCCGCGCCGAGGGCCTGCCCGCGGTGTCGCTCGCCTGGGGCCTGCTGGCCGAGGCCGGGGGGATGACCGGTCACCTGGTCCAGACCGACCTCGCGCGGATGAACCGCTCCGGCGTCGCGGCCATCTCCAACGACCAGGCCCTGGCCCTGTTCGACGCGGCGCTCGGCGGCCGGAGCTCCCGTGGTCGTGCCGGCGCGGTTCGACCTGGCCGCGCTCCGCGAGCGTGCCGCCGCCGGGCCCCTGCCGCCGGTGCTGCGGCGGCCTCGTGCGCGCGCCCGCGCGGCCCGCCACCGGCTGACGGATCCCTGGCCGCGCGGCTGGCCGGCCTGCCGCCGGAGGAACAGGACCGGGTCGTCGGCGACGTCGTACGCGAGCAGATCGCCACCGTCCTCGCGCACCCGTCGCCGGAGACGATCGAGCTGGGCCGCGCCTTCCAGGAGCTGGGGTTCGACTCGCTGACCGCGCTGGACCTGCGGAACCGTCTCGGTGCCGCGACCGGCGTCCGCGTACCGGCCACCGTCGTCTTCGACCACCCGACGCCCGAGGCGCTGATCCGCTTCCTGCGCACCGAACTCCTGGAGGAGCCGGCCGCCCCTCGTCGTCCCGGCGGCGACCGGAGTCGCGGCCGACGACGACCCCATCGTGATCGTCGGGATGGCCTGCCGTTATCCGGGCGGCGCGGGCTCGCCGGAGGAGCTGTGGGAGCTGGTCGCCGGCGGCGTGGACGCGGTGGGGGAGTTCCCCGCCGACCGAGGCTGGAAGCTGGGCGAGCTGTTCGACCCCGATCCGGACCACGCCGGGCACCAGCTACGCCGACGAGGGCGGCTTCCTGCACGACGCGGCCGACTTCGACGCGGCGTTCTTCGGCATCAGCCCGCGCGAGGCCGTGACGATCGACCCGCAGCAGCGACTGCTGCTGGAGACCGCCTGGCAGACGTTCGAGAGCGCGGGCATCGACCCGGCGGCCCTGCGCGGCAGCCGTACCGGGGTGTTCGCCGGGATCATGTACGACGACTACGGCAGCCGATTCCTCGGGCGGCCGCCGGAGGGCGTCGAGGGACGGCTGATGACGGGCAGCACGCCCAGCATCGCGTCGGGCCGGGTGGCGTTCACGTTCGGGCTCGAAGGCCCGGCGATGACGATCGACACGGCGTGCTCGTCGTCGCTGGTGGCGATGCATCTGGCCGCGCAGGCGCTGCGGCAGGGCGAGTGCACGCTGGCGCTGGCGGGCGGCGTGACCGTGATGGCCACGCCCAACACGTTCGTGGAGTTCTCCCGCCAGCGCGGACTCGCCACGAGCGGCCGCTGCAAGCCGTTCTCGGCCGCCGCGGACGGTACGGGCTGGGGCGAGGGCGTCGGCCTGTTGCTCCTGGAGCGCCTGTCGGACGCGCGGCGACTCGGCCACCGCGTGCTGGCCATCGTTCGCGGCTCGGCGGTGAATCAGGACGGTGCGAGCAATGGTCTGACCGCGCCGAACGGTCCGTCGCAACAGCGGGTGATCGGTGCGGCGCTCGCGAGTGCGCGGTTGTCCGCCGCCGAGGTCGACGCGGTGGAGGCGCACGGCACCGGTACGAGTCTCGGCGACCCGATCGAGGCGGGCGCGCTCCTGGCGACGTACGGGCGGACCGGCCCGCGGACCGGCCGCTGTGGCTGGGCTCGGTCAAGTCCAACCTCGGGCACACCCAGGCGGCGGCAGGCGTCGCCGGGGTGATCAAGATGGTGCATGGCGATGCGGCACGGGCTGCTGCCGGAGTCGCTGCACCTGGACGAGCCGAGCCCGCACGTGGACTGGGAGTCCGGCGCGGTACGCCTCCTCACCGAGGCCACGCCGTGGCCCGCGCCGACCGGCCGCGCCGGGCCGCGGTGTCCTCGTTCGGCATCTCCGGCACCAACGCCCACGTCATCCTGGAACAGGCACCCGAGTCCGCCGAGCCCTCGACGGACGAGCCCGCCGGGCGTGCTGCCGTGGGTGCTGTCGGCGCGGAGTCCGGAGGCGCTGCGCGGCCAGGCCGCCGCGCTGGCCGCACGCGCGGGCGAGCTGTCCCCGGCCGACGTCGGCTGGTCGCTGGCGACGACCCGTTCGGTCTTCGAGCACCGCGCGGTGGTCGTCGGCCAGGACCGGGACGGGCTGCTGTCCGGCCTGTCGGCGCTGGCATCGGGCGAAGAGCATCCAGGCGTCGTGCGGTCGGCGGTGGTCGGCTCGGATCCGGTACTGGTGTTCCCGGGTCAGGGTTCGCAGTGGGCGGGGATGGGCGCGGAGTTGCTCGACTCGTCTTCGGTCTTCGCCGCCCGGATCGCCGAGTGCGAGCGGGCGCTGTCGCCGTACGTGGACTGGTCGCTGACCGAGGTCCTGCGCGGCGGCGAGATGAGCCGGGTCGATGTGGTGCAGCCGGTGCTGTGGGCGGTGATGGTCTCCCTCGCCGCGGTGTGGGCCGATCACGGTGTGCGCGCCCGCCGCGGTGGTCGGCCACAGCCAGGGGGAGATCGCCGCCGCCTGTGTCGCGGGCGCGCTGTCCCTGGACGACGCGGCGAAGGTCGTGGCGCTGCGGAGCCGTGCGCTGCGGCGGCTGGCCGGTGGCGGGGCGATGGCCTCGCTCGGCGTCGACGAGAAGCGCGCTCTTGAGCTGATCGGCGGACTCCTCGGTGACGGTGGCGGCCGTGAACGGTCCCGCCTCGACGGTGATCTCGGGACCGCCGGACCACGTGAACGCGGTGGTCGGCGCGGCGCAGGCCGCCGAGCTGCGGGCCCGGATGATCGAGGTGGACTACGCCTCGCACGGCCCGCAGGTCGAGGAGATACGTGACGCGCTCGCCGAGGCGCTCGCGGGCATCGGTCCGGCGCGTGCGGACGTCGCCTTCTACTCGACCGTGACCGGCGGCCGGATCGACACGGCCGAGCTGGACGCGGACTACTGGTTCACCAACCTGCGGCGGCCCGTACGGTTCGCCGACGCCGTACGCGCCCTGCTGGCCGACGGGCACCGCGTGTTCGTCGAGGCCAGCCCGCACCCCGTGCTGACGCTCGGCGTGCAGGAATGCTGCGAGCAGACCGGCGTCGACGCCGTGACCGTGCCGACATTGCGCCGCGACGAGGGCGGCCCGGTGCAGCTCGCCAGGGCGGCCGCGCAGGCTTACGCGGCCGGGGTCACGGTCGACTGGACCCGGTGGTTCCCGGCCGGGGCTCGCGTGGTGGACCTGCCGACGTACGCCTTCCAGCGCGAGCGGTACTGGCTGGAAGGCGACGGCGTCGGCGATGTCGGCGCGGCCGGTATCGAGCGGGTCGGGCACGCGCTGCTGCCCGCGGCCGTGGACCTGGCGGACGGCGGCCTGGTGCTCACCGGCCGCCTGACGGCGTCCGGCTGGCTGACCGAGCACGCCGTGGGCGACGTGCCGCTGCTGCCCGGCGCGGCACTGGTCGAGTGGGCGCTGCGGGCCGCCGACGAGACCGGTTGCGGCGGCGTGGAGGAGCTCACCTTGCGGGCGCCGCTCCTGCTCCCCGAGACCGGCGGCCTGAGAGTCCAGGTCGTCGCCGGCCCCGCCGCTGATGACGGGCGGCGCGACGTGCGGATCAACTCGCGCCGAGACGACGACACCGCCTGGACGGAGCACGCCGCCGGGGTACTCGCGCCCGAGCCGGACCGCGCCGAGGGACTGTCCGGCGCGTGGCCGCCGGCGGGCGCGGAGCCGGTGGACGTGACGGACTTCTACGCGCGTGCCGCGGCCGGCGGATACGGCTACGGGCCGGCGTTCCAGGGGCTGCGCGCCGCGTGGCGGCACGGCCCCGACCTGCTGGCCGAGGTCGCGCTGCCCGAGGGCACCGCCGCGCCGGGCGGCTTCGGCATCCATCCGGCGCTGCTGGACGCCACGCTGCACGCCGCGGCGCTGCTGGACCGGCCCGAGGCGGGCGGCGAGCGGGTCTGGCTGCCCTTCGCCTGGAGCGGCGTCTCGCTGTGGGCGACCGAGGCGAGCACCGTACGCGTCCGGCTCACCCCCCACGACGACGACAACGGCGCGGGCCGGGGTCTGCGGTTGCTGGTGGCCGACGCGGGCGGCGCACCGGTCCTCGGCGCGGCCTCGGTCGTGCTGCGCCCGGCCGCCGCCGACCGGCTCCGGCACACTCCCGCCGCCGACGGGCTGTTCACGCTCGACTGGGTCCCGGCGACCGCAGGCGAGGCCGGGACCGCGCCGTCCCTCGCCGCCATCGGCCCCGAGGGGTACGCCGACCTGCGCGCGCTGGTCGCGGCACTGGACGACGGCGCGCCGGTGCCCTCGGCGGTCCTGACCCGTGTCCCGGCCACGGGCGGCCTCGACGCCGCCGCCGGGCTGGCCGCCACCCGCGACCTGCTGGCGCTGGCGCGTGACTGGCTCGCCGAACCCCGGCTCGCCGACGCGCGCCTCGTGGTCATCACCCGCGGGGCGACGGACGGCACGGACGCGGGCGCGGCCGGCGCGTGGGGCCTGATCCGCAGCGCGCAGTCCGAGAATCCCGATCGCTTCGTCCTCCTCGATCTCGACCGAGACGAGGAGGACGACGTCCGGCTCGCCCTCACCACCGGCGAGCCGCAGGTCGCGGTGCGGGACGAGACGATCCTCGTCCCGCGCCTCGTCCGCACCGGCGGCGGCGAACTGACCGCGCCGCCCGGCGAGAACGCCTGGCGGCTGGCGATGGAGAGCGGCGGCACCGTGGACGACATCGCGGCGGTCGCCTGCCCGGACGTGCTGGAGCCCCTCGCCGAGGGTCAGGTGCGGATCGCGGTGCGGTTCGCCGGAGTCAACTTCCGCGATGTGCTGATCGCGCTGGGCATGTACCCGGGCGGCGGCGTCTTCCGCGGCAGCGAGGGCGCGGGCGTCGTCGTGGCGACCGGCCCCGGAGTGGACCTGTCGGTCGGTGACCGGGTGATGGGCCTGTTCGAGGGCGCGTTCGGCCCGTTCGCCGTGGCGGACGCGCGCATGGTCGCGCCGATGCCGGACGGCTGGAGCTTCGAGGACGCGGCGGCGGTCCCGGTGGTGTTCCTGACCGCCTGGTACGGCCTGGTCGATCTCGGCGGCCTCCAGTCCGGCGAGTCGGTGCTGGTCCACGCCGGGACGGGCGGGGTCGGCATGGCCGCGATCCAGATCGCGCGGCACCTGGGTGCGGAGGTGTGGGCGACGGCGAGCCCGGCCAAGCACGCGGTCCTGGAGGAGATGGGGATCGACTCCGCGCATCGGGCGTCGTCGCGTGACCTGGAGTTCGAGGAGCGGTTCCGCGCGGCGACCGGCGGCGTCGACGTCGTGTTGAACAGCCTCGCCGGAGAGTACGTGGACGCGTCGCTGCGGCTGCTCGGCAAGGGCGGCCGGCTGGTCGAGATGGGCAAGACCGACGTACGCGACGCCGAGCAGGTCGCCGCGGACCACGACGGCGTCCGGTACCGCGCCTTCGACCTCGTCGGCGACGCGGGCCCCGACCGCGTCGGGGAGATGCTCCGCACCCTCATCGCCCTGTTCGCCGAGGGCGGCCTGACACCGCCGCCCGTACGCGTCTGGCCGCTCGGCCAGGCACGCCGGGCGCTGCGGGAGCTTGGCCAGGCGCGGCACACCGGCAAGTTCGTCCTGGAGATCCCCGCGCCGGTCGACCCCGGCGGCACCGTCCTGATCACCGGCGGCACCGGGACGCTCGGCGGCCTCGTCGCCGAGCACCTCGCGCGCACGCGGCGGCTCAAGCACCTCGTGCTCGTCAGCCGCCGTGGCCCCGACGCGCCCGGCGCGTCGGAGCTGGCCGGACGCCTGGCCGACCTGGGCGCGGACGCGCGGATCGTCGCGGCCGACCTCGCCGACCCCGCCGCCGTACGCGACCTGGTCGGGGCCATCGACCCCCCGCTCACCGGGATCGTGCACGCGACGGGTGTCCTGGACGACGCCGTGCTCGCCTCCCAGACCCCCGAACGGCTCGCACGGGTCTGGGACGCCAAGGCCACCGTCGCGGCCAACCTGCACGAGGCGACCGCGGGACTGCGGCTGGGCATGTTCGTCATCTTCTCCTCCGCCGCGGGCACCCTCGGCGGCGCGGCGCAGGCCAACTACGCCGCCGCCAACGCGTTCTGCGACGCACTCGCCGCGGGCCGCCGCGCCGCGGGGCTGCCGGCGGTCTCGGTCGCCTGGGGACTCTGGGCCGACGCCAGCGGCATGACCGGGCACCTCGGCGACGCCGACCTGGCGCGCATGAGCCGTACCGGGATCAAGCCCATGAGCAACGAGCAGGGCCTGGCGCTGCTGGACGCCGCGACCGGCCACGGCGCGGCGTACCTGCTGGCCGCCGACGTGGACGTACGCGCACTGAGCGGCCAGCCGGTGCCCCCGCCGCTGCGCGCCCTGGCCGGCGGACCCGCGCGGCGCACGGCGGCGGCGTCCGGCGGCGTGCCGGTCGACTGGGCGGCGCGGCTGGGCGGGCTGTCCGCCGCCGACCGCCACCGCGCCCTGGCCACCCTGGTGCGTACGCACGCCGCGACCGTGCTCGGGCACGCCGGCGCCGAGGCGGTGCCGGCCGACGCGAGCTTCAAGGAACTGGGCTTTGACTCCCTCGCCGCCGTGGAGCTGCGCAACCGGCTCTCCGCGGCCACCGACCTGCGGCTGCCCGCGGCGGTCGTCTTCGACTATCCGGACGCGGGGGCGCTCGCCGGCCACCTGCTGCGGCGGCTGTCCCCGGAGGACGCCGCGCCCGCGAACGCCGCCGACCCGGTGCTGGGAGAGCTGGCACGTATCGAGAGCACCGTCCTCGCCCTGGACGCCGAGGACCGGGCCCGGATCGCCAAGCGGCTGAGCGGGCTGCTGTCCGCGCTGAACGGAGGTTCGGGCGAGACGGCGGGCGGACCGGACTTCAGCGCCCTCGAATCCGCGTCGGACGACGAGATCTTCGAGCTCATCGACCGCGAACTGCCTTGATGGAGGAGCGAGTGACTGTGCCGAGTACGGAAGAGAAGCTCCGCCAGTACCTGAAGCGCGTCACGAAGGACCTCGGGCAGGCTCGTCAGCGGCTCCGCGAGGCGGAGGAACGATCACAGGAACCGGTGGCCGTCGTGAGCATGGCCTGCCGGTTCCCCGGCGGGATCGGGTCGCCGGAGGACCTGTGGGACCTGGTCGCCGCCGGTGGCGACGCCATCGGGGAGTTCCCCGGCGAACGCGGCTGGGACCTCGACGGGCTCTACCACCCCGACCCCGACCATCCGGGCACGAGCTACGTACGACACGGCGGGTTCGTCCGCGACGCCGACCGGTTCGACGCCGCGTTCTTCGGCATCAGCCCACGCGAGGCGCTCGGCATGGACCCGCAGCAGCGCCTGCTGCTGGAGACCGCGTGGGAGACCTTCGAGCGGGCCGGCATCGACCCCGCCACGCTGAAGGGGACCGCGACCGGCGTGTACGCGGGCGCGGGCCTGCTCGGCTTCGGCACCCCGCACATCGACCGGAGCGCCGAGGGCTACCTCCTGACCGGCAACACGCTGAGCGTCGTGTCCGGCCGGGTGGCGTTCACGCTCGGCCTCGAAGGGCCCGCCGTGACGCTGGACACGGCGTGCTCGTCCTCGCTGGTGGCGATGCACCTGGCCGCGCAGGCGCTGCGGCAGGGCGAGTGCACGCTCGCACTGGCCGGCGGCGTGACCGTGATGTCCACGCCGAGCCTGTTCACCGAGTTCTCCCGGCAGCGCGGACTCGCGCCGGACGGCCGCTGCAAGCCGTTCGCCGCCGCCGCGGACGGCACCGGCTTCTCCGAGGGCGTCGGCCTGCTGCTCCTGGAACGGCTCTCGGACGCCCGGCGCAACGGGCACCGGGTGCTCGCGGTGATCCGCGGGTCGGCGGTCAACCAGGACGGCGCGAGCAACGGCCTGACCGCGCCGAACGGCCCGTCGCAGCAGCGCGTCATCCGCCAGGCCCTCGCGAGCGCCGGACTCTCGCCCGCCGAGGTGGACGCCGTCGAGGCCCACGGCACCGGCACGACGCTCGGCGACCCGATAGAGGCCGACGCCCTCCTCGCCACGTACGGGCAGGACCGGCCGGAGGACCGGCCGCTGTGGCTCGGCTCGGTCAAGTCCAACATCGGGCACCCCCAGGGCGCGGCCGGCGTCGCCGGGGTGATCAAGATGGTGATGGCGCTACGGCACGAGACGCTGCCCGCCTCCCTGTTCATCGACGAGCCGACTCCGCACGTCGACTGGGACGCGGGCGCGGTCCGGCTGCTCACCGAGCCGGTGGAGTGGCCGCGCGGCGAGCGTCCCCGCCGGGCCGGAGTGTCCGCGTTCGGCATCTCCGGCACCAACGCGCACGTGATCCTGGAGCAGGCCCCAGAGGAGGAGTACACACCGTCCGCCGCGGACCTGCCGGACGACGCGGTCGTGCCGTGGGTGCTGTCGGCACGCAGTGCGGAGGCGCTGCGCGGCCAGGCCGCCGCGCTGGCCGCACGCGTGGCGGACCTGCCGCGTACGGACGTCGGCTGGTCGCTGGCGACGACCCGTTCGGCGTTCGAGCACCGTGCGGTGGTCGTCGGCGCGGACCGGGACGAGTTGCTCGCCGGGCTGTCGGCGCTCGCCGCCGGAGAGATTCATCCCGCCGTGGTGGCCTCGGGCGCGGCCGTCGGTGGTGCGGGTCCGGTGCTGGTGTTTCCGGGTCAGGGTTCGCAGTGGGCGGGGATGGGTGCGGAGCTGCTGGAGACCTCGGCGGTTTTCGCCGCCCGTATCGCCGAGTGCGAGCGGGCGCTGTCGCCGCATGTGGACTGGTCGCTGACCGAGGTGCTGCGCGGCGGCGAGATGAGCCGCGTGGACGTGATCCAGCCGGTGCTGTGGGCGGTGATGGTCTCGCTCGCCGCGGTGTGGGCCGACTACGGCGTACGGCCCGCCGCGGTCGTCGGGCACAGTCAGGGCGAGATCGCGGCCGCGTGCGTGGCGGGTGCGCTTTCGCTTGAGGATGCGGCGAAGGTCGTGGCGTTGCGGAGCCGGGTGTTGCGGCGGTTGGCGGGTGGTGGGGCGATGGCCTCGCTCGGCGTGGACGAAAAGCGCGCGCTGGAGCTGATCGACGGGCTCCGAGGTGAGCGTGGCGGCCGTCAACGGGCCCGCGTCCACCGTGGTCTCCGGGCCGCCTGGCGAGGTGAACGCTGTGGTCGGCGCGGCGCAGGCCGCCGATCTGCGGGCCCGGATGATCGAGGTGGACTACGCCTCCCACGGCCCGCAGGTGGAGGAGATCCGCGACGAACTCGCCGAGGCCCTCTCCGGGATCGCGCCCGCACGTACGGACGTCGCGTTCTACTCCGCCGTCACCGGCGGCAGGATCGACCCGGCCGAACTCGACGCCGGACTACTGGTTCACCAACCTGCGGCGGCCCGTGCGCTTCGCCGACGCCGTGCGGGCGCTGCTCGGCCGACGAGTTACCGCGTGTTCGTGGAGGCCAGCCCGCATCCGGTGCTGACGTTCGGCGTGCAGGAGTGCGTCGAGGAGGCGGGTGCCGACGCGGCGACCGTGCCGACGCTGCGCCGCGACGAGGGCGGCCCGGTGCAGCTCGCCCAGGCGGCCGCGCAGGCGTACGCGGCGGGTGTCGCGGTGGACTGGACGCGGTGGTTCCCGGCCGGTCCGGCGCCGCGTGTCGTGGACCTGCCGACGTACGCCTTCCAGCGGCAGCGCTTCTGGGGCGCGGTCGCGGCGACGGGCGACCTGTCCGCGGCGGGGTTGCAGCGGGTGGAGCACGCGCTGCTGCCGGCCGCGGTCGGCCTGGACGACGGCGGGCTCGTGCTGACCGGGCGGCTCGGTGCTACGGGCTGGCCCGCCGAGCACCGGGTGCTGGGCACCGTACTGCTGCCCGGCGCGGCGCTGGTCGAGTGGGCGCTTCAGGCGGCCGACGAGGCCGGCTGCGGCGCGGTCGAGGAGCTGGCGTTGCAGGCGCCGCTGGTCCTGCCCGCCTCCGGCGGGCTGCGCGTCCAGGTCGTCGTCGGCGCGTCCGGCGAGGACGGACGACGGGACGTGCGGATCAACTCCCGTCCCGAGCAGGACACCGACCTGGGCGACGGAACCGGCTGGGTCTGCCACGCCGTGGGCGTGCTCGGCGAGGCAGGTCCCGAGGCGGACGGCCTCGGCGGCACGTGGCCGCCGCCCGACGCTGAGCGCGTCGACCTCGACGGCTTCTACGAGCGCGCCGCGGCCGCCGGCTACGAGTACGGGCCGGCGTTCCAGGGGCTGCGCGCCCTGTGGCGGCAGGGTGATGACCTGCTGGCCGAGGTGACGCTGCCGGAGGCGGCGGGCGAGCCGGCGGGGTTCGGCGTCCACCCGGCGCTGCTGGACGCCGCGCTGCATCCGGCGCTGCTGATCGACGGATCCGACTCCGGGCGTGCGTGGCTGCCGTTCGTCTGGAACGAGGTGTCCCTGTGGGCCACCGAGGCGACCACCGTACGCGTCCGGCTGTCCCCGTACCGGCAGGGGGCGGACGAGCGGGGCCTGAAGCTCCTCGTCGCCGACGTCGCCGGAGCGCCCGTACTCACCGCCGGGTCCGTCGTGACCCGCCCGGCGAGCGGCGACCAGCTCCGCGCCACCGGCGCGCGCGGCCTGTTCACCCTCGACTGGGTCCCGCTCGCCGAGCAGGCCGCACCGCCGGTGACCTGGGCGCTGCTGGGCGACGGCCCCGGGGACGCCGCCGAGCGGTACCCGGACCTGGACGCGCTGCTCGCGGCCGACCCGCTCCCGCCGCTCGTCCTCACTCCGGTGCCCGCCGACGACCTGGACACCGGGCTCGCGGCGGCCGAGTCGGCGCTTGAGCTGACGCAACGCTGGCTGGCCGAACCCCGGCTCGCCGAGATCCCGCTGGTGTTCCTCACCCGGGATGCCACCGGAACGAACGCGGGCGGGGCGGCGGTGTGGGGGCTGATCCGCAGCGCGCAGACCGAGAACCCGGGCCGGTTCGTCCTCCTCGACCACGACGGCGACTTCGTCGCGGACGCGTTGCCGCGCGTGCTCGCGTCCGGGGAGCCGCAGGCGGCGCTGCGGGACGGGCGTGTTCTGGTGCCGCGTCTCGTGCGGGCGGGTGCGGGTGGTGAGCCTGCTGCTCTGGACGGCTCCGTGCTGGTCACGGGTGGTACGGGGGTGCTCGGTGGCCTGGTGGCCGAGCATCTCGTGCGGTCTCGTGGGGTGCGGGATGTGGTGTTGGCCGGTCGTGGTGGTTCGGTGGATGACTTGGTGGCGCGTCTTTCGGAGTTGGGTGCGCGGGTGCGGGTCGTGGCGGCCGACGTCGCGGACGGCGATGCGGTGCGTGAGCTGGTGGCGGGGATCGAGCCGCCGTTGGCGGGTGTGGTGCACGCTGCGGGGGTGCTGGATGACGCGGTGATCACGTCGCAGTCGCCGGAGCGGCTCGCTCGTGTCTGGGCGGCCAAGGCCGATGGTGCCGCGAACCTCCATGCCGCGACCGCCGATCTGCCGCTCGCGATGTTCGTCATCTTCTCCTCGGCGGCCGCCACGCTCGGCGCGGCGGGGCAGGCCAACTACGCCGCCGCCAACGCGTTCTGCGACGCGCTCGCCGCGTACCGGCAGGCCGCCGGGCTGCCCGGCGTCTCGGTGGGCTGGGGGCTGTGGGCGGACACGAGCGACCTCACCGGCGACCTGGCCGGCACCGACCTGGCGCGGATGCGGAACCGTACCGGCATCGGCCCCATGAGCACCGCGCAGGGCCTGGCCCTGTTCGACGCCGCGTGCGGGCACGGCGGCGCGCACTTCGTCGCCGCCGACCTGGATCCCGCCGGGCTGACCGGCGATGTGCCGTACGTGCTGCGCGGCCTCGCCGGACGTACGCGACGCCGGGCGGCCGCCGCCGAGGCCGGCGGGCTCGCGTCCCGGCTCGCCGGGCTGGACGACGCGGGCCGCCTGGGCGTCGTACTGGAGGTGGTCCGCGAGTGCGCGGCCGTCGTCCTCGGGTACGGCGCGGGCGAGGTCGGCGCGGAGACCTCCTTCAAGGAGCTGGGCTTTGACTCCCTGACCGCGATCGAGCTGCGGAACCGGCTGTCGGCGGCGTGCGGGCTGCGGCTGCCCGCGACGCTGGTCTTCGACTACCCGACGCCGAGGGCGCTCGCGAGCTTCGTGAGCTCCCGCGTCACGGGCGAGGAGGCCGTGGTCGCGACGGCCGTGACGCCGACCGGCGTCGACGAGCCGGTCGCGATCGTGGGGATGGCGTGTCGTTTCCCCGGCGGTGTCTCGTCGCCGGAGGGTCTGTGGGAGCTGGTCTCCCGTGGCGGTGACGCGATGGGGGAGTTTCCCGAGGGGCGGGGCTGGGACCTGGCCGGGCTGTTCCACCCCGACCCTGACCACCCGGGCACCTGCTACGCACGCGAAGGCGCGTTCCTGTACGACGCCGCCGGATTCGACGCGGGGTTCTTCGGGATCAGTCCGCGTGAGGCGTTGGCGATGGATCCGCAGCAGCGGTTGTTGCTGGAGACCTCGTGGGAGGTGCTGGAGCGTGCGGGGATCGATCCGGCGTCGTTGAAGGGGAGCCGTACGGGCGTCTACGCCGGGCTGATGTACCACGACTACGCGATCGGCATGGCGGGCGGCGACACCAGGCTTGAGGGCTTCGCCATCTCGGCAGGCGCGGGCAGCGTCGTCTCCGGCCGGATCGCCTACTCCCTGGGCCTCGAAGGCCCGGCGATGACCGTGGACACCGCGTGTTCGTCGTCGTTGGTGGCGATGCACTTGGCGGCGCAGGCGTTGCGTCAGGGTGAGTGTGGTTTGGCGTTGGCCGGTGGTGTGACGGTGATGGCGACGCCTGAGGTGTTCACGGGGTTTTCGCGTCAGCGTGGGCTGGCTCCGGACGGTCGGTGTAAGCCGTTCGCCGCCGCCGCTGATGGGACGGGTTGGGGTGAAGGCGTCGGGTTGCTGCTGTTGGAGCGGTTGTCCGATGCCGAGCGCAACGGTCATGAGGTTTTGGCGGTCATTCGGGGCTCGGCGGTCAACCAAGACGGCGCGTCGAACGGGTTGACGGCTCCGAACGGTCCGTCGCAGCAGCGCGTGATCGGCCAAGCCTTGGCGAGTGCCGCGTTGTCCGCCACCGAGGTCGATGCGGTCGAGGGCCACGGCACGGGGACGACGCTGGGCGACCCGATCGAGGCCCAAGCACTCCTCGCCACCTATGGGCAGGGCCGTCCGGAGGGTCGGCCGCTGTGGCTGGGGTCGATTAAATCGAACATCGGGCACACGCAGGCCGCCGCCGGTGTCGCAGGCGTGATCAAGATGGTGATGGCGATGCGGCACGGAGTGCTGCCCGCCTCCCTGCACATCGACGAGCCGACCCCGCACGTGGACTGGGAGTCCGGCGCGGTGCGCCTCCTCGGCGAAGCGACGCCGTGGCCCGACACAGGCCGTGCGCGCCGCGCCGGTGTGTCCTCTTTCGGGGCTTCGGGCACGAACGCGCACCTGATCCTGGAACAGGGTCCTGTGGTGACGAAGCCGGAGACCGCGCCGGTCGACGGCGTCATGCCCTGGGTCCTGTCCGCACGCGGCCCCGACGGACTACGCGCCCAGGCGGCGGCGCTGGCGGAACATGTCAGTGCCGACCCGGAGCTGTCGACCGCCGATGTCGCCTGGTCGTTGGCCACGACGCGTGCGGCGCTGGAGAACCGCGCGGTGGTGGTCGGCGAGGATCGGCAGGAACTCCTCGCCGCGCTCGAAGCCCTGGAGCCGGCGGACTCCTCGCGTACGGGCAGGCGTGTGTGGTTGTTCAGTGGTCAGGGCAGTCAGCGTGTGGGGATGGGCGCGGAACTGTACGAGCGTTTCCCGGTGTTCGCGTCGGCGTTCGATGAGGTCGCCGATCTGCTGGATCTTCCGCTGCGTGAGGTCGTGTTCGAGGGCGAGCCGGATGTCTTGGACCACACGTCGTACGCGCAGGCGGGGTTGTTCGCGTTGCAGGTCGCGCTCGCCCGGCTGATGGGTTCCTTTGGTCTGCGTCCGGATGTGGTGATCGGTCATTCGATCGGTGAGGTCGCCGCCGCGCATGTCGCGGGGGTGTTCGACCTCGCCGATGCCTGCCGGTTGGTGTCGGCTCGTGCGCGGTTGATGGGCGGTTTGCCTGAGGGTGGGGCGATGGCCGCGATCGAGGCGACCGCCGAGGAGCTCATCCCCGAAGGTCAGGTGTCGATCGCCGCCCTCAACACCCCTGACAGTACGGTCGTCTCCGGCCCGGCCGATGAGGTCGCGGCGGTCGTGGAGGAGTGGAGGGGCAGGGGCCGTAAGACCAAGACGCTGACGGTCAGCCATGCGTTCCATTCGGTGTTGATGGATCCGATTCTGGAGGAGTTCACCCGGGCCATCTCCGGGTTGAGTTTCCAGCCGCCGAAGATCCCGCTGGTCTGCAATCTGACCGGTGAGCCTGCTGATGAGCGGATCACGACTCCGGAGTACTGGTCGGAGCACATTCGCCGCCCGGTTCGTTTCCAGCCCGCGATCGCCCATGTCGCCGCGGAGGCGGGGGTGTTCTTCGAGTTGGGTCCGGATCCGGTATTGGCGACGGCCGCGCAGCACAGCCTTGAGGACACCGACCCGCTCGTGGTCTCGGCGCTGAACGCCAAACAGCCGGAGATCCGGGCGTTCGCCGAGGCGGTCGGGCGGTTGCACGCCGCCGGGGACAGCGTCGACTGGACGTCCTGGTTCCCCGCCGACCCCACGCCACGCACCGTCGACCTGCCCACCTACGCCTTCCAGCACAAGCCGTACTGGCTCACCACCACCGGCGATGTGGGTGCGGCCGGGCTTCAGCGGGTCGGGCACGCGTTGCTGCCCGCCGCCGTCGGCCTGGCCGACGGCGGGCTCGTGCTGACCGGCCGGATCGCGGCGTCCGGCGGTCCGTCCTGGCTCGGCGAGCACGTCATGGCCGGGACCGTCCTGCTCCCCGGCGCGGCGCTGGTCGAGTGGGCGCTGCGGGCCACCGACGAGACCGGCTGCGTCGCCGTCGAGGAGCTCACCCTCCAGGCCCCGCTGCTACTGCCGCCCTCCGGCGGCCTGCTGATCCAGGTCATCGCCGGTCCCGCCGACGCCGAGGGACGCCGCGACGTCCGGATTCACTCGCGCCACGAAGACGACCCCGACTGGACCTGTCACGCCGTGGGCGTCCTCGCAGCCGAGGCGGAGCCGGCCGCGCACCTCGGCGGCCAGTGGCCACCGGCCGGGGCGCGGCCGATCGACGTCGACGGCTTCTACGAGCGCGCCGCCGAGGCCGGATACGCGTACGGCGAGGCGTTCCAGGGGCTGCGCGCCGCGTGGCGGGACGGCGATGACGTCCTCGCCGAGGTGACGCTGCCCGACTCCGTCGCCGAGCAGGCCGGCGGCTATGGCATCCATCCCGCGCTGCTCGACGCCGCCCTGCACCCGGCCCTGCTGGTCCAGGGCGACACCGAGACCCTCTGGCTGCCGTTCGCCTGGAACGGCGTCGCGCTCTGGGCCGGCGAGGCGACGACCGTACGGGTCCGGATCTCCATGGGCGAGCAGGACGAGGACGAGCGCGGGCTGCGGATCCTCGTCGCGGACACCGACGGCGCGCCCGTGCTCGGCGTCGACTCGGTCGTGATGCGCCCGGCACGGTTCGATCGGCGGAGCCCCGGCACGGACGGCCTGTTCACCCTCGACTGGACGCCGCTGGACACGGAGGCCGATCCGATCCCCGGCGACTGGGCCGTCCTCGGCGATGCCGACCTGGCCGCGGAGACCTCCACGTACGCGGACCTGGCGGCCCTGCTCGACGGCGACGCGGACGTGCCGGCCGTCGTCCTCACCCGGGCGCAGGGCGGCGACGGCCTGGCCGTCGCGCAGGACCTGCTGAAACTCCTCCAGGACTGGCTGGCCGAACCCCGGCTGGCCGACTCACGCCTGGTCGTCGTCACCCAGGGCGCGGTCGACGCGAGTGACCCCGGCCTGCCCGGTCACGAGAGCGTCGACCCGGCCGCGGCCGGCGTCTGGGGCCTGGTGCGCAGCGCCCAGGCGGAGAACCCGGGCCGCTTCGTCCTGCTCGACGTGGACGACCCCGCAGGCCACGTGCGCGAGGCCGTCGCTCGGGCGGCGGACGAGCCCCAGCTTGCGGTGCGGTCCGGCCGCATTCTCGTGCCCCGGCTGACGCGTGCCACCGCCATCGCCGGTGCCCTCGTCGGCGAACCCGCCTGGCGGCTCACCCTGGACGGCGAGGGGACCGTCGACAACGTCGTGCCGGTGCCGTGCCCCCAGGTACTGGACGACCTCGAACCCGGCAGCGTACGCATCGCGGTGCGCGCGGCCGGGATCAACTTCCGCGACGTCCTGGTCAGCCTCGGCATGGTGCCCGGCCAGACCGGGCTGGGCGGCGAGGGCGCGGGCGTCGTCGCGGCGGTCGGCCCCGAGGTCACCGGCCTCAAGGCGGGCGACCGGGTGATGGGCGTGTTCGAGGGCGCGTTCGGGCCTTGGGCGGTTGCGGACGCGCGGATGCTCGCCCCGGTCCCGGACGGCTGGACCTTCCAGCAGGCGGCGGCGGTCCCGGTGGCCTTCCTCACGGCCTGGTACGGCCTGGTCGGCCTGGGCGACCTCAAGGCCGGGGAGTCCGTGCTGATCCACGCCGCGACCGGCGGAGTCGGCACCGCGGCCGTGCGGATCGCGCGCCACCTCGGCGCGGAGGTGTACGCGACGGCGAGCCCGGCCAAGCACGCGGTGCTGGAGGAGATGGGGATCGACGCCGCGCATCGGGCGTCGTCGCGTGACCTGGCGTTCGAGGAGCGGTTCCGCGCGGCGACCGGCGGCGTGGACGTGGTGCTGAACAGCCTCGCCGGGGAGTTCACCGACGCGTCGCTGCGGCTGCTCGGCAAGGGCGGGCGCCTCCTGGAGATGGGCAAGACCGATATCCGCGACCCCGAGCAGGTCACCGCCGAGTACCCAGGCGTGAGCTACCGGGTCTACGACCTGGTGACCGACGCCGGACCCGACCGGATCGCCCGGATGTTCGCCGACCTGACCGCGCTGTTCGACGCCGGGACGCTGACACCGCCTCCCGTACAGGCGTGGCCGCTGAGCCGGGCCCGCGACGCCCTGCGGCACCTGAGCCAGGCACGGCACACCGGCAAGCTCGTGCTGGACGTCCCTCCGCCGGTCGACCCCGGCGGCACCGTCCTGATCACCGGCGGCACCGGCACGCTCGGCGGCCTCGTCGCCGAACACCTCGCGCGCACCTGGCACGCCGAGCACCTGCTGCTGGTCAGCCGCCGCGGCCCCGAGGCCGAGGGCGCGGCCGGACTCGTCGCACGGCTGGCCGAGCTGGGCGCGGAGGCGCGCGTCGTCGCCGCCGACGTCGCCGACCCGGCCGCGGTAGAAGCACTCCTCGCGGGGATCGAGCACCCGCTGACCGGCGTGATCCACGCCGCGGGCGTCCTGGACGACGCGGTGGTCACCGCGCAGACCCCCGAGGGCCTGGCGCGCGTGTGGGCGGCCAAGGCGACCGCGGCGGCCAACCTGCACGAGGCGACCGCGGGACTGCCGCTGGGCATGTTCGTGCTGTTCTCCTCCGCCGCGGCCGCCCTCGGCAGCCCGGGACAGGCCAACTACGCGGCCGCCAACGCGTACTGTGACGCCCTCGCCGTACGCCGCCAGGCGGCCGGCCTGCACGGGACCTCGATCGCCTGGGGACTCTGGGCGGCCTCCAGCGGAATGACCGGCGACCTCACCGACGCCGACCTCGCCCGGATGGGCCGCTCGGGCATCGTGCCGCTGTCCAGCGACCAGGCACTGGGCCTCCTGGACGCCGCGTACGTGCACGGCGGCCCGCACCAGGTGGCCGTCGACCTCGACGTCCGCGCGCTCGCCGCGCAGCACGAACCGCCCCCGGCCCTGCGCGGGCTGACGGGCGGCGCGGCCGGCCCCGCGCGGCGTACGGCGGCGGGCGGGAGCGCGCGGCCGCAGGACTGGTCCGGCCGGCTCGCCGGGCTGTCCGGCGACGACCGGCGCGACCTGCTGCTCGACCTCGTACGCGGCAACGCGGCCACCGTCCTCGGCCACGCCGACCCGGACGCGGTGCACGCCGACAGCGCGTTCAAGGACCTGGGCTTTGACTCCCTGACCGCCGTGGAGCTGCGCAACCGCCTCGCCGCCGCCACCGGGCTGCGGCTGCCCGCCGCGCTCGTCTTCGACTATCCGGCCGCCGGAGTGCTCGCCGCGTACCTCCTCGAACGGCTCGCGCCCGAGGACGGGCCGGGCGGGAACGCCGCCGACTCCGTACTGAACGAACTGGCCCGGCTCGAGGCCGCGCTCGGCGCGCTGGAGGACGGCGACACCGGCGCGGTGACCACGCGACTGGAAGGTCTGCTGGCGAAATGGAAGGCCAAACACGCCGTGATATCGCCGGGGGATGGCGGGGCCAGCGCGGCCGAACGGCTGCACGACGCATCGGAGGACCAGCTTCTGGACTTCATCGACAACGAGCTCGGCGTGTCCTGATGCGCGACCCACTGAAGGCCCGGTGATCTGAGATGGCGACCCAAGAGCAGCTCGTCGAGTACCTCAAGCGGGTCTCGGCCGACCTGCACGACACCCGCGTACGCCTGCGCGAGGCGGAGGAACGGTCCCAGGAACCGGTGGCCGTGGTCGCCATGGCCTGCCGGTTCCCCGGCGGCGTGGACTCACCGGAGGCGCTGTGGCGGCTCGTCGCGGGCGACGTCGACGCGATCACGGGCTTTCCCGACGACCGCGGCTGGGACCTGGCGAACCTCTACCACCCCGACCCCGACCACCCCGGCACCTGTTACGTACGCGAGGGCGGGTTCGTCGACGACGCCGACAAGTTCGACGCGGCGTTCTTCGGCATCAGCCCGCGTGAGGCGCTGGCCATCAGCCCGCAGCAGCGGTTGTTGCTGGAGACCGCCTGGGAGCTGCTCGAACGCGCCGGCATCGACCCCGTCTCGCTGAAGGGCAGCGCGACCGGCGTCTACGCCGGCACCGCGACCACCGGCAGCGCCACGCAGCAGGACCCCGCGCAGGTCACCGAGGGCTACGCTGGCAACGCCCCGAGCCTGCTCTCCGGCCGCGTGTCCTACACGCTCGGCCTCGAAGGCCCCGCCGTGACGATCGAGACGGCGTGCTCGTCCTCGCTTGTGGCGATGCACCTGGCCGCGCAGGCGCTGCGGCAGGGCGAGTGCGGCCTGGCCCTGGCCGGCGGCGTCACCGTGATGGCCACGCCGGAGGTCTTCACCGGCTTCTCCCGGCAGCGCGGCCTCGCCGCGGACGGCCGCTGCAAGCCGTTCGCCGCCGCCGCGGACGGGACCGCGTGGGGTGAAGGCGTCGGCTTGGTCCTGCTCGAACGCCTTTCGGCGGCGCGGCGCAACGGCCATCCGGTGCTCGCGGTGATCCGCGGCTCGGCGGTGAACCAGGACGGAGCCAGCAACGGCTTCACCGCGCCCAACGGGCCCGCACAGCAGCGCGTGATCCGGCAGGCGCTGGCCGCCGCACGGCTGTCCCCGGTCGAGGTCGACGTGGTCGAGGCGCACGGCACCGGCACCCGGCTCGGCGACCCGATCGAGGCCGACGCGCTCAGCGCCACGTACGGCCGCGAGCGTCCGGCCGACCGGCCGCTGTGGCTCGGCTCGGTCAAGTCCAACATCGGGCACACCCAGGGCGCGGCGGGCGTGGCGGGCGTCATCAAGATGGTGATGGCGATGCGGCACGGACGGCTGCCGGCCTCGCTGAACGCCCCCGAGCTCACCCCGCACGTCGACTGGGAGACCAGCGGCGTACGGCTGCTGACCGAGGCGGCCGACTGGCCGCGCGACGACCGGCCGCGCCGGGCGGGCGTCTCCTCCTTCGGCATCTCCGGCACCAACGCGCACCTGATCCTCGAACAGGCGGAGCAGGACGAGACCCCGGCGGCCGCCGAGGATCCGGCGGGCGTGCCGCTGCCGTGGGTGCTGTCCGCGCGGAGCGCCGAGGCGCTGCGCGGCCAGGCCGCCGCGCTCGCCGCGTACGCAGGCGACCTGTCCCGCGCCGACGTCGGGTGGTCGCTGGCGACGACCCGTTCGGCGTTCGAGCACCGTGCGGTGGTCGTCGGCGCGGACCGGGACGAGTTGCTCGCCGGGCTGTCGGCGCTCGCCGCCGGAGAGATTCATCCCGCCGTGGTGGCCTCGGGCGCGGCCGTCGGTGGTGCGGGTCCGGTGCTGGTGTTTCCGGGTCAGGGTTCGCAGTGGGCGGGGATGGGTGCGGAGCTGCTGGAGACCTCGGCGGTTTTCGCCGCCCGTATCGCCGAGTGCGAGCGGGCGCTGTCGCCGCATGTGGACTGGTCGCTGACCGAGGTGCTGCGCGGCGGCGAGATGAGCCGCGTGGACGTGATCCAGCCGGTGCTGTGGGCGGTGATGGTCTCGCTCGCCGCGGTGTGGGCCGACTACGGCGTACGGCCCGCCGCGGTCGTCGGGCACAGTCAGGGCGAGATCGCGGCCGCGTGTGTCGCGGGCGCGCTGTCCCTGGAGGACGCGGCGAAGGTCGTGGCGCTGCGCAGTAAGGCGCTGCGGCGGCTGGCCGGCGGCGGGGCGATGGCCTCACTCGGCGTCGACGAGAAGCAGGCCGCCGTCCTGCTCGCCGAGCACGCGCCCGGAGCCGCGGTCGCCGCCGTCAACGGGCCCGGGTCCGTCGTGGTCTCCGGGCCGCCGGACCAGGTCGCCGCCGTCGTGGCCGCCGCGGAGGCGGCCGGGCAGCGGGCGCGGACGATCGACGTGGACTATGCCTCACACGGCCCGCAGGTCGAGCAGATCCGCGACGAGCTGACCCAGGTGCTGGCCGGCGTAGGTCCGGCGCGGGCGGAGGTGCGGTTCTACTCCACCGTGACCGGCGGCCGCATCGACACCGCCGAACTCGACGCCGCGTACTGGGTGACGAACCTGCGCGAGCCGGTACGGTTCGCCGACGCCGTGCGCGCGCTGCTCGCCGACAAGCACCGCGTCTTCATCGAGGCCAGTCCGCACCCCGTGCTCACGGTCGGGATGCAGGAGACCTTCGAGCAGGCGGGGCTGGACGCGGCGACCGTGCCGACGCTCCGCCGCGACGAGGGCGGCCCGGCACAGCTCGCCGCCGCGGCCGCGCAGGCGTTCGCGGCCGGCGTCGCGGTGGACTGGACCCGCTGGTTCCCCGCCGACCCGGCGCCGCGCGTGGTCGACCTGCCCACGTACGCGTTCCAGCGGCAGCGCTTCTGGCCCGACACACCCGCCGGATCCGGCGGCGACCCCGCCGGGCTGGGCCTCGTCGCGGCCGGGCACCCGCTGCTCGGCGCCGCGGTCGAACCGGCGGACGGCGGCACCCTCCTGCTGACCGGACGGCTGCCGGCGGCCTCCGGCGGCTGGCTCGCCGACCACCGGGTCCTGGACACGGCGCTGCTACCAGGGGCCGGGCTGGTCGAGCTGGCGCTGCGCGCCGCCGACGAGGCCGGCTGCGCCGCCGTGGAGGAGCTGGCGCTGCGGACGCCGCTCGTCCTGCCCTCCTCCGGCGGCCTGCGGCTCCAGGTCGCCGTGGGTGCGCCCGGCGAGGACGGCCGTCGCGACGTGCGCGTCTACTCGCGCCCCGACCGGGAAGGACCTGCCGAGTGGTCCTGTCACGCGGTCGGCGTACTGGCCCCGGCCGCCGCCGGGCGGCCGGACGCGCTCGCGGGACCGTGGCCGCCGCCCGGCGCGGAACCGGTCGACCTGAGCGGCTTCTACACCGACGCCGAGGCCGCCGGGTACGGCTACGGCCCGGCCTTCCGGGGCGTACGCGCGGTGTGGCGGCACGGCCCCGACGTGCTGGCCGAAGTGGCGCTCCCCGAGGAGGCCGGTAAGGCCGCCGGGTTCGGCATCCACCCGGCGCTGCTGGACGCCGCGCTGCATCCGGCGCTCGTGCTGGACCGGCCCGGCGGGGTCTGGCTGCCGTTCGCCTGGAGCGGCGTGTCGCTGTGGGCCGGTGAGGCGAGCGCCGTACGTGTCCGGCTGACCCTTGAGGACCACGACGTGCGGGTGCTCGTGGCCGACCCGTCCGGCGCGCCCGTGCTGAGCGTCGACTCGGTGACGATGCGGCCCGCCGACGCGGACCGGCTGCGCGACGGGCGGCGGGCGGACGGCCTGTTCACCCTCGACTGGACGCCACTGCCGGAGACGCCGGGCACGGCGGAGCCGGACGACTGGGCGGTACTCGGCGCGGACGCGCTGCCCGGGGCCCCCTGCCACGCGGACCTCGACGCGCTGCTCGACGGGCCGGTGCCGCCGCTCGTGCTCACCGCGGTGCCGGGCGGCGACGGCCCGGCGGCCGTGGAGCGGACGCTCGCGCTCGTACAGGACTGGCTGGCCGAGCCGCGGCTCGCCGACTCCCGGCTCGTCCTGGTGACCCGCGGGGCCGTCGACCCCGTGACGGACCCGGCCGCCGCGGGCGTGTGGGGACTGGTGCGCACGGCGCAGGCGGAGAACCCCGGCACGTTCGCGCTGCTCGACCTCGAACCGGACGCACCCGCGGACGCCGTGCCATCCGCAGTGGCGCGGGCGCTGGACGCCGGAGAACCCCAGGCGGCGCTGCGGGACGGGCGTGTTCTGGTGCCGCGTCTCGTAAGGGCGGGTGCGGGTGGTGAGCCTGCCGCTCTGGACGGCTCCGTGCTGATCACGGGTGGTACGGGGGTGCTGGGCGGTCTGGTGGCCGAGCATCTCGTGCGGTCTCGCGGAGTGCGGGACCTGGTGCTGGTCAGTCGCGGTGGTTCGGTGGATGACCTGGTCGCGCGTCTTTCGGAGTTGGGTGCGCGGGTGCGGGTCGTGGCGGCCGACGTCGCGGACGGCGATGCGGTGCGTGAGCTGGTGGCGGGGATCGAGCCGCCGTTGGCGGGTGTGGTGCACGCTGCGGGGGTGCTGGATGACGCGGTGATCACGTCGCAGTCGCCGGAGCGGCTCGCTCGCGTGTGGGCGGCCAAGGCGGCGGGCGCGGAGAACCTCCATGCCGCGACCGTGGATCTGCCGCTCTCGATGTTCGTCATCTTCTCCTCGGCCGCCGGCGTCGTGGGCAACCCGGGCCAGGCCGGATACGCGGCCGCCAACGCGTACGTCGACGCGCTCGCGGCACGGCGGCGCGCCGCCGGGCTGCCCGCCCTGTCCATCGCCTGGGGGCTGTGGGAACAGGGCAGCGCGATGACCCGGCACCTGGACGACGCGGACCTGACGCGGCTGCGCGGCATCGGCATGCGCCCGCTGCCCGCCGACCGGGGCCTGGCCCTGTTCGACGCCGCGTGTGGCTCGGACGCGGCACTGCTCGTGGCCGCCGACGTGGACCTCGCCGGGCTGTCCGGCGAGGTACCGGCGGTGCTGCGCGGCCTGGCCGGGCGCGTACGCCGTCGCATGGCGGCCGCCGGGGCGGACGCCTCGGCGCTGGCCGCGCGGCTGGCCGGCCTGGACGCCGCCGGTCGCCTGGAGGCCGTCCTCGACCTCGCGCGCGAGTGCGTGGCCGTCGTGCTCGGCTACCGCTCGCCGGGCGAGGTGGGCGTCAACGCGTCCTTCAAGGACCTCGGGTTCGACTCCCTCACCGCCGTCGAGTTGCGGAACCGGCTGTCGGCGGCGTCCGGGCTGCGGCTCCCGGCGACGCTGGTCTTCGACCACCCGACGCCGAAGACGCTCGCCGAGTACCTGTGCGGGCGGCTGACCGGCGAGAACACCGCACCACCCGTGGACGCGGCCGCCACGCGCGGCACGGAGGAGCCGGTGGCGATCGTGGGGATGGCGTGTCGTTTCCCCGGGGGCGTGTCGTCGCCGGAGGGCTTGTGGGAGTTGGTGTCGCGCGGCGGGGACGCGATGGGGGAGTTCCCCGAGGGCCGGGGCTGGGACCTGGCCGGGTTGTTCCATCCGGACCCGGACCACCCCGGGACGTCGTACGCGCGTGAGGGCGCCTTCCTCAATGACGCGAGCGGGTTCGACGCGGGGTTCTTCGGGATCAGTCCGCGTGAGGCGTTGGCGATGGATCCGCAGCAGCGGTTGTTGCTGGAGACCTCGTGGGAGGTGCTGGAGCGTGCGGGGATCGATCCGGCGTCGTTGAGGGGCAGCCGTACGGGCGTCTACGCGGGCGTGATGTACCACGACTACGCCGCCGGACTCACCGCGCGGGACGCCAAGCTGGAGGGCTACGCGATGCTCGCGGGCTCCGGCAGCGTCATCTCCGGCCGAATCTCCTACACGCTCGGCCTCGAAGGCCCCGCCGTCACGGTCGACACCGCGTGTTCGTCGTCGTTGGTGGCGATGCACTTGGCGGCGCAGGCGTTGCGTCAGGGTGAGTGTGGTTTGGCGTTGGCCGGTGGTGTGACGGTGATGGCGACGCCTGAGGTGTTCACGGGGTTTTCGCGTCAGCGTGGGCTGGCTCCCGATGGCCGGTGTAAGCCGTTCGCCGCCGCCGCTGATGGGACGGGTTGGGGTGAGGGCGTCGGCCTGTTGTTGCTGGAGCGGTTGTCCGATGCCGAGCGCAATGGTCATGAGGTTTTGGCGGTGATCCGTGGTTCGGCGGTCAACCAAGATGGTGCGTCGAATGGGTTGACGGCTCCGAATGGTCCGTCGCAGCAGCGGGTGATCGGGCAGGCATTGGCGAGTGCTCGGTTGTCGGCGGCTGAGGTCGATGCGGTCGAGGGGCACGGCACGGGGACGACGCTGGGCGACCCGATCGAGGCCCAAGCACTGCTCGCGACCTACGGGCAGGGTCGTGCGGAGGACCGTCCGCTGTGGCTGGGGTCGGTGAAGTCGAACATCGGGCATACGCAGGCTGCCGCTGGTGTGGCGGGCGTGATCAAGATGGTGATGGCGATGCGGCATGGAGTGCTGCCTGCTTCGCTGCACATCGACGAGCCGACCCCGCACGTGGACTGGGAGTCCGGTGCGGTACGGCTGCTGAGCGAGCCCGTCGAATGGCCGGACACAGAACGACCGCGCCGTGTGGGTGTCTCCTCCTTCGGCGCTTCGGGCACGAACGCGCACCTCATCCTGGAACAGGGCCCGGAAGCGGTGCGGGCCGAGGCGGTCCCCACGGACGGCGTCGTGCCGTGGGTGCTGTCGGCGCGGGGTCTCGATGGGCTGCGCGCCCAGGCGGCGGTGCTCGCGGAGTACGTGACCGCAGATCCGGGGCTGTCGCCCGCCGATGTCGCCTGGTCGTTGGCCACGACGCGTGCGGCGCTGGAGAACCGCGCGGTCGTCGTCGGCGAGGATCGCGACGAGCTGCTGGCGGGCCTTGAGGCTCTGGAACCCGCCGACTCCTCGCGTACGGGGAAGCGTGTGTGGTTGTTCAGTGGTCAGGGCAGTCAGCGTGTGGGGATGGGCGCGGAGCTGTACGAGCGTTTCCCGGTGTTCGCGTCGGCGTTCGATGAGGTCGCCGATCTGCTGGATCTTCCGTTGCGTGAGGTGGTGTTCGAGGGCGAGCCGGATGTCTTGGACCACACGTCGTACGCGCAGGCGGGGTTGTTCGCGTTGCAGGTCGCGCTCGCCCGGCTGCTGGATTCCTTCGGTCTGCGTCCGGATGTGGTGATCGGTCATTCGATCGGTGAGGTCGCCGCCGCGCATGTCGCGGGGGTGTTCGACCTGGCTGATGCCTGCCGGTTGGTGTCGGCTCGTGCGCGGTTGATGGGCGGTTTGCCTGAGGGCGGGGCGATGGCCGCGATCGAGGCGACCGAAGAGGAGCTTGATCTAGCGAGGCAGGTGTCGGTCGCGGCGGTGAACACGCCCGACAGCACGGTTGTCTCCGGTCCGGCCGATGAGGTCGAGGCATTGGTCGAGGAGTGGAAGGGCAAGGGCCGTAAGACCAAGAACCTGACGGTCAGCCATGCGTTCCATTCGGTGTTGATGGATCCGATTCTGGAGGAGTTCACCGAGGCCATCTCCGGTCTCACCTTCCAGCAGCCGAAGATCCCGCTGATCAGCAATCTGACCGGTGAGCCCGCCGACGAGCGGATCACCACCCCGCAGTACTGGGCACAGCACATCCGCCGCCCGGTTCGTTTCCAGCCCGCCATCGCCCACGTGGCCGCCGACGCCGGGGTGTTCTTCGAGCTCGGCCCGGACCCGGTATTGGCCACGGCCGCGCAGCACAGCCTGGACGACACCAACCCGCTCGTAACCTCGGCGCTGAACGCCAAACAGCCGGAGATCCGGGCGTTCGCCGAGGCGATCGGACGGCTGCACGCCGCCGGGGACAGCATCGACTGGACGCCCTGGTTCCCCGCCGACCCCACGCCACGCGTCCTCGGACTGCCCACCTACGCCTTCCAGCACAAGCCGTACTGGCTGACCTCTGGCGGGAACCCGGGCGACGCCACCGGTCTGGGGCTGGCGGCGGTCGGGCATCCGCTGCTCGGCGCGGCCGTCGAACTCGCCGAGGAGAGCACCTATGTCCTCACCGGACTGCTGACCCGCCGTACCCAGCCGTGGTTGGACGAGCATGTGGTCGCCGGGACCGTACTGCTGCCCGGCGCCGCGCTCGTGGAGTGGGCGCTGCGCGCCGCCGACGAGACCGGCTGCGCCGCCGTCGAGGAACTCACCCTCCAGGCGCCGCTCGTCCTGCCCGCCTCCGGCGGCCTCCGCGTACAGGTGAAGGTCGCGGCCCCGGGCGAGGACGGACGGCGCGAGGTGCGGATCTACTCCCGGCCAGGCGATGACCCGGGCGAGGGCTGGATCTGTCACGCGGTCGGCACGCTCACCCCGCAGGCCGGTACGACCGGCGACGCGCTCACCGGCCAGTGGCCGCCGGCCGGCGCACTGCCGATCGACGCCGAAGGCTGCTACGAGCGCGCCGCCGAGGCCGGCTATGTGTACGGGCCGACGTTCCAGGGGCTGACCGCCGCGTGGCGGGAGGGCGCGGACCTGCTCGCCGAGGTGGCGTTGCCCGAGCGCGCCGCCGAGCAGGCGGACGGGTACGGCATCCATCCCGCGCTGCTCGACGCCGCCCTGCACCCGGCCCTGCTCGCGGGCGGGACCGAGGACGACGACCGTACCTGGCTGCCGTTCACCTGGACCGGCGTCGCGCTGCACGCGGCGGGGGCGGGCCGGGTGCGCGTACGGCTGACGCCCGTCGACACCGGCGACGACGCCGAGCGCGGTCTGCGCGTCGCCGTTGCCGACACCGCGGGCGGTCCGGTGCTCGACGTCGAGCAGGTCGTGATGCGGCCCGTCAGCGTGCGGCAGGCCGGCCCCGGCGGCACGCGCGGCCTGTTCACGCTCGACTGGACCGCGCTGAGCGCCGAGCCGCCGGAGCGTACCGGCGTGTGGGCGGTCCTGGGCGAGGACCGGCTCGGCCTGCGCGAGGCCACGCACGCACCGCACCACCCGGACCTGGCCGCGCTCCTCGACGCCGACACCCTGCCAGAGACCGTGCTGACCGCGGCCGACGCGACCGGCATGAGCGCCGCGGACGGCCTGGCACTCGCGGGCCGTACGCTGGAACTGGTGCAGGCGTGGCTCGCCGAACCCGCCCTCGCCGACGCCCATCTGGTCGTCGTGACCCGCGAGGCGGTCGCGGTCGGTGACGAGAACGCGGTCGAACCGGCCGGCGCGGGCGTCTGGGGCCTGCTCCGCAGCGCGCAGGCCGAGCACCCCGGCCGCTTCACCCTCCTCGACCTGGCCGGCGGCGAGAGCATCGACGACCTGGTGGCGACGGCCGGTACGGCGCTCGCCGCCGGAGAGTCCCAGGCCGCCGTACGCGACGGCCGGATCCTCGTGCCGCGGCTGGCACGCGCGGGCGCGCCAAGCGAACTCGTGGCGCCGCCCGGCGAGCAGGCCTGGCGCCTGGTGATGACACGCAACGGCACGGTCGAGGACCTGGCCGTGACGCCCTGCCCGGAGGTGCTGGAACCGCTCGCGCCGGGTCACGTACGCGTCGCGGTGCGCGCGGCCGGGCTGAACTTCCGCGACGTCCTGATCAGCCTGGGCATGGTGCCCGACACCGGCGGCCTGGGCGGCGAGGGCGCCGGGATCGTGACCGAGGCCGCACCCGACGTCACCTCCGTCGCGGTCGGCGACCGCGTGATGGGACTGTTCGCGGGTGCGTTCGGGCCACTCGCGACCGCCGACGCCCGTACGATCGCGCCCGTCCCCGACGGCTGGAGCTTCGAGCAGGCCGCCGCCGCGCCGGTCGTGTTCCTGACCGCCCTGTACGGGCTGACCGACCTGGCGCGTCTCGGCTCCGGCGAGTCGGTGCTGATCCACACCGCCACCGGCGGCGTGGGCATGGCCGCCGTGCAGCTCGCCCGCCACCTCGGCGCCGAGGTGTACGCGACGGCGAGCCCGGCCAAGCACGCCGTCCTGGAGGAGATGGGCGTCGACGCGACGCACCGTGCCAACTCCCGCGACCTCGACTTCGAGGACACGCTGCGCGCGGCGACCGGCGGCGGCGTGGACGTCGTACTGAACAGCCTGGCCGGGGAGTTCACCGACGCGTCGCTGCGGCTGCTCCGCGAAGGCGGCCGGTTCATGGAGATGGGCAAGACCGACATCCGCGACCCCGGCCGGGTCGCGGCGCAGCACCCGGGCGTCCGTTACCGCGTCTTCGACCTCGTCACCGACGCCGGCCCCGACCGGATCAAGGAACTGTTCGCCACGCTCACCGGCCTGTTCGCCACCGGCGCGCTGCACCCGCTGCCCGTGGACACGTGGCCGCTCGCCCGCGCGCGCCAGGCTCTGCGTCACATGGGCCAGGCGCGCCACACCGGCAAGCTCGTGCTGGAGGTCCCGGCGCCCCTCAACCCCGAGGGCACCGTGCTGATCACCGGCGGTACCGGCACTCTCGGCGGCCTGGTCGCCGAGCACCTCGTACGCACCTGGCACGTACGCCGGCTGCTGCTGGCCGGGCGGCGCGGCGCGGCCGCTACGGACGCGGACCGGCTCGCCGCCCGTCTGGAGGAGCTGGGCGCCGAGGTGAGCGTCGCCGCGCTCGACACCACCGACGCGGCCGCACTGGCCGACACGATCGCCACGATCGATCCGGCGCATCCGCTGACCGGCGTGGTGCACGCCGCGGGCGTGGTCGAGGACGCCGTCGTGACCGCGCAGACCGCCGCCGGGCTGGAGCGCGTCTGGGCGGCCAAGGCCGAGAGCGCGGCCAACCTGCACGAGGCGACCGCCCACCTGCGGCTGGGCCTGTTCGCGATCTTCTCCTCGGCTGCCGCGACACTGGGCAGCCCGGGACAGGCCAACTACGCCGCCGCCAACGCCTACTGCGACGCCCTCGCCGCGTACCGGCGCGCCCACGGGTACTCCGGGCTGTCGGTCGGGTGGGGACTGTGGGCGGCCGGCGGCGGCATGAGCGGCGACCTCGCCGACGCCGACCGTGCGCGGATGAGCCGACTCGGCATGCACGCCATGAGCGCCGAACAGGGCCTGGCCCTGCTCGACGCCGCGTACGCGCACGGCGAACCGCACCTGGTCGCGGCCGGTCTGGACCTCGCCACGCTGGCCGCACAACCCGCCGGGGTCCTGCCTCCGCCGCTGCGCGCGCTCGCGGGCGGCACGGAGGCACGGCCGTCCGCCGCCAACGAGCAGCGGCCCGCCGACTGGACGAACCGGCTGGCCGGGCTCACGGCCGCCGAACAGCAGGACGCGCTGCTCGCCCTCGTACGCACGCACGCGTCCACGGTGCTCGGCCACACCGACCCCGGCGCCGTGCCGGCCGACGCGGCGTTCAAGGAGCTCGGCTTCGACTCGCTCACCTCGGTCGAGCTGCGCAACCGGCTCGGCGCTGCCACCGGGCTGCGGCTGCCCGCCGCGCTCGTGTTCCGGCACCCGACGCCCGCCGCCATCGCCGGGCACCTGCGCGAGCGGCTGTGCCCCGCCGGCGCGGACCCGTCGACGCCGGTCTTCGGCGAGCTGGCCTCCCTGGAGACGGCGATGGCGGACTTCACCCCGGACGCGGACGCGCGCGGTCGGCTGGCCAAACGCCTGGAGACCCTGCTGTGGCGGCTGACCGACGCTTCGGCGGCCGAGGACCAGACCGACGACGGCGAGGCGCTCGAAGCGGCCTCCGACGACGAGATGTTCGAGCTCATCGACCGCGAACTGGGATCTTCCTGATGACGGAACCAGCAGAGATGCCGACCACCGAGGACAAGCTTCGCCAGTACCTGAAGCGCGTCACCGCGGACCTCAAGCAGACGCGCCGCCGCCTGCGTGACGTGGAGGACCGGGCCGCCGAACCCGTGGCCGTCGTCGGCATGGCCTGCCGCCTCCCCGGCGGCGTGAACTCCCCGGAGGACCTGTGGGACCTGGTCTCCTCCGGCGGCGACGCGATCGGGGAGTTCCCCGCCGACCGCGGCTGGGACCTGGACGCCCTCTACCACCCCGACCCCGAGGTCTCCGGCACCACCTACGCGCGTGGCGGCGGCTTCCTGCACGACGCACCCGACTTCGACGCGGGGTTCTTCGGCGTCAGCCCCCGCGAGGCGCTCGCCACCGACCCGCAACAGCGCCTGCTGCTGGAGGTGTCCTGGGAGCTGTTCGAGCGGGCCGGCATCGACCCGGCCGCACTCCGCGGCACCCCGACCGGCGTGTACGCCGGGGTCTCCAGCCAGGACTACATGTCCGGCACGCGCGTGCCGCAGGAGATCGAGGGCTATGCCACCACCGGCACCCTCGCGAGCGTCGTCTCCGGCCGCGTCGCCTACACGTTCGGCCTGGAAGGGCCCGCGCTCACCGTCGACACCGCGTGCTCGGCGTCGCTGGTCGCGATCCACCTGGCCTGCCAGGGGCTGCGGCAGGGCGAGTGCACGCTGGCGCTGGCCGGCGGCACCACCGTGCTGGCCACGCCGACGGCCTTCGTGGAGTTCTCCCGGCAGCGCGGACTGTCCCCGGACGGCCGCTGCAAGGCGTTCTCGACCGCCGCGGACGGCACCGCCTTCGCCGAGGGCGTCGGCGTCGTACTGCTGGAGCGCCTGTCGGACGCGCGGCGCAACGGGCACGAGGTGCTCGCGGTGATCCGCGGGTCGGCGGTCAACCAGGACGGTGCGTCGAACGGGCTGACCGCGCCGAACGACGTGGCGCAGGAACGCGTCATCGCCCAGGCCCTCGCGAGCGCACGGCTGACCCCGGACCAGGTCGACGTCGTGGAGGCGCACGGCACCGGGACCTCGCTCGGCGACCCGATCGAGGCACAGGCCCTCCAGGCCACGTACGGGGCGGACCGGCCGGCGGACCGTCCGCTGTGGCTGGGGTCGGTGAAGTCGAACATCGGGCACACGCAGGCCGCCGCTGGTGTGGCGGGTGTGATCAAGATGGTGATGGCGATGCGGCACGGGATGCTGCCCGCGTCGCTGCACATCGACGAGCCGACTCCGCACGTGGAGTGGGAGTCGACCGCGCTGCGGCTGCTGACCGAGGCCAGGCCGTGGCCGGACCACGGACGTCCCCGGCGGGCCGGGGTGTCCTCGTTCGGCATCTCCGGCACGAACGCGCACCTGATCGTGGAACAGGGCCACGAGACGCCCGCCGCCGACGCCGTGCCACACGACGGCGTCGTGCCGTGGGTCCTGTCCGCGCGCTCCCGCGAGGCGCTGCCCGCTCAGGCGGCGGCGCTCGCGGCCTGGGTGCGTTCCCACCCGGAGGCGTCCCCGGCCGAGGTCGGATGGTCCCTGATCCGCAGCCGCTCGGTGCTGGAGCACCGTGCCGTGGTCACGGGCGAGGACCGCGACGCGCTCCTCGCCGCTCTCGAAGCCGTACGGCCCGCCGACTCCTCGCGTACGGGCAGGCGTGTGTGGTTGTTCAGTGGTCAGGGCAGTCAGCGTGTGGGGATGGGCGCGGAGCTGTACGAGCGTTTCCCGGTGTTCGCGTCGGCGTTCGATGAGGTCGCCGATCTGCTGGATCTTCCGTTGCGTGAGGTGGTGTTCGAGGGCGAGCCGGATGTCTTGGACCACACGTCGTACGCGCAGGCGGGGTTGTTCGCCTTGCAGATTGCCCTCGCCCGCCTGCTGGGTTCCTTTGGTCTGCGTCCGGATGTGGTGATCGGTCATTCGATCGGTGAGGTGGCGGCCGCCTACGTGGCCGGGGTTTTCGACCTGACCGATGCCTGCCGGTTGGTGTCGGCTCGTGCGCGGTTGATGGGCGGTTTGCCTGAGGGTGGGGCGATGGCCGCGATCGAGGCGACCGCCGAGGAGCTCATCCCCGAAGGTCAGGTGTCGATCGCCGCCCTCAACACCCCTGACAGTACGGTCGTCTCCGGCCCGGCCGATGAGGTCGCGGCGGTCGTGGAGGAGTGGAGGGGCAGGGGCCGTAAGACCAAGGCGCTGACGGTCAGCCATGCGTTCCATTCGGTGTTGATGGATCCGATTCTGGAGGAGTTCACCCGGGCCATCTCCGGGTTGAGTTTCCAGCCGCCGAAGATCCCGCTGGTCTGCAATCTGACCGGTGAGCCTGCTGATGAGCGGATCACGACTCCGGAGTACTGGTCGGAGCACATTCGCCGCCCGGTTCGTTTCCAGCCCGCGATCGCCCATGTCGCCGCGGAGGCGGGGGTGTTCTTCGAGTTGGGTCCGGATCCGGTATTGGCGACGGCCGCGCAGCACAGCCTTGAGGACACCGACCCGCTCGTGGTCTCGGCGCTGAACGCCAAACAGCCGGAGATCCGGGCGTTCGCCGAGGCGATCGGGCGGTTGCACGCCGCCGGGGACAGCATCGACTGGACGTCCTGGTTCCCCGCCGACCCCACGCCACGCACCGTCGACCTGCCCACCTACGCCTTCCAGCGGAAGCGGTACTGGCTGGCCGACATCGCCCGCGCCGAGACCGGGGCGGACAGTGGCGAGGAGGCCGGGTTCTGGGCGGCGGTCGAGCAGGGCGACCTCGAAGCGCTCGCCGCGACGCTGCGCCTCGGCGAGGACGACGGCCGCCGTGCCTCGCTCGACGCGATCCTGCCGGCGCTGTCGGTCTGGCGGCGTGAGCGGCGGGAACAGTCCGCCGTGGACTCCTGGCGGTACCGCGTCGAGTGGGAGCACCTCACCGGGTCCGCCCACGCGGAGCCGGGCGGCCCCTGGCTGCTCGTGCGCCCGGCGGGCGAGGCCGGGGGCTGGCCGGACGCCTGCGCCGGGGCCCTCGCCGCGGCCGGGATCACCGTGGAGAACCTCGACTTTGACGAACGGGCCGGTCTCGCGGAGGCGCTGCGCGCCCGGTACGCCGCGGAGACGCCGCCCGCGGGAGTACTGTCGCTGCTCGCGCTGGAGGAGGACGAGCGGCGGCCCGGGGCGAGCCCCGGCCTGGCCGGCACCCTCACCCTCGTGCAGGCGCTCGCGGACGCGGGCGTCGCCGGGCCGCTGTGGTGCGCCACCCGCGGCGCGGTATGCACGGGCGACGCCGAACCGCTCGAATCACCCGTGCAGGCGCAGGTCTGGGGCCTGGGCCGGGTCGCGGCCCTGGAACATCCCGCGGCCTGGGGCGGGCTGGTCGACCTGCCGGAGCACACCGGCGAACTCGACCCGGCCCGGTTCCTCGCCGTGCTCGCCGGATCGGCCGGAGAGGACCAGGTGGCGCTGCGCCCCGCCGGAGCGTACGGCCGCCGGCTCGTGCCCGCGCCCCTCGGCGACCGCGTGCCCGAACGCGCGTGGGAGCCTCGCGGCGCCGTGCTCGTCACCGGTGGCACCGCCGGGCCCGTGCCGCACGTCGCCCGCTGGCTCGCCGGCCACGGCGCCGAGCACGTCGTGCTGCTCGACCCGGCCGGGCCGGACGCGCCCGGCGCGCGCGAGTTGGAGGCCGAGCTGACCGAGCGCGGCACCGCGCTGACCGTCGCCACGTGCCGGCCGGGGGACCGCGCGGCGTTCGCCGCGGTGGTGGAGCGGCTGGCGGGCACGCCGATCCAGACGATCGTGCACACCTCGGCGGCCGGTGAACTCGCCCCGCTGACCGAGCTGACCCCCGCCGGGCTCGCCGACGTGGTCTCCGCCAACCTTGCCGGCGCGGGCGACCTGGACGAGCTGTGCGGCGTGAAACCGGACGACACCGTCGTCTACTTCTCCTCCATCGCCGCGGCGTGGGGCAGCCGTGACCACGGCGCGTACGCGGCCGCCAACGCGTACCTGGACGCGCTGGTGCGCAGCCGCCGCGCCGCCGGACGCCGGACCGTGTCCGTGGCGTGGGGGCTGTGGGACCTGACCGATGGCACCGACGAGCAGAACGCGCTGGTTCGCGTGCACGCCGACCGCTCGCGCAAGCAGGGCCTGGCGCCGCTCCCGCCCCGGCTGGCGCTGACCGCGCTGGACCGGATCCTCGACCACGACGACCCGGACATCGTCGTCGCCGACATCGCCTGGGACCGCTTCGCGTCGCTGTTCACGATGGCGCGGCGTAGCCGGCTGTTCGACCAGGTCCCGGCGGCGGCCCGCGCCATCGCGGCCGCGCGGGAACCCGGCGACGGCGAGGCCGCCGAACGCTCCTCGGCCCTGCGGCGCGAGATGGCCGCACTCCCCGAACGCGACCGGATCGGCGCGGTACTGGCCCTGGCGCGTACGCACGTGGCCGCCGCGCTCCGCTACGACGGCCCGGACGCGGTGGAGGCCGGCCGCTCCTTCAAGGACCTGGGCGTCGACTCGATCCTGGCCGTCGACCTGCGCAACCGCCTGCGCGCCGCGACGGGCCTGCGGCTGCCCGCCACGCTCGTCTTCGACTACCCGAGCCCGAACGCGCTGGCCGCCCACCTGCTCGCCGAGATCCTCCCGGCGGACTCGGCCGCCGCGAACCCGGCCGTCGAACACCTCGAACTCCTCGACGCCGCCCTGGCGGCCCTGCCCGCGGACGACCCGCGCCGTACGGGCCTGACGAACCGCCTGCGCGCACTCCTGTGGAAGTACGCGCAGGCCGAGGAGTCCGCCGAGGGCGGAGAGCCGGACCTGTCCGCCGCCAGCGCCGACGACATGTTCGCCCTCATCGACCGCGAGTGGGGCACCTGAGGTCCCGGACCTCTAGACGTACGGGTTGTCGAATACCTGGCTCCCGCCCTGGCTGGAACAGCCCCAGGTGTTGCAGGCGTACGTGAAGACCTGGAGCGAGTTCACGGTGGCACTGATGTCGTAGTCCAGCTCGTTGTAGTGGACGGAGGTGTTGCAGCCTTTGCCGTCCGTCTTTCCGCTGCGCGAGCCGGTGGGCGGCACTTCGACGAAGAACTGCGCCGACCGGCTGTCGCAACTCGTGTCGTACAGGTCCACGTCCACCAGTTTGAAGCTGTCGCCGCTGGTCCAGTAGAGGATCCCGTCGATACGGGAGACACCGGAGTTGGCATTGAAGTAGAAGCCGGTCGCCGCCGACGCCGGGCCGACGGTGACGACACCCAGCACGCTGACCGCGGCAACGGCGGCCGCGGTGATACCCCGAAGACTCAACAAGATTTGATCTCCTTTTTGATCTTCGTTAGAGGTACCACAGCGGCCGGCGCGGCTACCAGGCCGTTCAGGTGAACGAACGACTAGTTGTAGGGGTCGTCGAACAACGCGCTCTGGCCCGTGCTGGAACAACCCCAGGCGTTGCAGGCCTGCGTGACGATCACGACTGACTTGGTCGTGTTGGTGAAGTGCAGATCGTCGTAGGAGACGGAGGTGCCGCAGCCCTTGCCGTTCACCAGCGCGCCGCCCGCGTTGGCTCTGTTGGTCAGCCGGACGACGAATCTCGCCGAACGGCCGTCGCAGCTGGTGTCGGACAGGGTCACATCCAGCAGCTCGAATTTGTTGGCGGCGGTCCAGTAAATGGTCCCGGTGACACGGGAGACGCCGGAGTTGGCATCGAAGGCGGAGTTGGTCGTGGCCGATGCCGGGCCGATGCCGGCGACACTCAGCAGGCCTGCCGCGGCAACGGCCGCAGCGGTGGTGCGTCGGAGATTCGGCATAATTCGTTTGCTCCCTAACGAGTTTCGTCATACCTACCACAGGAGGAAGCCCTGTGACCAGGGAGAACTCGGAGAACAGCGAGGTGGGAGGGGCCGCGTGTCAGCCGGAGTGCCTCAGGGCCGGGCGCCCGGCAAGTGCATATCGGTCATGCCCCAGAAGGCGCGTACGTGGTGGCCGAGGCCGTCCTCGCCGACCTCCACGATGCCGATGATGTGGAAGCTCATCTTCGTCGGCGCGTGCAGGACGACCCTCGTCGGCGTGACCACGTGGCGGTCGTCCATCGACGCGATCGGCTCGCCGGGAATCTCGTGCACCTTGCACTTGACGGCCAGCTCGAAGTGCCGGCGCAGCGCCGCCTTGCCGATCAGCGGCGGTTTGCCCACCGGGTCCTCGAAGACGACGTCGTCGGCGAAGAGCGCGAGCGCGCCCTCGACGTCGCCCTCGTTCAGGCGCTGGGCGTACTCCACGGCCATCTTCTTGCGCGCCGCTTCGCTCGGCATGACAGCACCCTCCCGGATCAGCCGGCCAGCCCGGGGGCGCGGCCCAGCTCGCGGTCGATGAAGTCGAAGATCTCCTCGGTCGACGCGTACTGGATCCGGCTCGCCACCGCGTCCTCCGCAGCGTCCGTCACGTCCGCGGCGTCCAGCCGGGACAGGGTGGTCCGTAGCCGTTCGGCCAGCGCCAGCCGTACGCCGGCGTCCTCCGACACCGCCAGCAGCGACCGTTCCAGCCGGTCGACCTCGCTCAGCATCGGGGCCAGCGCGTCGGTCTCGCGCGGTTCGAGTTCGGCCAGCAGATAGCGGGCCAGCTCGGCAGGATTGGCGTGGTCGAAGATGACGGTCGCGGGCAGCCGCAGGCCGGTCGCGGTGGCCAGCCGGTTGCGCAGCTCGACCGCGGTGAGGGAGTCAAAGCCCAGCTCGCGGAACTGTTGCGCGGTGTCGATCGCCGCCGCCGACGGGTCGTGGCCGAGTACCGCGCCCACGTGGGCGGACACCAGTTCGACCAGCGCGCGTTCGCGGTCGGCGGGCGGCAGGCCGCTCAGCTTCTGCACCAGGGACGACGCGGTCGCGCCGCCGGACGGGGACGCGGCCCCGCGCACGAGATGGCGCAGGACGGCCGGCACCTCGTTGACGCGCGCCTGGCGGCGCATGCCCGCCAGGTCCAGCCGGAACGGCACGAGCAGCGGCTCGCCGCCTTCCAGCGCGGCGTCCAGCAGCGCCACGCCCTGGTCGGCGGTCAGCCCGATGACGCCCGCGCGCGCGTGCCGGGCCCGGTCCGCGTCGGTCAGCCGCCCCGACATGCCGGTCTCCAGGTCCCAGTATCCCCAGGCCAGGGACGTCGCGGGCGCGCCTCGCGCGTGCCGGTGCAGGGCGAGCGCGTCGAGGAAGGCGTTGGCGGCGGTGTAACTCCCCTGACCTGGGCCGCCGATCAGCCCGGTCACCGACGAGTAGAGCACGAACGCCGCCAGGTCCAGGTCGCGGGTCAGCTCGTGCAGGTACCAGGCGGTGTCCGCCTTGACGTGCAGCACCTCGTCCAGTTGCCCAGGTGTCATGGCGGGCACCAGCGCGTCACGTACGATCCCGGCGGTGTGCACGACCGCGGTGAGCGGATGCGCGTCCGGTACGGACGCCAGCAGCGCGGCCAGCGCGGCGCGGTCGCCCGTGTCGCACGCCTCGACGTCGACGTGCGCGCCCAGCTCGGCCAGTTCGGCGGCGAGTTCGGCCGCGCCGGGCGCGTCCGTGCCGCGGCGGCTGGCGAGCAGCAGCCGTCGTACGCCGTGCCGGGTGACGAGGTGGCGGGCGGTCAGCGCGCCGAGCGCGCCCGTCGCGCCGGTCACCAGCACGGTGCCCTCGGGGTCGAGCGCGACGTCGGCGGGCGGCGGCCGCTTCGCCGGGTCGTCGCGTACGAGCCGCGGCACGTACGCCTGCCCGCCGCGCAGCGCGACCTGTGGTTCGCCGGTGGCCAGCGCGGCGGGCACGGCCGCGTACGAGTCGTCGTCCAGGTCGAGCAGCACGAGCCGGCGTGGATCCTCGGTCTGCGCGCTGCGTACCAGCCCCCACACCGCCGCACCGGCCAGGTCGCGCACGTCCTCGCCGTCCCGTGCGGCGACCGCGCCGCGGGTGAGCACCACGAGCTGCGCGTCGGCCAGCTCCGCGGCGTCGAGCCACTCCTGCAACAGCGCCACGGCCTCGGTCCCCGCGGACCGGGCCTGCGTGAGCGGGTCCGCGCCCTCCGGAGCGACGGCCACGGCGAGGATGACCTCCGGGGCGGGTGTGCCGACCTCGCCAAGGCGGGAGCGGCGGACCGCGCCGGGCAACGCCTCCGCCACGGCGTCGGCCACCGGGTCGCCCGCGGCGGCGATCACGGCCGCACGTGGACTCGCCGCCGGCGCGGGGGAGGCGGCCGGCAGCCAGGCGAGCCCGAACAGGGAGTTCCCGTGCCTGGCGCCGCCGAGCCGCCCGGCCGGCACCGGCCGTACGGTGAGGGCGTCCAGGGTGACCACCGGCGCGCCCGTCGGGTCGGCGGCGACGAGTGCGAGCCGGTCGGGCGCGGTCTGGGTGATCCGCACCCGCAGCGTCGTCGCGCCGGTCGCGTGCACCCGCAGCCCGCTCCAGGAGAACGGCAGCAGCACCGTGTCCTCCTCGCCCGCGTCGCCGGCCGTGGCGTCCAGGATCAGCGCGTGCAGGGCGGCGTCCAGCAGCACCGGATGCACGCCGTACCCGGCGGCACGCGTGCGTTCCTCGTCGGGCAGCGCGACCTCGGCGTAGAGGTCGTCGCCGAGCCGCCAGGCCGCGACCAGGCCCTGCGACGCCGGGCCGTACTCATAGCCGTGGTCCGCCAGCTCCTGGTACGGCGCCTGGTCCGTGATCGCGGTCGCGCCCGGCGGCGGCCAGATCCCGTCCAGCGTGGCGGGCTCGCCGGGCGGCGGAGCGGCGGCGAGCAGTCCGGTGGCGTGCCGCTCCCACGCGGACTCCTCGCCCACCGGGCGGGAGTGCACGGTGACCGGCCGCTGCCCGCTCTCGTCGGGAGCGCCGACCGCGACCTGGAGGTCCACCGCCCCGTCGTCCGGGATGGCCAGCGGCGTGTGCAGGGTGAGGTCGGCGACGTGGTCGCAGCCCGTACGCGCGGCGGCGCGTACGGCGAGCTCGGCCATCGCGCTGCCGGGCAGCAGGACGGTGCCCATCACCCGGTGCTCGGCGAGCCACGTCTGCGACTGCGGTGAGAGCCGCCCGGTCAGCAGGCAGGTGTCGCCGTCGGCGAGCTCCACGGCCGCGCCCAGCAGCGGGTGCCCGGCCGCGGCCAGCCCGAGTCCGGCCGGGTCGCCCCCGCGCAGGCTCGGCGTGTCCAGCCAGTACCGCTGCCGCTGGAAGGCGTACGTCGGCAGCTTGACCGTACGGGGGAGCGGGCTCGCCGGGAACCAGCCGGTCCACTCGACCTCGACGCCGGCCGCGAACGCCTGCCCGGCCGAGAGCGCGACCCGCATCGGGCCGCCCTCGTTGCGCCGCAGCGTCGGCACCGCGTGGGCCACGGTCTCGGCCTGGTCGAAGCACTCCTGCATGCCGAGGACCAGCACGGGGTGCGGGCTGCTCTCGACGAAGACCCGGTAGCCGTCGGCGAGCAGCGCCTGGATCGCGTCGGCGAACCGCACCGGCTCACGCAGGTTCGTCACCCAGTACGCCGCGTCCAGCTCGGCCGTGTCGATCGGGCCGCCGGTGACGGTGGAGTAGAAGGCGGTCTCGCTGCTCGACGGGCGTACGCCGGCGAGGCGTTCGGTCAGCTCGGCGGCGATCCGGTCGACGTGCGGGCCGTGGGAGGCGTAGTCCACGTCGATCAGCCGCGCCCGGTGGCCGGCCGACTCGGCGGCCGCGACGACGGCTTCGACCTGGCCGGGCGGCCCGGAGATCACGGTCGAGCCGGGCCCGTTGACGGCGGCCACGGTCACGTCGGAGCCGGCGGTCAGCTCGGCGGCACGGTCCCGGCCCACGCCGAGCGAGGCCATCGCGCCTTGGCCGGACAACTGCCGCAGCGCCTGGCTGCGCACCGCGACCACCTTGGCGGCGTCGCGGATCGACAGCGCGCCGGCCACGCACGCCGCGGCCATCTCGCCCTGGCTGTGCCCGACGACCGCCGCGGGCCGTACCCCGTAGTGCGCCCATACGGCGGCGAGGGAGACCATGACGGCCCACAGCACGGGCTGGATGACGTCGACGCTGGTCATCTCTGCGCCGCGCAGGATGTCGGTGAGTGACCAGTCGACGTACGGGGCGAGGGCTTGTTCGCATTCGGCGATGCGGGCGGCGAAGACCGGTGAGGTCTCCAACAGCTCGGCGCCCATTCCCGCCCACTGCGAACCCTGACCGGGGAACACCAGCACCGCCCCGGCCCCGGTCCCGGCCGAGTAACCGGTCACCACCTCCGGCGCCGCGCCGCCCCGCGCGAGAGCCGTCAGCCCCGCCAGCAGCGCGTCCCGGTCGTGCCCGGCCACCACCGCGCGGTGCTCGAACGCCGAGCGCGTGCGCACCAGCGACCAGCCGACGTCCGCCGGCGACAGCTCGGGGTCGGCGGCGACGTGGTCGGCGAGCGCGCGCGCCTGCCCTTGGAGCGCCGGGCCGGTACGCGCGGACAGGACCCACGGCACCACCCCGGCGGAGGGAGCGTCGGCGGGCGCGATCGGCGGCCCTTCGGGCGCCTCTTCGAGGATCAGGTGGGCGTTCGTGCCGGAGATGCCGAAGGCGGAGACTCCGGCGCGGCGCGGCCCGTCGGCGGTCCACTCGGACGCCTCGGTCAGCAGCCGTACGCCGCCGGAGTCCCAGTCGACGTGCCGGGTGGGCTCGTCGACGTGCAGGGAGGCGGGCAGCACGCCGTGCCGCATCGCCATGACCATCTTGATGACGCCCGCGACGCCCGCGGCGGCCTGGGTGTGCCCGATGTTGGACTTGACCGAGCCCAGCCAGAGCGGCCGGCCGGCCGGGCGGTCCAGCCCGTACGTGGCCAGCAGCGCGCCCGCCTCGATCGGGTCGCCGAGCGTCGTGCCGGTGCCGTGCGCCTCGACCACGTCGACCTCGCCGCCGGACAGGCGCGCGTTGGCCAGCGCCTGGCGGATCACGCGTTCCTGCGAAGGGCCGTTCGGCGCGGTGAGGCCGTTGCTGGTGCCGTCCTGGTTCATCGCCGAGCCGCGGACGACCGCGAGCACGTCGTGGCCGAGTCGCCGGGCGTCCGACAGGCGCTCCAGCACGACCATGCCGACGCCCTCGCCCCAGCCCGTGCCGTCGGCGGCCGCCGCGAACGGCTTGCAGCGCCCGTCCTGCGCGAGCCCGCGCTGCCGGGAGAACTCCACGAACGACCCGGGCGTGGACATGATCGTCGCGCCGCCCGCCAGCGCGAGTGTGCACTCGCCCTGCCGCAGCGCCTGGCAGGCCAGGTGCATCGCCACCAGCGAGGACGAGCATCCGGTGTCCACGGTCACGGCGGGACCGATCAGGTCCAGGGTGTAGGACACGCGGCCCGACGCGACGCAGCCGAGGTTGCCGGTGCCGATGTAGCCCTCCACGTCGGCGGTGCGCTGCCCGACGAGCGCGAGGTAGTCATAGATGGTCAGCCCGGTGAACACGCCCGTGTTGCTACCGCCGAGCGCGTCCCGGTCCAGGCCCGCGTGCTCCACCGCGCGCCAGGCCGTCTCCAGCAGCAGCCGCTGCTGCGGGTCCATCGAGGTCGCCTCGCGCGGGCTGATGCCGAAGAACCCGGCGTCGAAGTCGGCGGCGTCGTGGACGAACCCGCCCTCGCGTACGTAGCTGGTGCCCACGTGGTCCGGATCGGCGTCGAAGAGCGTGTCCAGGTCCCATCCCCGGTCCGACGGGAACGCCCCGATGGCGTCCACCCCCCCGGCGACCAGCTCCCACAGCTCCTCCGGCGTACGCACTCCGCCCGGGTACTGGCAGGCCATGCCGACGATCGCGATCGGCTCGTCGCTCGCCGCCGCGACCGTCGCGCCGGCCGTCGCCGAGGGCCCGTCCGAAAGCTGGGACTGGATGAAGCCGGCCAGGTCCTGCGGCGTGGGGTGGTCGAAGATCAGCGTCGTGGGGAGCCGCAGGCCGGTCGAGGCGTTCAGGTCGTTGCGGAGCTTGACCGCGGTGAGCGAGTCGAAGCCCAGCTCCTGGAACGGCTTGGCGGCCGGGATCGCGTCGGCGGTGGCGTGCCCGAGCGTCGTGGCGGCCTGCTTCTGTATGTGCTTGAGCAGGATGTGGTGACGCCGGCCGGGGGAGGCGCTCGCCAGCTCCTTGTGCAGCGGAGTGTTCGCCTCCGGCGCGGCCTGGGCACGCTCGCCCGTGGCACGGTTCTCCGGGATGTCCTCCAGCAGCGGGCTGGGACGTTGCGCGGTGAACGTCGGGGTGAACTGCTCCCAGTTGAAGTTGGCCACGGTCAGCGCGGTGTCGCCGTTGCTCACCGCCAGGTGCAGCGCCTGGGTGGCCGGCCCGGGCGGCATCGGATTGAGCCCGAACCGGCTGAAGAAGGCCAGCGACTCCTGGTCGGCCGCCATCCCGGCCTCGCTCCAGGGCCCCCAGGCGATGGAGGTCGCGGGCAGGCCCTGGCCGTGGCGGTGTTCGGCGAGAGCGTCGAGGTAGGTGTTGGCCGCGCCGTAGGCGGCCTGTTGCCCGCTGCCCCAGCTCGCCGCGCCGGAGGAGAACAGCACGAACGCGGCCAGGTCGAGGTCGCGGGTCAGCTCGTGCAGGTGCGCCGCCGCGTACGCCTTCGGCGCGAGGACCTCGCCGAGCCGCGCGACCGTGAGGTCGTTGATCGCGACATAGTTCGGGACGCCCGCGGCGTGGATGACGGAGGTGAGCGGGTGCTCGGCCGGGATGGCGTCGATGGCCGCCTTGACCTGGTCGCGGTCGGCGGCGTCGCAGGCGGTGACGGTGACGGTGGTGCCGAGTTCGGTGAGTTCGGCGGTGAGCTCGTCCGCGCCGGGTGCGTCGGGGCCGCGCCTGCTGAGCAGGAGGAGGTGGTCGGCGCCGCGGCGGGCGAGCCAGCGGGCCAGGTGCGCGCCGATGCCGCCCGTGCCGCCCGTGATCAGCGTCGTGCCGTGCGGCTCCCAGGAATGGGCGGGGGCGGCGGCGACCGGCGCGCGGGTGAGGCGGCGGGCCAGGACGCCGGTCGCGCGTACGGCGGCCTGGTCCTCGGGGTTGTCCGGGTGCAGCAGCGCGGCCAGCCGCCCGGCGGTGCGGTGGTCGATGGACGGGGGCAGGTCGATCAGGCCGCCCCACAGCTTGGGGTGTTCGAGGGCGGCGATCCGGCCGAGCCCCCAGGTCTGCGTCTGTGCCGGGTTCGGCAGCGACTCGCCGGGCGTCGTCGCCGCCGCGCCCTGGGTGACGCAGTACAGCGGCGCGGTCGCGGACACGCCGTGCAGCGCCTGGAGGAGGGTGACGGTGGCCGCGAGTCCGGCGGGCACGGCGGGGTGGTCCGGGTGCGGACGCTCGTCCAGGGCGAGGAGGCTGACCACGCCGCCCGGCGACTCCTCGGCGATCAGCTCGGTGAGCCGCTCGGCGAGCGCCTGGCGTTCGACGCCGGCCGTGTCGACCGCGTGCGGGACGGGGGCCGCGCCATGGGCGTGCAGGGTCTGGAGGGTCACGCGGACCGCGGGATGGTCCTCGAACTCGGCCGGGAACAGCACGAACCACGCCCCGGTGAGCCCCGCCGGCACGGTCTCGGGCAGGCGCTTCCAGGTCGCCTGGTACCGCCAGGAGTTGACCGTGGTCTCCTCGCGATGGCCGCGGTGCCAGCCCGCCAGGATCGGCAGCGCGGGCCGCAGCGCGTCGACCGCGTCGTCCCCCTCCAGCCGCAGCGTCGCGGCGAGCGTGTCGAGGTCGTCGCCCTCGATCGCGTCCCACAGCCGTGCCTCGGCCGCGTCCTGGCCGCCTGCCGCACGGCTCGTCCGCGCGGGCGGGTCCACCCAGTAGCGCTGCCGCTGGAAGGCGTACGTGGGCAGTTCGACGGTGTGCGCGCCGGAGAACCAGCGGGTCCAGTCCACCCGCGCCCCGGCGGCGTACGCCAGCGCCGCCGACTGCGTGAACTGCGCGAGGCCGCCTTCGTCGCGGCGGAGTGTCGGTACGGTGACGGCGTCGGCGCCGGTCTGTTCGAAGGTCTCCTGCATGCCGATGGTGAGTACGGGGTGGGGGCTGGCTTCGATGAGGAGGCGGTGTCCGTCGTCGAGGAGTGCGTGTACGGCGTCGGCGAAGCGTACGGGCCGCCGCAGGTTGGTGAACCAGTAGCCCGCGTCCAGCTCGGCCGGGTCGGCGAGACTCCCGGTGACGGTGGAGTAGAAGGCGACGTCCGTGCCGACGGCCGCGATCCCGGCGAGGGTCTCGGCGAGTTCGCCGCGGATCTCCTCGACCTGCGGGCCGTGGGAGGCGTAGTCCACGTCGATCATGCGGGCCCGCAGGTCGGCGGCCTGTGCGGCGGCGACCACGGCCTCGACCTGGCCGGGCGGCCCGGAGATCACGGTCGAGCCGGGCCCGTTGACGGCGGCCACGGTCACGTCCGAGTCGCCGATCAGTTCCAGCGCGCGCTCTTCGTCCACGCCGAGGGAGGCCATCGCGCCGCCACCCGCCAGCCGCCGCAACGCGCGGCTCCGCAGCGCCACGACCTTTGCCGCGTCCTCAAGCGAAAGCGCACCGGCCACGCACGCGGCCGCGATCTCCCCTTGGCTGTGCCCGACGACCGCGGCGGGTTTCACACCGTGGTGGGCCCATAGGGCGGCGAGGGAGACCATGACGGCCCACAGGACGGGTTGGATGACGTCGACGCTGGTCATGTCGCCGCCGCGCAGGATGTCGGTGAGTGACCATTCGACGTGGGGGGTGAGGGCTTGTTCGCATTCGGCGATGCGGGCGGCGAAGACCGGTGAGGTGTCCAGGAGTTCGGCGCCCATTCCCGCCCACTGCGAACCCTGACCGGGGAACACCAGCACCGGACCGGCCCCGCCGGCGACCGGCGTACCGGGGCTCACCACGGCGGGATGCGCCTCGCCGGCGGCCAGCGCGGCCAGGCCGGAGAGCAGTGCGTCCCGGTCGTGCCCGGCCACGACCGCCCGGTACTCCAGTGCCGAACGGGTCGTCGCCAGCGACCAGCCGATGTCGGCCGGGCGCGCTTCGGCGGCGCACTCGGCCAGGGCACGTGCCTGGGCGCGCAGCGCGTCGCCGCCGCGCGCGGACAGCACCCACGGGAGGACTCCCGTGGTCTCGTCCGCGCCGTCCGCCGCCGGGGCGGGCGCGGGTGCCTGCTCCAGGATCACGTGCGCGTTGGTGCCGGAGATGCCGAACGCGGACACCGCGGCCCGGCGCGGGTCCTCGCCACCGGCCCACTCCGTCGCCTCGGTCAGCAGCCGTACGCCGCCGGAGCCCCAGTCCACGTGCGGGGTCGGTTCGTCGATGTGAAGGGAGGCGGGCAGCAGCCCGTGCCGCATCGCCATCACCATCTTGATCACCCCGGCGACGCCGGCGGCGGCCTGGGTGTGCCCGATGTTGGACTTGACCGAGCCGAGCCACAGCGGTTTGTCCGCGGGCCGGTTGCGACCGTACGTGGCCAGCAGCGCGCCCGCCTCGATCGGGTCACCGAGCGTCGTGCCGGTACCGTGCGCCTCGACCGCGTCCACCTCGGTGGCGGACAGGCGTGCGTTGGCCAGTGCCTGGCGGATGACGCGTTCCTGCGAGGGGCCGTTCGGCGCGGTGAGGCCGTTGCTCTGGCCGTCCTGGTTCACCGCCGAGCCGCGTACGAGCGCGAGGACGCGGCGGCCGTGCCGCCGGGCGTCCGACAGGCGTTCGAGTACGATCATCCCGACGCCCTCGCCCCAGCCCGTGCCGTCGGAGGCGGCGGCGAACGGCTTGCAGCGGCCGTCCTGTGCGAGCCCGCGCTGCCGGGAGAACTCCGTGAACGCGCCGGGCGTGGCCATCACGGTCGCGCCGCCCGCCAGCGCCAGCGTGCAGTCGCCCTCGCGCAGCGCCTGGCAGGCCATGTGGATCGACACCAGCGACGACGAGCACGCCGTGTCCACCGTGACGGCCGGCCCTTCGAGGCCGAAGGTGTAGGAGATCCGGCCGGAGCTGACGCTGCCGAGGTTGCCGGTGCCGATGTAGCCCTCGACATCGCTGGAGGTCTGGGAGATCAGCGTCAGGTAGTCGTGCGAGCTGACCCCGGTGTAGACGCCGGTGTCGCTGCCGTCCAGGTCGTCCTTGTCGAGGCCGGCCTGCTCGATCGCCTCCCACGCGGTCTCCAGCAGCAGCCGCTGCTGCGGATCCATCGCCAGGGCCTCGCGGGGGCTGATGCCGAAGAACCCGGCGTCGAACTCGCCCGCGTCGTACAGGAAGCCGCCCTCGCGCACGTAGCTGGTGCCCGGATGCTCGGGGTCGGGGTCGAAGAGCGCGTCCAGGTCCCAGCCGCGGTCCGCGGGGAAGGTGGAGATGACGTCGGCGCCCTCGGCGACCAGCCGCCACAGGTCCTCCGGAGATCGCGCACCGCCGGGATAGCGGCAGGCCATGCCGACGATCGCGATCGGCTCCGGCTCGGCCGACTCCACCTCGCGCAGGCGCTGCTTGGCCGCGCGCAGCTCACCGGTGACCCATTTGAGGTGATCGAGCAGCTTCTCCTCGTTCGACATCTACCAGGCTCCTTGGGCACGGCGCGTACGGTCGATGGGTCAGGACTTGCCGAACTCGTTCGAGATCAGGTCGAAGATGTCGTCGGCGCTCGCCGACTCGAGTTCGGTGTGCGCCGAGGACGTCTCGTCACCCGAGTCGCTCCACTTCGCGAGCAGCAGGTGCAGCCGGCCCGCGATCCGCCGGCGCGCGGCGTCGTCCACCGCGCCCGCCACGCACGCCGCGTCCCAGCGGTCGACCTCGGCCAGGATGGTGCCCTCGCTGACCGCGTCGTCGTCGAGGAGCTGTTCGCGCAGGTACGTGGCCAGGTCCTGCGGCGTGGGGTGGTCGAAGATGACCGTGGTGGGGAGCTGGAGGCCGGTCGTCGCGTTGAGGTCGTTGCGGATCTGCACGGCGGTGAGCGAGTCGAAGCCCAGCTCCTGGAACGGCTTGGCCGCCGGGATCGCGTCGGGGGAGGCGTGGCCGAGCGTCGCGGCGGCGTGCTTCTGCACGTGTTTCAGCAGCACCTGGTTCTGCTTGGCCGGCGCGGTGCCGGCGAGTTCCTCGCGCAGCGCCGAGACCCCGGCCTCGTCGGCAATCTGCGCCGTAGGCTGCCGGTTCTCCGGGAGGTCGGCCAGGAACGGGCTGGGGCGCTGCGCCGTGAACGTCGGGGTGAACTGCTCCCAGTCGAAGCCGGCGACGGTGAGCGTGGTGTCGTCATTGCGCACCGCCTGGTCGAGCGCGCGGATGGCCAGGCCGGTGTCCAGCGGGAGCAGGCCGAACCGGCGGAAGAACGCGAGCGCCTCCTTGTCCGCCGACATGCCGGCCTCGCTCCAGGGCCCCCAGGCGACCGACGTCGCGGGCAGACCCAGCCCGCGGCGGTGTTCGGCGAGGGCGTCGAGGTAGGTGTTGGCCGCGCCGTAGGCGGCCTGTTGCCCGCTGCCCCAGCTCGCCGCGCCGGAGGAGAACAGCACGAACGCGCGCAGATCCAGGTCGCGGGTCAGCTCGTGCAGGTGCGCCGCCGCGTGCGCCTTGGGCCGTACGACCTGGTCCAGGTCGGGCAGGGACAGGTCGGCGATCGGGATGTAGTTGGGCACGCCCGCGGCGTGGACGACGGAGGTGAGCGGGTGTTCGGCGGGGATGGCGCTCAGGACGGCCTTGAGCTGGTCGCGGTCGGCGGCGTCGCAGGCGGTGATGGTGACGGTGGTGCCGAGTTCCTTCAGCTCGGCGGCGAGGTCGGTCGCGCCCGGTGCGTCGGGGCCGCGCCTGCTGAGCAGGACGAGGTGGTTCGCGCCGCGGCGCGCGAGCCAGCGGGCCAGGCGCGCGCCGATGCCGCCCGTACCGCCCGTGATCAACGTCGTGCCGTCCGGTTCCCACGCGCCGTCCGGCGAAGCGGCGAGGGGCGCGTGGCCGAGACGGCGGCCCAGGACGCCGGTCGCGCGTACGGCGGCCTGGTCCTCGGGGTTGTCCGGGTGCAGCAGCGCGGCCAGCCGCCCGGCGGTGTGCCGGTCGGCGGCCGGTGGCAGGTCGATCATGCCGCCCCAGAGCCGCGGGTACTCCAGCGCGGCGACCCGGCCGAGGCCCCAGACCTGCGCCTGGAGCGGGTTCGGCAGCGGGTCGGCGGGCGTGGTGGCGACCGCGCCCTGGGTAACGCAGTACACGGGTGCGGTCGCCTCGGCGTCGGCGAGCGCCTGGATGAGGATCGTGGTGGCGGTGAGGCCCGACGGGAGCGCCGGATGACCGGGGTGCGGCTCCTCGTCCAGGGCCAGCAGGCTGACGATGCCCGCCGGGTCCTCGGCGGCCTCGGCGAGCCGCCGGGCGAGGTCGCCGCGCTCGGCGCTCGCGGTGTCCACCGCGTGCCGTACGACGGTGGCGCCCTGGCCTTCGAGCGCCTCGGCGGCGAGGGCGACCGCGGGATGGTCCGGTACGCGCGGACGGGACGAGCAGGAGCCAGGTCCCGGTCAGCGCCGCGGGCTTGGGGTCGGGCAGGCGCTTCCAGGTGGTGCGGTAGCGCCAGGAGTCGATGGTCGTCGCCTCCCGGTGGTCGCGCCGCCAGCCGGCCAGGACGGGCAGCGCGGGCCGCAGCGCGTCGGCCGCGTCCTCCTCCTCCAGCCCGAGCGCGCCGGCGAGAGCGGCGAGGTCCTGGTCCTCGATGGCGTCCCACATCCGCGCCTCGCCCGGGTCGCCGCCGGACCGCGGCGGCTCGTCGGGCGGCTCCAGCCAGTAGCGCTGCCGCTGGAAGGCGTACGTGGGCAGTTCGACGGTGCGCGCGCCGGGGAACCAGGAGGTCCAGTCGACCTTCGCTCCGGCGGCGTACGCCTGCCCGAGGGCGAGGGCGACCTGCCGAGGCCCGCCTTCGTCGCGGCGGAGTGTGGGTACGGTGACGGCGTCGGCGCCGGTCTGTTCGAAGGTCTCCTGCATGCCGATGGTGAGTACGGGGTGGGGGCTGGCTTCGATGAGGAGGCGGTGTCCGTCGTCGAGGAGTGCGTGTACGGCGTCGGCGAAGCGTACGGGCCGCCGCAGGTTGGTGAACCAGTAGTCCGCGTCGAGTTCGGCCGGGTCGATCCTGCCGCCGGTGACGGCGGAGTAGAACGCGACGTCCGTACGTGCGGGAGCGATCCCGGAGAGGGCCTCGGCGAGTTCGTCGCGGATCTCCTCGACCTGCGGGCCGTGGGAGGCGTAGTCCACCTCGATCATCCGGGCCCGCAGGTCGGCGGCCTGCGCCGCGCCGACCACGGCGTTCACCTCGCCGGGCGGCCCGGAGACCACGGTCGACGCGGGCCCGTTGACGGCGGCCACGCTCACGGCGGAGTCCCCGATCAGCTCCAGCGCGCGCTTTTCGTCCACGCCGAGCGAGGCCATCGCCCCACCACCCGCCAACCGCCGCAACGCCCGGCTCCGCAACGCCACGACCTTCGCCGCATCCTCAAGCGAAAGCGCACCCGCCACACACGCGGCCGCGATCTCCCCCTGACTGTGCCCCACCACCGCAACGGGCTCGACACCGTAATCAGCCCACACCGCCGCAAGCGAGACCATCACCGCCCACAACACCGGCTGCACCACATCGACCCGGCTCATCTCACCGCCGCGCAGCACCTCCGTCAGCGACCAGACCACATACGGCGACAACGCCCGCTCACACTCCGCGATCCGCGACGCGAAAACCGCCGAGGAATCCAGCAGCTCCGCACCCATCCCCGCCCACTGCGAACCCTGACCCGGAAACACCAGCACCGGGCCGGGCCCGCCGCCGGCGGGCCTGCCGGGGTTCACGACGCCGGGGTGTGCCTCGCCCGCCGCGAGGGCCGTCAGCGCGGCCAGCAGTTCGTCCCGGTCCTGGCCGACGACCACGGCCCGGTGGTCGAAGGCCGTACGCGTGGTGACCAGCGACCAGCCGACGTCGGCGGGAGAGCGGCCGGCGGCACGCGTGGCGAGCGCCGCCGCCTGACCGCGCAGGCCCTGGGGGTTGCGCGCGGACAGCACCCATGGCAGGACGCCGGGTTCCGGGGTGCCTCGTTCGGCAGGTGTCTTCGGCTCCGGCACCTGCTCCAGGATGATGTGGGCATTGGTGCCGGACATGCCGAACGAGGACACCCCGGCTCGGCGCGGGTGGTCGCCCCGCGGCCAGTCCACCGTCTCGGTCAGCAGACGTACCGCGCCGGCGTCCCACTCCACGTGCGGGGTCGGCTCGTCGATGTGCAGGGAGGCGGGCAGCACGCCGTGCCGGAGGGCCATCACCATCTTGATCACCCCGGCCGCGCCGGCCGCGATCTGCGCGTGCCCGATGTTGGACTTGATCGAGCCCAGCCACAACGGCCGGTCTTCGGGCCGGTCACGCCCGTACGTCGCCAGCAGAGCCTGCGCCTCGATCGGATCACCCAGCGAGGTCCCCGTGCCGTGCGCCTCGACCGCATCCACCTCACCTGCCGACAGCCGCGCACTCGCCAGCGCCGCGCCGATCACCCGCTGCTGCGACGGACCGTTCGGCGCGGTCAGACCGTTGCTCGCACCGTCCTGGTTCACCGCCGAACCGCGGATGAGGGCGAGCGGGCGGTGGCCGTTGCGCCGCGCGTCCGACAGTTTCTCCAGGAGCAGGATCCCGACGCCCTCGGCCAGTGTCATGCCGTCGCTGCCGGCGGCGAACGGCTTGGCCCGGCCGTCCGGTGCCAGCGCCTGCAACTCGCTGAAGCCGATCAGCGGCGCCGGTGAGGCCATCACGTACACGCCGCCCGCCAGGGCCAGGCTCGACTCGCCCTGCCGCAGCGACTGGCAGGCCAGGTGGAGCGCCACGAGGGAGGAGGAGCACGCGGTGTCGACGGTGACGGCGGGTCCTTCGAGGCCGAAGGTGTAGGCGACGCGGCCCGACGTCACGCTGCCGGAGTTGCCGGTCGTGAAGTAGCCGGCCGAGCCCGCGGGGACCTGTGCCGCGCCGAGGCAGTAGTCCAGGCCGTCGCAGCCGATGAACGTGCTGGTCGGGCTGCCGCGCAGCGACTCGGGGTCGATGCAGGCGTGCTCGATGGCCTCCCAGGACGCCTCGAGCGCCAGGCGTTGCTGCGGCGCCATGCCGAGCGCCTCGCGAGGGCTGATGCCGAAGAACGCGGCGTCGAACTCGCTCGCGTCGTACAGGAAGCCGCCCTCGCCGACGTAGCTGGTGCCCAGGTGCTGCGGGTCGGGGTGCACGAGCGCGTCCAGGTCCCAGCCGCGGTCGGCCGGCAGCGCGCCCACGCCGTCCCGGCCGTCGGCGACCAGCTTCCACAGGTCGTCCGCGGACCGTACGCCCCCGGGGAAGCGGCAGGCCATGCCGACGATCGCGACCGGTTCGCGACCGGCCGACTCGACCTCCTTCAGACGGCGCTCCGTCTGGCGCAGATCGCCGGTGACGCGCTTGAGGTAGTCAAGAAGCTTCTGCTCATTCTCCGCCATCTCGGTGCCCCCACTCCTCTCCGCGAGAGCGCGCGACCTGCGCGTACGGCGCGGCCGGCGGGTACGGCACGGGCACGCGAGCGCGGGCCCGCGGCACAGGCCGGCTCTCCGGCCCGCTCGGGCGCGTGTCGCGTTCTCCTCGTGGCTCCACCTGCCCCCGAGCGTCGCGGACCGCACTAAAGCCGACCTAACCGCGATCTGACGGCGGCGGACGCCGGTCACGACGCACGAAGGCCCCCGGCACGGGCGCCGGGAGCCTTGCCGAAGGGGTGTTCCTAGGCCGGCCGCGCGGCCAGGTCCGCCGCGATGAGGTCGATGACCTGCCGGCTCTGGTCGACCAGGTAGAAGTGGCCGCCGGGGAAGACCCGCAGCTCGAACGTGCCGGTCGTGTGCTCGGCCCAGGCGTTCGCCTCCTCGGCCGTCACCTTGGCGTCGTTGTCGCCGATCAGCACGAGGACCGGGCAGCTCACCGACCGGCCGGGCGTGTGCTGGTACGTCTCGACGGCTTTGTAGTCGCTCTTGATCGCCGGGAGGATCATCTCCAGCGTCTCCGGATCGCCGAGCAGGTCGGCGTTGGTCCCGCTGAGGCGGCGCAGCTCGGCGATGATGCCGGCGTCGCCCTGCTTGTGCACGACGTCGGGCCGGTAGCGCGATGGCGCGCGGCGGCCCGAGACGTACAGGCGTGTCAGGGGAGGCGCGCCCTCGGCCTCGAGCCGCAGCGCCACCTCGTACGCGAGGAGCGCGCCCATGCTGTGCCCGAAGAAGGCCAGCGGCCGGCCCGCCAGCGGGCGTACGGCGGGCAGGATCGCGTCGGCGAGGGCCGGGAGATCGTCGATGTTGGGCTCGGCGCGGCGGTCCTGACGGCCCGGGTACTGGACCGCGGAGACGCCGACGCCCGGCGAGAGCGCCGTCGAGACCGGGAAGAAGAAGCTGGCCGACCCCCCGGCGTGCGGGAAGCAGACGAGCTGGACCGCGCTGTCCGGCGCGTCGTGGTAGCGCCGGATCCACGTGTCGGGATCGGTGGGCAGTGTCGTCATGGTGGCGTGACGTCCCTCCTGTCGGCTCTGCCGTCAAGGAACGCTAGACGGAGCCCCGGCCGCCCGGCCATCCCCTTACCGGCCGATCCGGAGGTGATGAGGGGGCGGTAGGGGGCTCGTAGGGGTGGCGTGCCTTCCGTACGCGGCGAGGAGGGCTTGTCGAACGCCTGTCGATCCGGGAGCGTGCCCACCGGGGCCAGAGCGACGGCCGGTACGCGAGTGACACCGGAGGCGTCGCGCCGAGCCGGAGCGGCCGCCTGGCATCAGGGCCAGCGGGTAGACCGGGGTTACCACTGGCATGACGGCAAGATGGTGGTCAGCGGCGCTGACTCCGCGCATCGGATCGGCGAAGGTAGGGGTGTAGTCGGACGGAAGCAAGCGAGCGGCTCCTTCGGGGGCACTCCACCGGTGGCCCCCCGGTCGGATCCGGCTGACCGCCCCCACGGTCAAACGCGGCCGTACGGCCCGTGGTGGACTCCTTAGCGCTGCGGCCGTACGGTCGTCCCCCCGTTTCTCCCGTCCCCGTAGGGTGCTGGTGTCCGGCGCCGAGCAGGGGAGGGCCATGCCCGAGGTCCGCGTGCGGCGGCTGCCCGGCCCCGAGGCGCTCGGCGCGGCCGCGGCCGACGACGTCGCGGCGGCGCTCGTCCGGCGGCTGGCGGCCCAGGCCCAGGTACGGATGATCTTCGCCTCGGCGCCCAGCCAGGAGGCCACGCTCCGTTCCCTCGCGGTGCGTCACGGGATCGACTGGAGCCGGGTGACCGCCTTCCACATGGATGAGTACATCGGGCTGCCGCCCGGCGCGCCCCAGCGGTTCGGCCACTGGCTGCGCGACGTGCTGTTCGACCGTGTTCCGATCGGGACGGTACGGCTGATCGAGCCCGGCGACGACCCGTATGCGGCGGCGGGGGAGTACGCCGCGCTGCTCGCGGCCGCGCCGGTCGACCTCGTCTGCCTGGGCATCGGCGTCAACGGCCATCTCGCCTTCAACGACCCGCCGGCCGACCTGGCCGACCCGTCCCTGGTCAAGATCGTCGAGCTGGACGAGGTCAGTCGCCGCCAGCAGGTGGACGACGGCTGCTTCGCGACCCTGGACGAGGTGCCGCACCGGGCGATCACCCTCACCGTGCCGGCGCTGCTGTCCGCGGCGGAGGTCTTCTGCATGGCGCCCGGGGCGCGCAAGCGCGCCGCGGTGACCGCCGCCCTGCACGGGCCGGTCACCGGACGGCTGCCCGCGAGCGCGCTGCGCACCCACCCCCGCTGCACGATCTACCTCGACGAGGAGTCCGCGCCCGATGGCGCGTGACCGGGCGATCACCGGCCGGGACCCGGCGACCGGCCGCACCCTGCGCGTCGCCGTCGAGGACGGCCGGGTCGCCGCGATCACGGCCGTCGGCGAGCCGTCCGCGCTCTGGCTGGCGCCCGGCCTGGTCGACCTCCAGGTCAACGGCTTCGCCGGGCACGACGTCAACGCCGCCGACCTGGAGGAGGACACCGTGGCGGCGCTGGTACGCGCGCTGCACGGCGCGGGCGTCACCACCGTCGTGCCGACGCTCGTGAGCGCGCCCGAGGAGCGGATCACCGCGGCCCTGGCGACGATCGCGCGGGCCCGCGCCGCGGACCCGCTCGTCGCGCACGCCATCCCGTACGCGCACGTCGAGGGGCCGTTCCTGTCCGCCGAGGACGGGCCGCGCGGGGCGCACGACCCACGCCACATCCGGCCCGCCGACCTCGCGGAGCTGCGCCGCTGGGGCGCTCTCGCGGGCCTGGTCACCGTCTCGCCGCACGACGACGCCGCGATCGACCTCATCGCCCGCGCAACCCGCGACGGCGTACGCTGCGCGATCGGGCATACGCACGCCACGCCGGAGCAGATCACCCGAGCCGCCGACGCCGGCGCCGTGCTCGCCACCCACGTGGGCAACGCGACGCACGCCCTGCTGCCCCGCCACCCCAACCACCTGTGGGCCCAGCTCGCCGACGACCGCCTGCACGCCGGGTTCATCGCGGACGGGCACCACCTGAGCGCGGACACGTTCCGCGCGATGCTGCGCGCCAAGGGGATCGAACGCGCCCACCTCGTGTCGGACGCGACGGCGCTGGCCGGGATGCCGCCGGGCCGCTACCGTACGCCGGTCGGGGGCGAGGTCGAGCTGTCAGACGACGGGCGGCTGTCCCGCGCCGGCACCCCGTTCCTGGCGGGCGCGTCGCGTTCGCTGGCCGACGGCGTGGCGACCGCGATCACGATGGCCGGCCTGACCCTGCCGGACGGCCTGCGCCTGGCCACCGCCAACCCCGGCCGGTTCGCCGGCGGCCGCGGCGTCCTGCGCCCGGGCGCGCCCGCGGACCTGATCACCTTCGCCTGGACCCCGGGCGACACCACCCTCGACGTCCGTACGGTCCTCGCCGCCGGGCGTGCCGTGCTCGACCGGTGATACTGGAAGGTGACCGACCCGGCCGAAGGGAGCCTCTCATGGCCCACGTCCTCGGCTCGGCGCAGGAGACTCTGGCCGCCGCCGACGTCGAGCGGTTCGTACGCGCCGCGCTGGAGGAGCCCGGCTACACCGGCAAGAAGGTGTGCGTGCTGGTGCCCGACGCCACCCGCAGCTGCCCGCTCCCGTTGCTCCTGGACGCCGTGCACGCCGCGCTGCACGGCCGCGTCGCCGAGCTCACCTTCATGGTCGCGCTGGGCACGCACCCGGCGATGAGCGAGGAGCGGCTCGCCGCCCTCCTCGGCTACCCGCCGGGTGACAGCGAGCGGCGCTACCCCGGCGTGACCGTGCGCAACCACGAGTGGTGGGACCCCGCCATGCTCACCTCGGTCGGCGTGATCACGGGCGAGGAGCTGGCCGAGCTGTCCGGCGGCCGGCTGTCCGAGCCGGTCGACGTACGGCTCAACCGCGCCGTCGTCGACAGCGACGTCACGCTCGTCGTCGGGCCGGTCTTCCCGCACGAGGTCGTGGGCTTTTCCGGCGGAAACAAGTACCTGTTCCCCGGCGTCGCGGGCCAGGAGGTCATCGACGTCTCCCACTGGCTGGGCGCGCTGATCAGCAGCGCCGAGATCATCGGCACCCGCGGCGTCACGCCCGTACGCGCGCTGATCAACCGGGCCGCGGCCAAGGTGCCGGCAGAGCTGCGCTGCCTCGCCCTGGTCGTCGAGTCCGGCACCGTGAACCTGCACGCGATCGCCTACGGCGGCACCGAGGACGCCTGGGCCGCGGCCGCCGACATCGCGGCGCAGGCCGACGTGAAGTACCTGTCCGCGCCGGTCAAACGCGTGCTCTCCCTGGTGTCGCGGCGCTACGACGAGATCTGGACTGCCGCCAAGGGCATGTACAAGGTCGAGCCGGTCGTCGCCGACGGCGGCCAGGTCGTGCTGTACGCGCCGCACGTCACCGAGGTCAGCCGCACCCACGGCGAGACGATCGCGCAGGTCGGGTACCACTGCCGCGACTACTTCGTGAAGCAGTGGGACCGCTACCGTCACCTGCCCTGGGGCGTTCTGGCCCACTCCACCCACCTGCGCGGCGGCGGCACGTACGACGAGGCCGAGGGCGAGCGCTGCCGCATCGAGGTCACCCTGGCGACCGGCATCGACGCCGAGACCACGCGCGCCCTGGGACTGTCCTACCTCGACCCGGGCGCGATCGACGTCGAGGAGTGGTCGCGCGACCCCGGCACGCTGGTCGTGCACGACGCCGGCGAGATCCTCTACCGCCTCTCAGCGGGGCCCGCCGGGACGCCGTGAGCGTACGGGGCCGCGCTCGGCCAGGATGTCGATGAACACCGAGATGTGCGGCACCTCGGCGGTGGCGGTGAAGGCCACCAGCTCGCGGAGCACCGGAGGGTCGGGTTCGAGCTGGACGCCGGTGAAGTCGGCCTCGATCATGTTCCGCGGCACGAGCGCCGGGCCGAGCCCGGCGGCGGCGAGCTGCACCGCGGTCGACGTGTGGTGCGTGTGCACCGCGGGCCGCGCGACGAAACCGGCGGCCGAGCACGCCTGCGCGACGACGGTCGCGAGCCCGTTGTCCGGCGTGTAGAGCACCCAGGGGCGGTCGGCCAGCTCGGCCAGCCGCACCGTACGGCGGCCGTCGGCGGCCACCGGGTCATCGGGTGCCAGCACGACGACGAGCACCTCGCTGCCCAGCACGCGTACAGGGCCGTCCCAGTGCAGCGGCGCGGCGCTGACGGCGACGTCGGCGCCGCCGAGCGCCATCAGTCCCGCCAGGTCGCCGCTGTTGCCGTACTCCAGCAGCTCGACGTGCGCGTCCGGGTAGAACCGCCGCCACGCGATGACCGCGGGCGGGATGATGCCGAGCGCGATGGAGTACAGCGCGGCGATCCGCAGCGTGATCGGGTCCACGTCGCCGCGCGGCCGGGCGATGTGGCGTGCCTCGTCCGCGCTGTGCAGGGCCGCGATGGCGTGCGGCAGGTACGCACGCCCCATCGGCGTCAGGCGTACGGCGTCCGGCAGGCGTTCGAGCAGAGGATGCCCGACGGTGCGCTCCAGCGCGCGGATCTGGTGGGAGAGCGCGGGCTGGGATACCGACAGCCGCTGCGCCGCCCGGGTGAACGAGCCCTCCTCCACGACGGCCAGCAGATACTCCATCTGCCGGAAGCTCATGCCCGAATTGTATCCCCGCAGGTCAGCGGGGTATCAGATGCGGGCGACGCCGCCGTACAGGGAGACTTCGGCGTCGGCGGCCCGCCCGGTGCCGATGTCGTTCGGCCGGCGCAGATCCGGACGCCAGCGGTGCAGGACCTGTACGCCCGGGTCGATGAGCTCCAGCCCGTCGAAGAATCGGGTGACCTCGGCCTTGGTGCGCGGCACGAGCGTCATGCCACGGCGCGCGTAGTTCGCCGAGACCTCGTCGAACTGCTCGGGCAGCAGGTCGCCGGTCAGGTGGGTGAGCACGAGGTGGCTGCCCGGCGGCATCGCGGCCACGAACCGGCCGCAGACGTCGTACGCCTCGTCCAGGTCGCTGAGCAGGTGCATGGTGGCGACGAGCAGGAGCCCGACCGGTTTTTCCAGGTCGAGGACCGCGTGCAGCTCCGGTGCGTCGAGGACCGTCTTCGGCTCGCGCATGTCGGCCTCGATGTAGGCGGTCTCGCCCTCGGGGGTGCTGCTCATGAGCGCGCGTGCGTGGGAGAGCACGATCGGGTCGTTGTCCGCATAGACGATGCGCGCGGCGGGCGCGGCGCTCTGCGCGACCTGGTGGACGTTGGGCGTGGTGGGGATGCCGGTGCCGATGTCGAGGAACTGGCGGATGCCCGCATCGGCCACGAGGTAGCGCACGGCCCGCAGCATGAACGCGCGGTTCTCCAGCGGGCCGGTACGGCCGGTGGGGTTGGCTGCGAGGGATGTCTCGGCCGCTCGCCGGTCGGCCTCGAAGTTGGTCTTGCCGCCGAGCAGGTAGTCATAGACCCGCGCGGGGTGCGGGCGGCCGGTGTCGAGCTCGACCGGCTCGCGGCCGGTCGAACGGCGCATCCACTCGGCGTCTTCGGTCATGCGTGCTCCCCGTGCAGATGTTGATCACGTCATCGTACGGGCAACGCCTCCGAGGAAACCGAGCGGTAAGGTCCTTCCGGGCGGCTGGCGGCCGGCTCTCCAGTACTCCACGCCGACCAGGCCGGGTTCGAGCAGCTCAAGGCCGTCGAAGAGCGCGCTCACCTGAGCGGGGGTGCGCGGCGTGATCGAGCCGAGCGAGGTCGTGGCGTAGATCTGGCGGCCCTCGCTGGCGACGTCCGGCGCGACCTCGTCGGCCGTGATGTGGGAGATGACCAGGTGGCTGCCGGGCGCGAGGCCGGAGCACAGCCGGGACACGATCGCGGCGGCCTCGCGGTCGCCCGGGACGAAGTGCAGAACCGCCACGAGCAGGACCGCGACCGGCCGCTCGAAGTCGATCAGCGCGCGCGTCTCGGGGTGCGTCAGGATCGCCTCGGGCTCGCGCATGTCGGCCTGGATCACGGTGCTGTCCGCGTCGGTCGCGAGGAGCGCGCGGCCGTGCGAGACCACGACGGGGTCGACGTCGACGTAGACCACCCGCGCGCCGCGGCCCCTGCGCCGCGCCACCTGGTGCACGCTGTCCTGGGTGGGCAGGCCGGTGCCGATGTCGACGAACTGCCGCAGGCCCAGCTCAGAGAGGGCCTCGACGGCGCGGACCAGGAACCCGCGGTTGGTCCGCACCCACTCGGGGGCGTGCGGCATGATCTTCATGATGCGCTCGGCGGCCTCGCGGTCCGCGGCGAAGTTGTCCTTGCCGCCCAGGTAGAAGTCATACATCCGGGCGACGTTGGGTGTGGTCGGGTCGACGCCGGCGCCGACCATGGCCGCACCCGCCTCTCGTTGTGATCGGGGGTATGCGACGCTACTCCCTCGATCACGGCCGCGGTGTGCCTTCGGGCTTGCCTCATCCGGCCATCCGTCCGGGAGGGATTGATGACCGGTTTCGCGGACGCGTCGGCGGTACGAGGCATTGGGGAGGGCCGGTACGCGGCCGAGCTCGACCTGGGTTTCACGCCGGAGATCTCCGGGATCGTGCACGGCGGGTACCTGCTGGCCACCGCGTTGCGCGCGGTCCTGGACGCGTCGCCGCACCCGGACCCGGTGGCGACGAGCGCGCACTTCCTGCGGCCCGGGGCGCCCGGCCCGGCGGAGATACGCCTGGAGCCCCTGCGCGCGGGCCGTACGGTCTCGGTGACCCGTGCCACCGTCGTCCAGGAGGGGCGAGCGATCCTCTCGGCCCAGGTGAGCACCGCCGATCTCGGCCGGGAGGCAGGGAGCCTCTGGTCGGCCGATCCGCCCTCGATGCCGCCGGTGGAGGCGTGCGTGGCGCTCGACCCGGCCCACCCGCTCGGCCCGGGACGGCGGTTCCTGTCCCGCCTTGACCTGCGCCTGGATACCGGTACGACCGGCTGGCTCGACGGCGCGCCGCACGGCGTCCCGGAGCTGCGCGGGTACTTCCGCCTGCCAGAGAGCGACCGGCCCGACGCGTGCGTGCTCGCCCTCGCCGTCGACGCGAAGCCGCTCGCCCCGGTGGCTGTCGGCCTGCTCGAACCCGCCTCCACCGTCGAGCTGACGCTGCACGTACGCGGGCGGGCGGCCGCGGGGTGGCTGAGGCTGCACGCGCGTACGAGGCTGATCGGCGACGACTGGTTCGACGAGGAGGTCGACGTCTGGGACTCCGCGGGCGCGCTGGTCGCCCAGAGTCGACAGCTGGTCCGCCGGGGCGGGCGAGGCTAGAGGGACGTGTGTTCGGCGAGTGTCTCGATGAAGGCCGCGGCGGGCGGCGAGACGTACGCGCGGGTGAAGGCCACGAGTTCCTGCCAGATCGGCGGGTCCGGGCGTACGGTGCAGCGCTCGAAGTCGGGGCCGATGACGTTGCCCGGCACCAGGGCGGGACCCAGGCCGGCGGCCGCGAGTTCGATCGCCGTCGCGGTGTGGTGCGTGCGCACGGCGGCGCGGGGCGTGAAGCCCGCGCGTGCGCAGGCCGCGCTGACCACGGGGGTCAGGCCGAAGTCCGGGGCGTACAGCACCCACGGGCGGGCGGCGAGCCGCCGCAGGTCGATCGACCGGCCGCCCGACCGCAGCTCGGCGTCGTCGTAGGGCAGCACCACCATGAACTCCTCCGGCCCGAGCGAGCGGCTCACCCCGCTCCAGCCGGCCGGCTCCGGGCCGATCGCGACGTCGGCCCCGCCGTGCAGCATCTCCGTCACCAGCAGGTCGACGTGCATGAACTCCCGGATCTGCACGCGGACCTGCGGATGCTCGCGCCGCCACGCACGGATGGCCGGCGGGATGATGCCGAGCGCGATCGACTGGAGGGCCGCGACCCGCAGCTCGCCCCCGGCGAGCCGCCCGACCGCGCGCGCGGCCCGTGCCGCGTCCTCGGCGCTGCGCACCGCGGCGACGGCGTGCGGCAGGAAAGCGCCGCCGAGCGCGGTGACCTCGATCGTGCCGGGAAGCCGGTCGAGCAGCGAACCGCCGACACTGGACTCGAGCACCTTGATCTGGTGGGACAGCGCCGGCTGTGAGACGAGCAGCCGCTCGGCAGCCCGCGTGAAGGAGTGTTCTTCGGCCACCGCGATCAGATATTCGAACTGACGCAGCGTCATGAACAGATTATATGGGCACCAGAACAAGCCGGTCTTTGCCCAAGAGGCCTGGTCAGCGTCACAATAGAGGCACGCTGGATGGGGCGTGCACCGCCTGTCCGCGACCACGAGACCACCACGGGTGGCCCGGGCGTCTGGATGAAACAGGGGATTCGTCCTTGGCGCGCAAGACGGGCCGGAATCCCGCGTACCGGATTCACAACAACCGGGGCGCGCGGGACGGCGGGAGCTCGCGGGCGTGGCCTTCTAGGGGAGGAGGCCGCGGCCCGCGGGCACTGCGTTTTCTCCGGCGATCACGAGCCCGCGCGTGGCGAGGAGCTGGAGCGCGGCCTCACTGGGGCTGCCGGGCTCGGCCGTGAAGGAGACCAGGCGCTGCCGGGAGTCGCCGGCCAGGTCGAAGTTCTCATAGGCGAGGGTCAGCGCGCCCACCTCGGCGTGCCGGAGGCTCTTGACCCCGTGCGTCCGCAGGTCGACGTCACCGCCGGACCACAGACGCCGGAACGTCTCGCTGCCCGTCCGCAGATCACGTAGCAGCCCGGCCAGGCCGGGGTCGCCGGGGTACCGGCCTGCCACGACCCGCAGCTGCCCCGCCGTGGCGGCGGCCACGTCGTCCCACTCGACGTAGAACGCGCGGCCCTCGGGGGCGAGGAACAGGAACCGCGCCAGGTTCCACCCTCCGTCCGGTGCGCCGCTGTCCGCTGCGAAGAGCCGTCCGGCGATCGGGTTGTGCGCCAGCACGTCGAAGCTATCGTTGACGATCATGGCGGGAACGCTCATGAGGGCGAGCAGGCGGCGCAGCTCCGGACGCGGGGACTCGGCCGCCGCCGCCGGGCGGCGGTTCGGCCGGGCCAGCACGTACAGGTGGTCGCGCTCGACGTCGTCCAGGCGCAGCACGTGGCGTAGCGCCTCCAGGACCTCGTCGGAGGGACGGTTGGCGCGTCCCTGCTCCAGCCGCTGGTAGTACTCCACGCTGATCCCGGCGAGCTGGGCCAGCTCCTCCCGGCGCAGGCCCGGCACCCGGCGGCGGGAACCGGTACGCAGCCCCGCGCTCTCCGGCGTGACCCGAGCCCGGCGGGACCGCAGAAACGTCCCCAAATCTCCCATCCCGCCAGTATGCCCGCGTCTCGGCCGCTCAGGGTGGCCCTGTTAGTACCCGAACACCAGGGGTCTTGGTGCCTCCCACGGGTTCCGGCAGCCTCGTCCCGTACGAAAACGCGCAATCGAAAGAGATCTGATCATGTGTCACACCACCGACAGCCGCCCGCCCGCCGCTCCCGTCGTCACCGGCCCGGTGGCCGACCGGGAGGCCCTGGAGATCACTGCGGGCGACGGCAACCGGTTCCTCGCGTACCGTGCGACGCCGACCGTTCCGAACGGCCAGAACGTGCTCCTGCTCCCCGACCTTCGCGGACTGCACCCCTTCTACCACGACCTGGCCGTACGGTTCGCTGAGGCGGGCTTTCACACGCTGGCGATGGACTACTACGGGCGCAGCGCCGGGACCGGTACGCGTGACGAAGCCTTCGACGGAGGCACGCACATGGCGCGGCTGGAGCCGGGCCGCGTCGAGGCCGACGCCGCCGCGGCCGTCGCGGCGATCGGCGAGCGGAGCGACGGCCCGGTGTTCAGCGTCGGGTTCTGCCTGGGCGGCGGTTACTCCTGGCGGCTGGCAGCCGCCGGACTCGGTCTGGCCGGAGCGGTCGGCTTCTACGGGCCGCCCCGGTTCTTCGGCGACCGTACGGCGGAGCTGTCCGCGCCCCTGCTGATGCTGCTCGCCGGCGACGACGTCGCCACGCCGCAGGAGGATTTCGACGCGTTCGCCGCCCGCCTCGACGCGGCCGGCAAGGAGCACGAGATGTACGTGTACGAGGGAGCGCCGCACTCCTTCTTCGATGGCTCCTATGAGCAGTGGCAGGAGGCGTGCACGGATTCCTGGCACCGGATTCTCGGCTTCACGGCTCGCCACGGCCGCGCGGCATGAACGAACGCTACGAGCGCGGCCTCGCCCGGCAGGCCGAGCTCGGCGGTACGGGCGGTGCACGCGCCCATACCTTCGACGCGCTGGCCGGCATCGCGCCGGACCTGTCGCGGCTCGCCGTCGAGTTCGCCTACGGCGACATCCACGCACGGCCCGGCCTCGACGCGGCCCGGCGGGAGCTGGTCACCCTCGGCGTCCTGATCGCCCTCGGCGACGTCGAGCCCCAGCTCGAGGCCCACCTCGGCGCGGCGATGGGCGCGGGCCTGCGGCCGGGCGAACTGGTCGAGGCGATCATGCAGGCGCTCCCGTACGCCGGCTTCCCGCGCGTGCTGGCCGCCATGACCGTCGCCCGCCGCGTCCTGCCGGATCCCGCCTCAGGCCGGCGGCCGGCCTGACGGCGGCCTCACACCCCGCGGATGCGCACGGCGCGGCGCAGATCGTCGAGCTGGTCGGCGAGTGCACGGCGAAGGGCCGGGGTGAGGTCGCCGCGCAGGCACTCCTCAGCCGCGCGCTCGGTCGCGGGCGTCGCCGCATGTGACGGGAACAGCGTGCGGCCGAGGGCCGTCGCCACCGTCGGGCCGCGTACGCCGGCCGAGGCGATCTCCGCGAAGTAGCGCGCCACGAAGCCCTCAGTCGGCTCCGGGTTCGCCGGCTGCCAAAAGCCCTCGGCGGTGGCGGTGAGCTGGTGGTTCGACAGAGCGCCGTCGCTGAACAACTGCTGCCAGGCACGCTCCTTGGCGGCCGGATCCGGCAGCGCCGCGCCGCACCGCGCGGCGCCCTGGCAGCCCGCCGCGCTCGGGTCGCGCGCCAGCTCCGCGGCGATCTCCGGCTCGCCCGCCGCGCCGAGCGCCGACAGTTGCAGCAGTGCCTTCCACCGCAGCTCCTGGTCGACGTCGGGGCCGCCCGGCACCCGCCCGTCCGTCAGCCACTCCCGTAGGACGGCCAGTTCCTCCCCGGTCGCCGAGCACTGGATCAGCCCGCGTACGGCGGCCAGCCGCAGCCCGGCGTCCGTGGCATCCCGCAGGATCCGGCGGCACACCTCGGCGAGCGCGGCGATCGCCGCGGGCCGCCGCGCGGGCGGCAGGCAGCGATCGGCCAGCTCCAGCCGGCCGAACGCCAGCACGGCCTCCACGACGGCGACGACCGGCTCGGCGGGCAGGTGGGTCTCGACGAGGGCGAGGAAGTCGGCCGCCGGCAGCTCGCCGTCGCGGACCATGTCGCGTGAGGTGTTCCACAGCAGAGCGCGGGTGAGCTGGTCCTCGACCGTGGACAGCCCCACGGTGACGGCCTGCCACGAGCGCTCGTCCAGCCGCACCTTCGCATAGCTCAGGTCGCCGTCGTTGACGACCAGCAGGTCGGGCCGGCCGCCCGGTTCGGGCAGCTCCGCACGCGCGCCGTCGGCCGGCACCTCGACGTCCAGGCGGTCGCGCAGCGTCAGACGGCCCGAGCCGTCCAGGTCATAGCGGCCCACGAGGATCCGATGGGGGCGCGTGGACGCCGGCTCGCCCGGAGTGCCGGTGTGCAGCAACGCGGCGCCGTCGGCGCGCAGGGTGTCCACGCCGCTGGTGCGCAGCCAGCGCTCGGCCCAGCCGTGCACGTCACGTCCGTCCGCCGCGCCGGACAGGGCGTTCAGCAGGTCGGCCAGGTCGGCGTTGCCGAACCGGTGCCGGGCGAAGTGCGCGTTGACCCCCGACAGGAACGCCTCCTCGCCGAGCCAGGCGACGAGCTGGCGGAGCACCGAGGCGCCCTTGGCGTAGGAGATCCCGTCGAAGGCCACACGCGCCGCCGCGGTGTCGTCCACGCCGCGTGCCGCCACCGGATGGGTGGACGGCCGCTGGTCCGCGTCATACCCCCACGCCTTGCGCTTGACCGCGAACCCGGTCCAGGTCGTGGTGAACCGGGTGACCTCGGAGATCACCTGCTGGCCCATGTACTCGGCGAAGGACTCGTTCAGCCACAGGTCGTCCCACCACCGCATGGTGACCAGGTCGCCGAACCACATGTGCGCCATCTCGTGCGCGATCACGATCGCCCGGGTCTCCCGCTCGACGTCGGTGACCGCCGACCGGAACAGGAACTCGTCGCGGAAGGTCACACAACCCGGGTTCTCCATCGCGCCGAAGTTGAGCTCGGGCACGAACGCCTGGTCGTACTTGCCGAACGGGTACCGCTCCTCGAACAGCTCGTGGTACCGGTCCAGGCTCCGCCGGGTGATGTCGAAGATCTCCTCGGCGTCCAGGTGGCCGGCGAGCGACCGGCGGCAGTGCACGCCCAGCGGCACGCCGTCGTGCTCGGACCACTCCGAGTGCAGCGGCCCGCCGACGACCACCGCTAGATAGCTGCTGAGCGGCGCGGTCGGGGCGAACGCCCAGTGCCCGTCGTCGTCGCGCGTGCCGGCGCCGTTGCTCAGCACCGTCCAGTCCGGCGGCGCGGTCACCGAGATCTCCAGGACCGCCTTCAGGTCCGGCTGGTCGAAGCACGCGAAGATCCGGCTGGCCTCGTCCGGCGCGCACTGGGTGTACACGTAGACCTCGCCGTCGGCGGGGTCGGTGAAGCGGTGCATGCCCTCGCCGGTACGTGAGTAGGTCATGTCCGCCTCGACGAGCAGCTCGTTCTCGGCGGCCAGCCCGGTCAGGGCCAGCCGCCCGTCCCGCAGCGTCGCCGGGTCCAGGTCCGCGCCGTTGAGCACGACACGGCGCAGCTCCGCCGGCCGCAGCTCGGCGAAGGCCGCCGCGCCGGGCTCGGTGCAGGCGAAGCGGATCACCGTGGTGGAGCCGAACACCTCCTCGCCGCGCGCGAGGTCGAGATGCACGGCATAGGAGTGGACGTCGAGCAGGTGAGCGCGGGTCTGCGCCTCCGAACGGGTGAGTGCGGGCATGTCGGCTATGTTGCCCTATCGCGTTGGCCTCAAGCGGCGTGCCGCGCGGGCATGGATCACAGTTCGAGCCCGGTCAGCACCATCACTCGCTCCTCGGTGAGGTCGTTCATCGCGGACCGCAGGCCCTCGCGCCCGACGCCGGACTCCTTCCATCCGCCGTACGGCATCTGGTCGGCGCGGAAGCTCGGCACGTCGCCCACGATCACCCCGCCGACCTCCAGGTCGCGGTGCGCGCGGAACGCGGCCTGCACGTCCGTGGTGAAGATCCCCGCCTGTAGCCCGTACTTCGAGGCGTTGACCAGCGAGAAGGCATCATCGAGGTCGGAGAATCGGGCCACGGACAGGACCGGCCCGAACACCTCCTCCTCGGCGATCTTGGTGCCGGCGGGGACCCCGGACAGGACGGTCGGCGCGACCGTACGCCCGTCGCGGGTGCCGCCGGTGAGCACGGACGCACCCGCCTCGGCCGCCTCCTCCACCCACGTCGTGATCCGTTCTGCGGCCGCGTCGTTGATCACCGGGCCGACCTGCACGCCGTCGGCCGTCGGGTCGCCGGTGGGCAGCTCCTCGACCGCGGCGACGAGCGAGGCCACGAACTCCTCGTACACGTCGGTGTGGATGAACACCCGCTGGACGGAGATGCACGACTGGCCCGCCTGGTAGTTGGCGAACAGCGCGACCCGCGAGGCCGCGGCCTTCAGGTCCGGCCAGTCGTGGTTCACGATCACCGCGGCGTCGCCGCCGAGCTCGAGGGTCACGTGCTTGGCGTGGGCGTCACGCTGGATCGACCAGCCCACCGGGCCCGAGCCGGTGAAGGAGATCACCGGCAGGCGCGGGTCGGCGACCAGCGAGGCCATCTTCTCGTTCGGGACCGGCAGCACCGAGACCATCCGCCGCGGCAGGTCGGTCTCGGCGATGATCTCGGCGAGCAGCAGCGCGGTCAGCGGCGTGGCGGGCGCCGGCTTGACGAGGATCGGCGCGCCCACCGCGATGGCCGGCGCGACCTTGTGCGCGACCAGGTTGAGCGGGAAGTTGAACGGCGCGATGCCCAGCACCGGGCCGCGCGGGAACCGCCGCACCACCGCGAGCCGTCCCGTCGCGTTCGGGTCCGTGTCGAGCCGTTGCAGCTCGCCGGCGAAGCGCCGTGCCTCCTCGGCGGCCCACCGGAACGTCGACACCGCGCGGGCGACCTCGCCGCGCGACCAGACCAGCGGCTTGCCGTTCTCCGCGGTGATCAGCGCCGCGACCTCCTCGGCGCGCTCGGACAGCCGCGCGGAGATGTGGTCGAGCGCCGCCGCACGTACGTGCGCGGGGGTGGCCTGCGCCTCGTACCGCGCGGCGTACAGGTCGGCGACGGCCTGCTCGACCTGCGCGTCGGTCGGGATGGACACCTCGCCGACGACCGAGCCGTCCCACGGTGAGGTCACCGGGAGGGTGTCCTCGCCGGTGGCCGTGGTGCCGGAGAGGTAGAAGGGCGTGACGTCGGACATGAGACGAATACCTCGCTTTGTGGTAGGTGGGTCAGACGGCGGACGCGAAGGCGCCTTCGAGGATGTCCAGGCCCTCGGTGAGCAGATGGTCGGGGCTGGACAGCGGCGGCAGGAAGCGCAGCACGTTGCCGTACGTCCCGGCGGTCAGCGTCACCAGGCCCTCCTTGTGGCACGCCTTGTTCACGGCGGCGGTCAGCGCGGCGTCCGGGGTCTTGGCGTCCTGGTCGGAGACGAGCTCGACGGCGAGCATCGCGCCGCGTCCGCGCACGTCGCCGATCTGCGGGTACTTGTCGGCCAGCTCACGCAGCCGCGGCACGAACAACGCCTCGATGTCGCGGGCGCGTCGCGGCAGGTCCTCGGCCTTCATCGTCTCGATGGCGCCCAGCGCCGCCGCGCAGGCGACCGGGTTGCCGCCGTACGTGCCGCCGAGCCCGCCCGGGTGCACAGCGTCCATGATCTCGGCCCGGCCGGTGACCGCGGCCAGCGGCAGGCCGCCGGCCATGCCCTTCGCGGTGGTGATCAGATCGGGGACCACATCCTCGTGGTCGCAGGCGAACCAGTCGCCGGTACGGCAGAAGCCGGTCTGGATCTCGTCGGCGATCAGCAGGACGCCGTGCTCGCGGCACCAGTCCGCCAGCCGCGCGAGGTAGCCCGGCGGCGGCACGACGAACCCGCCCTCGCCCTGGATCGGCTCGATCAGCACCGCCGCGGTGTTGTCCTCCCCGACCAGCGCGTGCACCTGGCTCGCGAACACCCCGAACGCCTCTTCCGCGCAGTGCTCCGGCCCGGTCGGCCAGCGGTACGGGTAGGCCATCGGCACCCGGTACACCTCGCCCGCGAAGGGCCCGAACCGGTGCTTGTACGGCATGTTCTTCGCGGTCAGGCTCATCGTCAGGTTCGTACGCCCGTGGTAGGCGTGCTCGAACGCCACGATCGCCTGCCGCCCGGTGGCCGACCGCGCGATCTTGACGGCGTTCTCGACCGCCTCCGCGCCCGAGTTGAACAGCGCGGAGCGCTTCTCGTGCCCGCCCGGGGTCAGCTCGGCCAGCGCCTCGGCCACCTCGACGTACTCCGCGTACGGCGTGACCATGAAACAGGTGTGGGTGAAGTCGGCGACCTGCGCGCGTACCCGCTCGACGACGCGCGGTGCGGCGTTGCCGACCGTGGTCACGGCGATGCCGGAGCCGAAGTCGATGAGCTGGTTGCCGTCGACGTCGACGAGGATGCCGCCGCCGGCCCTCTCGACGTAGACCGGGAGGCCGGTCGAGACCCCGGCCGAGACCGCGGCGCTCTTGCGCGCCTGCAACTCGGCCGAACGCGGGCCGGGGATCGGGGTGGTGAGGACACGGCGCTGTTCGATGCCGGAGGTCGGGGTCATGAGCTTCTGCCGATCTGGTGCCGAAATCTGTCGGATGCTGCCGACATTACGCTGGGGACCGGCGCGGAAGATTCGCCGGGAGGCCCTCAGCGGGGATCTCGGGTATGCCCAGGTCCATGGCCACGGCGCGTACGGGGGCGCCGTCGGCGCCGGCCAGGCGCAGCGGCAGGCAGGACACGAACGGCGTGAAGTCGATCTGCTCGAAGCCGCGGAGGTTCTCGCCGATCACTCCGCCCGCCGAGGCGACGAGCCGGTGCGCGGGGAATCCCTCGCCCGGGTGCCGGGCGTCCGTGGTCTCGTCGATGCTGGGGAAGTCGAGCAGGAAGGTGCGTACGCCGAGGCCGAGCATGCGGCGGCACGCGTCCGCGTCGAGGAACGGATGGTCGAAGTAGGCGTCGCGGCCGTACCGGCTCGGCCATCCGGTGTGCAGGAGCGCGAGTACACCGGGCCGCAGCCGCGCGGCCGCGCGCGCGATGAGGTCCCAGGTGATGCGGGCGCGCGGCGCGAGGCCGGTGACGTCGATGACGACGCCCTCGCCGGCGAACAGCGTCAGGTCGAGTTCGTCGACGCGGGCGCCGTCCGCGCGGAAGTGGTACGGCGCGTCGACGTGGGTGCCGGTCTGCGAGCCGAGCCGCAGGCTGAGCAGGTTGAACCCGTCCGCCTCGATGGTGGCGGCCGACTCGGCCCGCAGGACCGGATCACCGGGATAGACCTGGGTCGACTCCGACAGCGGCACCGACAGATCCACGATCCGGCGAACGTGCACGGCGCTCTCCCTCCACGGACCGGCCATCGTAACCGTGGGTCACGCTCACCGGCCGTCAGGAGGAGGCGACGTGACGCCGCGCCCACTGCCGCATCCTGCCGCGCGAGAGCGGTGCGCTGGGTGTCACAGGGCCGCTGACCTGCCAGAACGTCAAGCGCGCAGCGGTCGCGACGCGAGGTCGTCGCCGCCCGGCGGCGGAGGCGCGAGGACGCGGGAGATGACGCGGACGGCGTCCGGGATGTGGGACGCCGGGCTGATCGGCTCGCCCCAGGACCACCACCACATCAGGCTCTCGTCCCCGTGCGGCAGCGGCATGCAGCACACCGTTTCGGTCAGCCGCGCGTGGCCGCCGGGCGCGCCGACCCGTACGCGGGTGGGCGCGAGCACTTCGGCACGAAGGCCCGCTTTTGTGCAGTCGTCGGCGAGTTTCTCGGCAAGCTGATGAACGTCATCATTCGTCATTTTAGGCATAACTCCATCCCCCGGTGACGTTTTGCGGCCGGGATGCCGATGTCCGGTATTGAGAAAGCATGCACGAGGTGATGCGATATCGGTAGCGCGCGAGTTCCCACGGTCATACGGTATGCCGCATGGACGCGGACGTTCTCCCCAAGGCATTAAAAACGATCATGGATCGGCATGGTTGGTCGCAAACGGACCTCGCTGCCGAACTGGGCGTGTCGCAATCGTGGGTCTCGCAGACCTCGCGCGGAGTCAAGGACAGCGGCATCGCCAAGGTGCAGCGACTACTCGTACGAATTGGGTGGGAAGTTCGCATAACCCCCAAATCAGAGGATGACCCCGTGAAGCGCAGAGACTTCGTCACTGCGGTCGGTGCGATCGCCTTCGTGCCATCCCCAAAAGTCGGTCCATACCAGGATCCCGAATATGTCCGGACACTCGCCGACCGGCTCGCTCGGAACAGATATGAACAAGGCGGCATTCCCGTCTCTTCCATCGCACTCCGGCATATGAAGAAGGTCGGATTCACCATTTCGGGCAAAGACCGCAAGTTGCAGGCCGCCGCCTCCGAGCTGGCCTGCGAAACGGCACGGATCTTCTACGACGCGCGCCGCTACGACGTGGCCCTGCGCGCCGGGTCCTTCGCCCTGCACCTCGCGCGGCGCTCCGAGGACGTCGACGGCCAGGCGAACGCCTGCAGCGTGCTGAGCCGGATCAGCATCGACCGCCGCCACGGCGACCGTGGCGCCATGTACGCCCGCGAGGGCCTCGCGCTCCCCGACCTGCCCCCCGCCCGCCGGGCCTGGCTCAACCTCCGGCTGGCACGCTCGCTGGCCCTCGTCCCCGGCCAGGAGCGCACGGCGCGCGACCGCCTGGCGGAACTGGGCGACACCCAGGGCATGTCTCCGTTCGAGACCGCCGACATGAAGGGCAACGTCGGCGTGGCGCTGGCCGGCATGCGCGCCTACCCCGACGCGCACGCCGCCATCGCCGAAGCCGTCGCGCTCAGCGGGCAGTGCTCGTCCCTGCTGCTGGTGGCGTACCAGGCGTGGCAGGTCGAGGCGGCACTGATGGCGGGCGAGCCGCTCCCGGCCGCCGAGCACATGTGCGCCCTCGCCCGCATCGCACCCATGGTGTCATCGGCCCGGGTGAACTCCCACGTCAGCGGCCTGCTGGCCCTGTCCGCGCGCTGGTCGGGCGTCCCGGAGATGCGCCAGGCGCGCGAGCACCTGATCTCGGTTCAGCCGGACTGAGGCCGCCCACCCGGCGCGGGCGGCGGCCCACGCCAGGCCCGTACGAGGTGCCAGTCTCCCGCACGGCCGACCGCCGCCGCAGGTCAGGCCGGAGGCCGGGTGCTCGCGCGCAGGACGACCTCGCCGGGTGCCGTGATCGGCCGCACCTGCGGGCCCGCAGGAGCGTGAGCCGCGCCGCCTGCTCGCCCATCTCCTCCAGCGGGAGCCGTACGGTCGTGAGCGCCGGGACGGTGTCGCGCAACGTCGCGATGTCGTCGAAGCCCGCGACCGACATGGCCTGCGGCACGGGCACGCCGCGTTCGCGCAACGCCGCCATCGCACCCACCGCCATCACGTCGTTGACGGCGAACACGCAGGTCGACGCGGTGCCGCGGCCGAGCAGTTCGAGCGCCACCGCATGGCCGCCGTCACGGGTGAACCCGCCCTCGACCACGTCGGCGGCGACCCCGCCCGCCTCGGCCAGGCCCTGCCGGAACCCCTCCAGCCGGTCGCGCGCGGTGAGGAGTCCCGCCGGGCCGCAGAGCACCGCGAACCGGCGGTGGCCGAGCTCGACGAGCGCGCATGCGAGCCGCCGTGCGCCGCCCCGGTTGTCCGGCTCGACAGTCGGCACCCCGAGCCGCGCCTGGCCGACTTACGCGGCGCTGCCGCCCGCCGCGCGAAAGGCGGCCAGCTCGGCGGCGAGCCGCTCCGTGACGTCGCGGTCGTCGGTGCGGCTACCGACCAGCACGATCGCGCGCGCCCGGCGGGCTCGCAGCAGCGCGACGTACTCGATCTCCCGCTCGGGCGCGCGGAGCGTGGTGCCGAGCACGACCATGGCACCCTGCTGCTCCACCACCCGCGTCACGCCGGCCGCGATCGAGGAGAAATACGGGTCGGCGATGTCATGAACGATCAACCCGACGATTTCGGAGGCGCTACGCGCCAGCGCACGTGCGTGCGGGTTCGGCGTGTAGGACAGGCGCGCGGCAGCCGCGAGCACCCGGTCCCGCAACTCCGGCCGCACGGCGCGAGTGCTCTTACTGAGCACGCGCGAGGCCGTCGCCATCGAGACCCCCGCGAGCCGCGCGACGTCGTCCAGCGTCACGTGCTCGGCCCGCGACTCGGCCGTGTCCTCCGCCATCGCGCGAGACTCCAGCGCGGCACGGTGGTCTGCTTACAGCGGATTCGGCGGTTGGCGTAGCACGCGGACATTCGCCCAGGCTTCTCCTACGGTCGGCGCATGGACGTCATCGAGCTGACCCCGCGCCTGCACTTCCTTCGCTTCCCGGTCGGCCACGTGTACATCTGGCAGGACCCGGAAGGGCTGACACTCGTCGACTCCGGCGTCCCGGGCTCCGGGCCTGCGATCGCCGGGGCGGTCCGCGGTCTCGGCCACCGGCTCCGCGACATCCGGCGGATCGTGCTGACGCACTGCCACGGGGACCACATCGGTGCCGCCGCCGAGATCGCCTCGTGGGGCGGTGCGCAGGTGTGCGCACACCGCGCCGACGTACCCGTCATCCGCGGGGAGGCCGAGGTGCCGCCACCGGTCCTGGCCGACTGGGAGCGCGAGCTGCTCGAACAGGTGCGACGGCAGATGCCGCCACTGGACCCCGCGCCGGTCGGCGTGGACCGGCCACTGGAGGACGGCGACGTACTCGACTTCGGCGGCGGGGCGCGCGTGGTGGCCGTGCCGGGGCACACGGCCGGCAGCGCCGCGCTGTTCCTGCCGGAACACGGCGTCCTGTTCACCGGCGACTCGGTGGCCTGCTCCTCAGCGGGGAACGTCGTCCTCGGCGTGTTCAACGTCGACCCGGCCCAGGCGGCCGCGTCTTTCCACCGACTGGCCGAACTGGACGCGGAGATCGCGTGCTTCGGCCACGGCGAGCCGGTGACCTCCGGCACGGCGGCACGGCTGCGCGCCGCTGCCGCCCAACTGGCCGACTGAGACCCGCACCGGACCCGTCGAGGTGATCGGGGAGCTGGGTGCCGGGTAGCCCTACTTTCCAGCCCCCTGAACTCGCCGCCGGCGTGGCGACGGCCTCGGCGTGAGTGCGGGCGAGCGGGCGGTGGCGGAGCGACCAGGATGGGTATCGCTCGGTGCGTCTAGAGCACGCCGGCCTCGGCCAGCCACTGCCATAGTTCGTCCTGCTGGACGATCGTGACGCCGAGCTTTTCGGCCTTGCCGGTCTTGGCCGCGCCGACGTTTTCGCCGGCGAGCAGGAAGTCGGTGTTGGCCGAGACCGACGAGGCGGTCGTCGCCGCCGCCTGTTCGACCAGGCGCGCCACGTCCGGGCGGCTGATCTTCGCGCCCGAGCGCGGGTCGGTGTACGAGCCGGTGATCACGACCGACGTGCCCTTCAGCGGCGAGTCGCCCGCGGCCGCCGTGTCGAGTGGCCGGTCCTCCTCGAGCACGTCGAGGTCCACGCCGCGCTCGCGCAGCCGGGTGATCTCCTCCTTGACCTCCGGGCGGGCGAAGAAGGCGACGATGCTCGCGGCGGCCTTCGGGCCGATGTCGCGGATCGCCACCAGGTCCTCCGCCGTCGCCGCCGCGACGTCCTCGATGCGCTCGTAGCCGGCCAGGCACAGGCGCTTGGCCGTGCCTTCTGACGCCATCGGGATCGCCAGGCCGATCAACGCGCGCCGCAGTCCCATGCGCTTGGCGGACGCGATCGAGTCGACCATGTTCTTGGCACTGACCTCGCCCATCCGCGTATAGCCGAGCAACCGCCCGGCCGTCAGATCGTAGAAGTCGCTGCGGCGCTTGAGCACACCGTCCTCGGCGAGCTTTTCGATCCAGACGTCACCGACGCCCTCCATGTCGGCCGCCTGCCGCGAGGCCCAGTGCATCAGCCGTCGCGTCGCCTGCGCCGGGCACTGGAGGTTCACGCACCAGCGTTCCTCGCCGGTGCCGCGGATCTCCAGCTCCGAACCGCACGACGGGCAGTGCTCCGGCGGGACGATCGCGACCTCGGTCCCGTCGCGCTCCTCGGGCAGCGAGCGGCCCGCGAACGGGATCACGTCCCCGCGCCGTACGACCGCCACCGTGTCCCCGATCCGCAGGTCGCGCTCGCGGATCAGCCTCGGGTTGTGGAGGGTGATGTTCTCCACGGTCACTCCGCCGACGAACACCGGCGCGACCTTCGCGCGCGGCGGGATCCGGCCGATCTTGCCCACCGGCCACTCCACCGACAGCAGCGTCGTCAGTTTCTCCTCCGGCGGATACTTGAACGCGATGGCCCCGCGCGGCTCGGCGCTGTTGAAACCCGCCGCGTCGAACGCCGCCGGCTCGTGCAGCCGTACGACCGCGCCGTCGATGTCGTAGTCGAGCCCGTCGCGGCGGACGCTGATCTCCTCGATCGCCCCCAGCACCTCGTCGGCGTTCGCGCACACGTATTGGGCGACCGGCTCGAACCCCGCCGGGATCTCCAGCGCGGCGCCGTCGCGGTCGGCGCCGAACGCGAAGAACCGCAGCAGCCGGTTGGCGCTCGCGGCCGCCGCCGGATCCTTCAACACCAGCGTCCCGGCCGCGCCCGACCGCGGGTTGGTCAGCGTACGGTCCGGGTGCGCCTCGTTGTACGCCGTCCACACCGACCGCAGCATCACCGCCTCGCCGCGTACCTCCACCCGCCCGGGCAGATCGATCGTGACCGGCAGACCGGGAATGACGTGGTGCACCTTCGCGGTCACCAGCTCACCGACCGCGCCCGTGCCGCGCGTGGCGGCATAGTCCAGGCTCCCGTCGGTGTAGACCAGGCTGAGCGACAGGCCGTCGAGCTTTTCGGACACGCGGAATACCTGGCCGCCGAAGCGCTCGCAGAAGGTGCGGACCTGCTCCTCGCCGGTCGCCTTCGCCAGCGAGAGCATCGGACGCGCGTGCCGCACCGTCGGGCCGGTCAGCTCCGCCGGCGCGTTGACCTTGCCCAGCGGGCTGTCGGCCGGCTCCAGCTCCGGGTGCTCGGCGACGAGCGCCGCCAGCTCATCCTTCAAGGCGTCGTAGTCGGCATCGGGCAGCGTGCTGTCGCCGGTGCCGTAATACAGGTCGTTCAGCCGCTTGACCTCAGCGGTCAGCTCCGCGATGCGCTCACCGATGTCCACCCCTCGATTAAACGCCACGCCACCGACATCGAGGGAAGGCGCAGGCACCGTTGTAACTGGGCGAAGTCAGCGGAATGCTTGTGCCGGTCACGGCGGACACTGGGTGATGATCAGCATATGGTGCGATTGATGCCAGGGGTCGACAGGAGGAGTGCGGTGAGGCGATTCGGCGCGGAGAGGCCCGCGATGTACGGGGCCGGAGCGTATCCGGCGGCGCGAGGTGTGCTTCGTTGAGCGAGGGACCGCGGCTCCTGGCCATCAGCGACCTGCACGTGGCGTACGAGGCGAACCGCAAGATCGTCGCGGACATCAAGCCGCAGTCGGAGAAGGACTGGCTGATCGTCGCCGGTGACGTGGGGGAACTCGTCGCCGACATCGAATGGGTGCTGCGGCGCCTGAGTGAGCGGTTCGCCAAGGTGATCTGGACGCCGGGCAACCACGAGCTGTGGACCCCGCAGGCGGACCCGCTGCAACTGCGCGGCGAGGCGCGTTACCGCCATCTCGTGGAGATCTGCCGGAGCCTGGACGTCGCCACGCCCGAGGACCCGTACCCGGTCTGGCGCGGCGCCGGGGGACCGGTCACCATCGCGCCGCTGTTCCTGCTGTACGACTACACGTTCCGCATGCCCGGCGTGCGCTCCAAGGAAGAGGCGCTCCAGGGCGCGTACGACGCGGGCGTGGTGTGCACCGACGAGTTCCACCTGCACCCGGACCCGCACCCCAGCCGCGAGGCGTGGTGCGACGTGCGGATCGCCGAGACCGAGCGCTTCCTCGACGCGCGCGACGAGATGTATCCGACGATCCTGGTGAACCACTTCCCGCTCGTACGCGACCCGACGCTGGTGCTGCGCTACCCGGAGTTCGCGCTGTGGTGCGGCACGGAGCGCACCGCCGACTGGCACCGGCGCTACAACGCCATCACCGCCGTCTACGGTCACCTGCACATTCCGCGGACCACCTGGCACGACGGCGTCCGCTTCGAGGAGGTCTCGCTCGGTTACCCGCGCGAGTGGGAGCGACGAGACGGGCCGCCGTTGCGGTTCCGGCAGATCCTGCCCGCCGGAGACGCCCGATGATCGAGGAGCTGCTGCCGCCCGAGGTGGCCTCCGCCGAGGCGTACGACGATCCCGAGGACGCGACGCTGTTCCCCGAGGAGGAGAGAGTCGTCGCGCGGTCGGTGGAGAAACGCCGCCGGGAGTTCCGTACGGCACGTGCGTGCGCGCGGCGGTCGATGGCCGTGCTCGGCCTTCCGCCGGTGCCGATCCTGCCGGGCGAGCGCGGGTCGCCGACCTGGCCGGCGGGTGTGGTCGGCAGCATGACCCACTGCGACGGCTACCGCGCCGCCGCGGTCGCGATGGGCGACAAGGTGCGTACGGTGGGCATCGACGCCGAGCCGAACGGGCCGCTGCCCGACGGCGTCTTAGAGACCATCGCCCTGCCCGAGGAGATCGAGTGGCTGAACGGCGTCGCGGGTGACGCCACGGGAGTCTGCTGGGACCGGCTGATCTTCAGCGCGAAGGAGTCGATCTACAAAGCGTGGTTCCCGCTCACCCGCCGGTGGCTGGGCTTCGAGGAGGCCGTGGTCACCCCGGACCCGGCGGCCGGCACGTTCAGCGCCCGCCTGCTGGTGCCCGGACCGGTCGTCGACGGCCGTACGCTGCCCGGCTTCGAGGGCCGCTGGATCATGGACCGCGGCCTCGTCGCGACCGCCATCACGGTCCTGGCCGCCGGCTAGCGCGGATCGTTCAGCTCCACACCAGGTCCCGCGCTATGTTCTCCGTATGTCATCATCTCGGGCCAGGCTCGCCGGTCTGTGCCAGATCGTGCTCGCGCTCACCGTCGGTTGCAGCAGTGGCGGCGGCACGGACAAGCTGCCGCCCGGCGCGCAGGTGCTGCAACAGGCGGCTAACGTCCTGCGTGGCGTCCCGAGCCTCAGTTTCACCCTCCGTACCAGCGGGAACCCGGACGTCAACGTCAAGAGCGTGGACGCCAAGCTGCTCAAGAACGGCAATTCCCAGGGCACGGTGCAGGTGACCGAGCTGGGCCTGCCGATCCAGCTGGAGTTCGTGGTGCTCGGCCAGACGGTGCACTTCAAGGGCCTCACGGGCGGCTGGCAGCAGGAGCCCCTGTCCAAGGTGGCCGGGATCTATGACCCCTCGGCCGTACTCGACCCCGACCGCGGGCTCGTGCAGCTCCTGCTCACCGCCAAGAATCCGCAGACCCAGGGCAAGGACAAGGTCGCCGGGCAGGAGTGCTACCGCGTCCACGCGACGCTCGCCCGCGCCGCCCTCACGCGGCTCGTGCCCGGCTTGAACGCCGACGCCCCGGCCGACATCTGGGTCTCCACCGCCGACAAGCACGTGCTGAAGGCCGACGTGCAGGTGCCGTCCAAGGGCGGCGGCAAGCCCGGCAAGGTGACCATCGCGTTCGCCGACTACGGCAAGCCGTTCACGATCACCGCGCCGGCCAAGTGATCGGGACCCGGCGCGTCGCCGTCGGCGTCGGCGGGCTCGTCGTCCTGCTCGCCGCCGTCGACGCGTACGTCGTCGTCACCGTCCTGGTGACCATGGTGGGCGACCTCGGCGTGCCGGTGAACCACATCGAGCGCGCCAGCCTGGTGGTCACCGCGTTCCTGCTCGGCTACGTCGCCGGGATGCCGCTGCTCGGCCTGCTCTCGGACCGGTTCGGCCGGCGCGTGATGCTCCAGGTGTGCCTGGCCGGCTTCGCGGCGGGCTCGGCGGTCACGGCCCTGGCCGGCTCGATGCCGACGCTGGTCGCGGGCCGCGCACTCCAGGGCCTCGCCGGCGGCGCGCTGCTGCCCATCACGATGGCGCTCGCCGGCGACCTGTGGGAGGAGCACCGGCGCTCCACCGTGCTCGGCGGCGTCGGGGCCGTACAGGAGCTCGGCAGCGTGCTCGGCCCGCTGTACGGGGCGGCGATCGCCGCGGTCGCGGGCTGGCGCGGCATCTTCTGGATCAACATCCCGGTCGCGCTGCTCGCGATGGCGGCGGTGCAGTGGACGGTGCCGCCGGCCCGCGCCACGGCACGTACGCGGATCGACGTGGTCGGCGGCGTGCTGCTGGCCGCCGGGCTCGGCCTGCTCGTCGCGGGCCTCTACAACCCGGACCCGGACCACTCGGCGCTGCCGTCCTGGGGCGTCCCGTGCGTGGCCGCCGGCGTCGTGGTGCTGGCCGGCTTCGTGATCTGGGAGGCACGGGCTCGTACGCGCCTGCTCGACCTGCGCGGCGCACGCCGCGGCGGCGTGTTCGCCACTCTCGGCGTGAGCCTGCTGTCCGGCGCCGCCCTCATGACCACCCTGGTCGACGTGCAACTCGTCGCACAGACGCTGTTCGGACGCGACTCCACCGGCGGTGCGTACCTGCTCGCGCGCTTCCTGGTGCCGCTGGCCCTCGCCGCGGTCCTCGGCGGCCTGCTGGCACGCCACGTCAGCGAACGCTGGGTGATCTGCGCGGGCATGCTGATCGCGGCGGCCGGCTACGCGCGGATCGCGGCCTGGCCGCTGCGGGCCCAGCGCCTGCACTATGACCTCGGCCTGTTCGCCGTCTCGCGGGTGAGCGCCGACCTGGTGCTCGCCGGCCTGGGCCTCGGCCTGGTGATCGCACCGCTGTCCGCGGTGGTGCTGCGCTCGGTCCCGGCGGCACAGCACGGCATCGCCTCGGCCGCGGTCGTGGTGGCCCGCATGATGGGCATGCTGATCGGCGTGGCGGCCCTGGGCGCGTGGGGTTTCCACCGGTTCCAGACCCTCACGGCGCACCTGGCGACGCCGCTGCCGATCGGGATGAGCCACACGGAGTTCGCCCGCCGCCTGGCCGCGTACCTGGCGGCGGTCAGGTCGGCCCTGCACACGGAGTACGCCGACATCTTCTGGGCGACGGCGGTGCTGTGCGTCGCCGCCGCACTGCTGGCCCTGGCCGTCGGCGGCCCCGCGGCGGACGACACGGCCCCGGCCCGTACGGCGGAGGCGGACGCGGTCACCGGCCCGTCGGCCTGATCCCGTCGGCCGGGTCGCGCAGGGCGAGCGCCTCGGCCTCACCAAGCCCGTTGCGCCCCGCCACCCGCCGACGCGCGCGCACGTCCGCGCCGGTCCGCGGCCGATATTCCGGCTCCCGTGAGCAGCCCGGCAGACTGTATCGAACTACGAGCATGCCCGACCGACTCACCGCCTCAACGAACGCCAGGCGGACTTACTAGACGAGCTATGGGGGCTAAACCACCACTTTCGCCGACTGCTCAAGTGGGCGCGAGCGCGGCACGACGCGGAGTGGTATCGGCAGTACACCGAGTTCGAGCCGCGAGCGCGAGCCATTCGGATGTTCCAGCCCTCGATCGTCCCCGGTCTGTTCCAGACCGAGAACTACGCCCGAACGGTGCTCACAACCGGGCGAGTCGTCAAAGACATCGAACTCACGATCCGCCGACGCATGGAACGCCAGAAGGTCCTCACCCGAACCGACCCCCCGCTCCTGTGGGTCCTGCTGGACGAAGGAGTTCTCGACCGACCGGTCGGTGGTCCCGAGGTCATGAGAGAGCAACTCGCACGGCTTCTGGAAGTCTCTGAGCTCCCGCACGTATCGGTTCGGGTCATTCCACGAAAGGTCGGCTTCCACGTCGGGCTCGAAGGCGCATTCCTGCTCGCCTCCGTTAAGGAGGGAGATGTCGCGTACATGGAGGCATGGGGTGGTGGCAGACTGAGCCAGGACCGCGCGGAAGTCACACGGTACGGCACGCTGTACGACCACATCGGCGCACATGCCGAACCCGAGGTCTCCTCTCGGGTACTGATAGCCACCTGTATGGAGAACATGACATGAGCACATGGCGCAAGTCCTCTCGCAGTGACTCCTCTGGGAATGAGTGTGTGGAGATCATGGTCATCGGCGGTCTCGGCGAACAGGGCCCGGCCTGACGCCAGCGCATGCGACGAGGCCCTCTCCCCGCCTGGGGAGAGGGCCTCTCTGCTTTACTCGGCCCGGGGTCTCCGGGCCGGGCGATCGGCTATAGGCGGTGCCTCCTCACAGGGTCGCCGGGGCGCTCAGGTTGCCCGCGTCGTCCACGGCCTGGACGGTCACCTTCAGCGCGCCGGACGGCACCGGCACGCTCTGCCGGCCGCCCGCGTCCACGGTCGCGGGGACCGTTGTGGTCGTGCCGTCCGCGGTGACGCGGTACGACGCCGGGCGGCCCGTGTACCAGTCGTCGCCCGGTGCGGTGAAGCTGACCGTCGTGCCGCTGCGCTGGAGGTCCTTCAGGATGCCGGGCGGCCGGGTGTCGGTGCCGTACCGGCCCGTACGCCACTCGTCGTGGTGGAACGACCACGACTCGGCGTCCGGCTTCCCGTCGGTCTTCCAGGCGAACAGGTAGCCCTCGCGCGTGGTGGTGACCAGGTCGGTGTGGCCGTCGCCGTCCAGGTCGCCGGCCTCCGGGGAGAACAGCGACCAGCCGCCCGTGAACTTCGGGAAGCCCGCCGCCTGGCCGCCTGAGGACGTGAAGGCGTGCAGTGTCGAGGTGTCGCCGGTGTCCACGACCTCGGCCTTCCCGTCGCCGGTGACGTCGGTGATCAGCGGCTCGCCGAGGAAGCCCAGGCCGTGCCGCGGCTGCGGGAAGCCCCAGGAGGGCAGGCCGGTGCCCGCGTCGTAGCCGCGCTCGAAGTTGCCGATCTGGTTGCCGCTGCCCGGGAACAGCAGCGCCGCGACCAGCGACGCCGCGCCCGAGCCTGCCTCGGCGTAGCCGAGACGGCCGAGCGGCCCGAGATGGCCGAACGCTCCGCTCGTGGTGAACGACGCCGGGGCGTCGGCGGGCAGTTGGCCGTTCAGCAGCGCGCGGATGACGTTGAGGTCGCCGTTCAGCAGGCCGAGCGCCGGGTTGTTCAGCGGCCCGTACGTCTTGCGCACCTTGCCGTCCCCGCCGAGCAGGTACGTCGCCGCGAACGACGGCCCGGTGGCCACCTCGTCCTTGCCGTCGCCGTCGACGTCGGCCACCGCGGGGCTGCCGGCCCCCTCGGTGATGAACTCCTGCGCGCTCCCGTAGTAGGTGATGATCGAGGACAGCCGCGCGGGCCAGCCGCTGACCGCCGAACCGTCGGCGTGGTAGGCGTAGACGTAGTTCGCGCCGCCCGTCTGTATCCCCGCGCCCGGGGTCTCGAAGTGCTGCGAGCGCACCACGATCTCGGGCTTGTGGTCGCCGTCGAGGTCGGCCACCGCCGGGGTGGCGTCGAGCTTGGCGTCGTCGACCGCGACCAGGCCGGAGGCCGGCGGGGGCGGGTCGGCGACCTTCACGGGCCAGCCCGCGACGTCGGTGCCGTCCGGGTGCCAGGCGTGCAGGCGGCCGTCCCACCCGGCCTGCACGATCTCCAGGCCCGGCCCGCCGTCCAGGTCCGCGAGCACCGGCGAGGCGGTCGCGCCCTGGTGCGGCAGCCGCGTGTACGGCAGCGCGGGCCGCGGGATGGCCGGCTTGGTCACCCCGGTGTCGAGCGTCTTGGGCCAGCCCGTCACGGTGTGTCCCGCGGAGTCGAACACATAGGTACGGCCCGTGGTGCTGGTCGCCACGACCTCCTGACGCCCGTCGTGGTTCAGGTCGCCGACCGCGACCGGCGCGATGATCGGCTCGTGGCCCGGGTCGAACCCGGGGATCCGCGTACGGCCCGCGTTCGTGGTGGCGGGCCAGCCGGGCAGCTCCTTGCCGGTCAGCCCGTCGAGCGCGTGCACCCGGCCGTCGGCGTCGCCGAACACGATCGCCTGGTGGCCGGTGCCCTGGAGGTCCGACAGCGCGGGCTGGCTCTCTCCGCCGATGCCGAACTTGATCGGGAAGCCGGGCCGCAGCGACGCGTCATGGTGCACCGCGATGGTCCGGCGCTCCTCGCCCATCCGGTTGTGGTCGTCCCACACCCGCAGCCGCAGGGTGACGGTGTACTGCTCGGTCGTCGACAGCTCCTTGTCGGTCGACATCGTGTACGCCTTGTTCCAGAACGAGCTGGGCAGAGCGGACAGGTCGAGCGTGCCGACCTTGCCGTCGTAGGTCCCGCTGCCGGTGCCCGAGCCGGTCGCGGCGAAGTCGGAGTCGGCCGGGTCCAGGCCGGGCGCGTACTGGAGCTCGTACCGGAAGCTGCCGGCCCGCCGCGCCTCGACGTGCCCGGTGACCGGGACCGACGCCGTCGTCTGCGGGTCGTACAGGGAGTACCAGTCCGGGCTCTCGATCGAGGAGACGGGCGGGATGTCGCCCGCGGCGACGGCGGCCATGGCCGCGTGGATGTTCGGCCGCCCGTAGCCGTACTGGCTGTCCCAGCCGGGCCGCCCGGGCCAGCTCAGGCCGGAGTCGGCGACGTCGCTCGCGGTGGCGCGCATCACCTGCACGGCCTCGCCGTTGCTCAGCGGCCAGCCGATCTTCCCCTCCTGCGTGGCCTGCACGCCGTAGGACAGCAGCAGGCCGAACAGCCCGCCGGTCGTCGGCGTCGACTCCGAGGTCGAACCGCCCATCGTGGCCACCGAGAACATCGAGTGCGCGCCGAACGAGGTCAGGTTCGAGCGCTCGCGGTACGTCGTGGTGAGCGGGTTGGCGATCGGGCTCGGCGCGCCGTCGGTGTTGGGCACCAGGCCGTTGCCCGGCACCACGTGCGGCCAGAACATGCCTCCCTGGTGATCCGTCGAGTCGAAGTCGTTGCTGGACTCGACCATGACGACGCCGTCGTTCCAGAGCTTGTCGACCGCGCGGCGCATCGCGGAGGAGTACCCGAGGTCGGCGGTGGTGCTCACGACGACCTTGGCGCCCGCGCGTCCCGCGTACAGCCAGGCGGCGGCGAGGTCGTCGGTGCGGTCGAGCGCCTCCTGCCCGGCGCGGATCGGCATCAGCCGGCACCTGGGGCAGATCCCGGCGCCGAACTTGCCGTTGTCGGTCGCCGCACCGGCCTTCCTGAGCTGGTCGTTCGCGTGCCCGTACGTGGCGTCGGAGGTGGCCGGGTCGTTCTGGTCGTCGTAGAAGTCCCAGCCGGAGATGTCGTCGGTGAAACCGTTGCCGTCGCCGTCCGTGCCGTCGGAGAAGGCGACGATCAGGTCCTCGGGGTCGATCACGCCGTTGCCGTTGGAGTCGTGCACCCTCGAGTCGTCCTTGTAGTCGGCGGCGGTGACCGCGCCGTCGCCGTCCTTGTCGTACGCGCTCGAACCCTGCGGCTTGGGCAGCTCGCCGGTGTTGAGGTACACCTTGTCGGCCAGGTCGGCCACGTCCGATCCGTGCCAGTTGATACCGGCCTCGACGTAGGCGATCACGGTGCCCGGCGAGCCGGTGGTGTAGTCGCGCCAGGCGGTGTCGACCGACATGCCCGCGGCGTTCTCGGGGTCCTTCGCGCCGGGCGTGCAGCGCGGGATGAACGAGTAGAGGTTGTGCTGCTCGGCCCCTGGCGCGGACTTGGTCAGGCAGTTCAGCACCGAGCCCTGCTCGGCCGGCGCGTAGTCCGGATCATTCGGCGGGCCTCCCGGGAAGGCAGTGGCCGCGCCGCCGGGTCTGGCCGCCAGGACCAGGGCGAGGACGACGGTGCACACGACGGCCAGGACACGTTTCATCCGACCCACCTCTTCATCACACTTGATGGCGACGATCACTCTGAATCAAGTGGCGGGTCAGGAGTAGATCCATGACCGGATGAGGACATGAGATTGTTTCGCATTCATCCTCGGCGGCCGGACTCGCGACGGGCCGGTACGCGCGTCACCGCGCGCCGAAGTGCGTCTCGTGTGCCCAGAGGTGGGTGCAGGCGGGGCATTGGAGGTACAGGAGGCTGCCGGAGTTGGCCAGGAGGTAGCGCCAGTGCTCGCCGCAGTCGCGGCGGTCGCGGCAGGCCGCGCAGTGTTCGGCGTCGCGGCACCGAGGGCAGTCGATCCAGGCGCGGCGGCCGAGGTCGGCGTCCGGGTCAATCGGCAGCATGGTGGGTGCGACGCGGGAGCACGCCGGCGTCCACGAGCAGGTCGTACGTGCGCTGCTGGCTCTCGTCCAGGCCGGAGTACAGCCGGGCGTGCGCCTCCTCCTCGCCGCGCAGCACGGCGATCGGGTCCCAGCCGGGACCGAGGGCGGCGATCACCTCGGCGCGGCGACGCGCCTCCTCCCGCGCGAGGTCGAACGCGAAGAGGGGGAGTTCCTGGCTCATCGGGGTACCTGATCACTTTGGGTGATGTGCGGGGGATTACTGCCGCGATATTAGCGCTGGTGAGGTGAATGTCGCAGTGAGGTGTCTCACGCTGGGTGTCCGGATCACATGCCGGGCCGGAGAGCGCCGCACTCCTCGCCGGGCGGCTCTCGCAGCGCCCGGCGGACACGCCAGGGCGATCGGCCGGGCGCGGGCACGTCACGTACGGCATCATCGGTGGCCTGCGCGGCGGTGGCCGGACCAATCCACCCCCGTCGCGACAACGAATCGAGTGTGTGGATATGAGCGACCGGCGCGCGGCGCGGCCCTGGAAGGGCGATCCGGGCGGCCGACCAGACGAGACCGACCTCGGCGACCTGCTGATCCACGTGGCACGCGGCGACCAGGACGCGTTCGAGCGGGTCTACGACGAGGTGTCCGGGCCGGTGTACGGGCTGGCGCTGCGGATCGTCCGCGATCCGGCGCAGTCCGAGGAGGTGGCGCAGGAGGTCCTCGTCGACGTCTGGCGCACCGCCTCGCGCTACGAGCCGGGGCGTGGGAGCGCGATGTCGTGGGTGATGATGCTCGCTCACCGCCGCGCCGTCGACCGGGTCCGCTCGGCGCAGGCGGCGGCCGAGCGCGAGCAGCGCGTGGGCCGCGCGGTCGGGCCGGCCTACGACGAGGTCGCCGAGAACGTCCAGATCAATCTCGAACGCGAGCAGGTGCGACGCTGCCTGTCCACGCTGACCGAGACCCAGCGCGAGTCGGTCACGCTGGCCTACTACGCGGGTTACACCTATCGCGAGGTGGGTGAGCTGCTGAAGGTGCCGCTCGGCACGATCAAGACCCGGATGCGGGACGGCCTCATCCGTCTGCGCGACTGCCTGGGGGTGAACCATTGAGTGAGAACCTGCACACCCTCGCGGCCGCGTACGCCCTCGACGGGCTGACCGACGTCGAGCGCCGTCGCTTCGAGACCCACCTCACCGACTGCGACGTCTGTCCCGACGAGGTACGCGGGATGCGCGAGACCGTGACCCGACTGGCCACGGCCGCCGCGCAGGACCCGCCGGAGGCGCTGCGGGAACGTGTGCTGACCCAGATCGCCCGCACTCGCCAGGTGCCGCCGCGTGTCAGCCGTCTCGGCTCGGTCCGCGCCCGCCGGATCGGCTGGATCCTGTCGGCGGCCTGCCTCGTCCTGGCCGTCGTGCTCGGCGTCACGACGGTGCGTACCCAGCACACCAAGGAGCGCGTCGACGCGCTCAACCGCGACATCGCCGCGGTGATGGCCGCGCCCGACGCGCGTACGATCACCGCGCCCGTACGCCCCGGCGGCAGCGGCACGGTCGTCGCCTCGCGGTCGCTCGGCAAGGCCGTCGTCGTGATGTCCGGGCTGCCGCGCCTGTCCTCGGCCAAGACCTACGAGCTCTGGTTCATGGGGCCGCGCCCGCCGCGTCCGGTCGGCACCATGCGGCCGCCCGCCAAGGGCAACCCCGCTCCGGTCCTGGCGACCGGGCTCGGCGACGCGACCCAGATCGGAATCACCATCGAGCCCGCCGCCGGCTCGCAGCGGCCGACCAGTTCGCCGATCTTCACGGCCACGCTCACGTAACCGAGTGACCGGCGGATAATTGCGGACGGTGTGGCTTTTCGGTCGCAATATCCATTCCGGGCCTATAGGGCGGATTGGAACGTTCACCCATGACCGTGACCTCGGTGATGTGACTCTGGGTCATCGCGGAAACACCTTTGGTTTACAGCATCTTGTTGCGCCCCGATGGCTGGTGTATGTTCCGTGAGTCACCTGTCACATGTCGTTATCGAACGTTTCCGATTTCGCGCAGGGAAGAGGTCCGCAAATGCCGCGGACGGCGGAACACATTGGTGTGGTCTTCGCCCGAAGAGAGGCTCCGGGGCGAGAGCTGGCGGACAGTGCGGACGTGATCGCGAGGGCCTGTCACGCGATGGCGGAGCGGTTCCGCGCCGGCGGGCGGCTGTTCACCTTCGGGAACGGCGGCGCGGCCACGGACGCTCAGCACATCGCGGTCGAGTTCGTCCATCCGGTGATCGTCGGCAAGCGCGCCCTGCCCGCCCTGTCCCTCACCGGAGACGTCGCCACCCTCACCGGAGTCGGCGCGGCGACCGGCCTGGACGCGGTGTTCGCCCATCAGCTCCGCCACTTCGCCGGGCCCGGCGACATCGCGCTCGGCGTCTCGCCGGACGGCCGGTGCGCGGGCGTACGGCGTGGCCTGATGACCGCCCGCGACCAGGGCCTGCTGACCGTCGCGCTGCTCGGCGGCGACGGCGGCGGCATCGCGGGCGTCGCCGACCACGAGCTGGTGGTCGGCTCCGACGACCCGCGTGTGGTCAAGGAGGTGCACGTCACCGCCTACCACGTGCTGTGGGAGCTGGTCCACGTGTTCCTGGAGCAGCCCGAGGCGATCCGATGAGCCACTGTACGGGCGATCACTGCGTCACCTGCTCCGACGAGGCCGTCGCGGCCCGCGTCGTACGGCTGCGCGAGGACGATCTCGCGGACGTCGACGTCGGTGGCGGGCGTACCGAGGAGGTCAGTGTCGCGCTGGTGGACGCCGAGGTCGGCGACACCGTGCTGGTGCACGCCAAAGAGGCGATCGGCCTGGTGCCATGAGCGGCGCGAGGCACCGCCGCACGCCGCCGCCGCCGGAGGCGTGCTCATGAGCGAGATGCGCGAGCTGTACCCCTTCCTCTACGCGGGCCCCGCCGACCTGGCGGCCGTCATGGAGGAGGTGCGCCGCTCCACCGCCGAGAAGGCCGAGGAGATCGTGGCGCTCCGCCGCAGGGTGCTCGCCGAGGACGGGCTGCGGCTCGCGGCCTGCGCCGACCGGATGGCCGGGGCGTTCCGCGCCGGCGGCCGCCTGTTCGCCTTCGGCAACGGCGGCAGCTCGACGGACGCCCAGGACGTCGCCGCCCTGTTCCTCAACCCGGGGTTCCTCAACCCGGGCGTCGGGGCGCGCCCGCTGCCGGCGCTCGCGCTGACCACCGACGTCGCCGTGCTGACGGCGCTGTCCAACGACGTCGGCTTCGAGGTCGTGTTCGCCCGTCAGCTCGGGGCCTTCGGCCGCGCGGGCGACGTCGCGCTCGGCCTCTCGACGAGTGGCGACTCGGCCAACCTGATCCGCGGCTTCGAGGAGGCGATGCGCCGGGGAATGCTGACGATCGGACTTGCCGGACACACGGGCGGGCGACTGGCCGAGCTCGACGGCCTGGACCATCTCTTCACGGTGCCCTCGTCATCGGTGCACCGCGTCCAGGAGGCCCAGACCACGGTCTACCACGCCCTGTGGGAGCTCACGCACCACGCGCTCTGACGCGTACCGTGGCCGGACATCCTGGCGCTGAACACCGCCGAGCGGGTCCGCGGCGCGCTCCAACGCGTCCGGTCCTACCTCGGATCGCACGCCGGCGGCGTCGAACTGCTCGGCATCGACCCGTCGAGGGTTGTACGTCTGCGCTTGGAGGGTAACTGTCAAGGGTGCCCGTCATCGCAGGTCACAGCCACGATGCCGATCGAGCGAGCGATCCTGGAAGACGCTCCGGAGATCACCGAAGTCGCCGTCGAGGACGTCGCCGCCGAACCTGCGCTGCTACAGATCCACCCGTACCGGGGCAAGGTGTGCGCGGTACCCGAAGAGGTCACCTCGTGACCGGCAGGAAGGAGCGGACGTGAGCCTGCGCCGGTTCGCCGCGGGTCGAGAGCGGTACGAGCACGAGCGCGTCGCCGAGCGGGGCCCCGCCCCGGCCCAGGGCGAACGCTGCGAGATGTGCGCCGAGCCGATCGCCGAGGAGCACGGCCACGTCGTGAACCTGGAGGACCGGCGCATCCTGTGCACCTGCCGGCCGTGCACGCTGCTGTTCACCCACGAGGGCGCGGGCTCCGAACGCCGCGACGACGGGGAGAGCCCGATCCGGCGGTTCCGCGCGGTGCCCGAGCGCTACCGCTACAACCCGGACTTCGCGATGTCGGAGGGCGACTGGGACGAACTCGCCATCCCGGTGCGAATGGCGTTCTTCTTCCGCAACTCCGGCATGGGCCGTACCGTCGCGTTCTACCCCAGCCCGGGCGGCGCGACCGAGTCGGAACTACCGCTGGACGCCTGGGTGCGGGTGCTCGCCGCCAACCCCGCGGTCGCCGACGTCGCGCCGGACGTCGAGGCGCTGCTCGTCGACCGCGACTCCGGCGCCTACCTCGTGCCGATCGACGTCTGCTACGAGCTGGTCGGCCTGGTCCGGCTGCACTGGAAGGGCTTTGACGGCGGCACGGAGGCGTGGGAGCGGATCGGCGCGTTCTTCGCCGCCCTGCGCGAGCGCGGCGAGCGGGTCGTACGGGAGGACGCGCGTGGCTGACCTCGTCTTCGACTGCCTCGGCGTACGCTACGACCCGTACGCCGCCTCGCCCACGCTCGTGTTCCGGCTGCGCGTCGCCGAGACCGGCGGGGCCACGGTGAACTCCATCGCGCTGCGCTGCCAGCTCCGCATCGAGCCGCACCGCCGCACCTACTCCGAGACCGAGACGCCGCTGCTCGCCGACCTGTTCGGCACCCCCGACCGCTGGGGCGACACGCTCAAGCCGTTGCAGTTCGCCGCCGTCACGGCGATGGTGCCCGGGTTCGCCGGCACGGTCGAGTTCGACCTGCCGGTGCCGTGCTCCTATGACCTGGAGGTCGCGGCGAACACCTACTTCGCCTCGCTGGAGGAGGGCGAGATTCCGCTGTTGCTGCTGTTCAGCGGCACCGTCTTCGTCCGTACCCCGACCGGCTTCACCGTCGCCCAGGTGCCGTGGACCAGTGAGACGCCGCAGCGCGTGCCGGTCGTCGTGTGGCGGGAGATGATGGACCGCTTCTTCCCCGGCGCGGGCTGGCTGCGGCTGCGGCGCGAGACCATCGCCGAACTCCAGCGCTACAAGGCGGCCAAGGCCCTGCCCGGCTGGGACGACGTCGTCGCGGACCTGCTCTCGCGCACCCGCGAGGTGCGGCCGTGACCGAGTTCGAGGCCGCCCGCCGGATCGCCGACGCCGTCCTGTACGAGGGCTACCTGCTCTACCCCTACCGCGCCAGCGCGGTGAAGAACCAGGTGCGCTGGCAGTTCGGGGTCTACGTACCGCCCGGCTTCACCGCGACCGAGGAGCCGTCCGCCGCCCAGACCGAGTGCCTGCTCGACGGCGGCGAGACCGTGCGCGTGCGCTCGCGGTTCCTGCACGTCCAGGCACGTACGTCCGACGGCGCCGAGCGGTACGACGAGGCGGCCGAACGCGAGATCGACGCGGACTGGCGGCTCGGCGACCTGCTCGACGGCGAGCGGGTACACGACACCCGTATCCCGGGCGGCCGCGCGACCGTCGACGGCGTCACCCGCACCTGGGAGCCGCTCGACGTACGGCTCCGCGCCGCCGCCGTACGGCTGCCCGGGCCGTACGGGGCGGTCCGGCTGCGGCTGCGGCTGGAGAACACCGGCGCGTGGACCGGCGAGGAGCGGCGCGAGGCGCTGCGGCACTCCCTGATCGCCGCGCACACGCTCGTCGCGGTCACCGGCGGCCGTTTCCTGTCGCTGGCCGACCCGCCGGAGTGGGCCAGGCCCGCCGCGGAGGCGTGCGAGAACCTCCGCACCTGGCCGGTGCTGATCGAGGACGACCTCGTACTGTCCTCGCCGATCATCCTGGAGGACCGGCCGCGGATCGCGCCGGAGAGCGGCGGCGACCTGTTCGACGCGACCGAGATCGACGAGATCCTCAGCCTGCGCACCCTGACGCTGACCGAGGAGGAGAAGCGCGAGGCGCGCGCGACCGACCCGCGGGCCGCCGAGATCATCGACCGGATCGACGCGATGCCGCCCGAGCTGCTCGAACGCCTCCACGGCGCGATCCGCTCGCCCGGCCCGCGCCGCGGCTGGGGCACCCCGGCAGGCGACGTGCCGGTCTTCACCACCGAAGCGCCCTGGTGGGACCCGGGCGCCGACGCGTCGGTGTCGCCGGAGACCGACCGGATCACCGTCGCCGGGCGCGAGGTCGGCCGGGGCAGCAAGGTGCTCCTGCGGCCGGTCGGCCGCGCCGACGCGCAGGACATGTTCATGGACGGGCGGATCGCCACCGTCGAGGCCGTCCTGTTCGACGTCGACGGCTCGCAGCACCTGGCCGTCACCGTCGACGACGACCCCGGCACCGACATGCGCCGAGCGCAGGGCCGGTTCTGGTACTTCGCCCCCGACGACGTGGAGCCGCTGTGAAGATCCTGGTCGCGGGTGTCGGCAACATCTTCCTGGGCGACGACGGGTTCGGCGTCGAGGTCGCCCGGCGGATGACCGGCACGGAGCTGCCCGAGGGCGTCGACGTCGGCGACTTCGGCATCCGCGGCATCCACCTCGCGTACGAGCTGTCCTCCTACGACACCACGATCCTGGTGGACGCGACGCCGCGCGGGAAACCGCCCGGCGCCCTCTGCGCCCTCGAACTCGGGGCGGGCGAGCCCCAGACGGTCATCGACGCGCACGGGATGACGCCCGACGTCGTACTCGACCTGGTCGGGGTGGTCGGCGGCGAGATGCGGCGGGTGCTGCTCGTCGGCTGCGAGCCCGAGGACGTCTCGCCGGGAATGGAACTCAGCCCGCCCGTCGCGGCGGCCGTCGAACCCGCCATCCGGCTGGTTCGCGAACTCATCGAGGAGGAACTCCGTGGGCAGACAGGCCAGGCGACCCGGCCGGACGAGCAGGCGGTGAACTGACGATGCACGAGATCGGACTCGCCGAGGCGATCCTGGAGGCCGTGGAGAAACGCGCCGACGGCCGCCCGGTGACGCGGGCGAAGGTCCGCGCCGGCGCGCTCCTGCGCGTGGTCGAGCCCTCCATGGACATGGCGTTCCAGCTGGTCACCGAGGGCACCGTCGCGGAAGGCGCGGCCATCGACGTGGTCGTCACGCCGGCGCGGCTGAGCTGCCGGGCGTGCGGCCACCACGGCAGCACGCTCGACCCGCTGGCCGTCTGCCCCTCCTGCGGGAAGGGCGACGTGGACGTGACCGGCGGCGACGAACTGGTGCTGGAATCCATCGAGACAGTGGAGGCGCGGGATGTGCCTGGGCATACCGGGGGAGATCGTGGAGATCCTCCCCGATCAACCTGACCTCGCCAAGGTCGACGTCAGCGGCGTACGTCGCAACATCAACATCGGGCTGATCACCGACGAGGACCCGCGGCCCGGCGACTGGATCCTCATCCACGTCGGCTTCGCGCTGTCCAAGATCGACGAAGCCGAGGCCAAGGCGGCGATGGACTTCCTCGAAGGCATCGGCCAGGCGTACGAGGACGAGATCGAGGCCCTCATGGAATCGAGGATCGAGTGATGCGCTTCGTCGACGAATATCGCGACGCGGACAAGGCGCGCGCGCTGGCCGCCTCGATCGCGAGCCTGTGCGAGCCGGGCCGGCACTACAAGTTCATGGAGGTCTGCGGCGGCCACACGCACACGATCTACAAGCACGGCCTGGAGGACTACCTCCCGGAGAACGTCACGCTCGTGCACGGCCCCGGCTGCCCGGTCTGCGTGATCCCGATGGGCCGGGTCGACGACACGATCCACATCGCCGAGCAGCCCGGCGTGATCATGACCTCCTTCGGCGACATGATGCGCGTGCCGGGCGGGCGCGGTTCCTTCCTCGACTCCAAGGCGGCCGGCGCCGACATCCGGATGGTGTACTCCCCGCTCGACGCGCTGAAGATCGCCCGGCAGAACCCGGACAAGAAGGTCGTCTTCATGGCGATCGGCTTCGAGACGACCGCGCCGTCCACCGCGATGACCGTGCTGCGGGCCAAAGCCGAGGGCCTCACGAACTTCTCGGTCTTCTGCAACCACGTGACGATCATCCCGGCGGTCAAGGCGATCCTGGACTCGCCGGACCTGCGACTCGACGGGTTCATCGGGCCCGGCCACGTCTCGACGGTGATCGGCTGCCGGCCGTACGACTTCATCGCGCGTGAGTACGGCAGGCCGCTGGTCGTCGCCGGTTTCGAGCCCCTGGACATTCTTCAGTCGATCCACATGCTGCTCCGGCAGCTCGCCGAGGGCCGCGCGGAGGTGGAGAACCAGTACGGCCGCGTCGTGCCGTGGGACGGCAACCCCAAGGCGCTCAAGGCGATCAACGAGACGATGGAGTTGCGGCCCTACTTCGAGTGGCGCGGGCTGGGCTTCATCTCCCACTCGGCGCTGCGCGTACGCGACGCGTACGCCGAGTTCGATGCCGAGCGGATCTTCCAGATCCCCGGCGGCCGGGTGGCGGACCCGAAGGCGTGCCAGTGCGGCGAGGTGCTCAAGGGCGTGCTCAAACCGTGGGAGTGCAAGGTGTTCGGCACCGCGTGCACCCCGGAGACGCCGATCGGCACCTGCATGGTCTCCTCCGAGGGCGCGTGCGCCGCGTACTACAACTTCGGCCGCTTCACCCGTACGCGGGTGCGGGAGGCGACCCGTGGCTGACCTTCCCGTGGTCGAGAGCGACGCGGTCTCCGCCGACTGGGCCGAGGCCGCCGTACGCGAGCACTCACGCGTCGAGGACCTCTCGCGCGAGGAACAGGTGCTCGAACGCATCGAGCGGGCCCGCCGCCGCAAGCCACGGCTGCGCGAGGAGCACATCACGCTCGCCCACGGCGCGGGCGGCAAGGCCACGCAGACGCTGATCGAGGCGGTGTTCCTCGACGCCTTCCGCAACCCGCTGCTCGAACCCCTGGACGACGGCGCGCGGTTGAGCGTGGACGGCGCGTCGCTGGTGTTCACGACCGACTCCTACGTCGTGTCGCCGCTGTTCTTCCCCGGCGGCGACATCGGCGACCTGGCCGTCAACGGCACCGTCAACGACCTGGCCGTCTCCGGGGCCGAGCCGCTGTACCTGTCGGCGGGCTTCATCCTGGAGGAGGGGTTCGCGGTCGCGGACCTGCGGCGCGTCGTCGCTTCGATGCGGGCCGCGGCCGAGACCGCGGGCGTGGCGATCGTCACCGGCGACACCAAGGTGGTGGAGCGCGGCAAGGCCGACGGCTGTTACGTCACCACCGCCGGGGTCGGGGTGGTGCGCCGGCCGCTCGGCGGCGACGTACGCCCGGGCGACGTCGTACTGGTCTCGGGCCCGATCGGCGAACACGGCGTGACGGTCATGCTGGCGCGGGGCGAGCTGGACATCGAGTCGGACCTGACCTCGGACACCGCACCGCTGAACGGGCTGGTCACCGCACTGCTGGAGTCGTGCGGCGCCGGCGTGCGCCGGATGCGCGACGCGACCCGAGGCGGCGTGGCGACGATCCTGAACGAGGTCGCCGCCGACGCGGGCGTGGCCGTCGTCGTGGACGAGGAGACGATCCCGGTACGCCCGGACGTACGCGGCGCGTGCGAACTACTCGGCATCGACCCGCTGTACGTCGCGTGCGAGGGCCGGATGGTCGCCGTCGTCGCCCTGGAGACCGCCGACGCCGCTTTGGCGGCGCTGCGCGGCCACCCGCTCGGCGAGTGCGCGGCCGTCATCGGCCAGATCAAGGACGACCCGCCCGGGCTCGTCCTGCTGCGGACCGCCTTCGGCGGCACCCGAATCGTCGACCTGCTGGTAGGAGACCCGTTGCCCCGCATCTGCTGAGCCAAGCGCCCCCGTCGGGGCAAGCTCCGCCCGTTCGGGCAAGCCCCGCCCGCCCAGGGGGAGCCGACCCCAATTCCATTGTCAAGCCCGGTGTGCGGCGAGGGGAAGAGCGAGCGAGCGGCTGTGGATAACCCCTGGGAGAAGGAATCACCGGGAGATGGCGAGGTCCCGCCATGGGCGACATCTCGCGAGTGATCGGCGGTGGCGGGCTCAGCGGCGGGCGGAGGCGATGGCGGCTTGGCCCAGGCTGATGCCGCCGTCGTTGGGCGGGACGCGGTGGTGGATCAGTACGGTCAGGCCGGCCGTCTCCAGGCCGGTTACGGCGCGTTCGAGCAGCAGGAGGTTCTGGAAGACGCCGCCCGACAGGGCGACCGTCGTCAGGCCCGTCGTCTCGCGTACGCGTAGTGCGCCCGCGACGACCAGGGCGGCCACCGCGTTGTGGAAGCGGGCGGCGATCACCGGGACGCCGACGCCGGCGCGCAGGTCGGCGGTGGCGGCCGCGACCAGGTCCGTGCCGGCGACCGTGAACGGTGTGCCGTCGCTCAGGCGTACCGGGTAACCACCGCGTTCGCGCGGGTCGGCGCGCTGTTCGAGTTCGACTGCGGCCTGCCCCTCGTAGGTGACCCGGTCGCGGACTCCCAGTACGGCGGCGACCGCGTCGAAGAGGCGGCCCATGCTCGACGTCGGCGGTGAGGCGGTGCCGCGGCGCGCCAGCGTGACGACGGCGTCCCACGTCGCGGCGTTACGCCGGGCCACGTCCAGGTCCGCCGTCGCGCCGTACGCGGCCGCCATTCGCCACGGCTCGCGGATCGCGGTCGCGCCGCCCGGCAGTGGCACCGGCGCCAGATGCCCGTGCCGCTCGAACCCGGCCAGGTCGGCGACCAGGAACTCCCCGCCCCACAGCGTGCCGTCCGTGCCGTAGCCGGTGCCGTCGAAGGCGACGCCGATGACCGGGGCATACCACTGGTTGTCGGCCATGCACGAGGCGATGTGCGCGTGGTGGTGCTGTACGCCGGTCAGCGGCAGGTCCTGGTCGAGGGCGTACTTGGTGGAGAGGTACTCCGGGTGCAGGTCGTGCGCGACCACCGACGGCGTGATGCCGAACAGGCGGCCGAAGTGTTCGATGCCCTCCCGGTAGGCGCGCAGGGTCTCGTAGTTCTCCAGGTCGCCGATGTGGTGGGAGACGAACGCGCGGCCGTACGCGGCCAGGCAGAAGGTGTTCTTCTGCTCGGCGCCACAGGCCAGCACGGCGGGACCGCCGCCGGGCAGCGGTACGGGGCCGGGCGCGTACCCGCGCGAGCGGCGCAGCGGCAGCTCGCGGCCGCGGAAGACGCGCGTGACCGAGTCGTCGGTGCGCACGTGGATCGGCCGGTCGTGTGTCAGGAACGCGTCCGCGATCGTGCCCAGGCGCGCGAGCGCGTCCTCGTCGCGGTACGCGATCGGCTCGTCGGAGACGTTTCCGCTGGTCAGCACCAGCGACTCGGCCGCCAGTAGATGATGCAGCGGAGTGTAGGGCAGGAGCACGCCGATCGACCGGTTACCGGGCGCGACCGCGGCGGCGAGCCGCGCGTGGGTACGGCGGCGCAGCAGGACGACGGACCGCCGCGGGCCGGTCAGCAGCGCCTCCTCGGCGGCGTCCACTTCCGCGAGGAGCCGCGCCGAGCGCACGTCCGCGGCCATGACGGCGAACGGCTTGTCCTCCCGGTGCTTGCGCGACCGCAGCGCCGCGACGGCGGACTCGTCGGCGGCCGCGGCGGCCAGGTGGTAGCCGCCGAGGCCCTTGACCGCGAGGATGCCGCCGTCGCGCAGGAGCGCTCGCGCGGCCTCGACCGGGTCGCCCGGCAGCGTGTGCCCGCCGGCGTCGAGCAGCGCCAGGCGCGGCCCGCACGCCGGGCAGCACACCGGCTGGGCGTGGAACCGGCGGTCGGCCGGGTCGCGGTATTCGGCGGCGCATTCTTCGCACATCGCGAACCCGGCCATCGTGGTGTTCGGCCGGTCGTAGGGCACGCCGGTGACGATCGTGAAGCGCGGCCCGCAGTTGGTGCAGTTGACGAACGGGTAGGCGTGGCGCCGGTCGGCCGGGTCGCGCAGCTCGGAAAGGCAGTCGGCGCAGGTCGCGGTGTCGGGCGAGACGAGCGCGCCGCGCCGCCCGGTCGCGTCGCTGCCGACGATGGCGAAGCCGCGGTGCCCGTCGAGAGCGAGGGGGCGCGTGCTGATGTGTTCGACCACGGCGAGCGGAGGAGGCCGTCGCAGCCCGGCCAGGAACCGCTCGACGACACCAGCGTCGCCCTCGACCTCGATGAAGACGCCGCGCGCGTCGTTGCCGACCAGCCCGGCGAGCCCGAGATGGGTCGCGAGGCCGTGCACGAACGGCCGGAAGCCGACCCCTTGCACGGTGCCCTCGATCCTCACCTCGGTGCGAACGCGCACGGTGACGATTGTCCCACGCTCAGCCGCCGGGATCACCCCTCCCGCGCGGCCGGTCCTCCCCGCCGGAGGACCGCCCGCCCGGCGAGCGGGCGCGGCCCCCGGTGTCATGGCGGGCGCGGACGTCATGTCGGCGGTGCCGGGCGCGACGCCGCGCATGGCCTGATCTCAGGCCGCGTACGCCTTGAGGCCGATCCAGGTCCCGAGGTCGTACGTGCTGATGGTGTAGGTCTGCGGGACGTTGCCCCAGCCGGAACCGCCCGCGCCCGCGCCGGCCGGGTCGGCGATCACCGCGCTGTCCCCGCCGTCCGCGTAGCCGACGACCGCGACGTAGTGGTAGATCGTGCCGCTCGGGTAGCCCGGCGGCCGCCAGCCGCTGACGACGTTGGCGACGATCGCCCAGCCGCGGTCGACGTCGAAGACGATGTCCTGCTTCAGCAGGTCGCGCTGTGCCTGTGTCGGCGGGTCGTCGACCGGCTTGCGCTCGTACCAGGTGGTGCCCAGGTACGCGTTGAGCGTGGCCACCACGTTGGAGATGTCGTCGGTGCCGTTGGTCGTGGTGCCCAGGCTCGCGGCGAGGGCGTCCTGCGACGGCGGGGAGATCCGCGCGCTCAGCGCGATCTTCGTGGAGGCGGGACCGCAGTAGTAGTAGCGCTCCTGCCCGTACCAGGTGATGGGCAGCGTGGCGGCGGCCGCGCGTCGAACGGCGTGAACGGCGGGCGGCGCCGACGCCGACGCCGACGCGGGCGGCACGGCGACCAGCGTCCCGGCGGACGTCGCGGCGAGCGCGAGGAGCATGCGGGGGAGTGAACGCGGCATCATCTGCCTCCTGACATCCGCTGTGCGGGAAAGGATTCTTCGCTCAGAATGGACTTGACGGAGATTCTTTTCTGCACCTTTCAGCCTCAGCCGAAAGGGGAGCGGGACATGCTGCGGATCTGGTTCGCCGGGGAGGACCTCGGACGCCTGCGCGTGGCGCGGCGGCCGCACGCGTTGTGGGAGACCGTGCTCAGCCTCCAGACACTCCGAACCCGCCGCCGTACGGTCCTGGCCGGCTGGCGCGACGGCGCGCTGGCACGCCTCGCGACCCCGCGCTCGTCCGCCGCGCTGCGCACCCTGCGACCGCTCGTCCCGCCCTCCGGCTACTTCCCGGACTTCCTCACCCCGGACGGCGGCGAGGCGCTCACCGACGGCATCGCCGCGGTGCTGGAGACCCCGCCGGACCGGGTCGCCGCCGAACTCGCGCTCCTCGGCGGCGGGCCCGGCGCGTACGACCCGATCGGGCGGCTCGGGGACGCGCTGGCGCACTACCACCGGGCCGCGGTCGGCCCGTACATGCCGCGGATCCGCGCCCTCGTCGACGCCGACCGCGCCGTACGCGCCCGTGCGCTGCTGGACGGCGGGGCCGACGCGCTGCTCGGCACCCTGCGGCCCGTACTGCGCTGGCGGCCGCCCGTACTGGAGGCCGACTACCCGGTCGACCAGGAGTTACGGCTCGGCGGGCGCGGCCTGCTGCTGGTGCCGTCGGTGTTCTGCGAGCGGACCCCGGTCACGTTGCTGGACCCGCGTCTGCCGCCCACGCTCGTCTACCCGATCGGGTGCGCCGACCGGCCCGACCCGGCCGGGTCCGACGCGCTCGCCGCCCTGATCGGCGGGCGGCGCGGCGAGGTGCTGCGCCACCTCGGCGGCGCCGACGCCGGCACCAGCGAACTGGCCCGCATCCTGGGCATGTCGATCGCCTCCGCCAGCCAGCACGCCGCGGTGCTGCGCCGGTCCGGTCTCGTCGTGAGCCGCCGCGCCGGCAGTGCCGTCATCCACCGCATCACCCCGCTCGGCGCGGCCCTGCTCCGCGGCGGCGAGCACGCGGACGGCTGACCGCCGGCGGAGGTCAGACGCCGAGATAGGCGCGGGCGCGGGCGGCGCGCACCGCCGCGGACAGGGTCTCGATGTCGTACGCCCCGTGGTGGCGGCGGCCGTTGATGAAGAACGTCGGGGTGCCGGTCACGCCGCTCAGGTCGGCCGAGTCGAGGTCCTCGGCGACGCGTCCCGCGCCGAGGTGGCGCCGCAGGTCGGTACGGAACCGCTCGACGTCGAGGCCGAGCGTCTCGGCGTGCTGGACCAGGTCGCGTACGCGCAGCCGGTCCTGGTTGTCGAACAGCAGGTCGTGCATCTCCCAGAACATCCCCTGCTCGGCCGCCGCCTCCGCGGCCTCGGCGGCGAGCTGGGCGGCGGGGTGCACGTCGTGCAGCGGCAGGTGCCGCCAGACGTAGCGCACGTCACCGAAGTCGGCGAGCAGCTCGCGTACGACGGGTTCGGCCTGCCCGCAGTAGGGGCACTCGAAGTCGCCGTACTCGACCACGGTGACCGGGGCCTCGTCGGAGCCGCGGATGTGGTCGCGGTCCGGATCGACCGGCGCGGCCAGGTCGATGATCGCCTCGGCGGTGCCCAGCAGCGCACGGAGCTTCATCTTCTTGGGCAGCATGCTGGTGACCCGGAAGATCACCCAGGTCAGGAGCGAGGCGAGCAGCGCGGAGCCGAGGATGCCGAGCTTGGCCTCCTGGAGCGCGGGGCCGGTGAAGGCGAGGGTGGCGATCAGCAGCGAGACGGTGAACCCGATGCCGGCGATGGCGCCGCCGCCCGCGACCGCGGCCCAGCCCACCGGCACCTGCACGCGGCCGCGCGTCAGGCGGGTGAGCAGCCACGAGGATCCGGTGATGCCGAGCGGCTTGCCGAGGATGTAGGCGACGAGGATGCCGAGGGTGATCGGCGAGGTGAGGGCGCGGGAGAGGAAGCCGCCGCTGATGGCGATGCCCGCGTTGGCGAGCGCGAAGAGCGGGACGATCACATAGCTCGTCCACGGGTGGTAGAGGAGCTGCAACCGTTCGTTCGGCGAGACCGCCGAGGCCAGGCCGCCGCTGGCCGAGCGCGCCAGCTCGGCGGTCGGCTGCTCGCGGAACAGCCGGAACATCTCGCTGGCACGCTGGAGGTCATCGCGCGCGGCCGGCGAGGCGTACGTGAGCAGGCCCAGGACCAGGCCCACGACGATCGGCTCGACCCCGGACTCGAACATGGCCACCCACGCCGCGATGCCGAGGGCCGCGTACACGATGCCGTGCCGCTCGCCGCGCAGCCGCACGACGAGGATCACCACGAAGATCGCCAGCGTGATGAGCAGCGGGACGAGACGTACGCGGGTGCTGTAGAAGACCGCGATCACGCCGAGCGCGACCAGGTCGTCCACGACGGTGACGGTGAGCAGGTACGTCCGCATCCGCGCCGGCAGGTGCGACGCCGCCAGCGTGAGCATGCCGAGCGCGAACGCGGTGTCGGTCGACATCGCCGCGCCCCAGCCGTGCGCGGACGTCCGCCCGGCGTTGATCGTGAGGTAGATCGCGATCGGCACCAGCATCCCGCCGATGCCCGCCACCATGGGCAACGCGAGCCGCCGCCGGTCGCGCAGCTCGCCCATGTCGAACTCGCGGCGCGCCTCGAGACCGACGACGAAGAAGAAGAACGTCATCAGCCCGGTGTTGACCCACTCGCGCAGGTCCTGCGACAGCCCGGAGCCGCCGAGCCGGATCGACAGCCGCGTCGACCAGAGCGACTCGTAGCCGGCGGAGTCGACGTTGGCCCAGACGAGGGCGGCCACGGTCGCGCTGAGCAGTAGGAAGGCGCCACCCGTCTCGGTGCGCAGGAACTCGCGCAGCGGGGTCTTGAGATGCAGCGCCCAGGCGGTCCGCTCGGAGAACCGTTCGGCGGCGGGCTCCCGGGGCTCGGTCATCGGGGCGCGCTCGCCTGGTGCCGCTCCCGAGGGAGACCGGTCATGATTCGCACACGACACATCGTAGGCGGGCACGACGCACGGCGACGACATCGCGTCCCCCGAGGCGGGCCGGCCTGCCGCCGGGTCCGCGTCCCGGAATCGATTCGGGTCCGCGTATTACCGATCAATCCAGCTGGAATTATGGGTTACCCTTCGCAGGGTGATCGAACTCGGAGGTCGTGGGGCGGGAACGCCGGTCGTCGCCGTCGTCGGGGGCGGCGCGAGCGGTGCTCTGGCCGCGGTGCATCTGCTTCGGTACGCGCGGGCGCGCGGGACGTCGTTGCGTGTGGTCCTCATCGACCGGTACGGGCGGCACGGGCTGGGGCGTGCGTACGCGACCGACGATCCGCAGCATCTGCTCAACACCTGCGTCGCCAAGATGAGCGCGCTGGCAGATGACCCCGGCCATCTGCTGCGCTGGGCACGTGCGCAGGGACTGGACGCGGACGGCGCCGGCTTCCTGCCGCGCGGCGTCTACGGGCGCTACCTGCGTGAGGTGCTGACCGCCGTCACCGCCGGGCGACTGTCGGAGGTGACGGGCACCGTGGTGTCCCTCACCGACCGGGGGCCGGGGCGGCCGCTGCGGGTGCACCTGTCCGGCGGTGACGGCATCGACGCCGACGCCGTCGTGCTGGCCACGGGCAACCGCGAGCCGGCGTCATGGCCGCAGATCCCGGCCGGCCCGCGCTATGTCGCCGACCCCTGGGTTCCCGGCGCACTGGACGCGGTCTGCGACGGCGCACCCGTACTCGTGGTGGGAACCGGCCTGACCATGGTGGACGTGGCGGTCACCGTGACCCGTGCGCGGCCGGAGGCGCTCGTGTACGCCGTGTCCCGGCATGGCCTGCTGCCGCGGCGGCACCGATGTCCGGCGCCGCCTTCGGTGGAGACGCCGCGGCTCGGCGACGCCGCGGGGCTCGCCGAGATGCTGCGCGCCGTCCGGCTCGCGGTGCGTGACAACGACGGCGAGTGGCGCGGCGTCGTCGACGGCCTGCGGTCCCAGGTCCCCGAACTCTGGGCGCGGCTCGACCTCGCGGACCGGCGGCGTTTCCTCGCCCTGGCGGCACGTTACTGGGAGGTCCACCGGCATCGGATCCCTCCCGAGACGGCCGCACGGATCGCGGGGCTGCGGGCCGGAGGCCGCCTTCAAGTTCTGCGCGGCAAGGTCGTCGCCGTGACGCCGGGCCGCGACGAACTGACCGTACGCCTCGACGGCGACGCCGCCACGCGTGACATCCGCGTCGGCTGGCTGGTCAACGGCACCGGCCCGGGAAAGGTCACCGGCGATCCCTTCCTGGAGCGGCTCTTCGCCGCCGGCCTGGCGCGGCCCGATCCGCTGGGTCTCGGCCTGGACGCCGACCATTCCGGTACGGTCGTCGACGCCACCGGGCGCGCGCACGACCGGATCTTCACGCTGGGGCCGACGCTGCGCGGCGTACGGTACGAGACGACCGCGATCCCCGAGATCCGCGCGCAGGCCGCCGACCTGGCTCCGCGCCTCGTCGCGGCCCTCGGCTCCGGAGCTGTCACGTCAGGTCCGGCCCTGGCGGAGCCCGCGATGAGGTGACCGATCGGCCGTCGCGGGCATCGGCCCGACGTCAGCGTACGGGTGCCACTCGCGAGCGCAGCAGGCAGAACTCGTTGCCCTCCGGGTCGGCCAGCACGTGCCACGTCGCGTCGGGCGACTGACCCACGTCGACGGGTACGGCGCCGAGGGCCAGCAGCCGATCGAGCTCCGCCTCCTGATCGCGGTCGACGGGGCTGAGGTCGAAGTGCAGCCGCAGCGTGCCCCGCTTCGGCTCGTCGCTGCGGTTGAGGATCAGCGTGACCTGCGGCCCGCCGAATCCGGTGCCCGGGGGTCCGATCTCGATGTCGTCGTCCTCGACGCCCAGGACCGTGAAGCCCAGCGCCGCGCACCAGAAGTCGGCCAGCCGCCGCGGGTCGCGGCAGTCGACGACGAGTTCGGTGATACGACTTGCCATCACGCCAACCTAGAGCAGCGCCGCTCGTTCGCGGGTGACCGCGGCCGCGGCGAGCCCGCCGAGGCCCGCGCCGCCTGGTGACGCGGCAGGCCGCGTCCTGGCGCGTCACCCGGGCTCTGCACTAGCGTGATCTCGTGGAAAGCGACAAGCCTGTCTTCGACGCGTCCGTGCCCGCGTACTCCTACATGGTGGTCGCCGACCACATCGCCGCGCGGATCGAGAGCGGCGAACTGCCGCCGGGCACGCGGCTGCCGGGGGAGCGCGGTCTCGCCGAGCAGTACGAGGTGGCGCTCGGCACCGCACGGCGTGCGCTGAGGGAGCTACGGGAGGAGCGCCGCCTGATCGTCACGCTGCCGGCGAAGGGCACTTACGTGCGCAGGCCGGGCGGCTAGGCCGGCACGCCGATCTGGATCTCGGCGGCGGAGGCGTACCCACCGCCCCCGTCGAGGGCGGTGAGCCGCACGTAACGCGCGCGCACGCCCGGCGGCAGGACGATCGTCTTGCGCGCGGCGTCCAGCGGCCAGGCGCCGGCCGACGCCGGCGAATACCGCACGCCGTCCACGCTCGTGGCCAGGGCGTACCGGGTGATGACGCCATTGGTGTCGCCGTCCTCGCGCGGCTGGTACGTCACCTGCGCCAGCCGTCGCGTGCGGCCCGTGTCGACCGTCACCGACTGGGGGAGCGCGGCGTGCGGGCTCCACTCGCTGTGCCACATCGACTGCACGCTCCCGTCGATCGCCTTGCGCGCCTCGTAGCCGTGGTGGCCGGCGCCCGTCGCGGTGAGGAGCTGTCCGGGCAGATAGCGGATGTTCCCGGCGAGCGGGACCGGGCGCACCGACAGGTCGTCGAACTCGGTGTGCCGCCACGGCGCGACGCTCAGGCCGACCTGACCCGAGGCGTGCGCCGCCGTGTCCACCCGCGCGAGCCGCGTGCCGTCCAGAGAGGCGGTGACCTCCTCGCCCGAGAAGCCGAGCCGCAGCCGGTGCCAGGTCCCCGCGCCCACCGGCGTACGGCCGGCCGCCAGCGTGCCCTGCCGTACCGTGCGCGCGCGTTCGGCGCTCAGGCCCGCGCACGACGGGTCGCTCGGCACGCACAGCTCGCCGTCCTGGCCGCGCAGGTTCTCGTCGTACAGCCGCCAGGCACCGGAAGCGGAGACGCGCAAGTGGATCCCTGACACCGCGTCGGCGTACTGCCCGTCGACCCGGCCGAGCAGCTCCGCCCAGCCGTCCCCGTCCATCCGCACGTCCACGCCGGCGTCGTAGTCGCGCCACGACCGCAGGTCGCCGACGACCGTCACCGGATGCTTGAGCCAGCCGTTCCACCACACGGGCTGGGCTCCGATCGCCTGCCGCAGGCACCGTCCCGTACGCCCCGTGCAGGGCGCGACCTCGAACGCGCCGTCGAGGTCGGTCACATAGCGCGGCGCGGCGCCGTCCGCGTACGCGTCGAAGCCGTCGCGGTAGGGCAGCCGCAGCGGTGCGGGCGGCGGTGACACGGCGTGTCCCCGGCCCTGGCCGCGCAACGTGGAGAGCGAGTAGACGTGCCCGGGTTCGAGCGAGAGCGTGCTCCCCGGCGTCGCCGTCCCGGTGCGTACGAACCACCTCCGGGGGTCCGCCGAGGTCAGGTCCGTGGACCAGACGGCCATCGGATGGTCCGCCAGCCCGCCCGCGACGTCGACCCGCAGCCGCTGCGGCGCCGTCGCGTCCACGGTCTCGGCGATCAGGCTGTAGTCACGCCCGTCCGCGGAGCGCAGCGCGACGTGGCTGCCGCCACCGGCCAGGCGACCGGCGGCCGAGTCGACGTAGCGCCAGCCCGGCTCGGTGAACTGCGTCGTGTGCGCGGTGACCCAGACGCTCGCGCCCGCGGTGTACGCGCCGGACCAGGGCTCGTTCGCGCCCATCAGCCCCGACCCCTGGAACGGCATCGTGTCGTACCAGGAGGCGATCAGCGACCAGTCGATCGTGGCGGTGATCCGGCCGTCGATGTAGGGCCGGGAGAGCGCGCGGGCGAGCGGCGCGGCCCCAGAGTCGTACGGCAGGGAGCCCTGTTCGCTCGCGTGCAGCGGCTTGCCGAGCGCCTGTGCCGCCGCCGGGCTCGGGCAGCTCAGGTGGTCGCCGAGGTACCCGCAGACGTAGTGCTGGCCGACGACGTCGACGGCGGCACGGAAGGCGGCGTCGGCGGCGAGGGGCTTCAGCACGTCCCAGTGGAAACTGTCGTCGGCGACCACCTTCACGCCGCCGTAGCCGCGGTCGCGCAGCGCCCGGCGCAGCCGGACGTACCAGGCGGGGTCGGAGTAGCCCTCGTTCCAGCCGCCCAGGTAGTCGATGCGCAGATGGTGGCGGGCGGCGCAGCCCAGCCACGACGTCAGGTAGTCGATGTTCCGCGGCGTCCACACGGTCGGCCGCGCCGCCGCGCTGCCGGTCCAGCCGGGTGCGCCCCACTGCAACGCGGACAGCCGGATGCGCGGGTTGCGTGCCTTGGCCTGCTCCATGAGCCACCACTCGTAGCCGCGGCCGCAGTTCAGGTCCGACGGCGTCCGCATGTGGCTGGGCTCGGCGCCGTCGGTGGAGTTGGTGTCACCGCCGATCTCGACCTTGAGGATCTGGAGCGCCGCCCCGTAGCCGGGCTTGAACAGGTAGTCCAGGATCCGGCTCCGCTGGGGCTCGGGGTAGTCGACGAGCAGGCGTGAGGTGGCGCCCGCGCTGAGCGCGCCGACGCCGTCGAACGTGCGCCCGCCCGACGCGCCGTCGATCGTCACCCGCTGCGGCCCGGCGGCGCGCGCCGCCGGGCCGGGCGCCAGGGCGAGCAGCGACACGAGGGCGGCCGTGATCCGGCGGGGGCGGGCATGCATGTCGTCTCCTTCGGGGGGCGTCGCTCCGCATCACCGATTTCACAGTCCGTGACGTCGCGTCAACGCGCCTGTCCGGATGCGGCACCGTACCGGCGGGGATGTTTGCCCTCGCCCGTGCGTCAGCCGCCGGAGTTGAAGATGACGTGCTCGGGTCGTACGCGGACGGTGATCCGCTGCTCGTCGGGCGACTTGTACGGGTAGCGGTCCACGCCGAGGTACTTGTGCGCGAGCCGGTCGATCACCAAGTCCGCGCCTTCGACCTCGAGCTGGGCGTCGCCGGAGATGCTGACGCAACGGAAGGCGTCGTTCGGGTCGACCACGCTGACCGACACCCGCGGGTCGGCGCGCAGGTTCCGCTCCTTGGCCCGCCCGACCGCGGTGTTGAAGATGACGTCGTCGCCGTCGACGTCCACCCACACGACGGTGCTGTGCAGAGACCCGTCGGAGCGCATCGTCGTCGCCCAGCCGGGGAAGGGCTCGGCGAGCAGCGCCTTGGCGCCGTCATTAAGTCCGGACATGTCGGGTCTCCCGTCGGTCGCAACCGCATGGCATGGTGCCATTCCTCAGCGTGACGGAACCGAGTGTGACGGCGGATCATTCCCAGCGGAACGACCAGACCCGCGCGTCGCGAATCTCCTCCGCGTGACCGGCCAGCGACCCGGGCCCCTGGACGATCGCCTCGGGGCAGAACGTCGCGTGCTCGGCCGCCACTCGCAGGGCGTGCCGGAAGGTGACGGGCGGCGCGGCGACGCTCAGCTCCAGTGTGTCGAACCCGAGGCCGACGACACGTGCGCCGAACCGGTCCTCCCAGCCGCGCAGCACCGTCGACAGCGGCGCGGTCAGCGGGTTGTGGTGGCGCGCGCCCTGCCAGCCGACCGCGGTCAGCACGTCGGCGCCGCGCGCGGCGGGCACGAGGCCGAGCGGACGCCCGGCGAGCATGGCCGCGCACCGGTCGGCGGCGTCGCCGGGGTCCTCCAGGGTCTCGCCGGGCGGCGCCAGGCCGGGGGAGAAGCGGCCGAACGGCGTGACGTCGACCGGCGGCTCGGGCCACTCCGACCACACCTCGGACATGAACGCGCCCGGGTCGTACGTGCCGATCTCGGCCACCGGCTCGGGCGCGATCTGCCCCGCCGACCAGGGCTGCGCGGAGTCGTCGAGCATCAGCGGCCACAGCCCGGAGTCCGGGTGCGCGGCGCGGAGCCGCGCCCACAGCCCGGACGGCGACGGGCCCTCGCTCATCCACAGCGCGGGGCCCTCCGCCGGACGGTGCTGAGGGAAGCCGGGATCGGGCCAGATCGCGTATCCGGACGGAAGCATCACGGACAGTGAGCGGTCCAGGGCATGGCCCGCGAACAGCTCGTCGGCACCTGCCGTCAGCGGTTCGAGATCGTCCATCGTCGTCGTCACTCCGGCACCGGGGGCCTCCCGGCACTGCGGGAGATCGTAATGCGGCCGGGCCGCCCGCGTGCGGGCGACCCGGCCAAAGTGCCGCTTCCGGACAGATTCAGCTGTCGTGCGTGTGCCGGGCGTGCGCGAGAGCCGAGCCGGCGGCGGAGGTGAACACCGGCAGGTAGCCGGAGGCGTGCCCGGTCGCCGTCGGGTGGTAGGAGTCGCCGATGGGCCAGGTGACAGAGTTCAGCCAGCCGTCGCCGGAGCACAGCTCGTGCCCCTTGAACTGGTTGCGCACCTCGGCGAACGTGAAGCCGGCGCTCGCGGCGGCGGCCGAGATGGTGTTGTCCAGCACGTCGGCGCCCGCGTTGAGCGCGTTGCGCTTGGTGTTGCTCAGCCCGACGCAGAAGCTCGTGATCGTGTAGAGGTGCGGGTAGTCCAGCACGACGAAACGCGCGGACGGCGACTTGGCCCGCATCGCGGCGTACAGGGAGGACAGGTTGCCCGGCAGGACGTTCCGCATGGTGTTCTCGGCGTTGTTGATGGCCGACACGCATGTCGAGTCCGAGCTGAGTACGCACGTTTGCATCACGTCGCTGAAGCCGGCGTCATTGCCGCCGATGGTGATGCTCGCCAGCGTCGTATTCGCGTTGAGCGCACTGAGCTGGTTGTTGCGGACGTCTGCCGTTGTCGCACCCGAGCAAGCGACGAAACTGAACGACGCGGGTGAGTGCGCGGCGGCCCACTTCGATGCGTACGCGTTGGTGCTGCGTTCGCAGCTGCTGCCGTCGTAGGAACCGGCGCCCACTCCGGAGGAGTAGGAGTCGCCGAGGGCGACGTAGTTGGTGGACGAGGCGTAGGCGGGGGACGTTGCGACGGTGAGGGCGGCGGCCGTGAGGGACGCGGCGCCGAGGACTGAGGCGACGAGGCGGGGGAGTTTCATCGGCTCTCCAAGACAGGACTGACGCTCGCTTTACTCAAGCATTGTTTTTGCCTTTTGAGGAGTCGCCGAAATTGGCCGTTTTCTGGTTGATCTCGCCGTTGACAAAGGTTAGCAAGACGTGTCAGATAGATGGCCTGGGTCAGGCGAGGGTCACCTGCGGGCCGCGCCCGAGCGCGATGAGCGCGAGGTTACGCAGCGCCAATGAACCGGGTCGCAGATAGTCGCTATGCCCGGCCGGGCCGGCGGCGAACACATGCGCACCGAAACTGCGGGAAACGGGATCGGCGCCGAACCCCAGACCGAAGAGCCGCACATGCGGGACGAACTGCATCCAGTCACGTGAGCCGCGCGCCGCCCAGACGTTCGCGCGGGTGCCGAGCGCGGCCGCGGACGACGCCCGCGTGCCGGGACTGCCGAACACCGCGACGTCGTCGACCGGCAGGCTCCGCACGGCCTCGCCGCACACGACCGACCCGTAGCTGTGGCAGAGCAGGGTCACGCCCGCCGACGGGTTGAGGTCGTGGAGGCCGCCGACCAGCCGGCGCAACTGCGTCGCGCCCGCGTCGGCGCGTACGTCGGTCATCACGCCGGCGCTCGTCACCTTCGGCGGGCTGTAGCCCAGCCAGGCGACGACGGCGAGGCGCGAGCCGGGAACAAGGCGCCGTGCCTGCGCCAGCAGGGCGCGCGCGCCGCCCCCCGGCGTGGAGTAGGGCCGGTCTCCGCGCACGTCGAAGGTTGACAGCGTCGTGTCGGCGCCGGGCACCAGGATCGCCGTACGGTCGGCGGTCGCCAGGTCCCCGATGACCTCGACCGCCCGGCCGGTGCCGCGCGGGTCGAAGAACAGGAACTGCCGTCCGGGGCTCAGCAGCCGGGCCAGCGCGCGTGCGCGGCCGGTGTCCTGGATGCGCCGCGCCGTCCTCAGCGCCTGCCCGATCGCCCGCCGGTTCACCTTGTAGCGCACGGCGAGCGTGGACACCGACAGGGCGGGCAGCGCACCCGGCTTGGCGTACAGGTCGACGCGCGTCGCGCCCAGCGTCGTCACCCAGACGGCGAGGATGACCGTGACCGCCGCCAGGCATCTGCCCAGACTTCGGGCATGGGGAAGACGCGGCGTGACCATCGCGGGACCTTTCGGGGACGACCGGATACGGCGAATCCGGGGACCAGAGTCCTGCCACGGGAAATGCACCCGAATGGCCGGCCCCGACGAGACGACCCCCGCGGTGACCCGCCTGTCCGTGACGTCAATGGAATGCCTGACTGGACTGATCTGGTCACCGGAAAGTGAGACGGGCGCTCCCGAGGATTTGTTCCCCCGAACGCTCGACGATGTTAGTGGCAGGGCCGCCGAGATGGCGGCTGACATGCGGTTCACGTGGTGTTCGCGCACGTCATAAGGCATTTCGTAGCTGGTGGTCGCCGTGCCTGGTGGTTACGCTCGTCGGCGTGATGGCGGCCGAGGAGCCTGAGACGGGCCCTGAGACGGGACCTGAGATGGGCTCGGACAGGAGTACGGAGACGTACGCGGGGAGCCGCGCGGCACCGGGCCGGGACCCGCGCCGCCGGCGCGCCCTGCTCGACGCCGCCGACCGGATCATCCGCCGCGAGGGACCCGAGGTGTCCATGGCCTCGATCGCGGCCGAGGCGGGCATCAGCAAGCCGATCCTGTACCGCCACTTCGGCGACAAGAGCGGCCTCTACCAGGCGCTCGCCGAGCGGCACACGCGCCTGCTGATCGACGCCGTACGCGCCGCGTTCCGCCGTCCGGGCGAGATCCGCGACCGTGCGCGCGCGGCGATCGACACCTACCTCGCCGCGATCGCGGCCAACCGGCACCTCTACGCGTTCCTCGTCCACCGCGCCGGCGCCGAGGACACCGCGACGCACGGCGCGATGGGCACGCTCATCCGCGGCCTGGGCGGCGAACTGGCCGAGATCCTGCTGGCCGAGGGCCGGCTGCGCGACCCGGTGCGCGGCCACATCTGGGGCCACGCCACGGTCGGCATGGTCCAGGCCGCGGGCGAGTGGTGGCTCGACAACTCCGGGGTCCCGCGCGCCGCCGTCGTGGAGGACATCGTGGACCTGCTCCTCGGCGGCTTCGGCGACCGAGGGTGAGCCGCGGGGCCCGCCGAACCGGGCCCCGCGGCCGCCGCTCAGGTGGCCAGGCCCTCCTCGACCGCGCGGCTGCCGGCGGCCACCTTCGGGTCGCCCTCGTCGGCGTAGTAGTCGTCGGTACGCGTGACGTCTACGCCGTCCGCGGCCTTGGCAGCCTTGAGCACGACCGACACGACCAGTGCGACGACCAGGTTGACCGCCAGCGCGATGGCGCCGACGTACACCGTCATCTTCGTGTCCAGGCCGATGTCGCTCAGCGGGTAGGCCGAGCCGCCGAAGTGCACCTTCTTGGTGGTCGGGTTGGGAATGCGGTAGAGCATCCACATGCCCGCCGCCATGCCGGCCGCCCAGCCCGCGATCAGGCCGCCGCGGTGGAACCAGCGGGTGATCAGGCCCAGCGCCACCGACGGCAGCGTTTGCAGGATGATCACGCCGCCGATCAGCTGGAGGTCGATGGAGAACTGCGGGTCGAGCAACAGGATGGCCAGCACCGCGCCGACCTTGACGACGAGCGAGGCGAGCTTGCTGACCGTGGCCTCCTCGGCCGGGCTCGCGTCGCGGCGGATGTACTCCCGGTAGATGTTGCGCGTGAACAGGTTCGCTGCGGCGATCGACATGATCGCGGCGGGCACCAGCGCGCCGATGCCGATGGCGGCGTAGGCGACGCCGGCGAACCAGCTCGGGAAGATGTGGTCGAACAGCAGCGGGACGACCGTGTTGCCGTCCGGTTTGCCGTTCGCCCCGGTGACCGGCTTGATCCCGCCGGCGATGGCCATGAAGCCGAGCAGCGCGATCAGCCCGAGCAGGAAGCTGTACGCCGGCAGCGCCGCCATGTTCCGCTTGATCACCTTGCGGTTCTTGCTCGCCAGCACGCCGGTGACGCTGTGCGGGTACAGGAACAGCGCGAGCGCCGAGCCGAGCGCCAGCATGGCGTAGTTGAGCTGGTTGTTGTGGTTCAGCAGCGTTCCGTCGGCCGGCGCGGGCGTCTTGTCGAACTTGGCCTGCGCGGCGCCGAAGATGTGGCTCCAGCCGCCCAGCTTGTGCGGGATCCACAGCACGGCGACGATGATCACCGCGTAGATCAGCACGTCCTTGACGAACGCGATGAGCGCCGGCGCCCGCAGGCCCGACTGGTAGGTGTACGCCGCGAGGATCGCGAACGCGATGATGAGCGGCCAGTGGCCCTTCACGCCCATCGCCTCCAGCGTCGCCTGGATGCCGATGAGTTGCAGCGCGATGTAGGGCATGGTCGCGACGATGCCGGTGACCGCGACGAGCAGTGCGAGCGTCGAGGAGCCGAACCTGGCGCGTACGAAGTCGGCCGGGGTCACGAAGCCGTGCACGTGCGAGACCGACCAGAGGCGGATCAGCACGAGGAACACGAGCGGGTACACGACGATCGTGTACGGCACCGCGTAGAAGCCCGCCGCGCCGGCCCCGAACACCAGCGCGGGCACCGCCACGAAGGTGTAGGCGGTGTAGAGGTCGCCGCCGACGAGGAACCAGGTGATCCACGAGCCGAAGCTGCGCCCGCCGAGCCCCCACTCGTCCAGAGACGCCATGGTGGCGGGCCGCCGCCAGCGTGCGGCGACGAAGCCCATCCCGCTGACGATCGCGAAGAGGATGATGAAGACGACGAGTTCGGTGGTGTGCCGCCCGGACATCGGTCAGTCCTCCACAAGATCTTGATCGGCCGCCGCGAGGGAGGCGTCCGACGGGCGTCGCGTCATCAGGTACACCAGCGTGGTGCAGCCGACGCCGAGGACGATGAACAAGAACTGCACCCAGTAGAAGAACGGGAATCCGGCCAGCCGCGGCGTCTCCTTGTTGAACAGGAACGTCAGCAGCGGGACGACGACCGGGACGACGAGCAGCCAGTTCCAGGGGCTGCGGTCGCTCCGGCGCGGTGGGGGCCGGGTGGCGGCGGTGTCGGCGGTGTCTGCCAAGGCGGGGTCCTCCTCGTGCGCCGATGACGATGAGCGCGAGACGACCGCCCGCCGGCGGGTACGGGCGGCCGACTTGTCTTTGGCAGAAGATTTAAGGAAGAACGGATCTCGGTACGGTCTCGGGCGCGCGTCGCTTTGGACGCCGTCACCTGGGGCGTTGCGGGGGTTTTCGCCGTCCGTGCCGCTGGCGTGCCGTCGCGGGACCGGGTAGCCTTCCCTCATGAGAACCCAGGCCAGGCAGTGGTGGTGGCGCCGCTAGGCGGCGCGGGTTCACTTTCTTCAGACACCGCAGCGACCGCCCTCGATCGGCGGTCGTTTTCTCGTCCACGCCGCCCGGGGGCCGACGAAACCTAGGGGACGATCGTGGAGACGACCGAATATACGACGGCGGGCGGCATACGCGTCGTCCGCACCGCCACCCCGGTGGACCCGGCGCGCAAGAGCGACGCGCTGGACGCGCTCGTCGCGGACGTGGGCCTGCGCCGGGGCGGCGTGCTCAGCTCCGGCATGGAGTACCCGGGCCGGTACAGCCGCTGGCACATGGCCTATGTCGACCCCTGCCTGGAGGTCATCGCGCGTGGCCGCCGTCTCGCGGTGCGGGCGCTGAACGAGCGCGGCGCGGTGCTGCTGCCCGCCGTCACCGCGGCGCTGGCCGCCACCGGTGAGCCGGCCGAGATCCCCGGCGGCGTCGAGGTGTTCGTGCCCGCCACCGACGAGGTCTTCGCGGAGGAGGAGCGCAGCCGTCGGCCCACCGTCTTCACCGCGCTGCGCGCCGTCTGCGGCCTGTTCGCCGGCGAGGACCCGCACCTGGGCCTGTACGGCGCCTTCGGCTATGACCTGGCCTTCCAGTTCGAGCCGATCCGCCTGGCCATCGAGCGCCCCGCCGACCAGCGCGACCTCGTCCTGCACCTCGCCGACGAGATGATCGTGGTGGACCGCAAGCGCGAGACCTCGGCGCGCATGTCGTACGACTTCGAGGTCGGGGGCGTGAGCACGCGCGGCCTGTCCCGGCGCACCGAGCCGACGCCGGTCGCGCGAGCGCGTGAGATGCCGCCGCAGCCGACGCCGGGCGCGTACGCCGAGGTCGTGCGGGGGGCGAAGGAGAAGTTCGTCCGCGGCGACCTGTTCGAGGTGGTGCCCGGCCACGTCATGTACGGCCCCTGCGACTCGCCGGCCGCGTTCTTCGAGCGGCTGCGGGTGATCAACCCGGCGCCGTATGAGTTCTTCTTCAACCTGGGCGAGGGGGAGTTCCTGGTCGGGGCGTCCCCGGAGATGTTCGTCCGCGTCACCGGCGACCGGGTCGAGACCTGCCCGATCTCCGGCACGATCCGGCGCGGCGCCGACCCGCTGGAGGACGCCGACAACATCCGTACGCTGCTCAACTCCGCCAAGGACGAGTCCGAGCTGACGATGTGCACCGACGTCGACCGCAACGACAAGTCGCGTGTCTGCGTGCCGGGCAGCGTCAAGGTGATCGGCCGCCGGCAGATCGAGATGTACTCCCGGCTGATCCACACCGTCGACCACATCGAGGGGCGGCTGCGGCCCGGCTACGACGCCCTCGACGCGTTCCTCACCCACACATGGGCGGTGACGGTGACCGGCGCGCCCAAGACGTGGGCGATGCAGTTCATCGAGGACCACGAGGAGACGCCGCGGCGCTGGTATGGCGGCGCGGTCGGCTTCGTCGGCTTCGACGGCTCGATGAACACCGGGCTGACGCTGCGCACCGCGCAGATCAGCGACGGCGTCGCCGCCGTACGCGCCGGGGCGACGCTACTGTACGACTCCGACCCCGACGAGGAGGAGCGCGAGACCCACCTCAAGGCGCGCGCCCTCATCGAGGCCCTGTCCCCGACGCCGCAGGCGGGCGGGGCGGACCGGTCCGGATCGTCGCGGGCCGGCGAGGGCCTGACCGTGCTGGTCGTGGACCACCAGGACTCCTTCGTCAACACCCTGGCCGACTACTTCCGGCAGCAGGGCGCGAAGGTGACGACGCTGCGCTTCGGCTTCCCCGACAAGGTGCTGGATGAGATCCGGCCCGACCTGGTCGTGCTGTCGCCGGGCCCGGGACGGCCGTCCGACTTCGACACCGCCGGGCTGCTCGACGCGGTCTACGCACGCGACCTGCCGGTCTTCGGGGTCTGCCTCGGCCTCCAAGGCATGGTCGAGCACGCGGGCGGCGAACTCGCGCTGCTGGCCGAGCCGTCACACGGCAAGCCCGGCCGGATCCAGGCGCACGGCGGGCGGCTGTTCGCGGGCCTGCCCGGGGAGTTCACCGGGGCGCGCTACCACTCGCTGCACGCCACGGTGGAGCGCGTACGCGGGTTCGCGGTCACCGCGACGCTCGGCGACGTCGTCATGGCGATCGAGGACGACGAGCGCCGCCGCTGGGCGGTGCAGTTCCACCCGGAGTCGATCCTCACCGCCACCGGCGAGACCGGGCACCGGATCATCACCAACCTGCTGGAGATGTGCCGCGCGCCCCGGTGAGCGTCACAGCCGTTCGAGCCGGGGTTCGTGCCGGGAATCGTGGAGGCGGTCGCGCAGGCGTTCGAGCAGCGGGCGCAGCTCGGCGGGGGCGAACCTCGGCGCCGCGCGGCCGATGCGCTCGGCGTCCTCTCCGGCCAGGTAGACGTCGGTGCTGGTCGAGGCCACCTCGCCCTGCACGATGAGGGTGCTGGTGCCCGGTGAGTGCGACGCGGCGTTGTGCACGGTTGCGTACGGCTGGTGGTAGTACTCCCCGGCCGTGACCTTCATACGCCGCGTCTCGCGCAGCCGGGCGGAGCCGACCCGCCGCAGGGAGTACTCCGCCTGGCCGTCCGGTGACTCGTAGCGGTAGCGCGTGACCTCCAGCGGGCCCGCCGGGTCTTCGGCGAAGTCGGCGAGGTCGAGTTCGCCGCCGACGACGTAGGACACGAAGTCCCAGCGGTGGTTGTGGTGGTCGCCGTCCACCCAGGGCTGCCGCTGCCGCCACTCGTGCCAGGTCAGCTTGCGGCCGGCGGGGGAGACCCCGAGCACCACCTTGGTGAAGTCGTTGTGGTGGGTGTAGCCGTTGGCCGCACACCAGGCGAGACGGCCCTCATCGGCCAGGACCGCGCGTACGAGGCCGAGCGCTCCGCCGCGTTCGACGAAGGGGCGGAAGAAGCCGTCGATGTACGCGGACGAGAGCGGCGTCGTGTCGCCCAGGTCCGTGACCACCGTTTCGCGAGATGCCATCACGCTCCGATCGACCGCTGATCAGTACAGGCCAATACCCGGTACGCCGCGTGTCGTAGAGCGGTTCAGCCGTGCGTCGCGTCGGTCGCCCACAGTAGCGGACCGAATCCCTGAAAATATCGGGAAAAATTAGATTAGTGAGACTTGTGGCTGCGTGTCGCGAAAGACGGCATTACGTGTCATTCGTCGCCCTCGTAGCGGGCGTCGAGGTACGCCTCGATGTCGGGCCCGTCGGGCCGTGTCAGCACGTGTTCGAGCCAGGCGTGCCGCTCGAACCCGGTCACCGCCAGGTCCGGTACGCGGCCGACGAGGGGCGTCGGGTGCGGCCGCATCGTGCCGAGCCGGGTCGGCAGCGAGGAGTAGACCCGCTGGTGCAGCTCGTCCTCACCGGCCCACCAGTCGAACAGTGCGAAGGAGTAGTCGCGTGCCTCGTGGAGGACGACGAACCCGATGCCGTACCGGTCGAGGTCGTGCGGGTCGCCGCCGCCGCTGTGCACGGCGGGGCTCGGGAGTACGGCGGGGGCGAGCGCCTCGGCGACCGTGACGAGTTCGGGCCGCACCCGGCCACCGGCCGCCGTGATCCCGTAGAACTTCAGCCGCCAGCCGGCGACCTCGCGAAGCTTGAGGAAACCGGTCACCTGGGGCTCGTACGCGCCGGTCCTGGTGATCGTGCTCTCCGCCACGGGTCCTCCTGGGGACGAGTACTCCCTTTCAGTTATACCCGCCAGGAATGTCAGTACCAGACGGGCATTACGCGCCGTACGGCGGGCCGGGCCACCTCGGCCGTCGGTGGCCGCCTCTAGTCTTGTGCCTCATGAAGAGCGTTGAACCCGAGGTCTACCTGGTCGCACGTCCCGAACTCGACTACGACGAGGTGGCGCGCTACCTCGGCGAGATCGGCGGCACGGCGTGGCTGGAGCGGCTGGACCGCGGCGACCTCGACACCGAGCTGAACGACCCGCAGAACCTCGCCGAGTTCGCGGGCCGGCTCTGCTACCGATCCTGGGAGCCGGGGCTCAACCCCAACGTCAACCGGATCCGCACCGACCAGACGGCCTACCTGGAGAACATCCTCCGCAGCCTGCACGGCTCGGTCCTGGAGCACGTGAGCTTCTCGTTCGTGCTGCACAACGTGAGCCGGGTGCTGACCCACGAGCTGGCACGCCACCGGCCGGGCGTCGCGATCTCCCAGGAGTCGCTCCGCTACGTACGGCTACAGGACCTGCCGTTCTGGTTCCCCGAGTGGGCGCGGGAGGACGCCGAACTGATGAAGCGCGCCACGGCGCTGCTGTCGCAGCTCGAGGAGTTCCAGGGCTGGATGGCCGAGCACTTCGGGCTGGACGACGAGGGCATCGCGTTCGCGGAGAAGAAGCACAAGACGAGCTTCATGCGCCGCTTCGCACCCGAGGGCGTGGGCACCGGCCTGGTGTGGACGGCCAACGTCCGCACCCTGCGGCACGTGATCGAGGCGCGTACGGCGGCCGGCGCGGAGGAGGAGATCCGCCTGCTCTTCGGCAAGGTCGCCGAGGTGATGCGCCGCGAGGCCCCGGCGCTGTTCGGCGACTATGTGGTCGAGGACGGCGCCTGGACCCCGCGGTGGCGCAAGGTCTGACTTTGTGATCTACAACGTAAAGGCAGCGGCCTGAGTCAGGCCGATCGGGCGGTGCCCGGACTCAGGGCGTGAACTGAAACCGAGTCTGGGCGTGCGGGTTCTTGGCGAACGCGAGCACCTTGCCCGGCTCGATGCGGAACACCGCCGCCGCGCGGTCGCCCTCGCCGAACACGCCGTCGCCGACCTCGAAGTGCCAGCGAGCGCCGTACTTCGTCTCGTACGCGTCGGCGAGCCGTTGCAACGCCGCCCGGTCGCTGACACGTACGGCGGCGCCCTCCACGACCACGTCGAGGCCCTCGGCCCAACTGTTGGTGCCGGTGGTCAGCGCGACCTGGTCGTTGTGTTCGAGGTTGCGCGCCTTCTGCTCCGCCAGGCCGGTGCAGAAGTGCATGACGCCGTCGTCGAGTACTCCGATCAGCGGGGTCACGTGCGGCCTGCCGTCCGTGCGCACCGTGGTGAGGCAGTACAGCTCGGACTCTCCGAGCACGCGCAGCACCTCGGGCCAAGGCGTCGGCTCGGCCTCCGTCTCGCTGAATCTGCCGTCGACCTCGCCCTTGATCTCCGTCATCGTCCGCCTCTCCGCTCAGAACATGGGGTCCCAACGGTAGGACCTGCCCGGCGGCGGAAACTCATCGCCGTCACGAAGTAGTGCGATCCGGCCGGTACGGACGACGTTCCCGGCGGCCGCGGCACCCCGGGCATCACCCCACTTCGGCCTGTCGATTTCCCCGCATTCGGACACGCGTTGACATAGGATTCTTCGGGTCAGTACGGGGCGAAGGAGACAGCGACGATGACACGACAGGTCACCGAGGCGATGGGGCCGCTGATCGCGCCCCACCTCGAACCCGGCGAGCGCCTTCTGGACATCGGCGACGCCATCCCAGCGCTCGACCTGGTCAACCGCGGGTCGAGCGGCCACCTCACCGGCAGGCTGGGCGCCGCCGCCTGGATCGGGTCCAAGCTCGGTATCAAGATGATCACCAACGACGGGGTCGAGGGCGGCCCGGAGAGCGTCGCGGCCGGATTCCCGCACGGCTACCCGCAGAACGTCGTGCGGACGCTCGTCGTGACCGACCGATGGGTGCGGTTCGCGGTCACCGACCCAGGGCGTACCCGTTTCGAGGTGCACTGGCGCGCGCCGCGCGCCACCGTGGTCAGGATCGAGCACCAGCGCAACCGCATCAAGGTCGTCGACTACCGGATCCACTTCGCCGACGGCTCGTCGGTGAAGGTGATGGCGCACGACCGGACCACTGTCGAGGACCTCGCCGCGGCGATCGCCTCCCAGCCGGCCGCGAACCACGGCTGAGCCGGCCCGGCCCTCCGTTCATGCCGCAGCGGTCGATCCGTCGGCGGCCAGGCCACGGCGTGCGACCGCGGCCGCCTCGTCCGTACGGCCCATCCGCTCCAGGAGGTTGACCAGGAGCCGGAACGTCCCGGCGTTGCCGCATACGACGGCCTCGCGGAGCAGGCTCACCGTCTCCTCCTCATGCCCTGCCGTGTAGAGCCGGATCGCCGCTCTGCGGACCGAGTCCGACCGCCCGGCACGTGCCGCGCGCCGGATGATCTCCACGGCCTCCTCGGGCCGGTTCCCGGCGAGCAGCAGGCGGACGAGCCGCTGCACCGCCGCGTCGATCCCCTCGTCGGCCGCCGACCGCAGCAGCCGGTCGGCCTCCTCGGCGTGGCCGAGTTCGCCCAGCACCGCGGCCAGCAGGTAGCGGGCCTTGGCGCCGTGGACGTCCAGCACGGCGCGCAGGAGCGGGACGCAGTCCTCGCGTCGGCTCGAGTCCTCCAGTAGCGCGACGAGATCCGTGAGCGCGCGGTAGTCGAGGTCGGCCAGCCGGCGGAGGATCGTCTCGGCCTCGGCGCGACGGTCCGCCTTGATCAGCAGCTTGACGAGCAACCGGGCGAGAGCGGGGTCCCTGCCCGGATCGGCGCGTACTCCGTCCAGCGCCGCTATCGCCCGGTCCCGCAGCGGCGGCGGGTGGCCGAGCAGCCGGATCAGCCGCGTGGGCCGTCCGTCGACCCCGTCGGCCTGGTCGATCGCCGGAGCGGCCATCGAACGCCGCAGCAGCCGGTCCGCCCTCCCACGGCCGATCTGCAGGCGCAGCAGTCGGAGCAGTTCGGTCATCGCCTCGGGAAAAGCCGTGGTCGCGCGCATCTCGCGGTCGAACCCCCGCCGCGGGGACTTCTCGTCCGGCCGGTCCGCGGGGACGGCCGCCGGTTCGTCGAGGCCGCGTCTGATCCGCGCGGCCTCGGCTGCCCTCCCCGAGCGTTGCAGCAGGAGCGCGAGCAGCCGGCCGGCGGCGCGGTCGCCCTCGTCGGCCGCCGTTCGCAGCAACGTCTTGGCCTCCTCCCCGCGCCCGCTGTTGTGCAGCAACACGCCCAGATCGCGCCCGGCCTGCCCGTCGCCCGCCGCGGCGGCCCGGCGCAGGACCTGCTCCACCTCTCGTCCCCGGTTCGCGCGGCGCAGCACGGCGAGCAGCAACCGCTGTGACTCGGCGTCCCCAGAGCCGGCGGCGCGTCGCAGCACCTCCTCGGCCTCCTCGTGCAGGCCGAGTTGACCGAGCAGCACCCGCAGAGGCGCGGCGGCGGAGACGCCGCCGCGTTCGAGCGCGGCACGCCAGAGCGCCAGCGCCTGGCCGTGCCGCCCGCGTGCCATCGCGGACGCGCCCAGCCGCTCCAGGTCGGCCGGGTCGGTGGACCGGGCGGCCAGCGCCTGCCACGCGGCGTCGGGCACCGGCACGGGGCGGCGTACCTCCCGGCCGTGCTGGTCGATGAAGTCCGCGAGCAGGTAGCCGTCGACGCGGCCCTCCGCCCGCGAGGTCGCGGTCAGCAGGGCGACGCCGCCGCGGACGTTCTCGCAGGCGTACGCGAGCGCGTCGTCGAACCAGCCGGCCGGTGCGGCGGCCAGCTCCGTGCCGGTCAGCGACGCGATGCCGAGCGCGCGCAGCAACGCCGCGGGCAGCGGGCCGAGATGACCTAACCTCCGCGCGTCGACCCCGGCGTGGATGACCGCGCGGCGGTACGCGTCCGGGGCGTTCTCCCAGCGGGAGATCAGGTCCGGCCCGCCCGCGAGAGTCTGGGTGACCCCGAAGCCCTGGGCGAGTCCCGTGAGCGCGCTGGCGAGTCGTGGATCGTCCTTGGCGAGGTCGCGTACGCCGGCCAGGTCGTGCGGCGCGAACGCGTCCGGGACGTTCACCTTCGTCGCGGTCTCCAGCAGGGCGCGTACCTGGCGGTGCGGATCGGGCGTGCCCGGTCGCGGCGTCCGGGTGTAGGCGAACCAGTACTGCGGCCACATCGAGCCGATGACGACCACCTGGGTGGCTGAGGCGAGGAGGCGGCGCAGGTGCGCCGCGGCGGTCTCACCCTCGCTCCCGTCGAGGTGGGTCTGGCTCTCGTTCAGCCACAGGACCGTACGCGGCCCGATGCCGGCTTCCAGGAAGGCGCGCAGCTCGGCGGCGGTGAAGGGATGCAGGAGCCGCCAGCCGGGGAGACGGCCGCGTACGGCCTCATAGGCGCTGCGCGTCTTCCCGGTCGAGGAGGTGCCGACCAGCAACACGAAGACGGGCGACTCCGTGTCCTCCAAGAGCCGCCCCAGCAGCCGGTCATGGTCGCGCCGTACGTACGTGGGCAGCTTGGGCGAGAGGCCGGGGGAGTCCGCGTGCTCGTCCAGCGCGATCGCGGGGTGCACCCCCAGGGCGATGGGGTCGCACCGCTCGACCGTCGCCGTACCGGCCGCACCCTCCGTACGCGCACCGCCCTGATCCTGCTTCGCGGAGCCGGCGTCGCGGGGCTGGGCGACCTGGCTCACGACCGCGGCCACGACGAGCAGTCCCGTCGCCGTCCAGGTCAGCGGCGCCCACCAGCCGGCCCTGACCTGTACGGTGCTGGTCGCCAGGTTCCCGACGAGGCCGATGGCGATGGACAGCGCCGCGACCGTCACGGGGGATATCACCCCGCGGCCCCGGCCGTTCCCGCCCATGCAGGACATCATCGCCACACCCGCGGCGGTATGCCAACGGGGGCCGCGGACACGTCCGCGGCCCCCGTCAGTTCGGATGCCGGTCGGTCACCCGAAGACCTGGAACTCCCACAGCGAGTACCCGTACTGCGTCGAACGTGTGGTCCCGTACATCCGGATGTAGCGGCCGGTGCCCGAGACGCCCAGGGTCTGGGTGCCGCCGGTCCCGGTGGTGGTGGAGTAGATCGGCGTCCAGCTCGTGCCGTTGGCCGACGTCTGGATCTGGAACGCCTTGCCGTAGGCGGTCTCCCAGTTCAGCACGACCTTGCAGACCGAACGGGAGGCGCCCAGGTCCACCTGGACCCACTGCGGATCGGAGAACGCACTCGACCAGCGGGTGCCGTTGTTGCCATCGGTCGCCGACGCGGCCGGGAATGCGACGCTCTCGGTCGAGGAGGCGGTCGTGGGATGGCCGAGGGCGATGTTGGTCGTGCCGCAGCCGCCGCCGGTGGTCACCGTCCAGGTGAACGAGGCGGATCCGGTGGCCCCGGTGCTGTCCTTGGCGGTCACCGTCACGTTCGAGGTGGCCGCCGCGGTCGGGGTGCCGGAGATCAGCCCGGACGTGGAGTTGATCGACAGCCCCGCGGGCAGGCCGGTGGCGCTGTAGGTGAGCGTCTGGCCGGAGGCCGAGTCGGACGCGTTCACCTGGAGATTGGCCGCGGTGCCGACGGTGGAGTTCTGCCCGCCGGGGTTGGTGACCGTGACGGTGTTGCCGCCGCCCCCGCCGGGCATGGTCCAGATCTGCTGGGCCGAGCCGGTGCACGTCTCGATGTCCAGCCGCGCGCCGGTGTTGCCGCCGGGGTCGGTGAGGCAGAGGCCGGAGTTCGGGTTGACCAGCTCGCCGTTGGCCTGGTGGGTCCAGCCCTGGGCGGCGGTGGCGTTACACGGATACCAGTCGACGTTGGTGCCGCTCGTCGTCCCGGCGCTCACCACGTCCAGGCAGCCGCCCTGGGCCCGCAGGGTGTTGTCCGTGTACGGCGACCACTGCTGACCGGCGCTGCCGTTGCATGAGCTGGTGTAGATCGGGTTGCTCGCCGTGTTCAGGGAGTTCTGGTTGGTCAGGCAGGTGCCGTTGATCCCCTTCACCTGCCCGGTCGCGGTGGCCGTGCCGGTGGGCGTCGAGTTGCCGCCCTGCTCGTACGCTGCCACGTATCCCACGCTCATGGACGCGCCCGAGGCCGTCGCGGACGTCGGGGTGGTGCATCCGCAGATGCCGTCCGGATAGTTTCCGCCCATCGCCAGGTCGAGGATGATGAAGAATCCGTGGTCGATGGCCTGCTGCCAGGCGGCGGTGCCGACCGACGCCTCCGTCACGGTGCTCTCGACGGTGCCGTCCATCAGGAACTGCAGGAACTCCGCGTTCGTGTTGGTCCGGTTGATGATCACCGAATAGGTGTGGTAGCCGGTCTGGCAGCTCGAGCCGCCGCCCGGGCACGCGATCAGCGGATGACCACTGCTGCCCGCGCTGTCGTGGAGGGTCTGGGACGACTGGTTCAGCGCGTTGACGTCCTCCATCATGTCGATCTCGCCGGAGCCGGGCCAGCCGCCGCCCGCCCGCATCGGCGACCCGAGTGCCCAGAACGCCGGCCAGTACCCGAGACCGTTCGCCGGCGCGGGCTGCAGGATCGAGGCGGTCAGTTCGAGCTGACCGCCCGGCGGGGCCTGGAAGTCATCGCGGGTGCTCTCGATCCGTCCCGAGGTCCAGGTGCCACCGCTGTTGGTGGCCTTCATGACGAGGTGACCGTTGCCGTCGAGATAGACGTTGCCGGTCGAGTTCGTCGTGTGCTCGATCTCACCGGTGCCGTAGCCGGTGCCGATGTCGTAGAACCAGTTCGCCGACGACGGGGCGCTGCCCGCCGAGCCGGCGAAGTTCTCGCCGAACACCGTGGTCCAGCCCGACGGCGGCGGCGGCACGGTGTCGGCCCGCGCCGGGGTCGTGCCGGCCAGCGTCGTGGTCACGATGCTCGCCAGGCACCCGGCCAGCAGGACCAGCGCCATCCGGAACGACCTCCATCTGAGCGACCTCGGCCAGTGACCCGTATGCGGCCAGGCGGTGCCATTCGTCCCATGATCCATCAGCCGAACCTCCCGGCACAGCATCCACTCGGCTTAATATAAGCCTTTTATAAAGGTTAGATTTAAACCGATATAGGAGGTTTGTCAAGACCGTGTTACGGCCCGGTGTCGTCGGTGGTCAGGGCCGGGCGGAGAGTTCGGCGAATGCTCTCAGGGCGCCTGACGGTCCAGCCGGTCGTAATGCATGTGCGCGGTGGGCACGCCCAGCTCGTCCAACGCGGTCACGGTGCGCTGGACCATCTCCGCCGGGCCGGCGACGTAGACGTCGTGGCCCGACCAGTCCTCGAAGCGGTCGAGCACGTCCGGCACCAGTCCGTGCATTCCGGCAAAAGATGGGTCGGCGGAGACGACCGGCAGGACGCGGAGCCGCGGGGAGATCGACTCCAGTGCCCGCAGGTCCGTCAGGTCGTACAGCTCGGCGGCGGTGCGCGCGCCGAAGAGCAGCCGGATCTCGCGGGGCGCGTCCCGTCGTACCGCGTCCTCCGCGAGGGCCTTGAGCGGAGCGAGGCCGGTGCCGCCCGCGACGCACAGGACGTCGCGTTCGGAGTCGGGGTCGATGGTCATCGCGCCGGCCGCGTGGCCGAGCAGCAGCGTGTCGCCGACCTTGGTGTGCCGGACGAGAGCGCCACTGACCCAGCCCGCCGGCAGCGCGCGCACGTGGAAGCGCAGCAGGCCATCGGCGCGCGGGGCATTGGCGACCGAGAACGGCCGCCACATCCAGGGCCAGCGCGCGGTCTGCACGGTGACGTATTGCCCCGCCTGGTAGGGGAGGGGCTGATCGGGGCGCACGGTCAGCACCGCGATGTCGTGCCGGCGTAATTCGTGCCCGACGACCTCGGCGGTCCACCACGGCGGGAGCTCGGCCGCGTGCTCGGCCGCGGCCTCGATCATCGTCGCGGCCGCGGTCGTGAACGCGGCGCGCCAGGCCGACTCCAGCTCCGCCGTCCACGCCTCGCCGGTGAACTTGCGCAGCGTGGTGAGCAGTGCGCGGCCCATGGCGTCATAGTGCTCGCGCTGGACGCCGAATCTGCGGTGGTCGCGGCCCAGCCGGGCCAGCAGCGCCGCGAGGCAGTCCGGGCTGTCGAGGCTCCAGACGATCTCCCGCAGGGAGTGGAGCAAACGTTCGCGCTGCCGATCCATGGCCGGTGGGAACAGTGTGCGAAGGCACGGGTTCTCGGCGAATAGGCGACCGTAGAAATAGGCGGATATTTCCTCCGCTCTCGGCTCGATGAGAGCGAAGCTCTCCTTGATTGCCCGGGGATTCAGCGATTTCATCAATCCCCCCACCGCCGGTTCCGACGACCTCGACCTTCGTTGCCCGGCTACGATTTTCGCATCTCACCAGCGACAACATCAACCTCCTGGAGCGGTCGAGTCGGAGTATATACGAAGAGTAATCGAAAGTGGATTACATGTTATCGGAGAGTAATTGCTTGAGTAAGACAAATACCACTCAGTATAAAAACTGTTCTTCGTGCTCCGCTGATATCCTCACCGGGAGGGCGATAGAAGAAATACCAACGGGTTTGAAGGATCATCAACTCGAGTGTGGAAGTCCTTATCCGGGGCCGTGCGGGCGGCCAGGGGGACGCGCCGCCCGCGAGCGTGCCCGCGGGCGAGAGCGGACCCGGCCCGAAGGGCGGGGCTTGGGGCGAAGGGCCCGAAAAGCACAACTATGCGCAATGATGATCGGACGCGAACCGAGGACGCCCGGAGGTGCGGCGTCGAGGAGGGGGCTCTGGCATGGCAGGGGCGACGTACGGTGGGGGTCCCCCGCTCATCGGGATCACGGCTGACCTCGAGCCCGCGCGCTGGGGCGACTGGGTCCGCGAGGCGACGCTGCTCCCGGTGGCGTACCAGCGGGCGGTCGAACGCGCGCGCGCCGTGCCGGTTCTGGTGCCGCCTTCGGTCCGCGGCACGGTGCCCGTCCTCGTCCGGCGGCTGGACGGCCTGATCATCTCCGGCGGCGGAGACCTCGAGCCGTCGCTGTACGGCGAGGAGCCGCACGCCGAGACCCGCGCGCCGCAGCCACACCGCGACCGTTTCGAGTTCGCGCTCCTGCGCGCGGCGATCGAGGCCGACCTGCCCTTCCTCGCGATCGGCCGCGGCATGCAGGCGCTCAACGTCGTACGCGAGGGCAGCCTGATCCAGCACCTGCCCGACGTCGTCGGCGGCAACGCGCACCTGCCCGGGCCGGGCCGGTTCGGGAAGCACGCCGTGCAGATCAGCGTGGCCAGCATGCTCGGCAAGACCCTGGGCGACCACGCCGACGTCGTGACCGGCCACCACCAGGCGGTCAAGCGCCTCGGCAAGGGCCTGTCCACCGTCGCGTGGGCGGACGACCAGGTCATCGAGGCGATCGAGCTTCAGGGCCACCGGTTCGGCATCGGCGTGCAGTGGCACCCGGAGGAGTCCGATGACCCCCGCCTGATCGAGGCGCTCGTCGCCGAGGCACGCGACTGATCGACGCGCTCCTGGGATACTGTCGGCGCGAATCCAGACCGGAGGTCGACCGCATGCCGTTGCACCCGCAGGCCGTCGCGTTCCTGAAACTGATGGACGACGGGACGACCCCGGCCGAGCCCGACATCGCCGTGATGCGAGCCGCCACACGCGAGAACCCGCACCGCGGCATCGGACCCGACCTGGCGGCCGTCGAGGACCGTACGGTCGGCGACATCCCCATCCGGGTGTACCGCCCCGAAGCGGGCGTCCTGCCCGCGCTCGTCTACTTCCACGGCGGCGGCTGGTCGATCGGCGGCCTCGACTCGGCCGATCCCCTGTGCCGCCGGCTCGCGGCCGAGGCCGGCTGCGTTGTCGTCAGCGTCGACTTCCGGCTCGCGCCCGAGCACCCCTTCCCGGCCGCGATCGAGGACGCCTGCGCGGTGACGGCCGACGTCGTCCGCCGGGCGGACCACTACGAGGTGCGGCCGGACGCGGTGGCGGTGGCCGGGGACAGCTCGGGCGGCAACCTCGCGGCGGTGACCGCGCGCCTCGCCCGCGACGACGGCATCGCGCTGGTCCACCAGCTGCTGATCTGCCCCAACACCGACTCGGGGCTCGACTCGCCCAGCTTCGCGGAGTTCGCCGAGGGCTATGGCCTGAGCGCGGCGACCATGGCCTGGTACCTCGGGCACTACATCGGCTCCGCGGACCGGGCCGACCCGCGGATCGCGCCGCTGCGTGCGGCCGACCTGGCCGGGCTGCCGCCCGCGACCGTGCTCACCGCGGAGTACGACATCCTCCGCGACGAGGGCGAGGCGTACTCCCGCGCGCTCGCGGCCGCCGGCGTGCCGGTCGAGTTGCGCCGCTACGACGGGATGCCGCACAACTTCATCACGCTGCCGGAGGTCTACGACGACGCACGCCCGGCACGAGAGTGGGCGGCGGGCCGACTCCGGCGGGCATTCGGCGAGGAGGAGCGATGACCTACGCGTCGTACGAGCGGCTGAAGATCGACTGGGCCGCCGAAGGCGTGCTGCGAGTGACCATCAGCGCGCCCGGTCGCCTCAACGCCGTCGACGCGACCGGCCACCGCGAACTCGCCGAGATCTGGCGCGACGCCGACGCCGACGACGACGTGCGCGCCATCCTCATCCGCGGCGAAGGCGCCGCGTTCTCGGCCGGCGGAGACCTCGACATGATCGAGGAGATGATGGCCGACTACGCCGTACGCTCCCGCGTGCTGCGCGAGGCGCGCGACATCGTCTACAACGTCGTCAACTGCTCCAAGCCGGTGGTCAGCGCCATCCAGGGCCCGGCCGTGGGCGCGGGCCTGGCCGTGGCGCTGCTCGCCGACATCTCCGTCGCGGGCCGTACCGCCCGGATCATCGACGGCCATACCCGCCTGGGCGTGGCCGCGGGCGACCACGCCGCGATCGTGTGGCCGCTGCTGTGCGGGCTGGCCAAGGCCAAGTACCACCTGCTGCTGTGCGAGCCGCTGTCCGGCGAGGAGGCCGAGCGGATCGGCCTGGTCAGCGTCTGCGTCGACGACGAGCAGGTGCACGACAAGGCCCTGGAGATCGCGGGCCGCCTGGCCGGGGGAGCGACGCAGGCGATCGCCTTCACCAAACTGGCCCTCAACAACTGGCTGCGCACGGCCGGGCCCGCGTTCGACGCCTCGCTGGCGATGGAGTTCTACGGCTTCGCCGGCCCCGACCTCAAAGAGGGCCTCAGCGCCGTACGCGAGAAGCGCCCGCCGCGGTTCTAGCCCGCCGGCTAGTACGACTTGGGCAGGTTCAGCTCGTGCTGGGCGATGTGCGCCAGGACGAGTTCCTCGGCGACCGGGATGCTCTTGCCGATGCGGGCGTCGCGGAACAACCGGGCCACCGGGTACTCCAGGGAGTAGGCCATGCCGCCGTGGGTCTGGAACATCCGGTCGGCCGCCTGCCAGGCGGCCTCGGCGGCGGTGAGCTTGGCGATGTTGGCCTCTGAGCCGCACGGCCGCTGCCGGTCCCACAGCCAGGCCGCCTTGTAGGTCATCAGCCGCGCGAGTTCGACCTGCGCCTTGACCTGGGCGAGGGGGAACGCGACGGCCTGGTTGGCGCCGATCGGGCGGCCGAACGGCGCGCGGTCCCGCGCGTAGTCGCAGGCGATCCGCAGGGACAGCTCGCCGCAGCCGACCGCGCCGGCCGCCGCGACGACGCGTTCGGGATTGAGGATGTCCCAGAGCACGGCGAAGCCGCGGTCGACCTCGCCGATGACGTTCGCGGCCGGGACGCGCACCTCGTCCAGGAATACCAGGTTGGATGCGACGGTGTTGGTGCCGAGCTTGGGTATGGGACGGTAGCTGAGCGTGCCCTTGGCGACCGCCTCCTCGATGTCGAGGAGCAGGATGGTGAAGCCGTTCACCCGCGGCCTGGCCTCCGCCGCCGGGATCGTACGGCTGACGAGCACCATGTGCCGGGCGCGTTCGACGCCGGAGATCCAGATCTTCTGGCCGGTGACGACGAAGTCGTCGCCCTCGCGGCGCGCGTGGGTGGCGATCTCGATCGCGTTGCTGCCGGCGTCCGGTTCGGTGATGGCGAAGCAGGTCTCCGACTCGCCCGCCGCCAGGGCGGGCAGCAGCGCGCGTTTCTGCTCGTCGGTGCCGTGGCGGGCGATGGTCAGCGCGCCGAACGCCGGAGTGAGCAGGTACAGGAAGGAGGACGCCGCGCCCGCGCCGGAGGCGGCGAGCGTCTCGGCGGCCACCGCGAGTTCGAGCAGTCCCTGTCCTCCGCCGCCGTACTCCTCGGGTACCGCGAGGCCGAGCCAGCCGCCGTCGGCGAGCGCCCGCCAGACCTCCTCGGGCCAGCGTCCGTCCGCGTCGCACCGGTCCCAGTAGTCCAGCCCGTGGCGCGCCCCGATCGCGGCGACACCGTCACGTACGGCGATCGCGCTCTCCGGCAGGTCGAAGTCCACCCGAACCTCCTTCGGTTTGCGTGCGGACCACAGTAGCCGCCGTAGCGGGCGAGCCGGCGGCTACGGCCGGCCGCCGAGGTATCGGGCGACGAGCCGCGCCAGCCGCGCCGCGACGATCTCCGGCGGGTCCATCGGCAGCACGACGTGGCTCATCGTCAGGCGTACGACGGCGTCGGCGAGGTCGGTGACCTCCGACGCGTCCAGGTGCGGCCACTGGCGCACCGTGTGCGCGACGATGCGCTGTTTCGCCGCGAACAGCACCGGCTCGGCGCGCGTGGTCATCAGCGGCAGCAGGTCCTCGCTGCCGGTGCCGGTGAGAATGGCCTTCTTGAGCGGGTCGTCGGCGGCCGTGCTGAGCGTGTACGCGACCGCGGCGGCCACGGCGGAGTAGAGGTCGTCGTGGCGGGCGAGCGCCTCGTCCACCTCGTCGAGGTAGCGGTCGTTCTCCCGCAGGGTCAGCGCCTGCGCCAGCCGCCACTTGTCCCCGAACTCGTTGTAGACGGTCTGCCGGCTGACGCCGACCGCGTCGGCGACGTCCTGCATGCGCACGCGCCGGAACCCGCGCTCGATGATCAGCGCGGCGGCGGCGTCGAGCAGATCGTCACGGAGTGTTCGGCGCTGCTGCATGCCTACAGAATCCCAGAGATGCGCCCCGGCGAACATTCCTGTCATCCGGAGCACCCCATGACGCGTCTCTCTGATGGGGATCACAACAAGGGGGAAACCACCGTGAAGGTATGGCCGCAGGGCAAGCGTCACAGGCCGCCGCTGAACGCCCTGATGAGACGCCGCTCCCATCCGTCCGCCGACCTGGCGAGCTGGGTACTGCACGACGAGAAGCTGCTGGTCGAGACCAGGTTCGGCGGCGACAGCCGGCTGTACGACGCCTGGCGCGACCGGCTCTGGGCCGAGATGCACGAGACGATGCGACGTACGCCGCGGACGCGCCGGCACGCCGCCGCCGACGAGGAGCAGGTGGTGATGACCGCCTTCGACGGCGACTGGACCCAGTACCGCATCTGCCGCGACCGCCTCCGCGAGGAGCTCTGGCAGATCATGAAGGTCACGAAGGCCCACTGACCGCCGCGCGGCCGGCTCATCCCCCCGATGCCGGCCGCGCGGCCCCTTCATGGGTTCGACCGTGTCCCTCCGGCGGGTGCGGTGTAATTTGTTCCCATCGGAGGGAGCTCGATGGACCCCGTACGCCCGCCGGCCGACCTGACACTGCGGCGTTCGGGCCGCGACCCCGGCGGACTTCCCGCCCGCCTCGCCGCGTGGCTGGCGACGGTGTTCCCCCCGGAGCGTACGGCGCCCTCCGTGGCGCTGCGCGATGGCGTCGACGGCAACGGGATGTCGTCCGAGACGCTGTTGCTCGAAGCGGCCTGGACCGAGGGCGGACGGCGGCGTACCGGCCGTTACGTCGCGCGCGTCACCCCGGACCTGGAGGACGTCCCGGTCTTTCCAGAGTACGCCCTGCGTGACCAGTACGACGCGATGCGGCTGGTCGGTGAGCTGACCGGCGTACCCGTCCCCGGTGTGCGGTGGATGGAGCCCACCGGCGAGGTGATCGGCAGCCCGTTCTTCCTGATGGACCACGTCGAGGGTGTCGTACCGCCCGACGTTTTGCCCTACAACTTCGGCGGCAACTGGCTCTTCGACGCCGCGCCCGAGGACCAGCGCCGCCTCCAGGACCGTACGGTGGCGGTGATCGCCGAGCTGCACGCCATTCCCGGCGCGCCGGCGAGGTTCGGCTTCCTCGCCCCGCGCCACGGTGTCGCCGGGGACACCCCGCTCGCGCGGGACCTGGCGCGTACCAGGGCGTGGTACGACTTCGCGGTGGCCGGCCTCGGCCGCTCGCCGCTCGTCGAGCGCGGCCTCGCCTGGCTCGAGTCACACCTGCCCGAGACCGGTGAGACGGTCCTGAGCTGGGGCGACGCGCGGATCGGCAACATCCTCTACCGCGACTTCACCCCGGCCGCCGTACTCGACTGGGAGATGGCCTCGCTCGGCCCGCGAGAGCTGGACGTCTCCTGGATGATCTTCGCGCACCGGGTCTTCGAGTCGATCACCGCGGTGCTGGAGCTGCCCGGCATGCCGCACTTCCTCCGTGAGGAGGACGTGACGGCGACTTACGCGGAACTGAGCGGCGTCACCCTGGGCGACCTGCGATGGTACCACGTGTACAACGGTGTGCGCTGGGCCGTCGTCTTCATGCGGACCGGCGCGCGGCAGATCCACTTCGGCGAGATCGAGCGTCCCGGCGACATCGAGACCCTGATGCACCACCGGCCGTTGATCGCGGCTCTCCTGGACGAGGCAGGTGCGTAGGCGTTGGTCGGCCCGCTCGACGAGTACCCGATCCACCAGGCGCCGCTGCCGGTCGCCTGGGCGGCGACGAGCGACCGTAACTTCTATGACCGCTGCTACTTCAACGCCCACGACCGTACGGGCGAGATCTTCGTGATCACGGGGATGGGCTGGTACCCCAACCTCGGGACGAAGGACGCCTTCGTCCTGGTCCGCCGGGGCGACACGCAGACGGCGGTCCACCTCGGCGACGCGATCGATGACGATCGGCTGAACCAGCGGGTCAACGGCTACCGGATCGAGGTCGCCGAGCCGCTCCGGCGACTGCGCGTCACCCTGGAGGAGACCGAGGGCATCGCGCTCGACCTGACCTGGGAGGGCTCTTTCGATGTCGTACAGGAGCAGCCGCACGTCATGCGGTCCGGCAGTCGCGTGACGCTGGACGCGCAGCGGTTCGCCCAGGTGGGCACCTGGTCCGGGTCGATCGTCATCGACGGCGAGGAGATCGCGGTGACGCCGGACCGCTGGGTCGGCACCCGCGACCGCTCCTGGGGCATCCGCCCGGTCGGCGAGGCCGAGCCCGCCGGCCGCCCGGCGGATCCGCCGTTCGAGGGCATGTGGTGGCTGTACGTGCCGCTGCGGTTCGACGACCACGCCGTCGTGCTGATCCTCCAGGAGGACCCGGACGGCTTCCGTACCCTCAACGACTGCACGCGCGTCTGGCGCGACGGCCGGGTCGAACAACTCGGCTGGCCCCAGGTGGACATCTCCTACGCCTCCGGCACCCGCACCCCCACCGGAGCGGTGATCCGCTGCAACGGCGCGGACGGCGCGCCCGTCGTCCTGGAGGTCGAGTCGCTGCTGCCGGTCGCGCTGCACCTCGGCGGCGGCTACGGCGGCGACTCCTACTGGTCCCACGGGGTGTGGAAGGGCCCGGGCTTCACCGAGCGGATCACCTATGACCTGCGCTCCGCGGACGTCGCGAGCCGGATGATGTTCGGCGTGATCGACCATGTCGGCCGCGCCACCTGCGACGGCGCGACGGGCTTCGGCCTGTTCGAGCACGGCGCGCTCGGCCGGCACGACCCGAGCGGCTTTCCCGACTGGTTCACCGTCGCACCCTGACACGGCACGCACAGCGGCGTACGCCCGGTTCGGGCGGCGTGGCGCCCTCACGATGGCGGGGTCGCGGGCACGCGGGGTCACCGGAGCGTCCCGTCACACCCGCTTCCCGGTTTTTGCCCTGTCAGAGGTGACCTTTTCGGTCTTGTATTGGTATGAACGTTTCCTGCCCACATCACCGTGGTGCACGAGACGAGGTGTGACTGTGGCCGTGGTAGTGACCGGAGCGGGCGGGTTCATCGGCCGCAACCTGGCGGCCGCGCTGGAGGAGTCGGGTGAGACGGTGGTCGGCATCGACCGCCGCCATCCCCGGGGGACCGTCGCGCTGACGGCCGACCTGCTGGACGAGGACGACGCCGTGACGGACGCCCTCCGGCAGGCGGACGCGGTGTTCCACCTCGCCGGCCTGCCCGGCGTACGCGACGTGAGCCCGGGCGTGGAGGAGCGACGGGTGCGCGACAACGTGCTGGCGGCCGAGCGGGTGCTCGCGCTCGTCCCCGCCCGTACGCCCGTGGTGGTCACCTCCTCCTCGTCGGTCTACGGCGGCGCCACGGGCGGGCGGCCGTGCCGCGAGGACGACCGGCCTGGGCCGCGTGGCGGCTATGCCCGCAGCAAGCTGGCCATGGAACAGGCGTGCGCGCGGAGATCGGCGGCCGGCGGCTCCGTCACGGTGTGCCGACTCTTCACGGTGGCCGGTCCGGGACAGCGGCCCGACATGGCACTGGCGCTGTGGATACGTGCCGTGCTCGCCGGTGAGCCGGTACGGGTGTTCGGCTCACTGGCGCGCAGCCGCGACCTCGTCGACGTACGCGACGTGGTGACGGCGTTGCGGTGGCTCGCCGAACGCGACGCCTGCGAGACCGTGAACGTCGGGACCGGCCGGGGGCACACGCTCGGCGCGATGGTGGCGGCCATCGGCGGCGCGCTGGGGACGATCCCCGAGGTGGACATCGCGCCCGCCGCCGACGTGGACCCCGGTGCCACACTCGCCGACGTCGCGAAGCTGCGCCGGCTCATCGGCTTTCGCCCGCGTACCGACCTGGCCGATCTCGTCGCGCGGCAGATCCGGGCCGGCGCGGAGTACGCCGTGGACGGCACGGGCTCGGGTGAGCACGCACGGACCTGACCGGCACGCGCCGTGCGGGTGCTCTCGCCGTCGCGGCCGAAAGGGAGAGCGCTTTCCCCCGTGCTATAAAAAACGGCATGAGCAACGAGCCCATCCGGGTGACGGGGCCTCCCACGCTGGAGGACGTGGCCCGGGTGGCGGGGGTGTCGCGCGCGACGGTGTCCCGGGTGATCAACGGCGTGCGCAACGTCGATCCGGAGATCCAGGAGACCGTACGCCGCGCGGTGGCCGTCACCGGCTACGTGCCGAACATCGCCGCCCGCTCACTCGTCACGCGGAGGGTCGGGTCGGTCGCCCTCGTCGTCTCCGGCGCCGGCGAGGACGATGACATGGGCGAGGGCGGGTTCCCCACCAGCCAGATCTTCGGCGACCCGTTCTTCGGCCGTGTCGTCGGCGGCATCGTCGGCTACCTGCGCCCGCGCGGCATCCACCCGGTCCTGATGCTCGCCGAGAGCGCCGACGCGCGCGCGCAGGTCCTGGCGTTCCTCCGTCAGGGCAACGCCGACGGCGCCCTCCTGGTCTCCACCCACGCCGAGGACCCGCTGCCCCGGCTGCTCACCGAGGCGGGCCAGCCCGCGGTGCTGTTCGCGCGGCCGGCCCGGCCGCTCGCGATCAGCTACGTCGACTGCGGCCACCAGGACGGCGGACGGCTCGCGGCCGACCATCTCGTCTCCCGCGGCTGCGACCGCGTCGCCACGATCTCCGGGCCGCTTGACGTCCCGGCCAGCCAGGACCGGCTGTCGGGCTTCCAGCACGCCATGGCACGGCGTGGCCGGCCGTACATCCCGGTGGTCGAGGGCAACTTCACCATCGACAGCGGCGCGCGTGCGATGGAGCGCCTCCTCGTCGAGCATCCCGACCTCGACGGCGTCTTCGCGGCCAACGACCTGATGGCGCAGGGCGCCGTCATGGTGCTGCGCGAGCGCGGTCACCGGGTGCCCGACGACGTCGCCGTGGTCGGGTTCGACGACAGCAGCGCGGCGCTGGCCTGCCGCCCGCAGCTGACCACGATCCGCCAGCCCGTCGAGAACATGGCGGCGGAGATGGCCAGCCTCCTGCTCACCGCCCTCGACCAGCCCGACCGGCGGGTCACCTCGGTCATCTTCGAGCCGACCCTCGTCGTACGGCAGTCCGCCTGACCCGTGCGTGGTGGCCTCCGGCACGACCGGAGACCACCGCACGGCCGGGTCAGCCCCCGTGGACGCCGAACTCATAGAGCGAGTAGCCCCACTGGGTGCCGCGTTGCGTGCCGTTCACCCGCACGTACCGGCCCGAACCCCCGAGGTCGAAGTCGTCCACGCCTCCGTCGCCCGTGGTGGTCGAGTAGATGCTCCTCCAGGTGGTCCCGTTGTCGGAGACCTGGACCGAGTACGACTTGGCGTAGGCGGTCTCCCAGACGAGCTGGAGGTGGCGGAACGTCTGCACCGAGCCCAGGTCGACCTGGATCCACTGCGGGTCGCTCCAGTCGCTCGCCCAGCGGGTGGTCAGGTCGCCGTCGGTCACGTTGCCCGGCACCAGGTTCTGGTACGGCTGGTACGACGAGGCGGTGGCCGGCCGTCCGCGCGCCAGGTTGGTGCCGCCGGGCTGCGGCGGCACGACGCGGAACGACTTCGTCTCGATGCCGACGTTGCCCTTGCCGTCCTGCGCCCAGATGTAGACCTTCCAGACGCCGAGCTGCTGCGGCGCGGTGACCTGGAACGACCCGTTCCCGGTCTGGGTGAACGCCGCGTTGGTCAGCGTCGCGTCGCCGGTGGCGTACTTGCCGCTGAGCTTGATCGAGTAGCTGATCGGGTCGCCCTGCGGGTCGGTGACGTTCGCCATGACGCCGAACGTACGACCGGCCGGGACCGCGCTCGCACCGGAGACGTTCATGTTCGAGATCACCGGCGGGGTGTTCGCGGAGGGGTGACCGCCGTACGCCTGTGCGACCGAGAAGTACGACAGCCGGTGCAGGCCGCCCGGCACCAGGTTGAACCACACGCCGCCGAAGTCCTGCTCGGTGCCGTAGTGGAACATCGTGCCGCCCAGCGCGACGCCGTGGTGGCCGGTGATGCAGTTCCACGCGTTGGTGTATCCGGCCGCCTTGGCCTGGTCGGTCGGCTCGTTCGGGACGCCGTTCGCGTCGCCTGCCACCTCCCACTCGCCGGGCGGGCCCGCCTCGGTCAGGATGTACGGCTTGGTGTAGCCACCGTTGATCCACGTCTGCTTCACGTCGCAGACGCCGCCGTAGGAGTTGACCGCGTACAGGTCGAGGGCGGGGGAGTTGGCCTTGTAGTACGGCCAGGCGCCCGTCCACGCGTCCGTCGAGGTGACCGGGTGGTTCGGATCGATGCCGTGGATCTTGACGGCCGCGTCGTTGACGAACTTGGTGTACGCGTTGCGCTGGTTCTCCAGCTCGGTTCCGGAGAAGCAGTTCTGCATGCCGAGGACCGACTCGTTGCCGACGTCCCAGAGCAGTACGCCCGGGTTGTCCTTGTAGGCGGTCACCCACTTGGCGATCTCGGTGAGCATGTTGTTCTTGTAGGTCGAGTCGGTGACGTAGTTGACGCAGCCGCCGCTGCCCGGGCCGCCGCCCGGTTGCAGCCAGAAGCCGTTGATCACCTTCACACCGTGCGCCGCGGCCGAGTCCAGCAGCGGCTTGGTGGTGCCGTCGGTGCCCCAGGTGCGGATGGTGTTGACGCCCCTCAGTACGGCGAGCGCTCGACTGTCCCGCTGTTCGGGCATTGACAGGGTGTCATGGGTGGCGTCACACTCGGGCTACCTTGGAGAGCGCTCTCCGGTTTTCGCCCGGCATCCCCAGGCCAGGGCCCCTCCGCCACCCGTCGACCGCGACCCGGCAGCCGTGGTGACCCCCCACGGCACGCCACGGGAGGTCCGCATGATCAAAAAGTCGACGTTGCTCTTCGGCGGCATGCTCGCCACCGCCCTCGCCCCCGTCACCCTGTCGCTGCTGCCGGTCGGCTTCTTCAACGCCTGGGACCCGGCGACGCAGAAGGCGCTCGTGGACCACTGTGTGGTCGGCGGCCTCCAGTGTGACGCGCGTGGCTATGACCAGACCCACCCCGAGGCCGGCGCGGCACTGAACGAGAACTACGAACTGCCCTGACCGGGAGGGGGCGGCCGGAGCGGCCGGGCTGGGGCCCGGCCGCTCCGGCCGGTCCGCGTCAGCGGGTTTCCGTTACCGGGTCTCGCGTAACGGGTTCCGTCGGCGGGTTTCCGTCAGCGGGACTCGCGTCAGCGGACGGGGAGCGGCGGCAGGCTGCCGGGCTTCCCGACAGTGCAGTGGGCGCCCTTCGGCGGCACCGGCTTGACTCCGGGCGCGCCCTTCAGCACCGTGAACCTGGCGTCCCGCTTGGCGCCCTTCGGCGGCACCGGGCCGAGCTCGGCGTCGGGTGGCGGCACCGGGATGGGCTTGGTGCCGGGCCCCTTCGTCCAGACGGCGCCCTTCTCGCCGTTGCCCTTGGCCACGGTGAAGCCCTTCTCGCCCTTGGGCCCGAGGGGGCCGCGCTCGCCCTTGCCCGGGATGGCGCCCGCCTTGTCCTTGGTCCCGATCGCGCCCTTGTCGCCCGGCACGCCCCTGACCCGCCCGCCCGTGGCGACGCAGGTCACGATGGTGCCGGCCGGGCCCTTCGCCTTGGCGCCGGGCTTGCCTGCCGGATCGCCGCTCGTGGCATAGGCGGAGCCGGCGAGCCCGGTGACGGCGATACCTCCCGCCAGGAGACCGGCGGCGAGGATCTTCTTCTTCACGTGTTCCTCCGAGATGGAGTCGAATGGGACATCCCGGAGTCTCCTGGCGGGGAGCTGAAGGCACGATGAGTCCCTCTCACGGTTTCTTCATGGTGGCTTTAGGTGCGGCACGCCACGCTGACCGGGTGCGGATACTGGTGGTGGAGGACGAGCAGCGCCTCGCGGAGCTGCTGAAGGACGGCCTGGCGCGGGAGGGATTCGCGGTCGACCTCGCCTTCGACGGGCGGGACGGCCTCTGGATGGCCACCGAGAACGCCTACGACGTGATCGTCTTGGACGTGATGCTGCCGCGGCTGAACGGCAGCGAGGTCTGCGCCCGACTGCGTACGGCCGAGATCTGGACGCCGATCCTGATGCTGACCGCCAAGGACACGGCGCGGGACGAGGCGCAGGCGCTCGACCTCGGCGCGGACGACTTCCTGTCCAAGCCCTTCTCCTACGTCGTCCTGCTCGCCCGGCTGCGCGCCCTGATCCGCCGTGGGGTGCGCGAGCGCCCGGCCGTCATCGCCGTCGGGGATCTGCGGGTCGACCCGGCAGGGCTGCGCTGTGACCGGGGCGGCGCGGACATCGCGCTGACCCCGAAGGAGTTCGCGATCCTGCACGGGCTGGCGCGCCGGGCCGGTGAGGTCGTCACCAAGACCGAGCTGCTGGCCCAGGCGTGGGACTTCGCCTACGACGGCGACTCCAACATCGTCGAGGTCTACATCAGCGCCCTGCGACGCAAGATCGACAAGCCGTTCGGGCGCACCACGCTGCTCACCGTACGCGGCGTCGGCTACCGGCTGGAGGCATGAGGATGCGACCCATCCGGACGTACGTGCCGGGCGGGGTACGCCTGCGCGCCACCGCCGCGGCGGTGCTGACCGTGGCCGTGGCGCTGGGCCTCGCCTCGGCCGTCCTCGTTCTGGTCCTCCAGGGCAGCCTGGAGAGCAGCGCGCGCGCCGACGCCGCGCTGAAGGCCAAGTCCGCGGCCGCCGCGGTGCAGGTCGAGTCGCTGCCCGGCGCTCCCGGCCTCAAGCCGCCGCCCGAGCCCGTCAGGACCGGCGCCGACGACGTCCAGGTGCTGCCCGGACCGGAGGCGGACACGGCGTGGAAGACCGGGCCCGGCTACGTCGTCGCGAGGGAGCAGGTGAACCAGGCGGGCCGGAACATGATCATCCAGGGCCGGTCCTCGCTCGCGCCGGCGCGGCAGGCGATCACCGCCCTGCGCAGCCTGCTCCTGCCGGGCGTTCCGGCCCTGCTGCTCCTGGTCGGGCTGCTCACCTGGCTGGCGGTCGGCCGCGCGCTGAAACCGGTGTCGGCGATCCGCGGCAAGATGGCCGACATCACCGCGCACGACCTGCATCAGCGGGTTCCCGAACCGGACACCCGCGACGAGATCGCCGCGCTGGCCCGTACGGTGAACGCCACCCTGGACCGGTTGCAGACGGCCGTCGAACAGCACAAGCGGTTCGTCGCCGACGCCGCGCACGAGCTGCGCAGCCCGCTGGCCATCCTGCGCACCCGCCTGGAGCTGGCCGGGCACGAGGCCGAGACCGGGGAGCTGGCGGCCCAGGCGCTGACCGACGTGGAGCGGATCCAGGCGCTGACCGCCGATCTGCTCCTGCTCGCCCGCCTCGACGCGGGCGAGCCGCTGCGCGACGACGAGGTCGACCTCGGGCAGGTGGTGGCCGAAGAGGCCGCCCAGCCGCGCCCGCGGCCCGACGTCGCGCTCGACCTGGACATCGCCGCCGACGTGCTCGTACGCGGATCCGGCGACCGGCTCAAGCGCCTGACCGCCAACCTCGTCGACAACGCGGTGCGCCACGCGGCCGGCGCCGTCACCGTACGCCTGCGGTCGGACGGCTCGCGCGCCGTGCTGGAGGTCGCCGACGACGGCCCCGGCATCCCCGAGGAGGACCGGGAGATCGTCTTCGACCGGTTCACCCGTCTCGACCAGGCCCGCGACCGGGACCACGGGGGCTCCGGTCTCGGGCTTGCCATCGCACGCGACATCGCCGTCGCCCACGGCGGCTCGCTGTGCGTGACGCCACGCACGGGACCGGGCGCCTGCCTGCGGGCGGAGTTCCCGGTCGGCGTCCCGGCATGAACGTGCGGGCCGGGGGGTTCCCCGGCCCGCACGGTCGATCGATCGGTCAGTTACAGGTGTGGTCGGGTCTGAGGGCGAAGTCGGCCGTGGTCGAGGTCAGTTTGGTGATCCTGACCGTCTTGGTCTGCGGCGCCCATCCGTCCTTGGCCGCGATCAGCGTGAGCGGATTGTTGCGTACGTCGAGCCAGAGCGCGTACTGACCGTTCTTGTCGGTCTTGAGCGTGTACGTCGCCGCCCAGGAGTCGATCTGCACGGTCGCACCGGTCAGCGGCGTGGGAGCCCCGGTGCAGCCGGCCCCGGTCAGCGTTCCGGTGATCTTGCCCCAGGTGCCCGGCGGGTTGACCGTCATCGCGACGTCCACGGGCGGGATCACGTACGGGGTCTTGGCCGCGATGGTGATCTGCGCCGTGTACGTGCCGGGCTGGGTGATCGACGGGACGTTCGCGTCGAGCGTCACGTTGACCTTGACGCTCTTGCCGGGCTGGATCGTCACCTCGGTCTTGTCCTCTGACAGCCAGGGGACGTCGGCGGTCGCGGCGCACTGGTCATAGCCGGGCAGCACCTCGCCGCTCTTGACCGCGTTGAACTGGCCCAGCGATCCTCCGATCTTGTAGAAGCCGCAGGCCGATCCCCCGCGGTACAGGGCGTTGTTGGAGTTGGGCAGCGCCGTCCACGAATTGGCGTCCGGGCTGTAGGCGAAGCCCTGGTTGGTGAGGGTGCTGGTGCCGTTGGTGACGCCGCCGGACACGATCAGCCTGCCGTTGGCCGCGGAGTAGCCCATGGCCCACAGGTCGATCGGCAGGTCGGCGATCGGCGTCCACGCGCCCGACGCCGGGTCCAGCACGTAGCCGTGCTTGGTGCTGGCGGCCGCGGAGCCGCCCGCGCAGTACAGTTTGCCGTCGATGCCTGCGCAGCCGAGCCACGCGGTCTGCGCCGGGTAGGCCGGACCGGCACTCCAGGAGTTGGCCGCCGGGTCATAGACCTGCACGTCCGTCGTCCCGCACGCGTCGGTGCAGCCGCCGACGACGTAGATCTTCCCGCCGAGCACGGCCGCGCCGGAGCCGGCGTACGGCTTCGGGTTGTCCGCGCCGGTCGACCACGCGCCCGAGGCCGGATCGAAGATCTCCGTCTTGGCCACCGGGTCGCCCGAGTCGCCCCAGCCGCCGGTGACGTAGAGCTTCCCGCCGACGGCGGTCGCCTGCGGAGCCTCACGCGCCGTGTTCAGCGGCGCGAGCGCGGTCCACGCCTGCGTACCCGGGTCATAGGCGTACGCCTTGGCGAGCAGGTTCGTCCCGTCGACGCCCGCCACGGAGTAGATCTTGCCGTTCAGCGCCGCCGCGCCGTTGTCCATGATCGGCGAGGCGTAGTCGGCGATGGCCGTCCACGGCGCGGCGGAGGGCGTCGCGCCGGGCTTGGCCGCCGTGCCCTTGCCGGGCCGCAGCCGCCCGCTGGCGAAGTCGCCCTTCAGCCGCTGCAACGGCGCGCCCCGTACGGCGGCCGTGCTGCCGCCGGGCTGTTCGCCGATCTTGGCGGTCACCGGCGCCGTGCCGGTGTTCTTCAGGGTCAGTGCCGCTGTGGCCGACTTCTGCCAGCCGACCGTCTTGCTGATCGAGGTCGGGGTGACCGTGATCTGCGGCGCGGACAGCGCGAAGTCCGCCGCCGTCGCCCAGTTGGCCGCGACGTTCACCGTGAGGTCGCGCGAGCCGTAGTTGGCCGCCGTGGCGGTGAACTTGTGGCTGCCCGTGACCGAGGAGAACATCCAGTAGAAGCCGTCGCCGAGGTTCGGGTCGTCCGGCGTGGCCGCCGTGGTCGCCTGCTCGGCCGGCCGGTCCGCCGAGGTGACGGTCGCGCCGTTGACGCCCGCTCCGGTGTTCGCGTCGGTCACCTGGCCGACGACGAGGCCGCCCGGAGTCGGGTCGCAGGTGCGGTCGCCGACGAAGACGTCGTCGACCTGCCACCAGTAGCCGAACTTGCCGGTGAAGTGGAACCGCACCTGGACGGCGCTCTTGCCGGCCGCCGCGGACAGGTCCACGGTCTCGGTACGCGGCCCGCGCAGGCTGGCCGTGTAGTGCTTCAGGTTGCTCCACGTCGTGCCGCCGTCGACGCTCAGGTCGAGGTCGCCGGCCTGGCCGGTGTAGCCGTACCAGTCGGTGGCGAAGGACAGGATGGGGTGGGCGCGCGTGCTGAAGTCGGTGACCGGGCTGATGAGCGAGCTGTCCTGCGTGTTGCCCACGCCGTAGTGGTCACTGTCGATCATGGCGAACCCGCCGGTGCCGCCGGTCTTGTTGCCGCGCGCGCCGGGGTCGTTGAACACCCACGTCTGGCCCTTGCCGACCTTGTCGTCGACGGTCCAGCCGACCGGCGCGGTCGTGCCGTCGAAGTGCTGGGTGTCGCCCGCGAAGTGGTAGCCGTAGCCGGGCGCGCTGCACGTCGTCTGGTCCACGGTCACGTTGACGTCGTGGACCACGTTCCCCGAGCCGACCACGACGTCATGCGTGTCCCGCGTGTAGCCCGGGTACAGCGAGTCCACCTGCAGCGTGTACGTGTCGTCCGCGGGCAGGCTCAGGGTGTACCGGCCGGTCTTGGGGTCGGTGTAGGCGACCGCGGTCGGGTGGTCCTTGACGCGTACGGTCGCATAGAGGGGCCAGCCGTGGCCCGAGCCGTCGCGTACGAGACCGGACACGTCGACGAGCGTCTTGGCGGTCAGCGCGAAGTTCTCGGTGACCGTCTGGCCGTCGTCGACCTGCACGCCCGTGACCGTCTTGCTCGTGTAGCCGAACTTGCTCGCCGTCACGTCGTAGGTACCCGGCGGGACGCTGAGGGTGTAGTGCCCCTGGCCGTCGGTGGTCGCCGTCACGTCGCCCGCCGTGACCTGCGCGGAGGCCAGCGGCGCGCTGCCGTCGGTGACCGTGCCGGTGACGACGCCGTGCGGCCCGGAGCGGAACGCCCCGACGCCGTTCGGGGTGCCCAGACCGGTGGGCCCGTCATAGCCGGCGCCCGCCGTGCACAGGTACGCCGGGGAGCAGGTTCCGTTGTCCCCGCTGGTGACGTCGTTGAGGTCGGCGGTGTGGGCGTACGGGAAGGAGTTGGGTTCGGCGCCCCCCGCGGGGGCGCCGCCGAGCGCGTACACGGACGCGATGATCGGCGCGGACACGCTCGTGCCGCCGTAGACGTGCCAGCCGCCGTTGTAGACCGCGACGCCCGTGTTGGGATCGGCCACCGCGGAGACGTCGGCGATCGTACGGCGGGCGCACCCGGTGTCCTGCTGGAACGACGGCTTGGCCTCGTACGCGGAGCAGCCGCTGCCCGCGCCGTCCCACGCGCTCTCGGACCAGCCGCGGCCAGAGGAGGTGTCCTTGACCAGCGACGTGCCGCCGACCGAGGTGACGTACGGCGAGGCGGCCGGGTAGCTCGCCCCGTAGCCGTCGTCGCCGCTGCTCGCGGTGACGGCGACGCCGGGGTGGTGGTAATAGGCGTCGTCGTCCTGGCCCTCGTCGGAGCCCTCGCTGCCGCCGTAGCTGTTGGAGACGAACTTCGCGCCCTGGGTGACCGCCTGGTTCACGGCCGTCCCGAGGTTGTTGGTGAAGTTGTCGTCGGACTCGACGAGGAGGATCTTGCAGGTCGGGCAGATGGCGCTGACCATGTCGATGTCCAGCGCGATCTCACCGGCCCAGCCGGAGTCCGGCGGCGGGTAGCTCGTGCCGCCGCGCTGGTCGATCTTCTTGAAGCAGCCGTTCGCCGTCGTGCAGGGCGGGAGGCCGAACTGCGCGCGGTAGGTGCCGAGGTCGGCCTCGGCGTTCGGGTTGTCGAAGGCGTCGACGATCGCGACCGTCTCGGCCGAGCCCGCGGCGGGCAGGTTGTAGGCGGCGGCCAGGTCGGCGGGGCCGAAGCCGGCCGGGGTGTCGTTCGGCTGCACGCCCTTCGGCCCGATGACGTCGTCGCGGACCATGGCGAGGCAGCCCATCTCGCCGGCGCGCCCGGGAGTACGGCAGACGCGGCTGGTCGGGTGCTGGCCGTGTGCGGTGGGGCTCGCGGCCTTGGCCCGCGGGACCGTGTGCGCCGCGGCGGCATCGGCGGCCGTGGGCACCGATATCACGGTGAGCGCCGCGACGGCAAGCGCGACGAGCGAGGCGCCCACGCGCATGCCCGCGAGCCTCGCTAGCGTCGCGGGCGGGCGCGGCGTGCGGTGGACACGCCGCCTACTGGGAAGACCGGGCATGTATGCCTCTCCTGGCGGGGGTGGACCGAACCCAAGGGAGCGGGTTCTGAACACGCCGATCTTGACTCAAATTTTGACTTTTGCTCGCGTCCGGTTACGGCCTCGCCCGGCTATGGACACTGATCTTGAAAAATCGACACGTTTGACCATGTGTGCGAACGCGGAGCAAAGAGTGACGTCTGAGACGAGGTCAGTCCGCGTCCGCGCCCGGGTTCGCATCCAGGTCCGTGCCCAGGTCCGTGCCCAGGTCCACATCCACATCCGCGTCCGGGTAGGGCCGGTAGGCGCGGAGGCGCTCCAGCTCGCGCCGGTCACGCTTCGTGGGCCTGCCCGCGCCGCGGTCACGCCGGCCGATCGGGATCAGCGCCTCGCGCGGTGGCGGTGGCGGGCTGTTGTCGGTGAAGCACTCCTCGGCGAGCGCCGCGCCGACGCGCTTGCGAATGATGCGGCGCGCGACGACGACCCGCTGCCGCCCGTCGTGCCACAGCCGCACCTCGTCGCCGACGCGCACCACCGAGGCCGGCTTCACGCGCTGGTCGCGTACGCGCACATGGCCGGCGCGGCAGGCATTAGCGGCCATCGATCGGGTCTTCATCAGCCGGACGGCCCAGAGCCACACATCGACCCGTATCGCGTCCTCTTCGGTCGACATGCCCACGACACTAACGCGCGGAGTGGGCGAACCAGCCGGGCAACGGCTCGCGCGCCTCTCGCCAGGCGCCGGGGATGCCGCCGGCGCCCGTGTGGGCGGCGACGATTCCGCCGGTGATCGCGGCGGTGGTGTCGATGTCTCCGCCCACCGCGACGCAACTGCGTACGGCCTGCTCGTAGTCGGTGAGGTGACGGACGGCGACCCAGACGCAGAAGGGGACCGTGTCATGCCCGAGCACGCGGGAGCCGTTCCCGAGCTCGTAGGCCGCCTCCTCACGTGTGCGCCCGCGCAGGTCCGCCGCCTTGCGTACGCCGTCGTGGACCTTGCCGGGCGGGGTGTGCGACAGGACCGCCTCGATCAGCGCGGACGCGTCATTCCGCGTGACGTGGGAGGCCGCGACGGCGACCGCGATCGCGGCGGCGATGGCCTCGGGGTGAGCGTGGGTGACGACGGCGGAGGCGGCGGCCTCCAGAGCGGCGCGTTCGAGGTCGCCGGCGTAGTAGGCGCCGAGCGGCGCGACCCGCATGGCGGCGCCGTTGCCCATCGAGCCCTGACCGCCGAACTGCGCGGTCGCGGCGGTCCGCCAGGACTCACCGTTGCGCAGGGCGCGCAGCAGGACGACGGTGCCCGGCCCGTATCCGCGGTAGGGGTCGTAGCGATCGGCGAAGGCGGCGGCGAGGGCGTCGCGTTCGACCTGGCCGTGCCGCAGGAGGACGTCGAGAAGGTTGCAGGCCATCTCTGTGTCATCGGTCCAGGGCCAGGGAGCCGGCGGCACCGCCGCCTCATCGAGCCGCAGGTGCCGATTCTGCATGGCGAAGAACTGAGCACCGAACGCGTCACCGACCGACAGTCCGGCAAGGGAGTCCAAGGCGGCCATCGGCAGGAACGATAGCGCACCCGTCCGCAGCCGCGGAGTGTTGATCGACGAGCCAGGGGAGGCCCCGCGCGGCGCCGCTAGAGAGTGAGCTGGTGTTCGGGGCTCACCGGCTTCCACTCCAGCAGGATCATGGTCGCGTCGTCGGTGAGGCGTCCGCGCTGGTGGTCCAGGACGGACCGGTTGATGGTGCGCAGGATCTCCGGGGCGGACAGTCCGTCGGCGATGTGGTCGACGATGAACTCGTTGAGGCGGCGGAGGCTGAACTGCCGTCCGTCCTCGCCGCGGCCCTCGGTCACGCCGTCGGTGTAGAGCAGGATGCGGTCGCCGGCCTGGAGTTGCTCGGTGTACCCGGGCCCGTACGTGCCGGCCGGGGCGATGTCGCCGTCCTGCCGTCCGCGACGGCCGCGGCGGACGGGGAGGTCGGTGTCGATCTCGCCCAGGCCCAGGGGCAGGCACGGGCGGCGTACCAGTTCCTTCGCCTTCGTGCCCCGGATCAGCACCGGCGGCGGATGACCGCAGGGAATCCAGGTGAACTCCCCGGTGGCGATGTCGAGGTCGCACAGCAGGGCGGTGGCGAACCGGGACGAGCCGAACTCCCCGGCGATGGCCTGGTCGGCGCCGACGGCGATGTCGGTCAGATCGCCGCCGGAGCGCCGCGTCGTACGGCAGGACGCCATGGCCACGCTGGAGATCAGGCCGGAGGTCAGGTCGTGCCCGACCGAGTCGAAGATCGACACGTGGAGATGGTCGCCGATCAGCGAGTGGTCGTAGGCGTCGCCGCCGACCTCGTACGCGGGCTCCAGCGCCGCGGCGAAGAGTACGTTGCTGGTCGCGAAGGTGCGCGGCGCCAGGAAGGCCCAGACCATCTCGGCCTGGAGCGCCATCGCACGGCTGCGCTGGATCTCGGTGTAGATGTCGCTGTAGGTGCCCTTGCTGGAGATGAGCAGGCCGACGAGCGAGGCGAGGACGCGACACCGTTCGAGCGTGGTCCCGCTGATCTTCCCGCCTGGGTCGGTGCCGAGGACGGCCGCGTCGCTGGCGAAGCAGAGTTCGAGGACGCCGAGCCGCTCCACGCTCTCGACCAGGGGGATCCAGAGCCGGTACTGCTCGTTCTCGCCCACCGGGTCGGCGTGCTGGATGGTGATCGTCTGGAACGCCCGGCCAGCCGGCGTTCCCTCGATCTCCAGCGCCTCGGGCGCCGGGTCGGCGCCGTCAGGCATCAGCCGCAGCCGTTTCTGCTGGAGGTCGGCCAGGTAGATCCGTGCCTTGGTGACGCCCAGAGGGCGCGCCGCCTCGGTCAGATAGTCGGCGAGCGCCCCCGGCGCCATCAGGTGGGAGCGCAGCAGCAGCGACGAGAGGATCCGGCCGACGACGGCGTCATGAGCGTCCGCGTGGGCGTCCGGGCCCTCGCCTCCCGGGCGCGCGAGTACGGCCATGCGCTCCCTGGCCCGGTCACGGCCGGCGGCCAGCCAGCGAAGGAGCACTCGGATGCCGTCCACGGGGGAGACCCCGGTCTGTGCAGGCATTTTGTCACTGTATCTCGGCTGGTAAGGCAGGTGTCTGCAAGTGCCGAGAACGGCTCAGGACGGGGCGCCGCCGGGGAGGGCCGACCGGATCGAGAGGCGTCCGGCCAGCCCGGTGCGCCGCAGCCGGCGCAGCATCTGCGCCTGCGGCCGTACGAGGACCAGCTCCCCGCCCGCGGCGCGTAGCCGGTTCCAGGTCCCGACCAGCAGGCCGAGCCCGCTCGAGTCGCAAAAGCTCATCCGCGACAGCTCCACGGCCACGCGCGGTGGTGTCCGCATCAGCGTGACCAGGTCCAGATCGGCGCCCAGCTGCGGGACGCTCGCGAAATCCAGCTCGCCGGACACTCGGAGGATCAGCCAGTCATGGCCGATTTCCATCTGTACGGACAGATGGTCTTTCGGACCATTTTCCATAGCCTGGCCAATCCATCCGAGTCCGGGCGGCGAGCGCCTTGATTCCATTGAACGGGAATCGAGGTCGTTGGTCCCCGCGGGCCTGTGCCGCGGGGACGTCAAGGGAACATCGTCCCAGGTGTCGTGGTGATCAGCGGCGGCGGAGCATGAGGATCACGAGGACGACGACGAGAATGAGAACGACCGTTCCGAGTCCGATGTACATGAAATCATCCTTAATATGTTCGATGTTCGACTTGTCCTGCGGTTCGTGCGAGCCGGTACTTACCCCGCTGAACAGGTCCAAACGTCGCGACTTCCACTCATTGGGCCGGAACGCTTGATCTCGCCGCCGTGTCGTTCACCGCATCCGCCTGCCGCGCGGCTCAGTCCGGGCGTACGGCGGCGGCCAGCGCGTCGCGGATCTCGGCCACGCTTGCCGAGCCGCCCGGATCGTCGGGCAGCGAGGCGCCCGGGTCCTTCAGATAGGGCACGCCGTAGACGGGCGTGCCGGGCTCCATGCGCCAGCTGTCGGCCAGCGGGCCGGCGTCGACCGCGTCGAACCCGAGCGTGTCCAGCAGCGCGGTCGCACGCTCCTTGGCCTGCGCGTCGTCTCCGGCGATCGGCAGCGCCGACCGGTCCGCCGCGCCGGAGGGGCGGGCCAGCGACAGGAGGTGCCCGAAGTAGATGTTGTTGAACGCCTTCACCACGTGCGAGCGTCCCAGGTGCCGCGCGAGGAGCTCGCTGCTGGTGACGGTGAGAGCGTCCAGCTCCGCGATCTGCCCGTCGCGCTGCGGATAGTAGTTGCCGGTGTCGAGGACGGTCTTGCCGTCGAGCGCGGTCTGCGGCACCTTACGGTAGTTCTTGAGCGGGATGGTGACCACGACCAGGTCACCGGCCGCGGCGGCCTCCTCCGCGGTCCCGGCGGAGGCACGCGGGCCCAGTTCGGACACCAGCCCCGCGAGGGTGTCCGGTCCACGGGAGTTGCTGAGTACCACGTCGAGCCCGCCTTCGACGGCGAGTCGTGCGAGGGCGCCGCCGATGTTGCCGCTGCCGATCAGTCCAAGTGTCGCCATGCCTGAGCCCAACGCGACCCGCGCGGCGAGTGTTCCGTCCTCCCGTGCGGAGGAGCCCGCCCGCGGCGCCGTCGTCCTACGGGCGGGCTCTCATCGGGGCCGACGACGTCCTCAGCCCGCGGTCCGTACGCTCAGCGGGTGGCGGCCGGTGGCGCCAGGGTCAGCAGGTCCTCGCGCTGTACGGCGTCGAGCGACAGCGTCTTGTAGCCGCTGTCCTCGAACAGGACGGTGATCCGGTCGGGCTCGGTGCGCATGACCGTGCCCGGACCCCACGCGGTGTGGATCACCTCGGCGTGGATCGGGAAGGGACCCTGGGCCACCGGGGTCTCCACCGCCGGGCCCGCGGTGCAGTTGCCGCAGTTGCCGCAGGCGCTGGGGGTACGGCTCGCCGAAGTACTCCAGCAGGTAGCGCCGCCGGCACCCGGTCGTCTCGGCGTAGCCGCGCATCATGTCGATGCGCGAGTCGTCGACTCGGCGGCGGCTCCCGTCGAGTGCCAGCGCGTCGGCCACCGCCTGCTCCGGCTCGGGGCCCTCGTCGCTGTAGCGCAGCTCGCCGCGGCCCGTCACCTCGATCGCCTCGGCGTGCTCCAGGAGGTTCACCAGGCCGGTCAGCTTGGAGGGGCCGATGCCCAGAGTGTCGCGCAGGGAGCGGGCCGCGACGGAACCGCCGTGCTCGTGCACGAGCACGGCGACCTGCGCGGAGCTTGGCCTCGTCGGGCCTGCCGCCGGTGAAGAACCGGCGCAGGCCGAGATCCTCGGACCGGTAGTACAGGACCGCCTCGGCCGGCTCACCGTCCCGGCCGGCCCGCCCGATCTCCTGGTAGTAGGAGTCCGGCGACTCCGGCGGCGCGCTGTGCAGGACGTAGCGCACGTTGGGCTTGTCGATGCCCATGCCGAACGCCGAGGTCGCCACGACGACGTCGACCGCGTCGGAGGAGAACAGGGAGTGCACCTGTTCGCGCTCGGACGCCTTCATTCCGGCGTGGTAGGCGCGTCGCGCGCAGCCCGGCCGCGTCCAGCTCCTTGGCGTACGCCTCGGCGTCGCGGCGGGTCGCGACGTACACCAGGCCGAGCTGCCCGGACCGGCCGGCCGCGTCCGCGACCAGCGCGCGGCGCTTGGCGCCCTCCTCGGAGAACCGGCGCACACGCAACGTGATGTTGGGCCGGTCGAACCCGCGGATGACCTGCCGTACGTCGCGCAGGCCGAGCGCGCGGACGATGTCCTCGCGTACGGGCGGCGCCGCGGTCGCGGTCAGCGCGATCACCGGAGGGTGCCCCAGCCGGTCGATGACCTTGCCGAGCCGCAGGTAGTCGGGCCGGAAGTCGTGTCCCCAGGCCGAGACGCAGTGCGCCTCGTCGACGGCGATCAACGACGGGCGCGCCGCGGCGAGCCGGTCCACGATCTCGGGCTTGGCGAGCTGCTCGGGGGACAGGAACACGTACTCGGCCTTGCCCGCGTGCACCTGTTCCAGCGAGTCCTCGCTCGACCCCGCCGACTGGGCGGAGTTGACGACGACCGCGCCGCCCGCGTTGCGCTCGGCCAGCGCCAGCATCTGGTCCCGTTGCAGCGCGATCAGCGGTGAGATCACGATGGTCGGGCCGTCGAGCAGCTGGGCGGGTATCTGGTAGACCGCGGACTTGCCGCTGCCGGTCGGCATGACCACGAGGACGTCGTGTCCGCGCAGCAGGTGATCCATCGCCTCGCTCTGGCCGGGCCGTAGCTCCCGCCAGTCGAAGACGTCCCTCGCCACCCGGCGGATCCGCCGACGACCGCCAAGACGTACCCAACCATCACGTATCCCCATTAACACCCTCCTAGGTGGGCGCTTGTTACCCGGGGGATCGGCGGATAGTCCTGTGCCGGGGGACCTTTCGGGGCACGGCGGGCGGCCGCGTGCCCGCGCGACACGGCCCGCCGCAAGGCCCTGGCGCTCTGTGGCCACGCATTCGCGCAACGCCGTGGCCCCATCACATTCTGACCTTCGGCTATCACCAGCGGTGACCGTACGTCTCCGGTTCGGAGCGTTGACGCTCATTTGACCCCGTCTTATGCTCCCCTCAAATTTTGCCGCCGGCGCTGAAACAGACCGAACGTTTCCAACCCTCGTCTCCCCAATGAGGTGGCAGAGCCGTGCGCAAAAAGAGAAATCGCGCCAAAACCCGTGGGCTGGTCGCACTCGCATCGGCGTGCACGCTTTTCACGATCGGCCTGAACGGCGTCGCGTCGGGCGCCGCGGCGCCGGCGCTCCGCGACCCGGCTCACCACCAGCTCGCCGGCGACCGCGACTACCGTCCCGGCGGCCGCGCGCCCTCGGCGGCGCAACGCGATCTCGCCGTACGGCAGCGGGTGACGGCACGGTGGAACCGGCTCGGCACCCCGGCGAACCTGGTCCCGCGCGGCGAGGCGCTCGCGACCGGCCTGCCCGCCGACCCGGCCACCGCCGCCCGTACGTACCTCGCGCGGCACCGTGACCTGCTCGGCCTCACCCAGCGCGCGGTCGACTCCCTCCAGGTCGTGGCGGTCAACCCGATCGGGGCGGGCGCGGCGGTGCTGTTCCGCGAGCGGTTCGGCGACCTGCCGGCCGGCTACGACGGGCTCGCCGCGGTCGGCGTCGCACACGGCAAGGCCTACCTGGTGAGCTCGACGCTCGCCGCCGACGTGGCGGCACCCGAGCCCGCCACGATCGGCGAGACGCAGGCGCTGCGGAACGCGATCCAGGACGCCGCGCTGACCAGCGGGACGGTCACCGCGAAGGAATCCTCCGGCGGCTGGAACCGGTACGCGGCGAGCGGGCTCGACGGCACGCAGAGCGTCAAACTCGTCGCCGTGCCGATGCCGGCGGGCGGCGCGCGCACCGCGTACGAGGTGTCGGTCAACGACAGTGACCCGAGCGGCGCGCAGGCCTACACCAGCTACGTCGACGCACGTACGGGCAAGGTCCTCATCCGCGAGGACAACGTCGCCGACGAGGCCGGCGACCCGGAGTGGAAGGCGTTCCCGGCGAACCCTCCGGCCGACTACGGCTCACGCGACACCCGCGAGACCTGGTGCCTGAGCAGGACGGCCGGCTGCGACCGCGTGATCGCCGACTCGGCCTCGCCGGTGCCCTGGGACGTCGACCCCGAAGTGAGCGCCACCGCGTCGACGCAGACCACCCGCGGCAACAACGAATGGGCGGCGGAGGCGTGGAACAACGCCACCGGCACCGGCTTCAACCTGAACGGCTTCGCCACCCCGAGGCCGGACCGGGACTACACCTATCCGTGGACCAACCAGTGGAACGCCACGAAGTGCTCGCCGAGCGTCTTCGACAGCCCCGCGCGCAATGACATCGACGCCGCGGACACCAATCTGCTGGCCATGCACAATCGCATGCACGACTTCGCCTACCATCTCGGCTTCACCGAGAACGCCTGGAACCTCCAGGTCGACAACTTCGGCAAGGGCGGGCTCGGCGGCGACCCCGAGCACGGCAACTCCCAGTCCGGGGCGCGCGTGACGACCGCGCTGATCCGCGACAACGCCAACCAGGCCACCCCGCCGGACGGCAACCCGCCGACCACCAACATGTACCTCTGGCAGTCGATCGCAGGATCCTTCTACGGCCCCTGCGTGGACGGCGACTACGACATGTCGGTGATCGGGCACGAGTACACCCACGCCATCTCCAACCGGATGGTGGCCGGCCCGGACCGCGGTCTCACCGGCTACCAGGCCGGCGCGATGGGCGAGTCGTGGTCCGACCTGGACGCGATGGAGTACCTCACGTCGAACGGCCTCGTCCCGGCGGGCCAGTCGCCCTTCGTCGAGGGCCAGTACGTCACCGGCAACAAGGTGCGCGGCATCCGCGACTACGACCTGTCCAAGAACCCGCTGAACTACGGCGACCTCGGCTTCGACGTCACCGGGCCCGAGGTGCACGCCGACGGCGAGATCTGGAACGGCGTCAACTACGACATCCGGCAGGCGTTCATCAAGCCAGGTACGGCGCGGGCAGCGCCGCCCTGCGCGCATCGTGCGCCGCGGGCCGTACGCCGGTCACCCGCTGCCCCGGCGACCGCCGCTGGATCCAGCTCGTCTACGACGGCTGGCTGCTCATGGCGGCCGGCAACGTCTCGATGCTCGACGCGCGCGACGCCATGCTCGCCGCGGACCGAGCTGCGGTTCGGCGGCGCCGACCAGAAGCTGTTGTGGAACGCGTTCGCCAAGCGCGGCATGGGAACAGGAGCGGCGAGCAACACCAACGCCGACAGTGACGCGACGCCGAGCTTCGCCTCACCGGACGCGACGGAACGCCGCCGTACGGTTCCAGGTCGTCGACGACGACGGTGCCGCGGTGCCGGGCGCGCGCGTTCTTCGTCGGCGACTACCAGGCGCGCGCGGTGCCGGTCGCCGACACCGACGCGGCCACGCCGCTCGGCGACACCGCCGCGATGGTGGCGGGACGCTACTCCTTCGTCGCCCAGGCCCCGGGCCACGGCATGACCCGGTTCACCGCCCGCGTGTCCGGCTCGCACCGCACGGTCAAGGTACGGCTGCCGCGCAACGTCGCCTCGGCGGCGGGCGGCGCGACCGCGACCGGCGACGGTGTCGACCTCGGCGCGCTCATCGACGACGACGAGGGCACGACGTGGGCGTCGCTGGGCGCGCAGGCCGAGCCGGTCGCGGGCCGTCAGGTCACCGTACGGCTCGCCGGCCAGGGACCGCAGAAGGTCAGGCGGGTCCAGGTCAGCGCGCTGCTGCGGCCGCCGAACGCGCAGGACCCGGGCGGCGACACGACGTCGCAGAACCGCTTCACCGCGCTGCGGTCGTTCACGGTCCTCGCGTGCACGGCGTCCGCGACGGTGGACTGCTCGCAGGCGAGCGACTACCGCAGGGTCTTCACCAGCCCGCGGGACGCGTTCCCGGCGGCACGGCCGCGGCCGGTCGCGCCGAACCTGACGATGCGGTCCTTCACGATTCCGAAGACCACGGCCACCCATCTGCGGTTCGAGGTCGCCGCGTCCCAGTGCTCCGGCAACCCGGACTACGCGGGCCAGCAGACCAATGACCCGAACGTGCCGACCGACTGCGTGAGCGGAAGCGTCATCTCCGGCCAGGTCAGAGCGGCGGACTTCGAGGCGTTCGCGCACTGATCCCAACCGGCGACCGAGACGGGACCCGCCGCCACGGCGGGTCCCGTTCCCGCTGCCGCCGGCCGATCCAGGCGGCTTTCTGCATCATGGGCACCATGAACATGGCACTGCCCGCGTGGGACGCGATGACCGAGGACCAGGCCGGCCGGTGGGCGGAGCTGCTCGCCGGGGTGGCCGCGATGCTGCCGGCCGAGGTCTCGTACGTGCTGGTCGACGGCGGGCCGCACGCGGCGGCGGTCGCGGACCGTCTCGCCGACCGGGTGCGCGCCACGGGCCGTGCCTGTGTCCGCGCGCACCCGGTGCCCGCGCCGCCGGCGTCCGCGCCGGGCGCGCCCGGCGCGGTGCTGACGGTGGCCGACGACTCCGGACCCGCGCACGCGGCGGCCGGTGGCTGGGACGTGGTCATCCGGCTGCGCCTCGGCCGCGGCGGCGGGCAGGACGCCGAACGCGGTGCGGACCTCGTGGTCGACCTGCACGACGTGCTCTGGCCGGTGATCCGCCACGTGACGCCGCGGCCGGCCGGCGGCGGAGACCGCCCAGGGCGCACGGCAGTGCGGTCCGTGCCTGTTCGGACTGCCCGCGGTCGTCGACGACCTGACCGAACTCGCCGAGGGACGGGCGACCGGCGTCACCGTGGACCGGCTGCGCGTACGCGCCGGGCTGCTGCGCGGGCGTGGCGCGTGCGCCCATCCGGACGGGGTGTCCCGGCTGGTGGCGAGCGCCCTCACCGTGTTCGCCGGCGAGGTCGACCGGCACCTGCACGCGGGCTGCCGTGAGACCGCGACCTTCGAGAGGACGGGATGACCGCGATGGAACTGCGGATCGACCGCATCGCCTGCGACGGCGCGGGCCTGTGCGCCGAACTCCTGCCCGAGCACGTCACGCCCGACGAGTGGGGCTACCCGATCATCGAGCACGGGCGGGTGACCGCGGCGACGCGACGCCACGCCCGCCGGGCCGTGACGCTCTGCCCCCGGATGGCCCTGCGCCTCGCCGCGCCGCCATGAGTCCAGGCCCTCCCGCGGGCACCGGACCACCGCCACGGCGGCCGCATGGTCGAGCCGGGGTGCCGGAGTTTCAGAGCTCGAGCACCTCGAACGCCGCGGCGTACCGCGTGCCCATGCGCGTCCCCATCGGGCGGGCCGTCGCCGCCAGGAACTCCGCCGGGTCGCCCGGCCCCGCCGGGCCCAGGCCGCGCAGGTACTCCGCGTGGGCCGCCAGCGAGGCGACGCCCGCGGCGAACGTCTCGGTGACGTCGACGCCGTGCGCGGCCCGTGGACTGTCCGCGACCAGGACCCGGCTCACCCGCCAGGGCCCCGGCCCCTCGTCGGCCGGCTCGCGGAAGACCCACCGGTTGGCGGCGTCCCGTACGCCGTCGATGACCGCGCGGCCCAGCGCGATGTGGTCGGCCTGGTTCGGCTCGCCCTCCGGCCAGGTGTCGTGATGGTTGGCGGTGAGCACGACGTCCGGGCGGTGCCGTCGTATCGCACGCGCGACGTCGCGCCGCAGGGCCAGGCCGTACTCCAGTATTCCGTCGTCGTGCCCGAGGAACTCGACGTCCCGCACTCCGACCAGCGCCGCGCCCGCGCGCTCCTCGGCCTCGCGCAGGGGACCGGCCTTCTCCGGAGGGATCGCGTCGATGCCCGCCTCGCCGCTCGTCGCCAGGCAGTAGGCGACCTTTTTACCCTGACCGGTCCACCGTGCCACGGCGGCGGCGGTCCCGTACTCCAGGTCGTCGGGGTGCGCCACGATGGCGAGCGCGCTCGACCACGACTCGTCCACGGCCACCAGCCGGCTCATGCGGCCGGTCCGCCGGTGAGGCCGGCGAGGACACGGCGGACGTGGGCGTCGGCCTGCGCGGGGTCCACCGGCGCGTGGCCGACGAGCAGGCGGTACCAGAAGGGACCGAAGACCAGGTCGACGGCGTGGTCCAGGTCGAGGTCCGCGGCGAGTTCGCCGCGCTCGACACCCCGGCCGAGCAGGTCGGTGACCACGGCGCGGCGGCTCTGCACCCAGTCACGGAACGGCTCGGCGAAGGCCGGGTCGAGCTGTGCCTCGGCCATCAGCCCCCGCAGCGCGTTGACGCGGAACGGATGCTCGACCACGCGGTACAGCTCGCGGACGAAGGCGACGAGGTCGGCAGCGGTGTCGCCGGTGTCGGGCTCGGGCATGCGCCGGGCCAGGGCCGGGCCGTAGGCGTCCAGGACGAGTGCGGCACGTGTCTTCCACCAGCGGTAGATCGTGCTCTTGGCGACGCCGGCGCGCGCGGCGATGCCCTCCATGGTCAGTGTGCCGTAGCCCTGCTCCTCGACGAGTTCGGCGGCGGCGGCCAGTACGGCCTCGCGTGCCTCCTCGCTGCGGACGCGGCCGCCCGTACGTGCGGGCCGGGCGGCTCGGGCGGTGTCTGCTGGCCTGGGCATGGACGTCACCGTAGCAGCGTGCTATTTTTCAATCGAAACGAAACGTAGCGATTTGATAATGAGAACCGAGGTACGACCTGTGAGCACCATCGTGATCGCCCACATGCTCGCCGGCGCCGGCGCGGACTTCTGGTATCCCGCGCTGCGCGGGGAGTTCACCGCCGAGGGCCACCGAGTGCTGATCCCCGACCTGCCCGACCCGCAGGCGCCCGAGCCGGGCGCATGGCTGAAGGTCCTGGCCGAGGCGGCCGACCCGGGCGCGGCGCCCGACACTGTGCTGGTGGGGCACAGCCTGGGCGCCGTCACCGTCCTGCGGCTACTCCAGGAGCACGACACCGAGCGCTTCGGCCCGTACGCGGGTGCGCTGCTGGTGGCCGGCATGGCCAAGGAGGTCGGCTACGACGCCCTGGCCGGGTTCTTCAGGCCGGAGTTCGACGGTGACCGCATCCGCTCGGCCGTACGCGACGTACGCGCGCTCCACGCCGTCGACGACCCGGTCACCGGGGCGGCCACCGGCGACCACCTCGTCTCCTTCGCCTGGAATCTGGGCGCCACGGTCACGCTGCTCCCCGGCGGAGGCCACCTGCCCAGCACCGGCGACGAGCTCACCGAGCTCCCCGAGGCGGCCCGCCTGATCCGCGGGCTCCTGCCGACCGGCACCTGACCTGGTGCCATGATCGCCGTGTCGCGGACCGTTCCGTGGTATCCGTCAACGTAATAAGCCGGCTGAGCCCGCCGGTCTCCGCGGCGGCCGTCTCCGGCCGCCGCGGACCACGGAAAGCCCGTCCCCGCTTGGGTTAATGTGGGGCCGCTCGCCCGCGACGGCGACGGGACGCAGACGAAGGGCGCGGCCATGACCGGTGCCACTGAGGAGATCGATCCCCGATACCACCTCGACGCGGCGGCACGCACCGTACGGCTGCTGCGGGCCGTCGGGGAGTACGGCCCGGTCAGCCTGGCCGTGCTCACCTCCAGGCTCGGCTGGACCAAGCCCATGGTCTACCGCCTGGTGCGCACCCTGCACTCCTGCGGCGCGCTGACGCTTCGTGACGATCGCTACACCCTCGGGCCCGTCATGATCAGCCTCGGCCACGCGGCACTTCAGTCGATCCGGCTCGTCGACGTCGCCCGGCCGGCACTGACCCGGATTCACGAGGCGACCGGGGAGTCCACGGTGCTCACCGTGCTCGACGGCACCGACGTGGTCCACGTCGACTTCGTCGAGACCGACCACCTGATCGTCGTACGCGCACGGCTCGGCGGCCGCCTGCCCGCGTTCTCCACCGCGAGTGGGCACGCGCTGCTGTCGGCCTCCTCGCCCGGTGAGGTCGCCGCCCTGTTCCGCGACCATGCCTTCACACCGCCGACGCCCCTGTCGGTGTCGTCGCTGGAGGAGCTGCTGAAGCGGGTCGAGGAGACACGTGCGGCCGGCTACGCGCTGATCGACCAGGAACTCGCCGAGGGTCATCGCGGCTCGGCGGCGCCGGTGTTCGACCACGCGGGGCGGGTCACCGCGTCCATCGGCCTGTCGGTGCCCAGCGTACGGGTGAGCCGCGCACGGCTCGTGAACTTGACCGAGACGGTGCTCGTGCCGGAGACGCGGAAGCTGAGCGCCGCGCTCGGCTACCCGGGCTGACCCTCGGGGCGGCGTCACGCCGGTCCCCGCGCCGTGCGCGCCCGCGCATGTGTCCGTGGCGGGGCGGCGTTCATCGTGCGGAAACCCGGGCCGGGCGCACGGGCGAAACCGGCGGGCGCGCCGAGGCGGGCCCGATACGAAGGATTCATCGGCTGCCCTCCCCTCATGACCGCCGGTTCGAGCGCCGGAGGTGGGACCGATGCGAGCGGGTCGTCACATAGGCACGGCAAATGATGGCCCCCATGAGACAGTCGAGGGGCCCGAATGTCAATATCATGATTCGCTGATCGATACGTCGCAGGTCACGGCGTCCTTGTCCGCCCGAGTGAAAGGCGATGCCGTCGCTCCGCCGCTCCGGCTCCCGCACACCCCGCGCGGTGCGTCACGTCGCCGCCGGGCCCCGGCCGGCGGTGCGTCTCGCCGATCCGGATCCCGTCCGCGTGCCGGCGCCGGCGATCGCCTCGCCTCCACGCGGGTGGCCTCGAAGGGCCCACAGCCCCGTGTGGCACGGGGTTCTGGGCAATGTTGACCATGTCGACTTGTATAGTATGATTTGAGAGAAAACTGTTACCGATGCGTTAACTCCACCACAAAGAGGCTGATGACAGCCTTGTGAAGATTAAGCTAGGCGAATGGAACTCGGCAAAGAATTCCTGGAGAGCGAGCTACGCGAGCTCGAGTCACGGGCACGGCAGGCCCGCGACGACATCGCGGCCCTCGTTGTCGAGGCGAAGAGCCGAGACGGGCTGATCCAGCTTTCCGTCGGGAGTCAGGGCCGTCTGCGGGAGCTCACCTTCGATCCCCGAGTGAAGCGGCTCGACGTCCAGGACCTCGCCGCGCGGATCGTCGAGATGATGAACGAGGCCCAGGATCTCCTGGAGCAGGAGACCGCGTCCAAGCTCGGCGCCGTGTTCCCCGACTTCCCCTCAGGAGACCCGTTCGGTGACGGCGGACCCCCATGAGCGCGAGTCCACCCAAGTTCCGCCCCGGGCTGTTCGTCGGCGGCAACGCCGCGCTCTTCGTCTTCACCATGCTCACCACTCCCTATCCGGAGGGCAATCCGGCGGCGGCGAGACAGGCGGCACAGATCTGGGCCGAGCTCCAGCGGGACGTCGTCGACTGGGCGGAGGCCGGCGACGCCGCCGAGAAGGCTATCACGTCCTACAACGGGGGCAAGGGCATCGAGGCGTTCAGCGCCTTCTGGAAGACCTATGCCTCGCCCGCTCCACCGGCCAAGGGCGACGGCGCGCGACTCGCCGACTTCTGCGATCGGATGAGCAAGGCGTGTGACGAGTACGCCGACCTCGTCGACAAGGCACGGCACCAGTACTGGACCCTGGCCCTGGCCAACTACGCCAGCTTCCTCTTCATCTCCCTGTTCCCGTGGATGGCGACCGCGGCGTACGAGTGGACCCAGATCATCATGCGGCGGCTGGAGGCGAGGCTCCTGGCGAAGCTGCTCGAGAACGCCATCGCCAAGACCGTGCTCGCCAAGTTCATGGAGTACTCCATGGGCAGCGCGTTCTTCGCCGTCGGCGACGTGCTCGTGATGGACTCGGTCAAGGCCCTCAGGGGCGAGGACGTGGGCTCTTGGAGCGACAACTTCGAGGAGGTCGGGAAGGAGTGGCTCGCCTCGGTCGCCTTCTACGGTGTCTTCGACGCCTATGCCAAACCCGTCGCCCTCGTGTCGAGCAACAAGGACGTGCAGTACTTCCTGGCTCGCTTCGCGGGCGGCTCGATCGGCTACGGACCGGTGTACGGCTACCTCAACGGAAAGCGCGGCGAGGACCTGATGCCCACAGGGAAAGACGACATCGCGAGAACGCTCCTCTACGTGACCATGGCGCACAAGCCGGCCGGATGACATGACTCCCATCCCCACGCCACCGCCCCCGCCGAAGTACGTCGTCGTCACGCACTGGGGTACCCCGCACGGCTCGCTGTGGGACATCGCCGACGAACTCTTCGAGGACGGCGCCAAATGGCACGACATCTACGCGCAGAACCGCAAGCTCATCGGCGGCGACCCGGACAGCATCCGGGCCGGCATGCGGCTCCAGATGCCGCCCCTGGAGATCTACCCCAAGTACATACGTGCGGTGGGTGACGGCTTCATCAGCGAGGCCGAGGACATCAACGGGAAGCTGCTGAACGCACGGGAGAGACTGGGGGAGCTCGGGAACTTCTGGGGCACCGACTCCCTCGGCGCCAGCTTCTACAACGGCGCGAACGGGACGCCCGGTTATCGAGTCCGCAGCGCGCAGGCATTGGACGGCGTAGACGCGTTCTCGGCCTTCTACCGGAACATCGCGGCCGGCCTGCACGCCATGGCCGACCGCGAGGAGAAGGTCGAGTGGGAGAACACGGTCACCGTCCTGACCGCGGCGCTGAAGGACTCCGGCAGCTAGCTCAGCGCGGCGGGGGCGCGGGCATGGGCGGGGCCATCGGCGGCGGAGGCGGCCCGGCGGATCGCGTGGGGCGTCGCTGGTTCAGCAGGTCCGTGACGCTCTCGATGCCGCGGCTGGCGGCGAGCCCGACCAGCGCCGCCAGTCCGACGACGAGCGACGTCGCCCAGACCGGTCCGTCGTTGTAGAGGACCAGGGTCTGCAGGAGCACCACGATCGTGACGCCGAGCAGGGTGCCGAAAACTCCGGCGCGGCGGCCGAACACGCTCACGCCGCCGAGTAGCACGCACGCCAGCGCGACGGTGGGCAGGGTGGCGCCGCTGCCTTCGGCCAGCTGGACACGCATGAGCATCGGGACGGCCGCGAGCCCGGCGAGGAAGCTCGACCCGGTGAGTCCGACGATCGCGCCCAGCCCCGCACGCGGGCCGGTCCACCGGCCCGGCTCGCCGGCGCTACGGCCCAGGCTGAGCGGGCGGCGAAGAGCGGGCAGCAGCCACAACGCCCCGCCGCCCACCGACACGATGAAGAAGATCCCGTACCACAGGGCGGTCGGGTAGCTCCCGGTGAAGCGGATCGGGATGAACGGGTTACGCGTGATCGCGAAGATGATCGCCTGGATGACGGCGATGGCCCCGAGGGTCACCGCCCAGGCCGGTACGGACAGCACCGCGACCAGGACCCCGAGGATCAGCCCGATGAGAGTGGCCAGGAGGATCGCGACGGCGAACGCGGCCGGCTTCCCCCACTGATGGAGGGTGACGAGGTACGCGGACATGGTGCCGGTGAAGCTGAGGATGGACCCGGCCGCGAGGTTCGGCGAATTGGTACGGAAGGAGAAGGAGAGCCCGGCGGCCAGCAGGCCGACGTAGCCGGCCTGGGCGAACGCGGTCGTGAGGTTCTGGTGCGGCGTGAGCGCGGCCGTCCCCACGATGAGCCCGAGGGCGATGAGGGCGAGCGCGCCCTCCCAGATCAGGTGCACGGACACCCGATCGCGCTCGGCGGTGGCCTCGGTCTGCGTGACCGGCGCTCCCCACCCCGGCGGACCGTGCTGCGCGGCGAGCGGAGGCTGCTGTGCGTAGGTCCAGGGCGCCGGCTGCGGCGGCTGTGGTGGGGGAGGTGGCGGCGCGGTGGCGGGCGGCCTGTATCCGGACGGTGTCTCGGGCCCGGGTGGTGGTCCGTATCCGGGGGGTGTTCCGGTGCCGGGCGGCGTCCCCGGCCCGTGCGGTCCGTACCCGGGCGGTGCTCCGGGCCCGGCCGGTCCGTACCCGGGGGGTGCCCCGGGTACAGGTGGGCCGTATCCAGGCGGCACGCCATACCCGGGTGACGCTTCGCCTCCCGGAGGACCGCCGTACCCGGGTGGTGTTCCGTATCCGGGCGGCGCGCCGTATCCAGACGGTGTTCCCGGCCCCGCCGGGCCTGCGTGTCCGGGCGGCGGCGGCGCCTGTCCCTGGGTCCACCAAGGCGCGGCCTGCCGCTCCGCGGCCTGGGGCGGCGACGCGCCGACGGGCGGGAACCCGGTTTCTGACGCTACGGAGGCTTCGGGCGGTCCTGGGGCCTCGGGCGGTGCGGGGGCTTCGGACCGTGCGGCGGCCTCGTGGGATGCGGGGGTTTCGGACGGTGCGGCGGGCTCACGAGACGCGGGGGTTTCGGACACCGATTCGGCGTTCGGCGCTGCGACCGGCTCGGCCGCCGAGGCGGGAGCCACCGGCCGGTCGGCCGGGTCGGCGGTCTCCGAATCGGCGGGTTCAGGGGCGGCGGTCTCCGAATCGGCGGTGACCGGATCGGTGGCGAACGGCGATGAGCCGGTCTTCGGCGGTGAGCCGACCTCAGATGGTGAACTGGCCTTCGGCGGTGAGTCGGTCTCTGACGGTGAGCTGGCCTCAGATGGTGAGTCGGTCTTCGGCGGTGAGTCGGGCTCCGGCGACGAGGCGGCGTTCGGCGGACGGCCGGGCTCGGGATCGTTCGGCTCGCCGGGCTCGGCCTCCCGGTCGAGTGGGGTCTCACCGGGGGGTTGACTCACTGCCGCCTCCTTCAGGAACGATCTTCCCGGCACATACTCCCATCAGGACGCGCCGCGATGAAGGGTGCGGGCAGCCGGAAACGGGCCGGGGCGGCTCTCAGTGACCGGTCGCGCGGTGGCAGACCTGGGTGTCCAGCGGTTTCCACTGGCCAGGCTGCCCCACCGACTCGTCGATCTTGAAATGGTCGCGGTCGGAGACGGTGAAGTCGTCGCGCACCCCCGTCGTCCCCAGCGACCCGAAGGTGTAGGTGCCGACGAACACCAGGTGGCCGTCCGCGAAGCCCGGCGACGTGGAGGACCCGTGGTTGTCCACGTCGTCGAAGTAGTACGACTCGAACTGCGACGAGGACGGGCTCCAGCCGATGAACCAGCGGCCGTGCAGCACGGTCTGGCCGTTCCGCTGCTGGGTCATGTTGATCTGGTCGAAGGTCCGGCCGAGCACGCGCCGGGTTCTGGTCTCCAGCTTCGATCCCGTGCTGAAGTCGCAGTCCATTGTCCCGAGAAGGAAGTCAAGTTGATGCATTTGTGTCGCCGCGCTCGGCTGGGACGGCCTATCGGCGGAAGCGGGCCGATCGGTTTTGGCGCTTGCCGGCACGGCCGAGATCAGGGCGAGTGAGATACCGGCGGTCGCGATGCTTCCCGCAGTACGCCGATACCAATTAAGTCGTGAACGTGACGGCATCATTGGCAGTCCCAAAGTTGTTTGGCGAAATAGCATTACGCTGCACGAGGCAGGGCCGATGGTGCCCCACGGGACCTGCGGCGGGTACCCCTAACCGCCCCCTGCCATGAGACTAGGGGCGAAGAATGGAGGAACTTGTGGCGAACACGGGGTCATTGAGGCGTGTGTGGTTCTCTGTCCTCTTTGTCGGGAGTCGGTGCCGCGAGCGGAGGCAGGTGGCCACGCTCATGAACCGGTGACGTGGGTTAACGGTTGGCCGGTCGGTCCTCTCCGTCCCGCGCTCGGTGCCACTGGCTGGGACCACGGGTGCCAATGGTGCGGGATTTGCCGGTCCTTTACGTAACGGCGCGGGGGCAATTGGCGACTCTCCGAGGCGGTCTTTCTAGCGCCTGCAATGGCTGATCGCAAGCGCTTTGCCGCGTCTCGTCAAAGTGTTATGGTTCCATGTCGTTGCTGCCAAACGGTCTCTCATCGATAACGGGTGCCGGTAAAGCGCGTAAGTTCCCCAATAGATGGCGAACGAGCGCCCGACGCCTGAACAACCTCTACCTGCGAAGTGGCCGGATTAGACAGCTGTCAGGGGTCAGACATGGAGCTGGTGGAACGCGACAAGGAGATGTCGGCACTCGATGAGCTTTTCGAGCAGTGCCTCGGGGGGACCGGCAACGTAGCGGTCATTAACGGACCACTGGCCAGCGGGAAGACCGCCCTGTTGCACGCTTTCGCCGAGCGGGCGGTCAAGGACGGCGCCATTTTCCTCGGCGCGGTGGGTTCCCGCGCCGAGCGCACGATGCCGCTCGGCGTGATCGACCAGCTCTTCCAGACCGTCGACCTGCCCTCGTCCGACGCCGAGCGGATCGCGCGGTTATTGGTCGACGGCGGACTCGGCCCCATGGTCTACGACGACCAGAACGACCCGGCCGGACCGGCCGCCGCGTCCGTCATGCGCGGCCTTCACGAGGCCCTGCGCGACGTGGCCGAGGAACATCCCGTCCTCATCGGCGTCGACGACGCGCACTTCGTCGACGCGGCGTCGCTCCAGTGCCTGCTGCACCTCATCCGCCGGCTGAGCTCGTCACGTGTCCTGATCGTGTTCAGTGGATGCTTCCACTCGCGGCAGGCGCAGTGGCTCTTCACCGCCGAGATCTTCCGCTTGCCCAACTGCCATCGCATCACGCTCGAGCCGTTGTCGGCCGACGGGGTCGCCATCGTGCTGGCCGAGCGGCTGAGCGCGGAGACGGCCCGCGGCCTCGCCGCAGCGTGCCACGAGGTGAGCGGCGGCAACCCGCTCCTCGTACGCGCGCTCGCCGAGGACTACCTGGCCGCCCCGGCGAAGGCACCGGACGAGCCGGTCATCGGCGACTCCTTCGGGCGTGCCGTGCTGAGCTGCCTCTACCGCGGGGAGCCGGTGCTGCTCCAGGTCACCCGCGCGCTCGCGATGCTGGGGGAGGCCGCGTCGGTCCCGTTGCTCGGCCGGCTCCTCGACATGGATCCCGAATCGGCGGCGCAGGCGGTCGCGGCGCTGAACGTCGCGGGGCTGCGCCCGGCCGGCCGGGTCTGCCGGGAGAGCACGCGGGCCGCGGTGCTGAACAGCATGTCGCGGGAGGACCGCAAGGCCATGCACAGCCGCGCGGCGTACCTGCTGCACGAGAGCGGGGCGGCGGCGACGACCGTGGCCGAGCATCTCATGGCCGCCGACGACGTACAGACCTGGACCGCGCCCGTGCTGCGCGAGGCGGCCGAACAGGTGCTGGCCGAGGGCATGATGGACCTCGCCGTCAGCTACCTGCGGCTCGCCCACCGGGTGTGCGCCGACGAGCAGGAACGCGCCCTGATCATGTCGGCGCTGGTCGGCGTGATGTGGCGCGTCAACCCGGCGGCCACCAAGCGCTACCTGCCCGAGCTCACCGCCGCGGTGCGGGCGGGCCACCTCAAGGGACAGCACGCGGCACGCGCCTTCGGACGCCTCCTCTGGTACGGCCGCGTCTCCGAGGCCGTCGGCGTGCTGAAGAGCCTCCAGGAGGACGACGGCTCCCCGGCCACCCGGCCCGCGGACGGCTCGCCCTCGCTCGGCGAACTCTGGCTGTGGCTGCCCTACTTCTTCCCCGGCATGTTCGAGCGCGTGCCGCCGGGCCGTGATCGTACGGGCACGCCGGCCAACCCGTTCACGTCGATGAACGCACCGCACCGCCGGGCCTCGATCGCGCTCGACGCGATGCTGACGCGTGGTGCCGACACCGGTGTGGTGGCCGACGCCGAGCAGATCCTGCGCAGTACGCGGCTGGGCGAGACGACGATGAAGCCGATCCTCGCGGCCCTGACCGTGCTCCTCTACGCCGACGTCCCGGACAAGGCCATCACCTGGTGCGACTTCCTCCTCGGCAGCATCGACCGGCAGCAGATGCCGGTTTGGAACGCTTTAATAACGGTCGCGCAGGCGGCGCTCCACTACCGCCAGGGCGACCTCGCCAAGGCCGAGGCCAGGGGACGGGAGGCGCTGACCCTGATCTCGGCGGAGAGCTGGGGCGCCGCCGTCGCGGCGCCGCTCGCGGTCATGGTGCGGACCGCCACGGCGATGGGCAAGTACGAGGAGGCGGCGGCCTGTCTCAACGTGCACGTCCCCAGCGCGGCGTTCCAGACTCCGTGCGGCCCGCACTACCTCAGCGCCCGCGGACACTACTACCTCGCGACCGGCCACTTCGACCCGGCGCTCCAGGACTTCGAGGCGTGCGGCGAGCTGATGAGCGCCTGGCGTTTCGACTCGCCCGCGTTCGTGCCGTGGCGGAGCGACGCCGCGCAGGCGTACGTCTGCCGGAACCTGACTGACCGCGCGGGCGCGCTCGTGGACGAGCAGCTCGCGCGGCTCGGGCCAGGACGCTCGCACACGCGGGCGATCACCCTGCGCGCCAAGGCCGCGACCGTGGACGCCGAGTGCCGTACGCCACTGCTGCGGGAGTCCGCGGAGGCGTTCCAGGCGAGCGGCGACCGGCTCGGCCTCGCGTACGCGCTCGGCGACCTGAGCCAGGCGCATCACGCGCTCGGCGAGTGCGACCTCGCCGCGACGGTCGCCCGCCGCGCCGGCCGACTCGCCGACCAGTGCGGCGCGCAGCCGCTGAAGACCTCGCTGGCGCCGCTCGCCGGCGAGCCCGACGCCGGGTCACACGACTCGCCGCTGCTCATGATGCTCAGCGACGCCGAGAAGAAGGTGGCCATGCTCGCCACGAAGGGCCACACCAACCGGCAGATCGCCAACCAGCTCTACATCACGGTCAGCACGGTCGAGCAGCACCTCACGCGTGTGTACCGCAAGCTCGCGGTGAACCGCCGTTCGCAGCTCTCGGTACGGCTACAGACCGACCTCGCGGAGTAGACCCGGGCGCGGGAGTCAGAGCGGCAGGCCGGCCTCGAGATGGGCGAGCGCCTCGTCGAGGGAACCGAACGGGCCGGAGGCCGACGGTGTCGCGGCGACGTCGAGGTACACCGACATCACCACGCCGGTGATCGCGCCGGCCAGGTTGCGCACCGCGAAGTCGTCGGCGGGACGGCCGAGGCGCTCGGCCATGACGTCGCCGATCCGGCGCACCGTGGCGATGAACTCCTCCAGCATCCGCGCGCGCAGCTCCGGCACCGAGACGATCAGCTCGTGGCGCTCGCGCTCGCCATCGGCCTGGGTGCCGCTCATGCCGGCGGCGACCGTCCGCAGCGCCGCGCGCAGTGCGCCGACCGGGTTCAGCTCGGGCGGCTGGGAACGCAGCGCCTCGACGAACACCGGGTCGTAGTCATCCTGCAGGACGACGTCTTCCTTGGTGGGGAAATAGCGGAAGAAGGTGGTCTGGGAGATCTCGGCGGCCTCGGCGATCTGGTCGACGGTGGTCGCGGAGTATCCCTGCTCGCGAAAGAGTCGCATCGCGTGACGGCAGATCGTCTCGCGCGTCTTGGCCTTCTTGCGCTCCCGCAAGCCAGGCCCTGGTCTGCGGTGGTCCGCGGCTGTCTCCATAGTGCTGATTCTGCCTTCTCGGCGCGGCTGACCCGGGCATTTCGGATCTGACGCCCGTACGTGCCGCCCCGTTTTCTCCGTACGTGCGCCGCCGTCGGCGGGCAGAACGTCACCCCCCGCCGTACGCGCGCCGTCGTCGGCCGCGCTCGCCCCGTCCTTCGGGCGTGTGCCGTCGCCGGTCTCCGCGGCGCCGAGGACGGCGACCGCGTCCTGCTGCGGCGAGATCCACATTTTGGAACGGTCCCGGCGCGAACTCGACTTCGGCACCGAGATCATCAGCTGCGGCAGGCGTCGCGAGCCGGGCCGTCCGAACTCGGTGGTGAGGATCCGCATCTCGGTCTTGAGGAGTTCGTTGGCGCGCCGGAGTTCGGTGTTCTCCGCGCGCAGGCGGTCGAGTTCGGCGCGCTCGGAGCCGGACAGTTCGCTCGTTCCGGCGTCGGCGCGCGCCCGGTGCACCCAGAGGCGCAGCGCCTCCTTGTGCACGCCGAGGTCGCGGGCGATCTGGGCGATCGGCCGTCCGGTGCTCAGCGCCAGTTGCACGGCGTGTTCTCGTAACTCGGGCGGGTATCGGCGCGGTGCCGCCATCACGGATCATTCTCTCTTCCGCCGGCCAGGCCAGAAGCGAGCAGGCCCGGTCCGCTCAATACGGGTGCGACCCATGAATGTGGGTCACACCCGTAAACTACAAAGCCGGGGAGGAGCCGGTCAACGGGATTTCGGCGGCGTGAGCGTCAGGACGCGCCCAGCTCACGGTCGATGAGGTCGAACACCTCATCATCGGTCGCCGAGTCCATGAACGGAATCCCGGTGAAGGCGTCGCTGTGGTCCGCCGCGTCGTGCAGCTTCCGCACCAGCGTCTCGAGGCGCGCGATGACCCCGGCGCGCACACCGTCCTCGGGCGGCAGCGCGGGCAGCGCGGCCTCCAGTCGCTCGACCTCCTCGAACAGGTCCGGCGCCGCGTCCGGCGCACCGCCGGTCAGCTCGGCCAGCAGGTGGCGGGCCAGCGCGCCGGGCGTGGGGTGGTCGAACACCAGCGTCGCCGGCACCTGGAGCCCGGTCGCGGCGATGAGCCGGTTCCGCAGCTCGACGCCGGTGAGCGAGTCGAAGCCGATCTCGCGGAACGGGCGGTCCGGTTCGAGCGCGGAGGCCCCGTCGTGGCCGAGCACGATCGCGGCCTCCGTACGCACGAGGTCGAGCAGCTCGCGCTCCCACCGGCCCTTGGGCGTCTGCGCCAGGCGTGCCCTGATCGGCGCCTCGGCCTCACCGGCGGCCGGGGCGGCGGCGTGCGCGTGCAACGGGGCGACCAGCGGCGGCGTGTGCGGCTCGCTGAACGCCGCGAACCGCGCCCAGTCGACGTCGGACACGGCGACGAACGTCTCGTCGTGACACAGCGCCTGCTCCAGCGCCGCGACGGCCGTCGCGGGCTCCAGCAGGCGTACGCCGCTCTGGCCGAGCCAGGCCGTGAGGGCCTCGTCGGCCATGCCGCCGCCGGCCCATGCCCCCCAGGCGATCGACGTCGCGGGCAGTCCGCGCGCGCGCCGCTCCTCGGCGAGTGCGGTCAGGTACGCGTTGGCGGCCGCGTAGTTGCCCTCGGTGATGGCGGGCAGCAGGCTCGCGAACGAGGAGAACAGCACGAATGCGGTCAGGTCCACCTCACGTGTCAGCGCGTCGAGGTTCGCCGCGCCCGCAGCCTTCGGCCGCAGCACCGCCTCGTACTGGCCGGGGGTCAGCGCGCCGATCGCCGCGCCGTCGTTGACCCCGGCGGTGTGGAAGACCGCGGTGAGCGGGAGGTCCGCCGGGATCTCGGCGAGCGCGCCGGCCAGGTCCGTACGGTCGGCGACGTCGCAGGCCCGCAAGGTCACCCGCGTGCCGAGCGCGGCGAGGTCGCGGCGGAGGCGGCCGGCCTCGGGCGCGTCCTGGCCCCGGCGGCTGAGCACCAGCAGGTGCGGCGCGCCTCGCTCGGCGAGCCACCGCGCGACATGCCCGCCCAGCGCGCCGGTGCCGCCGGTGACGAGCACCGTGCCGGTCGGCCGCCAGTCGCGGCCGGGGGCACGGCCGGCGAGCGGCGCGGGCGTCAGCCGGCGCGCGAGGACCGCCGGTCCGCGCACCGCCAGCTGGTCCTCACCGCACGTGCCGGCGAGTGCCGCGCACAGTCCCGTACGCGCCGGTCCGTCCAGCTCCGGCGGCAGGTCGACCAGCCCGCCCCAGCGCGGGGGATCCTCGACCGCGAGCGAGTGCGCCAGCCCCCACGTGAGGGCCTGGCCCGGGTCGGTGAGCGGCGCGTCCGGCGTGCTCACCGCGCCCTGGGTGAGGAACCACAGCGGCGCGGTCAGCTCCGCGTCCTCCAGCGCTCCGTGGAGAGCGGTCACCGCGGTCAGGCCGCACGGCGTCGCCGGGTGCCCGGGGTGCGGAGTGCCGTCGAAGGCGAGAAGCGACACGATGCCGGTGACGCCGTCCGTCGCGCCGGCCGCCTCGCGGAGCCGTCGTGCCAGGTCGGCCCGGTCCGCGCGGGGGACGTCGACGGGCAGCCGCCGCACGTCGGCGCCGTGCCCGGCGAGCGCCTCGGCGACGGCCTCGCCGGTCCCGTCGGGTTCGAGCACGATCCAGGTGCCGGTCAGCGACGGCTCGGCGGGCACCGGCACGGCCGTCCAGGTGACCTGGTACCGCCGGGCGTCCAGGAGTTCGTCCCGCCGGTGGCCGCGCCGCCAGGACGACAGCGCGGGGAGCACGGACCGGAGCGACTCGCGTACGCGCCCGTCGCCGGCCACGCCCAGGACCGTCTCCAGCTCCTCGGCGTCCTGGTGCTCGACCGCCGTCCAGAACCCTTCCTCGGCCGGGTCGCGCCGTGCGGCCGGCGACTCCGGTTCGAGCCAGTACGTGCGCCGCTGGAACGCGTACGCCGGCAGGCCCTCGACGTGCCCGCCGCCCGGGGTCAGCACGCTCCAGTCCACGTCGACGCCGTGGGCGTACGCGGTCGCGAGCGAGGTGACGAAGCGGTCCTCCCCGCCGTCGTCCCGGCGGAGAGTCGGGACCGCGGCCGCGGCCGGCCCGACGATCTCCTCCAGCCCCATCATGAGGACCGGGTGCGGGCTGACCTCGATGAACGCCGTGTGGCCGCGGGCGAGGAGGGCGCGCGCTGCCTGGTCGAACTCCACCGGCTCGCGCAGGTTGCGGAACCAGTAGGCGGCGTCCAGGCCGGCCGTGTCGATCAGCTCGCCGGTGACCGTGGAGCAGAACGCGACGTCGGCGCCGCGCGGCTTCACGTCGGCGAGCGCCTCGACCAGTTCCGCGCGCACCCGGTCCACGTGCGCGCAGTGGGAGGCGTAGTCGACCGGGATCCGGCGTGCCCGCACCTCCGACGCGTCGCAGTGCGCGATCAGCTCCTCGACGGCGTCGACGTCGCCGGAGACCGCCATCGACGACGGCCCGTTCACCGAGGCGAGCGACAGCCGCCCGTCCCAGCGGGAGAGCAGGGCGGCGGCCTCCTCGCGAGTGAGCGCGACCGAGGCCATCGCGCCGTGGCCGGACAGCGTGGTGAGGGCGCGGCTGCGGAGCGCGATGACGCGCGCGGCATCGCCGAGGCTGAGCGCGCCGGCGACGTGCGCGGCGGCGATCTCGCCCTGGGAGTGCCCGATGACCGCGGCGGGCCGTACGCCGAAGGAGCGCCAGAGGCCGGCGAGCGCGACCATGACGGCGAACAGGGTGGGCTGCACCACGTCCACCCGGTCCATGGCCGGGGCGCCGGGCGCGCCGCGCAGCACGTCGATCACCGACCAGCCGGTGTGGGCCCGCAGCGCCTCGTCGCACTCCCTCATCCGCTCGGCGAACACCGCCGAGTTCGCCAGCAGCCGTACCCCCATCCCCGGCCACTGCGACCCGATCCCGGGGAAGACCAGCACCGCGTCGCCGGAGGCGTCGCGTGCGGTCCCGGTCACCACGCACGCCGCGCTCTCGCCGTTCGCCGCCGCGTCGAGGTTCTTCCGCAGGCCGGTACGGCCGTCGCCGACCACGACCGCGCGGTGTGACAGGTGCGGGCGCGCGGCCAGCGCGGCGCCGAGGTCGGCGGCTGACAGGTCCGGCCGCCGGTCGGCGAAGTCGCGCAGCCGCGCTGCCTGGCCCCGCAGGCCGGCGGCGCTCCGCCCCGACAGCACCCACGCCGAGACCTCCGAGGAGAAGGCGGCCGGCGCGGCCGCGCCGGGCTCGGGCGGCGGTGCCTGTTCGAGGATGAGGTGGGCGTTGGTGCCGCTGATGCCGAAGGAGGAGACGCCGGCGCGCCGCGGGTGCCCGGTCTCGGGCCACGCGACGGGTTCGGCGAGGAGCCGGATGGATCCGGCGGTCCAGTCGATGTGGTCGCTGGGCCGCTCGACGTGGAGCGTGGGCGGCAGCGTGCCGTGACGCAGCGCCATCACCATCTTGATCACCCCGGCCGCGCCCGCCGCGGCCTGCGCGTGCCCGATGTTGGACTTGACCGAGCCGAGCCACAGCGGGTTCGCGCGGTCGCGCCCGTACGTGGCGAGCAGCGCCTGCGCCTCGATCGGGTCGCCCAGCTTGGTGCCGGTGCCGTGTGCCTCGACCGCGTCGACCTGATCGGCGGCGACGCGCGCGTTCGCCAGCGCGGCACGGATGACGCGTTGCTGCGACGGGCCGTTCGGCGCGGTCAGGCCGCTGCTCGCGCCGTCCTGGTTGATCGCCGACCCGCGGATGACGGCGTGCACGCGGTGGCCGCCCCGCCGTGCGTCGGAGAGGCGTTCGAGCAGGAACACTCCGGCACCCTCGCCGGGCCCGAAGCCGTCCGCGGCGGAGGAGAACGCCTTGCACCGGCCGTCGGGCGCCAGTGCGCGCTGGCGGGAGAACTCCACCAGGCCGGCCATCCCCACCATCACGGTCACGCCGCCGGCGAGCGCGAGGGTGCACTCGCCGCCCCGCAGCGCCTGTGCCGCCAGGTGCAGCGCGACGAGCGAGGAGGAACAGGCGGTGTCGATGCTGACCGCCGGCCCCTCCAGGCCGAGCACGTACGCGACCCGGCCCGAGGTCACGCTCGGCGTGTTGCCGATGAACGCGTATCCCTGGACCTCCTCGGGGACCCGCGCGAGGCTCGGCAGGTACTCCGATCCCGAGGAGCCGACGAAGACGCCGGTGGGCGTGCCGCGCAGGGACCGCGGGTCGATCCCGGCCCGTTCGAGGGCCTCCCAGCAGACCTCCAGCAGCAGCCGCTGCTGCGGATCCATCGCCAGGGCCTCGCGCGGGGAGATGCCGAAGAACTCCGCGTCGAACCCGCCGACCTCGTCCAGGAACCCGCCCTCGCGTACGTAGGAGGTGCCCGGGTGCTCCGGGTCGGGATGGTAGGCCGACTCGACGTCCCAGCCGCGGTCGCCGGGCAGGCCGGAGATGGCGTCGCGGCCCTCGGCGACCAGCTCCCACAGCGCCTCGGGGGAGTCCGCGCCGCCCGGGTAGCGGCAGCCGATGCCCACGATCGCGATCGGCTCGCGCGACGCCGCTGCCAGGCGGCGGTTCTCCGTACGTAGCCGCTCCTGCTCCTTCAGCGACTTCCGCAGCGCCGCGACGATCTCGTCATTGGGTGCAGCCATGCTCATCTCCGCTCTCTCGGGCCTATCCGGGCTGGTCCGTCTGAGCCATCCGGAGAAGTTCGTCGATGCCCATCGCGTCGATCGAGTCCGTCTCGTCGCGCTCGCCGGGGCCCGTCGCGGTGCTCGTCGTACGGCCCGCGAGTTCGAGGAGGCTGTCCAGCAGCCCGGCGTCACGCAGCCGGGACACCGGGATCGACGCGAGGGCCTGCCGCAGGTCGTCCTCGCCGGCGTCCCGCGCGGCCGCCTCGCCGGAGTCCGGGGCGAGTTGGTCGCGCAGGTGCCCGGCGAGGCCGGCCGGGCTGGGCTGGTCGAAGATCAGAGTGGCGGGCAGCCGCAGGCCGGTGGCCGCGTTCAGCCGGTTGCGGAACTCCACCGCGGTGAGCGAGTCGAAGCCCTGCTCCAGGAAGCCCACGTCGGCCTTGACCGCGCCGGGCGTCGTGTGGCCGAGGACGATCGCGATCTGGCCGCGGACCAGCTCCATGAGCAGGTGCCGCTGCTCCGCCTCGCGCAGGCCGGCCAGCTGCTGGAGCAGCGACGAACCCGTGGGGCCGCTGCCCGCGACCCGGCGGGCCGAGGCGCGTACGAGGCCCTTCCACAGCAGCGGCAGCATGCCGGAGTCGGCCTGCGCGCGCATCTTCCCCATGTCCGTCAGCGCGGCCATCACCGCCGGCTCGTCCAGCGCGCCGCAGGCGTCGAGGAGTGCCATGCCCTCCTCGGGGCCGAGCGGCAGCGCGCCGCCGCGGGCCAGCCGGGCGAGGTCGTCCTTGGTGAGATTCCCGCTCATCCCGCTGGAGTGGCCCCACAGACCCCACGCGATCGAGGAGGCGGGCAGGCCGTTCGCGCGGCGGTGTGCGGCGAGCGCGTCGAGGAAGACGTTGGCCGCGGCGTAGTTGCCCTGCCCGGGACCGCCGAGCACGCCCGCGGACGAGGAGTACAGCACGAACGCGGCGAGGTCGTGGTCCCGCGTGAGCCGGTGGAGGTTGAGCGCCGCGTCGACCTTGGGGCGCAAAACGTCGTCCACCTGGCGCGGCGTCAGCGTCGGGATGGTGCCGTCGTCCAGGAGGCCCGCCGTGTGCACGACCGCGGTGAGCGGGTGCTCGGGGGGGATGGCGTCGATGACCTTGCGCAGGGCGTCCTGGTCGGCGGCGTCGCAGGCGGTGATGGTGATGTTCGGCGCCGAGCGCGGTGAGTTGTTCGCGGGTCTGCTCGGCGCCGGGTGCGTCCGGTCCGTTGCGGCTGATGAGGAGGACGTTTTTGAGGTCGTGTGTGGTGATGAGGTGGTGGGCGGTGAGTGTGCCGAGGACGCCGGTGCCTCCGGTGATGAGTGCGGTGCCGTCTGGGTTGATGGGCTGGGGGATGGTGAGGACGAGTTTGCCGGTGTGTTTGGCCTGGCTCATGTACCGGAACGCCTCAGGGGCTCGGCGTACGTCCCAGGTGCGTACGGGCAGCGGCGCGAGCACGCCCTCCTCGACCAGGCCGACCAGCTCCGCGAGCATCTCCTGTATCCGGTCGGCCGGCGCGTCCATCAGGTCGAACGCCCGGTACCCGGTGCCGGGATGCGCGGCGGCGACCGTGGCCGGCTCGCGGATGTCGGCCTTGCCCATCTCGATGAAGCGGCCGCCGGGTTTGAGCAGGCGCAGAGACGCGTCGGTGAAGTCGCCGGTGAGGGAGTTGAGTACGACGTCGACGGCGGGGAAGCGGTTCTCGAATTCCAGGGTGCGGGAGGAGGCGAGGTGGTCTTCGGGGATGCCGAGTTCGCGAAGGACGTCCCACTTGTGCGGGCTGGCGGTGGCATAGACGTCGGCGCCCCAGTTGCGGGCGAGCTGGATGGCGGCCATGCCGACGCCGCCCGCGCCCGCGTGGATCAGGACGGTCTCGCCCTTGCCCAGCCGGCCCAGGTCGGCCAGGCCGTAGTACGCGGTCAGGTACGCGACGGGGAGCGCGGCGGCCTGCTCGTCGGTCCAGGCGCCGGGGGTCCGTACGAGGTAGCGGCGGTCGACCGCGGCGCGCGTCCCGAACGCGCCGGGCAGCAGGCCCATGACGCGGTCGCCGGAGTGTAGGTCATCGACGCCGGGCCCGGTCTCAATGACCACGCCCGCGCCCTCGCCGCCGATGCCGGTCTGCCCCGGGATCATTCCGAGGCTCACGACGACGTCGCGGAAGTTGAGTCCCGCCGCGCGCATCCTGACCCGTACCTGCCCGGCCTCCAGCGGCGTCTCCGCGTACGGCATGATCGCCAGGCCCTCGAACGAGCCCGGCTCCACCGCGTCGACGTACCAGGCCGTCTCGCCCGGCGGCGGCACCAGGCCGCCGCCCGAGCCGGGCCGCGCCAGCCGAGGGATGAGCGGCTCGCCGTCGCGCAGGGCCACCTGCGGCTCCTCCAGCGCCACCGCGGCCGGGAGCGCCGCGCCCCAGCCGGACTCGGCGTCCACGTCGAGGAGGACGAACCGGCCGGGGTTCTCCGACTGGGCGGAGCGCACCAGGCCCCACAGGGGCGCGGCGACCAGGTCGGTGACATCCTCGCCGGGGCGGGTCGAGACCGCGCCGCGGGTCAGCACGACGAGGCGGCTCGCCTCGAACCGCTCGTCGGCCAGCCAGCCCTGGAGCACGGCGAGGATCCGCGCGACGATCGCGTGCTGGGCGGCCGCGCCCTCGTCCCCGTCCGCGCCGCCCGCCGCGCAGACCACGGCCACCTCCGGCGCCGGTTCGCCGGCGTCGAGGGCCGCGCCGAGCCGTGCCACGTCCGCGTGGCGCCGTACGGAGGTGAGCACGTCCGCCACGCCGAACGCGTCCTCGCCCAGCACCGCCCACGTGCCACCCGGTACGTCCCGCGGCCGTGCGGCCGGGGTCCAGTTGACGCGGAACAGCGCGTCCGAGGAATCGATCGCGGGCGCGTTGAGCCGCGCCGCCGTGACCGGCCGCAGCGTCATGGCGTCGGCGGTCAGCACGAGTTCGCCGTCCGCGTCCGTGGCGACGAGGGTGATCGCGCTCCCGTCGGCGGTGATGCGGACGCGCAGCGCCGTCGCGCCGGTCGCGTGCAGCGTGACGCCCGACCAGCTGAACGGGAGCCAGATGCCGCTGCCCGGGAAGGTGCCCGCCGCGGTCGCGGCGTGCAGGGCGGCGTCGAGCAGCGCCGGGTGGATGCGGTAGTCGCCGGCCGCCTGCCGGTGCTCGGCGGGCAGCGCGATCTCGGCGTACACCTCGTCGCCGCGTTTCCACGCGGCGCGCAGTCCTTGGAAGGCGGGGCCGTAGCCGTAGCCGCGTTCGGCGAGGCCGGGGTAGAGCGCGCCGACCGGCACCGGCTCGCCGCCGCGCGGCGGCCAGCTCGACGCCGGCGCGGGTGGCGCGGGTTCGCCCTCGGGCGCGAGCGTGGCCGTGGCGTGCTGGGCCCACGCGCCGCCCGCGGCGGGCCGCGAGTGGACGGTGAGCATCCGGCGGCCGTCGGCGTCGGCGGCCCGCAGCAGCGCCTGCACGTCGAGCGCGCCCTTCGGGGGGATGACCAGGGGAGTCTGGAGGGTGAGTTCCTCGATGTGCGGGGTGCCGGTCTGGTCGCCCGCGAGGATGGCCAGTTCGACGTAGCCGGTCCCGGGGAGCAGGACGGTGTCCCCGGCGGCGTGGTCGGCGAGCCACGGGTGCGTACGGGTGGAGATCTGGCCGGTGAGGATGAGGGTGTCGTCGCCGGCGGGCTGGAGTGCGGTGGTGAGGAGGGGGTGCCCGGTGGCGGTCAGCCCCGCGCCGGTGACGTCTCCCCTGGCCGGGGGGAGCCAGTAGCGGCTGCGCTGGAAGGCGTACGTCGGCAACGCCGCGGGTGCGACGCCTTGGAAGAGCGGGGTCCAGTCCACGCCGGGTGCCATCGCGAGGCCGGCGTAGAAGCGCGCGGGTCCGCCGTCGTCGCGGCGGAGCGTCGGGATGATCAGGCCGTCCTGGACGGTTTCCTCCAGCGCGAACCCGAGGACGGGGTGCGGGCCGACCTCGATGAACGTGGTGTTGCCCTGGCCCAGCAGAGTCCTGGTGGCCTGCTGGAACTCCACGGGTTCGCGCAGGTTCCGGTACCAGTAGGCGGCGTCGAGGGTGGTGGTGTCGATCAGCTCGCCGGTGAGGGCGGAGCACATGGGGATCTCGGCCGCGCGCGGGCTGACGTCGCCGAGCGCGTCGATCAGCCGCGTGTGGATGGCTTCGACGTGGGGTCCGTGGGAGGCGTAGTCGACGGGGATGCGGCGTACGCGGATGTCGCGGCTTTCGCAGTGGGTGATGAGTTCGTCGATGGCGTCGGTGTCGCCGGAGACCACGGTGGAGGTGGGTCCGTTGTCCGATGCCAGGCCGAGTCGGCCGTCCCATGCGGTGAGGAGGCCGAGGGTGTCTTCGCGGGGCAGGGCGAGCGAGGCCATGCCGCCGCGTCCGGACAGCCGGGTCAACGCCTGGCTTCGCAGGGCGCTGATGCGCGCGGCGTCTTCCAGGCTGAGCGCGCCCGCGACGTGCGCGGCGGCGATCTCGCCCTGGGAGTGGCCCACGACGGCCGAGGGCCGTACGCCGAAGGACTGCCACAGCCGGGCGAGGCCGACCATGACCGCGAACAGGGCGGGCTGGACCACGTCTGACCCGGTCCAGGTCCGGGCCGTCGGAACGCAGGACGTCCAGCAGCGACCAGCCCGTGTGCGGGCGTAAGGCCTCGTCGCAGGCGCGCAGGTGCTCGGCGAAGACCGGGAACGCCTCCAGCAGGTCCAGGCCCATCCCGGCCCACTGGCCGCCCTGACCGGGGAAGACCAGCACGACCCCGCCCGAACCCGGCCCCGAGGCGGTGATGACGGACGGGTCCTCCCGGTCCTCGGCCACGGCCGTCAGACCGGCGACCAGGTCGACGCCCGCGATCACGGCGCGGTCGGGCAGCGCGGGCCTGCGGGCGAGCGCCGCGCCGATCGCCGCGGGCTTCGCCTCGGGGTGCTCGGCGACGTAGGCCAGGAGGCGTTCCGCCTGGCCGCGCAGCCCGGCCGTGCCCTGCCCCGACAGCACCCACGGGACCACAGGCGGGCCCGGCGCGGCCGCCGGCTCGGGGCTCGCCGGGGGTTGTTCGAGGATGACGTGTGCGTTCGTGCCGCTGATGCCGAACGCGGAGATGCCCGCGCGCCGGGGACGGCCGGTCTCGGGCCAGGGGGCGACCTCGGTGAGCAGTTCCACGGCGCCGCTGGACCAGTCCACCTCCGGCGTCGGCTCGTCGGCGTGCAGCGTGCGCGGCAGCACGCCGTGCGTCATCGCCATGGTCATCTTGATGATGCTCGCCATGCCGGCCGCGGCCTGCGCGTGCCCGAGGTTGGACTTGACCGACCCGAGCAGCAGCGGCCGCTCCCGCTCCTGCCCGTACGTGGCGAGCAGCGCCTGCGCCTCGATCGGGTCGCCCAGCTTGGTGCCGGTGCCGTGCGCCTCGACCACGTCGACCTGGTCCGCGGACACCCCGGCCGTGGCCAGCGCCGCGCGGATGACGCGTTGCTGCGACGGTCCGTTCGGCGCGGTCAGGCCGCTGCTCGCACCGTCCTGGTTGATCGCCGAACCGCGTACGACGGCCAGCACCCGGTGGCCGCTCCGTCGTGCGTCGGACAGACGCTCGACGGCGAGGACTCCGACGCCCTCGGCGGTGCTGAGCCCGTCCGCCGCCGCGGAGAACGCCTTGCACCGGCCGTCGGGTGCGAGCGCGCCCTGCCGGGACAGCTCCACGAACACCGCCGGGCTCGCGAACACGGTGACGCCGCCGACGAGCGCGAGCGAGCAGTCGCCGTCGCGCAGCGCCTGCTCGGCGAGGTGCAGCGCCACCAGCGAGGACGAGCAGGCGGTGTCGAGGCTGACGGACGGGCCCTCCAGGCCGAACAGGTACGAAACCCGGCCCGCCACCACGCTGAAGGAGTTGCCCAGCATCGCGAACGACTCGGCCTCGCGCGGCACCCGCTCGAGGTCCGGCACGTAGCCGGAGGCGAGCGAACCGACGAAGACGCCCGTACGGCTCCCGCGCAGCGAACGCGGGTCGATGCCGGCGCGTTCGAGCGTCTCCCAGCAGACCTCCAGCAGGAGTCGTTGCTGCGGGTCCATGGCGAGTGCTTCGCGTGGTGAGATGCCGAAGAATTCGGGGTCGAAGTCGGCCACTCCCGCCAGGAATCCGCCTTGGCGTACGTAGGAGGTGCCGGGGTGGTCCGGGTCGGGGTCGTACAGGGCGTCCAGGTCCCAGCCGCGGTCGCCGGGCAGGTCCGTGACGGCGTCGCGGCCCTCGGCCACCAGCCGCCAGAGCGCCTCGGGGGAGTCCGCGCCCCCGGCGAAGCGGCACCCCATGCCCACGATGGCGATCGGCTCGTCGGCGCGCTTCGGCACGGCCGCCGCCGCGACCGGCGCGGCACCGGCGGTCAGCTCCTCGCCGAGGTGGCGCGCCAGCGCGTCCGGCGTCGCGAAGTCGAACACCAGCGTGGCCGGGAGCCGGAGCCCGGTCGCCTCGCCGAGCCGGTTGCGCAGCTCCACCGCGGTCAGCGAGTCCAGCCCCTGGTCGAGGAAGCCGCGGCCCGGTTCGACCGCACCCGGCGACGCGTGCCCGAGCACCGCGGCCACGTGGCCGCGGACCAGGTCCAGCAGGATCCGCTCGCGTTCGCCCCCGGCCGCTCCGGCCAGCCGGCCGCCCAGCGCCGACGCCGCCTCGCCGGGCGCGGCCGTACGCGCGGGGCGGCGTACCAGGCCCCACCACAGCGCGGGCAGCGTCCCCGCGCGAGCCTGGGCGCGGAGTCGCGGCAGGTCCATGCGCGTGCGGACGGCGACCGGCCCGGCCGCGCGCAGCGCGGCGTCGAACACGGCGGGCTCGGGCGTCGCCGGCGCGACCGAGACGGCCGGGCGTCCGCGCGCGCGTCGGCGGCACGCGAGGGCGTCCAGCGACGCCCCGAGCGCGGCACGCTCCTCCTGACCCGCGTCGCCCAGCACCCCCGAGACCGGTGAGAACAGCAGGAACGCCGCCTCGCCCGCCACCTCGTCCAGGACCTGCGCGGCCTCGAACCCGGCCGCGCAGACCACCGCGGTCAGCGGGCCGGTGACCTGCTCGACCGCCCGAAGGAGCACGTCACGGTCCGTCGCGTCGCCGGGGATGACCGTCACCCGCGGATCGTCACCGGGCGGTTCGCACCCGAGCAGCACCACGTGGCATGCGCCGTGCGCGGCCAGCAGGTGCGCGGCCAGCCCGGGCGGCCCGCCGGCGACCAGCGCGGTGCCGCCGGACAGAGACGGCGCGGCGCCGGCGGGCGCGGGCCGTGCGAGACGCGGCGCGAGGAGTTCGCCGCCGCGCAGCGCGAGGCGCGGCTCGCCGGCCGCGATCACCGCCGGGACCAGGGTGTCCCAGTCGGGTTCCTCGCCGGGACCGACGTCGAGGAGGACGAGCCGCTCCACCTCAGTGCGGAGCGCGCCCCATACGGCGGCCGCGCCGGTGCCGGGCACGTCGCCGGGGGCGGCCGCGACCGCGCCGCGCGTCACCACCACGGGCCGGACCCGGTCCTCCTCCAGCCACGCGCGCACCCGCGAAACCGGATCGCCGTTCGAGGTGAGCACGGCCACCTCGGGCGCGTCCTCGCCGATCGCCTCGTCCAGGCCGAGCACCGCGAACGACGGCGTGGCGCCTGTCTGCGGCACGCCGAGCGGCGTCCACGCGACGCCGAACAGCGACTCGGCGTCCTCCGCCGCGGGCAGGGCCTCGGCCCGCAGCGGGCGGAGCGTCATCGACTCGACGGAGGCGACCGGCCGCCCCGCGCCGTCGGCGACGGTCAGCGACAGCGTCTCCCGGCCCACGCCGGCGATCCGGACACGTACGGCGGCCGCGCCCGCCGCGTGCAGCGTCACGCCGCTCCAGGAGAACGGCAGCCAGGTGCCCTCGCCGGGCATCAGGTCGCCCGCCCCGATCGCGTGCAGACTCGCGTCCAGCAACGCCGGGTGCAGGCCGAACCGGGCCGCGGCCGCACGCTCGCCCTCGGGCAGCGCCGCCTCCGCGAACACCTCGCCGCCGCGCCGCCAGGCCGCCCGCAGCCCGTGGAACACCGGGCCGTACCGGTTGCCGCGCCCGGCCAGGTCGTCGTACAGCTCCTCCACCGGCACGTGCTCCGCGCCCGGCGGCGGCCACGCGGCCAGGTCGGCGAACGCCTCGGCGGCGGGCGGCTCGGCGGCGGACAGCACACCGGACGCGTGCCGTACCCAGGCGCCGTCGTCGGCGGCACGCGAGTGGATCTGGAGCGAGCGGCGACCGCAGGTGTCGGCGACGCCGACGCTCGCCTGGACGCGCAGCGCGCCACGGCCGGGGACGACCAGCGGCAGTTCCAGCGTCAACTCCTCGACACGGCCGCAGTCGGCCTCGTCGCCGGCGCGTACGGCCAGTTCCACGAACGCGGAGGCGGGCAGCAGCCCGGCGGTCCCGCCCGCGACGTGGTCCGCGAGCCAGGGATGGGTGCGCAGCGAGAGCCGGCCGGACAGCACGACGACGTCGCCCTCGGCCAGCGCGACCACCGCGCCGAGCAGCGGATGGTCGGCCGACGTCAGCCCGAGGTCGGCCGCGTTCACCGCCGACGACCCGTGCTCCAGCCAGAACCGCCGGTTCTGGAACGCGTACGTCGGCAGCTCCGCCTCGCGGCACGTACGGCCGGGGAAGAACGCCGTCCAGTCCATCGGCACGCCGTGCGCCCACGCGCGCGCGGCGGCCTCGACCATCGTGGCGGCCTCCGGCCGGTCGCGGCGCATCGCCGGGATCACGGCGATCGGCGCGTCCCGGTCCTCCAGGCACTCGCGCGCCGCGGCGGCTAGGCCGCCGCCGGGACCCAGCTCGACGAACGCGGTCACGCCCGCCTCCGCGAGGCGGCGCACCCCGTCCAGAAACCGGACCGGCCGCCGTACCTGCCGCACCCAGTAGCCGGGCGTCGCCGGATCCGCGCCCGGCTCGCCCGTCACGATGATCGGGATGGCCGGCCGCTCGAACCGCAGCCCCTCCGCCACCCGGCCGAACTCCTCCAGCATCGGGTCCATGTGCGGCGAGTGGAAAGCGCGTGAGACGCGCAGCCGCCGGGTCTTGCGCCCGCGCCCCTCCCACGCGGCGGCGATCGCCAGGACGGCGTCCTCGTCGCCGGACACGACCGTCGAGGCGGGCCCGTTCACCGCGGCGATCTCCGCGCGCCCGGCGAAGGCGGCCAGGTCCTCGGCCACCTCCTCCTCGGCGGCACGGATCGAGACCATCGCGCCGCCGGCCGGCAGCGCCCCCATCAGCCGGCCCCGCGCCGCGACCAGCGCGCACGCGTCCGGCAGCGACAGCACTCCGGCGACGTGCGCGGCCGCCGGCTCGCCGATCGAGTGGCCGAGCAGGAAGTCCGGGCGCAGTCCCCACGACTCGGCCAGCCGGAACAGCGCGACCTCGACCGCGAACAGGGCCGGCTGGGTGTACTCGGTCCGGTCCAGCAGCTCGCCGTCGCCGCCGAACACGACCTCGCGTACGTGCCGGTCGAGGTGGGCGTCGAGCTCCGCGCTGACCGCGTCGAACGCCTCGGCGAAGACCGGGTACGCCGCGTGCAGCTCGCGGCCCATCCCCGCGCGCTGCGCGCCCTGGCCGGAGAACAGGAAGGCCGTCTTCACGCCCTCGGCGGCCACTCCGGTGACGACCCCGGGCGCCTCGCCGGAGGCGGCCAGCCCCGCGAGGAGCGCGTCGCGGTCCGCGCCGAGCACCACCGTACGGTGCGGCAGCGCGGCACGCGCCGCGAGCGCCGCGCCGACGTCGGCGGCGCCGATCCCAGGACGGTCCACGGCGAACGCGCGCAGCCGCTCGATCTGCCCGCGCAGCCCCGCCTCGCCGTGCCCGGAGACCGGCCACGGCGTCACCGCGGTCTCGCCCGCCGGAGCCGGTACGGGCTCGGCGGGCGGTGCCTGTTCGAGGATGAGGTGGGCGTTGGTGCCGCTGATGCCGAACGAGGAGACGCCCGCGCGGCGCGGGCGGCCCGACTCCGGCCAGCCGGCCGTCCCGGTCAGCAGTGCGACCGAGCCGGCGGACCAGTCGACGTGCGGGCTGGGCTCGTCGGCGTGCAGCGTGCGGGGCAGCACCCCGTGCCGCAGGGCCATGGCCATCTTGATGACCCCGGCCGCGCCCGCCGCGGCCTGCGCGTGCCCGATGTTGGATTTGACCGACCCGAGCCGGAGCGGGCTCGTGCGGTCACGCCCGTACGTCGCGATGAGGGCCTGCGCCTCGATCGGGTCGCCGAGCGCGGTGCCGGTGCCGTGCGCCTCGACCGCGTCGACGTCGGCCGGGCCCAGCCGGGCCGCCTTCAGCGCGGCGGTGATGACGCGTTGCTGCGAGGGGCCGTTTGGCGCGGTCAGGCCGTTGCTCGCGCCATCCTGGTTGACGGCCGAGCCGCGGATGACGGCGTGCACGGTGTGCCTGTTGCGCTGGGCGTCCGAAAGGCGTTCGAGCAGCAGCAGGCCGGCGCCCTCGCCGGGGCCGAAGCCGTCCGCGGCCGCGGAGAACGCCTTGCACCGGCCGTCCGGGGACAGCGCCTGCTGCCGGGACAGCTCGACGAACGGCGCCGGGCCCGACAGGACGGTGACACCGCCGGCGAGCGCCAGCGTGCACTCGCCGCCCCGCAGCGCCTGCGCGGCCAGGTGCAGCGCGACGAGCGAGGACGAGCAGGCGGTGTCGATGCTGACCGCGGGGCCCTCCAGCCCCAGCACGTACGCGATCCGGCCCGACGTGACGCTGGGGGAGTTGCCGATGAGCGCGTACCCCTCGACCTCCTGCGGCGTACGGTCCAGGTCGGCGATGTAGCCGGAGGAGGAGGCGCCGACGAAGACACCGGTCGGCGTGCCGCTCAGGGCGTGCGGGTCGAGGCCGGCGCGTTCGAGCGTCTCCCAGCAGACCTGGAGCAGGAGCCGCTGCTGCGGGTCCATCGCGAGGGCCTCACGCGGGGAGATGCCGAAGAACTCCGGGTCGAAGTCGGCGACCCCGGCCAGGAACCCGCCCTCGCGCACGTAGGAGGTGCCCGGGTGCTCCGGATCCGGGTCGTACAGCCCGTCGACGTCCCAGCCGCGGTCCGCCGGCAGGCCCGAGATCGCGTCGCGGCCCTCGGCGACCAGCTCCCACAGCGCGTCGGGGGAGTCGGCGCCGCCCGGGAAGCGGCAGCCCATGCCCACGATCGCGATCGGCTCCTGCTGCCGTGACTCGACGTCCTCCAGCCGCTGCCGGGTCTCGTGGAGGTCGGCCGTGACCCACTTCAGGTAGTCAACGAGCTGTTGCTCATCTGCCATTGACGTCAAGCTCCTCGGGCGACGGAGACGGCCGGGCGCCTCGGCCTCCGGGGCGCCCCAGTTCGTTGTCGATGAAGGCGAGGACCTCGTCCGCGCTGGCGGACTCGATCCGCGCCGCGCCCTGATCCCCCGTACGGCCGGCCGCGTGCCAGGCGGACAGCATCGCGCGCAGCCGCGCGGTGACCTCGGCTCGCGTCCGCTCGTCCGGGGACGCCGCCGACAGCGTCGCCTGGAGCCGGTCGAGCTCGGCCAGGACCGGCGGCGCGGCCGGTGTCTCCTCGGGTACGAGCTCGGCACGCAGGTAGCGCGTCAGCGCGGCGGGGTTGGGCTGGTCGAAGATCAGGGTGGCGGGCAGCCGCAGGCCGGTGGCGGTGTTCAGCCGGTTCCGCAGCTCGACCGCGGTGAGCGAGTCGAAGCCGAGCTCCTTGAACGCGCGCCTGGGCCCGATCGCACCCGTCCCGGCATGCCCGAGCACCGTCGCCGCCTGCCCGATGACCAGGTCCAGCAGCACGGTCTCCCGCTCCGCCGCCGGCAGCGCGGCGAGCCGCCGCGCGAGCGAGGAGCCGTCCTCGGCACCTCCGCCCGCGGCGGCCGGGCGCGCGGACGAGCGCACGAGTCCGCGCCACAGCGAGGACATGGTGCCGCTCTCCTCGCGCAGCCGCGTGAGGTCGATGTCGGCGGCCATGACCACGGGCTCGTCCAGCGCGCCGCAGGCGTCGAAGAGCGCCATCCCGCGCTCGGCCGTCAGCGCACGTGCCCCGCCGCGCGCGAACCGGGCGCGGTCGCTGCGGCCCAGCCCGCGCGTGCTCTCGCTGACCGGCGCCCACCAGCCCCACGCGATCGACGTCGCGGGCCGGCCGTTCGCGCGGCGGTGTGCGGCGAGCGCGTCGAGGAAGACGTTGGCCGCGGCGTGGTTGCCCTGCCCCGGCGTGCCCAGCAGCCCCGCGCCCGAGGAGAACAGGACGAACGCGGCGAGGTCGTGGTCGCGGGTGAGGTCGTGCAGGTTGAGCGCGGCGTCCACCTTCGGCGTGAGGACGCGCTGGACGTGCTCGCCGGTGAGGCGCGGGATGGTGGCGTCGTCCAGGACGCCGGCGGCGTGCACGACGGCGGTGAGCGGGTGCTCGGCGGGGATGGCCTCGATCACTCTTCGCAGGGCGTCTCGGTCGGCGGCGTCGCAGGCGGCGATGGTGACGTCCGCGCCCATCGCGCTCAGTTCCGCGCGCAGTTCGGTCGCGCCGGGTGCGTCCGGTCCGTTGCGGCTGATGAGGACGACGTTTTTGAGGTCGTGTGTGGTGATGAGGTGGTGGGCGGTGAGTGTGCCGAGGACGCCGGTGCCTCCGGTGATGAGTGCGGTGCCGTCTGGGTTGATGGGCTGGGGGATGGTGAGGACGAGTTTGCCCGTGTGTTTGGCCTGACTCATGTGGCGGAACGCTTCGGGGGCTCGGCGTACGTCCCAGGTGCGTACGGGCAGCGGCTTCAGCGCGTCCTTCTCGATCAGCTCGACGACCTCGGCGAGCATCGCGGCGATCCGCTCCGGCGCCGGTGCGTCCAGGTCGAACGGCCGGTAGTCGACCCCCTCGGGCGCGCGGATGTCGGCCTTGCCCATCTCGATGAAGCGGCCGCCGGGTTTGAGCAGGCGCAGAGACGCGTCGGTGAAGTCGCCGGTGAGGGAGTTGAGTACGACGTCGACGGCGGGGAAGCGGTTCTCGAATTCCAGGGTGCGGGAGGAGGCGAGGTGGTCTTCGGGGATGCCGAGTTCGCGCAGGACGTCCCACTTGTGCGGACTGGCCGTGGCGTACACGTCCGCGCCCCAGTGCTGCGCCAGGCGGATGGCGGCCATACCCACGCCACCGGTCCCGGCGTGGACCAGGACGGACTCGCCCTTCCCCAAGCGGCCCAGGTCGGCCAGCCCGTAGTACGCCGTGACGTAAGCGACGGGCAGCGCGGCGGCCTGCTCGTCGCTCCAGGCGTCCGGGGTCTTCACCACGTTGTGGTGGTCGACCGTGGCCAGCGGCCCGAACGCGCCCGGGATCAGGCCCATGACGCGGTCGCCGGAGCGCAGGCCGGTGACGCCGGGCCCGGTCTCGACGACCACGCCCGCGCCCTCGCTGCCGAGCGTGTCCGCGTCCGCGAGCACGCCCAGGCTGATCAGGACGTCGCGGAAGTTCATCCCGGCGGCCCGCATCCGCACGCGTACCTGCCCGTTCTCCAGCGGCAGCGTCGCCTCCGGGCACGGCGTCAGCGACAGGTCGTCCAGCACGCGTCCGGGGCCGCGGCGCAGGCGCCACGCGCGCTCACCGGCCGGGGGCGTCAGTCCCTCGCCCGAGCCCGGCCGCGCGAACCGGGGGAGCAGTACCTCGCCCGAGCGCACCGCGAACTGCGACTCGCCGGTGGCGATGATCACCGGGAGGACGGCGGCCCAGTCGGGGGCCTCGTCCGCGTCGAGGAGGACGAAGCGGCCGGGGTTCTCCGACTGGGCGGAGCGCACCAGGCCCCACAGGGGCGCGGCGACCAGGTCGGTGACATCCTCGCCGGGGCGGGTCGAGACCGCGCCGCGGGTCGGCACGACGAGGCGGCTCGCCTCGAACCGCTCGTCGGCCAGCCAGCGCTGGAGGACGCCGAGCAGCTCCGTGACCGCCGTACGCGCGGCGTCCGCGACCGCGCCGCCCGGTGCGGGCGACCGGCGCAGGACGACGAAGTCCGGCACCTCCCCGGTCACCTCCGCGAGGTCGCCCACCTCGGCCAGTGACGGGCCCGGCGACGCGGCGGGCGTGGCCGGTACGTGCGTCCACTCGACGCGGAACAGCGAGTCGTCACCCCCGGCGGCACGCAGCGCGTCGGCGGTGACGGGCCGGAGCGTCATCTCCCGCGCGGTCAGCACCGGCGCGCCCGTGGGGTCGGTCATCGTGAGGCCGAAGGCGGTCCCGGCGGCGCGGATGCGCACCCGCAGGCTCTTCGCGCCGGTCGCGTGCAGGGTGACGCCGCTCCAGGTGAACGGGAGCCAGATGCCGTCGGCGGGCAGCACGTTCGCGGCCGTCGCGGCGTGGAGCGCGGCGTCGAGCAGCGCGGGGTGCACGCCGTACCCGGCGGCGTCGCGCTGGTCGCCGGGGAACACGACCTCGGCGTACACCTCGTCGCCGCGTTTCCACGCGGCGCGCAGTCCTTGGAAGGCGGGGCCGTAGCCGTAGCCGCGTTCGGCGAGGCCGGGGTAGAGCGCGCCGACCGGCACCGGCTCGGCGCCGGCGGGCGGCCACGACTCCGGCGCGGCGGGCGCTTCGGCCGGTACGCGCGCGAGCGTGGCCGTGGCGTGCCGGATCCACGCGCCGCCTCCCGTACGCGAGTGGACCGTGAACCCGCGGCGGCCGTCCTCGTCGGGTGACTCGACGAGCCCTTGAAGGTCGAGGGTGTCCCCTTCGGGGATGACCAGCGGGGCCTGGAGGGTGAGCTCCTCGACGTGGGGAGTGCCGGTCTGGTCGCCCGCGAGGACGGCCAGCTCCACGAAGGCGGTCCCCGGCAGCAGGACCGTGCCGCCCGCCCCGTGGTCGGCGAGCCACGGATGCGTACGGGTGGAGATCTGGCCGGTGAGGATGAGGGTGTCGTCGCCGGCGGGCTGGAGTGCGGTGGTGAGGAGGGGGTGCCCGGTGGGGGTGAGTCCCGCGCCGGTGGCGGTCTCGGCTGGCCGGTTGGAGCCAGTAACGAGAGCGCTGGAAGGCGTACGTCGGCAGGTCGGGCCCGCGTACGTTCTGGAAGATCGGGGTCCAGTCGATGCCGGGGGCCATGGCGAGGCTGGTGTAGAGGCGCCGCGGGTCCGCCGTCGTCGCGGCGCAGGGTGGGGATGATCAGGCCGTCCTGGACGGTTTCTTCGAGGGCGAGTCCGAGGACGGGGTGGGGGCTCGCCTCGATGAAGGTGGTGTTGCCCTGTTCGAGGAGGGTTCTGGTGGCCTGCTGGAACTCGACGGGTTCGCGCAGGTTCCGGTACCAGTAGGCGGCGTCGAGGGTGGTGGTGTCGATCAGCTCGCCGGTGAGGGCGGAGCACATGGGGATCTCGGCCGCGCGCGGGCTGACGTCGCCGAGCGCGTCGATCAGCCGCGTGTGGATGGCTTCGACGTGGGGTCCGTGGGAGGCGTAGTCGACGGGGATGCGGCGTACGCGGATGTCGCGGGTCTCGCAGTGGGTGATGAGTTCGTCGATGGCGTCGGTGTCGCCGGAGACCACGGTGGAGGTGGGTCCGTTGTCCGATGCCAGGCCGAGTCGGCCGTCCCATGCGGTGAGGAGGCCGAGGGTGTCTTCGCGGGGCAGGGCGAGCGAGGCCATGCCGCCGCGTCCGGACAGCCGGGTCAACGCCTGGCTTCGCAGGGCGCTGATGCGCGCGGCGTCTTCGAGGTTGAGCGCTCCGGCGATGTGGGCGGCGGCGATCTCGCCTTGGGAGTGGCCGACGACGGCGGCGGGGTTGATGCCGAAGGACTGCCAGAGGCGGGCGAGGCCGACCATGACCGCGAAGAGGGCGGGCTGCACGACGTCGACCCGGTCCAGGTCCGGGCCGTCGGAGCGCAGGGCGTCCAGCAGCGACCAGCCCGTGTGGGGGCGTAAGGCCTCGTCGCAGGCGTGCAGGTGCTCGGCGAAGACGGGGAACGCCTCCAGCAGGTCCAGGCCCATCCCGGCCCACTGGCCGCCCTGACCGGGGAAGACCAGCACGACCCCGCCCGAACCCGATCCCGAGGCGGTGATGACGGACGGGTTCTCGCGGCCTTCGGCCAGGGCGTTCAGGCCGGCGACCAGGGCGTCCCTGTCGTCGCCGACGATCACCGCACGGTCGGGCAGCGCGGGCTTGCGTGCCAGCGCCGCGCCGATCGCCGCGGCCGTCCCGGAACCCGTGTACGCGAGGAGCCGCTGTGCCTGGCCGCGCAGACCCGCGCGGCCGTGCCCCGACACCACCCACGGGACGACCTGCGGTTCGGTCACCGGCTCCTCGACGGGACGCGGCTCGGGCGCTTGGAGGATCAGATGCGCGTTGGTGCCGGACACGCCGAAGGACGACACGCACGTACGGCGGGCACGGCCCGTCTCGGGCCAGGGGGTGTTCTCGGTGAGCAGCGCCACGGCGCCGGCGGACCAGTCCACCTCCGGCGTCGGCTCGTCGGCGTGCAGCGTGCGCGGCAGCACGCCGTGCGCCATCGCCATGACCATCTTGATCACCCCGGCCACGCCCGCCGCCGCCGTCGTGTGCCCGAGATTGGACTTGACCGACCCGAGCCACAGCGGGTTCGCCCGGTCGCGCCCGTACGTCGCGAGCAGCGCCTGCGCCTCGATCGGGTCGCCGAGCGTCGTGCCGGTGCCGTGCGCCTCGACGGCGTCGACGTCGGCGGGCCCGAGCCGCGCGTCCTCCAGCGCGGCCCGGATGACGCGTCGCTGCGCGGGGCCGCTCGGCGCGGTCAGGCCGTTCGACGCGCCGTCCTGATTGATCGCCGAGCCGCGGATCACGGCGAGCACCCGGTGCCCGCCCCGGCGCGCGTCGGACAGGCGTTCGAGCAGCAGCACCCCGGCGCCCTCGCCGGGGCCGAAACCGTCCGCGGCCGCGGAGAACGCCTTGCACCGACCGTCGGGCGACAGCGCCTGCTGCCGGGACAGCTCGACGAACACCGCCGGGCTGGAGAACACCGACACGCCGCCGCCCAGCGCGAGCGAGCACTCGCCCGCGCGCAGCGCACGGCAGGCCAGATGCACCGCGACCAGGGACGACGAGCACGCCGTGTCGATGCTGACCGCCGGGCCCTCCAGCCCGAACACGTAGGCGACCCGGCCGGAGATGACGCTGGAGGTGTTCCCGGTGAAGGCGTACCCCTCGGCCTCCCGCGGCGCACGCAGCAGGTCGGGCACATAGCCGGACGTGGTCGCGCCGACGAACACCCCCGTACGGCTCCCGCGCAGGCCCGCCGGATCCATCCCCGCGCGCTCGAACGTCTCCCAGCAGACCTCCAGCAGGAGTCGTTGTTGCGGGTCCATGGCGAGTGCTTCGCGTGGTGAGATGCCGAAGAATTCGGGGTCGAAGTCGGCCACTCCCGCCAGGAATCCGCCTTCGCGTACGTAGGAGGTGCCGGGGTGGTCCGGGTCGGGGTCGTACAGGGCGTCCAGGTCCCAGCCGCGGTCGCCGGGCAGGTCCGCGACGGCGTCACGGCCCTCGGCGACCAGCCGCCACAGACCTTCGGCGGAGTCCACGCCCCCCGGGTAGCGGCAGCCGATCCCCACGATCGCGATCGGCTCCCGCGACGCCGCGAGCCGGTCGTTGTCCGCCCGCAGCCGCTCCTGCTCCTTCAGCGACTTGCGCAGCGCCGCGACGATCTCGGCGGTGGAGGTGGTCATCAGGAACCATCCCTGTGTGCCAGCTGGACGAGGTCCGCCACATCCATCGAGTCGATCGAGCCGGCCCGCTCCTCGCCGGGGAACAGCTCGGCGAGCAGATGGCGCGCCAGCTCCGTGGGCGTCGGATGGTCGAACACGATCGCCGCGGCCAGGCGCAGGCCGGTGACCGCGCCCAGCCGGTTGCGCAGCTCGACGCCTGTGACCGAGTCGAAGCCGAGCTCCTTGAACGCCCGGTCCCGCTCGATCGTCCCCGGCTCGTCGTGCTGGAGGACGCGCGCGACCTCGGCGCGTACGACGTCGAGGAGCAGCCGTTCCCGCGCGTCCGCAGGCAGGGGCAGGAGCCGCGCGGTGAGCGCGGCGCCGTCCGTACGCCGGTCCGGCGGCGCCGCCTCCCGCCGGACGCCCGGCAGGTCGTGGATCAGCGGTCGCGCGCGCGCGGCGGTGAAGCCGTCGGCGAAGACCGCCCAGTCGACGTCCGCCACGGCGACGAACGTCTCGTCGTCCTCCAGCGCACGCCACAGCGCCTCGACCGCCTGCTCGGGCGGCATCGCGCGTACGCCGCGGCGCGCGAGGAACGCCGCCTCGGCCGCGCCGGCGGACCCTCCCTCGCCGGCCCACGCGCCCCAGGCGACGGACGTGGCGGGCAGCCCGCGTCCCCGGCGGTCCTCGGCGAGTGCGTCCAGGTACGCGTTCGCCGCCGCGTACGGGCCCTGGCCGCCGCTGCCCCAGACGCCCGCGTTCGAGGAGAACAGGACGAACCGCTCCAGCGGCGTGTCGCTCAGCAGCCGGTCCAGATTGCGCGCTCCGGCGGCCTTGGCGGCGCAGGTCTCGGCGAGGTCGGCCGCCTCGATCCCGTCCACGGGGACGCGACGGCCCACGACGGCGGCGGTGTGCACGACGGCGGTCAGCGGATGCTCGGCGGGGACTCCGGCGAGGACCTCGGCGAGCGCGCCGGCGTCGGTGATGTCGCAGGCGGCGATCGTGACCTCGGCGCCCAGGGCGGCGAGGTCACGTGCCAGCGCCTCCGCGCCCGGCGCGTACGTGCCGCGCCTGCTGAGGAGCAGGAGGTGATCGGCGCCCTCACGCGCGAGACGGCGCGCCACGTGGCCGCCGAGCGCCCCGGTGCCGCCGGTGACCAGAACGGTGCCGTGCGGCCGCCACGTACGTGAGCCGCCGTCCGGCGGCGGGGCCGGTACGAGCCGCCGGGCGGCGATCCCCGGGCCGCGTACCGCGAGCTGGTCCTCCTCGCCGATGCCGGCCAGCGCCCGCGCCAGCCGGGCACGCGCGTTCTCGTCCGCCGTCTCGGGCAGGTCCACCTGGCCGCCCCAGCGGCCGGGCTCGTCCAGCGCGAGTACCCGGCTCAGCCCAAGCACGTGTGCCTGGACCGGGTCGCGCACCCGGTCGCCCGCGCCGGTCGAGACGGCGCCGCGGGTGAGCACCCACAGCGGCGCCTCGGGGCAGGCGTCGCCGAGCGCCTGGACCAGCGCGGTGGTGGCGGCCAGACCGGCCGGGACGACCGGCTCGGCCGCGTCGCGGTCCGGCGCGAACGCCAGCAGGGACACGACCCCGGCCGGGGCGCGATCCTCCCCGGCGGCCTCGCGCAGCAGCGCGGCCAGGCCGGTACGCCCGGTGTCCGCCGCGACCTGCAGCCGCCGCACGTCCGCGCCGTGGTCGGCCAGCGCGCGGACGCACCCGTCGATCCACGGGTCGCCGGCGTCCTCGGGCACGACGACGAGCCAGGTCCCGTACAGCGCCGCGGGCTCGCCGTCGTCGACGGGCGTCCACGCGATCCGGTACCGCCAGCCGTCGGCGGCCGACCGCGCCCGGCGGCGTCGACGCCACGCCGCGAGCAGCGGCACCAGTGCGTCCAGCGAACCGTCCGCCAGGCCCACCGTCGCGGCCAGCTCCCCGGCGTCCTCGCGCTCGACCGCGGCCCAGAACTCGGCCTCTCCGTGCACGTCCGCCGCCTCCGGCGTCAGCCGCGCGGGCTCGACGCCGCGGAAGAGGGGGCGCCAGTCGAGCGCCGCGTGGACGTGGGCCTGGGCGAGGCTCGTGTAAAAGCGCTCGTGGCCGCCGTCGTCGCGGCGCAGCGTCGGGACGACCACACCGTCCGGCACGGTCTCCTCCAGCGCGAACCCGAGGACCGGATGCGGGCCCACCTCGATGAACGTTGTGTCGCCCCGGCTCACCAGAGTCCTGACGGCTCGCTGGAACTCGACCGGCTCGCGCAGGTTCCGATACCAGTACGCGGCGTCGAGGGTGGTCGTGTCGATCGGCTCGCCGGTGAGCGTGGAGCACATCGGGATCTCGGCGGCACGCGGGGTGAGGTCCGCGAGCGCCTCCAGGAGCTCCGCGCGGATGGCCTCCACGTGCGGGCTGTGCGAGGCGTAGTCCACCGGGACGCGGCGGGCGCGGACGTCGTGGCGCTCGCAGTGGGCCAGCAGCTCGCCGATGGCGTCGCCGGCGACGACCACGGACCGCGGCCCGTTGTCGGAGGCCAGGCAGAGCCGGTCGCCCCACGTGGCGAGCAGGCCGAGGGCGTCGGCGCGGGACAGGGCGAGAGAGGCCATGCCGCCGCGCCCCGACAGCCGGGTCAGCGCGCGGCCGCGCAGCGCGCTGACGCGTGCGGCGTCCTCCAGGCTGAGCGCGCCCGCGACGTGCGCGGCGGCGATCTCGCCCTGGGAGTGCCCGACGACGGCCGAGGGCCGTACGCCGAGGGACTGCCACAGCCGGGCGAGGCTCACCATCACCCCGAACAGGGCGGGCTGCACCACGTCGACCCGGTCCAGGCCGGGGCCCTCGGAGCGCAGCACGTCGAGGAGGGACCAGCCGGTGTGCGGCCGCAACGCCTCGTCGCACGCGTGCAGGTGCTCGGCGAAGACCGGGGAGACCGCCAGCAGGTCCAGGCCCATCCCGGCCCACTGACCGCCCTGACCGGGGAAGACCAGGACCACGCCGCCGGTCCCGGTGCCGGTGCCGGTGATGAGGCCGGGGTCGTCCCGGCCCTCGGCCAGCGCACGGAGGCCGTCGAGCAGGTCCGTGCGGTCGCGGCCGACGACGACCGCACGCTCGTGCCCGGCCGGTCGCGCGGCCAGCGCCGCGCCGATCGCCGCGGGCTCCGCCTCGGGGTGCCCGGCCGCGAACGCGAGCACCCGCCCGGCCGCGTCCCGCAGGCCGCCCGCGTCACGTCCCGACAGCACCCACGGCACCGCCGCGGGCACCGGCAGGTCGCGGTACCAGTACGCGCGGTGCTCCCAGGGGTAGCCGGGCAGGCTCACGGGGGGACGTGGCGGGACCTCCGCGGGCGGCTCGTACCCGGCGGCGAACACTCGTGCCGTCTCGGCCGCGATCACGCCCAGCGGGTCCTCGCCCAGGTCCAGCGGCGTCACGACGAGCGGGTACGTGCCGGTCTTGGCCGCGGCGGCGGGCCGGTCCTCCTCGCCGAGCAGGATCCGCAGCGACCGTGCCAGCGGCAGCCGCCCCACCGCCCACAGCGCGGCGACCTCGCCGTCGCCCTCGCCGTACGCACGCGCCGGCCGCACGCCGTACGCGGCCCACAGCTCGGTCGTCGCCACCCGGTGGCAGAACGCGTACGCGGCCCGCAGCTCCTCCGGCGGTTCGGCCCGCAGGTCACACCGCCGCCCGGTGGCCGTGGCCAGCTCGTCGGCGCAGGCGGCGAGCGCGCGCTCGTACACCGGCACGGCGGTGAACCGGTCGCGCGGCGGAGCCGAGGCCGTGTAACGGAACGCGACGGCGCGCGCCTCCTCCACGACCGCCTCGCCGAACCGCGCGGCACGTGGCGTGCCCCCGGCGGCGACCTCGTCGAGCGCGGCGGCCAGTCCGGCGGCGTCGTCGGCGACCACCGCCAGCCGGTGACCGAGCCAGGAGCGCCGGTACGTCGCGGTGAACAGGATGCCGGGCAGCTCGTCCGGCGCGGCGCGCAGCCGCCCCGCCATGCGGGCCGCCACCGCGCGCAGCGCGGCACCGCTCGCCGCGCTCAGCGGCAGCACGTACGGGGGTTCGAGACCGGCCGGCTCGTCCGCCTCGCGTACGGCGGGTGCCGCTTCGAGCAGCACATGGGCGTTGGTGCCGGTGAGCCCGAAGGAGCTGATCCCCGCACGCGCGGGCCGCCCGCGGTCGGGCCACTCACAGCCCTCGACGGGGATCCGCACCGGCAGCCGGTCCCAGTCGATGCGCGTCGAGGGCCGGTTCAGCAGGTGCGGGGGTATCCGGCCCTCGCGGAGGGCCAGCGCGACCTTGACCAGTCCGACCGCGCCCGCGGCGGCGGCCAGGTGCCCGACGTTCGGCTTGGCCGAGCCGATGAGGAGAGGCGCCCGGTCGCCGTCGCGGCCCGCGCCGTAAGCCTCGGCGAGGGCGTTCACCTCGATCGGGTCGCCCAGTGGCGTGCCGGTGCCGTGCGCCTCCACGTAGTCGACCTCGTCCGGGGCCCAGCCGGCCCGGTCCAGCGCCTGGCGGATCAGCGCGGCCTGCGCGGCGGCGTTCGGGACGGTGAAGCCGCCGCTCGCGCCGTCCTGGTTCACCGCGGTGCCGCGGATCACCGAGTAGACACGGTCGCCGTCCCGCTGAGCGGCCGCGAGGGGCTTGAGCACGAGGACCGCCGCGCCCTCGCCGCACCCGTACCCGTCCGCGTCGTCGTCGAAGGTCTTGCACCGGCCGTCGCCCGCCAGCGCCTTGCTCTCGGTCATCGCCACCATCATCGTCGGCGCGATCATGACGTGCGCGCCGCCGACGACGGCGATCTCGCAGTCGCCGTTCCGCAGGCCCTGGCAGGCCAGGTGCACCGCGGTGAGCGAGCCCGAGCAGGCGGTGTCCACCACGAGGCTCGGCCCGCTCAGGCCGAGGAAGTACGACAGCCGCCCGGACACGGCGGCGAACGAGGCCCCGGTGCCGTAGTACAGGTTCACGTTGTCCATGTGGCGGGTCAGCAGCTGCTGGTAGTCGGCCGCCTCCAGGCCGACATAGACCCCGACCGGCCGGCCGGCGAGCGTACGCGCGGGGCGGCCCGCGTCCTCCAGCGCCTCCCAGGCGACCTCCAGGAACAGCCGCTGCTGCGGGTCGAGCGACTTGGCCTCACGCGGCGAGACGCGGAAGAACGGCGCGTCGAACCCCGCGACGTCGTCCAGGTAGCAGCTACGGGTCGGGATGCCGTCCGCCTCGGCCCAGATCGGGTCGTCGCGCCGCCCGGGCGGCGGCTCGGACACCGACGAGCGGCCTTCGGTCAGCAGCGTCCACAACTCGCCGGGCGAGCCGGCTCCCGGCAGCCGGCACGCGATCCCGATCACCGCGACGGCGTCGCCGCCGGACGGCGCGGCCGCCGTGACCGGTTCCGCGGCGGGGACCGGGGCGATGTCGCTCAGGTGTGCGGCCAGGGCCGCGATCGTGGGCCGCTCGAAGACGATGGGCGCCGGCAGCCGTACGCCGAACGCGGCGTCGAGCCGCCGCCGCAGCTCGGCGGCGGTCAGGGAGTCCAGGCCCTGCTCGAACAGGCCGCGGCGGCGCACCAGCGCCCGGCCGGCCGAGAGCCCGAGCACCTCCCGTACGACGGCCTCGACCCGGTCGGCCAGGTCGCCCGGCGCGGCGGCGTCGGCGGGCGGCGTGCGGTCGAGCGAGGACCGTACGGCTCCGGCGGCGGGAGCGACCGGCGAGCGATTTTCTGGCGGCTGGGAGTGGACTGCGGACGGGCCGTCCAGGGGCAGCGCGACCGGTGAGCGGCCGGTCGCACCGTCCCGCGCGGGCCGGTCGTCGCGTGAGAGGGCGAGTTCGGCGGCCGGGGGAGCGGACGGCCCGGTGGGATGGGCGAGCAGTTCCCCGGTCACGCGGCCGTCCGCGTCGAGCAGGCTCAGCCGGATCCGCGCGGGCGCGGCGGCGCGCGTCTGCGTGCCGCGTTCCACCCCGGGCAGCCAGTACCGGTCGCCGCCCCAGGACGGCAGCGGCAGTGGCTCATACCGTCGCGGGCGTCCGGTGACCTTCTCCCAGTCCACGGCCGCCCCGGCGGCGTGGAGCCGCGCGAGCGCACGGCACAGCGCGAGCGCGCCCGGCTCGTCGCGGCGAAGCGTGCCGATCGCGGAGTGGGGCCGGCCCCGGTGCTCCAGCGCGTCGGTGAGCGCGGGGACCAGCACGGGATGCGGGCCGATCTCCACGAGCAGGTGGTCCGCGCCGCTCAGCAGCCGGTCGACGGCGGGCCACAGCCGTACCGGCTCGGTCAGGTTGCGCGCCCAGTACGCCGAGTCGGGCCGTACGGAGTCGGCCCCGGGATCCACGCTGGACAGCAGCCGGATCGACGGCGCGACCGGCACGATGCCCGCGGTGGCCGCGCCGAGCAGCGGGCCGCAGTGCGCCACGACGCGACTGTGCGAGGCGGCGTCGACCAGGAGCCGGCGGCAGCGGAGACCGCGCTCCTCGACCACGGCGGCCGCCCGCGTCACCTCCTCCGCCGGGCCCGCGATCACCACCGACGACGGCCCGTTCACCGCGGCGACGGTGACCGGCAGGCCCGTCTCGGCGAGCAGCGCGGCGACGGTCTCCGGGTCCGCCCGCACCGCGTACATCAGGCCGGTGCCCGCGGTCCCGTGCAGCAGCTCGGCCCGCCGCACGATGACCCGTACGGCGTCGGGCAGGGACAGGGCGCCCGCGACGTGCGCGGCGGCCACCTCGCCGAGGCTGTGGCCGATCACCGCGGCCGGCACGACGCCGCGCTCGATCAGCCACCGGGTGACCGCGACCTGCACGGCGAAGATCGACGGCTGGGCGAGGTCGGTGCGGTCCAGCTCCTCCTCGCGCGCGCGGTGCAGCTCCTCCAGCAGCGACCAGGACGCCTCGGCGCGGATCAGCGCGTCGCACTCGTCGAGCGCCGAACGCACGGTCGGGTCGGTGTCGTAGAGGTCGGCGGCCATGCCGGCCCACTGGCCGCCCTGGCCGGAGTAGACGAAGACCGGCCGCGGCGCGTCCTCCGGGTCGGGCACGTACCCGGTGTAGGCGCCCTCGGGCGGCTCGTCCGGGTCACCGAGCGCGGCGAGCAGCGCGTCGCGGTCCGCGCCGACGGCGGCGTAACGGTACGCCTCGAAGGTGCTCCGGGTGGTCGTGGAGGCGACCAGGTCGCCGAGCCGGTCCCCGGCGGCGCTCACGCGGTCGAAGAGGCGCGTCACCTGCTCGGCCAGCCGGTCCCGGTGGGCCGCCGAGGCGAGCAGCACGTACGGCCCGGCGTTCACGTCCGCCGGCGGCGCGTCCTCTCCCGCCGCCTCGACGATCATGTGCACGTTGGTGCCGCTCAGCCCGATCGCGCTCACCGCCGCACGCGCCGGCCGGCCGGCGACCTCCAGCGGCGTCGTCTCGCACGAGACCGCGATGCCGCCGTTCGCCCAGTCCACCGCGGGGTTGGGCGTCGAGAAGTGCGGCTGCGCCGGGACCCGGCCGTTCGCCGCCACCCAGATCGCCTTCAGCAGCCCGGCGACGCCCGCGGCGGCGTCCAGGTGCCCGAACACGGCCTTCAGCGAGCCCACGAAGACCGGCCGGTCGGCGGGCCGTCCCGCGCCGTACGCGTCCGCGATCATGGCGAGCTCGATCTGGTCGCCGAGCTGCGTGCCGGTGCCGTGCGCCTCCACGTAGTCCACGTCGCGCGGGTCGACGCCCGCGGCCTCGATCGCGCCGTGCAGCATGGCGGCCTGCGCGGCGGCGTTGGGCGCGGTCAGGCCGAGGCTGGCGCCGTCGTGGGTGACGGCCGAGCCGCGGATGACCGCGTGGATCCGGTCGCCGTCGGCCTGCGCGGCGGACAGGCGCTTGAGGACGACGGCGCCCGCGCCCTCGCCGCGGATGAGCCCGTCGGCGGCGGCGTCGAACGGACGGCACCGCCCGGTCGGCGACATCGCGCCGACGCTGCTGAGGAAGATGCTGAGCTCGGGGCAGATGAGCAGGCCGACGCCGCCGGCGACGGCGGTGTCGCACTCGCCGTTCCGCAGGTACTGGCACGCCTGGTGCACCGCGAGCAGCGACGACGAGCACGCGGAGTTCAGCGTGGCGACCGGGCCGTGCATGTCGAAGGCGTACGCGAGGCGGCCGGCCGCGAAGCTGAACTCGGTGCCCGCCGCGTAGTGCGGGCCGACCCCGGCGGTGCCCAGGGTCTTGACGTGCAGGAGGTTGTAGTCGCCCGCCAGCATGCCCATGAACACGGCCGTGCGGCTGCCGCGCCACGCGTCGCGCGGCCGCCCGGAGTCGCTCATGGCCTCCCAGGCGACCTCCAGCAGGATCCGCTGCTGCGGATCGAGGTGGCACGCCTCCTTGGGAGAGATGCCGAAGTAGCCCGCGTCGAAGCGGTCGATGTCGTCGAGGAAGCCGCCGACGTGGTTGGCGGTGCCCGTACCGCCCGGCTCGGCCGCGCGGTACTCCGGGCCCCAGCGGTCCGGCGGGACCTCGCGCAGCACGTCGCCGCCGGAGGTGAGCACGTCGCCGAACGAGTCCAGGTCGCGGACGCCGCCCGGAAATCGGCAGCCCACGCCCACCACCGCGATCGGCTCCGCCGCGGGCGGATGCGGGCCCGCCGGTTCGGCGGCACGGTTAGGCATTCACGAGCCCGAGGATCAGCGCGGTGATCGAGCGAATGTTCTTGAAATTCTTTCCATTGATCTCTATCGGCGGGATGGCGACGCTCATTTCGTCACGCACGAACGACACGAGCCGTACGGTGTTGAGGGAATTCAGGACGCCCAGTTCGAGCAGCGGAGTGCTCTCGTCGAGCTCGCCCTGCGGATCGCCGTTCAGGAACTTGTCCCGGATGAATTCGGTGACCCGCTCGGAGATTTCTTCGCTCGCCATGTCCTGTCCTTCACTGCTCGTACGGCCGGTGCCGCTGGGCGGTCTTTTCGGGGTCTTGCGCCCGCGACACGAGCGCCGGTCGGTCGATCTTTCCGTTGCGGGTGCGGGGGAGCGCGCCGACGACGTGCAGCTCGTCGGCGACCATGTAGCGCGGCAGCCGGTCGGCGCAGTGCCGGCGCAGCGACAGCACGCCGGGCGTGCGCCCGTGCAGCGGCACGACGAACGCGACCAGCCGGCCGTCCATCCCCGCGCCCGTCACGACCGCGCCGGCCTCGGCGACGTCGGGATGGGCGGCCAGCGCCGCTTCGACCTCGCCGAGCTCGACCCGGTTGCCGCGCACCTTGACCATGTCGTCGCGCCGGCCCGCGTAGTCGAAGGACCCGTCCGGCAGCACCCGTACCACGTCGCCCGTGTCGTACGGGCCGCGGTGGGGCTCGCGGCCCCAGTAGCCGATCATCACCGTCGGGCCCTCGACGACGAGTTCGCCCTCCTCGCCCGGTGCGCAGGTCGCGCCGTCCGCCCGCCGTGCCCAGGCCCGGTCTCCGCAGGTCGGCGTGCCGATCGGCACCGGACGGTCGCGCTCCAGGTCGGCCGGGGTCACCTCGTGGAAGGTGCAGACGTTGGTCTCGGTCGGCCCGTACAGGTTGAGGAGCCGCGCCGTGGTCCAGGCCGCCAGCCCGCGTACCTGGGCGATCGGGAACGGCTCGCCCGCGAACAGCACCGCGCGCAGGCTCTCCGGCGCCGGCCGGGCGAGCAGGCCGCCGTCGCGCGCCATGAGCGTCAGCGCGGACGGCACCGAGTACCAGACGCTGATCCGCGCGGCGTGCAGGAACTCCACGAGCTGGACCGGCGCGTACGCGAGTTCGGACGGGATCAGGTGCACCGACGCCCCGGCGGCGAAGGCCGCGTACAGGTCGAGTACGGACAGGTCGAAGGTGAACGGTGCGTGGCCGGAGAACCGGTCGCCCGCCTCCGCGGCGACCTCGGCCACCGCCCAGTCCACGAACGCGCGGGCGTTGCCGTGGCTGACGCACACGCCCTTGGGCGCGCCGGTCGAGCCCGAGGTGTAGAGGATGTAGGCCAGGTCGTCCGGTCCCGCCGGTTCGTTGACCGGCCCGGCGTCATCGAGCGGGGCGGCCAGGTCCTGGCACCGCATGCCGGGGCCGAGCTCGGCCGCGATCCCGGCGACGCGGTCGCCGGTGGTCAGCACGGCGCGCGCCCCGCAGTCGCGTGCCATGACGGCGACCCGGCTCAGCGGCGTCGTGGCCTCGGCCGGGGTATAGGCGGCGCCGAGCCGCAGCACGGCCTGCATGCCGGCGACGACCGCGGCGGACTTGTCCGCCCAGATCACGACCCGGTCGCCGCGCCCGACGCCGAGGGCGCGCAGCCGGTGGGCGAGCGCGTCGGCACGCCGGTCGAGCCCGCCGTAGTCGAGCGTCCCGTGAGAACGGAACGGCTCGCCGAACGCCTCGGCGGCCAGGCCCGAGGTGTCCGCGACGGCGAGACGGCCGGGGTCTTTGGCGGCCGCGTCGATGACGAGCTGGTGCAGGTTCACAGGCCGAGCTCCCTCGCGACGAGTTCGCGCTGGATCTCCGTGGTCCCGGAGAAGATCGTGCTCGGCACGCAGTCGCGCAGCTGGCGCTCGGCGCCGCCGGCCAGGTAGCCGGCGGCGCCGAAGATCTGCACGGCGTCGAGGCCGTTGGCCACCGCCGCCTCGGACACGGCCGTCTTGGCGAGCGCGACCGCCGTCACGTGCTCGCGGCCCTGGTCGAGCAGCCAGCACGCGCGGTAGAGCAGCAGGCGCGCCCCTTCGAGCCGCTGTTTCATCGCGGCGACGCGATGCGAGACCGCCTGGAACTCGCCGATGCTCCGGCCGAACTGGCGCCGGGTGCGCGCGTGCGCCACGCACTGCTCGAGCTGGCGGTCCATCAGCCCGACGTAGGCCGCGAACAGGCAGGCGCGTTCCCAGCCCATCGAGTGCTGGAAGATCGCGGCGCCCTGACCCTCCGCGCCGAGCAGGCACGACGCGGGCACGCGGCAGCCCTCGAACCGCACACGCGAGGCGGGGCACCCGGCCAGGCCCATCTTCTGGAACGGCTCGCCGACGACGACGCCCGCCGACTCGCGCGGCACCGCGAACGCGGAGGTGCCGAGGAAGCCGGCGGCCGGGTCGGTGACCGCGTAGGTGACGAACACGTCCGCGACCGGGCCGTTGCTGACGAACGACTTGTCGCCGGTGAGCACCCACGCGTCGCCGTCGCGTACGGCGGTGGCGGCGAGCGTGCCGACGTCGGAGCCCGCGTCGTCCTCGGTCATCGCGTTCCCGGCGATGACGTCGCCCGCGACCATGCCGGGCAGCAGCCGCGCGGCGAGGGCCTCGCCGCCGAAGTCGCGGATCGGCACGGCACAGGCCAGCAGGTGGGCGGCGACGGCGAAGACCAGCCCGGTGTCGGGGCACCCGCGCCCGAACGCCTCCAGGCCGTGCGCGGTGTCGAACGCGCCCAGGCCGCCCCCGCCGTGTGCGGCCGGCAGGCAGAGCCCGGTCAGCCCGATCCCGGCCGCCGCCTTCCACTCGACGCGGGTGAGCGGACGGTCGCCCGGCAGGTCGCCGAGCCGTTCGCGCGCCGCCGCCACGATGTCGTCATAGCGTTCGCGCTGTGCGTCCGTCAGATCAAAGTCCATAATGCCGGCGCCCTCCTATTGGCAATTAGGAAGCCGCGTAATCCAATCTTCGGTTTAGTCACATAACCACTCACGAGGCGGCCGGGCTCAACACTACTTACGCGGCGGCCCCGCTCAACCCCTAGCCATTTTCCTTGAAGTCCCTATCGCCCGGTTTAGGGGTTGGTTAGGGGTGCACGGGTATTGCGGTGCGTAACGCCCGCGGGAGATTTTTGCCGGACGATGATTGTCGGAACCGCTCGCGTGGAGGCGACCGCGGCCCATGACCGGACGGTCCGGCCCGAGGGACGGCCCGACGAGACGCACGGATTGGTGGAGTGACGCTCATGGGCTCGATGACGGCGGAGGAGACCAGGGAGTTCACCCGGACGGTGCGCGACGTCGTCGGGCGCGACTGGGGCAGGGCGTCCGCGGCGGCCACCGCGGATCTGCGCAAACTCTGGGATTCGGTCATCCTGCACGGCTGGTTCGACCTCGCCGCCGAGGACGCGGTGGACGCGGCGCTGGCCGTCGCGCGTGAGACCGGCCGTGCCGCGTGCCCCCTGCCGGTGATGGACGCGTTCGTGGCGGCACGCCTGCTCGCCGACCGGCCCGACCTGCGCGGCGACATCGCCGACGGGACCATGCGCGTCATCGTGGCGGTCGCCGGGCCCGGCGACGAGCGCCGCAGCGTGCGCCACGCCGAGGCGGGCGACGCCGCCGGCCGCGTGCTGGTCCTACCGGCGGACGGCGGCCGCGTGTCGCTCCATCCGGTCGAGCGCGCCGTGCGTACGGAGGGCCTGGCCGCCCCGGCCTGGAGCGACCTGCTGCTCGGCCCGGCCGAGGCCGAGTTCACCGTGGCCGCGGAACCGGCCGACGAGGCGGTGGTGCTGCTGCGACTGGGCATGGCCGTACGCGCGATGGCGGCGGCCGAGCGCGCGCACGAGACCGCCGTCGAGCACGCCAAGATCCGGCGGCAGTTCGGCCGCGCGATCGGCGCGTTCGGCGCCGTGCAGCAGCGGACCGCGCGCTGCCAGATCGACGTCGGCGCGGCCGACCTGCTCATCGCCGACGCCGCGGCGCGCTACGGCGCGGGCGCGCCGGACTGGACGCTGGCCGCCGAACTCGCCACCACCCACGTCGCGGCCACCGCGACGCGGGTCCAGTTCGGCGCGCACCACACGCTCGCGGCCATCGGCTACTACGAGGAGCACGACGCGCCGTGGCTTTTCCGGCGGGTGCACGCCGACGTCACGCGGCTGCGGGCGGTCGCGCGGACCCGCGGCGAGGTCGCCGACGTCCTCATCGAGACCGGGGCCGGCCTGCCGGTGCCCGACCTCGGGCCGTCCGCCGCCGGGTTCCGCACCGAGCTGCGCACCTTCCTCGACGCGCGCACGCCGCCGGACCACCCCACCGCGGGGCTGGACGACGACCCCGAACTCGTGGCGGCCATGGCCGAGCGCGGCTGGCTCGGCATGGCCTGGCCCGCCGAGGCCGGCGGCCGCCGCGCGCCGCTCGCCGAGCAACTCGTCCTGCAACAGGAGATCATCTACCGCCGCCTCCCGGTGAGCCGCGCGCTGGCCACCGTCGCCGCCGTCGGCACCGCCCTCGTACGGCACGGCAGCGCCGAGCAGAAGGAGCGCTTCCTGCCGCGCATCCGCCAGGGCATCTTCACCGTCTGCCTCGGCTACAGCGAACCCGAGGCAGGCTCTGACCTGGGCTCGCTGAAGACCGCCGCGGCACGTGACGGCGACGGATGGGTGATCAACGGGCAGAAGCTCTGGACCACCAACGCGCATCGCACCGAGTACGTGTGGCTGGCCGTGCGCACCGATCCCAGGGCCGCGCCGCCGTACGCCGGGATCAGCATGTTCCTCGTGCCGACGGACACGCCGGGCATCACCGTGCAGCAGCACCGCGCGCTGTCCGGCGAGACGTCCTGCAGCGTCTTCCTCGACGACGTACGCGTTCCCGACACGGCACGCGTCGGGAAGGTCAACGGCGGCTGGGAGGTCATCACGGAGGCGCTCGCCGGTGAGCGGGTCATGCTCGCCAGCATCGCGGCGACCCTCCACCGGCAGCTCGACGACCTGCTCGCCGTGGTGCGATCGGACGCCGCCGCACTGGCCGGCCCGCGCGGCTCGGCCGAGCGCGCCCGGCTGAGCGGCCTGGCGGCGGCCGTGCAGGCGACCCGGCATCTCGCGAGCGCGGTCGGCCGCGTCCCCGCCGGGCCGCGTACGCGACTGGCCACGCCGATGGCCGGGGTGATGGGCAGCGAACTGGCCGAGGAGTTCGGCGAGGCGGCGCTGGAGATCCTGGGCCCGGCCGCGGCGCTCGGCGAGGGCGTCACGGGCGTGCCGGGGGGCGGCGGCTTCGAGCAGGGCCTGCGCACCGCGCTGACGTACGTCATCGGCGGCGGCACCAACGACGTCCAGCGCGGCCTCATCGCCCGCGGCCTCGGCCTCCCCTGGTAGCCACTCGTCTCCCGGGCATCTCGCCGCCGTCCGGCCGGATCCGACCAGGTGCGGTTGACTTCGAGCGCGGACCAACTCCTAGCGTCGTGATCCGCCGCTGGGCGACCTCGGCGGCGCATCATCGGCACTCCTCACCGATTGGAACCCCGCATGCCCGAACTCAGCCTGCGCCACAGGCGCTTGGTGCTCGCGATCTGCTGCGCCAGCATTGTCGTCGTGGTGATGGACATCTCCATCGTCAACGTCGCACTGCCCTCGATCCGCCGCGACCTGCACGCCTCGGTGTCCGGCCTGCAATGGACGGTGGACGCCTACACCCTGGTCCTGGCCGGCTTCCTGGTGCTGGCCGGGTCGACTGCGGACCGGGTCGGCCGGCGGCGGATCTTCCAGGTCGGCCTGGCAGCCTTCGGGCTCGGCTCGCTGCTGTGCAGCCTGGCGCCGAGCGTCGGGTGGCTGATCGCGGCACGCGCGCTCCAGGCGGCCGGCGGCACGATGCTCAACCCGGTGGCGATGGCGATCGTCGTCAACACCTTCACCGGCCGGGCCGAGCGCGCGCGTGCCATCGGGGTGTTCGGCGCGATGTCCGGACTGGCGCTGGCGCTGGGCCCGATCCTCGGCGGCGTCCTGGTCGACGGCCTCGGCTGGCGCTCCATCTTCTGGGTCAACGTGCCGATCGTGGCCGCCGCGATCGCGCTCGCCGCGCGGTACGTGCCCGAGTCGCGCGCCGCGCGTGCGCGCCGGTTCGACCCGGTGGGCCAGCTCCTGGTGATCCTGGTGCTCGGCTGCGTCGTCTACCCGATCATCGAGGCCGGCCGTACGGGTTGGACCTCGCCGCTCGTCCTCGGCATGCTCGCCGCCGCCGCGCTCGGCGCGCTGGGCCTCCTCGCGTACGAACCGCGCCGCGCCGACCCGCTGCTGGAGCTGCGCCTGTTCCGCAGCGTGCCGTTCACCTCGGCGATCCTGATGGCCCTGTTCGCCCTGTGCGGGTTCGGCGCGTTCCTGTTCGTGACCACCCAGTACCTCCAGGTCGTACGCGGCATGTCGGCGCTGACCGCCGGCCTGTGCCTGCTCCCGGTGGGTGTACTGGTCATCCTGCTCTCCCCGCGTACCGGCCGGCTGGTCGGCGCGCGCGGGCCCCGGCTGCCGCTGGTGGTCGCCGGGACCGCGCTGGCCCTGGCCGGCGGCGCTTCGCTCTGGCTCGGCCCGGCCACCCCGCTGCCCGCCGTGCTCGCGACCTATCTGCTGTTCGGCCTCTTCCTGGGCACCGTCAACCCGCCGATCACCAACACCGCGGTCTCCGGCATGCCGCGCTCGATGGCCGGGGTGGCGGGCTCGCTCGCCTCCTCCGGCCGGCAGACCGGGACCACCCTGGGCGTCGCGATCTCCGGGACGATCGTGGGATCGGCCCTGCCACGCGGCGGAGCGGCGTTCACCCGCGCGGAGCACGGCGTGTGGTGGCTGGTGGCCGGGCTCGGGGCCGGCATCCTGGCCCTGGGGCTGCTCAGCACCGGACGCTGGGCGCTGGCCACCGCCGAGCGCGCGGCGGCGCTGTTCGATGACGTGGACGCCGCCGCACCGCCACGCGTCCGCGTGCGCGAGAACGGCTGACGGGCGGCGCGGCCTCAGGCCGAGAGGTCCTCGGCGAGGGCGGCGACGAACTTGTCCCGGTCCTGGTGCAGGAAGAAGTGGTCGCCGGGCAAGAGCCGCACCGCGCAGTCCGACGTGGTCTGCGCGTCCCACGGGTACAGCTCCTCGACCTCCACGACGGGGTCCTCCGTGCCGCCGTAGACCGTGATCGGATGCTCGAGCGGCGGCTCGGACCCGTACTCATAGGTCTCGATGACCGAGAAGTCGGCGCGCAGCGTGGGCAGGAAACCCGCGAACGCGCCGTCGCCGCGCACCTCGAACGGCGTGCCGTTCAACTCACCCAGCATCGCCGTGAACTCCTCGTCGGACGCCTCATGGGTCCGCGGGTCGCGTGAGGGCAGCTGCGGCGCGGCACGCCCGGCCACGAGCAGGCGTACGGGCGGGTCCAGCCGCCGGCGTCGCACCTCGCGGCACGCCTCGAAGGCGATCAGCGCGCCCATGCTGTGCCCGAACCAGGCGTGCGGCACGTCGAGCAGCGGCTCGACGTCGCGGACCAGCGCCGGCACCACGTCGCACAGGCGGGAGAGCGGCGGCTCGCGGAACCGGCTCTCCCGTCCCGGCATGCGTACCGCGACCACCTCGACGTCGTCGCCGAGCGCGCCCGCCCACGGCCGGTAGGCGGACGCGCCGCCGCCCGAGTGCGGCACGCAGAACACGCGGAGGCGCGGGCGCGGCAGCGGCCGCCACCGCACCCCCCACGGCCCGGGCTCGGTCATCGACGCACGCTCGTTCCAGCTCATTCCCATTCCCGCGGTCAGGTCGCGACACGGTCGCGCAGCGACGTGGCCAGGGACGCGACGGTGGGGTTGTCGAACAACCGCTGCAACCCCTCCTCGCCCTCGTCCATGACGCCGAGCGTCTCGCGGATCCGGCCCAGGATCCGTACGGCGTGCAGCGAGTCGCCGCCCAGCTCGAAGAAGTTCTCCTCGATCCCGAAGTCGTCGCGTTCGAGCGCCTCGCACCAGATGCCGTGGAGCGCCTCCTCCAGGGGGTCGCGCGGGCCGGCGCGCTCCTCGGGCGACGCGGTGTCCCAGGGCGCGGGGAGCGCCGACGGGTCGACCTTGCCGTTCGCGCTCACCGGCACCCGGTCGATGGCGACGTAGTGGTTGGGCACCATGTACTCCGGCAGCAGCGACTCCAGCCCGTCCCGCAGCGCCGCGGGCTCCGGGGCGGCCTCGCCCGCCGGGACCACGTACGCGGCGAGCTGCCGTCGCCCGGTCGAGGGGTGCGTGACCACCGTGACGAGGGCCTCGCCGACCTCCGGCCGTCGGCGCAGCGCCGCGGCGATCTCCTCCAGCTCGATCCGGTACCCGTTGATCTTGACCTGAAAGTCCTGCCGGCCGAGGAACTCGATGTCGCCGCCCGGCAGGTATCGCCCCTGGTCGCCGGTGCGGTACAGCCGCTCCCCGGTCAGCGGGTGCACGACGAACCGCTCGGTGGTCCGCTCGTCGTCGCCCCAGTAGCCCAGCGCCACACCGTCGCCGCCGATGTAGATCTCGCCCGTGGTCCACACCGGGCAGGGCTCCAGCCGGTCGTCGTAGACGTGCAGCGTCTGGTTGGCGAGCGGTTTGCCGTACGGGATGCGGGTCCAGTGCGCCGGGACCTCGCCGATCGGGTACATCACCGACCAGATCGACGCCTCGGTGGCGCCGCCGAGGCTGATCACGGTCGTGTGCGGGGCGGCGGCGCGGATCGCGCCGGGCAGCGCGACGGGGATCCAGTCGCCGCTGACCAGCGCGAGCCGCAGCGTGCCGGCCTCCGGCGCGCCCGCCTGCCGCACGTGGTCCACCCACGCCTGCATGAGCGCGGGCACCGAGTTCCAGATCGTCACCTCGTGCCGCCGGACCAGGTCGGTCCAGTGCGCGGGGTCGTGCAGCCGTACCGGGCTGGGCAGCACCACCGTGCCGCCGGCCGCCAGGATCCCGAAGACGTCATAGACCGACAGGTCGAAGCTCAGCAGCGACAGCGCGAGCACCCGGTCCCCGGGACCGACCTCGAAGCGCGCGTTGACGTCCTGCACCGTGTTGGCCGCGCCGCGGTGGTCGATCATCACGCCCTTGGGCGTGCCGGTCGAACCCGAGGTGAAGATGACGTACGCGAGGTCCTCCGGCGTGGGGGAGACCTCCAGCGGCCCGGCGTCGGCCTCGGCCACCTCGGCGTCCTCGAACGTCAGCACCCGTACGCCGCCGGGCCAGGTCAGCTCGTCGCGCAGCCGCGGCGTCGTCACCACGGTCGTGCTCCGGCAGCGCTCCAGCAGGCCGTTGCGCCGCGCCTCCGGCCAGCCCGGGTCGAGCGGCAGGTACGCCGCCCCGGACAGACTGACGCCCAGGACCGCGGCCACCTGGTCGCGCCCCTTCTCCATCACCACGCCGACCAGCGAGCCGGCCAATGAGACGGCAGGCGCACCGGCCGCGACCAGGCGGTGCGCGAGACGACGGCTCCGCGTCAGCAGCTCCTCGTACGTGAGGCGACCGTCGGCGGCGATCACGGCCACCGTGTCCGGGCACCGTACGGCGCGCTCCTCGACGAGCCCGCCGAGCGTACGCTCCGGGAGGCCGGCCGCGGTGTCGTTGGCACGTGCGCGCTCCTCCAGCTGCCACGACGGCGGGGGCAGCAGCGTCTCCTTGCCGTCCCAGGCCGTCTCGTCGCGGCTCAGCCGGTCGAACAGGCCGCGATAGCAGGCGAACATGTCATCCAGCAGGCCCGGCGGGAACAGCGCCTCCAGCGCGTCCCAGTTGAGCACCAGGTCGCCGTCGTCCTCGCTCACCTGGTGGTCCAGCCAGACCTGCGGGGTCTGGCTGATGCTGTGGACGAGGTCGCCGAAGAAACGCGCGTCGCCCCAGGCGCGCCCGTCGCCCCCGCCGCCCGACTCGGGGCCGGCCGCCACGCCGAGCAGGCTCGTGAACACGATCGGCATCACCGCGCCGGGCCGCCCGCCGAGACCGCGCGCCCGCGCCCGCAGCACCCGCACACCGTTGTACGCCTGGTGCTCCATGTCGGCCAGCAGCCGCCGCTGGAGGCGTTCCGCGCGTACGCCGAACGACTCGTCTGGCGCGGCCTCGGCCGCCAGCAGCGTGACCGAGGTGAAGTCGCCCACGATCCGGTCGATCTCCGGATGGATCTGCGGCCGGTTGAACAGGGTGAGGTTCAGGGTGAGGTCCGCCTGGCCGGCCCACTGCCGCAGCACCTCGGCGTACGCCGCCATCAGCACCGCCGACGGGGTCAGGCCGCGGCGTGCGGCGACGTTCTTGATCGTCTCCCAGCGGCCGCGGGGGAGCCGGGCGTTGCGGCGGACGAACTCCGTGCCGCCGACGCGCGCGGGCGAGGCGGCCAGGGGCAGTTCGGGCGGCAGGGGCAGCTCCTCCACCCGCCCCAGCCAGTACTCCTCGGCCCTCCTGTACGCGCCACTCTGCCGGGCGGCCTCCTCGGCGATGACGTGGTCGCGGTAGGACAGCGAGAGGGGCGCGGGCGTCCAGCCGGGCTCCTCATAGAACCGGCGCCACTCGCGGAACACCAGGTCGCAGCTGAACCCGTCCATGATCAGCATGTCGAAGCCGACGTGCAGGCGCAGCCGGTCGCCGGGCAGGCGCGAGGCGCGGATGTCGAACAGCGGCCACCGGTCCGCGGGCAGGACCTGGTGTCCCATCTCCGCCCGCACCTCCTCCAGCGCCGCGTCACGCGCCGCCTCGTCCACGTCCCGCAGGTCGCGTACGGCGATGTCGTAGGCGGGCACCTCGCGCAGGATCTGCTGCCGCCCGTCCGGATGGATGATCGCCCGGAGCATGTCGTGCCGGTCGACCACCCGGCGCAGGCTCGTCGTCAGCCGCCCGAGGTCCAGGCCGGTCCGCTCCAGCTCCAGGTACATGTGCGTGGACACGCCGCCGAGCTCGACCGCCGGGTTGCGGCCGACCCAGTAGGCGTGCTGGATGTCGGTGAGCGGGAACGGCTCGTACCGCTGGTCCGGCCGCGGGGTGAACTCCGGCCGGTCCGCGTCGGGCCGGGCGCGGCGGAGCATCGCGATCAGCTCGTCGCGCCGGGCCCGCAGCGTCTCCCGCAGCTCGGGGGTGAGCGCGCCCGGCGGCGCGAGCACGTCCAGGCGGCTGTCGGCCACCCGCAGCTTGATTCCCCGGCTGTGCAGTTCCAGGAGCAGGTCCTGCGCCATCGTGGCCGGCCTCCGATCGTCCGCCGTCGGTGTGCTGTCCATGGCCCTCCGGTCAGAGGGTCAGTACTTCCATCTCGTCCTCGGCCGCCTCGCCGACCGCAAGGAGGCTCCGCACGGTGAGCTGCTCGCAGATCAGCCCGGCGAGGGCCTCGGCGGTGCCGCCGCGCAGGATCGTCTCGAGCGGCACGTCGACGGCGAGGCCGGCGAGCAGGCCGTCGCGCAGCCGCACCGCGCGCAGCGAGTCCATGCCGAGCTCGTTCAGTCGCGCGGATCCGAAGTTCGCGGCCAGCTCGTGCGTCCTGGCGGCGGGCAGCCCGAGCAGCGCCGTCACGCGGTCGAACAGGTCGCCGAGCACGGCCGCACGCGCGGCGGCGGGATCCTCGGTCACCAGGCCGGACAGCTCACGCTGCCGCAGCCACGTCCCGGCCAGCGCGGGCATCGCGCCGGGCGTGACCGTGCGGAACCGCAGCCGTTCGACCGCGGCCAGCCGCTCGCCGGAGTCGTTCAGCAGCCGTACGTCCAGTGCCCCGTCGTCGCGGCGCCGCACGTGGCACCAGACCCGAGACGGGAGCGGCACGCGTACGGCGATCCGGCCGGCCGAGGCGGGCAGCGGCAGCGCCTCCCCGCCGCCGGCCTCGCCACCGTCCACCACCGCGGCGGCGGCCTGGAGGCAGGCGTCCAGGACCAGGGGATCGAGCAGGTACGCGGGGTCGGCCTCGCACGCGATGCGGCCGACGGCCTCATCGCCCCGGCGCCAGAGCTGCATGAGGCAGGGGGAGGAGTCCTCCAGGCCGAGCCGTTCCAGCCGCGCGCGCAGAGCACTCGTGTCGCGCTCCTCCATCCCGGCGGACAGCCCCGCCGGGCCGGTGCGTTCGCCGGGCGCCGTCTCGCCCGTGCCGCAGGAGGCGACCGTGAGGTGCCGGGTCCACTCTCCGGCGTCGTCGCCGGTCCGCCGGGCGAAGCAGCGCACCCCCGCGTTGTCGGCCACCGCCTGGAGCGCGATCGCCCCCTCGCCGGGCAGTGGCAGGACCTCGTCGAACGTCACGTCCCGCAGCTCCGTCGACGTGCCGTCGCCCTGGCGCGCCGCGGCGAGCGCCCACTCGACCAGGGCCGCCGCGGGCAGCACCGGAGTGCCGTACAGCCGCTGCCGGCCCCGCAGGCGTGCCGCCGCCGGTGTGTGCGCGTACCAGCGGCCGGGTGCGGTGGCCAGGTCGATACGCGCGCCGAGCAGCGGATGGATCACCGGGCCCGACAGCGCGAGGGGAGCGGCCGCGCCGCCGCCCGCCCAGAAGCGCCGGCGCTGGAACGGGTAGGTCGGCAGCTCGACCGCGCGGCGCCTGCCGCCGAAGGCCGGGCCCCAGTCGACGACGGCGCCACGTGCGTACGCGTCGGCGAGGCCGCGAAGGAACGCGAGGGGTTCGGACCGGTCCGCGCCCAGCAGGGGGAGTTCGCCGGTGGCGCCGAGGCCGAGTACGACGGTGACGCCGTCGTCGGCCAGGCGGCGCATGAGCTCGCCCGCGGGGTCATCGCCATGGCCATCGCCGTCGCCGCCCGGCTCGGCCGTGCCCCGCAGTCGTTCGGCCGTGAGCGGGCCGCCGGTGGCCGTCGACAGGGCCGAGATCTCCGGCGGGCCCGCGTCCGGCGCCGCACCGCCGGGCCGGATGCGAGAGGCGAGCAGCGCGCACGCGTCCGGCAGCGACAGCATGCCGGCCGCCTGGGCCGCGGCGATCTCGCCGGCCGGGTCGGCGACGATGTGGTCGGGGGTGACCCCGAAGGACTCGACGAGCCGGTACAGGGCGAGCTGGAACGCGAACCGCGCGGCCGCGGCCTCCGCCGGCGAGAGCTCGTCGCGATCCCCGAGCAGCAGCGCGCGCACCGGCCGTACGGCGTCGCCGAGGGCCGCGTCGAGCGGCGCGCACACGGCCTCCAGCGCCCCGGCGAAGACCGGGAACGTCGCGGACAGCTCGCGGCCCATGCCGGGAGTCCAGCTCTCCTCGCCGCCGAACAGCACCGCGGACTCGCCGCGCGTGCCGCCCGTGCCCACGACCGCGCTCTCCGGCGTCTCGCCGTCCTCCAGCGCCCGCAGGTCCTCCAGCAGCGTGTCGCGCGCCGTCCCGAACAGGACCGCGCGGTGCCGGAACGCGGACCGGGTCGTGGCCAGCGCGTACCCGACGTCCACGGCGTCCGCGCCGGGCCGGCCGAGCAGGAACGCGCGCAGCCGCCCGGCCTGGGCGCGCAGCGCCTCCGCGGTCGTACCGGACAGGACCCAGGGCAGGACCGAGGGCGGGACGCCGGGCTCCTCGCCCGCGTCCTCGGGCGGCTCCTCCAGGATGACGTGGGCGTTCGTGCCGCTGACGCCGAACGCCGAGACGCCGGCCCGGCGCGGCCGGTCTCCGCGCGGCCAGGCCACCGGTTCGGTGAGCAGCTCGACCGACCCGCCGCTCCAGTTCACGTGCGGCGTGGGTGCGTCGACGTGGAGGGTGCGCGGCAGGCGCTCGTGCCGCAAGGCCAGCACCATCTTGATCACACCGGCCGCGCCCGCGGCGATCTGAGTGTGGCCGATGTTCGACTTGACCGAGCCGAGGCGCAGCGGACGGCCCTCACGCCGGCCCCGCCCGTACGTGGCGATGAGCGCCTGCGCCTCCAGCGGGTCGCCCAGCGAGCTGCCCGCCCCGTGCGCCTCGACCGCGTCGACCTGGTCGGGGGTGAGTCCGGCGTCCGCCAGCGCCTGGAGGATCACCCGCTGCTGCGCCGGGCCGCTGGGCGCGGTGAGACCGTTGGTCGCGCCGTCCTGGTTCACCGCGGAGCCGCGGATCACCGCGAGCACCGGATGGCCGTTGCGTCGCGCGTCGGACAGGCGTTCGAGCAGCACCATGCCCACGCCCTCGCCGAATCCGATGCCGTCGGCGGCCGCGGCGAACGGGCGGCTACGGCCGCCGGAGGCCAGGCTCTGCCGCCGCGCGTACTCGTCGAAGACGTCGGGCGAGCTCATCACCGTGACGCCGCCCGCGAGCGCGAGCGTGCAGTCGCCGTCGCGCAGCCCCTGGCAGGCCAGGTGCAGGGCCACCAGCGAGGACGAGCACGCCGTGTCGATGGTGATCGCCGGGCCCTCCAGGCCGAGGGCGTACGCGACCCGGCCGGACGCCGTGCTCGTGGCGCCGCCGGTCGTGAGGTGATCCGCGACCCCGTCGCCCACCGCCGTCGCGACCAGCTCGGAGTACTTGCCGTACGCGAGTCCGGCGTAGACGCCGACGCGGGTGCCGCGGACCCGCCGCGGGTCGACGCCGCCGCGTTCGAGCGCCTCCCAGGACGCCTCCAGCAGCAGCCGGTGCTGCGGGTCCATCGCGAGCGCCTCCTGCGGCTCGACGCCGAAGAACTCGGCGTCGAACGCGGCGGCGTCGTGCACGAACCCGCCCGCGCGTGCCCGCGGGTCGCCGGCGGCGTCCCAGCCGCGGTCCTCCGGCGGCGCGGAGACGGCGTCGCGTCCGGCGTCGAGCAGCTCCCACAGCTCGTCGGGGCACGTCACGCCGCCCGGCAGCCGGCAGCTCAGGCCCACGACGGCGACGAGCTCGCGGCCGTCCGCGGTGAGCTCCTCCAGCCGGCGGCGGGACTGTTGAAGCTCCGTCGTCACTTTTCTCAGATAACGGCGCAGTTTGTCTTCATCTACCATAAGGGGATACCCGCATGCGCGTCGGCGAATGGAATTCGGCGTGCTCGTAACATGGTGATCGCAATGGTCAGGATATTGCTGTCACAGAGGTTTCAAGAACCCCTATGCCGCCCCTAGCGAACCCGATAAGGGGGGCAGGGGCGCGCGACCGCCGCGCGTCGTCGCCGGAGCCTTGAGCCGCGGCGGCCGCCGCCGCGTACGAGGAGACGGAGACGCCGGGCCACCTGCGTAACTCGCGTTTTCGGCGCGCGGAGCGGGGTGCGGCCGGGGTGTCCGGCCTAGGGGTTCGGGGCGGGTCGCAGGGGTTGACCGGGGCGATTCCCGGAGCCTACTTTCCACAATGCGCGTATTTATCACTGCTATGCGAAGGATTCTTTATGGGCGTTCAGCGGGAACCGTCGACGCTTCAGGCTGATCTGTTCTTGCTGCACGCTCCGAGCGTCTATGACTTCCGTGAGCGCGACGACATGCTGTTCGCCTATCTGAGCGACAGCGACAGCGTCAACGTGACCTCGATCTATGAGATGTATCCGATCGGCTGGTTCTCGATCAAGCAGAGACTGGCCGAGCACGGCTTCGATGCCTTGATCGTGAACGTCGCCTCGCTGATGCTCATGCACCCCGAACTGGACGTCGAGCGATTGCTCGGACGGCTGGAAGCGCCCATCTTCGGCTTCGACCTGCACTGGATGACGCAGTGCCAGGGGTCGATCGAACTCGCCGCGGCGCTGAAGCGCGCGCACCCCGACGCCCTCACGGTCTTCGGCGGCATCTCGGCCACCTACTACGCCGAGCAGCTCATCACCTATCCGAGCGTCGACGTCGTCGTGCAGGGCTACGACACGCTGGAGCCGCTGACCCAGTTGGTCCGCACCGTACGTGCCGGCAGCCGCGACTTCCGCTCGATCCCCAACGTGCTGCACAAGCCCGGCGGCGAGATCGAGGCGACGGGCTTCACGCACAAGCCGGCCACGAACTACAACGACGCTCGGAACGACTGGTCCTACTACCAGGAGACCTCGGGCGACGCGCCCTCGGCCACCAAGCTCATCATGACCCTGCCCAACACCGGCTGCGCGCACGACTGCGGCTGGTGCGGCGGCTCGAAGTTCGCGTACCGGAACATCATGGGAGTACGGAAGACCCTGGTGCAGAAGGACAACGACCTCATCATCGAAGAGCTGCGGACGATGGGGGAGGCGGCACGGCACACCTCCATCTACGCCCTCCAGTGCTACTCGGAGAACAAGTCGCGGATGCACCGCTATCTCGATGCGGTGAAGGAGGTCGGCTACAGCAGCGTCTTCTTCGAGCAGTTCAACCTGACGCCGCCCGACACCCTGAAGAAGATGGGCGAGTCGACCGGCGCGTACATCATGCTCTCGCCGGAGTCGCACGACCCGAAGATCAGCAAGGCGGCCGGCCGCGGCACGTACACGATGGAGCAGATGGAGGCGTGGATACCCCGCGCGCTGGACGCCGGGGTCAAGGGCGTCATGGTGTGGTTCTTCATCGGCATGCCCTACCAGGACCGGCAGTCGGTGCTGGACACGATCGCCTACTCCGAGCGTCTGATCAAAAAGTTCAAGGGCTGGGACGCGCTCCCGCTGATCTGCCCGATGGTGCCCTTCCTCGACCCCGGCTGCCGCTTCTTCGAGGAGCCGGAGAAACACGGCTATCGCATCCACCACCGGACGCTGGAGGAGCACCGGCGCGCCATGGTCGAGCCGCTGTGGTACCGGCGGCTGAACTACGAGACGCGCTGGCTGGACCGGCGGGATCTGCAGGACGTCTCGTACGAGGCGATCGCCCGGCTGGTGTCGATCAAGGGTGAGTACGGCGTGCTGCCGGCGGAGTATTGCGAGGCGATCCTCACGACGATCGACGAGACGCGTGCGCTGCTCGGCGAGATGGAGCGCGCGCTCGTGCTCGACGGCGGGTTCCCGCCCGATCTGCGCGACGAGATCCGCGCGTACAACCGCAAGATCCTCGCCTACTCCAGCGACCAGATCATCCCGGTGCAGCGGCCCTTCGGCGGCCGGTGGTTCGACGACGTCACGGTCCCGGCCCAAATGATCAAGGAGCTGTCGGGCGTTCCGGCCGTCTGACCGGCCGGCGGTCGTCGCCGGTATATGGTGGCGACCAACATTTGACAGTCAACGTTCTTTGGGTGTTGCATCGATCTCATCGAGGCGTTTCGACCACCCTCCGGAAGGGCCCGCATGAGCAACGTCAGTGACCGTCGTTGGTGGGCGATCGGCGCTCTCGCTCTCGCGGGGCTGGTCGTCGGCCTGGACACCACGGTGCTCAACATCGCGCTGCCGGCGCTGGCCGGTGCGCTGCACGCGTCCAGCAACTCGCTCCAGTGGATCGTGGACTCCTACAACCTCGTCCTGGCCGCGATGATGCTGCCCGCCGGGCTGCTGGCCGACCGGTTCGGGCGCAAGAAGATGGTGCTCTTCGCGCTCGTGCTGTTCGGCGGCGCGTCCGCCGTGTGCGCGTACGCCGGCTCGGCCGGGGTGCTGATCGGCGCGCGCGCGGTGCTCGGGCTGGGCGGCGCGTTCCTGATCCCGCTGATGGTCTCGGTCGTGCCGGTGCTGTTCACCGAGGAGGAGCGGCCGAAGGCCATCGCGATCACGGTGGCGGCCCAGGGCATCAGCTTCCCGCTGGGCCCGATCGTCGGCGGCTGGCTCCTCAACACGTTCTGGTGGGGCTCGGTCTTCCTGATCAACGTGCCGGTGACCGCGGTCGCGCTGGTCGCCGTCTGGCTGCTCCTGCCGGAGTCGCGCGACCCGAAGCCGCCGCGGGTCGACGTCGTCGGCATCGTGGCCTCGGCCGTGGGGCTGACCGCGCTGACCTACGGCTTCATCTACGCGGGCGACGGAGGATGGGGCGCGCCGCGCGCCTGGATCCCGATGATCGCGGGCGCCCTGGTGCTGGTCGGCTTCGTCCTGTGGGAGCGCCACACGCCCGAGCCGCTCATCGACCTGAGGCTGTTCCGCAACCGGGGCTTCACCTGGGGCGTGGTCATGGCCACGACGGTGAACTTCGCGATGTTCGGCGCGCTGTTCGCGATGCCGCAGTTCTTCCAGGCCGTGAACGGCGTGGACGCACTCGGCAGCGGGCTGCGGCTACTTGCGATCATCGGCGGCCTCGTGGTCGGCTCCGTGCTGGCGGACCGGATCTCGGCCGTCGCCGGCCGCAAGGCCACCAACGCGGCCGGGTTCGTGCTGCTGGCGGCCGGATTGTTCGTCGGCTCGACCATGGGCGTCGGGGTCGCATACGGCTTCACCGGCACGTGGCTGGCGGTGGCGGGCCTCGGGCTCGGCCTCGTGTTCCCCACCGCGATGGACGCCGCGCTGGGCACCCTGACCGCCGAGCGCAGCGGCATCGGCAGCTCCCTCATCCAGGCGTTGCGGCAGGTCGGGGCCACGATCGGCGTGGCGATCCTCGGCACCATCCTCAGCGCCGGCTACCGCAGCCGCCTCGACGTGAACGGCCTGCCCGCGCAGGCGGCCGACGCGGTGAAGAAGAACGTGATCGGCGGGGTCGCCGTGGCCGACCGGCTCTCCTCCCGCGCGCTGCTCCATTCCGTACAGGCGGCGTTCGTGCACGGTCTCGACGTCATGCTCGCCGTAAGCGGCGCCATCGCGCTGGTGAGCGCGGTCCTGGCCGTGATCTTCCTGCCCCAGAAGGCGGCGGCCCCGGCCGGCGACGGCGCGGATGAGAAGAGCGACGTCGCCGTCTGACCCCGAAAGGGCTCCGCGCGCCGACCGCGTAGAGTGACGATACGGCTTGAAATCGTTATTTGCCGTCCTAAATGACTCGGGGGCGAGCGGTGAGGGCACGGAGCGCACTCCACTGGGCGACCTCCGGAGGCAGGGGGCTGGCTCTGCGGGCCCATGCCCTGATGCCGTGCCTCTCCTCGGCGCGGCACTCCGTGTTCGCCGACCGCGCCCGACTCCGCCATCTCGCCGAGTCGCAGAGCGCGCTTCGGCGGGTCGCGACCCTCGTGGCACGCGGGTTGTCGCCGCAGCGGGCGTTCGGCACGGTCGCCGGCGAGCTCGGCGCTCTCATCGGAGCGGACTACACCGCGGTCAACCGGTACGAGCCGGAGGAGACGGTCGCGATGGTCGGGTTCTGGGCCGACCCCGGCGCACCAGAGATCCTGTTCCCGCCCGGCAAGCGGTGGGCGATGGGCAGCGACACCCCCGCCGCCCTGATCCGCCGTACGGGCCAGGTGAGCCGAGTCTCGACCAGCGCCGTCACCGCGGAGATCGGTGCATGGGCCAGGTCGCAGGGCGTCAACCACATCGTCTCGTGCCCGATCTGGGTCGAGGGCTCTCTCTGGGGCGTGCTGGCGGCGATGTTCCGCGGGGAGCGGCAGCCGCCCGCCGACACCGAGGCGCGTCTGCGTGACTTCGTCGAGCTCACGGCGTGCGCGCTCGCTCAGGCCAAGAGCCGCGCCGACCTGATGGAGTCGCGCTCACGAGTCCTCGCGGCCTCGGACGCGACCCGCCGCCGCATCGAACGCGACCTGCACGACGGCGTGCAGCAGCACCTGGTCTCGATCGGCTTCGACCTGCGCAACGCCGAGTACGACGTGCCGCCCGAGCTGGGCGAACTGCGGAGCGAGCTGGAACACATCGAGGAGAACGTGTCCGCCGTCCTCACCGAACTCCAGGACATCGCCCGAGGGCTGCACCCGGCCGTTCTTTCCAGGTCGGGTCTGCACGCCGCCCTCGAAGGGCTCGCCCGCAGGTCGGCCGTGCCGGTCGACCTGCACGACGACTACCACGCACCCCTGCCCGAGCACGTCGAGGTGACCCTCTACTACATCGTGTGCGAGGCGCTGACCAACGTGCTCAAACACGCCGCCGCCACCTCTGTGGTCGTCGACCTCGACCAGGAGGACGGCGAACGGCTCAGCCTCACGATCCACGACGACGGCGTGGGCGGGGCCGACCCGGACGGCGGATCGGGACTTCTGGGCCTGCGGGACCGCGTCGAGGCCCTCGGCGGCACGCTGCGGCTGACCAGCCCGCCCGGCACGGGCACGACACTTCGCATCGTCCTTCCCCACCGTGTCCTGAGCTGATCAGGCGACGCGCCGGGCCATGACGTTCGCGGTCTACCGCGGGCCGTGGACGACGACGCCGGTCTGCTGCTCCATCGGCAGCTTGGGCGGACCAGGACCGCACTGCAGAGCACGAGCAGCGCGCAGGCCAGCAGCGGCGGCGCCAGCACCATCGGCCGCCCGATCCGCTGCGTCGGCCGTTCGATCAGGGCGAACGACAGCGCGCCCAGCACGAGCGTCACGGCGAACTCGGCCGCCGTCACGGCCGGGCCGCTGGGCCGCACGGCGTGGATCGGCGTAGACGTGGACCGGCCAGTGCCACAGGTAGAACGAATAGCTGAACCGGCCGATCCACACGACCGGCCGCGCGCCAGCATCCGGTTGCCCAGCGAATGCCCGGCGCGGCGACCAGATAGGCGATCACCAGCGCGGCGGACACGCCGGCCAGGACCAGGCCGCCCTCGTACAGCCAGGACGACTGGATCGCGGGCCACCGTCCAGAGCATGACCAGGATCGTCAGGCCCAGGCGAACGCGACCGCGCCGACGCGCGGCCGCCGGCCGGACAGCGACCCGGTCCCAGGATCCGTTCGGCCCCGGCGCGTGACGGGTCAGCGCCAGCGCGCACAGGACGCCGAGCAGGAGCGCCCCGCACCGGGTGTCGGTCCCGAGGTACGCGCGGTCGACGCCGTCCGGCCGTCAGCACCGCCGCCGCGCCGTAGGAGACGACCGCGCCGGTCGCGGCCGCCGCCGCCAGAACCCGCCGGGAGCGGGTGAACCGCACGATGACGATGAGCAGCAGCGGCCACACCAGGTAGAACTGCTCCTCGACCGCGAGCGACCACAGGTGGGTCAGCGGGGTGCTGCTCGGCCAGCGCACCCCAGTAGCTGAGGTCGGTGAAGATCGCGTACCAGTTCGAGACGTAGGCCAGCGCCGCGACCGTTTGCGCGTCGGTCGTCGCGCGCAGTTCGGGCAGTGCGCCGAGCCGCAGCCAGATCTGCACGACGACCAGCACCGCGATGACGGCCGGCAGCAGCCGCCGCGCCCGCTGCGCCCAGAACCGCAGCCAGTCGATCGACCCGGCCACGCCGCCACTCGAGCAGCAGGAGCCGGGTGATGACGTAGCCGGAGATGACGAAGAACAGGTCGACGCCGAGGAAGCCGCCCGGCACGCCGATGCCGAAGTGGAAGGCGATCACCCCGGCCACGGCGACCGCGCGCAGCCCGTCGACGGCGCCGATCCGCTCCGTTCGCCGGCGACCCGTGCGTACGGGGTGGCGCCTGTTCGAGCCACCTCCCGGCCGCCTCATGGCGCTCATCCGGCGTCAGCGCGACGTACAGGTCGAGTACGGGCACGCCCGCCTTGCCTCGTAGTCGTTGTCGCAGCGGAAGACGCGCGCCTGGTGGTGGGCGACGAGGCCGTGGCCGGCGTACTCGCACGCGGCCGATTGCCCGGTAGGCCTGGACGAACCGCCATCCGCCGGGGCCGCCGAGGCGGCGGTGCGAGGCGTCGAGTGCCGAGGCGAGCACGCCTGCTCCGGCGAGTGCGAGCGCCATTGTTCGGATGGACATCGAGACTCCTCTTTCGTCGAAAATGCCGTCAGGCGTGGCCGCCGTTCTTCTGCGCCGGCCGGCAGGTCGGCGTGGATGGAGTTGAGAATCCAGCGGCCGAGTCGATCGCGGGCCGCCACGGACGGATGGCCGGTCTCGTCATAGATCTGAATTCCGGCGACCTGCGCGGGACACACCTGGTTCGAGGTGCAGAGCTGGCCGTGCAGGTCCAGCAGTCGCGGCACTCCGGGTTCCGCCGCACCGCGGCGCGGATCGCGGCGTTCATGGCGTCGGAGTTCGCGCGCGTCGCGCCGTCGTTGTCGACGACGGTGGGCAGGTACACGCGTGCGCCGCCGGCGCCGAGAACGCCGACCGCGCGGTCGATTGCGCGTCGAACCTCCGCCGGAACGCCGGACCGGTGATCGAGCTGACATCCTTGGTGCCCGGCACCACCTGGGAGTCCTGTCCGTCCCAGAAGCCGACCTCGAGCAGCGCCGCACCCGGCCGGTACTTCGACACGAGGTCCTGCCAGCGCTCGGGCCACCGGTTGCAGCGCGCCGGCGCCGGGAGCAGCCGGCCCTGCCGCTGGATGCGGACCGGCTGCATCAGGCCGCAGCCCGGCTCGCCCGCGTTCACCACGACGTTGCGGCGGTCGCGGTCGGCGTCCGCGAGACCGACGCCGAGGTTGCGCGCCCAGGAGTCGCCGACCACGAGCAGCGTCAGCCCGCGTACGCCGGGCGCGAGCGACCGTCGTCCCCGACCGGCACCGGGGCGCCGGTGAGCCGGCGCGGCGGCGCCGGCGCCGGTCCGCCGCAGCCTCCGAGTGTCAGTGCGGCGGCCAAGACGACATATCTTCCTCGAAAAGGAAGAATTCCCCATTGGCCATTACCTCCCGTGGTGCCGAGTTCGCTGACCAACCTACGTGGGGCGACACACTCGAAGGCAAATCGCGACGACATTTCGAGTCAACAGATCTTGAACACGGATCGCGCCGTTCGGCGGCCGGGGGAATCCTCCCTATTTATGCGAGGACACGGCGGAACAAAGGCGCGTCCGACCCGGCGGCCGCAGCGGTTAGGCTGCAATTCGGTGCGATGGAAACTGCCCAGAAAAGGCCGTGACGATGGTCGGAGCGATTCCGTGCCGGTCGGTCGTGCTGGCGCTGGCACCGTCCGCCTGCGCGGCCGGTCCGGCGTCCGCCGCACGCGCGGACACCAAGCCGCGCGAAGGGAACATCACCAAGCCGGTCCCGCCGAGCGACGACACCATGCCCTGGGTCTCGTATGGTACGACGCCCGGCTCACCGCGGCGGTGCGCACATCGTGGTCATCCAGCCGCTCTGGTACGAGCGTCCACCCGGACGCCTCGCCGCGCCCGGACCCAGCGTGGAGAAGATGCGCGACCTCTACACCCGGTGGGCGGCCCGCCACCGCGACAAGGTCACGCTCGTGGACGTCGCACCGCTCGTCTGCCCCGCCGGACCGCCCTGCCGCTGGTGAACGGCGTCGACTTCCGGCCGGACACGGTCCATTTCGATGACCCCGGCGGCATCCAGGTCGCCCGCTACCTCCGCGCGCACGTGCCCGCCCTGGCGCGGCTGGAGGGCGGGCACTGAGGACTACCTAGAGTCGCTCCACGGTCTCGGCCGCGGCCAGGACGCCGCGCGTGTCCAGTACGAGCGCGGCGCGCAGGGCGATGTGCGCCAGGTCGAACGTCCGGTGCGGCTGGAGCAGGACGACCAGGTCGGCCGCGTCCAGCGCCTCGTCCAGGTCGACCGCGCGCGGTACGGCGACGCCGTCGGCCGGCCAATCGCCGATGAGCGGGTCGAAGTAGCCGACCCGTGCGCCGGCGGCGCGCAGCCGCCGCGCCAGCGGTGCGGCCGGCGACTCGCGGCCGTCGGCGATGTCGGGCTTGTAGGTGACGCCGAGCAGCAGGATCGAGGCGCCGTTGACGCAGCGTCCGTGGCGGTGCAGCATGCGCGCCGCTCGGTCGGCCACGTACGCGGGCATCCGGTCGTTGACCTGCTGGGCCAGCTCGGCGAACTGGAACTGGTGGCCGAGCCGCCGGACCCGGTGCGACAGATAGCTCGGGTCGATCGGGATGCAGTGCCCGCCGACGCCGGGGCCGGGCCGGAACGCCTGGTAGCCGAACGGCTTGGTGGCCGCGGCCGAGATCGTGTCCCACACGTCGATGCCCAGTTCGTCGCACAGGATCGCGATCTCGTTGACGAGCGCGATGTTGACCTGCCGGTAGGTGTTCTCCAGGAGCTTGGCCATCTCCGCCTCGCGGGTGCCGCGCACCGGCACGACCTGCTCGACCAGCTTGCCGTAGAACGCCATCGCCCGGTCCAGGCAGGCGCCGGTGACGCCGCCGACGATCTTCGGCGTGGTCCGCAGGTCATAGTCCGAGTTCCCCGGGTCGATCCGCTCGGGAGAGTAGGCGAGGTGGAAGCCGACCCCGGCGATCAGGCCGCTCTTCTCCAGCAGCGGCCGCATGACCTCCTCGGTGGTGCCGGGCCAGGTGGTCGACTCCAGTACGACGAGGGTGTCGGCGCCGAGATGTTCGGCGACCATCTCCGCGGCCCCGGTCACCGCGCCGAGGTCGGGCCGCCGGTCCTCATCCAGCGGCGTCGGCACGCAGATCACCACCGTGTCGGCGGCGGCGAGCACCCTCTGGTCGGTGGTCGCGCGGAATCCGTGCGCGAGCAGGGCCGCGACGTCGCCCTCGGATACGTCGTCGACGTGGGAGCGCCCCGAGTTGAGCAGGGCGACGCGTTCCGCGTCGACGTCCAGGCCGACGACGCGCATCCCGCCGCGGACGGCCTCGCGGACCATCGGCATTCCCACGTATCCCAGCCCGACCACGGCGAGGTCCCATTCGATGAGCCGGTCGCCTCGATCCATTTCGCCTCCGATGTGATGACCGTCCGCGTCAGTCGCGGGTTCCGATGGTGAGGTGAGCCCCTGTCAGCGCTGTGGCAACGCTCTCGGCCTAGGCCGGCCGCCCGCGGAACCAGGCCACCGTCCGCGCCAGCCCGGCGTCCAGCGGCACCGCCGTGGCGGCGGGGAACAGCCGGCGGAGCCGGTCGTCCGCCGCCTGCGAGTCGCGTACGTCGCCCGGCGCGCGGCGGCCCGTGCCGTACGGTCGACCGGCTCGCCGAGTCACCCCGGCCAGCCTGCCGGGTCAGCTCCAGGACCGACACCCGCGTGCCGAACGCCAGGTTGACCGGCTCCTCGCTCGTCACGCGACGCAGGACCGCGTCGGCGAGGACGCCGGTCACCGTCCCGACGAACGTGAAGTCGCGGGTCTGGTCGCCGTCGCCGTGGACGAGCAGCGGCTCCCCGCGCAGCGCCGCGTCGATGAACGCCGGGACCACCGCCGCGTACGCGTGCCCGGCCGGCTGCAGCGGGCCGTACACGTTGAAGAAACGGAACGCCAGCACCGGCAGCCCGAAGCTGGCCCCGTACGCGAGCGTGTACGCCTCGGCGGCGAGCTTGCCCGCCGCCGTACGGGCTGAGCGGCCGGGTCGGCAGGTCCTCGTGCTTGGGCAGTGCGGCACCGCGCCGTAGACCGACGACGAGGAGGCCGCCACCAGGTGCGCCGACGCGCGCCGGCACGCCTCCAGGACGCGGATGGTCCCGGTGGCGTTGACGTCGTGGCTGGCCACCGGGTCGGCCAGCGACCGCGGCACCGAGGGGCGCGCGGCGAGGTGCACGACCGCGTCGGCGCTCGCCCACGAGCCGCGTGAGCAGCGTCGGTGTCCAGGATGCTCGCCTGCGTACCAGCGCGGCCCCGGTGCCGTCGAGGTTCTCCGCGCGGCCGGTGCTGAGGTCGTCGAGCGCGACGACCCCGGTCGACCTGCGGCCGCGCCAGCAGCTCGCGGCAGAGGTTGGCGCCGATGAACCCGGCGCCGCCGGTGACAAGGACTCTCATCGGGCTTCTCTCCTTCTCTCGGACTCCGGGGCCACCAGCCCCGTTCCTCGGCGATGGACGTGTAGATCCCGGCCATGTCGGAGACGAGACGTTCGGGCCCGAACCTGCGCGTCGCCGACACGCGTGCCCGCAGTCCCATCTCCCGGCGCAGCGGCGCGTCCGCCAGCAGCCGCGCCGCACGGCGGGCGAGCTCGCCGGCGTCGCACGGGCCGAGCAGGCCGGTGACGCCGTCTTCGACCACCTCGCCGACGCTGCCGACACGTGTCGCCACGACCGGGACGCCCGGCCAGCCCGGCCTCGATCAGCGAGACCGGCATGCCCTCGTTGTCGGAGGTGAGCAGCACCAGGTCGGCCGCGGCGTACACGGTCTCGACGTCGGAGCGCCAGCCGACCGCGCGCATCGCGCCGCCGGAGGAGTTCGCGGCGCGACGTCACCTCGCCGGCGGCGTCACCGCTGCCGCAGACGACGAACGCGGACGCCCGGGCACGAGCCGGCGCAGCTCGCGCGCGACGCCCACCAGCCGGTCGGGCCGCTTGACGCGGGTCAGCCGGCCCACGAACGCGACGACCGGCCCCTCGCCGGGCACGCCGAGCGCCATACGCGCGCTGGCGCGGTCCGGCAGGCGGCCCGAGCACGGTCCCCGGCGGCACCACGGCGTACTGGCGCGGCCGGCCGACGCCCGCGGCGACGAGTTCGTCGCGTACCCGCGCGCCGACGGCGACGAGCCGGTCGCACCGCCGCGCGGACATCCGCTCGGCGGCCACCACGAGCCGGGTCTTGGCGGGGGAGAAGTAGCCGTACAGCAGGTGACCGTGGAAGGTGTGCACGCGCGCCGGGACCCGCGCCAGCGCCGCCGCCGTACGCCCGAGCGAGCCCGGCCTTGGCCATGTGGGTGTGCACGATGTGCGGCCGGAACCTGCGCATCTCGGCGACCAGGGCCGCGAGCGCGCGCGCGTCGTCCGCCGGGCGCACCGAGCGGCCGAGCCGCGGCACCCGGTAGCGACTGATGTCCGGCGGCGCGCAGGTCCAGGTAGTCGGCCTCGCCCGGCTCGACGAGCCCCGTGTACAGGCGCTGGTCGAAGCGTTCCGGATCCAGGCCGCGCATGGAGGACGCTCGCCTGCAGCGCCGGGCCGCCGACGTTCATCCGGGTGATGACGCGCATCACCCGGATCCGTTCCGTTCGGTTCATCGCGGGCTCGATTCCTGACTCGCGGGGTGACCGGCTGGGTGACTCACGGGGAGACGAGGTCGGGACGCGGCGCCACCTCGCGGCGTGCCTCGGCGATGGCGTCGGTCAGCACGTCGGCGAGCGAGTACCGCGGCGTCCAGCCCGTCAGCGTGCGCAGCTTCGTCGTCTCGGGGACCCTGCGCTGCATGTCCTCGAAGCCCGCGCCGTACGCCTCGTCGTAGGGGACCAGCTTGATCCGCGACCTGCTCCCGGTCCGTGCGATGATCGCCTCGGCGAGCCGGCCGATGCTGATCTCCTCGGTCGAGCCGATGTTGAAGGTCTGGCCGATCGCGGCCTCGTCATCGAGCAACCGCAGGAGTGCCTCCACGACGTCCAGCACGTGGGCGAAACAGCGGGTCTGCCGTCCGTCGCCGAAGACCGTCAGCGGCTCCTCGCACAGCGCCTGCTGGACCAGCCGCGGGATGACCATGCCGTACGCGGGGCTCTGCCGGGCGCCGACGGTGTTGAACAGCCGGACCACGATCGTGGGCAGGCCGCGTTCGCGCTGGTAGCAGTTGGCGAGGATCTCATCGACCGCCTTGGCCGTGCTGTAGGCCCAGCGGACGATCGACGGGCTGCCCAAGATCCGGTCGGCGGTCTCGTGCAGCGGGCCGAGGGAGTTCTTCCCGTAGATCTCCGACGTGCTCGTCATGAGGATCTTGCGGCGGTACCGGTGCGCCGCCTCGATCATGACCTGCGATCCGCGGATGTTGGTGGTCAGCGACTTCAGTGGCTGTTCCACCACGAGCCGCACGCCGACGGCGGCGGCCATGTGCACGACGACGTCGCACTGGTGGACCACCTCGTCGACGACGAGCTCGTCCAGCACCGAGCCCTGTACGAAGTGGAAGCCGGACGACTTGCTGGCCTCGTCCAGGTTCGCGAGGCGTCCGGTCGTGAGGTTGTCCAGCGCGACGACCGTGTCACCGCGGGCCAACAGGGCGTTGACCAGATAGGAGCCGATGAACCCGGCACCACCCGTCACCAAATATCTCATCGTGGTCCTGCCTGGCATGACACGCCCTCTCGAGATCCAGGGTCACCGGCCGAAGTATGGCTACCCTTCGTGATCACGTAGTCACATCAGGCTAAGTAGTGATGATCAAAAGATGGGTCATCAGGTCACACGACCAAGACATCTTCTGGGCACGCGATCAAAGAGAGTCCGTGCCCATGGGCAGGTGGCGATGCGACACGGTGCGATGACCGGCTCCGAGTCCGGCTCGGCGGGCGCGCGACAACGGCGCGGCCGGTGACCCGGCGGGGCTGTGGTCACCCCTGGTCCTCGTCTCACCCGGTCGTCACGTTCCCGCTGGTGAGCCGGTCGTGGTACGCCGCGACCGCGGTGGAGATGGCCGGTCTCGCGGCGCTCGCCATGTGCGGCCCGGCGGCGGTGCCCGGGCTGGTTCCACCGAACAGGGAGTTCGACCATGAACGACGGCCGGAACGAGATCCTCGCCGGTGAACTGTTCGCCTTCGGCAGCAACTGGCGCGACTTCGTCGAACTCGTCGACGAGGAGCGGATCGGCCCATGCGGGCTCCGCGCCCGCGGCGATGGCGTGGTCGGCCTGCGTGTGCACCCCGTCCACGAGGACCGGTGCCACGGCTCGAACTGGATCAGCGCCCAGATCCACGTGTTGGGGTCCTCGCCCGCGCAGTGCCGTCGCAGGAGCCGGGTGACCGCCTGAGCAGGCAGACCCGTCCCGGGCCCGCCACGGTCGCCGACGGCCTGGGACGTACGGGCGCGCGCCGGCCTCGCGGAAGGCGGTCAGCTCGGTCCTTCCGGCCGTGTGTGCCGGAGCGTGCGGTCGCTCCGGCACACAGTCAGGAGTGGCTTCGCACTCAACCCGTGCACAGGGCGACGGAGCCCGCGGGTGCGCAGTTGTTCGGCACGTTGTGGCGTACGAGGCTGCCGTTGAGCGTCACCCGGCTGGACACACCCCCGTTGAAGATGCCGCCTCCGTTGCCGGCGGTGTTCCGCTCCACCATCGTGTCGTTGAGGATCAACCGGCCGTCGGTGGCGTTGTAGAGCCCGCCGCCCGTCGTGCCCGCGGTGTTGCTCTGGACGGTCGTACTGGTCATCAGGGTGTGGCCACCCTGCCCGTTGTAGCCGCCGCCGCCGCTCGTGTTGGCGCCGTTGTTCAGCAGCATGCTGTTCAGGACGGTAAGGGAGCCGTCGTTGTAGAACCCGCCGCCACCGCCGCCGCCGACCCGCGTCGGGTTGTGCTCCACGAGCGTGTTGGTCATGTGCGCCCGGCCGCTGTCATTGGACAGGGCGGCGCCGCTGTCCGCCGTGTTCTCGGTCACGGTCACGAAGGTGAGCGTCAGCGTGCCGCGGGAGTTGAGGATGCCGCCTCCCGTGTCGTTGCTCGGCACGGTGGCGTCGGCGTTGCCCCCGGAGACGAAGAGGCTCTCCAGGGTGAGCGTCGCACCGGCCGCGATCTCCACGACGCGGAACGGCGGGGCGGCCGACGACCGGGCGATCCGGGTGGAGATGCCGCCGATGATGATGAGGTTCCCGGTGATGACCGGCAGCCCGTCCGGCCCACGCCCGGCGCCGGCCGCCGCCGTGAGGGTGTAGGTGCAGTTGGAGCTGAGCAGCAACGTGCCCGAACCGGCGGTGTTGGCCGCGTTGATGTCGGCGATCAGCGCCGTCGTGCTGCACGGCACCGCGACGACGGCGCGTGCGTGCGCCGCGGACGCCGGCGCGGCGGCCCCGGCCATTGCCAGGGCCGCGACGGCGGTGCCGAGTCTTCTGTTACACAAGAGCATCAGACTCTCCCGAATAATATGGACATATCATTTAATGTGCGATCGACTATTGTCGCAGGTAATTCAGTGAGTCGCTTTTGATAAAGCAAGATCGCAGACTATCACGGGAGTCGAATGTTTAGAGGTATTAAAACTTTGACCCGACTTAGAATTCCTTTGTATGGGACGGTGTTTCGGCCTTTCACCAGGGACGATGTCGATATAATGGCTAATCAGGCCCAGTGGCGAGGCTGAGGTTTAGGTGTTTTACAAGTAGCGTCGCGCGGTAACAACCGGGGAGGTTGCGGCGTCGAAGAGAGACCAGAGAAATGGCAATGGCCTGGGTGGGGTTCGCGGCCTTCGCTATCGTGGGAGGGCTGACCGAATTCGTGCGAAAATTAGCCGTACAGCTGGCTCTGACCGATCGGCCCGGTGCGCGCAAGGGCCACCGGCGCCCAACGCCGTACCTCGGGGGAGTGGGCATCGTCGCCGGAGTCCTGGGCCCCGCCGCGGTCGCGCTGGGCGGAGGGGACGTGCGCCTGCGTGTCCTGTTCGCGGCCGCCGCGGCCGTGGCCGTGCTCGGCCTGGCCGACGACCTGCGCCCCCTGAGCCCTCGCGTACGCCTCGCGGTCGAAGCGTGCGCCGCGAGCGCGGTGGTGGTCTGCGGCGGTGTCCACGTCTTCGGCAACGGGCTCGACTACGTCGTCCCGGTGCTCTGGATCGTCGTCATGACCAACTCCTTCAACCTGCTCGACAACATGGACGGGGCCGCAGCGGGCGTCGCGTGCGTCACCGCCGCCGCGCTCGCGCTCCCGGCCCTGATGGTCGGGCAGCGCAGCGTCTGCGTGCTGCTGCTCGCGCTCGCGTGCGGCTGCGCCGGGTTCCTGCCGCACAACTGGACGCCCGCGCGGATCTTCATGGGCGACGCGGGCTCCCTGTTCATCGGCTTCGTCATCGCCGCGTCGGCGCTGCTGGTCTTCGCGCCCGCGGCGCACCGGGCGAGCGTCGCGGGGCCGCTCATGGTCACGTTCGTGGCCACCATCGACACCTGCGTCGTCCTGGTCTCCCGGCACCGTGCCGGCCGCCCGCTCATGCTCGGCGGCACGGACCACGTCTCGCACCGCCTGCGACGCCTCGGGCTGAGCACCTGGCAGGTCGCGCTCGCCCTGTCCGGCGCGGCCGCGCTCACCTGCCTGGCCGCGATCCCGATCCTGCGGGGCTGGGTGCCGGCGGCGGTGCCGATCGTCATCGGTGCCGGGCTGGGCGCGGTCCTCGTCTGGCTCCTCCAGAAGGTGCCGGTCTATGAGCCCAACATGAGATCTCTGTGAAGGGCGGCGGGCATGGAACCGCTCTGCTACTACGCCTCCTGTGCCGCAGGTGGAGTCTGCGGGGGCCTCGGTGCTGCTCGCGCTGATCGTGGCCGCTCTCGCGACCATGCGCATGAGCCCGCGGTACTCCTCGTCGATCACCCTGGTCGTGTCCGTGCGCGATGACGGCGGCACCGGCTCGGCGTACCAGGCCGTCCTGCGCGCGACGAGCGGTGCGGCGAACGGATGAGCGGGCGAGCGGTGAACCTCCGGGGCGGCCGGTGACGTTCTTCTGTCGAGGGCGCGCATCGGCGAGCGCGCAGGGGAAGGCGGGCGTGGAGTCGCTGGTCAGCGAGCTGAACACGCCGCGCTGACGTCGCCGCCCCCGTAATGGGAAACTTCGTTGGCTGTTCGTTGGGGCAACGTTGGCGGTGCTCCTCATTCTGCTGCCATGACCGCGGGACACACGCGGCCTGGGAGCCGATGAGAGGGGTTGCCATGGTGACGACAGACGCCAAGGGACGCGGAGCCGCTCAGGGCGGCGTGGGCGAGACGCTCGACGCGGCCACTCTGGCCGAGTTGTACCGGCTGCACGGCGGCTACCTGCTGCGCGCCCTCATCCGGATCACCAACGGCGATCGCGGCCGGGCCGAGGACATCCTCCAGGAGACCCTGGTGCGCGCCTGGCGGAACCCCAAGGCCATGGCGCGTGGCCCGGAGCACTGCCGCCCGTGGCTGTTCACCGTCGCCCGTCGCATCGCGATCGACCACTTCCGCATGGTGGCCGCCCGGGTGACCGAGGTCTCGGACGAGGCGCCCGAAGACCACAGCCCGTCCTATGACCCGTACGACGCCGTACTGGCCGCACGCGACATCGCGGTGGTCCTCGACCGGCTACCCGCGCACCACCGCGAGGTCCTGGTCGAGCTCCACCTGAAGGGCCGGTCGGTCGCGGAGACGGCGAAGGTGTTCGGCGTCCCGGCCGGCACCGTGAAGTCGCGCAGCCACTACGCGGTACGCGCCCTGCGTCCGATGCTGGAGGCGGCAGGCGTCCACGCCGCCTGAGCCCGGCCCGCCCTGACTCCCGGCGCCGCCCGCCTGTGCCCCCACGCCCTGGCCTGCCTGACTCCGGTCCGGCCTGAGCTTCGGCCTCGCCGGTCAGGGGCCGGGTGCGGTCACCCCGGTCCGGGCGGTGCTCGCCGGTCCGTACGTCGGCCTCGGCCGGCTTCCAGGGTGGCGAGGCGACGGGCGAGGCTGTCCGCGAGCGCGGACTCGCCGCGCATCCTGTACAGGTCGACCGCCGCCCGCAGGTGCGGGATCGCCTCCTCCACGCGGCCCGCCTCCAGGGTGAACTCGGCGTACTGGTGTTCGGCGAGCGCGTGCAGTTGCAGGGAGCCCGCGTCGCGGCACAGGTCGAGCGTCTCGCGCCAGACGCGATCGGCGTTCTCCGCGTGGCCCAGGACCTGGAGCGCCTGCGCCTCGTTGACCATCGCCGACAGGTGGAACGTCGCCTCCGGCTCGTCGCTCAGCAGCGCGCGCGCCTCGCGGGCGTGGCGCAGGGCGGCCTCGGCGTCGCCGGCCATGCCCTTCAGCGCGGCGGCGTTGCTCAGCGTGGAGTCGGCGTGCCGCCGGTGGCCGCCGCGGACCAGCGCGACCGCGCGGACCGAGATCCGGTCGGCGGCGGCCAGGTCGCCGGCCAGACCGGTCGCCAGCGCCTGTACGGCCAGCGCGTACACGTGCAGATCGCCGTCGTCCGGCGTGGTGCGGGCCACCGCCTGTGCGGCCAGCTCCAGCGCCTCGCCCGTACGCCCGCTGCCGCTCAGCGCGCTCGCCGTGGCCGCCTCCATCGTGGCCAGCGCACGCTTGGTGCCGATCCGGCGCGCCGCACGCAGGCCCGTCCGCAGGCAGCTCAGCCGGTCCGTCAGCTGTCCCGCGCCGTAGTAGAGCGGGTTGGCCGAGGCGGCGAGCCGCCACGCGCGCTCCGGCTCGCCCTGGTCGGCGGCGAGTGACACCAGCCCGCGGATCACCGGCTCCTCGCCGCGGAACCACGCCAGCGCCGACCGTACGTCGCGCGGCGGGGTGAGCGAACGCGGCTCGAACTCCAGCCGGCCCGACGGCTCCAGCAGCGGCTGCACCCGGCGTACGGCGTCGCGGGTCGCGGCCAGGTGGTGGTCGAGCAACCGCGCGAGCGCCTCGCGCCGGGTGCCCGCGCCCTGCTCGGACAGGAGCTCCTCCCCGTAGAGGCGGATCAGGTCGTGGCGGCTGTACCGGCCCGGCGCGCTCTCGGTGAGCAGGTGGTACGCGGCGAGCGAGCCGAGTGCGTGCCGGGCGCGCGGCAGGTCGGCGTCGAGCAGCGCGGCGGCCGAGGACAGGTTCACCTCGGTGCCCGGATGCACGGTCAGCAACGCCAGGAGCCGCGCCGCCTGGTGCGGCAGGTGCCGGTACGTCATCGCGAGGGCGCCGCGTACGCTCAGCGCGCCCTGCGTGTCGAGCGTGGGCAGCCGGGTGCGTTCGTCCGCGAGCTCCTCCACCAGGTCGGACAGGGTCCAGGTGGGTCGCGCCGCGAGGCGCGCCGCGGCGATCCGCAGCGCGAGGGGCAGTCGCTCGCACAGCTCCACCAGCCGCCCGGCCGCCGCCGGTTCGGCCGCCACCCGCTCGGGCATCAGCAGCCGCCGGAGTAGGCCCTGGGCGTCGTCGGCGGGCAGCGCGTCCAGGTGCAGCGACGCGGCGGCGTCGGTGACGAGCAGGTCCTCCAGGCGGTTGCGGCTGGTGACGACGGTCGCGCAGGCGGGCCCGGACGGCAGCAGGGGAGTGACGTCGCGCGCGTCGCGTACGTTGTCGAGGACGAGCAGCAGCCGGCGGTCGAGGGTGTGCTCGCGGAACAGCACGGCGCGCGCGTCCGCGTCCTCGGGGATCGCGTGCTCGGCGACGCCGAGCGCCCGCAGGAACGACCCCAGCGTCTCGGCGGAGTCCACCGGCCCGGCCGGGTCGAACCCGCGCAGGTCGGCGAACAGATGCCCGTCGGGGAATCCGGCCGCGACCGCGTGGGCCCAGCGGATGACGGTGGCGGACTTGCCCGCCCCGGCGGGGCCGACGACCACGGCCAGGCCGCCGCCCGTACGGTCGGGGCCGCACTCGCGGTCGAGCCAGCGGGACTCCTCCGCGCGGCCGACGAACCCGGCCGGGGGACGCGGCAGCGCGCAGCCCCGTACCGTACGCGCCGGCGGCTCCGCGCGCCGGCCGGGTGTGTACTCTCCGGGGCCGGCCGCCACGGCGGCGAGCGCCTCGCGCAGCATCGGCCCTGGCGCGATGCCGAGCTCCTCATCGAGCCGGTCCTGCGCGTGCTGGTAGACCGAGAGCGCCTCGGCGACCCGCCCGGCCTGGTGGAGGCAGCGCATCAGCAGCGCGATCATCGGTTCCTGCAGCCCGTCGGCGCGCACGCTCTGCTCCAGCGCCGGGATCGCCGCCTCCCCGGCGCCGAGCCGCAACTGGCGCTCGGCCCAGTCGTGCATGACGCGGGTACGCGCGTGGTCGAGCCGGTCCGCGAGCGCGCCGCGCAGCTCGGTGTCCGGCAGGTCCGCGAGCGCGGCGCCGCTCCACAGGCTCAGCGCCTCCGACAGCATCGCCGCCGCGGCGGAGTCCTCCAGCGCGGCGGCCTTGGCGGCGAGCGCCTCGAAGCGCAGCGCGTCGATGGCGTCCGAAGGACCGCTCAGTTCGTAACCGGGCGCGCGCGTGACCAGGACGAACGACGAGCCGTCGAGCGCCTTGCGCAGCGCGGCGACGTGACCCTGGAGCGCGGCCCTGGCCTGCGCGGGCGGATCGGCGCCCCAGAGCAGCGCGAAGAAGCGTTCGAGGGGCACGCTCCGGCCGAACTCCAGCGCGAGCAGGGCGAGCACGGCACGCCGCTTCGGCCCGGAGACCTCCACGCGTGTCCCGTCGTCCCGCCGCAGCTCGACCGGGCCGAGCAGCCGTATCCGCATCTGGTCCTGTCCCCGGCCTCCCGCTCGAAGCCTCACGTTCGGTGCGCTCACGCGAGGGCGTCAGCGCGCCTCGTGCGCCGGCTCGGCGGCTCGCTGCACGCCCTTGCGGTATTTCGGTATCCGCACGATCACCTTCATCCCCGCCTCGACGTCCCGTCTCCGCCACGAGCCCGTAGCCGTCCCCGTACACCTGGCGCAGCCGCTCGTCGACGTTGCGCAGGCCGATCCCGGTGGAGGGCCCGGCCTCGCCGTCGAGGATCCGGCCCAGCCGCTGCGGATCCATCCCGACGCCGTCGTCCTCGATCGCGACGATCGCGTCCGCGCCCGCGTCCTGCGCCTTGATCGGTGATGTGACTCGTGCCCGTGGAGTCCTCCAGGCCGTGCTTGACGGCGTTCTCCACCAGCGGCTGGAGGCACAGGAACGGCAGCGTGACCGGGAGCACCTCGGGCGCGATCTGGAGCGTCACGGCCAGCCGGTCGCCGAACCGCGCCCCGGCCAGCGCCAGGTACTGCTCGATCGAGTGGAGCTCCTCGGCGAGCGTCGTGAAGTCGCCGTGCCGGCGGAAGGAGTAGCGCGTGAAGTCGGCGAACTCCAGCAGGAGCTCGCGCGCCCGGTCCGGGTCGGTGCGGACGAACGAGGCGATGGCCGCGAGGGAGTTGTAGATGAAGTGCGGGGAGATCTGCGCGCGCAGCGCACGGATCTCCGCCTCGATCAGCCGGGTGCGCGACCGGTCCAGCTCGGCCAGCTCCAGCTGCACCGAGATCCACCGGGCCACCTCGCCGGCCGCGCGTACGAGCACGTCCGACTCCTGTGGCCCGTACGCGACCAGCGTGCCGAGCACGCCGTCCTCGACGGTCAGCGGCGCGATGAACGCCCAGCTCAGCGGGCATCCGGGCTTGTCGCAGCCGGTACGGAACGCCTTGGCGCGCCCGTCCTTCGAGCACCGGCGCGGCCTGCTCCAGCGCGCTCGCCCGATGGTGGTCGCCGCCGATGCCGTCCCAGGCGAGCACCGCACTGCGGTCGGTCAGGCACACCGCCTGCGTGCCGAGCAGGTCGCGCAGCCGCCGCGCGGACTTGCGCGCCGCGCCTCGGTCAGGCCGGCGCGCAGCGGCGGCGCGGCGAGCGAGGCCGTGTGCAGTGTGGAGAAGTCGCGGCCTCGATGGCCGCGTGCGCGCGCCGCGACGCCGCCCGCGCGCGCGGTACGCGCGGCTCCAGCGCCCGGCCAGCACGCCCGCGGCCAGTAACAGGACACCGCAGACGCCGATCCCGGCCACGACAGAGCCGCTCATCGGTCCGCCTCTCTGACCGCGGCCGGCGCGGTCCGTAGCGATCAGGTCCCTCCGGCAGGTGCAGGCGCGTCATCATCGGCGTCGGTGCTCGCCGGGACGCTGCGCTGCGTGGCCAGCGAGACCAGCACCATCGCGACGAACGCCAGCGGCACCGACCAGACGGCCGGCGAGGCGAGCAGGGTGTACCACCAGCCGCCGCTGGTCCCGCCGAGGATCGTCGCGACGACGGCGGCGAACGCCGCCCCTCCGCCGATGGCCAGCCCCGCCGCCGCGCCCTGCGGCGTGAGCCGCCGCCACCAGATGCCGAGCACGAGCAGCGGGCAGAACGCCGACGCGGACAGCGCGAACGCCATGCCCACCGAGTCCGCCACCGGCAGGTCGCCGACCATCGTCTGGAGCACCGCGGGCACGCCCGTCGCGAGCAGCGTCACCCAGCGGAACCGCCGTATCCCCCACGGACGGCCGGCGGCGGCCGCGACGCGAGGCAGCACGTGCTGCGTGAGCACGCCGGTCACCGCGATGGTCAGCCCGGACGCGGTGGCGAGGAAGGCCGCGAACGCCCCGGCGGACAACAGCGCGCCGAGCAGTTCGCCGGTCATGCCCCCGATCATCCGGGCGGGCAGCACCAGCACCGCGGCGTCGGAGTCGCCGGTGAGCACGAGGTCGGGCGCGTAGAGCCGGGCGAGCAGTCCGTACAGCGGCGGCAGGAGGTAGAACACGCCGATGAGGGCGAGCACCGCGACGGTGGTGCGCCGTGCCGCCGCGCCGTTCGGGCTGGTGTAGAACCGCACCACCACGTGCGGCAGGCCCATCGTGCCGAGCAGTGTCGCGATGATCAGGCTGTACGTCGTGTAGAGCGTGTGCGGCTGTGGCCGCTCTCGGTCGTCTGCGCGGCCTTGCCACCGGACAGGATGTCGGTGTCGGGCACCGGCGCGCCCGCCGGGAAGTCCAGCGCCGCCCCCTGGCTCGATGCGGTGACGGCCCGGCGTCAGCGTCGACCGGCGCCGCGGCGTACCGGCGGCCGTCGACGTCCCGTCACCGTGATCGCGCGCCGGCCGCGGCATCGAGACGCTGACCGGCGAGGAGAGCGTCACATGCGCGGGCTCGCGGAAGGTGAGCTGGCGGGCGAAGTTCGCGTGGTGCCCGTCGTGCGCCTGCCAGGCGAGCAGCAGGAACATCGCCGGGCACGAACAGCGCGGTGAGCTTCAGCCAGTACTGGAACGCCTGGACGAACGTGATGCTGCGCATGCCGCCCGCCGCCACGATGACCGTCACCACGACGGCGACGAGCAGGCCGCCGACCCACCTCGGGGCACCGGTGAGCACCGTCATCGTGAGCCCCGCGCCCTGGAGCTGCGGCACGAGGTAGAGCCAGCCGACGCCGACGACGAACACGCTCGCGATGCGGTGGACGTAGCGCGACTCCAGCCGCGCCTCGGCGAAGTCCGGCAGGGTGTAAGCGCCCGAGCGGCGCAGCGGCGCGGCGACGAGCAGCAGCAGCACGAGGTACCCGGCGGTGAAGCCGAACGGATACCAGAGCATGTTCGGCCCGTACACCAGCAGGAGGCCGGCGATGCCGAGGAACGAGGCGGCCGAGAGGTATTCGCCGCTGATCGCGGAGGCGTTCAGGCCCGGCTTGACGGTGCGCGAGGCGACGTAGAAGTCCGAGGTGGTACGTGAGATGCGCAGGCCGAGGCCGCCGATGAGCACGGTCGCCAGGATGACCAAGATGATCGCGGGGACCGTGTACGCCGGGTTCACCGTGCCGGCTCCGGGCGCCGTGCTCACGCGGGCGCGTACTCAGCCGGTACGCGGGCCGGGAAGGGTGCCGAGTCGCCCTTCAGCCGGGCGAACTCGCGCTCATGGCGCTCGGCCCGGCGGACGTACTGCCAGGCGAGTAACACCAGCGGCGGATAGCCGGCGAACCCCAGGATGATCCAGGCCAGCGCCGCCCCGGACAGCCAGCCGCTGGACGGCGTCGCCAGCGTCAGGATGACGGGCAGGACCGCGGTGGGCACGGCGAGCGCGGCGAAGCAGACGAGCGAGGAGCGCAGCTGGCTGCGCATCAGGAGATCGCAGCTGGTCGGCGCCGGGCGCGGCCTGCGTCGCCGGCACATGATGAGCGGCGGCGTGGCCATCGGTCGCCGGTGGCGTCTGGGGGATCGGGTGACCATCTCACGACGCGGAACCGGCTCGACGCTCACGGCAGCCCCCTCCCGGCTTCGCACATGCCAGCGCCAGGAGTGTATGCAGCGCGGAGCCCGACGGCTAGATCGGCCGCCGCGCTTTTCCGGAACGGCGCATTTACGGTCGGCCCGGGACTTATTTCCAGGCGTTCCGCAGCTCCGGTTCGGGGTCTCAGGCGAGCGGGAGCAGCCGGCCGTCCGGCCGGCTTCTCCGGTGTGGTCATCGAGCCTCCGTGTGCCAATGTCGTCCTCGCCACCGTACGGGCGAGGCCGCCTGCCGCCAGCCGCGTGGCGGCGCCGCGATCGGCGGGCGGGCTGTTTCCCGCGGCGAGCGGCGCCTCTCGTGCGGCGAGCGGCGCGCGCCGCGACGGCCGCGGCGGGCGGCGGTGTGCGGCCGGTGCGCGCGGTGCGGCCTCAGCCGCCCTTGGCCTGCCGGATCAGCAGGTCGCGCAGCTCACTGGCGTGACGCCTGCTGACCGACAGGACGGCCGCGCCGACGCGGATGCTCATGCTGCCGCGGTCGAGCCGCAGCTCGTCGATGCGCTTGAGGGCGACCAGGTGGCTGCGGTGCACCCGGACGAACCCGCGCGTACGCCACTGTTCTTCCAGCGCGGACAGCGGGACGCGCACGAGGTGAGCCTCCTCGGCGGTGTAGAGGCGCGCGTAGTCGCCGTGCGCCTCGGCGTAGAGGATGTCCTCGATCGGGATGAACCGCGTCACGCCGCCCAGCTCGACCGCGATGTGCTCGGGGTCGGCGGGTCTCGGCCGGCTCGTGCCAGGGCGGCGGGGGACGGCGCGCCGCCCGGCTCGGCCGTCTTGCCGCGCCCCTCGCGGGCAGCGGTCACCTGTTCGGCCGCCCGGCGTACGGCCTCGGCGAGCCGTTCCCGCGCGACCGGCTTGAGCACGTAGTCGACGGCCTCCAGGTCGAACGCCTGCACCGCGAAGCCGTCGTGCGCGGTGACGAAGACGACGAGCGGAGGGTCGGCGAACCCGCCGAGCAGCCGGGCCAGGTCCAGCCCGTTCAGGCCCGGGCATGTTGATGTCGAGGAAGATCACGTCGATCGCGGCGTCGCCGCCGGGCCCGCCGTCGACCGCGAGCCCGATCCGCCGGAGCGCCTCGGTGGAGTCCGAGGCGCCCTCCGCCCGCGCCACCCGCGGGTCCGCTCGCAGGAGGTAGAGGAGCTCCTCGAGTTGGGGCGCTTCGTCTTCGACGGCCAGCACGCGCAGCATGACGGTCGATTCTACGGCGTCGAACCGGCGCGAACCGGCGCGAACCGGTGCGACCGCTCGCCGTTCGTCGCGACGCGCTGAACGTGCCGCTCGCCGTTCGCCGAGCGGGCCGTGCCGGCGTCCCCCATCCGCTCGCCGCCCGCCCGCCGCCGTTGATCGCGCCCGGCGTCCGGGTCGCTTCCGCTGGTGAGCGGGGATTTGTAACGTCGGTCACACCGAACGAACCACCGGAGAAGGGCCTGAGACATGAACACCGACCCCGTCGAGGAGGGCCAGGGAACGCCGACCCCCACCGCACCGCCCCGACCGGGCCGGCGTCGCAGAACCCGTCCGCCGGTGGGCGCTCCTCTAGCCCAGGAGCGCAGGAACGCGAGGAGTTCGGCGTTGAACGTGTCGGCGTGGGTGACGTTGAGACCGTGCGGCGCGTCCTTGACCACGACGAGCTTGCTGCCCTCGATGGCCTCGGCCGTACGCCTGCCGCTGACCTCGAACGGCACGATCGCGTCGGAGTCGCCGTGGATGACGAGCGTCGGGATGGCGAACGCCGTGAGGTCCTCGCGGAAGTCGGTCGTGGCGAACGCCGTCGTGCAGGCCAGCGTCCCCTTCGGCGACGCGGCCGCGGCGATCGCCGCGTTGTAGTCCCGAAGCTGCGGGCTGACCAGGTCGGTGCGCTCGCGCACGGCGAAGAAGTTGGTCGCGAACTGGTCCACGAAGGCGACGCGGTCGGACCGGATGCCGTCGTGGAACGCCGTCACCGTCGCCGCGTCCAGGCCGCCCTCGGGGTTGTCCTCGGACTTGAGCAGGAACGGCGGCACGGCCGCGGCGAACACCGCCTTGGCGATCCGGCCGTTGTCGTAGCGGCCGACGTAGCGGGCGACCTCGCCGCCGCCCATCGAGAACCCCACCAGCGTCACGCCGGTCAGGTCGAGCCGCTCGATGATCGTGTTCAGGTCGGCGGCCAGCGTGTCGTAGTCGTAGCCCTCCCAGGGCTGGGAGGACTGGCCGAAGCCGCGCCGGTCGTAGGTGATGACGCGGTACCCGTCCTCGACCAGCGCGGGGACCTGCCGCTCCCAGGACCGGCTCGACAACGGCCAGCCGTGGACGAGGACGACCGGCCGTCCGGAGCCGTGGTCCTCGTAGTACAGCTCGATGGGGGAGCCGTTCTCCTCGCCGACGGTGATGTAGGGCATGGGAACCTCTCGCTCGCAGGGGTGCCGACCGAGCATGACGGATAAATCGTCACAAAGTCGACAGGTCGACAGCGTTCCCCATCGCCTCGTAGCCCGCGTCGCCGGGGTGCAGGTGGTCGCCCGAGTCGTAGACCGGCAGCATGCGGTGCGGGTCGTCCGGGTCGCGCAGCACGGCGTCGAAGTCGACCACGGCGTCGAACGTGCCGCTGTCGCGGATCCACTCGTTGACCGCCTGCCGGGTGACCTCCTCCCGCGGGCCGTAGCAGCGGCAGCCCCCGAACGGCGTGAGCGTCCCGCCGATGACGCGCAGGCCGTGGGCGCGGGAGCGTGCGGCGATGTCGGCCAGTCCCGCGGTGATCTTGGCGGGGTCGAGCTGGTGCGGCTTCTGCTGGATGTCGTTGATGCCCTCCAGCACGATCACGGTGCGCACGCCGGGCCGTGAGAGCACGTCACGGTCGAGTCGCTGGGTCGCGGGCTGCCCGTGGATGTCCTTGCGCCCGCCGAGAAGGACGCGGTTGCCGCCGATCCCGGCGTTGAGCACGCCGAACCTGCGCGACGGCGGCTCGCGGAGCAGCCGCTCCGCGAGGACGTCGGGCCACCGGCGGTTCGCGCCGTCGGAGGACCGCCAGCCGTCGGTGATCGAGTCGCCGAACGCCACGACCGCGCCGGGCGCGCCGGCCACGTCCAGGCCCGAGACGAGGTGCCGGGAGTAGGTCGCGCCCGTGAACGTGCTCGCGGCCACCGCGTCCGCCTCGTCGGCGCCGCTCGCCAGGAAGGAGCGTTGCAGCCCGATCGCGTGGTAGCTCATCGAGGTGGCTGGCCCCGGGGTGTAGGTGGTGACGAGCAGGTCGCCGCCGGCCGGCACGGTCATCGCGACCGGGTCGCTGACCGCCTCGGCGCCGGGCGCGATCGTGACCGCCGCGTCGTCGCCGAACCTCACTTGCCGCAGCGTGCCCGGCGCCACGGCGGCACTGCCCGGGACCGCCGGGACCGCGATGGTCGTGTGCCCGACGGTCAGGGGAGCGGCGCCGAACACGTTGGAGAGCCGTATGCGCACGGCCGTCCCGCCCGCGCTGGTGTGGACGACGTCGCGGATCGTGCAGTCGGCGCAGCCGTCGCTGACCCCGGCGGCCATCGCCGACTCCCACGTGCCCGCCCAGCGCGGCGCGGGGGCGGCGCGGGTACGGGACGCGGGCAGCGTCGCGTGCGCGGACGCGACGCTGCCGACGACGAGAAGGACGGCACAGGACATGTGCGCCACAGGCCGACGAAATGTACTTCTCCACCCCACCGTGACCGTCCCCCGCTCGGCCTTTCCGGCACCAGATTGCCAGAAACTGCGAGGAGTGTCTCCCGGGCCCGCCGGGAGCCGTCAACGCGAGCGTCGTGCCTGCGGCTTCCTGGCCGTGGACGGGACCGTGGCGCGGGCGGCGGCCGGCGTGTAGAGGCCCACCACGTGGTAGCCGAAGTCCACCGCCGCCGGTGCCGGCGCGGACAGGTTCAGCGTGAACCCGTGTGCCGGTCGTGGCGTCCACCCAGTACGTGCCGCCCGGGTTGCCCTGCGGCGTCACGACGACGATCGGCTTGGCCGTCGGGTCGACGAAGCCGACGCGGAAGGTGCACGAGGCGGACGTCTCGCCGGCCGCGACGCCGCAGATGCCGCTCACGCCGCCGTCGTCGTACAGGTTTCCGCCGGTGACGAGGCCGTCGCCCTGCGAGACGACGCCGTACGCCGTGCCCTGGCCGATGACGCCGACCGCGCCGTCGCCCGCCACGCCCGTGTCCTGCGTCGCCTGCCCGTAGACGCCGGCGCCCTGGGAGCTGCTGACGCCCTGCACGCCGAAGTGGGTGCCGGTGGTGACGTAGGACTTGGCGTACAGCGCGTTGGACCCGTCGCCGGTGGAGTACTGGCGCAACAGCATGGCCGAGCCGTTCCCGGTGCCCTGGGACGTGGACCGGATCGAGGTCGTCTTGGACGACGTGGCGTCCAGGGCGTAGCCCGCCGCCGGTGTTCGTCGCCGTGACCGCGCTGGTCGTGGACGTGCTGGAGAAGGATCCGGTCGCCGCGTACGCCGCCACCGGCGCGATGACGGTCCCGGCCGCGAACGCCGCCAGCGGGACCATGATCTTGCGCGCGTGCATTGCCCGGCGCAAGTCGATCATTTGGTACTCCTGTGAGAAGGCGGGAAATTCGTCCGAATTCGACCACCCTGCGTCCCGGCCGGGCAAGCGATTTCGCGATCTTCGTGTGCCGGTCGCGCACAGGCCGCGCAACGGCCATCGGCGCCGGGTAACCTGCGGGCCGCTCCCGCGCGTCACGGGAGCGCCGAGCCTCAGGGCCCGACGTAGGCGGGCGCGAGGGCGGCCGTCGTCAGGCGCGTCGCCGCGCCCGTGCCGTCGGCCGGCACCGTCCACAGGTCGCTGCCGTAGTCGCCGGCCATCGCGTAGACGACGGTGCCGGGGCCGGACCAGACGACCTGGTCGTCCACGCTGCGGCGCTCGGCGAGCGGCGTCTCGCGCATCGTCGCGCAGGTCCAGCGCGTACAGCCGCCACGGCGCGTCCGGCGACAGGCCCTTCACGCGCTTCTTGAACACGATCCGCGACGCCGTCGGGGGACAGCGACGGGCACTCGGCGTTCTCCCGAAGCGTGCGCACGGTACGGGCGGCGGCGTCGCCCGCGTACGAGGTAGGTCCGCCCGCCGGTCGCGAGTGTCGCGTAGAAGTGCGTGTCGTCGGCGAAGGTGACGCCCCAGAAGTTGACGTCGGCGGCACGGTACGCGCGGCCGTCCCGGGTGATCGCGTACGACTCCAGGCTGCGACTGGAGCGTCCAGGTGCGCGTGTCCAGGATCGAGGTACGGGTCGAGAAGGCGGTGCCGGCGTAGGAGTCGCCGCTGACGAACACGGTCCAGGCGACCATCCGGCCGCTGGGCGAGACCCGCGCGCGGGTCGGGATGCCGCCGGCCGGGTAGCGGCGCAGCTCGCGCAGCCGGGAGTCCAGTACGACGGCGCGGTAGGAGTCATGCACCGCGCCGTGGACCGCCTGAAGGCAGACGCCCGGTGCCCGCGGCGGCGTAGAACCGCAGGCACTGCACGCCGGAGGCGGTACGCGGACCCGCCGGGCGCGGCGGCCGGCACGGTCGCCAGCTCGTCGCGGTGCGGGCCCCACGCCATGTTGCGGAAGACCATCAGCCGCCGCGGGCTCGCCGCGAGCGAGACGTGCCCGGCGGCCACCCGCGGCCCGCCCGCCTGTGCCATGTCCTTGCGGCCGGCGCGGTGCGCGGCGTGCAGCACGGACGCGGTGGCGACGGCCGCCAGCACCACGACCGCGGCGGCCAGGACGAGAAGCCGGTGACGAGAACTCATCGCGCGGCCCGGCCAGGGCCTCGGCCGGGCGCAGCCAGGCCGTGCCCGCGACGCAGACCGCCAGGGCGAGCGCGGTCGCGGTCAGCGCGGTGCGGTCGCCCCACGCCGTCCACGCGGCGCCGAAGGCCAGCGAGCAGGCGAACCGCGCCGCCGCCTGGCCGGTCTGCACGAGGGCCAGCCCGCTGGAGCGCAGCGCGGCCGGCACGGTCGCGGCCGCGGCGGCCATCAGCACGCCGTCGGTGGCCGCGTAGAACGTGCCGTGCAGGGCGAGCACGGCGTACGGCAGCGCGCCGGAGTGCCAGGGCGTGAGCAGCAGCGCGTACGCCGACAGCAGCGCGACGTGCCCGCCGAGGAACACCCGCCAGCGGCCGACCCGGTCCGCGAGCCGGCCGAGCGGCACGGTCAGCAGCAGGAACCCGGCGGCGGTGCCGAGCGGCAGCAGCGCGAACCACTGGACCGGGACGCCGAAGCGGCGCTGCAGCACGAGGTACACGAACGAGTCGCTGACCGTCGCCAGCCCGAGCAGCAGCGCGCAGATCGACAGGCGCCGCAGGTCGCGGCGGCGCAGCAGGGCGAGTGCGGCGCGCAGCGAGACGCGCGCTCCGCCGGCCGCAGCGCCGCGGGCCGGCCGGGCCGCGCCGGCACGAAGAGCAGGAGGACGAGCACGCCGGTCACCGCCACGCACGTGCTCACCGTGAAGACCGCGTCGTACCCCTCGGCGGCCTGCCGCAGGATCACGAACGCGACGAGCGGGCCCAGCAGCGCCCCGGCCGTGTCCATCGCGCGGTGCACGCCGAACGCGCGGCCGTGCGCCTCGGGCGCGGACGCCAGCGAGATCATGGCGTCGCGCGGCGCGGTGCGCAGGCCCTTGCCCGTACGGTCGGCGGCCAGCACCGCGCCGATCAGCGGCAGCGTGTGCACGAGCAGCAGCAGCGGCTTGCACACCGCCGACAGGCCGTACCCGGCCACCGCGACCGCCTTGTGCTTGTCGCGCCGGTCGGCGAGATGGCCCCCGGCGAGCCGTACGACGGCGCTGAAGCCGTTGTAGACGCCGTCGAGGAGGCCGAAGCCGAGCGGGGACAGCCCGAGCCCGGCGACGAGGTAGAGCGGCAGCACCGCGGTGACCATCTCCGAGGAGACGTCGGTGATCAGGCTGACCGTGCCGAGGGCGATGACGGTGGGGCCGATGGCGGCGGCCCGCGGCCCGGGACGCAGTGCGCCCCGGGCCTCGGTCGCGGCGCCGCTGTCCGCGACGTACATCCGGTCAGCTCGCCCAGATGCCGCTGATGTCCGACGCGGAGGCGGCGTTGCCGGCATGCGCGGTGCCGTACATGTCCTCGATCGTCCGCAGGACGTTGTAGTGGTTGTAGTTGGTGGCGGAGGTGCTCGCGGCCTTGACCGGCTGGCCGTACAGCACGGTGGCGATCCGGTTCCCGGCGAGGCGGTTGTCCTCGTCGAAGGTCACGATGAGCACGCTGTTGTGGGTCTTGGCCCAGGTCGCGTACGCGCCGAGGTTGTTCTTCAGCCAGGTGTCACCGGTCGAGACCGAGCAGTCGTGCATGTCGCTGCACAGGTTCGGCGTGACGAAGGAGACCTGCGGCAGCGTCGTGTAGTCGGCCGGGAACTGGGCGAACGTCTTGGCGGTCGAGGTCGGGACGTTGGCTGAACCCGAACCACGGGTTGTGCTTGCGCGCGTAGTTCCCGCTGCTGCAGACGGTCGAGCCCTGGCTGGGCAGCGTCTCGTTGTAGCTGCCCCAGGACTCGCCGGCGGCGGCCAGTTCGGCGGCGAGGTTCGGGGCGGAGCTGAACCCGGGGGTGTAGCAGCCGTCGTCGGTGATGCCCTGGGTCGAGCCGGAGAAGAGCGTGAAGTAGTTGGGCTGGCTCGGGTGGGTGATGGCGAAGGAGGAGGTCAGGACCGCGCCGCCGCTCTTGAGCGAATTGATGTACGGCGCGCTGGAACTGCCGATGATCTGGCTGTACGCGTGGTTCTCCATGACGGCGACGATCGACGTGGTCGGGGGTCGGCACACTTCCGGCCGCGTGCGCGGTGCCGCCGGCACCGCTCCACAGCCCTATCGCGGCCGCGGCGGCGAGTCCGAAAGCGGACGCGAGAGCGGTGAGAGTGCGGCGGCTCGGTCTTTCGGCCAGTGGGCTCACAGTGGACCTCCGGTCGAGGCGGGGCAGGGCGGGTCTGGGGCAGTGCCCCGCCAGAGTGTGAATGCCTCATGTGAGCCTAGAAAGTGCGAAACGGTTAATCAACCACGAACTCTCGGTTAAGTGTCGAAATATCAGTTACTGGGGGAGTCAAAAGTGGTCGTGTGTGCGGTCGGGGCTCCGGTGGTCACGAGGAGTCCGGGTCGTCGTGGCCCGCCGCGTCGCCCGGCTCGCGCCGCGGATCCGCGTCGCGCCGCGGCAGCGCGTCGCGCCTGCGGGCGGTCACGACCGTGGCGACCGTGGCCGCCAGCACGATGACGAACGCCAGCCAGGCCGCCACTGAGGCCATGACGGGCCTCCTTCTTCCCCGGGGGACGAAACGGACTAATCAAATTCCTACCCCGCCCGGCGGCCGCCAAGGCGCCGGTGGCCGCCGCGGGTCAGCGAACGCCGTGCGCCAGCAGCGCGTGGGCGCGGACCGACGCACGGCCGCCGCCGGCGGCGAAGGCCGCGAGCCCGCGGTCGTAGGCGGCACGGACCCGCGCGACCGTCTCGTCGTCCTGCCGGAGCAGGACGACGCCGTTCGAGCCGACCCCGGCCATGGCGCCGCTCTCCCACCACTCCGCGGGGTCGAACACGAAGTCCCAGTCGAGGGCCTCGGCGGCCGCCTCGCGGAACACGCCGGCGAGCAGTGCGGCGAAGGCGTCCCGCTGCCCGTAGGAGGTGAACGGGCTCAGCGGCACGTCGTCCGGCCAGGGGACGCCCACCTCCTCCATCGCGTCGCGTACGACGGCCATGCATGCCCTGGGCCGGCATGACCCAGCAGGTCAGCGCGAGGCGGCCGCCCGGCCGCAGGACCCGGTGCAGTTCCTTCAGGGTGACCGGCGGGTCGCCGACGTGGTTGATCACGAAGTTGCCGACCACCGCGTCGAACGTCTCGTCGTCGTGCGGCAGGTCGGGCAGGACCGCGACGCGTACGTCGGCGGCCGGCACGTTGCGCGCCGCCGTCTGCGCCATCTGCGGGTCGGCGTCCACGGCCGACACCTCCGCGCCGCGGCGCACCGCCTCGGCCGCCACGAAGCCCGGGCCCGTGCCCAGGTCGAGCACCCGGCATCCCGTCTCGACGTGCGCCGCGTCCAGGAGCGGGCCGATCGCGTGCGCGGTCAGCCGGGCGAAGCCACCCTCGTACGCGCCGGCCCGGCCCGCCCACAACTCGCGTTCGTACGCGTCGAAGTCAGTCATGCACCGCAGCGTACGCCGCACCGCTTTCCGGTACGGATTTTCTCGTCACCGGGTAAAGCCGATCGGCATCGCCTTCGCGGCCGTCATCACCGCTTCAACCGGGTATCGCCGATTTTCTCAGCTGCATTTCTGTGGAATTCACGAAAACTCCGAGAAAGTGCCTTCTGATGCCATGAGTGGTGTTCGCGGCCCAATGTGGCCAGGTCCTGAGGGCGGCGGCGGGCGTACGATCATGGGCATTCTTTGGAGGTGCCGCCCATGCGCTCGATTATCACCGTATTAATGCTGTTCGCTTTCCTGGGCCTCGTCACGCCCGGGACGGCCTCGGCCGAAACTCCGGCCGCCGGCAGACGATATCGTGACCACTCTGCAACATCTGCCGAATGTCACGTATCTGTCCGAGGGGACGAGTCCGCCGCCCGGATTCCGGCAGTTCTTCCTGGAGTACCGGCAGCCGGTCGACCACCGCCACCCCGAGCGCGGCACGTTCGAGCAGCGGCTCACCCTGCTGCACCGCGACGTCAGCGCCCCGATGGTGGTCTTCACCTCGGGCTACTTCAACTACGACGTCGTCGGCTTCCAGTACGTCACCGAGCCGACCAAGCTCACGGGCGCGAACCAGCTCGACATCGAGCACCGCTACTTCGACGGCTCGACGCCGCAGCCCACCGCCTGGAACAAGCTGGACATCTGGCAGGAGGCCACCGACGAGCACCAGATCGACCAGACGTTCAAGTCGATCTACCCGGCGCACTGGCTCGCGACCGGCATCAGCAAGGGCGGGATGACGGCCGTCTACCACGACCGCTTCTACCCGAACGACTACAGCGGCACGCTCGCGTACAGCTCGCCGAACGACATCACCCACCACGGCGACGCGTACGCGAACTTCATCGAGCACAAGGTGGGCACCCCCCAGTGCCGTGCCGACCTGCGGCGCGTCCAGAAGGAGGCGCTGCGGCAGCGGGCCGGGATGGAGGCGCTGATGTCCGCCGCGGCGACCGAGGCCGGCGCGACGTTCGACCAGGACGTGGGCTCGCTGGACAAGGCGTTCGAGTTCGACGTCGTGGACACGCCGTTCCTGTTCTGGCAGTACTACGACAACGAGCCCGGGATCAGCTGCGACACGATTCCGCCGGCCGGCGCGCCGGTGGCCGACCTGTACGACTTCTTCGACAACGTCGGCGGCGGGCCGGGCGCGATGCTCGCCGACTCCGACCAGGGCGAGGAGCTGTTCCTGGCGTACTACTACCAGGCCGGCACCCAGCTCGACTACCCGGTCGAGCCCCAGCGCCACCTGGTGAAGCTGCTGCACTACCCGTACGCGGAGAGCGCGCGGCAGTACTTCCCCCGATCGGTGCCGATGCGGTTCGACCCCCGCGTGATGCCCGACGTCGACCACTGGGTGCGGACCCAGGGCAAGCACCTGATCTTCACCTACGGCGGCGTCGACCCGTACGGGGCGACACCGTTCCGGCTCGGGTCGGGCAGCCAGGACTCGGCCGTCTACGTCAAGCCGGACGGCGACCACCTGACGACGATCTCCCGGCTGGACGCCGGCCAGCAGGCCGCGATCACCGCGTCCCTGCGGCGCTGGGCGGGCGTACCGGCGATGACCGCCGCCGCGGGTGTGGCCGCCGTGTCGGCGCCGGGCATCATCCCGCACCGGGCCCTGCTCCGTCCCTGACCTGCCGATGAGAAGCGGGGCCGGCGCCGGGCCGGCCCCGCTTCTCGCGTTCAGGCCGGAGAGGGCCCGAGTCGTGGCCTGGACGGTGGCCGCCGGGCTCGAACACCCTGCCCGGCTCGGTGTCGTCGGGGCGGCGCGGCTCCCGCCCCTGCGCCCAGGACCGCTCGCCGTCAGGAGGTCAGGCGGGTCAGCAGCAGGGCGTGGTCGGAGGCGGGCGCGTCGCGCCGTGCCGGTGCGTCGTCGGTCACCGACGGCAGCGGGCGGTCGTGCACCATGTGCACCTCCCGCGTCTGGGCGAGGAGGGTCTGGCTGGCGAGGATGTGGTCGATCAGCTCGCCGCGGCCGCGGTAGACACGGGAGTACCGCTCCTCGGCGGGGATACGCGGCGCGAGGTTCCACAGCCGGGCCGCGTCGCCCTTGTCGGGCTGGTCGGCGCCCTTGGTGCCCAACTCGCTGCCGGGCGGTCCGAGCAGGATCTGGGTCGTGGCGGCCAGGGGCTCGTCGTTGAGGTCGCCCATCACCATCACGGCGCGGCTCTGCCCCTGCCCGCCGAGCAGCGTGTCGGCCAGCGCGCGCACGGTGACGGCCTCGGAGGTGCGCCGGTTGAGCGCGTACGCCGCGTACCGTGCTCGTTCGCCCTCGTCCCTCGGCTCGAATCGGCTCCGCTTCCCGGTGGCGGGGAAGCTGAGCAGCTTGGACTTGAGGTGGCAGGCGACGAGGACGAGGTCGCGGCCCTCCGCCGCCACGCGTACGGCCAGGGCGCCGCGGCCCATCTGGGCGATCTGCGTCCCGGCGTCGTCGGTCTGGGTCCGGCCGAGCTGCGCGGGGAACGCGGCGGCGTCGGCGAGCACCGTCAGCGGAAGACGGCTGACGAAGCCGACCCGGATCGGATGCGCCGGCTCGAAGTGCTGCGACGTGACGTGCTGCCAGTCGCCGCCGAGCAGCTCGGTCAGGTCGGTGAGCGCGTCCGGGTCGCCGACCTCCTGCACGGCGAGGACGTCGAGCCCGGCGTCGTCGATGGTGGTCGCCATGCTGCTCAGCTTGCGCAGGTAGACGGCCTCGGTGGCCGGCCCGAACGCACCGCCGGGCTTGAACAGGTTCTCCAGGTTCCAGGTCCCCACGACGGTCATCGCCGCCCCCTCTCGGCCGCCCCGTGCCGGCCCTCCGCCGCCCGGGTCACCGTCACGCCCCCGCCGGTGAGCCGGACCGGCCCCAGGCCGTATCCCTTCGGCCCACCGTTCCAGATCAAATCGTGTTATAGGGGGATATGGCCGAGTGAGGCCGCACGGGGGGCGAGTACGCTGCCGGAGCTTCGCGGGGCCGGTTCGCGGGGCCGGGGCGGGCCGGTTTCCCGGCGGGGTCAGGCTTTGAGCGTGGCGCACAGCCGGGCGAGCGCGGCGGTGTAGGAGTGGTCCGGAGGCGTCGCGTAGCCGACGACGAGCGCCGGTCCGTGGTCGTCGCCGGGCGGTACGGCGGCTGCTCCGGCGAGCGGGTCGGAGCGGAAGGTGGTCAGGCTCTCCATGGCGAGGCCGTTGCCGGCGGCGCGGGCGACCACGGTGTCCTCGACCACGGTGTCCTCGGCCGGTGCCGGGCGGGAGTCGCAGCAGGGCGTGCATGCCCGCGGCGACGCCCGTGATCCGGATGTGCGGCACCTCGCGGTGCAGCGCGGCGACCAGGCGGTCGCGGCGGCGGCGATAGGCCAGGCGGCAGCGGCGTACGTGCCGGTCGTAGGCGCCCGAGGTGAGGAACTCGGCCAGCGTCAGCTGTTCGAGGGTGCTGGTGTGGGCGTCGGCGATCCGTTTGGCGTCGGCGACCTCCTCGACCAGCGCGGACGGCAGGACCAGCCAGGCGAGGCGCAGGCCCGGCGCCAGTGTCTTGCTCGCGGTGCCCGCGTACACGACGTGTTCGGGGGCCAGCGCCTGGAGTGCGCCGATCGGCTGGCGGTCGTAGCGGAACTCCCCGTCGTAGTCGTCCTCGATGATCAGCCCTCCGGTCTCGTGCGCCCACCGGACGGCCCGCGTACGGCGGTGCGCGGCCAGCGGCATGCCCAGCGGGAACTGGTGTGCCGGCGTCAGCAGCAGCGGGTCACCGCCCCCGGCCGCGGCCGCGACGTCCGCGCCGTGTTCGTCCACGGGGACCGGCCGCGGCAGCAGGCCGCCTGCGGCGATCACCTCGCGGTGGTGCCGGTGGCCGTACGTCTCCACGCTCATCGTCGTCGCGCCGCGCTCCCGCAGCACCCGGGTCGAGCAGCCCGAGGGCCTGCGTGAAGCCCGTGCACACCACGAGGTGCTCGGGGTCGGCGTGCACGCCGCGTGCGCGCGCGAGGTACTCGGCCAGGGCGGCCCGCAGCGCGGGCACCCCCCGGGTGTGGCCGTAGCCCAGAGTCTCGGCCGGCGCGGTGGCGAGCGCGCGGCGTGCCGCGGCCGGCCACCCCGCGCGCGGGAACAGCGACAGGCACGGCGAGCCCGGCCGCAGATCGTGCCGGAGCGTCCCCGCCGGGGGAGCGGCGGCACGTCCCGGCGCCGGCGGCGCGGCCGCCGGACCCGGACCTGGGCCCGGGGTAGGCGCGGGAGACAGGGGTGCGCCGGACGGGCGCGCGGCGACGCGGGTGCCCGAGCCCGGCAGCGCCGTCAGCCAGCCCTCCGCGACGAGTTGGCCATAGGCGTCCGCGACCGTGTTGCGCGCGATGCCCAGGTCGGCCGACAGCGCACGCGAGGAGGGGAGTCGCAGACCCGCGGCCAGCCGGCCGGTGCGCACGGCCTCGCGCAACGCGGACTCCAGCGCCGCGCGCACACGCGTGCCGGTCAGGTCCAGATGCAGGTCCACGCCGGAAACGGCCCATGTTCTCGCCATGAAGGTGGACCTTACTCCTGGGCTGTTCCGGCCCTAGGTTCGTGGCATGAACACGAACACGACCACACCGAACACGACCACAACCGCACGACTGGACTTCGACACCCTCGCCGCGCGCTTCTCCCGCGCGATGAGCCGACCTCGACAACGCCGCGACGGCCGAACTCGACCGCGTGGACTTCGACCCGAGCCTGCGGGAGCTGGTACGGATCCGTGCCTCACAGCTCAACGGCTGCGCGTACTGCATCGACATGCACACCAAGGACGCACGCGCCGCGGGGGAGTCCGAGCAGCGGCTCTACGCCCTGCCCGCCTGGCGCGAGACGCCGTACTTCAGCGCGCGCGAACGCGCCGCGCTCGCCTTCGCCGAGTCCGTCACGCTGCTGTCCGCGACGCACGTCCCGCAGGCCGACTACGACGCGGTGGCCGAGGAGTTCTCCGCGGAGGAGATCGCGGCCCTGGTGTCCCTGATCGTCGCCATCAACGCCTGGAACGCCATCAGCGTCGCCACCCGCGCCTGGGAGCCGGGCACGTACCAGCCCTGACGCCGCAACGGCGCAACCCGGCGGGCGGTGCGCGGTCGTGCCCGGAGCGGCGGCGTGGCCTGACACGCCGCCGCTCTCGCGTCCCGGGCCGGAGCGCCGCGGAGCCTCGGTGCGGAAAAATTTCGGCCGGTTTCATCGGCGTTATTGGGGTGCCGAACAACAAATATCCTGGCCAGGGCATATGTCGGAGATGGCGGGCAGCATCACCCCGCTCTCGCGTTATCAAAACGTTATGCCTTGACTCTCTTGACGGGAGTCAGAATGACCGCCACCGTCTCCGTGAGAGCGCTCTCAGAATCACCCCTCCGCCCCGACCCACTACGCCCCGCCCCCCACGCGACTCCGGCGGTTCCGCGGCCCGCCGGAGTCGCGTGTCTCAACCTCCCTACCCCCAGAAAGGGAGCCGTCGTGCACCCGACCCCTCGTACCGCGGCGCGCCGCCACACGCCCGCACCCCTCATCGTGATCGCATCCGCCGCGATCATGCTTCTCGCCGGTCTCCTGGCGCCCCTGTCCGCCGGGGCACGGCCGTCCGCCCCGGCGCCCGCCGCCTGCAACGGGACCAACGCGGCGCTGAACCGCCCGGCGACCGCCTCCTCGACCGAGAACGGCAGCTTCCCCGCCTCCGCCGCCGTCGACGGCAACACCGGAACCCGCTGGTCCAGCGCCTTCAGCGACCCGCAGTGGGTCCAGGTGGACCTCGGCTCCTCCCAGTCCGTCTGCCAGATCGACCTCAACTGGGAGGCCGCGTACGCGAAGCGCCTTCCAGATCCAGGTCTCCGACACCGGCACCGGCGGCTGGACGACGATCTACAACACCACGGCCGGCCCCGGGGGCACCCAGACCCTCGCCGTCACCGGCACCGGGCGCTACGTGCGCGATGTACGGCACCGCGCGGCACACTCCGTACGGCTACTCGCTGTGGGAGTTCGGCGTGCACGTCACCGGGACGACCACGCCGCCCCCGCCCGACACCTTCTGGGGCGACACCAGCACCATCCCGGCCGCGCACAACGTGCTGGAACTGAAGATCCTCAACCAGACCAACGGCCACTACCCCGACAGCCAGGTCTACTGGAGCTTCAACGGCCAGACGCACTCGATCGCCGAGCAGCCGTACTTCGACATGCCCGCCAACTCCGCCGGGCGGATGTACTTCTACCTCGGCTCGCCGACCAGCCAGTACAAGGACTTCATCGAGTTCACGGTCGGGCCCGTCGGTGTTCAACGGCAACACGACGCGCGTCGACGGGTTCGGCCTGAAGCTGGCCCTGCGGCTGCACGCGCACGACGGGTACGACACGCAGGTCGGCGAGGACCAGGCCACGTTCGCCGAGGACCGTACGGCGACGTTCCAGCGGTTCCAGAACGAGGTGCCGACCGAGTTCAAGCACCTGGCCACGGTGCAGGCCCCGTACTACATCCCCGCCCCGGGCAGCGACAGCGCCTTCCGTACCGGCGGTCAGTACGCGAACTACTTCACCGCCTACGCCCAGTCGGTCGGCGTGAACGAGCCCACCTCCAACATCACGGGCTGCGCGGGCTCGCTGGCGGGCAACCCGAACATGTGCGCCGCGCTCAACCGCCACGTCGCGCAGCTGCCCCAGTCGCAGTGGTCGGACCCGAGCCAGTACTACAAGGCGGCCCCGGCCAACTACTACGCCAAGTTCTGGCACGACCACGCGATCAACCACCTCGCGTACGGCTTCCCCTACGACGACGTCGCGGGCCAGTCCTCGTTCATCTCCCACGGCAACCCGCAGTACCTGCTCGTCGCCGTCGGCTGGTGAACCCCGTCAGGTAACGAACCCGAGACCGTCAACCCTCGCCGACCCTCAACGGGGCCGTACGGGTGGGTCTGTGCGGCCCCGGACAAGGAGCAACAGGTGTTCTACAAGCGACACGACAGACGTCTCACCGAGGCGCGCCCCGCCTCATGGGCGCGCCGGCTCAGGGTGGGAGCCGGCGCCGTCATCCTCGCCGTCGGTGTGATCACACCGGCGACGATGGCAGCCGGCGCCTCGGCGGGCACCGCCAGGCCCGCCGCGGTGCCGGCACCACCCGCGGGTTTCACCACCACCTGGAGCGACGACTTCACCGGTGCGAGCGGCTCCGGGCTGAACACCGGGACCTGGAAGTACGACACCGGGTCCGGGCAGCAGCTTCGGCACCGGTGAGATCGAGACGATGACGAACAGCACGGCCAACGTCTTCCAGGACGGTGCCGGGCATCTCGTACTCAAGGCGCTCCACTCCGGCTCGGACCCGCGCGGCGGCTGGACCTCGGGCCGGGTGGAGACGCAGGCCGTCCTCGTTCGGCGCGCCCGCGGGCGGCGTCGTGATGATGCAGGCGTCGATCCAGCAGCCCAACGTCACCACCGCGAACGGCGCGGGATACTGGCCGGCGTTCTGGATGCTCGGCTCGACGCTGCGCAGCGGCACGCCGTGGCCGACCTCCGGCGAGGTCGACATCCTGGAGGACATCAACGGCCGCAGTTCGGTGTTCGGCACCCTGCACTGCGGCACCAACCCCGGCGGGCCCTGCAACGAGTCCACCGGCATCGGCAGCGGCGAGCGCGCCTGCGGCGGCTGCCAGACCGGCTACCACACCTACGCGGTGCAGATCGACCGGTCGGTCTCGCCCGAGCAGATCCGCTGGTACCTCGACGGCAACAACTACTTCACCCTCGCCTCGAACCGGGTGGACGCCACCACCTGGGCGAACGCCGTCGACCATCCGTTCTTCATCATCTTCGACCTCGCGATGGGCGGCGGGTTCCCGCGACGCGTTCGGCGGCGGCCCGAACGCCGCGACCGTCTCCGGCGGCGCAGCTCAACATCGACTACGTCGCGGTCTACAACAAGGCGCCGGGCGGCGGTGGCGGCTCCGGCACGAACCTGTCCCAGGGCAAGCCGACCACGGCGTCCTCGGTCGAGGCGGCCGGCACCACGGCGGTCAACGCCACGGACGGCAACACCGGATCGCGCTGGTCCAGCGCGTTCAGCGACCCGCAGTGGCTCCAGGTCGACCTCGGCTCGGTGCACTCGCTCAGCCACATCCTGCTCAACTGGGAGGCGGCGTACGGCAAGGCGTTCCAGATCCAGACGTCCACTAATGGGACGAACTGGACGACGGTCTATTCGACGACCACCGGCACGGGAGGGGTGCAGGATCTGAACGTCTCCGGCTCCGGCCGGTACGTGCGGATGTACGGCACCGGGCGCGGTACCCCGTACGGCTACTCGCTCTGGGAGTTCCAGGTGTTCGGAACCTGAGCGGGCTGGTGGGCAGGCCGGTGGGCCGGGGCGGATCGCCCCGGCCCACCGGGCCGTTCAGCCCTCTTCGCCGGCCAGGGTCATGAGCAGGCCGTTGAGCCGCTCGACGAACGCGGCCGGCTCGTCGATGCGGGCGCCGAGGGTGAGCACGGACTGGTTGAAGAGCACGTCCGCCCAGTCGGCGAGCCGCTGCTCGTCGGTCTCGCCGTCGAGCCGCCGTACGAGCGCGTGGCCGGGGTTGATCTCCAGGACCGGGCTGGCTGGGCAGCCCCGAGCCGCGCATCCGGCGCACGAGGTTCATCTCGATGTCCGGCTCGTCGGCCACGAGGCAGGCGGGCGAGGTGGTGAGCCGGTTGGTGGTGCGCACGTCGGAGACCTTGTCGCCGAGCGCCGTCTTCAGCCGCTCGACCAGGCCGCCCAGCTCGGTGCCGGCCTTCTCGCTCGCCTCCTTCTCGGCCTCGTCCTCCATCGCGCCGAGGTCGGAGACGCCCTGGGCGACCGACTGCAGCCGCTTGCCCTCGAAGTCGGGCAGGCTCGTCACGAGCCAGTTGTCGATGGCCTGCCCGAGCAGCAGCACCTCGATGCCCTTCTTGCGCGAAGATCTCCAGGTGCGGGCTGCTCTTGGCGGCGGCCGGCGTCGGCGCGAGGAGGTAGTAGATCTTCTCCTGGCCCTCCTTCATGCGCGCGACGTAGTCCTCGAGCGAGGTGTCCGGCTCGTCCGCGGCCGACGCGCGTCGTGGTGAACCGCAGCAGCTTGGCGATGTCGTCGCGGTTGGAGTAGTCCTCGGCGACGCCCTCCTTCAGGACGTCGCCGAACTCCTTCCAGAACGTCGCGTACTTGTCCGGCTCCTTGTCGGCGAGGTCCTTCAGCAGCCGCAGCACCTTCTTGACCGCGCTGGAGCGGATCGAGTCGACCACGCGGCTGCTCTGCAGGATCTCGCGCGAGACGTTCAGCGGCAGGTCGCTGGAGTCGATGACGCCGCGGACGAACCGCAGGTAGCTCGGCATCAGCTGCCCGGTGTCGTCCATGATGAAGACCCGCTGGACGTGCAGCTTCACGCCGTGGCGCGACTCGGGCATCCACAGGTCGAACGGCGCGGTCGCCGGGATGAAGAGCAGCAGCGTGTACTCGTAGGTGCCCTCCATCTTGCTGTGCAGATGGGCGAGCGGGTCGGCGAAGTCGTGCGCGACGTGCTTGTAGAACTCGTTGTAGTCCTTGTCCTCGGATCTCGCTCTTCGGACGTGCCCACAGCGCCGACGCCCGGTTGACGACGGTGTCCTCGCCGGCCGTGCCGTCCTCTCCGGCCGCGCCCGGCATCAGGATCGGCAGGCTGATGTGGTCGGAGTACTTCTGGATGATCGTGCGCAGCCGGTGGCCGTTGAGCAGGTCGTCCTCGCTCCTCGCGCAGGTGCAGCACGATCTCGGTGCCGCGCTCGGCGCGCTCGACCGTCTCCAGCGCGTACTCGCCGCGGCCGTCGGACTCCCAGCGGACCCCCTCGGCGGCGGGCAGCCCGGCCCGGCGGGTGGTCAGCGTGACGCGGTCGGCCACGATGAACGAGGAGTAGAAGCCGACGCCGAACTGGCCGATGAGCGTCGCGTCCTTGCGCTGGTCGCCGGTCAGCGCCTGGAAGAACTCGCGTGTGCCGGACTTGGCGATGGTGCCGATGTTGTCCATCACCTCCTGGCGGCTCATGCCGATGCCGTTGTCGGCGATGGTGATGGTGCGCGCGTCCTTGTCGAACGCGACGCGGATCCGCAGGTCGTCGTCGGTCTCGTTCAGGTCGGACTCGGTGAGGATCGCGAAGCGCAGCCGGTCGATGGCGTCCGAGGCGTTGGAGATCACCTCCCGCAGGAAGATCTCCTTGTTGCTGTACAGCGAATGAATCATCAGGTCGAGAAGCTGGACGACCTCGGCCTGAAAGCTGTGCCGCTCCTGATGCGTGGGCGCGCTCATCGGATAACCCCTGCTCCCTGCGTGAACTCGGAACTCCCCGGGTCTTCGGCGCGGCCCGCGCGCGAAGACCGCCTGAAAGGCAGGAAACAGGATATCGAGCGCGGCCGGGTGTTGTGCCGGCCTCCTCCCGTCCCATACTTCCTATATCCGGAATGAGCAGACATAGATCGTTTTCCTGTGCTCTGCTCGGGTACGGCCGCACAGCAGTCAACGCGTAGGAGGTACCAGACGATGGCGGGAAAGTTCGTCGTTAAGCAGGGCAAGAGCGGAAAATTCCACTTCAACCTCGTCGCGTCCAACGGTCAGGTGATCGCGACCAGCGAGACGTACGAGACCAAGACCTCGGCCCTCAACGGCGTCGCGTCGGTGAAGAAGCACGCTCCGGACGCCGTGATCGACGACCAGACCGAGTAGAGCCTCACGCGCCGAACGGCCGACCCCCGCACGGGGGGCCGGCCGTTCGGCGTCGGAGGGAGGGCCCGCTCCGGAGGGGCCCTCGCCTCGCTCGGTTCAGGGAGACTCGAAGCCCGCCTGCGTCAGCACGGACTTGCCCTGGGCGGACAGCACGAGCTGGACGAACTGCTTGGCGAGGTCGGGCTGCGGCGCCTTGGCCAGCGTGACGATCGGGTAGTCGTTGATCGCCTGGGCGGCCTCGGGGAAGTCGATGCCGGTCACCTTGCCGGCCGCGGCCTTGACGTCCGTACGGTAGACGAGGGCCGCGTCGGCCTCGTTGAGCCGCACCTTGGTGAGGGCCGCCTTGACGTCCTGTTCCTGCGAGACGGGCTTGACCTTGAGACCGGCGGCCGCGATGGCCTTCAGGGCCGCGGCGCCGCACGGCACCTCGGGCGCGCACTCCACGACCTTGAGCTTCGGGTCGGCCAGGTCCTTGAACGCCTTGACCTTGCCGGGGTTGCTCGGCGGCACCGCGATCTCGAGCCGGTTGCGCACGAACGTCGTCGGCGTGCCCGCGGCGTCCTTGGCGTCGGTCACCGTCTTCATCGTGGCCGGGCTGGCGGCCGCGAACACGTCGGCCGGCGCGCCCTGCGTGATCTGCTGGGCCAGTGCGGAGCTGCCGCCGAAGTCGAACTTCACCTTCACACCGGGGTGCGCGGACTCGAAGGTCTTGCTCAGCGAGGTGAACGTCCCGGTCAGTGACGCGGCGGCGAACACGAAGAGCGTCTTGCCGCCCTTTCCGGACGAGCCCTTGTCGTCGGTGCTCCCGCAACCGGCCGCCAGTGTCAGGCTCGTGCCGAGCACACCGGCGAGCAGTACACGCGCGGGCCGGGGCAGACGTTCGATCACGTTGGTTCTCCTCGTCGATGCCAAATCCGCCGTACCGTACTATCGCATATTCCAGGCAGACGGCCCCTTGCCCGGTGCACCTGCCAGGCACTCGGGCCCCTTATGTCGGTTTCTGCCTATCCGCCCTCGGTTGCGGGAGCCCCACCTCCTCGGGGACGGTCACATCGACGTCTCGAACCCATCCCGCGGATCGACCGTCCATACAGAGGAAAACCTCGCCCGGCCCGGAAGGCAGCCCCCGATGTCCGCAGCCAGAATGTCTCTCATCTGCTGGATCGTGTACGGCGTGATGTGCGTGGCCTTCCTACCGCTCGCCCTCGGCATCCTCGCCGTGCCGGGACTGCCGCACGCGGCACGGATCCCGGTCGCCGTCGTGGTGGTGGCGATCCTGTGGTGGGGGCCGTTCGCGTACGCCATGTACCTGAGCGGTGTGCTCAAGAACGGCGACAAGCGCCTGCTCAAACGCGGCAGGCACTGCACCGCCGAGGTGCTCTCGGTCAAACGGACCAACGTGTACGTCCGCACCGGCGACTGGCGGTACGCGAACCGCGTCTACAAGTACCGCCTGCGCGTGAACCCGCCCGGCCGCCGGCCGTACGAGACCGACTGCAGCACCTGCATCGACGGCATCGGCCAGGGCGAGGTCGTCGGCGTCGCCGTCAGCCCGCACAACCGCAAGCGCGTCGCGATCGAGCCGGAGTCGCGCTCGGCCGACCTGTCCTACCAGCGGTTCTCCTCCGGCTCCGGCGACGTCGGCATCGTGGTCGACACGCGACGGCCCGACCCGCCGTCCCCGACCGCCGAGCGCATCAAGGAGCTGACCAAGTTGAGCGGCCTGCACAAGGAGGGCGAGATCGACGACGCCGTCTACGCGCAGGAGCGCAACCGCCTCCTCGGCGAGTGGCGGGAGGCCATCGACGGAGAGCCGACCACCGACGACGGGTTCATCAGGGAGCTGGCCAAGCTGAGCCGCCTGCACAAGCTGGGCGAACTCGACGACGCCGTGTACGAGCGCGAGCGGACCCGCATCCTGGGCGAGTGGCACGGGTCCACCTGATCCGTACCCGCCGTGACACGCTCGGCCCGTCGTCGGCGAAGATGGGTCCATGACCGTTCTCGGCGCCGTGTGCCTGCCCCAGTTGCCGCCCGACCGGCTGCGCGCCCTCGCACGTACCGCCGACGAGGCGGGCCTGGACGAGCTGTGGCTCTGGGAGGACTGCTTCTGGGGCAGCGGCATCGCGACCGCCGCCGCGGTGCTCGGCTGGACCGAGCGCCTGCGCGTCGGCGTGGGCCTGCTGCCGGTGCCCCTGCGCAACGTCGCGCTCGCCGCGATGGAGATCGCCTCACTGCACCGGCTGTTCCCCGGCCGGCCCGTCATCGGCGTCGGCCACGGCGTGCAGGACTGGATGGCGCAGGTCGGCGCGCACGCCGAGTCGCCGATGACGCTGCTACGTGAGCACCTGGACGCGCTGCGCGCCCTGCTGCGCGGCGAGACCGTGGACGTGGCCGGGCGCTACGTACGGCTGGATGAGGTCGCGCTGGACTGGCCGCCGCTCACGCCGCCCGCGATCCTCGCGGGCGCGACCGGGCCCCGGTCGCTGCGGCTGTGCGGCGAGGCGGCCGACGGCGTCATCCTCACCGCCGGCACGTCGCCGGACGGGGTGCGCGCGGCCCGCCGGCTCGTGGACGAGGGATTCGCGGCGGCCGGCCGTACCGGCGACCACCCGGTGGTCGTCTACGTGCTCGCCGCGACCGGCGACGGTGCCGCCGAGCGGGTGGCCGCCGAGTTCGCCCGGATGGACCGCGACGCCCCCGCCGACCTCCTCGTCGCCGGCGACGCGGGCGAGGTCGCCGCGGCGGTGGAACGCTGGGCGGAGGCCGGCGCCGACACCGTCGTCCTGCAACCGGCCCTGGACGAACCGGACCCGGAGGGCTTCGTGCGGTTCGCCGCCGAGCAGGTACGCCCGCTCGTCGGCTAGCGGCCGCGGCCCGCTCACGCCTGGGGATGTGTCGGGGTGCCGCCCGGCCGCTCGTACGCGGCCGCCTGTAAGGCGTACAGCTCGCGGTAGGTGCCCTCGCGCGCCATCAGCTCCTCGTGTGTGCCCGTCGCGGTGATCTCGCCGTGTTCGAGCACGTGGATGACGTCGGCGTGCCGGATGTTGGCCAGCCGGTGAGTGATCAGCAGGACCGTGCGCCCGCGCATGTGCCGGCGGATCGCCTCGAAGAGCGTGTGCTCGGCGCGAGCGTCCAGGTTCGAGGACGGCTCGTCGCAGATGATCAGTGGCGCGTCGCGGTAGAAGCCGCGGGACACCGCGATGCGCTGCCACTGGCCGCCGGACAGCTCGTGCGAGTCCTTGAACCGGCGGTCCAGCATCGTCTCCCAGCCGTGCGGCAGCTCCGCGACCACCTCGTCCGTACCGGCGGAGGCGGCCGCGCGCGCCAGCCGGTCCGCGTCGTTCCCGCCGTCCAGCACGACGTTGGCGCGTGCCGTCATCGGCCAGTGAGCGTGGTCCTGGGCGATCACCGCGACCTGGGCGCGCACGGCCTCGGCGTCGGCGGCGGCCAGGTCGACCTCGTCCCAGCGGATCCGGCCCGAGTCCGGCGCGTACAGGTGGGCGAGCAGCTTGGCCAGGGTGCTCTTGCCGGAGCCGTTCTCACCGACCAGCGCGACGATCTGGCCGGCCGCCACGGTGAGCGAGACGTCGCGCAGCGCGGGCCGGTCGCCGCCCGGATAGGTGAACGAGACCCCCTCGACGGCGATCTGCCGGAAGCCCGGCGGGACCTCGGCGGTCGCGGGCGGCGGCAGCCGGGTGCGCGCCGTCGCCAGGAAGGTCGTGTAGTCGGTGAGGTACAGCCCCTGCTCGTAGCAGTCGTTCACCGCGTGGATCAGCGCGGACAGCGCGGACCTGCTGGTGCGGATCGCGAGCACGGCGGTGCCGGCGACCGCCAGTGGCAGCCACGCGGCCGCCAGGAGCAGCCCGAGCGCGACGTAGACGAGCCCGCTGGCCACGCCCGACCCGGCCTCGCCGCCGAGCTGGGTGACCATGTTCCGCCGGGCCAGCGAGAGCTCGGCGTCACGGTAGACGCCGACCACGCGCCGGTACTGGCGGAGCAGCAGGTCCTGCATGGTGAACGAGCGCAGGTCGCCGGCGTACCGCCGGTTGCTCAGCAGGTCACCGAGGATCTGCGCGTGGTAGTACGGGCCGATGGTCTCCAGCATCATCAGGTAGCGCGAGCGTGCCACGTTGAGCGCCGCCCACGCCTCCGGGAGAGCCGTGACCACCAGCAGCGGCAGGAGTATCGGATGCAGCGTGCTGATCGCGATCGCGGCGGCCGCGAAGGAGGTCGCGGCGGTCACGATGTCCACCGTGGAGGAGACCACCTGTGCCGCGGCCGCCGACCCCCGGCCCTCGGCGCGCAGGAGCGCCTCGTAGAACTCCGAGTCGTCGTAGCTGGCGAGGTCGATGCGGCCGGTCACCTCGTACAGGTCGATCCCGACCTGTTGCCGCACCCGCGGCGACAGCCGCGCCTGCGCCCACCCGGCGGCCGCCGACAGCAGTGACCGCGCCACGCCCGCGGCGCCGACCAGCGCGAGCGCCGGCAGGGCCGCGCGTACGCGGCCCGGGGTCGGGCCCGCCGCGAGGAGCGCGTCGAGCACGCCGGTCGTGGCGACCAGGCCGAGCGCGGTGAAGACCCCGGACAGCAGGTTCAGCGCGAGCGTCGTCACGGTGTCGGCCGGTCCGGCACGCCACGCGAGCCGCAGCGCGCGGTGGATCAGCGCCGGCAGCCGGCGCGCGACCACGCCGAACCGGGCGGACGCCACGACGGCGGCATGGTCGTACCAGCGGGGGATCGTCACCGACGGCGTGGCCTCGTCCTCCGCGGGCGGTGACGCGGGGTTCTCATCCATCGTGTTTCCATGATGTGCGTGGCCGCGCCGGAGCGCTGTGTCGCCTGACACGGTCGGGTTATCACGGAACGCAGCGCGGGCACCACGATCGCGAGATTTCCTAAGGCGGGGGCGCGCCCTAGTATCTGCGGATGCGTGACAAGCGTGGCGTGCTGCTAGCCGTGGGCCTGATGTCGGTTTCGGCGTTGACCGGGTGCGGCTCGCGCACCATTCGCCGTCCGCGGACGGCCGGTCCCTCGCAGAGCCGGCTCGGGGCCTCGCCGCCGGTCTCGCCGACCCCGAGCCCGACGCGGCACGAAGAAGAAAAAGCCCAAGCCCAAGCCGTTCCGGCAGGGCAACCCGAACGGGCACGCCGCGATCCCGCCGCCGCGCGCGCCGTCGACACCTCGCATCCGACCCGGGTGGTCGGCAAGGGCACGCCCGGCAGCTGCACGTCGCGCGCGGTCGTGTCCGCGGTCGCCGCCGGCGGGCTGATCCGGTTCTCCTGCGGTGCCAAGCCGGTGACGATCACGGATGCAGGCCACCGCGAAGGTCAGGAACGCCAACGGCCCGCGCGTCGTCCTGGACGGCGGCGGCAAGGTCACGCTCAGCGGCGGCGGACGGCACCGGATCCTCTACATGAACACCTGCGACAAGGCGCAGGGCTGGACCACCTCGCACTGCCAGGACCAGTCGACGCCGCAGCTCACCGTGCAGAACCTCACGTTCGCCGACGGCAACTCCACCGGAGACCGGACCGAGGGCGGAGGCGGCGGCGCCATCTTCGTCCGCGGCGGCCGGTTCAAGGCGGTCAACTCCCGGTTCGTCCGCAACCGCTGCGACCGCTATCGGGCCCGACCTCGGCGGCGCCGCGATCCGCGTGCTCAGCCAGTCGAACAACCTGCCCGTCTACGTCGTGAACAGCACCTTCGGCGGCGCGCCCGGCCAGGGCGGCTCGTGCTCCAACGGCGGCGCGCTGAGCAGCATCGGCGTCTCCTGGATCGTGCTCAACAGCGTCATGTCCTACAACTCGGCCGTCGGCAGCGGCGCCAACCCCGCACGCGGCGGCACGGCGGGCGGCGGCAGCGGCGGCGCGATCTACAACGACGGCAACCGCTACACGCTGCGCGTCGCCGGCATCGATCATCGCGGACAACCACGCCCGCGAGGGCGGCGGAGCGGTCTTCTTCGTGAGCAACGACCGTACCGGCACGATGCGCATCGAGGGCTCCTCGCTGCGACACAACCCGAGCGCGGGCTTCGAGACCCACGGCTACCCGGGCATCTTCTTCCTCGGCGCGCACAACCCGTCCGTGACCGGCTCCCACCTCGGCTGAGAGGCGCCGGCGCGCCTCAGCGGGCGCCGGCCGTCTCCTTCTCGGCGGACAGCGGCGCGGCGATCTCCTCCAGCGGGCGTCCGGCGGCCTCGACCCCGAGGAACATCTCGACGATCCCGGCGGCGATCATGAGGCCCGCGCCGAGGAAGTAGCCGTTGGAGACCGCGGACATGTGGCCGGAGTCGACCAGCTTGCCGAACAGCGCCGGGCCGATGATCCCGCCGAGCGCGGTGCCCACGGCGTAGAAGGCGGCGATGGCCATCGCGCGGGTCTCCATCGGGAAGATCTCCGAGACCGTCAGGTACGCCGAGCTGGCGCCCGCCGAGGCGAAGAAGAAGACCACCACCCAGCACGCGGTGAGCGTCCCGGCCGACAGGTGATCGCCGCGGAACAGCACCGCGGTGACGAGCAGCAGCACGCCCGAGACCGATGTACGTCCCGGAGATCATCACCTTGCGGCCCAGCCGGTCGAACAGCCGGCTGAGCAGCAACGCGCCGAAGAAGTTGCCGAGGCCGATCGGGACCAGGTACCAGCCGGCGTGGTCGTCGGGCACCTTGTAGAACTTCGACAGGACCAGCGCGTACGTGAAGAACACCGCGTTGTAGAGGAACGCCTGGCCGACGAAGAGCGAGAGGCCGAGGACCGTGCGCTTGGGGTAGCGGCCGACCGCCGTACGGGCGATCTCGCCGAAGCCGACGGTGTGCCGCTGGTGGATGGTGATCCGCTCGTCGACCGGTTCGAGCGGCCGTCCGGTCTCCTCGGCGACTTCCTCCTCGATTCCACGTACGACGTCGTCGGCCTCGCTGTCACGGCCGTGGATGAACAGCCACCGCGGGCTCTCGGGCACCATCCGCCGGACGAACAGGATGCCGATGCCGAGGATGGCGCCGAGGGCGAACAGCAGCCGCCAGCCCACGTCCTTGGGCAGCAGCGAGGCGTTCAGCACCGGGACCGACAGCAGCGCCGCGAACGTCGTGCCGAGCCAGAACGACCCGTTCACGACGACGTCGACGGTGCCGCGCAGCCGCGCCGGGATCAGCTCGTCGATGGCGGAGTTCACCGCCGCGTACTCGCCGCCGATGCCCGTCCCGGTGACGATCCGGCAGGCGAAGAACCAGATCGGGGAGAAGGAGAACGCGGTCGCCACCGTGGCCAGCAGGTAGACCGCGAGCGTGATGACGAAGAGCTTCTTGCGCCCGAACCGGTCGGTCAGATAGCCGAAGACCAGCGCGCCGACGCACGCGCCCGCGACGTAGAGCGCGGCGCCGAGCCCGACCTGGGAGTCGGTGAGCCCCAGCCCGCCGGCCTTGTCGGTCAGCCGCGGGCCGATGACCCCGACGACGTTCACCTCGAGGCCGTCGAGGATCCAGACGGTGCCCAGGCCGATCAGGATCATCCAGTGCCAGCGCGCCCAGGGAAGCCGGTCCAGGCGCGCCGGGACATCGGTCTCGATCGTTCCCAATGCCGTCCGTGCTCATCGCGTCTCCCTCGTCATCGATCGGAACGGCGACGATCCGAGACCTGAATTACCCTCCTGTCTCGGGGCAAACGTTGTGCTTTGGGCCGATGTCGTTCGCGTGACCCAGGCAGGCCGGTCGGTGGCACGTACGGCATCGGCGGGGGTCCCTGCGCGCCCGGCGGCGGTGAGTACGCCCCGGCGGCGGCGGGTAGCCGGGCGGGCCGTACGTGCCGGGCGGCGGAGCCTGGCCGTACGCGCCCGGCCCCTGCGCCCGGGTCACCGCGGCGGGCCCGTCGTCGCCGCGGCTCCCGGGCGGGCCCGCGGTGATCGTCAGCCGGTCGAGGTAGACGACCTGCAGCGCGGCCAGGGCGAGGAAGGCCACGAGACCAGCACGATCGGCGTCGTGACGCCGACCGTCGGCGCCGCCGAACCGGAGAACTGCCGGTACAGCGTGATCGGCGCGGTCTGCTCGTCCGGGCGGGACGGCGTCTCACCAGCGGCCACAGCAGCCCCTGCGCGCCGAACAGCACGGTCATGCCGCCCATGAACGCGGCCAGCGGGAGCGCGGGCAGCGCGACGTGCCGCAGGAAGGCGGGTGCGCCGCGGGCCTGCTCCGCGCGCCACCGCGCCGGCGCGGGTCCGGCAGAACAGCGTGAGCACGAGCAGCGACGGCACGCTGAGCAGGAGCGGCGGCAGCAGCCCGGCGAAGTGGCCCATCAGCCCGAGGCGCCGGGCGTTTTCGTAGTCGCGACGGCTCAGCGGGCCGATGCCGACGAAGAGCCACGGCGCGAAGGCCAGCAGCAGCCACTCGCTGCGCCGGCCGAGCGGGCGCAGGCCGCCGATGCCGAGCGCGCCCAGGTACGCCGTGCCGACCGAGACGATCGCGCCCAGGACGGGCGGTATCCAGGTGTTGGCGTAGATCCGCGCGGTCGACGGGACGAGCGGGGCGGTCGCGCCCGCCGGAGAAGAGCGCCGACAGCCACGGCCACGAGCAGCACGACCGTGACGCCCAGTACGACGGCGACCGCGAACACGCCGGCCAGTACGCGGCCGCGCCGCCGTCGCGGCCGCGGGTCGGTCTCGCGCGCCGCGGCGAGACCGATCCGCAGACCCGTCCGCACGGCGACGAACGTGGCCAGCACGCCGAGCACGGCCGAGCATCAGGCCGGTCAGCGTCGCCGGCGGCCGCGCCGCCGCCGAGGTCGAAGTAGAGGTACGCCGCCCGGTACTCCAGCGCCGCCAGCGTGGGCCGCGTGCCGCCGACCGCCATCAGGTCGGGGAGTACGCCTGGAGCGCCACCGCGAAGGCCGCCGCTACGGTGATCGCGCCGACCGTGACCATGGCCGGGCCCGATCGCGCGGCCGTGCGCGGCCGCGCAGGACGGGCAGGAAGACGAGCAGCGCCAGCCCGCAGACGAAGCCGAACATCGCGCGGCGGTGATCAGCGGGATCGTCGGGGAGGACGGCCCGGCGTCCCGCAGCGCCCCGAACGCCGTCGCGATCCCGCCGTCGCGCTGCGCGCGCACCAGCCGCGGCGATCGCGACGGGGGAGAACACCACGAGCGGCAGCGACAGCAGCACCCGGCCGGCGCGGCGCGGCCAGGTGCCCGCGCGATCCAGCGCGGCGGCGAGCGCCGGCCCGACCAGCAGCAGCACCAGCAGCGGGACGATGGCGAGCGACAGGGAGAAGGCGAGCGCCTTCCAGAAGGCGGCCTCGCCCGACCAGGTCGGTGTAGTTGCGCAGGCCCGCCGACGTGCGTCCGCCCGCCGAAGCCGCCGCCCCCCTGCAAGCTCCGCACGATCGTCTGGCCGGTCGGCACGACCAGCGTGAGCAGCGCCGTCAGCGCGGCCGGGACGACCAGGAGCAAGCCCGCCGCGCGGTTCGCGGCGCCGGGCCGCGCAGGCGGGGTACGCCGGGGGATGAGGGGTCATGTCCGCTCCGCGAGCGGGGGTCCGGGCCGATCCGGTGATCGCCCTGCCAGAGAAGGTAGCGCCGGGCTCGCCCCGCTCCCGGGCCCGGGCCGCAGGGCGGCGTCGAGATGGGATGATCCGCTAGGGTGCGCACCGTGCGGGTGGTGACGGGGACCGGGATCGAGCGGCGGCGTGAGGTGCGCGCGGCCTACTTCGCCTTCGACCGGTTCCCCTCCAGCAAGGGTTCGGCCGTGCACATCGGGCAGATGGCGGCCGAGCTGTTCGACCACTTCGGCGGCGGCCTGCTCGGCGTGCTCGGCGGCGGCGAACTCCCGCGCTACCAGTGGGAGGCCGACTCCGGCGTCGAGATCGCCCGCTTCTCCGCGCCGGATCCCCAACCTCATCGACCGCGCCGAGGCGTACTCCGCGTGGGTCGCCGCCCACCTCGCCCCGCACGCCGCCAGCCTGCGGGTCTTCATGTGCGCGACCCGTGGAGCGCGCTGCCGGTGGTCACCGCGCCCGGCCGCGAATACCCCGTCGTGTACGAGGTGAACGGCCTGCCCTCGATCGAGCTGTCGCACACGTGGCCGCTCGCCGCGCCCGCCACGCTCGCCCGGATCGCCGAGCTGGAGGACCTGTGCCTGGGCCGCGCCGAGGCGGTGGTCGTGCCGTCCGAGGTGATCGCCGGGGCGCTGCGCCGCCGCGGCGTGCCGGCCGGCCGCATCACGCTCGTGCCGAACGGCGCCGACGTCGCGCACGAGCGCCCGCGCCCGGACGGAGCGCCGGACCGCTACATCGTCTACGTGGGGGCGCTCCAGCCGTGGCAGGGCCTCGACGTGCTGCTGCACGCGTACGCGCGGCTGGCGGACCTGACCGGCCTCAGCCTCGTCATCTGCTCGTCCGTGCCCGAACGCCGTGCTCGTGCGCTGCGCCGTCTCGCCGAACGTCTCGGCGTGGCCGAGCGCGTCGTCTGGCGCTTCACCCTGCCACACGACGAGGTGGGCGCGTGGCTGGCCGCCGCCGAGGTCTCGGTCGCCCCGCTGACCGGGTGCGCGCGCAACGTCGACCAGGGCTGCGCCCCGCTGAAGATCCTCGAGTCGATGGCCGCGGGCACGCCGGTCGTGGCCTCCGGGCTGCCGGCCGTACGCGAGCTGATGACCGACGGCGAACACGGCCGGCTCGTCGCCGCCGACCGGCCGGCGGAGCTGGCCCGCGCGATCCGCGTCCTCCTGGAGTACCCGGACGCGGCGCGCGCGATGGGCGAGCGCGGGCGGCGGCGCGTACGCGAGGAGTTCGGCTGGGCCGCGACGCGGGCAAGGATGAGCGCGATTTATCGCGCAATAACCTCCGATCAGGTCATATTCGATTGATAGTGTCCGCCTCATGTTCTGGCGGAAGACCCGTGGGGCGATCGGCCGTTTCCACCCCGCGCACCAGCAGCTCACGATGGAACGCACGTTCTCGTCCTCCTCCGTGCCCGGCGAGTGGGCGGCCGTTCTCGCGAGCCTTTCCCAGCACGACGCGAACGTGAAACGGCGGAAATGGCGGCTGCCGCCACGAGTGCCGTCCGTCGTGGCGCCGCTCATCCAGGTGCTGCTCGAGGACACCGCGCGCGACAAGCCGATCGGCGTCGCCGTCGATCTCCGCGGGACCGACGTGATCGGCAAGGTCGGGCCCAAGCGCGACCTGCCCGTCGCCAAGGGCCGTATCCGCAAGATCACCGAGTGGTTCGCCTTCGACCAGTGGCTCCGGCTGCACGCGGAGCTGAGGGACGGCAGCGTCATCGAGCTCCGGGTCACCGACCGGACTCGCACGCGGAAGCTCCACGTGGTCAACGCGCGGGGCAAGCACAAGTGGAAGAAGAAGAAGAAGGCCGTACAGCGGATCGACGCACGCCGTACGCTGCCGCGCGACATGCCCGCGCACCGGCCCCGTCGCCTCTCCGCCGGGCTGGATCACGGTACGGCGCAAGGACGGCAAGCGGACCACGCTCAGCGCCACCGCCAAGCTCAACCGGCGTGCCCGACGACACCGACCAGCTCCAGGCGATCCTCACGGTGCTGACCGAGCTGTTCCGCTGGACCCGCCAGGAGACCCCGAGGAGAACCGCATGACCCCCTGCGGCGCGACCACGGGATTCTTCGTCCTCGGGCACTGCCGCCGCTCGGCGGTGACCGGGTGCGCCCGGTGCGGCCGCGCGCTCTGCGCCGATCACGTCGACCCGCAGGGCCTGTGCCCCGACTGCTCCGGCGCGCAGGGCTACGCCGACCCGTACCGGCCGGGCTGGGCGCGCTTCTTCCGCCGCTCCCACTACCAGCGCACCTCGTATGAGTACAGCGACCCGAACATGTACACCTCGTATGAGATCCATGACCGGGGCGGGTTCGACCAGGGCGATGACTTCGACATCGGCGGCGACGTCGGCGGGGACTCGGGCGACGGCGGCTGGACCGACAGTTGACACGCGTCCTGTGGCTCACCGAGCACTACCCGCCCAGCCGTGGCGGCATGGCCGAGTCGTGCGACCGGATCGTCCGCGGCCTGCGCGGCGCGGGCACCGAGGTCGACGTGGCGCACCTGACCCGGCGCGACCGGCCGTGGTCGGCGACGCGCGAGTACGGCGGGCGGCTCCTCACCGCGTCGCTCGGTGACAACCCCGAGCACGCACTGCGCCGCCTCTGGACCGAGCTGGCCGGCGAGGAGTACACGCACGTCGTCGCGTTCGGCGGCACGTACGCGATGCTGGCCGCTCCGGTCCTGGCCGCCTGGCTGCGCGCGCCGCTGGTCACCTGCCTGCGCGGCAACGACTTCGACACCGGCGTGTTCTCGCTCCGCCGTCGCGAGGCGGTGCTGACCGCGCTGCGCGCCTCGGCGCGCGTCTGCGTGGTGGCGCGGTCGCACGGCCCGCTCGTGTCCGCCTTGGTCCCGGAGGCCGCGGTGACCTGGGTGACGAACGGGATCGACACCGCGAACTGGGAGATCCTGCCGTCCGAGCGGTCGAGCGCGCAGCAGTGGCGCGCCTCGGCGGTAAAGCCGGGCCGGCGCGTCCTCGGCCTCGTCGGGCAGCTCAAGAACAAGAAGGGCGTCGGCTTCCTCCTGGACGCGCTGCTCGCCTCCGGCCACGCCGACGCCTTCCACCTGCTCCTCGTCGGCGAGGTGGAGGACGGCGTCGGCGAACGGCTGGCGGGCGCCGCCTGCTCACGAATGCCGTTCCTCGAACGCTATGACCTGCCCGGCGTGTACGCGGCCTGCGACCTCGTCGCCCTGCCGTCCTTCTACGACGGCCTGCCGAACGTCGCACTGGAGGCCGCCGCGCTGGGTGTGCCGCTGCTCGCCTCGGACGCGGGTGGCCTCGCCGACCTCGCCGACGACGAGATCGGCTTCACCTTCCCGGCCGGCGACCCGCACGCCTGCCGTACGGCGATCGACCGTGCGGCGCGTGCGACCGGCGAGCAGCTCGCCAAGCTCGGCGCGGCCGCCGGCGAGCGTGTGCGCCGCGACTTCACACCCGCCGCCGAGACCGCCGGCTACCTCGCCGTGCTCGCCGAGACCGGCTGAGCCGCCGGTCCGCATGATCGTCTGCTACGCCAACGGCGGCGGCCTGGGGCACCTCACCCGCATCCGCGCGTACCTGCACACGCTGGGGCGCGAGGAGCCCGTCACGATCCTGACCGGCTCGCCGTTCGCCGCCGACCCGCGCGTCACCGGGGGGCATACCGTGCGCTCGGCACCCGCCGGGCTCGACGGGGAGGCCCTCACGCGGTGGCTCGCGTCGGCGCTGGCCGCCCTGGACCCCGCGGAGCTGGTCGTGGACGCCTTCCCCGCAGGGCTGTCCGGAGAGCTGACCGCCGCCGCCGTCCCGCCGCGTACGCGCGTGGTGCACCTGGCGCGCCTGCTGCGCTGGGACGCGTACGCGCCGCTGCTGCCGGGCACCGCGCCGCGCTTCGCCGAGACGTACCTGATCGAGCCGGTCACCGGCCGGCACGAGTCCTATCTGCGGTCCGTGTCGGCCGCGGTGACCCCGCTGGAGCTGACCGAGCCGCCCGAGCGGCCCGGCGTGGTCCCCGGCGGCTGGCTGGTCGTGCACTCCGGGCCGGAGGCGGAGATCGTCGAGTTGGTCGCGTACGCGCGGGAGATCGCCGGGCTGGAGGGCGTGCGGCCGCGGCTCACGCTCGTCTCGCCGATCCGTCCGCACGCGCTGCCGCCCGGCGTGGAACACCTGGACGTCTATCCGGCGTGGCCGCTCTTCGCCGCGGCCGAGCGCATCGTCACGGCCGCCGGCTGCAACGTCGTGCGCCAGCTCGCCACGCACGCGGAACGGCACCGGATGATGCCGTTCCCGCGCCGCTTCGACGACCAGTTCGCCCGCGCCGCCCGCGTACGAGCGAGCAGTCCGGCGGCCGGCCGGGAACGATGGGGATGAAGCGGAGCTCAGTCGAAGGAGTGGCGAGATGGACGAACCGCGCATGACCCCGGCCGCCCAGGAGGCCACGGTCTCCTGGACCGGCCGCTACTTCGAGGACTTCACGGTCGGCGACGTCTACCGGCATCCGCTCGGCCGTACCGTGACCGCGACCGACAACGCCTGGCTCACCCTGCTCAGCCAGAACACCGCGCCGCTGCACTTCGACACCCACTACGCCGCACAGACGGAGTTCGGCAGGCCGCTGGTCGACTCGACGTTCACCCTCGCGCTGGTCACCGGGCAGAGCGTCACCGACGTGTCGCAGCACGTGATGGCCAACCTCGGCTGGGACCGGGTGCGGATGCCCAACCCGCTGTTCGAGGGCGACACCGTCTACTCCCAGTCCGAGGTGCTCGCGGCGCGGCCGTCCCGGTCCCGGCCCGACGTCGGCGTCGTCACCGTGCGCACGGTCGGCTTCACCGCCGAGGGGCGCATCGTGATCACCTTCGAGCGCACCCTGCTGGTCTACCGCCGCGGGCACGGGCCGCGGTTCGCCGACGTGCGCCCGGAGTGGGACCGCCGCTCGCTCGCCGCCGCGGGCCTGCCGGTGCCGCCGGAGGAGGAGGACCCGGCGTGAACCGGCCGGAGGCGGCATGTCACGACCCGGCCAAGATGCTGACCGACCCCCGTCTACCCCGGCCCGTGTTGTTCTCCGGCCAACACGTCCTGGTGAGCCGGTAGCGGTTCCATGGCATGCTGGGGTGCGTGACACCTGGGGATCTGGTCGCGCTGCGGCGGGCGCGTGACACGATCAACCGCGACTACGCGCGGCCCCTCGACGTGCCGGCGCTGGCGCGCGAGGCCCACATGTCGGCCGGTCACTTCTCCCGCAGCTTCCGCGCCGCCTTCGGCGAGACGCCGTACAGCTATCTGATGACGCGCCGGATCGAGCGGGCCAAGGCCCTGCTGCGCCGCGGCGACCTGAGCGTGACGGAGGTCTGCTTCGCGGTGGGCTGTTCGTCGCTGGGGTCCTTCAGCTCGCGGTTCACCGAACTCGTCGGGGAGAGCCCGAGCGCCTACCGCGCGCGCCGGCACGACGCCGGGGCGGCCATCCCGGCCTGCCTCGCCAAGATCCTCACCCGCCCGGTCAGGAACGGAGAAGCGCGCTCTGGCCCCGAACCCGTAGCCTGACCTGTATGGACCTCACTCTCTCCCACTGCTTTCTCGCCGTGGACGATCATGAAAAGGCGCTCCACTTCTACCGCGACGTGCTGGGCCTCGAGGTGCGCAACGACGTCTCCTTCGAGGGGATGCGCTGGGTCAGCGTCGGCCCGCCCGCACAGCCCGAGGTGGAGATCGTGCTGGAGCCGCCCTGCCCGGAGGCGTCGCCGGCCGACCGCCAGGTGATCGCCGAACTGATGGCCAAGGGCGTCCTGAGCCGCGTCGTGTTCGCCACCGAGGACTGCGACGCGACCTTCGAGCGCATCCAGGCATCGGGCGCCGACGTGATCCAGGAGCCGATCGACCAGCCGTACGGCGTGCGCGACTGCGCCTTCCGCGACCCGGCGGGAAACCTGCTGCGCTTCACCCAGCCGCTCGGACGCTAGGTTCTATTCTGATCACGGCGGACGCGCCGTGACGCGGCGGAGGACCCGATGACGACCACACGCGAGACCGTGACCTCGGCCGACGGCACGCGCATCGCCGTCGAGCGATCCGGCGACGGCCCGGCGGTGATCCTGATCGGCGGCGCGTTCAACGATCGCTCCAGCGTCGCCGCGCTGGCCGCCGAGCTGGCCCCCGCGTTCACCGCGATCGCCTACGACCGGCGGGGCCGCGGTGACAGCGGCGACGCCGAGGGATACTCCGTCGACCGCGAGATCGAGGACCTGACCGCGGTGATCGAGCACGCGGGCGGCTCGGCCCGCCTGTTCGGGCACTCCTCGGGCGGCAACCTCGCCATCGAGGCGACCGTGCGCGGCCTGGCGGTGGACCGGCTGGCGGTCTACGAGCCGGCGTTCGTCGTCGGCGACGGCGCGTGCCCCCGGGCGACGACCTGTTCGACCGCCTGTGCGCGCTGGTGTCGCAGGACCGCTGCGACGACGCGGCCGCCCTCTTCCTGACCGAGGGAGTCGGCATGCCCGCCCCGATGGTGGAGGGCATGCGGGAGGGCGAGACGTGGGGCTGGTTCGCCGGACTCGCGCACACGCTGCCCTACGACATCGCCGTCTGCGGCCCCGGCTGCGTGCTCCCGGCCGGGCGCCTCGCGACGATCACCGTGCCGACACTGGTCGCCGCCGGAGGCACGAGCCCCGAATGGGCCCAGGCCACCGGGCGCGCCGTCGCGGCGGCCATCCCCGGCTGCCGGCACGTTACACTCGACGGCCACGACCACGGCGTGCTCCGCCGCCCCGCCGGCCTGCGCCCGGTACTCACGAGTTTCTACGCCTGATCCCCGCTACCCACGACCACCCCGTACTCCCTCCTGAACCACCTGGACTGCTCCCGAGCGGTACGACTCCGACATCTCGCCACCCGCCCGGCCCGGCTGACCGCGCCGCCGCGCCACGACGGCCGATGGCGGCGGCAGGGGCCCAGGGCCGCGTCCTGCCGCGTACGCACGCCGCCGCGTACGCGTGGACCGCCGATGGCATCGTCTCTGGCTGGGTACGTCCTGGTCAGGGGGCTGATCATGGGGGAGTTGCCACGGCTGATCCGGCCGATGACGGCGGCGTTGAAGACGTCGCTGCCGGCCGACGACGAGCGCTGGGGGTTCGAGCTCAAGTGGGACGGCGTCCGCGCCGTCGCGTATGTCGAGGGCGGGTCGGTGCGGCTGATGTCGCGCAGCGACCGCGACGTCACGGCCGCCTACCCGGAGCTGTGCGTCCTCGCCGCGATGCTGGACCGGCCCGCCGTCCTCGACGGTGAGATCGTCGCGCTGGAGGACGGCCGGCCGTCGTTCGAGCTGCTCCAGCGCCGGATGCACGTCCTGCGCCCCGGCGAACGGCTGCTCCGCGCCGTGCCCGTACGTCTCTACCTCTTCGACCTCCTGCACCTGGGCGGTGAGTCGCTGCTGGACCGGCCGTACGCCGAACGGCGCGAGGCGCTCGCCGCGCTCGGCCTGGACCGTGATCCGGTGCGTACGCCGCCGTGGTGGCGCGGCGGCGGCGCGGCCGTGCTGGCGGTGAGCGCGGCCGAGGGACTGGAGGGCGTCGTCGGCAAACCGCTCGGCTCCCGCTACCTCCCCGGCCGCCGCGGGCCGTGGTTCAAGATCAAGAACCTGTCCACGCAGCACGTAGTGGTGGCCGGCTGGACGCCCGGCGAAGGGCGCCGGGCCGACACGATCGGCTCGCTCGTCCTCGGCGTGTACGACGACCACGGCCTGCGCTACGCGGGCAACGTCGGCACCGGCTTCACCGAGGCGGTGCTGCGCGACCTGCGGGCGCGGCTCGCCGCGCTCGAACGCCCGGGCAACCCGTTCGACACCACCGTGCCGGCCGTGGTCGAGCGGAAGGCGCGCTGGGCCGAACCCGAGCTGGTGGGCGAGGTCGCGTTCGCCCACTGGACACGCGACGGCGTGCTCCGGCACCCCGTCTGGCGCGGGCTGCGGCCGGACAAGCGGCCCGAGGAGGTATGCCGGCGGCTCAGTGGGTGATCGGCGGGCCTGCGGTGATCACGGCTGGTTCCCTGCCTCAGGGCGGGCCGGAGTCAGTGGGCACGGGAATGCTGGTTATGCCATTGACGACGATGCCGAGTAGCTGGTCTGCCTGGCCGGCGCCGTCAGATTCCCGCTCGGTGATCAGCGCGATGGCGTTGACCAATTTGAGCAGGTCCGCGATGGCGATGTCAGGACGTGTCGACCCTGCCCGCTGCGCTCGGGCCAGCAATTCTCCGCCGGCAGCCCGGATCATGGTGCGGCAGTCGCCACCCGACTGCGGCGGCTCACTGCTCGCCGACGTGACCAGGGCGCCGGCCAGGCCGCGCTGAGTGGCGGCATGCGTCACGAACGCGCGTAGCCAGGTGATGAGCGCGGCTTCGGGGTCGGGATGGGTGAGTAGGTCATGCGCCCGGGCGCAGAGGGCGTCGATCCGATCGTGGAAGACGGCTTCCAGCAGCGCCTCCCGGGTGGGGAAGTGCCGATGCAGGGTGGTGGAGCCAAGGCCGGCGCGTCGGGCGATCTCCTCCATTGACGCCTCAGCGCCCTGTTCGGCGACAGTGGCGCCGGCCGCGGCGAGGAGCCGGTCGTAGTTGCGGCGTGCGTCGGCGCGCATTGACTGCCGAGCGGAGGCCGGGGTGGTGTTGTTGGCCGCCATGGCCTCTCCTCCAATCTTGCTAAGTGGGATGGCCTCCCGTATCTTACTCACGTTAACCGGTGGGCCCTCCCACTTAAGTTGGTGGGCCCTGATGCGGCAAGGGGTACACGTGGACAAAATAGGAAGAACTTTCCTGATAGTGGGCGCGACAGGCAAACAAGGAGGCGCGACGGCGACCCGGCTGCTCGCCAGAGGCTGGCGAGTGCGGGCGCTATGCCGGGACATCTCCACCAAGGCCGCCAGGGAGTTGTCGGCGGCCGGCGCGCAGGTGGTACGCGGCGACATGGATGACGTCGTCTCGCTGGAGGCCGCGATGCAGGGCGTGGACGGTGTGTTCAGCGTCCAGCCCACTGTCGGTTCTCCCAGCACCGCGTCGGATTTCACCGCCGACGACGAGGTCCGCTGGGGTATCAATGTTGCCGAGGCCGCTCGCGCCGCCGGTGCTGGGCACTTCGTCTTCACCTCGGTCGGAGGCGCCGACCGCCGGACGGGCGTGATTCCCCGAAACCATGACAGCAAGTGGCGAATCGAACAGCACATCGAAGCGCTGGGCCTGCCCGCTACGATCTTGCGGCCGGTGTCGTTCATGGAGAACTTCAGCGGTGGGTACTACCTGCGGAACGGCACGCTGTCCACCGCGCTCAAGCCCGATGTCCCGCAGCAGTTGATCGCCGTGGACGACGTCGGCGCGTTCGCCGAGCTCGCCTTCGACCAGCCCGAGCGCTACATCGGCACCGCGATCGAGATCGCCGGCGACGAACTGACCCCGATGCAGATAGCCGCCGCGATCACGCGGGCGATCGGAAAATCGTTGCCCTACGTCCAGATTCCGATCGAGACGATCCGCAAGGTGAACATGCACGCCGCGATCGCCGACGAATGGTTCAACGACCAGGGCTACCAAGCCGACATTCCCGCACTGCGCGAACTCCACCCCGGACTGATGAACTTCAGCACCTGGCTGGACGCGGGAGGCGCGGCGAAGATCCAGGCATCCGTGCCCGGCGGCCGGCGGGGGTAATAAGCGTCGCCCGGCGGCTCGCGCGCCCCCAGGCCGGCCCCGCTCAGTCGTCTCGCGGTCCGGTCACGTTGGCGTGCAGGCGGCCCAGCAGGTGTTCCAGCGTGGCGATCTCCTCGGCGTCCAGGCCCGCACGCAGGCGCTGGTCGTGGGCGCGCGCGGCGGAGGCCAGCCGGTGGAAGAGGCTCTCGCCCTGGTCGGTGAGCCGCACCTGGTGTACCCGCCGGTTCGCCGGATCGCGGCGGCGGGTGATCAGGCCGTCGGCCTCCATGGCGTTCAGGTGGTGGGTCAGCGTCGCGCCCTGGATGCCCACGGCGTCGGCGAGTTCGCGCTGGTTGCCGGTCGGCTGGGTCTTCAGCGAGATCAGGATCAGCCAGATCGGCGTCGAGCCGCCCGCCGCCGCGAGGGCGTCGTCGAAGGCGCGGCCGACGGTCTTCGCGGTACGGGCGAGGGTCAGGCCGATCGGCCGCCCGGCGGGCTTGGTCACGCGTAGAGGATACCGTCCCACTAGACATCAAAGCGTTTGACATCTAATCAATAGATATCTAACTTTAGCGCCGGACGAAGCGGCGTCCCCCGAACCGGAGGAGGTCCGCATGGCGCAGCGGTGCCGCCGGCAGGCGCGGCCCACGGCGGCCCGTCACCCGCGGCGGACCGTCGCTGGATCGCGCTCGTCGTGATCGCGGTCGCCCAGCTCATGACCGCGCTGGACGCCACGATCGTCAACATCGCGCTGCCGTCCGCGCAGCGGTCGCTCGGGTTCGGCGACGCCGACCGGCAGTGGGCGATCACTGCGTACACGCTCGCCTTCGCCGGCCTGCTGCTGCTCGGCGGCCGGATCGCCGACCGGTTCGGGCGCCGCCGGTCCTTCCTCGCCGGACTGGCCGGGTTCGCCGCCGCCTCCGCGCTGGCGGGCGCCGCACCTGGCCTGCCGGTGCTGATCGCCGGCCGGGCGCTCCAGGGCGCGTTCGCCGCGTGCTCGCTCCCACCGCCCTGTCCCTCATCGCGGTGACCTTCCGCGACCAGCGAGGAGCGCGGCACCGCCTTCGCGGTCTACGGCGCGGTGGCGGCAGCGGCGCGGCCGCCGGGCTCCTCCTCGGCGGCACGCTGACGGAGTACCTCCAGTGGCGGTGGTGTCTCTACGTCAACATCGTCATCGCCGCCGCGGCGTTCGTGGCCGGCCGCGCGGTGCTGCCCGACCCGCCGGCCGGCTCCGGCGGACGGCTTCAGGTCGCCGACGCGGCCCTGATCACGGGCGGGATCGCCGCGGTCGTCCTGGGTGCGCGCAGGCGGCGCCGCACGGCTGGGGCTCGGCCGAGGTGATCATCCCGCTCGCCGTCGCGTGCCGTCGCCGTCACCGCGTTCTTCGTCATCCAGGCAAGCCGCGCCGAGCCGCTGCTGCCGCCGCGCCTGCTCGCGTCGGCGGGACCGGCTCGGCGCGTACGCCGCGGTGGCCACCGCCGTGGTCGGCTCGTTCGGCCTGTTCCTGCTGCTCACCTACCACTTCCAGTCCGTCCTCGGCTACTCGCCGGTACGCGCCGGCCTGGCGTTCCTGCCGCTGAGCGCCGCCGTCTCCGCCACCGGCTACCTCGTCGCCGGCCGCCTCCTGCCGCGCGTACGCCCGCGTCGACCCTGATGGCCCCCGGCCTGCTGCTGGCCTCCGCCGGGCTCGCGCTGCTGTCCGCGCTCGGCACCCCGGCAGCGGCTACCTCGAGCCTCATCCTGCCCGCCGAGATCCTGGTCGGCGCCGGGCATGGGCTGCGTCTTCACCCCGGCGATCAACGTCGTCACCGCCGGCGTCGACCCGCGCGACGCCGGCGTTGCCGCGGCGGTCGCCAACACCGCCATGCAGATCGGCGGATCCGTCGGCGTCGCGGTGCTCAACACGATCGCCGTCACCGCCACCCGCCACGAGCTCGCCCGGCACGTCGCCGCCGGCGAGGCGCTCGTCCGCGGCTTCGGTACCGCCGCCGGCTGGGCGTCGATCCTGCTGGCCTGCGCCGCGGTCGCCGTCTTCGGCGCCGTACGCAGCCGCGTCCCAACCAGAGAAGAGATCGATCATGACCGTTCAGGACGCCATCCTCGACCTCGGCCGCCGCTGGGCCGCCGCCGAACAGCAGGGCGACACCGCCACGCTCGACGGGCTCGCCGTGGAGGACTTCACGCTCGTCGGCCCGTTCGGCTTCATCCTCACCCGGCAGCAGTGGCTCGACCGCTACCGTGACGGCGACCTCGTCACCTCCGAACTCAACTGGGAGGAGGTCACCGTCCGCGACTACGGCACCACGGCCGTCGCCATCGGCGTGCACGACCAGCGGGCCGCCTACCGCGGCCGGCCGAACGACGGGAAGTTCCGCGCCACCCACATCGCCGTACGGGACGGCGCCGGTGAGTGGAGGCTCGCCGGCATCCACCTGAGTCCGCTGGGCCTGCCGGACGGGCGGTGACCCCGTCTCAGCGCGAGCGCACCTCGTCGAGCACGGCGGCCAGCAGGCCGATCCCCTCGTCGATGGTGCGCTCACCGAGCGTGGCGTACCCGAAGATCAGGCCGCCCGGGCCCGTACGGGCGAGGCGGTACGGCCCGACGCCGTACACGCCCAGCCCGCGCCGGGCGGCCGCCGCGACGACCTGGCCTCGTCCAGGCCGGCAGCCAGGCGACGAGGTGCAGGCCCGCCGCGACGCCGGCCGGTTCGAGGTCGGGCACCCGCTCCCGCAGGGCGGCCGGAGCGCGTCGCGGCGCCGCCGGTACACCGGCCGCATCCGGCGAAGGTGGCGGTCGAACTCCCCGCGGGTGAGGAAGTCGGCGAACGCGAGCTGGTCGATCACCGGCGAGCCGCGGTCCGCGGCGACCTTGGCCGCGGCGACGGCGTCGACCAGGTGGCGGGGGACCACGAGCCAGCCGAGCCGCAGCCCGGGCGCGAGCGTCTTGCTGGCCGTGCCCGGCGTAGACGACCCGGTCCGGCGCCAGCCCCTGCATCGCCCCGATCGGCGTACGGTCGTAGCGGTACTCCGCGTCGTAGTCGTCCTCGATGATCAGCGCGTCGCGGCGCGCCGCCCACGCGCAGCACCGCGGCGCGCGACTCGGCCGACAGCACCCCCCCGGTCGGCCACTGGTGCGACGGGGTCAGGACCAGGGCGTCGGCGTCCACGCGGTCGAGCGCGTCGACGCGGACGCCGTCCCCGTCGACCGGGACGCCGACCACCTCCAGCCCGGCGGCGCGCGGCGATCGCGCGAGCGTCGTCGTCGGCGGAGGGGTCCTCGACCGCGATCCGCCGCGCCCCGGACTTGGCCAGCACCTGCATGACCAGCGCGATGCCCTGGCCGTACCCGTTGCACATCACGACGTTGCCCGGCTCGGCCGCCGTGCCGCGCACGCGGTTGAGGTAGTCCGGCCACGCCCCGTGCAGCCTCCGGCACGCCACGGCCGTTGAGGTAGCCGAACCGCTCGTTCGGCGCCTCGGTGAGCACCCGGCGGATCGAGCGCAGCCACGCGGCGCGCGGGAAGTTGGACACGTCCGCCCGGCCGTACCCGAAGTCGATCCGCGGCGCGGGCGCGGGTGCCGGCCGTACCGGCTCGGGTCGGCGGGCTCGGGGCCGATGGCGACCTGGGTGTACCCGCCCGCGCGGCTCGTCAGGTAACCCTCGGCGGCGAGCTGCTGGTACGCCTCGACGATCGACGCCGCGCGAGACCCCGAGATCGGCCGCGACGGTCGCGCGTGGGCGGCAGCGAGGCTCCGAGCGGCAGCCGTCCCGAGCGGATGCCGGCCCGGATCGACGGTCTCGATCTGGCGGTGCAGCGGGACCGCGCCGTCCCGCCGGAGCTCGATGAGCAGCTCGCCGGCGAGACGGGAATTGGTCCTTTTCTCGGCCATGGGATCGGATCTTATTGCGTGTACCGATTCCTGGCACGGTCAGGGCCATGACGACAGCGACGAAGCCCTGGACCGGCTCGACGGACGGCTGCTCCTGCCGGGCGACGCGGGATACGACGAGGCACGCACCGTCTGGAACGCGATGGTGGACCGGCGGCCGCGGATGATCGCCCGCTGCGCGAGCGTCCGCGACGTGGTGACCGCGGTGCGCACCGCCCGCGAACTCGACCTGGAGATCGGCGTACGCTGCGGCGGCCACGGCGCGCTCGGCCTGGCCGTCCCGACGGCGGCCTCATGATCGACCTGACCCCGATGGGCGCGCGTCCGCGTCGACCCGGCGCGCCGCCGGGCGTGGGTCCAGGGCGGCGCGCTGCTCGGCGCGCTGGACCGCGCGGCCCAGCGGTACGGCCTGGCGACCACGGCCGGGCAACGTCTCCCACACCGGCGTCGGCGGCCTGACCCTCGGCGGCGGCATGGGCTGGCTGGCCCGGCAGTACGGTCTGGCCTGCGACAACGTCGAGTCGTTCGCGATGGTGACCGCCGAGGGCGACGTCGTGCGGGCGAGCGCGGACGAGAACCCGGAGCTGTTCTGGGGCCTGCGCGGCGGAGGCGGCAACTTCGGCGTCGTCACCGAGTTCGAGTTCCGGCTCCATCCCGTGCCGGCACGCGGAGCGCTCGTCGCGGAGTACGCCTTCCCGCTCGACCGGGCGCTGCCGGCGCTGCGCCGCTGGCGCGACCTGAACGCCGAGGCGCCCCGCCAGGCCACGTTCACCGCCTCGACTCGGCGGCGACGGCCTGGCCCACCCTCGGGTTCGTCTGGGTCGGCGACACCGAGAGGGCGCGCCCGCTGCTGCGCGGCGATGCGCGGCCTCGGCCGCCCGGTCGCCGAGCGGGTGCACGAGCTCGTCCTACGTCGACCTCCAGCGGCGTGACGACACGACCGGACGGCACGCGCTGCGGCGTTACTCCAAGGGCCACTACCTGCGCGGCCTTCCCCGACGAGGCGATCGAGGCGTTCCTGTCGCGGGGGACGCCGGCGGCTCGGGCGAGGGCCTGCCGAACGCCGGGCTCCAGGCGTACGGCGGGGCGATCGCCGACGTGCCCGACGAGGACGCGGCGTTCAGCCACCGCGACACGCTGTTCGAGTTCGGCGCCGGGACGAGCTGGACCGACCCGGCCGAGGACGAGGCGCGGATGGCCGCCGCCCGGCGCTGCGCCGCGGCGCTCGAACCCTTCGCGGACGGCGTCTACGTCAACGCGCTCAGCGACGAGGGCGACGAAGGCGTGCGCCGCGCGTACCCGCCCGCGAAGCTCGCCCGGCTGACCGCGCTCAAGTCACGCCTATGACCCGTACAATGTGTTCCACCTCAACCAGAACATCCGCCCGGCCGCATCCCGGTGACGACGGTGGCGTACAGCTCCTCGGAGGTGAACACCCCGGGCCCAGCCCGCCGCCGGCGAACGCCTCGACCGCGGCAGCCACCTGGCGCTCGCTGGTCTCCACCAGCAGGTGGCCGCCCGGCGCGAGCCAGCCCGGCGCCCCGGCCGCCACCCGGCGCAGGACGTCGAGACCATCATCCCCGCCGTCCAGCGCCACCCGCGCCTCGTGCACGCGGGCCTCGGCGGGCAGCAGCGCGACCTCGCCGGTCGGCACGTACGGGACGTTCGCGGCCAGCACGTCGACGCGGCCGCGGAGTGCTCCGGGCAGCGGCGTCGTACAGGTCGCCCTCATAGACCGATGCCGTCGCCGACGTTGCGGCGCGCGCACCGTACGGCGGCGGGATCGACGTCGGCGGCGTGCAGCTCGGACGCGGTCAGCCGGCGCGGCCAGCGCGACACCCACCGCGCCCGTACCGCAGCACAGGTCGAGGACGTACCGGGCGGCCCGTCCCGGCGAGCGCGACCGCGCGGCGGACGAGGAACTCCGTACGCCGGCGTGGCACGAACACCCCGAGATCCACGGCGACCGCAGGCCGCAGAACTCCGCCCAGCCGAGGACGTGTTCGAGGGGCAGCCCGGCGGCGCGGCGGTCGACCATGGCGGCCAGATCCTCCGGCGTACGCGCGGCCGAGACGAGCAGGCGGGCCTCGTCCTCGGCGAAGACACAGCCCGCGGCGCGGAGCAGGGAGACGACGGCGGACTCGGGGAGAGCGGACACGGAACGCGCCTTTCGGAAGTGACGAGCGCTCCCGGTCACCTGTGCGGGCGTCGGGAGGGACCTGGCCTCGCGGTCATGGGGTCTCACCTCCGCGGATCGCCGGACCCGTAACCCTACTGGACCCGTACGGGACGCTGGCGGCTAGGCTGGCGCCCCCAAATCATGATCTTTGAGGATTTCTCAGACGGAGGTCGGCGCTGTGGCGGGTGCGGGAGACGGTCGGCAGTCGGCTTCTGAAGGGGAGTGGGCGCCGAGCGGCGTCGACGCCTCGCGGCCGAGCATCGCGCGGGTCTATGACTATCTGCTCGGGGGCAAAGACAACTTCGCCGCGGACCGCGCGGTCGGCGACAAGATCATCACCGCCCTCCCGGACGTGTGCCTGGGCGTGCGCGCGCAGCGCATGGTGCTGCGGCGCGCGATCCGCTACCTGGTCGGCGACGCCGGGATCCGGCAGCTGATCGACATCGGGTCCGGCCTGCCCACGGCCGGCAACGTGCACGAGGTGGCACGGGAGATCGCGCCCGAGACCCGTGTGGTCTACGTCGACAACGACCCGATCGTGCTGGCTCACGCGCGCGCTCTGCTCGCTGGGAGCGTCGGCGTGTCCGTGCTCGACCGCGACCTGCTCGACCCGGACCGGCTCCTCGCCGATCCGGTGCTGCGCACCGAGATCGACTTCGACCGGCCCGTCGGACTGCTGCTGTGCGGCATCGTCCACTACGTCAGCGACGAGGAGGACCCGGCCGGCATCATCGCCCGGCTGGTCGCGGCGCTCCCCCCGGGCAGCCATGTGTTCCTGCACCACCTCGTCGAGGCGGGCACGCCCGGAGAGAAGGCCGCCGAGGCCGCGATGCGCCAGGGCATGGGCCGTGGCTACTTCCGCACGCCGGAGACCGTCGGCGCGCTGCTGACCGGCCTCGACCTGGTCGAGCCGGGGCTCGTACGGGTGCCCGACTGGCGGCCGGACGGCTCGGAGGACTCGGCCGAGGAGCATCCGGTGCTCCGCCTCGCCGTCGCCGCGGTCGGCCGCAAGGGCTGAAACCACGCGTCGTGGTGGTCCCTGCCGGACATTCGTGCAGGTCACCGGGGTAACGCCTCCTAGAATGACGGGATAGGGGGGCGGTAGTTCATGACGGATCCGCCGGAGCGGAAGATCGACTACGCCGCACTGTTCGCGGCCACACCCAGCCCATGCCTGGTCCTGACGCCCGAGATGATCATCACCGATGTCAACCAGGCGTACCTTCAGGTCACCGGCCGGGAGCGGGACGAGCTGCTCGACCTGCACATGATCGAGGCATTCCCGGCCAACCCTCTGGACCGCGAGTCCGACGGGATGCGCAACCTGCGAGGCGTCCGTCGAGCGGGCGGTCGCGACCGGCGAGCGCGACGTCATGCCGACGCAGAAGTACGACCTCGCGGTGCCCGGTCGGCCCGGCACCTTCGAGGAGCGCTACTGGAGCCCGATCAACACACCGGTCCTGGACGAGGACGGCCGGCCGGTGCTGGTGATCCACCGGGTCGAGGACGTGACGGCGGTGGTCCGCGGCCGCCCGCTCGTTCCCGCGCACGGGAACGAGCCCACCGACTACCCGTACGCCCGCCGCCAGGAGATGGAGGCGGAGCTGTACGCACGCGCCAAGGAACTCCAGGTACTGAACGAACGGCTGCGACAGGCGCACGCGCGTGAACGCGAGGTCGCGCTCACTCTCCAGCAGTCCATGCTGCCGCCCGTCTCCTCCGTGTGCCGTACCGGACGTGGCGGTGCGCTATCTGCCCGCGGTGGGCTCGCTGAACGTCTGCGGCGACTGGTACGAGCTGGTCGACTTGGGCGAGGACCGGCTCGCGGTGGCCGTGGGCGACGTCGTCGGGCACGGACTGGCCGCAGCAGGGGTCATGGGCCAGCTGCGCAGCGCGCTCAGCGCCGCGATCCGCACCGCCGACGGACCGGCGGACGCGCTGGAGGTGCTCGGCCGCTATGCCTGCTCCATCGAGGGTGCGCTGGCCACCACCGCCGTCCAGACTCGTGATCGACGGGCCCGCCCGCACCATCACCTACAGCTGCGCGGGCCACCTCCCGCCGATACTCCTGCAACCGGGCAACCACGTGGTCCTGCTCGACGGGGCCACCGACCCCCCGCTGGGACTGCCGGGCAGCCCGCGCCCCGAGGCCACACTCGCGTACGCGGAGGACGCCACGCTCGTGCTCTACACCGACGGCCTGGTCGAACGACGGGGCGAGGACATCGACGAGGGCCTGCGCCGTCTCTCCGACAGCCTCGCCCGGCACGGCGCCCTGACTCCGGAGCCGCTCGCCGACGCCCTGCTGACCGACCTGGGCGTCTCCGGAGGCGCGGCGGACGACACCGCCCTGGTAGTGATCAGACTCTGACCCGGCCGCCCCTGATCACATCGAGCGGTGAGAATGGGGGTGTGCAACCGCTCAAGCTCGCCGCCAACATGCCGCGCTCGTTCTACCGGGGCGCGGGACGGATCGACCGGCTGCGAGGGACACACCCTTCCGCCGACCCGTACCACCCCGAGGACTGGATCGGGTCGGTGACCGCGCGCGGCGGTGCCGCGCCCGGCGGACTGACCACGCTGCCCGGCGGCGAGCTGCTCGCGGCGGCCGTCGCCGAGGAGCCGGAGCGCTGGCTCGGGCCCGCGCACGTCGCGCGGTACGGGGCCGATCCCGCGATCCTGGTCAAGCTCCTCGACGCCGGCGAGCGGCTGCCCCTGCACGTCCATCCCGGGCGCGCCTTCGCGGCCGCGCACCTGGCCTCCCCGTACGGCAAGACCGAGGCATGGGTCGTCGTCGAGGCCGCGCCGGACGCCGGCGTCCACCTCGGGTTCTCTCGTGAGGTGACCGGAGAGGAGCTGGCCGGATGGGTCGCCGGGCAGCGGGTCGCGGACATGCTCGCCGCCACCAACCGGGTCCCGGTACGCGCCGGGGACACCGTCGTGTGCCCGGCGGGCGTCCCGCACGCCATCGGCCGCGACATCCTCCTCGTGGAGCTCCAGGAGCCGACCGACCTGTCGGTGCTGCTGGAATGGGACGGCTATGCCATCGAGGGCACCGCCGACGGCCACCTCGGGCTCGGCTTCGACCAGGCGCTGACCTGCGTGGACCGGCGGGCGTGGGACGCGGCGCGCATCGAGGACCTGCGGCGGGCGCGGCGGGGCGGCCGCGGGGTGCGGCCCGGTGTCGACCGATTGTTCCCCGAACGCGCGGACGCGTTCTTCGCCGCCGAGCGCCTGCGGCCGGATCCGGTCAGCGTCCTGGACCCGGGGTTCTCGATCGTCGTGGTCCTCACCGGCGCCGGGACGATCGAGGCCGAATACGGCGACCCGGCGAGCGTACGCGCCGGAGACACCCTCCTCGTCCCGTACGCCGCCGGGCGATGTGTGCTGCGCGGCGACGCGACGGCGATCCGCTGCCGCCCGCCCGAGCCGAACTGACCCCGCCTATCCGCCAACCCACCTGCCCCGCCTACCCCGCGTGCCGCCCCACCTGCCCCGACCATCCCGCCTACCCCACCTGCCAGACGTGCAGGAGGTGGTCGTGGCTCGTCATGACCGGCCGCCACGTCGGCGGGACGGCGGGCAGCGCGGGCAGCACCGCGCGTGCGGCGTCGCCGCAGCGTGGGCAGGCGTCGCTGCCGACGCTGTAGGCGACCACGTAGTCGCCGGCGGGCGGCTGCGCCGACGACAGCATCGGACGCATGTGGCCGTGCCAGATCCGGTGCCCGGACGACGTGACGAAGTAGATCGGCAGGATGCGGAACAGCTTCACGTCCACCCAGACCGTCTGCGCACCTGAGCGGGCGAGCCAGGACCGGAACTCCGGCAGCGCGTCTGAGGACACCCGGTCCGACCCCGCCCAGCCCGGTACGCCGGGCCGGCCGCACGACGCCCAGCAGGGCGACGGCGACCGCGACGCACGGACACGACCGCCGTGGCCGCGATCGTACGGCCGCCGCTCCGGCCACCGCACCGCGCGCGCGGCCAGCCACAGCGCCGCGACGCCGCCGAGCGCGAAGGCGGGGAACAGCGGATACCAGTAGCGCAGGAGCTGGAGCCGCAGCTTCGGATGGGCGGGGTCGAGCACGCCGCCCGCGAGCGTCAGCGGCACCCACAACAACATCACCCACAGCGCGAACACGCCGGCGCGACGCTCCAGCGCGGTCGCCGTCCCACGCACGCGGCGCACGACCACGTAGGCCCCGGCGGCCAGCGTCAGCGCGAGCAGCAGGAGTACGCCGGGCGCCTCGGGCAGGCGGGCGAGCTGCTGCGGCAGCCGCCACAGGTAGACCCACAGCGGCAGGTCGTGGAAGGTGGCCGCGACCTCCGGGCGCGAGGGCAGGTCGCCGAGGCCCGAGCCCGCGTGCAGCCGCTTCAGCGGGTCGCCGTAGAGATGGGCGTCGAGCAGCGACTCGCCGGCGCCCGTGAGCGCCACCGGCACGAACCCCCAGAGCCATTCCCATCGGCCGACCCGCCGCCACAGCAGCACCGGCACGAGCGGCCAGACGAACACGATGAACTCGCGGGTGAGGTAGCTCCACCCCATGCAGCACGCCGATCACCACGAGCCAGAGCCGCCGCCAGGGCAGCAGGTCCTCGCGTACGGCGACGGTCAGCGCCACGGCCGCGGTGAACAGCGCGGTGGCGGGCAGGTCCGGCAGCAGCTCGGTGCCGGCCACGACCACGATGCCCATGCAGCCGAGCACCGCCGCCGACAGCGCGCCGACGAGACGCCCGAACATCAGGCAGCCGATCGCGTACACCGAGGCGAACAACAGCAGCGCCGCCGCCACCGGGAACGGTGGTAGGTCACCTCGGAGTACCCGAACACCCTCATCGCCACCGCGGTCGGGCCGGTCAGCCCGATCCGCAGGTACTGGTGGTCGAAGATCGGGTCCTTCGGCGGCGACGGGAACGACCGCGCGGCGTCCATGTAGTGGCTGTGGTCGACCGGTTGCGGCACGGACAGGTCGAGCAGCAGCAGGACGCCGTACAGCAGGGTGAGGGCGGCGCCCAGGAGGACGGCCGTACGCCAGGGGGGCACGCCCTCGCGGTGTGGCGACGGGCTCGGAGGCGGTGTCGAGCATCAGAACAGCACGCGCTCCCCGGCCGTACCCGTGGAACGCGACGCGGCCGTGCCGCATCAGCTCCGCGTCGCTCACCTTCCACGTGTGCGCCTCACGCTCGCCGCGGACGGACACGAAGTTGAACCGGTCGGCGGAGTAGACGCCCGACGCCCTCGCCCAGGCGCGCGCCGCAGCAGGTCGCTGTCGACCGCGCGCGGCAGGTCGGAGAAGCGCAGCTTCCGCAGCACGTCGCCGTCGGCCAGGATCGTGCCGCCCTGGATCAGCTCGGACTCGGCGTGCTCCAGGTGCGGGAAGCGCAGCAGCGTGACGCCGTGCGTGCGCATCTCGCAGTAGTGCGCGCCCTTCCCGACCAGGCCGGCCGTCGTGTAGTCGAAGGAGTACGCCAGGTCGCTCAGGTAGTGCTCGCCGTAGAGGTTGTCGTCGTCCATCTTGGCGAGATAGGCGCCGTCGGCGGCGTCGATGCCGAGGTTCAGGATCGCGCCGAGCGTGAGCGAGGCGTCGGCGCACCGATCACGACGACGTCGTCCAGGCCGGCCGCGCGCGCCCGCTCCTCCACGCCGTCGACCGGGATGCCGTGCAGCACCAGCACGAGCTGCAGCGGCCGGTGGTCCTGCGCGGCGACCTGCGCGATGGCGTGGTCGATCTGGTCGGGCCGGTTGGTCGGCAGGATCACCGAGATCGAGCGTTCGCGCCGCGGCACGTGCACGCCGGCGGCCGCCAGCACCGTCTCGGCGCGGTGGCCGTACAGGTGCTTGGCGAACACCTCGCGCATGGCCAGGTGGCCGAGCCGGTCGCGCAGCTCGACGTCCTTCATCAGCTCCACGAGCGCCTCGGTGGTCTGCTCCGGCGCGGACGAGCAGGCGTACGAGGCCGCCGAAGACGTTCTCCAGCGCGCGTGAGTGACCGGACACCACCGGGGTGCCGCAGGCGGACAGCTCGAACACGCGGCGGGCGCACATCGTCGGCGACTCGGTCACCGAGTTGACGTTCAAGAAGATCTTGTACGCCTTGTACGCCGCCAGCATCCGCTCGTACGGCAGCGAGCCGACGATGAAGTCGGTGTACTCGGCCGGGAACGCGAAGTCCGGGTCGTCGGAGATGCGGCTGTAGATGTGCAGGTCGAACTCGCGTGCGGGGCCGAGGATCGTCTGCATCTGTGCGGCGCGCTCGGGGTACTTCTTCGCGTGGTAGGTCCCGGCGAACGCCACCTCGTGCTTGCGGCCGCCCGGCACCGCGACGGGGTTGTGAATCCGCGGCTGCGCGCCGAACGGCAGCAGCGCGACCCGGTCGTGGCCGACCGCCTCGACGTAGCGCGGGATGCAGTCGGCGTCCACGGTGAACACCTGGTCGAACAGCTTGGCCGTCTCGATGAAGCGGTCGAAGTTCGGCGGGTCCTCCTTGTTCCAGAAGACCGTCGGGATGCCCTGGGCCTTGCACCAGGCGACCAGGTCGCGTACGGGCTGCTTGGGCGCGCCCGCCGCGCTCATCATGGTGGCCCAGCGGCCGGAGTTGCCGTGCCAGGCGGACTCGACGAACAGCAGTCGACGGCCGCTCGCGCTCGAGCACCTCGCGCCAGTCCTCCGGGCCGAACTTGATCTGCTGCCACTCGTAGCGGAAGGCGTCGGTGGAGAAGACGTCGAGGATCACCGCGACCTTGAGGTCGCGCGCAACCGGGCCGTCGGGGATGGCGACCTCGGGGATGGCGACCGCCGAGTAGTGGCCGGTCAGGTCGGGCGAGCCCGCCGTCGTCTCCGGCTGGGGCTCCTCCAGGCGCGGCGAGGACTTCAGCGCGGTCGCGACGTTCTTGGGCAGCTTCAGCGCCTGCGCGGGGCGCTTGGCGCTCCACAGCGCCTCGCCGAGCCGCCACCACTTGCGGCTCTTGGCCGACTTGAGCTGCCAGGTCACATAGTCCGTACGGTAGGACTGGTGCGCCAGGCGTGACTCGAGGTTCTTCATCCGCGCGTTGACCTGCTCGTATCGCGCTATCGCGATGTCATAGCGCCGCATCTTCTCCTTCTCGTCGGCCATCGACTCCTGGATGGCGACGAGCGCGCGCTCCATGAGCGGCTGCGACTCCACGACCAGCCGGTCCGGGTCGGCCATCGCCCCCGGGCGCCCGCAGGCCCGCAGGTAGCGGTCGACGACGTCGAGGCTCTCCACGGTGAAGTGGGGGGCGAGGAGCCGTACGAGGGAGTCCACGTAGAACGTGGCGTAGTGGTCGTGGTGGCGGCTCAGCCCGAACGGCGTCGTCAGCACCAGCAGCCCCTGCGGGCGCAGGACGCGCGCCGCCTCGGCCAGCAGCGGCGAGGCGTCCTCGGAGTGCTCGACGATCTCACCCATGAGGACGGTGTCGAACGATGCGTCGGAAAGTCGAGCGCGCCTCCGTCGGCGAGCCGGAAGTCGAGCCTCGCGCGCACGTCCTCGGGTTCGCCCTCCCGCTCGCCGACGCGCGTACTCGATGCGGTCGGCCTGGATGTCGATGCCGACGACGTTGAGCCCGCGCCGCGCGCAAAGAATTGAGGCTATGCCCTGAGAACAACCGATGTCGAGGACGTCTCCGGTGGCCTGCCCGACGAGCCAGTGGATACGATCACGAGCGACCTGCTGGGTGCTTTCGGCCCAGATCTCGCCCTTGTATACCTCGGAGATGCGATCGGAATTAGCCATTGACCCTCTTGTCGTCGGATGCGGCGCAAAGACGCTAGCCGTGTTCGGCGAACGGAGGGTGTCCCGCGGGCAGCCGCCAGAGTAGCGACGGAGAAGCAGGTGTGCATATGAGCGTCAGCGGTTCAGGGGTGCCGTCGAGGAGCTTCTGCCGTGCGCGCCGGGCACGCTCCTTCGCGCCGCCGATTTCGCATCCCCCGGTAGATGGCCTCTCCACATCCGCCAGAGACGGTGCTCGGCTGGGTACGCGACGTGGTCGCCGGCCGCATCTCCTCGATCCGCTCGATGGGCGTGGGCGCCACGACCCTGCACGCCATCGACGCCGGCGACCCGCCCCGCCGGCTGGTCGTCCGGCGGTTCCACGACGCCGACCGGCTGCGCACCGACCCCTGGTACGTGCCCGCGAACGAGGCCGCGGTGCTCGAACTCCTGGACGACACCGAGGTGCCCGCGCCGCGGCTGCTCGCCGCCGACCCGTACGGCCGGATCTGCGACGTGCCGGCCCTGCTGACCACGCGGGTGCCCGGACGGCACGCCGCACGGCCCTGGGACATGGACGGCTTCCTCGATCGCGATGGCGCAGGCGCTCGCGCGCATCCACGAGGTGCCGCTGGACACCGCGCTGCCGCCGTACGCGCCGTACTACGACCTGGCGGTGAACGGGTCACGGCGGCCGCCGGACTGGTCGGGCAGCCCCGAGCTGTGGGAGCGCGTCTTCGAGACGCTGTCGGGCGTCGCGCCGCAGACTCCGGCGGGCTTCATCCACCGCGACTTCCATCCGGGCCAGACGGTGTGGTCGGGCGACCGGCTGACGGGCATCGTCGACTGGACCACCGGCAGCCGCGGCCCGTACGGGATCGACCTGGCCCGGATGCGGATCAACCTGGCAGTCAACTACGGCGTCGACGTGGCGCGCCGGTTCCAGGCGATCTACCGCGAGGCGACCGGCCGTGACATGCGCCATCCGTTCTGGGACCTGACCGACGGTGCCGACGCCGTCCTGGACATGCCCCCTCCGCGTACGCAGGACGTCGCCGACCGCTACGGCCGGTTCGAGCACTGGATCGCGATCGCCCTGTCCGAGCTGTGATCCTCGGGGCGTAGGACACCGGCCGCCCGAGCGCGCGGGAGTACTCCTCCGCGACTCCGGTCATGTCCTGCGAACGCGGGCCGGTGAGCTCGTGGACCCGCCCGATGTGCGGGCCCGGGTCCGCCAGCACCTCGGCGACGGACGCCGCGACGTCGGACGCCGCGACCGGAGAGGTACGGCCGTCGCCAAACGGCAGCCGGATGGCGCCGGAGCCGGCGATGGACCGGGCGGCGAGGCTCGTGAACAGCGGGTTGTCCAGGAACGCGGTCGGCCGTACGTGCACGACGGGCAGCGCGGACAGGTCCAGCACCTGCTCGGACAGCCAGTGCAGCCGCTGCTGGTGCGACTCCTGGGTGCTGAGCGCGTGCATCTGCGACACCGTCATCTGGGAGATGGCGACCAGGGCGTCGAGGCCGCCGACGGCGCGTGCCACCGTGGCGACGGTCGCCGCGGCCTCCAGGTAGGACGGCGACACGCTCATCGAGAAGAACATCCGCCGTACGCCGCCGAGGGCACGCGCCACGTCGGCGGGGTTCGTGAGGTCGCCGGCGACCACCTGGGCCCCGAGGGCGCGCAGCGACGCGGCGCGCTCGTCGTCGTGGTGCACCATCGCGCGTACGGACCGCCCGCGTTCGAGCAGGATCTCCACGACGCCGCGGCCCACGCCGCCGACGCCTCCGGCCGCGCCGGTCACCAGGACCGTTCCGGCCGTGGCTCCGGTCACCGTACGGGCCGCGGGGGTTCCCGGCCGGTCATGTGCGCTCGCGGGTCATCGGCCCTGGGCCGGGTCATCGGCCCTGGGTGGCGTGCTCGGCCACGGGCCGCAGGTGGAGCAGGAACCAGTCCCGCGCCAGGCAGGCCACCCGCTCCATCGCGCCGGGCTCGGCGAACAGGTGCGACGCGCCCGGAACGATCTCCAGACGACCCTCGCCGGGCAGTTCGCGCAGCGCGGCGCGGTTGGGCGCGATGACCTCCGTGTCGTCACCGCCGACCACCAGCAGCGTGGGCTGGTGCACCAGGTGGAGGTACTCCCCGGCCAGGTCCGGCCGTCCGCCGCGGGACACGACCGCCTGCACGGAGTCGCGCCGGTCCGCCGCGGCGACGAGAGCCGCGGCCGCGCCGGTGCTGGCGCCGAAGTGGCCGATGCCGAGGCCGCGGGTGGGGGAGTAGGCCGTCAGCCAGTCGGTCAGCGCGGCGACGCGTGCGGCGAGCAGCGGGATGTCGAACCGCAGCTCGGCGGTCCAGGCGTCGCGCTGTTCCTCGGCCGGTGTGAGCAGGTCGGCCAGCACGGTGGCCAGGCCGGCCGTACGCAGCTCGTGGGCGACACGGCGGTTGCGCGGGCTGTGGCGCCCGCTTCCGCTGCCGTGCGCGAACAGCACCACCCCGCGTGCCTCGCCCGGCACCTCCACGTCGGCCGCCAGCAGCGCGTCGGCGACCGGGATGTGCAGACTCTCCTCAACGACCTTCACGGCTCCGCCCCCCGAACTCGTTTCCGCGCGGCCGGTCCCTCTCGACGCTACGCCTCCCGCGGCGCGATGCCCGCAGGCGGGCCTCACTCTGCGTGTCGGCGCGCGTACGTCGGCCGTTTTCTTCGCTGCCGGGCAGTCGAACGTTTCCATTCTGTCCGTTGTCGGTCACTCTCCGGTATTTCCGACAACCAACTTCTAGGGCGGTACGTCGAGCTGACAGTCGAGTGAACGGGGTGACCGGGGATGCGTAACAGAATGCTGGTGCCGGTGTTGGCCGCAGGTGTCCTGCTGACGGCCTGCGGGCCGGTCGACGCCGGCAACGCCGGGGGCGTCGCCTCGCCGGGCGTCTCGTACGGCGGCTCCGCGTCGCCCGAGACGCCCGCGGCGTCGCCGTACGACACGCCGTCCGAGACGCCGGCCGAGACGCCGACGGCACGGCCGAGCGTGCCGCGCCCGACGCACCGGAAGCGTCCGCGCCCCGCGCCGCCGCGCCCGACGCCGCCGCCGGTGCACCACGCTCCGGTGCGCCGCGCGCCCGTGCACCACGCGCCGAAGGCCCCGGCGCATCCGGCCGGGGCCACCGCGGAGTGCCGTGATGGCACCTACTCCTACGCGGCACACCACCAGGGTGCGTGCTCACACCACGGCGGCGTGCTCGTGTTCTTCAGATGATCGCCACGCTCACCGGTACGGGTACGTCGGGGGCAGGCCGAACGCCGCGAACAGCTTCGGATCGCGGAACGCGATCAGGCGCTCGATCCCCTTCGAGCCGAGGGTCAGCACGTGGACGGCGTGCGCGTGGTGCACGCCGTCCTCGCCGCGCCGGTAGCTGCCGAAGGCCGGCTGGCCGTTGGCCCCGGTACGTAGCAGCCGGTACACGTCCGGGTCGGTCAGGCGCTCGGTGAAGAACGCCCGCAGCTCCTCGGTCCCGCGGAACCAGGCGGCGTACGGCGGCATCTCCACGATCGCCTCCTCCGTCAGGAGCCGCATCAGGCCATCGACGTCGGAGTTCTCGAACGCGGCCATGTACTGGTCGACCAGGGCGCGCCGCCCCGGGTCGGCCGGCTCGGACACCTCGCTCTCCTCCGGCGCGAGGTCCTCTATCTGGGCGCGGGCACGCTGGAGCATGCTCTTCACGGCCGGGACGGTGGTGCCCATCAGGTCGGCGACCTCGCGGGCGCGCATCCCCAGCACGTCGCGCAGGATGAGCGCGGCGCGCTGGCGCTCCGGCAGGTGCTGGAGCGCGGCCACGAGCGCCAGCCGCAGCGTCGACCGGTCCGCGACCACCGCCGCCGGGTCGGCCGAGACCGGTTCCAGCAGGGCGTCCGGGATCGGCTCGAGCCACGGCACCTCGGTCTGCGGCCGCCCCGTGCCGGCCGGCGTGCCGCCGGAGGGCCGATCCAGCCCCGAGGGCAGCGGGCGGCGGCCCTGGTTCTTCAGCGCGGTCAGGCATACGTTGGTCGCGATCCGGTACAGCCAGGTGCGCAGCGACGCGCGGCCCTCGAACGCACCGTAGGAGCGCCACGCGCGCAGGTAGGTCTCCTGGACCTGGTCCTCGGCGTCGTGGATGGAGCCGAGCATCCGGTAGCAGTAGGCCAGCAACTCGGGACGGTACGGGTCGGCGAGGCGCCCGAACTCCTCGGTCACCGCGCGGCCCCTGTGCGAGGTGCCACGATCTCCAACGTACTCGGCGGTGCGGTTCACCTGGCCTCCGCGGGGACCGGAACGGCCGCCGCCGCCGGGACGGCGGCGCGCGGGCGCGGAAGCAGGCAGCCGGTCACGGCCGTGACCGCGCCGATCACCGCCAGCGTCAGCCACACGTGCCGGAACGCCGCCAGCCGCGCGGCGTCGGTGCCCGGGTCGCCGAGGACGGCCACGGTGACCGCGACGCCGATCGTGATGCCGATCTGCCGGACCATGTTGATGATCCCCGATCCGGTGGCGAAGCGCTGCGGGGGCAGCGCGGCGGACGCCGCGGCGAACAGCGTCGGGATGATCATCCCCACCGCGAGACCGGTGAGCAGCATGCCGCCGAGCAGGCCGGTGACGTACGCCGACCGGAGCCCCGCCGCCACCGCCCACCAGGCGAGGCCGGCGGCCAGCAGCGCCGCACCGGCGACGACGATACGCGCGGGGCCCACGCGCGGAAGCAGCCGGCCCGTCAGCCTCGAGCAGAGCGGCACCATGAGCGGGCCGGGCGCGATGCCGAAGCCGGCCGCGAGCGGCGACCAGTGCCAGACGTTCTCCAGCCACAGCACGGCGGACAGCAACAGCCCGCCGAAGGCCGCCGAGGAGATCAGCATGGACGTCGCGGCCAGCGCCAGCCCGCGCTCCCGCAGGAGCCCGAACTCCACGACCGGGCTCGGATGCCGCGACGACCGCCGGACGAACGCCGCCATGACCACGACCGCCGCCGCGAGCGAGCCCACGACGCCGGGCGACGTCCAGCCCCAGGAACCGCCCTCGACCAGCCCGAGCGTCAGGGCGGCGACGGCGACGGTGAGCAGCCCCGAGCCGAGCAGGTCCGGCCGGGGCCCGCGCTCGCCCGCGACGTCCGGCAGGAACCGCCGGCCGAGGATCACCGTGATCGCGCCGATCGGCAGGTTGATGAGGAACACCAGCCGCCAGGAGACCTCCACGAGAGGGCCGGCGACGAACGGCGAGATCGCCACCGCCGCGGTGCCGACCACCGCCCAGGTCCGCACCGCGGCGGCGCGCCGCTCGGGCGGATAGGCGGCGAGCACCAGCCCCAGCGAGGTCGGCACCATCATGGCCGCGCCGACCGCCTGCGCGACCCGGCACGCGACCAGCATCGGCACGTTCACCGACGCCGCGCAGGCGACGGACGCCAGGGTGAAGATCGCCACGCCGGCGAGGAAGCCGCGCCTGCGGCCCGTACGGTCCGCGAGGCGCCCGGCGGTCACGAGCAGCGACGCGAACACGATGGCGTAGCCGTTGAGCACCCAGCTCAGCTCGCCGAGATCGCCCGGCCGCAGGTCGGTCGCGATCGCCGGCAGCGCCACGTTGGCGATGAAAAGGTCCAGACTCGACAGCACCATGCCCAGCGAGACGATCACGAGCACGGTGGCCGGTCGTTCAGTGACGCGCGGCACGAGTACCTCCACAATCCACTCCGTTGTTCATGCACTGCAGACCACGGAGGAGGCGAAAAGGAATCGCCGCGGCTCAGCCGATCCAGTCCTCGTCGCGCCGTCGCTCCGGCAGCCCCGACGCGGCGAACTCGTCGGCGGCGTCGCCGCGCTCGACTCCCAGCCGGCGAAGCGCCTGGGAGATCGGGCTGCCGGCGGAGGGGAACGGCGCGCCGATGCCCGTCGACAGCGGCCCGAGCACCAGGTCGCCGCCGTCCCACACGGCCGCGCGCTGCTCGCCCGCTCCGCCGAAGTAGTCGGCCTCGGCGTACGCGAGGGGGCCGCCCAGCGACCAGCGCGCCGGCGTGCGGGCGAAGCCGCCGGGCAGCCGGAGGAAGCCGAGGTCGTCGGCCGGCCGGTCCGTGACCGCGTCGAACAACGCGTCCGTCATCGGCATGATCGCCAATCCCTGGCGCAGCGTTCCCAGCCGCGTCGCCGCGAACTCCGCGGCGCAGGCCCGCAGCAGGCCGCCGGCCCCGATCACCGCGTGTACCTCATAACCCATGAGGACAGCGAACCACCCGATCCCGCGCCTCGTTCCGCGGGAGTCCCGGTGCGGCGACCACGCGGATCCGGCCTGCCCGGCGCGCGGTCGGCGGGGCCGCCATTGACGGCGTGGCAGAGTTTGCCTATCGTCCCCGACTAAAAGGAAACTTTCTTTACTAAAATGGCACGGAATGCCGAGTTCGCCCGGGCGGACCGTGCGGCGGCCCCGCCGGGCCGCCCGTCGTCAAGCGGAGGTACTCGTGGCAGGTCCACCACCGACCGAACCCGGCGCCGACGGCCGCGCTCTGCCCGGCCGCCGCGTCCTGGCCGCCGCGGCCGTCGCCGTGGCCCTGGTCGCGGTTCCCGGCGTGCCGGCCTCCGCCGGACGGCTCACTGCCGCGCCGCGCGCTGCGGCGACGCCGCGCGTCGTGCCCGCCCCCGCCTCGCTGCGTACCGTCCCCGGCGTCTCCTTCACCCTCACCCGCAGGACGCGCATCCTCGCGCGGCCCGGCTCGGGCACGGCCGGCGCCTACCTCGCCGCGATCCTGCGCCGCTCCACCGGATACCCGCTGCCGGTCAGCGCGGGCGGCGGCACGCGCGACGCCATCGCGCTGTCCCTGTCCGGCCGCGAGAAGGGCGAGGGCTACCGCCTCGCCGTCACCAAGGCGTACGTGCGCCTGGAGGCCGGTTCCGCCGAGGGCCTGTTCCGCGGCGTGCAGACGCTGCGCCAGCTCCTGCCGGCCGCGATCGAGTCGCCGACCGTGCGGCCGGGCCCGTGGACGGTGCCGGGCGTCGCGATCGAGGACGCGCCGCGCTTCGCCTGGCGCGGCACGATGCTCGACGTGGCCCGGCACTTCTTCACCGTCCAGCAGGTCGAGCGCTACATCGACCTGGCCGCGGCGTACAAGGTCAACATGCTGCACCTGCACCTGAGCGACGACCAGGGCTGGCGCATCGCGATCGACGGCTGGCCGCGCCTGGCCGAGTACGGCGGCAGCACCGCCGTCGGCGGAGGCGCGGGCGGTCACTACACCAAGGCCGACTACACGCGCATCGTCCGGTACGCCGCCGAGCGCTACGTCACGGTCGTCCCGGAGATCGACGGTCCCGGGCACACCAACGCCGCCCTCGCCTCGTACGCCGAGCTGAACTGCGACGGCACGGCGCCTCCGCTCTACACCGGCACCGAGGTGGGCTTCAGCTCGTGGTGCATCGCCAAGCCGATCACCTACGCGCTGCTCGACGCCGTGCTCGGCGAGCTGGCACGCCTCACACCCGGCCCGTACCTCCACGTCGGCGGCGACGAGGCGCACAGCACCACCCCGTCCGACTACGCGACCTTCATCGGGAAGGTCGGCCCGATCGTGCGCAGGTACGGCAAGCGGATGGCGGGCTGGAACGAGATCGGCGCGGCGAAGATCCCGCCCGGCTCGGTCGCCCAGTACTGGAACACCGCGACGGGCTCGGAGGCGGGCACCCAGACCGCACGCGACGCCGTGGCACAGGGCGCCGAGGTCGTGATGTCGCCCGCCAACCGCGCCTACCTCGACATGAAGTACACCGAGGACACCCCGCTCGGGCAGGACTGGGCCGGCCTGGTCGAGGTCAGGGACGCCTACGACTGGGACCCGGCGACGCTGGTCGACGGGGTGGGCGAGCACGACGTCCTCGGCGTCGAGGCGCCGCTGTGGACCGAGACCATCGTCACGAACGCCGACATCGACTACATGGTCCTCCCCCGGCTGCCGGCCATCGCCGAGATCGGCTGGTCGCCGCAGGCCGCGCGGACGTGGGGCGACTTCCGCGTACGTCTCGCCGCGCAGGGGCCGCGCTGGACGGCCATGGGTGTCGGCTACTACCACTCGCCCCAGGTGCCCTGGCCGACCCCCTGACCCCGCCTGCACGAGACCGTACGCCCGAGACCGCACGCGCCGCCGGCCGAGCGCGACCTGACACGGCCACGGGCGAGCCTTGTCGCGCCTGCGGATCCGATCTATTTTCGGGCGGGCGGTCTCTCGCGGAGGAGCGGTGCCATGGGCTGGTACGCGCGGCGTTTGTGCACGGTGCTGCTGCTGGGGGCGGTGGCGTTCGCGCCTGGTGCCGCACCGGCGGCGTACGCGGCCGGGAACGCGCCCGGTGCGCCCGGCGGCGGCTCGTCCTGGGCGACCGGTGACAAGACCTCGCTCGGCACCGCCACCGCCGCGGCCTCGAAGGTCTGGTTCACCGTGGCGAAGGGCGTCACGTCCGAGGTGTTCTACCCGCGGACCGACGTGCCGGACGTACAGGACCTGCAGTACGTCGTGACGGACGGGTCGAGCTTCGCCGACCTCGAACGCGACGCGACCACGCACGCGGTGTCGATGCCGGACGAGAAGTCGCCGGAGTACACCGTGACCAACACCGCGACGAGCGGCCGGTACCGGCTCACCGAGACGTACGTGACCGACCCGGCGCGCTCCACCCTCCTGATCAAGACGCGCTTCCAGTCGCTGGACGGCGGCGCGTACCAGCTGTACGCGCTGTTCAACCCCTCGCTGGCCGGCAGCGGCGGGAACGACACGGCCGGGTGGGACGCCGCGAACGGCGCGCTGGTCGCCTCGGACGGCGCGCCGGTGTTCGGCTCGACGGTGGCCTCCGCGCTGAAGTCCTCGGCCGCCTTCACCGCGCACACGAGCGGCTACAGCGGCACCTCCAGCGACGCCCTGACCGACCTGCGGGCGAGCAAGCACCTGACCAATCAGTACGACACCGCCACCAGCGCCGGCAACGTCGTGCAGGCCGGCCAGGTGCCGGTCGCCGCGGACACCACGTTCACGCTCGCGCTGGGCTTCGGCGCCGACCGTACGTCGGCGGCCTCGGCCGCGTCGGCGTCGCTGTCGGGCGGCTTCGCCGCGGCCGAGTCCTCCTACGGGTCCGAGTGGCACGGCTACTTGACCGGCAAGACCGTGCCGGCGAGCGTGTCCGGCGACACGCTGCGCCGCCGCGCGTACCTCGTCGGCCTGATGACGCTGCACGGGCTGGAGGACAAGACCTATCCCGGCGCGAACGTCGCGGGCCTGGCGACGCCGTGGGGCGACTTCGTCGACGGCGGCTCGCTGAACGACGGCTACCACCGCGTCTGGGCCCGCGACCTCTACCAGCAGGGCAGCGCCCTGCTCGCGGCCGGCGACGCCGCGCAGGCCAAACGCATGGCCCAGTGGCTGTGGAACCGCCAGCAGATCACCGCGTGGACGCCCGGCGACGGCGTCACGTACGGGCCGGGGTCCTTCCCGCGCTACTCGCCGGTCGGCGGGGTGAGCGGCGCGACGCCGCAGCAGCTCGGCTGCTGCGAGCAGCTCGACGAGGACGCGTTCCCGATCGTGCTGGCCTGGCAGACCGGGCTGAACGACGCGGCCACCTGGAGCAAGATCAAGCTGACCGCCGACCACATCGTGGGCTTCGGCCCGGCCACGCCGGGGGAGCGGTGGGAGGAGCAGGGCGGCCTGTCGCCCTCCACGGTCGCGGCCGAGATCGCCGGGCTGGTCTGCGCCGGCGACATCGCGCGCCACAACGGCGACACGGCGAGCGCGGCGACGTACGAGAACACCGCCGACGCGTGGCGCAACGCGCTCGACGGGCAGACGTTCACCACGACGGGCTTCTTCGGCGACCACTCCTACTACGAGCGGATCGAGCACGACACGAACCCGAACGACACCTTCGCGCGCACCTTCGCCGACGGCACCTGGTGGGAGCGCGACATCGTCGACGCCGGCTTCCTGGACCTCGTACGGCTCGGCGTCCGGCCCGCGTCCTACGGTGACGTGACCGCCTCGCTGCCCGAACTCGACGCGGTCGACTCGGTCACCGCGCCGAACGGCGACCTCTACTGGCACCGCTACAACCACGACTCCTACGGCGAGAGCCAGGACGACGGCACCGGCTGGCCCGCCGGCCACGGCCACCTGACCGGCCGCGTGTGGCCACTCCTGTCCGGCGAACGCGGGGAGTACGAGCTGGCCGCGGGCCGGTCGGCGGCCACGGAGCTGAAGGCGATGGCCGACAGCGCGAACGCGGGCTACCTGATCCCCGAGCAGCTGTGGGACCGGACGAGCCAGTACGGCTTCACCTTCGGCGGCGCGACGGGCTCGGCGGCGCCGCTCGCCTGGGCGGAGGCGCAGTACGTACGGCTCGCCCAGTCGATCGACGCCGGCCGCCCGGTCGACCGTCCGTCGGTGGTGGCCTCGCGCTACGGCATCTCCTGAGGCGACCCGCTCCGGCGTCACCCGGCGACACCGGCGTGACGGTGCTTAGCACCGGCCGTGGGGCTCGGATCGGCAACGGTTGACTCCGGACGCTTACCCGTCCGGCATGCCGGAGATATCGTGGAATTCGGCTGCCTGTTTTCCGAAGTACCAGAATGTCCTGAAGTAGCGCATTGTCATAATGCATGTGCGCATAGCACGTGCAGGACTTATGATGTTCGGCAATCACATCGGACGCGCGGTGCTCTGGGCGCCCCACTGGTCACTCAACGCCACGCGAACCGTCGATCTTGTGACGCCGCCCCTGTGAGGGGTGTCGTCTTAGGGGGACCGATGCGTCGGACCGGGTTTGACGCAACCTCCAACCCTTCGGTGGCCGGCTGGCGCAAGAGCAGCCGCAGCAACCCGAGCGGCAACTGCGTGGAGCTGATCCTCCTGCTCGTCGCGGGGCCACGGCCGCCCGCCGCCGGGGCCCTGCACACGCAACGGCCCGATCCTTAACACGCCGCCGGTCGTCTGGGCCAGCGCGGTCCGTGCGGCTGGCCGATGCCGGACGGCTCGGAACGCCGAAAGCCCGTTACTCCGTCGTTACCGTCGAAGCCGGCGCGCGGAGTCCGGGCAGCGTGGGCCGAGTTTGCCTGATTACGGCCGTCGGCGGCACCACTTATTCGGCGCGCCAGTACCGGCAGGTAAGGTCATGACCAGCGCTGGGGAGCGGGAGGTGGCCGTTGAACGACCGTCTGTGGACGTGGCCGAACGCATTGAGCTTCGCCCGTCTACTGGGCACCCCCGTCTTTCTGTGGTTGGTCCTGATCAAGCAGGACTGGTGGGCGCTGGGAATCCTGGTCTTCGCCGCGCTGTCGGACTGGCTGGACGGCAAGCTCGCCCGGATGCTCGACCAGACCAGCCGGATCGGCACGCTCCTGGATCCCGCCGCGGACCGTCTCTACATCTTCGCGACCCTGATCGGCCTGGTGGTCCGCGACATCGTTCCGCTGTGGCTGGCGGTGGTGCTCGTCGCCCGCGAGGTGTACATGGGACTGCCGCTCTACGTTCTCCGCAGGCACGGCTACGGGCCACCTCCAGTGCATTTCGTGGGAAAGGCCGCGACCCTCTGTCTCCTGTACGCCTTCCCCCTCCTGCTGCTCGGCGCCCACTCGGGCACCTATGCCACCGTCGCGAAGGTCGTGGGCTGGGCGTTCACGCTGTGGGGCACCGGTCTGTACTGGTGGGCGGCCGTCCTCTACACGGCCCAGGTACGGCGGCTCGTACGTGTCGCCGGCGGCTCCGGCGAACTGAAGGGAGCGGAACCCAGACCATGATCGGCACACCCATCGCAAAGGAGTGGCTCCCATGAAGGCCGTTGTGATGGCGGGTGGCGAGGGGACGCGGCTGCGGCCGATGACGGCCAACCAGCCCAAGCCGCTGCTCCCGGTGGTGAACAAGCCGATCATGGAACACGTGCTGCGCCTCCTCAAGCGGCACGGCTTCACCGAGACCGTCGTGACGGTCCAGTTCCTCGCCGCGCTCGTGCGCAACTACTTCGGCGACGGCGAGGAGATCGGCATGGCGCTGAGCTATGCCACCGAGGAGATGCCGCTCGGCACCGCGGGCAGCGTCAAGAACGCCCAGGACGCGCTCCGCGACGAACGCTTCCTCGTCATCTCCGGCGACGCCCTCACCGACATCGACCTGACCGACCTGGTGCGCTTCCACAAGGAGAACGGCGCGCTCGTCACCATCGGCCTCAAGCGGGTGCCCAACCCGCTGGAGTTCGGCATCATCATCATCGACGACGACGGCCGGGTACAGCGGTTCCTGGAGAAGCCGACCTGGGGCCAGGTCTTCTCCGACACGGCCAACACCGGCATCTACGTCATGGAGCCCGAGGTCCTCGACCACGTCGCCGCGGGCGAGTCGGTGGACTGGTCCGGCGACGTGTTCCCCAAGCTCCTGGCCGAGGGCGCGCCGCTCTACGGCTACGTCGCGGACGGCTACTGGGAGGACGTCGGCACCCACGAGAGCTACCTCAAGGCGCAGGCCGACATGCTGTCGGGCAAGGTCGACATCGAGCCGGCCGGCTTCGAGGTCTCCCCGGGCGTCTGGGTCGCCGAGGGCGCCGAGGTCGACGCCGAGGCCGTGCTGAAGGGCCCGCTCTACATCGGCGACTACGCCAAGGTCGAGGCCGGCGCCGAACTCCGTGAGTACACCGTGCTCGGCAGCAACGTCGTCGTCAAGGAGGGCGCGTTCCTGCACCGCGCGGTCGTCCACGACAACGTCTTCATCGGGCCGTCCACGAACCTCCGCGGCTGCGTGGTCGGCAAGAACACCGACGTGATGGCCGGCGCCCGCATCGAGGAGGGCGCGGTCATCGGCGACGAGTGCGTGATCGAGTCCGAGGCGTACGTCTCCAGCGACGTCAAGGTCTACCCGTTCAAGACGATCGAGGCCGGCGCGGTCGTCAACACGAGCGTCATCTGGGAGTCGCGCGGCCAGCGCACGCTGTTCGGGCCGCGCGGCGTCTCCGGGCTCATCAACGTCGAGATCACCCCGGAGCTCGCGGTGCGCCTCGCGAGCGCGTACGCCACGACGCTCAAGAAGGGCGCCGTCGTCACCGCGTCGCGTGACGCCTCCCGCGCCGCGCGCACCCTCAACCGCGCCGTCCAGAGCGCACTCACCGCCAGCGCCATCAACGTGCAGGACCTCGAGGCGTGCCCGATCCCGGTCGCGCGCTATGAGACCGCGCGTGAGGACTCCGCCGGCGGCATCGTGATCCGCACCACCCCTGGCGACTCCCAGGGCGTCGACATCGTCTTCCTGGACGAGCAGGGCGCCGACCTGTCCCAGGGCGCCCAGCGGAAGCTGGAGCGGGTGTTCGGCCGCCAGGAGTACCGCCGGGCGTTCCCCGGCGAGATCGCCGAGCTGTCCTATCCCTCACGCGTCGTGGAGACCTACGTACGCGACCTCCAGCGCTGCGTCAACATGCGCGGCGTGCGTGAGGCGGGTCTGAAGATCGTCATCGACTGCGCGGGCGGCACCGCCTCGCTCGTGCTCCCGCAGCTGCTCGGCCGGCTCGGCGTGGAGGTCCTCACCGTCAACAACCGGCTCGACGAGGTGTCGCCGACCGAGACGCTCGCCGAGCGCATGCGCGACCTCCAGCGCCTCGGCGACCTCGTGTCGTCCTCGCGCGCGGCGTTCGGCGTGCGGTTCGACCCGGTCGGCGAGCGCATCAGCCTGGTGAACGAGAACGGCGAACTGATCAGCGACGACCGCGGCCTGCTCGTCGTGCTCGACCTGGTCGCCTCCGAGCGCCGCGGCGGGCGGGTGGCGCTGCCGGTCACCACGACGCGCGTGGCCGAGCAGGTCTGCCGCTTCCACGGCGTGCAGGTCGAGTGGACCTCCACCTCGCAAGACGTGCTGACCAAGGCGGCCGCGGCCGAGGACAGCATCTTCGCGGGCGATGGCCGCGGCGGGTTCATCATCCCGGAGTTCAGCCCCACCGTGGACGGCATCGCCGCCTTCATCCGGATGCTCGGGCTGGTCGCGCGCACCCGCCTCACGCTGTCCCAGATCGACCACCGGATCCCTGAGGCGCACCTGCTCAAGCGCACGGTGCCCACCCCGTGGGCGGCCAAGGGCAGCGTCATGCGCCACGTCGTGGAGGCCGCGGGCGACCGCCTCATCGACACGACGGACGGCGTACGCGTCATCGAGGACGACGCGAGCTGGATCCTCGTTCTGCCCGACCCGTCCGAGGCCGTCACCCACCTGTGGGCCGAGGCCGCCGACCGCGACTCCGCGCAGGACCTGCTGCAGACCTGGGCCAACGTCGTCGAGCGAGCCGGGAGTTGATCGGCGCGGACGACGGCGTCACGACCGCCGGGGAGGCGGCCGGCGCGGAGCGGCGGCGCTCGTGGCCGGTGCGGTGGCTGCGCCGCGCCGGCCTGGGCCTCGTGGTCCTCGTCGCCGCCGCCACCGTCTTCTCGTTCGGCTTCAACGCGCTCACCTCGGGCCGCGCACGGCCGCCCGCCGGGCTGACGTACGTGCGGACCGGCGACCTGCGGACCCGCTACCGCGTGTGGGGGAGCACCGGATCGCCGATCGTGCTCGTGCACGGCGCCGCCGAGTCCGCCGACACGTGGTCGCGCCTGGCCCCGATCCTGGCGCGCGACCACCGCGTGTACGCGCTCGACCTGAACGGCGCGGGCTACACCGGGCGCCGCGCGCCGTACACGCTGGACCACCAGGTGCGGCAGCTCCTGGCGTTCCTGGACGCGATGCGGCTCGACCGGCCCGTGCTGGTCGCGCACTCGGCCGGCGCCGCGACCGCCGCCGAGGCGGTGCTGCGCGCACCCGGACGGGCCGGCGGGCTGATGTTCCTGGACGGCGACGCGCTCAAGGGCGGCGCCGGGCCCGGCCCGGCCGCGCACTACGTGGTCATCCCGCCGTACCGCATCACACTGCTGCGGCTCGCCCTGCGCTCGGACTGGCTGATCCGCACGATCTACTCCTCCCAGTGCGGCCCGGCCTGCCCGCGCCTCGACGCCGCGGGCGTGGAGACGTGGCGCAGGCCGTACCAGGTCGCCGGGGCCGAGGCGGGCATCTGGGGATCGCTGCGCTACGGCGTGCCGGGCCTGAGCGAGGCGCGGCTGACCCTCCTGCGCGGGGTGCGCCTGCCCAAGGCGGTGGTGTACGGCGCCGACGACCACGTGTTCACCAAGTCCTCCGCGGCCGACACGGCACGGCGCGTGGGCGCGCCGCCGCCGACCCTGATCCCGGGCGCACGCCACCTGACGATGATCTCCTCGCCCGGCGTGGTCGCACGCGCGGTCGAGACCCTCGCGGCCGCCCGCTGAACCGCCCGCCCGGCGCCCGGTCGCGTACGGGCCCGGGCGCCGCGACGGCTCGCGGATCCGGCCGGTACCCTGCCCGGCTCTTCCGCCAGGTCCTCGCCCACGGCGGTCAGCGCCGATGCCGTCCGCCCAGGCCGAGGTCGGTGCCGCGCGCCCGCCGGGCACTCCGGCGGCGTCCTCGCGTGCGGCCGGGGGGCGTCAGCGGCGCACGCGCGAGCGCCGGACGCTCGAACGGCGCAGCCGGCCCGAGACGAGGACCGGGCCCGCGTGGACGGTCACGCCGGCGAAGCCGCCCGCCGCCTCGGCCACCCAGTAGGAGCCCTCGATCACGACCGCCGGGATGCCGCGTGCCGCCGGGCCGTGCCGATGCCCGGTGAACCGCGCGGTGACCGAGGAGACGCCGGCCGGCAGCTGACCCCAGGCGAGCGCCCACGTCGCATCGCCACGGGCGTTGCGCCACGCGCCGCGCAGCACCGAGACCGAGACCGGGGTGGCGACGCAGACGTCGGCCATGCGGACGCCGTCGTAGACCTCCAGAGCCGCGCGGTCCGCGGCCCCCCGGCCGACGCGCACGGTCCAGCCGCTGATCGGCAGCCGCAGGAGCGGCGCCGCTTCCGTCCGTTCCATCGACGAACCCCCGTCATCGGAGCGTGAGGGTCACCAGTCCAGCGCCGGCTCCTTGGCGGAGGGTGCACGCCCGCTCAGAGCTCCCTGTGAGTTCCCGCGGACACGTGCGTCGCGCCGGCCTCCTGGCACGGGACCCGCGCGCCCGTACCCGGCGGGGCGCAGGCCACAATGGGGCGCGTGAGCGAACAGGGAACCACGAGGCGCTGGGACCGGCCGGACGCCTCCATGTCGCTGCTCGCCGACCTGTTCTCCGACTCCGGCCTCGACCCGGGCTATGAGGCCGCCGCCGCCCGCCGAGCGGCCTCGGGCGACCACCGGACCCGGCCGGGCCGCGCGACACGGCTGCTCGCCGCGACCCTGCTCCTCGGGCTGCTCGGCGCCGTCGCCGTCCTCCAGGTACGCCGGGGTGCGCCGGTCGCGGAGCGGCAGCGTGGCGCCCTGATCACGCAGATACACCAGCGGACACGTGAGACCGACGGTCTCCAGCGGCAGGCCGACGCGCTGCGCGGCCGTACCGAGTCGCTCCGCCGCTCGGCACTGGCCAGGAGCAACGCGGGCCAGGAGGCGCGACGCGAACTCGACCGGGTCGCGGGCGCGGCCGCGGCGGCACCGGCGTACGGGACGGCGGCGGTCATCACCGTCGATGACGCCCACGGCGCGCGTGCGCCCGACGAGGGCCGCATCTACGACCAGGACCTGCAACGACTCGTCAACGGGCTGTGGGCCGCGGGCGCCACGGCGGTCGGCGTCAACGGCCAGCGGATGACCGCGACGACCGCGATCCGCTCGGCCGGCGACGCCATCCTCGTCGACTACCGGCCGCTCTCGCCGCCGTACACCGTCACCGCCATCGGCGGTCCCGGCCTCGCGCAGTCCTTCGCCGGCTCCGCCGCGAGCAGGGCCTTCCGTACTCTCAAGACCACGTTCGGCATCCGTTACGACATCCGCCAGGAGGACGGCGTGCGACTACCCGCGGCGCCCGCCCTCGGCCTCCGCTACGCGCGGGCCGAGGCGCCCAAGTGATCGCCCTGATCGGCCTCGTCGCCGGAGTCGTCCTCGGCTTCGTGCTCCATCCCGGCGTGCCGCTGTGGCTCCAGCCGTACCTGCCGATCGCGATCGTGGCCGCGCTCGACGCCATGTTCGGCGGCCTGCGCGCCCGGCTGGACGGCATCTTCGACGACAAGGTCTTCGTCGTGTCGTTCCTCAGCAACACGATCATCGCGGCGCTCATCGTGTTCTTCGGCGACCAGCTCGGCGTGGGCTCGCAGCTGTCCACCGGCGTCGTGGTCGTGCTCGGCATCCGCATCTTCTCCAACGTCGCGGCGATCCGGCGGAAGCTGTTCCAGGCATGAGCCGGGCGGAGCGCACGGGCCTGCTGCGGCCGCGCCTCAACCGGGGGCAGGCCATCGTGGCGGTCCTGTGCGCGCTGCTCGGCTTCGCCGCCGTGGCGCAGGTGCGCTCCAACGACAAGGACACCAAGTTCGCCACCGCGCGGCAGGACGAGCTGGTCGGCATCCTCGGCGACCTGTCCGAGCGCTCGGACAGGTTGCGCTCTGACATCCGCGACCTGGACGACACCAAGGCCGGGCTCGAACACGACACGCGGGGCCAGGCGGCGATGGAGGACGCGCGGCGGCGCGCCGAGACGTACGGCATCCTGGCCGGCACGCTGCCCGCGACCGGCCCGGGCATCGAGCTGACCGTGAACGACCCGCAGGCGCGCGTGCACGCCGCGACCCTCCTGGACACGCTGGAGGAGCTGCGCGACGCGGGTGCCGAGGTCGTGCAGGTCGACACCGTGCGCGTCGGCGTGAGCACCTACTTCACCGACGCGAACGGCGGCGGCGTCGCGGCCGACGGGCAGCCGCTCGCGCGGCCGTACCGGTTCCTGGCCATCGGCGATCCGCACACGCTCGCCACGGCGCTGAACATTCCGGGCGGGGTGGTGCGAACGCTGCGGACGACCGGCGCGGAAGGCGTGGTGGTGCAGCGGCAGAAAATCACTATTGAGGCGGTAAGATCACCTTAGGCGGTGTCCTTATTACTTCAGGGGTGACGCGTGTTTCGTCCGGTTCTTACTCCGCGCGGCGGCGTGGACCGGCGATCGGCGTCAACGGTAGCTTGAGGGCATGCGACGCCTGTCGTGGTTGACCCCCTCGGGCATTGCCGCGTAAGTTGCGGCAACCGTCGTCGTGGCGGGTGAGGGACGAAAACGGGCGTCTTCGCCGACGGCGCTCGAAGGGGGGATCGTGTGCTGGGGACTCACCGGACGTACATCGCCGGCAAAGGCCCGTCAGTGCTCGACTTCCGTGCCGTACGGTGCCATAGGCACACACGAGGCCATAGGTAGGAGGCCGAGCCGATAAATGCCGAGCGTCTACTGCACGCAGTGCGGTCACGCCAATCCGGAGGATGCCCGCTTCTGCTCGAATTGCGGCACGCCGCTGACCCGGAGCGTGCCGCCCCCGGGTGTGAGCGAGCCCGGCGATTCGACGTCGACGATCTCCATTGGCGCGGTGGAGGTCGCGGAGGGCGAGCCCGGTGAGGAACTCCCGGCCGATCAGGCCGGCGTCGAGGCGCTCCCGCCGAACACGGCGCTCCTCGTCGTCAAGCGTGGGCCGAACGCCGGGAGCAGGTTCCTCCTCGACAAGGACAGCACCACCGCGGGCCGCCATCCCGAAAGCGACATCTTCCTCGACGACGTGACGGTGTCCCGCAGGCACGCCGAGTTCTACCGTCGTGGCCCGCAGTTCTCCGTACGCGACGTCGGCAGCCTCAACGGCACCTACGTCAACCGCGAGCGGATCGACGAAGCGGGTCTGTCCGGGGGGGACGAGGTCCAGATCGGCAAGTTCCGTCTGGTGTTCCTCACCAACCCGGCGGCGCACCACGCCGCCGACGGAAGGGGCGACGGTCGTCCGCCAGGAGGGCTGTGAGGTCGCGGCCGCCACGGCGCGGCCGGCTCCCTGAGGCGCACGCCGCCTCAGGGAGTGCCCGGCGCGCGGGGAGCGGCCGGTGGCGGGGACGCCCGTGAGCGCCTCGGCCGAGCGTTCGCACATGACGATCGGCGAGGTGCTCGGCCTGCTGTCGGCGGAGTTCCCCGACATCACCGTCTCGAAGATCCGCTTTCTTGAGTCGGAGGGGCTGATCGAGCCCGAGCGCACCCCGTCCGGCTACCGCAAGTTCGCGCCCGCCGACGCCGAGCGCCTGCGGTTCATCCTGGCGGCACAGCGCGACCACTACCTGCCGCTGCGGGTGATCAAGGAGCATCTGGACGCGGTCGACGCGGGCCAGAACCCGCCGCCGCTGACCGCCCCGCGCCGCCGGTCACCGCGCGGCCTCGTCGCCACCTCGAGCGTGTACGAGGACGCCGGCGACGTACGCCTGACGCGACGGCAGCTGCTGGACGCCGGCGTCGATCCCGAGGTGCTGACGGAGCTGGAGGAGTTCGGGCTCGTCAACCGGGTCGGCAGCCGGTACGACGGCGACGCGCTGACGATCGCGCGCGCGGCGGCCGAGCTTCGGGCGTTCGGCATCGAGGCCCGGCACCTGCGGGCGGTCAAGGCCGCCGCCGACCGGGAGATCGGCCTGATCGAGGCCGCGGTCGCCCCGACGCTGCGCCAGCGCAGCCCCGGCGCGCACGCGCGCGCCGCCGAGTCGGCCATGGAGATCGCCTCGCTGTCGATGAAGCTGCACGCCGCCCTGGTCGCCACCGGCCTGCGCGCCGCACTCGACCCCTGATCCCCAGACTGCGGAGTCGCGTGCCGCGGCGGCGTCCGTGAGGCGTCAGATGCCCGGCATGGGTGCCGAGTGCCCGTCGCTCTCCGCGATCAAGGGATCGTCCCGAATCCCGGCGGCGGAGACGGCCCGGCTCGTGCGGCGTTCGGGGCACGTGCGGAGTTCGTGATTCGTGCGGTGTTCGGCACGCGATCGGGGTCCGTCCGCAGGGCGTCGGCCCGTACGGAAGGGCGGCACTCACGAGGAAGATCATCACCCGATCGCCCGTGTACACCGGGGCTCTGGGCTGCTGCGATCACTCGCCCGCGACCGCCGGATCGGCGCGGCCGGCGGCCCGCGAGAGCCCCGGCGCGGCCTGGCCGGGGTGTACGTTGGGCTGTAGGGTTTCGAGTAGGCCGACTCAGCAGGGAGCCGCAGTGAAGCAGATGGAGGTCGTCGGCGTACGGGTCGAGATGCCCTCCAACCAGCCCATCGTGCTCCTGAAGGAGACGGATGGGGACCGTTACCTGCCCATCTGGATCGGGGCGGTGGAGGCCACCGCGATCGCCTTCGCCCAGCAGGGAGTCCTGCCCGCGAGGCCGCTCACCCACGATCTCTTCCGTGACGTGCTGGACGCCTTCGAGGTCCAGCTCCGCACGGTGAACATCACCGCCCTGCGCGAGGGCATCTTCTTCGCCGATCTGATCTTCTCCAACGGCGTCGAGGTCAGTGCCCGCCCCTCGGACTCGATCGCCCTGGCGCTCCGCACCGGAGCGTCGATCTTCGCCAGCGAGGACGTGCTGGAAGAGGCCGGCGTGGCGATCCCGGACGAGCAGGAGGACGAGGTCGAAAAGTTCCGGGAGTTCCTGGACACGATCTCGCCGGAGGACTTCGGCCGCGCCACCTGAAGGATCCGGCACACCGGGCTCCAAAGCCCGGGTCCGTCGCTGCGGCGATCCTGAGGGCCACTACCGCGCGTAGTGAGCTGCTGTCGCGCCGCATGATCATCTAGTGCCGACGGTGCGACTGTCCGTGTCTGAGAGTACTGAGAAGGCAAGCCGGCGGGAAAGTTTCTTTTCATGACACTTGGGATAGCCTCGTGCCCAAGGGCCGGTGGTACGTGGGCAGATGCCTGATTCACAGCGACTGCGGGGATTTGGAGACGTCGTAACGGTTTGCAGTCGCGTGCGACGCGCCGAGAGCGAACGTTGACCCGTGTCTGGCCGCGACCTACCGTGCTGCTTGAACACCTGCGGTGTAATTCCGTCAAACCCCCTTGGTGGATCACTGCGGGATGATAGAGCCGGAGGTCCGCGTGGCGGCAAGCAGCGGCGAGGGCAAGGCGGCGCGCGACAGACGCGATGCCTCTCAGCGCGCCGGAGAGCAGGGGCTCCTGTTCGGTGCCGCGGTGTCACCCCTTCCCGACGACGTCGGGTATCGCGGCCCGACGGCGTGTTCGGCCGCCGGCATCACCTACCGGCAGCTCGACTACTGGGCGCGTACCGAACTCGTGCAGCCGAGCGTGCGCTCCGCGCACGGTTCCGGGTCACAGCGCCTCTACAGCTTCCGCGACATCCTGGTGCTCAAGGTCGTGAAACGGTTGCTCGACACGGGGGTGTCGTTGCAGCAGATACGCACGGCCGTCGAGCACCTGCGCGACCGGGGGGTCGCCGACCTCGCCCAGATCACGCTGATGAGCGACGGAGTGAGTGTCTACGAGTGCATGTCGCCCGACGAGGTCGTCGATCTCCTCCAGGGCGGCCAGGGGGTCTTCGGCATCGCGCTGGGACGCGTCTGGCAGGAGGTGGAGGGCAGCTTGGCGGAGCTGCCCGCCGAGCGGGCGCACAGCGATCACCACACCGCCGCTGACGAACTGGCCAACCGCCGCCGCGCCCGCCGTACCGGCTGACCCGCCGCCCGCCCGCGCGAGAGTCCCACGAGACGACGTCCGCGCCGACCGGCCGCCATTGCCACGACCCGCCGTCCAATGGCGGAAGCCTCCTCGGCATGGGGTCGACGGAGGGCGACACGTTGACCTGGAGCGCACTCCAGGTGTGAGACTCTCCGCATGGTCGCTTTCTATCCACCCGGCGAGGCGGCGCGACGCTCGGGTCTCAGCCTGGACACGCTGCGCTACTACGAGCGCATCGGGTTGCTCGGCCGGGTCGCGCGCGATCACAACGGGCGGCGGCGGTTCGGTGAGGACGATCTGACCTGGTTGGAGGTGCTGGTGTGCCTGCGGGAGACCGGGATGCCGATCGCGTCGATGCGCCGCTACGCCGAGCTGGTGCAAGGCGGTGACGACACGCTCGGCGAGCGGGTGTCCCTGCTCTCCGCGCACGACGCGCGGGTGGAGGAACAGATCACGACACTCCGCGCGCAGCAGGAGCACCTGCGGCGAAAACTCGCGGCCTATCGGGGGATGCTCACGGCGGACCCAGAGCCGCGCACGTGAGGCAGGCCGAGCTCGGCGGCCCCGGGGGCCCGCGGGTGAGCGCGTTCTGCCTGGGCGCGCTGCCCTTCGGAACGACCGTGGACCCGGCCACCGCCCATGAGATCCTGGACTGTTTCATCGAGGCCGGCGGCACGTTCATCGACACCTCCAACAACTACGCGTGCTGGGTGACGGGGGCCACGGGGGACGAGAGCGAGCTCGTGCTGGGGCGCTGGCTGGCCAGTCGGAAGATCCGTGACCAGGTCGTGCTGGCCACCAAGGTCGGCGCCCGGCCGTCGCCGGAGCGAGGCGCCGCCTGGCCCGGCAACAGCGAGGGCCTGGCAGCCCGCACCGTACGTACGGGGATCGAGGCGAGCCTGCGCCGGCTCGGCACCGACCACGTCGACCTCCACTACGCCCACATCGTCGATCCCGGCACACCGCTGGAGGAGACCGTCGCGGCCTTCTCCGCCCTGGTCACCGAGGGCCGGACCAGGCTGGTGGGCGGCAGCAACCATCCGGTCGGCGTGCTCCGGCGGGCGCGGAGCCTCGCCTCCGGCGCGGGGCTGGCACCCTTCCGGGTCATCCAGCAGCGCCACACCTATCTGCGGCCACGTCCCGGCGCCGGCTTCGGCGTACAGGAACACGTCACCGGCGACCTGCTCGACTACGTCGCGGAGCAGCCGGACCTGAGCCTGCTCGGCTACTCCGTCCTGCTCAACGGCGCCTACACCCGACCGGACCGGTCCCTCCCCGGCCAGTACGACCGGCACGACGCCGCCCGGCGGCTCGCGGTCCTCGACGAGGTCGCCTCCGCGACCGGCGCGACGCCTAACCAGGTCGTACTGTCATGGCTCCTGCACGGCGAGCCGCCGGTCATCCCGATACTCGGCGTCAGCTCGGCCGGGCAGTTGCGCGAATGCCTGGCGGCGGCCGACCTGACGCTGGACCATGAGCTTCGCGAACGACTCGACGCCGGGCGGTGACGAGAGCGTGTCCCTTGGATCTCGATCTCGTGTTTCCGTTGGATGGCGCCGGGCGGGGACGGAAACTCATCCACGATCGCGGCCGAGCGTGGCGAGACCGGTGATGAGGATGTCGGTGAGGAGGTGGGCGCGGCTGCCGTCTGGGTCGAGGTCGGGGTCGAAGACGGTCACCTGTGCGCCGATCGCACGTGGTGCGAGGGCGGTGAGCAGGTCGGTGAGCTCGGTCGGAGTGAGACCGCCCGGGTCGGGGCTGTCCACGGAAGGCATCACGCTGGGATCGAGGATGTCCACGTCCAGGTGGATCCAGTAGCCGTCGAGGTGGGCACGGCCGGTGACGTCCAGGATCTGGCGCGCGGCCTGCTCTGCGCCCTGGTGCTGGATCTGTGCCGCGGGGATGACCGCGCCCAGCAGGTCCCTGGTTTCTCCGAGTTGCTCGTCGTCGTCTCGGCAGCCCGCGTGAGCGGCGTCGATCGGGGAGAAATAGGGAGCAAGTCCGTCGATGTCGGCGATCGTGGGCCAGTGCCGACCCACTGCGGCAGCGAGATCCTCCCCGGCCAGGCTCGCACACCGGTCGGAGTTGCCGGGATTGCGGAAGTCGGTGTGTCCGTCGAGGTGGACCAGCCCATAGCGACCGGGTGCACGCCGCAGTGAGAGTCCCGCCGCCACCAGGATGCTGCAGTCTCCGCCGAGCACCAGCGGGGCCATCCCGTCAGCTCGCAGCAGGTCGATGCGCTCGGCCAGCCGCCGCGCGTGCGCGATGATGGCGGTGTGGTTGCGGAGCGAACCGGGCCTGGCATCGTCGGCGTACCTGCCTGGTAGTACGACGCCCTGCTCTTGCGCGCCGAGCTCCGCAAGGCGCCGATGCAAACCCGCCTCGCGCAGCGCCTCCGGTGCCTTGGCGCAGCCAGGGACGCTGGTCGGCGCCGGCGGACGCAGACCAAGATTGGTGGGAGCGGACAACAGGCCGATTCTCATGCCAGAGAACTACCAGATCCACGGGGCCGGCCCTAGATGGCCTCGTTCCGCTGAAGATGCGAGAACGCCGCCCAGCCGGGCAGGACCGGCAGCCAGAACGTCAGCAGCCGGAACATCAGCACCGCCGACGTCGCCGTTCCGGCGGGCAGCCCCGCGAGCGTCAGCCCCAGCGACAGCGCGCCCTCCACCGCGCCCAGGCCGCCCGGCGTGGGGGCCGCCGAGCCCAGCGCGTTGCCCGTGAGGAACACCACGGCGACCGTCGCGAGGTCCATCGAGCCCCCGAAGGCACGGATCGAGGCGTCCAGGCAGAGGACGAAGGCGGCGGTGAGCATCAGCGTGCCGCCCAGCCCCGTGGCGATCTTCTTCGGCGACTGGAGGACGTCCAGCAGCCGCGGTACGACCCCGGCGAACAGCGACCGCGTGCGCGAGGTGATGAGACGCCGCAGCGGCCCGATGGCGAACACCACGATCGTCAGCACCGCCGCGGCCAGCAGCACGGTGATGATGATCCGCGACGGCGGCAGCGCCGGGCCCGCGCCGGTGCTCCCGGTCACGTACCCGAACAGCACGATCATCAGCACGTGGCAGCCCATCCCGGTCAGCTGGGACGCGCCGACGCTGGCCGCCGCCTGCCCCGCGGGCACGCCGGCCTTCTGGAGGTAGCGCGTGTTCACCGCGATGCCGCCGACCGCCGCGGGCGCCACCAGCTTGACGAACGACGCCGCGAGCTGGACCAGCACCGTACGTGAGAGCCGCAGGCGTTCGGGCACGAAGCCGATCAGCATGAACGCCGCCGCCAGGTAACTCAGCGCCGAGCCGGCGAGGCCGACGCCGAACCACCGCCAGTCGGCGTGGGAGATCAGCGCGACGACGTCGACGTTGGCGAGCTGGGACAGCAGGAGGTACGCCCCGGCCATGCCGGCGATCACGCTGACCAGCGTGCGGGGGGTGAAGCGGTCGAGCTGCGCCGGCTCCGCGGCGATCTCCGGGCGCAGGACTCGGATCCGCTCGCGGATGCCGCTGAGGAGCTTCTTGTCCTTGCGCAGCGCCGTACGCGTGCTGCGGGCGAGCACCACCTTCTGCAACAGCGGGACCGCGGTGGCCAGCGACTCCGGCCCGAGCACGGCCGCCGCCGTGCGCACCGCGCGCTCGGGCCCCACCCGCAGGGCGACGTCGGTCAGCAGCTGGGCCAGGTCGATGCGCAGCGCCAGGTCGCCCGCCGCGGTCTCCCCGGCGCCCAGGTCGATCAGGTACGGGCGGCCGCCGGCGCCGACGAGCACGCCGGCGGCGACGAGCCGCCGGTGCGCGAGCCGGTGCCGCTGGAGTGTGCCGAGCAGCTCCCAGACGGTGACGAGCAGCTCGTCGGTCAGCTCCTCGGCGGGCAGGTCCGCGAGGGTGCGGCCGGCCACGTGCTCGTAGGCGAGCAGCGCCGCCTCGCTGCCGACCTCGGAGGTAGCGAGGAGCCGCGGGGTCGCCGCGCCCGCGGCCGCGGTGGCGTACGCCATGAGCGACTCTTGTTCCAGCGACCGCCGCAGCGACCGGATCGTACGCGAGGGGGTGCCGCGCAGCCGTGCCCGCCGCCAGAGCCGGTAGATCAGGCCGGCGGTCTGCTGGTCGCGGTCCAGGACGGTCACGTCGATCGTGCGCCCGTCGGCGAGTGCCGCGCCGTAGGTGCGCACGTCGTCGTGGTCGCCGGAGGTGCGCGTGGCGCGCACCGGGTCCAGGCCGACGCGGCGCAGCGCGGTCATCACGGCCCGGCCGGTCGGGCGGGGGTTCGGCGACCCGACGGCGTAGAGGGTGCCGTAGCCGACGGCGCGCCCGATGACGTACGTCGTGACGATCGCGAGCGGCGTGATGGCGCCGGCGGTGAGCGAGGCGACGGCGTCCAGCGCGACGACCGTCCAGGTCACGAGCTGCCAGCGGGTACGGCCCGCGAGCCGCACCGCCGTGACGTACGCGATGACCGGGGTGATGTCGAGGTGCGCCGGCTCGGGGAACCAGCCGCCGTGCCGCTTCCAGGTCAGGTACCAGGCGAGGTCGCGCATGCCGGCGGCGTTCGCCCAGGAGTCGACGGTGAGCGAGACGCCGAGGGCGACGACCGCCGCGAGCACCCCGATCGCCACCCGCAGCCCGTCGCGGCCGATCAGCCGGTCGACGCCGAACGCGACCGGCACCGCGAGCACCCCGATCCCGGAGGCCAGCCCCGCGAGCGTGAGGAGCAGGTGCGGCGCGCGCTCGGTCCCGTGCGTGATGTCGGAGGCCAGCCCGCTGGTCGTCTGCCGTGCGACGTGCGCGAGCACGAGGATCAGCGCGATGACGCCGACCGAGAGCAGGAAGCGGATGGCGTCCGCCGGCCGCCGGATGCGCGCGGGCAGCGAAGGCTCCTCCACCAGCGTCGCCCGTGACCGGGTCAGCATGTCGCCGTCGAGAGACCCGTCGGGGGGTTCGTTAGCGGGCACGAGGTGAATCTTCCCAGCCTCCGCCCGCCCTACCGGAGGGACGCCCCCCTACCGCGGGCGAGGGCACCTAAATGCCGAGGCGCGCGGCGATGCCGTCGAGTACGCAGGTCAGCCCGAACTCGAACTGCCACTCGGCGTCGTCCTCGTTCGATCCCTCGACGACGTAGCGGCGCAGCGCCGGGTAGCGCCCGGTCCCCAGCATCCAGCGGACCCACGGCAGGTAGGCGAGACGCGTGTCGTGGTCGGTGGACCAGCCACGCTGCTTGAGCGACTCGCGCTGGGCCACCTCGGCGAAGACCGCGCCCCGCGCGAAGGAGTTGACCGTGCCGAACGCCGCCATCATGGTGTCGACGTCGAGGCCGAGGCCGTCGATGGACTTCAGCGAGTGTTCGACCAGGTCGAGGTTGGCGGGGGAGAGCGTGCCCGGCACGAGGGCGAACGTCTGGTAGAGCCACGGATGGCGCAGGGAGAGCGCGCGAAGCTGCCGGGCGTACGCGGCGGCCACCTCGCGCCAGCCCGCGTCCGGCAGTGAGATCTCGGTGGCCGTCACGTCCATCATCAGCTCGTACACGTCGTCCTTGCCGGAGACGTAGCGGTAGAGGCCCATCGTCGCGATGCCCAGCCGCTCGGCCAGGCGCCGCATGGACACGGCGTTCAGGCCCTCGGCGTCGGCGATCTCCACCGCGGCGCGTGCGATCTGCTCGTGCGTCAGCGTCGGCCGCGGGCCGCGCCCGGCGCGCTCGATCCGCTCCCACAGGACCGGCTTGTGGTCCTGTTTCTCGCTCCACTCGGTGACCTGCCGCTGGAAAGCGTCGTCCTCGCCGCCCGTATCCGTCATACCACCCTCTCAGCGCGTCCCGCGTACAACGTATCAGCACTTGTACAACGTACGCAGTTGTGCGTACGGTGTACCCACTGCGCGTACAAGGTACGCAGTGAGAGAGGAATTCGCTGATGACGACAAGTACGGAGTCGGCCGTCTGGGCCGAGGGACTGCGTAAGCGCTTCGGCCGTACCGAGGCGCTGCGCGGGGTCGATCTCGAGGTGCCGAAGGGGACCGTGTTCGGCCTGCTCGGCCCGAACGGCGCGGGCAAGACCACTGCCGTGCGGATCCTGTCGACGCTCGTGCTGCCCGACGCAGGCCAGGCGCGGGTCGCCGGCTACGACGTGGTGCGCGACGCCGACAAGGTCCGCTACCGCATCGGGCTGGCGGGCCAGCACGCCTCGATGGATGAGAAGCTGAGCGGCCGGGACAACCTGCGACTGTTCGGCCGCCTCTACCACCTGTCGCGCAAGGAGGCCGCCCACCGGGCGGACGAGCTCCTCACGCGCTTCGGCCTCGCCGACGCGGGCGGCCGTTTCGTCAAGACCTACTCCGGCGGCATGCGCCGCCGGATCGACCTGATCTCCAGCCTGATCACCGCGCCGCCGGTGCTGTTCCTGGACGAGCCGACGACCGGCCTGGACCCGCGCAGCCGCGGCGAGATCTGGGACACGATCAGGGAGTTGGTCGCGGACGGCACGACCGTCCTGCTCACCACGCAGTACCTGGACGAGGCCGACGTCCTCGCCGACCGGATCGCGGTCGTCGACACCGGCCGCGTGATCGCCTCGGGCACCCCGGACGAGCTGAAGTCCGAGATCGGCAGCCGGTTCGACGTCGTCGTGCCCGACGCCGGCGCGCTGGCCGGCGCGGCCGCCGTGCTCGGCCGCTTCGGCGAGCCGGAGACCGACACGGAGGGCCTGCGGGTCAGCGTGCCCGTCACCGACCGTGCCCTGACCCTGCCCGCCCTCGTCCTCCAGCTCGACCGGGCCGGCGTCGCCGTCGAGGACGTCACGCTGCGCCGCCCGACGCTCGACGAGGTGTTCCTCCGGCTGACGGGCACGTCCGACGCGACCACAGAGACCAGTGAGACCGATGAGACCGACCAGAGAGTGAGCGCCTGATGTCCCTCGACCTCACCACCGCGACCCCCGGCGCGACCCCCGGCGCCCCGGGGGCGACCCTCGCGAGCAGGATCCGCTGGACCGTCACCGACGGCTGCACCCTGACGTGGCGCAACCTCGTACAGCTCAAGTCCCAGCCCGGCGAGCTCGTCGGCGCGCTCATCTTTCCGGCCATCATGATCGTGCTTTTCGGCTATGTCTTCGGAAGTGCGATCAAGGTTCCCGGAGGCGGCAACTACCGCGAGTACCTCATGCCGGGGCTGTTCGCGATGACCACGTTCACGAGCCTCGTGACGACCATGCTGGCGGTCGCGACGGACGCCTCCAAGGGCGTCATGGACCGCTTCCGCTCGATGCCGACGGCCCGGTCCGCCGTGCCGTTCGGGCAGGTCGGCGGGGACATCCTCATCGGCAGCGCCGGCATGGTGATCCTGGTCGGCTGCGGCTTCGCGGTCGGCTGGAAGATCCACCACGGCATCCTGTCCGCGCTCGCCGCGTTCGGCCTGCTGCTCCTGCTGCGGTACTCGCTGTCGTGGGTGGGCGTCTTCCTCGGCCTGCTCGTGAAGAACGACGAGACGGCCGACCAGTTCCTGCCGTTGATCTTCCCGGTGTCGATGCTGTCCAACTCGTTCGTGCCCACCGCGGGCATGCCGGTGTGGCTGCGGACGATCTCGGACTGGAACCCGGTGAGCGCGGCCGTCGCCGCGACGCGCGGCCTGTTCGGCAACCCCGGCGTGGTCACCGGGCACGTGGCCCTGCCGCTGCGGCACCCGATCGCGGCGACGCTGCTCTGGTCCGCCGTCCTGCTCGCGGTCTTCGTCCCGCTGGCGGTCCGCCGTTACCGTACGGCGAACCGCTGAGCCTTTCGGCCGCGCATGACCGATTCACTTCGGTGTAACACGCCTCCGGTACGCTGGTGATCGCCGTTGAACCCACGCGGGAGAGACTCTGGTACGCCCAGTACCGGAGCGCCGAAGGAGCAAACCTCCCCGGAACCTCTCAGGCAAAAGGACCGCGTGGGCCAGGCGCCTCTGGAAAGCGGGACGCGGTGGTCACCCGGCCGCCGATCCCCACCGAAGGTGCAAGCCGTGGCACGCCGCGGCGAAGCTCTCAGGTTCAGGCGACAGAGGGGGAGACCGGCCACCGGCATGCCCGGTGGCGCCCGCCCTCGCACCTGGAGGCTCCTGATGACCGAGGTCCCCTTCGCCACGCGCCACATCGGCCCGTCGGCGGCCGACCGAGCCGCGATGGCCGAGGCCGCCGGACACGACGGCGTCGGCGCGCTGATCGACGCGGCCGTACCCGCCAAGATCCGTACGGACCGGCCGCTCGCCCTGCCGCCCGCGCTCGGCGAGGTCGAGGCCCTGGCCCGGCTGCGGGAGCTGGCCTCGGGCAACCAGGTCCTCACGTCGATGATCGGCCTCGGCTACTACGGCACCGTCACCCCGGGCGTCATCCTGCGCAACGTGCTGGAGAACCCCGGCTGGTACACCGCCTACACGCCGTACCAGCCGGAGATCTCCCAGGGCCGCCTCGAGGCGCTGCTCAACTTCCAGACCATGGTCGCCGACCTGACCGGGCTGCCGGTGGCCGGCGCCTCGCTGCTGGACGAGGGCACCGCCGCCGCCGAGGCCATGACGCTGGCGCGCCGGGTCGCGCCGCGGGGGAGCGGCGAGACCTTCCTGGTCGACGCCGACGTGCTGCCGCAGACGATCGAGGTGCTCCGCACCCGCGCGCTGCCGCTGGGCATCGAGGTCGTGGTCGCCGACCTGGCCGAGGGCCTGCCGGACGGTGACTTCTTCGGCCTGCTCGCGCAGTACCCGGGCGCGAGCGGCGCCGTACGCGACCTGCGCGAGCTGACCGCGGCGGCGCACGACCGCGGCGTCCAGGTGGTGGTCGCGGCCGACCTGCTCGCCCTGACGCTCCTGCGGCCGCCGGGGGAGTTCGGCGCCGACATCGCGGTCGGCACGACACAGCGCTTCGGCGTGCCGTACGGCTTCGGCGGCCCGCACGCGGGCTACATGGCCGTGCGCGACGGCATCCAGCGCCAGCTTCCCGGCCGCCTCGTCGGTGTCTCGGTCGACGCCGACGGCGGCCGTGCGTACCGTCTCGCGCTCCAGACGCGTGAGCAGCACATCCGCCGGGAGAAGGCGACCAGCAACATCTGCACCGCCCAGGTGCTGCTCGCGGTGATGGCGAGCATGTACGCGCTCTACCACGGGCCCGAGGGCCTCACGGGCATCGCCGAGCGGGTGCACGGCCACGCCGCGCGGCTCGCCGCCGGCCTGCGGGCGGCGGGCGCCGAGGTCGTCCACGACGCGTTCTTCGACACGGTGCTCGCGCGGGTGCCGGGCCGGGCCGAGGAGGTCCTGCGCCGGGCGCGCGAGGGCGGCGTCAACCTGCGCCCCGTCGACGCCGACCACGTCGGGATCTCCTGCGACGAGACCACGACGGACCGGCACGTGGCCGAGGTGCTGCGGGCGTTCGGCGGCGAGGGCACGGCCGACGACGGCGCGGCGCTCCCGCGCGCGCTGCGGCGCGAGAGCGGGTTCCTCGCCAACCCGGTCTTCCACGCGCACCGGTCCGAGACCGCGATGCTGCGCTACCTGCGGCGGCTGCAGGACAAGGACATCGCGCTCGACCGGTCCATGATCCCGCTCGGGTCCTGCACGATGAAGCTGAACGCCACGACCGAGATGGAGCCGATCACCTGGCCCGAGTTCGCGCAGATCCACCCGTTCGCACCGCTGGAGCAGGCGGCCGGCTACCTGGAGCTGATCGGCGAGCTCGAGTCCTGGCTCGCCGAGATCACCGGGTACGCCAAGGTGTCGGTGCAGCCGAACGCCGGCTCACAGGGCGAGCTGGCCGGCCTGCTCGCCGTGCACGGCTACCACGCGGCGCGCGGCGAGGGGCATCGCGACGTCTGCCTCATCCCGTCGTCGGCGCACGGCACCAACGCGGCGAGCGCGGTGATGGCCGGCATGCGCGTCGTCGTGGTCAAGAGCGGCGAGAGCGGCGACATCGACCTGGACGACCTGCACGCCAAGATCGACAAGCACCGCGACCGGCTCGCCGCGATCATGGTGACGTACCCCTCGACGCACGGCATCTACGAGGAGACGATCGGCGAGGTCTGCGAGAGCGTGCACGAGGCCGGCGGGCAGGTCTACGTCGACGGCGCCAACCTCAACGCCCTCGTCGGGCTGGCGCGCCTCGGCGAGTTCGGCTCCGACGTCTCCCACCTCAACCTGCACAAGACGTTCTGCATCCCGCACGGCGGCGGCGGGCCCGGCGTCGGCCCGGTGGGCGTGCGCGAGCACCTGGCGCCGTACCTGCCCAATCATCCGCTGCGGCCCGAGGCCGGACCGGAGACGGGCAGCGGCCCGATCTCGGCGGCGCCGTGGGGCTCGGCGGGCATCCTGCCGATCTCCTGGGCCTACATCGCGATGATGGGCCCGGACGGGCTGCGCGAGGCGACGGAGGCGGCCGTGCTCGCCGCCAACTACGTGGCGAAACGGCTCGCCGACCACTACCCGGTGCTCTACTCCGGCCGCGGGGGTCTCGTCGCGCACGAGTGCATCATCGACATCCGGAAGATCACCAAGGAGACGAAGGTCACCGCCGAGGACGTCGCCAAGCGGCTCATCGACTACGGCCTGCACGCCCCGACGCTCGCCTTCCCGGTGGCCGGCACGCTGATGATCGAGCCGACCGAGAGCGAGGACCGCGCCGAGCTCGACCGCTTCTGCGACGCGATGATCGAGATCCGGCGGGAGATCGACCGCGTCGCCGCCGGGGAGTACGACGCCGACGACAACCCGCTGAAGAACGCCCCGCACACGGCGGCCTCGCTGCTGACCACCGACTGGAAGCACTCCTACACCCGCGAGGAGGCCGCCTACCCGCTGCCGTCGCTGCGGGAGAACAAGTACTGGTCCCCGGTGCGCCGCATCGACCAGGCGTACGGCGACCGCAACCTGGTCTGCTCCTGCCCGCCGCCCGAGGCCTTCGAGTGAGCCGGGGGGCGCATGCCGGGGGCCGCGCGGCCCCCGGCATGCGCCCCGGTCGTCAGGAGCGGCGTGACTCCCAGACGATCGAGGCGATGAACACCAGCCCGGCCACCCCGCAGACCACGCCCCACGCGCCGGGGTCCAGACCGCGCGCGAGCTGGACGAAGCTCATCACGACCGCCAACGTCACCAGGACGTACGCCGTGGTCGCGGCCGCCTTCGTCGTGATGAGCGCGCGGCGCTCGTCGGGTGCGTCCTCGCGCAGCAGCGCGACGGCCTCGCTCCGCCGCGAGAAGACCACCAGCACCAGCCCGTACGCGAGCATCACGCCCGCGCCGGCCGCCGCGAGCAGCGGCCGGTGGTGCGCCAGGAACACGGCCGCGTAGCCGATCGCGAAGAGCACGCACAGGCATGGAACCAGCCACCGCCGGGCGTTCCTCGTGTCATCGGTCCTCGTCGTCGACATGGAAGATCTCCTCCACTGCTCGGCCGAAGTAGCGGGCGATACGGATCGCGAGCGGCAGGGACGGGTCGTACCGGCCCTGCTCGATCGCGTTGATCGTCTGGCGGGACACGCCGAGGGCCTGCCCGAGCGCCTGCTGCGAGAGCCCCTTGGCCGTCCGCAGCTCCCGTACGTCACTCCGCATGATGTCAAGCTCCCTTTACGTTCTTTGGAAAGTACGCTTTACATCGCGCCGGTGTCAAGGGTGCTTTCCCATGGCCCGTGCCGGACATCGCGGTCGCGCCAGGGGACGCGGCGGCCCCCGCCCCGTTAGGCTCGTCCCCACACGCCGCCTACCCCCAGAGGGCACGGAGATGAGTGCGAGCGACGCCCGCGAGGCGCCGGTGAGTACGTCCGGTGACGGGTCCACCCCGAGCCGGGGTGAGCCATGACGACGCCGCCCGACGAGACGGCCGCGACCCCGTCCACCCGCCTCGAAGAGGCGCGCGTGCACGCCCAGGAGGGCCGGCTCGACCAGGCGGCCGGCCTCTTCCGCGACGTACTCGTGGCCGGCGACACGTCCGAGCGCGCGCAGGCGGCCCTGGGCCTGGCGGTCGTGCTGGAGGGCGCGGGCGACCACGACGGCGCTCGCGAGGCCGACCGCGTCGCGATCGGTACCAAGGACGCCGAGTACGGCGCGCGCGCCGCCTACCACCTGGCGCTCTCGTGGGAACGCTCCGGCGAGCGCGAACGCGCGCGCGAGACGTGGCGGATCGTCGTCGACTTCGGCAACCCCGCCTACCTGCCGCCCGCCTACCTCGCGCTCGCGCAGCTGGCCGACGAGGACGGCGACGCCGCACAGGCGTGCGAGTGGTGGGAGCGAGTCATCGCCACCCGCGACGCGCGCTACACCCCGGTCGCCGCCCACGACCTCGCGCTCCGGCTGCTCGACTGGGGCGAGCCGGCGCGTGCCCAGCGCGCGCTCGACGGCGCGCTCGACGTGCTCGACCGCCGGCAGGACCCGCAGACGCACGCACGTCTCGCGGTGAGTCTCGGCATCGCGCACCTGGAGCAGGCGATCGCGGCGTTCGGCGGCGTCACGCCCTCCGACGACGCCGACCCGGAGGTCGTGCCGCTCGCCATCGAACTGCTGGCGCGCACGCTTCCGCTGCGGGGCCGCGACGAGGCGGCGCAGGAGGTGTGGCGGCGCGGCCTGGCCGACCCGGAGCTGGGCGAGCACGTACGCGCGCGGCTGCGCCGCACGTTCGCGGCCGAAGGCGACTCCGGGCCCGTGTGGTGGGAGGACGACATCGAGGCCGCCCTGCGGAGCGGCGCGCTGCCGCTGCTCGCCGGGGAGGTGTTCGGCGCGCTCGACCACATGTACGCCCTCGCCGCCACCCGCTACGCCGAGGGCACCGAGAACCTCCCCGAAGACGTGTACGACCTGCTCGCCCAGCTCATGCGCGTGCCGGACGACTACCCCTGGGGACCGGCGCTGCGCGACAGCTTCGGCGAGCGCCTGCGCCACGCGATGGGTGCGGCCGCGCCGGTCCTCCCGCCGGATTGGAGCGACGGCGGCTGACCGGACGGGCGTGCGCGTGCGGCAGGCGACCGGCAGCGGCGCCGCGCCCAGGCCGCCGGTGGCGATCCCGGCCGCGGGGACCACGCCGCCGGCCGGGCCCGCCGATCGACTCGCCGGTCAGGCGGCGAGGTCGCGGACCGCGACGACTTTGGTGATCCGCACGCGGACCAGCAGCTCGCCGGGCACGCCGTTGCGCGTGCCGAACTCCTCCGCGCGCCCGGCGCCCATGTAACGGCCGCCGATCGCGGTCGCCCACCGGAGCAGCTCGGCGGGTTCCTCCGACAGCGCCGCCTCGCCCCAGAGGGACACGAACGTGAACGGCGGCGCGTCGTCGTCCACGCAGACGCAGATCCTGGGGTCGCGGCGCAGGGCACGGCCCTTGACGCTCGACTCGGCGGTGTTGAAGACGAGGTCGTCGCCGTCGAGCAGGAACCAGACCGGGGTGACGTGCGGGGTCCCGTCGGCGGTGGTCACGCCGGCTCTGCCCGTACGCGTCCCGCTCGAGACGAACTCTCGCCACTCGGTCGTGGTCATCGTGTGCGCCATGATCCGATTGTCGCCCGCCCGCGGGGCGCGGCGCGAACAGGGGGCGGCCCGGCGTTTCGGACGGCCGCCGATCCGCATCGGGACGCGGGCACGCGACTACCCGGAGCTACCCTTTCGGTTACGGCTCGACAGGAGGGCGATGGGACCGAATTGGGAGATCGAGACGGCGGCCGGCATGGCCGAGGTCGTCCTCGACGTGGGTGAGGCTCCGGCGTTCCTGCTGGTCATGACCCATGGCTCGAACGGGGGAGTGGAGGCGCCCGACCTGCTCGCCGTACGCGAGGCGGCGCTGCGGCTCGGCGGCACGGTCGCACGCGTCGTGCAGCCCTACCGGCGTGCGGGCCGGCGTGCGCCCGGTGCGGCGGCGGCGCAGGACGAGGCGTGGCTGACCGTGGTCGCGGCGCTCAGGGAGCGGTTCGGCGGCGTGCCGCTGATCCAGTGCGGCCGGAGCAACGGCGCACGCGTCGCGTGCCGCACGGCCCAGCGCGCCGGAGCGCGCGGCGTGCTGGCGCTGGCGTTCCCGCTGTGCCCGCCCTGGAACCCGGAGCGGTCGCGCGCCGGCGAGCTGCGGGACGCCGGGGTGGAGGTCGTCGTCGTGAACGGCGACCGGGACCCGTTCGGCGTCCCGGATGCGGCCGATGCGACGCGTGTGCACGTCGTGCCAGGGGAGCGGCACGATCTGGGGCGTGCCTCGCCGATGATCGGCGAGGTGGCGGTCGAATGGTTGGTCAGGTGGAGCGGTCGAAGCTGAATCCCCCGAGAAAATGATCACCCAAAAGAACTAGTCCCCGGTGGAGGGGACGAGTCAGGCCGCCGATGGAGCCGGAAGGTCCGTCGGACGGTGTGGTGCGATGATTCCCCCGTCAGGAAGCAGCTCGCCAGTGTCCTCGAACAGCACGATGCCGTTGCAGAGGAGACTCCACCCTTGTTCGGGGTGGCACGTGACGGTGCGTGCGGCCTCACGGTCACGCGCCGTCGCGTTGGGACATGGCGGCTGATGTGGGCACATCCGCGTGCCTCCGGTCTAACTACTGGGTCGATGTGTCGGGTGTCTCTGTCAAGTGAGACGTTGTCAAGTGTGCTGTGGTTCACCTCACGGCGACATAGCACTGCCGGGCGGTTTTCCAGTTGGCCCCTTCGCCTCCCAGTACTCACCGGTGACACAGATCACTTTACGACTTATCGGTCCACAGTCGCATCAATAACGGCCAAAGAACAACTCTTGGTACAGAGCGCGACTCTGTTCGGGTTTCCATGATCAGTCTTGAATCTCCGTCCTAGGATGCTGTACTGCGTCAGAGGGAAGGGGAGCCCGCGTGCGCATCGCCGTGTTCGTCACGTGCTGGGGGGATGCGCTGTTCCCGGCAACCGGGCGCGCCCTCGTCCGCCTGCTGGGCCATCTCGGCCACGAGGTCACCTTCGAGCCCGCCCAGACGTGCTGCGGGCAATTGCACTGGACCACCGGATACCACCCCGAGGCGACCGCGCTGGCGCGCCGGTTCGCCGAGATCTTCGCCGGCCACGAGGTGGTCGTGACCCCGTCCGCCTCGTGCGCCGCCACGGTGCGCGCGGCGTACCCGAAGATGGACCCGGCCCTGGCCGGCCTGCCTGTCTACGAGCTGTCCGAGCTGCTCATCGACGTCCTGGGCGTCACCGACGTCGGCGCGTCCTATCCCCACCGGGTGACCTACCAGCCCACCTGCCACGCGCTGCGGGCGCTCGGCGTCGGCGACCGGCCGCTCCGGCTGCTGCGCGCCGTACGCGGCCTCGAACTGGCCGAGCTGCCCGGCGCGAGCGAGTGCTGCGGCTTCGGCGGCGCCTTCGCGGTGAAGAACGCCGACACATCGGTGGCCATCGTCGCCGACAAGATCGCGCGGATCCACGAGACCGGCGCCGACGTGGTCTGCGCCGCCGACGACTCCTGCCTCACCCAGCTCGGTGGCGCGCTCTCCCGGCTGCGCAGCGGCGTGCGGGCCGTGCATCTCGCGGAGATCCTCGCCTCCGGGCTCGACCCGGGCCGCCGAGGCGACATTTCGGCCTCTAGCCCCAGTTTTCGGTCTAGTTACTCACAGTCCCCACTTTCGGACACGTCATGAGATTCTCCGATGCCGCCCGTCCCGAACTCGCCGACCCGCGTGCGCGCCGCGACCGGCGCGAGGCGGCCGCCGAGACACGCGCGCGGCGGGCGGAGGCGGTCGAGGGCGAGCCTGACTGGGAGCACCTGCGCGCGTCCGGCGCGGCGATACGCGACCGCACTCTCTGTGACCTCGGCACGCATCTGGAGACCCTCGAGGCGTCGGTCGCCGAGGAGGGCGGCCACGTCCACTGGGCACGCGACGCCGCCGAGGCACGCCGGATCGTCACGAGCCTGCTCCCCGCCGACGCCGAGCCCGCACTGCTCCGCTCCGACGTCACCGACGAGATCGGGCTGACGGGCGGCGAGGCGGGCCCGGAGACCAAGGCCGCCGTGGTGGGCGCCGGCTTCCTGGTGGCCGAGACCGGGACGCTCGTCGTCGCGGGCCGCGGCGAGAGCCTGAGCTTTCCCGGCACGCTCGTCGTGGTGGCCGGCCTCGAAGACGTCGTCCCGGCCTGGTCGGACCTGGAGGTGCTGCTGCAACTCGTGTCGCGCGCGGGCGCCGGCCGGCCGATGCACGCCTCCGTCGCGACCCGCGCGGGAGGCTTCGAGCTGGTCTTACTCGACAACGGCCGCACCCGCGTGCTCGCCGACCCCGGCGGGCGCGAGGCGCTCCGCTGCGTCCACTGCTCCGCGTGCAGCGACGTCTGCCCGGTCTTCGAGCGCACCGGCCCCCGGCCGTACGGCCCCGGCCGCGCCGGGCCGATCGGCGCGGTGCTCACGCCGCTGGTGCGCGGGGTCGAGGCGCCGCTGGGCGCGTCCCTGCCGTTCGCCTCCACGCTGTGCGGCGCGTGCGCCGACGTCTGCCCGGTCAAGATCGACATCCCGGGGATGCTCGTGCACCTGCGGGGGCGGGTCGTCGAGTCGCGGCGCGGACGCGCGGTGCCGCCGCCCGAGCTGCTGCTGATGCGCGGCATCGCGTGGAGCATGGGCGACCAGCGCCGCTACGAGCAGACGCTCGTACGCCGGGCGCGCTGGGCGCGGCTGCTGGCGCGCGAGGGCCGGATCCGCCGCCTGCCGGGACTGTTCGGCAAGTGGACGGACGCGCGCGACCTGCCCGCGCCGCCACGGCAGAGCTTCCGCGCCTGGTGGCGGCGGCGCCGGTGAGCGCGCGTGCGGAGATCCTGCGCAGGGTGCGCGCGGCGGCGTACGTGCGGGACGCACCCGTGCCGCGCGGCTACCGGCGGCACTCCGCGCTGGCGCGCGGCGACGTGATCGCCCTGTTCGGCGAGCAGGTCGCGGCCCGGCGCGCGGCCGTGCGGCACGTGAGCACGGACGAGCTGGCCGTCGCGATGACGGCCATGCTCTGGGCGCGCGAGGCCAAGCGCGTCGCGGTCCCGGCCGGGCTGCCGCGCGGCTGGCTCCCCGGCCTCGACGGCGTGCGCACGCTCGCGGACGACCCGCCGCTCGAACCGGCCGCGCTGGCCGAGGCCGACGGCGTGGTCACCGGATGCGCGCTCGCCATCGCCGAGACCGGCACGGTGGTCCTCGACGGCGGACGCGCGCAGGGCCGCCGCGCGCTCACCCTGATCCCGCGCCACCACCTGTGCGTCGTGCACGCCGACCAGATCGTCGGCACCGTGCCGGAGGCGGTCCGGCGGCTGGACGCCTATCGCCCGCTGAGCCTGATCAGCGGGCCGCCCGACGGCCGTACTCTCGAGATCCTCGTCGTCGAGGACTGATCACTTCGGTGCGTGCGCGCAGGCCCAGGCGGGGCCGATGTCGCCGAGGGTGTAGCCGTCGCGATACGTACGCGGCCGCGGTTTCTTCGGCAGGAAGCCCGGCCGGGCCGGCAGCAGGCGCACGCACAGGGCACGGGCCCGCAGTCCGCGGTCGGCGGCGATCTCCAGCGCGCGCGGCGCGCGGCCGAGCCCGAGCGCCTGCCGCAGCGGCGCGTCGGTCAGCGCGATCAGGCCGCTGCGGGCGAGCGGCCGGGCGAAGCCGGGGAACCAGCCCTGGAAGATGGCGATGGTCGCCTCGGCCACCCGGCGGCTCGGCTCGTTGTAGGCGTAGTGCTTGCGCTCGTAGTCGTCGAGGTAGGCGGCGAACTCCTCGTACGTCGCCGGGATGTTCCGCAGCCCCATGAGGCGGCCCATGTGGCGGAAGTTGTTGACCGTCGCGCGTACCTCGTGCCGGCTGTAGGGCCGCCAGCCGTAGCGCGCGACCCACCGCACCGGCACGACCACGAACGTCGACAGGACGTAGAGGAAGTCGTCATTGGAGATCGGATGGCGGCCGTGGATGGTGTTCATCCGGCGTACCGCGGCCCGCCCGCGCCCGGAGTCCATGCCGCCGTCCCGTGTCATCTCATAGAGCAGGACGACGGTGTCGTCGTAGCGCTTCTGGCCACGGTCGGCGAACTCGCGCGTACGGTCGAGCAGGCCGCCGATCGAGGGCACGGCGTAGGTGCGGAACAGGGCCAGCTCCAGTGCGCGGGTGACGTCCCACGGGAACTCATACTCGGTGCTGAGCCGGTAGATCTCCTGGTAGTCGCGCTCCGGGTCGAGCGCCTGGATCTGCCGGAGCCGGGAGTGTCGCGCCATCCAGCCCCTCCGGGTGTGAGTGTCGGCGAGGGTGATCGTACGGGAGGCGCCGGGCCCCGTGCTGTGGCATGGCTCACAGAGATCGGCCGGGCGTTTCGGGGGTGGATGTCAGGCCCTGGCGTCCATGACGCCGGCGAGCACGCCGTCGAGCCCGGCATGGAACCGGCCGTCCTGGTCGAGGTCGTCCGGCGTCGTCTCGGCGGCGCGTTCGCGCGCCTCCAGCGCGACCGTGCCGAGGAGGTAGCCGAGCAGCGTGTGCGCGCCGACCGACGCCTCGGCCTCGGTGCGGCCGGCGGTGCGCAGCAGGTCCTGTACGGACTGGGTGGTGGCCTGGAGCGCGCCCGGGTTGCGGCGCGTCACGATGAGCGGCATGACGCCGACGTGTTCGAGCAATCGGTCGCGGTAGCCGCCGGCCCAGGTGCGCAGCCGGTCGCGCGGGGGGCCGCCGCCCGGCGGCACCGGGTGCGCCGCGACGTGGGCGATGAGCTGCTCCAGCAGTTGCTCCTTGCCGTGGGGGAGGTGGTGGTAGATCGCCATCGCCTCCACCTCGAGCGAGTCGCCGAGCCGGCGCATGGTGAGGCGGCCGAGGCCCTGGCCGTCGATGAGGTGGAGCGCGGTCTCGATGATGCGCTCGCGGGTGAGTGGCGGTCGCGGTGACATGATCTTACCTTACTATGTAAAGGCGGCGGCCGGGAAGTGTCCCAGCCACGTGTCGCGCCGCACCACCCTCTACCCTGGGGCTCGGACAGCTACGAGGGAAGGAGCGTCGCCATGGGTCGCAAGATGAGCCCTGAGGTCGCCGAGCGCTACGCCGCCGACAAGGAGCTCGCCGCCGGTCTTGGCAGCCGGCTCGCAGGCGCGCAGGAGGCGGAAGCCCGACTCCGTGCCGCCCAGAGCGAGCGACTCGCACACGAGGAGGTGCGCCCGCTCGCGATCGACTTCGAGCGCGCGCTGCACGACGCCATCACCGCGGCCGACGCCGCCGAGCGGGTCGCCATGGGACCCAAGTCCTACGAGCACGGCGACGCGGGGGAGCGGCGCACCGCGCAGATCGCCGCACGCCGTGCCCGCGCCAAGCCGTCGGTGCGTCCCTACACCGACGAGATCGACCGCCTGCGCACGCTGCGCGAGACACACAAACTGAGCTTCCGCACCGGCCCGTCGGTGGCGAGCTGAGCCGCGCGCGTACGGACTCCGCCGCCGTCTCGTAGATCGTTCGCTTGCATCGGGTCATCAGCACGGTGACCTGCGCGCGCACCCGCCCGTGCACTGTGCACACTGGGCGGCAGACGTTGATCGTCTCGTGCGCTCGACCAGCGTGAACACGGCCGTTCCGGGGTGGCACGGCCCGTCCAACTCTGAGAATCTACCGACTCAGGGAATCGTCGTGGGCCACAGCGCCCGGTCCGCTCGCGGCGAAGCGAGTCAGTAGGAAGTGCTCTGTCCGGGGGGATCACTTGGAGCGCACGCCGCCAGACCGGCGCGACCTTCTGCATGCGTGCAGAGAGGGCGTCGTCGCGATCTGTGAGCTGGCCGCGCACTTCTCGGACTGGTCCGTGGCCACGCCCTGCCGCGAGTGGGAGGCGCTCGACATCGCCGGCCACCTGCGCTGCGTGGCGGAGAACTTCCACGAATACCTCAACGACGCGCCCGGCAGCCGGCTGTCCCGGCTGTTCGCACAGGACGCGCCCGCCGCCCTGCTCGTACGCCAGCTCTCGCGGCAGAACGCCGCCGAACTCGCCGTCCTGCCCTCGGCCACGGGCCGCGAGCACGTCGTGGCGTTCGCGGTGTCCGCCGAGGCGTACGCCGACCGTCTGCCGGACATGTGGGACGAGCCGTACCTGTCCTATCGCGGCACCAAACTGACCGCCGGCGACTACGCGGGCGCGGTGTGCGTCGAGTGGCACCTGCACGCCTGGGATCTGGCCCGTGCCCTGGACAAGGACCACAGCCCCAGCCGCCCGGACGTGGTGGAGGCGGCGTGGCGTACGGGGGTGCCGCACCTGCCCGCGCCCGCCGGGGGAGACCGCTGGGAGGCGGTCCTGCGCGCCTCGGGCCGCACCCCGGACTGGCAGCCGTCCTGACCGCATGAGACGACCCCGTCGCCGATGCGGGGAGCGCGCGGATCGCACGAAAACCCCGCGAACTGCGCGACAATGGAGCGTTGACCCGTACGCTCACCGATCGCGCGGCGGACGCGTCAAGTGCGGGTGTGGTACAAGAACCGTCAAGTGTTTCTTGTACGCCCGCACCCGACGTGCCGGGAGGTGAAGCGTCAGACTGGCGGGCACCCCTCGGTGGAAGGCTGACCGTGTTCTTCTGGTTGCTGAAGCACATCCTGCTTGGTCCCTTGCTTCGCCTGCTGTTCCGGCCCAAGGTCACCGGCCCCGTTCCCCGCGGCCCGGCCATCATCGCCGCCAATCACCTGTCGTTCTGCGACTCCCTCTTCCTGCCGCTCGTCGTCCCCGGGCAGATGGTCTTCATCGGCAAGGACGACTACTTCGTCCGCAAGGGGATCAAGGGCCGGCTGATGGCCGCCTTCTTCCGCGGCGTCGGCACGATTCCGGTGGACCGCCGGGGCGGCTCGGAGGCCGCGGACTCGCTCAGCACCGCGCTGCGGGTGCTCCAGGAGGGCCGGCTGTTCGGCATCTACCCCGAGGGGACGCGTTCGCCCGACGGGCGGCTCTACCGCGGCAAGACCGGTGTCGCGCGGCTGGCGGTGGAGTCACGCGCGCCGGTGTACCCCTGCGGGCTCATCGGGACCGACGAGATCCAGCCCACCGGCGACCGTATACCCACCAAGATCATGCGCCCGCGCATCCGGTTCGGCGCGCCGCTGTCCTACGGCGAGGGCACCGACCTGCGCGAGGCCACCGACGAGATCGTCGCGGCCATCAAGGCGCTGTCCGGCCAGGAGTACGTCGACGTCTACGCCTCCTCGCTCAAGAAGGGCTGACGAAGCCGGACTCGTACGCCGCGATCACCGCCTGCGTGCGGTCGCGGGCCTGGAGCTTGGCCAGCACGTTGCCCACGTGCGTCTTGACCGTCTCGACGCTCACCACGAGTTCGCCCGCGATCTCGGCGTTGGACAGCCCGCCGGCCATCAGCTCCAGGACCTCGCCCTCGCGTTCGGTCAGGCGCGCCCGCGCGATCCGGTCGCCCGCGCGGCCGCTCGCGTGGCGGGCCGCCAGCGTGCGGATCGCGGCGGGGAACAGCAGCGAGTCGCTCAGCGTGACGGTGCGCAGCGCCTGGATGATCTCCTCGGGCCGGGAGCGCTTGAGCAGGAAGCCGCTGCGCGCCCGCCCGCAGCGCCTCGTAGACGTAGTCGTCGTTCTCGAACGTCGTGATGACGAGGATCCTCGGCGGGTCGGGCACGGCGGCGAGGATGTTCCGCGTCGCCTGGATCCCGTCGACCGCGGGCATCCGCACGTCCATCATCACCACGTCCGGCCGCAGCGTGCGGACCAGCGGCAGCACCTCCGCGCCGTCGGCGGCCTCGCCCACGACGGCGAAGCCCGGCTCGGCGTCGATGATCGCTCGCAGGCCGGTGCGGATCAGCACCTCGTCGTCCACGATCAGAACGTTCGTCACTGTTCCCGCTCCCCTGCGCTGGACGCCGTCGCCGGCCTCGCTCACCTCGGCCGTACGCGGGAGGACCGGGATGGCGACGAAGACACGCCACCCGCCGTCGTCCGGTCCGGCGCTCATCCGCCCGCCGAGGATCGTGACGCGCTCGCGTACGCCGCGCAGCCCGCGCCCGCCGCCCGTCCGCGCCGCGGCGGCCTCGCCGACCGGGTTGGTCATCTCGAGTTCGAGGCGTGAGGCGCGCACCGCCAGGCGTACGGTGACGCGCACCTCGCCCCGCGTGGCGGAGCGCGTTGGTCAGGCCCTCCTGCACGATCCGGTACGCCTCGCGCGACACGACCGGCGGCACCTCCTCGACGCGGCCGATCTCGGCGTCCACCTCGACGCCGGCCGACCGCGTCTGGTCGAACAGCCCGGCCAGGTCGGCGAGCGTGCGCTGCGGGGCGCGGCCGCTCGGGTCCTCGCGCAGCAGCCCGAGGACGTGGTCGAGATCCTCCAGCGCGGTACGCCCGGTCTCCTCGATCGCGCTGAGCGCCCGCCGGGCGAACTCCGGGTCGGTGTCGAGCAGGCGTACGGCCGCGGCCGCCTGGAGCGTGGTGACGGTGAGCGCGTGGCCGACCGAGTCGTGCAGCTCGCGCGCCAGCCGGTTGCGCTCCATGAGCAGTTCGGTCCGGCGTTCGAGCCGGGCCAGCCGGTCGGCGGCCGAGGGGCCGAGCAGGACGGGCGCGAGGCGGGCGAACAGCGCGCCGACCCCGGCGCCGAGATAGCCGATCGCGGGCAGGGCGGCCAGCGCGGCGGCCACGGACCAGACCGGGTTCAGGTCCAGCCGCTGCCCGAAGACCGTCCGGCTGAGCTCGCGGCCGGTGAACGGCGCCTCCAGCAGGAACAGGACCGCCGGCAGTCCGAGCACGACGGCGAACCCGGTCGTGCCGCCGACGCCGATGTGCAGCAGCCACCACACCGCCGTACGGCGGCGGGACCGCCACGAGCGCAGGCCCTCCGGAGTCTCCTCGGGGAGCGGCACGCCCAGGAGGGTCTCGGCCGCGGTGCGCGACAGCACGCGCACGGCCGGGATGAACGCCACGGCGCCGGAGATCGCGACGAAGACGAGCAGCATCAGCAGCCCGTCGAGGAAGGTGTGGGTCGGCTGCCGCGGTGCGGTGCCCATCACGCGTACGAGGGTGACGTAGATCAGGAGGTACGGGACGAGGAGCGCGGTGCCGCCGAGCAGGAAGGTCCAGCGCCGGTAGGTGGCGACGCTGACCAGCGGGCGCACCACGGATCTCATGCCCCGATCCTGGCAGATCATCGCCGCGCGCCACCTCCCCCGGGCGAGCGAGGCGGCCCGGCCGTGTGGGGTCTGGCCGTGTGGCGGTGTGGCGGAATAACCGCTCGGTGCTATACGCTTCACCTGTCGCCGAAGACTCTCAGACCGGCGTTTCCTCGGAGCCGATCGGGCCCGGCCCCGAACATCTCAGGGCGAGTGCACATCCGCCCTCTCAAAACCCGCTCTCGTGAATTTCTGGCGTACCCCGTTGGCGTACGCGTTCACGAGAAGCCATCTCCTCATGCGGTCGGCGTGCTCTGTTCGCCTTCCCGGATTTCCCGAAAGCCTGTGAAAGGACCCTGATGACCACCACCATCGAACGGCCGGTCGCGCCCGAAGCGCCCGGCCAGGAGGCGCCCCCCACTCCGGTGTCGGGCATCCTCGACCTGGGTGACAAGACCGCGTTCGTACGTGCCGACGGCTATCTGCCCGGCCCCCGTGACGCGTATCTCTCCGCCGCCCAGGTGAGCAGGTACGGCCTGCGCACCGGCGACCACATCGAAGGCGCGGCGCGCAGCCCGCGGACGGCGAACCGGCGGGACAAGTTCCGCAACCTCATCCGCCTGGACACCGTCAACGGCCGGCCCGCCGAAGAGGCGCGCAAGCGGCCGCACTTCGCCGACCTGACGCCGCTCTACCCGCAGGAACGGCTCCGCCTGGAGACCGGGCAGAACGAACTGATCGGCCGCATCATCGACCTGATCGCGCCCATCGGAAAGGGCCAGCGCGGGCTCATCGTCTCACCGCCGAAAGCGGGCAAGACGATGATCCTCCAGACCATCGCGAAGGCGATACGGGTCAACAACCCCGAATGCCACGTGATGATCCTGCTGGTCGACGAACGCCCCGAGGAGGTCACCGACATGCGGCGGTCGGTGGACGCCGAGGTGATCCACTCGACCTTCGACCGCCCCGCGAGCGACCACATCGCCCTGGCCGAGCTCGCCATCGAGCGGGCCAAGCGCCTCGTCGAGCTCGGCGGCGACGTCGTCGTGATCCTCGACTCGATCACCCGGCTCGGCCGCGCCTACAACATCGCCGCGCCCTCGAGCAGCCGCATCCTCGCCGGCGGCGTCGCCACCACGGCGATCCACCCGCCGCGCCGCTTCCTCGGCGCCGCGCGCAACATCGAGGACGGCGGCTCGCTGACCATCCTCGCGTCGGCGCTGGTGGAGACCGGTTCACGCATGGACGAGGTCTTCTTCGAGGAATTCAAGGGCACCGGCAACATGGAGCTGCGGCTCCGTCGCGACCTCGCCGACAAGCGTGTCTTCCCCGCCGTCGACGTCGCGCCCTCCAGCACCCGCCGCGACGACCTCCTCATGTCCGCCGCGGAGCTGGCCACGGTCGGGCGGCTCCGGCAGGTGCTGTACTCCCTCGGCCCGCAGGAGGCACTCGAGCTCCTGTGCGGCAAGCTGCACGACACCTCCTCCAACGCCGAGTTCCTCACCCAGATCCTGCGCGAGACCGCCCGCTAGTCGACGGTCACGCTCTTGGCCAGGTTGCGCGGCTTGTCGACGTCGTGGCCCAGCGCCACCGCCGCGTGATACGCGAGGAGTTGCAGCGGGACGGTGAGCAGGATCGGGTCGAGCTCGGGCTCGTTCTTGGGCACGGTGATCGCGTCATCGCCGTACCGCGCGGTGGCCGACCGTCACCACCCGGCCCTGCCGGGCGCGGATCTCCCCGAGCGTCGAGCGGTTCTTGTCGGCGAGTTCGTCGTCCGGCACGATCGCGACCGTCGGGAGGCCGGGGCCGACGAGCGCCAGCGGGCCGTGCTTGAGCTCGCTCGCCGGGTACGCCTCCGCGTGGACGTAGGAGACCTCCTTGAGCTTCTGCGCACCCTCGCGTGCCACCGGCCAGCCGCGTACGCGGCCCACGAACAGCATGCTCTGATGCCGCGCCAGGTCGGCGGCCAGACCCGCGATCCGGTCCTCCTGCCGCAGGATCTCCTCGATCTGCCCGGGCAGCGCCCGCAGCCCCTCGGCGATCCGCCGCCCGTCGGCCGGCGACAGGTCGTGTATCCGGCCCATATGCAGCGCGAGCAGCGCGAACACCACGGCCGTCGAGGTGTAGGCCTTGGTCGAGGCCACCGCGATCTCCGGCCCCGCGTGCAGGTAGACGCCGCCGTCGCACTCGCGGGCGATCGCGCTGCCGACGGCATTGACGACGCCGAGCACCCGGCCGCCCTTGCGCCGCAGCTCCTGCACCGCCGCGAGCGTGTCGTAGGTCTCGCCGGACTGGCTCACCGCGACGTAGAGCGTGTCGGCCTCGACGACCGGGTTGCGGTAGCGGAACTCCGACGCGGGCTCGGCGTCGGCCGGGATGCGAGCCAGCTCCTCGATGAGCTGCGCGCCCATCTGGCCCGCGTAGTACGCCGAGCCGCAGCCGAGGATCTTCACCCGGCGTACCGCCCGCGCCTCGCGCGGGTCCAGGTCGAGCCCGCCCAGGTGAGCGGTGTGGAACCGGCCGTCGAGCCGCCCGCGCAGCGCGCGCTCCACGGCGGCGGGCTGCTCGTGGATCTCCTTGCGCATGAAGTGCGTGTAACCCTCGGCGTCGTAGGCCGCCTCCTCGGTCTCGATCACCGAGGGCGCCTTGCTCGTGGCGCGCGCGTCGAGGGTGAAGGTGCGGAACCCGCCCGGTTCCAGCACGGCCAGCTCGCCGTCGTCCAGGTGCACCACCTGGCGGGTGTAGCGGACCAGCGCGGCGACGTCGGAGGCCGCGAACATCTCCTTCTCGCCGATGCCGAGCACCACCGGGCTGCCGTTGCGCGCGAGGACGAGCACGCCGGGCCGGCGCGTGTCCACGACCGCGATGCCGTACGTGCCGACGACCTGCGACAGCGCCTCGCGTACCGCGTCTTCTAGCGTGTCCGCGGCCGACCGCGCGATCAGGTGCGGCAGGACCTCGCTGTCGGTGTCGGAGACGAGGCTCACTCCGTCGGCGGCGAGCTTGGCGCGCAGCTCGTCGGCGTTCTCGATGATGCCGTTGTGCACGACCGCGACGGTGCCGGCGACGTGCGGGTGCGCGTTCTCGTCGGTCGGCTCGCCGTGCGTCGCCCAGCGAGTGTGCCCGATTCCGGTACGGCCCTTGACCCGTACGGGCAGGCCGTCGGTCAGCGCGGCGACCCGCCCCGCGGTCTTGCGCACCCGAAGGTCGCCGGCGCGGGCGACGACCGCGAGACCGGCCGAGTCATAGCCGCGGTACTCCAGGCGTGCCAGGCCCTCGGTCAGGATCGGCACGGCGTTCTTCGGCCCGGTGTAGGCCACGATTCCGCACATGGAGCCTCCTCATCCATAGACGATCCGCCGCAGCTGGCGCAGTGACAGCTCCGGCGGGGCGACCCGGCGCTGGGGCAGTTCGGCCGCGACGCGCTCGAAGATCTGGTCGTTGGTCAGCCCGCGCGCCTTCAACTCGGCGTGCCGGCGGCGTACGAAGTCCTCGGCCGGTTCGGCGAAGTAGGCGAGCACGTCGGCGACCACCCGCGCGGCCTCTCCGTGACTCAGCGCCGTCGTACGGCTGAGGTGGGCGAGGAGGTCGTCGTACGGGCGGCCGGGCATGAACCATGATCATGCCGAATGTGGGACGCGTGAGCCAAGTTTCCTGCCCGATATCGGGCAGGAAACTTGGCTTATGTCCTCCTGTGTGGCGCGTTCCGCCGCGCGCCACCTCACACGTGACTCACCGCCGACCGCCCCCGCCTCCGGCGGTGAGGCCCGGTTACCGGCCCTGCTCGGGTCCGGGGTTCAGGCGGCCGCGCCGCCGTCCACGGCCAGCTCGTGGCCGACGACGAACGCCGACTCGGGGGAGGCCAGCCACAGCACGGCCTCCGCGACCTCCTCGGCCTGCCCGATCCGCCCGGCCGGCACGTGCTCCCCGAGGCGGGCGGCGCGCTCGGCCTCGGTCTCGCCGGGGAGCATCGACATCGCGGTGGCGATCGGGCCCGGGCTGACCACGTTGATCCGCACGCCGTCCGTGATCGCCTCGCGCGCGGCCGCCCTGGACAGCGCGACGACGGCCGCCTTGGTCGCGCCGTACGCGCCGAGGCCGGGCACGGCGGTGACGCCGATGGACGCCGCGTTCACGATCGCCCCGCCGCCGTTCGCGCGCATGTGGGCGATCTCGTGCCGCAGCGACAGCCAGACGCCGGTGAGGTTGGTGGCGACCATCGCGGCCCAGGTGTCCTCGTCGATGCCGGTCACCGGGCCCGCGCCGAGGACGGCGGCACCGTTGAACGCGACGTGCAGGCCGCCGTGGCGCTCGACCACCGTCGCGACGAGCCGCTCCACGTCGCCGGTCCGCGACACGTCCGCGGTGACCGCGCTCGCCGTGCCGCCGCCGTCCTCGATGAGGGCGATGGTACGGGCGAGCGGCTCGGCGCCGCGCCCGGCGACCACGACCGCCGCGCCCTCGCGGGCGAACGCCAGCGCGGTGGCCCGCCCGATGCCGGAACCGCCGCCGGTCACGAGCGCGACCTTCCCGGTGAAACGTGCTGGCATGACGCACCATCTTTCTATATCGATCGTTCCATTATTACGGCAGGAAAAAGCCGCCGTCAGTCCAGCACGGACAGCCCCTGCGCGGCGGCGTCGCGCAGCCGCCCCGGGTCGGGATCGGTGCGGCCGAGCACGCGTATCCCCTGGAGCAGGACGAGCAGGAAGCGCGCCAGCGCCCGCGGGTCCTTGCCCGCGGGCAGCTCGCCCTGCGCGCCGGCACGTACGAGCGCCGAGGTCAGCGCGGTCTCCAGCGTGTCCCAGCTCGCCGCGACCCGCCGGGCCGCCCGCGGGTCGCGCCCGGCCAGCTCGACGGCGCTGTTGACCACCAGGCACCCCCGGCGGCGCTCGTCCCCGATGGAGTCCTCCGCGTAGGCGTTGACCAGCGCGCGTACGGCGGGCAGCACGGGGCCGGGCTGAGACAGCGCCGCCACGACACGCGGGTCGTGGCTCTCGGTGTAGCGCGCGTGCGCCTTGAGGTACAGCTCGTGTTTTCCGCCGTAGGTCGCGTAGATGCTCGCGCGTGCGATGCCCAGGTGGGCGACGAGGTCGGCCATCGAGGTCGCCTCGTAGCCGCGTTCCCAGAACAGCTCCATCGCCTTCTGGAGCACCGCGTCCGGATCGAACTCCTTGGTCCGTGCCACCTGCCGTACGCTAGTGGTATCGAGAACGATCGGTCAATTAATCGGCCTAGTACCCCAGCCTGACCGCGTGCTTGAGGAAGACGACGCCGTCGATCAGGTCGAGCCGGGCCGGGTCCAGCGGGAAATAGCGGAAGTCGGGCGAGACGCGCGGGACGGGCCTCGTGACGGCCTCGGCAAGGCGGCGGGCGTCGATGAGAGCGCGGTCCCACGGGAGCGTGGACAGGATGCCCTCGACGGTGTCCGGGGGCGGGGCGTCGTCGCCGGCCGTGCCGAGGGCCGAGGCCAGGAAGGCGTACCGGTCGCCCAGGTGCACTTCGATGATCGCCCCCGCGCTCTGCCACTCCAGCGTCTGCTCGCCGAACGACATGAGGCTCGTGTTCCGTTGCAGATGGAGGTTGTGTGCGAAGACCAGGGCCGGCCCGTGCTCGGCGACGGCGCGCAGGTTGGCGGCCATCATCGCGTCCCGCAGGCCCGACAGCCGGCCGATCCGGACCGGAGACGTGTCGGCCATCCAGCGGTGGTAGCGGAGCAGGCCGACGGCGGTGCGCGCGTACAGCGCCGCACGCTCCCTCTCCTTCGCGCCCAGCCGCGGCAGTTGTGTGTCGAGCAGCGCCACCAGGTCGTCGGCGAGCAGCCCCAGCCGCTCGGCGTCGGCGGACCGGCCGATCGACTGGGACGGATCCATGACCGTGGCCTCGTTGGTCCACCGGTCGTCCGGGCCGAGCAGCGCGTCGAGGGTCTCCGCGGCGTGGGGGAGGGGGCCGTCGAGGAGGGCGCAGAGGGCGGTGAGCGCCTGGCGCGGGCTCTCGGCCCAGTACTCCAGCGGGCCGTCGAAGCCGAAGAACCGTAGCCGTCCGCCGTGCTCCGCGTTGTACGAGCGCATCCAGCGCACGAGCTCGCGGTTGGCCGGGAGCGCGCCGAAGCCGTGGCTGAAGCCGCGTTCCATGACGTCGTCGAGCGCGCCCGCGCCCGTCGTGACGTAGTCGTCGACCACTAGGCCCCTGAGGCAGTCGCTCTCGATGGCGAACGACCGGTAGCCCTCGTGCTCGACCAGATGCCGGAAGATCTCGTTGCGCGACTCGCCCAGCTCCTCCACGAAGTGCCTCGCCTCGCCCAGGCCGAGCAGCAGGGGCTCGGCGGGACGCGACCGCAGGAACGCCGTGACGCCCGCGCCGTCGAGCGGCCGGGCCATGTCCGTGATGTCCATACCGTGAACGGTATCTTTGAACTCTCCATGTAGACTTTTGCAGAGAAATCCCAGTTCTGGTGCGGCGAACCCTCAATCGGCGGTGCAGCCATGAGGCCGGTTGACCTGGCGCGCGAACACGGCCTGTCCACCCAGGCGATCAGGAACTACGAGGACGCCGGCATCCTGCCCCCCGCCGAACGCACCGTCCACGGCTATCGCACCTACGCCCCGCCGCACGCGCACGCCCTGCGCGCGTTCCTGGCCCTCGTGCCCGGGCACGGTCACCGCACGGCCACGTCGATCATGCAGGCGGTCAACCGGGGTGCCACCGAGGACGCGCTGCGGCTCATCGACGAGAGCCACGGCCGGCTCCTCGACGACCGCCGCACCCTCCAGGCCGTCGCAGCCGCGCTCGCCGACCTGGGGCCCGTGCCGCGCGAGCGCGCCGACACGTTCATCGGCCCGCTGGCGAGGAGGCTCGGCATCCGCCCCGCCACCCTGCGCAAATGGGAGGCCGCCGGGCTCGTACGGCCGCGCCGCGATCCACAAACGGGCTACCGGATCTACAGCGCGGCCGACGTACGTGACGTACGGCTGGCACACCAGCTCAGGCGTGGCGGCTACCTGCTGGAGCAGATCGCCCCGTTGATCGCCCAGGTCCGCTCCGCCGGCGGCGTCGCCCCGCTGGAGTCGACCCTGCGCGAGTGGCAGGCCCGCCTGTCCGCCCGTGGCCGCGCCATGCTCAAGGGCGCCGCCGGCCTGGACGCCTACCTCGGCGCCCGCGAACCCTGAGCCTTCGGACCGCTCGGGCGTTCAGGCGAGAGCGCGAGGTGACCGACCTGCCGACAGGGCTATTCGATTGGGGCTATTCGACTGGGCCGAGGTGGACCTTGCCGGTCTCGTCGACTCGCCAGCCCGAGTTGTGGCAGATCTCCCAGACGACGCCGTTCGGATCGGCGAAGTGGCCGTGGTAGCCGCCGAAGTCCGCTCGCTGGGGCGCCTTCACGAGCGTGGCCCCGGCCGCGACCGCGTCACGTACGGTGGCGTCGACGTCGGCGGGCGTGGCGACGTTGTGCGACAGCGTGAGGCCGCCGAGCCGCCCGTCCTCGGGCCCGCCCGCCATGTCGGCGACGAAGTTGTCCCGGTCGAACAGGCCGAGGACCATCGCCGGCGCCACCTGGAAGAAGATGATCTCCCCGGGCACGTCCAGCAGCGCGGTCCAGCCCAGGCCGTCGACGTAGAAGGCGCGTGCGGCGTCGAGGTCGGGCGTCGCCAGGGTGATGAAGTGCGTTCGTTGTTCCATACCCCCGAGCATGCCGGAGCGAGGGAGGGCGGGCGAACTGCTTCGTCCCGCGAGGGCGGCGGCTCTGACCAGGCCGCCGCCCTCGGGGTGCCGCCCCTACGCGTCCTCCACGAGGGGCGCCGGTGCGGCGCGGGTGCGGCGCAGGACGAGCGGCAGCAGGGCGACGGCCAGGCCGGCGATCGCCACGCAGGCCGCGAAGACCAGGCCGGGGCGGAACTCGGCGAGCCGGCCCGCCGCCGACGCCGGTGACCGGCCGCCGCCCGAGATCAGGGCGGTGGTGATGGCCAGTACGAGCGCCGCGCCGACCTGGCCGGCCGTCTGCACGAGTCCGGCGGCCAGCCCCTGTTCGTCGTCCGCGATGCCGGCCGTGGCCTGGACGTTGATGGAGGGGAACGCCAGGGCGAAGCCGATGCCGAGCAGGATCGCGGTCGGCAGGATCGCCGTGGCGTACACCGGGTGGACGCCGATGCGCAGGAACAGCAGGTAGCCGGCGGACATCGCGGCGAGGCCGCTGATGATGAACCGCGCCGTGCCGTACCGGTCGATCATCGTCCCGGCGAACGGCGCGCTGAGCGCGACCAGCAGGCCGGTCGGCAGCAGTGCGAGGGCCATCTTCAGCGGCGCCCAGCCGAGCACGTCCTGCAGGTAGAGCGTGACGATGAACTGGAACGCCATGTAGGAGCCGAACAGGGCGACGATGGCCAGGTTCGCGCGCACGAGCGTGCCCCTGCGCAGGATGCCGAGCCGGATCAGCGGGTGCGCCACCCGGCGTTCGACCCACACGAACGTGACGAACAACGCGATCACGACGCCGAACAGGGCGAGCGTCACGGGCGCGGTCCAGCCTCGTGCCGGGGCGGAGACGAGGTCGTAGACGAGCAGCAGCATCGCGCCCGTGGAGGTGAGCGCGCCGAGGATGTCGTGCCCGCCGTCCGCGGCCGGCAGGGCGCGGGGGAGCAGGGCGAGTCCGGCGGCGAGAGCGATCAGCGCGACCGGTACGGGCATGAGGAACGTCCAGCGCCAGCCGATCCCGGTCATCAGCCCGCCGAAGATCAGGCCGGAGGAGTAGCCGCTCGCGCCGAAGACCGTGTAGATCGACAGCGCCTTGTTGCGCATCCGGCCCTCGGCGAAGGTGGTCGTGATGATCGACAGGCCGGTCGGCGCGGTGAAGGCCGCGCTGACGCCCTTGACGAACCGGGTCGCGATCAGCAGCGGCCCGGAGTCGACGAGGCCGCCGAGCAGGGACGCGACGGCGAACACCGCGAGCGCGACGAGGAACACCCGCCGCCGGCCGAGCAGGTCGGCGGTGCGCCCGCCGAGCAGCAGCAGACCGCCGTAGCCGAGCACGTAGCCGCTGATGATCCACTGGAGGCTGGACGTCGTGAGATTCAGTTCGGTGCCGATCGAGGGCAGCGCGACACCGACCATGGAGACGTCCAGGCCGTCGAGGAAGAGCACGAGGGAGAGTACGGCGAGAATGCCCCAGAGGCGCAGCGGCCAGCGCTGCCGTCCGGGCAGGTCGCGGGCGGAAAGGGACGAATCAGGTGTAGCGGTCGTGGTCACCGGACCGAAGTTACATGCACCTGCATCGAATGTCCAAACATTAAATGTACTTGCATCAAATGTTGGAGGGTGCTATTGTCCGCGGCATGACCGGTGAGGACGCGACCGTCCGCCGCTGGCGCGACGTGCTCGCCTGCTACAGCCGCGTGTCGTGCGCCCTGGACCACGCGCTCCAGGACGCCCACGACATCGGGATGAGCGAGTTCGAGGCGCTCGACCGCATCGTCGACGCGAGCTGCGAGCGGCGCCGCATGCACGACCTCGCCGGCGACATGTATCTCAGCCAGAGCGCCCTGTCACGTACGGTGGCCCGGCTCGAACGGGCCGGCCTGGTCGAGCGGAGCATGTGCGCCGACGACCGCCGGGCGATCTTCGTCACGCTCACCGAGGCCGGCCGCGAGCGCCACGCGGAGGCGCGCCGCACGCAGCGCGCCGTGCTCGCCGAGCACCTCACCGCGGCTGGAGACCTCAGCTCCTGAGGATGACGAGCCGCCCGGTCGCCCGGGTCATCGCGACATAGCGGTCGACCGCTCCCTCGATGCCGTCGCCGAACTTCTCGGGGTCGATCAGGACGACCAGGTCGAACTCCAGCCCCTTGGACAACTCCGGGGCCAGCGACCGTACGCGGGGCGTCGCGCGGAACGCGGGGTCGCCGATGACGCAGGCGATCCCGTCGTCGTGTGCGGCGAGCCAGGCGTCGACGATCGAGCCCAGCTCCGACGCGGACCCGTGTGCGACCGGGACGCCGCCGCTGCGGATGGAGGTCGGGACGTTCGCGTCCGGGAGCACGGCGCGGATGACCGGCTCGGCCTCGGCCATGATCTCCTCCGGCGTACGGTAGTTGATGCTCAGGGAGGCCAGGTCGATCCGGTCGAGCCCGATCCGTTCCAGCCGCTCGCGCCACGACTCGGTGAACCCGTGCCTGGCCTGCGCGCGGTCCCCGACGATGGTGAAGCTCCGCGACGGGCAGCGCAGGAGCAGCATCTGCCACTCCGCGTCGGTCAGTTCCTGCGCCTCGTCCACGACGATGTGCGCGAACGGCCCGGCGAGCAGGTCCGGCTCGATGCCGGGCAGCGCGGCCTCGTCGACCAGGACGCCCTGGATGTCCTCCGCACGCAGCATCGTCACCAGCCCCTCGCCGTCGTCGGCCTCGATCAGGCGGTCGATGACGGCGTTGCGGCGCTCGTGCTCGGCGGCGGCGGAGGCGTCGCGGCTCCGCTTGAGCCGTGACTCCTCCGGGTCGCCGAGCCGTTGCCGCGCCGCGTCCAGGAGCGGCACGTCGGACACCGTCCACGCATGGGGGTCCGCGCGCTGGAGCCGCCGTACGTCGTCCGGGCCGAGCCAGGGCGCGCACATCCGCAGGTAGGCGGGTACCGACCACAGGTCGGCGACGAGGTCGGTCGCCTCGACCAGCGGCCACGCCCGGTTGAGCGCCGCGGACAGCTCCCGGTTGCGCGTCAGCGACCGGCGGAGCAGCTCGGGCGGCGCGTCGCCGTCGTAGTTGTCCATCAGGATCGTGACCAGCGTGGCCCAGATCTGGTCGCGCGCGTCGTTGTGCGGGGTGCCGGGGTCGGGTCCCTCGAACGCCTCGGCCCAGTCGGCGGCGCTCAGCCGGATGTCGGACCAGGGGGTCGTGACGGTCATCCCCTCGGCGGGCGGCTTCTCGTAGAACCGTACGGCCGGCTCGATCGCGCGCACCAGGTCCGCGGACGACTTGAGCAGGGCCGCCCGCGGGTCGGTCTCGGCCGTCGCCGCGGCCCCCTCGGCGACGAGGTCCCGCAGGGTGCAGATCTGCACGCCCTCCTCGCCGAGGCTGGGCAGCACGTCGGCGACGTAGGTCAGGTAGGGCTGGTGCGGGCCGACGAACAGCACGCCGCCCCGGCGGTGACCCAGACGGGGGTCGGAGTAGAGGAGGTAGGCGGTGCGGTGCAGCGCGACGACGGTCTTGCCCGTACCCGGGCCGCCGTCGACGACGAGAGCGCCGCGGGACCCCGCGCGGATGATGGCGTCCTGGTCGGACTGGATGGTGCCGAGCACGTCGCGCATGCGTCCCGACCGGTTGCCGCCCAGGCTGGCGATGAAGGCGGACTGGTCGTCGAGCGCGGCGTGTCCCTCGAACCCGTCCGCGGTGAACACCTCGTCCCAGTAGTCGCCGATCCGGCCGCGGGTCCAGCGGTACCTGCGGCGGCTCGCCAGTCCCATCGGGTTGGCGTGGGTGGCGCCGAAGAACGGTTCGGCCGCGGGGGAGCGCCAGTCGAGCAGCAGCCGGCGACCCGTGCGGTCGGTGAGGCCGAGCCGCCCGACGTACACGGGTTCGTGGTCGTCCGCGCCGACCATGTGCCCGAGGCACAGGTCCAGGCCGAAGCGCCGCAGCGTGCGCAGGCGCGCGGTCAGCCGGTGGATCTCCTCGTCCCGGTCCAGCGCCTGCTGGCCCGAGTCGCCCGGCGCCCGCAGCTCGGCGTCGAGGCGGTCGGACAGGTCGGCGATCGACTGCTCAAGGCTGTCCGCGATGGCCGCGAAGTGCCGCTCGTCGCCGGCGATGAGCGTCGGGTCGGCCTTGGCGGAAAGGCGTGCGGGGAGGTCGAACGCGCTGGTGGTCAGGGGTTTCATGTCCTCAGCTCCGGCCTTCTCGGCGGACCGAGTCGATGATCGTTCTCGTGGCGACCGCCGCGCCGGCGGTGCGGATCTCGGCGGCCACGGCGGCCGCTCGTGTGCGGGTCGGCGTGGTCCGCGGCGCGGCCGACAGGGACGCGGCGGTCGGAACCGGGCCGTCGTGTGCCGTGCCGATGCCCGGGTCGGCGACCCGGCCGGCCCAGTATGGCGGGTCCGCGATCCGCGGCACCACCACCTGGGGCGCGCCGCCCCGGGCGCCCGGCTCGGCCCGGCCGCCGGCCACGACCGCGCGGCGCCGGAAGCACGCGAGGAAGCAGCGGGCGCCTGCCGGCCCGGCCACCGGCCGTACACCGGCGGGCGTCAGGCCGCTCGCCACCACCCGCACACGCGCCCCGGGCGCCCGCGACTCCACCCCGGGTCCCGCCATCGGTTCGACGTCCCCGCGCGACCCGTATGACGACAGCAAAACACGCACTACGCGACTCCCCGTCTCCGCGGTTTCCGGCCTTCGGCCAGTGATTCTGCGGCACGACCCGGGTCTTGCCGCAAGCCCCCTGGTGCGCTATACGTTGAGAGTGGAGAGGAGTGGTCACTCCGCCTCTCCCCGCCCCCGCCGGTCGCATCGAAGCACGCGCGCGGGTGTTCGGGCCCGCGAGATCTCCCCTCGGCCCGCGATCCGGTTCCCTGCTGACTGTCCATAGTGCCGCGTGTATCCGTTGAGTCACAGTCCTGACCTTCTCCGGTACGGGAGTCCGCCGAAGCTTCGGCTGGTCAGTGGACCGGTGAGCGGCTTGTAGCACAGCGGTAACAAGCGGGACCCCGGCCCGAAACGCCCCGTCGTAAAGATCGTGGTCAAGCCGTCGTCGGGGAGAGGTGGATAGATGACCGGCAATGTCGTCATCGCCGGGTACGGAACCGCGTCATCTTCACGCAACCGCCCTCCGTATGAACCTTACTATGTAAAGGCGCTGGGCTGTAACTCCCGCCCCCTCTCGATCACCGCCTCCGCGCACCGGGAGGTGGCCGAACCGTGAACGACGAGCCACTGGCCGGGTTCACGGTCGGCGTCACGGCCGCTCGCCGCCGCGAGGAGCTCTCCGGGCTGCTGGAGCGCAGGGGAGCGCGGGTGGCGTACGCGCCGGCGATCCGGCTCGTCCCGCTCGCCGACGACGCCCGGCTCCAGGACGCGACACGAGAGCTGCTGACCCGGCCCGTCGACGACGTCGTCGTGACGACCGCCGCCGGGTTCCGCGCGTGGCTGGAGACCGTCGCGGCGTGGGGCCTGCACGACGACCTGGTCAAGCTGCTGGGCGACGCCCGCGTCCTCACCCGCGGGCCGTGGTCGCCGGGCGCCGGCCACGGCGTCGGCGCGGCCGACCTGTGGTCACCGGCGTCGGACAACTGGGAGGAGGTCCTGCGGCGTCTGATGGAGGAGGACCTGACCGGCCGCCGCATCGCGGTCCAGCTCTACGGCGAGCCGACTCCGCAGCTGACGAGCACCCTGCGCCGCGCGGGCGCCGAGGTGGTCGAGATCCCGGTGTACCGCTGGGCGCGTACCGACGACCCGACCCCGCTGCGGCGCCTCGTCGGGCAGGCGGTCGCCGGCACGGTCGACGCGATCACCTTCACCAGCGCGCCCGCCGTCGCCGCGACGCTCACCGTCGCGGCCGAGGACAACCTGGAGGAGCTGCTGCTGGACGCGCTGCGCAACCACGTCGCGGCCGCGTGCGTGGGACCGGTGACCGCCCTGCCGCTGGAGGACCGCGAGGTGCCCACGATCACCCCTCCGCGCGCACGCCTGGACGCGCTCGTCGACGAGCTGGCCGTGGAGCTGCCCGTACGCCGCGCGAGCCGCGTCGCCGTACGCGGGCACGCGCTCGAACTGCGCGGGCACGCCGTGGTCCTCGACGGGCAGCTCAAGCCGATCGCGCCGGCGCCGATGGCGATCCTGCGCGCCCTGGCGCGCCGCCCGGGGCACGTCGTGTCACGCGCGGAGCTGTGCGGCGTGCTGCCCAGCCGCGCCCTGCCGAGCGGGTCCTACGGCCGGCCGCAGCCGGACGAGCACGCGGTGGAGATGGCAGTGGCCCGGCTGCGCCGCGGCCTGGGCCGGGTCGGCCTGGTGGAGACCGTGGTCAAGCGCGGCTACCGGCTGGCCTGCGACCCGCTGTTCACCGAGAGCGCCGGCGGGCCGCCGCTCGCGGACACGCTCTGAGCGGTGACGAAGAAGGGGCGCCGTTGACGAGCGGCGAACCAGGTGGCACGTGACCCGCCCGTAGCTCTGCGGCGCCTTGGCGGCGTCATCGTGGTCTCGCGGCATGCGCGCGGGCGTCAGCCTTCCGGGTGTCCGTCGTAGACGCGGATTTTGTACTCGGTGGTCTCCAGCGCCAGGCCGAGCTCACGAATCTGCCGCGTGATCCGGTCGTGCTGGTCGAGCATGATGCGGCGGCGTTCTGGGATGGTGCTCGGGCCCTGCTCGGCGAGCCGGATGTAGCGCTTGAGGTCGGTCATGGTCATGCCGGACAGGCGCATCCGGACGAGGAAGACGAGGCGGCGCAGGTCGGACGCGGAGTACTCGCGGTATCCGGAGGCGTTGCGAGCGGGCCGCACTAGTCCCTCCTGCTCGTAGTACCTGAGGGTGTGCGTCGACAGGCCGACGAGCCGGGCGGCTTCGGCGACGCCCTTGGGCATCGCCGAGGCCTCGATCGTGGCATCGTCGAGCAGCTCGTGCAACGTATCGATCGCCGACGAGGATGGCCCGCCGCCGGCGGCGAGGATGCGTTCGATCAGCGCTTCAGTGGCCATGGCCAACAGCGTACGGCGATCAGAACGCACGCACCGCGGGCGTCATGCCGGGGAAGTCCGCCGACGCGCTCACAGACGCCCATTTCTCGACGTCGTCGAGCGCACCACGGTAGACGCGGGTGAGATTGCGAACCGCCTCGGCGCCGAGCGGGAGGCGGAGCGGCGCGTCGGGGGTGTCGAGCATGTCGCGGATCACCTGGGCGGCGCGTGCCGGGTCGCCCTCCTGGATGCCGTCGGCCTCGGCCATGTTCGCGCGCACGGCACCGATGGACTCGTCGTAGATCGAGCTCTGCCGCGCCGTGTTGAGCACGTCGGCGGCGTTGAACGCGGTGCGGAAGCGACTGGGCTCGACGATGAGGACGCGGATGCCGAACGGTGCGACCTCGCCCGCGAGCGCCTCCGACCAGCCCTCGAGCGCGAACTTGCCGGCCGAGTAGCTGCCGACGGCGGGGAACGACATCCGCCCGCCCTGGCTGCTCATCTGCACGATCGCACCTGAGCGACGCTCCCGCAGGTGGGGCAGCACGGCACGCACATAGGCGGCCGGGCCGAACAGGTGCTGCTCGAGCATGGCCCGCAGCGCGGCATCGGTGATCTCTTCGGCGGCGCCGACCTGGCCGGCACCGGCATTGTTGACGAGCACGTCGACGCGCCCGAACACCTCCAGCGCCCGCCGCACGACCGCGGCCGCTGCCGCCGTGTCGCGCACATCGTGCTCGACGGCGAGGAGCCGATTTCCGTACCGCGCCTTGAGCCCGTCGAACCGATCGGCCCGTCGCGCGGTCCCGATCACATGCTCGCCGGCCGCGAGTGCCGCCTCGGCGAGCGCCAGGCCGAGGCCCGAACTCGCGCCCGTGATGAACCAGGTCTTCGTCTCGTTCGTCGTGGTCATGGCCCCGACGCTAAAGCTTCGAGCGCGCTTGAAAGCAAGCCGCGCTCCGGCTCGGGAGACGACGAGCGGCCCGGCCCGCTTGATCCACAACGGCACCGTAAGAAGAGCCCCGCCGTACGGCGGGGCTCTCGATCGCGTGTGCCTTCGTCGCTCAGCTGGCGAAGTCGAGCAGCGGCTGTGCGTTGCTCGGGTGGCGCAGCTTGGACAGCGACTCCTTCTCGAGCTGGCGGATCCGCTCCCGGGTCAGGCCAAGGTGCTTGCCGATCTCGTCCAGCGTGCGCGGGGTGCCGTCGTACAGGCCGAACCGCATCGCCATGATCTTCTCTTCGCGGGCCGACAGGACGCCGAGGGCGCGCCGCAGCTGGTCGGCCATCAGCTGCCGGTCCACCAGCTCGGACGCCTCGGGCGTGTCGGTGTCCTCGATGAGGTCGCCGATCCGGGTCTCGCCGTCCTCGCCGATCGTGGAGTCCAGGCTGATCGGCTGGCGGCTCGTGCGGAGCAGCTCCTGCACCTGCGCCGGGCTCTTGTCCAGCTCGACGGCCAGCTCCTCCGGAGTGGGCTCGCGGCCGAGGCGCTGGTGCATCTCACGCTCGACGCGGCTCAACTTGCTCAGCATCTCCAGGACGTGCACGGGCAGCCGGATCGTACGTGCCGAGTCGGCGAAACCGCGCTGGATGGCCTGGCGAATCCACCACATGGCGTACGTGGAGAACTTGTAGCCCTTGGTGTAGTCGAACTTCTCCACCGCGCGGATCAGGCCGAGGTTGCCCTCCTGCACCACGTCGAGGAGCGACAGGCCGCGGTCGGCGTACTTCTTGGCGACCGACACGACGAGCCGGAGGTTGGCCTCCAGCATGTGCGCCTTGGCGCGCTGACCGTCGTCGGCGACGAGGCGGAGGTCCTCGCGGGCGCGCGTGGTCAGCTTCGCGCCGCTCTCGAGCTTGTGCTCGGCGTAGAGTCCGGCCTCGATGCGCTTGGCGAGGTCGACCTCCTGCGCGGCGGTCAGCAGCTGACGGCGGCCGATCGCCTTGAGGTAAGTGTGCACCGAGTCGCCCATGACCGAGGACTGGTCGTCCAGGTCGGTGGGCGCGTCCACCTCGAAGTCGTCGGACTCGACCGGCATGCTCGCGTCGCGCTCGTCGAGCTCGGGCGTGACCTCGTCCTCGACGGTCTCTGCCGGCTTGGCGTCCGGCCGCGGGGCGGGCTCGGCGGCGGCCTCGGTCTTGGCGCGGCGCGCACGGACCGGCTTGGACCGGGTCGCCGTGGTCTTCGGCTTCGCCTTCGACCTGGCCGGCTTGGCGGGGGGCGCCTTCTTGACAGCGCTCGTACCCTTTTTCTTGGTGGACGTGGCCTGTTCGGCGGCCTTGTCCTCGCTGGCCAGCCGGACCCCGGAATCGGTCAGCTCACGGATGATGGAGCGGCCCTGTGCGGGGGTGATACCGGCTTCCTGGAAGGCGTTCCGCACCTCGTCAAGCGAGAGGTGCCCCTGGGAACGGCCACGGTCGAGAAGCTCCTCGAGAGGCGTCGTGGTCGGCGCTGCGTGCGCTGCAGCGGCGGCGTTTCGCGGCATGAGGACACCTCCCTCCCTTCGTATCTCGGCGGCTTGGGACGTGTGTCGTGGCTTATGCGCGCACTATCCGAAACGCGCGGTTGTGTGTGCGTTGTTCCCGCAGGGCGGAAACTTTCACGCGCTCGCGGGCGGTTCCACCGTAAAGCCTGACGTTCCTCCGAGTCGCGTTCGGTGACGTAGTGACCGGTCAGCGAGCCGCCGGGCCGGGCCGAGCGGCCCTGGTCATCGTGGTCACGTGTGACAAGCGTCACTCTCGGTGACTCAGGTTCATCTCAGCGGTCACACATGGCCAGGCGGCCGGGATCAGGCCCGTACGCCCGCCGCCGTCACACCTTCCCGACGCACAGCAGCTCCCCCGGGAGTTGAAGCGTGAGGACCGCGGAGGTCGACGGGGGGCACACGATGGGCCCGCTGTAGAAGCGCCGGTCGACCACTCTACTCTCGGCGGCGGCAGACAAGCAGGGCACCTTGACCCAGACGCGCTTGGCTCGGTTGAAATGGAGGCAGTTGCCCGTCCTGACCGATGTGATGGAGCTGGACAGGCCGACCGTGTCGGTGGCCCAGGCCGCGAACGGCCGGTTGTTGTGATAGAGCAGCCCGGCAACGACGGCGGCGCCGATCAGGAGACCCACCCAGCCGGCCGAGTCGGCCGACCTGGCCTTCTTTTCCTCGGCCGCCTTCGCCGGGGGCCGCCGCGCACTCTCGCCGGTCTTCTTCGGCGGAGGCCGCCGTGGCTTCTGCTTCGTGTGCTGTGCCGGGGGGCGAATGGGGCCCGCAGGTCGTTCGGCCGCGGCGGCGCGTGCCGCGATCGAGGCGCTCATCGCGGTGGCGAGCCTGGTCAGCAGGATGCCGCGCGTTTCCCCGTCCAGGGTCACGCCGGTGGGCGGCGGCTCCGGCGGCGGGACGGTCAGCCGGAGCGTGGAGCGCTGGTCCAGGAGATCAAGGGCCGCGTCGGCGCTGTCCGGCCGCCGTTCGGGGCTTTTGTCGAGGAGGGTGAGCACGAAGGCGTCGAGGTGGGCGGGGACGCCCGGACGGCGGTGACTCGGCGGGGCGGGCGACCGGTCGAGGTGCTGGTACATGACAGCCGCGAAGCCGGAGCCGGAGGCGGCGTCGAGCCAGGTACGGCCGGTGAGCAGCTCGTACAGCACACAGCCGAGCGCGTACAGGTCGGTGCGCCGGTCCGCGACGCCGCCCTGGAACTGCTCTGGCGCCATGTACGGCGCGGACCCGAACGCCGCGCCCGGCATGGTGAGCCGGGTGGCGTCGGCGAGGCTCGCGATCCCGAAGTCGCAGATCTTCACCTGGCCGTTGGTCAGCAGGAAGAGGTTGGCGGGCTTGATGTCGCGGTGGACGACGCCCTGCGCGTGCGCCGCGGCCAGTGCCCGCAGGACCTGGCGCGCGATGTCGGTGACCCGGCCGACCTCCAGGCCCTGCGGGCACTCGGCGACGACCTTGCTCAGGTCACTGCCGTGGAGCAGCTCCATCACCAGGAAGAGCAGGTCGGCGCTGCCCAAGCGGTGCTCCTCGATGTCGAACAGCACGGTGATCCCGGGATGCGACAGCGCCGCCGTGATCTCGGCCTCCCGGCGGAACCGTGCGACTTCGACGCCGTCCGGCGCGCCGCCCGTACGCAGGAACTTGACCGCGACGTGCCGTCGCAGCCGGAGGTCCAGCGCCGCCCACACGTCGCCCATTCCGCCGTGCCCGAGCGGCTTCTCCAGCCGGTACCGGCCCGCAAGCTCCGTACCCCGCATGCCCACAGCCCGCCCAGGAAGAAATCGTCAACGTCGGTACATTTCAACAGCAAATGCTTCGCGCGGTCCAGATCCTGTCAGAACGGCCACGAGCGGACCGTCGCGGCGGGGACGGCGACTCAGACGCGGGCCTGGATCTCGGTCGCGCGCAGGGTGCACACCGTGACCGTACGGCGGGTCTCGCAGGTCCAGTGGTCGACGACGGCCAGGCCGGCGGTGCCCTCGGCGGGGGTGGCCGGGTCGAAGTATCTGCGGAAGACGCGCAACGCCTCCACGCAGGTCGTGCGTCCGCGTACGACGACCACGCGTGCCGTGCCGCCGCTGACGGTGGTGACCCGGCCGCAGGCCGCGCCGGCGAGCGCCGGGCGCGGCGGGACGGCGGGGGAGCGTGCGGGCTTGGGGATCACCAGGGGCGGGCCGGACGGCCGCTGCGCCGGACGCGCGCCGGAAGAACAGCCGGCCAGTGCGAGTGCCGCCGCCAATGTCACCAGCGTCAGTCCACGGTGCTTGACCACGAGGGGTGATTCTCTCAGAGCGGGCGGCGGAGCCGTACCCGGTCCGGCTTTCCCGACGACAGCAGGGGGATCTCGGCGACGAGTTCGACCGCGCGCGGCGCCGCGTGGACCGGCAGGGTCGCACGTACGTGGTCGCGCAGCTCGTCGAGGGTGACCGAGCCGACGACGACGGCGGTGACGAGTTCGCCCCACTCGGGGTCGGGCCGGCCGACCACGACGACGTCCTCGACGGCCGGATGGGCGCGAAGGAGGTGTTCGACCTCGCCGGCGACGACCTTCTCGCCGCCGGTGTTGATCACGTCGTCGGCGCGTCCGCGTACGCGCAGGGCGCCGTTCTCGATGACGCCGAGGTCGCTCGTCTCGAACCAGCCGCCGTCCAGCACGCCCGCGGTCAGGTCCGGCCGCAGCCGGTAGCCGCCGAACAGCATCGGACCGGCGAGCCGGATGCGCCCGTCGTCGCCGACCGCGGCCGAGACGCCGTCGAGCGGCACGCCGTCGTACACGCAGCCGCCGCAGGTCTCGCTCATGCCGTAGGTGGTGAGGACGCGTCCGCCGGCGGCGCGCGCCGCCGCGAGCAGGCCGGGGGATGCGGCGGCGCCGCCGAGCAGGATCGAGGAGAAGACCGACAGGTCGTGGTCGAGCATGCGGCCGAGCTGGGTCGGCACCACCGCGATGTGCCGCGCGCCGCTCGTCAGCGCCTCGGCGGGGGAGAACCGCTCCTGGACGACCGGTGTCGTGCCGGCGACGATGGAGCGGGTGAGCACCTGGATGCCGGCGACGTGGTCGGTGGGCAGGCAGCACAGCCAGCGATCTCCGGGGGAGGCGCCGACGCGCTGGAGCGTCGCGGTCGCCGAGAACGTAAGCGCCTCGGCGGACAGTTCCACGATCTTGGGCCGGCCGGTCGAGCCGGACGTCGAGATCAGGACCGCCGCGTCCGTGGGCTCGCCGGACTCGCGCGCGAACGTGCCGTCCGGCGTCTCGACCGCGGCGGGGGCGAGGGTGTCGAGCACCGCGCGAAGGGCCGGCTCGGGCAGGCCGGGGGAGAGGGGGCAGATCGCGGGGCCGCTGCCGTCGAGGGCGGCCTCAAGACGGCGGGCGAGGAGCGGGCCGGGCGGCAGGACCACGGCATGCAGGGTTCGGCTCATGACAGGCCCAGGCTATTCGAGCCCGGGCGGCCGCCGTGACCGAACGTTTAAATTTAAACTTACTATGTAAAGGCAGGCGGCTGTGGCCATCCCCGCATTTTTTTCAACCCCACCTTCCACGACGCAGGCGGTGAACCGCTTGAATGGCAGCGCGCCGATCACAGGAAAGGACAGGGCATGGTCTCCGAGCTGTTCGACCGGGACGCGTGGCAGGCGGTGGCGGGCTTCGACCTCACCGACATCACGTACCACCGGGCCGTGGACCACGGCACCGTACGCATCGCGTTCAACCGGCCGGAGGTTCGCAACGCCTTCCGCCCGCACACCGTGGACGAGCTCTACCGCGTGCTCGACCACGCGCGGATGTCGAGCGACGTCGGATGCGTGCTGCTCACCGGCAACGGGCCCTCGCCCAAGGACGGCGGGTGGGCGTTCTGCTCGGGCGGTGACCAGCGGATCCGCGGCCGGGACGGCTACCGGTACGCCGAGGGCGACACGGCCGAGACGATCGATCCGGCGCGGTCGGGGCGGTTGCACATCCTGGAGGTCCAGCGGCTGATCCGGTTCATGCCCAAGGTGGTGATCTGCGTCGTGCCGGGCTGGGCGGCGGGGGGCGGGCACAGCCTGCACGTCGTGGCGGACCTGACGCTGGCGAGCCGGGAGCACGCGCGGTTCAAGCAGACCGACGCGGACGTGGCGAGCTTCGACGGCGGCTTCGGATCGGCCTACCTGGCGCGGCAGGTGGGCCAGAAGTTCGCTCGGGAGATCTTCTTCCTGGGCGAGACCTACGACGCGGAGGCGGCGCACCGCATGGGCATGGTGAACGCCGTGGCGCCGCACGCGGAGCTGGAGCGTACGGCACTGGAGTGGGCGCGGAAGGTCAACGGCAAGAGCCCGGCGGCGCAGCGGATGCTGAAGTTCGCCTTCAACATGATCGATGACGGCCTGGTCGGGCAGCAGGTGTTCGCCGGCGAGGCGACCCGGCTGGCGTACATGACCGACGAGGCCGCCGAGGGACGGGACGCGTTCCTGGAGAAGCGACCGCCGGAATGGGGCCGTTTTCCCTGGTACTACTGACCTCTGGTGCGCGGCGGCGCAGGGGCGGTCATAGGGTTGAGCGGACGCGGGTTACGAGATGAGGGGTCAGGCCATTGCGGGTGTTCGCCATCCCGATGCGCACGCGGTTTCGGGGCGTGACGCGAAGAGAGGGTGCCCTCCTGCGCGGCCCGGTCGGCTGGGGTGAGTTCTCCCCGTTTCCCGAGTACGGCCCGGCCGAGTCCGCACGCTGGCTGGCGGCCGCGCTGGAGGCGGCCGAGGAGGGCTGGCCGGAGCCGCTGCGGACGCATATCCCGGTCAACGTGACGGTGCCGGCGGTGGGTCCGGAGGCCGCGCACGCGATCGTGGCGGGCTCGGGGTGCCGTACGGCGAAGGTGAAGGTGGCCGAGCCGGGGCAGAGTGAGGGCGAGGACGTCGCGCGGGTCGAGGCGGTACGCGACGCGCTGGGCGCGGGCGGGCGGGTGCGGGTCGACGCGAACGGTGCGTGGACGCCGGACGCCGCGGTGCGGATGATCAAGGCTTTGGGTGAGCTGGAGTACGCCGAGCAGCCGTGCGCGACGCTGGCGGAGCTGGCCGAGGTACGGCGCCGGGTGGACGTGCCGATCGCGGCCGATGAGTCGGTGCGCCGGGCGGAGGACCCGCTGAAGGTGCGTGCGGCCGAGGCCGCCGACATCGTGGTGTTGAAGGTCCAGCCGCTGGGCGGGGTGCGCGCGGCGCTGGCGGTGGCCGAGGCGTGCGGGCTGCCCTCGGTGGTCTCGAGTGCGGTGGAGACGTCGGTGGGGCTGGCGGCCGGGCTGGCGCTGGCGGCGGCGCTGCCGGAGTTGCCGTACGCCTGTGGTCTGGGCACGTTGTCATTGCTCGCGGGCGATGTCGTACGTGAGCCGCTGGCGGCGGTGGACGGGGTGATCGAGCTGCGGCGGCCGGAGGTCGAGGAGGAGGCGCTGGGCGGCTTCGAGGTCGACGGCGCGGGCTGGGAGCGGCGTGCCGCCCAGGCGCGTGCGGAGCTGCGCGGGGCCGCGCGGTGAACCCGGCAACGGCGCTGGCGACGGTGCTGGTGGATGAGATGTTGCGGTGCGGGCTGACGGATGTGGTGCTGGCGCCGGGATCGCGGTCGGCGCCGCTGGCGCTCGCGCTGTATGAGCAGTCGCGGATCCGGTTGCACGTGCGGATCGATGAGCGGTCGGCGGCGTTCCTGGCGTTGGGCATGGCCAAGCGGAGTGGCCGGCCGGTGGCGGTGTTGTGCACGTCGGGCACCGCGGCGGCCAATTTCCATCCGGCGGTGGTGGAGGCGCATGAGTCAGGGGTGCCGCTGCTGGTGCTGACCGCGGACCGGCCGCCGGAGTTGCGGGAGACGGGTGCGAACCAGACGATCGACCAGGTGAAGCTGTACGGCTCGGCGGTGCGGTGGAGCTGTGAGGTGGGCACTCCGGAGGAGCGTCCGGGGATGGTGGCGTACTGGCGTTCGCTGGTGAGCCGTGCGTGGAGTGTGGCGCTGGATCCCGATCCTGGGCCGGTGCACCTGAATGTGGCGTTCCGTGAGCCGTTGATCCCCGATGGGGACGATGCGTGGTGTGAGTCGCTGGACGGCGACGCGACGGGGCCGTGGACGCGGGTGCGGGCGGCGACGCCGGGTTCGGTGTTGCATGTGCCGCCGACGCGGCGCGGGGTGCTGGTGGTGGGCGATGGTGCGGTGAACGTCAAGCGTTATGTCGCGGCGGCGTCGATGGCGGGCTGGCCGGTGCTGGCGGAGCCGAACGGCAACGCGCGTTACGGCGACCACGCGTTGTCGGCGCATCATTTCCTGCTGGGGGTGCCGGAGTTCGTGGAGCGGCACCGGCCGGAGGTGGTGGTGACGCTGGGCAAGCCGGGTTTGTCGCGTCCGCTGCTGTCGTTCCTGCGGCGTGCCGAGGAGCATGTGGTGGTGACGCCGTCGTTGTCGCGGTGGCCCGATCCGGTGCGGTCGGCGACGCAGGTGGCGCAGGAGGCGGAGATCCCGGTGGTGTCGGGTGACGACGCGTGGTTGAAGGGGTGGCGTACGGCGGATCTGGTGGCGCGGCGTGCGGTGGACGCGGTGCTGGATGAGTCCGGTGAGGTGTCGGAGCCACGGCTGGCGCGTGACCTGGTGTCGGCGATGCCGGGTGGGTCGATGCTGCTGGCGGCGGCGAGTATGCCGATCCGCGATCTGGACCAGACGATGCATCCGCGGCGCGGGATCCGGATTCTGGCGAATCGGGGTGCGAGTGGCATCGACGGGCTGGTGTCGACGGCGGTGGGTGCGGCGCTGGCGCATGGCAACCGTGCGTACGCGCTGCTGGGTGATCTGGCGTTTCTGCATGATCAGAACGGTTTGGTGATCGGGCCGCATGACCGGCGGCCGGATCTGGCGTTGGTGGTGGTGAACAACGCGGGTGGGGGGATCTTCTCGCTGTTGCCGCAGTCGGCTTTTCCTGAGCCGTTCGAGCGGGTGTTCGGGACGCCGCATCAGGTGGACCTGTCGGCGGTGGCGGCGGCGCATGGGGTGCCGTACACGCGGCTGGAGTCGATGGACGGGCTGGCGAAGGTGATGGCGGGGGAGGGGCTGCGGATCGTGGAGGCGCGTACGGATCGGGTGGCGAACGCGGCGTTGCACGCCCGGATGCGTGAGGCGGCGCATGCGGCCGTACGCGCGGCGGGGGGCTGGGGCGCGCGGGACTGAGCGCCTAGATCCTGTTGCGCTGGTAGCGGTAGGCGGCGAGGGTGCCGCCGGCGACGGCCAGGTACAGCACCCAGCTGAGGGCGAGGGTTGCGGGCGTGGTGTCTTTGCCCGGCGCCGGTACGACGCCGGTGACGAGGGCGAGGAATGCCGCCGTCCCGAGGATTTTGCCCAGGGGCGATAGCGCGTGGCTTGATGCGCCGGACGGAGACCGGGGTCGGCGGGCCGGGATCGTGCTGACTTGGTCACGGCGACACCGTCCACTGCTGGAAGGCCGTTATGCGTATCCGACGCGGCGTCCCCACCGCGGGTTGCGTCGATGTCGGCGTCGCATGCCGTGGGTGAGGACGCCGAGCCGTGGCTGTTCCCCGGGGCCGGTGGTCGCGCGGCGTTCAGAGCGTGAGGACGATCTTTCCCTGGGTGTGGCCGGACTCGATGAGTTTGTGCGCGGTCGCGGCGTCGGCGAATCGACCTATGAAACAGACCTCCGCCGTAAACGCCCTGGACATCCGAGCGTACGCCGGGTGTTTCATAGGCGACCACCTATGAAACACACGCCGACAGCTCTGGAACGACCAGTCACGCCACACCGCCTCACCCGCGCTCCTTAGCGGGACTCCTCGTTCGCCTGCTACATCTGCCCCGTGAAGTGGCGGGTCCGGGGAGTGACGGAGGCGATGCGGTCGATGCGGAAGGTCCGCAGGCTGTCGCGGAGGTGGTCGTGGCCGACGACGTACCAGCGGCCGGTGTGGAAGACCACTCCGTAGGGGTCGATGTCGCGTTCGGTGTGCTCTTGGCGCCAGGACTGGTGGTGGATACCGACGGTCGTGCGGGCGTGGGAGGCATGGGCCAATGCCAGCAGGACGCCGGTCCCGGGTGCCTGCCCGGCCACGGCGTTGGCGGTGAACGAGAGGCTCTCCCGGATGGCGGCGAGCGGTTCGCGCAGGGCGTGCGGGAGCACCCGCTCGACCTTGGCCAGGGCACCGGCACTGGCCGGCGCGGCCGTGCCCATGCCCAGACGTTCCGCGGCGAGCAGACCCAGCACAACGGCGAGGGCCTCATCGTTGGTGAGGACCAGGGGTGGCATCCGATACCCGCGGGCCAGTCGGTAGCCGCCGTAGCGGCCGCGTTCGGCCTCCACGGGATACCCAGTTCACGCAGGTGGGTGGTGTAGCGGCGCACCGTGCGGACGTCAGTGTCCAGGCGGTCGGCCAGTTCCGCCCCGGTGAGCTGGGCGTTGGACTGGAGGAGTTCGAGAAGGGTCAGCACACGGGTGAGGGGATGCGACATGGATCACTCGGCATTTCAGGGCGGGATTTGTCCTGTATTGACTTTACGCTCCCGGCAGCACCTCACTTCTGGGAGATCACATGGCCACCTTCGTACTCGTTCCCGGCGCCTGGCTCGGGGCGTGGGTCTGGGAAGACACCGTCCGCGCGTTGCGGGAGCGCGGCCACACGGCGCTGCCGCTGACGCTGACGGGCCTGGCCGAGCACGCCGACCAGGGCGGGCCAAAGACGGACCTGGACACGCACATCGCGGACATCACCGGATTCGTCGAGCGGAACGATCTGCGCGACGTCACGCTGGTCGCCCACAGCTATGCGGCCGCCCCGGTGACCGGGGCAGCCGGACGTCTCGGCGGCCGGCTGGAGCGCGTGATCTATCTGGACAGCGCCCCGTTCGCCGCGGGCATGTGCATGCTGGACCTCATGCCACCGGAGGCAGCGGACCAGCTGCGTCACCAGGTCGCCGCTTCCGGCGAGGGGTGGCGGCTTCCGATGCCGCCCTTGGAGGTCCTGGGCTTGTCCAGCAGCCTTACCGGGCTCGATGAGGGCCACCGGGACGTTCTGCGCGCGGGTGCCACCCCTCAGCCGTTCGGTACCTACACTCAGCGCCTCGCTGGCCCGGCCGAGTCCGGGGCCGGTGTCGACCGTGTCATGATCGCCTGCCATGACTTCACGGGCCTGCTGGATGCCGGGGTGCCGATGCTGGCCTTCTTGAACCAGCCGCCGTGGCGGCGCCTCGACCTGCCCACCGGGCACTGGCCGATGCTGTCCGCACCCGCCGAACTCGCCGGCATCCTCGACGCGGCCGTTTCCTGACCGCACTGGATGAGAGGCGTAGCCCGATGCTTGACCACGAGAGCGTCCGCAGACTGCGGGCCCACGCTCAGGCCCTGGCAGGCGGAGCACGGGAGGCCTCTGCCGAGGCGGTCATCCGACGGGTCTTCGCCATCCAGGCCCAGGACGCCACGGCCGCTGACCTGGGCATCCGGGTACGCGGGCGGGACATCACCGCCCGAGCCATCCGCACGGCGTACGAGAACGAGCGAAGCATCGTCCGCGGCTGGTACATGCGCGGCACCCTGCACACCATCCCCAGCGACCACGCCCGCTGGATCCTGCGACTGCTCGCCCCTCGGATCCTCGCCGCCACCAGTCGCCGCTACCACCAACTCGGCCTGAACGAGGACCTGCGTCAACGCGCCGACCACCTCCTGCAGCGCGTCCTCACCACGCACGGCCCACTCACCCGGGCCGAGCTGACCGAGCACCTCACCACCCTCGGTATCCCGCCAGATGGACAGGCGCCCTTCCACCTGATCCGCCACGCCGCACTCACCGGCATCCTCTGCCACGGCCCGCAACGCGCCAGTGAGGCCACTTATGTACTGCTCGACGACTGGCTCCCCACCACCAGGGGCGCCCAGTGGGAAACAGACGCTGCCCTCGCGGAGCTGGCCCGCCGCTATCTGGCCGCGCATGCCCCCGCCGGGGTGGAGGATTTCGCCGCCTGGTCCGGGCTGCCGGTCACCTGGGCCCGCAGGGCCTGGAAGACGCTCACACAATCCGGCGCGGTCACCGAATACGACACGTTGACCATGCTCGCCGGGCGGGTGAAGGAACCCACGGGTACATCTGACACCCCAGACGTTCGCATGCTGCCCGCCTACGACAACTACCTGATCGGCTACCGCACCCGCGAAACGTCCGTCCCCGCCTTCCACCAGGCCCGCGTCTGGCCGGGAGGCGGCCTCATCCGGCCAACCGTCATCGCCGACGGCCAGGCCATCGCCACCTGGACCCGAACCTCCGGCGCGCACACCATCCAAGTGGATGCGTTCGCCCCTGTCCCACCTCAGATCCAGCGGGAAATCGACATAGAGAAGGACGCCGTCGTCCGCTTCCTGCAGCCCACCATAACCAACCGCCTCCGCGCTGACCCGAGTGCCACATCCGCCGCTATCGACTCCAAATCCGCAGGTCAGTAACAGGTTCGTTGGATTCTCGGCGATCGCTACGTCTACCCCTGAACGGTGCGGGCGAGGCTGGGCTCGGACAGTGTGCCGCTGACCTGGTGATCTATGGGCATGGGCGACTCCGGTCGATTTTCATAACGATGACTACGAAAAGGAAGATAGCACATTAGCTAACGATCGATATAGAATTGGGGCGTGACGACGAGACGAGGGCGGCCGCGCGGGTTCGACCGGGCGCAGGTCCTGGACCTGGCGCTGACGGAGTTCTGGCGCAACGGGTATGAGGCCACCTCGATCGCCCGGCTCACGCAGGCGATGGGCATCACCGCGCCGAGCCTCTACACGGCGTTCGGCGACAAGCGGACGCTGTTCAGCGCGGCCGTCGAGCGGTACGCCGAGACCTACGGCGGGTATGGCGCGCGTGCGCTCGCCGAGCCGACCGCCCGCGCCGCGGTGGAGCGGTTGCTCTACGAGGCGGCCGCGGAGTACACCGAGCCGGGCCATCCGCCGGGCTGCCTGGTGATCAACGGCGCGGTCAACACCACCCCGGCCGACGCGGACGTCAAGGCCGAGCTGCGTGGTTTCCGCGAGGCGACCAAGCGTGCGCTCGCGGGCAAGATCGAGGCGGACGTGCGCGCGGGCCTGCTGCCGGAGGAGACCGACGCCCCGGCGCTGGCCGCGTTCTACGCGTCCGTCGTCCAGGGCATGTCGACGCAGGCGTGCGACGGGGCGGGGCGCGCGGATCTGGAGCGGGTGGCGGCCCTGGCGATGCGGGCGTGGCCGGTCAGCCGATCGTGATCCGGTGAGTGTCGCCGGGTGCGGTGAACTCCAGGAGGCGTGCGCCTTCGGCGGTGAGGGCGTCGGCGTCGGGCAGGGGAGCGAACGGTTCGATGGCCAGGGTGGCGGCGCCGCGGCCTCGGGTGATCTTCCAGGTGCCGTGGACGAAGCCGTTCACCAGGAACGTGGGCCGTGGCGCGTCGTTGGGGCTGGCGAGTCGCGGGCGGTGAGCCTCGGGCAGGACGCGGGTGCGGTCGGCGTGGGAGCGCAGCAGGTTGTCGTACTCGGGCAGGAACCGCGGCGGCGCGGGGACGCCGGGATCGGGGCGCGGCGCGTCGGGCAGGTCGAACAGTTCGGCGCCGTTCTCGTCGTGGAAGACGCGCAGGCGTGGGCGTAGCCGGTCGAGGACCTCGCGGAGGCGGGTGAGGCCGGACCAGGTCTGGACGTCGTGGGCGCCGGCCGGGCCGTACGCGGCGAGGTGGCGTAGGACGAGGTGCTCGACGGAGGGCACGGGGTCGAGGGGCTCGCCGAGCCAGGCTTCGGCGGAGGTGTGGGCGGCCTTTCCGCTCTTGCCCCAGAGTCCGCGGGGCGGCACCTGGACGAGGGGCACGCGGGCGCGTACGACGTGGGCGAGGTCGGCGGGTGCGTGGCCGGGCCACAGTCCGGCGAGTTCGGTGCCGAGTTCGCTGAAGGTGCGGGGCCGCTCGTCGGCGAGTCTCCGCCCTGCGCCGGCGACCGCGTCCAGGTCGAGGCCGGTGAGGCGGCGTGCGGCGCCGTTGCGCAGGCCGCGGTCGAGTTCGGGCTGGAGTGCGGGGCGCATCGTGCGGCAGTCGCCGGCGGTGACGAGGTGGATGGTGCCGCGCAGCAGCGCGATGCGTACGGCCTGCCGTCCGGTGATGAGGCGGGCGAGGTCGTCGTGGGTGAAGGCGCGCAGGCGGGTCCACAGGCCGGTGTAGGGGGCCAGGGGCGCCTGTGCCTGCATGCCGGCGAGGTGTCCGATGGCCTCGGCGGCGGTGTGGCCGGACCGGGTGAGCAGGAGTTGCCGGTCGAGCAGCGCGCGGTTGAGCGCGTGCCGGTCGAGGGTCGCGGTCACGGGGTCAGCCGAGCAGGGCGGTCCGGAGGGCGGTGGTGTCCGCGCCGGTCCAGCCGTGGCGTTCGAGCCAGCCGAGGGGGCCGTCGTGGCGTTCGTCGAGGATGGTGAGGAACTTCTCCATGGTGTAGGCGTGCGGCATGTGGGTGTCGGCGGGCCGTGAGTCGAGGTCCTGGGCGTAGGTGGCGCTGGAGCGCAGGCGGCCGAGGATGGCCTCGAGGCGGTCGCCGGTCGCGGTGTAGTCGGCGACGATCTGCTCGCGGGGGACGCCGAGGGTGTGCAGGGCGAAGGCGATGACGACGCCGGTGCGGTCCTTGCCCGCGGCGCAGTGCACGATCGAGGGTCCCTCGGACATGACGCGCAGCGCGGAGACGACGGAGTCGGGGCGCTCGGTGAGGTAGCCGAGGTAGTGGCTGACGGTGCGTTCGCTCTCCTGCCCGCGTTCTTCGGGGCGGTCCTGCCAGGGGAGGACCTTGTCGGTGTCGACGGTGCCAGTGGTGCCGGCGGCTGTGCCGGCTGTGTCGGCTTCTACGTCGGTGAGGCCGCCGCCCTCGGCGAACAGGGACAGGTGGTGGACGCGCACGCGGGGTTCGCGGGTGAGGGGCCCGGGGCCTTCGAGTTCGGCCTCGATCTCGCTGCGCAGGTCGATGACGTGGCGGACGCCGATCTCGGAGACGAGGAGGTCGATGTCGGCGGCGGTGAGGTCCTGCAGGTTGTCCGCGCGCAGCAGCGCGCCGGTGCGCGTGGTGCCTCCGTCGGCGGTGGGGATGCCGCCCATGTCTCGGACGTTGACGGCTCCGTCGAGTTCGATCCATCGAGTCATGCTGACGACCTTATCCGGGGGGTATGTCAGCTGTTGAGTGCGATACCGGGTTGATAGCGAATTGCCATTCGACGGTACTTTCTAATATTAACAATTTATGATATGTTAGCCTAAATGTTCGCTTAAGCTTTGTTAGTGTTTATCGCATGGCGAGCGAAGAACGGCTTTCCGCGGTGGTCTCGACCCGCGTCGTCACCTACTCTGACCTGGGCACACCGCTGACCGGCATCCTGTCCTGGGACGCGGCGCGCGAGGGGCGCATGCCCGCGATCCTGCTCATTCACGGCGGCGCCGGACTCGATGACCACGCACGGGACCAGGCGCGCCGTTACGCCGGACTCGGCTATGCCGTCCTCGCCTGCGACATGTACGGCGACGGGGTCGCGGGCGACCGCGAGAAGATCATGGCGTGCGCGACGGCGCTGCGCGACGATCCGGCGTTCCTGGTCCGCCGGGCGCGTACCGGGCTGGCGGCGCTCGCCGCCTGCCCGGAGGCGGGAGCCGAGACGGCCGCCGTGGGGTTCTGCCTCGGCGGCATGGTGGCCCTCACGCTGGCCCGGTCGGGCGCGGGCCTGGCCGGGGTGGTGAGCATGCACGGAAGCCTCACGACGGTCGCGCCCGCGGAGCCGGGCGCGGTCGCGGCGAAGGTGCTGGCGTGCCACGGCGCGTCGGACCCGCACGTGCCGATGGGCGACGTCGCGGTGTTCGCCGAGGAGATGGACCGCGCGGGCGCGGACTGGCAGCTGATCGTCTACGGCGGGGCACCGCACGGCTTCACGCACGACCGCGCCGTGCCGGGCGAGGTGCCGGGGGTCGCCTATGACGCGCGCGCCGACGAGCGTTCGTTCGCGGCCGCGAGCGCGTTCCTTGAGGGTGTGTTCACGAGTGGGGGTTCGGGGTGACGCGGGCCCAGTGGTCCTGGCCCGCGGGTTCGGGAGCAGGAGGCGCCCGTGCTCAGCTCGGCCGTCGCGCCGGGGCGCAGGACCAGTGGCCGTCGTGCCAGCCGCAGGTCTGCTCGTAGCCGGAGCGGAACGACCCGAGCCAGGCGATGTCGTCCCTGTAGCGCGTGGGGGGCGGTGCCGGTGCGAAGTTGGCCGCGTCGTCGGTGCTGCCGCTCCCGTCGTAGCGTGCGACGGCCGGATAGGGGTAGATCGGCCGGGTACGTACGACGGTGTCGTCCTGGCGCTTGGTGGCGACGAGCCGGTCGGGTGCGGCGCCGTGCTCGACCCAGTCGAGAGCAGGGGTGAGCGCGTCGATCGCGTCCGGTCCCTGACCGTCGCCGCAGTGGGAGACGCCCGGCAGCATGAACAGGCGGGCGAACCGCTGCGTGGCGTCCGTCCCGCCCATGCGCTCGGTGAGGGCGTGGTAGTAGGCGATCGTCCCGTACGGGGAGATCGCCGGGTCCGCCCAGCCGTGCCAGAGGAGGAGCTTGCCGCCCGCGGCGCGGAAGGCCGTCAGGTCGGGGTCGGTCGCGTCGTAGACGCCGGCGCGCCGGTAGATCTCGCGGAACGTCGCCGAGTCGTAGCGCAGGCCGTGCAGCGTCGCCGAGGGGCGGGCGGAGGGGTAGGCGAGGTACTTCAGCGCGTTCGTCGCATTGCCCCCGGTCGCGGACGGGGCGCCGGTGGCGGTCGGGGTGACCCAGCGTTCCCAGTTCGCCTCCGAGCCCACGGGCTCACCCCCGGGGTACATCCGCCGGCCCTTCTCGTCGCGCGGCCCGTCGTACAGCTTGCGTACGGCGCCGATCTGCGCGTCGGTGAGGCAGTTCGCGCTGTCGGTCCCCGGCGCGCAGCGCAGGCTCCGCGGATCGAACGCGCAGGCACGCGGGTCGTCGATCTGGCCGTCGGCCAGGCCGTCATGTGCGTCGCACTCGCGCAGGACGGCGGCGTGCAGCGCGGGCAGCTTGGCGGCGGTCAGGATGGGCCGGCCGTGCGCGTCGGTGTTGGCGGTGGCGTGCCAGCCCGCGGACCACACGATGAGCGACGTGAGCGACGACGCCGGGGCGCCGGCGACGATGCCGTCGAAGTCGTGCGGGTAGCGCTGCGCCTCGGTCAGCGCCTCGTGGCCGCCTTGTGAGCAGCCGTCGAAGTAGGAGTAGCGCGGGCCCTGTCCGTAGTAGAGCGCGATGAGCCGCTTGGCGACGAGCGCGACGACGTGGTCGGACCGGTAGCCGAAGTCGACCCTGAGCTGCGGGTCGGCGCCGAACGTGGCGTCGAAGCCGGAGACGCCGACGTGCCCCTCGTTGTCGGTGGCCAGGACGAAGTCGCCGCGGGTCAGCGGCACGCACCCGTCCGTCGCGTCGGCGTAGAAGTCGACGTTCCCGCAGAAGGACGCGCACCCGATCTGCAGATACCGCTGCCGCCACGTCTTGGTGGGCAGGAACACGTCGAACTGGATCTGCGGCGCCACGGTTCCCTTGACCTCGCAGGACGCCGAGCCGTCCGGCGAGGGCGCCGCGGCCGCGGACCCGATGACCGCCGGTGCGCCGGGCGTCCCCGACAGGTCCTGCCCGGCGAGGGCCGCGCAGTCGGTCTTCGGCAGCACCACGGGAGGGCCGGAGGAGGAACCGCGTGCCTCGGCGGGCGCCCCGGCCATGGCCGTACGTGGCGCGGCCTGGCCACCGCCGGCGATCACGAGGACGGAGAGGACGGCGAGCACGACCGGCAGCGCACGGACTCCGGCGGTGCGGCCGGCGCGTCCCGGCGCCCGGCCCCGTACACGAGCACGCATGGGTGTCCTCCCGGTTTCGCGGCGTCCACGTGATCGCCGATCTCGGCGACGCCGGCGACCTCACGACACGAGCATCCGGAAGCTAGATGTGCCGGGAGCACGTGTCAATACCGGACCGGACGTCCGCGAATCGCGTCGGATCCCGGCGAAACCGCCGCGCCCGCTGACCTGTTTCCACTACCGCCGGTAGTGGTCTGTATCCGGCGGCGTCGAGCGCGGGATCTGGCAGGGGCTGCGGCTCAGCCGTCGACGGCGTGGCGCATGGCGCGGAACTTGGTCTGCGTCTCGGCGAGTTCGGCGGCCGGGTCGGAGCCGGCGACGATGCCGCCGCCGGCGTACAGGCGTGCGCGGTTGCCCTCGACCTGTGCGCAGCGCAGCGCGATGCCCCACTCGCCGTCGCCGCGTGCGTCGGTCCAGCCGACCGGGCCGGCGTAGCGGCCGCGTTCCATCAGCTCGAGTTCGCGGATCGCCTCCAGCGCGGTGCCGGTGGGGGTGCCGCCGACGGCGGGGGTGGGGTGCAGGGCGGCGACGACGTCGAGGACGGAGCGCCGCTCGCCGAGGTGGCCGCGTACGGGCGTGGCGAGGTGGATGAGGTTGGCCAGCCGCAGCAGCTCGGGTTCTTCGGGCATGGTCAGCTCGCGGCACAGCGGGGCGAGCGCGTCGCGGACCATGTCGGCGGCGTAGGCGTGCTCCTCTCGGTCCTTGGCCGAGGCGAACAGGGTCTGGGCGGAGTCTGCGCCTGCGTCGTGGGCGATGGTGCCGGCCAGGACGAGGGATTCGACGTGGCCGCCCATGCGGCGTACGAGCAGTTCGGGGGTGGCGCCGACGAGGCCGGCGCAGGCGAAGGTGTAGCAGGTGGGGAAGCGGTCGGTGAGGCGGCGCAGCAGCACGCGGGTGTCGATGGGCGCGTCGGCGGTGGCGAGCAGGTCGCGGGCGAGCACGACCTTGGACAGGTGGCCGGCGCGGATGCGGTCGACCGCGGCGGCGACGGCGCGCATGTGGCGTGCGGCGTCGACGTCGCCGTCGGCCCAGCGGACGCCGGAGGGCGGCAGGGGCGGCCGCAGCAGGGTCAGCGGCTCGTGGTCGCCGATCGTGGTGCACCAGGCGCGGCCGGCGCGGCGGCCGAGTACGACGCGGGGGACGATGAGCACCGAGTCGCCGGACTTGGCGTCGAAGGAGAAGCTGCCGAAGGCGACCGGGCCGGAGCCGGGCACGCCGAGGGGGTCCTCGACGGTGGCGGCGGAAAAGACCGAGGCGAGCCACTCGCGGGCGCGGGTGAAGCGGTCCTCGCCGCCGGGGAGCACGAGGCGTGCGGCCTCGCCCCAGCCGACGAGGCCCTCGCCGTGGCGGACCCAGGCGAGCGCGTCGGAGTGCGGCAGGCGCGCCACCAGGTCCTCGGGTGCCGTGACGGGGCTGGTCCGTACGGCGAGCCGGTCGGGGACTCCCACAGCGACGTTCACACCGCTCACTGTACGGGAGATTTGAACCTGTTCAAACACTGGGGGCCCGGGTCGCTGCTGGGGCGGCAGAGGCCGCTTCGACCTGCGATGACGTGGTCGCCACCTCGATCGTAGCGGCGTCGCGGAGCCGGAAATGCCGCAGAACCGAACATTCCCACTTGTTCGACGAATCTTCTAGATATATCGTTAACGTATCTAGACAATGCTGGAAGAAGGAGACGTGATGCACGACTGGCCGCCCGGGCCGCCGGGGTCCCCGCCGCCGCCCGGCATGCCGTTCCCGCCGCTGCTCCCCCCGATGCCGCCGATGCCGGGCACGCCCGGACTCTTCGGGCCGGGGCCGATGCCGCCCGGGGTCTCGCCGAAGGTCAAGCGCGGCGACGTGCGCGCGGCGGCGCTGGCCCTGCTCGCGGAGGGCCCGCGGAACGGGTACCAGATCATTCAGGAGATCGCCGAACGCAGTCACGGCATCTGGCGGCCCAGCCCCGGCTCGGTCTATCCGGCGCTGCAACAGTTGGAGGACGAGGGGCTCGTACGCGCCGAGGAGGAGGGCGGGCGCCGCGTCTACCGGCTGACCGATCCGGGCCGTGACCACGTCGCGGGCAACCGCGCGGAGCTGACCGAGCCGTGGGCGGCGGTGGCGGAGTCGGTGAGTGAGGAGATGGTCGACCTGCGGGTGCTGTTCGCCCAGCTCGGCATGGCGATGCGGCAGGTCGTGGAGGCCGGCACGCCGGCGCAGCACGCACGCGCCGGCCAGATCCTGGCCGAGACGCGGCGTTCGCTGTACCGGCTGCTCGCCGAGGAGGACACGGATGAGGGGGAGGATTGAACGCGATCAGCGGGGGCCCGGCGATCACGGTCGAGGGCCTGTCGAAGCGGTACGGCGCCCTGGACGCGGTCAAGGGCATCGGGTTCGAGGTCGCGCCCGGTGAGGTGTTCGGGTTCCTGGGGCCCAACGGCGCCGGCAAGACCACCACGATCGGGATGCTGTGCACGCTGGTCCGCCCGACCGGCGGCGGCGCGCGCGTGGCCGGGCATGACATCGTCGCCGAGCGCGACGAGGTGCGGCGCAACATCGGCCTGGTGTTCCAGGACCCGACGCTGGACGCGTACCTGACCGCCGAGCAGAACCTGCGCTTCCACGGCGAACTGTACGGGCTGCCGAAGGAGGCGATGAACGAGCGCATCGGGCAGGTACTGGAGATGGTCGACCTGACCGCGCGCAAGGACAACAAGGTCGAGACGTTCTCCGGCGGAATGAAACGGCGCCTGGAGATCGCCCGCGGGCTGCTGCACTCGCCGCGGGTGCTGTTCCTGGACGAGCCGACCGTCGGCCTGGACCCGCAGACCCGCGCCGCGATCTGGGGCTACATCAACCAGCTCAAGGACACCGAGGACATCACGATCTTCTTGACCACGCACTACATGGAGGAGGCCGAGTACTGCGACCGCATCGCGATCATCGATCACGGTGAGATCGTCGTCCTCGACACGCCGGAACACCTGAAGGCCGGCGTCGGCAAGGACCGCGTGCAGATCGTCACCGGCGACGACGAGGCGGCGATCGCCGCGCTGAAGGGCCGCTTCGACCTCGACGCGGGGATGCACGAGGGCACCGTCACGTTCGCGGTGTCCTCGGGGGAGGAGTTCGTGCCGCGGCTGTTCGCCGAGCTCGGCGTGCCGATCCGCTCGGTGCACGTCGCCCGCCCCTCCCTGGACGACGTGTTCATGAACTACACCGGCACCACCATCCGTGACGCCGAGGGCGGCTCCATGGACTGGGCGCGCCAGATGATGAGGAGATGAGCCCGATGGCAACCGACGTGCAGCCGTCACTGGACGTGGCCCAGGTCCGCGTCGCCCGCCGCAGCCTGGCCCACGACGTGCGCGCGGTCAAGATCGTCCTGCACCGTGAGCTGCTGCGGTTCTTCTACGACCGCACCCGCATGGTCTCCCAGCTGATCCAGCCGGTGCTGTACCTGCTGGTCATGGGCACCGGGCTGGGCTCCCTGGTGGCCGCGGGCGGCGGCGGGGTGAACCTGAAGACGTTCATCTTCCCGGGCGTGATCGCGATGTCGGTGATGTTCACCGGCATGTTCTCGGCGGCCTCGATCGTGTGGGACCGGGAGTTCGGGTTCATGCGTGAGATGCTCGTCGCCCCGGTCAGCCGTACCGCGATCGTGGTCGGCAAGGTCCTCGGCGGCGCGGTCGTGGCGACGTTCCAGGGCGTGGTGATCCTCGCACTCGCGGGCCTGGCCGGCGTCCCGTACGACCCGGTGATGCTCGCCCTGCTGGTGGTCCTGATGTTCGCCGGCGCGTTCACCATCACCGCGTTCGGGGTCGTGCTGGCGGCGCGGATCAAGAAGATGCAGTCCTTCTTCGGCATCATGCAGATGGCGATGATGCCGATGATGTTCCTGTCCGGGGCACTGTTCCCCCTGTCGGGCCTGCCGGCGTGGCTGAGCTTCCTGACCCGGATCAACCCGCTGACGTACGCGGTCGACCCGCTGCGACGCACGGTCTTCGCCCACATCCACGCGAGCCCGCAGCTCAAGGCCAGATTCAACCCCGGCGTGACATGGTTCGGCTGGCATGTCCCGGTCGGCGTGGAGGTCGCTTTGGTCCTGGTGCTGGGCGTCGTCCTGCTAGGCGTCGCGATCGCCCAGTTCCGCCGCACCGACTGAGCGATGCCGCCCGGCCACGGCACCCGTATGTGCGTCTGCCCTACCAACGTCGCCGCCGTTCATGTGGCGGGCGGGGCGTTCTACCGTCGCGGGGATCCCTCGTTCGGAGAAGGGGTGGTTCCGTGCGGAAGAAGCGCCTCGCACAGCAACACCACCCACCTGCTCAGCCTCGGCCCGGTGAGCCGGCTTCGCGTCTGGAACGTCACGGCGGGATGCCTCGGGCTGGTCGCGCGGCCACAGCGCCTCCCTGAGCGTGACGTACACGATCACCCCGCCGCAGACCATCACCAGCCCCTGAGACCGGCCGGAGGACGTCGCCCGGCCGTCGCCGTGTGACCACGGGGACCTGGGGTTCATACCGGGCCCGGCGCTGTCCGAGGATGTCAGAGATGTGGGTGAACGTCGTGGTTGTCGTCTGCGCGGTTCGGGAACGACCTTAGCTACGACGCGAAGTGAACCGGTCACTCTGTGAGCCGGCGAGGGGGCCAGGAGCGAGTGGTGTGGACGGGTCGGCTGATGAGGCGGGTCGCGGGTCTGATCGCGCCTGCGCTTCTGGTCGCCGTCGCGCTGCTGGTGCACGGAAGCACGCCTCATGGCCATCGGGCGGGTGCCGCTGTGGTCTCGGTCCAGGCGTGGCAGGTGAATTCTGCGGCTCATTGCCCAGGCCGGGCCCAGAGTGGCCAGGCCCCTGATGAGTGTCCGCAACCGTTCGATGCTTGTGATGCGGGCCTTTGGGGTGTGCAGGCGCCGCTGTCTTGTGCTGACGCGTCGCCGCCCCATCGTGCTGTTGCCGCTCCGTCCCGTGAGGCGGCCTCGTTCGCCTTGATGGCGGAGTCGCAGGGCCGGTCCACCCTCCGTCCCGGTCGGGCACGGCAGGACGCCGAGCATCCGGAGCCGGCCCGATCGCTGGTCTATCGCTGCTGAGGAGTCCCTGCCGCCGATGAGGTCTGATCGGACGCGGTTTCTCCCTGTCCGTCACCCCATCGGGGGTCCCATCCGCGTGCGCCTGCTGCCCGGGCATCGCCCGGGAACGCCGGCCGATACAGGCTGGCCGACCGGGCGCACGGCATGTGCCGACTGAGTTGTCATAGCTGGGGGGACGCATGGGTGAGATCGACCGTGCGCGGAAGCAACGAACGCGAGCGTGGATCGTCAGCGGCTGTGGCCTCGCCGTTGTGGGGTTGTCCGTGCTGGCCGGCGTATATGTCTTTCGGGGAACAGGCGAGGCGACGTACGGCGCGGCGCGTTCACCGGCCACGCGCGAGGCCGACGGCGTCATCGTCATCGGCGGCGCGGACGCCGGGATGCCACGGGTGGAGATCTTTGAGGATTTCGGCTGCCCGATCTGCAACGAGTTCGAGAAGTCCGGCGGCAACACGATCAAGAAACTCGCCGCCGCCGGCAGGATCAAGGTTCGGTACCAGCCGATCTGGTTGTCGCGGCACCAGTCCGAGCCGATGCGCGGCAACTCCCAGCGCGCCGCGAACGCGGCCCTGTGCGCCCCGCCGGGCAAATGGCTGGACTACCACGACGCGATCTACGCGCACCAGCCCGCCGAGGGGAAGAAGGGCTTCTCGAACGCGGAGCTCATCGGCTGGGCACGGCGGCTCGGATTCGCCACCCCGCCATTTGAGCGGTGTGTCACCGGGCTGCAAAAGCAGGGGCAGCTGAACCAGCTGACCGACCATGCCAGGGACGTGCGCAAGCTGTCCGGGACTCCGACCGTCTTCCTCAACGGCACGTCGCTGTACAAGAGTCAGACGATCTTCAAGCCTGAGGAACTGGAGAAAAAGATCCTCGCCGCGCCCGCGTCAGGCGGCCCCCGACACTGAGGAGATGAGCCCCGGCATGAACCGGGGGCTCCGCCAGCGGATGCGGCCGATCAGTCGCAGCAGTCGCATCCGCTGGAGCAGCCGCATCCACAGAACGTTCGGCCTCCCCGGTCCCGGTCAGGGCATCGACGGTGACATAGGCGGCGAGCGCGAAGAAGCACACGGAGATGATCCGCAGGGTGAGCTTTTCGCGGGCCTTGCGCGCGGCGTGGTCGCGGGCGGAGAACTGCCAGGCGACTGCGGCGGCCGATGACACCTCGATCACCGAGTCCAGGCCGAAGCCGACCAGAGCGGTGGAGGACGCCAGAGTGCCCGCCGTGATCGCGACGATCGCCTCGACGACGTTATAGGCGATGGTCGCGGCCACCAGCAGCCGTATCCGGCGGGCCAGCGCGTCGCGCCGAGCCGGCGACGCGCCAGGGATACCTCGGCGGTCACGGTCAGCAGCATCCCTTCGTCTCGGCTTCGGGGCACGTACGCTCGGTCTCCACGGCGACCACGGCGGTTCGCAGGTCATCCAGCGCGTGGCCAAACCGCTCGTCGGCGAGTTCGTAGCGGTACGGCGGCCATCGGGCACCGTGGCGACCAGGCCGCAGTCGCGCAGGCACGCCAAGTGGTTCGACAGCCGGGTGCGCGAGACACCGAGCTCGGCGGGATAGCCGGGCGCCTCACGCAAGGCGAGCAGGATCCGGCACCGGGGTCGCCGCCCAACTCGACCAAGGCGTCCGGCAACCGAATCGATCCGGCCACCGGCCGACTCGAGGACTTCTCGTTCGACTGTTCCTCAAGGTCGTCAAGGCGGTGTCCGTGCTTCGGGGTCGTGGGCCAGGACCGTACGGCCGCCGTCGACCGGCAGGGTCGCGCCGGTGACGAAGCCGGCGTCCGGTGACAGCAGGTAGGCGATGGCGGCGGCGACCTCCCGCGCGGAGGCGACCCGGCCGAGCGGGTGCACGCGTGCCAGGTGCTCCTCGACGCGGGCGGCGTCCGCCGGGGCCATGGCGGCCAGGTACGCGGCATGGCGTTCGGTGTGCACCGAGCCGGGCGCCACGGCGTTGACGCGGATGCCGCGCGGTCCGTACTCGACGGCCAGTGCCCGCGTCATCCCCTCGACGGCGGCCTTGGCGGTCGCGTACGGCAGCGAGCCCGGGACCGCCTGGCGCGCCTGATGGGAGGAGACGTTGACGATCGCGCCGGGCGTGCCGGCGGCGAGGAAGTGGCGGATGGCCGTCATGCACCCGGCGACGGTGGAGTCCAGGTTCGCGGCGATCAGCTCCAGCACCTGCCGTGCGGTCGCCGTGTGCGCCGACACGTCGCCGAACACCGCCGCGTTGTTGACCCACCCCGCCAGCGGCGCCGCCTCCTGCGCGGCGTCGGCGGCCCGCTCGGCGACGCGTTCGTCGGCGGCGTCGCCGGCCACCGCGACCAGCCGCCCGCCGCCGGGGTGGTCCCGCGTCCAGGCCAGGGCGGCCGGGTCGCGTTCGATCACGACCACCGTGCCGCCGCCGGAGATCAGCCGCTCGGCCAGCGCACGGCCGATTCCCCGGCCGCCGCCGGTCACCACGTACGAGCCACTCATGCTCCTCCTCGGACCCCTGAGGCGGCCCGGCCGGCCGCCGTTTCCAGCACAGGGGATCGTCACACCGATGTCAAGTCCTTCTCTCGAAGCACTTCGATACGTTAGGGTTTCCGTAGCCGCAGTGAGGGAGAGCGACGTGAGCAGCCGGGCGACCATCTACGACGTGGCCACCGAGGCGGGCGTCAGCATCTCGACGGTCTCCCTTGCCCTCAACTCCCCGGCGAGGGTCAGCGAACCGACCCGCCGCAAGGTGCTCGCCGCCGTGGACGCGCTCGGCTTCACCCCCAAACAGGACGCGGTGGCCAAGGCGCGGCGGGGCGTGGGGCGCATCGGCGTCATCGCGCCGCACACCTCCTACCCGTCGGTGGCGCGCCGGCTCAACGGGATCCTGCGCGCCATCGGCTCGCGGCCGCTCGAGGTCGTCCTGTTCGACCAGGAGTCGGCGGCCGAGAGTCCCTCGCCGCTGCTGGCGAGCCTGCCCGTCACCGGACGGCTGGACGGCCTCATCATCGTCAGCGTCCCCCTCGACCAGGCCGTCGCCGACCGGCTCGCCGCCCTGCGGCTGCCCGCGGTCCTGCTCGACGTCCGCCACCCCGGCCTGGACTCGGTGCACACCGACGACGACGCCGGCGGCCGCCTGGCGGCGGGGCACCTGCTCGGGCGCGGGCACCGCGGGTTCGGCTTCCTCGGCGAGGCCCAGCGGTCCGGCCGCTACGTCTCGCCGTCGCGACGCCGGCTCGGCGGATACCGCGCCGCGCTCGCCGAGGCCGGCCACGACCTCGCCGAGCGCGACGTGCGGCTGGTACGCCACCGGGCGCGGGAGGCCGTCGCCGCGGCGCGCGAGATGCTGTCCGGCCGGCAACGCCCGACCGCGGTCTTCGCCGCCGATGACACCCTCGCCGCCGGTGTGCTGCGCGCCGCACGCGAACTTCGCCTCGGCGTCCCCGGCGACGTCGCGGTGGTCGGCTTCGACGACGGCGAGCTGGCCGAGGTCCTGGACCTGACCACCGTGCGCCAGCCGCTGGAGGAGTCCGGTCACGCGGCGATGGAACGCCTCATCCAGCTGCTCGACCGGCGCACCGCCGCACGCGAGGTGGCGCTGGGACTGGAACTCATCGTCCGCGGCACCGCCTGACCCGCCCTACCCGCGGGCCGGCGCGAGCGGGGTGAACCGCCACTCGGCCATCGCCGGGACCTGCCACTCGGTCCTGAACATCACGGCCGGCCTCGGATAGCTCGCCGGGGTCACGCCCAGGTCGTAGCCGTTCGAGGCGCCGTTGAAGGGAAACGGCGTCACCGAACCGGCGGTGGCCGCGCGCACCGACCACAGGACCGCGGAGTCGCCCGGGTCGCAGGCGGCCGTGGTGAACGCGGAATAGGCATCCAGGCAGGACCCGTCGACGTCGCGGATCTCCTCCGAGCCCGGCGCGACCTCGACCCGCCGCCACCGCTGGCCCGGGACCGCGTCGCCGTCGCCGCCGACGGCGCAGTCCGACATGAGGACCGCGGTGTGGAACCCGCGATAGGTCAGGCACGTCCCGCCGGCCGTGTTCACCAACGCGGTGTTCGCCGGCGCCGTGCCCGTCCCGGCGCGGGCGGTCCCGGCCGGGAGGACGGCGGCCAGTCCCGCCGCCAGGCCGGCCGTCATGCGCGCCGCCGCGTTCCCTCGCATCCCCCCTCCGATCGCTCTGGGTGGTCAGGCGTATTCGTACAGTACGGGTACGGCTCCGTTCAAGAGCCCGGCCGCGGCTCGATGACCGTCACCCCCGCGGGCGGGGTGCCGGGGCTGATGTAGCAGCGGAACGAAAAGTCACGCTTAGGAGCGCGGGCGGGCCGGGCTTGGCGTGACTGGTCGTAAGAATGAGGCGGGAACGTCGGATGTGGTGCCCGCAGGTGCCGAGCTTTTAGCTGTTATCGCCGTATAAGTCTGGGCCGGACGTCTCCTCAATCCCGATGAGCGGTTTCGACCTCAGGTGATGTCGCTGGTCCGTCGGCGGCTGAGCACTGCCGCGATGGGCAAGGCTGTGGCAAGTCCGCTGAGCAGGACGGTGGCCAGTGCTCCCAGTACGGCTGGTGTGTCGCTGAAGGCGATGCCGACGGCGGCCAGGGCCGGGCCGGCGTTGCGTACCGCCGCGACGCCGCCCATGGTGGTGCGGCGGGCTGGTGGGCCGGTGGCGAGCAGGGTGCCGCTGGCGAAGGCGGCTGCGGCGAGGACGGATCCGGCCAGCGGGGTGCGAGAGCCGATCAGCGCGACGACGTCGCGCCAGTTGCCCAGCAGCATCCCGGCCAACACGATCAAGAACGTCATGTTCGAGACCACGACGGCGACGGAATGCCATGACCGTGCGATGGAGGAGGCGTAGTGGCGGATGATGAGCCCGACGGCGAACGGGATGAGTTGCAGGATGGCCACGGTCCGTACCAGTGCCGCGACGGGCAGGGAGACTCCGGTGCCGACCTTGGCCGCGGTCAGGATGGCGTTGGCCGTCAGGCCGAAGGTGATGCTGCCGGCGGCGGCGAGCAGCACCTGCGTCGCCGCGCCCGCGACCACGTCTCCTTTTTGGACCATTCCCAGTTTCGCCCCGAACGGCCCACCCGGTGATGAAGCGGCGAGCACGAGCGCGATGAACGCTGCGGTGGGCAGGCCGAACAGCGCCGCGATGCCCCACCCCAGCAGCGGGATGGCCACCAGGTTGGCCACCAGCGCCAAGGTCAGCAGTGACGGGGCGGCGAAGATCGCGCGCAACGCCGGAAGCGTGGCTCCCAGGCCGGCGGCGAACATGGTGGCCGCGATGAAGATCACGGTGATCGCGTTGAACAGCAGATGCAGCGTTTGCATGACCTTCCCCGGAGGTGACGGCCGCAGGCGATGCGCCGCAGCCTCAGTCGTGGAGATCACCGAGCCAGCTCAGGGCGTTCAACCCCGGTATGAAGCAGTACTCGCCGCCGCGGGTGACGACGAAACGCGGCAGCGCCCGCAGGCGCCGTCGTAGCGGCCGCCGCGGGATGGTGAAATCATCGGGGCCGTCGCCCGAGCCGATGAGGGGGTCGTGTGCGTTGCCCGCGCCGAAGAAGACGCCGTCGTTCATCCATTGGGACTGGACGAACTCGAACTGGCGGCCCAGGTGCGCTCCGATGAAGGCGAACATCAGGCCGCGCTCAGCCCCGTCATCCTCCAGTACCCCGTCGGGCAGCGGCGGGCCGTAGACGGTGCCGCGCCGGATCATCCGGTGCAGCCTCGGCTCCCCGGCCACTGCCGCGTCGCGGGGGTTGCCCCGGCGGATGTGGCAGCCTCCGGGGGTGATGAACCCCACCGGGTCGTCGTGTTCGTACCCGAAGGCGTTACGGCGGTGGGGATCGGTGCCCAGACCGTGGTCATCGCGGGTGGGGCTGAGCGCCAGCGGGGCGCCGCTGCGCCAGCGGCCCATGATCTTGGCGGCCAGTAGTTCCTCGTCCTCGGGGCCGGTGGCGTTGTCCTTGAGGTAGCGGCGGAAGACGGCGACGTGCTGGTGGAGTTTGCGGAAGGCGGCGTAGGTGCCGTTGCGTCCCAGGATTTCGGGTTGCGGGGTCTGGGTGCCGCCGAGCTCGTCGGGGTAGCCGAGTACGAACTCTCCGGCCTTCAGCGGTGTTTCCAGCGGGTTGGAGCCGGTGATGCCGCTGCCTTCGATGGCCGGGTTGCTGATGCCGTCGCGGTAGCCGAAGGGTTCTGTCTCGGTGGGCAGTGCATGACAGTCCTGCCGCCAGATCGCGCTCACCCCGGGCAGGCGCTGATACGCCGGGCGGGCGCGGTCGATGGCCGCCTGCAGGCGGGCGCTGTCGGGTGCCAGGGCCGTGAGCACCACGTGGACGTCGGGTGTGCCCAGCGGAGCCTCCCAGTGCTCGGGGCTGCTGTCGCCGACGTCGCCGAGTGCCGTGGCGCGGGCGGCCATTCCCTGCCGGAACTCCCAGGCGAAGGTCTCCAAGGCGTGCGGTGGCACTCCCAGGGCCTTGAGGCCGCGGAAGGTGAGCGCGACGCTCACCCAGGTGTCGCCCAGCGGGCTGGTGGTGTCGGCGGCCGAGGTCACCACGGCGCGCAGTCGCCGCATCAGCTCCCGGCCGTGTTTCCGGTCGTCGATGCGGAACAGGATGTAGGTGGCCGCGTACGGGGTCGGCCGCGGGCTGAGGAGGCCGCGTTGGATGTCGTCGAGTTCGAGCGCGGCTGGTGGTCGCGTGTTCACCGATACCCCTCTCTTCTCGGGTGGCCGGGCGTCACTTCGCCGAGACGATGTTCTTCCAGAAGGCGCGCAGGCTCTCATCGCCGCCGAACAGCGAACTGAAGATCGTGGAGTCGGCCAGCAGCACGTCGCCGGCGCGTTCCCCGGCGGGGGGCATCCACAAGAACATGTTGAACTCGGTGTTGCCGGCCTCGGTGAAGGGGTGCGCCGGTCTGGAGAGGTCGATCGGCTGCCTGGCCAGAACGTGAATGGCATCCGGTTCGTCGGTCGTCACCGCGTAGTGCGGCAGGTGCATGTGGAAGTTGAAGGTGGTCACCCCGTCCAGCCATCCCCTGGTGTCCAGGTCCCGGTTGACCGACAACGGCGCGATCTTCTTGGACGCCTGTGCTGCGGGCCGCAGTCCGTAACGGTTTTCCACCGGAACGCCCAGCCCGCGCATCAGGCCGCGGACGTAGCGGGCGAAGCGTTGCTGGCGGGGCACCAGCGCGTCTCCGTGATGGTGGTACTCGGCGTCGCGTACGGCCAGATCGTCCGAGGCTCCCACGTCGTGGTGCGGGCCCAGCACCAGGCAGGTGCCCTCCCGGGCCAGGAAGTCCCGCAGCGCCTCGATCTCTGCGGGCTCGGCCTCCTGCCCGGTGATCATGTGGTCCAGGCCGAAGACGAACAAGGTGTCGGTGTCATCCAGCACCCGCTCGTCCAGCAGGGTGCGGAAACCGGCCTGGTCGACGCGCTGGTAGACGGGCACGGGATGGCCGGTGGTCTCCTCGGTGAACTGCTGGAACGGCGCCCACCCCCAGAAGAACAGCTCCAGCGATCCCGGCGATGCCCTGCTGGAAGCGCAGCGGGTCACACCAGCGGGGGTCCTCATACGCCGGCCAGTTCGCCCGCCGCACCTCGGTCATGGTGGAGAACCGGTTGTCGAGCTCGGCCGGGTTCCTGCCCGCCTCGGCCGGATAGCTCCACGAGACGTAGATGCTCACCCGCCGCCGGCCCGGAGTGCGGGGACGCGGCACGTGGTTCTGGTTGTAGATGCGCGCGGTCCTCGACTCGCCCATATCTCGCCTCCGATCGGCCGCGGTCAGACCAGGGCACCGGCCCGATCTCACTGCATCTGGTCGAGCATCTCCGACAGGGCGCCTTTGACCCGCAGCGCCTTTTTGATCTCATCGGCGGTCACGTACGGGTACTCGCCGTACTCGATGAAGCTCGGGCAGTGGTGCTCGCGGACGAACCGGACGAACGCCTCCGGATTGGTCCTCCAGTCCTCGGGGAAGCCCACCAGGTTCTCGAACGCCGTGTTCACCCCCGCCTTGGTGAACAACGCGACGGCGTCCTCGGTGTACTTGTCGAAGTCGGTGTCGAAGATCCCCTGGTACATGAACCGGGTGTCGTCATCGAACAGCACCCAGCGCAGGTAGTGCAGCTTCAACGGCGCCAGAAGATGCGGATCGGCCTCCAACGCCTTCGCCAGCGCGTGACCGTGGTTACGGATGGCCTCAGCCCGGCCGGGCTTGACGTCGGCGATGATGGTGAACCCATAACACGCCGGGGTCCGCGGGAACACCGGGCCGTACTTGCCCTGTTCGAGGTGGTCGGTCTTCTTGGGGATCACCATCGCCTGAGGCGTCATGTCCATGCCAGCTCCTCCCTCCACATGGCCAGAGGGGGAACAGGCCAACGGCCACCTGACAAGGCAATTATCCCACGCACCAGCGACGAAGAACCTGAGTGTTCCCTTCATCGCCGGCCGTCAGCCCCCATCCACTCGGCGTATGCCCGCCTCCGAGGGCTTAGCAGTACGGCATGGGGATGGCGTGGCCTGTTTCATAGGCGTTGACCTGTGAAACAGGTGAACGGGCGCATGCCGTCCTGGGAGAGGAATGTTTCAATGGGTCGGTGCAAAAGGCCTGACCTGTGAAACGCATACATGAAACGATGTCGGGGTGAGCGACGATGACTATGCGGGCGTGGAAGCGCATGACTGCCCGATGTCCTCCTGCGCCGCCCCGGCCGGGTCGCCGTGCCGGACCGGCAAGGGCAAGGTGGCCGCCCAGTACCACACCGCCCGCTTCCGGCTCGTGCCTCATCTGGCCAAGGCCCTCAACGTCCCGACTCCCGCGATCCGTAAGCCGGGTTCGGCGTGGGTCGAGCTGCCCCGCCCGGTGGCGGCTGGCGCCGAGCCTGCCGAGCCTGCCGGGCATGTGCGCATCGGCTACGCCCGTGCCTCCACGCTCCGCCAGTCCCTGGCCAACCAGCTGGACTCCCTCGCCGCGGCGGGCGTCACCCGGATCTTCTCCGAAAAGATCTCCACCCGAGCCACCCGCCGGCCCGAACTCGAGCGGGCCGTCGCGCTCGCCCGCGAGCTGCGGGCCTCCGGCGTCGCGGTCACCCTCGTGGTGCATGAGCACAAGCGGCTCGGCCGCGGCATCGAACTGGCGGCGCTGGCCGAACAGCTGAAGGCGGCCGACGTCGGCCTGAAGTTCCTCACCGGCGAGCTTCAGGGCTCCCATGACCCGTCCGGGACCGTGTTCACCGTGCTCGCGGCGCTGTCGGGGATGGAACGCGAGTACATCCGCGACCGCACGCTGGAAGGCCACGAATCCGCCCGCACCCGCGGCAAGACCATCGGCGGTGCCGCGGTCACCGATGAGGCCATGCTGTCGATGGCCCTGCACCTGCGCGACCAGGGGATGAGCCTGCGCGAGATCGCCTCCCGGCTGGTCATCACCACCGGTAAGCGCAAGGGCCGGCACCCTTCGGCGGCGACCGTGATGCGCATGCTGCGCGAGCACGACGCCCAAGCCTCCGTCATGGAGCCGATCACCGCGACGACCCAGTGACCGCCTTGCCGGGGCGGCGCCGCCTCCCTGCGATTCAATCGGACAGTTCCTCGTCGTCGGCGTCGGGGTCGCGCAGTGGGCGGATGCCGCCTTCGCCCACGTCGGGGAGGGCGAAGTTGTACTTGCCGATCACGTTGAGGTGCGCGCGGACGAACGGTGAGAGTCGGGCGACGTCGTCGTCGAGGACCGGGTAGCCCTGGGCGCGCAGAGCGTCCAGGGCGGCATTGATGTAGCGGGTGTTCCACAGCACCACGCAGTTGAGGATCAGCCCGAGGGCGCCGAGCTGCGGACAGGTCGCGTATCGCCTCCGGGACGCCGTGCGGGCCACGTACGCAGGCGGCCGCGCCGAACGCGCGGGCCAGGTCCAGCGCGCCGGAGGAGACGTCGACGGCCATCACGCGGGCCCCGGCGGCCGCGGCGATCATCACGGCGGACAGGCCGACGCCGCCGCAGCCGTGCACGGCCACCCAGTCGCCGGGCGCGACGCGGCCGTGCACGGTGACGGCGCGGAACGCGGTGGCGAAGCGGCAGCCGAGCGCGGCCGCGGCGGCATGCGGCGTCGCGTCCGGCAGCGCCACCAGGTTGACGTCGTTGGCGTCGACGGCGACGTATTCGGCGAAGGACCCCAGTGGGTGAACCCCGGCTGCCGCTGCCGCTCGCAGACCTGCTGGTCGCCGGCCGCGCACGCCGTGCACCGCCCGCACGCGCAGATGAACGGGACCGTCACCCGGTCCCCGGCGCGCCACTCCGTGACGCCCGTGCCGGTGGCCTCGACGACCCCGGCCAGCTCGTGACCGGGGACGTGCGGCAGCGCGATGCCGGGGTCATGGCCCATCCAGCCGTGCCAGTCGCTGCGGGCACAGCCCGGTCGCCTCGACCCGGATCACCGCGCCGCCCTCGGGCGGGACCGGGTCGGGCACCCGCCGTACCCGCGGCTCGCCGCCGAACGCCTCATACACCACCGCTCGCACCGGCCGCCTCCCCGTGTCCAGCGTCGTCGGGCGTCACCGTAACGGACTCACCGGTAGTAGCCCTCGACCGGGACGCACGCCTCCTCGTGCAGCGCCGGGCCCTCCTGGGGGACGACCGGCCACCCGCCGCCCGGCTTGAGGCCGGTCAGCTGCTCGTTCGACAGGGCGAACACCACGCGGCCGAGGCCGGAGCGTTCGATCGCGCCGGCGCACATGCCGCACGGCTGGCAGCTGGTGTACATCGTGGTGGCGGCGGCGGTCGCCGGGTCGAGTTCGCGTGCGGCCCAGACGGCCAGCTTCAGTTCCGGGTGCGCACTGAGGTCGGCGCCGGTGACGGTGGTGTTGCGTTCCTCGGCGAGTACGGCGCCGCCGGGGCCGGCCAGCAGCGAGCCGAACGGCGGGTCGCCGCCCTCGCGTTCCTCGGCGGCCAGTTCGATGGCCCGGCGGAGCAGGGCCAGATCATCGGTGTTCGTCACGTCGTCTCCGATCGGTCGAAGGATTCGGCGACCTGCGCGAGGGCCCGCCACGCCGTGTGCGGGCGGCGGGTCTCCTCGGGGTCGCCGTCGAAGGGGTCGAGTACGACCGTGGCCGCGCCGAGCCGCCGCAGTCGTTCCAGGTCGTCGATGACCTGGTCGATGGTGCCCTCCCCGGCGCGCCGGTCCGGTCCGGTGAGCGGAGCGGCGGTCAGCCGCAGGACGATCCGCGGGGCCAGGGCGGGCGCCGGCCGTCCCTGGTCCGCGGCCGCGGCGCGCAGCCGTTCGCGTGCGGCGCGCAGCCACGGCAGGGTGGTGCGCAGCGGGTGCCAGGCGTCGCCGACGCGTACGGCACGGCGCAGGCCGGCGTCGCTGTTGCCGCCGACCCAGATCGGGATCGGCCCGCGCCCGTAGTCGGCCTCATCGGCCCACGCCGCTCGTACGGTGTCGAGGTAGTCGTCGGTGCGGCGGCCGCGTTCGCCGAACGGCACGCCGAGCGCGGCGAACTCCTGGCGGGCCCAGCCGGCGCCCACGCCCAGCACCAGGCGGCCGCCGCTGAGCTGGTGCAGGTTGGCGGCCATGCGGGCCAGCAGCAGCGGATGCCGGTACGGCACGATGAGCACAGTGGTGCCCAGCCGGATCCGGTCCGTGACGCCGGCGAGCCAGGACAGGGCGGTGAACGGCTCGTAGAACGGCGCGGGGTACTGCGCCGCGACGTCGGGCGTCACCGCGACGTGGTCGGAGACCATCAGCAGGTCAAATCCCAGGCCCTCGACCGTCCGCGCCCAGGCGCGCAGGACGCCGGGGTCGGTGCCGGGCCCGAAGTTCGGGACGTTTACTCCGATTTGCACCGGTTCAGGCTATCCAGGTGGATCGGCGGCCGGAATAGAGTCTTCCCGGCGTATGAGGGGTATCGGCCGGGGATTTGCCGGTATATTCGCCGGATGGCCGAGACTCTCGACGCGACCGACTGGGCGATCCTGGCCGAGGTCCAGCGCGACGGGCGGATCCCGCTCACCGAGCTGGGCCGCCGGGTCAGCCTCAGCGCCTCGGCCACGACCGAACGCCTGCGGCGGCTGGAGGCCGCCGGCGTCATCACCGGCTACCGCGCCGACGTCGACCTGGCCAAGGCCGGCTTCCCGGTGCTGGCGATCGTGCGACTGAAGTACCCGGGCAACCGGCACGAGCCGCTGCACCGCCTGCTCGGGGAGCGCCTGGAGATCCTGGAGTGCCTGCGCACCACCGGCGACGACTGCTACACGCTGAAGGTCGCCGCGGCCTCGATGGCGCACCTGGAGACGATCGTGGGCGAGCTGGCGCAGTTCGGCACCACCACCACCAACCTCGTCTACAGCCAGACCCTGCGGTTCCGCGGCCCGCAGCGGCCCGCCGAGAGCCGACGGCCAGGCAATATGCCTTGACGGGAATATACCCGTACGGCTATGTTCGATCGGGTGGCAACGACATTCGACGTGCTCGCCGAGCCGACGCGCCGGCGGATCCTGGACCTGCTCCTGGACCGGCCGCGGCCGGTGGCGGAGCTGACCGAGGCGCTCGGCCTCACCCAGCCGGGCACCTCCAAGCACCTGCGGGTGCTGCGCGAGGCCGGCCTGGTGCGCGTACGCGCCGAGGCACAGCGCCGCTGGTACGAACTGCGGCCCGGGCCGCTGGCCGAGATCGACGCCTGGCTGGCGCCCTACCGGCGGCTCTGGTCCGGCTCCCTCGACGCCCTCGAACGCCACCTCGACACGATGCCGGATCCGGGCGAGCGGCCCGGGCCCGGACCCGACGGAGGATGAGATGGACGGATCCCTGCACACGATCGACGGCCGCGACGTCCTGCGGTTCGAGCGGCGCCTCGCCCATCCGGTGGCGAAGGTCTGGCGGGCGGTCACCGACCCGGCCGAGCTGGCGCACTGGTTCCCGGCCACCGTCGAGGTGGACCTGCGGGTCGGCGGGAGAATGCGCTTCACCTTCCCCCGCGGCGAGATGGACCCCAGCGGGGGATCGGTCACCGAGCTGGACCCGCCGCGGGTGTTCGCCTTCACCTGGAACGGCGACACGCTGCGCACCGAGCTGAGCGCCGACGGGGACGGCTGCCTGCTGGTCTTCACCTACACCTTCGATGACCGCGTGATGGCGGCCAGTTACGCCACCGGCTGGCAGACCTGCCTCGGCGCGCTGGCACGCGCCCTCGGCGGCCCCGCGCCCGAACCCGAGAGCTACGCCGAGGTCCACGACACCTACGCCGACGCCTTCGGGCTCGGCGAGGGCGCGGTGCACCAGGACGCCGGGACCCGTACGGTCCGCTTCGAGCGGCTGCTGCCCCACCCCCTGGAGGAGGTGTGGCCCGGGCTCACCGAAGGCGCGGGAGAGCTTCGCGCCGGCGGCGAGCCGCCGCTTCGCATCACCAACCCCCACATCGCGGCGGGCCCGCTCACCGCGGCCGAGCCGCGGCGCGTCCTGGAGTACGCCTGGCCGGACGGGGACGAGCCCGCCGGGCGGGTGCGGTGGGAGCTGAACGGCGGCCACCCCGCCGGCACCCGTGTCGTGCTCACCCAGACCGTACCGGCGCACCTGGAGGAGGAGACGGTCACCGCACTCGCCGCCTGGCACACCCACCTGGAGGTGCTCGCCGACCACCTGCGCGGCGTCGAGCACTGCCCGTTCCCGGAGGACCGCGTCGAGGAGCTGCGCAAGCACTACGCCGAGGCGAGGTAGACGACGTCGGGCTCGCCCCGCGCCACCGCGACCGCCCGGGCCGACACGCCGGTGAACCGCTCCCGCAGCCGCGCCTCGAACGCGGGCGCGGCGCCGGCGCTCCACACGGCCAGCACGCCGCCCGGCCGCAGCCGCGCCGCCAGCAGATCCAGCCCCGCCGAGCCGTACAGGGCGGCGTTGGTCTCGGTGACGGTCCACTCGGGCCCGTTGTCGATGTCGAGGCACACCACGTCGTACGCGCCGCCCGTGCCGTCGCGCAGCCAGGACGGCAGGTCGGCGTGCTCGACGCGCACGCGGGGGTCATCGAGGGCGCCGCCGGTGCAGGCCCGCAGGTGCGTGGCGTGCCAGCCGATGACCGCGGCCTCGCGCTCGACCACCGTCACCGCGCGCGCCGCCGGTGCGCGCAGCGCCTCGGCGAGGGAGAACCCCACGCCCAGGCCGCCGATCAGGACCCGCGCGGGCCGCGCCACCCGCTCCAGCGCGGCGCGGACCAGCAGCCGCTCGGACTCCCCGGCGCGGGTGTCCATGAGGAAGACGCCGTTGCTGATGATCTCGAAGTCGCGGCCGTCGCCGCGCAGCACGAGTTCGCCGTTCTCCCCGTCGCGCCGCTCGTAGACCTCCACGCGGCGTCAGCCTAGTACTCCGCCGCGTGAAGCGGCGGCGCTCACAGCAGCGGCAGCTGCTCGGCGACCGGCGCGGGCGGCACGGGCGGTGGCGGGGCGGGCCGCAGGCGGCGCGGGTTGCGGCCGCCGACGCCGTGGGCGGCCGCCAACTCCGCGACCGTGGCGGAGATGCGCCGCTGGTAGTCCTTCGGCGCGTACGCACCGCGTCCGTAGAGCCGCTCGTAGGGGCGCACGAGCTCGGGATGGCACTCGCGCAGCCAGCTCAGGAACCATTCGCGCGCCCCGGGCCGCAGGTGCAGCACGATCGCCGACACCGACGTCGCCCCGGCCTCGGCGACGAGCCTGACCGCGGCCTCGAGCGCGCGCCGCGAGTCGCCGAGGTAGGGCACGATCGGGCCCATCAGGACGCCGCAGCCGATCCCGTTCTCGTTCAGCGTCGCGCACACCTCCAGGCGTTTGCGCGGGCTCGGCGCTCCCGGCTCGATCAGCCGCCACAGCTCGGCGTCCACGAACCCGGCCGAGACCGCCGCGCCGACCTCGGTACGCTCGGCGGCCTCCCGCAGCAGCGGCAGGTCGCGCAGGATCAGCGAGCCCTTGGTGAGGATCGAGAAGGGGTTGGCGTGGTCGCGCAGCGCCTCGATGATGCCGGGCATCAGCCGGTAGCGGCCCTCGGCGCGCTGGTAGCAGTCGACGTTGGTGCCCATCGCGATGGGCTCGCCCGCCCACCGCGGCGCGGCCAGCTCCCGGCGCACGAGCTCGGGCGCGTTGACCTTCACCACGATCTGGGAGTCGAAGTCGCGGCCGGCGTCGAAGTCGAGATAGGTGTGGGTGCCGCGGGCGAAGCAGTAGCGGCAGGCGTGGCTGCATCCGCGGTAGGGGTTGATCGTCCAGGTGAACGGCACGCGCGAGACGCCGGGCACCCTGTTGATGATCGACTTGGCCCGGATCTCGTGGAAGGTGATGCCGCGGAACTCCGGGGTCTCGACCGTGACCGGGCGGCCGAACAGAGCCGGATCCGGGCCCTCGAGTGACAACGCGTCCCAACGCATCCCACCATACTAGAACACGTGTTCGATCATCGCCGGCCGGGGCGGCCGGGCGCCACTCGTCGAGAAGGGCACGGGCCCGTCCTCGATGAGCGGCGTCCTGGCCGGGGCCCGCCAACCGGCGGGCCGGCCTCACTTCAGGTGCCGGGCGAAGAACCGGGCCCCGTCGTCCACCTCGAACCACGGAGTGCCGGCGTGCCCGCCCACGTTGGCGTGCAGCGTCTTCTCCGTGGAGCCGAAGGCGTCGAACAGGTCCAGGGACGGCTGCCGTTCCATCCCCTCATCGTCCCACTGCACCAGGAACTGCAGCGGAACGGTGACCTTCCGTGCCTCCTCGCGCAGGCCGCCGGGCACGAAACCCCCGGCGAACAGACCGGCGGCCGCGACGCGCGGCTCCTCCAGCGCCAGGCGGATGCCGATGGCGGTCATTCCCGTGTACCCGACCGGGCCGTCGCCGATCTCGGGCAACGAGAGGAGGGCGTCCAGGGTGGTCCGCCATTCCGGTACCGCCTTTTCGACCAGCGGGCCGATGAAGGCGTCGACGATCTCCTCGACCGGCTCGCCGGCCGCCAGCGCCCGGCGGAGGGTGGCGCGTGACTGTTCGTCGGCGTCGGACGGGGGGCGGTCGCCGTGACCGGGGGCGTCGATGGCGGCCACCGCGAAGCCGTACTCCGCCGCGAGGTGCCGGGCACGTGCCACCAGCCGCGGGTGCCGCTTGTGCAGGCCGCCGTTGTGGCCGCTCAGGACCAGCGGGGCCGGTGCGGATTCAGGCGTCCACAGGACGCCGGGGATCTCGCCGAGGGTGAATTCGCGTTCGAGTACGCCGTCGTCGAGGCGCTGTTCTGAAGTGAATCGCATGGTCGTGCCTTTCGGGAGAGCCGTGTGAACGGCGCTCCCGGGCGACCTACCGTCCGACCGTGACCCCGCAGGGGAGCACCCATGTCGATACTGCGTTCACGGGTACCACCTCCTCGTCGTCCGGTACGGCCCCTGGAAACTAGCAGCGGCCGCCGTGGTCCGCCAACCGGTATTCGCGGCGACTTCGGCCGGACGTCACGGAGCCGCTACGCCCCCCGGCCGCGGGGCCGAGGCGGTGCGGAGGCCGCTAGGGCAGGCGTTCGAGGGCCCGGGCCAGGTCGCGGGGGGTGACGATGCCGACGAGACGGTCGCCGTCGAAGACCAGCAGGCGCTCGCGGGCCAGGCGGGGGAGCAGGTCGGCGATCGAGGACCGCGGGCCGATGCGGCCGGCCTCCTCCACGACCGCGCCGATCGCCGCGCCGGGCTCCTGCCCACGGATGCGCGCGGCGCTCACCAGCCCGCGTACGACGCCGCCGTCGAGGAGGGGATAGGTCGCATGGCGGTGCCGGGGGAGCATCTCGCGCAGGAACTCCGCCGCGGTCATCGACGCCGGCACGGTGAACGGGTCCGGCGTCATGATCCGGCCGATCGTGATGCCGTCGAGCCGCGCCACCACCCGCGCCTGACCCGCCTCCATGCCCGCCGCGACGATCAGGAACCAGCCGATGAGGATCAGCCACAGGCCGCTGAAGTTCCACAGCGACATGTAGAAGCCGGCCACCATCGTCGCCCAGCCGAAGCCGCGGCCGGCCTGCGCGGTGCGCAGCGTCGCCTTCGTACGGTCGCCGGACAGGCGCCACAGCAGTGCGTGCACGAGCCGCCCGCCGTCCAGCGGCGCGGCCGGGATCACGTTGAACAGCGCCAGCACCACGTTGATCGCGGCCAGCCACGCGATGCAGCCGGCCACCAGCCCGTTCAGGTCCGCGACGAGCAGCACCGCCGACGCGCCGCCCAGTGCGACGCCGAGCAGTAGACTCACCAGCGGCCCGGAACCGGCGATGCGCAGCTCCGCGCCCGGGCTCGCGGGCTCGCCCTCGAACCGTGCCACCCCGCCCAGCAGCCACAGCGTGATGCCCTCGACGGTCAGGCCGTTGCGCCGCGCGACGATGGCGTGCGCCAGCTCGTGCACGAGCAGCGACGCCATGAACGCCGCCGCGGTGAACAGCCCGCCGAGGACGTACACGACCGGGTGCAGGCCCTTGTAGGACTGGGGCAGGCGCTGGGCCGCCAGCCCGTACGCGAGAAGGGTGAAGACGACGAGAACGGTCCAGTTGACGCCGACGCGCACGCCGACGATCCGGCCCAGCCGGAAGGTGTCGTTCATGCGCCGCCGCCTTGAGAGAGTGCCACTCCTGAACCGATACCCGGATGCGGACCGGGACTCTCCGGCAGAATGCCATCACATGGGCCGGTCTCGGGGGCGAAGCAGGGCGGCGGCGGCGATCGGACTCCTCATCGCCGCCGCATGCGGGGGGTGCGGAGGCGGCCACAGCACGCCGCCGGCCTCCGCCGGCGGGCTGCCGGCGGCCGAATGCGGCCAGGCGGCCGCCCACGCCGACCCGGCACGGCGGACCCGCGCGATGTGGATCACGACGGTCAACAACGGCGACTGGCCGAACCGTAAGGGCCTGCCCGCCGCCGAGCAGCAGGCGCAATACCGCCACCTGCTCGACGTGGCCGTCAAGCTCAACTTCAACACGGTCTACGTGCAGATCCGCCCGGCCGCCGACGCGTTCTACCGCTCGCGCTATGAGCCCTGGTCGCAATACCTCACCGGGCACCAGGGCGGCGACCCCGGCTATGACCCGCTGGCGTTCCTGATCGCCGAGGCGCACAAGCGCGGCCTGGAGTTCCACGCCTGGTTCAACCCCTACCGCGCCAGCGCGCAGGCCGACCGCGCCAAACTCGCACCGAACAGCCAGGCGCGGTTGCACCCGGGCTGGGTGCACCGCTACGGCGGCGCGCTGTGGTTCGACCCCGGGCTGCCGCAGGTGCGCGACCTGGTCGCCCACGTCGTCCTGGACGTGGTCACCCGCTACGACGTCGACGGCGTGCACCTGGACGACTACTTCTACCCCTATCCGCTGCCGGGCCAGGCGTTCCCCGACGCCGCGACGTTCAAGAAGTACGGCGCGGGCTACAAGAACCTCGGCGACTGGCGGCGGCACAACGTCGACACGCTCATCCAGGCCCTGCACGCCCAGATCCATCGGGCCAAGCCGCCGGTACGGTTCGGGATCAGCCCGTTCGGTGTCTGGCGCAACAAGAGCCATGACCCCGCCGGGTCGGCGACCGCCGCGCTGCAAAGCTACGACGACATCTTCGCCGACAGCCGCAAGTGGGTGCGCAGCGGCTGGGTCGACTACATCACGCCGCAGCTCTACTGGCCCGTGGGGTTCAAGGCCGCCGACTACCGCACGCTGGTGGCCTGGTGGGCCCGGCAGGTCACCGGGACCCGCGTGCAACTCGTCATCGGCCAGGCCGCCTACCAGGTCGGGCGGCCGGGCCCGTGGAAGGACCCCGCCGAACTGTCCCGCCACGTGGCCATCGACGCCCACTACCCCCAGGTCGGCGGCGAGGCGTTCTTCAGCGCCCGCGACCTGGCACAGGACCGCGAGGGCTTCGCCACCCGGCTGCGCCGCGACCACTACTCACGCCCGGCGCTGCCCCCCTCGGCGGGCGGCGGCGCCGCGCCCGCGCCCCCGGGCCACCTGGAGATCAAGGACGGGAAGCTGACCTGGACCGGCTCCGGCGCGGCCGCGTACGCGATCTACCGCGCCCCGGCCAAGGGCCCCGCCTGCATCGCCCCCGACGGACGGTTCCTGCTCAAGGTCGTCGACGGCGGCGTGCACGCCACCGCCGACAAGACCGCCAAGCCCGGCGCCGGCTACACCTACTACGTCGCCGCGCTGAACCGCCAGCACCTGCAGAGCCCGACCACCCGCGGCGCCCACCTGGCCGCCACCCGCCGCTAGCGAACCGCCGCACCCCACCGCCGCCCACCCCGCGGGCGCCGCCCGGGGGCGGCGGGCCGGCGAACCCACCGCACCGCCGCCCACCTGCGGGCGGCGCGCCCGCGCCGCAACGGCCCCCGGGGCCGTTCCACCACGCCGGGATCCGCCCCGCGCCGGACGGGACCCTCGGCGCAGGGGGATTTGCTGCACACTGATGGCAAACAGTATGCGCACCCTTACGGCGATGAGGTCAGACATGGAGCCCGCGCCATCCCTCCCGGCGTACTACCGGCTCAAACGGCGTCTGCTCGGCGACATCGAGGCCGGCACGTACGGCGCCGACGGGCGGCTGCCCACCGAGCACGAGCTGTGCGCCGCCCACGGCCTCAGCCGTACGCCGGTGGCTCGTGCGCTCTCGGAGCTGGCCGCCGAGGGCGTCGTCGTGCGGCACCGCCGCCGTGGCACCTTCGTCAACCCCGCCTGGGTGGCCGCGCTGCGCGCCGCGCCGCAGGTCAGGGTCCTGGCCTGCGACGGAGGCTGGGCCGGGCAGCTGCGCGAGGCGGCAGGCGCCGACCTGCGGCTCGACGTCACGACCGTGCCGTTCGGTGAGCTGCGGGCGGCGTTCCGCCGCGCCATCGCCGAGGGGCGCGGGCCCGACTTCGCCGTCCTCGACTCGGTCTGGGTGGCCGAGTTCGCCGAGTCGCACACGCTGACCCCGATCGCGGAGCTGGACGGCGACTGGGCGGCCGAGCACGACGCCGACTTCGTGCCGCCTTTCGCCGGCGCCTATCGCCTCGGCGGGCACGGCGCCGTCGCGGTGCACGCGCCCGCCGACGTCAGCGGCCTGTGGTACAGCCGCGCGGCGCTGGAGGCGGCCGGCGCCGCGCCGCCGCGTACCTGGCGCGACCTGCGTGCCCTCGGCCGCGCCCTCGCCGCGCGAGGCCGGCACCCGCTCTGGTGCTGCCCGGCGGGCCCGCGGCGGGGGAGACCGCGACGTACGCGCTGGTGTCGCTGCTGGCCGCCAACGGCGCGACCGTGTTCACCCCCGAGACGGTGACGTTGGACCAGCCCGCGGCGGTGGAGACGCTGCGGTTCCTGCGCCGGCTCGCCGACGACGGCGTGCTGCCCGCCGAGGTCGTCGGCTACGACCGGCACCGGGCACCGCGCATGCTCGCCGCCGGCCGCGCCGACATGATCGTCGGGGCCAGCTACCAGGCCGAGACGCTCGCCGAGGAGACCGGCGCGCCGCTGGCCGAGATCGCCGACCGGTTCGGGTTCGTGCCGGTCCCGGCCGGCCCGCACGGCCCGCCCGACGATCCTGTGCGGCGGCATGGTCTACTGCGTCCCCCGCCAGGCACGCCACCCCGGGCCGGCGATGCGGCTGCTGCGCGCCGCGACCGCGCCCAAGCGGCTGGCGGAGGTGTGCCGCGAGACCGGGCAGCTGCCGCCGCGCCGCAGCGTGCTGGCGGCCCTCGCCCCGGTCTCGCTCTTCCACGCCGAGACCGCCGCTCTGCTCGAACACGCCGTCCTGCGGCCCTCAACGCCCGCGTACGCGCTGGTGTCGGCGCAGCTCCAGACCCTGCTCGCGGGCGTGCTCACCCGCAGGTGGAGCCCTGCCGCCGCGGTGACGCTCGCCGCCGACCGGATCAGCGCGATCATCGGGCGCCCGGTCGTACGCGCCTTGAGACACGGCACGCCGGCGTAGCCCCGGAGTAAGGCATCGGTCACCTGCGGGCCGCACCCCCTTGACGGCACGCGCCCGCCCTCTCACATTTGCCACAACGCAATGTCAAATTCGATGCAATGTCAGCTTCTAAGCAAGGCCGAATCGGCGGAGGTGCTGCGCATGCGGCGGCAATGGGCACTCGTGATGACGGCGGTGACGGTCGCGGCGGGGTTAAGCGCCTGCGGCGACGGCGGATCCTCAGACGGCAAGACCATCAAGGTGGCGTACCAGAAGTTCGGCAACTTCCTCGGCGCCGACGAGCTCTTCAAGAAGATCAAGCCGGTCTTCGAGCAGCAGAACCCCGGCGTCAAGCTCAAGCTCATCCCCGTCGACGCCGACGAGAACTCCTACTACACCAAGCTCGGCCTCATGCGGCGCTCCAAGGCGACCGCGCCCGACGTCGCCTACGAGGACACCTTCTTCGTCAACTCCGACGCCGAGGCACGCTACCTCCTGCCGCTGGACTCCCGGCTGAGCCCCTGGCCGGACTGGGGCCAGTTCGTCAGCGCGGCCAAGGCCGCCGGCCGGGCCGGCGACGGCCACACCTACGGCGTCCCGATGGGCACCGACACCCGCGGCCTCTGGTACAACAAGAAGATCTTCGCCAAGGCGGGCCTGCCCGCCGACTGGCAGCCCACGACGCTGGAACGACGTCCTCGCCGCGGCACGCCAGATCAAGACCAAGGTCCCCGGCGTCATCCCCCTCAACGTCTACGCCGGCAAAGGCGTCGGCGAGGCCGCCTCCATGCAGGGCTTCGAGATGCTCCTGTACGGCACCGGCCGACAAGCTCTACGACGACCAGACCAAGAAGTGGATCGCCCCGAGCCGCGGCATGAACGACGCGATGGGCCTGCTCAAGACGATCTACTCCGAGAAGCTCGGCCCGACGCCGCAGCAGGCGCTGGACCCGCACTGGAGCGACAACGTCCAGGGCCAGGAGCTGCCCCAGGGCAAGCTCGCCATCGACCTGGACGGCTCCTGGCTGCCCCAGGCGTGGATCCCCGGCGGCGCCTCGGCCTGGCCCGACTGGTCCACGACGCTCGGCACCGCCCCGATGCCCACCCAGAACGGCCAGGCGCCCGGCAAGGTGTCGCTGTCCGGCGGCTGGCTGCTGTCGGTCGGCGCGAACTCCAAGAACCCCGACGCGGCGTGGAAGCTCGTCCAGCTCGCCATGAACAAGGAGAACTCCCTGTTCTTCTACGTCAAGGCCACCCAGGTCTCGGTACGCGGCGACGTCACCGCCGACCCGGCGTACGTGAAGGGCAACCCGACCCAGAAGTTCTGGACCGGCCTGGTGTCGGTCACCCAGTACCGGCCCGCCTACAGCGTCTACCCGCAGATCTCCAACCAGCTCCAGGCGGCGACCGAGTCCGTGGTGACCGGCCAGGCCGACCCCGGCAAGGCCACCGGCGACCTGGCCGGCCAGATCAAGCAGCTCGCCGGACCGGACAAGGTCGAAGGAGCCCCCTGATGGTCGCGGCGAGCGCGCCGGAGCCCCTCCCGGGCCGCCTCCCGCCGCCCGCGCGCGCGCGCGCGGGCGGCGGGCCGCGGGCCAGATCCTGCCGATGGTCCCCGCCCTCGCGCTGCTCGCCCTGTTCTTCCTCGGGCCGATCCTGTGGTGCGTCTACGCCTCCTTCACCGACATCGCCCTGACCGGCGCCACCGCCACCACCCCGCACCTGATCGGCCTGCGCAACTACCGGCGCATGTTCACCGACCCGGAGTTCCGCCAGTCGCTGTGGCTCACGGTCGTGTTCGTGCTCGGCTCCGCCGTGGTCGGGCAGAACGCCGGCGGCATGGCCCTGGCGCTGCTGATGAAGTCGCGCAGCCGCATCGCACGTGCCGTCGTGGGCGCCATCGTCGTCGGCGCGTGGGTCATGCCCGAGCTCGTCGCCGGGTTCGTCTGGTACGCGTTCCTGTCCGACGACGGCACCCTCAACGCGATCCTGCGCGGCGTCGGCCTGCACGGCGAGGGCTGGCTGTACGCGACGCCGCTGCTGGCGGTGACCCTGGCCAACATCTGGCGCGGCACGGCCTTCTCCATGCTGGTGTACTCCGCGGCCCTGTCGAACGTGCCCGATGACCTGCTGGAGGCCGCCGCGGTCGACGGCGCCTCGGCGTACCGCAGGCTGCGGCACATCACCCTGCCGCTGATGCGCCGCGCGGTGCTGACCAACCTGATGACGATCACGCTGCAGACCCTGGCGGTGTTCACCCTGATCTTCGTGATGACCGGCGGCGGCCCCGGCACCAAGACCCAGACGCTGCCGATCTACATGTACCAGGAGGCGTTCAAGTTCTACCAGCTCGGCTACGGCGCGGCCCTGGCGATCGTGCTGCTCGCCGTCGGCGGCGTCTTCTCCCTCGTCTACCTGCGGCTGATGCGGGAGGACGTATGACCGCCACCACCCGCGCCGCCCCGCACGCGGCGCCGCGCAGGACGCCGCGGCCGTCGGTGACCGGGCCGCGCCGTCGCAGCGCCGCGGCGGCCGCCTACGCTCGTGCTCGGCCTGATCGCGCTGTGCTGTTCCTGCTCCCCTTCGGCTGGCTGTTCCTGGCCTCGCTCGTCCGAGCACGCGACGCTGGGCACCGCGGTCCCGGCCCAGCCGACGCTGCGCAACTTCGCCGACGTCCTCACCGGCGACAACCTGCACGCGCTGGTCAACAGCCTGATCCTGTCGCTGGGGTCGGCGGTGCTGACCCTCGTGCTCGCCGCGCCGGCCGCCTACCCGCTCTCGCGCTACGCCCGAAGGTTCGGCCGCCCGATCCTGCTCGTCCTGCTGTTCGCCACCGGGCTGCCCATCACCGCGATCCTCGTCCCGGTGTACGGCCTGTTCGTCCAGCTCGACCTGCTCGACTCCATCCCGGCGACCGTGCTGTTCCTCACCGCGACCGGGCTGCCGATGGCGATCTGGCTGATGAAGAACTTCATGGACGAGGTGCCGATCTCGCTGGAGGAGGCGGCCTGGGTGGATGGCGCGTCGGGGTCTACGCGCGCTGCTGCGGATCGTGCTGCCGCTGATGCTGCCCGGCACCGCGGTGGTGTTCACCTTCACGTTCGCGCTCACGTGGGGCAACTTCTTCGTGCCGTTCATCCTGCTCCTCGACCCCGCCAAGCAGCCGGCCTCGGTGGTCATCTTCCAGTACTTCGGCCTGCACGGGACCGCCTCCTACGGCCTGCTGGCCGCCTTCTCGATCCTGTACTCGATGCCCGTCGTCGCTGCTGTACACGCTGGTCCAGCGCGTGCTCGGGAACGCCTTCGCCCTGTCGGGCGCCGTCAAGGGCTGAGCGGGCCGCGCCCGCGGCGGGTGACCGATGCCGGTCAGCGCGGCCCGCCGCGGCGGGCCCGGCCGGTCGGCGGCGCGGCGGACCGGCCAGCCTCCTACACCAGCGCGTATGCGGGTTCGCCCTGGACAGCGCCGGTTCGCGTGCCGGTACGCGCCCCGGATCCGCGGCGGCACGTACGCGCCGTCGGCCGCCGCCCGCCGGGGCGGAAGGCCCGGCCGCGGGTACGACTCGGCGGCGATCGGGATCGGGGTCGTTCGCCAAGGTTTCCCCTGGCCGTCATCGGGGGGATGATTCGGGGAAATTGTGTGCCCCCAGGAGGTGCGGTATGGCGCTCTCGATGGATGAGGAGCGGATCCTCACAGAGATCGCATCTCAGCTCGGCCAGGAGGACCCGGCCTTCGCCGGCCGGCTGGCGAGCTTCGGACGCCTGCGCAGGCGCCGGCGCATCCGCGCCATCGCGGCGGTCGTCGTGGCGGTCATCGTGATCGCCTCGCTCGTCGCCGCCGCGTTCGTCACCATCCCCACCTGAGCGACGTGACGCCCCCGCCGGATCGCTCCGGCGGGGGCGGCACGCCTGTGCCGGTGTGGTGGTCGCCTCGCGGCGATTGCACAACGCGGCTCCTGCTCCGGCCGAGGCCGGACGGTATTCCGCGAAGGCGATAGGTGCGGCCCGGGGACACATGCCACACCGGCGTCCCCAGGGTAACTTGTTCCACACTGTGGATATTCCAGTGCGCGCATCCGCCCCGGCGGCGCCCTCCGGCGACGGCGCAACCACGCGGGGCCCGGCGGGGTTCTCTACCACGTGACCGACACCGACACTCCGTACCTCCGTCACCGGCCGGCTCGCCGAAGACCTCGATGCCGGGTTCGCCGTCCTGTTCGACGGCTACCGGCACGTGGTGTTCTCCACCGCGCTGCGGCTGAGCGGGCGCTGGGCCGACGCGGAGGACCTGACCGCCGAGGCGTTCCTGCGCGCCTACCGGGCGCTGGCGGGCTATGACGCCGAGCGGATCGCCGCGCTTCAGGTGCGCGGCTGGCTGCTGACGATCCTGGCGAACCTGTGGCGCAACCAGGCGCGGTCGGCCGCGCGGCGCCCGCCGCCCGCCCCGCTGGACGGCGCGCCCGACCCGGCCGACACGCGCGAGGGCGCCGAAGCGGCCGCCGAACGCCACGAGACCGGCCGCGAGCTGGCCGCGCTGCTCGCCGCGCTGCCGAGGAACAGCGGCTCGCGATCGTGCTGCGGCACATCGCGGACCTGCCGATCGCCGAGATCGCCGACGTGCTCGGCAGCCCGCAGGGCACCGTCAAATCCCACATCTCGCGGGGCCTCGCGCGGCTCCGCCGCCTCCACGAGGGGGAGCGCACCCATGAGCAGCGTTGACCACGACCCGCTGACCGACGAACTGGCGGCACTGGCCGTCGAGGCGCCGGACGGGCCTGCTGGACCGGGTCGCCGCGCGGTGGATCCGCGTGGAGGCCCCGATCGGCGGCGTCTACGTCGCCACCACCGACCACGGCGTCGCGTACCTGCGCACCGGGACACGCGAGAACGACTTCGCCGCCGCGTTCCACCGCCGGTTCGGCCGCCCGCTGCTGCCCGCCGACGCCCCGCCCCCTGGCCTGGCGACTGCCCCTGACGACGGGCCGTCCGGACGGGCTGCGGCTGGACCTGCGCGGGCTGACCGCGTTCGAGGCGGACGTGCTGCACGCGGCGATGACCATCCCGCGCGGGGAGATGCGGCCCTACTCCTGGGTCGCGCGGGAGATCGGCCGCCCGCGCGCGGTACGCGCGGTCGGCACCGCGCTCGGGCACAACCCGGTGCCGCTGCTGATCCCCTGCCACCGGGTGATCCGCGCGGACGGGCAGATCGGCCAGTACGTCTTCGGCGTGCCGGCCAAGGAGTCGCTGCTGCGCGGCGAGGACGTCAACGTCGACGAGGTCACGTACGCTCGCCGCCGGCAACGTCCACTTCGTCGGCGACGACGCCACCGACGTCGTGTGCCTGCCGACCTGCCGCGAGGCGCGCCGGGCCGGGCCCGCGCACCGGCACGGCTTCCGCACGATCGCCCTCGCGGCCGCCGCCGGCTACCGGCCGTGCGAGCTGTGCCGCCCGGCCGCCGCGACCTGACCCATGGCCGCCCCGCCGTGCTGCCGTACGGCCGGCTACCGGCGGCCGCGGAAGGTACGCCGGAGGTCCTCCACCCACGCGTCCGGGATCTCCCAGGGGATGAAGTGGCCGCCGCGGTCGTGGGCACGCAGGTTCACGTGGTTGTACCAGGCGGCGCGGTCGCTGCCGAGGAAGTGCTCGACGCGCTCGCCGGTGCCGACGCCGGGCGGGTTCTCATGGGCGACGAAGGTGATGCCGGTGGGCGCCTCCACGACCGGCCACCGGTCGTGCGAGGGCGTCCAGGGATAGCGGTTGTTGTTCGCGTACGTGCGGATCGAGGTGCCGATCGCGTTGCTCACCCAGAAGATCATGGCGTGCGTGAGCAGGTCGTCCCTGGTGAAGACGGTCTCGACGTCGCCGCCGGAGGCGCTCCAGGCGGTCCAGCGCCGCAGGATCCACGCGAGCATGCCCGCGGGGGAGTCCGACAGCCCGTACGCGAGCGTGCTCGAGTCGAGGACGTGCACGGCCAGGTGGACGGCGAAGCGCTTCTCGAGTTCGACGACCTGCTCGCGTACGCCGGCGGGCAGTCCCTCCGGGATGGGCCGTCCGCCGCTGAGGTCCCACGCGCGGTCGCCGTTGAACAGGCTGAGCTTCAGGCCGGAGCCGATGTGGATCGCGTGCAGCTCGTCGGCGTACTTGTGCCCGAGCTGGCCGGTGACCAGCGCACCGACGTCACAGCCCGCGGCGGCGTACCGGGCGTGGCCGAGCGTCTCGGTCATCAGGGTGTGCCACAGGTCGGCGACCTTCCAGAAGTTCATGTCCGGGTTGTCCGGCAGTGGGGTGGAGAATCCGAAGCCGGGGAAGGACGGCACGATCACCTCGAACGCCTCGGCCGGATCGCCGCCGTACGCGCCGGGGTCGGCGAGCGGGTCGATGACCTTGGACCAGTGCCAGAACGTCCACGGCCAGCCGTGTGTGAGGATCAGCGGCGTCGGGTCCGGGCCGACTCCGGGCCTGCGCATGAAGTGCACCGGCACCCCGTCGACCTGGACGCGGTAGTGCTCGTAGGCGTTGATCGCGGCCTCGGCGGACCGCCAGTCATAGCCCGTGCGCCAGTACTCCACGAGTTCTTGAAGGTAGGCGCGGTCGACGCCGTAGAAGGCGTCGCGGTTGCCCGCGTCGACCGGCCAGCGGGTCAGCGCGAGACGCAGCCGCAGGTCCTCCAGCACGTCGTCGGGCACATGGATCGGCACCGGCTCCAGAGGGAAGGCCGGCCGGGTGTGCTGACTCACGTCGTCGTCTCCCGTCGTATCGACCGGCCTGTGATTCTGGCACGCTGGACCTGCCGGACTTCGCCGGGGACCGCTGAGGAGCAGACATGACGGCGCTGATTCCGCGGCCGCGGGCCGAATCGCGCCGGGCGCGGTGCACGTGCCCGGCTGGCTCGACGAGGACGAGCAGCTGCGGCTGCTCGCGGCGTGCCGCGAGTGGTCGCTGCCGCCCGCCGGGATGCGGCAGACCCGGCTGCCCGGCGGCGGACCAATGTCGGTACGCACCGTCTGCCTCGGCTGGCACTGGCGGCCCTACCGCTACCTGCGGACCGCCGACGACGGCGCCCCGGTCAAGCCGTTCCCCGGCTGGCTCGCCGAACTCGGCCGCCGCGCCCTCGCCGAGGCGTACGCCGAGGCCTATGCCGGGCTTATGGTGACGCGGCCGGCTACCGGCCCGACACCGCGCTGGTCAACTTCTACGACGCCGAGGCGCGCATGGGCCAGCACCAGGACAAGGACGAGCTCCGCCTCGCGCCCGTCGTGTCGCTCAGCCTCGGCGACACCTGCCTCTTCCGGTTCGGCAACACCCACGGCCGGGGCCGGCCCGTGGACCGACGTGGAGCTGGAGTCGGGTGACCTGTTCGTGTTCGGCGGGGAGTCGCGGCTCGCCTATCACGGCGTGCCCAAGACCCTGCCCGGTACGGCCCCGCCGGGCCTCGGCCTGACGGGGCCGGCTCAACGTGACCCTGCGAGAGTCGGGGCTGACGGCCCAACCGAGGCCGGGCAGCGCCGCTGGCCCGCCGGTCGGCTCGCCCGGTCCGTTCGCCGACCTGCCGGATCACGTTGAGACGGCGTTCAGGATCATCGTGTTGACTGTCCCTGTCACCCGCTGTCGAACACAGGTTCCTCCGCCGTTGACCACCACCGCTCCGGCCGCCACCACATCCGCCGCGCAACCCGCCATCCGGGCCGGGCCGCCGCCGCTCGCTCCGGCTCCCGCGACCCCTACTTCGACAACGCCAAGTTCCTCGCCGTCGTGCTCGTCGTCATCGGCCACGCCTGGGAGCCGCTGCGCGCGCAGAACGTCGGCGGCCGGGTGCTGGAGGCCGCGCAGACCTTCGTCTACGCGTTCCACCTGCCGGTCTTCATCGTCATGTGCGGATACTTCTCGCGCGGCTTCACCGCCGGCCGCGACCGCACGCGCAAGCTCGCCGCCACGATCGTCGTCCCGTACGTGATCTTCAGCGTGGCGTATCCGCTGTGGGCGGGGCTGCTCGCCGGAGACCACGTCGGCTGGGATCCCGCTCGAGCCGTACTATCTGACCTGGTTCATGCCCGCGCTGCTGCTGTGGCGGCTGTCCACGCCGCTGTGGCAGCAGCTCCGCTCACCCGATCACGGCGGCGGTGCTGATCTCGATGATCGCGGGGTTCGTCACGCTGCCGAGCATGCTGAACGCCGCGCAGGTGCTGTCGTTCCTGCCCTTCTTCGTCGTCGGCCTGACGCTGCGGCCGCACCACTTCGCGTTCCTGCGCCGCCGGGCGATGCGCGTGCCGCCGGCGCGGTGCTGCTCGTCCTGGGCGGGGCGGCGGCGTACGCGGCCGCGCTGACCGTCGACCCCGAATGGGTGCGCTGGCGGCGCAGCTTCGTCCAGCTGGGCGTGGGCGCGCCGGACGGGCGTCGGCTTCCGGCTGGCCGCGCTCGCCGCGGCGGTCGCGCTGACCGCGGCCTTCCTGGCCGTGGTCCCGGGCCGCCGCACGTGGTTCACGCGCTTCGGGTCGGCGAGCATGTACGTCTACCTGCTGCACGGCTTCGTGACCCTGTTCCTGTCCTACCAGGGCTGGTACTACCACGTGAGCGGCGCGGAGGTCGTGCTGGTGACGGCCGGCTGCGCGGCGCTGGCCGTCGGCCTGTCCAGCGGCGCCGTACGCGGGGCGTTCCGCTGGGCGGTCGAGCCCCGGCTGGATTGGCTGTTCCGGCCCCGTGTCCCGGCGCGCGCCGAGGAGAAGACCGACGAGCAGGCCGGTGACGCGACGACGGCGGCCCGGCCGGAGGCCGCATCCGCCGCGCCGCACCCGGGCACGGGCACGGACGGCGGCGAGGGCCCGCCGGCCTGACCACCGCGCCTATGACCCACATCACACCCAGATGCGGGGTCGCGGCGACGGATTCTCCGCCCGCGGCTGGTCTTGATGCGGACCGAACCCCTCATCACACCGGAGTGCCTGATGCCTGACTCCTTCCAGACCGCCGTCGTCACCGGCGCCGGCCGCGGCTTCGGGCGCGCCGTCGCCGCCGCGCTCGTCGCCACGGGCACCCACGTCGTGGGCATCGCACGCGACGAGCGTGAGCTACGCGCCGTACGCGAGGACCTCGGCGCGGGGTTCACACCCGTCGCCGCCGACGCCACCGGCGAAGCGCTCGCCGAAGAGGTGATCCGCGAGCACCGTCCCGGCCTGCTCGTCCTGAACGCCGGGGCCCCCACGCACATGGCCCCCGTGCACGAGCACACCTGGGAGACCTTCAGCCGCAACTGGCACTCCGACACCCGGCACGTCTTCACCTGGACTCGTACGGCGCTGCGGGAGCCGCTGGCGCCGGGCAGCGTGGTCGTCGCGATGTCCAGCGGCGCCGCCCTGGCCGGATCACCGCTCAGCGGCGGATACGCCGCCGCCAAGACAGCGATCCGCAACATCAGCGGGTACGCGGCCGCGGAGTCGGCGCGGGCCGGCCTGAGCATCCGGTTCGCCGCGCTGCTCCCGAAGCTGACCCCGGCCACCGGCTTCGGCGCGGCCGCGGCCGCCGCCTACGCCGCGCGCGAGGGACTCGACCTGGACGCCTACGTCCAGACCCTGCAACCGGTCCTGACGCCGGACCAGGTCGCCAAGGCCGTCCTGGAGATCGTCACCGACTCCGGCAGCGCGCCGGAGTACCTGGTCAGCGCCGCCGGGATGCGCCCGATCGGCTGAGCCGCCGCCTACAGTTGCACCCTCACCTCACGAGAGAGGCCGCGATGCCCTCGGACGCGGAGTTCGCCGCCCTGGCCGAGCCGTTCCGGCCGGAGCTGCTCGCGCACTGTTACCGGATCCTCGGCTCGATCCACGACGCCGAGGATCTGGTGCAGGAGACCTACCTGCGGGCCTGGCGCGCGTTCGGCCGGTTCGAGGGCCGCTCCTCGCTGCGGCGGTGGCTCTACACGATCGCCACGATGGCGTGCCTCACGGCGCTGGAGAAGCGCTCCCGCCGTCCGCTTCCGTCGGGGCTGGGCGCGCCATCGGATGATCACCGGGTGGCCATGGCGCCGCGCGAGCCGTCGGCGGCCTGGCTTCAGCCGGTGCCCGACGCGCTGATCGCCGGCGGGGACCCGGCGGCGATCGTGGCAGGGCGTACGGGGGTGCGGCTCGCCTTCGTCGCCGCGCTCCAGTTGCTGCCCGCCCGGCAGCGGGCCGTCCTGACACTGCGCGACGTGCTGGCGTTCCGTACGGCCGAGGTCGCCGAGATGCTGGACACGACGACGGCGGCCGTCGACAGCGCGCTCCGCCGCGCCCGCGCCCACCTGGCCGAGGCCGGGCCGGTCGAGGAGGACCTGGCCGAGCCGGACGAGCGCGTACGGCGCGCGCTCCTCGACGGCTACGTCGACGCGTTCACCCGCGCCGACGCCGGCGCGCTGGTGCGTCTGCTGCGGGCCGACGTGGAGATGGAGATGCCGCCGGGCCCGACCTGGTTCACCGGGCGGCCGGCCGTGGTCGGGTTCCTGACCGCCCGGGTGCTGCGGCCGGGTGCGTGGGAGATGACGCACACGCGGGCCAACGGCCAGCCCGCGTTCGTGGTCGGTCACCGTACGGGCGAGGGCGGCTACGAGGCGTACGGGATCCAGGTCCTGACCCTGATCGGGGCCCGGATCGCGCGCATCACCGCGTTCAACGACCCGAGCCTGGTGCCGGTGTTCACCCGTACGCGGGCCGGGGTGCCGCGCTCAGCGGGCGTTGTGGAAGATGACGCCGAGCACGTGGCGGCCGCCCGAACGCACCTCGCTCACGCCGTGCCGCATCGCCACCCGCCGGAACCCGCGGGCGCCGGGGACGGGGCGGTGACGCACCGGGAAGACGAGCCCCTGCCCGGCGCCGGGCCGGACGACCACCGGCCGTGACTGCTGGCGCGGCCGCTGCTCGACGAACACGCTCTCCCCGCCGGTGAAGTCGGCGTCGGGGACGCTCAGCAGGAACGCGACCTGCAGCGGGAACGTCACCTCGCCGTAGACGTCCTGGTGCAGGCAGTTGTAGCCGCCGGGGCCATAGCGCAGCAGCAGCGGCGTCGGCCGGTGCTGGCCCGCCGCGGCGCAGCGTTCGTGCAGGCCGGGCAGGTCTTCGGGGAAGGGCGGCTCGTCCAGGCGCGCGGCCCAGCGGTTCGCGATGCGGGCCAGCGGCGGATAGAGGCTCTCCCGCAGGCCGGCGACGAGGCCGGGCAGCGGGTCGGCGAAGTAGCGGTAGCTTCCCTCGCCGAACGCGTGCCGCGACATGACGATCGTGCTGCGGAACAGCGCGTCGCGGTCATAGAGCGCGATCAGCTCCGCGCACTGCTCGGCGGACAGCAGCGGCGGGGTCACGGCGACGCCGGCGCGGTCGAGGTCGGCCTCCAGGTCCGTCCAGTCCAGTCCGGTCGTGTCCACCGTGGTCATCTGCACGTGCGTCTCTCCCTCTGCCGCCGGGGTCTTGCTCCACGGCCTTCGCGTGAGCCGTCTCGATGGAACCCCGGCGGGGCCGGCGCGGTTGCGGCCGGAGAGTTTAGCGAACGATGAGGGCCTGACGACTGATCGGCAGCCTGCCGGCCGCGTCGTAGATGGCCGCGACCTGCTCGGCGTCGTAGCGGACCCGGTGGCGGCGGATCCAGCCGGGGAGGCGATGGGCGCGCAGCATGGTGATGCCCTCGGCGGTCACCAGGCCGCGGCGCAGGCCGCCGCCGTAGACCACGACCACCGACTCGACGGGAACCTCGCGGCCGAGCCGCTGCCGCAGCAATTCGGCGGTCTGGCGGGCCGTTTCTTGAAATTCAGCGGCCATTTTCGCGCCTGGCCGCTCGTCGACATAGAGAGTGCCGCGGTATTCGGCTATCTCGGTTTCCGGTGGTATCGCCATGTTCTCCACGAGCAGCACGCCGGGACCGCCGACCACCAAATGGTCCAGCTGTCCCCGGCCGGGCGCGTTGCGCCCGTGCAGGACGTGGAATCCCCGGCCCAGGAACAGGCGCAGGTAGCGGGCCGTGCGGCGCTCTCCGCGCTGCCCACGGCGCCACATGCTCTCGGCCGTACGCGCCCGCCAGTGCCGCAGGGTGTCCACGGCGGCCGCCACGGCCGCGGCCAGCAGGCCGAACCACAGGTTGACCAGCACGGTGCCGAGGATCAGGGTGACGGCGGCGATGGCGCCGCGGATCTGGAGCCGCCGGCGCTGGCCCTGGGCCCACAACTGCTCGTGCACGGCCTGCGGCGACCCGCCGACGAGTGCGGGGTTGTCCGCCACATAGATCGATTTGCCGATCATTTTCAGAGCCTTTCCGCAGTGACGACTTCATTGTTACCTGCTTCGCGGTAAGGCGCACCCTCGGGTAAGGGAGTTCGGTCTGAAGAGCAAATATTACAGAATGTGTAATGCCAGTGTTGATAAAAGTTGCACCGCAAGCGGCAGGACAACCCGCTGGTTCCGGTGCGCCGACGGTGACGACTGGGAAGCGCACCGTTGGCATCCAATTAATGGGCCTTCTGTGATCGGTCCGACGGCTCGTCCTTCGGGGGTGAATGGCGAGCCCGTGGGAGTGCCGATGACCGGCGAGCGATGCCCCCGCGGATGCGGGAATGACACGGCTCGGGCTCCGGGCTGGCCGAGATCGCAAGTCGGTCCCCGGCCGCACTCGCGTTCCCGCTGCTTCTGGCTCCCCTCGCCGCAGCGACTGGCGGACTCGGCGCGGTCGCCTGGGTGGCGGCGAAGGCCGGGGCCCTGTCCGTCGGCTACGCCGCCGCAGGCTTCACCGCGTTCGCCCCTCGCTTCGACGCTTCGACCGGCTCCGCGCCGGCCCCGCCGCGCTGGCCTTCCTCACCGGTGCCGGAGCCGCCGCGATCGGCGCGATCGGCGCGATCGCCGGCTCCGCCATCCCGCCCGCCCTGGTCCTGACCCGTTGGCAGGCCGGCGTCCTCGCCCTGGCCCCCGCGCGCCTCCTGCGCCATCGCGCCCATCAGGAAGGCGAGCTGAGGCCGTGGACGCGTCCACGATCGGGATCGGACCCTGTGGTGGCACTCGATCCGCACTGAGGTCAACGGCCATGTACCACGGTGGCGGTCCGGAGGCAGCGGGTGGCCGGGGCGGGTCGGCTACCGCCCTGCCGTGGAGCCGGGCGATCGGTCCTGGTCGGCTGTGCCGGTGAAGAAGATCGGCCAGCCGATCTCAGTACGCCATCGTGTGGTGTCGGCGGTATCGCGCTGACCGACGAGGTAGTACTCCCGAATGGGGCCATCGACCGCGACGGCGTGGCGTGCCACATAGGTCGCGAGGGCCGCGTAGGTGCGATCGGCATCTGTCGGTGGTCCGTTGTGGGTCATGACCGCCAGTTCGGCGGCCGGGACGAGCTGGGCCGAGACTCGGCCCATGGGCCGGACCTGGCCGGCGCACGGCAGGAAGATGGTTGCCTGCCCGCGGTGGTGGGTGAACACCTCATCGGCATAGATTCCACCGGCGGGACCGGTGTGAGGCAGTTGCTGCGCGGCCAATGTCGCGAAGAGCTCGCCGAGCGCGCCCTGTAGCCAGGCCGCCGCGTCCTGGGCATCGACCGTCTCAATGATCATGGCGGCCGGGACGGCGGGTGCGCTGCGTAGTTCGATGTCGGGGGCCCCGCCGGTCGAGTCGCGCACCAGAAGATCACGCAGTGCACCCACGGCCTGCTGCGTGCGCCCGAGTTGTTCTTCCAGGCGGCGAAGGTGCGCCGCGATCCGTTCACTGCGGGTCTGCGGATCAGATGTGGCCAACACCGCCCGGATCTCCTCCAGCGGCATGTCCAGGTCGCGGAAGCGGCTGATGACCTGGGCCCTGGGCAGTTGCTCGGTGGTGTAGCGCCGGTAGCCGGTGCCGGGATCCACAGCAGCGGGTTCGAGCAGTCCGATGTGGTGATAGTGACGCAGCGTCTTGACAGTCATGTGTGTGGCGCGGGAGAAGTCCCCGATCGACAACAGGTGCCCGGTCATGACGTGCATTATGTGCTCTCCCGTCGGGGGAGGGTTTTCCCAAGGACTCGGCTTGACCCGTCCGTCGCGGCAGCATCGACCGTTGTGCCACAGCCACCCTGGCCGACGGAAGGACACCCCGCCATGGCGAACACGACCGGACCAATGCCGTTCATTCCCGATCCCGCACTCATCGTCACCCGCTATGTCGCGGTCTGGAGTGAGCCCGACGCTCGCCTGCGCCGTACCGCCATCACCGAGCTGTGGGCGACCGAAGGTATTGAGTTCGTGGAGGCCGCGCAGTTTCGCGGGCACGAGGAACTCGATGCCAGGATCACCCACGCTTACACAGAGTTCGTGGGTAGCGGCAAGTACGCCGTGGCCCAAGCCGACGATGTGGTCGGCCACCACGACATCATCACGTTCACGATCCAGCTGGTCGCCACCAGTGACCGGCAGGTCGCCTGGGCCGCCCGCGTTTTCCTGCTCGTCGACGAGAACGCCCGTATCCGCGCCGACTATCAACTGACCGTCCAGCCCCTGAACAGCTGACTTGTGACTGAATTCGCCGAGAGAGCAAAGTAGAGCCGCGTCGACGGCGTCCTGATGGGCCGGCCGAGAAGGCGCCGGTCCCCGGGGAGGACATACCGCTGCGGGCCCAGGCCGGCGTTGTCGCGCTGAACGGCCCGCGCCTTTCGGAGCTTGGAAGCCGTCAGCCAATCGGGCGAGCAGGTGTGCCCGCAGCGGATGCACGAGGTGCGCCTGCGGGCTCGACCCGCAGGTCACCTCTCCATCATTACCCCGTGACCGCCGATATCAGAAGCTATCCGGCCGAACTTCCCTCCAGGAGGACCTTGGCCACCAGCTTCGGGTCGTCGGCCATCGGCACGTGCCCGCAGTTGCGCAGCCAGACGAACCGGGCCGCTGGCAGGTTCTGCTGGGCGCGTACGGCCTGGCCGGTACGCAGCAGCCGGTCGTTGGTGCCCCAGGCGATGGTCGTCGGGACCTCGCGCAGCGCGCCGTTGAACATGCGCCCGCGGCCGGCGCGCAGGGTCGGGGCGAATCCGGCGGAGCCGTGCATCGCGGCGGCGTCGGCGATCAGCGTCTCGACGTCGATCAGGTCCGGGCGGCCATAGATCATGCCGAACATCAGGTTGCGGCGCCGCGGCGAGCGCGCCAGCCAGCGCATCGCCGGCGCGGGGACGCCCGCGCCGAGCCGGCAGGCGCGCAGGACCGTCGCGGCGTACCGCAGCTCCATCGGCGTGAAGAACCCGGCGGGCGACAGGGCGGTCACCGACCGGGCCAGGCCGCGATCGGCCGCTTCGAGGGCGAACAGCCCGCCGAGGGAGTTGCCGGCCATGTGCGGGCGGTCCAGGCCCAGCTCGGCCACGAACTCGCCCAGCACCGAGACCGCGGTGTCCAGGTCGTACGCCCGGCCGGGTGGGAGGGGAGGTGACGCGCCGAAGCCGGGCAGGTCGGCGGCGATGACGTCGCGTTCTTGTGCGAGCAGGTCCAGAACCGGTTCCCACGCCTGCCAGCGATGGCCGATCCCGTGCAGGAGGAGCAGGGGCGGGCCGTCACCCCGCCGCTCGAAGACGATGTCCACGCGCTGAGGGTAAACCTAAGTTACCGGCCAGTCACTATGACCGAGGTCACGTTCGCATCCCGGCGGGAAGGGCGCCCGCGGACAACGAAAAAAGGCGGGGGACCGGTCCCCGCCACTTCCAACGTATAGCGCACGGGGGGTCTTGCCACAAGGCCCCGGTCATGCCGCACAATCACCCCCCGGCAGCTGGAACGTACGGGGAAGTGGGGCTGCGGAATGGGTGTTGTGCTGGTGACGTACGGGTCGCGCGGGGACGTCGAGCCGATGGCGGGGCTGGCGGTGCGGCTGCGGGCTCTCGGCGAGCAGGTGCGGGTGTGCGCGCCGCCGGACTTCGCGGAGCTGCTGGACCGTGCCGGCGTGCCGCTGAGTCCTCTCGGGTGGCCGGTACGCGCGCTGGCGGCGGGGGCGGTTCCCGGCAAGGGGAAGGCGGGTCTGGCCGGTATCGCCGCCGAGCTGACCGCCATGGCCTACGAGGCGGTCGCCGGGGCGGCGAAGGGCTGCGCCGCGGTGGTGGCCACCGGCTCGTTCCCGGCCGCGGCCGGTGCGCGGGCGGCGGCCGAGAAGCTGGGCGTGCCCTATGTGAAGGCGTCATTGTCCCCGTCCTACCTGCCGTCGCCGCATCACCCGCCCAGCCCCTGGCCGGGCCAGGTGATCCCCGCCGGGGTGAGCGGCAACCGGCGGCTGTGGGAGCTCAACGCCGAGCACATGGACGCGCTGCTCGGCGAGACGATCAACACCCACCGGACCTCGGTCGGCCTGCCGCCGGTGGAGGGCATCCGCGACCATGTCTTCACCGGCCATCCGTTCCTGGCCGCCGACCCGGTCCTGGGCCCGTGGCAGGAGACGCCCGGGCTCGACGTGGCACAGACCGGCGCGTGGATCCGGCCGGACGAGCGCCCGCTCCCGGCGGGCGTGGAGGCGTTCCTGGCCGCCGGCGCGGAGCCGGTGTACGCGGGCTTTGGCAGCATGCGGGTACGGGATGCGGACGCGCGGGAGGTCTCACGTGCCGTCATCGAGGCGGTACGGGAACGGGGCCGCCGCGTCCTGCTCGGAAGCGGCTGGGCCGGCCTGGCCCCGATCGACGACCGGGACGACTGCCTGGTCGTCGGCGAGGTCAACCAGCAGGCGCTGTTCCGCCGGGTGGCCGCGGTCGTGCACCACGGCGGCGCGGGCACCACGGCGACGGCGGCACGTGCCGGGGCGCCGCAGGTGATCGTGCCCCAGGTCGCGGACCAGCCGTACTGGGCGGGCCGGGTGAGCGCACTGGGCATCGGCACCGGGCACGACGGCCCGACGCCGACCGCGGAGTCCCTGTCGGCCGCGCTCACGATCGCGCTGGCCCCCGAGACCGGCACACGCGCGGCCGCAGTGGCAGGGACGGTCCGCGCCGACGGGGCGGAGGTGGCCGCGAGGCTTCTGCTCGACATGATCGGCCGGGGCGCACCCGCCGTTTCCGCGGGCTGATCCCCGGGGCGGCGCGACCGGCACACCGGCAGGCGCGCGGGTCCGCGAACCGCCCCGCCATGCGCCACGCCGCCCGGCGGCGAAGCGGTCGCCGAGACTCACCGGCATCCCCGGCCGGGGCCGTGGTCCCTGGGATCTCCTCGCCGCCGTCGTGGGGCAGACCGGATGGATCTCGGCGCGGACGACCGGGTGATGGCCCATCGCGGCCGGGTCGTGGAGCGTCAGGCGTCGAGTTCGGCCACGACGCCGTCGAAGTCGCGGGGGTCCAGCGGCATCGTGCCCTCCCCGCGGAACACCTGGGTCTCGCCGGCCTGGCTGAGGTGACGGCTGCAGGCGCGGTCGAGATAGGCCTCCACGAGCCGTGCGTTGGTGAGCCGCCCTCGGCCGCGCAGCACGGCCAGGTCGCGGCGGGCCACCTCCCACGCGCTCGTCGTCAGCCGCAGGTGGCGCTCGGTGGCGAGCAGTGCGGCCAGCTCGATCCGCGTCCGCAGGGCCGACAGGTCCGGCAGGCGCACGGAGCGGAAGTCGGTGACCAGCTCCGGGCTGACCTCGCCGAGCGCGTGCAGCCGGCCCGGGGCGCAGGTCGCGGTCACGGTCGTGTCGCTGACGCCCTCGACCCGGGCGCGGTACAGCGCCGAGGCGTACGCGGCGCCGCGGTCGTCGCCGAGGATGAGGTCGTCCAGGCCCTCGATCAGCAGCGTGTGGCCCGCGTACTCGGCGAGCCGCTCGCGCAGCCCGCGCGGGTCGACCTCGGCCAGGTCCTCGGCATCGAGCGTGCGCACCTCGCCGCTGCTGAGCCCGCCTTCGGCCAGTGTACGGGCGATCATGCGGGTCAGGCGGCGCTGCCCGCAGGACGCCTCGCCCACCATGAGCACCGCGGGGGCGGAGGCGCTGGAGACCTCCTGACCGCGCAGGCTCTGCACCCACTTGCCGCGGCGGCGCAGCTCGGTGAGCAGCCGCTCGATGTCGTCGGAGCCGGTCAGGAACGTGATCCCGTACGCCTCCACGCGGTTGGAGCGCGGCCGGTCAGCCTGGGTCTCGCCGCTGGTGGGCGGGTCGGGCGCGAAGGCGGTCGGCGGCACCGAGGACCGGTCGGGCGCGACCGCGGTGGGCGGGGAGACCGAGGGTTCGGCGCCGGGCCACGCGCTCGTGCCCGGCCCGCCGATCGGCCCGTTGCCGAGCGCCTCGTGACCGGTGGCCGGCCACGCCGTGGTGGCGCCATGCGCCGCCGGGGCCGCCTCGGCGTCGGCCTTGCGCTGTTCGGCCAGGTGCGCGCGCGCCGCCTCGATGATCTCCCATGGGGTCATCGCCTCGCCGGCCACCGGGTCGGGCGCGGTGACCAGGGCGTTCATCAGCGCGGCCGGGACGGTGAAGCCGGGCCGGGGCGGTGCGGTGCCGGCGATCCGGCACCAGGCCAGGTCGGTGGAGTAGGTGGCGGCCAGGAGGGTCCGCAGGATCTGGGGGTCCGCGCCGGCGACGGCCTCGGGCAGGGCGCCGCCGGTCGGCCACAGGTGCCGCAGCGGATGGCCGGGCTGGGCGAACCCCTGGATCGTGCGCACGCCCTCGGGATCGAGCCAGGGCAGTACGGCGCCGGCGGCGCCGGGCGAGCCGTCCAGGTCCGCGGCGAGCAGCGCGAACGCCACGCGTCTCGCCTCGGCGGGGCCGCTCGCCGCCGCGGGCAGGGCCGCCGCGGCGGCGGCCAGGTCGTAGCAGGCGAGCCGGAAGTGGTCGCCCGGGGCCGTCTCGCGCAACAGCGTGACCCGCAGTTGCGGCGGGCAGCGGCGCAGCCACTCCTGGAACACCGCGGCGTCGCCGTACCGGATGCCGGCGTGGTCGCTCTGGATCATCTGGAGGGTCGCGCCGGCCATCACCGCCAGCGCGTCGGCGCGGGGCTGGAAGGCGGTGCCGCCGCGCAGCGCCTCGGCGGTCTCCCACACGGTGCGTACGACGTGCGCGGCGCCGTTGGGGTCGCCGGCCCGCAGCCGCTCGGTGTAGGCGCCGGCGATCAGTGACAGGTCGGGCTGCAGGAACCAGCGCGGGCCCCCGTCGGTGCCGCTGAGGTAGGGGGTGAACAGGCCGAGGAGGGGATGGTCGCCGTCGGCGACGGGCGCGCCCGCGCACCACAGCACCGCGAACAGGCACACCGCCACCGGGCTCGGCGTGCCGGGGTTGAACTGCGGATCGCGGATCGGGAACTGGCCCGGGTTCACGGCACCGGCCGTGGCCACCGTCTGCTGGAGCCGGGCGAGCAACGGCGGAGGGGGAGGCGCGCCGAACAGCCCGTCGCCGGCGAGGGCCCCGGGGGTCAGGTCGGGGCCGGTCGGCACGATCGACGGCGGTACGGGAGGGCGGCCCGCACCGGGCGGAGCGGGCCGTGCCGCCTGGCGCGCGGCGGGGTCGAACGGCGGCGGGCACAGGTGCCAGTTGCCCTCCAGGCCGCAGCGGTACCAGCGGCCCCAGACCCCGAACAGCCACCATTCGCCGGGCCCGGCGAGCATCCGTGACGTGACGGCCTGGGCGCGCTGCGGCGGGACGGCGCTCAGCCACCACGGCGAGGAGGTCATGGCACGGATGTCCGCCTCGATCGCGGCGAACGGGTCCGCGGTGGGTGCGCCGGGCCAAGTCACCTTGGCGATGGTAGTGCGTCGGGAGAAACCGAATTGTCGTACGTAAGGACCATGCTGTACTTATGCTCCTTATGGTGCTGGTGAGCAGTGATGAGAGGGGGACGCGATGGACGCCGCGCGGATGAAGGCGTGGGGACTGGGTCTGGGGGTCTTCTCCTCGATGTCGTTCGGGACGTCCGGAGCGTTCGGCAAGGCGCTGATCGGCGCGGGGCTCTCGCCGCTGCAGGCGTCCTGGCTGCGGGTGGCCGGCGCCGCGCTGGTCCTGGCACCGGTGGTGCTCGTGCTGCGGCGGCGTGCCGTGGGCGCGGCCCTGCGGCGGTACCGGCCTCTTCTCCTGCTGTACGGCGTGATGGGCGTGGCGGGCTGCCAGACCTTCTACTTCGTGGCCGCCTCGCGGCTGCCCGTCGGGGTGGCCATCCTGCTGGAGTACACCGGCCCGGTGCTCGTGGTCGCCTGGACGCGTTTCGTGCTGCACACGCGGCTGCCGCGGTCGGCGGCGGTGGGCGTCGGCGTCGCGCTGGCCGGGCTCGCGTGCGTGGTGGAGGTGTGGTCGGGGCTGCGGCTGGACCTGCTCGGCGTGCTGGCCGGGCTCGCGGCGGCGGCCTGCCAGGCCGCCTTCTACCTGCTCGCCGACCGGGCCAGCGGCCAGATCGACCCGCTGGTGATGGCCGGCATCGGCTTCGTGGTCGCGGTGGCGGCCCTGTCGGTGGTCGCCGCGCCGTGGGGCATCCCCTGGCACGTCCTGGCCGATGGCGTGGCGTTCGGGGACCGGCGCCCGCCGGGCTGGCTGCTGCTCACGCTGCTGGTGCTGGTCAGCACCATCGTCGCGTACGTCGCGAGCGTCGCAGCCGTGCACCGGCTGTCGGCGCCGGTCGCCGGCGCGGTCGGTTACGTCGAGGCGGTCGGGGCGGCGGTGTTCGCGTGGCTGACGCTGGGCGAGCACCTGTCCCCGGTCCAGCTCGCCGGCGGGGTGATCGTGCTGGCCGGCGCGTTCGTCGCCCAGCGCGCGGTGGCCCCGCGCGAGCCGGCGATGACCGGGGAGGCGCCCGTACTGGAGGCGGCCGTCACGCGTTCCGGCGGATGAACGTGCGGGTGCCGATCGTGACCGCGGCCGCCGCGAACGCCAGCGAGACGCCGGCGCCTGCGGCCACGTCGCCGTTCGCGTAGTGGCCGGCGAACGCCGCCCGCAGCCCCTCCACGACGTAGCGGAACGGCGTCGCGCGTGAGATCGCGTCGAGCCAGCCCGGTGCGGTCGACATGGGCAGCAGCGCCCCGGACAGCAGCAGCATCGGCACGATGACGCTGCTGCTCAGCGGCGCGAACATCTCCTGCCGCCGGAGCACGAGCGCGAAGGCGTAGGAGAGCGCGGCGAGGCTGACGGCCAGCGGCACGAGCAGCGCCGCGCCGATGGCCAGCCCGGCCGCGGGCACGCGGAAGCCGAAGCCGAACCCGGCCGCCACGACCACCACCGCCTGGCCCAGCAGTACGACGACGTTGGTGAGCACGCGGCCGAGCAGCAGCGCGATGCGGCTGGCCGGGGTGACGCGCTGCCGTTCGAGCACGCCGAACCGCGCGTCGAAGACGATGCCGAACCCGGCCAGGCCGGCGCTCATCAGCGCCAGCTGCATCAAGACGCCCGGCACGAACACCTGCCAGCTGCCGGGCCCGAGGTAGGCGGTCAGCAGCGGGCCGAACAACGCCAGGTTCAAGATCGGCTGGAACATCCCGAAGACCAGGCCGGCCCGGTTGCCCAGGATGAGGCGCAGGTGATGGCGGAAGATCAGCCAGACGTCAAGCGGCATGGGTGGCCTCCCGCGTGGTGAGGGCGAGGAAGACGTCGTCGAGGGTGGGCCGGGTGAGCCGGACCGAGAGCGGCTCGACGCCGCGGGCGTCCAGCGCGCGGGTCAGCTCGACCAGAACGCGGTCGCCGTGCTCGACGGTGATGCGCAGTGTGCCGCCGCTGACGCGGACCTCGCGTACGGAGGGCAGGCCGGCCAGAGCGGTGCGGGCCTCGGACGCGTCGCCGGCGATCTCGACGGTGACGACGTCGCCGGAGAGCCGGCGCTTGAGCTCCTCGGGCGTGCCCGCGCCGATGATCTCGCCCTGGTCGATGATGAGGATCCGGTCGCAGAGCGCGTCCGCCTCATCCAGGTAGTGGGTGGTCAGGAAGACCGCGGTGCCGTGCTCGTCGCGCAGCCGCCGTACGTGCCGCCACACGTCGCCGCGGCTCTGGGGGTCCAGGCCGGTGGTCGGCTCGTCCAGGAAGAGCAGCGGCGGGGTGTGGACCATGCCGAGGGCCAGGTCCAGGCGGCGTTTCTGCCCGCCGGACAGCGCGCCGATCTCGCGGTCGGCCAGGCCGAAGCGCGCCAGCAGGTCGCGGGCGCGCGCCCGCGGGTCGGCCACCCGGTACAGCCGGGCCTGCAGGACCAGCTCCCGCGCGGCCGTGCAGGCGGGATTGGTGCTTCCGCCCTGCGCGACGTAGCCGATCCTGCGGCGTACGCCCGCGGGGTCGGCGATCAGGTCGCGGCCGGCGACGGTCGCGGTGCCGGAGGTGGGGCGGAGCAGGGTCGTGAGCATTCGCAGCGTGGTCGTCTTACCGGCGCCGTTCGGGCCGAGGAAGCCGACGATCTCGCCGGCGCCGACGGTGAGGTCGACGCCGCGTACGGCCTGGGCGCCCGGAAAGGTCTTGGCGAGGCCACGCGCCTCGATGACGTGTTCCATGGCGCACACCCTGGCATATTTTTGGAGTCACTACAAATTTTAAGTCACTCCAAGTCGCTACCATCGTCGGCGTGGCCGAGGAACTGAGCCTGCGCGAGCGCAAGAAGCGCGAGACCCGTCAGCGCATCGCGGACGTCGCGATGGGCCTGTTCATGCTGCGCGGCTTCGACCAGGTGACCGTCGCCGAGGTCGCCGAGGCCGCGGACGTGTCCGTCAACACGGTCTTCAACTACTTCCGCACCAAGGAGGACCTGTTCTTCGACCGGCAGGACGCCGCCGTGGAGAGCCTGGGCCGCGTCGTCGCCGCCCGCCCGCCCGGCCAGTCCGCCGTCGAGGCGCTGCGCCGCGACTTCGGCGCGGCGCTGGAGCAACGCGACTGGAGATACGGCATCACCGGCGGCGCGCCCGACTTCTTCCGCATGGTCACCGAGAGCCCGGCGCTGGTCGCGCGTGTCCGCCAGATGGGCGAGCTGCGCGAGGCGTACCTGGCACGCGTCCTGGCCGAGGAGACCGGCGCCGACCCCGACGACCCCACCCCGCGCCTGGTCGCCGCGCAGATGGTGGCGCTGATCCGCACGGTCTCGGAGGAGTACCTGCGGCGGCGGCTGGCCGGGGAGAGCCTGGAGGCCGTGCTCCCGCCCGTACGCGCCGCCGCCGAGCGCGCCTTCGCCCTGCTGGAGTCCGGCGCCGGCGACTACGCCGTGAAGGGTGAACTCCCCGCATAACGGTGCGTGACACCCCGGACCGGGTACGTGCCTGGTAGTGGACCCGGCGGCCACGCCGGGCGACAAGGGGGGCCCGGTGAGAGTCGTCGTCGACCTCACGCGCTGCCAGGGCTACGGGCAGTGCGTCTTCATGGCGCCGGAGGTCTTCTCCATGAACGGCAGCGAGGCGCTCGCCTACGACCCGGACCCGCCGGATACCCAGCGCGAGCACGTGCTGCGGGCCGCGGCGGCCTGCCCCGTCCAGGCGCTGCACGTCGACCGGGTCAACGCCCACGTCCCGTACCGCGGCGAAACCGGTGCGTACGCCGGTCCGGACGGGGACGGGTTCCGCCGTACCGGGCGGATCGTCATCGTCGGGGCCTCACTGGCGGGCCTGCGGGCGGCGGCGGTGCTGCGCCGCGAGGGGTTCGCCGGGTCGCTGACGATGATCGGCGACGAACGCGGGGAGCCCTATGACCGGCCGCCGCTGTCCAAGCAGGTGCTGACCGGCCAGACCCGCGTGCAGAGCACCGCCCTGCCGCACCTGGGCGGACTGGACGCCGAGTGGCTGTGCGGCGTGCCCGCCACCGGCCTGGACCTGGACCGCCGCCGCGTACGCCTCGCCGACGGCCGCGACGTCAGGTTCGACCGGCTCCTGATCGCCACCGGCACGCGGGCACGGCCGTGGCCGGACGCGGCGGAGGCCGCGCTCGACGGCGTGTGCACGCTCCGTACCGCCCAAGACGCCGCGCGGCTGCGGGAGCGGCTGCTCGCCGGATCGGGGCGGGTCCTGGTCATCGGCGGCGGCTTCAACGGCTCGGAGATCGCCTCGGTGTGCCGGCAACTCGGCCGCCCGGTGACCGTCGCCGAACGAGGCCCCGCGCCGCTGGCGGGCGCGCTCGGCGGCATGATCGGCTCCATCGCCGCGGACTTGCAGCGCGCACACGGCGTCGACCTGCGCTGCGGGGTAAGCGTCACGGCCCTGGAGGGCGAGGACGGGCGGCTCCGCCGCGCGCGCCTGTCCGACGGCGGCGTCCTGGAGGCCGACCTGGCCGTCGCCGCGCTCGGCGCGGTCCGCAACGTCGAATGGCTCGCCGGCTCGGGGCTGGCGGCCGGGCCCTGGGGCGTCGCCTGCGACGCGGGCTGCCGCGTCTTCGACGTCAACGGCCTGGTCACCGACGACGTGTTCGCCGCCGGTGACGTGGCGCGGCTGCCGCACCCGGTCTATGAGTACCAGTTCCTGACGCTGGAACACTGGGGGAGCGCCGTCGCGCAGGCCGAGGTCGCCGCGCACAACATGGTCAGCGGCCAGACCCGCCGCTGGCCCCACCTGGCACTGCCGATCTTTTGGTCCAGCCAGTTCGGCGTCGAGATCAAGTCCGTGGGCGTGCCGACGTTCGCGGACCAGGTGATGATCGCCCAGGGGAGCGCGGAGGAGCACCGGTTCGTCGCGGTGTACGGCTACCGAGGTCGGATCACCGCCGCCGTCACCTTCGACCAGGGGATGTGGCTGGAGTTCTACCAGAGCCAGATCGAGCAGGCCGCACCGTTCCCGCCGCCTTACCACACCGTCGACCGGTCCCACTCGATCCGCCCGGTGCCGGCCGAGGTGCCCGACCGCGTGGCGGCCAGCCACGGCGCGACCGTCGTCGTCACCGGCCACGACCCGGCCGAACGCCGCGCCTGGCCGGTCCGCCGGCCCTGAGGCCGCTTTCTCGAAGGAGGGATCGCCGTGATCGAGAACGACGCGTTCGAACGGATCCTCGACCGCTCCGGCCGCGCCGACCCGTACCCGCTGTACGCCTCGCTGCGCGAGACGCCGGTGGCACGGCAGGAGGACGGCAGCTACGTCGTCAGCACCTACCGCGAGATCGTCGCGCTGCTGCACGATCCGCGGGTCAGCTCGGACCGCCGCAACCTCGCCGAGCACTTCGACGACCGCGAGCCGGCGGGCGGCCGCCCGCCGCCGTTCATCGCGCTCGACCCGCCGGAGCACGACCGGCTGCGCCGCCTGGCGATGCGCCACTTCGGGCCGCCCGGCGCGCCGGACCGGGTCGAGGGCATCCGCACGGAGCTGACCGCGATCGTCACCGGCCTGATCGACGCACTCGCCGGGCGAGACCGTGCCGACCTCGTCGCGTCCGTCGCCTACCCGTTCCCGGTGACCGTGATCTGCCGGCTGCTCGGCGTGCCCCGCGAGGACGAGCCGCGCTTCCACGCGTGGTCGAGTGAGATCGTGGCCGGCATCGGGCCCGGCGAGGGCGACGTGGCCGAACGCCGGCGCCGCCGCGAGAAGGCCACCGCCGCGCTCGGCGACTACCTGGGCGGCCTGGCCGACGATCGCCGCCGCGACCCTGGGGAGGACCTGCTGTCCGGCCTGGTCACCGGGCAGGACGCGGGCGGGCCGATGGCGCCGGGCGACGTGGTCTCCACCGCGACGCTCCTGCTGATCGCCGGCCACGAGACCACGGTCAACCTCATCGCGAACGGCATGCTCACACTGCTGCGCCACCCGGACGTGCTCGCGCGGCTGCGCCGCGAACCGGACCTGGTGGCGGGCCTCGTCGAGGAACTGCTCCGCTACGAGCCGCCCGTGCACTTCCCCGCGACGCGCGTCGCACTCGACGACATCGACGTCGCCGGCACCGTGATCCCCCGGGGCGCGCCGATCGTACTCGCCCTGGCGGCCGGCAATCGCGACCCCGACCACGTACGCTCGCCGGACCGGTTCGACCCGTGCCGGCCGGCCAACGAGCACCTCGGCTTCGGCGGCGGCATCCACTACTGCTTCGGCGCGCCGCTGGCCCGACTGGAGACCCAGGTCGCCCTGGGCGAGCTGGCACGGCGGCTGCGCGAGCCGCGCCTGGTCGCCGACCCGCCACCGTACCGGCCGAGTTCGGCGCTGCGCGGGCCCGAACGTCTCCTGGTCGAGTTCGCGGGCGTCACCGGAGCCTGACCCGGACGCGGCTCAGCCGGCGGCCGGGGTGAACACCGCGGCGTGGTCGCGGGCGAAGTCGGCGACGTCCCGCGGAGGGCGGCCCAGCAGGGCGGCGACCGTGTCCTCGGTGAAGTCGCCCCAGCCGGAGGCGTACGCTCGCGCGTACTCCTCCAGCATGTCCACGATCCAGGCCGGGACACCGTGGCCGAGGAGCGCCTTGCGCCTGACGTCGTCGCCGACCGGCAGGTACGTCACGGACCTGCCGAGGGCGAGACTCAGCTGGCCGGCGACCTCCTCGAAGGTCAGCGGGCGCGGGCCGGTGAGGGTGTACGCCTGCCCGTGGTGGCGGGCGGGGTCGGCCAGAAGCACGCGGGCGGCGCAGTCGGCGACGTCGCGTACGTCGATCATGCCGATGCGTGCCGAGGCCATGTTCAGCGAGAACGTGCCGGTCGCGGAGATGTCGCCCGCCTCGTTCAGCAGGTTCTGCATGAACCAGTGCGGCCGCAGGATCGTCCAGGCCATGCCGCACCGTTCGATCTCCCGGTCCGACAGCGCGTGCAGCCGTCCGCTGCGGTTCGGCGCGTCGTGCGCCGCGCCGACGGCGGACAGGCGCACGACGCGCTCCACGCCGGCCTGGCGTGCGGCCCATACGGCGTTCATGTGGTTCTCCGGCGCGCGCGGGCCGTTCGGGGTCAGCAGCCACACGTCCTGCACGCCCGCGAAGGCGGGCGGCAGCGACCGGGCGTCGTCGAGGTCGCCGGCGAAGACCTCGGCGTGCCTCTCGCGCGGGCCATCGGCGGCGGACCGGTCGCGTACGAGGGCGCGAAGGTTGATGTCGGCGCCTGCGAGCGCGTCCATCAGCGCGGTGGACACGGTTCCGGTGGCTCCGGTGATCAGCACGGTGCGTGACACGTTCGTTTTCCTTTCAGTGGTGTTCAGTTGGCCGAGGCGGCCGGTGCCGGGTCGGCGCCCGGGCGAGCCGCGGTTTCGGCGGGCTTTGCCGCCGAGCGGCCGGTGGTGATGCGTTCCAGGACCCAGAGCGCGATGGTCCCGGCCGAGAAGGCGGCGCCTGTGACGCACACTCCGGTCCAGCCGCCGTGCACCCAGACCAGCGACGTCAGCGCGGAGCCCACCGCGCCGCCGGCGAAGAAGGAGGTCATGAAGGCGGAGTTGATCCGGTTGCGCGCCTCGGGCCGCAGTGCGTAGACGACGTTCTGGTTGCCGTTGAGCACCGTCTTGTGCGCCAGGTCCAGCACGATCACGCCGGCGAGCAGCCAGAGGAGCGAGCGTGCCCCGGTGGCGATCGCGAGCCAGGACGCCAGCAGCAGGACCGCCCCGGTGCCGGTCACGACCTGCACGTACCCGCGGTCGGCGAGCCGGCCCGCCACCGTGGCGCTCAGCGCACCCGCCGCGCCCACCAGGCCGAACAGTCCGATCGCCGACTCCGACCAGCCGTACGGCGGCTGCACCAGCAGGAAGGTCAGCGCCGTCCACAGCACGTTGAACGACGCCATGCTCAAGGCCGCGATACCCGCCCGCCACCGCAGCAGCGGCTCGTACCGGAACATCGCCGCCGTCGAGCGCAGCAGCCCCAGGTAGGACAGGCGGCCGCCGTCGCCGCCGAGCCGGGGCAGCAGGACGCGCAGCAGCACGGCCATCAGCGCCATCAGGACCGCGTTCACCCAGTAGACCGTCCGCCAGCCGCCCAGTTGCGACAGCGTCCCGGCCGCGGTGCGCGCCAGCAACGCGCCGAGCAGCAGCCCGGTCATCACCGTGCCGACCACCCGGCCACGCTCGGCCGGTGCCGCCAGCGTCACCGCGAACGGCACCACGACCTGCGCTCCCACCGAGGTCAGCGCAGTCAGGGCGGTACTTGCCAGGAGCAATGTGCCGTTGGTCGCGGTGGCCGAGGCCAGCAGGAACACCGCGGTCGCCGCGTACAGGGACACGGCGAGCCGCCGCCGCTCCACCAGGTCACCGAGCGGCACGAGCAGGATCAGCCCCAGCGCGTACCCGCTCTGCGCCGCGGTCACCGTCAGTGCCGCCGCTGAGGGCCCGAGCCGCAGCTCCCGGCCGATCAGGTCGAGCAGCGGCTGGGTGAAGTAGTTGCCCGCCACCGCCAGCCCGGTCGCCACCGACATGAGCAGAAGCAGCCCACGCGGCACGCCGCCGTCCGTGCGGAGTCTCGTCACCGTCATGCGTCCAGCCTCGGCGCTGACGATCAATGAGTCCAACACATGCTTGTCATCGGATCAATCGTGTACGACGATCGATCCATGGAGTTCCAGCAGATGCGCTACGTCATCGCCGTCGCGGAGACGCGGAACTTCACCCGCGCCGCCGAGCGGTGCGTGGTCGTCCAGTCCGCGCTGAGTCACCAGATCGCCCGGCTGGAACGCGAGCTGGGTGCCAGGCTCTTCGACCGCACCAGCCGCCGTGTCCGGCTGACCCCGGCCGGCGAGGCGTTCCTGCCCGCGGCCCGCCAGGCCATCGACGCGGCCGAGCGTGCACGCGCCGAGGTGGCGGCCGCCGCAGGAGAGATCCGCGGCCCGCTCGCCGTCGGCGCCATCTCCACCGTCGCCGCGGTCGATCTGCCGGCCGCGCTGAAACGGTTTCACCAGCGCCATCGGGAGGTGCGGATCAGCCTGCGCACGAGCCCCAGCGAGGAGTCGATCGAACGGGTGCGGCAGGGCACGCTGGACGTCGCCTTCCTGGGGCTTCCCCTGGGCGTGCGGCCCCAGGGCGTCCGCGGCCGCGAACTCGCGCGCGACGACCTCGTCGCCGTGGTGGCACCCGGCCACCCGCTGGCCGGCCGGGACCCCCTGGACCTGCGCGAGCTGGCCGAGGAGACCTTCGTCGACTTCCCCGCCGGCACGGCCGGGCGCGCACACGCGGACGCTGCCTTCGCCGCGGCCGGACTGCGGCGCGAGGTCGCCTTCGAGGTGACGGCCGCCGCCCTCATGGCGCGCCTGATCCGTGCGGGCCTGGGGATCGGGCTGCTTCCCGCCGCCTTCGTCCCCGAACTCCCCGGCCTGCCCACCGTAGGTCTCCGCGACGCACCGGCACGCGTGGAACACCTCATCTGGAGCCGCTTCGAGCCCTCCCCGGCCGCCGCGGCGTTCCTGTCCGTGCTCGGCGTCGCGGCGCCGTCGGCCGACGAGTGAGGCGGGGCGGCCGACCGGGACGCTTGCGCACATGACGGTGTGAACGCAGGTCAACCGCCACTTCGCGCCGTACGCGGCGACTGGATGTAGGTGTTCTCACGGATGGCCGATCACCCGGGACGCGTAGCACCATCGGTCTGTCTGATCACTCTGGGTGACGAAAGGGATGTCATGCACGAGCAGAAGGCAAGCAGGGGTGCCCGGCTGCGCGGAGTCGCGTGCGCCACCGTCGGCGCGGCGCTCCTGTCCACCGGCCTGATCACGCCGGCTCACGCGGCCGGCGCGAGTGCCGAGCGCGCGGCACGCAGCACGCACGTCTTCCTGGCCAACCTCACCCGGTGCGACCTGGTCCTGGTCACCGCGCGGCTCGACCACGGCGAGTGGACGGTACGGCCGCCGCACCGCATCGCGCTCGGCGACGAGGGCAACTGGGAGTCCGAGTCCAACGGGTTCGCCACCGGGACCGAGGGCGAGGCGGACTACTTCACCCAGTCCTGCCGCGATCCGGGACTGAACGGCAAACGCGTCCACTTCCACTGGGACAACCCGTTCGTCGGGTCGAACAGCTACGACACCGCCGGGACGGACGGGGCGTTCCACCCGCACATCGTCGGCGGTGACGGCAACCACGCCGGGGTGTCCGTCACCTTCAAACCCTGAGCCGGCCGGGGCGCGGACCTCCTCCGCGCCCGCGCCCCCGGTCACGCCCGCCGCGGCCTCACCTACGGGCGGCCCCCGGTCGAGCCGCCCGATTCGCGGCGTCTGTGGGATGCTCCCGTTCATGTTCAGGCGGCTGCTCGCCGGGATCCTCGCCCCCGTCATCGTGTTCGCCGGTTTCTACCTGTGGGGGCGCGGCCATCCGTACACGGTCACCCGCTCGACCGAGATCGCCGCGCCCGCCGCCAGGGTCTGGGACGTGCTGACCGGCTTCGGCGCCTACGGCAGATGGAACCCCGAGCTCACCGTCGAGGAGGGCACCGCGGCGACCGGCCAGGCGCTGACCCTCCGGCTGCGTTCCGGCTCGGGCGCCACCACGGTCCACGCGACCGTACGCGCCGCCGAGCCGGGGCGCGAGCTGCGGTGGACGAGCCGTTTCCACGACATCGGCGGCCTTGCCGACGCCGAACAGCGGTTCACGATCGCCCAGGACGGGCCCGGCCGGGTGCGGTTCACCCAGGTCGAGACCTTCCGCGGCGTCGCCGTGCCGTTCATGCACGCCACCCTGGCCGCGAGCTGCGACCGCTTCGACGCGATGAACGCCGCACTGAAGCGCCGGGCCGAACCAGCCCGGTGAGGCCGGCGCCCGCACCGGACCGGGCTCAGTGCACCGAGAAGCCGCCGTCGACGAAGATCGCCTGTCCGGTGACGTACGCCGAGGCGGCGCTCGCGAGGAAGACGGCGGCGCCGGCGAAGTCGGCGGGCTCACCGTTGCGGCCGACCATCGTACGTTCCGCCATCGCGGCGTGGCGTTCCGGCGGGATGTGCGTGACCAGGGGCGTCACCACGAACCCCGGCACGAGCGCGTTGGCGCAGACCCCGCGCGCCGACCACGCCTCCGCCTGCGAGCGGGTCAGCGCGACCAGGCCGCCCTTGGCCGCGCCGTAGGCGCCGCTGTTGCCGAACGCGCGGAAGGACTGCTGGGAGGCGACGTTGACGATCCGCCCGTACCCGCGCCTGGCCATGCCGGGCCCGTACCGCTGCCCGAGCAGGAACGGCGCGTCCAGGTTGACGGCGATCGTCTGGTCCCAGGCCGTCTCGTCCAGCTCGTCCATCGGGGGCCGCAGGTTGACGCCCGCGCAGTTGACCAGGATGTCCGGTTCGCCGAACACACGCGCCGCGTCCTCGCCCGCGCGGCGCACCTGGCCGCGTTCGCCGAGGTCGGCGGTGACGTAGGCGGCCCGGCCCGCGGGCAGCCCGGCGACGGTCTCGCGCAGCGGCGGCTCGCGGCGCGCGATCAGGACCACGCGCGCGCCCGCGCCGGCCAGCGCCGCGGCGATGGCGCGGCCGATCCCGGAGCTGCCGCCGGTCACCACGGCGACGCGGCCCTCGAGCCCGAACGTCGCCTCCAGAAAGCCCGTCATGGCGGCACGCTATCGGGCGGGGCAGGCGGCGTCGGACATAATTCGACGTCCAGGCGCCGCAGGGGGTGCGGCGGGACGATCGGGGGAGGCGCACTGAGCACGCTCGCCGCCGCGTCGGTGTCGGTCGTGGCGCTGCTGGCGGTGCTGGCGTTCGCGGTGGCGAGGCCGTGGCGGCTGCCGGAGGCCGTGGCGGCGGTGCCGGCGGCGGTGCTGGTCGTCGCGGTCGGCGCGCTGCCGGTGTCGCGGGCGTGGGCGCAGGTCACGGGGCTGCTGCCGGTCGTGGGGTTCCTCGCGGCGGTGCTGGTGCTGGCGCAGCTGTGCGACGACGACGGCCTGTTCACCGCCGCCGGTGACCTGATGGCGCAGGCGTGCCGCGGCCGCCCCGAACGGCTTTTGGCGGGTGTGTTCGTGCTCGCGTCGCTGGTCACCGCGGTGCTGAGCCTGGACGCGACGGTCGTGCTGCTCACGCCGGTGGTGTTCGCCACGGCGGCGCGTTCGGGCGTGCGCCCGCGGCCGCACGTCTACGCCTGCACGCACCTGGCCAACTCGGCGTCGCTGCTGCTGCCCGTCTCGAACCTGACGAACCTGCTGGCGTTTCGCGCCAGCGGGCTGTCCTTCGCCCGGTTCGGCGCGCTGATGGCGCTGCCGTGGCTGGTCGCGATCGGGATCGAGTACGCGGTGTTCCGGCGGTTCTTCCGCGCCGACCTGGCGGCCTCGGCGGTGCCGGCCGAGCCGGTCCGGCGGGCGCCGTTGCCGGTGTTCACGCTGGTGGTGCTGGCCGGCACCCTCGCCGGGTTCGCGCTGGTCTCACTCGCCGGCCTGAGCCCCGCGTGGGCGGCGCTGGCCGGCGCGGCCGTCCTGTCGGCACGCGCGCTGGCACGGCGGGCCACGACGCCGGGCCGCCTGGTCTCGGCGGCCGGTCCGCTGTTCTGCCTGTTCGTGCTCGCGCTCGGCGTCGTCGTCAAGGCGGTGGTGGACAACGGCCTGGGGACCGCGGCGGGCCGGCTGCTGCCGCACGGGCCGAGCCTGCTCGCGCTGCTGGCCGTGGCCGGGGTCGCGGCGGTCCTGGCCAACGTGATCAACAACCTGCCCGCGGTGCTCGCGCTGGCGCCGCTGGTCGCCGCGGGCGGCCCCGGGCCGGTGCTCGCCGTCCTGATCGGGGTCAACCTCGGCCCCAACCTCACCTACGTCGGGTCGCTGGCCACCCTGCTGTGGCGCCGCGTCCTGCACGAACGCGACGAGGAGCCGGCGCTGGGCGACTTCACCCGTCTCGGGCTGGCGGCGGTTCCCGCCACACTGGCGGCCGCGACGGTGGCACTGTGGGTGATGCTGGCCGTGATCGGAGGCGTAGGCATGCGGGTGGTCGTCTGGGTGACCGAGGGCACATGGCGCGCCGCCGTGGACGCCGCGCGTACGCTCGCACCGCCGGGCGCGGAGTTCACTCTGCTGCACGTCACGGGTGACGACGTGGCGGGGGCGGCGCACGCGGCGTTCGCCGGGCTGCTCGGCCGAGGCCGGCACGGCCGCGACCCCGGCGACCGGCTGGAGGAGTTGTCGCAGACCGCGGCCGGGGAGTTGCTGTCGGCCGCCGCCGAACGGCTCGGCCGCCCGGCCGCCGTCGTACGCGGGCGCGGGCGGGTCGAGCGCGAGGTCGTGCGCGCCGCCGGGGAGGCGGCGCTGCTGATCTGCGCGCGCGACGGCGACCGCGACCGGCTCGGCCCGCGCAGCCTGGGGCCCGCGACGCGTTTCGTGGTCGACCACGCGCCGTGCCCGGTCCTGCTGGTCTGGCCGCGGGAGGCGCCCGGCATCGAGTCGCTGCCGCCGCCGCCGCACGACCGGCGCTGAGGTCAGGCGGCCCGGCTCCTCCTCGGGCGCGGGCGGGCGGCGGCTCTTCACCCGCTGGGTGATGATCACGGCGACGACCAGGCCGAGTGAGACGTACAGCCCGTAGTGGGAGATGGTCTTGGCGACGTCCACGGCGTCCTGGCCGAGGTAGTAGCCGAGCCCGGCGAGCAGCACGATCCACAGCAGGGCGCCGACGACGTCCAGCAGCACGAACGTGACCAGCCGCATGCCGGTCCAGCCCGCGACGACGAACACCAGCGCGGCCGGGATCGGCAGGTAGTAGGCGAACACCACGCCGAGCCAGCCGAGCCGGCGGCCGTACTTCTCGGCTCGCGCGACGAGCCGGCCGCCGCGCCGGCTGCGGCCCGCGAAGATCGTCAGCATGCTCCGGCCCCAGCGGCGGCCCGCCCACCAGAAGAACGGGTCGAACATGATCATGCCGGGCACGGCCGCGAGGACGGCGAGGGCGATCGGGACCTGGCCGACGCGCGCGAACGCCCCCGCCGTCACGATCGAGGTCATGCTGCCGGTCAGCAGCTCCAGGAGCACCGGATGGTGCCCGATGAGCAGCGGCCGGATCGGGATCAGCGCCAGGGCGTACAGGCCGCTCGCCGCGATGCCGAACCAGCAGATGAGGTCGGCGCGCTGCGGCCGGCCGGCCCAGGGCAGCCCGGACGGTGGTTGTTCCGGTGCGCTGTCCTGGGCCGTTGTCATGCCCTGATCGTAGGCGGAGCGGCGTGGGGCGCGGTCCGGCTCGGCCGTGCCCGGCGTGTCAGCTCACCGGGAGGGCCGCCGAGCGCGCGCCTCCGGCGCCCGTCGCGATCAGGCTGCGCAGGCTCCGGTCGATGTAGACGCTCCAGCCGTGTGAGCAGGAGTCGTAGCCCTGGAACTCCGGGACCAGGCCCTCGTGGGTGAAGCGGACCTCCGTACGGCCTCGCGTTCGGCGATGTCGAAGGTGACGGCCGTCCCGGTCCACTCGTCCTTGACCTCGGATGGCCCACGACCTGGTCCCCGTGATCGTCGCGCTGACCGCCTGGGGCGAGCGCTGGATCCGCAAGGGCCCGATCGACTACGTCCACGGCGCGGACGAGCACGAGGTCGGGCACCCCCTGTGGTGCGCGAGCTGCGACTCCAGCGTCGAACCGGCCGACGTCCACGTACGCGTGCGTACGAGCCGCTGACCGGCCCCGCCACGACGATGTCGGATTTTCGCTAGCCCGCGCGGGTGACCGCAGGCGATGCTGGGCGTATGCATGAGGACGTGGAACGCTGCGTACGCGCGGTGCAGTCCAAGGACGCACGCTTCGACGGGTGGTTCTTCACCGCGGTGCTGACCACCGGGATCTACTGCCGGCCCAGCTGCCCGGTGGTGCCGCCCAAGGTCGAGAACATGCGCTTCTACCCGAGCGCGGCCGCCGCCCAGCAGGCCGGGTTCCGCGCCTGCAAGCGCTGCCGCCCCGACGCCAGCCCCGGCTCGCCGGAGTGGAACGAACGCGCCGACCTGGTCGCCCGCGCCATGCGCCTGATCGCGGACGGGGTCGATCGACCGCGACGGCGTGCCCGGCCTGGCCGCCCGCCTCGGCTACAGCACCCGCCAGATCGAACGCCAGCTGCGCGCCGAGCTCGGCGCCGGCCCGCTGGCGCTGGCCCGCGCCCAGCGCGCCCAGACCGCACGGCTGCTGATCGAGACCAGCACGCTGCCGATGAGCGACATCGCCTTCGCCGCCGGGTTCGCCAGCATCCGGACGTTCAACGACACCGTACGCGAGGTCTTCGCGCTGTCCCCGACCGAGCTGCGCGACCGCGTCGGCCGCGGACACCCGGCCGAGACCTCCGGCACGCTCTCCCTGCGGCTGCCCTTCCGCACCCCGCTGTGCCCCGACAACCTGTTCGGCCACCTGGCCGCGACCGGCGTGCCCGGCGTCGAGGAGTGGCGCGACGGCGCGTACCGGCGCACCCTGCGGCTCCCGCACGGACACGGCATCGTCGACGCTGCGCCCCGCCCCGGACCACATCGCCTGCCGGCTGGCCCTCACCGACCTGCGCGACCTGTCCATCGCGATCAGCCGGTGCCGCTGGATGCTCGACCTGGACGCCGACCCGGTCGCCGTGGACGACCTGCTGCGCCAGGACCCGCGCTGGCCCCGCACGTGGACAAGCACCCGGGCCGCCGCGTGCCGCGCACCGTCGACGGCGCCGAGTTCGCCGTCCGCGCGGTGCTCGGCCAGCAGGTCTCCACCGCCGCCGCCCGCACGCACGCCGGCCGGCTGGTACGCGCCCACGGCGAGCCGGTGACCGACCCCGAGGGCGGGCTGACCCACCTGTTCCCCGCCCCGGCGGCCATCGCCGGCGTCGACCCGTCGTCGCTCGCGTTCCCGCGGCGGCGCCGCGCTACGCTGACGACGCTGGCCGCCGCGCTCGCCGCCGGCGAGATCGACCTCGGCACCGGCAGCGACTGGGGCCGCGCACGCGCCCGGCTCGCCACGCTGCCCGGCATCGGCCCCTGGACCGTCGAGACGATCGCGATGCGCGCGCTCGGCGACCCGGACGCCTTCACCGCCACCGACCTCGGCGTACGCCGGGCGGCGGGGCACCTCGGCCTGCCCACGACCCCGGCCGCGCTGATCCGGCACGCGGCGGCGTGGCGGCCCTGGCGCGCGTACGCCGTGCAGTACCTCTGGGCGACCGGCGACCACGCCATCAACCGCCTCCCCGCCGGCTGATCCGATTCGCTGAAGGACGTGCCAATGCCAGACCGGGCGCACACCGTCGTGGACAGCCCCGTCGGCCCGCTCACCCTCGTCGCCACCGACGGCGCGCTGACGGCCTTACATGGACCGGCAGCGCCACCGGCCGGCGGATGAGACCTTCGGCGACCGTGACGACACGCCGTTCGCCGAGGCGTCCGCGCAGCTGGAGGCGTACTTCGCCGGGAGCCTGACCCACTTCGACGTGCCGCTGGCCCTCGCCGGGACGCCGTTCCAGCGGCAGGTCTGGGAGGCGCTGCGGGCGATCCCGTACGGCGGACCGTGACGTACGGCCAGCTCGCGGACCGGCTCGGGCGGCCGCCGACCGCCGCCCGCGCCGTGGGCCTGGCCAACGGCCGCAACCCGATCGGCATCATCGTGCCCTGCCACCGCGTGGTCGGCGCGAACGGCGACCTCACCGGGTACGGCGGCGGCCTGGACCGCAAGCGGCGGCTGCTGGACTTCGAGCGGGGTCAGGCGCCCCTGGCGCGCCACTCGTCTTCGAGGATCGCGTAGACGACCTCGTCGGTCCACTCGCCCTTGACGAACTCGTTCTGCACCAGATGCGCCTCGCGGCGCATGCCGAGGCGTTCGAGCACCCGCGCCGAGGCGGTGTTGCGCGCGTCGAGACGGCCGGTCACCCGGTGCAGGCCATAGACCTCGAACGCGAGCCGCAACATCACCGCGGCGGCCTCGGTCGCATAGCCGCGGCCGCCGTGGTCGGGGTGGAAGATGTAGCCGATCTCGCCCTGGCGGTACTCCCGGCTGAGGTAGACGAGCAGGACGTCGCCGATCACCTTGCCGGTGCCGGGCAGCTCCACCGCGAGTGTCAGGTCATCGCCCTCCTCGCGCAGGGCCGAGGAGGCGATCTTCTGCTTGAGCGAGCCGCGCGCCTGCCTGCGGTCCCGCGCCCCCCAGTACAGGTAGCGGGCCACCTCCGGCCGGGACTGGATGTCGTGGACGTCGTCGAGGTCGGCTTCGGTGTAGAGCCGCAGGAGGAGCCGTTCGGTCCTGATCGGCAGCTCGGGTGTGGGCACCGGCCAATCGTAGTCAGCCGCCGCAGGAGACTGTGCGGCACGCGATCCGTGGTGCACGCTGAAGGCATGCTCATCACGACCGGCGCGGATGTCGCTGAGCAGACCCGCGCGTACAACCGGACTCTCGCCGAGACCCTCGCCGCGCTGCCCGCCCACCACGAACTGGACGACCCGCCGGCCTCCCGCGCCGCCCGCGCACGCGGCGAGGGGGCCTTCCCGGCACCGGTGCGCCTGGAGGAGGGCGCGGACCGCACCATCACGGGCCGCGCGGGCCCGGTGCCGCTGCGGGTGTTCACCCCGCCGGTCATGCGCGGCGTGCACCTGCACCTTCACGGCGGCGGATGGACCCTCGGGTCGGCCGCGGCACAGGACGGCGCGCTGCTGCGACTCGCGCGTTCCGCCGAGGTCGCCGTGGTCAGCGTCGACTACCGCCTGGCGCCCGAGCACCCGTACCCGGCCGCGCCGGACGACTGCGAGGACGCCGCGCGGTGGCTGCTCACCGAGGGCGCGGCCGAGTTCGGCACGGACCGGCTGACGATCGGCGGCGAGTCGGCGGGCGCGCAGCTGTCGGTGGTCACGCTGCTGCGCCTGGGGGAGCTGGCGTCGGCGTTCCGCGCCGCGCAGCTCACCTACGGCGCCTTCGACCTGTCGATGACGCCGAGCCAGCGGCAGTGGGGCGAGCTGAACCTCGTGCTGTCCACGCCGATCATGAGCTGGTTCTATGACCAGTTCCTGCCGGGGACGGGCACGGAGGAGCGGCGGCGGCCGGACGTCTCGCCGCTGTACGCGGACCTGAGGGGGCTGCCGCCGGCCCGGTTCGTCGCCGGCACGTGTGATCCGCTGCTGGACGACACGCTGTTCATGGCGGCGCGCTGGCGCGCGGCGGGCAACGACACGTCGCTGGAGGTGGTCGCCGAGGCGGCCCACGGGTTCCTGCAGTTCCCGATCAAGGTGGCCGAGCGGGAGTTCGCCGCCCAGGAGGAGTTCCTGGCCAAGGCCGTCGCCTAGCCGCGCCGGGCGCGCGTCGCCCGCGCCTTGAGCTGGGACGGGTGAGGAAGCGGTCCCGCGTACGCCGGTGGCCCGGCGCAGCTCGCCGAGGGGGGCCTGTCGACGGAGCGGCGGCCTCGTGTCCTGCCGGGGTACAGTGTCAAGGTCCTGTCGTCTCCGATAGAGGTGGACGTTGCGCATCTGAGGTTCGCGAACATCACGCGGCACGGCCCACGGGCCTGTCACCGGTCACCTCGTCGTGGCCTCGCGTGGATGCGACCTCGGTGCTCACCCCTTCCGGAGGGACTTTCCGGCCTGGGTCGCCGCGTGGTGCTCGCATACGAAGCCCCGTTCCTTCGGCGAAATGCGAGAACCCCATGGCCGAACCCATCGCGCTCACCTGCTCGGACCTGTCCTTCCAGTGGCCGGACGGCACACCCGTCTTCGACGGGCTCTCCCTGGTCGTCGGCCGGGGCCGTACCGGCCTCGCGGGAGCCAACGGCGCAGGAAAGTCCACGCTGCTGCGCCTGCTCGCCGGCCGGCTGCGCCCCTCCCGCGGTTCGGTGACGGTCGGCGGCAGCCTGGCGTACCTGCCGCAGGACGTCACTCTCGACACCACCCTGCGCGTCGAGGAGGCCCTGGGCATCGCCGGCCGGCGTGCCGCGCTGCGCGCGATCGAGGCCGGAGACGCGCGCGAGGAGCACTTCGAGACGATCGGCGACGACTGGGACGTCTCCGAGCGCGCCCTGGCGGCGCTGGGCTCGCTCGGCCTCGGCGACGTCGGGCTGGACCGCCACGCCGGCGCGCTGTCCGGCGGGGAGACCGTACTGCTGCGCCTGGCCGCGCTGCTGCTGCGACGTCCCGACGTCCTGCTGCTCGACGAGCCGACCAACAACCTCGACCTGTACGCCCGCCGCCGCCTTTACACGGCCGTCGAGGCCTGGCGCTCCGGCGTGCTGGTCGTGGTCAGCCACGACCGCGAGCTGCTGGAACGCGTGGACCGCATCGCCGAGCTGCGCGCGGGCTCGGTGAGCTGGTTCGGCGGCGGCTGGTCCGCCTACCAGGAGGCCCTCGCCGCCCAGCGAGAGGCCGCCGGGCGTACGCTGCGGGCGGCCGAGGCGGATGTCCGCCGCCAGAGACGCGAACTGGAGGAGACCCAGGTCAAACTGGCACGCCGGCAGCGCCACAGCCGGAAGATGGACGCCGAACGGCGCGCCCCCAAGATCATCGCCGGGGCGCGCAAGCGGTCCGCGCAGGAGTCGGCGGGCAAGCTACGCGGCCTGCACGAGGACCGCCTCGACCAGGCACGCGCGCGACGCGAGGAGGCCGCGGACGCCGTCGCCGAGGATCCGGAGATCCGGGTGAGCCTGCCGCACACCGCCGTGCCCGCGGGCCGTACCGTCCTGCGCGTGAACGCACTCCGCCTGCCGTACGGCAGGCTGCGCGCGGGCGACCTGGAGGTGCGGGGTCCCGAGCGCGTCGCGCTGGTCGGGCGCAACGGCGCGGGAAAGACCACGCTCCTGCGCGCCCTCGCCGGCGAGCTCGCGCCGCTGTCCGGCGACGCCGAGGTGTTCGTCCCGCTGCGGTTCCTCCCGCAGCGCCTGGACGTGCTGGATGAGGACCTGAGCGTCGCGGCGAACGTGGCGCGCCGGGCGCCCGGGGTCAACGGAAACCACATCCGCGCCCAGCTCGCCCGGTTCCTGTTCACTGGCGCGCGCGCCGACCAGCCGGCCGGCACCCTGTCGGGCGGGGAGCGCTTCCGCGCCGGCCTTGGCGGCGACGATGCTCGCCGCCCCGGCGCCGCAGCTGCTGATGCTGGACGAGCCGACGAACAACCTGGACCTGTCCGGACTACGGCAGCTCACCAGCGCACTCGCCTCCTTCGAGGGCGCGCTGGTGATCGCCGGCCACGACCTGCCCTTCCTGGAGTCCATCGGCATCACCCGCTGGGTGCTCGTGGGCGAGCGCCTGGAGGAGACGACCACCGAGGAGGTACGCGCCCTGCTCTCCGGCTGATCACCGGACGTGAGTGGAACCACGTCGAGCGCCCGGCCGCAGCCCGGTGACGGGATCTCGGAGGGTCGGGAGCGTTCGCGGTGACTGCCTCCAGGCGCCGATGTGACCTAGAGTCCGGCGGGGTGAGCTGACAGCCAGTCCCGGTGGCGCATCTTCACGGCGTCGCGTTCGTGGGTGGTCGGCGCTATGACGTCGGCTCCGCCGTCATAGGGGTGATAGAGCCAGCGCAGATCCCTGGGCGCGATGATCACATGGCCCAGCTCGTCATCGGCCACCGCTCGCAGAAACGGATCGAGAACGGCCCGGTCCTGCGCACTGGCTGCGGCGTACAGGTGGAGCGGAATCGCGAAGTGCGAACGGTAGTCGGGTTCGATCCTCAGCCAGGGAACCGCGCCGGGGGGAGTCCGGGGGTCGGGCGCCGCCTGGCCATCGGCGTCCTCGAAGCATCCGACGATCACGAAGAGGCCATCACCGGCCCCGAGCTCGGCGAGCACCGTGTGATGACGGTCAAGGATGATGCCGTACTCCTCCTCCGTCTCGGCGTACCGCTTGGACTGGGGCAGGCTGTGAAAACGGACCCAGCGCTCGGCATACCGATCACGGAACTCGTAGGCGATGGGAGCTCCGCCCCACCGCGAACGCCACGCCTCGCTCAGCGCCTCTGCCTCATCCTTCGTCATGGTCCCCCAAGCCGGCCACCGGCCCCGTATCGATCAGCATGCCCGAAGACGGTTCGGACTGATCAGCAGGACCCTGTGCCTCCGAACGGGTGTGGGCCGCCGCCCCGGCGCGGGTTCGGCGGCTACAGGTCGATCTTGTCCAGGGCGTTGTTGGCCCAGGCGGTTCCGCTGCGCCAGTAGTGCATGACCATGAGCAGGCCCTTCCACCGGCCGTGGTCGGCGATGGCGCTGGGTGCCGCGCCGCCCTCGGCGGCGGATGTCGCGAACCCGGCGCGCAGTCCGTGCCAGGAGTAGCGATCGGGTTCTTCGAGCATCGCCGCCGGGGTCGGTGGCCCGCGCCCGCTCGTACGGCGGCGCGCAGTAGCGTGTTGAGGGCGTCGTTCGACATCGGCGCGGGTGTTCCGTCGCCGCGGGTGCGACCCGCGTAGCCGGGTGTGCCGGCGAGCCGGCCGGAGCGGTCGATGCCGCGCAGCAGCCGCCCGCTGGTGACCTCGTTCGCGGCGAGTGTGGCGATCCATGCCTGGGTCAGCCGGACCGGGCAGGTCTCCAGGTGCCGGCCGTACTTGAGGTGGACCTTCGCGCCGCGGGCGTCCTGGTCGGTCTTGGACGCACGGACGGTGACGGTCAGCCCCCGGTCGGAGAACGCCAGGTCGGCGATGTCCAGGGTGGCGACCTCGAGGGCGCGTGAGGCCATGGCGAAGCCGAGCACGAGCGCGACCTGGTCCCGCTGGCCCCGTACCGGCTCCAGGTCGCCGGCGCCGACGTCGGCCAGGATCGCGTACACGAGCGTGCGGAGCGTGGCCAGCGCGATCGGAAGTGACTGCGGCCGCGCCCGCCGCCCGCGCACCGTCGCGGGCGTCGCCGGGGTTGCCTCGCGGCGGTAGGCGCGCAGCGCCAGGCGGGCCAGCCGGACGTCACAGATCTGCCCGGTGTGCTTGTGCGCGGCCTGGAGGCAGCCGAGTACGTGGTTGATCGTGGACGGGCTCGGCGGACCGCCGTACTGGGTGGTGGTCTCGGTCAGATGGTGCACGTACTCGGCGAGGGTCTCGGCGGTGGCGGGGAGCGAGGTACGGCCGCGCAGCCGGCACCAGCGCTGGAACGGCGCCCAGTGCCGTTCGTAGGCGGCGCGGGTGTTGCTCGCCAGGCCACGCGCCACCAGCGCCGCGGCCTTGTCGGAGAGCCGGTGGTCCGTGTCGGCGGGGAGACGAGCGTCACCCCGGCCGGCCCGCCGTGCATCACCACCACACCGGGCGGTTCGGGCGCGGTCGCGCCGGGCCGCGCTGGTCCGGCGTGAGCCGAAGGCGTCTCTCGCGGGGGAGGCGGGGAGGCGGGATGCCGCGTCCGGCTCGCCGGGGCCCTGGCCCGTCGGCTCGTCATCGTCCATGTCCGGTCTTGTCCGCCTTTCCGTTCCACCCGCGGGTCGCACCGACGGCACGTTCGGTTCCTTCGCTCGTCGGCCCCGCACGGCGGTCGCCGCGGCTCACCAGCGCCAACGACCGGTGAGGCCGCAGCCGATCGTAGCCCGCCCGGCTACCCTCCTGGGTCGGCTTAACTATCAATTAAGCCGACCCACGTTGTGTAACAAAAGCGCGTTTCGTGAAACCACGTTATGCGAATCAAGTTTCGAGAGTCGCACCTGTTACAGTCGGCGGCATGCGCGATGACGAGTTCACCGGCCTGGAGGCCGCCGGTCCGCCCGATGACGGTGGTGAGGCCGCCGCGGTGGACGACGCACCGGACGGGCGGTGCCGGTTCTGCGGCGACCCGCTGCCGAGCGCGGCGGCCGGCGGTCCCGGCCGGCGGCGCGAATACCACCGCAAGGGGGAGAGCCGTGACGGGCGGGACTGCAAGGAGGCCGCCCGCCGCGCCCGTACGAGCGCGGTCGGTGCCGCCACCGAACGCCCGCTCCAGGCCCTCCTGTCCTGGGTGCCACCGAGGAGGCCGCCCGCCGCGCCCACGCCGAGGAACTGCGCGCGTCCGCCGACCGCGACCTCGCGCTCGCCGGGCAGGTGGCCGAGCTGCGCGCGACCGTGCTGGACCGCAACACCGAACTGGAGGAGCAGGCCGTCCGTGACCGCGCCGAGGTCGCCGATGCCGAGGCACGCGCCGAGACCGCCGAACGCCGGGAGCGGCGTGCCGTACAGGACGCGCGCGCCGCCGTGGACAAGGCACGCGCCGACGCCGACGGCGCCGGCGAGCGGGCCGGGGCTGCTGAGAAGGCCGCCGCGTTGTACCAGGCCGCGCGGGAGCAGGCCGAACGGGAGACCAGGCTCGTCGAGGAGAGCCGGGACGAACTCCGCGACCGGCTCGCGGCCGCCCGGGGCGAGCTCTCCGACGCCGCCGCGCTGCTGGCCGCCGCGCACGGGCAGCTGGAGACCACGCGCGCTGACCGCGACTCCCGTGTCGCGCGGCTGGAGCAGACCACCGCCGAGCTGGCCGAGACCCAGCGGAAACTCACCGAGACCACCGCCGCCCTGCGCCGCGCCGCCGAGCAGGCCGAGCGCGCCGAGGGGGCCCTGGCTCAGGAGCAGCGCGCCGCCGCCGAGCGGATCGGCGCCGCCGGGCGGGCGATCGCCGAAGCCCAGGAGGCCGCACGCGACGCGCGCGCCGAACTCGGCCAGGCACGTACCGACCTCGCCGCGGCCCGCGCCGGCCACGACGCCGAACGCGCCGCGCTGGAAGACGCCCGCGACGCCGCACGTGCCGATGCCGACACCCAGCGTGAACGCGCGGCCCGCGCCGAACACGCACTCGCCCAGGCCCAGGCGCGGGCCCAGCCGGAGAGACCAGCGCCGGAGCACTGACCTCGACCGCCACGCCCCGGGCGTACGCGCGGGCCGGGTGAACTAGACGGCGGTGCCCAGGCGATGAACGCGGACCTGGGAGCAGATGACGGCGGCGACGCCGAGGGCCGCCACGACGGTGAACGTCGTGCGCCATGCGGCAGGGCCGTCTCGGGCGAGGACGGCTCCTTTACCTTCTGGGGTCCGGGGGCGCTGCGGGCAGTTCGACGGTGATGCGGATCCCGCCGGCGGAACGCGGGGTGAGGGTGAGGGTTCCGTCGTGTGCCTGGGTGATGGCCTTCACGATGGCCAGGCCGAGGCCGACACCGGCGTGGTCGGTGTGGATGCGCTCGGTGCCGCGCTGGAACGGTTCGGTGAAGGTGGCGACCTGTTCGGGGGTGAGGGGCTCGCCGGTGTTCTCGACGGTGAGCGCCACGGCTCCGGGGCGGGCGCTGGTGTGGACCCACACGCTGCCCTTGTCCGGCTGGTTGTGGACGATCGCGTTCTGCACGAGGTTGGTGGTCAGTTGCAGCAGGAGCGCCGGTGATCCGGCAGCGGGGGTGAGGTCGCCGCCGGTCTCGACGGTGACGCCGCGTTTTTCCGCGAGGGGCAGGAGAGTCTCGGTGGCTTCTTCGGCGAGGAGGGACAGTTCGACCGGCTCTCGGGGGAAGGACCGCTGCTCGGCGCGGCTGAGCAGGAGCAGCGCCTCGGTGAGCTCGATGGCGCGGGTGTTGACGGCGTGGAGGCGGTCGATGACGTCACCGGCGTCGCGGCGTGGATCGGCGCGGACCACGTCGAGGAGCGTCTTGGAGATCGCGAGTGGGGTGCGCAGCTCGTGGGAGGCGTTGGCGGCGAATCTCCGCTGGTTGGCGACGTGGGCTTCGAGCCGGGTGAGCATCGCGTCGAAGGCGTCGGCGAGTTCGCGGAACTCGTCCTTGCGGCCGGGCAGCCGGATCCGGTGGGAGAGCGACCCGTTGGTGGCCATGCGTGTGGCGCCGGTGATGCGGGTCAGCGGGGCGAGCATCCGGCCGGCGAGGATCCACCCTCCCCCGACGCCGAACACGAGCAGGAACGCCAGCACCGCGGCCGCCCTGGGGGCGAAGACGTGCAGGAGGCGGGACTGTACGGGAAAGACACCGGTGGGGATGCCGGGGGAGCCGGGGACGATGAGGGCACGGTCGGGCACGTAACGCAGGAGGAACCACCACACCGCCGCGAGCAGCAGGCCGCCGGCGAGGATGAGGAACCCGGCGTAGCTGAGGGTGAGCTTGAGGCGGACGCTCAACCCCGGCGCTCTATCCACGCCCGGCCCCCTCGTGCCCGGCCGGTGACCGGGCGTCGATGCGGTAGCCGACGCCGGGCACGGTCGCGATGATCCAGGGCTCGCCGAGACGCTTGCGCAGGGCCGAGACAGTGATGCGCACGGCGTTGGTGAAGGGGTCGGCGTTCTCGTCCCAGGCCCGCTCCAGCAGCTCTTCGGCGCTGATGACACCGCCTTCGGCGGCGACGAGGACGTCGAGGACGGCGAACTGTTTCCTGGTCAGCGCGACGTAGCGGCCGTCGCGGTAGACCTCGCGGCGGAAGGTGTCCAGGCGCAGGCCGGCGATCTCCCGTACGGGTGGCCTGCTGTGGGCGCTCCTGCGCTGGAGGGCTCTGAGCCGCAGGACGAGCTCTGCCAGCTCGAACGGCTTGGTGAGGTAGTCGTCGGCGCCGAGCCCGAACCCGGAGATCTTGTCGTCGAGGCGGTCGGCCGCGGTGAGCATGAGGATCGGCATGCCGCTGCCGGAGGCGACGATCCGTTCGGCGATCTCGTCGCCGGAGGGGCCGGGGATGTCGCGGTCCAGGACGGCGATGTCGTAGGCGGTGGTGCTCAGGAGTTCCACGGCGGTGTCGCCGTCACCGGCGATGTCGGCCGCGATCGCCTCCAGGCGCAGGCCGTCGCGGATGGCCTCTGCCATGTAGGGCTCGTCCTCGACGATCAGCACACGCATGTCCTCGACGCTACTGGCCTGCGCATATCGTCGGCATATCGAATTCCGCATACGTGCCCGCAACACCGCGTCGCCTTGACTGGCGGCATGAACCATCCCCCATCGACACAGGCGACGACCCGGCAGCGCGGCGCCGGCCGCCCCGATACCGGCTCCGGTCACCGGCGCACGGGCCTGGCACGGGCGATCCGCGCCGGTTCGCGCCCGGGGCCGTGGAAGCGCGGCCTGGTGCTCGCCGTCGCGGCGCTGCTGGTGGGCCTGCTCATGCTGGCGCACCGGTGGGTCCCGAACGGGGCCGGGAACCTCGGCAGCCTGGTGGAGACCTGCCTGCCGTGGTTCGGCCTGTTCGTCCCGGTGCTGCTGGCCGGCGCGCTGTGGCGCCGTTCGGCGTCCGCGGTGGCCGCGCTGCTGCTGCCCGCCGTGGTGTGGGTGAGCCTGTTCGGCGGGCTGCTCGGCGACAAGTCCCGTCCGGGCGGCGACCTGACGGTGGTCCAGCACAACGTCGGCGCCGGCAACCCCGATCCGGCCGGCACCGCCCGCGACCTGGCCGCCTCCGGCGCGGACCTGCTGGCGCTGGAGGAGCTGACCCGGCAGGCCAGGGGAACGTACGAGAGGGAGCTGGCGAAGGCGTACCCGTACCACACGGTGCAGGGCACCGTCGGGCTGTGGAGCAGGCTGCCGCTGTCGGGCACCCGGCCGATCGACACCGAGATGGACCTCGGGCCGCTGGCGGCGACCATTCCGGCCGCCGTCAAGCTGGCCGACAACCGGGCGCTGCGCACCACGGTGGCCACCCGGCAGGGACCGCTGGCGGTGTACGTGGCCCACCTGGGGTCGGTACGCGTGATGCCCAGGGGAGGATTCTGGACGGCCGCGCGCAACAGGGGCGCGCAGGCTCTCGCCCGTGCCGTCGCCGCCGAGCCCGACACGCGGGTGGTACTGCTCGGGGACCTCAACGGCACCACGGACGACCGCGCGTTCGACGGCCTCACCGCGCGGCTGGCCCCGGTTCAGGCGAAGGCCGGGGACGGCTTCGGCTTCAGCTGGCCGGCGGGGTTCCCGGTGGCGCGGATCGACCAGATTCTGGTCCGCGGCGTGAAACCGGACCGCGCGTGGGTGCTGCCGGCCACCGGCAGCGACCATCTGCCGGTGGCGGCCACACTCAGCTGGTGACCCTCGCGCAAGGGGTCGGGCCGGTCACCGGCCAGGCAGTGACCGCGGCAGCCCGAACCAGGCGAACGCGCTGTGCTCGAACCGGGACATGGCACTGATCCGGCCGCCGCGCAGGGTCAGGACCAGCAGGCCGGTCCCGTGCCGTACGCCGGCCGGGGTGCGCAGGTAGGCGCCGAACGCCGGCTGGCCGTTGGCGCGCGTCGCCACGAGGTCGAACCTGCGGTCCGCGCCGAAGATCCCGGCGCAGAACCGGGCCACGACGTCGCGGCCCTGGTATTCCAGGGGCATCGGCGGCATCGACATGAAGACGTCGTCGGTCAGGAGGCTCACCAGCGCGTCGAGGTCGGCGGACTCGTACGCGCTGACGAACTTCGCGACGATCTCCTCTTCCGCGGGTGTGCCGGCGGCGGGCGCCGGTCCGCGGGCCTCGGGCAGCCGGCGGCGCAGGCCGGCGCGTGCCCGTTTGAGCGCGCTGTTGACCGACTCCAGGGTCGCGTCCAGCATCCCGGCGACCTCACCGGCGGGGAATCCCAGGACGTCGCGCAGGGTGAGGACGGCGAGCTGGCGTGGCGGCAGGAGCTGAAGGGCGGTCACGAAGGCCAGCGAGATGGACTCGGTCTGCTCGTAGCGCGCCTCCGGGCCGAGCGGCGCGCCGGCCGCGCCTTCGAGGAGAGCGTCGGGGAAGGGCTCGAGCCAGACGACCTCCCCCATCCGGGTCGGCTCGGGCGGTTCGACACCGGGGATGTTCCACTCCCTGGCGGGCCGCCGGCCGGCCGTACGGCGGGCGTTGAGGCAGCGGTTGGTGGCGATCCGGTAGAGCCAGGTACGGAGCGAGGCGCGGCCCTCGAACCCGGCGAGGCCCTGCCAGGCGCTGAGCAGCGTGTCCTGCAGGGCGTCCTCGGCGTCCTGGAAGGAGCCGAGCATCCGGTAGCAGTGGACCTGCAGCTCCCGCAGGTACGGTTCGGTCATCTCACGGAACGCCTCGCCGTCCCCGGCCCGCGCCCGTGCGATCAGGTCGGCCCGCACCGCCCTCACCACCCTTCTTCTCGCCTCCTGTGAGGTCTCCATCCTCTATGGACACCGGCGGCGGCCCGGACTGGGCGGTCCGCGGGGGCCCATTTCCGCCCGGTCGCGGTGTCGGTATCGGTGTGGCTCGGTCTACGCGAGAAAAGGGAGAGCGCGAATGGGAAAGATCGTGGTGAGTACGAACGTCACCCTCGACGGGGTCGTCCAGGATCCCGACGGCCAGGAGGACACCCGGCTCGGCGGCTGGTTCGGCCGGTACGGGGGTGAGGACCTCCAGGCGTGGAGCGAGGTCAGTTTCGGCGAGGCGCTGCGTACCGAGGCGCTGCTGCTGGGGCGGCGAAGCGACGCGTGGTTCGCCTCGCGGTGGCTGGGCCGCGGCGGTGAGTGGGCCGAACGGCTGAACGGCCTGCCCAAGTACGTCGTGTCCTCGACCGTGGAGGAGCCCCGGTGGAGCAACGCGACTGTGCTGGGCGGCGACGCGGTGAGCGAGGTCACCAAGCTGAAGGAGCGGCTGGAGGGGGAGATCGTCGTCTACGCCAGCTACCGGCTCGTGCGTACGCTGCTGGAGCACGACCTGGTCGACGAGGTGCGGCTGACGGTCTTCCCGGTCGTGCTCGGGGCGGGCGAGCGCCTGTTCGGCCAGACCGGTGAGGCCAGGCCGATGCGCCTGCTGGACGTGCGGACCCTCGGTGAGGGCCTCCTCCATTACACCTACGCGATGGTCCGGGGGAGCTGACCGCCCGCTCGCGGCCTCTGGTGAGGCGCCGCGGCGAGCACGCCGCGGCGCCTGCGCCGTCATGGCCGGTCCGCGGGCACGGCGAGGGGTCCGCCCGCTCCTTCTTCCGCGGCCAGGGCCGCCGGCCCGCGGCGCGGGCGCAGGCCGAACCAGATGAGAGCGACGCTGAGGAGGGTCACCGCGACGTCGGCGCCCAGCGCGGGGTGGATGCCGGGCAGTTCGGTGCCGCGTGCCGCGGCGACCGCGCCCAGGACCGGGATGCCGACCGAGATGGCCACCTGCTGGGTCATGGTGGTCAGGCCGGTCGCCAGGCCCTGCTCCTCGTCCGGCAGGCCGGAGGTCGCGGTCACGGTGTACGCCACGATCGAGCTGACGTGCCCGAAGAACCCGGCGAACAGCGCGGGGACCAGGACCGCGAGCCAGACACGGCCATCGCCGAGGAACACCAGCGGGAGGGTCGCCAGGCCCTGCACGGCCAGGCCGCCGGTCAGGACCGGCGGTTGCCCAGGCGCCCGAGGAGACGTCCGGCGATGACGCCGGCGGCCACGGCCGCCAGGCCCGGCACTCCGAAGGCCAGGCCGGTGACCAGCGGGGACAGGCCCAGGATCCGCTGCAGGTAGAGCGTGGTCAAGAAGATCATCGCGGGCTCCATCGCGAAGACCACCGAGTCCCGCGTGGTTGCCCCACGTGACCGTGGGCCGCCGCAGGACCCGTACGGGGGCCAGGGGCGCGGGCGAGCGCAGTTCGATCACCCAGAACGCGGCCGGCGACACCACTCCGAGCAGCGCCGCGGGCAGGTCCTTCTCGATGACCGCGTAGATCACCGCGAGCAGGCCGCCGCTCACGGTCACCGCTCCGGGCAGGTCCAGCCGTACCCGGCCGGGCGCGCGGCTCTCGCCGATCAGGGGGGTCAGGACCAGGATGACCACGGCGACGGGCACGTTGACGAAGAACGCGGCCCGCCAGCTCAGCAGGCTGACGAGGGTGCCGCCGAGCAGCGACGCCGCGATCAGCAGGACCATCCCGGACAGGAACAGCCTGCGGCGGCCCAACAGGTCCGTCATCCGGCCGAACACCAGGGCGAAGCCGGCCGCGGGCAGCGCGTACGCGGAGGCGATCCAGGGCAGCCCGGTCAGCCCCAGCCCGGTGCCCGCGCCGACCTCCGGCAGCGCGACGTTCAGGATCGGGAAGTCGACCGACAGCATGAACCGGCGCCGAGCAGGACGAACAGGATCAGCCGCTGCCTGGCGCCGATCGGGGGAGGCGAGGTCGGGTGGTCATCGAGGGGTCCCCTCGTGGCGGGCGCGGCGGCGCCTGTGTCGTGACATGCCGCGCCGCCCCGGCGAGCGGGCCGTCGGGGCGGCGCGGTGGGGAAGATCCCCTTCAGGGGTGATGGGTGATCACTAGGGGGACTCGCGTTCGGCGGCCTCGGCGATGCGTTTGACGTCCGCCAGCCGCCGGTCCCAGTCGGCCGCGAGCGCGGCCATCCAGCGGGCCGTCGCGTTCAGCGCCCTGGGCCGTACGGAGTAGCGCACCTCGCGTCCGACCCGGGTGGCCGAGACCAGCCCGGCCGCGTCCAGGACGGCCAGGTGTTTGACGACCGCCTGCCGTGAGACGGGCAGGCGTTCGGACAGCGTCGTCGCGGTGGCCTCGCCGCGTGCGGCGAGCAGGTCGAGCAGCCGCCGCCGCGTCGGGTCGGCCAGCGCGACGAGGACGCCGTCGACCGGCTCGGCGGCGGCGTCGCCGTCGCCCGTCACACAGAAGACTGCTCGGCGCGGGTCTTGAACGCGTCCAGCACCTGGGGCCAGCCGCCCGCGTTGTCCTTCAGCGCCTTGCCGCGCAGCTCCTCCGACCCGGCCAGCGCCGCGAACCCGCTCTCGACGACGCGGAGCCGCGTCTTGCCGTCCTCGGGGGTCAGCGTGAACTCCACGAGCGTGCTGTTGCCCTCGCGCAGTGCCTCTCCGGGGAACGCGCTGGCCCAGCGGTAGGCCACGTACGTCGGCGGATCGACCTTCTCCACGTGGATCGGGAACTCGCCGTACTCGGAGTGCCTGGCCACCGTCGACAGCCCTTCCTTGGCCACGGTGCCGGTCATGCTCGCCTCTTCGGCCACCCAGAACCCGGGTTCGGCCACCAGCGACCAGACCCGTTCCAGGGATGCCTCGATCAGGGTCTCGCGCTCGATCCGATCCTCGCTCATGAGGAGAACTCCATTCGTCGCCGTCTTCGTGTGCAACCTCAGAGTTGCACATCGGGCTCATGAGGTGCAACCCGCGAGTTGCGCTTAGTTGGAGAGGACCCGGATCGCCAGTCCCCGGCGGGAGTGCCGCGGCGCCGCCGCCGGACGCGGTTCAGCATCAGGAAGGCCCAGATGAAAAGCGTGACGAGTGAGACCACGAACACGAGCGCCCCGAAGAAGACGTTCGAGGTGAGGGCCCCCAGGTCGTTCTTGGGATAGACGACCTGGTCACCGACGTCCAGCGCCGGGACGCGCCGGCCGGCGCGGACACGATCCCCGTTGCTGATTCCGACGTCCGCGCGCAGGACACGGCCGTCGTCGGAGACGAAGGTTCCCCTCCAGAGACATCCGGTCCGCACCCGATCGCACCGCTCGGCGGTGAAAGTGCCAGGAGTGCCGTGACCGAGCAACGCCGACCAGGACGGCCCCGTGAGCGTGGCAGAGAGATACAGGCAGAGAGCTGCGGCCCAACGGGACCAGTACGATCTTGATCCCCGGACTGAGGCCCGGACGCCATCCGATCACAGATCCCCCGTCGACTGGTGGGCCGCGTTGCCGCAGTCCCGTTGAGGCTGGGACGCGCTGAGCGTGCCACCGGTTTCATGCCGTGCAGATCTCCCACGGCGGGCACGGGCAGCTCTGCCAGCGCTACCCGGACCGCGTGGAGGTCCAGATCGGGGCGGCCGCCGCACCGGCTGGGTGCGGCGGCCGTGGGCGGGACCGGCTCCTCGCCCGAGTCAGCCGGCCTGGAGCAGGGCGTGCAAATCGGTGGTGTCGATGATGTCGGCCCGTGAGGGGAAGACTCGATGGAGCAGGACGTCGTGGACGTCGGCGTCTGGGTCGGCGACGCCGTCGGACAGGATGTAGAGACGGTAGTCGCGGTCGGCCGCGTCGATGACGGTGGACAAAACGACGCCGCTGGTACTGATTCCGGAGACGACCAGGGTCGTGACGCCGCGCTCGCGTAGCTGCCGGTCGAGGTCGGTGGTGGACATGCCGCCATAGCGGATCTTGCGCACGACGATGTCGCCGTCCTGGGGAGCCAGCCGCTCGTGTACGGCCGCCGCAGGGTCCTCGTGGTGCATGACGTGGTGTCGGGCAAGCGGGGCGAAGGACTTGTTGGCGGCCGGGATCGCGGCCCAGTCGGCCTCGGTGAACCCGACGCGTACGTAGGCGATGGTGCCCCCGTTCGCCCGAACGTCGGCGATCGCCCCTTCCACACGGCCGAGCAGGGCGTCGCGATCCTCGTCTCCGGGCAGAGAGGCCAAGGTCGTGGACTGGTAGTCCATGACGAGAAGTGCGGTGTGGGCGGGGTCAAGTCCAGGGACGGTGCTCACGTGAGTGTTCTCCTTACTGGTGGTGCCTGGTCGACAAACGCGCACCGGCGGGGCGGTGCCTCATGAGTGGCTGGGGGCCGGCTCCGGGCCGGGCTGCGGCGTCTGGTCGTGCCGGGGGAGCAGGAACGGTGTGGTCAGGACGAGCAGTCCCGCGACCGTGAGAGCGGTACGCGGGCCGGTGAGGCCGGCGAGCAGCCCGCCGAGCGCGGTGAGGACGGCGATGGATGCCTGCTGGCCGATCGACCAGGCCGTAAGGGCGCGGGCGAGGAGATGCTTGGGGGTGTGTTCGAGCCGGTAGGTGGCCAGCACCGGGCCGTACAGGCTCATATTGATGATGATCGCCAGCTCGACGGCCATCACGGTGAGGAGGCCGACGACGCCGGGACGGATGAAGACCAGGCCGATCAGCCAGACGGCACGCAGGGTGCCGACGGTCCGGAAGACCCGGTGCCGGCCGAAGCGGGCCACGACACGGCGGGCCAGCCGGGAGCCGATGAGCCCGCCGACGCAGGGGACGGCGAAGGCGAGGCCGTACTGCCAGGGCGGGAACCCGAGCCGGCGAAGCAGGAGCACGGCCAGCAACGGCTCGGTGGCCATGATCAGACCGGCGACGAGTATCTGGTTGAGGTAGAGCGGCCGCAGGCCGGGGTGGCCCATGATGTGCCGCCAGCCGTCGAGCAGTGCGCCCGCCCGCACCGGGCTCTCGCCGGTCGCTCGCGGCGCTTCTTCGTGGCCGCGGATCGCGGCGATGCCCAGCGCGGAGAGCAGGTAGCTGAGACGCGTCGGCGACCACGGTGGTGACCGGCCCGAACAGGCCGATCGCCGCCCCGCCCAGCGGCGGCCCGATCGCGATGGAACTCCAGTTCGTGGACTCGAACCGCGCGTTGGCCACGAGCAGGTCATCGGGCCCTACGAGGGCCTTGAGGTAGGCGCCGCTCGCCGCGTTGAAGGCGATCTTGGCCGCGGCGACCACGGCCGAGATGACGAGCAACTGGGCGAAGCTCAGCCGGCCGAAGGCGTAGGCGACCGGAATCGTCGCCATGACCGCGAACCGTGTCAGGTCCATCGCGATCATGACGGGGCGCTTGCGCCGGAACTCCACCCACGGCGCGAGCGGCACCGCGATCAGCGCGCCCACCGCCGGCCCTGCCGCGGACAGCGCGGACACCTCGGCGGGGCCGGCGCGCGACACCAGTACGGCGATCAGCGGCAATGCCCCGAATCCCAGCCCGGACCCATACGCGCTCACCGCGTATGCCGCCCACAACCAGCCGAACCGCCGGCCCAGCGGCCTCCTGCCCATCATCATGCTCAGCGCTCCCACCGTACAAGCCGACGTTGACCGGTGAGAGCTAAGCGAGTAGCGGAACAGCAGGTCAAACAACCGCACTGCCAGATGCCCACAACCATCCGTTGTCACCTAAGGTGGGTCGGCGTGGATCTCGAAGCAGTACGTACCTTCGTCGCCGCCGCGGAAGCCGGCCAGTTCCAAAACGCCGCCGCCGACCTGTCGATCACCCAGCAGGCCGTCTCCAAGCGCATCGCCGCACTGGAACGCGACCTCGGCGTGCGACTGTTCACCCGCGCCCCACGCGGCGCCGAGCTCACCATCGACGGGCAGGCGTTCCTGCCCCACGCACGCGACCTGCTGCGCATCGGCCGAGCGCGCGTGCGCGTCCGTACGCCCCGGCGGCCGCCCGCTGCGCGTCGACGTGATCGCCTCCCGCAGCGCGCAGTCGGGCCTGATGCGCGGCTTCCACCGCGCACACCCCGAGATCGACCTCGACGTGATGATGCTGTTCGACATCGACACGGCCCTCACCGCCATCGGCTCCGGCGCCATCGACGCGTCCTTCCGCGCCGTCGCTCCGCCCCGCCGGCCCCTCCCGGGCGACATCGCGTCCGTCCGCGTCCTCGACGAGCCGCTCCAGCTCCTCACCGGTCCCGCCCACGCGCTGGCGGCCGCCCGGTCGGTGACCCTCGCGCGGCTCACCGGGCACCGCATCTGGATGCCCGGCATCGCCCCCGGCACCGAGTGGGGCGCCTACTACGACGACCTCGTCGCCGAGTTCCGCCTCACCATCGAGGTGACCGGCCCCAACTTCGGCTCCGACGCGCTCCTCGACACCATCGCCGACACCCCGGCCCTGGCCACCTTCATGGGCGAGCACACCCGCCTCATCTGGCCGACCGGCCACGGCCTGCGCCGCATCCCGGTCACCGGCCCGACACCCGTCTACCCGCACTCCCTCCTGTGGCACCGCGACAACCCCCACCCCGCGCTGACCACCCTCCGCACCCACCTCGCCGCCACGACGACCGGCCAGGACGCCGCCGGGACCTGGACACCGGACTGGGTGATTCCACGCTGAAACACGCACCCCTTCCCGGCGCCGCGGCGGCCGGCTAGGAGCGGACGCAGAGGCAGAACGGATGACCGGCCGGGTCGAGCAGTACACGCCAGCGGTCCGCGCCGGGCTGATAGTCCGCACGCCGCGCCCCGATCTGGAGGCAGGCGGCCTCGGCGGCGTCCAGGTCATCGACGTACAGGTCGAGGTGGTACCGCTTGGCGTCGTCCTGCGGCCACGACGGCGGCCGGTACCCCGGAAGGAGACCGAACCCGATGTTGGCCGAGCCGTCGCTGATCATCGCGTACTCGTCCTCGCTGTGCGTGACCTCCCAGCCCAGGACGCCGTGGTAGAACGCGGCGAGCGCACGCGGGTCGTCGCAGTCGAGCTGGACCATGGCCAGTGTGGCGATCATGAGCGGTGCCTTTCGTCGTCGGTACCCGGATCATTCCGCTCCTACCTGACAACCACCGGCAGTCTCTCAGCGGATCGGCACGTCGATGTGCCCGTACCCGCCCCGGCGCGTACGCGCGTGCCCGCCGCCCGCGGCGGCCACCCAGGCGTCGAAGCCGTCCAGGTCCTCCTCGGCGACGACGACGTCGATCTCGGCGAGTCGCCCGTAGCGGGAGGCGACCGGCGGATACGGCGACGCGTGCAGGTCGCGGCTGAGACGCCCGGCGTACGCGTGATCGACCTGGACGGTGACGGTACGCACGGCGCGGCGCTCGGCCACCCCGACCCGGTCGACCGCCTCGGCGACGACCTGCCCGTACGCCCGCAGGAGACCGCCGGCGCCGAGCTTGACCCCGCCGAAGTAACGGCTGACGACCGCGACGGTCCCGGTCAGGCACCGGCGCGTCAGAACCTCCAGCATCGGCCGCCCGCCGGTCCCGCCCGGTTCCCCGTCGTCGTCGGCGCGGGTAATGTCACCGTGCTCGCCGAGGACGTAGGCGATGCAGTGGTGCCCGGCGCCGCGGTGGACACGGCGGCGCACCGCGACGAACTCCCGCGCCTCGGACTCGGCCGCGACACGGGCGAGCGCGCACACGAACCGGGATCGGCGGATCTCGATCTCGTGCACACCGGGCTGCCTGATCGTGCGCATGTCGCGTCCACCGTACGCGCGACCCGAGCCGAGGGGAGGGGCGGATGGCAGGCAGGCGGCGGCTCGTACTGGACCTGCGCCCGCTGCGGGCCTCGGCGGACTTCCGGCGGCTCTGGCTCGGCTCGCAACTGTCGATCCTCGGCGGCCGGCTGACCGGGTTCGCGGCGACACTCCAGGTCTTCGAGATGACACGGTCCCCGGCGGCGGTCGGCGCGGTCGGCCTCGCCGCGGGAGCGCCGCTGGTCGCGCTGGGCCTGTTCGGCGGCTCGTTCGCCGACGCGGCCGACCGGCGGCGGCTGGTCCGGTGGACCAACGCCGGCTCGATCGTCGTGTCGGCGCTGCTGTGCGCGCAGGCGTTCGCCGGGCCGAGGTCACTCTGGCCCCTGTACGCCCTGGTCGCGGCACAGGCCCTGATGGGCGCGGCGGGCGCGCCTGCGCGCCGCACGTTCGTGCCCCGGCTCCTGCCCCCGACCTCGTCCCGGCCGGGGTGGCGCTGAACCAGCTCTCACTCCAGGCCGGGCTGACCGCCGGGCCCGTCCTGGCCGGCGCGGTCACCGCCGCCGGCGGCCTGCGGGCGTGCTACCTCGCCGACGTGGCGAGCTTCGCCGGCACCCTACGATCTGGGGCGCCGCCGTCGCCGGATTCGGCCTCACCCGCACACTGTGGCTCGCAATCGCCCTGCTCGCCGCGGCCGGCGCCGCGGACGCGATCAGCGTCATCTTCCGCTCCACACTCGTACAAGTCGCCACACCCGACCGGTTCCGCGGGCGGGTCAGCGGCGTCGACTTCGTGATCGGCGCGGGCGGCCCCCAACTCGGCGACTTCCGCGCCGGAGCGCTCGCCTCGGCCACCTCGCCCACCGCGAGCGCCGTCGGCGGCGGCCTCGCCACGATCGCGGGAGCGGCCCTGATCAGGCTCGCCGTACCGGCCCTGGCACGTTACACGCCCACGGGGGAGGAGGCAGACTGAGAATCGGCCCCGGTGCGATGTCCGGACCGAGACGGCGGCTCCGACGTCCCGGCCGGACGGCGCGCCCGGCGCCGGCGAGAAGGAGAAAACCATGAAGTACATGATCTTGATGTACGGCTCGCAGGAGGACTACGACGGCCTCAGCGGCAAGCCGACGAACAAGCCGGCCTGGAAGCCGGAGGACTTCGCCGCGATGGGCGCGTTCATGCAGGAGTACTCCCAGACACTGGAGGAGTCCGGCGAACTCATCGACACCCAAGGGCTGACCGCGCCCGCGCACGCGCGGCGGATCCGCCTGGAAGAGGGCGTCCCCGTCGTCACCGACGGGCCCTACCCCGAAACCCAGGAGGTCCTGGCCGGCTACTGGCTCGTCGAATGCGCCAGCTTCGACCGCGCGACCGAACTCGCCGCCCGACTGACCCGCTGCCCCGGGCCTCCGGGAGTCCAGAGCGACATCGACATCCGGCCGATCGCCGACAGCCAGGCCGAGCTGGACCTGTGACCCCCCGCGCCGAGGACCTGCTGCGCGATCTCGCGCCGCAGGTCCTCGGCGCCCTCGTACGGCGGTTCGGGCACTTCGACGCCGCCGAGGACGCCGTCCAGGAAGCCCTGGTCACGGCCGCGCTGAACTGGCCACACGCCGGCGTCCCGGACAACCCGCGCGGCTGGCTCATCACCGTCGCGTCCCGGCGGCTGACCGACCTGCTGCGCAGCGAGCAGGCACGCCGCCGCCGCGAGGAGACCCTCGCCCGCCGACCCGTACCCGAACCCGCCGGAACACCGGCCGACGCGGACGACACGCTGATCCTGCTGTTCATATGCTGCCACCCGTCACTGTCCCCGGCCTCACAGATCGCACTGACACTGCGCGCGGTCGGCGGCCTGGGCACCGCCGCGATCGCCCGCGCGTTCCTGGTACCCGAGGCGACCATGACCCGCCGCATCACCCGCGCCAAACAGAGCATCCGCGCCAGCGGCGTCCCGTTCGCACTCCCCGGCCCACCCGAACGCGCCGAACGGCTCGGCACGGTCCTGCACGTGCTCTACCTCGTCTTCAACGAGGGCTACGCCTGCACCTCCGGCCCGGACCTGCAACGCGCCGACCTGGCCGCCGAGGCGATCCGGCTGGCGCGCCTGCTGCACGGGCTCCTGCCCGGCGACTCCGAGGTGAGCGGGCTGCTCGCACTGATGCTGCTCACCGACGCACGCCGCCCGGCACGCACCGGACCCGGCGGGGAACTCATCCCCATGGCCGAACAGGACCGGAGCCGCTGGCACGCCGACAGCATCACCGAAGGCGTCGCGCTCATCACCGCCGCGCTCCCACACGGCGCCACCGGCCCCTACCAGCTCCAGGCCGCCGTCGCCGCGCTCCACGACGAGGCACCGGACGCGGACGCCACCGACTGGCCACAGATCGCCACCCTGTACACGCTGCTGCTCCGCATCTCCGACAACCCGGTCGTACGGCTCAACCACGCGGTCGCCGCGGCGATGGCCCACGGCCCGCACACGGGCCTGGACCTGCTCGACGCACTGGAGACCGACGCGCGCCTCGCCGGCGACCACCGCCTCCCGGCGGTACGCGCGCACCTGCTGGAGATGGTGGGCGAACACACGGCGGCCCGCGAAAACTACACGCAGGCGGCACGACTGGCGGCCGGTGTGCCGCAACAGCGCTACCTCAACGCCCGCGCCGCCCGCCTGGACCCCTGAGGCGATCCCGTCCACCGGCCGGCGCCGCGCCTTCGCCCGAGACGTCCGATGGCACGGACGCGGTTTGCCAAACCGTTGACGCCCGAAGGGAGGTCATCGATAACGCATGAGAATTCACACTGGACCGGCTGGACAAATTTTCACTGGTGCGCCAGAAGGCTGCCGAAAAACGGAAACACCCCTACGAAAGATCCGGATAAATGCGAGCCAATCTCCTTCGGGCGTTCCGCAGATCGACCGTGTACTCCTTCTCGGCAGTCGCCCTCGCGGCCGGTCTCCTGCCCATCGGAGCCACACCGGCCCTCTCCCGCGAAACACCGCAGGATGACCGGGCGCGGGCGGCGCGGGCGACGGTGGCCCAGGTCGACCTGGGAACCGCCACCGCCTTCTCGGTCCTGGCCGGGCAGTCCGTGACCAACACCGGCCCCACCACCGTCGGCGGCGACCTCGGAGTGAGCCCGGGAACCTCGGTGACCGGATTCCCGCCCGGTACGGTCCTCGGCGCGACACACGTGGCCGACGCCACCGCCGCCACCGCCCAGACGGACCTGACCACCGCGTACAACGACGCCGCCGGGCGCACACCGGCCGCGTCCGTCTCCGGTGACATCGGCGGCCAGACACTCACGCCCGGCGTCTACAACTCCACCTCCACCCTGGGCATCACCGGCACACTGACCCTCGACGGGCAGGGCGACCCGAACGCCGTCTTCATCATCCAGGTCGGCTCCGCGCTCACCACCGCCTCCGCCAGCGTGGTGAACCTCACCAACGGCACCCAGGCATGCAACGTCTTCTGGCAGGTGGGCAGCTCCGCGACGCTGGGCAACGCCTCCACCTTCCAGGGCACCCTCCTCGCACTGACCTCGATCACCGTGAACACCGGCGTCCAGCTCCTCGGCCGGGCCCTGGCACGCAACGGATCGGTCACCCTCGACACCGACACCATCACCACGGCCATCTGCGAACCCGTCCCCATGATGGGACTACCGGGCACCGCCGCCGGTCTCGCCCTGATCGGCCTCATCGCCCTGCGCCGGCGCCGGCGCAGGCGAGCGGCGATCACCCGCCTCCACCCCGCCCGTACGGATCAGGGCAGCCGAGCCGGGACACGGCCGATCAGCGCCAGCGACTCCACGAAGAAATAGATGCCGCGGAAGAACCGCACCACCTCACCCTCCTCAAGCCGCATCGCGCGGTACATCACGACACGACCGGGATCAGCGCCGCCGAGCAGATCACGCCAGGTCGACAGGTCCGCGGCCAGCACGTAGTCGGCCTCCAGCGGATCGTCGGGGCCGACCACCGCGGCCTCGGCACAGACGCCGTCCTTCCAGCCGAGCCGCAGGTACGACGGCGCGGCACCGGGCAGGTCACGGACACCCAGCGCCCAAGAAGACGAGTAGGAGACCCGGACGCGCTCGATCCAGTCCCACTACGAGGGCAGCTTCCCGGTACGCGCGTCCGCGTCCGGGCCCCGGTCGACCGCCACACGGACCGCCTCGACCCACTCGGCGGAGAAGAAATCCACCGGGTCAGCCTCCCGCCAGCTCAGGCCGGATACCCGCGATGAGCTCCGTCAGATCCGGCGGCAGCCCGATACCGACGTCGGTGAGCTTCATGGTCAACTGGCGGATCATGAGACGGCTCACCTCCTCAGGCGCCCAGCCGAGCGCGTCCAGCATCATCCGCCGGCTCGTCGCGCCGTTGATCGCCAGGATCGTGCGGAGCGTCTCGTGGATCTCCCGCAGCAGCCGCGGATCCTCCTGCACCGACTCACGCAGGAACCGCATACCGAACTGCACATGCCGGGCCTCGTCACGGCACGTCGCGGTGAACCCCGCGTAATAGCCCGGCAGCACGCCACGACCGCGGCAGTAACTCAACGTGATCTTCATGACGGACAGGGCCAGCACACCCTCGATCCACAGGAAGTACGTCGTGCCGTACCGGACCCGCGCCGCCGGATCCTCAGGATCGGCCCGCAGCTCGTCGGCCTGGTACGCGAGCAGCCCGAACGGCCCCACGAACGTCTCCGAGACGTACTCGAAGGAGGCGTCGAGGACCTCCTGCACCGAATCACCCGGCAGACCCACGACCTCACGGTAGAAACGATCGAAGAACACCGTGTGGCGCGCCTCGTCCTCGATCTGGCTCGACATGTAGATCCGCGACTCTTCACTGCCGCCGAGCATGAACACCGGCAACTCGACCTCGACCTGCCGCTCGCCGTGGTGAAACCCGGAGGAGATCGCGACGAACGCGTCGCGTTCACCCTGGGTCATCCGCCCGGTCCAGTCCCGCACGTCCGCGGCGAAGTCGATGTCATAGACGTCCCAGCGCTGCCGCAGATAACGCCGGTACAGATCCAGGTAGCCCGGCAGCCGCTTGAGATCCTTGTGCACGTAGTCGAGCACGTCGTCGATGTCGACGTCGCGGATCTGCTCCAGGCTCGAACCCTCGACCGCGGCGATCTTCTCCCGAGACATCTCCGGCACCGGCGTCATCCCCTCCCGTGGCCGCAGCGTCGCGCGCGTCGGCCCGGCCGCGGCATCACCCGGAATTATGCGGCATCCGGTGAGCCACAGGGAGTTTTCCTCACGGGTCCCGCGGTGCCGGATACATCGACACGGACAGGCCCGTGAACGCCGCGGCGGCACCGGTCCCGTACGCGGCGAAGCCGTTCTCCTTCCGCAACGCGACCACGAACACCGGATTCGTCTCATACGTCGTGCCGAGAACCGCGGCGGAACGGCCCGCACCGGCCAGATCCAGAGCGGCACGCGTGAGACGGAACCCCCCGCCCTCGCCCGCAGCGGCGGACCCGAAGACGTCACCGACGGGGGAGACCACGGCACGGTCGGCCGCCTCCAGACGCGGCAGCCCCGGCCGCGCGATCCAGGTACGCGGATCATAGGTCGCGCCGTCGGTGAGGTAACTCCACCGGACCCCGCCGATGCTCCACCGGCCACCACGCGTATCGGTGACCGCCGCGCGCAGGTCCAGAACGGACACGCCATGACGACCCAGAACACGCAGAGACCCGCCGTCCGCCTCCAGCGCGGTGTCCGGATCCACGCCGAAGACCCGCCGGTGACCGGTGTCGGCCGCGAGACGCACCGCACGGCCGAGCCGGCCGTTCGCCGAGAAATGCGTGTCGATGAGCCCGTCGCGGAACAAGCCGAACCCACCGGCGGGCAGATCGGCCAGCACGGTGTCGTCGTCGAAGTAGCCCGGACGTGACCCGTCACGCAACGCCTGGTAGCTCGCGCCCCCCGTGACCATGTCCGGACCCGCCTGGATCTGGGCACCGGCACTGGTCCCCGCGACCACCGCGCCGTGCTCGAACCGGTCACGGATCACCGCCAGGACCCGGCTGTCGAAGTGCGCGGCACCGTGCAGCAACGTCGCGACCAGACGGCTCTGGTCGCCGCCGCCGAACACGAACCCCGTCATCGCCGCGGCACGCGCCGCCAGCCGCGGGCTGTCCGCCGCACCGGCATGATCCAGATCCAGCGGGAGCCATTCGGCCGCACCCGCACCGTACCGGCGCAGGATGTCACGGTAGAAACGGCCGTTAGTGAGACTGTTGGCGGCCTGAGCGGTACCGGCGGCCGGATCCTGGCTCGGCGGCAGCGACGCCGCGGTGATGACACCGATACGGGCACGCGCCCCGCCCGCGCGCCGAACGATCTCGCGGTAGATCTCCGCGTTGCCGTCCGAGAGCGCCCCGCCGACCAGGATGACGGCACCGCGCCGCGGCGGCGGAGCCGCATGGGCGGCGGGCGTCAAGGTCGCCGCCAGTACGGTGGCCGCAGACAGCATCGCCAGTCGTTTCATGAGGGGTCTCATCCGGTGTGAGGCCCAGCCAGCATGGCAGTCGGCATGGGCTGCGCGGGGTGTCCTGGCCGCCCGGTAGGCGTATCCAGCCCCCGCGGCAGCGTCGACGCGAGGCTCCCGCCCGTACCGGCCGGCGGCCGGGGCGGATGAGCGTCAGCCTACCCGCCCCCGCCGCCGCGCCACCGGTATTGGCGCAGGTCACACCCCATGTGGCGGGTCGTGTCCCCAGAGCGTTCGGCTGTCACGACGGCCCCAGCCACACCCTCGCGTCCCGGGCACGGGGATGCCGTCACGGGCGCGAGCGTGGGAGTGTGACGGGCGTGATGAGACTCATGCGGGTCGGCACGGCCGGCGCCGAACGCCCCGTCCTGGCCATCGGCACCCACGACACCAGCGGGGACGCCAGGGCCGGTGAGGCGTTCGACCTGCGCCCCCTCACCGAGGACATCGACGGGAAGTTCCTGGCCTCCGGCGGCCCAGAACGCGCACGCGCCGCCCACGACGCCGGAGAACTGCCGCGCACCGACATCGCCGGCGAGCGAATCGGGCCGCCGATCACGCGGCCCGGCGCGGTGCTGTGCATCGGCCAGAACTACGCCGCGCACGCCGCCGAGTCCGGCGCCGAACCGCCGAGCGAACCGATCCTGTTCTACAAGTCACCCAACACCGTCGTCGGCCCCTACGACGACATCATGATCCCGCGCGGGTCACGCCGCGCCGACTGGGAGGTCGAACTCGGCGTCGTGATCGGCCGTACCGCCCGCTACCTGGACTCACCCGAGCAGGCACGCGACCACATCGCCGGATACGTCCTGTCCAACGACGTCTCCGAACGCGAGTTCCAACTCGAGCGCCCCGGCGGGCAGTGGTCCAAGGGCAAATCCTGTGAGACGTTCAACCCGCTCGGGCCCTGGCTCACACCCGCCGCCGACCTGCCCGACGCCCAGGCCCTGCGGCTCCGCTCAACCGTCAACGGCGAACCACGCCAGGACTCCACCACCGCCGACATGATCTTCTCCGCGGCGCAGATCGTCTGGCACCTGAGCCACTACCTCGTCCTGGACCCGGGCGACCTCGTCAACACCGGCACCCCCGAGGGCGTGGCGCTGTCCGGGCGGTTCCCGTACCTGACCGCCGGAGACGTGGTCGAACTGGAGATCGCCGGACTCGGCCGCCAGCGCTGCACCTGCCGCCAGGCCTGACCAACGGTACCTGGACACCGGAGCCACACCGACGATCAATCCGTCGCCGACCTGACGCACAGGCGCGCCGGGACACGGCTACGGGGGAGAGGCGGCACCACCCGGCTCGGCCAGCAACGCGTCCAGCACCCCGTACACCGGGCTGGACCCCGCCGTCAGCCGCAACTCACGCGCCGTCGACTCCACATAGTGCTGGCCCGTCACGATCGACGAATGCCCCAGCAGCTCCTTCAACTCATGCGCCGAAGCACCGTTCTCCGCCAGCCGCGTCGCGAACTCATGCCGCAGCGCGTGCACCAACGCCCCCCGCGACACCCGATCGTGCACGCCCGCGAAGCGATAACACTGACCCACCAGATACTGCAGACCACCGCGCCGCAACGGCTCGTTCCTCGTGTCCACCAGCAGGGGAGCGGCCAGCGGAAGACCCGCCAACCCGAACCGCTCCATCCTCGACACCAGATACGCGTCCACCAGCCGCTCCAGCGGCACCTCCACCGGAACACTCCGCGTCTTGCCGCCCTTACCCGTCAGCCGCACCCGCCGATCACCGGGGGAGCCGCCGAACGACCCCAGCGTCACCCCCAGCATCTCCGCCGACCGCGCACCCGTGACCAGCGGAAACGCCAACGCGACCAGGTCACGTTCCACCCACGGATCCCGCGCCTCACGCGCACCCGCCGCGATCCGCTCCAGCAGCGTCCGCGCCGTCCCGTCACCCTGAAACGGCTTCGGCGCCTTCGACGGCGCCTTCGGATGGGGGACCGCCGCCATCGGATTCCCCTCCGCCAACTCCTCGGCCACCGCGAAGTTCATGAACCGATTCCATGCCGACCACGCCCGCAGAATGCTCGCCGCCGCATGATCATCCGCGAACTCCGCGAACGCCGACCGCAACACCCGCCCACTCAGCCGATCCACCCGCAACTCACCCAGCGGCACACCACACAGCCGCGCGGCGATCTCCCCGATGATCCGCAGATCACTGTCATAACCGGCGACCGTGCCCGGAGCGGGCTTCGCCGGCCGGATCGACAGAAAGAACTCCGCCTTCGCCTCGGCGAACAACGCACCGGCCCCGCCGGGGGAGCCGCCCGAAACACCGCTGGAACCAGATGTCATAACGGCACGGATTCTCCCACCGCCCACGCACCGGGAGCCAGCCTCACCACGCGCCGTACCCGCGGATTTGTTTCATGCATAATATAAATTATGCATGAAACTGGGTCGGAAACGGCCTGGACACATCGGATTCCGTGTGCTGCCGAGCGCGCCGACGATCCCGACCCTCAAGCGGTCGCCGGCGCGCCCGTGCGCGGGTCCCGGCCGCCGCGTTCACCGGCCGCCGACACTTTCGACGACCGCGTACGCAGTGTCGTCAGGCGCTGACGGCAAGTCGGCTGTCTTTCTTCTCCGGTGACCCGTTTTTCCGGCGCTTCCGCACTCTCCCTGCCACGCCTCTTCACAGCAAGATCGAATACCGGACAGAAGAGGGATTCTGTCCGGTATCAACCGGTTTGTACCTGGATGGTCGCCAGTTACTCCGCCGTCGCCGTCAAGGCGGCCAGGAGCTCACTCGTCGTGAGGATCGCGCTCGCGAACAGCGGGCCGTTGATCTCGTGGGCGGCGCGCATGGCCTCCTTGTTCCAGGTGGCGGTCGCGTCCTTCACGAGGGTGACCGAGTAGCCGAGTTCCACGGCGTGCCGCCCGGTGCCCTCGACGCAGCCGATGGCGGTCATGCCGGCCAGGATGATGTGCTGGACGCCGTGCTGCCGCAGTTGCAGGTCCAGGTTGGTGCTCGCGAAGCCGTTCATCCCCCAGTGCTCGTAGGCGATGACGTCGCCGGCCTGCGGGCCGAGCTCGGGGTGGAACTCCCCGCCCCAGGTGTCGAGGGCGAACAGCTTCCCGTCCGAGAGCTTGCGGAAGGGCGGCGGAAGCTGCTGCCAGTCGTCGGTGTCGCCGGCACGCCAGCGGCGGTGCGGCGCCACGAACACCGGGACACCGGCCGCGCGTACGCCGTCGAGGAGTTCACCCAGGCGCTCCCGCAACCCGATGGCCTCGGCGACCTCTTTCACCGCCGGCCAGACCTTGCCGCCTTCGTCGAGCATGTCGTTGTAGGGGTCGACCAGTACGAGGCCGGTCCGCGTGAGGTCGTAGTCGTTCGCCATCGTGTCATCCCATCCGCGAGGTCATGTACGGGCGTCGAACAGGACGGCGCGGCGTTCGATTCCCTGCCGCTCCCCCGAGTGAGATCTGTCTCTGGTTGCTGAGGTCGTGAAGTATGGCGTGAGAGTTGGGGTTAAAATAGGCGACCGCCTTTACAAAGTAAGCTTACCGGAGTGAATCCATGGCACGTACGGCCCGCCTCGCCCAGACACCCGGGCTGTCCGACGTACAGCAGGAGATCCTCTCGGCGGTACGGCGGTTCGTGGACAAGGACGTCATCCCGTCCGCGCAGGCACTCGAACACGCCGACGCCTACCCCGAGCGGATCGTCGAAACGATGGCCGAGATGGGATTGTTCGGGCTGACGATCCCGGAGGAGTACGGCGGGCTCGGCGAGTCGCTGCTCACGTACGCGCTGGTGGTGGAGGAGATCTCGCGCGGCTGGATGAGCGTGTCCGGTGTGATCAACACCCATTTCATCGTCGCGTACCTGCTCATGACGCACGGCTCCCCCGCGCAGCGCGCCCGGCTGCTGCCGCGGATGGCGGCCGGTGAGATACGGGGCGCGTTCTCGATGTCGGAGCCGGACGCCGGTTCCGACGTCGCGGCCATCACGTCCCGCGCCACACCCTCCCCCGGCGGCGGTTTCGTGCTGAACGGCCGGAAGATGTGGCTGACGAACGGAGCACGGTCCGCGATCGTGGCGACCCTCGTACGCGACGAGCTCGGCGCGGACGGGCCGCATCGGAACATGACGGCGTTCCTGCTGGAGAAGGAGCCGGGATTCGGGGAGGTACGCCCGGGGCTGATGATTCCGGGGAAGCTGGCGAAGATGGGCTACCAGGGCGTCGAGACCACCGAGATGCTCCTGGACGAGGTGGCCGTGTCCGGCGACGACGTGCTCGGCGGCCCAGAGGGGCGCGGGCGCGGCTTCCACCAGATGATGGACGGCATCGAGGTCGGCCGCGTCAACGTCGCCGCCCGCGCCTGCGGCGTCTCGCTGCGCGCCTTCGAGCTGGCCATGGACTACGCGCGCCGTCGTACGGCGTTCGGGCGGCCGATCGCCGGTCACCAGGCGGTCGCGTTCAAACTCGCCGACATGGCCGCGAAAATCGAGGCCGCGCATCTGATGACGGTCAACGCCGCACGGGTCAAGGACGCGGGCGGGCGCGGTGACCTGGAGGCGGGGATGGCCAAGTTGCTGGCCTCGGAGTACTGCGTGGAGGTGACGCAGGAGGCGTTCCGCATCCACGGCGGGTTCGGCTACTCCAAGGACGCCGAGATCGAGCGTCTCATGCGCGAGGCGCCGTTCCTGCTCATCGGCGAGGGCACCTCGGAGATCCAGAAGACCATCATCAGCCGCGCCCTCCTGCGCGAGGCCGGCGGGTGAGTGACACGAAGGGACGTCATGGTGGATGCGGGCCTGCTGGCGGGGCTGCGGGTCGTGGAGGTGTCGAGTTTCGTCGCGGCGCCGCTCGGCGGGATGACGCTCGCGCAGCTCGGCGCGGAGGTGATCCGGGTCGACCCGGCCGGCGGCGGCCCGGACATCGGGCGGTGGCCGGTCGCCGGATCCGGCGCGTCGCTGTACTGGGCGGGGCTGAACCAGGGCAAGCGGTCCGTCACGGTCGACTTCGGCTCCGATGAGGACCGGCGGCGGCTGGCCGCTCTGGTCACCGAGGACGGCGAGGGCCGGGGCATCCTGCTCACGAACGCGGGCGGGCGCGGGTTCTTGGAGGATGAGGTGTTGCGTGCGCGCCGGCCCGGCCTGATCCACCTGCGGATTCTCGGGCGGCGCGACGGCCGGCCCGCGGTCGACTACACGGTCAACGCGGCGACCGGGTTTCCGCTGGTCACCGGGCCCACTGAGCATGACGGGCCGGTGAACCACGTGCTGCCGGCGTGGGACGTGGCGTGCGGGCTGTACGCGGCGCTGGGGATCGTGGCCGCGGTGCGCCGCCGGGAGCGTACGGGCGAGGGGTGCCTGCTGCGGGTCGCGCTGGAGGACGTCGCGCTGGCGATGGCCGGCAACCTCGGGTTCCTGGCCGAGGCGCAGTTCGGTGTCGTACGCGAACGCGTCGGGAACCACCTGTACGGGAGTTTCGCCCGTGACTTCGCCTGCCGTGACGGCGAGCGGGTGATGGTGGTCGCGCTGACCGCGCGGCACTGGCGGGACCTGGTGGCCGTCACGGGCACCGGCGCCGCGGTGTCGGCGCTCCAGGACGCCCTGGGTGTGGACTTCGGCCGTGAGAGCGACCGGTACGCCTACCGGGAGGCGCTGGCGGCGTTGCTGGCCCGCTGGTTCGCCGGGCACACGTTCGGTGAGGTCGCCGGTGCGCTCGATGCGACGTCGGTGGTGTGGGACCGCTACCGGAGCTTCGCCGATGTGGTCGCCGATCCCGGCGTACGTGCGAATCCGCTGATGAGCATGGTCGAACAGCCGGGCGCGGGTGCGTACCTGGCGCCGGGTTCGCCGCTGTCGGTGGACGGGCGGATGGCGCCGGCGCGGCCCGCGCCCGTGCTGGGCGCCGACACCGGCGAGGTCCTGGCCGGGCGGCGGAAACCGTCGTAGGTCCCCGATAAGTTCCGACAATGCGCCCCGCCGAGATTCACCGGATCACCGTCGCGCAGGCGGCCGACCGCTACATCGACATGGTCCGCGCCAAGACCGTCACCGGTGCGCTGGCGGCCGGCACGGCCGAGGTCTACACGCGTGACGTGCACACGTTCGCGCGGCTGGCCGGTGGTGAGCGGGTGCTGGACGATCTGGGCGGCGATGACGTCGACGAGGTGCTGCTGCGGTTCGCGGTGAAGCCGGACGGGCGGCGGTCGCGGGGCGGTGAGGGGCCGCCGCGGAGTCAGAGCGGTGCCTCGCAGGCGCGGTTCCGCCGGTCGGTGTCGGCGTTCTTCCGGTACGCGACGATGTCGGGGTGGGTGCAGCTGGATCCGATGATGGCCGCGACGGTGGTGCCGCGGCGGCGTGGCGGGCTGCGGTCCGAGCGTCGTGCGCTGACGCGTGAGCAGGCCGAGGGGCTGCTCGGCTCGGCGCGGCGGCTGGCCGTGGCGGAGCCGGAGCGTGGCAAGCGCGCGGATCAGCGGACCGGGCTGCGGGACGCGCTGGTCGTGTTGCTGCTGGCGACGGTCGGGCCGCGGGTGTCGGAGCTGACCCGCGCGGACGTGGAGCATTTCTACGTCAACGCGGGTGTGCGTTACTGGCGGATCTTCGGCAAGGGTGGTGCGACGCGTGACGTGCCGCTCCCCCGTGAGGTCGCCCAGGTGCTGGACGCCTATCTCGTGGAGCGGCGTGCGCGTGCGGAGCGTACCGGTGCGCTGCTGCTGTCGTGGCGGGGGCGGAGGCTGGCGCGCGGTGACGTGCAGGCGGTGATCGACCGGGTGCTGGCGCGGGTCGACCCGGAGTACCGGCGTGGTGTGACGCCGCATGGGCTGCGGCACACCATGGCGACGCATCTGCTGGCGGCCGCGACGGACATGGACGCGGTGCGGCGGGTGCTGGGCCATTCGGACCTGTCGACGCTGGGCCGCTACCGCGACGATCTGCCAGGTGAGCTGGAGGCGGCGATGCGGGCGCACCCACTGCTCGGCGAGCCCGGAGACGCGCCGCCGGGTTGACCAGCCTGCGGGCGCGGTACGGCCCGGCCGCCTGTCGCCCAGGTCGGCCGCGACCGCCGAGGCTTGTCCACAGGGTGTGTGGATAAGCCTGGGGAATAGTCCGTGAGATACCCACATGGGGTGGTGATTTCCGTGGCCGGCCTGTGGATGGCTTGTGGATAACCCGACAGCGCTCCCCCGCCGTACGCGGGGGTGTCAGGGTCGTCGCGCGGCGAGGCTGGGGCGGGTGGCCGGGTTCAGGGTGCCGTCGCCGTCGGTGGACGTCGGCTTCGGTGTCTTGGTTCCCGAGTGCGACGGTGTCGGTCTCGGTGAGGACGGTGTGGACTCCACCGGCGGAGGCGGCGGCTGCGGTACGACCGTCGGCAGGTCCGTGGGCCGTGGCGTGGACGGCCCGGACGGCTCGCAGGAGAACAGCAGTAGCACCAGCAGGGCGAGCAGCACCAGGAGCGCGGCCAGCGACACCACCGCGGCGGCGAGCCCCTTGGAGTCCCCGGCGGTCGTCGCGGGTGCGGCGGCCGCCTCGGGCGTGTGCACCGCCGGGCCCTTGGGTCCGGCGAGCCAGTACTGCTGGAAGTTCGGGCCGCCTCGGCGCCGTCCGCTCATTCCCCAGCCGCGTTCGAGCAGGACCGGCCGCAGGAAACGTTCCGCGCCGGCCTGCCCGTCGGCGTGCGCCGTCGCCACCCACGGCGCCTGGCCCGAGGACAGTGCCGCGACCACCGGAGAGGCGCCCGCGGGGGCGGTCTGCGGGGTGCGGGGTGACGTGCTGACGCGCGGGGACTCGGCGGCCACGGCCGCGCGGAACCGGTCGCGTGCCGCCGCGTCGCCGGCCGCCGCGGTCGTGAGCAGTGCCACCTCGACGGTGCGGCCGCGGGGGTCCACGCCGAGGTAGACGATGCCGGCGGCGGACTCGTGCAGGCGCGACTCCAACCGGAACGGCCCGAGCTCGCCCGGATCGCCGAACTGCAGCGGCTTGACCATGCGCGGTCGCCCTCCCATCGCCGCGGGGCGGCGCCGCGGGCCCCCTGCGGCCCCGGCGCGCGACACACTAACAGCACGACCGCACAGCGTCTCTTCAGCCGGATCGCATAAGGTCGTGCTCGTTGGCGCTACACGATCTCGAGGGACTACATGACGATCGCCGTAGGGGACATCGACCAGGCCGCGGCTCTGCTGCAGCAGAGCGTAGCCGAAGTCAAGAAGGTCATCGTCGGCCAGGAGCACATGGTCGAGCGCATGGTGATCGCGCTCCTCGCCCGAGGTCACTGCCTCATCGAGGGCGTGCCGGGTGTCGCCAAGACCCTGGCCGTGGGGACGCTCGCGACGGTCGTCGGCGGGTCCTTCGCGCGGTTGCAGTTCACTCCGGACCTGGTGCCCTCCGACATCGTCGGCACCCGGATCTACCATCCCTCCACCGAGCAGTTCGACGTCGAGCTCGGGCCGGTGTTCGTCAACTTCGTCCTCGCCGACGAGATCAACCGTGCGCCGGCGAAGGTGCAGTCGGCGCTGCTGGAGGTCATGGCCGAACGCCAGGTGTCACTGGGCGGCAAAACCCATCCGCTGCCCCGGCCGTTCGTCGTCATCGCCACGCAGAACCCCATCGAGTCCGAGGGCGTGTATCCGCTGCCCGAGGCTCAGCGCGACCGGTTCCTGATGAAGGTCAACGTCGCCTACCCGGGTGCGGCCGAGGAGATGCAGATCCTGCAGCGGATGAGCGTGGACCCGCCCGACGCCGCGCAGGTGCTGCGGCCCGAGAGCCTGATCGCGCTGCAGAAGGCCGCCGACGAGATCGCGGTGCACGAGCTCGTCGCCGACTACATCGTGCGTCTCGTCATGGCCACCCGCGAGCCCGAGCAGTATCGCCTCGCTCGACCTCAAGGGCGTCATCGACATCGGCGCCAGCCCCCGCGCCACCCTCGGCCTGGTCGCCTCGGCGCGTGCGCTGGCGCTGCTGCGCGGCCGTGACTACGTGCTGCCCGACGACGTGCGTGACGTCGCCGTCGACGTCATGTCCCACCGGATCCTGCTGTCCTTCGACGCCGTCGCCGACGGCATCGATCCGGTCGCCATCGTCGCAGCGGATCCTGGCCGCGGTGCCGCCTCCGCGGGTCGTGTGGAACAGCGAATACGCCTCATGAGGCGGTCGAGGCGCTCGGACAAGCTCAGCACGCTCGCCCCCGAACACTCGCTGAAACGCCTTGAGCTCGCCGTGACGCCGGCGTCTGGACGGGCTGCTGCACGGCGAGCATCTGGGCATGCTGCCCGGGCCGGGCAGCGACTTCGCCGAGGCGCGCCTCTACCAGCCCGGTGAGGACGACGTACGGCACATGGACTGGGCGGTGACCGCACGCACCACCGTCCCGCACGTGCGCGACCTGATCGCCGACCACGAGCTGGAGACCTGGGCGCTGGTCGACATGTCCTCCAGCATGGACTTCGGCACCGCCGAGATGGAAAAACGCGACCTGGTCGTGGCCGCGCTGGCCGCCGTCGGCTTCCTCACCACCCGGCTCGGCGACCGCCTCGGCGCCTACGTCGTCAGCGACGCCGGGCTGCGCCGCTGGCCCGCCCGTACCGGCCGTACGGCGATGTACGCGCTGTTGCAGGCGATCTTGGACATGCCGCGCGGCGGCGCCGGGCAGGGTGGCCCGCCGCTCGCGGCGGCGCTGACCGATCTGGCGCGCGGTCAGGTCAAGCGCGGCCTGCGCGTGGTCATCTCCGACTTCCTCGACCCTGAGCGAGCCGTGACGGGCGAGCTGGCCTGGGAGCGTCCGATGCGGCGGCTCGCCGCCCGCCACCAGGTGATCGCCGTGGAGATCATCGATCCGCGTGAGCTGGATCTGCCCGACGTCGGCCCGGTGATGATGACCGACCCGGAGACCGGCGACGTCCGCGAGATCATCCTGTCGGCGAAGGTACGCGCGGCGTACGCGGAGGCCGCCGCGGCGCAGCGGGCCCGCACCCGCGAGGCCATACGCGGGTGCGGGGTGCCCCACCTGGTGTTGCGGACCGACCGTGACTGGGTCAGCGACGTCGCGCGCTTCGCGCTCCAGCAGCGCCGTGTCGCCGGCCGTGCCCGACCTCAGGGGAGCCGCGCATGACCTTCCTGTCCCCCGGCCGGCTGTGGCTCCTGGCGCTGGTGCCGGTGCTCGTCGGCGCGTACGTGCTGATGCAGGCGCGGCGCAGGCAGGCCGCGGTCCGGTTCACCAACCTGGCGTTGCTGTCCCAGGTCGCCCCGCGCCAGCCCGGCTGGCGGCGGCATGTCGCCGCGACGCTGTTCCTCGCTGTCGGTCATCCTGATGACCGTCGGGTTCGCCCGCCCCGCCAAGCCGGTCAAGGTGCCCCGCGAACGCGCCACGATCATGGTCGCGATCGACGTGTCCCTGTCGATGAAGGCCACCGACGTGGCGCCCACCCGCCTCGACGCGGCCAAGGCCGCCGCGAAGAAGTTCGTCCAGGACCTGCCGATCCGCTTCAACGTCGGGCTGGTCAGCTTCTCCGGCAGCGCCTCGGCCGTCGTCGCGCCGACCTTCGACCGCGAGGCGGTCGGGCACGCCATCGACGGCCTGCAGCTCGGCAAGGGCACCGCGATCGGCGAGGCGGTCTTCACCTCGCTGCAGTCGATCCGCTCCTTCGACGCCCGCGCCAACGAGGACCCCCCGCCCTCGCACGTCGTGCTGCTGTCCGACGGCGACAACCAGACCGGCCGGTCGGTCATGGAGGCCGCCGACGCCGGCCGCGCCGCGAAGGTGCCCGTCTCCACGATCGCCTTCGGCACCCCGTACGGCGTCGTCGACATCGACGGCGAGACCGTGCCCGTCCAGGTCAACAAGGAGACCCTGCGCAGCCTCGCCCAGGACACCGCGGGCAAGGCGTACGAGGCGCAGGCCGGCTCGGAGCTGTCGGAGGTCTACCGCCACATCGGCAGCTCGCTCGGCTACCGCGTCGAGAACCAGGAGGCGGCCTCGCAGTACATCCTCGTCGCGCTGCTGTTCGCCCTGAGCCGCCGGACGGACTGTCGCTGGTGTGGTTCCAGCGGCTGCCCTGACGCGCGTCAGCGGCGCGACGCCGGGCGTACGCCGCGGGCGACGTAGCCGATGACGCCGAGCAGGAGCAGCACGCCCAGCCCGTCGCTCAGCCCCTCCCACAGGCTGCCGAACAGGCCGTCGCCGCTCAGCAGCAGGAACGCGGCGAACACCGTCGCCGCCGTCCCGGCCGCCGGCACCAGCGCGTAGGACCACGGGTGCTGGTGCGCCCACGCCCGCGTACGGTCATAGCCCCGCCGTAGCAGCGCGCCGCCGGCGCCGATGAGGAAGAACACCGCCAGGCCGAACGACAGCGGCCCCGCCACGGTCAGGTGACCGCCCAGCAGATGCAGGGCCAGGTCGGCCCCGCCCGCCACCGCTCCCCCGGCCAGCGCGGCCGCCCAGGGTCCCTGCGAGGCCGCCGACACCGCGATCCAGGTCGAGTCCGAGCGGCGGGGCACATCCGGTTCATACGTCATATCTCGATGATGGCGGTCGCGACGGCGAAACGCCATCAGGGATTCCCCCGAGCCGTCCCTGAGGCTGACCCCTACCCGCCTGGAGTCCAGGCCGCGCCCCCGCGCTGGTACGGTCTGCCGACGTGGGGGAGCACTACTTCGCGAAGCGGCCGCAGGCCCAGAGCCGCCCGGGCACCGTCGACCTCGTCCTGCCCGACCTGCATTTGCGGCTGGCCACCGACCGGGGCATGTTCTCCCCCGACCGCGTCGACCTCGGCACCCGCGTGCCTGCTCGACACCGTGCCCCCGCCGCCCGCCGCCGGCGACCTGCTCGACCTCGGCTGCGGGTACGGGCCCGATCGCCCTGACCATGGCCGCGCGATCGCCGCAGGCGATCGTCTGGGGCGTGGATGTCAACGAACGCGCACTCGAATGCGGGCGGGACAACGCCCAGGCCGCCGGCCTTGACAATGTAAGGTTCCGCTTGGGCGAGGAGATCACCGGCCGGCGCGCGGTTCGCGGCGATCTGGTCCAACCCGCCGATCCGCGTCGGCAAGCCCGCCCTGCACGAGCTGCTCACCACCTGGCTCGCCCGCCTGTCCCCCGGCGGCACCGCCCACCTCGTCGTGCAGAAGAACCTCGGCTCGGACTCCCTGCAGCGCTGGCTGGAGGCCCAGCGGCTCGCCCCGCCGAACGCCTCACCTCGCGCGCCGGATACCGCGTCCTTGCCGTCGGCCGCCGACCCGTACCCGACTCTGACCCTGAATGGAGAGGCAGCACCGTGACCAACGCCGACGCCCGCAGGCAGCTGCGCGCCACCGACGTCAAACGCCTCAACCGCGGCTGGCGGCGGCGTACCGAGAGCCGCGTCGGGCCTGCTGGTGGAGTCGGTCACCCAGCCGTTCAACGTCGGCTCGATCATGCGCTCGGCCGCCGCGTTCGGCGTCGACCACCTCTGGCTCGCCGGCAACGCCACTCCCCCGACCCACCCCAACGCCCGCAAGACCGGGCTCGGCACCGAACGCCTCGTCCCCTGGGAGCCGGCCGTGCCCGTCACCGAGGCCGTCGGCGCCGCCCGCGAGGCCGGGTTCCGCATCATCGCGGTCGAGCTCACCGGCGACGCCGTGCCGCTGCACGAGGCGCCCCTGGCCGGCGACGTCTGCCTGGCCGTCGGCGGGGAAGACCACGGCTGCTCCCCCGCCCTCCTCGACGCCGCCGACGCGGTCGCCTACATCCCCCAGGTCGGCCGGGTCGGCTCCCTCAACGTCGCCGTCGCCACCGCCATCGCCCTCGCCGAGACCCGCCGCCGCGAATGGGCCGGCTGAGGCACCGGGTCAGCGCCCTGGGAGCCTGGGCCATGTAGTCGGAGAACTCCTGCAGGGAGATCTCCCCGTCGCCGTTGGGTCCATCTTCGGACGACCCCCGCGGCCGTCTCGTCGGTGATCTCCTCGCCGAGCGCCGCCATCAGCTGCTTCAGCTCGGCGGCCGAGATGTGCCCGTCCTTGTTCGCGTCGACGATCTCGAACGTTGCCGCGTAGGCGCTGGCTTCCGCCATGTTCAGAGCCTTCCTGTTCGGAGTCACGGCCCGTACGGGCCACAGCGGTACACAACCTAGCCCAAAAGCCACATGCCAAACGTTCGATCGCCAAGGCTGTCTCGGCGTGGCGATCATCGGCGGTCTGTGATGGATAGGGTCGCCGCCGCCCTACCCCGCCGAGCTGATCGGCATCGTCGCCGCCGACGGCACGGAACCGGACGCAGAAGCCCTCCCGTTCTCGGGGCTTGAGCAGCAACCGAACGGCCAGAACATTAAGGAGCCCGGCGGGCGGCTCTTGCCGAGACTGGCCGTTCTGATGCGGATCGGTCGTCGGCGTTCTCGGGGTTCGGAGTGCTTCGGAACGGTCCGGCGTTAGCGGGTTTCTCACAGGGGTCAGCGGGGCGGGCTAACGCCAATGCCGGCATCGCGTCTAACCCCTGAATCACCCCGAAACGCCTCGTCAGCGATCTCACCAGCCGACCGGGCCGGAAGGCTATTCCGCCGCTCTTGCAGAGTCGTCGTCACCAGCCTGGAGCGCACCAGGAACAGCGCGGTGAAGGCCGCACTGACCAGAGTGACCGCACCCGCGAGGGTGAAGGCGGTGCCGAGGCCGGCCCCGAAGGACGCACCGCCGGACTGCCGACCACGGACGACCGCGCCGAGGACCGCCACGCCGAGCACCGCGCCGATCTGCCGGGTGGTACTGGTGACGCCCGAGGCGAGGCCGCCCTTCTGCGGGCTGACCGCCTGGATGGCGGCGCCGGTCAGCGGGGACATGGTCAGCGCGAAGCCGCACGCCGATGGCGGCCAGCCGCCACCACACGTTCGCCGTAGCCGGTGTCGCGCGTGCGTGAATCCGAGCGCCAGCAGCCCCAGCCCGGCCAGCAGCCAGACCGACGCTGACCACGACTCCGGAAGCCGTACCTGGCGGCCAGCCGTCCTGCGTACGGGCTGACGAGCACCATGCCGAGCGAGGTGGGCAGCGTCTGCAGCCCGGCGCGCAGGATCGAGCTGCCCTGCACGTCCACGAAGAACTGGGACAAGAAGAAGACCGACCCCATCAGCGCGAAGCCCACCACGACCATGGCCGTGTTGGAAACGGTGAACAGCCGCTGCCGGAACAGGCCGCAGCGGCAGCATCGGCGTGGCACGCCGCCCCTCCACGACGACGAAGGCGGCCAGCAGCACCACGGCGGCGAAGAAGCTGCCCAGGATCACCGGCGCGGTCCAGCCCATCGGCCCGCCCTCGACCAGCCCGTAGGTCATGCGCCCCGACTCCCAGGACCGACAGCACCGTCCCCGGGAACGTCGATCGCGGGGGCCGCCGGATTGCGCGACTCGCCGAGCGTGCGCAGCCCGGCCACCAGCAGCACCGCGCCGATGGGCACATTGACCAGGAAAATGGCGGGCCAGCCGAAGGCGTTCACCAGCACGCCGCCGGCCACCGGTCCGGCGGCCAGTCCGATCCCGCTGAACCCGGCCCACAGCCCGATCGCCTTGACCCGTTCCTGGGGCACCGGATACGCGGCCGCCAGCAGAGCCAGCGAGGCCGGGCTCAGCGCCGCCGCCCCGATGCCCTGTACCACCCGGCCGGCGATCAGCCAGCCGAGCGAGGGCGCGAGACTGCACAGCACCCGGACGCGACGGTGAACACCACCACGCCGGCCAGATACACCCGCTTGCGGCCGAACCGGTCGGCGAACACGCCGCCGGACAGCAGCAACATGGCGACCAGCAGCACGTACGCGTCGACGATCCACTGCAGACCGGTCAACTGCGTGTGCAGCCGATGCTGCATGTCGGGCAGCGCCGCGCCGACGACGGTGTTGTCGAGCAGCACCATGAACTGCCCCAGGCAGGTCATCGCGAGCAGCCACGGCCCGGTTCGATCGACTGCGCCGTGGTCTCGCATGGACCAGTCCATCCCTCCGTAAAAGCAGTCAGTTGCTGCGTTTAGGCCGGACTATAAGGTCACAGTTGCCCGTAAACGCAACCGATGACTGCGTTAAGCTGGGTAGCGTGGACGAACAACAGCCGACCCGGCGGCCCGGCGGGCGCAGCGCCCGGGTCCGGCGAGGCGGTGCACCAGGCGGTCACCGACCTGGTCGCCGAGCGCGGGTACGGGAACTTCACCGTCGGCGAGGTCGCGGCCCGCGCGGGCGTGGCCGACACCAGCGTCTACCGACGCTGGGGCAACCTGGAGACCCTGCTCATCGACGTGGCACTCGCCCGCCTGAACGCAGCGGTCGCCGATGCCCGACACCGGCAGCCTGGACGGCGACCTGCGCACCTTCGCCGCCAACGTGGCCCGGGAGATCACCGGCCCCGACGGCCCGGCTGTACCTCGCCTGGTCATCGCCCTGTCCAGCCGCCGGACCAGACGGCCTCCAGGCCCGCGAGACCTTCTTCGCCCGAACGCAACGGCCAGCTCCAGGCCATGCTCGACCGGGCCCGCGACCGAGGCGAGACAGCCCCCGGACGAGCTGGCCATCCTCGACCACCTCCTGGCCCCGATGTACATCCGCGTCCTGTCCGGCGTGGCTCCCGTCACCCCCGCCTACGCCGACTCCCTGGTCGACCGCCTCCTCGCCGACACCGCACCCTGAAAGCACGAAGGCCCCCGCCGCAGCCGTCGGCCGGAACCGCGCCCGGCCCTCAGCTAACTACAGCTCGCCTACGGCGGGGTGCGGGTCCATTGAAGTGGGCCCACAGGTCCCAGCGTGATGTGGGCGCTCAGGAAGCCGGGGGCTGGTCAGCGCGGTCGCCCTCAGCAGCGACTGTGAGGGTCTTGTGGACGACGCCGACGGAGACCTTCACCCCGGCGGCGATGGTGCGGATGGATTCCCCCCGCCGGCGGCGATCGAGGATCGCGGCGCGCTTGTCGTCGTCGACGACGGGGCGTCGGCCGCCGACCTTGCCTTGCTTACGGGCGGTCTCCAGACCGTTCTTGGTCTTGCGGACGATGTCGCGGCGGCGGTCTTCGGCGAGGTTGAGGATGAGGGAGCGTTCGGTATGCTCGCCGGCGGCGATGCCCTCCAGAACCTTGACGCCGATGCCGCGCTGGAACAGGTCGTTGAGGACGATCAGCCCTTCGAGGAGGTTGCGGCCGAGGCGGTCGACCTCCTGGACGGTGAGCATGTCGCCGTCGCGGATGTGGGACAGCGCGTTCAGATCGGGTCGAGGGCGTCGTGCTGGCGTTGAGTGTTCTGCTTGTCGGTACTGATCCGGAAAAGCCGCCCCCCACGCTTGTGCCAGCGGCAGCCCGGCCTGCTTGTCGACCAGCGGCGCGTTCGCCGAGCTCTGGCTGCGACCGTAAGAAGCAGCAACGTTTGTGCGTTGGTTTGAGTGACGGTTGTGGGGGTGAGGGGCCGGTGATGTTGATGAGATTCAGCGACGGTGTCGTGGTTAGGCCGGCGGTGACCAGATGTAGGGGGTCGTGGTGGTGACGGGGTTGAAGCCAAGGCGCTCCAAGATGGGGCGGCTGCCGTCAGAGGCGTCGACCTGTAGGTACTGGTAGCCGTGCTCGGCGGCCAAGCGCGCCCGGACGGCCACGAGCGTCCGATAGATACCGCGGCCTCGCCACGCCTTCAGTGTCGATCCGCCCCACAGGGACGCGAAGACCCCGTCCGCGCGGAGCGCCACCCAGGCGGCCGCGACGACCTGGCCGGCGGCCTCCGCCGTGAAGATCGCCAGCCGGTCAGAAGCGGCGGCTAGGCTCCCGGCCAAATGGTCACCGATGAAGCCGCAGTCGCGCCCCCACACCTGTGACTCATCGCCACGATGGCGGGGATTGCCTCGCCGCCGACCCGGCGAATCACCACGCCGTCGGAGGCGGGGGGTGCGGCTGGCATGTCGGTGATGCGGCCGATCACGACCGTCTCGGTGGGCTCGGCGACGAATCCTGCGGCTCGCAACCGGTCGGGCAAGTCGCTGGGGAGATCGTGGCCGCGGGCCTTCCACTCCACGGCCTCGCCGCGGGCGCCGAAGAAGGCGATCTGCGCGGCGATGAGAGCGTCGACGTCATGACCGGACAGGTCACGCGGACCGGTGACGAATCCGCGATGCTCTCCGACGACCCGCAGCAGCGGACCGTCCTGCTCGATCCATGCGCCTAGCGCGGGAACGCCCCTCCCGCGCAGACACTCGTCATAGGCGGCCAGAAGATCCTCACTCATCTGGCCGAGAGTAATGACCCACCCACCCAAGCGGCGATCACTTTTCTGTGCGCGCGGAACGCCGTCCATCGTTCGGTCTCCACCCGCTGCCGGGTGATTCCCAGGATCTGCGCGACCGCGGGCAGCTCGCCCTTGCCCGGTGCGGAGACGAACGCTTCCTGACCGGCCCGTTCGAGCCGTCCGCGCAGGCGCTGGCCGTGGCTCCCGGGGACGCGCTCCCGCACGTACGGAAGGTGCTCCCGGCCGCCGACGAGCGTGGCGCGATCGCGTTGTTGGTCGGCGCACTCGATCCCCCGGCCGCCGGGCAACTGCTGCCCGAGCTCATCGATCTCCTCCGCGCCGGGCGTGCGGCCGTCCCGGTGGCCCGCCTCCTGGGCGGCCTCGACGGGGTGGACCGCAAAACCTTGCGGCTGCTGGCCACGGCGATGAGGAGCGACAACGCGATGCTGCGCGCGACCGCCGCCGCCTCCCACGCGCTGCTGACCGGCGAGAGGGAACCCGCGATCCAGGTGTTCGGCCGCTGCCGACGAAGGCCGGCGGGTCGCCTGGTACCTCCCCGAGGCCGGCCGTCTGGGCGCCGCGGGCGCTCCCTCGTCCCGAGGATCGAGGAACTCCTCGGCTCACGCGAGCCCTGGCCGCGGGTGGCCGCCGCGGAGGCGCACTGGCGCATCACCGGCGACCCCGCGTGCGCGGTGCCGGTCCTGACCGAACTCGCCGAAGCCTCCCCGGTCGGACTGCGCGCCCTCGAGACCCTGGCCGAAATCGGTACGACACAGACGGAACTTCGACCGAGGCTTCGGCACTTCGCCTGGTCGCGATCCGCCTCATGAAGGCCGGCCGGCCGCCGGACACCCCGCATCCGGACGAGAAACTCCGTGCCACGGCTCTGAGCCTGCTCGGCCAGGTGCCGCGTGGCCGAGGTCCCGGCGCGTGGTGCCGGTAACGGGGCCACCGCCTTTACGCAGTAAGGTTCGTGTGGTGAATCGCGTTCCAGCCCTCGGAGCCGCCATACTCGGGCAGGTGTCACCGGAGTATCCGTTCCTCGACCATCCCGGGCCCATCCCGTTCGCGCACCGCGGCGGCTCCCGCGACGGCCTGGAGAACTCCCTTCCCGCGTTCGACCACGCCGTGGCGCTCGGCTACCGCTACCTGGAGACCGACGTGCGCGCCACCGCCGACGGCGTGCTGCTCGCCTTCCACGACCAGAGCCTCGACCGCGTCACCGACCGCACCGGCGACCTCGCGCGGCTCACCCACGCCGAGGTCGCCCAGGCGCGCATCGGCGGCCGCGAGCCGATCCCGCTGCTCGAAGACGTCCTGGGCGCCTTCCCGCGTGCGCGCCTGAACATCGACGTCAAGGCCGAGAACGCGGTCGCGCCCCTCACCGAGGCGCTGCGGCGCACCAACGCCTGGGACCGGGTCTGCGTCACCTCCTTCTCCTCCCGGCGGCTCCGGCACGTACGCGCGCGCATGCGGGTGCTCGCCGGCCGCGAGGTCTGCACCGCGCTCGGCCCCGCGCGGCGTCGCCGCGCTGCGCCTGCACTCCCTCGCCGGCCGGCTCGCCGCTCCCCTGCGCGCCTCGGCCGCCGGCGCGCCCTGCGCGCAGGTCCCCCGCCGGCTGGGCCGCGCGCCGTTCGTCACGCCCTCGCTGCTCGCCGGCGCGCACTCCCTCGGCCTGCAGGTGCACGTCTGGACCGTCAACGACGCCGCCGAGATGGGCCGTCTCCTCGACCTCGGCGTGGACGGGATCATCACCGACGAGATCGAGACGCTGCGGGACCTCATGCGCGCCCGCGGGCTGTGGGCGACGGCGACCACGTGAGCGACCCCGCCGCCACGGCCGCCGCCGCACCGGAGGCCGTGGCGGTCGCAGGGCAGCGGCGTCGCGAGCAGCGTGGCTGGTACTTCTACGACTGGGCCGACTCCGCGTTCTCCACCACCGTCCTGACCGTCTTCCTCGGCCCCTACCTCAGCGACGTCGCCAAGGCCGCCGCCGACGCGCGCGGCTACGTCCACCCCCTGGGCCTGGACGTACGCGCCAAGGCCGTCTACCCCTTCGCGGTCGCGATCTCGGTGATCGTCCAGGTGCTGCTGCTGCCGGCCGTCGGCGCGCTGATCGACCACACCGGCCGCAAGCGCGCCGTGCTCGGCGTGTGCGCCTACGCCGGCGCGTTCGCGACCGTCGGCCTGTACTTCGCCGCCGACGGCCGCTACCTGCTCGGCGCGGGACTGCTCGTCGCGGGCAACCTGGCCCTGGGGTGTTCCGAGGTCGCCTACAACTCCTTCCTGCCCGACATCGCGCGCCCCGACGAACGCGACGCCGTCTCCTCACGCGGGTGGGGCATCGGCTACCTCGGCGGCGGACTGCTGCTCGCGCTCAACCTCGTGCTGTACCTGATGCACGACACCTTCGGGCTGTCGGAGGGCATGGCGGTGCGGATCAGCCTGGCCTCGGCGGGCCTGTGGTGGGCCGGGTTCACACTCATCCCGCTGCGGCGGCTGCGCGACCGGCACCGCGCGCGTCCGGGCGAGTCCGCCTACCGCGTGGCGCGCGCCGGGTTCGCCCAGCTCGGCTCGACCCTGCGGGACCTGCGGAACCGGCCCGTCACGCTGATGTTCCTGCTCGCCTTCCTCATCTACAACGACGGCGTGCAGACCGTGATCAACCTGTCCGCGACGTACGCGACGCAGGAGCTGGACCTCGGCCAGTCGGTGGTGATCGGCGCGGTGCTGCTCGTGCAGTTCGTCGCGTTCGGCGGCGCGCTGCTGCTCGGCCGGCTCGCCGCCGCGTACGGCACCCGGCGCGTCGTGCTGGGCTCGCTGGTCGCCTGGACCGTCGTGGTGCTGGCGAGCTTCACGCTGCAGGTGGGGTCGGCGGTGCAGTTCATCGTGCTCGCCGGCGTCATCGGCGTCGTGCTCGGCGGCACCCAGGCGCTGTCGCGGTCGTTGTTCTCCCACCTGGTCCCCGCGGAGCGTACGGCGGAGTACTTCGGCTTCTATGAGATCAGCGACAAGGGCACCAGCTGGCTCGGGCCCCTCGTGTTCGCGATCGTGCTCCAGCTGACCGACAGCTACCGCGGCGCGATCGTGTCCCTCGTCGTGTTCTTCGTCGCCGGGTTCGTGCTGCTCCTGCGCGTCGACGTCCCCCGCGGCATACGCGAGGCCGGCAACACCCCGCCCCGCCGCCTGTGACGCGGCGGGCCGAGCGCGGGCACGCGGCCCGGCCCTCCGGCGGAAGCGAACGGTCTTCGGTTTCGGGGCGAATCGCAGGAGGGCCACAGGGTTGGACCGGGGCCTACGCGGGAATCTTGAGACGGTATCCAGCGTTGCTCCACTAAGAGAACGCAAGCCGTCTGGGAGGCACGTCACGATGGCCGAGCGCGCACTTCGCGGCACCCGACTCGGAGCCACGAGCTACGAGAACGATCGCAACACCGACCTGGCTCCCCGCCAGGAGGTCATGTACGACTGCCCGAAGGGCCACCGGTTCACCGTCATCCTCGCCGCGGAGGCCGAGGTGCCGATGACCTGGGAATGCCGGAGCTGCGGCGCCACGGCCCTGATGGTGGATGGCGAGATGCCGCAGTCCAAGAAGGGCAAGCCACCGCGTACCCACTGGGACATGCTCATGGAACGCCGCTCGATCGAAGACCTCGAAGAGGTCCTCGCCGAGCGCCTGGCCGTGCTCCGCGCCCAGCGCAGAAGGACCGCGTAGCACCCGATCGAACCCTGACGGGCCGTCACCGCCACCCCTCGGCGGCGACGGCCCGTCACACATTCACACCCGCCACGCGAGACCGCGAGACCGGCGCGGGCCTAGCCGGGGTCGCGTTCCTCGCGTTCCTCCTCGATCACCTCGCCGCGGACCACGTGCGCGTCCGTGCCGGCCGCGGCGCCGCCCTGGGCGCCCGTACGCGGTTCCTCTCCCGGCGGGCGTCCCGGACGCCCGAAACCCGCAAAAGAGACCGCAGCGCGGCTCTGCGCGGCACGTACGCGCCGCCCGACGTAGGCCGACAGCAGGCGCCGCATCACCGGGCGGGTGAAGGGCAGCACGAACAAGAACCCCAGCACGTCGGTGACGAACCCCGGCGTCAGCAGCAGCACCCCGCCGACCAGGACGAGCGCGGCGTCGGCGAGTTCGCGGTCGGGCAGGCCGCCCTCGCGGAACGTGGTCGTCAGCGCCCGCCACGCGCGCCGCCCCTCCCGCCGGACGATCCACGCGCCCAGGACGCTCTCGGCCACGAGCAGCGCCACGGTCGGCCACGCGCCGATGAGGTGACCGACCTGCAGGATCACATAGATCTCCACGATCGGCACCAGCAGGAACGCGACGAGGAGCGCGACAGGAAGCATGCCTCCATTGTGACCTGCCACGGAACGGCTTTGTGCGCGCGGGCACCGCGCCGGCCACCGGGATGACGGGACCGCGGTGGAGACTTCGCCGCCGCGGCCGTCAGGGTCGCGCGGCCACGGCCGGCGGGCCGGCGCGCAGGCCGGGGGTCAGCGGCGGCCGGTCAGGCGGCCCACGCGGTGCTCCAGGCCCCACTGGGTGAGCCGCGTGAACGCCTCCACCATGATGTCGCGGCTCATCTTGCTCGCGCCGTGGGTGCGTTCGACGAACGTGATCGGCACTTCGGCGACCCGCAGCCCGCTGCGCACCGTGCGCAGGGTCAGGTCGACCTGGAAGCAGTACCCCTGCGACGTCACGTCGTCGATGCCGATCTTGCTGAGCGTCGTGGCGCGGTAGGCGCGGAAGCCGCCGGTCGAGTCGTGCACGGAGATGCCCAGCAGCAGCCGCGAGTAGGTGTTGGCGCCGCGGGAGAGTGCCTCGCGCTTCTTCGGCCAGTTCTCCACCCGGCCGCCGCGTACCCACCGCGAGCCGATCACCAGGTCGTTGTGCTCCAGCGCGCTCAGCAGCCGCGGCAGCTCCTCGGGCTGGTGTGAGCCGTCGGCGTCCATCTCGACCAGGACGTCGAAGCCGCGCTCCATCCCCCAGCGGAACCCGGCGACGTACGCGGCGCCGAGCCCCTCCTTGCCGGTGCGGTGCAGCACGTGCACGTGGTCGTCGTCGGCGGCGAGACGGTCGGCGATCTCGCCGGTGCCGTCGGGGCTCGCGTCGTCGGCGACGAGCACCTCCGCGTCGGGCGCGGACGCGCGTACGCGCGCGACGATGCTCTCGATGTTCTCGCGCTCGTCGTAGGTCGGAATGATCACGAGGACCCGCCCGACGTCCTCCGTGGTCTCCACCGGCTAGGCCCCCCTGCTCGTCCGTGTCCTGCGGGCGGCGACGGCCGCCGCCGCGAGACCAAGCAGCGCCAGCACCCATTCGGGCGCGGCGCCGAGATGATCGGAAAGCGTACGCGACGTCCGTAGTGGTACGCGCTCGACCTGCACCACAGGTGTGAATTCCGCCGAGCGGGCCAGCACGCGGCCGCTGGGGGTGATGATCCCGCTGATGCCGCTCGTGGAGGCCACCACCATCGTGCGGCCGTGCTCGACGGCGCGCAGCCGCGACATCGCGAACTGCTGCGGGGGCAGGCTCGTACGCCCGAACGTCGCGTTGTTGGTCTGCACCACGAGCAGCGGGGCGTCCGCGACGTCGCGGACCAGGCCGTCGTAGGCGACCTCGAAGCAGATCACGTCGCCGATCCGCACCGGGCCGAGCTGGAGCGAGCCGCGCGTACGGCCCTTGACGAACTCCCCGACGCGGCCGAACCGGGTGATGAGCTTGAGCAGCACGCCGCGGAAGATCGGGATGTACTCCCCGAACGGCAGCGGGTGGCGTTTGACGTAGTAGGCGCCCGGGCCGGTGCGCGGGTCCCAGACGATGCCGCGGTTCTCCACGTGCTCGCCGTCACCGTGGTCGATGACGGCGCCGACCAGGACCGGCACGCCGATGTCGCGGACCGCCGCGTCGATCACCGAGCGGGCCCGCAGGTCCTCATAAGGGTCCAGGTCGCTGGAGTTCTCCGGCCAGATCACGATGTCGGGCCGGGCGAGCCGCCCGGCGCGTACCCGCTGGGCGAGCAGGTGCGTCTCGCGCGCGTGGTTGTCCAGTACGGCCTCGCGCTGGCCGAGGAAGTCCAGACCGGCGCGCGGGACGTTGCCCTGCACCACCGCGACGGTCACCTGCCGTCCGCCGGGCGCCGACGGCCGGGGGATCGAGGCGCCGCCGAGGGCCAGGGCCAGCACGGCCGCCAGCGCGAGCGCGACGCCGCGCCAGGACCCGCCGCCGTCATCGCCCGGGCCGTGCCGCCGCCACAGCGCGAGCGCGGCCGCGGCGAGCAGGCCGCCGGTCAGCGCGGTGACGAAGCTGATCAGGGGCGCGCCGCCGGCGGGCGCGTACCCGGTGTAGGGCGAGGCGGTCTGGCTGAACGCCAGCCGCCCCCACGGGAAGCCGCCGAACGGGACCCGGCCGCGGACGAACTCCTCGGTGATCCACAGCGCGGCGGTCCACAGCGGCCAGCCGGGCAGCCGGGTGGCCAGCGCGACGCCCGCGCCGAGCAGCGCGAAGTACAGCGCCTCGAACACGCTCAGCGCCAGCCAGGCGTCGATGCCGACCGGCCGCAGTCCCTCGAACAGGGGGAAGCAGAAGGCCAGCCCGAACAGCAGGCCGAGGCCGATCCCGCCGCGCCAGCGCCGCTCGCGCAGGGTCAGGGCGAGCATCGCGGTGGCCACGGGCGCGAGCGGCCACCAGCCGATCGGCGGGAACGCCGCGGCGAGCAGCAGCCCGGCGAGCACCGCCAGCGCCGGGCGCCGCAGGCGGGTCCGGCGAGGCGCCGGGCCGGTCGGCCGGCGACGCCGGGGGTCTCCTCGGCGAGCATGTCCTGCGCCACCAGTACTCCTCGTCACAAGGTGCGTTCCTGCGGAACGGTATCGCCCGGCGGCCGCGCGGACGAACGGGGGCCGGGTGTGGCGGGCCCGCGGGCCGCGGGTGAGAGCCGTCGGCCCGCCCCGGTGCAGGTCTTGTGGTGCTCCGGCGGCAGCGGGCCGTACGGGGAGCGGGCGGCGGGGGAACGGAAGAGAGCCCGGGCGGTCCCTTCGAGCCGGACCCGTCTCGTCGGCGGCGAGCGCGCGGTCCGTTGTCTGATGGGTGCCCAGGCTCTTACCGGGTCTCACCGGCGCCGTCCGGGGTGCTCCCGGCCGGGCGTGCGCGCTGTCCTGCGTCTGGCTTCGACGGTCGGCGCCGCGCGTGCGGCGCGTGTCGTTTCCCCCGTCGCGGCGCAGGTGCGCGGCCGCCCCGGCCGGCCGGCCGGTCATCCGTGTGGTGGACGTCTAGGCAACTTACCGGTATCCGCCCTGATGTCAACCTGCCTGATCAGGTGGGTTCGGGCACGACGACGGTGCCGGTCGCGGTGACCACGACGACCGGCTCGGCCAGCACCTCGGCGGCCGAGGCGCTCCGGTCCGGGCGCGGCCGGCACACCACGCGCGCCTCGAACGCGAGCGTGCGGCTGCGGCGGCCGACGCGTGTCACGGTGGCGGTCGCCTCCAGCACGTCGCCCGCGCGTACGGGCGCGTGGAACCGCACGTCGGAGTAGCCGGCGAACAGGCCCTCGTCGGCGTCGGTGCGGATGCACGCCTCGGTCGCGACGTCGCCGAACATGGCCAGGACGTACGCACCGTCGACGAGGCTGCCGCCGTAGTGCGCGTGGCCGTGCGGGACGTAGCGGCGGTGGGTGACTGCCAGCCCGAGTCTGGCATCCTCGCCCGCGGGTTCACTCACCGGCTCGGTCAGGGGCTCGCTCACGTGCTCTCCTCTTCCGGGGTCCAGCTCGGCAGCAGGGCGTGCACCAGGTAGGAGGCGACCTCGCCCGGTGTGGTGCCCTTGCCGAAGATGCGGTCCACGCCCAGCTCGGCCTCGGTGACGGTGTCGAAGCGCGGGCCGCCGGCGATGAGCAGGGGGCGGCCGATGCCGGGCCCGACCGCGGTCGGGTAGGCGGCGTGGAAGGCGGCCGCCATCTGCTTGGTGTTGTGGATGTGGGCGTTCTTCTGCGTGACGACCTGGGAGACGAGCACGGCGTCGGCGTTGTCGGCCTTGGCGCGCTCGACCAGTTCCTCGACGGTGACCTGGGCGCCCATGTTCACCACCTGGATCTCCCGGTGGTACTCCAGGCCCTTCTCCCCGGCGAAGCCCTTGACGTTGAGGATCGCGTCGATGCCGACGGTGTGGGCGTCGGTGCCGATGCAGGCGCCGACGACGACGAGCCGGCGTGCCAGGACGGTGCGGATGGCCAGGGCGATCTCCTTGGCCGACAGCAGCGGGTACTCCCGGCCCGCGGGGACCTCGATGCCGGCGTAGTCGATCAGGTGGTTCACCTTGCCGTAGACGATGAAGAAGGTGAAGTGGGGGCCCATCGGCTTGGCGTGCACGACGCTGGCCGGGTCCAGGCCCATCTGCCGGGCCAGCGACAGCGCCGCCAGTTCGGCGCGCTTGCCGGCCGGCACCGGCAGCGTGAAGGAGGTCTGCACCATCGCGTCGCCGGTCGTGTCGCCGTACGGGCGGATGATCGAGGGGAGGTCCCGTGTCTCGGGGACGTCGGTGGTCTGCTCGGGCTGGGTCACTGCTGCACACTCCTCGCGTGGGCGGCGTGCGGGTCCTCGTTCTCCAGGATGTCCAGGGCCGGTCCGACGTAGCCGGCGGCGCGCTCGACGACGCCGTCGAGGCCCTTGCCGCGGTCGGCGGGGCGGCGCGTCACGCCGAAGGTGCCCTCGGCGATGGCGGTCAGCAGTGTGTCGTCGCAGATCCGCTCGAGCAGGTCCACCGATTCGGCGAGCACCTGCCGGGCGCGCTGGACGACGAAGCCGTCCGGGCGCGGCACGAAGTCCTCGGCCAGGGCGCCGCAGGCGTCGCGTACGTAGCGGACGTTCTCCAGGGCCAGGTCGCGGTCGGACAGCCAGGGGGTGTGGATGCCCTCGGTCATCATCCCGATCAAGATGATCGACTGGCCGGTCATGACGCCGGCGAGGTTGAAGAACGCGTCCAGCAGGTAGCCGGCGAACACGTTGCCGGTCATGTGCTTGGTGGGCGGCATGTACTTCAGCGGCGCGTCGGGGAACAGTTCGCGTACGAGCTGGGCGTGGGCCAGTTCCAGGCGGAAGGAGTCCGGGACGGCGGGGTTGATCTCGAAGGCGTGGCCGAGGCCGAGCTGGTCGTCGGCCAGGCCGGCCTCGCGGCCGAACCGCTCGTTCAGCAGCTGGCTCACCACGACCGTGTGCGCGGCGTCGACCGCGTCGGCGGTGGTGAGGTAGTTGTCCTCGCCGGTGTTGATCACGATGCCGGCGCGGGCGTGGATCTGGCGGGAGAACCGCTGGTCGACGAAGGTACGGCGCGGGTTGATGTCGCGGAAGATGATCCCGTACATGCAGTCGTTGAGCATCATGTCGAGGCGTTCGAGGCCGGCGAGCGTGGCGATCTCGGGCATGCACAGTCCCGAGGCGTAGTTCGTCAGCCGCACGTAGCGGCCCAGCTCCTTGGACACGTCGTCGAGTGCGGCGCGCATGAGCCGGAAGTTCTCCTGTGTGGCGTACGTGCCGGCGTAGCCCTCGCGGGTGGCGCCCTCGGGCACGAAGTCCAGCAGCGACTGCCCGGTCGAGCGGATCACCGCGACGACGTCCGCGCCCTCGCGCGCGGCCGCCTGCGCCTGGGGGATGTCCTCGTAGATGTCGCCGGTCGCGACGATCAGGTAGATCCACGGCTTCGGCGGGTCGCCGGGCTCGCGGAGCATCGCGTCGCGTTCGGCGCGGCGGCGGTCGATGCGGGCCATGCCCTCGCGCGCCGCGCGGCGGGCCAGTGCGGTTGCGGCGTCGGCGTCCGTGCCGGTGGGCAGGCGGAACGTGACGGCGCCCAGCGCCGCCGCCCGGGCCAGCGCGGACAGGTCGGCGTACGGCTCGGTGGCGAGCGCGTCCCAGACGGGCAGGGCGACGCCGTGCTCCAGGCCGACCTGGGCGCGTACGGCGTCGACGAGGTGGTTCACCCAGGGCAGGCCGTCGGAGTCGGCGCCGGTCAGGCCGGCCAGCCGCAGCTGGGCGCGTTCGACCGACACGGTGGTGTGCGTGCGGGCCATCTCGATGATCGGCTCGGCGGCGCGCTCGGCCAGCGTCCTGGCCTTGCGCACGACCTGCGGATCCAGGTCCAGTTTCGTCATCAGGTCTCCACGCGTTCGACGAAGATCTTCATCACTCCCGGCTCGGTGCGCAACAGGTCCAGCGCGAGTCGCGCGTGGCCGGGGGCGTACCCGTTTCCGATCAGCATGGTCACGTCGGCGGCCAGTCCCTCGGCGCCCAGGGCAGCGGCCGGGAACGAGGTGGCCATCGAGAAGAACACGACCGTGCCGCCCGGTGCGGTGGCCAGGATGGCGCCGTGCTCGCAGCCGGGCACGTCGACGCACACGACGGTCACGTCCGCGCCGGCGGCGGCGCCGGTGCCGTGTACGGCGTCGGCGAGGGCGATCGGGTCGCGCGCGTCGGCGAGCACGACGTCGTCGGCCAGCCCGGCGGCCGCCAGCCGGTCCGCCTCGGCCGCGGAGGGGACCACGCCGATGGTGCGCGCGGCGCCGGCGCGGCGCGCGGCGGCCAGGGACAGCGAACCGCTCTTGCCCGCGGCGCCGATCACCGCGACGACGGGGCCGGTACGCGCGGCGACGACGCGGTGGGTGAGCGCGGGCGCGCCGCAGACGTCCATCACGGCCAGGCTCAGCGCGGCCGGCAGGTCCTCGGGCAGCTCGGCGGCGATCGAGCGGGCGAACAGGATCGCGTGACCCTCGGCGGGGACCTGCTCGCCGCGGCCGTCCCAGCCGCGCAGGCCGTCCTCGACGTGCAGCGGGGTGAGGGTGAGGGAGACGAGCGTGGCGATCCGCATCCCGGGCACCAGGCCCAGCGGGGACTTGGGCCCCGCCTCGTCCACGACGCCGATCAGCATGCCGCCCGAGCCGGTGACCGGGTTGTGCATCTTGCCGCGGCTCCGGATGATCTCCACGACCTCGGCGCGGATCCGGTCCGGGTCGCCGTCGTGCGCGGTGTGCAGCTGGCGGAACGAGGCGGCGTCCAGGTTCAGGCGTTCGAGGCGTACGCGTACCTCGTCGTCGCGGATGCGCGGGTCGGCGTCGAGGCGCCGCGCCGCCTGCGGCAACACGCCGGGCGGCTCGAGGACCCGGTGCAGTCCGACCGGAGAGCTGTTCATTCCCATCACCTCAGAGCGTCTCGCGGAATATCTGCTGGGGGAAGCTGGTTTAGAGAGAATATTTCCCGTATCGTCCCCCAGACACTGAATATCGTCCGTCAATCCGACTTTCTGTTCAAGGGGTGAAGCTCGTGACCGCTCTCGCCGATAGCCTCGACGGTGTCCCCCGATGGCCGCCTCCAGCCGTACACGCTACCAGCGGCGCGAGCTGATCGAGCCGGACTGGCAACGCTTCCCGGGCTGGCGTGAGGTCACACGGGAGGAGTGGGAGTCGGCGCAGTGGCAGCGGGCGCACTGCGTGAAGAACGTCCAGCCAGCTCCACGGCGTCTGGGCGACCTGCTGAGCGAGGACTTCTACGCCGACCTCGAGCGTGACCAGCGCGAGCGGGCGACGATGTCGATGCTGCTGCCGCCGCAGATGCTCAACACCATGGACGCGAGCTCCACCGAGGCGTTCTACGCCGACCCGGTGCGCCGCTACATGCTGCCGGTCTTCAGCGACCGGCGCACCGACTGGCCCTCACACCCGTTCGCCAGCCGTGACTCCCTGCACGAGGCCGAGATGTGGGCGGTGGAGGGGCTGACCCACCGCTACCCCACCAAGGTCCTCGCCGAGCTGCTCCCCACCTGTCCCCAGTACTGCGGCCACTGCACCCGCATGGACCTGGTCGGCAACTCCACGCCCCAGATCGACAAGCACAAGTTCAGCCTCAAGCAGCCCGACCGGCTCGAGGAGATGCTCGCCTACCTCGGCCGCACCCCGCAGGTCCGCGACGTGGTCGTCTCCGGCGGCGACGTCGCGAACATGCCCTGGGCGCGGCTGGAGAACTTCGTCGACCGGCTCCTGGACGTGGACAACATCCGCGACGTCCGGCTCGCCACCAAGGCCCTGATGGGCCTGCCGCAGCACTGGCTGCAGGACGAGGTGCGCGCCGGCATGGAGCGCCTGGCCACCAAGGCGCGCAGCCGCGGCGCGCAGCTCGCGATCCACACCCACGTCAACGCCGCCGCAGTCGATGACGCCGCTGGTCGCCAAGGCGGCCCAGGCCATGCTCGAGGCCGGCGTACGTGACGTGCGCAACCAGGGCGTGCTCATGCGCGGCGTCAACGCCACCGTCGAGGACCTGCTCGACCTGTGCTTCGCGCTGCAGGACAACGGCGTGCTGCCCTACTACTTCTACCTGTGCGACATGATCCCGTTCAGCGAGCACTGGCGGCTGTCGCTGGGCGAGGCGCAGCGCGCTCCAGCACGGCATCATGGGCTACCTGCCGGGCTTCGCCACGCCGCGGATCGTCTGCGACGTGCCCTACGTCGGCAAGCGCTGGGTGCACCAGGTCGCCGACTACGACACCGTGCACGGCATCTCCTACTGGACCAAGAACTACCGCACCGGGATCGAGGCCGACGACCCCGAGGCGCTGCAGCGCAAGTACGAGTACTACGACCCGATCCACACGCTCCCCTCGCGCCGGCCGCGACTGGTGGCGCGAGCACGCGCGCGCGGCGCGCGGCCGCGACCTGCACCTGGCCGCCGCCAGCCGCGCCGCCTCCGAGGCGATCCTCGCCGAGTAGTCGATCCGCACCGCGTAGTTCCGCGTTCGGGCCCTCTTCGGCGCTTCGCCGATGAGTTCTCGGTTCCTCCCTCGTCCCAACGAATACCGGCCGCGTTCGCGGTCCGGATGAGTCGGGACGAGGGAGACCGGGATGACGGCCGACACGACGGCGGCCAGAGCGGGCCGGCGCGAGTGGATCGCGCTGGCCGTGCTGGGCCTGCCGACCCTGCTGGTGTCGCTGGACGTCGGCGCGCTGTTCCTGGCGCTGCCCAGCCTGAGCGCCGACCTCGGCGCGAGCGCGGTGCAGCAGCTGTGGATCACCGACGTCTACGGCTTCCTCGAGGCCGGCCTGCTGATCACGATGGGCACCCTCGGCGACCGGATCGGCCGCCGCCGGCTGCTGCTCGCCGGCGCGGCGGCGTTCGGCGCGTGCTCGGTCCTGGCGGCGTTCGCGCCCTCGCCCGGCCTGCTCATCGCCGCACGCGCGCTGCTCGGCGTCGCCGGCGCGACGCTGATGCCCTCGACGCTGGCGCTCATCCGCACCCTGTTCCGCGACCCCGGCCAGCGCGCCACCGCCGTCGCGGCGTGGGTGAGCTGCATGATGAGCGGCGCGGCGCTCGGCCCGGTCGCGGGCGGCCTGCTGCTGGAGCGGTTCTGGTGGGGCTCGGTGTTCCTGCTCGGCGTGCCGGCGATGGTCCTGCTGCTCGCCGTCGGCCCCTTCCTGCTGCCCGAGGACCGCGATCCCGGCGCCGGCCGCCCCGACCTGCTCAGCGTGGGCCTGTCGCTGGGCGCGATCCTGCCGGTCGTGTACGGGGTCAAGGAGCTCGCCGCGGGCGCGCCCGCGCAGGCGGCCGCCGGCGTGGTCCTCGGCGCGCTGTGCGGCGTGGTGTTCGTACGCCGTCAGCTCCGGCTCACCGACCCGTTGCTGGACCTGCGGCTGTTCGCCGACTGGACGCTGAGCGTGACCTGCGCCGCGATGCTGGCCGTCGCGGCCGCGATGGCCGGGACGTTCCTGCTGGTCAGCCAGTACGTGCAGACCGTGGAGCGGTACGGCCCGGGGTGGGCGGGCCTGTGGCTGGCCCCGGCGGGCCTGGCGGTCGCGGCCGGCTCACAGCTCGCCGCGGCCGCGGCGCGCCGCTGGCCCGAGCGCGCCGTCGTCACCGGCGGCCTCCTGCTCGGCGCGGCCGGGTTCGTCCTCCTCGCCGCGACCGGCGGGACGCTGCCCGCGATGACCGGGATCGTGCTGGTGCACCTGGGCGCGGGGCCGCTGTTCGCGCTGGGCGCCCACCAGGTCGTCACGGCCGCCCCGGCGACGCGGGCCGGGTCCGCGGCGTCGCTGTCGGAGCTGAGCAACAACCTCGGCGCGACACTCGGCCTGGCGCTCCTGGGCTCCATCGGCATGGCCGTCTACCGGCACCGCATGGCCGGCCCCCTGACCCGCGCCCTGGCGGGGGGCGACGTGCCGCCCCCGGCACGCCAGAGCCTGGCCGGCGCGCGGCAGGCCGCGCGCGGCCTGCCCGCGGGCCCGGCCGCCGACCTGATGTCGGCCGCCGGCACCGCCTTCACCGCCGGTCTGCACCTCGCCGCGGTGATCGGCGCGGTCGTCTTCACCGCCCTGGCCGCGCTGCTGTGGCGGCGGCCCGCGGCGCACGAGAGCGCCGGCCGGCGCGAGGACCCGTCCGCGGGCCGGCGTCCGCCGGGTGAGGCTCAGGCGGGGTCTCCGCCGGTGAGAAGGACGCCGTCCACGCGGCGCGGGATGCCCGGGCCGGGCTCGCGCAGCTCGGGCGGCAGAACGGCGGGCGGGGCGTCCTGCCAGGCCACCGGGCGCAGGAACCGGCGGATCGCGGTCGCGCCCACCGACGTGTGCAGCGCGTTCGTCGTCGACGGGTACGGGCCGCCGTGCTGCATCCCGTGGCTCACCGCCACCCCGGTGGGGAAGCCGTTCCAGATCAGCCGGCCCGCCTTCTCCCGCAGCGCACTCGCCAGCCGCTCCGGCAGGCCCGTCTCGTCCTCGCCCGCGTGCACCGTCGCGGTCAGGTTGCCCGGCAGGCGCGCGAGTGCGCCCAGCAGCTCCCCCTCATCGGCGTACTCCACGACGACGGCGACCGGGCCGAAGCACTCCTCCAGCAGCGGCCCGGCCAGGTCCGGCGCGCGCACGGCGAACAGCACAGGGGAGCGCGGCCCCTCGCCCGCCGCGAGCCGCCGCACGCCGCGCGCGCCCGCGATCCGCTCCACGCCCGCGCCGAACGCGTCCGCGATCCCGGCATTGAGCAGCACCGTCCCGCCCATCGCGGCGACCCGCCGAGCGGTCTCGGCGCGCAGCCGCTCCCCCGCCGCGCCCGCCGGCACGAACGCCAGGCCCGGCTTGGTGCAGAACTGCCCCGCGCCCAGCGTGAACGAGGCGGCATAGCCCGCCGCGATCCGGCCGGCGCGCTCACCGGCCGCCGCGGGCGTGACCACCAGCGGGTTCAGGCTGCCCATCTCGGCGTAGAACGGGATCGGGTCCGGGCGCGCGGCCGCCACCGCGGACAGAGCGCGGCCGCCGCGCAGCGACCCGGTGAAGCCGGCCGCGCGGATCGCCGGATGCCCGACCAGGTCCGTGCCGGCACGAGCGCCGTGCACGAGGCCGACCGCGCCCTCCGGCGCGCGCGCCTCGCGTACGGCGCCGGCCAGCAGCTCGAAGCACAGCTGGGAGGTGGCCGGGTGCGACGGGTGCGCCTTCGCCACGACCGGGCAGCCCGCGGCGAGCGCCGACGCCGTGTCGCCGCCCGGCACCGAGAACGCCAGCGGGAAGTTGCTCGCCCCGAACACCGCCACCGGGCCGAGCGGCACCAGCATCCGGCGCACGTCCGGCCGCGGGCCCATCGCGGTGTCCCCGGCGTGGTCGATCACGGCCTCGACGTAGGAGCCCTCCTCCAGCACGCCCGCGAACAGCTCCAGCTGGAAGCGGGTGCGGGTGAGCTCGCCGTTCAGGCGTTGCTCGCCGAGCGCGCTCTCGCGGTCCGCGACCCGCACGACCTGGGCGCGGCCGGCCTCCAGGGCGGCGGCCATCGCGCGCAGCAGCCCGGCGCGGCCGGCCCGGCCCATCGCCTCCAGCCCGGCGAACGCCGCGGCCGCCCGCGCGCACGCCGCGCCGGTCTCCTCGGCGGTGCTCTCCTGCGCGACGGCGGCGACGGCCTCGCCCGTACGCGCGTCGACACTCGTTACGGCGGTCACCCGCGACCACTCTCCTCCGGCCGGGAACGGGCGCGCGGCGGCGCCGGGGCCGCCCGCGCGTACGCGCCGCACGGTACCCGGCCATGACGGGACCGGCCAGACCGGCACGGGAGGGCACGCCCGGCGGCCCGTCGAGGACGATCCCCCCATCCCCCGCCGCCCGTCCAGCGCGGGCGCGGGACGGTCCTCATCGGCCGGGGCCGGGGACAGGACGTAGTGTCGGCCGGGTGAGGTACCCCATCGGCGCGAGCGCCACCGTCGAGGAGCTGACGGCCGATCCGCATCCGCTGCTGGCCCGGCTGCGGGCCACCGAGCCGGTCTCCTGGCTCCCGGTGCTCGGCGGCTGGCTCGTCACCCGGCACGACCTGGCCCGGCAGGTCATGCGCGACGCGCGGACCTACACCGTCGATGACCCGCGGTTCTCCACCGCGCGGCTGATCGGGCCGAGCATGCTCTCCCTCGACGGCGCCGCGCACACGCGGCACCGCGAGCCGTTCGCCCGCACGTTCCGGCCCGCCGAGACCCGCGCGCGGTTCACCGCCTTCGTCGAGGCCGAGGCGAACCGCCTGGTCGCCGCGCTGCGGCCGGCGGGGCGGGCCGAACTGCGCGCCGAGCTCGCCGGGCCGCTCGCCGTCGCGGTCGTCGCCGAGGCGCTCGGCCTCGGCGACACCGACCCCGCCACGATCCGGTCCTGGTACGAGGCGCTCGTCGCCGCCGTCTCGGCCATCACCGCCGGCCAGGACACCGCGCAGCCCGAGGCGTACGCGCTGCTGCGAGCACGCGTCGAAGAGGCGATCACCGGCGGGGGGCGGCCGTCGTCGCTGCTCGCCGAGGTGGCCGGCCGGCAGGAGGGGCTGACCTGCGCCGAGATCGTCGCCGACGCCGCGGTGCTGATGTTCGGCGGCATCGACACCACCGAAGGCATGATCGCAGGCGCCGCGGCGCACCTGCTCGGCGATCCCGGCCAGCTCGCCCTCGTACGCGCGGACCCCGGGCTGCTGGCGAACGCCGTCGAGGAGTCGGTGCGCCTGGAGCCGTCGGCGTCGGTGATCGACAGGTACGCCGTACGTGACGTGACGCTCGGGACCGCCGCGATCCGCGCCGGCGACCTCGTGCGCGTCTCGATCGCCGGCGCCAACCGCGACCCCGGCGTCTTCCCCGAGCCCGACCGCTACGACATACGGCGCGAGGACCCCGACCGGCACCTGTCCTTCGCCCGCGGCCCGCACTTCTGCTTCGGCGCGCACCTGGCCCGGCTGGAGACCACGACCGCTCTGCGCGCCCTGCTCGGCCTGCCGGACCTGCGCCTGGAGCACGCCGGGGCGGCGCGTGGCCTGGTGTTCCGCAAACCCGCCGAGGTACGGGTCCGCTGGCGGCCGTGAATACGGGCGCGGAGCCGTACGGCCGAGCGCCTTTACATTGTAGATCACGATCGGCGCGAGCCGCCGGCCTCGGCGTCCGGTGACGCACTGGACACGAGACTTTCCCGTCCCGATACTCATCACATGGAAGTGCTACCGGTACGCGCATCGGACACCGATCGCGACCGCGTGCTCCGCGCTCTTCGCGACCGTGCCGCCGAGGGCAGGCTCTCGCACGAGACGTTCGAGCGCCGTGTCGAGACGGCGCTGCGTGCCCGCAACAACGCCGAGCTGGTCGCGCTGGTCAGCGACCTGCCGCCGGAGAGCCGCGTCGTGCGCGGCCTCACCGGCGCCATCGCCTCGCTGTCCTCGATGACCGCGCGGATCGAGGCCGCCTGGCGCGCCCCGCGGCTGCCGCGCTTCGCCCTGCCCCCGCACGACTGGCCACGCCTGCTGATCGGCCGCGCGCCCGGCTGCCAGTTCGTCGTCACCGACCTGAGCGTGTCGCGCATGCACGCCGAGCTGCGCCGCGCCGGGGACAACTGGCTGCTGGCCGACCTCGGCTCGATGAACGGCACGCTCGTCAACGGCTACCGCATCGTCGCCCCCACCCGCGTACGCGCCGGGGACGAGGTCACGTTCGGCAAGACCCGCTTCATCCTCGCCGACCACTGACCGACGTCCCGGACCGGTGCGCGCGACCGGCGGGCGCCGGCGAGGTCCCGGCTCCACCGCTCGCCCGGGGCGCGACGGGACCGCCCGGAGTGGACCGGTCCAGCATCGGCCCTGGTCTCGGCTTCATAACACCGCATACCCGGCATCTTGACGCAACCGACCGGTGGTCATACCTTCACCAGTCAAGTTAGGAAACTTTCCTAACTCGTTTCGTGTGCCGGAGCCGCCGTTGTCCACCTCCACGCCGGGCACCCCGAGCCTGCTGCGGGCCATCAACGACCGCGCCGCGCTCGAGGTCCTGCTCCAGCGGGGGCCGCTGACCCGGCCGGAGATCGGCGCGCTCACCGGGCTGTCCAAACCGACCGCCTCCCAGCTCCTCACCCGCCTGCGCGAGGCCGGCCTGGTCGTCCTGGACGGCATACGGGAGGGCGGCCCCGGGCGTACCGCCGAGCTGTACCGCATCAACGCCGACGCGGGCCACGTGGCCGCGCTGGAGGTGCGCCGCGCCCAGATCCGCGCCTCCGTGGCCGACCTGACCGGCAGGGTCACCGGCCGGTTCGAGCTGCCGACGCCGGGCTCCTCCGGCGGCGACGCGGTCGCGCGCGCACGTACGGCGGTCGAGGGCGCGATGGCCGAGGCCGGGCTCGCGCGGGTCAACCGCGTGGTCATCGGCGTGCCCGGCGCGGTCGACCCGCGCACCGAGCGGCTCGGCTACGCCTCGCACCTGCCCGGCTGGCACATCACGGACCTGCTCAGCCGGCTGCGCGCGGGCCTCGGCGTGCCGGTCGCGGTGGAGAACGACGTCAACCTGGTGGCGATGGCCGAGCTCGCGCACGGCCAGGTCACCGAGTCGGGCGACTTCGTGCTGCTGTGGGTGAGCGCCGGCATCGGCATGGCGATCGTGCTCGGCGGCACGCTCGTGCGCGGGGCCACCGGCGGCGCCGGCGAGGTCGGCTACATGCCGGTCGCCTCGGCCCCGATCATCCGCGAGCCCGGCCGCGCCAACACCGGCGGGCTGCAGGCCGTCGCCGGCGCGCCCGCCGTGATCAGGCTCCTGCGCGAGCACGGCTTCCGCGGCAGCCGCGCCGACCAGATCCTCCGGCGTGCGCGCGACCGCGCACGAGGCCGGGGACGCGACGCGCGACGGCCGCGCTCGGCGGCTCGCCACCCGGCTCGCCACCGGCCTCGCCGCGATCGTCAGCGTGCTCGACCCCGAACTCATCGTGCTCGCCGGCGAGGTACCCCTGTCCGGCGGCGAGCCGCTGCGCGCGCTCGTCGAACGCGAGCTGCACAGCATGACCATCCCGCATCCGCCGCTGCGGCTCAGCTCGGTCGACGGCAACCCCGTCCTGGCCGGCGCCCTGCACCTCGCACTCGGGGAGACACGCGAGGAGCTGTTCTCCAGCACCGTCCGTTGAAACCACCCGTCCCACGGCCGCTCCACGCGCGGCCGGCGCCCGAAGGAGACCGGAGTGTCCCCACGCCCACTGGCGGCTCGTCACCGCTCTTGTCATCACCGCCGCCGCCACCGCCCCGCGTGTACCGCGGGCAACCCAGCGCCGGCGAAGCAAGGACCCAAGGCCGAGGCCGCGCAGACGATCGAGGTCTGGCACGGCTGGAGCGCCCCGCACGAGGTGAAGGCGTTCGAGGACGCCATCGCCGGCTTCCACAAGCTGCACCCCAACATCACCGTCAAGCTCGTCAAGGGCCAGGACGACGACAAGATCCTCAACGCGATCCGCAGCGGCACGCCGCCGGACGTGGTGTCCTCCTTCTCCACCAACAACGTCGGCCAGTTCTGCTCCAGCGGCGCCCTGCAGGACCTCACGCCGTACCTGAAGCAGGACAAGGTCGACATGGCCATGTTCCCGAAGGCGGTGCAGGAGTACACGCAGTACAAGGGCGACCGCTGCACGCTGCCCGCTGCTCGCCGACGACTACGCGCTCTACAGCAACAAGGCCCTCATGAAGGGCAACCCGCCGCCGAAGACGATCAGCGAGCTGACCGCGCTGGCCAAGAAGCTGACCGTCCGCAACGCCGACGGCACCATCAAGGTGGCCGGCTTCCTGCCCTCGGTGACCTACTACGAGCACGTCCCCGAGCACATCGCCGGCCCCAGCTTCGGCGCCACGTGGCTGAACGCCCAGGGACGGGCGAACTTCGCCACCGACCCGGCCTTCACCAAGTACCTGCAGTGGCAGAAGAGCCTGATGGACTGGTACGGCTACGACAACGTCAAGAAGTTCGTCCACTCGATGGGCCAGGAGTTCGAGGCGTCCAACCCCTTCGAGAAGGGCAAGGTCGCGATGGCGATCGACGGCGAGTGGCGCACGAAGTTCATGGAGGACGAGGCGCCGAACGATCTCACTACGACACCACGCCCGTACCCCGGTCAACGACGACCGGCAGAGCGCCTACGGCGGCGGGTTCGTGACCGGCACCATCATCGGCATCCCGCGCGGCGCCAAGCACGCGCAGGCGGCGTGGGAGTTCGTGAAGTACCTGACCACCGACACCGACGCGCTGGTCACCTTCGCCAACGGCCTCGGCAACGTCCCCAGCACGATCCCGGCGCTGTCCTCGCCGAACCTCAAGCTGCCCGGCGCAGTTCCAGACCTTCCTGGACGTGTTCAAGAACCCGAACAGCACGACGGTCCCCTCCACGATCAACGGCGGCGACTTCGTGGTGAAGTTCCAGGAGTTCGTCCAGGAGCAGTGGGAGCCCGGCAAGGTGACCGACCTGCCGACGGGCCTGCAGGGCCTGGACAAGAAGGTCGACGACGCGCTGCAGCTGGCCGGCGGCTGATGGCGGCCGCGCACTGCCCGTCCGGTCAGGTGACGGCGTCGCGCGCGCGGCGCCGTCACCGCCTGCGGGTCCTCGCGTTCATGTCGCCGTGGCTGGTCGGGTTCGCGCTGTTCTTCGCCTACCCGCTCGCCGCCACGGTCTACTTCTCCTTCTTCCGCTACAACCTGTTCCAGCTCACGCCGGTCGGGCTGACCAACTACCGGTTCCTGCTCCACGACCCGTACGCCTGGGCGGCGATCAAGAACACGCTGTGGCTGGTCGTGGTGATGGTCCCGCTGCGGGTGCTGTTCGGCCTGGGCCTGGCGCAGCTGCTGACCAACATCAAGCAGGGCGGCAACATCCTGCGCTCGATCTTCTACCTGCCGTTCCTGATCCCGCCGGTCGCCGCGACGGTCGCGTTCGTGTTCGTGGTCAACCCCGGCACCGGCCCGGTCAACGGCCTCGCCGCCAAGATCGGCATCCACCTGCCGGACTGGTTCAACGACCCGTCCTGGACCAAGCCGGGCCTGACGCTGCTCGCGCTGTGGGGCATCGGCGACGTCATGATCATCTTGCTGGCGGCGCTGCTCGACGTGCCCAAGACCCTGTACGAGGCGGCCGCGATCGACGGCGCCAACGCCTGGCAGCGGTTCCGGCGCATCACGCTGCCGACGATCTCGCCGGTGCTGATGTTCTCCGCGGTCACCGGCGTCATCGAGACCCTGCAGTACTTCACGCAGGCGATGGTCGCCGCGCACGTCTCCCAGGGCAACGCCGACCAGGCCGGCACCACCACCGCGCCCGGCTACCCCGACGGCGCCTCGCTGACCTTCCCGCAGGTCCTGTACGACGAGGGCTTCCGCCAGTTCAACATGGGCTACGCCTGCGTGCTCGCGCTCGTGCTGTTCGCCGTCGCGATGTTCTTCACCCTCATCCTGCTCCGCCAGTTCCACGCGTTCGCGGACGACAACTGAAGGGAGGCCGCCATGACCGCACGACTCGTCGACGTACGCCGCGCCCCGCGCGGCTCGCCGCCGCGCCGCAGGTCGCCCGGCGGGAACGGCGCCGGCGGCGCCTGTACTGGATCGCCACGCACTCGGTCGCGATCGCCCTGGCGATCATGTTCCTGGCGCCGCTGATCTTCATGTTCCTGACCGCGGTGATGAGCAGCAACGAGACCCTCACCGGCGGCCTGTGGCCCAGCAGCTGGCACTGGGAGCAACTTCGGCCGCGCCCTGACCACCGACCACGGCGCGATGCTGCACTGGCTGTTCAACACGCTGCTGTACGCCGTGCTGGCCACCGTGTTCATGCTGGTCTCCAGCATCCCGGTCGCCTACGCGCTGGCCCGGTTCCGCTTCCGCGGCCGCAAGCTGGCGTTCGTCCTGGTGATCACCACGATGATGCTGCCGCCGCAGGTGACGATCGTGCCGATGTACATCATGTGGGCGCGCTTCCACCTGACCGGCACGCTGTGGCCGCTGATCATCCCGATGCTGTTCGGCGACGCGTTCTCCATCTTCCTGCTGCGGCAGTTCCTGGTGACGATCCCCAAGGAGTACGCCGACGCGGCGCGGGTGGACGGCTGCAGCGAGGTCGGCACGATGCTGCGGGTCATCCTGCCGATGGCGCGCCCGGCCGATCGCCGCGGTCGCGCTGTTCCAGTTCTTCTACGCCTGGAACGACTACTTCGGGCCGCTGATCTACGCCAAGCCGGACTCCTGGACGCTCGCGGTCGGCCTGTCGACGTTCCGCGCCGCGCACCACGTCGAGTGGAACCTCACCATGGCCGCGACGCTCCTCACCGTACTGCCGGTGATCATCGTGTTCTTCCTCGCCCAGCGGGTGTTCATCCAGGGCGTGACGCTGACGGGGGTGAAGGGATGAAGCTCTGCGTGGTCGGCGGCGGGTCGACGTACACGCCCGAACTCGTGGACGGCATCGCCCGGCTGCGCGACACGCTGCCGGTCACCGAGCTCGCGCTCGTCGACCCGGACGAGCGCCGCCTGGAGCTGGTCGGCGGGTTCTCCCGGCGGATCTTCGCCCGGTACGGCCACCCCGGCGTGATCCGCACGACGACCGTGCTGGACGAGGGCGTCGAGGGCGCCGGCGCGGTGCTGCTGCAGCTGCGCGTCGGCGGCCAGGCCGCCCGGCACGTGGACGAGACGCTCCCGCCGGCCTGCGGCTGCGTCGGGCAGGAGACGACCGGCGCGGGCGGGCTCGCCAAGGCGCTGCGCACGGTGCCGGTCGTCCTGGACATCGCCGCGCGGGTCGCCGAGCTCGCCCCGGACGCCTGGATCGTCGACTTCACCAACCCGGTCGGCATCGTCACCCGGGCGCTGCTGGACGCCGGCCACCGCGCCGTCGGGCTGTGCAACGTGGCGATCGGCTTCCAGCGGCGCTTCGCGGCCGCGCTCGGGGTCGCCGCCCGGCGACGTCGGCTCGGCCACGTCGGCCTCAACCACCTGACCTGGGAACGCGGCGTCCACGTCGGCGGGCAGGACGTGCTGCCCAAGCTGCTCGCCGAGCACGCCGAGGAGTTCGCGGCCGACATCGGCCTGCCCCCGGCGCTCCTGCGGCGCCTCGGTGTCGTACCGTCCTACTACCTGCGCTACTTCTACGAACACGACGCGGTGGTGGCCGAGCAGCTGTCCGCGCCCTCGCGCGCCGAGGAGGTGGCGGCCATCGAGGAGCGCCTCCTGGAGATGTACGCCGACCCGGCGCTGGACGAAGAAGCCGCAGCTGCTGGAGCAGCGCGGCGGCGCGTACTACTCCGAGGCCGCCGTCGACCTGGTCGCCTCCCTGTCCGCCGACCGCGGCGACGTCCAGGTCGTCAACGTGCGCAACGGCGACCGGCTGCCGTTCCTGCCCGCCGAGGCGGTGATCGAGGTGCCGGCCCGCATCACCGCCGCCGGCGCCGACCCGCTGCCCGTCGACCCGGTCGAGCCGCTGTACGCGGGCCTGATCGCGCACGTGACCGCGTACGAGGAGCTGGCCCTGGAGGCCGCGCGCAAGGGAGGTGTCGACCGGGTGACCGACGCCCTGCTCGCCCATCCGCTGATCGGGCAGGCGAGCCTGGCCGCCGACCTGGCCGCCCGGCTCGTCGCCGCGAACGCCGCACACCTGCCGTGGGCGGTGGACGCGTGATCGTCGCGATCGACGGCGGGAACAGCAAGACCGACGTCGCGTGCTCGCCGCCGACGGCGAGGTGCTGTCGACCGTACGCGGCGGCGGCTTCCGGCCCGTCGCCGACGGCGTGGAGGCCGCGGTGAGCAACCTCGACGGACGCGGTGACGCGCGCGCTGGAGGCCGCCGGGCTGACCGCGCCGTGGCCGGTCGCCGACCACGTCTCGGCCTACCTCGCCAACGTGGACCTGCCGGAGGAGGAAGAGGAGTTCCACCGCATCATCACGGCCTGCAACTGGGGCCGCAGCGTACGGGTCGGCAACGACACGTTCGCGCTGCTGCGCTCCGGCGTCACCGAGCGCTGGGGCGTCGCGGTCGTGTGCGGCGCCGGCATCAACTGCGCGGGCGTCGGTCCGGACGGGCAGGTCGCCCGCTTCCCCTCGATCGGCCGGGTCACCGGCGACTGGGGCGGCGGCCACCACCTCGGCGAGGAGGCGCTGTGGCACGGCGTACGCGCCGAGGACGGCCGTGGCCCGGCGACCGCGCTCGCCGGCGCCGTCGCCGCGCACTTCGGCGTTCGCACCGCGCTGGAGGTCGGGCTGGGCATCCACTTCGGCGAGATCTCCGAGGACCGGCTGGGCGAGCTGTCGCCCGTGCTGTTCGCCGCCGCGGCCGCCGGCGACCCCATCGCGGGCCGGCTCGTCGAACGCCAGGCGGACGAGGTCAGCGCGCTGGCCACCGTCGTGCTGCGGCGGCTCGGCCTGCTCGGCTCCCCGGTCGAGGTGGTCCTCGGCGGAGGGGTGCTCGCGGCGCGCGACACCCTGCTGATGACCGCGATCCAGGAGCGCTTCGCCCGCTTCGCGCCCCAGGCCAAACTCATCGTCGTGGACGCGCCGCCCGTGCTCGGCGCGGCCCTGCTCGGCCTGGACGCCGCGGACGCGCCGCCGGAGGCCTACGAGCGGCTACGCGCGCACTACGCCTGACACCGCGCGGGAGCGTGGTGAATTCGGCCGGTCGTTCGGCGGAGCCGTGACTCCCCGATAGCCGGATTAACGCGATTGTTCGGAAAAGCCGCTCCGTTCTCCCGTTCTCCTCGGTCGCACTGGCGAAAGGGGACCGAGCAATTGCGGGGGACGCATGCATCACGTATTCCCGAGGCGATACCGGTGAGCGGGACCAGGGCCGAGGTCCACGTCTCCGGCGACGTCCTGGGCCAGCTCGTCGTCGGCGACCACAACGTCGTGGTGACCGCCGAACACTCGGCCGTCACGGTCCTCGCGCCCGCGGACCGCCCGCGGCCCGTACGCCGGGAGCGCGTGGAGCTGCTGCCCCGGCGCGGCTCGCCCCTCCACGGCCGCGACCGCGAGCTGGCCGACATCGCGGCGTCGGTCGCCGACGCCGACGCGATCCAGATCCACGGCGACGAGGGCGTCGGGAAGAGCACCGTCGTACGGCACGCCGCGCGGCGGATGGCCGCCCGCGGCACCGGCGTGGTCTTCCCCGGCGGCACGGGCCGCGACGCCGGCGACCTCGCCCAGGACCTGTTCGAGGCGTGCTACGACTGCGCCGGCTATCGGCCGTCGGCGGTCGAGTTACGCCGCCTGATGGCCGGTGTGGAGATCTGCGTCGTGATCGACGACCTGGACTGTGAGGGTCCCGAGCTGGTCGCCCTGCTCGACCGCGCGCCCGACGCCGCGTTCGTGCTCGCCTCGCCCGGCCAGTCGCTGTGGGGCGCCGGGCGTGTCCTGCCGCTGCGCGGGCTGGGCCGCGAGGACGGCCGGGCGGTGCTGGCCGACGCTCTCGGCCGCCCACTGCTCCCGGCCGAGGCCGCGCCCGCCGACGCCCTCTGGGAGGCCGTCCAGGGCAGCCCGCTCGCGCTCCACCGCGCCGCGGCGTTCACGCTCACCGGGCCGGAGGGCGTCCTCGCGCGCCCCGGGCAGGTCACCGCCCTGCTGCCCCAGGTCCTGGACCGGCTGGCCGACACCGAACGCGCGCTCGTGACGGCCCTGGCCGCCGGCGCCGCGGTGTCGGCCGAGCTGCTCGCCTTCCTCCTCGGCCACCCCGAAGAGTCCGGCGGCGTCGGCGCGACGGTCGAACGCCTGACCTCCTACGGCCTGCTGACCGCCTCCGAGCGGGGCTGCCGGCTCACCGAGGGCGTCGCCGAGGCCCTGCCCGAGGCGACGGAGACGACCGCCGGGCTGGCCGACCGGCTCACCGAGTGGGTCGCCACGGCGTCGCCGCGCGCGGTCGCCGACCACGGCCCGCTCATCGCCGCCGTCACCGGCGCCGCCACGCGCGCCGGCCGCCCGGACGCCGGCGCGCGGCTCGCCAGGGCCGCCGCGCCGTCCGCGGCGCTGTCGCTGCGCTGGGCGTCGTGGCAGCGCATCCTCGACCAGGGCAAGGCCGCTGCCGAGTCCGCGCGCGACAACCGCCTCGTGGCCTACTTCACCCACGAGAAGGGCGTCCTGTCGCTGCTGACCGGCAAGCGCGTCGCGGCCGCCGCCGCGCTGGCCGCCGCGGGTGAGATCTGGCTCCGCCTGGGCCACCACGGGCACGCGGCCGTCGCGCAGCACGCCCACGCGCTCACCGGCTCGGCGGCCTCCCACGCGGCCCCGGCGGCGGCCGCACAAGGCGCGGGCGCGCACGCCGCCGGGGCCACGCACACGGCCAGCCACGCGGGCGCGGCCGGCGCCAAGGCCACGGCCGTCAAGACGGGCATCGGCCTCACCGGAAAGGTCGCCATCGGCGGCGGGCTCGCCGCGGTGGTCGCCGGCGGCACCGTCCTCGGCGTCCGCGCCGCCACCCCGCCCACCGTCCTCACCGTCAAGAAGGGCAAGCAGGGCCCGGTCGCCGTACGGCCGAGCGGGCCCGTGCCGGGCGGCGCCCGGTTCGTGTACTGGGGCTGCCTCCAGGCCGCGCCCTCCCCGGCCTGCACCGTGCGCGCCGACGCGGGTTCGAGGTACGGCGAGGGCCGGGCGCGAAGATCTTCGGCGCCGCCCCGTTCCGTACCGATGACACCTGGGCCTCCCAGTGGGCACAGGACGAGGGGTACTCCTGCCCGGCGGCGCCGGACCAGCGCGCCGTCGGGCTCAAGTACGGCGCGACGCTGGTGACCGGGGGAACCCGGCTCGTCGGCGGCCGCACGGCCGAATACCACGAGTGGCGGGTCCCCTGTCACGAGCGCACCGGCACGTACAAGTACGGAATCGGCGCGGCGACGGGCGTCGTCTACACCGAGCGCACCTGGTACCTCCCCCGCGAGAAGGTCCTGATCCTCGACGAATGGAACACGCCGGGCCTGGCCTCGGTCCTGGCGAAGGCGACCTGGAAGTAGAGGGAGATCTCATGGAGAACGCGGGCGGGCACCGGATCCACGTCGGCGGCGACGCCTCCGGGCAGGTCTCGATCGGCGACCACAACACCCTGGTCAACGGCCCGGCCGAGACGGTCGACCTCGCCGAGTTGAGCCGGTTCACCGAGGCCGTCCTGCAGGCGCTGCCGGCACTGGGGCTGCACGCCGCCGACCAGGTGTCCGCGCAGTCGCTCGCGACCGGCATCGTGCGCGCCGCGGTCGAGCCCGAGCCCGACCACCGGCGGCTGCGCGCGGCGGGCCGCACCCTCCGCGCGCTCGTCGAGGGCGCCGCCGCCAACGCCCTCGCCGCCGGCCTCATCACCCTCTGGACGCCCTGACCCGGCGGGCCGGAGCGTGGCCGGTCAGGCGGGATTCGGCACCGCGCCGATCCCGCGTCCCCGGCGCACGTACGCGGGCGGTCAAAAGTTGATCATGTGGCCCGCGAGTCCGTGGAGGGCCTCCTTGACGGCCTCGCCGAGGGTGGGATGGGCGTGCACGTTGCGTGCGGCCTCGTGCACGGTCAGGTCCCACTGCTGGGCCAGGGTGAGCTCGGGCAGCAGCTCGGTGACGTCCGGGCCGATCAGGTGGGCGCCGAGCAGCTCGCCGTACTTGCCGTCGCTGAGGATCTTCACGAAGCCGGACGGGTCGCCGAGGCCGTGGGACTTGCCGTTGGCGGTGAAGGGGAACTTGGCCACCTGGACGTCGAAGCCCTGCTCACGTGCCTGCTCCTCGGTCCAGCCGAAGCTGGCGATCTGCGGCTGGCAGTAGGTCGCGCGCGGGATCATGACGTAGTCCAGCTCCATCGTCTCGGCGTCCGCGATGGTCTCGGCCGCCACGATCCCCATCGCCTCGGCCGCGTGCGCCAGCATCAGCTTGGCGGTCACGTCGCCGATCGCGAAGATGTGCTCCACGCTCGTACGGCAGCGGCCATCGACCTCGATCGCGCCGCGCTCGGTGAGCCCTACGCCGGTCTTCTCCAGGCCATAGCCCTCGACGTTGGGCGCGAAGCCGATCGCCTGGAGCACCTTGTCGGCCTCCAGGACCTTCTCCTGGCCGTCCTTGGAGACCGTGACGCGCAGCGTCTGCCCGGACTCATCGATGCTCTCCACGCGCGTGGAGGTCAGGACGTCGACGCCGAGCCTGCGGTAGTGCTTGGCCAGCTCCTTGGAGACCTCGGGGTCCTCCAGCGGCACGAGCCGGTCGAGGAACTCCACGATCGTCACCTTGACGCCGTAGTTGGCCAGGACGTAGGCGAACTCCACCCCGATGGCGCCCGCGCCGGCGATGACGATGCTCCCGGGCAGGTCGTCGCTGAGGATCTGCTCCTCGAAGGTGACGACGCGCTCGGACAGCGTCGTGCCGGGCAGCAGCTTCGCGCTCGCACCGGCCGCGATGATGCAGTTGCCGAACGTGATCTCCTCGCCGTTCACGACGAGGGTGTTCGCGTCGGTGAAGGAGCCGCGGCCGTCGTACTCGGTGATGCCGTTCTTCTTCATGAGGTAGTGCACGCCCTTGACGCGCCCCTCGGCGACCGTACGGCTGCGCTTGAACGCCGCGCCGTAGTCGAACCGGACCTCCCCGTCCGCCTCGATGCCGAACGTCTTCGCCTCGCGCGTGAAGATGTGGGAGAGCTCGGCGTTGCGCAGCAGGGCCTTGGAGGGGATGCAGCCGACGTTGAGGCAGACGCCTCCCCAGTAGCGCTCCTCGATGACTGCCGTCTTGAGACCGAGCTGCGCCGACCGGATCGCGGCCACGTACCCGCCCGGCCCGGCGCCGAGGACGACGACGTCGAAATGTGTGCTCATGCCGAGAACGATATTGTGCCGGGCGCCTGTTCGCTCCGCCGCCTGTGCGGTCCGCCCGCCGCGTCCCGGCGGGCCGGGGCGGGCGGGGCCCCGGCCCGTGGCTTCAGCGTTCGCTGTCGAGATGGGCCATCTGGGCCGGGGCGTAGCGGTCGCCGGCCGCCCGGCCCGCGGGGACGGCGCGCTCGATCGCGGCGAGGTCGTCCGCGGTCAGCTCGACGTCCAGGGCGCTCAGGGCCTCCTCCAGGCGGTCGCGGCGGCGGGCACCCACCACCGGCACGATGTCCTCGCCGCGCGAGAGCACCCAGGCGATGGCGGCCTGGGCGACCGTGACGTCCCGCGCCTCGGCCACCTTCCGCAGCGCCTCGACCAGGCTCAGGTTGTGGTCGAGGTTGTCGCCGCTGAACCGGGGGCTGGCGCCGCGGAAGTCGCGCGCGCCCACCTCGCGGGTCTTGGACCAGTGGCCCGACAGCAGGCCGCGCGACAACACGCCGTACGCGGTGATCCCGATGCCCAGCTCGCGGCAGACCGGCAGGATCCGTGCCTCGATCCCGCGCGACATCAGGGAGTACTCGATCTGCAGGTCGCAGATCGGGTGCACGGCGGCGGCCCGCCGGATGACCTCCGGGCCGGCCTCGGACAGGCCGATGTGGCGTACGTGGCCGGCCCGGACCATCTCGGCGATCGCGCCCACGGTGTCCTCGATCGGCACCTGCGGGTCGACGCGCGCGGGCCGGTAGACGTCGACGTGGTCGGTGCCGAGCCGTTGCAGCGTGTAGGTCAGGAAGTTCTTGACCGAGGCGGGGCGCCCGTCGTTGCCGCCGAAACCGCCGTCGGGGTCGCGCAGCGCGCCGAACTTCACGCTGATCGCGACCTCGTCGCGGTCGCGGGTCCGCAGGGCCTCGCGGATCAGCGTCTCGTTGTGGCCCATGCCGTAGAAGTCGCCGGTGTCGAGCAGCGTCACCCCGGCGTCCATCGCGGCGTGGATGGTCGCGATGCTCTCGGTCTCGTCGGCCGGGCCGTACATGCCGGACATTCCCATGCAGCCCAGGCCGATGGCGGAGGTGGTCAGCGGTCCCAAGGTCCGCTCGCGCATGCAGATCTCCAAAGAATCGGCGATATACGTCTTACTAGAGCGATGGTACATCGAGGTGGTAGCGCCGCTATAGGTATGGGTGCATCATTGATTTCGTGAGCGAACCCGGCACCCGTGAACGCATCCTGCACGCCGCCGCACGGCTGCTCGCCGAATCCGGCGGCGAACCGGTCTCCACACGCGCGGTCTGCGCGGCGGCCGGCGTCGGCGCGCCCACCCTCTACCACCACTTCGGCGACAAGGACGGCCTGCTCGACGCGGTCGTCGCCTACGGCTTCGAGCAGTACCTCGCCGACAAGCGCGCCCTCGCCGGCAGCGGCGACCCGGTCGAGGACCTGCGCCGCGGCTGGGACGCGCACGTGGAGTTCGGCCTGGGCCATCCCGCGTTCTATGCCCTCATGTACGGCGCGGGGCGGCGGACCGGGGCAGCCTCGGAGGAGGCGCACCGGATCCTGCTGGCCATGACCGAGGCGGTCGCGCGCGCCGGGCGGCTGCGCGTACCGGTGCGTGCGGCGGCGAGCATGATCCAGGCGGCGTGCATGGGCGTCACGCTCAACCTGATCTCCCGCGGTGAGGGCGACCCCGAGCTGTCGGCACGTACGCGCGACGCGGTGCTCGCCGCCGTCACCACCGACGAGGACCAGGACCGCCCCTCCTCGGTGTCGGGGATGGCCATCGCGCTCGCCTCGGCGCTGGAGGGCCGGACGCCCCGTACGCTGAGCGCGGCCGAGGCGGCGCTGCTGCGGGAGTGGCTCAACCGCATCGCCGTCGAGTGAGCCTCAGACCGCCCGGTAGACCACGAACGACACCGCGACGTACTGGGCGACGTACGCGGCGACGGTGAACGCGTGGAACACCTCGTGGAAGCCGAACCAGAGGGGCGAGGGGTCCGGCCGGCGCAGGCCGTACACCAGGCCGCCGATGCTGTAGAGCAGGCCGCCGACGCACACGAGCACGAGCGCCGTCACCCCCGCGCCGTCCAGCAACTCCGGCATGAACGCCGCGGCGACCCAGCCGAGCCCCACGTAGAGCGCGGTGTAGAGCCAGCGCGGCGCGCCCACCCACACGATGCGGAACAACACCCCGGCGCCGGCGCCGCTCCAGATCACCGCGAGCACGACCGTACGCGCGGTGCCGTGCAGGGCCAGCAGCGCGAACGGCGTGTAGGTGCCCGCGATGATCAGGTAGATGTTCGCGTGGTCGAACCGGCGCAGCACCGCGTCGGCCCGATCCGACCAGTGGCCCCGGTGGTAGAGGGCCGAGACGCCGAACAGCAGCGACGAGGTCAGCGCGTACACCGCGGCGGCCAGCCGGGCGGGCAGCGTCGGCCCGAGGGCGACCAGGACCAGGCCGGCGACCAGCACGGCCGGGAAGGTGCCGGCGTGCAGCCAGCCGCGCAGCCGGGGCTTGACCGACTGGGCGATCTCTCCCACCTTGCCCGCACGTCGTGCCATGAGCGCCTCCCCAGCCCGCCGCGACGATCGCGGCGCAGACGCTCTCAGTATTCCGAACGGCGCGCGAGACGTCTGCTCCCACCCAGGCGGGAGGCGAACTCGGTCTCCTCTTCGGCGGCCGCCGGCACCACCTCTTCCACCACCGCGGCCGCGACCGGCGCCGCCGTCTCCTCCTCCGCGCCGGGCCGGTCGCGCAGCCGGTCGGCGGCCTTGCGCAGCGCACGCTCCCCCACCAGGCGGCTGAGCTCCAGCCCGAAGCAGTCCAGCTTGTCCGCGTCGGTGAGGTCGTCGCGTGACCGCAGGTCGGCGGCCAGTTCGCCGAGCCGCTGCGCCTCGGACAGCTCATAGCGCCGGATGGCGTGGCTGCACAACTCGGCCAGCGCCGCGTGGTCGCCCGTGAAGGAGAGCCCGGCCAGGTCGTTGGTGGACAGCCGGCTGAGCGCGCGCTTACGGTCCATCGCGGCATCGACGATCTTGAGCAGGCCGGACAGCAGCAGGATCGGCCCGATGCTCACGCCCTTGTCCTGCGCGATCATGAACGAGGAACGGAAGATCGCGGCCGAGCCCACCGCGGCGGCCATCACCTGGGCCACCGACGCGCCGACCGCCGGGGCGCCGTCTGGCAGCGCGAAGCCCCAGCCCATCGCCTCGGCCGCGATCAGCGCCGCCGTGGAGGCGGAGGCGTTGACCGCGATGTAGAGCAGCCCCGACGGCGAGAACACCGCCGAGGCTGGTTTGTCCTGATAGCGCCCGACGAGTTCGGCGCCCCCGATCACCGCGCCGAGCATTGCGGCGAACAACATCCTGATGACCACTACGCTCCCCTTGCCCGTACCGGCTCCAGACCGGCGCCGACGAAACGGCCCGGCGGCCTCGCGGCATCGAGGAAGACCAGCAGCCACTCTCCCGGGCCGGTCGCGATCCCGTACCGGCGGCGAGGTGGGGAGTCCCTCGCCTGCAGGAACATCAGCAGCCAATCACCTGAACCCGAGGCCACACCCCGGTGCATCCGCGAAGACATGCGGTACACCTTCGCGACCGCCAGGCGGGAACGCGACGACTACTTGCTAAAGGAATCGCTATGCCCTGCGCATCGCACCGGCGCGGAAGGCTTATGGCGAGTCTGTGCCATCACGGTGGATCCTTCGCAAAGGAGCACCGTGCGCGACCTGCTCAAAGGCGCGGCGGGCGGCCTTCGTACGGGGTGCTCAGCACGACCGTCGTACGGGTGGAGACGCCTGCTGCCGCGCGGATCTGCTGCAACAGCTCCTCCAGCGCGAACGGGGAGCTCACCCGGACCTTCAGGATGTAGCTTTCCTCGCCGGCCACCGAGTGGCACGCCTCGATCTCGTCGAGGTGGGCGAGCTTGTCCGGCGCGTCGTCGGGGGCAGAAGGGTCGATCGGCTTGATCGAGACGAACGCGGTGAGCGGCAGGCCGACCGCCTGATGGTCCAGGATCGCCGCGTAGCCGCGGATGACGCCGCGCTTTTGCAGCCGGCGTACGCGCTGGTGAACGGCCGAGACGGACAGGCCCGTCTCGCGCGCGAGGTCGGTGAAGCTCATGCGGCCCTCTCCCGCGAGCAGGGCGACGATCTGCCGGTCGATGTCCTCCACATCTCAGAACCTACCGTGATGCACGGCCGGAAGCCGGAACACCGGTCAAGGACCGGTATTCCGGCTCTGACCGCTATTTGACGGATCCGGCGAGGACGCCTTGGACGAAGTAGCGTTGGAAGGCGAAGAAGACGACCAGCGGGACGATCAACGACAGGAACGCGCCGGGGGCGAGGATGTCGATGTTGCCGGTGAACTGCCGCATCTGGGACTGCAGCCACTTGGTCATCGGCTGGGAACCGGTGTTGGCGAACACCAGCGAGACCAGCATGTCGTTCCACACCCACAGGAACTGGAAGATCGCCAGCGACGCGATCGCCGGACCGCCCAGGGGGAAGATGACCTTGATGAAGATCGTCCATTCCTTCCCCCCGTCCATCCGCGCGGCCTCCAGCAGGTCCCGCGGGATCCCCGCGAAGAAGTTCCTCAGCAGGAAGATCGCGAACGGCAGCCCGAACGCCACATGGAACGCCACCACACTCGGAATCGACCCGAACACACCCAGCGCCCCGTACAGCTTCGACACCGGGATCAGCCCGACCTGCACCGGCACCACCAGCAGCGCCACCACGATCAGGAACAACCAATCCCGGCCCGGGAACTCCAGCCACGCGAACGCATACCCCGCCAGCGAGGAGATCGCCACCACCAGCAACGTCGCCGGCACCGCGATCATCACCGTGTTCCAGAACGCGTCCACGAAATCAGGCTTGCCCAGCAGATTCGAGTACGCGTGGAACGTCAGCTGGGAGGGGGCCGAGAAGATATGCCACCAGCCCGAAGAGTTGTCATCCTGCTGAGACCGCAGCGAGGCCACGAACAACCCCAGCGTCGGCACCAGCCAGATCACCGCCACCACCAGCAGCACCACCTGAACCAGCCCGCCCCCCACCCGGGAGACGATCCGCGAAGCCACACTCCGCCGCGGCGCGCCGGACAACGTACCCCGATCGGGTGCTGCGGCGGCCGGCGGGGCGGCCGCGGTGTCGGTACTCATCGGCTCTCCTGTCGAAAACGCCGCAGATTGAACAACATCGCCGGAACCACCAGCAGGAACAGCATGATCGCCACCGCCGAACCCGCACCCTGATCGTTACCGCCGCCAAACGAATCCGTCCACATCTGCACCGCCAGCACCGACGCGTTCGGATCACCACCACCGATGATGAACACCAGATCGAACACCTTCAGCGCATAGATCAGCAACGTCACGAACACCACCGTCAGCACCGGCGCCAACAGAGGAATCGTCACCCGCCGGAACACCTGCCATTCGGTCGCCCCATCCACCCGGGCGGCCTCCAACGCGTCCCGCGGGATCGCCGCCAGACCCGCCGCGATCAACACCATCGCGAACCCGGCCCACACCCACAGATACGACGCGATGATCGCCGGAGTGATCAACGCCGACCCCAGCCAGTTCACCCCGCCGAAAGCCGCCGTGAAATTCTGCTTCGGCAACTTCAGCGTGTAAGAACCGGCCGGGACCTTCCTGATCACAAACGACCCGTCCTTACCCGTGGTGGCCGAACCCACGACTTTGCCGGTGGCGGAAACAGCCTGGACCTTCATCCCGCCCAGACCCGCCTCGGTCGCGTCCGGGGAGTTCAACGTCCCCCCGCCGCCCTTGGTGAAATCGAACCACACCAACCCCGAAATCCCCCCCGCCGCGGCCGCGGGGGCCTTGGCCGGGGTGACCGTCTTCGGCAGGTTCTCCGGCTTGACCCCCACCAGCGGCAACAACGCCGTCTGCCCCGGCCGCACCTGCGCCCGGGACGCGACACCGCCCGCCTGCGCCACATCCGGGCCCTTGTCACCCTCACGCGCCGACGCGCCCGGATACCGCGAACCACCATCGAAGGTGTCATGCACCGACGTCACCACAGCGTTCGCCACACCCATCGACGGATCCGCCTCATACACCAGCCGGAAGATCACCCCCGACGCCAGAAACGAAACCGCCATCGGCATGAACACGACCATCTTGAACGCAACCGACCACCGCACACGCTCGGTCAAAACCGCGAACAACAACCCAAGAATGGTCACCACCGTCGGCGCGACCACCACCCAGATCGCGGTGTTCTGCAACGACGTCAGCGCATCATGATCAGTGAAAATGGAGGTGTAGTTATCCAGCCCCACCATCTTCTTACCCGAAGCATCAAAGAAACTCCGGATAGCCGTATACACAATCGGATAAACAACCAGGGCGCCCAGCAGCAACAGGGCGCGGGAGCAGAAACCCCAGCGCCAGCCACGAGGGGGGGCCCAGACGACCGGACCCCGATCCGCCAGTCCGGAGGGATCCCCGGCCTCGCCGCCGTCTTGCGGCGAGGCCATCTCTTCGGTGATCGCTGTCATTCCCGTGGCCTACTTGTATGCCTTGGCCGCGTCGGACTCCAGCTTCGCCTGAACGCCCTTGATGTCACCCGGGTTCTTCACCAGCGAACGCAGGTCCTCCCACTCACCCTTACCAGGCGTGCCGCCGAACGCCGCCGGCGTCTGGTCGGACATGTCGTAGCGGGCCGCGTCGCCCGCGGCCTGCATCTGCGCGACGAACTGCTTGGTCAGCGCGTCCGGGTAAGCATCCGGCTTGACGTTCTTGTCCGGAGAGATGTAGCCACCCGGCTTCGCCCACACCGTGCCCGCCTCAGGCGAGGCCAGGTACTTCATGAGCGCCATCGCACCCTTGCTGTCCTTCATCGCCACCGCGGTGTCGCCGCCCAGTACGGCCGGCGTCGTCGCTCCCGCCTTCGGGAACGCGAACACCTTCGCGTCCGTGCCGACCTTGGCCGACGTCGTCTGGATGTTCGCGGCGGCGAAGTCACCGCCATACACCATGGCGGCCTTGTTCTTGCCGAACGTGTCCGTCACCGAACCATCGAACTTCTGCTGCAACGCACCCGAAGTCCCACCGGCGAGATTGCCCGACTTACCCCACACCTGAACCAGCGTCTGCAACGCCTTCGTCACCGAAGGATCAGTCCACTTGATCTCGTGCTTGGTCAACTTGTCGTACATGTCCGGACCAGCCTGCGACAAGTACACATTCTCGAACCAGTCCGTCAACGTCCACGAGTCACCCGAACCCGCAGCCAGCTTCAACGGCGTCGAACCCGCATCCGACAACGTCTGGGTCGCCTTCACAAAGCTCGCCCAGTCGGTCGGCGGCTGCACGCCCGCGTCGTCGAACGCCTTCGACCGGTACCAAATGATCGACTTGTACGCCGCCTTCACCAGCACGCCATACGTCTTCCCGTTCACCGAACCGAGGTTCTTCCAGTACGGCGTGTAGTTCGCATCGATCGCCGACGTGACGTCCGCCGAAAGCGGCTTCAACTGGCCCTTCGCCGGCGTACTGCGCGACCAGACCAGGCTGCGGCAGGATCGCGATGTCCGGCGGTGAGCCGCCCTGCAGACGCGGGCCGAGGTAAGCGTCGGTGTTCTCACCCGTCGACGCGTAGTTGACCTTCGCACCCGTCTCCTTCTGGAAGGCCGCCAGCACCTTCTGGAAGTTCGCCTGCTCCGGACCCGTCCACTTCGCCGCCACCTCGATCGTGACGCCCTTCAACGCCTGCGCACCAGGACTCGAACTCGAACCAGACTTGGAGTCGCTGCTGCTGCACGCCGACGCGGCGACCAGCATCCCCGCGGCGGCCGCGGCGGCCGCGGCAGCGGTCCACCGTATGTTCGTTCTCACTTTTCTTCCTCCTTGGCCGTGCCACCGGCTTCGTTGCCGGTCTTCGTCTCCGCCTCGTCCACGCCCGGCTCGCCGCCGGCGACCGCGTCCACCGTGGTGTTCTCGGTGGGCGCGGGCTCCGCGGGTTCGGCGGGCGCGGGTTCGGCGGAAGCCTCGGCCGCCGGTTCCCCGGCGGCGGGCGAGTCCCAGATCGACGCGCTGGTGTCCAGGTCGAAGAAGTGCAGCCTCGTCGTGTCGACGTGCACCTCGACGGTGTCGCCGACCTTCACCCGCGTACGGGGGCTGAAGCGCGCCACGACGACGGTGTGCGGCGTCTCGAGGTCGCCGAGCACGTCGGTGCCGGCGTCGCGGGCGAGCTCACGAGTGTCGTCGGTGACGACCGACGCGGCCTCCATGCCGAAGTGGATCAGCACGTCGGAGCCCATCGCCTCGACCAGCTCCGCCTTGGAGGTGAGCCGGGTGCCCTCGGCCGCCTGGCTGAGGGCGGCGTCCTCCATGTCCTCGGGCCGGATGCCGACGGCCACCGAGCGGCCGACGTAGTCGCGCAGGGCGGGCCGCTCGTCCAGCACCGCCGAGCCGACACGCAGCTCCTGGTCGCCGATCCGCAGCCGCAGGTCGTCCTCGGTGCCGCTGAGGTCGCCCCGCAGGAGGTTCATCGCCGGTGAGCCGATGAAGCCGGCCACGAACAGGTTCGCCGGCCGGTCGTACAGCTCCTGCGGCGGCGCGACCTGCTGGAGCTCGCCCTTCTTCATCACCGCGACCCGGTGGCCGAGGGTCATCGCCTCGGTCTGGTCGTGAGTGACGTAGATCGTGGTGACGCCGAGGTTCCGCTGGATGCGGGCGATCTCCGCGCGCATCTGCACGCGCAGCTTGGCGTCGAGGTTGGACAGCGGCTCGTCCATCAGGAACGCCTGCGGCTCGCGGACGATCGCCCGGCCCATCGCGACACGCTGCCGCTGGCCACCGGACAGGTTGCGCGGCCTGCGGTCGAGGTATTCCTCCAGGCCCAGCGTCTGCGCGGCCTCGTCGACCCGCTTGCGGATCTCGGCCTTCGGCAGCTTGCGCAGCGTGAGCCCGAAACCGATGTTCTGGCGGACCGACAGGTGCGGGTAGAGGGCGTAGCTCTGGAAGACCATCGCGACGTCGCGGTCACGCGAGGGCACCCGGTTGACCACCTTGCCGCCGACGCTCACGGTGCCCTCGGAGATGTCCTCGAGCCCGGCGACCATCCGCAGCGCCGTGGTCTTGCCGCACCCGGACGGTCCCACGAGTACGAGGAACTCTCCGTCCACGATTTTCAGATTCAGATCACCGACGGCACGTGTGCCATCGGGGTAGACCTTGCCGACTCGGGCCAGGACGACCTCGGCCACCGCGCCTCCTCATGGATATGACCAGCACGTCTGCAACAAACGCGTGGGCAGAGTCCTACTCCCCCTTTGCTGGGGTCGCAAGATTTCCTGTCGGAGAGCGCTCTTCGTAAAGAGATCGTTATCTTGGGCGTGTCAACCCTCGGCCTATGACGATGCGCTGGACCTGATTCGTCCCTTCGACGATCTGGAGCACTTTCGCCTCCCGCATATAGCGTTCCGCCGGGAAGTCACTCACGTATCCGTAGCCCCCGAGCACCTGGACGGCATCGGTGGTCACTCGCATCGCGGTGTCGGTGGCGAAGAGCTTGGCCATGGCTGCGTGCGTCCCGTACTCCAGCCCGGCGTCGCGCCGCCGCGCGGCGGTCAGGTACAGCGAGCGGGCCGCCTCCACGCCGGTGGCCATGTCGGCGAGCATGAACTGGAGCCCCTGGAACTCGCCGATGGGCTTGCCGAACTGACGGCGCTCGCGCGCGTACGCGACGGCCGTCTCGAGCGCCGCGCGCGCGACGCCGACCGCGCAGGCCGCGATGCCCAGGCGTCCGCCGTCCAGGGCCGACAGCGCGATCGAGAACCCCTGGCCCTCCTCGCCGATCAGGTTCCGCGCGGGCACGCGCGCGTCGTCGAGTGAGAGCTGCGCGGTGGGCGAGGAGCGCAGGCCCATCTTCTTCTCCGGCGCCGCCGGGTGCAGGCCCGTCGTGTCGGCGGGGACGTGCAGGCAGGACACGCCGCGGCGGCGGTCGGCGGAGGTGCGCGCGAAGACGGTGTAGAAGTCGGCCTGGCCGCCGTGGGTGATCCACGCCTTGGTGCCGCGCAGGGAGTACGCACCGCCGTCGCGGTCGGCCCGCGTGGTCATCGCGGCCGCGTCCGAGCCCGACTGGGGCTCGGACAGGCAGTACGCGCCGAGCGTCTCGCCGCCGACCAGCCGCGGCAGCCAGCGCTCCCGCTGCTCCGCGGAGCCGTACGCGGCGATGGGGAAGCAGGCGAGGGTGTGCACGCTCACGCCCAGCCCGACCGAGAGCCAGCCGGCCGCGAGCTCCTCCACCACCTGGAGGTAGACCTCGTACGGCTGGCCGCCGCCGCCGTACTCCTCGGGGTAGGGCAGGCCGAGCAGCCCGGCGCGGCCCAGCGTGCGGAAGACCTCGCGGGGGAACCGGCCGGCCTCCTCGTCGGCGGAGGCGCGCGGCGCGAGTTCGGCCGCGACCAGATCGCCGGTCAGGCCGAGGAGGTCGCGCGCCTCCGGCGTCGGCAGCTCGCGGTCAACGGTCGGCTCCACTCGGATCATCGTCCACCCGCCTTCCCTGCCGCTCCTCGACGCTGAGGAGAGGTCTCAGGAAAATAGTAGGACGTCCGACTAACCGGATTCGCCCAGAGGGTCGCGTATCGCCTGATTCAGCCCGCCACGACGACCAGGTCGCGGGTCACGTCGTTGACACTCTCGTGACCGCCGGGCGTGCACACGACGATGTCCTCGATGCGCGCGCCGTGCGCGCCGGGATAGATCCCCGGCTCGATCGAGAACGCCATCCCGGCGTCCAGCGGCTCGGTGTTGCCCGCGACGATGTAGGGGTCCTCGTGGGTCTCCAGGCCGATGCCGTGGCCCGTACGGTGGATGAAGTACTCGCCGTACCCCGCCGCGGCGATGACCTCGCGCGCGGCCGCGTCCACCGACTCGGCCGTGACCCCGGGGCGTACGGCGGCGCGCGCGGCGGCCTGCGCCTCCTGGAGCACCGCGTAGTAGGCCAGGAAGTCCGCCGGGGGCTCGCCGACGGCGTACACGCGGGTCTCGTCGGAGCAGTAGCCGCTCGGCATGGTGCCGCCGATGTCGACCACGACCGGGTCGCCGGGCCGGATCACCCGGTCGGACAGCTCGTGGTGCGGGCTGGCGCCGTTGGGCCCGGAGCCGACGATGACGAAGTCGCTGACCGCGTGACCCTCGGCGAGGATCGCCTCGGCGATGTCACGCCCCACCTCGCGCTCGGTGCGGCCCGCCTTGAGCAGGGACGGGACGAGGCGGTGCACCCGGTCGATCGCGGCGCCGGCCTCGCGCAGCGCCTCGATCTCGACCGCGCTCTTGCGCATGCGCAGCTCGCGCAGGACGGCGCCGGCCGCGACCTGCTCGGCGCGCGGCAGCGCGGCGCGGAACCGCAGCGCCATGACCGCCCACATGCGGTCGGCCACGCCGACGCGCGCGACGTCGCCGGGCAGGCGCGCGGCGACCAGGGCGAAGGGGTCATCGGTCTCGCCCCAGGGCACCATCTCGACGTCCAGCGCGCCGGCCGGTGACGCCTGCGCCGCGGCCAGCTCCAGCCGGGGCACGACGAGGAAGGGCTCCCCGGCGGCCGGCAGCACCAGGCACGTCAGGCGTTCGAGCGGGATGGCGTCATAGCCCGCGACGTAACGCAGGTCGGGCCCGGGGGTCAGGAGCACCGCGCCCAGGCCCGAGCCGGCGACGGCCTGCCGCGCCCGTGCGAGGCGATCGGGCTCGAACGGTGATGTCGCGCTGGTCAACGTCGGCCACCTCTCGTCGATTGGATCATGCCGCCGGAGAATCTACCCCGCGGGCCACGCGACCGCGGCGCCCGAACGAACGGATGCACGATCGATGGCACGGATCACGCGATCGGTGGCTCTGTGCAATCGCCGCGTCGCGGTCGGTGTCAATCGCTAGGATAGAACCCGCGCGCGTGCCGCCTGCACCGAGGCGGACCGCGCCCTCCAGATCCTGTTCAGATCCTGTGTTCAGTTCCTCTTCAACATCCGCTACGACCCTCCGGTACACCAGGTCCTTCCCTCCTGCCGTCCCGATACGACTACGCTGAGTATCCGTTCGGTCGCGGGAGATCACCATCGAAAGCGGTCTCATGGGCATCCCTCACGAACACGACGGCGATTCCGGGGGCCTCCACGCCGCCGACCACTCCTTCGTCCCCGGGCCGGCCTCCACCGCCGGCGAGCTACGCGTCGAGCTGGAGCGGCTGCACGCCGCCGCACGCACCACGGCCGTCCTCGAGCAGGCCAAGGGCCTCCTCGCCGGGCGGCTCGGCTGCGGCGTCGCCGCGGCGCACACCCACCTGCTGGAGATCGCGCGGAGCAGCGGGATCGCACCCGAGGTGGCCGCGCGGCTGCTCCTCGCGCCCGAGCCGGGCGAGGAGATCGGCGCGGTCTCCGAGGGCCGGCCGGCACCCGACCTGCTCGCCCGGCTGCGCGCCGCCTCCACCGGCCCGCGGCGTGTCCGCACCCCGGACGCGCCGCCGCCCGGGCCCGCGCCGCCGGGGGCCGGCGACCTGGCCACCCAGATCGCCGAGACGCAGCGCATCGGCAACCTCGGCTGGGGCCTGTGGGACCTGGCCGGCGGCCGGATCCACTGGTCCGACCAGCTCTACCGGATCTTCGGCCGTGACCCGTCCGAGGGCCCGGTCGCGCTCGACCGGCTGCCCGAGCGCGTGATCCCCGGCGACGTCCCCCTGGTCGTGCACCTCGTCCGCACGCTCAAGGACGGCACCGAGAAGGTCGACCACGAGATCCGCATCCTGCGCGGCGACGAGACCCGTGACGTGCGGCTGATCGGCGAGCCCGTACGCGACCCGTTCGGGGTACCCGTCGCGGTGCGCTGCATCTGCCAGGACGTCACGCGCTGGCGGCTCGGCGAGCGCGCGCTCAAGGCGTCACGCGTGCAGTTGGAGCGCCGTCTCATCGCCGCCGAGCGGCACCAGGCGATCGAGATGCAGCGGTCGATCCTTCCGCTGCCCGAGGGCATCGTGACCAAGCCGGGCCTGCGGGCGGCGGTGCGCTACCTGCCGGCCGGCCACTCCGCGCGGGTGGGCGGCGACTGGTACGAGACCTCGGCCATCGACGGTGAGGGCGTATTCCTCGCCATCGGCGACGTGTCCGGCCACGGCCTGACGGCCGCCGCGGCGATGGCGCGGCTGCGCAACGGACTGAGCGGCCTCGCGTTCTCCGGCGCGCCGCCGGACCGGCTGCTCGGCTGGCTCAACCGGCTGGCGCTGCACTGGCCGACCTCGCTGACCGCGACCGCGCTGGCCGGCCGGTACGACCCGGTGGAGCGCACCCTGACCTGGGCGCAGGCCGGTCACCTGCCGCCCGTGCTCGTCCGTGACGGCAAGGCGGTCACGCTCGACCCGCCGGAGGGCGTCCTGCTCGGCGCGGTGGAGGTGCCGGAGTTCGCGGTGGAGACGACCGCGCTGGAGCCGGGAGACCTGCTGCTGCTCTACACCGACGGCCTGATCGAACGCCGCGAGCGCTGCCTGCAGGACGGGCTCGACGTGCTGATCCACGCGGCGTCGACCGCGGACGCCTGCGACCCCGACAGCGTGCTCGAACACATCCTCGAGGTCTGCGGCGCGCCCAACCCCAACGACGACACGTGCGTGGTCGCGATCCGGATCGAATGAACACGAGGGGGCCAGAGCCTGCGAGGATGGGTGCCGTGGGTGGACTCATGCTGCTGGACACGCCGTCGCTGTACTTCCGTGCCTTCTTCGGCGTGCCCGAGTCGGTGACCGCGCCGGACGGCACGCCCGTCAACGCGATACGCGGGCTGCTCGACATGATCGCGCGCCTCGTACGCGACCGGTCGCCGCACTCGGTGGTGGCCTGCATGGACGCGGACTGGCGGCCGCAGTTCCGGGTCGACGCCCTGCCGTCCTACAAGGCGCACCGGGTCGGGACGGGCGGCGGCGACCAGACGCCCTCCGCGCTCGAGGCCCAGGTGCCGCTGATCGAGGAGGTGCTGGCGGCGTTCGGGATCGCGCAGGTCGGCGCGGCGGGTTATGAGGCCGACGACGTCATCGGCACCCTCGCCACCGTCGAGGACGGCGAGGTCGACATCGTGACCGGCGACCGCGACCTGTTCCAGCTGGTCCGCGACGACAAGCCGGTCCGCGTCCTCTACACCGCGCGTGGCATCAAGGCCCTGCAGGTCATGGGCGAGGCCGAGGTCACCGCCAAGTACGGCATCCCCGGGCGCGCCTACGCCGACTTCGCGACGCTGCGCGGCGACCCGAGCGACGGCCTGCCCGGCGTGCCCGGCGTCGGCGACAAGACGGCCGCGGCCCTGATCACGCGATTCGGTTCGCTGGAGGGCGTCAGAAAGGCGCTGGCGGACGGCGAGTCGGCCGGATTCCCGGCCGGAAGCCGCCTGAAGCTGGAGAAAGCGGCTGAATATCTCAGTTCGGCCGAAATGGTGGTCCGGGTCGTCACCGACATTCCCCTTCCCGCGCTCGACGCACGCGTGCCGCGAACGCCACACGCGCCGGAGCGCCTGGTCGAGCTCACCGACCGCTGGAACCTCGAAGGACCGGTGAACCGCCTGCTCGGAGCCGTGAAATCGGTCACCGGCTAGCGGATGCGCCCTAGGGCGCGGTGCGCCGGGCCGCCCGGAGTTTCGGTTTCCGTGACAAGCGCCCCGAGCCGTGCGCGCCTGCCGCAGTGGCCGACCGCGGCCACCCGTCACCGTACGCCGCTCACGCGGCAGGCGGTGACCTGGGCGTACGTCACCGGAGTCGCGCTGCCGGCCTGGAGCGCCCCGCCGCGGCGCCGGCGGCGGGCCGCCGGGAACGCACCTTCCGGCGGGCGTACGGGCATGGAAAAAACGGCGCCGTCCCCCATGCCCGGGTGCCGGCCACTAGACAGCCTTCCCCTTCATTGGGTCCACTGGAGGAAATGAGGTTCAATGGCGAACCTCTGCTGGGACGGGCAGACGGGAACTCGGTGCAGGAGACCCTCGCGAACAGACAAGGTTTTTGGCAGGCACTGAACGAGTCCGAGCGGACCGCGCTGCGAGCGGCCGGCCGGACACGTGAGTACGCGGTCGGCGCGCTGCTGTGCAGCCAGGGCGCCGACCCCGACCATGTCCTGATCATCTTGGAGGGCTGGGTCAAGGTGACCGCGGGCCGCGCCGACGGCCACGAGGTCATGCTGGCGATCCGCGGCCCGGCCGACACGATCGGCGAGAGCGGCTGGCTGAACGGCCGCCCTCGGTCGGCCAACGTCAAGGCGCTCAACCGGGTGCGCGCGCTCGCCGTACCGGCCGAGCAGTTCGCGAACTTCCTGAACGGCCACGCCCACGCCGCGCAGGTGCTCGCGCGGGTGATGGTGGGCCGGATGGATGACGCCGACCGCCGAATGACGTCCCAGGTGGGCACGAGCGGCCCGAAGCTGCTGGCGTTGCTGCTGCTCGACCTCGCCGAACGCTACGGCGTGCCGGGCACGGACAACGCCGTGGCGCTGCCGCTGCCGCTGACCCAGCACGAGCTGGCCACGATGATCGGCCGGGCGCGGGAGACGGTCGCCCGCGCCCTCACGGTGTGGCGCAAGGACGGCGTGGTCGTCACCCAGCGCATGCGCATACTCATCATGGACCAGGACGCCCTGCGCCAGGTCGCCGAGGCCGAGGACGACTGACCGCCGGAGCACCCATGGCGCGGAGCCGGCGTGAAATCCGAAGCGGTCGGCGACGCCGCCCATGTGCACTCACCCTTCGGCGGCCAGGGCTCAACCTCGGCCTCAGGACGCCGCCAACCTCGGCTGGAAGCTCGCCGCCGCCGTGGCCGGCCACGCGCCCGAGGGCCTGCTCGGCACCTACGCGGCCGAACGCCGGCCGGTCGCCGCCCGGGTGCTGCACAACACCCGAGCCCAGGTCGCCCTCATGAACCCCGCCCCCGCGCCACCCCGCTCTATGAGATGTTCGCCGAGCTGATGGAGCTGAGTCAGGTCAACCGGTACCTCGCCGAGATGATCTCGGCGGTGGACGTGCGCTATGACCCGTACGGGGACGAGCATGGCCTGGTCGGCCGTTTCGTGCCCGACCTCACCCTCCACGCGGATGGCGGCGTCCTGGGCGTCCGCGACCTGTTCGCCGCGGGACGGCCGGTACTGCTCGACCTCGGCGGCGACCCCGCGGTGCGCGAGACCGCCGCCGGCTGGGCGGACCGCCTCGACACCGTCAGCGCACGCCCCGCCGAGGGACCCACCGGGCCCCTTCTGGTCCGGCCCGACGGCTACGTCGCCTGGGCCGGCGCCGGCCGGCTGGAGGACGCGCTGGAACGCTGGCTCGGCCGCCCCGCCCTCGTCAGGTGACCGAGGTGTAGGCGACGACGCCGCGGCGCATGGCGTCCATGGCACGGCCCGCAGTGGCGCGGATGCCGCTGTCGCGCGGGGCGGCCTCGGCGATCTGGCCCAGCAGGTCGAGCAGCTGCTTGGTCCAGCGGACGAAGTCGCCTGCGGTCAGGTCCGCGTCGCTCAGCACCGCGTCGAGCTGGTTGCCGCGTGCCCAGCGGTACGCCGCCCACACGAACCCCATGTCCGGCTCGCGCAGGAACGCCACGCGGTGGTCGCGCTCGACCTCCCTCAGGTCCTCCGACAGCCGCGCCATCTCGACCAGCGCCTCGCGTACGGGACCGGCCGGGACGCGCGGGGTCTTGCCGTCCTCGGCCTGCCGCGACTCATAGACCAGCGCCGACACGCACGCGGCCAGCTCAGCGGCGTCCAGGCCGTCCCAGATGCCCTCGCGCAGGCACTCGGCGGTCAGCAGGTCGGCCTCGCTGTAGAGACGCCCCAGACGCCGTCCCGCGTCGGTGACGCGCTCGTCGTCGAGGTAGCCGAGCTGCACGAGCACCCCGCACACCCGGTCGAACGTACGGGAGATCACCTGGGAGCGGCCTTCCACGCGCCGCCGCAGGTCGGCGGTCTCGCGTTCGAGGCGGAAGTAGCGTTCGGCCCACCGAGCGTGGTCCTCGCGCTCGGCGCAACCGTGGCAGGCGTGCTCGCGCAGCCGCCGCCGCAGGTCGGTGATCTCCGGGTCCTCCCCCGTGGGCTCGGGCCGCCGGGAGGCCTTCGGCGTCTCGATCCGCGCGGTCTTGTTGCGCAGCGTGGAGGCCAGGTCGCGGCGGTGCTGGGGCGACTTGCGGCTGAACGACGCCGGGATGCGCACGCGCTCGACCGGCTCCACGGGCCCGCGAAAGTCCATCAGCGCGAGTTGCTTGACCTGCCGGTTGATCGTCAGGACCAGCGGCGACGGGTCGTCGACCCGCTTGGCCGCGCCGGGTTCGAGCACCAGCGCGACCCCGGCCCAGCGGCCGTTCGGCACGACGATCACGTCGCCGGGGCGCAGCCGCTCCAGCGACCGCGCCGCCTCGGCGCGCTGCGCGCCCGATCGCGCACGCGCCAGGTCCTTCTCCCGGTCCGACAGCCGCCGCCGGAGCCCGGCGTAGTCCATGAAGTCGCCCAGGTGGCAGGTCGCCGCCTCGAGGTAGCCCTCCAGCGCCTCCTCGCCGCGCCGTACCTGCCGCGCCAGGCCGACCACGGCCCGGTCGGCCTGGAACTGCGCGAACGACTCCTCCAGCAGAGTGCGGGCGCGCTCACGGCCGACCTGCCCGACGAGGTTCACCGCCATGTTGTACGACGGGCGGAAGCTGGAGTTGAGCGGGTAGGTGCGGGTGCCGGCCAGTCCGGCCACCGAGCCCGGGTCGACGCCCGGCGTCCACAGCACGACCGCGTGGCCCTCGACGTCGATGCCGCGGCGGCCCGCACGCCCGGTGAGCTGGGTGTACTCCCCCGGCGTCAGGTCGGCGTGCATCTCGCCGTTCCACTTGACCAGGCGCTCGATGACGACCGTGCGCGCGGGCATGTTGATGCCGAGCGCCAGCGTCTCGGTGGCGAACACCGCCTTGATCAGGCCCTGCGTGAACAGCTCCTCGACGACCTCCTTGAACGTCGGCAGCATCCCGGCGTGGTGCGCGGCCAGGCCGCGTTCGAGCGCGGTCAGCCACATCCGGTAGCCGAGGACGTCGAGGTCCTCCTGGGGGATGTCGGCGGTGCGTGCCTCGACGTGCGCGCGGATCTCCGCGGCCTCCTCGACCGAGGTGAGCCGCAGGCCGGAGTACATGCACTGCTCGACGGCGGCATCGCACCCGGCCCGGCTGAAGATGAACGTGATCGCGGGCAGCAGGGCGGCGCGGTCGAGGCGGTCGATCACCTCCGAGCGCGGCGGCGGCCGGAACCGCTGCGGGCGGCTCTCACGCCGACGGCCGTTGCGCCGCCCCTGGTTGACCCGCGTGCGGCGCAGGTCATCGAGGGCGAAACGCCGCAGCTCGGGGTTGACCTTGGTGTGCTCGTCGTCGACGAACAGGTCATAGAGCCGGTTGCCGGCCAGCATGTGCTGCCACAGCGGCACGGGCCGGTGCTCGTCGACGATGACGGTCGTGTCGCCGCGGACCTCCTGGAGCCACTCGCCGAACTCCTCGGCGTTGCTGACGGTCGCCGACAGCGCCGCGAGGCGCACCGAGGCGGGCAGGTGGATGATCACCTCCTCCCAGACCGCGCCGCGAAAGCGGTCGGCGAGGTAGTGCACCTCGTCCATGACGACGTACGCGAGGCCCGACAGCGTCGGCGACCCGGCGTAGAGCATGTTCCGCAGCACCTCGGTCGTCATGACGACGATCGGCGCCTCGCCGTTGATCGTGTTGTCGCCGGTGAGCAGCCCGACCTTGCCGGCGCCGTAGCGGCGGAGCAGATCGGCGTACTTCTGGTTCGACAGCGCTTTGATCGGCGTGGTGTAGAAGCATTTCCGGCCGCCCGCGAGCGCCAGATGCACGGCGAACTCGCCGACGACGGTCTTGCCCGACCCGGTGGGAGCGGCCACGAGGACGCCGTGGCCGTTCTCCAGCGCCCGGCAGGCGGTGACCTGGAAGGCGTCGAGGTCGAAGTCGTACAGGCCCTGGAACTCCGTCAGCGCGGGGGTGAAGCCGGCCACGCGCTGCCGGTGCGCGGCATAGCGCTCCGCGGGGGTGGTCATGGTCCAAGCCTACGGAAGCGGCGGGCGTGCGGCGGCAACCCGCCCCGGCCGCCCCCGCCCGCGCGGGTCCCGCGGGTCAGGGCCGCGGCGTCTCCTCCAGGTCCTCGTCCCGTCCTCCGTCGGCCATGTCCAGCGGCGAGATCTCGTCGTCGGCCAGGTGGGCGTACGGGTCGGGCCGGTTCGCCTTGCGCCGGTCGTGGACGTAGGCGATGAGTTCGGCGACCTCGAACAACACGACGGTGGGCAGCGCCAGCGCCAGCATCGTGAACGGGTCCTGGCTCGGCGTGGCCACCGCGGCGAAGACGAAGATGCCGAAGACCAGGCTCCGCCGCCACTTGCGGATGCGGGCGTGTGTCAGCACGCCGGCGAAGTTGAGCACCACGACGAACAGCGGCAGCTCGAACGTCGCCCCGAAGATCAGCAGCATCGCCACGGCGTAGCCGAGATAGCTGGTGATCGTCACGATCGGCACCACGTGCTCGGGCGTGAAGCCGAGCAGGATGCCCAGGCCCTTGTCGAGCGTCTCGTACGCGAGGAAGGCGCCCGCGGCGAACAGCGGGATCGCGCCGGTCATGAAGACGTAGGTCCAGGCGCGTTCGCGCCGGTAGAGACCGGGGGCGACGAACGCCCAGAGCTGGTAGAGCCAGATCGGCGAGGCGACGACCAGCCCGATGATCAGGCAGATCTTGATCCGCAGCACGAACGGGTCGAGGATGCCGGTCGTGGTCAGCGCGCACTGGCCGTTGAGCCGGTGAGCCTGCGGGATCTTGCAGTACGGGTGTTGCAGGACGCGCCAGATCGGATCGTAGAAGACCCAGCCGACGATCCCGCCGGCGAAGATCCCGGCCATCGCCTTGAGGAGCCGGTTGCGCAGCTCACGGATGTGCTCCATGAGCGGCATGCGCCCGTCCGGGTTGGACGTACGCCCGCCACGCCGCAAAGGCGCCTTCATCGCCGACATGTGAGTTAGGGCTCCGGCTCGTCAGGACTGCTTGCCGTGCTCCGTCTGCCGCAGCGGCGCGGCGCTGTCGCTCTCGCTCGGGGGGCTCAGCTGACGGCCTGACTGGGCCTCCAGCCGCGCCGCCTCGGCGCGCAGGCGCGCGGCCTGCTCGCGTGCGTCCTGCGGCTCGCCGCGCCGGTCGTCGTCATCGTCGCCGATCAGGCCCTTGGTCTCGGACTTGAAGATGCGCATCGAACGTCCGAGCGAACGCGCCGCCTGGGGCAGCTTCGCCGAGCCGAACAGCACCAGAATGACGACCGCGATGATCGCGATCTCCCACGGGCCAAGATCCATGACAGTCCTCTTCAGCAGTGGCCGGTACTTTCCCGATGTTACGCCGTCCCCCTCGGGGACTCACTCCCGCGCCCGCTCCAGACTCCGAGCCGCGCCGTGCAGGGCGATGCGTTTCGGCTCCAGCCGCTCCCTAGTGCGCTGGAGTTCACGGCCGAGGCCGCGGACGGCCACGAAGACCCGGCCGGCGCAGAACGCGACGACGGCCAGCCCGGCCACGGACAGCCCGATGAAGAACATTCCCCACAGCACACCGGGAGACTACACGGGCCGCCTAGGCGTACAGCCCGAGCGCGCGTTCGGCGTCGTCGCGCACCTGCGCGGCCAGGCTCTCCGGGGACAGGATCGCGCCGGAGCCGGCGAGTCGCAGCGCCAGCCGGCGCACCCAGCGGGTGTCGCGAGTGCGCAGCTCCACGCGCAGCCGCCCCTCACCCAGCTCGGTCACGCTCTCGCAGGGATAGTGGTCGGCGACCCAGCGGCCCGCCGGGGTCAGCTCGAGCACGACGTTGACGTCGTCGGCTGACGGCCGGAACAGGCCACGGTCGAGGTCGACCGGCTCGGCGTCCTCGGGGATGCTCGCGGCCACCTCGAGCACGGCCAGCGCCACGATGCGGTCGAGCCGGAAGAGCCGTACCGCCTCGGCCTTGCGGCACCAGCCCTCCAGGTAGGACCAGCCGTCGACCAGGATCAGCCGCATGGGGTCGACGTCGCGCTCGGTGTTCTCGTCGCGCCCGGGCACGTAGTAGGTCATCCGCAGCCGCCGGCCCTCGTCCAGGCCCGCGCGCACGCGTACGAGGACGTCCGGGCGCACGTCCACCTGCACCGACACCTGGCTGCTCGGCCGCGCGGCGGCGCCGGCGGCGGTCTCCAGCTTGGCGATCACGCGGCTCAGCGCGTCGCCGCGGCCGGGGATCTCCGCGAGGGTGCGCAGCGCCACGAGCAGCGCGGCCGCCTCGTCCACGTCGAGACGCAGCGGGCGGCTGATCGACTCGGCCTCGCTCACCACGATCTCGCCGCCCTCATAGGACAGGTCGATCGGGCAGTACGGGTCGGGTGCGCGCAGCTCGACGCACCACAGGAGGTTCAGGTCGTCGATCAGCTGCTTCTCGCTGACCTCGAACGCCGCGGCGGCCTCGGCGACGCTGACCGAGCTGCGGCTGACGACGTACGGGACGAGGGCGAGCAGCCGGGTGAGACGGTCGGCCGAGCTCATGGGCTCTCCTTCGCGGCGTGAATGACCGTCTGGGGCTCGTTACTCCGCCCGCTCATGCGAGGACCGCCTTCAGTTGCTGGATCATCGCGTCGCGCACGTCGGGCGGGCCGACGACGACGACGTCGTCGGCGAACCCGGCGAGGTAGTCCACGAGCCGGTCGACGTCGGCGAAGCCCAGCTCCGCGACGTCCCAGTCGCCCTCGGCGTGGTCTATGCCGGCCGCCCAGCGGCGGATGCCGTGCGCGGCCCCGCGGCGCAGCCGCACCGTGGCGGTGCGCCGGTCCGGGGCCGGGGCGCCGCTGGAGGCCACGATCTCGCGTACGTCGGCGTCCTCGGGCACCGTGACCGTGCCCACCGGGCCGTCCGGGACGACGGCGCCCAGGATCCGGCTGAGCCGGAACACCCGTACCTGCCCGCGGTCGCGGTCGTGGCCCGCGGCGTACCAGCGGCCGCGGCGGCTCACCACGCCCCAGGGCTCCAGGTGGCGGCGCTGCGGCGCGCTGCGCCCGATGCCCTGGTAGTCGAAGGCCACCGGCCGCCGGTCGCGCACGGCGCGCCACAGGTCGGGGAAGGCCGGCTCGTGGGTGTCGACACGCGGCTCGATGCCGAGTGAGGCGGCCTCGGCGGTGTCCACCCCGGCGGCGCGCAGCTTCAGCAGCGCGCCCGAGGCGGCCTCGGCGAGGCTGGCGCGCTGCCAGACACGTGCGGCCAGGCCGAGCACGGCGGCCTCGTCCGGGTTCAGCTGGATCTCCGGCAGCTCGTACGCCTGGCGCTGGATGCGGTAGCCGGCCTCCTCGTCGCCGTCGCTGCCGGTCTCCAGCGGGACGCCGAGCTCGCGCAGCTCCTCCTTGTCGCGCTCGAACATGCGCTTGAACGCCTCGGAGCCGTCCGGATAGCCGGGCACGGCATGGCGGATCTGCTCGGCGGTGAGATAGCGGCGGGTGGCCAGCAGGCACACCACGAGATTGAGCAACCGCTCGGTCTTGCGGCGTGACATCGGCTCTCCTTCTTACCCGTCCCGGTGACCCCCGACGCTACCGTTGGCGGGTGATCCGATGGCGCAAAGGCACGGTTGTCAAGATACGCCGGGAGTGGCCCGGAGCGGTCGAACTCGACGTAGAGATCGAAAACGACGGTCCGGCGCGCGCCCTGGCCTACCCGGCGCTGGTCGGGTCGCCCCGGCCGGGCGACGCCGTACTGCTGAACACCACGGCGCTCGCCATGGGGCTCGGCACCGGAGGGTACGCCATGGTCGTCGCCCTCCCCGACCGCCTGCCCCCCGACCCCTCCGGGCCGGGCCACCTGGTCAAGGCGCGCTACACGCCGCTCCAGGCGACCGTGCTCGGCGCCGACGAGCAGGACTCGGCACACCACGAGCTGCTCCGCGAGGCCGACTCGGTCGGCGGCATGCCGGTGGTCGTGGCCGACCTGCACTCGGCGCTACCGGCGATCATCGCCGGGCTGCACCGGGACCGGCCCGGGACGCGCGTCGTGTACGTCATGCCGGACGGCGGTGCGCTGCCGTCGTGGTTCTCCCGCTCGGCGGCGGCGCTGCGCGAGGCGGGCTCGCTCGCCGCGGTCGTCACGGCCGGGCAGGCGTTCGGCGGCGACCTGGAGGCGGTGACCCTGCACACGGGCCTGCTCGCCGCCCGCCTCGTCCTCGAGGCGGAGGTCGCGGTCGTCGCCCAGGGACCCGGCAACCTCGGCACCGGCACCCGATGGGGATTCTCGGGCGTGTCGGCGGGCGAGGCCGTAAACGCCGCGGGCGTCCTGGGCGGCCGCCCGGTGGCCTCGCTGCGGGTCAGCGAGGCCGACGCGCGCGAACGCCACCTCGGGGTCTCCCACCACAGCCTCACCGCGTACGGCCGGGTCGCCCTGGCACGCGCGCAGGTCGTCGTGCCCGAGCTGCCCGGGGAGTTCGGCGACCGCGTGCGCGCGCAGGCCGAGCCGCTCGGCGAACGCCACGAGCTCGTGCGGGTGCCGATCGCGGGCCTGGAGGAGGCCCTGCGCGCCTCGCCGGTGCGCCTGTCGACGATGGGCCGCGGGCTGGAGGAGGATCTGGCGGGGTTCCTCACCGCCGCCGCCGCCGGACGGCACACCGCGGCGCTGCTCGGCTGACGCCTTTACATTGTAGATCACGGACGGTCGTACGGCTCGCGGAAGGTGAACGCCTCCGGGCCCGGGCCCGCCTCGCGCAGGCGTTCGAGGCGGGCGAGGGCCTCGGCCACCGGCGGCCGGTGACCGGCGGGCACCCACCACAGCACCGTGAACGGCTCCTCGGCGCGAACGAACCACTCGCGGCGGCGCCGCATCAACTCCAGGTGCTCGGTGCGGTAGACGTAGTTCCACAGGGCCTCGCGCGACTCCCAGACGGACATGTTGACCATCACGTCGTCCCCGTACGGGCGGATCGCGGTCGCGTCGTCGCTGCCCTCCCCGGTCAGGCGCCAGACGAAGCCGGGCGCCGCGTCGGCCAGGGCGTTGATGGGCGCCAGGCCGGCCACGAACCCGGCCGACTCGGGCGCGTCGAGGGGATGCCGCAGCCGGCCGAGGTTGAGCTGGGCGAGGTGATGATCCGTCATGGGCGACAGCAGACCATCGCGGACACTCTAATGTCAATCATCATTGTTTTTAGAGATCTCGACGCAGCACTCCCCCGGCATCGGCCGCAGCCGTACGGACCGGCCGCCCTCACCCAGACCGTCGATCAGGCCCTCGACCAGGGCCAGGTTCATGCCGCACACCATCGGCGGGAACTCGCGGGACAACACGTGGAAGGGGCAGTTGCGCAGCCGGATCGCCTCGCCCTCGCGGTACGGCGCGTACCCCTGCCGGGCCAGCGCCTCCTCGACGTCCGCACCGCCGCCGGCGCCGTCCCGCGCGCCCCGGTGCAGCTCCGCCGCGCCCGCCGCCAGCCCGTGCCGCCGCGCGACCTTCTCCAGGTCCGCCTCGCCCCCCAGCGCGGCCACCACCTCGGCGAGCAGCCCGGCCGCGGTCACGTAGTCGCGCGGCGGCAGGCTCACGGCATGGTCGGCCGCCGACCGGCGGTAGAGCTTGGCGGGACGGCCCGCGCCCGGCCCCGCCTTGCCCGGCGGGCGGCGGAACACCACGTCGAGCAGGCCCGCGCCGGCCAGCCGGTCGAGATGAAAGGCGGCCAGCGTCCGCTGGATCCCCGCCGCGTCGGCGGCCTCCGCCCGGCCCACCTCATGATCCTGGGCGACCACGTAGTCATACAGCCGCCGGCGTACCGGATCGCCCAGGGCCGTGATGGCCTCGACATCGCTCACGCGCCCGATTCTAGGGACGCGGCCAGAACCCGGCGGGAACTGCGCCGCGGGTCAGTACGCCGCGAGGATGTCGATCACGAACGCCAGCGTGTCGCCGCGGGTGATCCCGGACGCCGCATGGCCCTTCGCGCCGTACCCGTCGCCCGGCGGCACCACCACGAGCACCCGGCTGCCGACCGGCTGCCCCACGACCGCGCGATCCCACCCGGCGAGCATCTGCCGCGCGCCGACCACCACCGAGTCCGGATGGCCGCGGCCCCGCGAGGACTCGAACACCTTGCCGTCACGCCAGATCCGCCCCAGGTCGTGATAGACGACCAGCTGACGGGCCTGCACCACCGGGCCGGTCCCCCGCACGATCGTGCGCACCGCGAGACGCCCCGGCGGCCGCGCCGGCGGAATCGTCATCGCCGGCGTCGCACCCGTCGTCACCCGGGGCAGGCCCGCGTCCCGCTGCGGCTGTGCCATGCCACGTGCCGCCGCGCCGTTGGGGTAGGCCGCCAGGACGTCCAGCACGAACACCATCGAGTCGCCGCCCGCGACCTGCAACGGCGCGTAGCCGTTCGCGCCGTACCCCTGACTCGGCGGGATCACCGCCATCACCCGCCCCCCGGGCCGCTGCCCGGCGAGCGCACGGTCCAGCCCCGGCACCAGATGCCCGTACGGGAACATCGCCGGCCGGCCCGAGTCGTAACTGCTGGCGACCAACCGGTGGTCACCGCCGTTCCAGCGGTAACCGACGTAGTCCGCCGCGACCAGATCACCCGCCGCGACCCGTACGCCCCTGCCCTTGTGCAGGGTCTTGACCTTCAGCCGGCCGGCCGGCCCGGAGCCCGGGATCGTCACCGTCGGCTGGCGGCCGACGGCGCCGGCCACATTGAGCCCGTCCGGCAGGCCGCCCCCGCTGCACGCGGACACCAGCAGGACGAGCGGAACCAGCGCAGCCGCGCGCCGCATTCACCGACCTCCCGCGATCAGACCGCGCCGAGAATGTCGACGACGAACACCAGCGTGTCGGTGCCCTTGATGCCCGCCTGCGGCGAACCCTTCGCGCCGTACCCCTCCTTGGGCGGCACGACCAGCAGCACCCGGCTGCCGATCTTCTGCCCGACGAGGGTCTTGTCCCAGCCCGGGATCACCTGGCCCGCGCCGATCGGGAACCCGGCCGGCGCGCCGTGCTTCCAGCTCGAGTCGAACACCTTGCCGTCGCGCCACAGCACACCGTCGTACTGCGCGATCAGCGTCTGGCCCTTCGTCACCGCCGCGCCCGTGCCCTGGATGAGCACCTTGGACTCCAGCGCCGACGGCGCCGCACCCGACGGGACCTTGACCGTCGGCGGCTGACCCACCGCACCCGGCGTCACCTGCGGAAGCTTCGCGTCGAGCTGTTGCTGCGTGCCCTGGACCACGGCGTTCTTGCCGTAGGCGCTCACCACGTCCACCGCGAGCACCAGGTCGTCGGTGCTGGCCAGTTGCAGCGCCTGGCCGACCTGGTCGCCGACGGACTTGTACGGCAGCGTCAGCTCCAGCCGCGTGCCCTGCGTACGGCCCACGAGCGCCTTGTCCAGCGCCGGCAGGCCCGTGAGCTGGTTCGCCGTGCCCGTGGCGGGCTTGCCCTTCTTGAAGGTGTTCAGCAGCTCCTTGTGGCTCTTGGCGGCCCACTGGTAGCCGACCAGGTGCGCCACCACGAAGTCACTCGCGCCGACCTTCGGGCCCGTACCGTGGATCAGCTCCTTGATCTCCTGCTTCGCGGCCGGCTTGGACTTGGGCACCGACACCGCCGGCGCCTTGCCGAACGCGCCCTTGAACTTCACCGACGGCGCCGGCAGGTTCGCGTACCAGACGCCCGCGGTGACCGCCCCGGCCAGGACCACGACCGCCGCCGCCCCGTAGAGGATCTTCCGGCGCTTGGCTGCCTTGCGCGTGCCCGAACGCGGCGCGGGACGCCCCTTGGCGCCCAGCGCGTGCGGAGTGAAGTCGCCGCGGCGGATGTCCTTGGCCGGCGGCATCTTCACCTTCGGCCGGGGCTCTTCCTGCGTCTCCTCGGTCTCCGCATCCTCGCGGCCTTCCACTTCAGACATCTTCTCCACCGTTTTCGCGGGCATGAGTCAGCTCAGAACCTTGCAGCAGGCACCTAAAGGTAGCGTGAGTAGCCGACTACATTCCCGCGATCAGCTTGTCGACCCGGTCGTCCACCGACCGGAACGGGTCCTTGCACAGCACCGTGCGCTGGGCCTGGTCATTGAGTTTCAGGTGCACCCAGTCCACCGTGAAGTCCCGGCGTTTCTCCTGCGCACGCCGGATGAACTCCCCGCGCAGCCGCGCGCGTGTCGTCTGCGGCGGCACCGACTTGGCCTCGAAGATCGCCAGATCCCGCGCCACCCGGTCCACCGAGCCGCGCCGCTCCAGCAGGTAGTACAGGCCGCGGCCCCGGTGCACGTCGTGGTAGGCGAGATCGAGCTGCGCCACCCGCGGCGAGCTCAGCGGCAGATCGTACTTGTGGCGGTAGCGCTCGATCAACTGGTATTTCGTCACCCAGTCGATCTCCCGCGCCACCATGTCGAGATTGCCCGACTCCACCGCGCGTACGGTCCGCTCCCACAGGTCCAGCACCCGCAGCACCACCGGATCCGCGCCGCGCCGGTCCACGAAGTCACGCGCCTTGTCGAGGTACTCCGACTGGATCTCCAGCGAACTGGCCTCCCGGCCGTTCGCCAGCCGCACCTTGCGGCGCCCCGTCATGTCGTGACTGACCTCGCGGATCGCCCGGATCGGGTTCTCCAGCGTCAGGTCGCGCATCACCACGCCCGCCTCGACCATCCGCAGCACCAGGTCGGTCGCGCCGACCTTGAGCAGCATCGTCGTCTCGCTCATGTTCGAGTCGCCGACGATCACGTGCAGCCGGCGGAAGCGCTCGGCGTCCGCGTGCGGCTCGTCACGCGTGTTGATGATCGGCCGGGACCGCGTCGTCGCCGACGACACGCCCTCCCAGATGTGCTCCGCCCGCTGGCTCACGCAGTACACCGCGCCGCGCGGCGTCTGCAGGACCTTGCCCGCACCGCAGATGATCTGCCGCGTGACCAGGAACGGGATCAGCACGTCGGCCAGGCGGCCGAACTCTCCGTGCCGCCCGACCAGGTAGTTCTCATGACAGCCGTAGGAGTTGCCGGCCGAGTCGGTGTTGTTCTTGAAGAGATAGATGTCCCCGGCAATGCCCTCCTCGCGCAGGCGCCGCTCGGCGTCGACCAGCAGCCCCTCGAGGATTCGCTCACCCGCCTTGTCGTGTACGACGAGCTCGTCGACGCTGTCGCACTCGGGCGTCGCGTACTCAGGATGACTTCCGACATCGAGGTACAGCCGTGCCCCGTTGCGCAGGAACACGTTGCTGCTACGGCCCCACGAGACCACCCTGCGGAACAGGTAGCGCGCCACCTCATCAGGTGACAACCGCCGCTGCCCGCGGAAGGTGCACGTAACGCCGTACTCGTTCTCCAACCCGAAGATGCGCCTGTCCACACCGCAAGGCTATGTGTCCGGAGACCACAGTTGGTAGAGATCAAGCCTCGGCGTAGCCGGTTCGCCACATCCGGCCGACCGCCTTTACTTTGTAGATCAGATGCGAAGCCGCCCGCCGCGGCCGGCATGGCCACAACGGGCGGTCGGAAACGCGCGACTACTCCCCCGGCGCGTCCTGCCCGCCGGGCGCGCCGCCGCCTTCGCCGTTCTCCGCCGGAGCGGCCGCGCCGCCGCCGGCCTCCTCCAGAAGCTGCTTGATCCGCGCCGCCGGCAACCGGCGGAACAACCGGTGGTCCCGGTTGCGGTCCAGCACCGCCACCTCCAACTGCCCCGCCTCCAGATGCCGGTCCGCGTCCTGCTGCTCCAGCGCGTGCACGCCCACACCCAGGGCGCGCGCCAGCGGCAGGCCCTCCTCGAACCGGTCCTTCAGCGCCGCTGCCACCTGGTCGACCTGGCCGCCCATCGCGACGTACCCCTGCTCGTCGGCCACCGACCCGTCGAATGTCAGCCGGTAGATCTGGTCCGACACCACGTCGACACCGACCTCGGCCACCACGATCTCCACCTCGTACGGCTTGTTCGAGTCGGTGAAGACCGTGCCCAGCGCCGTCGCGTACGCGTTCGCCAGCCCGCGCGCCGTCACGTCACGCCGGTCGTACATGTAGCCGTTCACGTCGGCGTACCGCACACCCTGCTGCCGGAGGTTCTCGAACTCGTTGTACTTGCCGACCGCCGCGAACGCGATCCGGTCGTAGATCTCACTGATCTTGTGCAGCGCACGCGAGGGATTGTCGGCCACGAACAGGATGCCGTCGGCGTACTGCAGCACGACCACGCTGCGGCCCCGCGAGATGCCCTTGCGGGCGTAGTCGGCCTTGTCCTTCATCGCCTGTTCGGGCGACACGTAGAACGGCATGGACACCGGTGGCGTTCCTCACTACTCGTTCGTTTTCGGTTATCGCAACGGAGCGGGCGGACCGCCCGGGGCCTGCATACGCGACTCCACCATCGACTCCACCAGCCCGCCCACCCCGTCGTCGGGCAGCCGCCGGTAACCGTCGGCCGTGACCACGGAGACGACCGGGAAGATCCGGCGCGTCAGATCCGGGCCGCCCGTCGCGGAGTCGTCGTCGGCCGCGTCGTAGAGCGCCTGCAGCACCACCAGCGCCGCCTCCTCCTCCGACAGGTCGGGCCGGAACAGCTTCTTCAGCGCACCGCGGGCGAACACCGAGCCGGAGCCGATGCTGTAGAACTCGTGCTCCTCATAGCGGCCGCCCGCCGCGTCGTAGCTGAAGATCCGCCCCGCGTCGCGCTCCTCGTCATAGCCCGCGAACAGCGGCACCACCACGAGCCCCTGCATCGCCATGCCGAGGTTGCCGCGCACCATCGTCGCGAGCCGGTTGGCCTTGCCCTCCAGCGAGAGCGTACGGCCCTCCATCTTCTCGTAGTGCTCCAACTCGACCTGGAACAGGCGCACGACCTCCAGGCCGATGCCGGCCGTGCCCGCGATCGCGATCGCGGAGTACTCGTCGGCGCGGAAGACCTTCTCGATGTCACGCTGGGCGATCATGTTGCCGGCCGTCGCCCGCCGGTCCCCGCCCATCACCACACCGCCGGGGAACGTCACCGTGACGATCGTGGTGCCGTGGGGGAAGTGCTCACCGGCGGCCACCGCCGACACCGCCGGCGGCTCGCGGTGCGACGGCAGCATGTTCGGCGAGTGCGCCGACAGGAACTCGGTGAACGACGAGGGGCTCTGGCTCGCGAACGCGCCCGGCAGACGTCCCGGGGTGGAACCTTGCGGCGTCACACGACTCCTTCCAGTGACAGCGGGCGCGATTCGCCCCGCTAACCAGACCCTACTGTCAGGGCGCCACAGTACGCATGCGTCATGATCCCTCCCCGCGTCCGCTCATGGCGAACCCGGCCGAACCGGCCTGGATGAGGAAACAGGTCAAGAAAAGGCGTACTCGGCGGGATCCGGCGGTGCGGACGGCCCAGGTGGTTCGGGGGGCGGGGGGCCGTGAACGTCGGGGTGGCTGAGATGGAGCGCCGGGAAGCAAAGCCCGGCCGGGTCCGGCTCGTCGACGCCGACCTCGGTCTCCCAGGGGTCACCAGGGTCCGGGCGGGCGAGCGAGTGCAGGAGCGCGACGTCGTACCCGCCGATTTGGCCGACGTGCCACCCGGGATCGACCCGCGGCACGTCCCGCCTCGGCCGCACGACCGTCACGTCGTACGCGCCATGCGCGCCGTCCTCGGCGCTGGCAGAGCCCCAGCAGCCCGCCGGTGAGGTACTCGATGGCACGCCGCAGCACCCAGGGGTCGTCCCGAAGCTGCCCCATCCCGGTGTTGCAGTCCGGGCACAGAATCCCACGCACCGCCCCGGTTCCGTGATCGTGATCGACGGCGACGGGCTCTGCCCTCCGGCAGATCGGGCACACTCCACCCTGCGACTCGATCATCCGCTCAACCGCACGCTCGCTGATCCGATAGCGCCGGATGAGGCGGTAGTGACGCGAACTCTTGCGTTCTCCCCGTGTCCTTCGCGGTGCTTCCGCTCGCGGAGGTTGCGACCAGATCGGTGCTCGTTCCAGATAGTCCACCGCTCGCCGGATGACCGCTGCATCATCCTTGAACTGCCCCAGACCGCCGTTGCAACGAAAACAGATCAGTCCGCGTATCTCACCGGTCGAGTGATCGTGATCTACGTGAAGGGGCGCCGTATGCAGGCAGATCAGGCAACGACGAGCCTGCCGGTTGATGACCTCGGCGACGTCCTCCTCGGTGAGGCCGTATCGCAGCTTGAGGAGGTAGCTCCGGGTACTCCCATGCTTCTTTGCCTTGATCTCAGCCATCACCCGGTTGTGGCACGGCTTGCAGTAGGTCGTTCGCCCCGAAGGATCCGCCCTGTTACTGCCGAATTCCTCTATCGACTTGATCTGCGCGCACCGCGCGCAGTATTTCATCCCATCCGGGACGGCCGAATGACCACGGTAGGCCCGCGCCTCCTTGCCGGCCGACGCCTGCCTCTTCCGGTAGGCGGCGGCATTTCTCAAGCCGAAGCATTCTCGGCAGTACAGCGCAAGTCCGTCCGGAGATTGACTGCGGCGCCAGAACTCGGCTGCCGATTTTACCTCTCCGCAGTCCTTACACCGCTTTCCCTCGGGAACTAAATCGGACATACCAGGATCACTCGCCGCCCTTTTGGACATAACTCCGGACAAATTCCTCTGCGTTCTCTTCGAGAACTTCGTCTATTTCGTCCAGAATGGCGTCTACGTCGTCGGTGAGTTTCTCGTTTCGTTCTTGGACGTCCTCGTTGGGTGCGGCGGTCTGGGTCTCGTCGACCTCGTCCTCGCGCCGGGTCGTCTGCTTCTGGCCGCCCGTGTCCCTCGTCGCCATGCTGAGCCTCCACTCTTGCCGAGAGACCTCGACTCTATCGTCGCCCGCCGACAACGAGTGGATCACTCACCGTGTCCCACCGTGATCGGCGATCGGCCTCATGACGGGGTTATCGCCCGCAGGGATGCCTGCGAAACGGGCATACCGGTCACGACTGTGCATTGATCACCGCCGGAAACGCCACTCCGCACGTGCAGGAGGAACGTCCGCAAGGGCCTACTCGCCCGTGAGGGCGGTCACCAGCTCCGAGGCCGTACGGCAGCGGTCCAGGAGGGCTCCTACGTGCGCCTTGGTGCCTCTCAGCGGCTCCAGCGTCGGTACGCGCTGCAGCGACTCGCGGCCCGGCACGTCGAAGATGACCGAGTCCCAGGACGCGGCGGCCACCGAGTCGGCGTACTGCCGCAGGCAGCGGCCGCGGAAGTAGGCCCTGGTGTCCTCCGGCGGGTCCTCGATGGCGGCCTCGACGTCGGCGTCGGTGGTCACGCGCTTGATCCGCCCGCGGGCGACCAGGCGGTTGTAGAGGCCGCGGTCCGGCCGTACGTCGGAGTACTGCAGGTCGACGAGTTGCAGCCGCGGGTGTGACCAGTCGAGGCCGTCGCGGCTGCGGTAGCCCTCCAGGAGTTCGAGCTTGGCCACCCAGTCGAGCTCGCCGGACAGTTGCATCGGGTCGTCGCCGAGCCGGTGCAGGACCGACTCCCAGCGGTCCAGGATGTCGGTGGTCATGTCGTCCACGTCGGCGCCGAAGCGGTCCTCGACGTACTTGCGCGACTGCTCGAGATATTCCATCTGCAGTTGCACGGCGGTCATCTTGCGTCCGTCGCGCAGGGTGAGCAGGCGCTTGCACGACGGGTCGTGGGAGATGGCCCGCAGGGTCGCCACCGGCATGTCGACCGACAGGTCGACGGTGAGGAAGCCGTCTTCGATCATCGCCAGGACGAGGCCGGTGGTGCCGAGCTTGAGGTAGGTGGAGACCTCGCTCATGTTGGCGTCGCCGATGATGACGTGCAGCCGGCGGTACTTCTCCGGGTCGGCGTGCGGCTCGTCGCGGGTGTTGATGATCGGGCGCTTCAGCGTGGTCTCGAGGCCGACCTCGACCTCGAAGAAGTCGGCTCGCTGGCTGATCTGGAAGCCGTCGGTGCGGCCGTCGACGCCGATGCCGACGCGGCCGGCGCCGCAGACGACCTGGCGGGTCACGAAGAACGGGGTGAGGTGGCGGACGATCTCCGAGAAGGAGGTCTCGCGCTTCATCAGGTAGTTCTCGTGGCAGCCGTACGAGGCGCCCTTGTTGTCGGTGTTGTTCTTGTAGAGCTGGATGGGCTGGGTGCCGGGCACCTGCGCGGCGCGGCGTGCGGCGTCGGCCATGACGCGTTCTCCGGCCTTGTCCCAGATCACGGCGTCGCGCGGGTTGGTGCACTCGGGGGTGGAGTACTCCGGGTGCGCGTGGTCGACGTAGAGGCGCGCTCCGTTGGTGAGGATGACGTTGGCCAGTCCGAGGTCCTCGTCGGTCAGCTGGGTCGGGTCGGCGACCTCGCGCGCGAGGTCGAACCCGCGGGCGTCCCGCAGGGGGTTCTCCTCCTCGAAGTCCCACCGTGCCCGCCTGGCCTTGGCCGCCGAGGCCGCGAGGTACGCGTTGACGACCTGCGAGGAGGTGACCATCGCGTTGGCCCCCGGTTGACCGGGCACGGAAATGCCGTATTCGGTCTCGATTCCCATTACCCGCCGCACGCTCATAGACATGAGCCTAATGCGCGATCGGCGTGGTCTTGGAAGGCACGGCGGGATCGTGACCGGATTCAGGCCGTGCGCGCGGGGCTTCGGAGCGTCCGGCGGAGTTCGCCGGGGCGGTGCCTGCTCCACGTCCGCCCCAGGTCAGGGTAAAGACGTGGCATCGGCGGGCCGGGGTGGCGACGGGCGGCGGGTATGTCTTCCCGCGAGATGCGGCGATCCGCCGGGATTCGACGGGTACGGGCCGCGGCGCGGCCTGCCGGGTCCCAGGGCCCCCGGGGACGCGTACGCGACCGGCCCTGGAGTGGGCCGGCCGCGTACGGAGCTGGTAGTGGGGGTTACAGATATTGGCCGGTGTTGGCGACCGTGTCGATCGAGCGTCCCGCCTCGGTGCCCTGCTTGCCGGAGACGAGCGTACGGATGTAGACGATCCGCTCGCCCTTCTTGCCGGAGATGCGGGCCCAGTCGTCGGGGTTGGTGGTGTTGGGCAGGTCTTCGTTCTCGCTGAACTCATCGACGCAGGCGGCGAGCAGGTGGCTGACCCGCATCCCCTTCTGCCCGCTGTCGAGGAACTCCTTGATGGCCATCTTCTTGGCCCGGTCCACGATGTTCTGGATCATGGCGCCGGAGTTGAAGTCCTTGAAGTAGAGGACTTCCTTGTCGCCGTTGGCGTAGGTCACCTCGAGGAAGCGGTTCTCCTCGGTCTCGGTGTACATCCGCTCGACGACCCGCTGGATCATGCCCTCGACCGTGGCGTCGGCCGAGCCGTCGTGTTCCTTGAGGTCATCGGGGTGCAGCGGCAGGCCCGCGAGGATGTACTTGGAGAAGATGTCCCTGGCCGCCTCCGCGTCCGGCCGCTCGATCTTGATCTTCACGTCGAGCCGTCCGGGACGGAGGATCGCCGGGTCGATCATGTCCTCGCGGTTGGAGGCGCCGATGACGATGACGTTCTCCAGGCCCTCGACACCGTCGATCTCCGACAGCAGCTGCGGGACGATGGTGTTCTCGACGTCGGATGAGACTCCGGATCCGCGGGTGCGGAAGATGGAGTCCATCTCGTCGAAGAAGACGATGACCGGTGTGCCGGCGGATGCCTTCTCACGCGCACGCTGGAAGACGAGGCGGATGTGCCGCTCGGTCTCGCCGACGTACTTGTTGAGGAGCTCGGGCCCCTTGATGTTGAGGAAGAAGCTCTTGCCCTCGGCACCGGTCTTCTCCGCGACCTGTTTGGCGAGGGAGTTGGCGACGGCCTTGGCGATGAGCGTCTTGCCGCAGCCGGGCGGGCCGTAGAGCAGGACGCCCTTGGGCGGTCGAAGCTGGTGTTCGCGGAAGAGGTCGGCGTGGAGGTAGGGCAGCTCGATGGCGTCGCGGATCTGCTCGATCTGCGGGCCCAGGCCGCCGATCTCCTCGTAGGAGATGTCGGGGACTTCTTCGAGGACGAGCTCTTCGACCTCGGCCTTGTGGATCTTTTCGTAGGCGTACCCGGAGCGTGTGTCGAGCATGAGCGAGTCGCCCGCGCGGAGTGGGACCCCGCGCAGTGGCTCGGCCAGCTTGACCACGCGTTCTTCGTCGGCGTGCGCGATGACCAGTGCGCGTTCGCCGTCGGCGAAAACCTCCTTGAGCATGACGACTTCGCCTTGTGTCTCGAACTCGAGTGCGGCGACGACGTTCAGCGCCTCGTTGAGCATGACCTCCTGGCCACGCTGCAACTCCTCGATCTCGATGCCGGGACTGATGTTCACCCGCAGCTTGCGGCCGCCGGTGAAGATGTCCACTGTGCCGTCCTCGCGTGGTGCGAGGAACGTTCCGAAGGCGGACGGCGGCTGTGCGAGCCGGTCGACCTCCTCCTTCAGAGCGATGATCTGCTCTCGGGCTTCCTTGAGGGTCGCCACGAGACGTTCGTTCTGGCCCGTAACCGCGGCCATGCTTGCTTGCGCCTCATGGAGACGCTCTTCGAGTACACGAACTTGTCGGGGGGATTCCGCGAGCTTTCGGCGCAGCACGGAGATCTCCTCCTCTAGGAAGGAGACCTGCGTCTGGAGGTCTCGGACCTCCTTTTCGTGCTGCGCCTTACGCGCCCCGGCATCGTCACGAGCGGCCACGCTCGTCACCTCCTCAGGCAGAGACGACGACCTAACTGAAACCCTACCTATCCGGAGGGCCTCCGTAACCTGGCCGGTCCGTACTCGTGTCGCGGCGCGTCGGCACGGAGGCGGGTGAATGCGGTCGCTTCGCAGGTGGAAGGCCGAATAGGGGGGTCGGCGGGGGCCCGGGAAAAACGGCACGGGCGGATAATCGGCCGGTTCGGAGGTGCCGGAACGGACACGAAACAGATACGCAGCGGACACACGTCCGACACGGAGTGCGCATAAGGAGGGGGCGGTTTCGGCACGGAGCGGGTCCGTGGCGGCACGGAACGTGCTCAGTCCATCGGGGTGGGTTCGGCGGCCGCCTGGCCGGCGCCGGCGCCCTTGGCGGGGCGTCTGCGGCGCGCCGGGGGGCTCACGCCGTCGGCGAGGCGGCGTGCGGTGGCGAGGAATCCGGTGTGGCCGACCATGCGGTGGTCGGGGCGTACGGCGAGTCCTTCGACGTGCCAGGAGCGAAGGAGGGTCTCGAAGGCGTACGGCTCGGCGAACGCGCCGTGTTCGCGCAGTGCCTCGACGATGCGGGAGAGCTGGGTGGTGGTGGCGACGTAGGCGCAGACGAGGCCGCCGGGCACGAGGGCCTTGGCGATGGCGTCGACGCATTCCCAGGGGGCGAGCATGTCGAGGACGACGCGGTCGACGTCGGTGTCGTGGAGCGTGTCCTCGAGCGAGCCGATGGTGAGGCGCCAGGCGGGGTGCGGGCCGCCGAAGTAGGTTTCGACGTTGGCGCGGGCGATCTCGGCGAAGTCCTCGCGTCGTTCGTAGGAGGAGACGAGGCCGTGTTCGCCGGTGGCGCGGAGGAGCCAGCAGGTGAGGGCGCCGGAGCCGGCGCCGGCCTCGACGACGCGTGCGCCGGGGAAGATGTCGGCCATGGTGACGATCTGGGCGGCGTCTTTGGGGTAGACGACGGCGGCGCCGCGCGGCATGCGCAGGGCGTAGTCGGCGAGGAGGGGGCGGAAGGCGAGGTATTCGGTGCCGCCGCTGGAGCGGTAGACGCTGCCTTCGGGGCTGTCGATGATCTCATCGTGCGGGATGGAGCCCTTGTGGCTGTGGTAGAGCTTGCCGGGCTGGAGGGTGACGGTGTTGACCCGGCCCTTGGGGTCGGTGAGCTGAACCCGGTCGCCGGTGCGGAACGGACCTCGAGCGGCTTTGGGCGTGGCGGAGCCGGCGTCAGTGGGTTCGGTCATCTGTCCAGGCTACCGAGCCCGGAGGCGCGCTCAGGCCCCGGCGAAGGACTTGGAGACGTCTTCGGCGGCGAGCACGCCGTACATCTCGCCGGTCGGCTCGACCAGTAGGTATTCGGAGGCGGGCGCGCGGTTGATGGCGGCGACCAGGTCTTCGCCGGAGATGTCGGCGGGCAGGATCATGCCGGGGTCGAGTGCGCGGGTGAGGGCGGCGGCGTCGACCCAGGGGCGGCGGTGTTCGGGCGTGGCGAGGACGGCGGTCTCGCTGACGATGCCGACGGGGTCGTCGTCGTGGCCGACGACGACGATGGCGCCGGCGCCTGCTTCGCGTGCGCGGCGTACGGCCTCGGCCAGCGGGGTGGTCTGGGTGACCTGGACGGCGCGGCGGGCGAGGGTGCGGGCGTTGAGGAGGGGGATGCGGTCGCGGATGCGTGCGGCGCGGATGGCCTCCCCGGCGCCGACCCAGATGAAGGAGGCGACGAGCGCGGCCCAGATGACGGTGAGCCAGCGGCTGCCGCCGCCGGAGGCCGACAGCGCGGTGCCGAGGACGAGCACGGCGACGGCGACGGCGCGGCCGGCCCAGGCGGCGGCGACGGTGGCGGTGCGGCGGCGGCCGGTGAGTTTCCATACGGCGGCGTGGACGATCCGTCCGCCGTCGAGGGGCAGGCCGGGCAGGAGGTTGAAGACGCCGACGATGAGGTTGGCGACGGTGAGGGCCTCGACGAGCAGGACCGCGACGGCGGGCATGGGGATGAGCGCGAGCGCGGCGATTCCGCAGGCGCCGAGGGCGAGGGAGAGCAGGGGGCCGGCGGCGGCGACGAGGAACTCGCGGCCGGGGGTTCGTGGTTCTTCCTCGATCTCGGAGACGCCGCCGAGGAGGTGCAGGGTGATGGAGCGTACGGGCAGGCCGAACCCGCGGGCGACGACGGAGTGGCCGATCTCGTGTACCAGCACCGAGGCGTAGAGCAGCACGGCGTACGCGAGGGCGACGGCGTAGCTGAAGGGGCGGTCGACGTGCCGTCCGGCCTGGGGCTCGAACATGACGGTGATGACGATCGCGACGACGAACCAGGTCGGCGTGACGTAGACGGGGATGCCGAACAGGCGGCCCATGAGGATCCCGGGGCGTGCCGGGCCGGACTCGCCGCCGCGGTGCGCGCTGTCTGCCACGGTGTCGATGCTACGTGCACGGGGCCGCGGTTCCCGTGTGCGCGGCGGTTCGGGGGTGTTCTGTCGTGGGTCTCCCCTAGGGTTGCGCGCATGACGGCCACCGATGTGAACGCGGGCGACACGGCGGGTGCGGGGGGCGGTGTGGCGGCGGTCGGTGCGGTCGGTGTGGTCGGGACGCTGTCGCCGTCGCGTGCCGGTGACTTCATGACGTGCCCGCTGCTCTATCGCTTCCGCGTGATCGACCGGATCCCGGAACGGCCGAGCCCGGCGGCGGCGCGCGGCACGCTGGTGCACGCGGTGCTGGAGCGGTTGTTCGATCTGCCCGCGGGGGCGCGCACTCCGGCGGCGGCGCTGGAGTTGCTGGGCCCGGAGTGGGAGCGGCTGCTGGCCGAGGAGCCGGAGCTGTCGACGTTGTTCGACGACGACGAGGGCGGCGCCGACGACGAGGGCGGCGCCGACGGCGAGGGTGGCGGGGGCGGTGACGCGGCGCGTGCGGAGTGGCTGGCCGAGGCGCGGGTGATGGTGGAGCGCTACTTCTCGCTGGAGGATCCGCGGCGGCTGGAGCCGGCGAGCCGTGAGCTCTATGTGGAGACGGTGCTGGAGTCGGGGTTGTTGCTGCGGGGCTACATCGACCGGGTCGACGTGGCGCCGACCGGCGAGGTGCGGGTGGTCGACTACAAGACCGGGCGCGCGCCGCGCGCCGACTTCGAGGCGCGCGCGCTGTTCCAGATGAAGTTCTACGCGCTGGTGCTGTGGCGGCTGCGGGGCACGGTGCCGCGGCTGTTGCAGCTCATGTACCTCGGCAACGGCGAGATCCTGCGCTATGCGCCGGACGAGGCGGATCTGCGGGCGACCGAGCGCAAGGTCGAGGCGCTGTGGAAGGCGATTCGCCGTGCGATGGACACGGGTGTGTGGCGTGAGCGTACGAGCCGGCTGTGCGACTGGTGCGACCACAAGGAGCGCTGCCCGTCCTTCGGGGGCGAGCCGCCGCCGCTGCCGCAGGTGCGCCCGGTCCGCGACTCGGCGGCCGGCGAGCAACTGACGCCGGAGCGCGACGACCTCTGACCGGGCCGCGGGCCGCGATGGCGGGGTCCCGGACCGGCCGCAGGCGGCGGATGGCCGCTTGTGCGCCCGGGCCACGCCGCACGGCAGGGAGGCTGCGTTGAACCCGCCCAGCCCTCGTAGCAACAGTGGCGCCCGCCTGCACGACCGCGCACCTACCAGGGCCGGCGCCGGCGCGGCGGCCGCTTGCGTGGCCGCGGGAACCAGGTGACCGGTCGAGGAACCGCCGCTGTCGGCCGGGGGTATGGGCTGAGCCGCGCGTGGCCGCAGACGGCATCGCCGGTCGTTCATGAGGGGTCTCAACCAGTGTGACGCCCAGCCGGCATCGCAGCCGGCATGTTGCCTGGGGTCGGTACCGGCCGTCCTCGGCTGCGCGCTCGGCACGCGGAGCCGACGAGTCGTCGCAGCGTCGTCTCATCCCTGCGGATGAGGGGATTTCCCCGCGCAGGATGGCATGTCGGCGTGCCGGTGCCCCTAACGTGAAGGGGTGTCCGAGCTTCTCCGCGGTCGTCGTGCGTGGCTGGGGGCGCATCCGCTCGTGGCGGACGCGCTCACGTCCGTGTTCCTGGCGGCGGCGTTCCTCGTCATCGCCGGGGTTCAGGACTTCTCCGGGATCTCCGGGCGGCGGCCCGACGTGCTCAGTGCCGTGGTGGTGTGCGTCGTCGTGCTGTCGCTGACGCTGCGCCGCAGGATGCCGGTGTCGGTGTTCGGGTTCGTGCTGGCCGGGTGCGTGACGCTGACCGCGTTCGGGTACGTGCCGATGCTCGGGCCGGTCGTGGCGTACCTGCTCGCGGTGTACTCGGTGGCCTCGCATCGGGGGCTGGCGACGAGCCTGCCGGTGGGTGCGGTCGGCCTGGTCGTCTATGTCGTGTCGATGGCGGTCGACGAGTACCGGTTCTGGCAGGCGGTGAGCAACGCGGTCCTGTTCGTCGGCGTGTGGTGGGTGGGGCGCAGCCTGCGGCTGCGGCGTGCCTACCTGGGCGAGCTGGAGGCGCGTGCGCAGCGGCTGGAGCGTGCGCGGGAGGCCGACTCGCGTGCGGCGCGTGCCGAGGAGCGGTCGCGGATCGCGCGTGAGCTGCACGACGTGGTCGCCCACCACGTGAGCGTGATGACGGTGCAGGCGGGCGCGGCGCGGCGGATCCTGCATCGCGATCCGGAGTCGGTGCAGGACGCGCTGTCGACGATCGAGCAGATGGGCCGTACGGCGCTGGGCGAGATGCGGCGGCTCGTCGGCGTGTTGCGCACCGAGGCGGAGCCGGCGCGCAGCGAGCTGTCGCCGCAGCCGGGTGTGCACGACGTGAGCGGGCTGGTCGAGCAGTTGCGCGAGACGGGCCTGCAGGTGCAGTTGTGGATCGAGGGTGAGAGCCGTTCGCTGTCGCCGGGGGTGGATCTGGCGGCGTTCCGGCTGGTGCAGGAGGCGCTGACCAACACGCTCAAGCACGCGGGGCCGCAGGCGCGTGCGTGGGTGCGGATCCAGTACGCGGACCGGCAGTTGGAGATCGAGGTGGAGGACGACGGGCGTGGCCTGGTGGCGGGGCTGGGCCGTGGCGGCGGCAATGGGCATGGGCTGGTGGGCATGCGGGAGCGCGTGGCCCTCTATGGTGGCGATCTGCGGATCGGACCGCGTTCGGGTGGCGGTTTCGAGGTCCGCGCCCGATTTCCGTTGGAGGTTCAGTGACGATCAGGGTGCTGCTCGTCGATGACCAGCCGCTGCTGCGCACCGGCTTCCGTCTCATCCTCGAGGGTGAGGCGGACATCGCCGTGGTGGGAGAGGCGGGCGACGGGGCACGGGCCGTCGAGTTGACGCGGACGCTGCTTCCGGAGGTGGTCCTGATGGACATCCGGATGCCGGGTGTGGACGGGATCGAGGCGACGCGCCGGATCGTACGCGAGGGCGCGGCGGCGCACGATCCGCGTGTGCTGATCCTCACCACGTTCGACCTGGACGAATACGTCGTGGAGGCGGTGCGGGCGGGGGCGAGCGGGTTCTTGCTGAAGGACGCGCCGCCGGAGGATCTGGTGACCGCGATCCGCATCGTCGCGAACGGCGACGCGATCGTGGCGCCGAGCGTGACGCGGCGGCTGCTGGACCGGTTCGCGACGCGGCTCCCCTCGATGCGCGAGGCGACGCCGCCGCGGGGGCTGGCGATGCTGACCGAGCGTGAGCTGGAGGTGCTGCGGCACGTGGCGCGCGGGCTGTCCAATGCGGAGATCGCCCGGCAGCTCGTCGTCAGCGAGACGACGATCAAGACCCACGTGGGGAACCTGCTGGCCAAGCTTGGCCTGCGCGACCGGGTGCAGGCCGTGGTGTTCGCGTACGAGGTCGGTCTCATCCAGCCGGGCCAGACGTAGTCCTTCGGGAGGATCACCCTCCCCCCGCAGGTGGAACCGAGATCGGTCCCGTGGGCCGAGGTCCGGTGGCCGCCGTGGCTCTAGCGTGTTCCTCGACACGGTAAAACTTCAGCCCGGCGAGGAGCCTTCGGTGACCAGTACCGCCCACATGACCAACGGTGGGCCCCCCGGCCCCGCGGACCGGACTCCGGCCGCGCGAGCCCAGGGCATCTCGAAGGTGTACGGCCGGGGCGACGCGCGCGTCGTCGCCCTCGACGAGGTGTCGGTGAGCCTGGAGCGCGGTCGGTTCACCGCCGTGATGGGCCCCTCGGGTTCGGGCAAGTCGACGCTCATGCACTGCATGGCCGGGCTGGACTCGGTCGATTCGGGCCAGGTCTTCGTCGGCGACGTCGAGGTCACCGGGCTCGACGACAAGCGGCTGACGCGGCTGCGCCGCGACCGCATCGGCTTCGTGTTCCAGGCGTTCAACCTGGTGCCGACGCTGACCGCGCTGGAGAACATCACGCTGCCGATCGACATCGCGGGCCGCAAGCCCGACCAGGCGTGGCTCGACACGGTCATCGACACGATCGGGCTGCGCGAGCGGCTCAAGCACCGGCCGAGCGAGCTGTCCGGCGGGCAGCAGCAGCGGGTCGCGTGCGCTCGCGCGATGGCGTCCCGGCCCGAGATCATCTTCGCGGACGAGCCGACCGGCAACCTGGACTCGCGGTCCGGCGCCGAGGTGCTGTCGTTCCTGCGCAACTCCGTGCGCGAGATGGGCCAGACCGTCGTCATGGTCACCCACGACCCGGTCGCGGCGGCGTACGCGGACCTGGTCGTGTTCCTCGCCGACGGGCGGCTCGTGGACCAGATCCCGGACCCGACCGCGGAGAAGGTCCTGGAGCGCATGAAGGGCTTCGAGCTGCCCGGAGTGCCGTCGTGACCGGGCCGGACGGCCTGACGGCCGCGCACGGTGGGGCGGTCCCGGCATGATCTTGAAGGTCACTCTCCGCAACCTGGTCGCGCACAAGCTGCGGCTGGCGCTGACCGCGCTCGCGGTCATCCTCGGCGTCGCGTTCGTCGCCGGGACGCTCGTGTTCACCGACACGATGAGCAAGCAGTTCGACGACCTGTTCGCCAGGACGGGCAAGGGCGTGGCGGTGCAGGTGCGCGCCAAGAAGGTGATCACCTCCGACGACCAGTCCGATGCGCCGACCGTCCCGGCGTCGCTGGCCGGCGTGATCGGCCAGGTGCCCGGCGTGGCGCAGGTGCACGGCGAGGTCAGCGGCTTCACCGCGGTCATCGGCCGTGACGGCAAGGTCGTCGGCGGCTCGGGGCCGCCGCAGATCGGCATCGCGTGGGACCCGAGCGACCACGACAACCCGATGAAGGCCGGCCGTGGCCCCGCCCAGGCGGGCGAGGTCGCGATCGACGCCAAGACCGCAGGCAAGGCCGGGCTGAAGGTCGGCGACCGTTCGCACGTGCTGGTGCAGGGGCCGCCGCAGGACGTCACGGTCGTCGGGATCATCGACCCGGGCAACCTGCTGGGCGCGACCGTCACCGAGTTCGACGAGGCGACGGCGCAGCGGCTGCTGCTCAAGCCGGGCCGGTTCAGCGACTTCTCGATCACCGCGCAGAGCGGGGTCGGTGAGACGGTGCTGCGCGACCGGATCGCGCGGGTGCTGCCCTCTCCGTCGTATGAGGCGATCACCGGCACGACGATGCGCAACGAGAACGAGAGCGACGTCGCCAAGATCCTCTCGTTCGTCCGTACCTTCCTGCTGGTGTTCGCGGTGATCTCGATCTTCGTCGGCGCGTTCATCATCTTCAACACCTTCTCCATGCTCGTGGCGCAGCGTTCGCGGGAGCTGGCGCTGCTGCGCGCGGTCGGCGCGTCGCGGAAGCAGGTCACCCGCGCCGTGCTGGGCGAGGCGGTCGGTGTCGGCGTCGTCGGGTCGACACTCGGCATCGCCGCCGGTGTGGGGCTGGCGCTGCTGCTGCAGACGCTGTTCCGCGCGTCCGGCGCCGACCTCGGCGGCGGCCTGACGTTCACCTACAAGCCGGTGCTGTGGTCCTATGCCGTCGGTGTGATCGTGACGGTCACGGCCGCCTACTTCCCGGCTCGCCGGGCCGCGAAGGTCCCGCCGGTGGCGGCGATGCGCGACGACGTGGCGATGCCGCGGCGCTCGATGCGGCTGAGGCTGATCATCGGGTCGGTGGTGACGGCGGCCGGCGCGGTGCTGTCCGGGCTCGGGCTGGGCGGCGCGCCGATCGTGCTGCTCGGTGCGGGCGCGGCACTGGTCTTCCTCGGCGTGGCGATGCTGGCGCCGGTCATCAGCCGTCCGGTCGTACGGGTGCTGGGCGCCGCGTACCCGAGGCTGTTCCGCACGCCGGGACGGCTGGCCACCCAGAACGCGCTGCGCAACCCGCGCCGTACCGCGGCGACGGCGTCCGCGCTGATGATCGGGCTGGCGCTGGTCAGCGCGATCAACGTGATGAGCTCCTCGGCGAAGGCGTCGGTGGCCAGTCAGGTGGACAAGGCGTTCTCCGCCGACTACATGGTCACGCCGGTGTCGCCGGGCTTCGACCCGGCCGAGCCGGCCAAGGCCGTGCGCGCGGTGCCGGGCGTGCAGCTCGTGACGGCGGCGTACCAGGGCCGGTTCAAGGTGGGCGCGGACCAGCACAACTTCATCGCCACCGAGCGGCCGGCCGACTTCGTGCGGGCCGCGAAGCTGTCGCTGCGGGACGGCTCGGCCGACCTGGGCCGGGACGGCCTGCTGGTGGACGAGGCGACGGCGACGTCGGAGCGGCTGCGGGTCGGTTCGACGGTGGTGGCACGGTTCGCCGACGGCGCCACCGAGAACCTCCGGGTCGACGGCGTCTACGCGAAGAACCAGCTGCTGGGGGCGCGTGTGCTGGCGCTGCCGGCGTACCGGGCGCACAGCGAGCACCCGGCCGGCCTGGGCATGATGATCAACACGGGTAAGGCGGACGCCGCGACGAAGGCCGCGATCGAACGGGCGCTGAGCGCGTACCCGAACCTCAAGGTCCAGGACCAGTCCGACGTCAAGCAGAACGCGCAGCACAGCATCGACCAGTTCGTGACCCTGCTGACCGTGCTGCTGACGTTGTCGATCATCATCGCGGCGCTCGGCATCATCAACACGCTCGCGCTGTCGGTGATCGAACGGACCCGCGAGATCGGCCTGCTGCGGGCCGTGGGCACCAGCCGCCGCCAGACGCGGCGGATGATCCGGCTCGAGTCGGTGGTGATCGCGGTCTTCGGCGGCCTGCTGGGCATCGCGATCGGCGTGGTGTTCGGCATCGCCATCCAGCACGCGGTCAGCAGCCAGGGCCTGAACGTGCTGAGCGTCCCGGTGCCGACGCTCGTGGCGTACGTGCTGCTGTCGGCGGTCATCGGCGTGCTCGCCGCGGTCTGGCCGGCCTGGCGCGCTTCGCGTTTGGACGTGCTGAAGGCCATCGCCTTCGAGTAGCCGCCCGCGACGCGAGCAGGAGAGCGCCCCTCACCTTCCATGGTCAGGTGAGGGGCGCTCTCACCATGTCAGGGCAAGGGCCGGGTGCAGCCCGGCCGTGCCGTGCGGCCATCACCGGGCGCGCCGCCGTGGCGGACGGCCCCGGCGCGTCGCCGCGGCACCGTCCTCCGCAGCCGCCAATCCGCAGGGTCGCGCACCGAAGCCCAGAGCGGCGAGGTCGTACGCGCCATCGGCGGGCCGCGCGTCAACCGACGCCGAGGGCGGCGAGGTCGTACCCGCCATAGGCGGGCTGGACGTGGATGTTGCGCAGGGTGGCCGGGCGATAGAGCACGGTCCGCTCGTCGATGAGCGGCACCAGTGCGGCGTCCTCCATCACCCGGCGGTCGGCCGCGGCCCACGTCGCCGCGCGGCGGGCCGGGTCGGATGTCGCGCGGCCGGCGGCGAGGAGGCGTCCGACGCGCGGGTCGCGCAGTTCCATCACGTTGTGGTTCGCCGTCCCGGTCACCGGGCCGGTGATCGAGGCGAGGAAGCCGTACCCGCTCGGCGAGTACGCCGCCCACGCGTCCAGGACGATTCCCAGGCCGTGGGCGTGCACGTACGCCGGCGAGCCCGCGGTGCTCCCCCACCGGAACGCCGACAGCGAGGTGACGTGGGTGCGGATGCCGGCCGCGCCCAGCGAACGGCTCAGCGCGGCGGCGGCCGCCGCGTCGCCGGGGCGGTCGGCGCGTACGGCGATGCCCGTGGCGAAGCCCGACGGGTGTCCGCATTCCCGCAGCTCCTGCCGTGCCCGGCCGAGGTCGGCCGGGTAGCGGTCCGCGCGCTGGAAGCCCTCGGCCGTGGGCGGCAGCACGTTCGTCGCGGCGTCGCCGGCGGCCGGACCGCCGTAGGCCGCCCGGACGGCGGCGCGGTCGGTGGCGTACTGCACCGCGCGGCGGCAGTGCACGTCGTCCAGGGGCGGTACTCCGGCGGGCAGCATCGCGTACCGCACCAGGCCGGTCAGCGGGTCGTCGGCGCGCGCCCGCAGCGCCGGAGACGCCAGGATCCGTGTGCGGGTCCCCGGCAGGACGCCCGCGCCGGCCGGGTCGGCGTCCGCCCTGCCCGCCAGCAGGCGGGCGTCGACGTCCGCGGCGGCGACGCGTTCGGTGACCTCGATCCGGTCGGGCAGCGCGGCGCGGTCGGGGTCGTGGCTCCACCGCGGGTTGCGGACCAGCGTGAAGCCGGTGCCGACGTCGTGCCGGGCGAAACGGTACGGGCCCGTGGACAGGGGGTGGTCCTCATAACGCAGCCGGGTGTCGGCGGCCCGCGGCACGGGTGCGGTCTGCGGGCTCGCGGCGAGCTGGTCGAAGTCGGCGTACGGATGCTTCAGGTGGAACACGACCGTGCGGTCGTCGGGTGTCGTGACGCCGGTGAAGTGGCCGGGGTCCGGGTCGAGGTAGGGCCCCCAGTAGCGGCCACGGAGCAGGTCGCGCAGGTCGCGCGGGCCCTCGGTCAGTTCGGCGGTGTAGCCGGAGCGCGCCACGGCGTACTTCACGTCACGCGCGCGCACCGGCCGCCCGTCCTCGTAGGCGAGGCCGGGTCGCAGCCGGTACGTCCAGGTCCGCCCGCCGTCGCTCGCGCGGCCGAGTCCCTCGGCCAGGTCCGGCACCACCCGGAGTCCGGCCGCGCCGGGCGCGGGGGCGTACGTCGTGAGGGACCGCGCGTAGAGGCGCGCGAGGTTCGCGCCGTAGGCGAGGCCGATGTTCCCAGGGTCCAGCGACGTCGGCGCGTCGGTCAGGAGAAGTCGCAGCGTGCCGCCACGTGCCGCCGAGGGGCGTACGGTCCGCGTGGACGCCTGGTCGAAGGCGGTGCCGGGCCGTGCACGGGCCCGGTCTGCTCCGCCGCACCCGGTGACGCCGAGCGCGAGGACGAGCAGGGCCACGCATGCCGCAGATCTCACCCGTAAATCATTGCAGTCGATGCATCATTGCACCAAGTGCATGGAATGAGACCTTCGACACCTCCGGATCAGGCCAGGCCGGCGGCCTTGGCGATCCGGCCCTCCGCGTCACTCGGGGCGTTCTCGGGGAAGTGGCAGGCGACCTCGTGGCCGGGTGCCAACTCGACCATCGGCGGCTCGACCTGGCCGCAGACCTCCTTGGCCTTCCAGCAGCGCGTGTGGAAACGGCACGCCGGCGGCGGGTTCAGCGGGCTGGGCACGTCGCCCTGGAGCCGGATCCGCTCGCGCTGGGTGCGCACCGACGGGTCCGGGATCGGCACCGCCGACAGCAGCGCCACCGTGTACGGGTGCATGGGCGCCTGGTAGAGGTCCTTGTTGTCGGCCAGTTCCACCATCTTGCCCAGGTACATCACGCCGACCCGGTCGGAGATGTGCCGTACGACGGACAGGTCGTGCGCGATCACCAGGTAGGTCAGGTCGAACTCGTCCTGCAGGTCCTCCAGGAGGTTGACGACCTGCGCCTGGATCGAGACGTCCAGCGCCGATACCGGCTCGTCGGCGACGATGAGCTTCGGGCGGAGCGCGAGCGTGCGCGCGATGCCGATGCGCTGCCGCTGGCCGCCGGAGAACTCATGCGGATAGCGGTTGTAGTGCTCGGGGTTGAGGCCGACCACGTCGAGCAGGTCCTGTACGGCCTTCTTGACGCCCGCCTCGGTCTCGACGTTCTGCAGCCGGTACGGCGCGCCGACGATCGAGCCGACCGTCTTGCGCGGGTTCAGCGAGGAGTACGGGTCCTGGAAGATCATCTGGATGTCGCGGCGCAGCGGGCGCATCGTGCCCTGGGACACGTGGGTGATGTCGCGGCCCTCGAACACGATGCGGCCATCGGTCGGCTCCAGCAGCCGGGTGATCATCCGGCCGGTGGTGGTCTTTCCGCAGCCGGACTCCCCCACCAGCCCGAGCGTCTGGCCCGTACGGACGGTGAAGTCGACACCGTCGACGGCCTTGACCGCGCCCACCTGGCGTCTGATCACCGCGCCGCGGGTGACCGGGAAGTGCTTGCGTAGCCCGCTGACCTCCAGCAGGACCTCGCCCGGCGAGCCAGCGGGACCGGAGGAGCCGGACGGACCGGGCGCGCCGGACGGCGACGGCGCGCCGGTGGCCGTGGTGTCGGGTGTCGTCACAGTGTCTCCAGCCTCACGGCGTCGGTCTCCTCTTTCACAGCTTCGGCCGGACCTCCTCGTCCCACAGGCGCTGCCGGTCCTCGCGGTCGAGGTGGCACGCGACGCGGTGGCCGGGCGCGATCTCGCGCAGCTCCGGCCGCTCGGTCTCGCTACGCCCCGCGTTCAGCTCCGCGTACGAGCAGCGGGGGCTGAACGCGCAGCCCTGCGGCACGTTGATCAGGCTCGGCGGGCTGCCCTTGATCGGCAGCAGCCGGTCGGTGCGGTCGCGGTCCAGCCGCGGCATCGAGCCGAGCAACCCCCAGGTGTAGGGGTGCTCGGGCGCGTGGAAGATGTCCTCGACGGCGCCGTACTCCACGCACCTGCCGCCGTACATCACGAGGATGTCATCGGACAGCTCCGCGACCACGCCGAGGTCGTGGGTGATGATGATGACCGCGGAGTTGAACTCCTTCTGCAGGTCGCGGATCAGGTCGAGGATCTGCGCCTGCACGGTCACGTCGAGCGCCGTCGTCGGCTCGTCGGCGATCAGCAGCTCCGGGTCGCACGACAGCGCCATCGCGATCATCGCGCGCTGCCGCATGCCGCCGGAGAACTGGTGCGGGTAGTCGTCCACGCGCCGGTCCGGCTGCGGGATCCCGACGCGGTCGAGCATGTCGATGGCGTGCTTACGCGCGACCTGCTTGGAGACGTCGTTGTGGATCCGGTACGCCTCGATGATCTGCGCGCCGATCGTGTAGAAGGGGTGCATCGACGACAGCGGGTCCTGGAAGATCATCGACATCTTCTGGCCGCGCATGCGGCGCACCTGCTCCGGCGTGGAGCCGACGACCTCCTGGCCGTCCAGCCAGATCTTGCCGGTGACATCGGCGTTCTTGCGGTTGTGCAGCCCCAGCAGGCCCAGGCTCGTGACGCTCTTGCCCGAGCCGGACTCCCCGACGATGCCGAGCGTACGGCCGCGCTCGAGGGTGAAGGACAGCCCGTCGACGGACTTGACCAGGCCGTCGTCGGTCGGGAAGTGGATGCGCAGGTCCCGTACCTCCAGGAACGCCGTCGGGGCCTGCGCGGCGGGCGTGTCCTGCTCGGTCACGAGATCCTCACCCTCGGGTCGATCACCGCGTACAGGACGTCCACGACGAGGTTGGCGAGCACAATGAAGAACGCTCCGATCATCACGACGCCGAGCACCCGCGGCAGGTCGTTGTTGTTGATCGAGTCGATGGCGAACTTGCCGAGGCCGGGCAGGGAGAACGTCCCCTCGGTCAGCACCGCGCCGCCGAGCAGGGTGCCCAGGTCGATGCCGAAGATGGTCAGCACCGGGGTGAGCGTCGCACGCAGCGCGTGCCGGACGATCACGACGCGTTCGGGCAGGCCCTTGGCGCGCGCGGTGCGGATGTAGTCCTCGCCCATCGTCTCCAGCATCCCGGCACGTGTCAGCCGCGCGTACAGCGCCGCCTGCAGGAACGCCAGGGTGACCCAGGGCAGGACGAGGTTGGAGGCCCACGTGAGCGGGTTCTGGGTGAGGCCGACGTAGGTCCCGGCCCCAGGGAACCAGTGGAGGTTGTCCCGGAAGATCGCCAGGGACAGCAGCCCGGTGAAGAAGATCGGGAGGGACACGCCCGCCAGGGCGATGCCCATCGAGGCCCGGTCGACCGGGCTCCCCCGCTTGAGCGCGGAGATCACGCCGGTCGTGACGCCGAAAACCAGCCAGATGATGGCCGCGCCGCCGGCGAGCGACAGCGTGACCGGCATCCGGTCGAGCAGGTCCGGCCAGACCGGGGTCTGGTTGACGAAGGAGTAGCCGAAGCACGGCGGTCCGCAGTACACCTTGTCGGGGCCGAAGTTGTAGTGCGCCCCGACGATGATGCCCTTGACGAAGTTCCAGTACTGGATCACCAGCGGCCGGTTCAGCCCCAGCCGGATCTCCACCTCGTGGACGGCCTGGGGGCCCGCGGTCTTGCCCACGTAACGGGAGGCAAGGTCCGTGGTGCTCGCACCGGTCAGCCGCGGGACGAGGAAGAAGATCGCGAAGGTCACCATGCTCACGATGATGAGCAGGACGACGGCGGCGATCAGGCGCCGGATTAGGAAGTTGACCACAGTGCCCGGCTGCGGTGCGGGCGGACGGGTTCACCGCCCGCCCGCACCGATGCCTTCACCTGCCTTCTGTGAGTACGGGGACTACTTCACGCCCAGCTGGGCGTAGTCGTAGTAGCCGTTGAGGCCCTGGTTGATGTAGACGTTCCGCAGGTTCGGCGGCCGGTACAGCAGCTGCTTCACGTCCAGGAACGGAACCATGTAGGCGTCGTCCATGACCTTGGCGTCGATCTGCGCCCAGATCGCGCCGCGTGCGGTGTCGTCACCGGTCACGGTCGCCTTGTCGATCAGCTTGTCGACGGCCGGGTCGGTCACGCCCAGGTTGGTGTTGCCGGCGGCGCGGATGACGCGGCTGTCGACGATCTGGGACAGGTAGCCGAAGCCCTCGGTCCAGTCGGCGCCCCACGACATGCTGATCAGGCCGAGGCCGTTCTTCTTCACGTAGTCCGGCTTGCCGGCGTACAGCTTGAAGTAGTCGCCCTGGGGGAACTTCTTGATCTCGGCCTTGATGCCGACCTTCTGCAGGCCCTGCTGCATCGCGAGCGCGGCGTTGACCTCCTTGGGCCGCTCGGTCCGCGCCGAGATCACGGTGCTGAAGCCGCCCGGCTTGCCGCACTGCTGCAACTCGGCCTTGGCCTTGGCCACGTCGCCGTGGTTGCCCGGGCCCGAGGGGTAGGGGTTGATGTCCTGGTTGCCGGGGATCAGCGGCATCATCAGGTGCGTCGCGATGTCACCGCCGGACAGCGGGCCGCCCCACGCGGTCTGCATCGCCTGCTTGTCCGTCGCGTACTCCACCGCGCGGCGGCAGTGGACGTTGTCGAACGGCGGCACCGCCGAGGAGATCGAGATGTAGTTCAGCCGTGCCGTCGGCGCCGAGTCGGCGTTCTTCTTCAGCGTCGGATTCGACTGGATCTTGGCCGCGGCGGCGGCCTGCACACCCGTGCCCGCCACGTCCACGTCGAGCGAGCCGTTGATCAGGCGGTTGTCCAGGTCGTCGGCGGCGACGCCGATCTGCACCTGGATCCGGTCGGGCAGCTGCTTGCGGTTCGGGTCGGTGGCCGGGTCCCAGTTGGTGTTGCGGACCAGGTTCAGCGACTTGCCCGGCGTGTAGCTCTCGAACTTGTACGGGCCGGTCGAGATCACGTGCGACTTGTAACCCGCGCCCGTGTCCTTCGCGGGCGGCACCGGGATGGTGGCCGGCAGCATCGCGAAGTAGTCGAAGCCGGAGAACGGCTTCCTCAGGTGGAAGATGATCGTGTTGTCGTCCGGCGTCTCGACCGCCTTCAGGCCGAGCTTGCCCGGGGTCTTGTCCTTGTAGGGCGAGGTGTAGCCCTTCAGGTCCAGGAAGTCGTTGAAGTACGTCGGGCCGTTCGGGAAGATGTTCTTGTCCAGCGTCCGCTCGACGTCGTACTTGACGTCCTGGGCCCGCACCGGCGTGCCGTCCTCGTACTTGATGCCGGGCTTGAGCTTGTAGGTCCAGGTCTTGAAGTCGGCGCTGTGCTGGCCGAGGTTCTGCGCCAGGTCGGGGACGAGTTGCAGGCCGTCCTTGCCCGGTACCGGCTTGAACATGGTCAGCGCCCGCCCGTAGAGGCGGATGAAGTCCCAGGAGTATCCGTAGTAGGTGTCGGCGGGGTCGACGTTGTCCCAGTCGCCCGCGTTGCCGATACGGAGTGTGCCACCGGTCTTGGTCGACGGGTTGACAATGCCGGTCATACCCGCGCTGAACGTGCCGTTCCCGCCGCCTTTCGGGCTACCGGAACCGCCGGTGCCACCACACGCGGCAAGGGCGAGGGCGAGTGCTGCGCCCACCACCGCTAGAGGGGTTCTTCTCCTCATTTGGTTGCATTCCTCCTTAAGGAACGGCTAGCAAATCGATGATCAGCACAACTGTGATCAGCGGGTACGGGGGTCCAGAGCGTCGCGCAGGCCGTCGCCGAACAGGTTGAAGGCGAGCACCGTCACGAAGATCGCCAGACCCGGGACGATCATGAACCAGGGGTCGACCGAATAGATCGGGACCGCCTGGGCGAGCATCCCGCCCCACGTGGGCGTGGGCTCGTTCACGCCCACGCCGAGGTAGGAGAGCGCCGCCTCGAACAGGATGTTCGTCGGGATGAGCAGCGTGGAGTAGACGAGGATCGGAGCGATGAGGTTCGGCAGCAATTCGCGGAACAGGATGTAGGGCGCACGCGCGCCCATCGAACGCGCGGCGTCGATGAACTCGCGTTCACGCAGCGAGAGTGTCTGGCCCCGGATGATCCGGCCGATGTAGGCCCAGTTGAAGAACCCGATGATGAAGATCAGCAGGCCGATGCGCAGCCCGTTGCCGGACAGGCCGAACACGTTGCCCTGCACCACCCCGGCGAGCGCGATGGCGAACAGCAGGATCGGGAAGGCCAGGAAGATGTCCATGGCCCGGGCGATCACGGTGTCGACCCAGCCGCCGAAGTAGCCGGCGATGATGCCGAAGGTCGCCCCGATGACCACCGACAGCATCGTCGCGAGGAAGGCGATGAGCAGCGAGATCCGTGCCCCGTAGACGACCCGGCTGAAGATGTCGCGGCCGAAGGTCGGCTCGAGGCCCAGCGGGAACCTCCCGCTGACCCCCGAGTGCCAGGGCCCGTGCAGCGGCCGCTGGAGGTTCGGGTCGATCAGGTCCTGGTGGAACTCGTTCGGCGGATGCCCGAACAGCGAGCTCAGGACCGGTGCCAGGACCGCCATCAGGACCAGCAGGAGCACCAGGACGCCACCCGACATGGCGACCTTGTCGCGCCGCAGCCGCATCCAGGCGATCTGACCGAGCGAGCGGCCTTCGACCTTGCCGCCCATGCCCGCGAGCACGGCCTCCGGCTGCGCCTCGACGTCGGCACCGGACACCTCGATCGGTGCGGACACTAGGTGTACCTCCCACATTCGGCGGCGTTGCCGTCAACGGACGACCGGCCCGTTCCACCTGCGGAACCGGCATATGCGATCACATATGCGTCCATTGGAGAGGGAACCTACCTCTCCCGGGATGACTCTCACGCCCGGGAGGAGGTCGGCGCTAGTACCCGTGTCTCGATTGTGATCTCGTCGTCATCAGAGGCACATTCGGTGTTATACAACTGCGCGGACATACGCTCGCGACGTCACGACCAGGTCACATTCGCGGTTCATCTCCGCTGGTCATCAATTGATGCCGCGGTTTTTCAAGATCTGTTCGATCTCCGCCAGATCCGAGTCGGCCGCCGGGGAGCGTTTCTCCACCGCCCGCCGGGGTGCCGCGCCGCCCCCGCCCGCCGCCGCGGCCCGGTCGCCCTTCCTGGGGCCCGGCTCCACCTCCGGCGCGTCCCCGCCGCCACGGCGCAGGAGTACGCCGGAGGTCATGTAGAGCACCGCGCCGAGCCCGAGGATGATCACCCCGGCCCAGTGCCCGGGCTTCAGCGCCAGATCGGACAGGAACTTCGTCACGCCGGTCAGGTACGCGCCCAGCGGCAGCAGCGACCAGGCCGCGCCGCGCATGCCGGAGGCGAGACCGCGCTTGCGCACGGCCGCCCAGCTACCCATCAACCCCAGCACCGTGACGGCCAAACTGATCGAGAAGAGAAGGAAATCGCTCATCACGGCACCCCGGCGTGTTCACGAGTCCGGGCGGATCCCGGCGCTTCGTACGGTCCCTCTCATGGTGACACGTAATGACGCGATAGGCCCTCCTTCCGCGGGACGGTTCGGCGCTACTCCCCCGGCAGGAGCCCCTCCGCCAGCGCCCGGCCCAGAGGCGTACGCCGGTAGCGCACCTCGTGGCCGTGCCGGCGCCGCGTGGCCAGCCCGGCGGCATCCAGCGCGCCCAGGTGCGCCGAGACGGTGGACGCCGCGAGGCCGTGGCGTGTCGCCAGCGCGGTGGTCGAGGCCGGCTCGGCGAGGTCGGCCAGGATCAGCGCGCGGGTGCGCCCGAGCAGCCCGGCGAGCGGCGCGGGCGGCGCCGCTCGGCCGCCGAGCAGGGCGCCGACGCCACGGGCCGGGTAGATCAGCGTCGGCCGCCACGGCGGGTCCACGATCGCCGTGACGCTCGGCCACACGAACGCGCTCGGCATCAGGATCAGCCCGTCGCCGCCTAGCTCGCGGTCCAGGTCCTCCGCGGCCGGGTCGATGACGATGGCCTCGCCCGCCCAGTGGATCCGCTCGTGCAGGCCGGCCACGACGTGGCCGAGGCCGTGCGCCGCCAGGAGCCGCGACCGGTACTCCACGTCGGCGTCGATCAGTTCACGCACGCGCGGCCACCACGGCAGCACCAGCCGCCGCCAGGCGTCCTCCAGGTGTCCGGCGAGACGGTCGCGCGCCGCCTCGGGATCGGCCAGCATCGCGCGTAGGGCCGCGTCCGCGCCGCCACGTGCCGGGCCGACGCGCCGCAGCTCGGCCGCGACCTGGGCGGGCGGCGTGGCGCGTACGGCGGCGAACTGGTCCGCCACCGGCGGGGCGGCCTCGCCGGGAGGCTGGCTGAGGAAGTCGGGGCTGTACCCGCGCGCGGACAGGACGGCGAGCAGCTCGGCGGCCGGCGGCCGGTCGCGGACCTGAACCCACCAGGGTCGCAGGTACGGCCGCGGGCGCGGGTCGATGAAGACGCGCGCCGCGTTGACGGTCTCCCAGAGCGGCGAGGTGGCGAACCGGCAACGCAGCAGGTCCACGCTGCCGGCGAGCAGTCGCATGACGGCCATGGATTCGCCCCCTAACGAATCGTTCGCCCTGGAAGGGTACGTTCTGCGAGCGTCCGCACGTGACCACCACCGCACCGGCGGGCCGCTACCGCGACGCCCTGGCCTCCCCTGAGTTCCGCGCGCTGTTCGGCGCGTTCGTCGTGTCGATGCTCGGCTTCGTCGTCGCCGCGCTGGCGCTCACCGTGCTGGTCTACCGCGAGACCGCCTCGCCGCTGCTGTCGGCGCTGACGCTCACGATGACGTTCCTGCCGTACCTGTTCGGCGGGTCGCTGCTGTCCGGGCTGGTGGACCGTGTGCCGCCGCGGCGGCTGCTGGCCGGCTGCGACCTGGTCTCGGCGGCCGTCGTGGCGGTGATGACGCTGCCGGGCGTGCCGGTGCCGGTGCTGTTCGCGCTGCTGTTCGCGATGAGCCTGCTGACGCCGCTCGCCACCGGCGCGCGTGGCGCGCTGGTGGCCGAGGCGCTGCCGCCGGGGGCGGTGGTGCCGGCCCGCTCGCTGCTGCGGATGGTCGCCCAGGGCGCGCAGATCCTCGGGTACGCGGCCGGCGGCGGCCTGCTCGCCGTCCTGCCGCCGCGTACCGTGCTCGGCGTGGAGGTCGCGACGTTCGCCGCGTCAGCGCTGGTCCTGCGGGTGTTCCTGGCACGCCGGCCGGCGCGGCGCCCGGCCGGCGCGGCCTCCGGCGGCTCGCTCGCGGGCGACTCGCTGCGCGGGGTCGCGCAGGTGCTGCGGGACGCGCCGCTGCGCCGGGTGCTGCTCCTCGGCTGGCTGGCGCCGTTCGTCCTGGCCTGGCCGGAGGCGCTCGCCGCGCCGTCCGCGGCCGTGCGCGGGCTGCCGGGGTCGGGTACCGGCTGGTGGCTCGCCGCCGGGCCGGCCGGCACCGTCGCGGGCGAGCTGGCCGGGATCTGGCTGATCCCGGCGGCGCGGCGCGGGCGGCTCACCGCGCCGCTGGCCGCTTGCGGGTTCGTGCCGTTCCTGGTCTTCGCGCTGCACCCGCCCCTGGCGCCGGCGCTGGCGCTGCTGGCCGGCGCCGGGCTGTGCGGCGCGTACGTGCTGGGCCTGGACCAGTTGCTGCTCGACGTGACCCCGCCCGAGCTGCTCGGCCGCGCCTACGCGGTGAGCGCGTCGGGGCTGATGGCGACGCAGGGCCTGGGGTTCGCGACGGCCGGCGCGCTCGGCGAGGTCGTGCCGCCCGACACCGCGATCACGATCGCGGGCGTGGCTGGCCTGGCCGTGGTGGCGCTGTGCCGCCCGCGCCGGGCGTCCGCGAAAGTGCCCGCGGCCCGGTGAGCGCGGCCCCGCGGCCCGGGTCAGGGGACGAGGGAGCGCAGGCGTGCCAGGTCGACGTCGAGAAGCGAGCCGACGACCGTACGGCCCGGCGCGTCCGGGATCGGGACGACGCTCGGCACCGCCACGACGTGGCAGCCGGCCGCGGTCGCGCTCGCGGTGCCGTTCGGGGAGTCCTCCAGCGCGACGCAACGGCGCGGGTCGGCGTCCAGGAGCCGCGCGGCCGTGAGGTAGGGCTCCGGGTGCGGCTTGGTGTGCTCGACCTCATCGCCCGCGACGGTGACAGTGAGCCGGTCGCGGCCGATGCCGTCGAGGGCGTACTCCATCAGGGCGCGGTTGGTGGAGGACACGAGCGCGGACGGCACGCCCGCCTCGCGCACCTCGTCCAGGAGTTCCTTGGCACCCGGCATCAGCGGGACGTTCGCGCGCAACCGGTCGCCCATGCCCGCGAGCAGCCGCCGCGCGATCTCCTCCGGGGCCGCCACCGGCCCGGTCAGTGCCAGCATGTAAGCGACGGTGCGGCCGATCGAGCCGCCGACCAGCGGCTCCTGGTGCTCGGGTCCCCATGTGCCGCCGAGCTGGGCCATGACCTCGGCCTCGGTCTCGTACCACAGGCGTTCGGAGTCCACGAGGAGCCCGTCCATGTCGAACAGGACCGCCTGAAGCACCGGCACCGCCTCCTTGATCCTCGATCGGATGCACGAGCCTACGTCAGGCGGGCGGAGTGCGGTACGCCGAGGTCAAAGGCCCGCCTCGGTGAGGCGTGAGATCTCCTCGCCGCCGAGTTCGAGGCCGGCCACGGGCAGCAGGTCGGCGAGCTGCCCGGGTGTGCGGGCGCTGGCGATGGGTGCGACGACGCCCGGCTGCGCGCGCAGCCACGCGAGTGCCGTCGCGGCGACGGTGGTGTCGTGGGCGGCGGCGATCTCGTCGAGCGCGTCGAGGACGGCGACGCCGCGCTCGGTCAGGTGCTCGCGTGCGCGGGCGGCGCGCGGGCTGTCGCCGCCTGTGTCGCCGGACCGGTACTTGCCGGTGAGGAAGCCGCGGGCGAGCCCGTAGTAGGGCAGCACGCCGAGGTTCTCGCGTACGCACAGCTCGGCCAGCTCGCCCTCGAAGGCGACCCGGTCGACCAGGTTGTACTTCGGCTGGAGGGCCGTGAAGCGCGTCAGGCCCTCGCGTTCGGACACCTTCAGCGCCTCGGCGAGCCGTGGCGCGGTGTAGTTGGACGCGGCGATGTGGCGCACCTTGCCGTCGCGTACGAGGGTGTCCAGGGCGGTGAGGGTCTCCTCCAGCGGCGTGCCGGGGTCGTCCCGGTGGGCGTAGTACAGGTCGATGTGGTCGACGCCGAGCCGGCCCAGCGACGCCTCGACGGCGGTGCTGATCGTACCGGCGGTGAGGTCGTCCAGGTCCGGGGCCGCGCCGACCTTCGTGGCGATCACGACGTCGTCGCGGCGGCCGCGGCGGGTCAGCCAGCGGCCGATGATCCGCTCGGACTCGCCGCCGGCGTTGCCGGGCACCCAGGCGCTGTAGACGTCGGCGGTGTCGATGAAGTTGCCGCCGGCGTCCGCGTACGCGTCCAGGACCGCGAACGCGGCCTCCTCGTCGGCGGTCCAGCCGAAGACATTGCCACCGAGGCAGAGCGGAAAGACGTCCAGGTCCGTGTCAGCGATCTTCGTCATACCAGGGGCCAACAATGATGACGTGCGGATTTCTTCCGCCCCGCCGATGGCGGCGGGGCGGAAGCAGGGCATCAGGTGTTGAAGTACTTGGCCTCGGGGTGGTGGATGACGATCGCGTCGGTGGACTGCTCGGGGTCGAGCTGGAACTCCTCGGACAGGCTGACGCCGATCCGGTCGGGCTTCAGCAGGTCGACGATCTTGGCGCGGTCCTCCAGGTCGGGGCAGGCGCCGTAGCCCAGGGAGAACCGCGCGCCGCGGTAGCCGAGCTTGAAGAACTCCTCGACGTCGTCGGGGTCCTCGGCGCCAAAACCCAGCTCCGAGCGCATCCGCGTGTGCCAGAACTCCGCCAGCGCCTCGGCGAGCTGCACCGACAGGCCGTGCAACTCGAGGTAGTCGCGGTAGGCGTTCCGCTCGAACAGCTCCTTGGTGACGCCGCTGACCTTGGAGCCGACGGTGACGAGCTGGAAGCCGATCACGTCGACGTCGCCGGACTCGCGTGGGCGGAAGAAGTCGGCCAGGCACAGGTGCCGGTCGCGGCGCTGCCGGGGGAAGGTGAACCGGGTGCGCTCGGACCCGTCGTCGTGCAGGACGACCAGGTCGTCGCCCTCGCTGACGCACGGGAAGTAGCCGTAGACCACGCCGGCCTCGACCAGGCCGTCGGTCTTGATGCGGTCGAGCCACGCCCGCAGGTGCGGCCGCCCCTCGCTCTCGACCAGCTCCTCATAGGTCGGGCCGTCGCCGCCGCGCGCCGCCTTGAGCCCCCACTGGCCCATGAAGGTGGCGCGTTCGTCCAGGTAGGCGGTGTAGTCGGCCATCGGGATGCCCTTGATGACCCGGTCGCCCCAAAACGGTGGGTTCGGCAGCTTGTTGTCGGTCGCAACGTCGGAGCGGGCCGGCATCTCCTCCGGCTCGGTGACCTTGAGCTTTGCGCCGCTCTTGACCGTACGCTCGCGCAGCGGCGGGAGCTTGGCCCCGGACACGCCGCGCTTGACGGCCATCATGGCGTCCATGAGCCGCAGCCCCTCGAAGGCGTCACGCGCGTAGCGGACCTCGCCGTCGAACAGTCCGGCCAGGTCCTGCTCGACGTAGGCGCGGGTCAGCGCCGCGCCGCCGAGCAGCACCGGCCACTTTTGCGCCAGGCCGCGTGAGTTCAGCTCCTCAAGGTTCTCCTTCATGATCACCGTGGACTTGACCAGGAGCCCGGACATGCCGATCACGTCGGCCCGGTGCTCCTGCGCGGCGTCCAGGATGGAGGACATCGGCTGCTTGATGCCGAGGTTGTACACCTCATAGCCGTTGTTGGACAGGATGATGTCGACGAGGTTCTTGCCGATGTCGTGCACGTCGCCGCGCACGGTCGCCAGCACGATGCGGCCCTTGCCGTCCTCGTCGGTCTTTTCCATGTGCGGCTCGAGGTAGGCGACCGCGGTCTTCATGACCTCGGCGGACTGCAACACGAACGGCAGCTGCATCTGGCCCGAGCCGAACAGCTCGCCGACGACCTTCATGCCGTCCAGCAGCACCTCGTTGACGATCTCCAGCGCGGGCCGCTGCTCCAGCCCCTCGTCCAGGTCGGCGTTCAGGCCGTCGAGCTCGCCGTCGACGACCCGGCGCTTGAGCCGCTCCCACAGCGGCAGCCCGGCCAGCTCCTCGGCACGTGCTTCGCGCATGGACGCGGCGTCGACGCCCTCGAACAGGTCGAGGAACTTCTGCAGCGGGTCATAGCCGTCGCGGCGGCGGTCATAGACGAGGTCGAGCGCGATCTGGCGCTGATCATCGGGGATCCGCGCCATCGGCAGGATCTTGGAGGCGTGCACGATGGCCGAGTCGAGGCCGGCGTTGACGCACTCGTTGAGGAAGACGGAGTTGAGCACGATGCGCGCGGCCGGGTTGAGCCCGAACGACACGTTGGACAGGCCGAGCGTGGTCTGGACCTTCGGGTACTGGCGCTTCAGCTCGCGGATCGCCTCGATCGTCTCGACGGCGTCGCGGCGCGACTCCTCCTGGCCGGTGCCGATGGTGAACGTCAGGGTGTCGACGATGATGTCCTCGACCCGCATGCCCCAGTTGCCGGTGAGATCCTCGATCAGCCGGGTCGCGACGCGGACCTTCCAGTCGGCGGTGCGCGCCTGGCCCTCCTCGTCGATGGTCAGCGTGATCACGGCGGCGCCGTGCTCCTTGACCACCGGCATCAGCCGCGCCGTACGCGACTCGGGGCCGTCGCCGTCCTCGTAGTTGATCGAGTTGATGACGGCGCGGCCGCCGAGCATCTCCAGGCCGGCCTGGATCACCGGCGGCTCGGTCGAGTCGAGCACGATCGGCAGGGTGGCGGCGGTGGCGAGCCGGAAGGCCAGCTTCTTCATGTCGGCGGCGCCGTCGCGGCCGACGTAGTCGACGCACAGGTCGAGCATGTGGGCGCCGTCGCGCGCCTGGTCGCGGGCGATCTTGACGCAGTCGTCCCAGCGCTCGTCGATCATCGCCTCGCGGAACGCCTTGGAGCCGTTGGCGTTGGTGCGCTCGCCGATGGCGAGGTAGGAGGTGTCCTGCTGAAACGGCACGTGCTGGTAGAGCGAGGAGCAGCCGGCCTCGTGCCGCGGTTTGCGGCGGGCGATCTCGCGGCCGGGACCGTCGGGCGGCGAGCCGAGGCGCTCGACGAGGGTGCGGATGTGCTCGGGTGTCGTGCCGCAGCAGCCGCCCACCAGCGACAGGCCGAACTCGCTGGTGAAGCCGTCGTGGGCGTCGGTGAACTCGCCGGGCGTCAGCGGGTAGAACGCGCCGTCGGCGGTGAGCTCGGGCAGGCCGGCGTTGGGCATGCAGGACAGCGGCATGCTCGCGTGCCGGGCGAGGTAGCGCAGGTGCTCGCTCATCTCGGCCGGGCCGGTGGCGCAGTTGAGGCCCATGACGTCCAGTTCGAGCGGCTCCAGCGCGGTCAGCGCGGCGCCGATCTCCGTGCCGAGCAGCATCGCGCCGTTCTGCTCGATGGTGACCTGGGTGATGATCACCGTGTCGGCCCCGGCGGCGGCGATGGCGCGCTTGGCGCCGATGATGGCGGCCTTGGCCTGCAGGAGGTCCTGGCAGGTCTCGATGATCAGCCCGTGGACGCCGCCCGCGATCAGGCCGGCGGCGTTGGCCTGGTAGGCGTCGCGGAGCTGGGCGAACGACACGTGGCCGAGGGTGGGGAGCTTGGTGCCGGGGCCCATCGAGCCGAGGACCCAGCGGGGCCGCTCGTCGGTGGAGCAGTCCGCGGCGACCTCGGCGGCGATCCGCGCGCCGGCCTCGGACAGCTCCTCGATGCGCTCGGTGATGTCGTACTCGCCGAGGTTGGCGAGGTTGGCGCCGAAGGTGTTGGTCTCGACGCAGTCCGAACCCGCGGCGAAGTACTCCGCGTGCACGCCCCGCACGATGTCGGGCCGGGTGACGTTCAGGATCTCGTTGCAGCCCTCGTGGCCCTCGAAGTCATCAAGGCTCGGGTCGGCCGCCTGAAGCATCGTCCCCATGCCCCCATCGGCCACGATGACTCGCTCACGCAGGGCTTTACGGAGGGTCTCAGGAGTCGCGCTCATAGTCGCACAGCCTATCGGGGTCCGCCGTTGCCACGGTTGCGGCAGGTTGCGCTCTTGGGCTCTCGCCAGCGGCGGCAAGTGGTGATAGGCATCACGATCCACGCGCGCCGCGTAACCATCGGCGGGCCGCCGCGTTGTCGTCTGCGGAATCACCGTCGCTGGGGGTCCTCTCCAGCCCCATATTCCCAGGGAGCATCCGTGGCCTCGTACCGCAAGGTCCTCGTCGGCACCGACGGTTCCGACTCCTCCTTCCGTGCCGTGGAGGCGGCCGGGCGCGTGGCCGCCGACTCCGGCGCCGCGCTGATCCTCGTCTGCGCCTACCAGCCGATGCCCGACCGCGAGCGCGCCGTCGCCGCCGACCGGCTCGGCGACCTGGCCTACAAGGTCGAGGGCTCCACGCCGGCCGACGACGCCCTGCGCGCGGCGCGTGAGACGGCCCTCGCCGCCGGAGCCGCCGACGTGGAGGAGGTGGCGGTGGCCGGCGACGCGGTCGACACACTGCTGAAGCTGGCCGGCGACCGCGAGGTCGATCTGCTCGTGGTGGGCAACCGCGGGCTGAACAGCCTCGCCGGGCGGCTCCTCGGCTCGGTCCCGGCCAACCTGTCCCACCGCGCGCGCTGTGACGTGCTCATCGTCCACACGACCGATGGGAAGTGAGGACCGGGAGATCACCGGTGGGCACCGAGCGCCTTACAGGACATAGGCTTGAGATGCCGGGTAAAGGACGCACCGATGAGGAGGCAGCGCGTGGTCGAGCTCGACGATGTGCCAGAGCTCGTCCAGCCGGTGGTGATCGCCGCCTTCGAGGGGTGGAACGACGCCGGTGAGGCGGCGAGCGGCGTGATCCAGCACCTCGAGGAGAGCTGGGGCGCCACTCCGCTGGCAGCGCTCGATCCCGACGACTACTACGACTTCCAGGTGACCCGTCCCACCGTCGAGATGGTCGACGGGCAGACTCGGCGCATCAGCTGGCCGACGACGCGGCTCTCGCTGGCCAAGTTGCCCGACTCCGACCGCGACGCCGTGCTCATCCACGGCATCGAGCCGAACATGCGCTGGCGCTCGTTCTGCCAGGACATCGTCGGCATCATGCTCGAACTGGGCGTCGAGACGGCCGTGCTGCTCGGCGCCCTGCTCGCGGACGCGCCGCACACCCGGCCGGTGCCGGTGACCGCGGCGTCCTCCGACACCGGCCTGACCGCACGCCTCCAGCTCGAACCCGCGCGCTACGAGGGCCCGACGGGCGTGCTCGGCGTGCTGCAGGACGCGTTCGCGACGGCCGGGCTGGAGACCGTGTCGCTGTGGGCGGCGGTGCCGCACTACGTCGCGCAGCCGCCCTCGCCCAAGGCGACCCTGGCGCTGCTGCGGTGGGTAGAGGACCTCCTCGACGTCTCCGTGCCGATGGGCGACCTGCCCGAGCAGGCGCGTGCCTGGGAGCGCGGCGTCAACGAGCTGGCCGAGCAGGACACCGAGGTCGCCGAGTACGTACGCGCGCTGGAGGAGCAGAAGGACGCCACCGAGCTGCCCGAGGCCAGCGGCGACGCCATCGCGCGCGAGTTCGAGCGCTACCTGCGCCGCCGCGGCGACGCCGACTGATCCACGGGCTTACCCGGGCTGGTCGACTGTCAGGGCCGTGCCCTCGGCCGTGACGACGCCGCTCCGGCCGGCGGCGAGCGAGATCGTCTCCGTGCCCAGCCGTACCCCGGTGACGGTCGCGGCGCCGAACGCCGCGAGCGGCGCGACGCTGAGGCGCCCGGCGGGCACGTCCGCGTCGAGGCCGAACAGGACGGCGACCAGGGCCGGGGACACCGCCGCGCTCCACGCCTGCGGGCGGCACGCGGGCGGGTACGGCGTGGGTGCGTCCCCCACGAACCGGCCCTCCTGACCGCCCCCGGCCTCCTGACCGCCCCAGCCGCCCTGACCGCCATGGCCGGTCTGACCCCGGTCTGACCGGTCTGACCGGCCTGACCGGCCTGACCGATCTGGCGGCCCTGGCCGCCGAACAGCTCCGGCAGCCGGCAGCCGAACGCCGGGGCGGCCGCGACCAGCCCGCGCGCCAGCCGGGCGGCGAGGCCGGTGTGCCCGGAGCGGCTCAGACCGAGCATCGCGATGGCGGTGTCGTGCGGCCAGACCGAGCCCGGTGGTAGGACAGCGGGTCGTGACCCGCCGCACCTTCGCTCAGGGTGCGCAGGCCCCAGCCCGAGTGCAGCTCACCCAGCCGGTACGCGACGCGCGCCTCCTCGTCCGCCGTGAGCAGGCCGGTGCCGGGCAGGTGGCCGATGTTGGAGGCGAGGCCGCCGACCGGCTCGCCCGCCCCGTCGAGGGCCATCGCCGGATGTCCCTCCGGCAGCCAGAAACGCGCGCGGAACCGGTCCGCCAGCCCCGGCCGCCCAGCGCCGGCAGGTGTCGCCGCCCGGCTCCCCGAAGGCGTCGAGCAGGTCCGCGCCGAGCGTGGCCGCCTGACAGGCGTACGCCTGGACCTCGGCGAGCGCGACCGGCGGCGCGGCCGGCCTGCCGTCCTCGTGCCGTACGGCGTCGCCGAGTCCTTCCAGCCCTGGTTCGCCAGGCGTTCGGCCGACCCACGGTAGGACACGAACCCCCCCGAAGGCGGTGAGCCAGGCCAGTGCGCGCTTCGCGGCGCGGGCAGCAGGGCGCGTACGCCGGCGGCGGGCATCCCCCACCGCCACGCCTCGGCCAGCGTGACCACGAACAGCGGGGTGGCGTCGACCGAGCCGTCTTACACCGGCGGCAGGCGCCCGGGCGCGTGCGCGGGACGCAGCTCGTGCGGGATCTTGCCGGGTTCCTCCTCGGTGACCGGGTCGTGGCGGTCGCCCTGGCGGCGTAACAGCGCCCGCAGCGTGCCGGCGGCGAGCCCGTGGCCGAGCGGGAGCGCGAGGCGCGCCGCCCAGAGCGCGTCGCGGCCGAAGAGCGTGAGGTACCAGGGGCTGCCGGCGGCGCAGTAGAGGTCGCCCTCGTCGGCGAGCAGCAGCACGCCCAGGTCCGCGACGCCCTGGGCGACGAGCGCGTCCAGGCGCGCGTCCGCCGAACGCACGGTCAGCGGCCCCCAGGGCGGCGGCGCGTACGGCGGCGCGGGACGGAACCCGGGCACTCTCGGCGGCGTCGCGCGTACGGTCAGGGTGGCCGTGACGGACTCTCCGGGCGCGAGGGTGAGCTCGGCGCGGGTGCGGCCGTCCAGGGCACCCGGTAGCCGTCCGCGGCAGTGTGGGTCCGCCCGTCGCGCAGCGCCGTCGCGTGCGGGGGCGGGTCGCCGGCCTTGACCGCGCTGATCCTGCCCGCTCGCCGGTGACAGCCAGGTCGCGGGCGCGGCGAGGCAGGTCAGGTGCTCGGGGAGCGGCGGCTGGCGCACGGCTGCCTCCTTCGCTGTCGCCGGTCCCCATTGTCGCGGCGCGGGGTGAAGGTTTGACGATCACTCTCGGACTGCGCTTAGCTGCCTGCGGGACGGGACCTGGGGGACGCGGTGCGCAGGGTGGTCATCACGGGCGGCGCGGGTTTCCTGGGTGCGCATCTGTGCCGGCGGTTCCTGCGCGACGGCGACGAGGTGACCTGTGTCGACAACTTCGTGACGGGCGCGCTCGGCAACGTCGAGGAGTTGCTCGGGCACGACCGGTTCCGGCTCCGGCGCGCGGACGTGACCGATCCGCTGGAGCTGCACGGACCGGTCGACGCCGTCCTGCACTTCGCCTCCCCCGCCTCGCCCGCCGACTACCTGCGGCTGCCGCTGGAGACGCTGAGCGCGGGTTCGGCCGGCACGCTCAACGCACTGGAGCTGGCGCGGAGGAAGGGCGCGCGGTTCCTGCTCGCCTCGACCTCGGAGGCGTACGGCGACCCGGAGGAGCATCCGCAGTCCGAGGAGTACTGGGGCAACGTCAACCCGATCGGCCCCCGCAGCGTGTACGACGAGGCGAAGCGGTTCTCCGAGGCGCTGACGATGGCGTACCGGCGGCACAAGGACGCCGACACGGCGATCGTGCGCATCTTCAACACGTTCGGGGAGTACATGCGGCCAGGCGACGGGCGTGCCGTGCCGACGTTCGTGGGCCAGGCACTGCGGGGCGAGCCGCTGACGGTGTCGGGCGACGGTTCACAGACCCGCTCGCTCTGTTACGTGGACGACCTGGTCGAGGGCGTCGTGCGGCTGCTGGAGTCCGGCGAGCCGGGCCCGGTCAACATCGGCAACACCGACGAGATGTCGGTGCGCGCGCTGGCCGAGCTGATCCGCGACCTCGCGGGCTCGGGCTCGGAGCTGTGCTTCGTCGAGCGTCCCGTCGACGACCCGGCCGTACGCCGGCCCGACATCACCCTGGCCCGCACGCTGCTCGGCTGGGAGCCGGCGGTGCCGGTCGCCGAGGGACTGGAGCGTACGATCCGCTGGTTCGCGGAACGGCTCGGGCCCTCGCGGCCGCTGGCCGGTCCCCAGGCCGCTCAGGGCGGCCGCTGACCGGCGATCCGGCCTGCGCGAGGCGCCGGGCGTCGATCGGGACGCCCGGCGCCTCGCCGGCTCAGCGCAGGGCGACGGCGAGCACGGCGCGGCCGCCGTGCGCGTCGGCCACGATCTCGGTGCCGCGCGCCGTCCGGCGTAGCCGGTAGGCCGCCGCCCTCCCGTCGAGGGTCACCGAGGCGACCTTCGCGCCCTCGGGCAGCACCTGGCCGATGAGCAGGCGCGTCCCGGGCAGCCGCGTGGTCACCTCGGTGCGCAGCGACCGGGCCGACGCCGACGCCACGACGTCCGCCGAGCCGCGGCCGAGGCGGATGTCGCGGCCCGCCACGCTCGGCTGCCCGGGCGGGACCTGCGGCACGACCTCCAGCCGCCCGCGTCCGAGGTCCGGGGCGACGCCGAGCTGCTGGGCCACGACGGCCCACAGGTTCCCGTACGCTCCCCACGCCTGCAGGACCATCGAGCGACCGGTGAGTGGCCGGTCGATGTTCGGCGGGTCGAAGTCCGGGCTCGGCGCGATCTCCGGCATCGCGCCGGGCATCTCATGCAGCGACGGGTCGAGCTGCTGCCGCGCGTTGGCGTCGGTGTAGCGGCGCTGCCGGTCCAGGCGGCCGTAGTCGCCCTCGGCGACGGCCATGATGCCGGTGTTGATGGTGAACGCCTCGCGGTCGCTCTGCACGCTCGACACCGCGCCGTCGCACGACGGGCCCTTGTTGCCGCCGTCGGCCGAGGTCGGGCCGGTGCCCGTGTGGAACAGTCCGTTCGCGCCCGTGTAGCAGGGTCGTTCTCGCTGGTCGAGCACCTCGCGGGCGCGGGCGTCGCTCGCGAGCGGCCGGGTGAGGCGGCCCGCGCGCACGAGCTCGGCGTCCAGGGGCGTCAGGCCGATCCAGTGCCGCTGGAAGATCTTCGTGTTGTCGTTCGCCGGGTTCGCGGGAGCATCGAGGGAGTCGGCGTACTGGTGGGTGTCGCCGCCGTTCCACCACGCCTGGTCAAAGCGCGCCGTCATGCCGTCTGCGTGGGTCGTGGCCCAGCCGGCGGTGGCGGTGTCGCCCTCGGCGCGCGCCATGTCGGCCAGGTCGTACAGGCCGCGGACGGTGTAGACGGTGTTGTCGAGCTTCTCCACGCCCATGCCGGGCCGCTCGACGTTGCCGAGGCCCTCGGGCCAGCCGTCGCCGTCGGCGTCGAGGTGGTCCACGACGTGGTGCATGCCGCGCACCGCGAACCCGTACACGCCGTCGAGGAAGGACTTGTCGCCGGTCCAGCGCCAGACGAGCGCGGCCGCGCTGGGGTACTTGGCGGTCTCGTCGGTGTTGCCGGCCTCGTCGTCGGCGCCGAAGTAGACCGAGCCGTCCGAGACGACCTCGTGCACGACTTTGCCGCTGCGGTCGTTGACGACGTCGCTGACGTCGCGGAGCGTACGCAGGTGGTCCTCGATCGCCGCGAAGTCACCGGCGGCGACGGCCGCGAACGCGGTGAACTCCCCGTCGGTGCCGAAGATCCACGGATAGTCCGGCCAGCCCGCGCCGATCCAGCGGGCCTTCGCCAGGGTGCCCTTCGACGCGGGATACCGCGTGCCCTGCTCGGTGGCCCGCAGGTGCAGGTCACGAGCCTCCTGTACGGAGTCGGCGAGGTTCTGCTCGCTCCACGCCACGCTCTGCTGGAGCAGGCGGTCGCCGGGCAGGTCCACGACCGTGCGTGCGCTGATCGCCCGGCGCGCGACGATCTTGCGGGCGAGCAGGGCGGCCGGGTCGCGCAGGGCGGCGCCGAGCGCGATGCGTGCCTCGGCGGTGCCGTGGTCGGAGCCGGCGACGGCGAGCCAGACGGTGGCGTCGTGTCCGGCGCGCACCGTCACGTCGTAGGAGAGTCGTCCGCCGGTGCCGCGGCCGAACGCCGTGTCGTCGCAGCGCGGGGGCGCGTCACCGGTGGCGGGGCAGATCACCGGCGGGTCCTGCGGCCCGCGGTGCCCCGCGCCGAGTCGGTGGCCGGCGGGGGCGCGGTCGGCGGCGACGAGGGCGGCGTAGTCGTGCGGAGCGGCGTTCGGGATCTTCGGGGTGCCCCGCTCGCGGAAGACCAGCGCGCCACCCTCGTACGCGCCGGTGTCCGGGAGGTTGGCCGCCCGCTGGTCCGGCGTGGTCGAGCCCCACGGATAGGCCGCGGTCAGCTCCGAGTGCGCGTCCACGTCGAGCCGCAGGGTCCGCGTACGGCCCGAGGTGAGCCGGAGGCCGATCAGGCCGGCGCGGACGCCGTCGGGCGCGACGTCCGTGCGCTCGACGCGTACGCCGCCGGTGTCGTAGCGGATCCGGGTGTAGCCGTGCCCGGCGGTGAAGCTCTCGGCTTTGGCCTGTGCGCCGAGCCAGCGTCCGTCGAGGCCGAACCAGACGCCGTCGAGCAGCTTCAGCGGCGGCGTCCAGAAGCCGCCCATCTCCCCCGTCGTGTGCCAGCCCGCCGCCGGGTACAGGCCGTCTTCGGTGGAGACGGAGTAGAAACGGTCGCCGGCCACCACCGAGCGCCGGTCGGGCAGCCGCGTCTTGACGGTCAGCTCGGCGGCCTTCGGCGGGCCCGCCGCGCGTACCGGCGCCGCGTGCGCGGCGCCGGCGCTCGTCGCGGGCACGAACGTGAGGGCTAAGGCGACCGTGAACGCCACGGCACGTCTTCGCATGGGTACCTCCCGGATACGTCCCCCGAGGTTCGGATTGGGTTCAGACGACGAGCCAGGCGGCGGTGTCGTTCGGGAGCAGGCCGCCCTCGACCGGGCCGCTGGCGAGCAGCACCTCGGTGTGGTCCGGCAGCCGGTACGGACGGCCGGACAGGTTGACCGCGCACGCGAAGCCGGGCGCGCGTGCGAACAGCAGGACGCCGTCGGGCGCCTGCTCCCAGCGCAGCGCCCCGTCGCCCAGCGCCGGGTGGTCGCGGCGCAGGCGCAGCGCGGCGCGGTACAGCGCGAGCATCGAGTCCGGGTCGGCGGCCTCCGCCTCGGCGGTGAGGTCCTTCCACGCGTCCGGCTGGGGCAGCCAGGTGGTCGTGCCGTCGGGGCCGAAGCCGAACGGCGGGGAGTCGCCGGACCACGGCAGCGGCACCCGGCAGCCGTCGCGGCCGCGCGCGGTGTGCCCGGAGCGTTCCCAGACGGGGTCCTGCAGGCTCTCCTCGGGCAGGTCCTCGACCTCGGCCAGGCCCAGCTCCTCGCCCTGGTAGACGTACGCGCCGCCGGGGAGCGCGAGCATGAGCAGCGCGGCCGCGCGCGCCCGTCGTGTGCCGAGGGCGAGGTCGAGCGGCTCGGTGACGTCCGCACGCGGCCCCCGGCCCTCGGTGTGCGCGCGGCCGTACCGCGTGACGTGCCGTACGACATCGTGGTTGGACAGGACCCAGGTGGCCGGGGCGCCGACCGCGCCGAGGGCGTCCAGGCTCGCGTCGATGACCTCGCGCAGCCGCGCGGGCTCCCAGGGCGCGCGCAGGTAGTCGAAGTTGAAGGCGGTCTGCAACTCGCCGGGGCGAACGTAGCGTGCGAGCCGCTCCGGGCCGCTGACCCACGCCTCGGCGACGAACGCGCGCTCGCCCTCGTAGCGGTCGGCGACCTTGCGCCACTCGCGGAAGACCTCGTGGACGCCGTCGCGGTCCCAGTGCGGGTGGTCCGCGCGCTTGGTCGGCTCCAGGACGTCGCCGGTCTCACCGGTGTCCGGCAGTCCCTCCTGCTTGATCAGGCCGTGCGCGACGTCGATGCGGAAGCCGTCGACGCCGCGGTCGAACCAGAACGCGAGGATCTGCTCGAAGCCGCGGCGTACCTCGGTGTTCTCCCAGTTGAGGTCGGGCTGCGCCTCGGCGAACAGGTGGAGGTACCACTCGCCGTCCGGCACGCGGGTCCAGGCGCTGCCGCCGAACGTGCTGCGCCAGTCGTTCGGCGGCAGCTCGCCCTCCGCGCCCTGGCCGGCGCGGAAGACGTAGCGTGCGCGCTCGGGGCTGCCCGGGCCCGCCGCGAGGGCCGCCTCGAACCACGCGTGCCGGTCCGAGGTGTGGTTCGGCACGATGTCCAGGACCACCCGCAGGCCGTGCTCGTGCGCCTCGGCGATGAGCGTCTCGGCGTCGGCGACGGTGCCGAAGGTCGGGTCGATGCCGGTGTAGTCGGCCACGTCATAGCCCGCGTCGACCATCGGCGAGGGGTACCAGGGGGTGATCCAGACGGCGTCCACCGACAGGTCGCGCAGGTAGGGCAGCTTGGCGCGGATGCCGTCGATGTCGCCGACGCCGTCACCGCCGCTGTCGGCGAAGCTGCGGATGTAGATCTGGTAGATGACCGCACTGCGCCACCAGGGCGCGGAGTCCTTCTCGAGCACGTGGTCCTTCCAAGGGGTGAGAGGGGCGGCTTGGCTGCTTGCACGGCTGGGCTATTTCACGCCGCCCGCGGTGAGGCCCGCGATGATGCGGCGCTGGAAGATCAGCACCACCACCACGAGCGGCACCGTGACGATCACGCCGGCCGCCATCTGGGTGCCGAACGGCTGGTCGAAGCCGTACGCACCGGTGAACTTGGAGATCGCCACGGTAGCGGTCTGCATCTCCTTCTTGTTCGCCATGCTCAGCGCGATGATGAACTCGTTCCATACCGCGATGAACGTGATGATCGCGGTGGTGAACACTCCAGGCGCGGCGAGCGGGATGATGATCTTGCGGAACGCCTGGCCGCGGGTGCAGCCGTCGACCATCGCCGCCTGCTCCAGCTCGAAGGGCATCTGGCGGAAGAACACCGACAGGTTCCACACCGCGAGCGGCAGCGCGAACGACAGGCTCGGCAGGATGATCGCCTGGTAGGTGTTGATCCAGTCGATGTCGGTGAACAGCTTCAGCAGCGGGACGATCAGCGAGATCCCGGGGAACATCGAGGTCGCGATGACGATGCCGAGCGTGGCGTTCTTGAACCGGAACCGCAGCCGCGCCAGCGCGTACGCGGTGAAGGTGCCGACGACGAGCGTGAGCACCGTCGTCGTGCCCGCCACGACGAGGCTGTTCAGCAGGGCGCGCTGGAAGCCGACGTCGTGCCGGAAGACCGCGGTGAAGTTCTTCACCGACCACGGCGCGGGCAGCGGTGAGTTGTCGAACTGGTCCTGCGGGCGGCGGAAGGCCGAGACCGCCATCCAGTAGAACGGCGCCAGGCAGTAGAGCACGACGGCGGCGATGCCGGCGTAGAGCAGGACGCGGCGCACGCGCGCGGCGCGCCGCCCGGCGCGTGGCGGCGCGCTCACGCAGCCGCCTCCGCCCGCCGCGTCGCGGCCCGTCTCCGCCGGGCCGCCTCCACCGCGTCGGCGGCGCGCTGCTCGCGCATCTGGCCGAGGATGTCGGCGCCGAGCAGCTTGACGAAGGCGTACGCGATGAGGGCGACGTAGCCGAACAGGATGGTGGCGTAGGTGGTGGCCACGCCGTAGTGCAGGTTGGACGCCTCGTCGTAGGCGAGCATGGTCAGGGTCTGCACCGACTCCTTGTGCTCGCCGATGAGCAGGAACGGCAGGTCGAAGATGCGCAGGACGTCGAGCATGCGGAACAGCACGGCGACCAGCAGCGCCGGTTTGACCAGCGGGAGCGTGATCCGCCAGAACTGCTGGAACGCTCCCGCGCCGTCGACGCGCGCCGCCTCGTAGATGTCGCGCGGGATGACCTGGAGCCCGGCGAGGACGAGCAGGCCGATGAACGGCGCGGTCTTCCAGGTGTCGGCGACGATCACCGCGACCTTGGCGTGGAAGCCCTCGGTGGTCCACAGGACCTGGCGGCCGATCATGGCGTTGGCCAGGCCGTCGGCCTGGAAGATCCACCGCCACAGCAGTGCCGAGACCGCCGTGGGGATCGCCCACGGCACCAGGATGCTGGCGCGTACGAGGCCGCGGCCGCGGAAGGCGTGCTGCATGACGAGCGCCATCGCGACGCCGAGGACGGTCTCGATGACGACCGTGGTGACGGTGAAGAACGAGGTGTTCCAGACGGCGCCCCAGAAGACGCCCGCGTCCGCGCCCGTGATCACGTCGGCGTAGTTGTGCAGGCCGACGAACCGCTCCCCCTGGGCGACGAAACCCTGGGCGTCCAGGCCCTGCGACTTCTCATACAGCGACTCGCGGAACGCGGTGATGATCGGATAGCCGACCACCAGCCCGAGGACGATGAACGTCGGGGAGAGCAGGAGGGCGGCGAGCCGCCCGGAGCTCTGGACGTCGCGTCTGGCCATGGGGTTCTTCCTCTCCGGAGCGCGCCATGGCGGATCGCGCGGTCCGCCACGGCGCTCCCGGGTCAGGGCTTGGTCAGCTGGGTGAGCTTGGCCTGCAGGCTCGCCAGAGCCTGATCGGTGGTGAGCCGGCCGGTGATGGCCCCGTACGCCGCCTCCTGGATCGCGGCGGTGACGTCGCCGTACCGGACCGCCTTCGGCCGGGGCCGTGCGTTCAGGATCGACTGGTGCAGCACCGGGAGGTAGGGGAACTTCTTCACCAGCGCCGGGTCGTCGTACAGGGCGGCGATCGTCGGCGCCTCCGAGGTCGCGAGCAGGTTGGCCCGCTCGGCCGCCGGGCTGGTGAGGTACTTGATCACGTCCAGCGCGGTGGCCTTGTTCTTGGCGTAGGAGGAGATCGCCAGGTCGTGGCCGCCGAGGCTGGGCACACCCGGCCCGTTCAGCCCGGGCAGGGCCGCGACGTCGAACTTGCCGACGACCTTGGAGGAGCCGTCCTTCTTGCCGGCGAGCGCCCACTGGTACGGCCACTGCCGATGGAAGATCAGCTTGCCCGCCTCGAACGCGCGGCGGCCCTCCTCCTCCTTGTAGGTGATCGCCTCCTTGGGGATCATGCCGCTCTTGAAGCCGTTGACGAGGAAGTTCAGGCCCTGCTTGGCCTGCGGGGTGTCGACGTTCGGCTTGCCGTCGTCGTCGGTGATGACGCCGCCGGCGCCGTTGATCACCTCGGCGAGGTCCGCGGTCAGGCCCTCGTACTTCTCGAACTGGCCCGCGTAGCAGCCGACGCCCTTGCCCTGCGGGGTGGCCTGGACCTTGGCGCAGTCGGACTGCAACTCGGCCCAGGTCCTCGGCGGCGCGGTGATGCCGGCCCTCTTCAGCAGGTCGGTGCGGTAGTAGAGGAGACCGGCGTCGGTCTTGTACGGCACGGCGTACAGGCGGCCGCGGTACTGGCTCGTACGCGCGGGCGGCGCGAGGAAGCTGGACAGGTCGAAGCCGCTCCGGGGGATCTCGGTGATCCACCGGTTCGCGGCGAACTCCGAGGTCCACACGACGTCGATGTTGAGGATGGAGTAGGCGTCCGACTTCGCCTGGGCGTTCTGCACCATCTGCTGGCGCTGGACGTCGGCGGACTCGGGCAGTTCGATGAGGCGCACCGGTTCGGCCGGATGCGCCCTGTTCCAGGCGTCGATCTGGTTCTGCGCGTTTCCCGAGGTGTCCTTGTTGGTCGCCAGCGTGACCGGGCCGCGCCCGGTCAGCGCGGTCGCCCCCGTGGCGGCCGGCCTGCTCTTGTCACTGCCGCTGCCGCACGCGGCCACGAGCGCGAGCGCCGCCACGGCGATCACGCAGCGCGACGTCGTCCTCATCTACGCCACCTCTCTGTGTTGCCTTCCGGCGCCTGACTAGCGCCGTTCCCGCGAAATGAGCTGGGGACGCAGCATCACCCCCTCGGGCGGGCTGGCCGCGCCGCGCAACTGGTCGACGAGCAGGGCGACGACGCGGCGGGCGACCTCGGCGACGGGCTGGCGGACGCTCGACATCGGCGGGGACATCAGCGTCGCGGCCGGAGAGTCGTCGAACCCGACGACGTCGAGCCGCGGGCCGCCCCGTTCGCCGGTGCCGCCGGCGAGCCGCGCCCCGATCGCGAACGTGTCGCTGCCGCAGGCGAACGCGGTCGGCGGGTCCGGCCGGCCCAGCAGGCGCACGGCCGCCGACGCGGCGACGGTGACGTCCTCGGCGCACGTCCCGGCGAGGTCCTCGACGTCCAGGCCGTGGCGGCGGGTGGCGGCGAGCCAGCCGGCGCGCCGCTCGTCGCCGTACCCGGTGCCCTCCGGCCAGCCGAGGTAGCCGATCCTGCGGTGCCCGCGCGCCACGAGGTGGTCGACGGCGCGCGCGAGCCCGTACGCACCGTCGACGTCGGCCCACCAGAAGCGCTCGTGCTCCTGGCCGCGCGGCCGGCCGAAGCAGACGAAGGGGATGTTCCGCTGGGCGAACCACGGCAGCCGCGCGTCGCCCGCCTCGACGTCGAAGAGCACGAAGCCATCGACCGTGCCCGTACGGATGAGGTCCTCGTACGTGGCGCGCTCGTCGTCCCCGGCGGCGCTGAAGAGCAGCACGTGGTAGCCGGCGAACCCGGCGGCCTCGGTCAGCGCGTGCAGGAACCGGTCGAGCAGGTTGCTGACGCCGGCCGGGGAGACCATCTTGAGGCCGATGCAGCGGCTGGCGCGCTGCCGGAGGTTCTGCGCGGCCCGGTTGGGCCGGTAGCCGAGCTGCTCGATGGCCTGCCTCACCCGCGCGGCCGTGCCGGGTGCGACGCGTTCGGGCGCCTTGAGCACGTTGGAGACGGTCTGGCGCGAGACCCCCGCGGCAGCGGCGACCTCGGAGATCGTCACACCGCTCGGGTCTCGGCCGACCATGGGGGCTCCTCGACGTGATTGTCCGGAAAACCCGTTTGATCGTTCAAATTCTCACTGTCAGGACGGCCTGTCAAGATCCCCGGCGTCGCCGCCCGGTTACAGAGCGATGCCGAGCAGTGCGTCGGCGGTGAGGCGGAACAGGTCCGGCGCGGCGCCCTCGTCCTCGCGGTCCTCGGCGACGACGCTCAGCGCGTGGTCCACCCAGGCGTCGACCGCGGCGAGCGCCGCCGGGGCGTTCAGGTCGTCGGCGAGGTGCCGGCGGACGTCGGCGACGAGGCCGCGGGCGGCCGGGCCGCGCCGGCAGCCGGGCGGCCTCGCGCCAGCGCGCCAGGCGGGCCTGGGCGCCGAGCAGGTCGCCGTCGGTCCACTCCCAGTCCGCGCGGTAGTGGTGTGCCAGCAGCGCCAGGCGGATCGGCCATCGGGTCGACGCCCGTCATCGCGCAGGCCGGAGACGAACACCAGGTTGCCGCGCGACTTGGACATCTTCTCGCCGTCGAGCGCCGACCATCCCCGCGTGGACGTACGCGCCCGCGTGCGGCCGCTCGCCGGTGGCGACCTCGGCGTGCGAGGCGCTCATCTCGTGGTGCGGGAACACCAGGTCCGAGCCGCCGCCCTCGACGTCGAAGCCCATGCCCGAGGTGTCCACCGAGATCGCGGCGCACTCGACGTGCCAGCCGGGCCGCCCGGGCCCGAACGGGGACTCCCACGAGGGCTCCCCGGGGCGTTCGGCCTGCCACAGCAACGCGTCGAGCGGGTCCTTCTTGCCCTTGCGGTCGGGGTCGCCGCCGCGCTCGGCGAACAGCGTCAGCATCCGCGCCGGCGTCAGCCCGCTCACCGAGCCGAACTCCGGGTCGGCCGACGACCGGGAAGTACAGGTCGCCGTCGAGGTCGTAGACGGCGCCGCGGGAACGCAGCCGCTCGATGAACTCCACGATGAGCGGGATCGACTCGACCGCCCCGGCGTACTCGCGCGGCGGCAGGACGCGCAGCGCGGTCATGTCGTCGCGGTAGAGCTGATCTCCCGCTCGGCCAGCGCGCGCCAGTCCTCGCCGGTCTGGGCCGCGCGCTCCAGGAGGGGGTCATCGACGTCGGTGGTGTTCTGCACGTAGTGCACCTCGTGCCCGGCGTCGTGCCAGACCCGGTTGACCAGATCGAAGGCGAGGTAGGTCGCCGCGTGCCCGAGGTGGGTCGCGTCGTAGGGCGTGATGCCGCAGACGTACATACGGGCGAGGCGCCCGGAGGTCACCGGGCGCAGGGCGCCCGTGGCCGAGTCGTGCAGTCTCAGCGGAGACTCCGCGAGCGACAGGCCGGGTTCGACCAGGCGGTGTTCAGCCAGGCGGGGGATCTCGGGGGCGGGCCACGATCGCATACCACGCAGCCTATCCACGCGCCGAACACGCCAGGACACGGCCACGGGCACCCAGGCCCCGGGATCAACGTACGTACGGCCGACGGTAAAGACTTCGCCAGCCGCGCGTGCGGCGCGAACCGCCACGCGGCCGATGTGCGAATGTGGTGGCGCTTGCCCCCCGTACCCGAATGATCACCGGGACCCTGTCTGCATCGTGCCGAAACATCGTAAAGTCCGACGCCCGCGGCTCGCGGGCCTTTTCTTGTGGGCCGGCTCGCTCGTGGTCGCGCTCGGGACGGCGTACGTCTCGGTCAACGTCGGCGTCCATCACGGCTCCGCCGCCGCGCGGGGGGTGCGGACGGCCGACACCCCGGGGCCGGCGCGGCCGGGGCTCAGTGAGATCCAGGTCACCGACCCGGCCGACCACAAGACCTACGGCGTCTACGTCTGGCGGCCCGACGTGCCCGAGACACGTGCGCTGCCCGTCCTGTACTTCCTGCACGGCGTGCCGAGCGACCCCAAGACCATCGTCGAGTACGAGGGGCTGGCCGACAAGGTGCGGGACTACGTGGCCCACGGCGGCACGCCGTTCGTGCTCGCGGTGCCGGACGGCAACGGGAGCCACCACGAGGACACCGAGTGGGCCGACGCCGCCGACGGGTCGGACCGGATCGAGGACCGGCTCCTGGACGAGGTGATCCCGGCGGTCGAGGGCGGCCACCGCCGCGACGCCGCGCACCGGGCGATCGCCGGCTTTTCCATGGGCGGCTACGGCTCGATGAACCTCGCGCTCCGGCACCCGGGCGTCTTCGGCTCGGTCGCCTCGATCTCCGGGTACTTCCACGTCGACGACCCGTCGCACATGTTCGGCGACGACGACGACCTGATCGACGCGAACCGGCCCGACCACAACCTCGCTGCCGCTCGCCGGGTGCGGATCTTCCTGTCCGCCGCGGCCGACGAGACCAATCCGGTCATCAAGGGCGAGCCGCAGCGGTTCAAGAAGCTGCTGGACGACGCGGGAGTACCCGCCGAGCTGGAGATCCGGCCGGGCGGTCACGACTGGGACTACGTGCGGAGCGTGCTGCCCGGCGCGTTCGCCTTCCTCGCCCGTGGCTGGCCCCGCGCCTGATCAGGCCGTGGGTACCGAGCGCCAGGCCGAGGGCAGGCCCGGCTCGCCGGTGAAATCGTACGCCGTGCCGCCGGGGCGCAGCACCGTCAGCGAGATCGAGGTGGTGCCCCAGACCCCGCGGTCGTCCAGGTCACGGCGGACCACCAGGGCGCGGTCGTCGGAGGCGGCGTCCAGCCCGTCGCCGTCCAGGACGCGCAGCCACGCCTCGCGGTCGCCGCCGGCCGCCTCGAACAGCGGGCGGAAGTGGCCGGCGCGCGCCGACATGAAGTCGCCGCGCGCGCCCGGCTCGGCCAGGCCGCTGTTGACGACGATGTGCAGCCCGTGCCCCAGTTCCCGCTCGGTGAGCCGCGCGCCGTCCCAGCTCCAGAGCCGTACGGCGGACAGGTCGCCGCCGATGAGGTGGAACGGGTCGAAGCGGCTCAGGTCGCCCTCCAGCGTGCCGGTCTCGGCGAGCGTCAGCGGCAGCTCGCCGCGGGACCGGCGCAGGTCCGGCGGCACCGCGGGGCCTTCGCCGTTGAGCACGCACGCCACGCGCGGCACGGCCGGGTCGAGCGCGAGCCAGGTGCCGCCGGCGAGTTCGTCACGGCCGCCGACCAGGCCCGGATGGTCCGGCCAGTGCCGTGCGGGCGGCAGCCAGGAGCGGTGCACGAACTCGTCGCGTACGCCGGCGAGGAGGAGCGCGCCGGTGAGACGGCCGACGATCGCCGTGCACATCGGCTAGACCGGCGGCCAGGGAATGGCGGGCCAGTCCTCTGGGGGGTAGGGGTGGATCCGGTGCTTGAGCATGAGCTCGACGCGGCCGCGGGTGGCCTCGACCTCCTCCGCGCTCAACAGCCCCGTCAGCCGCGAGACGAGACCGTCGCGCCCGAACGCGCCGCGGAGCCGTCGCAGCGCCTCGACCGCGTCGCCCGGCAGGTCCTTGCCGCGCCACTGCCACAGCACGGTGCGCAGCTTGTACTCGTCGGAGAAGCAGACGCCGTGGTCGCAGCCGTACACGTGACCGCTTGTGGTCGGCAGCAGGTGCCCGATCTTGCGGTCGGCGTTGTTGACGACGGCGTCGAAGACGGCCATGCGGCGTACGGCGGGGTCCTCGCCGCGGGAGAGGGCCAGCAGGTCGACCTCGGTGTCGTGGTCGATCCAGAGCTGCACCATGCCGGGCCCGAACGGGCCGTCGCGGTGGACCGTCGGCGGCACGATCCGCCAGCCCATCTGCTCGGAGATGACGTACGCGGCGACCTCGCGGCCCGCGAGTGTGCCGTCGGGGAAGTCCCAGAGGGGGCGTTCGCCGGAGATGGGCTTGTAGACGCAGTTCGCCCGCATGTCCTCGAACGCGATCGCGCAGTACAACGTGGTGTTGCTCGCCGCGACGAGGCGGCCCTCGACGGTGATCTCACCCTGGGAGAGCAGGCTGATGGCGGACTCGATGTCGGCCGGTCCGACCGAGCCGTCACCGCCGACGCCGTACCGGGAGGGCTGACTCATGGCACCAGTGTCCGTGCGATCGACATTTCAGCCAAGGTGGCCATTCTGGCGGGGGCAGACGTGGCCCTGGGCGTCGAGCGGTAGCCCGCACAGCGGGCAGGGCGGCCGTCCGGCCGCGACGATCTTGAGGGCGCGCTGCGCGAACGCGCGTGCCTGACCGGCGGTGATCCGCACGCGCAGAACCACGACGGCCGGGTTCTCGCTGCCGATCTCGGCCTCTTCCTCCTCGTCCTCACCCTCGGTGACCTCCTGGGCCTCGATCACCACGCGCTCGTCGTCGGGGTCCCACGCGAGGGCCATCGTGCCGACGCGGAACTCCTCCTCGATCGGCTGGTCGAGCGGCTCGTCGTCCTGCAACTCCACCGGGGCGACGGCGGGGACCGCGGCGGCGGCGCCTTGGCGCAACACCTCGTCGAGCAGCTCTTCGAGGCGCTCGGCCAGCAGCGTCACCTGGAACTTCTCCAGGCCGACGCTCGTGACGCGACGGCCGGCCCGAGCCTGCAGGAAGAAGGAACGGTCGCCTGGCTGGCCAACGGTGCCCGCCACAAACCTTTCGGGCATGTCGTATGCGATGACCGGCATGAGGACGACCCTACGCTCCGCCACCGACCGGCGCGTCACTGTCCTGGTCGGACTTCGCAAGAAGATCGTCGACTTTCCCGCCGTTGTCGTTCAGGCGCAGGACGAAGGGCCGCAGCTCCGTGTAACGGATGACCGTGAGCGTCGCCGGGTCGGCCTGGATGCGCTGGAACTGGTCCAGGTGGAGGCCGAGCGCGTCGGCGACGATCGCCTTGATGATGTCGCCGTGGCTGCACACGAGGAACGTCCCGCCGGGCTTGAGGGTGTCGTTCCACTCCCGTACGGCGGCGACCGCGCGGTGCTGTGCGTCGGCCATGGCCTCGCCGCCGGGGAAGCGCATCGCGCTGGGGTGCGCCTGGACCACCCTCCACAGGTCTTCCTTGGCCAGCTCGTCGAGGCGGCGGCCGGTCCAGTCGCCGTACCTGACCTCGCCGAGGCGGTCGTCGCTGCGCACCTCGAGGCCCTCGCGCCCCGCCAGGACCGCCTGCGCGGTCTCCTGGCAGCGTTCGAGCGGGCTCGCCACGATCAGGTCGAGCGGTACCGGCGCCAGGCGCGCGGCGAGTGCGGCGGCCTGTGCGCGGCCACGCTCGTCGAGGTGCACCCCGGGCGTCCAGCCGGCGAGCACCGGCCCGGTCATCTCGGTCAGCCCGTGACGCACCAGAAGGAGAGTTGCCACGCCGTGAACTGTAGCCCGCCGCCTCCGGTGGTTGGTGTCCTAGGTCACGGGTAAGTCATGTCGCGCCCCCGTCCGCCCCTGACCCTGGACAATGCCGCCATGATCGTGGATTGCGCCATTTACCGTAAGGGTGTCCGTGACGACGTCACGGGCGACCTGAGCGACGCGCTGGACGCCGCACGTGAGATCGGCGACAGCTTCATGTGGATCGGCCTGCACGAGCCGACCGCGGAGGAGTTCGACCAGGTCGCCGGGGAGCTTCAGCTGCACCCGCTGGCCATCGAGGACGCCGTCCACGCCCACCAGCGGCCGAAGCTCGAACGCTATGGCGACACCCTGTTCGTCGTGGTCAAGACGCTGCGCTACATCGACGCGACCTCCGACATCGAGGTCGGGGAGATCATGCTGTTCGTCGGCAGGGACTTCGTGATCACCGTGCGCCACGGCGAGGGCCTGCCGCTCAAGGCCGTACGTCAGCGGCTGGAGAGCGACACCGAGCTGCTGCACCACGGGCCCAGCGCGGTGCTCTACACGGTGCTCGATGAGATCGTCGACCGCTACGGCACGATCGCGCACGAGGTCGAGACGGACATCATCGACCTCGAACGACGCGTGTTCGCGCCCCAGCGCACCACGGTCACCGAGGACATCTACGAGCTCAAGCGCGAGGTGCTGGAGTTCCGCGGCGCCGAGGACCCGCTCGTGCCGGTGCTCCAGGAGCTCGTCAAGGGCCGGGTGCACGTCGCGCCGGGCACGACGGAGTACTTCCGCGACGTCCTGGACCACCTGCTGCGCGTGGACGAGCAGGTCGACTCGCACAACGAGCTCCTGACCAACGTGCTGAACGCCCACCTCGCCCAGGTCGGCATGCAGCAGAACGAGGACATGCGCAAGATCTCCGCCTGGGCGGCGATCCTGGCGGTGCCCACGATGATCACCGGTGTGTACGGCATGAACTTCGCCCACATGCCGGAGCTGAAGGAGTGGTGGGGCTACCCGGCGGCGCTGCTGCTCATCGCCGTGATCTGCGTCGGCCTCTACCGCTGGTTCCGCAAGAGCGGCTGGCTGTGAGGCCGGCCCGGAGTCGGGTCGCGGCCGGTGCTCAGGTCGCGGCCAGTGCGCCGGCGGCGAGCAGGCCGATCAGGACGCCGCCGAGCGCGACCCGGTAGTACACGAACACCAGGGTCGAGTGGCGCACGAGGAACCGCAGCAGCCACGCGATCGAGGCGTACCCGACGACGAACGACACGACCGTCGCCACCGCCGTGCCCGCGATCGGCAGCGTCCCCTCGCCGACCTTGCGCAGCTCGAACAGGCCCGACAGGACCACCGCCGGGATCGACAGCAGGAAGGAGTAGCGCGCCGCCGCCTCACGGGTGTAGCCGAGGAACAGCCCGCCCGTGATGGTCGAGCCGGACCGCGACGAGCCCGGGATCAGCGCGAGGCACTGGAACCCGCCGATGATGAGGCCGTCGCGCAGGTTGAGGTCACCGAGCTCGCGCTTCTGGCGGCCCGCCCACTCGGCGATCATGAGTACGAGGCCCATGACGATCAGCGAGCTCGCGTTGATCCACAGGTTGCGCGCCGGGCCCTCGATGGCGTGGTTGAACGCCAGGCCGACCACCGAGACCGGGATCGTGCCCAGGCCGACGTACCAGCCCATCCGCGCGTCGAGGTGGTGCCGCAGCTCCTTGTCGAACAGGCTGCGGAACCAGGTCGAGACGATGCGCACGATGTCACGCCAGAAGTAGATGAGCACCGCGAGCATCGTGCCGAGCTGGATGACAGCCGTGAACGCCGCGCCCGGGTCCTTCCAGCCGAGCAGCCGCGGCACGATCAGGAGATGCGCCGAGCTGGAGATCGGCAGGAACTCCGTGAGCCCCTGGACGACTCCGAGCACGGTCGCTTGCACGAAATTCACGGGTGCGGGATCTCCATTCGAGCGCCGGGCGGTTTGCTTCCGCGATGACGCGGAAAGCCTAGCGACCTGGACGGGTACGTGGGGACGAACCGCTCCGCGCCCGATACGCTCCGCAGAATGGAACAGCGTCACCTCGGCCGAAGCGGCCTGTCCGTTTCCCGTCTCGGCCTGGGCACGATGACGTGGGGCGGCGACACCGACGCCGACGACGCGGCCGGCCAGCTCACGACGTTCGTCGCGGCCGGCGGCAACCTGCTCGACACCGCCGACGTCTACTGCGGGGGCGACAGCGAGCGGGTGATCGGCGAGCTGCTGCGCGGCGTCGTCGACCGCGACGACGTCGTCATCGCGACCAAGGCGGGGCTCACGCCGGACGGCGCGCGCGACGCGTCGCGCCGGCACCTCCTGCGCGCCCTCGACGCCTCCCTGGACCGGCTCGGCGTGGAGTACGTCGACCTGTGGCAGCTGCACGCGTACGACCCGCGCACGCCGCTGGAGGAGACGCTGTCCGCGGTCGACGAGGCGGTCGCGTCGGGCCGTACGCGCTATGCCGGGGTGGCCAACTACGCCGCCTGGCAGCTCGCCTCGGCGGCCACGTGGCAGCGCGCCTGGCCGGGCCGCGCGCCCGTCGTGTCGGCGCAGGCGGAGTACTCCCTGCTTCACCGCGACGTGGAGGACGACGTGGTGCCGGCCGCGCTGGAGCTGGGCGTGGGCCTGCTGCCGTGCTCTCCCCTGGGCCGCGGGGTACTGACCGGCAAGTACCGCACCGGGATCCCGGCGGACTCGCGCGCGGCCACGCCGCACTACGCCGAGTTCGTCCAGCCCTACCTCAACGAGCGCGGCGCGCGGATCGTCGAGTCGGTCTCGACCGCGGCCGAGGGCCTCGGCGTGTCGCCCCTCGCGGTCGCGCTGAGCTGGGTGCGCGACCGTCCGGGCGTGACGGCCCCGATCGTCGGTGCGCGTACGACGGCCCAGCTCGGCGTCATCCTCCAGTCGGAGGAGATCACCGTCCCGGGCGAGATCCGCGACGCGCTGGACGACGTCTCCTCCGAGGACGACTGACGTTCAAGGGGGGCGGTCGCCTCCGGAGCCTGGTCGGCGATCGGGTGTGACGGCGCGGGCGAGCGCGTCCCGGCCGGATTCGGCCCGGCGACCGGCCGGCTCCGGGCCCGGGTCCAGCTCCGATCGCGGCGCGCCGCGTGCGGCCGGGGGGCGCGGGGCGCGTCCGACGCCGTAGGGTGACCGTCGATGACTGCGACATCCTCTGGTCTGCCTTCGGACCTGGCCGAGTTGTTCACCTCCGCCGAGGCGCCGCTCCGGCTCGCCCACGAGGCGCTCGCGCGCCTGGGGCCCGGCGCGGCGCGCGAGCTGCGGGAGGACCCCTGGCGGCTGCTTCACGTGCCCGGCGTACGGCCCGCGCAGGCCGACCACTTCGCCCGCCGCGTGCTCGGCGGGGACGCCGGGCCGCGCGACCCGCGCCGCGTCGGCGCGCTGGCCGTCCATCTGCTGCTGCGCGCCGCCGGCGACGGCCACACGGTGATGCCCGCCAAGACCCTGCTGTCCGCGCTGGAGGCGTTCGACCCGGGAGACGCCGTCGAGCCGCTGCGCGCCGCGATCGGCGCCGGGCAGATCGTCGCGGTCATGGACGAGGAGTCCGACACCGAGCTGCTCGGCCTGGCGCGGCTCGCGGCCGCCGAGGAGACGGTCGCGGAGGGGCTGGCGCGGCTCACCGCGATGGCCGACCCGCTGCCGCCGTACGACGGTGTGCCCTCGGCCGTGTTCGAGCACGGCGTGAGCGTTCTCGCCGGGCCGCCCGAGGCGGTCGAGACCGTCGTCCGCGCCCTGGCCGGGCGTCCGGGCGTGATCGTCAGCGCCGCGACCGACCGTGCCGCGGCCGAGGCCGGCGGCGCGCTGTCGGTGCACCGGCTGCTGGAGCCGGGGCCCGGCGGCTACGCGCGCGGCGTGGAGCAGCCGATCGAGGCCGACCTCGTCGTCGTCACCGAGGCCGGCACCCTCGACGTCGAACGCGCCGCGGCACTGGTCGAGGCGTGCATGGATGGCACCCACCTGGTGCTCGCCGCCGATCCGGCGGCGCCCTCGCCGCTCTCCGCGGGCCGGGTGCTCGGCGACGTGCTCGCGTGCGGCCTCATCCCGGTCATCGAGGCGGGCCACGGGGCGGACGGCGCGATCGAGCGGGTGGCCGCCGCGGCGCGCGACGGCGCTCTGGTGCCGGTCGACCCGGCCGACCGCTCCGTCGTGATCGTGCCGGCCGGCGAAGCGCGCGAGGCCGCGCACCGTGCCGTGCAGCTCGTCACCGACTCGATCCCGCGTGCGCTCGGAATCCCGGCCGAGGACGTCGTCGTGGTCACGCCCGCGCGGCGCGGCGAGGCCGGCGCGGACGCGCTCAACCAGGCGCTCAAGGAACGTCTCAACCCGGGCACGGGACCCTACGATCCCGGCGACCGCGTGGTGGCGGCGGCCGATCTGCCGCGGGCGGCGGCCGGCGAGTTCGGCACGGTGGTCGCGGTCAAGCCGGACGAGGACCGGGTCGACGTCGCCTTCCCCGCCGGCACCGTTCCGGTGCGCGGCGACGAGCTGCGGCACGGCTGGGCGGTGACCGTACACGGCGCGCAGGGCACCCGGTGGCCCGCCGCCGTCGCCGTGCTGCCCGGCGAGGCCGCGGGTGCGCTGACGCGTCCGCTCGTGGTCGGCGCGTTCACCCGGGCGCGGCGGCACCTGTCCGTCGTGCACGCCGCGGGCCCGGAGCTCGCACGCGCCGTGCGCGAGCGCGCCGAGCCCCCACGCCGCACGCGGCTCGCCGCCCTGCTGCGCGAAAACCTCGCCGAGGTGTGACCGCAAACGGCTTCCCCAGCCCGATTCCGTGGCACTGATGTGTAATGGAACGGGTCAAAAGGGAGCGATATGGCACTCAGACGAGACCGGCGGCGCATCAGCGCGGTGTCGGCGACGTTGTCCGCCGGGGCGCTCGTGTTCTTCGCCGCGGGCAGCGGGCCGGCGTCAGCGGACACCGGGGCGGCCGCCGAGTGCAAGCTCGGCAAGCTGCTGTGCGGCATTCTGGGCGGCGGCTCGAGCACACCGGCGACACCGCCGCCGAAGCCCTCCACCAGAGGCGGCGGCACGCCCGACCAGCCCAAGACCAAGCCCAAACCGGCGCCGAAGCCCATCGCCAAGCCCGCGCCGTCGGCGCACCACGGCGCGGCGGCGGGTGGCTCTGGCGGTGACTCGGCCGGCGGCCCGAACGGCGCCGCGCCCGCCGTGCCGCCCCCGGCCAGGAACGTTCCCGCCTTCTCGATCCCGGGAGCGGCGCAGGGCCCGGCGCTGCCCGACGTCGCGAACCAGGACCCGCTCGTCCTGCCCGAGCCGGGCGGCCGGACGGCGGGCCGGCTCGTCGCGGAGTCCGATCCGGCCGGCGGCACGGCGTCGCCGATCCTGGTCGCGACCGCGTCGGGCCTCATCGGCGCGGTGGCCGCGCTCAACCTGAGCGTTCTGCGCCGCCGCAAGCAGGACTGACCGCCCACCCGCACGCGCGCCGCACCGGCTCCCCCGGGGTCAAAGAGGACACGCACCTGCCCTCGGCCGGGCCCGCGCCTTTATGCCGGACCCGCATGCCCGGGGTCAGGAGCGGCGCGTACGTGCCCGGCCTGGCCCGGGCCCTCGTGTGTGCCTCAGCCGACGGCGTGGACTCCGCCGTCGACGTGGACGATCTCGCCCGTAGTGGCCGGGAACCAGTCCGACAGCAGGGCCACGCACGCCTTCGCGGTGGGTCCGGGGTCGGTCACGTCCCAGCCGAGCGGCGCGCGCTCGGGCCAGATGTCGGTGAACTCGTCGAAACCCGGGATGCTCTTGGCCGCCATCGTCTTCAGCGGGCCGGCGGCCACGAGGTTGACCCGGATGCTCTCCGGGCCGAGGTACTTGGCCAGGTAGCGCGCCGTGGACTCCAGGCCGGCCTTCGCCACGCCCATCCAGTCATAGACCGGCCACGCCTGGCTGGCGTCGAAGTCGAGGCCGACGACCGAGCCGCCGGTCTTCATCAGCGGCAGGCAGGCCGCCGTGAGCGACTTGAGGGAGAACGCCGAGATCTGCATGGCGGTCGCCACGTCGGCCCACGGCGTGCTCATGAAGTTGCCGCCCAGCGCGCTCTGCGGCGCGAAACCGATCGAGTGCACGATGCCGTCGAGGCCGTCGGCGTGCGCGCGTACGAGGTCGGCCAGGCCGTCGAGCTGCTCGCTGCTGGTCACGTCGAGTTCGATCACCGGCGCGGGCTCGGGAAGCCGCTTGGCGATGCGCTCCACGAGCGACATCCGGCCATAACCGGTCAGCACGAGCGTGGCGCCCTCCTGCTGGGCCAGCCGTGCGATGTGGAAGCCGATCGAGGCGTCGGTCAGGACCCCCGTGACGAGGATCCGCTTGCCGTCGAGAATGCCCATTCAGTGCCCCATTCCAAGGCCGCCGTCCACCGGGATGACCGCGCCGGTGATGTAGGCGGCGTCGTCGCCGGCCAGGAACCGTATCGTCTTGGCGACCTCGGCGGGCTCGGCGATCCGGCCCAGCGGGATCTGCTTCCTGATCTCGGCCTGCCGGTCCTCGCCCAGTGCGGTCGTCATGTCGGTGTTGACGAAGCCGGGTGCGACGACGTTGACGGTGATGCCGCGCGAGCCCAGCTCACGTGCCAGGGACCGGGCGAAGCCGATCAGTCCGGCCTTGGACGCGGCGTAGTTGGTCTGGCCGCCGGAGCCGAGCATCCCCACCACCGACGAGACCAGGATGATGCGGCCCTTGCGCTTGCGCATCATGCCGCGTATCGCACGCTTGGAGACGCGGTACGCGCCGGTGAGGTTGGTGTCGAGCACGGAGGAGAACTCCTCCTCGTTCATCAGCGCGAGCAGGTTGTCCTTCGTGATGCCCGCGTTGGCCACCAGCACCTCGACCGGGCCCTGCTCGGCCTCGACCTTGCCGAACGCCGCGTCGACGTCCGCGACGCTGGTGATGTCGCAGCGCACGCCGAACAGGTCTTCGGGCGGCTCGCCGGAGCGGTACGTCACGGCGACGGCGTCTCCCGAGCTCTTGAGCTCGCGGGCGATGGCCAGCCCGATTCCCCGGTTTCCACCGGTGACGAGGACTGAGCGAGTCATTCGATGAACCTCCAGTGCGATTCCGGCGAGCCTATTGGGCTACCACCGGGTAGCACGAGCGCGGCACCGCCAATGGTGACCTGCCCGTCTTTGTAGGACGCGATAGGTTGCAGCCGTGCGAGAGATCGATCCCGAATTCACCGCTCTCCCGTTGCGCGCGCTCGCCGACGCCGCGCTCTCACGGGCCCAGGACCTCGGCGCCGAGCATGTCGACTTCCGCCTCGAACGCGTGCGGCACCAGACGGTGCGGCTGTCGGACGCGCAACTCGAGAGTGCCTCCGACGCCGATGACCTCGGTTTCGCCGTACGCGTCATCAAGGATGGGACCTGGGGGTTCGCCGCCGGTATCGACCTGACGCCGGAGGCGGTGACCCGCGTCGCCGAGCAGGCCGTGGACATGGCCAAGGTCGCGGCGGCGATCAACCGCGAGCGCATCGAGCTGGCACCCGAGCCGGTGCACGGCGAGCGCGTCTGGATCTCCTCCTACGAGGTCGACCCGTTCACCGTCCCGATCGGCGACAAGGTCGCGCTGCTGGCGGACTGGAGCCGGCGGCTGCTGGCCGACGATCGCGTGGCGCACGCCGACGCCTCGCTCCTCCAGGTGAAGGAGAACAAGTTCTACGCGGACGCCGCGGGCACCGTCACCACGCAGCAGCGCGTACGCGTCGCGCCGGTGGTGACCGCAGTGGGCGTGCACGAGGGTGGCTTCGACACGATGCGCAGCCTCGCGCCGCCGGTCGGCCGTGGCTATGAATACCTCACCGGCTCCGTCTGGGACTGGGACGGCGAGCTGGGCCGCATCCCCGCGCACCTCGCCGAGAAGCTCGCCGCGCCCTCGGTCGAGCCCGGCGTGTACGACGTGGTCGTCGACCCGTCGAACCTGTGGCTGACCATCCACGAGTCGATCGGGCACGCCACCGAGCTGGACCGCGCCCTGGGCTATGAGGCGGCCTACGCCGGCACCTCGTTCGCCACGCCGGACAAGCTCGGCGTCCTCCAGTACGGCTCGAAGGTCATGAACATCGTCGGCGACCGCACGGCCGAGCACGGCCTGTCCACGATCGGCTATGACGACGAGGGCGTCGAGACGCAGAGCTGGGACATCGTCCGCGACGGGCGGTTCACCGGCTACCAGCTCGACCGGCGCATCGCGCGCCTCACCGGGCGGGACCGCTCGAACGGCTGCGCGTTCGCGGACTCGCCGTCCACGATGCCGTTGCAGCGCATGGCCAACGTCTCGCTGCTGCCGGCCGCGGACGGCCCGTCCACCGAGGAGCTGATCTCCGGCGTCGACCGGGGCATCTACATCGTCGGCGACCGAAGCTGGTCGATCGACATGCAGCGCCACAACTTCCAGTTCACCGGCCAGCGGTTCTACCGGATCGAGCACGGCCGGCTCGCCGGCCAGCTCCGCGACGCCGCGTACCAGGCGGTCACCACCGAGTTCTGGAACTCCATGGAGGCCGTCGGCGGCCCGCAGACCTACGTCCTCGGCGGCGCGTTCAACTGCGGCAAGGGCCAGCCCGGGCAGGTGGCGCCGGTGAGCCACGGCGCGCCGTCCGCACTGTTCCGCGGCGTCAACATCCTCAACGCGGTCAAGGAGGCCGGCCAGTGAGCAGCACCCCGCAGGAGACGGTCGAGCGGGCGCTGGCCCTCTCCCGTACCGACGGCTGCGTCGTGATCGCGGAGGAGTCCAGCGGCGCCAACCTGCGCTGGGCCGGCAACACGCTTACCACCAACGGCGTCACGCGGTCCCGCCGCATGACGGTCATCGCCGTCGCGGGCGAGTCGACGGGCACTGTGTCGCGCGCCGGCGTGACGCCCGGCGAGATCGAGGATCTCGTGCGCGCGGCCGAGCGCGCCGCCGAGGAGAGCGGCCCGGCCGAGGACGCCGCGCCGCTCGTCTCCGCGGCGGAGGCGGGCCGCGGCGGCGCGTGGGACGAGCCGCCTGCCGAGACGTCGGTGGGGGTCTTCGAGGGGTTCGCGCCCGCGCTCGGCGAGGCGTTCGCGGCGGCCGAGGACGCCGAGCGACGGCTCTACGGCTATGCCGTGCACGAGATGAACTCCACGTTCCTGGGCACGTCGGCGGGGCTGCGGCTGCGCTTCGACGAGCCGACCGGCAAGGTCGAGCTGAACGCCAAGACCGCGGACATGTCCCGGTCGGCATGGGCCGGTGTGGGCACCGCCGACTTCCGCGACGTGGACGTGGCGGGCATGGCCGCCGGGCTGACGCGGCGGCTGGCGTGGGGCGAGCGGCGGGTCGAGCTGCCGGCGGGCCGCTATGAGGCCGTGCTGCCTCCGGGGGCGGTCGCGGACCTGATGACGTACCTGTACTGGTCGGCGGGCGCACGCGACGCCCACGACGGCCGTACGGTCTTCAGCCGTCCCGGCGGCGGCACGCGCGTGGGCGACACGCTGTCGGACGTCCCGCTGCGGCTCTACAGCGACCCGGCGGCCGAGGGCCAGGAGTGCACGCCGTTCGTGGTGGCGCACGCGTCGGGCCGCGAGTCGTCGGTGTTCGAGAACGGCCTGGCGCTGAACGCCACCGACTGGATCTCCGAGGGCCGGCTGGCCGCTCTGTTGCAGACCCGCCAGTCGGCCGCGCTGACCGGCCTGCCGGTCACTCCGGGCGTGGACAACCTCCTCATGGAGGCGCCGGGCGCGACGGCGACGCTCGACGAGATGGTCGCGAGCACCCGCCGCGGGCTGCTGCTGACGTGCCTGTGGTACATCCGCGAGGTCGACCCGCAGTCGCTGCTGCTCACCGGCCTCACGCGCGACGGGGTCTACCTCGTCGAGGACGGCGAGGTCGTCGGCGAGGTGAACAACTTCCGCTTCAACGAGAGCCCGGTGGGCATGCTGTCGCGCGTCGCGGAGGCCGGCCGCACCGAACGCGGCCTGAGCCGAGAGTGGTCGGAGTACTTCACCCGCACCGCCATGCCGCCGCTGCGCGTGAGCGACTTCAACATGTCCACGGTGAGCAGGGCGAGCTAGCCCCCCGTGGTGCGGCCGGGGCCGGGGCGGCGCCCGTCAGGGACGGGCCGCCCGCCCCGGTGTGCTCAGGAGTCCTCGAGCCGGAAGCCGACCTTGAGGCCCACCTGGAAGTGCGCCACCTCGCCGTCGACGATCTGGCCGCGCACCTCCTTGACCTCGAACCAGTCCAGGTGCCGCAGCGTCTGGCCGGCCCGCTTGACGGCGTTGCGTATCGCGGCGTCGATGCTGTCCGACGACGTGCCGACGATCTCCGTCACCCGGTAGGTGCGCTCCGTCATGGTGCCTCCTGTGCCGTGATAATGATCGAGTGATCATCGTCCTTCCCTCGCTCGCGTACGGCCATGCGGCGATGTGCGCTGATGCGGTGACGAGCCGTGTTCGCCGGTCGTGAGGAGTACGCGCGGCTCGAACGGCATGCGCGGCGCGTGCTGGAGCCGTCCGTGTTCGACTTCTTCGCGTGCGGCTCCGGCGACGAGACCACCCTCGCCGCGAACACGGCCGCGTGGCGGCGCGTCGCGCTGCGGCCGCACGTCCTGCGCGACGTCTCGTCGGTCGACACCCGTGTGCGGGTGCTCGGCCGCGAGCTGCCCACGCCGGTCTGCGTGGCCCCGATGGGGTACCAGGCGCTCGCCCACCCGGACGGCGAGCTCGCCACCGCGCGCGGCGCGCGGCGGGCCGGCGCGCTGCTCGCCCTGTCCTCGCGCAGCTCGCGGCGCATCGAGGAGGTGGCGGCCGAGGCGGGGCCGTGGTGGTTCCAGGCGTACGTGCTGCGCGACCGCGGGCTCACGCGCGAGCTCGTACGGCGCGCGGCGGACGCGGGCGCGGGCGCGATCGTGCTCACCGGCGACACGCCCTACCTCGGACGGCGGCGGCGCGACCGCGACCCGGGCCTGATCCCCGACGCGATGTTCGGCGTGAACCTCGTGAACCTCGGCATGGACTCCGGTACGGGCCCGGGTGCGCGTTTCGACCGCGCGTCGGCCGAGCAGGCCGCGGACGTCACCTACGACGACATCGCGTGGCTGCGCGAGATCTCCGGGCTGCCCGTCGTCGTGAAGGGCGTCCTGCGCGGCGACGACGGGCTCTCCTGCGCCGCCGCGGGCGCGGAGGGGATCTGGGTGTCCAACCACGGCGGCCGTCAGCTTGACGGGGCCGTGGCGACCGCGCGTGCGCTGCCCGAGGTCGCCGACGCGGTGGGCGGCGCGGCCGAGGTCTACGTCGACGGCGGCGTGCGTACGGGCGTGGACGTGTTGCGCGCGCTGGCGCTCGGAGCGCGCGCCGTGTTCGTCGGGCGGCCGGTGCTGTGGTGTCTCGCGGTCGGCGGCGCGAACGCGGTGGCGGAGGGACTCGGCGAGCTGTCCGGCGGGCTGGCGCACGCGATGGGGCTGGCGGGCGTGACTTCCGTCACTCGAATCGGCCGGGGGGCCTGCGCGATCCCGGCCGAGGGCGCATAACGTGGAGATGTGAAGGACATCTTCCGGCGGCGCCGTACCGAGGCCGTCTACACGGTCACCGACGCCCGCCGCCCGATGTCGGAGGACATCGGGCACCGCGAGAGGCGCTACCTCATCACGATGGGGGTGCGCGCGCTCTGCTTCCTGCTCAGCATCCTGTTCGCGGTCACGCTGCACGGCGCCGGACGGTGGCTGGCGATCGTCGCGCTGATCGGTGCGGTGATCCTCCCGTACATCGCGGTGGTCGTCGCCAACGGCGGCCGGGAGCCGGACAGCGCTGCCCGATTTGCGCCGTATGAGCCGGAATCCAAGGCCCAAAAGCCGATTTCCGGATCGCGGGATCAAATCGGCTCGTGACAATGTCTTGACTAACTCAGGGGGGGTTCGGTGTACGATTTGTACCGGCGCTCTGGTCCCCCGTCGGGGCGCCCTTGCCGGTGTTCCGGGCCCCCGTCGGAACACCGATGATTGCGACGCCGGGAGGATTGCCCCCGTATCCTCCCGGCGTCGCCATTTTCTCCGGACTCTTTACCTGACCCGGCACTGAACTGTGCGGAACACCACAGGCCCGGTCGGATGACCGGGCCTGCGATCGCGAACTCGCCTCGATCAGGCGTCGCGGGTCTTGAGCTGAACCGCCGCGACGATCAGGACCAGGGCGGTCCAGATCGCGAAGACGCCAAAGCCCTGCCAGGGCGTGAGCAGGTCGTTGTGCGCCTGGTGCGCCTGGCCGATGAGATGACCCGCCTCGGACGGCAGGTACGCGTGGATGTGCTTACCGAGGCTGCCGGGCAGCAGCTGGGCGAGCGGGGCGAGCACGAGGACGAACCCGATGATGCCGGTGATGCCGGCCGCCGTGTGCCGGATGATGGCGCCGAGCCCGAGCGCGAACAGGCCGAGCATGGCCAGGTAGAGCCCGCCGCCGAAGACGGCGCGCAGCACGCCCGGGTCCCCGAGGGCGACGGGGGCCTTGGAGTGCAGGATGGGCTGGCCGATGAAGAACGAGGCGAACGAGACCACCGTGCCGAGCACGAAGATCAGCAACGTGAAGACCGTCGACTTGGCGGCGAGCATCGGCAGCCGGCGCGGCACCGCGAGGAGACTCGCCCGGATCATCCCGGTGGAGTACTCCGACGCGACGACCATGACTCCAAGAACGCAGACGGTCAGCTGGCTGAGAAAGTATCCGCTGCCGAGGATCGTGCCGGCGGGATCGGCCATGACGGCCGCCCGCTGCGAGGCGTCGCTCTTGTCCCACTGCGAGATGGTCAGGCTGGTGAACAGGGCGGTGAAGCCGAGATCGAGGACGACCAGCAGCACCAGTGCCCAGACGGTCGACCGCACCGAACGGATCTTGGTCCACTCGGCGAGCATCAGACGGCCGAAACCGGCCTTTCGGATCTCGGGTACGGAGGTAGGAGTGTCGGTCATGGTCGTCATCGGGCTTCTCCCTGCGGCTCCGGTACGGCCGGCGATGGAGCCCGGTCTATTGAGGTGGGGTCGGTCGAGGTGGGGTCGGGTGAGGCGAGCCCGGGCGATGCCAGGTCGACCACGCCGCCGCCGTACTCCACGCTCTCGCGCGTCAGCTCCATGAACGCCTGCTCGAGCGACCCGCGCTTGGGCGTGAGCTCGTGCAGGACGAGCCCGCCCGCCGCGGCGAGCTCGCCGACGCGCGCGGCCTCCATGTTCGTGATGGACAGCAGCCCGTCGTCGCCGGCGACGGCCTTGCCGCCCTCGGCGTCGACGGCCGTCGCGAGGCGGTCGGCGTCGGGGCTGCGGACGACGACGATCTCCTCGGTGCTGCGCTCGATGAACTCCTCGGTGGTGCAGTCGGCGATGAGCTTGCCCCGGCCGACGACGATGAGGTGCTCGGCGGTGACCGCCATCTCGTTCATGAGGTGGCTGGAGACGAACACGGTCCGCCCCTCGGAGGCCAGGCGCTGCATCAGTGTGCGGATCCAGACGATGCCCTCCGGGTCGAGCCCGTTGACCGGTTCGTCCAGGATGAGCACTGACGGATCGGCGAGGAGCGCCGCCGCGATGCCGAGCCGCTGGCCCATGCCGAGCGAGAACCCGCCGGCGCGCTTCTTGGCCACCTCGTGCAGGCCGACCAGGTCGATGACCTCGTTGACCCGCTGCTTGCCGACGCCCTGCGTCTGTGCCAGGCAGAGCAGGTGGTTGTACGCGCTGCGGCCCGTGTGGATGGCCCGCGCCTCAAGGAGCGCCCCGACGGTCTGCAACGGGCGCGGCAGGTCGCGGTAGTGCCGGCCGCCGATCGTCGCGTCGCCCCCATTGGGACGGTCCAAACCGAGGATGAGACGCATGGTGGTCGACTTGCCGGCGCCGTTCGGGCCGAGGAATCCGGTCACCTTGCCGGGCTCGACGATGAAGGACAGGTCATCGACGGCGACCTTGTCGCCGTAACGCTTGGTGAGGTTCTTTGCCTCGATCATTCCCAGATCCCGAGTTGGTTGATTGCTATGCGTGAGATTGATGACGGTATCGGCCCCGACGGGGTGACGGGATCCATCCTTAGGTTGATATCGACCGCCGGTCGGCTATCCTCCGGCCTCCACCCCGTGGCCACGATCATCCCTTCGTCTCCATCCGTAGGTGCGTTCGGCTACTTCTGCCAGGGCCGAAACGACCGGGTCGTAGGGTCGGCTCCATGGACACCTCTGGCTTCCGCGACCTTCATCACGCCGGCACTCCCCTCCTGCTGCCGAACGCCTGGGACTTCGCGAGCGGCGCGGCGCTGGCCCGCGCCGGATTCGCCGCCGTCGGCACGACGAGCCTCGGCGTCGCCGCGGCGGCCGGCCGCCCGGACGCCACAGGCGCCACGCGGGACGAGACGCTCGCCCTCGCCAGGAGCCTGAGCACGCTGCCGGTGCCGGTCACGGTGGACATCGAGGGCGGCTTCTCCGCGGATCCGTCGGAGGTCGGGCGGCTGGCCGCGGAACTGGCCTCATTCGGTGTCGCCGGGGTCAACATCGAGGACGGGCGGCCGGATGGCTCGCTGGCGCCGCTGGAGGTCCAGACCGAGCTTGTCAAGGCCGTCAGGACGGCCGCACCCGGCCTGTTCGTGAACGCGCGCACGGATACGTTCTGGCTGGGCTTCGACGCCGCCGGCCGGCTGACCGAGACCGTACGGCGCGCGTCGGCGTACGCGGAGGCGGGCGCGGACGGCGTCTTCGTGCCGGGCGTCGCCGAGGACGGCCACATCCGGACACTGACCGAGCGGATCGAGATGCCGCTGAACGTCCTCTATCTGCCGGGCGGCCTCAAGCTGCCCCGGCTGGCGGAGCTGGGAGTGGCGCGGGTGAGCTGCGGCTCACTGCTGTTCCGCGCCGCCCTCCACGCCGCGGTCGAACTGGCCTCGGCCGTACGCGCCGGCGACGACGAGCCGATCCCGGGCATCCCGTCGTACGGCGACGTCCAGCGACTGGTCGAGCCCGAGTGAGGGCACGCGCGTGCCCGCCCGAATGAGGGCGCACAGGACGCGAGCGGGGGGCACCAGCGAGATTCACGTGAGGCGGCGCGCGGGGACGCGAGCGAGACTGACGAGACGCCTGGGCGACGGCGGCGGACGCGCGGGAGTCGCGCGTGCGGTGCGCGTGCCGCCGCGGGGATCGGCCAGACTGGGCCGGTGACCTCCTCCGATGAGCCGCTCCAGTGCTCGGCCAAGGGCTGCCGCGCCGACGCCCGCTGGGCCCTGCGCTGGAACAACCCGAAGATCCACACCCCGGACCGCCGGAAGGTCTGGCTCGCCTGCGACGAGCATCGCGACCACCTGAGCGAGTTCCTGTCCCGCCGCGGCTTCCTCCGCGACACCGTCCCCGCCGAGGAGGCCGCGGACTAGCACCACCGGCGACGCGCTCCGGTTCTGGCAGGATCCCGCCCGGCGTTGCGGGGGACGCCTCCGATCGGCGGCTCAGGGCCGCATGCCGGGTGCCCCACGCACGGCCCTCCCCCGGTCAAGGCCCGGCGTCGCCCGGCGTCGTAGGCGGGATGTCCTGGGGAGTCGCCCTGGCCCACCTGATCCTCGAAGAGGCGCCCGAAGGGCCGCCGATCGCGCCCGCCGACGCTCCCTCCGCCGGGGTGGTGCCGTGGGTCCTGTCCGCGCGTACCGGCCCGGCGCTCCAAGGGCAGGCGCGCGCGCTCGCCGACCACGTCGCCGCCGACCCCGAGCTGTCGCCGGCGGACGTCGGCTCTCGCGGCGGCGGGCCGCGCCGGCAACCTTCCAGGCGGACCAGGGTCCGGCGAATGCGAGGAAATGCACGGGTCCCTGCCTTCCAGTCCGGTCAGTGGCCGCCCGGCCCCTCCATCGCCGCCGGACCCGACGCACGTGTCGGCCACGGACGGCGCGGGGATAACCGGCCCGGGTTCGTCGCTGGTGTCGGGGGGCGCCGGAATGGCCGAGCGAGAGGTCGGCGCGCCGAGGGCGGGCAGGCGGCTCGGCGCGGGAGTGCTCCTGCTCGCGCTGGGTTCCGGCGCGGTGGACGCCTTCAGCTTCGCCGGGCTCGGCGCGGTCTTCGCGAGCGTCATGACGGGAAACCTCGTCCTGCTCGGGATCGCCGTCGTGCACGCACACGCCGACGCCGCCCTCGCCGCCGCCTCGGCCGTCGCCGCCTATGTCGCCGGCGTGTACGGCGCGGCCGCCTGGTTCCGCCACGGCGCGCACCCCGCGGGGACGCGCCGGCTCCCGCCTCGCCCCCGCGCGGCGCGCCAAGGGCGGCATGACGGCGGCACGGCCGCAGGCGCTCGATCCACCGCTCCCCCAGCCGAACCCAGGCCGTCGCCGGACGAGGCCGGGCCGGGCCGCGCGCGGTGGGGCGCGGACGGCGCGGCCGTTCCGGTCCGTGCCGCCGGCCCGGAACGGCTGCCGCAGGCGCTCCTCGCGGTGGCCGCCGCGCAGGCCGGGGTGCTCGGACTCTGGGCGGCCGCGGGCGGGCATCCCGGGCGGGCGGCGCAGCTCGCGTTGCTGGCGCTGTCCGCCCTGGGTATGGGCGTCCAGAGCGCCGGCGTGAACACCCTGCGCCTCACCGGGGCGGCGACCACGTACCTCACCGGCACCCTGACGACGCTGACGACCGAACTGGCCACGAGCGGTGTGCCCTCGATCATGCGGCGGCGGTTCGGCGTGCTCGCCGCCGCGCTGGCCGGGGCGGGGCTGGACGCGGTGCTGCTCGCCTGGGCGCGGCCCGTTGCCCCGGCGCTCCCGCTCGCCGCCACCCTCGCGGTCCTTCTCCTCGCGCCGCGATGAACGGCGCCTGCAGCGGGCGCGTCAGGAGCCCTGCAGGTCCTTCGGCAGCCGTTCGAGCAGCGAGTGCAGGTCGTCGGCGTGGTCCTCCTCGTCCGCGAGCAGCTCCTCGAAGAGACGCCGCGTCGTGGGGTCGCCGTCGCCGATCCACTGGGCGATCTCGGTGTAGGAGGCGATGGCGATGCGCTCGGCGACCAGGTCCTCCCTGATCATCTCGACCAGGTCCGGGCTCGCGTCGTACTCGGTGTGCGAGCGTGCCGACAGGCGCGCCGGGTCGAAGTCCGGCGAGCCGCCGAGCTGTACGATCCGCTCGGCCAGCCGATCCGCGTGCCGCTGCTCGTCCGCCGCGTGCTCGAGGAACTCGGCCGCCACCGGCTCGGAGTGGATGCCGGTCGCGGTGTAGTAGTGCCGCTTGTAGCGCAGCACGCAGACGATCTCGGTGGCGAGCGCCTCGTTGCAGATCTGGATGACGCGTTCGAGGTCGGCGCCGTACGCCGAGGTGACCGGGCCCTTGTCGATCTCCGTTCGCGCACGCTCGCGCAGTGTGTTGATGTCGGTCAGAAAATCGGCCATGCCCGTCCTCCGTCGATCATTGATGTCCTCACCACGGCTCTACCACGAGACGGCGCGAATACACCTGACGACGCTAGGTCTCGGTGGTCCCATCGCTCCCGGCGGACCGGCCGGCCCAGCCCTCGGCCATCTCGGTGAGGCGTGCGGCCGCGTCGTTGACGGGCGTGCCGCGGCCGGCCGCCAGCCCCATCAGGTACGCGGTCAGCGGCGCGGCCGGCCGCGCGACCCCGTGCGCGACGTCGCGTGCCACGTCCAGGATCAGGTCGCGGTGCACGTCACCGGGGTCGATGCCGAGCTCCGCGCACGCTGCCTGCAGCCAGTCGTCAAGCACTGTTCTCCTCGATCATCCGGGACGCCGTCTCGACGTCGGAGGGCGTGTCGCAGTCGTACCACGCGGGCCCCGCGAGGCGTACGAGCGCCGGATCGAGCGGGTTCATCAGCCTGCGGAGCGAGGCGCCGCGGGCCTCACCACTGGCCTCACCGCTCGCCTCGCCGAAGGCGGCGAGCGCGGTGAGCAGGTCCGCGGTGCGCCAGACCCCGGTGAGCCACTGCGGCCGCCCGTCCGTGTCGACCAGCACGGCCCCGGCCCGCCCGTACGCGCTGCGGCGCAGTGCGGCGACGTGGAGCGGCCGCAGGAACGGCAGGTCGGCGGCCAGCACGGCCACCTGCGGCGCGCGTACGACGGCCAGTCCGGCGCGCAGGGCGGGGACCGGGCCGCCGCCCGGCGGATCCTCGCGTACGCGGATCGCGGCCGGCAGCTCGGGACGCTCGGGGCCCACGACCACGAGCCGGGCCGCGTCGGCGACCGCCGCGGCGACCCAGGTCACCAGCGGACGCCCGCCGACCACCAGGCCCGGTTTGTCGGCACCGCCCAGCCGCCGCGCTCCCCCACCGGCGAGCACCACGGCGTCGTACTCAGGACTCGTCATGGGCGCTTCCGGCGTTGTCCCGCTCGTACGCGCTGAGGTTCTGCTCGAGCGCCTTCATCAGCTCCCAGACCTGACCGGGCGGGATGCGCACGCGCGCCACGACACGTGCCGGGACGTGGAGGTAGTGCGCGCCGCTGTCGGCGTCTTCGGCCACCTCCGCCGGGCGCACCTCGGTGGAGAAGTCGATCACGAAGGAGTCCCGCGTGCGCCACACCGAGGCGAAGCCGGCGTGCACACCGACCTCGTGGTCCGGGGGGACGGTGATCTCGACCCGGTGTTCGTGCGGCTGCTCGGTCACGCCGTCCTTTCTACCCGCCGATGGCCGACATCGGACGCGTGGGCTGCAGGAAACTCGGATCGTCGATGCCGTGCCCAGGGCGCTTGGCGGCGACCGCGGCGGCCCAGCGCGCGGCCAGTTCGTCGTCGGAGGCCCCCGTGCGCAGCGCGGCGCGCAGGTCCGACTCCTCGCGGGCGAACAGGCAGTTGCGGATCTGGCCGTCGGCGGTCAGCCGCACGCGGTCGCAGGCGCCGCAGAACGGCCGGGTCACCGCGGCGATGACGCCGACCGTCGCCGGGCCGTCGCCGACGCGGAACCGTTCGGCGGGTGCGCTGCCCCGCTCACGCGCGTCGTCGGGCGCCAGGTCGTAGGCGGCCGAGAGCCGGTCGAGGATCTCCTCGGCGGTGACCATGCCGTCGCGGCTCCAGCCGTGCTGGGCGTCGAGCGGCATCTGCTCGATGAAGCGGAGCTCATAGCCGTGCTCCAGGCAGTACGCCAGCAGCGCCGCGGCCTCGTGGTCGTTCACGCCGCGCATGAGGACGGTGTTGACCTTGACCGGGCGCAGTCCGGCGCGCTGGGCGGCGGCCATGCCCGCGAGGACGTCCGCGAGCCGGTCGCGGCGGGCGAGGCGCTTGAAGGTCGCGCGGTCGAGCGTGTCGAGGGAGACGTTGACCCGATGCAGCCCGGCCTCGGCGAGCGGCGCGGCCAGGCGCGCCAGCCCGATGCCGTTGGTGGTCAGCGACACCTCGGCGCCCAGCCCGGCGGTGCGCGCCACGATGCCGGTCAGGTTTCGGCGCAGCAGCGGCTCGCCGCCGGTGTAGCGGACCTCGGTGATGCCGAGCCGCCCGACGCCGATGCCGACGAGCCGTACGACCTCATCATCGGTGAGCAGCTCGGGCTTGGGCAGCCAGTCCAGCCCTTCGGGCGGCATGCAGTAGGAGCAGCGCAGATTGCAGCGGTCGGTGAGCGAGACCCGCAGGTCGGTCGCCACCCGGCCGAAGCCGTCGACCAGCAATTGGATATGCCTCCTCGGTAACCGCCGTACCACCCAGCCTATGTCGTGTCGGTGACGAGCACGGACCTGGTGTTCCCGTCCGGCCGCACCGATCATGAGGTCATGGAATTCTCCGGCGAACGCGAAGACGTCGTCGTCCGCGAGTGGCCGGCCGAGACGCCCGGCTGGATCGCCCTGCTCGCGCACGGCTATGGAGAGCACATCGGACGCTACGAGTACGTCGCGGACACGCTGCGGCGGCACGGAGCGGCGGTGTACGGGCCCGACCACATCGGGCACGGCCGGTCCGGGGGCGAGCGCGCCCTCGTGCCGGACTTCGAGGAGGTCGTCACCGACCTGCACACCGTCGAGGAGCATGCGCGTACCCGCCACCCCGGCGTGCCAGTCGTGCTGATCGGCCACTCGATGGGCGGGATGATCGCCGCCCGGTACGCCCAGCGGTACGGCGCGGGCCTCGCGGCGCTGGTGCTGTCGGGGCCGGTGCTCGGGCGCTGGGGGCCGGTCAAGGCGCTGCTCGACATGGAGGAGATCCCCGACATTCCGATCGACCCGGCGACGCTGTCGCGCGACCTGTCCGTCGGCGAGGCGTACTCCGCCGACCCGCTCGTGTGGCACGGCCCGTTCCGCCGCGAGACGGTCGAGGCGTTCGACCGCTGCCTGACCGCGATCGCCGGCGGCGGGCGGCTGGGCGCGCTGCCGACGCTGTGGGTGCACGGCGCGGCCGACGAGCTGGTGCCGCTGAGCGGGACCCGCGGGGGCATCGAGGAGATCCGCGGCGAGGACCTGGCGGAGATCGTCTATCCGGACGCCCGCCACGAGGTGTTCAACGAGACCAACAGGGACGAGGTCCTGGCCGCCGTCACCGGCTTCGTGGAGAGCCGCCTGCCGGGCTGACCGCGCCGTCCGCCCTCCGCCGCTCGATCTCAGAGGTCGCGGTGCATGACGTGCAGCCCGACGTAGCCCTCGGCCGGGTGGTGGAAGCCTTCGGGCACCGTCCCCACCACCGCGAAGCCGAGGGACCGGTACAGCGCCACCGCGTGCACGTTCGTCGCCACGACCGCGTTGAACTGCATCGCGCGAAATCCCGCCGTACGCGCCCATTCCAGCGTGTACTCGCACAGCGACCGGCCAACGCCGCACCCGGAGTGTGCCGGGTCGACCATGTAGCTCGCGCTCGCGACGTGCGCGCCGTTGCCCCACTGGTTGTTGTTCATCTTGGCGGTGCCCAGGACCGTGCCGGTCTCCTCGACGGCCACGACCGTACGGTCCGGGGCCGGCAGGAGCCACCAGTCGCGGCCCTGTTCCTCGTCCAGGTCGACCGGATAGGTGAAGGTCTCACCGGCGGCGACGATCCGGCGGAAGAAGGGCCAGATGGCGGCCCAGTCGTCCGTGGTGGCTTCCCTGATCAGCACCCGGACATGGTGCCGGACGAGCGCACGTCTCCGCCAACCACCTTTCCGTGCGGTTTCCCGTGCGGTCCCCGCCCGCCCTGGGGGCGGCGACCCCACTTCCATTGTCCAGCCGGGTGCTCGGCGAGGGGGAAGGGGCGCGGGAGGCTGTGGATGACTCTGCGGGAGCCCGTTCGCCTCGTGACCACGGCGCGGACGAGCCGGCGGCGCCCCCGCGTGGGAACGCCGCCGGCGGTCAGCCCTTGACGCAGACGAGCTGGCGCAGGTGGGCCACGACCTCCACGAGGTCGGTCTGCGCCTCGATCACGGACTCGATGTCCTTGTACGCGCCCGGGATCTCATCGATCACTCCGGAGTCCTTGCGGCACTCGACTCCCCTGGTCTGCTCGATCAGGTCCTCGACCGTGAAGGACTTCTTAGCCTTCGTACGGCTCATGCGGCGGCCCGCGCCGTGTGAGGCCGAGTTGAAGGCGCTCTCGTTGCCGAGGCCGCGGACGATGTAGGTGCCCGTCGCCATCGAGCCCGGGATGATGCCCAGGTCGCCCTCGCCCGCGCGGATCGCGCCCTTGCGGGTGACGAGGAGTTCGACGCCGTCGTAGGTCTCCTCCGCGACGTAGTTGTGGTGGCAGGAGATGACCTCCTCCCAGCGGACGCGCTTGCCGGCGAAGAACCGCGAGACGACGTTCTGGGTGAGGGCCATCATCACGGCGCGGTTGCGGCGTGCGTAGTCCTGGGCCCAGAACAGGTCCCGGCGGTACTCCTCCATCTTGCGCGTCCCGTTGACGAACACGGCCAGGTCGCGGTCGGGCAGGTCCTGGTTGTGCGGCAGACGCATCGCGGCCTCGATGTGGTGCTCGGCCAGTTCCTTGCCGATGTTGCGCGAACCCGAGTGCAGCACGAGCCACACCGCGCCGTCGGCGTCCGCGCACACCTCCAGGAAGTGGTTGCCCGAGCCCAGCGTGCCGAGCTGGGAGGTCGCGCGGCCCCGGCGGGACCGGGCGACCGGTGCGAGGTCGTCGTAGGCCTTCCAGAACTCATACCAGCCGCGCTCCTTCAGACCCGGCACCGCCGAGGGGTCGACCGCCGTCTTGTGCGCGCCGCGGCCGACCGGCACCGCCTTCTCGATCCTGGCGCGCAGGCGGCTCAGGTCCTCGGGCAGGTCCTCGACGGTGAGGCTGGACTTGACCGCGGTCATGCCGCAGCCGATGTCCACGCCGACCGCGGCCGGTGCCACGGCGTCCCGCATCGCGATGACCGAGCCGACCGTCGCGCCCTTGCCGTAGTGCACGTCCGGCATGACCGCGACGCCGTGCACCCACGGCAGGTTGGAGACGTTGCGAAGCTGGTCCAGCGCGCCCGACTCGACGCCGGCGGGGTCGGTCCACATCCGGATCGGGACGTGACCGCCCCGCAGTGTGTACGGCATCACCATCTCCTCTCCGAAACGTCCGGTGTGCCGGGTCTATGACGCCAGGAAACGATCACCGGTTTCAACCGGTTTTCGGCTCATCGGCCGTTGTCGGGACGGCGCACGTGCTCGTCGTACTCGGGGTGTTTGCTCAGGTAGTCGGCGATGAACGGGCACAGCGGGACGATCACCCGGCCGCGCCGTACGACGTCGTCGAGGGCGGCGGCGGCCAGTGCCTTGGCGACGCCCTTGCCCTCGAACGCCGCCTCGACCTCGGTGTGGGTGAAGACGGTGCGGTCGCCGCGCTCGCGGTAGGCGGCGACGCCGGCGAGCGCCTCGCCGGACCACGCCTCGTACCGGTGCTCCTCCTCGTTGCGCACGACCCTGGGTGCCGCGGTCTCCTCGGCCATTCCGGTCCCTCCCGACGGTACGGAGCGTTCAGGACGTGAGCGTACGGCGGGCGTCGCCGTCGCGTTCGGTGAGGTGCCGGCGGTCGAGGTGTTCGAGCAGCGGGACGGCGACCCGGCGGCTGGTGTCCAGCGCGCGCCGGGCCTCGCTGCACCGTGAACGGCTGCGGCAGCGCGGCGAGGACGCGCGCCGCCGCGGCGTCCGCGCCCGGCAGCAGCACGATCCCCTCGGCGATCCGCAGCAGCGCGCCCGCGCGTACGGCGGCGGCCAGCGCGCGGCCGGTCAGTCCCAGCTCGGCGAGCCGGCCGGCCTCCGGCGCGCGGAACGGGCGGTCGCCCAGGTCCGCGGCCAGGTGCCGGACGGCCTCGGCGACCGGGGCGGGCAGGGCGGGCAGGCCCGCGGCGGCGGTCGCGTGTACCCGGCCCGATGCGAGGCGCAGGGGCGGCCGCGCGAGCGCGTCGACGAGGCGGCGGTCGGGGAGTTCGAGCAGGGCGCGTGCCGCCTCGACCGGCAGGCCGGGTTCGAGCGGGTCGGCGGCGGCGTGCCGGGCTGCCTCCTCGGCGAGCCGTCGCCGCAGCGCCGACCAGTGGGCCGGGTCGGCGAGCCAGTCGCCGGCCACCGGCTCGGCGTCCGGTTCCAGGCCCATGGCGGCCAGCTCGGCGCGGCGGATCAGGCCGTGCCGCCGGATGACGTCGGCGGCCGAGGGCACCCCGGCGGCGAGCGCGCGTGCGCGGTCGGCGGCCGCGCCGCGCCGTCGCAGGGCCGGCGGGCGTACGTCGAGGACGTCCGCGCCCGCGACGCGGCGTGCGCCGGGGTCGCGCAGCAGCAGCCGGTCGCCGATGTGCAGCGGCAGCGGCCGGGCGAGCGTGAGACGCGCCGCGTCGCGGCCGAGCGGGCGCAGCCGCACCGGCACGGCGGCAGACCCGAGGTGCAGGACCGGCTCGCGCGGCAGCCGGTCCGCGTCCTCGACGCGCACGTCGACCAGGGTGGCCGGGGTCCAGCCGTCGTCGGTGAGCGCCATGCCGCGTGAGACGTCGCCGCGGTCGACGCCGCGCAGGTTGACCGCGACGCGGGCGACGCCCGCGACCTCGGCGGCGGTCTCCTTGAGCGTCTGCAGCCCGCGCACGCGCACCGGGCGGCCGTCGAGGAGCAGCTCTCCGCCGGTGCGCAGGGTGCCGGCGGACAGCGTGCCGGTGACGACCGTGCCGCTGCCGCGTACGGTGAACGCCCGGTCGATCCAGAGGCGTACGTGCGCGGCCGGGTCCGGCGCGGGCAGCCGGGCGGCCAGCCGGTCCAGCGCCGCCCGCAGGTCCGGCAGGCCGGCTCCGGTGACGCCGCTGACCGCGACCGCCGGGGCGCCGCCGAGCGTGGTGCGGGCGAGTTCGGCGCGCGCCTGGGCGAGGGCCGCGGCGGGATCGGCGCGGTCGGAGCGGGTGACGACGAGCAGGCCGTGCCGTACGCCGAGCGCGTCGGCGGCGGCGAGGTGCTCGGCGGACTGCGGCATCCAGCCCTCGTCGGCGGCCACGACGACCATGACCGCCGGGACGGGGCCGACGCCGGCGAGCATGTTCGTGACGAACCGCTCGTGTCCCGGCACGTCCACGAACGCGAGCGGCTCCCCCGTCTCCAGGCGCGTCCAGGCGAAGCCCAGGTCGATGGTCATGCCGCGGCGGCGCTCTTCGGCCCAGCGGTCGGGCTCCATCCCGGTGAGGGCGCGGACGAGCGTCGACTTGCCGTGGTCGACGTGCCCGGCGGTGGCGACGACGTGCACTAGCGCCGCTCTCCGTCGAGGGCCTCGCGTACGCGCGCGGCGAGGTCGACGTCGTCGGGTACGGCGCGCAGGTCCAGGAGCAGGCGCCCGTCCTCGGTCCGCCCCACGACGCCCGCGCGGCGCAGCGGCACGGCGCAGGTCTCCGGCAGGCTGACCGCCGCGCTGGGCAGCCCGACGCCGGGCGCGCCTCCGCCGCCGACGCGTGCGGTCGAGTCGACCGCGACGGCGTCGTAGGCGGAGAGCTGTCCGGCGAGGCGTGCGGCGCGCGCCCGCAGGCCCGCGACTCCGGTGTGCAGGGCGCGGGCGGTCGGCGTCTCCGGGCCTCGCAGGGACGCCTCGAGCGCGGCCAGCGTGAGCTTGTCGACCCGCAGGGCGCGGGCGAGCGGGTGCCGTCGCAGCCGGTCGACCAGTGCGGACCGGCCGAGCAGCAGACCGGCCTGCGGGCCGCCGAGCAGCTTGTCGCCGCTGGCGGTGACCAGGTCGGCGCCCTCGGACAGGACCGTGGCCGCGTCCGGCTCGTCCGGCAGCACCGGCTCGGGCGCGAGCAGGCCCGAGCCGATGTCGGCGACGACGGGCACGCCCAGCCCGGCGAGGTCGCGTACGGCCGCCTGCGCGGTGAACCCCTCGATGCGGAAGTTGGACGGATGCACCTTGAGCACGAACCCGGTCGCGTCGCCGACCGCCTCGGCGTAGTCGGCGGCCGTCGTACGGTTGGTGGTGCCGACCTCGCGCAGCCGCGCGCCGGTCGAGGCGAGCAGCGCGGGCAGCCGGAACCCGTCGCCGATCTCCACCATCTCGCCCCGGCTGATCACGATCTCCCGGTCCTGGGCCAGGACGGTGGCGGCGAGCACGAGCGCGGCGGCGTTGTTGTTCACCACGTGCACGGCCTCGGCCGCCGGGCACGCCGCGGCGAGGGCCGCGAGCGCGCCGCGGCCGCGCCGGTCCCGTTGTCCGGAGTCCAGGTCGAACTCCACGTCCGTGCAGCCCGCGGCGGCGGTCACGGCGTCGCGCGCGGCGGCCGACAGCGGGGCGCGGCCGAGGTTGGTGTGCAGCAGCACGCCGGTCGCGTTGACCACCGGCCGCAGGCTCGCGGCGGTCGCGGGCAGCCCGGCCACGGCGGCGTCCGCCACGCCCTCGGGCGGCAGGTCACCGGCGCGCGCGCGTTCCTGCGCCCCGGCGACGGCCGCCTTGACGACGCCGCGGCCCAGCCGGTCCGCCGCGGCGGCGAGCCGGGGATCGGCGAGCACGGCGTCCGTACGCGGCACGCGGCGTCGGGGGTCCATGGCAGCAACCTATGACCCCCGCTCGCGCGACGCCACGCGGGCCCGCCGACAGCCGAGTCAGCAGGTCAGCAGGTCAGCAGCGAGGTCAGCAGGTCAGCAGGTCAGCAGGTCAGCAGGTCAGCCGAGCAGCCCGTGCTCCTCCGCGTGGTCCAGGAAGTCATCGACCATCCGGTGGCACAGGACGGCGAGCCGGTGGCGGTCCTCATCCGACCAGCCGGCCAGCGCCTCGGCCATCCGGCGCCGGCCGACCGCGCGCAGGCACTCCACCGCCTCGGCGCCCGCGGGGCTGATCCGCACGCGCCGGGCCCGGCCGTCGTCGGGGTCGGGCACGCGTTCGACCAGCCCCGCGCGTTCGAGCCGCTGGATCTGCCGCGTCACGTGCGGCGCCTCGACGGCGAGGCGGTCGGCCAGCGCACCCAGGCGCATCGGCTCCGGCGCGTCGGCCAGGACGCGCAGCAGCGGAGCCCCGGCACGGTCGACGGCGACGCCGGCCTCGACCATGGTCCGGTCGTGCTGCTTGGCGCGCGTCATGAGGTGCGAGATCCGCGTCAGGGCCCGCTCGAGCTCGATCATGTCCTCAGGAGCGGTCATGGGAGCAATCCTAGTTAATACTTACTTAACTTAAGTAAGTAGGATGAGGGCGACTTCAGCACCCGAAGGAGAGCACTCGATGGTCGACGTCGCCACTCCGCCGCCGCGCACCGGCCGCGTGTCACACACCGGGCTGACGCTGCTGGCCCTGTCCGTGTCCGGCATGGTGGTCTCGGTGCAGCAGACACTTGTGCTGCCGCTGCTCCCCCAGCTCATGCGGCACTTCGGCGCGTCGGTCGCCTCGGTCACGTGGGTGTTCACCGCCTCGCTGCTGGCCGGCGCGGTCGCCACCCCGCTGCTGTCGCGGCTCGGCGACATGTACGGCAAGAAGAACCTCATCCTCATCACGATGGGCCTCCTGCTGATCGGCTCGGTGATCTGCGCCCTGTCCGGCTCGCTCGCCGTGCTGATCGTCGGCCGTGCCGTGCAGGGCACGTCGACCGCGCTGATCCCGCTGGCCATCGGCACGATCCGGGACACCTTCCCCCGGGAGAAGGTCACTGCGGGCATCGGCATCGTCAGCGCGACGATGGGCGTCGGCGGCAGCATGGGCATGATCGTGACCGGGCTGATCGCCGGCCACACGGACAGTTTCAAGCCGGAGTTCTGGATCGCCGCGGCACTCGCCGCCGCCGGGCTGGTACTGGTCACGGTGAGCGCGCCCGACACCGGCGCACGCGCCGGCGGGCGGCCGGACTACCTCGGCGCGACGCTCCTGGCCGGCCTGCTCGTCTGCCTCCTGCTCGCGATCAGCGAGGGCAACGCCTGGGGATGGGCCTCCGGCGGCGTGCTGGCGCTGTTCGGCGGCGCGGCCGTGCTGACCGCCGCGTGGGCGCTGGTCGAGGCGCGCGTCGCGCAGCCGCTGGTGCGGCTCGGCCTGCTGGCCGGACGGCAGTCGCTGTCGGCGAACGTCGCCTCGATGCTGCTGGGCTTCTCGATGTTCGCCGCGTTCACGCTGATCGCGACGTTCGTGCAGACGCCGAAGTCGGTCGGGTACGGCCTCGGCGGCGACGTCCTGGACGTCGGGCTCTACATGCTGCCCAGCACCGCCACCATGCTGATCTTCTCCGCGCTGGCCGGCCGCATCGCCGCGCGCATCGGCGCCGCGTACTCCCTCGCGATCGGCTCGGTGTTCGCCGGGCTGAGCTACCTGTGGCTGGCCGTCTCGCACGCGCACACGTACGACATGCTCGGGTTCAGCGCCGTGCAGGGCATCGGGTTCGGCGTCGCGTACGCCGCGCTCGGCACGCTCGCCGTGCAGCACGTGCCGATGGACCAGAGCGGCATCGCGAGCGGCGTCAACTCGCTCGTGCGCACCACGGGCGGCAGCGTGTCCGCCGCGGTCACCGCCGCGATACTCACCGGCATGACGATCCCCGGGTCGCACGGCGTGCCGCGCCTGCACGCGTACGTGCTGTGCTTCATCATCGTCGCCGTGGGTGCGTGGCTCGCGGCGGGGGTCGCGGTCGTGCACGGCGTGCGGCACCCGTCATACAACGATCGGGTCGAGGCGCTCGAGACTGCTTGAGTAGGGGCACGCGCGCTCGCCATAGTGGGAGTTCCCCTCAGGCGGAGGTGCACATGGGCCCCTACGCGGCCGCGTACGAACGCAGCCTCGGTGATCCGGCGCGGTTCTGGGCGGAGGCCGCCCGTGACATCCGCTGGCGCACTCCACCGGAGCGCGTCCTGGACGACGGCGCCGCGCCGTTCTACCGGTGGTTCACCGGGGGTGAGCTCAACACCTGCGAGAACGCCCTCGACCGCCACGTCGAACAGGGCCGGGCCGACCAGCTCGCGCTGATCTATGACAGTCCCGTCACCGGGACCAAGCAGACGTTCACCTACCGGGAGCTGCGCGATGAGACCGCGCGTTTCGCGGGGGTGCTGCGCGGCCTGGGCGTGGAGCGCGGCGACCGGGTGATCCTCTACCTGCCGATGATCCCGCAGGCGGTCGTGGCGATGCTCGCCTGCGCGCGCATCGGCGCCGTGCACTCGGTGGTGTTCGGCGGCTTCGCGCCGCGTGAGCTGGCCGTGCGCATCGACGACGCGATGCCCAAGGTCGTCGTCTCCGCCTCGTGCGGCATCGAGGGCAGCCGGATCATCGAGTACAAGCCGCTGCTAGACGAGGCGCTCGAACTCGCCTCGCACAAGGTCGGCGACTGCGTGATCGTCCAGCGCCCGGAGGCGCACGCCACGCTCGTGCCCGGCCGCGACGTCGGCTGGGACCAGGCCATGGCCGAGGCGCGGCCCGCCGAGTGCGTGCCGGTGGCCGCGACCGACCCGCTCTACATCCTCTACACCTCGGGCACGACCGGGCGGCCCAAGGGCGTCGTACGCGACAACGGCGGCCACGCGGTCGCGCTGCGCTGGTCGATGCCGAACGTCTACGGCGTCTCGGCCGGCGAGGTGTTCTGGGCCGCCTCCGACGTCGGGTGGGTGGTCGGCCACTCCTACACGGTGTACGCGCCGCTGCTCGCCGGGTGCACGACCGTGCTGTACGAGGGCAAGCCGGTCGGCACGCCGGACGCCGGGGCGTTCTGGCGCGTCGCCGCCGAGCATCGCGTGAACGCCCTGTTCACCGCGCCGACCGCGATCCGGGCGATCAAGAAGGAGGACCCGGACGGCCGGCTGCTGGGCGCGCATGACCTGTCCGCGCTGCGCACGCTGTTCCTGGCCGGCGAGCGCCTCGACGCCGGCACCTACGAATGGGCGGCGCAGGTGCTGGGCCGTCCGGTGGTCGACCACTGGTGGCAGACCGAGACCGGCTGGCCGATCGCGGCGAACCTGCGCGGGCTGGAGCCGATGAAGATCAAGCCGGGCTCGCCGACCGTCGCGGTCCCGGGCTATGACGTACGGGTGCTGCTGCCGGACGGCTCCGTGGCCCCGCCGGGGGCCGAGGGCGACATCGCGATCCGCCTGCCGCTGCCGCCGGGCACGCTCCTGACGCTGTGGAAGGACGACGAGCGGTACATCGAGTCGTACCTGACGCGTTATCCGGGGCACTATCTGAGCGGTGACGGCGGCACCATCGACGAGGACGGCTACATCCGGGTCATGGGCCGTACCGACGATGTGATCAACGTGGCCGGGCACCGCCTGTCCACCGGGGTGATGGAGGAGGTCCTCTGCGCGCATCCGTCGGTCGCGGAGGCCGCCGTCGTGGGCGTGCGCGACGAGATGAAGGGTCAGGTGCCGCGCGGGTTCGTGGTGCTCAAGAGCGGGACGGACGTGAACGAGGCCGACCTGCACGGCGAACTCGTCCAGGCGGTACGCGACCAGATCGGCCCGGTCGCGGCGTTCAGGGAGGTCTCGGTGGTGCCGGCGCTGCCCAAGACGCGGTCGGGCAAGATCCTGCGCGGGACGATGCGCGGCATCGCGGACGGCGACGACGTGCCGGTGCCCTCGACGATCGAGGACGCCACGGTCCTCGACCGCCTGCGGCCGATCCTGCGCCGCGAGGCGCGCTGAGGCCGCCTGAACACGGGCGGCGGCCCACTTCGGGCGGCCGCCCGGCGGTCAGAGGCGGGTGCGCCGCGGCCAGAGCATCGTGACCAGCAGCACCCCGATCACGGCGAGCCCGATCTGGAAGATCGTCTCCCAGAAGTTGAAGCCGTGGGTCTTGAGGTGGAGCAGCCGCGCGAGCCAGGTGCCGATGAGCGCCGCGACGATGCCGACCGCGATCGTCAGCCAGATCGGCATGTGCTGCCTGCCGGGCACCAGCAACCGCGCGAGCGCGCCGATGATGGCACCGAAGATGATCGCGGTGATGACACCGGTGACCGTCATGGCGACTCCCCGTGTTCGCTGTGACAAGGACCTATGGAAGACGCACCGTCACCGGACGCATACCCACCGGAGTTGGGGTCGAACCGGCGGCCACCGGAGCCGAGTCGAAATGGGAGTCCGCCATTCACGGGCCGAAAGGCCGGCCGATACGCGCCGTCGCGGGGTGGGAGTGCACACCGCCTGACCGGCGGCGGAGGGTGGTATGAAGGTGGTATATCGACCCACTTCCTCTGTTGCGGAACGCTAGGAGGAAGTGGGTCGTGAACGCCGGTGCCCACAGCGATCAGCTTGCGGAGGTCACCGGCGCGATCTTGTCGTTAGCTATAAGAAATCTCCGAGGAGCCGCCTGCCGACGAAACCGGAGAGACTTCAACACACTGCTGGTTTGCCATGCTACGAGAACTTTTTTGCCAGACATAGTCGAGACGCTCTGCTTCTTGTCCCACGAGGGATCACCTCCTTTCCGTTCATCTCGTCCACGATTCCCGGGCGATCCTGGATATTCGCTCCAAGGATTCCGCAGGCCCGAGCGCCCCTGCCCTGAGTCGTTCGAAACTGAGCCTATACCGGTAGGTTTCGGTCTCTTCTTCCAAATACGAGCAACCGTTCAGGTGCTCTATATATACGACATCATGAAATTTGATCCCGCCCACCAACGGGAATTGCAGAAGCGTGAAGGACCCCGTCGCGATCGGATGGGGCCCATCAAGTGGAAGCACTTGGAGGCTGAGGTTCGGCAGGTCCGACAGCTCCTGAAGGTGCCGCAGCTGCGCGGCCATCACCGCCGCGTCGCCGTAGCGCCGCAGCAGGAGCGCCTCGTCCAGGACGACCGCGAGCCGGAGGGGGTTGTTCTCGCGCGTCAGGACCGCCTGCCGTACGAGGCGCGCCTCCACCCGGGCGTCGACACGGCTCGGCGGGATGACCTCGGTCGAGTGCGAACTCTGCTCGACCGACTGCGCGTACGCCTCGGTCTGCAACAGGCCGGGGACGACCTGGGTCTCCCACTGCCAGATCTGCTCGGCCTCGATCTCCAGGCCGATATAGGAGCTGTACTGCTCCGGCAGGGCGTCGGAGAAGGCCTCCCACCAGCCACGGCGCACGGCGTCGCGGGCCAGTTGAAGGAGCTGCTCGCGATAGGTGCCCTCGACGGAGTACAGGTCGAGCAGTCGGCGCACGTCGGCGAAGCGTGGCGCCTGCCGGGCGTTCTCCAGGCGGCTGACCTTCGAGGCGGACCAGCCCAGCTGCGCGGCGACGTCGTCACCGGTGAGGTTGGCGGACTCCCGCAGACGCCTCAGCTCGGTCCCGAGCCGGCGATTGCGGACCGTGGCACTTACGGGCCGGGGCACCCTGATCCTCTCCCACCCGTACCGATGGCATGTTTCCCGTCAACCGAACCGTGAATAATGCGCCCCTGTTATAGGGCGCATCAAGTAACGGAGCCAAGAATCCACCGTTACACTTTTAGCGAAACCTGCGAACCAGACAGACCATAGCGGACTACGGATCTAGGGGCCAGCGAAAACCCAATATCGGACACATGTGAAGCATCATGTGATTTACCACGCTGTGATTCCTGGGATTTCTCTGACCGATGGTAAGCCTGGTAAGGCTGCGACACCTGAGACTCGCGGCCTCTCATGGAGCGACCGGTTCGTCGGAAAGGTACGGCGGTGCAGGATCGTACTGGATGTAACGCCGCACGGCTCGCGAATGGTCACGTCCGTGCAGCCGGCCCACGAGCCACAGTGCCATGTCGATACCCGCCGAGACGCCCTGGCTGGTCACGACGTTCCCGTCGACGACGTAGCGCGCGTCGCGTACGACGGTGACGTCGCCCCGTGCCTCGAGCGCGTCCTCGAACGCGTGGTGCGTCGCCAGCCGCCGCCCGCGCCCCTGACCGGCCTCGTGCAACAGCAGCGACCCGGTGCACACGCTGGTGACCCACTCCGCGCCCGTCGCGGCGATCCAGCCGATCACGGCGGGGTTGGCGACCTCGCGGCGCGTTCCCATGCCCCCGGGCACGAGCAGCACGTCCAGCTCCGGGTGGTCGGCGATCGTGTGGTCCGGCAGCACGCGCAGGCCCTTGCTGCAACGGATGGCGCCCTCACGCTCGGCGATCAGCACCGCGGTGTCGGCGCCGTCGCGGAGCATCGCCGAGGCGGTGAAGACCTCCCACGGGCCGACGAAGTCCAGCTCCTCGGCGCCGTCGAAGATCAGCAGTCCGTAGGTCGTCACCGGTCCACTCTCTCACCTGCGAGATCGTGGCGGGCCGCGTTCTGGCCGCACCGGCCGGCGGTTCGGCGCGCGCTTCCCGGCGTACGGCGGGCCGGGCCCACGCTGACCTGGGACGACTTCCCAGCGTGACGGATGCGACGGTAGACTCAGGACGCACAGCAGGAGGCCGGCGAGTCTCCGACCGGCCTCCGGTATCCGCGCGAGACCGGGGGGCGACACGATGGGCAACACCAAGCTGATCAGCCCGGCCCTGCTGCAGCGGCATCTGCACAAGGCGCGCTATCCGGCCACCCGCGACGAACTCATCGCGCACGCACGCGAGGAGTACGAACGCGTGCTCGGCGCCCTCGGGCAACTCCCGAACCGCCGATACTCCAGGCCCGCCGACGTGAGCCGGGCGTTCGCCGAGGTGGCGAGCGGCCACCTCGACGGCGCGGCCTACCCGGCGCGACGCGACGACCTCGTCGCCCACGCCGAAAGCCAGGGTGCGGCACGTCCGGTGGTCGAGGCGCTGAAGCGCATCCCCGACCGCCGCTACGACCGCCACGAGGCGGTGCGCGAGGCCCTCGCCGAAGAAGAGGAATGATCGCATCCGGCAGAAACGGGGATCCGCATGACCAGCCAGAACACCGTCGGCCCGCACAAGGTCGTACTCGGCACCTACACGACCAACGAGGCCGCGCAGCGCGGGGTGGACGTCCTCGCCGAGCAAAAGTTCCCGGTCGAGCACGTCACGATCGTGGGCACCGGGCTGAAGCTCGAAGAACGCGTGCTCGGCCGCTGGACGCTGGGCCGCGCGCTGCTGACCGGCGCGGGCACGGGCGCGTGGATCGGCCTGCTGATCGGCGTCATCTTCTGGATCGTCAGCCCGTGGGTGATCGGCGCGGTGATCTCCGCGATCATCCTCGGCGTCGTCTTCGGCGCGGTCTTCTCGGCCGTCGCCTACTTCCTGCAGAAACGGGCGTTCGTGTCCGCGCCGGCAGTCGTGGCGGACCGGTACGACCTCATGGTCGACGCGGAGTTCGCCGGGGAGGCGCGGCGGCTGCTCGCGGCCGTGCCGTCCGCCGAACGTACGCCCTGAGCCGGGACTGAGCCGGGCCTGAGCCGTACGTGCCGAGCCGTCAGGTCGGGGCGGTCAGGTCGGGGCGGTCAGGTCGGAGCGGTCAGGGCAGGCTCTGCACGGCCAGCCCGAGCGTCCGCCACTTCATCGCGGCCTCGGCGCTGGTCACGATCGGCCAGCCGCGGTCGGCGGCGGCCCGCGCGATGTGGGCGTCGACCACGTCGCGGATGCCCGCCTGCCGTGCGGCGTCGCCGATGGCGAACGCGTTGCTCTGGTCCAGGGCCAGCACCACCACCGAGGCGCTCTCCACCGCCCAGGCCAGCTCCTGCAGGCCGCGCTCGTCGGCGACCGCGGCGGCCTTGGTCAGTGCGGTCGCGGGCGCGACCAGGCTGTAGCCCCGTGCGGCCACGAAGCCGACCAGCGCACGCATGTGCTGGCTGCGGCCCGTCGCCAGGTCGACCAGGGCGGGAACGTCCAGTACGCGGCCGGAAAGATTCACGAAGTCCGCCGCTGGTCCCCGTCGCCACTCTCGAATATCCGGCGCGCCCAGTCGGTCGCCTCGTCGTCGAAGGGTCCCCAGCGGTTCTCGACGGCGGCCACCAGCCGCTCGCGCTCGGCCCGGTCGCGCACGGCCTCGGAGACGTAGGCCGAGACGCTCGGCGCGGCGCCCGAGGCGACCGCCGCGCGCGCACTCTCCAGCACCTCCGCGGGCACCGTCACCGTGATCTTCTCCGTCGCCATGCGCTCCATGGTATGGCCTCGGCCGCGAAAAAGTATGGCTTCGCTGGTGAGAGGTTTCAGCCGGGTGTCCGCGCGGCGAGCGCGGCCTGGTGGAGGACCCGTCCCTCGCTCCGCCACAGCGCGCGTACGGCCTCGCGCAGGTGCTCGTCCGCACGCGTGCGGGCGGCGAACTCGGCGGGGTCGGCCGTGCCGGCGAGGCGGCCGAGCCCGGGCAGGTCGGCGAGCAGGGCGGCGAGGAGTTCGGCCTGCCCGGCGAGACGGAACGGCCGGCCGTGCCGGTCGGCCAGGCAGCCGTGCCGGCCGGCGTACACCGTGCTGCCGATCCCGTCCGGAGACACGGTCGCGGCGGCCGGCAGCGGGACCCGGCGGTAGTTCGGCTCGGTACGGTCGATGACCTCCGCCTGCGCGTCGTCGAGCCACACCAGTACGAGCCGCGCGGCCGCGCCGGGCACGAGCACGGGCGCGGCCGGGATGTAGCCCGGCCGGCTCACGTGGGCCGAAACGCCGGGCGCCAGGCCGCGTACGACGGCATAGGTCATGGGGACGAGGGCGTCATCATGGTCGGCGAGCTTACGGCGGAGCTGGGCGGGCGAGCCGTTGGAGCCGACGGCGAGGACCGGGTGGCGCTCGGCGAGCACCGGCCGCCCGCGGCTGCGCAGCGCGCCGTCCAGCGTCACGCCGTCCTCCAGCGGCCAGTCGCCGGGCGGCGCGCCCGCCCGCTCGCGTACGGCCAGGAAACGGTCCCCGTCGAGCAGCCCGGACCCGTGCGGCGGCCGTCCCGGATAGGCGAGCGGGTGCGCGATCGGATCCTGCGCGAGGCCGAGCGCGGCGAGGTCGTCGGGCCCGCTCACGCCGGCCGCCGGTCGATGACCAGCGCGGTGGCGTCGTCGTGCGCCTTGCCGTGGGCGGCGGGTGCGGCGCGCTCCGCGGCGCGTACGAGGCCGATCACGTGGCGCGGGCCGCCGGTCCGCAGCTCGTCCAGCAGGCGGTCCCAGGTGTGGCCGAAGCGGTCGACCAGGCGCGTGACGCCGTCGGTGAGCAGCGCCGCCGTCTCCACCTCCGCCTCGGGGAACTCCGCGGCCACCGCCTCGTACGCGGCGGCCGGAGCCGTGCTCGCCATCCAGAAGCCGCCGGGCCGGTTGCGGAGGGAACGCACCAGCGCGAGGGAGTACGGCGGGCCGCCTGGCAGGCGCGTGACGCGGTCGTCCTCCACAACGATCGCCGGTCCGCCGGCGCGCCGCAGGAGGATCGGCGAGTCACCCAGCACGAGCGACTCGAAGGCGCCCCCGCCCCAGCGGGCCAGCGCGGCCGTCGAGGACGGGCTGTCCGGGTTCGCCAGGTCACAGGTGCCGGTATGCGCGGCGCAGACCTGCTCGATCGCCCCGGCGAGGACGCTGGCGAGGGATCCGCCCGGCTCGGCCGTCAGCCGGGCGGCCAGCGCCGACGCGAGGCGGCGGACCAGCCAGGCGACGTCGTGGACGCAGCCGCTGTCGACTCCGCGCGGCGCCGTCGCCCCGTCGAGCACGAACGCCCAGCCGGGCCCGGCCGCCGCGTAGTCCTCGTTGACCGCGCCGGGCGCCGCCTGGGTCGCGTACGCGACCTGCGCCGGCGCTTCACCGGAAGTCGCCATGTCGCCTGCGATGCTAGCCCGCGCTCCGGGATCGTGGTCCGGGATTTTGGTCCGGGATTTTGGTGAGCACCCGCCGCACCGAGTGCGGCGACACCAGGAGCCGGAGCGAAAGGCAAGAGGGTGGCCCGCCGGATGCGGCGAAGCCTGCGCATCGGGCCGGTAGGCACCGAACGCCCGGTCGCGCGGTAAAACAGGTTGCCCGCAAAGCGCCATCAAAGGTAGGACTTACCGCCAGACCTACGAGAGGGAAGGAGGACCCGATGAACCCCATGCTCACCGCGTCCCCCTGGGCGACGGACTGACCCTCGGCGGACGCTGCCTTTAACGGAGAGCCGCGTTGACCGCAGACCAGCACGACCTGAGCATTCGCCCGATCAGCGGGCGCGACGAGATCGACCTTTTCATCCGCCTGCCGTACACCCTCGACCACGAGCTGGCCGCCGACCTCGACGAGGGCCGGCGGAAGCCGTCGTGGATGTGGATGGCCCTGCGCGGCGACCGCGTCGTGGCCCGCGCCGCCTGGTGGGCACGCCCGCACCACGCCGAGCCGTACGCCCTGGACGTCTTCGAGCTGGACGACGACGCGGCGGACCGCGTCGACGTCGGCGTACGGCTCCTGGAGACGGCGATGGCCGAGGTTCCGGCGACGCCGCAGTACATCCGCTTCGTCCCGCCGGGCTGGCGGGAGGACCCGGCGACGCGTCGCCGGATCGAGGACCGCATGACCGCGCTCTCACGCACGGGCGCGCGACTGTTCGTCGAACGCCTGCGGCTCGAGTGGCGGGCCGGCACACCGATCCCCGAGCCGGACGCGGGCCGGCTCGTCTTCCGTCCGGTACGCGAGGCCGCGGAGCTGATAGGGCTGATGACCGAGGTTCTGGAGGGTACCCTGGACGCCCACAGCCGTGCCGGCCTGACCAGGATGACGGCGCGCGAAGCCGCCGTCGCCCAGTACGAGGACGAGCTGGCCGGCTATGACAGCCCGCACGACTGGTGGCGGGTCGCGACGCTGCCGGACGGCGAACCGGTCGGGTTCGTGATCCCGGCGCGCAACGCGTACCACCCGATCATCGCCTACATCGGCGTACGGCCGGCGCATCGCGGTCACCGCCATATCGACGCGATCCTCGCCGAGGGCACCCGCCTGCTCGCCGCCGAGGGCGCGGCGCTGATCCGCGCCTCGACCGACCTCGGCAACGTCCCGATGGCACGCGCGTTCGCGCGCGCCGGCTACGACCCGTTCGAGCACCAGATCGACATGGTCTGGAGCTGAGCCCCGGTACCGCCCGGGATCTCCGCGCCGGGCGGTACGGGTCGGCGGCCGGCGCGGCGGAGCCGGTGTCTGGCCGAGAAAAACCGGCGGCTTCTTGATCGTCGTGGGCGTAGGGTCGGCGGCATGGCGACGCGGCTTGTTCAGATTGCGATGAACGCTCGAGATGACTCCGCACTCGGCCGGTTCTGGGGGGAGGCACTCGGCTGGACCCTCTCCAGCGAGGGACCCGGCGTGACCAACCTCCAGCCCGAGGGCTTCACCTATCCCGACCCCATCGCCGTCTGCGTCGACATCCTCGCCGTACCGGAACCCAAGACCGCGAAGAACCGCGTGCACGTCGACCTCGCCACCACGTCCGCGGCCCATCAGGCGGACCTGGTCGCGCGCCTTCGGGCTCTCGGTGCGACGTCAGCGGACGTGGGTCAGGGCGACGTCCCGTGGACGGTCCTCGCCGACCCGGAGGGCAACGAGTTCTGCGTGCTGGAGCCGCAGGAGCACTACCTGGGCACCGGGCCGATCGCGGCGATCGTGGCCGACTGCGCCGACCCTCGTGCCATGGCCCGGTTCTGGGGCGAGGCGATCGACTGGACCCTGCACGAGGTGACCGACGAACGCGCGGTGCTGCGCTCCGCCGCGGGCGTCGGCCCGTACCTGGAGTTCCTCCGCACCCCCGACACCAAGACCGTGAAGAACCGCACCCATCTCGACCTGGCGCCCTACCTCGGTGACGACCAGGCGGCCGAGACCGCCCGGCTGCGGGCTCTGGGCGCCACGGACGTCGACCTCGGCCAGGGCGACGTGCCGTGGACGTGCCTGGCCGACCCGGAGGGCAACGAGTTCGACGTCCTCACACCGCGAGGACACCGGAAACCCGCCTAGGGCGTGTCCTCAAAGGCGGGTCTGGTGGTCTGGTTTGATCTTGCCTTGTGGTGAAGAGGCATGAGCTGACTGATGAGCAGTGGCGGGTGATCGAGGCGTTGTTGCCTGCTTCGGGGGTGGCGGGGCGTCCGCGGGTGGATGACCGGCGGGTGATCAACGGGATGTTGTTCAAGGCCAGGACGGGTGTGGCGTGGCGGGATCTGCCGGAGCGGTACGGGCCGTGGAAGACGGTCTACGACCGGTTCTGGCGCTGGTCGCGGAACGGCACGCTGACGATGCTGGTCATGAAGGCACGGGTGATCGCCGAGGCGATCGATGAGCTGGACCGGGAGGTGTCGGTGGACTCCTCCATCGTGCGGGCCCACCAGCACGCGGCCGGAGCACGCCGCCCGGTGGCAGACCGCACGGGGGGCGGGACCCGGCGGCGGGCACAGGGAACCAGATGATCATGCTATCGGCCGGTCCCGGGGCGGGACCACGACAAAGATCCACCTGGCCTGTGATGGCCACGGCCGGCCGTTGTCGGTCGTGCTGACCGGCGGGAACCTCAACGACTGCACCATGTTCGAGGAGGTCATGGACCAGATCTGCATCCCCCGCCACCCAGCAACCCGGCCGGGACGGCCCTGGCGGCGGCCGGTGCGGGTACTCGCCGACAAGGGCTACAGCTCCCGCGCGATCCGCGCCTACCTGCGCCGCCGCGGCATCGCCGCGACCATCCCCGAACGACGTGACCAGCAAGCCGGCCGCCTGCGCCGCGGCTCACGCGGTGGCCGCCCACCCGCCTTCGACCCGGTCATCTGGGAAGGCAGGGCGGCTCGAGGACGCCCTCGGCGATGAGCCGGCGGGACTCCTCGTCGTTGCGGTACCGCATCGGAACGACCGTGAGCGGCAGTGACTCACCGGTCGACCGCCTGCGCGCCCCGATCGGGCGAAGTCTCGCGCGCAGGCCGGGCCCGGTACGCATCCAGTCGGCCAGCGTCGTCTCGACGCGGCCGAACGGGTGATCGATGTACAGCAGGACGTCCTGCGGATCGAGGTCCGCCGTGATCACCGCCCTTCCGCACGAGCGTTCGCCGGCCGCGGCCAAGCGTCGCATGATCGAACGGTGCTGCTGATCTACGCCTACGGCATCGGGACCCCGGGATCCGCGCGGTCGGGTCGTGGGTCGTTGACGTCAGCTGTTCTGCGGGGTAACGAGGCCGGTCTCGTAGGCGAGGACGACGAGTTGGGCCCGGTCTCGGGCGTGGACCTTGGTCATGGCCCGGTTGATATGGGTTTTTGCGGTCAGTGGGCTGATCACCATGCGGTCGGCGACCTGGTCGTTCGACAGCCCCTGGGCGACCAGAGTGACGGCCTCGCGTTCGCGGTTGGTCAGCTCTCGCAGCCCGGCGGAGGTGCTCGGGTGGAGCGGCTGGGTGACGTACCGCTCGATCAGCTTGCGGGTGATCGACGGTGCGAGCAGGGCGTCACCGCGCGCGGCAACGCGTACGGCGTGCAGGAGGTCTTCTGGCTGGATGTCCTTGACGAGGAATCCGGCGGCGCCTGCGCGCAGCGAGTCGAAGACGTATTCGTCGAAGCCGTAGTTGGTCAGGATGACGACATGCACTCGGGCCAGGGCCGGGTCCGCGGCGATGAGCTGGGTTGCTTCGATGCCGTCCATGACCGGCATCTGGATGTCGATTAGCGCGATGTCGGGAAGGTGCTCTTTGACAAGGGCAAGGCCCTCCTTCCCGTCAGCGGCCTCGGCCACCACGTCGATGTCGTCTTCGACGTCCAGGAGCGCACGGAATCCGCTGCGCAGGAGCGGCTGGTCGTCGACCAGCAGGACACGGATCATGACGTTCGGATCATCGGGAGTTCGGCTTGGACGGTGAAGCCGCCCTCGTTGCGCGGTTCCGCGTTCAGGCGGCCGCCGAGGGCGGTGACGCGTTCGCGCATCCCGAGAAGCCCGACACCGGGCGTCGCGGTGTTAGCGGGTGTGGCCTTACCGTCATCGTCCACTCGGATGGCGACGCAGTCCGGACGGTAGTCGATCCGGACCGACGCGGTGGTGGCGGCGGCGTGACGGGCGATGTTGGTGAGCGATTCCTGAACGATCCGGTAGGCGGTCCGGTCGACCGCCGCCGGCACGTCGTGTCGAGGTCCGTCGATCGTCAGTGTGGCGTCGAGGCCATTGGCACGGGCTCGACCGACCAGGTCGGTGACGTGGTCGAGCCCGCGCGGCGGGATCTTGTCGTCGTCGCGCAGCGTCTCCAGGGTCGCTCGCAGTTCCCGGGTCGCCTCACGGCTGGCCTCCAGAATCGCCAGCAGGGAATCCGGTACCTGTTCGCCGCGCTCGCGGGCCAGGTGGACGGAGACTTCGGCCTGGACCTTGATGACCGAGATCTGGTGGGTGAGCGAGTCGTGCAGTTCCCGCGCGATGTGCAGCCGCTCCTCGCTGGCGCGGTGCCGTGCGGTCTCCTCCCGGGTGCGCTCGGCTTCGTCGGCACGCCGTTCGGCCTGCCGCAGCGCTTCACCCGCCGCGGCCGCGGCGATCAGCCAGGCCAGCCCGAGGGCGTCCCGGCTCTGGGCGAGGGCCTCGCCCACCGTCTTGTCGAGTGGGGAGGCCAGGATCGCGAGCGGGAGGGTGACCAGCATGGTCACGCTCGCCGCCGCGGTGATTTTGTGGTGCCCTGCCCGCACGGCGGCATACACCGCGAACAGGAACGCGACAGCGGGTACGTCGAAACCGGCCGCCTGGTAACTCACCGCGCACAGCCCGGTGACGGCCAGGACGGCGACCGGAGCACGGCGGGACGCTGCCAGCGTCAGGCCGCTGATCCCCATCAGCATGTAGCCGAGTAGGGCAAGGTCCGTACCAGGGTGATGCCCCGACAGCCCGGCGACTAGCTGGATCGCTGCCACGCAGACGGCGATCGCCCAGCCCCTGACGCCAGCCCGATCCGTGCCCATGTGCGCACATTAGCCGGGATGTCACTGCAGGCGACACCTGCTCACGGACGAGCCGCTGACTACCGCCCCGGCGGTACTTTCGCGGCGCCTACGGTGCCTGCGGCAACCGGATGCCCCATCCGCAACAGCGCGAAGTGCGTCCGTCTGCTGGATCCCTCCGGCGCTACCGACAGACATGATCCCAACCATCGGAAAGTCAGATGTAACGAAGGAGGGGGAAATGAGGGCATCAAACCTCGCTCCGCCTGACGGCCCCGCAGGGCGGCGGCCAACAGATGGAGCTTTGGCGGGACTGGCCCGGTTCTGCTACCGGCGCCGTCGGCTGGTGCTCCTGGTCTGGATCGTCGGTGTGATCGCGGCGGCGTTGGTCGGCTTCGGGTACGGTGCCGCCTCCGACAACGACTTCTCCGGCGGAGACTCCGGGTCCGCCAAGGCGCAGGCGCTGATCGAGAAGCACTTCCCCGAGCGGCAAGGGGACACGCTGACTCTTGCGATCAAGGCGGAAAGGGGGATCGATGATCCCGCCGCCCGGCAAAAGATCGAGAAGGTCGTCGCCGATCTAGCCGCCTCACCCGTTACAGGACCGGTGACTTCCCCGTACCAGGACAAGAACCTGGTGACGCGGGATCGTCGTATAGCCCGTACCACCATCCCGCTGACCGTCAAGGATGCGGATGTGAAGAAGTCCGAGGTCGTGGGTCTGTTGACCACGGTCAAGGAAGCCTCCGGTGGCGGCGTGACGCTGGGGCTGGGCGGGAAGCAGGCAGAGAAGGCCGAGACGCCCAAGCCGGGGCCGACCGAGACCATCGGCGTCCTGGTAGCAGCGGTGATCTTGTTCATCGCCTTCGGGTCACTGGTGGCGATGGGCCTGCCGATCGTGACGGCACTGCTGTCGATCCTCGGCGGCATTGCCCTGTCGAAGCTTGCGGGGTACCTGGTCCCCTCGCCGAATTTCACGGTGATCGTCTCCGCGATGATCGGGCTCGGTGTCGGCATCGACTACGCACTGTTCATCCTGACGCGCTATAAGGACAGCCTGCAGGACGGCGACGAGCCCGAGAGCGCCACGGTCAAAGCGATCACGTCCGCGGGCCACGCGGTGCTGTTCGCCGGCACGACCGTCGTGATCGCGCTACTGGGCCTGGTCGCCATGGGGCAGCGGCTGATGACCGGCGTGGCCGTCGGCGCGGCGGTAACCGTGCTGGTGACGATGATCGCCGCGGTGACCCTGCTGCCGGCGTTCCTGGGCTTCACGGGCCGTAAGATCAACTCGCTGCGCCTGCCCCGTCGCATGTCCCGTCGGCCCGAGTCCGGCAGCGCGCCGTCCCGGGAGAGCCGTACCCCCGCTGAGCGCTGGGCCGGCGTAGTGCAGCGCAAGCCGCTGGTCGCCGCGATACTTGCCGGCGTGGGCCTGCTGGTGCTGGCCGTCCCGGCGCTGACGATGCGGCTGAGCATGCCCGACGCCAGTGTCCAGCCCCACCACAGGAGCAGCTACACCTCATACGAAATTGTCTCCGAGGGCTTCGGTCCTGGCTACGGCGCACCCCTGATCTTCGCCACCCAGATCGACTCCAGGAGCGCAGATCTGCGTCCCGTCGTCCTAGCGGTCAGCAAGACCGAGGGCATCGGCAACGTCACCCAGCCTCAGTTCAGCAAGGACGGGCAGGCCGCGACCTTCATGGCCTTCCCCAAGACCGGATACCAGGACAAGGCGACCACGGACCTGGTGCACCGGCTCCGCGACGACGTACTGCCCAAGGCACCCGGCAGTGAACCGGTCTACGTCGGCGGCCCGAACGCCGCCACGATCGACTTCGCCGGGGACGTCGGCTCGCGCCTGCCCCTGATGATCGCGGTCGTCATCGCGATGTCGCTGCTGCTGCTGATCGCGCTGGTCCGGTCGGTCACGATCGCGCTGCAGGCCGCCGTGATGAACCTGCTGTCGATCGGTGCGGCTTACGGCGTGCTGGTCGCGGTCGTGCAGTGGGGATGGTTCGGCCCGGCCCTCGGTTTCCCCACGAAGATGCCGATCGCGACCTGGGTGCCGATGATGATGTTCCCGGTCCTGTTCGGCCTGTCCATGGACTACGAGGTCTTCCTGGTCTCGCGGGTCCGTGAAGAGTACGAACGCGCTGGCGACACCCGGATGGCCGTCACTCGCGGGCTGGCGCGGACCGCCAAGGTCATCACGGCCGCGGCTGCCATCATGATCGCCGTCTTCACGGCCTCTCTGCTCGGCCCCGACGTCTCGGTCAAGCAGATCGGTCTGGGCATGGCTGTCGCCGTGCTCATCGACGCCTCCGTCATTCGGATGATCCTCGTCCCCGCGGTGATGGAACTGTTCGGCCAAGCCAACTGGTGGATGCCCGGACGCCGGGCAGCGAGGGCGACCTCAGCTTCACATGCCGAGGTCGCGGAAACTGCCAGAGCCTGAACCGTCCTCGAGCCGGAGTGCGCCAAATCGTCAGCAGATCGGCCAGAGCGCGTGCTCCCGACAAGAGAGCGGCAGACCGGCGCGAGGGAGATGACGGATATTTTGGTGATCTTGCTGGCATCGCCGCTGGTCAGCGGCCGAAACAGGCAAAGAAGATGGTGGCGGAGGCGTACGGGAATCGAACCCGCCGTCGGCGCTGGGCGCCGCCTTGGCGACCGCGCACAGGTCGAACGCCTCGGTGAGGTACTGGCACGCCGCTCCCCCGTTCCTCACATACAGTTCCGCGAACGCGAATCCAGACCCGCCAATCGTTCCTCCGGTGATCTCAGGGACAGGGGGTACACCCACCGTCGTGATGAGCAGGAACGCTAGACTTTTTGTGATCACCAGAGGTTCACCTCGAATCACATGCTTCGGCCGCGGGGCTGGCGCATGGGTGTGTCAAGTAATTAGACACTCCCCGACGCGGGCGAGGCGTCGAGCTTTACTGTGTGTCGCCCGGATAGAGCCATTTCAGTGCGACCAGGCTCTTGTCGAGGTATTTGCCGTGGCCGGTCTGGAGCCCGTAGGCCATGTCCTCCAACACGCTGCACCTGGCGTAGAAGCGCGCGCGTGCTCTGATCTGCTCGACGTCATGGACGTCCGTTCGGTAGCTGTGCAGGGCCAGAGCAAGAGCACCGGGGCCAAGGTCGCGGTAGAGGAGCCCGAAGTCATAGGCCGGGTCGACGATTGCGGCATCGCTCCAGTCGATGATCCCGGTCACCGTCCACGCGACCGGGTCGATGAGAACGTGCTCGATCCCCAGGTCGTTGTGGGAGAACACCAGATCATGCCGGTCTGCCGGCGGTGAGGTGTCCAGGAACGCCTCCACGGCGGGACGGTGCACCATCGGCACCGTTTCTGCGACCGTGGTGTAGGTCTGCGCGGCCTCCTCCAGCCACAGAGCCGTCGGCTGGTCATCGGTCTCCACCAGGCCGGCCATCCGACCGATCGGAACAGCGTGCAACGCGCTGAGGAATTCGCCGAGCGTGACAACGATCGAGTTGCCCTGGGTTGATCGTTGCGGCAGGGCCACGTCAATCAGCGGGAGGCCGGGGAGTTTGAAGTAGGCCAGGCAGCCCAGGCCGGCGATCGTGAAGCTCGGCTCGGGGACCGGAAGCGGTGACAGGCCCGCGACGGCGGCAAGAAGGCGGGCCTCGTCGTTCACCCGCGCAGCCCGGCTCGCCGGATCGGGCTCCTTGCTGAAACGGACGATCAACTCATCATTGACCTGGAAGGCGATGTTGTCCTCACCCTCGCCGAGCAGAACCACCGAATCGACGCGATAGCCAGGCAGGTGCTCGGCCACCACATCACGGACGTCTGCGGCACAATCGCGGCTCTGGCTTCCCATGCCACAACCGTAGAGCCCTAGATCCCCGAGCAGTGTCCATGAAGGTTCGCCTGATCGGTGACGCGACGAAGAGGTCGGGCCCAGCCCTGCCGGGCGTTCGCTGCGGACGTGGGCGGTGACCCCGTGAGGCCGGACGGCAAGAACCGGGTCCCGTCCAGATGCCGTGCTGGCGAAGCTCCTCATCAGCAACCAACGCACTCTGCACGTTTACCTGTACGCGGCTGTGCACCAGGACCTGTACGCCGACAGCACCAGCACCGGTCATCGCCCGTCGGTGATCCAGGTCGCGACCTTGATGCGCGCCTCGGCGCGGGTGGTGAAGTGCTGCCGGCGGACGAACTCGACCTTCAGGGTGGAGTTGAACGCCTCGGCGGCGGCATTGTCGAGCGCGCATTCGACCCGGCCCATCGATTGGGTCACGCCCAGGGTTTCGTCTCGGCGGCCCCGGCCGCCGAGACGAAACCGCGATGATCGGCGCCGGTCTCGTCGCCGCCGGGTCCAGCTATCGGCGCACGACGCGACGCGGTATCTGCTCCGGGAGCGTCGTGATCGGACGCGGACGCATCGAGGGCCGTCCGCCTAGCCGCGGTCAGGGCGCATGCCTTGCACGGGGTGTCGAGGTCGAGCTGGTGGCCGTCCTCGCATCGAACGTCCGGGCAATCCAGCCCGCGGCGGGTCAGCCGGATCGCCAGTGCCACCGGGTCGCGAACCGGTTCGCCGGCGAGGAGCCGCCATCGCCAGTGCTCCCAGTTTCGGGCGATCCGCTCGGCCAGCTCAGCAACGCTGCGGTGTTCCAGTTGGGCGGCGAGCGCCTCCAGCACGCGCCGGGAGCCGCGTTCGCTGATCTGCCCGGCCACGCCGCCCGGCAGCGCCCGGTACAGCTCGCCGGCACCATGAGGCAGCCGCGGGCCGCCTCCTCGCCGGTCGGGCGTCTTCGGCTTCCCGGCCGTGCCGGTCGCGCGCACCCGCGCGGGACGGCGGATCTTCCCGCCCGAGGACGGGAAGATCCTCTGACTCCTTAACAGGTACCTCCGTAGAGGGTGACTGTGATGGAGTGCCGGAACCTGGAGGGGGTGCCTCCCGGTTCTTGGCGGGGGCGAGTGCCGCGATGTGCGAGGGGTCCCGGCGCGGTTCAACGCGGCACCGGCCGTGGCTCGCGTAGGCCTCGGCGACCGTGGCGGCGTCGATCGCGTCGAGCACGACACGAACCGACAACCATCCACCCGGCCGCTCGCTCACCTCTACGAACCCAGCCGACTCCAGCTCGGCCAGGCGGCGCCGTCCGGTCGTCGGCGATGAGCGCAGCACCGCTCCCAGACGGCCCCCCGCGGCGTCGACCGCGACAGATACGGTCCGCCCGATACCGACGCGAGCAGCTCCCAGCGCGCGTCGTCCAACACCGACGTCGACGCGCCCGCCCGCTCGGCCACGAACCGCCGCCGGGCCACCGCAGGCGCCCGGCCACCGCCCAGCCCGTGCGGCATGAGCGTCTCGTACATCGCCCACACCCACACCCCCAGGCCGCCGTGGTCCTCGGAGTACAGCAGCGACGGCGGGATCTGCACGTGGCCCCGCGGGCCAGCCTCAGCGGCCCGCGCCGTCGCCGCCGTCATCGAGACCCGCCCCGGACTCGCGAGACGGGCAAGATCATTCCGCGTATATTCCGCAGCCAGCGGCACACAGCTGCCGACCACGGCACGCACTGGCACACCCGGCCAGCCGCGACCCGAGCATCATCGCCGCAGGTCAGGATGCCAGACGAGATGGTGGCGGAGGCGTACGGGAATCGAACCCGCCGTCGGCGCTGGGCGCCGGCCAATGGTTTTGAAGACCAGGAGGGCCACCAGGCACCCTCACGCCTCCGCTCTGGAGCGTACTCAGGCCATCGACGCCGGGCGCGTGAGGGTGGCGCGTTCGGCGGCGGTCCAGATCGTCGTGGTCAGGACGTACAGGCCGGCCGCCAGCGGCACGTACGCGGCGATCAGGAGTGTGCCGAACGGGAGGACGCGCATCACGGCGCCCAGGGCGCCCGGCGGGCGTGGCTGGTGCCGGTACAGGCGGCTCGACGTCCACCACGCGACGGCGGCGAGGGCCGCGAGCAGCGCCGCGAACACCAGGAGGCCCTGCGGGCCCAGGGTGCTCGCGGCGAAGAGCAGGCGGGCGCCCAGCGGGGTGCCCAGCAGCGTGTGCGTCAGCAGCAGGTTGGCGTGGCCGCCGACGGCCGGGGACAGGAACATTCGGTACACGACGGAGAAGACCGGCAGTTGGAGGAGCGACGGGCCGATGCCGGCCCACGGCGAGGTGCCCTCCGCCTCGTAGAGGGCGATCAGCTCCCGGCGGGCGCGCGCCGGGTCCGCCCGGTGGCGTTCCCGCAGCTCGCGCACCCGCGGCTCCAGGCGCAGCCGCACACGTGCGGCTCTCGCCTGGCGGAGGCTCAACGGGAGCAGGGCCAGGCGGACGCACGCGGTGAAGACGATGACGGCCGCGGCGGCGCTCAGGCCGCCGGTGATCGGGGTCAGGGCCGACGTCAGGCCGGTGACCAGGTCGTACGCCACACCCGCGGCGGCGCTGTACGGATCGAGCATGGTGAGGAAAACCCTTCGGCGATGTGACGGATGACGACATGCGGAAGGGACCGCGCTAGGCGGACGGCTACCCGGCTACACGGCCCCGGCCCGGGGTGTCGGTGCTCGCGGGCGCGGGCGGCCCGCGGCGCCGGGGTCGCGCAGGCGGATGAAGATCGTTTCCCCGGCGCGTTCATGCGACACGGCGAGGCCGGTGCGTGCGGGGACGGCGAGCGGGGGCCGGCGGACGGCCAGGGCGATCAGACCGGCGACGGCCAGGGCCGTCGCGGCGAGCAGCACGCCCGACGGCGTCAGCGCGTCGGCGGCGTTGGAGCCGGCGATCAGTGCCGTCACGGCGACGGCAAGGATCCTGGTCATGACTTCTCCGACGTCCGCCGCCATCCGCGGGTTCCACGACCTCGCCGCCGAAACGCGGACCGGAACAGGGATAGGTTCCCTCCGGGGAGACATCCCGAGCGGAGGCCGTGATGAAGTATCGCCTGACCCAGTACGCCCACGGCGGCGGCTGCGCCTGCAAGATCCCCCCGGGGGAGCTCGAGGCGGTGGTGGCCGGCCTCATCGACGCGGAGCGGCCCGATGACCTGCTCATCGGGCTCGACGACGGCGACGACGCCGCGGTGGTGCGCATCGAGGACGACCGCGCGGTGGTGGCGACGGCCGACTTCTTCACCCCCGTCGTCGACGACCCGTACGACTGGGGCCGCATCGCCGCGGCCAACGCCCTGTCCGACGTGTACGCGGTCGGCGGCAGTCCGCTCGTCGCGGTCAACCTCCTCGGCTGGCCGCGCGACACCCTGCCGATGGAGCTCGCGCGCGAGGTGCTGCGCGGCGGGCTCGACGTCGCGCGGCAGGCGCGCTGCCACGTCGCGGGCGGGCACAGCGTGGACGATCCCGAGCCCAAGTACGGCATGGCGGTGACCGGGCTCGCCGATCCGGACGCGTTGCTGCGGCTGGACGCGGGGCGGCCCGGGATGCCGCTGTCGCTGACCAAGCCCCTCGGCATCGGCGTGCTGAACAGCCGGCACAAGGCGACCGGAGAGGTCTTCGCCCAGGCCGTGGACGCGATGACGACCCTCAACGCCGCGGCCGCGCAGGCGGCGCTGCGACGCGGTCACGGCTGCGCCACCGACGTCACCGGGTTCGGGCTTCTCGGTCATCTCTACAAGCTGGCGCGCGCGAGCGGGGTCACCGCGGTGGTCGACCCGGCCGCGGTGGACTACCTCGACGGCGCGCGCGCTGCCGTACGCGACGGGTTCGTCTCCGGCGGCACCCGGCGCAACCTCGCCTGGGTGAGCCCGCACACCGAGTTCGCCGGCGTCAGCGAGGACGACCGGCTGCTCCTGGCCGACGCACAGACCTCCGGCGGCCTTCTCGTCGCCGGTGAGGTGCCCGGCGCGACCATCGTCGGCGAGCTCGTCGGGCGGGAAAACAGCACGCTGATCGTTCGCGGGTAGATCGCCGAGGGTACGAACACCCTGCATGGCCGCTGCGGAGATTCGGGGGAACCGCATGGCCACTTCGGCGACCGACGCGCGTCGGCGGCCGCGTTTCCTGAGCCATCCACGCGGGCTCGCGACGCTGTTCATGACCGAGATGTGGGAGCGCTTCAGCTTCTACGGCATGCGCAGCATCCTCGTGCTGTTCCTCGTGGCGTCGGCGGCGGACGGCGGGCTCGGATTGGGTGATGGCACCGCCAAGGCCCTGGCCGGCGTCTACTCGGCCATGGTCTACCTGGTCACGCTGCCCGGCGGCTGGGTCGCCGACCGGGTGCTCGGGCCGCGCCGCGCCGTCCTGTACGGCGGGGTCGTCATCATGGCCGGGCACGTCGCGCTGGCGGTGCCCGGCCGCGCCGCGTTCGTCTACCTCGGGCTCACGCTGATCATCGTCGGCACCGGGCTGCTCAAGCCGAACATCGCGACGCTCGTCGGCCACCTGTACGCCGACGACGAGGACGCCCGCAGGGACGCGGGGTTCTCGATCTTCTACATGGGCATCAACCTCGGCGCCTTCCTGGCACCACTCGTCGTGGGCACGCTCGGGCAGAAGGTCTCCTGGCACCTCGGCTTCGGCGTGGCCGCGGCCGGCATGGCCCTGGGCCTCGTGCAGTTCGTCCTCGGGCGCGGCCGGCTGAGCGAGGACCGGCCGCCCCGGCGGCTGAGCGACGGGGAGCGGCGCCACCTACGCCGCGCCGTCTGCGCGGGCTGCGCCGCGGCCGCCGCCGCGATCCTGCTCGGTCTGGCCACCGGCACGTTCACGCTCGACAACGTGACCTGGGCGCTCGCCCTAATCCCCCTGGTCGTCGCGGTCGCCTACTTCGCCTTCATGTTCTTCGGCAGCCGCGAGATCACCGCGGAGGAGCGCGGGAAGCTGCGGGCGTACGTGTGGCTGTTCGCCGTCGCCTCGGTGTTCTGGATGGTCTACGACCAGGCGCCGACGGAGTTGTCGACGTTCGCGCAGCGCCGTACGGACCTGTCGGTCGGCGGCTGGGAGATGCCGTCGAGCTGGCTGCAGGCGGTCAACCCGATCATGGTGATCGTGCTCGCCCCGGTGTTCGCCGCCCTGTGGGTACGCGCGGGCGCGCGGCTGAGCACGCCGCTGAAGTTCTGCGCCGCGATGGTGCTCGTCGGGCTGTCCTACGTGCTGATGACGTTCGCGGCGGCCGAGGCGGACCACGGTGTCAGGGTGTCCGCGCTGTGGCTGGTGTTCACCTATCTCATCCAGACCGCCGGGGAACTGTGCCTGAGCCCGGTCGGCCTCTCGGTGACGACCAAGCTCGCCCCGCGGGCGTTCGCCAGCCAGATGATCGGCCTGTGGTATCTCGCGATGGCCGTCGGAGACGCCGCCGGCGGGCAGCTGACGCGGCTCGCCGGGACGGCACTGCCCGAGTCGGCCTACTTTCTGCTGCTCGGATGCATCGCGCTGGCCGCCTCGGTCGCGCTCGCGGCCGGCGTCCGTCCCCTGCGGACGATGATGGCCGAACACCGTCCGGCCGCAGGCGGCTGACCGGCGCGAACGCGCCCGCCGCCCGGATTCTTCCCGTACGCTCTGACCGGACTCGGACATCTCGCAATCAGTGGGATCCGTACGGCGAAATCTACCGTCTTAGGCAAAGAACAATTTGCACAGCAGAGCGAGTCCTAGTTGGGTATGAGGACACGATTTGCGGGGAACTGAAGGGGCGGCCGTTCGTGCATGAGCAACCGGAGGGCTACGGCCAGGAGCCCTATCCGCACCAGCCGCAGGGCCAGGGGGGCTATCCCCCGCAGCAGCCGCAGTACGGCCAGCAGCAACCCGGGCAGGGGCAGCCGCCGTACGGGCAGCAGGGGCAGTACGGTGCGCAGCCGCCGTACGGTGCGCAGCAACAGCCGCCCTGGGGCGGTCAGGCCGGCGGCGGCGGCTTCGGGCCGCAGGATCCGATGGGGCCCGGCGGGTGGGGTCCGCCTCCCGGTCCGCCGCCCAAGAGCAACTCCGGGCCGGTCATCGCCGTCGCCGGGGTGGCGGCACTGGTCCTGCTGGGCGGTGGCGGCGCGATCGTGTGGGCGCTGAGCGGCGACGACAAACCCACTCCCCCGATCGCGGTGAGCACGCCGTCGGTGACGACCCTGCCGACGCTGCCGGATCCGACCACGTTCCCGACGACGGTGCCATCGATTCCGCCGCTCCCGACGCCGACCTTCCCGAGCTTCCCGTCCATCCCGACGCCGTCGAGCACGGGTTCGGGCGACGAGTCGGCCTTCGTCCAGGCGGGCGACTGCGTGCGGATCACCGGCAAGACGCCGCACCTGAAGATGCGGCGTACGAGCTGCTCCTCGGCGCAGTACAAGGTGCTCAGGCGGTTCTCCGGCACGTCGGACCGCTCGAAGTGCCGGAGCGTCTCGGGCTACACGACCGCGTTCTGGACCACCAACACCAAGTACTCGTTCCTCAGCTACGTCCTCTGTATGAAGCACGAGTAGCCGCGGCCCGCTGAGGTACAACGGTGTACCTCGGGTCCTCGGCCGATGCGAGCCCGGCGTGGAAGACGCCGAACCGCGTGCACAGGGCGCCCCCGGTGAGCGCCAGCCCGGACGCCACGGCGGCGGTGCGGGTGCGCCCGGCGACCAGTGCGCCGGCCGCGCCCGCCGTCGTGAGGGCGCGGCCGAGACGCAGCAGGGCGCCCGCACGTCCCGTACGGTACGGCTCTGAGATGAGTTCGCCGTGCGCGCGCATGCCCGCGCCTCGCTCCAGCGCGCTCACCGCGGCGAGTTCGAGTCCGGCGCCCAGCAGCGCCATCCGCCGCGCCGGGCCGGCCTCGCCGCGCGGCACGGCCGCCATCCCGACCGCGCCGGCGCTGGCGAGCGCGCTCCCGGCGAACAGCAGCGGAAGGTGCCGGTACGCCTCGTGCCAGGCGGGCACCGCCGTGTCGGCGATCAGGACGCCGGTGTAGGTCGCGATCACCGGGCCGGTCAGCGCGGCGCCCACGCCCGCGGCGCGGCCGAGCCACGGCGCGACGCCGGTGACCGCCGAGGCGGCGGCCGCGCCGGACAGCCCGCCGTGCGCGGCCAGCACCCAGGACCCCACGCTCATCGGCGAGGTCGGCTTGAACACGCGCAGCATGTTGAGGAAGCGCTCGGGGCGGCCCAGTTCGGCGACGAGCAGCGCGGAGCCGGCCGCGGCCGCCGTCGCGGCGGCGACCCGCCCGGTGAGCGAGAGCCGCTCGCGCCCGGTCGCGTCGGCCATCGCCGCCATCGTCGCCGCGGCGCCGGACAGCCCGCCGAAGTAGAGGTAGCCGGGCATGTGCGGGGACTTCCAGCGCGGCCGCTTCAGCACGGGCCGCCCGTAGTAGGACCCGAACTCGGCGCGCGGCACCATCCGCTCCTCGCGCGACCGCGGCATCAGCGCCGTCCCAGGAACGACACGGCGACGCAGCCGGCCAGTGCGGCGGCGGCTCCGCCGGCCCACTTCCACATCGCCGGCAGGTCGCGCGTGGTCACCACCGGGTCGGGCGGCAGTCCGTAGGTCTCCGGCTGGTCCAGCAGGAGGAAGAACGCGCCCGTGCCGCCGACCCCGTCGTTCTCGTCGTCTCCGTAGAGGCGCGCCTCGGACACGCCCTGGTCGTGCAGGTCGCCGAGGCGCTCCTGGGCGCGTTCGCGCAGCTCGTCGAGCGGGCCGTACTGGATCGAGTCGGTCGGGCACGCCTTGGCGCACGCGGGCTCCATGCCGTCGCCGATCCGGTCGTAGCACATCGTGCACTTCCAGGCGCGCCCGTCGTCCTCGCGCCGGTCGATGACGCCGTACGGGCAGGCCGAGACGCAGTACGCGCAGCCGTTGCAGATGTCCTGCTGCACGACGACGGTGGCGAACTCGGTGCGGAACAGCGCGCCGGTCGGGCAGACGTCGAGGCAGGCCGCGTGCGTGCAGTGCTTGCACACGTCCGAGGCCATCAGCCAGCGCGTGCTCCCGTCGCCGTCGCCGCCGTCGACCTCGTGCGGCGTGGACTGCTCGATGAACGCGACGTGCCGCCAGGTGCTCGCGCCCAGCGCGCCGGTGTTGTCATACGACATCCCGGTGAGCACGAAGCCATCGTCGGGGACGGCGTTCCACTCCTTGCACGCCACCTCGCACGCCTTGCAGCCGATGCAGACCGACGTGTCGGTGAAGAACCCCGCGCGTGGCGGGGGGTCGGCGTAGCCCGCGTCCTCGGCGACGTCGTGCAGCGGCCCGTAGAGGCTGTTGCCGTGTTCCATCAGTCCTCCGGGATGCCGGCGCGGCGGCGGTAGCGGCGTACGAGGGCACCCAGCGCGGCGCCCTGCGGCCGGCGTCCAGGCCGGATGTCGCAGGTCGCGGCCTTGCTCTCCTGAATGTGGGTGTTGGCGTCCAGCACGATCGGCAGCAGGTCGTTGGCCGAGTCGCCGGTCACGACGCCGGAGGAGCCCCAGTGGTAGGGCAGCCCGACCTGGTGCACGAGGCGGCCCTGGATGCGCAGCGGCCGCACCCGGTCGGTGACGAGCACGCGCGCCTCGATCGCGGTACGCGCGGTGATGATCGTGGCCCAGCCGCCGTTCTCCAGCCCACGCTCGGCCGCCAGGGCGCGGGAGACCTCGCAGAACATCTCCGGCTGAAGCTCGGACAGGTACGGCAGGAACCGGCTCATGCCGCCCGCGGTGTGGTGTTCGGTGAGCCGGTAGGTCGTGAAGGCGTACGGGTAGACCGTGCTGCCCGCCGGGTGGTAGCGGTTGCCGCGCCGGGGGGAGATCTGGCGCGCTGGGTTCTCCTGCTGGGCGTAGAGCGGGTTGCCGACGGGCGACTCATGGGGTTCGTAGTGTGACGGGAGCGGCCCGTCGACCAGGCCCTTGGGCACGAACAGCCACGCCTTGCCGTCGGTCTGCATGATGAACGGGTCCGTGCCGCCGATGGCCGCCTGCGCGGTCGCGCCGGGCGGGGGGACGTAGGAGGGCGGCTTGTTCTTCTCGAAGTCCGGCACGTCGTGGCCGGTCCACTGCTCGCCGTCCCACCAGACGTAGGCCTTGCGCTCGCTCCACGGCCGTCCCTCGGGGTCGGCGGAGGCGCGGTTGTAGAGGATGCGGCGGTTCGCCGGCCACGCCCAGCCCCACTCGGGCGCGACCCACGACTGGTCGGCGCCGGGGCGGCGGCGCGCGGTCTGGTTGACCTCGTCGGCGTAGCTGCCGGCGTAGATCCAGCAGCCGCACGCGGTCGAGCCGTCGTCCTTGAGCCCGGCGAAGCCGCCGAGCGCCTTGCCGTCGGCGTCGCGGCCGTTGATCTCGCGGAGCACCGCGTCGGCGGACGGGTCGTCGTGCGGGCCCTCGACCGGGTAGTCCCAGGTGAGGTCGAGGACCGGGCGGTCGTTGGGGTCCGGCGAGCCGGCCAGCCGCTCGCGTACGCGCCGGCCGAGGTGGTACATGAACCACAGGTCGCTGCGCGCGTCGCCGGGCGGGTCGAGCGCCTTGTGGTGCCACTGGAGCAGCCGCTGGGTGTTGGTGAACGTGCCGTCCTTCTCCACGTGCGCGGCGGCGGGCAGGAAGAAGACCTCGGTGGCGATCCGCTCCGGGCTCGTCTCGCCCGCGGCGATCTCCGGGGAGTTCTTCCAGAACTCCGCGCTCTCGATGAGGTTGAGGTCACGGACCACGAGCCACTCGGTCGCGGCGAGGCCCTGGCGCTGGAGCCGCCCGCCGGCCGAGCCGACGGCGGGGTTCTCCCCCATCAGGAAGTAGCCCAGGACCTTGCCCGCGATCTGGTCCATCACGGTGTGGTACGTGCCGTGGTCGCCGGTCAGGCGCGGCAGGTAGTCGTAGCAGAAGTCGTTGTCGGCGGTCGCGGCCTCGCCCCACCACGCCTTGAGCAGGCTGACCATGTACGCGCGCTTGTTCCCCCAAAAGCCCGTGTCGCCGGCGGCCCGCTCGAGGTAGCCGTCGAGGTCCTCGTGTTCGTGCGCCGAGGGCATCGGCAGGTAGCCCGGCAGCAGGTTGAACAGCGTCGGGATGTCGGTGGAACCCTGGATGCTCGCGTGCCCGCGCAGCGCGAGGATGCCGCCGCCGGGCCGGCCGATGTTGCCGAGCAGCAGCTGGAGGATCGCGGCGGTGCGGATGTACTGCGCGCCGACGGTGTGCTGGGTCCAGCCCACGCTGTAGATCAGCGCCATCGTGCGCTCGCGCCCGGAGTTCGCGACGATCGCGTCGGCGATCTCGGCGAACGCCTGCGGCGCGATGCCGCACATCTCCTCGACCAGCTCGGGCGTGTAGCGGGCGAAGTGGCGTTTCAGCACCTGGTAGACGCAGCGCGGATGCCGGAGCGTCTCGTCGCGGTGCGGCGCGTGCCCGGTCTGCGACGGCGTCGCCTCGAACGTCGCGCCCGGCCCGTGCTCGTGGGAGCGCTCCTGGTCACCGTCCTCGCCGTCGCCGTCGACGTACGCCCAGGTCGTCGGGTCGTACTCGCGCTTGTCCGGGTCGTAGCCGGAGAACAGCCCGTCGAGGTCCTCGGTGTCCTGGAAGTCCTCGCGCAGGATCGACGCGGCGTTGGTGTAGTTGAGGACGTATTCGCGGAAGTCGTGGCCGCCGCTCAGCACATGGTTGACGAGCGCGCCGAGCAGCACGATGTCACTGCCGGCCCGGATGGGGACGTGCCGGTGCGCGACCGCGCTCGTACGGGTGAACCGCGGGTCGATGTGGAAGATCCGGGCGCCTCGCGCCTTGGCCTCCATGACCCACTGGAACCCGACCGGATGGCACTCGGCCATGTTCGAGCCCTGGATGACGATGCAGTCGGCGTTGACCAGATCCTGCTGGAACGTCGTGGCGCCGCCGCGCCCGAAGCTGGTCCCCAGACCGGGGACGGTGGCGGAGTGTCAAATACGGGCCTGGTTCTCGATCTGGATCGCGCCGAGCGCGCTCCAGAGCTTCTTGATGAGGTAGTTCTCCTCGTTGTCGAGCGTCGCGCCGCCGAGGCTGGCGATGCCCATGGTGCGGCGGACCCGCTTCCCGTCGTGGGTGTCCTCCCAGCCGCGCCGCCGCGCGTCGAGGACCCGGTCGGCGATCATGTCCATCGCGTCCTCGAGGTCGAGCGGTTCCCACTCGGCGGCGTACGGGCGGCGGTAGAGGACCGTGGTCTGGCGACCGGGCGAGGTCACGAGCTGCTTGCTGGCCGAGCCCTTCGGGCAGAGCCGCCCGCGCGAGATCGGCGAGGCGGGGTCGCCCTCGATCTGGATGACCCGCTCGTCCTTGACGTAGACCTTCTGCCCGCAGCCGACCGCGCAGTAGGGGCAGACCGAGTCGACCACCCGGTCGGCCTCGCCGGTGCGCGCCCGCAGCGCGTCCGTGCGTTTGGACCGCGCTGCCTCGCCACGGCCCAGCCGGTCATCACCGGCGAGCTGGCGGAGGAACGGCCATGACTCGATGCCCACGCCCCTATTCAACATCGTCGCAGCATGATCTTGCTACCGCCCCGGCAGGTGAGGGCGATAGCGTCGGGTCCATGGGCCGAGTGACGGTACGCCGACCGGTCGCGCGCATCGACGAGCGGGGCGCGCGCCGCCGTCCCGACACGCTCGTGGTGGAGGAGCCGCTGGAGATCCGGCTGAACGGGCGGCCCCTCTCGGTCACCATGCGCACGCCCGGCGACGACTTCGACCTGGTCGCCGGGTTCCTGCACGGCGAGGCCGTCGTACGCGCCCCGGGCGACATCGCGGCGATGCGCCACTGCGCCGACACCGACACGCTCAACGTCATCGACGTCACGCTCGCTGACGGCGTCGAACCGCCCGAGACCTCCGTCGAGCGCTCCTTCTACACGACCAGCGCGTGCGGGGTCTGCGGCAAGACCAGCATCGACGCGATCCGGCAGCGGACGCTCTACGACGTGCGCGCCGACCCGCTGCGGCTCGGCCCCGCGCTGCTGGCACGGTTGCCGGAGACCCTGCGCGAGGCGCAGCGGGTCTTCGACCGTACCGGCGGACTGCACGCGGCGGGACTCTTCGACGCCGGCGGCGCGCTCCTGGCCCTGCGCGAGGACGTCGGGCGGCACAACGCGGTCGACAAGGTCGTCGGCTGGGCGCTGAAGGACGGGCGCGTGCCGCTGACCGGGCACGTGCTGCTCGTCAGCGGACGCGCCTCGTTCGAGCTCACCCAGAAGGCGCTGCTCGCCGGCCTGCCGGCGCTGGCCGCGGTCTCGGCCCCGTCCTCGCTCGCGGTCGACCTGGCCGACGAGGCGGGCATGACGCTGGTCGGCTTCCTGCGCGGGAGTTCGATGAACGTCTACACCGGCGCGGAGCGGCTGCCCGGTTGCGCTTGACCGGACAGGGCGGGAGCGACGTATATTGCACGCCGTGTCCAATGAGACCGACCGCATCGAGACCGACGCCGGCGGCACCACCCGGCGCGTACGCGGCGACGGCGTCGAGCTGGCCGTGTACGAACGTGGCCTGGGGCCGACCGTGCTCCTCGTGCACGGCTACCCCGACACCCACGCGGTGTGGGACGCGGTGGCCGCGCGGCTGGCCGCCCGATTCCACGTCGTCACCTACGACGTGCGGGGCGCCGGGGCGTCCTCGCGGCCGCGCGACGTGGAGGCGTACCGGTTCGAGCATCTCGTGGCCGACATGCGCGCGGTGCTGGACGCGGTGAGCCCGGACGCCCCGGTGCACCTGGCCGGGCACGACTGGGGCTCGATCCAGTCGTGGGAGGCGGTCTGTTCGATGCCGGAGCGGTTCGCCTCCTACACCTCGATCTCCGGTCCGTGCCTGGACCACGCCGCGTACTGGACGCGTGCGCGGCTGCGCCGCCCGTCCGGGGTGCCCGCGGTGGTGCGGCAGATGCTGCACTCCTGGTACATCGCGGCGTTCCACGCGCCCGCGCTGCCCGAGCTGGTCTGGCGGCACGGGCTCGCGCGCCGCTGGGGCGGGCTGCTCCAGCGCACCGAGGGCGTGCCGGCCGGCGACCATCCCGCGGCCACGCTCGCCGAGGACGCCGCCGCCGGGGTGAACCTCTACCGCGCCAACATGCGCGCCTCGCGCCGTACGCCCGGCGTGCGGCGTACGACGGTGCCGACGCAGGTCGTGGTCGCCACCGGGGACGCGTTCCTCACTCCGGCGCTGGCCGCCGAGGCGGCACGGCCGTTCGCCGAGCGGCTCCAGGTGCGCCCCGTACGCGCGCCGCACTGGGTGCCGCTGACCCAGCCCGGCGAGATCGCCCGCCTGATCGGCGAGCACATCGCGCAGGCCGGGACGGCGTAGTCACAGCCGCGTAGTCACAGCCGAAGGGTCGCGGAGGCGAGGCGGCGTACGAGCGTCTCGTCCACTTCGTGGCCCAGCCCAGGCTCGTCCGGCACGTGGACCCGGCCGCCGGTCGCGCGGATGGGCGGCTCGACGACGTCGCGTGCGTAGTACTTGTCCGAGCCGGACACGTCGCTGGGCAGCGTGAAGCCGGGCAGCGCGGCGAGCGCGACGTTGGCGGCGCGGCCGACGCCGAACTCGTGCATGCCGCCGCACCAGACCTGCCAGCCGGCCGCCGACGCGCGTGCGTGCGCCGCGCTCGCGGCGGTCAGGCCGCCCATGCGCGAGACCTTGACGTTGAGGACGCGGCCCGCGCCGAGGGCGAGCGCCGTGTCGAGCTGGTCCAGGTCATCCACTGACTCGTCCAGGCAGACGGGCGTCGCGAGGCGTGCCTGGAGGCGCGCGTGCGCGGCGAGCGCGCCGGGGGCGAACGGCTGCTCGATCATGGTGAGGCCGAGGTCGTCCAGCGCCGCGAAGACCTCGTGGTGCTCCTCGGTGTAGGCGCCGTTGGCGTCCACGTGCACGGCCAGGTCCGGATGCTCCGCGCGCACGGCGCACACGGGCTCCACGTCCCAGCCCGGTGCGATCTTCAGCTTGATCCGCCCGTAGCCCTCGGCGGCGTACCGGCCTGCCTGGGCGAGCAGTTCGGCGACCGTCGGCTCGATGCCCAGGCTCACCCCGGCCGCGATCGACGTACGGTCCCCGCCGAGGGCGCGCGCGAGCGGCAGGCCGACCTTGCGCGACCACAGGTCCCAGCACGCGATGTCCAGGCCCGCCTTGGCGAAGTGGTGGCCGCGGACCCGCGCCCAGCCGTCGCCTGCCTCGCCGGGGTGGGCCCAGGAGACGCCCTTCAGCGCGGGCGCGAGGTAGCGCTCCAGCATCAGCCAGCAGCCGTCGACGGTCTCGGGGCAGTAGTACGGGTCGCTCGGCGAGGCGATCTCGCCCCAGCCGGTCGCGCCGTCCGCGTCCGCGACACGTACGAGGATGTGCTCGAGGTGGGTCTTGCGGTGGGAGCTGGTCTGGAAGGCGTGCACGAGCGGCAGGCTCAGCCGGAACGCCTCGATCGCGGTCACCCGGGGCATGGAGCGGCCTTCCGCAGGCGGTAGACGGCGGTGTGGCCGTCGCAGGTGCGGCAGGAGATCGCGCCGTAGCCCTCGCCGGTCAGCCGGGCCAGCTCGGCGGCCAGGTCGTCGCGCAGGTGGTGCGCCGCGCCGCGGTCGCGCGCGACCAGGGCGTCCCAGTCGCGCGGCAGCCCGAGCAGCACGTCGCCGCCCGGCTCGCGGCGCACCTCGCCCCAGCCCGTGTACGGGGGGCGCGGCAGGTCGGGTACCGGGTGGTGGAGCAGGTTCCACTCGACGATCAGCCGGTCGGTGCGCATGCCCGGGTCGCGGCCCGAGTCCTCCACGCCGTACAGGTCGCGGGTGAACCAGCGGCCGGTCGCGCCGAGGGTGTCGAAGTTGAAGTGCGCGTTGTGCGTGCGGACGGGGTCGAAGGCCCAGCGCATGACGGTCACGCCGGTGGACAGCACGTAGTCGCGCTGGCTCAGCTTGAGCGTGCGGCCCACTCCCCTGCCCTGCCAGCCGGGCAGGACCGCCGCGACCTGCGAGTAGTGGTAGACGGCCGCGCTGTCCGAGCCGAGGAACCCGTACGTGAAGCCGATCAGCTCCTCGCCGGCGAAGGCGCCGATCACCGAGCCGGCGTTGCGCGCGAGCGCGGCGAGCAGGCGGGGGCTGACCGCCGGGTCGGTCGCCGAGAGCGCGAACGCCGTGCGGTAGACCTCGACCCCGGCGCGCATCTCGGCGGCGGTGGTCAGCGGTCGTACGGTGATGAGCGGAGAGAGCGGCAAATCCTTCTCGTTTCGGCTGATCGCACGAATAATTCGTCCGTCCTTTGGCAAGTTTAATATGAAACATATGGAAACAGTCTCCGCACTGGCGTCCGCGGCCCGCGATCTGCTCCCCTTCGGCCGCGAGCGGCTGCGGGAGTACGCCCTCGCCGAGTCGCCCTCCGACGACGCCGAGGCGCTCGGCCGATGTGCCGCCCTGATCGAGGCGGGCCACCGCGAGGCGGGCGGCCGCGTGTCGCGTGCGGACGGCCACCTCGTCACGGCGTTCGGCCCCGAGGAGGGCTCGCACCTGCTGCTGGTCGGCCACTACGACACGGTCTGGCCGGTGGGGCGGCTGGCGTCGATGCCCTACACCGACGACGGCACGATCATCGCCGGGCCGGGCACCTTTGACATGAAGAGCGGGCTGGTCGCCGTCGAGATGGCGGTGCGCGCACTGGCCTCCGCCGGCGCGGCGCCGGCCCGTCCGGTGCGGCTGGTCGCCGTGCGCGACGAGGAGGTGGGCAGCCCGAGCGGGCGCGCGGTGATCGAGGACCAGCTCGACGGCGCGGCCGCCGTACTCGGCCTGGAGTCGCCGCACCCGGACGGCGCGCTGAAGACGGCACGCCGGGGCAGCACCCGCATCCTGCTGACCGTACGCGGCCGCGAGGCGCACGCGGCGCTCGACCCGGACCGTGGCGTCTCGGCGATCGACGAGCTGCTCGACCAGCTGGCGGCGGTACGCGCGGCCGTACCGGACGACGGGGAGACGCTGTTCAACGTGGGCCGCATCGAGGGCGGCCGCCGGGCCAACGTGATCGCCGGATCGGCGTCGGCCGAACTCGGCCTGCGCTTCACCTCGGCGGCGGCCGAACGCCGGGTGCTGGCGGCGCTGACCGGGGCGACCCCCCGCCGTACGGGCGCCGTGGTCGAGGCGAAGGTGCTGTCCACCCGCCCCACCTGGCCCGAGCGTGAGGACGATCCGCTGCTGGCGGGCATCGCGAGAATCGGCGCACGCCTGGGCCAGCACGTCACGGGCCGCCCGGCCGCGGGCGCGGGCGACACGAACCTGCCGGGCTCCCTGGGCCTGCCCACACTGGACGGCCTGGGCCCACGCGGCCACGGCGCGCACGCCGCGGAGGAGTCCATCGAGATCATCTCCCTCGCCGAACGGGCCGCCCTGCTCGCGGCCATCATGATCGACACGACCGATCTCGCGCGACGAGCCTGAGCCGGAGAGCCGCCGGACGTGGGACCTGGCGAAAGCGTCGTGGGTTCGAGCCCCTCGCGGGCTACACGTAGGCGGGGCGTACCGGGTGGGCGGTCGGTGTGTCGTCGGCCGCCGCCGCCAGGCGGGTCACCGCCTCGCGCAGGCGGGGTGAAGGCAGGACGTACGGCACTCGCAGGCGGTCGTCCAGGAGGCCGTCGGCGCCGAAGGCGGTGCCTGGGACGATGTGGACGCCTCGGCGTACGGCCGCCGCGGCCAGGGCCGTGCTCGAGCCGCGCGGCAGCCGTACCCACAGCGACAGGCCGCCCGGCGGGAGGTCGAACTCCCAGGCCGGGCACTCCTCGCGCAGCGCGGCGGACAGGGCGGCGCGGCGCTCGCGCAGGGTGCGGCGGCGTTCCTCGGCGATCGGCTCCATCCGTGCGAGCAGCTCGGCGACGATCAGCTGTTCGAGGACCGGGCTCGCCAGGTCGACGGTCTCCCGCGCCTCCGCGAGCCGTCGTACGAGGGCCTGGCTCGCGCGGATCCAGCCGATGCGCAGGCCGCCCCACAGCGCCTTGGACGCCGAGCCGACGCTGATGACGCGGCCGTCCGTGTCGTGGGCGGCGAGCGGGCGCGGGCGCGGCAGGTCCTCCAGGGCGAGCTCGGCGAAGCTCTCGTCGCTCAGCACGTACGCGCCGGCGTCGCGGGCCGCGGCGACCAGCGCGGCGCGGTCGCCGTCGTCCATCAGCCGGCCGGTGGGGTTCTGAAAGTCCGGGATCACGTACGCGAGCCGCACCGCCGACTGCCGCATCCCGCCGGCGATCAGGTCCAGGTCCCAGCCGGCGTTGACGCCCGTGGGCACGAGGCGCGCGCCGGCGCGGCGCAGGGCGTCCAGGGCGTGCGGGTAGGTAGGCGACTCCACCAGCGCGGCGTCGCCCGTGCGCATGAGGGCCTGGAGCACGAGGCAGAGGCCGTGCTGCGCGCCGGTCGTGACGATCACCTGCTCGGGCACGGTCGGCACGCCGCGTTCGGTGTAGCGGGCGGCCACCGCGCGGCGCAGGGCGGCCAGGCCGAGCGGTTCGTAGCCGTGGCCGCCCGTGTGCCGCGGCAGCTCCGCGACGGCCGCGGCGACGCACGCGCCGAACGCCTCGGGTGCCTCGGGCGCCACGCACGCCAGGTCGATGAGGTCGCGGTCCGGTGCGAGCCCGAGACGTGCCGGCGCCATCGCGCCGCCGGGCAGCGACGTCCAGCTTCCCGCCCCCTGACGGCTCTCGACGTACCCCTCGGCCCGCAGCGCGTCATAGGCCGCGGTGACCGTCGTACGGCTCGTGCCGAGGATCGCGGCGAGGTCGCGTTCGGCGGGCAGGCGCGTGTGCGGCGGGAGGCGGCCGTCGAGCACCAGGCCGCGCAGGCCTGCGGCGATCACCGCGTAGTACGGCCGCTCCACGGGCGGGCCGCCGAGCAGCCGCGCGAGCGTCGAGGCGTTGACGGACCGGGGCGACATAGGACCACTTTCCCTTATTGGCTCTTAACCACCAGGCCATTGTCATGACTGAATGAGCACGGAACAAGGGGGGAACCATGCTCATCCGCAGATTGGCCCAGCTCTACGTTGGATTGGCCCTGTACGGTCTCGGCGTCGCGCTCCAGGTCTCCTCCCGGCTCGGCAACGACCCCTGGGACGTCTTCCACCAGGGGCTCGCCCGCCACACCGGCCTGTCGATCGGCACGTGGATCATCATCGCGGGCGCGCTCGTCATGACGCTGTGGATCCCGCTCCGGCAGCGGCCGGGCCTGGGCACGGTCAGCAACGTGGTCCTCCTCGGCGCCTTCGCCGACCTGTTCCTGTGGCTGCTCCCGCACCCGTACGGGCTCCCAATGCGCTGGGCGTACCTGGTCACGGCGATCGTCGTCGGCGGTTTCGCGACGGCCTGCTACATCGGCGCGGGCTTCGGTCCCGGCCCGCGCGACGGCCTGATGACCGGCCTGGCGGCCCGCGGGCACTCCCTGCGCCTGGTGCGTACGGCCATCGAGGTGACCGTGCTGGTCCTCGGCTGGCTGCTGGGCGGCACCGTCGGCGTCGGCACCCTGCTGTACGCGGTGGCGATCGGCCCGCTCACCCAGGCGTTCGTCCCGTTCCTGCGGACCGAGCGGCCGAGGCCGATCACGCCGGGCGGCGTACCGACGACAGCGGCGGCGCCACGTCCTCCAGCGCCGTCCGCTCGGCCTTGACGCCCCAGAACGCCGCGACGACGCCCGCGACGCCCATGATCCCGGCGGAGATCAGGTAGGCGACGAACAGGCGGCCGGGGTCGGGGTGCGCCTGGTCGCCGATCAGCGAGCCGAAGATCGTCGGACCGAGCGCGCCGAAGACCTGGGCGATGGCGAAGAACAGCGCGATCGCCTGCGCGCGCAGCTCCATCGGGAAGATCTCGCTGACGGTGAGGTAGCCGGAGCTGGCCGCGGCCGAGGCGACGAAGAAGATGACCGACCACAGCACCGTCTGGGTGACCGCGGTCAGCACCCCGAGTTTGAACAGGTAGCCGCTGACCGCCAGCAGCACGCCGGACAGCAGGTACGTGCTCGCGATCATGGGCCGGCGGCCGACGGTGTCGAACAGCCGCCCGATGAGCAGCGGGCCGAGCAGGTTGCCGACGGCGAAGGGGAGGAAGTACTTGGCCACGTCGTGGTCGGCGACGCCGTAGAAGTGCTTGAGCACGAGGCCGTACGTGAAGAAGATCGCGTTGTAGAGGAACGACTGGCTGATCATCAGGGTCGCGCCGAGCACCGAGCGCTTCGGGTACTCGCGGAACAGCGTCCGCGCCACCTGCGTGAACGACACGGGCTCGCGTGCCCGCACCTCGATGAAGCGTGACCGGTCGACCTCGGGCAGCCGTACGCCGGAGGACTCCACCTCGCGCTCGATCCAGGCGACCGTGCGCTCGGCCTCCTCCGCCTGCCCGTGCATGAGCTGCCAGCGCGGGCTCTCGGGCAGCGCGCGGCGCAGGGTCCAGATCCCCAGGCCGATCGCAGGGCCGATGAGGAAGCCGATGCGCCAGCCGACGTTCGGCGGCAGCAGACGCGGGTCGAGCAGGACGTACTCGCCGAGCGAGCCCAGAATCGCGCCGAACCAGTAGGTGCCGCTCACGGCCAGGTCGACGCGGCCGCGATGGCGCGCCGGGATCAGCTCGTCGATGGCCGAGTGGATCGCGGCGTACTCCCCGCCGATGCCCATGCCGGCCGCGAACCGGAAGAGCAGGAAGACCGGGTAGCCGAACGACAGCGCGGTGAGCGCGTTCGCCACCAGGTAGAGCCCGAGCGTGACGATGAACAGCCGCCGGCGGCCCAGCCGGTCGGAGAGCCGGCCGAAGACCAGCGCGCCCGCCACCTCGCCGAGCAGGTAGACGGTCGCGGCGAAGCCGACCTCGCGCGAGGTGAGGTGCAGCGTGTCCGCGCGCTGGAGCGCCGGGCCGACGATGCTCGCGATCTGGACCTCCAGTCCGTCCAGGACCCAGGCCACCCCGAGCGCGACGACCAGCCGGGTGTGGAACCGCGACCACGGCAGGCGGTCGACACGCGCCGGGACGAGACTGCGGACGACCCCCTCCGTGCCCCGCATCCACCGCCCCGCCCGCCGATCCGCCGAAATCGCGACCGGAGGATTACTTACCGTCATCGCCATCGGTAAACAGCATGTCAGGTCGGATGATTCGTCTCGTACGGGGTGCAGCGCCGCGTTACCGTACGCACTGGGTCGGAATACGTCACGGCAAGGGGGAAATGCGTGTCTGCGCCAATTGAGGACTATGCGCTCATCGGGGATCTGTTCAGCTGCGCGCTCGTGGGGCTCGACGGCTCCATCGACTGGCTCTGCCTACCCCGCCTCGACTCCCCCGCCTGCTTCGCCGGCCTGCTCGGCGGCCCGGACAACGGCCGCTGGCAGATCGCCCCGGTCTCCGGCGCGCGTGCGACCCGCCGCCGGTACCGCGGCGACACGCTGATCCTGGAGACCGAGTGGGAGACGCCGACCGGCACCGTACGCGTGGTCGACTTCATGCCCGAGCGCGGCGACGCCGCCGACGTGGTCCGCATCATCGAGGGCGTCTCCGGCCGCGTGCCGATGCGCATGGACCTGCGGATCCGGTTCGACTACGGCAACGCGATCCCGTGGATGCGGCGGATGGGCGACCACCTCGCCGGCATCGCGGGCCCCGACTCGGTGTGGCTGCGCAGCCCGGTCGAGCTGGAGGGCCGCGACTTCGCCCACCGCGCGACGTTCGTCGTCTGCGAGGGCGACTCCCTGCCGTTCGTGTTCACCTGGCACCCCTCGCACCTGCCGGCGCCGCTCGACGTCGACCCGTACGAGGCCCTGCGCGGCACCGAGCAGTACTGGACCGACTGGGCACGGGAGTGCACCTACTCCGGCCGCTACCGCGACGCGGTCGTGCGCTCGCTCGCCACGCTCAAGGCGCTCACGTACGAGCCGACCGGCGGCATCGTCGCGGCGGCCACGACCTCGCTGCCCGAGGCCATCGGCGGGGTGCGCAACTGGGACTACCGCTTCTGCTGGCTGCGCGACGCCACGATGACCCTGGAGGCGCTGCTGCGCAGCGGCTACCGCGACGAGGCCAAGGCGTGGCGGTCCTGGCTGATGCGCGCGGTGGCGGGCAGCCCGGAGGACCTGCAGATCATGTACGGCGTCGCGGGCGAGCGCCGCCTGGAGGAGTACGAGCTGGACTGGCTGGCGGGCTATGAGGGCTCCCGGCCCGTACGTGTCGGCAACTCCGCGGCCAAGCAGCTCCAGCTCGACGTCTACGGCGAGGTCGCCGACTCGCTGTTCCTGGCGGTCAACAGCGGCATCCAGCCGGAGCGGCACGCCTGGTCGTTGCAGGCGTCGATGATGGGCTTCGTCGAGCAGCACTGGAACGACCCGGACGAGGGGCTCTGGGAGGTCCGCGGGCCGCGCCGCCACTTCGTGCACTCCAAGGTGATGACGTGGGTGGCCGTGGACCGCGCGGTCCGCATGGTCGAGAACTTCGACCGCCGCGGCCCGGTGGAGCAGTGGCGCGCGCTGCGCGACGAGATCCACCGCGAGGTGTGCGCGAAGGGCTTCGACGCCGACCGCGGCACCTTCACCCAGTCCTACGGCTCACGCGAGCTGGACGCGGCGCTGCTGCTGATCCCCCGCGTCGGGTTCCTGCCCGCGAGCGACCCCCGCGTGGTCGGCACCATCGAGGCGGTCCAGCGCGAGCTGACCACGGACGGGTTCGTCGAGCGGTACGCCACCGGCGATGACGACCGATGCGTCGACGGCCTGCCGGGGCGCGAGGGCGCGTTCCTCGCGTGCAGCTTCTGGCTGGCCGGGGCGCTCCAGCAGATCGGCCGCGTGGACGAGGCGCGCGAACTGTTCGAGCGCCTGCTGGACCTGCGCAACGACGTCGGGCTGCTCGCCGAGGAGTACGACCCGCGGCTGAAGCGCCAGGTCGGCAACTTCCCCCAGGCGTTCAGCCACGTGCCGCTCGTGCTCACCGCCTATGACCTGGAAGGCCACGACGGCCTGCGCGGCGGGCGGCGGAACGGCTGACCCGGACGGCCCCGGCGGCCCGGCGGCTCAGGGCAGGGAGTCGAGGAACCGCAGGAAGTCGGCCGGGAGCGCGCCCCGCCCGGTGTTCGCGCGCTCCAGCAGCGTCAGCGTGCCCCGGCGCCACCAGAACAGGTCCGGCGTCAGCGAGCCCGGCCCGTCCTCGTGCGCGTCGCCGGCGAAGCCGCGCAGCCGCTCGGCGGTGACGCGTGCGGTGTCCTTGCGTATCGCGCAGGCGGCGATCGTGCTGCGGGTCGGGGCCACCGCGAGCGCGCCGTGCGGGCCCGGGTCGAGGTAGGACTCCAGCCACACGAGGTGGGTGGCGGCGTAGAACGTGGAACCCTCCAGCACCCGGATGCCGGTGTCGTCGATCACGTCACACTCGAGCGGGCCGTCGGTGCGCACGCCGTCGCGGCCGACCGCGAACAGCTCGTCGGTCGTCACCGGCCAGGTCGTCGCGTCGTCGGTGACGACCGTGCGCACGGTCGTGGGCGTGTCGGCGACGATCGCCTCGATGAGGCCCGGGGCGAACGGCCGCGAGATCAGCCGGCCCGTACGCGCCTCGACCGGGTAGACGCGCGAGCGCAGCAGGCCGCGTACGAGGGCGAAGTCGCTCAGGTCCAGCGGCTCCTCGATGGCGGTGATGATCGTGCCGACGTGGTCGGCGACCAGGGCCGGCCAGTCGTCGCGCGGCACCTGCCGGGCGAGCTGGCGCAGGTTGCGCATGCCGATGTGCAGGCGCTGCGGCCCGTCGAGGAGCATCACGTCGCCCGGCACGGGACGGCAGGCGTACCCGTGACTCTCGGCGACGAGCACGACGAGGGAGTCCAGCGCTGGATCGGAGCCGTCGGCCGCGGTCGGTCTGCGGTCGCGCCTCTCGAAGGTCGTCACGACGTCTCCTCGCCTGCGGGCGCGTCCGGAGTGCTCGGGCGGAGCACCATGGCGTCGGCGTCGAGCTCCGCGACGGCGCCGAGCCGGATGGTGAGCTGGCGGGGACCGTGACCGACCGGGATTCCCGCGAGGATCGGCACGCCGAGCGGCGTGAGGCGGTCGGCGAAGACCGCGTCGAGGTCGCCGCAGCCGGTCCAGGACCCCAGGGCGATCCCCGCGACGCCGGTGAACCAGCCCGCCTGCAGGAGCTGGGTGAGCATCCGGTCGACGCGGTACGGCGCCTCGGCGACGTCTTCGAGGAACGCGATCCGGCCCGCGGCCGGCTCCGGGGAGTAGGGCGTGCCGAGCAGCGAGGTGAGCAGCGTGAGGTTGCCGCCGGTCAGCACACCGCGCGCCTGACCGCCGCGGAGCGCCTGGGAGCCGGGCGCGGGCGCGCCCGCGCCGAGGACGGCGTCGCGCAGGTGCGCGAGCGCCTCGGGGTCGGCCTCGGCGATGAGCGAGGCCACCATCGGCCCGAACGAGGTCGGCACCGACAGCCGCCGCCCGAACGCGGCGTGCAGCGCGGTGATGTCGCTGGAGCCGTGCAGGAGCTTGGGCGCGGCGCGGCCGAGCGCCGCCCAGTCGAGGTGGTCGAGCACGCGCGCCGCGCCGTATCCGCCGCGGGCGCAGAACACCGCCGAGATCCGCCGGTCGCACCAGGCGTCCTGTAGGTCGGCGGCGCGGTCGGCGTCGGATCCGGCGAGGTAGGTGAGCTCGGCGGGATTGTGGTCGAGGGCGTGCTTGCCGACGACGACGTCGAAGCCGAGGCCGCGCAGGACGGCGCAGCCGCGCTCCAGCAGCGCGGGGTCGGCGGGGCCGCTCGGGGCGACCACGGCGATCCTGTCCCCCGCATGGAGGGAGGCGAGAGAGGGTGGTCCGCCGTCCCCAGGGTCACCCATCCAACTCTCCTTGTTATGCGGTCGGTCAGAGCATGACACCTGATGACCCCGGAGCGGAAGAGGTCATAAACCACACGCTTGCAATTCACCGTCAACAGGCTTCTGACACGAGCGTCGGGAGGGCCGTCCCGATCGGCTCGCGTACGAGCGCGTCGGCGAGCCGGTCGTACGGCGTCTCCTGTGCGTTGACGATGACGAGACGGGCGCCGTGCTCCACCGCCTCCAGGCACAGTCCGGCGACGGGCTGCACGCCGAGCGAGGACCCGACGGCCAGGAAGACCTCGCAGCGGCGCGCGGCACGCGTCGCCGCCGCGAACACCTCCGGCCGCAGCGCCTGCCCGAACGAGATCGTCGCGGACTTCTGGACGCCGCCGCACGCCAGGCAGGGCGGGTCCGCCTCGCCGCGATCGACGCGTGCGAGGACCTCCGGCATCGGCGTGCGCAGCCCGCACGTGAGGCATTCGGCCTCCAGCATGGTGCCGTGCACCTCGATCACCAGGTCCGGGTCCGAGCCGGCCCGCTGGTGCAGACCGTCGATGTTCTGGGTGATGATCGCGCGCAGCCGCCTGGTCTTCTCCAGGTCGGCCAGCGCCCGGTGCCCGGCGTTGGGCTCGGCGCGCCAGGCCGCGTGGTCGCGCCGGGACCGCCAGGTGCGGCGGCGCACCTCCGGGTCGGAGACGTACGCGTCGATCGTGGCCATCGCCTCGGCCGCGGGATCCTTGGTCCAGACGCCCTGCGGGCCGCGGAAGTCGGGAATGCCGCTCTCGGTGCTGATGCCCGCCCCGGTGAGCACGGTGATCGCGCTCGCCTCCCGTAGCCAGTCACCGATCATGGTCAGCAGCCTATTCCCGCGATCGCGTCCGCACATCTTCGCGATCGCCCTGTCGGCGCGGGCGGTTCCGCCGCGTTTCGGGCCCGATCAGAACCAGGTGCGCACGAGGTCGACCACGGTCTCTCCGTCCAGGACCGGCAGGAGCTGCCACTTGTCGAAGACCGTGCACGGGTGCGAGAGCCCGCAGTCGACCCAGTCGCCGACCTCGGCCTCGGTGTCCGTGCCGAGCTCCAGGAACGCGTGCTGGTCGTTGAGCGCGGTGACGCGGCTGTCACCGGCGGGCGAGCGCGCGCCGCCGGCGTGGCGTACGGTGTGCGGCTCGGGCAGGCCCAGGTCGAAGGAGACGTCGCGGCGGCCCAGAGTGAGCAGCGCCAGTCCGGGCTCGGGCCGTGAGGTCACCTGGGACCAGGCGTGCAGGGCGGAGACGAACGGCGTGTCGCCGCCGCGGCGCAGCGGTGAGATCTCCCGGTAGTAGCCGTCGTCGTGGGTGACGTACGCGCCGCTGCGCAGCACGGTGCGCGGGCCGGCCAGCACGTCCGCGACCTGGTCGAAGTAGGCGCTGCCGCCGGCGCTCAGTACGGCGTCGCCGGGCAGGCCGAGCCGGCCGGCCAGGGCGCGCAGGTCGCGCAGGTAGCGGTCGACCGCGGCGAGGCTCGTCGCCTCGGCGCCGTGCCCGATGGCGCCCTCGTACCCGGCGACGCCGGCGAGCCGCAGCTCCGGCGCGGCGCGCACGGCCTCGGCCACCGCCTCGGCCGTGGCGACCTCGCGTACGCCGGCCCGTCCGCCGCTCACGCCGAGCTCGACCAGGACGTCGACCGGACGCGGCGTGCCGCGCAGCGCCGCGGCCATGAGCCCGGCCCCGCGCACCGAGTCGGCGAAGCACAGCAGGTGGAACTCCGGGTCGCGGCCCAGCTCGGCGGCCACCCAGCGCAGCCCGGCCGCGTCGACCAGCTCGTTGGCGACCAGGACCCGGCGGACCCCGAAGGCGCGCGCCACGCGGAGCTGGGCGAACGTGGCCACCGTGATGCCCCACGCGCCGTACTCGAGCTGACGCGCGAACAGCGCGGGCGCCATCGTCGTCTTGCCGTGCGGCGCCAGCAGCACGCCCCGCCGCTCGCACCAGTCGCGCATGGTCGCCAGGTTGTGCTCCATCGCGCCCGCGTCGAGTGCGACGAGCGGCGGGTGGAAGCCGCCGTCGAACAGGTTACGGCGCTCGGCGGCCAGCTCCGCGACGGTCATCCCCTCGGCGTCGGCCGGCATTCCCTTGAACCGCCAGTCGATCCGCTCGTCGCCCAGCCGGCGCAGCGCCTCGGCATCCACCACGAATCACCCGTCCCTCCCGCGACACTCGCGTCAGGCCACGCTATGCCCTCCGCTTCTCGTGGCGGCCGACGGACCGCCCCGCCCCGTACGGCGCCGGCGGAGCGGGGCGGGGTCGCGGGGCCGGCGTCACGCCTCGATGAAGATGAGGTCCTCGGGCGGGTGGGTGAGCCGCAGCTTCTGACCGGCGACGGCGGTGACGGTGTCCAGGCCGGTGGCGTGCGCCTCGGAGATGACGAACAGCCGGTCGTTCCGCGCGGCGAGGAAGCTCGTGAACCGGTCGAGTGAGACGTTGCCCGCGCCGAGCGCCAGGTAGTCGACCAGGCGGCGGAACAGCTTCGGCAGGATCACGATGTGGTCGTCCAGATCGGCCAGGCTGGTGACGGTGGCCCCGCTGGTCGTGGCGTCGCTCGTCCACACGCCGGCGCCGGTCTTGCGCGCGGCCTCGGCGGTGGCGGTCAGCTCGGCCCGCAGGTCCGGGTACAGCTTGCTGTAGAAGGTCGGGTAGACGAGCCCCTCGGCGAGCAGCCGGTGGTTCACGCTGCGCCGCAGCATCGGCCCGGTGACGTGGACCTGGCTCAGGTCGGGATGGTCGGCGCCCCCCGCGTACGCGAAGGCGACGGGCCGGCCGTACCGGTCGGCGAACCGGGTCAGGATGTGGCCGGGCGTCTGGTCGGGCGTGGCGCTGGTGACCGTCTCCCGGTCGCGCTTGACGTCGCTGAAGCCCAGCAGGGCCAGGAGCCGGTCGGCCGGCGCGTGCGCGAGCGGGAGCGGCTGGTGCTGGGTGAAGCCGCCGTGCGCGCGCGGCGTGTAGTGGGTCTCCAGGGCGTCGATGGCGTCGAGGCGCAACTGCACGCCGCCCGCCGGGCTGAGCCGCGCCCGTATGCGCAGCTTCGCGAACGCCTCGGCGTCGTCGGGAAAGAAGTGCACCGAGTCGCCGTCGGGCTGACTGTGCAGGATCCGGTACTGGCCCTTGATCAGGCGTAGCATGATCGCCCCCTCCGTGCGGCGTCCGATACCGCCGCGAACGTCCCCCGCGCCGGCGGCGAGCGCCGGCGTCTGCGATCGGCCGAGTCAACCAGGGGGTGCGGGCGCGAACCGGTACCCGCGCCGACCCGCGCAGGTCAGAGCCTGGCAAAGGTATGGCGGGGCACGCCTGGCGCCGAGGCCGGGCGCGCCACGCTGGACCCGCGCGTACGGGGGTGCGGCGAAACGGACGGCACTATTGTTCGCGCAGGGGGGCCGCATCCAGATTGCCCCGGCGTGACCATGCAGGACGCGAAGTCAGTACCATCCCTTCATGAGTGTCGACGGTGCCGTGGCCCCGACGGCCCGACGCCCGGAGATGAGAAACCCGCATGAGTGACAAGATCGCTTTCAGTACTCCCAACGCCCCTCGGCCGGCCGCGGCCTACAGTCAGGGCGTCCGCAAGGGCGGCATCCTGCAGGTCGCGGGCCAGGTCCCGGTGGACCCCGCCACCGGGCTGATCGTCGGCGAGACCGTGGGCGAGCAGACCCGCAAGGCGCTGGAGAACATCGGCGCCGTGCTGGAGGAGGCCGGATCCGGCTTCGGCGACGTGGTGATGCTGCGGGTGTACCTCGCGAACCGGGAGGACTTCGCCGCGATGAACGCGGTGTACGACGAATTCGCCGTCGAGCCCTACCCCGCGCGTACGACGGTGTTCGTCGGGCTCGCCGAGGGTCTGCTCGTCGAGATCGACGCTCTCGCGGTCGTCGGCTGAGGCCGCTCGGCGAGATGGCCCATCCGAGGTGACACGCTGGTGACGTCCACGCGCTCCGCGTCCCCGCACATCCTGGTGGTCAACGGCACCAAGGTCCGGCGTCCGATCTTCCTGCTCGGCGCGCCACACTCGGGCACGGACCTGGTGGCCCGCGCCATCCGGCAGTCGGCGACGTTCCATCTGACGATGGGCCGCCCCAACGTGGTGCGAACCGTCTACGCGTTCGCCCGCCGCCCCTCGATCGCGTCCGAGCGCGGCGCGGGCGCGGCGCGTGTCATGCGCGACGCGTACGCGCAGAGCTGGCAGGTCGTGCCCGGCGGGTGCGAGGAATGCCCCTCGCAGTGCCGCGACCTCGGCCGGATGGGCCCCGACGGCACCTGCGCCGACCAGCGCGGCATCCAGCGGTTCGCCGACGCGACGCCCGACCTGATCTACAGCACCGACGTCATCCTGGACGCCTTCCCCGACGCGCAGCTGATCCAGGTGATCCGCGACGGGCGGGACGCCGTCGCGGGGATGCTGGGCGACGAACGCTGCCTGGCCTGGTTCCGGCCCGGCTTCGCCAACCTGGACGAGGTGTTCCCCAACGCCTTCCTCGGCGTGGAGGACGTCACCGAGCGCATGCGGTGGCCGCGCGCGGGCGTCGCCGTCAAGTGCGCGCTGCGGTGGCGCGGCTCGATCCGGCTGAGCGCACGGCTGCGCGCACAGACCCCCGAGGAGCAACTGCTCACCATCCGCTATGAGGACCTGGTGACGCGCCCGCGCGACGTTCTCGGCGACGTCTCGGACTACATCGGGCAGCGGATCGCCAAGAGCGCGTTGCACGGCCTGCGCGACGACGACGTCGGCATGTGGCAGGAACACCTCACGCCGAAACAGGTCACGCAGGTGGAGAAGATCGCCGGCGCCGAGCTGCGTCGGCTGGGCTATCGGCCGAGCGGGCGCGAGTGGCCCGAAAGCGGCCGCTCGGCGTAACTCCAGCCGATCACCAGCCCGGCCGCGCCGCAGCCGACGAGCAGCGCGGCGAGCCGCCCCACTCCCTGCTTGGTCCTGTGCATCGTGCTCACTTTCACGGTCGCTTGGGAATGTCGCCTGCCCCGGTCGCCGTCAGGATCGGCCGGGCATGCGACAGTGACGTGGAATCGAGACCGCGCCCGCGTGAAGTCCTCCGGGCGACCGGCGCTCACCCGGTGCGGCGGGTGCGTGCCCGGCGTGGTTCGCGGTTACCGCGTCCGCCAGCGGGGCCGCGTGTCGCCGCTCTTCTTCGTGCAGGTCAGCCTCGTCCCGGTGGACGACGTGCCGGTCGAGCCGACCGTCGAGCAGAACTGGCCGGCGCGTGCGGCACCGCGCGAGGGCGCCTGGGAGGACCAGCGGGCGCGTGTGTCGCCGGGTCGTCTGAGACAGCGCGCCCAGGCTCCGCCGGAGGTACGGCCGACCGTGCCGGTCGCCTTGCAGAAGCCGCCCATCCGCACGGTGCCCGCGACGGTCGCCGTGGCGGCCGGCGCCCTGGTCGGCGCGGGCGTCGTCTGGTGCCGGGCGCGGGCCGAGGCGCTCTGGGCGACGGTCGCGGCCTTCTTGGTGCCCCCGCATCCGGTGAGCGTCACGGCGACGCCCAGCGCGACGCCGGTCAGCACGAGCGGACGGTTCATGTCCTCCCCCGATTCACAACTGGTCCCCCGGCTTCAGATCCCGGTCAGGGACTGAAGTAGTGCTGCATGCGCACGATCTGGCCTCGGCCGTCGAACCACAGCTCGAACATGTGGGAACGGTCCAGCAGCGGCTCGGGCCGCCGTACGAGCCGCCGCAGGTCGCCGTCGAGCTGCTCCGGCGTCAGCCGTACGCCGCGGACGTAGTCGGTGACGCCCTGCTCGACGATCGGTGCCGACGCGCGTATCACCGCACCCGGCGCGAACGACAGCGGCACGTAGCGGCCGACGGCGGCGGGGTAGACGGTCTCCGGGCCGGCCGGCTGGACCTTGCGGGCCGGTGCGAACAGCACCTGGTCCGGGCTCGTCCCCGCCTCGGCCAGGCCGAACACCCGCGAACGTCCCGCGAATCCGGGATCGGCGCCGGCCCGTGTCCCCGTATCGGCCAGGCCGCTCGCGCAGGCGAGTGACACGGCGAGGATCACCCAGCGCGTACGGGCGATATACGCAGTGCTCACACGCTGGGTCTACCCCTGCCCCCTCCGCCTCACTCCTCCCGGTCCCGCCCCGGGCTCGTGCCCGCTCACCCCTGTGAGGCGGGCACCGCGTCCTGCTGCCGCGCCTGCCGGGCGAACTGGGTGTGGTACAGCTCGGCGTACAGGCCGCCGCGCTCCAGCAGGTCCTCGTGCCGTCCGCGCTCGACGATCCGCCCGCCGTCGACCACCAGGATCTGGTCGGCCTCGCGGATCGTGGACAGGCGGTGCGCGATGACGATCGAGGTGCGGCCGGCCAGCGCCGTCTTCAGCGCGCGCTGCACCGCGGCCTCCGATTCGGAGTCGAGGTGCGCGGTCGCCTCGTCCAGCACGACCACCGAGGGCGCCTTGAGCAGCAGCCGGGCGATGGCGAGGCGCTGCTTCTCCCCGCCGGACAATCGGTAGCCGCGGTCGCCGACGACGGTGTCGAGTCCGTCGGGCATGTCCTCGACCAGGTCCCAGATCTGTGCCGCGCGCAGCGCCTCGGCCAGTTCGTCGTCGGTGGCCTCCGGCCGCGCGTAGACGAGGTTGGCCCGGATCGTGTCGTGGAACAGGTGCGCGTCCTGTGTCACCACGCCGATCGCGTCGCGCAGCGACTCGAGCGTGGCGTGGCGCACGTTCTGCCCGCCGACGCGCACGGCGCCCTCGGAGACGTCGTAGAGCCGGGACACGAGCTGGGTGATGGTGGTCTTTCCGGCGCCGGAGGGCCCGACCAGCGCGGTCAGGCCGCCGGGTTGGACGCGGAAGCTCACGCCGTGCAGGACCTCGCGGCTCGGCGCCGAGTCGGTGACCGCGATCGACTCCAGGGAGGCCAGGGAGACCTCGGAGGCGGCCGGATAGCTGAAGACCACGTCGTCGAACTCCACGTCGGGCGCGTCGCCGGTGACGGGCAGCGGCGTGGCGTCCGGCTCCTCGGCGACCATCGGCGGCAGGTCGAGCACCTCGAAGACCCGGTCGAAGCTGACCAGTGCGGTCATCACGTCGACGTGCACGTTGGACAGCGCGGTCAGCGGCCCGTACATGCGGGTGAGCAGGGTGGCCAGGGCCACGAGCGTGCCGAGCTGGAAGCTGCCGTCGACCACGAGGGAGCCGCCGACGCCGTACACCATGGCCGTGGCCAGCGAGGCGACGAGGGTGAGGGAGGTGAAGAACACCCGGCCGTACATGCCGGAGATGACGCCGATGTCGCGTACCCGCGCTGCCCGGCTCGCGAACATCGCCGCCTCCTCGTCCGGGCGGCCGTACAGCTTGGCCAGCATCGCGCCGGCGACGTTGAAGCGCTCGGTCATCAGCGAGCCCATCTCGGCGTCGAGCTGCATCTGCTCCCGGCTGATCTTCTGCAGCCGCCGCCCGACCCACTTGGCGGGGAAGATAAAGATCGGCAGCAGCACCAGCGCGATCAGCGTGACCTGCCAGGAAAGCACGAGCATGGTGATCAGGACGAGGATCAGGCTGATCACGTTCGAGACGACCGAGGAGAGCGTCGTCGTGAGGGCGCGCTGCGCGCCGATGACGTCGCTGTTGAGCCGGCTGACCAGCGACCCGGTCTGCGCGCGCATGAAGAACGCCACCGGCATCCGCTGCACGTGGTTGAAGACCTCGGTGCGCAGGTCGTAGATGAGGCCCTCGCCGATACGCGAGGAGTACCACCGCTGGATGAGACTGATCACCGCGTCGAAGATCGCCAGGACCCCGACTGCGACGGCCAGCCCCACGACGACGCCGCTCCGGTGGTGGATGATGCCCCGGTCGATGATCGTCTTGAGCAGCAGCGGGTTCGCCACGACGAAGACGGCGGCGACGGAGTTCAGCAGCAGGAACAGGACGAGCTCGCGGGCGTACGGGCGGGCGTAGCCGGCGATACGGCGTACGGTCCCGGCCTTGAGGCGCTCCTTGACCACCGAGTTGTCGCGGCGGAACGACATCATCACCATCCAGCCGTTGTCCGGCATTCCCACGGTGATCCTCCCGGAGGTAAAGGCGTAATCATGTAAGCAACAGACGCAACGCATCGCGGGAAGGGCTGATTCCCGCCGACATGACCAGCCTGCGCCACGACCGGACGCCCCGTCACCCGCCCCCGGGCCCAACCCGGCCGGGTCTTTGGTCGTAGGCCGCCCTGGAGCGTACTTCACCGTTCGCGCGATGGCCGGCGGGCATCGGCCGGATTGACCTTGCCGTTGGCGGCAGGGTCTGAGGATTGCCCGCATGGACACCTCAATGCGGGACAAGGTGGTCGTCGTCACCGGAGCGGGCACGGGCATCGGCCGTGCGACCGCGCGCATGTTCGCCGGGATGGGCGCGCGGGTGGTGGCCGTAGGCCGCCGGGCGGAGCCGCTGGCCGAAGCCGCCGCCGGCCACGACGGCGTCCATCCGCTGACCGCCGACATCGCCGCCGAGGGCGCCGCCGGGGAGATCGTGCGTGCCGTCATGGCGTCGCACGGCCGGCTGGACGTGCTGGTCAACAACGCGGGGATCGCCGGCGGCGGAGCGCTGGGGACGCTCACCCGTGACCTGGTCGAACCGCAGCTGGCGACCAACCTGGTCGCGCCGGCCATGCTGGCGCAGGCGGCGTTGCCCGCGTTGGAGACCGGCGGCGGGGTGATCGTGAACGTCACGACGTCGGTCGGGCAACGGGCCTGGCCGGGCAACGCGATCTATGCCGCGACGAAAGCCGCTTTGGAACTCCTCACGCGCAGTTGGGCGGTGGAGCTGGCCCCTCGCGGGATCCGGGTGGTCGCGGTGGCCCCTGGGGCGATCGACACTCCGATCGGGAAGCACCAGGGGTTGTCACCGGAGCGGATGGCGGCGGTACGCGAGTGGCAGATCGCCCACACGCCGCTGGGGCGGATCGGCCGCCCCGAGGAGGTGGCATGGGCGATCACCCAGCTGGCCTGCCCGCGGGCGTCGTTCGTCACCGGAGTGGTGCTCCCGGTCGACGGCGGTGCCGTCGTCGCGTGATAGGACTGGCGCGGAGGTGGAGCGGGTGCGGATCGGGGCGTTGGCGCAGGCCACGGGGACGACACCGCGTGCGCTGCGGCACTACGAGCAAGCGGGGCTGATCACCTCCCGCCGGGCGCAAAACGGCTACCGGATCTATGACGACGACGTCGTCGCGCGGGTACGCAACATCCGCCACCTGCTGACCGCCGGCCTCACCCTCGACGACATCCGCGCGTTCGCGTCCTGCCTGGACGGCGACGTGGCCGCCGCGTCCCCGTCGGACCAGGGCATCAGGGTCGCGTTGGATCGCCTCGCCGTCCTCGACGAGCGCATCGCCGCCCAGACCGAGGCGCGCGACCGGCTGGCGGCGGCACTGCGCCGGGCGGCGACGGTGACCGCGTGAAGGCGCCCTAGGACTCCTGTTCGCCCGCGAGCTCGCGCAGGAGGACGACCTGCTCGCGCGCCTCGGCGGCGGCCTGCTCCTCCAGGGTGTTGCCCGGGGCGGCCCGCAGCAGCCGCTTGGTCGCCGCGGCGGTCGAGGGCCGGATCGCCAGTACGGCCGAGGCCAGGTCCGCGACCGCCGTGCCGAGCTCGGCGACCGGCACGACCAGTTCGGCCAGGCCGAGGCGCGCGGCCTCGTCGGCGAAGACGGTGCGGGCGGTCAGGCAGAGCTCGAGCGCCCGCGGCACGCCGACGATGTCGACCAGCGGCTTGGAGCCGGTCAGGTCCGGCACGATGCCGAGCGCGGGCTCCTTCATCGCGAACTTCACGTCGTCGGCGACGACCCGCAGGTCACAGGCCAGCGCGAGCTGGAAGCCGCCGCCGATGGCGTGGCCCTGGACCGCGGCGATCGAGACGATCTCCGGTCGTCGCAGCCAGAGGTAGCCGGCCTGGAGCCCGTGGACGAACTCCTCGTCGCGCGGGCCGAAGGCGTCCTCCCCCGGGACGCCTTCCTCGCTGAACAGCCGCAGGTCGATGCCTGCCGAGAAGGCCGGGCCCTCGCCGCATACGATCACCACCCGCACGTCGCCGGGAAGCGTGTCTCCGATCCGGGCGAGGGTCCGCCACGTGCTGAACGTCATCGCGTTGCGGCGCTCGGGCCGGGCCAGCGTGATCGTGGCCACGGCGCCGTCGACGTCGAGGCGAAGGCCCGCCTGCTTGAAATCGGCATCGGTGAGAGAACCGTCCGCCATGACCGTCCTTCCAGAGTCGCACGGCGGCGCCCGGGTTCCGCCGTCGTGCCCGACCCTAACCGGTCGGGCACGACGAGCGTCAGACGGTACGGCGCACGGAGCAGAGGGGAGCAGGCATCAGAGACAGCTGTGAAGCCACGAGGACCGCACGACGGCTTCTCAGGACTTCTTTCCGCGAGTCGCTCCGCCGCGTCCGCGCAGATTCACGCCGGACTCGGTGAGGATGCGGTGAATGAAGCCGTACGACCGTCCGGTGGCGGCAGCCAGGGCGCGGATGCTTTCACCGGAGTCGTAGCGTTTCTTCAGCTGTTCCGCCAACTTGTCTCGCTCGGCACCGGTCACGCGGGTGCCCTTCTTTAGGGTCTCGGCCACGAGTACCTCCCGTAGTGATGTGGTGACCGCTGCGTTATCCCCCGCCATGATCAGACATTCACGCGCGATCGGCTACCCACTACGCCAGAAAAGATCTGCTTCCTTGCGCAGAGCTTGCGTCGCAGGTCAGGCAAGTGCCACGAGATCGGAAAATTCGTCACTCCAAATGTCTTCAACACCATCGGGAAGCAAGATCACTCTTTCCGGCTGAAGCGCCTCCACCGCACCTTCATCGTGCGTCACAAGAACGATCGCGCCGGCATAGGTCCGAAGGGCCGCCAGGATCTCGTCGCGGCTGGCCGGATCGAGGTTGTTGGTGGGCTCGTCGAGCAGGAGGACGTTGGCGCTGGAGACGACGAGAGTGGCCAGTGCGAGCCGTGTCTTCTCGCCGCCGGACAGCACGCCGGCCGGCTTGTCCACGTCGTCCCCGGAGAACAGGAAAGAACCGAGGATCTTGCGCACCTCGACCTCGGGCAGGTCCGGCGCCGCCGACCGCATGTTCTCCAGGACGCTGCGCCCAACGTCGAGGGTCTCGTGCTCCTGGGCGTAGTAGCCGAGGCGCAGCCCGTGCCCGTCGACACGTTCGCCCGTGTCGGCCTTCTCGACCCCCGCGAGGAGGCGCAGAAGGGTCGTCTTCCCCGCGCCGTTGAGGCCCAGAATGACGACGCGGCTGCCCCGATCGACGGCCAGATCGACATCCGTGAAGACTTCCAACGAACCGTACGATTTCGACAAAGCTCGCGCCATGAGCGGCGTTTTGCCACACGGGGCGGGTGCGGGGAAGCGAATCCTGGCCACTTTGTCGGCCCGCCGCTCGTCCTCGACCTCGGACAGGAGCTGCCGCGCCCGGCGCTCCATCTGCTGGGCCGCCTTGGCCTTGGTGGCCTTGGCGCGCATCTTGTCGGCCTGTGTCTGCAGGGTGCCGGCCTGCCGCTCGGCGTTGGCCCGCTCACGCTTGCGGCGGCGCTCGTCGGTCTCCCGCTGGGCGAGGTACTTGCTCCAGCCCAGGTTGTACAGGTCGATCACGCAGCGGTTGGCGTCGAGATGGAAGACCTTGTTCACCACGACCTCCAGCAGGGCCACGTCGTGGCTGATCACGACGAGGCCGCCCTGGTGTGACTTGAGGAAGTCGCGCAGCCAGGTGACGGAGTCGGCGTCGAGGTGGTTGGTGGGCTCGTCGAGGAGCAGCGTGTCGGCGCCGGAGAACAGGATGCGGGCCAGTTCGACACGCCGGCGCTGCCCGCCCGACAGCGTGCGCAGCGGCTGCCCGAGCACCCGGTCGGGCAGGCTGAGGCTGGAGGCGATCGAGGCGGCCTCGGCGTCGGCCGCGTAGCCGCCGAGCACGTGCAGCCGGTCCTCGAGGCGGCCGTAGCGGCGTACGGCACGGTCGCGCTCGGACCCGTGCGCGCTCGACATGAGCGCCTCGGCCGCGCGCATCCCGCTGATCACCTCGTCCAGCCCGCGCGCGGACAGGATGCGGTCGCGCGCCAGCACCTCCAGGTCGCCGGTGCGCGGGTCCTGCGGCAGGTAGCCGACGGTGCCGGAGCGGGTGACCTCGCCGGCGGCGGGCATGCCCTCGCCGGCGAGCACGCGCGTCAGGGTGGTCTTGCCGGCGCCGTTGCGGCCCACGAGGCCGACGCGGTCGCCGGGGTTGACACGGAAGGTGGCGTCGCCGAGGAGCAGACGGGAGCCGGCTCGAAGTTCGATGCCTCTGGCAGTGATCACGGTGAGAACGCTCCTGGGGGGCGGGCTGGGCGACTGCGGACGTCGAAAAGGGCGCCGCCGTGGTCTCGTCAGGAAGAACGTCGCCCGGCCGCGCCCTCGGAGCGCCTGATCAGCTCGCAAGCATGAGCCCAGTCTACGCGACGGCCATCGATGATCACGACCTGCGGCGCGTCGCGAGCGTTCCCGGGGGTTGCGCGGCCGCGTTCGGCGGGTCATGCTCCGATGCGTGATCCGGGAGCACGTCCTGGCGGGCTACGTCGATGACTCCGGCGGCCGTGAGGCGCTGGCGCTCGCGCGGACCATCGCGGAGGTGACCGGCGCGCGGCTGACGGTGGCCGCGGTCCACTCGCCGGACCGCGCCGCCTCCGTGGTCGAGGCGACGGCGGCGCTGGAGCACGCCGCGGCACGGCTCGACGGGGTGCCGGCCGACCTGGTCACGCACGAGAGCCGCAGTGCGAGCCGCGGGCTCTCCGTGCTGGCGAGCCGCACCGGCGCGGACCTGATCGTGATCGGCTCGCCGCCCGGCGGCGCGAACGGCCGGATCAACCTCGGCGGCACCGCCGACCACCTGCTGCACGCCGCCACCGAGACGGTGCTGCTCACGCCCGCGGGTCACGTCCCGTCCGGCGGCCCGCAGCGGATCTCCGTGGCCTACGTACGGCGGCCGCAGTGCGACGAGGCGGTCGCCTCGGCGGCGATGGCCGCGGCGCGGCTGGGTGTGCCGCTCCGGCTGGTGACGCTGGCGATCGACGGCGCGGACGAGGGCCCGCTGCGCGACGACCTGGCGCTGGCGATACGCCTGGCGGGCGAGTCCTCTGTACTGGACCCCGGCGAGGTGCAGGCCGCCGTGGGCGAGGGCGGCGACGTGGCCGCCGCGGCGTGGGACCTCGACTGGGCCGAGGGCGACCTGCTGATCTGCGCGAGCAGCGAGGACGCGCCGGTCCACCGGGTGTTCCTCGGAGAGACGGCGTTCAAGCTGGTGCGCGCGGCCCCGTGCCCGGTCGCGGTCCTGCCGCGCGGCCCGCTGTGACGTGTGGCGGTCCGTACGGGGGGAAGGGCCGATGGTGAGCCACACGTGAGGACGAGAGGACGAGAGGACAGGGCCATGGACGGCGATGCGCCTGAGACGGCGATCCAGCAGGAGCTGAACACCGTGGAGGCCGATCTCGAAGACCTGCGGAACACCGCGGAAGGGCTGCGCCGCCAGATCGGCGACCGCGACGCCGAGCCGACCGACGCGGCCGAGCGCGCCGCCCTGATCACCGCGGCCGAGGAGCAGGAGGCGCTCGCCGAGACGCTGGCGGCCCGGCGAGACAGGCTGCGCGAGCTGGTCGAACAGCAGGGCTGACGCCACGATCTGTCGGACCGCCGTGGTAGGACGGACGGACGTGGACATCTGCGCCGTGACCACGCCGAATTCACCGGGGCGACCGGACGGGGAGCCCGGTGGCTGAGGCCCCCTGAGTGACCGGACGGGGAGCGGCGTCGTCATTCAGGGAGAGATCATGACCAAGCACACCGGCAACCATCCGAACGGGAGTCCCTGCTGGTTCGACCTCGGGGTTCCGGACCTGCGGCGCGGGATCGACTTCTACACCGCGCTGTTCGGGTGGGAGATCAACGAAGGCCCGCCGGAGGCCGGGGGTTACTCGATGTGCCTCGTCGACGGCGCGGCGGTCGCGGCGATCATGCCGACCCCCGACGCGGACGCCGGCTCGTACTCGTGGAACGTCTACTTCGCGGCCGATGACCTCCGCGCGACCGTCAAGCTGATCGGCGAGGGCGGCGGCACTGTCGTGGTGGAGCCCATGGAGGTGATGGGCCAGGGCGTGATGGCGATGGCCACGGATCCGTCCGGCGCCCAGTTCGGGCTCTGGGAGGGGCAGGCACACAACGGTGCGCAGATCCTCGGCGAGCCCGACTCGGCCTGCTGGTCCGAGCTGACCACACCCGACAGCGAGGGCTCGCGCGCCTTCTACTCCGCGGTCCTGGAGCGTCCGGTGGAAAGCGCGGGCGTGGACGGCTTCGACTACGCGACGGTCAAGGTCGGCGAGGACGACGTCGCCGGCATCTGGGGAGTGCCGGGCGAGCCCGCGCACTGGACCGTCTACTTCGCGGTCGAGGACGCCGAAGCGGCCGTGGCGCGCGTGATCGCGGCCGGCGGCAGCCTCGTACGCGAGCCGCAGGACTCTCCCTACGGCCGGTTCGCGGTCGTCGCCGACCCGTTCGGCGCCGTCTTCGTGGTCATGAAGCCGCCCGCCGCGTCCTGATCCACCGAGTCCGAACCGTGATCCGCGTCCCAGAACCACCGGGGCGCGGATCCGCGTCTCAGCGGTCATGCGCAACCGAACCCCGGCCCGGCTCGTCGTCGTCGCCGCCGTGACGCTCGCCTGCCTCGCGCTCGTGCGCCCGTCGTGGGCCTGCGGCTGCGGCGCGCTCGTCACCTCTGGTCGCGATGGCGTCGATGTGGCGCAGGAGACCTCGATCGTGCACTTCGACGGCCGGCAGGAGGAGATCGTCATGCGGCTGTCGGTGCGCTCGCGCGCTCGCGACGCCGCCTGGCTGATGCCCACGCCGTCACGCGCGAAGGTGACACTCGGCGACCGCTCCTGGTTCGACCGGCTCGACCGCCTCACGGCGCCGGCCATCGAACGCCACCGGCACTGGTGGCCACGCCTCGGCGGCGGCTACTCCGCCGGGGCCCCGGCGGCACGTCCCGGATCCGGGGTCGCCGTGCTGGGACGGCAGCGTCTCGGCCCGTTCGAGGTGACCACGCTGTCGGCCGGCGACTCCGGCGCGCTGGCCTCGTGGCTGACCTCGCACGGCTACCGGCTGCCCGGGCGGCTCGCGGAGGCGCTGAAGCCGTACGTCGCGGAGCGGTGGACCTACACCGCGATCAAGCTCGTGCCGCGGCAGGGCCGGCTCACCGGCGAACTCGACCCGCTGAGCATCGCGTTCCCCACCGGCGCCGCCGTCTACCCGATCCGGCTGTCGCACCTGGCCAAGACCGAGCAGTCGGTGCACCTCTACGTGCTCGCGCCGCACCGGGTCACGGTGTCCGGGCTGGGCATGACCACGACGTTCGCCGGGCGGGTCGCGCCGGGCCAGGTCGACTCGCCGGGCCTGCGCGCGATGGTCGGCGGCGGCGCGTTCCTGACCGAACTGGTGCGGCAGTACGCCGAGCCGTCGGAGTTCACCGGCGACCTGCGGCTCGGCTACACGGCCGACAGCGCGTACCGGGAGGTGGCGGTGGTCGACGACGGGTACGTACGGTTCCTGGGCGTCCCGGCGTACCTGTGGCTCTCGCTGCTCGTCCTGATCGTCCTGATCGGCGTCGCGGCCGCGGCCCTGGGCGTGGTCATCAGGGGTCGACGAGCCGCACGCGCACGGCGCGGAACCGCGGGGGCGTCTCCCTGAGCACGGCCAGCCGCGGGTCGGGCACGGCCAGGAACGGCCCGCTCTCCAGGGCGAACAACGCACCCAGCCGCCGGTCGCCGCGCAGGGCATCGACCGCGCGCCGGTCGCCGCCGCACACGAGGGCCGCGAGGTCGGCCGCGCGCGGCGCGAGCACCCGCGCGGCGGTGTCGGCGGCGGCGCGCAGCGCCTCGCGCGCCTGCCCGTCGCGGCGGCGGGCGAACCGCTGCTGCGATCGCCCGCCGGCGGCGCTGCGTCCGTGCACGGGCCGCGCCCCGACCTTGGAGACGACGAGACGGTCGCCGTCGAACACGCCGCAGGCGTAGCCGCCGAGGCGTACGAGCAGGACGCCGACGCGGCGGTCGCGCAGCGTGTGCTCGGCGAGGTCGCCCTCGAGGGGCGGGAACGGCACGTGGCACTCGGCCAGCGCACCGTCACCCCCGCGGAGGAGCACGACCCGCGGGCCCGCCTCGGCGGCGAACCCGCGATGGCGGTCGGCGAAGCCGCCGAGCCACCGCGAGAGGCGCTCCGGCGGTACGTCCACCCAGTGGCCGCCACCGGCGGCCGGCCGCGCCTTTGCCATCACGGAACCCTAATCGATGATCCCGATTGCCGCGTGGGCCGGTTTGACTTCTCTGCCCTGGTGGGAGGACTTCTGGCATGTGGATCGCTCCCGAACGACGGCGCGCGCACCGCTGGATCGCGCCGCTTTGCGCGGTGGCCGCGGGTGTGGCGGTCGGCGCGACCGTGGCGCTCCGCGGGCAGACCGAGGCCGGCCTGGTGACGCTGGCGGTGCTGCTCGGCTACGGCATCCTGCTGGCCGCGCGCGGCGGCGACGCGCAGGGGTCGCACGAGACGTTCGGCGGGAGCGGCGGCCAGACGCGCGCCGCGGCCGCGACCGGCGACGTGCTGGCGGCCGTGATCGTGGCGGCGCTCATCGTCCAGACGCTGCGCGGGGCCGAGATCTGGGTGCTGGCCGGGCTGGCCGCCATCGCCTGCCTGACCTATCTCGTCTCGATCCTGAGCATCAGCTGGTACTGATCGCAGGGCCCGGCGGCGAACGCCGGCACCGCCGATGAACAGTCCGCCAACGGCGATGACGCGCCCGTTCCACGCGGCGGCGATCGGCACCTGATCGAGCACGCCGCCCGATCCGGCGGTCCCATAACACCTTGCCGAGCGACGCGAAGTCTCGCCCGCGCCGCCATCCGGTCATCGACCGCGACAACGGCGCTGTCGTCGCGGTGAGCGCGCCGGAGCACCGTACCGCGTCCTGACCCCGCGATTTGTACATCTTGCCTTATAAGTTTTAGTTTACTAATTATGGTGGTGAACAAGCCGGACATCGAGCGGGCGGCGTTCGAGCTACGCCTGGCGCTCGCCCGGGTCGTACGGCGGCTCCGGCAGGCGCACGAACCCGGAGAGCTGACCCTCTCGGAGCTGTCCGTGCTGTCGCGGCTGGACCGCGACGGGCCCGCGACGCCGGGTGCGCTGGCGAACGGGGAGCGCGTGCGCCCGCAGGCGATGGGCACCACGCTGGCCGCGCTGGAACAGCGCGGCCTCGTCACGCGGATGCCCGACCCCGACGACGGGAGGCGGGTGTCGATGTCGGCCACCGAGGCCGGCCGGCTGCTGCTGCTCGACCGCCGGTCGGCGAGCACGCGCCGGATGACGAAGGCGCTGGAGGGCTTCGACCCCGAGGAGCGGCTCCGGCTGATCGAGGCGATCCCCCTGCTCGACCGGCTCGCGGACCGCCTGTGACCGCCTCCGCCGTCGATGACCGGCCGAGTGACCGGTACAAGTGGACCGCCCTGTCCAATACCACCCTCGGCGTGCTGATCGCCACGCTGGATGGCTCAATCGTGATCATCTCGATGCCGGCCATCTTCCGCGGCATCGGCCTGGATCCGCTCGCCCCCGCCAACATCGGCTATCTGCTGTGGATGATCCTGGGCTACCTGCTCGTCGCGGCCGTGCTGGTGGTGGCGCTGGGGCGCCTCGGCGACATGTTCGGCCGGGTACGTCTCTACAACCTCGGCTTCATGATCTTCAGCGTGGCCTCCCTCGCCCTGTCCGTGGACCCGTTCCGCGGCGCCTCGGGGGCGCTGTGGCTGATCGGCTGGCGCGTAGTCCAGGGGATCGGCGGCGCGATGCTGACCGCCAACTCCGCGGCCATCCTCACCGACGCGTTCCCGCTCGAACAGCGCGGCATGGCGCTGGGCATCAACCAGATCACCGCGCTCGCCGGGCAGTTCCTCGGCCTGCTGGCGGGCGGCCTGCTCGCCGAGGTGCACTGGCGCGCGGTGTTCTGGGTGAGCGTGCCGATCGGCATCGTCGGCACCATCTGGTCCTACCGCAGCCTGCGCGAGGTGGGCACGCCGAAGGCGGCGCGGATCGACTGGCTGGGCAACCTGACGTTCGTGACCGGCGCGATCGCCCTGCTCGCCTCGATCACGTACGGGATCCAGCCGTACGGCGGGCACGCGACCGGCTGGACCAACCCGCGGGTGCTCGGCGGGGTCGGCGGCGGCGTCCTGCTGCTGGTCGCGTTCTGCGTGGTGGAGACGCGCGTGGCCGAGCCGATGCTGCGGCTGGGGCTGTTCCGCATCCGCGCGTTCGCGGCCGGCAACCTGGCGGCGCTGCTGATCGCGATCTCGCGCGGCGGCATGCAGTTCATGCTGATCATCTGGCTCCAGGGGATCTGGCTGCCGCTGCACGGCTTTGACTTCGAGCGGACGCCGCTGTGGGCGGGCATCTACATGCTGCCGCTGACCTTCGGTTTCCTGGTGGCCGGGCCGATCTCAGGCTTCCTGTCCGACCGGTTCGGCGCGCGCCTGTTCGCCACCGGCGGCCTGGCGATCGTGTGCGCCGCGTTCGTCGGGCTGATCGCGCTGCCGGTCGACTTCTCCTATCCCCTGTTCGCGGGCCTGCTGTTCGCGAGCGGGATCGGCCAGGGTATGTTCTCGGCGCCGAACACCTCCGCGGTGATGAGCAGCGTGCCGCGAAGCCAGCGCGGCGTCGCCTCCGGGATGCGCGCGACGTTCCAGAACTCCGGGACCGCGCTGTCCATCGGGGTGTTCTTCTCCCTGATGATCGCCGGACTCGCCGGCTCGCTGCCGCACACCCTGTCCGCCGGGTTGCAGGCCCAGTCGGTGCCCGCGGCGGACGCGACACGCGTCGCACAGCTGCCGCCGGTCAGCACGCTGTTCGCGGCGTTCCTGGGCAACAACCCGATCGGCCACCTGCTGGGCTCCAACGGTCTGCTGGCCAGCCTCCCGCCGCACAACAGGCAGACACTCACCGGGAAGGCGTTCTTCCCCCAACTCGTCTCCGGGCCGTTCCATCATGGCCTGGTGCTGGTGTTCACCGCCGCGGCGGTGATGTCCGCGATCGCCGCGCTGGGCTCGGCGCTGCGCGGCACCCGCTATGTCCACACCGAGGAGAGTTCATGACCGACGCGCTCAGAGCCGAGACCGTCACGATCAAGGGCCACGGCGACGACGAGATCGAGGCGTACCTCGCCCGCCCGCTGGACGGCGGACCACGCGGCGGCGTGGTGGTCATCCACCACATGCCCGGCTACGACCGGGCGACCAAGGAGATGGTGCGCCGGTTCGCCGAACACGGCTACGCCGCGCTCTGCCCGAACCTGTACTCCCGCGAGGCTCCGGGCGCCGATCCCGACGACGCCGCCGCGACCGTACGCGCGGCGGGCGGAGTGCCGGACGAGCGGCTCGTCGGCGACGTCGACGGCGCGGCGCGCTACCTGAAGTCCCTGGAAGGCTCGAACGGCAGGGTCGGCGTGATCGGGCACTGCTCGGGCGGCCGCCAGTCGTTCCTCGCCGCGTGCTCGCTGCCACTCGACGCGGCGGTGGACTGCTACGGCGCGTTCGTCGTCGACGAGCCGCCGCCGGAGAGGCGGACCACGATGAAGCCGATCCTGGGCCTGGCGCCGCAACTGTCCTGCCCGCTGCTGGGCCTGTTCGGCGCCGAGGACGGCTACCCCGGCCCCGAGGAGACCGCCAAGCTGTCCGCCGAGCTGGACCGGCTCGGCAAGGAACACGAGTTCCACACCTACGACGGCGCCGGGCACGCGTTCTTCGCCGTGGACCGGCCCGCGTACCGGCCCGAGGCCGCGGTGGACGGCTGGGGCAAGATCTTCGACTTCTTCGGCCGCACTCTCTGAAGGCGGGCAGCCATGTGCACCTACCAGACGCACAAGATCGAGATCGCCGGCAGCGGCAAGGCGCGTACGGGCTGGATCGGCCTTCGCGAGGCGACCGTGTACGTCGATCACCCCGTTCACCTCCAGCAGGAGCACTCGGTCAACATCGACTTCCTCGACCCGGCGCGAGGGCCGTCCGCGCGGGTGGCGGTCGAGCTGAGCGAGGAGGCCGCGCTCGCCCTCGCCGACGCGATCCACGCCGCGATCGCCGCGGCGCCGCCCGGCCTCGCCGCAGCGCGCCCGCGCCCAGCGGCGTGATCTGCGTCATCCCTGAATGAACCCGGCGCGGCCGGGCCCGTGAACCGCCCGCGCCGCCCTCACGCGCGCCGCCCGCCGGTCTTCGGCGGGCGGGTCGCGACGGTCTCATGCGGCCAGACGACGCCGCGCCGGAGTCCCCTGGGCATGCCCGCACGTCCTGGACGCGTGCCGGGCCGCCGGCGGAGGGCCGATGTGGACCGATGAGGACCAATGTGGCCAGGAATTTCGCGATCACGGGCGTGCGCCGCGGCAGGTGCGCACGGCATGATTGCACAGTGCGGAACCCACCCGAGGATCACTACCTTGCGGTGTGGATATGGCCGCGCGCGCTGCCGCTCGGGCAGATCTTCGGCACGGACTGGGACGTCGGCGACGTGCGCGCGCGGTTCCTGACCCTGGCCGGCCAGTGGCAGACCCGGCAGCCGAACCGCCCGCCCGCGCCGCGCGCGGACGCTCCGCAGCCCGGCCAGTGGATGTGGCATCCCCCGGCGCACTGCATCTACGCCTGCCACACCTACACGGGAGCGGACGAGGACGACTGGCTGGAGGTGACGATCAGGATGGAGACCGTGGACTACACCCCGGGCCACTGCCGGATCGGCGCGACCCTCGCGGTCGCGTGCCGCTGCGAGAGCGGCCACGGCCCGCACACGATCGTGGAGACCCGCTGGCGCTCCGGCGGACCGGCGGCCACCCTCGACGCGCTCACCACCGTGCTGCGCTCCACCGACCAGTGGCTGGCCGGCTCGCGCCGCCCCGAGTGGTGGCGCCGCCAGGCCGGACTCGCCTAGAGCCGGTTTCGGCACCCGTTCAGAGCGAGCGTCAGGACGGGAGCAGGTGACCGGCCGCCCGTTTCTTGAGCAGCACACGCCGAGGGCCCGGCGTCGCCGCCGGGCCCCGCGCAAGCCGTACGTGAGCCGTCGTCAGACGTTGAAGTCGTCAGACGTTGAAGCCGAGGGCGCGCAGCTGCTCGCGGCCGTCCTCGGTGATCTTGTCCGGGCCCCACGGGGGCAGCCACACCCAGTTGATGGCGACCTTCTCCGCGAGCCCCTCCAGAGCGCTGTTCGTCTGGTCCTCGATGACGTCCGTCAGCGGGCAGGCGGCGCTCGTCAGGGTCATGTCGAGCGTGATGACGCCGTCGTCGCCGACGGTCACGCCGTACACCAGCCCCAGGTCGACCACGTTGATGCCGAGCTCGGGGTCGACCACGTCTCGCATGGCCTCGAGGACCTCATCCTCTGCGATCTTCGTCTCGGACATGAGTCCTCCTTCGTCGGATGAGCGGCCGTGCGCGTCGTGCTGGACCACTGCTTCGCTCGGCTCACTCATGCCTGGGCCTCCATGGCCTTCGCGGTCGCGTCCTTCCACGCCATCCAGGCAAGAAGGGCGCATTTGATCCGCGCCGGATACTTCGACACTCCCGTGAACGCGACGGCGTCCTCCAGGACGTCCTCGTCCGGGTCGAGCTGCCCCTTGGACTGCATCAGCTTGAGGAACTCATCACCGGTGTTCATCGCCTCTTTGACCGGCCGGCCGATGATCAGATCGGTCATCACCGACGCGCTGGCCTGGCTGATCGAGCAGCCCAGTGAGTCATAGGAGACGTCCGCGACGTCGTCGCCGTCGAGGCGTACGCGCAGGGTCACCTCATCGCCACAGGTCGGGTTGACGTGATGCACCTCGGCGTCGTATGGATCCCGCAGGCCCTTGTGGCGCGGGTTCCGGTAGTGGTCCAGGATGATCTCCTGGTACATCGACTCGAGCTGCATTCGTGTTCCCTTCTCGCGGCCCACTGGGCCAACGTCAGGCCGTGCCGAAGAATTTCTGCGTCTGCCGCAGCCCGTCGGCGAGGGCGTCGACCTCTCCGCGCGTGTTGTAGAAGTAAAGCGACGCTCGCGTGCTGGCCGTGAGGCCGAACCTCCGGTGCAGCGGGCGCGCGCAGTGGTGCCCGGCGCGTACGGCCACGCCGTGCGCGTCGAGGACCTGACTCACGTCGTGCGGATGGATCTCCCGGCCGTCCAGCCCGTCGAGCGTGAACGACAGGGCGCCGCCGCGCCCCTCGGCCTCGGCCGGGCCGAGCAGGCGCAGCCCGTCGACCTCACGGAGCTGGTCAAGCGCGTACTCCAGCAGCTCGTGCTCGTAGGCGTGGATCTCCTCGATGCCGATCCCGCGGAGGTAGTCGATCGCGGCGGACAGGCCCGCGGCCTCGGCGATCGGCATCGTGCCGGCCTCGAACTTGTGCGGCGGCGGCGCGTAGGTCGAGCGTTCCATCGCCACGGTCTCGATCATCTCGCCGCCGCCGAGGAACGGCGGGAGCGCCTCCAGCAGTTCGCCGCGCCCCCACAGCACGCCGATGCCGGTCGGCCCGCACAGCTTGTGCGCGGTGAAGCCGTAGAAGTCGGCGCTCAGGTCGCTCACGTCCACCGGCATCTGCGGCACCGCCTGCGCGCCGTCGACGAGCACCAGCGCGCCGACCGCGTGCGCCTTGGCGGCGATCTCGCGTATGGGGTTGACGGTGCCGAGGACGTTCGACTGGTGCGTCACCGCGACGATCTTGGTGCGCTCGGTGAGCAGCTCGTCGATGTTCGCCAGGTCCAGCCGGCCGTCGTCGGTGACGCCGAACCAGCGGAGCGTCGCACCCGTGCGCTGGGCGAGCATCTGCCACGGCACGATGTTGGAGTGGTGCTCCATCTCGGTGATGACGATCTCATCGCCCGGGCCGACGCGGAACCGCTCGGCCGCGCCGCCCGCGATGGCGGCGTTGCCCATGGCGTACGCGACGAGGTTGATGCCCTCGGAGATGTTCTTGGTGAAGATCACCTCGGACTCGTTCGGCGCGCCGATGAAGCCGGCCACCTTGATGCGCGCGCCCTCGTACGCCTCGGTCGCCTCCTCACCGAGCTGGTGCGTCGCCCGGTGGATGTTGGCGTTGTGCCGGGAGTAGAACTCCTCGATCGCGTCGATCACCTGGAGCGGCTTTTGCGAGGTGTTCGCGCTGTCGAGGTAGGCCAGCGGCCGCCCGTCGCGTACGGTGCGCGTCAGGATCGGGAAGTCCTTGCGGATCTGTCCGACGTCGATGCTCACCCGGATGCGCCCGCCTTCGTGAACTTCTCGTAGCCTTCGCTCTCCAGCAGGTCGGCCAGCTCCGAGCCGCCCTCCTCCACCACGCGGCCGGCGGCGAAGACGTGCACGAAGTCGGGCTGCACGTAACGCAGGATGCGCGTGTAGTGGGTGATGAGCAGCACGCCCGTCTCGCCGCCCTCGCGGAACCGGTTGACGCCCTGGGAGACGACCTTGAGCGCGTCGATGTCGAGGCCGGAGTCGGTCTCGTCCAGCACCGCGACCTTCGGCTTGAGCATCTCCAGCTGGAGGATCTCGTGGCGCTTCTTCTCACCGCCGGAGAAGCCCTCGTTGAGGTTGCGCTGGGCGAACGCGGGGTCGATCTGCAACCCCTCCATCGCGCCGCGCATCTCCTTGGCGAAGTCGCGCAGCTTCGGCGCCTCGCCGCGTACGGCGGTGACGGCGGTGCGCAGGAAGTTCGACACCGAGACGCCGGGCACCTCGACGGGGTACTGCATGGCGAGGAACAGCCCGGCGCGTGCGCGCTCGTCGACCGTCATCTCCAGCACGCTCTCGCCGTCGAGCAGCACCTCGCCGCTCGTGACGTCGTACTTGGGGTGCCCCGCGATGGCGTAGGCGAGCGTCGACTTGCCGGAGCCGTTCGGCCCCATGATCGCGTGAGTCTCCCCCGCGCGCACGGTCAGGTCGACCCCCCGCAGGATCTCCTTGTCCTCGACGGAGACGTGCAGGTCGCGGATCTCAAGCGTGGCCATGTATCAGGACTCCTTGAGCGACACGTAGACGTCGTCGCCCTCGATCTTCACTCGGTATGTGGGCACCGGCTGGGTGGCCGGCGGGTTGGTGGGCTTGCCGGTACGCAGGTCAAAGCACGAGCCGTGCAGCCAGCACTCGATCGTGTTGCCGTACACCTCGCCCTCGCTGAGCGGCACCTCGGCGTGCGAGCACAGGTCGCGCAGGGCGAAGAGCTCCTCCCCGACGCGTACGACGGCGACCGGCGTGTCCTCGATCTCAACGGTCACCGCTCCCTCGTCAGGCACGTCCGCGAGCGCGCAGACCTTGACGAAACTCAACGTTCCAGCTCCTCGTCGATCGCGTTACGCACCTGCTCACGCAGCTCAGGGAGGTCGATCTTGTCCACGAGCTGGCCGAGGAAGCCGCGCACGACCATGCGCCGGGCGAGGTCGCGGGGGATGCCGCGTGCCTGGAGGTAGAACAGGTGCTGGTCGTCCAGGCGGCCCGACGCCGAGGCGTGGCCCGCGCCGGCGACCTCGCCGGTGAGGATCTCCAGGTTCGGCACCGAGTCGACCCGCGTGCCGTCGGTGAGGACGAGGTTGCGGTTCAGCTCGTACGTGTCGGTGCCCTCGGCCTCGGCACGGATGATCACGTCGCCGATCCAGACGGCGTGCGCGCCCTCGTCCTGCAACGCGCCGCGGTAGTCGACGCGGCTGCGGCAGTGGGGCTGCGTGTGATCCACCAGCAGCCGGTGCTCCAGGTGCTGGTCCGCGTCCACGAAGTAGAGGCCGTACAGCTCGGCGTCGCCGCCCGGCGCGCCGTAGGACACCGACGGGGCGATGCGCACCACGCTGCCGCCGAGGCTCACGGTGAAGCTCTTGTACCTGGCGTCACGGCCGAGCCGTGCGTGCTGGTGTGACAGGTGCACCGCGTCGTCGGCCCAGTTCTGCAGGCTGAAGACGGACAGCGCGGCGCCGTCGCCGACCACGAACTCGACGTTGTCGGCGTAGGTCGCCGTGCCGGTGTGGTCGAGCACCACGGTGGCCTGGGAGTACGGCTCGAGGATCACGGTCGTGTGGCCGTAGGCGACGCCGCCCTCGCCGCGCAGCGACACGACGGTCGGCGCGGAAGCGATGACCTCCTTGGGCACCGTGACCACGGTCGCCTGGGCGAACGAGGCGTACGCCTGCGCGCTCACCCGGTCGGCGGGGACGTACGCCTTGCCCAGGCGCTCGTCCGTACGCGCGACGGTCTCGACGGTCACCTCGGGCGGTGCGTCGACACCGACCACGACCTTGCCGTCCGCCTCCGCGCCCTTGTGCAGGTCACGCAGGCGGCGCAGCGGCGTGAACCGCCACTCTTCCTCCCGGCCGCCCGGGACCGGGAAGTCGGCGACGTCGTAGGACGCGCGCTCGTGAAGGGTGCCGCGCGGGCGCTCAGAGGTCGCGCCCCGCGGCTTGGTCCGCACTGCCATCAGCCGACGGCCCCTTCCATCTGCAGCTCGATCAGGCGGTTGAGCTCGAGGGCGTACTCCATCGGCAGCTCGCGCGCGATCGGCTCGACGAAGCCGCGCACGATCATCGCCATGGCCTCGTCCTCGGTGAGCCCGCGGCTCATGAGGTAGAAGAGCTGAGTGTCGGAGACCTTGGAGACGGTCGCCTCGTGGCCCATCTCGACGTCGTCCTCGCGCACGTCGACATAGGGATAGGTGTCGGAGCGGCTGATCTGGTCGACCAGCAGCGCGTCGCACTTGACCGTGGACTTGGAGTGCTCGGCGCCCTCCTGCACCTGGACCAGGCCGCGGTAGCTCGTGCGGCCGCCGCCGCGCGCCACCGACTTGGAGATGATCGTCGAGGAGGTGTTGGGCGCGTTGTGCACCATCTTGGCGCCGGCGTCCTGGTGCTGGCCCTCGCCCGCGAAGGCGATGGACAGCGTCTCGCCCTTGGCGTGCTCGCCCATGAGGTAGATCGCGGGGTACTTCATGGTGACCTTGGAGCCGATGTTGCCATCGACCCACTCCATCGTCGCGCCCTCGTAGCAGACGGCGCGCTTGGTCACGAGGTTGTAGACGTTGTTCGACCAGTTCTGGATGGTCGTGTAGCGGCAGCGGGCGTCCTTCTTCACGACGATCTCCACGACCGCGGAGTGCAGTGAGTCGGACTTGTAGATCGGCGCGGTGCAACCCTCGACGTAGTGCACGTACGCGCCCTCGTCGACGATGATCAGGGTCCGCTCGAACTGGCCCATGTTCTCGGTGTTGATCCGGAAGTAGGCCTGGAGCGGGATCTCGACGTTGACGCCCGGCGGCACGTAGATGAACGAGCCGCCCGACCAGACCGCGGAGTTGAGCGAGGCGAACTTGTTGTCGCCGACCGGGATGACCGACCCGAAGTACTCCTGGAAGATCTCCGGGTGCTCGCGCAGGCCGGTGTCGGTGTCGAGGAAGAGCACGCCCTGCTGCTCCAGGTCCTCGCGGATCTGGTGGTAGACGACCTCGGACTCGTACTGGGCCGCGACGCCGGCGATCAGGCGCTGCTTCTCGGCCTCGGGGATGCCGAGCTTGTCATAGGTGTTCTTGATGTCGGCCGGGAGTTCGTCCCAGGACGCGGCCTGCTTCTCCGTCGAACGGACGAAGTACTTGATGTTCTCGAAGTCGATCCCGGTGAGGTCGGCGCCCCACGTCGGCATCGGCTTCTTGCCGAACAGGCGCAGGCCCTTCAGGCGAAGGTCGAGCATCCACTCGGGTTCGCTCTTCTTCGCCGAGATGTCGCGGACGACCTCCTCGGACAACCCGCGGCGCGCCGACGCACCGGCCACGTCGGAATCGGCCCAGCCGAACTTGTATTTTCCGAGCCCTTCGAGCTCGGGATGGGCTGCCGTAGTCATACGGAGGCGCCTCCGGACTTTTGCTTGTCGTCGTTATTCTTCTCGGTCAGTTCACGTGCGGTCACGTGGGTCGTGCACACCCCGTCGCCGTGGGCGATGGTCGCCAGCCGCTGCACGGGGACGTCGAGCAGCCGCGAGAAAGCGGCGGTCTCGGCCTCGCAGAGCTGCGGGAAGCGTGCCGCCACGTGTGCCACGGGGCAGTGGTGCTGGCAGAGCTGCTGCCCGCCGGCCGGAGCCGTGCCGGCCGCGGCGGCATAGCCGTCCGCCGACAGCGCCTCGGCCAGCGCGCGCACCCGCTGCTGCGGGGGCACTGCGCGTATCGCCGCACCATAGCGCGCCTCCAGGTCGCCGAGTTGGCGACGGGAGAACTCCGCGACGGCCTCCTCGCCGAGCCGCTCGGCGAGGAACGCCAGAGCGCTGGTCGCGAGGTCGTCGTAGGCGTGCTCGAACGCGCTGCGGCCGTCGTCGGTGATGACGAACAGCTTCGCCGGACGCCCGCGCCCACGCGTGCTCTGGGGGCGGCTCCGGCGCACTTCGATCATCTCCTCGGCGAGGAGGTGGTCGAGGTGGCGGCGTACGGCCGCGGGGGTCAGCCCGAGCCGCTGTCCGAGCGCCGAGGCGCTGATGGGACCATGTTCAAGAATCAGGCGTGCCACCCGGGCGCGCGTCGTACGATCGACATGACTCGGACCGAACGCGGGCACGCCGGCGGACGCCGGCGCGGTGCTCCTCGTCTCGGTCATGTATTTCACAACATCAGTGTGGCCTAATTCCTTCCCGCTGCACAAACGGAACAGGGTTAGCTGCCTCACTAAGGCTGGCCTTACCAGCCTGCGGCTTCTTCCACCGGCCTGCTGTGCGGGGCTCATGTGGCAGGTGTTCTGGAAGTACAGGCTGTGGCGAGAGAGGGACGGAGTGGCCGGTCGGCAGATGGACGTCACCCCGGCTCGGATCGCCGTGTCGGCGCGGGGGATCGATGACGCGGGGCGGAGGCTCGGGACCGGCCTGACGACGTGCGTCGACCGGCTGAACGCGCTCGGCTGCGTGTGGGGCGACGATGACCTGGGCCAGGCGTTCTTCAACGGCTGCGGCGGCTCGATCGGTTTTCGGCAGGCGCGGGATGGGCTGCTGGACGCGATGGGGCATCTCGCGTTCGCGCTGCGCGGCCATGCCGTGGGCGGCGTCCGGATGGCCCAGACGTACGCGGCCGCGGAGAACGGCGACGGCGGGGCGGCCGCCTGGCGACTGGACGACACGCCCGGCGACTACGCGCTGCCGCCGGTCGGGGTGACGGACTCGCTGGTCCGGAGTGTTCCGCCGCCCCTGCTTGTGGTCCAGATGCTGGCGTGGCTGCAGGAGATGGTCCTCATGTGCGCGTGGCCGCGCGGTGACGCCGACGGCATGGCGCAGCTCGCGGTCGCCTTCGACGAACTGGGCGGCGTCGCCGACGACGTCACAGGCGTCGCCACGCGGCACGGGCAGGCGATCACCGGGACCAACATCGGCGCTGGTATCCAGGCGTTCGCGACGTCCTTCGCCAAGCTCACGAGCGGTGGCGGCGGGCATCTCGTGGACGCCGCGCGTGGCTGCCGGGACCTCGCGGAGTTCTGCCGGTACATGGGCCGGGAGATCAGGGCCGCGCAGGCGCAGGTCCTGTGGGGGGCTATCTTCGTCGCCGCACTGTGGGCGGTCTCCTGGCTCACTCCCGCCGGCAGGATCCTCGAGGAGGTCGTCGGCCGGGCGGTGGGGACCGTCCTGCGGCGCGTCCTGCTGAGCGCCGAGATGCGCGCGGGCTTGGCGGGTGCCGTGTACGTCGGCGGGCTGAACCTCGTCGGCCAGCGGGTACGCGAGGACTTCGGCCTGCAGGACGGCATCGACTGGGCCTCCTTCGGCGAGTCCGCCGGCCTGGCCTTCGCCACCGGCGGCGCCATGGGCGCGGTGCACCACGTGCTCGGCTTCGGCGGGAAGCGCGGCAACCCGGTCGCCACCTTCCTGGCCGGCACGATGCGCGGCCGGCTCGTGACCAACACCGCCCTGGGCGCCGGCGTCAACGTGAGCCTGGAGGCGTCCTCGGGCGACGGGCACGTCAACTGGGGCAAGGACCTGTTCATGGCCGGAGGCATGGCCCTCAACGGCGAGGTCATGGGTGCCTTCAAGCCCACCTCGCGCGGCGGAGGGCCGGCCCTGGGCGACGACGGCGCGGTCCTCCTGCGGTTCGCAGACCGTACCGGCGACACCGCCCCTGCGCCGGATGACCCGGCCGTACGCTCCGGTGATCCGCGAGCGCCCGCGGGAGGCGTACGCGACGTGATCGGCGATCCGCCGGCTGCCGGCGGGGTGTTCCGTGAGACGTCCGCCGGCGATCCCGGGCCCGGGATGGCGGGTGAGGGGACCGGTACGGCGCCCGTACGGCTCGCCGGGACAGCGGCGGGGACCGAGCCGGTCGCGTGGCCTGGCCGTACGGGCCCGGTCACGCATCCCGGCGGATCCGCCGCGGGCCACGGTACGGATCCGGTCGTCCCGCCCTTTCGCCCGGAGGGGGAGGCGTTCGGATCCCCGCTCGGGGAGCCGGGCGTACCCGTGCCGCAGCGCGGAGGAGAGCCGGTCGCCCGGCTCGAGCGGCCGCCCGGAGCGCGACTCGCGGACCGAGGCGGATCCGGCGTGCGGCCCGAGGACGAGCCGGACGCCCTGGCCGGACGCCCGGCGGATCCGCGGCCGCACGTGGCCGACCTGGCAGGTCACCCGGACGAGCTGGTCGTACCAGGACACTCTCCTGCCGGCGAGACCCCGGCCCCGTACTCCCCGGTGGTCGTCGAGCACGCGCGCGAGAACCTCCAGAAGCTGATCGCCGAGCTGGAGGAGCACCGGCAGGCCCTGGTGAGCGACGCCGACCTGGCGAGCGCCGTTCTGCACCACCACCATCCCGACCCCGAGGTCGCGGCGCTGGATGCGGCGATCGCGGGCAAACGCCGGGAACTCGACGCGCTGGGGACGACGGCGCCGCCTCCGGTCGAGGTCAGGGTCGCCATCGAGGGGTCGGCCGAGACGCTGCGTGTCGCGCCCGGCGAGCGCGTCGTCCTGGGGCGGCGCAACGACCCGTCGGTGACCGACCAGCGCGTGTCGCGGACCCACGCGGAGTTCGGCGTCGATGCGGACGGGCGGCCATGGATCCGCGACCTGGGGTCCATCAACGGGACGGTGGTCAACCACCGCCGTATCGGGCCGGGTGACCCTGCGCATTACCTGCACTCCGGCGACGTGGTCACCCTCGGCGGGTACACGCACCTGGACTTCGCGGTCTCCCATCCGGAGCCCGGGCCCGGCGAGGCCCTGCTGTTTGGGCGGCGCGTCGCGGAGCGGTACGGCCTGGTCATGGTGGCGGACTCCGACGCACGGGACTTCTTCCACGCCTACACCGAGATCATCGGCCCTGGGGAGTCGCGCCCGACGGGCTCGGACGGTCCCCTGACGGACCTCGCCCGTGAGGTCATCGGGCGGGAAGCCTCGTTCGTCGACCTGCTCAACCTGCACAACCGGGCCGTGGAGCTGGGGTACGAGCCGCACCGCGCGCACGACCGCGGTGAACTCCTCGACATCCTGCGCTCGGCGTCCGACCCGCCGACCGACGATGACATGGCCCGGGCCGGTCACCGCCTCGGCCGTGCCGGCGGTATGGCGCCGCTGACCGACCGCGAGGCATCGGGCCTGGGCATGGTCCACAATCATCTGACGCATGGCGCCGAGCCGGACGCCGCCGGCTATCGGCGGCTGGTCGAGGTCGCCCACGCGGCGGGCTTCGGCGACTGGAGCGCGCACGCGGCGGGCCACGGTGCCCGTGCCGACCGGGACGCGGTCCTGGAGATGGTGCGACTGGTCGGTAACCACGACAGGTTCATCATCCACAACGCCCGCCGGATGGCCGAGGACCTGAGGGGGATCAGAGGGTTCGGCGATCCGGCGCCTGGTTCGGAGCGGTTCCCGGCCCACTCCCCGGCCTCGGAGGCCCTGGCGCGCGAGGTGCTCGGACCGGACGCCACGGTGGCCGACCTGCGCGATCTCGAGCGGGGAGCCCGTGAGATGGCGTACCGGCCGGCGGTGGCGCGGACCCACGGTGAACTAGTCGATCTGCTGAAGCTGGCCCACCATGACCTGACCGGCTTTCGCAGCGACCAGGAACGCCAGGCGTTCAAGCAGACCCAGCGACTGTTCCGGATCCCGGAGCGGGACGACGACACGGCGCGGATCGTGAGCGCCATGATGGGAGAAGCGGACGTTTTCGCCCAGGAACGGCTGGAGAGCGCCGCGCGGAGCGGCCGCCTCGGCGGCGCCGCCTTCGACGACGTCCGGTACACACGGCTCGACCCCGACGACGCGAGCCTGTATGACCTGGCGGGGCGCGTACGGCCCGGTCTCGAGGTGCGGGACATGATCGAGCTGTACCGGTACGCCGAGGAGACGGGCTTTCACGGAGCCCACGACCGGGAGGATCTGCTCAAAGCCCTGCGCCGGGCCGACGCCGCGCTCGCCCCCGACGACCTGATCGCCCGTCGTGTGGCGGAGAACCTCCGCATCGACCGCGCCGACGCCGGCATGCTGCGGGACCTGATGCGCGCGGCCGACCCCGCCGGGGCCCGTCGGCCGACGCTGCCGCGCGCCGTCGCCCATCTCAACTGGCTGGCGAACCAGGTGCGCCCCGGCCTGCCGGTATCCGACCTGCTCGCCGACTACCGGTACCTGCTCGGCGGGGCACGCAACCATCCCGGCGACCGGGCCGGGTTGATCGACGCGCTGCGCGGAGCCGACCGCGCCCTGCACCCTCCGTCCGAGCGCACCGAGCCGACGTCCGCCCTGCGCACACTTCCCAATGTGCACGTGGACGCGCGGTTCGTTCGCGATGACGCGGGCCCGGTCGAACGCTGGCCGCTGTCGGCCGGCACGCCACCCACCGGGCCGATCGACTTCACCGCAGCGTCAGGGCGGCCCCTGGCCACCCTCCGCGAGCACCTCGAGTTCTTCCACGACTCCGAGGAGGCGCCGGAGTACTGGGGAGACGGCTTCACCACGAACGGGGGACCACAGATCCGGCCGCTGGAGGTCGGGTGGAGGCTCGACCGTAAGGCGCTGTTCCGCGGGGACGGCCGGAGCGCCGACATCGTTTTCACCGAGGGTTTCGGAATGCCGGAGCGGGGCTACGGGTCGAATCGGGAGCTCATCTGCACGACCCGGTCGGTGGACACCGCCATGGAGTTCGCGATCATGTTCGGCCGGAAGGACGGCGACCTGTGGGTGTACGTGCTCGACGCGCCAGGAGGCTATGACATCGGCGGTGGCCAGGACGAGGTCAAGTTCCTCGGCGGCGTCGACCGCCGGCACATCGCCGGGGCACTGCGGTTCCCCCATGGCCTCCCGATGCGTCTCGACAGCCTGTACGACGGGCGGGACCTGTTCCGGAACCGCCCGCAGGACCAGGCCGAGTGGGTGCCCAACCCGTACTACGACCCGAGCGCCCGCTGATCGGAGCTCAGCCGGCGAGCGTGGCCACCAGGAGGGCCTTGATGGTGTGCAGGCGGTTCTCGGCCTGGTCGAAGACGATGGACGCCTTGGACTCGAAGACGTCGTCGGTGACCTCGAGGGCGTCCAGGCCGAACTCGGAGAAGATCTCCTCCCCGACGGCCGTCTCGCGGTCGTGGAAGGCCGGCAGGCAGTGCATGAACCTCACGGCGGGGTTCCCCGTCGCCTCCAGCACTGCCTCGTTGACCTGGTAGGGACGCAGGAGCGCGATGCGCTCGGCCCAGACCTCCTTCGGCTCTCCCATCGAGACCCACACGTCCGTGTGCACGAAGTCGGCGCCGCGTACGCCCTCGGCGATGTCGTCGGTCAGGGTGATCCGTGCGCCGCTGGTCCCGGCGGCCTCCCGCGCCGCCGCCTGGACCTCGGCCGCCGGCAGCAGTCCCGGCGGCGCGACGATACGGACGTCCATGCCGAGCAGCGCGCCGGCGACGAGCAGGGAGTTGCCCACGTTGTTGCGCGCGTCGCCGAGGTAGGCGTATGAGATCTCCGCCGGTGGCCGGCCGGTGTGCTCCGTCATCGTGAACACGTCGCACAGGCTCTGGGTCGGGTGCCACTCGTCGGTGAGGCCGTTCCACACGGGCACACCCGCGTGCGCGGCGAGCGTCTCGATGTCGGCCTGCCGCCTGCCGCGGAACTCGATGCCGTCGAACATCCGGCCCAGGACCCGCGCGGTGTCGCGTACCGACTCCTTGTGCCCGATCTGGGAGCCCGCCGGGTCGAGGTACGCCGTGTGGGCGCCCTGGTCGTGCGCGGCGACCTCGAACGCGCACCGCGTACGCGTGGAGGTCTTTTCGAAGATCAGCGCGATGTTGCGGCCGGTCAGCCGCCGGCGCTCGGTGCCCTCCCGCCTGGCGGCCTTCAGCTCGGCGGACAGGGTGAGCAGCGACCGGAACTCCTCCGGCGTGACATCGAGTTCTTTGACGTAGCTCCGGCCGTGCAGCATCTGACCTCCCCGGGACATGCCCCGACCGTATCCCTATGCGTATCGTTGAATCAATATTCAGATCCGGCCGAATCCGACTTTGGGGGTCACCGCTCGGGGCCCGCCCCGCACACTTACACTCAGTGCATGACACCCCACGCCGTCGATGTGAACGGCCTGGTCAAGCGGTACGGCACGAGCGTCGCCGCGGACGGGCTCTCATTCACCGCCGGACGTGGCGAGGTGACCGCCCTGCTCGGTCCCAACGGTGCGGGCAAGACGACCACCGTGGAGATCTGCGAGGGCTACCGGCGTGCGGACGGCGGGACCGTACGCGTACTCGGCCTGGACCCCCGTGACCAGGCGCTCCGCGCTCGGGTCGGGGTCATGCTGCAGTCGGGCGGAGTCCCGACCGGAGCCCCCGCCGGGGAATACCTCCGGCTGGTGGCGAGCTTCTACGCCCACCCCATCGACCCCGCCGTTCTCCTGACGCGGCTCGGGCTCGACGAGAGCGCCCGCACCCCGTACAAACGCATGTCCGGCGGGCAGCAGCAGCGGCTGGCCCTGGCCGCCGCCGTGATCGGCCGCCCGGAGCTGGTCTTCCTCGACGAGCCCACGGCGGGCCTTGACCCGCAGGCCCGGCACGCCACCTGGGAGCTGGTCGAGGAGCTGAAGGCCTCGGGCGTGGCGGTGATCCTGACGACCCACCACATGGAGGAGGCCGAGCGACTCGCCGACGAGGTCGTGATCCTCGACCGGGGCGTGGTGATCGCGAACGGCAGCCCGCCGAAGCTCACCGGGGCCGAACGCCAGCTGCGCTTCCGCGCTCGTCCCGGGCTCGGCCTGGACGAGCTGCTGTCCGCGCTGCCCCCCGGGACCATCGCGAAGGAGTCCCCGGCCGGCCACTACGTGATCGAGGGCGATCTGGTCCCCGAGCTGCTGGCCTCCGTGACCACCTGGTGCGCCTCGCACGGCGTCATGACCGAGGACCTCCGCATCGAACGCCGCACCCTGGAGGACGTGTTCTTGGAGCTGACCGGTCGGGAGCTGCGATCGTGAGTACGGCGTTCACGCCGGCGCCGGGGGCGGCGCCGCTGCCCCGTATGGTCGGCGCCCAGACCGCGCACGAGCTGCGCACCCTGCTGCGCAACGGCGAGCAGCTCCTGCTCACCCTGATCATCCCGGTGGCACTGCTCGTGCTGTTCAGCTCGACCCCGCTGCTGGACGTGGGCCCCGGCAGCCGCGTGGACTTCCTCACCCCGGGCATCCTGGCCCTGGCCGTGCTGTCGACGGCCTTCACCGGCCAGGCGATCGGCACCGGGTTCGAGCGGCGCTACGGCGTGCTGAAGCGCCTCGGCGCCACGCCGCTCCCGCGTTCTGGGCTCATCGCCGCCAAGACGCTCACCGTACTGCTCGTCGAGCTGCTCCAGGCCGTGGTCGTCGCCGCGGTGGCGCTCGCGCTCGGCTGGAGCCCGCACGGCGATCCGCTGATCGTGGTCCTCCTTGTGCTGCTCGGCACCGCGGCGTTCAGCGGCTTCGGCCTCCTGATGGCCGGCACCCTGCGCGCGGAGGCCACGCTCGCCGCCGCCAACCTCGTCTACCTGCTGCTCCTCGTGCTGGGCGGCGTCGTATTCCCGTTGACAAAATTCTCCGGCGGACTACGTTCGGTTCTCGAACTGCTTCCGATCTCCGCGCTCGCCGACGGCCTGCGGCAGGTGTTGCAGCACGGGACCGCACTGCCGGCTCGCGACGTCGTCGTCCTCGCGGTGTGGTCGGTGCTCGGCCTCGGCCTGGCGGCGCGGTTCTTCCGCTGGGAGTGAGCAATGGCACTCGCCGACGCCCAAGGGTCCTATGACCGGTGGGCCTGGTTCCGCACGCGCGCCGCCGGGCGGCCGCGCCCCTCGCTCGGCTCGGTGCCGCCGCCCGCCCTGATCCTGCTCGGCATCGTGTCGGTCCAGGTCGGCGCGGGCCTGGCCAAGAACCTGTTCGCCCGCGCGTCGCCGGACGCGGTCGTGATGATGCGCCTGCTCACCTCGGCGGTGGTCCTCGGCGTCGTGTACCGCTCGTCGCTGCGCGACCTGCGCCGGCTGCACTCCTGGGGCGACATCGGCGTGGCGGTGCTGTTCGGCCTGACGCTCGCGGGGATGAACGCCTGCTTCTACCAGGCACTGGCGCGACTGCCGCTGGGCATCGCGGTGACGATCGAGTTCCTCGGCCCGCTGTCGGTGGCCGTCCTGGCCTCGCGGCGGTGGCTCGACCTGCTGTGGACCCTGCTCGCCCTGGGCGGCGTGGCCCTGCTGGCACACGGCGGCGGCGACGTGACGCTCACCGGGGTGGTCTTCGCGCTGCTCGCGGCGACCGGCTGGGCGATCTACATCCTGCTGAGCGGTGCCACGGGCCGTCGCTTCGCGGGTTCGTCGGGCCTGGCGGTGGCGAGCATCGTCGGCGCGGCCGCGATGCTGCCGCTCGGCGTCGGCACGGCCGGCACGAAACTGCTCGACCCGGAGTTGCTGCTGGTCGCCACGGGCGTGGGCCTGCTGTCCTCGGTCATCCCGTACACGCTGGAGCTGGAGGCCCTGCGGCGCATGTCGGCCCGGGTGTTCGGCATCTTGATGAGCGTGGAACCCGCCGTGGGCGCCCTGGTGGGCCTGGTGTTCCTCGGCGAGATCCTCGGCTGGCAGGAGTGGCTGGCCATCGGCCTCGTCATCGCCGCCTGCCTCGGCGCCACCCGCTTCCAGCACTCCCCGCCCGAAGCCCCCGAAGCCTGACCGGCGAAGCCGGGGACCGTACGAGCCGGGTGACGGACTCCGAGCCCGAGGGCACCCGGATCCGGGGCACGGGCGGGGGCTCATACGATGAGGGGCGTGCGATCCGACAATCCTCTGGTGCGGCTGTTTCACGCCGTGTGGCGGCCCACGTCCGCGTCGATGCGGTGGCTCGCGTTCGCCGGGGTGGCCGGGAACGCGCTGATCATGTCGACCGGCGCGGCCGTGCGCGTCAGCGGTTCGGGGCTCGGGTGTCCCACCTGGCCCAAGTGCACCGGCGACAGTCTCGTGCCGACGCACACGCCGCAGCACGCCGCCGCCAACATGGCGATCGAGTTCGGCAACCGCCTGCTGACCTTCCTCGTCCTGGCGATCGGCGCCGCCGTCTTCGTGGCCGCCCTGCGGCTGCGGCCGCGGCGGCGCGACCTCGTGCGGCTCGCGGCGGTCCAGCCGCTCAGCGTGGTCGCTCAGGTGATCGTCGGCGGCATCGTCGTGCTGACCGACCTCAACCCCGCGGCCGTGTCCGCGCACTTCCTGATCTCCCCCGCCCTCCTCGCCGCCGCGACCGCGCTGTGGGTACGCGCGAGCGAGGGCGACGAGCACCCCCGCAGGCTCGTACGCGACGAGCTGGCCTGGCTCGCCCGGGGGCTCATCGCGGTGGTCTTCGGGCTTTTGGTGGCCGGCACGATCGTGACCGGCACCGGGCCGCACGCGGGCGACGCCAAGGCCCCGCGCTTCGGTTTCAACATCGAGCAGGTCGCACAGGTGCACGCCGACCTCGTCTGGGCCACGGTCGGGCTGACGTTCGCGCTCCTGCTCGGGCTGCGGCTCACGAACGCGCCGCGGCTCGTGCAGCGGCGCGCGCTCGAACTCCTCGCGGTCGAGCTGGCGCAGGGCGTCGTCGGCTACGTGCAGTACTTCACCGGCGTCCCCGGGCCGCTCGTGGTCCTGCACGTGCTCGGCTCGGCACTGGTGTGGATCGCCACGCTGCGGGTCGCCTTCGCCGTACGGGAACGCGGCGAGGTCCCGGCGGCCGCGGCGACGGACCGGTCGCCGGCGCTCAGCCCCCGCTGAGATAGTCGCGCAGCCGCTCCAGCGGCCAGGTGTTGACCACGTCGTCGGGGGTGAGCCAGCCGCGCTGTGCCGTGCCGACGCCGTAGCGCAGGTTGGCGAAGTGGCCGGTGGCGTGCGCGTCGCTGTCGATGGAGAACTTCACGCCGTGCCGCAGCGCGCGGCGGATCAGGTCGGCGGGCAGGTCGAGCCGGTCGGGGAACGCGTCGATCTCCAGGACCGTACGGTGCCGGGCGCACGCGTCGAAGACCGCGTCCCAGTCGGCCTCCACCGGCGCGCGGCGGCCGATGAGGCGCGCGGTCGGGTGGCCGAGGACGTGCACGCACGGGTTCGCCACCGCGCGCACGATCCGGCGGGTCATCACGTCGCGGTCCTGGGTGAACAGCGAGTGCACCGACGCGACGCAGATGTCGAAGCCGGACAGGAACTCCTCCGGCCAGTCGACCGCGCCGTCGGCGTCGATGTTCAGCTCGGTGCCGTGCAGCAGCGTGAGATCGGGATAGCGCTCCCCGAGCGCGTGCACGGCCTCGCGCTGGGCGAGCATCTTCTCGTCCGTCATCCGCTGCATGAACAGGTTGGGCGCGTGGTCGGTGATCGCGAAGTACTCCCAGCCGCGCGACGCCGCGGCGGCCACCATGTCCTCCAGCGAGGCGGTGCCGTCCGTCAGGGTGGTGTGGCTGTGCAGGTCGCCGCGCAGGTCCTCGAGCCGTACGAGCCGGGGCAGCTCGCCGCGGAGCGCGGCGTCGATCTCGCCGCCGTCCTCGCGCAGCGCCGGTGGCACCCACGGCAGGCCGAGCCGCTCGTAGACCTCCTCCTCGGTGGCCGACACGACCAGGTCGCCGGACTCGACCTCGAACAGGCCGTACTCCGAGAGCTTCAGCCCGGCGCGTACGGCGATCTCGCGGGTACGGACGTTGTGCGCCTTGGCGCCGGTGAAGTATTGCAGCGCCGCGCCCCACGACTCCGGAGGGACGACCCGCAGATCGACCTGGAGTCCCTTGGCGGTGCGGATCGAGGTCTTCTTCTCGCCGCGCGCGATCACCTCGGCGACCAGCGGCAGGGCCGTGAACGCCGCCATGAGCGGGCCGGAGTCCTCGGCGGTGGCCAGGATGTCGACGTCGCCAATGGTCTCCTTGGACCGGCGCAGCGAGCCGGCGTACTCACAGCGGCCGGCGAGCGGCGACAGCGCGGCGACGATCTCCTCGGCCAGCCCCATCGCGACGTCGATCAGCACGCGGGAGCCGGCCCTTCTCATCAGCTCGATGCCGCGGAGGATGTTCTCCTCCGTCTTGGGGCCGAACCCCTTGAGCCCCTCCAGCCGCCCCGCCGGGATCGCCTCGGCCAGCTCGTCGACGGAGGAGATGCCCAGCTCCTCGTGCAGCACGAGCGCCTTCTTCGGCCCGAGCGTGGGGATCGCGGTGAGCGCGCGCACGCCCGGCGGGATCTTGGCGCGGACGGCCTCGAGCTGCCGGATCGCGCCGGTCTCCCGGTGGTCCAGGATCTTCTTGGCGATGGCCTCGCCGACGTTGGGGATCTTCCGCAGGTCCTTCAGGCCGAGCGTCGAGACGTCCTCGGAGTAGCCGCCGATGGCGCGCGCGGCCTTCTCGTACGCGCGCACCTTGTACGCCGCCTCGCCGGTGATCGACAGCAGGTCCGCGAACTCCTGGAAGAGCTCGGCCAGTTCGTCGTTGGGACGTGCCATGCGCCCGATCCTAGGGTGCGTAGCTGAGGACGTGGTCGTGCAGCAGGCGGCCCACGCCGGGGTCGCGGCGGCGGAACGCCTCGGCGATCTCGATGTGCTCGGCGGTCTTGCCGCACAGCTCGGTGTCGTGCCGCCGCACCGAGAGCGTCGTCCAGATCTCGATGCCCAGCGACTCCCAGATGGAGTAGAGCAGGCGATTGCCGGCGGCCTCGACGATCTCGCGGTGGAAGGCGATGCTGTGCCGCATCACGTCGGCCCCCTCCGCCGCGGCGAGGCGCTCGATGTGCACCTCCAGCGGGGCCACGCGGCCGTCCAGGCGGGTCACCGCGAGGTCGGCGGCGGTCTCCTCCAGCCCGGCGCGTACGGGGAAGAACTCGGCGAAGTCCTCCTGGGTGAACTCGCGTACGCGCGCGCCGCGGTTGGGCACCGTCTCGACCAGCCGCAGGGCCTCGAGCTGCCGGAGCGCCTCGCGTACGGGCGCCTGGCTCACGCCCAGCTCGGCGGCGATCCGGCGCTCGACGATGCGCTCGCCGGGCTGGAGACGTCCTGAGGTGATGCCGTCGATGAGGACCTGGCGGATCTGGTCGCCGAGGCCGGTACGCACCAGGGCCGGGGCGTTGAGAGCGGTCACGCTGATCAATCGTAGATGGTTTTCGAGGACACACGACTGATCTATGATCGATCATTGATCGGCTTTGGATCGATCGGGCGCACGCCGGGGATCCCAGCGCACGCCGCCCCGCGCACGAAGGGAACCCCTCGAATGGGTGAGACCGACACGAAGAGGCCGGCGCGTCCCCGGCGGCCGCGCAAGTCACGGACCCGCCCTGAGACGCTCGTCGGCTACTACCGGCAGATGCTGTTGATCCGCCGATTCGAAGAACGCGCGGCACGCGCCTACACCGAGGCCAGGATCGGCGGCTACTGCCACCTCAACCTGGGTGAGGAGGCCACGGTCACCGGGCTGATGGCCGCGCTCGAACCCCGCGATTACCTGTTCACCAACTACCGCGAACACGGCTACGCCCTCGCGCGCGGCATCGAGGCGCGCCACGTCATGGCCGAGCTGTACGGCCGCAGCACCGGCGTCTCCAAGGGCTGGGGCGGCTCGATGCACCTGTTCGACACCGGGGCACGCCTGCTCGGCGGGTACGGCATCGTCGGCGGGCAACTGCCCCTGGCGACCGGCGCGGCGCTGGCGGTGTCCTACCGCGGCGGCGACGAGGTCGTCATGTGCCAGATGGGTGATGGCACCACCAACGTCGGTGCCTTCCACGAGTCGCTGAACATGGCATCCCTGTGGAACCTGCCGATCGTCTACGTCGTCGTCAACAACGGCCTCGGCATGGGCACCACAGTCGCGAACGCCTCCGCGCAGCCGGAGCTGTACCGGCGCGCGGCGGCGTACCGGATGGAGGGCGCGCGCGTCGACGGCACCGACGTGCGCACGGTGCGCGACGTGGCGCGTACGGCGGTGGAGCGGGCGCGTTCGCAGAGCCGCCCCTTCCTGCTGGAGACGACCAGCCCCCGGCTGCGCGGCCACTCGGTGGTCGACCCCGCCCGCTACCGCACGACGGAGGAGCGGGAGGAGCTCAAGGCCGCCGACCCGCTCGCGCGCTTCGCGCTGGAGCTGGAGGAGGGCGGCGTGCTCGACGCCGAGACCCGCGACAAGCTCGACGCCGAGGTACGCGCGGAGGTCGAGGACGCGGCGGCGTTCGCCGAGGAGAGCCCGCACCCGGACGTGTCCACCCTGTTCGACTACACCTACGCGACGCCGGTGGCGGGCGAGTCACGCCGGCTGCCCGCCGACCCGGTCTGCTGAGGAGCCCGCGATGGCCACCGTCACCTACCGCCAGGCCCTGCGGGACACGCTGCGTGCCGAGATGCTGCGCGATGAGGACGTCTTCTTGATGGGCGAGGAGATCGGCGTCTTCGAGGGGTCCTACAAGATCACTGAGGGACTGCTGAAGGAGTTCGGGCCGCGCCGGGTCCGCGACACCCCGATCGCCGAGGAGGGCTTCGTCGGCGCCGCCATCGGCGCGGCGATGCTCGGGCTGCGGCCGGTCGTGGAGATCATGACGATCAACTTCTCGCTGCTCGCCCTCGACCAGATCGTCAACCACGCCGCGAAGATCTACGGGATGTTCGGCGGGCAGTGCAGCGTGCCGATGGTGATCCGCACGCCGGGCGGCGGCGGGCAGCAGCTCGGCGCGACGCACTCACAGAACGTCGAGCTGTTCTACTCCTTCATCCCCGGCCTCAAGGTGCTCGCGCCCAGCACGCCCGCCGAGGCGTCGGCGATGCTGAAGGCCGCGATCCGCGACGACGACCCGGTGCTGTTCCTGGAGAACCTGGCGCTCTACAACACGCGCGGCGAGGTGCCCGAGGAGGTCGCGCCCGCCGAGATCGGCCGGGCCGCGGTCACCCGCGAGGGCACCGACGTCACGATCGTCGCCTACTCGCGGATGGCGCACGTCGCCGCCCAGGTGGCGACGCGGCTCGCCGGCGAGGGCGTCTCCGCCGAGGTCGTCGACCTGCGCAGCCTGCGGCCGCTCGACCGCGAGACGATCGTCGCCTCCGTACGCCGCACGGGCTGCGCCGTGGTCGCCGAGGACGACTGGCTCACGTACGGGATCGGCGCCGAGATCGCGGCCACGATCCAGGAGGGCGCGTTCGACTGGCTCGACGCGCCCGTACGGCGCGTGGCCATGGCCGAGGTGCCGCTCCCCTACTCCAAGCCCCTGGAACTCGCCGCGCTGCCGTCGGCCGATTCCCTCGTCACCGCCGTGCGCGACACGCTCGCCGCCACCGGCCGCCGTTAGGAAAACCAGACCATGTCCGAGATCCTCATGCCCCGTCTGTCGGACACGATGGAAGAGGGCGTCGTCAGCACGTGGCACAAGAAGCCGGGCGACGCGGTCGCGGCCGGCGACGTGCTCGTCGACATCGAGACCGACAAGGCCCTGATGGAGTACGAGGCGTACGAGGACGGCGTGCTCGGCGAGATCCTCGTCGCCGAGGGCGACTCGGCCGCCATCGGCACCCCGATCGCCCGCCTGGTCGCCGACGGCGCACCGCCCGCGCCGCAGGAGCCCGCGCAGGATGGGCCCGCACAGAGTGAGCCCGCGCCGTCGGGGTCCGTGCGGGAGTCCGCGCCACGGCCGCCCGCGGAGGCCGTCCCGATGCCGGTCCAGGACGGCGAGCCGGGCCGCGCGGAGTCCGCGGCGCCCCACGCGCCGAACGGCCGTTCCCGTCCGCCCTCCTCGCCGCTCGCCCGCCGGATCGCGCGCGAGCGAGGGGTCGACCTGACGACGGTCGGCGGGTCCGGCCCGGGCGGCCGGATCATCCGCGCGGACGTGGAGTCCGCCGCGCTCGGCGCGGCCGCCGCACCGCCGCCGGTCCCCCGGCCGATCGCCGAACCGGCACCGGCAGAGCCCGCGGATCGCACCGAGAACGCGGAGAACAGGGACGTGCGGCCACCCGCCGCGCAGGCCGGGCAGACCGGGCAGGCCGCTGACGCGCGGCCGCCCGTTGCACAGGCAGGGCAGGACGAGGACGTCGAGCGGGTGCCGCTGAGCCGGATCCGCAGGATCACCGCGCGACGGCTCGCGGACAGCATGCGCACCGCGCCGCACTTCTACCTGACGCGCGTGGTCGACGTGGAGGAGCTGCTCGCCTTCCGCGCCACCCTCAACGCGGCCCTCGCCCCGGCCAAGGTCAGCGTCAACGACCTGATCGTGAAGGCGTGCGCGAACGCGCTGCGGGCCGACCCGGTCCTCAACGTCTCCTTCACCGAGGAACACCTGCTCGTGCACAAGCGGGTGCACGTGGGCGTCGCGGTCGCCCTGGACGCGGGCCTGGTCGTGCCGGTGATCCGCGACGCCGACCGCAAGAGCGTCTCCCAGATCGGCGCGGAGACCCGCGAGCTGGCCGAGCGTGCGCGCGAGAAGCGGCTGACGCCGCAGGAGATGTCCGGCGGCACGTTCACCGTCAGCAACCTCGGGATGTTCGGCGTGGACGCCTTCACCGCCGTGATCAACCCGCCGGAGGCCGCCATCCTGGCGGTCGGCGCGACACGCAAGGACGTGGTGTTCGCCGGCGGCGAGGTGGTCCCGCGCGACCGGATGACCCTGACGCTGTCGGTCGACCACCGCGCCTGCGACGGCGCGACCGGCGCGGCGTTCCTCGGCCGGCTCACCGACCTGCTGGAGCACCCGCTGCGCATCGTCGCCTGAGACGGAGAGCCGAGGCTCAGGGCCCGTACGAGCCCGGCGGCCCGTACGCGCCCGGCGGCTGGAACGGCCCGGGCGGCGGCGGCCCGTAGGAGGGCCCGGGCCGCAGGAAGCCCGACTGGTCCTGGCCGGCCCAGGGCGGCATCAGCGGCCGCGTGCGCCGTACCTGGAACGCCTGGCGCGCCACGTGCATGAGGTTCATCAGGTCGAGCCGCCGCCGGTAGAACCAGGCCGGCTCGGCCACGCCGCGCTCGGCGCGCTGGTGCAGCAGCGCGAGCTCGGTCGCGGCGAGCTGGTAGTCGCCCATCGCGCGCCCGGCGTGCGCGCCGCCGGCCATGCGTGCCCACTGCCGGGCCCGCCGCCGCAGCGCGATGTTGCCGAGCATCTGCACGTCCTGCGGCGTGACGAGGCCGGTCGCCGCGTACATCGGCAGGTGACGGCGGATCAGCCGCACGGTCTGCCGCCGCTCGCGGGTCACGATGACGATCAGGCCGATGAGGATGCAGAAGTCGATGCCGTACGCGACGGTGAGGCCGCCCAGGCCGAAGGCGGTGGAGAAGTTCCAGGTGCCGTGCAGGATCATTGCGCCGCACAATCCGGCGATCGGCGCGGCGACGCGGGCGGCCCCCCGGTGCAGCGCCGCGTACGCCACCCCGAGCCCGGTCATCGAGGTGAACAGCGGGTGCCCGAACGGGGAGATCACGCCGCGCATGATGAACACGGCCTCGAGGTTGTGCTGGTTGATCGCCCGCATGTAGTAGCCGATGTTCTCCATCATCGCGAAGCCGAGGGCGACCATCCCGGCGTAGATGATGCCGTCGGTCAGCCCGTCGAGCTCGTGCCGGCGAAACCACAAGAACCCGAACAGCACCGCGCCCTTGAGCGACTCCTCGACGAGCGGAGCGCCGATCGAGGCCGTGACCAGTTCGCCGCGCTGGCCGAAGACCGGCTTGGTGAGGAGCTCGTAGCCGGCCGTGTTGAGCAGCAGCGCGCCCAGCACCGCCACGCCCGCGCCCCACATGAAGGCGAAGACCAGCGCGCGCCAGGGCTCGGGTTCGAGCCGGTCGAGCATCAGCACGAGCGCCACGAGCAGCGGCACGGGCAGGATCGCCAGGATCAGCCCGATGAAGAAGGGTGCGCCGTTCATCGCGTCGATGCCCAGGACCACGAGCGCGCACAGCGAGGAGACGATGAGTCCGACGATCAGTCCGATCGGGGCCCGTCCGGGCATGCGGCCCTCGAGGACCGCCTTGGGATCAACGCGCGCCATGCCGCGACATTAACCCTCAGTGGAGGAGCGGGTCGATCGCCACGGCCAGGAAGAGCAACGCGAGATAGGCGTTGGACAGGTGGAAGTAACGCATCGGTTTGAGCATCGCGCCGGTGACTCCGGCGCGCACGCGGCCGAGCAACCGGTACGCCTCGATCAGCGCGACGACACCCAGCACCGCCGCGACCACGGGATAGAAGGGCGTGGTGTGCGCGATCGGCCACAGCGCCAGCGAGCAGGCGATCGTGACCCAGGTGTAGACGATCACCTCGATCGCCACCCGCCGCTCGGTGGCCACCACCGGCAACATCGGTACGTTCGCGGCGGCGTAGTCCTCGCGGTAGCGCATCGCGAGCGTCCACGTGTGCGGCGGCGTCCAGAAGAACACCACGAGGAACAGCACCAGGGGCGTCCACGCCACGCCGCCGGTCAGCGCCGACCAGCCGATCAGCACGGGCATGCAGCCCGCGATCCCGCCCCACACGACGTTCTGTGACGTGCGGCGCTTGAGCAGCAGGGAGTAGACGAAGACGTAGAACAGGATCGCGAACACCGACATGCCCGCCGCGACCCAGTTGAGCGCCAGCCCGAGGAAGGCGGTGGAGGCGACGGCGAGCACGACGCCGAACACCAGCGTCTCGCGCGGCGACACCTGCACCATCGGCAACGGCCTGCGCCGGGTGCGGCGCATCTTGGCGTCGATGTCGCGGTCGATGTAACAGTTGAGCGCGTTGGCGCTGCCGGCCGAGAGCATGCCGCCCGCCAGCGTCGCGGCGACCGGCCAGAGCGGCGGCAGGCCGTGGGCGGCGAGGAACATCACCGGCAGCGTCGTGATCAGCAGCAGCTCGATGATCCGGGGCTTGGTCAGCGCCACATAGGCCCGTACGAGCGCGCCGAACGGGCGGCGGCCGGGGCCCGCCGGCACGGATGTACGCGCGGGACGGTTGATGACCACCGTCACGAGACGTTCACCAACGCGTTCACCACATAAAGGGGCACTATGACTATTCCTCGAATCTTTACCGCCACTTGGCATAATTCGGGCCCTATGGCTCACCGGCCTCGGCCGCGACATCACTGTAGTCCCGGTGAGCGACCACCCCTTCACCGGGGTGCTCCCGCGCATGTCCGCCGATGATTCCCGCCGTCGATCCGGGGAAGTGCCGGATGAGACACGCCGTTAACGACACATAGAGTCCCGCGTCCGGCAAAGCTCCGGACGATAGGCTCGCGGAAGGCCCTGCGGAGTGGCCTGTTCAAGCTGCTCTTTTCGTCCCGGGGGCGGGTCGCGGGGCATGCAAGTAGCCGAGAGGAGCCTGGAGCGTCTCGTGAGTACGGATTCCGACAACACCTTCGCCTGGACCGAGCTGGACAAGAGGGCCGTGGACACGGTCCGCGCGCTGGCCATGGACGCCGTCGAGGAGGCGGGCTCCGGTCATCCCGGGACCGCGATGAGCCTGGCACCGGCCGCCTACCTGTTGTTCCAGCGGTTGCTGAACAACGATCCCACCGACCCTGACTGGGCCGGTCGCGACCGCTTCGTGCTGTCGGCCGGGCACAGCAGCCTGACGCTCTACATCCAGCTCTACCTGTCCGGCTACGGCCTGACCCTCGATGACCTGAAGGCGCTGCGCAAGTGGGGCAGCCTCACGCCGGGTCACCCCGAGCACGGCCACACCATCGGGGTGGAGACCACGACCGGGCCGCTCGGCCAGGGCCTCGGCAACGCCGTCGGCATGGCGATGGCGGCGCGCCGCGAGCGCGGCCTCTTCGACCCCGACCCGGCGCCGGGCGAGAGCCTGTTCGACCACACGATCTACGCGATCGCCTCCGACGGTGACATCGAGGAGGGCATCAGCCACGAGGTCAGCTCCCTCGCCGGTCACCAGAAGCTCGGCAACCTCGTCGTCATCTACGACGACAACCACATCTCCATCGAGGACGACACGCAGATCGCCAAGTCCGAGGACGTGGCGGCGCGCTACGAGGCGTACGGCTGGCACGTGCAGCGGGTCGACTGGACCGCGGGCGACGAGTACAAGGAGGACCCGAAGGCCCTCTACCGCGCACTGGTCGCCGCCAGGGACGAGACCGGCCGCCCCTCACTGATCTCGCTGCGCACCATCATCGGCTGGCCCGCGCCGGACGCGCAGAACACCGGCAAGGCCCACGGCGCGGCGCTCGGCGCCGACGAGGTCGCCGCCACCAAGCGGGTGCTCGGCATGGACCCGGACGCCTCCTTCGACGTGGCGGACGAGGTGCTGGAGCACGCGCGCGAGGTGATCGACCGCGGCCGCGCGGCGCACGCCGAGTGGACCACGGCCTACGACGCGTGGCGCGAGGCGAACCCCGAGCGCGCGGCGGAATACGACCGCATCCGCGCCCGCCGCCTGCCCGACGGCTGGACCGCCAAGCTGCCGGAGTTCGCGGCCGGCAAGGGCGTCGCGACCCGCGCGGCCTCCGGCGACGTGCTGAGCGCGATCGGCCCGGTGCTGCCCGAGTTGTGGGGCGGCTCGGCCGACCTCGCGGGCAGCAACAACACCACGATGAAGGGCGAGCCGTCCTTCATCCCCGAGGAGTACCAGACCAAGGACTTCCCGGGTAACCGCTACGGCCGCACGCTGCACTTCGGCATCCGCGAGCACGGCATGGGCGCGATCATGAACGGCATCGCGCTGCACGGCGGCACCCGCCCGTACGGCGGTACGTTCCTGGTCTTCAGCGACTACATGCGCCCGTCCGTACGCCTGGCGGCGCTGATGAAGCTGCCGGTCACCTACGTGTGGACGCACGACTCGATCGGCCTCGGCGAGGACGGCCCGACCCACCAGCCGGTCGAGCACCTGTGGGCGCTGCGCGCGATCCCGGGGCTCGACGTCGTGCGCCCGGCCGACGCCAACGAGACGGCCGTCGCATGGCGGACCATCCTGGAGCACCCCGACCGCCCGGCCGGCCTCGCGCTGACCCGGCAGAAGGTCCCGACGTGGGACCGCTCGGACTTCGGCCCGGCCGAGGGCACGGCCAAGGGCGGCTACGTCCTCGCCGACGCCTCCAACGGACGGCCCGAGGTCATCTTGATCGGCACCGGCAGCGAGGTGCAGATCGCCGTAGAGGCACGCGAGATCCTCGAGGGCGCGGGCACGCCGGCGCGCGTGGTCTCGATGCCTTCGATCGAGTGGTTCGAGGCGCAGGACGAGGCGTACAAGCAGCACGTGCTGCCGCCCGCCGTACGCGCGCGGGTGTCGGTCGAGGCGGGCGTCGCGCTCGGCTGGCGCACCTACGTCGGCGACGCGGGCGAGAGCGTGAGCCTGGAGCACTTCGGCGCGTCCGCCGACTACGAGACGCTCTACCAGCAGTTCGGCTTCACCGCCGACCGGGTCGTGGCCGCCGCGCGCGCCAGCCTCGCGAAGGCGAACGTGACCGGCCAGGGTTCGACGACCGGAACCTGAGGAGAGAAAAGATGAGCGACAACCTGAAGCGGCTCTCCGACGAGGGCGTGTCCGTCTGGCTCGACGACATCAGCCGCGAGCGCCTGCGAAGCGGCGACCTCGCGCAGCTGATCCGCGACAAGCACGTGGTCGGCGTGACGTCCAACCCGACGATCTTCGCCAAGGCGCTGAGCAAGGGCGCGGCCTACGACGAGCAGGTACGCGACCTGGCCGTGCGCGGCGTGGGCGTCGAGGAGGCGTCACGCGCCATCACGACGTATGACATCCGCTGGGCGGCCGACGTGCTGCGGCCCGTCTACGACCGCAGCGACGGCGTCGACGGGCGCGTGTCGATCGAGGTCGACCCGCGGCTGGCGCACGAGACGGCCAAGACCGTGGCCGAGGCCAGGGCGCTGTGGTGGATGGTCGACCGGCCCAACCTGTTCATCAAGATCCCGGCGACGCTCGAAGGGCTGCCGGCGATCACCGCGGCGATCGCCGAGGGCATCAGCGTCAACGTCACGCTGATCTTCTCGCTGGAGCGGTACGGCCAGGTCATCGACGCCTTCTTCGAGGGCCTGGAGAAGGCGCGGGAGAACGGCCACGACCTGTCCAAGATCGAGTCGGTCGCGTCCTTCTTCGTCAGCCGCGTGGACACCGAGATCGACAAGCGGCTCGACAAGCTCGGCAAGAACGACCTGCGCGGCAAGGCCGCGGTCGCCAACGCCCGGCTGGCGTACGCGTTGTTCGAGGAGAAGTCGGCGACGGACCGCTGGGCCGCGCTGAAGAACGCCGGGGCCCGCCCGCAGCGTCCGCTGTGGGCCTCGACCGGCGTCAAGAACCCCGACTACCGCGACACGCTCTACGTCGAGGACCTGGTCGCGCCGGACACGGTGAACACGATGCCCGAGGCGACGCTCGACGCGACCGCCGCCCGCGGCGAGATCACCGGCGACACGATCAAGAGCCGTTACGACGAGGCACGCCGGGACATGGCCGCGCTCAAGGAGGCGGGCATCGACTACGACGACGTCGTACGCGTCCTCGAAGAGGAGGGCGTGGAGAAGTTCGAGGCGTCCTGGACCGAGCTGCTCGACACGATCAAGAGCGAACTGGAGGACAAGGCCGGCAAGTGAGGGGTCGGCGGCCGCGGTAACGGGCAGGACCAGCCCGGAGTACCAGGGAACCCAGGAGGCCCAGAAGGCCCAGGAGGCACTGTGACCTTGCGAGTGACCGGCGGCGGCGGGTCCGTCACCGTCCAGGGCGACGCGGTCGCCGCGGCCGAAGGCGTCCTGGAGCGGCTGGCCTCCGACGGTGTGCCGGGGGCGATCATGTCCGCGAACGCCGGCCTGTGGGGTCCGGACGCGGCGGAGGAGGCGGCCGGGCGGCTCGGCTGGGTGCACGCACCCGAGCGGTCGCGCCGGCTCCTCCCCCGCCTGGCCGAGCTGTCCGGGCGTTTCGAGGGCGCTGCGGTGGTGCTCGCCGGCACGGGCGCGGGCGCGCTCGCCGCCGGGGTGATCGCCCGGACGCACGGCGGCGGGCTCACGCTGCTCGACACGACCGATCCGCGCGAGGTACGGCGCGCGCTCGCCGGCGACCTCGCGCGTACGGTCCTGGTGGTATCGGGCCACGAGACGGTCGAGACCGACGCCGTACGCCGGGTGTTCGAGCAGGCGTTCCGCGACGCGGGAGCCGATCCGGCGGACCGGATCGTGGTCGTGGCCGCGCCCGGGTCGGCGCTCGCGACGACGGCCTCGGCGGCCGGTTACGAACTCCTCGCCGGCGACCCGGACGTGGTCGGCGGCTACGGCGCGCTGACCGCCTACGCGCTCACGCCCGCCGCGCTGGCCGGGGCGGACGTGGCGCGGGTGCTGGACGAGGCCGACGCATTGGCCCCGTCGCTGCGGCTCTCCTATGACAACCCCGGGCTCGTGCTCGGCGCGGCGCTGGGCACGTCGGTGACGGACGGCCGCGACCGGCTCGTGCTGACCGGCGACGCGGGCCTGGCCGGGTTCGGCGGCTGGGTCGAGCAGTTGGTCGCCGAGTCCACCGGCAAGGACGGCACCGGCCTGCTGCCGGTCGTCGTGGAGGACCCGGCGGCGCCGGGCTTTCACCTGGGCGGCGACGTGCGCAGGCTCGTGCTGGGCGACCGCGTCGAGGGCGACGGACTGTCGGTGACCGGCCCGCTCGGCGCGCAGTTCCTGCTGTGGGAGTACGCCGCGGCGGTCGCGTGCCGGGTCATCGGGGTCAGCCCCTTCGCGCGCCCGGCCGTACGCGAGGCCGAGGAGGCCGTGGCGGCGCTGTTGCGCGGGTCCGGTGGCGGGCAGGCGCCGACCGTGATCGGCTGCGTACCGGCCCTGGTGGACGGCGAGGTGGAGGTGCACGGGCCGGAGGAGCTGCTGGACGGGGCCAAAGACCTGCCCGACGTCCTCTCCGCCCTGGTGCACGCGGTGCCGCCGCACGGCTATCTGGCGGTCATGGCCTATCTCGAGGGTCCCGGCGGTTCTGCCGGCGGTTCTGACGGTTCCGGCGATCGCGACCTGGTCGCGGAGATGCGGCCGCCGCTCGCGCGCCGCGTCGCCGACACGCGCGACGCCCAGGTGACCGTCGGCCGGGGGCCGCGGCTACTGCACTCGACCGGGCAGTTCCACAAGGACGGCCCGGCGGTGGGCGTGTTCCTGCAGATCACCGGGGCGGTGGACGACGACCTGGACGTACCGGGCCGTCCCTACTCACTGGGCATACTGCAACTGGCCCAGGCGTTCGGCGACGTGCGCTCACTGCGCTCGCGCGGCCTGCCGGTCGTTCGCCTGCACCTGCGCGACCGCGCCGCCGGACTGGCACGGATCGCGTCCGCGCTGAACGAGTGACTCGACAACAACCGACACATTCTTATTCATCCGCTTTTACCGGTATTTACCAACCGTTCCGCCCCACGGAGCCGTGGCAACTGCGACGATCGGTCCGGCACCGCCATGCCGGGTGGGATGACGTGTCGCCGAGAATGGAACAATGCGGAGGGTCGGCGCCCGTGACGGCGTTGCTCAGTTGCCGGCGGGGGAAGATCGTGCACGACGTGATGGTTCCGGAAAGTGGTCATCGGCGCGCCGATGACCGGACGCACAGGACCGCCGGGCGTACCTGCCCGCGGCCGTTTCGCCCGGTTCGCCGGGCGTGCCACCGCCCAGGGAGGACGGGGATGTCGGGCATGAGTTGGCCCACCGGACCAGCCGCACCGCAGGACGGAGAGGGCAGATGACGCGGATCGAGAACTTCCAGAACCCGCTCCGCGACCCACGGGACAAGCGCCTGCCGCGCGTGGCCGGGCCGTGTGTGCTCGTGTTGTTCGGGGTCACGGGCGACCTGGCGCGCAAGAAGCTGCTGCCGGCCATCTACGACCTGGCCAACCGCGGTCTGCTGCCGCCCGGCTTCGCGGTCGTCGGGTTCGCCCGGCGCGACTGGGAGCACGAGGACTTCCGTCAGCTCGCCCACGACGCGGTCAAGGAGCACGCGCGTACGCCGTTCCGCGAGGAGGTCTGGACCCAGCTCAGCGAGGGCATCCACTTCGTGCCGGGCACCTTCGACGACGACGCGGCGTTCGAGACGCTCGCCAAGACCGTCAGGGAGCTGGACGAAAAGCGCGGCACCGGCGGCAACTACGCGTTCTACCTGTCGATCCCGCCGAAGTTCTTCCAGGACGTCGTCAAGCAGCTCCAGCGCAGCGGGCTGTCCAAGCCGTCGGAGGACTCCTGGCGGCGCGTGGTGATCGAAAAGCCGTTCGGCCACGACCTGGCCAGCGCCAAGGAGCTCAACGGCATCCTGCACGAGGTCTTCCCCGAGGAGTCGATCTTCCGGATCGACCACTACCTCGGCAAGGAGACGGTGCAGAACATCCTGGCGCTGCGCTTCGCCAACACGCTCTACGAGCCGATCTGGAACCGCTCCTACGTCGACCACGTGCAGATCACGATGGCCGAGGACATCGGCATCGGCGGCCGGGCCGGCTACTTCGACGGCATCGGCGCCGCGCGCGACGTCATACAGAACCACCTGCTCCAGCTCCTCGCGCTGACCGCGATGGAGGAGCCGGTCTCCTTCGACGCCGAGTCCGTACGCGCGGAGAAGGCCAAGATCCTCTCGGCCGTACGCCTCCCGGAGGACCTGGACACCTATTCGGTGCGCGGCCAGTACGCCGCGGGCTGGCAGGGCGGGGTCAAGGTCGGCGGCTTCCGCGATGAGGAGGGCATCGCCCCGGGCTCGCGCACCGACACGTACGCGGCACTGCGGCTCGACATCGACACGCGCCGCTGGGCCGGGGTGCCGTTCTACCTGCGCACGGGCAAGCGGCTGGCCCGCCGCGCCACCGAGGTCGCGCTGCTGTTCCAGCGGGCGCCACACCTGCCGTTCGCCGCGACCGACACCGAGGAGCTGGGCCAGAACGCCCTGGTCATCCGCGTGCAGCCGGACGAGGGCGTGACGCTGCGGTTCGGCTCGAAGGTGCCGGGCACCTCGATGGAGGTCCGCGACGTCAACATGGACTTCGACTACGGCGAGTCCTTCACCGAGTCCTCCCCCGAGGCGTACGAGCGCCTGCTGCTCGACGTGCTGATCGGCGACCCGCCGCTGTTCCCCCGCCAGGAGGAGGTCGAGCTGTCCTGGAAGATCCTCGACCCGGTCGAGGAGTACTGGGACGAGCACGGCGAGCCCGTGACCTACCCCTCGGGCAGCTGGGGCCCGAAGGCGGCCGACGAGATGATGGCCCGCGACGGCCGAGCGTGGAGGCGACTCTAAAGATGATCATCGATCTCGCGAACACCAGCACCCGCAAGATCCAGGACGCGCTGACCGCGACACGGCACCGGATGGGCGGCCCGGCCACCGGCAAGGTGCTGACCCTGATCGTGGTGACCGACGAGGCGGCGCAGTACGACGCGATCCGCGCCGCGACGGAGGCCGCGCGCGAGCACCCGTGCCGGGTTCTCGGCGTCATCGCCCGCGGCGCCGACGGCGAGTCGCGGTTCGACGCCGAGGTACGCGTCGGCGAGACCGGCCCCGGCGAGACCGTGCTGCTGCGGATGTACGGCCAGCTCGCCCAGCACGCCGACTCCGTCGTGCTGCCGCTGCTGGTGCCGGACACGCCTGTGGTCACCTGGTGGCCGGGCAGGGCGCCCGCCGAGCCGGGCGACGAGCCGCTCGGCGCGCTGGCCCAGCGCCGCGTCACCGACGCGGCGGGCGGCGACGACCCGCTGGGCACGCTGAAGCGGCTGGCCGCCGGCTACCGGCCCGGCGACACCGACTTCTCGTGGGCCCGCATCACCCCGTGGCGCTCGCTGCTCGCCGCCGCCCTCGACCAGACCCACGATGACATCACCGCGGTACGGATCGAGGCGGTGGGTGAGAACCCCAGCGCGGCGCTGCTCGGCGCCTGGCTGTCGCTGCGACTCGGCGTCCCGGCCGAGCTCGCCCCGTCGCAGGGCCCGGGCATCACCGCCGTCCGCATGTCCATCGAGGGCGGCGAGATCGCGGTCACCCGCCCGGACGGGCGTGTCGCGGCGCTGTCGCGTACGGGCCAGCCCGACCGGCAGGTCGCGCTGCACCGGCGCTCGACCGCCGAGCTGCTCGCCGAGGAGCTGCGGCGCCTGGACCCCGACGAGGTCTACCGTGACGCGGTCGCGCGCTACGCCAAGGGCCTGGAGGCCGAGCACCTGGAGCCGGCGCCGGACACCGACGACCGAGGCGCGGAGGAGACGGACGCGGAGGACACGGAGGCGGGGTCGTGACGGTGCCGAGCGTCCTGGTCCACCGCGACCAGGAGGTGCTCGCCAAGGCCATCGCGGCACGGCTGGTGACCCGGCTCGTCGACGTCCAGTCCGCGCGTGGCGGCGCCCATCTCGTCCTCACCGGAGGCGGGGTGGGCACCGCCTGCCTGGCCGAGGTCGCCGCGACCCCGGCGCACGACGCCGTGGACTGGGGGCGGCTCGACATCTGGTGGGGGGACGAGCGCTTCCTGCCCGCCGGAGACCCCGAGCGCAACGAGACGGGCGCGCGCGAGGCCCTGCTGGACCGGGTGCGCGTAGACGGCAAGCGCGTGCACCCGATGCCTTCGGCCGACCAGGGCCTCACTCCCGAGGCCGCGGCCGAGCGCTACGCGGCCGAGCTGCGCGCGGCGACCCGCCCCGACGACCACGGCGAGGTGCCCTCCTTCGACGTGCTGATGCTGGGCCTGGGCCCGGACGGGCACGTGGCGTCGCTGTTCCCGGGCATGCCCGCCCTGTACGAACGCCGCCCGGTCGTCGCGGTGCGCGGTGCGCCCAAGCCGCCGCCGACCCGCCTGTCCCTCACGCTGCCGGCGCTGCGCACGGCGCGCGAGGTGTGGATCATCGCGGCGGGCGAGTCGAAGGCCAAGGCCGCGCGCCTGGCCCTGTCGGACGCGGGTCCGGTGCAGGTCCCCGCCGCGGGCGCGCGCGGGCGGCAGCGCACGTTGTTCCTGCTCGACCGCGCCGCGGCACGTGAGCTGCCGGTCGGGATCGGCCGCCTCGCCTCTTCCTGACCCCCGCGTGACCAGGGCGAACCCGGGTGCGATAGTGGAAACGCGGGTCCGGCCCGAGATGATGAACCGGCGTCCTCGGCGGCTCCGCAGTAGATCGGCACGGCTGCACGGCGATTCGCACCGCGCCGCCTCGTTGGCGGCGTACTCGGCGCCTGCCGGCGCCTCTTGCCGTGCATGCGCACCGCGAGGAGGTTCCGATGAAGGCGGTCGTCTACCACGGGCCACGCGACGTACGGGTGGAGCGGGTGCCCGACCCGATCATCGAGTCGCCGTCCGACGTCCTGGTCAAGGTCACCACGTCGGCCATCTGCGGCTCGGACCTGCACATGTACGAGGGCCGTACGGGCCTGGCGCCCGGGCGCGTGCTCGGGCACGAGAACCTCGGCGAGGTGGTGGAGACCGGCGCGGCCGTCGAGCGGCTGCACACGGGCGACCGCGTGTGCGTGCCCTTCAACATCAGCTGCGGCCGCTGCAAGAACTGCGAGCGCGGCCTCACGGCGTACTGCCTGGCCCTGAACCCGGACGGCGTGGGCGCGGCGTTCGGCTTCGACGGGATGGGCCCGTACAACGGCGGGCAGGCCGAGTACCTGCGCGTCCCGCACGGCGACTTCAACTGTCTCCGGCTGCCATCGGAGCGGGCGCTGAAGGAGACCGACTACGTCATGTGCGCGGACGTCTTCCCGACCGGCTACCACGCGACCCAGCTCGCGGGAGTGCGGCCCGGGGAGTCGGTCGTCGTCTACGGCGCCGGCCCGGTCGGGCTGATGGCGGCGTACTCGGCGATCCTGCGGGGCGCCGACCGGGTCATGGTGGTCGACCGGCTGCCCGACCGGCTGGGGCTGGCCGAGGAGATCGGGGCGATCCCGATCGATGACAGCAAGGCGCCGCCCGTCGAGCAGGTGCTCGAGCTGACCGACGGCGAGGGCGCCGACCGCGGCTGTGAGTGCGTCGGCTACCAGGCGCACGACCCCGACGGCATCGAGCACCCGAACGCCACCCTGAACGACCTGGTCGCCTCGGTACGCCCGACCGGCGCGATCGGCGTGGTCGGCGTCTTCGTGCCCGCCGACCCGGGAGCGTGCGACGAGATCGCCAAGCGCGGCGAGATGCTGCTGGACTTCGGCCGGTTCTGGTGGAAGGGCCAGTCGATGGGCACCGGGCAGTGCGACGTCAAGACCTACAACCGCTACCTGCGCGATCTGATCGCCGACGACAAGGCCAAGCCGTCCTTCGTCGTGTCGCACGAGCTGCCGCTCGAGGAGGCCGCCGAGGCGTACCGGCACTTCGACGCGCGCGAGCACGGCTGGACCAAGGTCATCCTGCATCCCTGACGTGGCGTCAGCGGGCCCGGCGCAGCAGTGTGATCATGCGCCAGGCGTGCCGCGCGCCGAGCGGCACGTCCGTGTCGAAGTCGCCGTACTGCGCCTCGACGGCGAGGCCGCCGGCGAGCCGGATCGCGGCCGCCAGCTCGGTCGCGGTCCAGAAGCGGTACGGCACCACGCCCTGGATCACCTCGCCGCCCTCGATCGCGATCGTCACGTGGTCGCGGACGATCTGGGTGATCGGGTCCAGCTCGTCGCCCGGCTCGCCCCACCGTACGCGCGCCCGCAGGCCGTCCTTCTCCACGGTCCAGGAGTTGGAGACCCGCGGCGTGTCGCCCAGCCGGTCGGCCGGATGACTCATCTCGATCACCGCGAGCCCGTCGCCGGCGAGATGGTCGCGGACACAGCCCAGGTAGGCCACGAAGGCATCGAGCGTCATCAGGTGCGCGGTCGAGTCGAGCATCGTGATCACCAGGGGGAACTCCCGGCCGAGCGCGAACCGGGTCATGTCCCCGCGTACGACCTCCAGGGGCAGCCCGTCGCCGTGCTCACGCGCGTACGCGCACATCGCCGGGCTCAGGTCCAGGGCGGTGGCCGCGACGCCGCGGCGGGCGAACTCCCGCGCGTGCTCGGCCGGCCCGGCGGCGAGTTCGAGCACCTCGGCCGCGTCGCCCGCCCACGCGCGCAGGACGTCCACCTCGCCGCTCACGTCGCGAAACGAGCAGGCCAGCTCGTACGCCTGCGGATGGTCATAGATCACAGGGCCAATCGTGGCAGAGTTGACCGGCCGGGGCGCAGGCGGCAGGCTCGGCGGTGATGACTGCACAGGCGGCGCTCGCCGACGTGGCGCGAGTGGGGCCCTACTTCGCGATCGACACCGACCCCGGCGTCGCGGGTCATCCACTGTGGCGGACGTTCACCGAGCTGTGCGGCCCCGCCCTGCCGGACCAGCTCGCGGCCGTACGCATGCGGCTCGGCGTGGAGGAGCCGCGCGTGGCCGCCTCGCTGTTCTATCAGGGGGTCGCGGGGCGCCTGTGGTCGCCGGTCCTGGCCACCGCCGCCGTGCACGGCCTGACTCCCGACCTCGAACCGGGGCGCACCTACTGGCGCGCCGCGTCTCCCGGCCCGGTGCTGCTCGCCGCTCCGGACGCGGGCGCGCTGGACGCGGACGCCGCCACCGTCCTGCGGGTCGTGGTCGACCGGCACCTGCGCCCGCTGGCCGACGCGGTGCGCGCCGTCACGCCCGTCGCCGCCGGGCTGCTGTGGGGCAACGCCGCGTCCGCCCTGGCCGGCGCGCTGACCGTGCTGGCACAGGCGCGCCGGGGTGCGGCGGCGGCCCGCCTCGCCGGCGAGCTCCTGGACCTGCCGCCGCTGCGCGGCACCGGCACGCTCGGCCCGCAGGGCTTCCGGCGGCGCAGCTGCTGCCTCTACTATCGGGTGCCCGGCGGCGGACTGTGCGGCGACTGCGTCCTCTGGGCCCGGCGGCCCCCGATGACTCCGGCGCGGTGACTCGGGAACGGATGGATCGCCCTCACCCTGGCCGTCACCGCCGACCAGCCGGTCACCGGCGACGAACTCGCCGGCCGCCTCGCGGACGGGCTGAAGACCGGCCAGGACGCCGCCCGCGTCCTGACCGCCGTCACCGCGGGGCTCACCCGCGAACTCGCCGCCTCCTGAAACCCCTCCGTCAGAGGAACGCACAACGATGATCACCACACGCGTGCTCGACTCCTTCATCGCCAGCACCGAGACCCTGCTGCGATGGCCGCAGGAGATCCCCTTCGACGGCGAGCGCGCCGACGTCACCGAGCGCGTGCGGGCGTACGGTCGACGGCTCGCCGAAAGCGCGGACGTGCCCAAACCACTGCTCGCCGTACAGGACGGCGTCGGCCTCCGCTCCCCGGAGACGGTCCGGTGGGCCCGCGAACACTCCGTCTCGCTCGAGGTCGCCGACATCGAACCCGCCGGGCACCAGCGCCCGAGGACCAGCCGGACGCGATCGGCCAGTCGGTCACACAGTGGCTGACCCGGCACCGCCTGACCCCGGCTCCCGCGGCGCACGGCGCGTAGATCCGGGCGCGCCGGTGCCGCCGCGATTCCCTACGGCCGCGGCGGCGCGCTCGCGACGGCGTGGATGAGGCCGTACTCCAGCGCCTGCCCGGCGGTGAGCATGCGGCCCTCACGCGCGTCGGCGCGGATCTGGTCCACCTCGCGGCCGGTGGCCTCGGCGAGCCGGAGGTAGAAGGCGTCCACCTTCCGCCGGTACTCCTCCTCGTGGATCGCGACCGCGGACGCCGGGCCCTCGGCGCGCGTACGCGGCTCGGTGAGCAGCAGCGTCGCGTGCGGGGTCATCTCGCGGCGGCGTCCGGCGGCCAGGACCAGCAGCGCCGGGCCGCCCGCCTGCCCGATCACGACCACGTCGACCGGGCACGAGAGCACGCCGATGGTGTCCGCGACCGCGAACGCCGCCTCCAGGTCGGCGTCCTGGGCGCGCAGGTGCAGTGCGACCGGGTCGCTTCCGCACCCGTCGAGCATGATCAGCCGGGCCGACACGTCGGTGGCCAGGTCGCCGTCGATCCGGCCGCTCGCGAGCACGATGCGCCGGTCGAACAGCAGGTCGGCGGCGCTCGGCGCGCTCGGCGCCGGTGGCGCGCCGCGCGGGTTCTCCGGTCCCGGCGGACCGGACGGGCCGGGCGGGAACTCCGGTGGGAACTCGGGCGGAAACGACGGCACTGGCATCGGCGATCATCCCCTCACCGCCTCCATTCCCGATGACGGCCCCGGCATACACGGCATTTCCCGGTGGCCGGATCCGGTGAGGCGGGAGACAGGCGAGGGGCGAGCCTCGATACGGTGCCTTGGTGATCGACGAGCCGCGTCTCCCCGCCCTGAACCCGGACGAGCTGAGCCCCGAGCAGCGCGACGTCTACGAGGCGATCGTCGGCGGGCCGCGCCCGGCGAACGTCCTGCCCCTGCTCGACGACGAAGGACATCTGCTCGGCCCGTTCAACGCGATGCTCTACAGCCCGGTCGTCGGCGGGCCCCTGCAGGAGCTCGGCGCCGCGCTGCGCTTTCGCACGAGCTTCACGCGGCGCGAGCGGGAGATCGCGACGCTCGTCGTTGCGGCGGCCCTCCGCTCGTCGTACGAGTGGTACGCGCACGAGCGCATCGGGCGGCGCGCCGGCCTGACCGACGCCGAGCTGACCGCGCTGCGCACGGGTGCCGACCCGGTACTGGCCGACGCCCGCGAGCGCATCGTCTACGAGGCGGCGCGCGCCCTGGCCGCGGACGGCGACCTGACCGCGCCGATGTTCGCCGAGGCGACCGCCTCGCTCGGCCGCGGCGCGGTGGTCGAGCTCGTGACGCTCGTCGGGTACTACTCCGCGCTCGCGACGCAGCTGCGGGTGTTCCGCGTCGGCGTCCCGGCCGGAGAGACCCCGCCGTCCTGGGAGTCCTGAGCGGCTCTCAGCCGACCGGCGCCCAGCCGGGCATCGAGAAGCCGCCGAGCAGCTCGCGGATCTCTCCCGCGATCTTGTCGAGGGCGGGCCGGTCCTCGGCCGAGACGATCGCCCGGTCGATCCACTCCGCGACCGCGGTCATGTGCTCCTCGGTGAGGCCGCGGGTGGTGATCGCCGCGGTGCCTATGCGGATGCCCGAGGGGCTCCACGGCTTGCGCGGGTCGAACGGCACGGTGTTGAAGTTCAACTCGATGCCGGCCAGGTCGAGCGCCTTGGCCGCCGGCTTGCCGCCGATGTCCTTGTTCGTCAGGTCGATGAGAATCAGGTGGTTGTCGGTGCCGCCGGAGACCAGGTCGAAGCCGCGTTCGGTCAGCGCGGCCGCGAGCGCGCGTGCGTTCGCGACGATCTGGTGGGCGTACGCGCCGAACTCCGGGCGCGCGGCCTCCAGCAGCGCGACCGCGATGGCCGCGGTCGTGTGGTTGTGCGGGCCGCCCTGCAGACCGGGGAAGATCGCCTTGTCGATCGCGGTGGCGTGCTCCTCGCTCGTCATGATCATGGCGCCACGCGGGCCGCGCAGGGTCTTGTGCGTGGTGGTGGTGATGACGTCGGCGTGGCCGGCCGGCGACGGGTGCGCTCCCCCGGCGACGAGCCCGGCGATGTGCGCGATGTCGGCGGCCAGGACGGCCCCGGTCTCGCGCGCGATCGCGGCGAACGCCGGAAAGTCGATGGTGCGCGGAATCGCCGTGCCACCGCAGAAGATCACCTTTGGGCGCTCGCGCAGCGCCAGGTCGCGTACCTGGTCCATGTCGACCCGCCCGGTCTCGCGGCGGACGCCGTAGTGCACCGGGCGCAGCCACTTGCCCGTGATCGACACCGGCGAGCCGTGGGTCAGGTGACCGCCGTGGGCGAGCTCCAGCGACAGGAAGGTGTCGCCCGGCTCCAGGAACGCCAGGTGCACGGCGAGGTTGGCGGGCGAGCCGGAGTAGGGCTGGACGTTGGCGTGCGGGACGCCGAAGAGCGCCTGGGCGCGTTCGCTCGCCAGCTCCTCGATCGGGTCCACGACCTGCTGGCCCTCGTAGTAGCGCTTGCCCGGATAGCCCTCGGAGTACTTGTTGGTGAGCACCGAGCCGGTGGCCTCGAGCACGGCGGGCGAGACGTAGTTCTCGGACGCGATCAGGCGGATCTTGTCGTGCTGGCGCGTGGCCTCGGCCTCGATGAGCTCGGCGACGCCGGGATCGGTGGCGGCGAGATGGGAGATGGGTGGCTGGTGCACGGGAGCCTCCGTGTACGGGAGCGGACGCGAGCGGCACCCAGGCGCGCGGTACCGTACTCTTCGCTCCCCGGTGGTGAACTCCACCTCGATGCGCCAGTCGCGAGGTTTCCCATGGTAGCGGGACGCGGCCTCGCGGATCACCACCTGGCATGCCATTCCAGAAGTTGCGAAACGGCCCGTCCACACGCTCGAAAGCGGTGAACGGGCCGTCGCGGGACGTGCTCTCAGTTGCGGGCGCGCGCCATGGCGGCCTGGATCGCCGCCCGCTCGTTGCGGAGCTTGGCGAGGGCCTCTTCGAGAATGGCCTCGCCGTCGGCGTCGCTGCGCCGCTCCTTGACGTACGCGAGGTGCGTCTTGTACGGCTCGTTGCGCGGGGGCGCAGGGGGGTTCTGAGGGTCCTTGCCGGCGGGGAATCCGCACCGGGGGCAGTCCCACTGGTCCGGTACGGCGACGTCGGTCGCAAAGCTCGGCCTGGACTCGTGCCGGTTCGCGCAGTAGAACGTCACCCACACGCGCGGCGCCGCTTCGCCGCGCTCGGCCTCTCCCATCGGGCCGGCACCGACACGGCTGCCCCGAATGGCGTTGCCACTACCCACGGACTACTCCTCGCTATTCCTGCCGTCGCGACGAGGACGCGACGGCCGTCAACACTGCCGGTATGCCTGCGCGCTGTCTGTCAGCCGTGGTGGCCGTGCGCGAACAGCAGACCCAGCGCAATGATCGACGCGAACCAGATGACGCCCGTGCCGATCGTGAGCCGGTCGAGGTTGCGCTCGACCACAGACGACCCGCCAAGCGACGAGCTGATACCGCCGCCGAACAGATCCGACAGGCCACCGCCCTTGCCCTTGTGGAGGAGGACGAGCAACACCATCAGCGAGCTCGTGATGATGAGGACGATGGAAGTTCCGATGATCACAGCAGGCCAGCGCTTTCGTGATTACCCCGCCGGGCGCGGGGAATATTCGCGTATTCAGGTCATCCGTTCTGAGGGTACGTCAGTACCCACGCCAGTCTCAGCAGAAACGCTCAGTCCATGGCCAAGATCAGGCGAGCCGCTCACGGAACCGGCAGATCTTGATGAACTCTCCGGCATCGAGGCTCGCGCCCCCCACAAGGGCCCCGTCAATGTCGGGTTCAGCCATGATCCCGGCGATATTGTCGCTTTTAACGGAGCCGCCGTAGAGGATGCGCACCTGGTCGGCGAGGTCTCCACTGTACAGCTCGGCAAGGCGTGTGCGGATCGCGCCACACACCTCCTGCGCGTCGTCCGGGGTCGCGACCTCGCCGGTGCCGATGGCCCACACCGGCTCGTACGCGACGACGATCTGCCGCGCCTGCTCGGCCGGGACCTTCTCCAGCGCCCCGGCGAGCTGGCTGAGCGTGTGCGACAGGTGCTCCTCGGCCTGGCGGATCTCCAGCCCCTCGCCGACGCACAGGATCGGCGTGAGGTCCTCCTTGAAGGCCGCCTTCACCTTGGCGTTCACGAGGGCGTCGTCCTCGTGGTGGTGCTCGCGGCGCTCGGAGTGGCCGGCGAGCACGTACGTGCAGCCGAGCTTGGCGAGCAGTCGCGCCGACACCTCGCCGGTGTAGGCGCCCTTCTCGTGCGCCGAGACGTCCTGCGCGCCGTAGGTCAGGTCGAGCCGGTCGGCGTCCACGAGCGTCTGCACGCTGCGGATGTCGGTGAACGGCGGGAGGACCGTGATGTCGGCGGCCTCGTAGTCGGCCTCCTTGAGGCCGAACGCCAGTTTCTGTACGTGCGCGATCGCCTCAAGGTGGGTGAGGTTCATCTTCCAGTTGCCGGCGATCAGGGGCTTGCGGCCCCCGTCGCCGGTGTTCTTCGGCGCCACGATCAGTCCTCCAGGGCGGACAGGCCGGGCAGCGTCTTGCCTTCGAGGTACTCCAGGCTGGCGCCGCCGCCGGTCGAGATGTGCGAGAAGCCGTCCTCGGGCAGGCCCAGCTTGCGTACGGCCGCGGCCGAGTCGCCGCCGCCGACGACCGTGAAGGCGTCCGAGCCGATCAGGGCCTCGGCCACCGCGCGGGTGCCGCCGGCGAACGCGTCGAACTCGAACACGCCCATCGGGCCGTTCCAGAAGACCGTCTTGGCGTCGGCCAGCCGGCCGGCGAACAGCTCGCGGGAGCGCGGGCCGATGTCCAGGCCCTCGCGGTCGGCCGGGATCGCGGTCGCCTCGACCGCCTCGTGCGGCGCGTCCGCGGCGAACTCCGTCGCGGCGAGCACGTCGACCGGCAGCACCAGCTCGACGTCGCGCTTGGCCGCCTCCGCGATGAACCCGCGCACCTGGTCGAGCTGGTCCTCCTGCAGGAGCGACCGGCCGACCTCGTGACCCTGGGCCTTGAGGAAGGTGTAGGCCATGCCGCCGCCGATGATGAGGCGGTCGACCTTGCCGAGCAGGTTGGCGATGACGCCGAGCTTGTCGGAGACCTTCGCGCCGCCGAGCACGACCGCGTACGGCCGCGCCGGCTCCTCGGTGAGCTGCTTGAGCACCTCGACCTCGGCGGCGACGAGACCGCCGGCCGCGTGCGGCAGGCGCTGCGGCACGTCGTACACGCTGGCGTGCTTGCGGTGCACCGCGCCGAACCCGTCGCCGACGTACGACTCGGCGAGGCCGGCGAGCGCGTCGGCGAACGCGCCGCGCTCGCCGTCGTCCTTGCTGGTCTCCCCCGCGTTGAAGCGGAGGTTCTCCAGCAGGGCGACCTCGCCGTCCTCGAGCGCGTCGACGGTGGCCTGGGCCGAGTCGCCGACGGTGTCGGTGGCGAAGCGAACCTCGCGGCCGAGCAGCTCGCCCAGGCGGGCCGCGACCGGCCGCAGGGAGAACTCCTCCTGAGGAGTCCCCTTGGGCCGGCCCAGGTGGGCGCACACGATGACGCGTGCGCCCTGGTCCGCGAGCTCGCTGATGGTGGGCACGCTGGCGCGGATACGGCCGTCGTCGCCGATCACGCCGTCGGCGAGCGGGACGTTCAGGTCCGAGCGGACCAGGACCCGCCTGCCGCGTACGTCGCCGAGCTCATCGATCGTTCGCATCGGGCTCAAAGTCGCGAACCCACCAGCTTGACGAGGTCGACGAGGCGGTTGGAGTAGCCCCACTCGTTGTCGTACCAGCCGACGACCTTGATCTGGTCGCCGATGACCTTGGTCAGCCCGGAGTCGAAGATGCAGGACGACGGGTCGGTGACGATGTCGCTGGAGACGATCGGGTCCTCGGTGTAGCTGAGGATGCCGCGCAGCGGGCCCTCGGCGGCGGTGCGCATCGCGTTGTTGACCTCTTCGACGCTGGTCTCGCGGGACAGCGTGGCGGTCAGGTCGGTGGCCGAGCCGGTCGGCACCGGGACGCGCAGGGCGTAGCCGTCGAGCTTGCCCTTCAGCTCGGGCAGCACCAGGCCGATCGCCTTGGCGGCGCCGGTGCTGGTCGGCACGACGTTGATCGCGGCGGCGCGGGCGCGGCGCAGGTCCTTGTGCGGGGCATCCTGGAGGTTCTGGTCCTGGGTGTAGGCGTGGATCGTGGTCATCAGGCCACGCTCGATGCCGAAGGTGTCGTTGATCACCTTGGCCATCGGGCCCAGGCAGTTGGTGGTGCAGGAGGCGTTGGAGATCATCGTGTGCTGGGCCGGGTCGTACGCGTCGTCGTTCACGCCCAGGACGATCGTGACGTCCTCGTTCTTGGCCGGCGCGGAGATGATGACCTTCTTGGCGCCGCGGTCGATGTGCGCCCTGGCCTTGTTGGCGTCGGTGAAGAAGCCGGTCGACTCGACGACGATGTCGACGCCCAGGTCGCCCCAGTTGAGGTTGGCCGGGTCGCGCTCCTCGAAGACCTTGATGGACTTGCCGCCCACTGTGATCTCGTCGGCGCCCGCCTTCACTTCCTCCGGCAGCCGGCCGAGGATGCTGTCGTACTTGAGCAGGTGAGCGAGAGTGGCGTTGTCGGTGAGGTCGTTGACTGCCACGATCTCGACATCGCCACCGGCGGCGTTGAGCGCACGCCAGAAGTTACGGCCGATACGGCCGAAGCCGTTCACGCCAACCCGGATGGTCACGGCACTGTCTCCTTCGTCCCCGGTCGTGTACCAGGGGCTTTGACTTGATGTTTTTCCGTCCCGACCTTATCGAACCCGGCTGGGGATCCTGTCACCGCGCTGCCGGGACGAGGCCCGGCCCGCCGCCCGGCCGGGAGCCAACATCCATGGCGGGCGGCGAACCAGGAGAAAGACTAATTGGTCTAGACCTTTTGGTCCAGCCGGTTGGGCCTGTACCGATTCAGGAGGCATCGCCTGGAACCGTTCGGCGTGCCCGGCCATCGAACACTGCACGGACCACGGCGAACGGCGATGACCTGCCAGATCCTGGCTCGATCCACCCGCATCACGACTCACCCGCATCACGACGAAGTAGGTGTCATGAACCCAGCGTCGGCGCAGCCGCGTGGCGGCAACGGCAAGGCCATCGTCTTCGGAATCCTCGCGATGATCCTCGGCGCGGGAGTGTGGGCACTCGTCACGGTCGTCATAGAACACGAGTTCAGCCTCGTGGCGTTCGGCGTGGGAGCGCTGGTGGGCCTGGCGATGTACGCGGCACGGCCCACGAGCATGGGCGTCGCGGCCGTGGCCGCCCTCCTGGCGGTCGCCGGCTGCGCGCTCGGGGAGTTCCTGGCGGTCCCGGCGTACGTCGCGCACAAGGACGGCCTCTCCTTCAGCAAGTTGCTCAGCCTGGAGGTGCACCACCCGAAGATCTTCTTCGACTCCCTGAGCGGCAAGACCTATCTGTTCTGGGCGATGGGCGCGCTCACGGCGTTCAGCATGGTCTTCCGCCGGATCAAGGCCGCGCGGATGGTGACGTCGGGTGCCTACGGCGTGCCGTTCGCGCCACCGCAGGAGGCGTACGGGCCGACGGGGCAGCCGTACCCGCCGCAGCAGCCGGGCCGGCCCGGCCACCAGTACGGGCCGAACCCGGAGCAGTACGGGCCGGGACAGTACGGCCCGCAGCAGGACGGGCCGGGTCCGGGGCCGCAGCAGCAGTACGGGCAGCAGCCCGGCCAGGGTCAGTACCCGCCTCGCTGATGCCGGACCGTAGGCGCACCCCCCGGTAATCGGCCTACGTCCGTGCCGCTCCTGCCCCCCGTGGTCGGCCTACTCCCGAGATGGGCCGGTGCCGGGCGAGGGCCCGCCGGTGGCGGGCCCTCGCGGCGGGTCAGGGGGCGAGCATGTCGGCGGTGACGTTGGCCTCGGTGCCGGCGATGCCCTGGTCCATGGCGCGCTTGTCGGCCATTGCCAGCAGACGCCGTATGCGGCCGGCGATGGCGTCCTTGGTCAGCGGCGGGTCGGCGAGCTGACCCAGCTCCTCCAGCGACGCCTGCTTGTGCTCCAGGCGCAGGCGGCCGGCCGCGATAAGGTGCTCCGGTGCGTCGTCGGCCAGGATCTCCAGGGCGCGCGCCACCCGCGCGCCGGCCGCCACCGCGGCGCGTGCCGAGCGGCGCAGGTTGGCGTCGTCGAAGTTGGCCAGGCGGTTCGCGGTCGCGCGCACCTCGCGGCGCATCCGCCGCTCCTCCCATGCCAGCACCGAGTCGTGCGCGCCGAGGCGGGTGAGCAATGCCGAGATCGCGTCGCCGTCGCGTACGACCACGCGGTCCACGCCGCGCACCTCGCGCGCCTTCGCGTGGATGCGCAGCCGCCGCGCGGAGCCGACCAGGGCCAGCGCGGCCTCCGGACCCGGGCAGGTCACCTCCAGCGACATCGAGCGGCCCGGCTCGGTTAGCGACCCATGCGCCAGGAACGCCCCCCTCCACGCCGACTCGGCATCGCAGGCGGCCCCCGCCACCACATGCCGCGGCAGCCCGCGTACGGGACGGCCGTTGTTGTCGATCAGCCCGGTCTGGCGCGCCAGCGACTCACCGTCGCGGAAGACGCGCACGACGTAGCGGTTGCCCTTGCGCAGTCCGCTCGGCGCGAGCACCACGACGTCGGAGGTGTGACCGAAGACCTCTGCGAGGTCCTTGCGCAGGCGTCGCGCCGCGGCTCCGGTGTCGAGCTCGGCCTCGATCACGATCCGTCCGCTCACAATGTGCAGCCCCCCGGCGAAACGCAGCAGCGTCGACACCTCGGACTTGCGGCAGCACGGCTTCATGACGGACAGCCTGCTCAGCTCGTCCTTCACCACGCCGGTCATCGCCATGGATGTGATCCTCCCCCTGTTGCCGACATCCGTCAGGGCAGTCTGGCCGAATCTCGCCGCGTCACGTGCGTGCTGGCGAAGATCTGTGCGAACGCTTGGGCCAACCGTGCCGGATCATGCCGTGGAGATCCATCTTCGGCGGCGACGTCGGCCAGGGCCAAGCTGCCGCCGAGGGTACGGACCGCCTTCTGCAGAACATCGGGCTCGTCGACGAGATTCCGGTCGGCGAGCACCACGTCGACCGTGAGCTCGGGCGCGTGCGCGCGCAGCACCTCCAGGTGCGCCTGCGGGGAGAAGTCGTCGGTCTCCCCCGGCTGCGGAGCGAGGTTGAGCGCCACGAGCCGCCTGGCCTTCGTACGTACGAGCGCCCTGGCCAACTCGGGGACCTTCAGGTGCGGCAGCACACTGGTGAACCACGAGCCGGGGCCGAAGACGATCCAGTCGGCCTCCTCCACGGCGCGCAGGGCCTCCGGGCAGGGCGGCGGGTCCTCGGGGATCAGCGAGACGCCGAGCACCTGGCCGGGCGTCATCGCGCAGGCCACCTGGCCGCGTACCTTGGTGATCGCCTCGGGTTCGGCCGGGTCCGCGCCGCGCACGTCCGCGACGATGTCGAGGGGCACCGAGGCCATCGGCAGCACCCGGCCCTCGGCGCGCAGCAGCCGGCCCATCCAGTCGAGCCCGGCGACCGGGTCGTCGAGCAGTTCCCAGAGCGCCACGATCAGCAGGTTGCCGACCGCGTGGCCGTGCAGCTCGCCCTGGCTGAGGAAGCGGTGCTGGACGACCTCGCTCCAGGTGCTGCCCCACTCGTCATCGCCGCACAGGGCGGCGAGCGCCATGCGCAGGTCGCCCGGGGGCAGCACGCCGAGCTCGCGCCGCAGCCGGCCGCTGGAGCCGCCGTCGTCGGCGACGGTCACGATCGCGGTCGGCCGGTCGGTCACCCGGCGCAGCGCGGACAGGGAGGCGAACAGCCCGTGCCCGCCGCCGAGGGCGACGACCTTGGGGGAAGCCACGCCGTCGTCATTCCCGTCCGAGATCGCGGTGGACGACCTGGAGATCCAGACCTTCGTCGCGCAGCCGGCCGCCGAGCTGCTCGGCCATCGCGACGCTGCGGTGTTTGCCGCCGGTGCACCCGACGGCGAGCGTGACGTAGTGCTTGCCCTCGCGTTCGTACCCCTCCACGAGCAGGCGCAGCACCTCGGTGTAGGCGTCGAGGAACTCCTTGGCCCCGGGCCGGGACAGCACATAGTCGCGTACGGCGGCGTCGCGCCCGGTGTGGGGACGCAGCTCGGGCACCCAGTGCGGGTTGGGCAGGAACCGGCAGTCGACGACGAGGTCGGCGTCCACCGGCAGGCCGTACTTGTAGCCGAACGACACGACCGTCGCGTGCAGGCTGGACTCGTTGCCCTCGCCGCCGAAGAACCCGACGATCTTGGCACGCAGCTCGTGGACGTTGAGTGAGCTGGTGTCGATGACCAGATCCGCCTCGGCCCGCACCTCGCGCAGCAGCGCGCGTTCGCGCGCGATGCCGTCGACGATCCGGCCGTCGGCCTGGAGCGGGTGCGGCCGGCGTACGCTCTCGAACCGGCGGACCAGCACGTCGTCGGACGCCTCGAGGAAGACGACCCTGGGGTGGGCGCCCCGCGCCTCCAGCTCGTCGAAGGCGGACTGCAGGTCGGTGGTGAAGGCACGGCTGCGCACGTCGACGACGACGGCGATGCGCGGGACCGCGCCCTGCCCGCGCTCGGCGAGGTCGGCCATGGTGGCGAGCAGGCCGGGCGGCAGGTTGTCGACCACGAACCAGTCGAGGTCCTCCAGCGACTTGGCCGCCGTGCTGCGGCCGGCACCGGACATGCCGGTGATGATCACGATGTCGGGCACCTGCGGCGTGCCGCCGGCGCTCCCGGTCTTGGTTGTCACGCCATCCCCCCGCCGGCGACCCCGCGGCCGCCCGTCCACCCCGAACGGTACGCCCGCCCGGCGTCCGGCCGCTCGCCCGGGCACTGCTCCCGCAGCGGCCACCCCGCCTCTGAGCGACCCCGTCGTCCAGCCCCTGGCCCCGGTGCCACTCCGCTCGGCGGCCGCCCGGTGCCGCGCGGCAGGGACGTCCGCACGCCGGTCGGTGGCCCCGGTCTTCCCGTCTCACTCATTTCGTGTCCCCCCGTCCTGCGCGTGCAGTGCCGCGACAATGCTCTCAGCGGTGCGGCGTCCGATGCCCGGCACCTCGGCGATCTGGTCGGGACCGGCCTCGCGCAGGAGCTTCACCGACCCGAAGTGCTTGATCAGCGCGGTGCGACGGCTCGGCCCCAGCCCCGGCACGGCGTCGAGCTCGCTCACGATCATGCTCTTGGAGCGCTTGCTGCGGTGGAACCGGATGGCGAAGTCGTGTGCCTCGTCTCGTGCGCGCTGCAGGAGGTACATGCCCTCGCTGTTGCGCGGCAGGATGACCGGGTCCTCCTCGCCGGGCAGCCAGACCTCCTCGAGGCGCTTGGCGATGCCGCACAGGCTGACGTCGTCGATGCCGAGTTCGTCCAGGGCGCGCTGTGCGGCGGCGACCTGCGGCGCGCCGCCGTCGACCACGACCAGGTTGGGCGGGTAGGCGAACCTGCGCGGCTTGCCGGTCTCCGGGTCGATCGGGCCGCCCTCCTCGCGCTCGCCGAGGACGTCGAGCTCGCCGGTCTTCTCGGTCTCCTCCAGGTAGCGGCGGAACCGGCGGGAGATCACCTCGTTGATCGAGCGGACGTCGTCCTGCCCCTCGACCGTCCTGATGGAGAAGCGCCGGTATTCGCTCTTGCGCGGCAGCCCGTCCTCGAAGACGACCATCGAGGCCACGACGTTGGTGCCCTGGAGGTTGGACACGTCGTAGCACTCGATGCGCAGCGGCGCCTGGTCGAGCTCAAGTGCGTCCTGGATCTCCTGGAGGCCCTTGCTGCGGCTGGTGAGGTCGGCGGCGCGGCGCGTCTTGTGCTGCTTGAACGCCTCTTTGGCGTTGCGTTCCACCGTCTCCATGAGCGTCTTCTTGTCGCCGCGCCGCGGGACGCGCAGGTCGACCCGGCCGCCCCGGTGCTCGGCGAGGAGTTCGACCACCGCGTCGTGCTCGGGCGGCAGGACGGGCACCAGGATCTCGCGCGGCACCGTGTCGCCGGCCGCGTCGCCGTACATCTGCAGCACGAACTGCTCGACGAGCTGCCCGGTGGCGACGTCCTCGACCTTGTCGACGACCCAGCCGCGCTGGCCGCGGATGCGCCCGCCGCGTACGTAGAAGACCTGGACGGCCGCCTCGAGCTGATCGTCGGCGAGGGCGATCACGTCGCAGTCGGTCGTGTCGCCGAGCACCACGGACTGCTTCTCCAGCGCCCGCTGGAGCGCGCGGACGTCGTCGCGCAGCCGGGCGGCGCGTTCGTATTCCTGCTCGCCCGCCGCCGCGCGCATGTCGCGTTCGAGAGCCCGGATGAACCGCGCGGTCTCGCCGGCCATGAAGTCGCAGAAGTCGTCCGCGACGTCGCGGTGCGCCTCCTCGGTGATCCGGCCGACGCAGGGCGCCGAGCACTTGCCGATGTCGCCGAGCAGGCATGGCCGGCCCATCTGCTGTTGCCGGCGGAACACGCCCGCCGAGCACGTGCGGACCGGGAACACCCGCAGCAGCAGGTCGACGGTCTCCCGTATCGCCCACGCGTGGGAGTAGGGGCCGAAGTAGCGGACGCCCCTCTTCTTCGCGCCGCGCATCACCTGCACGCGCGGGACGTCCTCGTTCATCGTCACCGCGAGGTAGGGATAGGACTTGTCGTCGCGATATTTGACGTTGAAGCGCGGGTCGTACTCCTTGATCCAGGAGTACTCCAGCTGCAACGCCTCGACCTCGGTGCCGACCACGGTCCAGTCGACGCCCGCCGCGGTCTGGAGCATCGTCTGCGTGCGCGGGTGCAGGCCCGCGAAGTCCGCGAAGTAGGAGTTGAGCCGGGCGCGGAGGTTCTTCGCCTTGCCTACGTAGACGACCCTGCCGTTGGTGTCACGGAACCGGTACACCCCGGGAGACTCCGGGACGGTGCCTGAGGCGGGCCGATATGCCGCCGGATCTGCCACGTCCGTCAGCCTAGTGCCGCGTGAGACGAAGCGAGCCGGGTTGCGGCCCTGGCCGCCTCGATGTCCGGCCGCTCAGGCGAGCCGTTGGCGTGCCGCGCCGTCGCGGCGCGCGAGCCGGCCCTCGGCGGCAGAGTCCCGTTTGTCGGCGGCGGAGTCCCGTTCATGGCCTGAGCATGCCAGCGGCCACCGACAAAGCGCTCACTCCCGCCCGGCAGCCACCCGTGCGGCGAAGCGGTCGAGGGAGCGGCCGTGCCGCGGTCACGGTGACGGGCCGTGACCGCGGCGTGTGAAGCGCCTCTAGCCGAGCTTCAGCTCGCCGTTCTGCACCGTGACCGACTTGGCCGGCAGCGGCTTGGGCGCGGGGCCCTTGGCGACCGAGCCGTCGGTCACGTTGTACTCGCTGCCGTGGCACGGGCACTTGATCTTTCCGCCGGAGACGGAGTCGACCGTGCAGCCGCGGTGGGTGCAGACGGCGCTGAACGCCTTGAACTCGCCCTGCTTGGGCTGGGTGACGACGACCTTCTGGGAGCTGAAGACCTTGCCGCCGCCGACCGGGATGTCGCTCGCCTTGCCCAGAGCGCCCCCGCTGCCCTGGGCGGAGTCCTTGCCCGACGAGTCGTCTTTCGAGCCCCCGCAGGCGCTCAGGGTGCCGGCGATGCCGACGAGGCCGACTCCGGCGAGCATCACGCGGCGCGTCGACTCTGGCTTGGGCGTGGACGGATCGAACGGCATATGGTTCCTCCTTGGCTTCGGGGCCCTTCTCTGCTGTCACGGAGGGATCGCCGAATCGGTTCACGTTTCAACGATGTTTCTGCCGCCACGGAGAACTCTCCAGGCGTCAGCGGGTCACCGGAGCACCTTGGTGAGGAACTGCCCCGTGTGACTCTCCTCCACCTTGGCCACCTGCTCGGGCGTGCCGGTGGCGACCACGGTGCCGCCGCGGGAACCGCCCTCGGGGCCCATGTCGATGATCCAGTCGGCGGTCTTGATGACGTCGAGGTTGTGCTCGATGACGATGACGGTGTTGCCTCCGTCGACCAGCCGGCCGAGCACGCCGAGAAGCTTGCGAATGTCTTCGAAGTGCAGGCCTGTCGTCGGCTCGTCGAGTACGTAAATGGTACGCCCCGTGGAACGGCGTTGCAGCTCAGAGGCCAGTTTGACCCGTTGTGCCTCGCCGCCGGACAGCGTCGGGGCCGGCTGGCCGAGGCGTACGTAGCCGAGGCCGACGTCGTTGAGGGTCTCCAGGTGGCGCCGGATCGCCGGGATGGCCTCGAAGAACTCCAGGCCCTCCTCGATCGGCATGTCCAGGACCTCGGAGATGGTCTTGCCCTTGTAGTGGACGTCGAGGGTCTCGCGGTTGTAGCGGGCTCCGTGGCATACCTCGCAGGGGACGTAGACGTCCGGGAGGAACTGCATCTCGATCTTGATCGTGCCGTCGCCGGCGCACGCCTCGCAGCGGCCGCCCTTGACGTTGAAGGAGAACCGGCCCGGCTGGTAGCCGCGGACCTTCGCCTCGGCCGTGGCGGCGAAGAGTTTGCGCACGTGGTCGAACACGCCCGTGTAGGTGGCGGGGTTGGACCGGGGTGTACGGCCGATCGGCGACTGGTCGACGTGGACGACCTTGTCGACCTGGTCGAGTCCGTTGATCCGCTTGTGCCGGCCGGGCACCGTGCGCGCGCCGTGCAGCTGCTTGGCGAGGGTGAGGTAGAGGATGTCGTTGACCAGCGTCGACTTGCCCGACCCCGAGACACCCGTGACCGCGGTGAACACCCCGAGCGGGAACGCCACGTCGACGTCGCGAAGGTTGTGCTCGTGCGCGCCCTTGACGACCAGCTCGCGGCCGCGCTGCCGCTTGCGGCGGGTCGGCGGGACCGGGATCTCGCGGCGGCCCGAGAGGTAGGCGCCGGTCATCGAGCTCTCCGAGCTCAGCAGGTCTTCGACGGTGCCCGTGACGACGACCTGCCCGCCGTGCTCGCCCGCGCCCGGGCCGATGTCGACGACCCAGTCGGCGGCGCGGATCGTGTCCTCGTCGTGCTCGACCACGATCAGCGTGTTGCCGATGTCGCGGAGCCGGATCAGCGTCTCCAGCAGCCGGTGGTTGTCGCGCTGGTGCAGCCCGATGGACGGCTCGTCCAGGACGTAGAGCACGCCCACCAGGCCGGAGCCGATCTGGGTGGCGAGCCGGATGCGCTGCGCCTCGCCGCCGGCCAGCGTCGCCGAGGCACGGTCGAGCGTGAGGTAGTCCAGGCCGACGTCGAGCAGGAAGCCCAGCCGGGCGTTGATCTCCTTCAGCACCCGCTCGGCGATGTGCTTCTCGCGGTCGTTGAGCTCCATCGCGAGCAGGAACTTGGCGCACTCGCCGATCGGCATCGACGCGATGTCGGCGATGGACCGTTCGTTGACGGTCACGCCGAGCACGACCGGCTTGAGGCGGCGGCCCTCACACGCGCGGCACGGGATCTCGCGCATGTAGCCCTCGAACCGCTCGCGGCTGGAGTCGCTCTCCGCCTCGGAGTGGCGCCGCTGGACGTAGGGGATCACGCCCTCGTAGGTCGTGTAGTAGGACCGCAGCCGGCCGTAGCGGTTGCGGTAGCTCACGTGCACCTGCGTGTCATGGCCGCGCAGGACGGCCTTGCGCGCCGCGGCGGGCAGCTTTTCCCACGGCGTGTCCAGGCCGAAGCCCATCGCCTCGCCCAGGGCACCGAGCAGCCGCAGGAAGTAGTCGCTCACGTGCCCGCCCGACCACGGCGAGATGGCGCCCTCGCCGAGGGTCTTCTCCACGTCGGGGACGAGCAGCTCGGGGTCGACCTCCATGCGGGTGCCGAGCCCGGTGCAGTCGGGGCAGGCGCCGTAGGGGGAGTTGAACGAGAACGAGCGCGGCTCGAGCTCGTCGAAGGACAGGTCGTCATAGGGGCAGTAGAGGTGCTCGGAGAACATCCGCTCGCGCTGCTCGTCGTCCTCGGCGAGGTCGACGAAGTCGAGGATGATCGTGCCCCCGGTCAGCCCGAGCGCGGTCTCCACCGAGTCGGCCAGCCGGCGGCGCGAGCCCTCCTTGACGCTCAGCCGGTCGACGACGATCTCGATGTCGTGCTTTTCATACTTTTTAAGCTTCGGCGCCTCGTCCAGGCGCACGATGGCACCGTCGACGCGTGCGCGCGAGAAGCCCTTGGTCTGCATCTCGCGGAACAGCTCGCCGTATTCGCCCTTGCGCCCGCGTACGACCGGCGCGAGCACCTGGAACCGGCTGCCCTCCTCGAACTCCATCAGCCGGTCGACGATCTGCTGCGGGGTCTGCTTGTGAATCGTGCGGCCGCACGCCGGGCAGTGCGGGTGGCCGATGCGCGCCCACAGCAGGCGCAGGTAGTCATAGACCTCGGTGATGGTGCCGACGGTCGAGCGCGGGTTCTTCGAGGTGGACTTCTGGTCGATCGAGACCGCCGGCGACAGTCCCTCGATGAAGTCGACGTCGGGCTTGTCCATCTGGCCGAGGAACTGGCGCGCGTAGGCGGACAGGGACTCGACGTAGCGGCGCTGGCCCTCGGCGAAGATCGTGTCGAACGCCAGGCTCGACTTTCCCGATCCGGACAGCCCGGTGAAGACGATCAGCGCGTCGCGCGGCAGATCGATCGAGACGTCCTTGAGGTTGTGTTCCCGTGCTCCGCGCACGATGAGACGGTCAGCCACGTCGAATTCGCAATCCCCTTGAGAGCCTGGTCGAGGCAGGTCAGCTTCAGGCTAACGAGTGGGCGGGACGGTTTCTTCCAGATGACCACACCCGCCCCGCTCGTCGCACGTGAAACGTACACGTGTTCGAATCGGGCGCGCCACCGGAACGCGCCGGTTACTCCGGGCCGTCGTCCAAAGCGTATTCCAGATAGCGCTCCGCCGACCGCCGTACGGCCCCGGTGCCGTCCGTGGACACGACACGCCGCCACCAGCCCCCGTACACGCGCTCGAAGGGATAGGGGGCCATCCGCCGCAGCGCGCGGCGCACCACCCGAGGGCGCTCGGGGATGTGGTTCGGATAGCTGTACATGAAGCTGACGAATCGCCGGTCCTGCACGACCGTGAAGATGTCGCCGGACATGAGCGCGCCGCGGCCCTGCTCGCCGTCGCGCCAGTGCAGCACCTGGCCGCCGGCGAAGTGCACTCCGGCGTTGACGAGCGTCAGCCCGTCGCCGATCTCGCGGCTCTCGCCCTCCCAGAACACCACGGAGTCATCCGGCCGCGCCACCCACGCGCGGTCGGCGGAGTGGATGTAGACGGGCGCGTCGAACGCGTGCGCCCACTCGACCATCGAACCGTAGAAGTGCGGATGGCTGATCGCGATGGCCGAGACGCCGCCCAGCTCGCGCACCTGGGCGACGAGGTCGTCGTCGAGGTAGCTGACCATGTCCCACAGGACGTTGCCGGACGGCGCGCGTACGAGGAGGGCGCGCTGCCCGATCGCGGTCGGCGGCGCGGTCCCGATCCCGATGATCCCCGCGCCCTCCTCCTCGACCCGGCCCCGGTGGCCCTCCTCGCGGAGGCCGGCCAGCGTCGTCCATCGCTGGCCGTCCCAGCCGACGTACTGGCGCTCGTCGGCACAGATCGGGCAGTCGTCGCGCGGCGCGCCGTACTGCACTCCGCAGGTCCGGCAGATGGGAAGGTCGGTGCGCATGGGCGGCAGCGTACCTTCCAGTACCCGGCCGCCGGCCGTGGCAGGATGGGGCCGCCGGAGCACGGCCCCGGCGCGCGATAGGAGGCAGCGTGAGCTACACAGGCGACGTCAAGGTCGGCGGGGCGCCCGACGTGCGAGAACTCCCCGGCCTGACCATCACCAAGCTGGCCGTCGGCCCGTACGACAACAACGCCTACCTGCTCCGCTGCACGTCGACGGGCGAGCAGGTCCTCATCGACGCCGCGAGCGAGCCGGAGCGCCTGTTCGAACTCATCGGCGACGGCCCGCTCTCGCGCGTGGTCACCACCCACCGCCACCAGGACCACTGGGGCGCGCTCACGCCGGTGATCGACGCCACTCACGCGCGGCTCGTGGCGCACCCGGACGACGCGGAGACCCTGCCGCTGCCGGTCACCGAGCCGGCCGAGCACGGCGGCTCCGTCCAGGTCGGCCACTGCACGCTGTCGGTCATCCATCTGCGCGGGCACACGCCGGGCTCGATCGCGCTGCACTATGACGACGGCGAGTCCTCGCACCTGTTCACCGGCGACAGCCTCTTTCCCGGCGGACCCGGCAACACCTGGGGCGACGCGAAGCTGTTCACCCGGCTCATGGACGACCTCGAAGAACGCGTGTTCGCCGTCCTGCCGGACGACACGTGGGTCTACCCCGGCCACGGCAAGGACACCACGCTCGGCCGCGAACGCCCACGCCTGCCCGAGTGGCGCGAACGCGGCTGGTGACCCACGGCCGATGCCCCCCGGTGTTCACGCGGCATGATTTGCGGGAATGTGCATGCTCACGATCCCGGGGAAGACGGCGGGTAGGGGAAGATGACCGGCGTGACCAACCAGGTGCCTGGCTACGAGGGCCTGACGAATGTCGAACTCGCGGCGCGACTGCGGATGACGCTGGGCCGGCTCAACCGCCGCGTACGCCAGCACGGTCCGCAGAGCCTGTCCGCGAGCCAGGCGTCCACCCTGGCCAGCGTCGAGGCGCTCGGCCCCGTACGCCTCGGGGACCTGGCGGCGCATGAGGGCGTCACCGCCCCGACGCAGAGCCGGCTCGTCGGCTCGCTGGAGCAGCAGGGCCTGCTGCGGCGCACGCCGGACCCGGCCGACCGGCGCGCCACCCGGCTCGCCATCACGGCGCAAGGCCGCCGCCAGCTCGACCGGCTGCGCGGCGAACGCTCGGCCTTCCTCGTCGGCCAGCTCGCCACACTGTCGCCCGAGCAGCGTACGGCGCTGGTGGCCGCGCTCGACGCGCTGGAGGCGCTCGCCGAGAGCCCCTCCGAGTGACACGGCCTGATACCGCCTGACCACGACACGACCACGGGCGCGTGCGGCTACGCCTTGCCGAAGATCTGGCCGGTGCCAGCGAACCGTAGCCTGCCGCCGCCGAGGAGTGCGACCTGCCAGTACCCGCCGCCGTGGCCGTCGGTGTCGGACAGGTCGAAGGTCGTGGCGTCGCGCGGGACCGCTTTGCCGCTCCACAGGTTCTGGCCGAAGGAGACCCAGGTGCCGGTGCCGTCGGGGTGGAAGCTGAAGTAGGTGTTGCGGCCATCGCGCGTCCAGGTGCCGGCGAGCGCCCCGAGCCAGGTCCTCGCCTGCTTCGCGCCGACGCTCGGCCCGGCCGAGTCGGTCGGTACGGCCATGCCCGGCAGAGTGGAGACCGGAACCGGGGAGACGGGCCGGGCCTTCGGCGTGCGTGCCGGGCGCCCGCCGCCCTGGGCGTCGACCAGTGCGGTGAAGGCCAGCACGCCGACGGCGGCGGCCGCCGCGGCGACCGCGGCGGCCCTCGTCACCGCGGGCGCGATCGTGCGCATCCCCACCTCCAGCGAGCGACGACCGGTGCCGCCACCGTAACAAGCGCGCAGGCCGCCGTGCGGCGTCATACCCAGGTGTTAGCGGGAGATCGGCCGGTGGTCGGAGGCGTGGCCGCGCCCGGGGGCGTACAAAGGGAGGATGAGCACCTCCGAGCTGCCGCGTGATGACCTCGCGGCCTCCCTTGCCGCCCGGCGTGAGCTCGGGCCCGACTACGACGCGGCCTTCATCGACGCGGTGGCCGAGCGCATCGAGTGGGCGACGGCGCGCCGTCCGTCCGCGGCCGAGCACGACAAGGGCGACCGCGCGGTGGCGGTCACCGTGGCCTGCGTCTCACTGGGCGTCTCGATCCCGGTCACCGCGATCGCCGCGATCCAGACGGGGCTCGCCGGCCTCACCGTCGTGTGGCTGGCGCTCACCGTGATCAACGTGGCGTTCGCCCTGCGTCCCCGACGCCGCTGACCACCGGCGACGCCGCGGACTTCGCGTCGTTGCGGCGCGCCTTGCGCAGGCTCGCCACCGTCGTCACCAGCATCGCGACGCAGATCACCGCGAGCGAGAGCCAGATCGGCACCTGCGGCGCGCTCTCGAACCCGGTCGCGTTCACCGCGTCGAGGATGAGCTTGACGCCGATGAACGCCAGGATGAACGCGAGACCGCGGTTGAGGTAGACGAGCCGGTCGAGCAGCCCGCCCAGCAGGAAGTAGAGCTGCCGCAGGCCCATCAGCGCGAAGGCGTTGGCCGTGAAGACCAGGTAGGACTGCTTGGTCAGACCGAAGATCGCCGGGATGGAGTCGAGGGCGAACAACAGGTCGGTGGAACCGATCGCGACCATCACGATCAGCATCGGCGTGACCAGACGGCGACCGTCGACCCGTACGGTCAGGTGGTCGCGGTAGTACTCCCCCGTGGCCGGCATGACGCGCTGCACCCAGCGCAGCAGAATGTTCTCCTTGAACTCCTCGTCGCCGCCGCCGCGCAGCAGGCCGACCGCGGTCCAGACGAGGAAGAGCCCGAAGAGGTAGAACAACCACTCGAACCGGGCCAGCGCGGCGCCGCCGACCACGATGAAGCTGCCCCGCATGAACAGCGCGATCAAGATGCCGACGAGCAGCACCTTGTGCTGGTTGGCACGCGGCACCGCGAACCGCGCCATGATGATGTAGAAGATGAACAGGTTGTCGACGCTCAGGCTGTACTCGGTGAGGTAGCCGGCGAAGAACTGCCCGGAGTAGGCCGGCCCGGTCAGGAACAGCAGAGCGACGCCGAACGCCGCCGCGAGCCCGACGTAGAAGGTCACCCAGGCGGCCGCCTGCCGGATCGTGAACTCAGCGGGTTGACCGTGGTCGACGATCCACAGGTCGACGAGGATGACCGCGAGGATGACGACCAGGGTGATTGACCAACCCAGCAGGGTGACATTCACAAGACAGCATCCTCCGGCGGCAGACTAAGGCCCCGGAGGTCTCTCCCGCTCGCACTCATCGGCGCGAACCGACAGTACCGGGCCGCATACGACTCCAGCCGTGATGACGACACTGCCGCGAAGGGATACTCCCCTCCTGCACTCCGACTATATCCAAGACGCAGCGCATACCGAACAGTGCACCGCGTTATGAAGGCGTGCCCGTCGCCCTCGCGTACGCCGCGGTGAGCTGATCGATCGCGTCCTCCTGGGTCGGCAGCCGGTCCGCCTGCGCGACCGCCGAAGAGGCGAGGCGTTCGGAGAAAGTGGGATCGTCCAGCACTTTCACCACGGCCTCGCCGAGCGCGGCGGCGTCGCCGGCCGGGACGAGCAGCGCCGCGTCGCCGACCATTCCCGGGATGCCGCCGACTCTGGTGGCCACCAGCGGCCGTCCGGCCCGCAGCACCTCCTGGACCACGAGCGGCTGGCCCTCCCAGACGCTGGACACGACGGCGACGTCGGCGGCGGCGAGCAGTTCCGGCACGTCGGACCGGCGGCCCAGCAGCCGTACGGGCAGGTTCTCGGCCTCGATCCGGGCGCGCAGGAGCGGCTCCAGCGGCCCGTCGCCGGCGATGGCCACGAGCGGGGCCGGTGTGCGCCGCGCCCAGGCCGCCGAGGCGTCGAGCAGGACCGGCAGCCCCTTCTGCTCGGCGAGCCGCGCGACGACCACGACCAGCGGGCGGCCGACGGCGCCGAGGTCGGCTCGAACCTTGGCGTGCGCCGCGGCGTCGGCCGAGCGCCGGTGCGGCGCCGACGGGACCAGGGCACGGCCGACCGAGCGCGCGCCGAGCGAGCGCATCCGCTCCTCCAGGTCCGGGGAGACCGCCAGGATCTCGGCCGCGCCTCGTGCCACGACGCGCTCCAGGGTGGCGTACGCGGCGCCGATCGCTCCGCCGGCGAGGACGGCGTTGTGCAGGGTGACGACGAGCGGAGGGACACCGGCGCGCAGCGATGCGGGCACCGCGCGTGCGAGCGCGAGCGCGGCCAGCCCGCCCGCGCGCAGGCCGTGGGCGTGCACGACGTCGGCGTCGCGGGTCAGGCGGCGGATCCGCAGGACCGCACGCGCGTCCGCGGCCGGGTGTGGCCGGTCGGCGATCTCCACCGGGACGAACCGCGCACCCGCCGCCGCGAAGCCGAACAGCTCCTCGGTCGACGCCGGGCCGAGCACGACGACGTGCGCGCCGCGTTCGCACAGCCCGGACACCACCGAGCGTACGTGCCCGCCGACTCCCCCGGCGCTCGTCGCCAGCACGATGGCGACCCTCAAACCGCTCAACGCATCCTCCGCCCGATCACGGCCTTGAGCTCGCGGCCGTCCAACACGTATGTGACCAGCGCGAACACCGCACAGGCCAAGAGTCCGGCGACGATCGCCGCCCCGATGCTCGTGAGCTGGCCCTTCGCGCCGATCGCCGCCGCGACGGCGTAGCCGGCCGCCCCGCCCGCGACCGCCCCGGCGGCCGCGGCGGCCGAGGCGCGCCCGAGGCCCGCGACGGCGTCGCGGCCGCGGACGCGTACGAGCGCGATCAGCAGCAGCGCGCCGGCGACGGTCATGCCGGCGGTGTTGCCCAGCGCGAGCCCGGCCACCGTCCAGTCGCGCGGCAGCGTGAACACCAGCGCGACGTCGACTCCGATCACGACGAGCCAGCCCGCGACGGTCGCCCCCGCGGAGTAGCGGCCCCGGTGGCAGGCGAACAGCACCCGGCCCAGGTGGGCGACGAAGCCGTAGCCGATCAGGCCGGGGGCGAACGCGAGCACCGCGCGTGCCAGGACGGCCGGTACGGCATCGTGGTCGAGGAACGTCGCGGCCGGCACCGCGACCGCTGCGAGGCCGGCGACGCCTGCGCAGGACACGAACACGATGGCCCGGGTGGTCGAGGCGGTGATCCGGTCGAACTCCCCGGCGTCGCCCGGGGCGGTGCGCGCCGACAGCATCGGGAACGCGCTGGTCGCGATCGGCACCGCGAGCACCGCCCAGGGCAGCAGGAACAGCGCCCAGGCGTACTGGTAGTCGGCGAGCGCGCCGCGGGTGCCCTGGCCGCTCAGCATGACGACGGCGACGGCGGACAGTTGCTGCGCGGCGACCGTGGCCAGGCCGGCGATGGCCAGCCGCCGGACCCGTGTCGCCGTGCCCGGCGGGAACCGCAGCGTCGGCCGGATCCGCAGGCGCAGGCGTACGGCGGCGATCGCGGCGGTCACGACCAGGACGAGGACCCCGGCGGTGGTGCCCAGCGACAGCATCAGCTCGGCCGCCTCCGGGAGTCGCGCGAGGTCCTGCTGGCGGCCGTGGCCGAGCGGCACGTACGCGAGGTAGGCGCCGATCACGACGAGGCTCGACACGAGCGGTGCCAGCGCGGGGCCGGTGAATCTCCGGTGCGCCTGCAACACGCCGTACAGGACGACGGCGAAGCCGTAGAGCGCGATCTGCGGCGCGAAGACGACGAGCATGTGCGTGCCGACGGTCACGACGCCGTCGCGCGAGCACTCGTCGAGGCCGCCGCGGACCAGGGTGTTCATGATCGGCCGGGCGAGGAGCATGCCGACGGCGGACAGCGGGACCAGGGTGATGGCCATCCAGGTGAGCAGCGCCGAGGCCGTGCGGCGTACGTGCTCGTGGTCGCCGCGCTCGACCGGCCCGGCCAGGACCGGCACGACCATTCCGGCCAGCGCGCCGCCCGCGACGATCTCGAAGACGATGTTCGGAACCTGGTTCGCGGTGTAGTACGCCTGGCCGAGGCAGGAGGTGCGTACGGTCTGGGAGAAGACGACGATCCGGCCGAACCCGGCGAGGCGGGCCAGGATCGTGATGACGCCGATGAGCACGGCGGCACTGGCGAGATCCCGGCCGGTGCGCCGCGCCGCGGGCTCCTCCGTCACTTCGGCTGCCGTCACTCCTGGTCCGTCGGGCGCGCCTCCGGCACGACGGGACGGCGGCCGAACTGGTCGATGCGCCGCAGCGCCGGGGTCGCCTGGATCACCTTGGTGAAGCTGACGACCTCGCTGGCGGCGTTGAGCCCCACCACGCCCGCGAGCAGGGCGAGGCGTATCGGGCGGGGCAGGCGGGCGGCGGACAGGCCGAGCAGCGCGCCGAGCGCGTTGGCGCCGGCGTCACCGAGCATGGCGCGCTCACCGAGGTCCTCGGGCAGCAACGCGAGCGCCGCGCCGAACGGAACGGCGGCCACCGCGGAGCCGCTCAGCGTGCCGGGCAGGCCGGCCAGCGCGCCGACCTTGATGGCCCGCCCGGGTCGCAGGTCGAACAGGTTGACCAGGTTGGCGGTGCCCGCGACGAGCGCCCCGTTGACGAGCAGGTCGAACGTGGTGCCGCGGCCCCGGGTGCCCGCGAGGGCGGCGGCCGCGAGACCGGTCGCGCCGATACCGATGATCTTGACCGCGCCGGTGGTGACCTCGCCGCGCGCGAGCGCCGCGAGATGCCCCTTGAAGCCGCGCGACTCACCAGAGCCGGCCAGGTCGTCGTACGCGCCGAGGGCTCCGGCGGCGCTGCCGGCGAAGACCGCGGCGACGCGCATGCGCGCGGGCACGCCGGGAGCCACGGCCACCGCCGTCACCGCTCCCGCGACGAACGCCGGCCCCTCCAGCAGCGTGACGGGCTCACCGCGGTGGTTGGTCCGCAGCCAGAGCTTCTCCTCACGCGGCGGACGCCGGGTCAGCAGGGAGTAGGCCACCCTCGCGGCCGCCGCACCGAGCACGGTCCCGGCCACTGCCTTGCGCATCCTCGCCTCACTTCTTCTTGAACACCGTGGGTACGGGGGTCGGCATCGGTCCGTCCACCCCGGATCCGACGCCGTAGTCGCCGGTCTTGCCTTGCTTGGCGAAGTTGAGCGCGAACACCGTCGTCAGGCGGCCGGTCGAGGCGTCCGCCGTGTCGACGGTCGAGACGTGGCCCTCAGCCTTGCCCTGGTCGCGGATCGCCTTGATCATGCCGCCGTCGGAGGCCGCGTCGGCGTTGCCGATCGCGACCGTGCCGTTGGCGTAGCCGGACAGGGCGAGCGGCAGCGCGACGAGCGCCTTGTTCTCGGCGCCGGCGTTCTTGTCCTTGCTCGCCGCGGCGGGCGCGATCACGATGGCGAGTGTGGCACGGGTCGCGGGCTGCCCGCTGTAGTTCAGGAAACCCGCCGTCTTGAACCCGGCGAGGACCTGCCCGGCGGCCGGATCCTCCGGCCCGATGCTCGACGCCTGCCGGGTGACGAGCACCGACGCCAGCTCGGCCGCGGTGCGGTCGTAGGGCGAGGCGTCCGAGGAGAAGTCGACCGAGGCCGGCTTGAGCTGGTCGGTCAGCTCGCTGAGCGTGCTGAGCTGGTTTTGGTCCAGGTATTTGTCCTGGAGCGTGATGTAGCCGCTGATCCGCGCGCCGGCCTTGCTGACGATGTCGGCCGTCTTGGCACGTACCTGGTCATCGGCGCCGGGTGCCTCGATGAAGACGATGCTCTCGCCCTTCAGCTGCCCCTCGACGACCTGCGGCGCGACGCCGTCGACGACCTGGCTGTCGTAGCCGTTGAGCTGATCCGTGGCGCGGTTCTGCGCCCGGAGGTTCTGGTTGTCCTTCTCGAGCTGTCCCGACCGGTCCTTCAGCTGGTCGACGAGCGGACCCCGCAGCGCCGAGGCGCCGACCACAAGGCCGAGCGCCAGCGCCAGGAAGACCGCGATGATGGAGACGAGGTGGTATCGGAAATCGATCACGTGAACAGTCCGGTCAGCCAATAGACGAATTGGTGCCACTTGTCGGCGACGACGGGTGCGAACGCGTCACCGGCGGGCGAGGAGACGATAGCGACGATCATGGCGACGAGTGTGGCCGCCACCAGCAGGAGCAGGGACGATCCCTTGATGCGGCTCCGGTAGAGCCGGCTCACGCCCTTGGCGTCGACGAGCTTGCTGCCCACGCGCAGCCGCGTGAGGAACGTGCTGGCCATGCCCGCGCGGCCCTTGTCGAGGAACTCCACCAGGGTCGCGTGCGTACCGACCGCGACGATGAGGGTAGCGCCGCGGTCGTCGGCGAGCAGCATCGCGATGTCCTCACTGGTGCCCGCCGCGGGAAAGACGACCGCGTGCTGTTCGAGATCGTGCACGCGCTTGAGGCCGGGCGCCCGACCGTCGCGGTAGGCGTGCACGACCAGCTCGGCGCCGCAGGTCAGGGCCTCGTCGGAGACGGAGTCCATGTCGCCGACGATCATGTCCGGGCGGTAGCCCGCCTCGATCAGGGCGTCGGCGCCGCCGTCGACGCCGATGAGCACCGGGCGGTATTCGCGGATGTAGGGCCGCAGGGTCCCGATGTCCTCGCGGTAGTGGTAGCCGCGCACCACGATCAGCACGTGGCGGCCGTCCAGGTCGGTCTTGACGTCCGGGACGCCGACACCGTCGAACAGCAGGTCGCGCTCGCGCTTGAGGAACTCCATCGTGTTGGCGGCGAACGCCTCAAGCTGGGCGGGCAGCTCCGCCCTGGCCTCGGTCATCGCGGCCTCGACCGTCTGCTCGGTCTGCCGGATGCCCTTGGCCACGACCTGGTCGTCGGCGAGGAGCGCCTCGCCGTCGACGCGTACGAGGTCGCCCTCGTGGACCTTGGTGAAGACGTCGGGGCCGACGTCGTCGATCAGCGGGACGCCCGCCTCGACGAGGATCTGCGGGCCGAGGTTGGGGTAGCGGCCCGAGATGCTGCGGGCGACGTTGACCACGGCCGCGACGCCGCAGGCGGCGAGCGCCTCGGCGCTGACGCGGTCGAGGTCGACGTGGTCGATGATCGCGATGTCGCCGGGCTCGAGCCGCTTGGTCAGCTTCTTGGTCTTTCCGTCCAGGCGCGCGACGCCGAGGGCGCCGGTCTCACCGTCCCCACGTTCGCGGCGCAGCCCGCGTAGCCGCGGCACACGAAGGCGCGCGGTCTGCTTGATCCTCGGCTGGATCCTTGGGGAGACGTCATTCATCGTGATGCCATCCTGCCAGAGCGCGGACGGGACACTTGTAAGGACGAACGCAAAGGCGTGTTCGTTCTTTACGCGCTCATCGCTCGGCGGCCGCGATGGCCAAGAGCTCCTCGGCGTGGGCACGGCCGAGTTCGGAGTCCTCCAGTCCCGCGAGCATACGCGACAGCTCGCGCACGCGGCCTCCGGAGTCGAGCGCGGTCACCCCGCTGCGGGTGACCCGCCCGTCGTTGGACTTCTCCACCACCAGATGCTGGTCGGCGAAGGCGGCGACCTGCGGAAGATGGGTCACGACGATCACCTGCGCCGACCGGGCCAGCCGCGCGAGCCGCCGCCCGACCTCGACCGCCGCCTTGCCGCCGACCCCCGCGTCGACCTCGTCGAAGACGAACGTGGGCACCGGGTCCGCGCCCGCGAATACCACCTCGATCGCGAGCATGACGCGGGACAGCTCGCCGCCAGAGGCGCCCTTGTGCAGCGGCAGCGGCGGCGCGCCGGGGTGGGGTGCCAGCAGCAGCTCGACCTCATCGACGCCGTGCGGCCCGAACTCCTCCAGGCGGGTCACGGACAGGACCACCCGCGCGTGCGGCATCGCGAGCGCGGCCAGCTCGGCGGTGACGGCGTCCGAGAGCCGCGCGGCGGCCTTGGTGCGTACGCCGGTCAGCTCGGCGGACAGCTCGGTCAGCTGCCGGGTCAGGTCGTCGTGCTCGGCGCGCAGCTCCTCGATGCGGTCGTCGTCGGAGTCGAGCTCGGCCACGCGCGCGGCCGAGCGCTCGGCCCACGCGAGCACGGCGGCGGCGTCCTCGCCGTACTTGCGCGTGAGGCCCGTCAGGGCGGCCCGGCGCTCCTGCACGCCGGCCAGCAGCGCGGGGTCGGCCTCGATGGCCTCGGCGTAGCCGGCCAGCTCGGTGGCGACGTCGGAGACGAGGTAGACGGCCTCCTCCAGCCGGTCGGCCTGCCCGGCGAGCGCCTCGTCGTGCGCGCGTACCGCCTCGAGCGCCTGGCGGGCCCCGCCGAGCAGGCTGATCACGTCGGCGGCGCCGGTCGTGGCCGTGGGGTCGCCCTGGAGGACCTCGTGCGCGGTGGTCGAGGCCGTGCGCAGGGCGTCGGCGTGCGCGAGGCGCTGTTCGTCCGCCGCGAGCTGGACGTCCTCGCCGGGCTTGGGGTCGATCTTGTCGATCTCCTCCAGCCCGAACCGGAGCAGGTCGGCCTCCTGCGCGCGCTCACGCGCCTGGGTGGTCAGCTCCTCCAGACGCTGGGCGACGTCGCGGTGCCTGCGGTAGGCGGCGATGTAGCCGCGCAGCGGCTTGGCGACCTTGTCGCCGGCGAACCGGTCGAGCGCGGCCCGCTGGCGCCCGGCCTGGAGCAGCCGCTGCTGGTCGGACTGGCCGTGGACGGCGACGAGGTCGTCGGCCACGTTGATGAGCGTGGCGACGGGGACCTGGCGGCCGCCGAGGTGGGCGCGCGAGCGCCCTTCGGAGGAGATCGAGCGGGTGACGATCAGCGCGCCCTCGTCGAGCTCGCCGCCGGCCTCCTCGACGCGCGCGGCGACCTTGCCGCCCTCCTCGACGATGATGCGCCCCTCGACGGAGGCACGGTCCGCGCCGGGGCGTACGCGCTGGGGGTCGGCACGGCCGCCGAACAGGAGCCCGAGGCTGGTGACGACCATGGTCTTTCCGGCGCCGGTCTCGCCGGTCACCACGTTGAAGCCGGGGGACAGATCGAGGACGGCCTCCTCGATCACCCCGAGGTTCTGGATGCGTACTTCCTCGACCATGGGCCGCACCTGTCGAACCCCTCCCGTCGCACGGCACAACCGGCGCGCATGAGGCTACTCCGTCATAGTGACGTATCGCCGTCGGATCGCCGGTTGAGGCGAACATTTGTTCGGCTCAGAGTACGGGCCCGCAGCGCGTCCCGCAGCCCCCGCGCGCCCCAAGATCGGACCACAGTCTCTCCACGCGACCTCGTTCACCCTGGTCACAGGCTCATCGGGGGCCCACGGATCTCTCAGTCGCCCGCGCGGCCGCGCCAGCCGGCGACGGGCAGGCCGAACTTCGTGACCAGGCGGTCCGTGAAGGGCGTCTGGTGCAGGCGCGCGAGGCGTACGGGCAGCGCGCCGCGGCGCACCTCGACCCGCGCGCCGGGCGGCAGCTCGATCTGCCGGCGGCCGTCGCACCACAGGACGCCGCCCGACGTCGTGGCGAGCAGTTCGAGCGCCACCACCGAGTGCGGCGAGACCACCATCGGGCGGGCGAACAGAGCGTGCGCGCTGATCGGCACCACCAGGAGCGCCTCGACCTCCGGCCACACGACCGGCCCGCCGGCGGAGAAGGCGTACGCGGTCGAGCCCGTCGGTGTGGCGCACACCACACCGTCACAGCCCCAGCGGGACAGCGGGCGGCCGTCGATCTCGGCGATGAGTTCGAGCATCCGCTGCCGCGACGCCTTCTCGACGCTGACCTCGTTGAGCGCCCAGCTCGCGCCGATCGCGTCGCCGTTCTGGCGTACGACGACGTCGACGGTCATGCGTTCCTCGACGTCGTACGCCCCGGCGGCCACCTTGCCGACGGTGGCCGCCAGGTCGGCGCGCTCGGCCTCGGCCAGGAACCCGACGTGGCCGAGGTTGACGCCGAGCAGCGGCGTGCCGCTGGGGCGTGCCAGCTCGGCGGCGCGCAGCAGCGTGCCGTCGCCGCCGAGCACGATCACGACCTCGGCGCCCTCGGCGGCGACGCCGGACACGGGCATCACGTCGGCGCCGACGCTGCTGAGGTCATCGGCCTCGCTGTCGAGCACCCGCGCGGCGATGCCGGCCTCGCTCAGCCACCGGAGCACGAGCTGCGCACTGCGGACGGCGCCGGGCCGTCCGGTGTGCGTCACGATGAGGACGGATCTCTTCGCGGTCATCCGGATCCTTCCACTACGGCCTCGTCCGCGGACCTTCGTGGGCGGGTTCGCCCACCTGCACGTGCCGGAACGGGCCCGCCGGCACCGGACACCGTCCGGCGCCTCGCGTCGTTTCGGCGCCCTGCCTCGTCCCGGCACCGTGCCCTGTGGCGACGCCTCGCGCTGTCACGGGACCCGGCGGGACCCCGGCCCCACGCCGTGAGCCGACGCCTTGCCGTGAGCCGACACGGTGCCGTGTGCCGGTGTCTTGCGCTGTCACGGGACCCGGCGGGGTCTCGGTGCCCGGCCTTGTCACGCTGGTCCCTCCGCGACGGCGCGGTCCAGGTCCGCCGCGACGAGGGGCGGCGCACCGGCCCGTAGCCACAGGAAGTACTCGACGTTGCCCGACGGGCCGGGCAACGGGCTGGCCGTGACGCCGCACGTGCCCAGGCCCAGAGTCTCCGCGTGGCCCGCCACCTCGCGTACCGCGGCGGCACGCAGCTCCGGGTCGCGGACGACACCGCCCGCGCCGACGCGGTCCTTGCCCACCTCGAACTGCGGCTTGACCATCAGCACGAGGTCGGCGTCGGCGGCCACGCTCCGCTGGATCGGTGCCAGCACGAGCCGCAGCGAGATGAACGACAGGTCCGCCACCACGAGAGTAGGCGGCTCGCCCACGTGTTCGGCCGTGAGCTCGCGGATGTTCACGCGCTCGACCACGGTCACCCGGTCGTCGGTGCGCAGCGACCAGGCGATCTGGCCGTACCCGACGTCCACCGCGACGACGTGCGCGGCGCCCGCGCGCAGCAGGACGTCGGTGAAGCCGCCGGTGGACGCCCCGGCGTCGAGACACCGACGGCCGGCCGGATCGACCTCGTCGAAGGCGGCGAGCGCCCCGGCCAGCTTGTGCCCGCCGCGTGAGACGTATTCGGGCCCGGTGTCAGGGGTGCGCACCACGATCGGGGCGGAGGTCTCGACCTGGGTGGCGGCCTTGGTCGCGATCTGGCCCGCGACCCTCACCCGCCCCTCGGAGACGAGTTCGACCGCCTGCTCACGCGAACGCGCCAGGCCACGACGCACAAGCTCGCTGTCCAGACGCCGCCGTGCACTCATGAGCCGACGCCCGACGCCCGGCCGAGCCGGCGCGGCTCTCCCCCGGGAACGACCGTCTCCGCCCGTTCCCGTGCGGTCGCGCCCGCCGCGGCCACGCGCCCGCTCACGCCTGTTCGCCGTCGATGCCCGCGAGCGCGTCCTGCAGCCGCCGGTGCACGTCTTGGAAGATCTCCGGGTGAGCGGACGGCGGGGTGCCGTCCAGGTCGCCGAGGCGTGCCAGCGCGGCGTCGACCCGCTCGTCCCCGGTGGTCTCACCCTCGATGGCGTTCACGTGAATTCCGTCCCCCAATCACCGCCGTGATCACGGCGGCCGGTCGACCCCGGCTCAGGAAGAACGCTACCGTCCGTTGGTGACACCGGTGTCGACGACGAGCACGGGGGAACGGACCTGACGATGGCCACCGCGGAGGAAGCACGTGCGGCGCTGGATCGCATCGCCGGCCGGCTCACGGGTGTCGATCCCGATGAGCTCGCCAAGCACGTGGTCGAACGCAGCGTCAGCTGCCGCGTGCCAGATCTCGACCTCGTCTTCGTCACCCGTATCCACGCGAACGGCCTGGACGATTTCCGGGTCGCCGACAGCACGAACGGGGCACAGATCCGGCTCACGGTGAAGAGCGATGACCTCGTGGCCCTCGCCAACGACGAACTCGCCGTGGCCAAGGCATGGGCCAGCGGCCGCCTCAAAATCGAAGCCAGCCTCGGCGACCTGCTGCGCCTGCGCCGAATCCTCTGACGCTCGCCTCCAGCCGCGGCCGAACCAGACCGCCGCCACGGCAGACCCCAGACGGGTGGCCGGACCCCGGCCTCAGGTGATGCCGCGACACGCACCGTCACCGAGGACAGCCACGCCAACACTCTTCGCCGCCAGGCGTCTCCGTGTTGGCCGAGCTCAGGCACAGCGGCCCGGCGAGAGGCGCGCGCCGCCTCGCCGACCTACCCGGCCTATCGGCCACCTGACCCCAGCCGCCACCGTCGTCGCCGGTGCCGGTGCCGGTGCCGGTGCCGGAAACGCCACCACGGCCGCCTGGCCGCGGCAGCGGCTTCGCGGCTCAGTAGCCGAGGCCGGCCAGCGCGCGTCGGCCCGCCTCGACCTCGCCGGACTCCCACACGGCCGCGGACAGGGCTCGCAGGCCGTCGATCGGGTCGCCGCCGCCGGTCAGCTCCAGGCCGGCCGAGACCGTCCAGCCGCCGCACGTGTGCGTCGCTTCCTCCCGCCGTACGGCGGGGTGCGGGGTGAGGAGGCCGGTCAGGTCGGCGGACACGTACGTGGGCCGGTGCTTCGGCGGGGCCCCGAGCAGGGTGCGCGCGTCCGTCACCCCGGTGAGGACCAGGAGGCTGTCGGCGCCGCCGTTGTTCGCGCCCTCGATGTCGGTGTCGAGCCGGTCCCCGACGATCAGCGGCCGCTTCGCGCCCGTACGCAGGATCGTCTCGTGGTGCAGCGGGAGTTCGGGCTTGCCGGTGACGATCGGGTCGACGCCGGTCGCGGTGCGGATGACCTGGACGAGCGAACCGTTGCCGGGCCGGATCGTGCCGCCGCGGCCCGGAATGGTCGTGTCGCCGTTGGAGGCGACGAACAGCGCCCCGGCCGCCACCGCCTGGCAACCCTCGGACATGAGGTCGTACGCGAGGCCGGGAGAGTACCCCTGGACGACGGCCGCAGGGCGTTCGGCCGCCGACGACACCGGCCGCAGGCCCGCCGCGCGCAGTGCCTGGCGTAGCCCCATGCCGCCGACGACGAGCACGTTCGATCCGGCGGGCAGCCGCTCGGCCAGCAGTCGCGCCGCGGCCTGCGCGGAGGTCACCACGTCCTCGGCGGCCGCGGGTACGCCGACCTCGGCGAGCAGCGCGGCGGTCGCGCCGGGCGTACGCGAGGCGTTGTTGGTCGCGAACGCGAGCCGCATGCCGCTCGCACGTGCCTTGGCCAGTGCCCCGGCCGCGCCCGGCACCGGGTCGTGCCCGACGTAGATGACCCCGTCGAGGTCGAGCACGCCGACGTCGTATTCCTCGGCCGGCGGCCGGTCGATCCCTCGCATGGTCATCCCTTCACTGCCGTTGCCATGTCCCGTACCGATCATCCTCGGCGGGCACGCGCGTGCCGCAGGGCGGTGGCGTAGTGCTTGTTGTCCGGGCACATCGCGCAGGCGAGCGCGAGGTGCTCGACCGCCTCGGCGACCTGGCCCATGCGTGTCAGGGCGAGACCGAGGCCGAACAGCGCGTAGTCCTCCGCGGGGTCCGCCTCGACGATCATGCGGAAGTTCTCCGCGGCCTCGGCGTACCGCTTCGCGCCGTACTGCGCACGCGCGAGCGCCTCGCGGACGCTGCGGGAGGAGGGTTCCGCGGCCGCGGCGTGTTCGAGCAGCTGGATCGCCGCCGCCGGGCTGCCGTTCTCGAGGAGGTTCAGGCCACGCTGGTACCAGTCGTAGACCTCACCGCCCGGCGCGCCGGGGGAATCCTGGCCCTGGTCCGAACCTTGAACCATGTGCGGCCTCCGTTCACCGACTCCATCACACCACCAACAAGAGCCCGGTATCTAACATGCCCGACGTGACCACTCAGCCCGGCCTGACGCTCCGGCCGTTCCGCGCCGTACGGTACGCCCCGTCACGGGTGAAATCGCTCGCGGCGGTGACCTCTCCCCCGTACGACGTGATCGACGACGAGGCGCTCAAGCGGTTCATGGCGGGCGAGCCGCACAACATCGTGCGGCTGATCCTGCCGCAGCAGGACTACCGCGAGGCGGCCGAGACGTTGCGGTCGTGGCTGGAGTCCGGCGTGCTGACGGTCGACGCCGCACCGGCGCTCTACGTCTACGAGGCGGCCGGCGAGGGTGTCCTCCAGCGGGGCCTGATCGGCGCGCTCGGCGTCCACGGCCCGCGATCGGAGGTGATCCTCCCGCACGAGGACGTCTACCCGGGCCCGATTCGCGACCGGCTGGCCCTGATGAGCGCCACGGAGTCCAACCTCGAGCCGATCTTCCTGCTGTACGAGGGCGGCGGGCGGTCGGCGGCGAGCCTCCTGGTCGATGAGGTGGCCGCCTCCTCCGCGCCGCTGCTGGAGGTTCGTACGGGCGATGACGTAAGGCACCGGCTGTGGGCCGTCCCCGATCCGGCCGCGCACGCGAAGGTCGCCGCCGACCTGCGCGAACGCCAGGCGCTCATCGCCGACGGGCACCATCGCTATGCGACGTACCAGGCGCTGCGCGAGCGCTACGACGGGTCCGGTCCGTGGGACTACGGACTGGCGATGCTGGTCGACTCCCACGCGTATCCCCCGCACCTGGGCGCGATCCACCGGGTGATCCCGGGCCTGGCCGTCTCCGACGCCGTACGCGGCGCGCGGGCGGCGTTCCGCATCGCGCCGGCCGGCCCGGACCTGCCGGCCGCGCTGTCGCTCCTGTCCGCCCAGGAGGGCACGGCGTTCCTCCTGGGCGGGCAGGACGGTCTCTTCCTTCTCACCGATCCCGACGCCGCCCAGGTCGCGAGCGCCATGCCGGCCGAGGCGTCCGCCCGCTGGCGCGGCCTGGACACCGCCGTACTGCACCGCCTGCTGATCCCGCGACTCTGGGGGCTCGCCGACGACGAGTCGAACGTACGGATCGTCCACCACGACGCCGTACGCGCCCTGGAGAAGGCACGCCGCCAGAACGGAACGGCGGTGATCCTGAACCCGATGAAGGTCGCGGACGTACTGGCCGTGGCGGCCGGCGGCGAGAAGGTCCCGCGCAAGTCGACGTCCTTCGGCCCCAAGCCGCGTACTGGCCTGGTGTTGCGCACCTTCGCCGCGGGATAGCGCACCGGGTCGCGCCGCCGACGATCCGCCCGATCGGGAAGCCCGCCCGATCGAGAAAACGGGCGCGGGCGGCACGTGAGTTGCTCGGACGGATCGGCGGACCTGGCCGCCGGTCGCCCGCAAAGCGGCGGTCCCACCTCGGCGCAAGCCGGAGCCGCCCGGCGCCGGCGGCCAGCGATCGGCGATCGGCGGAGCCTGGGTCACCAGCGAACCCCGCGCGACCTTCCGTGCCTCCAGGCCGCCGCCCAGGCGGGGACGTCGCCGTACGCGCCGATGGCCCGAATGGAACGGGGTGGAACGCCCAGAGGGGTGAGAGGGGCACGGCCGCAGGGCGGTTCCCCGATCGGACGGGCCTCGGTCCAGAGTCGACCTGGTCCGGCCCGGTTCCTGATGGCGATCCGCCATGACGGCGGACCGGAATGCGAGGGAGGCAAGGATCTGTCGATCACTTGGCGCCAAGTCGAGCCCATTCAGGTGACGCTCACCTGCTGCGTCGGCAAAAACAGCTGATCACTGGCTGAATGCCGCGGGTCAGGTGCTCATCCGGACCATCGCATGGGCACCTGACCTGTCGGCGGGTGCAGATGAGACCGCCGCTACGGCGATTCCTTGAGAAAGGCTGGGTGGGCTGAATGCGGCCCTGTGAACCCGGAATCAGCAGGGAGCGGCGCGACCCCTGTTCCGCGCAGGAAGGGGCAGGAACCCCATCCCCGCAGGAGGCGGCAGGAACCCCATCTCCGCAATGAGCGGTAGGAAACCCGTCGTCTACAGCGGCGCGAAGTCAGGAACCGCTTGGCGTGCGCTGGTCGTCGCGCTCTCGACCATCTTGGTGTTTGTCGTGGTCAACCGCACCTTTCCGGTGTTGCTGGGCACGCTACGCCGCTCGGCGGCGGAGTTCACCAACGGCCCCGACGACAAGTCGCTGCCCGACCGGGCAGTGCCCATTCTTGACACATCACGTCGCGGTCAGCGCGGCGGAGAAAGCGCGGTATAACCCGATACCGCCGACCGCCGGTGCACTATCCAGTCTCGCCTGCCCTCGGCGTCTACCAGACGCCGATGCCCGAGGCCCTCCAGGTCCACGGAGCACGGCCACATCGGTGTCCAATTGGCCCCCGGAACCACATCCAGCGTGGTCCGCGCCCTGGAGAAACTCGGCGGCCAGTTCTCCTATGACGTGTTTGTCGCCCCCTATCCCAAGCTCCCACGGCATAGCCCTCCATGGCGGGGCCTGTCTCGAGACGTTCGACGATTTCGACCGAGGCCGCAGCATCGCCTTCATTGACGGACTCGCCGGCCTATACGACCATGGCTGGGTCGCCCACCCAGGACATGGAAGCTGGGGCCGACACCCCCGACGCGACGCCGCCGCAAGAGCGTCGGCGCCGCCCCACCGATGCCACCCACTCGAGGACCCCACCGGTATCGCCTCCCACATGCGTCACCGCGGCCAATCACGCTCGTCGGACCGCGCCATACCTTCACCCCAGGGTCGGCCCGCAGGTCACTGCGTCGCTCGCCTGTTCCGCCGTCCGCCCGCAGAGCGATGCTGTCGGGGGCCGATGGAGCAGGCCGCTGCGGAAACCGGATCCCACGGCGGCCCCTTCGGAGGCGATGCCGACGACGCCAGGGCGGGCCCATGCCGCGGGCGGTCGGGCCTTGTTCGGTCAGGTTTGGCGACTTGGGTGGGTCGCGGAGGCTCGGAGGTCAGGGCACGGTGCTGTCCTCTGGTTTCGGGTGGAGGCGGAGGACGGCGCTGGCGGCCTCCACCTCGTACAGGCCGCGTGGGCCGGTCGGGCTCTTCCAGAAGCGATGGCGCAGAGACCCGCGTACTTCGATGAGGTCGCCGTGGGACCACGTGTGGACGCCCGCCTGGATGGTGGGGTCATAGGTCACGCACCGAATGGTGTCGATGCCGTCCTGCGGTGACCTCGCGCCGCGGTGCTCGACGATGAGGCGCCAGACCGCCACCTGCTCATCGCCCGATAACATCCGCCACTCCGGCTCTCCTGACAGCCTTCCCACCAGAACGATCTCGTTGACGTGCTCCATGGCCGTGTCCTCTCGTGATCGACTGCCGTGCCCGCTCCTACGGCGTGTTCCCTACGATGGAGGATCGTCAACGGCCGCGTAAGGCCCCCTGTGCACCTGTGGATAACATCGGAGTCAGGTATGGAGACAATCACCGACCTCGGCAACGACGTCTTCGAGATCGACACGCGGATGGCCGGATATGAGGGGATAACTGCTGGTTATCTGATCCGTTCCGAGCGGCCGTGTCTGGTGGAGACGGGCGCGGGCAACTCCGCGTCCGTCGTGCGGAACGCGCTGTCGGCGGCCGGGATCGGGCCGGGCGACCTGGCGACGGTCGTGGTCACTCACATCCATCTCGACCATGCGGGTGGCGTCGGGGACATCGCGGAGATGTTCCCGAACGCGGAGGTCGTGGTCCACGAGAAGGGCGCCCGGCATCTGGCCGACCCGAGCCGGCTGATGCGCAGCGCTCGTATGGTCTGGGGTTCGGCGCTCGACTCGCTGTTCGGCGACCTGAAGCCCACCGACGCCACGCGGATCCGTGCGGTCGAGGACATCGGGGTGGTCGACCTCGGCGGCGGCCGGCGTCTCGAGAGTCACCACTCCCCCGGCCACGCGCGCCACCATGTGGGCCTGCTCGACTCACTCACCGGCGATCTGTACGTGGGCGACGCGGCCGGCGTCTATATCCCGGAGACCGCCGATCTGCGGCCGGCCACCCCGCCCCCGGACTTCGACCTGGACAGCGCGCTCGCCTCCCTGGAGCGCTTCCGCGCGCTCCGGCCGTCCCGGTTGCTGTTCAGCCACTACGGGCCGGTCGAACCCGTGGGTGAGACACTCGACCGATCGGCGGAAGAACTGCGGCTCTGGGTCGAACTGGTCACCGAGGCGTACGACCAGCGCCTCGACCTCGACCACGCGGTGGCGATGGTCCGCGAACGCACCGACCCGCGGTACAAGGCGCTCGCGCCCGACGCCGATCCGGCCGTGATCGAGAAGGTCGAGGTCATCTCCGCGGCGCGCAACAACGTCGCGGGGATCATGCACGCGCTGGAGAACCGGGACTGAAGCCAGGGGCATCAGCCCGGTCCGTCCAGAGGGGTACGGCGAGGGCCCGGGAGATTACGCCTCGGTACCGTTCTCCCCCTCGCCGGTGTTCTTCAGCGACTCGGCGCCGGGGTGATCGGCCTCGTCCCCGACTCCTTCTCGCCGGCCGGAAACCAGAGAACCCGCAGCGTCGCCGCCGTCGGCGACACCGGCCGCCTCGTTGACATCTTCCGGCGGCTCGGCGGCCGAAGAGTCGACCTCGGCATTGACGACGTCGCCGCCGAAGGCCACATCAGCGTCATCCTCGACGCCTGCGATCCGCCCGGAAACCGGACCGACCTCGGCATCAACGACGCTGCGTCCCTCGGTCGCGCGGGCGCTCTCACCGGCGTCTTCTGGCCACTCGGCGGTCGGGGAACCGATCTCGTCGAGATCGTCGTCGATGATGTCGAGGCCTTCGATCTCCGCGTACCGCTCGGCCGCGTCGGTCTCGCCGTCGCGGTCCGCGGCGGCGGCGCGGGCGAACCAGTCGGTCGCCTCCTCCTCGCGGCCGGCCTCCGCCAGTGCGTCCGCGTACGCGTAGAAGAGGCGGGCCGACCATGGGCGCAGGCGCTCGTCCTTGAGTTCTGGGATCTGCAGGGCCAGCACCGCCGCTCCCAGCTGTCCCAGGTCACGCCGGGCACCCGACTCGACGATGCGCATCTCGATGGCCTCGGCACGAGGCAGGCGCTTCGCCTCGTCCGACCTCGCCAGGTCCAGCGCACGCTCGGGGCGGCCCAGACCGCGTTCGGCGTCGGCCATGATGGCCAGGTATGCCTCCTGGCCGGTCAGTCTCCGCGCGGCGCGCAGCTCTGACAGTGCGACCGACCACAGGCCCGAGTGGTACGCGGCCAGGCCGCACGCCTCGCGTACGACGCCGACCCGCGCGGCCCTGCGACGTGCGGCGAGTGTGTGCTGGTACGCGAGGTCGACGTCATCGTCGATCAGCCGGCCCGCCATCACCAGGTGGCGTGCGACCTCCGTGGCGAGATCCTTGGGCAGGGTCTTCAGGTCCGACTTCGCCTCGCGGTCCAGCTCGGCACCGGTCACGTCATCGGGTACCGCGGGGCCCGGGTCTCTCCTGGGCCGCGGCGACTCGTCCGTGCGCCCGCCGCGCTCGTACGGCCGGCGACCCCGGTCGGCCGATCCGCGACCGTCGCGTTCGCTCCCGCCGCGCCCCGGTCGATCGGAGAAACGGCGGGCTCCGCTCCCGGCGGGCCGATCCCGGCGCTCGCCGCGAGCGTCGTCGCGACGCTGCGAGCCACCCCTCGGCGCGGTACTCCCGCGCTCGGTGCTCTCGCGACGAGCCGATCCGCCGCTGCCCGTACCGGCGGGGCGGGAGCCCGTGCCCTCGCGCCGCTGGAAGCCTCCGGTACGCCGCTCACCGCCCCCCGGCTGGGAGGCGTCGTCTCGACGCCCTGCTCCGGGCTCGCGAGCGGGACGGCCCTCTCGATCCCTGGGCGGGCGTGAGCCTGCTCCCTCTCCGCGAGAAAAACGCCGTTCGCCGCCCCCTGCACGGAAGCCGTCATCTCGGCGGCCTGCTCCAGGCGTACGCGCGGGGCGTCCCTCACCGCTCCCCGCCCGGGGAACGGCGTCACGCCGGCCTGCTCCAGGCGTACGGGCAGGGCGTCCCTCGCCGCTGCCCCCACGGGGGCCGGCGTCACGGCGGCCCGCTCCAGGCGCGCGGGCGGGGCGTCCCTCACTGCCACCGGCTCGGGGACCGGAGTCTCGGCGACCGGCCCCGGGCGTGCGGGGGTAGCGGGCCTCCTGGTCCTTTGCCGGACGGGAGCCCGTGCCCTCGCGCCGCTGGAAGCCTCCGGTACGGCGCTCTCCGCTTCCCTCGTCGCGGCGACCCGATCCCGGGGCCCGGGGCGCGCGGCCCTCCTGGTCCCTGCCTTCGGCGGGGCGGCCGCCCGGACGCGGTGTACGGCGGGAGTCGTCGCGTTTGCCGTACGAGCCCGCGCCCGCGTCGTCACGGCGCCGGGGGCGGTCGCGGTGGGAACTCTCGGACTCGTTCCCGCGGAAAGTCTTGGGGCGGGGATTGCCGGTACGGCCCGCGTCGTCGCGGCTCTTGGAGAAACCACGCGTTCCGCCGGTGGGCTTGCCGCGCCCGCCCTTTCCCTGGGGACCGTCACGTCGCGGCCGGCCTCCGCCGTCGCGGTTCTGGGAGCCGCCGGACAGGCCACGTCCGCCGCCCTGCCGGTCACGGGATCCCCCCGCACCTCGCGGACGGCCACTGCTGTCCTGACGCGGGCGCCGGCCTTCTTCGTCGCCGTCCCGCTTGTCGTTTTCGGAGCTCATCACACCAGACCGTTCAGCCGGAGACCCTGCGTCTCCATTCTGTCCCTGACAATACGAAAAAGGGCCGCCCTTGCCAGGCGGCCCTTTTTCTTTGGTTTATGTCCGGCGGTGTCCTACTCTCCCACACCGTCTCCGGTGCAGTACCATCGGCGCTGGAGGGCTTAACTTCCGGGTTCGGAATGGGACCGGGTGTTTCCCCACCGCTATGACCACCGAAACACCTGAGGGAACACGGTGTCGATGGAACCTGTGGTTCCCGGTCGTGTTCCGGGAACCGCATAGTGAACGCGAGTCTGTTGCGCAGTCTTTCTGGTTACCGACCCCTTTTTGCGGGGGTTGGTGTGTGTTCAAGTCGCTCGGCCTATTAGTACCGGTCGACTTCACACCTTGCGGTGCTTCCATCTCCGGCCTATCAACCCAGTCGTCTAGCTGGGGGCCTTACAACCCCTAGGGGTTGGGAGACCTCATCTCGAGGAAGGCTTCCCGCTTAGATGCTTTCAGCGGTTATCCCGACCGAACGTAGCCAACCAGCCATGCACCTGGCGGTACAACTGGCACACCAGAGGTTCGTCCGTCCCGGTCCTCTCGTACTAGGGACAGATCCTCACAAGTCTCCTGCGCGCACAGCGGATAGGGACCGAACTGTCTCGCGACGTTCTAAACCCAGCTCGCGTGCCGCTTTAATGGGCGAACAGCCCAACCCTTGGGACCTACTCCAGCCCCAGGATGCGACGAGCCGACATCGAGGTGCCAAACCTTGCCGTCGATATGGACTCTTGGGCAAGATCAGCCTGTTATCCCCGGGGTACCTTTTAGCCGTTGAGCGACACCCCATCCACACGGTGGTGCCGGATCACTAGGCCCTGCTTTCGCACCTGCTCGACATGTCTGTCTCACAGTCAAGCTCCCTTGTGCCCTTGCACTCGACACCTGATTGCCAACCAGGCTGAGGGAACCTTTGGGCGCCTCCGTTACATTTTGGGAGGCAACCGCCCCAGTTAAACTACCCACCAGGCACTGTCCCCCACCCGGATCCACGGGTGCGGGTTAGACGCTCGAACCGACCAGAGTGGTATTTCACCAATGACTCCACCAGCACTGGCGTGCCGGCTTCACAGTCTCCCACCTATCCTACACAAGACGCTCCAAACGCCAATGCCAAGCTATAGTGAAGGTCCCGGGGTCTTTCCGTCCTGCTGCGCGTAACGAGCATCTTTACTCGTACTGCAATTTCACCGGGCCTGTGGTTGAGACAGTGGGGAAGTCGTTACGCCATTCGTGCAGGTCGGAACTTACCCGACAAGGAATTTCGCTACCTTAGGATGGTTATAGTTACCACCGCCGTTTACCGGCGCTTAGGTTCTCAGCTTCACCCACTCCGAAGAGTGGATTAACCGGTCCCCTTAACGTTCCGGCACCGGGCAGGCGTCAGTCCGTATACAGCGTCTTACGACTTCGCACGGACCTGTGTTTTTAGTAAACAGTCGCTTCCCCCTGGTATCTGCGACCCCCACCAGCTAACGACGCTAGTTCGGTCACCAGCAGGGGCCCCCCTTCTCCCAAAGTTACGGGGGCAATTTGCCGAGTTCCTTAACCACAGTTCACCCGATCGCCTTGGTATTCTCTACCTGACCACCTGAGTCGGTTTGGGGTACGGGCCGCCGACACACATCGCTAGAGGCTTTTCTCGGCAGCATGGGATCACTCACTTCGCCTAAATCGGCTCGGCATCACATCTCACCCTTGGTGCGCCACGGATTTGCCTATGGCGCGGGCTACATGCTTACCCCAGGACGACCACCGCCTGGGCTGAGCTACCCTCCTGCGTCACCTCATCACTTGCCTACTACCACCTCAGGTCCACTACTCCCCGGCCAGCCAGCCCGAAGGCTGAAAGACCAGCTCACAGTGTTAGTGTCAGTGGGTTCGGCATGGGCGCGTGCCAGCGGGTACGGGAATATCAACCCGTTGTCCATCGACTACGCCTCTCGGCCTCGCCTTAGGTCCCGACTTACCCTGGGCGGATTAGCCTGCCCCAGGAACCCTTGGTCATCCGGCGGAGGGGTTTCTCACCCCTCATTCGCTACTCATGCCTGCATTCTCACTCGTGTGGCCTCCACGGCTGGCTCACGCCGCCGCTTCACCGCCCACACGACGCTCCCCTACCCACCCCAACCCCTGAACCACACCCGCAAGGAGTGTGACTAGAGACGTGCTGGGGTGCCACGGCTTCGGCGGTGTGCTTGAGCCCCGCTACATTGTCGGCGCGGAATCACTTGACCAGTGAGCTATTACGCACTCTTTCAAGGGTGGCTGCTTCTAAGCCAACCTCCTGGTTGTCACGGCAACTCCACATCCTTTACCACTTAGCACACGCTTAGGGGCCTTAGCCGGTGATCTGGGCTGTTTCCCTCTCGACTACGAACCTTATCGCCCGCAGTCTCACTGCCACGCTCTCACTTACCGGCATTCGGAGTTTGGCTGACTTCAGTAAGCTTGTAGGCCCCCTAGGCCATCCAGTAGCTCTACCTCCGGCAAGAAACACGTGACGCTGCACCTAAATGCATTTCGGGGAGAACCAGCTATCACGGAGTTTGATTGGCCTTTCACCCCTACCCACAGGTCATCCCCCAGGTTTTCAACCCTGGTGGGTTCGGTCCTCCACACGGTCTTACCCGCGCTTCAACCTGCCCATGGGTAGATCACTCCGCTTCGGGTCTACAGCATGCGACTGAAGAGATTACCGAAGTAAACTCATGCGCCCTATTCAGACTCGCTTTCGCTACGGCTCCCCCACACGGGTTAACCTCGCCACACACCATAACTCGCAGGCTCATTCTTCAAAAGGCACGCCATCACACCACACCGCTTCCGAAGAAGAATGCGGGAGCTCTGACGGCTTGTAGGCACACGGTTTCAGGTACTATTTCACGCCCCCTCACCGGGGTGCTTTTCACCTTTCCCTCACGGTACTAGTCCGCTATCGGTCACCAGGGAGTATTTAGGCTTACCAGGTGGTCCTGGCAGATTCACACGGGATTTCACGGGCCCCGTGCTACTCGGGAAACGTCATATGAAGACGAGAGGGTTTCACCTACCGGACTATCACCGACTACGGTCGACCATTCCAGATCGTTCGGCTACCCTCACCGTTTTATCACTCCACACCCGGCCGGGCGGACCAGGTACAGACGCTCCCACAACCCCACACACGCAACGCCCGCCGGCTGTCACACGCGCATGGTTTAGCCCCATCCCCTTTCGCTCACCACTACTCAGGGAATCACTGTTGTTTTCTCTTCCTGCGGGTACTGAGATGTTTCACTTCCCCGCGTTACCACCAACCGCCCTATACATTCAGACGGCGGCAACACCCCATGACGAGTGCTGGGTTACCCCATTCGGAAACCCCCGGATCAACGCTCGGTTGCCAACTCCCCGGGGTATATCGCAGGCTCCCACGTCCTTCATCGGCTCCTGATGCCAAGGCATCCACCGTGTGCCCTTAAAAACTTGAACACAACAAAAAGTATCTACAAGATGCTCGCGTTCACTATGCAGTTCTCAAAACACGAACGGACACCAACCCACAAAACCACCACCAACACCCAACCCCTACACCCCCACAAGGAGAACCCCTGAGAGAACATAGGTAGCGAGTGTGGTTTGGCGGCCGGACCGGCCCGCACGCCCGGACCCACCCCGCAACCAGCGGAATGAGTCGTTAGGCGGCCTGAAGACAACAGACAACCAGGAAAACCCTGGTGCCCGTTCCCTCAGGACCCAACAGTGTGCCCGGAACCCCCGCCCCGTCTGTGTTCGTGTTCCTGAACCCACCCGCGAGGGGTGGACAGTACTGACGGCGCAGACCGAGTAGGTCGAACCGAATAGCCAGTGCTCCACTAACGAGCAGGCCCACCCACGAGACGATCGCTCGTGGCGTGAACCAGTCTGGACCTCGCCCTGACCGCGTGATGCGGCCTGCGGGCTGTGAGGCCAGGTTCGCTCCTTAGAAAGGAGGTGATCCAGCCGCACCTTCCGGTACGGCTACCTTGTTACGACTTCGTCCCAATCGCCGGCCCCACCTTCGACGGCTCCCCCCACAAGGGTTGGGCCACCGGCTTCGGGTGTTGCCGACTTTCGTGACGTGACGGGCGGTGTGTACAAGGCCCGGGAACGTATTCACCGCAGCGTTGCTGATCTGCGATTACTAGCGACTCCGACTTCATGGGGTCGAGTTGCAGACCCCAATCCGAACTGAGACCGGCTTTCCGGGATTCGCTCCACCTCACGGTTTCGCAGCCCTTTGTACCGGCCATTGTAGCATGTTTGCAGCCCAAGACATAAGGGGCATGATGACTTGACGTCATCCCCACCTTCCTCCGAGTTGACCCCGGCAGTCTCCCATGAGTCCCCACCATTACGTGCTGGCAACATGGAACGAGGGTTGCGCTCGTTGCGGGACTTAACCCAACATCTCACGACACGAGCTGACGACAGCCATGCACCACCTGTCACCGGCCCAAAAGGACCCCGCATCTCTGCGAGTTTTCCGGTGATGTCAAACCTTGGTAAGGTTCTTCGCGTTGCGTCGAATTAAGCAACATGCTCCGCCGCTTGTGCGGGCCCCCGTCAATTCCTTTGAGTTTTAGCCTTGCGGCCGTACTCCCCAGGCGGGGCGCTTAATGCGTTAGCTACGGCACGGAGTCCGTGGAAAGACCCCACACCTAGCGCCCAACGTTTACGGCGTGGACTACCAGGGTATCTAATCCTGTTCGCTCCCCACGCTTTCGCTCCTCAGCGTCAGGTAAGGCCCAGAGAACCGCCTTCGCCACCGGTGTTCCTCCCGATATCTGCGCATTTCACCGCTACACCGGGAATTCCATTCTCCCCTACCTACCTCTAGTCTGCCCGTATCCACCGCAAGCCACGAGGTTAAGCCTCGGGTTTTCACGGCAGACGCGACAGACCGCCTACGAGCTCTTTACGCCCAATAATTCCGGACAACGCTTGCGCCCTACGTATTACCGCGGCTGCTGGCACGTAGTTAGCCGGCGCTTCTTCCCCACCTACCGTCACGTTAGCTTCGTCGGTGGTGAAAGAGGTTTACAACCCGAAGGCCTTCATCCCCCACGCGGCGTCGCTGCGTCAGGCTTTCGCCCATTGCGCAATATTCCCCACTGCTGCCTCCCGTAGGAGTCTGGGCCGTGTCTCAGTCCCAGTGTGGCCGGTCACCCTCTCAGGCCGGCTATCCGTCGTCGCCTTGGTAGGCCATCACCCCACCAACAAGCTGATAGACCGCGAGTCCATCCCCAGCCGAAAAATCTTTCCACCACCCGACATGCATCCGGTGGTCATATCCGGTATTAGACCCAGTTTCCCGGGCTTATCCCAGAGCCAAGGGCAGGTTACTCACGTGTTACTCACCCGTTCGCCGCTCGAGTACCCCGAAGGGCCTTTCCGCTCGACTTGCATGTGTTAAGCACGCCGCCAGCGTTCGTCCTGAGCCAGGATCAAACTCTCCGTTAAGGCACAACGACAACCATCCCGGCGAAGGGGTGGCTGCCAAACCTTCGGAAACAATCCCGGCAAGAAATCATCTTGCCAAAGGAATCCAAAACCAAACAAACCCGCCACAAGGAACGAATCCTTGTGAAGAGCCGTCTGGTCGAGGACCAAAAGGCACTGGCTTTTAGCACACTGTTGAGTTCTCAAGAAACGGACACACACCGTCGAGAATCTTTTCAGATTCTCTCTGGGGCAACCCATCTAACTTACCATTCCCCGGCGGGAAGTCAACCCCGAAACCTGTAAAGATCCCGAAGATCAGCTTTCCTGCCGAAGATCCCCAAACCGGGCCGGCCACCAGAAGGCGTCCTGCATCCCGTTCACCGGGGCAACTCCCCCAGTCTACCCGGCCCGAACCGTGGTCCGTACCAAGAAGCTGAGTGAGAGTCTCCCGCGAGGTCGGGCCTCCTTGCGGCGCCCCGTTCCCTCTCGGACAAGAAGAACGTTACGTGGATCAGGCGGGAGCGTCAAATTGCGGTAAATTGCGCAACCGCCCAGCTCAATGGCCGGTTTAGCGCACAATAGCTACCGTAAGAAGTCTTCCGTGACCGGAACGTGATCACCATATCGACACCGCCGAGCCCAGCGGAACGGCGTCGCCACAGCGACCACCGGCCGTACGCCACCGGCCGCGCCGTCAAACACGCAAGGCGCCGGACCGGCGGCGAACGCACCGCGACGGCCCAGCACCTTTACGTTGTAGATCACAAACGAAACCCCAGGTCAGCCTCGTGCGATCGTGACGCCTCCGACGTTGCGTTTGCCGCGGCGCAGCACCAGGAAACGCCCGTGCAGCAGATCCGACTCCGCCGGCACCGCGGCCTCGTCGGTGACCTTGACGTTGTTCAGGTACGCCCCGCCCTGCGCGACCGTACGGCGGGCCTCGGACTTGCTCGACACCAGCCCCGTCTCCGCCAGCAGGTCGACGACGTTCGGCAACGGCGCCGCCACGGCACCGACGGCACGGAAGCCAGCGCGCTCTCCAGCGTGCGCTCGTCCAGGTCGGCCAGCTCACCCTGGCCGAACAGCGCGCGCGACGCCGCCATCACGTTCGCCGTCTCCTCCGCGCCGTGCACCAGCGTGGTCAACTCCTCGGCCAGCGCCCGCTGGGCGGTGCGGGCGGCCGGCCGGTCACTCGTCGCCTTCTCCAGCTCCTCGATCTCCTCACGAGAACGGAAGCTGAAGAACTTCAGGTAGCGCACCACGTCACGGTCGTCGGCGTCCAGCCAGAACTGGTAGAAGGCGTACGGCGTCGTCAGCACCGGATCGAGCCAGTACGTCTCGCCCCCGGCGGTCTTGCCGAACTTCGTGCCGTCCGCGCGCGTGACCAGCGGCGTCGTCAGCGCGTGTGCCGTGCCGCCCTCCGCCCGCCGGATCAGGTCGACGCCCGACGTCAGGTTGCCCCACTGGTCGCTGCCCCCGGTCTGTAGCCGGCAGTCGTAGCGGCGGTACAGCTCCAGGTAGTCCAGCGACTGGAGCAGCATGTAGCTGAACTCGGTGTAGCTCAGCCCCGTCGTGTCGAGCCGGGCGCGTACCGTCTCGCGGGCGAGCATGCGGTTGACCGGGAAATGCTTGCCGACGTCGCGCAGGAACTCGATCGCCGACATCGGGCCGGTCCAGTCGAGGTTGCTGACGATCAGGCCGCGGTCATCGGTGAGGTCCAGGAGGCGCGAGACCTGCTCGCGGATCCGCTCCAGCCACCCGGCCACGACCTCCTCGGAGTTGAGCGCCCGCTCGGCGCTCTTGCCCGAGGGATCGCCGATCAGCCCGGTGGCACCGCCGACCAGCCCGATCGTCCGATGGCCCGCCCGCTGGAACCGGCGCAGCGTCAGGAGCTGCACCAGGTTGCCGACGTGCAGCGACGGCGCGGTCGGGTCGAAGCCGCAATAGAGCGTGACCGGCCCCGCGGCGAGCATGGCCCGCAGTTCGTCCAGGTCAGTGGACTGCGCGATCAGGCCGCGCCACGCGAGGTCATCCAGGATGTCGGTCACGTTCTCCCTCGTCTCACACACGATCTCAGCGCCGGAGAGCCGGTACGGCTGCGGTTCACGGTAACGGTTTCAGCTCACCGTACGGCGGCGGCGCGGCGTGTGGATCCGGTACGGCGACACGCTCGGGTCGCCGTCGATCCAGAACCGCCACGGCACGTCCTTGGCGCTGCTCACGCCCGTACGCGGCCCCGCGCGGAACCCCGGCTCCGGCGAGCCGGGCAGCACGAACAACGGCCCCGCCGGAGCGCAGACGTCGGTGCCGGACAGCGCGCGGTCGATGGCCAGCGCCTCGCAGAGCCGCGCCGGGCCGCGGGCCAGGTCGCGCTCTGTGGAGCGCGGGCGGCGCTGCGCCGGCCAGCTCACGGCCCTCGACGATCTCCCCGGCCCGCAGCAGCACCGCCGACGCCGTGCCCGGGCCCATGCAGACGAGGTTGACGCAGAAGTGCATGCCGTAGGTGAAGTAGACGTACGTGTACCCGGGCGGGCCGAACATCACGGCGTTGCGCTTCGTCAGGCCGCGGTAGGCGTGCGAGGCGGGGTCGCGCGGGCCCGCGTACGCCTCGACCTCGGTCAGCCGCACCGACACGTCGCCCTCCGGCGTGGACCGCCGGAGCACGCGGCCGAGCAGGTCGGGCGCGACCTCCTCGGCCGGCCGGTCGAAGAACGAGCGCGGCAGCGGCACGTCGTCCATCAGGAGGCGGCCCACGAGGCGTGCGCGTCGGCGAGGATGCGCAGCGCGGCGAGCTGCTCGGCGACACGCTCGGGCGAGGTGCCGCCGTACGCCTTGCGGGCGGCGAGCGCGCCCGGCACCGAGAGCACGTCGCGTACGTCCGGGGTCAGGTGCGGGGAGACCTTGCCGAGTTCCTCGTCGGTGAGGTCGCCGAAGTCCTTGTCGTTGACCTGGCACCAGACCACGAGGTGGCCGACGACCTCGTGCGCCTCGCGGAACGCGACGCCCTTGCGGACCAGCAGCTCGGCCAGGTCGGTGGCGAGCGCGAACCCCTGCGGCGCGAGCGCCTCCAGCCGCTCGGTGTTGACCCGCATCGTCGCGATGAGCCCGGCCATGGCCGGGAAGCACCAGCAGCAGCGTCTCGACGGCGTCGAAGACGCCCTCCTTGTCCTCCTGCAGGTCGCGGTTGTAGGTGAGCGGCAGGCCCTTGAGCGTGGTCAGCAGCGCGGTGAGGTGGCCGATCAGCCGGCCGCACTTGCCTCGGGCCAGCTCCGCGACGTCGGGGTTCTTCTTCTGCGGCATGATCGAGGAGCCGGTGGCGTAGGTGTCGTCCATCTCGATCCACCGGAACTCCTGCGAGGCCCACAGCACGACCTCCTCGCCCAGCCGCGACAGGTGCACGCCGATGAGCGCCGCGGCGGCGAGGAACTCCACGGCGTAGTCGCGGTCGCTGACCGCGTCCATGGAGTTGGCCGCGGCCGCGTCGAAGCCGAGCTCGTCGGCGACGGCCTCCGGGTCGAGCGGCAGCGAGGACCCGGCCAGCGCGCCCGAGCCGAGCGGGCTGACCGCGGCGCGCTTGTCCCAGTCGCGCAGCCGGTCGACGTCGCGGGCGTACGCCTGGACGTGGGCCAGGAGCTGGTGGGAGAACAGCACCGGCTGCGCGTGCTGGAGGTGGGTCATGCCGGGCGCGGCGACGCCCATGTTCTCCTCGGCCTGTGCCATGAGCGCGGTCTCCAGCTCGACCAGCCGCGAGACGATCTGGCGCACGTTGTCGCGCAGGTAGAGCCGCAGGTCGGTGGCGACCTGGTCGTTGCGGCTGCGGCCGGCGCGCAGCTTGCCGCCGAGGGTGCCCAGGCGCTCCAGCAGTCCGCGCTCGAGCGCCGTGTGCACGTCCTCGTCGGCCACCGCGGGGCGGAACTCCCCCGATCGGCAGGCGTCCTCCAGGTCGTCCAGCGCGCCGAGCATGCGGCTCAGCTCGTCGTCGGTGAGCAGGCCCGCGCGGTGCAGCACCCGGGCGTGGGCGCGTGACCCCAGCAGGTCGTACGGGGCGAGGCGCCAGTCGAACTGCACGCTCACCGACAGCCGGGCGAGGGCTTCGGACGGGTCCGCCCTCGAACCGGCCGCCCCACAGCCGGGTCGGCGTCCTGCGGTGTTGCTCTTCCGTCACGCTGGTTCTTCTCTCAGGATTCGTCGAAAACGGGGGTACCCAGACTGCACTATCTCGCGGTGCGGCGCTCAGCCGACCTTGCGGTCACGCCTCGCCGCGATCTTGCTGGGCAGGCCCCACAGCTCGACGAAGCCCTTGGCCAGGCTCTGGTCGAACGTGTCGCCGGTGTCGTACGTCGCGAGATCGTAGTCGTACAGCGACGCGGCGCTCCGCCGGCCGGTGACGACGGCGCGGCCACCGTGCAGGACGAGCCGGATCTCGCCGGACACGTGCTGCTGCGCGTCGGCGATGAAGGCGTTGAGCGCGTCCATCAGCGGCGAGAACCACAGGCCGTCATAGGCCAGCTCGCTCCACCGCTGGTCGACGCCGCGCTTGAACCGGGCCAGGTCGCGCTCGATCGGTGACGTTCTCCAGCTCCTGGTGTGCGGCGATCAGCGTGATCGCGGCCGGCGCCTCGTACACCTCGCGGCTCTTGATGCCGACGAGCCGGTCCTCGACCATGTCGAGCCGCCCGACGCCCTGGGCGCCGGCCCGCCGGTTGAGCTCGGCGATGATCTGGAACGGGCTGAGGGCGCGGCCGTCGATCGCGGTCGGCACGCCCTCGGTGAACGTGATCACGACCTCGTCGGCCTCGCGCGGCTGCGCGGGGTCGACGGTGTAGGCGTACAGGTCCTCGACCGGGGCGTTCCAGATGTCTTCCAGGAAGCCGGTCTCGACCGCGCGGCCCCAGAGGTTCTGGTCGATGGAGTAGGGCGACTTGGAGGAGACGTCGATCGGCAGGCCCTTCTCCTCGGCGAAGGTGATGGCCTTGTCGCGGGTCCAGGCGTAGTCGCGCGCCGGGGCGATCACCTTGAGCTCGGGGTTGAGCGCGGCCAGGCCGGCCTCGAAGCGGACCTGGTCGTTGCCCTTGCCCGTACAGCCGTGCGCGACGGTCGTGCCGCCGTGCTCGGCGGCGGCCGCGGCCAGGTGCTTGACGATCAGCGGCCGGGACAGCGCCGAGACCAGCGGGTAGCGGTCCATGTAGAGAGCGTTCGCGCGGAGCGCGGGGAAGCAGAAGTCGGCCGCGAACTCCTCCCTGGCGTCCGCGACGACCGCCTCGGCGGCGCCGCACGCGAGGGCGCGCTTGCGAATGACCTCGAGGTCCTCGCCGCCCTGGCCGAGGTCGACCGCGACGGCGATCACCTCCGCCCCGGTCTCCTGGGCGATGTACGGAATGGCGACGGAGGTGTCGAGGCCTCCGGAATAGGCGAGTACGACGCGCTCGGTCATGATCTGGCTCCTTCGGAAAAGTTCAAGGTCGAAAGCACAATGGCGGCGGGCGCCGTCGGGAGGCGGACGGACGCCCTAGGGTCGTCGTTCCGCGTCCTCGAAGGCGCTGCCGGCCGGCACGGGCGGCAGGTCGTCCGCCGGTCCCCAGGGCGAGGGCACCGGGACTCGTCGAGGTCGGCGCGGTGGCCCCGCGCCACGCGCTCGCGCTCGGCCAGCGCCAGCAGCGCGGCGGCGAGCTCGTCGCCGCCGGACGGGTCGCGGGAGATCACCAGGACGGTGTCGTCGCCGGCGACCGTGCCGAGCACGCTGGACCAGTCGGCGTGGTCGATGGCCGAGGCCAGGAACTGCGCGGCGCCCGGCGGCGTACGGACGATGACGAGGTTGGCGGACGCCTCGGCGGAGACGAGGAGTTCCTGCGCGAGCCGGGCGAGCCGGCCGTCGAACGTCTCGGCGCCGCCCGTACGCGCCCGGCGGATGCGCTCGCCGCCCTCGCCCGGCACGGCGTAGATCAGCGAGCCGTCCGCGGCGCGCAGCTTGACCGCGCCGATGTCCACGAGATCGCGCGAGAGCGTCGCCTGCGTCACGTCGACTCCGGCGTCGGCGAGCAGCTTGGCCAGCTCGCTCTGGGAGTGCACGGCGTTGCGGCCGAGCAGCTCGATGATGCGGGACTGGCGCGCGGTCTTGGTCAGGGGTGTCATGCCGCCCCCAGGATCTCCGGGAGGGCCGCGACGAAGGATCCGACCTCGCCGGGCGTGATGACCAGCGGCGGCGCGAGCCGCAGGACGTCGGGCTGGATCGCGTTGACGAGGAAGCCGGCGCTCGCGCGCCGCGGCCTCGACCTCGGCCGACCGCGGCTCGGTGAGCACGATCGCGCGCCACAGGCCGCTGCCGCGCACGCCGGCCAGGAGCGGGTGCCCGGTCCCGGCGATCCCGGCGGCGAGCAGGTCGCCGACCGCGGCGGCGTTGTCGAGCAGCCCTTCCTTGTCGATCGTGTCGAGCACGGCGAGTGCCGCCGCGCACGAGACCGGGTTGCCGCCGAACGTCGAGCCGTGGTCGCCCTTGCCGAACGCCGTGCCGTACGGCGCCGAGGCCGACGCACGCGCCGATGGGCAGTCCGCCGCCGAGCCCCTTCGCGAGGGTGATCACGTCGGGGCGTACGCCTTCGTGCTGGTGCTGGAACCACGCGCCCGTACGGCCGATGCCGCTCTGGATCTCGTCCAGCACGAGTGCGGCACCGGTCGCGTCGCAGATGCCGCGGGCCGCAGCGAGGTAGCCCTCCGGAGCCGGGACGACGCCGCCCTCGCCCTGGGTGGGTTCGAGGAAGACCGCGGCGCACTCGCTCGGTCACGGCCTCGCGCAGCGCGTCCGCCGAGCCGTAGGGCACGAAGCGCACGTCGGCGCCGAACGGGCGCGAACGGGCTCGCGGATCGACGGCTTGCCGGTCAGCGCGAGCGCGCCCATCGTGCGGCCGTGGAACCCGTGCTCGGCCGCGACGACATAGGTGCGGTCCGGACCGGCGTGACGGCGGATGAGTTTGTACGCGGCCTCGTTGGCCTCGGTGCCGGAGTTGGCGAAGAACACCCGGCCGTCGGCGCCGAGCAGGCCCAGCAGGCGTTCGGCGAGAAGCACCTCGGGCTCGTGCAGGAACAGGTTGGAGGTGTGCGCGAGCGTGGCCACCTGCGCCGAGACGGCCGCGACCAGCGCCGGGTGCGCGTGGCCGAGCGCGGAGACCGCGATGCCGCCGATCAGGTCGAGGTAGGCGTTGCCGTCGGCGTCCCAGACCCGGCAGCCCTCGCCGCGGGACGAGAGCGACCGGCGGCACGCCGTAGTTGGGCATGATCGCGGCTTCGAAGCGCGCGCGCAGGTCGCTCATCCGGGCACCACCATCGTGCCGATCCCCTCGTCGGTGAAGATCTCCAGTAGCAGTGAGTGCGGAATCCGGCCGTCGAGTACGTGCGCCCGCGGCACTCCGCCGCGTACGGCGCGCAGGCACGCCTCCATCTTGGGGACCATGCCCGCGGACAAGCCCGGGAGCATGCCCTCCAGCTCGGTCGCGGTCAGCCGGTCGATCACGTCGCCGGGATCGCCGGACGGCGGCCAGTCGGCGTACAGGCCGTCGACGTCGGTCAGCACGACGAGCTTGGCCGCCTCCAGCGCGACGGCGAGCGCGCCCGCGGCGGTGTCGGCGTTGACGTTGTAGACCTCGCCGTCGTCGCCGCGCGCGATGCTGGAGATCACCGGGATCCGGCCGTCGTCGAGCAGGCTGCGTACCGAGCCCGGCGTCGACCTGGACGATCTCGCCGACCTGGCCGATGTCGACCGCCACGCCGTCGATGACCGCGGGCTTGCGCTCGGCGGTGAACAGCCGGGCGTCCTCGCCCGACATCCCGACGCCGAACGGGCCGTGCCGGTTGAGCAGGCCGACGACGTCGCGGCTGACCTGGCCGACCAGGACCATGCGGACGACGTCCATCGTCTCGGGCGTCGTGACGCGCAGGCCCGCCTTGAAGCTGGACTCGATGCCGAGCCGGTCGAGCTGGGCGTTGATCTGCGGGCCGCCGCCGTGCACGACGACCGGCCGCAGCCCGGCGTACCGCAGGAAGGCGACGTCCTGGGCGAAGGCGGGGCGCAGCGTCTCGTCGGCCATGGCGTGGCCGCCGTACTTGATCACGACGGTACGGCCGTGGAACTCCTCCAGCCACGGCAGCGCCTCGATGAGCACGGCCGCCTTGCGCAAGGCCTCGCCGGTGGCCCGCGGGTGCGCCTTGATCGGTGGTCCGTCATGAGGAGTACGCGGAGTTCTCGTGGACGTAGTCGGCGGTCAGGTCCGTCGTGTGGATGGTCGCGCTGTGCGTGCCCGCGCTGAGGTCGACGGTGATCGTGACGTCGCGAGGCCGCATGTCGACCTTGGACCGGTCGTCGCCGAACGCGCCGTTGCGGCACACCCAGACGCCGTTGATCGCGACGTTGAGCCGGTCGGGCTCGAACGCCGCCTCGGTGGTGCCGACCGCGGCCAGCACGCGGCCCCAGTTGGGGTCCTCGCCGTGGATCGCGCACTTGAGCAGGTTGCTGCGGGCCACGGCGCGCGCCGCCAGTGACGGCGTCGTGCTCGCTGGCCGCGCCGACGACCTCGATCGCGATCGCCTTGCTCGCGCCCTCGGCGTCGATGACGAGCTGGCGGGACAGGTCGGCGCAGACGTCCGTGACCGTACGCGCCAGTTCGGCCTCGTCCGCGCGTACGCCCGAGGCGCCGCTGGCGAGCAGCAGGACCGTGTCGTTGGTGGACATGCAGCCGTCGGCGTCGACGCCGGTCGAAGGTCAGCTCGGTCGCGTGCCGCAGCACCCGGTCGAGCGTCGGCGGCGTCGGCCTCGGCGTCGGTCGTGATGACGCACAGCATCGTGGCGAGGGCCGGGGCGAGCATGCCCGCGCCCTTGGCCATGCCGCCGACCGTGTAGCCGCCGGCCGCCCGCCGGAAGGCGATCTTGGCGACGGTGTCGGTGGTGCGGATCGCGTCGGCGGCCGCGAGCCCGCCGTCGCGGGACAGCTCCGCCGCGGCGGCGGTGACGCCCGGCAGCAGCCGGTCCATCGGGAGCCGGTCGCCGATCAGCCCGGTCGAGCAGACCGCGATCTCGGCCGCGGACGTGCCGAGCACCTCGGCGGTACTTCTCGGCGGTCTGGTGGGTGTCCTGGAAGCCGTCGGGCCCGGTGCAGGCGTTGGCGCCGCCGGAGTTGAGCACGACCGCGTGCACCCGGCCGCCGCGCAGCACCTGCTCGGACCACAGGACCGGCGCGGCCTTGACCCGGTTGCGGGTGAAGACCCCGGCCGCGGCGCGCGACGGGCCGTCGTTGACGACCAGCGCGAGGTCGCGCCGGCCGCCGTCCTTGAGGCCGGCGGCGACTCCGGCCGCGCGGAAGCCGAGTGGGGCGGTCACGCTCACGGCGCTACTCCGATCGTGGTGAGGCCCAGGTCCTCGGGCAGGCCGAGGGCGAGGTTCGCGCTCTGGACGGCGCCGCCGGCGGTGCCCTTGGCGAGGTTGTCGATGGCGGCCACCGCGACGACGCGGCCGGCGCGCTCGTCGAGGACGACCTGGACCACGGCGACGTTCGCGCCGAGCGTCATGGCCGTGGAGGGCCACTCGCCCTCGGGCAGCAGCCGTACGAAGGGCTCGTCGGCGTACGCGCGCTCGTAGACCTCGCGCAGGGCCGCAGCGGTCAGGCCGGGCGCGGCCTTGGCGGTGCAGGTGGCGAGGATGCCGCGGCTCATCGGCGCCAGCGTCGGCGTGAACGACACAGTGACCGCGCTGGCCCGGCCACGGCGGAGAGCTGCCTGGATGATCTCGGGGGTGTGCCGGTGGGCGCCGCCCGGCGGCGTACGCGCTCATGGCGCCCATGACCTCGCTGCCGAGAGGTTGCGGCTTGGCCGCGCGGCCCGCGCCGGACGTGCCGGAGGCGGCGACCACGACGGCGTCGGTGCTCGGCGACGCCCGCGGCGTACGCGGGGAAGAGCGCGAGGATCGACACGGTCGGGTAGCAGCCGGGGACCGCGATGCGCCGCGCGTCACGCAGCCGCTCGCGTGCGCCGGGCAGCTCGGGCAGGCCGTACGGCCAGGTGCCCGCGTGCGGGGTGCCGTAGAAGTGCTCCCACTCGGCCGGCGTCGGCCAGCCGGAAGTCGGCGCCGCAGTCGACGACGAGGACGTCGTCGCCGAGCGTGGCGGCGAGCGGCCCGGACTGGCCGTGCGGCAGGGCCAGGAAGACGACGTCGTGCCCGGCGAGGGTCTCGGCGGTGGTCTCGGCGAGCACGCGGTCGGCGAGGGGGTGCAGGTGCGGATGGTGCGAAGCCGAGCGGGGTGCCGGCGCTCGCCCCGGCGGTCAGGGCGCCGATCGCGAATCCGGGATGGCCGGCGAGGATGCGCAGCAACTCACCGCCCGCGTAGCCGCTCGCCCCAGCGACCGCAGCCCGCACTCCCATTCGCCGTTCCCCCGGTTCTCGAAACACTTGATGCTGAAAGTATGCATTGAGATGCATCATCATGCAAGCTCGATCTTCGCGGGCGTGCGGCTGGCACAGAAAATATCTCCGCTGGTCAGCGGGGTAACCCGTGGAGGTCGGCCGGGCGCTGGGAGCGTCGGCCACCGTCTGCGCTGGCCAGGAGATATTCGGCGCACGGCGCCGGACGAGACAACGACGAAACCCGGCGTGCGCCAACACGGCCCCGCCGGACACAGCCCCGCCCGCCCAGGGGGGCCGACCCCAATTCCATTGTCCAGCGCGGCTCACGGCGAAGGGAAGGGGCAAGCGGAGCTGTGGATAACTCCCTCAGGGACGGCGGGTTCGTCGGATTTGTCGCCGTCTCTCAGCGATCCGCCGGCCGCCGCCCTCGCCGTCGGTCGATCGTCAGGCGCCGCGCAGGACGGCGCCGAAGCGTTCGGTGGCCTGGGCCACCGCCGCGTCGCGGGCTCCGGTCGTCTCCTCTGCCGTCAGGGTGCGGTCGGCGGCGCGGAAGCGCAGGGTGTACGCCAGCGACTTGTTGCCCTCGCCCGCCTGCTCGCCCGTGTAGAGGTCGAACAGCCGGATCGACTCCAGCAACTCTCCCGCCCCATGCTGGTCCACGCCCGCCCGCAGTGCGGCCTCCACGTCTCCGGCGGGCACGGTCTCCGGCACGATCAGTGCCACGTCCTGGGTCGCGACCGGGTAGGTCCTGACGTCCGGGGCGTGCACCGCGCGGGACGCCTGTGCCTCGACGCGGGTCAGGTCCAGTTCCATCGCGCACGTACGTGCGGGCAGCTCGTAGGCCTTGATGACGCGCGGGTGCAGTTCGCCCGCGTGGCCGAGCAGGACGTCGCCCGACAGCAGGGCGGCGCAGCGGCCCGGGTGCCACGGGGCGTGCCGGTCCGCCTGGACCGTGAGGTCGATCCCGGCCTCGCCCGCCACGACGCGGGCGAGTTCGATCGCGTCCGCCCAGGTGGCCGGGCGGCCCTCGCCCCACCAGCCCGCCTGCTCGTGCTCGCCGGCCAGCACCGCCCCGACGCGTACGGGCTGGAGGGGCAGGGCGGCGTCGATCGCGGCGAGTTCGTCGGCGGTCGGGCCGCGGTCCACCGGCAGGCGCGGCGGCGGGCCCGGCGGCGTCGGCCTCAGGCGGTACACCAGCCCGATCTCATAGAGCGCCACGTCGGCGAAGCCGCGCCCGACGTTGCGGTTCAGCGTACGGAACAGGCCCGGCAGCAGTGTCGTGCGCAGCAGGGGTTCGTCGCCGGTGAGCGGGTTGGCCAGCCGCAGGGCGCGCCGCCGGTCATCGCCGGCGGGCAGTTGCAGGGAGTCCCAGTCGGCCTCGGACGCGAACGGCGGGTCGAGCACCTCGACGCAGCCCGCCGCGGCGAGGGCGCGGCCCACGCGCCGGCGCAGCCGCTGGCCGGGGGTGAGACCGCGGCCGGCCACCGAGCGTGGCGCGCGCGCCGGGATGTTCTCATAGCCCTCCAGGCGGATGACCTCCTCCGCGAGGTCGTTCGGGTCGCGCAGGTCCGGCCGCCACGACGGCACCGTGACGGTCAGCGTGTCCTCGCCGGACACCGTGCAGCCGACGTCGCCGAGCCGGCGCACGACGGTGTCGCGGCCATAGGACACGCCCGCGACCCGGTCAGGGTGGTCGGCGCGGATCGTGATCGTGACCGGCTCGACGGGCGCACGCAGGTTCGTCTCCCCCGGTACGATCCGCGCGCCGCCCAGCTCGGCCAGCATGCGCACCGCGGCCGCGGCGGCCTGCCGTTGCAGCTCGTGGTCGACGCCGCGCTCGAACCGGTAGGAGGAGTCGCTGTGCAGCTTGTGCCGGCGTGCGGTACGTGCGACGGACTCCGCCGAGAAGTGCGCGGCCTCGATGACGATGGCGGTGGACTTCTCGTCGATCTCGGTGGTGAGGCCGCCCATGACGCCGGCGATGTTGACCGGGCCGGACTCGTCGGTGATGAGGATGTCCTCGGTGTCCAGGTCGCGTGTGACGTGGTCGAGGGTCTCCATGCGCTCGCCGCGCTCGGCCCGGCGTACGACGATGGGGCCCTGGAGCTTGCCGCGGTCCCAGGCGTGCAGCGGCTGGCCCAGCTCCAGCATGAGGTAGTTGGTGACGTCGACGGCGAGGGAGATCGAGCGCACGCCGCACTTTTGCAGCCGCCGGACCAGCCACAACGGGCCGGTCGCCGCCGGGTCCAGGTCGCGCACCTCGCGCAGGACGTAGCGCGAGCACGCCGACGGGTCGGCGACGGACGCCGGATAGGACTCCCCGGCCTCCTCGGGCGGCGGGTCGCCGGCCGGGTCGTGGAAGGGCACCCCGAACGCGGTGGCGGCCTCGCGCGCGACGCCGCGGATCGAGGCCGTGTAGCCGCGGTCCGGGGTGAGCGCGATGTCGAGGACGTCGTCGCGTATCTGGAGGAACTCGATCGCGTCCTGCCCGGGCGTGGCGCCCGAGGCGGGCGGCAGCACGAGGATGCCCTCGTGCGCGTCGCTCATGCCCAGCTCGCGCTCGGAGCAGATCATGCCCTCGGAGATCCTCCCGTACGTCTTGCGCGCGCCGATCTCGAATCCGCCCGGCAGGATCCCGCCGGGCAGGATGACGACGACCAGGTCGCCCTCGGCGAAGTTGGGCGCGCCGCAGATGATGTTCTGCGGCTCGGGGTTGCCGATGTCGACCTGGCAGTAGCGGATCGGCTTCTTGAACTCCGTCAGCTCCTCGATCGCCAGGACCTTGCCGACGACGAGCGGCCCGGTCAGGTCCGCGCCGAGTTCGTCGATCCGCTCCACTTCGAGGCCGGCCGCGACGAGCCGGGCCGCGATGTCGCGCGCGGTCGCGTCGGCGGGGAGCTCGGCGTACTCCCGCAGCCACGAGATCGGGACCCGCATCAGATCTCCATTCCGAAGGCGCGGGTGAAGCGGACGTCACCCTCGACCATGTCTCGCATGTCTTCCACGTCGTGCCGGAACATCAGCGTGCGCTCCACGCCGAACCCGAACGCCCAGCCGCTGTAGCGCTCCGGGTCGACGCCGCACGCGATCAGCACCCGGGGGTTGACCATGCCGCAGCCGCCCAGCTCGATCCAGCCCTCGGACCGGCACGTACGGCAGGGCTCGCCGCCGGGTTCGGCCGACGCGCCGCGGCACACGAAGCACTGCATGTCGACCTCGGCGGACGGCTCGGTGAACGGGAAGAAGGAGGGGCGGAAGCGGGTCCGCAGGCCCGCGCCGAACATCCCGGTGACGAACGCGTCGATGCCGCCGCGCAGGTCGGCCATCGTGATGCCCTCGTCCACGACCAGGCCCTCCAGCTGGTGGAAGACCGGGCTGTGCGTCGCGTCCAGCTCGTCGGTGCGGAACGTCTTGCCCGCGCAGACGACGTAGACGGGCAGCTCGCGCGCGAGCAGCGCGCGGATCTGCACCGGGGACGTGTGGGTGCGCAGGACCAGGCCGGAGTCCTCCGACTCGACGAAGAAGGTGTCCTGCATCTCCCGCGCCGGGTGCCCGGGCGGGAAGTTGAGCGCGTCGAAGTTGAACCACTCGGCCTCGACCTCGGGCCCCTCGGCGATCTCGAAGCCCATGGAGACGAAAACGTCGGTCATGCGCTCGGCGATCGTGGTGATCGGGTGCCGCGCGCCGCGCGGTGCGCGGTCCCACGGCAGCGTGACGTCGACCGCCTCCTCGACGAGGACGCGCTGGTCGCGTTCTTCCTCGAGCTCGGCCTGGCGCCGCTTGAGCGCCTCGGAGACGTCGCGGCGCGCGCCGCCCACGCGCTTGCCGGCCTCGGCCTTGGCGTGCGGCGGCAGGGCGCCGATCTCCCGGTTGGCCAGCGCGAGCGGCGAGCGGTCGCCGGCGTGTGCCAGGCGCGTCTGCTTCAGCTCGTCGAGGGTCGAGGCGGCCTCGATCGCGGCGAGCGCCTCGGCGCGTACGCGGGCCACCTCGTCCGGATGAAGCGAGGTGACCTCGACCGGATCATAGGACTTGTTGGGTGCGGACATCGGTGTGAACAACTCCAGCCACTGGCGGAACGGCGATTCGAGTCATCGGGTAAACGGCCACGCCCCCGGCCGCGCGCGTACGGCTCGGGGGGAGCGTCGGGAAAGGCCCGCGCGGGTGCTCTCAGGCGTAGTCTGGAGCCCCGGCGGGCAGGCTAAATCGAAACTCGGCGCCGCCGCCAGGGGCACGCCGTACGGTGATGGCGCCACCGTGCGCCTCGACCAGGCCCTTCACGATGTAGAGGCCGAGACCGGTGCCGCCGCGCGGCTGGCCGTGACCGCGCCAGAACTGCCGGAAGACGCGGGGCACGGCTTCGGGCGGGATGCCCTCGCCCTCGTCGCGCACGGACACGACGGCTCCCTGCTTGCGTGAGTCCGGCTCCACCACAATGGTGACAGTACCAGCCCCGTGCCGGACGGCGTTCTCGACGAGGTTGCCCAGGATCTGGTCGATCTTGTCCGGGTCGAGCCACATCTCGGGCAGCTCGCCCAGCACCTCGACCTGGAAGCGCGCGGCCGGCTCCCCGGCCACCACGCGCCCCTTGACCACCTTGTCCACCTCGGCGACCACATCCACCACCTGGCGGCGCATCTCCAGGCGGCCCGCCTCGATGCGCGAGACGTCGAGCAACTCGGTGATCAGCCGGGTGACCCGGTCGGCGTCGGCGTTGACCGTCTCGAGCATGACGCGCTTCTGGTCGTCGTTGAACCGGTGCCACTTGGCGAGCAGCGTCGCGGTGAAGCCCTTCACGCTGGTCAGCGGCGAGCGGAGCTCGTGGGCGACGGTCGAGACGAGGTCGGCGCGGTTGCGCTCCTGCCGGGCGCGCTGCGCCGCGTCGCGGAACGCCACCGTGAACGCCGTGACGCCGCCGTCGCTCGCTCGGGTGTAGGAGGCGGTGACGAGCAGCTCGGGGCCATCGGCGAGGTGCAGCGGGCGTTCGGGGTGCCGGGTGCGGGTCGGCAGGCCGCCGTAGGGGTTAAGGCACTTCCACCAGTCGCGGCCGTCGGCGTCGAAGAGCGGCAGGACGTCGGCGAAGTCGCGGCCGATCGCGTCGGAGGCCGGCACGCCGGTCAGCCGGACGGCCGCCCGGTTGAACACCACGACACGCCGGTCCGCGCCCGCGACGAGCAGCCCGTCGGGCAGCGCGTCGGGGCAGTACCCGGCGGCGGGCACGTCTCGGTGGGGATCCGGTCCGCCCACGACCGTCTCCACCTCCCCCTGTCCGTGATGGCGCGATCGGCTCGACTCTAATGCGGACGGTGAAACCCCGCCACGCAAGCGCGTCAACGCGGCGCCCGAGACGTGCGCCGCCCCGCCGCACGCGAAGGCCGCCCGGCGGCCGGACCCGGAGCCGGATCAGTTCGCGAGGGCGTCATCGACGCTGTCGAAGCGCTGGAACAGCTGGTCCAGCCGGGTGATCTGGAGGATGCGGCGTTGCGCCGGGCGCACGCCGGTCAGGCAGAGCGCGCCGCCGTTCTCGGCGACGCGGTTGTTGACGCCGACAAGCGTGCCGAGCCCCGCTGCGTCGCAGAAGCCCACGCCGGCGAAGTCGGCGACGATGTGCATGCTGCCCTCGTCGGCCAGCGCCATCAGGATCGTGCGCAGCTCCCCGACGGTGTGCACGTCGATCTCGCCGACGAGCTCGACCACGACGGTCGTGCTGTCGCGGTGCACGACCTTGGCGATCAGATCGCGCCGTCCGCCACCCTGGCAGCGTCGCACGCCCCCGCGTGCGCTGCGCTGCCCTGCGATGGCCGCCTCACAGGCCGCGCCCGCCCTGCGGCGACGCGGCATGGGAGTGCCACCTGCGTTCGTGTTCACGGTTTCGCCCCGTTCATCGAATGACCCACAGACACCATAGGCAACTCTTAGGACGCACGGATCCGCCGTCAGGTTGGTTCAATCTCATCCCTAGGACGGAGCGCGCATCAAGCATGTCGCCTTTCTTACAAATGCACGAATCGAGAAGTTTAGGGGTTCCCTTCATGGTGGGTGCCACTTCCGCCGTGCGATCTCCGCGCGAATTGGCTTTCCCGTGCCGGACACGCGCACGTACGCGGCCGTGCCGATTGACCTAGGGTGATCGCCGATGGCCGATGACACTCTGGGCTCGACCCACCGACCGCTTCGCGACGTGGTCACGGTGGAACTGCGCCGCCTGATCCTCGCGGGCGAGCTCTCCCCCGGCGAGCGTCTCGTCGAGGACCGCCTCGCCGGGCGGCTCGGCGTCTCACGCAACCCCGTACGCGAGGCCATCCGTGTGCTGGCCGCCGAGGGGTTCGTGGAGGTCACGCCGCGACGTGGCGCGGCCGTGGCGCGGCTGCCCGCGGAGGAGGCCGAGGAGCTCTTCGACGTGCGCATGGCGCTGGAGGGGCTGACCGCGCGGCTGTCGGCGCGCAAGGCGACGCCCGCCTCGGCCGCCCGGCTGCGGGCGGTCCTCGATTCGGCACGTGTCGCCGTCGACGAGGGACGGCTCGACCAGGTCGCCGACCTCAACACCTCCTTCCACGCCGCCGTCGCCGAGACGGCGGGCAACGCCTACCTGAGCCTCGTGGTCGGACCGATGCTCCGGCGGGCGCAGTGGGTCTTCCAGCAGACGGCCCGCCACCGCGCGCCGCACTCGTGGACCGAGCACCTGAGCCTGTACGAGGCCATCGCCGAAGGTGACGAGGCCGAGGCGGAGAGGCGTGCGATTGCGCACGTCGACGCGGCGCGGCGCTCGTACCTGGCCGCCGTGTCAGAGAGCTGAAATTGGCGTTTCGGCCTCCCCAAATACTAGGGTAGCAGGATTCTGTATACAGTCTCCGGACTTACCCGGCCGGAGTCTCCCCCGGCCGACCGGCGGGCCGCGCGACGCGGACCGGCCTGTCGTCCCGTCGCGGCCGCGGAGACGCCCGGCATCACCGAGAGGGGACACGCGTGTTCACGACCCGCCCCGAGCTGACCGGCGACTTCGGCATGGTGGCGAGCACCCACTGGCTCGCCTCCTCCGCCGGCATGAGCGTGCTCGAACGCGGGGGCAACGCGTTCGACGCCGCCGTCGCCGCCGGCTTCGTGCTCCAGGTGGTCGAGCCCCATCTCAACGGGCCGGGCGGCGAGGTGCCGATCCTCCTGTGGAGCGAGGCGGACGGACGCGCGACCGTGGTCTGCGGCCAGGGCACCGCCCCCGCCTCGGCCACCCTCGACCGCCTCACGGGCCTCGGCCTGGAGCTGATGCCCGGCACCGGCCTGCTGGCCGCGACCGTGCCGGGCGCGTTCGGCGCCTGGCTCCTGATGCTGGAGCGCTGGGGCACCTGGCCGCTGGAGGAGGTCCTCGCCCCGGCCGTCTCCTACGCCGAGGGCGGGTTCCCGGTCCTCGGCCAGATCGCCGGCACGATCGGCACGGTGGCGCGCACGTTCACCGAGGACTGGCCGACGTCGGCCGAACTCTGGCTCTCGGAGGGCCGCGCGCCCGCCACCGGGTCACGCCTGCGCAACCCCGCGCTCGCCGCGACGTACCGGCGGCTCGCCGAGGAGGCGCGCTCGGCGTCCGGGGGCCGCGAGGCGGGCATCGCCGCCGCGCGCGACGCCTGGTACCGCGGCTTCGTCGCCGAGACGATCGCGCGGTTCTGCGCCGAGACCTCCTGGCGTGACTCCTCCGGGCGCGCACACGGCGGCCTGCTGACCGCGGACGACCTCGACGGCTGGGCGGCGACCACCGAGGAGCCGCTGGGCCTGGACTACCGCGGGTACCGGGTGCTCAAGACGGGCCCGTGGGGGCAGGGGCCGGTGCTCCTCCAGCAACTCGCGCTCCTGGCCGGCCTCGACCTGGACGCGGCCGGACACGGATCGGCCGACTACGTCCACACCGTCATCGAGGTCGCCAAGCTCGCCTTCGCCGACCGCGAGGCATGGTACGGCGACCCGGACCACACGGACGTGCCCGTGGCCGCGCTGCTCGGCGCCGAGTACAACGCCGCGCGCCGTGCCCTCGTCGGGGCCGAGGCGAGCCGGGAGCTGCGGCCCGGCAGCCCCGCCGGGCGCGGTCCGGTGCTGCCCGAGACCGCGCCGGGGGCATCGGCGCCGATCGGCGACGGCATCGGCGAGCCGACCGTACGCGCCGACGGCCGGGTGGCCGGCGACACGTGTCACCTGGACGTGGCCGACCGGTACGGCAACCTGGTGTCGGCGACGCCCAGCGGCGGCTGGCTGCAAAGCTCCCCGGCAATCCCCGGCCTGGGCTTCTGCCTGGGGACGCGGGCGCAGATGTTCTGGCTGGAGCCGGGGCTGCCCGCCTCGCTGCGCCCCGGCGCGCGGCCGCGTACGACGCTGTCGCCGTCGCTGGCGCTGCGCGACGGGCGGCCGTGGATGGCCTTCGGCACTCCGGGCGGTGACCAGCAGGACCAGTGGAGCCTGAACTTCTTCCTGTCCCTCGTGCACGGCGGCCTGAACCTCCAGGAGGCCATCGACACGCCCATGTTCCACTCGGTGCACTTCCCCAGTTCGTTCTACCCGCGCGGCTCACTGCCCGCCGGGATGGTCATGGAGGAGCGGTTCGACGCCGGAGTGGTGGCGGAGCTGCGGCGGCGCGGCCACGACGTCGACGTCGCACGCCCGTGGCAGCTCGGCCGGCTCAGCGCGGTGGCGCGCGACGGCGGCGCTTCCGGCTTCCTGCGCGCGGCCGCCAACCCGCGCGGCAACCAGGGTTACGCGGTCGGGCGATAGCGCGTGGACCTGAGGACGACCCTGCTGCTCGCCGCGGCCGGCGTGGCCGCCGGAATCGTCAACGCGATCGCCGGCGGCGGGTCCCTGATCTCCTTTCCCGCCCTCCTCGCCGTGGGCTGCCCCACTGTGTCCGCCAACGTGACCAACACGGTCGCGCTGTGGCCGGGTTACGTCGGCGGAGCGCTCGGCTACCGTACGGAACTGTCCGGGCAGCGCGGGCGGGTGATCTCCTGCGGCATGACGAGCGTGGCCGGCGCGGCGTGCGGCTGCCTCCTGCTGCTGGTCACGCCGGACGGCGTGTTCACCGCGCTGGTGCCGGTGCTGATCGCGCTCGCGAGCCTGCTGCTCGCCGCCCAGCCGTGGCTGAAGAGGCGCCTGCGCGCCTCCGAGCGCCTGACCGGGCGGCACCACCAGGTCCTGCTGCACGCGGGCATCCTGATCGCCGGGGTGTACGGGGGCTACTTCGGCGCCGGGCTAGGCGTCATGCTCCTGGGCGTTCTGGGCGCGGTCGTCCACGACGGCCTGCAACGGCTGAACGCGCTGCGCGCCGTGCTCTCACTCGTCGTCAACACCGTCGCGTTCGCCGCGTTCGCCGCGTTCGGGCCGGTCCGCTGGTACGCCGTCGCGGTGATGGCGGCGGCGAGCCTGGCCGGCGGGTTCGCCGGGCGCCCGGGTGGCCCGGCGGCTGTCGCCGGCGCTCCTGCGCGGCGTGATCGTGACCTTCGGCTTCGGCGTCGCGGTCGCACTCGCCGTGCGCTGAGCCTGTGTACTGAGCCTGTGTACTGAGGTGACGGGCTCAGCCGGCGCGCTGGGCGCGCGCGGAGGCGTAGAGGCAGACGGCCGCGGCGGTCGCGAGGTTGAGGCTCTCCGCTCCGCCGTAGATCGGCACGCGTATGACCTCGTCCACGGCGCCGAGGATCTCCTCGGGCAGGCCCCACGCCTCGTTGCCGAACACCCAGGCGGTCGGCCGGGCGAGCACGCCCGCGTCCAGCGCGGTGTCGAGGGTGGACTCCCCCGCGCCGTCGGCGGCCACGACGGTCAGGCCCGCGCCTCTTGAGCGCCGGGATGATCGCGTCGAACCTGGGCCCCGTCACGACCGGCAGGTGGAACAGGCTGCCCGCCGAGGCCCGCACGCACTTGCCGTTGTACGGGTCGACCGAGGCGTCGGTGAAGATCACCGAGTCGGATCCGGCGGCGTCGGCGGTCCGCAGCACGGTGCCCGCGTTGCCCGGGTCGCGCACGTGCGCCAGCACGGTCACCAGGCGCGGGGTGGGCGTGAGCACCGACTCCAGCGAGACGTCGACGAAGCGGCAGACGGCCAGCAGGCCCTGCGGCGTGACGGTCTGGGCGAGCTCGGCTCATCACCTCGGCGCCCACCCGGGAGACCGGCACGCCCGATTTCTCCGCCCGCGCCGACCAGATCCTGGTGGCGGCTCTCCGCCTCGGCGGTCGCGAACAGCTCGGCCAGCACGCCGTCCAGCGCCAGCGCCTCGCGTACGGCCTGCGGGCCCTCGGCGAGGAACCGGCTCTCCCGCCGCCGGAAAGCGCGTTTGGCGAGCCGGTGAGCCGCCTTCACCCTGGGTGATCGGGTGGAACTCAGCTCACGGCCCGCCATCAGCGCGGTGTCCTGCGCGATCAGGCCGCGGCGGTGCCCGTGGGCAGCGCCTTCTTGGCCGTCTCGACGAGCACCGCGAACGCGGGGGCGTCGTTGACCGCGAGCTCGGCGAGCATACGGCGGTCGACCTCGACGCCGGCCTCGCGCAGGCCCTGGATGAATCGGTTGTAGGTCATCCCGTTGGCGCGGGCCGCCGCGTTGATCCGCTGGATCCACAGGCGGCGGAACTGACCTTTGCGGTCCTTGCGGTCGCGGAAGGCGTACGTCATCGAGTGGAGCTGCTGCTCCTTGGCCTTGCGGTACAGCCTGGACCGCTGGCCGCGATAGCCACTCGCCCGCTCCAGGACGACCCGGCGCTTCTTGGCGGCGTTGACCGCCCGCTTCACGCGTGCCACGTCAAAAACTCCCTCGTGGGGGCCGGGGTCTCAGTGGAACACCGGCCGGTCGTAGGACTTACGGGACTGCCGGCGCCCTGGCGGCGCCGGAGCCCGGCGATCATGTAGTGCCGGGCTTACTTGCCGAGCAGCTTCTTGATCTTCTTCTCGTCGTTCTTGTCGATCACCACGGGCCCGTCCAGGCGGCGCGTGCGCTTGGTCGCCTTGTGCTCGAGCAGGTGGTTGCGGTTGGCGCGGCGGCGCATGACCTTGCCGGTGCCGGTCACTTTGAACCGTTTCTTGGCACCGCTGTGCGTCTTCATCTTCGGCATGGTCGCCGACGTCTCCCTAGTCCGTGCGCCTCGGGCGCGCAGCGGCTCCCCCATGGAGCACCGCGCGCCGGACAAGGCGCGATGTGCATGCTTCATCGCGAGACGACCCCGCCACGCGAGCAGGGTCGTGGTGGAACCAGCCCCGGATCAGGCCGGAGACTTCGTTCTCCACCTGCCGCCGCGCGCGACTGTTGGTCGCGGCGCGCTGCTGCTCGGCCTTTGCCTCGCTCTTCTTCTTGTGCGGTCCGAGCACCATGATCATGTTGCGGCCGTCCTGCTTGGGCCGCGACTCGACGAAGCCCAGCTCCTCGACGTCCTCCGCCAGCCGTTGCAGCAACCGGAACCCGAGCTCGGGGCGGGACTGCTCGCGGCCACGGAACATGATCGTGACCTTGACCTTGTCACCTGCCTTGAGGAACCGCTCGACGTGGCCCTTCTTGGTGCCGTAGTCGTGCGGGTCGATCTTCGGCCGGAGTTTGATCTCCTTGATGACCGTGTGCGCCTGGTTACGACGCGCATCGCGGGCCTTCATCGCGGACTCGTACTTGAACTTGCCGTAGTCCATGAGCTTGGCCACGGGCGGTCGCGCGGTCGGTGCGACCTCCACCAGGTCGAGATCGGACTCCCGTGCAAGGTCGAGAGCCTTGGCGATGGGAACGATGCCGACCTGTTCGCCGTTCGGCCCGACGAGACGGACCTCGGGCACGCGAATGCGCTCGTTGATACGCGGTTCGGCGCTGATGGGACCTCCTTGGAGTACTTCGCTTGTCCTGACCGGCCATACCCCGGGCCCTTCACGCGAAAAGCCCCGCACGACTCGCAATGCGGGGCCACTACCGGACACCTCGGCGGCGCAGGCCGACGAGGCGGACACGCGGCAGCCGCGTGTCTGACCGGAACCCATCAGCCTCCTGCTCCTCGCGGAGCACGGCCGATCAGGTGGGAGGTGACCTCCACTTGCGCGCCCGGCGCGTGAACGCCAGGCCAGTCAACGGCTAAAGATATCAGCTTTCGGGACGTGCGTCGAAAATCCGCACGTCGAACGCCGCCGTCACCGGCACCGGCTCACCGAGCGCCCCGATCGCGCTCCGGAGGGCCGCCGCGTCCGTGTGGCGTGCGCTCGGGCCCATCGCCACGAGAGCGGCGACCTCGGGTGCGTCAGGCGCAGCGCCAGGTCCAGCCGCCACTCCCCGGCCGGCGCGAACCGCTCCCCGACCGTGTGTCGGCGACCCGCTCGGCCTTGCGCGGATCGACGGTGAGCAGGCCCGAGCGGGCCGACCAGCTCCTCCAGGTGGCGCGCGGCGGGCGTGACGACGACGAGGATCGCCGTCCGGCCGCAGCACCCGGTGGAACTCCCCGGCCGTTGCGCGGTGCGAAGACGTCCAGCAGCACCGCGACCGCGTCCGTACGCACCGGCAGGGGCCGCCAGACGTCCCAGGTGAGCGCGCCGATACGGGGTGGGCGCGGCGGCGCGGCGCAGGGCGTGCTTGGAGATGTCCAGGGCCACGCCGTACCGCGCCCGGGCAGCCGGTCGAGCACCGCCGCTCAGGTGGTATCCGGTACCCGCCCCGGCGTCCAGCACGCAGCCCTCGTCCGGGGCGCGGCCGCGGCCCGTTCGGCGATCGAGCGCGGCGAGCGGGGCGAAGTGCCCGCCGGCGAGGAACTCCGCGCGCGCCGCGACCATCGGCGCCGTGTCGGCGGTGCCGCCGCTGCGCGTTGCCGGTCAGCAGGCCGGCGTAGCCCTGCCGCGCGACGTCGAACGCGTGCCCCGCCGTGCAGCGCAGGGCCCGCCCGCCGCCGGTCAGGTCGCCGCCGCACACGGGACAGCAGAGACAGGGCAGAACGTCGGCGAGCATCGGCTAGGCGGTGTCCCGGCGGCGCGCGACCTCGGCCAGTCCGGCCGCGCGCATCGCCTCGACCGGCACGTCGTCGCGGCCGGTCATCAGCGCGACCTGGCGTACGGCCTGGTGCACGAGCATGGCGTAGCCGTCGGCGGTGCGGCCCCCGGCGGCGCGCACCGCCTCGGCCACGCGGGTCGGCCACGGGGCGTAGACGACGTCGAGGAGCGCGCCGCGCGGACCGCCCGATCGCCCCGGCGCGTGCGTCGGCGACGCCGGCGGGCAGCGTGGAGATCACCAGGTCGGTGTCCGGGATCGGGTCGGCGTAGGTCCGCAGGCCTCGCCCCGACGCCGAGCCGGGTCGCGGCCGCCAGCGCGCCGGCGGCGCGGCCGGGTTCGCGGGCCACCAGACGGCCTTGGCCAGGCCGAGGTCGCGCAGGGCCGCGAGCGCCGAGGCCGCGGTGGCGCCGGCGCCCAGCACCACCGCCGAGTCCGGGCGCGCGCACCCCGGCCTCGGCGAGCGCGGCCACGATGCCGTGGACGTCGGTGTTGAAGCCGAGCCGCCGGCCCTTCGCGAAGACGACCGTGTTGGCGCCGCCCACCGCGCGCGCGAGGTCGGAGGCGTGGTCCAGCAGCGGCAGCACGGCGCGTTTGAGCGGCATGGTCAGCGACAGTCCCGCCCAGTCGCCTTCCAGCACCGCCCGCCAGGTCCTCCTCGCGGCACTCGACGGCGTCGTAGGTCCAGTCGAGGCCGAGCGCGGCGTACGCGGCGCGGTGTAGCACCGGCGACAGCGAGTGCGCGATCGGCGAGCCGAGCACGGCGGCGCCGGGTCAACCGTGCCTCAGGTTCTGCTGGAGCTCCTGCCGGAACCGGGTGAACTCGTTCGGGTCCGCGGTGAACTTGGTGATGTGGCGCGCCGGGTCGGTCGTCACGAAGTAGGTCCAGGTGCCCGCGGCCGGATTGAGCGCGGCCTTGCAGCGCCTCCTCGCCGGGGTTGCAGATCGCGCCGGGCGGCAGGCCCGCGTACGCGTAGGTGTTGTACGGGCTGGCCGACTTCAGGTCGGTGCCGCTCGCGACGATGCCGTACTTGCCCAGGCGCGTACATCACCGTGCTGTCGAGCTGGAGCTTGTGCATCCACGGCAGCGTGCTGTGCAGCCGGTTCTCGATCACCCGGGCGACCTTCGGCATGTCCTCGGAGGCGCCGCTCTCGGCCTGCACCAGGCTCGCGACCACGACGACGTCGTGCGGCGACATGTGGGCCCGGCGCGCCTCGCCCTCCAGGTCGATGTCGGCGGCGACCTTCTTGAACTGATCGACCATCGAGCTTGAGCACCTGCGTCGCGGTGGCCTTCGGCGGCGGGTCGTACGTGAAGGGGTAGAGATAGCCCTCGAGGCTGGCCGTGGGCGTAGGACGGCAGGCCCGAGGGCCTTGGTGTTCTGCGCCGCGCGCTGGAAGTTCTTGAGCGGGATGTGGGTCCGCTTGGCCAGGATGCCCAGCACCTCGGTGGCGCGCTTGCCCTCGGGGAAGGTGACCCGGCCGGTACGCGACTGCGGGCTGAGCAGCAGCGCGAGCGCCGACTTGGCGGACATGTGCAGCTGCAGGCGGTAGTAGCCCGGCTGGATGCTGGTGGCCTTCGGGTCCTTCTTGGCGACCTTGTAGAACGCGCCGCTCGACTTGACGACGGCGGCCTGCTGGAGCCGCTGGCCCATCTGGCGTACGGAGTCGCCGTCCTGGATCTGCACGGTGACCGTGCCGGTGCCCTGCCCGCTGTAGTCCGGCGGGTTGATGAAGCCGCTCAGCGCCGGTGAAACCGACATAACCGCCGCCGCCGACCAGCGCGATGAGGAAGATCGACCGCGAGGACGGGCGCGAGTCTGCGGCCGCGGCGGCTCTTCTTGCGGCGCCGCCCGCGATGGCCCTGGCCACCGCGCCCGCCGGCCGACGGGCCGCGCCGGCATGGGCCGACCGCTGCCGCTCGGCGAGTTGCCGGAGAAAGTCCAGATCCGCGTCGCTCATGTGTCCCCCCGGACAATCTCCCCAGGTGGACGTCCCGTCAAGCGTTCGGCGTCCAGTGCGGCCTGGAGCAGCACCGCGGCGGCGGCCTGGTCGACGACCTTGCGGCGTGCCTGGCCGTGCACGCCGCTCTGCGCGCAGCCCGCTCTCGGCGGTCACCGTCGTGAGCCGCTCGTCGAACAGGCGTACGGACTCGGGGGTCAGCCGCCGGGCGATGCGGGACGGCGAACCGGCGTGCCTCCCGCCGCCGGGCCCTCGCGGCCGGACAGCGAGGTCGGCAGGCCGACGATCACCTCGACGGCCTCGTTCTCGGCCGCGAGCTCGACGATCCGGTCGATGTCGCCCTTGCCGTTGCGTACGGTCTCCAGCGGGGAGGCCAGGATGCCCGCCGGGTCGCTGCGGGCGACGCCGATGCGGACGCTGCCCGCGTCGACTCCGAGGCGGACGCCGCGTCTCATGCGCTGCTGCTGCCCCGCGTGGCTCACGCGCTCCCCACTGCTCGGCGGACGGCGGCCAGTGCCTCCCCGATCGCCTCGGGGTTGGCTCCTCCGCCCTGTGCGAGGTCGTCCTTGCCGCCGCCGCCGCCGCCGAGTGCCTTGGCGGCGACGCCGACGAGCGCGCCGGCGCGCAGCCCGCGCGCCCGGCCCTCGTCGCTGACCGCCACGACCACGACCGGGCGGTCCTTGGGCACGCCGGCGACGACGACGACGCTCGGGCCGCCCGGTGAGCCGGCCGCGTACGTCGACCGCGAGCCTGCGCAGGTCGTCGGCGCCGACGCCGCCGGGCGCGCGGTGGGACGACGAAGGCGACGCCGCCGACGTCCTGCGCTCCGCCGGCGAGCTCGCCGGCGATCTCCAGGACCTGGCGGGAGCGGATCCGCTCCAGCTCCTTCTCCGCCTCGCGGAGCCGGGTGACCAGGCCCGGCGACGCGCTCGGGCAGGTCCTCGCGGCGGGTCTTGAGCTGCTCGGCGAGCTGGGCGACCAGGACGTTCTCGCGGGCCAGGAACTGGAAGGCGTCGATGCCGACGAGCGCCTCGACGCGGCGTACGCCGGCGCCGATCGACTGCTCGCCGAGGACCTTGATCAGGCCGAGCTGGCCCGAGCGCGCGACGTGCGTGCCGCCGCACAGCTCGCGGGAGTAGTCGCCGATCTCGACGACGCGGACCTCGGAGCCGTACTTCTCGCCGAACAGCGCGAGCGCGCCCATCTTGCGGGCCTCGTCGATGGAGTGGACCGAGGCGTGCACGCCGAGGTCGTCGACGAGCGTCGCGTTGACCTCGGCCTCGACGTCGCGCAGCACGCTGGGCGGCACCGCGCCGGCGGCGGTGAAGTCGAACCGGAACCGGCCCGGGGCGTTCTCCGAGCCGGCCTGCGCCGCGGACTCGCCGAGCGCGTTGCGGAAGCCGCGGTGCACCATGTGGGTCGCGGTGTGCGAGCGGGAGATCGCCCGGCGGCGTTCGACGTCGATCTCGCGCGTACGCGGTGTCGCCCGCCTGCGCCTCGCCGCCGGCGCACCCGGCCGCGGTGCACGACCAGGCCGGGCAGCGGCGTCTGCACGTCGAGGACCTCGACCTCGGCCCCGCCGGCGAACTGGATGACGCCCTGGTCGGCGAGCTGGCCGCCGCCCTCGGCGTAGAACGGGGTGCGGTCGAGCACGACCTCGACCTCGGTGCCCTGGCTCCGCGGACGGCACGCCGGCGCCGCCGACGAGCAGGCCGACGACGCGCGCCTCGGCCTCGACCGAGTCGTAGCCGGTGAAGACCGACCGAGCCGGTGCGCTCCAGCATCTCGCCGAGGACCGAGACGTCGAGGTTGCCGGTCTTCTTGGCGGCGGCGTCGGCCTTGGCGCGCTGCCGCTGCTCCTCCATCAGCCGGCGGAACTCCGGCCTCGTCGACGGACAGGCCCTGCTCGGCCGCCATCTCCAGCGTGAGGTCGATCGGGAAGCCGTAGGTGTCGTGCAGCGTGAACGCCTGCGTGCCGGACACGACCGGCTCCTTGCGGCGCTTGGCCTCCTCGGCCGACGCGTCGAAGATCGCCGTGCCGGTGCGGAGCGTGGCGAGGAAGGACAGCTCCTCGGCGTCGATGACCGTGTGGATGTGCGCGGCGTCGGACCGCAGGCCGGGGAAGGTCTCGCCCATCCCCTCGATCGCGGTCTCGGTCAGCTCGTGCAGGTAGCGCTCGTCGCCCGCGCCGAGCAGGCGCAGGTTGCGGATGCTGCGGCGCAGGATGCGGCGCAGGACGTAGCCCCGGCCCTCGTTGGAGGGGACGATGCCGTCGCCGACCATCATCGTGCCGCTGCGCACGTGGTCGGCGACGACGCGCAGCGAGACGTCGGACCGGGTGTCGCGGCCGTACTTGGTCTTGGTCAGGTCGGCGGCGCGGTCGAGGATCCGCCACATGGTGTCGATCTCGTAGATGTTGTCGACGCCCTGGAGGATCGAGGCCATCCGCTCCAGGCCCATGCCGGTGTCGATGTTCTTGGCGGGCAGCTCGCCGAGGATCGAGAAGTCCTCCTTGCCCGAACCGGCGCCGCGCTCGAACTGCATGAAGACGAGGTTCCACACCTCGAGGTAGCGGTCCTCGTCGACGACCGGGCCGCCCTCGCTTGCCGTACTCCGGGCCGCGGTCGTAGTAGATCTCCGAGCAGGGGCCGCAGGGTCCGGGCACGCCCATGGACCAGAAGTTGTCGGCCATGCCGCGGCGCTGGATGCGGTCCTCGGGCAGGCCGACCTTGTCGCGCCAGATCCGGAAGGCCTCGTCGTCGTCGTGGTAGACGGTCGCCCACAGGCGGTCCTCGGGGAACCCGAACCCGCCCTCGGCCTCCGGCCGGGTCAGCAGCTCCCAGGCGAAGGGGATCGCCTGCTCCTTGAAGTAGTCCCCGAAGGAGAAGTTGCCCAGCATCTGGAAGAACGTGCCGTGGCGGGTCGTCTTGCCGACCTCGTCGATGTCGGGCGTACGGATGCACTTCTGCACGCTCGTGGCCCGCGGGTGGGCCGGCTTCCGCTGCCCGAGGAAGTAGGGCTTGAAGGGCACCATGCCCGCGTTGACCAGCAGCAGTGTGGGGTCCTCGGCGACCAGGCTGGCCGAGGGCACCACCTCGTGCCCGCGCTCTTCGAAGAAGCGAAGGATAACGGCGGGCGATCTCTGCCGACTCCATCTCAGTGGTGGTCCTTGTCTGTTTCGATCTGCGCGTCGAGCCCGAGCGCGTCACGCAACTCGTCCTCGCGGGCATGCATGGCGTTTCGCACGTCTTCGGCGAAGTCACGTACGGTCTGGCCGACTCCGGAGGCCTGGTGGACCAGGGCCTGCGGGGTCAGGGCACGCATGAGCCGCTTGAGCCGGAACGCGGCCCAGGCGCCGAGCGCGACCCCGGAGACCAGCCAGAACAGCCGGCGGATCATCGCTTGCCGTCCTGGTTGCGCGAGCGCGATCGCCTTACGAACACCATAGGAGAAGGCGGCCGCCTTCACGAGCGGGCCGCCGACCACCGAGGTGACCGTGGTGGTGACCGCCGCGGCGTTCTGCGTGACGCTGCCGACGCTCTTGGTTATCAGGTCGACCCGGTCGAGCTGCTCGCCGGCACGCGTGACCGTGCTGGTCATGTCGTCCAGCAGCGGGACCGGCCTGTTCGCCCAGCTCGGAGACCATCTTCGTGGTCTCCTTCAGCAGCGCGGCCAGCCTCAGCAGGACGAACGGCGAGGAAGGCGACGAGAATCGCCCAGAACACGGCCACGATCAGGCCGGCCACCTGTCCGCCACTCAGCATCGGCTCCCTCTCCTCGGCTCGCAGAGAACCTGGTCGGACAGACCATACCGCCCCGCTCACCTCGACGTAGGCCACGTGAACCGACGTGTCCGCGCGTGCCTGTCCCCAAGTGTTCACCCGCGACCTGCGCGGACGGCTCGGCCGACGGGGCCGCGCTCGACCGGGCGGGCCGGCGTGGCCTCGTCCGGCGACGGCCGAGCCGGCTCAGCCCGCGGTTGCCGCGCAGGACCGTACGCAGGCGGTCGACGACCTCGGCGAAGCGGGACTCCATGCCGTGCCGGGTCGGGTGGTAGTACTCCCGGCCCGGCGACCACGTCCGGGGCGTACTGCTGCTCGGCGACCCCGCCGGGGAAGTCGTGGGCGTATTTGTAGCCCTTGCCGTGGTCGAGCTTCTTGGCGCCCTTGTAGTGCGCGTCGCGCAGGTGGGCGGGGACCGGGCCGACCAGGCCGTGCCGGACGTCGGCGGTGGCCTCGCCGATCGCGCTTGACGACCGCGTTGGACTTGGGCGCCAGCGACAGGTGGATCACGGCCTGGGCGAGGTTGATGCGGGCCTCGGGCAGGCCGACGAACTCCACCGCGTGCGCGGCGGCGGTCGCGGTCTGCAGCGCGGTCGGGTCGGCCATGCCGACGTCCTCGCTGGCGTGCACGATCAGCCGCCGGGCGATGAAGCGCGGGTCCTCACCGGCCTCGATCATGCGGGCGAGGTAGTGCAGCGCGGCGTCGACGTCGGAGCCGCGGATGCTCTTGATGAACGCGCTGATGACGTCGTAGTGCTGGTCGCCCTCGCGGTCGTAGCGGACCGCGGCGCGGTCGACCGCCTTCTCCAGGACGTCCACGTCGATCGGCTCGCCGGCGGTCGCGACGTAGGAGGCGGCCTCGAGGTAGGTGAGCGCCCGGCGCGCGTCGCCGCCCGCCAGGCGTACGAGGTGGTCCTCGGCCGGTTCGGTGAGGCTCGTGGCGCCGGCCAGGCCGCGCTCGTCGGTGAGGGCGCGGCGGATCACCTCGCGGAGCTGGTCCTCCCCCAGGGGCTCCAGGGTCAGCAGCAGCGAGCGGGACAGCAGCGGGCTGACGACGGAGAAGAAGGGGTTCTCGGTGGTCGCGCCGATGAAGGAGACCCAGCGGTTCTCCACGGCGGGCAGCAGGGCGTCCTGCTGGGCCTTGTTGAAGCGATGCACCTCGTCGACGAACAGCACGGTCTCGCCGGCCGCGCATGCCGAGGTCGCGCTTTGCCTGGTCGATGGCCGCGCGCACCTGCTTGACGCCGTCCGAGACGGCCGAGATCTCCACGAAGCGCCGCTCGGTGGCCTGGCTGACGACGTAGGCGAGCGTGGTCTTGCCGGTGCCCGGCGGGCCCCACAGGAGCAGCGACATCGCCGCGTCGCGCTCGACGAGCTGCCGCAGCGGCGTGCCCTGGCCGAGCAGGTGCTCCTGGCCGACCACCTCGTCGAGGCCGCGCGGGCGCATCCGGACCGCGAGCGGCGCGTTCGCCTGCCCGGCCTCCTCGGCCTGTGCGTCGAAGAGGCTGTCGGCCTGCTCGTCGTCCCTGCGCGCCACGTGCCGACACTATCCGCACACGGGCACGCGGGCCGCCGGGCCGGTCAGGAGCGCCTCCGACGGGACCCGCGATGTGGCCCGGCTCGTTCGGCGGGGCGGCCGGCCCCGCGGGCTTGGCGTCCACGCCGGCCTCCTTGCGCTGCTCCGGGGTGATCGGCGTCGGCGCGCCGGTCAGCGGGTCGAAGCCGGAGGCCGCCTTCGGGAAGGCGATCACGTCGCGGATCGTGTCGCGGCCGGCGAGCAGCATGACGATGCGGTCCCAGCCGAACGCGATGCCGCCGTGCGGCGGCGGGCCGTAGTTGAACGCCTCCAGCAGGAAGCCGAACTTCTCGTCGGCCTCCTCGCGCGACAGGCCGAGGGTGTCGAAGACCCGCTGCTGCATCTCGGCGCGGTGGATACGGATCGAGCCGCCGCCGATCTCGTTGCCGTTGCACACGATGTCGTACGCGTTGGCGAGCGCCTCGCCGGGCTTGTCGTGGAAGGAGTCGGCCCACTCGGGCCGGGGCGAGGTGAACGGGTGGTGCACGGCCGTCCAGCCGCCCTCGTCGGTCTCCTCGAACATCGGCGCGTCGACCACCCACACGAACGCCCACTGCGACTCGTCGATCAGCCCGCCGCGGCGGCCGATCTCCAGCCGCGCGGCGCCGAGCAGCTCCTGCGTCGCGTGCTGCTTGCCCGCGCCGAAGAACACCGCGTCTCCGGGCGCGGCGCCGACCTCGGCGGCCAGGCCCGCGCGCTCGGCGTCGGACAGGTTCTTGGCCACCGGGCCGCCGAGCGTGCCGTCCTCCTGCACGAGGACGTACGCCAGGCCCTTGGCGCCGCGCGCCTTGGCCCAGTCCTGCCAGCCGTCCAGCTCCTTGCGGGTCTGCGCGCCGCCGCCGGGCATCACGACCGCGCCGACGTAGGGGGCCTGGAAGACGCGGAAGGGCGTGTCCTTGAAGAACGCCGTCATCTCCACGATCTCGTTGCCGAAGCGCAGGTCCGGCTTGTCCGAGCCGAAGCGGCTCATCGCGTCGGCGTAGGTCATGCGCGGGATCGGCCGCGGGATCTCGTAGCCGACGACCTCGCTCCAGAGCCCGCCGACGAGGTCCTCGGCGACCTGGAGGACGTCCTCCTGGTCGACGAAGGACATCTCGATGTCGATCTGGGTGAACTCCGGCTGCCGGTCGGCGCGGGAGTCCTCGTCGCGGTAGCAGCGGGCGATCTGGTAGTAGCGCTCCAGGCCCGGAGACCATGAGCAGCTGCTTGAACAGCTGCGGCGACTGCGGCAGGGCGTACCAGTGGCCGGGCTTGAGGCGTACGGGCACGAGGAAGTCGCGCGCGCCCTCGGGCGTGGAACGGGTGAGGGTCGGCGTCTCGACGTTGACGAAGCCGTGGCCGCGCAGCACGTCGTGCACGAGGTAGGACGCGGTCGAGCGGACGCGCAGCGCGCGGGCCTGGGCCTCGCGGCGGATGTCGAGGTAGCGGTACTTGAGCCGTACCTCCTCGTTGACGTTGACGTCGGCCTCGATCGGGAACGGCAGCGGCGCCGCCTCGCTCAGCACCTCGATCTCGGCCGCGACGACCTCGACGTCGCCGGTCGGGATGCTCGGCGTTCTCGTTGCCCTCCGGCCGGACGCGCACCTCGCCGGTGACCTTGACGCAGAACTCCGCGCGCAGGTCGTGCGGCCGTGTCGCGGCAACTTCCTCGCGGAAGACGACCTGCGCGATGCCGGACGCGTCGCGCAGGTCGATGAACGTCACGCCTCCGTGGTCGCGGCGGCGCGCGACCCAGCCGGCGAGCACGACCTGCTGTCCGGCGTGCTCGCGGCGGAGCGAACCCGCCTCGTGTGTGCGGATCATTTCTGCAAAGCCCTTCTCTGTAACGTCGTCGAGCGCTGGGGACTCAGCCCAGCTTCTCCTTGAGCACGTCGGCGATGCGGTCGAGCGGCACGGCCTCCTGCTCGCCGCTGCGCAGATCCTTGAGCTGCGCGGCGCCCTCGGCGAGGTCGCGCTCGCCGAGGATCACGGCGTACGCGGCGCCGGACCGGTCGGCGCCGCGCATCGCGCCCTTCAGCTTCTTGCCGTCATAGGCCATGTCGGCGGCGATCCCGGCGCGGCGCAGCTCGGCGACGAGGCCGAACACCCGGCGCTGCGCCTCCTCGCCCAGCGGCACGCCGTAGACGGCCACGCCGGTCGAGGCCGCCGCCGCGACCTGCTCCTTCTCCATCGCGATCACCGTACGGTCCAGGCCCAGCCCGAAGCCGATGCCCGGCAGCGGCGGCCCGCCGATGTCCTCGGACAGGCCGTCGTAGCGGCCGCCGCCGCCGATGCCGGACTGCGCGCCCAGCAGCGGGTGGTCGAACTCGTAGGTGGTGCGGGTGTAGTAGTCGAGGCCGCGTACGAGCCGTGGCTGGTCCGTCCACGGGATCGACAGGTCGGCGAGCAGCTCGCGGACCTTGTCGTGGTGTGCCTTGCAGGCGCCGCACAGGTAGTCGGTCGACCAGCGGGGCGCTCTCCACCTTGGCGCGTACCTCGGGGCGCTTGTCGTCCAGCACCCGCAGCGGGTTGAGCTCGACCCGGGCCCGGTGTCCTCGTCGAGGTCCAGCGCGCGCAGGAACTCCTGGAGCGCGGCGCGGTAGACCGGACGGCACTCACGGCAGCCGAGCGAGTTGAGGTTCAGGGTGAGCCGGGACGCAGGCCGAGCTCGCGGTACCAGTCCCAGGCCAGCGCGATCGTCTCGACGTCGACCGCCGGGTCCTCCGAGCCGATCGCCTCCAGGTCCACCTGGTAGAACTGCCGGTATCGCCCGGCCTGGGAGCGTTCGTAGCGGAACGCCGGGCCGGTCGCCCAGACCTTCACCGGCAGCTCGCCCTTGTGCAGGCCGTGCTGGAGCACCGAGCGCAACACGCCGACGGTGAACTCCGGCCGCAGCGTGAGCGAGCGGCCGCCGCGGTCCTCGAAGGTGTACATCTCCTTGGACACGACGTCGGTCGACTCGCCGACGCCGCGCGAGAACAGCCGCGTGTCCTCGAAGACCGGCAGCTCCAGGTAGGAGTAGCCGGCGCGGGTGGCCGCCGCCGCGAAGGCGTCACGCGCCGCGAGGTAGGCCGCCGAACGCGGCGGGAAATACTCGTTGACCCCCTTGGGGGCCTGGAAGTCCATGCTCATGTGTCGTTCAGAGTCCCCTGTGCGGGCCATCGAGCGGGGCCGATTCCCTGAGGAAGGGGTTGGCCGCCCGCTCGTGGCCGATCGTGGTCGTGGCACCGTGGCCGGGCAGCACCGCGGTCTCGTCGGGCAGCGGCAGGCACACGCGCGCCAGGCTTTTCATGATCGTCGCGTAGTCGCCGCCCGGCATGTCCGTACGCCCGATGGAGCCGGCGAACAGCAGGTCGCCGGAGAACATCACGGGCTCGCCGTCCGCGAGCCGGAACGTCACCGACCCCGGCGTATGGCCCGGGGCATGGTCGACGACGAACTCCAGGCCGGCGAGCGTGAGGGTCTGCCCGTCGCCGAGCTCGCGCACGTCGTCCGGCTCGGTGAACGTGAGGCCGCCGAGCAACTGGCGCGCCACCGCGGCCGGGAAGCCCTTCGCCGGGTCCGAGAGCAGCGCGCGGTCGGCCGGATGGATGAAGGCCGGGACGTCGCGCGCGCCGCAGACCGGCGCCACTGACCAGACGTGGTCGATGTGGCCGTGGGTCAGCGCCACCGCGACCGGCTTGAGCCGGTGCTCGCGCAGCACGTCGTCGAGCATCCCCACGGCGTCCTGGCCCGGGTCTATGACCACGCACTCCTCACCCGCCGCGGGCGCCACGACGTAGCAGTTCGTCGCGAAGGCCCCCGCGGGGAAACTGGCGATGAGCACGCTCGTCCTTTCTCAATGCTGCCGGTGGCTTGAGGGTACCGGCGGCACGCGCGCGACCGCGAACGACATAACGTGGACCATCGAAGCGTGCCCGACGTTCGGTGGGTTTGGGCGACTCTGTCATGCAACTGCCCTGCGGATGCCTTGCGGAGCCGAAAATACCGAGCGGGACCGCTACGATGCGCAACACGTTTCCCAGTTCACGACGCGAATCAAGAGGTGCGACACCGGTGGCGGGTAAAGACCGCAAGAAGGAGCTGGCCCGGCAGCGCTACGAGCGCCAGCAGCAGCGCCGCATGGTCCGGCAGGCCCGTGCTCGCCGCATGAAGATCATCGGGACGGTCGCCGCCGTCGTGATGGTGGCCGGGGGCAGCGGGGCCATCGCGTACGCCATGAGCGGCCCGGCGAAGAAGAAGACGACCACGGCGGCCGCGTCCTCGACCCCGAGCGCCGCGCCGAGCGTCTCGGTGAAGCCGGGAGAGTGCGGCTACCAGCCGCTGCCCGCGCAGGCCGCACAGAGCGCCAAGAACGTGGGCAAGCCGCCTCGTCAAGCCCGTCAAGGGCTCGTACAAGATGACCATCGGCACGAGCCTCGGCACGATCACCGCCAAGCTCGACGGCACCAAGGCCGCCTGCACGGTGAATTCCTTCAAGTATCTGGCGAGCAAGAAGTTCTTCAACAACACGAAATGTCATCGGCTCGTCACTGACGGGTATCAAGGTTTTGCAGTGCGGCGATCCGACCGGCACCGGTACCGGCGGACCGGCATACGGCTTCGGGAATGAGAACGTCCCCAAGGCCGGCAAGTCGGGGCAGGCCACCTACAAGCGCGGCATGATCGCGATGGCGCACAGCAGCGCCCCCAACAGCAACGGGAGCCAGTTCTTCATCGTCTACGGCGATTCTCCGCTGCCGGCCGACTACACCGTCTTCGGTCAGATCACGCAGGGAATGAACGTCGTCGACTCCGTCGCGAAGGCGGGTGCGGAACCGGCCGACCAGACCGGTAACACCGCCCCAAAGAAGAAAATCGAAATAAAAGACCTCACCGTCGCGAAGATGTAGCAATGCGATTGGTTAGGGTGGCCAGCGGGAGCGCTTCTCCCACGGTCGTCATCATGGTGGGCCCGGTGTGTGTGGGGACGCCCCGGACTCAGACACAGGAGGCAACGGTGTGCAGCGCCACCGATTCCTTTCGGGATCCCGTGCCGGTCGGGCGGGACGTCGTGGAGGCCGCGCGTCGGCACACGCCGGCCGCGCCCATGATCGGAGGGGAGGTCACCGGTGACCGCTGATCCGTGGGGCCGGGTCGATGAGGACGGGACCGTCTACGTCCGTACGGAGGCCGGCGAACGCACCGTCGGTTCCTGGCAGGCCGGCGCACCCGACGAGGCCCTGGCCTACTTCCGGCGCAAGTACGACGCCCTGGTCACCGAGATCGACCTGCTCGAGCAGCGGATCAAGACCACCGATCTGGCCGCCGCCCAGGCCGAGCACACGATCGCGCGGTTGCGCGAGTCCGTGACCGGGGCGCACGCCGTCGGCGACCTCGACGGGCTCGGCCGGCGCCTCGACCACCTGGGTTCGCTGCTCGGTGAGCGCCGCGAGCAGCTCAAGGTCGCCCGCGACCACGCGCGCGTCCAGGCCAAGGAGGTCAAGGAGCGCATCGTCGCCGAGGCCGAGCGGATCGCCACCGAGGAGACGCACTGGAAGAACGGCGGCGAGCGGCTGCGGCAGCTCGTCGAGGAGTGGAAGGCCGCCGAGCGCGTCGACCGGCCCACCGAGACGGCACTGTGGAAGCGGTTGTCCTCGGCACGCAACGCCTTCACCAAGCGCCGCAAGTCCTACTTCTCCAATCTCGAGGTGGAGCGGGAGCAGGCGCGTTCGGAGAAGGAGCGGCTGGTCGCCGAGGCGGAGGCGATGTCCGGCTCGACCGACTGGGGGCAGACCGCCGCGGCCTACCGCGACCTGATGCGCCAGTGGAAGCTGGCCGGGCGCGCCTCGCGTGATGCCGAGGAGGACCTGTGGACCCGGTTCAAGGGCGCGCAGGACACGTTCTTCTCGGCCCGGTCGTCCGTACTTGCCGAGCGGGACGCGGAGTTCCGCGATCACGCCGACGCCAAGGAGAAGCTCCTGGCCGAGGCGGAGCGACTCCTGCCCGTACGCGACGTGCGTGCCGGCCGGCAGGCGCTGCGGTCGATCCAGGAGCGCTGGGAGGCCATCGGCATGGTCCCCCGCGACTCGCGTGAGCGCCTTGAGGGGCGGCTGCGCAAGGTCGAGGAGGCGGTACGCGGCGCCGAGGAGTCGGAGTGGCGCCGCACCAACCCCGAGGCGCGTGCGCGTGCCGAGGCGACCGTGTCGCAGCTGCGGTCCTCGATCGAGCAGTTGGAGAAGCGGCTGGAGAAGGCGCGTGGGGCGGGCCGCGACAAGGACATCAAGGACGCCGAGGAGGCCCTGAGCGCACGCCGCGCCTGGCTGACCGAGGCCGAGCACACCCTGGCCGAGCTGTCCTGACGAGCCTGCCTGAAAGCGGACGCCGCAGACCCATCGGGCCTGCGGCGCTCCGCGTTCTCCGGGTCGTGGGAGCCCGTCCGCGACAACGCGGGCACCGACGTCGCGGTCAGCTCGTGACGCGGTAGACGTCGTACACGCCGTCGACGGAGCGGACCGCCTTGAGCACGTGGCCGAGGTGCTTCGGGTCGCCCATCTCGAAGCTGAACCGGCTGACCGCGACCCGGTCGCGGTTGGTCGCCACCGAGGCGGACAGGATGTTGACGTGCTGGTCCGACAGCACCCGGGTGATGTCGGACAGCAGGCGTGGGCGGTCGAGCGCCTCCACCTGGATGGCCACCAGGAAGACCGAGTCCTCCCCCGGCGACCACTTCACGTCGACCATGCGGTCGGGCTGGGTCTGCAGGTTGGTGACGTTGACGCAGTCGACGCGGTGCACCGACACGCCGTTTCCGCGCGTGACGAAACCGACGATCTCGTCGCCGGGCACGGGCGTGCAGCACCGCGACAGGCGCACCCAGACGTCCGGGTCGCCGGCGACGACCACTCCCGGGTCACCCGCCGGGCGCGGCCGGCGCTTGCGGGTCGGGATCGCGGTCTCGGCCAGGTCTTCGGCCGTGTCGCCGCCGAGGACGTCGACGAGCTTGCGCACGATGCTCTGCGCCGACACGTGGCTCTCGCCGATCGCGGCGTACAGCGCGGAGACGTCGGTGTAGTGCATGTCGTGCGCCAGCGTCAGCAGCGCCTCCCCGGACAGCATGCGCTGGAGCGGGAGGTTCTGCTTGCGCATCGCGCGGGCCAGGGATTCCTTGCCCTGCTCGATGGCGCTCTCGCGGCGTTCTTTGGAGAACCAGTGCTTGATCTTGTTGCGGGCGCGGGCGCTCTTGACGAAGTTGAGCCAGTCGCGGCTCGGCCCGGCGTCCTGGCGACTTGGAGGTGAAGATCTCGACGGTGTCGCCGTTGTCGAGAGTCGACTCCAGCGGGACGAGCCGGCCGTTGACGCGGGCGCCGATCGTGCGGTTGCCCACCTCGGTGTGGATCGCGTACGCGAAGTCCACCGGCGTCGCGCCCTGCGGCAGCGCGAGCACCTGCCCCTTGGGCGTGAAGACGAACACCTCCGAGACCGAGAGGTCAAAGCGCAGCGACTCGAGGAACTCGGCCGGGTCGGTGGTCTCCCGCTGCCAGTCGAGGAGCTGCCGCAGCCAGGCCATGTCGCCCGCCTTGCCGGCGCTGGGCCGCCCTCGCCGACCGTCTCCTCCTTGTACTTCCAGTGCGCCGCGATGCCGTATTCGGCCCGGTTGTGCATGGCGCGGGTACGGATCTGCAGCTCGACCGGCTTGCCCTCAGGACCGATCACCGTGGTGTGCAGCGACTGGTACATGTTGAACTTCGGCATCGCGATGTAGTCCTTGAACCGGCCGGGGACCGGGTTCCACCGCGCGTGGATGGTGCCGAGCGCCGCATAGCAGTCGCGTACGGTGTCGACGAGCACCCGGATGCCGACGAGGTCGTAGATGTCCTCGAAGCTCAGCTCGCGGGCGATCATCTTCTGGTAGATCGAGTAGTAGTGCTTCGGGCGGCCCTTGACCGTCGCCTTGAGCTTGGCCTCCCGCAGGTCGCGTGAGACGTGCTGGATGACGTCCTGGAGGTAGACGTCGCGTCGCGGCGCCCGCTCGGACACCAGCCTCGCGATCTCGTCGAACCGCTTGGGGTAGAGCGTCTGGAAGGCGAGGTCCTCCAGCTCCCACTTGAGGGTGTTCATGCCCAGGCGGTGCGCGAGCGGCGCGAAGATCTCCAGCGTCTCGCGCGCCTTGCGCTCCTGCTTGTGCCGCGGCAGGTAGCGCAGGGTGCGCATGTTGTGCAGGCGGTCGGACAGCTTGATCACGAGGACCCGGATGTCACGCGACATCGCGACGACCATCTTGCGCACGGTCTCGGCCTCGGCGGCCTCGCCGTACTTGACCTTGTCGAGCTTTGTCACGCCGTCGACCAGCGCGGCGATGACGTCGCCGAAGTCGGTGCCGAGCTGGTCGAGGGTGTAGGTGGTGTCCTCGACCGTGTCGTGCAGCAGCGCGGCGCAGAGCGTCTCGGTGTTCATGCCGAGCTCGGCGAGGATCGTGGCGACCGCGAGCGGGTGGGTGATGTACGGATCGCCGCTCTTGCGCTTCTGCTCGCGGTGATGGTGGGCCGCGACGTCGTAGGCGCGCTCGACGAGACGCACATCCGCCTTGGGATGTGTGTTCCGGAGCGTCTTGATCAAAGGTTCGAGTACAGGATTCATGGTGGGTCCACGCTGGGCGCCGAGCCGGGCTAGCCGCCGGCGGACCCGGGCGGCCGATGGCGCAGCCGGGCCTGAGGGAGTCCGATCGCCCTCGTCCGGTGCAGAAGCGGGTGTGCCGGCCGGCACCGGGAGGGTATGGGGCTTGATGCGCGGCGTCAGCGCGGCATCGGACGCCGCATCGGTTGACACCACCTCACCTGGCACCCAGCCTCCCCATGCCTGCGTCGGAACACCAGTTTAGCGGGCAGCTGATTTCCAGTCGGCGCCGATCCGCCATTCCGGTCCGAACCGAGTGACTCATGAGAACTGCTGGGGTTCAGGTGGTCACCAGGGCATGGAGGTCGAGGTCGGGCACCTTGGCGCGGCCGTTCAGGAAACCCAGCTCCATCAGCACCGACAGCCCGCCACCTCGGCCCCGGTCCGGCGTACGAGCTCGGCGGTCGGCGCGGGCCGTGCCGCCCGTCGCGAGGACGTCGTCGACGATGAGCACCCGCTCCCCCGGCGCGAAGGCGTCCTGGTGCACCTCGATCGTCTCGCTGCCGTACTCCAGGTCGTAGCTCTCCTCGTACGTCGCCGACGGGCAGCTTGCCCTTCTTGCGCACCGGCACGAAACCGGCACCGAAGTGGTACGCGACCGGAGCGGCCAGGATGAAGCCGCGCGCCTCGACGCCGGCCACCTTGTCGACCGCGCCACGGCCGTAATGGGCGACGATGGCGTCGACCACGGCCGCGAAGGCGGCGTGGTCGGCGAGCAGCGGAGTGATGTCCTTGAAGACCACGCCGGGCTTGGGATAGTCCGGGATCGTCCCGGATGCGGTCGGTGATCAGCTGCGTCAGGTCGACGGGTCGACTGGTCACGATCCTCCTTGACGGCACTTCGCCGAGGCCCGGCGCGGTGGAGAACCGGACGCCGCGACGAGACGCGCCGCGTATGACCGTACACGCTCCGGCGGGCGATACCCCCTGATATCGAGGGGTATCGCCCGCCGGACTGCGCGTCGGTGGATGGAGTCAGCGCTTCTTCTTGCCGCTGGGGCGGCCTTTGGACCCGGGCGCCGCGGCTGCTGCCGCGGACCCTGCTGCACGAGCCGGATGCCGCCGGCGCCGACCGAGGTCGTCTCGCCGCTGTCCTCCTCCCCGGAACCGTGTCCTGTGCTCGTCGTCCTCGCGCGCTCGGCTCGCCGCGGCCCGGCGCTCGGCCGCTCGATACGCCCGCCGTCTTGGACCGGCGCTTGGCGCTGGTGGCCTTGGCCTGCACCCGCTTGGCCAGGGTGCGGTATTTCTCCTGGCGCTCCTGCAGGTCGGCCAGGATCGGCGTGGCGATGCAGATCGAGGAGTACGCGCCGGCGAGCATGCCGACGAACAGCACGAGTGCCAGGTCCTTGAGCGTGCCCGCGCCGAGGATCCCGGCGCCGATGAACAGCAGGCCGGCGACGGGCAGCAGCGCGATCACCGAGGTGTTGATCGACCGGACCAGGGTCTGGTTGAGACCCAGGTTGGCGGCCTGGCTGTAGGTCATCGTGTTGGACGTGGTCGAGCGAGCGGGTGTTCTCGCGCACCTTGTCGAACACCACCACGGTGTCGTACAGGGAGTAACCGAGGATGGTCAGCAGGCCGACCACCGACGACGGCGTCACCTCGAACTGGACGAGCGAGTAGACGCCGATGGTGATCAGGATGTCGTGGGCGAGCGCGATCAGGGCCGCGACCGCCATCCGCCACTCGAAGGCGATGGACAGGTAGATCGACGATCGCGATCAGGAAGACGATCAGGCCTTCGAGCGCCTTCTTGGAGATGTCCTTACCCCAGCTCGCGCCGACCGTCTGCGGGCTGACGTCGTCGGGCTTGGCGAGGCCGAACCTGCTCTGCACCGACCGCTGCACCGCGGTCACGTTGTCGGAGGTCAGGGTCTCGGTCTGGACCCGCCAGCCGGTGCCGGTCTTCTGGACGATGGGGTCCTCTTTGACGACCCCGGCGGCCTTGACGGCCGCCCGCGCGTCCGAGGTCGTGGCGCCCGACTTGGTCGGGAACTGAAAGACCGTGCCGCCCTTGAACTCCACGCCGAAGTTGAGGCCGAGCGTGAGCAGCGAGACGATGCTGACCACCAGGATCAGGCCGGAGACGGTGTACCAGGTCTTCTGCCGCCCCACGAAGTCGAGGGACACCTCGCCGCGGTGCAGTCGGCCGCCGATGTTGCCCAGGCGTGACATCAGGCCTCCTTGGCGCTGGTCGGGCGGGTGACGCGGGGTCGCTTCACGCCCAGTGTGGTCGGATCCAGCCCGGACCATCGGTGCCCGCCGCCGAAGAACCGCGTGCGCGCCAGCATCGTGACGAGCGGCTTGGTGAAGAAGAACACCACGACGACGTCGATGAGCGTGGTCAGGCCGAGCGTGAACGCGAAGCCCTTGACCCCGCCGATGGCGAACCAGTAGAGCAACAGGGCGGCGATGAAGGAGACCGCGTCCGCGACGATGATCGTGCGCCGCGCGCGGTGCCAGCCGCGTTCGACCGCGGTGCGGAGGCTGCGGCCCTCACGCACTTCGTCGCGTAGTCGTTCGAAGAACACGACGAAGGAGTCGGCCGTGATGCCGATCGCCACGATCGCGCCGGCGATGCCGGCGAGCGACATGCGGAAGTCGATGAACTTGCCGAGCAGCACGACCGACTCGTACGTGAGGCAGCCCGCGACGATCAGGCTGGAGATCGCGACGAAGCCCAGCCCGCGGTAGTAGAGCAGGCAGTAGAGCACGACGAGGGCGAGCCCGATCGCACCGGCGATGAGGCCGGAGGTGCAGCTGGTCCTTGCCGAGCGTGGCCGAGACCGACTCGATCGAGCTCTGGTTGAACTTCAGCGGCAGCGCGCCGTACTTGAGCACGTTGGCCAGGTCGGTGGCGTCCTGCTGCCCGAACTGCCCCTCGATCTGGGCGTTGCCGGAGGTGATGGCCTCCTTGACGCTCGGCCAGGAGTAGACCGTGCCGTCGAGGACGATCGCGAAGTGGTTACGCGTGTTGTTCTCGCCCAGGGCCGCGGCCTTCTGGGTGAAGTCGGCGAACGTCTTGGTGGCCGAGCCGTTGAGGTCGAGGCTGACCGTCCACTGCACCCGGCCGTTCTGCGGGTCCGGCGGCAGCGCCTGTGCCTTGGTGACCTGCTCACCGGAGATCTGCGTCGGGGCGAGGATGAACTTGAAGTCGCTCTTGTGCGTCTTGGGGTCCGGACGTGCGCAGACCGCGGCCTGTTTGGTCGTGGGGAGCGTCCGGCCCTGGCCGACGTCGTTGCCGGTGCAGGTGAGTTTCTGGAACTGCGCCTTGACCGCCGGGTCGACGCCGGTGAAGTCCTCGGCGCCGGCCTGCTGCTGCTGTTGCTGCTGGAGCTGTTGCTGGAGTTGCTGTTGCTGCTCGGGAGTCAGCGACTGGGTGGCGCTCGGCGCCGGCGTGGCCTTACCGGACGCCTTGCCGGATGCCTTTTCGGTCGGCTTCGGCGTCGCGGCCAGCAGAGCCTGGGCGAGCGCGCGCCCCTTCGGCGAGGGGGTCGCCTTGGCCGAGGGGGTGGCGCTGCCGGACGGCTTGGCGGACGCCTTGCCGGTCGGTGACGCCTTGCCGGTCGGCGTCGGCGTCTTCACCGGCTGCGGAACTCCGACCTGCTCGGCCACCATCACCTGCCGGAACTCCAGCTTGGCGGTGGTGCCGATGAGCTTGACGACGCGTTCTTGGCCCTGACCGGGCACCTGGACGACGATGACGTTGTTGCCCTGCTTGGTGACCTCGGCCTCGGAGACGCCCAGGCTGTTCACGCGCTCGCGCATGATGTTGATCGCCTGGGACATCTCGGAGTCGCCGATCTTGGCTCCGGGCTTGGACGGCTCCGCCGTGAGCGTCACGGTGGTGCCCCCGGCCAGGTCGAGCGCCAGCTTGGGCGTTTTTTGGCCCTGCCAGAACATCAGGCCCACCAGGGCGACGGCAATCACGAGCAGCGTGAGAAGCACGCGCCCCGGTCTCGAAACGTTTCTGCTTGGCGGAGCCACGGTCGTCTTTCGTCCTTTTGTCAGCGGTCAGGCTCTTGGTCAGGCGGAAGGCCTCTTGCCGGACTTGTCATCGCCTTCGTTCGACGGGCGCGTCCTCGATCTTCTTTCCGGTGGTGCCGGGAAGAGTCTCGGTCTTCGCCTCGACGTCGTCCTGCAGAGTCTCGCGAGACTGCGGGGCCTCTTCCTCCCGCGTCTCGTCGACCTCCGCGACCTCTTCGTCCTCGTCGTCCTCAGTCTCGTCCTCGATCTCCTCGTCGTCGGTGAGCACCTGACCGATCGCCTGCTTGACGAAACGTACCTCGACTCCCGGCGCGATCTCGAGCACGACGCCGTCGTCATCCACGAAGATGACTTCGGCGATCATGCCCGCGGTGGTCATGACGCGCTGGCCCGGCTGGATCTGCCGCTGCATCTGCGCCTGCTGCTGCTGCCTGCGGCGCTGCGGGCGGAAGAGCAGGAAGTAGAAGACCACGCCGATGAGGATCACCGGCAAAAGGGTGACCAGCGGGTTGCTCTTGGAAGAGGCGAGTTGGGTGAGCGCTGTTAGTTCTGTGTTGCCCTGCACCGGGGCATCCTTCCGATATGTGAGTTCAGCCCGCCGCCGACGATTCGCGCGCGAAAGGCGTGTCACCCTGACAGACGGCGACAAGGTCCGGAGTGTAAAGGAGTTGACGAAACCCCGGCAACGAGGGGACGACCGGGCACGCCGGGAAGTTCCTCGTCACTCCTCTGTCACTCCGAAAAGCGTACCTTCAACTGTGAGTGGTGGCGCGATTCCGAGATACCGCCAGGCCGAGGGTGTCGCGATCCGGCCACGGGGGGTGCGCGCGATCAGTCCCTTGCGCACCAGAAACGGCTCGGCCACCACCTCGACCGTCTCCGGCTCCTCCCCCACCGCGACCGCGAGTGTCGAGAGTCCCACCGGGCCGCCGCCGAACTTGCGCATCAGGGCGTCGAGCACCGCGCGGTCGAGCCGGTCCAGCCCCTCGGCGTCGACCTCGTACAGCGCCAGCGCGTCGTGGGCGATCTCCTCGGTGATCACGCCGTCGGCGCGTACTTCGGCGTAGTCGCGCACGCGCCGGAGCAATCGGTTGGCGATGCGTGGCGTGCCGCGCGAGCGCCGGGCGATCTCGGCGCCGCCGGCGGCGTCCATCCGCACGTCGAGCAGCCGGGCCGAGCGGTCGATGATGCGCTCGAGGTCGGCGGGCTCGTAGAAGTCCATGTGCGCGACGAAGCCGAATCGGTCGCGCAGCGGGGCGGGCAGCAGCCCCGCCCTGGTGGTGGCGCCGACGAGGGTGAACGGCGCGATGTCGAGCGGGATCGCGGTGGCGCCCGGTCCCTTGCCGACGACGACGTCGACGCGGAAGTCCTCCATCGCGACGTAGAGCATCTCCTCGGCGGGCCGCGCCATCCGGTGGATCTCGTCGAGGAACAGCACCTCGCCCTCGGACAGCGTGGACAGTACGGCCGCGAGGTCGCCGGCGCGCTCGATCGCCGGGCCCGAGGAGATCCGCAGCGGCATGCCCAGCTCCCCGGCGATGATCATTGCGAGGGTGGTCTTGCCCAGGCCGGGCGGCCCGGACATCAGCAGGTGGTCCGGCGGGCGGCCGCGCCGCACCGCGCTGTGCAGCACGAGGGTGAGCTGCTCGCGTACGCGCGCCTGGCCGATGAACTCATCGAGGCGCTTGGGCCGCAGCGCCGCCTCGATGACCTTCTCCTCGCCGTCGGCGACCGGCGAGACGAACCGGTCCTCGCTCACGCCCGCCCTCCGCCGCGCGGTCATCGGCTCAGCTTCCGCATCGCCAGTTTCAGCAGCGTGGCGATGTCGGAGGTGTCCTGGCCGTTGACGTCGGCGGCCACCGCGTCCACCGCCGCCTCGGCGTCGCGCGCGGTCCAGCCGAGGTTGGTCAGCCCGGCGTGCACCTGGGCACGCCAGGCCGCCGCGGCGAACGACGGGGCCGGCGTGTCGTCGTCCAGCGGGAGCCCGAGCCGGTCCTTCAGTTCCAAGACGATGCGCTGCGCGCCCTTGCGGCCGATGCCGGGCACCTTCGTCAGGCCGGTGACGTCCTCGGTGGCGACCGCGCGGCGCAGGGCGTTCGGCGTGTGCACGGCGAGCATCGCGAGCGCGAGGCGCGGGCCGACGCCGCTTGCGGTCTGCACCAGCTCGAAGACCGTCTTCTCGTCGTCGTCGGCGAAGCCGTAGAGCGTGAGCGAGTCCTCGCGCACGACGAGGGAGGTGGGTACGTGTGCGCGGTCGCCGACCCGCAGCCCGGCGAGCGTGGCCGGCGTGCACAGGACCGACAACCCCACGCCGCCGACCTCCACCACCGCGCCGTCGGGGCCCGCCGAGGCGACCCGGCCGTTGACGAATGCGATCACTCCTGCGTCCCTCCGTGTCTCATCGCGGCCGCCCCTGGCGCGACCGGGCGGCGTCGAGTCTCGCCTGCGCGCCGCCGCGCCACACGTGGCAGATGGCCAGCGCGAGCGCGTCCGCGGCGTCGGCCGGCTTGGGCGGCGCGTCGAGCCGCAGCAGCCGGGTCACCATCGCGGTCACCTGTTGCTTGTCGGCGCGGCCGTTTCCGGTCACCGCCGCCTTCGCCTCGCTCGGAGTGTGCAGGGCGACCGGCAGCCCGCGCCGCGCGCCGCAGGCGATCGCGATCGCGCCCGCCTGCGCGGTGCCCATGACCGTGGAGACGTTGTGCTGGCTGAACACCCGCTCGACCGCGACCGCGTCGGGCGAGGTGGCGTCGAGGAGCTCCTCGATGCCGCGCTCGATCCCGATCAGCCGTGTGCCGATGTCGTCGCCGGGGCTCGTACGGATGACGCCGACGCTCACCAGCCGCAGCGCCGTGCCCGGGGCGCCGTCGACGACGCCGACACCGCACCTGGTCAGCCCGGGGTCGACGCCCAGCACCCGCAACGGAGGACTCCTCTCGGCACATCGGACTCCGAACATGTGTTCGCAGCGAGGCTACTCGGAGGGTGGCTCTCCCCGCCCGGCCGGGCCCGGCGTGTCGCGGGCGGTCTTTCAGAAGTAGTCCAGCATGAACGGCGTCCCGGCGAACGCGGCGTCGAGCAGCGGGTCGGCCAGGTCGCCGCCGCCGACCAGACCCGCGCGGCGCAGCGTGGACAGCGGGACACCGGCGTAGAGGGCGGCGAGCCCGCACGCGGGCAGCCGGACGGCGCCGGGCGGCGCGGCGGCGCGTTCGAGCCGCCCTTCTCCCCCGCCGACCGTGAGCCGCCAGCCGCCCGCGTTGCCCGGCCGCTGCTCGTCCTCGACGACGAGCGGCACGTCCGCCGAGACACCCGCGGGGAACCCGCGCATGGCGACGGCGGCGGGCGCGTCCAGCACCCGCAGCATCCAGGACTCGCGGCGCAGTTCGTCGACGGAACGGTCGCGGAGCAGCCAGAACAGCGGGTCGTCGGGCGCGACGAAGGCGTGCACGGTCTCGGCGATGGAGGAGCCGGAGCCGACCACGGACCAGAGCGCGCGTGCGGTCTCGGTCCGACCCGGCGACGCAGCGGCGCACGGTCAGCGCCTGGTGGCCTCCGTCCCAGGCGTAGGCGAGGAAGCCGTCGTCGGCGAGGTAGCAGAACAATCGCTCGTCGCCCAGGACGTCGCGCGCGTACTCCTCGCCGCGGTCGATCGGGCCGTCGTGGCGCGCCTCCGCGTGCAGCCGCCGGATCAGCGCGGTGACCTCGGCCGCGTCGCCGGGGCCCGCGCGGCGCACCTTGACGGTGCCGCCCGCGCCGCCCGCGAGCGTGCGCAGCGGCTCGGGCGGCAGGGTCACGCGGCACTGGGCGCCGGCGTGCTCGTAGCCGAACGCGCGGTAGAGGCGCGCGGTGGCCGGGAAGAGCGTGGACAGCGGGCGGCCGTCCATCAGGTCGAGCACCCCTGCCATGAGACGCCGGCCGACGCCGCGGCCGCGGTCCTCGGGCGAGACGCAGACCGCGCTGACGCCGCCCATCGGCACCGCGCGGCCGTGCCACCACTGCTCGAAGGCGTTGAAGAAAGCGGTCGCGACGAGCCGGGTGCCGTCGTAGACGCCGAGCACGCGGCCTTCGTCGACGGCCTGCCGCGCCCGTGGCCGCCAGCCCTCTCCGTCCGAGGGCGGCCCGAACGCGCGCACCCACAGGTCGTGCATCGCGTCGAGGTCGCCGGGGTCGAGTGCACGGGTCTCCACAGGCGACGACGCTACGTCATCCGTACTGCGCACGCCTCCGGTTATCCGCGGGCGCGTCAGGCGTCGATCTTCTCCATGATCTCGTCGGAGACGTCGAAGTTGGCGAAGACGTTCTGTACGTCGTCGCTATCCTCGAGAGCCTCGAGCAGGCGGAAGACCTTCTTGGCGTTCTCCTCGTCCAGCTGCACGCTCACGCTGGGCAGGAAGTTGGCCTCGGCGGACTCGTAGTCGACCCCGGCCTCCTGCAGCGCCTTGCGCACCGCCACCAGGTCGCCCGCCTCGCTGATCACCTCGAAGGACTCGCCGAGGTCGTTGACCTCCTCGGCGCCGGCGTCGAGGACGGCCATCATCACGTCGTCCTCGGTCGTCCCCTCCTTGGGCAGCAGGATGACGCCCTTGCGGGTGAACATGTACGAGACGGAGTTGGGGTCGGCGAGGGTGCCGCCGTTGCGCGTCAGGGCGGTGCGTACGTCGGAGGCGGCGCGGTTGCGATTGTCGGTCAGGCACTCGATGAGGACCGCGACGCCGCCGGGCGCGTAGCCCTCGTACATGATCGTCTGCCACTCGGCGCCGCCGGCCTCCTCGCCCGCGCCGCGCTTGCGCGCCCGCTCGATGTTGTCGAGCGGCACGGAGTTCTTGCGCGCCTTCTGGATGGCGTCATAAAGCGTCGGGTTGCCGTCCGGATCACCGCCGCCGGTGCGGGCCGCCACCTCGATGTTCTTGATGAGCTTGGCGAAGAGCTTGCCGCGCTTGGCGTCGACGGCCGCCTTCTTGTGCTTCGTCGTCGCCCACTTGGAGTGGCCACTCATCTGCGTTGCGGGGCACGGATCGGCCACCGGCCGACGAGGTGAGCCCCTGCCTCCTATCTCGGAAGAGTCGACTGCGTGCTGGGCCGGCGTGGGCGCGACGGGAGTCCCTCCGCGTGAGGCTCCGCGGCCCGCGAGGGCTCACGCCGACCCCTTCACCATCGCGAGGAAGTACTCGTGAACGCGCGGGTCGCCGGTGAGCTCGGGGTGGAACGACGTCGCGAGGAGACGGCCCTGCCGGACGGCGACGATCCTACCGGCGGAGTCGCCGGTCGCGGCACGGCCGAGCACCTCGGCGTCCTCGCCGACCGACTCGACCCACGGCGCGCGGATGAACACCGCGTGGAACGGCGTGTCGAGACCGGTCATCACGACGTCGCTCTCGAACGAGTCGACCTGGCGGCCGAACGCGTTGCGGCGTACGAGCATGTCGATGCCGCCGAAGGTCTCCTGGCCCGCGCGCACCGTCGACGATGCGGTCGGCGAGCATGATCATCCCGGCGCAGGAGCCGTAGGCGTACATGCCCTGCTCGATGCGCTTGCGCAGCGGGCCGAACAGCTCGAACGTGCGGGCCAGCCGCCACATCGTGGTGGACTCCCCGCCGGGGATCACGAGGCCGTCGACGCGCTCGAGCTCCTCGGGGCGGCGTACGACCGCCGTGGCGGCGCCGCAGGACTCCAGCACGCGACGGTGTTCGCGGACGTCGCCCTGGAGTGCGAGCACACCGATCGTCGGGACAGCAGCCACAGACCAGCCCTTCGCCTCGATTCGTCACCAATGACCCTAGTGCCAGTCATAACGCCGCCGAGCCGCGCCGGTCTTCCCGTCAGGCCAGCTTGAACCTGCGCAGCGGGAGTTCGAGGGCGAGGAAGCCGTCCGGGCCGCGCTCGGTGATGGCGCGGCCGAACAGGTGCTCGCGCGCCAGCGCCATGCCGTACTCCTCGTAGTCGAACGGCAGGGGGACGTCGGGCGCGCCGTCGTCGATGGTCTTCCAGAACGGCGCCTCGGCCGGCAGCCGCTCGCCGAGGTCGACCACGACGCCGTCGTCGGCGGTCACGAGGATGTCGCGGCGTGGGCGCTCGCCGGAGTACCAGCGGAACCAGCAGCCGGACATCACGCTGTTGCAGCACCAGGACGCCGCACGAGCCGCCCGGCAGGGTGCGGGCGATCTCGTCGGCGAGCGTGCGCGCCTGGTCGTCGATGCCGAACAGCCGCCGGTCGCACACGACCAGCGCGTCGCCGTACGCGCCGACGAACAGCTCGTCCGCGTACGGCCACAGCGCGAAGTCCAGGATCGTGTCGCCGGTCTCGACCACCGACGACTCCGGGTAGAGCCGCTTGGCGAGCGCCGCCGCGGCGTCCGGATCCTGGATGAGTCCCGACCGGAAAGCCTGCCGGGGGGCACCGATGTTCGAACACGCCAGTGCGACCGACCAACCCATGGGCGTCGTCCCCTCCTGCGCCCAGCGGACGTACCGGCGGCGCCGTCGTTTCGTCAGCCGCCGCCCAGAGTAACCCGGAGGTACGTCTCTGGGGAGGGGAGGCCGAACTTCGGTCGAAACCGCGAACGCGGACTACCAGCCGCGGCCCGCGAGGCGGTCGCCCTCGGCGAGGGAGGAGACGTTGATGCCGACCATCGCCTCGCCGAGCCCGCGCGAGACCTTGGCGAGCACGTCGGGGTCGTCGTAGAAGGTGGTGGCCTTGACGATCGCCTCGGCGCGCTTGGCCGGGTCGCCGGACTTGAAGATGCCCGAGCCGACGAACACGCCCTCGGCGCCGAGCTGCATCATCATTGCGGCGTCGGCCGGGCGTCGCGATGCCGCCCGCGGTGAACAGCACCACCGGCAGCTTTCCGGCCCGCGCGACCTCCTTGACCAGCTCGTACGGGGCCTGGAGCTCCTTGGCCGCGACGAACAGCTCGTCCTCGGGCAGCGAGCAGAGCCGCCGGATCTCCTGGCGGAGCTCCCGCATGTGCGTGGTGGCGTTGGAGACGTCGCCGGTGCCGGCCTCGCCCTTGGAGCGGATCATCGCCGCGCCCTCGGTGATGCGGCGGAGCGCCTCGCCGAGGTTGGTGGCGCCGCAGACGAAGGGGACCGTGAAGCCCCACTTGTCGATGTGGTTCTCGTAGTCGGCCGGGGTCAGCACCTCGGACTCGTCGACGTAGTCGACGCCGAGCGCCTGCAGGACCTGGGCCTCGACGAAGTGGCCGATGCGGGCCTTGGCCATGACCGGGATCGAGACGGCGGCGATGATCCCGTCGATCATGTCGGGGTCGCTCATCCGCGAGACGCCGCCCTCGGCCCGGATGTCGGCCGGCACGCGCTCGAGCGCCATCACGGCGACGGCGCCGGCGTCTTCGGCGATCTTGGCCTGGTCGGGCGTGACGACATCCATGATCACGCCGCCCTTGAGCATCTCCGCCATGCCGCGCTTGACGCGGGCGGTGCCGGTCGCGGGGACGGCGTTGGACTGGTCGGGGGCGGCATCGGGCGTGGCGGTGGACACGGCTACCTCTTCAGATACGACGATCAGGCGGTCGTCTCCATGGTAGGGCCCGGTACGGGGGTTTTCGGCCCCGCCATGTCGTCACGAATCAGGTTGCGATCCGACAGTGTGCAACGCTCAGGGCGTTGTGGGCGTCCCGTCGTTGACCAGAACGACCCAGACCTGCCCCGGGGCGAAGGTCATCGGCCGCCCCGACAAAGTGGTGAAGACGGTCCCGTCCGCTCTCGGCGGGCCGCGACCAGCGGGCGTCGTAGGCCTTGCCGTCGCGCAGCACGGTCGCCCTGCCCCGTGCCGACCGTCTGGACCAGCGGCGTGTAGTTGCCGAGGAAGTCGTGGAACTGCGAGCGGGTCGTGTGTGCCCGCTCGATGACGATCGTCTGGCCGCCGAGCTGCCCGCCTTCGGCGGCGAGGTCGGCCCGGCCGTCCTGGGCGACCAGCCACCGGCGCTGGACGGCCGACCAGGTGAACCGGAACGAGGCCGCCGGATAGCGCGCGGTGATGCTCTTGACGGGCCGCCCGCCGGCCGGCGCCGGGCCGAAGCGGAAGCCGATGTCGCGCGGCCGCCGACGCGCCGCGTGCGCGGGCGAGAAGTTGTTTCGGTGTGCCGTAGAGGTTGTACGGGGCCGGATGCGACCCGGTGCGCAGGTAGCCGGCGTTCGACCGGTCCTGGGAGACGTCGATGAGCGGCGCCCGGGCGACGTAGGGCTTCATCTTGCCCTGCACGCCGGAGTAGGCGAACGCCGGGCGGCCGAACTGCGGGAGGAGGTGCAGGTCGGAGATGCGGGCGCTGCGGACCGGGCCGACGCGCGGCGGCAGCTTGGAGGAGAAGATCGCCATGACCCGGCTCAGCCCGCCCTCGACCTGCTCGACGTAGACGATGTCGGCCGAGCGCAGGCCGAGCTGCGGCTTGGCGGACCGGGTGTTGTCGATCTTGACGGCCAGGACCGGGCGCGTCCGCGGCGGTCCGAGCTCCGGTGAACGGGTGTGCGGGCCGCGGGGTCGGTGTGGCGGACGGGGCGGGGTCGGGCGCCGCCGCCGGTGGGGGCGGTGCCGTCGCGGTGCCGGGGTCCTTCGAGCACCCCGCCAGCGCCGCGGCCGCGGTGACCGCGAGTGCCGCGGCGTACGCCGGCGGAACGCGGGAACAGCACACGAGCCGGGACCTCCTCGGGCAGACCAGACGTTCTGCGTCCGCGAGGCTAGCCGATGGCCGGAGGGGCGCAAACCGGTGCCGCGAGGCCGTACGGCACACGTGTCACACGTGTCACACGAGCCCCGGCTCGGTCTCCGGCGGCGCGTCGTCGATCTCGAAGAACTCCGGCAGCGGGGCTCGGCCGGACAACGGCAGGAGACGGGGAAGCAGCTTGCGCCGCGCCGTACGGGTCGCCGTCACCGCATTGTTGTAGAAGCTGCGCGCGTACCCGACCTTGCGCACGGCGGCGTCGAGGTCGTCCAGCAGCGCCGTCGCCGTCCTCGCGCGCGGCGAGGGTGCCGCGGAAGTCGGGCTGGTCGATGACCGCGCGCAGGGCGCGGGAGAGGTCGCTCTCGGCGAACTCCCGGTTGTCGGCGTCGGCGATGCGTGCCTCGTGCGCGGCGGCGGCGAGCAGCAGGCTGGTGGCCGGGTCGAGCTGGCGTGAGGCGGCGAGTTCGAGCGCGACCGCCGCGCGCCGTACGAGCGCCGCGTCCAGGCCCGCGCGCGCGGTCTCCAGACGTACGTGCAGCCGGTCGAGCCGGGTCGCGCGCCAGGACACGTAGACGCCGAGCAGCACCAGCACGGCGACGAGCAGCGCGATGTTGAGGATGATCTCGGTCACGGACGGCTCGATGAGGTCTCGACGACGCCGGTCTCCCCGGCGACGGTCTCGTAGACGCGTACGACGTCGCGGGCGACCGTCGACCAGTCGTAGGCGCGCACGGCCGCCTTGGCCTCATCCGACAGCTGCTTGCGGCGGGGCGCGTCGTCGAGCAGGTCGGCGGCGGCCGCGGCGAGCGCCGCCGCGTCGCCGACCGGGAACAGCGCGCCCGCGCGCCCGCCGAGCAGGACGCGGGCGAAGGCCGGGATGTCGCTGGCCAGGATCGGCGCGCCCGCCGACATCGCTTCGGCGAGCACGATGCCGAAGCTCTCGCCGCCGGTGTTTGGCGCGACGAAGACGTCCACCGAGTGCAGGGCCCGTACCTTGTCGGTCTCGCTCACCAGGCCGAGGTTGACGACGCGGTCGCGCAGGTCCGCGGGGATGCGGGCGCGGATCTCATCGGCGTCGCCGGGGCCGGCGAGCAGCAGCCGCAGCCCGGGACGCTCGCGGCCGAGCGTCTCGAAGGCCTTCAGCAGCACCGGCAGCCCCTTGCGCTGCTCGTCCATGCGGCCGAGGAAGCCGAGGGTGCCGTGGTCGCCGGGCCAGCCGGGCAGCGGGCGTGGCCATGGCGTACCGCTCGGTCGTGACGCCGTTCGGGATGAGCACCGCGTCTCCCCCGAGGTGCTCCACGAGCGTCTTGCGCGCCTTCTCCGACACGGCGATCCGCGCGGTGATCTTCTCCAGGGCGCTCTGGAGAATCGGCCCGGCCGCCGACAGGGCGCGCGAGCGCTCGAACGAGGCGTGGAAGGTCGCCACGATCGGGCCGTCGGCGGCCCAGCAGGCGAGCAGGCCCAGCGACGGCGAGGCCGGCTCGTGCACGTGCAGCACGTCGAACCGGCCCTCACGGATCCAGCGGCGCACGCGGCTCGCGGACAGGAACCCGAACGAGAGTCGCGCCACCGACCCGTTGAAGGGCACCGGCACCGCGCGCCCGGCCGAGACGATGTACGGCGGCAGCGGAGCCGTACCGGCCAGACGTCCGCGTCGTCGCATGGGGCGATCACCGAGACCTCGTGGCCGAAGGCGAGCAGCGCCTCGGCCAGATCGCGCACATGCGACTGCACGCCGCCCGGGACGTCCCAGGTGTACGGGCAGACGAGGCCGATCCTCACTGGCCGCTCGCCCTTCTCGTGCCGCCACCCGTCACAGGTCCTCCACCCAGACGCGCTGAAGCATGTGCCAGTCCTCCGGGTGGGCGGCGACCCCTTGGGCGAACGTCCGCGCGAGGGACTGCGTCATCGCCTGGACGCGACCGGCGTGATCGCCCTCGCCCGGCACGGGGATCTCGTCGTGGACACGTACGCACCAGTCGTCTTCTTCGTACCACAGCGTGACCGGCATCAGCGCGGCCCCCGTGCGTACGGCCAGTGCGGCCGGGCCCGCGGGCATCCGCGCGGGCCGCCCGAAGAACTCGACCTCGACGCCGGTCGCGGTCAGGTCGCGGTCGGCGACCAGGCACACCAGCCGCGCCGCGTCCAGGCGCTGCGCGAGCGTCTCGAACACGCCGCCCGAGGCGGGCAGCACCTCCATCCCGAGTCCGGCGCGGTAGGCGACGAACCGGTCGTACAGGGACTCCGGTTTGAGGCGTTCCATCACGGTCGTGAACGGTGTGCCCGACAGCGCGATCCAGGCGCCGGCGTGGTCCCAGTTGCCCATGTGCGGCAACGCGGCGATCACGCCGCGACCGGCCGCGATGTTGCGGTAGATCTCCTCGACGCCGGTGATGCGCATGCCCGACAGGATCCGCTCGCGGCTCATCGAGGGCAGCCGGAAGGACTCTAGCCAGTAGCGCAGGTAGGAGCGCATGCCGACGCGGCTCAGGTCGCGCAGCTCCTGCTCCGACGGCCCGTCGCCGACGACACGCCGGAGGTTCTTCTCGAGCTGGCGCACGCCGCGGCCGCGGCGGTGCCAGGCGCGGTCGGCGATGAGGATGAAGATCTCCCGCGCGACCGGCTCCGGCATGTGGCGTACCGCCGCCCAGCCCATGGCATAGGCGGCGTCGGCCACCTCGTCCCTCACGGCTCGTCCCTCACGGCTCATCGCTCATGTGGTCTCTCCGGCCTCCACCTGGCGCCGTACGACGACATAGCGCTGTACGACCGTGATCAGGCTGGCGACCGAGAGCACCCACAGCCCGGCGGCGAGGACGTACGGGACGCCGAGGCCGGCGAGGCCGATCGCGACCAGGCTGATGATGAGCCGCTCGCCGCGCTCGGCGATGCCGATGGTGGCGTTCAGGCCCATGCCCTCGGCACGAGCGCGCGCGTACGAGACCAGCGCACCCGAGACGAGGCAGAACAGCGCGAGGCCGACGAGGAGCATGTCGTTGTGCTCGCGTCCGGCGAATCGCAGGATCAGCCCCGAGAAGATCGCCGCGTCCGAGACGCGGTCCATGTTGGAGTCGAGGAACGCACCGAAGCGGCTCGTCTTGCCGGTCTCCCGCGCCACGGCCCCGTCGAACAGGTCGAAGAAGACGAAGATCGTGATGACGACCGTGCCCCAGAAGAACTGCCCGAAGGGGTAGAAGCCGAGCGCGCCGCCGACGACACCGAGCGTGCCGATCATCGTGACCGTGTTGGGTGTCACGCCGGTGCGGGCCAGCGCGCGTCCGACCGGCGAGGTCACACGTGAGAGCGCCGGCCGTAGTTGGTTGAGCATTCCCGTCCTTGTCATCGTGGTCCGGTTGCGGTGTTCACGCTCGCGACAGCGCTCCGCATCCGTGTCCGCCACGTGGCGGAATCGTGCCGGGGCCCCACCGCCCCAGGCGGGCCAATCGTAGTGCGTGGCGTCGCCGCAGGTGGGAAGGCCTGAGGAGAGAGGGAGTCGAGCGTTTGCCGGTCACCCCCTTGTGATATGAGGCCAAGACCGTAAGGGTGGTGACCACGGGTGTGGCGCCCGTCACACCCCGGTCCTCTATGGAGGTGGGCGCGTGGCGGATAAGACAGGTCCCCAAGGAGCCGCCGGCAGGGCACCATCGGTCGACCAACCCGAGAAGATACGCAATATCGCGTTGGTCGGCCATTCCGGGGCGGGGAAGACGACTCTCGTCGAGGCGCTGCTCGCTGCGACCGGTACGATCCAGCGTCCCGGTCGCGTCGAGGACGGCTCGACGGTGAGCGACTACGACGAGGTCGAGAACCGCCAGCAGCGCTCGGTGAACCTCTCGCTCTCCTCGTTCGACAACTCCGGCGTCAAGATCAACCTGCTCGACACTCCGGGCTACGCCGACTTCGTCGGCGACCTGCGCGCCGGGCTGCGCGCGGCGGACGCGGCCCTGTTCGCCGTCTCGGCGGTGGACGGCGTCGACGGCGTCACGCGGATGCTCTGGGAGGAGTGCGCCGCGGTCGGCATGCCGCGGGCGGTGGTGATCACCAAGATCGACCAGCAGCGCGGCGACTTCGACGCGGTGCTCGCCGAGTGCCAGGACGCCTTCGGCGAGAGCGTGCTGCCGTGCTACTTCCCGTGCGAGGCCGGCCTGATCGCGCTGCTGTCGCAAAAGTGCCTCGACTACTCCTCCGGCTCTCGCACCGAGCGCGACCCGGACCCGGAGTTCCTCGACCGGCTGGAGGAACAGCGGGGCGCGCTCATCGAGGGGATCATCCAGGAGAGCGAAGACGAGACCCTCATGGACCGCTACCTGTCCGGTGAGGAACTCGACGTCAAGGCCCTGATCGAGGACCTGGAGAAGGCCGTCGCGCGCGGCAGCTTCTTCCCGGTGCTCACCACGTCGGTGCCGCACGGCGACCACCCCGGGCCGGTCATCGGCATGAGCGAACTGCTCGAGGTCATCACCCAGGCGTTCCCCTCGCCGCTGGAACACGGCATCCCGTCGGTCACCGGCACCGACGGCAAGTCCGCCAGGAACCTGACCTGCGACCCGGACGGGCCGCTGGTGGCCGAGGTGGTCAAGACGACCTCGGACCCGTACGTCGGGCGCATCTCGCTCGTACGCGTCTTCAGCGGCACACTGCGGCCCGACGCGACGGTGCACGTGTCCGGCCACGGCCTGGAGGACCGCGGCCACGAGGACCACGACATCGACGAGCGGGTGGGCGCGCTGACCTCGCCGCTGGGCAAGACGCAGCGGACCATGTCCACGTGCATGGCCGGCGACCTCTGCGCGGTCGCCAAGCTCGCCCACGCCGAGACCGGCGACACGATCTCGGCCAAGGAGGACCCGCTGCTGATGGCGCCGTGGTCGATGCCGGACCCGCTGCTGCCGACCGCGATCCAGGCCAGGTCCAAGGCCGATGAGGACAAGCTCTCCCAGGCGCTGGCGCGCCTGGTGGCCGAGGACCCGACACTGCGGCTGGAGAACAACTCCGAGACGCGCCAGCTCGTGCTGTGGAACATGGGCGAGGCGCACGCCGACGTACTCCTCGACCGGCTGAGCAGCCGCTACGGCGTCGAGGTCGAGACGGTGCCGCTGCGGGTGCCGTTGCGCGAGACGTTCGGCGGCAACGCGCGCGGGCTCGGGCGTCACGTCAAGCAGAGCGGCGGCCACGGTCAGTACGCCATCTGCCACGTCGAGGTCGAGCCGCTGCCGTCGGGCTCGGGCTTCGAGTTCGCCGACAAGATCGTCGGCGGGGTCGTGCCGCGCCAGTTCATCCCGTCGGTCGAGAAGGGCCTGCGCGTCCAGATGGAGCGCGGGGTGCTCGCCGGGTACCCGATGGTCGACATCAAGGTCACGCTGTACGACGGCAAGGCGCACTCGGTGGACTCCTCCGACATGGCGTTCCAGACCGCCGGACAGCTCGGCCTGCGCGACGCGGCGGCCAAGGCGAAGGTCCTGCTCCTGGAGCCGGTCGATGAGGTCTCGGTGCTCGTGGCCGACGACTACGTCGGCGCCGTGATGTCGGACCTGTCCTCGCGGCGCGGGCGCGTGCTCGGCAGCGAGGCGATCGCGGGCGGCCGTTCGCTGATCAAGGCCGAGGTGCCGCAGCTGGAGATCACGCGCTATGCGATCGACCTGCGGTCGATGTCGCACGGCACGGGGACGTTCAGCCGCGGCTTCCTGCGGTACGAGCCGCTGCCGTCCCAGCTGGCCGAGAAGATCATCGCCGACGCGTAGTCACGTCGTCGCACGCCGGCCCCGCGTGCCCCCTCGGGGGGATGCGGGGCCGTCGCGTCTCCTCCTCGCGGGGACTCGCGTTCCTCCTGGGGGATGACGCAGCGTCAGCCGGCCGTTTGCGATTATCGATGTTATGAGCGAGACGGGGGCCTGCGGGCGCAGACGGACGACAGGGCCCGCGCGGACACGGGGCGGCCCTGGGGTCGGCTCGGGCGCGGAGAGGCCCGTGGCGGCGGCGTACGGCGCGTATGGGGCGACATCGGCGACGGGGGTCCGATGACGACCGTGCGGCCGGGCGAAGACCCGGAGCCGGGCGAGCGGCCGGACGCGCGGGACACGGTACGGCGCGGCGGGCAGGACGATGAGTGCCGCGACGGGCGGCGCGACATGCAGGACGGGGGGCGGCGCGGCGGGCAGACGTCACGCCGGTCGCTGCTGCGGGCGCTCACGGCCGGCGGCGCGGGCATGGCGGGACTGGCCGCCGGCGGGCTGGGCACGATCGGCGGCCTGGCGGCGGGGGGCCTGCTCGACGACGCCGACGCGATGCCCGAGACGCCGGTCTCGGCCCTCGGCGTGCCGACGCCGGGTGCGTGGCGGCCCACTCCCGCGCACGTCGACGTCTCCTGGGCGGTCGACACCACGCAGAAGCTCGTCGCCCTCACCTTCGACGACGGCCCGATGCCGGACTGGACGCCGATGGTGCACGACATCCTCGACGAGGCGAAGATCCCCGCCACGTTCTTCATGGTCGGCCGGCGCGCGCAGGAACACGCCGGCCTCATACGCGGGCGGATGGACCGGCACGCGGTCGGCAACCACACTTGGGCGCACACCGACATGTCCCGCATGACGCACCCGCAGGCGTGCCGGGCGATCCGCCGGGCGCACGCCGCGATCACCGCGGCGACGGGCAAGGAGCCGCGTTCACTGCGCCCGCCGCTCGGCAACATCGGGGGCACCACGCTGAGCGCGGCCGGCGAACTCGGCTACGACGTCGTGCTGTGGTCGCTGAAGATGCGCGAGTCCTACCTCGGCCACCCGCCCGGACGCCTGGTCGACTACATCGTGGAGACGTGCGAGCCCGGCACGATCCTGCTCGCCCACGACACCGGCCACCGCGACCGCCTGGTGTCCATCCGCGGCCTGCCCGCGATGATCCGCGGCCTGCGGGCGCGCGGCTTCGAGTTCGTGACCGTCCCGGACCTGCTCGCCGTCGGCGCGACCAAGACCACGGTCTAGGGCCCGCCCGGCAGCTCGAACGGGAGCGGGACACAGGCGTGCGTGCCGCCGGAAGGCGGCGACGGCACGCGCTCGCATGCGAGGCTTCGGCCCGGCTCAGTGCTCAGCTGGTAGAAGCGCGGGCGCGGTCGGGGCCTAGGAGCCGCCGGGGCGCTCGGGGCGGGGCAGGGCGCACGCGGGTGTGCCGCCTGGCAGGCGGTGGCGGTTCGCCGCGATCAGGCGGTAGACGACGGCCGCGAGCCAGCGGACCGGCGGGACCCGCATGACCAGGCCCAGTGGCCGCCACCGGCCGCCCGCGTCGGCGAGCAGGCGTGCGACCGCCTGTGCTCCGCCGCTGATCCGGCCGTCGTGCACCCAGAGCAGTTCGCGCGCGGCGCGTTCGGCGGTGGTGCCGAGCGCGTCGAGGTCGGCGAACTGGTACGCCGCGAGCGTGGCGCCCGTCGGGATGCGCCGCTCGATGAACCGCGCCGAGGCCGTGCAGAAGCCGCAGTCCCCGTCGTACAGCAGCACCGGCCGCGCCATCCCCAGTCCCCTAGCCCGCCGGCCAGGAGTCGGCGACGATCTGGCGGGTGTCGCGGAGCAGCTGGGGCAGCACCCGGGTCTGGCCGATGATCGGCATGAAGTTGGTGTCGCCGCCCCACCGCGGGACCACGTGCTGGTGCAGGTGCGCGGCGATGCCGGCGCCCGCGACCGTGCCGAGGTTCATGCCGACGTTGAAGCCGTGCGCGCCGCTAGCCTTGCGCAGCGCGCTGAGGGACAGTTTGGTGAGCTTGGCCAGCTCGGCGGTCTCGGCGTCGTCGAGCTCGGTGTAGTCGCTGACGTGCCGGAACGGGCAGACCATGAGGTGGCCCGAGTTGTACGGGTACAGGTTGAGCAGCGCGAAGGTGTGCTCCCCCCGCCGTACGATCAGGCCCTCTTCGTCGTCCAGCTTGGGGATCTCGCAGAACGGGCAGCCGTCGTCCGGCCCGACGCCCGTGGGCTTGCTCTCGCCCTTGATGTAGGCCATCCGGTGGGGCGTCCAGAGCCGCTGGAAATGGTCGGGAGCCCCGACGCCGGACTGCTCCTCACGCTTGGACTCGGTCATGGCAGCAGCATAGGACCGCGGTCCGAGGGCGCCCCGCTCGGGTGACGGACCGCACCATGAGGCGCATATTCATCTTTGTGCCCATTGATGACAATGGGGAGAAAGGTCAATCACTGTGGTGCGGCCACGTCTCGGCAGGCCGCCCTGTCCGTACGCGCCGCCGCGATTCCCCTCTTCGAGCGTGCCACCCGGGTCCTGGAAAGGTCGACCGGAGGGCGGGCCCCGGCCCGGCCGAACCGGAGGATCGGGCGGAGCGGCGGGGCACGCCCAGGCCGCCCGTCAGTGGTGGCGGTGCACGACGACGTGGTGATGCACGACGTGATGCACCACGTGGTGGTGATGCGAGCGCCCGCACGCCGAGAGCGCCAGGAGCGCCGGCACCAGAGCCATCGTCGCGGTCGCCCTGCAAAGCCGCTGAACCGTCACGTCTTTCCCCTCTGATATCGCTTTCAGGCATTCCCCAGCCTGTATCCAGAAAAATCTGGATGAGCGTACAAGATCAGAGACGCCACGCGACGACGCGCGGTTCCATCGGGAACCGCGCGTCTCGGCGAACCGGATCCGGCGGGCGTGCGGGCGGGGCGACGCCGTCAGGGATCCGTGCAGGTCAGGGATCCGTGCAACAGATCCAGGTCACAGGTCCATGCAGGACAGAGCGCGCTGGAACGCCGCCTTCTGCCCGTCGGGCCGGCCGGCCGCGCCGAGCAGCTCGGCCAGCTCGAACCACGTGCGGGCGGCCGGGCGGTGCGCCTCCATCTTCTCGAGGTACTCCACGGCCTGCGAGAGCGCGATCACGGCCTCCTCGCGACGGCCCAGCCGCTCGCACGACTCGCCGAGCACGGTGTAGGCGTTCGCGATGGCGATACCCGCGGTGTTCTTGAGCAGCTCGGTCGCGCGCCGTGCCAGGGACGCCGCGTCGACCGGCCGGCCGAGCGCGAGGTCGGCGCGCGCCTGGACGGTGAGGCACCAGGCCATGTCGACCGTGCTGGCCGAGCTGGCCTCCATCTCGCGCTCCGCCTGGAGCAGCACCTTCTGCGCCTCTTCGGCGCGGTCCGGGTGCGCGGCCAGGAGGAAGATCGCGCAGGCGACACGGAGCCGGCTGAGGTTACGTGGATCGTTCTCCTCGCCGAGCAGGGCGATCGCGCGCTCGGCGAGCTTCAGCGCGCTGGTGAACTCGCCGCGCGCCTCCGCGGTGAACGCCGCGTTCCAGTACGCCGCCATCAGCGCCCGGGGGCTGCCGATGGTCTCGGCGCGGTCGATCAGCGTCTGGGCGAACTGGTTCGCGTACGCGAGGTCGCCGCGGTCGTTGTGCGAGGCGAGGACGGTGGCGCCGAGCATGACCATGGCGTCGGACCACTGGCCGCCGGACTCGGAAAGGCGCTTCAGCGCGTTCTCGCCGACGAGGATGCCGTTGGCCAGGTCTCCGCGCTCGCGGTGGCAGCGGCTGAGCGCCGTGTGCAGCTCGGCCCACCGGTCGGGGTCGCTCTGCGGCGAGGTCAGCTCGGCCGCGCGGTTCAGCTCGGCGATGGCCTCCTCCAGCGCACCGGTCGCCTCCAGCGCCAGGGCATGGCCCCAGCGCGCCTCGTGCGCGAGCGCGGGCAGGTCGGTCAGCGCCGGGTGGGACAGGACCTCGGCGAAGCAGGTGCGCGCCTCGTCGGCCGCGCCGTTCTGCAGGGCGATCTGCGCGTACCGCAGAGTCTCCTGGAGGCCGGTCATGGCCTCCTCGGTCACGCCCGTGGTGAGGTAGGCGGTCGAGCAGTCGAGCTTGCGGGCCAGCAGCGCGACCATGCTGGGGGCCGGCGTGCGCTTGCCGCTCTCAATGAGTGACACGTAGCTGTCGGAGAGTTCCGGCCACGCCAGCTGCGCCTGGGACATGTTCTTCCTCAGGCGCAGGTTACGTATCCGTTCGCCCAGCGATTCTTGACTTGGCATCCCGCCCGCCTCTACAAGAAAGTGACAGAACAATACGAAAGGATAGAAAAGGATGTCACATCTTCGCAGGGTCGTCGGCGTCGTCCTGCTCGCGCTTGTCGCTTGGCTCCTGACCTTCGGCACGGTGGGTGCGGTGGAAAGTGTCGTCACCGCCGCTCCGACCGACCAGCTGGTTCAGTGCTGCTGACCTGCTGATTCGACGATGCCGGCAGGCTTGCGGTCACGGGCGGCGCACGTTGCGCCCGTGCCGGGGCAGGTGCTTCGGCGGCCCGCGAGCGCCGAATCATCTGCCCCGGAAAGCCCCGGAGTAGGCCCCTGGTGGCCTAGTGTGGCCGCGGCCCACAGCCGCCGGTTGCAATCTCCCGGGGTATATGCATACCTGCCGGCTCACCAAAGAGAGCACGTGAGGAGAAACGGGACGGCGTCTCCTCCCGGCCGCCGCGGGCGGCACGGAATGTGCGTGGCCGCCTCACTGTTGTGCTGGGCGCGGCGCCTGCGGGCGTCGCGTCTTCACCGCAGAGGAGCTGATGAAATGGCCACTACGACACTGACCACCGGAAACTTCGACGAAAAGGCGAACGCCGACGGCATTCTTCTCGTCGACTTCTGGGCAAGCTGGTGCGGACCGTGCCGAATGTTCGCACCGGTGTACGAACAGGCTTCTGACAAGCACGAGGACATCGTCTTCGGCAAAGTCGACACCGAGGCCGAGCAGGATCTGGCCACGCGGTTCGAGATCCGCTCCATTCCGACGATCATGGCGATCCGCGACGGCGTGATCGTCTTCGCCCAGCCGGGAGCGCTGCGCCAGCAGTCCCTGGAGAGCCTGATCGAGCAGGTGCGCGCCCTGGACATGGACGACGTACGCGCCCGTCTCTCCGCGTCCTGACCTCAGATGAGGATCGGGATCAGGCAGACCGCGAACAGGCCGTAGAAGGCCGCCGCCCAGGTGAGCGTACGGCCGGTGAAGCGGCCCGAGCCGAGCGCCAGCAGCAGGAAGATCATCGCGACGATCGTCACGATGCCCGACAGCAGCAGCGGGGCGTCGAACCGCCACGGCGTGAACAAGATGCCGAGCCCCGACGGGACGGTCGCCTGGATCATCATCGCCCCGCTGATGTTCGCCACCGCGAGGTGCGTCTTGCCCTGGCGGACCCAGATGATCGCGTTCATGATCTCGGGCAGCTCGGTCGCGATCGGGGCCAGCAGGAGCGCGGTCACCGCGGCCGGCAGGCCCAGCATCGGGCCGACCGCCTCCAGCGCGTTCACGAAGAGCTGCGAGGCCACGAAGATGATCGCGAGGGTGACGACGGCCTGGGTGACCACCGCCCAGGTGGCCGGCGTCTCGCGGCCCGGCTGGAGGCGCAGCGGCCCGATCTCGGGCTCCTCCTCGCTGTCCCCGCCGTCGCGCAGCTCGCGCCAGAAGTAGACCCCGTAGGCGGCGAAGAACAGCAGGCCCAGCCACGGCTTGAACGCGAACGTCACCAGGCCGAGCGCCACCTTCACGACGAAGATCGCCAGGAACCAGCGCTGGTCACGGGCCAGCTTGCGGGTGTCTCCGACGTCGTCGCGCCGCGCGTCGCCGTCCGCGTGGCGGCGCGTCAGGAGCATGAAGCCGGTCACGCCGTACGCCGCGGTGGCGAGCGCCAGCGGGCCGCCCATGGCCGCGCCCACCCCGATGTCCTTCTGCTCGGGCCCGGTGCCGAACACGACCGCGACGAACGTCACGACGCTCTCGGGCAACGCGGTCCCGAACGCCGCCAGCACCGTTCCCACGGCGAGCGGGCCGATCTTCAGCCGCAGGCCCAGCCATTCGACCGCGTTGACGAACCACTCGCAGGAGAGATAGATCGCCACCGCGCAGGCGAGCAGGATCACCACGTGGAGCATGAAGTTCCTTCGGATTCATGCGCCGTAAGACCAAAAAACGAGACCTCGGCCCACGGCGACGGACGTCACCATTTGCCGAAGGTCTCGTCCACCCCGTGACGGGGCCCGGGCACCGGGAGCGCCGCGAGGCGCTCCAGCATGTCGACGACCGGCGGGCGGGACTACTCCCCTTCGCGCCTCCAGCCTACCGTCTCGGCTACGCTGGCCTGATGGCGGCCGTGTTCATGACGACGACGCCGGGGCGACCCCGGCGCATCGGCTGCCCGCACTGACATCAGCAGCACCGAGGCCCCGGGAGCGATCCCGGGGCCTCTCCGCTCGTGCGCCCCGGGCGCGCTCCCCCATCGAGACCAGAGGAGCACGCCATGGAGTACGACGCGTCCGGCGCCGGCGCACAGTCGGTAGCATTCGAGGTCGATATCACTGACCATCGAGGAGATTCCGTGCCTGAACTACGCATCACCCTCGGCGGAAGCGAGCGTGTGGTGGAGTCGGGCACCACCGCGGGAGACGCGCTCGAGGCCGACGGCCGCACCGTGATCGCGGCACGCGTCAACGGCCAGGCCCGCGACCTCGCCTACGTCCTGCGCGACGGCGACGTCGCCGAGCCGATCCCGATCGGTTCTCCCGAAGGGCTGGCCATCGTCCGCCACTCGGCCGCGCACGTCATGGCCCAGGCCGTACAGGAGCTGTTCCCCAAGGCCAGGCTGGGCATCGGCCCGCCGGTCGAGAACGGCTTCTACTACGACTTCGACGTCGAGCAGCCGTTCCAGCCCGATGACATCAAGCGCGTCGAGAAGCGCATGCGGGAGATCGTCAAGCAGGGCCAGTCGTTCTCCCGCCGGGTCGTCACCGACGCCGCCGCGCGCGAGGAGCTCGCCGCCGAGCCGTACAAGCTGGAGCTGATCGGGCTCAAGGGCGCGGCCGCCGAGGCGGGTTCGGGCGGTGAGATCGACGGAGCGAGCGTCGAGGTCGGCGGGGGCGAGCTGACCATCTATGACAACCTCGACGCCAAGACCGGCGACCTGTGCTGGAAGGACCTGTGCCGCGGCCCGCACCTGCCGAGCACCCGCGTCATCCCGGCGTTCAAGCTGATGCGCACCGGCGGCGCGTACTGGCGCGGCAGCGAGAAGAACCCCCAGCTCCAGCGGATCTACGGCACCGCGTGGGAGTCGCGCGACCGGCAGGACGCCTACCTGAAGATGCTGGAGGAGGCCGAGAAGCGCGACCACCGCAAGCTCGGCACCGAGCTGGACCTGTTCTCGTTCCCGAGCGAGATCGGCAGCGGCCTCGCGGTCTTCCATCCCAAGGGCGGCATCGTGCGCCGCGTGATGGAGGACTACTCCCGCCGGCGTCACGAGGAGTCGGGGTATGAGTTCGTCAACACCCCGCACATCACCAAGGGCGACCTGTTCAACACCTCCGGGCACCTCGGCTGGTACAAGGACGACATGTTCCCGGCGATGGAGGTCGACGGGGCGGAGTACTACCTCAAGCCGATGAACTGCCCGATGCACAACCTGATCTTCCGCGCGCGCGGGCGGTCCTACCGCGAGCTGCCGTTGCGGCTGTTCGAGTTCGGCACCGTCTACCGCTTCGAGAAGTCCGGCGTCGTGCACGGCCTCACCCGCGTACGCGGCATGACCCAGGACGACTCCCACATCTACTGCACCAAGGAGCAGATGGTCGGGGAGCTGAAGAACCTCCTCACCTTCGTGCTCGACCTGCTGCGCGACTACGGGCTGAGCGAGTTCTTCCTGGAGCTGTCCACCCGCGATGACTCCGAGAAGTTCATCGGCGCGCAGGAGGACTGGGACGAGGCGACCGCCGCCCTCCAGGAGGCGGCCGACGAGTCCGGCCTCGACCTCGTGGCCGACCCTGGCGGCGCCGCGTTCTACGGACCGAAGATCTCGGTGCAGGCCAAGGACGCCATCGGCCGTACCTGGCAGTTGTCCACCATCCAGGTCGACTTCAACCAGCCGAAGCGCTTCGGCCTGGAGTACCAGGCCGCGGATGGCACCCGGCAGCAGCCGGTGATGATCCACCGGGCGCTGTTCGGGTCGATCGAGCGGTTCTTCGGCGTACTGCTGGAGCACTACGCGGGCGCGCTGCCGCCCTGGCTCGCACCGGTACAGGTCGTGGGCATCCCGATCTCCGACGACCACATTCCGCACCTGGAGCAGGTGGCGGCACGGCTGCGCGAGCGCGGCGTGCGCGTGGAGGTCGACACCTCCTCGGACCGGATGCAGAAGAAGATCCGCAACGCGCAGAAGCAGAAGATCCCGTACATGCTGCTGGCGGGCGACGACGACGTCGCCAAGGGTGCGGTGTCCTTCCGCTACCGCAGCGGCGAGCAGAACAACGGCGTCGCGGTGGACGATGCGGTCGCCGAGATCGTCAAGGCCGTCGAGGAGCGCGTCCAGGTCTGAGTCGCCGCCGGCCCCGGTCCTCACGTACGGCCGGGGCCCTCGCGCGTACGGCCGCGGGGGGTAGGCGAATATCGCGGGGCGGAACACCGCGGCCCACCTATGCTGAGCGCATGGAGGCCGGTCCGTGCCAGTGAACGGCCGCCGTACCCAGGCGGTGCGTAACGACGAGCTCATCCTCAGGGCCGCGCGCGCGGTGTTCGCCGCCGACCCGTCCGCGCCGATCTCGGCCGTTGCCGAGCAGCGCCGGTGTCGGCATCAGCGCCCTCTACCGACGCTGCGCGTCCAAGGAGGAGCTGCTCCACCGGCTGTGCGCCGACGCGGTGCGGCGCTACAACGCCGAGGCGGAGGCGGCGCTGGCCGACGCGGGCGACACCTGGACGGTGTTCCGCCGGTTCCTGCGGCGGGTGGTGGCCGCGGACCTGTACGCGCTGACGCTTCGGCTCGGCGGCACGTTCACACCCGACGCCGCGCTGCGCCGCGAGGCGCTGCGGGCCCAGGAGCTGAGCGTACGGCTGTTCGAGCGCACGAAGGCCGCGGGCGCGATCCGGCCGGACGTCGTGCTGGACGACATCGCCCTGATCTTCGATCAGGTCGCGTCCGTCCGCCTCGACGACGAGCGCCGCGGCCGCCGGCTACGCGAACGCTGCCTGACGCTGATGCTGGAGGCCCTGCGCCGCTCCCCGGCCGGCCCTCCCGCCGAAGCGCTGCCGGGGCCGCCGCCCGCACGCGGGGAGACCACGCGCCGCTGGGCGCGGTGAATCGCCCCCCTTGACGCGAGCCGCCGGGCCGCTCATTCTCTGCCTAGTTAGGAAACCTTCCTAACGAGATTCCACCTCCGGTATGTCCCTCGAGGAGCCCCCGGATGTCCAGCCGCAAGATCAGGGCCGCCGCTCTCGCGACCGCGGTCGCCGCGCTGTCCGCGTTCACCGGCGCGACCGCCCACCGCGGCGCCGCCGCGACCGCGCCTCACGCTCGCGCCGCGCTCGCCGCCGCCCATCCCTTCCCCGCTCACGTCACCTACCAGACCGGCGTCATGCCCTCGGCGAGCCAGTCCTCGCGTGACGCCGCCGTCAAGAAGCAGTACGACTCGTGGAAGAGCCACTACCTGCGCGCGGGGTGCGGCGGCTACCTCGTCTACGCCTCCGGCGACGCGCCGAACAACGGCACGGTCTCCGAGGCGCAGGGGTACGGCATGAACATCGTGCCGCTCATGGCGGGCTACGACGCCAACGCGCAGGCGGAGTTCGACGGGCTGTGGCACGTCGCCTCCACGCACCGCGACGCCAAGGGCATGATGCAGTGGATATCGACGGCAGGTCGTGCTCGTACGCCGACTCGGGCACGCCGGACGCCGCCACCGACGGCGACCTCGACGTCGGGTACGGCCTGATCCTGGCCGACGAGCAGTGGGGCGGCTACACCAGCGCCGCCAAGGACTGGCTGGCCAAGTTCTACGCGGCCGACGTCGCCTCCGACGGCCACCTGAAGTGCGAGGACGACGGCCCGAGCACCGACACGCGGCCCTCGGACTTCATGCTCGACCACCTGCGCGCCTTCGCCGCCTATGACCCCGCCCACGACTGGAACAAGGTCGCCGCGCGCACGGAGGCGGTGATCACGGCCTTCACCGCCAAGTACTCCCCCACGGCCGGCCTGCTGTCGGACTTCGTGGTCGGCGCGAACGGCAGCAACCCCAAGCCCGCGCCCGCGGACTACCAGGAGGACCAGCCGGACAACATCGTGGGGTACAACTCCGTGCGCGTGCCGTGGCACATGGGTACCGATGCGCTGGTGTACGGCGGATCGGTCAGCCTCGGCATCGCCAGGAAGGAGTCGGCGAGCTACAAGAGCCACGCGGGCGGCGACCCGGCGAAGATCTACCCGCACACCAAGCTCGACGGCACGCCCACGAACACCGGCGACCAGAGCGAGGCCGCGAACGACCCGGTCGGCGTCGCCGCGATGGCCGCCGGCGACCAGGCGTGGACCGACAAGCTCTGGGGCTTCCTCGCCACCAACCCGTACGAGGACACCTACTACGGCGAGACGATCAAGATGCTCGTCTACCTCGTGATGGCCGGCGACTACTGGACGCCCGGCCGGCCCAGCCCACGTCCCGGGTGGCCGAGACCGGCCACCCGGGTCAGTCGCGCCTGCGGCAGCAGGTCCAGCCGGCGCAGGATCACGCCCTCGCGCAGCGCCCACGGGCACACCGCCGCCTCGGTCACGCCCAGCAGGTCCATGGCGGCGTCCGCGACGATCGCGCCGGCCGGAAGCTGCGGCGCACGTCCCTCCGACACCCCCGGCAGCTCCGCGCGCTTCGTGCACCGCCATCGAGGGAAGCCGGCCGGCCCAGTCGGTGACCTCCGCGTGGGACAGCACCCGGCGCGTGAGCGGGCCCTGGCTGGACGGCGCGGCGCCGGTGATGCGGGCGAGCTGGCGGAACGTCTTGGACGTCGCCACCGCGTGGTCGGGCGCGCCGTAGCGCAGGACGCCGCCGACCTCGCGCGCGATCGTCGTGCGTACGTGCTTGCGCAGCTGCCGCACCTCTTCGGGAGGCGGCGGGTCGGCGCTGAACCAGTCGCGCGTCAGGCGGCCCGCGCCGAGCGGCAGCGACACGGCCGAGTCCGGCTCCTCGTCCGCGCCGGAGGCGATCTCCAGGGAGCCCCCGCCGATGTCCAGGACGAGCAGCCGCCCCGAGGACCATCCGAACCAGCGCCGCGCGGCGAGGAACGTCAGCCGCGCCTCGTCCTGGCCGGACAGCACCGGGATGTCGATGCCGCTGCGGTCGCGGATCGCGGCGAGGACCTCCTCGCCGTTGACCGCGTCGCGGATCGCCGAGGTCGCGAACGCGACGACCTCCTCGACGCCCTTGTCCTCGGCGATGCGCAGCGCGTCGTCGACGAAGGCGTGCAGCCGCTCGGCGCCGAGTCTCGGACAGGCGGTTGCCGTCGTCGATGTGGGCGGCGAGCCGCAGTTCGTCCTTGTGGGAGAACGCGGGCAGCGGCGCCGCGCCCTGGTGTGCGTCCACCACCAGCAGATGCACGGTATTGGAGCCCACATCGAGGACACCGAGTCTCATGGCCTAGACGCTATCGGTTCGGCCTAAGTCGTTTTCGCCAGATCTGACCATCTCCGGACGGTCACGGCAGCCACGCCACATGGCCGTGCAACTGCGTGTAGCCGACGAACGTGACACCGTCGATGAGCGTGTGCGCGACGACGAGGGGCGTCGCGCGTCCCCAGCGCTGGTAGAGCCGGCCGAAGATGACGCCCATCACGACGTTGCCGGCGAAGCCGCCGAAGCCCTGGTAGAGGTGGTACGAGCCGCGCAGCAGCGCGCTGACCGCCAGCGCGCGGCCCGGCCGCCAGCCGAGCTGGGACAGCCGGTGGAGCAGGTAGCCCGCGACGAGGACCTCTTCCAGGACGCCGTTCTGCGCGGCGGCCAGGATCAGCACCGGGATGCGCCACCAGACGGGCGGCAGCTGCGCGGGCACGACCGTGAGGTTGGCGCCCGCGTGGTAGGCCGCGAGGTAGAGGGCGAGACCGCACCCGCCGATCACCGCGGCCAGCAGCGCGCCGCGTACGGCGTCCTGCGCGGGCCGTGACCGGTCGACGCCGAGGGTGGCGAGCGACTCGCCGGACCGCAGCAGCAGGTACGCGACGAGTGCCACTGGCGCCACCGCGATGGCGATGTTGAGGAGCTGGAACGACAGGTCGACCCACGGCCGCCCGGGCGCGAGCGAGCCGACGAGCAGCGCCTTCTGGTGCGAGAGCGCCTTGGGCGCGGTGAGCGAGGCGATGAGCTGGAGGAGCGCGGACACCCCGCTCGCCCCGAGCGACAGCGCGAACACGACCCAGATCTCGGCGGTGAGCAGCCGCCGGCCGAGCACGGGGGCCTCGGGAGTGAGGGTCACGCGGCGCACCGGGAGAGCGCGCCGGAACTCACCGGGGACGTCGTCACACGCCGCACGTTAGCAGCAGCTCAGGACGGCCCGGCGACCGCGCGTCGGAGCCCGCGGAGTGCGTCAGGGCAGCCATTGCGGGTCACGTTTCTCGACGAACGCCGCGATGCCCTCCTGTCCCTCCGCCGACCCGAAGCGCTCGGCGGAGACCTCCGCCATCCGCGCGAAGCCCTCCTCCACGACAGGTCCGGCACTATCCTCGGCAGCCGCTTGGCGATGGCCAGGGCCTCCGGCGCGCCGCGCAGCAGCATGCCCGTGTAGTGCGCCACCGCGGCGTCCAGCTCGCCGGCCGGCACGGCGCGGCTGATCAGGCCGATCTCCTGCGCGCGACCGCGCGTCGAAGGACCTCACCCGTCAGGAAGTACTCCGCCGCGGCGCGCGGGTCCATGCGCCGCAGGCAGGTCACGGCGATCATCGCGGGTACGACGCCGAGGCGTACCTCGGTGAAGGCGAACGTCGCGGTGTCGGGGGCGACGGCGAGGTCGCAGGCGGTGACCAGGCCGAGGCCGCCGGCGCGTGCGGGGCCGTTGAGCCGTCCCACCACCGGCTTCGGGCTGTTCCAGATCAGGCCGAGGAGTCCCGGCACGTCCGGCGGCGGCTCCCCCGCCGCCTGCTCCTTCAGGTCCGCGCCCGCGCAGAACGCCGGTGCCGGCCCCGGTGAGCACGATGACGCGTACGCCGTCGTCGCCGAGCGCCGCGGTCAGCGCCTCGCGCAGCTCGGCGACGAGCCGCAGCGACAGCGCGTTGCGGTTGCGCGGCGAGTCCATGGTGATCGTCGCGATCCCGCCGTCATCGGCGTGCCGTACGAGCGGTTCCATCGGTCTCCTCCTGATGTCGGTGACGTGTCGCTGACGATGGCGAGTACGGCGCCGGTCTCGACCTGGCTGCCGGCCTCGGCGTGCAGCGCGGTGACGACCCCCGCCGCCGGGGCGAGGATCTGGTGTTCCATCTTCATCGCCTCCAGCCACAGCATCGGCTGGCCCCGCTCGACCGTGTCGCCCTCGCTCACCGCGACCCGTATCGACCGAGCCGGGCATGGGCGCGAGCAGGGTGCCGGGCGCCACCTGCTCGGCCGGGTCGGGCAGGCGGTCGACCGGCGTGAGCGTCACCGCGCCGAGCACGGAGTCGACGTGGACGCGCCCGGCGTACCGCGCGACCGCGAACCGCAGGCGCTGCGCCGCCGGAGTCCAGGACCACCTCGCGTCGGGCCCGCCTCGACCAGCGAGGTCCCCTCGTACCCCTCGGCCGCCAGGCCGTACGCCCGAGGCGGTAGGCGACCTCGGCCTCCTCGAAGGCCGCGCGCTGGGGCTGGGAGGGGACGTTGCGCCAGCCGCTCGGCAGGCCGCCGAGCACACGCGCCGACGCGCGGTTCGCGGCGGCCCCGGCGAGCGCGGCGGCCAGCGCCGACAGCCGTACGGCGGCCTCGTCGGCGAGCGACGCGGTCGTGTCGTGGCGGTCGAGGAAGCCGGTGTCGGTCGCGCCGGCGAGGAACGCCTCGTGCCGCAGCACGCGTGACGAGCTGGTCGCGGTTGGTGACCGGGCCGTGCAGGCGCGCGCCGGCCAGCGCGGTTGCCAGCCGGCGGGCCGCGGCGGACCGGGTCGGCGCGTAGGCGATCACCTTGGCGAGCATCGGGTCGTAGTGGGTCGAGACCACGCTGCCGGCGGTCACCCCGGCGTCCAGCCGCAGCCCGTACGCGCCGGGCACGCGGAACTCGGCGTCGACGCCGGGCACCGCGAACGCGTGCAGCGTGCCGCTGTGCGGCCGGTAGTCCTCCGCGGGGTCCTCGGCGTAGAGCCGCGCCTCGATCGCGTGGCCGGAGGGGCGCGGCGGGTCGCGCAGTGCGGCGCCCTCGGCCACCTCGATCTGCGCCGCGACCAGGTCGACGCCGTAGACGCACTCGGTGACCGGGTGCTCGACCTGGAGCCGGGTGTTGACCTCCAGGAAGAAGAATCCGCCGTCCGGCGCGAGCATGAACTCCACCGTGCCTGCCCCGGTGTAGCCGATCGCGCGTGCCGCCGCCGACGCCGCCTCGCACAGCCGCCGGCGCAGCTCCGCGTCGACGGCCGGCGAGGGCGCCTCCTCGATCACCTTCTGGTGCCGCCGCTGGATCGAGCACTCGCGCTCGCCGAGCGTCCACACGGTGCCGTGGGTGTCCGCGAGCACCTGCACCTCGATGTGGCGGGCACCGGTCAGCAGCGGCTCGCAGAACACCGCCGGGTCGCCGAACGCCGACTCCGCCTCGCGCCGCGCCGACGCGATCGCCTCCTCCAGCTCGCCGGCCTCGCGTACGACGCGCATGCCGCGCCCGCCGCCGCCGGCGGACGCCTTGACCAGTACCGGGAACTCCTCGATCGCGTCGGGGTCGAGGTCGGGCAGCACGGGCACGCCCGCCGCACGCATCAGCCGCTTGGCGTCGATCTTGAGGCCCATCGCGGCGATCGCGGCGGGCGGCGGCCCCACCCAGGTCAGGCCGGCGCCGGTCACCGGCTCGGCGAAGCCGGCGTTCTCGGACAGGAACCCGTAGCCGGGATGGATCGCGTCGGCGCCGGAGGCGCGCGCGGCGTCCAGGATCGCCTTCTGGTCCAGGTAGGTCTCGGCGGGTGAGGCGCCCGGCAGGCGTACGGCACGGTCGGCCTCGGCGGCGTGCGGCAGCCCGGCGTCCGGGTCGGAGAACACCGCGACGGTCTCGATGCCGAGGTCGCGGCAGGTACGGAAGACCCGCCGGGCGATCTCGCCCCGGTTGGCCACCAGCAGTCTGGAGATCATTCGCCTACATCCTGAAGACGCCGAAGCCGCTCGCCTTCTCGGCGGCCGGGGCGCTGTTGACGGCGGACAGGCAGAGCCCGAGGACGGTACGGGTGTCGCGCGGGTCGATGACGCCGTCGTCGTACAGCCGTCCCGACAGGAAGAACGGCAGTGACTCCGACTCGATCTGCGCCTCGACGACAGCGCGCATCTGGGCGTCGGCCTCCTCGTCGAAGTCCTGCCCGCGCGCCTGTGCCGCCTGGCGGCCGACGATCGACAGCACGCCGGCGAGCTGCGCCGGGCCCATCACCGCCGACTTGGCGCTCGGCCAGGTGAACAGGAAGCGCGGCGCGTACGCACGGCCGCACATGCCGTAGTTGCCCGCACCGTAGGACGCGCCCATGACGACGGTCAGGTGCGGCACCCGGCTGTTGGACACCGCGTTGATCATCATCGCGCCGTGCTTGATGATGCCGCCCTGCTCGTACTCGCTTGCCGACCATGTAGCCGGTGGTGTTCTGCAGGAAGAGCAGCGGCGTGCCGGTCTGGTTCGCGAGCTGGATGAACTGCGCGGCCTTTTGCGACTCCTGCCCGAACAGCACGCCGCGGGCGTTGGCCAGGACGCCGATCGGGTAGCCGTGCAGGGCCGCCCAGCCGGTGACGAGGCTGGTGCCGTAGAGCGGCTTGAACTCGTCGAAGTCCGACCCGTCGACGATCCGGGCGATGACCTCGCGCGGGTCGAAGGGGATCTTCAGGTCCTCGGGGACGATGCCGAGCAGTTCTTCCTCGTCGTAGCGCGGGGCGGTCGCGCGCTCGCCCGGCTCGCGGCCCTGCTTGCGCCAGTCGAGGCGGGCGACGATCCGGCGGCCGATGCGCAGCGCGTCGTGCTCGTCGGCGGCCATGTAGTCGGCCAGGCCGCTGGTACGCGGCGTGCATCTCCGCGCCGCCGAGCTCCTCGTCGCCGGACTCCTCGCCGGTGGCCATCTTCACCAGCGGCGGCCCGCCGAGGAAGACCTTGGCGCGCTCCTTGACCATGACGACGTAGTCGCTCATGCCCGGCAGGTACGCGCCGCCCGCGGTGGAGTTGCCGAAGACGAGCGCGATCGTCGGGATGCCCGCCGCGGACAGCCGGGTCAGGTCGCGGAAGATCCGGCCGCCCGGGATGAAGATCTCCTTCTGCGTGGGCAGGTCGGCGCCGCCGGACTCGACCAGGTTGATCAGCGGCAGGCGGTTCTCCAGCGCGATGTCGGCGGCGCGGAAGGACTTGGCGACGGTCCAGGGGTTGCTGGAGCCGCCGCGTACGGTCGGGTCGCTCGCGACGATCACGCACTCGACGCCCTCGACCACGCCGATGCCGCTGACGACGCTCGCGCCGACGGTGAAGTCGCTGCCCCACGCGGCGAGCGGCGAGAGTTCGAGGAACGGCGCGTCGGGGTCGAGGAGCAGCTCGATCCGCTCGCGCGCCGGCAGCTTGCCGCGGCCCCGGTGCCGGTCGACGTACTTCGGGCCGCCGCCGGCCACGGCCTTCGCGTGCTCGGCGTCGAGTTCGGCGAGCTTGGCCAGCATCGCCGCCCGGCGCTCGGCGTACGCGTCGCCGCCGGGGTCGAGCATGCTGGTGAGAACCGTCATCCCTCGCCTTTCGCCGATTCGGGCGCTCGCCGGGCGCGGTCGCCCGTCCGCCTGAGTATGGCCAAGCGGCCCGGCGGAGGGAAAGATCCGCATCGGTGAGTCGAATCTCATTCGGTGTCCGCCGTCCAAGAAAGCGGGCCGCGCGATCAGCGTCAACGCAAGTTGACAAACGACCTCACGTCAACCTATGTTGACGACATGAGCGATGGAGTACAACTCGCCCAGGAGGCGAGCAGTCGTGACCCGGCGGTCGGGCTGCGGGCGGTTCACGCGCTGCGTGAACTGGCCGAGCGGCTCGAGGCGCTACAGGTCCAGAACGCACGCGACCAGGGCTGGTCCTGGCAGGAGGTCGCGGTCTGTCTCGGCGTCAGCCGGCAGGCCGTACACAAGAAGCACGGCGGGCGCCGGATTCTCGGTAAGGAGCGGTAGGAATGTTTGAAAGGTTCACCGAAGACGCGCGCCTGGCCGTACGGACGGCGCAGGAGGAGGCGCGGCGGCTGCGTCACCCGGCCATCGGCACGGAGCATCTGCTGCTCGCACTGGCGGGCGCGGGCGAGGGCCCGGGCAGGCAGGCGCTGCGCGACCGCGGCCTGGACGCGACCGACCTGCGCCGCCGGGTCGCCGGCATCGTCGGCTCGGCCGACGACGACGCGCTGGACCCCGAGGCGCTGGCGACACTGGGCATCGACCTGGACGCGGTGCGCCGGGTCACCGAGGCGAGCTTCGGCCCCGGCGCGCTGGACGCGAGCGGACGCAAGCGGATGCCCACGGGGCACATCCCGTTCAGCAAACGGGCGAAGAAGGTCCTCGAACTCTCCCTGCGCGAGTCGCTGAGCCTGGGCCACCGGTACATCGGCAGCGGCCACCTCCTGCTGGGCCTGATCCGCGAGGGCGAGGGTCTCGGGGTGAAGGTCCTGGTGGACGCGGGCGTCGACCTGACGGAGCTGCGCCAGGAGGTCACCCGCCTCATCAGCGCCGAGGCCGCCTGACCGAGACGGCGGGGACGGGCCGTGCCTCCCGCGGGCACTGCTGGCAGACTGCCCGGCGATGCGGTCGATCGAGGATCACGACGAGCTGGTGGCGCTGTGCGGGGGCGACACGCTGTGCCGCTGGGCGGCGCAGGGACCGGCCGGGCGCAGCAGCCGGGCGTGGGCGAGCGACGACGGGAGTGCGCTCGCGGTCGCCGGGGCGGGCCTCTCGACGCGGGACCGGATCGCCGTACGCGGTCCCGCGGACCTCGCCGTCCCGCTGGTACGCGCGGCGCTGCGGGAGAGCGGCCGGACGTACCGGCCGCTCGGCGACCCCGAGACGATCCGCGCCGTCATCCGCGCGACGCCGGGGATGACCGGCGGGGCGGCGTTCGGCTGGATGGCGACCTCGGCCGACGCGACGACCCTTTCCACGACCGCCTCCCCAGGCGGACCGGCCGGAGAGCCCGGCCGCCGCACGTACGCCGGGTCCGGGTCGCCCCCGGGTCTCCCGCATCGCGCGGGGGAACGCCGCGACCTGGACGAACACGGACGAGAGCCGGACCTCGCGTACGGGTCCGGCTCCCGTCCGCTCCCTGGCGCCGCCCGCGTTCCGAACCCGGTCTCCGGCTCGCCGCGGTGGCTCGGCGACGCCGAGTTGGAGGAGGCCGCGGCGCTGCTGGCGTCCGCCCATCCCGACTCGGACGCGCGGCCCGGGGTGCCCGGGGTCGAGTGCTGGGCCGGGATACGCGATGGCTGCGGGCGGCTCGTGGCGCTGGGCGCGCTCGCCTGGTCCGCGCCCTCCGTCGGGCTGATCGCCGGAGTGGCCGTACGCCCCGTCGCGCGCGGTCGCGGGTACGGGCACGCGATCGGCGCGTTCGTGCTCGCCGCCGCCCTCGCCCGGCATGGCAGCGCCGCGCTGATGGTCGATGCGGACAACCTTGCCGCCATTCGGCTCTATCGGCGGCTCGGCCTGCGATACCGGCCGCTTCTCGCCGCTTACTTCACACCGTGACGGACGCCGTTCATCCCGTGATGGCGGGACGGTTCCCGGTCCATTAGAGATTTGCGGGATTTGCGGGATAGGCCGCACACCGTGCGACGAAGCACCCACTTGAGCACTTTGTCCAGATAAGATGCCGCCACGACATGTGGAAGGTCGCGTCGCGGGGGGTCGCCATTCACGGCGATGAGTGGGGAGGGTGAGCGTGGCTGGGCACGACATGTCCGACGAAGATCCCAACGCGGACCCACCTGCGGAACACCCCTTGACCTTCCCTCCACCGCCACCGGCACACCCGCGGCAACCGGCGAGTCCGCCGCACGCCGCCGGCCCTCCGGAGTCCGGCTGGGGACCCGTGACGCCGCCGTCCGCCCTTCCCCCGTGGGCCGAAGCGCAGGACGACCACGCGACCGCCGTCGATCCCGGCGGCGCCGACCCGTGGCGGATCCCTCCGCAGCCACGCTGGGACCCGGCGCACGAGCCGCCGCCCCCGCCCGATGACCAGCACACCGCGACGGACGGGCCCCCGCCCGGCTGGGGTCCCGCCTACCAGCAGCCCATCCCCACGCAGCCGGTCCCCCAGCACCCGAACCCGCCGTTCGACCCCTCCGCCACCGCCTACGACCTGCCGCCCTCCGCGACCAGTCCGCGCTCCACGCCGCGGCCGCCAGTCACGCGCCTGCCCGGCGGCGGCCACGAGACCGGACCGCGGCCGGTCGCCACGCCGCCCGCGGTCTACAACGAGCCCTGGCGCCGTGAGACGGCCCAGCGCAGCCGCCGTCGCCGCGGCGGCCTGCGCCTGCGGCCGATCCTCCTCGGGTTCGCGGGCCTGGTCGTCCTCGCGCTCATCGCCGGCGGCGTCGTCGTCCTGGTCTCCGGGCGCGGCCCCCTGCACCACGACCGCACCGTCGCCGGGCCGGTCGCCCGGCTCGCCGGCGGCGTGTTCGCGCCGGATCCGTCCGTCAAGACCGACGGCCGCGACCAGGAGCTGACCGGCGTCGCGTCGGCCGGCTCGATCGTGGTCGCGGTCGGCGGCGAGACCGACACCGCCGACTACCGGGCGGAGTTCCTGGTCTCCAGCGACGGCGGCCGCTCGTTCCGGCTCGCCGACGTGCGTACGCCCGACGGTGCCGAGCCGGGGTACGGCGACACGCCACGGGTGGTGGCCGGCGCCGAGGGCGCGTGGGTCGCGCTCGGCGGTTCCCGCGCCGGCACGGCGGTCTGGACGAGCCGCGACGGCCGTACGTGGACGCGGCAGCCCGACGCGACCGGCTCGGTCTTCGGCCACGACAAGATCACCCGGGTCACGCGGACGTCGAGCGGGTTCGTCGCGGTCGGCGACACCTCGCAGAAGGGCGACTACAGCGACGCCGTGCCGGTCGTCTGGCTGTCCCCCGATGGCCGGCAGTGGGAGCGGCTCGGCAACGACCAGCTCAAGATGTCGCTGTCCGGCGGCCCGCTGTCGCTGATCGATGTGGCCGCGCACGGCAACGCCGTCCTCGCGTACGGCTGGACGACCAACGGCAAGGGCCAGGTCGTCAAGGACGGCGTGTGGCGCTCGGCGGACGGCGGACGGACGTGGACGACGGCCGACGTACCGCACCCCAAGGGCACGGCCGGGCCCGGCATCGCCATCTCGGCCACGCCGACCGGGTTCGTCGCGGGCCGCAACGCGAACGGCAAGTCCGAGCACTACGGCGTGGTGCTGACGTCCGCGGACGGGCAGAGCTGGCAGCCCGCCGGGGAGATCCACCTGCCCGGCTACGGCGGACTCCAGCGGATCGCCGGATCCGACCGCGGCCTCGTCGCCGTGATCGGGGCGGACAAGAAGGTGCTGCTCGCCCGCAGCGACGACGGCCGCACCTGGCAGAACGGCGGCGAGGTGGCGACCTCCCCCGGCCGTACGGTTGACGGCGTCGCGGTCACCGCCGGCGCGACCGTCGTGGCCGGCCACGACAACGACGGCCAGGACGCGGACGCGCTGCTCGCCGTACGCGACTCGCTCGGCCAGGAGATCCCGGTCGACCTGACGGCCGTCACCGGCGCCGTACGGCCCGACCAGACCGTGACGTCCGTGGCGAGCGCCGCGAACCTGCGCGTCGCGGTCGGCGGCACCAACGGCGACGGCGCGGTGTGGACCTCGCCGGACGGCACCCGCTGGACACGGGCGGGCGACCCCGGCCAGGCGCTCACGCGCCCCGGCGCGCAGCGGCTCGTGAACGTCGCGAACGGCGGCGCCGGCTGGCTCGCGGTCGGCTACGACGCGGCCAAGCCGCTCGTCGTCACCTCGCCGGACGGGGCGACCTGGCACGCGGCGAGCGACTTCGATCCCGGCTCCGGCGGCCACGTGGCCACCTACGCGGCCGCCGCGGGCCCGTCCGGCTATGTGATCGCGGGCGAGTCCGGCTCCTCGGCCGGCGTCTGGTTCTCCGCCGACCTGAAGTCCTGGCAGACCGCCGACGGTGGTGATCTCGGCGGCACGAGCTCCGCCGCCCGCTGGATGCGCGGCGTCGTCGCCGGGCCCTCCGGCTACGTCGCGGTCGGCGGTCTCACCGACCCGGACGTCAAGGACGCCCCGCAGGGCCGTCCCGCCGTCTGGACCTCCGCGGACGGAAAGAAGTGGACCCTCAAGGAGCTGTCGGCGCCGTCGGGCGCGCTCGAGGGCTGGTTCGACAAGGTCGCCGTCCACGGCGGCGCGCTCGTCGCGACCGGTACGGCGACGACGTCCTCCGGCCGCATCGCGTTCGCGTTCGTCTCACTGGACGGCGGCGCGTCCTGGCAGGAGGTACGGCTGCCGGTGGCCGGGCCGGGTGGCGCGGACTCCAGCGACCGCAACTCCGCGATCACCGCGGTGACGGCGACGCCGAGGGGGTTCGTCCTCGCGGGCGCGGCGGGCCGGCCGGGCCGCGCGGACGTCGTGCTGTGGACGTCGGCGGACGGCCGTACCTGGGCGGCGCAGGCTCCCCAGGGGACGGGCCTGTCCGGCCGGGGCGACCAGTGGCTCACCGGGATGACCGCGGCCGGCCCCGACCTGCTGGCCGTCGGGATCACCGCCGACCATCTCGGCGAGCAGCCCACCCTCTGGCGGCGGCCGCTGCCGTGAGCCGTCCATCCGAGCCCCCCGCATGACGCGCCTCGACCGGGTCATCCTGGCCGCGGCCTCGTTGTTCCTGAGCCTCGCCGCCTGCGCCGGCCTGCGCCTGGAAGCCTCGGGCGCCCCGCACCGCGCCGTGGAGATGGCCCCGCAGCGTGACCGGCCCGCACCGATCCCCGTACGCGTGATGCCGCTCGGCGACTCGATCACCGACGGCCTCCAGTCGCTGGGCGGCTACCGCAGCGACCTGTGGCAGTACATGAAGGCCGACGGGATGCGCGTGGACTTCGTCGGCTCGCGCTCCGGCGGCCCGCCGCAGCTCGGCGACCGCGACGAGGAGGGTCACCCGGGCTGGCGCATCCGCCAGCTCTCCCAGCACGCGCGCGGATGGCTGCTCCGTTATCGGCCGGACGTCGTGTTGCTGCAGATCGGCACGAACGACGTCATCCAGCGCTGGGGCCTGCCCGCCGCCCCGGCGAGGCTGGGCGCGCTGCTCGACGTCGTCACCACGACGCTGCCGTCCGCGCAGGTGTACGTCGCGACGATCACGCCGCTGGCGAACCGGCGCGACGACGCGCGTGCCCGCGCCTACAACGCCGCGATCCCGGAGGTCGTGGCGAGCCGCTCGGCCGCCGGCCGGCACGTGCACGTGGTCGACCTGCACTCCGCGCTGGGCCGTGCCGACCTGTCCGGCGACGGCATCCACCCCACCAACGGCGGCTACGCGAAGATGGCCGCGCGCTGGTACTCGGCGATCACCGACCGCCCGATGACCCGCTGGGAGGCCGAGTCGCCGACGTACGCGACGGTCAACAACGGCGAGCGGCTGACGACGGCGAACGCCTCGGGTGACGGCAAGGTCGGCTACCTGTCGGCGAGCGGCAGCTTCCTGGAGTTCGCCCTCGAGATGCCGCGCACCGGCCGCTACCGCCTGTACATACGGGCGGGCGACGGCACCGGCGGCGCGTGCGACCAGCGCCTGACGGTCAACGGACGACCGGACGGCGAGCTGCGCTACCCCGCGTACGGCTGGGACCGATGGACCATCACCGCGACCGGCGTCGACCTGTCCGCGGGCCGCGACACACTGCGCCTCACCCGGTCCACGTGCAGCGCCGAGATCGACGCGATCGCCCTCGCCCCCGCGCCGTAGGCCACGGGCCGCGGAACCGCCGGCGCAGGCGGGCCGTCTCACCGGTGGCACCGGGCGCGGGAAGCACACGAGAGGAGACGCGGGGCCGATGGACGCGTGGGTCGAGCACGTGGCGATCTCCCTCCTCCAGCAGACAGCGCTGGTTCTCGCGGCGTTACCCTGGTTCTCGTTCTGGACCTGTACCACCGCCAAGGCCGTGTACTCCACCGCCGAGGCGAGGGTGCCCTGGCGAGGAATCTGGCTCTCCTTGGCCGTCGCCGTCCCGCTGATCGCCGGTGCCGTCACGGTTCTGCACCTCAAGCCGTGCACGGATCTGCTCGGCCTGCACTTCTGGAAGGTCTGCCCTCCGCTGACCTGGTGGCTGTGGGGCGGCCTGCTCGCCGGCACACCAGGGCTCGCCACGGCGAAGGTCCTCATCGCCCGGCCCCTGATCCGCGACCAGGCGTGGTGGCAGGGTGCGCCGGTGCTCATCGAGCCTCGCTGGGCAGGCATGCTGGCCGGTGTCGCCGACGCGGTCACGGACGGCACGAACTATGGCGGCTGACCCGGCCGAGAGCGCGGAGGACATCCGGATGAGGCTCTCCACCATGTACGCCGAGGCCCTGGTACGGCGATTCCCGGCATCCCCCCTGTCGATGGAGAAGCTCCGCGACATGATCGACAGCGACGCCGACCTGCGCCTGATCGCCGACCGGATCGACCCGTACCGCGAGACCAAGCGGGAGATCGGGGAGGCGCTGTCGGGCAAGGTCTTCGGCCGTCTCCTGCTGCCGGGTGCGGAGATCGATCAACCCTCCCGCGAGAGCCGCCGGCGGCGACGCATCCACAACGCGGTGCGCGAGTCGGCCCAGCTCAAGTACGACTGGTTAGAGCAGATCGAGGGCGCGGAGCGAAGCGGCGACCCGGATGAGCAGCTGACGGCGATGAGCGCGCTGCTCCGGCACACGATGGACGCCGCGGAGGCCGAATGGCCGCGGCGGCGGCGCTTCGCCATCCGGACGCTCCTCCTCTACCTGTGCCTGATCGTCGTCATCTGGTCCGCTGTGGCCGCCGACGTGATCCCGTGGAAGATCGGCCTTGGCGGGACCATCGGGCTCGGCGTCGGCTTCTCGATCGCCGTGCGCCGGTTCGACGGGTACGACTACTGAACCTGCCGGGCTTCCCGGTCGTCACCGGCGCGTATCCGGTCCATCGCCGCCTTCAGGCGTGGTCTCACGTGGCGCTGGGCCGGGCGTTCGACCAGCAGGTTGATCAGGTACGACACCGCCAGGGCGGTCGCGATCAGGACGGCGAGCACCTCCCAGCGGCCCATGTGCGGGAGCAGCCGCGGCACCAGCGTGCGCGAGATGGTCTGGTGCACCAGGTAGAGCGGGTACGTCAGCAGGCCCAGCACCGTGAAGCCGCGCCAGCGCAGCCATGACAGGCGGTGCGTCGCCACGAGCGCCATGATGGCGAAGATGACGGTGACCACGGCCGGGATGACGTAGAGCGAGTGCGGGGCGGTGAGGAAGTCGGGGAAGTTGTACTTCACGTCGTAGTAGCAGCCGAGTGCCCAGCCCGCCGCGATGAGCAGCCAGACGACGAGGTTCGAGCCGTACTTGTAGATCAGGTAGAAGCCCATCCCGGCGACGAAGAACGGCGCGTAGCGCCACAGCAGGACGACCTTGAGGAAGGCCGACCCGGACTCCAGCGCGAAGACGCTGAACAGCAGCCAGCCGGCCATGAACGCGACGCAGCGGTTGAACGTGATCCCCCGCCAGGCGAACAGTGCCATCAGCACGTAGAAGTGCAGCTCGACGTAGAGGGTCCAGTAGACGACCTCCATGCGCTGCGAGCCGACGCCCTCCTGGAGCATCGTCAGGTTCGGCAGGAACCGCATGAGGGGGCCGTCGGTGTTCGGGCCGAAGGGCACCCAGGAGTTCAGGAACAGGTACGCCGCGGTCGAGAGCAGCACGCCGGCCCAGTACGCGGGGAAGAGCCGGACCAGGCGCGAGACGACGAAGTCGCCCGGCTTGCGGCCCCACGCGCTCAGCAGGATGACGAAACCGCTGATGAGGAAGAACAGCTCGACGCCGAGGAACCCGTAGCGCGTGATCGGGCCCAGCTCCGGAAAGATCTTGCGGGCGCTGCCGCCCGGCCACTCCGGCGCGGGGACGCCGGTGAAGTGGTGCAGCATCACGGCGGCGGCCGCCACGAACCGCAGCACGTCGAGCTCCCGCAGCCGCCCGCCGCCCCGCCGCCGCGCCGCCGGCGTCTCGCGCGTCGCGCCGTCGTCCTCCGGCTCGGGTTTGGCCTCCACGGTCTCGACGGGTGCGACGGCGGTCCGCTCGACCGGCCTCGGCCGTACGGCGACCCGCGTCGCCGACGCGGGGGCCAGGGACGGCGGCTCGCTCGGCAGCCCCGTGATCCGTACGATGACCTGCTCGTTGTCCTCGGTGTAGCCCTCGTAGGCGAACTCCACGCCGGACTCGGCGACCCACTCCTCCCAGGCCCGGTATTCGTGGTCCCGCCAGCCGGGGTAGCCGAAGTACTCGTCGAAGACGATGACCGCGCCCGGGCTCAGCCGAGGGCCGACGAGGCCGAGGACCGTACGTGCCGAGGAGTACAGGTCGGCGTCGACGTGCACGAACGCCACCGGCTCCGGATGCTCCTCCAAGAACCCCGCCAGCGTGTCCTCGAACCGCCCAACGACGAGTTCCGCGCCGGGCACCTCCGGCGGCTCGTCCAGCGCGAAGTGGCCGGCCGGGAAGCCGTCGCGCCAGTCCTCCGGCAACCCCTCGAAGGAGTCGAAGCCGAAGACGTTCTTGCCCTCGCGTGCCGCGGCGATGACGGTCAGCGTGCCGCCCGTGTGCACGCCGAACTCCAGCGCCATCCCGTCGCGGCCCGCGGCGAGCGACAGCCCGTGCTCCAGCGTCGCGAGCGGGTCGGGGAGCCGCGGCGCGTCCGGCATGATCTCGCGCGCCAGGAGTTCGGCCTCGGCGCGCGCCGTGCTGTCCAGCCCCGCCGCGGCGAGCGCCGCGTCCGCGCGTGCCCGGCGGCGCTGCTCGGCCTCCAGCGGCGTGTCCGGCGGGTTGAGGAAGTCGACCGCGCTCTGGATGTCGCCCTCGTAGGCGGTGCGACCGTGCTCCAGTACGACTCCGCGGCCGCAGACCCGCTCCAGCGTGCCCATGTCGTGGGAGACGATGACGAGGGTGCGTCCCTCGTCGTGGAACTCCTTGATGCGTTCGAGGCACTTCTTCTGGAACGGCGGGTCGCCGACCGCGAGCACCTCGTCGACGAGGAAGACGTCCGGGTCGGTGTGCACGGCGACGGCGAAGCCGAGCCGCATGAACATGCCCGAGGAGTAGAACTTCACCTGGGTGTCGAGGAAGGTCTCGATCTCGGAGAAGGCGACGATCTCGTCGTACTTCGCCTGGGTCTCGGCCTTGGTCATGCCGAGGATCGCGGCGTTGAGGAAGATGTTCTCGTGCCCGGTCAGGTCGGGGTGCAGGCCCGCGCCGACCTCGATCAGGCCGGCCACCCGGCCGCGTACGCGCACCGAGCCGCGGTCGGGCTGCATGACGCCGGAGACGAGCTTGAGCAGCGTGCTCTTGCCCGAGCCGTTGAGGCCCATCAGCGCGAGCGACTCGCCCTGCTCGACGGTGAGCGACACGTCGTCGAGGGCGGTGAAGCGCTCGGCGAGGCTCTGCCGCCGCGCGGCGCGTACGGTCATCTCCTTGATGGAGTGTGCGTGGCGCAGGGTGAAGTGCTTGGACGCGCCGTCGACGACGATCGAGTCCATCTACAGCTCCTGGGCGAAGCGCCGCTGGAGCCGGGCGAAGGCCGCCTGGGCCACGGCCAGCAGCACCAGTGCGGCGAGCAGGCTCGCCAGCCCGCGCTCGGTGAGATGGTACGGGAAGGCGAGCTGGCCGCCGGGCAGGGCGGGCGCGCCGTTGGGAAGGGTCAGCGCGTGCCCGTTGGTCGGCCACCAGAACGCGCGCTCGAACAGCAGGACCGCGCTCGACAGCGGGTTGGCCAGGTACGCCTGGAGCAGCCAGCTCCCGTGTGTGGCCTGCGCGACCGTCGTCCACGGATAGATCATCGGGACCGACCACGGCACGACGATGTTGATGATGTCCACGACCTGCCCGACGTCGCGGAAGAAGACGTTGACGGCGGCGAGCAGCAGCCCGCACGCCATGGCCAGGGTCGCCACGACGGCGAAGGCGAGCAGCATCGAGCCGACGGCGAGCCACGACGGCGCCCACCCGGCCCACACCGCGCCGCCGGTCAGCACGGCGAGCGCGGGGAGCATGTGCACGCCCGAGACCAGCATCGAGGAGACCGGGAACAGCTCGCGCGGCAGGTAGACCTTCTTCACGAGCGAGGCGTTGCCGACCACCGACCAGGCCGTGGTGATGAGCGTCTCGGTGAAGAAGCTGATCAGGACCATGCCCGAGAACAGGAAGACCGGGAAGTTCGGGATCGCCTTGCTCATCTTGAGGAAGATGCCGACCACGAAGAAGTAGACCGCGAAGTTGACCGCGGGGCGCACGTAGGACCAGCCGAGGCCCAGCAGCGAGCCCTGGTAGCGGCTGCGCAGCTCCCGGCGTACGAGCAGGCGCAGCAGGTAGCCGCGCCGTGCGACGTCGAGCAGCCCGCCGCCGCGTCCGGGGGCGAGCAGGGGCGGTAGGGTCACCGCTCCTCCCGCTTCGCGGCCTCGAACGTACGCCGCCAGCTCTCGGGCGCGGCCAGCTCGGGGATGGCCTCCTTGTAGCGGCGGCTCAGCTCGGGCCACTCGCGCACGAGCCGCGCGTGCAGGGCCGCGTTCCGCTGGACGAGCACGCGGAACCGCCGCGGGTCGCGCTGGTACCACGCCGCCTTCGTCCCATCCGCCGAGGACACGAGAGCGCTGTCGTAGCGCGACAGGAGCCACCAGGTCTGGTCGGCGTGCGGCACCGTGGTCTCGGGGTGCTCGCGCGAGAACGCGTCGACCGGCCGCAGCTGGCGGAGCGCGCCGGACAGCGCCGTGCGTACGAGCGCCTTGCGTCCCTCGGGCGGCACCGGCTCGCGCCCGCGCCGCGGCGGGTTCTTCCGCTTGACCGAGGGGAACTCATCCAGGTCCGGCTCGGCGCGCGCGTCGGCGTAGCCGGACCGCAGTTCGCGCAGCTCGGCCATCTTCGTCGTCATCGAGGCGTGCAGCATCTCCGGGCCGCGCAATACGTCCTCGACCGCGCGCAGCATCAGCTCGACGGTGGAGTACTGCATCGCCAGCGCGTGCTTGGTGGCGATGAACAGGCTCTCCTTGAGCATGTTGCCGCCGCGCGGGTACGGGGAGTACATCAGCGCGGTGATCAGGCGGTTCCGCTCGGTGAAGTACGCCTGCCAGTCGAGCGTGTCGTCCTTGGAGTGCCAGGGCACGTGCCAGACGGCCGCGCCGGGTAGTGACACCGTGGGGAACCCGGCCTGACGGGCCCGCACGCCGTACTCGATGTCGTCCCACTTGATGAAGAACGGCAGCGACAGCCCGACCTTGCGCAGCACGTCCACCGGGATCAGGCACATCCACCAGGCGTTGTAGTCGACGTCGACGCGGCGGTGCAGCCACGGCGTGTCGCGCAGCGGGTGCGCGCCGAGGTCGTGGCCGAGGAAGGTGTGCGGCGCGGGCGTCATCCACCAGCGGTAGCGCGCGATCGTCTCGCCGTAGACGTGCAGCACCGACCGGTTGAAGATGTCCATCATGTGGCCGCCGACGATCGTCGGCGTACGCGCGAGGTCGGCGAAGGCCACCGCGCGCAGGATGCCCTCCGGCTCGACCACGACGTCGTCGTCCAGGAGCAGCACGTAGTCGCTGCGCCCGGCGTCGAGGGTCTCGGCCATCGCGCGTGAGAAGCCGCCGGAGCCGCCGATGTTGCCCTGGTCGATCACGCGCAGCCGCGCGCCGAGCGCCTCGGCGGCCGCCGCGAACTCCGGCCGGTCCTCGACCCGCTTGGTTCCCTGGTCGACGACGAAGATCTCATCGACCACGTCCAGGACGTCGCTCGCCGCGCCGATCGCGAGGAGCTGGTCGACGCAGTAGGTCGGCCGGTTGAACGTCGTGATGCCGATGCTGACGCTGCCCCGCGTACGGTCGGTGTCCGCGCACCACTCGGCGCTCTCCACCACGACCTCGCGGTCTCCGGCCGCGACGTCGAACCAGTACCAGCCGCCGTCGATGAACGGCTCCAGCGGCAGGTCGAGCTCGCGGTCGACGGCCGTGTCGGAGTCGATCTCCAGTTGCGTGACCCGCTGGACCAGGCCCTTGCCGGTCGAGCGGTACACGACCACGATCGCGTCGCCGCGGACGCGCAGCCGCAGCCGTACGCCGTCCAGGACGCTCCAGCGGCGCCAGTAACTCGCCGGGAAGGCGTTGAAGTAGGTGCAGAAGGAGGCCCTTCCGCCGGGCGCGACGGCGGTGCTCCGCCGCCCGGCGACGCGGACCCCGCGGGCGGCCGATCCCGTCGCGACCTGCTCGCCGCGGCTCTCGACGTACAGCTTCAGCACGTCGAGGTCGCGGTCGGCGGGCAGGATGACCCGCTGCAGAACTCTCATGAGCCCCCCTTGGCGCCGGTACCGCCGGTGAAGTGCGGTCGCAGCCGGTTGTCGTACAGGCTCAGCGCGGACGCGATGGCCATGTGCATGTCGAGATAGCGGTACGTGCCGAGGCGGCCGCCGAACCAGACGTTCTTCTCCGCGCGTGCCATCTCGCGATAGCGGACGAGCCGTGCACGGTCGGCGGGAGTGTCGATCGGGTAGTACGGCTCGTCGTCCTCGCCGGCGAACCGGGAGTACTCCCGCATGATCACGGTGCGGTCCGCCGGGTGGTCGCGCTCGGGATGGAAATGGCGGAACTCGTGGATCCGGGTGTACGGGACGTCCTCGTCGGCGTAGTTCATCACCGGGGTGCCCTGGAAGTCGCCGGTCGGCAGCACCTCGCGCTCGAAGTCGAGCGTTCGCCAGCCGAGCGCGCCCTCGGTGTGGCCGAAGTAGCGGTCCAGCGGCCCGGTGTAGACGACCGGGACGCCTTCGCCCGCGCTCAGGTCGAAGAAGTCGGTGCCGAGCCGCACGTCGATCCGCGGGTGGTCGGCCATGCGCTCCAGCCACGCCGTGTAGCCCTCCGCGGGCAGGCCCTCGTACGTGTCGGCGAAGTAGCGGTCGTCGAAGGTGTAGCGCACCGGCAGCCGCGTGATGATCTCCGGCGGCAGCTCGCGCGGGTCGGTCTGCCACTGCTTCGCGGTGTAGCCGCGGATGAACGCCTCGTACAGGGGGCGGCCGATCAGCGAGATCGCCTTCTCCTCCAGGTTCCGCGGGGGGCGGGTCACCTCGGCGGCCTGCTCGGCGATGAGCGCGCGCGCCTCGTCCGGGGACATCGCGCGGCCGAAGTAGGCGCAGATCGTGCCGAGGTTGATCGGCATCGGGTAGACGCGGCCCTTGAAGTTGGTGACCACGCGGTGCCGGTAGCCGGTGAAGGCGGTGAATCGGTTGACGTACTCCCACACGCGCTCGTTGGAGGTGTGGAACAGGTGCGCGCCGTACCGGTGCACCTCGATGCCGGTCGCGGGGTCGACCTCGCTGTAGGCGTTGCCGCCGAGGTGGTCGCGGCGCTCGACCACGACGACCCGCAGGCCCAGGTCGCGCGCGCAGCGCTCGGCGACGGTGAGGCCGAACAGGCCGGAGCCCGCGATGAGCAGATCAGCGTTCACTCGCGCCCTCGGGGGAGACGACCGGCGCGTCGCGCACCCCTCTCGGAGCCACGAACCGCCGGTACAGCGGCCGGCGGATCCAGGCCGGGGTCAGCCGGTAACCGCCACGGATACTCACATTACGGACATATTGGGCATGTGTGGTGAACCCGCCCCGAAGGAGCTCGCGCTGGAGCCGCAGCTCCGCGCGCAGCAGCGCCACACCCCCGCGCCGCTCGTACGCGCCGTCGCCCACGCGGTAGTACACGAGAGGCTCGGTCAGGTTCACCATGGTCGCGCCGCCTGCGATCATACGGGCGAACAGCCAGTAGTCCTCCATCAGCGGCAGATCGCCGTAGCCGCCCGCGTCGAGGACCGCGCGGCGGCGGTACACCACGGTCGGGTGGTTGAACGGATCGTGCAGGCGCGCGTACCGTGCGATGTCCTCCGGCGCCGAGACGGGCGTACGCCGGCCGACGATGTCCTGCCGGTCCGCGCCGAATTCCAGCATTCCCGCGCCGACGAGATCGGCGCCGTCCTCGATCACCGGCAACTGCACCGCGAACCGCTGCGGCATCGCGATGTCGTCGGCGTCCATCCGGGCGACGACGTCGTGGCGGCTGGCGGCCAGGCCCTCGTCCAGCGCGATGCCGAGGCCGCCGTTGCGCTCCAGCGGCAGGAAGGTCACCGCGACCGGGCTGGCCGCACGCAGCTCCCCCAGACACGCCGCCAGCTCCGCCGGCACCGGGCCGTCCTGCACGAGGACGACCTGCTCGGGGCGGCGGGTCTGCGCGTCGACCGCGCTGCGGAACGCCTCGCGGACGTAGTCCGTACGGTCGCCCGCGTACACGGTGAGGAGGAGGGAGAAGGGTTGGGCCATGCGTCCGTCTCGGGTGCGGGAAGTGCGGGGAGTGCTGGGTGCAGCGTGATGAGGCCGGCGGGGCGGGTTGGAAGCCTATGCTAATTCCGCACGCCCGCTTTCGATTGCCTTCTGCGTGTTAGCTCCCTAAAAGCCTGATGTGTTAGTAGGTGTCATCTGAAAGACGCTCATGTCGTAGCCGTGGTTGTCACTCACGACCGGCGCGATCTGCTCGCGGACGCGCTGGCCGCCATCGGCGCGCAGACACGGGTCCCGGACGCGACGGTCGTCGCCGACAACGCCTCCTCCGACGGCACCGCCGACCTCGTGCGCGCGCGCTTCCCCGGCGTCGACCTCCTCGAACTGCCGCGCAACACCGGCGGGGCGGGCGGGTTCGCGGCGGGCATGGCGCGTGCCCTGGAGCTCGGCGCGACCGCGCTGTGGCTCATGGACGACGACACGCTGCCCGAGCCCGGCGCGCTGGCCGCGCTGCTGGACGCCTGCGAACGGCACCGCCCGGCGCTCGCCGCGAGCCGGGTCCGGTGGACCGACGGCCGCGACCACCCCATGAACACCCCGCGCGTACGGCCCTCCGGCCTGCCCGGGTTCGCGCGCGTCCGATCCGCGTCGTTCGTGTCCGTGCTGCTCGACGCCGCCGCCGTACGCGCGTGCGGCCTGCCCGTCGCCGACTACTTCCTGTGGAACGACGACTTCGAGTACACGCTGCGGCTCCTGCGCGGCCGCCTCGGGCTGCTGTGCCCCGGCAGCGTCGTCGTGCACCGCACCGCCTCGCCGACGTTCGACCCGCGGGCGCGTTTCTTCTACGAGGTGCGGAACAAGACCTGGCTGTTCACCCGCAGCCGCTGCCTCGCGCCGGGCGAGCGGGTGGTCTACGCGGGCTCGACCGTACGCCGGTGGGCCCGCGCCTTCGCGGGGTCGGGTACGGCCGAGCGTGCGCGGCTGGCGCGCGAGCTGGCACGCGGCCTGCGGGCGGGGCTGCGCGCCGGGCCGCGTACCAACGCCGAGGTGTTCGCTAGCAGGGCACCTGGTCGGCCTTGATCTCACCGTTGACCTTCGGGATCACGGGCGCCACCTGGACGCCCGCCGGGGCGACGGCCAGTTCGACGGTGGCCGCCGGCACGGTCGGGTCCGGCACGATCCGCACCCCCGGGACGGCGACCGCGAGCGCGTCGGCCTGCCGCTCGCCGCCGGGCCCGTACAGGATCCTGGTCTCGGGCTGTACGGGTCCCTTGGCCTCGGTGACCTTGAAGTGCCGTGCCTTCAGCTCCTTGACCGCCTTCTTGGGCCCGTTGAGCACCCGGACCTTGACCTCCTCCGGCCTGGGCTGCTCGGCCTGCGGCGGCACGGGCTTGGGCGCGGGCAGGGCGTCGTCGCGCCGGATGGCGTCGAACAGCGGCCTCGCCTGCGCCATGTCCCACTGCACGCGGTTCGGGTCCTTGGGGTAGACCTGCGTCGGCACCGTGACGAAGCGCACGGTGCCCGCGCTCATCCCCTTGAGGCTCGTGGCCAGCTTCCGCATCGCCGACACGCTCAGCTTGTCGTCGGTGGCGATGGACTTGGTGACGGCGTCGAGGAACTTGTAGATCCGTGTCGGGTCGGTGAGCATGCTGCTGCTCGTCGCCTTGGCCACCACCGACGCCATGAACTTCTGCTGCCGCTGGATGCGCTCCAGGTCCGAGCCGTCCCCGAGCCCGTACCTCGTGCGCACGTAGCCGAGGGCCGCGTTGCCCCTGACCACCTGGCGGCCCGCCCTGAGGTTGAGGTCGGCGCGCGGGTCGTTGACCGCGTGCGGCACGCAGATCTGCACGCCGCCGAGCGCGTCCACGACCCGCTTGAACCCGGTGAAGTCGATCTTCACGTAGTGGTCGATGTGGATGTCGGTGGTGGATTCGATCGTCTTCCACGTGCAGGGCGCGCCGGCGTAGGTGAAGGCCGCGTTGATCATGCCGAAGAAGGGCGCGACCTTCTGGCCGTTCTTCTTCACGCACTGCGGCACCTGGACCATGGAGTCACGCGGGAAGCTCACCGCCACCACGCGGTCCCGGTTGGGCGAGATGTGCATCAGGATCGTGGTGTCGGACCGCTCGCCGCTGATGTCCGGCGACCAGTAGTGGCGGTTCGCGCCGTCGCGGGAGTCCGAGCCGAGCAGCAGGATGTTCATCGACTTGTTGAGCTTGGCCGGGCGGTCGGGGCCGAGCTGCTGCTCGACGTGCTCCTTGTGGATGTTGCCCTGGAGGCGCTCGTACAGGAAGACGGACGTGCCGCCGGCGGCCAGGACGAGGACGGCGACGACCGCGGCGGCCCAGCGCAGGGCGCGGCGGCGCTTGCGCACCGGTTTCGGCGGCACGGTGGGCTCGGTTTCGGTCCCTGGTCGACCGGCGTCGGGCTCCGGCGTGTCCTCGGCCTGCTCCGGCGGCGTCTCCTCGGTCTCCTCGGTCTGCTCCGCCTCGCCGGTCGCCGCCTCGTCGTCCTCGGCCTTCGCCCCGGCTTCCGTCTCGGCCTGCCTCTCCGGCCCGGCGGGCGTCGCCTCGTCCGTTTCCGCCGCCGTTTCCGCAGGTCCGGGCGCCTCCGGCGGCGTACTCTCCGGTGCCGCGTCGTCGGCGTCGCGCATCGCCATCACACCTCATCCATCGCTCGCCGGCCGTCGCCGTACGAGGGTTCCGCTCCTCAAGGGACGCAGGACCGTCATGTCCCGTTGTCCATAAGCCAAAAATCGCCCTGAGAGCAGACATTAACGGTCAACGTGGCGAAGCGTAGACGGTGACGGGCCGATCGCGAAGGTCGGCACGACGTCGTCGATCACCTCCGGCCGGCCGCCGGGGGCCATCACGGCGGTCTATTGATGTGCACGGGTGGCCGTTCTACGTTCTTGGAGAGATTCCCTGCGGAGAAGAGGTACTCCCCATGCGGAAGAAGCTGACCGCGGTCTTAGTCGTCGTGTTGTCGCTCGTGGCAGTCACGGCCGGTCCGGCTCAAGCATCCAGCACCTTCACCGTCACACCCGGCGGAAACACCACGGCGGCCGCCATCAACTTCAAGCTCACGGATCTGGGCACCGGGAATTCGGTGATCTGTATGTCCTCGGCGGTGCAGGGCAACTGGCACAGCGGGAACATCGCCACGGCCCACCCGATCGTGAACTTCTCCAGCGGCGCCATCAGCGGCTGCAAACTCAGCTTCCTGACCGTCACGGTCTCCTCGGACTACTCGGTCTGGGACCTCGAACCGACGGTGTGGAGCCCGCCCGTGATGACGATGGTGCTGGCCTCGGTCATGCTCACCATCAGCGGGGGCTGTTCGCTACGTGTCGCGAGTACCACCTCGGCGAGCTACCCCGGCCAGGTCAGCGCCTCGCACAGCAACGCCACTCCCGGCCAGCTCACCGTGGGCCCGACGAGCCAGCTACGTCTCTGGAACGTCTCGCCGAGTTGCCTGGGGCTGATGGTCAACGGCGACAACGCCTCGCTGAGCGAGACCTACACGCTCACCCCGCCCCAGACCATCACCAGCCCCTGATCGCAGGCCGCGCCGCCGGGGTACCCAGAGGCCCTGAGCGCCGGTCAGGCGCCTTCGCCGGGCGCCAGTAGCGGGATGCCCGGGGGCTCGTGGGTGGTCTCGTGTCTGGGGAACAGCACGAGGGCGACCACGGCCAGTGCGAAGGCGCCGACGCGGAGGCCGAGTAGTAGGCGGTCGGTCGGCCATGGTTCCTTGAACAGCAGCGGGCCGAACACCGCCAGTTCCGTCTTGGCGGTCACCGTGAGGACCGTGACGACGATCGACATCCGGCACCGTTGCAGGCCGATCTGCAACTGGGCGAGGCCGAGTACCGCCATGCCGATCGCGACATACGGATAGGCGGTCGTGTACGCGGCGGCGGCCGCGCCGTGTGCGCTGTAGACGGACGCGACGCCCTTGATCGCGAGTTCGGCCACGCCGAGGCTGACGCCCGAGCCGAAACCGTACGCCACCCCGGCGAGCGGCCGCGCGTGCCGTCCGAAGGCGCGCACGTCGCCGCCGACGAGCACCACCGCGCCGATCAGTACGCCGGGGACCACGACCGTGGCCAGGACGAGCGGATCGGCGATGCTGCTGGTCAGCACGTCGCGCCGGCCGTTGGAGACGCCGATCAGCGCGGTCGCCACGCCGAACAGCGCGATGCTGAACCACTCGCGGCCGGTCAGGCGTTCGCGGAAGAAGATGCCCGCGTAGAACAGGATGAAGACGAGACTGGCGGCGAAGATCGGCTCGGCGATGCTCAGCGGCAGCATGGTCAGCGCCTCGACCTGCGTGGCGACGCCGGCGAGGACGATGAGCAGGCCGGTCAGCCACCGCCAGTTGGAGTAAGTGTGGCGGATCAGGCGGAGCGGCCGGGTGCCGCGGAGTACGGGCATGCGGGCCGCGGCGACCCGGAAGACGATGAACCCCAGGTAGTAGATGATGGTCGCCATCGACGCCAGGATGGCTCCCCTGACATCAGATGTGCCCATGCATCGAGCCTTCCGTACGGCGTCGCTCGGACATCGGGGTCCCTCGTCTCAATGGCCCCGACTGTCGCGGATCGCTACTGGGGCGTCAATAGTCATGTTCGCGCATTGAAAACGACCATGTCCCGGCAATCGCCCGACGTCCCGGCACGGGTTTCACCTGGTGGACGGCTCAGTTCCAGGGCAGTGCGGAGCGATCCGCCCAGTAGGCGTCCGGAGAGGTGGCCAACTCGCGAAGTTCGTCCATTTCGTCCGTTCTGAGGGCAATCTTCTCGGCGTCGAGGTTTCCATTGAGTTGCGCCGTGCTCACCGCGCCGGACAGAACGGTGTCCGCCCACGGCTGGGTGAGGGCCGCGGCGAGCGCGATCGCGTCCGGCCCGGCCCCATGGCGCTCGGCCACGCGCCGCAGCGGGGTGGGCGGCTCCGCGGCGAGCCGGCCGTTGGCGAGCCCCTCCTTCACGATCACGTACGCGCCGCCCTCGTGCGCCTCGGCGAGGGCGGCGGCGACGGAGGGTTCGAGGAGGTTCCACGTCGACTGGACGGTGCTGAACAGCCGCCGCCCGTCCACCTCCAGCGCGAGCGCCCGCCGTACGGTGTCGGCCTGCCGTGGCCCGGACGTGGAGAACCCCACACGTACGCCCGACGCGGCCAGGCCGCCGAGCGCGTCGAGCAGCCCCGCGTCGTCGAACAGCGCGCTGGCCGCCGTGAGCGAGTGGACCTGGTAGACGTCGAGCCAGTCGCCGAGGAGCTCCCGCGTCTCCGCGAGCTGGGTGCCGAACCTCCGCTGCGAGTGCTCCTTCACCTCGTGCACGTCCGCGTCGGCCCGCCAGCCGCCGACGTAGGCGTACCCCCACTTGCTGGAGACCGTGACACCCCGGTGGCCCCGGTCCGCCAGCCACCCGGCCAGGAACTCCTCCGCCCGTCCGTAGGACCGCGCCGTGTCCACCCAGCGGACCCCGGCCGCGTACGCGGAGTCCAGCACCGCCCAGGTCGCCGCCCGCATCGCCCCGACCGTACGCTCCGCGGGCAGCGCGCCGTCCCGCCCGAGATTGATGTACGCGGGCCTGCCGAGCGCCGCCAGCCCGAGCCCCATCCGCCGCCTCGCCGTCATCCCCCAACGGTCCCACGTCCGGCCTGGAGGCACCGCGCGATGCGGGCCGTCCCCCAGCGAACCGCGCTCAGCCCGTACGGGTGGCGCCCCTGTCGTCCGGTATCGCACCAACCGTATCCTCGACATCCTTACCGGGATCGTCGCACGTGGCGCCCTGGTTTCGGGAACACTGGTGTCTCCAATGTCCCTGGCTGGGAGGGGATGGCGGTGGCCGCCGGTATGCGGGCCGAGGGGTTCCGTGCCTGGCTCGACGGTCCGGCCGGCGCCTCCCGTGCCGTTCTCGAGCGCCGTACGCGACGGCTGCTCATCCTCGCCGTCGGCGGCGCGAACCTCAGCGGCGCCCTGTTCGTCCTGCTGTTCTCGACCTTCGTGATGCCCGATCCGCCCGGTCTGGCCAACCCCGAGCGCATCCGGCTCATCAACCTGGTCATCTTCTCCTCCTACGTCGTCTTCGGCGCTCCGTTCGGCGTGGCGTGGGGGATGCGGCTGTTCCGGCCGCTGCGCGACTTCGCCGGGCACCAGGCCGAGCCCAGCGAGGCGGAGCGCCGCGCCGTGCTGCGCGGGCCGCTCCGGCTGATGACCATGGAGGCCGCCCTCTGGGGCCTCGGCGCCGTGGCCTGGGGCGCGATCGACCTCGTGTTCTCGCCGCTGCTCGCGCTCAAGGTGAGCATGATCACGCTGCTCGGCGCCATCACGACGTGCGCGATCGTCTACCTGCTCGCCGAGCGGCTCCTGCGGCCGATCGCGACGGTCGTCCTGACGGCGCGTGCGGCGTCGCACGACGGCTGGTTCGGCATCACGCCGCGGACCATGCTCGCCTGGGCGCTCGGCACCGCCGTGCCCCTGCTCGGACTGGTCATCACGGCCCTGTCCGCCCTGGTCGTGACCGGGATGTCACTGACCCAGCTCGCGGTCACGATCCTCGTGCTCGGCGGTGTCGCGCTGCTCATCGGGTTCCAGATCACCTACATCGCGGCGCGTGCCGTCGCCGATCCCGTACGCGCCGTGCGCGAGGGGCTGGCGCGGATCGAGCGCGGCGACCTCGGGGCGTCGGTGCCGGTCTATGACGCGAGCGAGCTGGGCGGCCTGCAGGCCGGGTTCAACCACATGGCCGCCGGCCTCCGCGAGAACGATCGCGTACGCGACCTGTTCGGGCGGCACGTCGGCGAGGACGTCGCACGCCACGCGCTGGAGCACGGCGTGGCGCTCGGCGGCGGCGAGGTCTGCGAGGCCGCGGTGATCTTCGCCGACCTGAAGGGCTCGACCCGGCTCGCCGCGACCCGCCCGCCCGGTGAGGTCGTCGCGCTGCTCAACGCCTACTTCGGCATCGTGGTCGAGGTGGTGTCGGCGCACGGCGGCCTGATCAACAAGTTCCAGGGCGACGCCGCGCTGGCGATCTTCGGCGCGCCGCAGCCGCTCGAGGATCCGGCCGGGCAGGCCCTGGCCGCCGCGCGCGCGCTGTCGCGGCGGCTGCGGACGACGCTGCCGCAGCTCCACGCGGGCGTCGGGGTCTCCTCCGGCCAGGTCGTGGCGGGTCACATCGGCGCCGAACAGCGGCTGGAGTACACGGTCATCGGCGACCCGGTCAACGAGGCGGCCCGGCTCAGCGACCTCGCCAAGTCCACGAACGAACGGCTGCTTGCCTCCGCGACGGTCGTCGCCGCCGCGCGACCGGCCGAGGCCGCGCGCTGGCGGCTGGGCAACACTGTGGCCCTGCGGGGCCGCCCCGCACGTACGCGGCTCGCGACGCCTTTCGGCCCTCCCCCCTCAGCGCGGCATGCGGTACGTCCTGCGGCTCATCAACCGCAAGTAGTCCGGGGCGACGCTTTCACTGCGCGCGGTGGCTTCTCCCTCACCGACCGCTAATGGATACCAATTCTGTCAAGGCTTGTAACCCGGGGTTCTGCGGAGGTTGGTTCGGAATCCGTGTTGAATAGGCTTCGCGCTCGGGTGTAACCAATGAGCGAGGAGGGATGGATTGATGACACAGGACCCAGACATTATGCGATTCCGCGCCGATCGGCAGGCCGCGCAGGCATGGGCGTTCGACCGCATCGGGGAACACTACGACGAGGCGTTTCCGCACAAGGACGGGCAGATCGCGGCGGGTGAGTGGCTGATCGAGCGGCTGCCGCCAGGTTCGCGGGTGCTCGACGCGGGCTGCGGCACCGGCTCGCCGACGGCGCGGCAGTTCGACCGATGCCGGACATCAGGTGATCGGCCTGGACATCTCGGAGGAGATGCTCCGGCTGGCGCGCCGCGACGTGCCCGAGGCGGAATTCCGGCACCTCGACATCGTCGACCTAGATCCCTCTTTGGGAGATTTCGCGGCGGTCGTCGCATTCTTCTCCCTGTTGATGCTCACCCGCGCCGAGATCCCTCCCGTACTGGCGAGAATCCACGACCTGCTGGAGCCGGGTGGTCATTTTCTGCTCAGCATGGTCGAGGCCGATCTCGACGACACCCCGATCCATTTCCTCGGCAGCCCGGTCCGCGTCACCGGCTATATCCGTGGCGAGCTGCAAGAACTCGTGACCCGGGCCGGATTCGAGGTCATCGATCTGCGGCACCTCTCCTATGCTCCGGCCAGCACCGAGCTGCCGCCCGAAGTGCAGCTGTTCCTTTTCTGCCGCCGTGACGGCCGTCGGTGAAGTGGCGGGGCCACGGGCGGGCCGAGTCCGCCGAGGTACACGAACACCTTGCCTTCCTCCACGCCGCGACCGTGCGCATCGGCGGTGACCTCGACCTCGACCAGGTCGTGACCGCGCTGTGCGAGACGACGGTGCCGCGCGTCGCCGATCTCGCCGCCGCGTACCTGTACGAAGCGGTGCTCACCGACGGCGAGCTGCCCGAGCTGCCCGGCGCGCCGGAGGACGCCGTCCTGCGGCAGGTCGCGTTCGCCGACGACGCGCGGCTGCGCGACCACACGCTCGTCGGCAAGCTGTCGGTCTCGGACCTGACCGGGCCGTTCGCCTCGACCATGGCGAGCGGCCAGCTCGTGATGTGGCCGGATCCGGACCACGAGCGCGACGACATGAACTGCCTCCAGTCCTCCGAGCCGCCGGGGTCGGTCATCGTGGCGCCGCTGCGGGCGGGCCAGCACATGCTCGGATTCGCCGTCCTGCTCCGCTCCCCCGAACGCCCCGGCTTCGACGAGATCGACGTGCTGACCGCGACGCTCATGGTCGACCAGGCGGCCCTGGGCGTGCACAAGGCGCTGCTCTACCGGCGTGAGGCGCGCGTCGCCGACGCGTTGCAGCGCAGCATGCTGCCCAAGCATCCGCCACGGTTGCCGGGGGTCGAGATCGCCTACCGCTACCTGCCGGGCAACCCGGCCGCGCAGGTCGGCGGCGACTGGTTCGACGCGATCCCGCTGCCCGGCAGCCGCGTCGCGCTCGTGGTCGGCGACGTGATGGGCCACGGCGTCCAGTCCGCGGCCACGATGGGCCAGTTGCGTACGGCGGTGCGCACCCTCGCCGCCCTCGACCCGCCGCCGGACCAGGTTCTGCGCCACCTCGACCAGCTCTTCGAGGACACCGTCGGCCAGTACAGCGAGCAGTACCTCGCGACGTGCGTCTACTGCGTGTACGACCCGGTCGCGCGGCGCTGTGCCATCGCCAACGCCGGCCACGTGCCCCCGGTGTTCGTGCACCCGGACGGCCGTACGGAACTGGTGCCCGTGCCGGCCGGCGTGCCCCTGGGCGTCGGCAACGTGTCGTTCCAGACGATCGAGGTGCCCGCGCCGGACGGCGGCCTGATCGCGCTGTGCACCGACGGCCTGGTCGAGTCGCGCGAGCACGACCTCACCGAGGGCCTGACCGCGCTGCGTGAGAGCCTCACGAAGGTCTCGGCGACCCCGGACGACCTGTGCGAGAACGTCCTGCTCACGATGCACACCGACGAGCGCGAGGACGACGTCGCCCTGCTGATCGCGCGCTTCGACGGCATCCCGAGCGCGAGCGTGGCCAACTGGATCATGCGCCCGCACGCGCAGGCCGCCCGGCACGTACGCGGCCTGATCGCCACCACGCTCGCCGGCTGGGGCCTGGACGAGCAGATCGACGCCGCGTCCCTGCTGGCGACCGAGCTGGTCACCAACGCCATCCGCTACACCACGCGCCCGATCACCATGCGGCTGCTGCGCACCGAGACGCTGCTGTGCGAGGTCACCGACGACGACCACCACCTGCCCGTGCTGTGCGAACCGGGCGACAACGACGAGTCGGGGCGCGGCATCTACCTCGTCAGCCGGCATGTCGCATCGCTGGGGAGCCAGCCACACCGCCGCCGGGAAGGCGGTCTGGTTCGAGCTCGCGCTGTAACCCCCCGGCGTACGCGCCGTTCATCTGCCTGCGGGATATTGGCCGGTATGAGCGAGCGCAAGCAGATCGAGTGCTGGTTGACCGACATGGACGGCGTACTCGTCCACGAGGGCCGTCCGGTGCCCGGGGCCAGGGAGTTCCTGCCGCGGCTGACCGAGGCGGGCCGCCGGTTCCTGGTGCTGACGAACAATTCGATCTACACGCCACGCGACCTGCACGTACGCCTGCGGGCGGCGGGGCTGGAGGTGCCGGTCGACGCGATCTACACCTCCGCGCTGGCGACCGCCCAGTTCCTGAACGACCAGCGCCCGCACGGCTCGGCGTACGTGCTCGGCGAGTCCGGGCTGACCACCGCCCTGCACGAGGTGGGGTACGTGCTGACCGACATCGACCCGGACTATGTCGTCCTGGGCGAGACGCGGACGTACAGCTTCACCTCGATCACCCGCGCGATCCGCCTGATCGACGCGCGGCGCACGCTTCATCGCCACGAACCCCGACCCGGTCGGCCCGTCCGCCGACGGCTCCCTCCCGGCCACCGGCGCGGTCGCCGCGCTGATCACCAAGGCGACGAACGTGACGCCGTACTTCGTCGGCAAGCCGAACCCGCTGATGATGCGCAGCGCGCTGAACACGGTCGGCGGCCACTCGGAGACCACCGCCATGATCGGCGACCGGATGGACACCGACGTCGTGTCGGGCATGGAAGCGGGCCTGTACACGATCCTGGTCCTGACGGGCGTCACCCAGGCGGGTGACGTCGACCGCTTCCCGTTCCGCCCGTCACGCGTCACGGACTCGATCGCCGACCTGGTCGACATGGTCGGCGACTAAGCTTGCGGAGGAGCGGCCCGGCGGGTCAGACGGCGGCGAGCAGCGCGTCGAGCGGCCGGGGCAAGGTGTCCCGCTCGGCGGCCGCCTCGACGAGCAGCCGTGCGTACCGCAGCTTGCGGCGCGCGCCACTGCCCAGGTATCGGCGCAGTTGCGCCTCGGGCTCCCGTCCGCGCCAGGCGGGCTGACTCTGCAACGAGCGGAACGACCCGAGGTCGCCTTGCGAGGCGAACAGCTCCTCGACTCCTGCGGAGCCGACGGCACGGATCAACTCGTCCTCCAGATCGTCTTCGCAGACGTAGAACCCGAGCCGCTCCATCTCGACGCGCGTACGGGGTGAGCCGACCTGCGCCGCGACCAGCCCGCGACGGAAGATCTCCTCCTCGCGCAGGTCGCACAGCCCGGCGAGCCGCTTACGTGCGCCCAGCGGACCCCACTGCGCCAGAAAGCGGCCGATCGCGTGCGCCCCGCCGATCGGCACGATCACGACCCGCTCCGCCGCGAGATCCCTTTCACGACAGACGGCGGCCGTCTCCAGCGCGATCTGGTCGCTGATGCCCTCGACGAGCATTACGGCCACGGCGTCATCGACCTTCGCCAGCGCGCGCGCCGTCGCCCGGATCGGAGCGTCAGGCCCACTCACGTACCCGTCGAGCGCCCGCCGAGCAAGCTCCCAACGATCAGTGACGTCGGCTCGCCGGGACGTGGCCATGGCCCGATCATCGGCGATGCGCAAGGCAGCCGACAAGGCATTATCGGCACGCGGCCGGACGGTACAAGACGCGAGCCCGAGTCCGGCCGACCGATGTACGCTCGATGTGTCCTCGATTCCCGCCGACGAGGAGTGCATCGAATGAAGGTCGTTCGGCGTCTCGGCAAGACTCCTGCCGAACTTGGCAACACCCCCGGTGTCAGCGGTTCTCCCGACATCCTGGAGCTGGACGACGGTGCCAGGTGCATGATCTGGGCACTCTCGACGCGCGCTGCGCTCCGGACGAGCGTGTGGTGAGGGTCCCCCGCAACACGCTTATCGCCGCCAAGAACGATATTCCGGCGTGCCTGTCGTTCTGCTGGTGCGCGTCGATGACAAGGCGTGGCGTTGGACCGGTGGGCCCAGATAGGGCAGGCGCTGGAGCCTGTTGGGGTGTTCTTCTCCGGGGGTGGCCTTCATCGGGATCGCGCTGACGCTCTTTCTCCAGGGGCGCGAACTCCAGAACCAGCGGGAGGAGTCGACGATCACGAGGGAGGAGCAGCAGCGGAGTAGTGAGATCGCGCTCCGGCAGTTGCATACCGACCTCGTCAAGATGGCCATCGACGACCGTGAGCTGGCTGGGGTTGGCCGCCCATAGCGCCGGGTGTGGCCGAGACGAAGAAGGACCGCTACTGCAACCTCATCCTCAACCTTCAGAAGGTCGCCTACGAGGCGCACACAGTCGAGTTGGCCGAGTTGCGCGGTGCGCTGAGATATCTGATGGCCAGCCGCGACATGTACCGGTTCTGGGCGAAGACACGCGCCGCGCGAGGGGCGATTACCTCGGGCGACGAGGCCGAAGACTTCTTCACCGTCGAGGTGGACATGGCCTTCGCGAACGCCACGCCGCCCAGACCGAGGAGCTTGTCGTGGGTGCTGGCGGATGCACTCGGCGCGTGGTGCGATGAATACAGGAGCCGGCGGTAGGCATTGGTCGAGCGTCACCTGCCTCGCCGAGACCCCCGCTCGTGATCATCGCGGGGGTCTCGTCGGCCAGGGGCCTACTCGCCGTGCTCGTCCGCGACGGCGACCTCGACGCAGTTTCCGCCGTTGTTCGTGCTGCGGCTGGACTTCTGCCAGGTCAGATCAACCACGATTCTCGTGACTCCCCTCAGCGACGGCCACCTCAACACAACTTCCGCCGTTGTTCGTGCTGCGGATTGACTTCCGCCAGCTCAAGTTACCCATTTCTCTGCTGCTTCCTTGATGAGTTGGGCTGATTCGCCTTCCGGGAGCGCCTTGGCACTCAGCTTCTGCCAAAGCCTACGAATGACGGCGACGTCCTCGGGCTTCTCAACGACGTCACCACGTAGCGCATTGTCCACATAGGCGACCTCCATACCGTCGAAGCTCGCTATCTCCAGAGACCCACCCGCGAACCCGGCGTGTCCGCCGGCCTGGAAGGGGATGACTTGAAGAATGAGCATCTCCGTCTGCTCGGCCATGCTTATCACGTGCATCAACTGGTCACGCATGATCTTGGAGCTACCGACCGGGCGGCTGATCGCTGCCTCATCGAGGATTGCATGATACAGCGGTGGTTCTTCACGCGTTAGGACACGCTGCCGCTTCAGACGCTCACCGACCTTCTCTTCTATGCCGAGCAGTGACTCCTTACCGAGTCGTAAGACGGCACGGGCATACTCTTCCGTCTGCAACAAGCCGGGAATCACGAGCGACACGAAGGTCAGCAACGAGGTCGACTTCTCCTCGATGCTGACCCACTTTCCGAGCCACTCGGGGGCTACCTCCTTGCTGACGAGGTCGTCCAGGATGTGGCGGATCATCTCGGGGAGGCCCAGGATCTCGATGAGTTGGTCCAGGTACTGCTCGGCGGGGACGGTGCGGCCGGACTCCCACCAGCGCACGGTGGACTCCGAGACAGGAAACTTGGCCGCCAGTTGGGCGCGGCTCATTCCTTTCGCCTCTCGCGCTAGTCGGATCTCCTTACCAACGAACTGGCGTGCCGTCACGTGTTCGGCTGTCATTGCTCTGTACACCCTCCGTACAACCCTGATTTTCCCTTGTGACATTGGCGTGGCGCGCGTAATACCTTCTCATCGTAGCGACCCGACGCCAATCTGTAAGCGTGAACCAAGATGCCGAAAAGATCGTGAAGCGGATGGTCGAGGCGTGCTCGAAAGCGGGTCTGGCCGTCGACGTTCTCGAACCATCCAGTGCAATCAAGATCAACGCTCCCGACGGGAACGCGCACATGGCCGAAATGGTCACCCTGCGGCTCGACGCCGACGGGAAACTCATGTGGTGGTGGTCGTGGGGGAAGCCCATCTGCGCAGCTCAGCAAGTAGAGCACGCCGTCGAGCTGATCTCCAAGGTCGTCTCGGTCCGGGTGTTCTGATGGCGACGGGCGCGAGCTGGATCAAGTGCAGCCGGGCAACGCTGGAAAGGGGTGAGTGGACGTGACGGCCATGCCGGTCGACACGCGGCTCACCAAAATCGGGTTGCCGCCCAGTGTCTTCATTCCGCTCGGGCTGGCGCGCGGGCTGCGGTCATTCCCACCGCCGGAGACGCTGGCGGATGTCATTCGCATCGCCGATGCCGGAAGGCTGGGCGAGATATCCGGAATCGGGGATTTCCGTATCGTCCAGATAGAGCGGCACCTCGCCGCTGTCGGCCACCCTCTGACGCGACGATAAAGAGAAATGCAGCAACCAGAAGAACTGCTCAGACCGCGAGAGGCGGCCGAGATGCTCGGCGTCCGTACCCCGACCATCGCCAAGTGGGCGCGCGAAGGGCGACTGACGCCGTTGCTCACGCCCGGCGGCCATCGTCGTTACGCCCGCTCGGCGGTCGACGACGTTCTCGCGGACGACGCGGGGCCCACCGAGGCCGACCGGCTGGCCGAGGACGCGGCGCGCCTTTACCAGCAGGGCTGGAGCATTCGGCAGGTGGCCGAGCGGTTCGGCTGTGGCTACGGCGTCATGCGCCGGATTCTCCAGAAACGGGTGACCCTGCGGGACCGCAGCGGGATGGCGCGCCGGGCGCCGTGAAACGCGGTCACTCCGGGCGGGTCACCACGGCGACCGGGCAGTCGGCGTGCTGGATCGCGCCGTGGCCGACGGGCCCGAGGTACGGGCTGCCGCAGGCCGTGCCGACGACGAGCAGGGCTGCGCGGGCCGAACGCTCGGCCAGCGCGCCGACCGGGTGTGCGCACGGGGTCTGTTCGACCACGCCCACGTCCGGGAACTCGGCTCGCCACGGGGCGAGCGTGTCGGACAGGCGTTCCTGGGCAGGGCCGCGGCCTCGTGGACCGAGACCGTACGCACCGTGGGGACCTGCCACGCGTGGACCACGCGTACCCACGCGCCGCGGAGGGCCGCCGACTCGAAGGCGTAGCGCAGTACCTCGGCCGGGTCGCCATGGAGGTCCACGCCGACCAGCACCTCGCCGCGGCGCTCCCCCGCCTCCCCCCGTACGATGATCACCGGCGCGGCGACGTGCCCGGCGACGCCGAGGCCGGTCGAGCCCAGCGGCATGCCCGGGAAGCCGCCCAGGCCGCGGTGGCCGACGATGATCTCATCGGCCCGGCGGCCCTGGGCGCGTAGCGCACGCGCCGGGGTTCCGTAGATCGAGTTCGGTGGTGACCAGGAGGGCGGGCCGGGTCTTGGCGACGCGTTCGACGGCCTCGGCGAGGACGCGTCCGCCGGACTCGGTCAGGGACTCACACGTCCCCGGCGCCGAGTGAAAGGGCAGGTCGCGCTCCCAGCGTTCGGCCGCGTGCACGACGTGCAGCGGCCGCCGCCTGAGCGTGGCCTCGTCGGCGGCCCACTCCACGGCGAGATCGGCACGCGGTGAGCCATCGGTTCCGACGACGATCGGTTGGATCATGGTGCGCTCCTCCTGGTCGGCACATGCGGCGGGTACCCCCTCACCGCCGCGAAGCCTGCCTGACCAGCGTCGCCGTGAACGGCCGGCGCCCATAAGGGGCCGAAGGTCCCCGGTACGGTGCCGCTCGCCTCTCACCCGTACGCGGCGGGCAGCGGCACGCGCCACTCCAGCACGCTCCCGCCGCCCGCCCGGTCGCGCGTCTCGAAGGAGCCGCCGAGGGCATGGGCGCGCTCGGCGAGGTTGCGCAGGCCGCTGCGCCGGCCCCCGGCCGGGATGCCCGTCCCGTCGTCCTCGACCACGAGGACGAGCGCGTCCCCGGCCTCCACCGACACCCGGACCTGACGGGCGTGCGCGTGCCGTACGACGTTGGAGAGGGCCTCCCGGAGGACGGCGATCAACTGTTCGCCGATCTCGTCGCTCACCAGGGTGTCGAGCAGGCCCTCCAGGCGTACGGCGGGGGTGTGCCCGAGGCTCTCGGCGACGCCCTCGGCGACCGCGAGGATCCGGCCGCGCAGCGCCGGGCGGCCGCCGGGCGCCGTCTGGAGCGCGAAGATCGTCGAGCGGATCTGGCGGATCGTGTCGTCCAGGTCGTCGACGGCCCGCTGGACGCGTACGGCGACGTCGGGCCGCTCGGTGATCTTGATGGCGCTCATCAGCGTCATGGCGGTGGCGAACAGGCGCTGGATCACCGTGTCGTGCAGGTCCTTGGCGATGCGGTCGCGATCTTCCAGCAGTGAGAGGCGCTCGGCGTCGCGCCGGCGTTCGGCGAGTTCGAGGGCGACGGCGGCCTGGGCGGCGAACGCCTCCAGCAGGCGCTGGGCGGACTCGGTGAAGGCCGGCCGGCCCGGGGCGTTGGCCACCGACAGCACCCCGCGTACGGCCGGGCCGGTGCCGAGCGGGACGATCAGCGCCGGGCCCATCGGGACCGGCGGCGGGGACCGCGGCGTACGTGCCGCCTGCTGGGCATCGGCGAGGATCAGCGAGCCGCCGCCGCTCAGCACCGGCCCGGCCAGCGCGTCGTCGATCGCGACGCGGAGGCCGGTCAGCGCCTCCGCCTCCTCGCCGTCGGCCGCCTCGACGGTGAGCGACTCCCCCTCCGCCAGCGCGACCGCGGCGTACGTCGCGTCGCAGATCTCCCGCGCCCGCCGTGCCACCAGCGCGAGCACCTCGGCGGGCGCGGTGCCCGACAGCAGCGAGGTGGACACCTCGGCGGAGGCCTCCCGCCAGCGTTCGCGCTGCCGTGCCTCCTGGTAGAGGCGCGCGTTCTCGATCGCCACGCCCGCGGCGGTGGCGAGCGCGGCGACGACGCTCTCGTCGTCCTCGTCGAACTCCCCGCCCCCGGCCTTCTCGGTCAGGTAGAGGTTGCCGAACACCTCACCGCGTACGCGCACCGGGACGCCCAGGAACCTCCGCATCGGCGGATGGTACGGCGGGAACCCCGACGACGCGGGGTGCGCGGACAGGTCCGGCAGCCGCATCGCGGCGGGTTCCTTGATCAGCAGGCCGAGGATGCCGTGTCCGGCGGGCCAGTGGCCGATCGCGGCGATCTCATCCTCGGTGACGCCGACGGTCACGAACCGGGCCAGCCGGTCGCCGTCGCCGATCACGCCGAGCGCGCCGTAGCGTGCGTCGACCAGCGCCGTCGCCGCCTCCACGATCCGGTGGAGGACGTTCTCCAGCTCCAGGTCGCTCTCGATCGACACGACCGCCTCGAGCAGCGCGTGCACGCGGTCGCGGGTGACGAGCACCGCCGCGAGCCGGGTCTGGAGCTCGGCGAGCAGATCGTCCAGCCGCAGCTGGGGCAGCACCATGCGAGCGCGGTCGTCGCCGGGCGGCCTCTCAGGGGCCACGGCTCCACGCCTCCCGTCTTCGTTCCGCTCCAACCAGTATGAAACAGCAGTTCAGTGGGCATTTAACCCAGTACCCCGGCGGTTCATGACGGGTCGTACCCGGCGCACGCGATCACGGCACGGATCGCCGGGGAAGGTCTTTGGCCGGTGGCCCGGCCCGCGGAACGCAGCGCGGGCCGGGACCTTCGCCTCTGCCCCGGCGGACGCCGCCGGGCGCAGCATCGAGGCATGAGACTCGACGCGAACGGGCTCGAAGTCCTCGATCGCGACGACTGCCTGTCCCTCATGCGGTCCGTGACCCTCGGCCGGGTGGTCTTCACCGACCGCGCGCTGCCCGCGATCCAGCCGGTGCACTTCGTCTTCGACGGGGACGACGTGATCATCTCGATGCCCCGTGACTCCAAGCTGGTGTCGGCCACGCGTGGCGCGGTCGTCGCGTTCGAGGCCGACGCGTTCGCTCCGGGCAGCCGTTCGGGCTGGTCGGTGACGGTGATCGGCGAGGCACGCGTCGTACGCGCCGCGACCGAGGTCGAGCGGCTCTCCCGGCTGCCCCTGCGGTCCTGGGCGCCGGAGGGGCTGGGGTACTTCATCCGGATCCGCGGCGAGTACGTGAGCGGGCGCCGGATCCATCCGACCTATCTGGAGGCAACGCCATGATGCCGAGCTTTGAGGAGAGCGTCGTCGCCGACGTGATGTCCACGGACGTGCTCACCGTCGCGGCCGAGGAGACCACGTTGATGGCGTGGGAGCTGATGCGACAGGGCGGATACCACCACGTGCCGGTGATCGCCGCCGACGGGCACTGCGTCGGCGTACTCGACGCGGAGACGATGGCCGCGGCCTGGGACGGCGGGGGGCCAGACCGGATGCGGATGCCGGTGAGCGCGGTCGTCGGCACCCGCCCGACGCCGCACGTCGCCGCGTCGGACTCGGTCGCCGAGACGGCGCGCGCGATGCTGGCCGCCCAGCAGGACTTCGTCGCCGTCATCGACGCCGACGACCGCCTGGTGGGGCTGGTCACCGCCCGCGACCTGGTCGCCGCGGTCGCGGGCCACCGGCACGCCGCGACGGCGGGACAGGTGAGGCCGCCCGCCCTGTACCGGATCGAGCCGGTGCTGCCGGGCTGAACACGCGCACGCGTGGGGCCGAGCACGAGCCGCGAGTGACGAGAGGAGGGAAGATGACACGGCAGATCGACTTCGGCTTTCGCGCGCCCTCGACCGCCCTGCTGGAGGAACGCATCCTCCAGTTGGAGACGAAAGTGGCACTGCTCACGCACGCCGTACAGGTGCTGACGCGAGAACTCGACGACGGGGAGTGATCCCCGGCCCTCATGACAGGGGCAGTACGGGCGGCAGTTCCCGGCATGCCGCGTCGTGGTGGCGCAGGTGGGGCTCGAACGTCCGGAGGGCGCTGGCCGCGAACCGTACAGGGCCCTCGTGGTGACGGCAGGCGCCGTCGCCGGGGAGCCGTTCGCGCAGCCGCCCCGGATCGGCCGCGCCGGCGGCGAGCGCGGCGAAGTCCGCGGCGATGGCGGGCAGGCCGACGGAGCACGTGCGGCATGTGCCGAGGTCCTGATCGGCCAGCCAGGCGAGCACCCGGGCCGACTCGGCCAGGCCGCACGCCCGCGCGGGCAGCGCGACCACGATGCCGGGGCCGAGCGTGGCGCCCGCCTGGGCGAACAGCTCGGGCCGCGCGGGCATCTCCAGGAGGGCCGGGGGCAGCCAGCCTCCGCCGTACCCGCCGGTGAGGATGGCCTGCACCGGCTCGGACGGGCCGCCCGCGAGGCGCAGCAACGCGCCGACGCTCGTACCGGTCGGCGCCTCGACCACCCCGGGCCGTTGTACGGCGCCGGACACCGTGAACAGGGCCGTGCCCGGTGACTCGTCGATGCCGCATGAGCGGAACCACTCGGGTCCGTACCGGGCGATGAGCGCGATGTGGGCGTAGGTCTCGGCGTTGGCGGCCAGGGTGGGGACGCCGCCGACGTGCGGGCGGGTGGGTGAGGGCCGGGGCTCGCCGCCGTTGATCCAGTTGATCAGCGCGGTCTCCTCGCGGGCGAGGTAGCCGCCCGGCACCGCACAGGCACGGATGGGCACCGACGCCAGTCGCGCGCGGTCCCGTTCGGCCACCGCCGCGTCGACGGCGGCCGTGGATCGGGCGCACACGACGATCTCGCGCGCGCCCACGGCACGCGCGGCGAGTACGGCGCCGTCGATGACCAGGTGGGGTGCGACGGCGAGGAGCAGGCGGTCCTTGGCGCTAGCGGGCTCGCGATCGGCGGCGTCGACGAGTACGACGCAGGGCTCTTCGGCGGCGGCGGCACACCGCAGCTCGCGCGCGGTCGGGAACCCCGCTCCCCCGCGCCCGGTGAGCCCGGCCTCCTCGATCGCGCGGATCAGGTACTCGGCGTCGCCTCCGGGCAGGCGCGCCGGGCCGTACCAGTCGAGGTGGTCGGTCAGCCGGGCCGCACGGCCGAGCTCGTGGAACCCGGCCAGCAGCCGCGTCGTGGGTGCGGCCGTCGCGGTGATGGTCATCGCCGGCCTCCCGCGTAGGTGTGCCGCCGGGTCCCGATGCCCGTACGAGATGGGTGGGGGTCACATCGGTGCTGCCGTGCGTTGGCCATTTCGCGTCTCCGCTCCGCGGCGGTGCCTCTGACGGCACCTCACGGCCTTCGGTACGCAGCGCAGGCCGGCCCGGTTCAGGGACGGGCGAAACCCGCGCCGTCAGGGGCCGGTCAATCGCGCCAGGGTCGCGTCGAGGATCTGCGTGCCGCCGGGAGCGGGACCGGCGGTGTCCCACCAGCAGACGGCGCCGATCTCCTCGTTGGGTACGAAGTCCTGGTGGCGGGTGCCGGTGCGGGCGGTGTAGACGGCCGCGTACTCGCCGCGCGGCGGGCGGGTGAGCCGGAAGCGGGCGTACCCGGCGAAAGTGAGGACGGGCAGGTGCAGGCCGCTCTCCTCGCGCAACTCGCGTACGGCGGCCTGGAGCGCGGTCTCGCCGGGGTCGATCCGGCCGCCGGGCAGCTCCCACTGCCGCCGGTGGCGGTCGTGGACCAGCAGCAGGTGCCGGCCGCACCAGACCGCGACCAGGGCCGCGGGCGTCGGCGCGTCGCCGGGCGCCCCCGAGCCGTGCGCCGCGGGCAGGAACGCGGTCAGCGCGTTCCCCGTCCTCTCGTCCAGTGCCAAGACAGGAGTCATGGGCGGCGCCGAAGGGTCTCCACGCGCGAAGTCTGCCGCACCCCCGGAGGGGCCGCCCGGTACCGGAATGACGGAACCCCCGCGGGCCGCGCGCCCGCAGGGGTTCCGTACCGGAAGGAGATCGTCAGCCGATGCTCGCGCCCAGGGCGCTCAGCGCGGCCGGGACCGGCTGGAAGAAGGTCTCGCCGCCGGACGTGCAGTCGCCGCTGCCGCCCGAGGTGAGGCCCAGCGCGGTGCTGCCGTCGAACAGCGCGCCGCCGCTGTCGCCCGGCTCCGCGCACACGTCCGTGTCGATGAGGCCGTCGACCGTGCCCTCCTCGTACGTCACCGACGCGCCGGTCGCCGACACCGTGCCGCCGTGCAGGCCCGACGTGCTGCCGCTGCGCTGGACGGACTCGCCGACCGTCGCGTTGCCCGCACCGCTGATCGGCTGAGTCGAGCCGTCGTACAGGTCGACCTCGCTGGGGTGCGCGGCGCCGCCCGTGTACGTGGCGATCGAGTAGTCGTTGCCCGGGAACACGCTGTCGCCGGTCGTGGCGAGCTCGCTGCTCTCGCCCTGGTCGGAGTACCAGGTGCCGACCACGTTGCCGCAGTGCCCGGCGGTGATGAAGGCCGCCGCGCCGCCGCTGGTCGTCACGTTGAAGCCGAGCGAGCAGCGGTAGCCGCTGCCCCAGATCGCGTCGCCGCCGCCGATAAGCGGACGGAACTTACCGCTCACGTGGCGTAGCCGTACGGCCGCGCCCTGCGCCGCGACGCTCTTCTGGATCTTGCTGAGCCGGGCGCCCGTGACAGAGCTGTCAACCTCGACCACGACCTGGTCGGTGCGCGGGTCGACCATCCGCGCGGTGCCCGGTACGGCCGCGGCGTCGATCGCCTGCTTCGCCTGCGCGAGCTGTGCGCCGCTGCGCGCGACGGTCCGCGGCGTGGCGCCCGCGGCGCGTACGGCCTTCGCGTCGGCCGCGTTGGTCACATTGACGACCAGCGTGTGCGAGGAGTCGAGGTAGGCGCCGGCGGAGCGCGAGCCGAGCTGTTTCGCCAGCGTGGTGGCCACCTTCGCCTGCGCGGTCGGACTCGGCGTGGCCGCGTGCGCGGCGGGAGCGAGGGCGAGCGCGAGGACTCCGGCGGCCGCGATGGTCAATCCGGTACGCCGGGAATTGGGGGAAAACCGCAACGTGCCTCCCTGGGGAGCGGGCGCGTCCCGATGACGCGCCCCGGGTGGCATGGGCACTGGCGCTCGGCTCCCGACGGGCACAGGCGGCGCGTGGCCTCCCTGCGGCCGCCGGAGCGGGGGGTGAGAACCGGCTGCCTTGCCAACTAAAACCCTGACAAGGTCTGTCAACGACCGCAAGGCCATTGGAACGTCCCAAACCGGCCATTTCACCATCCGCATCTTCCGTCCCGCTCATGGTTACCGGCTGGTAAACACGCGGGCGCGCCCGCGTGAGCGCGGGTGGCGTACGCGCCAGTCCTGCCTCGACTCGGGCGCGCACGCACGTGACACCCCAGGGCCCGGCCGGCGAGCGCCGTCCTCACCGCGGCACGCTCCCGACCTCACGCAACCCCGAGCGCTACCGCCTCGGCCTGGCTGGCTGCGGTGGCTCCTGCCGTTGCCCGGCCAGATCGCGGCCGACTCCGTATGCCTGCTCCGCCCGCTGGGAGTCACGGAGTTCGGCTGCTGCTGCTCGGCTGAGCCTTCGCGAACGGCCGGAGTACGCCGTGCCGCGGTGGTGGTCAGTCAGGACTCGGACTTCAATTCGTCGGCGCCGGCGGTGAGGAGGGTGTGCTCGGCGACGAGCGGTGCGTGGCGGCTCGGCGTGATGCCGAGGAGTTCCTCGGCCAGTTCGTCGTTGCCGGCGAAGCCCGCCTCGGCGTCGACGAGTTGCGCGCCGTCCCACAGGACGAGCATGGCCGAGACGGCGTGGGCGACCTTGTCGTGGTGCATGTCGTAGTGGGCGGCCATCGGGACCGTGTCGTAGTGCACCCACAGGTCGTGGCCGGTCATGAACAGGTCCAGGTCGAACTTCACGGTCAGGCCCAGCAGGTCCGGCTTGTACTTGTCGTCGATGCCGGCGAACGCCTCGTCCAGCGCGATCATGCGCGGGCAGGCGGAGTCGGCCGAGGAGTAGAGCGCGTTCGCGGCGGCGAACAGGGGCAGGTGGATCGCGGCGGACTTCTCACCGCCGGACATCACCGAGTGGCGTGCGCGCGTCAGCCGTACGTCGGGTTCGCCCGGTACCACGAGGAGCAGCTCGAACGTGTGCCAGGCGCGGTAGTCCAGCACCTCGGCGAGCACCTCTTTGTAGGTGGCGCGCGGGTGGCCGGTGCGGTAGTCCCGGATCATGTCGCGCAGGCCGGCGCGCAGCTCGGCCAGGCCCGACGTGCCCAGGGCCTGCGCGTCGCGGGAGAGGAGCCGCGAGGTCGCCCGCTGCCGCTCGTCGATGCGGTCGGAGTGGACCCACCGGATGCCGATCGCGGTGCCCGAGGACATCGGGCGGGACCGCGTGTCGGCGTTCATCCCGCGTACGAGGTCGCGTGCCGCCAGGACGCGGCCGTGGATCTGGTGTGCCAGGCCGGCCAGCAGCTCGTCCTCCAGTACGGTGCGCTCGCGGTCCTCCAGCAGGACGCCCTGCTCACGCGCGCGCTCGGCGACGCGGCGGGCGAAGGCCGCCACCGGGCCGCGGCCGTCCTCGTCGATGACGAAGACCGTCACGACGCCGGTGTGGTCGTAGTCGAGCCTGTAGTCCGCCTCGCAGGCCGCGAGGGCTTCGCCGAAGACGCGCAGGGCGTCCGACATCCGGCTCGACGCGCTCCGCAGCGCGCCCTCGGCGGCCGCCGGGCCGTCGCCGACCTCGGCGCGGTAGGCGGTCAGGAGTTCGGTCACGCCGCCGGGCAGCGCGGCGAGCACCGCCTCGCCGGGTTCGGCGGCGGGCAGCGCGTTGACGACGGCCTGCCCTGCGGGGGCGGCGTCCCAGGCGGCGTCGCCGGGCCAGGGCCGTGCGTCGGCGACGCCGAGGAGCGTCCGCAGGTCGCGATGGGTGTACGGTGCGAACGCCGCCGCGTGCTCGAACAGCGCCGCCATCGCCTCGGCCACCGACCGGCGGCCGGCCTCCTGGTTGGTCTGGGCGACGATGAGGGCACGCTCCTCACGCGCGGCCTGCTCCCGGTGCCGTACGGCCGCCGCCTCCGCCGTGCGGATCTCGCCCTCGACCTGCTCGATCCGGGCGAGGATCTCCCTGAGCGGCGCGTCCAGCGCCGCCTCGCGCGCCGCCAGCTCCTCGGCCGCGGCGGCGTGCGCCTTTTCCCTGGCCGCCAGGGCCTCGGCGTACTCCGCCTGCTCGACGCCAACGCGCTCGACGTGGGCACGGCGGCCGTCGAGGTCGGTCTCCAGCGACGCCGCGTTCCGCCGCTCGGCGTCCAGCCGCACGGCCGCGGCGGTGAAGTCCTCCACGGCCTGCGCCACCGCGTCGACGCCCTCGGCCGTCGCGGGCATGCCGCGGTCGGCCGCCGCCTGGCGGAGCCTGCGCCGCAGCGCGTCCACTCCCGCGGTCGCGATCTCCAGCGCCTTGCGCGCGTCGCCGTCGGCGTCGCGTGCCACGGTCAGCAGGAGCGCGTGCTCGGCGACCCGCTTGACCGCGCCGGCCACCGGCCCGGCGGCGGGCAGCTCGCGCTGGGCGCGCTTGAAGTCGGCCAGGACCTCCGCCAGGCGGTCCAGCTCGGCGGCGATCTCCTCGTCTCGCGCGGTCAGCCGGGCGAGGTCCTCGTCGCAGGCGGCGAGCCGGGCCCGCCGGCGTGCCGCCCGGTTGGTGGCGCCGATGAACTCCGGCGCCGCCTTGGGCCGCGCGCCCACATGCACCCCGTAGCCGAACCGCGCGTCGGCCGTGACGACCGGGAGGCCCTCCTGCCCGGCCAGGTCGTCGGCGAGGGCGATCGAGCGCAGCACCGCCGTGATCGCCGCGGCCGGGACGAGGTCCTGGTCCTCGGGGACGAGGACGTCGGCGAGGGTGCGGCCCGCCAGAGGCGCCGCGGCCGGCACGAGATAGGCGTCGGACTCGCCCTGGGCCAGTGCCGTCGCCGTCTGGGCCGGCTCCGGGTGTACCCAGGCGGTCAGCAGCCCGGCGCCGTAGAGTGCGCCCTCGACGCCCGCCGCCGCGCCGTCGGCCACGTCGTCGGCGAAGCGCACGAGCCGCCACAGCGGCGCGCCCGCCCGTGACGTACGGTCCGCGGTGCGCAGGTCGTTCGCCGCAGGCGCGTCGTCGCGCTCGGCCGCCAGCGCGGCGCGCTCGCCGCGCCGCTGCTCCAGCTCGCCGGCGAGCTGTTCGCGCAGGTCGGCGAGTGACTGCCGGCGCGAGACGAGCGCGAGCCGCCGCTCGTCGGACCGCCCGGCGAACACCTCGGCCAGGCTCGGTACGCCCGCCTCCCCGACGTGGTCGAGCGCGTCGGCGAGGGCCTCGGCGTCGGACGGCTCGGCCACCGGCGAGGCGTCGCCCGACCAGCGCGCGGCCCAGGCGGACAGCTCCCCGGCCGCCGTACGGCGTGCGGCGGCGATGTGCTCGTCGGCCTCCGCGCACGACGCCTCGCGCCGGCGGAGCGCCTCGGCGGCCTCGGCCAGCTCCTGCTCGGCACGGCCGCGGTCGCGCTCGGCGTCGCCGAGGTGGGCCAGGTGCTCGCGCACGTGCGCGACGTCGTCGCGCCGTGCGGTGCCGCGCGCCTTCGCGGCGGCCGGGCCCGCGTCGGGACGGCCCTCGCCGTCGGCGGCGATGCCGGCCCGCTCGGCGGCGTCCTCCAGCGCGCTCGACCAGCGCCCGGCCTCCTGCCGGAGCGACCGCAGCCGCTCCTCGACCTGGGCGGCCTCGCCGGTCAGCAGCCGGAGGTTGCCGGCCGCGCGGGCGAGCCGGGTGCGTTCTTTGCCCAGCTCGGTCTCGGCGGCGGCGACCTGGCCGCGGATCCGGTCCAGGTCGCCCTGCGCGCGATAGGCGTCGTGGTCCTTGAGCGCGTCGAGGCGAACGCCGAGCGTGTCACGCTCGGCGGCGGCGGTCTGCTCGGCGGCGGCCGCGGCGGCGCGTGCGCGGCCTGCGCGCTCGGTCTCGGCCAGCGCTCCGGCGACGGCGGCCGCGTGCTCGACGGCGGTGTCGAGCCCGGCACGTACGCGGTCGAGGCGGGCACGTGCGTGGGTGCGGAGATAGGCGGTGTAGTCGGCCATGAACGCGGTGACGGCGTGGTCGGCCGCGGTGAGGTCGTCGAACAGGCGCTGGACGGCGGCGAGGTTCTCGAAGTCGCGTGCCGCCTGGTCGACCAGTTCCTCATCGACCGGGCTCAGGCCGGCGGTGAGCGTGTCGGAGACCTTGCCCGGGTCCAGGTCCTTGGCCAGCAGGGGGCGGCGGAGCGCGAGGAGCAGGTCGAGGAGCTGGGTGTAGCGCGCCCGGCCGAGGCCGAACAGCCGCGCGTCGACGGCGTCGCGGTATTCGGTGGCGGTCTTGCAGGCGGCGCCGGGTTCGAGCGTCTCACGCAGCTGCCGGTCGGTCAGCGGGCGCGAGTCGGGGCCGAGCAGCCCGAAGTCGACGCCGAGCCGCCGCCCGGTGACGAAGAACGAGGAGCGTACGCCGTCGCGGTTGCGGTGCGCGCGCAGGCCGATGACCAGGGTGACCGTCTCGTCCTCGCGGGCGAACTCCATCCACACGTAGCCGTACTCCGACTCCTGGCCTCGGTAGAGGAGGTTGGACTTCATCGTCCGGTTGTCGCCGCTGAACGGGTCGAGCCGCCGCGCGTCGGCGACCCCGTCGAAGACGAACGGGAACAGCACCTCCAGCGCCTTGGTCTTGCCCGAGCCGTTGTGCCCGCGCAGCACGAGCCGCCCGTCGGCGAAGACGAACTCCTCGTCGGCGTAGTCCCAGACGTTGATCACGCCCGCGCGTGCGGGCCGGAACCGTGCCGTCATGCGATCTCTCCTCCGGAGGAAGCAAGGTCCAGCGTCAGCTGGGCGGTGTCGCCGAGGGCCAGCCGTACGTTGCGGTAGCGCACCGCCGCGGGCAGTACGAGGACGCCGCCGGGCACCGGCAGCAGCAGGCTCAGCTCGGCCAGGAACCGCACCGCCGCACCCAGCAGGCCGCGCGGGTCCTGCTGCCAGGCGCTGGTGAACGAGGCGGCGCCGAACTCGGCGAACAGCTCGTCCACCATCGCCTCGAGCCGGCTCTGCTCGACCAGCGGCGCCGTCGCGCGGCCACCGGGCGCGACGGGCTCGGGCTCGGGCGGCGTCCAGGCCAGCTCGCGTACGACGCCCGCCTCGGGCAGCCCGGCGTCGATCCGCGCGACCAGCGCCGCGTGGCCGGCGGCGTGGCCGGGCGTCTCGATCAGCGCGGGCGCGTGCGCGGGGTCCTCAAGCAGGTCGGCGATCTTGGCGAGGAGCAGCCCGGCCGTACGGTTGACCGCGCCGCCGCGGCCGGGGAACGGGCGGTCGGTGAACGTGCCTCCCGCGTCGGCGAGCAGCACCCCCTCGGCGCGGCGCTCGACCGCCAGGCCGGTGAAGCGCGCCAGGTCCTCGGCCAGGCCGGGCCGCCGCAGCAGGTCGGCGAGCGCCGGTTCGACGTCGGCGAAGTACACGACGGGGTGTTCGGCCAGCAGCCGCCGCGCGCGCTGGGCGAGTGCCTGCGGGTGCGCCGCCCCGTCGACGCGCGACACCGGATCGTCGAGGAGCCCGGCGGCGCTGGTCAGGTGCTGTACGGGCCGCGCGGGCCGGAACAGCACGGCGCAGATGTCGTGGTCGATGTCATAGAGCGCGTCGCCGTGCTCGCCGTCGCGCGCCCACGCGTCCAGCGAGCCGTCGGACAGGCGCAGCGCACCGCGGTCGGTCAGCCAGCCGAGCACGTCCACGACGGCGGCCTTGTGCGCGCCGACCGTCGGGTCGAAGCCGAGCCCCTCGATGGAGTTGGCGGCCGGGGTGAACACGCGGACCAGGTCGGCGAGGCTGGTCTCCACCCGGGAGCGCTGGAACGAGGCGAGCACGAGGCAGAGATAGGCCATGCGCCGCTGGTCGAAGGCGCGGCCCCGGCGGGCGAACAGCTGCACCTGCGTCGGGTCGAGCCGGTCGAGCCGCCGGACCAGGCGCACCTGGCGCGTGTCGGCGACGAGCGTGTAGCCGAGCAGCTCGCGAAAGTCGCGCGCCATCTCATCCGCCCAGCGCAGCACCTGTTCCAAAACCCCCGGCCGCGGCCGGGCCGCGGTGATCAGATCGCTGGTCAGCACCCGGCGGACGGCCTGCTGGTAGGCGCCGAGGTCGGGGGCCGAGACACCGGCGGCGGCGCGCATGCCGCGCATCAGGCGCCGCCGCCGCGTGCGCGCCGCCCGGCGGGCAGGAGTTCGAGGGCGAAGCCGGGCAGATGCAGCCGACCTTTGACGGTGGCGACGGTGCTGCCGGACACCGACGGGGACAGGCGCATCAGGACCGTGTCGCTCGCGCCGGACGCGCCGGACAGGCGGCCGGCCACGACCGTACGCGCCTCCAGGGCGCGGGTGAGGAGCCGGAGCAGCACGCGGGTCTCGGCCTCGTCCAGCACCCGGTCGTACGCGCCGGAGCCGAGCAGCCGGCCGGCCGCGGCACGCTCGGCCGCGCGCTCGGCGGCCTGGCGGCGGCGCAGCTCGACCCGCGCGCCCGCGTTGGCGCGCACGGGCTGCGGCACGCCGGTCGTGGGTGCCTTGCCGGTACGGAACAGGCTGATCGACAGCTCGACCCCGGGCGCGTCCCACCAGGTCGCGCGCTCGGAGATCTGCTCGGCGTCGTCGTGCGCGCCGCCGAGGTGACGGGCCGAGCGCAGGTTGAACGCCGCGGACATCAGCGCGTGCGCGGCCTCGGTGTCGGGCGCGTCCCAGACCCATTCGGCCAGGTGGCGGAGCTGAGTGGCGCGGTTGACGCCGCCGCGCTGCGCCTCGGTGATCTGCCGCAGCAGCGCGATCACCCCGGAGACCGCCGTACGGGTGGCCGCGCGCAGGTCGCCGGCGCGCGAGTCGCCCTCGTGCGGCCCGCCCGGCGCGAACCACTCGCGCAGCGCGGTCCAGCGGCGTCCCCACTCCTCCAGTCGTTCCGCGTGCGCCATGAAGGGCCGCTCGTCCGCCTCGGCGGCGCGGGCGAGCAGGGTGGCGAGCCCGGTGTCCTCCACCTCGCGCACGGCGCGGCCGAGCCGCGGGAGGTGGCGGTCGAGCTCGGCCATGAAGTCGGTCATGTGCGCGAGCAGGGCGTTCTTGTAGCGCAGGAACAGGTCGGGCGACGTGTCGGTGGAGCGGACGATCTCGCCGAGGGTCACGTGGAACCGCGCCGAGCGCCGCCCCATGTCGACCATGACCGAGTCGAGCCGGGACAATCGGCGGTAGACCTGCTCGGTCTCGCCCGCGCGGTTCGCCTCGGCCAGCGCCTTGAGGTCTTCCAGGATGTCGGAGAAGACCAGGCGGGACAGGTTGGCGTCCTGGATGCGCGCCTCGAGAAGGTCCTCGACCGCGGTGTAGGCCCAGTAGCCCAGCTCGCTGAACTGATAGACGGACTGGCGGTTGCGGTAGCGCACGAGGTTGCCCGCGCGCGACGCGTCGTCGAACCGATGCACCACGCGGTCCTCGTGCAGCGCGTCGAGCCGGCTGCGGAGGTTGACGTCCAGCGTCGGCACGTCGTCGTACTGCTCGGCGAGCGCGGCCAGCGCCGTGCCGACCTGGTCGGCGTCGACCTGGACGCGGTGCACCGCGCGCAGGCGGTCCATGGCCCGCAGCACCCAGAGGTAGGCGACGTGGTCGTCACGGCGGGTGAAGTTGAAGAGACGGAACCGGTCGCTCACCGTGAGTGAGTCCAGATCCAGCGCCCTGCGCCCGTTCACACGCCTCCCCCGCTCCACACTGTGACAGGCGAAGGGTAGGCAACCCCGCCGACATTCGCGCCCCGATCGGCTCTCAGCCGAACAGCGGGAACCGCTCGGCCAGCTCCCCCAGCTCCGCCCGGTCCTCGGCCGGCAGCGGCGCGCGGCCCGTGCCGGCGCGGGCGTACGTCACGTCGTCCCAGGACAGCGGCACTTTCTGGCCCAGCAGCCCGTCGAGCGTCTCGCGCACCACCCGCAGCGGCCCGGCCGAGGGCAGCGGGCGGTCCAGCACGACGACGAGGTCCAGGTGGTGCATCGGCCGCCTCGACGATGAGGGTCCGGATGAGGTCGCCCGCGCGCAGCACGTGCCCCTGGGTGCGTACGGGCAGGTCGGGGTCGGTGTTGACGGCGGCGTAGACGACGGCCTCGGCGGTCTCGGCGAAGCTCTCCAGGATCGGGCGCAGGCCGGAGTAGACGCTCGCGCTGATCCGCGTCATGCGCTGGCTGAGGCGCGCGCCCTCCGTACCGGGCCGCCAGTGCGTCCAGTACGACACGGCGTCGGTGTCGGGTTCGGCGCCGGCCGGGCTCGCCAGCGCCACGAGCGCCCGCTGCGCGTCGCCGCGCATGTGGAACACCAGGTCGCGCACCGACCAGCCGGTGCATCCGGTGGGCAGCCACTCCTGCCCGGCGTCGAGGTCGCTCACCGCGGCGACGATGTCGCGGTACGCGGTGCTGAGAGTGTCCTGATCGGTCATCGGCCCACACTCTCGTGATCGCCGTCCCCGTGGCAACGCACGCGCCGCGCGGCGCACCATGAGCGGGTAGCGTCGAGAGCGAGGAGGCAGCCATGGCCGGTCGGCCCCGCAGTCAGGACTGGTACTCCGGCACCGACCGGAACGCCTTCATCCATCGGGCCTGGATGCGGCGCGGGCTCCCGCTCGGACGCCTTCGACGGGCGGCCGCACATCGCCATCGCCAACACCGCCTCGGACCTGTCGCCCTGCAACAGCCACCTCGGCGAGGTCGCCGCGAGCGTCAAGGCAGGCGTGTGGGCGGCGGGCGGCATCCCGTTGGAGATGCCGGTGCCCTCGCTGGGCGAGACGCAGCTGCGCCCGACGGCGATGCTGTTCCGCAACCTCGCGGCGATGGCCGCCGAGGAGATGATCCGCGCCAACCCGGTCGACGGCGTGGTCCTGCTCGGCGGCTGCGACAAGACGATCCCGGCGCTGCTCATGGCCGCCGCCTCGGTCGACCTGCCGGCGCTCGTGGTGCCGGGCGGGCCGATGCTGACCGGGCACTTCCGCGGCGTTCCGCTGGGTTGCGGCACCGACGTCTGGCGGCTCAGCGAGGAGGTGCGCGCGGGCGCGCTGCCCCAGGACCGGTTCCTGGAGGCGGAGTCCTCGATGATCCGCAGCCGGGGGCACTGCAACACGATGGGCACCGCCTCGACGATGGCGTGCGTGGCCGAGGCGCTCGGCATGACGCTGCCCGGCGTGGCGGGCATCCCGGCGGCGGACAGCCGCCTGCTCGAACGCGCACACGAGGCCGGGCGCACGGTCATCGAGATGGTCGCGAGCGACCGGCGGCCGAGCACGGTCCTGTCGCGCGGATCGTTCCTCAACGCGATCGTGGCGCTCGCCGCGATCGGCGGCTCCACCAACGCGGTGGTCCACCTGCTCGCCGTCGCCGGGCGCGTGGGCGTGCCGCTGACCTTGGACGACTTCGACGTCACGGGCGCGAACGTCCCGCTGCTGACCGACCTCCAGCCGGCCGGCACGCACCTGATGGAGGACTTCCACCGCGCCGGCGGCCTGCGCGCGGTGCTGCGCGAGGTAGCGGACCTGCTCGACGCCTCCGCGCTGACCGTGACCGGGCGGCCGCTCGCCGCGGGGCTGGAGGAGGCGGAGATCCACGACGAGACGGTGATCCGGCGCCGCGCCTCGCCGCTCCAGGACGCGGCGGGCATCGCGGTCCTGCGCGGCCACCTGTGCCCCGACGGCGCGGTGATCAAGCCTGCCGCGGCGTCGCCGTCGCTGCTGGTCCACCGCGGCCGCGCGGTGGTCTTCGACAGCATCGAGGACATGCGCGCCCGCCTGGACGACCCGGACCTCGACGTCGACGAGGACAGCGTGCTGGTGCTGCGCGGCTGCGGCCCCAAGGGCTACCCGGGGATGCCGGAGGTGGGCAACATGCCGCTGCCCGCCAAGCTGCTCGCCCGCGGCGTACGCGACATGGTGCGGATCAGCGACGCGCGGATGAGCGGCACCGCGTACGGCACGGTCGTCCTGCACACCGCGCCGGAGTCGGCCGCGGGCGGTCCGCTGGCCAAGGTGCGCACCGGCGACGTCATCGCGCTCGACGTGCCGGCGCGGCGCCTCGACGTGGAACTGCCGCCGGGCGAGCTGGAGGCGCGCCCGCCGGCGTCGCCGGACGCGCACGCCGCGCCGGCGCGCGGCTGGGAACGCCTCTACGTCGACCACGTCACTCCAGGCCGACAAGGGCGCCGACCTGGACTTCCTCACCGGTTCGAGCGGCAGCGAGGTGCGGCGCGAGTCGCACTGACGCGATCCTCGGAGCCGCACTCTCGCCTTACTAGGGGTTCTGCGAAGCCTGCGTGGTTGATAGGCATGGGATGGCCGTGGGAGTGAGCCGGTAGCGCAGACCGGCGGAGAAGGGGTGGGATCTGATGGGCATGACCGTCGCCGCCAACCTTGCCGGGAGTCTTCGCGAACACGGTGTGCGCCGGGTGTTCGGGGTTCCGTCCGAGAGCTTCACCCTCTTCATGGACGCGCTGCTCGACGAACCCGAGATCGGGTTCGTCGCGGCGCGGCAGGAGGGCGGGGCCGCGTTCATGGCCGAGGCGTACGCCGCCGCGAGCGGCGAGATCGGCGTCGTCCTCGGCGGACGTGCGGTCGGCGCGTCCAACCTGGCGATCGGCGTGCACACCGCGCGGGAGAACTCCACCCCCATGCTGGTCCTCGTCGGCCAGGTCGACTCGCGCCACCGCGGCCGTGAGGCGTTCCAGGAGGCCGCGCTCGCCGACTTCCTCCGGCCCCTGGCCAAGCACGCCGTCGAGGAGGCCGACCCGCGGCGGATGCCCGAGACGGTGGCGCGCGCCCTGCGCCTCGCGGTGACCGGGCGGCCCGGCCCGGTCGTGCTGTCGCTGCCCGAGGACGTCTTCGCCGGCGAGGTGGACGCGCCGCCCGCCCGGCCCGCGCGCATCCCCCGGCCGCGGCCCTCGGCGGCCGAGGCCGGGGCACTGCACGCTCTCATCGACGCCGCCGAGCGCCCGCTGATCATCGCGGGCGCCGGCGTACGGCTCAGCGGCGCGGAGGAACGGCTGCGGGAGTTCGCCGAGCACCGGGGCCTGCCGGTGGTCCTCGCGTGGCGGCGGCACGAGGTGTTCCCCTGCGACCATCCGCTGTACGCCGGGCACCTCCAGCTCGGCGCGCATCCGGAGATCGTGCGTACGGTGCGGGAGGCCGACGTCCTGCTCGCGTTCGGCACGCGGCTCGGCGAGATCACCTCGCAGCGCTACACCGCGATCACGCCCGCGCACCGGATCGCCCAGATCGACGTCGAGCCCGCGATGATCGGCAAGTCCCATCCCGTCGAACTCGGCGTCGTCGCCGACCTCGGCGAGGCGCTGGCCGCGCTCCTCGCCGGCGGGCCGCCCCCGCGCGAGCCGTCGGCCTGGACCCGCGAGCGGCACGCGGCCGCCGAGCGCGCGGCGCACGTCCCGGTGGAGGAGCACGGCGACCGGGTGGACAACCGGCAGATCATCCGGATGCTGCGCGACGGGCTGCCCGGCGACGCCGTGATCACCAACGACGCGGGCAACTTCTCCGGCTGGCTGCACGCCTACTTCCCGTTCCGTGAGCCGCGGACGTACGTGGGCGCGGCGTCGGGCGCGATGGGGTACGGCCTGCCCGCGGCGGTCGGCGCGCAGCTCGCCCACCCGGGCCGCGACGTCGTCTCGCTGTCCGGCGACGGCGGGTTCCTGATGACGGTGCAGGAGCTGGAGACCGCCGTACGGCTCCGGCTGCCGATCGTGTCCCTCGTCTTCAACAACAACATGTACGGCACGATCCGCATGCACCAGGAACGCCGCTTCCCGGCCCGTACGATCGGCACCGACCTGGGCAATCCGGACCTGGTCGCGCTGGCGGAGTCCTTCGGCGCGTTCGGCGCGCTCGTCACCGCCGACGCGGAGTTCCCGTCCGCGTTGCGCGCTGCCCTCGCCCAGGACCGCCCGTCGGTCGTGGAGATCCGCACCGACCCCGAGCAGATCTCGGTCTGGCGCACCCTCGCCGAGCTTCGCGGCGAACGCTGACCCGTCTCCGCGCCGGTACGGTCACGCACGGCGAAAGCGTGCGATAACGGATGAGACGGGACCGGTCACACGGGACTGGAGGAAACCCCAGCGTAGGACCTTCAGTGATCGATAGTATGATGCCCGGATTGTGCGGGGTCGGTCCCATGTACGGCTCGAATGGTCTCTGTGTTGAGTTGGCATGGTCTGCAGCAGAGTGGGGTCCCAGGGGTGCAACGCAGGATGAATGTCACTTGGTCAGGCCGATGGGTCGCTTCCGTAGCGGCCGGGGTGCTTCTCGTACCCGTCGCGGCCTGTTCCTCCGCCGACAGCCCGGCCAGCCAGTCGGCTGCCAAGGCTCCCGACGCCGCCGCGACCATCACGCCGGCGGACGGCGGAAAGAAGGTGCGGCCGGACAAGGGCGTGCAGGTGACGGCCGCCAGCGGGGTGCTGGACCAGGTGACCGTCCAGGGCGGCGGCCGTGCCGTCGACGGCGCGCTGTCCGCGGACAAGAAGAGCTGGCGCACCAAGTGGACGCTCAAGCCGGGCACCGCTTACACCGTCACCGCGATCGCCAAGAACGCCGGGGGCAAGGTCGCGACCACGACGAGCAAGTTCACCACCGCCAAGGTGGGCGCGACCGTACAGGTCAGTGACGTGACCCCCGCGGCGCGCGAGACGGTCGGCATCGGTATGCCGATCATGGTGAACTTCGACAGTCCCGTACCCAACCGCGACGCGGTCGAGAAGGCTCTTGAGCTGAGGACGACCAACCCGGTCGAGGGCGCGTGGCACTGGATCTCCGCCCAGGAGGTCATCTTCCGCGCGAAGGGCTACTGGCCCGCGCACACCTCGGTGACGCTCGTCGCGCACATGGCGGGCGTACGCGCGGGGGCCAAGCTGTACGGCGCCAAGGACTTCACCCGCACCTTCAAGATCGGCGCGTCGCACATCGCGAAGGTCAGCCTCAAGGCCGACAAGAGCAAGGTCTACGTCGACGGCCGCCTCGCCAAGACGATCCCGGTCAGCGGCGGCATGGGCGGCGCCGACTCCCACGGCAACGACTTCCGTACGACCAGCGGCGTGCACATCGCGATGGGCAAGCTCCCCCAGGTCTGGATGACCTCGCCCAACATCAAGAAGGACGAGCCGGGCTACTACCACGAGCTGGTGCTGCACGACGTGCAGATCAGCAACAGCGGTGAGTACCTCCACCAGAGCCCCGGCGAGTGGCAGTGCCTGGGCCACCGCAACTGCAGCCACGGCTGCGTGCGGCAGACCGTGGCGGGCGCCGCCTGGTTCTTCAAGCTCAGCATGCGCGGCGACATCATCAACATCACCGGGACGACGCGGAAGCTGGAGTGGAACAACGGCTGGGGCTTCTACCAGATGCCCTGGAAGACGTGGGTCAAGGGCAGCGCGCTGAAGCAGGCCGTGACCACCACCGCGACCGGCGGCGGCTCGGCGGCCGGCGCTCCCACCACGCCGTCGACGGCGCCTACGCCGTAGCACGGCTGACCAGTACGACAATGAGGCCCGTGGGGAACCCCCCACGGGTCTCGTCTTTTCTGGGGGCATCATGAGCGCGACGGTTCAGATCCTGCACTGCGGCTACGCCGGTGAGCGCGTCGCCGGCACGGTGACGCTGATCCACGAGGGTGACCTGGTCGCGGTCGTCGACCCCGGCATGGTGGCCGACCGGCGGCTGATCCTGGACCCGCTGGGCGAACTCGGGTTCGGCGTCGGCGACGTCACCGACGTGGTTTTCTCCCACCACCATCCGGACCACACGCTCAACGCGGCGCTGTTCCCCTCCGCGCGGTTCCATGACCACTGGGCGATCTACTCCGGCGACCTGTGGGAGTCGCGCGACGCCGACGGGTTCGAGCTGTCGCCCTCCGTACGCCTCATGCGCACGCCGGGACACACCGCCGAGGACATCACGACCCTCGCCGAGACCGGCAGCGGGCTGGTCGCCGCCACCCATCTGTGGTGGACCGCGGACGGGCCGGAGGCCGACCCGCTCGCCGAGGCGCCGGACGCGCTCCGCGACTCACGCGAGCGCCTTCTCGCGCTGCGGCCGAGCCTGGTCATCCCGGGCCACGGCGCGGCGTTCGCGCCGGGCGGCTGAGCGCGCCGCGCGGAACGTGCCCGCGCGGCGCGCGCGCTCACGGCGCCGCCGCCGCCTCCTTTGGTCGCAGGCGCGCCGGCGTGAGCCGGTCGCCGCGGTCCACGAGACGCAGGCAGGCCGCGGAGCTCAGTCCCAGGAGCAGCAGCACGAGCCAGGGCAGGCTCGCGATCCCCGTGAGGTGGGACATGCTGATCGCCGCGGCGCTGACCAGGTTGCCGAAGACGCCGCCGAACCCCGACAGCAGGTTGTTGACGCTGTAGTACGTGCCGATCACCCGGCCGTCCGCGAGACCGGCGATCGTGGCCATCTCGAACGGGTGCAGCATCATCGAGCCGATGCTCAGCGTCGCGGCGCAGAGGAGGATCGGCAGCAGGCGCATGACCGTCGAGCCCTGGAGGGGCGGCAGCATCAGCGGAACGAACGCCACGCTCATGATGATCAGGCCGCGGACCATCGCCTGGCCCGGTGTCCAGCGCCGCTCGCACCAGCTGATCAGGCGCACCTGGAGAGCCAGCCCGAGCACCGCGGACATCACGAACAGCGCCGTCATTCCCGCGTGGCCGCCGGAGACGTGCCGGATCTCCAGCGGCAGCCCGAAGGTGATCTGGAAGGTCAGTGCGTAGGAGGCGAACATCGTCGCGGCGAACGCCAGGAACGGGCGGTTGCTCAGCGCCTCGCGCCAGTCGGCCCAGATCGGCCGGGACGAGCCGGCCTCCGGCCCGGTCACGCCGGGCAGCCAGCGCCACTGCGCCGCCGCGAGCGCGAGCAGGATCGCGACCGCGGCCAGACTGACCACGCGGAAGCCGAAGTGCACGAGCGGGATGCCGATGAGCGGCCCGACCAGCACGCCGAGCCGGCGGCAGACGCTGAAGACGGCGAACGCGTCGACGATCCGGTCGCTCTCCTCGTGCGCGAGGTAGGCGCGGTTCGCCGGGATGAACAGCGCGCTGGAGACGCCGGTGATCACGGACGCGGCGATCAGCCACGGCAGCGTGGTGAACACCGCGAACATCCCGCAGCCGACGGCCTTGAAGAGGCACCCGGCGATGATCATCGGCTTGTACCCGATGCGATCGGCGAGCGTGCCGCCGATGACGAACAGGCCCTCGCTGAAGTGCCGCAGGCTCATGACGATGCCGACGATCCAGATCGCCACGCCGATGCCGTGCACGAGATGGTCGGCCAGGTACGGCGCCAGCATGAGCAGCGCCATGGTGACGCCGATCTCGTTGACGAACAGGATCTGGGCGGGCCGGCCGAAGGACCTGAACTGCCGCAACGTCGCGATCATGGGGTACCTCCGCGCCCGCACCGCGCATGCGGCGGCGGACCTGCGGGGGCGGCCGGCGCCCGCTCACCCGGACGCTCCCTCGGCGGTAACGCCGGCCGCCGGTCCGCCGGCGGCTCCGCTCTTCTCACCGGCCCGCGCGTGCGACATCGCGTCGCCGCGGGCGCGGGCGGTCCCTCGCGAACCGGCCGGTCGAGCACTCTCCCCGACATCTGCGCTCCTATCGAACGGCAGGGCGCACCTGGGGCCGAAGCCCCCCAGTGACCTGCTCTGAATTACTTGCAGTAGCTCACTACTCTTAGTAGTGGCCGCTTTGCCAAGCGTGAGGAGTAGCGGCGCGGGTGGAGCGCACTTCCTTCCAGGAGACATCACCGTTAACACGCGCCCCGTGCGTGCTCAGCGGCGTCGTACGAGGAGCATCGCCGCGTCGTCGGTGATGCGCCCGCCGACGTGACGCAGGACGTCGGCGCGCAGTTGTTCGAGGGCGCGTTCGGGGTCGGCCGCCTTCAGCAGGCCGCAGCGGTCGGCCAGCGGATAGAACCGGCCCCCGCTGTCACGCGCCTCGACCACGCCGTCGGTGTAGATCAGCATCCGGTCGCCGGGCGAGAACCGGACCGTGTACGGACACGGCCGGATGTCGACCAACTCGGTCAGGCCCAGCGGCGGCGCGACGTCCGCCGGCTCGGCGAAGGCGCCCACGCCGTCGCGGCGCAGGATCAGCGGCGACGGGTGCCCGCAGTTGAGCAGCGTCACGGTCGCGCCCTCGTCGAACTCGGCCAGCACGGCCGTCACGAACTTCTCCCCCGACAGCCGGCGGCTCAGCGCGGCCTCGATCCGCGCGACGACGCCGGTGAGTTCGGCCTCGTCGTAGGCGGCCTCGCGGAACGCGCCGAGCACGGCCGCGGCGGTCTCGACCGCCTCGAGCCCCTTGCCCTGGACGTCGCCGACGATCACCCGTACGCCCGACCGCGTCGAGGCGACCTCGTACAGGTCGCCGCCGATGCGGGCCTCGGCCGTCGCCGAGGTGTAGCTGACCGCGACGTGCACCGGGCCGACGCGCCGTGGCACCGGCCGCAGCAGCACCTGCTGCGCCACCTCGGCCACCGACCGCACGTCGGCGAGTATCCGCTCGCGGCGCTGCCGCCCCGAACTGGCGAACACGCTCGCCACCGTGACGCCCGCCAGCATGCCGAGCATCAAGGTGTTCTGCCGCCGCCCCAGCGCGTGGTGGTACGAGCTGAGCGCCACGCACAGCACGAGCGCGGCGACGCCGACCAGCGCGGTACGCCGCATGCCGAACCACAGCGCGGCGAACGCCGGCCCGAGCGCCAGCAGCGGCCGGAACCGCAGCTCCGGACCGGCCAATATGTCGCTTAACCCGACGACCCCCATCGCCACGAATGGCAGCCACCTCAGCAGTGGCCCAGGTCCTCCGGATCCCCCCGAATCGAGCATGACGCACCCCCGCCCCCGACCGTCCCCTGCGGCAGGATAACGTCAGTTCGGCGGCGGACCGCGCTCTTTCCGTCACTCTTGGTACGGCGCGGCGAACGATCAGGGGGTCAGCGTGAGAGTGTGCCGCGCCTCCCGTCTGATCGTCGCGGGGGCCGCCCGCATCGGCACGGTCTCTCCGCGCGCCCACAGTTTCGCCTGGTCCCAGTAGTGAGAGTCGAACGCGTGGCCGGACTCTCCGGTGAGGTTGATCCAGCGCGACCGGTCCAGATCGGCCAGGTCGACGATCATCCGCATCGAGGGCGCCCAGTCGACCCCGTAGCCGGTCTGGATGTTCGCGCCGGTCGCGTCCACGAGTGAGTCGCCGCCCGCGAGCCGTAGCGGCCCGCGGTTGAACAGCCACTCGATCGGCCCGATCCCCGAGTGGCCGAACGTCTCGTTCGTCAGCCGCAGCCGGTGCAGGTCGCCCCACTTCCACCTGGCCGGGTCGCCGCCGAGCCGTCGCCGCAGCTCGACGTCGGCGTCCTTCATCGCCTGGCGCAGGACGTCGTCGCGCGTCTCGGTCACGCCGGGCGTGCGCACGTTGTCCCACCAGGGGTCCTGCGGCCGGTTCAGCAGGGCGCGCAGCACCTCGAACCAGCGGTCGCCGCCGTCCGGCCGCGCCCCGTCCGGCAGCTCGTCGTTGAACGCGCGGATCAGCAGGTGCCGGTAGACCGCGTTGTAGTAGGCCGCGGGCGCGGAGTCCGTGCCCTGGTCGAAGTCCCAGCCGCGCAGCAGCGCGACGTCCGGGCCGGAACCGGTGCGGAGCAGGTGCGGCACCAGCGTCGGCGCGAACCCGTTGCGCACGTCCAACTGGATCCGCGCCATCCCGGCGGCGTCCATGACGGGCGTCTGGCGTACGAGCTGCTCGATCCGCGCGGCCCGGTACCCGTACGCCCAGTCCTTGGTCAGCAGGTCCGGGTACCCGGGCCCGACCGCGGCGTTGTTGGCGGTGACGATGTAGCCCCGCTTCGGATCGTAGGAGGCGGGCAGGCGGTCGAACGGCAGGTAGCCCGTCCACTCCTGCTTCCCGGTCCAGCCCTCGGCGGGCCAGGTGCCATCGCCCGCGGCGCGGATCGGGATGCGCCCGGGCGCCTGGTAGCCGATGTTTCCGTCCACGTCGGCATAGACGAGGTTCTGCGCGGGCACCTCGAAGGACCGCGCGGCGGTACGGAACTGGGCCCAGTCACGCGCGGTGTCGAGCAGCCCGATCGCGTCGGCGGTGCGGCCCGGGTCGAGCGCGGTCCAGCGCAGCGCGACGGCGAGCCCGTTGCCCGCCGTACGCGCGTCGTCCATCACGTCGGACAGCAGCGGCCCGTGCCGGGTCGCGCGCACGGTGATGGTCACCGGCTTCGCGCCGGCCACCTTGATCTGCTCGGTCCGGGTCCGGAGCGGCACCCGGCGGCCCTCGTACTCGTACGTCCCGCCGGAGACGCGCTCCAGGTAGAGGTCGCTGACGTCGGGGCCGAGGTTGGTGAAGCCCCACGCGATCCGCTGGTTGTGCCCGATGACCACGCCCGGCACTCCGGAGAAGGTGAACCCGCTGACGTCGAACGGGCACGCGGGCGAGACCTGCCGGCAGTGCAGGCCCGCCTGGTACCAGAGCGACGGCATGGCGGGCGCGAGGTGCGGGTCGTTGGCGAGCAGCGGCTTTCCGGTGGCGGTACGGCCGCCCGCGACCACCCAGGAGTTGGACCCGAGGCCGGGCGCGCCGTTGCCGAGCATCGTGGGCATCGCGTTGATCGCGGCGGAGACCCTGGTCAGCGCGGGGGACAGCGTACGAGCGCGCGGCTCGTTCACCGGACCGCCGGAGGCGCCCTTGCCGCCGGAGACGATGACCGGGTTACGGTCGTAGGGGTAGGCGGGGTAGAGCTGGTCGACGCGCGTCCGCGAGACCTTGGTCGCGGCGAGCGCGCGGCCGAGCTCGTCGTCCAGGTTGGTGCGCAGGTCCCACGCCATCGCCTTGAGCCAGGCGAGCGAGTCGACGGGCGTCCACGGCTCGGGGTGGTATCCGCTGTTCTGAAGGCCCAGCACGGAGTACTCCAGGCTCTGCGTCGCGGTGTCGCGATGCGCGCCGAGCCAGGCGTTGACGCCCTGGGAGTAGGCCTCCAGGTAGCGGCGCGTGTCGGGCCGCAGCAGGGGCAGCTCCTGCTGCGCCACACGCCGCCAGCCCATCGTGCGCACGACCTTGTCGGTGTCGAGCGTGGTCGTGCCGAACAGCTCCGACAGCCGCCCGGCCGTCACGTGCCGGCGGAAGTCCATCTCCCAGAAGCGGTCCTGCGCGTGCACGTAGCCCTGCGCACGTACCAGGTCCTCGGCGCTGCCGGCGTAGATCTGCGGGATGCCCCACCGGTCACGGTAGACGGTGACGTCCCCGCTCAGCCCCGTGACCGCGATCCGGCCGCTCGTCCGCGGGTAGGACCGGTGGATCGTCCAGCGGACGTACAGCGTCAGGACCAGCACGAGCACGAGTAACACGATGAGGATCCGTACGAGCCAGCGGGCGGGGCGCGGCAGCCGGGCGAGCGGGGCGAACCGGGTCATCGAACGCCTCTCGACGGGTCTCGTGACGGATCCGTCAAAGGCTACGCTCCGGCGGCTTCCGTTCTGATCCGATCTTGACAGCGGATCAAGATCGGCGAAAACTCCCGGTCTGGGTGTCCCGCCCACGCGGGACGGAGCCGAGCCACGGGAGGCCCCCCGGATGTGGTCGATCAGGACGCTGAGTGCGGGGACCGCGCTGCTCGCCGCCGCGGCACTGCTCGCCGGAGCACCGCACGCGCTGGCCACGCCCGCGACGGCCGCGCCGGGCGGCCCGGGGCAGAGCCCCACGTGGGCGCCGGCGAACAAGGACGGGTACGGCACCGCCAAGACCGCGAAGGCCGCGGACAGCAAGGTCTGGTACACGCTGCAGAACGGCACGCTGTCGGAGGTCTACTATCCCGACCTCGGCACGCCCAGCGTCCGCGACCTCCAGTTCGTCGTCACGGACGGGCGCACGTTCACCGAGCGCGAGAGCGATTCGACCACGCACACGACGCGCCTCGCCGACCCGAAGGCGCTCGTCTACCGGCAGGTCAATACCGAAAAGTCCGGCCGCTGGCGCATCACGAAGACCTACGTCACCGACCCCCGGCGCGCCACCGTGCTGCTGAAGGTCGGCTTCGCGTCGCTCACCGGCCACCCGTACCGGCTCTACGCGCTCTACAACCCGCGCCTGTCCAACGGCGCCTCGGACAAGCTCGACGACAGCGGCCGCTCGCAGGGCAGCGCGCTGCTCGCCCACGACGCGAAGACCGGCAGCGCGCTCGTCGCCTCGCCCGCCTTCACCGAGACCTCCTCGGGCTACCTCGGCACCAGTGACGGCTGGCAGGACCTGCGTGCCGACCACCGGATGGACTGGCACTACGACGCGCCCGGCGGCAACGTCGTGCAGACCGGCCGTACGGCGCTCACCGGGGTGGGGCGGCACCGCGACCTCACGCTCGCGCTGGGCTTCGGCGCCACCGACGGTGCGGCGCTGCGTACCGCACGCGCGTCGCTGGACTCGGGGTTCCGCGCCGTCTCCACCGCGTACGCGGGCGGCTGGCACTCCTACGTACGCGGCCTGAACCGGCCGCCGTCCTCGCTCCGCACCCCTGCCGAGCGGCAGGTCTACTACGCCTCCGTCATGGTCCTGGCCGCGCTGGAGGACAAGACGTACCGCGGCGGCTTCGTCGCGTCGCCGACGATGCCGTGGTCGTGGGGGACCAACGCCGCCCTGGAGAACCCCTCCGGCGCGTACCACCTCGTGTGGGCCCGCGACCTGTACGAGAAGGCCAGCGGACTGCTCGCCGACGGCGACCGGGCGGCGGCAGGCCGCGCGCTGGACTACCTGTTCGGCACGCAGCAGAAGGCCGACGGGTCCTTCCCGCAGAACAGCACGGTCGACGGCACGCCGCACTGGACCAACACCCAGCTCGACGAGGTCGCCGACCCGATCGTGCTCGCCTGGCAGCTGGGCCGCCGCGACGCCGGGACGTGGAAGCACGTGAAGGCGGCCGCTGACTACATCGTCTCCCACGGGCCGCGAACCCCGCAGGAGCGCTGGGAGAACCAGGACGGCTACTCCCCCGCGACCATCGGCGCACAGATCGCGGGTCTGGTGTGCGCGGCCGACCTCGCCAGGTCCGCGGGCGACGCCGCCTCGGCCCGGCACTACCTCGGCACGGCCGACGCGTGGCGGGCCAGGGTCAAGGGCTGGACGGTCACCTCGACCGGCCCGTACAGCGCCAAGCCGTACTTCCTGCGGCTGACCAAGGACGGCATGCCGGACGCCGGCACGAAGTACAACATCGGCGACAGCGGGCCGGACAACGTCGACCAGCGCGCCGTCGTGGACCCGAGCTTCCTCGAACTGGTCCGGCTCGGCGTGCTGCCCGCGAACGACCCCGCGGTGACCAACTCGCTGAAGGTCGTGGACGCGCGGCTCGGCGAGCAGACCCCGGCCGGGGAGTTCTGGCACCGCTATGACTTCGACGGGTACGGCGAGCAGGCCGACGGGAGCGGCTGGAACATCGGCTTCCCGGCCGGGAGCGGTGCGACGCGCGGGCGGCTGTGGCCGCTGTTCGCCGGCGAGCGCGGGGAGTACGAGATCGCCGCTGGTCAGCATGCCGGCGCGCGGCTCGCCGCGATGGCCGCGACCGCGAACAGCGGTGGCCTGCTGGCCGAGCAGGTCTGGGACAACAGCCCGCCGGCGGGTCTGCCCGGCTTCACACCGGGCACCCCGACCCTGTCGGCGACGCCGCTGGGCTGGGCGCACGGGCAGTACGTACGGCTCGCGTGGTCGATCGAGAAGCGCCGCTCGGTCAGTACGCCGTCGGTCGTGGCCTGCCGCTACACGTCACATGCCGCCTGCCGATAGCCGCCGGGCCGTACGGGAACCCGCGCCTATCCAGGGAGGAAGTGGACGTAGATCGGCGTGTCCTCGGTGATCAGCGACCCGCCCTTGGAAGCCCGCACTCGCATCTCCACGACGCGATGGCTCCCGTTCACGAAGCGGCGACTGTCGCGGTACGCCTGGACGTACATGCCGTTGGCCGGGTTGAACAGCGATCGGAGCAGGTTGCGGTCGGTCAGCCGATGGATCCTTTCACTCTTGGCCTGGCTGTACAGGCTTCCGTCGACCTCCTGCGTGGTGAAGCCCCGCAGCTCGCCGATGGTCGTGTTCGGCCGCGGTGTGTCGCGCAGCCGGTCCAGGACGCCCCGGTTCGTACCCGGAAGGGCGGGACGGCGGGCACCGAGGATGCGGCCGAGCCGGGTCTCGACGCCCTCGACCAGCCGCTGGCCGAAGAACCGCTCGAACTCGCGGCGGAAGGCGGCCGTCGCGCGCCGCGCCGCCAGCCGCAGGGCGCCGACGGCCGTCCGCGCCTGGAGCGCGGCGGCGCCCCCGGTCCAGACGGCCGCGGCCGCGGCCCACAGCAGGGCGGCGAGCAGGTACGCGGCCAGCGTGACGAGCAGGGTCTTGACCGCCGCGACCAGTTTGGCGGCGGCGTCGTGGCCGTCGCCCAGGGCGGTCAGCGTGACGGCGAGGCTGGGCAGGTGGCCGGCGTCGGCGTGGTGGTAGTCGCTCCAGAACGCGGTGAGCGCGTCGACGTGGTCGCCCGCGTTGTCGTCCGCGACGCGCGTGACCGCGGCGTGCGCGGCCGGGGTGACGTCGGCCGTGAGGGCGGCGGCGCAGGCGCGGTAGGCCTCGGCGCACTCGCGCAGGCGGTCCTCGTCCTCGGTGGGCCACGGGACGCCCAGCACCCCGAAGGCCGTCTCGAGTCCGGCCGGGAGCATCACCGACACGGGAGCCTCATCGGCGCTCGGCTCATCCGCGGGACGCGGTCGCCACGCCCGCGCGGCCGAGGTCCTCGGCGAGCCGCTGCCGGTCGGCCATGTCCTGGATGCCCGCGCCGACCGCGCCGAGCTCGGCGTGCAGGTGACTGCACGCCTCGCCGAGCGTCGCGTTGACCTGGTCCATCAGGGTGGCGAGGAGGCCGCTCCCCCAGGGCGAGCGTCCGCCGCCGGCCACGACGGCCGTCAGCGTGTCCGCGTGCCGCCCGAGCAGGTCGGCCGACTCGCGCATGCGTCGCGCGGCGGACGTCAGCGACGTCTCGTCCGCGATCAGTTCGTGGCCCAACCGCCCGCCTCCGGCTCACCGGCGCCCACCGCCGAGCCGACGCTACCGACGCCCGGTGTCCGGGAACCGACCACCCGGCGAACGCGAGATGTTCACGGACCGTCGCCGGGCTGAGCGAAGAACCTCTAGGCCCCCTTTCGGTCGGCTGATATTGCGCGGAAATATCCACTTCTATCAGCCTATCTACTGCTAATTCGCTTGGCATTGATTGTTTTTTCCAGGGAACCCGCGAACGAAGTATTTGCCTGCGCCTAGGCTCCGCATCGGAAACCTCTTCGGGGGCTTCCACCGGCGGCCACAGCTCACGTTGCCGTGGCCGCCAGACCGCGACCGCGCGGATCCCACTGTGCGGGGCGCTCCGTTACGGAGCGCCCCGCACGGCCGCGCTAGGCCGGTTCGCTCGCGAACAGCTCCAGGTGCCGGCACTCCGGGCACCGAAACGCGTTGACCTGCCACTTCGGGCGGCCCAGCACCTTGGCCCCGCCGAACGGGCCACGCTGAAGAGCGCCCTGGACCCATCGCGAGAACCCCTGTGACCCCTCACCGGAGTCCGTGATGAAACCCGGCTCCAGCCCGCCGGCGCCGCAATTGGTGCATTCGATATCGTTCATTCCTGGAGCGTAGTGTCACACGCTCTTCTGGTACGAACGGAACGTCGCCACCGACACCGCCACACACACGACGGCAAGGACCAGCAGCCCGCCGCAGCGGATCGCCACGGCGCCCCAGTCGGGATCGGTGCTCAGCGCCGAGCGGCCCGCCCGCACCGCCCAGTCGAGCGGGTTGCCCGCCGCGACCGTCCGCATCCAGCCCGGCATCAGCGCGGGCGCCATGAACGCCGAGGACAGGAACGTCAGCGGCAGCATGAAGAAGATGTTGATCCCGATGATCGCCTCACGCTGCCGTACGAGCATCCCGCAGGCGTTGGAGAGCGTGCCGAAGACGGTGCCGAGCAGGATCGACGCGAGGACGATCACGACCGGCCCGGCGAGGCCGCCCGGGTAGTGCGCGCCGCCCAGCCGGCCAAGCGCCAAGATGATCACCGACTGCACGATCGTGTTGACCCCCAGCTCGACGACGTTCGCGTTCATCAGCGCGACGCGGCTCGCGGGCGAGACGAGGAACCGGTTGAGCGTGCCCCGGTCGATCTCCTCCATCGCGCCCATGCCCGCCCACATGCTCGCCGACATCGCGTTCATCGCGACGATCCCCGGGATCAGGTAGTCCAGGTAGGAGCCGCCGCCGAAGCCGGGGATGTCGACCACCCGGCGGAACAGCTGCCCGAACAGGAAGAGCCAGATGGCCGGCTGGATGAGGCTGATCACGACGAAGGCGGGCTGGCGCAGGACGGCGTGCAGCCGCCGCCCGGTCAGGTGCCAGGTGTGGCCGATGGTCGTGGTGAACGCGGTGGCCGTCATCGGCTCGCCTCCGTGAGGTCGTGGTCCGCCGCCGGCGCGTCATCGGCGCTGTAGCGGCGGCCGGTGTGCCGCAGGTAGACGTCGTCCAGCGAGGGCCGGGCGACCGTCACGGACGCGGCCGGCGTACCGGCGCGCTGGAGGGCCGCGAGGATGCCGGGCACGGCCGCGGGACCGTCGTCGCTGCGCGTGCTGACGGCACGCCCGGCGACCAGCACCTCACGTATCCCGGGCAGGCCGGCGAGCGCCTCGCGCACCTTCTCGTGGCCGGCCTCCTCGGCCAGCTCCAGGTGCACGGCGTCGCCGTGCAACTCGCCCTTCAGCTCGTCGGGCGTGCCCTCGGCGACGATCCGCCCCCGGTCCATGATGGCGAGCGCGCGTGCGAGCCGGTCGGCCTCCTCCAGGTAGTGGGTGGTGAGCAGGACGGTCAGGCCCTCGTCCCCGGCGAGCCGGGAGACCTCACGCCACATCGCCGTACGCGCCTCGGGGTCCAGGCCGGTGGTCGGCTCGTCGAGGAAGAGCACGCGCGGCCGGTGCATGAGCCCGAGGGCCACGTCGAGCCGCCGCTGCATCCCGCCGGAGTAGGTCTTGACCAGGCGGCCCGCGGACTCGGTCAGGTCGAAGCGCGCGAGCAGCTCGTCCGCTCGCGCACGTGCCGCGCCGCCCATGCCGTACAGGCGTCCCTGGAGGAGGAGGTTCTCCCGTCCGGTGGCCATCGGGTCGCTGCCGGACCGCTGCGCGACCACCCCGATCGCCCGGCGCACCCGTCCGGGCCGGCGCAGCACGTCGATGCCCGCGACGACGGCGCCGCCCGAGTCGGGCCGCGCGAGGGTGGTGAGGATCTTGACGGCGGTGGACTTCCCGGCGCCGTTCGGCCCGAGAAGGGCGAAGACGGCGCCTCCCGGGACGGCGAGGTCGAGCCCGTCGAGGGCACGGATCCCGCCCGGCGTGCCCCGCGACGGATAGGTCTTGACGAGGCCGCGCGCCTCGATCGCATGCTCTGGCATGGTTCCTCCGGTCGTGTTCGTACGGTCGGTGAACCGGCCGGAGGAGGGCGTCACGGGTAGTGTGGTTCGCGCCGCGCCTTCGGCCGTTCCGGTTCGTCGGTGTCGCGACCCCGGCGTGGTGCTCCAGGTCTGTGGCGGACGGGTGCACCAGGCCGGGGGTTCTCTCGTTCTAGGGATCGACCTCGCTCTCTCCTCGGCTCTCGCCTCGCGCGCGATCGGCCTTGGCCCAGTCGCGCTCGCTCCACTCCGCGGGGAACTCCCCGGACTTGTGCCAGGCGCGCCAGTGGCCGACGCCGTCGAGCGACCCGTCGGTCAGCTCCCGGATCAGCCCGCGCACCCAGTCGGCCTCGGCCTGCGCCATGGCGAGGGCGTACTCGTTCTCGATGAGGAACAGGCGGGGCAGCCGCTGCTCGACGGTCAGCTCGTGCAGGGCGGCACGCGACCGGGCGAGCTCGACCTCCAGCAGCCGCAGCCGCTCGGTGAGCAGCCTGATCACCTCGTCGGGCGCCAGCACGCCCATCAGGGACAGTGCGGCCTCGAAGAGCGGATACTCCTTGGTGGGCTCGCCGACCAGCTCCTTGAGCCGGTCTTCGAGCTCCTCCCGGCCGTCCTCGGTGAGCCGGTAGACGGTCCGCTCGGGCCGCCGCCCGGCGCGCGCGGTGCCCTCGGCGGCGACGAACCCCTGCTCCTCCAGGCTCTGCACGACCGTGTAGAGGGAGCCGTACCGGATCTTGATCGACTGGTCCTTGCCCCGATGCCGGAGCAGCCGCGCGATCTCGTACGGGTGCATGGGCGCTTCGCTGAGCGTGGCCAGTACGGAGAGCGCGAGCGGTGTCGTCACCTTGCGCCGCCGTGCCATCGCCGCCTCTTCTCATGCGTATATTCGTAGACGAATATAGGCGAGACCGGCGAAGAGAACAAGTTATATCGCGAGATGCCGTCGAGGAACGCGGCGCGTCGAGGGCCCGCACATGACAGTGGCACGCACAGTCAACGGAGTGGCGCGGAACAATAAGGACATTTCACCCAGGTCTTCGCATCCTTGATCACAGATCCCGCAGCACACGATGCGGGAACGACGAGGAGGAAGACCATGACGGACCCTGCACGACGAACGACGGGCGCCCCACCGGCGGCGGCCTGGACCTGGACTCGCCTGAGCCGGTTCGCGGCCCCACGGACCCGCGTGGCGCTGCTCGCCCTCGCCTGCCTCGCCGCCTTACTGTGCCCCGGCACGCTGCGGCCGGCGCACGCGGACGACGTGACCGGCCAGAAGATCAGCCGCAGCGAGGTCATCGCCCGCGCCCAGTACTGGGTCTACAAAGGCCCGAGCTACACCCAGACAGGTTCCTACTACCCCGACCCGGACGGCCGCGGCTACCGCAGGGACTGCTCCGGCTTCGTCTCCATGGCATGGCACCTGGGCGACGATCCCGACACGGCGCACTTTCCCGGCCACTCCGGCGTCAGCAAGCTGAGCAGCCGCACCGACATGCAGCCCGGTGACATGTTCGACGACGTCACGGACGGCCACATGGTGCTCTTCTCCAACTGGGAGGACAGCGCACACACGAAGTTCACCTACTACGCCTTCGGCGGCGCCCACCCCAAGAAGGCGACCGTCTCCTTCAGCGCAGACGACCTCGACGACAGCCCGATGAGCCACTACACCGCCTACACCTACAGCAAGCTGTTCAACGACGCGGCGGGCGCGACCATCGAGACGCCCGCCTCCGGCGGCACCTGCGCACACACCCCCTACTTCACCGTCGCGCTCACCGGTATGCACGACGTGGACCTGGCGACCGACGAATGCTACAAATACTCCCTCGACCGGGCGGCTGGAAAGTACTACCTCGACGCATGGCTGACCGTGGACTGGAAGCCGGCCACCGGCAGCGGCGACAGTTCCGACAACACCACGCACAAGTTCGACGGATTCGAGCCGCACCTGCAGTTCCAGCTCGACAACAGCACCTCAAAGGAATTCAGGTGCTCCGGCTTCGCCGACCGGATCAACGACGACTTCACCAACGGTGACGGCGTCGGCGACTACGTGTGCGCGGCCTCGATCGAATCACCGGGGTCGGGCGCCTGGACCATCGACGGCTGGATCGAGTACGACGAGAACAGCGACGGCCTGAGCTGGCAGGGCCCCGTCTACGTCGACGGCAGCCCCGCACTCGACCTCTAGTCCCCAGGGCTCCGGGCCCGGCCGCGCGGCGCCGGCGACGCGGCCGGGCCCCTTAGACACGTGATGGCTAGTCTTGTGGCCTGTGACGTTCCCCAGCGATCCAGGTCACGATGAGGGCGCCGCCGATCCGGGGCTTCACCCGTTGTTGCGAGGGCGGTTCAGCCCGCTGACCTTCGACTCCGACCACGAACTCGTGCCCACGCAGGTCGACTTGCTGCTCGAGGCCGCGCGGTGGGCTCCCTCGGCGGGCAACTCGCAACCGTGGGCCTTCTTCATCGCTCTTCGAGGTTCCGCGGAGCACCACATGCTCGTGCGCCATCTTGCCGGGAGCTCCGGCCGGTGGGCACCGGACGCCAGTGCTCTCGTCGTCAACATCGCACATCGGTACGTCGATGACAGCGACGTGCAGTACTCGGAGTTCGCCGACTATGACCTGGGGCAGGCGGTCGCTCACATGACGTTCCAGGCGCAGGCCATGGGTCTGGTCTGCCGGCAGTTCCGTGCCTTCGACCTCGACGCGCTCACCAGCAGCCTGCGGGTCGAGCCCGGCTGGCAGATCCTGTCCATGGTGGCCATCGGACGAACCCCGGCACCTCGGCAGCCGGACCGGTACCGACGCTCGATCGCCGACCTGCATTCGGCCGGACGTCGTTGATGGCGAAAGCCTCCTCTGTTCTCGGAGTGGCGGCACTTTCACCTGTCCGCCGGCACGGGCTCAGTCGAGGATCGAGCGGCCGCCGAAGCGGGGGCGCAGATCCTCCTGGATCTTCGTGGCGCTGCCCATGACGAGCCGTACGGTGTCGGCCAGGACGGCCTCGTTCACCGTCTCCCCGAACAGGGAGTAGTCGAACTCCAGTGTCGCCGCCTCGGCCTCGCCCTCGGTGAAGAAGCTCAGCGCGCCGAAGAGGAAGTTGCCTCCGTTGACCGCGACGTGCCGGGTGACGTCGGGGGTGAGGCCGAGGTCAACGAGCACCGGCGCGCGCACGTTGACCCGGCTCCCACCGCCGAGGCCGTCGGTCACCTCGACGAATACGACGGTCTTCTCGAAGGGCACGATGATGGCGCCATATCGGTTGGCATAAACCCCGGTGAACCGGTCCTGCGCCCATACGAAACACTGGGTTCGCAATGAATCAGTGGTCTCGGCCATGACTTCATATTTTACCGCCACAATAAGCGCACGACATCATCCGCCCGACGTAGATGTAACGTATCCCTTGACGCCTTTTATCCTCCTATTTCCCGCAATGAGGTCCGCCTCAGGAACAGGCCGCTCCGTTGAGGGTGAAGGCGGACGGCGTCGCGGACGCGCCGTTCGCGTTGAAGCCGATGCTCGTCCCCGAGCCGGGCGCGAGCGTCCCGTTCCAGTCCAGGCTCTTGGCGGTGACGTTCTTCCCGGTCTGGGTCCAGGTGGCGCTCCAGCCCTGGCTGATCTTCTGGTCGCCGGGGAAGGCGAACGCCAGCGTCCAGCCGGTCAGCGGCGCCGAGCCGGTGTTGGTCACGGTGACCTGCCCGGTGAAGCCGCTCCCCCAGTCGCTCTGCACGGTGTAGGCGACCTTGCAGGACGCCGGAGGCGGCGGCGGAGGCTCCGTGCCGCCGCCGTCCGCGGGGATCAGGTACGGGTCGAGGTAGGCCTGTTTGGCCGTGTTGACCGTGGTCCAGTCGTCGTTGAGGATGCCGCCCGTGTCGCCGGAGTCGGGGTTCCACGACCAGAAGGTGAAGGTGATCCCGCCGGCGCCCTTGCCGAGGTAGGCGAGCAGCGTCCGCAGCCAGGTCTGGTCGCGCGGGTCGGTGAGCGTGGTGCCGAACTCGCCCAGCAGCACCGGCGCGACGTTGTTCTTGTAGAGGTAGCCCCAGTTCTTGTCCCAGATGCCGGCCAGGTTGTTCGGGAAGCTCGGGTCGGAGAACCACGGCTGTGGATAGACCGACGTGGCGTAGTCGTGCGCGGAGTAGACCAGCCGGTTCGGCACGTTCAGGCGTACGGGAGCCGACGCCGCGCCCTGGAGGTTGCCGCCCCACCAGTAGCCGTCGCCGTTGTAGGAGTCGATGCCCTCGACGATGATGAGCCAGTCCGGCTCGATGGCCAGGACGGCGTTGCCGGCGCGCTCGGCGGCGAGCCGCCAGTCCTTCGTCTGGTCGCCGCAGCCCCAGCACGCCGGGGAGTGCGGCTCGTTGTGCAGGTCCGCGCCGACCACGGTCGTGTTGCCGGCGTAGTGGCGGGCGAGCATCTGCCAGTCCGAGATCCACCGGGACTCCGGATACGCGCTGGTGTACCAGAGCGCGGACTGGGCCCCGGAGTCGGGCCGGTGCCGGTCGAGGATCACCTTCAGCCCGATCTGGCCCGCGTACCCGATGATCTTGTCGAGGACCTGGAGGCCGGTCAGCCCGGCCAGGTCCGGGTTCTTGTTCAGGTCGATGCTGTTGGGCGTCGAGCCGGAGTCGAAGAGCTGGTTGGAGTACGGCACCCGCAGGGTGTTGTACTTCAGGCTCTTGATCTGGTCGAGCATGTCCTTGTAGTTGCGGGTCCACAGGCCGTGCGGGGTGTAGTTGGCGGTCTCGGAGCCGAACCAGTTGACGCCGGTCATCCGGACGGGCTGGTTCTGTGAGTCGAGGATCTGGCGGCCGCTGGTGTGCCAGTAGCCGGTGGCGGCGGCGTGCGCGGGCCGCGCGCCGTACGGGACGGCGAGCAGGGCCAGCGCGAGTGCCAGGGCCAGCAGCGCACCCACCACGGGAAAGCGTCTGAGCTGCGGGTTCATCGGAACCTTTCCGACGCCGACGACGGGCGGGGGACGCGTGATGCGTCCCCCGCCCGTACGGGCGTGTGCTAGGAGAGCGGCGGGTAGGCGTTCTGCAGGAGCTGGTGGAACTGCGCGGAGAACCAGTGGCCGGACAGCGGGGAGTTCGGCAGCGCGCCGGACGGGCTGTTGCCGTTACGCGCGTTGCCGCCGTAGGTCGGGTCGCACATCCGGTCGAAGCCCTTGCCCTCGTCGTTCGGGATGGCCGTGCTCGAGCCGTCGGACTCGCCCGGGGGCTTCACCCAGACGTACGCGTCGATGCCGGCGGCCGGTGCCGCCTTCGGGCGCTCGCCGATGCCGGCGCCGGACTGGTTGCACCAGTCGCCGGCGTGCGGGCGGCGGTCGACGCGCGAGGCGTTGACGAACGTGTCGAGGTCGGTGGACGTGCTCGCCTTGGTGGGCCGGTTCGGGCCGCCCCAGCCGTTGCGCGAGGTGTCGATCAGCATGCCGATGTTGGAGGCGAAGCCGTCGGCGACGAGCTGGTTGCGGAACGCGGTGGCGAAGGTGGACTCGTCGACGTAATGGTTCCAGTCGATCCACTTGGACGGGCGGGTCTGGTCGTTGACCGGGACGTACGGCTCGGTCAGCGCCGAGTAGTTGGCGGTGTTGGTGATGAAGCCGTCGACGCTGGTCGACGCCGGCCGTGGTGCCCTTGGCGGTGTTGGCGAGCAGCGTCGCGGAGGGGCCGAAGTTGCTGTCCCAGCCGAGCCAGCCGTGGTGGGCGGCGTCGATGTAGTTGTAGACGTTGGAGATCGCGTGCAGCTTGTTCAGCGCGTACTGGACGCCCTTCACGTAGTTGCCGTTCTGGCTGCATCGTGTCGCACTGCGGCGTGGAGCCGGTTTGGCCGCCCGTGTTGGTGACGAGGTTCGGCAGCGAGTCCGGCTCGATGATCGCGACGATGTTGATCTTGGAGTACTTGGTGTCGCCCATGATCGCGGCGATCGGGTCGATGTACTCGGTCTCGTACCGGCCGAGGTCCGTCGGGCCGAGTTCGCCGTTGGAGGCGAGCGCGGAGCAGTCACGGCCGGGCAGGTCGTAGATGACGAACTGCGCGTACGCTCGCGCCCTGGGCGAGCGCCGCGTCGAGGTGGGCGCGCAGGCCCATCCCGCCGTTCGCGCCGTTGATCGCGGCGATCCGGTCCAGCCACACCGCGGTGGGCTGGTTCGCGATCGCGCTGCCGCCGTCGGACCGTGCCTGGGTGGACCACTCGGGGTTCACGTAACCCTTGCCGCCGGCGTACGGGTTGTCGGCGTGGCTTCCGCCACCGGGCGGCGTGGGCGTCGGGGTCGGGGTGGGCGTCGGGTCGGACGTGCCGCCGGTGCAGGTCGCGCCGTTCAGTTTGAACGACGCGGGCGCGGCGTTGGTGCCGGAGTAACTGGCGTTGAAGCCGAGCGAGGTCGACGCGCCCGGACGCGAGACCGCCGTTCCACGTGGCGTTCTTCACCGTCACGTGCTTGGCGGACTGGGTGAAGTCGCCGCTCCAGCCCTGGGTGACCTGCTGGTTGCCCGCGAAGTCCCATTCAAGGGTCCAGGCGGTGATCGGGTCGCCGAGGTTGGTGATGGTCAGGTTCGCGGTGAAGCCGGTGTCCCACTGGTTGACGGAGTAGGCGACCTTGCAGCCGGCCGCCGCGCGCGCCGTGCCGATCGCGGCGATCGTCGACACGACGCCCAGCAGTACGGCGGCCAGCGCCAGCACCACCCGGCTCGCCCGCGGCGGTGCGCCGCGGCTGAGATTGACCTTCATTCGGATGCGTCCTCCTCAGGACATTCGGGAGCGCCTCGGGGAGCGCCCCCGTGGGGGAATGGGGCAGGGGTCAGGCGGGAGTGCAGGTGGGAGCGGCGTCCGGGGCTGCCCCGGTGCCCTGGAAGCCGAAGGTCGTCGATCCGCCCGGCGCGACCGTGCCGTTGTAGGCGGCGTTGGCGGCATGCACGGACCGGCCGTTCTGGGTGACCGTGGCGCTCCAGGCGTTCTGGACGGCCTGGTCGCCGGGGAAGGCCCAGTCGGCGGACCAGCCCTGGAGCGGGCTGGTTCCCCGGTTCGTCACGGTGACGGTGGCGGTGAAGCCGCCGGGCCAGGCGTTGTCGACGTGCAGCGCCGCCGTACACGTCTTGTCGCCGGTCGGCGGGGGTTCCGTGCCGCCGCCTCCGCCGACCGTGACGGAGAACGCGCCGGTGGCCAGGCCCGTACCGCCCTGCCAGATCTCAAAGCCGGCCTCGGCGTCGATGAAGTACCAGGAGTTCTGGATGTAGCCGCGGCTCACCGCGTCGCGGGTGAACGCGCGCAGGTCCAGGCCGCTCACCGACGTGGTGCCGCTCGTACGTACGTAGGCGATGTAGTTCCAGTTCATGCGGGAGTACCAGACGTCCCAGGTGGCGCCGCCGAGCTGGACGCCGCTCGCGATGCGCGACCCGGCGGGCTGTACGCCGCCGCGGCTGTTCAGCCAGATCATCACCTCGGCGCCGTTCGGGTCGGCGGTGGTGGAGGGACGAGTGTCGTACCAGAGGTCGTACGCCACGTCGTAGGCCCCTGCGGAGGGCTGCGTGGTGCTCCAGCTGCTGGTCACCGCGGGCATCGCGCCGACCTGGACCGGCAGCCCGCTGCCCGAGGTGCACTGGCCCCAGTGGCAGCCCTTGAACAGCGACGGGTACGAGGCGGGCGCGCCGTTGGTGGCGTTGGCGTGCCCGGAGGAGTCGACGGTGAACGAGGTGCCGTCGACGCTGATGCACTGCGGGGTCGAGGCGCCCCACACGTTGTTCTGTGCGACGTACTCGCCGCCGTTCACCGCGGTGGTCTGCGTCGCTCCGCACAGCCGGGTGGCCGCGTGCGCCGGGGCCGCCGGGCCGGCGAGCGGTACGAGGCCGAGCAGCAGCGCGCCGGCGGCGGCGAGCAGGGCCCAGCGGGTTCGTGGGGATTCCATGTCGGGCGTCTCCTGGGCGTGGGTGGAGGCCCCGGGGGTGCGCAGTGCGCTCCGTCGCACCCCCGGGGCGGCTTGATCACTGGTCGAAGAGCTGGCCGTACGTCGCCATCGCCATCGCGATGTCGGACTGGGCCCAGAAGCGGTGGTAGGTGAACGTGGGTGCCGCGCCGCCGTCGAGGTAGCTCTGCACCTTCGACCAGGCTCGGGTCCTGCTTGTACCAGGACCGGATGGACAGGAAGGTCGAGCTGGAGTCGATCTTGTCGCCGTTCGGCATCGTGCCGGTCCAGCCCGGCGGGACGTACACGCCGTCATGGTTGGGAGTGGACGTGCTGTACGCCTGGTCGTCGAAGCGGTTGTAGTCGGTCCGGGTCTCGGGCACCGAGACGCCGATGCCGTCCTGGTCGCTTGTTCCACATGTCGTCCAGGAGCGCCTTGGCGGTCGACTTGGCCGTCGCGTCGCCGGACTTGGCGCCGTAGTAGGCCAGCGTCTTGGCGTACGCCGCGGTCACGCCGACGTCGTTCGTGTAGTCGGCGATCGTGACGTGCAGGCCGGAGTTGGCGCCGGGGCTGGCGGCGTTCCAGGTGTCGGGCTGGCCGCTCCAGTGCAGCGTGGAGGGGATCTGGTAGGTGCCGTCCGGGTTGAGGGTGGTGTTGGCGGTCGCCCACGTGACCCACTTGTCCAGCACCGTCTTGGCGGCGGTGTCGCCGGTCACGTAGTAGTACTCCGCGACGCGCTCCATCGACCACGCCTGGAAGCCGAACCACTGGTTGCTCGGCGGGTCGTGGTAGACCGGCTGCCAGTCGTAGGCCATGCCGTAGAAGGTGGAGTCGCCGGCCGGCGGGGTGGCGTACGCGCCGCCCCAGCTGTTGGTCGCGCCGCCCGCGATGGCGCCCTCGGAGGACTGGAGCCACCGGTAGAACTCCAGCTGCCGCTGGAGGCTCTTCTTCCAGTCGTCCACGCCGGTGGCCGACTTGGGCTGCATGGCCGTGTCGTTGGCGCAGGGCGTACGCGGCCAGCGGGTTCTGGTAGCCCGAGTGCGACGCGCCGTCGCCGATGCGCCAGGCCCAGCCCGCGCTGGTGTCGGTCGCGCCGCCCCAGGCGTAGTACCAGGACAGCAGGTAGTGCTCGCTGTCCTTGCCGGTGCCGGCCGGGCAGCTCGGGCTCGTGCAGTTGCCGATCTTCTTGAAGTACTTGTCGAAGAAGGAGTAGCGCAGGTAGTCGCCCATCTTCCCGGCCTTGGCCACGGTCGCGGACACGTCCGCGCCCTTGCCCTGCGCCTTGGCCCACGTGTCGGCCCAGTACGCCGCCTGGATGGCGCGCGCGTCGGCGTCCGGCGCGTCGGTGTACTTCCACTGCTTGGCGTAGGAGGAGTCCTTGACGAACAGGTCCAGGTAGCCGTTCGTGCCGCCGTAGGCGAACTTGTCGCAGGTCGGCTGGGGGATCGTCTCCCAGACCGACTCCTGCGGGCCGCGCTGGTAGCTGTTGATGTAGGACGGCGCGTTCGTGGCCGGCCCGTTCTCGCAGCCGCCGCCGGGCGTGTCGCCGTAGCCGTAGACGTTGTCGACGTCCTGGAGCCAGTGCATGCCGTAGATGTCGTCGGTGCCGTACGCGGACTTCAGCTCGCCCGCGATCGGGTCCTGGCCCACGGACACGCCCGTGTCGAGCTGCGAGGGGTACTGGTCGGGCAGGTCGTGCTCGGGCGCGTACGTCGCCGGCTTGCTCGCGTTGTAGAAGGAGTTCGTGGGCTGGTCGGCGTGGGTGGGGATCATGTACTTCTCCATGAGCGCCCACGCGCCGTTGAACTTGGTCCAGTCGCCGGTGACCTTCCCGTACATCGCCTGCATCCAGATCAGGTAGCTGTACGCCTCGGAGGTGGTCTCGTGGCCCTGGTCCGGCGCCTCGACCATCAGCGTCTCGACCGAGTGGTACGGGATGCCCTCCTTGGAGAAGTAGCCGTTCGCCGGGTCGGTGATCTTGTTGTAGAGGGTCAGGAACCGGTCCTCGTACGCGCCGTTGGACTTGGTCTCGGTCACCGTGACCGTCGCGGTGTCGTAGCCCGGCGCCTTCGCGGTGAACTGCGCCGCGCCGGTACCGGAGGCGTCGGCGGTGACCGTGACGTTCTGCGCGGTGGACCAGTTGGCCGGGGTGAAGGTCAGCGAGCGCGCCGCCGGTGACCGTCAGGCCGGTGTTGCCGCTCGCCCGCGCGACCGTGACCGTCACGTTCGCGCGACGGCTGGCCGGACAGCTTGACGCCGAACGTCCCGGTCTTGCCCTGCTGGACCGCGAGCGCGGCCGGGACTGGCGACGACCGCAGGCCCGCTGGCGACGTGCACGCCGACGGGCGTCGACTCGGCGGTGGCGCCCTGGCCGTCGTAGGCCTTGGCGTAGAGCGAGTAGTCACCGGCCGGGCACGTTCGCCCAGCTGAAGGCGTACGGGGCGGTGGTGTCGGTGCCCAGCAGCGTGGTGTCGCTGTAGAACTCGACCTTGCTGATCGACGCGCCGTCGGCCGCGGTCGCCGTGGCGGCGAGCGGGATGGTCGCGCCGGAGGAGTAGGTCGCGCCCGGCGGCGGGGCTGGTCAGCGCGACGGTCGGGGCCTGGTGCGCGCCGGTGCAGGTCGTGCCGTTGAGGCTGAACGACGTCGGCGCGGTGTTGGTGCCGCTGTAGGTGAAGTTGGCGCCGAGGCTGGCCGTGGCGCCGGTGGCGAGCGTGCCGTTCCAGGACGCGTTGGTGACCGTGACGTCCTTGCCGGACTGGGTCCAGTTGCCGCTCCAGCCCTGGGTGAGCTGCTGGTTTCCGGCGTAGGAGTACTTCAGCGTCCAGCCGTTGATGCGCCGGGCCGAGGTTGGTCAGGGTGAGGTTGGCGGTGAAGCCGGACCCCCAGTCGTTGGCCGTGTAGTCGACCTTGCACTGGACGTCGGCGGCGTTGGCGCCGCTGTGGCCGGCGACCAGTGTGCCGGTCAGCAGCGACAGGGCGACCAGCAGCGGTCGCCATCGTGGCCGTCTTCTCATGGGACGTTTCCTCCTGGCGGGGAGTCGCCCGGCCCTCTGGGCGGGCCGGGTCACGCGGAATCGCGAATGATCAACTTGGTGTCGAGGACGACATTGCGGTCGGGCGCTCCGCCGATCCGGCCGAGCAGCTCGCGTGCCATCCGCGCGCCCATCTCCTCGATGGGCCGGCGGACCGTCGTGAGCCGCGGCCGTACGCGGCCGGCGATCGGTGCGTCGTCGAACCCGACGACCGCGACGTCGTCCGGGACGCGCCGCCCGGTGCGGTGCAGCGCGCGCAGCGCGCCGACGGCCATCTGGTCCGAGGCGGCCAGGACGGCGTCGATGTCCGGCCGCCGGTCGAGCAGGCGGATCATCGCGTGCTCGCCCGACGCCTGGCGAAGGTCGCCGTAGGTGATCAGGCCGGGCGTCGCCGCGCCGTTCTCGGCCATCGCCGCGCGGTAGCCGGCGAGCCGGTCGACACCCGCGGCCCGGTCGGGCGGCCCGGCGATGGTGCCGATCGCGCGTCTGCCGGACCGGGCGAGGTAGTCCACCGCGGCGTGCGCGCCGCCGCGATCGTCGGCGCCGACATAGGGCAGCGGAGTGGTCCACAGGGGACGGCCGCACAGCAGCACCGGGATCCCGGCCTGCCGCAGCGCCGAGCACGGGGCGTCGTTCGCGCTGATCAGCAGAACCCCGTCGGCGTGGCCGCCGCGGAGGTAGCGCGGCACCGTCGTCCAGCGGCCCGCACTCCCGATGATCATCACGACGAGTTCGCGTTCGTCGCCGAGCTCGCGCCGTACGCCGCCGAGCAGCCGGGCGAACGAGTCGTCGGTGAACACGCGTGAGTCGTCCTCACAGATCACCGCGGCGATCGAGCGGCCGTGCGGCGCGGCGCGGTTACGCACGTAACCGAGCCGCTCGACGGCGCGTTCGACCTGCGTGCGGGCACGCTGACTGACACGAGCACTGCCGTTGATGACGCGCGAGGCGGTCGCGGGCGAGACTCCGGCGAGTGCCGCGACGTCGGCGAGCGTCGGCGTCCCGGCCGCGCCTTGGGGCGAGGCGAATTCCGTCCGGATCAAAGCGAGGACTCCCTTCGAGCACGGGGCTCAGCTGGCGGGCGTGGGAGCGCTCCCACACCATCCAAGGAGCACATGGCCCGTGTCAATAGGGATGTGTCAGATGTGTAAACAGCCGGTCATGCACGGCCGGGAACCGGCCCTGCGATCAGCGATGCCAGCAGGGCGGACGCCACGAGTCCGACCCGCCAGGACGGGACGAACCGCCATGAAAGGTGATGAAAAACGACCGCCGCCGCCAGTCGTCCTTTGATCAGGAGTTCTGGTCGAGAAGCCTTCGCGTCCGGTCCGCGATCAGCTGGGGCTGCTCGGCCTGGATGAGGTGCGCCGAGTCGACTTCCTCGAATCGCCCGCCGGGGAGGCTGTCGGCGAAGCGGCGCTGGTGCTCGCGGATGTCGGCGTGCTGCCGCTCCCGCCCTTTGCGCGGACGGGCCGCGGCCAGCAGGATCGTCGGGCACGCCGGGAGCCGGGGCGGCTGGTGCCGGAACTCGGTGATGGCGGCGGCCACGGCCTTCATCTCGCCGCGGGTCTGGGCGATGCCGTCGGGACCGAAGTTCTCGGCGAGCATGCTCTGGTAGGTGTCGCCGGGGAACAGGGTCGCCATGTTGCGGCTGAACAGTCGCGCCAGCGGACGGATCCGGCTGAGGGACTGCGTCACCGCCAGCACGCGGTCGAGTTTCACGGTCGTCCGGTCCCACGCGTCATAGACCGAGGCGGTCTCCGGAGTGGGGTCGACCAGCAGCAGTCCCCGCAGCCGGGGGGCCAGGCTCTCGGCCGCGCGCCGCGCGACCAGGCCGCCCATGCTGTGTGCGACGAGCACGAACCGGCCGGGGACCACGGCGTCGACCATCGCGACGAGGTCCGCGGCCATGTCGTCGACGCTGGACGGCCCGGTGATCCGGCCGCTGCGGCCGGAGCCGGCCCGGTCGTAGGCGACCAGCCGCGCCCGGTCGGCCAGCAGGGGGAGCACGAGATCCCAGCAGGTACGGCCGCAGCCCGCGCCCGCCTCGAAGACCACCTGGTCCGACCCGTGACCCGACTCCTCGACATAGACGTGCCGGCCGTTCACCGGCACCCTCCGCCCCGACGCCTCCCGCATGCCGATCCCCCCGCTTTCACTCCACGTTTTCATTTTGGATAATGGTATCGCATATGAAATCGTTGGCTCATGGACGCCGTCGAGTTGCTGCTGCATCCGGTACGGCTGCGCATCGTCCACGCCCTGTCGGCAGGACGGGCGCTGACGACCGCGGAGTTGTCCGCCCGCATGCCCGACGTGGGAAAGGTGACCGTATACCGGCAGGTCGCCCTGCTGACCGAGGGCGGGTTCCTCGAAGTGGACCGCGAGCAGCGGGTGCGCGGTGCCGTCGAGCGCCACTACCGGCTCCGCCGTGATCGGCCCGCGATCGACGCCGACGCCGCCGCCGGGATGTCACTCGATGACCACCGCCGGGGATTCGCCGCGGCCATGGCCGCCCTGATCGCCGAGTTCAACGCCTACCTGGACCGCGACGGCGCCGACCCGGCCGCCGACTCGGTGTCCTACCGGCAGGGCACGCTGTGGCTCAGCCCGAGCGAGCTCATCGAGATGACCGGCGACCTGCTCGCGGCACTACGCGACCGAGCCGCCAACACTCCCGCACCCGGCCGCTCCCCCTACCTGCTCAGCGCGATCCTGTTCCCCACCGAGCAGCCGCCCCCACGCGAGCCCGGCGACTGATCCGTTCTCCCCTAGGCTTCGACGATCGCCCAGGTGGTCTTGCCGCCGTTCGCCTCCAGCCGCCAGCCCCAGTCCTTCGAGCACGCCTCGACCAGGAGCAGGCCGCGCCCGTCCACCCGGTCGAGTGACATGTCGCGGCGATCGGGGACCGCCTCGCTGGCGTCCCGCACCTCGACGAGCACGATCCCGGCCCGGCGGGAGATCGCGAGCTCGAACACATCGCCTATTCGCATGGCATTCGTGACCAGCTCCGCCGCGATCAGTAAAAGGTCGTCGACGACGCCGCCGAGCCCCCAACCGGCACACACGAGCCGCAGGAATACGCGCGCCTGCTCAGCGGCGATCGGATGCGGCGGAAGCGGCAGCCGACGCGTCCGCCTGTCGGCGACACCCTGTCGCGAAACGCCGTTCTCGACCCCGACTCGCCCACCATCCGACGCACCCATCCGCCCTCCCGGACCTCATCCGTGACCACCCTGCCGACCAGACTCTCACCATCGACGCCAATCCGTAATGGTATCAATACAGTCGGTTATGGCATCGAGAAACCCTTGGCGGGCATCAGCGGAGAATGGCGGCCACCGCCTTGGGGTTCGCGTTCAGCCTGACGTAGAGACGAGCCCAGGCGCGGTCCGCGGAGGTCGAGGGGCGATGGTCGCAGTACGGCCGGGCGCCGTTGCTCGTGTAGTAGCGCAGAAGTGTCAGGGAGCGTGCGGTGTCGTCGGTGTAGTGCGCGTCCGGCGTGTGCGGCTGGTGGCGCATGCAGGCCAGCGGTGCCGTGCCGGAGCCCGCCTCGAACGGGCCGCCGGTACCGCCGCATCCGGCGACGGTGGCGGTGGCGGCGGCGGCGGCGGTCATGACGATGAGGGCCACTGCTCGTTTCATGTTGTCTCCTCTTGCTCAGACCGAGCCGGTGAGGCCGCGCAGGGCCAGGCCCGCGCCGACGACCGTGACGAGGGCCGCGGTCAGGATCGGGGTGTAGCGGGTGAGGCGGCTCGCGCGGCGCCCGGCAGGCAGGCGGTCGAGCAGGCCGCGGACCCGTACGAGGAGCAGGCCCGCGGCGGTGAGGGTGCCGGCCATGCCCAGGCCGTAGCCGAGCACGAGCGCGACGCCGAAGACCGTACGGCCCAGTGCGATGGCGCCGAGCAGGACGACCAGCGCGGACGGGCTCGGGACCAGGCCGCCGGAGACGCCGAGGCCGATCAGTCCCGCGCGTCCGAAGCGATGCTCGTGGCCGTGCCCCTGTCCGTGGTGATGCCCGTTCCCGTGCCCGTGATGGTGGACGTGGTCGTGCTCGTGGACATGGTCGTGGACGTGCGTGCCGCTGCCGCCGCCCGCGGCGACGAGTGCTCCGGCCGGTATCGGCTCGGTCTCGAACGCGGTCGGCGTACGGCGGGCGCGCCACGCGGAGCGTGCCAGGCCGAGGCCGATGGCCATCACCAGCGCACCGCTGACCACGCCGAGCCAGGACAGCAGCGACTCGCCCGCCAGCGACGCGGACACGCTCAGCAGGAACCCGAGGACGAGGACGCCGCCGGTGTGGGTGAGGGTGACGGTCACGCCGACCGTGACGGCGTCGCGCATCCGGCCGCGGCGGCCCGCGATGTAGGCCGCCATGACGGTCTTGCCGTGACCCGGCATGGCGGCGTGCGAGGCGCCGAGCACGATCGCGAGCAGCAGCGCGAGCACGCCGATCGGCACGGTCAGGTGCCGTGCGCCGACGAGAGAGTCGAAGTAGCCGGTCAGCCGGTTGAGGGTGCGGGCGAAGATCCCGGCCGACGGCAGGCCGGGCAGCCCGCGTACCGACGAGCCCTCACCCGGCGCTGCGCGCAGCGTCGCCGACCGTACGTCCAGGGGCGAGGACAGCAGGTCGCCCGGGTAGTGCCGCAGCTCGTCGCTGACACTGTGCTGCGGCACGGGCGAACCGTCGAGCCGTACGCCGCGCCCGGTCGCGGAGATCTCGTGCCAGCCGACGCGGTCGCCGCGGAACCCGTCCGCGACCCTTACGGAGGCGGCGCGCCCGAGCGCGGCGTCCACGCTGAGCGCGCAGGTCAACCGGCTGGTACGGAGCCCGGCGGCACCCGGCACGTAGACGTAGGAGGAGGACGTGACGCGCCACGCGATCCCGTGACCCTCGACGGCGAGCGAGACGGCCTGGCCGAGCCGGGCACACTGCCCGCGCGCGTACGCGGCCGTCTCCGCGGGACCCGCCCGGCCGTCGTGGTCGGCGTCGACGCGCCCTGGTCCTGGAGCGTGGGGATCTCGGCGACGTCCACGACCGCCTCGTCGGTGACGTGGTCGGGGTAGCAGGGTCAGGCCGTCGTAGTGGTTGACCGTGAAGTTGCCGAGCGGGTGCGCCGGGACGGCCGCGCCCGCGGCGGCCGCCGGGCCGCACGCGACCGCGGCGGCGAGCAGGACGAGGACGACGAGCCGTCTCACGATGCCCTCGCGATCGCCGGTACGGATGCTGCGGAGTGCGGGTCGGCGCGCCGTGCGGTGGCGCGGTCGGCGCGCGCCGGGCCGTGACGGCCCAGACCGTCCTCGATGGCAGCCTTGTGCAGGTAGAACACGGCGTTGCGCCAGCCGAGCCGCGTGGCGCGGTCGGCGTAGCCGATGGCCTCGGCGTCCTTGCCGTTCAGGTGCAGCGCCCAGGCGAGGGCGTCGGCGACGATCACATGGTGCCGCCGGCCCCACTCGGCGCGCGCGTGGGCGAGCGCGCCGGCGGCGTCGCCGGTGTCGGCCGCGTACTCCGAGGCGGTCAGGTCGTCGGTCACGCCGTTGGCGGCGAACAGCCGCTGTTCGCCGTCCAGCACCTGCCGCTGCCGCGCGGCCTCGTCCTTGTGCCCGGCGGCGGCGAGCACCTCGGCGTACTCCATGACGTACTGCGGCTGCGGGACCCGGCCGACGACGGTCGCCAGGTCGCGGACGGCCGCCGCCGGCTCACCGCGCGCCGCCGCGGTCTTGGCGGTGCCCTCCAGTGCCGGCGTGTACGCGGGGTCGGCCGCGCGCGCCAGCCGTACTGCCTCGCGGCCTCGCCGAGGTCGCCGGAGTGGAACGCGAGCTCGCCGAGGTAGTAGCGGCAGAACGCCAGGTCGGCGGGCTGGTACGCGGCCCCGACCGCCTGCGTCAGCAGCGTGCGCGCACCCGCGACGTCGCCATGCATCTCCTCGAGTCATAGGAGGCGCGGGCGAAGGAGGAGACGCCCGGCGCAGCGCGGCCATCTTCTGCGACCGCCGAGGTGGCCGCCGGGTAGTCGCCGAGCTGGGTGTAGGCGTCGTCCAGGTGCCGTACACGTCCGGGTCGGCGCCGTTGACCTCTTGGCCCGCTCGCCCCAGCGCACCGCGGCGGCGAAGTCGTGGCGGGCGTTCGCCAGCGCCCCATGCCGCCATGCGGGGTCCCAGTTGTCGGCGGTGGTTCAGCCCGAGCGAGTGCTCAGCGCGCCCTCGGCCTTGGGGTAGTAGGGGTCGCCGGTATACGACCGTGGACGTGCAGCGCCCAGCTCGGCCCAGTACGGTAGTCGCGGGCCCTGCCGAGCTGCGGCGCCAGGCGATCGACTGGGCGAGGGTCGCCCATGACGGCGCCGGCCGGCGTGACGTGCAGGGTCTGAGCTGGTCGACGCGTTGGCGATCGCACCGCCGGCTCGTGGCGTATGTGCCCAGCTATGCCGGTGCCGCAGTCGCCGGATCGCCCTCGGGCCACGGCCGGCCTCGTGGTGGTCGGTCGCCACGTCGCCTCTCCGTGGATCAGCAGCGCGGCCAGCGGCCGCCCACCGGCCAGGACCGGCGCGGCCGTCCCACGCAGCGAGCGACGCGCGTTCTGTCGTGCAGCAGCACAGCCAGGTCGTGGCCCGGCAGGATAGCCCGGGAGCCACGCGGTGCCGCCGCCGTTGCCGTTCGCCACGCCGCGCCCGTCCGCCCGCGTCCGTACCTCATCCGCCCTGGTTGACCGACGCGGTGTGCGGCAGCGCGACGTAGGGGAAGGAGTCCGGCCGAACGCCGGTCGTTGGCGTTCACTCCGTCACCGGCGGCCAGCGCCGGCACGATCTTGCCGGTCTGTGCCGCGCCTTCGAGGGCCTGCAGTTCGATGTCCACGACGTCGTCGGCGAGCCGACGGCCGTTCGGGAATCCCTGCAGGTCCCCGCCGAGCACGCCGAGCCGGTTCGGCGTCGGCGGTGACCGGGACCGCCATGTTCAGCCGCAGCTCCTCGGCGGGCGACGAAGCGCTTGGCGCTCGACGTCCTGGTTGAGGAGCTGGGAGTTGAGGTCGGCCTGGATCGGGGCCTGGAACCGCCGGCCGTTCTTGGCGATGCCGGTCAGGAAGATCTCCGACCAGGTCGTTGCGCGGCGTGGCCGGCGCCGGATGCCGTAGATGCTCTGGATCAGCTGCGGGCACCTCCGGCTTGAGCACCCGGTTCACGACCGGCTTCACCGTGTGGTCCTGCGAGGGGTCCAGCCGGTTGAACGCGTCCTTGAGCCCGGCCGGCGACGACGACCTCGTTGACCAGCGGGTTGCCCGAGCCGCGAGACCTGGTGGTACCTGCCGGCCCGTGAGCGCCGCCCAGCTTCACGGTCGGCGCCCTTGCGGTCCGGTGGTGGACCAGATGCCGATGACCGGGTTGCGCGTCGGCGTCGCCCTTCAGCGCCAGCGCCGCTCTTGGGCACCTGCAACGCGATGGTGTTGACGTTGTAGCCGGCGAGCGTGTCGTGCCCGGCCTCCTTCAGGTTGCCCCCGTACAGCAGGTCGAAGACCCGCAGGTCGAGGAAGAACGGGTCGTCGGCCTGACCGGCGAAGGTCTTGCCCGCCGCCGGACACCGAGTGCACGGCCTGCCTGCGCAGGCGCGCCGTAGTCCGGCATCGACGCCTTGCCGACGTCCGACGGGCCGCGACGCCGGTCGCGTACGAGCGTCTTGGCGACCCGTGCCCTTGATCTCCTGCAGCGTGTAGTGCTGCCGGAAGCAGCAGGTTCGGGTCGTTGAGCGACGGTGACCGGCCCGTTGTTGTACAGGAACGTGCCGGTGCCCCCGGCTGGTCGTCGTTCGTGAAGGTCCAGCGGTAGATGATGTCGGGCTTGCCGTCGCCGTTGTTGTCGATCTTGATGTTGTAGTGCGTGCTCGTGGCGAACGGGTAGAAGTTCGGGCCGCCGTTGGGCTCCTCGAACGGGATCCAGTTCGCGACCAGCGTCACCGCTGCTCGGGCTTGCTCGGGACTGCGAACGCGTAGACGTCGGTGTTGTCCGCTTGCGGGTCGCCGGCGATCAGCGGCGCCTCGCGGTGGCTGGACGCGCTGCCGGTCGACGGGCCGAGAAGGGCCAGCATGCCGGACAGGGCGACCAGCCCGGTCCCGGCGGCAACGATGGCGGGACGTCGTGTTCTCCGACGCCCCCGGTGATTGCGCATTTTTCGCCGCATTCCTTTCTTGGAGCATGCGTGACGACAAATACGACGGAAATCGATTCCCGGAAAGGGGCATTACCTCCAGTCGGCCGGAATCACCGGGCGTCCGAATCCGTCATCCGCTATTCGCGGCCGCACCGGCCCCGGATTGGAGGCATTTTCAGATCCGCGGCCCGGGCCGGAGCGCCACCCTGACGATCTCCGGCGGGCCTGCGACAATGCGGCAGGCAGCAGCGATCGAAGGAGCGAGCATGGCGGGTCAGTTCGAGGCGACGATCGAGATCGACCGCCCCATCGAGGAGGTCTTCGCCTTCCTCGCCGACGGCGAGAACGACCCGAAGTTCAGCCCCCGCGTCCAGCGGATCGTCAAGACGACGGAGGGCCCGACTGCGGCGGACACCGTGTACGCCAGCACGGTCAAGGACGCCGGCATGACGACGAAGCGCGAGTTCCGCATCACCGAGTTCGCGCCGTACACGCGGATCCGCTGGACCGAGATCTCCAAGAACCTCGTGACGGCCACCGAGGGCGGCTACGACCTCGAGCCCACCGCGGGCGGCCGTACCCGCCTGCGCGTCTACAACGTCCTTGCTGGCCACGGCCTCGGCAAGCTCATCGCAGGCCTCGCCCTGAGCGCGGCGCGCAAGGACGCCGACGCCTTCGCCGGGCGCATCAAGGCGGCCGTCGAAGCGTCCTGACCGGGCGCGCCCCCTAGATTCGCCCCATGCGCACCGAACATGAGGAATCGCCCAAGCGCCGTACCTTACTGATCACCGGCGGCACCCGCGGTCTCGGCCGCCGGACCGCGCAGGCGATCGCCGCGGCACGCGACGGATGGCTCGTCGTCATCACCGGCCGGTCCCCCGGCGCGGTCGCGCGCACCGCGGCCGGTCTCGGCCACGGCGTCGTCGGCCATCCCGCCCTCGCGGACACCTCGGGCCGCTATTTCTCCGGAACCCGCGAGATCCGCTCCTCCGAGGAGTCCTACGACCGCGCCAAGGCCGCCGACCTCTGGGAGACCAGCGTCGCGCTCACCGGGTGACCGGTGTGGCCCGCAGGTCCTCGACCGGCCACTCGGGCTCGTCGTTGGCCACGACGCGGCACTCCTGCGTGCCGAGTCGTTCGACGGTGAGCGTGACGACGTCGCCCGGGGCGAGCGGTGCGCGGCTGTCCATGCCCTGGCGGCCCCAGATCTCGGCGAGGCAGCCGCCGCCGCACGTGCCCGAGCCGAGGACGTCGCCCGTACGCACCTCGGTGCCCCGCGAGGCGTACGCGACGAGCTGGGCGTAGGAGAAGGACATCTCACTCCAGGTGTCGCCGCCGATGGGCTCGCCGTTGACCGACGCCTCCATCCGCAGCGCGAAGGCGTTGCCGGCCCGGTGCGGCGCGAGTTCGTCCGGGGTGACCAGGACCGGCCCGAGCGTGGTGGCGCTGTCCTTGCCCTTGGCCGGGCCCAGCCGCACCTGCATCTCGGCGAGCTGGAGGTCGCGCGCCGACCAGTCGTTCATCAGGACGTAGCCGGCGATGTGCGCCTCGGCGTCGGCGACCGGGAGGTTGCGGCCGCCACGGCCGATGACCGCGGCGACCTCGAGTTCGAGGTCGAACAGGGTGCAGCCGGGCGGCATGCGGACGTCGTCGCGCGGGCCGGCGACGGCGTACGGGTTGGTGAAGTAGAACGCCGGGGCGGCGTACCACTGCTCGTGCACGCGCGCGTCGGGCCCGGCCATCTTGGAGACGCCCTCGATGTGCCGCTCGAAGGTCATGAAGTCGCGGATCGTCGGCGGGTCGGGGATCGGGGACCGCAGGCGTACCGAGGAGTACGGGTGCACGGCGCGCGCGGCGCGCAGGGCCTCGTCGCCCGCCTCGTGCAGCCGCCCGTCGTCGGCGATCAGGTCGATCAGGCGTACGCCCTCCGGCAGGGCGAACACCTGGTCCTCCGACACCACCCCCACCCGGTCGCCGTCGGTCTCAACGTAGGTGACGAAGCGCATCGCGACTCCCTAGACGAACGTGGGCAGCGGTCCGCCGTGCCAGGTCATGGCGTCGGCGAAGGCGGCCGCGAGATCCAGCTCGACGTGGTCGGCGTCGGCGTAGGCGCGGTGGAGGTTCAGCACCAGGCGTTCGGCGTCGGCCCAGCCGCCGAACTCCCCGAGGTCGGTACGCCGCGCGGCGTCGAGGGGACCGAGGCCGTCGCGGCGCCCGTCACGCGCGGCCGAGGCGATGAGACGGTAGTAGCGCTCGTGCTCGCCCAGCACCCGCGGCAGGTCGTCGCCGGTGAACACCGGCCCGTGCCCGGGGACGACGTGGTCGGGCCCGAACGCGGCCAGCCAGTCCAGCGAGCGCAGCGCGCCCTCGACCGAGCCCATGAACACCAGCGGCGTCAGGCCGTGGAACAGCAGGTCGCCGGTGTACAGGACGCGTTCGTCCGGCAGCCACGCGACGACGTCGCCGACGGTGTGCGCGGAATGACCGGGGTGGACCAGGTCGACCCGGCGGCGGCCGGTGAAGACGGTCAGGTCCGTACGCAGGACCAGGTCCGCCACGCGCCGCGTCACCGCTCCCCAGTCGGGGACGGGCGACCAGAAGGGCGGGCAGCCGTCGATGATCGGGTCGGTCAGCTGTGCCGTACGGGTCGCCTCGTGCGCGATGAGGACGGCCGCCTCCGGCAGGAGGCTGTTGCCGAACGTGTGGTCGCCGTGCTGGTGGGTGTTGACGGCCATCCGTACGTGTCCGTGGGGGGCGATGGCGGCCAGGAACCGGCGGGTGCGCTCCTCGGTCGCGCACGTGTCGATCACGATCGTGCCGTCGTCGCCGGTGACGGCGCCCGCGTTGTTGATCCACCAGGAACCGTCGGGCTGGGCCCAGGCGTACACGCCGGGCACGATCTCCCGCAGGGCCGCCGCGTCGGGTGAGTTCTCGGGCACCCGATCAGAGTGCCACGAGTCGGGCCCGGCGGCGATCTTGCCGAATGCGGCGTCGCGGCGTCATGTGATCACGCGGCTCGGAGGTCTGCGACGGGACGTCCGATCCGTACGATGATTCGCGCAGCTCATTGCGCGATTGTGAGCGGTTGTGCTATCAAATCATCATATCTGATCACTGCCACCTTGCCTCGGTGGCGCGGAACGGAGTTGCCGTGACGACGCACGTCGAGACCGAGATCGCGGACCAGCCGGCCTGCTGGCAGCGGGCCGTGAGCCTGGCCGCCGCTCCCCCGCCCGGCCTGCCCGAGCACGGCGAGCGCGTCGCGGTGGTCGGCTGCGGCACCTCGCTGTTCATCGGCCAGGCGTACGCGGCCCTGCGCGAGAGCGCCGGTCTGGGCGAGACCGACGCGTTCGCGGCCTCGGAGATGCCGGTCGGCCGCCGCTATGACCGGGTCGTGGCGCTGACGCGCTCCGGCACCACGACGGAGGTCCTGGACCTGCTCGGCGCGCTGCGCGGCACCGTGCCCACGACCGCGATCACCGCCGACCCCGCCGCACCGGTCATGGCGGCCGCCGGCGAGGTCGTGGTCCTCGACTTCGCCGACGAACGCTCGGTCGTGCAGACCCGGTTCGCCACCACGACGCTGACGCTGCTGCGCGCCCACCTCGGGCAGGACCTGACGGCGGCCGTCGCCGACGCGCGCCGCGCCGTCGCCGAGCCGCTGCCCGCCGGGCTCGCCGAGCGCACCCAGTTCACGTTCCTGGGCACGGGCTGGACCGCCGGGCTCGCCGCCGAGGCCGCACTGAAGATGCGGGAGGCGTCGCTGAGCTGGACCGAGTCCTACCCCGCCACCGAATACCGGCACGGCCCGATCGCGATCACCGACGAGCGCTCCGCGGTCTGGATGTTCGGGCCCGCGCCGGAGGGGCTGGAGGAGCAGGTCGCCGCGACCGGCGGCCTCTGGGTCGCGCCCGTCCTCGACCCGGCGGCCGCGCTGATCCTGGCCCAGCGGCTCGCGCTGGACCTGGCCACCGCACGCGGCCTGGACCCCGACACCCCGCGGCACCTGACCCGCTCGGTGATCCTGCGCCCGGCCGCCCGCTGAGCCCGCCATGCCACTCGTTCCCACCGCGGACATCGTCGGTGCCGCGCGCGACCACAGGCGTGGCGCCGCCGCGTTCAACGTCATCCAGATCGAGCACGCCGAGGCGATCGTCGCCGGCGCGCGGCGCGCGGGCGCGCCGGTGATCCTCCAGCTCAGCCAGAACGCGGTCCGCTACCACGGCGCGTTGCGGCCGATCGCCGCGGCGGCACGCGCCGTCGCCGAGCGTGCCGAGACGCCGGTCGCGCTCCACCTCGACCACGCCACCGGCCGCGAACTGGTGCGCGAGGCCGTCGCGCTGGGCTTCGGCTCGGTGATGTACGACGCGTCCGCACTCGGCTACGCGGACAACGTCGCCGCCACCGCCGAGACGGCAGCGTTCTGTCACGACCACGGCCTGTGGGTGGAGGCCGAACTCGGCGAGATCGGCGGCAAGGACGGCGTGCACGCGCCCGGCGCGCGCACCGACCCCGGTGAGGCGGCGGCCTACGTCGCGGCCACCGGGGTGGACGGCCTCGCCGTCGCGGTCGGCACGTCGCACGCCATGCTCACCCGCGACGCGGCCCTGGACCTGCCGCTGATCGCCGCGTTGCGCGACGCCGTGCCGGTGCCGCTGGTGCTGCACGGCTCCTCCGGCGTGCCCGACGCCGGCCTGGCCGCCGCCGTCGAGGCCGGCATGACGAAGATCAACATCGCCACCCGGCTGAACTCGGTTCTCACCGCCGCCGTACGCGACCGGCTGGCCGCCGACCCCGCGCTGGTGGACCCGCGCGACTACCTCGGCGCGGGACGCGACGCCGTCGCCGCCGAGGTGGCGCGGCTGCTCGGCGTCCTGCACCGCCCCCCTGCGGAAGGCAACACCGCATGAGCGCGAACCCGCCCGTCACCATCGTCTTCGTCGGCGCCGGATCGGTGGAGTTCACCTGGCAACTGCTGCGCGACCTGTTCTCCTTCCCCGAGCTGGCCGGCGTGCGGATCGCCCTGCACGACATCGACGCCGAACGACTGTCCGTCGCCGAGGCACTGGCGCACCGTACGGCCGAGCGTCACGGGGCCACGCCGCGGATCGTCGCCAGCGCCGACCGCCGTACGGCGCTGGAGGGCGCGCAGGTGGTGGTGAACATGGTCGCCATCGGCGGGCACTCCGCCACCGTGACCGACTTCGCGGTGCCCGCGCGGTTCGGCCTGCGGCAGACGATCGGCGACACACTCGGCGTCGGCGGCATCTTCCGCGCGCTGCGCACCTTCCCGTTCCTGTCGGGGCTGGCCGCCGACATGGCCGCGGTGTGCCCGGACGCGTGGCTGCTCAACTACACGAACCCGATGGCGATGAACCTGCAGTACCTCGCCGGGATCGCCCCCGGGCTGAAGGCGGCCGGGCTCTGCCACTCGGTCTACTGGACCGTACGCGACCTGTGCGAGCTCGTCGGCGTGCCGCACGAGGAGGCCGACGTCGTGTCGGCCGGGGTCAACCACCAGGCGTGGATCCTGCGCTGGGAGCACGAGGGACGCGACCTGTACCCGGCGCTGGACGCCGCGATCGAGGCCGACCCGGAGCTGCTCCGCCGCGTGCGCGTCGACATGTACCGGCGGCTCGGCTACTACCCGACCGAGACCAGCGAGCACTCCTCGGAGTACGTGCCCTGGTACCTGCGGCACGACGCCGAGATCGACCGGCTGCGCATCCCGGTGGAGGACTACGTGCGGATCAGCGCGGGCAACCTCGCCGAGTACGCCGCCGTACGCGACGCTCTGGCCGCCGGGCGCGACCCCGTGCCGCGCGAGGAGGAGGACGCCGCGGAGTACGCTCCGCAGGTCATCCACAGCCTGGTCACCGGCACGCTCCGTACCATCCAGGTCACCACCGCCAACACCGGGCTGATCGCCAACCTGCCCGCCGGGGCCGCCGTCGAGGTGCCGGCCACCCTGGACCGGCTCGGCGTGCACCCGCACGGGGTGGGCGCGCTGCCCCCGCAGCTCGCCGCGCTGAACCGCGGTTTCCTCAACGTGGTCGAGCTGACCGTCGCCGCCGCCCTCGACGGCGACCCGCGGCACGTACGGCACGCGGCCATGGCCGACCCCGCCACCGCGGCGGCGCTGACCGTGGAGCAGATCTGGGCGCTCTGCGACGCCATGACCGCGGCGCACGGCGACGCGCTGCCGGCCGCGCTGCGCGGATCGCTCCGGCCGTGAGCCTCGACCTGCTGGTCGTCGGCGACGCCAATCCCGACGTGCTGGTCTCGGGCGCGCCTGAGACGCCGCCCACGGGCCAGGCCGAGACGCTCGTGGAGGCGGGCACGCTCGCGCTGGGCGGCTCGGCGGCGATCGTGGCACACGGCGCGGCGCGGCACGGCTCGGCCTGTGCACCGCGCTCGCCGCGATGGTCGGCCGGGACGCGGCCGGGGAGTTCGTGCTCGACACGCTCGCCGCGGCGGGAGTGGACGTGAGCGGGTGCGTACGGCACGAGAGCCTGCCGACCGCGCTGACCGTGTGCCTCAACCGGCCCGGCGGCGTACGGCGCGACGGCTCTGGCCGACGGGTGTTCGTCGCGGCGCGCGGGCCGCTGCGCGCCCCGGTCGACGCGCCGCGGGCGGAACCACCGGCCAGGCCACCGCCGCCGAAGCCCGTACGGCCGCCGGCGAGGTGCGGATCAGCCGCCGGAACTTGAGCGAATGAGCAGCGGTAGTGCGCGAAGCGGGCGATAAAGGCGCTATTTATTGCAGGAAAGCTGCTTTATAGTGATCGAATGCGTCAACAAGAGCGCCTGGGTCTGATCCTTGACCGGCTCGCCAAGCATGGCACGGTCTCCGTCCTCGATCTGACCGCCGAGCTGGACGCCTCCCCCGCGTCCATCCGGCGCGATCTGCGGGCGCTGGAGGAGCAGCAGTTGCTCAAGCGCACGCACGGCGGCGCGGTCGCGGCCGAGGTGATCTACGAGTTGCCGATGCGCTACCGCGCGGGCCGGCACCAGGAGGAGAAGCTCCGCATCGCCCAGGCCGCCGTACGACTGGTCACCGACGGGGTGCACTCGGTGGGCCTCGGCGGCGGCACCACGACGACCGAGCTGGCCCGCGTCATCGGGTCGGTCGGCCGCTCACTCAAGGTCGTCACCAACGCGCTCAACATCGCCGGCGACCTGTCCGTGCGCTCGGCCATCGACCTGGTCGTGACCGGCGGCAGCGTACGGCCCGAGTCCTACGAACTCGTCGGCCCGATCGCCGACCGCGCGCTCGCCGGGATCCACCTGGACCTGGTGTTCCTCGGCGTCGACGGGATCGACGCGGCGGGCGGCATCAGCACGCACGACGAGGTCGAGGCGCAGACCGACCACTGCCTGATGCGCACCGCCGCGCGTGTGGTGGTGCTGGCCGACAACTCCAAGGTCGGCACCCGCGCCTTCACCCGCATCGCGCCCATCGACGAGATCGGCGTGCTCATCACGGACGCGGCGGCGGATCCGGCCGAGCTGGACCGGCTCCGCGCGGCGGGCGTGGAGGTCGTCACCGTCTGAGGCTCACTTGAAGCCGGAGGAGGCGATCGAGCGTACGAAGAACCGCTGGGCGACCACGAAGAGCGCGAGCACCGGGACCTGGCTGGTCACCGTGGCCGCCATCAGCACGGGCCAGTTGGTCAGGTGCGAGCCCTGGAAGTTCTGCAGGCCCATCTGGATCGTCATGTTCCCCGGGCTCTGGATGGCGATCAGCGGCCAGAGGAAGTCGTTCCAGACGTTCAGGAACGTCAGCACGGTCAGAGTCGCCAGCGTGGGCCCCATCAGCGGCAGCAGGATGCTCCGCAGCGTACGCAGCCGGCCGGCCCCGTCGATGCGGGCCGCCTCCTCCAGCTCGCGGGGCACGGTGGTGAAGAACTGGCGCATGAGGAAGACCCCGAACGGGGTCGCGAGGTTCGGGGCGATCAGCGCGCCGAGGGTGTCGGTCAGATGCAGGTCGCGCACCACGATCAGGGTCGGCAACATGACGATCTGGAACGGCACCATCAGGGTGGCGAGCACGGCGACGAACAGCACCCGGCTGCCGAAGAACGGGATCCGCGCGAAGGCGTACCCGGCCAGCGCGCAGAACACCAGGTTGCCGAGCACGCACGTGACCGACACGACCGTGCTGTTGAACAGCCACTGCCCGAACGGCCCCTCGTGCCAGGCGTCGACGTAGTTGTGCCAGTGCACGCCGCCGGGCAACCCCGGCGGGAAGCGCCGGGTCTCCGCCTCGGTGGAGATCGACAGCAGCACCATCCAGATCAGCGGGGTGAGCATCACCACGCTGAGCGGCACGAGCAGCAGGTGGAGCGGGCTGGGGCGGCGGCGCGGCGAGGCCAGCGTCATCTCAGGTCGCCTCGTAGTGCGAGCTGCGGCGGCCCAGCCAGAGCTGGACCACGGTGACGAGGAGGATGGCGACGAACAACGCGCAGCCGATCGCGGCCGCGTACCCGCCGTCGAAGTCCACGAACGCCTGCTGGTAGAGGTAATAGACGAGCACGGTGCTGGCGTGCAGCGGGCCGCCCTTCGTCGTGACGTACACCTCGTCGAACAGTTGCAGCGCGTTGATGGTGAGCCAGACCAGGAGGAAGGACGAGGCGGGCGCGAGCAGCGGCAGCTCCACCTTCCAGAACGCGCGCACCCGGCCGCAGCCGTCCAGCGCGGCGGCCTCCATCAGCTCCCGCGGCACGTTCTGCAGCGCGGACAGGTAGATGATGACCGCGAAGCCGAGCCAGCCCCACACGGTCATGCCCACGACGGCCGGCAGCGCCTCGCCCGTGCTCTGGAAGAAGCCCTGCTGCGGCAGGCCGAGCTTGTCCAGCCCGGCGTTGATCAGGCCGATCTGCGGGTTGTAGAGCCAGCTGAAGATCACACCGGTGGCGACGGTGGAGGTGACGAGCGGGGCGAACACCGCCATCCGGTAGAAGGTCATGCCGCGTACCTTCTGGTTGAGCAGCACCGCGATCGGCACCGCCAGCGCCATCGTGATCGGCACGAACAGCACGCAGTACACCAGGGTCTGCCGCGCCGCCGCCCAGAAGACGGGGTCGTGCGCCATCCGCCGGTAGTTCGCCGCCCCCGACCAGGTGCCGGCCGAGGTCAGGTCCGTCTGCTGGAAGGAGAGCAGCAGCGACCAGACCACCGGGATCAGCCCGAACACCGCGATCAGCGCCACGGCGGGCGAGACGAACGCCCACCCGGTGAGCTGGTCGCCCCGCCGGTTGCCGGGCGAGCGGCCGCGCCGCCGGGAACCCTTTCGAGCGGCCCGTACGGCCGTGGCCGCCGCCATCACGCCCCCGCGAGGGCTTCGTCGGCCTGGCGGCGCGCGTCGTCGAGCGCGGCCTGCGGCTGTGCCTTGCCGAGGAGCACCGCCTGCACCGCGGCGCCGAGGGCCTCGGAGATCTTCGGATACTGCGGGATGTTCGGGCGCGACTTGGTGGCGTTCTTGGCGAGGTTGTCTACGAAGACCTGGTCGGCCGGGTAGCGCTTGAGGAAGTCCTGGTAGCCGGGGAGCCTGGTCTCGGACTGGCGCAGGGGCAGGTCACCGGTGGCGATGGCGAACTTCAGGTGCGTCGGGGCCGAGACCAGCCACTGCAGGAACGCCCACGCGGTCTTGGTGTCGCCCTTGTTGAACAGCATGTAGTTGTCGGGCCCGGCGATGGTCGCGTGCGTGACCTTGCCCGGGAGGATCTGCGCGCCGTACGAGACGTCCTTGTTGAAGGTCGACAGGTCCCAGGGGCCGGTCCAGAGCATCCCGATCCGGCCGGAGCTGAACAGGTTCTGGTATTGGCCGTCGCCGGTGTCGAGGTAGACGGAGTGGTCGGTCACCGCCATGTCGTGCAGCAGGTGCATGGCCTGGAGCCCGGCGGGCGAGTCGAACGCCGACTTCTTGCCGTCGGGGCTGAGCAGGTCGCCGCCCGCCTGCCAGAGCATCGCGACGTACCGCCAGACGGTGTCCTCCGAGCCGTCGTTGACGTAGGCCCAGCCGTACCTGTGCTGGGCCGGGGCGCTCAGCTTGCGCGCCGCGTCGCGGAAGTCGTCCCAGGTCCAGTTCGCGGTCGGGTAGGACAGCCCGGCGGCGTCGAAGAGCTTCTTGTTGTAGACGAGCGCGAGGTTGTCGACCAGCGCGGGGACGCCGTAGACCTTGCCGTCGGGTGTCGTGGCCGCCTGCCGGGCGGCCGGGAAGAAGTCGTTCCACTGGAAGGACGGGGTGTTCTTGACCAGCGAGGTGAGGTCCTGGGTCTGGTTGCGCCGTGCCAGGGTCGAGATGGAGGAGCCGTACTCGTAGGCGAGGCCGGGCGGCTTGCCGGAGACGAAGGAGGCGAGGGTCTTCTTCAACGCGTCGTCGTTGGCGCCGCCGAAGGTCACGTTCACCTTCTCGCCCGGGTGTGCGGTGTTCCACTCCTGGCCGAGGCTGGTGATCGCCTTGGCCTCGGCGTCGGTGTAGCCGTGCCACATGATCACCGCGCCGTGCGGTTTCGCCGCGTCGCCGGACCCTCCGGAGCAGGCCGCAAGAGTCCCGAGCGCGAGCGCCGCGCCGCCGGCGGTGAGCCGTACCCCGAACCGCCGTGCCGCTCCTTGTGGTGTTGCGCGCATCTCCACGACTCCTCTGCCGGCAGTGCACCCCGGGACTTGTGTGCTCGTTCACGATTGTTGTTGGGGACTTTAGATCAGAAACAATCACCAGAACAAGGCATAACGTGAGGAAAACGCCAGTTGGGGTGCTCGACCGGCCGTGCGGCGCCATGCCCGGTGACGGAACGAGCGTCTCCGGATCTCGCGCCCGCCCGGCACGGACCGCCGCCGCCCGGCGAGGGGCGCGTGCGGACGCGGGCGTACTCAGCAGGAGAGCGGCGCGGCCCGGCGACGCGGGCGGGCTCGCGACACGGCGCACGTCATGACCGGGCGACGAGGAAATGGCGACAGAATTCAGGGCCCGGGAATAGGGTCGGCGGCCGACTCCATTCGACCGGCCTGCTTCCGCACTCCCCTGACATCGCGTTGACCGCTGGGAACGTCAGAAATATAGAAGAACGCACCTCCCGAATACAAGAGAGGCACCGGAGACGATCGGCGGCGAGATCCGCGAAGTCCGCCGGCGGCCGGCATCGTTACCGACAAAATAGACATAACGGGCCATGACAGAGAGTAACCAAAACAGGTCCGACGCGCGCTCAGAGAGACGCTGGGCGACGGGCGAAATGGTGCCGCCAAGCCGTCGGCCCGTCGCCCCCGCACGGCGTTCCGGTCACCTTCCGTGCGTCGGCGAGGCCGTCCGCAGCACGGGACGCCGTCGGTCGGCACACCACCGGGCCGCGGCACGACGACCCGGAGACTCACTTCTCCACTCGCACGGCAAGCATTTGAACTGCACAAACACCGTATTCATCAGTGGGCGGCGCATGGTGGGTGTCCTGGGCGGCCGAGCACGTGCGGCACCGGCGCGGGTCCGGCGGGGGAAGGCACGTACCGGCCCTCCGCACCCCGCGCCTCAAGTCGGGCGACCTAAATCGCGGGTGCGGTCTTCCCATATCGCCATACGCTATGTATAACAGGCACGTAGGTCCTACGGGTCCACCGGCCCACAATTTCGGTGGCCCGCAGCAGGCACGTATGCCGGCTTACGCATCGCTCAAAAGGTGATGCAAAGGTGCTGACTTCCATCCCACGGCAAATTTGGCCAACCGCAATGAAGCAGCATGCCTGATTGTGCCGAAAGTGCGCAGGGAGATCTTGTGATCGGCAATTCACCTGAACTCGGCCTTCTCGTCGATCAAGCTTTCATGGGCTCCGAATTGGTGGGGAAAGAGGCGTGGCGCGCAGCCGCCGAAGCCGGAGCGACCTGGATCAGTCTCACCGAAGAAGCGATCGGCGCGGACGAGGAGCATCTCGCCCGGCTGCGCGACGACGCGGCCTCGGCCGGGATCACGATCGCCGTCGCCAACTGCCATGCCTTCTCCCTCAGCGACCCGCGTGACGCGGCGCGGGATTGGAATCTCGAACGCGCAAAGCACCACGTCGACCTGGCACCGCTCCTCGGCGCGGCCCAGCTGAAGATCCTGCTCGGCGAGTGGGTCTGGCGCGCCATGTGGCCCGACGAGCAGCAGTGGTCCGCTCTGGTGGAGTCCGTGCGTTCGCTCTGCTCCTACGCCGAGGAACGCGGCGTCGAGCTCAGCCTGGAGCTGGAGCCGCTGGAGACCGCCCTCGTCAACGACATCGCCAGCCTCAATCGCATCATCGCCGACGTCGAGTCGCCGGTGCTGCTCGCCAACGTCGACATCTCCCACATGGTCGTGCGTGGCCTGTCCGCCACGGAGATCTGCCTGATCAACTCGCGGATCAACTCCGTCGACTTCTCCGACTCCAACGGCAGCTACCACGAGCATCTGCCGCCGGGCACCGGCGTCGCCAACCTCGGCGCCTACACTGACGAGCTGTTCGCGGCCGCCGACGAGCGGACGCTGATCGGCGTGGAGGTCGGGCCCTTCCGCGACCCGGAGACCGCGTACCGCCGGGTGCGGGCGGCCATGTCCGCCACCGAGACGCTGTTCACGGAGGCCGTGGCGCGGAACGCCGCCGCCGATGCCTGATCCGGCGTCCACCGCGAGCTGGCATCCGGCCGGCACCACGCAGCAGGGACTCTGGTTCATCGACCGCATCGAGGCACTGCGTGCCTCCTACCTCGTGCCCTCCGTCATCGAGTTCACCGGGCCGATCGACCACGCCGCACTGGTCGCCGCCCTGAGTCACGTGCTCGGCCGGCATCCGGCGCTGCGCGCACGCTTCCGGCTGGAGCCGTCGCTGGGCAGGGTGGAGTACCGGACGGACGGCGAGGCGGCGCGGGCCGGATTAATCGATGTCGCCGCCGGCGAGTGGTCGGAGCAGGAACAGGAGCGGCTGGTCCAGGCGCTCTGCTACACGCCCTTCGACCTCGCCGGCGAGGCGCCCGCCCGCGCCGAGGTCATCCGCGTGGACGCGGAGACGACGCTCCTCGTCCTGACCGTGCATCACATCGTCTTCGACGGCTGGTCGCGCGAGCTGCTGATGACCGAGATCGCCGAGTGTTACCGGGCCGCCGTGGCGGGTCGCGCGCCCGACCTCGCCGAGCCCGTGCACCCGGCCTCTCTGGACGAGGCGGTGCCGGCCGGCGAGGCGGCGGACCGGCTCGCGGAGGTGATCGAGCGGCTGCGCGGAGCGCCCACGCACATCGATCTTCCCTACGACCGCGACCCGGCGGTCGCCGCACCGTCGACGGAGGGCTCGACGCTCAGGACGCGGCTCGACGAGGCGCTCACCGGCGCGGTGGTCTCCGCCGCCGCGCGGGAGGGGTGCACGCTGTTCATGGCGGTGGCCGCGCTGCTCGCCGGCACCCTGGCGCGAGCCGGCGAGCAGCGCGACTTCCTCATCGCCTTCCCCTGGGCCGGGCGTGAGGATCCGGCGGCGGGCCACGCGATCGGCATGTTCGTCAACACTCTCGTCCTGCGCATCGCGCTGGACGAGGGCATGAGCTGGCGCAGCCTGCTACGGCGCGCCCGCGCGGCCGTACTGGAGAGTCTCGCCGGTGCCGACGTCCCGTTCGGCGCGGTCGCCGCCGCGCTGCACCCCGGCCGCGGCGTGACCAGGCCCCCGCTCGCGCCGGTGGTCATCAGCGTGCTGGACCGGCCGCCGGCCGCGCCCGGCCTGGGCACGGAGATACAGGGCCGGCACCGGCCGCTCGACCCGGTGCACGTCAAGTTCGACCTGGCGTTCTTCGCCGGGCTGGAGCCGGATCCCGTACGGCTCGCGCTGACCGTGGACTACCCGACCAGCCTCTTCGACGCCGACACCATCACCGACTTTCTCGGGGCCGTGCGCCGCAGCGCCGTCGACCTCGCCTACTCCTCGGAGGATGCCGTGCTCGAACCGTACTCGCCCGAATCGGCCGACCTCGATGATCCGGTCACCAGGCTCGAGATCGTCCGCGCCGCGTGGAGGAAGGCGCTGGGCGCGGCCGAGGTCGGCGACGACGTCGGCTTCTTCGAGGCCGGGGGCGACTCCCTGCGGCTGGTGCTGCTGCTGGAGCTGCTGAACCGGGCCTCGGGGCTCACGCTGGAGGTCGCGGACCTGTTCCTGGCCGGCACCGTACGCGGGCAGGCCGCACTGCTGACGGCGCGAAAGGACGCGCCCGCCGAACGCCGCGCCGTCGGCCGCGACCGGCTGCTCCAGGCCGCGCGGCTGCGCGGCGGCGTGCCGGAAGAACCCCGGGCATGAGCGCGTCGACCGACGTCGCCGTGGTCGGGATCGGCTGCCGGTTCCCGGACGCGTGGACCGCCGAGGAGTTCTGGGAGAACCTCGGCAAGGGCGTGGTCTCGACTCGTGAGATCCCCGAGGAGGAGCTACGACGGGCCGGGGTCTCCGACGAGTTGCTGAGCGCCGGGGACTACGTACGTGTCGGCACGACCGTCCCCGGCCTGGAGGAGTTCGCCGCGGGCTTCTTCGGCTATCCGCCCGCCGAGGCCGAGCTGATCGACCCGCAGCAGCGGATCTTCCTCGAGGTCTGCTGGGAGGCGCTGGAGTCCGCCGGGCATCCGGCACGCGACGGCGCCCGTCAGGTGGGCGTGTTCGCCGGATCCAGCTTCAGCGTGTACGCGGCCACGCTCCAGGCGGCGCGTGCCCGCCGCGACGGTGCGGCCGCCATCGGCGAGCTCGGCCTGCAACTCGGCGGCCTGCCGGACTTCCTGGCCTCCCGCGTCGCGTACAAGCTCGGCCTGACCGGGCCGTCGGTGGCCGTGCAGACGGCCTGCTCGTCGGCGCTGACCGCCACGCACTACGCCGTGCTGAGCCTGCTGTCCGGAGAGTGCGACATCGCCCTCGCGGGCGGCGCGGGGCTGCCCGCGCCACCGGTCGGCTATCGCTACCAGAAGGACGGCATCCTGTCCGACGACGGGCTGTGCCGCTCGTTCGACCTGCGCTCCACCGGCACCGGCAACGGCTCGGGCGTCGGCGTGGTAGCGCTGCGGCGGCTCGACGACGCGCTCGCGAGCGGCGACCGCGTGCTGGCGGTGATCGCGGGCAGCGCGGTCGGCACCGACGGCGTGCAGCGGCCGGGGTTCACCGCGCCGAGCCCGGCCGGGGTGGCGGACGTCGTGTCCACCGCGCTGCGCGTCGGCGGGGTCGCGGCGGACCGGCTCGGCTACGTCGAGGCCCATGGTTCGGGCACCCCGCTCGGCGACCACGTCGAGCTGTCCGGGCTGCGCGAGGCGCTGCGCGAGACCACGGAACGTACGGGCTACTGCGGTCTGGGCTCGGTGAAGGCGAACATCGGGCACTGCGGGGCCGCCGCGGGCATCGCGGGCCTGATCAAGGCCGTCCACGTTGCCTCGACGGGCTCACTGCCGCCGCACCCGCTGTTCGAGCTGCCGCGTGATCCGGGTCTGCTGGCCGACAGCCCGTTCCGTATCTCCGCCGACGCGGAGTGGGCCGATGAGGCGCACCGGCACGTTCTGGTGCACTCGATGGGACTCGGCGGCACGAACGGCGCCATCGTGCTCGGACCGCCGCCGGAGCCCGCCGTGCGCGCCGAGGACAGGCGTACCGACCGGCCCGTACGCCTGGTGCTGTCGGCGCGCGACCGGCGGGAGCTGGACGCCGCCTCGCGCCGGCTCGCCGACGAGCTCGACCTGCGGCGGCACGCGATCGGCGACGTCGTGCACACGTTGCGGGTGGGACGCGCGGAGTTCACCGAGCGCCGGGTCGTGACCGGTTCGGCGGATGAGCTGGCACGGCTGCTGCGCCTGCCGAGGCCACCCGCGGTGCGTACCGTGCGGGCGGCCGAGCGGCGCAGGCTGCTGGCCGTCGTCCCGGCCGAACTCGCCGAACGGGCGCGGCCGGTGGTCGCGGTGCTCAGGGCGGCGATCGGCGCGAGCCTCGAACTCGTCGCGGCCGAGCCGGACCGGGTGCCGGCCGATCAGGTCCTCCTCGTGCTCGCCGACGACGCCGAGGATCCGGTTGCGGGCGGGGACGCGCGGCACGTCCTCGTGCTGGACGGGAGCGACGAACGGATCGACGCGGCGCTGACCGCCGTCTGGCTGGACGGCGTCCCGGTACGGTGGCCGGCCGTCGCCGAGCCGGGTGCGCGCCGGGTGCCGCTGCCCACCTATCCCTTCGAGCGGCGGCGCTTCTGGGCCCTCGACCCGGCCATGCTCTCCGCCGAGCACCGCGAGCCTGCCACGGCCGCGGTCGCGCCTGCCACGGACGGCGACGACGTCGAGACCGAGGTCCTGCGGCTCTGGGCGACGCTGTTCGGCCTGGAGAACGTCGGACTGGACGAGGAGTTCGGCGCGCTCGGCGGTACGTCGATGCTGGGCGTGCAGATGGCGCTGGAGATCCAGCAGCGGCACGGCGTCCTGCTCAACCTGCACCGGATCGGCGGCACGCGTGCGACGGTGCGCGGCGTCGCGAAGGTGCTGCGGGCCAAGCGCGCGGCCGATCCACAGCTCGGCGCGGGCGCCTTCGCGGACGGCGACGGCGCGCTCCTGGACGCCGACGTCGAGCTGGACCTGGGTCCGCTCGGCACCTCACGCGCGGCGTCCGGCGACGCCGCGCTGCTCACCGGCGGCACCGGCTTTCTCGGCGCGTTCATCCTGGCCGCGCTCCTCGCACGTACCGACCGGGAGGTGTACTGCCTCGTACGGGCCGGCGACGCCGCGGAGGCGCGGCGGCGGCTGGCCGAGGCCGCCCGCGACTACAGGCTGCCCGAGCCGGATCCCACACGGGTGCACGTCGTGCCCGGCGACCTGCGTGCGGTCGAGACCGTCCTCGGCGCAGATGAGGACGGCCGGTTGGCGCGCCGCGTGGGACTGATCGTGCACTGCGCCGCCGAGGTCGTGTTCACCGAGCCGTACCGTGCGCTGCGCGACAGCAACGTCCTCGCCACGCTCGGCCTGCTGCGGTGGGCGCGCGCCCACGGCGTGCCGGACTTCGGCTACGTGTCGAGCCTGGCGGCGTGCAGCCCCGGACTGGGCGCGGGCGGCGCGGTACAGGAGGTACGGCAGCAGGCGCTGGCGCCCTCCGCCGGCGGCTACGGCGCCACCAAGTGGGCGTCCGAGCGCCTGCTGGAGCGCGCCGAGAAGGACGGGCTGCGCGTACGGGTCTTCCGCCCGGGGCTGGTCACCGGCTCCACCGAGACCGGCGCGTGCAACCCGAAGGACCTGGTGTGGCGGATCATCGCCAGCGGCCTCGCGGTTGGCGCGCACCCCCTCGACGACCGGCCGCTTCAGCTCGCCCCCGCGGACCTGGTGGCCGGCGCCATCGTCGACCTCGCCGCCGCGCCCGCGTCGGCCGGCCGCGCGTACCACCTCGTGGACGAGGCCACCGCGAGCCCGCGGCAGCTCTTCGAGGAGCTCGCGGCCGCCGGGGCGCCGACCCGGGGGCTGCCGCTGCGGGAGTGGCAGGGGCTGGTCGCCGAGCGTGCGCTCACGACCGGCAACGAGGTGCTGGCCAGCATGGCGCTGTACGAGCTGGACGACGACGAGCGGCACTGGGCGCGGGTCGAGTGCGCGGCTTGGGGCGACTGGCTCCGCCGTACCGGACGCGCCGCGCGCGCCGACGGCGAGGCGCTGCGGCGCAGCCTGCGCCATCTCGCCGCGCGGCCGGGCTACCGGGAGCTGTTGCCGTGACCGTCCACGTACGGGGGACGAGCGGTGACCGGACGTGGCAGGGACGACCGAGGCTTGCAGAGAGGAAGAGATGACTGACGTGAACGCCCCACACCGGCTGGCAGTGATCGGCGCCGGGGTCATGGGCACGGGCATCGCCGCCCTGGCCACCGCGTACGGAATCCCGGTCGTCATCGTCGACACCGACGAGGAGGCGCTTCGGGCCGCCGCCTGGAACGTGACCCGGCAGGTACGCACGGCCCAGTTGCTCGGCCGGCTGCGCAAGGACGTCCCGGCGGGGAAGCTGACCACGGCCGGCGACATCGCCGAGATCGCCGGATCCACGGCGGTCGTCGAGGCGGTCACCGAACTGCCCGGCGTCAAGTACGAGGTCCTCGCCGCCGTGGCCGGTGCGGTGCCGCCGGGGACGCCGCTGCTGACCAACACCTCGGCGATCCCGGTCGCCGAGCTGGCCGGCGCCGCGGGCCGGCCGGCCGACGTCGTCGGCGTGCACTTCATGAACCCGCCGTACCTCATCCGTGCCATCGAGGTCGTACGCGGGCACGGCACCGGCAAGGCGGCACTGGCCGGCGTACGTGCGCTGCTCTCGGCGATGGAGCGCGAGCCCATCGTGGTCGGCGACGGACCGGGGTTCGTCATCAACCGGATCCTTCAGCGGACCATCAACGACGCGGCACGCCTCGTGGCGGCCGGCACCGCGAGCGCCGCCGAGGTCGACCTGCTGTTCCAGGGCTGCCTCGGGCACCCCACCGGACCGCTCGCGACCGCCGACCTGATCGGCCTGGACAACGTCGTCGACACCCTGCGGGTCCTGCGCGAGCGCACGGGCGACGACGCGTTCGCCCCGTGTGAGTTCCTCCTCTCCCTCGTCGCCGCAGGCGCCCTCGGCCGCAAGACGGGGCGCGGTTTCCACGACTACGAAGGAGCGGTGGCATGACAGCGACGATCGGACGCCGGGAGGCCGTCGAGGCCGAGGTGCTGCGGTTCCTGTCGGCGCGCACCCGTGCCGACTGGGCACCGGATGAGGACCTGTTCGCCTCGGGCGTGGTGTCCTCCCTGTTCGCGATGGAGCTGGTCATGCACCTGGAGCAGGCGTTCGCGGTCCAGATCGGCGGCGAGGACCTGACGCTCGGCAACTTCCGCACCGTACGTGCGATGACGGACCTCGTGGAGCGGCTCGGCGGCATGCCCGAGGCGGAGCGTTCGTGACGGGCGCCCTCACCTCCGCGACCGCCCTGCTGACGGAGGCGGTCGGCGACGAGGCCGGCCGGTGGGACCTCGCCGGGCGGCTGCCGGTCGAGGTCGCCCGGCACGTCGGCGCGGCCGGGCTGCTGTGCGCGACCGTGCCCGCCGAATACGGCGGACAGGCCATGACCTGGGACGACAACGGCGAGCTCACCGCGCGCCTGGGCGCGTTGTGCTCCTCGCTCCGCAGCCTGATGACCTCGCAAGGCATCGCGGCCGAGGCGATCCGGCGGTCCGGCGACGCCGGGCAGCGCAAGGAGTTCCTGACCCGGCTCGTGGACGGGCAGCTCGCGGCGGTCGCCTTCAGCGAGGCGGAGGCCGGCAGCGACCTGGCCGCGATGCGCACCCGCATCCACCGCGACGGCGAGGACGTCGTCGTCGACGGGAGCAAGGTGTGGGTCACCGGGGCCGCGTACGCGGATCTGCTGGTGGTCTTCGGCCGGTACGGGGACGGGGCGGCGGCGGTCGTCGTGCCCGCGGACGCGCCGGGCGTCACCATCGAGCCGGTCCCCGATCCGCTGGGCTGCCGGGCCGCCGGTCACGCCATGATCGGTCTGGACCGGGTACGCGTCGGCCCGGCGAACCTGCTGGGCGGCGCCGGGCAGCCGCTGTCCTTCCTGATCACCGGCCCCCTCACGTACGGGAGGCTGTCGGTCGCCTGGGGATGCGCGGGCATCCTGCGGGCGTGTCTCGACGCGGCTGTACGGCACAGCCGCGTACGCGAGCAGTTCGGCGCGCCGCTCGCCCGGCACCAGCTGGTCCGGCGGCACCTCGCGGGGCTGCTGACGGACGAGCGGACCGCGACCCGTGTCGCCGAGCACGCGGCCCGGTGCTGGGACGCCCACTCCCCCGAGCTGGTGACGGCCGCCGTACTGGCCAAGCACGTCGCGGCGACCGGGGCCGCGCGCGGGGCGGCGACGGCCGTGCAGGTCCTGGCCTCGGCCGGGGCCGAAGACGGGCACGTGGTCGCGCGCGCGTACCGGGACGCGAAGCTCATGGAGATCATCGAGGGCAGCAACGAGATCTGCGAACTCCTGCTCGCCGAAGAGGCCCTGGCAGGCCGCTCATGACGGCGCCCGGCGCCATCGGGGTGGGCGCGATCCACTGCCTGCTGCCCGACGACCGGCTCACACCGGTGGCGGAGCTGCCGGAGATCGGCGGGCTCGGCCGCGACGAGACGGAGTTCGTGGCCGCCAGCGGCATCGAGACGGTCGGCGTCGCCGAGGACACCGAGGGCGGCGCGTTCGCGGCGGAGGCCGTACGCGGCCTGCTGAAGACCGGGATCGCCGACCCGGACGTGCTCCTGCTGGTCGCGGCGCGCGCGCCCGACGTCCTGCTCGGCTCCGACGCCTGCCGCGTCCAGGCCGACGCCGGGCTGCGGTCCGCCTTCGCGTTCGCCGTCGACGGGCTCGGCTGCACCGGGTCGAGCGCGGCCTGGGCGATCGGCCGCGACCTGCTGCTCGCCGACCCGTCGCGCGAGAGCGTGCTGATCGCCCACGCCAGCCGGCCGACCGGCGTGGAACGGGTCCGCCATCCCGTCACGATCATCGGCGACGGCGCGTTCGCGATGACGCTCGTGCGCGGTGGGCGGCCCGTGCTGCGCGCCCACCGCATGGAGACCGACGGAGGCTTCCACGACCTGTTCCGCGTCGACTACCGCTCGACCCCCTGGTACGAGTGGCGCGAGGAGTGCGCGTCCCCGGACCGCTACCGCTTCGAGCTGGCCATGAACAGCAGGCTGCGGCTGTCGCGGCTCGTCGAGCGGGTTCTCGCCGACGCCGGTGCGGAGCGCGGCCAGGTGGCCGCGACGCTCATGCAGAACGTGACCGCCAGTGCGTACGACTTCTACGCGAACCTGCTCGGCACACCGATCCATCCGGTATGCCGCGCGCACCTGGCCGCGTACGGGCACCTGGGCGCGATGGACGTCGTGCTCAACCTCGACCGATTGCTCTCCTCCGGGGAGATGGACCGCGGCGATCTCGTCCTCGTGCTCAACAACAGCCCGGTCGCCGCCTGGGCGGCGACCCTGTGGGAGGTCTGATCCGGGTGGCAGAAGACTACGCACCGCTCGTGAAATGCCTGGTCTGGGACCTGGACCAGACCCTGTGGCAGGGGACACTGCTGGAGGACGGCGAGGTGGCCGTGCCGGACGCCGTACGCGCGGTGGTACGCGGCCTGGACGAGCGCGGCATCCTCCAGTCGGTGGCCAGCCGCAACGACCACGAGCACGCCTGGGCCAGGCTCGAGGCGCTCGGCCTCGCCGAGTACTTCCTGTGCCCGCAGATCGGCTGGGGCCGCAAGTCGGACGCGGTGCGCGCGGTCGCGGACCGGCTCGGCTTCGCCGAGTCGGCGATGGCGTTCATCGACGACAGCCCGGCCGAGCGCGCCGAGGTCTCCTACCACCTGCCGGCCGTGCGCACCTATCCGGCCGAGGAGGCCGTACGGCTGCTCGAACTCGCCGCGTTCGACCCGCCGGTGGTGACCGCGGACGCGCGCCGCCGGCGTGCGATGTACCGGGAACAGGGGCTGCGGGAGGCCGGCCGTACCTCGTTCGCGGGGCCGGAGGAGGATTTCCTGCGCTCGCTGGAGCTGGTGATGACGATCGCGCGGGCGACGCCCGACGACGTCGCGCGGGTCGAGGAACTCACGATGCGCACCAGTCAGATGAACGCGACCGGGGTGTACTTCTCCGCGGAGACGCTGCTCGACCTGCTCGCCGACCCCGGCCACGAGGTGCTCGTCACGACGCTGACCGACCGCTTCGGCGCGCACGGCGCGGTGGGGGTGACCCTGCTCGAACGGCACGCGGGCACCTGGCACCTGAAGCTGCTCGCCACCTCGTGCCGGGTGGTGCCCTACGGGGTGGGTGCGCAGTTGCTGCGCTGGCTCTCGGACCGGGCGGCGGCGGCCGGAGTGCACCTGATCGCCGACTTCCGCGCCACGGACCGCAACCGGATGATGGAGGTCGCCTACCGCTTCGCCGGGTTCGGCGGCGAGGCGTGCGCGTGCCGCGCGGCCCTCGCCGACACCGATGCCGGCGGCGTCCAGCGCCTGCATCTGGTCCCGTGCCGGATGGAGCCGCCGGCGACGATGACGGTGCTGGCGCCCGGCGACGCGCGCGGCGACCTCGTAAGCGTGTGGGGATGACGCTCGCGGACGACAGCGTGGTCCCCGTTACGGCCCTGGGCGAGGAACCCGCGAGCCGCCGACGGCCGGGCGGCTTCGCCTACCTGTGGGGCGCCACCGCGTTCTCCGCGCTGGGCGACGGCGTGCGGCTCAGCGCGCTGCCGCTGCTCGTCGTCTCCCTCACGACCGACCCGGCACTCGTCTCCCTGGCCGCGACCGCCGGCTGGGCGCCCATGCTGCTCTCGCCGGTCGCCGGCGTCCTCGCCGACCGGTGGGACCGGCGCGCGCTGCTCATCGCGACGAACCTGCTGCGTACCGCGGTCCTGGCGCTGCTGGCCGTCCTCATCCTGGCCGGCGCGGCCGACCTGTGGATCGTGTGCGCGGCGGCGTTGCTGCTGGGCGCCGGCGAGACGTTCTTCGGCATCGTGGACCAGTCGTTCCTGCCGATGGTGGTCGCGCCCGGCCGGGTCACCTGGGCCAACGGACGGCTCCAGGCGGCCCAGCTCGGCTTCCGCGACAGCGTCGGCCAGCCGCTGGGCGGCGTGCTGTTCGTCGGGCTCGCCGCCGCGCCGTTCCTCGTCAACAGCGCGGCCTTCGCGGTGGGCGTCCTGCTCCTGCTCGCGGTCACGGCGCCCGGACGCGCCGCCCCGGCCGCCGCGCCGCACGAGAGCGTGCGGGCGATGATCGCGACCGGCTTCCGCTTCCTGCTCGCGGACCGGCTGCTGCTGCTCCTCGCCGTCATGCTGGGGCTGCTCAACTTCTTCGCCACCGGCGTCGAGGCGCTCCAGGCGCTGTACGTGGTGAAGTGGCTGGGGATGCCGGCGAGCGCCTTCGGGCTGTTCCTGACGGCGGGCGCGGCCGGCGGCGTCGCGGGCGCGATGGCGAGCACCCGGCTGCGTACGCGCATGGGCCTGCTGCCCGCGGCCCTTTGCGGCATGGCGCTCATCGGCGTGTCCGGCCTGATCCTGGGTGTCGGCAGGAACGCGGTCACGGCGGGCGTGGCGTTCGGCTGCTTCGGTTTCGGCGTCGCCGTCTACCAAACGCTGACCATCTCGCTCCGGCAGGACTCCACGCCGATCGCGATCCTCGGCCGGGTCAACGGCGTCTACCGGTTCATCGGCACCGGCACCGCGCCGCTCGGCGCGCTCGCCGCCGGAGTGATCGGCCGGGCGGCGGGCGTGACCACGCCGTTCCTGATCTCCGGTGCCGGGGTGCTCGCGCTCGCCGCGGTGGCCACAGTGCCACTGCTGCGGCTGGGAGCCGGACTTGAGCGGTGAGGCCGGCCACCGGAGGCGACGGGTGCTAGACCGTGGCGGACGTGGCGAACGGCTCCGCCGCCAGTCCCTCGACCAGGTGCGGCGCACGGCTGCGTGCGACGACCGCGCCGGCCGCATGCCGCCGGTGGTCCAGCCAGTCCACCAGCCACCAGGGCCCGTACGGCACGGCCGTGCCCGGCGTCGCCTCGCCGGGCACGGGCAGGGCGGACAGGTCGACGGCGCGCAGCGTGCTGAGACTCGCCGCCCCGACCTTGATCAGGGCCTCCTTGCGCACCCACTGGCGCACGAAGGCCAGGCGCGGGGTACGGGAGGACCGGATGGAGGCCAGCTCGCCCGGCGCGAGCACGTGCGCGGGCACCTCCTGTGTCTCGCCGGAGTACCGTTCGGCGTCGACGCCGACCTGGTCCCAGGCCGCCGCCGCCATCACGACGCCCGGTGTGTGCGTCATGCTCACGCACAGCTCCGGATACCCGGCCACCTCCGGCCGCCCGTGCGGGCCCCCGCAGTCGGGGCAGCGCTGGACCAGCGTCAGTGAGCCTGGCGACACGCCGAGGAAGCGGGCCGCGCACAGCCGGACCAGCGTGTGGGCCGCGACGAAGTCGGCCCGGTCCGCGTCGCGGCGGAACGCGCCGGCGCGAGCCTGCTCCTCGGGTGTCAGGAGCTCCTCGCCGCACTCCGGATGCGCCAGCACCTCCACGGTCGCGGCCACCACCGCGAGCGGCATGGGCCGCGTCCAGCGGTTCATCCCCTCCCCGTTCCCCTCCGGTCAGGCGCGCAGCGTGACAACTGCCTCTCATCACTCATTGGAGACGAAGTATGACGCTTGACGATTATGCGGCCGCCGTCATCGGCCACGACGTCGACACCTCCGATTTCGCGACGCACAGCTTCATCCGGCTCGGCGGCGACTCCCTGCGGGCGATGCGCCTGGCGGCACTGGCGCAGACGCGGCTGGGTGCGCGGATACCGGTCGCGGCGCTGCTCGGCGAGGAGCCGCTGGCCCGCGTGCTGGCCTCCACCGCCGCGACCGTACGGCCGCCGGACGCACCTGCCGGACCTGCCGGACCCGTTCGGGACGATGCCCTGCCGACGCGTGCGCAGCAGGGCATCTGGATCGCCGAGCGCATCGTCGGCGGCTCACCGTACAACCTCGTCTTCATCGCCTTCGCCGAGGGTCCGCTGCGCGGCGAGACGCTCGACGAGGCGGTACGCGTCACCGTCGCCCGCCACGACGGGCTGTGCACGGTCTTCCGTGAGCGCGACGGCTCGGTCGTACGCGAGGTACGCGCCGGCCACGTACCGGAGATCACCGTCGTCAGCCGCGACGGCGAGGAGGGGTTCGAGGACCACGTACGCCGGGTCGCGGCCGAGTACGGCCGCCGCCCCTTCGACCTGGCGGCGGCTCCGGCGCTCCGTTTCCTGCGCGTCTCCCATCCGGCCGGGCGGCACGCGCTGGTCGTCGCGGCACACCACATGGTGCTGGACGGCTGGGCGGCCGGGCTGCTGCTGCGGGAGATCTTCGCCCGCTACGACCAGTTGGCGCACGGCGCACCCGATGCGGAGCCCGGCCCCGGCGTCTCGGTGGCGGCGTTGTCCCGCCACCAGGCGGAGCTGCGGGCGAGCGGTGAGTGGGACCGGCAGACCGGCTTCTGGAGGCAGTATCTGGACGGGACGCCGTTCGTCCTCGACCTGCCCGCGGACCGGCCGCGGCCGGGCGTGCAGGATCCGGCCGGCGCGCGCCTCCCCCTCGACCTTGGGACCGCCGTCAGCGCGAGAGTCGCCGAGCGGGCACGTGAGCTGGGCATCACGCCGTTCGCGTTCCTGCTCGGCGCGTTCGGCCTGACGCTGAGCCGCTGGACGGGGGTGCGCGGCCTGCTCGTCGGCGTCCCCGTGAACGGGCGCGGCACCCCGGAGCTGGAGGAGTTGGTGGCACTCGCCGGGAACCTGATCCCGGTCCGCGTCGACATCGACGACGACGCGACCGTCGCCGCCTTCCTCCGTTCCGTGCACGGCTCGCTGACGCCGGCCATCGACGGCGGGACGCTGCCCTTCGACGAGTTGGTCGCCCGGCTCGGCATCGCGCGCACCCCCGGCTGCCACCCCCTCGTCCAGGTCTCGTTCGGGATGCACGACCAGCTCGTCCCCGAACGCCTCGCGACGCGCACCGCCGGCGTACGGGTCGAGGAGGCGCACGGCGGGGGCTCGCAGTTCGACCTGTGCCTGCTCATCGGGCGGTCGGAGCCGTCCTTCGCCGGGACGCTGGAGTACGCGACGGCGGTGTGGAGCCGGGCGGAGGCCGCCGGCTTCGCGGCCGACTTCCGCGCCGCGGCCGCGGAGCTGGCCGAGGCGCCCGCCGCCGCGCTGGAGCAGATCCGCTGCATCGCCCCCGCCCGCCGGTCGCGGCTCGACGCGATCAACGAGACGCCTCAGGATCTGCCCGCGTCCTCGGTCGACGGATCGTTCCGCGAGGTGGCGCGGCGGGTGCCGGACGTGACGGCGGTGCGTGACGGCTCGCGCGAGCTGACGTACGCGCAACTGGCGCGTGCCGCCGCGCAGCAGGCGCGGCTGCTGCGGGAGGCCGGCGTACGGCCCGGGGACACCGTGCTGATCGGGCTCGGGCGGTCCATCGCCGAGGTCGTCGGGGTCCTGGGCATCCTGTGGGCCGGCGCGGCGTACGTCGGCGTCGACCTGAGCCAGCCCGCCGCGCGCAACGACCGGATCGCGGCCAAGGCCGCGCCCGCCGCGGCGCTTCTCACGCCGGGTCCGGCGGCCCAACGTCTCGCCGCCGGCGGTCTCGCGCTCGTGCCGTACTGGGATCCGTCCTGGCCGGGCGCCGAGGTGGCGGACGTGCCGGACGCCGGGCTCGATCCGGAGCGGCGTGCATACGTCGCGTTCACCTCGGGTTCGACCGGTGAGCCCAAGGGCGTGGCCGTCCCGCACCGCGCGGTACTCCACCTGGTCGACGGGGCCTGCTTCACCGGGCTGGACGCAGGCGAGCGGATGCTGCGGCTGTCGCCGCTGGCCTTCGACGCGTCCACCTTGGAGATCTTCGGGACGGTGCTGACCGGGGCGACCATGGAGGTCTATCCGCCGGGGCTGCCGGGGCCCACCGAGCTCGGCGCGTTCCTCATCGAGCGCGGTGTGACCGTCGCGTGGCTGACGGCGGGGTTCTTCCGGCTGATCGCGGAATTCGCGCCCGAGTCGCTGGGCGGGCTGCGGCGGCTGGTCTCGGGCGGCGACGTCGTGCCGCACGACCACGTGGCGCGGGTCCTCACCCGCAACCCGGGCCTGACCTTCGTCAACGGGTACGGGCCGACCGAGAACACCACCTTCACCACGTTCCACACGGTGACCCGGCCAGAGGACGTCGACGGGCCGCTGCCCATCGGCGTCCCCCTCCCCGGCACGCGGGTCCACGTGCTCGACGACCGGCGGCGGCGGGTACCGCCCGGCGGCATCGGCGAGCTGTACGCGGCCGGGGCGGGCCTGGCCCTCGGCTACGTCGCCGACGAGGCGGAGACCGCCCGGTGCTTCGGGCGGCTGTCGCCCGAGGTGCCGGAGCGGCTGTACCGCACCGGCGACATCGTGCGCATCGACACCCAGGGCCGCATCCGCTACCTGGGACGCGGCGACGACCAGGTCAAGGTGCGCGGCTTCCGCATCGAGATGGCCGAGATCAGCGCCGCGCTGACGGCCCATCCGCACGTGAAGGACGCGATCGTGGCCGTCACGGACGGCGACAGCTCCGAGAAGCGGCTGCTGGCCGCCGTCGTCCCCGCCGCCGGCGCCGACGTCGAACCGGCCGTCCTGCGGGACTTCCTGTCCGAGCGGCTGCCCGCGTTCATGGTGCCGGCGCTCTGGACGGTGGTGGAGCGCATCCCGGTGACGGGCAACGGCAAGGTCGACCGCAGCGCGCTCGCCGCGATCGCCGGGCCCGTCGGCCGTCCGCCCTCAGGGCGGCCCTCAGAGCAGGAGGCACGGGAGCCGGCCGCCGACGGCGTGCGGGCGCAGCTGACGAGCCTCTTCGCGGACGCGGCCGGCCGTACGGACCTGGACGACGACGCCGACTTCTTCGCCTCGGGAGGCGACTCGCTGCGCGCCGTACGGCTGGTCGGCCTGGTCAACGAGCGGCTCGGCGTCGCCATCCGGCTGCGGGACTTCCTCCTGGCACCGACCCTGGCCGGACTGCTGCGCACGGTCGAGCGGGCGAGCGAGCGTGCGGCCGGGCGGGCGGCGAGCCGGTGAGCGAGACCTTCCTCGACGGTGCGCCGCGGCGTGACCTGCCGCGCGACGCGTACCGGCCCGAACGGCACCTGGCCGCCACGGGAGCCGCGCGCGAACTGGCCGGGCTGCTCCACGCCGCCGGGTTCACCGAGGACGCCGCGGCACGCGCGCTCGGCGCGGCCGACCCGGAGGAGCTGCTGAGCAACATGCTCCTGTACGCCGCCTACTCCGCGGGCGCGGCGGACGCGCTGACCGCGACGACGGCGGGCGTGCTGATCCAGCTCTTCGCCCGCCGCGGCGAGGTGGCGCGGGAGCGCTACGCGGATCTGGTGCCCGATCGGCTACGGCGCTGCCTGCACGACCTGGCGCTGGTCGCCGTCGGCGACGACGCGGTCCTCCCCCAGGTGGCGATCTCGCCGTACGCCGGGATGTACCTGCTGTCCGACCCCCTGTTCGCGACCGGCGCGGACGGCCGGCCGTCGATGTGCGACGTCCCGGACTCGGTCATGCCGCCCCATGCTTCGACGTTCCTGCTGCTGCACGCCGCGGAGCGTACCGGAGGACGGCTGCTGGACCTGGGCACCGGCTGCGGGGCGTTAGCACTCGTGCTCGGCGAGGCGTACGCGTCCGTGACCGGCGTCGACGTCAACCCGAGGGCCGTCGCCTACGCGCGGCTGAACGCCGAGGTGAACGCGCGTCCTGCGGTCTTCGCTCTCGGCGACCTGCGCTCCGGCCACCTCGGCGGGGCCGGGCCCGCCGACCACCTCGTGTTCAACAGCCCCACCGGACCCGCGCCGCGTACGGAGACCGGGTGGATGACCGCGGACCAGGCGCTGTCGGCCGTCACCGGGCACCTGCCCGCGCTGGTGCGGCCCGGCGGACTCGCGCAGGTCTTCCTGATCGCCTGCCTCACCGCCGAGCACCCGGCGGTACGTGACCTGGTGCGCGCGCTGGTTCCGGCCCACCTCGACGCACGCATCGCGGAACTGCCCGCAACACTGCTCGCCGTCTCCGCAGGCGCGCTGGCCCGGTCCCAGGTGGACCCGGGCTGTCTGCTGGTGACCGGTGAACAGGACGCGCGCCTGCTGGTGGAGCGGCTGCGCTCGATGGGCGTACGCGAGGTACGCCCGGCCGTCGTCTCGGTGACGCGCAGCGGCTGAAACACGTCGCGGGTGAGCCACCCCGGGCGGCTCACCCGCGCGTGTGACGGAGCAGGTCGGCCGACAACGCGGCGACGGCGAGGACGAGGACGAGGAACACGGTCACGTTGGCGACTCGGCGGTACCGCGCTCGCACGTGGGCGACCACGGCCCCGACGAAGAACAACACGAGGCAGATCGCGGCGGCGGTGCCGAGCGGCGGCACGACCAAGCCCGCGAGCAGCCCGAGTGCGCCCGCGGCCTTGAGCGCGCCCAGCGGGAACGCCCACGACCGTGGTACGCGCTTTCTCGTCTGCATGGCGACCGGTCACGACGGCGAGTCGCCGCTGCTGGACCGGCTGCCCCGCACGCCACAGGTCGAGAGCGTCACCGCGCACTACCTGCTCCGCACCTTCTCCCGTGGACTGCACGCCCTGATCGCGGCGCACAGCGGCCTGACCCAGGCCCAGATCCGGTCGCTCCGGCCGACCGGCGCCGCGCCCGCGGAACGCCCGGCGACGCTCGGCGACGGCGACCGGCTGCTCCTGGACGCCCTGGCCGACGACGGCCGCGCCCCGCTCGCCCGGCTCGCGGCCACGACCGGCTGGTCGCGTACGACGGTGCGGACGCGGATGGCCGAGCTGACCCGCGGCGGCGTCCTGTACTTCGACGTCGACGTCGACGGCGGCTGTTCCCCGTGGCCACCACCGGCCCGACCAACGTCTACGCCAGCGTCTCGTGCCCGAGCCCGGCCGCCCTGTACGACCACCTGACCAGGCGGATCGCCCCGCTCTCCGGCATCCGTAGCGTGGAGACCGCCCCGTTCTGCGCAACCTCAAGACGACCTGATAGCCCAGGCTTTGTCCACAAAAAGAGAAAAGCGCGCATCGATTCGCGGATAGGTCTTCCCGGATCGGACAAAGCCGGATAGCGTCCACGCCACCACCCCCCGGAGGACGGCGTGACGCGGATGACGACCCGGCCGGAGAACGTGCACCAGGAACGGCTCCTGCGCCTGCTGCGAGACGAGGGTGCGCGGTCACGCGCCGAACTCGGCGACGTCGTACGGCTCTCCCGGTCCAAGCTGGCCGTGGAGATCGACCGGCTGGTGGAGCTGGGGCTGATCGAGCCGGCGGGCCTGGCGGCGTCGCGCGGGGGCCGCCGTTCGAGCATCGTCCGGCTCTCCCGGCGGCTGCGCGTGGTCGGCATCGACATCGGCGCCACCTCGATCGACGTCGCGGTCACCAGCGGCGAACTGGAGATCCTCGGCCACGTCTCCATGCCCTGCAACGTGCGCGAGGGCCCGGACGTCGTGCTCGAACGGGCGCTGGACCTGCTCGGCAAGCTGCGGGGCGAGGGGCTGGTCGACGAGATCCACGGCGCCGGGATCGGCGTCCCCGGGCCGGTCAGCTTCCGCGAGGGCATGCCGGTCGTGCCGCCGATCATGCCCGGCTGGGACCGGTTCCCCGTCCGCGAGGTGATCAGTCAGCGGCTCGGCTGCCCCGTCCTCGTGGACAACGACGTGAACATCATGGCCCTCGGCGAGGTGCACGCCGGCCTGGCGCGGTCCGTGGACGACTTCCTGCTCGTCAAGATCGGCACCGGTGTCGGCTGCGGGATCGTCGTCGGCGGGGCCGTCTACCGCGGCATGTCCGGCAGCGCCGGCGACATCGGGCACATCCGGGTCGACGACGACGGGCCGACGTGCGTGTGCGGGAACGTCGGCTGCCTGGAGGCCTACTTCAGCGGCGCCGCGCTCGCCCGCGACGCGACCGCGGCGGCGCGCGCCGGGAGTTCGGAGTTCCTGGCCGACCGGCTGGAGGAGGCGGGCGAGCTGACCGCGGTCGACGTCGCGGCCGCCGTGGCGGCCGGCGACGCGGTCGCGGTGCGGATGGTACGTGAGGGCGGCCGCCGCGTCGGGCAGGTCCTCGCCGGGCTGATCAGCTTCTTCAACCCCGCTCTCGTGGTCATCGCGGGGGGCGTCGCCGGCCTCGGGCATGTCCTGCTCGCCGAGATCCGCAGTGTCGTCTATCGCCGCTCCCCGCCGCTCGCGACGGGGAACCTGCCGATCGCGATGTCCGAGCTGGAGGACACCGCCGGCGTCATCGGGGCCACCCGGCTCATCAGCGACCACATCTTCGCCGCCACATAGCGGCGGATGAGGAGGCCCGCGTGCCCGAACCGCACGTCCACGAGACACCGCTGCTCGCCATGCGCGAGATCGTCAAGGACTTCCCCGGCGTACGCGCCCTCGACGGAGTCGACCTGGAGGTGCGTGCCGGCGAGGTGCACTGCCTGCTCGGCCAGAACGGCGCCGGCAAGTCGACCCTCGTCAAGGTCCTTTCCGGGGCGCACCAGCCCGACAGCGGCGAGATCGCCTGGCGCGAAGAACGTGCCGCGCAGCTGACGAGCCCGACCGCGGCCCTGCGCCTCGGCATCGCGACGATCTACCAGGAGCTCGACCTCGTCGAGGGGCTGACGGTCGCGACGAACATCTTCCTCGGCCACGAACGGTCGGCGTTCGGGTTCAGCCGCCGCGGCGAGATGAACCGGGCGGCACGCGAGCTGCTCGGCCGGCTCGGGCACCCGGAGATCTCTCCGGCGGCCGAGGTCGGCCGGCTGCCGTCGGCGGCCCGCCAGATCGTCAGCATGGCGCGTGCCCTCTCCTACGACGCCCGGCTGATCGTCATGGACGAGCCCTCGGCGGCGCTGGCCCACGACGAGGTCGCGAACCTGTTCCGTGTCATCCGCCAGCTCACCGCCGCAGGTGTCGCGGTCGTCTACATCTCCCACCGGCTCGGCGAGATCCGCGAGATCGGCGACCGCGTGACCGTGCTGAAGGACGGCCGTACCGTGGCGGCCGGGCTGCCGGCGCGTACGACGCCGACCGCCGAGCTGGTCGCGTACATGACGGGCCGCACGTACGAGTACGCCTTCCCGCCGCGCCCGCCGGCCAACGCGGACGCGCCCGTGCTGCTCAACGTCGAGGGGCTGACGCTGCCCGGGGTGTTCGCCGACCTCACGTTCTCGGTGCGCGAAGGGGAGATCGTCGGGCTCGCCGGGCTGGTGGGCGCGGGCCGCTCGGAGATCCTGGAGACGGTGTACGGCGCACGCCGCCCGTCCGCGGGCCGGGTGGCCCTCGGCGGCCGCGCGCTGCGGGGCGGGAGCGTCGTCGCCGCGGTGCGCGCCGGCATGGGACTGGCACCCGAGGAGCGCAAGTCCCAGGGCCTGCTGCTGCTCGACACCGTCGCCGGCAACGTCAGCGTCGCGTCCCTCCGCCGGTACGCGCGGCTGGGCTGGCTCGACCGGCGGCGGGAGCTCGCCGACGTCCGCCGCGAGGTGACGGCGCTCGATCTGCGCCCCGGCGATCCGCGCCGTCCGGTCCGCACGCTGTCGGGCGGGAACCAGCAGAAGGCGCTGCTCGCCCGCTGGCTGCTCAAGGGCTGCCGGCTGCTGCTCCTCGACGAGCCGACGCGCGGCGTCGACGTGGGCGCGCGCGCTGAGCTGTACGCCCTGATCCGGCGGCTCGCGGACTCAGGCGTCGGGATCGTCCTGGTCTCCAGCGAGATCCCCGAGGTGCTCGGGCTGGCGGACCGCGTGCTGGTGATCCGGGAGGGCCGCCTCGTCGAGGAGCGCGACGCCCGCGAACTCGACGAGCACCAGGTGCTCGACCTCGTCATGGAAGGGAGCCGGGCATGAACGGGCCAGAAGGCGCGCAGGCGCGGCCGGGCGCCGCGCGTACGCCGGACACGCGGGACACCTCGGACACGCCGGAGACGCCGCCGCCGGCCGACGAGCAGGCACGGGTCGAGGCGGCGGCGGTGCGGAGCGTTCCGCGGGGGCGGTTCCGCCTGCTCGAACTCCGCAACCTCGGCCTCACCGGGGTGCTCCTGCTGCTCGTCCTCGCCGGCTCGCTGACCCGGCCGGCGGAGTTCCTCACCTACGACAACGCCGTCGTCATCCTCACCCTGGCGTCGATCAGCGGTGTGATCACCGTCGGCATGACGTTCGTCATCATCGGCGGCGGGATCGACCTGTCGGTCGGCGCCATCGTCGCGCTCGCGACGGTGTGGGCGACGACCCAGGCCACCCAGCTGTACGGCACCGTCGGAGTGATCTTCTGCGCGCTCGCCGTGGGCGTCGGCTGCGGCCTGGTCAACGGCCTGATGATCGCGTACGGCCGGATCGTCGCGTTCATCATGACGATCGCGATGCTCGCCAGCGCGCGCGGCCTGGCGATCAACATCTCCTCCGGTCACACCCAGACCCTGAACGCCGACAACCAGACGCTGGTCAACCTCGGCTACAAGGACTCCTACCTGTTCGGCCGGATCCCGCCGCTGGTCATCATGTTCGCGCTCGTCGTGGCGGTGGGCTGGATCGCGTTGAACCGGACCACCTTCGGCCGCCGTACGTTCGCGATCGGCGGCAACCCGGAGGCGGCACGGCTCGCCGGTCTCAACGTACGGCTGCACACGCTGCTGCTGTACGTCCTGTCCGGGCTGTGCTGCGGGGTCGCCAGCCTCATGCTGATCGTCCTGACCTCCAGCGGCACGGCCGCGAACGGCAACCTGTACGAACTCGACGCCATCGCCGCCGTGATCATCGGCGGCACGCTCCTGAGCGGCGGGCGCGGCACGCTGATCGGCTCGGTCCTGGGCGTCCTCGTCTTCACCACGATCAACGACATCTTCACCCTCAACAACCTCACGACCGCGACCCAGCAGGTCGCCAAGGGCGTGATCATCGTCATCGCCGTGCTCGTACAGCGTCTGGTCGCCGAACGGCGCGCCGGAGCCGATCCTCTCTGACCCCTCCCCCACGCTTGAAAGGTAGGACGGACCATGACTCGCAAATCGCTCGCCGTCGGCCGCCGAGGCTTCCTGAGAAGCGGCAGCCTCGTGGGCGCCGGCGCACTCGCGGCGGCCTGTACGAGCAACGCCGATCCCGACAGCAAGTCCACCGCCGCCGCGGCCGCCACCGGCGCCAACGCGTCGCCTGGCAAGAAGGTCACCATCGGGTTCGCCGGGCCGCAGGCCGACCACGGCTGGCTCAACGCCATCAACGAGAACGCCAAGAAGGAGGCCGGGAAGTACTCCGACGTCGTCCTGAAGATCACCGAAGGCTCGAACGACGCGGCCCAGCAGGCGAGCCAGATCCAGACGCTCATCAACCAGAAGGTCGACGTTCTGATCATCCTGCCCGCGGACGGCAAGCAGATGACGCCGACCGGCCGCAAGGCGATGGCCGCCGGCATCCCGGTCATCAACCTCGACCGCGTCTTCGACACCGCGCAGGCGTACCGGACCTGGATCGGCGGGGACAACTACCGGATGGGCCTCAACGCCGGCGACTACATCGGCAAGCGGCTGAACGGCAAGGGCACCGTCATCGAACTGGCCGGGGTCGACACGCTGCCGCTGACGCAGGACCGTACGCGCGGCTTCAACGACGCGCTGCGCAACTACCCGCAGATCAAGAAGGTCGGCCGGGCGGCGGCGGAGTTCACCGTCCAGTCCGGGCAGGCGCGCATGGCCGAACTGCTCCAGGCGCATCCGTCCTTCGACGCCCTGTGGAACCACGACGACGACCAGGGCATCGGCGCGCTCCAGGCGATCCGGCAGGCGGGACGCACGAACTTCTTCATGGTCGGCGGCGCGGGCTCCAAGAGCGCGATGGACTCCATCAAGAAGGACGACAGCGTGCTCAAGGCGACCGTCCTCTACCCGCCGACGATGGCCGCCTCCGCCGTACGCCTCGGCCGGCTGCTCGGGCAGAACAAGAGCATGAGCGACCTCGCCGAACAGGAGGTCCCCGCGTCGGTGACGCTGTTCTCCGCCGTCGTCACGAAACAGAACGTCGACTCCTACCTCCCGCTGGCCTTCGTGTGAGCTCGCACGTCGCGGCGGGCGCCCGAGTTCGGACAAGGTGGATGGGACGGCGATGACGCACGCGAACAGGCCGGCGGTCGGGGTCGGCATGATCGGCTACGCCTTCATGGGACGGGCGCACTCCCATGCCTGGCGCACCGCCGGCGCGTTCTTCGACCTCCCGTACGCGCCCGCGATGGTGGCCCTCGCCGGGCGCGACCGCGACGCCGCGACCGCCGCCGCGGACCGGCTGGGCTGGGGCGCGGTGGAGACCGACTGGCGTGCGCTGATCCACCGCGACGACGTGCGGATCGTCGACATCTGCACGCCGGGCGACACCCACGCCGAGATCGCCGTCGCGGCGCTCGACGCCGGCAAGCACGTGCTCTGCGAGAAGCCGCTCGCCAACACGGTCGAGCAGGCCGTCGCGATGACGGAGGCGGCCGCGCGGGCACGTGCCCACGGCGTACGCGCCATGGTGGGCTTCAACTACCGGCGGGTGCCCGCGCTCGCCCTGGCACGCGAACTCGTCGCGGAGGGCCGGCTCGGCGACCTCCGCCACGTACGCGCGCAGTATCTCCAGGACTGGATCGTCGACCCGGAGTTCCCGCTGGTGTGGCGGCTCGACGCGGACATGGCCGGGTCCGGTGCGCTCGGCGACATCGGCGCGCACATCATCGACGCCGCGCAGTTCGTCGCGGGTGACCGGCTGACGGGCGTGTCCGCGCTGATGGACACCTTCGTACGTGAACGGCCGCTGGCGGGTGCCTCAGCCGGGCTCGGCGCCGCCGCGGCCGGCGGACGGGGCGCCGTCACGGTGGACGACGCGGCGCTGTTCATCGGCCGGATGTCCGGCGGCGCGCTCGCCTCCTTCGAGGCCACGCGCTTCGCGACCGGCCGCAAGAACGCGATGCGCCTGGAGATCAACGGCTCGGCCGGCAGCCTGGCCTTCGACTTCGAGTCGATGAACGAGTTGTCGTTCTACGACGCCACCGAGGACCCGCGCACCGCCGGATTCCGGCGGATCCTGGTCACCGAACCGTCCCACCCGTACGCCGGCGCCTGGTGGCCCGCGGGTCACCTGCTCGGGTACGAGCACACCTTCACGCACGAGGTGAAGGACTTCCTGGAGGCGATCTCGGCCGGCACCGACCCGACCCCGTCGTTCGAGGACGGCCTGCGGGTGCAGCGAGTGCTCGCCGCGGTCGCGCGCAGCGCCGCCGGCCACGGCGCCTGGACCGACATCTGACCCGTCACCTTGGAGGAGCCATGCCGCGACCGATCACCCTCTTCACCGGCCAGTGGGCCGACCTCCCGTTCGAGGAGGTCTGCCGGCTCGCCTCGGGATGGGGCTACGACGGCCTCGAGATCGCCTGCTGGGGCGACCACTTCGACGTCGGCAAGGCCCTCACCGACGACACGTACGTCCAGGGCAGGCGCGCCATGCTGGACAAGTACGGCCTCAAGGTCTGGACGATCTCCAACCACCTCGTCGGCCAGGCCGTCTGCGACAACCCCATCGACGAACGCCACAAGGGCATCCTGCCCGCCCGAATCTGGGGCGACGGCGACGCCGAGGGCGTACGCCGGCGCGCCGCGGAGGAGATGAAGGACACCGCACGAGCCGCCGCTCGCTTGGGCGTGAAGACCGTCGTGGGCTTCACCGGCTCGCCGATCTGGCACACCGTCGCCATGTTCCCGCCGGTACCGGATTCGATGATCTCCGCCGGCTACCGTGAGTTCGCCGACCGCTGGAACCCCATCCTCGACGTCTTCGACGAGGTCGGCGTCGGCTTCGCACACGAGGTGCACCCCAGCGAGATCGCCTACGACTACTGGACCACGGTCCGCACCCTGGAGGCGATCGGCCACCGCCCCGCGTTCGGCCTGAACTGGGACCCGTCCCACTTCGTGTGGCAGGACCTGGACCCGGTCGGCTTCCTGTTCGACTTCCGCGACCGCATCCGCCACGTCGACTGCAAGGACGCGAAGGTCCGCACGGGAGACGGCCGCCGCGGCCGCCTGTCCTCCCACCTGCCGTGGGCGGACCTGCGGCGAGGCTGGGACTTCATCTCCACGGGCCACGGCGACGTGCCGTGGGAGGACTGCTTCCGCGCCCTCAACGCCATCGGCTACGACGGCCCCATCTCCATCGAATGGGAGGACGCGGGCATGGACCGCCTACTGGGCGCCCCAGACGCCCTCGCCTACGTCCGCAGAATGGCCGCCATCGAACCCCCGTCCACCTCGTTCGACTCGGCCTTCGGCTCAGGCGACTGACCCTGCTCGATGCGCATGTGATCGGCTCCCGACCCGGAATCGGAACCGGCGGAGCCGCGCGGACGAATCGACATAAACTGCCACAATCGCGGCGTGGACGGCGCGCTACTCACAATTCGCGCAAGCCCGGAAAGCGTGTTCAAGGTCGCCCTCACCACCGTTACTACACTGCCGGCGACGCCCATACGGCTCGCGCTGTCCACGGCCCCGGACGGGAACGCCGATCTAGGTCTGCGTTTGTCTCCACACCAGCCAAAGGCATTGAGGTGGCTCGTTGTTAGATCTGGCCCCGTGTTCACCGCCCGAGCAGTCATGAACGAGCGAGAGCAATTGGGTGACAAGGGCTTCGCCGCGTTCATCTCCTACAGCCACCAAGCGGACGTACGACTCGGACCTGCTTTGCGTGACGCCCTTCACCAGTTCGCCCGCCTTGGTATCGGCTGCGCGCGATGCGCGTCTTCTGCGATCGCCGTACTCTCTCGCCGGTGGCACTGTGGCCCAGTATCGAAGCAGCGCTGAACGACTCCGGATGTCTTGTCCTGCTCGCCTGCCCCGCGTCAGCACAATCCGAGCTAGTCGGGCGTGAAATCGATCATTGGATACACCACGGTCCGAAGTCGGTGGGTGACTGAATCGTCGTCCCCACCGCCACGTTGGGGCCCCCGGACGGAACCGGAGGTCAGTACGTTGCTAACGCAGGATCGGCCAAGGCCGGGATCGTAATGGTCAGCGCGCTGGCCAAGGCCGCGACTCGCACGGCCAGAGAACGTGCCTGTCGAGTCCTGCTTTTCGCACCGGCATGATCGAAAAGCCTTTCTCGATAGGAGACCACCTCAACAAAACATCTCCGGTGCGCCCTTACAAGCGGCATCGCTTTTACAGTCCAGCGCACCTCCCATTCTCGATCGCCCGATACGTCGGCCGGGCGCACGATCACAGGCCATTGAGGCACGCTTACTCCGCGTCGGAAACGTCATCGGCCTGCGAGTCGGCTCGGACTTCGGCCACCCGTTGCGACTCGACCAGCTCGACGCTCGACTTGTCGTTGGTGCCCCCGCGTCCGAGGTCTTCCGTGCGTGTCGCGTCCTGATCTCGCCGCCGGGATCGCCGCGAGGCGACCACCGCGATCCCGGCTACCAGGCCCGACACCAGCCCCATCCGGTCGGCCCGGGCCCTCGCGCCACAGGGTCCGCTGCCGGGGCGTGTGCTCGGGGGCCGGGCTCCGTCCCGGAGGCGGTACGCCACCGGGGCCCGGTGCCGTTCCGGATTGAGGAGCCCGCCGGCGCCGGCCGCCCGCTCCCAGCGGGCCCGCCCCGGCCCTTCGCTACCTTCTCTTACCGGCGCTCCTCCATGCTCGCGGTCAGCGATATCCATGCAGGTCACCGAGGTTTGCTCGCGGGAGCAAAAACGGCGTAGCCGCTCCAACCGCCGGATCAGTGGCAGTAAATCCCGCCGAGGGGCCCTCATAGAAGCCACTGGGCCGCAACCGGCCGCGCCAGACGGCCACGGTCCGCGAAAGGGAAGGTAAGCCCATGACTCCACCCACGCCGCAACGCGTGGTCACCGATTCGACCACCCGTACCTCGGCCAAACTGCGGCGACTTGTCATCGCACTCACACTCGTGATCACGGCCACGATGACGATGGCCATCGCGGCTGCCTGGACGGTCCCCGCTCGCGCTGACACCGTAACCTACTGTCACAAAGACGGGACATGCGGCTGGCCCACCCCCGACGACGCCAACGGCAACGTGGCCAACGACGAATCCGGGGACACAGAGGTCGTTCCAATCATCTTCAGGACCCATGCCGAATGTCTCAATTACTTCGCGAAGAACTACGGGCATCTGCTCGGTGAGATCGAGTCAATCAACTGTGAGGAGAGGAACGGACGGTTCGTGCTGCGAATCATTTGGCACAAGCGCAAGCCCGACGTGCCCGACTCTAAGCCCCTGTCTGGGACGAAGAACCCCGCCTGTGGCGTAACGGTGATCCCGCCGGCGCCGCCCGTCCTCGGTGGTCCGGGCGTCATTCAACTTCCCGCACCACAATCCGTTACCTGCTAGACCATACGCGGATGAAAGGAAAAGACTCCATGCACACCAGAACGTTGAAGCGTCTCGCCACGACGTTCTCGACCGCGTCCGCGGTAATCGGAGTGGCGGCATCGCCCACCTCCGCGATCGCCATGTCGGCATCCGACCAAGGGGACTTCGCCAGCGGCGGCTACGGGCGGGTCTGCGTGTTCTACGCTCCGGGCACGTGGTACGGCATTGAAATGGGGCACGTCGGATGGGCGGTCGAGAACCCCAAGACCGGCCAGTGGGTGCTCGGCTCGGCCGACGGGGGGAAGGACGGCAACAACTCGATCGGGTCCTCCACCGGCTCGTCATCTTCTGGGTCAGGATCGGTGAGCGGCGACTTCAACTCCGGATCGGCGCAGAGCAGTGGCTCGGACTCGCCAGGCAGTTCGAGCGGCAGCAGCGGCTCCCTCACCGCCGGCAACCCTGGGAACAGTCCCACGGACGCCAGGGTGCCGCACTACCCAGCGGACCTGCCGGAGAAGGTCTGGGTGGCGCGATCCAGCTCCTTCGATGACGTCCAGAACGACTTCGCCAGCTTCGGTTGGTATTCCAGCTACCGGTGCAAGAACATCGACGGCGGCGACGTCGACGCTGCTTACACGGAAGCAACTCAAGACGGCAACTTCAGCCTTGTCTACAACAATTGTCTGCACCATGCGTGGCGTGCGCTGAACGCCTATCGCCCTGGAGTCCATACGCCCGTATCGATCTTCCCCTCGACCTGGTTCACGAACTTGGGGACGACCGACGGTTTCGCCCCTGTCCAGACGATGCCCAACACCTCCTGATCCGCCCGACCGAACGGCCCCCGAACACGTTCTCGAGGGCCGTTCGGTGGCCTAGCCCGGCGCCGCGTACGGCGGGCCGCGACCACCTGGGTTCCCGTCCAGACCGGCCTCGCCGGACCCCCGCCGGTGACGCCGTACAGATCCATCCGACCAGAGACCCAATGCCGCTTACCGGGCCGTGCCGACGTCACCAGGCTGAGAGCCACATCTCAGGGCGCGCATGGACCGCATTTTCGGGTCCATTCCATTAACTTCCCGCCAGTGCAGCGTCGTGCGGGGTTGCCAACCGCGTCCATCTTTTGCGTCTCCGTCCGAGGCAGGTGCCGACCTTTGAAAGGAGAATCCCCATGGGCGATGTGCAGCGCAACGGCCGTCGTGTCTCAATGCCGGGCGTCGTCATGTTGGTGGCGACGGTGGTGGCGTGAAGCCCCCGTCAGCTTCGCCAAGCTCGACAACGGCGACTCCAGCCAGCACGACATCTCCGCCGGCAAACTGCGCCGCCGACTGGGACCGCGCCCACTCGGGCTCGGCATGAACGGACGGCGCGACGCCCTGATCTTCCTCGGCTCCTGGATCGCCTTCCTGGTCATGATCGTGTCGTCGTTCGTCATCGGCGGCCGGGTGCGCTTCGGCTGGTCGCTGACCCTCCTGGTCGTACTCGGCATACCCGCGGCCTTGTTGACCTACATCACTCGGTTCGCCGGCGGCGGCCTCCTCCTGGCGACATTGAACCTCCAGCGATGGCTCGTCGAAGCGACGGTGCCGGACAAACTGATCCAGAACACCGAAATCATGATCTTCCTAGCAGCGCTCCTGCTGGCATCCATGCCGGTCCCGGTAATCATCGTGGTCCGGCGGCACCGACCAGCCCGTCCTGCCGTCGGGACGCCCCCTGGCTCGCACATGCCGTATCCGCCTGCCCCGCCAACGTGGCCGCCTCCCGACAGGGACGACGACGATTGACGACGAGAGTGCAGGCGCTCTTGGGTCGCTCGTGCGGCGGCACGGGCCTCAGCGCCGGGAACGTACGGGAGATCAGGCCGTGATCCAGCAGGGTGCGACAGCGACGGATCGGATCTTCCCTGCTGGGGCCGAGCACTCGGTGGTCACCCAGAGGAGGAAAAGAGCCGGTCCCTCGATCGGAACCGGCCTCTGATCTGGGTGGGCGATACTGGGTTCGAACCAGTGACCTCTTCGGTGTGAACGAAGCGCTCTCCCACTGAGCTAATCGCCCCGGACGGGTTACCCCGTCGCCAGCACAGATTAGCGCATCTCCGCCCCTCTTCGCGCGCCAGAATCACGGCAGGCCCAGCCCGTACCTTGCCAGGTACGCGATGACCAGCGCTGCCGTCACGAGGCCGGCTGCGATGGCCAGCAGGACGTTGCGGCGGCGTACGCGGGGGTCCAGGGCGCGGTCCTTGGCTCTGGCGGCCGTGTCCTTGGCCCAGATCAGTGCGGCGTGGGCCCAGGCGAACTCCGTGGCCAGGATGGCGAAGCCGACGAAGATCGCGGCCCAGCCCGGTCCCGGGAGCACCAGCATCGCCACGCCCGCCAGTAGTACCGCCATACCCACCGTGAACACGGCGATGCGCCATGCGTTGTTCAACACTGGGTGGCGTCGGACTCGATTGCGCCACCTCACCAGGTACTCGGCCACGCATCGACCCTAGCCTGCTCGCTTCCACGCAGGTCAGAGCGGGTATCACGTTGATGAGGCCGGTCAGATCGGGTTCGGGGGGCGGAATGTTCTTAGGAGTTTTCGCAGTTACGGGTCACAGACCGAAGGGGACACCCGTTGGAGGGAGCGACGTCCTCACCGAGTGCCCGCGATGCGGGTCCGACGCCTGAAGGAATGGCCCGATGAACAGCAGCAGCACCGCCTCGGCCGAGGTCGGCCTTCGGCTCGTTGTTCCCGACCGTACGACGGTCCCGCTGCTCGCAACCCTGGAGTACGCCGCCGACGATCCCTATGCCATCCGTGTCGCCTTCCACGTCGGTGACGACGATCCAGTGGAGTGGATCTTCGCTCGCGAGCTGCTGACCGTCGGTGTCGTACGGCGTGTCGGGGACGGGGACGTTCAGGTGTGGCCGGGCGACGAGATCGGGGAAGGCGCCCTGAATCTGTCGCTTTCCTCCCCCTTCGGCACCGCGCACTTCGAGGCTCCGCTCACGCCCCTCACCGACTTTCTCAACCGTACGTACGAGATCGTCGCCGCGGGGCGCGAATCGGACTTCATCGACATCGAGGCGGAGCTGGACGACCTGCTCTGGCACTCCTGAAGGACCGTCACGGGTCCAGGTCGGCCGCGCCCCGCTCGGCGAAGACCTCGATGGCCTTGCGCGTCACCGGTCCCGGTGCGGCTGGGAAGACCTTGCCGTCGACCGCGCGGATCGGCTGTACGTCGCGGGTCGTGGAGGTCAGGAACGCCTCGTCGGCCTCGCTGAACTCCGCGAGCGGCACGTCGGCCTCCTCCCCGCCGGCCCACTCCAGCACCAGCGCGCGGGTGATCCCGGCCAGGCAGCCCGAGGACAGCGGCGGAGTGACGATCCGCCCGCCCCGTACGACGAAGACGTTCGAGCCGGTGCCCTCGCACAGGTCGCCGGCCAGGTTGCCGAAGATCGCCTCGCCGCCGCCATGGGTATGCGCGTACGCGAGGGCCTTGGCGTTGTCGCCGTAGGAGGTCGTCTTGAGGCCGGACAGCGCGCCGCGCTCGTTGCGCGGCCACGGCACGACCGACACGTCGCCGGTCGGCGGGTAGGGCTGCTGCTCGGCCGCGGCCACGATCGCGGTGGCGCCGTGGGCGCCCCGGTCGGAGCCGAGCGGGCCGATGCCGCTGGTGAAGGTGATGCGGATGCGGCCGAGCTCCCACGCTGGGGCGGCGGCGATCACGTCGAGCGTGCCCTGCCGGATGGCGTCGAGGTCGGGCTCGGGCAGCCCCAGCCCGGCCGCCGACACGGCGAGCCGGTCGAGATGGCGGGTCAGCGCGAACGACGCGCCGCGTACCACCTTGATCGTCTCGAACACGCCGTCACCCACGAGGATCCCGTGGTCGAACACGGAGACCTGTGCGTCCTCTGGGGCGCGCAGTGCCCCGTTGATCCAGACCGGTGCGACACCGGACTTCATTTCGCCCACCGCGAAGCTACCTCCAATAGCCGAGCCGCTTTCAGCTCAGTCTCGCGCCATTCGCGCCAGGGGTCAGAATGCCACGTGATGCCCGCTCCGGTGCCGAACCTGAGCAGGTCGCCTTCTGCCCAGAAGGTCCGGATGCCGACAGCGAGGGCAGCGCGGCGTGTGTCCCCGTCCACCCAGCCGATGGCTCCACAGTACGGTCCGCGCGGCTCGGGTTCGAGTTCATCGATGAGCGTCAGGGCACTGGACTTGGGCGCGCCGGTGACCGAACCGGGGGGAAACGTCGCCTCGACCAACTCCGCCCAGCCCGTCCCGCCGGGCAGCCGTGCCCGTACGGCGGACACCAGGTGCACCAGGCCGGGATGTTCTTCCAGCGCGCACAGGGACGGCACTGTCACCGAACCGGTCTCGGCCACGCGGGACGAGGTCGTTGCGGACCAGGTCGACGATCATGACGTTCTCGGCCCGGTCCTTCGGCAGCAGGTCCGCCGCCGTACGGCCCGTGCCCTTGATCGGCCGGGACACCACGATGTCACCGTCGCGTGACAGGTAAAGCTCCGGTGACGCGGAGGCGATCTGCAGACCGGGCAGCCGCATGACCGCGGCGTACGGCGCCGGGTTGCCGTCCGCGAGGATGTTGCCCAGGCCGAGCAGGTCCGCGCCGGGCAGCGGCGCGGACAGCACGCGGCACAGGTTGGCCTGGTAGACGGTCCCCTCGGCGATCGCCGCGCGGATGCGCGAGACGCCCGCGACGTACGCCTCGGGGCCGAGCGAACTGGACCAGGCGTCGCGCGGCGGCCCCCGCCAGGGCGCGTACGGCAGCGGCGCCTCGCGTACGGTACGGAACCGCGCGCAGGTGACCTTCCCCTCGTACGTGACGACGACGGCCCAGAATCCGCCGGAGTCGAGCGCGGCGAGGTCGCCGGTCACATCGGTCAGATCGGTCGCCAGCACTCCCCCAGCGTGGGCGAACATGTCACCAGTCTGCCGGATCACCATGTGTCGATCGGAATCCGGCGTTCTCCGCGGGGTGCGTCCCGGAGCGCCATGGTGATCCAGCGGCGGGTCTCGGCCGGGTCGATCACGTCGTCGATCTCGTAGACGGTGGCCGCGGACAGCGCCTTGCCGCGTTCGTAGGACCGGGCCACGAGTTGCTCGAACAGCGCGTCCGGATCCTCGGCCGCCGCCAGTTCCTTGCGATATCCCAGTCGCACCGCCCCTTCCAGCCCCATGCCTCCCAGCTCGCCCGTCGGCCACGCCACGGTCGCGACCGGCACCTTGAGGCTGCCGCCGGCCATGGCCTGCGCGCCCAGCCCGTACGCCTTTCGCAGGATGACCATGACGATCGGCACGCTCAGGTTGGCCCCGGCGACGAACATCCGGCCGAAGTGGCGTACGGTCGCGGTCCGCTCGGCGTCGGGGCCGACCATGAACCCCGGCGTGTCGCACAGCGAGACCAGCGGCAGTCCGAAGGCGTCACAGAGCTTCATGAACCGGGACATCTTGTCCGCGCCGTCCGGCGTCGATGGCGCCGCCGAGGTGGGCGGGACTGTTGGCGACGAGGCCGACCGGCGCGCCCTCGACCCGCGCGAGCGCCGTCACGATCCCCGGACCGTACGCGCGCCGCAGCTCCAGCACCGAGCCGGTGTCGGCGATCGTCTCGATCACCGCGCGCACGTCGTACACCCGCTTGCGGTCCGGCGGTACCAGGTCGCGCAGCGCCTTCTGGCCGGCGCACTCCCAGTCGTCCGCGGGCCCCTGGAAGTAGGCCAGATAACGCTTCGCGGCTCGTACGGCCTCGGCCTCGTCGGCGACCGGGAGGTCCGCCACGCCGTTCGGGACCTGGACCGACATCGGCCCGATCTCCTCCGGCGCGTACACGCCCAGGCCGCCGCCTTCGATCATCGCCGGCCCGCCCATGCCGATGTTCGCGTCGGCGGTGGCGATCACGACGTCGCAGCAGCCGAGCAGCGCGGCGTTGCCGGCGAAGCAGCGCCCGGCCGCGACGCCGACGAGCGGTACCTGGCCGCTGAGGCGCGCGAACAGGTGGAACGCCATGGTGTCCAGCCCGGAGATCGCGGTCGTGTCGGTGTCGCCGGGCCGCCCGCCGCCACCCTCGGCGAACAGGACCACCGGCAGCCGGCGGCGCTCGGCCAGTTCGAGCATGCGGTCCTTCTTGTAGTGGTTCATCGCGCCCTGGGTGCCGGCGAGGACCATGTAGTCGTAGGCGAGCACGACGGCGGGGCGGCCGTTCACGTCGCCGACGCCCGCGACCAGGCCGTCGGCGGGGGTCTTTTCGATCAGCTCCTCCATCGGCCGCCGGGCGCGCTGGGCCGCGACGGTCAACGCCCCGTACTCGGTGAACGCCGTGCACAGGTCCGCGACGTTCTCCCGTGCCGTACGGCGCCCGGTGGCGTGGCGACGGCGTACGGCCTCGGTGCGTGCGGCGTCCAGGCCGATCTCGTGGCGGCGCACCACTTCGGCGAGGTCCGCCCGCTCCCCCGGCGTCTCGTCCGCGGGCTCGGCCACCCGGCCGGCCTCGTCCGCTTCGAGGGAGACCAGGATCGCGTCCTCGCCGACGACCTCGCCCGCGGCCGCGGCGACCTCGCGTACGACGCCGCCGACCGGCGCGACCACCACGTGCTCCATCTTCATCGACTCCAGTACGACGAGCGGCGGCGCCCGGCCGGAACGGATTGGCCCGGGAGCACGTCGATACTCGACGACGACTGCCGCCTACCGGCGCGGTCACGGGGGTCGTGTCCATGGTGCGGCAACCTCTCTCTGTGGGCAGAGACACGTACTACCATTAATGGGACACATCCCCCACTCTCCGTCGCCTCGATCGACAAAGAAGGGACCGCATGATCGACCAGGTCCCCGGCTATCGCATGCTGGAGCGAGCGGGGGAAGGCGGATTCAGCGTCGTCTACCGCGCACACCAGCAGCGCCTCGACCGCATCGTGGCGCTGAAGGTCCTGACGGTCGACGCCGTCGACGAGGCCACGATGCGCCGGTTCGAGCGCGAGTGCCAGATCACCGGACGGCTCACCGGCCATCCGAACGTCGTGACCGTCCTGGACACCGGCATGACGGCGGGCGGCCGCCCGTACATCTCGATGGACTACTTCGAGCACGGCTCACTCCGCGACCGGCTGTCCCACGAGGGCCCGCTGCCGGTGCCGGAGGTGCTGCGGATCGGCGTGAAGATCGCGGGTGCCCTCGCGGCCACGCACGGGGCCGAGGTGCTGCACCGCGACGTCAAGCCACAGAACATCCTGATCTCCCGGTACGGCGAGCCGGCGCTGGCCGACTTCGGTGTCGCGCGGCTGGTCGACACCTCCGAATCCACGCACTCCAACGCGTTCACGCCCCACCACGCCGCGCCCGAGGTGGTCAACGGCGATGCCGCCGGGCGTGACGTCCGACGTCTACGCGCTCGCGTCCTCCATGTACCAGCTCCTGGCGGGCGCACCGGCGTTCCGCACCGGATCGGGCACCGGCATGGCCCGCTGATGATGCGCATCCTCAACGAGCCGCCGCCGCCGATCCCGCGGCCGGACCTGCCGCCGCAGGTCTTCGACGCGATCGCCAAGGCGATGGCCAAGTCGCCCGGCGACCGGTTCCCGACCGCGGTGGCGTTCGCGTCCCGGCTACAGCAGGTCCAGATGGAGCTCCACCTGCCGGTCACCGAGCTGGCCGGAGCCGTCTCGCTCGGGCCACCGGTACCGCCCGCGCCGGACATCGACCATTCCGGCTTCACCGGGCCCGGCATGGACCAGCTGATCCACTCGTTCGAGCCCCACCTGCCGGTCGCCCACCCCGACGCTCCCCCGCGGCCGAGCGCGCCGCCCGCGCCGCCCGCGCCGTCGCCCGCTGCCGCCGCCCCGCCGCCGACCGGAGCCTGGCCCGCGGCCGCGACCTCGGCCTGGCCCGCGACGGCTCCCGCCCGGACCGCGGCAGCGCCCGTACCCGCCCCCGTACGGCCGCACGAGACGCTGCCGCCCGTACGGCACGAAACCCCCGAGCCCTCCGACACCCCGCCGCGGCGGCCGATCAGCCTGGCCGCCGTCGCGGTGATCGTCCTGGTCGTCGCCGTCGGTGCCGGGGTCGCCGGCCTCGTGCTGTCCCGAGGGGACGACGGCAAGACGGCCTCACCCTCCTCCCCGCCGCCTCCGACGACGAGCCCGACCTCGGCGCCGCCGACCCCCGCCTCGACCGGGGTACCGGTCCCGGACAGCGTCATGCGAGCGGCGACGCCGCGGAGCGTGCACGCGGTCGGCAAGGGCGAACTCGCGAGCCTGAGCTGGACGCTGGCCAAGGGCAGCGACTACCCGATCATGGTGCAGCAGTCCGACGAGACGGGCTCGCAGACGCCACAGGCGCTGCCCAAGCACACGGTGAGCACCACGATCAGCGGCCTGGATCCGGCGAAGGGCTACTGCTTCACGGTCGGCGCGATCGTCGCGCTGGGTCAAAGCGACGGGCAGGCCGCGACCATCGCCTGGTCCAAGCCGGCCTGCATCAGGGGCGCGACCGCCCAGTAACGCGCGACCGCAGCGAGCGCGGGTGCAGGCGGCGGCCGACGCGCCGCACCGGGCCCGCCGCACTCGCGACGAGCCGGCCGACCTGGTCGGAGTGCCGCCACGCGGCCTCCGCGGCGGCCGGGTCCGGCGGCGCACTCGCGTACTCCGCCCGGTTGACCAGGTCGGCGAGCGGGCGCAGGTGCGGCTCGGTGCCGCTCACCGTACGGCCGCCGAAGCCCGCGACCTCGTGCGCGGTCAGCGCCGACGCGGGCGGCAGGCCGACGGCGTGCAGCGTCTCGACGGCCTGCTCCCAGGCTCCGGTGATGCGAGCGGCCGGTGTCGCGGCCGTACGCCGCCGGCGCCGCCGCGGATCGGCAGCAGCAGCGCGGCCACCAGGTAGCGCGACCGGGAGGAGCGCAGCGGCCCCCAGCGCGTACGCCCACCAGGGCGGTGCCGTCGTGTGCGCGGGCCTTCTGCCCTGCGGCGGCGCCACGGCCGGCTGCTTGCCGGCGCTGGCGGCGACGCTCCGATGTTCTTGGTCGCGGCCTTCCGCTGGGCCGCCTCGAGCTTTTGCTGCGTGTCGCCGGCCGGCACCATCGGACTTCCGCGCCGCCCCACCTGCTCGGGCGTCGGGTAGAACGGCACCCAGCCGAGACCGGCGAAGTCCACCTCGGGCCAGACCAGCACGTCCCCCGAGCGCACCTGGAACACGCCGTCACCGCCCACGCCCGGCCGGAATCCGACGACGACGCGCGTCGGCAGGCCGACCGCGCGTGCCAGGACGGCGTACGCGGTGGCGAACTGCTCCGACGTGCCGCGCCTTGACGTGCCGAGGAAGTAGTTGAGCTGCGCGTACGTGTGGCCGGGCAGCCCGGTCACGTCGTACCGTGCCGCGGACCGCAGGTAGTCGGCGAGCTTGGCGGCGCGCTGGAACCCGGTGCTCTGGCCCGCGGTCACCTGCTCGGCGAGCTTGCGGAACGGCCGGCACCTCGGCGTTGCTCGCGGTGGTGCCCGGCGACTCCGGCAGCGCGGTGGCGGCCAGCGCCTCGGCGTCGCGGGCCGGCTCGGCCGTGGCGAGTTCGTCGGCGTCGTAGTCACGTGCCGTCGAGACGACGGAGTACGCCTGGCCGGCCTGGCAGCTGCCGCGCCGAGGCGAGCACGCCGCTGACCGGGTCGACCGTGACGGGCAGCCCCTTGATCGTACGGGGGCGGTCGGCGGCCGGGACCCAGACACCGGGCAGGTTCTGGATGGTGAAGCGCTGGTCGACCGCGCGTCCCGGCGATGCGTTTCGTGTGGGCGGCGACCGGGATCCGCTGGCCGGCCGGGACGAAGCTCGCGCCGGAGGTCCAGGTGACGCCGTCGAACCGGTCGAGCACCGCGAGCCGCCAGTTCTCCGGCGCGGTGGTGCGCACCGTGAACATCTGCTGGTCCGGGGTCTGCAACCACGCCGAGACGCGGTCGAGCGGGCTGACGGTGTCGCGCTGCTGCGGCGGAGGCGCCTTGACGCTCTGCCGCGGGTCGTACGGCGTGCCCGCGACCGGCAGCACCGGCCCGCCGAGAGTCGCCGCGAGCGCGAGGACGGCCGCGAGCACCACTCCGCCGGGAGCGCGCCTGGCCCGCCCGCCGCTCCGCGTGGTCACCAGGACCGCGGTGAGGGCGACGAGCCCGGCGGCGACCGGGAGGTTCGATCCGGGGCCGCCGACGCCGAGGAGCAGCGCCACGCCGAAGACGGCGATCGCGGGCAGCGCGGGAACCACCCGTGTCCGTGACCGCAGCACGGCCTCCGCACCGGCCGCGGCGGCGAACCAGATCAGGACGTGCGGAAGGACCAGCAGCTCCGGGCGTCCGGGTGCGGGCACGAGCGTGGTGAGGGTGGCCTTCCAGGAGTTGCGGAGCGAGCCGCCGATCACGCCGAAGTCGCCGTGGAACAGGGTGAGGCCGGCGACGAGCGCCCAGCAGGCCGCGGTGAGGACGATCGAGATCCAGAGCGGCAGGACGTACGGCGACGCGGCCAGGAGAGGAGGCCCGCGAGCACGACGGGGACCACCGCGGCGACGGTGACGACCGGGACGAGGTCGGCCAGCACGAACACCCGGTGGAAGCCGAGCCCGGCGACGGCGGCGAGCGCCGCGACGGCGACGAGCGCGAACACGAGCCGCGACGTGGAGACGTCCACGCGGGAGGATGCGGGGGCCGTGGAGACGGGGCGGGAGGCGGGCGAGGGTTCGCCGGAGCCGGACTCCTCCGGGCCGCTGGGAGCGGAGTCCGGGGGGCGGACACCGTCGTCGTGAACAGCCGTGGCCGCGGCCGGGCCGGAGCCCGAGGCGACGGCCTCGTCCATCGGCGGAGAGCCGTTGGCGAGCCCAGACGCCGGGCCGGCCACGCCGCCTCCGCCCGGTGCCGAGACCGAACCGGAGTTCGGGCCCGAGGCCGAGCCGTAGCCCGAGGTCGAGGTCGGGCCTGAGGCGGAGCCGAAGCCTCCACCGGGGCCCGTACCTGAGCTGGAGGCCGAATCCGACCGGCCGCCCGAACCCGCGACCGACCCGTTGCCAAGACCCGACCCGTTGCCAGAACCAGAACCCGGGCCGGACCCCGAACCCGAGCGGCGGCCCGCACCCGAGGCCGAGCCGTCACTGGAGCCCGAACCCGAGCCGTCCGTCCCTGGGCCGGAGACGCCCGGACCGGGAGCGCCGGAGGCGGGCGGCGATGGCTCGGAGGACGCGCCGGTCTCCCCCGCGTCGGGTGGCTCCGGCGGCCCGGCCGGTCCCGGCGGCGAGCTCATCGGATCGCCCCCGCCCAGGCCGCCCGCAGCTCCTCCAGGTCGGCCATCTCGATCAGGGCGATGCCCGCGAGTCCCGGCCCGGGTGCCTCCGGGCGGATGCGCACGACCACGACGCGGTCGAAGCGGCGTCGCAGCGACCCCGCGCGCGAGATCTCCCCGCGCGCCCCGGTGAGGACGACGAGGGAGCCGCCCGCGCGTACCCGGCGGGCGACCTCCAGGGCCGCGTGGGGGACGTCTCCCGCGTTGAGGAGGGCAAGGCGGTCGAGGATGAGTTCGATGTCGTGCGGGCCGCCACGGGTCTCCGCGAGGGGGCCCGCGCCGGTGAGGATGCGCACCGGGAAGTTCATCGCCGCGGCGCCGGCCGCGATCGAGGCGGCCGCGTCCACCGCCAGCTCGAAGTCGTCCGGGTCGGGGTACGCCTGGTGGTTCGTGTCGATCACGATGGTCGTCTGCGGCAGGCTCGCGTCGACGAGCTGGCGGACCATGAGCGTGCCCGTGCGCGCGCTGGAGCGCCAGTGGATGTGCCGCAGGTCATCGCCCACGACGTATTCGCGCAGCGCGTGGAAGGTGACCGTGCCCGCGGGGGCCGTGTCGGTGGTAGGGCCCTCGAGGTGGTGGTTGCGGCCGGAGGGCATCAGCGGGAGCGTGACCGTGCGCGGCCGTACGAGGAGGGTCTGGCGTTCCCCGTACTCCCGTACTCGCCGCGCCACGCCCAGCGGGTCGGCGCGCCCGAGCCGGAGCGGGCCCACCGGGATCTCGCCGCGCCGGTCGGTCGGCAGCGCGTAGGTGACCGACTCGGTCCGGCCGCGGCGCAGGCCGGGGACCTCGACCTCGATGGCGCCGGTCCCGCAGGCGTCCTGTGCGTGCAGTCCGGCACGGCGGAGCCGCCCGGTGTTGGTGACGCGCAGCAGGCCACGAGCGGCCTCGCCGCGCGCGACCTTCAGCGGCGTGATCTCCCGCCGTACGCGTGAGACGGGGGCCGGGCAGGGTCCAGACCAGGCGCGGTGACGACGGCGAGCACGCCCCCGGCGGCGAGCACGGCCGCCTCGGGATAGCCGAGGAACGCGCCGGCCGCGTACAACGCCGCGGACGACACGGCGATCCCCCAGCCGAGCCGCGTCAGCACGGTCAGACCCCGGCCGCCTGCGGAACGGGAACCCGGCCGAGCATCTCGCCGACGATCTCGACGCCGAGGCGCCCGCGCAGCTCCGCCTCGGGCGTGAGCATCAGCCGGTGCGCGATGACGTGTGTGGCGAGGGCCTTGACGTCCTCGGGCACGACGAACGAGCGGCCGGCCGCCGCGGCGCGTACGCGGGCCGCCCGCAGCAACGCGAAGCTGGCCCGCGGGCTCGCGCCGAGCCGTACGTCGGAATGCTGTCGCGTGGCCGCGACGATGTGCACGATGTAGTCGTACAGCGTCGGCGCGACGTGGATGCGCCCGGCGAACTCGATCATGTTCTTGATGTCCTCGCGGCCCGCGACCTTGGGCAGCTGGTCGACCATCGGCCCGGTCGGCATGCCGGCGAGCACGGCGACCTCGGAGCCGTGGTCCGGGTACCCCATCGAGACCTTCATCAGGAACCGGTCGAGCTGCGCCTCGGGCAGCGGGTAGGTGCCGTCCATGTCGACCGGGTTCTGCGTCGCGATCACCATGAACGGCCGCGGCACCGACTGCGGGTGCCCGTCCACGGTCACGCGGCGTTCCTCCATGACCTCCAGCAGCGCCGACTGCGTCTTGGGCGAGCCACGGTTGATCTCGTCGGCGACGACGATGTTGGCGAAGATCGGGCCGGGGTGGAACTCGAACTTGCTGCTCGCCTGGTTGAAGATCGACACGCCGGTGACGTCGGAGGGCAGCAGGTCGGGCGTGAACTGGATGCGCGTCCACTTCGCGTCCACGCTCGCCGCGACCGCGCGCGCCAGGGTGGTCTTGCCCACGCCCGGCACGTCCTCCAGCAGCAGGTGCCCCTCGCTGAGCAGGCACAGCATCGCCAGCTCGACGTTCTCCCGCTTGCCGCGGATGACGCGCTCGATGTTCCCGACGAGCGCGCCGAACAGCCGCGCGAACCGTGCCGCCAAAGCCTCCGCGTCAGGCGCCCCGTATGCCTCCGCCGTCACTCAGCACTCCCAGATGACCGGGCCGGCGAGCTCCTGCCACGGACTGTGCGGCGTGTTGGGCAGGTAGCCGATCATGTACCCGACCGTGCCGTTGTGTACGACGTAGTCGTAGAGGTCGCCGCTGAAGGCGGCCTTGCCGTTGGGGTGGTGGTACATCGCGCCGATCTGCTGGCACCTCACCTGGACGGACTGGCTGTTGCCGTTCTTGATGTTCTCGACGATGCCGCTGGTCGCCGACGCGCCGGCGTAGATGTAGCTGGAGTCGCCGGGATTTCCGCCGTTGTGGATCGGATAGGTGTTCACCGGTCCGGTAAGGCTTTGCGTCGCGGTCGCGCTCTTGGTGCCGGCAGGGTTGGAGGCGGTCACCTTGATGGTGTACGAGCCGTTCTTCCAGATCGACGGGATCGTCAGCGACGTGCCGGAGAAGTTGGAGTTGGAGTAGGTCTTCGGCCCGGAGACCTGAACCGAGTAGGTGACCTTCTTGGCGTCGGCGTCGGGCGGTGCCTGCCAGCTGACCAGTGCGCCCTGCGCTCGTACCGCTGCCGCTGATGCCGCTCGGCGCGTCCGGCTCGGTGCAGGACAGGGCGGGCGGCGTGTAGCCGGAGTCGACCTCCGACGCGTGGTCGTTGTTCTGGTAGATCGCGGCCACCGCGAACTGGTATTCCGAGCCGCAGGTGCCGCCGGCGACGGTGAACGTGTAGGAGGGCCCGTTCGGGCCGATCTGCTGAGGCGTCGCGGTTAGGCCCGGACGGCATGAGCAGCTTGTAGCCCGTCGCGGCGCCGCCGCCGCCCGGCTGGAAGTCGACCTTGATGTTGCCGTCGGGCTGCGCCGCCGCTCGCAGGTTGGTCGGCGCGTTCGGCGGGGTGGCCTTGGGCGGGTCCGGCGGGTGCGTGGGGGGCAGCTTCGGCGGCTTGGTCGGCTTGGGCGGCTGCGGCGCGTGGGATGGCCGCCGCCGGTCCGCCACCGGGCGCGGGCTTGCCGCGGTCGCCGCCCGGGGTGCCCGCCTTGGGGATCGGGTTGTTCTCGCTGCCCGGCACGTCCGGGGAGTACTTCTTGATCGGCCGGTGCGCGCCGGAGCCGTCGACCACGACGGCCTTGGCGCTGTCCGGCCCGTTGACCCAAAGCAGGCCGTCCTTGACGAACGCGTCGAGCGGGCCTGGCCGCCCGGTGACCGGGACCTGCGGCTCCATGCGATTGGTCGCCGAGTCGTAGACGAAGAGGCTGCCCGTGCTCTGGTCGGGGATGTAGACCTTCTGGCCGAGCGCCTGCGGCGCGGCCAGCCGGTGCTTGGCCGGGAGCTTCAGCGCGACGCTGCTGAGAGAGCCGCTGCCGGAGTTGAGCACGATCAGCGAGGAGCCGGCGAGCAGCGGCACGAGCTGGCCGTCCGTGCTGGCCGGGGCGAGTACGGAGCCCTTGGGAGCGCTGGCGACGGTCGAGGGCAGTCTGGACCTTCACCTGGGTGCCGCTGGCGCCCAGGATGATGCTCTGCGCGGAGGTGAAGTCGGTGATCGACCGGTGCGCCGGCCGCGATCGTGAGCGTGAGGTCGTCGCCCGCCGCGGCCGATGCCGATCGGGCTTGGCGGCCTGCCCGCTCCGTACGGGCGCGGCCTGGCCGTTGGTCGGCACCGGCACCCACAGCACGGAGGTCGCGTCGATCGCCGCGGCGCCGAGCGGCCCGGTCAGGCTAAGCGGCCCGCCCATGGTCGCGAGGGTCATCGGGTCGAGCCGCTGGACACTGCCCTTGACCTGGTCGAGCGCGTACGCGCTGCCGGAGGCGGAGACGACCTGCATCCCGGCGGCGCCGCGGTAGCCGACGCCCTGCACGACGTTGAGGTGGGCGGGGTCGACCCGGCTGACCACGCCGGTCACCTCGTCCTCGATCAGGACGACGCCGCCCTGCTGGATCACCTTCATCGGATGCCCGGTCGCGCCGGACAGCGTGACCTTGCCGTCCACCTTGCCGGACAGGCCGTTGACGTGGACGATCTCACCCTTTTGCGTCGAAGGTAAGCCAGCCGCCGACGTCGGCGAGATGGTACTTCGCGCTGGCGATGCCGACGCCGAACACCACTGCCGCGGCTGCGAGCACGCCGACGACACCGATCGCGATATGACCCGTCAGCCGATCACGACGGAAGAACCTGCGCTCCCCGCTCACCGTTTCGTCAACCTCCCGCATCGCGCCGCCGGTTCATCGACTACGCAAGGGTCACCTTAATGTCTCGGAGCGTCCTCAAATTGCCCGGAGCGCCCAATTGGTTACACGTTTCTGCGAACGAGAGCATGGTGTCAGCAGGGTGTGACGTTTTGGGTGCACAGAGGGGTCGTCCGCGCCCTGCCGCCGTACCGCCGCCCGCGTCCGTACACCCCTTGGACGCGAAGATTCGGGCGCACGTTCCCCCGGGTTTCAGTCCACGAAGCAGCCGAACACGTCCGCCAGCCCCGCGTGCCCCTTCTCGGTGAGCACGAGCGACCGGCGCGACGTGCCGCGCTCCAGCCAGCCGAGGTCGAGCAGACGCGAGGTCACGGCAGCGCCGAGCGCACCGTTCAAGTGCGGACGCCGTTCGGTCCAGTCGAGACAGTGCCCGGCGAACCGCCGCCGCGACGCGCGTACGGCCGCGACGTCCACCCCCACCCCCGCCAGCCGCTCCGCACCCTTGACGGTCACCTCGTACGCACTGAGCGCCGGGGTCGTCGCCGTCGCCGCGGGCCTCGATGAGCCCCGTACCGACCATGGCGTCGAAGAGCGCGACCCCGGCCCGCCCGGCAAGATGGTCGTAACACGTCCGCGCCAGCCCGAGCGCCGCCGCCTGCCCGACTCCCGCCGGTCGAGCAGAGCGGTCAGCATCGCCGCGCGCGTACGGTCGGCGAGCAGCGCGGCCACCGGGGCGATATCAGAGCCGTAGGGTGCGGACATGTCCCGACGTTACGCCCGAGACGCTTAGACGACCGTCGAACGACCCGCCCCCGCCGCGCGCGAGAGCCCTTATCGAGTTGGGGGTTGGGCGGAGTATCCGCTAGTGTTTGGGCTGTCGCCGAGGGCAGGACCCGAGGTCGCACGCGGACGTGGCTCAGCTGGTAGAGCATCACCTTGCCAAGGTGAGGGTCGCGGGTTCGAATCCCGTCGTCCGCTCGGAGAGGTCTTGTCCGCGAAGACCTCACTCGGTGGAGTGGCCGAGAGGCGAGGCAACGGCCTGCAAAGCCGTGTACACGGGTTCAAATCCCGTCTCCACCTCTGAAGCACTCAGCTTCGAGGGCGATTAGCTCAGTGGGAGAGCGCTACCTTGACACGGTAGAGGTCACTGGTTCAATCCCAGTATCGCCCACCATACGAAAGCGCAGGTCAGAGGCCCTGTCTCTCATCCCGAGGGGCGGGGCCTCAGGCTTGTCTGGGCGTCAAATGGCGTGGATCTTGGCGTGTCGGTGCCGAATATTCGGCCACCCTATGCGACCTGGACGTATTCATGGATGAGCCCGCGGAGCCGGTCGCGTCGGATGACCTTGATGTCGGTGTCGTCCGGGTCGGGTAGCGCTCTGAGCGGGCTGGCTTGGTTCAGCGCGCGGTGTGGGCGGTGGGCGTTGAAATGGTCCTGGTACTCGGTGAGGACCTTGCGCAGATGCGCGGCGTTGACGATGAGGATCCGGTCGAGGATCTCTCGGCGTACGCTGCCAACCCAGCGTTCCATGATCGCGTTCATGCGCGGCGCCTGGGGCGCGGTGAGCACGATCCTTATGCCCTCGGCGCGGAACACCTCATCGAACAGCCCGGTGAACTTGCCGTCCCGATCACGAATCATGAACTTGAAAGACCCGGCCCGCTCCCCCAGATCCATCAAAAGTTCCTGGCCTGCTGGGCCACCCACCCGGCGGTTGGGTTAGCGGTGACGCCCAGAACATGCACCTGGCGAGTGGCGTGCTCGACGACCGCGAAACAGTACAGCCGGACGAGCATGATCGTCTCGATATGCAAGAAATCACAGGCGAGAATCCCTTTGGCCTGGGCGCGCAGGAACTCTCCCCAGGCCGGCCCCGACCTGCGCGGTGCCGGATCGATGCCCGCCTTCTTCAAAATCGCCCACACCGTCGACGGCGCGATACTGCGACCCAGGCCGGCTAGGGCCTGTCTCGAAGTCTGATGTGTGGCGGTGTGTCGTGGCCTCTAAGCAGTGAGGTCTCCGGTAGAGGGTTCATCGACCAAGAAGAACCTGTAATCCGGAGACCTCGTGGCCACCCTAGCGGTGACGAGGCGGTTCGACCTGAGTGATGAGCAGTGGGCGCGGCTGGTGCCGTTGTTGCCGGTGCCCTCCAAGTCGGGTCGGCCGTCGAAGTGGACGAAACGGCAGCTCATCGATGGGATTCGATGGCGAGTTCGGGTAGGTGCGCCGTGGCGTGATGTGCCGGAGTGTTATGGCTCCTGGCAGGCGGTCTACGGGCTGTTCCGCCGCTGGCAGCGGGCGGGGGTGTGGCAGCAGATCCTGACCTGTCTACAAGCCGGCGCGGATGTGAGGGGACTGATCACCTGGGATGTCAGCGTGGACTCCACCATCGCCCGCGCCCATCAGCACGCGGCCGGTGCCCGCACCAGACCGGATCGCCAAGCCGAACCTGCGGGCGGGGTCATCGACGAGCCTGACGATCACGCCCTGGGCCGCTCGCGGGGCGGATTGACCACCAAGGTGCATTTGAGCTGTGAGCAGGGCCAAAAGCCGCTCTCGCTCGTATTGACCGCCGGGCAACGCGGCGACAGCCCCCAGTTCATCCCGGTCCTGGCCGGTATCCGGGTTCCCCGCCTGAACGGTGGCCGACCCCGGACCAAGCCGGATCGGGTGCTGGCCGACAAGGCCTACACCTCCCGCGCCAACCGCGCTCACCTGCGCCGCCGCGGCATCAAAGCCACCATCCCCAGCAAGACCGACCAGGACGCCGCCCGGCGCCGTAAAGGACCCAAGGGCGGCCGGCCACCGACCTTTGATCCACTCATCTACCGGCAGCGCCACGCGGTGGAATGCGGCATCAACCGGCTCAAACGCAACCGCGCCATGGCGACACGGTATGACCAATGCCACTTAGTTAAGGCTCGCGATATTTGGTTTTCCACATATCCACAACGACGCTTCCGGTGTTCTGTGGATAACTTGTGGTTCCACCATATGGCTTCCGTTTCGCGCACCTCGTGGCTATCTTCTCGCCATGGGCGAGGTGCAGGGTGGCCGGGTATCGGTTTCGGGCGAACGGCTGACCGATCGAATCGGTGTTGGGGTTTTGACGCGCGTTATCGATCGTGATCTGGTCGATGATGTTCTTGCTGAGACGGGCCGGGTCGAGCAGCGGTCGCGGTTGTTGCCGCGCGTGTTGTCGTCTACTACGTCCTGGGTCTGTGTTTGTTCTTCGGGGAGGCGTACGAGGAGGTCATGCGCCTTCTCGTGGATGGGCTGCGTTTCCTTGGGGCGTGGCGGAAGGAATGGAAGGTTCCGACCACGGGCGCGATCACGCAGGCACGTCAGCGGCTGGGCGCCGAGCCGCTGCGGGTGCTGTTCGAGCGAGTGGCGGTTCCCTGCGCACGGCGGGGCACCCAGGGCGCGTGGCTGGGTTCACGGAGGCTGATGGCCATTGACGGCTTTGTGCTGGACGTTCCCGACACCAGCGACAACGATGCTGCGTTCGGCAGATCGGGGGGTGAGAAAAATCCAGCCCCGTTCCCGCAGGTGCGTTTGGTCGGACTGGGTGAATGCGGGACACATGCGATCGTGTCCGCCAGGTTGGGTCCTTGGCGAGTCAACGAGCGCATATTCGCTGAGGAACTTGTTGCTGACTTCGAGCCGGGTATGCTGGTCATCGCTGATCGGGGCTTTTATGGCTATCGGTTGTGGCAGAAGGCGGCTGGCTCGGGAGCGGACCTACTGTGGCGTATGCCGGCGGGTCCGCATCTGCCTGTCGTCAAAGCTTTTACGGACGGGTCCTATGAATCGTTCCTCCTCGATCCGAGAGTTCGAGGTCGCCGCGCGACCCAGAGACACCGCGGGTCGGCGAAGATCGAGGAACCATCCGGAATTCCGGTGCGGGTGATCGAGTATGAGGTGACGAACCGTGAGGGTAAAGGCGAAATATTTTGCCTGATCACCACGATCATGGATCCGGAAGAGGCGAGCGCCGCTGAATTGGCTGCCGCCTACGAGCAGCGCTGGGAATTCGAAATCAAGCCTCGATGAGATCAAAACTCACCAGCGCGGCAGGGGCGGCGTGCTGCGCTCGAAATCACCTGAGATGATCGAACAGGAGATATGGGCCTTGCTGCTCACTCACTACGCGATACGACATCTCATGTGGGAAGCAGCCGATCACGCCGGAATTAATCCCGATCGATTGTCGTTCATGCGCTCCCTACGTGTCATCCGCCGCCAGGTCACCGACCAGGCGGGCTTTTCCCCCTCAACGTCTGAACCAGGCCCTGGAGGAGACGCGAACTGAAATTCTCGAAAGACTCAACCTCGCTCGGCGACACCGCAGCTGTCCGCGTGCTGTGAAACGCATACACGTCCATGCTTACAGAGCTAAACGCCGCACTGACACCACAATTCGCCATGCGGACCCACCAGAGATAAACATCCTCGCCGTATCCTAACTAAGTGGCATTGCGGTATGACAAGCTCGCTGTCCGCTACGAAGCCACCATCCACATCACCGCCATCAACGAATGGCTGAACTCACTTCGAGACAGGCCCTAGTTCCCCGGCGATCCTTCGATCGCCCCACCCGGTGTTGTCCGCGGCCATCTGCAACACCAGCTCGCGGATCGCGGAGCGCGTCGGCGGCCAACCAGGGCGGGTGCGTTTGTAGGTCCAGCGTCGCTTCACCAGGTCGGCGTGCCAGCGAAGCACGGTGCCAGGTGCGACGAACAAGCCGATCCGCCGGGATCGCGGCAGCAACCGTGCCAGCGCGCATCGCCCGCCTACCGAACAGGAAATCCCAGGTCACGACCGGTGGCCGAGTATCCGGCACCCACAGGTTGCGCGTCGTACGGGCTGGGCGATCGCTGCCGCCCCCGATTCCGTTCCTCGGGCCGCGAACGGCCCTGCGGTACGGATCGGGGTTGCCACCGAATCTCCGCCCTCCCGCTGATCACAGGATTGTTGTAGAAAACCTACAACTGATCCACGCGGCTTTATCGCGTTTGACGGCAACGCTGACGGCAACAGACGCGCACGGCAGGGGCTGACGCAGCCACGATGGACTCCTACGACAACAAACGATTCGATGCCTGAAGCAACGAACATGGTGATGTCCAGTTCGGCAGTAAACCCCGCACCCGCTTCTCGTCGCCGTCGGAATAGTCCGGTGGAGCCTCGCCAATGTCAGGTACTTTGACTACGTAGAACTCTCCACTGCACCCTCGGATGTTCGATACAGCATCGGGGAAGAATCCCAGGCGCAAGACAAACAGATCATCCTCCGCCGTCGGCCTACTCGAAACAACAGTCAAGGAACTGAGAACCCAAGGCCCCCGAGCAGCCCCCCATTGGAATTCCCGCAAGCCCCGAACAACGAGCAAGGCTGCGTTGCCCTCCTTGAACTGCAACGCGGTGCGAAGTTCAAATAGCATGCCTACAGTTGACGTGAGGGACCATACTCTGACATCAAGTAGCTGAACTTCCTGCAATGCATCTGCCTCACGCAACGGGTCCATCTCAGGTTTTGAGACAGCAAACTGTCGCCGACTCTGCAGAAATTCTTCGATAACCATCATGATATAGGGAATCCATTTCATCCTCTGGTGAAGGACTGCTGATCACAGCATGATCGCGATGCGCCGGTTGGGGCCGTGACGTAAAGAAGCTCCTGGTAGAGGGGTTGATCACCACAACCAAGACCCGTCACAACCAGGAGCTTCGGGTGTTGTTCTACCGTGCTGCGGTCGATTTGTCGCGTTCAACGCTGAACTACGTCGCGGGTCTGATCCGCCGGCACCGCAAGAAGATCGGGTCGGCATGGCGGTTGCTCAATCCGGGGCAGCAGGCGCTGCTGGTGCTGGTCGGCCGCGGTCGGCGTAGCGGTCGTACCGTCCCGAACCGCGAACGCAGTGCCGACATCCGCAACTGGGCGAAGGAGAACGGCATCACGATCAACGACCGCGGGCGCATCCCAACGCATATCGTTGAGGACTACGACTGCGCGCACTGACGATCACAAACAAACGAAGCTCATCCCTCGCTCGCTGAGCCGAGCGTCCTGGGCGGGTCATGGTCTCGTCGGGCGGCTGCTTCAGGAGCTGGCCTGGCCTGCGCCGTCGGTACCGCGTTCCCTGCTGCTGTCGATGATCCGCGGGCTCATCACCGCCGGCGTTTGATCTGCCACCTGCCCGCCGCCCTCAGCCTCGCCTAGTTGTACTGCCCAGGGACGTTGGTCAAGCGGGTGATGGGTGGTTTGCCGCCGGTGGCGGTGTGGGGTCGGTGGTGATTGTAGAAGTGGAGCCAGGCGGGGAGTGCTTTTCGACGGGCGTTTTCTGTAGCCGTAGAAGCGGCCCAGGGCCCAGCCGTCGGCCAGGGTTCGGTGGAAGCGTTCGACCTTCCCATTGGTCTGCGGGCGGTAGGGGCGGGTCTTCTTTGGTGTGATGCCGAGCTCGTTGCAGGCGTGGTTCCAGGCGTGGGATCGGTAGGCCGAGCCGTTGTCGGACAGGACCCGTTCGATGCTCACGCCGCGGGCGGCGAACCAGGTCACCGCGTTGCGCAAGACCCCGATCGCGGTGGCGGCGGTTTCGTCTTCGTGGATTTCGGCGTAAGCGATGCGGGAGTGGTCATCGATGACGGTGTGGACGAACGCCGTGCCCAGCAGCGGCCCGCGGTGTTTGCTGCGGGGCTTGCCCGGGTGTCGCGGCGCGGTTCTTGTGCCCTTGGGCGCGGCCGACGTAGCGCCAGCCGCCGCCGTCGGGGACGTTCCCGAGCTTTTTGACATCGATGTGGATCATCGCGCCGGGGTGGTCGTGTTCGTAGCGGCGGATCGGCTCGCCGGTGGCCCGATCGATACATGACAGCCGGTTCAGCCGGCACCGGGTCAAAACGGCGTGCACGGTCGAGGCCGGCATGCCCAGGCGCCCGGCGATCTGCACCGGTCCCAGCCGCTGCTTCCACCGCAGGTGCACGATCTTGCGCACCACCGGCTGCGGTGTTTTGGCCGGGCTACGGTGCGGCCGCGAAGACCGATCGGCCATCCCGGCGACACCCTCGCAGCGGTAGCGCTCGGCCCAGCGTTTGGCCGTCGGCCAGGACACCTCATACCGCTCGGCCACCCGGGCGATCGGCCAGCCCTCATCGACGATCAAACGCGCCAGCCGAAGACGCCCACGAGGCGTCAAAGCAGCGTTAGCGTGGGACACGAAGGCCTCCTGGTTGAAGAGCGGTTCCTCGACAGCTCCACTCCACAACCGGAGGCCTTCACCAATCACGCACATTCACACCGTGTCGCCACACAACCTCAACCAACCTGCCTGGGCAGTACACCTAGTACCGCGCCATGCGGCGCCTGTGCGCCGCAGGTGATGCCCACCGGCTCGGCACCGAGGCGAGCATTACCGCCCGGCGTCAGGCGATCGAGGTCACCCAGGGGCGGGTGCGGCTCGACCAGGCCGCCGAGCTGCACTAGGCAGTGCCCGAAATGGTGGCGCAGGACGCCGCTCACGCGGCCGAGCTGCTGTGGCGTTGTTCCCCCGCCGGGCGGACGCCGAGGACGGTACCGATGGGTGGCGGCTCGCCTTCATCCGCCGATGGGGACTGTTACGCCTGGTGCGGGTCCCCGATGCGCTCGCCGTGCTCGGTCGGCTGTGCCGGCCCCCCGTTCCATCCGAGCCCTCCGCCGGGGAGGCGGCACGTGATCGGCTCCTCGGCGACATCGCCTGCCGGGCCGCGATGACCGATCGTGTTGCTCATTCTGGGGGGCTGGTCGAGCGGAAGGGGCGGCGGATGAGTCGCGAATGGGAGCCAGAGGAGCTGATCGCGGCGTGGACGTGCCGGGCGCGCCTTCGGCCGGCAGGGGGTTTCGTCGCCGCGTGCCCGTGTCGGCGAGCACGACGCTACTTCGACGAGGACGACTTCCTGGTAGAGCCGCCAGGCCTGCGCGAGATCAGTCCGGGAATCTTGGAGTTGACATATCGATAGTCGTTGGTATCGAATAACGACGTTAACGACTGTCGATATGGGCGTGAGTCCAGGAAAGCAGAGGGCCGCATGCCCAGGAAGTCCCGGAGTCCCTTCGAGCCCTTCGCCACGGTGGTCGGCCTCGGCGCCAGCCTCTGCCTCGCGAGCGTGATCGCGGCCGCTTTCGGTTGGGGTCACTTCTACGGTCCCGGCGAGCAGACCATCTGCGTGCGAACCGATCACCACGCCTACGGAGCCCCGGAGGTGCCTGCCTCCTTCAGGCCGGGCGTGGCGGTGACTCCGGTCGCCTTCAGCCTGTGCACCAACCACGCGACGCTGGGACAGCAGGTGCTGAACGTCCTGACGGAGCTACCCACCGTCGTGTTCTACGGCGCGGCGCTGCTGCTGCTGTGGTGGTTGCTCAACGGCGCCAAGGCCAAGGGCCCGTTCAACGCCGTCAACGGCAGGCGGGTGCGCTTCCTCGGCTGGTGGCTGGTGCTCGGCGGGATCGCGGTGAGCAGCGTGCAGACGCTGGCGACCAACCTGCTCACCGGCACCATGATGGTCTCCTCCGCCGCGCCAAGCTGGTGGAGACAGCTACCCGGCTTGCCCATGAGCACGATCCTCACCGGCCTGGGACTGATCGTGGTCGCCAGGATCCTGCATGCTGGCACACGGATGCAAGACGACCTCGCAGGCACGGTCTGAGCCTGGCCATGGGACAGGAGACCGAACACCACGTCGAGGTCCACCTGGACCGGCTGCTGATCGACCGCGGCATGACTCTCACCGAACTGGCTGACCGGGCCGCCGTCACGGTGGTCAACCTGTCGATCCTCAAGAACGGCAGGGCCAAAGCCATCCGCTTCTCCACCCTGACCCGGATATGTGAAGCACTCCACTGCCAGCCCGCCGACCTACTGACCGTCCGAGAATAAAACCCAGCCCTCAGGTCAGAGCGTCTGCTGAGAAGAGCGTCGTTTTCTTGCCGAGCGGACCATTCCTTCGGCGGCGACCAGACGGGGTGCGCACCAGGTCGTGTTCGTCTGCTCCCGCCCGCCCCCTCAAGTTCGCCGCGCGGCCGCCGGCCGACGTGACGTGTCACCCCGGCCGGGGCCGCGGCGTGCCTCCAAGCGGGCGCGCCGCGGACGGCGCGCCTGGGGTCACGTCACGTCACGAGGGGCGCCCGCCGGCGCTTCGTGGTGCTGGCGGTGGAGCGCCCGGTGGATCGGTTGTATGCACGGTGGTGGTGAAACCCGATCTTGGGTGGTGCGCGTCTTATGTGCGATGCCGCGGGCTTCCGCTGGTGGCCGCCTTCGGTTTGTGCGGACGGGGATGGTGAGTGGTGAGTGGTTCGGTGCGGGCCCGGTCGGGTGCGGTGGTCGGGCGTTCCGCGCGAGCTAGTGGATGAGGTCATACTGGAATCTGGCAGGCGCGAGCAGCGGCTGCGTAAACTTCCCGCACGCGTGGTTGTCTACTTCGTGATGACGCTGACGATTTTTCACGGGGAATCCTACGAAGAGGTCATGCGGAAGCTGGTCCAAGGGCTGCGCTGGCTGGGGATCTGGCGATCTGAATGGGCGATTCCGACGCCAGGTGCGCTCACCCAGGCCCGGCAGCGCCTGGGCGCCGAAGTGATGCGTGAGCTGTTCGGGCGCGTCGCGGTTCCCTGCGCCCTGCGCTCCACGAAAGGCGCCTGGCTGGGGCGATGGCGGCTCATGGCACTGGACGGTTTCGATGTGGAGGTCTTTGATAGCCCTGCCAATGGCGACCGCTTCGGCTTCTCCGGGAAAAAGAAGGACGAAAAGGGAGTATTCCCTAAGGCGCTGGTCGCGGGACTTGCTGAATGTGGAACGCATGCGATCGTCGCCGCCGAGATCGGTGCACAACGGGATACTGAGATCGTGCTGGCGGCCCGCTTGCTATCCACGGATGCAGTCGGTGATGACATGCTGATTATCGCCGACAAGGGAATGTATAGCCACGAGAATCTGAAACGAATCAAAGATGGTGGCGCTGATGCCCTGTTCAGAGCGAAGATGACCAGTGATCTTCCGGTTCTAGAATGGCTGCCGGACGGATCTTACCTCTCATATTCGGCGGATCCGCGGCGCAAGATGGCGGCCTATGAACGATTGCGCAAAGGCGCAATTAAGATCACCGACCTGCCCGGATTTCATGTACGCGTCTTCGAGTACCAGGTACTCGGGCGAGGAGACGAGGAAGAGCTCTTTACTCTAGTGACCACCATCCTGGATCCGGAGCAGGCACCTGCGGCGGAATTGGCGGCGGCATACCATGAGCGGTGGGAGATCGAACTCGTCTTCGATGAGGTGAAGACCCATCAAAAGGGGCCGGGAGCTATCCTGAGATCGAAGGGACCCGAGCTGGCAGAACAGGAACTATGGGGATTCCTGCTCAGTCATTATGCCGTCCGCAGACTCATGGTGGAGGCCGCTGACCAGGCCGATATCGACCCCGACAGGCTCTCATTTATACGCTCACTCAGAGTCGTCCGCCGCCAGATCACCGGGCCGGCGGATTTTTCCCCCGAAACACCTTGACCGGGCCGTAGCAGATTCCTTGGCCGAGATTCTGGAACGACCGAATCCCCGCCGCCGTATGCGTACCTACCCGCGGGTCGTCAAACGCCAGCGTCACAACTCTTTCCGAGTAAAGAAATCAGTAGATCACGGCATGCGACATCCAGACCCGCCAGAAATACATCTCTTCAGCCCAGCGGCATAACTAAATGGCATTGCCTCAAGAGGTCGAGGATGAGTATCTGAGCCCCCAGGTCGCTGCTTAAGTCACGCGCAACGCGGCTGTCCGGAAACCGCAGGGCCCCTCAGAGACACTGATCATGACGAACCAGGGCCAGCGGAGCCCTGCGTCGTTCTGCCGAGCACGGCTGCCTCGTGGTCATGGAGTAGCGCTGTGTCCGGCAGGCGTCGCCTGGGAGGTTCGGGCGGGTACGGCCCCAAAGGACCGGCCGGATACGGCTGGCACCGAGAACGACGACATCGCCCGCCGAGCGCAGGAGACGGCTCACGGCTTCGTAGAAGAAGCACGCCTCGCGGTGGAGGCGGGCGATGCTCACGCCCACGGTCTACGGCCATGGGCGTGAGCGCCGGTGCTTGCTGCAACCTCGTTTTCGTCTGGGCGTCCTGGGTGCGTCAGACATGGTGGAGGTGAGAAAGCGTGACGAATACCCCGGTGAAGGGGTACTTGGGAACGTCGAGCCGGTCCTTCCCGGCAGGGCCGGCCCGCCGGGAAGGACGACGTGGTCGGGTCAGGTCAGGTCACCGTGAAGGTGACCGGGCCGGCCAGGGGGGTGTAGCCGTTGTTGTAGAGGTACATGGCTTTGTAGGCGCCGGGGGTCAGGGCGGTGGTGGCCACCGTGACGGTGCCGCTGGCGCTACGGGCCCACTCCCAGGCGAGAGCGTTCTCGTAGGCGGTTCTGTCGGCGGGATAGAGGCCGACCCAGTTCTTGTCGCTGACGGTGTCCGGCGGGGTGGAGTACCGCAGGGTGAGGGGCGTTCCCTTGGCGACGGTGACCGATCCGGCGGTGGACGATTCGGGGGTGAGCGTGCTGACGGGTTTGACCGGCGCCGGCATGACCACGGGCTGGGGGGCTCCGACGAGGTGGTAGTACGCGGCCAGGACGGCGGTGATATCGGCCGTGTGCGGAGTGAGTGCGGGGAAACGTGCCGCGAGGGCGGTCTTGGTGGCGGCGGTGAGTTCGGCGAGGGTGGCCTGTGGCGCCGCGCAGGTGGGGTTCGAGCCGGGTGATCAGGGTGTGGGTGCTGGCGAGGTTCTGGGCACGAAGGGCCTTCTCCAGAGGAGAGGCGTCGGGCGCGGGGGTGGTGGGCAGCACGCGGCTGACGTAGGTGACGCGATGCATGATCCGCCAGCAAGGGGGTTTGCGGGCGGCTTGGCGGGCGTCCCGCAGCCGTTGGGCGTCGGAGTCCTTGCTGCGCTCGAGCCATTCGGGGTCGATGACCTTGCCGTAGAAGTCCTCGTAGTTGTCGGTGGTGGTGTCGAGGTAGAAGGTCATGAACCGGTAGGCGTCGACGCGGCCGGGCACCAGGACGGGCTTGCCGGCCGAGTCGAAGACCGGCGTGGTGCCGTTCATCTTCTGCAGCTGGCGGCTGGGCTGGCAGACGACGTCGAGTTTGTACGTCCGGGTGGACTGCTTGGTCTTGGTACGGGTGACGGTGCTGCCGCCGCCGAGTTTGACCTCGAAGCCGCCCTTGAATCCCACGACGGAGGCCGCGGAGCTGAACTGGGCCTTGAAGGACACCTCGCCGCTGACGTTGTAGTTCCCGGCGGTGATCTCGGTGACCTGGTCGAGGCCGTCGTGGGTCTCGGAAAAGAATCCGCCGGCGGCGGTCCACACGTACGTGTTGACGATGTTGCGGCGGGAGGCGGACTTGGTCGCGGCCCGGCCCGCGGGCGGCATCGCCCTCGGCCGTGGCGGGCGCTCCGGTGCCGCCCATCATCCCGCTGATCACCTTGGCGGCCTGGCCGTGAGTGGGGTCGGGAGTGTGGGTCTCGGTGGACACCGAGTCGTAGAAGCCCTGGAGCTGCTGTTGCTCTCGCTGGATCCGCTTCTTGACCGCGTAGGCCTCGGTGGGCCGGAAGTAGCTGAACTCGCGTCGCCCGCCGCCATCGAGTCCGGTGGCGGCCTTGGGATAGTCGGGGTCGCAGAAGGGCTGCAGGTCGGTGCCGGTGCCGGTCTTGCCGTAGCCGATGATCCCGTCCAGGGTGCCCTGCTTGGTGTAGCGGGGGTTGATCGGGAAGGACAGGATGTTCCAGTCGCGGGGGATGTCCGGGCTGGGGAGCATCCGGTACGCGACCAGGGCACCCGAGTGGGTCAGCCGCAGGGCGTAGACGTCGGCGGTCTCGGAGGTGACGATCGCGAATCCGGTGTTGTGCGGGATCCACCGCTGCCCCGCGGCGGGGTTGGCCTGCTTGGCCGGGTCGGAGTTCTCCCAGCCGCCGGTGAGCGTCGCGCCGCTGGTACGGGTGGTGGCGGAGGTCTGCTGGACCTGGGTCTCGTTGTCCCACCCGTTGCCGTACTTCAGCTCCGCGGTGAGCTCGAGTTCGGACTTGATCTTGGCGGCGGGTTGGGCGGTCCCGACCCCGAGTGGGGCGGTGACCGTGTTGACCTCGGCGTTGATCACCCAGTTGAACATGGCCTTGGCGGCCATGGTGACGCTGATGTTCTTCTTGGAGGCCAGGGTGTTGGCGACGTTGTCGGCCTGGACGAAAGTGACCGATGACTTCTCGGCGAAGTCGCTGCCGCCCTCGGGGGTCATGTTCTCCGAGGGGACCGGCGGGGCCCCTTCGATGTAGCCGATGAGCTGGGGGTCGAACTGGGCCTGCCCCACCCAGGTGGTGGACAGGTCACCGATCTTGAATCCGGTGGTGAGAACCCACTGGTCGTCGCGTACGTAGGTGTAGGCGCGTTTCATCACCCCGATGATCTGGCCGCCGGTGAGGCGCTGGACGTCGGCGTACTCCGAGGCGGCGGGGGTGGCGCCGATGAGGATGTTGAAGGGGGTCTTGACTCCGGACAGGGCGGACCGGACCAGCGAGGTGTCCTCGGAGATCGGCGCGGTCGAGAGCACCACGTCCGGTGGGGAGGTCGACGCCTTCAGGTCGACTCCCGCCAGGCCGGAGTCGTACACGGTCCCGCGGGGCGCGGTGGAGGCGGCTTCGAGGGGATAGTAGACGATGAGATCGGGGCGTTCTCCCCGGATCCGGCTGAACAGGTTGTCGAGGATCTGCTCGTGGCTGCGGGCGACCCGCCAGATCCGGATCTCATCCAGCGCCCCGGAGAAGTACTCCCTGAGCTCGCTGCCGTCCATACGAGTGGCGATGCTGAGCTGGGTGGAGGTGACCGCGGTCAACTCGCTCGCGGAGACGTACTCGCTGTCGATCGCGGTGCCGTTGCGGTAGAGCGCGAACCGGTTGCCGCGCGGGTCGGGCGTACGGGCACGGACGGCGCCGCGCAGTGTGGCGGGGTAGGAACCGCACGCGTCGGCGGTGATGGAGCCGGCGGCTTCGGGGAAGGTCCACCAGGCCGCGAGCCCGCTGGCGTTCGCGCTGACGGCCGCGCCGATCTGGTCGGCGTCGCGGGCGACCCGCCAGATTCGCACCTCCGACAGCGTCCCGTCCAGCCCGTAGGAGGTGGCGCCGACGCGATGGCGGCCCACTTCGACGGCCGCGTCGTTGCCCACCGGCTTGGCACCGTTGAACAGGTGGTACGGCGGTGGCACCGAGGCGAAGGGATCGTCGTTCCCCGCGTCGCCGGTGAAGAGTTTCCCACCGCGTTCGCGTTTGCCGTCGACGTAGAAAAGGATCCCGATGAAGGATCGGCCGACGGACATGCCGCTCTTGCGGGTCACCGCGACCTTGGTGAACACCCCTGCCTGGAGCTTGACGCCCGACAGGAACGTCTGCCGGCCCTGTTCCCCCGATCCCGTCTCGCAGGTGAAGGCGAGCTGCCCGTCGGCTTCGACATAGAGGGAGTACGGGACGGCGCCCGGCGTGGCGGCACCGATCACCCCTTTGCTCACCAGCCCCTGGACGGCGCCGATGCGGTCGAGCTTGACGCCGACCTCGATGGTGAGGTCGTCGACCAGGTCGAGGCCCTCGGGCCCGCCGCAGTCCAGGTAGACCTCCCCGCCGAACCGCAGGCCCCAGGACTGCTGGAACGACATCGCCAGGTGGGTCCATTCGCTGACCGGGTGGTCCTGGGTGCTGCGGACGAACTGGCCGTTGACCTCGGCCACGATCTTGCAGGAATTGACCGCAATGGACCCGCCGCCCTGCAGGCCCAGGCTGTAGCGGGAGCCGGTGGCACCGGCGCACACGATCCGGGACAGGCCCGACAGGGGTCCCGGCTTCGCCCACGCCTCGACCGTCAGGTCTCCGGGCGTCCCCACCTGCTCCACCTTCTTGTCGGGCAGGCCGCCGGAGTGCAGGCACTGCGTCTTGCCGTCGAAGGACAGTGCGCGTCCCGGTGTGGCGCCGCGCCAGCGCGGTACCAATGCCACGGGTCCGTTCTTGGCCGCGCCGTCGCCGACTTGCGCCACGGCCAACCCGGCGTCGGCTCCGACGATCTGTGATCCCGCGTCGAGCGACGCTCCGGGAACGCTTGTGGTGGCCTGGGCGTAGTCGTACAGCGCGGTGTGCACCTCGTCGCCGGCCGTCGAGGCCAGGCCGTCGGTCGTCACGGAGAACTTGGTGGACCCGGCCTGCGCGCCGTCGGCGACGGTACGGATCCTTCCCCCGATCGAGACGGCCGTGCCCGCGCTCAGGGCGGCGGCCAGCGGGACCGCCAGTTCCACGATGGTGTTCTGCGCCGAGCTCACCGTGCCCAGCAGGGTGCCGGGCCTGCGTTCGCCGTTGAGGACGGCGGCGAAGTCGCCGGCCTCGCGGGGCACGGCGGTGAAGGTCTCCTTCGTCGTCCCCCGGGTGATGACCACGGTGCACCGGCCGGCGGCGGACCCGGCGCTGACCTGTACGCCGATGTCGGCCGCCTGCACCGCGGTGTCGCGGCTGATCAGCTGGAGCGTCCCGTCCGTCACGGTGACGGTCTTGACCGCGCGGGACACCGAAGCGGCGTAGTAGGCGGAGAAGAATTGCCCGTCCCCGCCCCGGAAGTACATGATCACGTCGCCGGTTGCGCTGTCCAGCAGAGCCGGGGCGTCCGCGGTCCAGGCGAAGGTGAGCAGCGCGCCGAAAACGCTCAGCCCGGCCCGGTCCGTGCTGAGGACGGGCATCTCCAGCACCATCTCGTCGGCGCCCTGCTGACCGCCGGACAAGATCGCCAGCTTGTTCTGTGCCGCCGTCAGCGCCGCCTGGTCGGCGCTCAGCCGCTGCTCGGCCGCCTGGTAGTCGCCGAGAGCCACGCGGTGAATCGAGAGGATGACGCGCAGCTGATCCTCATACGCACGCTCATTCGGCCGAAAGTGCCAGAAATACTTGTTCATCTCGTGCAGGCTTCCGGCGCGGCCCTCGCCGATCTCCTCGACGATCCAGCGGATCATGGACAGGGTCGCCGGGAGGTGCCCGGCCTTGATCTTGTCGGCTTCGAGCTTGTCGCGTGCGGCGCTGACCGCGGTCTGGGCGGCGCTCAGCTCGGACATCGTCTTGGTCGGATCGGGCACTCCGATCGCCTTCAGGGTGAGGCCGGGCGTGGCCATCGCCAGCCTGCCGTCGGCGGACACCGCGAAGTCGATCGTCGCCAGGTAGGACCGGCCCTCCACCCCGCCTTCGGGCGGCGGCCCCGACGTCGCGCACGCCAGCAGCACCCGCGCCTGCCGCTTCTCCCGCGTGGTCTGCGTCCCGTACCCGGTCAGCCCGCTCTCCTGCTGGTAGTACAGGGCCGCGGCCAAGCCCGAGACGACCTTTCGGCCGGTGACGGCGAACGTGTCGCGGGCCAGGCCCGGCCCGTCTCCCACCGGTGCCTGCGAGCCCACCCACTCCACCGCGCCGGTGATCGTGCCGGGGCCCTTGGCGGAGATGTGGTTGGTCAGAGTGGTGCCCTGCCCCTCATCGAGCCGGTAATAGGCGGTCAGGTCCGGCTCGACGCCCGACAGGCGTCGTCCCCGGTCGACCATGTCGCCCGCCCCACGCGCCTTTGCCCACACCCGTACCTCGTCGAGGTCGCCGGCGAACCCCTCCGCCGCCTTCCCGGCGGTGTATCGGGCGCCCAGCGTGCCGCCGGTCAGGACCTCCGGCACCGCGCTCACCGCCGCGCTGCCCGCCTCGGCACCGTTCAGGAACAGCGTCGCCGTGGTGCCGTCGAACGCCACCGCGACATGGGAGCAGGCGTTCAGCGGGACCGTCGCGGTCGAGGTGACCTTCCACGCCGCATCCCCGGGCGCGGCCACCAGGTGTCCCTGGGCGTCCAGCCCGAGACGGAAGCCGGGACGCTTGCCGGTGTCGGTCTCCACGATGATGCCGCCGGCGGCGGTCGGCCTGATCCACGCCTCGACGGTGAACCCGGTGTTGTCCGGCTCGCCGCCCGGCGCCGCCGCCAGGCGTACGTGACCGCCCTTGGCGTCGAACCGGAGCGCGGCCCCGGCCCGGTCGGTGGCCGCCACCACCGGCACCAGCGCCAGGCCGGTGTGCGGGTCCACTCCCGGCACGCGCTCCAGCACCGCGGAGGCGAACACGGGGTCCGGACTGGTCCACAGCTGGGTGCCACCGACATCGAAAAGCCCGTCCGAACTCTGTTCCAGGCTGAAGGAATCGATGCGCGAGGCTTCATCGTCGGCGACGAAGATCTGCCAGCGTACGATCCCGTGCACCGCGGTCGGCAGGAGCAGCACCGCGAACGACCCCTTGGTCACCTTCCGTACGAACGACAGCTTCTGGGTCGGCTCGTAGAACTGGCGGCCTTCCATGTCCCGGGTCCCCAGCGTGTCCCCGCCGCTAGCCGGCTCCAGCTTGCTGCGGCTGCGCTGGTACCGCACTTCCAGCACCGGCTTGAGCTCCGACCCCACCAGCACGAACCGGTCGCACAGCAGTGAGGAGTCGACCAGCGGCTTCTTCGCGCTGCCCGTCAGTACGTAGTCCGCGCCCGCGGCGCCTGACAGGCCGCCGTCGGCGACCTCGAACACCGCATCGGAGTGCGCGGTGCCGATCGACTGGCGGAACACCAGGATGTACTGGCCGTCCGAGACGACCTGGATCGGCGCCGACGCCGTCAACCGCGCGGTCGAGGACAGGAACACATCGCTCTCGCCCGGGAACAACCGGTCCGCGGGAACCTCCGCGCCGCCCTTCTTCACCGACGGGATCGACCAAGGCCGCGGCAGCGCCGAGGCCACGTCGGCAAGCTCACCGGGGAAGGGCAGCAGACCGGGGTCGGTGTTCCAGAACGCCGCGTCCAGATCGCCCTTCTCCCGGTCGAGCTGGTCCAGATACAGCACGCTGTAGTAGATCCTGCGGTCGGCGTCCATCGCGAACGCCACCGTGCACCCCTCGTGGCGCACCGTCGTCGTCGCCACGTACTTCTTGTCGTTGTAGGTCTTCACCAGGTTCTTGTCCGCCATCGAGGGCTCCCTGTCGGCCGATCGGCACGGGCACGCTCACACCAGGACCCTGGACCCGCCACCCGCCGCAGCCCCGACCACGGCCGGAAACGAAAATTCACCCCGTACGTCGCACCCACGCCGAACACTCACACCGATCGCCCGACCGAACAAGAAGGAAAGAGCGGCCGTCGAGCCGAAACGGTTATCCCCCATGGCAGAAAATCGAAGAAACGCCTGAACCATTACGGCTGTCCTACTCCACGAACACCGCACAGGCCGTCCGCGGCAGCGACGATCGGTGGACCGAAACCATTCCCAGCACCGATAGCACCCCTCGGCAGGAGGCGCCCCACCGTTTCGCCGCGCCCAATTGGGTCACGAATCTTTCGGCCAGCGGACAGCACGCCTTCTCCCGTGGCGCCGTAAACCGCCGTGACGCCGACTCGGCCGGGCAGTGTCAACTAAACGGCTGATCTTGGTTGTCGTAGGGGTCAGTTCGATCGCGACCTGCCGGTGGCGGCCCCCGATCAGGTGCCGAAGCGGTCGATCCAGCCGCGCGTCAGGGTTCGCAGGCGTTCGGGGTCGAGCTCATAAACGCGCTCGCGGCCGTGCAGCACGGCCCGGACCAGGCCCGCCTCCTCCAAGACACGCAGATGCCGGGTGGTGGTGGGCCAGGAACAGTCAAACCGGGAGGCGATCGCGCCCGAGGTCATCTGCCCGCCGTTGGCGTGCAACACCAGCAGGATCGCCCGCCGGGTCTGGTGGCCTAGAGCGCCGAAGACCCGGTCCAGCTCATCTAGCTCAGCGACGCCGCGCGGTTTGTCCGTCATCGACCGTCCGGCTCGGCGGAGTCGTCGAGGTCGAGGCGGCGGTAGAAGGGAAAACTCATCCCGGGCACATTGCGTTGCTCCTCACGCTCCTCCACCAGAGCCTTCATCCGCTCCCAGATCGGGATAACGTCTGGATGCTCGTGCGCCGGACGCATCCCGCCGACCTCCCACGTCATGATCTCGACGTAGACCGGTGGATCGGCGCTGCTGCGCAGCACCACCGGCGGCTCGTCAGTGACGAGCTCCAGCCGACGCAGCATCGGCCAGTGCGCGGCCAGCAGGGCCGCGAACTCCTCCTCGGCCTCCGGTCGCACCTGGTAGGTCCACACGCAAGTCTCACGTTGCACGTTGTTATTAGTCATATTGCTAACTATTAGCGATATAACTAAGTTTGTCAAGCGCCAGATGGACCAGTCGTGGGCGTGATGCGTGGGTGCCGAAGCCGTGTCACAGGGCTTGATCTGGGGTTTCGCCGCACTCAGCGGCTCGACTCCGGCAGGATCGCAAGATGGCTCCGCGGCTGTCGTACTCGACCCGCAGACACCGTTGCGCTGGCACGCCGACCTGGTGAAATAATCCTGGACCTACCCCAGGCAGGGCCCGGGACGGCTCACAGCGTTGGCGAAACGAGCCGGTCATACCCGGCCGGACTCGGCGCGCGACCTGAGGTAGCGCTGCTCGGGAAGGCTGAGCGTGCGGGATGCGGCAGTCTCGTAGTGAAGGCGTGCGGCCTGATGGTCGCCGGCGATGTCGAGCAGATGGGCGCGGACCGCGTGGACCCGGTGGTGCTCGGCGAGTGCGGGGTCGCCCCCCTCTGAAGCGGCCAGTTCCTTGAGTCCGGTCTGCGGGCCGTGGACCATGGCGATCGCGACGATGCGGTTGAGCGTGACCATCGGTCCGGGCGCGACAATGCGCAACAGGTCGTAGAGGCCGAGGATCTGCCGCCAGTCGGTGTCTTCGGCACGGGTCGCTTCGTCGTGCACGGCGGCGATGGCGGCTTGTAGCTGGTAAGGGCCGAGGGGGGCGCCGGCCAGCGAGCGGGTGACGAGCGCGATGCCCTGGGCGATGGCCTGGGCGTCCCATTGGCGGCGGTCTTGTTCCGCGAGTGGGATCAGGGCACCGTCTGGGCGGGTCCGCGCCTGCCTGCGCGCGTCGGTGAGGAGCATGAGAGCGAGGAGCCCGGCGACCTCGCCGTCCTCAGGCAGGAGTGTGTGGAGCTGCCGGGTCAGGCGGATCGCTTCGGTGGTGAGTTCGACACGGTGTAGCGAGGAGCCGGAGCTGGCGGTGTATCCCTCATTGAAGATCAGATACAGCACCTGTAGTACTGCGGCGATCCGCTTGGTGCGTTCGGTCGGCGGGGGCATCTGGAACCCGGCACCGCTGGCCCTGATGCGCCGCTTGGCTCGGCTGATGCGCTGGCCCACGGTGGCCTCCGGGACCAGCAACGCACGGGCGATCTCGGCGGTGCTCAGACCACCGACGGCGCGTAGTGTCAGCGCCACCTGGGATGCCAGGGTGAGCGAGGGATGACAGCACAACAGCAGCAGGGTGAGCGTGGCGTCGACCGAAGATACGGGTTCGGGGTCCGGCGGCGTCAGCAAGGCCGCGGCCTCCTCACGGCGGCGGCGGGCCGATTCGTTGCGCCACAGCTCGGTCCATCGGCGGGACGCGACCGTGATCAACCAGCCTGCGGGGTTGGTCGGCACGCCCTCGGCAGGCCACTGCAACGCAGCAGCCAGCAGCGCCTCCTGCACTGCGTCCTCGCAGGTGTCGAAGTCGCCGTGGCGCCGCAGGACGATACCGAGAACCTGCGGTGCCAGGTCCCGCAACAGTCCCTCGATGTCGATCGAAGGGCTCACAGATCCGCCCACGGCCTAACGTCCATGACCGGCCGTACCTCGATGAGGCCGTCAGTGGCCCCCGGCAACCGCGCGGCGCGTTCGATCGCGGTTGCGATGCCGTCGCACTCGATGAGATAGAAGCCGGCGAGATATTCCTTCGTCTCAGCGAACGGCCCGTCACTGACCATCGTCCGGCCGTCGTGCACCCAGACGCGCTTGGCCAGCGACGGATCCGCCAGGGGCTCGCACACGATTAGCTCCCCCGATGCGGCCAGATCCTCGGTGAGGGCGTCATGGGCACGTCCGACCTCGATGCGCTGAGCTTCGGACAGGCCATCCCATACCACCGGGTTGTTGTAGATCAGGATCAGGTACTTCATCGACGAGCCCCCCGAGTCTCTTTCGAGTATGTCGAAATCAGATCCCTAGCTTCGACACCGTTTATGAGAGGCGCCCGCAGGGGGCGCCGAATTCAGAAGAGTACATCAGGCTTGATCTGGTAACGGTCCCTGACTCGGTGTGCCGGCGAGGACGACCGAAGATCAGCTTGTCGCTCTTCCAAGGAGTAGCGATGCGCAAGATCGTCGCAGGTCTCTACATGTCGCTCGACGGCGTGGTGGACTCGCCCGACGGATGGCAATATCCCTACCTCAACGACGAACTGCAAGAGATGATTGACGCCGAGATCGCACAGGCCGACGCCGTCCTGCTGGGCACGCGCACGTACCTGGACTTCGCCCGGCTGTGGCCCGGCAAGGGCAGCGACACGCTGATGGCTGGTTTCATGAACAGCGCACCAAAGTACATTGTGTCCAGCAGTCTGGACACCTTGGAATGGGCCAATTCCACCCTGCTCACCGGCGACCTTGCCAAGGAGCTGGTCGCGCTCAGACAGGAGCCCGGCAAGAACATCCTGATCCCTGGTAGTCCCACGCTGGTGCGGTCGCTGTTGCGCGGCGGGCTGCTCGATGAGCTCAGCCTGGCCATCTGCCCGATCGTGGTCGGCACCGGCATGCATCTGTTCGACGAGATCATCGACCACGTGGGGCTCACGCTCCACAAATGCGGGTTCCTCGGCACCGGTGTGCTCTGGGTGACCTATCGGCCGGCCGACCGTGCCTGAGATCTCCCAGCCGGCCCCTCGGCGCTGGCATGCTCTGGCCGTGCTGGGCCTCATCCAGTTCATCCTCGTCCTCGACATGACCATCGTGAACGTCGCGCTGCCCCACATCCAGCACGACCTGGGGTTCTCCCGTCCCGGCCTGGCCTGGGTCGTCAGCGCCTACACGCTCGTGGCGGGCGGCCTGCTGCTGTTGGGCGGGCGGCTGGCCGACATGTACGGCCGCAGGCGACTGTTCCTGGTCGGGGTCTCTGTCTTCGCACTGGCTTCGGCCGCGTCCGGTGCTGCCGTCAACCCGGCGATGCTGATCCTGGGCCGGTTCGCGCAGGGGGCCGGCGAGGCGCTGGCCGCGCCGGCGGCTCTCGGCCTGATCGCCCTAATCTTCGCCGAACCGAAGGAGCGGATCAGGGCACTGGGGATCTGGGGTGGGGTCAGCGGTCTGGCCGGAGTGTCCGGCGTGGTCATCTCCGGCGTGCTGACCGACTTGGCCTCCTGGAGGTGGATCTTCTACATCAATGTGCCGATCGCGCTGTTCGCGCTGTTCATGGTGCCGCGTCTGGTACATGAGAGTCGGATGGTCCGTGAGCACCACCGTCTGGACCTCGCCGGCGCGGTCACCGCCACTGGCGGGCTGGTGGCGCTCGTCTACGGCCTGCTGCAGGCCGTCTCGCACCCATGGGTGTCCTGGCAGGTGCTCTTGCCGCTGCTCGCCGGCGTTGGCCTGCTGGCCACGTTGGTCGCGGTGGAGGCCCGTTCGCAGACGCCGCTCATTCCGTTGCGGTTCTTCACCAACCGCACTCGCGTGGTCGCCAACCTCCTCACCCTGATCAACACCGCGGCATTCTTCACGTACGTCTTCCTGATGACCCTGTTCGAACAGCAGGTGCTGGGCTACTCCCCGCTCCAGGGCGGGCTCTCATACCTGCCGCTCGGAATCGGCATCGGCCTCGGCGTCGGCCTCGGAACCGGGCTGATGCCCCGCGTCGGCGTCAAGCCGATGCTGTTCGTGGGCTTCCTCGGCGTCAGTGCCGGACTGTTCATGACCAGCTGGGTCGACGTCGGCACCACGTACGTCAGCGGGATATTCCCTGGGATGGCGGTACTCGGGGTGTTCTCCGGATTGACCCTCCCCGCCGCCGCCAACGCCGCGCTCCACGAGGTCACCGGCCAGGACTCAAGCCTGGCCTCGGCGGTGCAGAACACGACGCAACAGATCGGCGGGGCGCTCGGCCTGGCCGGCCTGGTGACCTTCGCGCTCCGGCACGCAACAGGCCAGATCCACCGCGGTACGCTCCCCAACGTCGCCGCCACACATGGCTACGTGCTGTCGCTCCGGATCGCGGCCACGCTGCTCGCCGTCGGCAGTGTGCTCGCGCTGGTGCTGCTCGAACACGTCACCGTACAGCCAGGAACCCCGGCCGCCGAGTTCGCGTCCGACCGCAGCTGACCTTTTCGTTACGCCAGGGGAGATCTCCCGCGTGCGGAATCCTTCACCGCACGCGGGAGACCGCGCCACGGGCCTACCGCTCCGCGCGGTGTAGGTCTTCGGGCCGAAGTGCGAGGGGACGGCGACGCTGATCCCCTTGCAGTTCAGCAGCCACTGGAGGGCGCGCACATCCTCCGCTGCTCAAGACTCGGCCTGCGTGTTTCCGGGCGCCTCCCGGCCGTCGCGGGCGGACCGGGCGATTGTTTCCGCGCTCGCGCGGCTGCTCCCTCGGTTACCGTCGGCAGCGCCTGTTCGTCACCCCGCGTACGCTCCTGCGCTCGCACGCCGACCTGGTGAAACGACGCTGGACCTACCCTAAGCATGGGCCGGGACGACCACCGACCCGGCCTATGATCCTGGCACTGGTCCTGCAGTTGGCCACAGAGAATCCGACCTGGCGCTACCGGCCCATCGCAGGCGAGATCGCCGGTCTCGGCCGGAAAGTACGCCGCGAACTCCTCAACCGGGTCCTCATCATCAACCCACGCCACCTACGCAAGGTCCTTGCCGAGTACGAGACCCATTTCAACACCCATCGTCCACACCGGGCCTGAACCAGGGCGGCCCGCTCCGGGCACTACCCGATCCCGACGACGCCGACATCGAGGGCATCCGACGAAACCGTGTTGGCGGGCCTCCTCCACGAATACACCCAGGTCGCATGAGGTGACACGAAGGCTGGGTGCTTGGGCAACTCCTGCTGACACCCGTCGCTGTCCCCAGAACGCATCACGCGTTTCCGTCATGGCCTCATAAGCACGCCGCCCGCCGGGAATCCGAGCCATAGAGCGGGTTGACCTGTGAGCCGCACTCAAGGCGGACGCGCGTGCCGTCACCGACGGCCGTCGTCCTCCGACCGTACAGAGCGGGTGGAGGACCGGCCGGGACCTGCGCCGCGGACGGGTTGCGCATGCTGACGGCCATCGGAACCAACCTCTGGTTGGACGTGTCCACGCTAGCCGGCGTTCCATCGCGTGGCGGCGAACAGGGCGGTTGCCTGGGCTTTATCGACGCGTCGATGGAAGATCAGGTCCATCAGCCGCCGGAACGATTCTGTCTCTTTCGGCCCGACTCCAAATGGGTCGTCCGAATATCGACCCATGCGGCGTTCTCTGGCATGGGTGCCGAGGGATTCGCTATGGCCGGGTGAATAAGGCCCGCCCGCATTGCGGAGGGCGGCCTCGGTGACGCCCAGCAGGATCTTGGTTTGTGTCTGGATGACGGATGGGTCCAGGGAGCCGTCCGGGAACCGGAATTCGATATGGTCCGTAGGTTTTCCCGCCACCGAGTTCATGTTCACGGCGGCGTTGCGATTCCTGTCAGGTCGCTGGAAATCCCCGATCGAGAGGTAAGGGTCGGTCAGCACGTAGTTCGGTTTGCAGTGCGTCAGTCCTCGATGTTGGTTACGGGACGGGTTTTGGCCGAGCCGGTACAAGGTGTCGGCAAAGGAGTCGACGATTTCCACGACGCCCCTGTGGTTGCCGACGATGTGATCGAAGTCGGGGATGCCAATAGTGATGTGGCCGCCGGCGTTAATACTGCACCATCCGCCGTGCGACTGAATTATAAAACAACTTCTTTCTAGCGCCTGCCAGGTCAACGGCGTATCATAGAAAGTCGGCGACACCAACTCCGCTGTGACGGTGGGGTCGGTTTCCAGTCTCCAGGAATCCGGCGCTTCGCTGTAGCCCACTCTTTTGGAGGCATGGTATTCGTGTACGTCCGGATCGGCGGCCAGGCCCGCAGCCTTGACATCCCTCGCAATAGGCCCGCGGATCTCGGTCGGCCCGTCGAATTCGAGCTCCCAGCCGAACGGGCGGCCGTGTTCGCGGGATCCGAGCCCACCGGTGGCATTGTCGTACAAATAGGGGATCACCGGGTCGCCGCGTGCCGCCCGGGCGAGCGCGTCGACGTAGTCCTGGTAGAAAGCGTCGTAGTCGGTTGTGTAGGAGACTTCCGGCCGGCTCGGCCACCGGTCGAGCGCGTCAACGCGTGCGATCAGCGAGTCGAGCCGCTCCCGGGCCATGTCGGTCGCCACGAGACGGTCCGCCGGCGAGGTCCCTGCTGGCGTGTCCTTGAGCGCCAGGCGGGCTTCGGCGACCTTGGCGGCGGCGCTTTCGCGTGCGGCTTTCGGCGTGGATGCGACGGGGGGATCGGATCGGCTGGTGCCGGGATCGCCGGGCGTCGACGAGGCGTTGCCCGGACGGGGTCCTGGGTCGCGATACCGACGCAGAGCCTCCGCCAGTGTCGCGGGGTCGGTCGCCGTCGTCGGATCGAAGCCACGCTCCTGAGACGCGATGAACAACCGCACCAGGTCCCCAACCGACCTGAGGTTGAGCTCGTCGGCGAGTCGAACCACCGGGTCCAAAGCGACGTACGGTGACAGCGTTCTCCCTGCGATCTTGATGATCCGGCCCACGGCGAGGATCGTGACGCCATCGGGATCGTGTATTCCGTATCGCTCGGCGGCCCGTGTCGCGTTCCACGTGGGATCGGTCGCGGCAAAGGCATCGAGGATCTCCGCCAGATGGACGCCGTCAACCGCGCGTGCCGGGTCGAAGCCGTCCGTTTGGGCATCCTCGAACAGCCGGACGAGCTGCTCGACGGAATCCAGCGCCAGATCATCCGCCAAAGCGGTGAAGGATTCGGCATTCAGGCGCGATCGCCGCGCCGACGTTCGGTCGATCACGTGGTGTATCTGAGCCAGCGTACGCGCTGTGCCGTCGTCGGCTCCGTGGATGCCGAGGCGGTCCGCGACCAGAAAGCAGTCCCAGCGAACCGGATCGGAGCTCACGTGCGCGCCCAGGATGTTGATGAGCTCATCGCGATCTCGCGCACCGGCCGGGTCGAGCCCGTGCGCCTGGGCGTCATTGAACAGGCGAGCGAGCACCGCGGTAGAGGTTCCCAGGTCCATTTCACGGGTCAGCAGCACCAGCGGTTCGGTGCCGCCGTCATGTGCCCGCTGCGGCCCCGAACCGTCAACGATTTTCTGCATTCGCCCCAACGCGCGAGCACCGGCATTGTCAATGGAATCGGCGCTGTCGGCCATCGAGGGGCGATCGGCGATCCGCGCTCCTCTCCACAGGTCCGGGTCCGCCTCCTGGTGTGCGCGCAGTATCCGTAGCAGGGCGGGGCGGTCGGCGGCGCCGGCCGGATCGTATCCGTGCAGTTGCGCCTCGTTGAAGACACGGACCAGAGCTTTGACGGAGCCGTCCAGATCCACCGCGATGGCCAGGTCCCGCAGAGGTTCCACGCGGATCCGCGACGGACCGGCGATACGGTCCAAGTGGGCCAGCGCGCGCAGGTCGGTCTCGCTCTGCGTGCCCATCGGCGCCAGCCGGTCCAGAACGGCCCGCCCCTCCGCGACGAGTTGCCGGTCGGCGCCGACATCGAAGGCGGATGCAGCGGGATGCGACGAATCTCCGCCGTTGAGCACGAGCGCGATATGGCCGGGCTTCGCGGGGTCGGTTACGGCCGGGCGTGGTTCGCCGGGGGCGGGTGGCTGATCGGCACGGGGCGCGGACCGGCTCGACTCGGCGCCACCCGGCTGGGACGAATGCTGTGGACGCGGGTCACCGGTGGAGTCCGAAAGGGCCGTCTGGCCGGTCCCACCGCCACCCTCGGCGCCCGACGGGTCGCGGTCGCCGGACGGTGACCGATCATCATGTTCTGGGTCAGGTCCGCCGTCGTGGCCGGCCGGAACGTGGCCGGATGTGACAGGGCCCGGTGCCGGTGCGTCGGCCGGTGCGGTGGACGACGTGGATGATCCGGCGTGGACGGGGACCGCGCCGTTGAGGACGGGACCGCCATCGTCGGCGCGGATCTCACCACCGGCATCGGCGGACAGCTCGACGTGGGGCGGCCCGTCCGCCGCGACGTCGCCGTCGACGTGTCCCAGCGCGATCGGGTCGAGCTCTCCCAGCGGCCCGGCGAGCGAAGGATATGGCCCGGCGGGGCCGGGCGGTGGGGATGAGCCGGCACCGGTGAGCCGCCAAGAGTCGCGGAGGTAGGTGACGGCTTCGCTGCCGGTGCCGACGAAGGCCATCCCGAAGCCCATCTTCGCGGCATTCGTCCAGTCCCAGCCGTGTCCGGTCACCGCGCCCGTGGTCGCCATCGTCCCGGTCGCCACGGCCCCGCCGGTCAGAAAGCGGGGCAGCATGCCCTTCCAGCCGGGCGTCTCCATCGCACCGGCCAACCGGGTCAGCGCCGGTGCCCGGCGCATCAGCGGGGGCAGGCCCGCGTGTGCGCCGCCCATCATCGCGCCCATCAGTGCGCCCTCTCCCAGCGCGCCGCCCAACTCGCCGAGGTCGACCTCGCCGGTGCGGAACAACTGATCGATCACGTTCAGCCCACCGGAGAACGCCGAACCGACCACGGCCTCATAGGTGAGCCGCACCGTGATCCGCAGCGCCAGGCCCTCCAGCCGGATCAAGGGCAGCACCGCCGCCAGCCCCTCCTCCAGGAATGGGCCCAGGGTGCTCACCGCGGCTATCAGGCCCACCATGAACATCGCCGAGGCCAGGCATTGTGATCGCGCCATGACGATCGCATGAGCTCCGGCCCCGCAGTACTTCGCCAGTTCCACGGACTGATGCGTCTGCTCCGGGAGGTACCCGCCCGCGACCCGCTGCGCCACCGACCCGAACGCGTCGGTCGCGTCCCCGAACCCGCTCCCGGTCACCCTCCCTGTGTGCACAGCGACCTGCTGGGCCACCTCGTCGATGACGATCCCCAGCGCGGACGCGGCGGCCCGCAAGGTCTCCACGCCGTCGATGTCACCGTCGGGCCACGGGAACCCCAGCCCGACGGCCTCCAGGATCCACGCCGCCTGAAGCACGATGGCGGGCGGTGACACCGTCGACGGCAGTTCGTCGGCGACTTGCGGTAGCCGGTATTCCCGCACACCGTCCGGCAGGTCGGACCGCGCTGCGGAATTCGGCCGACCCCCGAGGCCCTCCGCGATCGTCCCGTCCGCTGCGACGTACCAGCCGCCCGCGGCGACCAGGCCCCCGGCCATCGTGCGCAGCAGATTCACCATCGTGCACAGGTCCGTCAGCAACCCGTCCCGCCGTTGCGCGAACCCGGGCGAACCCGAGCTGTGATCTCCCTCGAACAACGCCCTGCCCAGGTCATCGCGGCCGAACGGCTGCGCGTTCACCACCCGGCAGAACGCGTCGAGTCCTCTTGCCAGCTCATCCGAAGCGTTCCCGACACCTCGCCCCGCGTGCACCCACTCTTCTGGAATGACCTTGAACTGCGCTGCCACAGTGGCCGCCCGCCGTTTCCCCGGATGCCGCGCTCCGTGGCGGTCCGTCATTCGCCCGATGCCAACAGACCTCTTGCGGACGCTACCAGCAAACGCCCCCTATTCTGCGGATATGTCGGCTTTCAAATAAGCAAGGTTTCTTGAAGCATCCGCACGGCGCTCAGGCCCAGGAAACCCTATCCAGGGGAAGCGGCCAAACGGGCGATGCCCTTGCCGTTGCTCGTCTGGACGCCGGCGTAGAACCGGCAACCGCGATCCCAGCGGAGCGGCGCTTCAGGCGGTCCGGTGTAGCAGTGCTCCCTGTAGTTGTATGGCGATGGCGACCGTGTCGGTGATGGCGCGGCCGGTGTCCCAGCCAGCGGTCGAGGTGAGCAGCGTGAAGACGGTGAAGCGCCGTAGGTTGTCCCAGGCCGGAGCGCCGGGCACGTAGGAGATGTGGCCGTGGTGGTAGGGCACCTCGGCACCGGTGATGAAGGGCCAGAACCACAGGTTCATGAGGAAGCCGAACAGGTAGGCAACGACGATGCCGTAGCCGGCGAGCATGGCGATCTCGGCTTTTGCCGGTGACGCGGCGGGGCAACAGGCCGGCGCCCATCCCGATCCAGCCCGAGCACATCATCTGGAACGGCGGCCAGGGCCCGACGCCCGCCGTCAGCAGGGCGGAGGCGAACAGTGAAGTGCAGCCGAGCGCGAAGCCGAACCCGGCGCCGTAGACCTGGCCGGCGAGCACGAGCATGAAGAAGACGGTCTCGATGCCGGCGGTGCCGGCGCCCAGCGGCCGGAGCGCGGCGTTGACCGCGGACAGGACGCCGAGCATCGCCAGCGCCTTGGAGTCCATGCCGCCCTCGGGCGGTTCGGCGAGGACGACGACGACGAGAACGGGCAGGACCGCGATGAAGAGGAACGGCGCGTCCGGCCCGTCCTGCATGTTCTCGGGCTTGACCCGGGTCAGCAACGGCCAGCAGAACATCATCAGGCCCGCCAGCGAGGCGAGCGTGAGGACGATGGCCGAGCGCGGGCCAACACGTGCGGGCGGCGCGGTCGTCATCGGACCTCCTGAGGGAGGGCGGCCCGTACGTCGGCGACGGTGAGCCAGCCAGGGCCCAGGATCTTGGCGACCTGCGGTGCGAAGGCCGGTAGCCACCCAGGACGTCGCGGGCCGGCCCCGTCGGCGACGATCTCTCCTTCGGCCAGGACGAGGACCCTGTCGGACACGGTGGCGACGAACTCCACGTCGTGGGTGGCGACGACGACGGCGCGGCCCCCTGCGGTGAGGCTCGCGATGATGGCGGCCAGGGCGGTCTTGGCGTCGTAGTCAAGGCCACGGGTCGGCTCGTCGAGCAGCATGACCTTGGGCGAGGCGGTGAACTGTACGGGGCCAGTACGAGGGCGAGCCGTTGGCCTTCGGACAGGTCGCGGGGATGGGCGCGTGGGTCGATTCCGGGTGCGAGCCGATCGAGCATGTCCTGGCGGGAGCCGGGCGTGGCGTTGGCCTCGCGATCGGCGGCGGCGCACTCATCGGCGACCCGCTCGAGGGTAGAGCAGGTCATAGGCGGTCTGGGCACGAGTCCCACGAGGGTACGGGCCCGTGCGCCGGACAGCCTTCCCTGGCCGGATCCGGCGATGGTGACGGTGACGTACTGGCGTGGTCCCGAGCCCTGGAGCGCCCACAGCAGCGAGGACTTGCCGGAGCCGTTGCGGCCCATGAGCGCCAGCACCCGGCCGCTGTGCACGTCCAGGTCGATCCCGCGGACGGCGACGGTCGTGCGTACCGGACCACGATGCCGCGGCCGGTGAGCACGGGTTCCGCGTCCCTGCCACCGGGCGCGGCGGTGACGTCCGGCAGGGCCGCGCGCAGCGGCGCGGCACGGCGGCGGGCGTCGCGGACCGACAGCGGCAACGGCGTCCATCCGGCGAGGCGGCCAGCGCCACGATGGGCGACCCCAAGCGCTCTCGCATCCGCGGCAACCGCCGGTAGTTCCGGTAAGACCACTCTCCTCGAAACGCTCGCCATCCTCGACCTGGCCGACGCCGGAACGGTCGTCCGCGACGGCCGCGACGCTTGGAAAACACCCGGCCGCGAACGCCGCACCATGAGGCGCGATATTGGGCTGAAGCACCGGTCAGCGCCGTGATCGCATATTGTGAGAGGCGCACCACTGGCGACGACGCTGGCGCGATTCGACGGAAGGTCTACACGGACGACACGCCCCCGAACAAGCAGTGGGCGAGTGATGGACCAAATTCAAGGTCGATCTTGGCCGGAAGCGACCCAGACGGCGATCTGTGTTCGAGAATTAAAGCCGAGTTTGACCAGAATTTGTTCGACATGCGCCTCGGCTGTGCGTGGAGCGATGATGAGATGTGTCGCTATCTCCTTGTTGCTAAGCCCGTTCGCGATAAGCTCGGCGACCTGACATTGGCGTGGGGTAAGTCTTGTGTCGTTTGCCGAAGCGGTCCGCGGAGTCACGGCGGATTTCTTGCTATCGCATCGAGCGAACGAAAGAGCCTCATCGAAGTCGAGACCCGCCCCAAGCTGGAGACTATCATCGAATTTCTTGTCGCCGAGATGTCGGCGTGCCCCGATTTCACACTCTGCGTGGATTTTCGCACACGACTCAAATCCGTCCAGAGAGATTGCCATTCGGCTGCGCATTTCTTGCGCTATGCCAAAAAGGCGGGCACCGCGCTCGAAATCCTCCGCTGCGATGGATACCCACGCCAGGCTTTCGATCCCCCACGGCAGGCAGTACTGATAGTTAGACGAACTGAAGGCGTGAATGCATCGATTGAAGAAATGCGATGCTCGATTGACATCCCCGGCATTCCAGCGCTCAAAGCCATTGATCCATAGACCGTGTGATGTTTCTCCTGGGGCGTGCGCGTTCTCGGCAAGCTCCAGGCATCTGGCCGCGAAGACCGGAGAGCGATCGTCGCTGAGGAGAGATGCGGAGATAGCAAGGTGAAACAGCACCAAAAAGGCATCGCCTTGCTTAACATACTCACATGCTCGCGCGTCGAAGCTAAGGCAGTAATCCACGGACATCTCAAATTTATCAAACGCCTCCTCATAGTGACCCGACTGCAAAGCCAGCCACCCAGCGATGCACTCGGCTATCACCCGAATGCTGGCGTCAGGTGACCTTTGCGCATAGTCCACGCATTCACTGGCACGACATTGGGCAGCGGGAAGGTCTCCTTGGAGGAGAGCGAACATCGCCACTCGCGAAATCGCCATGAACCGGCCGCGGCGCGGCACCACCAAATATTGAAGTACCCGCTCGAACCAGTAGCGAGCTTCACCAAAACTACCACTGAAGACCCAGTAGCCAGTCAAGGAAGAGGCAAGCTTCAGCCCTTCTGCGGCATCCTCAGGCCCACACATATACGAGTCCAAGGCAATCCTGAAATTTGAAAGATCTTGCGCTGCCAAATCGAAAAGATCGCGTTGTCGAGGACCAAACCAGTCATCCCGGATTTGGCCAGCGATACTCTGAAAGTAGAGTTGATGCCGCTTGCGCATGATCCCTTGTTCGCTTCTTTCCAGAAGGCGATCTTGGCCGTATTGGCGGAGTGTCTCAAGAAGTGTGTATCGCATATTGCGTCCACTTCTCACCTGGACAGTCACCACAGATTTATCAACGAGCGCAGCCAGCAGATCGAGTACATCCCCTGTGTCTATCGGCGGCTCGTTACACACGAATTCGGCAGCACTCAGATCGAATCCGCCGGAAAACGTTGATAGTCTTGCCCACAGGATTTGCTCCCTCTCGGAACACAGGTCAAAGCTCCAGTCCAAAGTCGCACGCAATGCCTGCTGGCGAGGCGGAGCTGTTCGAGGACCACATGTCAACAGATGGAAACGGTCGTCGATACGGCCGACGATCTGCTCGATATCCAACGCGCGCAAACGTCGCGCCGCCAATTCGATGGCGAGAGGTATTCCATCAAGGCGCTTGCACAATTTGGCGACGGGCACGCTATTCTGCGATGAGAGCCGAAAGCCTGGATCAACAAGTCCAGCGCGGTTGATGAAGAGCGAGACCGCCTCGCTCTCGGCGATCTCCTGCAGGGTGGACTGCTCATCGTCTCGCGGCAGCGACAGGGGAGGGACTTCCAGCACAGTCTCGGAAATTCCGCCCAAAGGCTCACGACTCGTTGCCAAGATCCGTAGCCCCGGAGATGCTCTAAGCAGTTCATGGGCCGTTATCGCGCAGGTATCGAGAAGATGCTCACAGTTGTCAAGTATGAGCAGCGTCCGCCTGTCATGCAGGTAATCGGCTATGGTCTCCAAAGTCGGCCGCGCAGACTGGTTCTGGAGGCCCAGAGACCTGCCGATCGTCTGAATAAGGAGTTCTTGCGCCCGGACCGGTGCGAGCTCGACAAGCCTGACCCCGTCAGGGAAAGCCCTCCGCACGTCAAAGGCCACGCGCAGAGCGAGCCGCGTCTTCCCCACGCCGCCCACTCCGGTCAGTGTCAGCAGCCGAGCTTGAGACAAAAGCTTCCGGGCCTCAGACATCTGACGTCTGCGGCCGATGATCTCCGTAGCGCCGGGCGGCAAGGCGCTGACCAGCACAGAGGCATCGCCGGACATGAAACCAGCCTAGCAGCCGGCGCAAGCGCCCAGCCGCGCTCCAGATGTGACCTCCGAAGTACGCTCTTGCGCGGCGCTAAACTCATCCACGGCATCTGACCTGGCCTTCATGCTCAGCGTTCATGTTAGACGCCTCCTGTGTCTATTGATGCTCCTGTTGTTCGGCTGACTGAGGCTCCTTGCGCGAAACGATGTTTTCCGAGGAGGCAGAGATCCTGGTGCGCGACACGAGGTGGCCCTGCTGCGCCGTCAGGTCGGCCGGCCCTACGCAATATCGCTCGCTCCTTGGCACCTGAGCCTCATTTACGGCGCCCTGGCCTTCAACGCCACGAACGACGAGGAGTGCGTATCCCTCGAGGTGAACCCGGCCGGCACCTACGGATTTATCGAGGAAGCCACCGGCCTGGCACTGACCCACGCGATCGCCCAGACACTCATCTGCGGCACCCCGAACACCCCGCGCTGAACCTCCCGCACACGAAGAACCCGTTACAGGTTCCTCACTATCGGTGAACGACACGTGTGGTGCGTGCCCCGCCTGGATACGCTTCCCCGAACCGGTCCCGTGCACCACCGCCACGAGGAGCAGCCATGCGCGGCCTGCCCATCGCCGCCCGCGTGTACGCCATCGGCGTCATCGCACTCGCCATCGGCCTCATCGCCTCATCGTCATTATCGGGGCTGGACTATCGTGCGCTCGTCGTCCTGGCCGTCCTGTTCTTCATCGCGGAATCGGCGCCCGCGAAACTCACGCTCAAACGCGCTCGTGTCTCGATGGCATTTTCCGCCAGCCTCGCCGCGGTCGTACTCCTGGGGCCTGCCGGCGCGGCACTCGTCGGTACCGCGGCCCTGGCCACCAGGCGACGTGGTCTCGCCCTCATCAAGCGCCTGTTCAACGGTGCGCAATACGCCGTGAGCGGCTACGTGGCCGGCACGGTGTTCCAGATGGCCGGAGGCCATCCGCAGCATCCGGCCGAGCCCCACTGGGTCAATCATGTCATCGGCGCGTTCGTCGCCGCTCTCATCACCTTCGTCGTCGTGAATCTCACCCTGATGGGAGGGATCCTGCTCATCAGCAGGCAGGCGGCCTGGCGGGATCTGCTCTCCGAAGGCCGCTGGCTGGCCGGGAAATGCCTGGGGCTGGGAATGGTCGGCCTCCTCATCGCCGGTATCTGGCCGCCGCTGGGCCCCATCTCCGCCATCTTGGTCCTGCTTCCGCTCTTCATCGCCCGCTGGGCGTTCGAGCAGACCAGCGCGCAGCAGCAGGCGCACGCGGCCACCATCGCCGCGCTCTGCCAGGCCGTGGAGACCAAGGACTACTACACACGCGGTCACAGCGAGCGCGTGTCGCGCGGCTCGGCCATGATCGCCCAGGCGATCGGCATGCCGCCGTCGCGGGTCGGCGCGATCCGCTACGCCGGAATGCTGCACGACGTCGGCAAACTCGGCGTGCCGACCAAGGTGCTGCAAAAAGACGGGAAACTCACCGACGAGGAGTTCGCGGCGGTCCAGCTGCACCCGATGCGCGGCCTGGAGATCGTCCGCGAGATCGGCTTCCTCGACGAGGCACTCGCCGGGATCATGCACCACCACGAACGGATGGACGGCACCGGCTACCCCATGGGCCTGGCCGGCTCGGAGATCCCCAAGTTCGCCCGCATCATCTCGGTGGCCGACGCCCTGGACTGCATGACGTCCACCCGGTCCTACCGCGCGGCCCGCCCGATCGCAGAGGCCATTGAGGAGCTTCGGCGTTGCGCCGGCACCCACTTCGACCCCGAACTGGTCGAGGCGTTCATCGCCGCCATCGAAAGCCATGGATGGGCTCAGCCCGACCCGGTCACCCCGCCGGAGGACGAGGACGTGGAGACGACCCAGCAGGACCACGACGACCCGTCAGCACCGATCCGGGTGACCAGAAGCTGACGACAAACGGCTAGAGATGTCCGTACGCGCGCTGTGGCTGCCGGTGCATGGGACGCAGGGTCCGGTCTTCTACCGTGACTGGAGGCGCCCAGGTCCGCCAGGCTTGATGTTCGCTGCGGCGTCGACGTCGTTCACGCTCGGAGCGCCTCGACCGCTTCGGTCAGGTGGCGGACCACCGCGGCGACGCCGGTCGCATCCCCGGCCGCGTCCGGTACGTGGCCTGACCGAGCCGACCGCCGACGCCGCCATCGAACAAGCCTGCCGGATTCCCTTACCTCGTGCACCACACCGTCGTCTGGCCGCTGGCAGACTGCCGCTGTGAACACGGCCGCCTCGACCAATGCCGAACAGGCCCGTCTGCTGCGGCGCGGGTTCGCGCTGGAGTACATCACGCTCGGCTGGAACGTGGCGGGCATCCTCGTGCTGGCCTTCGCGGCCCTCGCGGCGCGTTCGGTGGCCCTGGCCGGCTTCGGGCTGGACTCCCTCATCGAGATCGGCGCCTCGACGGTGGTGATCTGGGAGCTGTCGGGCACCGGCGAGGACCGCCAACGCAAGGCAATGCGGCTGATCGGCGGCGCGTTCGTGGCGCTGGCCCTCTACCTGCTGGTGCAGTCGACCTGGGTCCTGGCCGCCGGCTTCCACGCCCGCCCTAGCCCGGCCGGGATCGGCTGGACCGCCGTCACCGCCGTGGTGATGTTCACCCTGGCCTTCGGCAAAGCCCGCACCGGTGCAGCCCTGGACAACCCCGCCCTCAAGACCGAGGGCCGCGTCACCCTGATCGATGGGCTGCTGGCCACCGCCGTACTGCTCGGCCTGGTCCTGAACACAACCCTGGGATTCTGGTGGGCCGACCCGCTGGCCGGCTACGTACTCATCTACTACGCCATCCGCGAATCCCGTGCCATCCTCACCGGCCACCACTGAAACGATCGTGGGAGCCATCTCACCAGGGGCCCGGGGAAACTGCATTGACCGGGGCGGCGCCGCCCCGATGGCGCCTCGGGTCCGGCCGGCCGTGTGCGGCGGCTTCGCTCAGGCTCATACCCTCACGGCCCACGCGAGGATGGCCCGCAGATTCGCGACGCGATCCGCTTCCTGAAATGCTCCCCGGCGTATGCCGGGATGTCCCCAAACGACCGATGTGGCTGGCCTGGTGTGCTCCCCGCGCACGCGGCCAAATGACCGGCCGCGGCCGTACGTGGCCTTCAGCGTCCTGGACAGCCACACCACCTTCAGCTGGCCCGGCCCCGAGCCCGAGGCGGCCAAGAAGTACTCTCGTCGCTCGCGCGGTTGTTCCACACGCCGACCATCGCGGCCCTGGGGAACTCCGGAATCGCCACGCCTCGGCGCGCAGGACACGACCGGAGCCGCCCGATCCTGCTCGAACGGCATAGGTCGGTCGAGCATCGGTTCCTCGTACGTGGCATCCCCAGAAGACTCCTCGACTCCGACGGTGTAGGGTCCGTTCTCGGAGCGCCGGGAAGCCTGGTCGGCAATGACGACAGGCATGCCTTGGAGGCGCCGGGTGAGAAAAGTTCTCTGTGTAGCGCTTGAGCGCGACACGACATGTTCTCCAATACCCCTCCCCGCACTGAAGGCTCGGCGGTGGATCTGGGGAAGAACATCATTTCCATGACCGTGATCCCCTCGGCGCGTCATGCCAGGAAACAGGCACGCTCCCCCCGACAACACTGCCGGCCGGGAAAGCCAGCAGCAGATCCTGCATCCAATAAATTGATCATTATACGGAGAACGTTCCTGTGGCCAGTCAATATCTCGCAAGCGTTGTCGCTGGTACGATTTTCGTAGCCGCTCTTAGTGGTTGCAACTCCAAAGATAATCCCGGACCGACGAAGCCAGGCTCGGCCATCGAGGCGCTGAACCAGATTTCCCAGAAGACGAAGGAAGTCAGTTCGTACCGGCTCGCGACCGACATTAACAGCATCGACTCCGGGACAGGCGCGAGATTGAATGGGCACGCCGATATCCGGTCGAAGCCGAGCGCCACCCAATGGTGGACAATCTCAGGGACGACGGCCGCGGGCAAGCAGAAATCCGATTTTCAGGAGATCGTCTCCGGTCACTCCCTCTACCTGAAACTTCCGGCCCACGTGTTGCCAACCCGCAAGCCGTGGGTTCGTTTCTCCCAAACCGGCGCGGAGGGCATGGTCAATATTCTGGACTTCGCCGCCTCAGAAAAAGAGATGGCCGACATGACGCAGACGATTACCATCCTGACAGCGTCCAAAGATGTCCGCGCTGTCGGAAGGGAGACGGTTGCCGGCACCGCCACTACGCACTACAAGGGCACCTACTCCATGCCGGACGCGCTGGCTAAGCTCCGCGCCCAGCACCTGGACGATTCGGTGCGCTTTTTCGAGTCAATGAACCTCGGCACGATGACCTTCGACCTCTGGGCCGACGGGAGCCGCCTTCCCCGCAAAGTGCGGATGGCCACCCCGGATGGCTCGAAGACAACCCTGGTCAGCGTGACGCTTTACACCGCCTTCAACGCGCCCATTACGATCACGGTGCCACCACGGAGCCAGGTGGCCGACGGCGCTCACCTCGCCGGTCGTAATACACCCGGCGCGCCCACCTAAGCCTGGACGATCCTGCGGCCCAGCAGCTTCGCCACCCACACCCCGCACTGGGCCGCCACGATCCGCGCGGGGCAGCCGATCGCCAACCTCACCGGGAACGGCTCCCAGGGCGTGATCGTTTACGCGACGTCGCCGAGGTCCCGAGTTGCTGAGCACGCCTGACCACGTGGAGATCCTGCGGAAGGTGCTCGGCCGCCCGATCGAGATCGTCGACGTGCCGTTGGACGTGGCGAAGGAGCAGATGATCACCGCCGGCCGGGACCCGGAGTTCGCCGAGGGCGCCATGCGAGGCCAGCGAGCTCTCGCGTGCCCGTCCCCCGTGCCCGCCAGGTCACGCTGACCGCTGGCCTGCCGCCTGCCGACAGAGACCGAGGTGCCGTTGTCACGGTGGAGCCAGACCAGATTGCGGGACTCGATCTCGTAGGTCAGCAGAGCGATGCTGGATGCCGGCGTCACCGCACCAGCACCGCTCACTGGACCTGCCGGGTCACCTCATCATCGACGACTCCTGGCGTATCCGGCACTTCGCGCCACCACCGTACGTCACGAGGCCGGCGACGTATCGGTCAGCACGTCGAAGGACAGGCCGCTGGAGCGTTCGCCGCGGCCGGTGTCACGGTGCACGGTGAGCCATACGACCACCTCGCCGGTGCGGGTCCGGGTGCGGTTGTACGCGGCGGTCAGCCGGGTACCGGTGAGCGGCACCTCCTCCTCGTTGACGAAGTACGCGTGGCCGGCGTCGAGGCCCTCGCGCAGCAAGGCGGTGCGCGGTGGGATGGAGATGGTGGCGTCGACCTCGCTCGGCATCGCGGCGCGCTGCAACTGCACGCTGCGGTCGTCGCCGGGGACGTGGACCGGGACGAACGGTATCCAGTTCTCCGGCACGGAGCTCATCACCTGGTAGGCGACCGGGGCGCGCGGATCGCCCGGCGGCGTTGGCGGGCGCAGCCGGCGGCGGAAGGCGAGCGTCTCGGCGGCCGCCTCCGCGCCGGGCCGGCCTTCACCGGTGGCCATACGTACGGTCTGCTCGATGCCCCACACCATGTTGGCGTTCTCGTCCCGTACCAGCGCGACCTCTTCCAGGGCCGGGCCGTCCGCCACCTTCGGCGTGCCGGGTGGCAGGAGCAGCCCCGCCGTGTCGCCGACGGTGAACATGGACCAGCTCTGCCAGTCGTGCGCGGCGCTCGTTCCGGCCGGGGTGATCCAGCGTCGTGCGCCGAACACGTCGGTCACCGCGAGTCCCTGCACGGTCGCGAACGTGCCGGCCGGTACGTCGCAGGGCAGCAGGTACCAGTCGTTGCTGTACACCAGCGCGAACTCCAGGAAGATCAGCCGGGCCAGGTCGGTGCTGTCCGGTGTCACCGCGGCGAAGTTGGTGTTCCCGTCCTCGACCGCCCACCAGCGCGGCAGCGGCATGCCGGTGAACCTCGCGGGCGTGGGGAACACCGTACGGTTCAGCGCGGCCGGCGCGGTTCCGGCGCCGCCGAGGGTGTCGCCGGGCGACGCCGAGAACGCGTGCCAGTCCAGCTCACCGCCCGGGTACTCCGGGGCGGACAGCACCGTCTCGCCGCCGGGCGTCGCCGTGGCGACGGAGAAGCGGTGCTCCAGCCGGCGCGGGTCCCATGCGGTCGCCGCGGTGGGCTGGTCGATGAGTTGGTCGAACCAGGCGGTCAGGCGTGGGCCCAGGGCGTTGATGGCGTCGCGGTCCTGTTTCCGCAGCCCGGTGATGCCGTCGGAGGCCAGCCCGCCGCCCTTGATGTGCTGGTAGAGCAGGTAGCCGTCCATCCGGCGGCCCGCGATCGCCTGCATGCCCGCCCAGACCTCCGGGTGCGCGACGCGCTGGGCGTCTGTCGTGGCGCCGGGGTCGGGAACGGCGATGGGATACGAGGGTGACGTACTGTTCGGCCGGATCGTGCCCGGGCGGGATCGAGGCGCGGGCCACGAGCTTCAGCCAGCGGCGGCCCAGAGACAGCCGCAGGTCGAACGCGATCGGCTCGGTGCCGAACGCGAACGGCAGCGGCCGTCGTTCCACCACGGTCTCCAGCGGGTGGCCGGCGGGAAGCGGGCCCGCCGGGCCCGCCGGTGAGCCGTCCGGGCGGAACCGCGTGAGCGGACCGGCGACGACCGAGTACGTGGCCGTCACCGGCGAGCCGCCGTCGGTGGCGTGGAACTCGCCGAGCTGCCACTGCCGGGCCAGCAGCCACAGCGGGTCGCGGACCTCGGCCCGCAGCGCGCGGGCGAAGTCGGTGGTGCGGGGACGTCCCTCAAGGCGGTTCCACAGGCCTACCGCAGGGAAGTCGCGATGGGCCAGCGCCGCGGGGAGATCGGCGATTCGGGGCTCACTCATGGTCGGCCTTCCACCTTGTGTTGGCGACGGCGAGGTCGGTGCTGATGGTGATGGGCTGGCGGGTCGCGGACAGCAGGGTCGCGGGCAGCAGTTGCGCGTAGGCGGTGTCGTCGAGCTGCGTGGGCTCCACCAGTCGCGTACGGGCCAGGTCGAACGTCTCGGTGACCGCGGCGACGAGGTCGTCCACCTGCCACGATCCGGTGCGAACCGGTGGTACGACGAGCAGCATGCCTGCGGTGGCTCCGAATCCGGCCTGTCGGCGTGCACGGCGATCCCGGTCGTCTCCCGGTCGGTCGGCAGGACCTCGGACCACTCGTCGAACAACAGGCCGCTCGCCGGCCCGGACCCGCGGGACGGGGTGTCGGCGTAGTGCGCGGTGAACAACAGCCGGTCCTGGTCGATCGTGGCGCTGGGGCCGAGCTCCATGGCCAGCCAGTGGTCGCCTGCCATGAACGGCAGCTGGATCGGCCGCAGTCCCGGTTCCCGGTCATCGATCTTGCCGAGGTCGTCGTTGCGGAGCGCGTCGCCGAGCAGGGTCACGCGCTCCCACAGCCGCGGGGCCTCGCGGACCCGCGCGACGCCGTGCAGCCAGTCGTCGACCGGGAAGTCACGGGAGATCGGCGCCTGGGTGAGGTGCCGGACCAGCTTGTCGCTGTCGTCCAACGCGTCGTCCAGCTCGTCGCCGAGGTCCTCGGTCAGCGTGTACTCCGGCACGACCAGCGCGTCCGGGCCGAGCAGGGCGCGCAGCGCGTCGGTCGCGGACTTCGCGCGGTCCGGGGCGGTGACGGCGTTGTCGGCGGCCGTCAGCGCGGCCGTGGCCGCGCCGACGCGGCCGGTGATCTCGGTCTGCAGCGCCTGCGTACGTGACAGCAGCTCCGCGCCGAACGCGACCACCTTGTCCAGCTGCGGCGTCAGGTCCAGCCCGGCCGGGTCGAGGCCGGTCAGCGGAAGCAGGTCATCGACGTGGTTCAGCAGGCCGCTCAGCGTCGTCTGGCCGGTCTGGGCGACGGCGCCCAGGTCGTGCTGGCGCTTGGCGAACGTGTCGCGGAGGTGGCCGATGGCGTCGCGGAAGTGGTCGGGCCGGTCCGACGGGCCGGGGTCGGGTGCGGTGGTGAGCAGCGGCTCCACCTCGTGCAGGCGGCGGAACCGCTCGTCGTCCGGAGTGTTCTTCGGCAGCTTGTCGTACGTGGCCAGCAGCGCGTCGGCCTGTGCGAGGGTCCGCGCCATCCGGGCCGCGGTCGCGGCCGTTCCGGCCAGCACCGCGGAGAACACGCCGCGCCGCCACGCGGTCAGCTCGCCCCATCCGCTGCGCACCATGCCGAACCCGGCGGCCGTGGTCACCAGCTCGGCGTAGCGGGTCAGTAACGTGTCGATGTCGTGGACGATGTCCTCGCGCCGCGGCGGCGCCGGGTCCGGCGGGTACAGCCGGGTGAGGTCGGCCAGCAGGTCGGCCACGTCTCCCCCGAGCTCGGTGAGTGAGTCGCGGACGGCGGCGGGCCGCTGCCGGGGCACCGTCACGGCGTCGTCCGCGTCCGGTCGAGGGTGACCGGGCCGGACGCGGGCACCAGGTCGGTCGGCTTCAGCGGACGGCCCGTGGTCAGCAGCGTGCGCAGCGCGGCGACCAGCGGGGACAGCTCGAAGAACGTGACCTTGCCGTTGATGCGGTCGGTGTAGCGGATGGTCAGCTCGGCGTCCGGGCGCGGGTCGTCCTTGTCCACGACGACGCCGATGATCCGGTCGTCCAGGTCGGTCATCGCGGCCTCGCCGACCGGCCGTACCGCCCACAGCAGGTCGATCGGCGCCAGGCCGACGTCGTCCTGGGTGACGACGTGCTCCTTGGCGTGGCCGTTGACCGGGTCGGTCCAGGTGACCCGCGCGGCGACCGTCCGGTCGCGGTGGCAGCACGCTCGGCAGCCAGTCGTCCACCGCCGGCTCGGCCTGCGCGCGGGGGGCGTCGTTGTTCCCCGGGTGCAGGCCGGCCTTCAGGCGCAGCCCGAGCCGGTGGGTCAGCGTGGTGCCGCTGCGCGGCGACCGGACCACGTCGGGGTCGGGCGGCAGCCCGTCCTTGGCGTACGCGTCCAGGGTCGCCGAGGCGCGTTCGGGGTTGCCGGCCAGCGCTTGGTGGGTGCCCTCGGCGACGGCCAGGTCGGCGACCGCGTCGTTGACGTCCAGCAGCCGGTCGGCCTCCTTGCTGATCGCGTCGGTCTGGCCGGTGTCGGCGGGCGGTAGCCCCTCGATGCCGAACGGGTAGGTCCGTGACACCCCGCCACGGGTCACGTAGCGGACCAGGGCGAGGCCGTCGACCACGTTTCTCGCCTCGACCTGCCCGATCTCGTCCGGGCCGGCGCCGGCCGGTCTGCGGGATCCGGTTCGCCCGCAGCGGGAACTGCAGCCGCAGCGCCGCGATGAACGGGTCCACCTCGGCCTCGTCGTGCCGGTCGTGCAGGCCGCGCTCGAACCGGTAGCCCAGCAGCGCGCCGAGCGACTGGCCCGCCGCATGCCGTCCAGGATGGACAGTGCGACCCGCACCCGTTCGGAGCTGAGGTTGACGGCGAACGTGCCCGGGTTGTCCGGCGCGGCGTTGGCGACGTAGCCGGCGCGCAGCACCGCCGCCGTGCGGGCGTGCGCCGGCGAGGGCGCGTGCACGAAGCCCTCGTTCGTCCGGGTCGTGCAGCAGCGGCTGGCCGCCGGCGAACACCGTCGCGAGCGGGCCCGTCAGCGTGACGGGCTCCAGGTTCGCGGTGTGCGGCCGATGTCCTCCAGCCAGCCGTACGCGCCCAGGTGCAGGCCGTGGCTTCGCGGTGCCGTCGGGACCGAAGCGCAGCTCGCCGAGCCGCTCGGTGGCCAGGCCGAGCCGCCACGCGTCCAGCCGGTAGGTGGCCAGGTCGAGGTGCTCGGCGAGCACCCGCTCCAGCCGTGCGGTCGGCAGTGTGGCCAGCATGTCCAGCGCGTCGAGCCTGCTCGGCGAGCTCGCTGCGGTCGGGCCGGCGCTGGTCCAGCACGGAGGGGATGTGGTCGACCAGCAGCCGGCCCGGGTCGCCGGTGATCGCCGGGTCGGCCGAGTACAGCTGCCGGTAGCGGCTCTCGCTGGACGCGTCCTGCCGGGGCCGCGCAGCGTGACGTGGATGAACGGCGGGTCGCGCGGCGGGCCGACCTCGTCGGCCGGCCGTCGGTGACCGCCAGCGCGCGCGCGGCCTCGGCCCAGCCGAGCATGCACCGCGTGCCGGAGCAGCAGGTACAGCAGCGTCGCCGGGCGGGCGCCCTCGGCGAAGCCCGACTCCAGCCGGATGCCGTCCAGGTCGGTGCGGGCCGAGCGCGGCCAGCCAGCTGCAGGTAGTTGCGGCCGTCGTCGGTGTAGCGGCCGGACGCGGTCGGTCTCGGACAGCGGCCGGTCGTCGACGAGCGGGGCCAGCAGCGGCTGCTGCAAGTCGGTGAACAGCCGGCGCAGCAGGTCCGGGTCGAGCGCCGGGCGCCGGCGAGCCGAGCGCGGGTAGCAGAGCCCGCACCGGGGCGGGCATGCCCCAGCTGGTCCAGCGCGTGGACAGGACGGTACCGCCCAGCCCGGCGAGGTTCTCGCGGTTGAAGAGGTCCTCGACGCTCTGGGCGTACCGCTGGTGGTACTCGGCCGACGTCGGGTGCAGCGCGAGGATGTCGAGCAGCTGCTGGTGCGGGTCGCTCGCGCCGTCGCCGAGGTGCGGCACGTGCGCGGCGGCGGCCGCCCAGTCCTTGCCCGCCTCGGTCAGCACCCTGTTGCAGCGCCTTGCGGTGTGGCCGCCGGCAGTCCGGCCAGGTGAGCCGGGAGAACGCGGTGGTGGGCATGATCCCGTACGGCTGGCGGCCGATCTTGACCGTCGGCAGCGGGCCGCGGCCGGACACGTACTTCAGGAAGAAGTCGCGGGTCTGGGCGACCGCGTCCGGGCCGAGCAACGGGTGCAGTGCCGTCTGGAGGAAGTAGCCCCACGTCGCCGGCCACAGCGCGGCGTTCGCCGCGCGCGCGTCCCGCTGATCCGTGCCGTCCGCGTTCGGCATGCCGGTGAGCACGCCGGGGTCGAGACCGAGCAGTTCGGCGAGCCACGCGGCCGTCGGTCCGTGTCGTCCAGTCTCCCGCCGCCGCGGCGGCGGCCCCGCCGGCGGTGCGCAGCGCGGCGGCTGCCTCGTCCTCCTCGTCCTGGCCGGCCCGTACGGTCTCGGAGTTGTTGGTCGGCGTGCCCTGCGGCAGCAGGGCGAACCCGTCCGGGCTGCGCAGACTGGCGGTTGATCAGGTCGGTGAGGTCGGCCGCGGTCTGCGTGGGCGCCGCCTGTTCGCGCAGTCCCAGCACGACGAGGCGTTCCAGACCGCCGCGGATCCCGTCGGTGAGCGGGATCCGTACCCCCATGCCGACGGCGATGGCCCGGTCGAAGTCGATCGAGCCACCGCAGGTCGTCTGGCACGTGCAGGACACCGGTCTGCTCGTTGACGGTGATCTGGTCGGCGGCGGCCGGATCCGGGCTCACGGCGAGCGTGGCCGGTATCGCGGCGCCGGTCACCGACACCACCTGCCCGCCGGCGTTGAACCCGAGGAACTGGAAGTGATCGGGCAGCAGGCGGGCGCGGGCGCCCTGCGTCCAGGCGTCGGTCGCGGTACTGCCCGCGGCGGGCGGCGCCAGTACGAGGAACGCGACCAGCACGTCGTCGTTCGGCGTCGTCAGCGCCCCGTCCACGCCGAACGGGCGCTTGGCGCGGATGGCGTTCGCCCGCGCGGTGCCGACGGCGGCGACGAGTGCGGCGTCGGCCTGCCGCAACCGCGGCCGGTCGCCGTGCGCCCGCCACACCGCGGTCCAGTAGGTGATGGACGGCTGCCGGTCGTTCGCGGCCGGCGCCGTGGCGGACCGGATGACCAGCACCACGGCGCCGACGGCCACCCCGGCCGGTTCCTCGGCCGGGTTGGCCGGGGTACGGCCACGCAGCAGCCAGGCCGCCCGTCCCGGCGGTATCCGTGTGGCCAGCTCCTGCCAGGCGGCCGCCAGTGCCGCGGCGCGGCCCCCGGCGGCCCAGCGGGCGGTCCAGTACGCGTCGATCGCGGCGATCTCGGCGGCGGTGGGCTTGGCCTCGAACTTGTCCACGGCCCACTCGTCCGGGAACACCCGGACCAGCAGTTCCGTGGCGGTGAACCGGGTCTCGACTCGCATCGGTGCGAGCAGAACCGGGAACGCGTCGCTGAGCGCGGTCATCGCGGGACCATCTCCTGGGCGTGCACGGCGACCATTACGGGCACCTGGAGCAAGATGTAGGCGAGGTCGGCCGAACCCAGTCCGCTGAACCACAGCGGCAGGTTCTCGTCCTCGGTGTGCTGGTCGAGCTTCTCGGCGTCGTCGGACCCGTCCAGTCCGGCCAGCGGTACGGTCACGGCGGGGTCGAGCGTGACGAACCCGCGTCCGGCGGGGTCGACGTCGCTCCATGTCAGGTCGTTCCACACCTCGATCGGCCCGGCCGGCAGGCCGGGGTCCCGGTCGTCCAGACCGAACCTGGGGTCGCCGGGCCGTTCCTTCAAGACGAAGAACCAGCCGGGGTCATCGCGGTCCGCCGACCGCCTCGTCGGCGGTGAGGTCGAACCCGATCAGGTAGATGTCCGGGTCCACCGTGGCCTCGTAACGGGGCAGCCGGACCTGCTCGGTGGTGGGCGGGCCGATGATGGTGACCAGACGGCGCGGCTGGGACTTGTCGGGCAGGCCGTCCGGGCCGGGCGGCCATTCGGCCCGGTGCGCGTACACGGCGGTCGTCGGGTACTTCTTGAGCAGCTCGCCCCGTACGACGAGGACGATCCCGTCATGCGGGTTGGCGTTCTGCCCGAGGCGCGCGTCCGGCCGCCAGAGGTGGATCGGCGGGATGTCGTAGTTACGCTCCCGGCGCTCGGCGTCGGTCACGCCCGGCTCTGGCAGCGTCGCCACGGGGTCCCAGAACTGGCGGAACGGGGTGCCGCGCTGATCGGTCGGGAACTCCCGCCACAGCATCTCGCGGGCCATTTCGTGGTTGATCCCGACCATGTACGACTCGATGAACTCCGGGTTGTTCTCCAGGAGCGTCAGGGAGTTCGGCGGAAGCGAGTTCAGGTTCGGCACGAACGCGTCGACCGAGAGGTCGAGGAGCGACCGGAACGTCGGGATGTCGAACACCGGGTACGCCATGGCCTCGGTGAAGGTGGCCGCGAAGGGCCGCAGGCGCTCCGGCAGGCCGACGGCGCCCTCCAGTAGCGCGCGCGGCACCGTCGTGTCGGACCGCAGGCCGGTGAGCGTGGCCGTGGTCGTGGGGACCAGGTCGAGCGCGGGCGCCTGGGGAGCCTGGCCGACCGCCACGCCGGCGTCGATCGTCTGGTGCAGCTCGCGGAGCGCGGCCTTGAACCGGGTGGCCTCGGCGCTGTCGCCGGTGCCGGGGTGCGGGGTGACCGGGTCGCCGGGCGCGCGGAGCACGAAGTCGGGGCTGTGCGCGAGGACGTCGACCGGATCCGTACCGGGCGGCCGGTCCGGGTGCAGGACGGCGTTGACGTCGGCCGGAGTGACGAGCGCCCCTGGGGTGATCTTGACCGGGGCGGCCACCACCGGGGCGACCGGGTCGTCCATGCGGAACAGGAGGCCGTCCGCCCGCGGGCCCTCCGGGAAGTCCAGTGAACGGATCAGCCGCGAACCGGGCCGGGTGATCCGCCGCATGGCGGGCGACACGGGCGCGGCCGCGACCCGGCTGCCGGCCACGTGGAACCCGACGGCCACCTCGCTGTCACCCTCGGCCACCAGCGAGGCCGTCGTGGCGGCGGTCGGTGACGCGGGAGTGTGCCGGGGCGGTGAGGGTCAGCGCACGGCCCGAGGGCGCGGCGGCCGCCGCGGCCTGCCCCGTATCGGCGGGCGGGTCGAGGTGCCGGGTCTGCAGCACGTGGCCGACCTCGCGGGCGAGCTGTGCGGCGCGGATCCGGCCGTTCGCCACCAGCACGTCGCCGACCTGCGCCCACGCGGCCGCCATCAGCTCCTCGTCGTTGTCCTTCACCACCTGCGCGCCGAGGTTGGCCGCGACACGGAACCGCGGGTCCAGGTTCAGCCGGTGCACCCAGTTGTGCTTCTCCTCGTCGGTCAGCTCGGTGCCGTCCGCGCGGCCCAGCAGACGCGTGGTGAGGGCGTGCCACCGGCCGTACAGCGGTGGCGTGACGATCGGGTCCGGGCCCGGCCCGCGCCGCAGGTCGTCGGCCAGGTTGATCACCTGGGCCAGCGCCTGCTCGAACGGGTGCGGGTACAGCGGGTTCGGCGACGGCGGATCGGCGAAGTGGTCCCAGTTGTCCGCCGGGTCGACGGTCTCCGGTACCCGTAGCGCGCCGCCGAGCGGCAGCACGCCCCCCTGGTCGGGGATGCCGGGCAGGCCGAGGCCGGGCCCGGCGTGCACGTCGATCTCCCGCCGGCCCACCTTCGCGTCGGCCCGCTGCGGCTTGAGCTCCCGTACCAGGAACTCGAAGTCGCCGGCCGCGCCGGTGCGGAACGCCCAGCGGTGGTAGTACGGCATGCGGTTCGCGACCGGCCGGTTCGCGTACGGCGGGCCCCAACTGGAGTACAGCCCGCTGGGCGCGCCGGCCGGGTCCAGGCCCAGGCCGGCCAGCCGCCCGGTCTCGAAGGCCGGTACCAGGAACGCCTCGTACGCGGTCTCCGGTGCCAGGTGCCGTGGGCAGATCAGCCGCGCGCAGGCGCTGTCGGGGTCGGTGGCGAGCACGGTGTTCGAGCGCGGCGAGCGCGCCCGCCGTGCTGTCGGTGGCCACCGGATCGGCGAGCGAGCCGTTCACGTGCACGTGCGCCCAGGCGCCGAGCTGGTCGGCCGGCGGCATCGTGGCGGCCGGGTCGACGACGTCGATGGCCGGCAGCGGGTCGGTGCCGGGCGCGTCGGCGAACTCGGTGCCGGCGGCCAGCACGACCAGCGCGACCCACGGGGTGAGCCGCGCGGTCGCGGGCCCGGACGGGGCGGGGCTGTAGCGCCAGGGGAAGTCCTCGTCGGCGAACTCGATGTGCGCGAAGAAGTTCGGCTCGACGTTGGCCGTGCCCGGGCGCGGCTCGTTACGTGAGATCTCTCGCGGGTCCACGCCCACGACGTCGCCCGGCCCGTAGAGCTGCACGGAACGGCCGGCGTCGTGGGTGAGCGTGCCGCCGCCGAGCGCCTCGCCGGAGACGGTGAGCGGGATCTGAACGCTGGCACGCGCGGCCGTGCCCGGGTCCGCGGTGATCCGGGTGTTGATCCCGGTCCGCAGCCACGGCAGGAAGGTGTAGGCGTTGGTGGTCACGGGGTCTCCCCGAACACTTCGGAGGTACGGGTCAGCTCGGTGGCGGCCGGGTCCGCGGCGGCCAGCCCGGAGCGGGTGACGCCGCCGGCGACCAGCACCCGGCCGTCGTCCAGGGCGATGGCGGCGAAGGACCAGCGGCCCGTCGCCATGCCGGGCAACGACGCCCAGGTCTTGCCCGTGACGTCGTAGGCCAGCACGCTGCGGAAGCCGGACTCGTCGCGGTCGCTCGCCGCGCCGCCGGCCACCAGGACCTGGTCGCCGGGCAGCGGCACGGCGCGGTGCAGCGCGCGGCCAGAGGGCATCGCGGTCTTCGCCGACCACTTGCCGGCGTCCAGGTCGAACGCCTCGATCGTGCGCTGGCTGAACGGGTCGTACGGTTCGGTGCCCGGCGAGCCGGGCGCGCGTGCCGCCGGTGACGAGCACCTGGGTCTCGGACAGCCGGGTCGCGCGGTGGTGCCGGCGCCCGGTGATCAGGCTGCCGGTCGGCGTCCACTTGTCGTGCGCCGGGTCGTACAGCTCGCAGAACGCGAGCGCCGGATCGTCGGGGGCGCCGACCGGTGCGACGCCGCCGGCGACGAGGACGAGCCCGCCGTGGAGGGGTACGGCCGTGTGCGCGGTGCGCGCGTCGGTCATGACGCCGGCGGATCGCCAGGTGCCCTTGCCCGGGTCGAACCGTTCGGCCGACCGCAGCGCGACCGCGCCGCCGGACGTGCGTGCCGCGCTGCCGCCGGCGACGAGGACGCTCCCGTCGTCCAGCAGGGTCGCGCTGTGCCCCCAGCGGGCGGTGGTGAGCGGGCCGGTCCCGGACCAGTGCCCCGTCGCCGGGTCGAACACCTCGGCGGACGGCAGCCCGGTGGTGCCGTTCAGGCCGCCGACGGCCAGCACGCGCCCGTCCGCCAAGCGGGTGAGGGAGTGCAGGCGCCGCGGTGTCGTCATCGAATCGGCGTGGTTCCAGACGTCATGGCCGGGGTCGAACAGGGCCGCGTCGGCGAGGGAGCCGGACGCCGCGTCGGCGCCGCCGGCCACCAGCACGGCGCCGCCGTCGAGCAGGACCGGCCCGTCGTGCTGGCCGTACCAGGCGGCCGGGGTGGGCAGGTCGCCGGCGTTCTTCCAGGTGCGGGCCGGTGCCGCGGTGATCGTGGGCATGGTCGTGGTTCCTTTGCTCGTCACGGGATCAGCACCTCACCGGTGCCGGTGGAGTCGGGGCCGGCCGCGCCCGCGGCGACCAGCACCCGGTCATCGGGCAGCCCGGCCACGGCGTGGGCGGTACGGCCCAGGAGCAGGCCGCCCAGCGTGCGCCAGGCGCCGGAGCCGGGGTCATAGGAGATGGCGGACCGGAATCCGGCGGTCCGCTCGGGCGCGCCGGTACCGCCGGTCACCAGCACTTCGCCGGACCGCAGCACGAGCGCACGGTGACCGGCGCGGCCGCCGTCCGGCATCGGCTGCGCCGGGCCCCAGGTCCCGGTGGCCGGGGCGTACAGTTCGGCCGTGGCGAGGCTGTGCGGGTCCAGCGTGCCGTCGGCGGCCACGACCGGGTCGCCACCGGTCACCAGCACCCGGTGGTCGGGCAGCACGACGGCCTGGTGGCCGGCCCGCGCCGTACCGAGGCCGCCGGTGGTGGTCCACGCACCGGTGACCGGGTCGAACACCTCGCAGTAGGCCAGCGGCTCCGCGCGGCCGCCGCCGGTCGGGAGCCGGCCGCCGGTGACCAGCACCCGGCCGTCGTCGAGCAGGACCGCCTGGTGGGCGGTGCGGGCGCTGGTCAGCTCGCCGGTTGTGCTCCACGTGGCGGTCGCCGGGTCGAACAGTTCGGCGGACGCGAGCGCGCCGTCCTCCTGTCCGTCCCGTGCGCCGCTCCCGCCGGCCACCAGCACGCGGCCGTCGTGCAGGACGGTCGCGGAGTGGCCGTGGCGGGCGCCGGTCATCTCGGGCAGGGGGGTCCACCGGCCGGCGGCCGGGTCGAGGACCTCGGCGGACGCGAGCGGCGCGGCCTGGTCGTCCCGCCCGCCCGTGACGAGCACGCGCCCGTCGGCCAGGCGAGCGGTGGCGTGCCGGTGGCGCGCGGCGCCGAGGGCGGGCCCGGCCGACCACGAGTCGCCGGCCGGGTCGAACAGCTGGGTCGTCGCGACCGGCGCGCCGTCCGGGCCGGTGCCCCCGGCGATCAGGACGCGGCCGTTCTGCAGTGGCACCAGGTCGACCCCGGACACCGCCCCGGGCAGCACCCCGGCCGGCGACCACGTGCCGGGCACGCCGGGCGTGATGGCCGCCTCGGCCGAGGGGATCACGTGCAGCTGCCCGGCCAGGGTCGCGTCGGCGGCCACGAAGTCGGCCAGCGCGTCCTCGGCCGTCGCGCGGCTGCGGAACGTCGCGGGCACCCGGCGGGTCGTCCCGCCCGGCGGGAACGCCTGCCGGTTGCTCTTCACGTACGCCACGACGAACCGCTGTTCGTCGATCCGTACGGTGTCCTCGGCCAGGAACGGCTGCCGCTGCCGGGCCTGCCGGGCCGACAGCGCCGACCGGCTGGTGCTGGACCCGCGCAGCAGCTCGTCGAACACCGGCCCGCTGACGCTGTGGAACCGCTGCACCGGCCGGTCGCCCGCTGCCGTCAGCGTGGCGACCCCGGCCGGCGTCGCGGCGGCGCTGTCGATGACGTGCAGTTCGAACCGGATCTCGCGGCGCACCACGCGGGCGGTCGCCAGCGTGCCCTGGTCGGAGGTCAGCTCCAGGCCGGCGTCCTGCGTCTCGTACGAGGGCCGGGACAGCTTGGCGGCGTCGGACATGTCCTGGAACTGGGCCATCGCGAACTTGTCGCCGATGACGGACTTCTGGGTGAAGCCGCCGCCCTGCGGCGTGCGTGACGCCGAACCGCCGCCCGTCGCTCGCCCGTTGCCCGCCGATCCGGTCCACCCGGACGTCCAGCGGCAGCGCCCGCTGCCGTACGACGAGCGTGCCGAGCGGGTGCAGGACCAGGTCGCTTCCGGCGGGCAGCCGGCGCAGGGTGACCAGGGTCCGTACCCCGCCGTCCGGCAGGCGGGTCTCCCAGCCCTCGTTCTTGGCGATCTCCGCGGCCAGCAACGGCAGCACCGGGACGGGCGGCAGGGAGATCGCCAGCTCCTCGCCGAACGAGAGGTCGAAGTCCGCGGAGATCGAGAAGAACAGGAAGCCGATCGAGCCGCGGCCGTGCGCCCGCCACGGCGCCGGGCCCTCCAGCGTGAAGTCCAGGTCGATGCTGAACACGCCGACGCCGAACGCCTTGAGCGACACGCTGGCCCGAGCTGTGCGCCTGGTAGCGGAACGGCGTACCGGTTGAACAGCCCGTCGAGGCTGAGATGGCCCTCGACGCCGAAGTGAGCTGAACCCCAGCCGCACCTCGAGCCACCGCCGAACTGGACGGTGTTGGGGTGATCGCGAAGTAGCCGGTCACCCGGATCAGCTGGCCGCGCGGTTGAGCAGGTTCACCGAGAGCCGGTCCGGCACGGGGAACGGCAGCGGCGGCGGCCGGAACGACGGGTGGAACCCGCCGACGGTGACGATCAGTCCGGGTCGTCGCCCCACGCGACCAGCAGGCCCATGCCGCCCTCGATGGTCATGCCCATGATGCGCGAGTCGAAGAGCTTGGCGAAGAACCACAGCCGGGACTTGTCCGTCTCCAGCGCGCCGACGAACTGCGCCTGGATGCACCAGTAGCGGCTGGTCGGCGGACGGCAGCGCGGCCCGCACCACGCCGAGGACCGCGATGTCGCCGGGGATCTTCGATGATCACGCCGACCGAGGCACTGATGAGCGTCGGCGTGCCCCAGCCGATCTTGGCCATCGGGCCGACGAGGAACGTGCCCTGCTCGGGCGGGAAGAACCGGCCCAGGTCGGACAGGATCCGCGGCGCGTTCGCGACCACGTCCTTGGGGAACGCGACCGACTCGATCGCGCCGGTCCGCACGCCCTCCACGAGCGCCTGGAGGTTCATCCCCCGGTTCAGCCCGAGCAGCCCTCCGACGGCCAGCAGTGTGAACCCGGCGCCGAGCTGGATGCCGGAGCCGAACTCCGCGGTGAGCACGATCAGCAGCGAGAAGCCCGGCGAACCGTCGGGCTGGCGGGTGGTGATCAGCCCGATCGCCCTTGACCGCCAGGAAGTCCGGCAGCTCCAGGTCCAGCGCGCCGGCGTACTCGCCGCGGTCGGGGTCGAAGGAGAGGAACCCGCCGCCGGACGCCCCGGACGCGGCGATCGTGAGCCCGACCCCGCTGGGCGGCTTGAAGTCGGCGGTGAGCCCGAGGGCACCCCCTGCCTGCGACAGGCGCAGTACGGCACCGGTCCGGTCGGCGACGGCCGTGATCGGGCCGAGCTGGGCCGCGATCGAGCCGGACACCTCCAGCGCGACGCCGTCGCCGGTGAGCCCGAGGCCGAGATGCAGCGCGCGGATGTCCACCGGGCCGGCGTGCAGGTCGACCGGGACGTCGGCCTCGATCCCCGCCGTACCGCGGAACCGCAGCCCGGTCGCGCTCGACCAGGTCAGCCCCACGTCGGCGTCGAGCTCGATCGAGTCGACCGGCAGGAGAGTGCCGAGGAAGCCGTCCGCGTCCGCCAGGTTCAGCACGACCTTGCCGCCCTCGACGGCGGCCTCGATCACGAGGTCGCCTTCGGCGCGGCCCTCCGCGGGGTTCCAGTCGAGGTCCGCGCCGGCCGTGATGCGCAGGGCCCGCGCCTCGACCCGGGAACCGCCGGCCGTGCCGAGGACGACGAGCGGCGGGCCGCCGGCGGCGGGCGGCGCCTGGACGCCGAACCGCGCCGATCCCCGCACCTCGCCGGACGGCGGGATGATCCGCAGGTCGGCGGGCGGCAGCAGCTTGACCGCCGTCTCCGCGCCCATCGCCGCGTCGGACGTCGCGACCAGCGCAACGGAGTCGTTGACCGGCACGGTGAGCTGGAGATGGTCGTTCGCCGCGACGCGAAGTGCGGCCTGCACGCCGGGGACCGTGTCGTCGGTCCGGCCGACGTCCACGCCGGTGACCCGCAGGAACGGCGGCGGACCAGACTGCAGGAAGGCGAAGTTCGACACCGTCGTCAAGAAGATCGACAGTCGCTGGAGCAGCAGGTCCCAGTCGAAGTCCTTGCCGCCCCACCGGTACAGGTCGGTCAGCGTGCCGACCGGGTCGTGCAGGAAGCCGCTCACCCGGTCCAGGCGCAACACCCGGCGCACGTACGTGGGTGCGCCGGGCGTCGCGGCGATCGGGGTGGACTCCAGGACGCCGATCAACTCCAGCACGTTCGCCGCGATCGGCTTGCGGTCCTCCAGGTAGGTGATCAACGCGAAGCCGAACAGCCGCTCGGCCAGTTCCCCGGCGAACGCCTCGACCTCGGCCCGGTTCGGCCCGGCCGTCGCCGCGGCCGCCCGTACCGCGCCGGACACCACGTCGACGCCCGCGGCGACGGTCTTGATCAGCGAGCCGACCGCGGCCACGGACTCCGCGATCCGGCCGGCGTCATCGGCCTCGATCGCCGCGGCGAGGTCCGACAGCGAGCGCGGCAGTCCGGACAGCGCCGTGGCGGCTCCCTCCACCGCGTTGCCGACGGCTTGGGCGGCCAGGACGATGTCGGGCGCCGGCAGCCCGATCTCCGCGAACAGCAGGGGGATCTCGTCGCCGCGCAGGCGTTGCTCAAGTGGCTCGAACGCCTTACCGACCTCGAGCATCAGGGATTCCACGGACAATGCCACCGGGTTACCTCCGGTCTAGAGAAGAAGGCCGCCGGAGACGACCAGGGCGTAGCCCTGCGTGTCCCGGTTCAAGAACGGACGGAGGCGGATGGCCCAGGGCCCGAACGGGGGGTTGTTCACGACGACCATCTGGACGTTGTTGACGGTGTCCGGCGGGATCCGCGGACTCTTGGCCGCCTTGTTGGAGACACCGCCCGCGACGTCGAAGTCGTTGCCCAGGTAGAGGTTCCCGATGGGATCCACCACCTCGAACCTGATGGGCTGCACCGCCGGCCGGTTGGGGACCGGCAGCGGCGGCGGCCGGTTGGTCCACACGAAGGTGATCTTCAGCTGCTCGGTCTCGTCGTTGACGGAGAACTGATAGGTGCGCCTCTCGTCGAGCCGCAGGCCGGCCTTGCGCGGGACGTCCTTCGTCCACAGTCGCCGCGCGCCGCCGTCGAAGAAGAGTGCGCGGTCGAGCTGGATGAGCCCCCAGCCCTCGGTGTCGGAGGGGTAGCCGGGATGGCCGGTCATGTCGACGGTCGAGTTGAGCAGCACCGCCTTGATCAGCGCTCCCGTCGGGTCGACGCGCCTGGCCGGCTCAGGCTTGCCGTGGGGGTGGAAGCCCTTCTGGAAGTACTCGCGTACGAGCGCGGCCGCGGCCGCCACGTTGGGGGTCGCCCAGCTGGTGTGGCCGCCGATTCCCCCGGCCGTGTCGCAGAACGGCCCCGACGGCGGTGCGGCCGATCTGGTGGCCGTGGTGATGCCGTCGCCGACGGCCATCAGGTCCGGTTTGCGGCGGCCGTCGAACGGCCCGTCCACGCCGCTGACGCGCGTCAGGTGGTCGGGGTGGGCCTTGGCCGCCGCGACGCAGATCGCGTTGAACGCGACCGCGGGCGACCGGTTCACCGGTCCCTGTTCGGTGTTGGGACCGGCGGCGACCACCAGCTGTTCCTCGTGCTCGAAGCTGAACGCGTCGACGGCCTGGGCCTGCGCCTCGTACTTCTCGCTCTTGCGGTTCGCCCAGCTGAGGTTGTGGACGGTCGCGCCGGCGCCTTTCGACTTCTCCAGCGCCTCCCGGAGGCTGGGCGGCTTGGCGAGCTTCTTGCTGAACAGATCGAGGCGGTTGCGGCTGACGATCTTGGCCGCCCACGCGCCGCCGCGGTGCGGGTGCCGGCCGGAGTTGCCGAGCTGGTCGCCGGCCGCGATGCCCGCGACTCTGATGAAGTGTTCGCCGGGAGGCTTGTCCGCGGGGTCGCCGGGGTTGCTGAGGTCCCCGCTGTCGTCGAACACCGCACGCACCTTGCGGTGCCCCGGGCCAGGGATGTTCGGCGGGGTGTCGGCGAAGAAACAGTGGTCGAGGGCGAGCGTGCCGGAGTCGATGATGCCGATCACCTGGTCCTCGCCGTGCAGGTCGTGGTCCCAGACCGTGCCGGCCTGCGGGCCGACGTCGCCCGACTGGATCGTCTGGGCGGCCTCGACGTCCGTGTTCTCGATCGCGGGCACCGGCTCGATCCAGGTGACGTCGTCGACCGCCGCGACCGCGGTGAGCCCGGTCGCGTCGTCCAGGGTGAGGCGCAGGTGCAGCCGGCCGCCGAACTCCCGGTCGTCGACGGTGGCGACGTCGTGCGCGCCGAGCGCGGTCAGCGCGGCCGTGACCGCGGTCGCGTCGGAGTCGTCGAACAACACCGCGATCAGGTCGAGCGGCCCGGTGGCCGGAATCTCCGCGGAGAGCTTGGACTCTTGCGGGAACGGGCTGACGGCCCGTACGAGGAAGTCGGCGCGCACCCGGTCGGCGGTCGCCGCGTCGAGCCGTTCCAGATAGGCGAGGTTCGGGATGAACCGGTCCAGCCGCAATCCGTACGCGGCCGTGATACGGGCGATGTCCGGCTCGCTCAGCAACGCCGCGAACTGCACGACCGTCGCCTGCGCACCCGGCACCGCCGACGGCGCCACGTCCGCGGGATCGAACGGTTCGGCGCCCAGCATCAGCCGGAAGTCCTGTCGCTCACTCATCACCGCACCCCCTACCGAATCCCGCCGGAGACCACCAGCGCGTAGGCCTGCTTTTCCTGGTGTCCGACCGGCCGGAGACGGACCGTCCAGGTCCCGGGGACCGGGTCGTTCACGATGACCATCTGGACGTTGTTGGTGGTGTCCGGCGTGGCGCGCGGACGTGCCGCCTTCTTGTTGGAGACGCCCTTGGTGACGTCGATGTCGTTGCCCAGGTAGAAGCTCCCGCTGGAGTCCTCGACCTCGAACCGGATGGCGTTGGTCACGGGCCGGCTCGGCTCGGCGGCCGGCAGGTTGTTCCAGACGAATGTGATCTTGAGCTGCTCGGCCGAGTCGCTGACGAAGAACTGGTGCTTGCGTTTCTCGGGGAGCCGCAGGCCGGCGATGAGCGGCACGTCCGTCGCGATCATTCGACGCTTTCCGCCGGCTTTCGCGAAGAACAGCGTCCGATCGAGCTGGATGAGGCCCCAGCCCTCCTCGTTGGACGGATAGCCGGGCGGGCCGATCATGTTGACGGTCGAGTTGAGCAGCACCGCCTTGATCAGAGTGCCGGTCGGGACGACGTGATTCGCCGGCACCTTCGTGCCGGTGGGATACCAGCCCTCCGTGAAGTACTGGCGGACGAGCGCCGCCGCGGCCGCCGCGTTCGGCGATGCGAAGCTGGTGGCGCCCTTCACCAGCGCGGTGTCGCAGAACACGTCCGGAGACGGTGACGTCGGGGCCGGAGTCGCGGTGAGAATGCCGAAGCCGACGGCCATCAGGTCGGGCTTACGTCGGCCGTCGCCCGAGGGCCCCGGCTTACTGCTGCCGACGTCGTTCTGGTCGGGCCAGGCGTTCGCCGCGGCGACGCTGAGCGCGTTGTAGGAGATCGCCGGCCCGTCATTCTGGAACCCGAAGATCGTGTTGTTGCTGGCCGCGACCACCAGCTGGTCTTCGTTGATGACGCTGAACTCGTCGAGATCCCGGTTCATCTTGTTGTAGACGCCGTCGTACCCCCAGCTCAGGTTGTGGATGTTCGCGCCGGCACGCTTCGCCGAGTCGAGCATGTGCTGGAGGGTCTCCAGGGTGGTGAGGGGAGGCCCGGGTATCAGGTCGAGGACGTCCTGGCAGACGATCCTCGCGGCCCACGCACCGCCGCGGTGCTCGTGCTTGCCGCGGTTGCCGAGTTCGTCGCCGGCCGTGATGCCCGCGACCGTCATGAAGTGGTCGCTGGGCTGACCGCCCGCGAGGCTGGACGCCGCGATGACCTTGCGGTGTCCAGGTCCGGGCGTGTTCGGCGGCGCGTCGGCGAAGAAGCAGTGGTTGAGATCGATCACGCCCTCGTCGATGATCCCGATCACCTGGCCCTCACCGTGGAGGCCCTGGTCCCAGATGGTGCCAGAGCCCGGGCCGGCGCTGCCCGACTGGATCGTCTCGAAGGCCTCCACATCCCGCAGCTGGATCGCCGGTGCGGGTTCGAGCCAGGTGATCTCGTCGAGCGCCGCGAGCTGAGGCAGCCGGGTCGAGTCGTCCAGGGTGAGGCGCAGGTGCAGGCGGCCGCCCAGCTCTCGATCGTCGAGCGTGACGACGTCGGCCGCGCCGAGTGCGGTCAGCGCGGCCGTGACCGCGGCGGCGTCCGAGTCGTCGAACAGGACAGCGGTCAGTACGGCCGGGCCGGTCGATGGAAGCGACGGCGACAGCTTCGACGCCGGCGGGAACGGAATCACCGCCCGGACGAGAAAGTCGGCGCGCACCCGATCCGCGGTCGCGGTGTCGAGTCTCTCAAGGTAGGCGAGATTCGGGATGGGCCGGTCGACGCGGAGTCCGTACGCCGCCTTCAGCCGGTCGATGTCCGGCGGGCTCAGCAGAGTCGCGAACTGCACGATCGTCGCCTGCGGTCTGCCTTGTCCGCTTCCCGCGGCCGCCGGTACGGCGTCGGCGGGATCGAACGGCTCCGGCCCCACCATCAGCCGGAAGTCCTGACGCTCACTCATCTCCACACACCCCCTAGGAGACCCGGCCGGAGATCACCAGTGCGAAGCCCTGCGGGGCCAGCGCGAAGGCCGGGCGGAGCCGGATCCTCCAGGTGCCGGGCGTCGGGTTGTTGACGACGACCATCTGGACGTTGTTGGCGATGTCCGCCGGGGAGGCCGGGCGTTTCGCCGACTTGCGGGAGACCCCGTTGGGCACGTCGAAGTCGTTGCCCAGGTAGAAGCTGCCCTGGGAGTCCTCCACGTCGAACCGGATGGGGTCGGGGGTGGCCTGCGTCGCCTCGGTCAGCGGCTTGCCCGTCCAGACGAAAGTGATCTTCAGTTGCTCGCTCGCGTCGCCCACGAAGAACTGGTAGGACCGCGCCTCGAACATCGCCAGGGCGGCGTCGCGCCGGACATCGTGCACGAGCAGCCTGCGCGGGCCGCCGGTGAAGAACAGGGTCCGGTCGAGCTGGATGCGCCCCCAGCCCTCGGTGTCGGTCGGGTAGCCGGGATGACCGGTCATGTCCACGGTCGCGTTGAGCAGGACCGCCTTGATCAGCGCCCCGGACGGCTGCGGGATGACCTTGTCCGGCTGTGGCTTGCCGTTCGGATAAAAGCCCTTCTGGAAGTACTCGCGCGCCAGCGCGGCCGCGGCCGACACGTTCGGCGTCGCGAAGCTGGTGCTGCACCGGGACTGGACCTCGGTGTCGCAGTAGGGGCCGGTCGACGGCGTGGGCGGCAGGACCGACGTCCTGATGCCGCAGCCGACGGCCAGCAGGTCCGGCTTGCGACGGCCGTCGATCGACGGGCCGTCCACGCCGCTGCCCCGCGACATCTGGTCGGGGTCGGCCTTCGCCGCCGCGACGCAGAGCGCGTTGAACGCGATGCTGGGCGATCCGTTCTTCGGACTCACGCCCGTGTTCTCGCCGGCGGCGACCACGATCTGTTCCTCGCGGGCGGTGCAGAACGCGTCGACGTCCCGTGCGGCCGTGTCGTAGCGGAGACCGGTGCTCCAGCTGACGTTGTGTACGGTCGCGCCGACGCCCCTCCCGTCCTCCAGCAGTTCGTGGAGGCTTCGCGTGGCATGATCCTTGTCCGGCGGAGCGAGGAGCTGGTTGGCGTCGTTGCCGGCGATCTTCGCGTTCCAGGCGCCGCCGCGGTCCTGGTGCTTGCCGGAGTTGCCGAGCTGGTCACCGGCCGCGATGCCCGCGACCTTCATGAAGTGGTCGCGGGGGGTGGCCTTGCCCGGGTTGAACAGCTCCCGCATCTTGCGATGGTTCGGACCGGGCGTGTTCGGTGCGGCGCCGGCGAAGAAGCAGTGGTTGAGGTCGAGCGTGCCCCGTTCGATGATCTGGATCACCTGGTCCTCGCCGTGCAGGTCGTGGGCCCAGATCGGGCCGACGGCCGGGTCGCCCGACTGCGTCGTCTGGGCGGACGGCACGTCCGCGTCCACGATCGTGGGCACCGGCTCCAGCCACGTGACGTCGCCGAGCGCGGCGACCTGGGCGACCGCCGTAGTGTCGTCGAGGGTGAGCCGCAGCCGCAGCCGGCCGCCGACCTCGCGGGCGTCGCTCGTCGCGAGGTCGTGCGCGCCGAGCGCGGTCAGCGTCGCGGTGACGGCGACGGCGTCCGAGTCGTCGAACAGGACCGCCACCAGCTGGAGCGGCCCGGTCGCCGGGATGTCCGGTGCGAGCTTGGACTCCTGCGGGAGCGGGGCGACCGCCCGGACCAGGAAGTCGGCACGTACGCGACCGGCGGTCGCGGTGTCGAGGCGTTCGAGGTAGGCCAGGTTCGGCATGAATCGGTCGAGCCGCAACCCGTACGCCGCCTTCAGCCGGGCGATGTCCGGCACGCTCAGCGACGCCGCGAACTGCACGACCGTCGCCTGCGTACCCGCCACCGCCGCTGCCACGTCCGCGGGATCGAACGGCTCCGGCGTCACCATCAGCCGGAAGTCCTGCCGCTCACTCGACATCGCGCACACCCCCTTCACACGCCACCGGAGACCACCAGCGCGAAGCCCTGCTTCTCGAAGTGCAGGAAGGGGCGGAGCCGAATCGTCCAGGTCCCGGCGACGGGCTGCTTCACCACGACCATCTGGACGTTGTTCACCGTGTCCGGCGGGAGACCCGGGCTCACCTTCGCCTGCTTGGAGACGCCGTTGTCGACGTCGAAGTCGTTGCCGAGGTAGAGGTTTCCGCTGGAGTCCTCCACCTCGAACCGGATGGGATCGACCGCGGGCTTGCGCGGCTGCTGCTGGGCGTCCGGCCGGGTCTGCGGAGATGCCGGCCGGTTGGTCCACACGAAGGTGATCTTCAGCGGTTCGCTCTCATTGGCGACGAAGAACTGGAACGGCCGGGTCTCGGCCATGCGCAGGCCGGCGCTGCGCGGGACGTCCCAGACGATCAGCCGGCGCTTGCCGCCCTCGAAGAAGAGCGTCCTGTCCAGCTGGATGCGCCCCCAGCCCTCGGCGTCAGACGGATAGCCGGGGACGCCGTCCATGTCGACCGTCGAGTTGAGCAGCGCCGCCTTGACCAGCGCACCCGTCGGAACCAGCGCCTTGTCCGGCTGAGGCTTTCCCTTCGGGTAGAAGCCGTCGGTGAAGTACTGGCGTACGAGTGCCGCCGCGGCCGACACGTGCGGTGTCGCGAAGCTGGTACCGCACGGCACCAGACCGGTGTCGTAGAACGGGAGCGTCTTCGGCGGCGTCTTCGGGTTCGCCGCCGTGATGATGCCGCAGCCGACCGCGGTGAGATCCGGTTTCCGGCGGCCGTCGTCGGTCGGGCCGGGCACCCCGCTGCCGATGGACCCGTGGTTGGGCGCGGCCTGGGCGGCCGCGACGAGGATCGTGTTGAACGCGGTGCCGGGCGGCTGGTTCACCGGCCCTTTACCCGAGTTCTCGCCCGCCGCGACGACCAGCTGTTCCTCGTGGTCGAAGGTGAACGCGTCGACGTTTCGCGCGGCCGTGTCATAACCGGTGCCGCTTCCCCAGCTGAGGTTGTGTATGGTCGCGCCGACGTCCCTCGACCGCTCCAGCAGGGTCTGCAGACTGAAGACCAGTGCGCCGGTGTTGAGCTTCCCGGTGTCCATGTCCCCGCGGCTGCGGCAGACGATCTTGGCGTCATAGGCGGCGCCGCGGTGGTCGTCCTTGCCGAGGTTGTTGAGAGCGTCGCCGACCGCGATGCCGGCGACCTGCATGAAGTGGTCGCTGGCGCCGAGATCCTCGTTGAACGCCCGTAGCACCTTGCGGTGGCCTGGGCCGGGCTTGTTCGGCGCGACGTCGGCGAAGAAGCCGTGGTTCATGTCGATGAAGGCGGTGTCGATGATCCCGATCACCTGGTTCTTGCCGGTGATGCGTTGGTCCCAGACCGGGCCCCGGTTCGGGTCACCCGACTGGTTCGTCTGCGCGGCCGCGACGTTGAAGTCGGTGAACACGGGTGCCGGCTCGATCCAGATGACGTCGCCGATCGCCGCCGCCCCGGCGACCCCGGCCGGGTCGTCCAGCGTGAGGCGCAGGTGCAGTTGCCCGCCGAATTCCCGGTCGTCGAGGACCTGCATGGCGTGCGCGCCGAGCGCGGTGAGCGCCGCCGTGACGGCGGCCACGTCCGCGTCCGCGAAGACGATCACCGTCAGGTCGAGCGGCCCGGTGGCGGGCAGCGCCGGGGAGAGCTTCGCCGCCGGCGGGAACGCGACGACTGACCGGACGAGGAAGTCGGCACGAACCCGGTCGGCCGTGGCCGCGTCGAGCCGTTCGAGATAGGCGAGGTTCGGGATGAACCGATCCAGCCGCAGCCCGTACGCCGCCTTCAGCCGGGCGACGTCCGGCTCGCTCGGCAACGCCGCGAACTGCACGACCGTCGCCTGCACACCACCCGCCGCCGCGGACTCCACCTCCGCGGGATCGAACGGCTCCGGCGCCACCATCAGCCGGAAGTCCCGCGCCCCCGGGACGGACTCGCCCGTCATCGCCGGCCCCCGCGAGGCCGGGCCGTCGCGGGCGGGCGTACGGATCGAGAGCGGTCCCCCATGTTCGGCCGGGCGAGCTTCGTGAACTGTACGCAGCCGGTCACTGCACCCTCCTCCGAGTCGGATGAGCCGATGCCGGCCGCGCCCCTGGCCGCCGACGTGAACTCCGGGCAGCTCCCCGATCGCCGTTCCGAGACGGTGTGTCCCGGAGGCGAAGCCGCCCTACATCTAGAGGGCGTTCCATCCCGTTCCATCCCCGTTCCACTCCCGCTCCCGGGCCGCTGCGACGGGTTGCGCGGCCGCACACGAACGGGCGGCTCCGGCTCGTCATGAGCCGAAGCCGCCGGGTCGGGCAGGTGTGGGACGCGGGCGCCCCCAACTCCTCATTCACGCTTCTCAGAGCTGGAGCGGATGGTTCTTACTCGTACGCTCCTACCACCAGCTGAACTCGGCGAAATACGTAGTGATCGAACAGCGCACGCTCGGGCTACTGCAGGCTGGGTCGCCGTCGTTATGGAAAATGCACTGACGGGGAAGGCGACGGGGGTCCCGTCGGGAGACGACCAGCGACGACAGCGAGGTGTTCAGGGCAGGTCCCGTACGCGGGTCAGGGAGCGGAACACCTGCGCCGGCTCCGGTGGTGGGTGCAGTCTTCAATCTCACGGAGTCGTCACCCTCGACCGAACGCTGGTCATCGCGAACACACCCACCAGCTGCGAGCCGCTCAACGTGGCCCGACCCAGATCACCGGTGCCGTACGGCGGCTGATGCCACTCGCCGTCGTCAGGTCAGCGCGTCAGTCAGCGCGGGGTAGGTCGCGAGGACACGGTCCAGGCCGTGGATGCGCAGCAGCATCGAGATCTGGGGCTGCGGGGCCGTCAAGCGGAGAGTGATGCCGAGGCGTGTGGCGTGATGGTGACTGCCGACCAGTACTCCCAGCCCTGAGGCGTCACAGAACGAGACTCCCGACAGGTCGAGAATGACCAGCCACATGCCCGGTTGCAGCAGATCGAGTATGCGCTCGCGTAACCCGGGAGCGGTGGCGATGTCGATCTCGCCGCACAACCGGACGATGGTGTGTGTCGCTCGGTAGGCGACCGAGACCTCCACGCCGTTACCAGAGTTTCCAGAATCCTCGCCGCTGCCCACGATAAAGATCTCCGATCCCCTCGACGGTGACCGGATGCTCTCAGCGAGGCCGCGGATCCGGCGGTCCGGGTCGAAGAAGCAGAGAAGGGCACTCGCGGGGGCGCGGGCTGCCGACCGGCATTCGGTCGCCTAAGCCGATCACCTTCGCACCGCGCCGGAAACAGTCGATTCGGGAAAAGCCGATCACCACAACCGATAGGCGGTCGGTCTGAGCGATGATCTGGCGGGCTGGATGACGACCACGGCTCCCGCGCGGGTGACGAAGACGTGGTGAGCGGTGCGTTCGAGCAGGCGTACGCCGAGTTCGCGGCTACGGACAGGCCCGGTCCGGCGATGATGCTCTGTGCGCGCGCGGTCTGGGCCCGCCTGGGCGGTGAGATTTCCGGTCATCAGACCAGGTGATAGGCCTTGGCCGGGTTCACCGTTTCCGTACGGATGAGTTCGCGGTTGGCTGTTGGCATGGACCTCTCGCGCACGCCGATCCTCCTGCCGCCAGCCGATGACCTTGGCGATGCCGCCACGAGCCGACTGGCGGCCCGGGCGCCGGGGATGACCTCATGACCGCGGGATCGCGTGGCGAGACCCCACCGGCCATGGCGTGCGTGTGCGGGCACTCCTCGGCCGAGCATGATTCCGCCGCGGTCCGGCACTGCATCGTGACCGCCTCGGAGACCGTGCGCCGGGGTTGCGTCTGCGTCACCGCGCACGGCCCGCCTGCCCGCTGATGGCTTCGGCGAGAAGCACGCGAGCAGCGCGAACGACCGGCCGCCGATCAGAAAGCAGGTACCGCTCGTGAGCGCCTCGCGTCGTACGGACTCGGCACGGCCCGGTCCGTCGAAGGACCGCGTTCCGGGGCCTTCGCCTGCGGGCTGGCGCAGGTGGGTCGTGCCGCTCGGGATCGCGATGACGTTCGCCGCGATACTGTTCTTCAACCCGTTCGCGAACAAGACGTCGGCGCGGAGCTTCAGCTACACCGCCTTCGTCGCCGAGGTGACGACGGACCGGGTCTCCACGGCGACGATCACCTCGACGGGCTCGGTGAGGGGCAAGCTTCGAGGCGGCGCCGCCTACACGTCCCAGATCCCCACCGCGCTGAACGATGACACACTGCCCGCGCTTCTCGCCGGGCACAAGGTCCAGGTGACCGGCACCAACCCCGGCAGGTCCTCGGCGCTGAGCGTGCTCCTGTCCGTGTTGCCGTTCCTCTTCATCGTCGGCGTATTCGTCTGGCTCGGCCGCCGTGGCGGCAAGCAACTCGGCGGGCTCGGCGGGGTCATGGGGATCGGCAAGTCCAAGGCCAAGGTCTATGACGAGGAAAGGCCGTCGACGCAGTTCGCGGACATCGCGGGCTATGAGGGTTCCAAGGCCGAGGTCATGGAGGTCGTGGACTTCCTGAAGCATCCGAAGCGGTATGCGCGCGCTGGGGCGGTCGGCCCGAAGGGCGTGCTCATGGTCGGGCCGCCCGGCACCGGGAAGACCCTGCTGGCCAGGGCCGTCGCCGGTGAGGCCGGCGTCCCGTTCCTCGCCCTCAGCGGCTCCAGCTTCGTCGAGATGTTCGTCGGCGTCGGCGCCGCGAGGGTACGTGACCTGTTCACCGAAGCCCGCAAACGTGCCCCCGCGATCATCTTCATCGACGAGATCGACGCCATCGGAGGCCGGCGAGGTCCCGGCGGGTTCGGCTCGAACGACGAACGCGAGCAGACACTCAACCAGCTGCTGTCGGATATGGACGGCTTCGAGCCGGGCACCGACGTCGTCGTCATGGCGGCGACCAACAGAGCCGAGATACTCGACGCGGCACTCCTGCGGCCAGGGCGCTTCGACCGAACCGTGGAGATCCCGCTTCCCAACCGTACGGAACGCACGGCGATCCTCGCCATCCATGGAAAGAGCAGGACGCTCGCACCCGACGTCGACCTCGACGTGGTCTCACGTGGCACGCCCGGTTTCTCCGGTGCCGACCTCTCCAACCTCGTCAACGAAGCCGCGATCAACGCCGTACGTGATGGCCGCCACGTTCTCAGTGCCGCCGACTTCGACAACGCCCGCGACCGTCTCCTGATCGGCCGGCGCGAAGGGTCGAACGCCCTGATGCCCGAGGAGAAACACGCGGTCGCCGTCCACGAGGCCGGTCACGCGCTCGTCGCCGTCCTCTCCCCGCACGCCGACCCCGTCGCGAAGGTCACCATCCTGCCCCGTGGCGCGGCGCTGGGCGTGACCGAGCAGCTCCCCGAGGCCGAACGCCGGCTGTACTCCGAAAGCCATCTCACCGACTCCCTGGCCGTACGCCTCGGCGGCCGCGCCGCGGAGATCGTCGTGCTGAGCGAACCGTCGACCGGCGCGTCCAACGACCTCATGTCCGCCACCGAACTCGCGACGCACATGGTGCGCGAGTGGGGGTTCTCGCCCACGGTCGGGCCCATCAGCTACGGCCCGGAAGGCCCGAACCGCGACAACCCCTTCGCCGGCCGCCCGTACGCGGAGGACACTCAGCGCTCCATCGACCGGGAAGTCGCCCGGCTGCTACGCGAAGCCGAGGCGACGGCCACCAAGCTCATCCGGGCGAACCTCGGCGCTCTCCACCAGATCATCGACCTGCTCCTCGAACGCGAAACGATCGATGCCGCCGACCTTGCCGGGATCATCGGATCCTCCGCGCACCACGACGACCACGAACCGCGAACGCCCCGAGCCGCCGCGATGACGAGGGTCTCGCCAGAACAGCACGAGACCGGTACGACCCGCACGGATTGACTGGGAGGCGGCCAGCCCCTGAGGAGCCCGCACCCACTGATCGCGGATCACCGGATGAACTCCCACGCGGCACCCGGACCCACTGGAGTTCATCCGGTGGGACCGGGAGACACTCAGAAACGGACGTCATGAACATCCGCCATCGCTCGAGTACCGAACAGGCCGAACGCTCGGCCACTCCGAGAGTCGCACCCGTGCCGGGCGCACCGGGGACCGAGGCCGACTCCGCGCCGGCGCCCACCGGACCCGTTCCGCCGGCTGACGGGTCCGCACCCTCCCGGCCCGCCGCCTCGGTGTCTCCCACCCGTACCAGCATGGCCTGGGCCGGAGTGTGGGCGGCCGCGGTCGTGGCCATCATGTTCATCGTGTTCCTGCTGCAGAACACCGTCGGAGTGAAGATCTCCTACCTGGGTCTGCACGGCACCCTTCCGCTCGCCGTGGCACTGCTCATCGCGCTGGTCGCCGGGATCTTGCTCACGCTGGTCGTGGGGACCGCCCGCATCGCCCAACTACGCCTTCTGGCCCGCCGCCGCAGGTGACGTGTCGTTCACTCTGGCGCTCGGTGGTCGCGGGACCGTGTCCATGCGTTCGCCCGCGGATCGAAGCGGATCAGTCCGAGGTTCTCGAACTCCTCCAGCCAGCCGGACATCGGCCACCAGCCCCAGCGTTCGTGGAAGATCCGCGCGTTGCGGAGGATGTCCTCCAGGTGCGCGACAGGCGGTGAGTCGGCCGGATGGTGCTGGTGGTAGGCGGGGGCGCCGCCGACCCACCACAGGGGTATCCCGGCGTCCTTGGCTCGCTGCCCGAAGTCGGTGTCCTCGCCCCCGTAGCCGGTGTACGCCTCGTCGAAGCCGCCGGTGAGCCGCCAGGTGTCTGCGCGCACCGCGAAGGAGAGTGACCAAAAAAGCCGGTGATCTCCATTCCTGATCACCTCGTACGGTGCGGGGCGGGGACGGGCGGGGTGCGGGCGGCCAAGTTCGGCGAGCCGGTCCAGGCGGTAGCCGCCCTCCGGGTGCGGCGGCAGGTAGGAGACGGTTCCGCAGAGAAGTGCGTGATCGGCGGTCTGGCGGTAACGCTCGATCGTCTGGGGTCCTGGGATGCAGTCGACGTCCAGGAAGACGAGGAGGTCCGCGCCGGTGTCGAGGGCGTGCTCGGCTCCACGGTTGCGGGCTTCGGCGAGCGGCAGCCCCCCGTTGACCGGGAGGTGGATCACGTCGCAGGCCAGACCCTGCCCGGCGACGACTGCTTCCACGTCCGGGTCGTCCATGGCCACGACGACATAGTGATCCGGCGGTCGGGTGGAAGCCCCCAGGCCGCTCCGCTGACGCCGTAGATGGTCGTGCCGCCCTGCGGCCAGCGTGATCACGGCTGCGCGCATGCGCCCGACCGCTCGGACGCGTACCTTGCCGTCACCTCGCTGATATAGCCGGCAGCGCGCGCGGCTCCGTCGCCGGATGACCATTCCCGCCAGCGATCGCCACTGCGTTCGGCGGCCGTTTCCAGGATCTTCGGCCACCGGCCGGGCTCGGGCCAGTCGGCCAGTACCTCTGCGAGGTCTGCGTCGTGGAGGGCTCGGGCCGTGGCGTGCTGTTCGTCGAACGGACGACGCTGCGGAAGCACGACGGCCGGACAGCGGGCGGCGGCGCATTCGGCTATCGCGTTCTGCCCGGCGTGGGTGACCACCACGTCGGATGCGCACAGCACCGGCCATGGGTCCTCCAGCCATGCGGCGAAGCCTCCGAGGGCCGTCCAGGTCCAGCCAGGGCTGGCGTCCTCGGCCTCACGAAGCCGTCGCGGTCCCAGTTCGGTGCCGCCTGCTCCGAGCATCAACGTGACGCGGCCGGCGGTGCGCGGAGACGTCGGCCGCCGGCGGGTGTCGAACCGGGAGAACGCCCCGGTGTGGCAGGTCTTGGCGAGCCACCGGGCGGGCCATCGAGGTTCCGGTGAGGTCTGCGGCCATGGGGCGAGCAGCCCTTCGGCCATGTCGTAGGCCAGCGTATGGGCCGGGTCGCGGCGATCACCACGCTGGGCGACGACGATGGTGGGAATCCCCAGCAGGCGGCTCAGCGCGGTGACCTCGGCAGAGACGTCCACGATGAACGTCGCGGGCTGAGTGGCCGCGATCCATTCGGCGATGCGCGCCATCCGGTCGCGCAGGCCGGAATGGTGCGGCGGGGCCCAGTGCAGGCGTCCGCCGGCGGTGACGTCGGGGAACCCGGCGGATGGTGAGTCGTCGCGCGGCAGGGTGATCCAGTCGCCTGACCACCCGGGCGGCCGGGACAGCGACGACAGGGCCGTGATCGGAGTGCTGAGACGTCTGGCGATACATGTCGCCCGATGCAGATGGCCGAGCCCGTGGTGGTGGACGTAATAACCGATCACGCCGCGAGTTCCCGGTACAGGCTCTCGTACCCGTCGACCATCACCTCGTGCGAACAGTGCCGCTCGGCATGCTCGCGCACGGACGCCCGGGACAGTCCGGCGGCTTCGCCGAGCGCCGCGGCCAGCGCCTCGACGTCGCCAGGAGGGACGAGCCGTCCGCAGTCTCGGTTGAGTATCTCCGGGAGCGCTCCGCGGGCGAATCCGCATACCGGTGTTCCACACGCCAAGGACTCGGCGACGGTCAGGCCGTACGGCTCGTCCCAGCACGGGGTGACCAGCGTGACGGACGCTCCGCCCACCAGCGTCACGAGTTCCGTACGCGTGAGGTGCCCGAGATGTTCGATGCCGTCGCCGAGCAGGGGCCGGACCATGGCCTCGTAGTAGTCCGGATCGCTCACGGGACCGGCCAGCCGGAGGGGCTGCCCGGCGATTCTGGCGGCCTGGACGGCCAGGTGCGGGCCTTTCTCGGGCACCATCCTCCCGAACCACACCGGTGGCCCTCCACCGGCGCCGAGACGCCATCGGCGCATGTCGACTCCGTTCGACACGACGTGCGGGACGTCAACGATGTGGCTCCACGCACGGGCCGTGTGCTCGCTGACCGCGGTGAAGGTCACCGAACGATCGCGGGCAACCTGGATCGCCGACTCCAGCCACGGCGTGGGCGGGGTGTGGAAGGTCGTGACGATCGGGATCGGCACGGCCTCGGCCATCGCGATCGGAAGATAGTGGAGGCTGTTGTTGTGCACGACGTCGAATGCCGGAGCGGTCGCCAGTTCCACCATCAGCTGGAGGTAAGCGTGGTGTTCCGCCAGCCAGGCCATGGAGGTCATGCTGACGTCGGCGCGTGCTCTCGTGCTGATCACGGGGGTACGGACCGGGAGTTCGCGGGCGCCGAGGGCCGGATCCGAACCGGGTCCCGCGAACAACGTCACCTCGTGTCCCCGTCCGCCCAGCGCGTGTACCAGTGCCCAGGTGTGTGCCTCCAGCCCGCCTGCGAACGGTTCTTTGATCGGATGCCCGGCTGATGCGATCAACGCGATGCGCAAGCTGCTCACTTTCAAGAAGATCCGGACCCGCTCATCTCGCGTAGCGACGGGTCGTCCGCGCTCCGTCCGCCCTCGAACACATCACCTTGGGCCACCGGCCCCTCCTGTCTCCTCAGCGGTCTGTCTTCGCTGAGCTACCCCGACCTCGGGAAACTCACATTCGGACATCAGTAAATCGACAGAAACCTGCGAAAAGTGGAGCAGCCCGCATTCGGGCTGCTTGCCCGTGAGTTCGTCGTTGCCCTCGCTCGCGCCCGCGCGTGGCCGTCGCAAGCGCGCCGGTGCCGGTGGTCGTACGCGGTTCGGGCGGTCTGGGGTCAGAAGTAATGACGTCTGCCGCCGACGGCGCGCCCCGTCCTGCCCAGCACGACGAGCACCAGCCCGACGACGAGAACGATGATCCCGATCGTCCATAGGATGGCGACGTGGGCCAAAAACCCGATGACCATGAGGATGACTCCGAGGATGATCATGGCGATTCCCGCTCTCACGGTAGGACGGTACGGCGCAGGGATTCGCGATCGAAGGGCCCTGGCGGCGTTCGGAAAACGCGCTCTGGGCTGACCGGCCTGTTCGAGGTCTCTCGCGTGCAGGTCAGCGCCTGGTACGCGTCTCATCAGCCAACAGCAAGGCCGCACACGCGGAAACCACAGGCATCAGCAGAGCTCATCACACGGACTGATGGCCACCGGCCCGGCGCAGCGGGCGAGGTGATGGGTCACGGAATCTCGTGGATCCCGTGTCAGTTGCCCGGCTAGTCGGATGAGGTGCTGGACGAACCGGAGCCGGAGGAGCTGCTGGAGGACGAGCTGCTGGAGCTGGAGGACGGACTGGTTCCCGAGGTCGAGGACGGGGCAGAGCTGGAACTGGAGCTCGACGTCGAAGAACTCGGCACGAGCCTGGTGCGCTGGAGCTTCGCCTTGCCCGACTTTTCGAGTGCCCGAATCATCACGACGAGGTTGAAGACCGTACGGACCGGATCAAGCGTCCCCTTGCCGCAGTGTTCTCGGGTGCCGTTGATGTCCTCCAGTGAGATGTCGAGTACCTTCCTCTGGCCCTCGGCGTAGAGGTATTTTCCGCCGACGAAGGCGACGCCGTACTGGAGGAAGAAGACGTCCATCGTCTTGGCCACCTCCAGGCCTTTCGCGATGATCGCCGCGTCCATCCCCGCGATGGCCTTCGCGACGTCGGTCTGGCCCAACGGCGTGTTGTCGACGATGAACAGCGCCCGTGCCTGGTTCAGGCCGGTCAGCTCCATCAGCACGCTCAAGAGATGGTTCGCCATCTGCTGATGCTGGACAAGCTGCGGGGCGGGGGTGGGCTCGGTCATGACACGCTCCTGTCGTCGGCACCACCACGCTCCTCTGCCACTCCCCTCCCGGCAACCGGGGCCCGCTCCGAAACCCACCACTGGACCGCTCCGAATCAACCGCCGGTTCCGCGCTCTCCGCGGACTCAGGGCCACCTCAGGCCGACTGCGCCCGCTCGTGGACGGCAGGGCGGTCGAGGGTCTCAGCCGCTGTTCTCAGGTGGGTCAGGAAGACTTCCAGAGCGGGGAGCGTGGGCTGGGTGCGGCGGGTCGCCGTGTATACCCGGCGCGTCGGGCGCTGGTCGGGGTGAATGGGGAGCAGGACCACGCCAGGGCGGGCGGCCTGGGCGGCCAGCGAGGGGATGAGGGTGGGGCCCAGCCCGGCGGCGACCAGGCCGAGCTTGGCGGTCCACTCCTGAACGACATATTCGATCTTGGGCTGGAAGCCGCTGTTGACGCAGGCGCTGAGGAGCGTGTCCTCGGCCCGTCCGTGGCCGGCGATCCAGCTCTCGCCGGCCAGATCCGTCAGGCGCAGATCGGGGCGGCCGGCCAGCGGATGATCCGGATGCAGGGCGACGAGCACCGGATCGTCGACCAGGTGCCGCAGGTCGAGCTGATCGTCGTCGAAAGGGGCCTCCGGGTACGTCGTCACCAGGGCCAGATCGATCTCCGCTGAGCGCAGGCGGCCGAGCAGCGGACCGGACAGACCCTCGGCGAGCGTGATCGAGACATCGGGATGAACCGCGCGGAACGTGGCCAGCGCCCGTGGTACGAGGACCGCGTCGACGGTGGCGAACGCGCCGATCCGCAGCCTCCCCGCCGACAGGTCGTCGACGGCGACCAGATCGCGGCGGACTCCGCTCAACCGGTCCAGGACCGCCTGGGCATGGGGCATGAACACCTCCCCGTGGCTGGTCAATCGGACCCCTCGCGGCAGCCGCTCGAACAGCACCGCTCCCCACTCGGCCTCCAGCAGCGCGATCTGGCGGGAGACCGCCGACTGGGTGAAGCCGAGCTTTTCGCCGGCGGCCGTGAAGGACCCCAGCTTCGCGGCCGCGGAGAACACTTCGAGCAGCACCATGTCCATTCCGCATGGATACCATGAAAAACATTCGTTGGTTCAATGGCTGTCCGCGGCTTTAGCATCGCCGTCATGAACAAGATCGCTTTCCTCGGCCTGGGCCGCATGGGCCTGCCGATGGCACGCCGCCTCGTCTCCGCCGGGTTCCCGGTCACGGTGTGGAATCGTGACCCGGCCAAGGCACAGGGCCTGAACGCCGCGGCGAGCCCGGCGGAGGCCGTTTCGGGCGCCGACCTGGTGATCACGATGTTGTCCGACCCCGCCGCCGTCGCCGACGTCGTCGGCCGGTTCGCCTCCGCGCTGGCACCGGGCACGATCTGGATCGACATGTCGACCATCGGACCGGACTCTCTGGCCGCCGTGGCCAAGACCCTTCCCGAGGGCGTCGCCGTCATCGACGCGCCGGCGATGGGCAGCGTGACACCCGCCGCCTCCGGCGATCTCGTCATCCTGGCGGGCGGGAACGAGGAGGACCTGGCGGCGGCGTCGCCGGTGCTGGCCGAGCTCGGGCACGTCTTCCCGGCCGGTGGCCCCGGTTCTGGTGCGGCGCTCAAGTTGGTGCTGATCAGCGCGGCCATCGGCGGCGTGGCGCTGATCGCCGAGGCGCTCGCCCTGGCCGACGCCCTCGGCCTGGACGAACAACTCACCGTACGCGCGCTCCAGGCCGGCCCGCTCGCCGGCGCGGTCGCTCGCACCCAGGCCGATGACGCGGACTTCCCGGTCGGCCTGGCGCTGAAGGATCTGACCCTCGCGGGCGGCGGGCGCGTCCTCCACGCCGTACGAGACCTCCTGGAGTCACATCCCGACATCGCCCAGCGCGATCTTCGTGCACTGGTGGACGCCGTCCGGCGGTGAGCGGTGCAACGGGAACGATCACTCGTGGTGCCCAGGAATGCCGCGTGCTAATCTCTGTGCAATCGATAGGCAATCGTTTGCAATCCGGCAAGATGGAGCGGTATAGGCAGAGCGCCGAGGACGGGAGGGTCGCTACGCGATGGGCGAAGGTGAAGCGACGGCCGGCGGCGCCTCTCAGGCGGGCTCGGGCGCGCGGGTGACGATGCGTGACATCGCCAAGCGTGCGGGCGTGCACACGTCCACGGTCTCGCGTGTCCTCAGCCAGCCGGCGTTGACCTCGAGCCTGACCCCCACGGCCGTCAAGATCCGCAAGATCGCCAAAGATCTCGGCTACGAGCCGGACCAGTGGGCGGCCGGCCTTCGATCCGGGCGGACTCGCAGCGTCGGCGTCGTCATGTCGCGGCTGAGCGACGTGGTCGTCGCGACCGTGTTCGAGGCCATCGAACGCACGATGAGCCAGAACGGCTTTCAGTCCCTGCTCGTAGGGGCGAGCGATGAGCCGGGCGCGCAGCAGCAGAAGGCCGACCTCCTGATCGGCCGTCGCGTCGACGGCCTGCTGCTCGGCGCGTCCCGGCTCGACGACACCTTCGTCGGACGGCTGGTCGAACAGGGGATTCCCAACCTTCTGGTTCTGCGCAGGTACGGCGACCATCTGGCGGTCACCATGGACGACGAGCTCGGTGGCTTTCTCGCCGGCCGGCATCTCCTGGAGCAGGGACACCGGCGGATCGGCCTGGTGGCCGGCCCTCGGCACACGAGCACCAGCCGCGACCGAGAGCAGGGTTTCGCCCGCGCCTGCGCCGAGGCGGGTTTCCCGTTGAATCCAGATCACGTCGTCGAGGCCGGCTTCGACGTCGAGGCCGGTCACCGCGCGGCACAGATGCTGATGAGCGGCCACGAGCCGCCCACGGGCATCTTCGCGATGACGGACTACTCAGCCATGGGAGTGATCGGCGCCTGCCGTGACCGCGGCCTGGAGGTGGGCCGCGACTTCGCGCTGGTCGGCTACCACGACATGTCCATCTCGGCGCAGCTCAGCATCCCGCTGACCAGCCTTCACTCACCCCTCGACGACGTGGGCCGCCACGCCGCGAACCTCCTGCTCCGCCGGATGGCGGGCGAACAGGTCGAGTCGGTACGGCTGGCTCCCACTCTCCGCGTACGGGCGTCCAGCGCGGCGACCTGGGCTCGCTGACACAGCCACTCACGTAGTGCGACTGTATTCTTAGTTTCACACAGGACCACCCACGATGGAACAGGTCCGGCGACGGCCGATCCCAAGAGATGGCGGCTGCTCGAAAATCATCCTGAGCTGTGGGTCGACACCTCCCACCCAAGCAGCGTCGTCGTGCTATTGACAGACAGCCCACTGCGGGTTCAGAGTATGGCCCACAAACGCGACGACCATCTCACTTAGGATCGAGAGATCCGGGGGCATAGCGAGAGGACGCACGCAGCTCAAGCGAAGGGTTACCTCGTCATGTCAGCAGCGCAACCACGGCTTCGCCGAGAACTCCGGACGATCGAGACGCTGGGGCTCTCGATCGCCATGATGTCGCCGGTCCTCGCGATGGCGCTCTACTCCGGAGCGCCGGCCATCTACGTCGGGCAGGGCGCACCGCTCGCGTTCGTCCTGTCCGGGATCGCCGTGGCGTTCGTCGGCGCCGGCATCGTCTACCTGTGCCGCCACTTCAGTCACGCCGGCTCCGTGTACGGGCTGACGGGTCTCACACTCGGTCCGCGCGCCGGCTTCGTCTCCGGCTGGTCCCTGCTCGGCTGCTACGCGCTGTTCTCCGTGTCCAGCGCGTTGACCGCGGGCTACTTCGCCGCACGCCTGTGCCACGACACGGGCATCTGGGACGGCGCGGACTACTTCCCGTTCACGATCGCCGCGCTGGTCGTCACGTTCCTGATCGCCCGGCGCGACGTCAAGCGCGTCGGTCGCGTGCTCCTCTCGATCGAGGGCATCTCGATCCTCGTGATGGCCGTGCTCCTCGTCACGATCCTAGCCAAGCTGATCAACGGATCGGACGGCCACAGCACCTCGCTCTCGGTGTTCTCACTGCCGCATGGAGACTCGTTGCACAAGCTCGTGCTCGCGTCGGTGTTCGGGCTGGCCGCGTTCGCCGGATTCGAGGGCGCCGCCTCACTTGGCGAGGAGACCGAGAACCCGCGACGCAACGTTCCTCGCGCGCTGGTGATGGCGATCGCGGCCGGCATCGTGCTCTATGTCGTCTGTACCGCCATCATCGCGATGGGCTTCGGCGCGAACGCGGCCGGCGGCAAGGCCCTCGGGGCCTCCTCCGGGCCGCTGTTCGACCTGGCGCATCAGTACACCTCGTCCGCGATGGCGGACGTCCTGGAAGTCGGCGTCATGGTCAGCGGCTTCAGCGCGGCGCTCGGCACGACTATGGGCGCTTCTCGACTGATCTTCGCCCTGGCACGTGACGGGCGTCCGGGGTCGCGGCTCGGTACGGCCGGCCGGTCCGGCGAGCCGGGGACGGCGATCACCTGCACGGTCGGGTTCGCGCTCGCGCTGACGATCGGCTTTCGGATCGGCGGCGTCGGCGGTCTGTCCGGAGTCTTCTACACCGGCACGATGGGGACACTGAGCCTGCTGGTCGCGTACGCCCTGGTCAACGTCGGTGCTGCTCGCCTCATGCTGCGCGAGTCACGTACGGGACGGGCGCTCGCCGTGCTGCCTGCGGTGGCGCTGGCACTCCTCGGATATCTCGCCTACAACGAGCTGTACCCGCGGCCTCCGTACCCGTACGACATCTTCCCCTACATCGTCGGCGGCTGGCTGCTCGTCGGTCTGGCGATCGTGTTCGGCACGCCTAATCTCGCCACTCGTCTCGGCACGGGCTTGGCGGCATCGGATCAAGGCCAGAGCACCGCGGCCCCGGTCGAGCAGCCGGTGACCGGACCGCGCGCCTGAGACGACATCGCCCACCCGCCGCGCCGGCAAAGGCGATCTGATCAAACAGATGGATCGAGACCGTGGGCGGGTGGCACCCTTGGCCCACGCGATCCGCCAGGCCGGTGCCTGCGGGGATGACGTACAGCGAACACTGACGGAAAGCAGGTACATGGCCAGGGTGCGAAGCGACAGTCAGCGAAATCGTAACGCCCTGGTCAGCGCGGCCGGCGAGATCGTTCGTACGTCGGGGGCCTCGGTCACGATGAACGCCGTCGCGGAGGGCGCCGGGCTGTCGGTGGCGACGGCCTATCGCCACTTCTCCAGCGTCGAGGCGATCTTCGAGGCCTACATGCTCGACGTGGCGCAGGAGTTGCGCGCCTTCAGCTTCGGCCTGGAGGGCACCGGCGGCCTGTTGCTCCCGCGCGTCGCACGCAAGTGGGTGGACCTGTGCCTCGTGCACGGCCCCGCCACCGTCCACATGCGCTCGCGGCGCGGCTACCTCGAACGACTGCACAACGGCTTCGACTACCTGCTCGCGTTGCGCGACGCCCTGTTGCGACCGATCGTCCAGGCGGCCGAAGCGCGCGGGTTCCAGCTCCAGGGTCAAAACGAGGAACGCGCGCTGTTCCTCTGGAACATCCTCTTCGACCCGCGCGAGATCCTCGACCTTCACCTCGAGATGGGCCTGACGCCGGGGCGGTGCGCCGACCAGCTCCTGGCCGCGTTCGAGGGCGCACTCGAACAGTGGCTCGCCGACCGCTGAACACGGGGGCTCGGCGTACGGTCCGCGGCCGGGGCGCGATCAGCGGGATTCTGGGAACGTGTCCTCGAGTGCCCGGCCGAACCGGAACAGCATGGACTCGGCCCAGCGCCTGCCGATGAGCTGCACTCCGACAGGGAGCTCGCCCGGCCGGCGATCGCACGGCACCGTCAGGCTGGGGTGCCCGGTCAGGTTGGTCACGCCGGTCAGCCGGGTCAGTGCCGCCTGGACGACCTCGGGCCTCCCGGTGCTGGAGATCTCCTGCCGCCCGAGGAGCGGTGCCGGGATCGGCACGGTCGGGGTGGCGAGCACGTCGACCTCAGCGAGTGCCTCGTCCAGCGCGTGGATCGCCTCGCCTCGCAGCCGGTGGGACTCGGCGTACGCCCAGGCGGGAAGCGTCGCGTTGGCGGTCAACCGGTCGCGTACCGCGGGCCGGAACACCTGCGGCCGCTCCGTGAGACGCCTCCGGTGCACCGAGTAGGCCTCCGCCGACAGGATCGTGCGCTGTGCGCTCACGATGCGATCCAGCTCGGGAATCTCGACGGGCATCAGCGTTACGCCGAGCTCCTCCCAGCGGCGCAACGCCTCCCCCGCACCCTGCCGGACCTCGGGGTCGAGGTGCTCGTAGCAGGCGTCCGGCACCCCGACACGCAGCCTGCGTACGCCGGTGGACAGGTCGCGGGCGAAGTCCTCGCGGGAGCGACGGACCGACGCGTCGTCGTCCGGATCGAAACCGCACAGGGCCCCGAGGAGCAATGCGTTGTCCGCGACCGACCGGGTGATCGGGCCGACGTGGTCGAGCGTCCAGGACAGCGGGAGAACGCCGGTACGGCCGACGCGGCCGCTGGTCGGTTTGAGCCCCACCACCCCGCAGAGCGCGGCGGGAATGCGGACCGAGCCGCCGGTGTCGGTGCCGATCGCGCCGGCGCACATGCCGGTGGCGACGGCCGCGGCCGGGCCGCCGCTCGACCCGCCGGAGATCCGCCCCAGGTCATGCGGGTTGCGGGTCGGGCCGTGGAACGACGCCTCGCCGGTCGCCCCGTAGGCGAACTCCTGCGTGTTCAGCTTCCCGATGATGACGGCGCCGGCGCGGCGCAGGCGGCGTACGACCGCCGCGTCCCGCGTGGCGACGTCGTCAAGGTGAGACTCCGAACCCATCGTCGTACGTACTCCGCGTACGTCGATCACGTCCTTCAGGCCGATCGGGACCCCGTGCAGCGGCCCGCGCGACCGCCCGTCCCGTATCTCTCGATCGGCGCGCCGCGCCGCGTCCAGTGCCTCGTCCGCGAGCACGGTCACCACCGCGTTGAGCACTGAGTCGTACCGCTGGATGCGGTCCAGCGCCGCCGTCGTCAGCGCCGTGGACGAGGTCCGCCCGCGCTCCAGATCCCGTGCCAGGCCGGCGATGCCGTCGCGTCGGCTCGCCACCAGGGCCGCCTCGGACATGGATGCCTCCGGTAGGGGTGAATCGGGTGTCATTCCGGGCGCGGCGCGGGGGGCAGGTGGACTCACGTCAACGCGGCTCTCATCCGGGCCGCGCCGGCGGTCCCGGTGTCCTGTCGCCGCCGACCGCGAGCTGGTAACCGACGCGTTCGAGCAACACGGCGCTGAGCTCGGGACTGCGGGCGCACGCGGGATCCAGGTCGGCGAGAGCGTGCACGTCCTCCAGGCCCGCCGAGCGCCAGCGGCCGGCGGGCAGTGCGCAGGTACCGACCACGGCGACGGCCGGAACTCCGGCCGCCGCCGCCCGGCGTGCCACCGTGACGGGCGCCTTGCCGCGCAGGCTCTGGGCATCCAGTGATCCCTCGCCGGTCACCACCCGCCGGGCGCCGGTGAGGGCCTGGTCGAAGTCGAGTAGCCGGAGGAAGAAGTCCGCGCCGGGACGCGGCTCGGCCCCGAGGAGCAGCAGGGCGAAGCCGAGACCGCCGGCGGCACCGGCGCCCGCCGTGTCCGCCGCCGCACGCGCCCGTTCCCCCACTCGACCGCCGGCCCGTGACAGGACGGTCACCAGGCGGTTCAGTCCGGCTTCCAGGCGCTCGACGCCGGCCGGGTCGGCGCCTTTCTGCGGGCCGAACACCCGCGCCGCACCGTACGGTCCGAGCAGCGGGTTGTCGACGTCGCCGGCGAGGATCACGTCGACGCCGGCGAGCCGGGAGTCCAGGCCGGTCAGGTCCGCCGTGGCCAGCCGGACGAGGTCGCCGCCGCCCGGACGCAGACGGTGCCCGGCGGCGTCGGTGAACCCGCAGCCGAGCGCGCCGAGCAGCCCGGCGCCTCCGTCGGTCGTGGCGCTGCCCCCGAGCCCGACCACCAGGGTCGTGGCACCTTCGTCGAGTGCGGCGCGCATGGCCTCGCCGACCCCGTGGCTGGTCGCGGTCAGCGGCGCCCGCACTCCGGTGGGCAGCCGTCGCAGCCCGCACGCGTCCGCGACCTCGACGATCGTCGTCGTACCGCGCCGGGCGAGGCGTGCGTCCACCATGCCGCCCAGCGGGCCGCGGACCCGTACGCGCCGGGGGTCGTATCCCGCCCGCAGCGCGGCCGCGACGCTGCCGTCGCCGCCGTCGGCGACCGGCACCACGCGTACCTCGGCCTCCGGTGCGGCACGCCGGAAACCCGTGGCAAGGTGCGCGGCGACCTCCTCGGCGTCGAGCGTGCCCTTGAACTTGTCGGGGGCCAGCAGCACGGGCCCGTGCGTACCGGCCTGATGGAGGGACAACGCCGTGGTCAGGCCGACGCGGGGTCGGCGAGCAGTGGCCGCATGAAGGTCCGCTCGTAGCGCACGACACAACCGCTCTCGTCGCGGATGCGGTCCGCCGCGACGAACTCCGGGTCTCGCCCGAACAGCGCCCGATAGTTCTCGTACGCGGCGAGGCCGGGGAAGCTGAACAGGGCGAGCGCCTTGTCGCTGGCCCCTTCGCCCGGCAGGTAGTAGCCGTGATGGGTGCCGCCGTGCCGGTTCACCAACGCGATCCAGCGGTGTGCGAACCGCTCGAACTCGGTGATCTTCGTCGGGTCGATCGTGTAGTCCACGACACAGGTGATCATCGTTACTCCGTTACTGGTGATGGGTTCACCGCCGCGTCGCCTCCGGGTTGAGGGCGTTCGGCGGGACCCGGCCCGCCGCGGCCGCGACGGCGTTCGCCGCGCAAACGCGGGCCATGGCCGCGCGTGTCCCCCGCGTGGCGCTGCCGAGGTGCGGGGTGAGCACGACGTTGCTCAGCTCGGCCATTCCGGGCGTGAGGTGCGGTTCGTTCTCATGGACGTCGAGGCCGGCGCCCGCGATGGCCCCGTTCCGCAGGGCCTCGACCAGCGCACGCTCGTCGACGATCGGGCCGCGCGCGGTGTTGATCAGGATCGCGGACGGCTTCATCGCGGCCAGTTCCGGCGCGCCGATCAGGTGCCGGGTCCGCTCGGTGAGCGGCGCGTGGATCGACAGGAAGTCCGCCTCGCGAAGCGCCTCGGCGAGGCCGACTCGCCCGGCGCCCTCGCCGGCGACCCCGCCGACGTGAATGATGCGCATCCCGAACGCGACGGCGCGCTCGGCGACCGCACGCGCGATCCGTCCGAAGCCGACCAGGGCGAGGGTGGCGCCGTCGAGATCGGCGCCGAGCATGTACGTCGGCGACCAGCCGGGGAACCGGCCGGCCCGCATCACGGCGTCGCCCTCGCACAGCCGGCGCGCGACGGCCAGGACCAGCCCGATCGTGTGGTCCGCCGTGGCCGTGGTCAGCACGTCGGGGGTGTTGGTGACCAGGACGCCGCGCCGGGTCGCCGCGGCGACGTCGACGTTGTCGAAACCGGCGGCGTAGTTGCACACGGCCACCAGCCGTGGGCCCGCCTGGTCGAGAACCTCCTCGTCGATGACGTCCCCGAGCTGGGTGCAGAGCGCCGTCGCCGTGCCCGCGGCGGCGCGCAGCCCGGCGGAGGAGACTCCCGGGTCGAGCACGTGCACCCGGCCCGCCGCGGTGAGCATGGCCGGTGCGGGTTCCGGGAGGGCGCGGGTGAGCACGAAAAGCGGCTCGTCCTCCGTGTCGTCCGTCCGCGTCACCACGTGGCGATCACCCGGCACGGGCCGCCAGAGCCGTCCTCGAAGGGGATGACCCCGATGACGGCGGTGGCCCCCGCGGCGGGTAGGGCCGCGAGCCCGGCGAGGCCCTCGACGGCGTACCGACCGGCGCCCAGCCAGCTTCGATGCACCGGGAAGCCGGTGGCGGAACCGACGTCGATGCTCGGTGAGTCCACCCCGACGCACGTGACCGATCGCCGCTCCAGCAGCCAGCTCACCGCGTCGACCGTGAAGCCGGGCGAGCGGCGCAGGCCGTCCGCGCCGACACCGTTGTACGAACGCGCGTCGCCGGCGCGTACGTCCCAGCCGGAGCGCATGAAGACCCCCGCGCCGTCGGGCAGCCGTCCGTACCTCTCCTCGTAGAGTTCGATGTCGGCCACCGTGACGGCGGTGTCGGCGTCGGCCGCGGTGCGCGCGGTCACGTCGATCACGGCGATCGGGACGACCAGGTCGGCGGCCGGCAGCCGGGACACGTCGGCGCCGTCCTCGGCGAAGTGTGACGGGGCGTCGACGTGCGTGCCCGTGTGCTCGACCAGCGACCAGCGGTTGCTGCGGAAGCCGTCGTGGGCCAGGCAGGCGAGCGGCTCGCGGCGCGGTGCGTCGTACCGCCCGACCGGGAAGTCCGGCCGGAACGTGTGGGTGAGGTCGCTGACCTGGATCGCGCGCGCCGTCATGCCGACAACCTCTGGAAGGTCGCGCGTACGATCTCGGCGCCCTGCCGGATCTCGGCCAGGTCGGCCGCGTACGTGAGCCGGATCCGCCCCTCACCCGCCCGGCCGAACTCGGTCCCGCTGCGTACGGCGACACCGGCGTCGAGCAGGCTCTGCCACACCTCGGTGGAGGTGAGCCCGAGGCCCGGATCGAAGCGGAGGAAGACGTAGAAGGCGCCCTCGGGTTCGGTGACACGCGTGCCGGGCGTACGGGCGAGTGCCGAGAGCAGCGTCGCGCGGCGCTCCTCGTACCCGAGGCGCATGGCTTCGACGCAGTCCTGCGACCCGGTCAGCGCGGCGATGCCGGCGCGCTGGGTGGGCCAGTGGACCTGGGACATGGAGTTCGTGTGGATCGTGGCGATGGGCCCGAAGAGCGGACGCGGCGCCACGACGTACCCGAGGCGCCATCCGGTCATCGCGTAGGTCTTGGAGAAGCTGTTGACGTGCAGGACCCGGTCGGCGAGCTGGGGCAGGTCGATGAGACGCGTGTGCCGGGCGCCGAACAGGAGATGGTCATAGACCTCGTCGGCCAGCACGAGCAGGTCCGCGGCCGCCGCGATATCGGCCAGGACCTCGACCTCCTCCGGCGTGAGGACGACGCCCGTCGGGTTGGCCGGGTTGTTGACGATGAGCATCTTCGTACGGCCGGTGATGGCGGCTCGCAGCCGTTCGGGGTCGATGCGGAAGTCCTCGGTCGTCGGGACGGCGACCGGCCGGGCGCCGGTCTGCCGGATGACCGGGAGGTAGTGGGAGAACGTCGGGTCGAACACCAGGACCTCATCGCCCGGGTCGAGGAACGCGGTCAGCGCGCAGTAGACGGCCTGGGTCGCGCCGGCGGTGATGAGCACCTCGTCGGCGGCGTAGCCGCGCGCCGCGCCCTTCGACACCTGGTCGGCGATGACCTGCCGCAGGTCGGGGTCGCCGTGCAACGCGGGGTAGTGCGTGTATCCCTGCTCGACGGCCTCCCGCTCGGCCGTGCGGATGTGGGCCGGTGTCGCGAAGCACGGGTCTCCCTTGTGCAGCGCGACCAGGCCCGCGCGCGGGACGAGCGCGAGGCTCGCGTCCCGCTCGGCGTCCGTCCCGCGCCGCGCGGTCGCCGACGGGCGCCACGATCCGGCACGTGATGTCTCGGGCACCTCAGCGCTCCTCACCGTTGACGGGCTCCTCGCGCAGCCCCTTCGCGACGGCCGCCTCCTGGAACCCGGCCATGGACCAGAGCGTCTCGCCGCGCGCGAACCGCTCGCGGTTCACCCGTTCGTCCTCGCGCCTGCGGTCGGCTTTCTCCAGCACCTCCTCGGCCTCACCGGCAGGCACCACGCAGACCCCGTCGTCGTCGCCGAGCACCAGATCACCTGGTTCGACGATGACTCCGCCGCAGCTCACCGGGTGGTTGATCAGCCCGAGGCTCTCCTTGGCGGTGCCCTTCACCGAGAGCCCGCGCGCGAAGACGTCGAACCCGTGCTCGCGTATGGTCTGGCCGTCGCGCACGTACCCGTCGATCACGAGCCCGCCGCACCGGCGTGCCTTCGCGGCGACGGACATCAGGTCGCCCCAGGGACCGCCCTCCCATCCGCCCATGTCGACGACCAGCACCTCTCCCGGTGACACGACGTCGATCGCCTTGTGCAGCATGAGGTTGTCGGCCGCCTGGCCGCGTACGGTGAGCGCGGTGCCGCAGACGTGCATGCCGGGATAGAGCGGCTTGATCACGGCACCCATCGCCCCCCGCCTGCCGAGAGCCTCGTGCACCGTCGCCACGTCATGGTCGGCGAATGCCTTGACGAGTCGATCCGAGACCCGGTCGTGGGTGTGGATCACATGGAACACGTGTCGCCTCCTGTTCACGAACCCGCGCGGTCCGGGCGTGACACCCGCGCAGGCCATTGATCACTGGGAGGGCCGTGTCCGGCGGCACCCGCAGTGATGCAACCGATTGACAATCGATTGCGTCGCCAGCCTAGAAATGGAATCGAAGGCCGTCAAGCCGTAGCGAACGCGTATCGCTCAGTTATCGGCCAGCCGCAACGCGTCACGTGCGTGTCCGGCCGTTTCTCGCAACCGGGCCGGATCGGCGCTCGCACACACGGCGCAGACCGTGGCCTGTGTTCCGTCGGAGAGGAGTACACCTCCCTGGTAGGGGAGGGCGGGGAAAGCGACCGCGTCACTGCCGTACGAAGGCTCGTCGAGCAGGGAGAACAGGTCCGGAACGGAGAACACGTGCGCGGCACCGGCCGTACTGACCGCCAGCGTCCTCCCGTCCGCGGCGAATCGTGCGGCCAACGCTCCGGTGAGCGGAATCTCCGTGAGCGGCCGGAGGTCTTCAGGATCCCGGAGTTGCAGCTTGTGATCGGTGAGCATGGCCAACCGGTCTCCTGCGGGTGAGAATGCCAGGTACGAGGCGGCCGCGTCGGTGAGCCGGGCGGTGACGGTGGCCGTGCTCAGATCGACGATCTCCAGCGTGCCGTCGAGGTGGGCGACCGCGATCCGGGTTTCGCCGAGAGCGGTCACCGCGACGACCGGCGCGGCCGACGCGTTCTCGATCTCGACGGACGCGGACGGCCGCAGCCGGTGACGATCAATCCGCCAGCGTGTCACGCTGCCGCTCTGGACCGAGAGTAGATGGCGGCCGGTCGGCGTGAACGTCGCCGGGCCGGGAACGGTTACCGCCGTGGCCGGCATCTCGGGGCCGAGAACGGTGATCCTCCCGTTCGTGCCCGCGACCGCGGCCACCTTGCCGCGGGGTGCGGTGAGCAGGACGGGCATGCTTGTCCACGACAGGCCGTGTGGCGGCCCGCGCCAGCGGCGGGGGCGCCCGTGGGCGGGCCGGTCGGTGAGCACGGCCGGCTGCTTCCACGGCGGGTCGGCGGTGGTCGTGAGGATTCCGTCCGCGACCAGGCCGACCGGATGTGGAAAGGTCTCGCGGCCTTCATCGAGGTTCATCGAGAACAGGGCGCCGGACGCGGTGCCCGCGATACATCGCCATCTTCCATCCGCGCCGCGTGAGAACTGCGCCGCAGTCACCTGGGACAGCCCGTCGCCCGATAGATGCAGGGAGCTCGCCGTCAGACCTGGGCCCGTGCCGAACGGCAGGAACGAGCCGTACGAGGACGCCTTGATGGATCCGTCCGCGGACAGATAGACCTGTACGTCGTTTGAGGATCCGCTCTCGCTGCCGACGGAGTAGCGGCCGCCGGCACCTCGGACGGCCGTACTCACCGAAGCCTTCGACGCGAAGCCGATGACCCTCGCGTCGTCGGCGACCGCGACCGCGACGATCGGATCGAGCGGATCGGGCAGGCCGTACCCCTGCGCGGGACGTGGCACGGCCCGTACCACACACGTCGCGGTGTTCACGGCCACGACGGCGTCCCCCCGTTCACCGACGGCCAGGGCGTCGCCCTTCGGCGAGATCGCGAGCGCCGTGACCTCGGCCGGCCGGTGCAGCGTGCACCGAAGGCGTCCCGTGCGTTCGTGGAGTTCCACCGTGGCGCCCCGTGCGATGGCGTAGATCGTCTGGTCATCATCGGTGGCGGCGGCCCCGACGTGGGTGGCCAGGACGGTCGGCCCCGTCCGCAGGTCGCCGGTGTCGGTGAGGACCAGCGGCGTGCCGCCGTCGGAGGTGATCCATCCCGACTTGAGCCGCCCGCCGGTGGTCGCCGGCCGCCAGGCGCGGGAAGTCCGGCCACCGGAGTCCAGGAACGTCCCATCGGCCGTGAGTCCGGCGGTTCGCCCGTCGGCCGTGAGCCGTACGGCGATCAGGCGCCCGGGCAACTTCACCGCATGGAGGTCTTCCGCGTGTGGCGTGTCGGTGAGTACCTGCCGCAGCGCGGCGACGGCCTCGGGCGTCGGCGACTGGTCGTACGCGCGCACCGCCAGGTCGAGCAGCCGTGACTGCGAGACGACGCCCGACTCCTTCTCCTTGAGCGCCTCGGCGGCAAGCGACTGGGACTCGGTGATCCGATGGCGCTTCTGCCTGCTGGACTCGCTCGTACGGAACTGCCGCCCCAGGTGGGTGAACGAGCCGAGCACCCCAAGACCGCCGAGAACGACGATGATCGCTGTGGCCACGATGAGGGCACGCCATCGCATCAGCCGCCATCGCAGACGCCGGGCGAAGCGGGCGGACCGGTCCGGCGTGGGAAGCCCGGCCTGCCGTACGGCGGCCAGGGCGTCGAACGCTCCTCGCATACCCTGACGGCCCTGGAACGAGGGGATCAGCGACTTTCGCGTCGTGAACGTCGCGGCGGCCTGTTCCAGGTCGGCCTGCAGGCGCCCGACGGCGAGCCGTGGCTCCAGCGCCTCGTGCACGGCGGCGCCGTCCGCCCGATCGACGACCACCGCGCCGGGTGGTGGTTCGTCCACCCAGCCGGGCCAGTCCCACGGCGCCGTCCCGGTACACACGATGTACTTCCCGGCCTCGCGCGCGACGTCGTACTCCTCCCTGCACGGCCCAGAGTCGCGATAGCGGGGTGTCGCGACGGCCACGAACACTCCCGCATAGCGAATCGCCGTCGTGACGGAGGCATTCCAGGGGACGCCGGGCAGAAGGGAACCGCTGTCAATCCACGTGCTCAGGTCTTTCCCGCGGAGATAGCGGTCCACTTCCATCGCCGACCGGAGGTCTTCACGGCAGTAGGAGATGAACACGTCGGACCGGTCCCGGCCGAGCCAGCGCCGCGGTTCGGTCATGGGCGGGCCACCGGGACGATAGAGGCCAGGGCCGACTTCAGCGCACCGCGCAGATGTGCGGGGGGAGCACAGCCTTGTTGGTACAGGGGGCCGAAGCCGTCGATGATGAACGACGTCAGGTCGGGCCTGACGAAGCCGACCGGCTGACCTGGCTGGTAGAAGAGCTCCTGGCAGAGGAGTTCGCCGGACTGGACGTCATAGACCCTGGCGGACGACATTGCGGTGTTGACGCCGAAGGGCAAGGTCCTGGGAAGCGGCAGGCTGCTATCCGGCGCCCCGATGACCAGCAGGCGCCGGCTCGTCTCGTCGAACGCGACCGGCCTTCCGCCGATGCGGGTGGCGCTGATGCTCCGATGCGTGACGTCCACGATCAGAACTCCTTCGTTGGACCCGGAAACGTTGCCTGACAAGGCGAGCGTCCGGTGATCCGCGGAGAAGGCATCGAGATCGGTCGAGGAGGAGACGGCGCCGATGCGGAATGGGGCCGTCGCAGGGCGCTTGAGGTCGAGGACCAGGACGGTGGCCGCTCCCCCGTCCTCCGGCCGCAACATCGCCGCGGCGGCGGTGCCGTCGGCGGTGAACACCACTCCGGATACGCGCAGACCGGGCGTCAGACGTACCGCGGTGCGCAACGCCACCGTCCACGTGGTCGTCCGGCGGAGCAGGTACGCTCGGCCGGCGCGGTCGACGACGAGAGCGGTCGTTCCGCGCGGTCCGACCTCTATGACCGGCTCCACCGACGGCTCACCCGATGCGGTCTCGGCGTCGCCCTTGGCCTCGGGAGGCAGCGCCGCCGCGATGTCGTAGTCACTGACCGACCACTGGACCCTGCCCCGGCAGTCGAGGCCGGACACCCGGTAGTTGAATGCCTGGCCGATGTTCTGTGAGCTCGTGTCATGAACGGTCTGGCAGGCGTATCGCTCATCACCTTTCGAGGGCTCTCCCGGATAGGCCAGATAGGCGGCGCCGTCGGCGTCGACGACCGCCGTACGCTTCGTGTCCGGCAGATATGTGGCCCACCCGCCCTTCCCGGACAGACGGCGCGGCGTCAGGGTCGTCGATCTCGCCAGGACCCTGCCGGCGTCGAACACGTCGACGTCACCGCCGGTCGTGGCGACCGCGAGCAGCGCCTCATGGGGGTTCCACAACCCTCCCAGCGTTGAGCCACTGGTCACCGGGCCCCAGACGGTGCACGCGCTGTTCGCCTTGTTGGCGCACCGAGTCGACCGGAACGCCACCCCATCGTGAAAAAGGGAGGCGGACGCTGATTCGTCCGAGCTGACCGTGGCGGTCCGGTCCACTCGGGAGCCGTCCGAACCGCCCTCGGCGGCGGCCAGCGGGACGGGCGCCGCTCCACGTGTGCCATCGCCGAGCGTGTAGACGACTTCCGCGCCGGTGTTCGCGACGCGGAAACCCAGCGAACGGATGGCCGATCGCCCGACCGCCCGCCTCACCACCCGCTTACGGTCTCGGGTGTCGAGCACCCACAACCGCCCGTCACTCGACCCCGCCGCGAGGTAGCGGCCAGAGCGCGACCAAGCCATGGCCGCCGGCTTGACCGCCCCGAGCTGGAAGGTCGTCGACGGCAGTGGCAGCGACAATATCTCGCGTCCGACCTCACGGGCGTCCCGTGTCGAGGCGTGGTCCAGGGCGCCGTCCGCCTCGATGAGGGCGTCGCGTCGTCGACCGGCACTCAGATCGTCACGAGCCGTCTTGGCGGCCTGCACCGAGAGCCTGTCCTGTTCAGCCGATGCCGCACTGGCCGACGCCGAGCGTTCCCGAACGAGTTGCCATCCCCAGCCGCCGCACCCGATCAGGACCACGGCCGCGAGGACCGTGCCCGTCCACCGTGATATGCGGCGCCGCCTCTTCTGCCGTAACGCGCCGGCCGTCAAGAAGTCGGCCACGATCTCGTTTCCGAAAACCGGGTGGCCGGCGGTGAGTGAATCCCAGAGCGTCTGCTTTCGCACGAGCTCACTCCCGGCGAATGCCGCGCGAAGCGGACGACCCTGAGCGTGCCATGCCCTGGCCGCGCTGGATAATACGTCCAGATCCGCCGCCGTGTCGGAGTTCAAATTCATCGCTTGTAGCAGGACATCACGAAGAGCGTCGTCGTCCAGCCGGAACACCTCAATCCAGTGCAGGCTTTTCAATGACTCGAAGGCCGTGATTTCGTCCAATCCGCCTTGTGTCGCCACCGGTATTAGACGGACCTGTTCGTCGGCACCATGCTCAGCCTGGCTGAGCAATCGCGCATCCTTCGCCAGCTCCGGCGACAACACGACGATCAGCGTCTTGTCTCCCTCGACCGCTGTTCGCCGGAATGGCGCACTGATCAACTCGCCAATCCGTTCCGCGACGGCGTGATCGGCATCGGCGTACAGAACGACGACGGCCGATCGCTGATCTGGGACCATCAGAAACTCCCTTCCAGCGGGAGTGTCCCAGACGCGTGCCGGCCGAGTGGTCTCCGCTGGACGGCACGGCCATGACAGGCCAGTACCGGCGATCGTGTCGTGGATTCTGTGTACGTTGGGTTCAATACCTCACCTGGCCCAAGTCAATGGAATCGGGGATTGCGCGTGACCAGGTGTCGCCTCGCGTTTGTGTGTGTGTTCACTGCCGTGACGGCACTGTCAGCCTGCCATCCGAGCGCTTCTTCTCACGCCGTGCGGCCGTCGCCGTCTTCGCGCTCAGTGCGGCCGTCGCCGTCCGCCCCGACTCACGCACCACCGCCAGACGCTCACGCGTTTCTCACGGCATTCCTCGTCGACTGGCACGCCCGCGACCGGACGGGCATGCTGCGGCGCGCCACATCCGAGGTGGTCGATGAGCAGGTTCCGCCGGTGAAGAAGGGAGAGACGTATCGGCTGGCCTGGACACACGCCTGTGAACTCGATCCGCTGGGATCCGGCGAATGCCAATTTCTCATCAACGACGACCCGCGCTCCTACGACGTCATCTACATGATCCACTACGTCGTGACCGCAGCCGGCCTGAGAATAGACCGGATCATCCCTGGTGGTGACGCCGGCTAATACTGTGGTGGAATTCGGTGTCTCACTGCCCGGACGGTTGCGGGTCGTACCTGGTGCGGGCCTCGTGGACCTCGTCGATGTGCGTCTCCGCCCAGGTCTTGATCGCTCTCTGGATGGGCAGGAGAGTCTCGCCGAGCGGGGTGAGCCGGTAGTCGACGCGTGGCGGTACGGAGCCGGTGACGGCGCGGGTCAGCAGTCCGTCGCGTTCGAGTTTTCGCAGGGTCTGGGTGAGCATCTTCTGCGTCGCGCCGGCGACGGTCCGTGCTAGCTCGCTGTGCCGCAGCGGCCCGTCGGCCAGTGCCGCGAGGACGAGGGTGACCCACTTGTCGCTGAGCGTGGCCAGCAGCTCGTGTCCCGGGCACTCGGCCAGGTTGGCGTTGTACGCGCGGCGGGCGAGTTCGCGGCGCTCGTCGGCCCTCATGGTCACCATCGGTTCCCCCGCGTCCCGTAGGCACCTTGAAGTGCCTTGTTCCGGCATTCGATGGCTGAAATCTACCGTGAGGGCATGGAATCAATCATCGTCCGCCGCTTCGGCGGCCCTGAGGTGCTGGAAGTCATCGACACTCCCCTGCCCGAACCGGGCGAAGGGCAGGTGAGGGTGCGCGTCGCCGCGTCCTCGGTCAACCCGATCGACCTGTCCGTACGTGCCGGGCGGCTGACCGGCGCCGGGCTGCTGGCCCCGGCGGCCGAGGTCGGCCTGGGGTGGGATGTGGCCGGCCACGTCGACGCGGTCGGGCCCGGGGTGAGCCGGTTCGCCGCCGGCGACCGGGTGGTCGGCCTGCGGGACCTGCTGGCGGCTCCCGGCGCCCACGCCGAGCACGTCGTGCTGGACGCCTCGGCGGTCGCGCCCGCTCCCCGGTCGGTCTCCCTGACCGAGGCGGCCACCCTGCCACTGAACGCCCTGACCGCCGACGGTGCGCTCACCCTCGCGGGCCTGCGATCCGGGGAGACCCTGCTGGTCACCGGCGCGGCTGGCGGCGTCGGCGGTTTCGTCCTCGAACTGGCCGCCGTACGCGGCATCCGCACCGTCGCGGTGGCCCGGCCAGGGGATGAGAAGCCGCTGCGGGAGCGCGGCGCCGCCGAGGTGATCACCTCCGCCGACGGGCTCGGGGCGAGCGTGCGGTCGCTGGTCCCCGGCGGAGTGGACGCCGTCATCGACGCCGCCGTGCTCGGGATCAACGCTCACGACGCGCTGCGCGGCGGTGGCACCTTCGTCGCGCTGGTCGCGCCCTTCGCGCCTCCGCCGATCCGCGGCACCCGTGTCGTCGTGCAGGAGGTGCAGGCCGACGGCGCACGCCTCACCGAACTGGCCGCCCTGGTCGACTTCGGCGTGCTCACGCTGCACGTCGCCGAACAGGTCCCGCTGGCCGACGCGGCACGCGCACACGAACTGCTCGAAGCCGGTGGTCTCCGCGGCCGAATCGTCCTCCGGCCCGAGGCCGGATGACATCCTTTCCCGATGCGGCTTCCCTCGGCCTCCCCGCAGACCCAGAGCGCTGCTTCATGCGCCCTCCGACCGCGGGGATGCCGCCTCCCGGCGGTCATAGTGGCACCGGGCCGTCGGCTGTGAGCGCCTCGTCAAGGACCTGCGCGGCTCCGGCGCGCAGGCGGGCCGTGAGTGGCATCGTCTTGATCCCGGCCACGAAGTTGGACACCAGGTGCTCGACCGGGCCGGCGAGCTCGAACGCCTCGACGGTGGCGGCGATCTCCTCGAACAACAGCCGCATCGCGACACGGGCCAGCGGGGCCCCGATGCAGTAGTGCGGGCCGAACCCGAACCCCATGTGCGGGTTGGGGGAACGGGCCACGTCGAAGCGGTACGGGTCGGCGAACACCGCCTCGTCACGGTTCGCCGAGCCGAGCCAGGCGACGATGGCGTCGCCCGCCTGGAGGTTCTGGCCGTACAGGGTGGTGTTCCGTGTCACGTGCCGGACGAAATGGTTGGTCGGGGTGGCCCAGCGCAGGCCCTCCTCGATGGCGGACGGGATCAGGGAGGTGTCATCCCGGAGTCGCCGGTATTCGCCGGGGTTCTCGATCAACGCGAGCACCGTGCCGGTGACGGTGTGCGGGGTGGTCACGTTGGCGCCGAGGAGCATGCTGTAACAGTTGTAGACGATCTCGTCGCGCCGCAGTTTTCTGTCGGCCAGTTCCATCTGGGTCATGAATCCGATGAAGTCGTCCTCGGATTCATGCTTCATTCGCCACTTCACCTGGTCGTTGAAGTACGCGAAGAGCTCGTGGTGTGTCGCGGCCAGCGACCCGTCGTTGTCGGGTTCCTGATAGTCGGCGTCGTCGGGGGCGACCGCCATCGTCGTCAGTTTGGTCAGTCGCGGCCAGTCGGTCTCGGGTATTCCCATGAAGGTGCCGGTGAACGCCATCGGGAAGCCGAGCCCGATCCGCGCGACGTCCCAGGTCTCGCCGTTCAGCAGTGGTGCGAGCATGCGGTGGATCACGCGCCTGATCTGTGCTTCTCGTTGCCACGCCGCGCGCGTGGTGAACAGCTTGTGCATCGGCGTGCGGATGGCCGTGTGCACCGGCGGGTCGCTGGCCGCCATCATCTTGCCGCTCGCCGGGTCGGTGCCACCGAGAATGGACAGGATCGTGCCGCGCGCCGAGGTGTAATGGGTGTGGTCACCCAGGACGGCCTTGACGTCCTTGTGCCGGGTGACGGACCAGAATTCACGGCCGTCGGGGAGCACCTGACGGTACAGCGGCGCCCGCTCCCGCATCGCCGCCCACATGGCGTGCGGATCGCCGTCGCTGTAGATCCGCGGATCGAGAAGGTCGAGTGAGTCGAGATCGATGTCCGAATGCCCGGGAAAAGTTCCGGTGATCTTCATGACGCCTCGTTCGTCTCAAGTGCCGCTTCGATCGTCTGCCACAGCCGCTCCCAGTCGTCGCTGAGGTACATGTGTCCCCCGGGCAGCTCGACATATCGATGGCTCGCGGTCGTCATTTCGCTCCACTGCTGGGCCGATCCCGCATCCGTCAACGGATCTTCGGCACCCATGAAAACTGTGATCGGTATGGGAAGCGGCTCGTCGGAGGCAGAAGAATAGTTCTGGTAGAGATGAACGTCCGCCCGAAGGATCGGGAGCATGATCTCTTTGATGTCGTCCTCGTCGAATCGACCGTCGGCGGAAGCACGGACAAGTTGCATGAGGTCGACGTCGGTCACCGCGCCGACACGGGTGTCGCGCCTGGCGAGTCGAGGTCCGGGAGAACCGCTCACGATGAGATGCTCGGGCGGACGTCTGCCCCGGCTCATCAGGAGCCGGACGGTCTCGTACGCTATGAGCGCGCCGAGACTGTGGCCGAAGAAGGCAAAACTCTTCCCGCTGCCGACACTTTTCTCCACTCGGTCGGCGCAGTCCTCGGCGGCTTCGGCCACCGTCCGGTAGAACGGCTCGGCGAAGCGCTCCTCCCGCCCAGCGTACTGGACGGACTCCACCCGGAATACCGCCGAAGCACGGCTTTTCCAAGGACGGTAGACCCCTGCTCCCGCACCGCCGTAGGGAAAGCAGAAGAGAGGGATGGTCATGCCGACTTTCCATTTCTGGTCATATGGTCTTCCTATTCCAGAGAGTCCTTCGTGGACTCGGCACCGGCTTTGGCGAAGACGTCGTTGACCGCCTCCGACGACAGGTTCGTCACCCCGGCCGCGGAGCCGAGACGGCCGGCACTCAGGCGGGCGAACTCCTCCGCCGCTCGATCGGCCATGGACCGGACGACGGCGGGGGCCAGCGCGCCGGCGTCGTGGCGCCACCGGAATACCAGGTCGCCGTCCTCGGCATCGACCAGGACGTCGAGCGTCCGGCGCCGGGGCGGGCGGGAGTCCCCCGAATGGAACTCGGATACCTCGCCGAGTGGGCGGGCGGCTATGCGTCCAGGAGTGTCAACGCGATACTCGAACGATATTTCCGGTGGCGCCCAGTCGCGTACGGTCGACGCGGTTTCGGTGGAGATCCGCAGGACGTCGTAGCCTCTGCCCCCGTCAGGAATGCCCGCCAGCGTCATGACGACGGCGTCATCCGCGGGGTCGGCCATCGAGAACCGCACGGGATGAGCACACGTGTAGCAGCCGACGGAGTTCAGCGGGTCCCAGCCGGCGACCGATGAGAACTTCCGGCCCGGCGTGACCATCTCCACGACGACGTCGTCACCGGCGACCCTGGCGTGGACCGCGCGTACGACGGCGGCGAGCGCCTCACCGAACCAGGACACCGCGTCGCTGAGCGGGGTCATTCGCCTCAGGTGCTCGGTTTCCCGCGGCTCCTCGCCGCCGACGCGCTCCAGCGGGGTCGGCGGCTCCTGCTGGGCCTGCCAGAAATCGAGTTGCCCGGTGAAGTCCTGCCGGCTCACTGCGGCCGCGTACTCCCGTGGCGGCACCGCCTCCGTACGAAGGTCTTCGCCCAGGAACGCCTTGACGAGGTCCTTGATGAGAACGCCCCAGGAATGACGATCGACGACGAGGTCACTCGCGGACATCACGATCCGGTCGGCCTCCCCGGGAAGCAGGCTCACCGCGAACAGGTCACCCCGATCGAGATCGAAGGCCGCCCGTTGGGCGGCGGCCACGGTCACGGCGTCGGCACCGGCCGCTTCGGCCCGCCAGGTCCACCGGCTGCCGGCGGTGGCCTGCCAGGTCTCCCCCTGACGACGGAACTCCGTGCACAACGACGGATGTGCCCTCACCAGCCGGTCGACGGCAGCACGCAGCCTCGGCGGATCGATCGGCCCGGCGCACGACAGGACCAGAGTGTGCGACGGGTGCGCGCCGCCGACGGGCGCCCTCGCGAGAAGGTCCGCCTGTGCGGGAGTGACCGCGCCGGATGGCTCCGGGCGAGGAGGCGTGCCGGACCCGCCCGCGAGCAGCGCGACCTGTCCCGCGATCGTGGGGCGGCTGAACACCTGGCGAGTGGTCAGGGCGAGGCCGGCCGCGCGTAGCGCCTGGGCCAGTTGGATGGCCATGAGCGACGTGCCGCCGACGTCGAAGAAGCCGTCGTCGCGGTCGACGTCTCGCCCGAGAACGTCTCTCCACACCGCCGCGACCCGGTCGAGGTCCTCGGCCGACGCGGGCCCTGACGCCGGGGCCCTCCCCGGTCCGGCCTGGGCCGCCGCGGCGAGGACCGTACGGCGCGGTGCGGCGACGGCGAGCGGCCGGTCCGGGCGCTCGGCGAACTCCGCGACCAGGTCCACCAGGCGACGGGCGAGCCGGGCGATGGTCGCCGCGGAGAACACGTCGATGCGGTACTCCAGGCGGCCGAAAAGCTGACCGTTGACCGTCCACCAGCCCACCGTGATGTCCATCGGCGAAGGGGTGTCCGGGATCACCGTGAACGAGACGTCGGCTCCGGGGACCTTCGCCGAGCCGTTGTCGAACTCGAGCACCACGTGCATGGTCTGCAACAGCGGGTGGCGGTCGAGGCTACGGGCCGGCGACGCCGCCGCGACGATCTCGGAGAACGGCACCTGGCGATGCTCGGCGACCGCGGCCGAGGCGGCCTTGGCGGCGGCCAGGATCTGCGCGGGAGCAGGGCGTTCTGGCAGCCGTATCCGTACCGGGGTGTTGGTGAGGAGAAAGCCGATCAGCGGGTAGGTCTCCGGCCGGCCCCGGGTGGCGCTGGCCTCCCCGATGATGATGTCGCGTTGCCCGGTCTCCTCATGCAGAAGGGCGGCATAGACCGCCATCAGCGCTTCGGGAAGGGTGAGCCTGCTCGTTCGCTGAAGGTGCAGGAAGTCGGCGCTGACCTCCGGCGTGAGGAGGAAGTTGTGGAATCTTCCTTCGTGGCCGGCGCCGGTGCGCGGAGCGTCGTAGGGCAACGCGAGTTCGCCGGTGGCGCCCGCGAGGTAGTCCCGCCAGAAATCGCGATGGTGGCGCTGCCGCTCTCCGGAGAAGAAGTCCCGCTGCCACCGGGCGAAGTCGCCGAACTGAACGGGCATTTCGGGGACCTGCGGCGGCCGCCCCGAGGCGATGGCCCGATAGTGCTCCAGCAGTTCTTCGTTGAACCGCCCGAACGACCAATGATCGGTTACGGCGTGGTGCATGCTCTCGATGACGTGGTATTCGTCCTCGGCGGTACGGAACACCGCCACGCGAAGCAAGCCGCCTCCGGCCAGGTCGAAGGGTCGGCGGACGAAGCCTCGTACCGCTTCCTCAAGCCGTTCCGGAGTGGCGGTCAGGTCGACGAACTCGACGTCGCCGGAGGGCTCGTCACCGATGAGGAGAACCGGTTTCTCGTCCCGTACCTCGATGCTGCTGCGCAGTAGCTCATGACGACGGATGACGGCGTTCAGCGAGGCCGTCAGCGCGGCCACGTCCAGCGTGCCCGCGAAGCGCAGTCCGGCGCTGATGTTGTAGGTGACGCTCCCCGGATGGAGCTGTTCGAGGATCCACAGCCGCTCCTGGTCCAGGCCCAGGGGCGACCACGAACGGTCGCCCGAGTAGGGGCGAAGTTCTGGGCCGGTGCCCGCCGACGCGCCCAGACGGCGCCGCAGGGCGGCTCGCTGTTCGGGTGACAGGCGGGCCAGCCGGTCCGCGAGTCCGTCGGAGCGTGTCACGTCGCGGCCTCGATCGCGGACCCGGGACGGCCGTCCTCGGATGGGAGCAGACCGGCCAGCGCGGAGAGTCCGTCCAGGACGGTCTCGCCGGGCAACCCGAAGTCGATGAGGCACCCCACCTCGTCCGCGCCCGCGGCGGCCAGATCGGCGAGCGCGGAGCGTGCCTTGGCCGGCGTGCCGATCAGCGATGGGCCGTGGAGGAGATCCTGGAAGGCCGCCTCGAGGAGGACGGACGCGTCGGCGGAGGAGTCGGCGGTCTGCGCCCGGTGAGCGGCGAGGTAGTCATAGAGGGCCGGCCGCACCACGTCTTCCAGGTCCGTACGGTCGCTGACATAGGCGTGCGTCATGACCACCACATCGCCCTCCCCCGGGTGGCCGGCGCTCCGCCACGCCTCGCGATAGCGGCGGATGTTCTCACTCACCTGGTCGAGGGTCTGCCCGAAGGCGGCGCACATCACCCCGTACCCGAGGCGGCCGGCCGAACTGAAGGTCTCGGGATTGCCTCCGGTCGTGAGCCAGACCGGCAACCGCTCCTGGAGCGGACGCGGGCTCGTGCGCACTTTCCGGTCCCCGTCGGCGACGGTGGGAAAGCTCACGGCCTCACCGGCCCACAGCCCGCGTACCTGCTCGATCGTGCGCGCCGAGGTGGCCCGCCGGTCGGCATGGTCCTCACGTGCCAGCACGAAGTCATCCGGATGCCATCCGGTGGCGAAGGAGATGCCGACCCGGCCGCGCGAGATGTTGTCGACGGCCGACCATTCTTCGGCGATACGGACCGGATGATGCAGGGGCGCGGCGACGCTCCCCGCGTTGATCCGGATTCGCTGGGTCCGTGCCGCGATGGCGGCGGCCAGGACGGAGGGGTTGGGACTGTATCCGCCGAAATCCACGAAGTGCCGTTCGGGTATCCAGGCGGCGTGGAAGCCCGCGCGATCCCCGAACTCCGCCGCCTGGAGCAGCAGCTCGTAGTATTCCGGCCCGCTGAAAGCCGTCGCGCTGGCGAAGAAGTAAAGGCTCAGCCGTACGGACAGCGGCGGGGCGTCCTCGGACGGCACGTGCTCGCCGTGCTCGCGGTCCAGGCGTGCACGCAACGCGCGCCGCTGCTCCGGGGTGAACTGTCGCAGCCGGTCGGTCAGATCGCTCATTGGTCAAGCTCCTGTTCGCCTTCGCCGGCCTCGATCTCCGCGAGGAGCCGGAGGAGCTCGGAGTCATCCCGTTCCAGGATCAGCTGCTCCACCCGGCTCGCGAACTCGCCGAAGGAGGAGTAGGTGTAGAGGTCACGCAGGCGGACGCCGAGCACCAGTCGATCGTTGATCACACTGAGCAGTTGTGCGGCCTGGAGCGAGGTTCCGCCGAGCTCGAAGAAGTTGTCCTCGGGGTTGATCGACGGCCCGCCGAACGACTCCTGCCAGATCTCGGCGAGCAGCGTCGTCGTCTCCTCGGCTTCCGGCGGTGCGGACTCCTCGGCAACGGGCGCCGAGGCACCCTCGTACGTCCCGGGTTCCGTGGCCGGACCGGCCCAGAAACGGGTGTCCGCGAACACGTAGCCGGGCAGCCGGACAGCGCCGGTCGGCGCCGGCATCGGGGGCCGGAGCACGCTGCCCGCTGCCCACGCGTTGCCGAGCGCCGCGAGGTGGACCTCCTCCTCGTTCCCGCCGCCGCCGAGTACGGGGACCGCGACGACCTCACGGCCGGTTCGCCGGGCGTCGCGGCGTAGCTGACCGGTGAGCGACCGGCCGGGGCCGGCCTCGAGGACCAGATCGGGCTCGAACTCCAGTAGCGCGTCGAGGGCCTCGCCGAGACGCGCGGTGCCGGCGAGCTGACCCGCCCAGTACGCGGGGTCGGTCGCCTGGTCGGGGGTGAGCGGCTCGCCGGTCACGTTCGACAGCACGACCATGCGCGGGGGGCGCAGGTCGATGGTCCGCAGGAAACCGGCGAACTCGTCCGCCGCCTGCGCCATCGCGCGTGTGTGGAACGCGTGGCCGGTGGCGAGCCTGGTCGTGGCGATCCCGCGTTCGGCCGCCCGCCGTTCCACGTCGGCGACCGCCTCCTCGTCGCCGCCCAGGACGACGTCGTCGACCGCGTTGACGGCACTCACGTCGAGAGGAAGACCCTCGGCGAGCTCCGTCGCGGTGCGTTCGTCCGTACGCAGGGCGACCATGGCTCCGCGCGGAGCCTGCCCCATCAGCCGTCCGCGTTCGACGACGGCGGCCGCGCCCTCGGCCACGGTGAACACCCCGGCCCAGGTCGCCGCCACCAACTCGCCGACGCTGTGGCCGAGAAGCGCCGAGGGTTCGACGCCGCGCCGTTCGAGGCTCTGGAGCAGGGCGATCTCCACGGTGAACAGCAGCGGCTGGACGATCGCGGTGTCCAGCAACCGTGGGTCGTCATCGGGCCAGTCGGCACACTCGCGCAGGTCGGGTCCGCCGGCCTGGCGGACCTGTGCCCGCGACGCGTCCCAGTCGCGCGCGAAGGCGCCATCGGCCGCGGCGAGCCGTGCTCCGGCGCCGGCGACCTTCACTCCCTGGCCCGGCAGCAGTACCGCGACCAGGGGATCGCGGACCGCACGGCGTGGCCGGTCGAGCCGAGCCAGAGCCTCGGCCAGCCCCTCACGTGCGACCGGCTCCTCCGCCGCGGGCACGGGGAACGTCCAGCGGTACGGCAGGTGCCGGCGCCCGTGCCAGAGCGTGCCGAGGACCTCGCCCAGCGGCGGCTCCGCGCTCCGCAGGTGTGCGGCGAGCGCGGACGCGGTCCTGGTCAGTGCCTCCGGGTCGGCGGCGGACAGGACCGCCAGGCCCGGCCCGGCCCACGAGGGCGACGGCGCAGGCTCCGGCGGCGGCTGGGCGACGATGACGTGGACGTTGGTCCCGCCGAGGCCGAACGAACTGACGCCCGCGTACCGGCCGCCGCGCCCTGGCCATGGGCTCGCCTCGCGAGGCAGGGAGAAGCGTGCCGACCGCAGATCGGCGTCGACGCCGTCGCCGGGCTGGCTCGGGGTGGGCGGCAGGCGATCGTGTTCGACCGCCAGCACCGCCTTGATCAAACCGACCACTCCGGACGCGGTGTCGGTGTGGCCGATGCCGGCTTTCAGCGCGCCGATCGCGCACGGCTCACTCGCGTCGCCGTACGCCTCGGCGAGGGCGTCCAGCTCGACCTGGTCTCCGAGTTCGGTTCCCGTGCCGTGCGCCTCGACGAAGCCGATGTCACCGGGCTCCAGGCCGGCCGCGCCGAGCGCCTCACGGATCACCGCGGACTGGCCGAGCGGGCTGGGTGCGGTGAGGCTCATCCGGTCGGCGCCGTCATTGTTCACCGCGCTTCCCGCGATCACCGCGCGTGCGGCGCCACCGGCCTCTTCGGTACGGCGCAGCACGACGATCCCGGCGCCGTTGGACGCGACGCTGCCCCGGCTTCCCTTGGTGAACGGGCGGCAGCACCCGTCCGCGGACAGGACGTTGCCTTCTTGGTAGACGTAACTCGCCTCCGGCGGCATCTGGATCGTGACGCCACCGGCGATCGCGATGTCGCATTCGTAGGTGAGCAGACTGCGGGCGGCGAGGTGCACCGCGACCAGTGACGTCGAGCAGGCGGTCTGCACCGTGACACTCGGGCCCGTGAAGCCCAGCCGGTAGGCGATTCCCGTCGCGAGAAAGTCCTTGTCGTTGCCCACGGAGATCTGCTGTGCGCCGACGACCTGGCTGAGCTGGGGATCGGCCGCCACGTACTTTTCCCGGTAACCGGTGTTGCCGCACCCCAGGAAAAGGCCGACCCGCCCCGGATCCCGTTTCGTGTCGATCCCGGCGTCCTCCAACGCCTGCCAGACGAGTTCGGTGGCCACCCGATGCTGGGGGTCGGTGACCGTGGCCTGGGCAGGCGAGAGGCCGAACAACGCGGCGTCGAACTCGGCCGTACGCTCGATCCGGCCCACCCCGAATGCACCGTCGTCGAGCTCGATCGGGAGGAAGACCCGACCGGCCATGAGGTTGTCCCAGAACACGTCCGGGTCGGCCGCGCCGGGAACGCGCAGGGCCATCCCCACGACCGCGACCGTGGCGGCGCGCTCATTCTCGGTATTCACGAATCCCCTTTCTCATCAATCGCACCGTTGGAGTTGACTCGCCATTCCCGCAGGGCTCGCCTGCGCGCATGGCCACGTTCTTCTTCTCGGCGACCGGCGGACGCCGCCGGAGCGTGCCGGCCGTCGAGATGCGCCGCGAGCGATCGGATCGTGGTGTCGCCGAAGAGTTCGTGGAGCGCGAGAGCCGGATGGCGGGCCTGGAGTTCGGCGCAGATCCCGGGCAACTGACTCAGGGTGCCGCCGAGTGAGGCAAGCGTGGCGTCCGGATTGCGGACGGGCTGCCGGAGCACCCGTTCCCAGACCTCGTGGACCAGAGCCGCCGATTCGCTCTGGGCGCCGTCCCGCGTGTCGGGCTCCGTGCGAGGCTCGCCCGCCGTCGCGGTCAGCGCGTTCCGGTCGAGCTTGCCGTTGGGCAGCAGCGGCAGCGCCGGCATCGACGTCCACGCACCCGGCAGCATGGCCGGCGTGAGCCACCGGGCCAGCCGCCGCCGAAACTCCTCGGCGAGCCGTGGCACGAGCGGAGCCGGCTCGACGGACTCGCCGGAGAGTGCTTCGAGTACGACGAAGGCCGTGCAGGGTCCGGGCGCCGAGCCGACGGCCACCGCGGCATCTCGTACACCCTCCAAGGCGATGATCGCCGCCTCGATCTCCTCCAGCTCGACGCGCTGGCCGAGCACCTTGACCTGACTGTCGCGGCGGGCGATGAAGCGAAGTCCCCGCGAGCCGTCGAACACCACCGTGTCGCCCGTGTCGTACGCGCGCGGCTCGCCCCCGTCGCGGTGCAGGGAGAGGAACTTGGCCTCCGTCAGCTCGGGACGTCTCCAGTACCCCGCGGCGACACCGGCGCCGCTGATGAGCAGCCGGCCGGGACAGCCCGGCGGCAGATCCCGGCCGAGCCGGTCCACCACGTGACAACGCTCACCCGGGAAGGGCCACCCGATGCGTACGGGCGACCGTTCTTCGACCGGCCACGCGGTCGACCAGACGGTGGTCTCGGTGGGTCCGTAGCAGTTGACGACCCGGCCGGGGACGAGCGCGGTGAGTTCGGCCGCCAGGTCCGCGGGCAGGGACTCGCCGCCGACGATGAGCGTGCCCAGCCGCCCCAGCATCCGGCGGCCCGCCGGTTCACGCGACAACAGCCGGGCGACCGTGGGTGTGCACTGGTACCACGCCTTGTCGGGGATGTGCTCATCGGTCACCCAGCGATGGCTGGTGAGCAGGACCGTACGGCCCCTGGCCAGTGGCCAGAACAGTTCGAGAACACTGATGTCGAAGGAGAGGGTGGTGCCGGCCACGACCACCGGCGCCGGTTCGCCGAGCACCTCATCCAGCGCCTCGAACAGCGCGACGAGATTGTCGTGCCGGACCACGACTCCCTTGGGCCGCCCGGTGGACCCCGAGGTGTAGATCACGTACGCGGCGTCGGCGGGCCCGCCGCCCTCGGGAGGCGCCGAGCCCGGCGTGCCGTTCGGCGCGGTGCCGAAGACGGGTGTCCCGGGCAGCGGATCGCCATCGGAGATCACGGCCGAGAGGTCGGCGTCGGCGGCCATGAAGCGCGTCCGCTCGACCGGGTACTCCGGATCCAGCGGGACGTACGCGCCACCGGCCTTCCAGACGGCGAGGACCGCGACGAGAAGTTCGGCCGTCCGGGGCAGGCAGATGCCGACGCGATCTCCGCGCTCGATCCCGCCGTCGCGCAGCGTCGCGGCGAGGCGGGCGGCCCGCTGCTCCAGCTCGCCGTACGTCAGCGCGTCGTCCGCGGTCCGCACCGCGATCGCGCCGGGGTCGCGGCGGGCTCGCGCCGTGACGATCTCGTGGACCGGCTGTGCGGGGTCCGGCCGGGAGCCGCCGTCGAGCCGCCGGAGTTCCTTCCGCTCGCCTGCTGTGAGCAGGCCGAGCGCGGCCGGCGGCCGCCCCGGCTCCGCCGTCAGCGCCTCCAGCGCGCCGGCGAGATGCTCCAGCAGGCGTTCGGCGTGACGCGCGGACAGCGCACCCGGCCGGGCAATCAACTCCAGCCGGAGTCTCTCGCCGGAGAGGTGGCGCAGAGTGAGATGAACGTCGTACTCCACCTCGTCTCCGCGCGTCTCCCCCAGGCACCAGACGCGCCTGTCCTCGGCCACCTCCGGTGTGCGAACGGCCTCCGCGCAGACGATCTGGGTGAGCGCACCGCAAGTGGGGTGCAGGCCCACTCCCGTACGGGCCAGCATCTCCTCGACGGAGGCGTCCGCGTGCGCGGTGACGCCGGCGAGGGCGTCGCGCACCCGGCACAGAAACCGTGACGTGTCCTCCGAACGGAGATCGACCCGGAGCGGCACGGTGTTCCGCAGGCAGCCGATCAGCGCCGCGGTGTCATCCCCGCGCGTGTCGGTCTCGATCCCCAGCACCAGGTCATCGCGATCGGTGTACCAGCCGGCGACGAGCGCGACGGCGGCCACGAACTGACCGAACGGTGTCGTACCGGTGCGTCGCGTGCACGATGCCATCCGCGCGGCCAGTTCCGGTTCGACGATCCGCCGGTCGTGCCGCGGGCCCGGCGGCGGGCCGTCCGTGCTCAACGGCAGCGTGATACCGGAGGGGCAGCCGGCGAGGTGATCGGCCCAGAAACGGCGCCGGCTCGCCGAGCGCGCCGGCGCCCGGTCCTCGGCGGGGGACGCGGGCGCCGCCGCGCAGTCCGGGCGCGCGTAGGCGGCGGCGAGCTGACGCAAGAAGATCGCCCCGGACTCCCGGTCGAAGACGGCACGGTGTACCGCGACGAGACAGTCCGTACGCTCGGGGGCGACCAGCGCACGGATCGCGCACCACGATCCGTCGCGGTCGCGGAAGGAGCCCAGCAACGTGTCACCTACGACGCGTCGATACGACTCGTCGGCGACGACATCGAGCGTCTCGACGCCGACGTCGGCGTCTTCGACGGAGTGGATCGACTGGATCAGCCCGTCAGTGGTCATCCGCAACGACGTCCGCAGCGCGGGCTGCCGCCGGATCACCGCGTGCAGCGCGTCGCGAAGCCGGCCGGGCTCCACCGGGCCGTCGATCACAACGTGCTGGATCAGCACCGCACCCGAGCTCGCGGCCTGGTCGCCCAGCACGTAGAAGCGTGCCTGTGCCGGACTCGCCGGTGCGCTCACGTGCGGGCGAACCTCCGCCGTGTCACGCACGGTCGGCCACGCCGTGGGCCGCGCCCGCCTCGCGCGCGGCGGAGGTCTCGACCAGGCGCCGTAGTCCGCCGAGGGTCGGATTCCGCAGGAACTCGCGCAGGGGAATGACCAGGCCGAGCTGTTCGCCGAGAATCCTGATCAGGTTGATCGCCCGCAGCGAATCGCCGCCCCCGGCGAAGAAGTCGGCATCCTCGGCGATCGTGTCCTGGCCCAGGACGTCGACGAATATCGCGCCCACGCGGTCCTGGACGCCGGCACGTGCCACCGGCCACGACACCCCGGCTCTGGCCACCGGCCCCGACACGTCGGCGGCGACGGGCCGCGCCGCGGCGGCCAGCGCCTGCCGGTCCACCTTCCCGTTGACGGTCACCGGGACGCGGTCCAGCTCGGCCCAGAGCGCCGGCACCATGTACGCGGGCAGGCGTTCGGCCAGGTGGTCCCGCAGTCCGGCCGCCGTCACCGTGCCGTCCGCCGACGGGACCCAGGCGGCGATGAGCCGCTTGTCCGCGCTGCTGCCGTCGTTGACGGCGACCACGGCGTCCAGGACGCCGGGGTGCAGGCAGAGAGCGCGCCGCACCTCGGCCAGCTCGATGCGGAAGCCGCGTACCTTCACCTGGTCGTCCTGCCGGCCCAGGAACTGCAACCGCCCGGCCGTGTCGAGGCGCACCATGTCCCCGGTCCGGTAGAGGCGTTCGGGAACGTCCGGGGAGAAGGCGCCGAAGCACCGCGCCGTCTCCGCCGGATCGCCGACGTAACCCGACGCGAGACCGTCTCCGCCGGCGTAGAGTTCGCCGACCGTGCCGGGAGGCACCAGCCGGCCGCGCTGGTCGAGCACGTAGACCCGCGTGTTCGGCACCGGCCTGCCGATGGGCAGCGGGTCCTCGACCTCATCCGGCCCGGTCACCGAATGCGTGGTCGTGAACGTGGTGTTCTCCGTCGGGCCGTACCCGTTGGTGATCACGAGGCCGGGACAGCGCTCCAGCACGCGCCGGGCATGGCCGGCCGGCACCACGTCGCCGCCGGTCAGCAACTGCCGCATGCCGGCGAACGAGCCCGGCGCGAACTCCGCCACCAGGCGGAACAGCCCCGAGGTCAGCCAGGCGACCGTCACTTCACGCTGCGTGAGAAAGCGGCCCAGCTCGGTCGGTGACGGCAGGCCGGGCGGGAAGACCTCCACGGCCGCGCCGGAGAGCAACGCTCCCCAGATCTCCAGAGTCGAGGCGTCGAATGCGAGGGGCGACAGGCGCAGCATTCGCTCGCCGGGCCCCAGCCGTACGAAGCCGGCCTCGTGCACCAGCCGGATGACCGCGCGGTGCGGGACACAGACCCCCTTGGGCTCGCCGGTCGACCCCGAGGTGAACGCGATGTAGGCGGTCCGATCGGGATCGGGCGGTGCGACCGGATCCAGGAGTGGACCGTCGCCGGCCTCCTCCCAGGACGGATCCCAGGAATCGACGAGCGCGGTTCCGGACTCGGCGAGGACCGCGCCGGCAGAAGGGCCGGCCAGAACCGCGGCCGGATCGACCTTGGCCACGATCTGGCCGACCCGTGCTCTCGGCAGGGAACCGTCCACGCCGACGAACGACGCTCCGGCCCACAGGACGCCGATGATCGCGACGAGTTCGGCGATCGAGCGATCGAAGCAGACGAGGACCGCGTCACCGGGCCGCACTCCCGCGTCCGCGAGCAGCCGCGCCTGCCGCGCGGCGGCGGCCTCGAGTCGCGCATAGCTGAGCTCGTGCACGCCATCGCGTACGGCCACCGCCTGCGGCGACGCTCGTACGGCCGCACGGAACAGCTTCTCGACGGAGGTGCACGGATTCGCCTGGGCGGTGTCGTTCAGCCGGTCGAGCAGTGCGCGCCGCTCGCCGGCGATGCAGCGAACGTCCTCGACGCGGGCGTCCGGCTCCGCGGCGAGCCGTTCGATCGCCGCGCGGTAGTCCGCCAGGAAGCCGCCGGCCTCGGCGTGGGTCCAGACCGCGGTCGCGAACTCCAGGTCGCCGGCGAACGACGGATCGCTCTGCCGGATCAGCAGCGTCAGGTCGAACTGCGAGCCGCCTCCGTGTGACTCCTCGATCCGTACGCGGAGGCCGCCCGCCGCACACTCCCGTGGGACCAGCTTCTCGTGCATGCCGAAGGACACCTGGACCAGGGGATGGCAGTTGGTCATCCGCTCGGCGTCCAGGCGTGCGACCACCTCCTCGAACGGAAGTGCGCCGTTGTCGATGCCGCCGGAGAGGGAATCGTGTACCCGGCCGAAGAAGTCACGTACCGACGCGTCCTCGTCGACGTCCAGCCGTACCGCGACGAGGTTGCCGGCCACGCCGACGTACCGTTCGAGTTCCCGCGTCGGCCGCCCCGCCACCGGCACGCCGACGAGCAGGCTTCGCGCGCCGGTGTACCGGCTCAGGGTCAGTCCGAACGCGCCGAGCAGAAAGGCGAACGGCGTGACTCCCATGCTCCGCGCGGCGGCCACCACCCGCGCGGTCGGAAACGCGCCGAGGTCGAACCCGATCCGGGCTCCCGACGGGTCCTGCAGGCTCGGCCGCGGCCGGTCGGCGGGCAGGCTGAGGACGGTGGGCACGCCGTGGAGGCGATCCCGCCAGTACTCGGCCTGCCGGTCCCACGCGCCGTTCTGCCGTAGCCGTTCCTGATGGACCGAGAGACAGGCCACGCCCGGGGCCGTGCCGTCGTCCGGCCGGCCGCCGCGCGCCGCCGCGTCGTAGCCCGCGAAGATCTCGGTGAGCGTCAGGCCGATCGCCCAGCCGTCGAGCATGATGTGGTGGACGATCATCACCAGGGCATGCTGTCCGGCGCCGCGCGAGGCGAGCAGGAAACGCAGCGGGGGCGCGGACGCGAGGTCGAACGGGCGGTTCCCCTCCGCCACGGCCTTCGCGCGTACGGCCTGGCGGAAGTCGATCGCGTCATCGTCCGGCCCGGCGTCTTCGATCCGCGGGACGTGGCCGGCCAGGACGCGCCGGCCGACGGTGCCGTCCTCGGCCGCGAACACCGCCCGAAGTCCTTCGTGGCGCCGTACGGTGCGGCCGATCGCGTCGGCCATCATGCTCCGGTCCATCGCGCCGTCGACGAAGGCGATGAAGACCAGGTTGTACGGCGTGCCGCCGAGCATCTGCTCGGCCAGCCACATGCCCTGCTGCGTCGCAGAGAGCGACGTCTCCGGTGGGGCGGCGAACGGCGCCGCCGGGGCCTCCGGGGCGGCGGGTCCGGCGGCGGCACTCCGGAGCACATCGCTCAGCGGAGTCGCGCTCAGCAGGTGACCGACCGGCGTGTCGGCCTTCCACCGCTCCGTCGCCAGCGCGGACAGACGCATCGCCTGGAGCGAGTCTCCGCCCAGCTCGATGAGACTCCGCGCGGAGAACAGCTTCGGAAGCTCTGGATCGGCCGGATCGAGTCCCAGCACGATGGCCGCCTGCTCTTCCGGCGCCGAGAGGCGTACTCCCTCTCCGGAGGCCGGCTCGCCATGATCCGGCGTGTCAATCGTTGTCATGTCCGCTCCATGCGTTAATCGACGGGCGCTATATCTCGACGGTGTCGCCTTCGCGCAGCAACGGCCTGACTGTCATCACCGCCAGCAGGAGAATCCCGATTCCGGAGACCAGGAACGGAATGCCGATCCCGAACAACTGCGCAAGGGCCCCGGCGAGCAGTGCGCCGATCGGAATCGTTCCGGTCCCGATGAGGCGGCAGGCGCCGACCACCCGGCCGAAGATCTCGCCGGGCACGCTGCTCTGCCGAAACGACAGAGTCAGGGTCTGGTAGACGCTGATGCCGAAATGGATACCGGCGAATGCGACAGCGGCCAGGACCGGCTGTTCGCTGAGTCCGAGCAGCAGGCACGAGGAACCGATCATCACCAGCCCGACCAGGGCCGCGGGGAACAACCCCAGCCGCGTCCGCAGCCGCGAGCTGAGCAACGCACCGGCCAGGCCACCGAGCGCGCCCGCCACGAGAAACAGGCCGAACACCTTCTCGGGCAGGCCGAGAGCCTTGACGATGTACAGCGCCTGCAGGGTCTCCACCGTGGCCGCGAACAGGTTGAGCACGCCGAGCATCACGGCCAGCAGGAGTTGCAGCCGTTCCGCGCGCAGATACCGGAAACCTCCGGCGAGTATGGCGCGGAAGGTCTCCGGAGGGCCGGCGGTGGCGGCCGCCCTCGGCCTCCCCGCCGTCGTCACGGCGAGAAGCAGGAGGACGCCGCCGAAGAACGACACGCCGTCGATGAAGAAGGGCACCGCCGCGATGACGACGAAGCAGGCGCTGCCCAGCGGCTGCCCGATGCTGTCACGGAAGACCACCTGGGCCGCCTGGAGCCGGCCGTTCGCCGAGGCGATCCGATACTTGGCGACGACCTCCGGCAGAAAGGACAAGTACGTCACCGTGAACGTCGTCTCGCCAAGGCCGAAGAGAAACGCGGCGAGGCAGATCACCGCGAGGTTCACCATGTGGGCGATGACGCAGACCGCCAGCAGCGTGACGGCGAGACCGCGAATCAGGTCGATGCCGATGAGAAGCGCGCGCCGGTCGTACCGGTCCGCCAGGGCTCCGGCGATCGGGGACAGCAGGAGCGGAGCCCAGTTGGCCGCCGAGACCAGTGAGATCAGGACCGGCTCGGACGTCAGCGAGAGCGCGAGAAGCGGCATCGCCGTCAGCCGGACCCCGTCGCCGAGAGCCGAGATCGCGGTGGCGCACCAGAGCCACGGGAAAGTGCCCCAGCCGCCGCCCTCCGCCTTCGGGTCCCTGGGCACGCCGGCGGCCGGCCCGCGTACGTCGCCACGGATTTCACCAGCCGTGGAATTCTTCACCAAGACCCTCACCGGGTGTCGTTACGGATGGCCGCCAGGGCTCACGCCGAAATCGGCGTCGCTGAGATCGCCCTTTTCCGGGCTTCGGTGCGCTGCGGGATCCCGATGGTGAGAGTCAGGGGTTCGGCGATCCGCCGCCGCGGCATCGGCGCACGGCCGTGGTGGCCTTATGTCACTGCAAAAGCGTTGCCTGGCTCCGGATCGTGCTGGCACGGAAGAGTTCCGCCGCCTGAATCTCTCGGCCGGCCAACTCGCTCAGCATTTCCAGGAGAACCACGAGAAGAAGTGAGTCGCCACCGGCGTCGAAGAAGGTCACGTCTTTGCCGATCCTCTTGACGCCTAGGATCTCACACCACACCTGGTGGATTCGATCCATGAGGATGGCTCCTCCGGTCGAGCCTTGCGCTCTCGCGAGCTCAGATTGAGGGTTCATGTTTTCTGGTCCCCCACAGTCAGCACGGAACTGTCCGGCGCGTTGACGAGATCGGTGGCGCTGCGCTCCAGCGCGGCAAGGAATGTCGCGACGGTCCCGGCATCGAACAGATCCGCCGAGTAGTCGAAGAACAGCTCCAGTTCATCGCCGTCACGACGCGCGTAGAGGGCGAGCTCGAACTTGAAATGAAACGGATCTTCCGGACAGTAATGACCAATGATCTCCCCGCCGAGTCGTGGTGCGCGTGGCAGTTCGTCGACGATGTCGACGATGACTGGGCTGAGCGGCGGCCGAGTGAGGTCCCGCGTGGGGTGCAGCACCGCCGCTATCGCGTCGAAGGGGACGTCGGCGTCGGCGTAGCTCGCCAGGCTCGCCATCCGGCTCCGGTGCAACAGTTCGCGCCAGGTGGGCTCGTCGGTGATGTCGACGCGCAACAGCAGGGTGTTGACGAGCATGCCGACCGCGGCGCTGCTGCCCGGCCGGTCACGCCCGGCCCAGGGAAACGCGATGAGGAAGTCCCGCTGTTCGCCGTTGCGGGCGAGGGTCCCGACGAGGAGCGCCGCGGCCAGCATGAACAGCGTGCAGCCCTCCTGGGCCGCGAGCGCCGTCAGCCGTCGCGTCAGGCCGGCGTCCAGATGAGAGGCGAGCGTGCTGCCGAACGTCGACTGGCTGTCCTGCGGACGCGGCCGATCGTGCGGCAGGGCGATGTCGGTCGGCGCACCGCGCAGCCGGTCGAGCGCCTGCTCCACCCGATCCGCGAGTTCAGGCTCCGGGACGTCATCGGCCATTTCAGCGGGGTGTACGGGTGCCGGCAGATCGGCCACGCGACCTTCGCCGGCCGCCCGATAGACCTCGCCGACCTGGTCCATGAAGACCTCTCGGGACCAGCCGTCGAACACGATGTGATGGACCGAGAGCACCAGATAGGTGCAACGAGTCGTCGTGATGATCGCACTGCGCGCCGGTGCGTCGGCCGCGAGATTGAACGGAGCGTAGCAGAGCTCCGCGATGAAAGCCTTGAGCTTCCTGTCGTCCCACTCTTCAGACGTCGCGTCGACCAATGCGACTTCGGCCGGCGCACCCTGTGTTTCGTACCGGACTCGGCGGCTCTTGATATCGAGGGCGAATCGGGAGCGCAGTGCCGGGTGGCGGCCGAGAACCGTGCTTACCGCACTTCTGAGGGTGCCTCGCCTTACCGGGCCGACGAACTCGATGACAGCTGGTACCAAATAGGAGGCACGTAGCGATGGAATCTTATTCAAAAACCAAATGCCTTGTTGGATGGAAGTGGCGAAATGCCACGACCCATTTACCATGTCTTTCGATGAAAGAATGGAAGTCTCGGGCATCGATCCCTCGAACAAAGTTAAACAACTACACCGATATAAATTGTCAATGCTCGCCAAATCGATTCGGAACACATCATATCGATAGAACAACCCGTGTCAATACACCAAACGATGTTTTAGGTTCGGCCGATACCCCGTGGAACCTCTGACCCCCCCTGCAACGTCGAACATGACCAGACCAGAACCCGTATGACGTCCGGTTGAGGGGAGTGATCGTGGGCGCCGGCTACACCGCGGTCCCCACAACCTGGCAGGTGTCCGGCCAGGGGATGATCGATGCGTCGGACCGGATGGCGCTGGCCGTGGACGGCCTGTGTCGTCAGCTGGGCGCGGCGGGTGCCTGCTGGGGCAACGACGACATCGGGCGGGCGTTCTTCAACGGGGACGAGCAGAACGCGGGTTTCGGTGCCTCACGTGACGCGGTCCTGGTCGACCTGGCCGACATGGTCAACCTCGTACGTAACACCGGCGGGATGCTGTCGGTCTCCGCGCGGAACTACTCGGTGGCCGAGGATGCCAGCACCATCGGCGCTCAGCCGGCCGGGGCGGACCACAATGCTCTGGCAACGCTGAACCCGTACCGGCTGCCGTCGGTGACGGCCGGACTGGCGACGTCCGACCCTGAGCCATCGGGGCTGGTCTGGATCCTGCGGCTGATGGAGACCCTGGTCGGCGGGTGTGAATGGCCGGACGGGGACCTGGCTGGTCTGGCCGCCATGCGCGATGCCTTCACCTCCGCCGCCGCCTCGATCGGCGCGGTCGCCGAAGAGGTCGGCGTCCACGTCCAGGCGGTCACCGCGCACAACGCCGGTTCCGCCACGGAGAGTTTCGCCGCCTTCACCGAAGCCCTGTACGGCGGCGGGGACGGCGGCGGCCTGCGATGGCTGGTCTCCGCCCTGACCGGGCTCGGCGATTGGGTCGGGGGTCTCATCAAGGAGAAGAACGCCGCCCGGCTCCAGTTCGAGCTCTCGTGCGGGTTCCTCATCGGCATGTGGCGCGTCGCCATGGCGGCCTCGGAGGTCACCCTCGGCGGCTCCGTCGCCGGAGCGGTCAGCGCCACAGAGGCCGAGGCGACGGTCCTGCGCGCCCTCCTGCTCAGGATCGCCAGGTCCGTCGTCAAGTCCGTCGCCATGGGTGCGGTGTTCGGCGCCGGCATGGACACCGCCGGCCAGTTCGCCCGCATCCACGAAGGACTCCAGAACGGCTACAACTGGGGCGAACTCGCCAAAGCCTCCGGCGAAGGCGCCATCGCCGGCCTGGTGATGGGCGGAGCGGGCGTCTGGGTGTCCCGCTCCGGCGGCAGGTTCGCCACCGCCCTCGCCTCCTCCATGGAGGCCGGCGGCTTCAAGGGCGCCGCATCACGCTTCGTGTTCGCCGGCACCTCCGGAACCGCCGGCAACGTCGCCTCACAGGCCCTCGTCGAACACCACGTCGACCTCGCCCAGGCCGCCGAGTTCGGTTTCGGCATGGCCGGCATCGAAGGCTTCAAGGGCGCCGGCCGAACCCTCCTTTCCCGCTTCGGCGGCAACCGGTACACCGCGCACGGAACACCGCACGGAGACGCCGACCCGTACGTGATCTTGGCGGCCCGCGCCGCACGCCCGTGACCGATGCTCTGTCGGCCGACGAGGCGGGGCCGGCCGGCATGCCCAGGTCCAGTGACATCCCCGCGGAGTCCTGGCCGCCCGGCCACACACCGCCCGGTGTGGAACTCGCCGGAGACCAGGGACATCATCCGGCCGGGGACGGTGTTCATCCGGGGCCGATCGCCAGAGGCACGGCCCAGGTCCCCCACGATGACACGAGACCGTACGCCGCCCCCGTCACGCCACCTCCCGCACACGAGGTGACGAACGGCACGAACCCGGCGGGCGGCCCTCGCGGGACCGTGCCACCGGTCCTGCGCGGACCCGTACGGTCGCCCGGCAGAGACCACTGGCTCGCCGGAGAGGAACTGCCATACCCCGACGGCATCATCGGGCAGGAGGGGCACGGCGGCCGCACCGAAGCGCCGGGAACAGGCGGCACGACGGGCGCCACCGCGGACACGGCCGGCCACGGCCATCCCCGGCGACCTGCCGCCGGGCGCACACCATCCGCATGCGGAGCACCCCGGCGGACAGCCGCTCGCGGGCGGGCACACGCCGCTCACGCATGAGTCGCTGGAAGCGAGCATGCGCACGGGCGTCCGTGGCGAGTCCATCCCCCTCATCGGCGGCGAGAAGGCCGAGTCCGTCCACCTCGTGACCTACAACGACGGGCGCCGCGTCGTCGTGAAGGTCTCATCGGTCGAGCAGGCGGATGCCGAGATGCTCGCCTCGATCGTCGGCCAGGCGATGGGGGCGCCGGTACCCAGAGCGGTCCGGCTCAACGACAAGACGGTCGTCATGGAGTACGTCGAGGGCCTCAGCGGCCGCGAGGTGCAATTCAACTTCGAGAACCGGCCCAACCTGCACTACTGGCGCAGCCCCGAAGGCCGGCTGCTCGGGGTCTTCGACGTCCTGACCGACAATCGCGACCGCAACGGCAACAACTGGCGTGTCAGACCCGACGACGACGTGGCCGGCATCGACCATGACGCCGCGTTCCGTGGGTTCGGCGACCCGCTCGATCCGAGCACCAACCTGTTCGTACGCGACTACGTCGTCCTGGGCCCGGACGGCACGCAGATCATCGACCACCCACTCAGCCAGGCGGACATCCAGCACCTGCGCGACGTCCTCGGGCCACTACGGCCGGAGTTCGAGCGGCTCGGCCGGTCCGGCTGGCACGAGGAGCTCATGGGGCGACTCGACCGGCTCGCCGAGCACGCCACCGGCACCGATCCGCTGTACGGAGAGCACGCCGCGTTGCCCACGCCCGACCACGCGCCGTTCCCCAGTGGCGTGGGGAATGCGGAGGTGAACGGGGACGCACCGCTGACCCAGGCGTCCCTGGACGCGAGCGTGCGGTCCGGAGTCAGGAACGCGAGTCACATCGTCGTCGACGGCAGCGAGTCGATGAGAGACGTCACCTACAACAACGGGCGCCATGTCGTGGAGAAGGTGGCCTTCACTGCGACGATCGCGCACGCCGACGTGCTCACGGCGATGGTCGGGCAGGCCATCCACGCTCCGGTGGCCCGCGCGGTCCTGGTCGGCGAACGTACGGTCGTGATGGAATTCGTGGACGGCGTGCACGGCGGGAGGCTGCATCCGGACTACCGCAGCCGTCCGGACCTGCCGTACTGGGATAGCGTCGAGGGATGGCGGCTCGGGCTGCTCGACCTCCTCGTCGACAACGGCGACCGTACCGGAAGGTCGTGGCTGGTCCGAGACGGCCGCATCGTAGGGATCGGGCACAACGACGCGTTCGCGCATCTGGGCGTCAACGCGGCGGACAACCCGTTCGTCGCCCGGTACGTACGCAGGGTCGGCATGAGCTCGGCCGAGATCATCAATCATCCGCTGAGCCCGGCGGACGTCCAGTTCCTGCGCAATGCCGTCGGAGCGCTCCGGCCGGAGTTCGCGAAGCTGGGCCGGATCGACTGGTACGACCAGGTCATGGGCCGGATCGACGAACTCGGCCGGCACGCCACCGGCGCCAACCCTCTCTACCCGGAATATCACCCCCACAGCCAGCCGAACGCCGGTGCCCAGGGGCAGCCGAACCGCGTCGCGGACCTGCTCAACGGCACCGACCGCGCGGAGCGACCCGGCCGGCGGAACGTCTCTGGCCGGCAGCGGCGCCTCCGAGTCGCCGACGGCACACGCCGCCGGGGCGGCGGGTTCCACGCCGGGAGGCGGGCACGGTTCCGCCGACACGGGGCGGCCGGACCATGCCACGGCCGGCGGTGTCACGGGCGGGGATCCGGCGGGCCTGCCGCCGCTGACGCGGGACTCCCTCGAAGCGAGCCGGCGGACGGGTGTCCGCGGCGAGCCCATTCTCCTCGCCGGCGATGGTGACGGAGGCGCGTCCGTGTACCTCGTGACGCACAACGACGGCCGGGAGGTGATCTACAAGTCCGGATCGAGCCGGCAGATCGACGCCGAGTTCCTCGGCGCCGCGGTGGGCCGCGGGATCGGGGCCCCGGTACCCCGCGTGGTCATGCTGGACGAGTCGACGGTCGCGATGGAACGCGTGCAGGGCATCACGGAGTCCACGGCACGCCAGTCCTACGGCGACGAACACCTCGACCGGATCATCCGGCACACCCGGGGCGGCCGGCTGCTCGGTGTCCTCGACGTCCTGCTCAACAACACCGACCGCTACCCCACGAACATCGTGTTCATGGCCGGCGCCGAGGTGTCGGGATTCGACCACGGCATGGCGTTCTCACGAGCCCCGCTCCAGCCGAGATTCAACCCGTTCATCGAAGGACTCATACGTGGCGGGCTCGGCGGCGGGATCATCGACCACCCGCTGAGCCGCAGGGACGTCGAGCTCATCCGCGGGGTCGTCGAGGGGCTGCGGCCGGAGTTCGTCCGGCTGGAGCGGTCGTACTGGTATGACGAGATCATGGGCCGGATCGACGAACTGGCCGAGCACGCCACCGGGACGCAGCCGCTCTACGATGACGCGCACCCCATCCCCGGCAACGAGGCCGGGTGACGTCACCGATGCGGCCGCCGGCGACCGGTGCCGCCGCGTGACCCGCCGGATCAGGCGCGCAGAGTCTTGAGGCCGTCGTAGGCGGACCCGATGACCTCCATTCCCCGGCTGTCGTCCGCGGGTTCGCGCATCTGATTGGTCACGTACGCCACGGTCGTGCGCTCGCCGGGGTCGACGATGACGATCGAGCCGCCCCAGCCACCCCAGCCGAAGCTGCCGCCGAACAGCCCGTAGCCCAGGCCCCAGCGGATCGGCATGCCCAGGACGCGGTCCACGCCCGCGAACTGTTCCTCCCTCGCACGCTCACAGCCCGCACGCGACAGCAGCCGCCGTTCACGCACCGCTCCTCCGCAGGCCATCACCGACTGCACGAGGGCGACCGAGCGTGCGTTGCCGAAGCCGCTCGCGGCGGGGATCTGCGCACGGCGCCAGGCGACGCTGTTCCCGTCACGCAGACGTATGGCCGTGCCGGCGGAGGGTGCCGCGCCGCTCTCGGACGCGCCGGCGACGTAGTCATCGTCCTGGGAGGGTGGCGGGACCGCGAGCGCCACCCTGTCGTCGTGCTCGGCGGGCAGGCCGATGTGGAAGTCGGCGCCCAGCGGCCCCGCCACCTCCGCCGCGAAGAACTCGCCCACGCTGCGGCCGGTGATCCGGCGCATGACCTCGCCCACGAGAAATCCCTGGGTGAGCGAGTGGTATCCGGCCGCGGTTCCCGGTTCCCACTGCGGAGCCAGTGCGGCCACACGCGCGGTGGCGGACGGCCAGTCGTAGAGATCCTCGACCGGGCCGTCCCAGTCGGGCAGGCCCGCGGTGTGCGCGAGCAGGTGCCGCACCAGCACCTTTTCCTTGCCCGCCGCCGCGAACTCCGGCCAGTACCGGCCGACCGGGGCATCGAGGTCGAGTTCGCCGCGGTCGGCCAGGACCAGCGCGCACAGCGCCGTCATCGTCTTGGTCACCGACCAGACGCTCGTGATCGTGTCCCGCTGCCACGGGATCACGCGGTCCGCGTCGGCGAACCCGCCCCACACGTCCACCACGGGCTCGCCGTCCACGAAGACCGCGACCGAGCCGCCCGCGTCTCCCTCGTCCAGCAGCCCGGCCAGCGCGCTGGGCACCGCGGCGAATCGTTCGTCGTAGGAGCCCTGGATATCAGCCATGCTCGTATTCAGCGCGTACCGCTCCGCGAGAAGCAACCGAATTTCGTGGTGGGCAGCGGTCGCGGCCGGTCGGCGCGACCGCTGCCAGGGTCGCCGGTCAGCCTCGGGACGCCAGCCACGGATAGCGCTCGGTGTCCTTGCTCGCGTAGTCGGGGTCCAGGTAGATGAAGACGCGATGGATCTTCCAGTCGCGGATCTCGAACACGTCGCACCAGCGGCCCGCGGCCCATTCCGGCACGCCGGCGCGCCACGTGCCGTCGCGGTGCTCTCCGTGGCTCGTGCCCTCGGCCACGACGACGTCGCCGCCGGAGAAGACCCAGTTGAAGTGCGAGTAATGGTGCTCGATCTGCTTGATCGTGGCGCCGACCTCGGTGAAGAGACGGCCGATGTCCTCCTTTCCCGTGGCCAGGCCCCACTTCGGGAAGTACACCTGGGCGTCGTCGGCGAACAGGTCCAGGATGCCGTCCCCGGTCGAGGTGACGCCGCCGTTGTCGAACGCCTTCAGGTATTCCAGAGCGACCGACTTCCGTTGCTCATCGGTCATCGTCTCTTTAGCCAGTGCCATGGCGTTCTCCGTCCGGATCAGGTGGAAGTAACGGACATGACATCGCAGTCCTCCCCCGCACGTGACCGGAAGATCGAAAACGGTCATGGAATGCACGGCGACGCCGAGCGCGAAGGCTTGGAAGCGGGTTTCGCCCGGCGGCGCCGCGGGGTCAGGGGGTGAAGAACAGTTCGTTTCGTCCGATGGAGTGTTCGGCCGCCTCGGCGAGGACGCGTGCGACGTCGCGGGCCGTGCCGGTGTCGGCGGAGCCGACGTTCAGCCGGATGTGCTCGCGGTCGCCCGGGCTGAGGAAGAAGGGCTCGCCGTCCGCCACGAGGTAGCCGCCGGCCGCCGCTCGCATCATGACGTCCTGCGAGCGCACGCCGTCGGGCATGCGGAGCCAGACGTGCAGGCCCTCACCCCCGTCCGGACGTGACCGGCGGGCGATCTCGGCCGCCAGCGGGAACTGCGACAGTTCCTCCAGGCACGCACGCCGGTTCGCGCGGTAACCGGCGGCGGCGCGCTCCAGCGCGGCGTCCAGGCCGGGGTCGGACAGGAGCCGTGCGAGCGTCCGCTGCGCGAACGACGACGTCCACCCGTCGCAGAAGGAGCGCTCCTCGGTGAGGGACGGGCGTATCGACGCGCCGACGACGCCGACCGCGACCCGAAGGTCGGGCGCCACCGATTTGGAGAACCCGCGGACATAGGTCGTACGGTCCCGCAGGCGGCGGTCGGAGACGAGCGAGCCGGGGCGCGACTCGGCCAACTCGGCGAAGTAGTCGTCCTCGACGATCCAGGTTTCGCGCCCCTCGGCCAGTACGTCCGCGAGGGCGGCGCGGCGTGCCGGGCTCCAGCTCGCCCCGGTCGGGCTCAGCGCGCGCGGCGTGAACACGACCATGTCCGTGCCGGCGGCGAGGACCTGGCGCAGCGCCTCGGGCACGACGCCCTCCTCGTCCACCGCCATCCCGACGAGCACGCAGCCCGCGCGCTCGAACGTGTCCATCGCGGTCTGGTAGCCGGGCTCCTCGACCGCCACCACCGGCGGACGGGACGAGACGTCGCGGACCAGCACGTTCGTCAGCAGGGCGAGGAACTGCTGCGTGGAGTTCATCGCGAGGAGGGCCTCGTCGTCGTAGCGGACGCCGTCGCGCGCGAGGCGAGGCCGCAGGGCGTCCCGCAGCCTCGGGTCGACGCCGAGCATGAGCGGATACTCCAGGTCGGCCGGGCCGACCTCGGCGGCGACGGCCGCCCACGCCGCGCGGAGCGGTTCGAGCGGCAGGCTTCCGCGTGCCGGGCTCCCCCGCATCAGGTCCACGGCGTCGGGGAAACGCCGCTTGAGGCGGGTCTCGGCCTCGGCCAGGGACTGGCGCCGCCACGCGCGGCTCGGCGGACGCCGCCGCGACGGCCGGTCCGGCGGCGCGGACGGCTCGGCCGCGCCCGCCTCGGGCGTGCGCACGAAGGTGCCGCGGCCCGGCTCGCCGGTCGTGAACCCCTGGTCGGCGAGCCGGCCGTACATGCTCATGACGGTCGTGGCGCTGACCCCCAGGTCGCTGGACAGCCGGCGTACGGTCGGCAGCTTCGCGCCCGGCGCCAGCCGGCCGTCGGCGATGGCGGCGGCGACCAGGTCGGCGTAGCGCTCGTAGGCGGGGCGTCCGTCACCCTCGTCCGTGGACTGGAGGAACTCAACAAGCGTGAACACCACTACAATATACACACAATCGACGTTCGCCCGCACCCGGTTCACCGCTCCACGCCATAAAACGACGGGCTGGTCGCCCGACAGCACAATGTCTCCCTATTGTGCATCCACACAATTAGAGGATAATGTGCCCACATCTCGAACACACCCGGAGGTGCCCGACCGTGCTCGCCGAAGCCGTCTCCCTCGCGACCGGCAACGCCCGGTCCGGCCAGTTGCCGTTCGGCGCCCTCGCGGTGCGCGACGGCGTCGTCGTCGGCCGCGGCGTGAACACCACGCTTCGCGACCACGACCCGTCTGCGCACGCCGAGGTCGCCGCCATCCGTGCCGCGTGCCGCGCCGAGCGTACGCTCCGGCTCGACGGCGTCGTCGTCTACACGAGCTGCGAACCGTGCGCGATGTGCCAGTCCGTCGCCGTGCAGGCCGGGATCGAGCGCATGGTCTTCGCCGCGTCCAGCGAGCTGGCGGCCACACACGGCTTCCCGGCGGGCGAGACCGCGACACGCATGCAGCGGGCCTGGCGTGACGCGTGCCCGGGGTTTTGCGCCGCGGCGGACGCGGACCGGCCGGAGGCGCCGTTCGAGGCGTGGCACGCGCGGGTGCCGCGATGATCCGCGTCGCCGCGACGGGTGACATCGTGCTGACCCGCCCGGCGTCCGAGTGCGCCGGCGACCCGGGCGTACGCGCGGTCCGGCGGCTGCTCGCAGGCGCCGACATCGTGCTGTCCAGCGTCGAGCTGCCCTTCTCCGACAAGGGGCACCCCTCCGACCGCATCCTCAACTTCCGCGCCGCGCCCGAGCTGGCGGCCGAGCTCGACGCCTTCTCCCCCGGCGTCGTGACGCTCGCCAACAACCACAGCTCCGACTACGGCTGGGCGGCTCTGGCCGACACCAGGAGGCGCATCGAGGACCGCGGCATCGCGGTGATCGGCGCGGGCGAGGACCTCGCGGACGCCGAGGCCCCGCGCATCCTCACCGCCGGCGGCCGCCGTGTCGGCTTCCTCGCCTGGTCGTGCCTGCTGCCGCTCGGTGCGGCGGCCGGACCGGACCGGCCGGGGATCGCGCCGATCCACGTCGAGACGTCCTGGGAGGTGAACGGGGAGTTCCAGCTGGAGGAGCCCGGCGTCCCGCCGCGCATCCGCACCGCCGTACGCGCGGCCGACCTGGCCAGAGCCCTGGACGCGGTGTCGCGGCTGCGCGCCGAGGCCGACGTCGTGATCGTTACGCTGCACTGGGGATACGGGTTCGGCACGGACCAGGCGGAGTACCAGCGAGTGCTCGGGCACGCCCTGGTCGACGCCGGGGCCGACGCGGTGCTGGGTCACCACGTCCACGCACCGCAGGGCGTCGAGGTGTACGGCGGCTCGCCGATCGTCTACAGCCCCGGCAACTTCGTCGCCCAGCAGCCGCGCGACGGCGCGCCGCCGGAGATCCTCGCGATCTACGACGCCTTCTCTCCCCGCGCGTTCGTCTCCCTGCTCGACCTGCACGACGACGGCCGCGCCGAGCTGAGCCTGGTGCCCATCGTCACCAACGCCGACGGGCTGCCGTCGCTGGCCGGCGGCGAGGACCGCGTACGGATCGGCGAGGAGTTGAAGGTCGAGTCGCGGCGGCGTTTCGGCACCCGGGTCGAACCGGCCGGCGACCGCCTCGCCGTCACCGCCGGCCCGTGACCCCGCACGGTCACATCCCGACGAGCCCGCGCCCGACGCTCCCGGCGACGCGGTCGCCCCACTCTCCGCCACCGGCCTGGTCGAGGAAGCCGATTACGAGCGCGTGGAACGCGTCCGGGTCCTCCAGGTTCGGCGTGTGCCCGGTACGCGGCAGCACGGTCAGCGCGCTCGACGCGATGGCGCGCTTCAGCATCAGGTTGGTCTCCAGGCAGCCGTCGTCCTCGTCGCCCACCACGAGCATGATCGGCATGGTGAGGCGTGCCAGCTCCGCGCGCAGCGAGAACAGTGAGGGCCGCTTCCCGAGCACCTCGGTGAACGTCAGCGCCTGACCCACCGGATCGTGGCGGGCCAGGTCGTCGCGCAGCCGCCGCCATGCCTCCGGGTTCTTGGCCTTCAACTGCATCCGCGTGGGACCGCCCGCGTACGCCTCCGCGGCTCCCGCCGGGTCGGCGCGGAACCGCCGGCCCGCCGCGGCCGTCTCCGCGCGGAACCGGTCGCGGTCATCGGGGCCCGACCCGTACCCGACGCCGACGATCACCGCGGACCGTACGCGCCCGGGCGCACGCACGGCGGTGTGCAGGGCGCAGAAGCCGCCCATCGACAACCCGAGGAAGTGGGCCGCGCCCACACCGAGGGCGTCCAGCACGTCGAGGGCGTCGTCCACCGCCGTCGCCTGGCCATAGGACGCGGCCGACGCCGGGACGCCGGACGGGGAGTACCCGCGTGCGTTGTACCGGACGCAGGTGTACCGGTCGCGCAGGCGCTCCACCGCCGGGTCCCAGGACCGCACGTCGCCCGCGACCTCGTGCAGGAACAGCAGCGGCGGCCCCGCCCCTTCGACCTCGACGTGGAGGCGCGTGCCGTCGCGGGCCTCGACGGTACGTCCCGGCGCGCTCACTCCGCGCCGCCGTCCACGGTGGACCAGACGTGACGGAGCAGTTGGAACGTGAGCGCCGACATGGGCATGGCGGTCACGTCGTGGTCGGCCTCGCGCAGCACCGAGCGCAGGTCCTTGAGCAGGATGTCGAGGTCCTCACCCGGGACGTAGACCTCCCACCACGGCTTGACGCGCGCCCAGTTCGCGGTGACCCAGCTGCCGCCGACGCTGACGCCGAGAATGTCCATGAGCAGGGACTCGTCGACGTCGTACTTGCGCACGACCTGGAGGGCCTCGAACACCCCCATCATGTTGACGCCGAACGCGAGCTGGACCGCCAGCTTGGTGGCCTGGCCGACGCCCGCCTCGTCGCCGACCTCGAAGATGTTCTCGCCGACGACGCCGAGTGGCTCGCGCAGCGCGGCGACCGCCGCCGACGGGCCGGACACCATGAGCGTGAGCGTGCCCGCCTCCGCGCCCCACGGTCCGCCGGACATCGTGGTGTCGACGGCGGTCAGGCCGCGTGCGGAGAGCCGGCCGGCGAACTCCCGCATGGTCGTCGGGTCGAGGGTGCTGGCGATCGCGACGTTCAGTGACCGGCCGGCGGCGGCGACGCCGTCCTCGCCGAAGAACACGGCCTCGGTCTGCTCCTTGGTCCGTACGACGGAGAAGACGTTGCGGTCGGCGCGCTCGGCCACGGCGCGCGGCGACTCGGCCACCTCGACGCCCTGGGCACGGGCGAGCCGCCCCCGTTCCGCGGAGGGGTCGAATCCGTGCACGGCATGGCCCGCCTTGGCCAGGTTGGCAGCCATTCCCAGGCCCATCGCCCCGAGGCCGATGAAGCCGATGCTTTCGCTCACTTCGTGGTCCAATCTCTGCTCGACGCCGGCGGGTCCGGCTTCGTGAACGGGCTCGGGCGGTGTTCGCCGCGGACCTGCAACGTGCGGTACTCCGTGAACTCCTGGTAGCCCTCCAGGCCGGCGTCGCGGCCGTACCCGGAGCCCTTGATCCCGCCGAAGGCCAGCGCGGGCGACCCGTCGCTACAGGTGTTGACCCAGACCGTGCCCGCCTCCAGCCGCCGCCCGACCCGGAGCGCGCGGTCCAGGTCGGTCGTCCAGAGCGACTGGGCGAGCCCGTAGTTCGTGCCGTTGGCGAGCGTCACCGCCTCGTCCTCGTCACCGAAGGCGGTGACCGCCAGCACCGGCCCGAAGACCTCCTGCTGGAACAGCGCCGAGTCCGGGCGGACGCCCGAGAGCACGGTCGGCTCGTAGTAGGCCCCGTCTTCCAGGCCGGGCGTGGACGGTGCGCGGCCGCCGGTCTGGACCACGGCGCCCGCCGCGACCGCGTCTGCCACGGCCGCCGCGACGGCGTCGCGGTGCTCGTGATGGATCAGGGCGCCGAGGTCGGCCCCCGGATCGGCGGGACCTCCCACGACCAGCTTCTCGGTCAGGCCGACGATGCGGGCCACGAGCTCGTCGGCCACCGGCTCCTGCACGATGAGCCGCGAGGTCGCGACGCAGGACTCACCCTGGTTGGCGAACGCGCCGAACACCGTGCTCTCGGCGGTCTCCGCCAGGTTCGCGTCGGCGAAGACCACGTTCGCGGTCTTGCCGCCGAGTTCGAGCCCGACTCGCGTCAGGTCGGCCGCGGCGGCGCGCGCGACCTCGCGGCCGGTCGCGGTCGAGCCGGTGAACGACACGTAGCGGATCATCGGGTGGGTGACCAGGGCGTTGCCCGCCGTACGGCCGTAGCCCGTGACCACGTTGACCAGGCCGCGGGGGAAGCCGGCCGCTTCGGCGATCCGGGCGATCTCCAGCGCCGAGCCGGAGGTGAACTCCGACGGCTTGACGACGACGCCGCACCCCGCGGCCAGCGCGTACGGCAGCTTCTGCAGCGTGATCAGGCCGGGGAAGTTCCACGGGACGATGAGGCCGACGACGCCCACCGCGCGGCGCTCGGCCAGCGCGGTGTAGGCCGGGGCGATGCCGCTGAACGACTCGCCGGTCACCGTGCGTGCGATGGCCGCCGCCTGCTTGACGTGGGCGATGCCAAGGTCGATGTCGCCGCGCGCGAAGTCCCGTGGCTTGCCGACCTCCGCCGAGTCCAGTTCGGCCAGGAGCTCGCGTTCGTCCGCGAGCCGCCGCGCCAGCTCGTCGAGCAGGTCGGCGCGCGCCCCGTGCACGGTGCGCTGCCACTCGGGCGAGGCCATGACGGACGCGCTCGTACGCACCGCGTGGTCGACGTCCTGCGCGCTCGCGTCGGCGTAGACGGCGAGGAGCTCTCCGGTCGCCGGGCTGCGGCGCTCGATCGACGGCTCGCCGGTCCGCACTCCGCCGATGTGGTGACCGTGCCGGCGTACCCCGGCGCTCATCGGGTCAGCTCGATGGTCTCGTTGCCCGCGACGAAGGGCGCGGTGCCCTTGAGCGCCTCCTGCGCGGCGACCCAGCGCGGGTCGCCGAGGAAGGCGGGCCACTTCGCCGCGCGGTCGCGCTCGTCCTCGAACTCCAGCACGTAGACGAGCTGCTGGCCCTTGGTCAGCTCCCGCAGCCACGGCCCGTACGCCGTGATGCCGTGCTCGGCGAACAGGGGCAGGCTCAGTTCGCGGAACTGGGCGAAGAAGGCGTCCTTGCGCCCGGGGGTGATGGTGTACATCCGCAGCTCAGCGAGCATGGTGGTGATCCGTTTCTGTGGTGGTGCCTGCCGCGGCCCACACGCGGGAGAGGTCGCCGGTGGTGCCGACGGTGGCGAAACGCTGTTCGGCCGTACGTAGCGCGGCGTCGTGGAGCGTCATGTCCCACGACGCGCACGCGTCCTCGGCGATGTGGACGTAGAACTCGCGGCTGAACGCCTCGCGTACGGTCGTGTCGACGCAGACGTTCGTCGAGACGCCCGCGCAGACCACGGTGTCGCGCCGGAGGCTGCGCAGCAGGAGTTCGAGGTGGGTGCCGGTGAACGCGCCGTACCGGTACTTCTTCACGATGTGGTCGCCCCGGTGCGGCGCGAGCGGCTCGACGGGCTGCTGGCCCCAGGTGCCGTCGAGGCAGACGTCCACGGCCGAGTAGGCGGCGCGCGACCGCGCGTCGTGCCAGACCGGCGAGTCGGCGGCCCCGCCGGGCAGGGTGGTGTGCAGGCAGTGGACCACGGCGACCCCGGCGTCGCGCGCGGCGCCGGCCAGCACGGCCGCGCGCTCGACGGCGCGCAGCGCGGGCGTGACGTCGCGGCCGCCGACACGCGCGGCCTTGCCCTCCGGGGAGACGAAGTCGTTGGTCAGGTCGATGAGCAGCAGCGCGGTACGCGCCGGGTCGACGCGCCCCGGGCTCACGCCGCGCTCAGGACTCGGCATGGCGGCCTCCGCGGGAGATCCAGACCTCGCCGAGGTCACGCGCGAGGCCTTCCAGATCCGCGGACGGCGCCAGCAGCGCGCCGAGCCCCCGCCGGCCCTCGATCCCGGTCGCCGGGGCGGTGAGCCCGGCGGCGACGAGCGCCGCCGCCTCGACTCCGCGGGCCACGGCGTGCCGCCGCTGGTAGTCGCCGAGCGGCGTGCCGGCGTACGCGGCGAACCCGCTCGCCTGCGTCGCCGCCACGCTGAGCGCCTGCGCGGCGTGCTCGGCCGTCAGTCCGCGCGCACGCGCGGCCGCGGCGGCGGCCCCGACCGCGAGGGCCGCCGCGCCGGCGTCCCAGCCGCCTTCGACGTGCCCGTACAGGGACGCTTCGAGCCGGGCGCCGATCTCGGTGCCGACCGCCACGCCCTCGGCGCGCCCGCCGGCGTCGCCCAGGTCCGCGAAGCCCGTGTCGTAGATGAGCCCGGCCAGCAGGCTCGCGGCCCCCGGCGCGGCGTGCCCCTCGTCGGCGCCCGGCGCGGCCGTCGCGGCGAAGCCCGCGAGCCGCAGTGTGACGCCGGTCATCGGACGAGCTCCGCGAACGGGCCGGTCCGCCAGGGCGCGGGACCGCGCTCTGGCAGCGACTCGACGAACTCCCACAGCGTCCCGGCCGGTGGGCCCTGGCCCAGGTCGAGCAGGGCCGACGCCTTGAGACGCAGCTCGGCGTCCGACAGCGGCCGGGCGAGGCTGCCGCGCGCGTGCGGGACGAACGCCGAGACCTCCGGCCCGTCGCCCGCGTCCACGACGAGTTCGGCCTGGTCGCGTGCCAGGCCGGGGTCGGGCACCAGCGCGATGCGCGACCTGAGTGCCGCGAGCGCCGGGTCGAGTGCCGCGGCGTCCTCGAACTCGGTGAGTCCGGCCCGGCCGTGCAGGAGACCGGCGGCGACGCCGTGCACCGCGGAGAAGCGCGCCTCCAGGCCGGTACGCGGCGTCAGCCGTCCCATGAGCTCCGGAACCAGCGGGTGGCAGCGGTACCGCGCCGAACGCACCGACGCGGGGGCCACGCCGAGAGCGGCGAGCCTCTCGTGCGCCGCGATCCCCGCGTCGATGCCCGGATGGGCCACGATGCCGCAGGGATAGGGCTTCATCGCGTTGGACTCCAGTTCCCACGCGGTCCCCCAGTCCCGCAGGAGGCGTTGCGGTTCGGCCGAGTCCGGCGCGAGCGCGGCCAGCAGCCGGCCGAGGACGTCCGGCTCGGCGTCGAGCCCGTCGAGCCATCCGGGCCCGTCGAGCCATCCCGCGGCGTGCGGGGCGTCGGCGGCCGAGTCGACCGCGTTCGCCGCGGCCTGCCCGGCGTGCAGCGGCTTCAGCTCGGTCCCGAACGCCTCGCGGTGGCCGAGGGTGCGTACGGAGGCCAGGGCGAGGGCCGCCGCGGTCTCCTCGCGCGTGAGTCCGCGCAGCAGGGCGGCCGTGACGGTGGCGCCGATGACGCCGCAGGTGCCGGTGATGTGCCAGCCGCGGTCGTAATGCTCGGGGCTGACCGCGTTGCCCAGGCGTAGCTGGACCTCACACCCCAGTGCGAACGCGGTCAGGAGCCGCGCGCCGTCGACGTCGGCGGAGTGGCCGAGCGCCCACGCGACGCCGAAGCACGCGGCGGCCGGGTGGATGACCGTGGCCAGGTGCGTGTCGTCGAAGTCGTCGTAGTGCGCGGCGAAGCCGGTCACGAGCGCGGCGCCGCGGGGCTCGGCGAGCTCCGGGGTGAGCGGGCTCGGCCCCACCGGCACGCCCGCGCCGTCGGCCGCGTACGCGGCCAGCCGCCGCACTCCCGGCGTGCGCGCCGCGCCCGTCGCCACGGCGATCACGTTGAACAGCGTGCGCTCGGCGGCACGCCGCGCGCCCGACCGTAGCGGCCGCGACGCGAGGTCGAGGACGGCGTCGGCCAGGGCACGTGTCGTCACCGTCATGGGCTCGGCTCCAGCCAGGTGATCGGGCCGAAGGAGTAGGCGAGCTGGGCCAGGTCGGCGGCGCCGCTGCCGTGCCAGTGCTCCTCGCCGGGCTCGATCCAGACGATGTCGCCGACGCCGATCTCCAGCGGATCCCGCGAGCGCCGTCCGACCAGCCCGGATCCGGCCACGACGTGGATGACCTGACCGTCGGCGTGCCGGTGCCAGTGCCCCCGGCTGCCTCGCGGCAGGCGGATCAGCGCGGCGGTGGCCTTGCTCGTCTGCGCGGAGGCGACCGGCGAGCTGAACGCCGGGCCGTGGAAGCGGAGCGGTTCGGGCACCTCGGCCGGGTCCGCGAGCATCTCTTCGAGCCGGTAGACGATCACAGCGCGGCCTCCTTCGCCTCGGCGCCGGCGGTGAGGTCGATCTCGGTGAACGCGCGGATCGTGTCCGTCATCGCGATCTCCACCGGGATGCGCTCCATGCTCGACGCCCCGAGGAAGCCCGCGACCCCCCGGCACCGCCGCAGCACGTACGCCGCGTCGGCGGGCGTGGCGATCGGCCCGCCGTGGCAGACGACGAGGGCGTCGCCGCCCGTCGCGCGTACGACGTCGTGCACGCGCTGGGTGCGGTCCGCCGCCTCGTCCAGCGCGATGGCGTTGCGGCCGCCGATGGTGCCGGCCGCGGTGAGTCCCACGTGGGCGACGATGACGTCCGCGCCCGCCTCGGCCATCGCCGCGGCCTCCTCGTCCGTGCGCACGTAGGTCACGGTGAGCAGGTCCAGCTCGCGCGCCCACGTGACCATGGCGACCTCCTTGTCGAAGCCGAACCCGGTCGCCTCCAGGTCGGCGCGCACGCTCCCGTCGAGCAGGCAGACGCTCGGGAAGTTCTGCACGCCGGCGAAGCCCATGGTCTGGAGCGACCGCAGGAACAGCGGGATGTTCTTCATCGGGTCGGTCGCGCACACGCCCGCGATGACCGGCGTACGCGTGGCGACCGGCAGGACCTCGGCCGCCATCTCCACGACGATGTCGTTGGCGTTGCCGTAGGGCATCATCCCGGCCATCGAGCCGCGGCCCGCCATGCGGAAGCGCCCGGCGTTGTAGATGACGATGAAGTCCGCGCCCGCGGCCTCCGCGCACTTGGCGGACAGGCCGGTGCCGGCGCCCGCTCCGATCAGGGGCCGGCCCTGTTCGGCCTTGGCCCGGTAGCGGCTGAGGTGCTCTTGACGTGTCACGCGTGTGTTTCCTTCGCTCGACGTGCGCAGGTGTTCATTGCCAAGCACGGTGTGCCTCCTCGGGTGCGTCGCCGGGCAGCCGGTAGATCGGCCCTCGTTCGATCACCGAGTCGAGGAGACCGGCCTCTATGTCGCGGACCAGTTCGTCGGACCGGACGATCTTGGCCTCCTGGAACGGGTACTTCAGCGCCTCCGCCACCTGGGCGGACATGAGATATCCGCCCGCGACGACGAGGCCGGCGGTCGCCATGCCCTCGCGGTCGGTCTCGAGCGCCGCGAGCAGTTCCCCGGGCGGCAGGTCCGCCAGGGGGCGCAGCGCGCGCTCCAGCGGTCCGGCCAGGTCGGGGCGCACCTTGAGGACGTCGTCCAGCAACGTGGTGTGGATACACACCTCGGCCGCGGATGGCAGTCCCTCGCCCGCCGGGATCATCTCCTCGGCCAGCCGCCGCAGGACCGGGCGCAGTTCTTCAGGGAAGCCGGTCATGCCGACCTCCGTACGGACGCGCGGCGTTCGACGAGGTGACGTGCGGACCGCAGGGCGGCGGCCGCGATGGTGGCGGTCGGGTTCAGGCCGGAAGACGTCGGGAACGTGCTGCCGTCCATGACGAACAGGTTCTCCACGTCGTGGCACTCGCCCCACTCGTCGACCACGGACGTCTCGGGGTCGGTCCCCATCACGGCCGTGCCGAGCAGGTGCCAGCCGGTGCCGCGGAGGTTCGGGTTGAAGATCTTCTTGGTCGCGCCCATCGCGTCGAGTACCTCGCCGAGCCGCGCGAGGTGCCAGTCCATCATCGCGAGGGTGTTCCGCGACGTCCGGTACTCGATCCGCACGCCCGGGATGCCCGCCCCGCCGCCGGCCCGGTCCAGGAGCACCCGGTTGGCGGGGTCGGGCAGGTCCTCGCAGATCACGCCCCAGACGGCGGCCCGGCCGAACCGCTCGCGCAGCAGCGTCGTGAAGGACTCGCCCCACACGGGCTCGTCCCCCCACGTGCCGGGGAGCATCATCGACAGCGGCGCCCCGGCGGGCATGAGGTTCCACTTCGCGCCGCGTACGAAGCCGCGCGCGGTGTCGGTCTCGTAGAACTGGAGCGAGTGCAGGTACTGCCCGAGCGGCCCGCGCCAGGACTCGAGGTCCTCCTCGAACAGGCCGATGGCGTTGCCGAACGGATGCATCATGAGGCGGCGGCCCACGAGCCCGCTCGCGTTCGCGACGCCTGCTCCGTCGGCGGAGTTCAGCAGGATCCGCGGCGTGCCCACCGCGTTCGCCGCGAGGATGACCACGTCGGCGCGGATCTCCCGCCGCCGGCCCTCGGCGTCGGTGTGGACGACGCCGGCCGCCCGGCCACGCGCGTCCACGATCACCTGCTCGACGGTCGACCCCGTACGCAGGTCGACGCCCTCCTTGACCAGGGCGCGCCAGTGCGTACGGTCGGCCGAGCCCTTGGCCCCGGTCGGGCAGCCGAAGGGACACGCCGTACGCTGCCCGCACGCGTGCAGCGGCCCGTAGTCGCGAGTGGCGATCGCGTTGGTGCCCGGCCACCAGTGCCAGCCGAGTTTGTTCAGCGCGTCCGCGCCCCGGCGCCCGACCTTGTTCAGCGGTACGGGAGGCAGGGGCGGCTGCTCGGCGGGCGGGAACGCCGGGTCGCCGTCGAGGCCGCTGACGCCGAAGGCGCGCTCGATCTCGTCGTAGTACGGCTCCAGGTCCCAGTAGCCGTACGGCCAGTCGTCGCCGACGCCGTCGAGGCTCCTGGTGCGAAAGTCCGACGGCAGGAAGCGCTCCCAGTGCGCGGCGTAGATCACGCTGCTGCCGCCGACGCCCGCGTACATCAGCGCGGTCACGTCCGACGCGCTGTCGTCGATCGCGTAGTCGCCGGGGCCTCGGCGCTGGTTCGGATCCCAGTTCCAGTGCTTGCGCGCGCCCAGCTCGAAGTCCGGGTAGCCGGAGCGCGCGAGCGCGTAGTCGGGCCACTCCCCCTGTTCGAGGCAGACCACGCTCATACCGTGGTCGCGGAACTCACGTGCCGCTACGGCCCCGGACGGACCGGCCCCGACGATCACAACGTCCGCCTTCTCGGTCACGCCGAGTTCCTTCCTCTCGGTCGCCTGCTGCCGGGCCGTCACTGGATCGACTCCGGCGACGCCGTCATCGCCTGGCCGCGCCGCTTGTAGGCCGCGCCGGCGACGACCATCGCGACGATCGTCGCGAGGTAGGGGATCATCTCCACGAACTGCGTCGGCACCGTCCCGTTGAGCCCGAGCTGCGACTCGATGCCGAGCCCTTCGGCGAAGCCGAAGAACAGCGAGGCGATGGACACGCCGACCGGTGTGACCCCGCCGAGCAGGACCGCGATGAACGCGACGTAGCCGCGCCCCTGCGACATGTCCTCGGAGAAGCTCTGCACGTTGGCGAGTGCCAGTTCCGCGCCGGCGAGCGCGCAGAAGATCCCCGCGATGACCAGCGTCGTCAGGCGCGTGCGGTTGATGTCGACCCCCGCGCTGCGCGCCGCGTACGTGTCGCGCCCGCAGACCGTGACGCGCAGGCCCCACCGCGTACGCGTCAGCGCGAACCAGGTGGCGCACGAGAGCAGCACCGCGAGGTAGGTCAGGACGGTGAGCGAGAGCCCGAACGGCTTGGGCAGCCGCAGGCTGCTCTGCACCGCGGCCTGCGACCCGAACACGGCCACCAGCGCGTAAGTCGTCCCGGACGCGGCGGCGAGCGACAGCGCGAGCCCCACGATGATCACGTTCGCCCGGAACCAGGTCACGAGCACCCAGAACAGGACGGACAAGACGGTGTTCACCGCGAAGGCCGCGAGCAGGGACAGGGTCAGCGACCCCGTCGCCCGGCCGACGGCCACGACGGTGAACGCGCCGGTGAGCATCAGCCCTTCGAGTCCCATGTGCAGCACGCCGGAGCGCTGGGCGAACAGTCCGCCGAGGGCGGCCAGCCAGATCGGGGTCGCCGCCTGGAGGCAGGTGATGATGAAGTCGTTCATGACACGCTCTTCCGTACGGCGGGTTCGGCGGGTTCGGCGGCCGGTTCCGGCGGCGGCGTTCGGTGATCCGGCGCGGCGCGGCGGCGCAGCAGTGCGCGTACGTTCGGGACGGCCGTCGAGGTGATGAGCAGGGCGACCAGGCCGTTGATCAGCTCGATCCCGCTCTGCGGCACGTCGCTCACGACCGGCAGGAAGAGCATCGCGGCGCGCAGCACGCCGAAGAACAGGGCCGCGGCGAGGATGCCGAGCGCGCCGAGGCCGCCGACGAGGGCGACGACGATCGCCATGAACCCCACGTCCGGCGAGTACGCCGCGTGGAGGCTGCCCGCCGGGCCGAATGCCTCGACCGCTCCGGCGAGCCCGGCGAAGGCGCCGCTCAAGGCGAAGGTCGTCGCGCCGACGCGGGTGGAGCTGACGCCCTGCCAGCGCGCCGTCACCGGGTTGCGGCCGACGACGCGCACCTCCAGCCCGGTGCGCGTCCGGTTGGAGAACAGCCATACGGCCGCCACGGCGACCGCGCAGATGCCGAGCACCGTCGGCGACACCCCGGTCGAGGAACTGATCCGGTAGTGCGGGCTGAGCGAACGGGTCACGGCGGACTGCCCCGAGCCGGCGCCGCTCTTCAGCGGCCCGGCGGCGGCCCATTCGAGGAGGAGCACGGCGACGAAGTTGAGCATCAGGCTGGTGACGACCTCATCGGCGCCGAAGGCCAGCCGCAGCCAGCCGGACAGCAGCGACCAGACCGCGCCGGCCGCGATCCCGGCGGCGAACGAGAGCGGCACGACCAGCAGCGGAGCATGCCCGCCGCCCCACAGCCCGACCGTCAGCGCGGCGAGCGAGCCCGCGTACATCTGCCCCTGTGCGCCCACGTTGAAGTAACCGGCGCGGAAGGCGATGCCGACGCCGAGGGCGATGAGGAGGAGCGGCACGGACCACCGGACCGACTGGCCGATCGCCTCGGGCGAGCCGACGCTGCCATCGATCACCCCGCTGACGACCTCGTGCACGTCGAAGCCGGTCGCGCCGTACAGGCCGAGCGCCAGCAGCAGTGCGGTGACCACGACCACGACGGGCCGCAGGACGTCGCGCGTACGGATCTTCACTGGTCGTCTCCCGCCGTCATGGCCCAGCCGACCGCGTCGATCGCGTACGGGGGCTCGAACTCGGCGACCACGCGGCCGCCGCACATGACCACGAGGCGGTGGCTCAGGTGGAAGAGCTCGTCCAGGTCGGCCGAGATCAAGAGCACCGCGGTGCCGCCGGCCGCGGCCTCGTTGATCGCTCCGCGGACGAACTCCGTGGCGGCGATGTCGAGACCGCGTGTCGGGTGGGCGGCGATCAGGCACCGGACCGTGCCGGAGAGCTCACGTGCGAGGATCGTCTTCTGCACGTTGCCGCCGGACAGCTCGCCCGCCTGCTGGTCGACGCTCCGGTAGTGCACGTCCCACCGGTCGAGCTCCTCGCGGCACTCACGGCGCGCGGCGCTCGGCCGCAGGCCGCGCCGCCGGCCCGGCAGCGCGTGGTTCTCCCACAGCGTGCTGGTCTTGGAGACGCCCTCGGTGTTGCGCTCGAACGGGATGACGCGTACGCCGAGGTCACGGCGTGCGCGGACGGTCGCGCCGGTGATGTCGGACCCGCCCATCTCGATCGATCCGTCATCGACCGGGGTGATGCCCATCAGCGCCTCGACCAGGCTGCGCTGCCCGTTGCCCTCCACTCCCGCGACGCCGACGATCTCGCCCTTCGCCAGACCGAGGTCGGCGTCGCGAAGGGCGGTGTCGTGCCCTCGTGCCGCCGCCGAGACCCCGCGCAGCCGCATGAGCTCGGTCGTGTCGGCCGGGCGGGCCGGCGGCTCGGCCGCCTGGACCATCGCGCTGCCCACGACGAGCCGGGCGAGGTCACGGCGGTCCACCTCCCCGACCGGTGTCGGGGACAGGACCAGCCGCCCGCCGCGCAGCACGCTGACGGTCTCGGCCACCTCGAAGACCTCGCTGAGCTTGTGCAGGACGAGGATGACGCAGATCCCGCGTGCCGCGAGCGCCCGCACCCGTACGAACAGCTCACGTACGGCCGGCGGCGACAGGACGGCGGTGGGCTCGTCGAGGACCAGCACCGACGGCCTGGAGGCCAGCGCACGCGTGACCTCCAGGGCCTGGAGTGTCTCGACGGGCAGGTCGCCGACCAGGTCGTCGGGTGCGATGTCGAGGCCGCCCGCGGTCAGGTCGGCCGTCGCGTCCTCGGTGATCCGCCGCCGGGTGAACACCCCGCCCCGCCTCGGGCGGGAGCTGAACAGTTCGAGCGCCTGTGCGACGGTGAACGTCGCGGGCAGCGCGAAGTGCTGATGGACCAGCTCGACGCCCCGCCTGCGCGCCTCGTGCACGTCGCCGCCGGTCAGCGGGACGCCCGCGAGGCGTACCGAGCCGCCGCTCGCGTCCTGGAGACCGCCCAGAACCCGGGCCAGCGTCGTCTTGCCCGCCCCGTTCTGACCCACGACGACGTTGACCGAGCCCGGCCGCCAGCCGATGGAGACGTCGTCGAGCGCGGTGAAGTCGCCGAAGCGCACCGAGACGTGCGCGCAATCGATCACGTTGTCGCCGGGCGCGCCCTCGGCAGGTGGATGGACCGTCATGAGCGGTCAGAACCCCTTGGTGTCGAAGGGGACCTTGGTCGATCCGCTGATGATCGACTTTTTGGCCTGCTGGACCTTCGGGAACACCGAGTCGAGGGTCGAGACGCCGGCCGGCGGGCCCGCGCTCGCGAAGAGCTTCGACTCCTCGAGCACCGTCCCGCCGTCCGCCAGGCCCGCGGTGACGGGGCCGGGCTTCCATGCGCCGTGCACGATGCCGGCGAGCTGGTTGTAGATCGTCGTGCCGAACTGCTGTGTCGCCGTCGCGGGCACGACGTTCGCCACCGCGCTGTTCACCTGACCGTCGTAGATCACCAGGGCCTTGCCCTGCTGCGCCGCCTTGACCACGCCGAGCGAGGCGCCGCCCGCGTAGGCGAGCACGTAGTCGATGCCGGTGGAGAACATCCGCTGCCCCACCTGCTGGCCCTTGACGGTGTCGGACCACGAGCCGACGACGGCGCCGGTGATGCGCGCGTCCGGCCTGGTCGCCTTGACCCCGGCCTGGAAGGCGTGGAAGTCGGTGTTCACCTGGGGGATGGCGGTGCCACCGATGAAGCCGACCTGGCCCGACTTGCTGGCGCTCGCCGCGAGGACTCCGGCCAGGTAGGCGGGGCCGTTGGTGTCGTAGCCGACACTCTGCACGTTGGCGATCTTCGGCTTGTACGGGTCCGCGTAGAGGTGGACGAACTTCGTGTGCGGGAACCGGGGCGCGACCGCCTTGACGGCGTCGGCGAACTGGGTGAACGCGACAATGACGACGTCCGTCTTGGCCGTGCCCAGGTTGGTGAGCGTGGACTCGTAGGTGGACGGGTCCGTGGCCTCGATGTGCCGCGTCTTGAGCCCGAACTCCTTCTTCGCCTTGGCGAGCCCGACGAGCATCTGGTCGGTCGGTCCGCCGTCGCCGGCCTTCTCGGGAGTCACCAGGGCGACGCTGAGTCCGCTCTTGCCCGATCCGCCGCTCTTGCCGCCGTTACTTCCGCCGCACGCGGCCAGGCTCAGAAGTGCCGCACAGCAGAGCGCGAGGGTGAGGAGCTTGACGGGTTTCCACGCTTCTCTCATCTCATACCGATCCTGTTTCGTCGGCGCGGACCCGACGTCAGTCAGGTCCGCGACTGCTTCGTGCCAAGGTGGCGTCGCCAGAATAGGACATTGTTCCGATCATGTCTATTGATTGTGCCACTAATGTTTGCATGACGATCCTAGGCGTTCATGAGCTTCAGCAGCTCGGCCGCGGCCCGGCGCCCGAACTCCTCCGAATCGAGCGGCGCGCCGACCCGTACGACGCGCACGTGGTCCGGCAGGCCTCGGACCAGCGCCTCGACCAGGGCGGACTCCGCCCCCTCGTCCCAGAACGGCCGCCCGGCCTCGGCGAGCGACGAGGAGCCGCCGGACGGCAGGACCACGGTGACACTCCCCCGCGCTCGTGCGAGCTTGCGCGCCAGCAGGGCACCGAGCGCACGGCAGTCCTCGGCCGAGGTCCGTACGAGAGTGTCGAGCGGACCGTGCCGGTACGTTCGCCGCGCGCCCACGGCCTGCGGAATCGTGCCGGGAGAGCCGAAGTTGGCGACGTCCAGCGCGCCGATCGACACGACCTGGGGCACGCCGGCCAGACCGGCAGCCTCAAGGCGGTCCGGGCCGGCCGTGGCCTTCCCGCCGAGCAGTTCGTCGGCCAACTCGGTCGTGGTGAGGTCCAGGACGCCGCGGAACACGCCCTGGCCGGCCATCGACTCCATGGCCCGGCCGCCCGCGCCGTTCGCGTGGAAGGTGAGCACGTCGAACCCGGCGCGTTCCAGCGCCGCCGACGCCGCGGTCACGCCCTTCGTCGTCACGCCGAACATCGTGGCCGCGACCATCGGCGTCGAGGACGCCTCCGGCACCGGGACGCCCGCCTGCGCGGCGACCGTGGCGGCCACACGGGACAGCAGGCCCCTCGTGTAGGGGTTAAGGCCGCTCACGTCCACCAGCGAGGGGAGGACCTGCACGTCCGTGCCCTCGAACGCCTGCGCGGCGGTGGAGGTCATCGTGGTGAGCAGCAGCTTGGGCATCCCGGGCGGCAGCGACCGCCACGCGGGCGCCAGCAGCGTGACGGCACCGGATCCACCCATCCCGACCGCACCGGCCAGGCCCTCCACCCCGGCCAGGCGGTCCGCGCCGGCCAGGCCCTCCGCGCCGGTCGCGTCATCCACGCCGTGCGCGCCGTGCGCGCCCTGCATGGCGGCGAGCACGTTGCACAGCCCGCGTGCCATGGCCTCCAGGATCGCCGAGCGGTCGCCCAGGCCGCGGACCTGGTCGAGCGTCATGCCCGCGGCCTCGGCCACCATCTCCCTCGTGACGTCCGCCACCAGGTCCACGGCGCCGGTCGCGCCCGGCTCGCGAGCGGCGGCCGCGCCGCCTACGCCCACGTCGACCAGGACGGGGGTCAGGCCCGCGCGCCTCAGTTCCGCCGCCAGGAAGGCGTACTCCCGGCCTTTCGTGTCCAGTGAGCCGGCGAGGACGATACGGGGCATGACATCACCTTCCAATGTACTGGAATTGTGGCATAGTTGTTCTTATGACACATCCCCTGAGCCGGCACGTTCCGCGCTCAGTCGGCCCGGCGCTCGCCGTCCGTGCCGAAGCCGTCGAGTGTCGTGCGTTCCTCGATCGTCAGCAGTTCCTCGAACAGGGTGATCTGCAACCCCGCGGGCGCGTCGAGCCGGGAGTTGAGCGAGCGCCACGGCGTCTCGGTCGGCGGCGCGACGAGCGTCGCACCCGCCTCGACCAGCGCCCGCGTACGGTCCTCGGCGTCCCGTACCTCGAAGGCCACCCGGAGTCGCGGCTCGGTCGGGTGCCCCACCTCGACGTCGTCGATCATCCGGCGCTGCGCCGGGTTGGCGATCTCGAGCGTTGCGCGGCCCGCGTGGAGGATCGAGACCTTCGCCTCGCCATCACCCTCGAACGCGGCCTGCTCCGGCAGGCCGAGCACGTCGCGGTAGAAGGCCACGGCCTGTTCGTAGTCGTCGGCCTCCACCACGAGTCGCAGCTGAATCACGGGCCCCTCTGCTACGGGGGCGACTGTTTCGGTCATGAACCGACATTAGGACCTGACATCAATGTGAGATACAAGCAGGCTCATATCCGGAGGCCGCATGAAGATCGGTGAGCTCGCCCGGCTTACGGGAGTCAGCGAGCGGTCGCTGCGCTACTACGAAGAACTGCACCTGATCACCCCGGCGCGCACGTACGGCGGGCACCGGGTCTTCGCCGCCTCCGACGTCGAGCGGGTGATCCGCATCCAGGAGCTCTTCGCGGCCGGCCTCTGTAGCCGCAAGATCGGCGAACTCCTCCCCCTGGTCGCCGAGCCGGCCGCGCACCGCACCGAACTCCGTACCCTGCTCGAGGTCGAACGCCGGCGCCTGCACGAGATCGTCCGCCACGCCACCGGCGAGCTGGAAAACCTGGAAGACCTCATCGGCACGCTCGCCCCGCACGTCAGCGCGGGAGCGTCACCAGGCCCGCCTCGTAAGCGATGATCACCAGCTGCACGCGGTCGCGGGCGCCGAGCTTGGTGAACAGCCGTGCCACGTGCGCCTTCGCGGTGGCAGCGCTCACCACGAGCTCGGCGGCGATCTCGGCGTTGGACATGCCGCGCCCGACCAGGGTGAGCACCTGCCGCTCGCGGCCGGTGACGCCCGTCAGCGGCCGCCGGGCCGGCACGGGCTCCGGGCGGCGGGCGAACTCCCCGATCAGCCGCCGCGTGACGCTCGGCGCGATCAGGGCGTCGCCGGCGGCCACCACCCGAATCGCCGCGAGGATGTCCTCCAGCGCCATGTCCTTGACCAGGAATCCGCTCGCGCCGGCGCGGAGGGCGCCGTAGACGTAGTCATCGTCGTCGAACGTCGAGAGGATGAGCACGCGCGGCGGCTCCTTGGCCGCGGTGATGAGGCGGGTGGCCTCGATGCCGTTCATCTCGGGCATGCGGATGTCCATCACCACCACGTCGGGCGCGATCGCCGCCGCGACGCGTACGGCCTCGGCGCCGGTGCCCGCCTCGCCCACGATGGCCAGGTCGGGATGGTCGGCGACGAGGACGCGCAGGCCGACGCGTATCAGCGGCTGGTCGTCGGCGAGCAGGACACGTATCGTCACCCGACCACCGCCGGCACCGGCAGCTCCGCCGTCACGCGGAACCCGCCCTCCGGTTGCGGCCCCGCGCTGAAGCGGCCGTGCAGCAGGCCGGCCCGCTCCCGCATCCCGGCGATGCCGTAGCCCGCGCCCGGTGCTCCGGCACCCGGCATACCGATGCCCGGCCCGTCGTCGGTGATCTCAATGGCCAGCTCGGCGTCCCGGAAGTCCAGGGACACGCGGCACTCGTCGGTGCCCGCGTGGCGGATCACGTTGGTGACCGCCTCCTGCACGATGCGGTACGCCGACAGCTCGATGTCGGCGGGCAGCGGACGCTCCCGGCCCCGCCGGTGCACCTGGACACGTACGCCCGCGTCGAGCGACCGTGCCGCCAGCCCGTCGAGACCGGCCAGGTCGGGCGAAGGACCCAGTGGCGCGGACTCCGGCGCGACCCCGCGTAGCGCGCCGAGCATTCGGCGGAGGCCGGCCAGCGTCTCGCGGCTCGTGTCCTCGATGGCGTTCAGCGCGTTGCGCGCCTCGGCCGGCTGGGTGTCGATGACCCGGCCGCCCACACCGGCCTGGATGGCGATCACCCCGATGCTGTGCGCGACCATGTCGTGCAGCTCGCGGGCGATACGCAGTCGTTCGGCCTGGATCGCCTGGACCGCGGCCTGCTCGCGCCACGCCTCGGCGTGGTCTCGGCGCTGGCGGATCGAGCCACCGGCCTGCCAGGCGAGCAGCAGCATCAGAGCCATGACGACGGCGGTCGCGGGCTGCCGCAGGCTCGTGCTGAGCAACGCCAAGCCGAGCGCGGCCCCGGCGACCTTGCGGGAATGGTAGGCGGCGATGACGCCCACCGCGAGGACGACCATCGTCAGCTGGAGGTTCTGGACCGCCCACAGGTGCCCGCCCGGCATCGGCCGGGAGACCAGAGGAATGAGGATCGGCGGCAGCAGCATCAGCGTCAGGGCGATCAGCGGGCGGCGCCACAGCAGCCCGGCCGGCAGGGCCAGGATGAGCATGGGCAGGAGATACGCCGAGCCGAGGAGCGGGACGCTAGGGCCGGGTGGGCCGATCACGTTCATGGCGAACGCCCCGAAGACGAAGAGACCGGCCCCGGACCACGCCAGGATCGCCCGCGCCCGCGGGGGGACTCGCCGCAGCAGCGGAGGGCGAGGCGTATCGGACATGCGCCGATCGTAACCAGCGGAATCGAGCCTGGCATCGGCCTGCGGGCGTACGCCTCCAGGCCATCGGCCTGCGAGCGTACGCCCGCGGGCCCCCATGGCGCCGCCGATTCGGCCACCGGGCCGATGCCGGAAACGACCCGGTACGTGCACCGTGGGCCGGGTGATCGAAGCACTCGACCCGGCCGTCGCCGGCGCACCCGCGTACCGGAGAACCCGCTATGGACCCCCGGGTGCCGCGAGAAGCGGCTCGCAGGAGGACCACGACGGCCTCAATGGCGAGCCGGCGAACAAACGGGCCTGGACGCCGGAGGACTTCGCCGCGACGGGCGCGTTCACTCCGGAGTGCCGCACCATGGCTCCGGCCGAGCCGCCGGGCACGTCTTGCGTACGGTCGCGCCGTACCGGCCGCTCCCAGCCCGCGGCCGCCACGTGCGGCGGTGGCCGGTGAGGGCGTACACGGCGCTGACCGCCCTGGTGGTGGCGGTGGCGCCGGCGATGTGCGCGCTGCTCGCCGCGCCCGCCGAGGTGCGGGCGGCGACGCCGGTCGGCGCGGCGGCCTGGCGGTCCGACGCCCGGCACCTGCCCGATCCCGTCTCGGCCACGCCCGCCGCGGTGCACCGATTCCTGGCTGCCGCGGGCACGGCCGAGGGACGTGCGCTGGCCGCCGAGTACCCGGGCGTGCTGGGGAACCTCGACGGCGCACCCGCCTCGTTGCGATACGCGGCGAACCGGCAGGCGATGCGCGCGGCCGGCCCACCGTACGAGGGTCATCGGGGAAGGTTCCTGCGGTTCGACCCGCGCGGCGACGGCCGGGTCGCGGAGGTGTTCGGCAACCTGGAGACCGCGGACCGCATCGCGGTGCTGGTGCCCGGCGCGGGTGTCCGCGGCGCGAACTTCTGGCGCGGCGTGGGCGGTGACCCGCGCCGCTCACCGGCGGAGCAGGCGGCCGGCCTGTACCGGGCGGCGGGCCGGTACCGGGCGGCGGACGGGAGCCGGGGACCGGCGGTCATCGCCTGGCTCGGCTACGACACGCCGCGAGGCGTCGAGGCCGCCGAGGCCCGCGAGGACCTCGCGCGTGCGGGCGCCGTCGCACTCAGCAGTCTCGTCGCCGGACTCCTCGCGAACCGGCCGAACGCGACGATCGCCCTGCTGGGGCACAGCTACGGCTCAGTGGTGATCGGGCTCGCCGCACCCCGGCTGCCGCCGCAGGTGACCGACATCGCGGTGTTCGGCAGCCCGGGAATGGGCGTACGCGACGCGGCGCGGCTCGGCACCACGGCACGAATCTGGGCCGGGCGGTCGCCACGGGACTGGATCCACTGGATACCGGGCGTACGTGTGCTCGGGCTCGGCCACGGCACACGACCAACCGACCCGTCCTTCGGCAGCCGCGTCTTCGCGACGGCGGACGTGACCAGCCACGACGGCTACCTGGCACCCGGGACCGACTCGCTCGCGGCACTGGCACGCATCGCGGTCGGCGAGGAGCAGCGGTGAGGCCGCCCGTGCGCCACCCGCCCCCGTGGCACGGCCACCGGGGCTCCGCCACGGCGGAGCCGAGCGACTCACTCGCGGCACTGACGCACACCACGGCCGGCGAGGTGCACCGGTGAAGCCACCCGTGCACCGCCCGCACCCGTGGCATGCTCTCCCGGGTTCCGCCGCGACGGTGCCGGGTGTGCGCCTGCCCGGCTGGCAGGCGCGGATCGAGGCGGGCACACCGGCCGGCCGCGACCGTACGATCGACGCGGTGCGCGCGGTGGCGATGGCCGGCGTCGTGCTCGGGCACTGGCTCGTGTCGGCGCTGGTCAGCGACCCGTACCGGCCGGCGGCGCTGCACGGGGCGAGTCCGCTGGCGCACGCGCCGGAGCTGGCGCCGGTCACCTGGTTGCTACAGACGCTCGGCCTGTTCTTCTTCGCCGGCGGGTTCGCGGCCGCCCGCGGTCTGCCCGTACACGGGCGGCTGCGCTGGCTGGGCACACGGGTGACCCGGCTCATCCGGCCGGTCGCGGTGCTCCTCGCCGTGTGGCTGCCGGCCCTGCCGCTGCTGTCCGCCACGGGCGACACGCGGCAGGTGGTCTGGTCGCTGGTGTCACATCCCCTGTGGTTCCTGCTGGTGTACCTGCTGCTGACCGGCGCGACGCCGGCCCTGCGCGCGGCGGTCCTGCGCTGGGGTGCCTGGCCGGCGCTGCTGCCGGTCGCGCTCGTCGCGCTGACCGATGTGTTCGCTCCGCCGTACGGGCTCGAGATGGCGGCCGTCCCGATGGCGTGGGCCGCCCCGTACATGCTGGGCATCGCGCTGGCCGAGGGCCGGTTGCGCCGACCGTCCGGAGCCGTGCTGCTGTCACTCGGCGTGGCCGGGTGCGCCGCGCTCGTGCTGTTCGCCGGCTACCCGGCCAGCGCCGTCGGCGTCCCCGGCGCCGGCCGGTCCAACCTCGACCCGCCCTCGCTGTTCACACTGGCCCTGGCCGGGGCGCAGATCGGCGCGTTCCTGCTCATGCGGCCATGGCTGGCCCGGCTGCTCGGCCACCCCGCGCGCTGGGCGCCGGTCGCCGCGCTCAACCTCGCCGCGATGACGGTCTACTGCTGGCACCAGACGGCGCTGCTGCTCGTATCGTTCGCCGCACTGCCGTTCGGACGCCCGCCGGGCCTGCTGGACGCGCCGGTCGGCGACTGGCCGCTGTACCGCCTCGCCTGGCTCCCGGCGTTCGCCCTCGTACTGGCGGTCCTGTGCGCGGCGTTTCACCGCGCCGGCCACCCCCGCGGCCGCCCCGCCGAGCGGCCGGCGCACCGTCCCGTACTCTCGAGCGCGGAGCAGGAAGGTCCCCGGCCGTCGGTAACGCCGACCGCGGGCCCCCGGTCTGAGCCGCCCGTGCGATCGACCCCCGTGTGATCGCCCGCGTGATCGGCGAGGTGGCCGATGTACGGGCATATGCCAGTCTTGCGCCATGACGGGCACTGATCTGCACGGCTATTGGTCGACGGCGAACCTTGACCAGGGGTCGATGGAGGCGCAGGCCGTCGTGTTCCTGCCGGACGGGACGGGCTGGTGGAAGTGGATGAACGCCATGGGCTTCGAGGTCGACCGGTTTCGCTGGCAGGTCGCCTCCCCTGGACATCTCACGGTGCACATCTTCGGCTATTTCGGCGGGACCACGCACTTCACAGGCGGCCGCCCTCTAGGACGACGTGGCCGCCGGACCTTGGAGCACCGCGTCGAACGACAGCATGACGAGAACCTGCGGAACGCGACGAGATACACCATCGCGGCGGCACAGGACGCCTGGGGCAATGACGCGACCGTACTGGAAACGGCGGAACGGAACGCGTTCAGCCTCCTGGGCGGATCACGGTCCGAGCCGCACCTACGACGCGGACTGTCCATGGGCTTCACACTCGGACGGTCCATGCCAGCAGCCCCTCTGGGCGTTTGGTAAGGCAAGCAGAACGACGCCCGAGCGGGGCCAGCGGTCGGGCACGGGCCGAAGGTCAGGGGCCGGAGCTAGGGGCCTGCTGGGCTGGGGCTGGGGCGGGCAGGAGCCCAGAGGCCGGGTGCCAGGCAGACGCCGACTCCCGAGGGCCGGAAGCTGATAGCCCATGGCAGGGACCAGGAGCCAGGAACCAGGGCCAGAGGCCGGGAGCCAGACAGGAGCCAGGGCCGGGGGCCGGGAGGAAGCTCCTAACTTCGTTCGCGCCCGGCGGTTCTCCTTTGTCGTCCGGTGAGGGCGAGAGGTAGGCAGCCGACTCCCACGGCGGCGCCGGACAGCAGCGTGCTGGTCGTGACGCCGACGTTCGCGTATGTGCTCAGCAACGCGCCGGACAACAGGGACAGGACCATGTTGTTGCCGGCGTGGGCGAGACTGACCGGCCAGATGCTGCCGCTGTGCACGCGTAGCCAGCTCAGCATCGTCTCCTGGCACAGGAACGACCCGGTCCACACCAACAGTCCGATGACGACGTTGTGGAACTCGATGTAGCCCAGGAACGCCAGCGGATAGTGCCACACGGCCCAGATCAGGCCGGTCGCGGCGGTGGACAGCACGGGCCTGTCGGGGAAGAGGCGAAGCCGCAGGTAGCTCGTCCACCCGAACTCCTCACCCCAGTAGAGGGGTGCCAGCAGCGGCAACGTCATCATGAGGACGAGGACGAACGCCCACGCCGGGAGGCCCGCGACGTGGGCTCGCACCGGCGCGAGACTCGGGTGCCAGACGCCGGTCAACGCGGCCAGGCCGGCGGTCACGAGCACCAGCGCCGGCGGCCCGAGCCAGGCGGCGAGGTAGTAGCGCCAGAGGCTCTTCAGTTTCAGGCCGAGACCCGCGTCTCCGAATCCCTCGCGGGTGACCCAGCGGCGTACGACGATCGCCGCGACGGCCGGGGCGAACCCGAACGGAAGCTGAACCAGCGGGTTGACGAGTGAAAGGCCGAGCATCCGGGCCCCGAACATGCCACCCCAGGCCGTCCCGAAGGCGATGAGCAGGAAGACGACGATGCCCTTGGCGCCGGCCCTCGGTGGGGCTCCTGCGTACGGGCCGGGCAGGGTGATCGGGGGATGCACGGTGGTGCCTCTCGGTCGGTCGGGGTGCTGTTGCGGTTGAGAGCAGATCAGGGGCGGGGGAAGTGGGGCACTACGTGTGGGCACCGTCTTCGAGGTATGCCTGGCCCTACCTCGAAACGGCTACCAGCCGTAGTGACCTGCGCCGTCGCGGACCCCTAGCGTTGCTCCCATGCCCAGCGACCCGCAGACCGCCGTCGAGTCGATGTACGGCCGCCGGTTCCTCGTCAGCGCCTGGCCGTGGCGTGCGCTCGGATACCTGCTGTCGTCGCTGCCGCTGATGTTCTCCGCCGCCGTGGTGATCGGGGCGCTGACGCTGCCATGGCTCGTGGCCCTTTCGCGGATCGTCCACGGCGCCCCTTTCTCTCCCGGCGCCCTGCTCGCGTGCACGCTGGGCGGCTGCGTGCTGTTCGCCGGCGGCGCTCCGCTGCTGGCGGTGCCGCTCGCGTTCCTGGAGCGCAGAAGGCTGAGGCTGATGGACGCGCGCCCGGCGCCCTCCGGCCATCGGCCGCCGTCGCGGTCCGCTCCCCTGACCGGCCGCTCATCGGATTCCCTGACCGAGCCGCCGTCCCGCCGCACGTCCGGCCCCTGGGCGAGGGTGCGAACCGGCTACCGCGAGGCGGCGACCTGGCGCGAGGTCGCCTACGCCGTCCTGTTCGTCACGGCCGGCCCAGCGGCGTACCTCGCGGTGTCCGGCGTCGCGTTCTTGGCAATCGCGTTCATCGCCGCTCCGCTGCTCGTCCACGACGGCACACCGCTGGCGCTCGGGTTCGGCAGCGCCGACAGCGTCGGGGGCGCCCTGTGGTACGCGCTGGTCGGGGTGGTGATGCTGCCGGCCGTGCCATACCTCCTGGTCCTGCTCGCCGGAGCGCACTGCGCGGTAGCGCGTGGCCTGCTGTGCGGAGGGGACGAGTACCGGCTGCGCGTCGAGCTGGTGGAGGTGGCACGCTCACGCGCGCGGCTCGTGGACGCCTTCGAGGCCGAGCGGCGACGCATCGAACGCGACCTCCACGACGGCACGCAAGAACGGCTCGTCAGCTTGACGCTGCGGCTCGGCCTGGCCCGCCTGGACATCACCCCGGAGACCCCGGCGTACAAGAACGTGACCGACGCCCATGACCAGGCCAAGCAGCTGATGGCCGACCTGCGGGAGCTCATACGGGGCATCCACCCCAGGGTGCTGAGCGATCGGGGGCTGACGGCGGCGCTCGGCGAGCTCGCCGACCGGTCCGCGATTCCGGTCACCGTGCGCGCGGGCCTGAGGGACCGGCTGCCCCGCCATGTGGAGGCGACCGCGTACTTCGTCGCCGCCGAAGCGCTGACGAACATCGCGAAGCACAGCCGGGCCGCCGCCACGTCGATCACGGTCCGGCGAGAGGGGCGCATGCTGGTGGTGGAGATCTTCGACGATGGCGTCGGCGGCGCCGACCCTGAGCGTGGCACTGGACTGACCGGCCTCGCGGACCGTGTGGCGGTGGTCGACGGCAGAATGCTGCTGTCCAGTCCGGACGGCGGACCTACCTTGCTACGTGTGGAGCTCCCGTGCAGCCAGAACGACCTGCGATCCGGGTAGTGCTCGCCGAGGACGGCGTGCTGCTGCGCGAAGGACTCGCCGGGCTGCTGGAGCGGTTCGGGTTCGAGATCGTCGCGGCGGTGGGCGATGTCCCGGCGTTGCAGGCGGCGGTCGCCGAGCACGATCCGGATCTGCTCCTGACCGACATCCGGATGCCACCGACCTTCACCGACGAAGGCCTGCGTGCGGCGGTGGAGCTGCGCCGGACCCGTACGGACCTGTGCGTGGTCGCCCTCAGCCAATACGTCGAGCGCAGTTACGCCACCGAGCTGCTCGACTCGGCCGGCGGCCGGGGCGTCGGCTACCTGCTCAAGGACCGGATCGTCGACGTCGAGGACTTCGTGGCAGTGCTGCGCCAGGTCGTCGAAGGCGGCACCGCCATCGACCCGCAGGTCGTACGCCAGTTGCTGATGCGCAGCCGCGACCCGCTGTCCCGCCTGTCGGCCCGCGAACACGAGGTCCTCGCCCTGGTCGCAGCGGGCCACTCCAACGCCGCCATCGCCACTCGCCTGGTCGTCTCAACGGCTGCCGTCGGAAAACACGTCGGAAGCATCCTGGCCAAGCTCGACCTGCCGCCCGCCGAAGACACGAACCGCCGTGTCCTGGCCGTCCTCGCCTACCTGCGCGAAAACCGCTGAGCCCCTCCGCAAGGGTCGTCTCGGCCAACAAAAGATCGTTGGAGCCAAACAAAAGCGACCGCTGGGAGCAAAAAGAGCGGACCGCGGAGGTGGCCAAGGCGGCCTCCGCGCCCTCACCCCCTGAAGATCGTTCTGTACGGAGTTTCACGACGTTCGGCCCGTCTCAGTTCGGTGGTGGCGGAGTCGGGCGAGGGCGTGGTGCGGGTTCGACCCCGCCCCACGCCGGCGCGATGTGGACCGCCCAGGCGATCCGTCAGCAGGAACTGGTCTCGACGACCGTGAACGCCGGGAAGGTGCCCGAAGTGGTGAAGGCGCCGACCGTCTCGTCGAACGAGTATGTGTGGTTGATCTGTGTCATCTGCGGACCGTCGAAGTGAATGGCCCGGCCGAGGTCATTGTTGTTGCGGTCCTTGAACTGGAAGGTCGCATGCCACACGTCGGGGTCGGGGCTGGCCGTCGTGAGTACCTGGCCGACCCACCTCATGGTCCCGTTGTTGAGGTTGAGGACGATCGGCTGCTGGTGGAGCAGCCGGCAATCCCCGGCGTCGAGTTCGCCGGCCGCGACGACGCCGATGTTCCCCTTCCCATCCGAGTTCAGCCCGAACGTCGCCCGAATCGGACTCGGCGCCGCACTCGCACTCCCCGCGAACGCAAGAGCCGCGGCCAACGCACAGGCCGCCGTCCCGAAAATGCGCTTGTACACGATCTCTCCTGACTTCTTTGGCAGAACTTCCCGTCACCTATAAGGCGTTCCGTCCGGTTCCATCCGGTTCCAGCCCGAGAGTCACCAACGCACACTTCGGCCGACCAGCAAGGAAGCGAGGTGGCAAGGAAGCGAGGAAGCAATGTGGGAGGTGGCGAGGTGGCGAGGTGGCGAGGAAGCCTAATCTGCTTGTTGACTTATATAAGCTGCATCGCAATGATGGCTCGGTGCACGCATTCGACGTACTGGGGGATCCGGTCCGCCGCCGGATTCTGGAGTTGCTCGCCGAAGGCGAGGAGACCTCGGGCTCGATCGCCGCGGTCGTCCAGGCGGAGTTCGGCATCTCGCAGCCGGGAGTGTCCCAGCATCTGCGCGTGTTGCGGGAGAGCGGGTTCGTGACGGTTCGGGCGAACGGAACCCGTCGTCTCTACTCGGTCGACTCCGAGCCCCTGCGGGAGATCGACCTGTGGCTGGAGCGCTTCCGCCGGTTCTGGAGCGGGCACCTGGACGCGCTGGCGACCGAGATCGCGCGCGGAAAGCGCCAGCGCCGTACGACGGGTCACGCCGGCGGGTCCGTGGCTTCCGCGCCGGCCGACAACGACGAGGAGCACTCATGATCGATATTGCGGAACAGCTCAAGGCCATCCACCGTGAGGTCGCCAGGCGGCCGATCGACGGCGAGGAGGGCATTGGCGTTCTCCTCCGGCGCGGCTACCCCGCCTCGGTCGAGGACGTGTGGGATGCCATGACCGACCCCGATCGCGTCAAGCGCTGGTTCTATCCGGTCAGCGGCGACCTGCGCGTCGGCGGGAGTTTTCAGCTCGAGGGCAACGCAGGGGGCGAGATCCGCAGGTGCGAGCCGCCCCGCCTGCTCACGGTGACACTCGGCGGGCCGACCAGTCTGGTCGAACTGCGGCTGTCCTCCGACGGCGACGGCATCACCGTTCTCGAACTCGAGCACACCGTGCCGCTCGCGATGGCGCAGAGCGGCGCCGGCGCACTGTACGTCGGACCCGGCTGGGACGCTCCGTTCATGGCATTGGACCTTTTCCTGCGCGGCGAGAGCGGCGACGACCCCGCGACCGTGGCCGACTCCCCCGAAGGCCGGGAGTTCGCCAAGCGATCCGTGCACGCCTGGACGGCCGTCGTCGAATCCTCCGGTACGGCCACCGGCGACGAGATCGCCGCGGCCGCCGCAGTCGCGCTGGCGCAGTTCGCGCCCGACACGGACCGCTCGTAGGGCGTTCAGCCGACCAGGTCGTCCATGATCGAGAGCTGGGACAACGGAACCCGGGCCTCCGCCTCCCGCGCGTCGGCGAGCCGGTCGCCAAGACCGGCATCGGCACGGCTCCCCAGAGGCGTCAGCCGGACTCCCCGGCGGCGTCAGCACGGCTCGCCGGCGGCGTCGGCGGGCTCGCCGGCGGCATCGATCACGCGCTGGAAGCGCTCACGGTGCGGTCAGGGCCGCACCCCTGACCCGGTCGATCGCGCCGACCGGGTCAGGGGTGCGGCAGGTGTGCACGTGCCGGTGCCGGTCAGCCGCGCCGCTGTCTCGGTAGCAGCAGGCTGACCGCCGCGATGGCCAGGCCGAGCGCGGCCGCGATGAGGAAGACCAGGTCATAGCCGGCCGCGAGGGCGGCGGCCGTGGACCTCCCGCCGGCCGCCGCCGCGGCTCTCGCCCCGGCGGCCGTCGCGAGCACCGCCAGGCATATCGATCCGCCCAGCTGGCTCGCGGTGGCGGCCATGCCGCCGACGGTGCCCGCGTCGCCCTCGGGCGCCTCCGCGGTCGCCACGGCCATGAGGGTGGGGAAGGTCAGCCCGATGCCGACCGCGATGAGCAGCGTGGGCCCGAGCACGCCCGTGAGGTACGCGCTGTCGGCGTGGGCCTGGGAGAGCCAGCCGAAACCGGCCAGGAAACAGGCACAGCCGGCCGGTACCAGAAGGCGCACACCGATGCGCGGCAGCAGCGCGGCGGCCCATCGCGCGACCAGCATGAACGTCACCGCCGCGGGTGTCTGCCCGAGCCCGGCACGCAGCGCGCCGTAGCCGAGGACGTTCTGCAGGAACAGCGACGTGAAGTACCACATCGCGATGGCGATCCCGCCGAACAGCAGCAGCATGCCATCACCCACGGCCACCCCGCGGATTCTGAACAAGCGCAGGGGCAGCATCGGCCGCGTCGCGAAACGCGCCTCCACCACGGTGAAGACGGCGAGCAGGAGCAGGCCCGCCATGAGCGGCACGGCGACCGGCGCGGACGCCCAGCCATGATCGGTGCTCTGCATGACCCCGTAGATCAGCGCGGCCGTTCCCGCGGTCCCGGTGACCGCGCCGGCGAGATCGAGCGGCTCCCGCCGTACGGTTCGCGTGCCGGCCAGCGACATCATGGCCACGGCGATCAGCACCGCGCCGATCGGCACATTGATCAGGAAGACCCAGCGCCACGACAGGCCGGTCGTGATGGCGCCGCCCGCGACCGCGCCGGCCATCCCGCCCACGCCACCCGCGGCGGACCAGGCGCCGAACGCACGTGCTCTCGCCTGCTGCTCGGTGAAGGAGGTGTTGAGCACGGCCAGTGTCGCCGGGGCCAGCATGGCGGCGCCCGTGCCCTGCGCGACGCGGGCCGCCACCAGGATCTCCGGAGCGGTCGCCAGGCCGGCGGCCAGACTCGCGGCGGAGAACAGGACCAGCCCGGCGGCCAGCATCCGGCGATGGCCGAACAGGTCGGCGGCGCGCCCGCCCAGCAGCATGAAGCCGGCGAACGTGAGCAGGTAGCCGTTCACCACCCAGGCCAGGCCGGTGGCGGTGAAACCGAGGTCGCGCTGGATCGAGGGCAGGGCGACGTTGACGATGGACGCGTCCAGGATCACCATGAACTGGCTCGCGCACACGAGCGCCAGGACCATCCAGGCCCGGCCGTCGTACGGCCCGGCGCGCCGGGTTGCGGTGACGGTGTTCGTCATGACTTCTTCCTCGCCGGCCCGCGTCACGCGGTCCGGACGGACACGTCGGCCATGGCCTCGTCGCCCGCGGGGACACCGTCGGCACGGCCGGAGCTCAGCAGCCGGATCGCGATCTCGGCGAGTCGCCGTCCCTGGTAACTCGCCGCGGCGAGCGCGGCGGCGAGCGATGCCTCGTCGGCCTGGTCTCCGGCCGGCGTGCCGGCCACCAAGGACGTGCCGTAGGGGTTGCCGCCCGCGGCCGACACCGCCGGATCGGTGAATCCAGGCGGGACGATCAGTGCGCCCCAGTGGTAGAAGACGTTGCCCAGCGACAGGATCGTGGCCTCGCTGCCGCCGTGCCGGTTGAACGCCGAGGTGAAGGCCGTCACCGGCTTGTCCGCCAGCGCGCCTTCCCGCCACAGCCCGCCGGCCTGGTCGATGAACTGCTTGAGCTGCGCGGCCGGCGCACCGAACCGCGTCGGTGTCCCGAACGCGTACGCGTCGGCCCACGCGAGGTCATCGACCGAGGCCTCGGCGACCGACGCGGTCGCATCGGCGTGCCGCCGCCACATCGGGTTCTGGTCGATCGCGCTGTCGGGTGCCAGCTCCGCGACCCGCCGAAGCCGTACCTGCGCCCCGGTCGAGGCGGCGCCCTCGGCGACGGCCTGCGCGAGTGCGTGCACGTTGCCTGTCGCGCTGTAGTAGATGACTGCGACCTTCACGGCCATGTCCGGATCTCCCCCGACGTCGTATAGAATTAGTTACGTGGATAACTATTATGCGCATAACTAATCCTGTCAAGGAGAGCTCGTGGACTTCGAGCACGCCCACGCTGTGAACCAGGCCATCCGCCTGCTGAGCCTGCGCCACCGGGCACGGGCCGCGACGCTGCTGGCACCCCTCGGCCTGCACCCCGGACAGGAGGTGCTTCTGCTCGAGCTGAGCCTGACCGGCCCGATGATCCAGGCCCAGCTCAGCGAGGTGCTCGGCTGCGAGCCGCCCAGCGTCACGCTGATGACGCGCAAGCTCGAGGCCACCGGCCACATCCGCCGCAGGCCCGCCCCGTCCGACAAGCGCGCCAGCGTCGTCGAGCTCACCGACCGCGGCAAGGCCCTGGCCGAGCAGGTCAAGGAGATGTGGTGCGTCCTGGCGGAGGAGACCGTGGCCGGCCTGCCCGCCGAGACCGTGACCGAACTCCCCGGCGTCCTCAAGGCCCTGACCGGCAACGTCGACACCCGGCAGCCCCGGCACGCGCCCGGCCACCGCGACGGCGGCTAGGAGCCGCGCACATCGGGAGCCGGGAGCACGCGCGGTTCGGGCAGACCGACGCGGACGTGGAGAGCTTCGGCGGCGGCTTCGGGTCGGCGTACCTGGCGCGGCAGGTGGGCCAGAAGTCCCCTGGGAGACCTTCTTCCTGGGACGCAGGCCGCGCGAACCGGAACCGGCGCGCCTGCCGCCCCGTCCCGCGTGATCGGTGCGGCAGGCAGCGGGCGCTGTGGACCACACGACCGCACGACCGCCGCCGAGCGTCGCGAAGGGCGGCGCGGGAGGTGATGCCGAGCTTGGGGAAGACCTGGTAGAGGTGGGTGGAGACCGTTCGCGGCGACAGGAGAAGGCGGGCGGCTATCTCCTTGTTGGTGTGGCCTTCCGCGGCGTCGGCGAGTCGGCGGCGGGCCTCGGTGGTGCGCTTGACGCGGCGCAGGTGCGAACCATAGGTGAGCTGGATGCGCGCCAGATCGAAGGGCCAGCGGTCGTCGCCCGGATCGGTGATCGCCTGTTCGAGGACGGCGAAGTCGGTACGTGGTTCGGTGATGGCCACGCAGGCGAGGACGACCAGGCGCAGCCGCGGGGAGAGCCGGTCGAGGCGGCGGTCGCGTGCGGCCGCGACGTGGGCCGCGGCCTCGGTACGCCGGCCGGTGTGGATCGCGGCTTCGACGAGGTCGAGGAGCACCCACAGGGCGTGCGGAGCGTACGGGGCGAGGGTGCCGGGCGGGCTGATGGCGGCGGCGTTGGCGAAGGCGGTCTCGAAGTCGGCCTGGCCGAGGGCGGTGAGGCTGCGGACGTGGGACGCGTACGCGCCGACGATTCCGGCCCGCCGCGGGCCCGCCCAGGCGTCCATGTCCCGTGCCATGCGCGTTGCCGTACGTGAGTCGCCGCGAGCCGCCGACAGCAGCAGGGCGACGGTGAGCCGGCCGGGCCAGGCCAGCAGGCGGTAGCCGTGGACGTCGCACAGGTGGAGCCCCTCGTCGGCCATCCGCCGCGCCTCTTCCCAGCGGCCGGGGTGGAAGGCGTCCTGGGCGAGGAGGAACAGCGCCTCGATGGCCGAGGTGACCGCGCCGCCGTGCTGGATGGCGCGCTGGAGGGGCTCGCAGCAGTGGGAGAGCCGGTCGAGATGGGCGACGGCGATTCCGGTGCGGATGATGCGGGCCGGGCTGACCTGCCGGTCGAGGCCGGCGACCGAGGTGTCGGCGCGGGCGAGCATGGCCGGAGTGAGGTGTGCCGGGTCGCCGAGGGTCCGGGAGAGGATCGCCAGGAGTTCGGGAGGGCGCGGCGTGAGGCGGTCGGCGAGCTCGTGCAGAGGCGGCCACAGGCCGGCGCGGCCGCCGAAGAAGCAGATCATGAGCAGGTTGTACAGCGCTTCGATGAGGACCTTGTCGTGTGCGTCGCGTGGGTCCTCAAGTTCGTGGATGGCGGTGATCAGCAGCCGAGAGGTAGGAGGCCTCGGCCGGCCGTTCGCTCCGGCCCTTGCCGCAGGGGCTGAGCTCGGCGGCGCGCAGCAACTCGGTGACGGCGCCGACGGAGTCGCCTCGCCGCAGGTTGGCGTGGGCGACCCGCTGAAGGAGCGCGGCGACCCGCTCGTCGGGTTCCTCCGTGGCCTCGGCCAGGTGCCAGGCGTGCCGTTCGGGCTGCCCGGCGAGCCGGGCGGCGAGTTCGGCGTGGGCGCGGCGGCGTTGCTCGCTGGTCGACAGTTCCACGATCGCCGACCGGATGAGCGGGTGGCGGAACGTCAGTCGTTCGGCGGACTCCTCGGCATGCACGAGACCGGCGCTCTCGGCGGGTCCCAGACCGTGTCCGTCGCGGTCGGCGGCGAGTGCGCGTACGAGGCGCAGATCGCCCGTACCGTCCAGGACGGCCAGGAGCAGCAGCTCGTACGCCGACGGGGCAGGGCCCGGACGCGGGAGGCGAAGACCGCCTGCAGGCGCCGGCCGATGGGCAGCACGGCGGGAAGGGTTCCGGCGACGGTCTGGGCGAGGTCGCCGAGGGAGACGGGGAGTTCGAGCAGGGCGAGCGGATTTCCACGGGTGTCGTCCAGCAGCCGCCGGCGTACGCGCGGTGTCATCACGGGATAGCGGCTGGTCAGCAGCTCTGCCGCCGCCTCTTCCGACAGCGGCTCCACGCGTACGACGGGCAGGTTTCCCTGGTCGAAGAAGCTGGGCCGGCTCGTACGGCACGCCGCGAGGAGGGCCACCGGAAGGCCGGCCAAGCGGCGCGCCACCATACCGAGCACGAGTGCGCTGGCCCGGTCCAGCCACGGCAGGTCATCGACGATGAGCAGCAGTGGCCCATCGCCCGCGACCTGCCGCAACAAGGCCAGGATCGCGCCGGCGACGAGGAGTTGCGCGGGCGGGGCTCCTTCGCCCAGGCAGAGGGCCACGTCCAGGGCTTGGGCGTGCAGGGGGCTGAGGCGGGGCAGCGCGGGCGAGCACGGGTGGAGGAGCTGGTGGAGGGCGGCGAAGGAGATGTCGGCCTCGAACTGTGAGCCGGTCGCCCGCAACAGCCTGTCCCCGGAGCCGGCCGCGATCGCGGCGGCCTGGTCCAGCAGGGCCGTCTTTCCGACGCCCGCGTCGCCCGACAGCAGGAGCGCTTCCGCGGCTCCATCAACGATCCGGCCGACGAACAGGTGCAGCCGCTGGATCTCCGTTTCGCGGCCGATGAGTCCGGTCGGCCCGGTGGCCGCCGGGTCGTGGCGTGCGCTGCGCCCGTCCATCTCCCGACCTTCCGCTGTCCGCCGGAGCAAGTCCAGCCCGCGCCTCCGTCACGGGGGCGGCCGATGGCGGGGACGGAGGTCTCGCCCGGCCGGGACGGCCGGGCGAGACGGCGCGGCACGGGGGGCGCGTCGGCTACCGGTCGCCGAGGGCCGTGGCGGCCTGGGCGATGACGGCGGCCACGGCGGCGGGGTTGGACACGTACACCGCGTGGCTTCCCGGCGTCTCGGTGACGGTCGATCCGGCGCGCTCGGACATGGCGCGCTCGGACATGGCGCGCTCGGACATGGCGCGCTGGGCGGGCGGCGGGATCATCCGGTCGTCGGTGGCCACTCAGGTACCAGGACGGCTTGACCCGCCAGGCCGGCTCGAAGACCGTTCCGCCCAGCGCGTCGACTCCTCACGGCACCTGCGAGTCGGCCATGAAGGCGGCCAGCGCCGGCGGAACGTCGGCGGCGAACGCGGCGGCGAATTCGTCGCGGTCGAGGAACAGGAACCCGTCCTTGGGCGGCAGGACCGGCGCGCCGGGCGGCGGATCGGCGATCAGGGAGTCGACCGACTCGCCCTTGTCGGGCGCGAACGCCGCGATGTAGGCGAGCCCGGCGACGCTCGGGTGGTTGCCGGCCTCGGTGATGACGACGCCGCCGTAGGAGTGACCGACCAGGACGGCCGGGCCGTCCAGTCCGTCGAGGACCTGGTGGGTCGCCGCGACGTCACCGGCCAGCGACAGGGTCGGGTTCTGCACGACGGCCACCCGGTATCCGTCGGCGGCCAGGTGATCGTAGACCCCCTGCCAGCCGGAGCCGTCGACGAACCCGCCGTGACAAGGACGACGTTCTTCACTTCCGGATCTGCGCTCACGGTATTGCCTCCTTCGCCCGGGAGTCGGTCCCAGGCTCGATGGGGGAGCTAGCCCGAACGGTGGAAGGACGGCGACGAGCGTCGATTGCGCCAAATGACGTAGTTCGCGCGGTGGTCGTCAGATCCCCGCCGTGCGCCGAAGCGTCAGCAGGGCGATGTCGTCGCGTACGGCCTCGCGTCCTACGAGGGCGGACATCACCGACGCGCAGACCGCATCGGGTGGTCCCGGCACGACGACCTCACACAACCGGTCGAGGTTCTCATCGATCGTGCTGTCGCGGCGTTCGATGAGCCCGTCGGTGTAGAGGCAGAGCAGGCCCCCTGAGGGGATCTCGACGCGCGTCACCTCGCGCCGGGGAGCCGGATCGATCCCGATCATGATGCCGGGGGGGAGGTCGAGCAGAACGGCGTCGCCGCCGGGATCGGCGAACACCGGCGGCCAGTGACCGGCCGAGGCGATGCGTGCCCATCTCAGCTCGGGGTGGCAGACCGCGTACAGCACGGTCGCCATGGCGCCGAGCTCGAAATGCTGCATCTTGCGGTCGAGCTTGCCGAGCACCTCCGCGGGGTCATCCGAGTCCAGCGCGTACGCGCGCAGCGCACTGCGCATCCGGCCCATGATCACGGCGGCCTGCATGCCCTGCCCGGCCACGTCACCCATCACGACGCCCAGCTCACCGGACGGAAGCGTGAACACGTCGTACCAGTCGCCGCCGACGATGGCCGTCCCCGGGCTGTAGCGGGCGGCCATCTCGACGTCCGTGATCACCGGCAGGGCCGAGGGCACCAGGCTGCGATGGAGCTCACGTACCGCCGCGCGTTCGGACCCCGCTCGCAGAGACTGCGCGGCCAGCGCCGCCCGGTCGGCGGCGAGTTGCAGGAACTCCACCTCTTCGGCGGTGAACCGGCGCGTGGTGAACGTGCCGACGTGAAGGACGCCCAGCAGGTCGCCGCCGACGAGCAGCGGAGCACCGAGCAGCGAACGGATGCCGCGCTCCGCCAGCAGCGGGTTGACGACGTTCGCGCTCCCGACGTTCTCGATGGCCACCGGGCGGCGTTCGGCCGCGACGCGGCCGGCGAATCCCCTTCCCACGGGGACCTGGACGCTCTGGCGTACCTCTTCCTCGAGGCCGCGGGCGGCGGTCGCCACCAGCCGCCGGCCCGAGGTGTCGAGCAGCAGGACGACCGCCGTGTCCACCTCGAGGATCTCGCGCACGCGATCCAGCACCTCGGCGAGCAGATCCTCATCATTCAGATGCGAGAGCGCGACGTCGGTGATCGCCTGAATCTGCTGGAGCCTCAACTCGGCCGTAACCGACAAGCCGGCGGGTGTGGTCACAGGCAAAGACTACGGCCCGGCAGATACCGGATTTCTCACAACTCGGGCCGGCCGACGGGCGGCTGGTCACCGAGGCGCCGGGGCGCCGAGACGACCGCGTCGCCCGCGCGTACGGCGCTCACGGCGGCGTCGGCCGACTCGTGCACCGCGACCACACGGACCAGCTGGGTGATCTCCAGGACGCGACGGACCTGCGCCGACGGATCGACCAGTGCCAGCGAACCGTCGTGCGGGCGCAGCCGGTGCACCACACCGACGATGACCCCGAGCCCGATGGAGTCGATGAAGTCCACCTGGCTCACATCGAGCACCAGCCGGCGATGACCGTCCTCGATGAGACGTGCTATCAGGTCGCGTAGCCCCGGCACGGTCTCGACGTCCATCGGCCCACTGATCACTAACACGACGACGTCATCGCCGTCGGTGACGGTGTACTCGACGTTGAAATCCATGTATCCCCCAGCGGCCCCCGACGCGGGCCGGTACGCGAACCCGCTCGTCGGTTATAGCCGCCCGGCACCTGAGCGATCAAGAGCGAGTGGAGACCGATGTGCACAGGCCGACACGATCAGGGGGTGTGGGCGGCCGATGGAGTGTTCTCGCGGCTGGTCAGCTTGGCGGCCAGGGCCACCGGATCGTACGGCTCCTGGATCTGGGTGTCGACCACCGAATGCCTCTCGTTCCAGAAGGCGAACTTCAGTACGGAGCCGGGGATCGAGTTCCAGAACGCGTCGACCCGCCGGTCGGTGATCTCACAAGAGCCGTGGACGGTCTTGCCGGGCGCGGCGGTCGGCAGCCGCGCCTCGCAGGAGCCCACGTTCCTGCCGTCGCTGCCGGTTATCGACTTGCTGCCGTACAGCGTGATCCGCACCGTCGCCCGTACCCACTGCGGCGGCTTCGGGGGGTTCTGCCACGTCACCTTGATCAGGCAGTTCCCGGTGCGGCAGTGCTTCGGCAGGTCCACCTTGTTCACCTGGAAGAGCCCCACGCGCTGCGCGGTCACCTTCGCGGGCACCGTACGCGCCTCGGCGGCCATCTCGGCGTAGGCGGCGCGTGCCTCCTCGCCGCCGCCGGACCGCACCGACAGGATGCTCTGCTTGACGGAGGTGTCGCCGTCGCCCGGCATGCCCGCGCCGGAGTAGGCGAGCAGGACGTGCGGCGACGAGGCCGACGCCCAGTACGTCCCCTCGCTGAGGGAGGAGATCGACTTGTCGACGACGAAACGCACCGCTCCCCCGGGGACGCCGGAGGGCGTGGGCCGAGGTGTCGCCGCCGCCGTCGCCGTCGCGGGGGCGGGCGTCCACGGCAGGACCGCGGGCGAGTTCGTCGCGCCCGTCTGGTTGTCGTGGTTGATCACATCGCTCAGCTTGCGGGGAGACAGGCCGCCGAGGTCGGCGCCCTCCACACTGCTCCCCCCATCGACCCAGCGCCCGGCGTAGTGCGCGACGTCGGCGGCCGAGGTGCCGCCGTGACGCCAGTACGCCTTGCCGCCCTTGACCAGGACCTCGCCGTCGACGACGAGCACCTGGGCGCGGTCGCCGTGGTCGGCGACGGTGCCGACGGCATCACCGTTGCCCACGGCCCGCAGGTCAAGAGTCATCGGCTGGCCGTACGCCCGCCAGGAGCCGGTCCAGTGCAGCAGCGACGTCGCGCCGATCGCCTTCGTGACGTCGACCATCGTGGTCGGCCCCGGCCGCTGCTTCGCCGAGCCCGACGTACAGCCGGTGGCCGCTGCCGCGACCAGCGTCATGGCCACGCACCCCGCAATACACCCCGAACGCATACTTGCCACCTCGTCAGCCGTAGGTCAGGCGATTCCGGGCACAGCGTAGTCGGAATGCGGCACGCCCTTCCGATCGTTCCGGCGGAGACCGAAAGGGGGGCGAGGTGGTGGCACGTCAGTAGGAGAGGGTGGCGATGAGCTCACCGCGGCCGCTCACGCGGATCTTGCGGTAGACGGCTTTGAGGTGGTCGTTCGTCGTGTGCTGCGACAGGTCGAGGCTGCGGGAGATCTGCTTGCCCGAGCGGCCCTGGAGAACCTGCTCGATCACGGCGTGCTCCCGGGGCGTGATGCCGTACCACGCCGTCACGGCGGGCAGCAGTTCGCCGGCGGTGGCCGACCCCACGGTGATGGCCACCTCGCCGCGCCGGGCGCCGGCCAGGTGCTGGGCCTGGAGCGCGACCCATCCGTGTGCGGTGGGGATGCGGCTGAGCACCGCGCCGCTCTCGTTCCGCGCGGCGGCGGCGAAGTTCCACAAAGTGATCGACAGGTCCTCGTCGTTGTCGAGCACCAGGTTGGGAAAGCACAGACGCAGCCAGTCGCGCCCGGTCGGGGTCACGGACTTGATGGCGTCGGCCGCGTCCACGATCAGCACGCCGGGCGGCATCGCGGTGCGCACCGGATGCGGCGCCGCCCGGGTCACGTAGCGTCTCAGCGACTCCGCCAGCGGGGCCACGATCTGCTGGGCGCCACGGACGTCGGCCGGCGTGAACGGCGGACGCCCCTTCTCCCGTAGGAGAACGAGCGTGCCCCAGAGGGTGCCGCGGTCGGCCAGGGCGAGCCGCAGCTCGCCGCTCCAGCCTTCGCTGGTCATGAGGTCCAGCAGCGGCGCGCCGCCGGGCGACACGGGGACGCCGGTACCCAGCACGGTGACGAGCGAGCGGCGGGCCGGCCGTAAGGACGAGTCCGGCGGCCGGGTCAGCAGGCCGTCTGTTCTCACCCGGCGGTAATGGTCGCAGTCGTACCCGTTGTGCTCGGTGAGGAAGCAGCCCGCACCGGTCACCGGATCACTGCCGGAGAGCATGTGCCCGTCGTGCGGCACGAGCCGGTGAAGCCGGCGCGACAGCTCACCGCCCAGGTCGGGCAGGGTGTCGGCGTCTGCCGCGGCCTGCGGTGCGGTTCGGGTGATGAACTCCAGCGCGGCGGCCACCCGACGAGTGTCGCAACCCGCAACCCCCCAGGTCTAGGGATTTCCGCGGCACATCGGCCCTCGGACAATGAGACGCGGTCAGGAACGACACCACCGCGATCGTGGTGGTGAAACGTGCGGAAAGGAATGATCGTGCGCCGAAACCTACTGATCGCCCTGGCGGTCACCGCCACGCTCGCCGCCGGCGCGGCGCCGGCCGGTGCGAGCGTCACCCCCGCGGCCGCGGCATCGTCCAGCACGTCTCATGGCGGTTGGGTGCCCGAGCCGATTCCGCCGTTCGACGCGGCGGCGGGCGTCCTGTGCGACTTTCCCGTGCACTACGACGTCCTGGTGAACCGGGTGCGTACGAAGATCACCGCGACCTACCCGGACGGCACGCCCAAGCGGCAGCTGGCCACCGGCGCGCTGCTGCTGAACGTCAGCGACACCGACACGGGCAAGAGCACCGTGGTGGACGCCGGCGGCAGCGCCGTCATCGACTACGGCACGGACGGTTCGATGCTCTGGCACGTCGTCGGCCCCGTCATCGCCCGCCTCGGCGAGGGCACCAGCAACCTGCCACGCGGCCTCTACACGATCAACGGGGTCTATCGCATCGCGTTCAGCCCGACCGGCTTCAAGACCATCACCGTCAGGCACGGCACCGTGCACGACCTCTGCCCCGACCTGGGAAGCGACCGCGGAGCAGGCGTCACCGGGTGAGCGCGGCGGCGAGGTGGGCGTTGCGTGACCTGATCAGCGTGGGCATGTACCGGCTCAGGACGGCGGCGTCGGCGAGGGCCCCAGCGCTCCGAAGCGTCAACCGGCGACGGCCGTGCGGTAGTGGGCGTGCCGGCCCGGCAGGCCGATCAGGACCACGCCGACGAGTCGGCCGTCGCGGTGGTAGCCGACGGCGGCCTCGTCGTCGAGGTCGCCCTCCAGCACCCGTACGTCTCCGGCTCCCAGGTCCACCGCGCCGAAGGACTGGATCCGCAGGTCGTACTGGTCGCTCCAGAATGAGGGGATCGGCGCGAACGGGGCCGGGTCGGGGGCGGCGCCGGTCAGCTCACGGCCCAGCGTCTGGCCGGCCTTCCTGGCCGTGTCGGTGACCATGGTCCAGTGTTCGACGCGCCGGGGGACGCCGTCGAAGATCGGGTTCGGGAATCTGGCGACGTCGCCGCAGGCCACGACGTCGAGGCGGCCCTCGACTCGCAGCCGGTCGTCGCAGCGCACGCCGTCGGTCAGGTCGAGTCCGTTGCCGTCCAGCCACTCGACGTTCGGGGTGCAGCCGACGGCCTCGATGACCAGGTCGGCCGGGAGTTCGGCGCCGTCGCTGAGGCGCACCGACGTCAGCCGGTCGCCGCCGCCGAACGCGACCGGGACCGTGCTCAGGTGGAAGCGCACGCCGTGGGCCTCGTGCCGGCGGCGGAGCGCCGCGCCGAGCGCCTGCCGCAGCGGCCGCTCCACCGGCACCGCCTCCGGCGCGACCACGTCGACCTCGACGCCCAGCGTACGTGCGGCCGCGGCGGCCTCACAGCCGATGAACCCGGCGCCTGCGATGACCAGCCGGGCTCCCGGCGTCAGCGCGGCGCGCAGTCGCCGTACGTCGTCGATCGTGCGGATGACGTGGCGGCCGCGTCGCGGGCCGGGGATGCGCAGACGGCGCGGGCGCAGGCCGCTGGCCACGACCAGGCCGGTCCAGCCGAGCACCTCGCCGTCCTCGAACCTGACCGTACGCGCGTCCAGGTCGGCCGCGACGATCCGCTCGCCGAGCCGCCAGGTCACCTCGCGCGCGGCGCGCGGGATGCGGAAGGTCAGCGCGGCCAGGTCGGACCCGTCGCCGAGGGCCGCCTTGGACAGCGGCGGCCGGTTGTAGGGCATGTGCGGCTCGTCGCCGACCACGACGATCTCGCCGGTGAAGCCGGCCCTGCGTACGGCCTCGGCCGCGCGCAGGCCGCCCATCGAGGCGCCGACGACCACGCAGCGAGGTGCGGCCATCAGCCCGCTCGGTCCTCGACCTCGATGGCCTGCAACGGGCACGCGTCCGCGGCCTCCTCGACGTCGTCGAGCAGCGACTCGTCCAGGTCGGCGGAGACATAGGTGCCGCTTGTCTCGGCGCGGAACGACAGCCTGCCGTTCTCGTCCAGGGAGAACACCTCGGGGGCGGAGTAGACACACTGGCCGTGGTCCTGGCACTTGGCGAGGTCGACGACGATGCGCATGGCGGTGGCCTCCTGACGTACGGGCGTACGACGGGCGGGCGGGGTGACGGGGCCGCGGCTCAGCCGCGGCGGGGCGGGCGTACACCGCGGAACTCCCAGTCGCCGCCCTGTGCGGTGGACAGGACCTCTTCGCTCTCGCTGGGCTGCGCGCCGCAGTCGGCACGGATCGGGACCGGGCCGGCCACGATGTGGTTCGTGAGCCGGCCGAGGCCCTCGACCTCGACCTCGACCACGTCGCCGGGGTAGACGGTGCGGGAGTTGGCCGGCGTCCCGGACAGCAGGACGTCGCCGGGGTTGAGGGTGATCGTCCGAGCGATGTCGGCGACGAGGTAGTGCATGTCCCAGGTCATCTCGTCGGTGCTCCCCTCCTGCCGGACCACCCCGTTGACGAGGGTCCGCAGCGTCCTGCCGCGAAAGTCCCAGTCGTCGACCAGGCCGGGCCCCAGCGGGCAGAGCGTGTCCGAGCCCTTCACGCGGAGCATGGAGCCGGCGTCGGTGTCGCGGAAGTCGTGCAGCCCGAAGTCGTTGGCGATCGTGTAGCCGGCGATGTGGCCGGCCGCCTCGTCGGGGGAGACGTTGCGGCACGTACGGCCGATGACGATGGCGATCTCGCCCTCGTAGTTGAGCCACCGGCAGCCCTCGGGGCGTACGACCGCGCCGCCGTGCGCGGTCAGCGAGGACGTCGGCTTGTGGAAGTAGGTCGGCGCGGCGGGCAGGGTCGTGCCGAACTCCTCGACCCGGCTGCGGTGGTTGAGATGGACGGCGATGATCTTGGAGGGCGTCACTGGCGGCAGGTGAACGGCCTCGCCGGCGGCGACCGTACGGCCGTCCGCCGCGCGGAGCGTGTCGCCGTCGCACGCGACCTCGACGGCCGCGCCGTCGAGCAGGATGCGCCGGTGTTCGCTCATCGACGTCACGCTCCCGGCCGGAGCGAGGCGGACAGGTCGGTGGCGTGCGGACGCGGGAACCCGGCGGCGGGCCGGTCGAACCAGAGGTGGACCTGCCCGGTGCCGACCGCGTTCTCATACTCCCCGTACCGGCGGGCGGGCGCGGTGCAGTCGTCCTCGCCGAGCGCGCCGGCCATCATCAGATAGTGGCCGAAGCGCGCCTCGGGCTTGTGCCGGTAGAACTCCGGCATCGTCGCCAGCACCCGCGCGTGGTCGCCCTCGGTGAACCAGGCGATGCGCTCGAGGTCGGCGGCCGCCGCCTCCGGCGTGAAGATGTGCTCGACCCCGGCGGCCTCGTGCGCGCGCAGCTCGCGCAGCGGCCAGAAGGTGTGGCTCAGCGCGCCCGAGGCGATCAGCACCACCCTGCGGTCCAGTTCGGCGATGGCGGCGCCGAGGGCGCGGCCGAACCTCAGGTTGTCCTCGGTGTCGGCGGTCTGGCACACCCCGACGGAGACCCAGCGCTTGTCCGGCAGGCCCTTGCCGAGGTACTCCCACAGGTTGGTGGTCGCGTAGAAGATCGGCAGTTCGTCGTCGTCGATCGCGGTGATCCAGGTGCCGTGCTCGCCGGCCTTGGTCGCGACGGCGTGCGCCAGTTCGGGGTCGCCGGGAAAGTCGTACGGCCGTCGGCGCATGCCGCGGGGCAGTTCCTCGGAGGTGAACAGGCCGGCGCGCCGGTGGTGCGCGGTGACGACGAACTCCACGGTCGTCGCCCAGTGCGCGTCGAGCACCACGACGGTGTCGTAGTCCAGCGTGTCGAAGACGTCCCTGCGCAGCCGCTCCAGGCCGCCGACCAGTGTGGTGTCCCGGCCGTGGTTGAGTTCACGGCGCTCGGCCTCGGGCAGCACGATCGTGGGCACGTGCGCCAGCAGGCCGGCCCCCACCACCTCACCCATCAGGACGTCTCCTTGCCGTGGGGTCCGCCGGTCCAGCCCCCGGGGGCGAACACGGTGTTCTTGATGTCGCAGTAGAAGTCGAAGGACCAAGCGCCGCCCTCGCGGCCGACGCCGGACAGCCGCGCTCCCCCGAACGGCGCGCGCAGGTCGCGGACGAAGAAGCAGTTGACCCAGACGGTGCCGCCGACGAGCCGCGCGCCGACCCGCTCGGCGCGCTCGCGGTCGCCGGTGAACAGCATCGCGGCCAGCCCGTACGGCGAGTCGTTGGCGGCCGCGACCGCCTCGGCCTCGCCGGTGAAGGTCTGCAGCACCAGGACCGGGCCGAAGACCTCCTCCGTCGCGATCTCGCTGTCCGGCGCGACGTCGGTGAACAGCGTGGGGAGGTAGTAGAGGCCGCCGAGTTCCTCGTTGGGGCCTCCGCCGAGCAGTACGGCTCGCGCCGGCGCTCCGGGCGCGCCGGACGAATCCGTCGACCCGGGCGAAGTGGTCGGGGTGGATGGAGGGCCCGATGTCGGTGGCCTCGTCGCGCGGGTCGCCCTGTCTCAGCGACCGGGCGCGTTCGACGAACCGGGCCACGAACTCCTCGCGTACGGACTCCTCGACGAACAGCCTGGTGCCGGACAGGCACACCTGCCCGGCGTTGTCGTACTGCTCGACGGCGTTGGCGACGGCCAGGTCCAGGTCTGCGTCGGCGAACACGATGAACGGCGACTTGCCGCCGAGCTCCAGCGACAGCGGGGTCAGGTTGGCCGCCGCGGCCCTGGCGATGATCCGGGCGGTGGGCACGGATCCGGTGAAGGAGATCCGGCGGACGCCCGGATGGGCGACGAGCGCGGCCCCGGCCTCCTCGCCATACCCCTGCACCACGTTGAGCACGCCGTCCGGCAGGCCCGCCTCGGCGGCGATGTCGCACAGGAGTGAGGCGGTCAGCGGCGACCACTCCGACGGTTTCAGCACCACGGTGTCGCCGGCCGCGAGCGCCGGGGCGATCTTCCAGGTGGCGAGCATGAGCGGAGCGTTCCACGGCGAGATCAGCGCGCAGACGCCCGCCGGGTCCCAGGAGACGTGGTTGCGGTGCCCTCGCGTGTCGAAGTCCGGGTGGCCGAGCCGCTGGACGAGGAAGTCGGCGAAGAATCGGAAGTTGTGCGCGACCCGCGGCATGACGCCGCGCCGGTGTGAGCGGATCAGCGCCCCGTTGTCGGTCGTCTCCACGACGGCCAGGTCTTCCAGGCGCTTCTCGACGCCGGCGGCGATCCGGCGGAGCACGCGGGCGCGGTCGGCGGGCGCGGTCGCCGCCCATCCGGGGAAGGCGGCCTCCGCCGCGCGTACGGCCGCGTCGGCCTCGGCGCTTCCGCCGCGTGCGACGCGTGCGATGACGCCGCCGTCGATCGGCGAGTGATCGTCGAAGGTGCCGGGCGAACCCACTCGCCGGCCGCCGATCCAGTGATCGGTGTCGACGCCGACGCCCGCGACGACGGTGCTCATGAACGTCCCCCGGACTGGTGTGCCACACTGCACGGTATATCGTTCGGGCCCAAACGTAACTGCGCCACGCAGGCTGGTCAAGGCCGTGGAAGGGGCGTGATGTCGGACGAGCAGGTGTCCGCCGAGCCGGTCTCCGGCGCGTACGCGCAGGTCGGCGGGGACGGCGAGCGTGTGCCGAGGCGCCCGGTCATCCTCGTCCCGGCCCGGTTCTCCGAGAGTGCGTCCGCGCTGCGCTATCGCGCGGAGGTCGGCGCACGCACGCTCGTCGAGGCGGTCTACCGCGCCGGCGGCGAACCCCTGCTGATGCACCCCGCGGGCGTACGCGCCGAGGTACGCGCCCGGCTCGCCATCGCGGACGGCGTGCTGCTGCCCGGCGGGGGCGACCTGGACTCCCGGTGGACCGGAGGGCCCGCGCACCCGAGCCTGTACGACGTCGACGTGGACCAGGACGCGTTCGACCTCGCCGTCGCCGACGCGGTGCTCGACTCCGGCCGGCCGCTGCTCGCGATCTGCCGCGGCGCGCAGGTGGTCAACGTCGTGCTGGGCGGCGGCCTCACGCCGGACCTGGCCGAGACCACCGGCGACCACCGCCACCGCAGGCATCGGGTCGAGGTCGCGCCCGGCTCCGAACTCGGCCGGGTGATGGGTACGGACGTCACGGTCTCCTGCTACCACCACCAGTGTCTCGGCCGCCTCGGGACCGGGCTCGAGGTGGTGGCGCGGGCCGCCGACGGCGTCGCCGAGGCCGTAGAGCTGCCCGCGCGCGCCGGGTGGTTCGCCGGCGTGCAGTGGCACCCCGAGGACACCGCCGGAGCCGACCCCGCGCAGGCCGCGCTGTTCGCCGCGTTCGTCGCCGCGGCGGCTCAGGCGTCGCCGTCCAGGCGGGCGAGCGAGCTTCCGCCGTCCCAGACCACGCCGACCTGGCGGTAGTAGCCGCCGATGATCTCGTGCACCTCGAGCCTGGCCAGCTCTTCGGTCGGCGCGTCGAACAGGCGCAGCTCGGCGTCGCCGCGCCACGCCTGGCCGGCGTCGGCCTGGCGGACGCCGGACTCGATCAGCTCCGCGTACGCGTCCGGCTCGCCCCGGCCGATGCCGGGCAGGACCCGGTGGTGCGCCATCGGATGGCCGTTGACGAAGCCGCCGGTCTCGGACTCCCCGGTGAGACGCAGGACCGCCTCGGCCAGACGCCGGTCGCCCGCCGCCAGCGTCGCGCCGAACAGGGCACCCGGCCACGAGCTGCGGCGCCGCCTGGGAGAACGGGTGTGGCCGGGTCTGCCACATCGAGCCGAGCTTCTTCGGATAGCCCTGGTGGATGCCGCGCGCCACCGCGAAGTCCGCGTCGACCCAGATGTAGACGCAGCGCGAGAAGGTACGCCCCGCGTAGCCGCACCGCACGACGGCGAACGCCTCCTTGTACTGGGAGCGGACCGGGTCGAGCAGCTCCTCGCGCGAGGACGAGCACGACTGCCAGTCGGCCCAGATCAGCGCGACCGCGCCGGGGTCGTCGTCGGCGAGCGACAGGGGCGCGGGCAGCAGCTCGGCCACCCTCGCCGGGTCCGTGCGGTACTCCACGGTGAGCAGGTCGCCCGAGTAGTACCAGGGCGGCGGCGGGATCAGCGATGCGCGCCCGCTCGCCGTACGCGGATAGAAGAAACCCCTGACCTCGCTCATGGCCGTCCCCAACTCTTCGTTTGGACCCGTACGGTATAGCCCGGGGCCCGGCTGTGAAACTCTTGCCACCCCGACCTGGAACAATTATCGTTTGGGTTCAAACGAGTCAGGGAGTGATCGTGGGCCACTTCGACCAGAGCGGGCTCGATGACCTGGTCGCCTCGCTGACCGGACGCGGCATCGACGTCGTCCGGCTGGGGTACCCCGATCTGATCGGCACCGAGCGTGGCCGTGATCTCCTCGTCGCCCCGTTCGCACGTACGGTCGAGGACGGCGTGGCGTTCTGCCGCACCGTGTACGGCACCACGCCGCTGGGCGACATCGTCGACATCGAGCAGGGGCTGTCCGACGGACTGCCCGACGTCGTCGTGTTCCCCGACCTGGCCACCGTCCAGGACGTGCCCTGGGAGCCGGGCGTCGCGCACTGCATCGCGGACGTCTTCAACCCTGACGGATCTCCGGCCGAGGAGAGCCCGCGCACCGTGCTCAAACGGGTCGTGGCCACCTTCGCCGAGCTCGGCATGCACCCGATGATCGGTCCCGAGCTGGAGTACTTCCTGCTGGAGAAGGACGACGCGAGCCCCACCGGGTGGCGGCGGTACGGTGACGCCGGCGGCAACGTGTACGTGGCGGGACGCAAGGGCGATCCGGACAACATCCTCATCCGCACGCTCCGTGAGCTCGGCGGCTACGGCCTCGACGTGGTGGCCGCCAACCATGAGTTCTGCGGCGGCCAGTTCGAGATCAACATGTGGCACTGCGACGCCCTCGACGCGGCGGACCGCTCCTTCCGGTTCAAGACCGCGATCAAGGAGCTCGCCCGGCGCGACGGCAAGCTGGCCACCTTCATGGCCAAGCCCTTCAACGACGAGGGCGGATCAGGCTTCCACCTGCACTTCTCGACGTGGAGCGAGGACGGCCGCCCGCTGTTCGATGATCCGGGCGGGGAGTACGGCCTGTCCAAGACCGCGCGGTCGGCCGTCGCCGGAGTGCTCGCGCACGCGCCCGCGCTCGCCGCGCTGGCCAACCCCACGGTCAACTCCTACAAGCGGTTCGGGCCCGACACGCTCGCGCCGTGGCTGGTCGACTGGGGACTGGACAACCGCAGCGCCATGGTGCGGATTCCGCCCGAGCGTGGCCGCGCGTCGCGGCTGGAGCTGCGCCTCGGCGACGCCGCCGCCAACCCGTACCTGGCCATCGCCGGTCTGCTCGGCGCGGTCTACCTCGGCATACGTGACGGGCTCTCGGTCCCGGCACCGCTTGAGGGGTACGGCTATGACACCGCGAAGGCCGACCTGCTGCCGCAGGACCTCGGCGCGTCCCTGGACGCGCTGGAGGCCGACACCGCGCTCGCGGAACTGCTCGGCCCGCGCTTCGTCGCCACCTTCCTCGCCTACAAGCGCGGCGAGGTCGAGCGGTTCTCCCGCTGGGTGACCGACTGGGAGTTCCGCGAGTACGCCTACCACCTCTAGCCCGGCTGCCCGGCGGCGGGCGGCGCGGCGGCGCGGCGACCCGCAGGCTCGAAGGAGTGCCCATGACCCTCACGGTCACCGACGTCGACCTCACCGACCTGGACGTGTTCGAGCGGGGCGAGGCGTGGTCGCGGTTCGACACGCTCCGCCGCGAGGCGCCCGTGCACTGGAACCCCGAGCCCGCGCCCAACGCCGGCTTCTGGTCGATCACCCGCCAGGAGGACATCGTCGCGATCGACCGGGACTCCGAGACCTTCACCTCGACCCGGTTCGTCAACCTCGAAGAGGTCGACGACGACCTGATCGGCATCCGGCGGTCGATGCTGGAGTCCGACGGCACCCGCCACCGGGCGCTGCGCAAGCTGCTCCAGCGCGACTTCGGCGGGCAGACGCTGCGCAGGTACGAGGACTTCCTGCGCGATCTCACCCGTGCGACGGTCGACGCCGCGCTGCGCAAGGGCGAGTTCGACTTCGTCACCGAGATCAGCGCGGACTTCCCGATCCAGGTCCTGTCCCGGATGCTCGACGTGCCCGAGGACGACACCGGGCAGCTGATCGCGTGGGGCAACCGGATGATCGGCAACACCGACCCCGACTACGCCGACGTGCTCCTGGCCGACCGGGACAGCGACCGCTACAAGCACCTGCCCTTCCGCTCCCCCGCCGCGCTGGAGGTCTTCGAGTACGGCCGGCGGCTGGCGCGGGAGCGCCGGGGCGGCGACGGCGACGACCTGGTCAGCAAGCTGGTCAACCGGGTGCCCATCGACGGCGAGCCGCTGACCGCGACGGAGTTCGACAACTACTTCCTGCTGCTGGTCGTGGCCGGGAACGAGACCACCCGCCACACGATCAGCCACGCGATGCTCGCCCTGCTCGAGCACCCCGGCCAGTTCGCGCTGTTGCAGAGCCGGCCCGAGCTCATCCCGTCCGCGGTGGAGGAGATGCTGCGCTGGGCCAGTCCCGTCTACCACTTCCGCCGCACCGCGACCCGCGACGTCGAGCTGCGCGGCCGGCACATCAAGCGTGGCGACAAGGTCGTGATGTGGTTCGCCTCGGGCAACCGCGACGAGGAGGTGTTCGCCGACCCGTACGACTTCGACGTCACCCGGCGCCCCAACGACCACGTCACCTTCGGGAAGGGCGGCCCGCACTTCTGCCTGGGCAACAACCTCGCCCGGCTGGAGATCCGGCTGATGTTCGAGACCCTGCTGCCGCGCCTGCGGAGCATCGAACTCGCCGGTGAGGTCACCCGGGTGCGCAGTAACTTCGTGAACGGGATCAAGAAGTTCCCGGTCCGGGTCGTCACCCGCTGACCGGCCTACCTCGGGAGCCAGCATTGCGAGCGCTGTGCGTACTGCACGACGCCATGTCCTCCACCGGCCTCGTCGGCGACGCCCTGCGTGAGCGCGGGTGGCGCGTCGACGAGTTCGTCGTCGTCTCCGCGGACCGCCACACGTCGCCGAACGTCGAGCGGTCCTTCCCCGACGCCGCCGGCTATGACCTCCTCGTCCCGATGGGCGCGCCGTGGAGTGCCTACGACGACGAGCTGATCGGCACCTGGCTGGCCGCCGAACTCCGCTGGCTGCGCGACGCGGTGGCCGAGGGCGGTGCGGTCCTGGGGATCTGCTTCGGCGCGCAGGCACTGGCCCGCGCCCTCGGCGGCTCGGTCGGGCCGGCGCGAAGCCCCGAGATCGGCTGGGGCACCGTCGAGTCGTCCGCGCCCGGCATCATCGCCCCCGGGCCGTGGTTCCAGTGGCACTTCGACGCCTTCACGCCTCCCCCGGGCGCGGTCGAGCTCGCCCGCAACCCGGCCGGATCGCAGGCGTTCCGTACCGGGCGGTGCCTCGGCGTGCAGTTCCATCCCGAGGTGACCGCAGGCGGCATCGCGCGATGGCTGGGCAGCGGCGGCGAGGCCGACGTACGCGCCCGCGGCATCGACCCGGCCGTCCTGCTGCGTGAGGCCGATCGCCAGGCCGAGCCGGCGCGGGACCGCGCGGGCGCGCTCGTTGAGGCGTATCTGCGCGATATTCACACGGGCTCGGTGCAATTGCGCTCGGCCGGATGAGAAATACTCCGTATCCCTGTACGCCCGCCAGGCAGCCTCTGACCTCGGGTTTGACCGTTGTCACGGCGCGCGAGGCCGACTGGGGCGACGCCGCGTGAATGGCGCCGGAATTCTTCGGGCAAACCATTGCAGTCCAAACGTTTGGGACCGTACGATCGCGTGAACCCGGGGGTCTCGGAGCTCCCCGGTCCCCGAGGAGGCAGGCCCATGGCACAACACGCCGTACAGGACGGGCAGGAACGTTTGGGTGGGGCTCGCCGGCTCACTCTGGTCGACGCCATCGCGCAGTCGGTGGGCTTCATGGGCCCCGTCTTCTCGATCGCGTTCCTGGTGCCGCTGCTGGTGGGCCTGAACGCCTCCGGCAAGGGCGCGGGCGCCGCGGCGCCGCTGTCGGTGATCATCGCGGCGGTGGGCGTGCTCTGCCTCGGCTGGATCGTCGCGCAGTACGCCAAGCGCATCAACGCGGCCGGCTCGCTCTATGACTACGTCACCGACGGGCTGGGCAAGCGGATCGGCGCGGCCTCCGGATTCCTCTACTACCTGGGCATCCTGACGCTCGGCGCCGGCATCCTGATCATGATCGGCGGATCGATCACCGACACGATCGACGCCGAGTTCGGCGTACGGCCGTTCCCGCAGGTGGTCTGGGATCTGCTGCTCCTCGCGGGCCTGGCCGTCGTGCTCTACCTCGGGGTCGCGCTGTCCACCCGCGCGCAGCTGACCCTCGCGCTGATCTCACTCGTCGTGGTGACGGTCTTCTTCATCTACGTGATCGCCAAGGTCGGCGGCGGCAACCACGTGGACAAGGCCCTCTCGCCCGGCAGCTCCCCGAACGGCATGAACGGCGTGTTCTTCGGCGTGCTCTACGGCGTGCTCCTGTTCATCGGCTTCGAGACCGCCGCGAACCTGGGCGAGGAGACGGGGCAGCCCAAACGTGACATCCCGCGCGCGGTGATCATCTCCGTGATCGCCATCTCCGGGTTCTACCTGATCGGCACGTACGCCCAGGTCGCCGGGTACCACTTCGACCTCGGCGCGCTCGGCAAGAACGCGGGCGCTCCGCTGTTCGGTCTCGCGGGCCCGGCCTCCGCCGGAGGCTTCGGCTCGGTGGCGGTACGCCGGCTGCTCGAACTCGTCGTCGTCCTCGACATGATCGCCGTCATGATCGGCTGCGCGGTGGCGGGATCTCGCGGACTGTTCGCGATGGCACGCGACGGCCGGCTGCCGCGCGCGGTCGGCCAGGTCTCACGCAAGAAGACGCCGCTGGTCGCCGGGATCGTCGTCCTCGCCGTCGACCTGGTCGTCATCCTCATCACCACCGCCTGGAACGGCTTCCTGGCACAGGACGGACTGCCGCACTACGTGGCCATGTTCACCTTCGCCTCGACGCTCGGCGCCTTCGCGCTGGCCGTGATCTACCTGCTGATGTCCGTGGGCGCGCTACGCGGGCTGCGCGCCGAGGCGAGTCCGGCGCTGGTCTATCTCACGAGCATCATCGGCATCGCCGTGACGGGTGCGGCGATCTTCGGATCGGTGTACAAGGTCGTCGCACCGACCATCTACGCGGCGTACGTGGGAGTCGCCATCTTCGCGATCGGCCTGGTGCTGAGCTTCGTGACCGACGGGCAGGCCAGGTTCAGCGAACTCACGCCCGCCGAGCGCAGTCCGGTCCAACTCTGAACGCCGGCTTCCCCAGTCCCCCGCTCGGGAAGCCGGCAAGCGATGACCTGGCCGGTTGCGGCGCCGCTCAGCGCAGCCGGCCAGGTCACCTCGCGTGTGATGGGCGGCCGGCTAGGCGGGCTGCCAGAGCTCGATGCGGTTGCCCTCGGGGTCGGTGACCCAGCCGAAGCGGCCGACGCCCGCCATGTCCTGGATCTCCTCGGCCACGTCGGCGCCCTTGTCGCGGAGTTGCGCGAGCATCGCGTCCAGGTCGCGGACCCGGAAGTTCAGCATGGTCTGCTGGGAACGGGAACCGAAGTAGTCGGTCCCGGCCTCGAACGGCGCGAAGACGGTGACGCCCGTCTCCTGGCGCCACGCGCCGTGCTCATCCGCATCCAGGCCCAGGCAGTCTCGATACCAGGCGCCCAGGGCCTCCGGGGCCGCGGCACGAACGAAGTATCCACCGATTCCCAGCACGCGTTCCATGCCGTGATCTTGCCAGCGCGGCGGCCCGGCCGGAACAGGCGACACGCGGGACACCGAGCCGGTCCGCATGAGGCCGCGTCGTCCCGACCGGCGGCCGTGATCACCCTGGCGAACGTCGCCGCCGGTCACCGCGCTAGCGGCGGGGCCCACGGCGCGTGGACGCGGCGCGTACGGCCTCCTGGCGGCCGGTGCTGTTGGTGTCGAGGTGGTTGACGACGCTGCGCAGCGCCGTGGTCATCGCCGAGATCTGGTCGACGTCCAGATCGGCGAGGACGAACTTCTCCTCGGCGTTGAACCGGGGGAACAGCGTCTTCATCAGCCGGCTGCCCGCCGGCGTGAGCCGGAGCAGCACGCGCCGCCCGTCCGAGTGGTGGCTCCGCCGCTCGATCAGCCCGCGCGATTCGAGCGTCTTCACGACGCCGGTCAGAGTGCCCTTCGTGATGGCCGCCTCCGCGGCCGCCTGCCGGGTCTCGAGCTCGACCCAGATCCAGACGACCCAGAGCACGACGAAGCCGGTCCAGGTCAGCTCGGCCTCGCGGAGTACGGACTGCTCGAAGTGGTTGCGCACGGCGTTCACCGCCCGGTGGAGGTTCGCGACCGCCTCCGCGGCGGTCAGATCCACATCGAGCTCGCCCAGCCGCTTCCGCGCGGCCTGCTCGGTTTCGGTGAGGTGATGGAAGCCGGTCACGGCCACAGCGTATCCACAGGCCCGCCGGTCAGGGGCCGGTCAGGCCACCGCTCTTCCCCCGTCCGGCTCCCCGCCGGCTTGACGTATTCCGATATGGGCATACGATGACTGCCATGGCACGAGCAGCGACGACGTCGGACGCGTTCAACGCGATCGCCGAGCCGCAGCGCCGGGACATCCTGGCGCTGCTGCGGGCGGGTGAGCGGCCGGTGACCGACCTGGCCCAGGAGCTGGGGATGAGCCAGCCGCGGGCCTCCAAGCACCTGCGGGTGCTACGTGAGGTGGGGCTGGTGCGGGTCCGCGAGGCGGGCAAGCAGCGCCTCTACGGCCTGGACGCCTGCGGGCTGCGGCCGATCCACGAGTGGACCGGCGGATTCGAGCGGTTCTGGAACGAGAGTTTCGACCGGCTGGATGCCTACGTGCAGGACCTCAAACAGACACCACGGGAGGAATGACCGATGACAGAAGCAGGGCAGGAAACGCGGGCGGAGCCGGCGACGGCCGACCGGGAGATCGTGATCTCCCGGGTCATCGACGCACCACGGGAGCTGGTGTTCGCGGCGTTCACCGAGGTCCGGCACCTCTCGCGATGGTGGGGACCGGAAGGGTTCTCCACCACCACGCGGTCCTTCGCGTTCCACGAGGGCGGGGAGTGGGACTTCGTGATGCACGGGCCGGACGGGACCGACTACCAGGAGTGGATCACGTGGCGGGAGATCGTGCCGCCGGAGCGGATCGCGCTGTCGCACGGTGAGTCCCGCGATGACCCCAACACCTTCGCGTCGGTCCTGGCCTTCGAGCCGGCCGGCGACGAGACCCGGATCGTGATGCGCACGGTGTTCCCCACCAAGGAGCAGCGCGACGAGGCAGTCGAGAAATACCACGCGGTCGAGAGCGGCCGGCAGACCCTGAACAACCTGGCCGCCTACGTCACCGAAATCCTTCGGAAGGGAATTGAGTACTGATGGCCGGAAAAGTGTTCTTCAACGTGTCCATGTCGCTGGACGGCTTCGTCGCTCCCGGGTCCCTCGGAGAGTTGATGGGTCAGCAGTGGATGGAACTCCAGCAGTGGATCTTCCCGCTGCGGTTCTTCCGGGAGAACCTGAAGCTGGGCGAGGGCGGCGAGGAGGGCCGCGACAACGACATCGTGCGGGAGACGTTCGAGCGCACCGGCGCGAGCGTGATGGGCAAGCGCATGTTCGACGCCGGCGAGCGGATGTGGCCGGAGGAGGCGCCGTTCCACACGCCGGTCTTCGTCGTGACGCACACCGAGCGTGACCCCTGGGAGCGGCCGGGCGGTACCACCTTCCACTTCGTCAACGACGGCATAAAGTCCGCCCTCGACCAGGCACGCGAGGCCGCCGGCGACCGGGACGTCCGCATCGCGGGCGGCGGCGCGACGATCCTGGAGTACGTCAACGCCGGCCTGGTCGAGGAATTCTCGATCGCACTGTCGCCCGTACTTCTCGGCTCCGGAGTCCGCCTGTTCGAGGGCGTGGACGCGTCCAGGGTCGCGCTGGAGCCGGTCCGCTCGGAGCCGTCGCCACGGGTGACGCACCTGACCTACGCGGTGCGGCCACGGTAGCCAAGCTGTCGCGTCTCAAGTGCCCAGATATCGTTGTCTCCCGGCAATGCTCCTCTCTCGGCTCCAGGGTCGGAAACGACGCGGAGAATGGTTTTGCCACCGCCGAGCGCAAAGCTCTTGTATCCGTCCTGAGGTTCTACCTCGATGAGCTCATCCAAGGTGCCCGCATCTTGCAACTCATGCCGCACTTCGGCCCAGGGCAGATATTGGGAGAAGGCCACGCCGAATCTCTCAGATGTCTCCTCGATGAGTTCGGGGCGAGACGCCGTACGGTGCAGCTCGAGAGTGATCCACGTGCAGGACCAATCGGGTTCATTGAACGTTACCTCAAGAAGCCCGTAATCTCGCCTGAGCGTTTTGTGCCCCCATTTCCCCGATAGGTCATCAATGTATTTATCGCCCATGGCCGCAGCGACCGACGCGATATGGTCTCCCACCTTCAAGCCGAAGATCTCCCCGGAACACAGGACCCCAGCCACAAATTGTGCCGCGTTCAATTCATTTTTCCCAGTGCATTGATCAGGCGTCTCATCTCGGCCGCCCTATTGAGGTTGTTTCCCCAGTTATGGGCGTTCATCTCCGTCATCGCAGACCCTGCTTTCGCGATGAGATCCGCTCGAAGCTGGGGATCGGACCTCAGTGCGGCAAGCGCAGCCTCCACGCTCTGGTCCGACGCCATTCCCGACCTTAGCCTGATGCCCTCGGCACCGACTCCGCCGAGGTGGTTCGGGAAGATTCTGACCTCGTCGGCACCGACATGTACGTGAGCCCCCTTGGTCGCCCAGTCGCTCGCGACCGGGGAAACACGGCACGGACCCGCGTTGTGGACGAGGACCGGGACGGGGCCTGCTTCCACATAGTAGGTGTGGAGGTCGGCGATGGTCAGGTCGCGTACGGCCGGGTGGCCTGGATAGCGGGTGGCGGACAGGACGTCCACCGGCCTGCCGGTCGCGGTGCGGAGTGTCGCCCGGCCGGTGAGGTGGTCCGCACGGATCCAGGTACGGGTGGCCGGGTCCCAGAACCTGTGGTGTTCGGTGGCGATGATGACACCGGTCTTGTGGCCGCGTCCGCCGCCGGTGTCGACGGTGATCTTGACCAAATTCTTGTAGTGGATGCCACCGAACGAGGCGATGACCGGTTCGGCCGTGGTCCGGCCGGTCTTGGGATCGGTGGCGAGGACCTTGTCGCCGGTCTTGATCTTTTCGATGGGTTTCTGCTCGCCGTCGGCGAGCAGGACTTCCGTCCCCGGTACGAAACTGTTGCCGCCGCAGGTCGAGATGGGTTTGTCGGGATTTCGGACGCCCGCCTCCGAGGGCGGCCCGCCTTGGAGGTTCCGCAGTTTACCGGCGTCGAACCCGGCGTTTCCTTCACGGAACCCGATGATCATTCCGTCGGAATGCTTCAGCGTGTATTCGAGGCCGCTCGTCTTCGGTCCCGTACAGGAGATGCCCGACTGCTTGCACAGGGCATTGCCGAAGTTCACGCTCTCCATCGCGATGAGTCCACCGCAGCGGGCCGTCGAGATGCCTTCGCTGTTGCAGGCCCAGATGCGTTCCGTGATGTCTTTGTACTCCGCTTTGTTCTGCACCTTCTGAAGCGCCAGCATGACGATCTGCCAGTTCCGCGCGTAGACCGTGCGGATGCCCACCGACAGGTGCGCGGGCCCGTTGCCGAAGCCGCCCCCACCGCCGTCGCCGCCGGCGCTCGACGGGGGTGAGCCCGCGGGTCCGCTCTGGTTCGGCAGCGGACCGTCGCAGCCGGCCTTGGCCCAGTCCCCGCCGCACAGATGCGTGCCGTCGGCGTCGCTGCCGGTCACCGGGTTGTCATCGGCGTACGCGTAGCCGTTCCAGGATTGGGGGTCCTGCTGGTCGAAGACCGGGTCGACGGAGGTGAAGCGGCCCGTGTCGGGGTCGTAGTCGCGGGCGCCGAGATGCGTGAGGCCATCAGGGTCGATGGTTCCGCCGACGAAGCCCTTGTCCGTGGGCCAGATGCCGATGGGACTGCCGCGGAACTGGCCGAAGGGAGTGAAGCGGCGCTGGGCTTCGGCCTGGGTCGCCCCGTCGATCGACAGTTCGGCGCTGCCGTGGGGGTCCGCGGACAGGAACCGCACGCCCGAGGCCGTGCGCGTCGCGACGAGGGTGCCCGCGTGGGAGTAGTAGCGGGTGCCGGTCACCTGGCCGGTGGACTTGTCCAGCCGCAGTTCCATGTCCGGCAGGTAGAGGGTGGTGCCCGCGGGGTCGCGGCGCAGGAGCCGGTCGCCGTCGGCGTCGTAGGCGTAGCTCGTGGTGCCGCTCGGCTCGGTGGTGGTGGCCAGGTTCTGCTCGGCGTCGTAGGTCAGGGTCTGGCCGCGGCCGCCGATGGTACGCGCGGTGGTGTTGCCGGCGGCGTCGTAGCCGAAGCCGTCGGTGCGGTTGCCCGCGGCGCCGGTCTGGGTGACCGACTGCAACCGGTGCTGGCCGTGTCCGGCATCGGGGTAGGCGTAGGTGCGGGTGGTGTCGGCCGCGACGCTGCTGGTGCCGTGCTGTGTCTCGCCGGTGCGGTTGCCGGTCGAGTCGTAGCCGTAACTGGTCCAGTACGGCGCGGGGCCACCGAGCAGGTTCTTCGCGGGTGCGGTGCCGCACCCGCCCGCAGGGGTCCAGGCGTCGGTCAGGCGTTGCAGGTAGTCGTAGCCGAAGCACTGGGTGTCGGTGCCGGCACGTGACGTGTCGCTGATGGAGGTGACGTTCCCGGTGTCGTCGTAGGCGTACTTGGCGTCCCGGTCGACGCCGGCGATGTCCTGACGGTCGGTACGCGACTCGGCGAGGCGCTGCGTGCCGTACTCATAGGAGTAGGTGAGCCAGGTCTTCTTGGCGCCGGTCGACAGTTCGTACTGCTCGGGCTTGCCGGTCAGGGAGTAGAGGGAGTTGGTGACATACGACGTGGTGCCGGTGGTGGTGACGGGCCGGCGCAGTTCGTCGTAGGAGTAGGCGACGACCTCCGCCGGCATGCCGGCCGCCTGGGAGACCAGCGGGAACCCGGTGGACTGTACGGTGCCGTCGAGGTTGTAGCGGGTGTTGTACTGGTAGCTGCCCGCGAGCTTCTCCTCACCGGTCACCGAGGGGATGGTGTACGTGGTGCGGGTCGGCTGGTTCAGGTTGTCGTAGGCGTTGTTGGTGGCGACGTAGTTCGCGCCCCCGATGTCGCGGGTGACGCTGGTCTGCTGCCCCTTGCGTACCGTGTCGTACACCCATGAGGTCAACAGCGGTCCGGTCGCCGAGTCCTGCCGCTCTTCGGTCTTGCGGCCGATCGGGTCGTAGGCGGAGAAGAGCTTCTTGCCGCGTGCGTCGGTGGTCGAGGTCACCTGGTCCAGGTCGTTGTACGCGGTGGTCGTGGTGCCCTTGTCCGGGTCGTCGGTCCGGGTCTCCCGGCCCCGCAGGTCATAGGTGTGCGTCCAGATGTTGCCGGCCGCGTCGGTGAGGGTGGCCGGTTTGCCCGCCGGGGTGTAGGTGTACTTGGTCGCGTCGAAGGCCCCCGCCGGGGACCCGGCCTTGTACTGACGGACCTCGGTGACGTTGCCGCGCGCGTCGCTGATCGTGGTGGTGGGGGTCGCTCCGGACGGCGGGTCGACCGTCACCCGGTCCCCCGTGTACGTGGCGGTGCTCCGCCACTTCTCCTGGCCGGCCCCGCCGCCGACGAGAAACCGTTCGGTGGTGACGCGGCCGAGACCGTCGTAGTCGTAGGCGGTCTGGGACTCCACGTCGCCCGGCTGGTCGATGCCGAACAGGGCACTGTCGGGGGCGCCGGTGGCGTAGTACGGCGCGTAGGTGCGGGCGGTCTTGCCCTGGGCGTCGTAGAAGGTGTCGGTGATCAGCCGCCCGCCGTTCGGGCCGAGGTCCTGTGTCTGCCGGGGCCGGAGCAGGCCGTCGTACAACTGGTAGTCGGTGAGCTGGCTGTCGTCGGGCCGCAGGGTCTTGGTGCGTACGGCGACCGGCGCGCTGCCGGTGACCAGATAGGCGTACGCCAGGTTGGGTACGTCGCCCGCCGTCTTGGAGCCGTTCGGCAGCCACACGTTGATCACCCGGCCGAGGGCGTCGTATTCGACGTCGGTGCGCTTGCCGCCGGCGTCGGTGTTGGAGGTCGGCAGGTTCCAGGCGGGATCCAGGTCGCTTCTGGTGGTCATCGCCGTGGTGGCGTCGCCGGGTTTGACCGGCGGTCCGGTCACCGTCGACGAGGCGGGAAGCCCCGTGGCCGGCGTGTAGGTGGTCGTGGTGGTGTGCCCGGCCACGTCGGTGACCGCCGAGGTACGGCCGTAGACGTCATGGCTCGTCGTGGTGTCGGTGACGTACACCGGGGTGGAGCCGCTGTAGTCGGCGACCTTCTCGACCTTGGTGATGTCGCCCTTCGACGGGGCCGCGTCGAAGGCGCCGTTGTCGTAGTAGGTACGGACGTCGGAGATCACCTGCGCGGGTCGCTGGACCGGGTCGCCGCACGTGACCGCGACCTTCTCGACCCGGCTGGGGAAATTCAGCATCCAGCCGCCGGTGTTGGCCGCGTAGTTCGTCTGGGTGCACTGGTCGTCGGCGGCGGTGGAGGTGTCGCCTCGATCATCGACCTGGACGGTGAGACCGCTGGTGTCATCGAAGGTGTTCTGGACCAGCGTCTCGCGCCAGTTCCCGCCGTCGAGGGCGGTCAGTGTGCGGGTGCTCGCGGTCCCGGTGAGGTTGGCGGTCGTGGTGCCCCAGGACCGTACGCGCTTGGCGGTCTGGTGCGTCCACACGGTGTTGACCGTCTTGGACGTGACGGCTCCGCCGGGCGCCAGGTAGTCCGTCGTCTTCAGCTCGAAGCCCTGGCGGGCGTCGGTGTCGGGGTAGGAGCCGCCCTCGCCGTCGGAGATCGTGACGTTCTTCGTGCCGCCGCTCGTGTTGAGGCGGTCGCCGTCCATGCCGCGGAAGTACTGGTGGTCGGTCTGGGTGCGCATGTCGTTCTCGCCGCCGGACCGCACGCGTACGGTGCCGTAGCCGCGCCACTGCGACCAGGTCTTGTACTTCTCCCTGGTCAGCCCGTCATCGTCGTCGTAGTGCCAGGCCGCGCCGTTCTGGTAGTCGTAGGTAGTGACCATGTCCGGCGCGTAGCCGGTCCGGTCGCTCTGGATGACCTGCGTGACGACGTACTTGTGGAACCAGTCGAGCTTCGGATCCTTGGACCCGTCCGGCGGCGCCCAGTACGTCGGGAAGCACCGCTTGGTGTTGGTCTCCGGAGTGGGTAGCGCGTCCGTCGTGCACTCGGGGTCGGAGTAGTTGACGTCGATCTGCCCGCCGGACTCGTCGAAGATCGCGCCGAGCCGATACCTGACGTACGGGCCGACGTCGTCGCCGAGCTTGTCCACCCGGTTCGCCAGTTGCACGTGGTTGAAGGTGACCGGGGGCAACGTCACCGGCGTCGCGCCCGCCAGGCCGGTGTGGGTGATCGAGCCCAGCAGCAGGTCGCGGTCGACGTCGGCCAGTCCCCATCCGTGGGTCATCGCCCAGGAGTCCACGTTCCGGTAGCCGGACGCGTCGGGTTTGAGTACCTGGGTGGTCACGCTGGTCAGCCGCTTGCGTGACCAGAACGTGGGGGCGGCCTTGATGGTGTTGAGGTCGGTGTCCTTGCAGTCGGCGCCGGCGTCGCAGTTCTGGTCCCACGGGACGTCCCACCAGTGGTCCGGGTGGTCGGCGATCTTGCTGGGGTCGCAGTCGAAGTTCGCGTCCGGGACGCAGCGTTCGGAGACCCCGAAGTTCACCCGCGCCGAGGGTTTGGCGAAAAGGTCGTCCGAGCGCAGCCCGTACTCGACGTGGTCCAGGTAGCCGCCGCGGGTGTACACCGTGCCGTCGGACGCCTTCAGGTCACGTGCGTAGTGGTTGGTCTCGGGCGTGTAGTAGTAGCTGACCGCGTTGCCGTGCGGGTCCACGACGTAGTCCAGGTTCCACCGCCAGGCCTGCTGGCACCACGAGTCGGAGAACCCGCTGTCCTTGTGGCAGGGTTCGCCGCCGTCGTTGCCGAATACCGGGACGGTCCAGGTCGAGCCGGTCTCCGGCTTGCCCGAGACCCAGCCGGGCAGGCGGTCCTTCCCGAAGTAGTACTGCACGCCGTCGCCGGTGGTGACCTTCCAGTACTCCCCGTCGTTGTCGCCGTTGTCGGCGCCGGTGAGCTTCTCGACTCGGGTGCCGTCGTCGTCCTTCATCCGCCACGTGCCGTCGCCGACGGGGATCAGCTCACCGGCCTTGCCGTTGAAACTGATCGCGGCGTTGTCGTACGCCCAGCACTCGTCACCGGGCTTGTTGCCGTACTGGTCCTTCGGAGCGCCGTCGTCGCCGCAGGGCTTGTACCGCCGTTCGATGTAGCCCGACCACAGGTCGAAACCCTCACCGGCCCAGGACGGCTGGCCGTTGGTGTTGGAGGTACGGCCGTCCACCGAGCCGGAGGAGTAGTCGATCGAGAGCTTCGGCGCCAGATCGCCCGGTACGGGCGGCACGCGCATCGGATAGGACCAGGTGAAGTCCCCGGTCTGGGTGCCGACCTGCCACGTCGCCGACGCCGACAGCGGCGTCGCCGTGTAGTCGCCCTTGTCACTCGAGGCTCCCGCGGTGGCGGCCAGGACGGTCGCCCCGGAGGCGGCCGGTGCGAGGTCCACGTCGGCGGCCAGCGCCTTGGCCTCCGTGTCGTTGCGGATGGCCAGCGGCCTCTCCTGGGCACATTCCGGACGCCCCGGCGTGATCAGCGCACAGGCCGGCAGCTCGACCAGCCGCAACCGCGACCCGTACGAGCCGCCGAAGGCGTCGCCGAAGCCCGAGTAGTCGAGCCGCACGCCGACCCGCCCGGCTGTCGTGCCGGCATCGGCGCGGGCGACGGTCAGCAACAGCCCCCGCACCTTGGCGCGCCGGGCCCTCGTACGGTCCAGCACCGTGACCTTGACCCGCTGCGGCAGGGGCTGGGGTCGCGCCGGCCTGGCGGCGCCGGCGGGCGCTCCCACCCAGACGGGCAGCTTCCCCGCGCGTACCGGCGACGCGGCGCTGCTCCCCGCGGCCCCCTGACCAGGCGGCGAGCCCAGGCTCACGTCCGCGCTGCCGGCCTTGGGCCACGCGGCCCTGGGTGCCGCGTGCCCGCGGGTGGCCGGATCGGGCTTGCGAGGCTTCGCCTTGACCCGGTGTCCCCTGACGGTCCTGTCGGTGCGCTGGATCGCCGGCCGGCCCGTGCCGTCATCCGCCTGGGCCGGAAACGGCGGTGCGAGCATGACCGTCAGCACGACGGTCCCCGCCAATGCCACCAGGCGTCTGAGGCGGCCGTGTTCACCGCGCACCGTCACCGCTCGCTTTCGCACGATGTCCTCCGTGAGGTAAGGCGCCGCCGTACGGGTCGCCTGGAAAACAGGTCCGGACCATCCGGCCCGGGGCTACAGATCACCGGTGGCGATCTCCGTGCCGTTGGCCAGGGCCACGATCTGGTCCTCGCTCGCGACGCCGTCGATCACCCACACGTCGTCGATCACGCCGGGCCAGTACTCGCCGTAGGTTCCGCCGGTCTTGGTCCGGCCGATCTGGAATGCCTTGGCCGCGTCGAAGGCGAGCGTGTTGCTGCGGTACGACACGGGGCCGTCCTCGCTCTCCTCCAGCTCGCCGTTGACGTACAGGCGCATCTGGTGCGCGAACGCGTCGTAGACGATCGCGACGTGGTCCCAGTCGCCGTTGGACTGGAACCGGGAGTGCGACGCCACCTGCTCGGTCGCTCCGGCACCGTCCCTGTCCGGCATGTCGATCTGATAGCCGCTGCTCGCCGGGTCGGCGCCGTCGTAGTCGTAGCGGAGCGTGAAGCCGCTGTTGACGTTGCCCTCCTGGCTGAACACGGCCGCGTTCCGCGTCGGCTGGCCCGGGGTCTGGACCCAGCCGGCGATGGTGAAGCTCTGGTTCGTGTGGATCACCGGGCCGGTGGTCGCCGCGTAGTCGCCGTCGCCGTCCAGCACCATGCCGCCGGGCGGGTCGCCCACCCAGCCGCCGTTCTGGTCGACGTAGGCGTTCCCGAACAGCGTGACGTGATGACCGCCGAGGGCGTCGTCGGCGCTGGTGATGGCCGAGGCGGGGGCTCCGCCGCCGAGTTGGGCGGCCTCGGAGTCGGTGAGGGGCTGGTCGAAGACCCGCACGTCGTCGAGTGCGCCGCTCAGGTAGCCGGTGTAGGCGCCCTTGGACTTGAACCGGCCCAGGTCCAGGGGTCCGGTGGAACTCCAGGTGTTGGGCTGGGCGACGGTCTGCTGCAACGTCCCGTTGACGTACAGCCGGATCTGCCGTGCATCGGCGTCGTAGACGCCGGCCAGGTGTGTCCAGGTGTTCGTCGGGGGCGGCTGGGTCGACTGGGCTCGTACGTAGGTGGGATCGGTGGAGTCCGGTGTCTGCATGTTGAAGATCCACCGGTCGTACGTGCTGGAGTAGTAGAGGGCGAACGCGCTGCCCACGCTGCCTTCCTGGCTGATCGCCACCGGGGCGCCGGTCTTGGCCGCGAGTTTCACCCACGCCGAGACGCTGAAGCTCTTGGTGGTGTCGACCACCGGCCCGCCGGTCGCCGCGTACCCGGTCGAGCCGTTCACCTGCATCGCCTTGCCGGCCTTGCCGGTGACCCCGAACGTCACTCCGCCGTGCGCGCCGGCCGGGAAGGCCCCCTGCGCGTCGGTCGCCTGGGCAGCGCCCGCCGCCTCGTCCAGCTTCCAGTACGCCTTCGCCGGCCGTACGCTCGACACGGCGTCGTTCAGCTTCCACCGCGCCGCGACCACCGGTCGCTGGGTGAACAGGTCCTGTGCCTCCTGACCGGTGACGACACGGGAGAAGACGCGCACGTCGTCCAGGTCGCCGGAGAAGAACGCGCCGGGCACGCCGCCGTAGGAACCGGCCCCGAGTTGCAGGCCGCCGGTGGCGTTCCACGGAGTGGTGTACGGGACCGTCTGGGCGAGCGTGCCGTTGACGTAAAGGTTGAGTGTCTTGGCGACCGCGTCGTAGACGCCGACCAGATGCGTCCACTCGCCGCCCTGCGGCGCCGTCGTGGACTGGGCGCGTACGAGCGTCTGGTCCGCGGTGTCACTCGTGTACCGGTTGAACGCCCACCGGTCCAGCGCGGAGGAGTAGTACAGCTCGAACCCGCTCTTCTGCGCCCCGGCCTGCGTGGCGATGATCGCCGCGTGCGCGGGTTTGGCCGCCGTGAGCCGCGCCCACGCCGAGACCGCGAAGCTCCCGGTGGTGTCCAGGATCGGGGCGGCCGTGGCGGCGTACCCGTCGGTGCCGTTGAGCTCCATGCCGGTCTTGGTCATCCCGTCGACGCCGAGCGTCACTCCCCCGTGGACGGTCGCGGGGTTGCCGCCGGCGGTGTCCTTGACCTGCGTCGAGTCGATCGGTTCGTCCAGCGCGTAGGTCGCCTTCGCGTCCGCGCCGGCCTTGACGCGGAAGTAGTACGTCGCGGTCGCACTGGCGTTGCCGCTGGCGTCCAGCGCCTTGACGCTCAGGTAGTTCGGCCCGGCGGTCTGGGGCATCACGTCGACGGTGACCGGCGCGCCCGCCGTGGTGGTGACCTCGTGTGCCGCGGTCGGGTCGCCGTTGACGCCCCACTGGTACCTGGTGACGTCCGGATCGGCGGCGGTCAGCGTGAACTTGCCGTACCTGCCGACCCCGTCGTACCAGGGGTCGTTCTCGTCGTCCGGGTTGGACTCGGGGTAGCCGTCGGCGGCGCTGGAACCGATCGTCGGGGCGGCCGGCACGGTGTGGTCGTAGACGAAGTAGCAGCCGGTGGCGTTGCCCGCGTAGCTCCACGGGCTGTAACTCGTGCCGTCATAGGCGCGGACGTGCCACTCGACCGTCGTGTTCTGCGGGATCGTCGAGGGCAGCGTCGCCGTGAACGTCGAACCGCTCGTCTTGGCGCTGGTCAGCGCCGAGGTCCATCGCTGGGCCCAGCCGGTCCCGTCGTCCCACGCCGCCTGGAACTGGCCGCGGACCTTGCCGGCGTCCTCGGTGTCCGGGTCGGTCAGCTTCGCGTACGCCTTGGGCGGCACGTTCACTCTCGCCGGGCCGCCCGGACCCTTGCACGCGCCGCCCGGCTGGGACGTCAGGCTGCTCATCTTCGGCTGCGGAGGCGGGGTGTTGTAGTGCACCCGCAGCGACGGGTCGTCCTCGAACCGCTTCCAGCCGAGTTGGTCGTCCTCGGTCGCCGCCCGCAGCCCGAGCGTGAGGGTGGACCAGCCGCCGGCGGCGGCCTCCTTCATCGCGCTCGTGGCATCGAGGATGACGTCGCCGGCCGGGCAGCCCGAATAGCCCTTGGCGGTGTCCTGCGAATCCAGGTGGTCCAGCCAGTTGTCGCTGGTGGAACTCCAGGTGGAGGACGTACCGAATACCTTCGTCTTCCACAACTGGACGGTACGGGTCGTACAGGACGGCGCGAACGTCTCCTTGACCTGGAACTCGGCCGACAGAATCGTCCTGCCGCCGAAACCGCTGGTCGGCATCCGATAGAACAACCGCTTCACGTGGTGCACGCCGCAGTCATAGGTGTAGCTGTACGGGCAGTAGCCCATGCCCTCGTCGCTCTTGAAGTCGTAGTCCTTCCAGCCGCCGCTGGAGACCATGAGGTTCGCCGACGAACTCACCGTCTTGTACACGGGGTCGATGTAGACGGGGAACTTCGTGGCCGGATCGCTCAGCATCGCCCTGTCCGGCGTCAGCGTCACCGCGCCCGCGCCCACCCGCACGCCGATCGGCGCACGATGGGACGCCTCCGCGGACCCGTCCGCCGGATCGCCCGTCGCCGGGCGCGCGGTCTTCGCGGTCTTCGCGGCGGCCGGGGGAGCCGCCGAGTCCCACATGACCGGCTGCGGCGCCTCGAACACCCGGCCGCCGCCACGGAGATCGGTCGCCGCCAGGCCGCCGGCCGCGTCCTGCTTGAGGCTGAGTCCGCTCGCCGTCGTCGCGAACCGCAGTTGCGCCAGCCGCGGATCCTGGGCCGCCTCGCGCGTCCTGACCACGAGCACGTCGGAAAAGCCCTCGGCGTCCGCGTTCAGGCGCAGGTCCACGCCGCCGATGACGTCCTTGTACGTCGCCGTCGCCCCCGACAGCACCGGCGCCGACAGGCGGCCCGGCCAGGAGAACGACAGCGTGCGGCCCGCCTTGGCCATCGTCGCCATCGGCCCCGTCCCGCCGCCGGAGAAGGCCAGGTCGACCGTTGCCGCCACCGGCCGCACCGCGCCGTCGGCGTGCCTGCGCAACGTCGTGTCGACGCCGACCCACCTGCCACCCTGCCGCGTACGCACCGGGCGCACGTGCTCCACCGCCTCGAACGTGCCGTCCGGCCGGGCGTACACCTCACGTGACTCGCCCCGCAGCGACCCGATCTCCACCTGCGAGCCCGAGCTGCGCGCCTTCTTGAGCGCCGCCGACTCCCCCGCCTGGACGCCCGTGTCACTCGCCTTGACCGACTGGGCCGCCTGGGCCGACTCGGCCGGCCGCGCCATGGTGGCCGTACCTGCCGCCGCCACCAGGGACAACGACGTCACCCAGACGACCACGCCACGCCGGAACGATCGAATTCTTGGTAGCTGCGGCAATGGAATTTCTCCTCGAATGCGCCGTCGGCCGGCCGAGGTGCACGCATCCCCCGTGCCCCGCGCCGGGACTTACCGTCGCATGATCGTTGCGGCACGCATATAGGGGTTTCACGCACATTTCGCCCGGCCGGTACCTAGGTAGGGCGCTGCGGTCCCACCTCCTCGGCCCCTTGGCATATCTATCGAAAGTCGATAGATTTGCATCGTCAATCGATCGAAGGAGGAACGGTGGGAAACGTGACGGTGCGCGCGCTGCGCGTGGTGCTCGCGGGGGTGCTCGCCAGCACCGTGTTCGCACAGGCGGCGCTGGTGTGGGCGTTGTTCACCGACCCGGAGGACGGGTCGCTCCCGCTGACCCCGCTCCGCGTGATCGTGATCCTGGGCGTCGTGTCGGCCCAGGTCGCGGTGGTCTGCGTATGGCGGCTGGTGACGATGGTGCGACGCGGCACCGTGTTCTCCCACGCCGCCTTCCGTTACGTCGACGTCGTGATCGGCGCGATCACGGCCGCCGCCCTCCTGTGGTTCGCGCTCACGGCCGTCCTGGCACCGGAGCATCAGGACAACCCGGGGATCACCGTCATCATGGGCGGCATCGGCATGGCGGTCCTGGGAGGCGCGCTCATCGTGCTCGTGCTGCGGATGCTGCTCGCCCAGGCCGTCGCGCGCGACGTCCAAGCGGCGCAGATGGAGGCCGAGCTGGACGAGGTGATCTGATGCCGATCACCGTCGACATCGACGTGATGCTGGCCAAGCGGAAGCTGTCCGTGGGCGAACTCGCGGACCGTGTCGGGATCACCCCCGCCAACCTGGCGGTGCTCAAGAACGGCCGCGCCAAGGCGGTGCGCTTCACGACACTCGCCGCGCTCTGCGAGGCGCTCGAATGCCAGCCGGGCGACCTGCTGCGCTTCGAGGCCGAGGACACCGCGGACGGGAGAGGCCGGCCGTCGGCGGACGGTGGCGAAGGCCGGAGTGACAGACGGACCCTAGACGCTTGATTCCAAGAGATCTGGCCCGAACGATCCCTGACCGCCCAGGTAACACGACCCCATGGAATCAATCATCCAGCCCGCCGCGGCTCAGCGGGGCCGTGTTGGACAGCAGTGAGCCGAGGCCGTGGGTCTGCTCGGTGGAGAATCCGCCCTGTCCGGTCTTCCGTCACTCCGGAGCGGAGTCCGGACCAGAGAGGCCGTGGAGCAGGAGCCGAGTCAGGGTCTCGATCACCTCCTCGTCGGAGTGGCCGGACTCCGCCTCCTCGCCGGCCAGTGCGTAGGCGAGCATCGACAACATCCCGCCCATCGCCGCCGCGACGAGTTCCGGGTCGCCGGGCAGCGAGCGACCCGTCTCCCGTGAGTGCTCCAGGTGCTCGCGCAGCATCCGCGTGTCCTCAACCAGGCGTCGCCAGACCGCACCCGAGCCGGGACCGGCCGCCATCGCCGACTCGAACAGCGCGACCATGACGATCCGGTTGCCGCGCATCAGCCGCCAGGCCATCGCCAGGTGCTCGCGGAGCTGGTCCCGGTCCGTCAGGTCGTGCGGCGGGTGCTCTCCGGCGAACCGGTCGTGCGCCTGATCCTGCAGGTCGGCGAGCAGGGCCTGGAGCAGCTCCTCCTTGCTCGCGAAGTGGTCATAGAAGGATCCGGTGGCCCGTCCCGCCGCGGCCGTGATGTCGGTGATCTTCGTGTTCAGGTAGCCGCGTTCCACGAACTGCCGCCGCGCGGCCTCCTTCAGCGCCGCCTCGGTCTCCGCCGCCCTGGCCTTGCGTACGCCCACCGGACCTCCTCTTGACGTCGTGATCGCCGCGACAGCATACTGAACACGATTTCACCGAATACAGATTCGGTGAATCTAAATTCAGGAGGCGACGCCGTGCGCGTGGCGATAGTGGGTGGCGGGATCGCGGGGTCGGCGAGCGCGGTCGCACTGGCACGCGTCGGGGCTCAGGTCACCGTCCACGAGGCACGTGAGGATTCCGCCGGGCCGGTCGGGTCGTTCGTCAGCCTGTCCGTCAACGGGCTGCGCGCCCTCGACGCGCTCGGGTGCCTGGAGGCCGTCCAGCGGGCCGGTTTCCCCGTCGAGCGGCAGCGCATGTGGTCCGGGCGGGACCGGCCGCTGGGCGACGTACCACGCGGGCGGCGCTCGGGCGATCCGCTGCGCAGCGTGACGCTGATGCGCGCCGACCTGGTCGCGGCGCTTCGCGAGGACGCGGAGCGGTCCGGCGCCCGCCTCGTCCTCGGCCGGAGAGTCGACGCCGGCGATCCGCCGACCGCCGACGCCGATCTGGTCGTCGGCGCGGACGGGATCTGGTCGGCCACCCGCCGGGCGCTGAACCCCGCGGCCCCCGAACCCCGTTACGCGGGCCTGTACTCGATCTCCGGCGCCACCGATGGGCGCGTACGCCTGCCCGCGGGCCCGCCCGAGGGCTTCAACATGATCTTCGCGCGCCGCGGAGCCGTCATCTACCTGCCCGCCACGGACGGCAGTGTGTGGTGGTCGGCCCAGGTCGCGGCGGCCGATCCGCCGCCGGACGTGACCGCCGTTGGCCTGGCCGAACTCGCGGAGCTGTTCCGCACCGAGCGGACGCCGCTCGCCCTGTTCGAGGCCACCTCTACGGTGACCGCCGCCACGCTGATGCACGTGCTGCCCCCGGTGGCCTGCCGCCACGACGACCGCAGGGTGCTGGTCGGCGACGCCGCCAGTCCGGTCGGGGCGGGTCAGGGCGCGTCCATGGCGATCGAGGACTCCGTCGCGCTCGCTCGCGAACTGGCCACCGCCGACACGGTCCCCCCGGCCTTGGCCGCCTTCGACCTGCTGCGCCGCGAGCGTACGTCCAAGCTGGCCGAGGCGGCGTCCGCCAACCGGGACGCCAAGACTGCCGGACCGCTGGCGGCGCGGCTCCGGGAGATCATGATGCCGTTCTTTTTCAACCGCTTCTACGAGAACGCCACCGGCTGGCTCTATGACCACGACGCCGGGCCGCTGCCCGCGGCGCGTGCGTCCTGATCCGCGTTCGTCACATCGGCGCCGGCGACCGCCGTTCTCCACCGGATCAGCGGTCGCCCCGGCCGGGCGATTCGGCGCCTCCGCGTACGATGAAAGGGTGACAAGGGGGGAGTCCGGCCAGGTCATCGGCAATCTTCCGATCAACTCGATGGACCTCGTCGGTCGGAGACGCGAGGTGGCCGAGGCCAAACGCTGCCTGTCACGCAGCCGTCTGCTGACCTTCACCGGCGTCGGCGGCGTCGGGAAGACCCGCCTGGCGTCGCGGATCGCCACCGAGGTGAGACGCGGGTTCCCAGACGGGGCGTGGCTGGTCGAACTCGCCTCCGTACAGGACCACGCGTTGCTGGCACGCACGGTGACGAGCACGCTGTCGCTGCCCGACCCGGCCGTACGGCAGCCGATCGAGACGCTGGCCGAATACCTGCGCGACAAGCGCCTGCTCCTGGTGCTGGACAACTGTGAGCACCTGCTCGACGCGTGCGCCGAGCTGATCGACCGACTCCTCGGCGAGGCGCCCGGCCTGCGCATTCTCGCGACCAGCCGCGAACGCCTGGGGCTCGCGGGGGAAACGGTGTTCGCCGTGCCTCCCCTGTCGGTCCCCCGCTCCGACGAGGAAGGCGCACTGAACGAGTACGGCGCGACCGCGCTGTTCGCGAAGCGGGCGGAGCTGGTGGTGCCGGACTTCACGGTCGACGCGAGCAACCGCCGGGAGGTGGCACGGCTGTGCCAGCGCCTGGACGGCATCCCCCTCGCCATCGAACTCGCCGCGGTACGCCTCAGGGTGCTGTCTCCGGCGGAGATCCTCGACCGGCTCGACGACCGGTTCCGGCTCCTGAGCCGGCCGTCCAAGACCGTGCCGCCGCGTCAGCAGACGCTGGAGGCGGCCGTCGACTGGAGTTACGAGCTGTGCTCGGTGGAGGAACAGACGCTGTGGGCGCGGTTGTCAGTGTTCTCCGGCGGCCTGGACGTCTATGCCGCCGAGCAGGTGTGCGAAGGCGGCCCGATCGCCCGCGAGGACGTCTTCGACCTGGTGGCCGCGCTGATCGAGAAGTCGATCCTGATCCGCGACGACGAAGGCGGGCAGGCGCGGTACCGGCTGCTGGAGACCCTGCGCCAGTACGGAGCGCTGCGCCTGGCCGAACGCGGCGAAGAGGCGGCGTACCGCGCACGTCACCGTGATCACTACCGGAGCGTCGCCGACCACGCGAGGCAGGGCTGGTTCGCCCCCGGCCAGGTCGAGTGGTTCACCCGGATCAGCCGGGAGCGGGCCAACTTCCGCGTCGCGCTGGAGCACTCACTCAGCACGCCCGGCGAGGCACGGATCGCGCTGGAGATCGCCGTTGCCCTGTACGGCTTCTGGGTCTTCCACGGCGCCTTCGGTGAGGCACGGCACTGGCTCGACCGCGTCCTCGGCCAGGAACACGAGCCGAGCCCGGCACGCTTCAAGGCACTGACGATGAACGCGACGTTCACCCTCATGCAGGGCGAGGTCGATCTCGCGTGGCCGCTGATGGAAGAGTGCCGCGAGCACGCACGCCAGGCGGGCGACGGCTACTCCGACGCCGTCATCAAGTTCCTGTACGGCCGGGCCGCCCTGCTGCGCGGGGACTACGCGAACGCGGTCCGGCTGCTCGGATCGGCGCTCGACTGGCACCGGGCCAACGCCGACGCCGTGCCGGAGGGCCGCGACAAGGGCGAGGTCTTCCTGATCGCGTTCTACCGGGCGATCGCCGCGGCCTTCATGCCGAGCGACCTGAGCCCCGACTACGCGGCCCAGTGCCGCAAGCTCGCCAAGAAGGCCGACGCGCTGGGTGAGATCTCGATGGCCATCTGCGCCACGGGCATCGAGCGCTGGTGCGCCGGCGAGACGCGTGAGGCCATCTCCCTTCTCCAGGAGAGCCTGAGCCTGGACCATGAGTTCGGCTACCGCTACAGCCCCGCGTGGAGCATCGAGGCGCTCGCGTGGGCGAACGCAACCGCCGGCCACCATGAGCGCGCCGCGTGCCTGCTGGGGATCGCGGCCGAGATCCGGCGGCTGATCGGGCTGTCACTGCCGGGCTTTCGGCCCTATGCCGACTCACACGAGCTCTCCGAGTCGCGCCTGCGCGGCGTGCTCGGCGACGAGCGCTTCATGGCGCGCTACCGGCACGGCATGAGCCTCGGCCACGAGGAGGCCGTGGCGTACGCGCTGGGGCAGAGCACCGACCGCGCGCCGCAGCCGGAGACGCCCGAGCCGGCGGTGCTCACGCCGCGGGAGCAGGAGGTCGCCGACCTCGTCGCGGACGGCCTGAGCAACGGCGACATCGCCGCCCGGCTCGTCATCTCCCAGCGCACCGCGGAATGCCACGTCGAGCACATCCTGGTCAAGCTCGGCTTCACCTCACGCACGCAGATCGCGGCCTGGGCGAGCGCGCGAAGGAGCACCGTCTGTTAGCCGGCGTGCCCGGGTCCGCTCGCGAACACCCACCGGTTGGCGGCCAGCGCGTCGTGGCGACCGGGCTGAGGCTGCGGGCCGCGGCCGTGGTGGCGGGTGAAGTCGAACGCCGTGTGCACCGAGACGTGCCAGCCGCGTGCGGCCAGTTCGCCGGCGGAGTCGGGGCGCGGGTCACGGTCGAACATGCGAAGCAGGTCGATGCCGGAACGCGTCGCCGCCGCGTAGATCGGACTCTCGCGGACGGCCGCCGACTCCGGGCTGAGTTTGATCTCATAGGCCAGGGCGCTCCCCGCCGCGCTCAGGCCGTCCACCGACGCGATCAGGGCGCGTTCGGCGGCGTGGGGAAGGTAGAGCAGCAGTCCCTCGGCGAGCCAGGCGGCGGGCGCGGCCGGATCGAAGCCCGCGCCGGTCAGCGCCCCGGCCCAGTCGAGGCGCAGGTCGATCCCGATCGTGACGCGCTCGGCCCTCGGCACGGCACGCCGCCGGTCGAGCACGCGGTCCTTGAACGCCAGGACCTCCGCCTGGTCGAGCTCGAAGACCGTGCACCCGGCCGGCCACTCCAGCCGGTAGGCCCGCGTGTCCAGCCCGGCCCCGAGCAGGACCACCTGCCGGGTACCCGCGCGCACCTCCCGCAGGAGGAAGTCGTCCAGGACCCGGGTCCGCAGGCCGAAGTAGCGTCCCAGCCGTCCCCACAGCGGGTCGGCGTCGCCGCCGGGAACCTGCTGGAGTCGTATCGGCCAGCCGGCGGTGGCCCGCGACTCGCGTACGAAATGCTCGGCGTAGACGTCACGCGCCAGGGAGTCGTGCCGGTGGGTCTCGATCGCCCGCGCCGCGGCGACCATCAGGGCGGTCAGTCCGACGCCCTCCTCCACGCCGGGCTCGCCGGCCATGGGCACTCCTCTCCAGGCGCCTTGCGTACGTGCGGGCCGTGCCGATCCGCGCAGCCGTCAGACGGCGGCCGCCGCGGGGCGGGAACCGCGCCGGGCCGGTGTCCGCGTGGGCACCGACCCGGCGACTGCGCGGGAAGCCGGGTCAGACCAGGGTGTCGCCGACGGCGTGAGCGCCCTCGGCGAGGAAGAACTCCTCGATGGCGATCCGCCACTCGCTCCTGGAGACCTCGCCGGTCCCCCGCGGGTCGAACGCCTGGAAGAGCGCCTCGATGTTGTGTGGGGCGAACCCCACCGCCCGCATTCCGCGTACGAAGTCGTCGTGCTGGACGAAGCCGTCGTCGTCGCGGTCGCAGATCGCGGTCAGCGCCTCCGCGTAGGGCCGTACGCTTTCCTCGAACTCCTCGGGTTCGTGGAACCGGGCGTACTCCTCCCAGGTCAGCCTCCCGTCGTCGTCGCGGTCGAGCGCGGTGACCAGGCCCTGCCAGTAGCCCCGGCAGCTCGCGTGGAGCGCCTGCGCCTTGGGCGAGCTCCCGGCCACCTCCAGCGCCTCGACGATCCGGTGCCCGAGCCGGTCGAAGTCGTCTGCCTCCAGGTAGCCGTTGGAGTTCGTGTCGAGAGCGTCGAACGCGGCCTTGGCTCGATCGAAACGTGCGTCCATCCGGGGGAACCTCCGATGCGGAGTGAACGATGCGGACGGTAGCACTATAACTACATATAGTGATCAATCACCAGCCGCTTCCGACACGCCGTTCTCCCCCGCCTCACGTACCGCTCGCGATCTGGCCGGATCAGCCGGCGGCGTTGAGCGCGCCGAGGCCGCTCGCCTGGGTGCGCCAGTCGGTCGCGTCGGGGCCGCCTCCCGCCCACCGCTCGCCGATCTGGTTGAGCGGGTTGCGGTCGGCGGTCCAGATCGAATCCGCCTGACGCTGGGCGAAGGTCTGGTACGCGGGCGTCTTCGTCGCCGCCGCGAGGTCGGCGAGGTAGCGGCTGAAGATGCCCTTGAACTGCTTCTGGTTGTCATCACACGTGCTCTGGCCGAGGTCGCAGGACTCGGTGAGGATCCCGCCACGCGTCAGGCCTGTGGTCGCCGCGTCCCCGAGCCGCCGTGCCGCGTCGAGAAGTGTGGTGTCGCCGGTGGCGCGCCACGCCTCGACCAGACCGCCGATGGACAGGCCCTGGTTGTAGGTCCAGACCGTCTGGCCGTTGTTGCGGCATGCGGCGGTGAGGCCGTCGTTGACGAGGTTCGAGGCGTTGATCAGTCCGCTGTTCAGGTACCAGGTCGCGGCCGTGCGGGTCCGTTGCAGCCAGACCGTGTCGCCGGCGACGCGGCGGTGGAGCGACGCGGCGAGCCGGAGGTACAGGCCGTTGGTCACCGCGTTCTTGTACGTGCGCTCGCGGTCCCACCACACCCCGCCGCCGCACGTGCCCGTGTCCCAGTACTGCTGCACGTAGTCGGCGATCGTGGTGGCCATGGTCAGGTAACGCTGGTCGCCGGTGTGGTCATAGGCCGCCACCCACGCGAGGCCCCACCAGGCGGTGTCGTCGATGGCGCGGCTGACGAAGTTCCCCTCGATCGGGTCGGTGCCGCGCTGCCCGGCCGCGAACACGCCCTTGTTCTGGTCGAACGTGCGGGCGATGACCCAGTCGTACTGCCGGTCCCCGCGGTCGATGAGCGCGGTGAGCGCGGCCGCCGAGTTCCACCAGCTGCTCGGCCACCAGCCGGTGTAGGGGTCATAGGAGTTCATCAGGGCGTCGGCGGCCGCCGCCGCGCGTGCCGGCGCGGGCCGTGCCCAGGCGGTGCAGCTCCCGTTCTGCCCGGACACCGCACGGCCGCAGGCGCGTACGGCGCCGCCGTAGAGGCGGCCGCGCGGGTCCCGTACGGCGAACATCGCCGTACGGGCGGTGGTGCCGCCGCCCGTCACGGAGAGGCGGCCGAGCGAGGAGCCGTCGGGCCAGGTGGCGCCGCCGTCCCACGAGCGGTCGAGCCACACCTCGTCGCCCGCCGCGCCCGCCTCGAGACTGGCCCACGCCATCCCGTTCTGGTCGGCGTGCAGCCGGATCACCCGACCCGAGAGCGTCGTCGCCGGTACGGGTGCGGTGTCGCCGTTCGCCTGGCCCGCGTCGGTGCCGTCGCAGCGGACGTCGCAGACCGCCGGGTAGACCCAGTCCGTGCACGTGACCGCGCCGGCGTCGCCGCAGGCGCGCAGGAGGCCGCGGCGGTGGCCGCGCGGGTCGGAGATGTTGTACATGAGCGTGCGCGTGCCGGTCCAGGCGCCCGGGATGCTCGCCTTGCCGAGCAGGCCGTCCCAGGTGTGCCCGCCGTCCCAGGACCGGTCGAGCCACACGGAATCGCCCGTCGTGCCGTTGTCGATGCTGCCCCAGCCCATGCCGTCGGCGTCGGAGACGTGCAGGACCAGCGTGCGGCCGTTGATGTTCTTGCTCGACACCGGAAACGTCTCCTGCGCCGCGCGCGACGGGTCGAGCGTGTCGCAGGACAGGAAGCAGACCGCCGCCGCGGCGTGCGCGGTCGCGCAGTGCGCGGCGTGGGCGCCACACGACGGCGGCGCGGCGGCCTGTGCCGTACCGGCCCGGCCGAACAGGCCGAGGAGCAGGATCGAGACGGCGATCACGCCGATGGAGGGCAGGGCGGGGCGACCTCTGCGCATGGCGACGGCTCCAAGGGGGCGAGGGGAGCTGCTGGTCGTCTGCGCTGGCCGGCGCGGGGCAGACTTGACACGGAGTCACACCTAGATGCAAGACAACAGTAAACAAAGTTGTCAATACGGTCAATACACGGCACAGGCGCGGCGGCGGCTCGCGGCACGTACCCCGCCGCCGGAGCCGTGCCAGAATGGCCGGATGCCGAAAGTCGTCGATCATGAGGCGCGCCGCAAGGAACTCGTACGTGCCGCATGGCGGGTCATCGCGGAGCGCGGCATCGACGAGGTGACCATTCGCGAGATCGCTCGCGAGGCCGGTTACTCCTCCGGCGTCCTGGCGCACTATTTCGAGAACAAGGACGCGCTGCTGGTCCACGCCCTCCGGATGTCGCACGAGCAGATCTACCGCCGTTACGACGCCGAGGTGGACACGCCCGTCCAGTACGACGCGCTGCGCGCCGTGCTGATGGACAACCTGCCGCTGGACGAGCAGCGCGAGCTCGAGACGCGGATCGAGATGAGCTTCTGGGCCCGGTCCGCGCGCAACGCGTCACTGAGCGAGATCCAGCACGAGGAGTCCGACTACCTGCGCACCCTGATCGGCCGGCTCGTCGAGGGCGGCCAGGGCGAGGGCGCGGTCTCCGCCGACCATCCGCCCGCCGCGATCGTGGACCTGCTCGCGGCGCTGATCGACGGCATCAGCCTGCACGGCCTGCTCTATCCGGACCGGATGCCACCCGAGCGGATGCGGGCGACGATGGACTTCGCCCTGAAACTCCTCGCCCCCGACTCGCGATGACTCAGCGTTGCAGCGCGGCCAGGCCGTGCATCACCGGCGCGGCGTCCGCCTGTAGCCGCCGGTAGAGTGCGTAGAGTTCGTCGTAGCACGCCCGCAGGTCCTCGCGAGGCTCGACGCTGTGCCCCGGCGTGGTCCAGTCGCGGCCGGCGGGTACGAGGCCGGTGCCGATGGCCGCGAGCAGGGCGTCGCCGTAGCTCGCCCCGATGGTCTGGGCCGGCATCACCTGCTCGATCGCCGCGACGTCGCTGACGACCTGCGGCCAGAAGCCGCCCGTCGTCCCGCCGCCCACCGCGACGACGCGCCGCGGCGTCCAGCCGGCCTGCCCGAACGTCTCCAGGCTGTGCCGCACGGCGAACGCCAGCGCCTCGTACACGGCGCGGGCGAGATGGCCGCGGCGGTGCGTCAGAGTGAGCCCGGCCACCACTCCGCGTGCGTCCGGGTCGAGCAGCGGACTGCGCTCGCCCGCGAAGTGGGGCAGTACGACCAGGCCGCGGGCGCCCGGCGGCGTCTGTGCGGCCTCCTCGGCCAGCGCCTCGATCGGCGGGCCGCCGCCGAGTTCGCGCAGCCACTCGATCAGCAGTCCGGACGTGGCAGTGCCCGCCGCGAGGCACCGCGTACCCGGCTCGACTCCGGCGGTCGCCCACAGCATCGGATGCAGGAGCGGCGTGTCGCAGACGCCGATGAGGAACGTCGTCGAGCCGTACATCAGCATCAGGTCACCCGGACGCCGTACGCCGACGCTGAACGCCTCCGCCCACGCGTCCACCGTCCCGGCCACCACCGGCACGCCCCGCGGAAGGCCGCTGGCGTCGGCACCGCGCGCGGTGACCGTGCCGACGACCTCGGCGGGCCGTACGAGCCGGGGCAGCGGCACGTGCCCGGTCAGGTCGCCGGCCCAGTCGTGCGCCCAGTCTCCGGCGGCGAGGTCGTACAGCGGGTCGCACTGGCTGGCGGTGTGGTGGTCCAGCACGTACTCGCCGGTGAGACGGGCGACGGCGAAGGAGCTCGCGGTGTACCACCGGGCGGTGCGCGCCCACACGCCGGGCTCGTGGCGTCGCAGCCACAGGAGCTTGGGCCCGGTCGCCTGACTGCTCAGGGCCGACCCGGACCGGGCGAGGACGTTCTCCCGGCCGTAGCGGCGGCCGAGCTCCTCGATCTCCTCCCGTGCTCGCGTGTCGATCCCGTAGAGGATCGCCGGCCGCAGCGGCCTTCCCTCCGCGTCGCACGGCAGCAGGCAGGGCCCGATCCCGCTGACGCAGATCCCGGCGAGGCCGCCGCGCACCCGCGGGGTCACCAGCTCGTGGCACAGTTCGCGTACGTCATGCCACCAGACGTCCTCCGCGTCGTGCTCCACCCACCCGGGCCGCGGCATCGAGGAGCGGTGGGCCCGCCGCGCCGTCGCGACGACCGTGCCGTCGGGCCGCGCCAGCACCGCCTTGGAGCTGGCCGTGCCGATGTCGATGCCGAGCAGCAGCTCAGTCACCGCGGCCAGGCCCGGCGAGCGCGTCGAACGCCCGGCCCATCGCCGTCAGCGCGGTGTCGACGTCCGCCTTGGTCAGGGCGGCGGAGATGAACCAGTTGTGCCGCGGATGCAGGTAGATGCCCTCCTCGGCGCACACGGCCGCGAACCGGTCGCCGCGCGCGTGGTCCCGGTCGCCGGGGAAGGTGAGGTAGGGCATGGTGACGTGGCCGGTGAGGTTGATCGGCAGGGCGCGTTCGGCCGCCAGGCGCTCGATGCCCGCCCAGAGTCGCCCGCCGCGATCGTGCATCGCCGCGACGCCGTCGTCGCGATCGAGCACGTCGAGTGTCGCCATCGAGGCCGCCATCGCGTCGGCGGAGAACCAGAACGAGCCGGTGGCCGAGACCGACCCGGCCGCCTTGCGCAGGTGCTCGCCGCCGAGGATCGCGGCCAGCGCGTAGCCGTTGGCGATGCTCTTGCTCCACGCGCTCAGGTCCGGCGCGACGCCGAGCGGTTCCCAGCTGGAGCCGTACGCGACCCGCAGGCCGCAGCGCACGTCGTCGAGGACGAGCTGCGCGCCCGTACGGTCGCACAGGTCGCGCAGGCCGCGGGCGAACTCCGGGTCGGGCAGCTCCTGGTCGTGTCCCGCGTCGTGGCGGAACGGCGAGACCAGGATCGCGGCCAGGTCGCCGTCGTGCGCACGCGCGGCGTCGGTGACGCTCTGGAGGTCGTTGTACCGGTAGTAGTCCAGGTGGGCGCGGTCGCCGTCCGCGACGCCGAGCCGGCTGGGACTGCACCACGGATGCGTCCCGTGGTACGCGCCCTCCGCGAGGAGGACGGTCGAGCGGCCGGTGTGCGCGCGGGCGATCGTGAGGCACAGGGTGGTGGCGTCGCTGCCGTTCTTGGCGAACATCGCCCAGTTCGCGTGATCGACGACCGCGACGAAGCGCTCCGCCAGGTCGACCATGACCGGCGACGGGCCGTTGCCGCAGTCGACGCGCCGGTGCTGGCGGCGCACCGCCTCCTCGACGTCGGGGTGCCGGTGGCCTAGCACGATCGGGCCCCAGCTGCACATGAGGTCGAGGTACTCCCGGCCGTCGGCGTCCCAGAAGCGCGCCTCCTCGGCGCGCGCGACGAACTGCGGTGCTCCCGGCCACAGGAGGCCGGCGCTCACGTGGCCGTAGACGCCGCCGGGCAGTGCCGCGGATGCTCGCCGCCGGAGCAGGCGATCGGCCTGCCCGTCCGTCGCGATGGTGACCGTCATTCGTGCGCTCCCTGCTGTGCTGGTCGAGTCGTGGATCTTCGGGCGTGCCGGTACGCCGCCGGTGTCATGGGCTCGCACCCGGCTCAGCCCGGCACGACGGGCAGGACGAGGTGCGACGGGCGTGCCGCGTCGTGGCAGACCGTCTGCCGTGCGACGCGCATGGCGGCGGCCCCGTCGCCCGGCTCGCCCGTGCCGAGGTTGCGGTCCCACCGGGGGAAGTTGCTCGAGGTCACCTGGACGCGGAGACGGTGGCCGGCGCGGAAGACGATGCTGGTCGACCACAGGTCGATCTCGTGCCGGGCCACCCGCGAGCGCGTCCCGGCGACCCGCAGGACGCCGTCCACGACGTTGCGCGAGACGCCCGCGCGGTCGACGTCGCAGAGCCGTACGACCCAGTCGGTGGAGGGCGCGTCGGTGGCGGCGTGCAGCGTCATGCGCACCCGTCCGGTGACCTCGAGGTCCGCGCGCAGCGGCTCACTGGTGTAGACGAGCACGTCGTCCCGGCCTTCGACGTCGCGCTGGTCGAACGGCCCGGCGGGGAAGACGTCCCCGGTCTCCAGCGCGCCGCCGCGAGTGATGACGGGGTCGGCGGGGTCGTAGACGTAGGTGTCGGGCGGCTCGCCGGCGCCCGGCGGTGCCCACGTCAGGGCACCGGCGGCGCCGAGGTGCAGCGGAGTGTCCACGGCTCTGGCCAGGGGCCAGTCGTCCTCCTCGCGCCACCGGTCCACGCCCATGACGAAGATCTTCACCGGCGGCTCGTCCGTGAGCCCGGTGTCGAGCCCCCTGAGCCAGTGGTCGAACCACCGGAGCTGGAGGCCGGTGATGGAGGAACCCGCGTCGACCAGCTGCGTGGACGAGGCGACCCCGAAACTCAGATCGCCCACCTGGCCGAGGTTCGGATTGTCGATCAGGCGGTGCGTCCACGGCCCGACGAGCAGCCGGGCGGGCGTCCCGGCGTCCCGCATCGCCCGGTAGTTGTCCAGGGTGCCCTGGACGAACAGGTCGTACCAGCCGCCGACGTTGAAGGTCGGCAGGTCGATCCGCTCGTGCCGGCCGGCCACCCGGCAGGCGTCCATGACCTCGGGCCGGTCGAGCGCGCGGTCGACGCCGAGTCCGGGCACGCGGTTGCGGCCGATGGCCGGGAGCCGCCCGGCGGGCAGCTCCCAGTAGGTACGGCCGGCGAGACCGTCGTAGTCGGCGATCAGGGACCGCATCGCGGCCGCCAGCTCGTCCGGCCGCCCCGCCAGCGTCTTCTGCACGTGGTCCATCCCGGTCTGGAGCGACCACGACGCGTTGATCCCCAGTTCCGTGGCGCCGCCGCGGAACAACAGCCCGTCCTCAGGGTCGGACCACGTCACCAGCGGCGCGATCGCCCGCAGTTCGGGCGGGCCCGCGATCGCGGCGTTCCACTGGGTGTTGCCGTTGTAGCTGGAGCCGAACATGCCGACGACTCCCGAGCAGCCCGGCAGCCCGGCGGCCCACCGTACGGTGTCGTATCCGTCGGCGCGTTCGCCGGCCCACGGCTCCCATTCCCCGTCGGACGCGAAGCGCCCACGGGTGTCCTGGACCACCACCATGTATCCGTGTGACACCGCCGCGAGCGTGTCCAGCAGGGACGCGTTGAACGGCGCGCGCTTGCCGTACGGCGTGCGGTGGAGCAGGACCGGCCACGGGCCGCCGCTCGATGGCCGGTACACGTCGGCGCGCAGGACGACGCCGTCTCGCATGGCGGCCGGCACGTCGAACTGGATCTCGACGTCAGTCATGGATGTCTCCCAGCCTGCTCATCAGCTCCGGCCGACGGCGCCGCAGATAGACCGCGAGCACGATCCCGGTCAGTACGTAGCCGAGCAGTCCCAGTTGCATCCACAGGCCCACGCCCGTGGGCAGCGGATGGTAGGAGCCGTAGACCGCCAGCCCGGCGATGACCACGCCCACGGCCGGGATGAGCACGTGCTTCAGCACGTGGAAGTCACCGCGCTGATGGCGCCGGACGTAGCGCATGAGGGAGAGCCCCACCATGACGTACAGCACGAGCAGCGGAATGGCCATGATCGAGGCGATGTAGCCGAACGCCTGCGGGAAGGGCCCCAGCGGCAGGCCGAGCCCGAGAGCGGCGGCGAGACCGAACACCGACGCGACCAGGATCGCGACATAGGGCGTGCCGCGCCGCTTGTGCACGCGCGCCAGCACCGGGGCCAGCGCCCCGTCGCGGCCCATCGCGAACATGACCCGGCTGACCGCGTTGCAGACGGCGATCAGGCTGGAGAACATGGCGAAGATCACGACGAGGTCGATGACGACCGAGAAGTCGGCTCCGACGTAGCGGTCGGTGAGCGTGCTCAGGGGCAGCGGGTCACCGGCGAGCCGGCCGACGTTCCTGGTGCCGAAGCCGATCACGACCGCGTACGTCATCACGACGAAGAAGGCGCCGGAGACCAGCAGGGAGCCGAGGAGGGCCCGCGGGATGTTGCGGCGTGCGTGCCGGGTCTCCTCCGTCACGGTCACCGCCGACTCGAAGCCGCCCAGGCCGAGGAACGCGAACGCCAGCCCGAGGAGCAGGCCGCCCGAATGCCCGCCCGTGAGGTCGGGCCGCAGCACGGCGGCGGTGTTCCCGTCGGCGCCGCCCTTGACGATGATCACCACGGCCAGGGTGAGGAACAGGACGAACTCGATCACGAGCATCGCGACGTCCACCCGGATCGACAGGCCAAGGCCGGCGATGGCCAGGCTCGCGGTGACCGCCACCACGGCCGTGCTGATGAGCCACCAGGGTGCGTGGACGCCGAGTTGCCGCTCGAGCACGCCCGAGAGTATGGCCCCGAAGGCGAGCGTGACCAGCGGAAGCGCCAGGACGTACGCGACGAGGAGCAGCCATCCCGAGAGGAACCCGGCCGAGGGTCCCAGGCCACGGGTGTTGAACGCGTAGAACGATCCCGCGCTGCGCACCCAGCGGGTGAACTGGCCGATCGTGTACGCGATGCACAGCGCTCCGACGGTCGCCAGGATGAACTCGAAGGGCACTGCCGCGCCTGCCTGCCCGGCGATGAGCTGGGGAATGAACGCCGAGCCCGCCCCGGGCGAGATGATCGCGATGCTCATGACCGTCGCGCCGACCAGGGAGATGGTGTTCCCCCGCAGCGACGACGCTCTCCGCCCTGGGTGCGGGGCCTGCTCGGCCGTGCCCTCCAGTGTCGTTTCTTCCATGTCTGCCTCTCCGGCGAGGAGGGACTCCCCACCCACATGACCCTGTGCGCTGCGCCGCAGCGCCGTGAGGCGTGCACCGGCAGGCATGCTGACGGAAACGGGCCGGGCTCGGCCCGCCTGAGCGGGCATGATCCGGCCGGACAACTGGACGCACAGTATACGGACGTCCGATAAAAAACAATCCCCTGGCTCCGCGCCCTACGGCCCGGCCGATCCGGGCCGCGGCCATCACGTTGACCTCGCATATCCGCAGCTCAGGGTACTCACCGGTCCAGTCCGGCGGGCACGTCACGGAAGCGCAGAAGAGATCATGCCCAGCGACCGCTCAAAGGCGGGCGACCGCGGGCCGGGTCGTCCTCACCGTCGCCGCGTCGCTCGCCCTGGTCTCCGTCTAGGTGGCGTTCGCCGGCGGCTCCAGCAGGTCCTCGGCCACCTGGAGGTGCGGGCCGGCGACGGCGAGCAGTTGCAGCGCCGTCTCGGCGGGCGTGCCGGGGATCGCGGTGTAGGTCAGGATGCGGTGCCCGGTGTCGTCGGGCAGGTGCAGGATCTCGAAGTCCAGCTCAAGGTCGCCGACCTCCGGATGCCGGAAGTACTTGCGCCCGGACAGGCAGTTGTGTACGGGGTGGCCGGCCCACAGGGCCGCGAAGTCGTCGCTCTTCAGGATCAGCTCGCCGACCAGGTCGGCCAGCGCACGGTCCTCGCGGTGACGGCCGGCGACGAGCCGGAGTGAGGCCACCGCGCGCGCGGCCTCGTCGTCCCAGCGGGCGTACAGCTCGTGCGTGTGGCGGTCGAGGAACAGCATCCGGGTCAGGTTCGGCCGATCGGCCGGGCGGCTCGGCGCGGTGAAGTCGTGGTGCCCGGCCAGCAGCGCGTGCCCGAGCCGGTTCCAGGCCAGGACCTCGGTACGGCGGCCCATGACGACCGCGGGGACGCCGGCCATTGCGTTGATCAGGCGTACGGTGCCCGGCCGTGCGGCGTCGGGCCGTGCGGGACGCCGCCGCTTGTGCGGCACCGGTTTCGCGAGGTCGTGCAGGTGGGCGCGCTCGTCGTCGTCGAGGCCGAGCGCTCGCGCTATCGCGTCGATGACGGTCTCGGAGGCGTTGGTGCTGTGGCCCTGCTCGAGGCGGGTGTAGTAGGTGGCGCTGACGCCGGCGAGCTGGGCGAGCTCCTCTCGGCGCAGCCCGGGCACCCGGCGTGCGCCGTAGGACACGATCCCCGCGTCCTCCGGGCTCAGCCGGGCCCGGCGGCCGCGCAGGAACTCACCGAGGGCCCCGGCGTCCGCTTCGCTCATACCTGCCATTGTGCCGACTCGCCCGGCGTGTGCCACACCCTGCCGGTGCCAGGCAGCGCGGTGCTCGGTTCGGCCGGGTGTGGCAGCACGCGCGCACCTCTTCCAGAGTCGGGACCCGTGACGGCGCGAACGCCGTCCCACTCATCTCCTGAAGGGATCGCCTGGCATGACCGACCTCGACCCCGGCGTCGCCGCCCCTGGCGGCACGAGCGACGACACGTCTCGCACGGGCCGCGCCCGCATCGGCGGCCGGGAACGCCTGATCCTGGCCGTGCTGCTGACGGCCGGATTCACCCTCGCCGTCGACTTCTCCATCCTCAACGTCGCCCTGCCGGCCATCGGCGCCGACGTCGGGTTCTCCCTGGGCGGCCTCCAGTGGATCGCGACCGCGTTCTCGCTGAGCGCCGCGGGCTTCACCCTGCTGTTCGGGCGGATCGCCGACCTGTTCGGCCGGCGCCGGCTGTTCCTGGCCGGAGTCGCCGTGCTCGGCGTCTCCTCACTCGTCGGCGGACTGGCCGGCGCGCCGTGGGTGCTGATCACGGCCCGGGTGGCGCAGGGCCTGGCCACCGCCGCCGTCACGCCCGCGGCGCTGTCGCTGCTGACCACCTCGTTCGCCGAGGGGCCGGTACGCGACCGGGTGCTCGGCCTGAACGGCGCGCTGATGGCGGCGGGATTCACGACCGGCGCGATCCTCGGCGGCGTGCTCACCGACCTGCTGAGCTGGCGGTGGGCGTTCTTCATCAACGTCGGCGTCGCGGTCGCGGTCCTGATCATCGCTCCCCTGGTGCTGCCTGAGAGCCGACCGGAACGCCGTCCCGCGCTGGACGTGCCCGGCGCGGTCTCGGTCACCCTCGCCCTGCTGGCGATCGTGTACGGGCTGACCCAGGCCGGGCAGCGGTCCTGGGGCGACCTCCACGCGTACGGCGCGCTCATCGCGGGCGCGGTGCTGCTGGTCGTGTTCTGGGCGATCGAACGGCGCGTGCGGCAGCCGCTGGTGCCGGTACGCGTCCTGCGCCGCCGTACGGTGGGCTGGGGCAACGTCGCCGGGCTGCTGGCGTTCGCGACCGAGACGTCGGTGGTGTTCCTGCTGACGCTCTACCTGCAGAAGGTGCTGGGGTACTCCCCGCTCGCGGCGGGTCTGTCATTCGCCGTGCTGGGCGCCGGCACGGTCGCCGGCGGCATCGTCGGCCCCAAGGTCATCGGCGCGCTGGGCACCAGGAACGCGCTGGTGGCCGGCTTCCTCGTCCAGGCCGCGGCGACGGTCCCGCTGATCTTCCTCGGCGACCGGGCGGGGTGGATCGCCGTCCTGCTCGCCACGACGTTCGTCGGCGGGGTCGCCAACCTGGTCGCGATCGTCGCCTTCATGGTCACCGCGACGTCCGGGCTGCCCGACGACGAGCAGGGCCTGGCCACCGGCCTGGCGACGATGAGCCAGCAGGTCGGCATCACGATGGGCATTCCGATCATGTCCGCGGTCGCCGCCGCGCGTATCCACGCCCTCGGCGGCCCGACCCCGCACACCGTGCTGCACGGGGTCAGCGTGGCGCTGACCGTGAACGCGGCGGCATGCGTCGCCGCCGCCGTCCTGCTCGGGGTCTTCCTGCGCACGCCGGGACGCGTGACCGCGTGACCGCGACGCAGGTCCTGCTCCTCGGCCCGTACGGCGTCGTCGGATCCGCCGTCGCCGACCGGCTGGGCGGCCGCGCCGGATGGCGGCTGACGACGGCCTCCCGGCGCGGCGGCGCGGCCGCGCCGGGTGAGCCGGGTGAGCCGGGTGAGCCGCCCGCCGGGGACCGGCACGTCGGCGTCGACCTGCTCGACGCCGACGCCGCACGTGCGGCGTTCGCCGGCCTCGGGCAGGTCACGCACGTGGTCTACGCCGCGTACGCGGAACGGCCGACGATGGCGCAGACGACCGGCCCGAACGTGGCGATGCTCGCAAACGCCCTGGACGCCCTGCGGGCGGCCGGCGCGCCGCTGCGGCGCGTCGTGCTGATCGGCGGCGGCAAGTCCTACGGCGAGCACCTCGGCGCGTACAAGACGCCGGCCAAGGAGTCCGATCCCCGCCTGCTGGGACCGATCTTCTACAACGACCAGGAGGATCTGCTCGCCGAGCGTGCGCGCGCCGGCGGGTTCACCTGGACCGTGCTGCGTCCCGACGCCGTCGTCGGGTTCAGCGTCGGCTCGCCGATGAACCTCCTGACCTGCATCGCGGTGTTCGCGGCGCTGTCCAAGGACGCCGGGGTGCCGCTGCGCTTCCCGGGCTCGGCGTCCGCCTGGACGGCGCTGCACCAGTTCACCGACGCCGGCCTGCTCGCGGCGGCCGCCGAGTGGGCGCTCACCAGCGAGCGGGCCGCCGGCCAGATCTTCAACGTCACCAACGGCGACCTGTTCCGCTGGCAGCACCTGTGGCCGGACGTCGCGGACGTCTTCGGCCTGCCCGCCGGGCCGCCCCAGCCGATGTGCCTGCGCGACCAGTTGGCCGGCCGGAGTGCGGACTGGGACCGCCTGGTCGAGCGTCACCGGCTACGGCCCGTCCCGTACGACCGGATCGCCTCCTGGGATTTCGCGGACGGGATCTGGAACTCCGGGTTCGACCTGGTGCAGAGCACGATCAAGATCCGCCAGGCGGGGTTCGCCGACTGCGTCGACTCCCACGAGAGCCTCGTCGGGCACCTCGCGCGACTGCGCCGCCTGCGGTACGTCCCGTGATCAGCCGGCGACGGTGAGGACGATCTTTCCGGTCGTGTGGCCGTCCTCGCCGAGCCGGTGGGCCTTCGCCGCCTCTTCGAGGGGCAGGACCGTGTCGATCTCGGCGCGCAGCCGTCCGGCCTCGACTAGCGACGCGACCGCCTGCATCCCTGCGTGGTCGGCCTCGACGATCATGAATCCGGCCCGGAGGCCGAGCTCACTCGCCTGGGCGACGAGCCCGTCCTCGGCGGGTGAGGCGAGCGAGACCACGATGCCGCCCTCGCGCAGCGTACGGAGCGAACGCGGCCCGTAGTCGCCGCCGATGGTGTCGATGACGACGTCGACGTCGGCGGCCTCGGTCGCGAAGTCTGCCTGCGTGTAGTCGATGACCTCGTCCGCGCCCAGGCCGCGGACGAAGGCGTGCTTGGCCGCGCGTGCGGTGCCGATGACGTGGGCGCCGCGCGCCTTGGCGATCTGGACGGCGACGTGGCCGACGCCTCCGGCCGCGGCGTGGATCAGCACGCGCTGCCCAGGGCGCAGGCCGGCGGTGTCCACCAGCGCCTGCCACGCGGTGAGTGCCACCAGCGGGAGCGCGGCGGCCTCCACGTGGGACAGGCCGGCCGGCTTGCGCATGAGGTGGCGCGCCGGAGAGGTCACGTACTCCGCGTACGTGCCGGCCGGCAGCGGTTGACGCGGCATGCCGAACACCTCGTCGCCGGGCCGGAGCACGGTGACGCCGATCCCGGTGGCCACGACCACGCCGGACACGTCCCAGCCCAGTCTGACCGGTGAGTCTCCGGTCAGGCCGCCGGTGGCCCGATGCCAGTAGTCGGTCGGGTTGACCCCGGTGGCGTGGACGCGGACGAGCACCTCGGCGGGCCCGGGCTCGGGGCGGTCCACCTCGACCACCTTCAATACCTCCGGTCCTCCGAGTGCGTCCTGGCCGATGGCGCGCATGGTCACGTTCCTCTGCTCTCGTGCGTTCGGTGTGTGTGACCAACCCTGCGGGAACCGGCCGCGCCCCCGACAGTGGCCAGATCGCCAACATGTGTAAGGATCTGGCCATGCATCGCGTCGTCGTCCTGGCCCTGGAGAACGTCTATCCGTTCGAGCTGAGCATCCCGCTCCGGATCTTCGGTACGGCGAACGCGCCGGGCGGCGAGCCGCTGTACGAGGTGATCACCTGTAGCCTCGACGGCGCGCCGGTGCGCACGAACGCCGACTTCACCGTCGCCGTGGAGCACGGCGCCGAGGTCTTCGAGACCGCGGACACCCTGGCGATCCCGCCGTTCGCCTGCGGCCCCGCCGACGACCGCGACTGGCTCCCCGGCCCCCTGGCCGAGGCGTTCGACCCGCCTGCGGCCGGGCATCCGCATCGTGTCGTTCTGCAGCGCGGCGTACGTCCTCGCCGCCGCCGGGCTGCTGGACGGCCGCCCGGCGACCACCCACTGGAACGAGGCGGACCGCTTCCAGGCGATGTTCCCTCAGGTCAAGGTCGATCCGGACGTCTTGTTCGTGGACGACGGCGACGTGCTGACCGCCGCCGGGGTCGCCGCCGGCGTCGACCTGTGCCTGCACCTGGTGCGCCGCGACCACGGCAGCGACGTCGCCAACCGGGTGGCACGGCTCTGCATCGTGCCGCCGTGGCGTGAGGGCGGCCAGGCGCAGTACATCGAGCGCCCGGTGCCCGCGCCGTCGGCGGCGAGCACCTCGCCGACCCGCGCGTGGGCGCTCGAACGGCTCCGCCGCCCGCTCTCGCTGGCCGAACTGGCCGGCCACGCGCGGATGAGCGTCCGCACGTTCTCCCGGCGGTTCCGCGACGAGGTCGGCATGACCCCCGGCCAGTGGCTGACCCAGCAGCGCGTCCAGCACGCGCGGCACCTGCTGGAGACCACGGACCTGCCGGTGGACCAGGTCGCCGTCGAAGCGGGCTTCGGCACCGGCGCGTCCCTGCGGCAGCACCTGGTCGCCGCGATGGGCGTGTCGCCGACGACCTACCGCCACACCTTCCGCGCCGGCGAACCCGCGCGGGCCACGGCCTGACCCCCTCACCCGCCGAGGCCGGACGGCCGTACGGCGAGCAGTCCGGTGGCGAGGCCGACGACGAGTGTTCCGTCCACCTCCACGCAGGACGTGGCGGGGTCGCGTACGTGAATGACGGCGCGCGTGCGTCCGGTCGACAGGTCCCACAGCCGGACCTGGGCGTCCATTCCGGCCGAGGCGAGCAGGGTGACGCCGTCCACGCGGACCGGGCACACCCCGCGCACCTCGCCGGTGTGGCCGGTCAGGACCCGGCCGGGCCGGCCGGTGCCGGGGTCCCACAGGCGTACCGTCCCGTCGGAGCCGCCCGTGGCCACCAGCGCGGACCCGCCGTCGCGGACCACGCACAATCCCTGGATCCAGCCGGTGTCGTGGCCCGCCAGCCGCCGCGGCGGCGAGCCCGAGGAGGGGTCGTCCCACAGCAGCAGCATGCCTTCGGAGCCGGCCGACACGAGCACCGCACGCCCGTCGAGTTCGACCGTGGCGAGCGCGTAGACGCCGCTCGGATGCTCCAGAGTGCGGACCGTACGGCCGGTGCGCGTGTCCCACAGCCGTACCGTGCGGTCATAGCCGCCCGACGCGAGCAGCCGCCGGCCGTCGCTCGCCACCGGGCACACCGCGGAGACGGCCGACGTGTGGCCCTTCAGCACCCTGACCTCTTCGCCGTCCTCCGGGCGCGAGAGCCGTACGGTGGTGTCCCCGGTCGAGGCGACCAGGTGCCCCTCGGCCACCGGTACCGAGCACACCGCGCGTACCTCGGTGACGTGCCGGTGCGCGAACCAGAGCGCCTGGCCGGTGGCCGGATCCCACATCCGCACCGTGTGGTCCGCACTCCCCGAGGCGACCATCACCCGCCCGCCGACCGGCACCGCGGCCAGCGTCGCGACCGGCCGGTCGTGGATCACCGGCGCCGCAGCCGTCGCCACGCCGTCCGGGTCCGCCAGCCACACGGTGCCCTCCTCCGTCGCGTACGGGTCGGGATCGCTGGTGGCGGTGCCCAGGGCGAGCCGGGTACGCCCGCCGAAGGTCACCTCGCGCATCGCCCCGATCCGGTAGCCACCGCTCACCTGCCGCGGCGGCCGCCGGGAGCGGCGGGCCGCGCCGGGGTCCCACAGGCGTACGACGTGCTGGTACGGCTCCCTGGTCTCGGCGACGGCGAGCAGGGTACGGCCGCCCGCACGCACCGGGCACAGCGTGTCGATGTTCAGACCTTCGCCGAGAACCTCGGTCCGCGCGTCCGCCGCGAGGTCGGTCACCCGCACCGACCCGTCGTCTCCGGCGGTCGCCAGCAGCGTGCGCCCCTCGACGGTGAGGGCGCACATCCCGCGCTCGCCGCCGTATGCCGAGGACGCGCACCGGCCGGCCGCTCGCCGGATCCCACAGCCGTACGTTGTCGCCACGGCTCGCCGAGGCGAGCAGCGCGCGCCCGTCCACCGTGACCTCGCACAATCCGGTGATCGAGCCCTGGTGCTCCAGCACGCGTACGGTCAGGCCGGTGGCCGGGTCCCACAGCCGTACGGTGAGGTCCGCGCCGCCGGACGCCAGGAGTTCCCCCTCGGGCGAGGCGACCCGGCACAGTTCGGTCACCGTGCCGGTGTGCCCGGCCAGGCCCTGCACGGCCCGCCCGCTCGCCGGATCCCACAGGCGTACGGTGTGGTCCACGCCGCCGGACGCCACGAGTGCACGCCCGCCGTCGCTCACCGCGCACACGGCGTGCACGTAGCCCGAGTGCCCGCGCAGCACCAGGTCGAGCCGCGCGGTGACCGGGTCCCACACCCGTACCGTGCCGTCCCTGCCCGCCGTGACGAGCATCGGCTCTCCGGCGACCGGCACCTCGCAGATCGCCTCGATGTCGTCGGTGTGGCCCGCCAGCTCGCCGCGTTCGGCGCGGGTCCCCGTACGTGCCCAGACGCCGCGGTAGGGCGCCGGCGCGTCGCCCGTTCCGGCGCCGAGCCCCTCCAGGACGCCGGTGACGCTGAACATCGCGGTCCTGAGCCCGCCCTCGGCGCCGACCGCCTCTGGGGTCAGCTCCAGCAGGCACGCGCGCAGCCGCCCGGCGCGGGTGCGCGCGTGCCGCGCGACCCGGGCCAGCCGCTCCACGTCCGCGTAAGCCAGGTAGCCGTCGTCGGCCAACAACGCGTCGGCCAGCCCTCCCGCCTGTGCGTGGTCCGGCAGATGCCGCAGCAGGTAGGCCGGGGCGTGCCGCCACCCCAGGTCACGGCCGAGGGCGAGCCAGGCGGCCGTGAGCCGCCGCTGGGCCGCGCTCCTCGCCGCGGCCGGCCCCGGCAGCAGCTCCTCGGCCGCCGACGCGGACAGCCGGTGCGCCGGTCCCCCGGCGTCGGACTCGAGCACGACACCGGCGTACGCCGGGCCGCGAGCGAGTTCGAGCAGTTGCTCGTCCGTCACGCGGCCGGCGCCGTCCGGGCCGGCGAGCGCGACGATTCCCGATCGCCAGAGCGCCGTCGGGAGCCCTGGCCCCTCGGCGAACGCGAGCACGGTCAGCGCGAGCCGCACGGGCACCCGGCCGACCAGCGCCCGGTCGAAGAAGTCGGGCAGAGTCGCACCGGACGGCGACGACGCATCGCTCATGCGCCCATCATGGCGGCCGTATCGCCGAAAAGCGGGCGTTCGTCATTCAGCGGCAGAAGGGACCCTCAGACGAGGCGGTGGCCGCCGTCGACGTGCAGCACGGTTCCGGTGATGAACGCGTTGCGCATCACCGACACGAACGCCTGGGCGATGTCGTCGGGCGTGCCGATGCGCCGGGCCGGGAGCCGCCCGGCCAGCTCGGCGAAGGCGGCCTCCTTGTCCACCCCGAGCTGGTCCCAGATCGGGGTGTCCACCCACCCGGGCGAGATCACGTTCACCCGTACGGGCGCCAGTTCGATCGCCAGCCCGTACGCCAGCGACGCGAGCGCGCCGTTGGCCGCGGCCACGACCGTGTTCGACCCGTTCGGCCGGTAGGCGTTGATGCCCGAGGTGTAGGTGATCGACCCGGTCACGCGCCCGGACGCGTACTTGCCGACCAGCCAGGCCCCGAGCACCTTGGTGTCCACCACGGTCCTGGCGGTCGCGGCGGCGACGTCGGCGGTACGGCCGTACACCCCGGTCGCGTCCGCCGCGGTGACCACCACGTGGTCCACCCGCCGTACCCGGGCGAACAGCCCGGCCACGTCCTCCTCCCGCCCGACGTCCGCCGGGACCGAGCCGATCCTGCCCCGGGCGGTCTGTTCCAGCTCCGTGCACGCCGCCGTGAGCCGGTCCGCGGACCGGCCGACGATCGTCACGTCCATACTCTCGGCGAGCAGGGTCCGTGCCAGGGCCAGACCCATTCCCGAGCCACCACCGATGATCATTGCGTTCGTCATGGCCCAAGCTTCGGCCGCTCTCCGGAGATCGGGAAGGCCGCGTCGTTCCTGGGTGCGACACGGCCACCCGGGAGCGGCTCACCTGGTGGCACACTCGAAGGCGTGCATGCGTTGGCGGAGTTCCTGCGGACCCGGCGCGGGCGGATCGGCCCGGCCGACGTCGGCCTGCCCGGCGGTACCGGCACCCGGCGCACCCCGGGGCTGCGCCGCGAGGAGCTGGCCGCGCTGGCGGGGGTGAGCGTGGACTACTACACCCGGATCGAGCAGGGCCGGGAGACCGCGCCCAGCGACGCGGTGCTGGGCGCGCTGGCCCGTGCCCTGCGGCTCACCGACGACGAGCACGCCCACCTGCTCGCCCTCGCCGACCAGGCCGCCGGGCGAACGCCGCGCCGCCCGCTCGCGGCTCCACGGCCCGTACGGCCCGGCCTGCGGCTGCTGCTGGAGACGGTGCGGCCCAGCCCGGCGTACGTGCTCGACGAGGTCAACGACGTGCTGGCCGCCAACCCGGAGGGCCTGGCGCTGATGCCGGGGCTCGGCGACCCGCCGCCCGCCAGGCGCAACACGATCCGGTACACCTTCCTGCACCCGGCCGCACGTACTCTCTTCGCGGACTGGGAGCGGGTGGCGCGCAACAGCGTCGCGCACCTGCACACCGCCGAGCCGGCCGCGGCCGAACGTACCGCCGCGCTGGTCGCCGAACTCTCCGCGGCCAGCCACGAGTTCGCCGCGCTGTGGCGACGGCACGAGGTGTGGGTCAAGCGCGGCGGCGAGACCGCGTTCCGGCACCCGGTGATCGGCTCGCTCACCCTAACCAACGAGGTGCTGGGCGTCTCCGGCGACGGCCGGCGGGTCCTCGTCTACCAGGCCGCGCCCGGCTCGGCCGAACACGACGCCCTGGTGCTGCTGGCGATGGCCACCGAGGAGGCGGGCACGTCATGACCGATCTTCCGGCGGCGAGCCGGTCACGCGGCGGGCGAGGTCCTGTGCGGCCTGCGGCCAGCGCGGGCGGTCGAAGGCGAACCCGGCGTCGAGGAGCCGCGTGGGTACGACGCGCCTGCTCTTGAGCAGCAGCTCGGTGTCGGACCGCATGACCAGGGCGCCGGCCTCGGCCATCCACCGGGTGGCGGGCAGTCCGAACGGCGCGCCCACCGCGGTCCGCAGCGTACGCATGAGGTCGCGCTGGGGCAGCGGGTGCGGTGCGGCCAGGTTGACCGGCCCGGCCAGGTCCTCCCGGCTCAGAAGGAAGGCGACGGCGCGGACGAAGTCCTGGTCGTGGATCCAGGAGACGAACTGGCCGCCGCCCGCCACCGGGCCGCCGAGGCCGAGCCGTGCCATGCGGCGCAGCACGTGGAACACCCCGCCGGGAGCCGGGTCCATGACCATGGCCGTGCGCAGCGCGACCTTCCGTGTGTGCGGCGTGCGGGCCTGCTCCTGCTCGGCCTCCCACGCCTTGGCGATGTCCACGCTGTACGCCCAGTAGCCCGGCACGCCGTTTTCTCGGCCGCCGATGATCCCGGAGATCTCGTCATTGGCCGCGTCGTACCGGTGGGCGTAGATCGTGGCCGTGCTCATCTGCAACCACACCCGCGGCGGACGTGCGGCGGCCGCGACGGCCTCGCCGACCGCACGGGCGGACTCGACCCGTGAGTCCATCATCGCGCGCAGGTTCTCCGGCGTGTAGCGGCAGCTGACGCTGCGCCCCGCCAGGTTGACGACCGCGTCGCACCCGTCGAGCTCTGCGGTCCAGCCCCCCGCGGAGCGGCCGTCCCACCGCACCCATCGGGCCGCCGTCCCCGGCGGGCGCTCGCCCCGGCTGAGGATCACCACGTCGTGGCCGAGCCGTGACAGCGCCTCGCTCAGCCAGACCCCGACGTGCCCGCTGCCGCCCGGTATCACGATCTTCACCGGCACCTCCAGAAGTTGAACGCGTTCAAACCCATACGCTACGCCAGGCGCCGACGGGCGCGTCCACCCTCTCCCCCGCGAGCGCCCAGTCCTCTCAGTGGGTGAACACGGGCGAGGAATACCCCCAGTACTGGATCTGTGTCTACGTCGGAAACCAGAAGGTGAGCAGCGGCCAGGCCGTGAACTTCTCCTGCCCCGCGGGCCACGGCACCTCGTACGCGCTGTGGATCCTGACCCCGCTGATCCCCCGAAGCGAAAACGTCCAGGCCGGGCCCGTGCGTACGGGTCCGGCCTGGACGTCGTGACCAGACGCAGGCGAGTCCGGGTCAGTCGAGGTCGAACCGGTCCAGGTTCATCACCTTGTCCCACGCCGCGACGAAGTCCGTCACGAACTTGTCCTTCGCGTCGTCGCTCGCGTAGACCTCGGCGAGCGCGCGCAGCTCGGAGTTGGACCCGAAGACCAGGTCGACGCGGCTGCCGGTCCACTTGGCCTCGCCCGTGGCGGCGTCGCGGCCCTCGAAGGTGTTCGCGTCGTCGGTCGGCTTCCACGTCGTGCCCAGGTCGAGCAGGTTGACGAAGAAGTCGTTGGTCAACGATCCCGGGTTCGCGGTGAGCACGCCGAGCGAGGACCCCTGGTAGTTCGCGCCCAGGACGCGGAGGCCGCCGACGAGGACGGTCATCTCGGGCGCGCTCAGGTTAAGGAGGTTCGCCCGGTCGACCAGCAGGTACTCGGCCGGCAGCCGGGCGCCCTTCCCCAGGTAGTTGCGGAACCCGTCGGCGGACGGCTCGAGCGCGGCGAATGACTCCGCGTCGGTCTGCTCGGCCGACGCGTCCGCGCGGCCCGGCGTGAAGGGGACCTCCACGTCGTAGCCGGCGTCCTTGGCGGCCTTCTCGACGCCCGCGCAGCCCGCGAGCACGATCAGGTCGGCGAGCGAGATCTGCTTGCCGCCGGTCTGTGCCGCGTTGAACGTCTCCTGAACCCCTTCCAGGGTGCGCAGCACCGTCGCCAGCCCGTCGGGGTCGTTGACCTCCCAGGTGTTCTGCGGCTCAAGGCGGATGCGCGCGCCGTTGGCGCCGCCGCGCTTGTCGCTGCCGCGGAAGGAGGCGGCCGACGCCCACGCCGTGGACACGAGCTGGGACACCGGTAGCCCCGAGGCGAGGATCTGCTCCTTGAGAGAGGCGACGTCACCGGCGTCGACGAGCTCGTGCGTCACCTCGGGCAGCGGGTCCTGCCACAGCAGCGTCTCGCTCGGGACCTCCGGGCCGAGGTAGCGCACGACCGGGCCCATGTCGCGATGGGTCAACTTGAACCACGCGCGGGCGAAGGCGTCCGCGAACTCGTCGGGATTGTCGAGGAAACGCCGCGTGATCTGCTCATAGACCGGGTCCACGCGCAACGCGAGGTCGGTCGTCAGCATCGTCGGCGCGTGCGTCTTGGCCGCGTCGTGGGCGTCGGGCACGGTGCCCGCACCGCCGCCGTCCTTCGGCTTCCACTGGTACGCGTCCGCCGGGCTCTTCGACAGCTCCCACTCATAGCCATAGAGGATCTTGAGGAAGCTGTTGTCCCACGTCACCGGCGTGTTCGTCCACGCACCCTCGAGGCCGCTGGTGATCGCGTCCCCGCCCTTGCCCGTACGGAAGGTGTTGTTCCAGCCGAAGCCCTGCTCCTCGATCGCGGCGGCCTCGGGATCGGCGCCGACGTTGTCCGACGGGCCCGCGCCGTGCGTCTTGCCGAAGGTGTGACCGCCCGCGATCAGGGCGACCGTCTCCTCGTCGTTCATCGCCATGCGGCGGAACGTCTCGCGGATGTCGCGGGCCGCGGCGAGCGGGTCCGGGTTGCCGTTCGGGCCCTCCGGGTTGACGTAGATGAGGCCCATCTGGACTGCGGCGAGGGGGTTTTCCAGGTCGCGGTCGCCGGTGTAGCGCTCGTCGTCGAGCCAGGTGGACTCCGGTCCCCAGTAGACGTCCTCGTCGGGTTCCCAGACGTCCTCACGGCCGCCGGCGAAGCCGAAGGTCGCGAAACCCATCGACTCCAGGGCGACGTTGCCCGTGAGGATCAGCAGGTCGGCCCACGAGAGCTTCTGGCCGTACTTCCTCTTGACCGGCCACAGCAGGCGGCGGGCCTTGTCGAGGTTGACGTTGTCCGGCCAGCTGTTGAGCGGGGCGAAGCGCTGCTGCCCGGCGCCGGCGCCGCCGCGGCCGTCGCTGATCCGGTAGGTGCCCGCGCTGTGCCACGCCATCCGGATCATGAACGGGCCGTAGTTGCCGTAGTCGGCCGGCCACCAGTCCTGCGAGGTCGTCAGCACCTCGGCGATGTCACGCTTCACGGCCGCGAGGTCAAGGGTCGTGAACGCCGCCGCGTAGTCGAAGTCCTCGCCGAGCGGGTTGGCCACGGCGGGGTTCTTGGCGAGGATCTTCAGGTTGAGGCGCTCCGGCCACCACTGGCGGTTTCCGCCGCCCTGAGTCGGGTGCGGCGCGCGGAGCGGGCAGCCTTCCTCCGTCTTCGCGTCTGTGACGATTGCGTCATGGTTCTCAGTCATGGGAATCCTTCCGGACTAGACGGATCACGGTGCTCCTCAGGCACTCTGAGCGGTGGAACAGGCGGCGCACAGACCCCAGTAGATGACCTCGGCCTCATCGATCGAGAAGCCGTGGTCATCGGACGCGGTCAGGCAGGGCGCCTCGCCGGTCGCGCAGTCGACGTCGGCGACGACCCCGCACGACCGGCACACGACGTGGTGATGGTTGTCGCCCACGCGCCCCTCGAACCGCGCCGGGCTGCCGGCCGGTTCGATGCGGCGTACGAGGCGCGCCGCGGTGAGGGCGTGGAGGGCCTCGTACACGGCTTGGAGGGAGACGTGGCCGACGCGGTCGCGCACCCCGGAGGCGATGGCCTCGACGCCGAGGTGGTCACCGTTGCGCACGGTCTCGAGCAGCGCGACGCGGGCGGCCGTCACCCGCAGGCCGACACCGCGCAGCTCCTCGGCGATGGTCGGCGGCCGGGACGCGGTCATGACGCTGAACCTACCGCCATAAACACGAATGGTCCAAGAGAACGAATGATACAAGTCTAGTATCGGATCATCCGTAAGGCACCTCAGGGCCCGCGCGCTCAGGTGGCGGGCCGCGGCGTCTCACCGCGGCCCCCGCGTACGCGTCAGGGCTTGCGGCCGATTCCCGCGTACTGGTCGACCTCGTGGGTCACGCCGAGGTCCACGTCACTGGGGCGCCACTGCGTCGTCGTGACCACGCCCGGCTCCAGCACGTCGAGCCCGGCGAAGAAGCTCGTGATCTCCTCGGCGGAACGCGGGTTGAGCGTGGGCTTGCCGACCTGGTTCCACTGCCGCGCGCCCTCGTCCATGATCTCGCTGTGCAGGGCGTGGGCGATCGCGATGTGGCTGCCCGAGGGCACCGCCTCCATCAGCCGGCCGACGATCGACCGGACCCTCTCCGTGTCCTCGATGTGGTGCAGGATCGCGATGAGCATGATCGCGATCGGCTGGTCGAAGTCCAGGACCTCGGCCGCCGCGGTCAGGATCGTGTCCGGGTCGTGCAGGTCCGCCTCGATGTAGTGGGTGACGCCCGGCGAGGTGCTGGTCAGCAGCGCCTCGGCGTGGACCAGGACCAGCGGATCGTTGTCGACGTAGACGATGCGCGACTCCGGGGCGATGGCCTGCGCGACCTCGTGCGTGTTGTTGAACGTGGGCAGGCCCGTGCCGATGTCGAGGAACTGCCGGATCCCGGCCTCGCTCGCCAGGTGACGGACGGCGCGTACGAGGAAGGCGCGCGACGCGCGTGCGAGTTCGAGCACGGGCGGATTGACCTTGGCGACCCGCTCGGCGGCCACACGGTCGGAGACGAAGTTGTCCGTGCCCCCGAGGAAGTAGTTCCAGACGCGGGCGGTGTGTGGCACGCCCGTGTCGAGCGCCCATAGCGGCTGCGGGTCCGAATCAGCTGACTTGCCGGTCACAGTGTGGGCCCCTCCGCTCGTGAGACCTGTCATGATCCACGAGAGTAACCCCTGGACGCCCGGCCACCACGGCGTTCTACGAACGTCTTCCCCAGGTGCTGATCATCGCCTCGGCGGTGTCAGCGAACGCGGGTTCGCCGAACAGGGCCAGCGCGGCGTCGAGTTCGCCGGCGGCGAGCAGGCCCTGGCCGGTCAGCGCCCCGCCGACCTGGTCGAGGAAGACCCGCCAGAACCGCTCGGCCGGTCCGCCGTCGCCGACGGTGTACACCTTCACCGACATTCCCAGGTCGCCCAGACCGGCATCGGCCAGTACCGCCGGCTGACGCCGCCGCGCCCAGCCGAGGTCTCCCCCCTGCCGCTCAATCAGGGCGGCCACCGCCTCCATCACCCCGCGCCACGCCGGATACGGCGAGGACGCACACGGAAACGTCGAGAGATCCTCCAGCACCAGCCAGCCCCCGGGCGCGAGCCAATCCGCCGCGCGCGCGATGACGTCCTCGCGTTCGGGCAGGTGCATGAGCAGCGTACGTGCGTGGATCAGGTCGAACGAGCCGCCCGGCAGATCGAGGGCACGCACGTCGCCCTCGCGTACGTCGAGGTTCGGCGCCCACCCGGCGTCCAGGAACCGGGCGTCGACGTCGACGGCCGTCACATGCCCGCCGGGGTGGCGCGCGGCCATCCACCGCGCCATCGACCCGGCGCCGGCGCCGAGCTCCAGGCACCGCGGTGAGGGCGGCAGGTCACGACCGGCAAGGATCGCGGTGGACACGGGATCGAGCTGCGCCTCGAGCAACCGAAGCCGAGCCAGCTCACCAGGCACGTCGTGGCTCAGCACACCACTGCTGTAACGGTCGGCCGTGAGGCCGAGTTCTTCGCTCATCTCGCCATTCTCGAAGGGGACGTCTTGCACAACAGTTGATCTTCACCCAGACACCGCCCGCCAGCCACCGGATTCGGAGAATCCCCCGCCCCGCCCGAACCGTGCTTACCGGGGCGGGGTCCAGCGTGCGGTCGGAGTGGGGATTCCGTGGGCGGGTTTGAGCTCCTGCGGGATGGCGTAGTGCATGACGCGGCCGCGGGTCAGTGCGGAGAGTTCGAGCATCGTGACCAGGCCGCCCAGCCGGTCGGACAGTTGCGACGCCCAGGGTCCGCGGTCCTCGAAGCGTTCGAGTGCGCGCAGGAGGGTCGGGCCGACCTTGACGACGGAGTCCCAGCGAGAGTGCGGCACCTCCAGCCAGTCGGCGGCCGTGTCGCCGATCAGGAAGCGGATGAGGGCGGGCACGATCGGGTCCAGGAGGGTCCCGGGGACGACCTGCTCGTACATCTCGATCAACTGCCGGGTCAGGTGCGCGCCTTCGGCGGAGGGGCCCATGTGCCGGGTCATGTAGCGGTCGGAGAAACGGCGGGCCGCCGGCAGGTCGGCGGGTACGGCCGCCGGGTCACAGCCGAGGATGATGCCGACGACGCGCCAGGCGTAGTAGTACGCCTCGGCGCCGTCCGGGCTGATGTGCACGCCCATCCGGTGCAGCGCGTCGAGCACCTGGAGGCTGAACATCATCAGCCCGCCGAGCATGTCCTCCTGGCAGATCGGTACCTGCTCGGGCCATCGCCCCTCCCGGCGCAGGTGGTGGCGGATGGAGGCGTGCAGCAGCCGGACCTTCTGCGCGGCCGGGAGGAACCGGCCGCCGGCCTCGAACGCGTCGGGCTGCATGAGGTAGACGGTGAACTGCCCGGTCTCGGCCATCCGCCGGGCGGGATAGGCGAGCGAGTGCGTGGCCGACAGCAGCCGGGCGACCTGCGGGACGAGGTAGCAGGCCGGCATCGCCGCGAACGACAGGGCGGTGGAGATGTGCACCTCGTTGTCGATGAAGAACTGGCGAGCCTGCTCCATGATCGCCCAGTCCACCCAGTCGGGCGTCACCGCCGCCGCCAGGTAGTCGCGTGCCGCGTCCGGCAGGCCCTCGGGCAGCTCCTGGCCGGAGGTGGTGAACCACCGCATGACCGTGTTGAACCTGCCCACCTCGCCGGCCGCGAACAGGGCCTCGACGGTCGCGTCGGCCAGCGGGTCGCCCTTGAGCCGCAGGCCGTCCATGTAGTCGTCAGCGGGGTCATTCATCCGTGGTCACCTCACAGATCAGTCGGGTCAGTGCGTCGGCGGCCTCCGCGGGGAGCCGCGACCTCTCGATCGCCGTACGTGCGGCGTGCGCGCGGTCGGCGATCATCTGCCGTACGGCGGCCAGCGCGCCGGAGCGCCGCATGATGTCCCGTATCGTCTCGGCGCCGCCGGGGGTGAGCGGTCCGTCGAGCAGCTCGTGCAGTCGCCGGCGGTCCGCGTCGGTGGCGTTGGTCAGGGTCAGGGCGAGCAGCGCCGTCGGTTTGCGCCCGGCGAGGTCGTCCAGCGCCGACTTCCCCGTCTGCGCGGGGTCGCCGAACACGCCCTGCACGTCGTCGCGCAGCTGGAACGCCTCGCCGAGCGGGCGCGCGTACGCCGCGAGCACGTCGAGCGTCGCGGTGGTCGCGCCGCCGAGCACCGCGCCGATCTGCGTCGGCCGCTCGACGGTGTAGGACCCGGTCTTGAACCGTACGATCGCCAGGGACCGGGCCAGGTCCGGCGGGCATCCGGTGCGCAGGATCTCCAGGCACTCGCCCGCGACGAGTTCGCGTCCCATCGTGGTCCACAGGGGTATGGCACGCGCGAGGAACATCCGCGGCAGGCCGGAGTCGTGGAACAGTTGCGCGGCCCACGCGATCAGCAGGTCACCGATCATGATGGCCAGGGCGTCGCCGAGCTTCTCGTGCGCCGTGGGCAGGCCGCGCCGCAGCGGACTGCGGTCGATGAAGTCGTCGTGGACGATGGCCGCGGCGTGCACCAGCTCCACCGCCGCGGCGGCGCGGACCATCGCGTCGGTGTCGGGCTGCCCTGACGCGCGCCATCCCCAGTAGCAGAACAGGGGACGGATCCGCTTGCCCCCGGCGACCGAGACGCGCGTCTGGTCGGCGACGGGCACCAGCTCGGCGTCCAGGTCGAGCAGTGCGGCGATCTCCCGGTCGACGAAGTCCTCCAGCGCCCGGTCCACCCGTGCCCGGAGGTCAGTCATCCTGGTGTCGCTCGGCGACCCGCCGGGCCAGGAGTTCCATGTGGGCCTCCGCCGGCGCGCCCGTGCGCCGCAGCGCCAGTTCACCGCGTGCCCGCAGCTCCTCGCGCACCTCGGCCAGGCCGGGCAGACGCCGCGTCGCGTCCCGCACTCCGCCCGCCACCAGATCGGCCAGGCCGGCCGCCAGGTGGAGCGCGTCGCGCTGCGGGCGTGCGTTGTCTTCTCGCACTATCATCACCCTCTGTTCAATAGTTGCCACTTAGAGTGATATCAGGTGCTCGCCGGCTCCTCAATACCGTCACTTGTGATTCACGAGATGGTCTGGCCCGCCGACGCGCGCACGGCGATCGTGGTCACGCCCCATGCGACGACGTCCCAGTCCGCCGGCCGTTGGTTCCGCATGTGAGATTGCCCTGCTATCGTCCGAAACGACGTGGGGAGCGAACGGGGGTTCGCGGTGGTGCCAGCTGAGATCGTGCGGCCGCGCATGCGTACCGACGTCGCCTTCCTCGAGACCGAAGACGGGGTCTACGTCCAGGGCGACGGCGACGCCTTCGTCATCCAGGGCGCCGGGGCGTACCGCTACCTGTCGGCCCTGCTGCCGCACCTCGACGGATCCACCACCCTGAGCGACCTCGTCGCGGGGTTACCGGCGGCGCACGCCGCGACCGTACGCTCACTGATCACGAGCCTGGCCTCGCGAGGGGTCATCACCGACGCGCCCGAGCGCGGCGCGGTGCTGGACGCGTCGGCCCGCAGCCGGTTCGGCGGCCAGCTCGCCCTGCTCGAGCAGTACGGCGACGACGGCACCGGCTTCGCGCGTGCGGCGCGGGCACGGGTGCTGGTGGTCTGCGAGGACCCCGCTCCGGCGACCGCGCTCGCGGACGCACTGACCGCCAACGGCGTCGGCAGCGCGCCGCCGGGCGCGGTACTCACCGGGACGGCCGCCGACGCCGACGCCGACGCCGTGGCCGGCAGCGACCTGATCTGCCTGATCGCCGCCGGCCGCCCCTCTCCGGTGCTGTTCGACCTCGCGGAGCGCGCACGTGCGGCCGGGACCGCGTTCGTCTCGTTGTTACGGATCGGCGAACTCCTGGTCCTCGGCCCGTGGCAGCACGGCGACCGCGGGTCGGCCTCGGTCCACTCTCTGCTGCTGCGCCTGAGCGACAACGGGATCGCGGGCGCCCAGGACGTCTGGCAGGCGATCGGGGCGGGCGGCGAGGCGGCCGCCGCGGCGCCGGAGCTGCCCGGCGCGGCGGTGTCCATGGCCGTCGCCGTCGCCGGTTTCGAGGTGTTCAAGGTCCTCACCGGCCGCATCGGCGGTGACACCGACGGCGCCGTCGTGATCGTCGACCCGGACCGCTTCACCGTACGCACCGAGCGCCTCATCCCCCACCCCGCCGCCCCTCGCGACTCGCCTGAGCCCGGCGCGCCTGCCGACCCCGTCAAGACCACCGACCCGGATGAGCGTGCCTACCGGCGCTTCCAGCCGGTCATCGCCGACACGGTCGGCATCGCGCGCAGGTTCGACGACGACGGCGTCGCCCAGTTGCCGCTGCGTACGTCAGTGCTGATCGCGCCCTCGGCCGACCCGGCGCCGATCGTCTCCTCAGGCATCGAGAGCACGCTCGAGACGAGGCTCGCGGCCCTCGAACACGCCTCGCTGCGCTACGCCATGAACATCCAGCGCCGGTGCGCCGGGCTCCTGTCACGCCCGGAACCCGGCGCCGAGGTGGTCGCGGCCGAGCGGATGCAGAGCCGGCTCGGCGCCGCACCACGCCCGGGCGGCCCGCTGGTGGCGGCCCGGTCACTCGGCGGCGGATCGGCCCCGGTGGCGCTGCCTCGCGGCGCCGTGCTCGCGGGCCCCTGGGACCGGCGCGCCGCGCGCTTCGAGCCTGATCTGACCGGTGTGGCGGCCGGCTCCACCCCGGCGGTCGCCCTCTCACGTGCCCTGCTCGGGGCCGCGGGAGCGTACGTGGTCGCGGCCGTCGCACGCGAGGAGATCCAGGTCGGCCCGGTCGAAGATCCGCCGGAGGCCGCCTCCGGCGGCGGGTCCGGCGGCCGCCTGGCGATGCTCGCGGCGACGTTGCGCCAGGACGGCTGCGCGATCGGCCTGTACCTGGCGCAGGGCGTCGTGCCCGTCGCGGTCGTCCACGCGGACGACGGCTCGTCACAGCGGATCATCGCCAGGCCGGGACGCTCGTGGGCGGAGGCGGCCGCGTCCGCGCTGACCGCCGTCGCCGGAGCGCGCCGGGCCGCCGGCTCCACGGGCGGGCCCGCCGCACCGGTGCTCGACGGGTTCTCGGTCTCCGCGCGGCCCGCCGACGTCTCGCTGCTCGGGCCGGCCGTCGAGGACGAAGCCCTGATCGCGCGCCTCGGCGCGGCCGGGATGCGCGCGGCCGCGGTCGATCTCACCCCGCCCGATCTGGCCGGGGTCACGAACGTCGTCAGAGTGCTCCTGTTCCGCGACACGGCCACGGCCGGATGAGGGAGCGCACCGGACCGCCGCCGGCACCCGCCGGCGGACACGAGGGAAACGGTCATGGCGAGAGGAGGTGAGGAGATGAGCAACGCTCTCATGGAGGAGCTGCTGAGCCTGGAGACGACCACGTTCGAGGTCGCCGACATCAGCGAGGTCGAACTGGGCCGGGCGGACGCGATCACCGCGTGCAGCACGTCGGGTTGCAGTGCCTGCGCGACCTGTGTCGATTCCTGATCCGGCCTGACGCGGTCGATCGGAGTCGACCGCTACGGGCCGGGCCCCTTGGCCCGTAGTGCCGATCGATCGCCAGACGAGGAAGGGCCCGAGTTGCCAGGCCAGTACGACCAGCCGGACCCCGGCGCCGCCGCGGCGCCGGGGGCGGGCGGGCGGCCGGCCGCGGTGTCGCTGGGCGAGCGCATCGCGGCGCTGATGCCGCACGGCGGCCGCTCCTGGTGCATCGACGTCGCCACGCTGGGCATCCCGGACCAGGCCGGCCGATATACGGCCGGAGCCGGGCACACGCCGTCGGTCAGCGTTCGCCGCCACGGCGAATCGGTGATCGTGGCCGCGACTCCCGGCGGCGACGGCCCGTGCCCGCGCTGCCTGGACCGGCGGTGGCTGGCATGCCGCCCGCTGGTCGAACGCCGGTCGCGCGACCGTGCGGGCGGCGTCGTGCACACCCCGGTGACGCCTCCCGGCCCGCACGTGATCGCGATCGCCGCCGCCCTGGCCGGAGTCGCGGCCGCGTGCGCCGGCGACGGGACGCCGAGCCGCCCGGTGTGGACGATCAGTACGAGCACCGCACGCGTGGAGCGGTTCGCCCTCATCAAGGACTCCTCGTGCGAGGAGTGCCGCCTCCCTCCGCCGGACACGGCGGAGCACGCACGGATCCGGCCGGTCTCCGTGCCCGTGCCGCCGGGGATGACGCGGGCGCGGTCCCCGGAGGAGTTCGCGCTGCCGATGGAGGCGCTGGCGAACCCGGTGTGCGGGATGCTCGGCCGGCCGCCCGAGCGCCTGCACGGCGCGATCGCGACCGCTCCTGTGTCGGGCCGGTTCGTCGAGCCGGGCCGGCACGGCCTCCAGGAGGTCGCCTGGAGCGGGCACGCCGAGAGCTACCGCCGCAGCGAGCTGCTGGGCGCGCTGGAAGGACTCGAACGCCACGCGGGGCTGCGTTCCCGCCACGCCGGCGTCGCGGGGCGCGCCGCGGCGGCCGACCTGCGCGTCCCCCACGTCCCGATGGAGCGGTGCGGGCTCTATGACCCGGACTTCTACCGCGAGAACCCCGGCGCGTACGCGCCCTGGTCCGACGGCCCCGTCGTGCCCTGGGTGTGGGGATGGTCGCTCCGCGACGACCGGGCGATCCTCGTACCCGAACAGCTCGTGTACTACCTCGGGCCGCCGACCGGCCACCTGCGTACCGTGCAGGAGAGCTCCAACGGCTGCGCGTCGGGTGCCTCGGTCACCGAGGCGGTGCTGCACGGCCTGCTCGAACTCATCGAACGCGACGCGTTCCTGATCCACTGGTACTCCGGGCTCACGCCGCCCGAACTCGACCTGGACGCCGTGGACTCTCCCGCCGTGCGGCACGTACGTGCGCGGCTGGACCTGCACGGCTACGAACTCCGCTGCTTCGACGTCCGCGTCGACCTTCCGTTGCCGGCCGTCGGCGCGGTCGCGGTGCGCCGCGACGGCGGGATCGGCCGGCTCTGCTTCGCCGGCGCCGCGGCGCTGGACCCCGCCGACGCCGTACGTGCGGCGGTCTTCGAGGTCGCCTCCTTCGCGTCGGGCCTCGCCGGCCGCGTCACCGCGTCCCTGGCACGGCTACGGCCGATGGCCGACGACTACACGCTCCTCACCGGCCTCGAACACCACGCCCTGCTCTTCGGCCTGCCGGCGATGGCGCGCCACGCCGAGCACTGGCTGCGGCGGCGGCCGCGCGTCCCGCCCGCCGAGGCGTTCGGCGACTGGACGGCCGGTCGAGCGCCGGTCACCGACCTGGCGGCGCCCGTACGCGACATCGTCGAGCTCCTCGCCGGACGCGGGCTCGACACCGTCGTGGTCGACCAGACCACGCCGGAACAGCGGTCGCTGGGCCTGCGCACCGTCGCCACGGTGGTGCCGGGCCTGGTCCCGATCGACTTCGGCTGGCGGCGGCAACGTGCCCTGACCATGCCGCGCACCCTGCGTGCTCCGCACGACGCGGGGCTGACCTCCCATCCGCTGCGGCCGGACCAGCTCCATCTGGTCCCGCACCCGTTTCCCTAGGAGCAGGTACCGGTGCACACACGGCTCCAGGCCGACGGCGAGCGGCCCGCCGAGACCGGCGGCGCGCACGACCAGGACGGCGCGCGGGTCGCGCTGGACTACGCGCGCCGCGTCTTCGGCCGGCAGCGCGAGCCGATGCCGCCGCGAGACCATGAGGTGGACTGGGACGACCGCCCGTCCCGGCACAAGCTGTATTTGGACGCGGTCACGGTGCCGCTGCCCGATCCGTTCGGTTCGACGCCCGCGGCCGGGATCGGCACGGCGCTGCTCACCGCGGCGGAGGCGCGCTCCGCGCGGACGCCGGATCTGGCGGCGCTCGCCTCGGTGCTGGGCTGCGGCGGCGTGATCGACCGCCGTACCGAGCCGAACTGGAACGACGGGAGCCGCGGCCGGGTGCGCGCCGACCAGGCGCTGTGGGCGCGGCCGACCGCGTCGGGCGGCGGCCTGTACCCGGTGGAGAGCTACCTGGTCGCCGGGCGCCACGGGCCGCTGCCGCCCGGCGTCTACCACTACGGCACCGCGCACCACGGCCTCGACCGGCTGTCGGCCGGCGACCGGTGCGCGGATCTGGCGGCGGCCACCGGGGTGCGTGCGGAGCTGTACCTCGTCTCGACGGTGCGGTTCTGGAAGAACGCCTTCAAGTACGGTTCGTTCGCCTACCACGTCGTCACCCAGGACGTGGGCGCGCTGCTGGCGTCCTGGCGCATCGTGCTGGCCGCGCACGGCATCGCGGTCGAGCCGATCCTGTGGTTCGACGAGCCGGCCGCCGCCGCGGTGCTCGGCATCGACGGGCGCGACGAGGCGCCGTTCGCGGTCGTACCGCTCGGCCCCGCGACCGCACCGACGCCGGACCCGGCCGTACGCGTCCGTGCGCACACTCCGCACCGCGTCTGGGAACGGTCGCGGCGTACGGTGGCGTTCGAGCTGGTCGGCCGGGTCCACGAGGCGGCGCTCGTGGGCGGCCGTCCGCGTCCCGGCGCGGACGCGGCGCGTACGGGAGCGGCCTTCGCACCGCTCGGCGGCGGCGAGGTCCGCTCGCTGCCCGATCCGGTGGCCGATCGGGCGGACCTGGACGTCGCCGGCAGCCTGCGGGCCAGGCGTACGAGCTTCGGGCTGCTCACCGCACGGCCGCCACTCGACGTACGCGACCTCGGCGCGGTGCTGGCCTCTGTCGCACGTGCCGGTACGGCCGGCACGGACGTGGCGCCGGCCCCGCGCGGCCACGGCTGGATCCGGCAGCGGGTCCTGTCCAACACCGTCACCGGCCTGGGACAGCGTGTCTACGGGTACGACGCCGCGAGCCACGCCCTGGTGGCGGGCGCCGCCCTGGACGTCTCCGGCCTTCAGCGGCTCTACGCGCTGAACAACTACAACCTGGCCGAGGTCGCCGCGATCATCGTGATCACCGGCCGCCTGGAGGCCGTCGTGGCGGCGTACGGCGCACGCGGATACCGGATGCTCAACATCGAGGTCGGCCAGGCGGCGCAGGCGGCCTACCTCGCGGCGACCGCGCGCGGCCTCGGCGTCGGCGCGGTGCTCGGGCTCGACAGCCTCGGCGTCGACGGGCTCCTGGGCATCGACGGCACCGGTGAGCACAGCATGATCTGCGTGCTCGTCGGCCATGAGCGAACTCCCGCGCTCCGCTACGACCACGCCCTGTACCGGGCGCCGAGGGAAGGACAGGCCCGATGAGCGAGCCGCTCCCGGCCGAGGCCGCCGACACCGGCGCGGCGGCGACCCGATGGCATCTCGGCGAAGGTTTCCTGCTCCGGGTGGCCGGACAGCCCGCCGAGGCGGTCGCCGCGCTGCGCACCGGCGGCGCGGTCGAGTGGACCGGCCGCGTCTTCGCGCTCGAGGAGGCACGCGACGCGCTCGCCGCGAGCCTCACCGGCCGGATCGAGCGGGCCGTCGCCGGACGCGGCGGAGGCGACCCGTGCCGTACGGCGCTGATCAATCTTCGCCGGGACGTCTTCAACGGCCGCGCTCCCCGCCCGGCCACCCTCGCCGTGGCCGTTCCGTCGCTCGGGCCGGCCGACGCCGCGCTGCTGGCCGAGTGGACGCGTGCGCGGGAGACGCTCGGCGCCGCGCTCGCCGGGGGCGCCGAGATTCTCGCCGCCGACGTCGCCGCCGCACGTGCGGCCGCCCGCACCCTGCTGGCCGGCGACCGCCTGCGCTGCGCCGTGCTCCTGCAGTCCGAGGTGCTGGAGCGGCGCATGGACCGCTACCTCGATCCGGCGGGCCGGCTGGACAAGAGCGCGCGGCAGATCGAGCGGACGCTGCTGGAGCTGTTCTACCGTGCCGCGCTGAAGACCAGCCCGTTCAGCACGCTCACGTCGGTCGGGCTCGGGCGGTTCACGCCGGGCGCGGGGCGGCCGGTGCCCGAGCCGCGGTCGCTGCGCCAGCGTTCGGCCGTACGCCTCAACGTGGCGGTGCTCGCCCGCCTGTCGGCGGTGATCCTCGCCGATCCGCGGCTGCGATCGGAGCTGCCGGTCGTCCTCGCGCCGGGGGCCGGGACCGACGGGGTCAGGACCCGGTACGTCCGCCGCCGTACCGTCTCCGGAGTCGATCCCGACGCGGTGGTCACGCTCGACGGCGTCCACGAGGACCTGTTCTTCCTGCCCAGCGGCACGGCCGTGCGCGACGTCGTCGCGATCGCCGGCGAGGGCCCGATCAGCCTGCGCCACCTCACGCGCCGGGTGGCCGAGGCGGGCGACGACCGTACGGCCGAGGTGGTCGACCAGTTGACCGGGAACCTGCTGCGGCTGGGCCTCCTGGTCGCCCCGGACCTGCGGATCGACCTGCGGTCCGCCGATCCGGCCGCGGCCTTCACCTCGGCACTGGCCGGCCGGCCGGACCCGGTGCTGCGGCGGGTCGCGGCCTCGCTCGGGGACGTCGCCGATCGCGTCGCCCGTTATCCGGGTACGGCCGCGCGCGACCGTGCCGCGTTGCTCGCGGCGATCCGCCAGGACCTGCGGGAGGTGTTCGCGCTGGCCGGAGCCACGGACCGGCTGGTCCCGCGCACCCTGGTCTATGAGGACGCCACGATCACCGGCGAGGGGATGGCCACCGACCGCGGCGTCTGGACGGCCGAGGTGCTGCCGTCCCTGGCCGCGCTCGCCGGCATCCTGCCCGCCTTCGACGTGAGCCTGCCCCGGCGGCTGACGGCAGTGGGCTTCTTCCGCGCGCGGTTCGGCGCCGGGGGGCGGTGCGATGACGTGGAGCGGTTCTGCCACGAGTTCCAGGCCGACTTCTTCACCCGCTACGGCGGCCGGGCACGGCGGCGGCGTGCGTTCACCGAGGACGGCGACTACGTGCCGCTGGAGAACTTCTTCGCCCTCCCGGGCATCACGGCGCTGGACCGGGCACGCGAGGCGGCGGCACGGCACCTGCGCGGCCTCCGGCCGGGCGGCGGTACGCGCGAGGAGATCCGGCTCGGGCCCGAGTTCGTGGCCGCCGTACGCGACGCGTTGCCGCCCGGCGGCGGCTTCGACCAGCCGTGGTCGTTCCTGCTCCAGCTCGCGTCCGCGGACGGCCGCCCGCAGGACGCCCGGCTGGTGCTCAACCAGGCGTTCTCCGGGCTCACGATGATGTTCTCGCGGTTCGCGCACAGCCTGGACGACGGCGGAGACGCGGCACGGCGGCTGCTCGCCGAGACCCTGCGGCGCCACACGCCACCCGGGGCGGTGTTCGCCGAGCTGCGCGGCGGCTACGAGACGACCAACCTCAACGTCCATCCGGCGGTCACCGGCTATGAGATCGTCTGCCCCGGCGACGTCAGCACCCGCCCTCTCGACGAGCGGATCCCCCTCGACGACCTCGCCCTGGTGCACGACGAGCGGGCGGACCGCCTGCGGCTGGTGTCGAGGCGGCTGGACCGCGAGGTGATCCCGCTCTACCTCGGCTACCTGACGCCGACGGCGCTGCCGGAGATCCATCAGGTGCTGGTGTGCTTCGCGCCGGGCGGGCTGGCCCGGCTCGACCTGTGGGCGGGCACCGGCGAGCCGGTTCCGTACGGGGGCGTCACGTCCTACCCGCGTCTGGTGCTCCACGACCTCGTGCTCCAGCGCCGCATGTGGAAGGTGGATCCGGAGGCGTTCCCGTACCGCGATCCCCGCGACACCGACGCCGAGCACCTGCTGCGGACGCACCGGTGGAAACGGGAACACGGGCTGCCGGACCGGGTGTTCGCCCAGGCCGACCCGTACGACGGCGGCACCGCGGCCGAACGCGGTGACGCCGCCCGCGTGGCGCACCGCAAGCCGCTGCCCGTCGACTTCCAGAGCTGGTTGTCGCTGGGACTGCTCGAACAGCTCGCCCGCGGTGCGTCATCGCGCATCGTCTTGACCGAGTGCAGTCCCGACCTCGGCGAACTCTGGCTGCGCGACGAGCACGGACGCGCGCACGTCGCCGAGTTCCTGGTCGAGCTGTACGACACTAACGGAGGTCCCGATGGGTGACGGCGGCGAATGGGTGTCCCTGCACGTCTACTACTCCGGCGACGCCGACCCGATGATCGTCGAGACCGTACGCCCGCTCGTGGCGCGGCTGCGCGAGGACGGCCTGATCGACGGCTGGTTCTTCGTCAAGTACTGGAAGGGCGGCCCGCACCTTAGGCTGCGCTTTCATCCGGTCTCCGCCGAGGCGCGCGACGAGGTCACCACGCGCGCGGCCGGCGCGGTGCAGGAGTTCCTGACCCGGCGGCCCGCGCTGTTCGACGTCTACACCGACGCCGAGTCCCGCGGCAGGGTCTACAAGAAGATGTACGTCGCCGAGTACGGCGAGGAGAGCTGGAACCGGGAGTACGGCGCGGACGGCCAGATGCCGTTCGAGCCGAACAACAGCGTCGCGCCCGCGCCCTACGAGCCGGAGTACGACCGCTACGGTGGCGAGACGGGCGTGGCGATCGCCGAATGGCACTTCGAGCGGTCCAGCGACCTGACCGCACACCTGCTGGCCGTCTCCAACACCCACGTACGGCCGGTCCTGCTGGGCCTGGCGACCCAGCTCATGCTGATGTCGGCGTACACGTTCCTCGGCGAGGACGCCGCGGTCCGCCGGTTCTTCCAGCGGTACCGTGCCTTCTGGGAGGCGGCCTACGACGAGCCGACCGCCGAGCGCCACGCGGCCTTCGACCGGAGCTTCGAGCTGACGCGCGCGACGTTCGAGGCGAAGCTCGCCCGGATCCGCGACCTCGCCGGCGGCGGCGCGGAGCAGCCGTCCGGGATCGAGCGGACCTGGCTGACGCACTGCCGGGACCTGCGCGACCGCGTACGCGCCGCCGCGGACCGGGGCGAGCTGCGCTTCCGCTCCCCCGGCGGCGGCGACCCCGAGCCGATGCCGTACGGGGAGCCGCTGGTCACGGTCCTGCTGAGCTCGTACGTGCATATGACCGACAACCGCCTCGGCGCGTCGCCCGGGCAGGAGGCGTACCTGTCCTACCTCGTCGAACGCGCGCTGGAACCCGGTGTCGTGGCCGCGGGACAGGGGTGAGCGGAAAGCTCAGCTCACCGCCGTCGTGAGCCGGTCGAGGATCTCGGTGAGGATCGGCCGGGTCGTGCCGAAGTTCAGCCGGACCCGGCCGGCGCCGTGCTCGGCGTCGAAGGCGCGGCCCTCCAACTCAAGGTTCCCGCGCAGGTGAGCGGCCAGTGCGTCGAGCCAGGCCTCGCCGTCGCGGAAGGCGGCGACCGAGGCGATGACGCCGAGCAGCCCGGCCATCAGGCGGAACTCCGCGGGCAGCCGGGCGACGAGGTCCGCGCCCCGGCCGGACGAGAGGACGAGGCCGCATTTCAGGCCGGCCAGGTTGAACGCCTTCGTGCCGCCGGTGAGGACGAGCCCGTGGTCGGCCGCGTCCGTGGCGACGGACGGCCAGGGCACGTGCGGCCGGTCCGTGAGCGCCAGCGGGGCGTGGATCTCATCGGACAGGACGAAGACCCGGTGCCGGCGTGCCACGTCCAGGACGACCACGAGTTCGGCCCGGGTGAACGCCTTGCCCGTGGGGTTGTGCGGGTTGTTGAGCAGGAGAACGGCGGTGTCGCGGGCGAGGGCCGCTTCCAGCGCGTCGCGGTCGAACGCCGAGAACGCCTCGGCGAGTTCTGCCGACCGTTCGGGAGAATAGCCGGTGTCGCCCATGCGCACCGCCCCGACAAGGGCTTTTTCGATCGGCGGCGCGAGGCGCACGTCCATGTCGGCGACCCAGGCCGGCAATTCGCCCGGCTCGATATCACGCCACTTGCTGCCCTGCCGGCGTCGCAGCTCGGCCAGGGACAGAGCGTCGAAGTCGAAGACGCCCGCGCTCTCATCTGGCATTGAGATCGGCCTCGCTATTGTGAATGACCGCATCGGGGATCTCTTCTGTCCGGTCCGATGAAACCAGCGGCGGGAATCCCCAGTCGACGACCTGTTTGTAGAGATCGAGGTAGACGCAGGTCTCGGTGCTCACGACGCCCTCGACGCTGCGAATCCAGTGGGTCATGCGCAGGAGTTCGTCGCGGTCGACGCAGACGACCTCGACCAGGAGATCGAAGGCGCCTGCCGTGCGCACGACGTAGGTGACCTCGCGCGCCGCCGCGAACGCCTCGGCCGGGCCGCTGCTGGCACCCTTGACGCGTACGCCGATCATGGCCATGGAGTTGAACCCGACGCCGAGCGGGTTGGTGATCACCGTGACCTCGAGCAGCTTGGCGTCGGTCATCTGCGTGTAGCGGTTGCGGCCGCGACGGCGAGGCGTTCCTGCCCGGCCAGCGGCTCTCCCTCCGCCAGGCCCTCGACGGGTTCACCGCCGGCAGCGCCTTCGTGAACCACGACGACGACGGAGGCGTCATCGCGGCGGGCCGCGTCGTCCACGACCGCGGCCTGCCCTCCTGAGACGCGGCGGGCCGGCCGCCGGCCGTGACGCCGCTCAGCGCCGCGAAGACGCGAGGAAGCGGAGGAGCGCTGCGTTGACCTCCCGCGGCCGCTCCTGCTGGATCCAGTGGCCGCCGCCCGCCACGACGACGTGCTCGCGCAGGTCGGACAGCGTCTGCGCGAGTTTCCGCGGGGTCATGAACGCCCCGACCGGATCCTCGGAGCCGGTGAGGAACAGGGCGGGCTGCTCGATCCGGCGGTCGCTCAGCCGCTCGGTGAGGGCCCAGTTGCGGTCGATGTTGCGGTAGTAGTTCAGGCCGCCGGTGAAGCCCGTCTCCCCGAAGGTCGCCAGGTACACCTGGAGTTCGTCGTCGTTCAGCCACGCCGGTGTCGGCGGGTCGGCCGGGGGCGTGCGCCAGTCGGCCGCGTCCGTGGACTCCGGGAAGACCGCGCCGCGCACGTTCTGGGCGAGCACCGGGTCCGCGACGCCCGGCACCTGGAACCAGCAGATGTAGAAGTCGTCGCCGTACCGCCTGCGCAGGATCGACAGGGGCGGCGCCGGGGCACGCGGAGTGATCGGCACGCTCAGCCCGGCGACGGCGCGTACGCGTTCCGGATGGGCCAGGGCCATGTGCCAGGCGACAACCGCGCCCCAGTCGTGTCCCACGAAGATCGCGTCGGCCGCGCCGGCGTCGTCCAGCAGGCCGGCCAGGTCCGCGCAGATCGTGAGGACGTCGTAGTCCTCCACGCGCGGCGGGCGTGTGCTGCCCCCGTACCCGCGCATGTCGGGGGTCAGCGTCCGGTATCCGGCGTCCGCGAGCGCGAAGACCTGGTGCCGCCAGGAGAAGGCCAGTTCGGGGAAGCCGTGGCACAAGACGACGAGCGGCCCGTCTCCGTGCTCCACGACGCGCAGCTCGATCCCGTTGGTCGCCACCTGCCGGGAACCGAGGCGTTCCCAGTCGCGGGGGAATCGCGGCGTCGTCATCGGCTCAGGTCCCGGCGGAGTGTGCACGGCTCCCAGTCCAGCACGGCGGCGGCCTCTCCCGCCAGCCGGGAAGTGATCACACTGCCCGGGCGTCACGCGGGCGCCGGGGCACCGCGCGAGTGTCACGTGCGACCGGCGTCGCGCTAAGCAGGCGCTTAATATAAGTCTTAAGAAATCTGATCTCCGAGTCTTGACACCACGCTTGACCGAGATCAGTCTTCCGGGAGAGCGCTCTCCTGCCCCAACTCCCGGCGTACGTCGATGCCGACCCCGCCCCCGCCGGGAGTCCTGACCCCGTCACACGGCCGCGGCCCCGCCGCCGCTCCGCCGTGCGCGAAGAGGAGAGGCCCTATGAAGGCCGGTGTCCGGTCGACGGTGCGTCCCACCGTGACCGCGGTAGTGATCGCTGCGCTGACTTTGCTCGTGGCGTATGTAGGAGTCAACCTGTCCACCCCGGTGAACGCGGCGCCGTCACTGATCTCACAGGGGCAGCCGGTCACGGCCTCCTCGGTGGAGAACGGCGGCACGCCCGCCGCGAACGCCGTGGACGGCAACACCGGGACCCGGTGGTCGAGCGCCGCCAGTGACCCGCAGTGGTTGCGCGTCGACCTCGGCGGCACCGCCACCGTCAGCCAGGTCGTCCTCAACTGGGAGACCGCGTACGCGACCGCGTTCCAGATCCAGGTCTCCAGCGACGACGCCACCTGGACCACCATCTACAACACGACCACCGGCACCGGTGGGACACAGACCCTGAACGTCTCCGGCACCGGGCGCTACGTCCGCGTGTACGGGACGGCGCGCGCCACGCAGTGGGGCTACTCCCTCTGGGAGTTCCAGGTGTACGGCACGATCGGCACGACGCCGCCACCGCCGAGCACCACGCCGATCTCCGCGTACAAGCAGGTCAAGGCGTCCTCGGTGGAGGGCGCGAACGCACCGGCGGCGGCGCTGGACGGCCGCACGAACACCCGCTGGTCCAGCCTCTACACCGACAACGAGTGGCTGGAGGTCGACCTGGGCGCGCCCGGCACGATCACCGGCGCCACGCTCATCTGGGAGAACGCCTACGCCACCGGCTACCACATCGACGTGTCCGACAACGAGACGTCCTGGACCACGATCTACTCCACGACGACCGGCCAGGGCGGCACCGAGAACCTCAACATCTCCGGGAAGGGCCGCTACGTACGCTTCTACGGCACGAAGCGAGCCAGCGGGTACGGCTACTCGCTCTGGGAGTTCCAGATCTTCGGTTCGGTCGACGTGTCGAGCAACAACCCGCCGCTGCTCTCGTCGCCGTCCAAGGCGCCGGGAACGACCGGCCAGTTCGCGCTGACGACGCCGGCCGACCGCGCCATGGTCACCGACACGCGCCGCCCGATGCTCGCCTGGTCCTCGGTGCCCGGCGCGGCGCACTACGAGGTGTGGCTCAACGTGAGCCGCACCGACTACGACTTCACCGCGTCCGGCAGCCTGCTCGACCTCTATACGAAGGTCGCCGAGCCGACGGGCACCAGCTACACGCCGACCTGGGACATCAGCGACCGCTGGACGTACAAGTGGTACGTGGTCTCGGTGAGCGGCTCGGGCGCCAAGACGACGTCCAGCATCCGCACCTTCAGCCTCTACCTGCCGACGATCAAGGCGGCAGGCGACGGCGTCAACATCGTGGGCGGCGCACGCGACCTGGACAAGAACGGCACCATCGAGCCGTACGAGAACTGGCGGCTGCCGGTCGAGACCCGAGTGTCGGACCTTCTCAGCAGGATGACCCCGCAGGAGAAGGCGTACCAGATGTTCTACAACGCCCAGGCCTATCCGCAGTCGGGCTGGCACTTCGGCCCGGCGCAGCCGGCCGACCTCAACAACGTCCTCGTCGCCGCCGCGGGCACACGCCTCGGCATCCCGCCGGTCTCCGCGGGCGACACCACCGCCGGATACCAGACCACGTACCCGTTGCAGAGCGCGCTGGCGGCCGGAAAGGACTACCCGCTCGACTACAAGCTCGGCGACATGCAGCGCCGCGAGGAGCTGGAGGTCGGCGCGCGCGGCGTGCTCGGGCCCCTCGCCGAGGTCGGCACGAAGGTGCTCTACCCCCGCATCCAGGAGGGCAACGGCGAGAACGCCGACGTCGGGGCGGCCCAGGTACGCGCCCTGGTCTCCGGGCTCCAGGGCGGGCCCGAGCTCAACCCGGGCTCGGTGCTGGCGACCGTCAAGCACTGGCCGGGAGAAGGCGCCGGCGGCGAGGCGGGCATCGTCTACGACGGTGTGACGATCAAGTACCACATGATCCCGTGGCGGGCCGCGCTGGACGCCGGGGCGGTCAACATCATGCCGGGCTACGCGGGCAGCTCCTACCTCGACCCGGGCGGTCCCGGGGCGGGCAACAGCAAGCCCATCCTGGACTACCTTCGCAACAACCTGGGCTACACCGGGCTCATCACCACCGACTGGCTGCCGTCCGGCGCCTGGATCAGCGCGGCGAACGCCGGCTCCGACGTGATGGGCGGTGCCGACCCGGGAGCGGCCGGATTCTCGATCGCCGACTTCCTGAACAACGTGCCGATCGCACGGGTCAACGACGCGGTGACGCGGGTGCTGCGGCTGAAGTTCGAGCTCGGCGTCTTCGACCGCCCGTACGGCGACCCGGTCAACGGCCCGTACCGCTTCCACCAGCCGTCCTACGCCGCGCTCGCCAACCAGGCCGCGCGCGAGTCCCTCACCCTGCTCAAGAACAACGGCGTGCTGCCGCTCAAGCTCAAGTCGGGCGACAACATCGTGGTGGCCGGGCCGCGCGCCACCGACGGCGCCTCCTGCTGCGTCTGGACGAGCTACTTCCACCCGGACTACGGCTCGCTGGACATCCTGGACGCGATCAAGGCACGTGCGGCCAAGGCCGGCGTCAACGTCTACTCCGACAGCGGGCCCTCGCCGAAGCTGGCCGTCGTCGCGGTCGGCGAACCGAGCTACACGCACGCCACCGCGTGGGTGAAGGAGCAGCCGTACCTGCCGCCGGACCAACTCGCCATCATCCAGAACTTCCACAACCAGGGGATCCCGGTGGTCGTGGTCATGGACCTGCCCCGGCCGACCGTGATCTCGGAGTGGAACGGCATCGCCGACGCCATCGTGATGACCTATCGCGGCGGCGAGGAGGTGGGGCCGGCCACGGCGTCCCTCCTCTTCGGCGACTACACGCCACGCGGGAAGCTGCCCTGGCAGCTCCCGCGTAGCACCGACCAGATCCTGAAGCCGGGCGGCACGGACACCCAGGCCGACGCGGTCGAGGACTGGAGCCTGCCGTACGACCTCGGCGCGACGACGGCCGAGCGCAACGACATCCGCGCGAAGATCGACGCGGGCCAGTCGCCGCCCACCACCTACGGCAACCCCCTCTATCCCTACGGAGCCGGCCTCCAGGGCTGGTAGCGGCCATCCAGGCCGTCCAGTCCATCCAGACCGGCCGGGCGAAACCGCCGGACCGGCCCGCGCCCATGGCCACCACCGGCCGACAAAACGTCGGTGCCCAGTCTTCGTAACGTAATGGACGAAGTGGACAATTAGGTCGGTAATGATGCCGTCGTTGTCCGGCCCCGATCAGGACGGAGGCAAGGCGTGACATCGGAGAAATCGCCCTCCGGACCGCGTGGATAGCGCGGCACACGCGAGTAGCGAAGACACCGTGATAACCACCCCGTCGAAGATCGTTCCTTCCCCTGGGAATTTGGGTCCTATGCCCTGCCACATAAAAGCCGGACCATTTCCAGTATGCCCAACATGTGGGGCGTTTCTCCAGCCCACACTGCCGCAGCCGCTGGCGGCGGCGCTGCTCCGCACGCGGGGGCTCACGCCGCGAGAGCGCACGGTCTTTCGGTTACTGGGTTTCGGATACGACAACCGGTCGATAGCGCGCGAATTGAAGATCAGCGAACGCACCGTCAAGCGATACGTCACTGCCATACTGACGAAGCTGGAGCTCCGGTCACGACTCCAGGCCGGCCTGTCCGCGCTGATCCTTTCGTGGTCTCCAGCGACGGACGCCTACTGGCCCGAAGGTCTCATGGATTCAGCCCGGACCGCAGGTGACGATGTTCCGGCACACGAAACAGGAGTTGACCATGACCTTTGACGCGCTCGCCGCCCTACGGCAGACCGGGAATCCGGTGGACCTGCTGACCGCGGCACAACGAGACGTGCTGGCCCAGCTCAGCGAGCAAGAGGTGGACGTACTCAACTCCGTCAAGGAGCGTCTGGACGCCGTTTCGGACGCCGAGGTCGAAGGGCATTCCCTCATCATCAAGATAGCGTGAGATGAGCGCCCGCTTCGGAATTCTCGGACGCCTGCGGGTGCTGGAGAACGATCGCCCCACCGAACTCGGATCGCGCAAGCAACAGGTCGTGCTGGCCGCTCTGCTGTGCCACGCCAACGCGCCGGTGTCGTTCGACTCCCTGGCCGAGGCGCTGTGGGACGAGGCGCCTCCGCGCACCGCGCGCAAGAACATCCAGGTGTACGTCTCCGCGCTGCGCCGGCTGGTCAGCGCGGGATCGGGTTCGCGGATCAGCTACCAGAACGGCGGCTACGTCTTCCACGCCGCCGCCGGCGAACTCGACTCGCTCCTGTTCGAGCAGCGCGCGCGTGCCGGAGCGCCGGCCGAGGCCCTGGACCTGTGGCGCGGGCCGGCCCTGGACGGGTTCCGCGACGTACCGCTGATCGCCGCCGCCGCCCAGCGGCTGGAGCGGCGCTTCCTCGCCGTGTTCGAGGACTGGGCCGAGGCCGAGCTGTCCGACGACGGCGGGCCCGGCGCGATCGAGCGCATCACCGAGGTCGCCCAGTCGCATCCGCTGCGCGAGCGGCTCCGGATGCTCCAGATGACCGCGCTGTGCCAGGCCGGCCGCCGCTCGGAGGCGCTGGCGGTCTACGACGAGCTGCGCCAGACGCTCGCGCACGAGCTCGGGCTCTCCCCCAGCCCGGCGCTGGCCAGGTTCTATCAGTCGCTGCTGAGCGAGCCGGGGCCGTCCGCGCACGTACCGGACGCTCCGCGCGCGCGTCGCAAGGTCGCCCCGAACCTGCTGCCCTGGGACCTGCCGACGTTCACCGGGCGCGGGGCGGCCAAGAAACAGCTCGCGGACGCGCTCGTACGGGACGGAACCCGGCTGGCCGTGGTGACCGGCCCGCTCGGCGCGGGCAAGACCGCGCTCGCGGTGCACGTCGCGCACCAGCTCGGCGACCACTTCCCGGACGGCAGGCTGTTCGTACGGCTGCGCGGCGAGGACGGCACGCCACGGCCGATCGAGGACGTGGTGTCGCGGCTGCTGTCCCCGGCCTCACCCGGTACGCTCCCGGACGCGCGGCGGGCGTGGCAGCGCTGGCTGGCCGACCGCCGGGCGCTGGTGGTCATCGACGACGCGCGGCGTGAGTCGGAGGTACGGCCGCTGCTGCCCGAGTCCGGCGACAGTACGGTGGTCGTCACGGCCCGGTCCCGGCTCGCCGGGCTGGAGGCCACGTACCGGCTCTGGGTCTCCTCCTTCGCCCGGGACGAGGCGGTGGCGTTCCTGGGCCAGATGATCGGGACGGGCCGGGTCGCCGCGGACCGGCGCTCGGCCGAGCAGATCGTCGCGGCGGCCGGCTCGCTGCCGCTGGGCGTACGGCTCGTCGCCGAGCGGCTGGCGTTGCTCCAGCACGTGCCGCTGCGGGAGTACGCCGCGCGGATGGCGAGCACTCAGGCGCTCCTGGACGAGCTGACCGCGGGAGACGTGGCGATCCGGTCGCGGCTCGCCGAGGCCGTGCGCGAGCTGCCCGAGCCGGCCCTCCGTGCGATGCCGCGGCTCGGCACGCTGCCGGAACCGATCTTCACGCTGAAGCAGGCCGCCGCCGTCCTGGACGCCGACGAGGACACCGCGGTACGGGTGCTGGAGAGCCTGCTGGAGGCCAGCATCATCACCGTTCCCCGCGTGGAGACGCTCGCCCATACCGTGCTCTATGAGATTCCGGTGCTGCCGTACGCCTATGCGCGCGAGATGGCGGCCCTGACGATCCAGCCGTTTACCGATATCAAACCGGCGGCCGGTCGTCTCCATACCGCGGATCCTTACTCTTCTGTTTAGAAATGGCGTAAAGGGCGCCCGCACCGCGAGGAGAGTCAGATGGCCGAGCCCGAGGAAGTCACCCCAGCACCGGCCGACACCGAGGCCGAGGAGATCGAGGTCGTCGCGCACGGCGAAGACGGCGAGCTCAGCACCGGCTGCGTCATCAACTGAGATCAGTCGCAGGTCGATGACCGGCGCGGGCACGCGCTCCGAGTCGTGCGACACCACGATCTGACGACGGACGGGCCATCCGGCCTTTCCCGGCAGGCATCCGCCGACCGGGGGACGGATGGCCCGTTCGTCATTGTCGTCCCACTCTCTCACGCATCCCGCGTCCCCTCGTTTACCACTATCAAACCGTCGGCTAATCGTCCCCATACCGCAGATCCCTACCTTCTGCTTTAGCAAGGGCGTAACGGACGCCGGCATCGCAGGGAGGAACCATCATGCCTGAGCCCGAGGACCTGACCCCGTCCGAGACCGAGGACATCGAGGTCGTGGCGCACGGCGAGGACGACGAAGAGCTCAACGCCGGCTGCGTCATCAACGGCAGCCACCAGCTCTGACTCGACGCGATGACTTGACGGACGGGCGGGTCATCCGGAACCGGATGACCCGCCTGCCGTTCGCCGGGGACCGCCAGTACGGAGCGTTCATTGGAATCTGCCGCCAGGCCGTCGCATCGCCGGTATCCGGACGCGACCCGACACGACGTGGTCGATGAGCTCCATGGGCAGAGCATCGCCGATCCGTACCGCTGGCTGGAGGACGCCGAGGACCCGCGCACGCGGCGCTGGAGCGCCGAGCAGGAATCCCTCTACCAGGCCGAACGCGCGACCTGGCCCCGATTGGATCACTGGGCGGCGGAGGTGGCCGCGCTCGGCGCCAACGACCGCGTCCTGACGCCGAAGGTCCGCGGCGGCTGTGCCTTCTGGCTTCGGCAGCGCGCCGGGCAGGAGCACCCGGCCCTGTTCACCGGGGACGGCGAGACCGAGCGCGTGCTCCTGGATCCGGCCGCGCTGGACCCGTCCGGGCGTACCGTGCTGGACGCCTGGGAGCCCTCGATCGAGGGCGGCCTGCTCGCGTACCAGGTCTCGCGCGACGGCACCGAGGACTCGCTGCTGTGGGTGATCGACGTGGCCACCGGTGTGGCCGTCGACGGGCCGATCGACCGGGTGCGCGGATCCTCGGTCGGATGGCTGCCCGGCGGCGAGGGCTTCTACTACGTCCGGCGGCTGCCCCCTGGTGCACACCCCGGCGAGGAGCGCTACCACCGCCGGGTCTGGCTGCACCGTCTCGGGTCCGGCGGCGACTCCGACGTCCTGGTCTTCGGCGACGGGCGGGACAAGACCGACTTCTACAGCTTGGCCGTCACGGCGGACGGCCGCTGGCTCACCGTCACCGCCACGCGGGGCACCGGACGAGGCACGGACCTCCTCCTCGCCGACCTGGCCGAAGGCCCGCCCGGCCGCCCGTCGCTGCGGCCGGTACAGGACGGGATGCGGGCGCGCACGCGGCTGCACGTCGCGCCCGGCACCGGCCCACGCGATGAGGTCTGGTTGCGTACCGACCGGGACGCCCCGCGCGGCCGCGTCGTCGCGTGCCGCCCGGCCGAGCCGGAGGTCTGGCGCGAGGTGATCGCCGAACGCCACGACGCGACGCTCACCGGCCTCGCCGTACTGAGCGGCCCCGAGCTGCCGCGCCCACTCGGCCTGGTCTCCTGGACCCGCCACGCGGCGGCCGAGGTCACCGTGCACGACCTGACCGACGGCCACGAGATCGGCGCGATCGCGCTGCCCGGCATCGGCTCGGTCGGCGCCTTCTCTGTACGGCCGGAGGGCGGCCACGAGGCGTGGTTCGCCTACACCGACTTCACCACGCCGCCGTACGTGCTCCGCTACGACGGGCGCACCGGCCAGGTCACGCCCTGGGGCCCGTGCGGACCCGCGCCGGGCGTCGACGGCGTGGACTCCCGCCAGGTCGCCTTCCCCTCCGCGGACGGGACGACCGTGCGGATGTTCGTGATCTCCCCGAGCGGGCATGCGGACACACCGCGCCCGGCGCTCCTCACCGGGTACGGCGGCTTCGCCGCGTCGATGTCGCCGCGGTTCACGCCGCAGGTGCTCGCCTGGGTACGGGCGGGCGGCGTCTTCGCCTGGGCGTGCCTGCGCGGCGGCGGCGAGGAGGGCGAGCAGTGGCACCGCGACGGCAGCGGCGAGCACAAGCAGCACACCTTCGAGGACTTCGAGGCCGCCGCCGACCATCTGGTCGCGGCCGGCTGGACCACCCACGGCCGGCTCGCGATCATGGGCGGCTCCAACGGCGGGTTGCTGGTGGGCGCGGCGCTCACCCGTGATCCGGGCCGGTACGCGGCGGTCGTGTGCACGTCACCGCTGCTGGACATGGTCCGTTACGAGCGGTCCGGGCTGGGGCCGAGCTGGGTGCCGGAGTACGGCAGCGCGAGCGATCCGGCCCAGCTGCGGACCCTCCTGTCCTACTCCCCCTACCATCGCGTCGCCGCGGGAACCGCGTACCCGGCGGTCCTGTTCACCGCGTCCGACGGCGACACCAGGACGGACCCGCTGCACGCGCGCAAGATGTGCGCCGCCCTTCAGCACGCCTCGTCCGGCGCGGGGCCGGTGCTGCTCCGGCTCGAACGCGGGGTGGGCCACGGGGTACGCGCCGCCTCGCGCGCGGTGGCGCTCCAGGCGGAGTGCCTGGCGTTCCTCGCCGACCACGCCGGCCTCGAAGCACCAGAACCGGTCGCTGACGGACGCCTCGGCGCGGCCGCTCCATGAGGATCCTGCTCTGCCCGCTCAGCGACGGCGGCTATCTCTACCCGGCGATCACGGCCGGGCGTGAGCTGCGCCGCCGCGGGCACGACGTCAGCCTGCTGGGCCGGGCCAGAGCCGCTCCCGTCGCGGCCGAGGCGGGTCTGCCGTTCGCGGCGGCGGAGGACTTCGGCGTACGGCGCGGGTTCTCGGCCGCCTGCTGGGCGCCAACCGGCCTGGCGCAGTACCGTGCCACGCTGCGCGCCGCCGCGCAGGCGCGGGCGGACCTGCTGGTCACCTCGGTGCTGTGCAACGGCACGCTGCTCGCCGCCGAGGTGCTGGACCTGCCCGTCGTGGTCCTGGGCCTGTCGGTCCACCTGTGGAACTACCAGGCCGGCGGCGAGGGCGAGCCGCCGCTGGGCAGGTCGCGGGACAACCGGACGCGCGAGGGCCTGCGGGTGTACGCCGAGGTGCGCGAGCAGGCCGGCCTGTCCGCCCGCCGCTCCCGATGGCCGGACGACCCGCTGCTGGGCGACGCGTTCCTGCTCCGCGGCCATCCCGCGCTGGAGTACCCCGGCGGCGTACTGCCCGAGCGCGTCCACCACGTCGGGCCGCTGGCCTGGGAGCCGGCCGCCGACCGGGCCGAGGTCGCGGCGATCGAGGCACGCACGGCCCGGTCCGGCAAGCCCGTCGTCTACGTCCACCTGGGCCGCTTCTTCGGCGGCGCGAACCAATGGCCTGCCCTGAACGCCGCCTTCACCGGCGGCCCGTTCCAGGCCGTGGTCGAGCAGGGCCGGTCCACCGAGCCGCGGCCCGACCCCGCCGCCGACATCCTGCTCGTGCGCAAGCCGTGGATGGGGCCGCTCATCGACCGGGCCGGGCTGGTGCTGACCAGCGGCACGTCCGCGCCGGTGCTGGCGGCGCTGCTGCGCGGCCGTCCGCTCGCCGTCTCGCCGAACGGTTCGGAGCAGCCGCTGCTGGCCGGGGCCTGCGTACGCGCCGGGGTCGCCGTCCACGTCTCGAACACGCCGGACCCCTCGGCGCTGCTGGCCTCGGCCTGGCGTGACCGCGGACTGCGGGACCGCGCACGCGCGCTCGGCCGCAGGCTGGCCGAGGGGGACGGCGCCGCACGCGCGGCCGACGTCATCGAGCAGGCGACTGAGAGGGCAGACCGTGGACACTCGACCAGCCGACTTAGGCGGCGCCGTGGAACGGCTGTCGGCGAACGCGTCGCACTGGATACGCCTCAACTCGGCCTATCTTGACTCCACGGCGGCCCGCGCCGAGCTGCCGGTCACGCCGCGCATGAAGGCACTCCTGCAACTGGCGCTGCTCCGGCGTTTCTGGGCCCGGGTGAGACCGGAGGACCCGGGTCTGCGCGAGGTGACCGCGGTGGTCGAACGGGTCTGGCGCGGCCCGGACTTCACCCGGCTCATCGACGCCGATCCCGCCTCCGCACGGCAGTACGGCCTGATGTACGGCGCGCTGGCGCCGGAGGGGCTCACCGAGGGCCCGCACCGGGCCGTGCTCGCCCGGCTGGCCGCCGACGGCTATCTCGCGCCGCGCGCCAAGTCGCCCTACCTACGCCTGGAGACGCGTTACCACGCCGACCTGGCGGGCGTGAGCCACCGGATCGAGCCCTACCGCGACCTGTATGAGTCCAGCCTGCTCGCACGGTGTTCCGACGCGACGCCGGCGGCCGCGCTGGACGCGTGCAACGTCACGCACACCCTCTTCTACCTCGGTGACTTCGGCTTCGGCGACCCCGGCCTGACCGGCGACGAGCGTGAGCGCGCGCTCGCCGTCGTGTGCCGGCTGACGGATCGCTGCGTGGCACGCGACGAATGGGAGCTGGCCGGCAAGCTCGTGCTCGCGCAGTTCTGCCTCGGCGCGGACCCGGCGCGTACGCCCTCGGGGGCGGCCGGCCTCGCACTGCTCGCGCGGGTCCAGCTGCCCGGCGGCGCGATCCCCGGGCGCTCCCCCGCCGACCGCGCGGAGGAGTCCACGACGACCGTGGAGTTCTTCCGCAAGGTCTACCAGGCGACGCTCGTGACGGCGCTGGCCTCGCTGATCATCTCGGCCACGTACTCCTGACGGTTCTTCAGCAGGGCCACGAACGGCTCCGCCGTCTCACGTAGCGCGGCGAGGCCGGCGATCCCCCGGTCCCACGCGTGCCCGGTCAGCTCCCCGGGCCCGCAGCGCCACTGCCGGGCGAGGACCTGCTCGGCGACCTCGGCGCGGTAGCGACGGCGCGGCTCTCCACCGGCGACGCCGAGCGTCCGGTCGTGGCACTCGCGCGCGGCGAGGGCGACGTCGCGACCCCAGGACATCGCCGCCGGGGTGCGCAGCTCCGGCGGCAGGTCCCACCGGGACCGCGCGCGGCCGTGCACGACGCCGAAGGCGCGTACGAGCAGGGTCGCGAGAGCCTCGTCCGGCGGCGCGGCCAGGTCACGTTCGGTGAGCCAGTGTTCCGCGCCGGCCGGCCCGTGCTCGTCCAGCCCGCGCGCCCGCGCGACGGTGACGGCGCGCTCGGCGACCGCCGGATGGTCCGCGTCCAGGCCCGCCACCTTGGCCAGGACGTGCCGCCGGTGCAGGGCGGGGAACTCCGGATGGACCAGCCGGAGCGCGTCGCCCGCGTCGACGTCGGCGACCCACGCGCCGCCGGACTCGCCGCCGTGGAACCGGTGCTCCCACATCTCGAACATCCACGTGTGCACGTTGCGTACCGGCAGGTCGCCCGGCCCGGCCGGGCGCAGGTACGGGTCGCCCGCCGCGGCGGCCGCGAGCAGCAGCCGGGCGTCCGCCGCCTTGGCGTCGGTGTCGCGTGCCGACCGCCAGGTACGGAATGCCTCGACCGAACCCGCCGGCACGTGCGCGCGCGCGACCGTCTCCAGCGCGCGGAAGCTGCGCGAGCGGAACGGCATCGCGACGGCCAGGTCGAGCATCAGCCGCGCGTCGCGGTCGCCGACGACGCCGTCCGCGGCCGCGTCGCGCAGCGCGATCCGGATGCTCACCAGCGGGTCGCTGTAGCCGCGGTGGGCGTCGTCCGCCGTGCCGTGCACGATCGCGACCTCGTCGTCGCCGTCGATCTCGCCGTCGCGGTAGAGACGGAAGACCTCCCCGTACCCGCGCATGCCGTACGGCCACAGCTCCGCCGCGCGCAGCGCGCCCATGCTGGAGCTGCCGGCCACCGTGACGCCGCGCTGCAACAGGTACATGATCTCGCGGTGCCGTACCGCCGCGGCCTGGAGGAACAGCCCGTCGATGATCAGGACGGTGTCCCCGGCGGCGGGGTACAGGCGCAGCAGGTCGCCGTGGCGTACGGGCGGCAGGATCCGTGCGTCCGGCAGCAGTGCCGCAACCTCGGCGCGCGGCAGGGTCGGGCCGGCGAACACGAAACAGGTGCTCATCGCCGCGCTCCCGGCCCGGCGTGCACCGCGTCCAGTCCCGGGGCGACGACCTTGACGGCGGGGATGCCGATGTCCTCGTGGTCCAGCCGGACCACGAACGGCTCGGCCCCGGTGACCTCGGCGATCCGGGACGCGCAGTGCCGGATCACCGACCACAGGTCGCCGTCGTCGGCCCAGGCGGACCGCCGGCGTACGTGAACGGTCTCCTCGGGCTCGGCCAGGGCCGCCATCCCCCGGTACGCGTCGTTGTCGATGTCGTCGCGCGCCCCCGAGATCGCGGCCAGCCGGCTCAGCACGGCCTCCGCCATCGCGCGGCCGAGCGCGATCGACGGATCGACGTGGCACGCGAACCCGGTGCACCGGAGCGGCACGTCCTCGGACCAGATGGTCGCGGCGTAGCACGGCAGCCCGACCGGTCCGGCGATGTCGTAGGCCACGACGGCGCAGCCGGCCGCGCGCAACGCGTCCAGGATCCACCGGGTGTCCGGGTCATGGCAGCTCGCCGGGTCCACGTAGCGCCGGCGTGCGGCCGGGACGTCGCGATGGGCCTTCGCGCTCGCCCGCTCGACGAGCTCGTGCAGGGCGTGCAGCACGGCCTCGGCCTCGGTGTTGCCCGTCGCGAGACCGCCGCTGGTCGGCCAGAAGAACACCGCGGCCCAGTCCCGTTGCGTGGTGCCGTCCAGCCGGATGGAGTCGATCGGCGCCAGCATCTCGCGGCCGGTCAGCAGCCCGCGGCCGCGTGCCCAGTCCAGCACCACCGCCGAGGTCAGCGGCGCGCGCGGGGCCAGGTTCAGCCCCCGTACGTCATAGCCGAGGTCGAGCGCCGCGGCGGGTGCGCGGGCGGCCACCGGGAGACGGAGGTTCTCGGCGTGCCACGTCTCGATGCTCTCCATGACGGCGCCGACCCGCGACTGCGCGGGCGTGGTGCCGACGCCGATGCTGACCGCGTATGTCAGGCCGGCCGGCCGGTACGCCACGTGGACCGGCATCCCGATGTCGTCCAGCCGGGTGATGTCGGCCACGCGGGTGATGCCGAAGCGCGGCAGCGTCGAGCGCACCCGCTGCCAGGTCTCCTCCGGGCCGGCGGTCCGGTAGGTGCCGGTACGGAAGGCGATGGTGTCCGGCATTCGGCGCTCCTCGGTAGGCCATTCCCTTCCGGTCCCGTCACCGGCCATGGACATCCTCACCCGACGGCCGGAACGGCTCCATGCGACCTTCGGGCCAGCGCACGTCCTCGCATGCCTCTCATGCTGCGGTTTTACCGATATCGAACCGGCGACTAATCGTCTCCATACCGCCGATCCCTAGCGTCTCGCTCAGTTGGGCCGGGCGAACTCCGCCGCCGTCATCGTCAACGTGGAGGTCGCAGTGAACCAGGAAGACGCCCGCCGCGCGCGGCTCCTCAGGGGGAAGCGAAACTGGTGGTTCCTCGGCCCCGGGGGCGTGGCTCGCCTCGGCGACCGGCACCTGACCGCCGACGGAGTGCTGCGGCCGGGCACCGAGCGTCAGCTGGACGAGCGCGGGCTGCTGTCCTCCGCGCCGAACCGCTCCTATTCGCTGACCGTCCTGACGAGCACCGACTGCAACCTGGGCTGCGCCTACTGCTTCCAGAACGTGGGCCAGGACCCGTCCGGGGGCGACCGCCCGCCGCGGATCACCCACGCCCGGCTGACGCCGGAGACGATCACGTCGATTCTCCGCTTCACCGACCGGCAGATGGCCGCGGTCGGCGTGGAGAAACTCTCGATCCTGCTCTTCGGCGGGGAACCGCTGCTCAACCCGCGCGGCTGCCTCCAGATGCTGGCGCGGGCAGCGGACTTCGGCCTGTCGTCCGCCTGGATGATCTCCAATGCCACGCTGCTCACCGCCGCGGCTGGCTCGGCAGCTGTCCGAGCTCGGGCTCGACTCCATCCAGGTCACCTTCGACGGCGACCGCGAGGACCACGACCGGATCCGGGTACGGCGCTCGCACGGCGGGACCTTCGACGCGATCGTGGCCAACATCGCCCGCGCCTCCGAGGTCGCGCCGATCCGGTGGATCCTGCGGGTGAACGTCTCCCACCACAACTACCGCGGCGTCGACGCGCTGGTCGACCGGCTCGGGGCCGCGATCGACACGAGCCGGTGCACCATCTACTTCACCCGGGTGGGCGACGTCGGCGTCGGGTACGCGAACGACCTGCTGCACACGGGCGAGCTGGCGTCCTGCTTCACCCGGTGGCAGCGCCGCGCGCTCGAGCTCGGCTTCTCCGTCAACCGCCCGCGCGCCCACCGGCAGTGCCCCACCTGCGGCCACACCGACGGCCGGTACGGCGCGGTGGTGAACGCGGACGGGACCCTGTCGAGCTGCTGGGAGACCGCGGGCAAGCCCGGCTGGCAGGTCGGCACGGTGACCGGCGGGTACCTGCCCGGTCCGCAGACGCGGGAACGCTGGGTCGGCTGCGAGGACCTCTACCAGTACGGCGAGGACGCACGGGCGCTGGCCGACTTCAACGACTCCGTGGACGCGGCCCTGCTCGACTACCTGGACGAGACAGGACGCCTGTGACCATTCCGCCGCCTCTGGACCGGCTGTCCGCGGGAACGCTCGACTGGCTGGGGCGCAACCTGGACTACTTCGACCCCTTCTCGGCGCGTGCGCGTACGTCGACGCACGGGAAGGTGAAGGCCGCGCTGGAACTGGCGCTGCTGTGCCACTGCTGGACGCGGCTGGACCCGCGAGACGATCGGCTGGACCGGGCGAACGCGCTGCTCCGCACGTTGTGGCAGCGTACGGACTTCACCGAGCTCATCACCGCCCAGCCGGAGTACGCGCCCCAGTACGGCCTGATCTACGCCGCGCTCGCGCCCGCGGGGATCGACGACGGGCCGCGCCGGGCCATGCTCGCGCGGCTGGTGGCGGGCGGCGACCTGTCACCGCTCGGGAAGTCGCCGTACGAGCGCCTCGAAACGCGCTTCTACGCGGACAAGGCCGGCGTCGATCACGGAATCGAGTCGTACGAGGAGCTCATCGAGCAGAGTCCCCTCGTCAAGCCGCCCGGTGTGACGCCGATGCCCGCCACCCAGGAGGCGTACGCGATCACGCACTCCGCCTTCTACGTCAGCGACTTCGGCCGCCGGAGACCGGCCCGGCCCCTGGCGGATACGCGGAGCCTCGTACGGCGGATGCTGGACCACTGCGTCGGCCACGATCGCTGGGACCTGGTCGCGGAGCTGTCGCTGACGGAGTTCTGCCTCGGCGGCGATCCGCTCACGGCGTCGTCGGGCGCCGCCGCCGTCGAGTGTCTCGCGCGGGCCCAGCGCGTGGACGGCGCGATTCCCGCGCGGTCGGCGGCGCTGGCCTCGGCCGAGCCGCTCTCGGCGGCCGAGTCCTTCCGCAAGGCCTACCACACGACTCTTGTGACGGGCCTCATGTCGCTGGTCGTCACGTCGGCGCGGCCCTGATGGCACTCCGGCTGACGCTGATCGACCGGAGCTATACGCGCCTGTGGTTCGGGCAGGCGGTCTCCTCGGTCGGGGACGCCGTCTTCAGCACGACCCTCGTCCTGTGGGTGGCCGTCGTCCTGGCCAAGGGCCGGCCGTGGGCCCCGGCGGCGGTCAGCGGCGTGCTGCTGGCGACGGGCGTCGCGGTGCTGGTCGTCGGCCCGCTCGCGGGGGTGTTCGTCGACCGGTGGAGCAAGCGCGGCACCATGCTCCGTACCGAGGTGATCCGCGGCACGCTGGTGGCGATACTGACCGCCGTCTCGTTCCTGCCGGTACGCGCCCTGCCGGTCGGGGTGTGGCTCGTCCTCATCTACGTGACCGTGTTCACGCTGAACGCGGCCGCGCAGTTCTTCTCGCCCGCGCGCTTTTCGGTCATCGGGGATCTGGTGACCGGCGAGGCCGACCGCGCGCGTGCCGCCGGAATCGCGCAGGCGACCGGCCAGACGGCCTGGATCGTCGGGCCGCCGCTCGCGGCGCCGCTGCTGTTCACCGTCGGCCTCCAGTGGGCGCTGCTGTTCAACGCGCTGTCCTACGCGGTGTCCTACGTAGCCATCCGCTCGGTCGACCTGAGCGCGACCGAGGTGCGGCGGGACACCGGCGAGAAGGGCGAACCGGCGGCCGGACGCGCCGGCCTGCTCACCGAGTTCGTGGCCGGGCTGCGTTTCTTCGCCGGCAACCGGTTCCTGACCGCGCTGCTGGCGCTCGCCGTGATCGGCCAGTGCGGTGTCGGCTCGCTGAACACGCTGAACGTCTTCTTCGTGAGCCGGAACCTGCACGCGTCCGCCCACCTGTTCGGCTACCTCGGCATGGTCATGGGCCTCGGCGGCATCGCCGGCGCGCTGTGCTCGGGCCGGGTGGTGCAGTGGATCGGCGCGCGCAAGACCACCTGGATCGGCCTGCTGGTCAGCGGCGTCCTGCTGGTCGTCTACTCCCGCCAGACCGGTTTCGCCGGCGGCGTCGTGGCGCTCTTCTTCTTCTCGGTCCCGCTCACCATGCTGAACACGGCGATGTCGCCGCTGCTGATCGCCTCGGCGTCGCGGGAGTACATGGGGCGGGTGGTCTCGGTGTTCTATCCGGCCACGCGGCTGGCCTCGATGCTGGCCGCGATGCTGGCCGGCTGGCTCGCGAGTTCTGGCCTGCGGAACTTCACCGGCTCGGCGGGCGGCCTGCGGTTCGGCCCGATCGACATGATCTTCGCGGTGTCCGGGCTGCTCGTCATGGTCGCGGGCGCGTACGCGGCCCTCGCCCTGCCCGGTTCGGTGGCCGAGCCGGCTCCCGCACCCGACGCGGCGCCCGCGCGTGCGATGGGCGGCGGCCGGTGAGCTGCGCCGCCTGCGGACGGCACACCGCCGAGTCCGACCGGTTCTGCGCCGGTTGCGGCGCGCCCCTGGCGGCCGGCGCCGCGCGCCAGGAGACGCGCAAGAAGGTGTCCATGCTGTTCCTGGACATCGTCGGCTCGACCGCGCTCGCGGAACGGCTGGACCCCGAGCCGCTGCGGCAGATCCTGGACCGGTACTTCGCGGCCTGCGGAGCCCGCATCGCCGAGCACGGCGGCGCGGTGGAGAAGTTCATCGGCGACGCCATCCTCGCCGCGTTCGGCGCCACCGTCGCCCACGAGGACGACGCCGTACGCGCGGTGCGCGCCGCCGCCGAGGCGCTCGTGTCGCTGGAGGAGCTCAGCGCCGAGCTCACCGCGCACTACCAGGTGAAACTGGAGGCGCGCGCGGGGATCTGCAGCGGCGACGTCGTCGTGATCACGATGCCGGGCGAGGACTTCCGCGTCGTCGGCGACTCGGTCAACACCGCCAGCAGGTTGCAGACCGCCGCGCAGCCGGGCGAGATCCTGCTCTGCGCCGACACCGCCGCGATGGTGCGCGGCCAGGTCGGCGTCGCGTCCGTCGCGCCGCTGCGGCTGAAGGGCAAGGCACAGGCCGTGCCGGCGTGGCGTGTCACCGACGCGGTGCCGCGCGAGGTCCGCTCCGCCCCGGCGACCCCGTTCATCGGCCGGGCCGACGAGCTGGAGGAGCTGCGGTACGGCTTCCGGCGCGCCAGGATGCGGCGGCAGGTGTGCCTGGTCACGGTGCTCGGCATGCCCGGGATCGGCAAGTCGCGCCTCGTACAGGAGTTCCTGGCCACGCTGCCGGACGGCGAGGCGACCGTGCTGTCCGGAGCCTGCTCGGCGTACGGCCGCGGCATCACCTACAAGCCGCTGGCCGAGATGCTCGGGGCGTTCCCCGGAGGATGGGCCGGAGTCGCCCGGCTGCTGGAGGAGGACGCCGACCAGGACGGGCGCGCCGCGCACCGCCTGGCGGCGCGCAGCCTCGGCACGCTCATGGACCCGGCCGGCGGCACCGGCCAGGCCGGCATCGAGGACATCGCCTGGGCGGTACGGCACCTGCTCGACGTCCTCGGCCGTACGCGGCCAGTGATCATGGTCTGGGAGGACCTGCATTGGTCGGAGGAGACCCTCCTGGACCTGATCGACGAGATCGCGACGTGGCTGGACGACGTCCCCGTCCTGCTGCTGTGCGTCGCGCGCACCGAGCTGCTGGACACCCGGCCCGCCTGGGGCGGCGGGAAGCCGAGCGCGATGACGCTGGAGCTCGGGGAGATGACCCACGAGCAGAGCGCGGAGCTGGTCGGCCGGCTGGCGCTGCGGGGCGACGTGTACCCGCAGGAGTACCAGGACGCGTACAGCCGCATCGCCGTGCAGTGCGACGGGAATCCGCTGTTCGCCGAGTTGCTCCTGGACGTCTTCGCCGAGACCGCACAGGCGCAGACCCAGGCCGTGCAGACGCCGCCCACCATCCAGGCGATGCTGGGCGCGCGGCTGGACCAGCTGCCCGGCGTCGAGCGCGGCCTGCTGGAGATCGCCGCGGTGATCGGGCGGGAGTTCACTCGCGACCTGCTCAAGGTGGTGGCCGACGCGGACGGCATCGGCGACGCCACGACCGACGAGCTGGTGGCACGGCTCGTACGGCGGCGCATCTTCCAGCGCGGCCCGGCCGGCACCTTCCGGTTCGCCCAGGCGCTGCTGCGCGACACCGCGTACGCCTTCACTCCGAAGGCGCGGCGCGAGGGCCGGCACGACTTCCTGGCCGAGTGGCTGGCGGTCCACGCTCCACAGGACCCGATGGCCGTCGCCTACCACGTCGAGGCGTCGTACCAGCTGGCCAGAGAGCTGCGGCCGGGCGACCCGAGCCTGCCGCGGCAGGCCGCGACGGCGGCGGACGCCCTGATCGCGGAGGGCATGAACGCGCTGAACCGCAAGGACCTGCCCGCCGCGATCCAGCTGCTGGAACGCGGGCGCACGCTGCTGCCGGCCGGCGACACCCGGCACACCGCGCTCGCGCTGCACATCTGCGACGCGGGACTCTGGCTGTGGGACGAGGAGCGCTGCCTGGCCGCCCTGTCGGCCGCCGAGGCCGCGCTGCCGGGCGATCGGCGCAACACGGCCACCTGCGCGGTCCAGCGCGGCATCGTCGCACTCCGGCTCGGCAGCGCGACGTACGCGACGGTGGCCGCGGACGCGGCGCTGATCGAGGCGGACCTGGACCGCGACCACGACGACCACCTGAGCTGGTGCCGGCTGCACCAGCTCCTGGCCTACCTGCACCTCGTCACCGAACGCGCGACCTCGGCCGAGGCATCGCTGCGGCTCGGGCTGACGCGGGCGCGGGCCATGAGCGACCGGTACGAGGAGGACCGATTGCTCTGCGCCGTCTGCGAGCTCGCGCAGTGGGCGCCGTCCCCGGTCATACCCGGGCTGGACCTGTGCGTCATGCTCGCCGTACGGTTCGCCGCCAACCGCGCCCTGCTCGTGCCGGTGCTCGTGACCCAGGCGCATCTGGAGGCGCTCGACGGCGACCTCGACGGCGCGCGGCGCACCCTGGCCGACGCGCTGACCTACTCACGCGACCTGCACCTCGACCTCGCCGACGCGGCGGTCATGGACGCGTACGGCTTCGTGGAGTCGCTGGCAGGCGCGCACCGCGCGGCCGAGACGCGGTACCGCCAGAGCCTGAGCGTGCTGCGCGCGACCCAGCACGCGCCCGACGCGCAGAACACCGAGGTGGCCATCGCACGCGCGCTCTTCGGCCAGGGCGACGCGGCCGCCGCCGCCTCCGTCCTGGACCGGATCGAGGGAGACGGCGAGCCGATGAGCCTGCGCGCGCGGATCGGCTCGGCGGCGCTGCGCGGCCGGATCGCGTCGGCGGAGGGCCGCCACGACGAGGCCGTCGCGGCGGCCACGGCGGCACGCGACCTCAGCACCGACGCCGACGACCTGTGCCTCGCCGGGGAGACGCTCTTCGACCTGGCGATCGTGCTCAGAGCCGCCGGGCTGAGCGGGCCGGCGGCGGCCGAGGGAGCCGCGGCACTGCGGAAGTTCGAGGCCAAGGGCGCGACGCTGCCGGCCGCGCGCGTACAGGAGTGGCTGCGAGCCGGGGGCGCCGGTGACTGACCTGCCGCCGTGGCGGCGGCCGCCGCGCGACCACTTTCCCGGCGTGCCCGCCTGGAGCCTGCCGACGTCCACCATGTCACCGGAGCGCTTCGACGTCAGCACGTTCGGGCCGGTCACGCGGGAGTGGGCGCGCGGCGGCGCCGACGGGGCCGGCGTACGCGTGTGCGTGCTGGACAGCGGCGTGGACGACTCGCACCCGCTGGTCGGCAAGCTCGCGGGCAGCATGGACGTGGTCACCGGCGACGACGGCGCTCCCTCCGTCGTGCCGACCGACTCCGGCGACAGCTCCGGCCACGGCACGGCCTGCGCGAGCCTGATCCGTGCCATCGCCCCGGCGGTGTCGCTGACCTCCGTACGCGTCCTGTCCAGCGGACGGCACGGCACCGGCGCGGCACTCCTCACCGGCCTGCGCTGGGCGGTCGAGGAGGGCTTCGACGTCATCAACATGAGCCTGTCAACCACGAAACCGGCGTTCTGCGAAGAGTTGCGCGAGCTGTCGGACGCCGCGTACTTCCGGCGGTGCGTCATCGTCGCATCGGCGCACAACATGCCGGTGCGGAGCTATCCCTGGCCGTTCGCGTCGGTCATCTCGGTGGCGAGCCACGACGGCCCCGACCCGATGGCCTACTACTACAACCCCTCGCCGCCGGTGGAGTTCTACGCGCGCGGCGTACGGGTTCGCGTGGCCTGGACCGGCGGCAAGGAGATCCTCACCACCGGCAACAGCTTCGCGACACCCCACATCGCGGGCATCAGCGCGCTCATCCTCGGCAAGCACCCCGCGCTGACGCCGTTCCAGCTCAAGTCCGTCCTCTACCTGACCGCCGAGAACGTGGCCGAACCCGATGGAGGTGCGCGTTGACTGATTCGCCGGAGAGCACCGGCCTCACGCAGCGGAGGCTGCTCCAGTCCATCGTGGAGGTGGCTCGCAGCGTGTTCGGCGCGGCCGCCGCGTCCGTGTTCCTGGTGGACCAGGAGAACGGCGACCTGGTCTTCGAGGCGGTCGCCGGCGAGGGCGAGGACCAGCTGCCGGGGACCCGGTTCCCCGGCGGCACGGGGATCGCCGGCTGGGCGGTGATGGGCGGCCAGCCGCTGCTCGTGGACGACGTGCTGGACAATCCCCAGTTCGCGCGCGGCGCCGCGGAGTCCACCGGGTACGTGCCACGCAGCATCATGGCCGCGCCGCTCATCGCGGACGGCGACTGCATCGGCGTGCTGGAGGTCCTGGACCGCGACAGCCGCCCGCGCTCCGACCTCGCCGACATGAGTTCGCTCGGCCTGCTGGCGACCGAGATCGCCACCGTACTGGAGCTGCTCGTACGTGTCCGGTGGCAGGACACCGGCCGGCCGGCCCCGGCCTCGGACACCGCGCGGTTCGACCTGCCGCTGCTGCAACGCGTTGCCGAGCGGCTGCCCACGGCGCCGGACCAGGTGAGCGCCACGGTCACCAAGCTCCTGATCATGGCGGACGAGCTGCTCGCCGCCGGCGATGCCTGAGGACGCGGCGGCCTTCCTCGGGCAGCTCGTCTCCACCTCACAGGTGTTCGACGTACGGCCGCGGCCCGTGCCGTGCGTGCTGTTCCTCAGCCGCTCGTGCGACTCCGAGCTCGACGCGGTGCGGGATCTGCTCGCCGCCGACGGCGTGCGGTCGGCCCGGCTCAACGCCGACGAACTGGCCGCCGCCGACCTGGTGGTCGACGCCGAGAGCGGCACGGCACGCGTCAACGGCCGCCTGCTCGCCCCCACGGTGACCTGGACCCGGCACTTCTCCGCGCGGGCGATCGAAGGCGACGGGGACCCGGCGTACCGCCTGTTTCTCAGGGAGTCCTGGTCGGCCGCGGCCGACCAGCTGGCGGCGGTGTCCGTGACGAGCATCTCCTCGCGGCGGCCGGGGCTGTTCGCCCAGCTCGGGCTCGCCCGGCACCACGGGATCGCGGTGCCCCGTACGGTCCTGACGACCGGCCCGTCGCGTGCCGGAGACGCGTTCGCGTGCCCGCGGCTGGTGATCAAGGCCGTGCACCGGCACTTCGTCGAGGCGTCGCCCGGGCGGCTGAGCGGGATCTTCCCCACGATCGTCGACCGCGAGCGGCCGTCCGGCGGCGGGCCGTCCGGCGGCGGGTACGGCCCGCCCGTGATCGTGCAGGAGTACGTCGAGCACGAGGCCGAGTGGCGCGTCTACTACGTGGGCGGCGAGGTGCACGGATTCGAGGTCGGCAAGGGCTCGCCGGCCGACCCGTGGACGGCCGGAGACCAGGTCGAGATCCGGTCCGCGCCGCCGCCTCCGGAAGTGGTCGCCGCCACTGAGCTGCTCGCGACCGCGATGTCGCTCCGCTATGGCGCGTTCGACTTCCTCGTCCGCGACGGCACGCCGGTCTTCCTGGAGGTCAACCCGGACGGCGACTGGCGCTGGGCCGAGGCGAAGGCGGGCGCGAACCCGGTCACGAACGCGGTCGCCCGCCTGCTCGCCGGCCTGCACCGGGAGGCGCTGCCGGGCGCGTTCGACCTGCTGGGCTTCCTGTCACGTGCACCGGGTGCGGCCGGCCGGCCGGCTTGACGAACAGCGTTCGGCACGCGTCCGCACCAATTCCGGCCTCAATTTCGGTTGGCCTGTAATGTAAATTATGCGCTTGAAAATATGCGCGTGGTGCCGCAAACGCCACTCCGTCACCATCGGCGTTCTCGTCGCGGTCCTGTTCGTCTTCGCCGAGACCGCGGTGGACCTGCTGGTCACCGATGGCACGTCCGCCCAGTCGCTGAGCTCGGTGTATCTGATCGGCGTACTGGTGATCTCGTCCCTGTGGAACGTCTGGCTCGGGGTAGCCACCGCCGTGGCCAGCGCCGTCGCGTTCGACATCTTCGTGACCCCGCCGGTCTGGCGGCTCCACCTCCTCGGCGGCGACTTTCTGGCGAACCTCGCGATCTTCCTCGTCGTGGCGCTGCTGGCCGGCGCGATCTCCTCGCTGAGCACGCGGCTGGAGGCGGCGAGGGAGCACGAGCACCGCGAGGAGGTCCTCCGGGAGGGCTACGAGCAGCTCCGCCGGATCGCCGGCGAGCAGGCCGCGCTGCGGAACCTGGCGACGCTGGTCGCGCGAAGCGCCCCGCCATCGGAGGTCTTCGACGCGGTCGCCCGCGAGATGGCTCAGATCGTGGGGGCCGCCAACACCGTCATCGCCCGGTACGAGCCGGACGGCGCGGCGGTGGTGTGCGCCGGAAGCTGGAACTACGAGCAGATCATGGATGCCGGAGCACGCTGGGAACTCGAGGAGGGCACCGTCTCACACCTCGTGTTCCGTACCCGGGCGCCCGGCCGAGTCGACGCCTACCGCGGCGACGGCGAGCTGTCCACCACGCTGCGCGACCGCGGGGTCTTCTCCTCCGTCGGCTGCCCGATCATGGTCGGCAGCGACCTGTGGGGCGTGGCGATCGCCTCCTCGGTCACTCCCGAGCCGCTCGCACCCGACACCGAGGAGCGCATGGCCGACTTCACCGAACTCGCGGCCACGGCCATCGCGAACGCCCAGAGCCACTCCGATCTGATCGCCTCACGCGCACGTGTCGTCGCCGCCGCCGACGAGACCCGCCGCCGCATCGAGCGCGACCTGCACGACGGCACCCAGCAGAACCTGGTCTCGATCGCGCTCGAGATGCGGGCGATCGAGGCCGAGATGCCGCCCGGGCTCGACGGGCTGCGGCAGCGGCTGTCCGACACCGCGCGGGACATGGACGACGCCGTCACCGAGCTCCAGGAGATCTCACGCGGCCTGCACCCGGCCATCCTCGCCCGCGGCGGCCTCAGAACGGCGCTGACCGTCCTCGCGCGCCGCGCCCCGGTCGCCGTACGGCTGACCGTGCCGGCCGAGGGCAGGCTGCCGGAGCAGGTCGAGGTCACCCTCTACTACATCGTCTCCGAGGCCCTGACGAACGTCACCAAGCACGCACGCGCGAACGTCGTGCACGTCGACCTCACCGCGGACGATGATCTCATCCGGCTGTCGATCCTGGACGACGGGCTCGGGGGCGCCGACCCCGCGCGCGGCTCCGGCCTGATCGGTCTCATCGACCGGGTCAGCACGCTGGGCGGGCGGATGGAGATCACCGGGCGCGCGCGTGGCGGCACCGCGCTGCGCGTCGAGATCCCGCGCGACAAAGGCGACTGACGTCGCTTTTGTTTCTTTTACCATGGCACTCGTTAATTGACCTGAGTAGGCCCTACTCAAATTCAGTGCGCCGGTGGGGGGTTTCGCATTTCCGGATCCGCGCTAATTCGCCTGGCCGGATGCGGACATTCAGTTTTATTGACCGCCATTACCCTCGGCTGTCTTAGTTATCCCAAGTCGATTCCCCGGTAAATGACATCGGGGAAACGGGGGTTTCAAATGGCAAGGATCACCAAGGCGCTGGCGATCGCGGGGGCCGCGGTCACGCTGGCACTCGCCGGCGCACAGGCCGCGCCGGCACAGCCGGTACCGGCCGCGAACGGCAACGCGCCACATGCCGCCACCGGCGTGGCCAACTCCAGCGCGGGGGCGCGGTCGACGGCCGCGTACTGGACCAAGGCGCGGCGCGCCGCCGCGACACCGGAACCGCTTCCGCAGGTCACCACCAAGGCCATGGCCACACCGACGGTGCCCGACCGGCTGCCGGCCGCCTCGGCGGCGCCCGTACGGCCGAAGAAGGCCATCACCACGCACACGACCGGCGGCGTGCACCCGCTGTGGGGGTCGGGCGCGGCGCTGTGGAGCCCGCACGGCTCGATGCCCGCGACGACGGTCGGGAAGATCTACTTCACGCGTACGGACGGGTCCGGCGGATACTGCACGGGCAGTGTCATCACCGCCCAGAACCTCAACACCGTCTGGACCGCGGGGCACTGCGTCAACGCCGGCAATGGCGGCGGCTGGTTCTCCAATTTCTCATTTGTTCCGGACACCGACAACGGAAGCGCTCCGTGGGGCAGTTGGTCATGGAAGTACGCCAACACCACGACCGGGTGGGCGAACAGCGGCGATCTGCACTATGACGTGGCCGCGATCGCCTTCTATCCCCTCAACGGAAACAATCTGCAGAGCAGGGTCGGCGCACAGGGGTACCGGTTCAACTGGGGGCAGGCGTTCTCGGTGACCGACTTCGGCTACCCCCAGGACGGCTATCTGCGCACCGACTTCCCCGCCAACGGCAACAAGCTGTACTACTGCAGCGGGACGACCTATCGCAAGAGCAGCACGAACGACCTGATGGGCCTGAGCTGCGACATGCACCACGGCGCCAGCGGCGGACCGTGGCTGAGCGACCTGGCGGCGTGGGGCGGCGGCTACATCGTCGGCGCCTACAGCCACCGGGACGTCAACTCCAGCAACGTGCCCACCAACATCGAGGCGCGTTCGGCCAACCACGGTGACGGCGCGATCAACGTCTACAACAACGTCTCCACTCACTGACACACCGACACGGGCGGAACGCCACCGGATCAGCCTCCGGTGGCGTTCCTCCGGCGTTCTTCGGTCCAGTAGGCGGCGACGTCGCCAGGGGCCTGGGTCGAATGCACTCCCGTACCGGCGTCCTCCGGCCGGTCGCCGGCGTTCGCGCCGACGGCGGCGGCGGCGAGCCCGGCCGCGAGCCCCAGCGCGACCACTCCCCCGATTCCCCCGATGACCAGCGTGCTGCGCTTCATGGCGCCCTCCCGTCGGGCCCGCGCGAGGCGGGCCGCTGCCTCCCATCATGCGCCTTCGCCGGCCTCGCCGCCGCCGTACGCGCCGATCGGGCCGGGGTGCCCCGCGACCGCGGGCGGTCGCGGGGCGGCGGGCACCGGGCCCGTGTCAGCCCGGCAGGCGGCCGACGAGTTCACGCCAGGTGCGCGGGCCGACGGTGCCGTCGGCGGCGATCCGCACCTTCTCCTGGAACGCGTGGACGGCCTCTCCGGTGGCGTTGCCGAAGATGCCGTCGACGGCGGCGGAGGATCCGAAGTAGTTGTGCTTGAGCAACTCGTTCTGCGCCGCCCTGACGGCGTCGCCCGTACTCCCGAGCCGTACGGTCGATTGAACCGTCACGCCGTCGGTCAGCCTCGTCCACGTCAGGTCCCCGACGATGCCGTCCTGGGCCAGGTTCGCCCGGTGCTGGAGGTCGCGTACGGCCGTGTCGGTCTCCGTGCCGAACACCCCGTCGGCGGCGAGCGCCCCGTAGCCCGCGCGCCGAAGCAGGTACTGCAGGGTCATCACGTCCGGTCCCGCCCCTCCGCGCCTCAGGATCGGAAACGGCGTCACTGCGGTCATGCGATCCACCTCCCCATGGTGGTCTTCCCCGTCGCCCTCGTGCGAGGGGATACAAAGGAGACGCTGGAGTCATGTCGGCCTTTGCCATGGCACAGCGGGGGATGACCGTCAGGCCATCAGGACCTAGCCGAAGGGGTAGGCGCCTCGATCACGTTCCGAAGATCGTCCGGGCCGCCGTACGGTCCGCGACCTGCGGCCCGCCTCCTCCCGATAGGGTCCGGCCACCGGCGCGTCCCGCCGGCTCGGGAATGAAGGGCGGACCGATGGTCGTCGTCAGCGCGCTCGTGCCGGATGACCGCCCTGCCTGGCAGGAGCTGTTCGAGGGCTACAACACCTTCTACGAGCGCACGCTGCCCGCGACCGCCTACGACCACGCCTGGAGCCGGTTCGCGACCGGCGACCGGATCCACGCGCTCGGCGCGCGGCTCGACGGGCGCCTGGCCGGGATCGCGCATTTCCTGGTGCACGCCAGCACCACCGCGCCCGATGCCTGTTATCTCCAGGACCTCTTCACGGCGCCGGACGTACGCGGCAGAGGCGTGGCACGCGCGCTGATAACGGCCGTGGAGAATTGGGCCCGCGACCAGGGCTGCGCACGCGTGTACTGGCACACTCAGGCGGACAACCACACGGCTCGGCGGCTCTATGACCAGGTCGCCGAGAACCGGGGCTTCATCCAATACGTACTCCCGTTGTAGTCCCGAGCGCAATTCCCCATCGCAATGACACGAGGGCTAGGCTCCGGGCAGGCCCGCGCGATCAAGACGCCGCGGCCGTCTATTCGACCCTGGAGACGACGGATGACCGATCGAGCAGACGAGACCATCAAGGCTCTGCGTTCCAGTCATGACGACCTCGCCGCGCTGGCGCGTGACTTCACGGCCGACGACCTCGCCCGTACGTCCGGGGCCTCGAAGTGGGACGTCTCGCAGGTGCTGAGCCACCTGGGCAGCGGTGCCGAGATCAACCTCGCCTCCCTCGAGGGCGCGCTGGAGGGCAGCGGCGGTCCCGGCGGCGACTTCAACCAGGGCGTTTGGGCACGCTGGGACGGCATGTCACGCGAGGAGCGGGCCGAGCGCTTCGTGACCGCGAGCGAGGCGCTGGTCACACGCTATGAAGGACTGGACGCGCCGACCCGTACGAGCCTGCGCATCGATCTGGGCTTCCTGCCCGCTCCCGTGGACGTCGCGTTCGCCGGTGGGCTGCGGCTCAACGAGATCGCCCACCACGCCTGGGACGTCAAGGTGCCGTTCGACCCGGCGGCGACGCTCCCCGCGCAGGCCACGCCGCTGCTGTTCGACCAGGCCGCCGCGCTCATGGGCTTCCTGGGCCGGGCCGGCGAACTGGAGGGACGGCCGGTGAGCATCGCGGTCAACACCACGGACCCGGACCGCTCCTTCGGAATCGAGGTGGGCGAGAAGGTGTCCGTCGTCGAGACGCCCGACAGCCCGGACGCCGTCGTCACCACCCCCGCGGAGTGGTGGCTGCGCCTGGTGGGCGGCCGGCACGCCCCCGAGCACACGCCGGATGACGTGCGGATCACCGGCACGGTCACGCTGGACGACCTGCGCCGCGTCTTCCCCGGCTTCTGACGCGCGGGTTTCCGACACGGGCCGAGGCGGAGCCTGCTGGTCGAGCGGTCGTGGCGACCGCTCGACCAGCGGCGCACGCGTCAGGCCGGGTTGTACCGGAGGGAGTAGTGGGTGAGCGTCTCGTGCTCACAACCCCAGCTCAGGGCGATGTGATTCGTGACGAGATAGCTGCCCTCGGCGCGGCACCCCGACAAGCTCGAGTACGTGCCATTTTCTCCTGACTCTCCGTACGGATGAGAAGTCCAAGACGAACGAGGATCACCAAGGGTCGTGCGTTCAAACGGTTCGCGGCCATTGCGGTGGTTGCGCCAGCGAGAGCATAACCCGGCTTTTGAGAATCGACCATAGTCCCCATTACGGTCATTTTCTGAGGCTCGCGAAGCCCGCCATCGGCCGCCGCGTTCCGGCACAGGCCCGGGTATGGGAAACGGCGCCCTCATCGGCCTAGGCTCATGCGCATGTACGACATCGCGATGAGTGTCGCGGCCGGTCTCCGCGCCGGCACGCGCGTCGACGTGGCATGGGCCGTCGAGACGCACGGATTCAGCTCCCGCGACCACACAGAGGCTCTGGCGATCACCCTGGGAGGCGGCCGGGCGGGCTCGGTGCTCTCCGGCTCGCTCGACGACCGGCTCGCCGGACTGGCGGGTACGCAAGGGGCCGGGCGGCTCCTCGACCTCCACGTCGAGGAGGTGGACGCGCTGGCCGCGGGCCTGTCCTGCGGCGGCGACGCGCGCTGCCTGCTGGTGCCGGCCACCGGCCTGCCGGCACCGCTCTGGGAACGCCTCGCCGGTCGCGAGCCGATCTGCCTGGTCGCGCGCCTCGACGGCGACGAGGTCGTGGAGACGGCGCTGTTCGACCGCGACACGATCGGCGACGCGGGCGAGGACGCGGGCCGGCTGTTCTCCCGCACGACGAGCGGCAGCACGATCGTCGGCGACACCGTGATCACCGTGCTGTGGCCGGTTCCCCAACTCGTGATCATCGGGGCGGGCATGATCGCGGAGGCGCTGAACGCGACCGCCGGCCTGCTCGGCTGGCACACCCGGATCCTGAACGACACGGACGCGGAAGCCGCGGGCACGGCACTCACCGAGCTCTCCCGGCTGGACAACTTCGTGGTGATGAGCCACGACACCGACGTCGCCGGGCGCGCGCTGATGGCCGTGCTGGCAGGCGACGCCGGCTACGTCGGCGCGCTCGGCTCCCGCCGTACCCAGCAGGCACGCGCCACCTGGCTCGCCGAGCACGGGGTCACCGACCTGGACCGCGTCCACGGACCGGCCGGCCTGGACATCGGAGCGAACACACCCGCCGAGATCGCGGTCGCCATCCTCGCCGAGGCGCTCGCGGTCCGGTCGGGGGCAGGCGGCAGCTCGCTACGCGCCCGCGCCGGAGCCATCCACCAGCAACCCCGGTAAGGCGGCACCCGCTCCTCGGTCCGTACCGGCCGACGCCGGGGCGCATGAGCCAGCCGAGCCCACCCGCCTCAACCACCGCACCGCCCCCACACCATGGTGGCCGGCGCGAACTCCCGGGCCGCGCGGAGCCGTGCCCTTGGTCGATGACGTCCCACCGGTCGATCGCGTGACCGCTCACTCGTCCACCTCCACCGACGGCGCGCCCGACACGTCGTACCGCTGCGACGTCGCCTCACGGACCCCGGCCCGGCCGGGCAACAGCGGCATGTCGATGTTGCGCACACCGGCGTCCTGGATAGCGGCCGGTACGAGGTCGACGAACGCGGCCGGGGGCCCGAGGACTCGCCGGGGTCGAGAACCCGCTCGCCGCTCGCGGTCGCGCACTCGCCGACGCCCGTACGACGCCCCGGCCGAGTTGTCCACAGGCCGCCTTAGGCTCCGGCGAACTGTCACCGCCTCGCGATAAATTCCGCTTCGTGATCGGCCGTTCGCGCCGGTCCGACAACCCCTTGGAGGTCTGGCGCGTGGACTCGTGCGAGCAGCGCAGCGTGCTACGGGTGGTGCCACCCGCACGCCCGCGCAAGCTGGTGAAGGTTCCTTTCGTCGAGCTGGCGGACGGGCGGTTGCAGGGCGTCGTGTCGAGCGGGTCGGACCTCGCACGGGTCTACGTCTCCTCGATCACCGCCGGCACCCACGCGTACAGTTGCAGCACCAACAACAACCGCCCGTGCGGCGGACTGCGCGGCGCGCCGTGCAAGCACCTCCAGGCGCTCGCCGACGAGGCCGTCCTGCAATACGGCCTCGACCGCGTCGCCCGCTACCTCCGCGTCGAGACCGCTGACGGCGATGACCTCTGGAGCCGACTGGACGGCGGCCACGAGACCGCACCCGCGGCCGCCGTCTTCAGCCGCTTCCTGCGCCACCTGGCCTATCTGGAGCTGCCCGGCACGACGGCGCCGATCGCGGAACTGCACTGGTTCCCGGCCACGGGGGCGGATCGCTGATGCTCGGAGTGCAGCTCGCCGCGCTGCTCGACGGCGCACCCCCTGGAGTCGACGAGGCACTCGACCTGATCACCGGCCTCGACGACACTCTTGTCCACGGACTTACGCGACTCGGCGAAGCGCACGCCGCGTCACTGACCGCTCTCGCCGCCGCCCTGTCCGCAACCCCACTCGCCACCCCGGTACGCGAGGCGGTCGACAAGGTCATCGCCGGATCCATCACCGACGAACACCTCGCGGCACTGGCCGGCGCCCGCACCGCCGTGTTCGGCGCCATCCACGACGCGCTGCTCTCCCAGTTCGACACCGCCCTCACCCGCCCTCGCACCACCTGGCCAGCCGAGCCGACAGAGCCGACCGCCGAGCCAACTCCCGCACCGACCTCCATGCGAGCCACCAGACCGACCACCGCGCCCGTCGAGCCGACCATCGAGGCGATCCCCGCTTCGCCCCTCGACTCGGCCACCACGCCGGCCACCCAGCCGCCCCCCGAGCCGAGCACCGTGCCGGGGCACCTGCTCGCCGGGTGCCGCTCCTGGCTCAAGGAGCTGGCCATCGCCGGCTGGCGCGGTGTCGACCACGACCTCGTCTCCGCATCGGACCAGACCGTCGAGGCGCTGCTGTCCGACATGCGCCTTCGCGGGCTCGCGGTGCTGCTGGACGGGCTCGCCGCCGAGCTGCGGGCATCGTGCCCGGTCGCGACGCTGGAGCGGTTGCCGGTCCGGCGATGGTCTGACCTGTGGGCGCGCGGCACGCTCCTCGCCCAGGCGGGCGACGGGTCCGGCGCCGCCTCACCCGTCTCGGGGCGGCTGCTGCTCCTCGGCGTCGACGTCCACGAGCACGCCACGGCCGTCCAGTTCCAGGTCCACGCGATCCTCGAACCCACCGGCGCCGCAGGACCACGCCTGGTGCGCGTGAGCGTGGCCGCCGCGAAGGTCGACACGATCGTCGGCGCGGCGGTGTGGCGGCTGCTACTCCGGCATCCCGTGCTCCTCGCCGCACTCGCCGGACGCCGGAGCCTGGAGATCGAGGACATGCCTCTGCTCGCGGGCGGCGACCTCGTCTGGCACGACGACCGTGCCGCCGCGGGCGAGCCCGCCGACCCGTTCGCGACCGCACGGGTACTCCTGACCGCAGCGACCGCCCCACCCGTACTCCCGCTGGACCGCCATCCGGTACGCATCGCCGAACCCGTGCTCGTCGAGGGCTACCGGCCGGGCGAGGGGTTCGAGCTGGACGGGCACACTCTCCCGGTCGACCTCGACCGGCTCCCGTCCTGCGGCCCGCTGACACCCGGGCTGGTCGCCGCCTCCTCACGCTGCATCGGCCTGATCCGCTGGGACGCCGGCCGATGGTCTCTCCAGCCACTCGCGGTCCAGGGCACACGGGCCCGCAAGCCGTTCGAGGCGCACAACGGCGACTGGGCGATGGGTCCCACAGATCCCAAGGTCGTGAAGGCCGAGGCCAGAGCCGGCGACGCGGTCGCCGTACTCCGCGAACGAGCGGGACGGCTACTACGACGATGACCCGCACCCCGCACGACGAGGCCGACCCGACCACCCCAACGCGCCCAACCAGCCCGGCGAGCCTGACCACCCCGCCCCACCCAACGCACCCCACCGACCTGGCGGGCCCGACCGCCCCGACCGGGCAGGCTCGCCCAACCCACGAGACCACCCCGATTGACTCGGCCGGCCTGACCGACGGGAGCGATGTGAGCGACGAGACCCGCCGTCAGGTGCTCTACTGGCGGCTCCTGTCCCGGGTGTTCGACTCCGAGGAGCAGCCCGCGCTGGAGTCCTCCAGCGTGGCCATCGTCGATGATCTCGGGCTGCCGCCCGCGCTGCTCGACCCGTCGGTCTCGGTGGACAACCTCGTCCAGCGCTTCCCCGACCTCGGCGACGAGCTGCGCGACCTGATGGCGCCGGACGACGATGACCCCGCAGATCGCGTACGCCGGGCGGTGCTGGTGTCCAAGCTGCTGCTCAACGTGTTCTCCACCGGATCGGGCAGTGTGACAGCCGCTCAGCTCGGCGGCTGGCAGAAGGACGCGGACTGGTTCCGCCAGGCGCTCGGAGCGGAGGGTGCGGGCGGCCTGTCCGGCACCCTGTCCGAGCTGGAGGGCGACCTCGTACGCCGCATGCGGCTGCGCGAGGTGCTGGCCGACCCGGCGCTGGCGAGCCGCCTGACGCCGAGCATGTCGCTGATCGAGCAGCTCCTGCGCGACAAGTCCAACCTGTCGGGGGTCGCGCTCGCCAACGCCAAGGCCCTGATCCGCCGCTACGTCGACGAGGTCGCACAGGTGCTGCGCACCCAGGTCGCGCAGACCAGCGCGGGTGTGCTCGACCGTTCGGTGCCGCCGAAACGGGTGTTCCGCAACCTCGACCTCGAACGCACGATCTGGAAGAACCTCACCAACTGGAGCCCGGAGGACGAGCGCCTCTACGTCGACCGGCTCTTCTATCGGCGCACCGCCAAGCGCACGACGCCGGCGCGGCTGATCGTGGTCGTCGACCAGTCGGGCTCGATGGTCGACTCGATGGTCAACTGCACGATCCTGGCGTCGATCTTCGCAGGCCTGCCGAAGGTCGACGTGCACCTGATCGCCTACGACACCCGTGCGGTCGACCTGACGCCCTGGGTGCACGATCCGTTCGAGGTCCTGCTGCGCACCAGTCTCGGCGGCGGCAACGACGGGCCGGTCGCGATGGCGATGGCCCGGCCGAAGATCTCCGATCCGCGCAACACCGTGCTGGTGTGGATCTCCGACTTCTACGAGTTCGACCGGTCGCAGCCGCTGTTCGACGGCATCGAGGCGGTGCACCGGTCGGGGGTGCGGTTCATCCCGGTCGGCTCGGTGAACAGCTCGGGGCACCAGAGTGTGAACCCCTGGTTCCGGCAGCGCTTCAAGGACCTCGGCACGCCCGTGATCTCGGGCCATATCCGCAAGCTCGTGTTCGAGCTCAAGAACTTCCTCGCCTAGGAGAGATGAACATGACCGACGAGATGCTGCGCGCCCCCGCCGAGGTGAAGTACGCCGAGGAGCTCGACTGGCTCGAGTCCGTGGACGACGGGCCCAAGCCGTTCTCCTGGCGGCTGAGCCCCCGCATGGTGCGCCTGTTCATCCTCGGGTCCGAGCGTTCCGACGGCCTCGACCGCGAGATCTCCCAGAAGTGGTTCGGCGACCGGAGCTTCGTCGAGCGCGGCATCGTGACGCTCGCCTCCGACCGCGGCCTGCTGCTGATCGGCGACCCGGGCACCGGCAAGAGCTGGCTCGCCGAGCTGCTGTCCGCCGCCGTCTGCCGCAACTCCACGCTGGTCGTCCAGGGTACGGCCGGCACCACCGAGGACCACGTCAAGTACTCCTGGAACGTCTCGATGGTGATCGCCAAGGGGCAGTCGCGCGAGTCGATGATCCCCTCTCCGATCATGACCGCGATGGAGCGGGGCGTGATCGGCCGGTTCGAGGAGCTGACCCGCTCGACCAGCGACGTGCAGGACGCGCTGATCTCGATCCTGTCCGAGAAGTACGTGTCCATCCCCGAGCTGGACCAGGACAACATCGTCTTCGCCCAGCCCGGCTTCTCCATCATCGCGACCGCCAACAGCCGCGACCGCGGGGTCAACGACCTGTCCTCGGCGCTGAAACGGCGGTTCAACTTCGTCCGCATCCCGGTCGTGACGAACAAGCGCAGCGAGGCGGAGATCGTCCGGTTCCGCACCACCGAGCTGATGCGCCGGCATCGGATCGAGCTGGAGGTGCCGCCCACGCTGCTGGACATCCTGCTGCGGAGCTTCGCCGACCTGCGGGCCGCCGCAGCCTCGGCCACCGGCGACGAGGAGCGGCTCGAGTCCGCGCTGTCGACCGCCGAGCAGATCGGCGTGCTGGAGGACGCCATCCTGCACAGCCGGTTCTTCGGCGACGACACACTGCGCGCCGGTACGCTCGCCGGCTCGCTGGTCGGTTCGCTGGCCCGGCGCAACCCCGAGGACCTGGCCATCCTGAACAAGTTCTGGCACGGCGTGGTCGAACCGCGCAGCAAGAGCGAGGGTGGCCCTTGGCCGGAGTTCCTCGAAGGCGGGCGGCAGGCGATCGCCACCCTGTCATGAACACCTTCGACGCACTGCGCGAGCAGCTCCGCACCGCGGCCGAGGCGTTCGCCGACGGTCCGAGCGCGGTGCCCGAAATCCTGGCGGGCCTGGTCGACGACGTCGACCGGGCGCTGAGCGAACGCCTTGAGATCTTCCCGGTGTGCCACCACTCACCTGCCTCGGCCCTCGCGATGGCACGGCGCCTGCGCGACAAACAACCCAAGGTGATCTACCTAGAACTGTGCGAGGACCTGCGGCCGCTGCTGGACGAACTGCGCAACTGCCGCCTGCCCGTGGCGGTGCAGGCGTTCGCGACGCAGATCGACCGATTCCCCGCGTCCTGGGCACCGCTCAGCGTCGTGGCACCCATCACGGAAGCCTCCGCCGAATACCAGGCCATCGCGTACGCCCTCGACACCCCGGGCGTCGAACTGGTACTGGTCGACCGCTCGACCGACCACGTCTTCCAGTGGGAGCCGCGCGCCCCCGAACCGACCGCCCCGAGCGCCGCACCGGCCACCGGACCAGAAGCCGGGCCGAGTGCCGGACCGGCCGCCGAAGACGAGGCGGCTCTGCACGGTGACGCCGTGGGCATCGAGATCGGCGACCTGCGGCCGAGGTTCGCCGAGTTGGAGGAGCATCTGCTCCATCACGGCAAGGTCCGGCACTGGTCCGAGTGGTGGGACCAGTACGTCGAACAGCCGCTCGTCGGTGCGGGCTACGACGCGTACCGGCAGGTGATGGTCCTGATCGGCAGCCTGTTCCGCCGCCTGCGAACCGACCGCCTCGACCGTGACGAGGACCGCGAGCGCTACATGTGGACCCGCATGCGCGAACATCTCTCCGCGTCCGGTGCCGACCCGTCGGACTGCCTCTACGTGTGCGGCGCATTCCACGCGGCCAGCCGGGTCGAGCAGTTCGGGATCGACGCCGTCGCGGAGCCGTTCGAGATCAGCCCGCGTACGGCCACGCGCTGGCTCTACGGGCTGATCCCCTCCAGTCACTCGGCCATCGAGGCGCAGTTCGGGCTGGCCTCCGGTTCGGTGTCGATCGCGGCGGCGACCTGGGCGAAGGCGCTCAAGCACAGCCGCGTCACGCCGTACCGGCTCAAGGACCAGAAGGGCACGAGCGCCAAGCGCGTACGCGCGGCGGCGCCGCCGGTGCCGCTCGCCGACCGGCTGTCCGGATTCCTGGCCCGGCCGCCCGCGCTGGACGACGTGGACGAGAGCGAGCTGCTCGGCTGGTGCGTCGACGTCGTGCGGCTCGCGCGGCGCAACGGCTACCTCGCCAGTACGGCCGACGCCATCGCGGTGTTCGAGACGTCCGTCCTGCTCGCCGGGTTGCGCGGCCGCCGCCGGCCCACGCCGTACGACTTCCAGGACGCCGCGGTCACGTGCATCGAGAAGGACGTCGTACCGGGCCGGCGCGACGTGCGCCGCCTGTGCGAGATCCTCCTCGGCGGCGACCGGATCGGCCAGGTCGGCTACGAGGCGCTGCCGCCGCTGGCGCGCGACGTGCTCGACCGGCTCGAACCGCTCGGGCTCGACCTGGAGAAACGCACCATCCAGCGGGCGCTGCTCGATCTGGACGCGCGGCCCGATCTGAGGCCCTGCTCCGCGCTGCTGTGGATCCTGCGCCGCCTGCTGCCGGACGACGCCGTACGCCCGATCATGGGCTCGCGGCGGCTCGGCGAACGCTCGATCCAGGAGAGCTGGGATCTTGCGATCGGCCGCAACCAGCGGTCGCTGGTCGAGCTGGGGTACGAAGGCGTCACCGTCGAGCAGGTGCTCGAACAGCGGCTGCGCCGTGCGGTCCACACCGAGGGCGCCACCGTCGCCGTCGCACTCGACGCCGTCGAGCAGTCCATTCTCTACCTGGGCGGCGGCCGGCTCACCGACGAGCTCGGCGTACGCGCCGTGGAGCTGCTGTCCGCCGAGCGCACCGTCGACGAGGCCCCCGAGGTGCTGCGCCGGATCCGCCGGCTGCTGACCCACTACCGCGCGACCCGGCCGGCCCTGCCGCAGTGGTGCGAGGCGTTCGTGACGACCGGGTACGCGCACTACTGCACGCTGCTGCCGGCCGCTTTCGCCGACGAGGAGACCGGCGTACGGCAGGTGGCGGCCATGCTCGGGTTCCTGTTCGGCATGGAGAGCCTCGCGCTGTCCCTCGGCTGCGACCACGCCCAGCTCGAACTCGCCGTACGCCAGGCGCACCCCGAGGCGCCCGCGAAGGTCGCGCTGCTGTGGGCGGCGAGCTGCCGGCTGGGCCTGCTGTCCCTGGCCGAGCTGCGGTCCCGATGCGACGACCTGCTCGCCAACCCGCTCGTCGTCCCGGCGTTCCCGCTCTACATCAGCGGTTTCGTGCAGGCACTGGAACCGGCTCCGGCGCTGGCGGCATTCGTGGTCGAGGTGATCTCCAAGGCGTTCGCCCGGCTGCCCGACCCGATCCTGCTCCCCTGGCTGCCCAAGTTGATCACCACCCTGCGCGAGCACGCGGGCGAGATGGTCCCGATCCTCGTACGCGAGGCGGGCCGCACGTTCCCGGCAGGTCTGGCGGGCGTCGACGGCTGGGTGCCGCCGTGGGCCGAGCGACCGGCAGCGGAGACGCCTGCGGCGACGGGGGCGGCAACCGCGGCAATGGCGGCGGCCGTTGCCGGACCTGTGACGGACCTGCTGTCCGCCCATCCGGCGGCGAGCGACGCGGTCGCGGACCTCCTCGGCTACGACCGCACCGTCCGGAGCACCGCCCCCAGCGACCGCACATGCACCCTGCCGACCCACCATCCCGCGACCGCGCGCGCCGTCGCAGCGCTGCTGGCCCGGAGACAGCCGGCATAGCCGAGCGCGGCCTGACCGCGCGATGACCGCGGCGCCCCGCCACTACGTGCCGACGGGGACGCCGATACGCCCGCGCGTGCGAGGTGGGTGTCTCAAACGTCGAAGGCGGCGAGCACCTCCTGGCCGGGGCGCTCGCCGATGCGCGGCGGCGGACGCAGGAGCACCGGCCGACCGGGGTGGCTCCGAAGTGAGGGTGACGGCAGCCCACCAGCCACCGGATCAGGAGGGCGGCGACCCGGGAAAGACCGTTACGGCAGCTGACCAGGCACCGGATCAGGAGGGCGGGGCGATCCAGGAAGACGATCCGCCTGTGCCGACGTTCGCACTTGCCCCTCGACGAGATCAATGAATGGCAAAAGGGTCCAGGGGACACCCTGAATCGCGGCGAGACGGGTAGTCCGGCGAACGCGGCCTGATCCGGTCCGCGCTGGGTACCGCCTACCTGGCGCACCGGCCGCAGGCCGCCTGACCCGCGAGGAGAGACCGCAGATGGCACGTGTTCTGATCACCGGTTCGGCGGACGGGCTCGGACGGCTGGCCGCTCAGCTCCTGCTGGAGCAGGGCCACACGGTCACCCTGCACGCGCGTGGCGAGGAGCGGGCCGAGGACGCGCGCGCGGCGCTTCCGGGCGCGGACGGTGTGCTCGTCGGTGACCTGTCCGCCATCGCCGGAATCCGCTCGGTCGCCGAGCAGGCCAATGACGGCGGCGCGTACGACGCGGTGATACACAACGCCGGGGTCGGCTACCGCAAGCCGCGGCGCGTCGAGACGCCCGACGGGCTCGAACAGCACTTCGCCGTCAACGTGCTCGCCCCGTACCTGCTCACCGCGTTGATCGACCGGCCGGCGCGGCTGGTGTACGTGAGTTCGGGCATGCATCGCGGCGGCGAGCCGAACCTCACCGACCCGCAGTGGACGCGCCGAGACTGGAACGGCGTGCAGGCGTACTCCGACAGCAAACTCCTCGTCACCGTGCTCGCCGCACAGGTCGCGCGGCTGTGGCCCGAGACGTGCAGCAACGCGGTCGACCCGGGCTGGGTCGCCACCAAGATGGGCGGCCCCGGCGCGAGCGACGACCTCGAACTCGGCCCGGTCACCCAGGCGTGGCTGGCGGTGGGCGAGGACACCGCGGCGACGGTCACCGGCGGCTACTTCTTCCACGGGCGGCCGAGCAGGACCCATCCCGCGGTGGCCGACGCCGATCTCGGCGCGCGGCTCGTCGACTACTGCGCGGAGCTCTCGGGCGAACGGCTCAGTTGAACGCGACGCCCATGAACGCGGCGCCCGCCGAACGCGGCACCCACTGAACGCGGCGCGCGATGAGACTCAGCGCGCGATGAACGCGGCGAAGCCGTCCAGGAGTCGCTGTAGGCCGAACTCGAAGAGCACGTCGATGTCCAGGTCGATGTCAGGCCCCTGGGCCACACGAGAGAGCATCGGCAGGGGGCGGGCGGCGAAGACGTCCGCCAGCGCCGCGCCCTGCGCCTCCATCCACTGCTCGGCGGTCAGACCGGTGTCGTGCTCGGCCTGGGTCTCGGCCTCCAGGTTCTCGGCCGTGCCGCGCACGTGGTTGGCGAGGGTGACGGCCAGGAGCAGCATGGTCTCCGCGGTCAGGCCGAGGCCGTCCAGGGCGCGCATCGTCCAGTCGGTGTGCGCCATGGCGTTCGGCAGCGGCTCGGGGCGGGTCATGGACGTGATGCGGGCGAGCCACTCGTGCCGCCGGTAGCCCGCCCACTGCTCGCGCGCGATCAGGGTCAGGCCCGTACGCCAGTCCGGCGGCGGAGGCTCGGGCAGCGGCCGCTCGCCGTACGCCGCGTCGGCCATCAGGAGCACGAGCTCGTCCTTGCCCGGCACGTGGCGGTAGATCGTCATCGTCGCCACGCCCAGGTCGGTCGCGACGCGGCGCATGGACAGGGCGTCCAGGCCGTCGGCGTCGGCGATCGCGACGGCGGTGGCGACGACGCGCTCGCGGGTCAGCTCGGCGTCGGCGGTCCGGCGCGCGGGTGCCCGTCGCGTACGCGCCGGCGGCGACTCGCGGCGCTCCACGACGGTCCCGACGCCCGGCACGGCGCGTACGAGGCCCTCGCGGCGCAGGCCCGCCAGCACCTTGGTCGCGGTCGCGATGGCGACGCCCCACTCGCCGGTGATCTGGCGGGCCGAGGGCACCCGGTCGCCCGGCCGCAGCTCTCCGGCGGCGATGCGCCGGCGGATCTCGGCGGCGATCCGCACCGAGGGCGGCTCACCCCCCATCACGCCTCCTTCGCGTACTCCCGCAACGTGATGCCGCCGGCCTTGGCGAACTGCTTGGCGAGCATGCCACGCATGGGCGGAACGGTCATCATCCTCATCGACTGGTTGCGCATCGAGATCCCGGCGCGAGACTTCGGCAGGTAGCCCTTGACCCCGCGCGGTGGGAGCTTATGACACTCGGCCACAAATCCGGCCAGTTCGTCCTGATAGCGCGCGAAGGCCGCCTCGTGGCCGTCGCCGCTCACCAGCTCACCCGCGAGCACGTACGCGCCGACCAGCGCCATGCTGGTGCCGAGCCCGGTCAGGGGCGACGAGCACCACGCGGCGTCGCCGAGCAGCACCGCGCGCCCGCGCCACCAGCGGCCGACGCGCACCTGGCAGATCGCGTCGAAGTAGAAGTCCGGCGCGTCCTCCATAGCGTCGATGAGCGCGGGGACGCGCCAGCCCGCGCCGGCGAACGCCTCGGCGAGGATCCGCCGCTGCTCCTCGGCGTCCTGCCGGTCATAGCGCAGGTCGGGCGCGGCGAAGCTGAGCATGGCCTTGGCGGTGCCGCCGCGCTCGGGCCGCAGACCGGCGTTGCGGCGGCCGGGCGCGTTGTAGAGCAGGAACCAGTCGTCCAGGTCGCCCGGGTCGGGGACGGTGAAGTAGGCGGTGTACGCGCCGAGGTGGTGCACGTAGTCGCTCTCCGGGCCGAAGGCGAGGTCGCGTACGCCCGAGTGCACGCCGTCCGCGCCCACGACGACGTCGAAGGTACGCGTCGCGCCGCCCTCGAACCGGACCGCGACGCCGTCCTCGCGCTGGTCCATCCCGGCGATCCGGTCGTCGAAGAGGTACTCGACGTCGTCGCGCGTCGCGTCGTACAGCACGCGGGTCAGGTCGCCGCGCATGATCTCGATCTCGGCGACGATGCCCTCGCCCCCGAACAGTTCGGCGGGCATGCGCATCGCCCGCCGTCCGGCGGCGTCGAGGAACGCGATGCCGCGCTCACGCACCGCGGCCGCGCGTACCTGGGGCATCAGCCCCATGCGCTCGACCACACCGCGCGCCGCGCCGCGCAGGTCCACCGGCTGGCCGCCGGGGCGCGGGGCGGGCGCGCGCTCCACGACGGTCGGGGTGAGCCCGTGGCGGTGCAGCCAGTGGGCGAGCGCGGGTCCGGCGATGCTCGCGCCGGAGATGAGCACCGTCTCAGTCATGCGGAACTCCTTCGAGATGTACACCGTATTTCCAGCAGCATACGCCCTCAAGCCGCAGGTCAAGGCGGTAAAAGAACACACCAGACCGTACTAGTACAGCGGGCGATGCGGACCACCTGGCGGGCGGCCGGGAAAAGACTCGCCGCCAGGCGGTGTACTAGTACACCCGTCACTCCGGCCAACCCCGATGGACGCGACCGGCAGTGGTCAGCCGAAGATCGGGTTTTGATCGTCATGAGCCTTGACCTGGGTTAACCGCCCATGGTTCGATTCCGGCGATTCGAGTCGATTCAGGGATAGAACGCCAGCTTTCCGGGGGACCCACCAGAGTCGGGCGCACCGTCGCGCCCACGAGCCGGGAGCGAAAATGGGTCGAAAAAGACGTGTGGCAGCGATCGTCACGGCACTCATGACGCTCGCGCCCCTCGCCTCAGCCGGGACGCGCGCGACGTACACGAGCGACGAGACCGCACTCGCGCCCACCCGCCAGGCAGCGGACCGCGCCATCGAGGCTCGCGTCGACGGCCTGCTGTCGCGGATGAAGCTGGAGGAGAAGCTCCAGCAGATCCAGTTGCTCTCCGACGGCCAGGTCACCGACGAGGACGCCAAGAACGGGGTCGGCGGGGTGTTCAGCCTGACCGATCCGCAGAAGATCAACCACCTGCAACACGTCGCGGTGGAGCAGTCGCGGCTGCACATCCCGATCCTGTTCGCCTACGACACGATCCACGGGTACCGGACGATCTTCCCCGCGCCGCTGGGCGCGGCGAGCAGCTTCGACCCGGGCGTCGTGACCGCCGATGACAAGTACGGTGCGCGGGAGTCGGCCGCGGTGGGCATCAAGCAGATCTACTCCCCCATGGTCGACGTCTCGCACGAGCCGCGCTGGGGCCGGATCGCCGAAGGCGCGGGCGAGGACCCCTACCTCGGCTCGGTCTTCGCGGCCGCCCGCGTCAAGTCCGCGCAGGGCTCCGACTACAGCGCGCCCGACAAGGTCGTCACCAGCGTCAAGCACTTCGCCGCGTACGGCCAGCCCGAGGGCGGCCGCGACTACAACACGACCGACATGTCCGAGCAGCGGCTACGCAACCTGTACCTGCCGCCGTTCAAGGCCGCGATCGACGCCGGCGCCGACACAGTGATGTGCTCGTTCAACTCCATCAACGGCTCCCCGGGCTGCGGCGACAGCCACACCGAGACCGACATCCTCAAGCACGAGTGGGGCTTCGACGGGTTCATCGAGAGCGACTACACCGCGGTCGCCGAGATGCGGGCCTGCCCGCCCCGGACTCCGGACGAGGGTTCCTGCGGCCACGGCGTCGCGGCCGACGGTCCCGGCGCCGGCGCGCTCGCGCTGAACTCCGGCACCGACTCGGAGATGGTCAGCACGAACATCCGCGACTACGGCAAGCAGCTCCTCTCCCAGGGCCGGATCTCGATGCGGCGTGTCGACGACGCCGTACGGCGGATCCTGCGGGTCAAGTTCCGCGCGGGGCTGTTCGACCACCCGTACGTCGACCCGGCCAAGGCCGAGGGCGCGCAGCTGCTGCCCGACGCCGTCGCCGCGGCGCGTACGGCGGCGGGGCGCTCGATGGTGCTGCTGAAGAACAGCGACAGCACGCTGCCGCTCGACCCGTCCAAGTCGACCGCGGTGATCGGCCCGCTCGGCGACGACAAGCACGACATGCTCGGCCCCTGGTGGGGGCAGGGCCGCGACCAGGACGCCGTCTCGGTCTATGAAGGCATCAAGGCGCAGAACGCCAAGACGACCTTCACGCAGGGCTGCGCGATGATCGACAAGGATCCGCCGGACCTCACGCCGGCGGACGAGTGCGGCTCCGACGCCGGCTTCCCCAAGGCCGTCGCCGCGGCCAAGGCCGCCGACCAGGTCGTCCTCGCCCTGGGCGAGACCCGCGGCCAGAGCGGCGAGGCGGCCGCGCGCAGCGAGATCGACCTGCCGGGCAAGCAGCAGGAGCTGATCGACCAGATCAAGGCGACCGGCAAACCCTTCGTCGTGGTGCTGTTCAACGGCCGCCCGCTGACGCTGTCGAAGGTCGCCGCGAGCGCGCCGGCGATCCTGGAGTCCTGGTTCCCCGGCGTACAGGCCGGCAACGCGGTCGCCGACGTCCTGCTCGGCAAGGTCGACCCGGGCGGCAAGCTGCCGGTCTCCTTCCCGCGAGCGCTCGGGCAGGTGCCGATCTACTACAACCACGAGCCCACCGGACGCCCGTGCGACGCCACCTCGAAGTACAACTCGCGCTACCGCGATCTGCCCAGCTGTGACCCGCTCTACCCGTTCGGCTACGGCCTCAGCTACACCACCTTCGACATCTCCCACCTCAAGCTCGGCGCCAAGACGATGCCGGCCGGCGGCCGCATCACCGCGTCGGTCGACGTCAAGAACACCGGCAAGCGCAGCGGCGACGAGGTCGTGCAGCTCTACATCCACGACCCGGTCGCCAGCATCTCCCAGCCCGTACGACGGCTGCGCGGCTTCCAGCGCGTGACGCTGGCGGCCGGTGAGACCAGGCACCTGACGTTCCAGCTCACCAAGCAGGACGTCGGCTTCTACGACAACGGCGGCCACTTCGTGGTCGAGCCCGGCACGATCGACGTGTACGCGGGTGACAGTTCGACGGGCGGCGAGCACGACTCCTTCCAGGTGACGGCCCGCTAGCGCCGGCGATGGCCGTCCGGCTCGCGGACGGCCACCGCCGCACTTCGCCGAGGGTCAGAAGGCGCCCACGCCGTTCGGGGTGCCCATGCCCGTCGGGCCGTCCCAGCCCGGACCGGCCGTGCACCACTTCGCGGGGGTGCACACGCCGCCCGGGCCCGACGTGATGTCGAACAGCGAACTCGCGTGCGTGTAGGGGTAGTTGTCGTCGATGGTCGCGGCGTTCCCGGCCAGGCCGTACACGCCCGCGATGATCGGCGACGACACGCTCGTGCCGCCGAAGACCAGCCAGCCGCTCGCGCCGCCCGCCGGGGTGCTGTCATAGACCGCGACGCCGGTCGCCGGGTCCGCGACCGCGGCGACGTCCGCGACGGCACGGCGCGGGCAGAGCGTGCCGACACCCGCCTGTGCGGTCAGCGCGGCGTTGTACACCGAGCAGCCGCCGGTGCCGTACCCGGTCTCGGTCCAGCTGCGGGTCGCGGACGAGTAGCGGAGCGAGGTGCCGCCGACCGCGGTGACGTAGTGGGAGGACGCCGGGTACTCCACGCCGCCGGATCCGTCGCCGCCCGAGCTGGCCGTGATGGCGTGGCCGGGGTGGTTGTAGTACGAGGCGTAGGTCGCGTCCGAGGCGTCCGGGCCGCCGTAGCTGTTGCTGATGACGCCGGCCAGGCTCGCGGCGGTGTTCTCGGCGGTGCCGAGGTTGGCGAACGACGCGGTCTTGGCCTCGACCAGCACGATCTTGCAGCGGGGGCAGACCGCCGAGACCATGTCGAGGTCGAGGGAGATCTCCTGCGCCCACCCGGCGTCCGTCGGCGGGTACATCGTGCCGCCGGTCTGGTCGACCTTGCGGAAACAGCCGGTCGCGGACGTGCAGGCGGGCAGGCCGAACTGGGTGCGGTAGACGCCCATGTCGGCCTCTGCGGTCGGGTCGTTGTAGGCGTCCACGATCGCGACGGTCTGGCCGGACCCGGCGGTGGCCGACGGCAGCCGGTACGCCGACTGAAGGTCCGCCGGGCCGAGGCCCTTCGGCACGCCGGCGGCGCGTACGGCCGCGGCGCTCTGCGCGGTGTCACCGCGTACGAGGGCGCCGCAGCTCGCCGCGCCCCGCTGCGCCACCGCGCAGGAGCGGTGCGGGGAGGCGGACGTGGGTGCGGCGTTGGCCGCGAGGGACAGGAAAGGCGTCAGGGCGAGGGCCATCGCGCCTGATAACACCCCGATCATGCGTCGACGCATGTGCTCTCCTCAGAGCTCTGGCAGGGGATACCAGCGAATCGTCACACACAACCGCGCCGCTTTGAAGGTCCGGACCCGGCCGCTGACCTCGGCATGATCGCCGAGGTCAGCGGCGTACTCAGGACGGCGGGCCGGCCGCCGGCGGCCCGGTGACGCGGTACCCGACGCCGGGGGTCGTGGTGATGACCGGCGGGTCGCCGAGCTTGCGGCGCAGCCGGCCGACGGTCACCGTGACCGTGTTGGTGAACGGGTCGGCGTTCTCGTCCCAGACCTGTTCGAGCAGGTCCTCGGCGCTGAGGAAGGCCGGGCCGGCGCGCAGCAGCGCCTCCAGGACGCCGAACTCCTTCACCGACAGGTCGAGGTGGCGCCCGTCGCGCACGACCGTGCGGCGTACCGGATCCAGCTCGATCCCGGCGGCGCGGAGCGTGCGTGCCCGCGCCCACGGACGGCGGCGGGCGAGCGCGCGTACGCGCAGGACGAGTTCGGGAAAGTGGAACGGCTTGGCGAGGTAGTCGTCGGCGCCCAGGCCGAGGCCGCTCACCCGGTCGCCGGGCGCGCCGGCCGCGGTCAGCATCAAGACCATGACCCGGTCCTCGCGCTCGGTGATCATCTGGCAGAGGGTGTCGCCGTGCAGGCCCGGCAGGTCGCGGTCGAGCACCACCACGTCGTACGGGGCCAGGTCGAGCTTTGCCGCCGCCTCCAGCCCGTCGTGGGCGGCGTCGACCGCCATGCCCTGGTCGCGCAGCCCCTCGACCAGGACGTCGGCGAGCGCCCGCGCGTCCTCGACCACCAGGACCCTCACGCGGACGCCGCCGGCAGGCGTACGGCGACGCGCAGGCCGCCCTCGTCGCGTGCGCGCAGGTCCAGGACGCCGCCGTGCGCGGCGGCCACCGCCGCGACGATCGACAGGCCGAGCCCGGCGCCCTCGCCCGAGCCGGTACGGTCCGCGCCGAGCCGGCGGAACGGCTGGGCCAGCTCCGCGACCTGTGCCTGGTCCAGCACCTGGCCCCCGGTCTCGACGACCAGCACCGCCATGCCGCCGTCCGCGAAGGTCGCGACGCGGACCCAGCCTCCGTCCTCGTTGTGCGCGATCGCGTTGTCGACCACGTTGCCGACCATGCGCGACAGCAGCGCCGGGCTGCCGCCCACCCACACGTCGCCGCCGCCCTCGTCGCGTACGGTCAGGCCGCGTTCGTCGGCGTCGGCGGCGCGTGCCTCCAGTGCCGCGGAAGCGAGGCGGCCGAGGGAGAGCGTCGCCTGCCCGGGCAGCGCGCCGTGCTGGGCACGCGCGAGCGCGAGGAAGCCCTCCAGCAGGCGGTCGACCTGGTCGAGCTCGGTACGCAGCCGGCCGGCCAGTGCGACCGTCTGCGGCGGCGCGGGCTCCGGCTTGGCCACCGCCACGTCGAGTGAGGCCCGCATGGTGGCCAGCGGGGTGCGCAGCTCGTGCGAGGCGTTGGCGACGAAGCGGCCCTGGGCGGCGAACGCGCCCTCCAGGCGTTCGAGCAGCTCGTCGATGGTGTCGGCGAGGTCCTTCACCTCATCAGCCGGTCCGCGTACGGCGAGCCGCTCGTGCAGGTTGTCGGCCGAGATCCGCCGCGTGGCCGCGGTCATGGTGCGCAGCGGGCGCAGCACCCGGCCCGCCGCCAGATGGCCCAGGACGATCGAGGCGACCAGCATCACGGCGAGCGCCACCACCGCACCCACCACGAGCTGACGCGACTGCACCCCCTGCTGCTCGGCGAGCTGTGCCTGGAGCCGGGCGATCTGGGCCTGGGCCGCGGCCGGTGCGCCACCCGGCTCCTGCCCGGGGACCGGTACGGCCCGGCTGACCCGCGTCCCGGCCGCCACGAGACCGGCGATGGCCAGCAGCGCGACCCCGGACAGCAGGAACAGGCCGCCGTACAGGGCGGTGAAGCGCAGCCGTACGGTGCGCCGCGTCAGGACGCGCCGCGCCAGGGCGGTGAGGCTCCTCGTCATCGATCCCTCCCCTCGTGGCCTCCCAGGATGCCCGGTCGGACCTAACAACGGAATGACGGCCCTCGTTCGGCCCGCGTTAGGCCGCCGAGCCCAGGGTTGCGATCCGCAGGCACCGGCACACCGACAGGGAGCAGACGTGAACCACGAGATCAGCGGCCGATGGCCGTCCGGCGTACCGGCGGGGGTTCTCGCGGCCGTCCTGGCGGGCACGGGCCTGCTCGGGACGGCGTGCGCCGCCGGTCACCACACGCATGCGGCGGGACCCACGGGATCGCCCTACCAGCAGTCGCTCGCCTTCGCCAAGTGCATGCGGGCGCACGGCGACCCTGCCTGGCCCGATCCCGGCCCCGAAGGCGCGTTCCCGAACAACAACGGCAGCCTCGACAGGTCCTCGCCCCAGTTCAAGAAGGCGTCGGCGGCGTGCAAGCGCCTGGAGCCGGGCTCGCCGCCGCAGGCGGTCTTCCAGCAGGACTACAAGAAGCTGCTCAAGTACTCCGCCTGCATGCGCGCCCACGGGATGCCGAAATTCCCCGACCCGGTCCTGGAGGACCACGGGGTGGGGATCAAGGGCGAGATCGACCAGAACTCGCGGCAGTTCCGGGGCGCGAACCAGGCGTGCCGGTCGCTGGCGCCGGGCGGCGGCTTGTGACCACCGCCGCTGCGGCCCGCCCCCGGCGGCGGGCGGCCGCCGGCGGGGCGGTCGTCACGGTGGTCGTGGTGGCGGGCGTCGCGGTGGCCGTCACCCGGCCGTTCGCGCGGCACGAGTCGCCGGGCGCCGCCGCGTACGCCACCTCGACCGCGCCCGTCGCCCGGCGGTCGCTGACCGCGCGTACGGCGGTGGACGCCACGCTCGGCTACGCCGGGACGTACCAGGTGTTCGGGCAGGCGGCGGGCACGATCACCGCGCTGCCGCCGATCGGCCGGATCATCCGCCAGGGCCGCGTCCTGTACCGGGTGAGCGGCCGTCCGGTGATCCTCCTGTACGGCCCGGTGCCCGCCTACCGCGACCTGTCCTATGGCATGACCGGACGTGACGTGGCCGAGCTGAACGCCGCCCTGGTCGCGCTGGGCCACGCGCCGGGGCTCGACGCGCACTCCCATCGCTTCGGCGCGCAGACGTATCGCGCCCTCGAGCGGCTCCAGCGCCGTACCGGCCTGCCGCGCACGGGGGTGCTGAGCCTCGGCCAGGCGGTGTTCCTGCCCGGCGCGGCGCGCGTCACCGGCCACGGCGAGGCGGTGCCGGGCGGACCGGCGCGGCCGGGAGCGACCGTGCTGTCGGCCACCTCGACGCGGCCGGTGGTCAGCGTCGGCCTCGACGCGGCGCAGCAGACCGAGGTCAGGGCGGGCGACCGGGTCGTGATCACGCTGCCGGACGGCCGGACCACGCCCGGCGTCGTGTCCTCGGTCGGCCGGGTGGCACACGCGGCGGCGCGCGGTGCCGCCGACCAGACGCCCACGGTCACCGTCAAGGTCACCCCGTCGGACCCGAAGGCGACCGGCGGCCTGGACCGTGCCCCGGTCCAGGTGTCGATCGTGACCGGCAGCGTGCGCGACGCCCTGGTCGTACCGGTCAGCGCGCTGCTGGCGCGGCCCGGCGGCGGGTACGCGGTCGAGGTGGCCGCGCGGCCGCGCAACCGCCTCGTGGCGGTGTCCCCCGGGCTGTTCGACGACGCGGACGGCCTGGTCCAGGTGACCGGATCGCTGGCGCCCGGCCAGCGCGTGGTGGTGCCGACCACGTGAACGTCCTGGAGCTGACCGGCGTGACGCGCGTCTACCCCGGCGAGCCGCCCGTGGCGGCGCTGCGCGGGGTGAGCCTCACCGTCGCGCCCGGCGAGCTGGTCGCGGTCACCGGCCCGTCCGGATCGGGCAAGACGACGCTGCTGCATCTGATGGGCACCCTCGACCGGCCGACCGCGGGGACGGTGCGGGTCACCGGTGTGGACGCCGCCGCGATGGATGACCGCGGGCTGTCCGCGCTGCGCGCGACCCGTATCGGCTTCGTGTTCCAGCAGTTCTTCCTCGCCGAGCACGCGACCGCGCTGGACAACGTCGCGGACGGGCTGCTGTACGCCGGCGTGGGCCTGGCCGAGCGCCGCCGCCTCGCCGCCGCGGCGCTGGAGCGCGTCGGGCTCGCGCACCGAAGCGGAGCGCGGCCCACCCAACTGTCGGGCGGCGAGCGGCAGCGCGTCGCCATCGCGCGTGCCGTGGCCGGCCGGCCCGCCATCGTGCTGGCCGACGAGCCCACCGGCAACCTCGACAGCGCCACCGGCCGGTCCGTGCTCGACCTGCTGACCGACCTGAACGCCGCCGGGGCCACCATCGTGGTGATCACCCATGACCAGGACGTCGCCGCACGCCTGCCCCGGCGGATCACCATGCTCGACGGCCGCGTCACATCCGACACAGCACAGAACGAAACGACACCGGTCGATCCAGCACCGGCCGAAACGACACCGGAGGAGCCGCGGCCATGACCGCCGTCCCCAGAATCCGCCCGGCCGACCTCGCGCGCCTCGCCACCGTGGGGCTGCGCACCCGGCGGCTGCGCGCCGCCCTGTCGGCCCTCGGGATAGCGCTCGGCACGGCCGCCATCGTCGCCGTCCTGGGCCTGTCCGCCTCCTCGCAGGCGGGCCTGCTCGCCGAGATCGCCCGGCTCGGCACCAACCTGCTCACCGTCTCCGACGGCCAGCGGCTGGGCGGAGGGGATGCCGAGCTGCCCGCCGCGGCCCCGGCGATGATCGGCCGGCTGCCCGGCGTCCTCGACGTCGAGCACACCGGCAAGGTGGACGCCAAGGTCTACCGCAGCCCGCTAATCCCGGCCGTCGAGACGGGCGGCCTGAGCGTCAGCGCGGCGAGCCTCGACCTGCCATCGGCGGTGGGCACCTCCGTCGCGCGCGGCCGCTTTCTCAACGCCGCCACCGCGCGCGAGCCCGCCGTCGTCCTCGGCGCGGGGGCGGCGCAGGTGCTCGGCGTCGGCCGTCTGTGGCCGGGCGAGCGGATCTGGCTCGGCGGCCGGTGGTTCTACGTCACGGGGGTGCTGCGGCCCGCCGTGCTCACGCCGGTGATCGACGCGTCGGTGTTCGTCGGCTACCCGGCGGCGCAGCGCTACCTGGGCTTCGACGGCCACCCGTCCGCGGTCTACCTCCGCGCGCGTACGGACCGGGTCGGCGCCGTGCACGACCTGCTCGCGGCGCAGGCCGACCCGGCGAACCCGGCCCAGGTGTCGGTCGGCCTGCCCTCGGCGGCGCTGGTCGCCCAGGCCGAGGCCAAGAGCGCCCTCGACGTCCTGTTCCTCGGCCTCGGCGCGGTCGCGCTGCTGGTCGGCGCGGTCGGCGTCGCCAACATCATGGTCATCTCGGTGCTCGAACGGCGGAGCGAGATCGGGTTGCGCCGTGCGCTCGGCGCGAACCGGGGCCACATCCGCGCCCAGTTCCTCGCCGAGGCGGTGCTGCTGTCCGCGGCCGGTGGCGTGGCCGGAGTCGCCGCCGGCTCTCTTGCCACCGCGGTCTATGCCACCGCCAAGGGCTGGGCGGTGGTGATCCCGGCGCTCGCATGGGGCGGCGGGATGGGCGCGGCGCTGCTCATCGGGGCCGCCGCCGGACTGCTCCCCGCGCTGCGTGCCGCGCGCATGTCGCCGACCCGGGCGCTCTGGAGCGTCTGAGGCACGACGGGGCGGTCAGAGGAAACTGTTAAGAACCTTGACAGAAGCGTGGACGCGTCTGACCATGGTGCCCACGCGGATCCGCAGCCCCTGATCGCCCACTTCCGTGACGCTCACTCCTGGCCTCCGCCGGGAGTCCGCCGTGCCCTGTCTGCCCCAGAAGAGGGGGCCGGCGCACCCGTCACGCCTCTTGAGCTGGAGCCTTCATGCGACCACGTACGCCCATGCGTGCGGTTCTCGCCGCCCTCTCCCTGCTGCTCGCCGCGTTCGGCATCGTCGCCGTCGGCACGACCCCCGCCGGCGCCGCGCCGCTGCCCGCCCACGTCTTCGCCCCCTACCTGGAGTCCTGGACCGGTGAGGACCCGGCCGCCCTCTCCCAGCAGTCCGGCGCGAAGTACCTGACCATGGCCTTCATCCAGACCAACGCCCAGGGCTCGTGCACGCCGTACTGGAACGGCGCCACGGGCTCCCCGATCGCCTCCTCCACGTTCGGCGCGGCGATCAACTCCATCCGCTCCGCGGGCGGCGACGTCATCCCCTCCTTCGGCGGCTACGCCGCGGACAACGGCGGCACCGAGATCGCCGACAGCTGCACCGACGTGAGCCAGATCGCCGCCGCGTACGAGAAGGTCATCACGACGTACGGCGTCACGCGGCTCGACCTGGACACCGAGGACAACTCCCTGACCAACACCGGCGGGATCGACCGGCGCAACAAGGCGATCAAGCAGGTCGAGGACTGGGCCGCGAGCACCGGCCGTACGGTGCAGTTCTCCTACACGCTGCCGACCTCGACCAGCGGGCTCACCTCGTCCGGCCTGGCGGTCCTGCAGAACGCGGTGGCCAACAACGCGCGGGTCGACGTCGTCAACATCATGACGTTCGACTACTACGACAACGCCTCGCACGAGATGGCCAACGACACCAAGACGGCGGCGAACGGCCTGCACGGCCAGCTCGCCGGCCTGTACCCGGGCAAGAATTCGACCGCAGCTGTGGAACATGGTCGGCGTCACCGAGATGATCGGCATCGACGACTTCGGCGCGGCCGAGACGTTCACGACCGCCGACGCCGCGCCGGTCGAGCAGTGGGCGGCGAGCACCGGCATCAACACGCTGTCGTTCTGGGCCCTCCAGCGCGACAACGGCGGGTGTCCGGGGACCAAGGGTTCCGGCAGTTGCTCGGGCGTCTCCCAGAGCACCTGGTTCTTCAGCCACGCGTTCGAGCCCTTCACCAGCGGCGGCAGCACGCCCGTGAACGACTTCTCCGTCTCGGTGTCGCCGTCCTCGGCGGCGGTCAACCCGGGCGGCACCGCCACGGCCACCGTCAGCACCGCGGTGACCTCCGGATCCGCCCAGACCGTCGCGCTGACCGCGAGCGGCGCGCCCGCGGGCGTCACCGCGTCGCTGACCCCGGCGTCGGTGACCGCGGGTGCGTCGTCCGCGCTGAAGCTGACCACGACGTCGGCGGCCGCACCCGGGACCTATCCGATCACGGTCAACGGCACGGCGGCCTCGGGCAGCCACAGCACGACGTTCACCCTCACCGTCAACGGCTCGGGCGGCGGCGGTGGCTCACTGGTCAACGGCGGGTTCGAGGCGGGCCTGTCGCCCTGGACCTGCCAGCCCGGCGGCCAGGTCGTGGGCTCTCCGGCACACTCGGGCGGCCACGCACTCCTCGTCGCGCCGACGTCCAGCCAGACCGGCGAGTGCGACCAGTCGCTCACCCTCCAGCCGAACCACGCGTACACGCTGACCGGCTGGGTGCAGGGCGACTTCGCCTACATCGGCGTCTCCGGCGGCGCGACCGCCAGCACCTGGGCCTCATCCAGCGGCTGGACGAAGCTGACGGTGCCGTTCACGACCGGCTCGTCCGGCAGCGTGAAGGTCTACATCCACGGCTGGTACGCGCAGGGCAACGTCTACGGCGACGACTTCGGCGTCGCCTGACACCGGGCGGGGGCGGCGCTCAGGCCGCCCCCGCTCCCGCCGATTCCGATGCCGCCGGTCAGATGCCGCCGGAGAAGGTGTCGCACTGCGACGGCGCGCCGCCGCCGTACCCGGTCGAGAACCAGTGCTGCCGCTGGGCCGCGGTGCCGTGCGTGAAGGTCTCCGGGTCGGCGCTGCCCTGGGCGCGCTTCTGGATGCGGTCATCGCCCACCGAACCGGCCGCGTCCAGCGCGTCGGCGATGTCGGCGTCGGTGAACGGCTTGCTGAAGAACCCGGTCTGCACGGCGTGCTTGGCCCACACACCCGCGTAGCAGTCGGCCTGGAGCTCAAGGCGAACCGAGCCGCTGGAGGCGCCCTGCCGGCTGTCCCCGACCTTGCGCATCGTGCCGAGTTGGTCCTGCACGTGGTGCCCGTACTCGTGCGCGACGACGTACGCCTCCGCGAACGGGCCGCCCTTCGCGCCGAACTTGTCGTGCAGCTCCTGGAAGAACCCCAGGTCCAGGTACACGCGCTTGTCGCCGGGGCAGTAGAACGGGCCGACCTCGGCGCTCGCGGTGCCGCACGCCGTGGGGGTCGAGCCGCTGAACAGGCGCGTACGGGACACGCTGTAGTCGCGGCCGGTGTCGGCGAACTCCTTCGACCAGTACTTCTGGACGCTGTTGACCACGCCGACGATGCGGCAGTCGGCGGACTGGTCGGCGTCCGCGCCCGTACGGCACTTGGCCGCCAGGTTCCCCGAGGTCGGAGCGCTGCCGCCGCCACCGCCGCCGACGATGTGCCCCGGGTTCACTCCGAAGATCAGGGCGGCGACCAGCGCGATCAGGCCGACCGCTCCCCCGCCGACGGCCATGCCGCCGAACGGCATCCCCCCTCCGCGCGAGTCCTCGACCTGTGATGCGTCGAGTTGAGCGTCGTCGTCGAAGTCCACGTTGATCCTCTCGCCGGGGGTCGTGCCCGCTGGATCCCCCCAAACGCGGGGAACTAACGCGGTCCTGGTCAACGAGGTGCGCCCGAGGTCAGAGTTCGACCTGGGTGCCCATGACGACGGTGCGCTGCTCGGGCAGGCGGAAGTACTCGGCCGGGCTCGCGGCGTTGTTGGCCAGACCCAGGAAGAGCAGCTTGCGCCACCTCGGCATGCCGGGCTCGGAGGTGATGACCAGAGTCACCTTCGACAGGAAGTAGGAGGCGTCGTCGGGGGCGATGTCGAGTTCGGGGTCGGCGTCCTTCCACAGCTCGGCCGCCTCGCGCAGCGCCGCCGGGATGTCCTGGTCGTCCTGGAAGCCGTACCGGACGGTGACGTGGACGATGCCGTCGTCGCGGTGCCCGAGGTCATCGATGCCGATCCGGTCCTCTTCCGGAATGTGCGGCTGGTTCTCCGAGGTCGCCGAGACGATGACGACGTGCTCGTGCACGACCCGGTTGTGCTCGACGTTGGCGCGCAGCGCGAGCGGTGTCGTCTCCTTCGTCGGGTGAAGGAAGACCGCGGTCCCCGGCACGCGTACGACGCTCGTGTCGCGCAGGTCCTCCACGAACTCACGCAGCGGGCCCTCCCTGGCCGTACGGCGGTCGGTGACGACCTGCCGTCCGCGCTGCCAGGTGGTCATGATCGTGAACACCGAGATCGCGATCAGCAGCGGCAGCCAGCCGCCGTGCACGACCTTCGTCAGGTTCGCGGCGAAGTAGGTGACCTCGGCGCCGCCGATCACGACCGCCACCAGCACGAGCTTCCACGCCGCCCAGTGCCAGTGCGCCCGCGCCACCACGAGGAACAACACGGTGGTGATGATGAACGTCGCGGTGACGGCCACCCCGTACGCCGTCGCCAGGCGTTCGGAGGACTGGAAGCCGAGCATCAGCGCGAGCACGCCGGCGTAGAGGATCCAGTTGACCGCCGGCACGTACACCTGGCCGACCTCGCGCGAGGAGGTGTGCCGGATCCGCAGGTACGGCAGGAAGCCGAGGCGCACGGCCTGGCGCGACACCGAGAACGCCCCGGTGATGACCGCCTGGGAGGCGATCACCGTCGCCAGGGTGGCCAGCACCACCATCGGCAGCCGCGCCCAGCCCGGCAGCAGGAGGAAGAACGGGTTCGCGACGCCCTTCGGATCGCGCAGGATCAGCGCGCCCTGGCCGAGGTAGTTGAGCGTCAGCGCGGGGAAGACGACGCCGAACCAGGCCCGCCGGATGGGGCGGCGGCCGAAGTGGCCCATGTCCGCGTAGAGCGCCTCGGCGCCGGTGATCGCCAGTACGACCGCGCCCATCGCGATGAACGCGGTGTACGGATGGTCGAGCACGAACGCGCCCGCGTACGTCGGCGAGAGCCCGGCGAGGATCCCCGGCGCACGGAGGATCTCGCGCAGCCCGGCGGCGGACAGTGCCGCGAACCAGATGACCATGACCGGCCCGAACAGGTTCCCGACCCGCTGCGTGCCCCACCGCTGCGCGACGAACAGCACGGTCAGGATGGTCGCCGCGACCGGCACCACCACGTGGGAGAGGCTGGGCGTGGCGACCTTGAGCCCCTCGACCGCCGACATCACCGAGATGGCCGGCGTGATGACGCTGTCGCCGTAGAACAGCGACGCGCCGAACACCCCGAGCGCCATGACCGCGGCCGCCCGGCCCTTCGTACCGCCGAGCACGCGCCGTACGAGCGCGGCCAGCGCCATCACCCCGCCCTCGCCGTCGTTGTCGGCGCGGAGGATGAACACCACGTATTTCACCGAGACCACCAGCGTGACCGACCAGAACACCATCGAGATCACGCCGTAGACGTCGCCGCGGGTCGGCTGGACCGCCCCGTGGTCGATCGAGAACACGGTCTGGAGCGCGTAGAGCGGGCTGGTGCCGATGTCGCCATAGACGACTCCGAGCGCGCCCAGCATGAGCGCCAGCCGTCCCGACCCGCGCTCGGACGAGTCGTGACGCGAGAGCGGCGAGGTGGCCACGGGCGCTGGTTCGGTCATGGACCAATACCTATCGGACGGCTGTGACGCCGGGCCAGCCAGGTACGGGCTTCGGCGTTGCGGGCGGCGGCCGGCGGGTGCGGCCCGGCCGCCTTCACCGGACGGGTTTCGCCTTTTCTGCCGACCGATATTGGCGAATTCTGTGCGTCTCGGCGAAGACGCCGCGCGAACGTCATGAATCTTGATCGACGCGATACCGGAATTCGGGAACCGAGAGACGCACAATGACGTCGAAGAGTTATCGGGGGAACTCCGTTCGTACGGGTGGAAGGGCTTTCCTTATGTCGGACCTCGCCCTTTGGACCACGCTGATCTCCGCCGCCGGGGCGGGCATGTCCGCGATCGGCGCCGTCGTCATGACCAATCGCGGCACCGTCCGGCGTGACCGGCAGCAACAGGAGGAGAAAGACGCCGAGCGCCAATGGCTCCGGCGCGTCGAGAGCGACACCGAACGCAACGCGGTCCTGGGCCGGCTGCTCAAGACCGCCAGCCGCGTCAAGGCCCGCGGCCAGCTGCTCGGCGGAGGCTTTCAACCGGACATGCGAGACCGGCTGAACGCGCTGCAGGAGGACGCGATGACGTTGTCCGAGGAGTCCTCGATGGTCACGCTTCTCTATGCGAGCGATCTGTGCGCGGGCGAGGTCGCGGTGGCCGCGCAGGACGTCGCGTCCGCGGCGTCGAAACTGGTCGCCGACCTCGGCAACGCCATCGGGTGGGAAAGGACGTCCGACGGCGCCTTTCCGTCCGGCGGCGAGGTGACGGGCGAGGTCTCCTTCGACGACTTCGACACGCGGATGGCGGACCTGCAACGCGCCCTGGCCCCGGCACGGGCGAACGGCGTGACGGCGGCGCACGCCGGGCCGCCCCAGCCTCAGCCTCAGGAGACGCGACTGCGTCAGTCGCTGCGCGTCTGGTTCGCCAGGCGCGACGCCTCGTCCCGCTGATGGCCGGGCAGCGGGGGCGCGTCGACGCTGAGCGCGTGGCCGGCGCGTGCGGCGGCGGTCGCGCGGTCGCCGCCGAGTTCGGCGACCCTGGCCGCGTAGAGCAGCACCTGCCCGTTCTCCGGTGCCTCCGCCAGGGCCGCGTCGATCTCGTCGCGTGCGTGGTCCCAGTCGTCCAGCGTGGCCAGCGCGAGCGCGCGGGCGGCGCGCGCCAGCGGGCGCGGGTTGCGGCGGACCCGGTCCAGGTCGCGCAGGGCGCGCTGGGCCTCGCCGAGATCGGCGAGGAACTCCCCTCGGGTGCGCAGCGCGTCGGGCACGTTCTCGTTGGTGGACAGCAGGCCGGTCAGCACGCTGACGGCGGCCTGACGCTGGCCCATGCTCCACAGCACACGGGCGAGGGAGACGTTGACACCCGGGTCGCTCGGCAGCCGGTCGGCGGCGGCCCGCAGCTTCTCGAACGCGTTCTCGCGCTGACCCCGGGCGAACTGGAGCCGTCCGATCGCCGCGAGGAGCAGCCCGACGGCCTCGGTGTCCTGGAGCGCCTCCAGGAGGGCGGCGGCGCTGAGGTAGTGGTCCTCGGCGGTGTCGGATCGCCCGCGCTCGGCGGCGATGTCGCCGCGCAGCCGTTCGGCGTCGGCACGCAGCCGCCGGTCGGCGCCCGCGGCGGCGACGAGGGCCTCGCTCACGTGCTTGCCGGCCAGGTCGAGCTCGCCGGCGGCGAGCGCCAGCTCCGCGGAGCGCAGGTAGTCACCGGGCGTGAACGAGCTGGGCACCCGGCCGATCGGCGCGGCCAGCCTCGGGTGGTGCAGGATGTAGCGGACGCCGCCCGGGCCGGGCTCCGAACGCAGCAGGTGCCGGTCCTCCAGCGCCTGAAGGACCTTCTCGCCGATGCCGGCCGCCGGAGCCGCAGAGTCGGCCGCGGCGGCTCTGGTGAAGGTGCGCTGCAACCACGAGAGCAGGTCGCCGACGCCGACGCGGTATTCGGCCGCGGTCTCACCGAGGACGCGGGTGACGAAGTCGGTCAGCGACCGATCGACGTCGGCATAGACCTTGACGTGCTCGGCGGTGATCGACCGGACGTCGGCGGGCACCAGGCTCCAGATCCGGTCACAGCAGACCTGAAGGAGCGTCGGCGCGACCAGTCCCTCCCCGGTGTACGGATCGTCCGGGCCGGCGCTCAGCTCGTCGACCAGGGACTCGGCCGCGCCGGACGCGAACTCACGGTCGGTGGTCTCCAGCGGGCGGCGCACCGCCTCGAGCGACGCCTCCGGCGCGAGGAAGCCGATCCTCGTGACGGTCGGCTGCCCGGCGGTCAGCCGCTCGGCGTATCGGCCGAGCGCGGGCAGGTGAGAGTCGCGTACGACGAGCAGCAGGCGCGCACGAGGGTGATCGTGCAGCGCCTGGAGGAGTTCTTCGACGAGACCGTCGAGATGGCGTCTGCGCGACGCGGGTTCGGCGAAGACCTCCTCCACCTGGTCGATCGCGGCGAGGAGCGGCAGCCCCGCGTCCTCGCGCCGGCCGAAGAACTCGGTGATCAGGCGGCCGGACTCCGCGGGCTCCGTGCGATCGCCGGGCGCGGACCAGGAGTGGCACAGCGCCGAGACCAGCGGGTTGCGGCCGGCGGGCGCGAGGAAGGGCACGGCGTGGCCGTCGGCGGCGACCCGCCCGACCGGCAGGACGTCGGCCTGCTCCCGGCCGATGCGCGGGAGCACCCCGGCACGCAGCAGCGAGGTCAGGCCCGCGCCGGACGGACCGGTGAGCACGGTGACGCGACGGGTCAGCCACAGCGAGGCGACCTCTTCGGCCTCGCGCGCGCGCCCGAAGAACTGGTGTGCGTTGCCGGGGCCGTACGCACGCGTCCCGGCGAACGGGCGGTCGGCGGGCGAGAGGCCCAGTGCGTCGACGGTCATGGGAGAAGGCCGATTCGCCGCGGCCGAACGGTCCCGCGGGGCGCGGCCCGCCGGGCGGGTGCCGGGGGCATCCCGTGCGCGAGGCGCCGGTCCGCCGGACCCGGTCTCGTGTCGGCGGGGCCGGACCTCCCCCTCTTATGGTGCACCGTGATCACTCTGCGCCGCTGCCGGTCGCGCCGGTGCCCGTGCCCGGCTCGACCCGGCCCGAGTCGTCGGGTGGCGGGCGTTCGGGCGACCTGGACTGGAACCGCGCGACGGCCGGCGTCGTGCCGGCCGCGAGGACGCGGCCGAGCTCACGGGCGAGGACGGTGTCACCGAGTTGTGGCAGCAGGCGGTCGCCGAGGCTGAGCGGGTCGTCCTCGGACATGATGGCTTCCTGGCTCATCAAACGCTCCTCAGCCTGCCGTCGTCCGTACTCAATCAGGTATTCCCGAGCCGCGGGGTGGACAACCTCGTCCGAGGCGGCCGGACCCTGCCTCGGCACAGTCATACATGCCGGGTAGACGTCTGTCGACCGGCCCGGTTCAAACAGCACGGAAGTGTGCCACGAAGGCTCGTTGAATGCAGCCCATTGCGCCCGAAATGCCTTTCTGTGCGTTCAAGCACCATGATCATCCCTTTACCCGCGGGCCGCAAGAGACAAAGCGGACACGGAAGACGGGGGCCCTTGTGAGGGGATCCGGGCGTGGGCTTATTCTGCACTTAGGATGTCGAGGAGAGCATCGGATCGACACCCCGATCAACGCGGAGGCGGCACGTGAAGGATTCAGGATCCTCGGGGGTCAGGCCGATCAAGAGCCGCGGCCCGAAGGTGTGGGGAAGCCGCATTCCGCTGCGGAACAAGGACTTCACCGGGCGCGAAGACCTGCTGACGCGACTCCACACGGCCCTGAACGAACCGGAACAAGAAAACGGCGGTCCCGGGGTTACCGCCGTCGTTTCGGATGTTTCATCACCAACCGGCGCAACACAGACGCCACAAACCCTTCAGGGAATGGGCGGAGTCGGAAAGACTCAGGTGGCGGCGGAGTTCGCCCACCGTTATCAGAGCGAGTACGACCTGGTTTGGTGGATTTCGGCGGACCAGCCCAAGTTGGTGGCGGCGGCCCTCGCCGGTCTGGCCGAGCCCCTCGACCTGACCGCATCCTCGACGGGGATCGCCGAGATCGCGCAGGCCGTGCTGGACGCGCTGCGCCTGGGTGAGCCGTTCGGCCGGTGGCTGCTGATCTATGACAACGCCAACGAGCCCGAGGACATCGCCAACCTCATCCCGAGCGGCGGCGGCCACGTCCTTATCACCTCGCGCAACCAGGCGTGGAAGAACCAGTTCGAGACCATCTCCGTCGACGTGTTCGACCGGCCCGAGAGCGTGGAGTTCCTCAGCCGCCGGGTCCCGAACACCATCAGCACGACGGACGCGGGCCGGCTGGCCGACAGCCTGGGCGACCTTCCCCTCGCGCTCGAACAGGCGAGCGCCCTGCAGAACGAGACCGGCATGTCGGTGGAGGAGTACCTCCAGCTGCTCGGCGAGCAGCCCGCCGCCCTGCTGGATGAGAACCACCCCGCCGAGTACCCCCGCCCGATGACCGCCGCCTGGCAGCTGTCCATGTCCCAGCTTCGGGCGCAGCTTCCCGAGGCGCTCGAACTCCTGCGCGCCTGCGCCTTCTTCGGCCCGGAGCCGATCCCGGTGGACGTGTTCCGCCGGCAGATCGAGACACGGGGCCGCGGCCTCTCGGGCGTGGTCGGCAACCAGATCCTGCGCGCACGCGCGCAGCGCACGCTCGGCCGCTTCGCCCTGGCGAGGATCGACCCCAAGGCCCGTACGATCCAGGTGCACCGGCTGATCCAGGCGCTGGTGCGCGCCGAGGTCGACCAGGAGACCTCGGCGGAGTTCCGGCGTGACGTCCATCTGATGCTGGCCGGGCAGGCACAGGTCGATCCCGACGACGAGCAGCAGTGGAGCCGGTTCGAGGAGCTGGTCCCCCACGTCGAGCCGTCCCAGATGATCGAAAGCACCGACCCGGCGGTCCGGTCGTTCGCGATCAGGATCATCCGCTACCTCTACCGCGCCGGCGACTACGACCTCGGCCTGTCGTTCGCCGACCAGTTCCTGAGCAGGTGGCGGCGGGACGAGGGCGGCGACGACCGGCCCGACGTCCTGCTCATGGAGTCCCAGCGCGCCCACATCCTGCGTGAGCTCGGCGACTACGCGACGGCTTACCAGATCGACGAACAGCTCGTACGCCGGGCGGAGATCTCCAAGGGTCTCCGGCAGGAGGACGTCCTGCCGATCGTCAACAGCTTCGGCGCCGACCTGCGGGCCCGCGGCGAGTTCGGGCGGGCGCTCGACCACGACGAGCACTCACGGCGACGGCACGAGGCGGCCTTCGGCCCGGACTCCCCCCGCACCCTGCGTACGGTCAACAACCTCGCGCTGGACTACGGGCTCAACAGCCAGTACGCCAGGTCACGCGAGCTGCACGAGCTCGCGTTCATCGCGCAGAGCAACGCGGCCGAAGGCGTCAGCCGCGCCGACGTGCTCGCCTCGTGGAACAGCCTCGCCCGCGCGGTGCGGCTGTGCGGTGACCACGAGGAGGCGCGCGACCTGGGCCAGGAGGCCTACGACTACGGCGTCAAGTACATGGGCCTCGAATACGTGGTCACGGTGCGTACCGCCAAGGACCTGGCGATCGCGCTCCGCCGATCCGGTGACTACGAGGCGGCGCTCGAACTCTCGATCGAAGTACGCGAGCGGTTCGAGCGGCTCTACGGGCCGGACAACCCCGACACGCTCGCGGCGGCCATGAACCTCACCAACATCCTGCGCACCGTCGACCGGGGCCGCGAGGCGCTCACGCTGGCGCAGGAGACGGTGAACCGCTACCCGAGCGCGTACGGCGCGACGCACCCCTACAACCACGGCTGCGTCGGCAACCTCGCGCTGCTCAGCCGGGTCACCGGCAATCTTCGTGAGGCGCGCGCGCTGAACGAGAGCGCCATACAGGCGCTCGAGGACCGGCTGGGCAAGGACCACCACTATCCGCTCACGCTGGCCACCAACCTGGCCAGCGACTACTACGAGATGGGCGACACCGACAAGGCGCGCGCGCTGGGCGAGGACACCCTGACGCGGCTGCGGCAGCTGCTCGGCGAAGAGCACCCGCTGGCACTGGGCTGCGCCGCCAACCTCACCATCGACATGCGCGACGCGGGCGCGGTCGAGGAGGCCGAGAAGCTCTTCAACGAGACGATCGAGCGCTACGACCGGACCCTGGGCCGCAACCACCCGGACACCGTGGTCGCACGCCAGCGCCGTCGGCTCGACTTCGACTTCGACCCGCCGCCCATCTAGGACGGCGTCGTACGGCCGGCGTTGCGGCGGTGCCACCACAGGCGATGGCGGCTGGCCGAGCGGTGGGCGAGGCCGGCCGCCGCGGCGGGCACCTCCTCCTCGCGCCAGCCGTGCAGGGTGCGGTGCATGCCGGCGACGAACGCCTCGCCCTCCGGCGTGAGGCTGCCGGTGCCCGTCAGCAGCCGGGTCACCTCGAAGGCCGCCTCGCGCCAGCGGGCGAACTCCGCGTGTGCGAGCAGCGCCATCTCCCCCGTCTCGTGGTGACGCTGCCGCCGCCAGAATCCACTGACGCCGAGATAGGCGTACGCGCCCTGGAGCAGGCCGCCCGGCGGACGCGGATCGTCCCGCCACGGCGCGTAGAACCGGCGCGTGTCCTCGGGCCTGACCAGCGTGACCGCCCCGAGCAGCGCGGAGAGCTTGGCGTGCTGCACCTCGTGGGCGAGGGTGACGGCGAGCGTGAGCCCGTCGCCGGGCCCGGACAGGGCGGTGCAGCCGAACGCGCTCGGCGAGGTCGCGCTGACGTGGTCGCGCGCGGGCGGCTCCAGCGGGGTGAGCACGCGGATCGCCGCGCGGATCTCGGCGGCGGTGGTCCAGTGGTGGCGGCGCAGCAGCCGCCACGCGTCGCGCAGGACCGCCTCCCACGCCGTCACCTCGTCCTCGTCCAGGCGTCCGCGTACGGCCGCGCCGGGAAAGCGGTACGGGTCGGCGTCGTCGATCTGCAGGGCGAACCCGTCCGCGCCCGCGCTGATGCGGCGCAGCCCCTGCCAGCCGGGCGCGTCGCGGTGCGGGTCGGCGGGCACCACGATCCGCGTCTCCCCCGCGTCGATCACCGCCTCGCGCCCGGACACTTGTACGCGAGCCGTGCCGGTGTCGCCGGGCAGGACGGCCTGGCCGAGCGAGGGCAGGGTCAGGGCTCCCCCGTACACCGGCACGTCGATCGCGCAGCGCGTGCCGCCGCGTACCGCCGCCGCGGCCGCCACGCCCGCCAGCCCGGCCGGGTCGGCGCCGCCGGTCAGCGCCTGCCACGCCCACGCGCCGACGGCGGGGTATCGCAGCACCGCGTCGACGGCGTCGGGCCGGTCCGCCTGTACGGTGGCGAGCAGCCGGTACGCCTCCTGGATCCGTTCGGCGTCCGTACGCCCGGCGCGTACGGCGGTGTCGGCGACGCCGTAGACGAGCAGGACGCTCCTGCTGTGCTGGATCGCCGCGAGCTGCCGGACCGCTTCGGCGTCGCCGTGGCCGGCGGCCAGTGCGGCGAAGGTCGTGTCGGAGATGTGGTGGCGACGCGGTGTCATCACAGCCTTTGGCGGAGTACGGCGAGGTCGGATCGCACGGTGTCCCTGATGTGGGTGGTGAGGCGGAACAGGTCGGGGCAGTAGATCGAGGGGTTGGCGAACCCGTTGCCGGGCCGGTAGCGGTGGGCGTACAGGCCGCCGCCGCACACGGTGCGCACCGGGCAGTCGCGGCACTCGGGTGCGAGGGCGCGGACGCCGATCTGCCGCGCCACGACCGAGGGGAGTTCGAGCGCCGCGTCCAGCGCGCTGGTGTCCACGTGCAGTCCCGTACGCGGCGCGCCCGGGTAGGCCGACTTCAGCGAGTCGGACTGCTCGATGGATCCATCGGTCTCGATCACGACCACGCCGACGGGTGAGAGCCCGACCGCCTCCGAGGTCGACGCGCCGCCGAGCAGCATGCGGAGCAGCTCGCCGAACAGCCGGACGTCGCCCGCCGGAGGCGAGCGGTACCAGCGGTCGAACAGCGGGATGAGCCAGTCTGCGTAGGGCGTCTCGGCCGCGCCCGGCACGCGTCCGGGCGGCGGCTCGGCCCAGTTGCCGTGGGGCAGCAGGAAGTCGACGGCCGGCGGATCCCAGGCCATGAGCGCCTCGTACGTGGCGTGGGGATCGCTGCGCAGGTCGACGGTGCACAACAGCCCGTCGAACAGGTGCCGGTAGCGCTCGCCGGTCAGCAGCTCCAGCGCCGTGCGTACCTCCTCGTGGCTGCCTCGGCCGTCGGCGTGCCGCCGATGCCGGTCGTGCCCGGCCGCGTCACCGTCAAGACTCACCCCGACGTGGACGTCGAGCCGGTCGAACAGGTCGAGAAAAGCACGATTCAAACGCACGCCGTTGGTTTGCACGGTCACCTCGACGCGAACGCCCGGCGCGGCCTCTCGGACCGCGGAAACCGCATTTTCCAGAAGGCCGGATCCGGCGAGCAATGGTTCGCCGCCATGCAGGATCAGTTCGACCGAATCTAGGTCGTGCGTCGCAGCGTGTTCGGCGATGCGCTCCGCGGTTTTGGCCAGTACGGGGGGCGACATCGCACGTGGCCGGCCACGCCAACTCTGGTCGGCCATCTCGTACATATAGCAGTAGTCGCAGGCGAGATCGCACCTGCTGTGAATCTTGAGAACGAACTCCCGAAAGGGCGTGGGCCGCCAGCCCGTGGCCCGCAGTCCCGATACGTCGAGGGTATCCGGCCATTCCGGCTCTGCGCCGATGCCGGGCGAACCGAGGCCGAGGTGCACGCTTGATCATCCCCGATCGAGTCGCAACGCGCGTTACGCGAAATCCCTATTAGGCGCATTATCGCAATAATAAAAGATCGCACCAGTTGCGTCATTGTATGTCATCGACTCGAGCGGCCGCGTCCACGCCCCCGACGTGCAATTCCTCGGCGACGGAACCGGCCGCACCGCGCGCCGCACGCGCGGTACGCGCCGGGCACCATGCGTTCAGCCGACCGCCCGCGCGATGGCGTCGCACTCCTCGTCGGTCAGCTCGATCCGCGCGGCCGCGATGTTCTCCTCCACGTGCGCCACGGTGGACGTGCCCGGGATCGGCAGCATCACCGGCGAGCGGTGCAGCAGCCAGGCCAGAGCGAGCTGCGCGGAGGTCGCGTCGTGACGCTCGGCGAGTGCGGCCAGCGGGCCGCCGGGCTTGACGAGTTCGCCGGTGGCGAGCGGGAACCACGGGATGAACGCGATGCCGGCCTCCTCGGCGCGCTGGAGCAGCGGCTCGGCGGACCGCGCGCCCAGGTTGTACATGTTCTGCACCGACACGATGTCGACGATCTGCCGGGCCTGCTCCAGCTGGTCGACGTCGACCTCCGACAGGCCGATGTACCTGATCTTGCCCTCATCCTGGAGCGCCTTCAGCGCGCCGAGCTGGTCGGCCAGCGGCACCTCCGCGTCGATGCGGTGGAGCTGGAACAGGTCGATGCGCTCGACGCCCAGGTTGCGCAGGCTCAGCTCCGCCTGCTGCCGCAGGTACTCCGGGCGGCCGAGGGGCAGCCACTCGGCGGCGCTCGGCCGGGTCAGGCCGGCCTTGGTCGCGATGACCAGGTCGTCGGGGTAGGGGTGCAGCGCCTTCCTGATCAGTGCCTCGGCCACCACCGGCCCGTACGAGTCGGCGGTGTCGATGAAGTTCACGCCCAGGTCCACCGCGCGGCGCAGTACGCGCACCGCCTCGTCCGGGTCCTCCGGATCCCGCCAGACGCCCGGCCCGGGGAGCTGCATCGTGCCGTACCCGAGGCGGGTCACCGGCAGCCCGCCGCCGAGCACGAACTCCCCGGAGGACTTCGCATCAGGAGTCATCGCGGTCATGTTCTCTCCGTCCTTTTAACAGGGGTCTACAGCCGAGTATCGCGCCGCCGGAGAGATCATCTGACTCTGAGACTGCCCTCCACGCGGGAGGGCGGCCGCTCAGTCGGCCCAAAAGTCGATCAGTTGCTCCTCGGTGAGTACGAGGAGCGGCAGGCCGGGCAGGGGCCGGCCGGTGGACAGTGCCCAGGTCGTCATCAGCGTCAGGGCGAGCGCGTCGTCGGTGGGGAGCAACTGGCTCAAGGGTCCGTCCATGGCTTTCGGCGAAGGGGAGAATCCCCCATGAGAGGTGTGCCTCGGTGGGCCTGGGCGGGTCGGAACGCCCCCACGCGTTCGGACCCGGCCCAGGCCGCGCCGCCCTCCCCTCCGGACAGCCCCGGTAGGCCCGGCTTGGAGCCGGCGCACTCGGTTGAAGCGACACGGCAGGTGAGAAGCCGTCATTCTCGTTCTCCTGCCGAGATGTCTCAAAGCAAACATGCAATGCGGGATACGGACCATCCCCGGATTTGGGGATACTCGCCGTCGCGCGCGCGGTTCTACACTCGGCCGTCATGAGCACCGTCAGCTTCCCCCGGCCGACGCGGACGGACCGGCCATGACGGCCGAGGTCCTCACGACCGCCGTGACGCGGGTCACCGCGCCCTCCGGGGAGGTCACCGAGATTCCCGACGACGGGCGGCTGGTGTTCGGCCGGGGACCGGACGCCGACGTGGTCATCTCGGCCGACCGCGGACTCTCCCGCCGGGCCGGGATGATCAGCGCGGTCAGCGGCGGCGCGTGGGTGGCCAACCTCAGCAACACGCACGCGCTGTACGCCGAGTGCGACGGCTACCAGATCCGGCTGCCGCCCATGGAGTCGCCGGGCGAGCCGTCCGGCGGCTGGTTCATCCGTACCGGGACGACGCTCGTCGGCTCGCGCACCATGCTCGACGAGGGCCAGCCGGTACGCGTGACGGTCGTGACCACCGCCGGTCTCGGCACCGCCGCGCGCGGAAAGCCCGTGGCGCGGCCGGATGACGACTCGACGCTGCTCCCGCTGTACCTGGACCCGAACACCAAGCTGTTCCTGGTGGCGCTGCTGTGGTGCCGCCCGTGGCTCATCGACCCGGCGCGTACGACGCCGCTCCCCCGTACGCCGGAGATCGCCCGCGGCGCGCTCGAGGTGACCGACGCGCACTATCAGCTGGAGCAGTTCGACAACGACCCGCTGTTCCGCGACCGGCTCTCGGCGCGCGTCGGCGAGCACGTCAAGGTGCTGCGCCGCAAGATCAACCGCCGTGGGCTCGTACGCACCGGGACGCGGCTGTCGGACGAGGTCGCCGTCGGCGTGCTCATCGAGCACGCCATCATCACGTTCAGCGACCTGGGCCGTCTCAGCGATCCGTCCTGGTGCTCACGGCAGGAGGACCTGTGGTGGGACCGCTCGCGCTGAACGAGCACGGGGTGACGCGGTCACCGCGGGCGGACCGAGAACGACACCCGCAGCCTGCGCCCGGCCCCGATCTCGGTGACGGTGACGCGGTGCGTGCCGGACGGTATCTGACCGGTGAAGAACTCATGGCTCTGGTTGACGACGTAGTTGAAGGTGCCGGCGAAGTCGACCACGGGTTTGACGGGCGACGTACGGTGACCGTCCATCTGGACCGCGACCCGATGGCCGGGGACCAGGCCGGTCCCGTGGATGACGAACGTCGTGTCGGGGTCGCCCTGGGGCTGGTTCAACTGGATCCGCGGGGGCCCGGACGGCCGTGCGGAGGGATCCGAACCCGGCGGGACTCCCGGCGGCGGCCCGCCGGCGTTCGGCGGACCGCCACTGGGCTGGCCGTTCGGCTGGCCGTTCCCCTTGCCCAGGGCGATGCCCAGCCACACGAGCGCTGCCGCGGCGACCAGCACCGCGGATGAGATCGTGATGACGCGCCCGAGCACACCGCCACGCGAGTGCTGTTGCGTACGCTCCGGCGGCCCGCCGTCGTCGTCACGTGTGTGCGGTGACGTGTGGGCCGTGGGTCTTCGAGCGCCCGGCGGCGGGCCGGTGTCGCGGTCGCGTATCGAGGTCGGCGAGTCGAGTGTGGCCTCGCCGACCGGCGGGGTCGCGCTGCTGATCGGCCGCATCTCCTGCCGGTATTCCTCGATCAGCGCCAGCGCGCGGTCGGGCAGCGGCGTCGACCGGTATTCGTACTCGCCGTTGTCCTGCATCCGTATCGCCACCCGTGCGAGCAGCGCGGCCGCGGTGGGCCGTACGGCCGGGTGCCGGGCGAGGCAGTCGACGATCAGCTCACGTGCGTCTCTGGGCAGGCCGGTGAGGTCGGGGTCCTCGGTGGCGAGCCGGATCAGGATGTCGGTGACCGAGTCGCCGGTGTACGGCGGGTGCCCGGTGGCGGCGAACAACAAGGTGGAGCCGAGGGAGAACACATCGCTCGCCGGGACCGTCTGCCGGCTGTCGCGTGCCTGCTCCGGCGCCATGTACGCGGGCGTGCCGACGGCCTGGTGTGTCGCGGTGACCGAGACGCGCTCGGCGGCGCGCGCCACGCCGAAGTCGATGACGCGCGGCCCGTCCGCCGACACCAGGACGTTGGAGGGCTTCAGGTCGCGGTGCACCAGCCCGGCCCGGTGGATCGACTCCAGCGCCTCGGCGCACCCGGCCGCCAGCCAGCGCAGGGCCGGCACCGGCAGCGGCCCGCACTCGCGTACGAGCTGTTCGAGCGAGGGCGCGGGGATGTACGCGGTGGCGAGCCAGGGGATGTCGGCGTCGGGGTCGGCGGCGACGACCGCGGCGGTGAAGACGCCGCTGACCCGGCCCGCGGCGGTCACCTCGTGCGCGAAGCGGGTGCGGAAGTCGGCCTCACCGGCGAACTCCGCCTTGATCGTCTTGACCGCGACGAGCCGGCCGGACGCCGACTTACCCAGGTAGACACGGCCCATCGCACCGGTGCCGAGCCTGCCGAGCAGCACGTATCCGCCGATCCGCTGCGGGTCCTGCTGCGTCAGCGGCTCGACCTTCGCGTGCCCTGACGCCATCGGTCTCCTCCACTAGGGCTTGGTCGATCCGCACCATCTTCGCCGGTTCCACGCACAAAGTCGGGCCATTATGACGACTTCGTTCCCAGGAACTCCGGATCGGCCGGTAAACGCCGCGCAAGTCTCTGGCGCAAATTAAAGCAGCAGTAGATGATCTCGGCGTAGGCCCTTGGCCCCGTGGAAGAGGACTCGTCATGGGTGATCCCGCCAGGTTCACCGGCGCGCGTACGACGCGTGCCGTGTTCAGCGGATGGATTGTGGTGTCGGCACTGCTCGCCGCGGCGACGCTGCTGCTGTCCGCCACATCGGCGACGGCCGCCATCTCGCCCCGACCCAAACCGACCGCGAACCCGTGGCAGGCCCGGCACTGGCCGCAGACCCAGCCCTGGCAGCGCGCAGAGCCGTCGCACGCACTCGCCGCCGGCGCGCCCAAACCGATCGACCCGCAGAACTACGAGCTGCCGGACACGATGACCTGGGACGACTACAAGGCGATCCCCGGCGTCCACTGGAACGACCCGGCGCACAAGGGGTCGGTCAAGAACTTCAAGGGCGCGCTCGTGCTCGTGGACTACCCCAACCAGTCGTTCGTCGTGTCGCAGCACAAGAACTCCACGATCTACGGCAACCCGACCTCGGTCAGCGACGTGCCGCGCGACCAGGTGCCCGGGTTCTACGCGGACTTCCTCAACACGCCGAACGCCCTCAACCGAGGGCACACCATCAATGAGTACTGGATGGAGGACTCCGGCGGCCGCTACGGCATCGACCTCGGCGCCTTCGGCCCGTACCGGATGCCCGCCAAGAGTCATGAGTACGGCGTGGAGAACAGCATGCAGGGCGGGCAGGGGTGCCCGTCCGGTGACACGTGCGGCCGCGACTTCCGTACGGACGCGCGCGCGGCGTGGATCGCCGACGTCGGCCAGCAGGTCGCGTCGCAGTACGACTTCGTGTTCTTTCTCAGCGCCGGGCAGGACGAGTCGTCCACCTGGCAGGAGTTCGGGCAGATGAAGTTCAACACGCGCGACGACGTGACCGACGACTGGGGCCCGCCGGACCCCGCGCTGCCGAACTGGAACCGCACCCGCTACGTCGACTGGACCTCGTGGCAGGCGTCGGCGAACATCTGGCCGAACGCGGCCGAGGGCAGCTCCGTACAGGCCGAGAGCTCCGGCATGGGCACCTACGCCCATGAGTTCAGCCACATCCTCGGCATCGGCGACAACTACAACAACCCGTACTCGGTGCCGCCGCGCCGTGACTACTCCGGGCCGTGGGACATGCTGAGCCGCGGGACGTTCAACGGCCCCGGCGGCCCGCACAGCCGATGGCTGATCCCCGCCACGGCGGGCAGCTCGATGGGCGCCGAGCACATGCTGCGCGAGAAGATGAAGCTGGGCATCGTCGATCCGGCGAGCGTACTCAATCTGACCCGCGACGGGTTGGCCGGATCCGGTGTCGTCGTGGCGAAGGTGGCGGCACGCGCCGTACGGGCCAAGCCGGGCGGGCTGTCCGGGATCAACCTCGCGATGGGCACCGACCGCAGCCCGGCGTGCGACGTCTCCACAGACCCGATGTGCGACGGCGGCGGCTACAACAATTACACGGTCGAGGTCGTCGACCGGATGGGCTTCGACTCGTTCACGCCGGACAGCGGCGTGCTGCTGTCCAAGACCAAGGACAAGGACGCGGCGCCGTTCATCTGGGTCGTGGACGCGCATCCGGAGGACATCGACAAGGTGGACTTCGTGCTGCCGAACGGCACGCCGCAGAAGATGACGATCGGCGACTACCGGCAGCTCTCCGATGCGCTGTTCCACGCGGGCACCGACTCGGGCAGCCAGTACGAGTACGTCGATGCGGCCAACCGGCTGCACTTCTACGTCCTGAACATCAAGCGCGACGCCTCGGGCGTGCTGTCCTACACGGTCGCGATCCGCTCCTTGGACGGCTCGGGCCCGCAGCGACGAGGCGTACGCCTGTCGCCGGGCGTCGGCGTCGCGGCGCCACAACACGGCTGGGCGCGCTGCAACCTGCCACTCCGCAACACGGGCTCGGCCGGCACCGCACCGTACAGCGACGGTGATGTCTACCGCCTGTCGGCCACTGCCTCGGGCCGTGGCTGGTCGGCGTGGCTGCCGAATGCGCTGACGACGGCGCAGGCAGGTGGTCGTACGGCGGTGCAGGTGTACGCCCGCCACGCGGCCGGCGCCGCCCACCTGGGCCGCGTCAAGGTGACGGCCACGTCGGAGAGCGACCCGTCCAAGAAGGCGACCACGACCTGCACGGTCATCGGCTGACACCGAGCGAAAAGGCCCGCTCCCTGATCGAGGGAGCGGGCCTTTCGCGCTATGGTTCAGACGGAACGCATATCGTCCTCGAAAAGGCTGACTTCGACGCACTCTCCACCCTGCGAGCTGCTGCGCTCGGAGGTACGCCATTCGATGAGTTGCTTCATTCCATGCTCCCCATGATGCCTGTGATGAGCGCTTTGGAGTCGTCCTCCGATAGGGCCTTTGCCCTGATCCAGTCGTACCTTACCTCAAGGGTGTTGACCTCGTCTTCGTCCCGGATGAGCCGTCCGCCCAGTTGAGCTTCGGAGAAAGCGATATCTCCGGACTCGCCGCACAACAGGATGAACCCGCCGTCAAGCCCGACGAAGGCGCCTGCTCTTGTGGGCACGACTTGGAGCGTGACGTTCGGCAGGTCGGCCACCTCCAGCAAGTGTGCAAGCTGCCCGCGCATCACCTCCGCGCCGCCGATCGGCTGACGCAGTGCCTTCTCGTCCAGCATCGCCAGCACTCGCGGAGGAGTCTCCGCCGTAAGGATCTCCTGCCGTTCCATCCGCCTTTCGATCGCCATCTCCATGTCGGGCGCGCGACCGGCTCGCACATATGCACGCGCGTAGGCGCTCGTCTGGAAGAGGCCGGGGACGATGAGAGGCTGCCAGATCTTGATCGACCTGGCGCGGCGTTCGAACGCCGTGTACTTCCGGAACCACTCGCGGTCGTGTTCGCGTTGAGCGTGCGTCCATAAACGAAGGAAATGTCCTCTCGTGTCCCAAAGTTCATCAAGTGTCGTGACGTGCTCCTTGGTGAACTTCCGACGATTCGCTTCAAGATTGCACATTTGCTGATACGAGACCCGGAGCACTTCGGCTAGCCGACGCTGCGACATTTGGGCCATCTCGCGGTATCTCCGCACGTCATAGGCGAGCCATTCGCCAAGTGAAGCCATCGGATCGAGTTCATCCGCGTGAGACATGACTACTCCCAGTGATACAAGTGACCCACAGTAACGTATCCAACTGATTTGAATACGCCGTTTGCATCGCAGAGTAACTCACTCAGGCCATGCTGAGGTGCCGGATCCGAAACACAAAGAAGTGAAGGAGGGGCAGCGTGAAAACGGCCCTATCGGCACAAACTGAGTCATATACGGTCTATCTCAAATCGCACGATGTGGCGTATGTCGCGCGGCTCGTCCTGACCGGGAAACTCACAGATTGGCATATGACCGAATTACTGGAAGATGCGAAGGTCGTCGTTTCTGAGTTGGTCACGAACGCGTCCAAACTCGGTGAGGTCTTCTCGCTGACGCTCCGCTGTTTCCCGGGCAAGCGGCTGCGGATCGAGGTCGAGGACGGCTCCCGCGAGGTGCCCGTCATCACCTATCCCCTGGCCGACGTCGACACCGAAGACCCCGACGACAACGGCGGACGCGGCCTCGTCCTGGTCCAGGCACTGACCGACACCTGGGGCACCGAACCAACCGAGAACGGCAAGGTCGTCTGGGCCGAACTCACATGCTGACCCACCAGCCCCCCCGCCAGCCGACCGGCCTGCCGGGAGCCTCCGGCACGTGACCCCACACGACGACGACCTGCTCACCCCCAGGGAGGCAGCCCAAGTGTTCAACATCCGAACCGCGACCCTCGCCCTGTGGACCCGCATCGGCCGCCTCACCCCCCAGCGAACCCTCGGCGGCCACGCCCGCTACCGCCGCACCGACCTCCAAACCCTCCTCGACCAAGACACCGCACAACATGACCCGGTCGCCGCCCAACGCGAGTCAGACGCCGTCCGCCTCTATGAGCAGGGCTGGAGCATCCGCCGCGTAGCCGAAGAGTTCGACACCACCTACGGCGCCATGCGCCGCCTACTCCGCCGCAACACCACACTCCGCAACCGAGCCGGAACCCGATTCACCCCGACTTCCCCACCCCCGAACAAGAGGGGGTGATCCATAACAGCCACGAACACCCGAGAAACCTCACCCGGCGGCGCCCGGGCAGCACAGGCTCGGCTTTCCACAACCGGGCGCCCCACCCCCACAAAGAAAGAACACACAAATGAGAAGGGGCGTGTCATGGATCTGACCTACCTCATCCCCGAACGCAAATCCCCCTGGAGCGGCAACGGCGGCAACTGCGTCGTCGTCGCCCTCATCGAACGCACCGACAGCCCTGCCTAACGAGAAAACGACAGACGGCCCACGCCGGCGAGGCGTGGGCCGTCGCTCAGCCATGACCGACGCCGAGATCAGCGACCGCCTCATCACCTACACAGCCCGGCTCCGCGAAACCGGGGCCATCCGCAGCGACGAGGTCGCCCGCGCCTTCGCGACCGTCCCAAGGCACCTGTTCATCGATGCCGTCTATCACCGGAGTCAGCGCCGAAAGGTCGGAGAGCAGCCCACTGCGGCAGTCCTGGACGAGATCTACGGCGACAAATCGCTGATGACCCACCACACTGGCTCGCCCAGCTCACCCCGACCGGCTTCGTCCTGGCACCCCTCGCCCACGGCGGCCTCCACCCCATCGTCGCCGTTCGCGTCATCGACCGTTCGGTCACCGCCCGCGCTATCGCCCACGCCGACTTCATGACCGCCGCCGGACCCCTGTACCAGTGGCCGGCAGACCGCACTCGCGTCCCCGATGCCGCTGTTCCCGGCGACGGGCTCACTCACCGCGAAGACGTCGGGCCCGTACTGAACCAGTCCGAATACCAGGCCCTGTGGTTTCACCTGGCCGCCCGAGACCCCTGCATCACTCGCGCCTGGACCGACGGCATCGACCCCGCGCAAGGACTCTGCGCCCTCCACCGGCCCGGCGTCGGAACCGCCTGGATCAGCCGCGACGGCACCCTGCACCACACCGCCGCCCCCGAACTCGCCGACCGGCTCACCCGCCACATCACCGACTGGGACCGGACCGGCCGACCCCGAATCTCCGCCTGGAGCTGCACCATGCGCCAGACCGGCGACCCGCGACCCGTCTACCTTCCTGCACTCTGGGGGGTCGGTTGATCCCCGTACGAACGGCCCACGCCGGCGAGGCGTGGGCCGTCCTGTTCAGGCTTCCGGCGTTCTCCTCAGCGCCGTTGGGGGGTGACGGTCCAGACGAACGTTGCCGTGCTGGAGGCACCCGTCGCGTCTCTCGCCGTCACGGTGACCGTTCTGGTGCCCAGATGACGTGCCGCTCCGGAGATCGTCCCGGTACGGCTGATCTTCAGGCCGGCGGGCAGGCCCTTCGCGGTGAAGGTCAGGGTGCCGTGCGCGGTCGTGGTCGCCTTCACCGGGAGCGACACCTTCGCGCCGGCCGGGCTGCTCATGCCGTGCGGGTTGGCGATCGTGACCGTACCCGCGTGGCTGGGCTGGCCGGCCACCATGGTCTTCATCGTCGTCGCCACGTTGAGCGAGCCGGACAGCGGCAGGTTGCGCGACGAGTCGCCGACCAGGATCTGGTACGTGCCCGCCGTCGTCGTCCAGCCGCCCGCCGAGTCCGCCCAGTGCGCCAGGTCGTGTGCCGTCACGGTGAACTGCACGGTCTGGCTCTGGCCCGGTTGCAGGTCCACCCGCTGGATGCCGCGCAACTGGTGTACGGGCTCACCGGTCGACGCGGGGTCGCCCACGTAGAGCTGGGCGACCTCGGCTCCGGCGCGGCCGCCGGTGTTGGTGACCGTCGCCGTCACGGTCGAGCCGCCCGAGCCCAGCGCCCCGACCTGGAGGTTGCTGAACGAAAAGCTCGTGTACGACAGGCCGTACCCGAACGGGAACAGCGGGGTGATGTTCTTCGCGTCGTACCAGCGGTAGCCGACGTCCAGGCCCTCGGAGTACTGCACCTGGTTGTTCGCGCCCGGCCACTGCGCGGTCGTGTGCGCGGGTACGTCGGCCAGGCTCGCCGGGAACGTGACCGGCAGCTTGCCCGACGGGCTGACGTCGCCGAACAGGATCGCGGCCAGCGCGTTGCCGACCTCCTGACCGGAGTACCAGCCTTCGAGTACGCCGGAGACCTGGCTCAGCCACGGCATGGTCACCGCGGAGCCGGTGTGCAGCACCACGATCGTCTTCGGGTTGGCCGCGGCCACCGAGGAGATCAGCTGGTTCTGCTGGCCGGGCAGGTCGATCGAGGTGTTGTCGCTGCCCTCGTTCTGCGGGTACGTCGCGAACACGATCGGCACGTCCACGGTCTTGGCCAGGGCGACCGCGCGGTCGATGCCGGCGGTGCCGTCCGCGGCCGCCTCGTACTGCACGGTCGCGCCCGAGCCGGCCCGGTTCGTGATGCCGGTCAGCGGCGAGACGGTGCCGGAGGAGGTGACGGTGGCGCTGCCGCCGCCGACGCTCGCCACGCCCGCGCCGCCGTCGTTGCCGATCACCGCGATCTTCTTGGTGGTCGTGGTGGACAGCGGGAGCACGCCGGAGTTCTTCAGCAGGACCGTGCCCTCCTCGGCGATCTGCCGCGCGGTCGTCTTGTGCGCGGCGGTCGTGACGACCGCGCCGGTCGAGCCGGTCTTGGCGTGGTCGAACAGGCCGAACGCGAACATCTGGGTCAGCACCCGGCTGACCATGGTGTCCAGCGTCGCCTGGGTGACCTGCCCGGACGAGATCGCCTGCCGGAGTCCGTCGCCGAAGAACGCGGCGCCCGGCATCTCCATCGTCATGCCGGCGTTGGCCGCCGGGGCGGCCGAGTGCAGCGCGCCCCAGTCGGAGGTGACGAAGCCGCCGAAGCCGGCCTGCTGGTAGAGGGCGGTGTTGAGGATGTACGGGTGCTGGCAGGCGAACGTCCCGTTGATCACGCTGTACGCGCACATCACCGAGGCGGCGGCGCCCTGCGTCACCGCCGACTGGAAGCCCGGCAGATAGATCTCCTGGAGCGTACGTGTGTCGACGATGGCGTTGTCGGACATGCCGTTGCGGAAGGTCTCCTGGTTGTAGACCGCGGCGTGCTTGGCCTGTGCCATGACGCCCTGGCTCTGCACGCCCTGGATCTCGGCGACGGCCATCCTCCCGCTGAGATACGGGTCCTCGCTGAAGCTCTCGAAGCCACGGCCCCAGCGCGGGTCGCGGTCGATGTTGAGTGTCGGGCCGAGCGCGATGTCCGCGCCCTTGCCCTTGAACTCAGCGCCGGCCACCACGCCGTACTGCTGCTCCAGCGCGGGGTCGAACGTCGCCGCGCCGGCCACCGGGGCGGGCAGCTGGGTGACTCCGCCGAAGCCGTCGCCGACTCCGCCGGGTCCGTCGTGCAGGCCGAGCGCCGGGATGCACAGCGACGGGATCGCGGCCGTGTTGCCGATGTACGGCGAGGAGCTGCCGGTGCCGTGCAGCATCGAGATCTTCTGGTCCTGGGTCATCTGCGCCATGAGCTGGGAGACGCGCTGCGCCACCGGGGCGGTCGAGCCGACCCACGGGCAGTTGCCGGGGCCTCCACCGCCGTCGTCGCCGCCGCCGATCGTGAACACGGCGAACTCCCACAGCGAGTAGCCGTACGCGGTCGCGCGCGCCGTGCCGTACATGCGCACGTAGCGGCCGGTGCCGGTGATGTTCAGCGCCTGCGTGCCGCCGCCGCCGGTCGTGGTGGAGTAGATCGAGGTCCAGCTCGACCCGGTGTCGGACACCTGGATCTGGAACGCCTTGCCGTACGCGGCCTCCCAGTCGAGCCGTACGCCGCAGACCTGCTGTGAGGAGCCGAGGTCCACCTGGATCCACTGCGGGTCGGCGAACGCGGAGGACCAGCGGGTGCCCAGGTCGCCGTCGGTGGCCAGGGACGCGGCGGTGCCGGCGTTCTCGGCGGAGGAGGCGGTGGCCGTCTTGTGCAGGGCCGTGTCGGCGGTGCCGCACGTACCCGTGCCGCCCGTGCCGTAGACCTTGAACTCCCACAGCGAGTAGCCGTACGCGGTCGCGCGCGCCGTGCCGTACATGCGCACGTAGCGGCCGGTGCCCGTGACGTTGAGCGTCTGGGTGCCGCCGCCGCCGGTCGTGGTGGAGTAGATCGAGGTCCAGCTCGACCCGGTGTCGGAGACCTGGATCTGGAAGGCGGTCGCGTACGCCGCCTCCCACTGGAGGACGACCTGGCTGACGGCGGCGCTGGAGCCCAGGTCCACCTGGATCCACTGCGGGTCGGCGAACGCCGAGGACCAGCGGGTACCCGCGTCGCCGTCGGTGGCCAGGGACGCGGCGGTGCCGGCGTTCTCGGTGGAGGAGGCGGTGGTCGGGCGGCCCTGCGACAGCAGCGTGGCGGCGCTGCTGGGCGAGGCGGCGACGGTCGACATGGCGATGAGCCCGGCGAGGGCGACCATGACGACGATCAGTGAGCGCAACGAGTCGAGTGGGCGTCTGGGGCGGACGCGCGGCATGACGGCTCCTCGGCCGATCGGGGCGGCATCGGCGGATCGAGGTGGTGGCCGGTCCGGGCGGCGGGCGGATCGCCGCGAAGGCACGCGCGCACGGACGCGTGCCCGGAGGGGGCGAGCGTCCGGTGGCGGGCGGGCCGTGCCGGTCCTGCCACACCTGGCGGGGCGTGGGGCGGGGACGAGCGCGGGACGCTCTCGGCACTGAGAGCGCTCTCAAGGAAACAGAGTGACCCGGGTCACTCGCGGCTGTCAAGGTGCAGCGTGACTCTTGAAGCTTGACAAAGTCGCGCAAAAGAAAGATAAGTATTTGCAAAATTCAGACAGACTTCCGAACGGAGTCTCGGTGAAAGACAGCTGCTCGTGGCCCTCGCCGTCATCGGGACGTTGCTCGGGGTGCTCGGGATCGCCTGCGAGAACGGTCGCCAACACAGGGTCACGTGCGGGGACCGAGGTCGCCCAGGTCTGGACGAGCGCGAGCGGCACGAACCAGATCCTCGTCGGCGCGTCCTCCCGCGACATCCGCCTGACCGGCCAGATCGGCGCGCCGCCCGCGAACCACGTCATCACGCTGCGGGCGCACGCGAACAACGACTACGTCACCGCCGAGAACGCCGGGGCCGCGCCGCTGATCGCCAACCCCACGGCGATCGGTCCCTGGGAAGAGTTCGACCTCATCAACGACTGAGTCACGGACGGAAAGGGATACCCCATGACCATCTCCCGCCGGAGGTTCCTGACCTCAGCGATGGCCGGCTCCGCCCTCGCCGCGACGCCGGAACTGGTGTCGGCGCTGGCCCGCCCGGCGTTCGCGGCGAGCCCGCCGGGCGACGTCGTCGGCAAGATCACGGTCGGCTACCAGGGCTGGTTCGCCTGCCCCGGCGACGGCGCGCCGATCAACGGCTGGTGGCACTGGAGCCAGAACTGGGGCCAGCCGCCGTCGCCGTCCAACAACGCGATCAAGGCGTGGCCGGACATGCGCGAGTACGCACACGGCTACCCGACCGCGTACGCGAACCTGGGCAACGGGCAGCCCGCGACGCTGTTCTCCTCCTATGACCAGCAGACCGTCGACACGCACTTCGCCTGGATGCGGGACAACGGCTGCGACACGGCCGCGTTGCAGCGCTTCAACCCGACCGGCGGCGAAGGGCCGACGCGCGACGCCATGGCCGCCAAGGTGCGCAGCTCGGCGGAGGGCACCGGCCGCCGGTTCTACATCATGTACGACGTCAGCGGCTGGACGAACATGCAGCCGGAGATCAAGGCCGACTGGACGAACAAGATGAAGGCGCACACCGCCTCCTCCGCGTACGCGCGGCAGAACGGCAAGCCGGTGGTGTGCGTCTGGGGCTTCGGCTTCAACGACGGCAACCACCCGTTCAGCGCCGACGCGTGCCTCGACGTCATCAACTGGTTCAAGGGCCAGGGCTGCTACGTCATCGGCGGAGTGCCGCGCGAGTGGCGTACGGGGACGGGCGGCTCGCGCGCCGGGTACGACGGCGTCTACCACGCGTTCAACATGATCTCACCGTGGATGGTCGGGGCCATCGGCGACGCGGCCGGGTCCGACTCCGTCTACCAGAACATCAACATCCCCGACCAGGCCGACTGCAATGCCCACGGCATCGACTACCAGCCGTGCGTGCTGCCCGGCGACGTCTCCGGCCGCCAGCGGCGGCACGGCGACTTCATGTGGCGGCAGTTCTACAACATGGTCCGTGTCGGAGCGCAGGGCATCTACATCTCGATGTTCGACGAGTACAACGAGGGCAACCAGATCGCCAAGACGGCCGAGAACGCCGGCATGGTGCCGTCCGGCTCCGGCCTGCTGGCGCTCGACGAGGACGGCACGGTCTGCTCCTCGGACTACTACCTGCGGCTGACCGCCGACGGCGGCCGGATGCTCAAGGGACAGCTCGCGCTCACCCCGAACCGGCCGACGCAGCCCGTCGTCGGCGGGGGTGGCGGTGGCGGCAACCTGGCGGCCGACCGCCCGACCGCCGAGAGCAGCCACACGCAGGTCTACGGCTCCGGGAACGCCGTCGACGGGAACGCGGGCACCTACTGGGAGAGCGCCAACAACGCGTTCCCCCAGTGGGTGCAGGTGGACCTCGGTACGGCGACGGCGGTCGGCCGGGTCGTGCTGAAGCTGCCGCCGTCGTGGGAGCGGCGCGTGCAGACGCTGTCGGTGCAGGGCAGCACGAACGGCTCGTCGTTCGGCACGCTCAGCGCCTCGGCGGGACGCACCTTCGACCCGGCGTCCGGCAACACGGCGACGATCACGTTCTCCTCGGCGACGGCCCGTTACGTACGGGTGGCCGTCACCGCCAACACCGGCTGGCCCGCCGGACAGGTGTCGGAACTGGAGGTCTACGCGAGCTAGCGCGAACGTGCGGAGGCGCGGGCGTGCCCGCGCCTCCGGCGTTCAGACGCGCTGGGCGCTGATTTTCTTGAACCATTGGCTACAGTTCTTGCAGGCCGCACGGCCCTGCCATTTGCCCGCCGACGAATTCCAGGTCTCGGCATGGAAGTACAACGTGTCCGCCGGAATGCCGTCAGCGGAGTCGATGCCCATGTCGTGCAGATACTGCTTCATGGCGTCGACCTCGGCGCAGGCGGCGACCGGCCATTCCTCCGCCTTGACCGTGCCCTTGAGCAGATTCGTCATGACCGTGTGCGCGGCGCGCGTGTGCGCGGTCTGCCCGCTCGTGCCGATCCAGGTACGGCCGGTTTCCACGTCGACCAGCCCGGCGATCACCGTCCCGACGAGGACGTTCGGCCCGCCGGGGTACTTGTTGCGCATCGCGACGGCCTCCGTCGCGGCGAGCGCGGCGAGCCGCTGCCGGGTGAGCCGGCGCTCCTCGTCCTCGATCTCCTTGTCGATCGCCGCCTGACGCTCCAGGTAGAACGTCCAGCCGCCCGTGTCGTAGTCATCCAGGAACGCGATGAAGGCATCCCACGCCTTGATCGGGTCCCGCCCCTCGTCGACCAGGCTGCCCTCGAGCTTGCGCAGCCGTTCGATCAGTTCTTCGACCGCCGTCCTCGGCTGGTGAACGGTCATCGTCTTGTAGATGCTCGATGCCTCCGAGCGACGCTGGTACGCCCATCCCAAGAGCGTTTTCCTGTCGACTTCGCCGATTGCCCCAAACGGCTGAGACATACGCCAACCCCTCTGAATGAATGTGAGTGCTGCGGGTCACCGGCACTTTTTGGCCCCGTCGATGACGGGACGAATCTAACGTCCTGGCCAGAGTCGAGTCCAGACACGCAAATCACCACCGAATCCTCTTATGCAATTTCGGCCCGTAATTAATCGGCCCGGTTGTTAATGGCGGTGACGGAGAGTAAAACCGTGTTGCGCCGGAGCACAGTGATATCTAACATGTCACTCATGGCGGCAATGCGGCCGGTACGGCGAACCCTGCTCCGCGAGTCGGCGTACGAGGCGATACGCGACGCGATCGTGCGAGGTGAGCTCGCCCCCGGATCATCCGTACGCGACGCGGACCTGGCCGCGCGCCTCGGGCTCTCACGCGCTCCGGTGCGCGACGCGCTCTCCCGGCTCACCGGCGAGGGCCTCGTGGAGACCAAGCCGCAGAGCTACACGCGCGTGACGCCGCTGGTCGCGGGCGACGTACGCGACGCCGCCGCCGTCGTGCGGACCATGCACGAGCTGGCCGCGCGCAACGCGGTGCCCCGGCTCACCGACGGCGACGTGGCCGCGATGCGCGCGGCCAACCACCGGTTCGCCGCCGCCGTGCGCGCCGGCGACCCGGACGCCGCGATGACCTGCGACGACACCCTGCACGATGTCCTCGTACGCGCCGCGGGCAACGGCGCCGCCGCCGCGACGATCGAGCGCTACACCCCGCTGATCCGCCGTCTCGAACGGGTGAAGTTCAGCCCGGCCGAGGGACTACGGTCCGCCGCCCTGCACGACGAGCTGATCGACGCCTGCGCCGCGCGCGACACCGATGCCGCGGCCGAGGTCACCGCACGGATCTGGCGGACGCTCGAAGACCTCGCCGACGACCCGGCCGCGGGGGCGAGCTGACCGACCGCACGCGCCCACCCACCGACGGGAGCCCCCGGCATGTCGATCACCTCGTTCGAGCGGTATCCGCTGCTCTTCGGCCCCTCCCCCGTACACCGGCTCGACCGGCTGACCGAGCACCTCGGCGGCGCAGCGGTCTGGGCCAAGCGCGAGGACTGCAACTCCGGCATCGCGTTCGGCGGCAACAAGACGCGCAAGCTCGAATACCTCGTCGCCGACGCCCTGGCGAAGGGGTGCGACACGCTCGTCTCGATCGGCGGCGTCCAGTCCAACCACACCCGTCAGGTCGCCGCGGTGGCGGCCCGGGCCGGGCTGGGCTGCGTGCTCGTCCAGGAGAGCTGGGTGGACTGGCCCGACGCGGTCTATGACAAGGTCGGCAACATCCTGATCAGCCGGCTCGCCGGAGCGGACGTACGGCTGGTGCGTGCCGGGTTCGGCATCGGCGTCAAGGAGAGCTGGGAGCGGGCGCTGCGCGAGATCGAGGAGCGCGGCGGCCGCCCGTACGCCATCCCGGCCGGCGCGTCGGACCACCCGCTGGGCGGGCTCGGGTTCGCCAATTGGGCCTGCGAGCTGGCCGAACAGGAACGCGAGCTCGGCGTGTTCTTCGACACGATCGTGGTGTGCTCGGTGACCGGCAGCACCCAGGCGGGCATGGTCGCCGGCTTCGCCGCGCTGGCAGGCGACCGGCCGCGGCGCGTGCTCGGCGTCGACGCCTCCGCCGAGCCGGCCGCGACCCGCGCGCAGGTCACGCGCATCGCACGCGACACCGCCGCGCGCATCGGCGTCGCACGCGAGCTGCGCGCCGAGGAGATCGAGCTGGACGAGCGCTACCACGCCGGGACGTACGGCATCCCGGACGAGGCGACCCTGGACGCGATGCGCCTGACCGCACGCACCGAGGGCATGGTCACCGACCCGGTCTATGAGGGCAAGTCGATGGCCGCGCTGATCGACCTGGTCACGCGCGGTGAGATCGCGAAAGACGCCACGGTGCTCTACGCCCACCTCGGCGGGCAGCCGGCGCTCAACGCCTACAGCGCACTCTTCTCCTGAATCACCCTCAAAAGGCACTTTTGGGGCTTATAGCATTATTTGCCATTACTGCGGCAATATGATCGGTTGCGAGCGTGACCGACTTTCTCGTTGTAGGTGGCGGCGTGGCAGGGGCGAGCGCGGGTTATTTCTTATCCGCGGCCGGAAGCGTGACCGTGCTGGAGATGGAGTCCGCGCCCGGCTACCACTCCACCGGGCGCTCGGCCGCCCTCTTCTCCGAGTACTACGGCAACCGCACCGTGCGCGCGCTCACCGCGGCGAGCCGCGCGTTCTTCACCGCCCCGCCGCCCGGCTTCGCCGACGGCCCCCTGGTCACCCCGCGCGGCGTCGTGGCGCTCGGCCCGAAGGGCGCCGAGGAGAGGTTCGCCGCGGTGCTCGCCGACGGCCTGACCGCGCCCACTCCCGTACGGGAGATCGACGACGAGGAGGTCCTGCGTCACTGCCCGATCGTACGGACCGGGTTCTACAGCCGCGCCATGCTCAAGCCGGCCGCGATGGACATCGACGTGGACCTCGTCCACCAGGGCTACCTTCGCGGGTTACGCGCGGCCGGCGGCACCGTCGTCACCTCCGCGCGCGTCCGCGCCCTCACGCGACGGGCCGGACTCTGGCACGCCGTCACCGACGCCGGGGAGTTCACCGCGCCCGTCGTCGTGAACGCTGCGGGCGCCTGGGCCGATGAGGTGGCCGCGATGGCGGGCGCGGGCACGGTCGGGCTCATCCCCCTCCGCCGTACGGCGTTCATCGCCGATCCGCCGGACGGGATCGACCCGGCGCGGTGGCCGATGGTGGCCGACGTGACCGAGACGTTCTACTTCAAGCCCGAGTCGGGACGGCTGCTCGTCTCCCCCTCCGACGCGACGCCGAGCGAGCCCTGCGACGCGCGCCCGGACGACCTCGACGTCGCACGCGCGATCGAGCGCGTCGAGGAGGCGACGACGCTGACGATCCGCCGCGTCAAGCACGCCTGGGCCGGCCTGCGCACGGCCGCCAAAGACGACACGCCGGTCCTCGGATCGGCCCCTGACGTGCCGGGATTCGTGTGGCTCGCCGGACTCAGCGGGTACGGGGTGCAGTCCTCGCCCGCCACCGGCCGGATCGCCGCCGCGGCGGCGACGGGCACCGCGGACGACCTCGGTATCGAACCGGCCGAAACGGCGCCGGACCGCCTCCTGTAGCCGGCGCGGGGCGCGGCCGAGGTGCCGCCCCACGACGCCGGAGCGGGCAAAAGGGCACATACGGCGCGATTGAATATTCGCCCTCGACCCCACACAATGCGTGGAACACGGCGCATTCCGGTCTTATCCAGCCCTCTGACCGGCAAGCAGGCCCGCGTCCCCAGGGGAACCAACGTCATCTCGGCGTGCGGTGCCGCCTGCCCGACCGGCTCGCGGATCGAAGGGAAACCAATGACCAAGAAGAGAAGCTCCGAGCCGTACACCAACAGCATCGAGTCACCGACCTACCAGAGTGCTTCGTACTATTTCGACGACGCCGACCAAGTCAAGGCCGGTCTGCATGACCTGTCGATCCCGGCTGGGCGCTATGGCCGCTACAGCAACCCCACGTGGCTGGAGGTGGAGGCGCGACTGAGCGAGCTCAGTGAGGCGGAGAGTTCACTGCTGTTCGCCTCGGGCATGGCCGCGCACTTCACGACGTTCGTCTCGCTGCTGGAGGCAGGCGACGAGGTCGCGCTTCCGGCCGAGTCATATCGGCAGGTCAGAAATGTTTTTCATCATATTCTCCCGAAGTTCGGCGTAGTCGTTCATGAAATCTCGATCCGCGACCCCAGGACATTTCTTGAGGGAATCACCGGGCTGTGCAAACGGCTGCGGCTCGTGCATCTGGAGATGCCGTCATCGCCGCACATGTATCTCATTGACGTGGCACGCGTACGCGAGATCGTCGGCGACGAGGTCGTCATCACCCTCGACAGTTCGTTCTCGCCTCCGCCGAACTTCCATGCCCTCCGCTGGGGCGTGGACCTCGTGCTGTTCAGCGCGACCAAGTACCTGGGCGGCCACGGCGACATCGTCGCCGGCGTGCTCTCCGGGCGGCAGGACCTGATCGAGAAGATCCGGTGGTACCGCGACACGACCGGCCCGGTCGCCGACGGCAACGTGGCGTTCCTGCTCCGGCGGAGCCTCTACACGCTGCCGCTGCGCATGGAGCGCGTCAACGCCCAGGGCCTGGAGGTGGCGCGCTTCCTGGCCGGCCACGCGCGGGTGGCGCGCGTCTACTACACGGGCCTGGAGGCCCATCCGCACTTCAAACTCGGCCAGGACTATCTGGAGGGGCACGGCGGAGTGGTCACCTTCGAGCTCGGCCTGAGCGAAAGGGAGACCGCGCAGATCGTCGACCGGTTGAAGGTGCCATTCATGGCCTCCAACTTCGGGGCACCTCACACTCTGGTCGAGCAGAGCACTTTCTTCACCTACTTCGAATACGACGACGAGGCGTTAAAGAGCATCGGCGTCGACCGGAGCACCATCCGTCTGGCTCTCGGTTATGCCAACGAGTCAAGGCAAGTGATCGAGGACCTGGACCGGGCACTGGCGAGCGACTGAGGCCGCGTTGCCTGCCCAGTCGCCCCACCACGAGAACCCCGGCGCGTCAATGGCTTAACCAAATCAACATCGGCCGGATACGGTCCGCCGACTACCCACGCGCGGATCTTGGTCGCGAGAGGATTCCTCGCGCGCGAGGGCTGGCATGACACATAGCAAAGTTGGGGGTTGCGAAAATCTCCGATATCAGACTAGGTTCCGGCAAAGCACCATGAATCATATCGTCGGCGGCCTCCAGAGGGAGCCTGCCGGCCTTTGTGACCCCGAGCGGGGGAGGCGTGGATGCCCGGGCCCTCGGACGGCGAAGTCCAGGAAACACCCTATTCGCCGCAAAACTTCTCAAGCCCTGTCGACCCATCGAGCTTCACCGGCCGAGCCGTCGACTATGGCGAGTTCCGCCCGGTTTCGATATTGATCGAGGAGCAGACGGACCTGCATCCGGACCGTCCCGCCGTGTCCTACGACGGCCGGACGCTCACCTACCGGCAGTTGGACGGCCTGGTCAGCGGCCTCGCGAACACCTTCGCCGGGCGAGGGCTGCGCAGGGGCGACGTGGTGCCGCTACTGGTGGTCAACAGCCTGGAGATGCCGGTCGCGTACCTGGCGCTGATGAAGCTCGGTGCCGCGTTCGTGCCGCTGGACCCGGCGTGGCCGGACGAGCGCCTCCGCAGCACGTTCGGCGTGCTGCCTGAGGGGCCCGTGCTGTGCGCCGACGCCGAAGCCGCCCCGCCGGAGGTCCGCGACCGCGCGATCGTGGTCGACGTCGACCGCATCACGCCCGCGCCGCGGCGGGAGACGGTGCCGCTCGCGCCGGATGACCTGATCTACGGCTACTTCACCTCGGGCACGACCGGCACGCCCAAGTGCGCGATGAACCTGCACGGCGGGCTCACCAACCGGCTCCTGTTCATGACGCGCTACTTCGCCTCGCCCGGCGAGGACGTCGTCTTACAGAACAGCAAGCACACCTTCGACTCCTCGCTCTGGCAGCTGTTCTGGCCGCTGATCACCGGCGGACGCTCCGTGCTGCCGGTCCAGGGCGAGTTCCTCAACCTCCAGCACACCGTCGACACGATCGCCGAGTACGGCGTCACCGCGGCCGACTTCGTCTCCAGCGTCTTCAACGCGCTGGCCGCCCTCGTCGACGGCGACGAGGAGTCGCTCGGCAAGCTCGCGACGCTGCGGCGGCTCGTCGTCGGCAGCGAGCCGCTCAACCCGGACGCGGTGCACCGGATGATGGCGCAACTGCCCGACCTCCAGGTGACCAACGGGTACGGGCCGACCGAGGCGACGATCGGGATGGTCTTCCACCCGGTCTCCCCCGCCGACGGCGACGCGATCCCGCTCGGCCGCCCGATCGACAACTGCTACGCGGCCGTGGTCGATGAGGACCTGCGCGCCCTGCCGCCCGGCGTCACCGGCGAGATCGTCATCGGTGGCGTGTGCCTGGGCGAGGGCTACTTCGGCGACCCGGCCGCGACGACGAAGGCGTTCGTGCCCAACCCGTATCCCGATGCCATCCCGGGCGACCGGCTCTACCGCACCGGCGACCTCGGCCACCTCGACGCCGAGGGACGGCTGTACTTCTCCGGCCGCAAGGACTTCCAGGTCAAGATCGGCGGAGTGCGGATCGAGCTGGGCGAGATCGCGGTGGCCGCCGAGAGCCGGCCCGGCGTACGGCAGGCGGAGGTCCTCGTCGCCGAGCAGGCCGGGTCCAAGTCGCTGGCGCTGTTCGTCTCCGGCCACGGACTGGCCGAGGACGTACTCGCCGACGGCCTGCGGCGCTTGCTGCCGCGCGTCAGCGTGCCGCGCTACTACTTCGTGCTGCCCGCCATGCCGCTGACCGACAACGGCAAGGTGGACCGCGACGCGCTCCAGGAGATCCTCGACGCCAGGATCGCCGAGGACGAGGTACGGCTCGCCGAGAGCGCGCCGTCCACGGCAGTGCCCGACCAGGTGCTGCGGGCGCTGCGGTCGGTGCTCGGCCGGCCCGACCTCGAACCCGGGGCGCACTTCCTGGAGGCGGGCGGCGACTCGCTCCAGGCCCTGTCCGCCGTACGCATGATCACCATCGAGTGCGGGACGCCGGTCGGGGTGCAGGACCTGTACGACCAGCCGACCGCCGAGGGGCTTACCGCGCTGATCGAGAAGCGGCGGCGCGAGGGCGTCGCCGTCGAGGATGAGGCCGTGCTCATGGTGCGCGACGCGGCCGTGGCCGACGGCGAGCCGATCCGCACCGCCGCTCTCGACGGCGACCTGCGGACCGTGCTGGTCACCGGCGCGACCGGCTTCGTCGGCTCGCGCATCGTGCACGAGCTGCTGGCGCGTACGGACCTGCGGGTGTGCTGCGTCGTACGCGCCGGCGACGACGCGCTGGCCACCGCGCGGGTCGCCGCGTCGCTCGCCGAGCGCGGCCTGTGGGACCCGGCGTTCGCGAGCCGCCTCGACGGCTACGCGGGCGATCTGGGCCGCCCCGGCCTCGCGATGGAGGACCGTACGTGGGAGCACCTCGCGCGTACCTGCGACCTGATCCTGCACAACGGCGCGATGGTCAACTTCCTGTTCGACTACCGCGCGCACCGGCAGGCCAACGTCCGGGGCACCGTCGAGTTGCTGCGGCTCGCCATGGCGCACCGGCCCGTACCCCTGCACCATGTCTCGACGCTCGCGACGCTGCAGAACGAGGCGCGTGCGAGCGGCGAGCGGCTCGCCGAGGACCATCCGCTCGCCTGGGCCACGCTCCCGCCGGGCGGCTACAACCGGTCCAAGTGGGTCGCCGAGCGGCACCTCGCGGACGCACGCGAGCGCGGCGCGCTCGTCACCGTGCTGCGGCTCGGCGAGGTGATGCCGAGCGCGGACAACGGCTCGCCGAACACCCTGGCCCTCTCCCACCTGCTCCTGTCCTCCTGCGCGCGGCTCGGCGTACGGCCGGACGCGCGGATCCGGTCGGACTACACACCGGTCGACCAGGCGGCGGCGCGCGTCGTCGCGGCGGTGACCGACCGCGGCGTCTGGGGGCGTGCGCTCAACGTGTTCCATCCCGAGAGCGTCGACTTCACCGAGGTGTCAGAGGCGCCGCAGGTGTCGTGCGGGGAGTTCCTGGCGCGCGTACGCGAGGCCGCGCTGGAGACCGGCGACCGCGAGCTGACCTCGCTCGCCTCGCTCCTGCCCGGCCTGCCGGATGAGGACGAGCTGCGTGCCGCCTTCGCCGAGCTGCTGACCGACAACCCCGCGCTGTTCCGCAAGGACGAGTGCCGGCGGCTCGAAGAGCGCTGGGGGCTCGCCGACGGGCCGCTGGACGAGGCGATCGCCGCGTACCGCGCGCGGCTGGCGCTCGCCGCCCCGGCCGATCCCCTGGACCAAGGAGTCCCGGCCGGTTGAGACACGACACGAGGAAAGGCGATCGATGCGATACCGCGAGTTGGGCAGACTCGGCTGGCAGGTCAGCGAGGTCGGCTACGGCATGTGGGGCATCGCCGGCGGCCCCGGCGGCTTCACCGGCGAGGACCACGACCTCGCGCCGAAGTGCCTGGACGAGGCGGTCGAGCTCGGCTGCACCTTCTTCGACACCGCCTGGGCGTACGGGCGGGGCATCAGCGAGCGGATGCTGGGCGCGCTGCTGAAACGCCACCCGGACCGGCGGCTGTACGTCGCGACGAAGATCCCGCCGAAGAACCGCGAGTGGCCGCCGGGTGCGGGCGACACGCTGGACGACGCGTACCCGGCGGACCACATTCGGGAGTACACCCAGAAAAGCCTGGACAACCTCGGCGTCTCGCGCATCGACCTCATGCAGTTGCACACCTGGGAGGACCGGTGGGCGGGCGACGAGCGGTGGCAGGAGGCGATCCGCGACCTCAAGCGCGAGGGCCTCATCGACGCGGTCGGCATCAGCGTGAACCGGTGGGAGCCGGCCAACTGCCTCGCCGCGATCGACACCGGGCTCATCGACGTGATCCAGGTGATCTACAACGTCTTCGACCAGGCGCCGGAGGACGAGCTGTTCGACCGTGCCCTGCGCGACGGCATCGGGATCATCGCACGGGTGCCGTTCGACGAGGGGACGCTGACCGGCACGCTGACCGCCGAGACGACGTGGCCCGACGACGACTGGCGCAGCACGTACTTCGGCGAGGAGAACTTCCTGCCGAGCGTCAAGCGAGGTCAGCGCCTGAAGGCCGCGCTGCCCGAGGGCGCCTCGATGCCCGACGTGGCGCTGCGGTTCATCCTTCATCACCCGGCGGTCAGCACCGTGATCCCCGGGATGCGCAAGCCCGAGCACGTACGCGCCAACCTGTCCGCCGGGGACGGCGTGCCGCTCGACGACGCGCTGCTGAAGGAGCTGCGGCGGCACCGCTGGGACCGGGTGCCGAACCCGGCCTGGTCGGGGTGAGCGCGATGGCCGCCTTGCCGGATCGGGGGTCGCGATGGGCGTGATCACGATGTGGGCGCACTCGCGCTCGGCGTCGACGGCGTTCTCGCGCATGATGATCGAGCGCGGCGACGTCACGGTCGTGCACGAGCCGTTCCTGGCGATGACCCAGGAAGGCGCGGTCCCGCTGCCGTCGCCGTCGCCGGACGGCGGTGAGACGGTGGCGCGGTCGATGAAGGAGTTGCTCGGGCTGCTGTCGGAGCTGGGCCGCGACCGGCCGGTCTTCGTCAAGGAGGTGCTCGACTACGAGTACGCCTACCTGTTCGACCACCCCGAGGAGCTCGCACCGCTCACCCACGTGTTCATGGTCCGCGACCCCCGGCAGACGATCGCCTCGCACTACGCCGTGAAACCCACGGTGACCAGCCCGGAGATCGGCTACGAGCGATTGTGGGACCTGTTCGAGGCGGCGCGCTCGGCCACCGGGCGCACCCCGCTCGTACTGCGGGCCGAAAAGCTGCTCGCGGACCCGGCCGCGACGGTCGAGACCTTCTGCGCGTACGCCGGGCTGCCATACCTGGCCGAGGCGCTGACCTGGACCGCGAGCGACCGGCCCGAGTGGCGGCGGCACCGCGCGTGGCACGTCGACGCGATCGGCAGTTCCGGATTCCAGGACCGGCGCAACGTCTACGCCGACACCGTCGAGAACAACCCGGTGCTCACCTCCTTCTACGACCACCACCTGCCGTTCTACGAGCGGCTCGTATCGCACGCACTCTGACTCAGGAGCAGGCACATGGCAGCAGAGACCGTCCCCGCCGCCCCCGTCACGCTGATGAGGGAGTCGCCGGGCGAGGCGTTCGCGCGCGCGTTCGCGGCCGACCCGAAGGGCGCGGCGGTGACCTTCGACTTCGCCGTCACCGAGGCGCACGAGCCGACCAAGGACCGGCCGCGCACGACCGTACGAAACCTGCTCAAGGTCCGTACGGTGGGTGAGGAGGCCGTACGGTTCTGGACCGAGTCGCCGGCCGGGCCCGGCGAGGCCGCGCAGGTGAACGAGGCGGACATCCGCCGGGAGGCGGCGTTCCGGTTCGGCATGGCCTCGGCGAGCGTGCGCCCGATCCGTACGTGGGTGCAGATCCCCGACGGGCTCGTGGACGACCCGGCCGAGCTCGCGGCGTTCATCGACTACCGGCTGCTCGTACGCGCGGCGACCGCGGAGAACCAGGCGCTCACCTACGATCTGCTCGCCCACCCGGAGATCGCCAGGATCACCTACACCGGCGACGGCTACGTGGACGCGCTCCTGAGCGCCTGCGACGAGATCGAGCAGTCCGGCGCGACCGCGCACGCGATGATCGTCAACCCGACCGACTACTATCACCGGATGCTCGGCCAGAACGATCTTCTCGCGGAACTCGTGGCGGGCAACGGCATGAAGGTCAGCCGGAACCGGTGGGTCGACCGCGGCACCGCGATCGTCGGCGACATCTCCGTCGCGGCACGCCTCCTCGACGCCCGCCACTCGGTGATCCGCGTCGAGGAGCCGCCGGCGGGAACGTTCGCCCGGCCCGGCGTCGCCGTCTGCGCCGAGGTCTGGGAGGGACTCGCCGTGCACCTGCCGACGCTGTTCTACGTCGTCACCCCGGAGGGCGCGGCGGGATGAGCCTCGCCGCCACCGCCCGCTTCTACCGGCCGTACGCCGCGATGTTCGGCGGCATCTTCTGCTGCCTGCTCGGCGTCGGGGCCACACTGGCGACCCTGCCGTTCTTCGTGTTGCAGAACCTCCACGGCAACAAGGTGGAGGTCGGCGTGGTGACCGCCGCCATCGCCGTGGCGGCGGTCATCTCGCGTCCGATCGCCGGGCGGATCGCGGACCGGCACGGCTACAAGCCGGTGATGCTGTGCGGCGCGACGATCTGCGTCCTGGCCGGCGCGGCGTACTTCGCGGCGGTGGACGTGCCGATCCTGGTGGCGGTGCGAATCCTGCACGGCGTGGGCGAGGGCACGGTCTACACGTCGGGCGCGGCCTGGCTCGTACGCCTGTGCCCGGTCGAGCGACGCGGGCGGATCGTCGGCCTGTACGGCATCTGCATGTGGCTGGGAATCACCCTGGGCGCGTTCTTCGGCACGGTCGCGATGCGGGTGAGCGGCTTTTCGGCCGTGTGGGTGCTGTGCGTCTGCGTCGGTGCGGCGGGCCTGCTGGTCGTGTCACCGCGGCGCGCGCCGGAGCGTACGACGGTCGTCGCCACTCGCGCCGCGATCCTGCCGGTCAGCACGGTGGTGCCGGGCATCGCCCTGTCCTTGGCCGCCCTGGGATACGCCGCGCTGGCCGCCTTCGTGGCCCTGCACATGGCGGTACGCGGGGTGGCGAACGGCATCGCCGCCCTGAACGCCTTCGGCGTGACGTACGTGGGCGTCCGCTTGTTCATCGGCGGCCTGCCGGACCGCTTGGGCGCACGCCAGGTCGCCTTCTGGTCCGCGTTGGTGGAGGCGGCCGGCCTGCTGGTCGTCGCCGTAGCCCCGAACCTGCTGACGGTGATCGCCGGCGGCCTCATCATGGGCGCGGGCCTGTCGCTGCTGTTCCCGGCGCTGGCCCTGCTCGTGATCAACCGCACCGACCCGTCACAACAGGGCGCCGCGCTGGGCGGCTTCACCTCATTCTGGGACGTGGGCCTGGCAGTCGGCGGCCCGTTCGCGGGCGTCATCGCGAACATGTCCGGCTACCCGGCGGTGTACTGGGTGATGATGGGCTGCGCGGTCGCCTCGGCCCTGCTGTCATGGGTCACCAACCCGGCCCGCCGACCCGCCGTACCGGACGCGGTATCGCCCTAGGGCGGCGCGTTCGGTGAGGGGGCGCTGTTCTGCCCGCATCCGTTACTCAGCGGCGTAGTGCCGTGGTGGCGGATTGGAGCAGGTGGACGAGGCTGTCGCGTTGGGTGGGGGGCCAGGAGCTGAAGCCATCGGTCAGGGTGGTGTTGATGGCCTGCTGGAACTGACCGGTGACCGCCTCGCCTTCGGGGGTGAGGTGGACGCGGGTGATCCGGCGGTCGGCGGGGTCGGCTTGGCGGGTGATCAGGCCGCGTCGCTGAAGCCGGTCGACCAGGCCGGTGATGTTGGTCTTGTCGCAGTGCAGCAAGGCCGCCAGCTCACCGAAGGACGGCTGCAGGTGCTGGGCGAAGCACAGCAACTGGGCCTGCTGGGGGGTCAGGCGCAGTCGGCGACTGGCCGTGCTGAACAAGCCGTCGATCTCCATGAAGACGCCGATCAGCGTCTCGACGAGTTGGTCGTCGGATGCGGCAGCCATGCCAGACAGTCTACTACCTGGACAGTTGACACACTCCACCAAATTAGTCGATGCTATGGACTATCCATAGAGTCGACTTATTTGGAGGGGTCATGCGTGTCGAGGATCGGGTCGCGGTCGTCACCGGCGGATCGCGCGGCATCGGGCGGGCGATCAGCGAGCGTCTCGCGGCGGCGAGGATGCGCGTCGTCATCGGCTCTCGCGACCAGGAGGTGGCCGCTCGGGCCGTGGCGCAGATCAAGGAGGCGGGAGGGCATGCCACCGCGGTCCGCGCCGACATCACCCGCCCGCGGGAGGTCAAGGAGCTGTTCGATGCGGCCGAGAGCCAATACGGCCGCGTGGATGTCTGGGTGAACAACGCGGCCACGGCGACCGCCGTGCCACTGGCCCGCGCCACCGATGACGACTTCGACCATTACCTGCACGCCAACGTGCGGGCCACGTTCGTGGCGTTGCGCGAGGCCGCACGGCACATCAGAGACCACGGCCGGATCATCTTGATCTCATCCGCGCTGACCGCCTCGCCGCTGCCCGGCATGGCGCTGCTGGCCGCCAGCAAGGCCGCCGGCGACCAACTCGCCCGCACGCTGGCCTGGGAGGTGGGCTCCAGATCCGTCACGGTCAACAGCGTCCTGCCCGGCCTGACCCGCACCGACGTCATCGCCACCGTGCCCCCGCAGGTCATCGACGACGCCACGGCCCGCACACCGCTGGGACGCCTGGGCGAACCCGCCGACATCGCCGACATCGTCGCCTTCCTGGCCTCCGACGCCGGCCGATGGATCACCGGCCAGACCATCCACGCCGCCGGAGGCATGATCTAAGGAGCCGTACCGCAGGCCGGTCAGCCCAGGGGTGTGTCCACTCCAGGGTCGTGGGCGTCCGGAATTCCGAGGTCGTTCGTCGGGCCGCCGAAGAGGCGGAGGGACTTGGCCTTGTCCGTCTTCGGGATGTCGTAGATGAGGTCGAACTCCAGCCGGTCGTGTGCGCCGAGGTCGAAGTCGGCCGGTTGGCGTTCGATGCGCATGCCGTTCTCGTCGATCGTGTGTGTCGCGCCGTCCGTCGTGATGAGGAGTTGCTTGCCCAAGACGATGGTGTGGAAAGTGGGATAGCCGTTCTCCACGAGGACGCGCGCACGTACGAACTGGCCTTTGGCCGGCCAGTCGGCGTGGCTGCCGACGACGGATGACATGCCCGCTCTCAGGCCGATCGCGGCGAACATGATCCGGCCGTCCTGCACCGGGCGATAGGGAAGCGGCGTCTCACCGTCGCGTACGGGCCTGCCGGGGATCTTATAGGTCGGTGATTTCTCGCTTTTCGGATGGTGACCGCCGGAGCATCCGGCGAGGACGGCGATAAGACCGAGCGAAATGGCGAGTCGGCGCACGCGTTCGACCGTAGGCGGCGAACTCCGGGGAGAGAAAGGCTCTTGGCTGAATCGAGATCAAGAAACGTCCGCGCCCGGATCGGTCGGCAGCGACCGCCCCTGCCGTTTTTCGGCCGGGCCGCGCGTCTATTTTTGTGTCGGTAGGACGTCGTACGGTACTGCCGGACAACGAGACACCACGGAGGACACCATGACGACCACGCCACAAGATCCCACCAACCCCGGCCGCCCGCCGGTGGTCGACCTGGCCACCTGGCAGGCCGCGCGTGACGAGCTGCTGGTCCGCGAGAAGGCACACACACGCGAGGGCGACGCCATCGCCGCGGCACGCCGCCGGCTGCCGATGGTGGAGTTCGACGGCACGGTCGAGGTCGTCGGTCCCGGCGGCCCGGTGCCGTTCCTGGACCTGTTCCAGGGCCGCGACGAGCTCATCGTCTACAAGCACATGTGGTGGGACGGCGCGCCGCACCAGGGGCAGTGCGAGGGCTGCACCACGATGGCCTGGCACGTGAAGGACGCGGTCTACCTCAACGCACGCGGCGTCTCGTACGCCGTGCTGACGGTGGGCCGGTGGGAGGAGGTGGCCTCCTTCGTCGAGTTCATGGGCTACACCGAGCCCTGGTACTCCGTACGCGACGTGGACGGGCCGGTCGGCGAGCCCATGGGCTACCTCACCTGCTTCCTGCGCGACGGCGACCGCGCGTTCCTCACCTACTCCACGACGGGCCGTGGCAACGAGCCGGCCAACGGGACCTTCGCACTGCTCGACATGACGCCCTACGGCCGCGGCGAGGCGTGGGAGGACCACCCCGAGGGCCGGCAGCTGATCGGCGACGTGCGCGAGGGACACCCGAACGTACGCGGGCAGGCCTGCTGGTACTGGCGCTCGGACGCCGACGGGAACGCCACCTGGGGCCCGACCAGCCGCCCCGTGCCGCAGTGGACCCGCCCCGGTGCGACCCCCGTGGAGACCCTCGGCCGGCACGAGTGACGGCGACCTCCGCGGGAGAGCGGCCGCCTCCCGCTCCATATCCGGATCGGACAGGCACGTAACGGATCGTCGTGATCAGCCGTTATTCGGCGGACGGAAATGTCCGGCCGGTCGCTGCCGTGGTTTGACGTGCCGGAAGCGGTGAGCCGAGATTGGTGTGGCTTTGCCGACCGAAGACACAGGGGTGACGAACAATGCCGGCAGTTCCCGGGGGTGCCGCGGCCTTTACGGCCAACGCGGTGGGTTATCTGGGTGCGAACCCGTCGATTCTGAGCGCGGTGGGGGGCATCGAGGCGGCGGTCAACGACTTCGCCTGGCAGCACAACGCCGGTGACGCGAACACGCGGGACTGGCTGCGGTGTACGCCGAAGGCGGCGGCCTTCTGCGACCTCGAGGCGTGGTCGCCCGCCGGCCTGTGCGCGGGCGCGCGCGAGCTGCGGATCGTCGCCGCGGGGGCCGACGCCGGGGTGCGCTATCTGCCGTACCAGGCGGACAAACTGACGTACATGCAGCTCGACCCGGGTGCCCAGTGGGTCTTCACCGGCCCGATCGAGGGCTGCTTCGTGTACGTGATCACGCACGGCGGGAACACCTACCTGTTCCACGTGAACGCCAACGCGGTCGTCGGCGGGGGGAACGCGCTGGCCAAGGACACCAAGCTGCGCGCCGCGCTGAACGCCCTGCTGCCGGGCGGCGTGATCGTCCACCGGCTCGCCCGCGACGACTACGGCACGATTCCGCCCGAGAACCGGCCGTTCCGCGGCTTCGTCTACGGCCGGCACGACGGCGCGGGCTGGGAATTCCGGTTCTTCTCCTTCATTCTCAACGGCGCCGTCCCCGTCGCGCTGCACCCGGCGACGGTGCTGCCGGGCGGCGGCGGAATGCTCGCCTGACGCACCTCACCGGTCAGGGCCCGCGCAGGTCCGCCGGTACGAAAGTCAGCACCGAACGTGATCGGGTCCGCTCGACCAGCATGTCGACGACGTTCCGCGGGCCGCCCGCCGCCGCCGCGCGCTGGCGGGCGGACCCGGTGCCATCGCGCGTGATCGCGCGGACCAGAGTGCGTACCGTCTCCAGGTCGCCGGACTCCTCCAGCGCCGGGCGTACACGGGCGAGCAGTTCGTCCAGCAGCGCGGTCGCGGCGACCGGGCGTTCGGTCAGCGGATGGACGCCGGGACCCGTGAGGCCGTGCCGTGCCGCGGACCACAGGCCGAGCGCGCACGCCTGGTCCGGCACGCGCGGCGCCTCGCGGCCCTCGGCGAGGTCGGCCAGCGCGGTGCGCACGAGGCCGCGGGCGAGCGCGGCGTACAGGACCGCCTCGTCCACGGTGAGCGCCGCGTCCGCCGCGCGTATCTCGACCGTCGGCAGGTGGGGTGAGGGCCTGGCCAGCCAGTACGTCGTGGTGCGGTCGGCGACGAGGCCGAGTTCGACCAGTCGCAGCAGCCATGCGTCGTACGCGGCGGCCGAGGCGGACCAGGGCGGCACGCCCGCGCCGGGAAACCGCGCCTGTGCCTGGATGCGCCAGCTCGCGAAGCCGGAGTCGCGCCCGCCGTCGAAGGGTGAGTTCGCCGACAGCGCCAGGAGCGTCGGCAGCCACGGGCGCAGGTGGTTGACGACCGCCACGGCCAGTTCGCGGTCCGGCACGCCGACGTGCACGTGACAGCCGCAGGACTCATAACCGGTCGCGGCGCCGGCCAGGATCTCGGCCACCCGGGTGAAGTGCTCGCCCGGCATGAACGGCACCGAGTGCCCCGCCAGCACCGGGTTGCCGGTCGCGACCAGCCGTACGCCTTCCGCCTCGGCCGCCGCCCCGAGACACGCGCGCGCCCCGGCCAGCTGACCGCGCAGGCCGGCCAGGTCGGCGCACACGCCCGTCGCCGCCTCGACCTGGGAGGCGGCGAGCTCGGCCTGGAACGCCGTCTCCGGCACGCCCGCAGCCCGGCTCGCGCGCACGAGCACCGCCGCGGCGCGCGGCGCGGTCCGGCGCGTACGCGCGTCGACGAGCAGGAACTCCTCCTCGACCCCCATCGTCAGACCGCCGATGCCGCCCAGGCCGCACCTCCCGCGACCCAAGACGTACATCCGAGGCCGAATGGTGACAATCCCCTGCGGACTACATGCCCCGCTGGACCGGCGGTGATGTCCGCCCGTGGTCAGGCGCCCGGGACATCCCCGGTCTCCACGACCTGACGGGCGATCTCCCGCAGCTTGGTGTTGCGGGTCTGTGATGTACGCGACAGCACCGCGAACGCCTCATCGTCGGTGATCTTGTAGCGCTCCATCAGGATGCCGGTGGCCTCGCCGATCTCGGTACGGCTCGCGATCGCGGCGTGCAGCTCGTCGGCCGAGCGTGCGGTGGCGAAGGCGACCGCGGCGTGCGAGGCGAGCAGCCAGCCGACCTGTTCGGAGCGGTCGGTCAGCGCGCCCGGCCGGGTCGCATAGAGGTTCAGCGACCCCAGGTTCTGCTCGTTGGTGAAGAGCTGGAAGCCGATCATGCTGCCGATGCCGAGCTCGCGCGCCCTCGGGGTGAAGCGTGGCCAGCGCTCGGCCTGCTGGTTCAGGTCGGCGATCCGCAGCACCTGGGTGCGTCTGCGGGTGGCGTCGAAGCACGGCCCTTCGCCGACCTCGCCCTGCAACCGGTCCGAGGCCTCCACCAGCTCGCTCGACGCGGCCAGCGTGCGTACCGAGCGCCCGCGCAGCACGAGGATCCCGGCCGCCTCGCACCCCTCGACCAGCTCGACCGCGTGCGCCACGATCCGGTCGAGCGTCGCCTGTAGCGAGTCCTGTGCGAGCAGGTCACGCGCCATCTTCGCCAGCGCCGTGGCGATCGGCTCCGGTTCCCGCTGCCCGTCCACGCAACGAAGTCAACCGCTCCCAGGCCGCCGTCACAAGGGCATGCGCCCACCGGCGTGGCCTGCGAAGGTGCGCCGAAACGGGAGCCGGGGCCGGTCAGCCCGCCCGAGGTCTCCGCGACGCGATGCCCGAACTGGCCGACGAAGCCGTACGACCAGGAAACGGCCGCGGTCTCCTGCACCCAGAAGTTCTTGTGCAGGCTGACGTCATGCCCTGAATTGGGCACCCCGCACACGCGAAGCCGCGCCGCGGCGGAGTGGAAGGGCGCCTCCTCGTGCAGGATCGTCGTACCGCTGGAACAGTCGTAGCTCCCGTCCGTGCCGCAGATCAGAGTGTCCTTCGTCCCCATGACGTCCAGCACCGGGACGTCGATTCCCTGGGTCTCGTTGTCCGTCGCCACGCCGATGTCCATGAGCTGTGACAGCGCGACGACGTCTTTGCGAGCGACCGAGCGCTGGACTCGATGCAGCCGGTACGGGGTCGCCGTTCAGCGGAAATGCATGATCGCGAGTCAGGGCAAGGCTCAGGCGCGACGAACGCGGCGAGACCGTGCCGAGCGGCGATCGGCTTCGCTCACGAAGTGGCGATTACAACATCCGTACCACCTTTGACCAGGAGAAAGCCGGACCGTCAGCCGCCTTTCCCCGGCGGCGTGTCAACGGGGCGAGGCGCCGAACCGCCGCCGATGGTCGATCGGCCCGCGAGAGGGTAGGAGGACCCACCTGTCGAAAGGAGACGATGTGGAACCGAAGACCGCGTACGTGCTGGGCGGCGGCGGACTCCTGGGCGCTCACGAGGTGGGCATGCTCCGGGCGCTCGACGAGGCGGGCGTGCGGCCCGACCTCGTGGTCGGCACGTCGGTGGGAGCGTTCAACGGCGCGTTCGTGGCCGCGGACCCCTCCACCGCGGTCGACCTGCTGACCAAGGCGTGGCAGGGCGACGGGGCGGGGTCGGTGTTCGACGGTTCCTTCTTCGCCCGCATGTCCACGCTGGTCCGCTCGGGCACCCACCTGCACTCCACGAGCCTGCTGTCCGCCGCCCTGCGCACGTTCATCCCGGCCGGGCTGATCGAGGACCTCGCGGTGCCGTTCCACTGCGTGGCCGCCAACATCGAGCGCGCCGAGGCCCGGTGGTTCACGCGCGGCCCGCTGGTGCCCGCGGTGCTGGCCTCCTGCGCGGTTCCCGGGATCCTCCCGCCGGTCCGCATCGGCGGGGAGCACTTCTACGACGGGGGGCTCGTGCACAGCATCCCGATCGGCCGCGCCGTACGTGAGGGCGCGCGGACGATCTACGTGCTCCAGGTCGGCCGCATCGAGCGGCCCCTGTCCGCTCCGCGACGGCCGTGGCAGGTCGGGCTGGTCGCGTTCGAGATCGCGCGGCGGCACCGGTTCGCCGAGGAGATGGCGGACCTGCCGCAGGACGTGACGGTCCACCTGCTGCCGACGGGCACGGACGGGGCGGGGTCGGGCCTGTCACAGCTGCGCTATCGTGACGCGTCGCGCGTCGAAGCCAACATCGAGAGGGCTTACCGGGCAAGCAGTGCCTACCTGGCGCGCGGCTGACACCTGGGAGCGGCCCTATGGTCCCGCCGCGTCTCCTGCGCCGGCTGGTCCTGGCGCCTCTGCTGATCGTGCTCACGGTCGTGGTGTGCGCGCTGACCCCGTTGCTGCTCCTGGTGGGACTGCTCGCCTCGCGCGGCCGCCGGCGGGTGCTGCGGCTCACCGTGGTCACGGTGGTCTGGCTGGCGATGGAGACCGCCGTGGTGTTCCGCGCACTCGTCCTGTGGATCACGGGCCACGGTTCGTCCGAAGACCGGTACTACGCCCTCTGCGGCTGGTTTCTCACGCGTGTCTACTCCGTCGGGTCGCGTGCGTTCGGCCTCGTCGTGGAGATCCAGGAGCCGCTGAACGCCTCGGCGGACCGGCCGGTGATCGTGCTCAGCCGGCACGGCGGGCCGGGCGACTCGTTCCTGATCGTGCACTTCCTGCTCAACGTCTACGGGCGGCGGCCGCGCATCGTGCTGAAGGCGGCCCTCCAACTCGACCCGGCCCTCGACGTGGTGTTCAACCGGCTGCCGAACGCCTTCGTCCCCGATGGCGGCGTCGCGCGCGACCACGTCGTCATCGAGATCGCCCGGCTCGCCGCCGGGCTGGAGACCCCCGGCGCGATGCTGATCTTCCCCGAGGGCGGCAACTTCACCCCGCGCCGGCGCATGCGCGCGATCCGGCGGCTGCGCCGCCAGGGGCACCGGGCGGAGGCGGTGCGCGCGGGCAGGATGGAGAACGTCCTGCCGCCGCAGGTGACGGGCACGCTCGCCGCGATCGAGGCCGCGCCCTCCGCCGACGTCGTCTTCGTGGCCCACACCGGGGTCGATGACCTGCTGTCGGCCCGCGACGTCTGGCGCGCGATCCCGATGTCGCAGCCGATGCGCGCACGGTGGTGGCGCGTGCCGCGCGAGGAGGTTCCGGCCGACGAGCGCGAGCGCTGGCTGTACGACTGGTGGGAGACGATCGACGCCTGGATCGCCGAGAACCGGGCTGAATGACGTTTGTTGCGCTGGATGCCAGGATTGTGTAACTGTGCTGCGACTGCTAGTTATCGCATCACCTGCCACACGACTACCGGGCTAGCCCGGTAGAGGCGGATCAAGGTTGGCTGGAGGCTGCTGCCAGGCCCGACCGGGGCCTCCGCCAGCGGTGATGGCAGAAGGGGAGATGTCATGACGGCCGCGCTCTCGCCCGCGGACGCCGTATGGTCGCGTGCGGCCGCACGGCTCGCCGGCGAGCGGCGGCTGAGGCCGCTGGCGGTACGTGTGGCGCTGGTGTTGGCGGTGCTGGTCCCCGGTGCGGCCGAAGGCGGTCTCTGGGTCCGCCACCCACTGACGACCGTGGTGAACCTGCTGGTGGCCGGGGGGGCAGTGGGCGCGGGGGCGCTCCTCGCGGCCGATACACAGCAGCGGGTCCCGGGTTACGCGTTGATCGCGTCAGGGGTGGTGCGTCCGCTGGGGCGGGCGGACGAGTGGGTGTCGGGCCCAGGGCCGCTGTACTCGGCGGTGTTCGGCTACTTATCGATCACATTGAGCGCCTGGGCGCTCCTGCGTTATCCGGGGCCACGGCTGGGTCCGGTGCGCCGCCGGTTCATGGCGGTGCTGGCCGCCTGGCTGATCGGCGTCCCGGCGATCGAGGTGTGCGTCGCGCGGCCGCAGTGGCTGGGCGACCTGAACGCCACCCGCGACACGTGGTGGCCCTACGTCTGGACCAGTCGGCGGCTGTTCGACCTGGTGTCGAACGCGCTGATGGTCGGCTCCGCGCTGCTGGCGATCGGCTTCGTCGCGCTGATGGTCCGGCAGGTGCGTGTGGGCGGCAGCCGTGAGCGGGCCGTACGCCTGCCGCTGGCCGCCGCGGGCATGCTCGCCGCCGTGGTGGCCGGCGTGGCCATGGTCGTGACCTGCGTCGCCGGGCCGCACGAGGAGGTGTTCGCGATCGAGGGCATGGCCCAGCTCGGGGTGCCGATCGCGTTCCTGGTCTCCTTCGCCCAGCAGCGCCTCACGCGGCTGTCGACGCTGGTGTCGGTGCTGGACACCACGAACCCGACGACGCACCTGCTGCGCCAGGTGCTGCGCCACAACCTGCGCGACCCCCGGCTGGAGCTGCTCGTCTGGTCCGACGCCGACAAGGGCTACCTGACCGCGGAAGGCGAGCCGGCCGAGGTGGGTGCGCCCGCGCCCGGCCGGCAGCCGATCCCGGTACGCGGCCGCGGCGACCGGCCGCTGGCCCTGCTGGTCGTCGAGGCGGACGTGACCGCCGACGGCGACCTGATCGACGCCGCGGTGGCGATCAGCAAGCTCGCGCTCGAGAACCTCATGCTGTCGCGGCGGCTGCTGACCGCCGACTACGACGCGCGCCAGCTCATCGTGGCCGACCTGCACGACGGCGCGCAGAAGGACCTGTGCGCGCTGCGCGTGGCCCTGTCCAAGCTCGGCACCGCCGAACCCGGACAGCTCCCCTCCCTCGTGGAGTCGGCGGACCGTCTCGTCGCGGGCGCACTGGACGAGCTGCGGAACCTGGCACACGGCGTCTATCCGCACACCCTGACCCACGCCGGGCTGGCCGCCGCGATCGAGGAGACGGCCGACGGCCTCGACCTGATCGTCCACCTCACCGCGCCGGAGCACCGCCTGCCCGCGACCGTGGAGAAGACCCTCTACTTCTTCGTCAACGAGGCGCTGACCAACGCGCACAAGCACGCCGGCACGATCCACCTCCAGGTCGACATCTCACAAGCCGGCGGCGTCGTGGTCGCCGAGGTACGCGACGACGGCACCGGCGGGGCCGACGACGAGGGCCCCGGCCTGGCCCGGCTGCGCGACCGCATCGAGGCACATGGCGGCCGCCTCCACGTACACAGCCCGCCCGGCACCGGCACCCGCGTCGTCGCGAGGATCCCATGCGTGTGATCATCGCCGACGACGTGCCGATGCTCCGCGACCTCTACCGGCAGAGCATCCAGGCGCTGGGCGTCGACGTCGTCGCCGAGGCCGCCAGCACGGCCGAGCTGTTCGTCCACGTGCGCAACCACGGGCCGGACGCGGTGCTGGTGGACATCAACTTCGGCGGCCACCTCGGCCGCCCGCAGGACGACGACGGGCTGCATGCGGCCGAGCGCCTGCGCGCCGAGGACCCTCGGCTGGGCATCGTGATGTTCTCGGTGCACATGACGCCGGCGTACCTGCGGCGCATCACCGCCGTCGGCGAGGGCACCCACATCGGCTACCTGGGCAAGGAACGCATCAAGGACGCACGGACGATCGTCGACGCGCTGGCACGCGTCACCGCCGGCGAGACGGTCATCGACCGTACTCTCGCCGAGCAGATGCTGCGCACCCGGCGCGTACAGGATCCGATCGCCCGGCTGACGGCGCGCCAGCGCGAGGCGCTGGAGCTCATCGCCGAGGGCCGTACGAACAAGGCCATCGCCGAGCAGATGAAGGTCGCGGTCCCGACCGTCGAGGCGTACCTGAGCGAGGTCTTCAAGGCGCTCGACATCCCGGCGTCACCCGATGACCACAAGCGCGTGCTGGCCGTCCTGGCCTGGCTCCGCAGCGCGGGCGCACGCCCGTTCGACCGGCGCGGCTGACTATCGAGCCGCGGCGGCCGGACGGGGCCGTAGGCGCCGGGCGAGCTCGGAGTGGTACTCCCGGCCGATCAGGTCGGCGTTCTCGCTCAGGTAGGCGGTCAGCCGGGTCGGGCAGGTGGCCTCGCCCTCGACCATGACGAGCTCGGCCATCAGGCCGTCGACCTCGTCGCGGGTGAGCACGACGTCCCTGGTCACCAGCGACAGGCCGCGCAGGGCGAGCGACACGAGGGCGGGCGGGAGATGTACGGGCCGGAACGGCGAGCCGATGGCGCGTGCGATGGTCGCGGCCAGGTCCTCGAAGGCGAACGACTCGGGGCCGACCGCGTCGGTCACGGTGTCAGAGCGCTCCGCGCCGAGGCGTACGCACAGGTCCGCGAGGTCCTCGACGTAGACCGGGCGCAGCCGGTAGCGCCCGTCGCCGGGGATGGCGAAGACGTAGAACTGGCGCAGCAGCCACGCGATGTTGTTCAGCAGGATGTCGCCGCCGCCGAAGATCACGCTGGGCCGTACGACGGCATAGGACATGCCGCTGCCCGCGACGAGGTCCTCGACCTCGGCCTTGCCTCGGTAGTAGGCGTAGAACGACTCGGCGTCGGGATTGGTGATGCTGAGGTGCACGACCCGCTCGACGCCCGCGCGCGCCGCCGCGGTCAGCAGCGCCGCCGTGTTGCCGACGGCCTCCGGATGGCTGGTGCCGCCCGGCGCGTACCGGGTCCAGTAGGTGTTGTAGAAGGTCGTCACGCCCGCGAAGGCGGCGGCCAGCGCGTCCGGGTCCTCGAAGGCGTACGGGAAGACCGCGATGTCCGCGTCCGGCGCCGGGTGGTCGGTGAGCGTACGCACCGTGTGGCCGGCCGCTTCGAGACGGCGCCGGAGATAGGACCCGGAGTATCCGTACGCCCCTGTCACAAGGTCCGTCTGGCCCATGAGGCTCTCCCTCGCTCGCGGTGCGTCACCTTCGGCCCCGCAACGAGACGGTACGTGAGCGGATCGCCGGGCCGCCCGCCGGGTGCACGCCGACGCCGAGAACACGCAATAAGAAGGGACCGTATTAGTCCCCGTCCATTGACCTCGAACGACCGGGAATTTATGGGTAATTGTCCGCATTTGCAGCTATATCTGCCATCGCTGAAGTCTCACTTGGATAACGCATTCCCAACGGTCAACCGAATCGCGGCCTTCCCCGTCTCATAGCGGATGGACTCGCGGGGAGGGCGATCGGGATATGCGCGTCGGGGACCGTTATGAATTGCTCAGCCGACTCGGCCAAGGCGGAATGGGAACCGTCTGGAGGGCACACGACGAACTCCTCGGCCGGGACGTCGCCGTCAAGGAGGTGCTGCTGCCGCCGGAGATGGGCGCGGCCGACCGCGAGGAACGCTACGCGCGTACGATCCGCGAGGCGCGGTCCGCGGCGCGGCTGAGCCATCCGGGCGTGGTCACCGTGCACGACGTGGTCGAACACGACGGCCGACCCTGGATCGTGATGGAGCTGGTTAGCGCGCCGTCTCTCCAGGGTGTGATCGACTCCGAGGGGCCGCTGCCGCCGCGGCGGGTGGCCGCGCTCGGCCGGCAGATGCTCGCCGCGCTGCGGGCGGCGCACGCCGCGGGCATCGTGCACCGCGACATCAAGCCGAGCAACGTGCTCGTGGCCGCCGAGGACCGGGTCGTGGTGACGGACTTCGGCATCGCCGCGCTCGACGGCGACGCGACGCTGACCGGCACGGGCGTGCTCATCGGCTCCCCGGCCTACATCGCGCCCGAGCGCGCACGCGGCGAGCGCGCCGGCACGGCCGGCGACCTGTGGTCGCTGGGCGCCACGCTGTACGCCGCGGTGGAGGGGCGCTCGCCGTTCGAGCGGTCAGGGCCCGTCTCGACGCTGGCCGCGATCATGGCCGAGGAGGCGCCGCCGCCGCGCAACGCGGGGCCGCTGGCCCCCGTGCTCGCGGGCCTGCTGCGCCGGGACCCCGCGGACCGGATGACCGCGGCCGAGGCCGCCCGGCTCCTCGGCGAGATGGCGGCGGAGGGCACCCGGCCCGACGCCGGCGGCGAGGTGTGGACGATGCCGGTACGGCGGGAGCCGACCATGCTCGCGGAGCTCCCGGCGGCGGCTCCGCCGTCGCGACGGCCCGCGACGGTGGTGCTCGCGAGCGGCCTCGCCGGAGCGCTGGTGGTCGCCGCGTTCGGGGCCGTGTGGCTGCTGGGGCACGTGTCCGCCTCGGGCCGGCCCGGCGCCGACACGCGGACACAGGCGCAGAGCCGGGCGGCCGGATCGGGCACCTCCCCAGTCGTCGCGCCGCCGACGCTCGCGCCCACCGACGGAGGTGACGTCGCACTGCTGCTCCAGGTCGACACCACCCCCTGGGACGCCGACCCGGAGACGGAGGCGGAGGGCGCGAGCGGCGCCATCGCGCACGGCTACCGCGGCTATCGGGAGGCCGCGGTCACGCCCACCACCTACCTCGGCGTCCCGGCCGCGGACCTGAGGTTCGCCTATGACCGCTCCACCGGCACCGAGCGGGTCATCGACCGGTTCTTCCGCGTCGGCGGCCAGTGCTTCGCCGTCTACTTCCGCATGCCGGCCGAGCAGTGGGTGTACTCCTCGCGGTATCTCGATCCGATCTTCAACGGCTTTCGCGCCGGCTGACCGCCGCCCGCTCCCCCGCCCCGCGTGTACGGGAGAGCGGGCTGTCCGCGGCGCCGGAGGTCAGTCGCAGGCCGACCTGATCCGGTCGCCCGCGCTCAGCAGGCTCGTGGCGCTCGGCGTCTGCGGCGCGCCCCTGCCGTCGCGGTCCGCCGTGAGCTGCTGACTGAGCTGTTCGAGCGCGGAGGCCGCGTCGTTCGCCGCGCTCTCGACGTCGGTGTCGCCGGAGTCGCGGCCCTCCTGCCGCATCGTCGAGGCGCTGCTGTAGTAGGTGTTGGCCAGCCCGTTCGGATCGTTGTTCTGGGTGACGCCGCTCTGGCTGACCTGGGTGATGGTCTCCTGGAGCCGGTCGCAGGCGGCCTTTTTGTCATCGTTGCCGCACGCGGCCGCGGACGTTGCCAAGGTAACGGCCAGAATGCACAATCCGGCGATCCGTATCGGTTTTCTGCGCATCGAAATCGACTCCTTTCGAGGGCTGGCGACGGGCTGACGAGGCCCGCCGTGATTCCGTCAAGATCTTTCGCTCACCCCCTTGAACCTGAAAACATCATGCATCACAGACAGTGTTCGGCCCATCACTTTCTGGATAGGTCTCAGAACCACGCGAGCCACGTGCGACGAAAGGCGATTCCGCGGCGCGGCGACCATTCCGCAGCCAGCAGCCGCCCGGCAACGTGAGCGGCTTTACGTACGGCGAAGTCGATCGCGGTGGGATTTCACCGGCGTGGCGGCGACACCCATGCCCGGTACTCGGCGAGCAGCGCATTGATCCACACCGCGCCGATGTCGTCGTCCAGGTCGATCACCGACGAAGTGCCGATCTCCAGGACGGTCCCGCACCGGTCGCCGAACAGCATCACCGTCTCGGCGTTCCCCTCGCGCTTGGACGGCCAGATGAGCCCGTCCGCGTCCGGCGCCAGCGTACGGATCCAGCTCGCCCAGCGCCGGGTGGCGGGGTAGTCCCCGGCGTCGGCGTGAATCAGCCACGTGTCCTGCGCGACGGCCGCGAGCGCCGGGCCGGTCAGCAGGCTGACGAGGCTGAGGTCGGCCGAGGTGGACACGACGCTGCTGCGCCGGTTGCGCACGGCCGGGCGGCGGATGTTGCGCACCCCGCGCGAGTCGGGCACGAGATCGCGGAGCAGGACCTCGGCGAGAGCCGTGCCCGCCGCCAGGCCCGCGTAGTAGTAGGCGAACGGGTCGCGGGCGGTGGCGTCGAAACGGCCGCCGCCGAAGTTCTCGTCGGCCAGCCGCTCGGTGAAGGCGGTCGGCTCGGTCTTCTTGTGGTGCACGCGCCACAGGCGCGTGCCCGCGGGCAGCCGATACCGCTGCGGCGTGCCGTCGAAGCGTGCCGGAGGCGATGCGTTCGGCATGCTCACGCCTCCGTTTCGGCGGCGTGGGCGGCCTCGATCAGCGACACCTCGGAGACACGTCCGATCGACCGCGCCGGTACGGCCTGGAGCCAGGCGTTCTCACCGAGCCACCAGTCGGCGGCGCCGAAGGGATCCTCGTCGGCGGCCAGGATCCGGTTGATCTTCCGTACGATCGCCAGCGGCGCTCCGTCGGTCCCGAACTGGAAGGCCGGCCACTGCGCGGTGCCGTCGGCGCGGTCGAGCCGGATCAGGTCCGGATCGCCCGGGTCGTGGCCCCGTTCACGTACCTCGTCCTCGGTGAGCGCGGCCGCCGACAGCGGCCAGGCCGTGCCCTCGGCCGCGACCTGCTCCGCGGTCGGCGCCGACTCGCCGACCAGCCCCCGCAGCGGCTCGACCAGGCGGAACCACGCGGCGAGGTCCACCGCGCGTGCGGTCGCCAGCCGCCGTTCGTCCTCGATCACCGCCTGCCGGAACGGGTGCCCGACCGGCAGCCGCCCCCGCAGCAGGTCGACGATCTCCTCGGCGATCTCCTTGGACAGTTCGGCGTCGCCCTCGGCGGCCAGCTCGCCGACGAGCACCGACAGCGCATCGGCGGCATCCGGGCCGATCCGCTCGCGGATGTCGTCCCACTCTCCGGCCAGCACGGCCAGCGCGCTTCTGATTCCCATCGCGGTCTTCCTGCTCTCTCACGAACTCACGTCGTGCCGGGCCACCGCGGTGCGCGCGGCGCTCACCGCCGCCTCGTCCATCCCGCCGATCTGCAACTCGAAGTCCAACTCGTTCCCGGAGGAGGGTTCCTCGGCGTGCACGCTCAGCGTGCCGGTCTCGCTCATCGCGAACGACACGCGGAGCGGCGACCGGGCCGGCAGCCGCGGCAGCGCACGCAGCCTGCCGTACGCGACGCGGTTGTTGTCGCTCACCTCCTCAGAGCTGGTGCCCTCCTTCGCCTCCCAGACCTCGATCTCGACCATCGGCTGGTTGTCGATCGCCGTGGTCAGCGTCACCACGCCGGAGTCGGCGGGCAGCGGTGTGTTGGCGGGCAGGAGATGGACGACGAACATCCGCACCCGCGCCGGGTCGGTGGCCAGGAGCGGGTCGTTGTGGTCGGCGACGCGCACCCCGAAGCCGCGGGGGACGACGGTGGTCACGGACCTGCTCGCCATCGCCTCCGCGTCGGCGGCGCTGATGCCGAGGCGGTCGGCGATCTCCTCCGGCCGTTCCTCCGGCGCCTCGCTCACCTGACGGACCAGGGCGAACAGCGCCGCTCCCTTGGCCACCGCGAGCTCGGGCTCGTGCCGGCGCGCCTCCAGGGCGAACCGCTCGCGCAGACGTTCGCGTACGACGGGCATCTTCGTCATGCCGCCGACGAGGATCACCTCGTCGATCGTGGCGACCTTCTTGCGGCGCGCCTCCGCAAGGGTCGCCTCGGTGATCGTGAGGGTGCGCTCCAGCAGGTCGGCGGTCAGCTCCTCCAACCGCGCACGCGTCATCCTCACCTCGGCGGCGCCTCCGCCGAACCGCAGGTTGCGCGACCAGGAGAGCGCCGAGCTCAGCTCCATCTTCAACTGCTCGGCGTCGAGGGCGACGTTGTGCATGAACTGTTCGTCGGCGGTCGGGTCGAGTCCCGGGCACTGCTCGGCGAAGGCGTCCAGCATGAACCGGATCACCCTCTCGTCCCAGTCGGTGCCGCCGAGCCGCAGGTCGCCGCCCGTACAGATCACCTGGACGTCGTCGCCGTCGAGCCGGATCACGGTCGTGTCGAACGTCCCGCCGCCCAGGTCGTAGACGAGGACGTGGCGCACGCGGCTGGAGCGTCGCCGCGACTGGTACGACAGCGCGGCCGCCACGGGCTCGTCCAGCACGTTCAGCACGTTCAGCCCGGCGATGACCCCGGCCTTGCGGGTCGCGTCGCGCTCGGCCACCCCGAAGTAGGCCGGCACGGTGATGACCACGTCGCGTACCGGCTCGCGGAGCTCGCGTTCGGCCGACTGCACCAGCTCGCGGAGGACGAACGCCGAGATGGTCTCCGGCGTGTACGGCTCGCCGTTGTAGGTGAACGTGACGCCCGGGCGGCCCATCTCCCGTTTGACGCGCTCCGCGACGAGGTGCGGTGCGAGCAGGGCGCTGTTCCTGGCCGGCTCGCCGACCATCACCCGGCCCGGCTTCTCGAAGTAGACGGCCGACGGCGTCGTCTCCCCGCCGATCGTGTTCTTGATCACCACGGGATGTCCCGTGTCGTCCACGTAGGCGATGCAGGAGTTGGTGGTGCCCAGGTCGATCCCGAACGCGGTCATCGGTTCCCTTCGAGTCGTCATTGTCCCTGGTAGGTGAAGGCGGCCCACGCGTCGATCGCGGCGAGGTCGACGCAGCGCATCTCCTCGGCGAGCCGCGGGTCCAGGCCGGGGGGCGGCCGCCGGCGCGGGTCGAGCATCCACAGCTGCGCCGCGCGCAGCGCGGTCGCGGGATCCTCGTAGCCGGCGTTCAGGTAGTGGTGAAACATGATCATCAACAGCGCGGTCGGCACGTCCGCGACCGGCCAGCGCGCGCCGATCACCCCGCAGGCTCCGGCGGCGAGGAACGCGGTCGCCAGCGTCAGCGCCTCGTCGTGGTGATCGCTGGTCCGGTCGCTGCCGCAGGCCGCGAGCACGACGAGGCCGCCCGCGGCGTCCTTCGGCCGCTCACGCGCCTGCCGCAGGATGCCGGTCATGGCGAGGATCTCCTCGTCGGCGAGCAGGAGCCGTGAGTCCACCGGCCGTACGGCGGCCAGCGCGTGGCAGCCGAGGTGCAGGAGCGACGCGCCCGGGGAGTCCGCGCCGGGAAGTTGCGCGCGTACGTGCTCCGCGGTGGCCTTCTTCGACGGCACGCCTCCTCGCCGGCGGCCGCCCAGCAGCACCCCGTGGGAGTAGTGCCGGCGGTGGATCTCCATGATCTCCTGCGTCGCGTAGATCAGGCCGCTCTCCCCCACGCGCACCAGCGCGGGTGCGCTGTTCCACGGCCGCGCCGGGAGTCGCCGCGCGTCGGCGAACTGCCGTGCCGAGGCGGCATAGGAGATCACCGCGTCCTGGCAGGCGTACCGCCACACGCCGCCGGCCACACGGCGTCGTGCCGCGTGCCAGGGCACCGCGCCGAGCTCGCCGACCGGCACGAGCACGATCCGCGGACGGTGGTCCAGGCCCGCCGCGACCGCCGGCAGCACGGTCTCCATCGCGGCCGTCCAGGCCCAGTCGCACAGCGGCGCGAGGACGGCCTCGCCCGGGCGGTCCTCGCTCGCGAACGCGCGCACGAGACCGCCCTCGTCCGCGGACAGCCGGGGCAGCGGCAGGTCGCGTACCGCGCCGTCCGTACCCAGCACGAGGGCCAGCCCGGCGTTCTGCTCGTCACGCGGCAGCAGGTACACGAGCGCGTCGACGCCGGCGGCGTCCAGCGAGCCGGCGATCTCCGGAACGCCGGGCGGCGCGACGAGCCGCCGCTCCGTCTCGGTCCCCTCGATCGCCCGCATGACCCGATGCCGCAGGTCACTGGGCACCTCGAGCGCGCCCTGCGGCCGTACGTGCGCGGCCGGCGCGAACGCCGCGGCGGCCTCGTCCCACGGCCGGATGACGCCGTCCGCCAGCGCGTCCTCCCACTCGGCCGCAAGCCCTTCGTGACCGCCGTCGCGCAGGAGCGCCGGTACGTTCGCCTCGGCGGTGGCTGCGTGCAGCACCGTGGCGCGGCCGAGTTCGAGCGCCTCGACGGCGGACTCGGCGTAGCCGCCGTGCAGGCACCACCGCGCGACGTCCAGGCCGTCCCCGGCCGCCTCGGCGGCGGCGTCGAGCGCACGCGCCGCGTCGCTCTGGAGGATCACGTCGCCGGCGACCTCCCGCATCGCCGCGAGCCCGGTCTCCGCCGCGTTGCGCCGGTCGCCAAGGTGCGAATCGTCCCGCTGGTGGTAGCCGAGAGCGAGGGAGTAGAGCAGGTCCGCGAGCGGGGCGCCGGTCGTCTCCTGGCCGGCCGCGCGCCGTGCCTGTTCGAGCCGTGTCACCGCGCTCAGCAGGTCGTTGCGGTCACGCGCCACGTCGTACCGTGCCTGTAGTGCCATCCCATGGGCGGCCACCAGCTGGTAGCGCCGCCACGGGTGGATGTCCGGCCCCTCGCACGCGTCCGCCAGCAGCGCGACGCCCTCGTCCATGAGCCGCAGGTCGCGCCGCACGAGTCCCTGGCCCACCTTGGCCTGGGCTTCGGCGAGACGGCCGAGGTGATGGAGGACCTCGTCCTCGCCCGTGTTCGCTACCTCGGCGGACACGGCGTCCGTGTAGGCGGCGAACAGGTCCGGCCGGCTCCGGAGCGTGTCCAGGTCCAGGCCGTTCGTCCCGCGCAGGAGGTCCATCAGGGCGCGGTCACTGTCGACGGAATCGCGCAGGGGGTGCGATTCCGGCAGCCGCCGCGCGATCTCCTGCTGCGCGGCGGCCGCCGCCTCCAGTTCGTCTCCGCCGAGCATCCCCTTGCTTCGGGCGATCGGCGCGAGCGCGGCGAAGTACTCGATCGTCAGGAGGGCGTTCGCCGCCGCGGGGTCGCCGCCGTCCTCGACGAGCCGCTTCGCGTGGTGCACGGCGGCGTCGACCGCCTCGAGCTCCCCGGTGATCATGAAACGCATGCCGAGCAACGACACGAGAGCCCCCGAGATGACGACCTGGATCGCGTCGTGCCGCGGAACCAGCTCAGCCGCCTCCTTCAGCCGCTCGATCCCAACCGCCTGCCGATCCAGGTCCACGCCAGAGGTCGCGTCGTAGGTCGCGCCGAAGCCCTCCGCCGCCCCCAGGAGGGCCAGGTTGACCGCCCTGTTCAGCGGGTCCGCCGACCGTTCGACGGCCTCGGTCAGCAACACGCCCACGCGCCCGAACCGGGCGGAGGGCCGCGCGTACCTGAGGCCGCGCACCAGCACCTTGGCGAGCCGGGTCAGGATCTCCGGGCGTGCGGGATCCTCGTCCGGGGTGTTCTCCAGCGTGTACTCCAGCGCCGCGACCGCCGCGTCGAGCTCCTCCTGGGAGCCACGCCCGTCGCCGAAGGGCACGCCCGCGACTCCGCCGAGCATGCTGAGCAGCGGCGAACGCATCGGATGGCCCTCGGGCAGCCCGCGGCCGGCCTCGGCGACCAGGCCGGCGGCGTGCCGGAGCCGCTCCTCGTCCCCGGACGCCGCGGAGCGCAGGGCGTGCATGAGTCCGAGCATGCCCTGGGTCTCGTGGCGTTCGAGGTCTCCGTCCGGGAGCGCGGCGATGTCCTCCGTCAGCCGCGCGGCGACTTGGCTCACACCCTCGTCGGTGAGTGCCGCCGGGTCCGTGGCGATGACGAGAAAAGTGCGCAGCCAGTGGGCCAGTCCCGAGTACTCCAGGTCGGCGGCCGTCTCGTCGGAGACCTGGTCCAGGTGGGCGGCAGCGGCGTCCGCGGCCTCGCGCGGCAGCCGCGCGTGCGGTCCGTACAGGTTCCGGCCGAAGGTCTCCAGGCTGTTCTGTGCCGCGCCGTGCCGTACGTCGTCGGGTATCCATTCGGCGAGCATGAGCGCCGCGCTGAGAACGTGACACACGTCCGTCTGCGCGACCGGGCGGTCCGGCTCGCCGAGCACCTCGCCCAGGAGGTCCAGCGCGGCGGCGCGTTCGCCGGCGTCGCTGTCCAGCATGAAACCGCCGACCGCCCGGGTCATGGCCAGCTGGAACCGTGCGACGGCGCGAAGCGGGTCCGTCTCGGGCAGCCGCGCCGTCCCGTCTGCGAGCAGCCGTACGGCCTCGCCGGCCCGCTCGTGCAGGGCGTGGTGCGTGTAGGGGAAGGTGCGGAGGTCCACGCGTGTCCACAGGCCGAGGGCAATCCCCTGGCACGTCGCGGCCTCCCCGTACCCCGGATGATCATGCGGGAGTGCCGCGAGCACCGCGGAGAAATGGGTGGCGGCGGCCGCCAGGTCGTCGCGGGCGTCCCCGCCGAGGATCTCGGCCCGCAGGAGATGGGCGAGGCCGAGGCGGTGAAGCACGACGACGCGGTCCGGATCGTCGTCGTCCACGGCCGTGGCACACCGCTGGGCGTAGCCGATCGCGGCGGTCACGTCGACGGCGTCGCGGCGCTCGTCGGCTCGGCCGAGGAGGAGCCCGGACAGCAGGAAGTGGTGCGGCGCGAGTTCGGCGTCCATCCGGACCACGACGTCGTGCGCGCGGCGCAGCCAGACGATCGCCTCGTCGCGGTCGGCGTCGAGGCCGTGCCGCTCGTGGCGCTCGGCCAGGACGAGCCCCAGGACGGCCGCGGCGCCCGGATCCGGGTCCTGGCGCGCGGCAGCAGAACTGAACAGCCCCACCGCCACCGCCCGCGCCTCCTCCGCTCCCGCGCCGCCCGGCTCGCGGCCACCGACCTCCCCGCCACCGACCTCCCCGCCAGTGGCCTCTCCGTCACCCGACGCCCCGTCACCCGACGCCCCGCCACCGGACGCCCCGCCACCGGACGCCACGCCACCGGACCTCGCGCCGCCAGCCCCTGCGGGGCCGGGCGCCGTGGGGCCGGAGGTCGCCCCACCTGCCGCCGTCTCATCGGGCCGCACGTCGCCGGGCGGGCGGCCGAGCAGGGTCGCCGCCTGGAGGCGATCCTTGGTCGAAGCCGGCGCGACCGCCTCCGCCAGCGTTTCGAGGGCAGCGGCGAGGTCACGCTCGGCGTCGCCCTCCCCATCCCCGTCGTCCCCGTCGCCGTGCCCGTCCCGGTCGTCTGCCTCCCTTTCCTCTTCCGGTTCTGCCTGGTCGGTCTCGTCCAACCGGTCCACGACCAGCCAGAACCGGCGCGCGAGTGCGGTCGCGAGGTCGGCGAGCATGGCCGGTCCTCGGTCCGGCGCGTCGAGCAGCCGGTCGATCGCGCGGTCGGCGTCGGACAGGGCGTCTCCGGCCGCCGGCAGCCGGGCGTGCTCTTCGGGCCGCTCGGTCGTCACGACACGGCCAGCAGCAGGCACAGCGCGACCGCGGCGATCACGCAGGTGAGCGTGGCCGCGAAGATGTGCTGCCGAGGGCGGCGGTAGACCTGCTCCTCGATCGGGTCGGTCATGTCCGCACTCCCGGAAGGTCCACGCCGGCCGGAGCCAGCAGCCAGCGCATGAGGTCGGCGACCGACGGGTCGACCGAACCGTCGGCGCCCGTCACCGCCGCGGTGCGGAAGAACCGGACCGTGCCGAAGCCGTGCGTCGCAGAGCGGATGAGGTTGCCGAGGCCCAGCTCGTCCCGGGCCCACTCCTCGACATCCGCGCCGGGATCCTCGAGAAGTTCCGCGCGGCTGAACACCACGGCCAGCCGGCACCGGCCGAGCACGACCCCCATGCGCTCCATCTCCTGCTGGGTCTGGACGAACGCCAGCTCGGGCGAGGGCGCCTTCGAGCGCTCCTTCGCCAGGCCCGTCCGGCGCTCGGCGGGCAGACCGTCCCAGAACGCCGCCACCGAGAGCGGGTCGATGACGAGCACGAACGTCCGTGCCTTGTCCAGGTAGCCCAGCATCCGCGTCCGCTCGGTCCAGTAGAACAGCTCACCGGCCGCGTCGAAGATCTGCAGGAGCCGGGTGCCGCCCCCGGCGGTGAGCCGGATGATCAGCGAGCGCGGCACCTGCACCGCCGTCTTGGGCGTCGCGCGCCCCTTGCGCAGGAACCGGCCGGCCAGGTCGAGGTCGCCGGAGGTGAAGTCGTCGGCGAACTCGGCCGTCAGCAGCTTCTCCTCGGACCAGGCGCGAAGCTGCACCGCCATGCCGTAGAGCAGCCGGGTCTTGCCGGCCCCGGCCGCGCCGAGGAGCGGCAGCACGACCTCCGGTGACTCGCCGGGACGGTGGGCGAGCGACCCCTCGCACCCCCGGTACGGGCAGTACGCGGCCATCCGCGCGGTGCCGAACAGCAGCAGCGTCGGCAGCTTCGCGCCGCACAGGCAGCGGCGGCGCACGATGCCGAACCGGCCGGGTCGGATGTCGCGGTGCCGTCGCGTGCAGCCCGCCGGGCAGGCGTACGCGGGATAGGGCACCCGGTCGAAGCAGTGCGGGCAGACCATCCGGATGCGCCGGACCCGCAGCACCGCCGAGTCGACTCCGCGCAGCACGAGGCCGGTGGCGCGCACCCCCGCGAACGAGACGCCGACCACGGTCAGGTGCACGAGCGCGCAGACGGCGAACCCGGCCATCCCCGCGAGGCCGCCGACGACCATGCCGAGAGCCACGCCCATGCCGAGCGGCGCGGTCACCACGCTCGCCTGGCCTGTACGGAAGGACCGCGTGACCAGGTCGCCGCCGCGTCTCCACAGCCGGCGGCACTGGTCAAGCGCCGTACGCACGGCGTGCTCGGCGTCCGCGACGGCGGGCCCGTAGAAGTAGCCGAGCACGGCCGGCTCGTCGTCCTCGCCCCGCCGCGGCCACCACTCGGGTGCGGGCAGTCCGGCCGGGCGGGCGACCAGCACCGAGCCCATCCCGCGGAGGTACGCGACGGTGAGCGCGACCGCGTACACGGCGGCCACCCCGAAGGCGACCACCGGGACGACGATCACGGCGTACGCGGCCACGAGGGCGGATCCGCAGGTGATGACGAGCAGGTAGACGATCCACACGTGGCATCACCTCTCGCCGCGGTGTGACTTCGCGACGCCGAAGAGCCGCCGCCCGTGAGCGCGGCGGCCATCGCGCCACTCCTGGAAGCGTGCCGCCGCGTCCGCGTCCAGCTCGCGTGCCAGGGCGCTCAGCTCGCGCCGCTTCCAGTCTCCGACCTGCTCGAAGGCGGTGATCAGCCGCTCTCGCACCGCCGGCCGTCCGGTCACGTCGAAGTGCGCGAGCGCGGTGAAGACGCGTGCCGCCAGGTGCCGGTCGCCGCGCAGTGGCGACAGCAGGTGCCGGAGATGGTCGCCGAAGTCGTCGACGATCCCGTTCGGGCAGCCGCGCAGCGCCGCGCCCAGCGGATCCGCCTCGGCCAGCAGCGCCGGCAGCTCACGGCGGAGTAACCGGCGTACGTCGTGGTCACCGTACTGGTAGGCCTGGTAAAGCTCGGCGAACACCTCGACGTCGCCGCGCGGCACCTCCTTGCGTGCGCGGCCGAGCAGCGGCGCGACCCTCGACGCCCCGCGTACGCCGTTGCGCACGTCGACGGGAAGCAGGTCCAGCAGGGGGTGCCCCATGACCTTCTCGGCGAGCCGCAGCCATCCCTCGGTGCGCTTGCCGCGCGAGGCCGCCGCGATCTCGCCGGCGAACCACGCGACCACGTCACGTGGCGGCGACTCGGTCACCGCGTCGAGGAGCTCGGCGAGCTCGGCCGGGGGGCAGCCGCGGGGCCAGAGCCGGGCGAGCAGCGCGCCGTCGAACCAACGGGCCCGCCGCATCACCAGCCGAAGGTCCCTGACCTGGTCGAACGCGTCGAGTGGCGGGATCTGGCCGCGGTCGGCCGCGATGAGCAGCCACTGCTCGGTGAGGCCGGGGTAGGCCGTCAGGTCGCCGCGCTCGATCAGTTCGGCGAGCGGGCCGGCGAGTGCGGCCCCGGCCTCCTCCGGCGGCGCCTCGGACAGGCGGCCGAGCAGCCCGCGCAGGATCGCCGGCCGCCGGCTCGTCAGCGCGGCCAGCGTGGCGCGCGGCGTGGACGGGTCGAGGACCTGGCCGTAGCGCTCCAGGTCCGGGTCGAGCGCCGGCGCGCCCGCCGCCTCGGACCACTCCAGCAGGGCCAGGCCGGCGGCGGGGGCGGCGCCCGGCAGCGCGGCGGCGGTACGCCTCCGCACCTTCTCCGCGACCCTCGGCGAGGTGATCCTGATCGGCTCGCCGCGCCCGAAGGCACGGTCGGTCAGCAGCTCCTCCAGCCGCTCCACGCGGCCGCCGTCGCCCAGCCGGACCGCCACCGCGAGCAGGCCGCGCGTACGCGCGTCGTCGAGCGCGTCCGGCGGCCGGCCGAGGAGCATGTCGAGGACGACGCCGGTGTGCTGCCGTGGCAGCCGGTCGGCCGCCGCGGGCAGCCACGACGCGACGGCGGCGACGTCCTCGGCGGTCAGCGTGGTCCCGAGGAGGGCCGCCGCGGCGGCCACCGGGGCGTACCAGGCGTCCAGGTCCCGTTCCTCGCCCGAGGCGAACGCGCCCGCCTGCTGCCAGAGTCCCGCCGTGGCCATCACGCCGGACCGGCCGAGGAGCGCGGCGAGCGGATGGACCGGTACGCCGGGCGTCGTACCCGCGTCGAGGTCGAGGAGATGGAAGCCGAGGTCGGCGTCGCGCGGCGCCGCACCGGGCAGCAGGCCGGTCACGTGATGACGTGTGTAGCCCGGCCGGTGGCTGTAGGTGGAGAACGTCATCCGGCGGCCGAGGCGGTCGCCGAGGAGATAGGAGAGGGCGGCGATCCACCAGGCGTTCTCGTCGGCGTCCCGGCCGGCCAGCAGCACCGGCTTGTCCCCGGCCATCGCGCGGTCCACCGCCGACAGCAGGACCGGCAGCGCCGCCGCCCGGCCGTGTGCGTCGAGGAACGCCTGCGTGCCGGCCCGGTCCAGCGCGCCGCGGGGCGGCGGGCCGTGCAGGTACGGCAGCTCGGTGCCGCCCACGGGCGCGCGCCGCCAGAACGGCGCGCCCCACAGCTCCACCGGCAGGAGCGGGCCGAAGTCCTCCTCCGGCGTCTCGGTCACCAGCGCGTGCGCGAAGTAGTTGCCGGGGCGGCCGGAGTAGTCATCGCCCGCGAACACCACGTGCGCGGTGATGGTGGCGCCGGTCGACTCGCTGACCGCGTGGGACAAGGCGATCGGGTAGCCGCCCGGCTCGTCCGGCGGCGCGGCCAGGAACTCCCGCGGCGGCTCGTACACGGTGCCGTCCTCGACCTCGCGCAGCACCGGCGACGGCACGCCCGGCGTCACCGCGTTGAACTGGTAGCCGCCGTAGCCGGCCAGGCCGTTCTCGCAGGACGTGTAGTAGAGCTGCCGGAATGTCATGCCCGCCTCACTTCGTCCGTACGGCGCGGAACTGGCTGAGGGTCCACATGAACGGATCGGCGACCCGGTACGGCCGGATGCCCCGCGGGGAGATCCGGTTGTCCGCGGTGGGGGTCTCGCCGAGCGCCGACACCCCGAAGTAGCGGTAGCGGCGGTAGTGCAGCCGTACGAGCTGGTCGATGCGCGAGCCCTCCCAGCGGGTCAGCAGCCGCTGGATCTCGGTGTGCACCTCCTGGCTGTCCTGTTCGTCGAAGTACGGTGACTCGGCCGGCGGCCGTCGCAGGGGGCTGGTCTCCTTCAGGTCGTGGGTCAGCGCGTCCATCTTGGTGAAGACGACGGCCAGCGGTTTGGAGATCAGCTCGTTCGGCCTCCTGCCGCCCGTGGCCAGGACGAGGTCGGTGATGTTCTCCAGCACGGTCGCCGGGTCGTCGCGCACGGTCCCCGGCTTCGGCCGTACGCCGGGGGCGGCGAGGTCGCGCGCACCCCGCATCTGGAGCGGGTCGAGCAGCAGGACGATGCCGTCGGCGGCGGCGAGGTAGCGGACGTTCTCCTCGACGGACCGGGCGGACCGCAGGTCCTCACCCGCGGTGTCGAAGAACGACAGCAGCGTGTGCCGCGGGCCGCTCGTCCCGAGCGGCCCGCGGCCCTCGGTCGTGAAGCGGAACACCAGCGGCGCCTGCTTGCCGCTCTTCGTCGTGGCGAGCAGCTTGGAGCCGCGGTAGAGCGGCTGCTCGTAGCGTTCGGCGAAGGCGTGCCGGGTGTTGTCGTCCGCGCCGCTGATCGCCGCGTTCAGGCGGTCGCCGACCCGGTGCATCAGCTCGTGCACGAGCACGGTCATGAACACGGTCTTGCCGCTCTCCTTGGCCCCGACCAGTGCGATGAGGCGGCTGCGGACCTTGCCGAAGTGCACCGGGAGCTGGCTGTGGCACGCCGGGCAGATACGCGTCGTGGTCACCGAGCCGCAGGACGGGCAGTCCGCCGAGCGCGCGCGCCCGTCCGCGGCGAAGGACGGCGGCTGCGCGCCGGTCATGCCCACCCGTGCCCGCAGGAGTTCGTCGACGACCAGCCCGCAGCGCTTCCCCTGCCGGCTCGGCCGGCCGTTGCAGCGGAACTCGATGTCGCGTTCGGTGAACTCCTCGTAGCAGTACGGGCAGTGCAACCGGCCGGCCGGCAGTGACCTCACCGAACTCTCATCTCCTTCTGCGGCGGGGGGAAGAGCAGCACTCCGCCGGGCTCGGCGGCCGCGATGAAGCAGCCGAGCCAGCCGGGACCGCGTAGGGGCAGCTCGACGGTGACCGTCACGGGCGCGTCCGGCGCGATCGGCTGCGCCGGGACCCGCGCCACCGGCTCGCCGTCGCCCGCCTCGTCCGGCGGAAGGTGCCCGGTGGTGCGCACCACCACGACCTCCGGCAGGCGTACAGGTCGCTCGGCGGTGAACTCGATCACCCGGCGGCGCGGGCGCAGCGGGCCGCCGCCGCGGATCCGGTAGCGGACGGCCGCCGGGCGTGCGGGCACGACGCAGCGTACGGGCGGCGCGGTCCGCCCGTCCGCGTAGACCGCGTGCACCTCGATCGTCGTCTCGTCGGCGCCGACGGCGACGGAGGCGCCGCCCTCGTCGTGGTAGACGCGACGTGAGATCCGTTGCTCGCCCACGGGCCGCCGGACCAGTGCCTCCACGGCCTCCGGCGGCCACGCCCAGCTCAGCCGCACGACGTCGTGCAGGCGCTCGCCCACCAGTTCGCGTACCGGCTCGGACCGGCCGACCTCGACGGTGCCGCCGACGACGACGCGGCGGCCGGCCACGGTGAGCGCGGTGAGGTGGTGCCGGCCCGGCGGCGGGGAGAACTCCACCTGCGTCCGCCCGTCCGCGCCGCGACGCCGCGTCCCGGTGACCGTGCCGCCGAGCCGCGCCGCCTCCTGTGGCGTGATGGTCGTGCCGGGTCGCGCCTGCGGCACGGTCCTGCCCAGCACCAGCCGGACCTGGCCGTGAGTGCTCGGCGTCCAGCTCGCCACGTACGCCGGCCGGTCGCCGTCGCCCAGCCGCAACTCCAGGTCGGCGACCGGCTGCGGCGCGGGCGCGGGCACGGCGGAGACGGTGACGCCGGACGCGCGGCGCACGTCGCCGGCCGGCGAGCGGTAGCACGCCACGATCCGGTAGTGGTATTCGGTCCCGGCACGCAGGCCGCCGTCGGTGAAGCCGTCGGCGGACGCCTCGACGCGCACGCCGTCACCGCCGCGGGGCGGGCCGCCCTCGCCGCGTACGACCTCGACCGCGTCGGCGGAGGCGTGCGCGCGCCACGAGGCCGTGACCGAGTCCTCGTCGGCGGTGGCGTACGGCTCGGCGACATCCGGCGCGAACACCACCGAACGCGTCGCCGCGGCACGCGACCACGTGCTGCCGCCTCGTGAGGCGAAGACGCTGTAGTAGAGGTCGGCGCCGGCGGGCGCCTCGGCGTCGACGGCCTCGGTCTGCTCCGACCACGCCGCCACCGTGACGCCCTCGGCGGGCGAGACCGGCGCGCGGTCCTGTCCGCGGCACAGGCGGTAGCGCACCTGCCCAGCGCGCGCCGGGCTCGGCTCCCAGGTGACCAGCACGTGGTCGCCGTCGACCCGCGCGGCCGCGGCGCGTGCGGGCGGCGGCGGCAGCGCGGCCAGCCGCTCGGCGAGGTCCGCGTCGTCGCCGGACATCGTGATCGCCTCGGCGAGCAGGCGCGCCGCCTGCTCGCGCCGCCCGGCGGCCTCCTCGCGGTCGGCGCGCCCGGCCAGCTCGGACACCTCGGCGGCACGCGCCGCGACCTTCTCGCGCAGCGGGTCGGCGTACGGCAGCCCGGCGGCCAGCCGCTGGGCCGCGCACAGGCGTCCGCCGGCCAGCTCCTCCCCCACCTGCCGCTGTACGGCCTCGAGCGTGTCGCCGGCGAGCATGGCCGCCGCCAGCACGCCGGCGTCGTCCTCGACCAGGCCGAGTTCCTGCGCCTGGCTCGCGATCACCTTCTGCAGGAAGCCGCTCGCCGCCAGCGGGCGCAGCCGGTCGAGGATCTCCCACAGGACCAGTGCCTCGATCCGGCCGGCCTGCTCGCGCGCCGCTCGCAGGATGGCCAGCACGTTCGCGGTGCTCGTCTTGCCCGGCGCGGTGTGCGGCAACGCCTCCAGCCGCCGGCGTGCGGCCTCCAGCGCCGCGTCGTCGATCCGCCGTCCGTCCACGAGCCGCAGACCGCCGAACACGTGGAACCCGCGGCGTACGTCGTCGCCGAAGACGACCTCGGGAGAGAGCCGCAGGCCGAGGGAGCTCACCAGCCGCGCCAGGTCGGCGTACTTCGGCGGAGCCTGCACGGGCAGCCGCGGCAGCGCGTCGACGACGCGCACGCCCGCGTCGGTGATCGCCTGGCGCGCCTGTGCGTCGCTCACGCCGTCGCCCGCCGCGGCGCGCAGCTTCGCCACGGTCAGCGGGCCGACGTGGGTCGCCGCGCCCGCCTCCGCCTGCGCGAGCCGGGCGAGCCGCTCCCGCTGTTCGCGGTGCGCGCGCTCCCGCTGCCGGGCGAAGCCGTGCGGGCTGAGCGCACCGGACTTGTCCAGCTCGCCGTGTGCCGTGATCAGCGCCGTGGCGAGCGTCGCGTACGTCCGCTTGTTCCGCAGCTCGCGCCAGAAGGCGAGCACCTGGCCGACCTGAGCCTCGAAGGCGGCCCGGTCGCCGACGACGCCGGCCAGCCCGTAGCGGGTGAACAGGTCGGCCGGCGGAACGTTGCCCGCCCGGCGCGCGGGCTCCAGCACCTCCAGCCGGTAACGCTCACGCTCCCATGCCATCGGCTATCCGCTGACCTCGTAGCGGGCCACCGCGGTCGTTGCCTGGCGCACCTCGGTCTCCTCCAGGCCGCCGATCTGGATCTCGAAACGGACCTCGCGCCCGGAGTCGGCCTCGCGCCCGTGCACCTTCAGCAGGCCGGTCTCGTTCATGAAGAACGTGACCTCGAACGGCGCGCCCGCCGGGCGCGAGGGCAACTCGCTGAGCAGGCCGTCGCCGATGTGGGTGTTGTGCTCCAGCTCCTCCGAGGCGACCGATCCTGCCTGCTCCCAGACCTCGAGCTGCACCGCCTTCTGGTTGTCCGTGATCGTGTAGAAGACCTGCGGGCCGGTGTCGGCGGGGAGTTCGGTGTTGGCGGTCAGCAGATGCGTGATGAGCTCGCGCGCACGCAGCGGGTCGGTCTTGAACACCGGGTCGCTGCCGTCGACCGTCTTGAGGCCGAACGCACGCGGCACCACCGTGGCGACGTGTTTGGACGCCATGCTCTCGACCCGCTCGACACTGATGCCGAGCTGGTCGGCGACGTCCTGGGCCGCTGTACCCGACTCGGGCCCGCCGTCCTCGCCCGCCATGCTGATCTTGACCCGCTGCACGAGCGCGAACAGCGCGGCGCCCTTGGCCACCGCGAGGTCCGGGTCGTGCTGGCGCGCGTCGAGGCCGAACCGCTCCTTGAGCAGGCGAGCCACGGCCGGCATCCGGGTCATGCCCCCCACCAGGAGCACGTCGTCGAACCGGGTGACGCCCTTGTCCTTCGCGGTGGCGAGCGTCCGCTCGGTGATCTCCATCGTGCGGTCGAGCAGCTCGGAGGTCAGCTCCTCCAGCCCGTCCCGCGTCAGCTCGAGCTGCCCGACCGCGCCGTCGAACCGCATGTTGTGCCGGCGGCTCTGGGTGGAGCTGAGCTCCTTCTTGAGCTGCTCGGCGGAGATCGCCAGATCCTGCACGAACTGCTCGTCGCCGCCGGGGTCCAGATCCGGGTGCTGGTCGGTGAACCCGTTGAGCAGAAACTCGATGATCTTGGAGTCCCAGTCGGCGCCGCCCAGGTGGTGGTCGCCGTCGGTGCAGACGACCTGGACGGCGCCGCCCTCCAGGCGGATGACGGTCGTGTCGAACGTGCCGCCGCCGAGGTCGTACACGAGGAGGTGCCGTACGCCGGCGTCCTCGGTGAGCGCCTCGTAGTGCAGGGCCGCCGCGACCGGCTCGGCCAGCACGTCGAGGACGTTCAGGCCCGCGATCTGCCCCGCCTTGCGCGTGGCGTCGCGCTCCAGCACGCCGAAGTAGGCGGGCACCGTGATCACGACGTCCTTGACCGGCTCGCCGGTGTCCTCCTCGGCGGTGCGCGCCAGCTCCCGCAGGATCAGCGCCGAGATCGACTCCGGCGTGTGCGCGTCTCCGTGGAACTCGCGGCGGAAGTCGTCCTGGCCGATCTGCCGCTTGACGAGGTCGACCACCAGGTCGGGGTTGAGCATGGCGGAGTTCTTGGCCGCCCGCCCGACGACCACGCTCTGCGCCGACTCGAAGTAGACCACCGAGGGTGTGGTGTCCTCGCCGACCGCGTTCTTGGCGACGACCGGACGTCCGGTCTCATCCACGTACGCGATGCAGGAGTAAGTCGTGCCAAGGTCGATTCCGTAGGTTGTCATTCCGCCTCACTGTGCTTGCGTGAACTGGTGAAAACGCGCCTGGAGCGGCCGCCGGATCCGCCCGGTGGCCCGCTCGGCGAACCCCGCGGCGATGACCTCCGCCACGGTGTTGTGCCGTGACTCCTCGTCGCAGGGCACCACCGCCAGCGGGCGGTGCCGGTCGTGCTGGAACGGGTCGCCGGGTTCGGCGCCGAAGACCTCCAGGCCGCACCGGTCGAGGATCTGCGCGACGTCGTCGGCGAACGAGCGGAAGAGCGGGCCGCCGTCGCCCTTGCCGAGCCGTCGCGCCTCGCGGTCGAGCTGGTCGTACAGGCGGATCAGGTCCGCCACGACCGGGCTGAGGACGGCGCGCTCGACGCCCCCGCGCAGCCGCTGGTTCTCCTCGTGCAGCCGGTCGATGACCGCCTCCCGATGCGCCGAACGCCGGTGGAACTCGGCCACCTGCGCCTCGATCCGGCCGAGTCGCTCGGCGACCTCGGCGGCCGGGTCGGCGGGATCGGCGGGATCGGCCACCGCGCCGGGTTCCGCCGCCTCCGCGACGGCCGCGTCCTCGTCCGCGACATCGGCGGGAGCGCCGCCGTCACCCTCGGGCCGATCCCCCTCGGCGGGAGCGTCACCGCCGGCAGGCGCCTCCACGGGCTGCGGTTCGTCATCGAGCACTGGTCTTCTCCCTGGTCATGGCGATCTGCCCGGCGATCGACCGGCCGGTCGGGTCGGTCGTCCCCGGCCCTCCCCCGCCGGCGCCTCCGGCGTTCCTGACCGCGCCCGCATCGCCACTGAGACGCACCATAGTCAACTATGGTTCACAACGTCGTACATATTTGCCGCAACTTCACGACATCCGCCGGCCGGAGTTCGCGGGTCCCGCGCGGGCGGTTCGTCCGGGTGCATACCTTAGGGACATGGCACCGGCCAAGAGGGCACATCTGACGCACGAGCAGCTTGTCGCCGATCTTGTGACGCTTCGCCGCAACGGGCTGATCCGGGTTCGCGGAGCACGGCTCGACGCGCTGTACGACGCCGCCGCCGGATGCGACCTGCTCGACGGGGCGCGCGAGCCGGCCGCCGTCGAGGCGCTGATCCGCCGCGCCGTCGACGGCCTCGGCGGCGGTGACCTCGCGGTCGCCGCCGAGTACACGTTCGGACTCGCCGCCGGCACGCGGGGCTGGAGCATCGGGGAGCGGCGCAGGCGCGCCGCCGAGACGTACGGGATCAGCGTCGAGCGCTTCCGCAAGCATCACGAGCGCCTCGTCCTCGAGCAGGTGGCCGAGGAGATCCTCAAGCTCTGCCAGGCGACGCGGCGTAGCGACGCCGAGCACACGCCACCGACGCCGGGCGGCCTGCACCGGGGAAACACCACGGTGCCGCTGACCCTCACCGCCGGCGGCACCCGGCTGGAGCTCACGCTGCACGTCATGCCCGTCGAGCTGCTGCGTGACATCGATGTCATCGTCTCCTCCGAGAACGTCAGCCTGGAGATGTCCAAGCTGTTCAAACCGACCGTGTCGGCCGCGGTCCGCCGGGCCGGCGCGCGCCGCGACGCCACCGGCGAGATCGTCGACGACACGATCCAGCGCGAGCTGACCGAATGGCTCCAGCGCAACGGGCGGGTCGGCTTCCCGGTCGCGCCGGGCACGGTCGCCGCGACCGGTCCCGGCGCGCTGTCCGGCGAGGGGATCCGGCGCGTCTACCACGCCGCCGTCGCCACCCCGCGCCCCGAGCGCGACGATTACAGCGTGACCGCCGACGTCGTCGCCATCGCCATCCGCAACGTCTTACGGCTCGCCGCCGCCGAGCACGAGGAGTACTCCCCGCCGCTGTCCTCGATCTGCCTGCCGCTGTTCGGCGCGGGGCACGGCGGCGTGACCGCGGCGGCCGCCTTCTCCTGGATCTGGGCGGCCCTCGACCAGGAGCTGCGCGAGGACGCGCCCTGGCGGATCCACCTGGTCACCCACTCGGCCCCGCAGGCCGAGGAGGTCATGCACGCGGTCACGAGCGGCAGAGTGGTCGCGGTACCCGCTCCCGAACCGCCCGCGTGAGGTCGGCGGCAGGCCGGAAGGCCGCGCACAGCTCCGCCCACCGCCGCGTGAGCGACGCCAGCAGCGCGTCCGGCAGCAGCGGGCCGGGCGACTCCCCGCACAGCAGCCGCAGCGGCCCGGCCACGTACGCCTCGGCGAGCCCCGGCAGGGCGCCGAACTCGGGGTGGCCGGCTCCGGTGAGCCGCCCGACGCGTTCGAGCAGTCCCTCGCGCAGGACGGACGTCGCGGCCGCCTCCCCGTCGAGCAGGCACCCCACCGTGGCGCTGATCTCCACCGCCATCGCGTACGACTCCGCCACCGCCAGCCCGCGGCCGAACTCCGCCGGGGAGGGCGCGGCGCCGGCCGGCGCGCGTAGTGCCGCGAGGTGGTCCAGGTGTGCGCCGTCGTGGATGCCGCGCCAGACGAGACGCCGGGTCACCGGGATGCGCGGCGGCCGCTCGACCACGACGAGGGCGGGCCGGTCCGGCCACGGCAGCCGGAACCAGCTGCGCCAGAGCAGCCCCGGCGGAAGGACGCGCTCGACCACGGCCGGTGCGACGCCGCCGGGCGAAGGGCGGTAGCGCGCGCCCCAGCGCAGTTGCCCGTCGCTGTCCTCGGGCAGCCCGGTGCGCACGCGGAGGCCGCGACGCGCGGACGCCTTCGCGACCGCGTCGCAGAACTCCACGAGCAGGGCCGCCGCACGGTGCGCCGGAGCCCGTGCCGGGCGTACGCGCGGCAGCGGGGTCGCCTCCGGGTAGCAGGCGGGCACCGGGCCGGCGAGCGCGCGCAGCCGCCGCAGCCGGTCCGCAGCCGGTCCGCCCGCCGTGATCCGCGCCGCACCCACCGCGCGGTCCAGCTCGCCGTACGCCTCGTGGCACTCCAGCAGCGTGATCCCCAGCGCGACCTCGGCCAGGCCGCGTACGGTCCAGGCGTCGGCCTCGGCGCCACGGGCCGGCACGCTCAGCGCGGCCGCGACGGCGGAGCGGGCCCAGTCCACCGCCGGCGGCCCGCTCACGACCGCCCCCAGAGGCGTACGCGCACCATGAGGCGGCGACGGTCCGCGAAGGAGGTGCGGCCGTGCAGTACGCGCCGGTTGTCCAGGACGATCGCGTCGCCCGCGGCGAGCCTGACCTCGACGACCTGTGGCGCCGTCTCCAGGTGGTCCGCGAAGTGACGTGCCGCCTCCCGCAGGTCCGGCTCGACGCAGGCCGCGAGGTTGTCCGCCCGCCATCGGATGGTGCCGTTCCCGTGCAGGACGGCCGCGCGGAAGGGGCGCTCCCGGCCGAACGGAGCGGGGACGGCCCAGGCCCAGTCCGGGCGGGCGAGCCGGTTCACGAGCCAGCGCTCCCGCGCGTCGCCGCGCAGGGCGGACCGCGCGTCGGACGCCGTGAGTATCCGGGTGATCCCGCCGTCCGCCGCCGGGCGTACCGCGAAGAGGCAGACGAGGTGCTCGGGCACCCGCCGGTACTGCGCGTCAGTGTGGAGGGTCGCGCCGCCCGCCCGGCGCGAGAACGTCTGTGCCGCGTCGCCGGACGCGGGGCGTACGTGCCAGGCGGGGGTGCCGCACTCGCGGTACGACGGCCGGCCGAACCGCGCCGCCACCCGGAGGATGCTCGGCGTGTCCGGTTCGTCCCCGCGCACGAACGGCAGGCCGTGCAGGACCGCCCAGCCGCGGTGAGCCAGCGACTCCTCGGCCGTCCGCAGATCGCGGTTACGTATCTCCATCCATCGCCTCCCAGTGCTCGATTCACTCCGTGCGTCCAGCGAACCGGCGGCGCCGGGCGGAGAGCGGTGTGCACGCGGGGCGACTTCCGGGCATCACGCGGCCGCCGGGCGCGGCGGAGGCGACGGCGGCCGGGGACGCGGCGGTCCCCGCGACCGTGATCCGACCGCGAAGAGGGCGGATTCCGCCCCGATCTCGCCCGGCTCCGTCCCGTGGCCGGCCACCACGGCGCGTCTACTGGAGCAGACGATCCGGACACGGCCAGGGGGAACTCACGTGAACGACAAGCTGACCAGGATCGGCCGTGACTTCAAGGAGGGCCGCGAGGTGGAGACCTACGTCGCGGCGGTCGTCTCGGTGGCGTTCGCCGTGCTGTCGTTCTTCGGCGATCTCGTCCCCGCGGACCTGCGCTGGGCCGCCTGCATGATGGGGATCGGCATCCTCGTCTACCGGTCGTCCCGGCGGGAGGAGGACGGCGAGCGCGGGGCCACGCCCCTGCCGCACGGCGTCTGGATGTACGTCGACCTCGACCGGCCCGGGCGTACCTGGCGGGTCGACACCACGGACGAGGACGGCGTGCTGACCGTGTTGATCTCGACGTCGATCTCGACGCGGCCCGCGCCGTGACCGCCCGGTCCCGTACGGCCTAGATCTTCCCGTCGGCATACGATGTTAGTTACTTTTGTTCACTAAATTAGCTTTGGCATTGATCGATGACGCAGGTTATGTAACGTCTGACCGTACGCTATGGTTTGCAGCAACTTTTAAGGGACATTTGAGGCAAAAGCCCTGGTCCATGCCAGAGGAGTACAAGAGTGGCGCCGTCCGCATCAGCAACTCAGGCGGGCGAGGATCGTCTTGCCGCCATCGCCGCCGCCGCCGTCGAAGTGCTCCGCACCCGCGACTACCACGCGGCGCGCACCGAGGACATCGCCGCCGCGGTCCGGATGGACGCGGACAGCGACGGCCGCTCGCGCGGCGGGCGGCGCAGCGCCGTCTGGGTCTACTCCGAGGTACGCAGCCGCCGGGTGCTCGTCGCCCTGGCGGCCTTCCACGCGTGGCGGGCCCACCAGGCACGGCTCGCGCGGACGCACGTGCCGAGTCCCCCGGCCTCGCTCGCCGAGGCGCAGGAGCGGCTGGCCGAGGCGCTCACCGAGATCGTCCGCTTCCACCGCGCCCAGCGGACGCTGATGACGCAGGTGGCGTACGGCATCGGGGACGTCGGCACCTCGGAGAAGCGCGCCGGCGCCGGCACGACCGTGCCGGAGTGGCCGGCCGGTCCGTTCGGCCGCGTCGCCGCCGAGGGGTTCGGGTTCCGCGTGAGCGCGTTCGCCGACTTCCTCGCCGAGCAGCTGCGCGCCGCCGCGCAGGCCGTCGTCGACCCTCCCGAGTCCGAGGTGTGGCGGAGCGCGCAGAGCCTGTCCGACCTGGCCTTCCGTGCCTGCATGGCCGACCTGGAGGGGCCGGTCGACCGGATCGGTTCCGGACTCGCCGCCTACTGGTACGAACGCGACCTCCTCCGGCTGGCCGGCCCGTGGGTCCGCGAGCTGGACGCTGCGGAGCGCAGCCTGGCCGCGACCCGAAGACGCGGCACCGACCCGCGCGCCGAGTCGTACGCGCACGCGGTGGTGATCCGGGTGCTGCTGGAGGCGGGCACGCTCCACGCGCGGGGCGCGGATGAGGGCGCGCTGCGGGTCGGCACGCTGCGGGCGCTGGTCGAGGAGGGCGGCGACGACGAGCCGGCGGACCGCCGGGCGCTCAGCGACGCCGCGGCGCGGCACGGGCTCGCGCTGATCACCTACGGCCGGCTCGACGCCGCGCGCGAGGCGTTCACGCTGTCGCGCGAGGCGGCCGAGGACCCCTCGCTCGTCGCGCGTGCCGACCAGAACCTCGCCGACGTCGCCCTCGAGTCGGGCGACGCCGCCGCCGCTCTCGCGCTCGTCACCGACGTACGCGAACGCCGCGAGCGGCTGCTCGCCGAGGCGGCCGGCGAGTCGTCGCGGCGAGCGGCCCGCCGCCGTCTCTCGCTGACCGACGAGCTGCTGGCACGTGCGACGATCCGCGGCGGCCGGGTGGTGCGCGGGATCGTCCTGGCCGCGGACGTCCTCACCGCGCGTAACGCCGCACCGGAGGAGTTCGGCGCGGGCCTCGTCGCGAGCGGCCAGATCCTGCTCGCGGACGCGCTCGTCTCCGCCGGGCATCCGGGCGAGGCGTACGAGGTCGCCAGGAACGCGGTCCGCCGGCTCCACGCGACGTCGACGCCCGAGAGCGAGCGGATCCAGCGTGCGCAGGTGCTCCTCGCCCGCATCGCGCGGGCGGAGGGACGCCCGCTGCACGCGGCCGGCCTGCTGAGGGACGCGCCGGTGCTGTCGGACTGGTTCGCCGAACGCGTGTCGCCGCGGCTCTCGCACACGGCGCACGTGGCGCTGGCCGCCGCTCTGGGCGAGAGCGGGGGCCTCGCCCAGAGCGTCGGCGCGCTCCGCAAGCTGAGCGAGTCCCCCGCGCCCGGCGCGGTCTGCGGCGAGTCGGACCCGCTGTGGCTGCTCACCCGGGTCGAGCTGGCGAACGCCCTGCTCAAGGCGGGTGAGCCGGAGGAGGCGGCCGCGGCCGCGGCGCCGCTCGCGGTGGCCGGGCCGCGGGACGGCGGCACGCCCCTGCGGGGGCAGGTCGTCCTCGCGGACGCGCGGTGCGCGCTGGCGTGCGGCGACGTCGACGGCGCCGAGCGCGCGTTCGCGGAGGTCATCGGGCTGGCCTCCGACGGCACGTCCACGGGGATGGACCGCACGCATCCGGTCGTGGCGGCCGCGCGGCTGAACCTGGCCGCCTCGCGTGCCGACCGCGGGGAACTCGACTCCGCGGCCGCCGTGCTCGCGCCCGTACTGGCCACGTCGGCGCCGGCCCACGGGCGTCCCGCGCTCGGTGCCGACCATCCACTGCTGCGGGACGCCGTGGTCCTCGCGGACCGGATCGGGCACCCGCACTCCTGGGGCGCGCTGCCACCGCCGCCCGAGGGCTGAGCGAGGGAATACCGCCGTGCGGTCACTAGTTTAAGTTTCAACCATCTAGTGATCGGAGCGATCATGGACGTGCGGCCGGAAATCGAGGTTCGGCGGGCGGAGGAGCGGTCCGCGACGAAGATCTCGTGGCTCGACTCCAAGCACTCGTTCTCCTTCGGGCGCCATCACGACCCGGCCAACACCCACCACGGGGTGCTGCTGGTCAACAACGACGACGTGGTCAAGCCCGGCACCGGGTTCGAGACGCACCCGCACCGCGACATGGAGATCATCACCTGGGTCCTGCGCGGCGCGCTCGTCCACCAGGACTCCGAAGGACACAACGGCGTCATCTACCCAGGGCTCGCGCAGCGGATGAGCGCGGGCACCGGCATCCTGCACTCGGAGAAGAACGACCGTCCGGCGGTGACCGAGCCGGTGCACTTCGTCCAGATGTGGGTGGTCCCCGACGAGGCCGGCGTCGCGCCCGGGTACGAACAGCTCGAGATCGAGGACGAACTCCTGCGCGGCGGGCTGGTCACGGTCGCCTCGGGGATGCCGCGCCACGAGGGGCGGTCCGCGATCCGCATCCGGAACAGGTACGCCGCGCTGCACGTGGCGCGCCTGGAGGCGGGACAAAGTGCCGAGCTGCCCGAAGCGCCGTTCCTGCACCTGTTCGTCCCGCGCGGCGGCGTCCACCTCGAAGGAGCCGGCGACCTGGGCGACGGCGACGCCGTGCGGTTCACCGCGACCGGCGGCCAGCGGCTCACCGCGGCCGCGCCGGCCGAGGTGCTCGTGTGGGAGATGCACGCCACCGTCGCCGCGTGACCCTCGCGCGGGTGTGCGCAGGCCCATGAGGTGACAACGCGCCGGTAGCGATCGTCACCGGCAGTGGCAAAAAGCCGCGGGCGGGACAGCGCACGGGCGCGCGGGCGTGATGACGTCGATCCTCGACACAGACCTCCTAAGGAGATCAGATGATCACGTCGCTCGGTAAACACGCCCTGGCAGCAGCCGCGGTCTTCGCGGCGGGTGGCATCGGTGCCCTCGCCGCCCAGGCGCCCGCGCAGGCCGGCGGAGTCAACACGGCCTTCACGTGCAGCGGCCCGCAGCTCGGGACCAGGACCACCGTCCTCGACGGCTGGCTGGCCTCACCCGGCGAGACCGCGGTCGGCCGGCCGACCGCCATTCGGCTGCACATCGCGCGCCTGCACCTCGCCTCGCCGCGGCCGATCGTCTCCTGGACCGCCTCGGCGCGGATCAACGTCTCCGGCACCGAGAGCACCTGGTTCCGCGTCACCGGAGCCGGCGGGTTCACCCACTCCCACCAGCCGCTGTCGGGCGACCTGACCGGCGAGCTGGTGCCGGCCGTACGCGGCCCGCACCTGCTCAGCGTCGGCGGCATCACGGTCAACGCGAACACGGCCGGCCCCGGCGGCTTCATGGTGCACTGCGTGCCGAACGACCGCCCGGTGGTGGAGACCCTGCGGGTCTTCCCCGCGTTCGAGACCGGCTGGGCGGGCCCTGGGGCACCACGGCCGGGCTGGCACCGGCCCGTACTGCTGCCGCCGTATCACCACGGCGAGTGGGAGCACCACCAGGGCGGGGACCGGCCGCTGCCGCTGCCGCTGCCGCTGCCGCACCCGCAGCACTAGAGCCCAGTACCAGAGCGCAGCAGTAGAAGCTCAGGCGCCGCCGAGGAGGCGGTCCCCCGCCCGTCCGCAGCGGCCGGCCGGATCGGCCTCCTCGGCGGCGCCGTGCGTCCCGCTCCGGTCCGCCGACGCGGCGCACGGCCACGCCCGGTTCGCGGGCCGGATCCGGACGCGGTCGCGGTCGCGCATCGGACCGGCCCGAATCCCGCTTCCCGTACCGCCTGGATGACTCTGACACCGCACCGATCGACGCCGCGCGGCATGGCCACGCAGGTCCGGCGCACCCGCGACATCCACTGGACATTGACCCGGCCACACGCACGTACGGTCAAGTCCGCAAGACCGGACCCCGCACCGTAATCGGGCCGATCATTCCACTGGGTCCGAGCGTCGAAGAGGTACCGACCTAACGCCGGACTTCCAGGATGTCCGGCATGTCAGGCGAGTGCTATGCAGGGTACGGTCGTAAGTCAGTGTGAAGAGGGCGGGGCTACGGGTGGACGGTCAGCGGCGTACGGGCATGGGTAATCCACTCAAGCCCGATGACCCCGAGCGGGTCGGGTCGTACACGATCCTGGGACGGATCGGCGAGGGTGGCATGGGCGCCGTCTATCTCGGGAGCGCTCCCGACGGCCGCAAGGTCGCGATCAAGGTCGTGCGCCCCGAGCTCGCGCAGGACGCCGGGTTCGTCGCGCGCTTCCGCGACGAGGTCGCCAACGCCGAACGCGTCGCGTCCTTCTGCACGGCCCAGGTGCTCGACCACGGCGAGTCCGACGGCCGTGCGTACATGGTCACCGAATACATCGACGGCGTCTCGCTGAAGGACTACGTCAAGGAGAACGGCGAGTTGTCGCCCGGCATGCTCCAGGGCGTCGCGGTGGGCGTGGCCGCGGCCCTGGTCGCCATCCACTCCGCCGGGCTGATCCACCGGGACCTCAAGCCCGCGAACGTCATGCTGTCCTTCTCCGGGCCGCGCGTCATCGACTTCGGCATCGCGCGTGCGCTGGACGTCGCCTCGGGGCTCACGATGACCGGCCAGCTCGTCGGCAGCCCCGGCTGGATGGCGCCGGAGCGGATCCTCCAGCACCAGGTGACGACCGCGGTGGACATCTTCTCCTGGGGCTGCCTCGTCGCGTTCGCCCGCAACGGCACCAACCCGTTCGGCACGGGCGACTTCTCGGTCATGTCGGCCCGCCTGGTGCACAGCGACCCGCAGGTCGGCGCGCTTCCCGCGCCACTCGACCGGCTCGTGCGCGCGGCGCTGGAGAAGGACCCGCGCAACCGCCCGACGGCGCGCGAGCTGCTGCTCACCATGGTCGGCGGCGAGAGCAACGAGGCCGCGGTCCTGGGCACGCTCACCTCGTGGCAGTCGCCGGTGCCGCTGCTGCCGCAGGGCGAGACCCGGGTGATGGGCGACTCGACCGGCGAGCGGCCCGGCCTGTCCGGCCCGCCGCAGGGCAACGGCGTGCCGGTGGCGTACGGCCCCGGTTCCACGCCACAGCAACAGCAACAGGCGCCACAGCAGCAGATGCGGCAGGGGCCGCCACAGCACGAGCCGACGATGCAGGCGCCGCCGCAGGAGCAGATGCGGCAGGCGCAGGCGCCGCCGCACGAGCAGACGCGGCAGGCCGCGCCGCAGCGGCACGACCCGACGCAGGTCGCGGACGGCCCGGGCCGCCAGCCGTCGCACGGCGGCCCGCCGACCGCGTACAGCGGGCCCCCGGCCTCCTATGACCGCGGGCCGCGCGGCGCCGACCCGTACGCCTCGGCGTCCGCGACGCTCGCCGCGGGCTCCCGTGTGGAGTCGCCCACCCGGCCGATCGACCCGGGCACGCGCCCGCCGGCCGGGTCACCGCCCGGATCGTCCGGCGACACGTCCGGCGGCCGCGGCCGAGGCAAGGTACTCCTGGCCGGCGTGGCCGCGGTGATCGTCGCGGCCGCGGCGGTGACGGGCTGGCTGGTGCTCTCGAACCGCGACAACAAGGACAACGGCGGCACCTCGACGGCTGCGGCGGGACCGGCACCGCTGCCGAGCGACGCGCTCCTGGTGCGCATCGACCGGCAGACCGGCTGGCCGGCCAAGTGCTACGGGAGCATCGGGAAGCTGGCCCCGAAGACGCGGACGACGTCCTCCATGCTCCAGGACGCCGACAAGTGCGACATCCTGCCCCACTGGTCGCCGGACCATAAGCGGTTCGCCTTCACCCGTTCCACGGGCGAGGGCGCGGCACAGTCCAGCGCACTGTGGGTCGCGAACGCCGACGGCTCCGGAGCACAACTCGTCAGCGACCAGATGGCCGGCCGCAGCCGCGTCGCCTGGTCCCCGGACGGCAGCCGGGTCGCGATGCTCACCAAGGTCGGCACGGGCCGCCAGATCGACGTGGTGACGCTGAGCGACAAGTCGCTCCGCCAGCTCACGAACGACGCGTCGCAAAAGGACGACCCGGCCTGGTGCGGCGACCGGATCGCGTTCTGGAGCAACAAGACCGGGACGCAGCAGATCTACACGGTCGACGCGAAGACCGCGAACAGCCCGATGACGCCGGTCACGAGCCTGGACCACGACGTCAACGACCCGGCGTTCTCCCCCGACTGCACGCAGATGGCCTACACCGACCAGCCGGACAAGACGCAGCGGCACCTGTGGATCACTACGTCGGACGGCAAGGGCCCCGCGCGGCAACTGACCTCGGACGCGACCCGCGACATGGACGCCACCTGGTCCCCGAACGGCAAGTGGATCGCGTTCGCCCGCGGCACCACCGAGCTGCCGGTCGTCTGGGCCATCCGGGTGAGCGACAAGTACGAGCAGCAGCTCTCGCCCGACGGCAAGTACATGGCCCACCCCGACTGGGCCTACGCGGCGAAGCGCGGATGAGAGTGCCCCTTACCTGACCATGGTGAGGTAAGGGGCCGCTCTCCGCCCGCGCGGACGCCCCGGTGTCAGGGCCGCCGGTTCGCGAGGACGAGTGTGGCGGCGGACATGAACATCCCGCCGTTGCCCAGCACGACGCCGACCTGCACGCCCGGCACTTGCGCGGCCGCCTCGCCGCGGAGCTGGCGGATCGACTCCTGCATCGCGAACATCCCGTACATGCCGGCGAGGGTGTAGGACAGGCCGCCGCCGTTGGTGTTCATCGGCAGCCGCCCGCCGGGCGAGGTGTGCCCCTCCGCGACGAAGGCGCCGGCTCGGCGCGCTCGCGCGAGGTGACCACCAGCGCACCGCCGCCGTCGGTGACCAGGCAGCATTCGAGCAGGTGGAAGGGGTAGGCCACGATCCGCGAGGCGAGCACGTCCTCCACCGTGACCAGGTCGCGCGTTGCCGCGCGCGGGTTGCGCGCCGCCCAGCGGCGCTGCGCGACCGCGACCGAGGCGAGCTGGGAGTGCGTGAGGCCGGTCTCCTTCATGTAGCGCAGCGCGGTGACGGTGAACGTCGTCGCCGGCCAGCTCGCCGCGGCACTGGCCGACGGCCTGCGCGATCGGGACGTGGGCGTGGTCATCGCGACCGTGGGCGGCTGCCAGCCGACCGACGTCGCGCTCACGTACCAGAACGCGAGTTACCTCAACACCCACCGGAACTGTGTCACCGAGGCGCCCGCGAAGCAGCGCGAGATGACCGCCCGCTACCACCCGAAGGTCGTCGTCTGGTCCGACATCATGGAATGGTCCGCCATTCAGGCCGAGGACGGCCGGACGGTCACGGCGGGCACGCCGGAGTGGCGGGTGCGGGTCATGGCCGGCTGGGACCGGGTCCTGGCCCGCGTCGGCACCGCACGCCTGGCCCTGGTCCTGCCGACCTGGTGGGCCGGCTGGCCGGCGGCGACCCCGCGCTGGTTCACCGTCGAGCAGCAGCGGAGCCTGTTTCGCGCGTGGGCCGAGCGCCACACCGCCCAGGTCACGGTCGTCGACCCGGCACCGGCGCTCTGCCCGTCCGGCCCGGCGGCCTGACCTAGGTCGTACGTGCGGCCGGTCCGCCTCGCTTCGCCGACGGGGCGCCCAGCTCGCGCTCGATCTCCTCCAGGGTCCGGTTCTTGGTCTCCGGGACGCGGGTGACGAAGAAGACGATCCCGGCGACGCCCATCACCGCGTACAGCCAGAACGTCCACGCCTTGCCGATCGCGTCCACGAGTTGCAGGAAGTAGTACGACACGAAGAAGTTGGCGACCCAGTTGAACAGGCTGCACACGGCGATCGCCGAGCCGCGGACGTTCAGCGGGAAGATCTCGGAGATCATCAGCCAGAACACCGGGCCGAGCCCGATCGCGAACGAGGCGATGAACACGATGAGGGCGACCAGGGCCACCCACGGCGCGGAGTGCTGCCAGTGGAAGGCGAAGAACGCGCCGAGTGTCGCGAGTGCGACGGTGAGGCCGGCGGTGCCGACGATGAGCAGGACGCGGCGTCCCACGCGGTCCAGCAGGAGGACCGCGACGAAGGTGAAGACGACGTTGGTGATGCCGACGGACAGCGCCTGCGCGATGGCGTCGTTGGCGTGCAGGCCGGTGTAGGTGAGGATGGTCGGGGAGAAGTAGACGACCGTGTTCACGCCGACCGCCTGCTGGATGATCGCCAGGCCGATGCCGATGATCAGCATGGGCCGGATCGAGGGCTGGAGCAGCGCGCCGAGCCCCGAACGCCGCTCCTGCGACAGCACCGACTCGATCTCCCTCAGCTCCGCCTCGTAGTCCTCGCCCGGCCGCGTGCGCCGCAGCACCTCGCGTGCCTCGTCGGTGCGGCCGCGCTGCATGAGCCAGCGCGGGGAGTACGGCACGAAGAGCATCCCGATCACCAGGAACACGCCCGGCAGCGCACCGATGCCGAGCATCCAGCGCCAGTTCGACCCGGCGTTGCGCAGCCCGAAGTCGACGAGGTACGCGACGAGGATCCCGATCGTCACCATCATCTGGTTGTACGAGACGGTGCCACCGCGGATCTTGGGCGGTGTGTGCTCGGCGATGTAGAGCGGCACCACCGCCGACGCGGCGCCGACCGCCAGGCCGAGCACCATACGTGCCGCGACGAGCTGCCCGGACGACTGCGCCAGCGCGGCGGCCAGCGCCGCCGCGACGTACACGACTCCGGCGACAAGCAACGTCCAGCGCCGGGAGATGAGGTCGGCCAGCCGCCCTCCGGTGAGCGCGCCGACGACGGCGCCGACGAGCAGCCCGGCCACGATCCAGGACTGGGCGAAGTCACCGGCGTGCAGGTCCTTCTTGATGTAGAGCAGCGCACCGGAGATGACGCCCGTGTCGTAGCCGAACAGCAGCCCGCCCAGCGCGGCGAGCAGCGAGATCTTCAGGACGAACGGGTTACGTGACGCCTCGCGCAGGTAACTCGGCATGGCGTGCTCCCTTCCGATCTTCGCGAGTACCCCCAAAAGAGGCGTTCATGTACGCGAGCCGCGTCACGGACGGTTACGTCACCGCCATCGCCCCTGCGGGTTCTGATTCGGGCGCGTATCGTGCAGGTGCGCACGTAGGGCCGCTTCATGCCTCCCCTGCCGTACGGTTTCGCCTGCGGACGACGGACGTGATCGCGTGGGACTGCTGCTCGCGCTCGCCTCGGCGTTCCTCTACGGCATCGCCGACTTCACCGGCGGGCTGCTGGCACGGCGCGCCGCCTTCACCGCGGTCGCGCTCGCGGGCCAGCTCGGCGGCCTCGCCCTCACGCTGGTGCTCGCACCGTTCTTCCCCGCGCCCGGCCTCGCCCTGGCCGACCTGGGCTGGGGCGCGCTGTCCGGCGTGGGCACCGGCGCGGGCATGCTCTTCCTCTATCGGGGCATCGGCCGCGGCGCGATGAGCGTGGTGGTGCCGGTCAGCGCGGTGGGCGGCGTCGCGCTGCCCGTACTGGCCGGGATCGCGTTCCTCGGCGACCGCCCGTCGGCGCTGTCCTCGGCCGGGATCGCCGTCGCCGCGCCCGCGCTCTGGCTGGTCTCGCGCGCCCGGGACGGACGAGGCGCGTGCGGCGAGGGGCGCGCTCGACGGACTCGTCGCCGGCGCGGGAATCGCCCTCCAGTACGTCGCGCTGGCCCAGGCCATGTCGAGGTCAGGGCTGTGGCCGGTCGTCGCGGGCCGGCTGACCGCGACGCTCGCCCTCGTGCCGCTCGCCGTCGCGTCCCGGGTCCGGCCGGGCCCCGGTGGCGGAAGCCTGAGCGCGCGTGACCGCCTCCTCGCCGCCGGCCCGGGTGCCGTCGCCGCCGTCGCGCTGACCTGTTACCTGCTGGCGACCCGGCGGGAGCTCCTCGTCGTCGCCGTGGTGCTGTCCTCTCTCTATCCGGCGATTCCGGTTCTGCTCGGCGTCGTCGCCCTGCGTGAGCGGCTCTCGTGGCGGCAGGTCCTCGGCCTGACCGGCGCGGCGGCGGCGGTCACGCTCCTCACGCTCGGGTAGCCGCCGGACTCCTTTCCGTCAAGCGAGGGAAGGGATCTTCCCGAGGGTTGACACGCACCCCGGCCGTTCGGAGACTTCTAGAAGTTCATTCTAAAAAAGGGATGTCATGAGCAGGATCGTCGAAGGCCGCGTCGTCATCGTCACCGGCGCCGCCCGCGGTATCGGACGCGGGCACGCGCTGGAGTTCGCCGAGCAGGGCGCCAAGGTGGTGGTCAACGACCTCGGCGCGGAGGTGGACGGCAGCGGCTCGTCGACCGGCCCGGCCGGGGAGGTCGTGGACCGGATCCGCGCGCAGGGCGGCGAGGCGATCGCCAACGGCGACGACGTCTCCGACTGGGACGGCGCGCGGCGGCTGGTCGAGAGTGCCGTCGAGCACTTCGGCGACCTGCACGTCCTCGTCAACAACGCGGGCATCCTGCGTGACCGCATGCTGGTCAACATGTCCGCCGAGGAGTGGGACGACGTGATCCGCGTGCACCTGCGCGGCACGTTCGCGCCGCTGCGGCACGCCGGGGCGTACTGGCGTGCCCGGTCCAAGGCCGGCGAGCCGGTGGACGCCGCGATCATCAACACCACTTCCTCATCGGGCATCTACGGCAACGCCGGGCAGGGCAACTACGGCGCGGCCAAGGCCGGCATCGCCGGGCTAACCGTCATCGCCGCCCGCGAACTCGCCCGCTACGGCGTGACCGTCAACGCGGTCGCCCCGGCCGCGCTCACCCGGATGACCGAGGGCCTCACGCGCTGGCAGGCGGGCGAGGAGCCGCAGGACTTCGACCCGCGCGACCCCGACAACATCGCGCCCCTCGTCGTCTGGCTCGGCTCCGGCCAGGCGCGCGGCATCACCGGCCGCGTCTTCAACGTGCGCGGCGGCGTGATCAGCGTCGCCGAGGGCTGGCGCGCCGGGCCGGGCGCGGACAAGGGCGCGCGCTGGGACCCGGACGAACTCGGCGAGATCGTCCCCGGGCTGGTCGAGAAGGCCGCGCCCAACGTCATGCCCGACGGCCGTACGCCGGAGAACTGACCATGGCACTCGACCACGACGCGATCGGCGTCGAGTCCGACCCGTACGAACGCTCCTGGACCTCCAGGGACGCGCTCCTGTACGCCGTCGGAGTCGGCGCGGGCGTCGGCGACCCGCTGGCGGAGCTGGCCTTCACCACCGAGAACACCGGCGGCCTGCCCCAGCGCGTGCTGCCGACGTACGCGGTGCTGCTCGCCCAGGTGCCCGGAGCGCGCCGGATCGGCGACTTCGATCCGGCGATGCTCGTCCACGCCGAGCAGGCGTTCGAGCTGCACCGCCCGCTGCCCGCCGAGGGCGCCGTACGCGCGACGTCGAAGGTCACCGGCATCTACGACAAGGGCTCCGGCGCGCTGGTGGTGTCGGAGTCGACCGCCGTCGACGCCGCCACCGGTGAGCCGCTCATCACCTCGCGCGGCTCGGCGTTCATCCGCGGCGAGGGCGGCTTCGGCGGCGACCGCGGGCCGCGTGACGACTGGGCGCTGCCGGACCGGGAGCCCGACCACCAGGTCACCTATCCGACCCGGCCCGAACAGGCGCTGGTCTACCGGCTGTCCGGCGACCGGAACCCGCTGCACACCGACCCCGCCTTCGCCGGGCGCGCCGGCTTCGACCGCCCGATCCTGCACGGCCTGTGCACGTACGGCGTGGCGGGCCGCGCCCTGCTGCACGCGCTGGCCGGGTCGGACCCGGCGCGGTTCGCCGCGATGTCGGGGCGGTTCAGCAGCCCGGTGTGGCCGGGCGAGCCGCTGACGACCGCGATCTGGGCCGGGGAGGGCACCGCGCTGTTCCGCACGACCAAGGACGACGGGACGGTCGTCATCGACCGCGGCCGGGCGCGGTTCCGGGGGGACTGACCTCCGCTCAGGTGGGGGTGAGCGGGTCCAGGCGGCGGATCAGCCGGATCGCGGCGGCGGCCACGGTGTCGGCCTCCTTCTTGGTCTCACACGCCGCGACCTCCCGCGCCGCCTCGCCGATGACCGTGGTCAGCACCGCCACGGTCACGCGGTCCACCGGGTCGGCGCCGGCACCGAGCAGCACGGCGTTCTGGCGCACCCACTCTCGGTTGCGCGTGCGGCGCATCAGCTCGAAGCCCGGCGGCCCGTCGCCGTCCATCAGCAGCCGCACCAGGTCGCGGCGTTTCCACGACTCGTCGAGGAACGCCTGCGCGCCCGCGATGAACAGCTCCAGCGGGTTCGTCTCGCCCGCCTCGCGCAGGGTGGCGACGGCGGCCGAGGCGGCCTCCTCGTGGGCGACCTGGTGGTCCTCCCACAGCGCGAGGAACAGCTCGGCCTTGCCGCCGAAGTGGTGGTAGAGGCTGCCGACGCTGGAGCCGGCGCGCTCCACCACGTCGGCCACGCTCGCGTCGGCGAACCCGCGCTCGGTGAAGACCTCGCGTGCCGCCCGCAGCATGCTGCGGCGCGTCTCGGCCGTACGGCTCCAACGCCAGGCGTTCGCGCTCGTGCTCGTCTTACGTGCCATCGGATCCCCCTCCCCCGCTTACGGAACCGTATTCCACCATCGGCCGCCGCCGGCGGCCTTGACACCGGACCGAGACGAGGAGCACGCTGGTTTTAGAGTCTCGTTCTAGAAATTTATTCCCATGGAGGAACGGGCCATGGTGGACTTCTCGCTCAGCGACGAGGAACGGCAGATCCGCGACACCGTACGCGACTTCATCGCCAGAGAGGTCATGCCCCTCGAGGACGAGGTGCTGCGCAACGAGCGGTCCGGCCGCCCCGGCCTCGACGCCGACGTGATCAAGGAGCTACAGCTCAAGGCGAAGAAGGCCGGCTTCTGGGGGATCGACACCCCGGAGGAGTACGGCGGCCTGGACGCGGGCGCCGTCATGTCGGCCATCCTCACCATCGAGACCGGCCGCACCTTCGTGCCCTTCATGTTCGGCGGCAGCGCGGACAACATCCTCTACGCGGGCACCGAGGAGCAGAAACGGCGCTACCTCATCCCGACGATCGAGGGCGAGCGCCGGTCCTGCTTCGCCATCACCGAGCCCGGCGCCGGCTCGGACGCGCGCAACATCTCCGCGCGCGCGGTCAAGGACGCGAGCGGCGACTGGATCATCAACGGCGAGAAGACGTTCATCACCGGCGGCAACGAGGCCGACTTCGTCATGGTCTTCGCCGTCGTCCCCGACGCGGGCGTCACGTGCTTCCTCGCCGACCGCGACATGGGCTGGACGTCCGAGCCGATCCCGACCATGGGCCAGTGGGGCCCGGCGTCGCTCGTCTTCGACGACGTACGCGTGCCGCACGACAACGTCCTCGGCGAGGTCGGCAACGGCTTCGAGCTGGCCATGACCTGGATCAGGAACGGCCGCTTCATGATCCCGGCACGCGCCATCGGCTCGGCCGAGCGCCTGCTCCAGATGGCCGTCGACTACGCGAACATCCGGGAGTCGATGGGCCACCTGATCGGGGAGTATCAGGCCATCCAGTGGCAGATCGCCGACTCCCAGGTGGAGATCGAGGCCACCAAGTGGCTCACCCTGTACGCCGCGTGGCGCGCCGAGAACGGCCTGGACGCCCGGCACGCGTCTTCGATCGCCAAGCTCAACGGCGCGGAGATGGCGGGCCGCGTCGTCGACCGCGTCCTCCAGATCCACGGCGGCATGGGCTACACCAAGGAGCTGCCGATCGAGCGGTGGTACCGCGAGCTGCGCCTGCTGCGCATCTTCGAGGGCACCGACGAGATCCAGCGCCGTACGATCGCCCGCAACCTCCTGAGGGGTCACGTGCGCCTCGGCGGCATCGGCGAATGAGGGGCGTGCGCGCGCTCTTCAACCCCGAGTCGATCGCCCTGGTCGGCGCCACCGACAAGTCCGGCTGGTCCGTGAACACCCTCGCCAACCTGCGGCGGCACGGCTTTCCCGGCCCGGTCTACCTCGTCAACCCGCGCACCGAGATCGTGCACGGCGAGCGCGCGTACCGCAGCCTGAGCGCGCTGCCCGAACCGGTGGACCTCGTGTACGTCATGGTGCCGACCCCGGCCGTGCTGGAGGTGCTGGAGGAGGGTGCGCGGCTCGGCGTGCGCCACTACGTGATCTTGACCGCGGGCTTCGCCGAGACCGGCCCGCAGGGCCGCAAGCGCGAGGAGGAGCTGACCGCCTTCTGCCGGGCACGCGGCCTCGTCGTGCTCGGCCCGAACGGCAACGGCTTCATCAACGCCGCCACCTCAGTCACGCCGTACGGCCTGCCGATCCCGCCGCCGCTGCTTCGCGGATCCGTCGGAGTGGTGCTCCAGAGCGGCGCGCTGGCCGGCTCGGTGCTCGCCTTCAGCCAGGTGCGCGGCATCGGTCTCAGCCTGCTCACCTCGATGGGCAACGAGGCGGTCGTCTCGGTGACCGACGTCATCGACCATCTCGTGGACGACCCGGCCACGCGGGTCATCGCGTTGTTCCTGGAGTCGATCCGGCGGCCGGAGGAGTTCGCGCGCGCCGCGCGGCGCGCGCTGGAGGCCGGCAAGCCGATCATCGCCCTCAAGATCGGCCGCAGCGGGACGGCGTCGCGCACCGCCCAGGCGCACACGGGCGCGTTCGTCGGCGACGACGACGTGATCGACGCCGCGTTCCGGCGGCTCGGCGTGCTCCGGGTGCGGTCGCTGGAGGACCTGATCATCACGGCCGGGCTGCTCGCCTCGTACGGGCCGCTGCCGGGCACGCGGCTCGGCGTCGTCACACCCTCCGGCGGCGCTTCGGAGATCATCGCCGACCGGGCGGAGGACGAGGGGCTGGTCCTGCCGCCCTTCGCCGAGGAGACCGTGGCGCGGCTGACCGCGATCCTCCCGGAGTTCGCCAGTGTGGCCAACCCCCTGGACGTGACCGGCTACGTCGTGGTCGACCGTACGCTGCTGACCCGCGCGCTGCGGATCGTGGCCGAGGACCCGGGCATCGACGTGGTCATGCTGCTGTCGGACCTGCCGCGGTTCGAACCGCCGGACCCGGCGCCCGCCCTGCGCGCGTACGCGAACACGGCGCGCGTGGTCGCCGAGGCGCCGCGCCCGGTCGTCATCGTCGGCAACGTGCTGACCGACGTCGCGCCGTTCGCCCGCACGCTCCAGGAGCGGTCGGGCTATCCGCACGTCGTCGGCGACATCGAGCACGGCCTCCCGGCGATCGCCGCCGCGGCCGGCTGGTCGCGGGCACGCGCCGTACGGCCGAGGCTGCGTGCGGTGCCCGCGGCTCCGGCCGTGCGCGGCACCAGGGTGTGGGCCGAGCACCGGGCCGCCGCGCTGCTCGCCGAGCACGGGATCCCGGTGGTGCCCGCCGAGCTCGTCGCGAACGCGGACTCCGCGGCGGCCGCGGCGGAGCGCTTCGGATTCCCGGTCGTGCTCAAGGCCGCCGCCGAGGGGCTGGTGCACAAGAGCGACGCCGGCGGCGCAGGCTCGGCCTCGCGTCGGCCGGTGACGTGCGGCGCGCGTACGGCGAGATCCGGGCCGCTCTCGGGCCGCGGGCGCTGGTGCAGCCGCAGCGCGAGGACGGCGTCGAGCTGCTGGCCGGCGTCGCGCGCGACCCGGCGTGGGGCCTGGTCCTGGCAGTCGCGCTCGGCGGCGTGTGGGTGGAGGTGCTGAAGGACTCGGCGCTGCGCCTGCTGCCGGTGGAGGCCGCGGACGTACGCGAGGCGCTGGGCGAGCTGCGCGGCGCGCGGCTGCTCCAGGGCGCGCGCGGCCGCGAACCCGCCGACCTGGACGCGGTCGCGGAGGTCATCACCCGGGTCTGCGACCTCGCCGAGGCGCTCGGCCCGAACCTGGAGGCTTTGGAGATCAACCCCCTGCTCGTGCGCGGCACGCGGGTCGAGGCCCTGGACGCCCTGGTCACCTGGCGCGCCTGAGCCTCGGCCGGCGGACGGATCAGGGCCCGGCCTGTGTACGCGCCGCGACGACCGCGACGGTGGAGTAGCGCATCGTGAAGCCGCCGCCGGCCGTGTCGATCGCGGCGCCGATGCCCGCCAGCAGCTCCTCCAGCACGGCCGGCGGGAACCCGCTGTGGCCGCCGTGCGTGGGCACCTGGTCCAGCCACTCGTCACGGGTGTAGTGCCGTTCCCAGTCGAACCGCCACCGCTCCGCGTCGCCGTACGCGCCGGTCCGCCGGATGCCGTCGGCCGCCGCGTCGAGTATCGGCGAGTACGTCTCCAGAGGCGGCGCGGTCTGCCCGGAGATCGGAGAGTCGGGCAGCACCCGGCGGTAGACCGCGGCGAAGGCGTCGGCGAGATCGGCGGGAGGCTGGAACACGTTCCAGAACAGGGCCAGCCGGCCGCCGGGCCGCAGGACCTCCGCCGCCTTCGCCGCGCCCGCCACCGGGTCCACCCAGTGCCAGGACTGGCCGGACACGACCGCGTCGAACTCACGCCCGGCGGGATCCCACGCCTCGAACGCCGCCACCTCGACCTCGAGCCCGTACGCCCGCGCCCGCTCGGCCATCCGCGCGTCGGCGTCGACTCCGAGCACCCGGCGGCCGGCCGCCTTGAACTGCCGTGCGGCGATGCCGGTGCCGACGCCGACGTCGAGTACGCGAGCCCGGGACTCGCGGCGACGACCGCCTCGACCAGGGCGTCGGGATAGCGGGGCCGGGTCCGGTCGTAGCGGTCGGCGTCGGCGCCGAACGACTCCGCGATCCGCCGATGCCGGTGCGGCGCGCGTTGGGACGTGCCTCCGGGTACCGAAGGTACAGTGGGCATGCGCCCACCTTAAGCGGGCACGCGCCCACTCGTCAATCGAGTGGGCGGGGCGACGGGGAGTGATGCACGGTGCCGACCGGGGTGGCCATCCGCGATGTGCGCGAGCAGCTGTTCGCCGCCGCCGAGCGCGTCCTGCTGCGCGACGGGCCGAACGCGCTGACCAGCCGCGCCGTCACCACCGAGGCGGGCTGCGCCAAGGGCGTCCTGCACCGGCACTTCGCCGACTTCGACGCCTTCCTCGTGGAACTCGCAGGCGACCGCATCGCCCGGATCGGCGCCCAGGCCGACGCCCTGCGCGCGGCCGCCGGGACCGGCACCGTCGACGGCAACCTCACCGGCGCGCTGATGGACCTGTTCGGTTCGGTCGCCCTCGCGATCGTCGGCCTCATCACCTTCCGCGACGAGCTGCGCGCCCGGCTGCGCCGGGACCGGCCGGCGGGCGTCCCGCTCCTGACGGAGGCCACCGCGATGATCGCCGCCTACCTCGCCGCCGAGCGCGAACACGGCCGCGTCGCGCCGGACGCCGACGTCGAGACGCTCGCGCTCATGCTGATCGGCACCGGGCACCTGCTCTTCGCCGGCCGCGACGGCGTCCCGCCGGACACCGAAGAGGTACGCAACGTCGTCATCACCGTCGTCTCCGGCGGCACGTGAACCCTCGCCCGGTACACCGGTGATCGGGCTCGCCGCGTACGGCCGGGCCCGCCTGCGGCCACGCGGGTTTCCCGGTCCACGCTGGTGTGCCTTGACGAACCGACACGCCCGACCGCGGCGGGGTCGTGAAGCCGTCACCACGCACGACGTCCGGTGCCCGGCCCGGGAAACGCCGTGCGTGGGGCGGTTGTTGTCGGTGGGACTGGGCTTTCTGGTGATTCGACACCTTTAGTCTGTGGGGGTGGCCAGTCAAAATCCCGCCGACACCCCTTCCGCGAGCCGAGCCGCCGGCGGATCGGGCAAGCACGGGCGGCCCTCGGCGCTGCGGGCGGCGGTGGACGCGCGGCTGGAGGAGATGCGGTTCGGCCGCGGTGTGCTGTTGATGGTCACGGCAGGCGCGGTGCTCGTGGCGGTGGTCGTCGGCGTCCTGATTGCCTTGACCGGCGGCAGCGGCCGGGACCCCGGTGAGACTCCGATGGCGGACTCCGCGTCGCGTTCGGCCTCCGGACCGGCCTCGGCGGCGCCGACCGGCCGTACGCGCTCGCCCGGGACATCGAAGGCCCGGCGGCCACAGACCTCGGGCTCGACGATGGTGGGCGTGCCGCTCCCCCCGCCGGCGACCACGCCCGCTCCCTCGGTCTCCGCCACCCCCAGCGCCCTGCCGAGTTGGTGGCCGCGCCGCCCTGGGGACCCGCGCTGGCACGGCAGCCCGCCCCCCTGGTGGCACCACCGCTGACTCAGCCCGTCGTACGGCCCGAGTTCGTGTCCGTCATCAGCGCGGACTCGTCGACGGCCTCGAAGTCGGCCCCCGTGATCCCCCGCAGCGTGCCCAGCGTCTCGTTGTTCCAGCCCGGATCGTTCGTGCCGCTCAGGTACCAGGCCGAGCCGTTGTCGGCCACGATCGCGCCGTAGGTTTTGAGCGCGCGCAGGATCACCTGGGCGTCGCGGGGATAGCCGGAGATCCGCACGCCGGCCTTCAGCCGCAGCCGCAGGCCCATCGGCGGCAGTGCCGCGGTCGCCGCGCTGGAGGCGGCGTGCCGTGCCGGCCACACGTAGCGGTCGGCCGTACGCGGGACGGTGATCCGCAGGGCGTGCGCGATGCGGCCGCGGCGCACCTCGTCCAGGCGTACGAGACCGGGGGTGATCGGCAGGCCGGCCGCGTCGGCCGAGGTCCAGCCGGCCGGGCGCAGGTGGTTCGAGCGCAGGTCGAACACGGCGCCCGAGCCCGCGTGCCAGCCGCCGCCGCTCCGGTGTGCGTCGAACAGCTCGTACAGCCTGCACGTTCCGGTGTTGACGACGAGGACGTGCCGGTCGCCGTCGGCGTTCGCGCCGCCCTCGATCGGGGCGTCGCGCGGGATCGGGTAGCCGGTCCGGTCGCTCTCCCCCGCGTAGTCGAAGCCGACCTTCACCCCCGGCTGCCCCGAGGTGACGTACGCGACGGAGAAGCCCATCTTCGTGCCCTGCCAACTGCCCGCGCCGAAGTCCGGGTGCATCGCGGCGCCCGCGCCGATGGACGCGACGTACGCGCCGGAGCGCGGGCTGACCGGCAGGTGCGAGACGTCGGCGTTCCAGACGTTGTCGGCCGGAAACGCGGGGCATCCGCCGATCGCGGGGCCGTTCGGACGCGCCATCGACGTGGCCGCCTCATTCGACCCGGCCGCGCGTACGCGCGGATCGGCGGCCGGCCGGCTCGTGGCGGCCGGCGGCCGTGACGCACCGGCCCCTCCGGCGGACCCGCAGGCGCCGGCCGGCAGAATCGCCACGACCAGGACACCGGCGAGGGCGCGGCGCATGGGACCTCCGGGACCGTACGGACAAGTGCGCACGATTGTGACACGAGTCGCACCCGTACGCGCCGCCCGCGCCCTCGCGGCTCTGGCGGATCGGTTTGGGCGCGTCTCACGGCGGGACCACGGCCCCGCCGTGAGACGCGAGAAGGCCCGAGGACCTACGTGCGGACGCGCGCGCCGCGGCGCTTGCCGGAGCGGCCGGCGCGGCCGGAGTCTCCGGAGCGGCCCGCCGTCAGCGCCATCGCGGCGACGGCCGCGCCCAGCAAACAGGTCACGATGCCGAGCACCACGTTGTTCCAGATGATCCCCCGCGGCGCGCGATGCCCGGCGGAGACCACCCACGGCGAGATGATCATCCAGATACCGAGCGGGACGAGCATCCAGCCGAGGCCCATCACGCGCTCGGGGAACATCACGAGCCCCAGGCCGATCGCGGCGAGCGCGAGGCCCAGGACGAGGTTGTTCATCGTGATGTCGGGATGACCCGGGCGGAAGTGCACGACCCAGGGCGAGATCGCCATGTAGAGACCGGTCAGCATGACCAGCCCTTCCATCATCTCCACCCGGCGCCGGTCGGTCACCCTCGCGTACCGCTCACGCATCTCGGCGGCGTCCGGGTGTCCTGACATGCCTGTCGAATGGCGAGAGATGTCGGCCATTCTGATCGCCTCCCTCGGATGAGCCCCCCTGACTCATCCATCCGCCATTATCGCGCGTCGTCGTTTTCCGGAAATACGGGGGGTGACCAGGTGATACATGACGCCCTGGGAGGCCGAGGTCACAGCGGGGGCTCTGCTACGCCTTTAGGTGTTCGGCTTACGCTCTTCCCATGACGGTCCTGCCTGACGGGCTCTCTCTGGCCGCCGGCTTCCCGGACACCTCCCGCCAGGAGTGGCGCCGCCTCGTCGCGGGCGTGCTGCGCAAGGCGGGCACGCCGGATGTCACGGACGCGACGCCGGAGGACGCTCTGGCCACCGAGCTCCAGGACGGGATCACCGTCCGCCCGCTCTACACCGCCGAGGACGGTGCGGAGGATCCCGGGCTGCCGGGCCGTCCGCCGTTCACACGCGGCGGCCGGCCGCTGGGGAACGCCCTGACCGGCTGGGACGTGCGCCAGCGCCACGCGCACCCCGACGCGAAGCGGATGAACGAGGTCCTCCTGACCGACCTGGAGAACGGCGTCACCTCGCTCTGGCTCGACGTCGGCGGCCCCGGCCTGCCCGTCGACGGCCTGCCCGCGGCGCTCGACGGCGTACTCCTGGACCTCGCGCCGGTCGTGCTCGACGCGGGCGCCGAGTTCGCCGGCGCCGCGCGCACGTTACTGGCGCTGCTCGACGAGCGCGGGACGCCGCCCGACGCCGTGCACCGGCTCGGCGCGGACCCGCTCGGCCACGCGGCGCGTACGGGCGAGGACGACGGCGTCGCCATGGAGGAGGCGGCGGAGCTGGCGGCGCGCTGCCATCGCGACCGGCCCGGAGTCGGCGCCCTCACCGTCGACGCGCTGCCCTACCACGAGGCGGGCGGATCGCCGGCCCAGGAGCTCGGCTGCTCGATCGCCACCGGCGTCGCCTACCTGCGCGCGCTGACCTCGGCCGGGCTGCCGGTCGCGGCGGCGCTCGGGCAGCTGGAGTTCCGGTACGCCGCCACCGCCGACCAGTTCCTGACCATCGCCAAGCTGCGGGCGGCGCGTCGTCTCTGGGCCCGGGTCGCCGAGGTCTGCGGCGCGGCGGGCGAGCCGCAGCGGCAGCACGCGGTGACCTCCTCGGTGATGATGGCGCGGCGCGACCCCTGGGTGAACCTCCTGCGCACCACCGTCGCCTGCCTCGGCGCGGGCGTCGGCGGCGCGGACGCGGTCACCGTACTCCCCTTCGACACCGCCCTCGGGCTGCCCGACGACTTCGCCCGGCGGATCGCACGCAACACCTCGGCGATCCTCATGGAGGAGTCATACCTGGCGCGGGTGATCGACCCGGCCGGCGGCTCCTGGTACGCCGAGCGGCTGACCGGCGACCTCTCACGTGCCGCCTGGGAGTGGTTCCAGGAGATCGAGCGTGCGGGCGGCCAGGCCGCGGCGCTGCGCTCCGGCCTCGTGGCCGAGCGCCTGTCCGCCACATGGCGCGAGCGGCAGGCGGACCTCGCGAGCCGCCGCGAGCCGATCACCGGGGTCAGCGAGTTCCCGAACCTCGCCGAGGAGCCGGTCGTGCGCGAGCCGTCGCCCGCGCCGGCGGGCGGCGGGCTGCCGAGGGTACGCCGCGACCACGCCTTCGAGACCCTGCGTGCCCGCTCCGACGCCTGCCTGGCGGCCACCGGCGTACGGCCCCGGGTGTTCCTCGCCGCGCTCGGGCCGCCGTCGGCGCACTCGGCACGTACGACGTTCGCCGCCAACCTCTTCCAGGCCGGCGGCGTCGAGCCGGTACAGGGGCCGCCGGAGTCCTTCGCCGGCAGCGGCGCCACCGTCGCCTGCCTGTGCTCCAGCGACGCGGTGTACGCCGAGCGCGCCGAGGAGGCCGCGGCGGCACTGGCCGAGGCCGGGGCGACGCGTGTGTTCCTCGCCGGCCGCCCGCGCGAGCACCGTCACGCCGGGGTCGACGCCTACGTCTTCGCGGGCGGCGACGCCGTCGCCCTCCTCACCTCCGTCCTCGACCACCTGGGGGTGGCCTGATGCCCGGCAGCGCGATCCCGGACTTCGCCGACGTCGGCCTGGGCACTGGCGGGCACGCCACCGGCGAGGAGTGGCGCGCCGCCGCCGGGCCGGACGCCGAGCGGGTGTGGGAGACGCCCGAGGGCATCGGCGTCAAGCCGCTCTACACCGGTGCGGACCTGGCCGGGCTGGACTTCCTGGCGACCTATCCGGGCGCGGCGCCGTACCTGCGCGGCCCGTACCCCACGATGTACGTCAACCAGCCATGGACGATTCGCCAGTACGCCGGCTTCTCCACCGCCGAGGAGTCCAACGCCTTCTACCGCCGCAACCTGGCCGCCGGGCAGAAGGGCCTCTCGGTCGCCTTCGACCTGCCCACACACCGCGGCTACGACAGCGACCATCCGCGCGTGACCGGCGACGTCGGCATGGCGGGCGTGGCCATCGACTCGATCTATGACATGCGGCAGCTCTTCGACGGCATCCCGCTGGACCGGATGAGCGTGTCGATGACGATGAACGGCGCCGTGCTCCCGGTGCTCGCGCTCTACATCGTCGCCGCGGAGGAGCAGGGGGTGCCGCCGGAGAAGCTGGCCGGGACCATACAGAACGACATCCTCAAGGAGTTCATGGTCCGCAACACCTATATCTATCCGCCGAAGCCGTCGATGCGCATCATCTCCGACATCTTCTCCTACACCTCCCAGAGGATGCCCCGCTACAACTCCATCTCGATCTCCGGCTACCACATCCAGGAGGCCGGGGCGACGGCCGACCTGGAGCTGGCCTACACGCTCGCGGACGGCGTGGAGTACATCCGTGCCGGGCGGGACGCCGGGCTCGACGTGGACGCCTTCGCCCCGCGGCTGTCGTTCTTCTGGGCGATCGGGATGAACTTCTTCATGGAGATCGCCAAGTTGCGCGCGGGCCGGCTGCTGTGGGCCAAGCTCGTACGCGGCTTCGAGCCGCGAAACCCCAAGTCGCTGTCGCTGCGCACCCACTGCCAGACCTCCGGCTGGTCGCTGACCGCCCAAGACGTCTTCAACAACGTGACCCGTACGTGCGTGGAGGCGATGGCCGCCACCCAGGGGCACACCCAGTCGCTGCACACCAATGCGCTGGACGAGGCGCTCGCGCTGCCCACCGACTTCTCCGCCCGCATCGCGCGCAACACCCAGCTCCTGCTCCAGCAGGAGTCCGGGACCTGCCGGGTGATCGATCCCTGGGGCGGCAGCGCGTACGTCGAGCGGCTCACCTACGAGCTCGCGCGGCGCGCCTGGAGCCATATCGAGGAGGTCGAGGCGGCGGGCGGCATGGCCCAGGCCATCGACGCGGGCCTGCCCAAACTGCGCGTCGAGGAGGCGGCGGCGCGCACGCAGGCGCGCATCGACTCGGGCCGCCAGCCGGTCATCGGCGTCAACAAGTACCGGGTGGACGGCGACGAGCACATCGACGTGCTCAAGGTCGACAACTCCGCCGTACGCGCCCAGCAGATCGACAAGCTGCGGCGGCTGCGCGCCGAGCGCGACGACGACGCCTGCCGCGCCGCGCTGGCGGCCCTGACCGCCGCCGCGGACGGCCGCGCCACCGGCGACAACCTGCTCGCGCTGGCCGTGGACGCCGCGCGCGCGAAGGCGACCGTCGGGGAGATCTCCGACGCGCTGGAGCGCGCGTACGGGCGGCACGCCGGGCAGATCCGTACGATCTCCGGCGTGTACCGCGAGGAGGCCGGGACGTCGCCCGGCGTGGAGCGCACCCGCGCGCGGGTGGCGGAGTTCGAGCGGGCCGAGGGACGGCGGCCGCGCATCCTGGTCGCCAAGATGGGCCAGGACGGGCACGACCGCGGGCAGAAGGTGATCGCGACCGCCTTCGCCGACCTCGGCTTCGACGTCGACGTGGGCCCGCTGTTCCAGACGCCGGAGGAGGTGGCGCGGCAGGCGGTCGAGGCCGACGTGCACATCGTCGGCGTCTCCTCGCTTGCCGCCGGGCACCTGACGCTGGTGCCGGCGCTGCGGGACGCGCTCGCCGCGGCGGGCCGAGGCGACATCATGATCGTCGTCGGCGGCGTCATCCCGCCCCAGGACGTCGAGGCGCTGCACGCCGCCGGCGCGGCCGCGGTCTTCCCGCCGGGCACCGTCATCCCGGACGCCGCACAGGACCTGCTGACCGCGCTCGCCACGGCACTCGGCCACTGATGATCGACGTCGACGACTACGCCAAGGGCGTGCTGGACGGCTCGCGCACCCACGTGGCGCGCGCCATCACGCTCGTGGAGTCCTCACGCGCCGACCACCGCGAGCTCGCCCAGCGGCTGCTGTCCGCCCTGCTCCCCCACTCGGGACGGTCGCGGCGCATCGGCGTCAGCGGCGTGCCCGGCGTCGGCAAGTCCACGTTCGTCGACGCGCTCGGCACCCTGCTCACCGGGCGCGGCCATCGGGTCGCGGTCCTCGCCGTCGACCCGTCCTCCAGCCGTACGGGGGGCTCGATCCTGGGTGACCGGACGCGGATGGCGCGGCTGGGCGCCGACCCGGCGGCGTTCGTACGTCCCTCGCCCACGGCCGGCACGCTCGGCGGCGTCGCCAGGGCGACACGAGAGGCCATCGTCGTGGTGGAGGCGGCGGGCTATGACGTCGTACTGGTCGAGACGGTCGGCGTCGGGCAGTCCGAGACCGCGGTGGCCGGCATGGTCGACACGTTCCTGCTGCTCACCCTGGCGCGTACCGGCGACCAGTTGCAGGGCATCAAGAAGGGCGTGCTGGAGCTGGCCGACGTGATCGCGGTCAACAAGGCGGACGGGCCGCACGAGCGCGACGCGCGCGGCGCGGCACGCGAGCTGTCCGGCGCGCTGCGGCTGCTGCGGAGCGCGGGCGGCGGATGGACCCCGCCGGTGCTGACGTGCAGCGCGCGCGAGGGCACCGGGCTGGAGGAGGTCTGGGAGCGGCTGGAGGAGCACCGGAAGGACCTGGAGGCCGGCGACGGCCTGGCCGCCAAGCGCCGCGGCCAGCAGGTCGAGTGGACCTGGTCGATGGTCCAGGACCGGCTGCTGGCACGACTGCGCGAGCATCCCGGCGTACGGCGGCTGGCGCCCGCGCTGGAGGAGCGGGTACGCGAGGGCACGATGACCCCGGCGACGGCCGCCGAGCGCCTCCTCGCCGCCTTCGGCTCCTGAGTCAGCAGGCGAGCGTACGCTCGACCGCGGCACGCACGACGCCCGCCAGGTCGCCGGACTCCTTGTGCGCGCGGCGTTGCAGCGCCGCGCCGTTGCCGCGGCTCAGCAGGCGGCCGGTGAGGTCGGCCGCCGCGTCGAGGTCGCCCTGGTCGGCCAGCACCGGCGAGACGTGGTCCAGCAGCGCGCCCACGACCGTCTCGGCGGGCGCCGGGCGCGACGTCAGCGGGTGCACGAGCATGCCGTCGAGGCCGGAGCGGCTCGCCCGCCAGGAGGCCAGGCGCAGCAGCTCGGTGCGTACGTGCTCGACCGGCTCGCCGTCCCGCCATTGGCGTGCGGCCGTCTCCACCAGTCCGCGGACGAGCACGGCCAGCAGCAGTGCGTCCTCGACCGGCATGCAGACGTCGGCGATGCGTACCTCGACGGTCGGATAGTGCCGGGACAGCCGTGCGTCGAAGTAGACCATGCCCTCGTCCAGCAGCGCGCCGCTCTCGATCATGGTGTCCACGGTGTCGTGGTAGGTCTTCGGCGTGCCGAACAGCTCCGCCGGGCCCGCCGAGGGCCAGCGCCCCCAGACCTGCTGCCGGTAGCTCGCGTAGCCGCTGTCGACGCCCTGCCAGAAGGGCGAGTTCGCGGTCATCGCCAGGAGCACTGGGAGCCAGCCGCGGATCCGGTCCAGCACCGCGACGCCCTCCTCTTCGGAGTCGACGCCGACGTGGACGTGGCAGCCGCAGGTGAGCTGCTCCTGCGCGGTCAGCGCGTACTCCTCGGTCATGCGCAGGTAGCGGTCGCCGGGCATGGTCGAGGGCCGTACGGGGAGTGGCGAGGTCGCCAGGGCGGCCACCTGGCAGCCACGGCGCTCGGCCGCGTCCGCGACGGCGCGGCGGCAGGCGCGCAACTGGTCCGACAGCTCCTCCACCCCGACGCAGGGTGCCGTGTCGGTCTCGACCTGTTCCTGCTGGAGCTCCGCCTCCGCGGCGTCGCCGGTGACCGCCTCCGCCAGCGCCACCGCGGCGCCGGTGGCGGGGTCGACGAGCAGCATCTCCTCTTCGACTCCGAAACTGCGCATGGGTGGGCCTCCGAGACCGTTTACACGTGCTTGGGTGGGTAAGGATCGTTCCAAGAACGAAGGTGGTATCCCCCCTTACCCTCATTTCGGCGCAGAATCCAAGAGATATGGTCAACGTCCCCCGCCCTGAAGATGAGTTGAGCACGACCCCCTCTCCGGACGTGCCCGACCTCCCTCCGGCCCAATCCGCCGAGTCGGCCCAGGCGGTCGAACCGCCCGAGGCCGCACGCACCGAGCAGATCGAGGGCACGCTCACCCGCGAGCTGCGGCCCACGCGCGTCGTACCACGGTGGATCGGCTGGCTGGTGATCACCGCCGGCGCGCTGATGCTGCCGTGGGTCGCCGGCCTGGTGTTCATCCTGCCGACCCGGCACGAGGCCGCGCACTACGGTGCGTCCTGGATCGGCTTCGACCTCGCGCTGTGCGGGATGCTCATCCGCACCGGCTGGCTGGCGCAGAAGGGCCGCGAGCACATCGAGCTGAGCGCGGCGATGACGGGGACGTTGTTGCTGGTCGACGCCTGGTTCGACGTGGTGACCGCGGACAGCCACAAGGAGCAGGCGCTGGCACTGTTCCTGGCGCTGGCCGGAGAGATACCGCTCGCGGTGTTCTGCCTCTGGATCGCCGGGCGCGTGGAGTTCCGCCGCCAGCGGCGCGCCGAGGCGATGTCGCGGCTGCTGCGCCAGTGGTCGGCGTGGCGAGCCTACGAACACCGGCCGGGCGACGGCGGCCCGTCCGGGCGGGAGCGGGGATCTCCGTGGCACGGCCGTGCGGTGGTGAAGGACCGGGAGAATCACCAGCCGCCGAATTGAGGTCAGAAACCGACCTCTATCGACCGTAACGTCTTCCTCATGAGACCGGAATCCCCCGGTCAGCGCACCCGAGGAGACATGCATGGACTGGAAGCTCGAGCTCGTCGTCATCCCGGTGTCCGACCCCGAGCGCGCCAAGGCGTTCTACCGCGACCAGGCCGGGTTCGTCGTCGACCAGGACCACCGGGTGAGCGAGGACGTCCGTTTCGTTCAGCTGACGCCGCCGGGCTCGGCCTGCTCGATCGCACTGGGCCTCGGCCTCACGGACATGGCCCCGGGTTCGATGAAGGGTCTGCAGGTCGTCGTGCCGGACATCGAGCCGGCGCATGCGGAGCTCAAGGGCCGCGGCGTCGAGGTGAGCGAGATCCAGGACTTCCCCTGGGGCAGGTTCGTCTTCTTCGCCGACCCGGACGGCAACGGCTGGTCGGTCCAGGAGGTGCCGGAACGGCGGTAGTCCCGCCGTCGTAGTGATCCCGTTATACGGCGACATGTATCAGCCCTCCCGCTCCCGACTCTTCATGGGTGAGATGTCGTCATCGCGGGGGTGCCTACGTCATGTATCAGCCTGAACCCGTCGAACCCGTCGAACCCGTACCCTCGAACCCGCGCCGCCTCGGCGCTGGCCGTTCGCCGGCCGGGAAGAACCGACCGAACAGATCACGACGCTGCTGCGCGCCCGGCACGGGGCGGGCGTGGTGCTGGCGGGGGCCGCCGGCGTGGGCAAGAGTCGTCTCGCCGCCGAAGCGGTGCGCGGGCTCGGCCCGGTCCAGCGGGTCGTGGGGACCCGGTGCGGCGCGGCGCTGCCGTTCTCCGCGTTCGCCTCCCTGCGGTCGCCGGGGGGCGACGCGAAGGACGCGATCCGCGAGCTCAGCGTCGCGCTGCGCCGCCCGGCGGGCCAGGAGCGGCCCCTCCTCATCGTCGACGACGCGCACCTGCTCGACGAGGGATCGGCGGCGCTCGTCCACCATCTCGCCGTACGCCGCGAGGTGCGGCTCGTCGTCACCGTACGTGACGGCGAGCCGGCACCCGACGCCGTGGTCGCGCTGTGGAAGGACGACCTGCTGCGCCGCATCGAGGTGCCGCCGCTGGGCCACGACGACCTCACGCGCGTCCTGGAGAGCGCGCTCGCCGGCCACGTCGAGGCGCGGGCCGTACGCCGGCTCACGACGATCGCCGAGGGCGACCTGCGGATGATCAGGGAGCTGGTACGCGCGGGCGCGCTGACCTGGCGCGACGGCGCGTGGGGCTGGGGGCGGCCCGTGGTGGACGGCTGCGTGCGTGAGCTGCTCGCCAACCGGCTCGGCGCGCTGGAGCCGCGCGAATGGGACGCCCTGACCTATCTCGCGTTCGGCGCTCCGCTGGCACCGGGGACGCTCGCCCGGCTCGTGGGGCCCGAGACGGTCGAGCGACTCGAGGCGAAGGGGCTGCTCACCGGCGCGGGCGGCGCGCCGTACGCGGAGATCATCCGGGCGATGTGCGGCCCGGTGCGCGCGACGCGGATGCGGCGGACGCTGGCCGCCGCACAGCCACAGGATGCGCCGCGCGCCGCGGTCTGGCGGCTCGACGGCGGGCTGCCCGCCGACCCCGCCGCGCTGGCCGAGAGCTGCCGTGCGGCGCTCGCCGCCCTGGACGTCCCGCGGGCATTACGGCTCTCGCGCGCCGCAACGGCGGCCAGCGCCACGTCCGAGACCAGCGCCGCGTCGGGGGCCGGCGCCGGGTCCGAGGCCAGCGCCACGTTGGCGGCCGGCGCCGGGTCGGTGGTGCCCGCCGCGCTCGAGGAGGGCCCGCTGCGCGCGCTCCGCGACGAGCATGAGCGGATCACCGAGGCGGTGCTCGCGGGCGACCTCACCGCCGGGCCGGTGCTCGGCGCCGACTCCGAGTGGGACGTCGCCGGCGGCGCGTACTGCGGTGAGCGCGCGCGGCTGCACCGGCTACGCGGCGAGGTACGCCGGGCACTCGCGTCCGCACGCGACGGCGCATGGCGGCTCCCCGCGCGCACCGGCCCCTCCCGCCGACCGCGTCCTGCTCCCCGCTCCGTCCCCCGCGCCGGGCTGGACACCGGCCTGAACTCCGGGCTGGACTCCAGGTTGGACACCGGCCAACGGTCCAGGCCGTCGGGTGAGACGCACGCGAGCCGCTGCCTGGGCGAACTGGCGCACGCGGCGGCGCTGCTCGGGGACGTCGCCACCGCGCGTGGCGCGCTCGCCGAGGCCGTCGAACGCGGCGGCTCGGCCTCGGCCGAGCTGGCCGCGCCGTGGGCCGAGGCCGCGGCCGGCGACCAGGCCGCGGCCGTACGCCGCGTGTTCGAGGCCGCCGGACGGGCGACCGAGCCGGAGGTCGTGTTGTTCTCGCTGCACAGCGCGGTACGGCTCGACGCCGCCGAGCGGGCGGCGGGGCCGCTGCGCGACCTGGCGGCCTCGGGCGGCACGCTCGCGGCCCTGTTCGCCCGGCATGCGGACGCCTGCGCGTCCGACGACGGCGGCGCGCTGCGCGCGGTGGCGCGGGAGTTCGAGGTGCTCGGCATGGCGCTGTACGCGGCCGAGGCCGAGGCACAGGCCGCCCGCGCACACCGGCGTGCCGGCGACCACCGCCAGGCGAAGGCCGCCGCCGCGAACGGCTGGACACTCGGCCGCCGCTGCGAGGGCGCGCGCACGCCGGCGCTGGCCGGGCTCACCGCACCGGAGCTCACCCTGCGCCAGCTGGAGATCGCCCGGCTGGCCGCCACGGGGCTGAGCAACCGCGCCATCGCCGAACGCCTCACCGTGTCCATCCGCACCGTCGCCAACCACCTCTGCGGCGCGTACGAGCGCCTCGGCGTGAACGACCGCGCCGGCCTGGCACGCCTGCTGGCCGGCCTGGACCGCGTCGCCTGAACCACGCGTCGCCCTAACCACCGCGTCGCCTCAACCACCCCGTCGCCCTAACCGCCGGGCCGCCTCAACCACCGGCTGATTTGAGTACGGCCTACTCAGGCGCCCTGGCGGGGGCGCGACGACCCTTGGAATCCACCACCCCACTCGCACGGCAGGAGACACGTCATGCCGGACATCAAGATCGCGATCTTCAACCTCAGCACCGTGCTGACGGACACACAGGTCCAGCAGGCGGTGCCCGCCCTGCAGACCCAGGTCACCCGGGACTTCTTCCCCGCGTGGGGCATCGACGCCGAACTCGTCTTCGTCCCGCACGGCACTCCGCTGCCCCTGGACATGTGGTGGCTGGGCGTCTTCGACAACTCCGACATCGCGGGCGCACTCGGCTACCACGACCTCACCCCGCAGGGCCGCCCGCTCGGCAAGATCTTCGCCGCGACCGACCTGCACAGCGGGCACAGCTGGACGGTCACCATGAGCCACGAACTGCTCGAGATGCTCGCCGACCCGGACATCGACTTCACGGTGTTCCTCCAGGACACCGCCTCCACCGGCCGGCTCTACGCGTACGAGTCCTGCGACGCTTGCGAGGCCGACCAGTTCGGCTACCAGATCGACGGCACGCTGGTGAGCGACTTCGTCTACCCGGCCTGGTTCCAGCCGACCGCACCCGCGGGCGCCAAGTTGGACCACATGGGCAAGATCAAGGCACCGCTGGAGCTGCTGCCGGGCGGCTATATCGGCGTCTTCGACCTGGCCGGCGGCGGCTGGACGCAGTTGGTCCCGCCAGGCGCACAGCTCGCGTACGCCGACCGCCCGCGCGTCGGCAGCCGCCGCGAACGCCGCCGCACACCGCGCGACCACTGGCGGCACAGCACCATCGAGCCCGCCTGAGTACGCGACACGGGGAACCCACCGCCCTGACCGGGACGGTGGGTTCCTCGCTTGCCTAGCCGGGGCCCGCAGGCGATCGGGCGGCGGTCGCTCCGATGAGTGCCGCCCAGAGAGCCTGGGTTGAGGGCCTGACGTGCGACCAGCCGCTACAGGACGATCCAGTCGGTGGCCACCGGGAGCGCCGACGCGTCGGCGGAACGGACCACCAGACTGAACGGGCCCGGCGCCAGGCCGGAGAGGCCGAAGCGGCCGAGGTCGTCGGCCTCGGCCGACCGTTGTGCCGTCGCCGGGCGCGGCCCGCGTACGACGACCGTCGCGGGGCCGCCCGGGGTGAGCTGGCCGACCAGCAGGTGGCCCGAGGGGCCCGGCGTCAGCTCCACGTCGACGGTCAGCGCGGACGTGCCGAAGGTGAGCAGCCGTACTCGTGTACCGCCCCGTACCCTCGTCGGGGCGGTACGCGAGTCGAACGTCACCTCGGCGAGCTCGGCCTCCGGCATCCGCAGCGCGTACGCGCCGGCGACATCGTCCAGCAGTGCCCGCCGCGGCGGATCTAACAGCCGCGCGGCGCGGCGAAGCGACCGCTGGAGTTCCTCGGCGTCCACTGGAGACTCACCGCGTCACCCGGCCCGCCATCACACCGACGGCCGCTCACCCGTGTAGTTCTCCGGGAAGACCGCGGACGCCGGCGCCCCCTCGATCGTGAGCTGCGTGGCCTGCTTGAGGATCTCCTCGGCCACCTCGCGTGCGCCGCGGCCCGGCGAGCGCGACATGCCGCGAGCGATCATGCCGGCCACCAGCGGAGTGGCGAAGGACGTGCCGCTCCACTTCGCGCGGCCCTCGAACCGTACGACGTCGCCGTGCCCGTGCGGCTCGGTCAGGTCGCCGACGTGGCGCGGGGTCTGGCAGGTGCAGTCGTACGGGTCGGGGATGATGAACTGGCAGTGGTCGAAGGTCGAGTGCTGATACTTCAGCGGAGCGTTGAGGAACCCCGCCACGAGCCGCTCCCCCGGCGCGTACACCCGGACCCAGGGCCCGAAGTCGCTGAAGCACGCGCGGTCCGATCCGCACTCCCGCAGCGCGCCCACCGAGATCACGTTCTCGACGCCGCCGGGCCGCCCTGGGACGGCGGCCGCGGCGGCGGGCAGGAACGGGCGGTCATCGCCGTTGTTGCCGGCCGCGGCGACCAGGAGCGTGTCCGGGTGCCGGGCCAGCTGGGTCATGAACGCGTCGTGTCCGGGCAGCGGCTGGACCAGGTCCATCACCTCCGAACCCGCCGAGAGGCTGATGACGTCGGGCCAGCCGCCGTTCGTCTTCTCGAACCTGTCCAGGGCCAGGACCAGGCGCGCGCCGAACACGTCGTCGAAGGCCGCGCCGAGGTCCGGCAGCAGGTTCGACACCCACACGCTCGCGCCCGGTGCGACGTCGGTGAGCAGCTCGGCGATGAACGTGCCGTGGCCGACGTACTCCCGTATGTAGCCGTCCGGATCGACGACGGGTGAGTTCTTGTTGCCGCCGACCCACGGGGACGGCTCGACGCCGCCCACCAGCCCGGTGTCCACGATCAGCACCATCGGGGCCGTGCCGTCCGATGGCGGGAGGACGGGCGACAGGCTGAGCGCCGCCGTCGTGGGCACGGGCTCGTCCGCGGGGCACATGTTCGCGTTGGCGATCGAGATGACGTGGTTCGGCGCGGCCGTGTACTGGTTGTTGAGCGGCGTGTTGATGAGCTGAAGCGCGTCGAGGACGTCTTGGTCGTCACCCACCGGATCGGGCATCCCTTCGGCGGCGAGCCCGCGCGCGCCGCCGAGCGTGATGCGCCGCAGTCCGGCGTGCACCTCCTCGCCGTCCGGCTGCGCCCAGTCGCCCCCGCGCGTCGTGTCGTTGAGCGCGCTCAGGGCGGTGGGCACGGCGTGCGCCGGTACGAGCACGGTGCCGCGCTGGTAGGCGTAGCCGATCTCGCGCGGATCGTCGCCCGGCCCCGAGGCGAGCGCGGTCCCGAGTGCCTCCTGCGTCGCCGCGAGCTGTTCGACGAATCTTCTGCCCATGGTGGTTCTCCCCTGATCCGGTCGTCTCGCTATGCAGAGCGCGCAGGGGTCTGCGTGATACCGCGTAGACGGTCACTCCGCGTCAGACCTAACATGCGGGACGTGGCACATGCCAGGCCAAAAGACCCGCTCGACCTCCTTCCCCTCGTTTTCGCGCGGCCGGATGAGGCCAGGGCGGACGCCGAGGCACTCCTGACCGGTTCTCCGGATCCATTCGACGCCTCCATCGCCCACCAGGTCATCGGGATCATCGAACGCGACTTCGGCGACCTCGGCGCGGCGGTCGCCCGGCTGCGCACCGCACGGCGGCTCGCGCGGCGCTCGGGTTCGGCCGACCGCGAGGCCGACGTCCTGGCGACGCTCGGCATCGCGCTCGTGCACGCGGGCCGTACGCGCCAGGGGCTCGACGCGCTGGCCCGTGGGCTGTCGGCCGCCGAGGGTGTCACCGCCGCCAGAGTGCGATACCGGCGCGCCGCGATCCTCTGGGTGCTCGGCCGGCACGCCGAGGGGCTGGAGGACCTGCGCCAGGCGATCCCGGTGCTGCGCCGGGCCGGCGACACGATCTGGACCGCGCGCGCCCTCTCGATGCGCGGCACCATCCGGCTCGCGATCGGCGCGGCCGCGCAGGCCGACCTCGACTTCGTCGCCGCCGAGGCGCTGTGGGCGACCACCGACCAGGACCACGACATGGCCGTCGCGGTCGAGAACCGCGGCCTGGTGGCCGCGCGCTCGGGCGACATCCCCGCCGCGCTGACCCACTTCGACGAGGCCGCACGCCGCTACGAGGCGCTGGGCACCCCGATGAACGTCCTGCACACCGAGCGCGCCGGCGTCCTCATGGCCGCCGGGCTCGCGGCCGAGGCGCTCGCCGAGTCCGACCGGGCGATCGCGTTGCTGGAGCGCTCCGGCGGCCAGCCGACGCGGCGGGCCGAGCTGCTGCTCACCGCGGCGCGCGCGGCGCTGGCGGCCGGCGCGCTGGATACCGCCTCGCGGCGTGCCGCGGCCGCGACGCGGCTGTTCGCGCGGCAGCACCGCGCGTGGTGGGAGGCGCACGCACGGCTCGTGCTGTGCCAGGTGCGGTTCGCGTCCGTGCCGGTCTCGCGCGGGCTGCTGAAGCACCTGGCCGGCACCGCGGGCACGCTGGCCGAGCTGGGCTCGTCCGAGGCGACCGCGGCGGCGCTGCTGGCGGGCCGGGTCGCGCTGGCGCTGGGCGCGGAAGCGCAGGCCGCGCGGTTCCTCGACGCGGCGGCGCTCGGACGGCTCGCCGGACCCGCGTCGGCGCGCGCGGACGGCTGGCTGGCGCGTGCCCTGCGCGCCGAGGCGGCCGGGCGTCCGCGCGCCGTGCTGGACGCGTGCCGTCGCGGCCTCGACGTGCTCGACGAGCATCGGCTGACGCTCGGCGCGTCGGAGCTGCGCGCCCGCACCACCGCGCGGGGGGCCGAGCTGGCGGCGCTGGCGCAGCGGGCGAGCCTGGACAGCCCGCGGCGGCTGCTCGCCTGGAGCGAGCGGTGGCGCGCCACCGCACTGACGCTTCCGCCGATCCGGCCGCCCGAGGATCCCGGCCTGCTCCAGGACCTGACCGCCTTCCGCGAGGCGCACAGCCGGCTGGAGGCCGCCGGGCCGCGCGGTCCCGCGCTCGAACGCGACCTGCGGAGGCTGGAGCGGCGCATCCGCGACCGTACGCACCGGATCAGCGGCGACGGCCGGCGCGGCGACCGGCGGTTCGACGCCGGACGGCTCCTGTCGCGCCTCGGCGGCGACCGGCTCCTCGTGGAGATCATCGAGGTCGGGGGCGAAGCGCACGTCCTGCTCTGCGGCCGCGGCCGGGTCCGCCGGTTCACCGCGGGCCGGATCGACGACGCCGTGGCCGAGCTCGCGCACGTACGCGCCGGCCTGCACCGGCTCTCCTACGGCGGCTCGGCGGCGCGGCTGGACATCCTGGAGGCGGGCGGCGGGCGGCTACAGGAGCTGCTGCTCGGCCCCGCCGCCGACCGGCTCGGCGATGGCCCCGTCGTGGTCGTGCCGCCGGGGCGGCTGCACGGCGTGCCGTGGGCGGTGCTGCCCGCGCTGCGGGACCGGGTGCTCAGCGTGTCGCCGTCGGCGGGCGCCTGGCTGCGCGCCCTCGACGTGCCGCCGCCGGAGGGCCGCACGGTCCTCGTACGCGGCCCCGGGCTGGCGAGCGGCGGCGCGGAGGTGCCCCTGCTGGCCGGAGCGTACGGCACGACGACCATGCCGGAGGAACACGCCACGACCGTGCTCGGGGACGGCACCGCCACCGCGTCCGCGGTGCTGTCCGCGCTCGATGGCAGCGCGCTCGCGCACGTGGCCGCGCACGGCACGTTCCGCTCGGACAACCCGATGTTCTCCGCGCTGCGGATGGACGACGGCCCGCTCACCGTCTATGACCTCGAACGCCTGCGCCGCGCCCCGCACCGCCTCGTGCTGCCCTGCTGCGACTCGGGGCGCCTCGAACACGTCGGCGCGGACGAGCTGCTCGGCCTCGCCTCGGCGGTCCTGCCGCTCGGCACGGCCGGCATCGTCGCGGCCCTGCTGCCGGTGAACGACGCGGCGGCGGTGCCGCTGATGCTGGCGTTCCACACGGCGCTGCGCTCGGGACGGAGCATGGCCGGGGCGCTGCTCGACGCGCGGCGCGCGCTGCCGCCCGATCCGCTCCAGCGGGCCGCCGGATACTCCTTCGCGGTCATCGGCGCCGGGTAGCCCGATCTCCGTCCGTGACCGGGCGGTTCCACCTACGATGAGACTCTCCTCAACACAAGGACACATCGCGGTGCGCACCGATGACGTTGACGGCCAGGTGCTGGCCGCGGCCGCCGGCGACGCCGTCGCGTGGCAGGCGCTCGTCGAGCGGTTCAGCGGCCTCGTGTGGTCGATCGCGCGCGGGCACGGTCTGGCCAGCGCGGACGCCGAAGAGGTGTTCCAGACGACCTGGCTGCGGTTCGCCGAGCACATCGGCCGGATCAAGGAGCCCGCACGCGCGGGCGCGTGGTTGGCCACGACGGCACGGCACGAGTGCTACCGCATCACGCGCGCGGGCACGCGGCTCGACCTGACCGGCGACCTCGACGGCCTGCCCGCGCAGGTGGACCACCGTTCGCCGGAGCGCGCGGTGGTCGAGTCCGAGGAGGACGCCGCCGAGCTGGAGCGGCTCCGACGGCTCTGGGAGTCCTTCCATGAGCTGCCGGCGCGCTGCCTGCGGCTGCTGCGCGCGCTGCTGGCCTCGCCGCCGCCCAGCTACGCCGAGATCGCGGCGGCGCTCGACATGCCGGTCGGCAGCATCGGCCCGACACGCGCGCGCTGCCTCGAACGCCTGCGCGACCTGCTCGCCGCGCGCGGCATCCAGGGGGAGGCCGGCCATCGACGAGGCTGAGCTGGCCGCGCTGGAGGCGCGGCTGCGGCGTGCCGCCGAGACCTTCGACCCGATGCCGTCGCGGCTGGCAGACGTCGCGCTGGCCGCCTTCTCCTTCCGCACGCTCGACGCCGAGCTGGCCGAGCTCACCTTCGACTCCCTGGCCGAGGGGGCGCCGGCGGTACGCGGCGAGGGGCCACGGGTGCTGACGTTCACCGGCGGCGGTGTGACGATCGAGGTCGAGCTGGCCGAAGGCCGGCTGCTCGGCCAGCTCCTGCCCGCCGGGCCTCCTGAGGTCGAGGTGCGTTTCACCGGCCGTACTCTCCTCGTGGCCGCCGACCGGCTCGGCCGGTTCGCCGTCGCGTCGCTGGACGCGGGCCCGGTCAGCCTCCGGTGCCGCCTCGCGTCGGGCCGCGCGGTCGTCACCGACTGGATCTCCACCCGCTGACACGCGCGCGCCCGCCCGAATGAGTAGGGGCTACTCATGCGGCGCGGCCACCGAGAACGGCACCGTGAATTCACCGCCGACACGGCGGAGCGGGCGACAGCCCGGAATTCAGAAGGGGGCCGTTTCATGTCTCGTCTGTTGCAGGAACTCCAGAAGAAGGCGCTCGACCGGGTGATGTCGGAGGAGGACCCGACGCTGATGAGCGTCCAGTCCTGCTACGCCAACAGCTGCATCGGCACCGGCAGCCCGACCGACCCGCCCGAGACCCTGCCCGAGTAATCGCTTCGAGACGCACGCGAGGGAGGTCGGGCCGTGCATTCTCAGGATGCCAACGACAGGTACCGTCAATTCCATCCGAGGTGGTTCGAGTCCGCTAGCCGGTACTCCCCGGCCTCGGCCTACCTCGGCGTCTATCGGGCGGCGATGCCGCACTCGTGGCGGCTGGAGCGCAGCGGCCTGTGGTACTCCGCGACGCCGCCGGGGGCGGCGCTCGCCGCGCAGGGCTGGAAGCTGCACGTCTCGGCCTCGACCGCCGCGTCGGCGAACGTCCTGCGGCGCGTGCTGCCGATCCTGCGCGAGCAGCGGGTGGCGTTCAAGTTCCTGGTCGACCCGCAGACGACCGCGCGGGTCAACGGGAAGCTCTGGCCGCGCGCCGCCGGCGGCAAGTTCATCGCCGTCTACCCCGCCTCCGACGAGGAGTTCCACCAGGTCGGCGGCCTGCTCGCCGAGGCGCTGGAGGACACCGCCGGGCCCTACATCCTCTCGGACCGTGCGTGGCCGGGGTCGCGCTCGGTGTTCTACCGGTACGGCGGCTTCCAGGCGCGGTCCCGGCTACGGTTCGACGGGCGGCGGGACCTGCTCGTCACCACGCCCGGCGGCGAGGACGTCAAGGACGGACGGCTGCCGTACTGGAGTCCGCCGGAGTGGGCGCGTGACCCGTTCCCCGAGGACGAGCCTCCGGTGGAGGCCGACGTCATCGGCGACGGGCGGTTCACGGTGCGGTCGGCGCTGAGCTTCAGCAACAGCGGCGGCGTCTACCTGGGGACCGACAACCGTACGGGGGCGGATGTCGTGCTCAAGGAGGCGCGGCCGCGCGTCGAGGTCGGCAGCCGCGGGCTGGACGCGATCGCGGTGCTGGAGAAGGAGTACCGACTGCTCTCCCGGCTTTCCGGCACCGGTTGCTTCGTCCGGCCGATCGCCTTCTTCCACGAGTCCGAGCACGCCTTCCTGGCCGAGGAGTTCGTCCCCGGCGGCCACCTCGGCCGTACGGCCATCGCGCGGAACCCGCTGTGCGCCGGGCCGCCGACGACCGAGGCGTTCGCCGAGTACCTCGGCTTCATGCGCGGGCTCTGGGCGCAGGTCGCGCGTGCCATCGCCGCCGCGCACCGGCACGACGTCGTGCTGGCCGACCTGTCGTTCACCAACGTCATGGTCTCCGGCGGCCGGGTCACCGTCATCGACCTGGAGGCGGCCGGTCAGGCGGGCGGCGACGAGCAGGTCGGCCTGCACACTCCCGGTTTCGCCAGTCCCGGCGCCGAGCGTACGGGCGTCAGCGAACGCGCCGACGACTACTTCGCGCTCGGCGGGATCATCTTCGGCAGCCTGCTGATGGCCGGGGGCCTCACCGGGTTCCATCCGCCCGCGCGACGGCGCCTCCTCGACGAGCTCACCACGGACATGGGCGCGCCGGCCGAGCTGGGCGCGCTGGTCGACCGGCTCACCGAGCCGCCGTGCCCGGACCCGCACGCGGTGATCGCGGCCATCGAGGCGCTGCCCTCCGGCGGTGCGCGGGCGCGGCTGTCCGTCCCCGCCGTCGAGCGGCTGGTGCCGGACCTGCGCACCCAGCTGCGCAAACGCGTCGCCGAGACCCTCGACGGCATTACCGGCCACATCAGGGGCGTGGCCGACACGAGCCGCGAGGACCGGCTGTTCCCGGCCGACCCGATGGTCTTCGAGACGAACCCGCTGTCGGTCGCGTACGGCGCCGCGGGGGTGCTGTACGCGCTGCACCGCGTCGAGGGGCACATGCCGGGACGGCTGGAGTCGTGGCTGCTGAGCCGTACGGCCTCCAGCGACCGGTACGCGCCGGGCCTGTACCTCGGCCAGTCCGGGATCGCGTGGGTGCTCGCCGAGCTCGGCCACGACGAGGCGGCCGGCGACCTGCTCATGGAGGCGGCGCGGCATCCGCTGTTGTGGGAGTCGCCCGACCTGGTCCGCGGCGCGGCCGGCCACGGCATGGCCTGCCTCAAGCTGTGGCACGGGTCCGGCGACCAGCGGTTCCTGGACCAGGCGCGTGCGGTGGGCCGGCACCTGCTGGACTCGTGCGTACGCGACGAGCGCGGGGTGCGCTGGGCCACCTGGGGAGAGCAGGCGCGGATCGGCTACGCGTACGGCGGCAGCGGGCCCGCGCTGTTCCTGCTCTACCTGCACCTGGCCACCGGCGCCGCCGGGCCGCTGGAGTGCGGGCGCGCCGCGCTCGGCTTCGAGCTCGCGCACGGCGTCTCGGTGGACGGCCGGTTCTCCGGGTTCCCCGACCTGGAGTCCGAGCGGCCGGACACCGCACGCGTGCTGCGCTGCTACTGGGACTCCGGTACGGCCGGCATCGGCACGACGCTGGTCCGCTACCTCGCGGTGACCGGCGACCCCGATCTCAAGCGGCGGCTGGGCGACCTGCTCGTGGACGCGAGCCGCAAGTACACCGTGCTGCCCCAGCTCTTCCACGGCCAGGCGGGCCTGGGCAACTTCCTGCTCGACGTGTGGGAGCACACGCGCGAGGAGGCCCATCTCGCCGAGGCGTGGCAGGTCGCCGAGGGCATCCTGCCCTTCCAGATCGAACGGCCGGAGGGCATCGCCTTCCCCGGGGAGCAGGCCGTGCGCGAGAGCACCGACCTCGCCACCGGGAGCGCGGGCGTCGGCCTGTTCCTGCACCGCCTGCTGACCGCCGGGGAGACGGCACGGAGCAACTTCAACTTCGTCGTCGACGAACTGCTGGACCACCGGCGCTGAGCACGCCGCAGACGATCGCGCCGAAGGCGACGTGGTCGAGCCACTGCGGCAGTCGCGGCAGGGCCCTGATCTCGGGGTACGCGCGGCCGGCCACCTCCAGACCGGCCGCCGCGGCGACCAGGCCGGCCGCACCGCCGCCGAGCACGCCGAGCGGTCGCCGCCGGTCCGCGGCGGCCAGCACGGCCGTCCACCCGGCGGAGACGAGCAGGTGCGCGGCGGCCCCGGCCGCCACGGCGTACCGGGGCGGCACGCCGCCGGGCACGAGCGTCGCCGCGGCACGCGTCGCCTGGAGCGGATCGCGGCCGGTCGCCAGCGCGTGCAGAGTGGACGGCACACCGCTGAGCGACGCGCCGGCCAGCCACGCCACCAGGACCCGGCGGGAGGGAGGAGGAACCTGCATGGCCGCCATTGTCCCGGCGTCGTTCAGCCCGCAGGGCCGCCCGGCGGGAGATGGCCGACCACGACGCCTCCGTGGCTCCTCAGCGAGAGGTGGAGGAAGACCGAGCAGGCGGCCAGGACCGGCAGGCCGGCCACGCTCAGGAACGCCACACAGACCATGTGCCGGGTCGTGTCGGCGGCTCCCTCGGTGAGCATCTCGGTCCACAGGCAGGCCGGGATGGCCGCCGACAGCCACAGCGCCAGGTGGCCGTACACCCGTGTCCAGCGCGGCAGCAGCTCGTGCCGGATCACCAGGAGACCGGCCAGCGCCAGCAGGACCCACTCGACGACCAGCAGCCAGTTGGCCCAGCGGAACACCGCGAAGAGCCAGGAGAACACCGGTACGCGGTCCTCCTGCGCGAACGGCCGGCGGCCCGGCGCGGCGGGGTAGGAGCCGACGTACTTGGGGCGCAGCGCGGCGGTGGCCGCGACGCCCTGGTAGAACGCACGTGCGAGACGCGACGGGTGGCTGCCGAAGAACACCGCGACGCGGAACCAGGTGACCCGGTCGAGGAACCGCCGGTATTCAGGGGTGCCCGCGAGCGAGCCCGGCGCGCCCAGCGCGACGCCGGACGCCCTGATCCACATGGCGTCGCCGCCCAGCGCCTGGAGGTCGGCGAGCCGCTCGGTGCTGTGTGGCAGGATCTGGGCGAACACCATGGCGTAGCGGTCCTGGTCGCGAAGCGTCGCCGGCCGCCCGGCCACGTGCACCAGCGTGAGCGCGAACGTCAGCGCCAGCAACGCCAGCGCCGGCCAGCGCCGCCCGTACCAGCGCAGCCGCCGGCCGCGGCCCCACGAGACGTCGCTCGCCCGGCCCAGCGGCAGGAACCCGCCGTACGGGACGGTCAGCACGCCGACCGTCACGGGCAGCAGGATCCCGGCCATCGGCGCCTTGGCCCCGATCGCGAACAGCGCGCCGCCGGCGACGAACAGCAGCGTGGGTACGGTCGTGTGGCCGCGCCGCCAGATCAGGACCAGCGCCAGTACGGTGCCGACCGTGCCGAGCAGCGCGGCCGGATCGCCGTACGGCGAGACGAAGTAGCCGGCGAACGTGGAGTCGGCGAAGGCCGCGCCGATCCCGCCCGCCACCAGTCCGCGCACCCACAGCGGCCCGCGCAGCGCCAGGACGAGCCCTCCGCAGAGCAGGCCGGCCAGCACCGAGCAGAGCACACCGAGGGCGCGCAGGTCGAGTTCGCCGTCGTCGCCGTAGGCGAAGGCGCTGAGGTACTTGGCCGGCCACAGCAGCCACAGTTCGGTGGAGTGGTCGGGTTCGCCTTCGCAGGTCTCGCCGTACCACCGGTGCGCCGACCACAGCGGATGGAGGTACGCCGCGCCGGACGCGTCGCCGGCGCGCGTGTCGGCCACGCCGACCGCGCACATCAGCCGCCGTCCGTCGCCCTGGTCGCCCATGCCGACCACGCCGCCGGCGAACAGGCGCAGCAGCAGGAACCCGCAAACGAGCGCACCGACCAGGACCGCGACCTGCCAGGGCGGCCGCCGGCGCGGCGGCGACGCCGAGGGCGGCTCCTCGCCGAGCGTCGGCCGCGGCAGGTCCAGCGCCGGGTCGATCACCGCGCACGCCCGGTCGCGGTCAGGTCCGCGCGCAGGGTGCCCACCGTGGCGGGACCGCCCTGCGCGGCGATCCAGCAGTCGGTGGTGCGCCGCCCGGCCTGCCAGTCGCGTACGGTCAGCGGGCCCGGCACCGCGCGGACCGGCAGCGCGTCGAAGCCGCCCCCGGTGTACCGCTCGGCGTTGCGCCAGCACTGGTCCCGCAGCAGCCTGGCGGCGGCCGCGGCCCCGGGATGGGCGGCGTCGGCGAGCCCGGTCCAGCCGCCTGCCTCCTCGGCGTCGTGTGGCCGGTCGCAGGTCACGTCGACGGCGCCGAGCCGGCAGTGCCGGATCGTCGACGAGTCGGCGCGCCGCAGGGCCCCGCGCAGCGCGTGGGTCAGCATCGGCGGCGGCTGTGACGCGCCACGGCCGAGGATCAGGTCGCACCGGCCGACGCGTACGCCGTGCGACCACTCGCGCCGGGTGGGGACCTTCAGCCAGATGTCGATCCCCCAGTGCCGGTCGAGGTCGTCGGCGCCCAGGTAGGCGTGCAGGAGGTGGTCGCGCGGCGCGGCGCACACGACGTTCGCCAGGCCGCCGGTGTCGACGGGCGGGCCGGGCAGCCGGGTCAGCGCGAGCGGCAGCCGTACCGTCGCGAGGGTCTCGGACCGGTGCGGGCTCCAGCACGGCACCGGCGGCGCGACGTCGCTGGGCGCGTACAGCTCGGCCGGGTCGGCCAGCCGGTGGCACCAGCCGGGCCGCGTACGCGCGGTCGGGACGGCGTCGTCGGTGTGCGCCACCGCGCAGCCGGAGACCGCCGCGGACAGCAGGAGTCCGGCGACCGCGCGGACCCTCATGACCGCCCGCGGGTGCGGCGGCCGGGTGCCAGGCGGATCATCACGAGCGTGCCGAGCGCGAAGCCGAGGATGGCCAGCACCGACCCGACGAACCTGTGGCTCAGCTCATACCCCAGGCCGAAGCCGTAGTGCTGGGTCGCCCAGGCGATCAGCACGACGCGCACCTGGTTGGTAAGGGTGACGACGAGCACGCCCATGAGCAGGCCGTACAGCACGCTGGGCACGGGGAAGCGGCGGAACAGGATGATCAGCCCGGCGATGAACAGCATCGGGACGATCAGCAGCAGCACCGTGCACTCGTTGGTGATCTTCAGACCCGTCACCTCGTGCGTGCCCAGCCCGGTCATCAGCACGTCGCCGATCGAGCCGCTGCGCCCCGCCGTCACCGGCCCGGCGAGCGCGGCCGCGAGCCGCGCCTCGACCGTACGTCCCGCGGCCGCGTACGCGATGCCGGCGACCATCGCCGCCCAGATCGCCAGGGCGAGGAACAGCCGCACCGGGGTGACGAGGCGCTCCTCCGCCGGCCGCCGCTCCCCTACCGGCTCAGGAGGAACCGCCATCACTCATCGCCTTCCTTGATCGGTAGTCGTTGATCGGCTCGGCGTTGCGCCGCGTCTTGACCCATCCCGTACGGCCGAGCAGGAGCCGGCCGGCGGCGCGTACCGCGGCGAGGTACATGTAGTAGACGTAGAGCCACAGGCCGATCCCCCAGACCGGTCCCTTCCACCAGGGCGCGCCGGGCTCGCACTTCCTGCGGTAGATCGGCCCCCAGACGGCGAACGGGGCGATGCCGAGGACGAACACCAGCGCGAAGAACCACCAGAAGCCGAGCAGCGTGCCGATGCCGCCCCCGGTGGCGGCCGTCATCTTCTCGCAGATCGCGACGAACACCGCGGGCCAGACGACCACGCCCGCGAGCTGGATGAACGGCAGCGTCAGGAAGTAGCACGCCTCGACCACCCCGGCGTTGCTGAGGTGGGTGGACCGCAGGATCTGGGGGATGTAGCGGGAGCACTGCATGTTCCCCTGCGACCAGCGCGTGCGCTGGTCGATCAGGCGGCGCAGGCTGATGAGACCCTCCTGCGCGACGTAGGTGTCGTGGACGTACCGGTTCTGGTGCCCGCTGAGCAGCGCGCGCAGGCCCAGCTCGTAGTCCTCCAGGAGCGCGTCGTGCCACGGCAGGCCGTACTGCGCGCCGATGTCGTCCAGCACCGACATCCGGGTGAACTGCCCGTTGCCCCCCATGCCGACCGAGCCGGTGCGCATCCGCAGGAGCTGCATGGCCGCGATCGTCGTACGGAACTCCAGGTCCTGCATGCGCACCAGGTAGCGGGCGAACAGATTGCCCAGCCGGCCACGGTCCTCCCGTGTCCGCCGCTCGCCGCGGTTGGCCATGAACACCGCGATCTGCACCGCACCCACGTCCGGGTTCTCGAATCCGCCGGGGCCGGCGACCTGGTCGAGGGCGTTCGTGGCCAACTCGGCGTCGGCGTCGACGATGCAGACGATGACGCGGGAGCGGTCGGCGCCCGGCGGCAGGAACGCGTCGAGCGCCGCGTACGCGGAGTTGAGCACGCTGCCCTTGCCGCTGCGGGCGTTCGGCCGTCGTCGCTGGACGCGGGAGATGCGGTCGTAGCGCGTCATCATCGCGGCGATGACCTCGTCGGTGCCGTCGTCGCTGTCGTCGTCGATCACCCAGATGTGGCCGCACGGGAAGGTCTCCCGCAGGCGCGTGAGGGTCTGGCCGATGACCGCGCGCTCGTCGCGGCAGGGCACGAAGAAGTGCCAGTCATAGCCGCTCGCGTCGCCCGCCGGGTCGGGCCGCCGGACCGCGTACGGGATCAGGATGGTGGCCAGGTAGGCGAGGAACAGCACGACCATGAAGACCGAGACGGCCTGCGCCGTCGGCAGAAAGTGCATCGATCCGCCCTCCTGAGGTGCGGCTCAGCGGAGCCGCGCCGGTGCCGCCGGATCCGGCGCCGGCACGGGAACGGCGGGTACGGGAGCGGGCCTCGTCGCGGGAGCGCCCGGGGTGGCCACGGGCACGGGCGCCGGGATGGCGGGCGCGCCGGCCGGAGGACGGACCGGCGGGGCGGCCGTCGCATGGAGCGGGCCGGACGGGACGCCGAGGTCGCCGGCCGAGACGATGCGGCGGATCACCGGCGTCGGGCCGAGCGCCGCACGCACCCTCGCCGCGGCGCTCGCGGAGTCGCCGGAGACCGCCACGACCAGCCCGTTGCCGAACGGCACGCCGATACGCTCGCCGGTCGCCGAGCCGACCACCATGTCGACGCCGGGCACCGTGGTGGCCAGGCCGGCGATGCGCACGGTCCCCCAGCCGGCCGGCACGGTCGCGTCGAGCGGCAGGTGGTCGCGTTCGCCCACGGTATGGCTGACCAGCGCGTTGCCGTCCGTAACCGCCTTCCAGGCGGCGATCGCGCCGCGGGTGTCGGGCGGTGTGAATGAGCGGTACGTGGCCGGGTCGACCGCGGCCGTCGGGATCTGCTCGCCGTACACCCACACCGGGCCGTAGCCGATCAGCGCGAGATGGGTCACGCCGTCAAGGCGGCGCACCCGCCGCACCTCGCTCTCGGTGAAGGGCCGCGCCTGGTTGACGAGCAGGCTCGGCGTGGCCGGCGCGGGCGTGGGGACCGCCGCCGGAGGAACCGAAGGCGCGATCGACGGCGGCTCGACGGCGGCACGGGTCGCCTCTCTCCCGCATCCCGTCAGGGCGAGCAGGACCAGAACCAGGCCCAGCAGGCCCAGGGGTCCGGCCGGGCCGATCGCCGTACCGCGGCGGCTCACTCGTCGACCGCGGTCCGGCCCGGCCGCTCGCCTGCGCGGGCGGCACCTGTCCGCACGGGCGGGCGTACGACGCCGGTCAGTGTGGGCGGCGGCGCGAGCGCGCGCGGGTGCGCGTCGCGGCGGCCGGGTACGCGCGGCCGGACGGGACGGCGGCCGAAGCCCGCCGCTTCGTCCTGGTCCGGCCCGGTACGGCGCAGTTGCGCGCCGATGACGCTGCCGGCGATGGCCGCCGCGAGCAGCAGGAACGCCACACCGCCGATGAGGAAGGCGAGCGCGCGCCCGCCGAGGTCGGCCGAGGACGAGTCGGCGGACCGCAGCGACGTCTCCGGCGGAACCACGTCCTGCGCCGCGACGCCGGGTGTGGCCGGGGCGGGCACGACCGGTGCGCGGTCGAGCTGGGACAGCACGGTCGGGCTCGCGTACGGCGACGGCCCGGTACGCGGCACGACCGGCAGCGCGCCGACGGCGCTGGGCGCGGGCGCCATGGGCGGTGTCGGCGGCAGAACGGGCACGGACGGAGGTACCGCGGACGGCGGGCTCGGCGGCGCGGCCGGCCGCGTGCCGGGCGGCCGTGGGCGTGGCCGAGCCGATGCCGCGGGTGCCGGTACGGCCGGGGCCGGGTGCGCGGGGTCGGTGTCGCCCGCCGGAACGACGACGGTGACCGTGCAGGACGGGTCCGCGGGCGTGTCGGCGGCGCGTGTCGCCGAGCAGTTCGAGACCGAGCCGGTCGCGTTCACCTCGCCCATGAGCGGGCCGCCACGCTCGCCGGGGCGTACGCGGACCGCGAAGGCGGCGGTCGCGGGCCGCCTGCCGAGGTCGAGCCGCCAGGTCACGGCACGCGGGCCCGCGGTGGCACGCCCGGCCGATGCCGACGGGCGACCGGCGAGCACCACGTCGCCGGGAGCGCAGGTGAGGCGCGCGGTCACGGTGACTCCGCGCAGCGGAGCCCCCGAGGAGCGTGCGGTGATCCGGTATTCGACCAGGTCGCCGCTGGGCACTCGTGCGGCGTGTGCGGTGAGCGCCAGCCGGAGCGCGGGGTCGTTCCGCGCCGGAGACGCGCTCGTGGCCGCCGAGGCGTACGGGACGGCGTCCGCCGGGCACGGCGTGCTCAGCGGCGCGCGACCCGGGTGCGCGGCGTCTCCCGCCCACGCCATGGTCCCCGTCGCCGTGACCGCGACCACGGCGGCCGACGGCACCACGATCCTCGTCACCCTCTGGTACATCTCAGATCCTCCGAACCGGCCGCCGCGAAAGCCGCGTCGGCCGTTTCGATCGCGCATACCCTAACGACTGCCAAAACAATTGTCCGAATTACTCAACTATCGTGGCTGATCAGCATGACCATGCGCATCAACAACAGGCCGGCGATGACCAGCACGAGGGCGAGGGCGGCCAGTTTCACCGAGTCGAATCCGGTGAGCGGAAGGGCGCCGTGCGGCCCTGCGGGCATGCCGTGCAACCCGCCGTGCAACGCGCCCCGCGGCCCGCCGGCGAATGCGGTGCCGCTCGGCCCGCCCAAGCCACCGGGTCCACCGGGGCCGCCCGGTCCGCCCGGTCCGCCCGGTCCGCCCGGTCCGCCCGGTCCGCCCGGTCCGCCCGGTCCGCCCGGTCCGCCGAAGCCTGCGCCGCCCTGACCTCCGAAAGAGTCGTCGTGCCGGCCTCTGCCACCACCGCCGAAGATGGCACCCGCGCCGCCGAGGATCGGCAGGCCATGCCTGATATGTCCGCCGTACATTCTGCACTCTTTCTCAGCAAACGGAACGTACTCATCATCAATTCACCACGTCTTTGATCACGGACGATAACAATCGCTCCGTGGATTCTCCGTGAGCCCGGCATAAACATCGCGCCAAGACTCCTCCATGACGGCGCGATCACGACCGGATCAGGACCCGCATGCGGATATGCCTGGGCGCGGATCCGCGCCAAGAGTGGGCCGTAAACGCCTTTCGGAGGGATATGTGGATGCGGCGGGGAAGGTGGCCGTGGTGTACGGCACCCGTCCGGAGATCATCAAATTGGGGGGAATCGTCCGGCGGCTGGGTCCGCGTGCCCTGCTGATCCACACCGGGCAGCACTTCGACGCGACGATGTCGGAGGACGTGGCCGACCACGTCGGGATGCCGGTACCCGACGTACGACTCCAGGTCGGCGGCCGGCCGCGCGCCGGGCAGATCGCGGCCGCCCTCGCCGGGCTCGACGACGTCCTGGCCCACGCCGGCGTACGCGCCGTCGTCGTCCAGGGCGACACCAACGCGACGCTCGCCGGCGCGCTGGCGGCCAACGCGCGCGGCCTGCCGCTGGTGCACGTGGAGGCCGGGCTGCGCTCCCGCGACCGCGCGATGCCCGAGGAGCACAACCGGGTGGTCGCCGACCATCTCGCCGACCTGCTCTGCGCCCCGACCGACGGGTGCGTGGCCAACCTGGCGCGCGAGGGGATCAGCGGCGGCCACGTGGCGCTGACGGGCAACACCGTGGTCGAGGCGGTACGCGCGATGCTGCCGCCGCCGGACGAGCGCGCCGCGCTGCTGGACCGGCTCGGACTGACACGCGAGCGGTACGTGCTGGCCACCGTCCACCGGCCGGAGAACACCGACGACTCCCGGGTGCTCGCCACGATCTTCGCGCAGCTCGCCGCGCTCCCGCTGGAGGTCGTGGCTCCCCTGCATCCGCGCACGGCGGCCGCGGTGCGGCAGCACGGGCTGGAGCCGCTGCCGGCCGCGATCCGGGTGCTGGACTCGCTCGGGCCACGTACGTTCCTCGCCCTGGCGGCCGAGAGCGCCGTGCTCGTGTCGGATTCGGGAGGCGTCCAGGAGGAGTGCACCGTCATCGGACGTCCGCTGGCGGTCGTGCGCCGGTCCACCGAGCGGCCGGAGGCGATGGCGGACTTCGCCCGGCTCGTGCCGGGCGGCCGCGGGCTCGCGGGCGTCGTCGGCGAGTTGCTCGGCCAGGGGCCGGCGCTACTGGACCGGCTCGCCTCGCTGCCCAGCCCGTTCGGCGACGGTACCGCCAGCGACCGGATCGTCTCGGCGATCGGAGCGCTCATCGGGCCGGTGCGCGAACCGGCCGGCGCGAGCTGAGCCGGATGTGCCGTGGCCGGCCGTGCGGAGCCCTGTCGTCGAAGTAACCGGGTCGGGCGCGGGCACGGCGGAACGGCGCTGACGAGCGCGGACGGCTCCGCGGCCGCGCCGGCCGCGCCTGCGGGGTGGCTGAGAGTTCGCCGACTCTGGTTCGCCGGGCCGAGCGGACTGGGTAAGGTCGGCGACGCCAGTTCGGTCCTGGAATCGCCGGGACCGGTGAAAGCCGACGATGAGTAGACCGTGATGCGACCGACCCCCCAGTCCTCGGCGTTCGAGCCGCTCCCGGCCGCGGCGCCGCCTCCGGCGCCGTCGTCGCCCGGGGAGTTGGTGCCCGTCGAACCGGCGCCGCGCCGTCCGGCGCGCGACCCGTTCTTCGACAACGCCAAGTTCTTCGCGATCCTGCTCGTCGTCGCGGGCCACGCGATCGACAACCTGCGCGACGTGCACTTCGCGCACGCCGCGTACCTGTTCGTCTACACGTTCCACATGCCGGTCTTCATCGTGATCACCGGCTACTTCTCCCGCCGGTTCACCTTCTCCGGCGGCAAGGCGCGCAAGCTGCTCACGAACCTCGGCGTGCCGTACGTCGTGTTCGAGACGGCCTACTCCACCTTCCACTGGGCGGTGGGGCACGCGAAGTTCGAGGTCAGCCTGCTGGACCCGTACTACCTGACGTGGTTCCTGCTCGCCCTGTTCGCCTGGCGGCTGTCCACGCCGGTCTGGCAGCAGATCCGCTTTCCGGTCGCGGTCGCGGTCGCGGTCAGCGTGCTCTCGGGGATGAGCCAGTTGCCGGGCACGCTGGAGATGAACCGTGTGTTCGGCCTGGTGCCGTTCTACGTGCTCGGCCTGTTCCTGGGGCCCGAGCACTTCGAGATCCTCAAGAAGCGCTCCTCCGCCGTGCTCGGCGCGCTCACGCTGGTCCTCGGGTTCGCCTTCACGTTCCTGGTCGCCGACCGGCGCATGGCCACCGAGTGGGTGTACTGGCGCAGCGGCAACCCGACGCTGCACGTGGACAACCTCGTCGGCACCGGCATGCGGCTCGGGCTGCTCGTGGCGGCGGGCGTACTCGTGGCGGCGTTCCTGTCGCTCGTGCCACGGCGCGAGCACTGGTTCACCTCGCTCGGGTCCGCCACGCTCTACGCGTACCTGCTGCACGGGTTCGTCACCAAGCTCGCCGGCTACTACGGCTGGTACGACGCGTCCGCCCTGCACACCGTCCCCGGCGTCCTGGCGGTCGGCGCGGCCGGCGCCGCGCTCGCCACGCTGCTGTGCACGCCGCCCGTGCGCTGGGCCATGCACTGGGCGCTCGAACCCAACATGGCCTGGGCGTTCACCGCGCTGCGGCGGCCCAAGAACTACCTGTACGCCGGACGCCGCCGGCGCGCCGCCCGCGACACGCCGGCGGAGTCCGTACCCGAGCCCGCGGCGGAGCGGGGGGCGTAGGCTCGGACCGGTCCGCCGTTGCCGGATGCGGTCAGGCGCCGCTCGGGTAACTCACGAACATGGGTCGTAGTCTGTCCCGGTGCCTGCCGCAATGTCCCGATCTTCGTCGGACAATCTCCGTGTCCTGCCCCGCCTGGCCTGGCTCGACCTGCTGCGCGGGATCGCGGCACTCGTAGTCGCGTTGCACCACGCGACGTACTACTTCACGCCGCGGATGCGCGCGGGCATGGTCGACTGGTTCGACCCCGGACTCTACGGCGTACTGGTGTTCTTCCTGGTCAGCGGCTACATCGTGCCGGCCTCACTCGAACGGCACGGCCGCGTGCGCAACTTCTGGGTCAGCCGGCTGACCCGGATCTACCCGCTGCTGGCGCTGGCGTGCGGGATCGCCGTGCTGCCGTGCCTGCTGGGCATCCGCGGCTGGCGCGCCGGGCTGGGAGCGTACGACCCGATGAGCGCGGTGCTGGCGCACCTGACGATGCTTCAGGACGTGCTCGCGGTGCCGAACGTGATCAACGTCATGTGGACCCTCTCGTACGAGATGCTCTTCTACCTTCTGGTCGTCGCGCTGTTCGTCGTCGGCGCACACCGGCGGTCCGCCTCGATCGCCGTGGTGCTGGTGGCGGCCGCGGTGCTGATCGGCGGGCTGCTGCCGATGGCCGCGCTGTCGAAGCAGGCGGGCGTCTGGCCGGTGGTGCTGCTCACCGCTCTGGTGATGGCGGCGGCGATCGCCGGCACCGTCTCGGGCAGCCCCGCGCTGCGTGTCGGCGGCGGGATCACCGGCGGCGTGCTGGCCCTCGTCCTGGTCGGCATGAACGGCCGCGTCGGACCGTGGCAGGGCCTGGTGATCCTCGCGGTGATGTTCACCGGCACCGCCCTGTACCGCGCCGAGCACGGCCAGATCAGCCGCCGTACGGCGGCGCTGTCCGCGGGCGCGGTCCTGGCCGGTGCGATCGCGGCCGGCGTCTGGCACGCCCAGATGGGCATGTCGCCGGCGCAGGCGGACGCGTTCCAGGTCTACTGGGGCGGCTCGGTGCTGCTGGCCGCGGCGACGTTCGCGGGCGGCTGGGCGCTGCGCAACCGCCGGATCCCGAAGTGGCTGACCGGCCTGGGCACGATCAGCTTCTCGCTCTACCTGATGCACCCGGTACTGCTCATGGTCCAGGACCAGTTGCTGGGCCGGCCCGACCACGACGACGCGGTACGGCTCGGCCTGTTCATCCTCGCCCTGCTGGCCGTGAGCGTACTGACCTACCGGTACGTCGAGGTGCCCTTCCAGCGGCTCGGCCGCCGCCTCAACCGGCCCGCGGCGGCTTCCCCGCGCCGCCCGGTGGTTTCTCCCGCGTCATTGGAGCCGGTCAGCGAATAAATGGGATGCCCATTTTTAAATGGTGTCCTACTGTTCTTCATGAGCCGCCCCGGCAGGGTCAGGAGCGAGTGGCCTTCCGGAACCGGTGCAATCGGAACAGTCATCCTTTGATAACAGGTCTCCCATCCGAAAGCTCGTCCTTCATATCGGGCCCTGTTACCCGGGGCGGCTCCTTTGTACACCCCCCCAGGAGAACGTCATGGCACGCACTCGAGACGTCATCATCAAGTCCACTCATCGCGGTCTGCGCTACGAGGACGGCCGGCTGACCGAGGTGCTCGAGGCCGGACGTTACACGGTGCCGGACGCCGCGCACCGGCGCCGGAACACGCCGGTCGTCGAGGTCGTGCTGGTCGACATGCGCGAGCGTGAACTGCTGCTCAAGGGTCAGGAGATCCTGACGTCGGACAAGGTCGCGGTGCGCGTCAGCATCATCACGCAGTACCGCGTGCTCGACCCGGCGTCCGCGGTGGAGAAGGTGGAGTCCTATGCGGACCGCCTCTACAGCGACGTGCAGCTCGCCGCGCGGCGTTCGCTGGCGTCCATGACCCTGGAAGGCATTCTCACCAATCGCAACCAGCTGAGCGAGGACATTCTCGGCGACGTGCAGGAGGCGGCCTCGGGATATGGCATCGCCATTCTTCGGGCCGATGTCAAGGACCTCGTCTTCCCGGGAAACCTCCAGGAGATCATGAATCGCGTTCTCGCGACGGAGCGGCTGAGCGAGGCACAACTCGTCGAGGCGCGTACGAAGGCGGCGCGGGAGGCGATCGAGGCACGGTCGAGGGCGGAGAACGAGCGGGTGGCGGCCCAGTCGCGGCGCGAGACCGAGCTGGTGAAGGCGGAGGGCCGCGCGGAGACTCAGCGGCTCCAGGCCGAGTCCGACGCGGCCGCGCTGCGCCTGCACGCCGAGGCGGCCGGCGCGTACGCGGACCACCCGGTCCTGCTGCGGGTGCGGGAGCTGGAGACCCTGTCCCGGCTGGCCACCAACGCGGAGGCGCGACTCTACATCGGCTTCGACAAGCACACCGAGCTGCGGAGCGTCGAGTAGCGGGGGCCGTGCCGCGGCCGTGACCACGTCACGGCCGCGGCGCGTACGCGTGGGTCAGCGGGCCGCTTCCAGGTCGCGCTTGATCCGTGCCAGGGTGGTGCGCATGCCCTCGCGGTTGGCCTCGGGGCGGTCGTTGGCGACGCGGCCGGTGAAGATGCGGCCCAGGATGCCCGCGCCCCGGCTGCGGCGGTCGAGCCAGTGCTCGGTCAGCTCGGTCCCCTCCGGCACCGGGGCGAGCCGGTAGGACCAGCGCGCCACCGGCATCCCGAACGTCGTCACGTCGAAGGCGAACTCCTCGTCCGGCTCGTCGGCCACGACCCGGCAGGTGGTGAACCAGACCGCCGGTCCCCGGCGGTTGAAGCCCACGAACCCGGCCGGCCGGCCCCGTTTGCGCGACCACACCAGCGTCGCGAAGCACTCCGGGCTCCAGCGCGCCATCCGGCGTACGTCGGACACGGCGGCGTAGACGGCGGCGGGCTCGGCATCGACGATCACGCTCTCGGCGACCTCGGCTGACATGATCCGACAATAGCGATCTTCCCGCCGTCGCCGGTGGCCGCATTGCGCCGCGTACCGCGGGCGTCCGGCCCGGCCGGGCTTGACCTCGGCGTCTGCGTGCCGGAAGGGTGGGCGGATGAGCGCCAAGGGCGAGACGCGTGACGGGGTTTCGCTGACCAACCTCGACCAGCCGCTGTTCGACGGGGCGGACGCGACGAAACGCGACCTGGTCGACTACCTCGACGCGATGCGGGAGCGCATCATCCCGGTGCTGGCTAACCGGCCGCTCTCGGTCGTACGCGTGCTCCGCGGCCAGGACCCGTTCATGCAGAAGAACGTGCCCAAGTACACCCCGTCCTGGGTCGCTACCGTCTCGCTGTGGGCCGAGACCTCCAAGCGCCGGGTCTCGTACGCGCTGTGCGACGACCGGCCGACGCTGCTGTGGTTCGCGAACCAGCGTGCGGTGGAGTACCACCCGACGCTCATCCGCGCCGAAGACCGCGACCACGCCACCCACCTGATCCTCGACATCGACCCGCCCGAGGGCGAGGCGTTCCCCAAGGCCGTCGCCGCCGCCCGGCTCGTACGCCGGGCGCTGGCCGACATCGGCATGGCGGGCGTGATCAAGACGAGCGGGGCCAAGGGCGTGCACGTGTTCGTACCGCTCGTACCCGAGTCGCCGCACGAGGAGGTCGCCGCGGCGACGCGCGCGCTCGCGGCACGTGCCGAGCGGCTCGATCCCGAACTGGCCACCACCGCCTTCATCCGCGACGACCGGGGCGGCAAGGTGTTCCTCGACTCGACGCGCGCCGGCGGCGCGACGACCGTGGTCGCGGCGTACAGCCCGCGCGTACGCCCCGGCGCGCCCGTCTCCTTCCCGCTGTCGTGGGACGAGCTCGACGACGTCACGCCGGGCGACTTCACCGTGCACACCGTCCCGGGCCTGCTCGGCGAGCGCGACCCGTGGGCGGCGGAGATGCCGGATCCCCAGCGCCTGGACGCGGGCCTGGTCGAGGAGGGCCGGACCATCCCGATCGCGCGGGTGCAGGCGATGCACGAGGGCAAGCGCCGCGCACGTGCCCGCCGCGAGAAGGAAAAGGATGACGAGTAGTCGCCGGCGGCCCGCGGTGGCATAGTCCGAAGACATGACGATCTTCGATGATCTGGTCGCCGAACAGGACCGGCTGGACGCCCTTCTGGGCGGTTTGGACGAGGCGCAGTGGATGTCGCCGTCCGGGGCCGCGGGCTGGACGGTCGCCGATGTCGTGCTGCATCTCGCCCAGTCCGAGGAGGGTGTGGTGGCCACCGCGGCCGGTGCGGGCGCGGACCTGCGGCACCCGGACGGGATGACGGTCGAGGAGACCATGGACCGGCGAGTACGAGCCGAGCGCACGCCGCCCGACCTGGTCCTCCTGCGGTGGCGCGAGGCCCGCCGCGAGTCGGTGGCCGCGCTGCGCGCCGCCGACCCGGACCAGCCGCTGAACTGGGTCGAGACACCGCTCAAGCCCGCCACGCTGGCGACGACGAGACTCGCCGAACATTGGGCACACGGCCTGGACGTCACTGAACCGCTGGGCATCGAACTGCCCGACACCGACCGGCTACGGCACGTCGCCTGGCTGGCCCACCGCACCCTGCCGTACGCCCTCACCGCCGCCGGCGCCGAACCCCACGCGGTCCACTGCGAACTGACCGCCCCGAACGGCACCGACGTGTGGCGCTACGGTCCCGCCGACGCGGACTCGACGATCACCGGCAGGGCGGGCGAGTTCTGCCGAGTCGCCGCCCGCCGCCTGAACCCGGCGCAGTCCGGCCTGCGAGCCACCGGCCCCCACGCCGCCACCGCCCTGAGGCTCGTCCGCACCTACGCCACCTGACGCCGCCGCACACCACGGGTGATCGCCGCTAAGCCGAACCGGTCGCGTACGCCGTCGACGGCATCGTCCAGGTCGCTCGCCGGGGCGCGGCCGAACGGCAGGGCGAGCTGGAACGCCTGGTCGTCATGCAGATTGCCCAGCGCCACACCCACCAAGGTCAGACCGCGGCACTCCACCAGCGGCCACGCCACCGCCAGCAGCCACCGCGCCGCATCGAGGATCGCCGAGGTCTCCGCGCTAGCGGTAATGCCATCCATCAATCCCACGCAGCGCCCCGCTCGGCAACTGCTCGATATCGACGTTCGCTTGGACGCAATGTGCTCCTTTCTGATTCCCGATACGCCGCAGCGCCCTCCGAATAACATTAGGAACGCAGGTGCGCTGATCGCGTACAACGAGATCGATAGTGGATTGTGCGGAGGTGTACAGGACCAGTGTCTGGCGAACGCATGACGGCGAGACAATTCGTTGGTAGAGAAATTCGGCTTGCGCGAGAGAAAAAAGGGATATCCCGGCAAAATCTCGCACAACGGTTCCCCGTGTCAGAGTCAACGGTGCGGTGGTGGGAGACGGGCCGTACCGTGCCGGCCGAGCGATACATCCGAGAGCTGGTCGGGTGGCTCGACCTGCCGGAGACCGTGGTACGGGCGATCGATGACCTCGCCAAAAACGAGGTGGCGCCGGAGTGGCTCGGCACCTGGGTGGCTCGGGAGCGCGAGTCCACCTCGCTGCTGACGTTCGAGCCGCTCGCGATCCCGGGTCTATTGCAGACTCCGGAGTACGCGCGAGCCGTCCTGAGGTTGGGCAAGGAATCGGCGCTGGACGTCGACGCTCAGGTCAGCGAACGGATCGCGCGTCAGAATATTCTGGACAGAGAAGACCCACCCCCACCGCTACTCCACGCCATCTTGGATGAGGCGGTGATCCGGCATCCGGTTGGCGGCCCTAAGACCATGAGTGACCAACTGTTACGCGTGGTAGAAATGGCACAACGTGAACTCGTCATTGTTCAGGTGATCCCGTTTCATGTCGGGGAGCACGCCGGTTTCGCTGGAGCATCAATCACATTGGCCAGTCTCAACAGCACGGACGTCGCCTATGTGGACAATGCCCTTCGCGGTGATATATTCGAGAAGCCGGAGGATGTCGCGGCAATCCGGCGACTCTGGCAGAAGATCAGCGCAAAAGCGTGCCGAGAAGACGAGTCGATCGACATGATCAAGAAAGCGGCAACAGCATGGGCAAGTTGATCTGGAGAAAGTCCGAACGCAGCACCAACAACGGCGGCCAGTGCGTTGAGATCGCGGTCGCCGACCAACGCGACGCGTAGCACCTCCCCCGAGAAGCCTCGGCCCTCAGGGGCTCAAGAGGTCATGACGACCAGGCGGCCGAAGGCCGCGTGAAGAGGCCCGGCCTCTGGTGTGGAGCCACCAGCGGCCGAGGCCTGGGATCTGTTGTAAGGCCTGCACGGCGAATGGCAAGAGCTGGGGTCAGTCGGGCAGGAGCGGCACCGAGATCCCCGGGTCGCGACCCAGCAGCACACCACGCGTGATCGCCGCCGACCCGAACCGGTCGCGTACGCCGTCGACGGCATCGTCCAGGTCGCTCGCCGGAGCGCGGCCGAACGGCAGGGCGAGCTGGATCGCCTGGTCGTCATGCAGGTTGCCCAGCGCCACGCCCACCAAGGTCAGGCCGCGGCTCTCCACCAGCGGCCGCGCCACCGCCAGCAGACGGCGGGCGGCATCGAGGATCGCCGGGGTCTCCGCGGTCGCCTGCGGCAGCGTGTGGGAACGCGTCGCGCGGGTGAAGTCGTCGAAGCGCAGGCGCAGCGTCACCGTGCGGCACACGCGGTGGGCCTTGCGCAGGCGGCCGGTCAGGCGGTCGGTCAGGCCCACGACGATGGCGTCCAGTTCCTCGGCGGAGCGGTCGCGGCGGCCCAGTGCGCGCTGGGCGCCCATCGAGCGCCGCCGCACCCCCGTGCGCACCGGGCGCGGGTCGCGGCCCACGGCCAGTGCGTGCAGGTGGCGGCCCGACCCGCCGCCCAGCATCGAGACCAGGGCGTGTTCCGGCAGCGCGGCGACCTCGCCGACGGTCGCGATCCCCCGGTCGCCGAGCTTGGCGGCGGTGACCGGCCCGACCCCCCAGAGCCGTCGTACGGGCAGCGGATGCAAGAACTCCAGCTCACCGTCCGGCGGGACGACCAGGAGGCCGTCCGGCTTGGCGACGCCGCTGGCCACCTTGGCGAGGAACTTCGTACGCGCCACCCCGACCGTGATCGGCAACCCGATCTCCTCGGCCACCGCGCGCCGCAGGCGTACGGCGATGTCGACCGGCGAGCCGGAGATCTTGCGCAGGCCGCCGACGTCCAGGAACGCCTCGTCGATCGACAGGCCCTCGACCAGCGGTGTGGTGTCGCGGAAGACCGTGAAGACGGCCTTGCTCGCCTCGGTGTAGGCCGACATCCGCGGCTGGACCACGATCGCCTGCGGGCACAGCCGGCGGGCCTGGCCGCCGCTCATCGCCGTGCGGACGCCGTACGCCTTGGCCTCGTAGCTGCATGCCAGGACCACTCCCCCGCCGACGATCACCGGCCGCGCCCGCAGCCGCGGGTCGTCGCGCTGCTCCACCGACGCGTAGAACGCGTCCAGGTCGGCGTGCAGAATCGTGGCCTCGTCCATACGAACACATGTTCGCATGGACGAGGCCCGGCGGGGAGTACCCGCCGGTCAGGAACCCGGCTTGCTCACCGACGCCAGGTACTCCTCGGTCTTGGCGGGGTCCATCAGCCAGTTCTCGAAGTCGGTCGGATCGGCGTATCCCTGGGCGAACCGGTGCGCCACGACCGGGTTGCGCGTCGCGGCCGCGAGGATGCCCTGGACGTGCTCGGGCAGCGGGCCGAGCAGCGCGTTGCTGAAGTTCGTGACATGCCGCGCGTACGCCCAGTAGGCGTCGAAGGTCTCCTGCATCCACTCCCGGTCGAACGGCCGCTCGCCGCGCGCCACGATTGACCGGAGGTAAACGTCGGCGCACCGGGCGGCGTTGTTGGAACCCTGCCCGGCGATCGGGTCGTTGGCCACGACCACGTCGGCCATGCCGAACACGATCGCCGACGCCGACGGCTCACCGACCGGCGCGCGTACGACCGGGGTGTACGCGCCGGTCAGGGCGCTGCGCGCGTCGGTGGGCTCGACCGCCCCGCAGCGCTCGTACTCCCACGGGACATACTCCCGCATCAGGCCGAGCGAGCGTTCGAGGTGCTCCGCGGGGCTCAGCCGGCCTTCCCAGGCGTCGAGCGGCCCGCCGGGCACCGCCTCCCAGAAGAGGATGTCGCACGGCCCGCTCGTGGTGTACGCGGGGATGACGAACAGCTCGCCGGCGCCGGGCGTGACGTTGATGCCGACGTTCGGCTCGGGGAAGCCGTCGCGCGGGGCCATGCCGTGGACGTAGACGACGGCGAGACTGCGCTGCGGGCGGTCGAACGGCGAGCGGCGCGCGTCGCGGTCGAACAGCTCCACCAGCTCGCCACGGCCGGCCGCGACGATCGTCAGTTCGTACTGCGCGGCCAGCCCCTCCAGGTCGGACGTCATCGCGCCGTGGTAGACGACCTTCCCGCCCCGCGCCTCGAACAGCTCCAGCCAGCCGGACATCTTGACCCGCTGGTCCACCGACTGGGCGTACTCATCCAGCGGCGCCGAGAAGTCCAGCGCCCGGTGACCGGCCGGGCCGGCGACCGCGACGTTCAGCCCCTGGATCTTCGGCGTCTCGTCCTCCCAGCGGTTGATGCCGCGCTCGCGCTCCAGCCGGAGGTTCGGTCCGAACATCACCTGGGTGGACATGACCCGCCCGCCCCGGATCTCCTCCGGGGTGCGCGCGGACATGACGGTGACGTCATAGCCCTCGTCGAGCAGGCCGAGCGCGAGCTGGAGCCCCGACTGCCCGGCTCCGATGATCAGGATCTTCCGCAATGTTCTCTCTCTCCTGGAGGTCAGGCGTGGGCGCCGGCTCCGCGGGCGCCCTCTCGCGTCATCGCGTTGGTGAGTACGGCGATCAGGGTCCGCACGACCGACGCCCGATCGCGGGCGTCGCACGTGACCAGCGGAACCGCCGGGCTGAGACGCAGCGCGTCACGTACGTCGTCGAGCCGGTGCCGCTGCCGTCCGTCGAACAGGTTGACGGCGACGACGAACGGCACGTCGGAGTCGTTCTCGAAGTAGTTGACGGCCGCGAACGAGGTGTCCAGCCGACTGGTGTCGACCAGCACGACCGCGCCGGACGCGCCGCGGCACAGATCGTCCCACATGGGCCAGAACCTCGGCTGCCCCGGCGTGCCGAACAGGTAGAGCACCAGGTCGCGGGACAGCGTGATGCGCCCGAAGTCCATGGCGACGGTGGTCCTGGACTTGCCGCCGCCCGCGCCGAGCGTGTCCACCGACCGGCTCGCCTGTGTCATCCACGCCTCGGTGTTGACCGGCGGAATCTCCGACACCGCGCCGACCATCGTGGTCTTGCCGACGCCGAACCCGCCAGCGACGACGAGCTTGGCCGAGGTCAGCCGCGGCACGCCGTCAGGTGAGTTCGCGAAGGCCATCGATGACTCTCTCCAGGAGGCTCGTGTCGTACGGGGACGCGTACGTCTCCGGGTTCACCAGTACCCGGCTGCCCGCGGCCAGATCGCCGAGTAGCACACGTGTGACGCCGAGTGAGACGCCGCAGTACGCGGACAGCTCGGCGATCGACTGCGTGCCCGCGTGCGCCCGGTCGTACAGGGACCGCGCCTCGGGCGGCAGCCGCGCCGCGAACGACGCGTCGTAGCTCCGTACCGACACGAGCGTGTGCGTGAACAGGTTCTGCCGGGTACGTGTGCGGCCTCCCGTCAGCACGTAGGGCCGCACCCAGGGATTGGCCGTCATGTCCGATCGCCTCTCTCGACGCCGCCCTGCACCGCCGACAGCCGCCGGAGGTCATCGCGCAACTGCGGGGTCAGCACGTGACCGACGCCGTCCACGAGCCGCGCCATCCGGTGGGCGACCATGCCGAGGTTGGCCCCGTCGCCGACCAGTACGGCGAGCACGGCGAGCCCGCCGATCGCCATGAACAGGAAGTGCCCCGAGGGGAACTTGAGCATGACCTGGTCACAACCGTCCTGCCCGACCAGCCCGGCGATGCTGTGCCCGAGGCTGATCATGCCGCTGGTCATCGCCGACAGGGGGTCGGCGACGTCCGCGGACATCGAACCGGACGCGTACAGGAGCAGCCCGTCGGAGGAGACGATCACCGCGTGGGTGACACCGGGCGTCGAGGCGGCGAAGTCCTCCACGAGCCAGCCGAACTCGCTGGGCCCCGGCGGCCGCGCGTGCTGGCCGCGCGTCATCGCCCGCTCCCCTCGACCGGCCCGCCACCCGGCCCGCTCTCCTCGTCCGCCCCCGGACCCGGCAGGCCCGAATCCGGCAGGCTCCGATCCGGCAAGCCCTTATCCGGCGGGCCCTTATCCGGCGGGCTCTGATCCGGCGGGCTCTGATCGAGCGGGCTCGGGTCCAGCGGGCTCGGGTCCGGCGCGTTCGGGTCCGGCGCGTTCGGGTCCGGCGCGTTCGGGTCCGGCGCGTTCGGGTCCGGCGCGTTCGTGGTCGGCGCGTTCGTGGTCGGCGCGTTCGTGGTCGGCGGTCGCTGCTCTGGTGTGCTCTGGTCCTTCGCGTCCCGTCCGGGGTCCGCGGCGGTGAACGCGCTCAGGTCCTCGGCGAACGAGCGGGCCGACGCCGCGGAGCCGCGCGATCCGTTCGCGCTGCGCGTCTCCGCGCGGTCGGCACTGCCGGGGTGGCCGCCTCCGGTGCCGCGCAGGCTCGTGCGCGTCCGGCGCGGGAGGCCGCCCGCGACCCCGCGCTCCTCGCCGGGGCCCGTGTCCGGCCGTACGTCCGCGAGCCGCGGCGGGCGGGAGACGTTCCGGTACGCGGAGCCGCCCGCGTACGGCAGCCCGGCGGCGAGCGGGTCCGCCGCGCCGTCCGGTGCGGGCGCGTCGCGGGCGAGCGGATCCTCCACCGGGACCTCGCACAGCAGGTCAGGCGGGATGGTCACCATCGCGATCGTGCCGACGGCCGCACCCGCGCCCGTACGTGAGGCGAACCGCACGCCGACCCCGTGCCGCCGGGCCAGGCGGTGCACCACGGGGAAGCCGGTGTGCCGCCCCACGCGTTCGGTCACCTCCGGGACCGGCCCGGCGAGCGCGGCGTTGAGCACCTCCAGATGAGCCTGGGGAATCCCGATGCCGCCGTCCTCGATGCGGAGCATGACCGCGCCGCTGTCGAGCAGGTGCGCGCTGACCGTGACCGTCGAGGGCGAGTAGGTCGTCGCGTTGTCCAGCAGCGCGGCGAGCAGCGCGGAGAAGTCGTCGGCGGCGTAGGGGACCACGGCGAGGTGCACGACCCGCCCGATGATCACCTTGGGGTAGTGCTCGATCGCGGACTCGGCGGCGCGGATCACGTCCACCAGCGAGGAGGTGTACCCGGCCAGTTCGCCGTCCTCGACTCCGGCGAGGGTGCGCAGATCACGTGCCACCCGGCGCATCCGGGTGACGGAGTGGTCGATCTGGTAGAGCCAGCGCAGCCGCTCCTCGTCGGGCTCGTCGGCCTCGAGGCGGTCCAGCGCCGGCCGGAGGTCTTCGGCGTGGCCGAGCAGCCGCAGCGCGAACCGCTCGCAGATCTCCGGCCACGCTCCGCCGCCTCGCCGCCCGCCCGCAGCACGGCCCGACGCCGAGGCCGACGCTGCCGCTGCGGTCGACGCTGCCGTCGAGGCCGTGCCGAACCCCGGCGGAGGGGTCGCGCCGGTGGCCGGTGCTGCCGCGTGCCTGGGCGACGGCCGCGAACCTACGCCACCCTCCGAGCCACCCGGGCCCGCGGACCAGCCCGAGGCCGAGGACTCGCCCGCACCCGGCCTGCCACCCGCACCGCTCGCGGCCGCCCCGTCCATGCCGCCCGGCGCGTCTTCGCCGCTCAGGTGCCCGCCGCTCGCGGTGCCCGGGCGGCCGCCCCCGCCCGGGCCTCCCGGGCCGCCCATGTGTCCGGCTCCGCTCACCGTGCTCCCGCCCACCGGGCTCTCGCCGGACGTCCCGCTCGCGCCCGGCACCGCGCTCGCGCCCGGCACCGCGCTCCCGCGCTCACGGGCGGTACGGGCGCCGGCGTCCGCGTCCTTTCCGCCGCGGGCGGGGTCGAGCCAGCGCGCCACGCGCCGGCGAAGGCTCGCGTTTCTCATCGGCGGCGCTCACCGGTCCGGTGACGCCGGCTCCGTCGGAGGCACATCTGTCTACCGAAACCCTTTCGTGGGCCCAAACCTTGGCGTGCGCGTGCGGCAATCCACATCCGACCTGCTGAAAAAGTTGTTGACCTGCCCGGACTCGGCAGCTCGACGACGAAGAGCAGGCGCGGGCTTCAAACGGGCCGAAACCATACCGTGGTGAAAGTCGGGACTTCTGCGGCCGCGCCATTGCGGATCCGCCGAAATCCATGCGGTCATTCACCCTGCGTATGCGAAAAGCCCCACTGATCAGGCCGCGAAGGGCACCGCCCGGCCGAAACCCCGCCCCCGACCGGCGGAACTCCACGACACCGAGGACACCCGACGGTACCGGCACGGCGACCGACCGTCACCAAATACGGCACAGAATCATGTGTTAGGGACGGACCGGATGTACATCACGCCCAAACAGCACTAAACCGCCCGCCACGTATTGTCCATTCGTCCGGCCCGAACCTCCGAACAAGAACGCCGACACCGCCTGACATGACTGTGCCAACGCCGTCGAGAATCGCCGACAGCAAGAGCGGCGTTTGTTGCATATACGCAGGTCAATAAGCACACCTTCATGAGATTTTGTGCATTGACACACGTCGAGACGGCGGCTAGCGTGACCTTGATATTCACCGCCTGCGAGAACACCGGGTGACCAGGCCAGTGCAATTCGTCGTTTCCAAGTGGAGCAGTATTTTCCCGCGAAGCCTTTTGCAATCGTCGAAAAGGCATGCCCATACGAAACCGGAGTCAGCCATGTCCACTGACATAGAGACCACGGCGCGGGAGAACCTCGCGCGGGTGCTGGAGTCCGGCCTGCGGCCGGCCGACCTCGACCTCGACCTGGACATGGCCGACGGCTACGCGCTCACCTCGCTCAACAAGGTCCTGTTCCTGATGTCGGTGTGCGACGACACGGGTGTCGAGCTGTCCTCGTTCACCGAACCCGACGTCGCCGCCATGCGCACCCTGCGCGACGTGACCGTGGCGCTGTCCGCGCACGCCGGAACGGCGGCCTGAGGTGTCCTGGGCGCAACGCGCGGCGACGCCGCTGGAGAACGAGCACGTCCTGCTCCGGCCGATCGTCGAGCAGGACCGTACGGCACTGCGCGACCTCGCCATGGACGCCGAGATCTGGCGTTACTTCATCACGCTGATCGAGACGGAGGCCGAGTTCGACGCCGACTTCGACGCGGCGCTCGGCGACCTCGCGGCGGGCCGCCGCGTCCCGTACGCCATCACCGACAAGGGCACCGGGCACGTCGCCGGCAGCATGAGCATCGGGAACATGGCCGAGCGCGACGGACGGCTGGAGATCGGCTGGTCCTGGCTCGGCCTGGCCTTCCAGGGCAAGGGAGTGAACCGCTGGGCGAAGTTCCTGCTGCTGGAGCACGCCTTCGAGCGGCTCGGCGCCGAGCGCGTGGAGTTCAAGACCGACGAGCTGAACCTCCAGGCCCGCCAGGCCCTGCGCAACATCGGCGCCACCGAGGAGGGCACGCTGCGCAGCTTCAACCCGATGCCCGGCGGCCGGCGGCGCGACGCGGTGTTCTACAGCGTGCTGCGCGCCGAATGGCCGGACGTGCGCGAGCAGTTGTCCACCCGGCCGAAGGTGACGTACGCGACATGACCGACGCCGGGAGCATCCCGTTCGTCCGCGCCGAGGGCGACCCGTTCGAGGCGGGCTACCGGCACGGGGCGGCGCGCTCCGCAGCACTGCGGGAGTTCCTCGGCGACGGGCTCGCCCGGCTGCACATGGTGATGCACGCGCCGGTGCCGATCGAGTCGCTGCGGCCCACGCTCGCCGCGTACGACGCCGAGATCGTCGCCGCCCTCCCCGACCTGGCACGTGAGACGCGGGGCCTGGCCGAGGGGGCGGGCATCACCCGCGAGGAGGCGTTACTCCTCCAGCTCCGGCGCGAGATCATGGGCTACCAGAAGATCCCGATCAGGGGCGACTGCACCACGTACGCGCGATCGGGCGCGCGTCCCGTGCTGGCGCAGACCGTCGACCTCAACGGCGACCTGGACGACCAGATCGCAGTGCTGGAGGTCGACCGGACCGACTCGCCGCGGCGCTCGCTGGTGCTCAGCTTCGGCGGCCTGCTCGGATACCTGGGCGTCAACAGCGACGGCCTGGCGGTCGGGCTGAACCTCGTGCTCGGCGGCGACTGGCGCCCCGGCGTGCCGCCCTACCTGGCCATCCGCCACCTCCTGGACACGGCGTCGAGCGTCGGCGAGGCGATCGAGGTCCTGCGCGGGCTGCGGATGGCGAGCTCGCGCTCGCTGACGCTGTGCGACCCGGCCCGGGCCGTCTGCGTGGAGTTCCTCGGCGACGAGCTGCACGTGCTGGACACCCGCGAGCCGGTGCACACCAACCACTTCCTGCACCCGGGCCTGGCCGCGCGCGACGAGCTCAACGTCTTCGCGCGCAACTCCTCGGTCCAGCGGCTGAAGGCGTGCGGCGCGGGCCTGGCCGCACTGCCGCGCGACGCGGGCGTCGAGGACCACTTCGCGCTGCTGTCGACACCGCCGATCTGCGTCGCCGACACCGGGGACATCCGCCGCGAGCGTACGGTCGCCGCCGTCGTCATGCTGCCGGACCGCGGCGAGCTGCATGTACGGCCGGGCGACCCGTCGCGCGCCGCCACCCAGAGCTTCGCCCTGTCAGACCGAGACCGACCGAGACCGTGAGGGAGAAATGACCGACGACTGGTTCGTCTCGCGCCCGACCGGATCACCGGCGGCCGCGCGCGTCTTCTGCTTCCCGCACGCGGGCGGCCACCTGCGCACGTTCCTCGGCTGGCAGGCCGCACTCGGCGCGGACGCGGAGATCGTCGCGGTCTGCCGGCCCGGCCGCGAGCACCGCGCGCAGGAGCCCGCGCCGACCATCGAGGAGTACGTCGACGGCGCGACCGCCGCGATACGCGCCGCTGCGGCGGGCGACGACCGGCCGGTCTACCTGTTCGGCCACAGCCTCGGCGCGCTCGTCGCGTTCGAGGTGACACGGCGGCTCGCCGATCTGCCCGCGCTGCGGCACCTCGTGGCGTCCGGCTGCTCGGCGCCCTCGCTGCTGCCCTCCCTGCGCGTACGCGACATCGCCACGCTCAAGGGGAAGGCGTTCGCCGAGGCCATCGGGTTCTTCGGCGGCCTGCCTCCGGAGGTCGTGGCCGACGAGGAGCTGCACGAGGTGCTGCTGCCGGGCCTGATCGCCGACTTCCACCTGGCCGTGGGCTACCGCTACCGGCCCGCCGCTCCCCTCGCCGTGCCGGTCTCGCTGATCAACGGCGCGGCCGACCCGCATGTCGGGGCGGCCCAGCTCGCGCCGTGGCGCGACGAGGTGCGCGAACCACCGGCGCGGCACTGGGCGGACGGCGGCCACTTCTACTTCGAGCAGCGGCCGGAGGCCGTCACCGAGCTGCTGCGTACGGTCGTGCGGGCCGACCAGCACGTGGAACTCATCTGACGGAGAGGCGCACATGAGCGAGGTCTACCTGCACGGGCCGCGGTACGTGCTCGGCGAGATCGAGGCCGACCACACGAGCATCGCGAACCTGGCCGCGCGTGCCAGGGAGTTCCAGATGCCGCCGGACGCCGGGCTCTGGGGCTGGGGCGGGATCCGCCGTACCGAGCGCGACCTGGAGGACCTGGCGGTCGCGACCGGGTCGGCGACGCTGCGCGCCGCGGATCTGCCGCCGGACTCGATCGACGCGCTGATGCTGTGCTCGACGCGGATCCCGGGCCCGGCCGAGGGCCACGGGCGGTTCGTGGAGCGGGTCCTCACCGGGATCGGCCTGGGCGACATCCCCTTCTACGGCCAGACGCTCAACCGCTGCGTCAACCTGCTCGCCGCGATCGACGTGGCGCGCGCGTTCGTGGCCGCCGGCCGCTACCGGCGCGTCCTCGTCGTCACGGTGGACCGCGTCGCGGACGAGAGCCTGCGGATGACCAACTTCGCGCTGTTCAGCGACGGCGCGGCGAGCTGCGTGGTCAGCGCCGACGCCGGTGAGACGACCGCCGGGTACGCGCTCCTGGCGTGCGCGACCGCGCAGGAGGCCGCGACCCTCGAATGGTCCAGCGAGCTCAGCTCGGACCTGGCCCGGCAGGTGAACCGGCGGCTGCTGGAGCCGCTCGGCATGAAGCTCGGCGACGTCGGCGGCCTGATGCACGCGAACATCTTCAAGCCCCTGCTGGTGATGAAGGAACGCCAGGCGGGCTTCACCCCGGCGCAGCTCTACACCGCCAACATCGCGCGGATCGGGCACTCCTTCGCTGCCGACCCGCTGATCAACCTGGTCGACCGCGCCGCACTCGGACACGTACGCGACGGCGGATTCTACGTCCTGGCCGCCAGCGTGCCGGGGTCGCGGATCGGCGTCCTGGTCCGCAAGCTCGGTTGACGCACCGCGAAAGGCCACGCATGTCACCGGAACCGATCTTCGAGCTTCCCGACACGACGGCCGCGCTGCCGCGGCTGCCGTTCGAGTTCAGCCCCGCGGCCTGGGACGAGGCCGCGGCGGTCCGGTCCCTGTCGCCCGGCGCGCTGTTCCACCGGCTGCTGCGCGAGCAGGAGTCGGAGGCGACGCTGCTGGCCGCGCGGCACGTCCTCGACGCGTTCCTCACCGCGGACGTACCCGGCGACGCCCTGCCCGCCGACGCCGACGCGGACGCGATCGCCGCGCACGTCGCCACGGTACGTACGGAGGTGGCGGGCGTGCTCGGCCCCCTCGCGCAGGCCGCGCCGGACGTACGCGCGCCGGTCCTTCGGCAGCGCGCGCCTCTCGGGCTGCTGGGCGGCTGCTGGCTGGACGTGCTCTCCCAGCCCGCGACCCAGCCGTCGATCATCGTCAACCGGCTGTTCGCGCAGTACTACACGTCGCGCGGCGGTGCGCATCCGCGGCGCTCGGCGCACCAGGTGCGGCGGCGCGCGCTGGAGGACCTGGACATCGTGCTGCCCGAGATCGGCGCGGCCGACTTCCTGGCCGCGGCGGAGGCGCGCCCGCTCACCGGGCTGCACGGGGCGTTCTACCTGGCCCTGTCGCGGCTGCCGGCCAACTTCCTGCCCGAGGTCGTGGGCGTGCACTACGTGTTCCACGCGCTCGGCGTGGACGACCTGCTGTACGGCACTCCCCCGCCGCTGGGCGAGCCGGAGCTGCGCGCGGCGCTGGCCGCGTACCTCGAACTGGCCGGTACGGACGAGCGCCGGCGGCTGCACAACGCGATCCGGCTGACCCGAGCGCTCGAACGCGAGCACGTGGGCCTGCTCGCCGAGCTGGCCGCCTGGCACGCCGGGCGGTCCCTGGAGTCGAAGGTGGCCGAGATCATCGCGCGGCACGCGCCGTACGCGGGGCGGCAGCACCAGAACGTACGCGTCGGGGGGACGCGGCTGACCGACCGGTTCGCCGATCCCGGCCTGGACGTGGCCGCGTTCATCCGCGAGTTCCGCGAGTCGCGGCAGGTGCTGGGCGAGCCGTCGCGCTTCATCGAGGGGATCAAGTTCGGCGGGCCGATGTTCGGCATCTTCGACGAGCGGGAGGCGTCGGTGCTCAAGGCGTGGGTGGAGTCCGCGCGGGCCGGCGAGCGGCCCGAGGTGGAGATCGCGGTCAACACCGCCGGCGACGAGCGCGCCCGGGCGTGGAGCGACGCGCTGGCCCGCAGCGCCCCGGCCGACGTCGTACGTGCCGAGGCGCGGCCGCGCGATGACCGCGAGCTGTTCCACCGGCTGGTCAACATCGAGAACTTCGCCAACACCCTGCCGCTGGCCGCCGAGCGCGCCGCGCGGGTGCAGGCCGACGCGGAGATCCTGTTCGTCCACGGCGCGGGCGGCCGCTACACCGACGCGACCTGGTTCGAGTACACGCCCGAGGCCCTGTACGAGCGGTGTGAACGCGTCTACTGGGACAAGCTGATCGCGCCGTACCGGCCGCTGGAGGAGATCCCCGGCCGGGACGTCGTCGTGTTCCTCCAGACGACGTACGCGCTCGGGGCGCTGATCGATGGCACCTGGCTCCACCGGCTCGGCAACCTCGGCCACCGCGAGCGGGCGAGCGACGCGATGCTGTTCTCCATCTACGCCGACGAGATGGGCCACGGCGACCTGCGCAAGAACCACCTCACGCTGATCCACACGGCGCTGGCCAGCATGGGCGTGCGGCTGCCGCACATCCGCGACGCGGCGTTCATGGACCAGGGCGACCTGCCGGATGACCTGTACGGGTTCTCGCTGTACCAGTTGTGCCTGGCGATGTTCCCCGACCGGTTCTACAACGAGCTGCTCGGCTACAACCTGGCGATCGAGATGTTCGGCCTCGGCGAGCTGCGACTGCACGAGATCCAGAAGCTGAACCACCACGGCTTCGACGACTGCTACGAGAAGGCGCACCTGACGATCGACAACTACTCCGCCGGGCACACCAAGCAGGCCGCCGACATCATCGTCACCTATCTCGACGGCGTACGGCGCACCGTCGGGGACGCCGCGGTACGCGAGGAGTGGCGGCGGATCTGGCGCGGCTACGCGGCGTACGCGTCCTTCGTCGAGCACGCCCTGCTGAAGAGCCTCCACGCCGAGGAGGAGGAGCTGGCCGACATCGTCATCTGACCGCGAGAGAGGACGCGCCGAGGCCCGCGCTCGGGTGCACCATCGGGCGGTAGCCCGCGGCGATCACTCCGACGATCTTCGGTGGCGTCAGCAGCTCGACCGTCGTGTCCGCGGCGACCGCGGTCCCCGCGCCGTACCCCTCGAAGGACCACGGCAGCAGTCGGCCGCCCGCCAGCAGCGCCGGGCCGCCGTCTCCGTGGCGGACCATGACGCCGTCCGGCAGCGTGCCGAGCCGCGCCGGCCGGGTCACCTGGCGGCGCGTACGCCGGTCGACCCGCTCGGCGTGCAGCTCGACGTCCATCTCGGCGGCGCGCGGGCGCTCGGCCAGCCCTTGCGCGACGCGCCAGAACTCACCGAACGCCCGATGGTCGGCACGGCGGCAGTAGCCGCACGGCCGGTGCCCGGCCGACAGCGCGGTCGCCTCGTCCAGGAAGAACAGCGCCGTCCAGCGGCCCGGCGGCATGACGTCGCGGCGCACGTCGCGCCAGACGAGCACGCAGCTGATCCACATCTTGGTCCGCCAGCGTGAGACGCCCAGGGTGCGGCCGTCGTCGTGGATGCAGCCGCGGTTGCCCATGAGCAGGCCGCGTGAGGGGTGAGAGACGATCTCGCCGGTGGGGGTCACGCGGTTCTGCAGCGGCGGCGTCTGCCGGGTCGTCGGCGTCATGATGGCTGTTCGGAGGCCCATTTCAGGATCGGTTCGCAGACCTCGCGGACGAGCGGAGGCCGCAGGAAAGCGTAGTGGTCGCTGTCCACGCACACCGCCCGGACGCTGCCTTCGGCGAGCCCGGCCCAGTGGCGCGCGGCCTCGGCGTTGGGCGAGCGCAGCGCGCTCACCACGAGAGTGTCCGCGCGTACGGCGCCACGCGGCCGGTAGCCGGCGAGCGCCGTGGTGTGCGCCTGGAACACCGCGAACCGGCGGCCGATCTCGGCGCGTACGGCAGTGGCGTCCCCCGCGCCCGCGTCCAGGTGCTCGGCCAGCCATCCCAGCGGGTCGCCGCTGACCTCCTCGGCCGCCCGGCCGAGCGTGGCGGCCGCGTCGGCGGCGAACCGCGCCTCCGGCGTTCCGTCCGGCCGTGCGGGCAGTGTGAACGGCGCGTCAAGCAGCCCGAGGAAGGCCACCGGCCGCCCGGCCGCCTCGAACCGGCGGGCGATCTCATACGCCAGCACGCCGCCCATCGACCAGCCGGCGAGCCGGTACGGTCCGTCGGGGCAGGCGGCCGTGATCGCCTCGGCGTAGGCGTCCGCCATCGCTTCGAGCGAGTCGACCGGCGTGGTCGCCTCGGCCAGGCCCGGCGCCTCGACGCCGTACACGCGGAAGGACCCGGCCAGCTCCCTCGCCAGCGGCGCGTAGGCGTGCACGGTCCCGCCGACCGCGTGCACGACGAACAGCGGCGTGGCGTCCGGCCCGTCGTTCAGCGCGACCAGCGGGCCGCCGGCCGGTACGGCGTCGCGTACCCGCGCGATGCGTGCGGCCAGCTCGCGCGGGCTGGGGGCGAGGAAGACCTCGGTGACGCCGAGGTCGACGTCCAGGTCGGCGCGCAGGCGGGTGATGAGCTGCATGGCCTGGAGCGAGTTGCCGCCCAGGTCGAAGAAGCCGTCGTCGATGCCGACCCGCTCGCGGCGCAGCAGGCTCGCGTACACCTCGGTGAGCACGGTCTCGGCCGGGGTGCGCGGCGCGACGTAGGCGGCCGCCTCCCCGGCCGCGTCGGGCGCGGGCAGCGCGGACTTGTCGATCTTGCCGCTGGTGTTGAGCGGAAACGCGTCCAGTACGACCAGGTACGCCGGGACCATGTAGGCGGGCAGCCGGTCGGCCAGGTGCAGGCGCAGGTCCGCGACGGTGGCCGTGCCGTCGAGCCGTACGTGGCCGACGAGCTGCCTCTCGCCGGAGCGGTCCTCGGCCACCACGACGACGGCCTGTGCGACGGCCGGGTGGGAGAGCAGGCCGGTCTCGATCTCGCCGAGTTCGACCCGCAGCCCGCGGATCTTCACCTGGCCGTCGACCCGGCCGAGGTAGACGATGTCGCCGCCGGGCAGCCGCCGTACGAGGTCGCCGGTCTTGTAGAGCCGCGCCCCCGGCTCGTCGCTGAACGGGTCGGGGACGAAGCGCTGCTCGGTCAGCTCCGGCGCGTTCAGATAGCCGCGGGTGACCCCAGCACCGCCCATGTGCAGCTCGCCGACCACGCCCACCGGCACCGGGTTCAGATACCGGTCCAGGACGTACGCCTGCGCGTTCGCGACCGGCCGCCCGATCGGCGGCGGCAGCACGGTCCCGTCCAGCTCCGCGAACGTCGCGATCACCGTGTCCTCGGTCGGCCCGTACCCGTTCACCAGCCGCAACCCCGGCCGGACCCACGCGCGGACCAGCTCCGGCGAGAGCGCCTCGCCGGCGGGCATCAAGATCTTCAGGTCGGGGAACTCCTGCCCGCTGAGCAGGTTGACCACGGCCGGCGGCAGGGACGCGAACGTCACCCGGCGCTCGCGCATGAGTTCGGCCAGGCGCGGCGGCGAGTGGAGCGTCTCGGTCGGGGCGACCACCGCGCGCGCCCCGGACAGCAGGGTCACGAACATGTCCATCACGGACACGTCGAAGTTCAGCGACGCGAACTGGAGCACCCGGTCATCGGGCGACACAGGCCAGTGCCGGATCATCCCCAGCGCGTGGTTGACCGCCTGCCGATGCTCCACCACCACGCCCTTGGGCCGTCCCGTCGAGCCGGAGGTGTAGATCACGTACGCGACGCTCGCGACCGGCGTCTCAAGACCCAGGTCGGCGGCGTCCAGGGCCGTGATCTCGGCCCACTCCCGGTCGAGGGACACGACGGTGGCGGCGGTCGCGGGCAGGCGCGGCTCGCTGGCGGCGTCCGCGACGATCACCGGCATACCGGTGTCCTCCACCATGTACGAAAGCCGCTCATCGGGCAGCGCCGGGTCCAGCGGCACATACCCGCCGCCCGCCTTCATGATCCCCAGCAGCACCGCGAGCCGCCGGGGCGCGGGGGCCATGCTCACGCCGACGAGCGTCTCGGACTCGACGCCGAGCGCCCGCAGCCGCCGCGCGACCCGGTTCGCGTCCGCGTTCAACTCCGCGTACGTCACCGGCACGCCGCCCATCTCGGCCGCCACACCGTCCGGCGTACGCACGACCTGACGCTCGAACCCCTCGTGCAGGCACATCGACGGGAGCTCCACGGCGGTGTCGTTCCACTCCACCAGCTCACGGTGCAGCTCCGCCTCCGACAGCACCGGCAGCTGCGACAACCGCCGCGACGGGTCCTCGACCGCGCCGCGCAGCAGCACCCGCAGGTTCTCCAGCAGCCGCCGCGCGGTCGCGGCGTCGAAGAGCGCGGTCGCGTACGCCAGTTCGAGCCACAGCCCGCCGGACCGGATCTCGGCGAGGAAGGCGAGGTCGAACTTCGCGACCGAGAAGTCGATCTTCTCCATCCTCATCGTCAGCCCGGCAGCGGAGATCTCCTCGGGCTCCTCGATGAGCGTCATCGCGACCTGGAAGATCGGTGCGCGCCCCGGGTCGCGCTCGACCTTCAGCTCCTCGACCAGCTTGGCGAACGGCAGGTTCTGGTGTGCGTAGGCCTCCACGGTCGTCTCGCGCACCCGGCCGAGCAGTTCGCGGAAGGCCGGGTCGCCGGAGACGTCCGTGCGTACCGCGAGCGTGTTGACCAGGAACCCGATCAGCGGCGCCAGCTTGGCCCGGCCACGGTTCGCGCTGACCGTGCCGACGACGATGTCGTCCTGCCCGGTGTAGCGGTGCAGCAGCGCCTGGAGCGCCGCCAGCAACGTGGCGAACAGCGTCGCGCCCTCGCGCCGGCTCAGCTCCCGCAGCCCGGCCAGGAGGTCGGGGCCCAGGTCGAGCCGCTCGTTGCCGCCCTCATAGCTCGCCACCAGCGGGCGGGGCCGATCCGTGTGCAACTGGAGCGTCTGGAAGCCGTCGAGGTTCTTGCGCCAGTACGCGGCGAGCTCCTCCAGCACCGGTCCCTGGAGCCGCTCGCGTTCCCAGAGCGCGTAGTCGGCGAACTGGAGCGGCAACTCCTCCAGCTCCGGCTCCTCGCCGCGGACCTCAGCGCCGTACAGGACGCCCAGCTCACGTGCCATCAGGCCGATCGACCAGCCGTCGTACACGGCGTGGTGCACGGCGACGATCAGCACGTGCTCGGTGCCGGCCACACGTACCAGGTGCGTACGGAACAGCGGGCCGTCGGCGAGCGAGAACGGCCGTACCGCCTCGGCCTCGGCCAGCTCCCGCAGGCGTTCCTCGGGCTCGTCCGCGCCCGACAGGTCCACCTCGGTCAGCGCGACGCCGGCCGGCTCGTCCACCACCTGGTGCGGGCGGCCGTCCGCGCCGGAGACCAGGCGGGTCCGGAGCGCCTCGTGCCGGGCGAGCAGGGCTCCCAGCGCGCGGCGCAGTGCCCCGGCGTCCAGGTCGCCGCGCAGCCGCAGGCAGTAGGCGATGTTGTAGGTCGGCAGACCGGGGGCGAACCGGTCCATGAACCACAGTTGTTCCTGGCCGAAGGACAGCGGCAGGTCCGTGGTCCCCGCCGCGCGCCGCGCGATGCCCGGCTGTGCACCGCCCTGGGCCCGCCGCAGCCGGGCGGTCATCGCCTGCCGCTGTGCGTCCGACAACATCGGTACTTCTCCGTCCTGTGCCGTGCCGCTACTCGGAGGTCATGAGCGCGGCCGTCTCCTCATCGGTCAGGTCGACGTCCTCGAGGCCGTGCTTGTCGCGCAGCAGTTCGGCGAGCTGCCGGGTGCTGGGGGCGAGGAAGACCGCGGTCACGTTGACGTCGATGTCGGCGGCGAGCTCCGCGTCGATCTGGGTGATCAGTTGCATGGCCTGGAGCGAGTTGCCACCCAGGTCGAAGAAGCCGTCGTCGATGCCGACCTGCTCGTGGCCGAGCAGCCGGGCGTACATGTCGGCGAGCACGGTCTCGATCAGGGTGCGCGGCGCGACGTAGGCGGCCACCTCCCCGGCCGCGTCGGGCGCGGGCAGGGCGGACTTGTCGATCTTGCCGCTGGTGTTGAGCGGGAACGCGTCCAGTGTCATCAGGTAGGTCGGGACCATGTACTTGGGCAGCAGGTTCGCCAGGTGCAGGCGCAGGTCGGCGACGGTGGCCGTGCCGTCGAGGCGCACGTAGCCGGCCAGCTGCCGCTCGCCTGAGCGGTCCTCGATCACGATGACGACCGCCTGTGCGACGGCGGGATGGGACAGGAGCCCGGTCTCGATCTCGCCGAGTTCGACCCGCAGCCCGCGGATCTTCACCTGGCCGTCGGCCCGGCCGAGGTAGACGATGTCGCCGCCGGGCAGCCGCCGTACGAGGTCGCCGGTCTTGTAGAGCCGCGCCCCCGGCTCGTCGCTGAACGGGTCGGGGATGAAGCGCTGCTCGGTCAGCTCCGGCGCGTTCAGATAGCCGCGGGTGACTCCGGCACCGCCCATGTGCAGCTCGCCGACGACGCCGACCGGCACCGGGTTGAGGTGCTTGTCCAGGACGTAGGCCTGCGCGTTGGCGACCGGCCGCCCGATGGGCGGCGGCAGCACGGTCCCGTCCAGCTCGGCGAACGTCGCGATCACCGTGTCCTCGGTCGGGCCGTACCCGTTCACCAGCCGCAGTCCGGGGCGCAGCCACGCGCGTGCCAGCTCGGGCGAGAGCGCCTCGCCGGCGGGCATCAAGATCTTCAGGTCGGGGAACTCCTGCCCGCTGAGCAGGTTGACCACGGCCGGCGGCAGGGACGCGAACGTCACCCGGCGGTCGCGCATCAGCGCCGCCAGCTTCGGCGGGGACAGCAGCGTCTCGGTCGGGGCCAGCACGGCGCGCGCCCCGGACAGCAGGGTCACGAACATGTCCATCACGGACACGTCGAAGTTCAGCGAGGCGAACTGGAGCACCCGGTCGCCCGGTCCGATCGGCCAGTGCCGGATCATCCCGAACGCGTGGTTGACCGCCTGCCGGTGCTCCACCACCACGCCCTTGGGCCGCCCGGTCGAGCCGGAGGTGTAGATCACGTACGCGACGCTCGCGACCGGCGTCTCCAGGCCCAGGTCGGCGGCGTCCAGGTCGGCGATCCGGCCCCACTCGCGGTCCACCGGCAGGATCCGCGCGCTGGTCGCGGGGACGCCCGGCTCTCCGGCCTCGTCGGCGACCACGACCGGCATGGCGGCGTCCTTGACCATGTACGCCATCCGCTCGTCGGGCAGCGCCGGGTCCAGCGGCACGTACCCCCCGCCCGCCTTCATGATCCCCAGCAGTACGGCGAGGCGGCGGATCGAGGGCGCCATGCTCACGCCGACGAGCGTCTCGGACTCGACGCCGAGCGCCCGCAGCCGCCGCGCGACCCGGTTCGCGTCCGCGTTCAACTCCGCGTACGTGACCGACGCACCGCCCATCTCGGCGGCCACACCGTCCGGCGTACGCGCCACCTGACGCTCGAACCCCTCATGGATGCACATCGACGGAAGCTCCACGGCGGTGTCGTTCCACTCCACCAGCTCACGGTGCAGCTCCGCCTCCGACAGCACCGGCAGCTCCGACAACCGCCGCGACGGATCCTCGACCACCCCGGCCAGGAGCACCTGGAGGTTGCCGAGCAGCCGGCGTACGGTCGCGAGGTCGAACAGCGCGGTCGCGTACGACAGCTCCATCCACAGCTCGTCCTCGCGCACCTCGGCGAGGAAGCTCAGGTCGAACTTGGCCGCCGGCAGGTCGAACTTCTCCACCTTGACCCGCAGGCCGGCGGCGTCGAACTCCTCGATCGGCTCGGCGAGCGTCATCGCGACCTGGAAGATCGGCGCGCGCCCCGGGTCGCGCTCGACCTTCAGCTCTTCCACGAGCTTGGCGAACGGCAGGTCCTGGTGCGCGTACGCGCCGACGGTCGTCTCGCGTACGCGGCCGAGCAGCTCGACGAAGGTCGGATCGCCCGAGACGTCGGTGCGGATGGCGAGCGTGTTGACCAGGAACCCGATCAGCGGCGCCAGCTTGGCCCGGCCACGGTTCGCGGTCACCGTGCCGACGACGAGGTCGTCCTGCCCGGTGTAGCGGTGCAGCAGCGCCTTCAGCCCGGCCAGCACGGTCGCGAACAGCGTCGCTCCCTCACGGCGGCTCAGCTCCCGCAGCCCCGCCAGGATCTCGCCGCCCATGTTCAGCCACTCGACGCCGCCGTCGAAGCTGTCGAGGGCGGGCCGCGGCCGGTCGGCGGCCAGTTGGAGGGTCTGGAAGCCGTCCAACCGCTCGCGCCAGTACTCGATGAGGTCCTTCGGCGGCTCGTCGCGGATCCGGTCGCGCTCCCACAGCGCGTAGTCCGCGAACTGCACCGGCAGCTCCCGCAGGCCGGACGGCGCGCCGGACGCCTCGGCGCCGTACAGGGCGGTCAGCTCCTGGAGCAGCACGCCGATCGACCAGCCGTCGAAGACGATGTGGTGCACGACGAGGACGAGGACGTGCACCTCGGGGGCCAGCCGCACCAGGCGCGTGCGGAACAGCGGGCCCTCGGCGAGCGAGAACGGGCGCAGCGCCTCCTGGCCCGCCAGCTCGCGCATCCGCGCCTCCGGATCCGCCGACGCGGACAGGTCGAGCACGGTCAGGCCCGTACGGGACGGCGCGTCGATGACCTGGTGCGGGCGACCGTCCGCGCCGGAGACCAGGCGGGTCCGCAGCGCCTCGTGCCGTGCCACGACGCCGTCGAGTGCGCGGCCGAGCGCGTCGGCGTCGAGCGGCCCGCGCAGCCACAGCCCGGCCGGGATGTTGTACGTCGGCAGCCCCGGCGCGAACCGGTCCATGAACCACAACTGCTCCTGGCCGAAGGACAGCGGGAGATCCGTCATCCCCTCGGGCCGTCGCGCGATGCCTCCCGGCGCCTCCCCGCGGCCCTTGCGCAGCCGTGCGAGCAGCAACTCCCGCTGTGCGTCCGACAACATCCCTGCTTCTCCGTTCTGTCGTTACGGCGACGGGGCGGCTATTCGGCGGCGAGCGCGTCGCCGAGGTCGTCGTCTTGCAGGCCGTGCTCGTCGCGCAGGAGCACGGTGAGCTGGCGCGGCGTCGGCGCGAGGAAGACCGCCGCGAGGTTGAGGTCGACGGCGAGATCGTCCCGCAGGCCGCTGATGAGCTGCATGGCCTGGAGTGAGTTGCCGCCGATGTCGAAGAAGGCGTCGTCCACGCCGACCTGCTCCCGGCCGAGCAGCCGGGCGTACATGTCGGCCAGGACGGTCTCCAGCACGGTACGCGGCGCGGTGTAGGCGGCGGCCGGGGCGGCCGTCTCCGGTGCGGGCAGCGCCGCTTTGTCGATCTTGCCGTTGGTGCTGAGCGGGAAGGCGTCGACGACCTGGAGATAGGTCGGCACCATGTAGGCGGGCAGCCGGTGCGCCAGATGCTGCCGCAGGTCCGCGACGCTCGCCTCCGGGCCGCCGGGATCCAGGCGCGCGTACCCGCTGAGCTGCCGCTCGCCGGAGGCGTCGGCGGCCAGGACGACGACGGCCTGTGTGACGGCCGGGTGGGTGACCAGCGCGGTCTCGATCTCCCCCAACTCCACGCGCAGCCCATGGATCTTGACCTGGCCGTCGATGCGGCCGAGGAAGACCAGGTTGCCGTCCGGCATCCGCCGTACGAGGTCGCCGGTCTTGTAGAGCCGCGCCCCCGGCTTGCCGCTGAACGGATCCGGAATGAACCGCTGCTCGGTCAACTCCGGCGCGTTGAGGTAGCCGCGGGTCACGCCCGCGCCGCCGATGTGGAGTTCGCCGGCCGCCCCGACCGGGAGCGGGTTGAGGTGGCGGTCCAGCACGTACGCCTGGTAGTTCGGCTTGGGCCGGCCGATCGGCGGCGGGAACACCGTGCCGTCGATCCGGCTGAACGTGGCGCCGATCGCGGCCTCGGTCGGGCCGTAGCCGTTGTAGAACTCCAGGCCCGGCCGCAGCCACTTGCGCACCAGCTCGCCGGACAACTCCTCACCCGCCGACAGCACGAGCCGCAGGTCCGGGAAGTCCTGGCCGCTGAGCAGGTTCACGATCGCGGGCGGCATGCACGCGAACGTCACCGCCCGCTCGCGCATCAGGTCGGCCAGCCGGGGCGGGGACGACAGCGTGTCCGGCGGCACGACGACGGCGCGCGCCCCGGCCAGCAGCGTCATGAACATGTCCATCACGGACACGTCGAAGTTCAGCGACGCGAACTGGAGCACCCGGTCATCGGGCGTGACCCGCCAGGCGCCGATCATCCCCAGCAGGAAGTTGGCCGCGTGCCGGTGCTCCACCATCACGCCCTTGGGCCGCCCGGTGGACCCGGAGGTGTAGATCACGTACGCCAGGTCGGAGCTCTTCACCGCGAAGCCGGGATCGGCCGGGTCCAGCGCGGCGATCTCGTCCCATTCGCGGTCGACGGCGACCACGTGGGCCCCGCCGGGCGGCAGCCCCGCCTCACCGGCCGCGTCCGCGACGACGACCGGCATCGCGGTGTCCTCCATCATGAACGCGAGCCGGTCGCACGGCAGCGCCGGATCCAGCGGCACATACCCCCCGCCCGCCTTCATGATCCCGAGCAACACCGCGAGACGCCGGAGCGACGGCCCCATGCTCACCCCGACGAGGACATCCGCGCCGACACCGAGACCACGCAACCGGCGCGCGACCCGATTGGCGTCCGCGTTCAACTCCGCGTACGTCACCGACGCGTCACCCGACTCGGCGGCCACACCGTCCGGAGTACGCGCCACCTGACGCTCGAACCCCTCGTGGACGCAGACCAGCGGGAAGTCCTCCGCCGTGTCGTTCCACTCCACGAGTTCGCGGCGCAGTTCGGCGGCGGACAGCACCGGCAGCTCCGAGAGCCGCCGCCGCGGGTCCGCCACGACTCCCGCGAGCACCGCCTGAAGGTTGCCCAGCAGCCGCCGCGCCGTCTCGGCGTCGAACAGCGCCGTCGCGTACGACAGCTCGACCCACAGCTCGCCGCCGCGGATCTGGGCGACGAAGCCCAGGTCCCACTTGGACACCAGCAGGTCGATCTTCTCCACGCGCATCGTGACCCCGGCCGCGGTCGCCTCCTCGAACGGCTCGGCGAGCGTCATCCCGACCTGGAAGATCGGCGCGCGGCCGGGGTCGCGCTCGACCTTCAGCTCCTCGACGAGCTTGGCGAACGGCAGGTCCTGGTGCGCGTACGCGCCGACCGTGGCGGTGCGCACGCGCGTGAGGAGTTCGGCGAAGGACGGGTCGCCGGACAGGTCGGTGCGGATCGGCAGCATGGTGACCAGGAACCCGATCAGCGGCGCCAGCTCGGCGTGGTCGCGGCCCGCGGACACCGTCCCGGTGACGATGTCGTCCTGGCCGGAGTAGCGCTGGAGCAGCACCTGAAGCGCCGCGAGCACGGTGACGAACAGCGTCGTGCCCTCGCTGCGGCTCAGCTCGCGCAGCCCGGTCAGCATCTCCTCGCCGAGGTTGAGCCACTCGACGCCGCCCGTGAAGCTGTCCAGGGTCGGGCGCGGCCGGTCGGTGTGCAGTTGCAGGGTCGGGAACCCGGCCAGCGTCTCGCGCCAGTACGCGACCAGATCGGCGGGCGGCTCGGCGAGTCGCGCGCGCTCCCACACCGCGTAGTCCGCGAACTGCACCGGCAGGGCGGGCAGCTCGGCCGGCTCGCCGCTCGCCTCCGCGGCGTACAGCGCGGCCAGGTCGCGTACGAGCACGCCGACCGACCAGCCGTCGAACACCGCGTGGTGCACCACCACGACGAGCGCGTGCTCCCCGGCGGACAGGCGCACCAGGTGCGTACGGAACAGCGGGCCCACGTCGAGCGCGAACGGGCGGGCCGCCTCCTCCGCGCACAACGCACGCAGCTCCGCCTCGGCCCGCGGGGAGGCGGACAGGTCGACCTCGGTCACGGCGGCGGGGGCCACCTGGTCCACGACCTGGCGGGGCCGCCCGTCGTCGCCGCGGACCAGGCGGGTCCGCAGCGCCTCGTGCCGGGCGACCAGGGCGTCGAGCGCGCGGCGCAGCGCGGCCGCGTCCAGCGGGCCGTGCAGCCGTAGCGCGTGCGGGATGTTGTACGTCGGCAGCCCCGGCGCGAAGTGGTCGAGCAGCCAGAGCTGTTCCTGGCCGAACGACGGCGGCGGCTCGGTCAGGCCGGCCGGCCGCGGACCGATGGCGGGCCCGTCCTCGCGGCCGCGGCGCAGCCCTTCGACACCTTCGAGGCCGTCGTCCTCCAAGCCGTGCTCGTCGCGCAGCAGGACGGTGAGCTGGCGCGGCGTCGGCGAGAGGAAGACCGCGGCGACGTTGAGGTCGACGGCGAGGTCGCTGCGGAGCTGGGTGATGAGCTGCATGGCCTGGAGTGAGTTGCCGCCGATGTCGAAAAAGCCGTCGTCGATGCCGACTCGGCTCTGGCCGAGCAGCCGGGCGTACATGTCGGCCAGGACCGTTTCGAGCAGCGTGCGCGGCGCGGCGTACGATGACGCCTCGGCGGCCGCGTCGGGGGCGGGCAGCGCGGCTTTGTCGATCTTGCCGTTGGTGCTGAGCGGGAAGGCGTCGACGATCTGGAGATAGGTCGGCACCATGTAGGCGGGCAGCCGGTGCGCGAGGTGCTGGCGCAGGTCCGCGACGGACGCCTCCGGCCCGCCGGGGTCGAACCGGACATAGCCCGTCAGCTGCTTCTCCCCCGACCGGTCCGCCGCGACCACGACGACGGCCTGTGCGACGGCGGGGTGGGTGACCAGCGCGGTCTCGATCTCCCCCAGCTCGACCCGCAGGCCACGGATCTTGACCTGGCCGTCGATGCGGCCGAGGAAGACCAGGTTGCCATCGGGCATCCGCCGTACGAGGTCGCCGGTCTTGTAGAGCCGCGCGCCCGGCTTGCCGCTGAACGGATCCGGGATGAACCGTTCCTCGGTGAGCTCGGGCCGGTTGAGGTAGCCGCGGGTGACGCCCGCGCCGCCGACGTGCAGTTCGCCCGCGACGCCGACCGGGACCGGGTTGAGGTGGCGGTCCAGCACGTACGCCTGGTAGTTGGGCTTGGGGCGGCCGATCGGCGGCGGGAAGGCCGTGCCGTCGATCAGGCTGTAGCACGACCCGATCGCGGCCTCGGTGGGACCATAGCCGTTGTAGAACTCCAGGCCCGGCCGCAGCCACTTGCGCACCAGCTCGCCGGACAGCTCCTCACCGGCGGACAGCACGAGCCGCAGGTCCGGGAAGTCCTGGCCGCTGAGCAGGTTCACGATCGCGGGCGGCATGCACGCGAACGTCACCGCCCGGTCCCGCATCAGGTCCGCGAGACGCGGCGGCGACAGGAGCGTCTCGGGGGTCGCGAGGACGGCGCGCGCGCCCGCCAGCAGCGTCATGAACATGTCCATCACGGACACGTCGAAGTTCAGCGACGCGAACTGGAGCACCCGGTCGCCCGGCGTGATGCGCCAGGCGCCGATCATCCCCAGCAGGAAGTTGAGCGCGTGCCGGTGCTCGACCATGACGCCCTTGGGACGGCCGGTGGACCCGGAGGTGTAGATGACGTACGCCAGGTCGGACGGCTCGGCGCCGAAGGACGGGTCGCCAGCGTCCAGCGCGGCGATCTCGGCCCATTCGCGGTCGACGTGCACGACGCGGGCGCTCGTGCCGGGCAGCCCGTCCTCGCCGCTCGTGTCCGCGACGACGACCGGCATCGCGGTGTCCTCCATCATGAACGCGAGCCGGTCGCCCGGCAGCGCCGGATCCAGCGGCACATACCCGCCACCCGCCTTCATGATCCCCAACAGCACCGCGAGACGCCGCAGGGACGGGGCCATGCTCACGCCCACGAGGACGTCCGCGCCGACACCGAGACCGCGCAGCCGCCGCGCGACCCGGTTGGCGTCCGCGTTCAGCTCCGCGTACGTCACCGACGCGTCGCCCAACTCGGCGGCCACACCGTCCGGGGTGCGCGCCACCTGACGCTCGAACCCCTCGTGGATGCACATCACCGGCAGGTCGGCGGCGGTGTCGTTCCACTCGACCAGCTCGCGGCGCAGCTCGGCCGCCGTGAGCACGGGGACCTCAGAAAGCCGGCGGCCCGGATCCTCGGCTACGCCGGCCAGCAGCACGTGCAGGTTGCCGAGCAGCCGCCGCGCCGTCGCGCCGTCGAACAGCGCGGTCGCGTACGACAGCTCGACCCACAGCTCGCCGTCGCGAATCTGGGCGAAGAACTCCAGGTCATACTTTGCCGCCAGGACGCCGATCCGCTCCAGGCGCATGCTCACGCCCGCGGCGGCGGCCTCCGCGGCCGGTTCGTCGAAGGTCAGCCCGACCTGGAAGACCGGCGGGCGGCCGGTGTCGCGCTCGACCCTCAGCTCCTCGACGAGACGGGCGAACGGCAGGTCGCCGTGCTCGTGTGCGGCGCCGGTGGTCGCGCGCACCCGGTTCAGGAGTTCGAGGAAGCTCGGGTCGCCGGACAGGTCCGTACGTATCGGCAGCATGTCGGCGAGGAACCCGATCAGCGGCGCGAGCGCGCCGCGGTTCGCGACGGCCGCGCCGGTGACGATCTCGTCCTGACCGCTGTAGCGGTGCAGCAGCACCTGGAGACCGGCCAGTACGGTGACCGGCAGGGTGGTCCCGGCGCGGCGGCCGAGCTCGCGCAGGCCCGCCGGCACCTCGCGGCCGAGGTTGCGCCGCTCCACCGCGCCCCGGTGGTCGGCCACGATCGGCCGGGGGCGGTCCGTCGGCAGTTGCAGGTTGGGGAAGCCCTCCAGCGCGGTGCGCCAGTAGCCGGCCAGCTCCTCCAGCACGGGGCCCTGGAGCCGGTCCCGCTCGCGCAGCGCATGCTCGGCGAACCGCACCGGCGGCACGGGCAGGCGGGCCGTCCCGCCGGTCACCTCCGCGCCGTACAGGGCGGCCAGGTCGCGTACGAGCACGTTCGCCGAGCCGCGGTCGAACCCGATCCCGTGTGCCACCGCGAGCAGGACGTGGTCGTCGTCGGCCGCTCGGACGAGGTGCGTACGGAAGAGCGGGCCCTCGGCCAGGTCGAAGGGCCGCGCGCCCTCCTCGGCGAGGATCTCGGCCGGCCTGGTCTCGCGCGCCGCCGGGCCGGTGTCCGCCAGGTCGGTCACGGCCAGGTCCGTACGTGACGGCGCGTCGATGACCTGGTGCGGGCGGCCGTCCTCGCCGCTGACGAGGCGCGTGCGCAGCGGTTCGTGCCGTGCCACGAGGGCGGCCAGCGCCCGGCCGAGCGCGGGGACGTCGAGCGGGCCGCGCAGGCGCACGGTCACCGGGACGTTGTGCATCATCGGCAGGTCGGCGTGGAACCGGTCGACGAACCAGAGCTGTTCCTGCGCGAACGACGGCGGCATCCCCTCCGGGGACTCCGGGCCGGTCGCGGTCCCCGGCTCCTGTGCCGTGTCTGTCATGAGTTCTGTCCGTCCTTGAGACCGACCCGGTCACGTGCCGGGGAGAGCGGGGAGTCCTCGACCGGAGGCACGGCGGGCACGGCGGGCTCGGGGGGCGCCTGGGGCTCCAGCGCGTCGTCCACGCCGGCCGCGATCTTCGCGACGTCCTCCTCGGGCCCGGCCGGCATCTCCCGCATCCGCATGACCGGCGAGAACACCGTCCACACGATCGGGAACGGGAACACGATCACGGCGACGAGCAACGCCGTGTGCAGGCCGAACTCCTGCCCGACCACGCCCGCCAGGAACGCGCCGGGCGGCTGGGTGCCGAGCAGTACGAGCCGGTAGCTGGCGTTCATCCGGCCGAGCAGGCGGTCCGGCGTGACGACCTGCCGCAGCGTGACGGTGTGCACGTTGTAGATGAGGACGCCGAAGCCGTACACGAACTGGATCGCCGACATCAGCGCGACCGAGAACAGGCCGTTGTCCTGGGGGATCAGGAACAGCAGCGGGAACAGCGTCGCGCCGCTCAGCGCGCACAGCATCGTGGGGCCAACGCCGAAGATCTTGCTGACGCGGTTGGCGAGCGCGGCGCCGATGGCACCGCCGACGGCGGTCGCGCCGATGACGATGCCGAGCTGGAAGGGGCTGAGGCCGAGGCTGCGCACGGCGTACACGACGAGGATCGTGATGAAGGCGGACTGGGCGAAGTTGAAGGAGGCGGACAGGCCGAGCAGCGACCGCAGGGTCGGGCTGCCGTACACCGAGCGCAGGCCCTCGGCGATGGACCGGCGGATCGTCTGCCGCTGCGCGGGCGTCTCCGGCTCGGGCTCGCGCCTGCGGATCGTCATCAGGCCGACCGCCGAGCACACGTAGGAGACCGCGTCGGCGGTGAGCGTGACGGGTGCGGTGAGGACGCCGATGAGGGCGCCGGCGATGCCGGGACCCGCGACCATGGCGAGCGAGGTGCTCGTCTGGATCATGCTGTTGCTCTGCGGCAGCTTCCGGCGGCCGACCAGGCTCGGCATGTACGTCAGGACGCCGACGTCGAAGAACACCGACAGGATGCCGACCAGGATGGTGACGGCGTACAGCAGGCCCATCGACAGCCAGCCCATCGCCGAGGACAGCGGCACCAGGCCGATCAGGACCGCGTTGCCCAGGCTGCACGCGATCAGGATGGGCCGGCGCTTCACGCGGTCCAGCCACACGCCCGCGAGCAACGAGAACACCACGAGCGGCAGGTTGCGCGACATGTTCAGCAGGCCGACCTGGAACACGCTCGCGTGCAGGGTCAGGATCGCGACCAGCGGCAGCGCGAAGACGGTGATCTGGGTGCCGACCAGCGAGACCGACTCACCGGCCCAGATCTTCATGAAGTCGGCGTCGCGCATGACGCTGTCGGGCGACCGGGTCAGCCGCCCTCGCACGCCCTTGCGCGCCTTCGGTTCGGTCGCGGCCGTCATGAGGCGTGTCCCTGTCGTCGTACGGGAGCGGTGATCTCCGCTCGGTACCGGTCGAGGATCTGCGGGCGTCGCGGCTTGAACTGGGAGGTGAGCAAGCCGTTCTCGACGCTGAATCGGGGGCTGGCGATGACGACCTTCCTGATCTGCTCGTCGTGGCCGAGCACGGCGTTCGAGCCGGCGACGTGCTCGGCGATGGCGGCCTCGTCGGCGGGCTCGGCCGAGGGCGAGACCACGGCGACGAGGTGGGTCTGTGCCGGGCAGAACACCACGCAGTCCTCGATCGCGGTGCTCGCCCTCAGCTGCTCCTCGATGGGCCGCACGATGACCTTCTTGCCGTTGTCCAGCACGATCACGTCGTCGGCGCGGCCGAGGATGTGGAGGAACCCGTCGTCGTCCAGGTGGCCCAGGTCGCCGGTGCGCACGACGCCGTCGGCGGAGAAGACCCGCTCGGACTCACCAGGCGGCGCGTACGCGTAGCGGCGGTTGACCGGGTGCTCGCTGTGGACGCTGATCCGGCCGTCCGCGTCGAACAGCACCTTCTTGCCGGGCAGCACCCGTCCGACGCTGCCCTCGCGGTGCGCGCCCGGGTGGTTCTTGGCGACGATGCACGTCTCGTTCAGGCCGTAGCCCTCATAGATGGGCAGGCCGGCGCGCTCGAAGAACCGCAGCAGCTCCGGGCGCGCGGGCGCGGAGCCGGTCCACAGGTAGCGAATCCGGTCACCGAACAGCCTGACCGCCGCGTCCCGCACCGCCTCCTCGCCGGAACCGGCCCTGGCCGCGCGTGCCTCGATGTGCTTCTTGGCGGCCTCGTAGAAGCCGGGCACGCCCATCACGACGGTCGGCCGGGCACGGCTCATCGCCGGAAGCGCCACCTCGTACGTGCAGACCGTGACGTCGTGGCCGTAGCGGAGCGCCGAGTAGATCCAGTAGCGCTGCTGGAGCAGCGAGAGCGGCAGGAACACGAACACGTCGTCGCCCGTGCCGTGCGCGAACATCTCCTGTACGGCGCTGATCGAGGCGTCGATGCTGCCGGAGGTGGCGGCCAGGCCCTTGGGCTCCCCGGTGCTGCCGGAGGTGAACTTGATCGTGGTCGCCTCGTCCGCCGCCCACCGGACGGGGGGCGGCGGATCCGCGCGCGTCTCGGCGAGCCGGGCGACGTCGCCGATCGGCCCGATGCCCTCGCCCTCCCGCGTGTGGTCGGTGAACAGCAGCTTCAGCGCGTACCGGTCGAGCAGCGCGGGGCCGGGCTCGAACTTGCCGGGCTCGAACCCCGCCGTCACCGCCTTCAGGCGCAGCGCCGCGAGGTCGAGCAGGATCCATTCGAGGCGGTTCGCGGCGAGGATCCCGATACGGTCGCCCGGCCCGACGCCGAGTTCGGCGAGCCCGGCGGCGACGCGTGCCGACGCCTCGTGCAGCTCGGCCAGGTCGAGCCGCCGCGCGCCGTCGAGGCGCAGGAACGCGATGGCGTGCCCGGGCGCGGGCGGCCGCGCGACGATGTCGTTGATCACCGAATCGATCACCGGGCGCTCCCGGCCTCGACGCAGGACGCCATCGCGCGTACGGTCTGCACCTCATAGAGCCGGTCGAGGGTGATGCTGACCCCGAACCGCTTGCGTACGCCGGTGAGGATGCGGGCGGCGGCCAGCGAGTCGCCGCCGAGGTCGTAGAAGTCGCCCTCCGGGTCGATGCCGCCCGCCGGCACGCCCAGGACCGCCGCCCACAGCCCGGCGACCTCGCGTTCCACCTCGGTCGCGGGAGCCGCGGTCGCAGCGGTGGCCGCGGCGGGCGCCGCGGCGGCGAGCCTCGCCCGGTCGACCTTGGCGTTCCTGGTCAGCGGCAGGGCGTCGTGCCACACGAACACCGACGGCGTCATGTACTCCGGCAGATGCACGCGCAGCGCCCGCCGGATCGCCTCGTCGGCGGGACGCCGGTCCCCGGCCGCCGCGAGGTGTGCCACGAGCCGGTCGCCCCGCGCGCCCGGCTGCCGCACCACCGCGGCCTCCTTCACGGCGTCGATCGCGACGAGCCGCGTCTCGACCTCGCCCGCCTCGATGCGGTAGCCGTTCACCTTGATCTGGAAGTCGGCGCGCCCGAGGATCTCGATGTCACCGTTCGGCAGGTAGCGGCCCAGGTCGCCGGTGCGGTAGATCCGCTCGCCGCGGCGTTCGTCGTACCGGAAGCGCTCGGCGGTGCGCGCCTCGTCGCCCCAGTAGCCGCGTGCCAGGCCCGTACCGGCGGCGCAGATCTCGCCGGTCACCCAGTCGGGCGCGTCACGGCCCTGGCCGTCGAGGACGTACGCGCGGTTGTTGGCGTTCGGCCGGCCGTACGGGATGGTGCCGCCGTCGCGGCCGTCCGCGGGGTCGATGGGATGCAGGATGTTCCAGATCGTCGTCTCGGTGGGGCCGCCGAGCGAGACCAGCGTGAGGTCGTCCTTGAGGCCTCGCAGCAGCCCGGGCAGCGCGGCGGGGATGCGGTCGCCGCTCATCATCACCAGGCGCAGCGCGGGCGGCGGCCCGAACCCCTCGGCCACCGCCTGGTCGTGCATCAGCGCGACGATCGCCGGCACGGAGTTCCACACGGTGACGCCGGTCTTGGCGGCCAGTTCGAGCCAGTGCGCCGGGTCGGCCGCGCGGTCGTGGTCGGGCAGCACGATCGCCGCCCCGGCGGACAGCGCGCCGAACACGTCGTAGACCGACAGGTCGAAGGTGAAGGCGCTGACCCCGAAGAAGCGGTCCGCGGGCCCGACGCCGAAGCGCGCGTCGCAGTCGGCCACGACGTTGGCCACGCTTCGCCCGGTCACCATGACGCCCTTGGGCTCGCCGGTCGTGCCGGAGGTGTAGAGGACGTAGGCGAGGTCGTCCAGGCTCGCGCCGTGCACCGGCACGTGGCCGGGGGCGCCGGGCTCGTACGGGCGTGCGGCGTCCAGGAGCAGGGCGTCGTCGCCCGCCCGCCCTTCGACGTTGGTCAGGACGTGGCGGACCCGGCCGTCGCGCAGCATGTAGCGGCGGCGTTCCTCGGGCAGGGCCGCGTCGATCGGCAGGTACGCCGACCCGGCGAGCGCGGCGGCGAGGATGCCGACGATCTGCTCCGGGCCCCGGGTCATGACCAGGCCGACCAGCTCGTCGCGGCCGGCTCCACGCTCGCGCAGCCAGGCGGCGGCGTGCCGGGCGCGGGCGTACAGCTCGCCGTAGCTCATCGTGGCACCGCTCGTCACGATGGCGGGCGCGTCCGCGGCGCGCTCGGCGTGCGCGCGGAAGGCGTCGTGCAGCAGGTTCTCGGCGAGCGGCGTGTCCGTGGCGTTGGCCGCGCGCCGCCGCTCCCGCTGCTCCTCCGGCATCAGGTCGAACCCGGTCGCCGACCACGCCGTCTCGCCGAGCAGCGTGTCCAGCAGGGTCTGGTAGCCCGCGACCATCGCCTCGACCAGCCCGTCGGGGAACAGGCCGTCGACGCTGTCGAACTGCACGACCACGCCGCCGTGCTGTTCGAACGCGAAGCCGTTGAGCCATAGTTGCGGGGTCTGGCTGGAGGTGTGCACCTCGGGGCCGAACAGCTCCAGCGTGGATCCGTCCACGCCGGCCTGGACGTAGCCGATCGCGCTGTTGAAGGTGTACGGCATGCGCGCCTCGGCCGCGCCGACCCGGCGGCCCAGCTCGCGCAGCACCTCGATGCCGGAGAAGTGCCGGTGGTCGAGGTCGCGCCGCAGCCGCGCCTGGAGGCCGCGCGCACGCGCCTCGAACGTCGCGTCGCGGTCCAGTTCGACGCCCACGAGCATGGTCTCGGAGAAGTTGCCGATCGCGTCGAAGATCCGTGGATGGATCGGCGGGCGGTTGGCGATCGTGGTGGCGAGGGTGAACCGGTCGCCCGCGCCCCAGCGGGCCAGCGTCTCGGCGTACGCGGCGAGCAGCACCCCGGTCGGGGTGAGGCCCGCGGCCGAGGCGCGTGCCTTCAGCGCCGTCCACGACGGTGCATCGAGGCACGCGACGTGCTGGGTGAACCGCGGACGCGTGATGGACGCGGGGCTCGCCGCGAGCGGCAGGTCCGGGTGCGGCGCGAGGTCGTCCAGGCGTTCCATCCAGTACGCGCGAGAACGCGCCGTGGGAGCGCGCGTACGCGCCGTGTCCAGCGCCGCGACGTAGTCGGCGAACGACGCCTCCTCGGCCGGAGCGCGGCCTGGATCGGTGTAGGCGTCCCACCAGTCGCGGAAGAACAGGAACATGCTGATGCCGTCCATGACCAGGCCGTCGTGGCCGACGTGCAGCACCATGCGGTCATCGGCCAGGATCGTCACCTCGGCGGCGAGCAGCGGCGCGCGGTCGACCGGCAGCAGGCGGTGGGTGCGCTCCGCGCGCAGGGCCGTACGGCGCTCGGCACGTACCGCCTCGCTCTCGCCGCGCAGGTCCAGCCGCCCGATCAGCGGGCCGTCCGGCGTCTCCTCCTCGACCTGGCGGCCGTCTGCGGTGAAGCGGGTGCGGAGCATGCCGTGCCGGTCGACCACCGAGCGCAGCGCGGCTTCCAGCCGGTCGAGGTCCCAGCAGCCTTCGATCTCGTGGTAGACGTGGCTGGCGACGTTGCCGAGCTGGATCGCCTCGCCGCGGCCGATCAGGTAGCCGCGCTGGAGCAGGGTCAGCGGAAAGCCGGCCGGCTCCTCCTCCGGCGGCGCGGACAGCGCGGCGATCAGCTCCGCCTTGACCGCCTTGATCCGCCCGACCAGCTCGGTGTCGATCCGCTCCTTGGGACCCTGGAGGCGCAGTTGGTCGCCGGAGGTCGTGATGCTGAGACCGCGCGACTCGATCTCGCGCAGGACCGGGAGATGACTCACGCCCGCGCCACCTCGGTCAGCGAGGTGCGGACCTCGGGTGTCAGGCCGGCCGACAGGAAGGCGGCCAGCTCGGCCACCGTACGCTCGCCGAGCAGGTCCTCCATCGTGACGTCCGCGCCGGTCTCCTCAAGGATCTTGTACTGGAGCACGATGCATTGGAGTGACTCCATGCCCAGCTCGACGAGCCGCCGGTGCCCGATCGGCTCGTCGCCCGGGAGCGTCATCGCCTCGCGTACGAGCGTGGACAGCCACGGCAACAGCGGTTCGTCCGCGGCGGGCGCGGGCGGCGCGCCGAAGAACACCTGCCGGGCCAGGTCGACGCGCGTGCCTGGCGGCACCAGCGTGACGGTCTTCGGCCACTCCGAGGGCGGCGGCTCGCCCAGCGCCGCCGCGAGCCGGGTGGCGAACCTCGGCATCACGGGGAACGCGCCGTGGGCGAGGAGCCGGGCCGCGGCGAGCTCCAGCGCGAGCGCGGTGCGCGTCTCGTCCTTCCACTCCTCGATCTCGGCGGTGGAGCTCTCCAGCCGGGAGAACGCGGTGACGTCCGCGACGATGCCGTCCAGCGCCTCGGCCGCGTGGTTCAGGGAGAACCCGTCGTGCCCGAGGCTGCCGGTCAGCTCGGTGAGGCGCGCGCCGAGCCGGGCGAGGAAGGCGGTGTGCTCGGGGGTCCAGATGCCCGCGTCCGGCACGACGCCGCCATGCCCCTTCTCCACGCGTGCGCCGAGGTCGTTCAGCCAGCGCTGCCAGCCGCCGGCGAGCGTGTCCCGTACGGTCTCGTCGTAGTCCTCGACGGTGAAGTTGGTGCGGCGGCCCTCGGGGCGCGTACGCGCGAGGTGGAAGCGTACGGCGTCGACGCTGTGCGGGCCGAGCACGTCCTTGCCCCACACCGCGTGGCGGCGGCTCGTGGAGAACTTGGCGCTGTCCAGCTCGTAGAACTCGTTGACGTGGTAGTCGACGTCCGGCGTCCAGTCCGGGTAGGCGAGCTTGTAGAGCGCGGGGCTCAGGATCGAGTGGTAGAAGGTGTTGTCGTAGCCGAGGAAGTGGACGATCTTCCAGTCCTGCTGTGGCGCGTCGGCGCGCCAGTCCTGGCCGAGCTTCTCGCCGAGCAGTTGGATGTTGTGCAGCCAGCCGTACGCCAGGTCCAGCCACACCCAGATGACCTGGTCCTCGGGCGCGTCCGCCTCGGCGGGGCGCACGCCCCACGCGGACGGGTGGGTGATCGCCATGTCGAGCCGCTCGCGGCGGAACAATCGGTCGGCCAGCTCCCGCATCCGGGCCGGCGAGCGGCCCAGGTGGTGGTGCGCGGTGATCTCGTCGCGCAGCTCGTGCAGCGGCAGCGTGTAGCGCGTGATGCTCCCCCGCCGGGGCGCGGCGTCGGAGACGCCCGAGCGCGGGTCGATGAGGTCGGCGCAGAAGTTGGGCTCGCCGCACTCCTCGCAGATGTTGCCGCCGGTCGCCCCGCCGCACGTCGGGCAGCCGCCGGAGACGTACGGCTCGTAGAGGTACTGCCCGGTCTCGCCGTCGAACAGCGCCGCGCCCTCGCGCGCGCCGACCAGCCCGGAGGCGAGGATGCGGGAGAAGAACCCCTGGAGGCTCTCGGGGTATCCGTCGGCGGCGCTGGTCCGGTTGAACTGATGGATCTCGATGTCCATCAGCTCCAGCGTCGCGCGGATCTCGGCGCTGTAGTGCGCGGCGGTCTCGGCCGGCTCGCGTCCCTCGCGCCGTGCGCACTCGGCGACGTAGCTCTGGAAGTCATCGGTGGCGGCCAGGTGCCACACGTTGGCGCCGTTCATGCGCTGGAAGCGCACGAAGACGTCCGTGCCGAGGTACGGGCCGGACAGGTGCCCGAGGTGGAGGTCGCCGTTGGGCGTCGGCGGGGTCGAGAAGGCGAAGATCGGCCGCTCGCCGAAGCGCCGCCGGTCCGTCTCGGGCGCCTTGCGCGCGGCGCGGTCGGGGTTGCGCCAGACGAACGTGGTGAACAGCAGGTCGGCGTCGCCGGTGTTGCGCAGCGTGTGCGTCTCGAACGGCTCGAACTGGATCACGGTGCCCGGTGCCACCTGGTGGGACTTGGCGTCCACGGACAGGACGCCTTCCCCCGCGACGATCACGAAGGTCTCCAGCTCGTCGTGCTGGTGCGGGTCGGTCGTCTCGCCGGGCTCCACCTTGCCGATGGCCGCGACCACGCCCACCTCTTCGACCTTGCCCAGGGCGACGTCGCTCAGGTCGATTCCGTACGCCCGGTGGATCTCACCGGCGCCGTATTCACTGATGATCAACTATGGCTCCATGCGTTCGCGTTCGATGGGATGTGCAGCAGGTCGGCCGCCTCCGACGCGATGGCGGGGGCGAGCCGGTAGCCGGATCCGTTCGCGGCGCCGGCGAACACGATCCGTCCCGCGTCGTCGAGCGTGCGCACCTGCGGTTCGCGTCCGGGGCTGTAGGCGTCGCAGAAGACGCGGCCCGAGGCGCAGTGCTCGACCAGGGCGGGGGCGTAGCGGGCCAGGACGCGGCGTGCCTCGCCGAGGTCGGCGGCGGACAGGCCGTCCGCCGGCGTACGGGGGTCGACGTCCCATTCCTCGCACGTGTAGCTGAACAGCCAGTGGCCGCGGTGCCGTACGGGCAGGAGGAAGGCGTCCTCGTCGGGGAAGACGACGACGTGGTCCGCCGGGGACGGCCGCCGGTCGACGTGCAGTGCGACGATCTTCTTCACCCGGATGCCGAGCGGCGCGAGCAGCGACTTCCAGGCGGGCGAGTCGATCCAGGGGCCCGGGGTGAGCAGCGCGCGTGCGGCGGTCAGCGTTTCTCCGGTGCCCAGGAGCAGCGCGACCCCGTCGCCGGTGCTCTCGACGCCTTCCACCCGCAGCCCCTCGCGTACCCGCGCGTGCGCGCGCAGGTCGCGCGTCAGCACCTGGACGAGGGCGTGGACGTCGGCGTACTGGGCCCCCTGTACGGTCCACGCGCCGGCCCCGTCCGGGATCCGCACGTCCGCGTTCGGCACGCGGTCCGTACGCGTGAGTCCGGCCTCGTCCAGATAGATCTCGCGCAGGCGCGCGGCACTGCTCTCGGCGGCCACGACGGTCATGCCGAGCGGGTGTATCGGCAGCGCCGGGTCGGTTTCGCGCAGCCGCCGGTAACGGTCCTGGCTGAAGGCCGTCATCCGGCGGATCCGCGGCGTTCCGCCGGCCGGGACGTGCAGTCCCGCGGACCGGCGGCTCGCGCCCGAGCCGGCCAGGTCCTGGTCCAAGAGGACCACGTCCGCCGCCGGGTTCCTGGCCGCGATCTCCCGGCCGGCCATGCAACCGGCGATGCCGGCGCCGACGATCGCGACGGCGGGCGGTGGCATCGGGGTCACGCCCCCTGGAGCTGGTCGCTCGTGGGCTTGACCGACCACTCGATGAAGGACGCGTGCTGGTGCTCGGTGCGCACCCCGCGCAGGCGGTCGAGGATGCGCTGACTGCGCCACGCGACGAGGCTCAGGTTGGCGTCGGCGAGGCCGCGCTGCTGCCGTGCCGCGTTCTGCATGAAGATGTGGTGGTCGCCGGGCCCGTCCCACTGGACGGCGAAGCTCTGGTCGATCTTGTATTCGTCACCTTCGCGCTGGAGCCGGTGCTCGATGGGCGCCAGGAACTCCATCTGCGCGGTGCGGAACCCGGTGGCCCAGACGATCACGTCGAGCTCGACGTGGTGCTGCTGGGCGTTGTTGGTCAGCGTCAGGTCCCACGGGCTGTTCGCGCCGCCGTCGGCGACCGCGGTGACCTCGCTGTTCGGGTACAGCGCGATGAGGTCCGGCGAGCCGTCGACGAAACGGTGGATGTACGCGCGCTGGTAGATCTGGCGCAGCGTCGCTTCGGAGATGCCGTCGCTGCTGAGCACGTGCTGCTCGTTGAATCTTCGCCGTGCGTCCGGCTCCAGGCCCGCGAAGTAGTCCGAGTGGCAGGGCATGTAGTAGTCGTTGGTGAACGGCGAGTCGTCCATCGGGAGGAAGTTCGGCCGGCGGGAGATCCACGAGACGCGGCGCGGGAGTTGCTCCGACGGCCGCGAGATCAGGTCGAGGAACGCCTCGGCGCCGGACTGGCCGCCGCCGACGACGCCGATGCGCAGGCCCGTCAGGTCCTGTGCCCTGGCCACGAAGTCGCTCACGTGGAACTGCGCGCCGTCCAGGTCCGCACGTGCCTGCGGCGGGATCCACGGCCGGCTGCCCACGGCGACCGAAAGATGGTCGGCGGTAATGGTCCGCGTGTTGGTGCGCACGCGGAAGACCTTGTCGAACTCGACCGACTGGACTTCCTGGCCGAAAGCGATGTTGGGGTTCTTGTTGCTGGCCCATTCGAGGTAGTTGCGGAACTCCTGCCGGGGCACCGCCTCGAACTGGGCGTTGAGGAAGTGGTGGATCCTGCCCAGTGCGTGCAGGTAGGCCAGGAACGAGAAGGCATTCGTGGGATCGGACAGGCTGACGAGGTCTTTCAGCATCGACACCTGTAGTGACGCACCAGGGATCTGCTGGCCGTCGTGCCAGCCGAAACTCTCCTTTCGTTCGAGGAAGATGTTGGTCATCCCGGGACTGCTGTACATCAGCGAGGCAAGGCTGAGGTTGGCCGGCCCAACGCCGATGCCGACGCAGCGATAATGCTGCGGGTTTCCCGTGGTCGCTTCAGACGCCAATGTCGGAATCTACCTTTCGACTATTTTAGGAAAGGCTTCACCTGGAAACAACACACAATGCATCGGGCTGGTCACACGGCGCTCCCGTGACCAGTCTTCATTCGTACTTCTGATATGTCAGATTTGCGAGCCCACGTCACCGTAACCGGGCATGACACGGGTGTCAATGCACAAAATTGCACGAACGAGCAGTGGGTGACCTGCACAGATATGCCAGCAACTAGCGTGTCAACTTGGCTCCCGCAAGCGCCCGCCGCGCCTCCCACGGTGATAGTTACGGACCCTAATCAGCCATCGAGAATGCGCCGAGGCGACAAGACGGATCGGCGGCATTACTCCTTGTGGTTTCTGCGGACTCCCCGGAAACTCCCCCAAACCGGGCATGGAGTCTGAGAGGTCACACCGGTACGGGGCATGGTGATCACGGTGCGTTCTTGACACATTCACATAACCGAGTGGCTCCACCGGAGATTTTCTCGGCCTCGACACCAATCGGTCAGCACGCGATCTTTGTGTGCCGTCGACCGGAGATCAGCGCACCGGTTGTGGTCCCTTGTCCCTTGGCCGCGCGCTGACCTGTGCCGTTGCCGGGAAGTAGAACGGGCCGAGATCTCCGGCGGGCCAGGCGTCGACCTCGTCCGCGGTCTCGTGCAGCGCGCCGTCGATGTCGCGGTAGCGCTCCCCCGACGGGTCGTCGCGCTGGTCGAACATGACCGCCCAGGCCGAGCCGTCGGGGCGGCGCACGAGCAGTGTGTGCGTGCCCGGCAGGCTGCCGGTGTGCCAGGCGAGCGGCCCGGCGGCCGCTGGGCGTACGTGCCAGCCGCAGCCATAATGGCGGCCATGCCGGTCCATTACGGTCTCCGGCGCGGTTCCCGCTGTGGTCTGTTGCGCGGCCTGCGGTGGGGCCGGAGGCACGGTCGCGGACACGGTTTCCGGGGGTGCGAACGCCCGCGCCACGGACGCGCCGGACAGGACCGGGGTCACGCCGTCGAAGATCCGCGCGAACCGGGCCAGGTCCACGGCCGAGGCGAGCCAGCCGCAGTTGAAGGCGTTGTTCTCGTGGTTGAAGGAGCCGTAGGGCGCGGGCACCCGCACGCCGGAGGGGTCCATGACGGTCGTGGCGCGGTACTGGGAGTAGTACGGCACCTCGCCTCGGGCCGGAGTCAGGGTGCGGCCGAGCCGCATCCGCCCGATCCCGACCGGCGCGAGCACCGTGTCGCGTACGTACCGCTCATAATCCGTCCCGGCGACCCGCTCGAGGATCCGGCCGAGGAGCAGGTAGCCGAAGTTGCTGTAGGCGTACGCGGTTCCCGGCGCGTGGTCGAGGCGCCGGGCGGCGACGTGCCGGATGATGTCCTCGCGGCCGATCGGCAGCCTGCGGCCCAGCGCCGCTCCGATCGCGGCGTCGTCGAACATCGGGTCGCCCGCGGCGTCCCGGTCCCAGCCGCCGCGGTGCTGGAGCAGATGGAGCACGGTGACGTCCGCGAGGCGCGGGTCGGCGCGCACGTCGAGCCCGAGGATCGCGGCCGCCCGGTCGCCGGGTCGCAGCCTGCCGTCCTGGATGAGCCGCAGGATCGCCGCGGCCGTGATCGGCTTGGTGACACTCGCCGTACGGAACAGCGAGGTCGGCAGGGTGGCCGGCGACGCGGCCGCCCCCCACGTGTAGCCGCGGGCCAGCACCAGCCGCCCGTGCCGTACGACGGCCAGGGAGCCGCACGTGATGGCGCGTTCGACCATGAAGCCCATGACCGCGGCGTCGAACTCGGCGAGCCCGGGCAGGCGCCGGCCGGTGACGCGCCAGGTGCGGACGGTGGTCCCGAGCGTGGCGGCGCGGCTCCTGGTGGCGGGCAGGACGGCGGGTAGGGCCGCGGCGGTGGCGGCCAGGCAGGTGAGGCCGCCGAAGTCGCGCCGGGTGAGTTGGGTAAGCCGGGTGGGCTGATCCGCAGTCAACGCGCCTCCACGATCCGCAGCAGCATTACAGGTCGCATGACCTGGCAAAAACGGCGCGATCCTAGATCATCGCGAGCTGCGGAGCCGTCGGGTCTCGCCCGGCGCCGCGGCCGATCGGGGCGGCTGAGATTGTCCTGCCCCGCGCGGTCGCCCGTTACGCCCCCAAAAATGGCTGCTTATCGCGCTGCCGTCGCAGGGTGGGCCCGGCGGCGATGCCTCCTCCGGGCATCGTCGCCGGCTCACATGGTGAAAGCCAGGTTGTCGAGCACGCGCTGTGCCAGTGCGCGGTCGCCGTCGAGTTCGACGCCGGTCCAGTCGCCGGTACGGCCGCCGCTCAGCCACATGAACCGCGTGGATGACATGCGGAGCGTCGCGGTCGGCGGCGCCGGCGCCTCGTCCACCAGCTTGGCGCGGCCGTCCACGAGGACGGTCAGCCGGCGTTCGAGGGGTTCGCCGAGGTCGATGCGCACGACGGCGCCGTCCGGTGCCGCGGCGCGCTTGCCGACGATGTAGCCGAGGGCGCCGGCGGCCTCGCGAAGCGCGCCTTCGGCCGCCGGGCCGTCCTCGTTGCCGGGGGTGCCGAGAGCGGCGCGGATGTCCTGTTCGTGCATCCAGCAGTCGTACACCCGGATCTGCATGAAGCGCGCATAGGTGGCGTTTCCGGCCGGCGTCCAGCTCGGGGCGTCGAAGCCGGACTGCGGCATCTCCTCGAGCTGCCTCGCCCGGCGCGCCGTGACCTCGCGGAAGCGCGCCAGCATCGCTGCGGGCGGCTCGTCGCGCAGGGCCTGGACCCACTGCTCATTGAAGGCGGCGATGTCGTTGCGTACGTGCGGCAGCGCCTTGACGTCGACATCGGTCTCCGGGGCGCTGTCGCCGGCGAGCATGCGTTCGGTGCCGACGAGGTGGGCGACGACGTCGGTGATCCGCCAGCCGGGCAGGCAGGTCGGCCGGGTCCAGTCCTCCGGCGGCAGCTCGGCGAGGAGACCTTCGATGAAGACCCACTCCCCGGTGAGCGTGGCGATCACCGGGCCCTTGGGGATGCTCTCGTGGTCGCTCATGATGCGACGCCCTTTTGTGTCGTCGCGGTGCCCTCGGGGAACTCGATCACTTTGCCGCGGTCGACGCTGACCCAGTCGCGGCCCGCGAGGTAGGGGCCGAGGGCGTCGACGATCGCCCGCTGGTCGGCGGGGCCCTTGGGCCGCTGGAGCTCGTACAGGTGCGGGAAGTCCAGTGCCCCGGTGACCACGTCCCACAGGCGCAGCGCGCGCTCGCCGGCCGGCGGGTCGATGAGGACCGGGCCGAAGAGGCACTGCCCGTCGGGGAAGAACAGCGTGGGCACGCCGAACCCGCCCGCCGCCAGCACGCGCTCGTGGTCGGCGCGTACGTCGTCGTGGGTGGTCGGATCGGCCAGCGCCGCGTCGAGGGTCTCCGCGCCGAGCCCGAGTTCGGCCAGGAGTCGGCGGGCGACCGCGGGGTCGTGCGGCTTGCCGCCGCGATCGTGCAGCTCGGCGCCGATGCGCGCGTACCAGGCGTCGAGCGCGTCCATGTCGCGGCGGCGCAGGAGCGCACCGACCCGCATCAGCGACCATCCGTAGGACCACGGCCGCTCCCACGGATGCTTCTTGCCCTCCGCCCGGTTGACCTCCTCCAGGCTGAAGAATCGCCAGCTCACCGCCACCCCGGTCTGTCCGCGCACGTCACGCAGCCACACCGACGCGGCGTACGCGAACGGGCACATCGGATCGAAGTGGAAGTCCAGTGCGCCCGGTGTCATGCGCCGGCCCCCTCCATGAGGTGGGAATCGCGTCACTCGAACGTCCCACCCGCCGAAGATCCCGGATAGTTGACCGTTCTGTCAACCAGCCCGTCACCGGCGATCCCGGCGAAACGGGCGGCCGCGCGTCATGCGCCGGTGGTCGCGGCGGCCGTACGCGGGGGGTGCCAGAACGGGGTGGCCGCCGCGACGATGAGCAGGCCGCCGAGGCCGGCCGCCGCGAAGGACCAGCCCGTCCCCCATCGGTCGATGACGAAGCCGGTGACCGGACCGGAGACGGCCAGGCCCAGGGTGAGAGCGGTGCCGTGCAGGCCCATGGCCTCGCCGCGCGCGGCGACCGGCACCCGGCGGCTGACGGCGTCGACCGTGGCGGACAGGGCGGGCGCACACAGCAGCCCGGAGGGCACCAGCGCGAGGCAGAGCCACGGCCACGCACCCACCAGTCCGAGCGGGGCGGTGAGGGCGGCGATGCCGCCGATCATGACCAGCGGCGAGAACCCGCGAGACAGCGAGCCGTACAGGAAGCCGCCGACCAGTGAGGACAGGGCCATGAGGCCGATGACCAGGCCGGTCCACCGGGTCGCGTGGTCGGCCTTGAGTACCGCGACGACGCTGAGTTCGGCGGCGGCCAGCACGAAGGTCGCGGCGAGCGTGACGCCGAGCAGGGCGAGGAGCGCCGGCGTGAGCCACTGCCGCCGGGGCACCGCGGCCTCGGCGCGCTCGCGCTCCTCCTCCGTACGGGTCGGCGGGTTCAGCGCCAGCAGTGCCGCGCCGGAACCGACCAGGCCCAGCCCCACGAGGACCATGCTCCAGCTCCGGAGCGCGGCGGCGGCGAAGACCGCGACGGCCGGGCCGATCATGTAGGAGATCTCGACGAGCATCGAGTCGAGGGTGAACCCGATGCGACGCTGCTCGACCGGAACGGCCGCCGCCACGCACTGGCGGATCAGGCTGAACACCGGCAACGCCAGCACGCCGGCGACGAAGGCCCCGGCGACCAGCGGCCAGTACGGCAGGAACACCGCCGACGGCCAGAACGCGAGCTGGGCGGCCGTGGTGACCGCCAGGACCGGCCGCAGCCCGTGCCGATCGACGAAGCGCCCGGCGGCGGGCGCCCCGGCGGCCATGCCGGCGGTCGAGGCCGCGCCGACCAGCCCCGCCTGCAAGAAGCCGAGCTTCATGCCGTTGACCACGTGCAGGGTCAAGGTCAGGCCGGTCGCGATCACCGGGATCCGGGCGAACAGCCCGACGAACAGGAGCATGCGGACGCCGGGGTTCGCCAGCACTCTGCGGTAATGCACAACGGTCATCGTGGCGGCTTACCTCCGCCGAGCATTCTGGCAGGGCCTACCGACAAAGGGATCGAACCGGCTCCTCCTGCCCGCCCCCGTCGCGCCCCGTCACGACCGTGTCACGCCGCTATGAAAACAAAAATTTCACACTATGCATTGACGAAATACACGTTTCAGTGTTGGCTGATCCCTACCACAGAGGGGAGGTGCGAGTAATGCCTGGTAGAGCCACTTCACCGGCCGGAATGCGCGGTGCCGCGGGCAGGGCGAGTTCAGCCCCCGTCTGTCAGGGCGTCCATCTTCTTCCAGAGCCGTTCGACCCGGCCGAGGCGATCAGAGGCGTCCGGCCGCAGTTGCTCCGCGGCCCCGACGACCAGGGCGTTCGCCAGCGCGAGAGCCGCCACCTGGCTGTCGAACGGGCCGACGCTCGCCGCACTGGCGACGAACGTGCAGTGTGCGCTGCGCGCCAGCGGGCCGAGACGGCTGTCGGTGATCGCGATGAGTTTGGCGCCGCGCTCGCGTGCCAGCTCCGAGGCGAGGACGACCCAGCGGTCGTAGCGGTGGAAGTCGATGGCGACGACGACGTCCCCGTCGTCGATCAGGGCGAGCTCTCGCCCCACGCGTACCTGGTTGCCGTCGATGAGCGTGACGTCCGGTCGCAGCGAGAGCAGTTGGTCGGACATGAGCAGCGCGATGCCGCGTGCGCAGTCTCCGGGGCAGAGCACCACGCGCCGGTTCGCGTCGGTCAGCCAGCGTACGGCCTGGTCGAAGGCGGTGCGGTCGGTGCTGTGCAGGGTCGACCGCAGGTTGTCCAGTTCGCCGGTCAGGATCTGGCTGAGCACGTCGTCCGGGACGGGATGGCGGATGCGTTCCGCGGCGGGGCCGAGAAGGGCCGCGAGCTCCTGCTGGATCGCCCCTTGAAGGCCGATGAAGCCTTCGTAGCCCAGTTTCACCGCCAGCCGGACGACCGTGGCGCCGCTCGTCCTGGCGGACTTGGCGAGTTCGGCGACGGTCCCGAACGCCACGGACTGGGGGTGCTGGAGTACGGCTTCGGCCACCCGGCGTTCGGCCGGCGTGAGCTCGGCGCTGCATTCACGAATGTGCCGCTCGACCGTCATGGAACGCATGTTACAGCGCCACATGTTCCGGTACGAACGCGACGAACTTCCCAGCGATTCACGTTCCACGACACGCTGTTCACGATTAGGAGAAGGTCATGCGTATCAGCGCTCATCTGACCTTGGTGCCAGTGCTGCTGCTGATGACAGCACTCCAAGGATGTAGTGGCTCGTCGGCGGACGACCCGGCGAAATCCAGCCCTGGACACTCTTCGGCGGCGGGCGATTTCAAGCCGGTACACGCCGGCGTGCTGACGGTCGTGACCAATCTCCCCGGTCCCGGCTTTTTCGACGGGGACACTCCGGAAAGCATTCACGGCGGCTATGAGTACGGCATGGCCCAGGAGATCGCCAAGCGTCTCGGCCTGCCACGCGTGGCGATCGTCAACTCCAGTTTCGACGCGATCGTCGCCGGACAGGTGAAGAACTTCGACGTGGCCCTGTCGACCATCAACATCACTCCGGAACGACAGCGGGTCGTGGACTTCTCCGTTCCCTATCTCAGCTCTGACCAGGGCATCCTGGTACGCAAGGGCACGAACGTGAACGCCGGAAACGCCAAGACCCTGCCGTGGGGAGTGCAGTCCTCCTCCACCAGCGAGGCCTATCTCTCCCACACTTTGAAACCCGCACGCGAGCCGAAGATCTATCAGGATCAGCCGTCGATGTTCGCGGCTCTTCAGAGCAAGCAGATCGACGCGGTTCTCCTCGACACGGTCGCGGTTCTGGCCGAGGCGAAGCAGGCCGGCGGCTCCCTCCAGGTGGTCGGCCAGTTCAAGACGGGCGGCGTGTACGGCGCCGTGTTCCCCAAGGGTGATCGCTACGAGGGGGCGATCAACCGCATCATCACCACGCTGAAGACCGACGGAACGCTGAGTCGGCTCAGCGCCCGATATCTGGTTCCGCAGTTCGGGCAAGACCCCGACAAAGTCCCCTACCTGACCCCTTGATCGTGCCGAGGCGCACACCGATCCGGCCACCGGCCGTGAATCCCGCTGCAGAAACATCGGAGACGCGATGACGAACAGAGGAGGAGGGCCGGCGGTCGACCACGCGCCCCTTCTGGTGGGCCTGGTGCCGGCCGCCGACCGGCCGGCCAAACGGCCACCGCGAACACATCTCCGCTGGGCGCTGCTGGGTCTGCTGAGCCCCCCGACCGGAATCGTCGCGGTCCGTCACGCCCTGGCGGCCCGGCGGCTGGCGGCGGCCGGGGACGCCAACGCGGCGCGCGCACGGGCGAGTCGCGCCCTGGAGTGGGCGCTGTACTCCGCCGCGGTGGTGTTCGTGGTCCTGACGGCCGGGTTCGTCGTCGTGTTCCTGACGGCCAACGACCACGCGGTCGTCGACAAGTTCTTCAACCTGTCGGTGCTGCGCCACTCGGCGCCCCAGGTCCTGCGCGGGTTCTGGCTCAACATCGAGTTGTTCATGGTCGTCGAGGCGATCGTCCTCGTGTGGGGACTGGTCGTGGCGCTGGCCCGGCTGCTCCCGGGGCGCGCGGCGGCGCCGGCGCGTTTCGCCGCCGTCGTCTACACCGACCTGTTCCGCGGCGCGCCGGCCGTCATCGTCATCTACCTGATCGCGTTCGGGCTGCCGCTCACCGATCTCCCCCTGCTGAGAGACATGTCCCCGTTCGAGCTCTGCACCCTGGCTCTGGTGATGGTCTACGGCTCGTACGTCGCGGAGGTGTACCGGGCCGGGATCGAGTCGATCCACTGGAGCCAGACGGCCGCGGCGCGCTCCCTCGGCCTCAGCCACGCACGGACGCTGCGGCACGTCATCTTCCCGCAGGCGTTCCGCCGGGTGATCCCACCCCTGCTCAACGACTTCATCAGCCTTCAAAAGGACACCGCCTTGGTCAGCTTCGTGGGTCTGCTCGACGGGTTCAACCGCGCCAGGATCGTCGCGTCCAATGAATTCAACCTGTCGGCGGTAACCGGCATCGGCATCGCGTTCGTCGTCTTCACCATTCCTCTCGCACGCGGTGTCGACTTCCTGGTCCGCCGTGACCAGCGGCGTACGCGAGCCGTCTCATGAGCGCACTCATCCAGGCTCAGCAGGTGCACAAGAGCTTCGGCGAAAACCGCGTCCTGCAAGGAATCGACCTGGAGGTCGACGAACATCAGGTCGTCTGCCTGATCGGCGGCTCCGGCTGCGGAAAGTCCACACTGCTCCGGTGCATCAACGGGCTGGAACGTGTCACCTCCGGGCACATCAGCGTGGACGGCGAGAGCGTCACCGGCAGGGGCGCCGACCTCAACGGCGTACGGCGAGACGTCGGCATCGTCTTCCAGAACTACAACCTGTTCCCGCACATGACCGTCCTGGACAACATCACGCTCGCCCCGCGCAAGGTCCTGCGCGTGACTCGTGCGCAAGCCGAGGCCCGCGGCCGGCTCATCCTGGAGCGCATCGGGCTGCTGGCCAAGGCCGGTGAGTTCCCGGACAACCTCTCCGGCGGCCAGCAGCAGCGGGCGGCCATCGCGCGTGCCCTCGCGATGGGCCCTCGCGTCCTGCTCCTCGACGAGATCACCAGCGCCCTCGACCCCGAACTCGTCGGCGAGGTCCTGGCCATCGTCAGAGAACTCGCCGAAGAGGGCATGACGATGATCCTCGCCACGCACGAGATGGCCTTCGCCCGCCAGGTCGCCGACACGGTCTGCTACCTGTTCGAGGGACGAATACTCGAAAGCGGCCCGCCCGGCCGGATTTTCAGCGACCCGCGGCACGAGCGCACCCGCGCCTTTCTCGGGCGCAGCCTCACGCCCAGTCTGCCGCCCCCGGCGCTCAACGGCATCCGATCAACCGGTGCCGACCACCGACCCAGTAAAGAGAATTCTCGATGATCGCACGCATGTGGACGGGCTGGACGAATACCGATCAGGCCCGCGGCTATGAGTCCTATATGCACGAAGTCGCACTCGACGGCTACGGTGACATTCCCGGCAACCGCGGTGTGTTGATGCTTCGGCGGGATCTGGGAGATGGCCGGAGCGAATTCACCATGGTCAGCCTGTGGGACTCCATCGAGGTCATCCGGGATTTCGCGGGCGACCCGCCGACGACCGCGGTCTTCTATGACCGCGACGACGAATTCCTCATCGAAAGGGAGACCACCGTACGCCACTACGAGGTGTACGGGACGACCCCGGCCATTCGCGTGGACGCCCAGGAGTCCGCCCCGCCGCGACGGGACGAGTCGTGAGCATCCCGGCGCATCTGCTTCCCGGCACCGCGCGTACCGGCGACGGCCGTTTCGAGGTCGGCGGTTGTGACCTGTCCGACGTGGCCGCCGCCTTCGGCACCCCGCTCCTGGTCTATGACGAGGAGCATCTGCGGAACCGCTGCCGGGAGGCCAGAGCCGCCTTTCCGGCCGGCGTCTCCTACGCCAGCAAGGCGTTTCTGTGCCTGGCGATGGCGCGCCTCGCGCATGAGGAAGGTCTGAGTCTGGACATCTCCAGCGGGGGTGAGCTGCACGTCGCTCTCGCCGCCGGGGTCCCCGGCGCCGCGCTCATCATGCACGGCAACAACAAGTCCGCCGCCGAACTCGAGCTCGCGCTGTCCGCCGGGGTCGGGCGAATCGTGGTCGACTCCGACGACGAGATCGAGCGGATCGTGCGGATCGTCGACTCGGAGCGCATGATCGCTCCGAAGATCATGCTCCGGCTCAATCCGGGCGTCCGCCCGGACACCCACGCCTTCATCAGCACCGGGCACTCCGGATCCAAGTTCGGGTTCCGCGTGGACACCGGAGACGCGGCGAGAGCGCTGCGGGACGTCGCGCGGGACTCACGCCTCGAACTGGCCGGGGTCCACGTCCACGTGGGATCCCAGTTGCTGGATCTGCGCCCGATCGGCGACGGCGTCGCCGCGGCCGCGCGGGTGGCGGCGGCCGTGGACGCCGAGGAGCTCTCGGTGGGCGGAGGGCTCGGTGTGGCGCACACGGTCGCGGAGACCGCGCCGAGCATGGCGGAGTGGGCTCAAGTGGTCAGGGAGGCCGTCAGGACCAGCGGTTTCTCCGGGCGAGTGGTCGCCGAACCCGGCCGCAGCCTGGTGGCCACCGCAGGCGTCACGCTCTACCGCATCGGCACGATCAAGGCCGCGGGGCCGGGACTCACCTTCGTCAGCGTGGACGGCGGCCTCAGCGACAACCCCAGGCCCGCGCTGTACGGCAGTGAATACGAGGCGTTCCTGCCGCGGGATCCTCGCATCGGCCCGGACCTCGCGGCGTCGCGGAAGGTCTCGGTCGTCGGCAAGAACTGCGAGTCCGGCGACACCCTTGTGCGCGACGCCTTCCTGCCCCCGGACGTCGCCGTGGGCGACCTGCTCTGCATGCCGGTGACCGGTGCGTATACACACGCGATGAGCTCGAATTACAACAAGCTCCTTCGCCCGGCCGTGGTCTTCGTACGTAATGGCGACGCGCACCTTGTCGTACGCCGGCAAACGCCGCAGGACCTGACGCGCTGGGACACGCTCCCCGCTACCGGAGTCGCCTAGTCCAGGGCGATCGTCTTCACTCGCAACATACCCGCTTAATCCTCGCACGCGACGCGATGTTCGGCTCGCCGTGTGATTCTTGCAACGATCGATGGAAGGGCCACCGTGATCACTATCCCGAGCGTCGAAGTTCATGACGACATATTCGTCGATGGCCGTTTCGTGCAGTCGTCATCCGAGGCACGTATCGAGGTTCTCAACCCGGCGACCGAAACCGTGATCGGCATCGTTCCGCAGGGAAACGCCGCGGACGTCGACGCCGCGGTCCAGGCCGCCGCGCGAGCACTGCCGGGTTGGGCGGCGACCAGCCCGGCCCGCCGCGCCGAGTTCCTCCGCGCCCTTCAGTCCGCGCTCGAACGCGACTCCGCCGCCCTCACCGAGACCATCGTGGCCGAACTGGGGATGCCACGCGATGCCACCCGCGACGTCCAGGTCAATGATCCGGCGCTGTTCCTGGCCTCCTACGCCGACGCCCTCGCCGACTTCCCGTGGCAGCGGCAGATCGCCAACACGACGGTGATCTATGAGCCCATGGGGGTCGTGGGCGTCATCACCCCGTGGAACTACCCGCTCTACCAGATCGCCGCCAAGGCGGGCGCGGCACTGGCGGCCGGCTGCACGGTCGTCATCAAGCCCAGCGAACTCGCTCCGCTCAACGCGTACGGCCTGGCCAAGGCCGCCGCGGCCGCCGGCCTTCCCCCGGGCGTGCTCAACATCGTGATGGGTACGGGCGAAGCCGTGGGCGAGCCTCTCGTCGAGCATCCGCTGGTCAGCATGGTCGGGTTCACCGGCTCCACCCGGGCCGGACGGCGCGTCGCCGAACTCGCCTCGCGTACCCCCAAGCCGGTCATGCTCGAACTGGGCGGCAAGTCGGCGACGATCCTGCTCGACGACGCCGACCTCGACACGGTCGTGAGCAAGGCGGTCGCCGACTGTTTTCGCAACAGCGGCCAGGCCTGCTCGGCACGTACGCGGCTCCTGGTCCCCGCGTCGCTGGTGGACAAGGTGTCCGAACTCGCCCGCGAGGCGGCGTCGGCCACCCGGGTGGGGCCGCCCGGTCAGCCGGGTTCGCATCTCGGCCCGGTCATCTCCGCGGACCAGCGGGACCGGATCAAGAACTACATGAGCGTCGGGCTCTCCGAGGGCGCACGCCTGGTCGCCGGCGGCCCCCAGCGGCCGGCCGAACTCCCGACCGGGTACTACGTCGCGCCGACCGTCTTCGACCAGGTCACCAACGACATGACGATCGCGCAGGAGGAGATCTTCGGGCCGGTGCTCGTCATCATCGCCTACGACGACGAGGAAGACGCGATCCGCCAGGCCAACGAGTCCCCGTACGGGCTGTCCGGGGCGGTCTGGTCCGCTGACCAGGATCGGGCCGTGGCCGTCGCTCGCCGGCTGGACGTCGGCGAGGTGTACGTCAACGGCGCGTCGTTCAACATCGACGCGCCCTTCGGCGGCGTCAAGCAGTCCGGCTATGGGCGCGAGCTGGGGCCGCTGGGAATTCTCGAGTTCACCCGCGCGAAAGCCGTCCACACCTGAGCCCGTCGGCTCCGCGGCACTGTTTCTTCTCGGAAAGGTGGTGAACGGCAATGGGAGGGCTACCGCCGACTCCCGGTCCTGAGCAGGCCGACTGCGTCGTCGTCGGGGCGGGGATCATCGGCTGCGCGGTCGCGCTCGAGCTTTCCCGGCAGGGGCGCGAGGTGCTTGTCGTGGACGCCGGACCCGGGGCGGGCACCGGGTCCACCAGCGCCTCGTCGGCGATCATCCGCTTTCACTACTCGACGTGGGAGAGCGTCGCCATCGCCTGGGAGTCGTACCAGGACTGGATCGACTGGGCCGGCTATCTCGGGATCCAGGACGGTGCCGGCATGGCCGGATTCGTTCGTACCGGCGCGCTGGTGCTCGAACCGGAGGGCCGGTCCGACGAGGCGACGCTGAGCCTGTTCGACGACATCGGCGTGCCCTACGAAAGGCTGACGGCGGCACAGATCCGCTCGCGCTTCCCGGCCATCGACCCCACGTCGTACGGCCCGCCGGCGCCGGTCATGTCCGAGGAGTTCTGGCGAGCCGGATCAGGGGAGATGGGCGGCTATCTGACGCCGGACTCCGGGTACGTCGACGATCCGCAACTCGCCGCGCACAACATCATGGTCGCCGCTCAGGCGGCCGGCGCGACCTTCCGGTTCCGGTCCGCGGTCGCGGAGGTGCTGCGTGACGGCGACGCGGTACGCGGCGTCGTCCTCGACTCCGGGCAGCGCCTGCTCGCCCCCGTCGTCGTCAATGTGGCCGGGCCCGCCAGTGACCTGCTCAACGTACGGGCCGGGGTCACCGGTGACATGCTCGTACGCAGCCGGCCGTTGCGGACCGAGACACACGTCGCCGCCGCGCCCGCCGACTTCCGGCTGGAGTCGGGCGGGGTCTTCGTCACCGACCCCGACCTCGGATCGGCGTTCCGTCCCCAGGCCGGCGGCCTGGTCCACATCAGCGGCATCGAGCCCGAGTGCGACCCGCTGGACTGGGTCGATGACCCGAACGACTTCAACCCCGCGCCCACACTGGACTCCTACCAGACCCAGACGTACCGCGTCGCCCGGCGGATGCCCGACCTGACTCTGTCGGGCCGGCCGCAAGGGCTCGCCGCGCTCTACGACGTCACACCGGACTGGACCGCGATCTATGACCGCAGCTCGCTGGCGGGCTACTACATGGCCTGCGGGACGAGCGGCAACGCGTTCAAGAACGCGCCGATGGCCGGGCGGTTCGTCGCGGCGCTGGTGGCCGCCTGCGAATCCGGTCACGACCATGACCGCGAGCCCGTACGTGTCGACCTGCCGAGACTGGCGCGGCCGGTGAGTCTCGCCTCGTTCTCCCGACGGCGCCGCGTCGGCACCGGCGCGGCCAAGAACGTCCTCGGCTGACCCCGAGCCGATCAGGAACTCCACGGGCCGGGGAGGGGCGCTCCCCGGCCCGTGGACGTACGTGCGTGTGCGTCGCGGTCAGGCCGTCGCGGCGGGGCGGCTCATGTGGATCGGGAGTTCGTTCAGGCCGCGCAGGATGAGGTTGGGGGTGTGTGCCGGGTTGTCGTCGGCCAGTCGCAGGTCGAGCTGGATCAGCTCGTCGATCGCCTCCTGTGTGGTCAGGCGTGCCAGTGACGCGCCCAGGCAGAAGTGGATGCCCATGCCGAAGCCCAGGTTGCGGCCGCCGGACTCGCGGGTCAGGTCGAAGCGGTCCGGATCCGCGAATGCGAGCGGGTCGCGGTTCGCGGCGCCGACGAACAGGACGATCGCCTCGCCCGCCTTGATCGGCTGGTCGCCGGCCTCGGCGTCCTCCAGGGCGACGCGGGTGCCGGTGAGCTGGACGGGCGGGTCGAACCGCAGCATCTCCTCGACCGCCTGCTTGACCTGGCCCGGGTTGGCCCGCAGCCACGCGAGCTGCTCGGGATTGCGCAGCAGGGCGAGCGTGCCGTTGCCGATCAGGTGGGCGGTCGACACGTTGCCGGCACTCAGCACGAGGCGGCAGGCCGCGACGAGTTCCGACCTCGTCAGGCGGTCGCCTTCCTCCTCCACCGCGACCAGGGCGCTGACCAGGTCGTCGGTCGGCTCGGCCCGGCGGCGCTCGGCCAGGTCGGAGAAGTAGGCGTCGAACTCTGTGCGCGCCTGGTTGCGGGTCTCGATCTCCTCCGGCGTCAGCAGGAAGTCCGGGTCGAGGCCGCGGCCGAGCGCCTTGGACCAGGAGCGGAAGCGTTCGAGGTCCTCCGAGGGCACCCCGAGCAGCTCGCCGATGAGGATCGAGGGCAGCGGGAACGCCAACTCGGCCATCAGGTCGACCGGGCCGTCGTTCTTGGCCAGCGCCGTCTCCAGCAGGTCGCGTACGAGTTCACGCGCGCGGCCGCGCATGGCCTCGACCGTACGTGCGGTGAACGCCTTGCCGACGAGCGAGCGTACGCGCGTGTGGTCCGGCGGGTCCATGTAGATGAACGGCTTGACGATGTTGCCCTCGGCGTCCTCGGTGATCTGCGACGCCACGAGCGCGGCGTCGCCGTGCCCGAACCGGTTGTCGCGCAGGAGCGAGGAGATCTCCTTGTGACCGATGATCAGCCACATGCCCGGGATGGTGCCGACCACCGAGCCGGACTCCTCCCGCAGCCGCTGGAACGTCGGGTACGGGTTGTCGAGGAACGCCGGGTCGTACGGGTTGAACGGAAGGATCTGGGAGAACGGATCGGCGGGGGCGGTCTCGTTCGCGTCAGTCGTCATGAACACGTCCTCTCTCGCGGACCGCCGGCCCTCCGGGCGACGGCGGGCATCGACCGGCCGGTCGATATGCGTCTACGTAATGCCGGGCCGAGCTGATCGATCGGTCGGGCCGGGAAGAAGCCATCGAAGTCAAGTCTCTGCATTTCCCGGATGGCCATGACAAGCATGCTAGACGCCCGCCTTGGTGCGTTCCATAAAAATCGCCAACATCTTCGCATGAGATCGGTTCGTGGCTACTTTCAGGCAGGCGTATCGTGACCCTTCGCGTGCGCAACGTACATGCGCGTTGGAAGGGCACTCCACCGCCACTCACATCACCCTTGCCCTCCGGCGTACGGGCGCTGTGACGTCGGCGGTAACGCGAACCGGCCGTCGGGGTCGCGAGGATCGCGATCCCATCACGCGCGGTTTCCGATTCTCTGCCGCATTCACCTCCTTCCGCGCTCGCGGCGTGAACTCTGCGTGCGAGGGGATGACCTCGCCGTCGCCCCCTGGCAATCACTGCTGCGAGTCATTGACAAAGGTGGTTCTTGCTGGCCCGTTTGCCTGACTGCTATGGTCCAGCTGATCAGGGTGTTTACCGGGGTCGCGATTGGCGGCCGGGACAATTGCGGGCGGATGAATTCGCGGCCGGAAATACGCCGGCGGCCGCCCTCGGAAAGGGCGGGCACGAGATGACGGACAGGACATCGGTGCTGGTCGCGGGAGCCGGGCCCGCAGGCATGGCGGCAGCCGCGATGCTGCGGTGGCAGGGCGTCGAGGTGCGCGTCGTGGACGCTTCGCCGGGTGTCGCGCCCGGCTCCCGCGCGATCATGCTCTGGCCGCCCGCCCTCGGCGCGCTCGACGCCCTCGGTCTGCTGCCCGAACTCCAGCGGCGGAGCCACCGGCCGAGGGCGCTCACCTACCACATGGGCGCGCGCACGCTCGACATCAAGATCGCCGAGAGCGACGCGCCGCTGGTCATCCAGCAGCAGCGGCCGGGCGAGCTGCTCGACGCCGAACTCGGGCGGCTCGGCTGCCCCGTCGAGCGCGAGGTGACGGTCGTCGCGGTCACGGCCGGCGAGAGTTCGGTGACCGTGGAGACGCGCCACGCGGACGGCACCGAAGGCAAGATCGAGGCCGACTGGCTGATCGCGGCGGACGGCGTGCGCAGCACGGTGCGCGACCAGCTCGGCATCGCGTTCGAGGGCGCGGACGACTCCCAGCGCTACCTCCTGGCCGAGGGCCGGATCGACGGCGAGATCGACCGTGACGTGGTCCATTACTTCCTCGGCCCGTCCGGAGTGATGCTTTTGGCCCCGCTGCCGGGCGGAGACGTGCGCGTCTCGACGCCGGTCGAGGCCGACGCGACGCCGGAGCTGCTCACGCGGATGATCGCCGAGCGCGGGCCGTCGGGCGTGCGCATGCCCGAGGCGACGACGCTGACCACGTTCACCAGTTCCGAGCGCATCGCCCCGCGGATGCGCCACGGGCGGTGCTTCCTTGTCGGCGACGCCGCGCACGTGCACTCGGCCATCGGCGGCCAGGGTCTGGGCCTCGGCCTGGAGGACGTGCGTAACCTGACGTGGAAGCTCGCCGGCGTGGTGAACGGCCGGCTCGACCCATCGGTGCTGGACACGTACGAGCCGGAGCGGCGCGCGGCGATCGAGCACATCATGCGGGTCACCGGGCGGATGACCAAGCAGGCCGTGCTCAGCCCGGCGGCCGTGCGCGTACGCAACGGGACGCTGCGCACGCTGCACGCGCTCGGCGTGCTCGAACGCGTCAACATGCCGATCCTGGCCGGCCGCCGCGTGCGATACCCCGACGTGTTGTTCGGCGGCGCCTCCGCGCCCGGCGTCCGCGGCCTGCCCAAGCCGGGCGGGCGCGCGCCGGACTGGATCGCCGACCAGGGCAACGGGGACACGTTCCTGCTGGTGACCACGGGGTCGGCGGCGGAGTCGACCGCACGCGCGGCGGCCGAGGGCTCGCCGCTGCTCACCCATGTACCGGTCGAACGCGACGGCGACGCCGTCCTTCTCGTGCGTCCCGACGGCTTCGTGGCCGCCGCCGGGCGCGGCGCGGCCGGCGTCACCGCGATCGTCTCGCTGGTGAGGTCGCTGGCCGCGCCGTGACCGTGAACCTCATCCGGCCGGAGTGAAGGCGACCGGGACGGTGAGCGCGACGACGTGCTTGTTGTTGCGCGCCCAGGTCGCCGGGCCGGTGGGCTCCATGCGTTCGGCCTGGTCGAGCAGGGTTTCGAGCAGGATGCGCAGCTGCATCCGGCCGAGGTGCTCGCCGAGACAGGTGTGTCCGCCCATGCCGAACGCCACGTGCGGGTTCGGGTCACGGCGCACGTCGAACACCGACGCGTCGGCGAACACCGACTCGTCGCGGTTGGCCGACGCCCACCAGAGCGTGACCTTCTCCCCCGCCTTCAGCGGCGTGCCGTTCAGCTCGGTGTCGCGGGTCACGGTGCGCCGGTTGTACGGCGTGGGCGAGGCCCAGCGGAGGATCTCCTCGACCGCGCCGTCCAGCAGGGACCGGTCGGCGCGCAGGGCAGCCCACTGGTCCGGGTGCTCGGCGAGGGCGAGCAGGCCGATGGACAGCGCGCCGCGCGGGGGTTCGGAGCCGGCGAGGGCGAGCAGGTTGAAGTTGGCCTGCCGCTCGAAGTCGGTGAGCGGCGCGTCACCCTCCCAGTGCCCGTGCGCCAGCACCGAGAGCATCTCGTCGGTCGGCGGCGCGGCGCGCTTGGCGGCGAGCGCCTCGACGCCGTAGTTGAACATCTCGGCGAGGACCTCCTGGCTGCGGCCGCTGACCTCGCCGGTCTCCCGGTCCTCGTACCCCATGGCGACGTCGGTCCAGGAGAAGAACCGGCCCCAGTCCGACTCCGGCACGCCCAGCAGCAACGCGACCGTGGTGAGGGACAGCTCGCGTGCGATGGTGTGCTGCGCGTCGCAGCGGCCGGCGCCGACCGCCTTGGCCACGATCGCCTCGGCGCGCTCCCGCAGCCGTACGGAGAGCGCATCGAGCGCCGCCGGGCACACCGACCGGTGCAGCACGTCCTTGAACAGCGCGTGCCGCGGATCGTCCATCATCGGGAGCATCACGCCGCCGAAGATCCCCTGCGGCAGGTCGTCGATGTGGGTGCCGCCGTTGGCGCGCCCGCCGCCGCCCTCGGAGGAGAACAGCTCGATGTCGGAACCGACCTTGACGACGTCGGCGTACGTGCTGAGCACCCAGAACGCCTCGCCCTCGGACGTGCGGCCGCCGGGGTGACGCAGCATCGGCGCCTCCCGCCGCAGCCGCGCGAACACCTCGTGCGGAAACCCGTCCGCGAACCGGTCCAGGTCCGTCAGGTCGAACCCGCCGAGCGCCGGAGGCAGTCCGCCCCCGGCTCGCGCGTCATCCGAGGTGGCCTGATCAGTGGTCATTCGGCTTCCCTTTCCGAGATATCAGGTGATCGCGAAATCCGGTCCGGCAGCGAGTCCAGCCAACCGCCGATCACGCCGGCGGTGGTCTCGGCCCGCTCCCCGATGATCGTGAAGTGGTCCCCAGCCACCTCGCGCGTCTCCACGCCCCCCGCCGTCTCCCCCACGCCTGCGGCTTCCCGCGCGGGCGGCGCCTCACGCGGGAACGGCGTCGCGGCGCGTACGGCGAGGACCGGCAGGTCCAGGGGCGGGGGCTCCCAGCCGGTGAGCAGTGCGAGGTAGTGGCCCATCGCGGTGAGCCGCGCGTCGTCCGGCGGCACCGTGGCACGCGCCGCCGCCGCGTCGAACACCGCGTCCGCCGAGGCCGTCCAGCCGTCCCGCAGCGGCTCGGCGTCGAGCAGGACGACGCCGCTGGGCGGCGTGCCGCCGGCCGCCATCCGGTGCGCGACGGCCTGAGCCATAACGCCTCCGGAGGAGTAGCCGACCAGCACATAGGGGCCGCCCTCCGCGCAACGGCTCACCTGCACGGCCACGGCGGCGACCGCCGCGTCGAGATCGGCGGGCAACGGCGAGTCCGGCGAGAATCCCGGCAGTCGCAACGTCCACACGGCCCCGCCCAACCCGGCAGCAAGCCGCGCGAACTGCTCCGGCCCGGCAGTCGCCAGCACGGCCGGCACACAGATCACCGCCGGACCGCCCCCGATGCCTCCCCCGCCATCGACGTCGCCGCTCTGGCCGAAGGCGGGGGCGGCATGGGAGGCGTCGCCTGCGGCCGGCGCGCGGCCGTGCGCTCGGGTCAGGCGTGTCGGCTCGGCGTGGGCTTCGGCCGGGTCGCGGAAGACCGGGCGGAACCGTGCCGTGCGTGCCAGCAGGTCCAGGAAGTCCGCGAGTCGACCGCTCTCCCGCGCCCGCTCGAACATCGGCGCGAGCAGGCCCGATGCGGCTGGTGCCGCCGACACCGCCGACGCCGGTGCCGCCGGTGCGGCGGGGGCCAAGTCCAGCTCGCGGACCAAGAAGGCGGCGAGCGCCGCGGGCGTCGGGTGGTCGAAGACGGCGGAGGGCGGCAGCCGCAGGCCGGTCGCCGCGCCGAGGCGGTTGCGCAGCTCGACGGCGGTCAGGGAGTTCAGGCCGAGTTCGACCACCGGGCGGTCCGCGGGGACGGCGTCGGCGTCGGCGTGGCCGAGCACGGCGGCGAGCTGTGCGACGACGAGGGCGCGCAGCTCATGCTCGGCCTCGGCCGGGGTGGCTCCGGCGAGCCGTACGGCCGCCGCCGGCTCGCCGGTGTCCGCGTGAGTCGCCGCAGGGCTCTCCGGGACCAGCTCGGCGTACGCGCGCAGCGTCGTGGCGGGTGCGCCGGCCGAGGCGAGCCCGGGGACGAGACGGCCCCAGTCCAGGTCCGCGACCGCCATATACGGCACGTCGCCCGCGACGGCCGCGTCGAAGGCGGTGAGCGCGTCGTCCACGCGGATCGCCGACAGGCCCCGCCGCGCCAGCCGGTCCTCGCTCGCCGTGTCGTCGGTCCACGGCCCCCAGGCGATCGACGTCGCGGGCAGGCCCTGGGCCCTGCGGTGCACCGCGAGCGCGTCGAGGAACGTGTTCGCCGCCGCGTACGGGGCCTGCCCGACGCCGCCGAGCGCACCCGAGACCGAGGAGAACAGCACGAACGCCCGCAGGTCCTTCGTCAGCTCGTGCAGATGCCAGGCGGCGGCCTTGGCGGCGAGCACGCCGTCGATGCGCTCGGGATCCCAGGACGCGAGCGGCGCCTCGTCGAGCACGTCGGCGGCGTGCACCACAACGGTGAGCGGGCGGTCCGCCGGAATCCGGCCGAGCATGGCCTCGACCGCCGTACGGTCGGCGACGTCACAGGAGACGAACGTCGCCTCGCAACCGGCAGCGGCGAGCTCGGCGACCAGGTCGTCCGCGCCCTGCCCCCGCCGGCTCGCGAGCAGCAGATGCCGGGCGCCGGCCGCGACAAGCCGCCGCGCGATCACCCGCCCGCGCCCGCCCGTACCGCCCGTGACCAGCACGGTCCCCTCGTAAGGCGAGGGGACGAAGGGTGCGGCGGCCGATGGGACAGCGGATGCCGCAGCGGGTGCGGGTGCGGGTGCGGGTGCGGCCGATGGGAGAGCGATCGGGGCGGCGGCCGCCGATGGGGCGGCCGGTGGGGCAGCGAGTGGGGCGGCGGATGCGCGGACCAGGCGTCGGGCGAAGGCGCCGGAGTCGCGGATCGCGGTCTCTCCCTCCAACAGCGCCCCGGTGAACAGTGCCGCGAGCCCGGCGCGCACGCGCTCGCCGAGGTCCGCGGGGAGGTCGACCAGGCCGCCCCAGCGGTCCGGCTGTTCCAGGGCGAGCGCGCGGCCCGCTCCCCAGGCGGCCGCCTGCTCGGGGGACTCGACGCGGTCGGCGTCGTCCGCGCGTACCGCGTTGCGCGTGACCAGCCACAGCCGCGCGTCGCTCCCGTTCATCGCCTGCGCCACCCCGACCGTCGTACGTGCGACGGCGGCGGCGCGTGCGGCCGGGTTCGGGCCGGGGCAGGTCACCGGCAGCACGACGCCCCGCACCGAGCCGTCCAGGCGGCCGGCCAGTTCGCCGGGCGGCACGATGGTGGCGACGCCGTCCGGCAGCGCGGCGGCGCAGGCGGCCGCCTCCTCGCCGGCTCCGATGGTCAGTACGAGCCAGCGAGTCCCGGCCGGCAGCGGAGCCGGGCCGGGGACCGCTACCGGCCGCCACACCTCCCGGTGGCAGAGGGCGGCGACGCGTCCCTGGTCGTCTCGGCGGCGATGCCAGGCCGCGAGCGCGGGCAGCACCGTCTTCAGCGCGTCGGCCTCCACGCCGCCGACGCCGAGTTCGGCGGTGAGCGCGCCCTCGCCCGCCGCGACCGCGCGCCAGAACGGTTCGTCGGCGGCCGGTACGGCAGTGCGCGGGCGTGCGGGCGGCCAGTGGCGGCGGCGCTGGAACGCGTACGTGGGCAGCGGCACCCGGCGGCCGCCGTCGAAGGCCCAGCGGACCGGTGCTCCGGCGACGTACGCCTCGGCGAGGGCGGTGTGCCAGCGGGTGAGCCCGCCGTCGTCGCGCCGCAGCGTCCCGGTGACCAGCACGGCGCGCTCGGCGTCGGCGGCGGTCTCCCCGACGCCGTAGACCAGGGCGGGGTGCGGGCTGCACTCGACGAACGCGCCGTACCCGTCCGCGAGCAGGGCGCGGGTCGCGTCCTCGAACCGCACCGGTTCGCGCAGGTTCCGGTACCAGTACTCGGTGCCGAGCCGTACGCCGTCCAGCGGCCCGCCGGTCACGGTCGAGTAGAAGGCGATGTTCCCGGGACCCGGCGTCACCTCGCCGAGGTCGGCCAGGAGGCGTTCGCGCAGCGGCTCGACGTGCGCGCAGTGCGATGCGTAGTCGACCGGTACGAGCCGGGCGTGGATCCCCTCGGCGGCGCAGGACGCGACCAGCTCCTCGACCGCGCGCGGCTCGCCGGACACCACGGCGCCGGCGGGCCCGTTGACCGCGGCCAGCGAAATCTGACCCGGGTACGCCTCCAGGCGCTTGGCCAGGTCGCCGGCGCCGAGCCCGATGGAGGCCATCCCTCCCGAACCCGCCAGCGCACGCAGGGCGCGGCTCCGCAGCGCCACGACGCGCGCCGCGTCCTCCAGCGGCAGCACGCCCGCCACGCAGGCCGCGGCGATCTCGCCCTGAGAGTGCCCGACGACCGCGTCCGGGCGTACGCCGTGGTCCTGCCAGAGGGCGGCCAGCGACACCATCACCGCGAACAGCGCCGGCTGCACCACGTCGACCCGGTCGAGCCCCGGCGCGGCATCGACGCCGCCCAGCACGTCCAGCAGGGACCAGCCGGTCACCGGGTCCAGCGCCGCCGCGCACTCCTCCATCCGGGCGCGGAAGACGGGGGCGGAGGCCATCAGCTCGGTCCCCATGCCCGCCCACTGCGAACCCTGGCCGGGGAAGACGAACACGGTACGCCCGGTGGCGGCCGCCGTCCCGATGACCGCGTTCGCGGCCGGCCGTCCCTCCGCCACCGCCGCCAGCCCGGCGAGCAGCCCGTCACGGTCACCGACGACGACCGCACGCTCAGGCAGCGCCGTACGCGTGGTGTCAAGCGAATACCCCACGTCCACCGGATCGAGCCCGGCGGCGTACGAACCGAGACGCGCGGCCTGGGCGCGCAGCGCCGCCCTGGTCTTCGCCGAGACCGGCCAGACCGTCCGCCGGGAGGCGGCAGCCGGGGCCGAGGCCGGGACTGGAGTCGGGCGCGGTTCCTCGATGATGACGTGGGCGTTCGTGCCGCCCACGCCGAAGGCGGACACGCCCGCGCGGCGTGGCCGTTCTCCCCGTGGCCACGCCGCCGGTTCGGTCAGTAGTCGTACCGCGCCGCTCGTCCAGTCGACGTGCGGCGACGGCTGGTCCACGTGCAGTGTCCTCGGTGCCGACTCGTGCCGGAGCGCCATCACCATCTTGATCACACCCGCGACTCCGGCCGCCGCGGCGGTGTGGCCGATGTTCGACTTGACCGCGCCGAGCAGCAGCGGCCGGTCCGCCGGGCGGTGCCGCCCGTACGTCGCGAGCAGTGCCCCGGCCTCGATCGGATCGCCCAGCGTCGTGCCGGTGCCGTGTGCCTCGACCACGTCCACCTCGGCGGCGGCGACGCGCGCGTCGGTCAGGGCCGCGCGGATCACCTGTTCCTGCGCGGCTCCCCGTGGCGCGGTCAGGCCGTTCGACGCTCCGTCCTGGTTCACCGCGCTGCCGCGTACCACCGCGAGGACGCGATGACCGTTGCGGCGCGCGTTGTCGAGGCGTTCGAGCAGCAGCAGGCCGGCGCCCTCACCCCAGCCGGTGCCGTCGGCGGCGGCCGCGAACGACTTGCACCGGCCGTCGGGGGCGAGCCCGCGCTGCCGGGAGAACTCCACGAACCCCGCCGGCGTCGACATCATCGCGACGCCGCCCGCCAGGGCCAGCGAGCACTCGCCCGCCCGCAGCGCGCGTACGGCCAGGTGCAGGGCGACGAGGGAGGAGGAGCACGCGGTGTCCACCGAGACCGCCGGGCCCTCCAGCCCGAACGTGTAGGCGATCCGGCCGGACGTGACACTGGATGAGGTGCCGGTCAGGCGGTGGCCCTCCAACTCGCCGGGCGCGTCCGCGAGCAGCGACCCGTAGTCGGCGGCCCCGACGCCGGTGAACACTCCGGTACGGCTGCCGCGCAGCGCGTCCGCCGGCAGTCCCGCGTCCTCGAACGTCTCCCACGCCACCTCCAGCAGCAGCCGCTGCTGGGGATCCATCGCGAGCGCCTCGCGCGGGGAGATCTCGAAGAACGCGGCGTCGAAGTCGGCCGCGTCGTACAGGAACGCGCCGTGCCGCGTGTAGGACGTGCCGATCGCGTCCGGGTCCGGGTCGTACAGGGCCTCCAGGTCCCAGCCGCGGTCGGCCGGGAACGCGCCGACCGCGTCGACGCCGTCCGCGACCAGGTCCCACAGGTCGCCCGCGGAACGTACGCCGCCGGGGTAGCGGCAGCCGACGCCGACGATGGCCACCGGCGGCGGGGCGCGGTGCTCGGCCTCCTTCAGCCGCTGCCGGGTCTCGTGCAGGTCGACGGTCACGCGCCGCAGGTACTCCCGCAGCTTGTCCTCGGTGGTCACGGTCACCTCGTTCACTCCCCGTCGCCCAGCGCGAGTTGCATCAGGCGGTCGGCGTCCAGGCCGTCGAGATCGTCGAGTGCGTCGCCGGCCGGTTCCGGATCCGGGCCCGAGGAGACGCCGGCCAGCTCCAGCAGCACGTCCCAGACGCCCGCCTCGCGCAGCCGCTGTTCCGGGACGGTCGCCAGTACCTGGCGCACCCGCGCCTCCTCGTCGTCGGCGGGCGCTGCGGCGGGCGCGTCCGGGACGAGCCGTACGCGGAGCGCGGTGGCGAGTGCCGCCGGGGTCGGGTGGTCGAACACCACGGTGGAGGCCAGCCGCAGGCCGGTGGCCGAGGCCAGCCGGTTGCGCAACTCCACCGCGGTCAGCGAGTCGAAGCCGGCCTCCTTGAACGCGCGTGCCGCCCCGATCGCGGCGGCGTCGGCGTGCCCGAGTACGGCGGCGGCGTGCTCGCGCACCGCGTCCACGAGCAGTTCGTCCGCCTGTGCCGCGCTGAGCCCGGCGAGCCGGCCGGCGAGACCGGGCATGGCGGCACGCGTGCCGCCGCCCTCGGCCGCGCGGCGGCGCGCGGCGCCGCCGGCCAGCTCGGCGAGCAGCGGCGGTACGGCCGGCCCGGCACGCAGCGCGGCGACGTCGAGGCGGATCGGCAGCGTCCAGGCGTCGTCGCGCGCCCAGGCCGCGTCCAGCAGCGCGAGACCGCCCTCCGCGGACAGCGCGCCGAAGCCGCCGCGCGACAGCCGTGCGCGGTCGGCGTCGCCGAGGTCGCCGGTCATCGCGCCGGAGGGTTCCCACAGACCCCAGGCGAGCGCGGTGGCGGGCAGCCCGAGGGCGCGCCGGTACGCGGCGAGCGCGTCGAGGTAGGCGTTGGCGGCGGCGTAGTTGGCCTGTCCCGGGTTGCCGAACGTGCCGGCCGCCGAGGAGAACAGCCAGAACGCGGCGGGCGGCGCGTCGCGGGTCAGTTCGTGCAGGTGCCAGGCCGCGTCCGCCTTGGGCGCGAGCACGGTGTCGAGCCGGTCGGGGGTCATCGCGGCGAGGACGCCGTCGTCCAGGACGCCGGCCGCGTGCGCGACGACGGACAGCGGGCGGTCCGCCGGGATCGTGGCCAGGAGTTCGGCGAGCCGGGCGCGGTCGGCGACGTCGCAGGCGGCGAGCCGTACGTCCGCACCGAGGCCGCGCAGCTCGGCGGCGAGCTCCTCGGCGCCGGGCGCGTCCGGGCCGCTGCGCCCCGCGAGCACGAGGTGCCGTACGCCGTGCTCGGCGACCAGGTGCCGGGCGACGAGACGGCCGAGCGCGCCGGTGCCGCCGGTGATCAGCGCCGTCCCGCTCCCGCCGAGCGGCGGCGGCATGGTCACCACCACCTTGCCGACGTGGCGCGCCTCGCGTACGTGCCGCAGGGCGGCGGCGACACGGGCGACGGGCCACGTCGCGGTCGTCAGCGGCGTCAGCGCCCCGCCCTCGAACAGGCCCATCAGCGCGGTGAGCAGCTGCCCGATCCGGTCGGGGCCGCTCGACATGAGGTCGTACGCGCGGTAGGTCACGCCGTCGTGGTCGCGCGCCACCTGCTCGGGATCGCGGACGTCGGTCTTGCCCATCTCCAGGAAGCGGCCGCCCTTGGCCAGCAGCCGCAGGGAAGCGTCGACGTACTCGCCCGCGAGGGAGTTCAGCACCACGTCGAACCGGTGATCTCCGAACCGCTCCTCGAACTCCAGCGTCCGCGACGACGCCAGCCGATCATCCGTCAGCCCCAAAGCCCTCAGAGCGTCCCACTTCGCCGGACTCGCCGTCGCATACACCTCCGCACCCAGATGCCGCAACAACTGGACCGCCGCCATCCCGACACCACCCGCACCCGCGTGCACCAGCACCCGCTCACCCGGCCGTACCCCGGCCAGGTCGACCAGACCGTAGTAGGCGGTCAGGAACACCACGGGCACGCCCGCGGCCTGCTCGTCGGTCCAGCCGTCCAGTGTCCTGGCGACCAGCCGGTGGTCGGTCGCCGCGACCGGCCCCATTCCGCCGGCGAACATCGCGAACACCCGGTCGCCCGGTGCGAACCCGCGTACGTCCGCGCCGACGGCCTCGACCACGCCCGCGCCCTCGCTGCCGATCAGGTCGTCGCCGGGGTACATGCCGAGACCGATGAGCACGTCGCGGAAGTTCACCCCCGCCGCGCGTACCGCGATCCGCACTTCGCCGGGTGCCGGTTCGGCGATCGGGGCGGGTACCAGCGTGAGGTCGTCCAGCGTGCGGCCGTCCGTGTCGACGCGCCAGGCGCGCCCGCTGCCCGGCGGCGGCGTCAGCGCGCCGCCGGAACGGGCGAGGCGGGGAACGAGGATCCGGCCGTCGCGGATCGCGACCTGCGGCTCGCCGGCGGCCAGTGCGTCGCGCAGCGTCTCGGCCGGTACGTAGTCGGTGTCGAGGTCGGCGAGGAGGAACCGGCCCGGATGCTCGGCCTCGGCGCTGCGGATGAGGCCCCACACGGCGGCGGCCGCCGGATCGGTGACCTGTCCGCCCGCGGCGACCGCGCCACGCGTGAGCACGGCCAGCCGGGCGACCGCCTGGCGCTCGTCGGCCAGCAGCGCGCGTACGAGGGCCAGGATCGTGTGGGTGGCGCGGTGCGCGGCGGCGGCGTCCGCGCCGCACGTGACGCGGGCGAACACCACGTCGGACTCCGGCAACGCCTCGACACTGTCCGCCGAGGCGACCCCGATGGCCGAGGCCAGGTCCTCGTCGCCGACGACGCTCCAGCGGCCGCGATCCCCCGCCGCCTCCGGCCGTACGTGCCGCCAGTCCAGGTCGAGCAGGACGTCGGGCGAGGCGCTCGCACGGCGCAGCGCGTCCGCCGCGACCGGGCGTACGACGAGCGACTCGACGGACAGGACGGGCGCGCCCGCGAGGTCGAAGCAGTCGAGTGCGAGCGTGTCCTCGCCGGTCAGCCGGATGCGTACGCGCAGCTCGACGGCGCCGGAGGCGTACAGGGTCACGCCGTGCCAGGCGAACGGGAGCCGCGGCGCATCCGGCCCGACCGCACTCGCCCCGGCGACGGCGTGCAGGGCGGCGTCGAGGAGCGCGGGATGGATGCCGTACGCGCCGGGCTCCTCATCCAGCGTCACCTCGGCGAAGATCTCCTCCCCGCGCCGCCAGGCCGCCCGCAGCCCGCGGAACCCCGGGCCGTAGTGCTGGCCCGCACGCGCCAGCGCCGCGTACGCGGCCTCGACCTCGACGGGCGTGGCCTGCTCGGGCGGCCAGGCCGCCAGGGGCTCGGGCTCGGGCTCGGCGGGCCGTACGGGTTCGAGCTCGCCGGTCGCGTGCCGGGTCCAGGTGTCCTCCTCCAGGCGGGAGAAGACCTCGATCGACCGCCGCCCGTCCGCGCCGGGCTCGCCGACCCGTACCTGGACGGTGGCCGCACCCGTCTCGGGCAGGACCAGCGGCGCCGTCAGGACCAGTTCGGCCAGCCGTCCGCCGCCGACCTGGTCGCCGACGCCCACGGCGAGCTCGGCCAGTGCCGCGCCCGGCAGGATCACGGTGCCGAGTACGGCGTGGTCGGCGAGCCAGGGCCGGTCGGCCACGCCGATGCGGCCGCTGAACACCCAGCCCTCGCCGCCGGCCAGCCGTACCGCCGCGCCGAGCAGGGGATGCCCGCCGGCGAGCAGGCCGGCCGCGGCGACGTCGGCGCGCCGCGCGGGCCGCAGCCAGTAACGCTCGTGGCGGAACGGATAGGTCGGCAGCGTTACACGCCTGCCCGCGCCGGGGAACACGGCGGTCCAGTCGAGCGGCATCCCGCGCGTGTACGCCTGGGCGAGGCCGGTGAGCAGCGTCTCCGGCTCGGGGCGGTCACGCCGCGCGGTGGCCACCGCGACGGTCGTCTCGTCCTCGAGGCAGTCGCCGATCATCGGAGCGAGGGTGGTGTCGGGGCCGATCTCCACGAAGGCGGTCACGCCGCGGTCGGCGGCGCGGCGGATCGCGGCGGCGAACCGCACCGGCTCCCGTACGTTGCGCACCCAGTACGCGGCCGTGCCAAGCTCGCCCGGCGCGACCGGTTCGCCGGTCACCGCCGAGACGATCGGGATGCCGGGTTCGCGGTAGTCGAGCCGGCCCGCGATCTGGCCGAACTCGGTCAGCATCGGGTCCATCAGCGGTGAGTGGAACGCCCGGTCGACCCGCAGCCGGGTGGTCTTGCGTCCGCGTTCGGCCAGGGCGGCGGCGACGGACGTGACGGCGGCCTCCGCACCGGACAGCACGACCGCGCCGGTCCCGTTGACCGCTGCGACGGCGGCCTCGGCTTCGTGCCCGGCGAGCAGCTCGGCCGCCTCGCGCTCGGTCGCCCGCACGGCGATCATCGCCCCGCCGGGCGGCAGCGCACGCATGAGGCGCGAGCGGTGGGCGACGAGCGTGCAGGCGTCGTCCAGGGAGAGCACGCCCGCGGCGTGCGCGGCGGTGATCTCGCCGAGGGAGTGGCCCAGCAGGCAGCCGGGGCGCAGGCCGAAGCTCTCCAGGAGCCGGAACAGCGCGACCTCGAACGCGAACGTCGCGGGCTGCGCGTACCCGACCTGGTCGAGCGCGCCGTCCGCCGCGTCGATCACCTCCGCCAGCGGACGCTCGGCGTCGAGCCGTCCGTCCAGTGCGGCACAGGCGGCCGCGAACGCGGCGGCGAACACCGGGTACCGCGCGGACAGCTCACGGCCCATTCCCGCGCGGTGGCCACCCTGGCCGGAGAAGACGAACGCGAGCGTGCCGGAGGCGCCCGCGACGCCTCGGACGGGGCCCTGGCCGCCCTCGGCGAGGGCTTGGAGGCCGCCGAGCAGGGTCGCGCGGTCGCGGCCGAGGACGACCGCGCGGTGGCCGAGCGCCGAGCGGGTGGCGGCCAGCGAGTACGCGACGTCGGCGGCGTCGAGCCGCTCGGCGGACTCCACGAGCCGCCCGGCCAGGTCCGCCAGCGCCGCGTCGTCGCGGGCCGACACCACCCAGGGCAGCAGCACCGGCGGCTCGCCGTCGGTGCGCTCCGCCACGGACCGATCTCCCAGGACGCGCGCGGCCGCCCCGTCCTCCACGGCACGCGCCACGCCGGGAGAACCCTCCTCCAGGTCCGGGTCACCTGCCACGCCGTCGCCCATGGCGACGCCGCGCGCGGCACCGCCCGTCGAGGCTCGCGCCGTGGCACCGTCCATCGCGGCCGCCGGAGCCTGCGCCGCGGCGGGCCGCTCCCCGGGGATGCCCTCGGCCGGGGGCGGTTCCGCGGGAGCCAGGTTCTCCGGCGGGGCCTGTTCGAGGACGATGTGGGCGTTCGTGCCGCTGATTCCGAATGAGGACACTCCGGCGCGGCGCGGCCGGTTCGCGACCGGCCACGGGGACGGCTCGCGCAGGAGTTCGACCGCGCCCGCGGACCAGTCGACGTGGGGGGAGGGTTCGTCGGCGTGCAGCGTTCGCGGGAGGACCTCGTGACGCAGCGCCTGCACCATCTTGATCACACCCGCCACGCCCGCGGCGGCCTGTGCGTGCCCGATGTTGGACTTGACCGACCCGAGAAGGAGCGGCCGCCCGCCGTGCCGGTCCCGCCCGTACGTCGCCAGCAGCGCGCCCGCCTCGATCGGGTCGCCGAGCGGCGTACCGGTGCCGTGCGCCTCCACGGCGTCCACGTCAGCGGGCGTCAGGCCGGCGGCGGCCAGCGCGTCGCGTATGACACGTTCCTGCGACGGGCCGTTCGGCGCGGTGAGCCCGTTGCTGGCACCGTCCTGGTTCACCGCCGAGCCGCGGACGACCGCGAGCACCGGGTGGCCGTTGTCGCGGGCGTCGGAGAGCCGTTCGACCAGGAGCCAGCCGACGCCCTCCGACCAGCCCGTACCGTCCGCGCCCGCGCCGAAGGACTTGCAGCGGCCGTCGGCGGCCAGCCCGCGCTGCCGGGAGAACTCCACGAACGTCGCGGGCGTCGCCATCACCGTCACGCCGCCCGCGAGCGCCAGCGAACACTCTCCGCGGCGCAGCGACTGGGCGGCCAGATGCAGCGCGACCAGCGACGAGGAGCAGGCCGTGTCCACGGTCACCGCCGGGCCCTCCAGCCCGAAGGTGTAGGCGACCCGGCCGGAGGCGACGCTGCCGGCGTTGCCGTTGCCGATGTGCCCGCGCACCCCGTCGGGCACGGCGTCCAGCGGCGGCACGTAGTCGTGGTACATCACCCCGGCGAACACTCCGGTACGGCTGCCGCGCAGGCGGTCCGCCGGGACGCCCGCGGACTCCAGCGCCTCCCAGGCGCATTCGAGCAGCAGCCGCTGCTGCGGGTCCATCGCGAGCGCCTCGCGGGGCGAGATGCCGAAGAACCCGGCGTCGAACCCGGCCGCGTCGTAGAGGAAGCCGCCGCGCCGCGTGTACGTCTTTCCCGGCGTGTCCGGGTCCGCCGAGTAGAGCCCGTCGACGTCCCAGCCGCGGTCGGCCGGGAACTCCCCGATCGCGTCCACCCCGTCGTGAACGAGCTGCCAGAGCGCGTCCGGGGAATCCACTCCGCCCGGGAAGCGGCACGCCATCCCGACGATCGCGACCGGCTCGTCGTATGCCGCGGCGGGCGCGGCGCTCGCCGCGGGTTCCTCGCCGCCGTGGACGAGCACGCCGAGGTGTGCGGCGAGCGCGGCGGGCGTCGGGTAGTCGAAGACCAGAGTGGCGGAGAGTCGTACGCCGGTCGCCTCGGCGAGGCGGTTGCGCAGCTCGATCGCGGTCAGCGAGTCGAAGCCCAGTTCGCCGAACGCGCGCTCCGCGTCGATCGCCGCCGCCGCTCCGTGCCCGAGCACCGCTGCCACCTGAGCGCGCACCAGTTCGAGCAGCCGCGCCCCGCGCTCGGCCGCCGGTACGCCGGTGAGGCGTCCGGCCGCGGCCGGTGCGCCACGCGGCGGTCGCACGAGCCCGTGCAGGAGCGCGGGGAGGGTGCCTGCGGCGGCCTGGTCGCCGAGCGCGGCGAAGTTCAGCCGTACGGGGACCACCGCGGGTTCGGCCGCGTCGAGGGCGGCGTCCAGGAGGGCGAGTGCCTCGTCCGCGCCGAGCGTGCGGAACCCCGACCCCGCGATCCGTGCCCGGCCGGCGGCGGACAGGCCGCCGCCCAGTCCGTCCGGTTCGTCCCAGAGCCCGAACGCCGCGGACACGGCGGGCAGCCCCCGCTCGTGCCGGTGTGCGGCGAGCGCGTCGAGGAAGGCGTTCGCCGCCGCGTACGCGCCCTGCCCGGGGTTGCCGAACACCCCGGCGGCGGAGGAGAACAGGGCGAAGAGCGCCAGGTCGTCCGCCGCCGTCAGCTCGTGCAGCCACCACGCGCCGTCGGCCTTGGCCGCGAGCACCCGGTCCAGCCGCTCGGGCGAGAGCGCGCCGATCACACCGTCGTCCACGACGCCCGCGCAGTGCACGACCCCGGACAGCGGCCCGGCCGACCGCACCGAGGCCAGGACGCCCTCGATCGCCGTACGGTCCGCGACGTCGCAGGCGACCACGGCGACCTCGGCTCCCGCCAGGGTCAGCTTGTCCCGCAGTTCGCCGGCCCCCGGCGCGCCGGGCCCCCGCCGGGACGCCAGCACCAGCCGGCGTACGCCGTGCCGCGCGACCAGGTGCTGTGCCACCCGCGCACCCAGCGCGCCGGTGCCGCCGGTGACCAGCACGGCGCCGCCGATCTCCACCGCCCCGGGGCTCTCCCGGCCGGCGGGCGTACGTGCCAGGCGTGGGACGCGCACGGTGCCACCGCGTACCGCCGCCTGGGTCTCCCCGGCCGCCGCGGGCAGCAGCGTGGTGTCCGGATCGTCGACGTCGACCAGGATGAAACGTCCGGGATTCTCGTTCTGCGCGCTGCGGACCAGGCCCCAGACGGCCGCCGCGGCCGGGTCGGTCACCGGGTCGCCGGGTCCGGTACGCACCGCGCCGCGTGTGACGAACACGAGCCGCGAGCCCGCCCAGCGCTCGTCGGCGAGCCACTGCCGCAGCAGCTCGAGCGCGGCGCCGGTGATGGTACGCAGGCGGTCTGGCAGGTCACCGCCGGGCTCCGGCACCGTCGCCACCACGGTGCCGGGCGGCGGCACGTCCGCCGCGGCGGCCAGGTCGGCGTACCGCGCGGGGCGTATCCCGGCACGTGTCAGCCCGCCGGCCAGGGCGTCCGCGTCACCGAGCAGCGCCCAGGTGCCGTCGCCTCCGTGGGCGGCCGCCGGGACGGACGTCCAGTCGAGCCGGTACAGCGTGCCCGCGGCGGCGCGCGGCGCCTCGACGGGTCGCAGGGACAGGCGCTCGACGGTCAGGATCGGCGCGCCGGAATCATCGGACATGCGCACCGCGATGGCGTCGCCGGCCGAGGTCAGGCGCACCCGCGCGGCGGACGCCCCGCGAGCGTGGAGGGTGACGCCGCTCCAGGCGAACGGCACCCGAGCCACTCCGCCGGTGTCGAGTGCGGGATCGAGCAGCGCGGCGGCGTGCAGGGCGGCGTCCAGCAGCGCGGGGTGCAGGCCGTAGCGCGCGGCCTCCGCGCTCTGCCGTTCGTCCAGCGCGACCTCGGCGAACACCGCGTCGTCACGTCGCCACGCCGCCCGCAGGCCGGTCAGCGCCGGGCCGTAGTCGAGCCCGGCCGCGGCGAGCCCGGCGTAGACGGACGCGGCCGAGACCGCCTCGGCACCCTCCGGCGGCCACGGCACCGCGTCCTCGACGGAGGGTTCGGCGGTCCGCCCATCCGAGTGCCGGGCGTTGTGCCCGCCCGGAGGTTCGGCCGTCGCGGCGAGTACGCCGATGGCGTGGCGCGTCCATTCCGCGCCCGGTTCGTCGGGGGCGGAGTGGATCTCGACGGTACGGTCGCCGGCGTCGTCGGCCGGACCGGCCAGGCAACGCAGGCGGCGCGCGGTGGTGAGCGGCAGCGGCGACTCCGTCACCAGCTCGGCGAGGCGTGCACAGCCGGTCTCGTCGCCCGCGCGCAGCGCCAGCTCGACGAAGGCCGCACCGGGCAGGATCGCCGCGCCCGCCACCCGGTGGTCGGCGAGCCAGGACGGGTCGCCGGGACGCAGCAGCCCGGTCAGCATCACCGAACCCGCGCCCGCGCCCGCCACACTCGCGCCAGTACCGTCCGCGGCTGTCACGCGCAGGTCGCTCGCGCCCGGCACGTCGGCACCCGGCCCGCCGACGCCCGACCTGTCAGCGTCTGATCCGTAGACACCCGCTCCGTCGACACCCGGTACGCCGGCACCCGCTCCGTCACCGGCCTGGCCGGTCGGTCCTGTGCCGGTCACGCCCGGGCCGGTGACGGTCGCGGCTAGGAGCGGGTGGGCGGCCGCGTCGAGGCCCGCGGTGGACAGGTCGGCGGTGAGCGGCGGTGCGTCGAGCCAGTACCGGTGGTGCTGGAAGGCGTAGGTGGGCAGCTCGACCCGGCGGTGTGTGCCGGGCAGCGCCGCCATCCAGTCGACCGGCGTGCTTCCCCGTACCCACGCCCCGGCCAGGCCGCTCAGGAAGGTCTCCGGCTCGGGCCGGGCGCGGCGCATCGTCCGCGCGAACGTCACGTCGCCGACCGGGGTCTCGCCCGCCAGCGCGCTCAGTGAGCCGTCCGGGCCGAGTTCGACGAAGGCCGTCATCCCCGCGGCGGCGAGCGCGGTGACACCGTCGGCGAAGCGGACCGGCCGCCGTACGTGCCGCACCCAGTACTCCGGGTCGCGAAGCTCCTCGGCCGCGAGGCCGCCGGTCACGTTGGAGACCACGGGCACGCGCGGCGATGCGTACGACAGTCCCTCGGCGACGCGCCGGAACTCCTCCAGCATCGGCTCCATCAGCGGCGAGTGGAACGCGTGGCTCACCCGCAGCCGCCGGGTCCGGTATCCGCGTGCCGCCAGTTCGCCGGCGACGGCCGCGACCGCCTCCTCCGGCCCGGAGATGACCGTGGCGGCCGGGCCGTTGACCGCGGCGACCGCGACGCCGTCGCGCAGCAGCGGGGCGACCTCCTGTTCGGCGGCGCGAACCGCGACCATCGCGCCACCCGGCGGCAACGCCTGCATCAGCGCGCCGCGCGCCGCGACGAGCCGCGCGGCGTCCTCCAGGGACAGGACTCCGGCCGCGTGCGCCGCCGTGATCTCGCCGATCGAGTGGCCGATCAGCAGGTCGGGGCGTACGCCGAAGGACTCGGTCAGGCGGAACAGCGCGACCTGGAGCGCGAACAGCCCGGCCTGCGTGTGCGCCGTCTCGTCCAGCTCCGTGCCGTCGCCGAACACCAGGTCCTTCAGCGGCACGTCCCGGCCGGCGTCCAGCGCCGCGCACGCAGCGTCGAACGCTTCCGCGAACACCGGGAACGCCGCGTACAGCTCCCGGCCCATCCCCGCGCGCTGCGACCCCTGCCCGGAGAAGCCGAACGCGACCTTGCCCGCCGGGCGCACCGCACCGCGCACCAGGCCGCGGTGGTCCTCGCCGCGGGCCAGTGCGTCGAGGGCGGCCAGCAGTTCGCCGCGGTCCCGGCCGAGGAGTACGGCGCGGTGGTCCAGCGCCGCCCGCGTACCCGCCAGTGCCGCGCCGGTCTCGGCGGACTCGCCGGGCCGGGTGGCCGCGGCGAGCCGGGCGGCCTGGGCGGCCAGCGCCTCGGCCGTCTTCGCCGAGACGACCCACGGCACGACGGCGGGCTCGGCGGAGTCGGCGGGGTCGGTCGTCTCGTCGGCGGCCTGTTCGAGGATGACGTGGGCGTTCGTGCCGCTGATCCCGAACGAGGACACCCCGGCCCGGCGCGGCCGATCGGAAACAGGCCACGGCTCCGGCGAGCCCACGAGCCGCACCGCACCCGAAGCCCAGTCAACGTGCGGCGACGGCACCTCCGCGTGCAACGTACGCGGCACCGACCCATGCCGCATCGCCATCACCATCTTGATCACACCAGCCACCCCGGCGGCGGCCTGAGCATGACCGATATTCGACTTGATCGACCCCAGCAACAACGGCCGCGAACGCCCCGCCCCGTACGTCGCCAGCAACGCCCCCGCCTCGATCGGATCACCCAACGACGTCCCGGTGCCGTGCCCCTCCACCACGTCCACGTCGTCCGTGGTCAGCCGCGCGTCGGCCAGCGCCGAGCGGATCACCCGTTCCTGCGAAGGCCCGTTAGGCGCGGTCAGGCCGTTCGACGCGCCGTCCTGGTTCACCGCGGTGCCGCGTACGACGGCGAGCACCCGATGGCCGAGGCGGCGGGCGTCGGAGAGGCGTTCCACGAGAAGCCAGCCGGCACCCTCGGCCCAGCCGGTCCCGTCGGCGTCCGCGGAGTAGGACTTACAGCGCCCGTCGGCGGCCATGCCGCGCTGCCGGGAGAACTCCAGGAACGGGCCCGGCAGTGACAGCACCGTGACGCCGCCGGCGAGCGCCAGCGTGCACTCACCCCGGCGCAGCGACTGCGCCGCCAGATGCAACGCCACCAGCGACGACGAGCACGCCGTGTCCACCGTCACGGCCGGCCCCTCCAGGCCGAACACGTACGAGACCCGGCCGGAGACCACGCTGCCCGCGCTGCCGCTGCCGAGGTAGCCCTCGAACTCGCCGGGAGCGTGGTTCAGGCGCGCGCCGTAGTCGTAGTACATGGTCCCGGCGAAGACCCCGGTCGCACTGCCGCGTACGGAGGTGGGCGCGATGCCGGCCCGTTCGAGCGCCTCCCACGCGCACTCCAGCAGCAGGCGCTGCTGTGGGTCGGTGGCGAGTGCCTCGCGCGGCGACATGCCGAACAGTTCGGCGTCGAAGGACGCGGCGTCATAGAGGAACCCGCCCTCGGTCGCGTACGTGGTCCGCTCGGCGTCGGGGTCCGGGTCGTAGAGCGCGTCCAGGTCCCAGCCGCGGTCGGCCGGAAAGGCGCCGACCGCGTCCACGCCCTCGTCCACGAGCCGCCACAGCGCCTCGGGCGAGTCGACGCCGCCGGGGTACCGGCACGCCATGCCGACGATCGCGATCGGCTCGTGTGCGGCGTCGTCGGCCAAGCGCAGCCGCTCGCGGGCGTCGTGCAGGTCGACGGTCATCCGCTTGAGGTAGCCGACCAGCTGGGCCTCGTCTGCCATCACTCTCCTCGTCGTCGTCGAATGCGCGGGGGTCAGAAGCCGCCGAACTCCTGGTCGATCAGCTTGAGCACTTCGTCGGCGCTGGCGGCGTCGACGCGTGCGGCGAGCGTCGCCCGGTCCGCCTCGCCGGTCGAGCCGGCCGGTACGTCTGCGGCCCGGCCGTCGCCGAGAGCGGTCAGCATCGAGCGCAGCCGGTCCGCGACCGCCGGTCGCCGGTCGGCGGCGAGCGACGACAGTGCCGATTCGAGCCGGTCGAGCGTGACGTCGACCGGCGCGGCGGGCGGCGCGAGCCGGCTCTGGAGGTAGGCCGCGAGCGCCGCCGGGGTGGGCTGGTCGAAGATCAGCGTCGCAGGGAGCCGTGTCCCGGCCGCCTCCGCCAGGCGGTTCCGCAGCTCGACCGCGGTGAGCGAGTCCAGGCCGAGGTCGCCGAAGGCGCGGCCCGGTTCGATCGCCGCCGCGCTCGCGTGGCCGAGCGCCGCCGCGACCTCGGCGCGTACGAGGTCGAGCAGTTCGCGTGCGGCCTGCTCGTGTGACAGCGCGGCGAGACGCGTCGCCAGGTCCGCGTGGCGGGGGGCGGCGTCCGCGGCGGTACGGCGGGCGGGCGGCCCGGCGAGCGTGGCGAGCAGCGGGGGTATCCGCCCGGCGCGCAGGACCGCGAGGTCGAGGTGGATCGGCAGCACCGCGGGCCGGCCGGCGGCCAGTGCGGCGTCGAAGAGTGCGAGCGCGTCGCCGGCCGCCAATGGCACGACGCCGTGCCGTGCGGCGCGGGCGCGGTCGGCCTCGGTCAGCCGCCCGGCCATGCCGCCGTCGTCGTCCTGCTCCCAGATCCCCCAGGCCAGGGAGAGCCCGGGCAGGCCCTGCTCGTGCCGGGCCGCGGCGAGGGCGTCCACGTACGCGTTGGCCGCCGCGTAGTTGCCCTGGCCCGGGTTGCCGAACACGCCCGCGGCCGAGGAGAACAGCACGAACGCCGCCAGCTCGTCCCCCGCGGTCAGCTCGTGCAGGTGCCACGCGCCGATCGCCTTGGGGCCGAGTACGCCGCGTACGCGTGTCGCCGAGAGCGAGCCGACCAGGCCGTCGTCCAGCACGCCCGCGCAGTGCACGACGCCGGACAGCGCGCCGAGCGACCGCGCCTCCTCCAGGACGGCCGCCACCTGGGCCCGGTCGGCGACGTCGCAGGTACGTACCAGGGTCTCGGCGCCCAGGCCGGCCAGTTCGGCGCGCAGTTCCCCGGCACCGGGGGCGTCCGCGCCACGGCGGGAGACCAGCACCAGGCGGCGTACGCCGTGCCGCCCGGCCAGGTGCCGCGCGACCCGGCCGCCCAGCGCGCCGGTGCCCCCGGTGATGACGACGACGCCATCCGGGCCGAACACCTCACCCAAGGGAGCGGCACCGCCCGTGCCGTTCACGCTCGGTGTGTCGTGCGGTCCGGTCTGCCACGGGACTCGCGCCAGCCTCGGCACCAGCGCACGGCCGTCGCGCACGGCGACCTGCGGTTCTCCCGTGCCCAGGGCCGCGGACAGCGCTTCGGCGTCGATCGGGCCCGGCAGGTCGGCCAGGACGAAGCGGCCGGGGTTCTCGTTCTGCGCGGCGCGGACGAGGCCCCAGACCGCGGCCGCGGCCGGGTCAGGCCCGTCCACGGCGACCGCGCCGCGCGTCACGATGGCCAGCCGTGACCCGGCACACCGCTCGTCGGCGAGCCATTCCTGTACGAGAGCCAGCGCCGCACAGGCGACCGCGTCGGGCGGGCCGCCCTGGACGGCCGCGACGACCGTGGCCGGTACGGACCCGGAGGCGGCGAGCCCGGCGAGGTCGGCATGGCGTGGGACGTCGCCATCGACTGGGAATTCCCCGAGGACCGCGAGGTCTCCGGCCGTGCCGGGCGTGGCGACCGCTCCCGCCGTGCCGGGCGTGGCGGGCACCCAGTCGACCGCGTAGAGGCCGCCCCCCGCAGGGGCCGGTCCCCCGGCGGCACGGCCGGCAGAACTCCGCGGCGGCGTGGCCGAGCGGCCGAGCAGGCGGTCCACCGACAGCACCGGCGCGCCGCCGGTGTCGGCGGCCTCGATCGCGACGCCGTCCGCCGAGACCCGCAGGCGTACGCGCAGGGTCCTCGCGCCGACCGCGTGCACCTCGACGCCGGTCCAGGAGAACGGCAGGAAGCCGCGGCCCTCCCCTGCGTCAGGCAAGGTCTCCGACGCCAGCACGGCGTGCAGTGCGGCGTCGAACAGCGCAGGATGCACCCCGTACCGGCCGACCTCCTGCGACTCGTCCAGCGCGACCTCGGCGAACACCGCGTCGTCGCGCCGCCAGACCGCCCGCAGCCCGGCAAAGGCCGGCCCGTACGCGAAGCCCTCCCCGGCGACCCGCTCGTAGAACCCGTCGAGGTCCACCGGCGAGGCACCCTGCGGCGGCCAGGCGGTCTCCGGCGCATCGGCGGGACCGGAAGGCGGGCCGAGCGTCCCGGTCGCGTGCCGGCGCCACTCCCCGGCGTCGCCGGACCGCGCGTACACGCCGACCGCGTGCCGGCCCTCGGCGTCGGCGCCCTCGACGACGACCTGTACGACGACTCCGCCGTCCCCGGGGAGTTCCAGCGGCGCCTCGATGACGAGTTCCTCGACCCGCCCGCAGCCGACCTGGTCCCCGGCGCGTACGGCCAGCTCGACGTAGGCCGTGCCCGGCAGCAGCACCCGGCCGAAGACCGCGTGGTCGGCGAGCCACGGGTGCTCGCGCAGCGTCAGGCGTCCGGTGAACACCCAGCCGTGTCCGTCGGCGAGCCCCACGGCCGCGCCGAGCAGGGGATGGTCCGCCGCGCTGAGCCCGGCGCGGGTCACGTCGCCGGCGGCACGGCCGGGCGGCAGCCAGTACCGCTGCCGCTGGAAGGCGTACGTCGGCGGCTCGGCGGTACGGCTCGCGCCGGTCAGCGCCGGGGTCCAGTCCACGTGCAGGCCGTGCACGTACGCGCGGCCGAGGCCGAGCAGGAACGTCTCGTGCTCAGGATGGTCGCGGCGCAGCAGCGGGACCACCAGCGGTTCGTCGCCGTCGAGGCAGGCTTCGGCCATCGGGGCGAGCACGGCGTCCGGCCCGATCTCCAGGTACGCGGTCGCGCCCTGCTCGCGCAGTTCGGCCATGGCGTCGGCGAACCGTACGGGCCGCCGTACGTGCTCGACCCAGTGCTCCGGGTCGCCCAGCCGCTCCGCGCCACCGGAGGCGGAGACCACCGGCACGCGGGGATCCGCGTACGCGAGGCCGGACACGACGCCGCGGAACTCCTTCAGCATCGGCTCCATCAGCGGCGAGTGGAACGCGTGGCTCACCCGCAGCCGACGGGTCCGCAGACCCTGGTCCCGCCAGCGCGCGGCGAGGTCCAGCACGGCCTCGGTCGCGCCGGAGACGACGGTCGCGGCCGGGCCGTTGACTGCGGCGACGGCCACCTCGTCCAGGCCGCGCAGCGCCTCGCGCACCTCCTCCTCCGATGCCTGTACCGCCACCATCGCGCCGGTCTCCGGGAGTGCGGCCATCAACCGGCCGCGCGCGGCGACCAGCGCCGTCGCGTCCTCGATCGACCAGACGCCCGCGACGAAGGCGGCGGCGACCTCGCCGATCGAGTGCCCGGCGAGCAGGTCGGCGCGTACCCCGAACGACTCGGCGAGCCGGAACAGCGCCACCTCGACGGCGAAGATCCCGGCCTGGGTGACGTCGGTACGGTCCAGCGCCGGGTCCGCGTCGGCGAACAGGACGTCGCGCAGCGGCCGGTCCAGCCGCCCGGTGAAGTGCTCGCAGACCTCGTCCAGCGCGGCGGCGAACACCGGGTACGCGGCGGCCAGCTCGCGGCCCATTCCCGGCCGCTGCGCGCCCTGGCCGGAGAAGATCATCGCGGTACGGCCCGGCGCCGCCGCGACGCCGCGCACCATCGCACCGTCGCGCCCGCTCTCGGCGACGGCGGCCAGCCCGGCGAGCAGGTCCTCGCGGCGGGAGCCGACGACGACCGCGCGGTGCGCCAGGCCGGTACGCGCGGCGAGCGCACGCGCGATGCCGGAGTCGTCCGCGGCCGTCGCGGCGGCGAAGTCCCGCAGCCGCGCCGCCTGGGCCGCGAGGGCCTCAGGGCTCGCCGCGGAGACGATCCAGGGCACCGGCACGTACGCGGCCGTCGCCTCCCCAGCCTCCTCGGGGGGCGCCTGCTCAAGGACGAGGTGCGCGTTGGTGCCGCTGATGCCGAAGGAGGACACCCCCGCGCGCCAGGGCCGGTCGACCTTGGGCCAGGGGCGCGCGTACGAGAGCAGCTCGATCGCGCCGGCGGACCAGTCGACGTGCGGCGAGGGCTCCTCGCAGTGCAGCGTCCTGGGCAGATCGCCGTGCCGCATCGCCTGCACCATCTTGATCACGCCCGCGACGCCGGCGGCCGCCGTGGTGTGCCCGATGTTGGACTTGAGCGAGCCGAGCAGCAGCGGCCGGTCCGCCGCGCGATCCCGCCCGTACACCGCTGCCAGCGCCTGCGCCTCGATCGGGTCGCCGAGCGCGGTGCCGGTGCCATGCGCCTCGACCGCGTCCACCTCGTGCGGCTTCAAGCCGGCGGAGGCCAGCGCGGCCCGGATCACGCGTTCCTGCGACGGTCCGTTCGGCGCGGTCAGTCCGTTGCTCGCGCCGTCCTGGTTGATCGCCGAGCCGCGGATCACGCCGAGCACGCGGTGACCGTTGGCGCGCGCGGCGGAGAGCGGTTCGAGCGCGACGACGCCCGCGCCCTCGGCCATTCCCATGCCGTCGGCCGAGGCCGAGAACGCCTTGCACCGGCCGTCGGGCGCGAGCACCCGCTGCCGGGAGAACTCCACGAACGCGCCGTGCGTGGCGAGCACCATCGCACCGCCCGCGAGCGCCATCGAGCACTCGCCCCGGCGCAGCGACTGGCTCGCCAGGTGCAGCGCGACCAGCGAGGACGAGCACGCCGTGTCCACGGTGACGGCCGGGCCCTCCAGGCCGAGGAGGTAGGCGATCCGGCCGGACGCGACGCTGGTCGCGGCGCCGGTGATGACGTGTCCCTCGACGTTCGGAGGCGCCTCGCCGACGGCGGGGCCGTACTGCTGTGCCTGGCAGCCGACGAACACTCCCGTACGGCTGCCGCGCAGGGTGCTCGCGTCGATGCCGCCGTGTTCGAGCGCCTCCCAGGCGGTCTCCAGGAGGAGGCGCTGCTGCGGGTCCATCGCGAGCGCCTCGCGGGGCGAGATGCCGAAGAACGCGGCGTCGAACTCGGCGGCCCCGTACAGGAACCCGCCCTCGCGTACGTAGGACTTGCCGGTACGCGCCGGGTCGGGGTCGTAGAGGTCGCCGACGTCCCAGCCGCGGTCGCCGGGGAACCCGCCGATGGCGTCCACTCCGTCGGCGACGAGCCGCCACAGCGCCTCGGGCGAGTCGGCACCGCCGGGATAGCGGCAGCCCATGCCGATGATCGCGATCGGCTCGTCGTCGCTCGCGGCGCGCACCTCGGTCTCCGGCGTGCCCGGTTCGGCGTCCGAGACCAGCAGGGTCCGCAGGTACGCGGCGACGGCGCGCGGCGTCGGGTGGTCGAAGACGAGTGTGGCGGGCAGCCGTACGCCCGCGTCGGCGGCGAGGCGGTTGCGCAGCTCCACGGCGGTGAGCGAGTCGAAGCCGAGGTCGGTGAACGGCCGGTCCGCGGCGATCCGGCTCGCGTCGTCGTGCCCGAGGACGGCCGCGGCGCGTGCGGCGACCATCGCGCGCAGCTCCTCGCGCTGCCGCGCCGCGGGCAGCCCGGCGAGCCGTCCCGCCCAGGCCGGTGTCTGCGCCGGCTCGTCCCGGCGTTCGCGCGTGCCCGGGGCCTGCGGCAGCTCGTCGAACAGCGGGCGCGGCCGCGCGGAGGTGAACACCGGCAGGAAACGCGCCCAGTCGACCTCGGCGATCGCCACGGACGCGTCGTCGCGGGCGAGGGCGTCGGTGAGCGCAGCCAGCGCCTCGCCGGGGTCCATCAGCGTGAGGCCGCGGCGCTTGAGCAGTTCGAGGTCGTCCTCGCCGGCGGCGTTCCGCTCGTCGAAGGCGTCCCAGACGCCCCAGGCGATCGAGGTCGCGGTACGGCCCTGGGCGCGCCGCCGCTCGGCGAGGGCGTCGAGGTAGGCGTTGGCCGCCGCGTACGCGCCGTGGTCGGCGACGCCCCAGACCCCGGCGATCGAGGAGAACAGGACGAAGGCGTCGAGGTCGGCGTCGCCGAGGAGTTCGTCGAGGTTGGCCGCCCCGATCGCCTTGGCCGCGCAGGCGTCGGCGTACGCCGCGAGGGCGGTCTCGGTGATCGGGGTCAGTTCGACCGTCATGGCGAGGTGGAAGACCGCGGTGACGGGCCGCTCGGCCGGAACCTCGGCGAGTACCTCGGCCAGCGCGGCACGGTCGGCGACGTCGCAGGCCGCGAGCGTGACGCCGGTGCCCGCCTCGGTCAGCTCGTCGGCGAGCTCGCGCGCGCCGGGCGCGTCCGCGCCGCGCCGGCCGAGCAGCAGGAGATGCTCGGCCCCGGCGTCGGCACACCACCGCGCGACCCGCCGCCCGAGCGCGCCGGTACCTCCGGTGACCAGCACGGTGCCCCGAAGCAGGCGCTTCGCGCCGGGGGTGGATCGCACGGCGGCCACGGCGGGTTCGCCCGGCAGCGCGTCCTTGTCCGGCACGAGCCGCCGGGCCAAGGTGCCCTCGGCGCGGATCGCGACCTGGTCCTCGACGCCGCCGAGCGTGGCGACCAGGCGGTCGGCGGCGGCGTCGTCGAGCGTGGCGGGGAGGTCGGCCAGGCCGCCCCAGGCGGCCGGGTGTTCGAGGGCGAAGACCCGGCACAGCGCCCAGATCTGCGCCTGCTCCGGGCTGGGCGCGTCGTCGCCGGGACCGGCCGCGACCGCACCGCGCGTCAGCGACCAGAGCGGCGTGCCGCCGCCTGCGAGCGTCTGGGCGAGCGCCAGTGTGCCCGCCAGGCCACGAGTGACGGTGGGATGGTCGGGGTGCGGCGAGGTGTCCAGGCCGAGCAGGTTGAGCACGCCGCCCACCGGCTCGCCGCCCGCCAGCGCGGCACGCAACCCGCCGAACGGCCCGCCGCGCGCCGCCGCATCCGATGGCGAGGCCTCCGGGCCGGGTACCGGCTCCGGACCCGGCCGGACGACCACCGGGTCGGCTCCGCACCGCCGGAGCGTCGCGACGCACCAGTCCGCGACGTCGCCGGCGGCGTCGCCGGTGACGACCAGCCAGCGGCCGGCGGGCCGTGGCGGGGCATCCGGCCTCGGTGCGGGTCGCCAGGCGATGCGGTAGCGCAGGTCCGCGAGGCGTGTGCGCAGCCGCCGGCGCCGGTGCCACTCGGCCAGGGCGGGCAGTACCGGCGCCACCGCGGCGGCGTCCAGGTGCAGGGCCTCGGCCAGCCGGTCCGGGTCGCCGGACGCCACGGTCTCCCAGAACGACCCGTCGGCGGGAGCGGGCGCGTCGGCCGCGCGCGGCGTCGCGAGGAGCCAGTAGTGCCGCCGCTGGAACGGATAGGCGGGCAGCTCGACCCGCCTGCGGCCCGCCCCGAATAGCGGGGTCCAGTCGACCTTCACCCCGGCCACGAACGCCTCGGCGAGTGAGGTCGTGAAGCGCCGCATGCCCCCCTCGTCGCGGCGCAGCGAGTACACGACCGCGGGCGGCGCGGCGTCGGCCGCCTCGTCGGCGGTCTCGGCGACCGCCGCGACCAGCACCGGGTGCGGGCTGCACTCGACGAACGCCGTGTGCCCGTCCGCGAGGAGTTCGCGGGTCGCGTCCTGGAAGCGGACCGGCTCGCGCAGGTTCCGGTACCAGTACTCCGCGCCCAGCTCGGCCCGGTCCAGCCGGCCGCCGGTGACGGTCGAGTAGAACGCCGTACGGCCGCGGCGCGGCGTCACCTCGCCGAGCGCGGCCAGCAGCCGGTCCCGCAGGGGTTCGACGTGCGCGCAGTGCGAGGCGTAGTCCACCGCGACCCGCCGGGCGCGTACGCCGTCGCTCTCGCAGGCGGCGACGAGGTCCGCCACGGCCGAGGGCTCGCCGGAGACCACCACGGACGCGGGGCCGTTCACGGCGGCGATCTCCAACCGGCCGCCGTACCCGGCCAGCCGCTCGCGCACCGCCTCCGGCGACGCCATGACCGACGCCATCGCGCCGGTACCCGCGAGCTCCCGCAGCGCACGCGCGCGCACCGCGACGATCCGTGCCGCGTCCTCCAGGGACAGCGCGCCGGCCACGCACGCGGCGGCGATCTCCCCCTGGGAGTGTCCGGCGACCGCGTCCGGCGTCACGCCGCAGGACTCCCACACGGAGGCAAGCGACACCATCACCGCGAACAGCGCCGGCTGCACCACGTCCACGCGGTCCAGTCCCGTGCCGTCGCGTACCGCCTCGTCCAGCGACCAGTCCGTGTGCGGGGCGAGCGCCGCCGCGCACTCGGCCATCCGCGCGCGGAACACCGCGCTGGAGTCCAGCAGCTCCGCCGCCATTCCCGCCCACTGCGACCCCTGCCCGGGGAAGACGAAGACGGTGCGGCGCACGGGCTCTGGGGTGCGCGCGGCGCGTACGACCCGCGCGTCGTCCTCGCCGCGCGCCAGCGCCGCCAGTCCGCCGGGGTCCAGCACGACCGCGCGGTGCGGGAGGGTGGCGCGGGTCGCCGCCAGCGACCAGCCGACGTCGGCGGGGTCCGCGTCCGGCGGCAGCGCCTCGTGCAGCCGCCGCGCGACCGCCGTCAGGGCCGTCTCGTCGGCCGCCGACAGGACCCACGGCACGACGACGCCCGGCTCGGCCGGGCGGGCGTCCGCTTCCTCGGCCGGGGCCGCCTCGATGATCACATGGGCGTTCGTGCCGCTGGCGCCGAACGAGGACACTCCGGCCCGGCGCGGCCGGTCGACCGAGGGCCACGGCTCCGGCGAGTGCACGAGCCGCACCGCGCCCGAAGCCCAGTCAACGTGCGGCGACGGCTCCTCCGCGTGCAACGTACGCGGCACCGACCCATGCCGCATCGCCATCACCATCTTGATCACACCAGCCACCCCGGCGGCGGCCTGAGCATGACCGATATTCGACTTGATCGACCCCAGCAACAACGGCCGCACGCGATCGGCCCCGTACGTCGCCAGCAACGCCCCCGCCTCGATCGGATCACCCAGCGACGTCCCGGTGCCGTGCCCCTCCACCACGTCCACGTCGTCCGTGGTCAGCCGCGCGTCGGCCAGCGCCGAGCGGATCACCCGTTCCTGCGAAGGCCCGTTAGGCGCGGTCAGGCCGTTCGACGCGCCGTCCTGGTTCACCGCCGACCCGCGCAGCAGGCCCAGCACCCGGTGGCCCAGGCGGCGGGCGTCCGAGAGCCGTTCCACGACGAGCACGCCCGCGCCCTCGGCCCAGCCCGCGCCGTCGGCGGCCGCCGAGAACGCCTTGCACCGCCCGTCGGCGGCGACGCCACGCTGCCGCGCGCCCTGGACGAAGATGCCGGGCGTGGCCATCACGGTGACGCCGCCGGCGAGCGCCAGCGTGCACTCACCCCGGCGCAGCGACTGCGCCGCCAGATGCAACGCCACCAGCGACGACGAGCACGCCGTGTCCACCGAGACCGCGGGCCCCTCCAGGCCGAAGGTATAGGCGACCCGCCCGGACACGACGCTGCCCGCGCCGCCGATGCCTAGATAGCCCTCGACGTCGCCGGGCGCGTCGCCGCCGCTCCCGTAGTCGTGGTACATGACACCCGCGAACACCCCCGTACGGGTGCCGCGCAGCGCGTCCGCCGGCACACCGGCCGACTCCAGCGCCTCCCACGAGCATTCGAGCAGCAGCCGCTGCTGCGGATCCATCGCCAGGGCCTCGCGCGGCGAGACGCCGAAGAACTCCGCGTCGAACTCCCCCGCGTCGTACAGGAACCCGCCGCCGCGCGCGTACGTCCTGCCGGGCGCGTCCGGGTCCGGGTCGTACAGCCCCTCCACGTCCCAGCCGCGGTCCGGCGGGAAGCCGCCGACCGCGTCCGCTCCCGAGGAGACCAGCCGCCACAGCGCGTCCGGTGAGGACGCGCCGCCGGGGAAACGGCACGCCATGCCCACGATCGCGATCGGCTCGCCGTCGCGTTCCTCCCGCTCGTGCAGTCGCTGCCGGGTCTCGTGCAGTTCGGCCGTCACCCGCTTGAGGAAGTAACGGATCTTCTCCTCGTCCGCCATCGCTCCTCGACCCTCCGTCGTGTTCGTCACGAGATGCCGAACTCCCGGCCGATGAAGTCGAAGACCTCGTCGTCGCTCGCGGCGGCCAGTTCGCCGGTCACGCCCGTGTCCTCGCCCCCGCCGACGTCGCGCAGCAGCCGGGTCAGGCGCTCGGCGATGGCGGCCCGGCCCTCGTCGCCCACTCCGGCGGACGAGAGGGTGGCCGAGAGCCGGTCGAGCTCGTCCAGGATCGGCGTGGCGGCGTCCCGGCCGGGGACCACCAGCCGGTCGCGCAGATGCAGGACGAGCGCGGCCGCGGTGGGATGGTCGAAGGCGAGGGTGGCCGAGAGCCGTACGCCGGTCGCGGCGGTCAGCCGGTTGCGCAGTTCCACCGCGGTGAGCGAGTCGAAGCCGAGGTCGGCGAACGCCTTGTCCGCGTCGACCGCCTGCGGCCGCGCGTGCCCGAGCACCGCGGCGACCTGGGCGCACACGAGGTCGCGCAACGCCTGTTCGGCCTCGTCGGGCGCCATCTCTGCCAGTCGCCCGGCCAGGTCGGGCGGCGCGGACGTCTCGGCGCGTACGCCCGTGCCCAGCCCGGACATGATCGCGGGCAGCTCGGTGCTCGTACGCAACGCGGCCGGGTCGAGGCGCGCGGCCATCGTCACCGCACGGTCGGTGCCGTTCGCGGCGTCGAACAGCGCGAGGCCGTCCGCCGATGACATCGCGGTGATGCCGTAGCGCCGTCGCATCCGCGCCAGGTCGGCCTCGCCGAGGCCGGCGGTCAGCCCGCTGGGCGTCTTCCACAGCCCCCACGCGATCGAGGTCGCGGGCAGGCCCTGGGCGCGGCGGTACTCCGCGAGCGCGTCGGCGTACGCGCAGCCGGCCGCGTAGTTGGCCTGCCCGGGGTTGCCGAGGAGCCCGGCGGCCGAGGAGAACAGCACGAACATCGACAGGTCGCCCGTCAGCTCGTGCAGGTGCCAGGCCCCGTCCGCCTTGGCCCGCATGACCGGCTCGAACCGCTCTGGCGTCAGCGTGTCGAGCGTCCCGTCGTCCAGCACGCCGGCCGCGTGCACGACGCCGGTCAGCGGATGCTCGGCGGGGATCTGCGCGAGTACACCCGCGAGCGCCTCGCGGTCGGCCGTGTCGCAGGCCAGTACGGTCGCCGCCGCACCGAGCTCGGCGAGCCGTGCCGTCAGCTTGCACGCGTCGTCGGCGCGCTCGCCGCGGCGGCTGACGAGCAGCAGGTGGCGCACGCCGTACCGGGTCGCCAGGTGTTCGGCCACAGCCGCGCCGAGCGTGCCGGTGCCGCCGGTGATCAGGACGGTGCCGTCGGCGGGCAGTGCGGGCACCGCCTCGGGCGCGGGTGCGCGTACGAGCCGTGGCACGAGGATCCGGCCGCCGCGGATCGCGACCTGCGGCTCGTCGTGGGACGTGACGTACGACAGTGCGCGCGGCGACTCGGGCGCGTCGTCGAGGTCGGCGAGCATGACCCGGCCCGGGTGCTCGGCGGCGGCGACCCGCAGGAGCCCGCAGAGCGCGGCGGCGGCCGGAGAGGGCCTCTCGCCGTCTTGTGCGGCGATCGCGGAACGGGTGAGCACCACGAGCCGTGACCCGGCGAAGCGGTCGTCGGCGAGCCATCGGTGCAGGACGTCGAGGAGCGCGGCCACCGCGGCGTGCGCGGCGGCGGGCCCGTCGCCGCCCGCGTACGCCGGGACCAGTACGGCGGCGGGCACGGGCGCTCCGGCGTCGAGGTCCGCGGCGAGAGCGGCCAGGTCCGGGTGGCTCGGCACCGAGTCGGCGGCAGAGTCGATCGAGAGCGGCCCGGCGACGGCCAGAGTCGCCGCGGGCGTACGCGCGGGCGGTGCGGGCGACCAGTCGACGTACAGCAGGCCGCCGCCGTCGGCGGCGACACGCGCCGTGCCGAGCCGCTCGGGGTCGATGGGCCGGGCGGCGAGCGCGGCGACGGAGACGACGGGCGTCCCGGCGGTGTCGTACGCGCCGACCGTCACGGTGCCGCCGTCGCCGGGCGTGAGCCGGACGCGGAGCGTCGTGCCCGCGCCCGTGCGTACGGTCACGTCCGTCCAGGAGAAGGGCACCGCGCCCACGGCGGTGTCGCCGAGGAGCCCGAGCGCCACCGGGTGCAGCGCGGCGTCGAGCAGCGCCGGATGCACGGCGTGCCCGGCGACCGACTGCTCCCCGGACAGCGCGACCTCGGCGAACACCTCCTCGCCCCGCCGCCATGCCGCGCGCAGGCCGCGGAAGGCCGGCCCGTACTCATAGCCCGCGTCGGCCAGCCGCTCGTAGCCGCCCGTGAGGTCGATCGGCTCGGCTCCGGCGGGCGGCCAGACCTGCGGCGCGGCGGCCGGCGCGGGCCCGCCGGGTGCCAGGAGCGCGGTGGCGTGCCGGTTCCAGCCGGTGCTGTCGCGGCCGTAGACGCCGGCGGTACGCCGGCCGTCCGCATCGGCGTCCTGGATCCAGAGCTGTACGGTGACCCCGCCGTCCTCGGGCAGGACGAGGGGCGCGACGGTGACCAGTTCGGCCACGTGCGGGCAGCCCAGCCGGCCGCCGGCCCAGGCGAGCAGGTCGACGTACGCGGAGCCGGGCACGATGGCGGTGCCGAGGACGCCGTGGTCGGCGAGCCAGGGCTGCCGTACACGGGACAGCTCGGCGGTGAAGAGGCGGCCGGCGCCGTCGGCGAGTTCGACGTCCGCGCCGAGCAGCGGGTGGTCGGCCTGCTCGACGCCGAGCCCGCCCGCGTGCCCCTCCCGCGGCGGGGCCTGTGGCCAGTACCTGCGGCGCTGGAAGGGATAGGTGGGCAGCTCGACCGTGCGCGCCTCCTCGAAGGCGGCGGCCCAGTCCACGTTCAGCCCGTTGACGTGCGCGTACGCGACCGCGCGCAGGAACTCCTCGTGCCCTTGGTCGCGACGCAGCGAGCCCGTCACCAGGGCACGCCCGGCCTGGTCTGCGGTCTGCTCGATCCCGTAGGTCAGCACCGGATGCGGGCTGCACTCCACGAACGCCCCGTAGCCGTCCGCGAGCAGCGCGCGGGTGGCGTCCTCGAACCGCACCGGCTCCCGCAGGTTGCGGAACCAGTACGCCGCGTCCAGCTCGCGGCCGTCGAGCACCGTGCCGGCGACCGTGGAGTACACCGGCACGTCACCGGCGGAGGGCCGCACGTCCGACAGCGCCAGTAACGCCTCCCGCAGCGGCTCGACGTGCGCGCAGTGCGACGCGTAGTCCACCGGCACCATCCGCGCACGTACGCCGTCCGCCTCACACGCGGCGACCAGGTCCCGCACCGCGTCCGGCTCGCCGGAGACCACGACCGACGCCGGGCCGTTCACGGCGGCGATCTCCACACCGGTCGGCAGCCGCTCGCCCGTCGCCGCCGCCGGCAGCCCGACCGAGGCCATCGCCCCCGTGCCGGACAGCTCACGCAACGCTCGCGACCGCACCGCCACCACCCGCGCGGCGTCCTCCAGAGACAGCACCCCGGCGACGCAGGCCGCCGCGATCTCCCCCTGCGAGTGACCCACCACCGCATCGGGCCGGACCCCGAACGACTCCCACAGCGCCGCCAGCGCGACCATCACCGCGAACAGCGCGGGCTGCACCACGTCCACCCGATCGAGCCCGGTGCCGTCCCGCACCGCCTCGGTCAGCGACCAGTCGACGTGCGGGGCCAGCGCCGCGTCGCACTCGGCCAGCCGGTCGCGAAAGACCGGCGAGGCGTCCAGCAGCCCCGCCGCCATGCCCGGCCACTGCGACCCCTGACCGGGGAAGACGAAAACGGTACGGCCCACGTCCGCCGCCACGCCCGAGACCACGCCCGGCGACTCCGCGCCGGCCGCCAGCGCCGCCAGCCCCTCCGCCATGTCGCCGAGCACCACGGCGCGATGGCCGAAGACCGTACGACCGGCCTGGGAGAAGCCGACGTCGGACGGATCCGGGGCGTCGACGCCGGTCAGCAGCGCGTGCAGGCGCGACGCCTGGGCGCGCAACGCGTCCTCGCCGGCGCCGGACAGCGGCACCACGTCGGCGCGCAGCGCCGCGGGGCCGCCGCGCGCGACGGCCTCGCCCTCGGGCGGTTCCTCGATGACGACGTGCGCGTTGGTGCCGCTGATCCCGAACGAGGACACCCCCGCGCGCCGGACCCGCGCGCCTCGCGGCCACCGCACCGCGTCGCGAAGCAGCTCCACCGCGCCCGAGGACCAGTCCACGTGCGGCGACGGCTCGGCGGCGTGCAGCGTGCGCGGCAGCGTCTCGTGCCGCATCGCCTGGACCATCTTCACCAGCCCGGCCACCCCGGCGGCGGCCTGAGCGTGCCCGATGTTGGACTTGATCGACCCCAGCAGCAACGGCCGATCCCGCTCCGCCCCGTACGTCGCCAGCAACGCACCCGCCTCGATCGGATCACCCAACGACGTCCCGGTGCCGTGCGCCTCGACCGCGTCGACGTCGGCCGGAGAAAGCCCCGCGTCCGCGAGTGCGGCACGGATCACCCGCTCCTGCGACGGCCCGTTCGGCGCGGTCAACCCGTTCGACGCACCGTCCTGATTCACCGCGGTGCCGCGTACGAGCGCCAGCACCCGATGCCCCAGCCGCCGCGCGTCCGACAGCCGTTCGACCACGAGCACGCCCGCGCCCTCGGCCCAGCCCGCGCCGTCGGCGGCCGCGGAGAACGCCTTGCACCGGCCGTCCGGCGACATGCCGCGCTGCCGGGAGAACTCCACGAAGAAGTCCGGCGTGGCCATGACGGTGACCCCGGCCGCGAGGGCCAGCGCGCACTCGCCACGCCGCAGCGACTGCACCGCCAGATGCAACGCCACCAGCGACGAAGAACACGCCGTGTCCACCGAGATCGCGGGCCCTTCGAGGCCGAGCGTGTAGGCGATACGGCCCGACGCGATGCTGCCCGCGCTGCCGACGCGCACGTATCCCTCGGCCTCGGGCAGCGCGCCGGCGGCCGTGCCGTAGTCGTCGTAGATGACGCCCGCGAACACGCCCGTACGGCTGCCGTGCAGGCTTCTCGGGTCGACGCCGCCGCGTTCGAGCGCCTCCCAGGAGGTCTCCAGGAGCAGCCGCTGCTGCGGGTCCATCGCGAGGGCCTCGCGCGGCGAGATGCCGAAGAACTCCGCGTCGAAGTCGGCCGCGTCGTAGAGGAACCCGCCCTCGCGCACGTACGTGGTGCCGAGGGTGTCCGGGTCCGGGTCGTACAGGGCCTCCAGGTCCCAGCCGCGGTCGGCCGGGAACGGCCCGACCGCGTCCACCTCGCCGGCGACGAGACGCCACAGCGCCTCCGGCGAGTCCGCGCCGCCCGGGAAGCGGCACGCCATGCCCACGATCGCGATGGGCTCGTCCACGGCCGCGGTCACGGCGGGCGGCGCGGCGGCCGGAGCGGGCGCGGCCTCGGGCCGCAGCTCGGCTCGCAGCATCCGGGCCAGCGCGGCGGGCGTCGGATGGTCGAAGACCAGGGTCGGCGGCAGGCGCAGGCCGGTCGCCGCGCCGAGCCGGTTGCGCAGCTCGACGGCCGTGAGCGAGTCGAGCCCGAGGTCGGAGAAGGCACGGTCCGGTGCGACGGCGGCCGGGTCGTCGTGGCCGAGCACGACGGCGGCGTGCGTACGCACCAGGTCGAGGACCGCGTGCTCGGCGTCGGCGGCCGACAGCCGTACGAGGCGGTCGGCGAGTCCCGCGCCGCCCTCGGCCGCGCCCGCGACGCGGCGGGACGGTACGCGGACCAGGTCGCGCAGGACGGCCGGCACCGGCACGCCGGGCGCGCTCAGCGCGGCGAGGTCGAGCCGGATCGGGGCGAGCGCGGTGCGACGGGCGGCGAGCGCGGCGTCGAAGAGCGCGAGTCCCTCCTCGGAGGTGAGCGGCGGCAGCCCGCCCCGGCGCAGCCGCGCCCAGTCGGTCTCGGTGAGGTGCCCGGTCATGCCGCTCGCGACCTGCCACGCGCCCCAGGCGAGCGCGGTGGCGGGCAGGCCGCGGGCGTGCCGGTGGGCGGCCAGCGCGTCCAGGAAGGCGTTGGCGGCCGCGTAGTTGGCCTGTCCCGGGTTGCCGAAGATCCCGGCACCGGAGGAGAACAGCACGAGCGGCGTGTCCGGCGCGAGCTCGTGCAGGTTCCACGCCGCGTCGGCCTTGGCGGCAAGCACCCGGTCGAGCTGTTCTCGCGTCATGGTCTCGACCGTCGCGTCGTCCAGTACGCCCGCGGCGTGCACGATCGCGGTCAGTGGCCGCGCGGCGGACAGCGTCGCGGAAAGGGCGTCGCGGTCGGCGACGTCGCAGGCGGCGACGTCGATGCGCGCGCCGTGCCCGGACAGCTCGGCGGTCAGCTCGGCGACGCCGGGGCGGCGGCACCGCGGCGACCGAGGAGCAGCAGCCGCTTGCAGCCGCGAGCGGTGACGAGGTGACGGGCGAGCAGGCCGCCGAGCACGCCGGTGCCGCCGGTGATCACCACGGTGCCGTACGGGTCGAGCGGCGGCGGCACGGTGAGCACGTTCTTGCCGATGTGGCGGCCCTGGCCGACGTGGCGCAGCGCGTCCTCGGCCGCGCCGATGTCCCAGGTGGTCAGCGGCAGCGGGACGAGCGCGCCGGCCTCGAACAGCGCGACCAGCTCGCCGAGCAGCTCGGCGATCCGCTCGGGCGGCACCTCGGTCAGGTCGAACGGGAGGTACGCGCCGTCCACGTCCGCCGGGTCGCGCAGGTCGGTCTTGCCCATCTCGACGAACCGGCCGCCGGGGGCGAGCAGCCGCAGCGAGGCGTCGACGTACTCGCCCGCGAGGGAGTTCAGCACCACGTCGAACCGGTGATCGTCCGAACCGCTCCTCGAACTCCAGCGTCCGCGACGACGCCAGCCGATCATCCGTCAGCCCCAAAGCCCTCAGAGCGTCCCACTTCGCCGGACTCGCCGTCGCATACACCTCCGCACCCAGATGCCGCAACAACTGGACCGCCGCCATCCCGACACCACCCGCACCCGCGTGCACCAGCACCCGCTCACCCGGCCGTACCCCGGCCAGGTCGACCAGACCGTAGTAGGCGGTCAGGAACACCACGGGGACCGAGGCGGCGCGGTGGTGCGACCAGCCGCGCGGCACGCGTGTCACGAGGCGGTGGTCGGCGACGGCGACCTCGCCGAACGCCCCGGCGAAGATCCCCATCACGTGGTCGCCGACGCCGACGCTCGCCCCCGGGCCGGTCTCGAGGACGACTCCCGCCGCCTCGCCGCCCATCACGGCCGTACCCGGGTACACGCCGAGCGCGATCAGCACGTCGCGGAAGTTCAGCCCGGCGGCGCGCACCGCGACGCGTACCTCGCCGGGGGCGAGCGGGGCGCGGGCGGCGGGGTTCGGCACGGGCCGCAGCGCCTCCAGCGTGCCGCGCTCGGTGACGTCGAGCCGCCAGTCGCCCTCCGGCAGCGGGGCGGTGGCACGCGCCAGCCGCGGCGCGTACGCCGTGCCGTCGCGCACCGCGGCCTGCGCCTCGGCGCCGTCCAGCAGCGCCGGGAGCGCGCGTGCGGAGGCGGGCAGGCCGTCGAGGTCGACCAGGACGAACCGGTCCGGGTGCTCGGCCTGTGCCGAGCGGACCAGACCCTGCACGGCCGCGTGCGCCAGGTCGGGCGCGGGGTCGGCGGGCCGTACGCGCACGGCGTGGCGGGTGAGGACGGCGAGCCGCGTCCCGGCGAGGGCGTCGTCGGCCAGGAACGCGCCGACGATCGTGAGCATCCGCCGCGTCGCCCGGTGTACCGCCTCCCCGGCGGGCCCGTCTTCCGCCGGCACCGGCAGGAGCACGACGCCCGGCGCGGCGGCGGACGCCGCGGCCAGATCCGTGAAACACGGCACACCGGGCAGGACCGGGTCGTCGCCGATCGCCGCCCAGCCCTCGGCCGAGGCACCGGCGGCGTCGGGCAGCGGCCGCCAGCCGAGCCGGTACAGCGAGCGCACCGCGCCGGGCCGCTCGCCGAGGTCGAGGTCGACGGGCCGCAGCGCCAGCTCGGCGGCCTCGGCCACCGGCTCGCCCGCGGCGTCCGCGACGGTCACCGCGACCGCGTCGGGACCGGTCGGCCGCAGCCGTACGCGCAGCGCGGTGGCGCCGGTCGCGTGCAGGCGCACGCCGCTCCAGGCGAACGGAAGCCGCGCCGGTCCGCCGGCGGCAGCCCCGGTGAGCAGCAGCGCGTGCAGCGCGGCGTCCAGCAGCGCCGGGTGCAGCCCGAACCCCTCGGTCTCGGCGTCGTCGGCGAGCGCGACCTCGGCGTACACGTCCTCGCCGTGCCGCCAGGCGGCGCGCAGGCCCTGGAACGCCGGGCCGTAGCGGTAGCCGCGCTCCGCGAAGGTCGGGTACGCGCCGGCGGCGTCGGTGAGCACCTCGGCTCCCGGCGGCGGCCACTCGCGCAGTCCCTCGGCGACGCCCGCCGGGGACGTGCCGAGCGTGCCGGTGGCGTGCCGGGTCCACTCGGCGTCCTCGTCGGGCCGCGCGGAGACGGTGAAGGCGCGGCGGCCTGCCTCGCCGGGCGCGGACACGCGTACCTGGAGCTGCACGGCACGCTCGCCGGTCAGCGCCAGCGGCGTGTGCAGGGTCAGGTCGTCGACGCGGTCGCAGCCGACCTGGTCGCCGGCGCGGAAGGCCAGTTCGACGAACGCCGTGCCGGGCAGCAGCACGGCGTCGCCCACGGCGTGGTCGGCCAGCCAGGGATGGGTGCGCGTGGACAGCCGCCCGGTCAGCAGGGCCTCGTCGCTCCCGGCGAGCTCCACCGCGGCGCCCAGCAGCGGGTGCTCCGCGCCGCCGAGGCCGAGCCCGGTGGCGTCCGCGACGGCCCCGGGCGTGGTCAGCCAGTAGTGGCGGTACTGGAACGGGTAGACCGGCAGCTCGACCCGGCGGCGGCCGTCGCCGAAGTGCCAGTCGACCTCGACGCCGCCGGCGAACGCCTCGGCGACGGAGAGCGTGAACCGCTCCAGGCCGCCCTCGTCGCGCCGCAGCGAGCCCACGGTGAGCGGGGCGCCGTACGTGAGTTCGTCGGCCGTCTCGGCGACCGCCGCGCCAAGCACCGGGTGCGGGCCGCACTCGACGAACGCGCCGTACCCGTCGGCGAGCAGCGCGCGCGTCGCGTCCTGGAAGCGGACCGGCTCCCGCAGGTTGCCGAACCAGTACGCGGCGTCCAGCGCGGCCGGGTCCAGCCGCCCGCCGGTCACCGAGGAGTAGAACGCGGCGGTGGCATCGCCCGGCACGACCTCGCCCAGCTCGGCCACGAGCCGGTCCCGCAGCGGCTCGACGAGCGCGCAGTGCGACGCGTAGTCCACCGGGATCGGCCGCGCCCGCAGGCCGCGCGCCTCGCATTCGGCGACGAACGCGGCCACCGCGTCCGGCGGCCCGGACACGACCGTGCTCGCGGGTCCGTTGACCGCCGAGACCGCGACGCCGTCGCCGAGCGGCGGCAGCGCGCCGGCCGGCGCCAGCACCGAGGCCATCGCACCCGAGCCGGACAGCGCACGGAGCGCGCGTGCGCGCACCGCCACGACACGGGCGGCGTCCTCCAGCGAGAGGGCCCCGGCGACGCAGGCCGCCGCGATCTCGCCCTGCGAGTGCCCGACGACCGCGTGCGGGCGTACGCCCACGGACCGCCACAGCTCGGCGAGCGCCACCATCACCCCGAACAGCGCGGGCTGCACCACGTCCACCCGATCGAGCCCCGTGCCCTCGCGCACCACCTCGGTGAGCGACCAGTCCGTGTGCGGGGCCAGCGCCGCGTCGCACTCGGCCAGCCGGTCGCGGAAGACCGGCGCGGACTCCAGCAGCCCGGCCGCCATCCCCGGCCACTGCGACCCCTGGCCGGGGAAGACGAACACGGTGCGTCCGACGTCGGCGGCGTCGCCACGTACGACGCTCGCGCTCTCCGCCCCGCCGGCGACCGCCGCGAGGCCGCGCAGCAGCGACGTACGGTCCGCGCCGAGCACCACGGCGCGGTGACCGAGCATCGACCGAGTCGAGGCCAGGGAGTACGCCACGTCGGCGTGGTCCGTCTCGGCGGTGATGCCCTCCGCGAGCCGGGCGGCCTGTGCCCGCAGCGCGGGCTCGGTACGCGCCGACAGCACCCAGGGCACCACCGGCGGCGGCATACCGGGCGCCTCGGCGTGCTCCTCGGCCGGGGCCTCCTCGACGATCACGTGCGCGTTCGTGCCGCTGATGCCGAAGGAGGACACGCCCGCACGGCGCGGCCGGTCGCCGCGCGGCCACGTAACCGCCTCGCGCAGGAGTTCCAGGCCGCCGCCCGGCCAGTCGACGTGCGGCGACGGCTCGTCCGCGTGCAGCGTCCGCGGCGCGGTCTCGTGCCGCAGCGCCTGCACGATCTTGATCAGGCCGGCCGCGCCGGCGGCGGCGAGCGAGTGCCCGATGTTGGACTTGATCGAGCCGAGCAGCAGCGGCCGGTCCGCGGGCCGCCCGCGCCCGTACGTCTCCAGCAGCGCCTGCGCCTCGATCGGGTCGCCGAGCGGCGTGCCGGTGCCGTGCGCCTCGACCACGTCGATGTCGGCGGCGGTGAGGCGCGCGGCGGCCAGCGCGTCGCGGATCACGCGTTCCTGCGAGGGCCCGTTCGGTGCGCTCAGGCCGTTGCTCGCCCCGTCCTGGTTGACCGCCGAGCCGCGTACGACGGCCAAGACCCGGTGGCCGTTGCGCCGCGCGTCGGACAGCCGCTCCACCAGCAGCACCCCGGCGCCCTCGGACCAGCCGGTGCCGTCGGCGGCCGCGGAGAACGCCTTGCACCGGCCGTCGGCCGCGAGGCCGCCCTGCCGCCCGAACGCCTCGAACAGTCCCGGCGTGGACAGCACGGTCACGCCGCCCGCGAGCGCGAGCGTGCACTCGCCGCGGCGCAGCGACTGCGCGGCCAGGTCCAGCGCGACGAGCGCCGAGGAGCAGGCCGTGTCCACGGTCACCGCCGGGCCCTCCAGCCCGAGGGTGTAGGCGACGCGGCCGGAGACGATGCCGGTGGTGCCGCCCATCATCAGGTGGCCCTGCACCTCCGGCGCGGCCTGGTGCAGCCGAGGCCCGTAGTCCGGCGGCACGGCGCCGACGAACACTCCCGTACGGCTGCCGCGCAGCCCGTCCGCCGGGACGCCCGCCGACTCCAGCGCCTCCCAGGCGCAGGTGAGCACCAGGCGCTGCTGCGGGTCCATCGCCAGCGCCTCGCGCGGCGAGACGCCGAAGAAGTCCGCGTCGAAGTCACCCGCGTCGTAGACGAAGCCGCCGCGCCGTACGGGCCCGCCGAACGCGTCGAGGTCCCAGCCGCGGTCGCCGGGGAAGGGGCCGATGGCGTCCGTGCCGTCGGCGACGAGCCGCCACAGCGCCTCCGGTGAGTCCGCGCCGCCGGGGAACCGGCAGGCCATGCCCACGATCGCGATCGGCTCGTCGTAGGCGGCGACCGGGGCGGCGCTCGTCGTACGTGCCGTGTCGCCGCCGAGCAGTTCGTGCAGCCGGCCGGCGAGGCGGCGCGGCGTGGGGTGGTCGAAGACGAGGGTCGGCGGCAGCCGCAGCCCGGTGGCGGAGGCGAGACGGTTGCAGAGCTGGACCGCGGCGAGCGAGCCGAAGCCCAGCTCGGCGAACTCCTGGCCGGACTCGACCGCGGCGGCCTCGGCGTGCCCGAGCACCGCGGCGGCCTCTCCGCGCACGAGGTCGAGCAGCACGCTCCCGGCGTCGTGCGCGTCACCGCCGGACAGCCGCTGGGCGAGCGCGGCCGGCATCGCGGCCGGCGTGTCCAGTTGGACCGCCGGTTCGTCGCCGGCCTCGATGACCGGCGTCGTGGCCGCCCCGGCGGACAGCCAGTAGCGGCGGCGCTGGAAGGCGTAGGCGGGCAGGTCCGCCGGGAGCGCCGGTGCCGCGGCGCCGGGGTCGGCGGCGGCGATGACGGCCGCCCAGTCGACGTCGACGCCGTGGACGTGGGCGGTCGCGACCGCGCCGAGCAGCGCCTCGACCTCGTCCCGGTCGTCGGCGAGCGCGGGCACGAACAATCCGTCCGCGCCCTCGTGCAGGCACTCGGCGCCCATCGCGCTGAGCACGCCGCCGGGACCGAGTTCGACGCAGGCGGTCGCGCCCGCTTCTGCGAGTGCCGCGACACCGTCGGCGAACCGCACCGGCTCGCGCACGTGCCGGACCCAGTAGCCGGGCGAGCACAGGTCCTCGGCGGTCGCGAGGGCCCCGGTGAGGTTGGAGACCACCGGGACGCGCGGCGGCGCGTACGTGAGCCGCTCGGCGACCGAGCGGAAGTCCTCCAGCATGGGTTCCATCAGCGGCGAGTGGAACGCGTGGCTGACCCGCAGCCGTCGCGTGCGCACGCCGCGCGCGGCCAGCGCGGACGCGGCCTCGGCGGCGGCCTCCTCCGGCCCGGAGATCACCGTCGCCCGCGGGCCGTTGGCCGCCGCGACGGCGACGCCCTCGGGCAGCCCGGCCTCGGCCTCGGCGACGCCGGCGCGCACGGCGTACATCGCGCCGCCGCGCGGGAGCGCCTGCATCAGGCCGGCGCGCGCCGCGACGAGCGTGCACGCGTCGTCCAGGGAGAGCACGCCGGCCAGGTGTGCGGCGGCCAGTTCGCCGATCGAGTGGCCGAGCAGGAGATCGGGTTCGACGCCGAACCGGCGCAGCAGCCCGGCCAGCGCGACCTCGACCGCGAACAGCCCGGTCTGTGCGTAGAAGGTCTGGTCGAGCCGCTCGCGGTCGCCGCCCATGAGCACGTCGCGGATCGGGACGCGCCCCTCGCTCGCGGCGTCCAGCCGCGCGCACACGTCGTCGAAGACGCCCGCGAACCCGGGGTAGGCAGCGTGCAGGCCTGCGCCCATCGCGAGCCGCTGGCTGCCCTGGCCGGTGAGCAGGAACGCCGTCTTCGCCCCGCGTACGGCGCGGCCGGTGACGACGGCCGGCGAGGGCACGCCGCCGGCGAGCGCGGTCAGGCCGCCGCGCAGGGCGTCGCGGCCTGTGCCGACGACGACCGCGCGGTGGTCGAAGCGGGTGCGGGTGGTGGCGAGGGCGAGGCCGGTGCGTGCCGGGCCCGCGCCCTGCGGCGCGTCGGCGAGCCGCCGCGCCTGGGCCCGCAGGGCGTTCTCGGTACGGCCCGAGAGCACCCAGGGCACCGGGACGGCGCGCTCGCACGGCGGCCCGGGCTCGGCGGCCGGCTCTTCGATGATCGCGTGGGCGTTCGTGCCGCTGATGCCGAACGAGGAGACCCCGGCCCGGCGCGGCCGCTCGCCCCGCGGCCACGCGACCGGCTCGCGTACCAGCTCCACCGCGCCGCTCGACCAGTCGACGTGCGGCGACGGCTCGTCCACGTGCAGCGTCCGCGGCACCGTCCCATGCCGTAACGCCATCACCATCTTGATCACACCCGCCACACCGGCGGCCGCCTGCGTATGCCCGATGTTGGACTTGACCGAGCCCAGCAGCAGCGGCCGCTCACGGTCACGCCCGTACGTGGCGAGCACTGCCTCGGCCTCGATCGGGTCGCCCAGGGTCGTGCCGGTGCCGTGCGCCTCCAGGGCGTCGACGTCGGCGGGTGCCAGCCCGGCGGTGGCGAGCGCGGTGCGGATGAGCCGCTGCTGCGCCGCGCCGCTGGGCGCGCTCAGGCCGTTGCTCGCGCCGTCCTGGTTCATCGCGGTGGCACGGACGACCGCGAGCACCCGGTGGCCGCCCCGGCGTGCCTCGGACAGCCGTTCGACGACGAGCACGCCCGCGCCCTCGCCCCAGCCCGTGCCGTCGGCGGCGGCCGCGAAGGACTTGCACCGCCCGTCGGCGGCCAGGCCGCGCTGCCGGGAGAACTCCACGAACAGGCCGGGCGTGGCCATGACGGTGACGCCGCCGACGAGCGCGAGCGAGCACTCGCCACGCCGCAGCGCGTCGGCCGCCATGTGCAGGGCCACCAGCGAGGACGAGCAGGCGGTGTCGACGGACAGCGCGGGCCCTTCGAGGCCGAGCGTGTAGGCGATCCGGCCGGAGACGACGCTGACCGTGCCGCCGGTGAGGAGGTAGCCCTCGACCCCGCCGGCGCCCTCGTGCAGCCGCGGGCCGTACTCCTGCGCCATCACGCCGGCGAACACGCCCGTACGGCTGCCGCGCAGGGTGGCCGGGTCGATGCCGGCCCGCTCCACCGCCTCCCAGGCGACCTCCAGCAGCAGCCGCTGCTGGGGGTCCATGGCCAGGGCCTCGCGGGGCGGGATGCCGAAGAACTCGGCGTCGAACTCGGCGGCGTCGTAGAGGAAGCCGCCCTCGCGCGCGTAGGTGGTGCCCGGACGCTCCGGGTCAGGATCGAAGAGCGTGTCCAGGTCCCAGCCGCGATCGGCCGGGAACGTTCCGATGGCGTCCGTGCCGTCGGCCACGAGCCGCCACAGCGCCTCGGGCGAATCGACGCCGCCGGGGAGCCGGCAGGCCATCCCGACGATCACGGGGGGATCCTCGTCCCCCGCCGTCGAGGCCGACGCGGCGGACGTCTCGGCCGTCGCGGCCACGGCCGTACCGGTCAGCTCGTCGTGCAGGTGCCCGGCGAGGCGGGCGAGCGTGGGGTGGTCGAACACCAGCGAGGTCGGCAGCGGCAGCCCGGTCGCGGCGCGCAGCCGGTTGCGCAGCTCGACCGCGCCGGCGGAGTCGTAGCCCAGCTCGCGGAAGGTCCGCTGGTCATCGAGCGCCTCGGGGTCCTCGCGGCCCGCGACGATCGCTGCCTGGGCGCGTACGAGCTCCAGGAGTGCGGTCCGCTGCTCGGCCGTGGGCAGGCCGGCGAGGCGTTCGGCGAGGCCGCCTCCGCCGTCGCCGCCGCCGGTTTCGGCGGGGTCGGGCTCGGGCGGCAGTTCGACCGTACGTGTCGTGCCGATGGCGGGGCGCCAGTCGACCGGCACCCCGCGTACGTGCAGTTCGGCGAGCCGGCCGTAGAAGCGCCGCAGGTCGCCCGCGTCGCGGCGCAGCGTGTCGGTCACCGTGACCGCGTCCACGCCGTGGCCGGCGGCGGTGTCCTCGATCGCGCCGACCAGCACCGGATGCGGACCGACCTCGATGAACACACGGTGGCCGTCGTCCAGCGCCCCGCGCAGCGCCGGGGCGAACAGGACGATCTCCCGCAGGGCGGCGCACCAGTAGTCGGCGTCCATGGGGTCGCGCAGCAGGCCGCCGGCGTGGCTCGCGTAGAGCGGCACGCGGGGCGTGCGGGCGACGATGGGCGCCAGCTCCTCGCGCAGGTCCCCGGTGACCTCCTCCATCTGCGGGGTGTGCGCGGCGATGCCGACCGGGATGAGGCGGCCGGAGACGCCGTCGGCCTCCAGGGCGGCGAGCTCTTCCGCGATGGCGTCGCGCTCGCCGGCGATCACGACCGCCGACGGGCTGTTGACGCCCGCGAGCACGATCCGGCCGTCCCAGCGGGCGAGCCGGTCCCGCATCTCCTCCGGGGACAGCGAGACCGAGGCCATGTCGCCGTGTGCGGTGACGCGCACCTGCGCCTGGCTCCAGCGGGCGACCACGCGCGCCGCGTCCTCGACGGACAGCGCGCCGGCGACGCAGGCGGCGGGCAGCTCGCCGAGGCTGTGCCCGACGACGGCGTCCGGTGTGACGCCGTGCGCCTCCCAGAGCGCCGCCAGCGAGACCATGACGGCGAACAGGACGGGCTGGATGACGTCGGCGGTCGCGGAGTCGGGCGCACCGGGGCGGCCGCGCAGGACGTCGATCGGCGACCAGTCGAGGAAGGGCGCGAGGGCCTCGGCGCACTCCCGCATCCGTGCGGCGAAGACGGGCGCGGTGTCGAGCAGCCGCAGCGCCATCTCGGGCCACTGGCCGCCCTGCCCGGGGAAGACCAGCACGACGGAGGGCGGGTCGTGGTGCTCGGCGACGCCGCGTACGACGCCCACGGCGTCCAGGCCGGCGGCGATCGCGGCCAGGCCGTCGAGGAGCCGGTCGCGGTCGCCGACGACGACCGCGCGCGCCGAGTGCCCGGCGGTGGGCAGGAGCGAGCCGGCGATGTCGGCGGCGTCGAGCTCGGGATGGGCGGTCACGAAGGCGTGCACCTGCTCGGCGCGCCGCCGGAGTGCGGGCTCGTCCGGTGCCGAGAGCGTCCAGGGGACGGCTACGGGTAAGGGGTCGGGCCGGCCGGCGGGCGTGGGATGCGGGTACGGACCCGCGTCTTCGTCAACATCGCCGTCGCCGGAATTCCCGTCCTTTCGCGTCGCCGGGATGTGTCCGTCCTCGCCATTGTCTCTCTGCCCACCATGCACCAGGCGCACTCCTGACAGTTTACCCAGAATTGCCTCGACGCTACCGGACGCGTCAACCTACGACAATGCCCGAGAACTCGGCATTAGCCAGGCATTAGCGCTGGCCAACCCCGTACCGCCCCGGATACGTACGTCAATCACCTCACCAGGCGAAATACATTCGTCACGACCTGCGATACTCGACCGCAAATTGGACATGATTGACGATCCGCTCGTCGTCGGCCACCTCCTTTCGAGGGCGTCATTCACATTTGTCCGAGTCTGATGTCGTATGGGCGGTCCTCAGTCGCCACCGAGCTGGTCGTCGATGAAGGCGAACATCTCGTCGTCGCTCGCGGCCCCGAGACGGTCGGCGAGCCCGTTGCCGTTCGGCTCCCCCGTCTCGGCGGTCTCGGCGGCCAGCGCCGCGAGCAGGGTCCGCAGCCGGTCGCCGACGGCCGACCGGTCGAGCTCGGCGGGGTCCGCCGCCAGCAGCGTCGCGTGCAGGCGGTCGAGCTGGACGGCCACGGACTCCTCCGCCGGCGACGCGCCCGCGGCGGCGATCTCGGTTCGCAACACGCCCGCCAGCGCCTCCGGCGTGGGATGGTCGAAGATCACCGTGGTGGGCAGCCGCACGCCGCCCGCGGCGTTCAGCCGGTTGCGCAGCTTGACCGCCGCCATCGAGTCCAGGCCGATCTGGGTGAACGGACGCGCCGGGTCCACGCCCTCCGGGCCCGCGTGGCCGAGCACGGCCGCCACCTGCGCGCGCACCTCCTCGGTCAGCAGCCGCCGCGCCTCCTCCTCGCCCAGGCCCGCCAGCCGGGCGGGGAGCGTCGCGGACGGAGCCTCCTCCGCCGCGGCGGACGGGGACCGCGGCCGCGTACTCCAGTGCGCCGTCGCCCAGCCAGAACCGCTGCCGCTGGAACGCGTACGTCGGCAGGCCGACGGTGCGTCCGCGCAGCCCGGCGGCGGCGAGCGCGCCCGGCCAGTCGACCGCGCCGCCCGCGGCGAACACCTCGGCGAGCGAGGCGTAGAACCGGCCGAAGCCGCCCTCGTCGCGGCGGAGCGTCGCGGTGACGACGCCGGCCTCCTCGACCCGCTCGGCGATCGCCGGCATGAGCACCGGATGCGGGCTGACCTCGACGAAGACGCGCCGCCCCGCGTCGAGCATGGCGCTCACCGCGGCGTCGAGGCGCACGGGTTCGCGCAGGTTGCGATACCAGTACGCGGGCGTCAGCGCCGCACCGTCCAGCAGACCGGCGGTCACCGTCGAGAAGAACGGCACCGTGCCTTCCTCGTTGCGGAGGCCCGCCAACTCGGTCAGCAGCCGCTCGCGCACCGGCTCCACGTGCGGGGAGTGCGAGGCGTAGTCGACCGCGACGCGCCGGGCGCGCACCCCCTCCGCGACGTACTCGGACACGAGCGCGTCCACCGCCGCGTCCGTGCCGGAGACCACGGTCGCGGACGGCCCGTTGACCGCCGCGACGTCGATCGGCCGGCCGTCCAGCCGCTCGGCGATCTCCTCGGCGGGACGCGGGATGGACGCCATCGCGCCCGCACCGGCCAGGTCGGCGACCGCGCGGCTGCGCAGCGCGACGACACGCGCCGCGTCGTCGAGGGGCAGCAGGCCCGCCACGCACGCGGCGGCGATCTCGCCCTGGGAGTGGCCGATCACCGCGGCCGGGCGTACGCCGCAGGCGCGCCACAGCCCGGCCAGCGACACCATGACCGCGAACAGCGCCGGCTGTACGACGTCCACGCGCTCCAGCCCGGGTGCGTCCTTCTCGGCGCGGATCACCTCGGTCAGCGACCAGTCCACGTACGGGGTGAGCGCCTTCTCGCACTCGGTCATCCGGTCGCGGAACACCGCGCAGGTGTCGAGCAGCTCGGCCGCCATGCCCGCCCACTGCGCGCCCTGGCCGGGGAAGACGAACACGACCTCGGCGTCGCCGTCGCCGGCCGCCACGTCCGTGACGACGCCGCCGTGCGGACGGCCCTCGGCCAGGGCCGCGAGCCCGTCGCGCAGCTCCGTCGTACGGCCGACGACGACCGCGCGGTGCTCGAAGGCCGTGCGCGTCACGGCGAGAGAGTGGGCGACGTCGACCGCGTTCGCGCCGTCGACCGCGTCGCGCAGCCGGGCCGCCTGTGCGCGCAGCGCGGCCTCGTCGCGCGCCGAGACCGGCCACGCCAGCGGCAGGTCCGTCTGCGGTGTCTCCTCGTCCGCCGCGTCATTCGCCTCGGCCAGGATGACGTGGGCGTTCGTGCCGCTGATGCCGAACGAGGAGACCCCGGCCCGGCGCGACTCGCTACGGGGCCACGGGACCGGCTCGCGGACCAGCTCCACCGCGCCGCTCGACCAGTCGACGTGCGGCGACGGCTCGTCCACGTGCAGCGTCCGCGGCACCGTCCCATGCCGCAGCGCCATCACCATCTTGATCACACCCGCCACACCGGCGGCCGCCTGCGTATGCCCGATGTTGGACTTGACCGAGCCCAGCAGCAGCGGCCGCTCACGGTCACGCCCATACGCCGCGAGCAGCGCGCCCGCCTCGATCGGGTCGCCGAGCGACGTGCCGGTGCCGTGCCCGTCGACCACGTCGACGTCGGCGGGTTCGAGCCCGGCGTCGGCCAGCGCGGCGCGGATCACCCGCTCCTGCGACGGGCCGTTCGGCGCGGTCAGGCCGTTGCTCGCGCCGTCCTGGTTCACCGCGGTGCCGGCGACCAGGCCGAGGACGCGGTGACCGTTGCGACGCGCCTCGGCCAGGGGTTCGAGCAGGACCATGCCCGCGCCCTCGCCCCAGCCCGTGCCGTCCGCGGCCGCCGCGAACGACTTGCACCGCCCGTCGGCGGCCAGGCCGCGCTGCCGCGAGAACTCCACGAACACGCCCGGCGTGGCCATCACCGTCGCGCCGCCGGCGAGCGCCATCGTGCACTCGCCGCGCCGCAGCGACTGCACCGCCAGATGCAGGGCCACCAGGGAGGAGGAGCACGCGGTGTCCACGGTCAGCGCCGGCCCTTCGAGGCCGAGCGTGTAGGCGATGCGGCCGGAGGCGACGCTGCCCGCGGTGCCGCTGCCGAAATAGCCCTCGACCTCGGCCGGGATGGCGGTCAGCCGGCCGCCGTAGTCGTGGTGCATGACCCCGGCGAAGACGCCGACCTGCTGCCGCCGTACGGACACCGGGTCGATGCCCGCGTGCTCGAACGCCTCCCAGGAGGTCTCCAGGAGCAGCCGCTGCTGGGGGTCCATGGCCAGGGCCTCGCGCGGGGAGACGCCGAAGAACGCGGCGTCGAAGGCGGCGGCGTCGTAGAGGAAGCCGCCGTCGCGCGCGTAGGTGGTGCCGGACCGGTCCGGGTCCGGGTCGTACAGGTCCTCGGTGTTCCAGCCGCGGTCCTCGGGGAACCCGCCGATGCCCTCGCCGCCGCGCGCGACCAGGTCCCAGAGGTCGTCGGGCCCGTGCACGCCGCCCGGATAGCGGCAGCCGATGCCGACGATCGCGATCGGCTCCCCGGTGGCGCGTGTACGCACGGGACGGGACGCCGCGGCCGCCTTCCCGTCGCCGAGCCGCTCGCGCAGGTGCCCGGCGAGCACGCGCGCCGACGGGTAGTCGAACACGAGAGTCGCGGGCAGCCGCAGGCCGGTCGCCTCGGCGAGGCGGTTGCGCAGTTCGAGGCCGGTGAGGGAGCTGACGCCCAGTTCGGTGAACGGCCGGTCGGCGGGCACGTCCGCGCCGGAGTCGTGGCCGAGCACGGCGGCGGCGCTCGCGCGTACGGTGTCCAGGACCAGCCGCGCGGCGTCGGCGTCCGGCAGCCCGGCCAGGCGGCGTACGAGCGAGACCTCCTTCGTACGACGCGCGGCGCGGCGCGGTGCCAGTTCTCGCAGCAGCGGCGACTCTTCGCCGGCGTCCAGGCGTATCGCCAGCGTGTGGCCGCCACGGCCCGCGGTGGCGTCGAACAGCCGCAGCCCGTGTTCGGCGTCCAGCGCCGTGACGCCCGCGTTCGCCATCCTGGCGCGGTCGGCGGCGCTCAGGTGCGCGGTCATGCCGCTGCCGGGTTCCCACAGTCCCCAGCCGATCGACACGGCGGGCAGCCCCAGGGCGTGCCGCCGCCGCGCGAGGGCGTCGAGGAACGCGTTGGCCGCGGCGTAATTGGCCTGGCCGGGTGCGCCGAGGGTGGCGGTCGCCGAGGAGAACAGGACGAACAGCCCGAGGTCGTGGCCCTCGGTCAGCTCGTGCAGGTGCCAGGCCCCGTCGGCCTTGCCGCGCAGGACGGCCGCCAGCCGCTCGGGGGTGAGCGTGGCGACGAGCCCGTCGTCGATGGCGCCGGCGGCGTGCACGACGCCGGTGAGCGCGAGCCCGTCGAGGAGGCCGGCGAGGGCCGCGCGGTCGCCGACGTCGCAGGCGGCGAACGTGGCCTCGGCACCCAGTTCGGCGAGCTGTGCGGCCAGTTCGGCCGCGCCCGGTGCCTCGCCGCCCCGGCGGCCGACCAGCAGCAGCCGCCGCGCACCGTGCCGGGCCAGGTGCCGCGCCACCAGCGCGCCGAGCGTGCCGGTGCCGCCGGTGATGAGCACGGTCCCCGCCAGCCCCGGCATGCCGCCGTCCTGGGAGGCGGCGGGCTCCGGTACGTCACCGAGCGCCAGGGAGGGCGCGGGGGGCTCGGCCGTCGCGGCGCGGATCAGGCGCGGGACGGTCACGCGGTCGCCGCGTACCCGCACTCCGGGCTCGCCCGCCGCCAGCGCCGCGAGCACGCGGTCCACGGCCGGGGGTTCGGCGGGCGCGTCCACGTCGACCAGCCCGAACCGGCCCGGGTGCTCGGCCGCGGCCGAGGTCACCAGGCCCCAGACGGCGGCTCCGGCCTCCGCGCCCGCGGTCGCGCCGGGGACGAGGAAGACCAGGCGTCCGCCGGCGGTGCGCTCGTCGGCCAGCCAGTCCTGGATCAGCGCGAGCGCCCAGGCGGTGGCGCGGTGCGCGGCCTCCGCGCCGGTCCCGGCCGCGCAGACGACGGTCACGACGTCCAGCGCGTGCCCCTCGCCGTACAGATCGGCCAGGTCCGTGCCGTGTGCCGCGTCGCGCCCGGCGGCCCAGCCGTACGTGTCCGCGCCGAGCATCGCCATCCGCACGTCCGCGGCGGGCTCGCCGGTCTCGTCGGTCTCGACCCACGCGATGTCGTAGAGGTCGGTAGGCCGCTCCGTCGCGTCCAGCGCGCCCGCCGGTACGGCCCGCAGGGCCAGCCGCTCGACCGACACGACCGGCTGGCCGTCGTCGCCGGTCGCGAGGATCCGCAGCCCGTCCTCGCCGGCCGGCGACAGGCGTACGCGCAGCGCGGTGGCGCCGGTCGCGGCGAGCGAGACGCCCTCCCAGGAGAACGGGAGCCGGGTCGCCGCGGTCTCCTTGGCGGGCAGGACGTGCCCGGCGGCGTGCAGTGCGGCGTCGAGCAGGGCGGGATGGATGCCGAACCCCGCGGTCTCGGCGCCCTCCTCCAGTGCGACCTCGGCGAAGACGTCCTCGCCGTGCCGCCACAGGGCGCGGAGCCCGCTGAAGGCCGGTCCGTACTCCAGGCCCCCGGCGGCCAGCCGGTCATAGGTCGCGTCGGCGGACAGTTCCTCGGCCCCCTGTGGCGGCGGCCAGGTCGGGGCCGTGCCCTGGTCCGCCTCCTCCGTGGAGAGGAGTCCCCCGGCGTGGCGGGTCCAGTCACCCGCGCCCCGGCGGGCGTACATGCCGAGGGTGCGGCGGCCGGACTCGTCCGGCTCGGCGACGCGGATCTGCACCTCAGTGGGTTCCTGGACGAGGACGAGCGGTGTCTCCACGACGAGCTCGGCCACAGTGGGGCAGCCGGTCTCGGCGGCGGCCCGCAGCGCCATCTCGACCCAGGCCGCGCCGGGGAGCACCGGGCGGCCGAGAACAGTGTGGTCGGCCAGCCATGGCCGGTCGCCCAGCGACACGCGTCCCGTGAGCACGCAGCCGCCGCCGGCCAGCTCCACGGTGGCTCCGGCCAGGGGATGGCCGCCCGTACCGGCCTCGGACGCGCCGGACAGCCAGTACCTGCGGCGCTGGAAGGGATAGGTGGGCAGCTCGACGGTGCGTGCTTCGTCGAAGGCAGCGGTCCAGTCAACGGTCAACCCCTTGACGAACGCCTGCGCCACCGACCGCAGGAAGTCCTCCGCGCCGCCCTCGTCGCGCCGCAGCGACCCCGTCACCAGAGCGTGCCCGGCGTCGTCCGCGGTCTGCTCGATCCCGTACGTCAAAACCGGATGCGGACTGCACTCCACGAACGCCCCATGACCATCCGCCAGCAGCGCGCGCGTCGCCTCCTCGAACCGCACCGGCTCCCGCAGATTGCCGAACCAGTACGACGCGTCCAGCTCACCGCCGTCGAGCACCCGGCCCGTGACCGTGGAATACAGCGGCACATCACCCGCGGAAGGCCGGACTTCGCCCAGCGCCGCGAGCAACCCGTCCCGTAGCGGCTCGACGTGCGCGCAGTGCGACGCGTAGTCCACCGGCACCATCCGCGCACGTACGCCATCCGCCTCACACCGGGCCACCAGCGCCCGCACCGCGTCCGGCGCACCCGAGACCACCACCGACGACGGACCGTTCACCGCGGCGATCTCCACCCCCGCCGGCAACCACTCCCCGGCCGCCGGCAACCCGACCGAGGCCATCGCCCCCGTGCCGGACAGCTCACGCAGGGCCCGCGACCGCACCGCCACGACACGTGCCGCGTCCTCCAGAGACAACACCCCGGCCACGCACGCCGCCGCGATCTCCCCCTGCGAATGACCCACCACCGCGTCCGGCCGGACCCCGAACGACTTCCACAACTCCGCCAACGCCACCATCACCGCGAACAGCGCGGGCTGCACCACCTCCACCCGATCCAGCCCCGTACCGTTACGAACCGCGTCCCGCAGGGACCAGTCCGTGTGCGCGGCCAGCGCCGCCTCGCACTCGGCCAGCCGGTCGCGAAAGACCGGCGAGGCGTCCAGCAGTCCCGCCGCCATGCCCGGCCACTGCGACCCCTGACCGGGGAAGACGAACACGGTACGGCCGACGTCCCCCGCCACACCCGACACCACGCCCGGCGCGGACTCCCCCGCCGCCAACGCCGCCAGACCGGCCGCCACGTCACCGACCACCACGGCACGATGGCCGAGGACCGTACGCCCGGTGGCCAGGGAGTACCCGGCGTCCGCGACGTCGGGGACCGCGCCCAGCCGCGACGCCAGTGCGCGCAGCGCCACGGGCCCGGCCGCCGAGAGCGGGACCACCGCGCCGGGCAGTGCGGCGGGCTCGGGGGTGGCACGTTCCCCGTCCGGCGGTTCCTCGATGACGATGTGGGCGTTGGTGCCGCTGATCCCGAACGACGAGACGCCCGCGCGCCGGACCCGCGCGCCTCGCGGCCACGCCACCGCGTCCGACAACAGCTCCACCGCGCCCGAGGACCAGTCCACGTGCGGCGACGGCTCACCCGCGTGCAGCGTGCGCGGCAGCATCTCGTGCCGAAGGGCCTCGACGACCTTGATCAGCCCGGCCACCCCGGCGGCGGCCTGAGCGTGCCCGATGTTGGACTTGATCGACCCCAGCAACAACGGCCGATCCCGCTCCGCCCCGTACGTCGCCAGCAACGCACCCGCCTCGATCGGATCACCCAACGACGTCCCCGTGCCATGCGCCTCCACCACGTCCACATCGGCCGGAGAAAGCCCCGCGTCCGCCAGCGCCGCACGGATCACCCGCTCCTGCGACGGCCCGTTCGGCGCCGTCAACCCGTTCGACGCACCGTCCTGATTCACCGCACTGCCACGCACGAGCGCCAGCACCCGATGCCCCAGCCGCCGCGCGTCCGAGAGGCGCTCCACGAGTAACCAGCCGGCTCCTTCGGACCACCCGGTCCCGTCCGCACCGGCCGCGAACGACTTGCAACGCCCGTCGGCGGCCATGCCGCGCTGCCGGGAGAACTCCACGAACAGGCCGGGAGTCGCCATGACCGTCGCCCCGCCGGCGAGCGCCAGCGCGCACTCGCCGCGCCGCAGCGACTGCACCGCCAGATGCAACGCCACCAGCGACGACGAACACGCCGTGTCCACCGAGACGGCGGGCCCCTCCAGGCCGAAGACGTAGGAGACGCGGCCGGATGCGACACTGGTCGCCCGCCCGGTCAGCCGGAAGCCGTCCCCGCCACTCCCGTACGGGGCCGAAGCACCGTAGTCCTCACTCATCACCCCGGCGAACACGCCCGTACGCGTGCCGCGCACCCGCTCGGCGGGGATGCCCGCGGACTCGAACGCCTCCCAGGCGCATTCGAGCAACAGCCGCTGCTGCGGATCCATCGCCAGCGCCTCACGCGGGGAGACGCCGAAGAACCCCGCGTCGAACTCCCCCGCGTCATAGAGGAACCCGCCTTCGCGCGAGTAGGTCTTTCCCGGCGCGTCCGGATCCGGGTCGTACAGCCCCTCCACGTCCCACCCGCGGTCGGCCGGGAACGCTCCGATCGCGTCCGACCCGTCGGCGACCAGCCGCCACAGTGCCGCCGGCGAGTCCACTCCGCCGGGGAAGCGACACGCCGTCCCCACGATCGCGATCGGCTCGCGAGCCGCCGCGACGAGCCGCCGGTTCTGCCGCCGCAGCCCCTCGGACTCCTTGAGCGCGGCGCGCAGCGCCTCGACCATGCGGTCGCCCGGCTCCGCCGACATGTCGCAACCCCCGTAATCGCAGGTGTCGAGATCCGTCCGCTGCGTCAACCGGCCGGCGCCTCGTGATCGAACGACCGGATGCGCGTCCGATATTAGGTCGTCACAGGGGTCACGTCAGTCCCCCTACCGACCCCCTACCGGCCCGGTCAGGTGGCGGTGTCGAGGGCCTGAAGCACGTCCGCGAGCAGGTCGGGGGTGTCTTCGACCCCTGTGGAGAAGCGGATGAAACCCGCACGCAGCCGAACTGGCGCATCTGCCGCGCCGCGACCTCGTGGCCCGGGTCGCCGGGGCGGCCGGGGAAGCGCAGGCCCCGCACCTCCGGGCGCGCGGCGAGGGCGTCGGCCAGCGCCAGGGCGTTGGCGGCCTGCCGGTCCAGCCGCAGGTGAAGCGTCGCCAGCGAGCGGTGTGCCAGCCACGCCTCCATCGGTCCGGGTACGGCGCCGACCGTCTTGCGCCACAGGCGTGTCTCGGCGGCGAGTCCGGCGTCGCGTACGGCGACGTGGCCCAGGACGAGATCGCCGTGGCCCGTCAGCGCCTTGGTGTCGCTGGCCACGGAGAAGTCGGCGCCCAGGTCGAGCGGCCGCTGGCCGAGTGGCGTGGCGAGCGTGTTGTCCACGGCGACCAGCGCGTTCGCGGCGTGTGCGGCGGTGGCCAGGCGGCGGATGTCGCACACGTCCAGGCCCGGGTTGGACGGGGTCTCCAGCCACACGAGGCGTGCGCCGTCCAGTGCCGCGAGCTGCCCGTCACCCGCCGTCGGCGCCAGCCGTACGCGGGCGCCGTAGGACTCCAGGCGCTCGCGCAGCCGCCGCGTGACCTGGTAGGCGTCCGACGGCAGGACGACGACGTCCCCCGCGCGTACGTGCGCGAACAGGACCGCCGACACCGCGGCCATGCCCGAGGAGAACGTCACGGCCTCGACGCTGGGATCGGCCGACTCCAGCTCGGCGAGCGCGCGCTCCAACTGGGTCCAGGTCGGGTTCTGGTCCCGTCCGTACGTGTAGGGCCCGTCCGCGTCGCCGGGGAGGTGGTAGTGCCCGGCGAACACCGGGCCGGGCAGCGACGGCGCGTGCCGCTCCGCGGGAGGCCGCCCCGCGCCGACCGCCAGCGTGCCGTCGCCGGTCACGCGTCTCCCCGTTCGCTCGCCCACGGGTCGTAGTCGGCCTCCAGCGGCTCCTGCGGAGGGCGGTCCGCGTCGGGCACGTGCTGGAGGTTGATCCGGATCCGGTACCAGACCGAGCTGCGCCCCCGCATCCCGTCCGTCAGGATGTCGGCCGGTTCCAGCCGGCTCACGACTCCGGGATGCCGCGACTTCCAGCGCTCCAGGGCCGCCAGCGCCTCGTCCTTGGTCTTGGTGCGGGCGATCTCGATGAGCGGCATCGTCTGCACGCGGCCGCCGCTGCCCTTCGGCGGTTTCTCCGCCGGGCCGAGGCGTTCGGCCAGCTCCAGCAGGGGTTCGAGGGAGCCGTACGTGCCCTCGATGCCGGCCCAGGGGTCCCCGATCGCGGCGAAGCGCTCTAGTACGGCCGCGAGCGTGAACTCCTCCGGGCGGCAACCGGGCACCTCGTCCCAGGCGAGCGGGGTGGAGACGCGTGCGTCCTCGGTCGGCCGCACCGAGTAGGCGGAGGCGATCGTACGGTCCTTGGCGTTCTGGTTGAAGTCCACGAACACGCCCTGCCGCTCCTCCTTCCACCAGCGGCTGGTGGCCAGGTCGGGTGCGCGGTTCTCCACCTCGCGCGCGACGGTCTCGGCCGCCAGGCGCACGTCGCGGTAGGCCCAGTCCGGGTCGATGCGCGCGTAGATGTGGAACCCGCGCGAGCCCGAGGTCTTCGGCCAGGCCGTCAGCCCGTGGTCCTCCAGCACGCCCTTGGCCACGAGGGCGACCTCGACGATCTGCCCCCAGGCGACGCCGGGCACCGGGTCCAGGTCGATGCGCAGCTCGTCGGGGTGGTCGAGGTCCTCGGCGAGCACGGGGTGGGGGTTGAGGTCGACGCAACCGAGGTTCACCACCCAGGCGAGGTCCGCCGCGTCGCGTACGACGACCTCGTCGGCCGACCGCCCCGAGGCGTACTGGAGCCGCGCCACCTCGATCCAGTCCGGCCGCTTCTCCGGCGCGCGCTTCTGGAAGAACGCCTCCTCGCCGATCCCCTTGACGAAGCGCTTGAGGATCATCGGCCGGCCCGCGACACCGCGCAGCGCCCCGTCGGCGACCGCGAGGTAGTAGTTCACCAGGTCCAGCTTGGTGTGGCCGCCGGACGCGAAGACCATCTTGTCCGGATTGGTGACCGTCACCTCACGCCCGGCGACCTCCAGCACCCGCGACTTCGACATGCCCTCACGATAGATCGCCTACGTGCCGAACAGAATACGCAGCCGCAGGTCAACGCCTCGACGCCGGCCATCCGCGACCGTACGCGCCGGGCGTGGTGGTTGGATTCGGGGTCATGAAGGGGTTCGCGAGGCGTGAGTTCCAGTTGGTCCTGCTCCGGCGCATGGCCGACTACCAGCCCGATCTCGTCGCCGCCGCGATGCGCGAACTCGGCTCCTCCCGCACCGAGATGCGGGAGGTGAACGCCCGGTGGCAGCGGATCCTGCGGTCGCGGCGGTTCCCCGGCGGCGAGCGGCGGCTGCGCACGGTCCTCGGGCCACCGGCCGGCGGAGCGGACCGGCGGCTGGGCGCGGTGGTCTGCCGTTCGGACTGGTGGCCCCTGTCGCTGTGGCCCGACCTGCGGTTCGAGGCGCTGATCGGGCCGGACGGCACGGTGCTGCACGAATGGCTCGTACGGCCCGGCGACCAGCCCGCACCGCGACTCGACGGCGTCGAGGACCTCACGCCCTGGTCGTGCGTGGTCGGAGACGTGGCCGAGCGGTTCGCGCCCGCCGAACACCACGCCGACACGCTGCCGAGCCGCTGGCAGGTGTCCTTCACCGCCCAGGGCGACGCGTACGTCGCGCACTTCGTGTGGGGGCTGCTCCAGGCGGTCTCACCGGCGTCGCCCGAGGTCGGCGCCGCGCCGACGGGCCCGGTCAACTCGCGGTGAGCCGTTCGCGCAGGAACTCCACCATGCGGTCGCGCGCGGCGAGGGCAGGGTGGCCCGGTTCCTCGCGCACCTCGGCGGTCAGCACGGAGTGCGCGGTACGGCCGAACCCGGCGGCGTTGCCCTTGGAGGAGTCGAGTTCGATCACCTCGAAGGCGTCGCCGAGCTTTTCGCGCAGGGTGGCGAACCGGTCGGGCGGGCAGCCGCGGTCGCCGCTGAAGCGCAGGCCGAGCACGCACAGCCCGGACCGCGTACGGTCCACGATCGTGGCGAGCTCCTCCGGCGACACCCCGGGGTCGCGCCGGCGGGCCGAGCCCGCCGCGAACGGCACCGACGGCTGGCTCATCACCGGGGCGAGCACCACGTCGTCCACCGCCGCCGCCAGCGCGAACCCGCCGGTGAAGCACATCCCGATGACGCCGACGCCCGGGCCGGGCGTACGCGAGGCGAGGTCGCGGGCGAGGGCGCGCAGGTAGTCGGCGACCGGGCGGCGCGCGCCCAGGGCGAACGCGCGAAACTCCGAGGAGACGCACAATCGGGCGAACACCCCGGCCGCGTACCCGGCGGAGAGCGCGCGGCCCGGCGTGCCGAACAGCGACGGCATCGCCACCGTGTACCCCTGCTCCACGAGATGGTCGGCCAGGCCGAGCACCTCGGGTGAGATGCCGGGGATCTCCGGCACGAGCACGACGCCGGGGCCCTCGCCCTTCTCGTACACGTCGTGGGTGAGGCCGGCCGCGCTGAACGGCGTCGGCCGCCAGCCGGTGAGATCGGAGGTGGGCGCGGTCACGTGGGGCTCTCCTTCTGGTCCGCTAAGCGGGGCGACGGCGGCGCGGGCCGCAGCGCCAGGAACTCGGTGACGCCGAGCCGCCGCAGCACCGCGCGTACGGGCGCCGGCACGTCGCTACGCGAGGCGTCCGCGTAGACCCGCGGCTCGGCCATGCGCATCGCGCGCCCGCCGGTCAGCAGGTCGCAGCCGCCCGCGGCGAGGACGTTGCGCACCCAGTCGGAGTCCGCGCCGTACGGCAGCGCCAGTACGTAGCGGTCGCCGCCGCCGAAGACCATCACGGGAGTGCGGTAGCGCCGCCCCGAGCTGCGGCCGTCGTGGAGCACCGCGCCGAACCCGGGCATCGCCGAGACGGTGCGGCCGATGAGGCGGTTGGCGAACACCCGGTTGAACCGGGCCAGCCGTCGTCGGGTCGACATGAGCGGCTCCCTGGCGGGCGAGCACCGTGCTCGCGCCCGGCAATCATGCCGCCGCCCGCGGGCCCGGCGCTACTGCCGCGCCGAGGAGGCGCGCCGCCGCGCGTACGCGAGGAAACCGAGGACGAGGAGGGTCACGCCGGCCGGCACCGCGGCCGCGATCCACGGCCCGGCCCAGCGGTCCAGGGAGACGAACCAGAACGCGCAGAGCGCCACGTACCCGCCGGCGAGCGCCACCGCCGACACCGTCCCGTACACGCCGTAGATCCACCGGTCCGCGCGGCCGTACGCGAGGCGGCGCGGGTCGCGGCGGAGCACCAGGCCCGCGTAGCGGACCGTCTCGGTGCGCAGGTCACCGGCCCGCAGCGCGTGCGCGAGCATGTGGTAGCCGTCGAGCTGGAACAGCGGCACCAGGTTGAGCCATGCGGTCACGCTGCCGAACAGCAGCAGCCCGGCGGCGAGCCCGCGGCCGACCGGGTGCCCGGCCGACAGCGCCCACCAGGCCAGCACCGGCAGCAGCGCCAGCAGGCTGACGAACACCCCGGCGAACGCCGTGAGCACTCGCGCGCGCCGCCGGTGGAACAGCACGACGTCGTCGGTCTTGCAGTACGGCGCGAACATCGGGAACCGCCACATCACCCCGATCTCGGGCACGGTGCCGCCGAAGTGCTTGCAGGTCACACCGTGTGCGGCCTCGTGCAGGGCGGCGATGACCCACAGGCCGGCCAGCCCGGTGGGTACCGACCACCACAGGCCGGCGCCGGCGCGGGCGTCGGCGGCCAGCCCGGTGAGGTGGACGGCCACGAACACCTCCAGGGCCAGCACCGCGAGCAGGGCCGGCGCCGCGAACCAGGCGGTGTAGGCCCAGCGCAGCCGCCGGGCCATCGTCGCGCACCACGCGTCCGGGTGGAACAGCGCGGCGCGCCGCCGCATCGGCGAGCGGTCGGCGCGCGCGCGTTCGGCGTGCGCGTCCGCGAGCCGTGACAACGCGGCGGGCTCGGCCGCGCCGGCGAGCAGTTGCCGGGTGCCGAGCATGGTGAAGATCTGTGCCCAGTGCTCCTGGCCGAGCCGCCGGTCGAACGCGCCGAGGTACTCGACGGCGATGTCGCCCAGCGTGTGGCGGCCGTCGAGCCGGGACATGATGAAGTACTCGCGCGGCCCGACACGGTAGAACCAGCCGGTGCTCGGGTCCTTGACGTGGTGGACGACGCCGCCGCCGTGGCGCAGCCCGGGACCGAGCACGACGTCCTCGCGCAGCGCCGGCGTGGCGGCCAGGGCCGCCGCGCCCATCTCGGGCGGCGCCTCCGCGCTCACGCGGGCACCGGGCGCTCGCCCAGCACGCCGAGCTCACCTACGGCGTGCCGGTTGACGTAGGCGAGGTAGATCTCGTCCAGGATGCTCGCGCCGAGCCGGTTCGCGGTCATGTGGACGTAGGAGCTGAGCAGGATCGGCAGCGCGACGCCGGGGTCGGTGACCGTGCCGTCGCGGAAGCTCAGCTCCCCGGCGCGTGCCAGCGCGGCGGCGCGGTCCCGCAGCTCGACGCAGTGCTCGGCCCACTCGCGTTCGAGGCCGACGGCCGCCGACGGGTCGCGCACGGCCTCGCGTACGCGCGTGAGCCGCTCCAGCAGCCGGTCGCGCATCCGGGCGAAGCTGCGGTCGAACGTCTCGTGCTGCTCGGTGCTCGGCTCCTGGTAGGAGGTCTCCCAGAAGACGCGGTAGTTCTCCAGGAACTCCGCGACCGCCGCCTCACCGGGCAGGAAGGCGAAGCACAGGGCCATGTCCAGTTGCACGGTCTGGCCGAGCAGGACGGTGCGCATGTGCACGTTGCCGGTCGCGAGCATCCGCAGGATCAGGTCGCTGGACTTCTCGAAGTGCCACTCCGACAGCGCCATCCCGGCCGGGCCGCCGTAGCGGTCCAGCTCCTGCACGTAGGCGATCTCGTGGACGCTGTTGTTGTCCCGATACGGCATCTCGCCGTCCGTGCCGTACTCGGCGTTCCACCGCTCCTCGCTGTACTCGGCGAGGTACATGCGCTTGAACAGCTCGCCGCTGGCGTCGCGGTCGGCCTCATAGAGTGCGGGGCGTCGCGCCAGCACCGCACGCAGCGCCTCGGTGACCTCGGCGCGTACGCGTTCGGTGTCCTCGGCGCGCCGCGGCAGCACCCGGATCCGCACATGCGGCCCCTCCAGCCAGTAGCGGATGAAGAACCAGCGCTCGATCAGGCCCTCGTCGCGGAGCCGCCGGATCACCGGCGTCACGCCCTCGACCAGGATCGGGTTGGAATTGGCGGCGTAGAAGACGTGGAAGCTCAGCCATTCCGGATTCACGGTGCGTCCTTCCGTACCCCGTCGATCTCCACGGTCAGCTCGGTGACGTAGCCGCGGCCCTCGTGGCGCACGCACAGCTCGTCCGGGCCGGGCAGCATCTCGGTCAGCACCAGCACGCCGGGGTTGTCGCGGACCATCGCGTCCACCAGCGTCAGGCAGAAGTAGGAGTCGAAGTCGACGTAGAGCGGCTTGTACTCCCCCGACGACGGCGTCGTCAGGAACACCCGGCGCGGCACGCCGTGCTCGCGCCGCCACCGCTGCCAGTCGAGGAACCAGGCCGCGTCGCCCTCGCCGGGCCGCCGCTGCGGCGCGTGCTCGGCGCGCAGGCTCCACTGCTGCCGCGACAGCACCACCGAGCCGTACCGGATCCGCGGCAGCCGTACGACGTCCTCCTCCGGCTGCGGTACGCCCGTGCCGGACCACAGGTCGAGCTGCGCCATGCCGGTGTAGGAGAAGTTCAGCAGCACCTGCTGCACCTCGGGCAGCGCGCCCGGCAGCAGGAAGCCGAGGTAGACCGGGATGACCTCGACGTCGAGACGCTTGGACCGCAGCACGAGCCGGTCGGCCTCCTCGCGGACCGACAGGTCCTCGACGCCGATCCGCGCCTCCTCGGGACGGCCGCTGACCTCGCCGGGGCAGACGATCTCGTAGTCGGTCACGGCGGGGTGCAGGTTGAGGTTGGTGGCGTCGTAGCCGCCCTTCAGCTCGGCGAAGACCGCGCCCGGCGGCCGCACCGACCGCAGCACCGCGCGCAGCCGGGCGGCCAGGTCCGCGTCGCCCTCGCCCTGGAACAGGTGGGCGAACCGGGAGAACAGCAGCGTCAGCCCGGAGTAGACGCGGTTGACGACGGCGCGGGGCTCGCTCGCGCCGTCGTCGGCGACCTGGAGGAAGTACGAGCGCGGCTGGAGCGCGCCGAGCCCGGCCGGCAGCGCCTCGGCGACACGGCCGGGGAAGCCCTCGTCCAGCACCAGCTCGGCGGCGTCGGCCGGCAGCGCGCGGTACGCCTCGGCGAGGTGGTCGGCGACCGAACGGCGCGCGTCGTCCAGCGCGGTCAGCTCCGGCTGGCGGAACCAGTTGTCGTGCGGCGCGTACCCACCGCCGTCCGGAAACCTGCGGTGCCGCATCAGCCGCTGGCTGAAGTTGTCGAAGAAGTCGCGGTGGAACTCGTGGGCGAAGGTCAGGAAGTCATCGCACCGGCCGGTCTCGCCGTGCCGGATGCGGAAGTAACCGTGGGTGACCAGGCGGCGCAGCAGGCTCGTGTCGAAGGCGGGCATCATCCCGCTGAGCCGCCGCAGGTCCGGCAGGAGCGCCTCTTCCCAGATCCCGGTGTCGGCGGCCACGTCGGCGTCGCGCGGCGCGGTGTCCTCATAGACCAGGGTGGCGGGCGCGGACGCCTCCGCCGCGCCGAGGCCGGCGTGCGCCGCGACCAGTTCGTCGCGTACGACGCCGAGCAGCCGCCGCCGTTCGTCAAGCCCGGCCGTGCCGAAGCGGTCCACGGCCCCGGCGACCGCCGCGAGCCGCCCGGCCAGTGCGTCCGCCCACGGCCGGTCCAGCGCCAGCAGCCCGGCGCGGTAGCCGGCCAGCGGATCGGCGGCGTGGATGTCCAGCTTCAGGTCGGGCGTCTCCAGCAGGCCCAGGCGCAGCAGGTGGCCGACGTAGGTCTCGACGTCCGCGCGGTCACGCTTGACCAGCGCGCAGAGCCGGTCGACCAGGTCGCGTACGCGGACCGGGCCCGCGCCGGAGACCTCGGTGAGGACGTCGGTGAGGAGCTGCCCGGAGGGCAGGAAGAACAGGGTCTCGCGCAGTGCGTCGACCTTGGCGCCCGCGTCCTCCTCCGCGCCGGCGCGCGACCGGCGCAGGTAGCGCACCACGTCCTCGTGCTCCTGCCAGCCGCCGGTGGCACGCACCGGCAGGTCGGCGCGCAGCGCGGGATCGGCCAGCACGGTCGCGGACAGCCGGTCCAGCGCGGCCATGTTGAGCCGTACGGCGCTGCGTTTGGCGTCGTCGGCGAGGCGTACGGCGAGCGCCGCGCCCGCGCCGTCGCGGAACGTGCCGACGCTGACCGAGGTCAGCGTGCTGAACGGGCTCGTCTTGCACGCGGTGCGGAACAGGTACTCCAGCAGGGAGCGTTCGACCCGGCGGGCGCGCTTGCCCGGCCGCTCGCCCGGCGCGGGCAGGTAGCGGTCGGCGTACCGGTCCAGCGACGGCGAGGACAGCTGGAGGCCGAGGCGCAGGCCGGGCTCGTGCGCGAGCCGTCCCAGCACCGCGCGCCGGTCGGCCAGCTCCGCGGCGAGCACCTCGTCTCCCGCCGCGCGCAGCTCCTGGAGCAGGCGCGTGCTCTGGACCAGCCCGGCCAGCGTCGCGGCGTCTCCGGGGCCGAGCGCGGCGGCCGCGGCCTCCGCGGCCGGACCCTCGCGTACGGGCCGCAGGTTGAACACGTCGCGCCGCAGCCCGACGAGCAGCCGGCGTACGGCGTCGTCGGTGCACCGCCCGACGGCGTCGGTGAGCGGCTCGGCGAGGCTCTCGCGCGCGGCGACCGCCGCGTCCTCGGCGGCGAGCACGGCGTTCGCCCACTCCACGGTGCCGGTGAACTCCAGTGCCGCCACGGTGTCGAAGGGCAGGCCGGCCACCCGCAGCATGAACGGCTCGGCGAGTCGCCAGTCATAGACGGCCACAACCTGTGCCGGCGGCGTTGCCGTTCCGGTGGGTGACACCGTGGTCCTCCTCTAAGGGTCCGGCGGCCTCAGACCAGCCGGTAGTCGAAGTCGGCGGGGTCGGTGCGTTCGTGGCCGAGCAGGAGGAACAGGAACGTGCGTTCGTCCGTACGGTCCAGGCCGACGCTCTCGTCGACGGCGATGTTGTCGAAGCCCAGCACCGCGCCGCACCCGACGCCCGCCGCGCAGGCGGCCACGTACGCGGTCTGCGCGACCGCGCCGACCTCGGTGTTGAGCACCCGGTAGCCGCGGCTGCCGTACAGGCTCAGGCCGGAGTCGAGGTTGGCCGAGATGGCCACCACCGCGGCGACCTGGTCGAGGTTGTAGTTGGTCAGGTAGTAGGACCGCTGGAGGAACTCACCCAGCTCGCGTTCCTCGATGGTCCGCAGCCGGTGCGCGCCCGCCTCGTACGCGTAGGTGCCCGAGGCGAGGCCGCCGACGCGGTTCGCGAGGACGTACAGGCCGGTCAGCGGCGCGTCGGCGGACTTGACGTCGGCGGAGTAGCGCCGCGCCGAGGAGGCGCCGGCGAGCACCGTGCCCAGCTCCGCCAGGCTCAGCGGCGGCTGCGCGGTGAACGATCCGAAGCTGGAGCGCCGGCGGCGCATGACCTGCCCGAGCTCCTCCTCGCCCGCGGACGCCGGCGGCAGCGGGACGTAGGTCCCGTCCGGTACGTCCACGGGGACGACGGGGCTCTCGGCGGTCGCGACCGGGCGCGGCGGTGCCTCGTCGAGCAGCGTGGCCAGATGCACCCGCTCGACCTGCTCGAACCGCAGGATCTCGCGTGAGCGCTCGAAGAAGGGCCGGTCGCCCACGCCGCCGGATCCACCAGATCCAGCCGACGCGGGCGCGGGCGCGCCGCCGCCGTCCCACGGCAGCGGCACCACGGCCAGCACGCTCTCATCCAGCGTCCTCAGGCCGAGCATCGCGTTCAGCGGCTCGTCGGCGAACCACAGCGCGCGGTGCAGCCGGCGCCCGAGGCCGCGTGCGACCAGCTCCCACGACCCGAGCATCGCCCCCGCGTCCTGGGTGACGACGTGGTAGCAGAAGCTGTTGTACTTGTAGGAGTTCTTCCAGAAGCGCACCGAGACGAGCAGGAACTGGTCGGTGTACGGGTCGGCGCCGAGCGCCTCGCGCACCCGGCCGGTCACGTCGCCGGTGAGGAGGCGTTCGAGGCCGTGGTGCGCGGTGGAGTAGTGGTACACCCCGGGCGTCAGCGGCCCGGAGCCGCCGGTCACCCAGTAGGTCTCCAGCGGGTACATGCCGCCGCCGGACGCGCTGGCCCGGCCCCACAGCGCGTCCTCGTAGTTGATGCGCGTGTCGATGTCCTGGTTCCAGCCGATGCGCAGCCGCCGGTCCAGCAGGCCGCTCGAGAGCCGCAGCAGCGTGGCCACCGAGTCCAGCGTCCAGGCCGCGCCGTCCGCGGCGTCGCCGGTCAGCGCGCCGCTCACCGGGCCCAGGTCCGGCAGGCCCGGCGGCAGCGGCAGCCGCGGCACGCCGAGGTAGGTCTTGTGCTTGGACGGCTGGTCGTGCCAGTTCGTCTGGAAGCCGACCGGCTCCATCGGCACCCGGCCGCGGTAGAACACCGTCTCGGCGTAGTCGTGCACGGTACGCACCCGGTCCTGGTCCCAGGCTCGCAGGGAGGACATCGCCCCGGCCTCCTCCTCGATCGCGCTCATGGGAACGGGTGGGGCCGGGGGTGCAAGCCGGTCGCGCCGTAGCCCGATTCCGGCCCGTGGACCGTGTCCAGGTCGCCGTCGAGGAACGCGCGCAGTCGCGGGTGGTGCAGGACCCGTTGCCGTTCCCAGCCGAAGTCGATCGGGATCAGGCCGGGCGCGATCACGCTGACCGTGCGTATCCCGATCGGCTCCTGCTCGGGGCAGGTCTGGTCGACCACGATCACGTCGCTGCCGAGCGCGGCGAACCGCTCGGTCAGGAAACGCACGTCGTCGGACAGGTCCAGGCCGCCGGGCCGCTCGCCGAGCCAGCCGTCGTACAGGGCGTCCACGGACCGTTTTCGCGGCGCGTCGAAGAGGAAGTCCGCGTGCTCGGCCATCTCCGGCAGGCCGTACAGGCCCGAGTGGTGCGCCAGCTCGTGGACCAGGGAGTAGTCGTCCACCATCTGCCGCAGGAGCGGCTCGCGCGCGCCGACCCGCTCGTCGAACCCGGGCACGTACGAGGCGGTCTCCGACATCGCCGACCGCACCGCGTCCTCGGGCTCGAACCCCGCGCCCGCGCCGAAGCAGAGCGTGCCGGGCCGCCCGTCGCGGCGCTCGGCGACCGCCATCACCGTGGGCACCGGCAGGTCGGCCCGCATGTCGAACAGCCGCATGCCGTACCCGAGCCGCGCGATCCGGTCCTGCATGAAACGGATCCGCGGGTCGCGGCAGCTCGTGAGGTCGATCTCCGGCAGCCGGGCCGCGCCGTGCCAGGCGAGCAGGAACGCGTCGCGTTCGAGCAGCTCCAGCATGGCGTGCAGCACCGCCTCCTCGACGCAGCTCCCGCTGGCGCAGCCGTTCGAGCACTCCTGCACGAACTTCTTGTACGGCCGGCGGTCGAGGTAGAAGACGAGCTGCTCGGGCACCAGGATCGGCTTGTCGTCGCGCAGCGAGTGGCCCCAGGTCCAGTGCATCGGGGTGGCGGGGTCGAACGGCGCGTAGAAGTCGGCGTGGTGCGCGTAGAACTCCGGCGCGTACTCGCCGCAGGCGCGCGGGTCGAGTGCGTCCGGCGCGAGGTTCTGGTAGCTGTCGAAGATGTCGGCGGCACGTGCGCGCGGGAACTGGCCCGCGTAGCGCTCCAGCCCTTCGAGCAGGCCGTAGCGCTCGCTGTGCCACAGGCTCTGCGCCTGCCCGCTCCACCACATCTCGTGGTAGTCATAGCGGCTGCGGACCCGGAAGAAGCCGCTGACCGGCGCCGTCGCCGTGCACTGGTACGCCGGCAGCAGCGAGCCGGTCACGGTGCCGCAGACCGGGTTCGCGTACGGGGCGACCGGCAGGTCCAGCTCCTCGACCGAGCGCAGGCGATACTCCGCCGGCGCGGGCTTGTGCCGCTCCTCCAGCCGTACGACGGCGGCCTCGGCGGTGTCCGGCCGCGGGGACGCGCAGGACGGGCACTCCGAGTCGGCGACGAGCGCGCGGCGGGTGACGGTCAGGTCGGCCAGGTGCAGCTCGTACACGTCGGCGACCGGGCCGGCGTCCGCGGTGCCCAGCGCCTCGACGAGGCGGCGGATCGCCTCCAGCGCGAACGGGCTGAGCTGCGGGTCGACTCCGGCGGTGTAGCTGTCGAGCCCGTGGTCGATGGCGTCGCGCTCCTCCAGCGGGCGCACGCTCACGAAGCGCCGTTGCAGGCAGATGACGCAGGGGCGGCCGTCGCCGCGGAAACAGGGTCCGACCAGGACCGTTCCGGCGTAGAGGCGCACCGGCAGGACGGCATCGGCGTCGCCGGCGCCGTGCCAGGTCTCGGTCCTGCCCGGCAGCCCGAGCACGCCGACGTCGACGTAGAGCGGGCCGCCGCCGTCCGGCTCGGCCGGGAGGCCGTGTGCGGCCAGGTAGTCGCGCACCGCCTGGACCGCGGGATCGACGGCCGGCGGCGCCATGACGGTTGTCGTCGCGGCGGTCATTTCACCCTCCTGAGCGGCTTGGGCGTGCGGCGGTGTTAGGCGGCGTGAGGCACGGGGCGACCGCCGTCGCGACCGTCCGGCCTTTCACAGCGGTCAGACGGACGGTCGCGACGGTGGTACCTTTGGCGCTGCTGCGCGGAGTGGTGCGGCCACTCCGTGCGATGCCTCAGCTGGTGCTGCTGCTGCAGGAGCAGCAGCTGCTGGTGCTGCAGGAGCAGCAGCTGCTGCAAGAGCAGCTGCTGCTCGAAAACGCCAGCTCCAGCGCCGGGTCGACGAGCTCCTCGATCTCGAAGGTCATGCTCTCCAGCGCGGCGAGCTCGTTCTTGAGATTGGACATGATGCCTCCCTTCCAGTCCTGCTAGGACGTTCCGCCGGCCGGACAGCCTGCGGTAGCGGGGGGGACGTGCTCAGCCTGGATCCTCGGGTCGCGTCGCCAGCAGGACCATCCCGGTCCTGAGCGCGGCGACCGCGCGCAGGTCGGTGGTCGTGGTGTCCACGAGATAGGCGTCCAGTCCGTCGGCGGCCAGGGACGCGAGCACCTGCGGCACTCCGTCCGGCGTCGCGTTCCGCGCCCACTCGCCGGGTTCGGCCCCGGCCCACGCCGTACGCGGGTCGAAGTCGGCGGGCAGCTTGTCGCCGAGGTCGGCCGGCGCGCCTTCCCGGCCGATCGCGTGCGCCTGCCCGAGCGCGTCGCGCAGCGCGGCGCGCAACGCCTCGCGTGGCGACAGGGCCGCGCCGACCGCCCAGACCGGCCCGTCGTCGACGACGGCCAGCACCGCGTACGCGGGGTACGCACCGGGCAGCGCGTGGGCGCGCACGCCCAGGCCGAGATGGCCGAGGCTGTCGCGCGCGAACCGCGCCTCCTCGTCCTCCGCCAGGACCGATTCGGCCAGCGCGAACCCGGTGTCGACGCCGCGTGCCGCGGCGAGCAGGCCGCGGTAGGCGAGCGCGTCCGCCAGCCCGGCGGTGACGATCTCCGTACGCGAGCGGCCGGCGGCGCCTCCCGCGCCGGTGCGCTCGAAGACGGCGGCGCGGTTGACCCCGGTGAGGGGGTAGGCCGCGGCCTGCGGCACGAGGACCGCCTCGCCGGTGACGAGCGAGACCGCGGGGACGTACGGGCGCGTGCCGGCGGGGGCCGGGATTCCGCTCCAGGTCAGCAGCCGGGAGTCGGGGACGATCCGGTGGCCCTCGGCGGTCAGGTCCGCCTCGGTGCCGTGCTCGACGTCGGCCCGGTGCGGGAAGGTGCCCGCGTACCAGGTCAGGGCCGAGCGGACCGCGGCCATGCGGGCCTGGAGGAACGTCTCCGGGTGGTACGCGGTGATGGTCCGCGCGCCGTGTGCCAGCTCGCCGGAGCCCGCCACCCGTACCCGCCCGATTTTCAGCGGGATCTGCTCCAGCGACTCGTCGGCCCACTCGGACAGCACGCCGATCCGCGGCGAGATCAGCGGGGCGACGCGTTCGTAGAGCGCCTCTTCGGAGGAACCGGAGGCGTCCTCGGTGTCTCCGGATGCTTCGAGGGCGTCCGTGGCCTCGGTGTCTTCGGCGTCTTCGGGGGCCAGGTCGCGGCACAGCGGGCAGGCCGGGTGCGGCAGAAGCGGCTCGCGTACGGACTCCAGCGTCGTGGTGTCCTGCACGATCACGTGCCGCTCGGCCGCGTCCGAGAGCTGCCCGGAGAAGAGGCGGAACGTCTCCAGGGCGGCGGCGTTGCCGATCATCGCCGGGACGGTGCCGCTGGCGCGTGTGGAGCGGTCCACCGTCTCGCCGAGCGCGAGTTCGCGCCACAGGTCGGCGGCGCTTCCCGGGTCGCCGTTCGCGCTCAGCCGCAGTTGCCCGCAGAGCCAGCAGGGCCCGGTGGTGGTGCCGGTCAGCGGGCCGAGCACGACCCGCTCGCCGGTGGCCACGATCGGCAGCAGGCGTGCGGCGGGCGATGCGTCGCGCAGCCGCCGGCTGACCGCGAGCAGTTCGGCGAGGCCCTCGCCCTCGGCCGCGAAGATCACGATGTCGTAGTCCGGCCAGGTCACGTCGGCGGCGCGCGGGTTCACCGTGGCCGGGACGCCGGCGGCGTCCAGCGCGGCGACGTCGGGCTCCAGCGCGGCCGCCACGTCGGCGCCGTCGCGCGGCACGACGTAGTCGGCCTCGGCCATGCCGTTGCGTACCAGGCCCTGTAAGACGGCGGTCAGCGTCGGGCCCGTCCCGGCGACGAGGGCGCGGGCGGAACGGAACCGGCCGAAGCGCGCCGCGGGCGAGTCGCCGGTCGCGCCGGCGAAGTGCTCGATCAGGTTGATCTGTGGCCGGAACCGCGTCAGCACGGCCTCCGGCAGGCCCGCGTCCGCCGCGGGCGGCACGTCGCGGACGAAGCCCTGCGCCAGCAGGGTGCCGGTCAGACGTAAGACGGTCTGGCGCTGGTTCTCGTCCAGGCCGTCGCAGAGCTCACCCACGCTGACCTCGCCGTTCATGCGCGGGCCCAGGATCGAGAGCCACTGGTAGGCGAGCTTGCCCTTCAGCACGCAGGCGGTCTCGGAATGCCGGAGATAGACGCCGGTGTCGACCCGTAGGAAGACCGCGTCATTGCGCAGTCTCGGCCTGACGCTCAGCAGCTCGGACTCTGTCGCCATACCCGTTAACACTCCCGTTCCAAGGGGACGAAACATTGGTAAAGCGAGCCGAGCCCCGAGAATGGCCGCCCATATCCATTGAATCGTGTTCGACGAACACTAACCCACAACTGCATATCGGTCAATAGCGTCATTTCATGGGTAAACTCGCTGGTCAGCCGCCACCTAGGGGGCGGCATGGTAAATGGATAGGGGCCTCATAGGCATTCAATAGGGGGACGCTGTTTCCATACATATCCGACCGGATTGATATGAATAGCCGGCAGGCTCTCAAGGTGTTGTGAGCTGGGACTATGATGCCGTAGACGCCACCGGATCGGAGTGCCAACGCCCTCCGACACGCGGCCAGGCGCGGGGTTCGGCCGCTCTGCACCACACCGCACAAGCCACACCTATGGCTCGCTAAATGGTGGCTTGGATGGACCGGAAACGGCTAGCTGTGGCCGTACGCGTACGCTCAGCGCTTTAGTTAGCTACCAACAACGACTGCTCGCCGTCTACCGCAAACCGGTTGTCTTCTGCCCTTGACTTTTCAGGAGTTGCGGTTCTCACGACGGCGCACGAACTTCAGTCCGGACCAATCCTCGCCCAGTGCCGCCACCTTCACGTCGACGACGCCGAGTGGCAGGAAGAGATCACGCAGCGCATTCTCCGTGATGTCGCTGTGATGGCCGGTGGCGCGGCGCGGCCACGCGATCCACAGCATCGCGTCGTCGGCCAGCCGCTCGGCCAGCCCCGCCGCCTCGGCCGCCAGGACGGCGTGGGAGCGGTAGAACGCCATCGTGATGTCGGCGCCGCCGCCGCCCGTCGCGTCGTCGGCGACCACGACCTCGTCCGTCAGGTCCGTGATCTCCCAGTCGCCCGGTCGATGCCGGAGCGACACGCGATGCCCCGGCCTGACGCCGATCTTCCTGGCGAGCGGCGTGCCCGAGTACCCGGAGACGGCCATGCCGGCATGGTAGCGGGGCGGTCGATGCCCGATAGTGGTGAGGTGACCAGCGACATCGCGATGTTGAGCGTCGCACTGGAGGAGGCGCGCGCCGGCTACGCCGAGGGCGGCGTCCCGATCGGCGCCGCGCTGTTCTCCGCCGGCGGCACGCTGCTCGGCCGTGGCCGCAACCGACGCGTGCAGGACGACGACCCGTCCATGCACGCCGAGACCGCCGCCTTCCGCGCCGCGGGCCGCCGCCCCACCTACCGCGACACGACCATGACGACGACGCTGTCGCCGTGCTGGTACTGCGCCGGGCTGATCATGCAGTTCGGCATCGCGCGCGTGGTCGTCGGCGAGGCACGCACGTTCGAGGGACGGCACGCGTGGCTGGCCGGGCTCGGCGTCGAGGTCGTCGTGCTCGACGACGCCGAGTGCGCCGCCCTGATGACCGGCTTCATCAGCGCGAACCCGGAGCTCTGGGCCGAGGACATCGGAACGGAGAGCGCATGAGCGCGGTGCCGGCCATCGACCTCGACGCGTGGTTCCACGGCGACCAGGCCGACCGCCGCGCGGTGGCGGGCCGCGTCGACGCGGCGCTGCGCGAGAGCGGCTTCCTCGTGGTCACCGGGCACGGCGACGCCGCCCGGCCTCGACGCGATCACCCTGGACTGACCGCCCGGCGGGTGCGTTCGCCGGGCGTACCGCCTAGAGTTTGCCTCCTGCGGGCCGAGCACCGGAACCGTCGATGGCCGAGCCGCGTCCGACGCTCAGGAGGTACTCCCCGTCTTGACGCCCGCTCGGTTATCACGCATGGACAGGTTCTGGAGTAGCGACCTCGTACGCAAGGGCACCGGTCTCACACTCGTCGCGGCGTCGCTGGTCTACACCGGCTGGATCGCCGCCGACCTCACGACCGGCGACCTGTGGGTGTCGCTGCCGTTCCTGCTCGCCAACACGTTCCTGATCCTGCTGCTGTTCCTCACCGTCTACAACAACTGGCACCGCCTGCCGCTCGCGGTCACCCCGCCCCCGCCGTACGCGCGGCCGCGGGTGGCGGTGCTCGTCCCGACCTACAACGAGCCGCCGGACATGGTGCGGCGCACGCTGGAGAGCGTGCTGGCACAGGACTGGCCACACGATCGGCTCGTCGTGGTCGTCGGCGACGACGGCCACCGCGCCGAGGTGCGCGCCATGGTCGAGGAGGTCCAGCGCCGGTTCCCCGCCGCCCTCCTGCACTACCACCGGCCGCCGCGCAAGCACACGCCGGAGCGCCAGGGCGACGCCAAGGACGGCAACCTCAACGCGATGCTCGGCTTCGTCGCACGCGCGTACCCGGCCATCGCGTTCGTCGAGACGCGCGACGCCGACGACCTCGTCGGCGACCCCGGCTTCCTCCGCCACACGGTCGGCCACCTGGTGCACCATCCGCAGATCGCGTACGTGCAGACCGTCAAGGACTCGCTGGTGAGCGCCGGGGACCCGTTCGGGAACCGGCGGCGGTTCTTCTACCGGGGCATCATGCTCTCGCGCGCGGCCGCAGGCGCCGCGTTCCCGTGCGGGAGCGGCCTCGTGTGGCGGCGCGCGAGCCTGGAGGCGATCGGCGGATTCCCCACCTGGAACCTGGTCGAGGACCTCTACTCCGGCTACCTCGCGCTGCAACGCGGCCTGCACGGCGCGTACCTGCCGATCGACGGCGCGGTCGGCCAGGTCGCCCCGGAGGACCTGCCGAACGTCTACAAGCAGCTCGGCACCTGGGCGATGGACACGCTCCGGATCTTCTTCTGGCGCTCGCCGCTGCGGACGCGCGGGCTGTCGCGACGCCAACGGCTCCAGTTCCTGGAGGTCGGCCTGTTCTACCTGTCGAGCATCCCGACCCTCGCCCTGATCCTGACGCCCGCGTGCTGCCTGCTGTTCGACGTACGGATGTTCCGTGAACACGTCGTCGCGCACGTCGCCTACTCCGTCGGCTACGTGCTGCTGCTGGCCGCGTACATGTTCGTGCTCGGCAACGGCACGTCATGGCGCGAGGTGCTGCGCGCCAAGCAGATGTGGGTGGGCCTGATGTTCGTCTACATGGGCGCCGGCGTGCGGGCCCTCTGGTACGGGCCGCACCGCAAGCCCGCCTACCGCGTGACGCGCAAGGTGCAGCGGGCCGGCCTCTACCTGAAGGAGGTCGCGCCGCACCTCGCACTGCTCGCGCTGCTCGCGGCGGCCCTCGTACGGCACCTGCTGCTCGTCGCCTCCGGCCACGCGTCGGCAGGCTTCGACCTGGGCTCGGTGTTCTGGGTGGTCGACTACGGCGTCCTGCTCCTCGCCTTCATCCGGCGCAGCTGGTTCGGTCTCTTCGGCCGGCACGCACCGGCGGCGTCGGCCGAGACGCCGGAACCAGTGAAAAGCACGGTGAAAGGGTGACGATGCGCTACTCCGAACGCCTGGGCGAGATCTCCGCCGCACGGCTCCAGGCCGCACTGGACCCGTACGGGCTGGGCCGCGTCCTGCGCGCGGAGCCGGTCCCGCACGGCCACTTCGGGCAGAACCTCTTCGTACGCACCACCGCCGGGGAGTACGTCCTGCGCGGCGACCCGTCCTTCCCCGGCCAGTTCGAGGCCGAGCGGTTCCACGTGGACCTGCTGGCGACGCGCACCCGCGTGCCGGTGCCTCGGCCGTACCGGATCAACGCGGGCGCCGGCGTCCTCGGCTGGAGCTATGTCGTCATGCCGCGAATGCCCGGCCTGCAACTGTCCGACCCGGACGTGCGCGCCCGGCTGGACTCCGCCGACAAGCACGGGATCGCCCGCGCGCTGGGCGCGAACCTCGCCGAGATGCACCGGGCGACGCGGGAACGGCCCGGTCGCTTCGACCCCGTGACGGGACGGGTCGGCCCGCTGGAGTCGCCGGACCACACCGCCTGGAGCGTCGGTGCCCCGCGGACCGGCCCGTCGGCCGCCGGCGCGGCGTACGCCCGCTGGGTGGGCGACCGGATCCTCAGCCGGCTGCGGACCGCGCGCGGGCACGACCGGGCCACCACCGTACGCGCCGACCTGGACTGGGCGCGGACCGTGCTGGCGGACGCGGCCGGCGCCCTGGCCGGGCCGTTCGAGCCGTGCCTGGTCATGGAGGACTACAAGGAGGGGAACGTCGTGGTCGAGGGCGCGGGCGCGGACTGGCGGGTCAGCGGCGTCTTCGACCTGGGCGAGGCCTACTTCGGCGACGCCGAGACCGACCTGGCACGCACGCTCTGTTCCTACCTCGACGAGGACGGGTCCCTGGCCCGCGCGTTCCTGGACGCCTACCTCGGCGCACGGCCGCCGAGGGAGGCCTTCACGCGGCGGGCGGCGGCGTACCTGCTGCTGGACCGGGCGCTGCTGTGGCAGTTCTTCCAGAGCCGCGGATTGTGTTACTGGCCGGAGTCGTGGACGTTCCGCGACTGGGCGGGACGCTATCTGGGCCTCCTGGAGCCGATCCTGCCCTGACCCGCGCGCGCGACGTCTCGCCCGCCATCGAATAATCGGCCGCGCGGGCCGATAATCGGACGGTGCAGACACCGGACGCGGAACTGGTCACCGACCGACTCGGGCTGCCGGCCGCCTCGGCGGCCTGGGTACGCGGCCTGGCCGCCTGCCGCCCGGTCACGCCTCGCCTGCCCGCGCGCGCCACGGCGCCCGAGCTGCTCGCCCGCCTCGCGGTCGAACCCGCCGACGCGGCCGAGATCCTCGCGGGCTGGCCACCCGAGAACCAGCCACCTGAGGACCGGCCACCCGGGGACCTGCCACCCGCGCAGGTGTTCGGCGACGGCCTCGGGGGTGGGGTGGTCGAAGGTGAGCGTGGCCCTGAGCGAGACGTCGGTCGCCTCGCGGAGCCGCTCGCTCAGCTCGCGGACCGGCCGTCCGCGGACTGGCCGGAGGAGCTGCGCTGGCTGCTCGCGCGGGTCGTCGCCGTCGTGCGCGCGGACCTCGGCGGCGCCGACTGGCTCGCCCCCGGGCCCTCGCTGCCGCGCGAGCGCGGCCCGGCGTGGAAGCACTTCTACACCTATGTCTATCTCGCGCTCCTGGAGGACGTGCTCGCCTACCACGCGCGGCACGGCGTGCCCGAGGCGGTCTCCTGGGCGACGCTCGCCGACCTCGGCCGCAACCTCGCCATCGACCGGCGGATGAAGGGCGACGGCTGGCCCGTCATGCTCGAATGGCTGACGCTGCACGTCCGCGGCGGCCTCTACGAGCTGGGCCGGTTGCAGTATCAGCGCGGCCTCCTGCGGGCGGCGGTGCCGGGCGCGGGCGCGTACGGGCTGGCGCTGCACATCCCCCGTTCGGGCCCGCTCACGCCGGCGGCCTGTGACGAGTCGTTCCGGTTCGCGCAGGAGTTCTTCCCGCGCCACTTCCCGTCCGAGCCGTACGAGGTCGTGACGTGCGTGTCGTGGCTGCTCGACCCGCGGCTCGCCGACCTCCTGCCCGAGGACTCCAACGTGGTGCGTTTCCAGCGCCGCTTCCGGCTGCTGCCGGGGCACGGGCGGGACGCCGGCGAGGACCTCATGCGCTTCGTCTTCGGCACCCTGACGACGCCGCCGGACGAACTGCCCGCACGCACCGCACTCCAGCGGGCGGTGCTCGCCCACCTGCGATCCGGCGGCCGCTGGGAGGCCCGCGCGGGCTGGCGCCCCCTGAACGCCTGGCACGGCGCGTGACCACGAGCGCCTAGCCCTCCGGGTAGAAGAGGAACAGCGTGCAGCCCGTCGTCGTCTGCGGGACGTGCGAGGTACCCGCGGCGGCGTGGATGAAGGAGCCGGCCGGGTAGTCGCGGTCGCCGTCGTTGAAGACGCCGGAGACCACGAAGACCTCCTCGGGGCCGGGGTCGTGGACGTCGATTCCCTCCCAGCAGGTGTTCGCGTCCATCTCCAGCACGTACGCCCCCGCGCCGTTGTCACCGTTCCACAGCGGGCGCAGGCGGATGCCGGGGAAGACGTCGCGTACCGGGGCGTCCTGGACGGCGGACCACACATAGGCGGGCGTGCTCTGTTCTGTCGTCATGAGACCAGCCTGGCGGCCGGCGGCCGCCCCGCCGAGTGTCAGGAAAGACATCCTGCGGTACTTTCCAGACATGCATCGCGTGGTGGCGCTCGTCCGGCCGCCGCAGTCGACCTTCGAGCTCGGCTGCGCGGCCCAGGTCTTCGGTATCGAGCGGCCGGGTCTGCCGACCCGGTACGCCTTCGGCGCGTGCACCGAGCGCCCCGGCCCGGTCGCGACGCTCGCCGGGTTCGACCTGCTCGTGACCGGCGGGCTGGAGGCACTCGACCAGGCCGGCACCGTGATCGTCCCGGGCTGGCTGCCGGCCGCGGAGCCGCCCTCGCCCGCGGTCGTCCGCGCACTGCGCCGCGCGCACTCACGCGGAGCGCGGGTGGTCAGCATCTGCTCCGGCGCCTTCGCGCTGGCGCACGCCGGGCTGCTGGACGCGCGGACGGCGACCACCCACTGGGGGCTGGCGGAGGAATTCGCCGCGCGCTTTCCCGGCGTGCGGGTCGAGCCGGACGTGCTGTACGTGGACCACGGCGACGTGGCCACCAGCGCCGGCGCCGGGGCCGGCCTCGACCTGTGCCTGCACCTGGTGCGCCGCGACCAGGGCGCACGCTACGCCGCGCACATCGCGCGGACCATGGTCATGCCGCCCCACCGCGAGGGCGGCCAGTTGCAGTACGCGGCGCCGCCACACCCCGCGCAGATCGACGGCACGCTCGCGCCGCTGCTGGACTGGGTCGCCGGCAGACTCGGCGAGCCAGTGACCGTCGAGGGCACTCGCGGCGCACGCGGGCGTCTCGGCGCGTACGCTCACCCGGCAGTTCGCCGAACAGCTCGGCACCAGCCCGGGGCAGTGGCTGCTCGCCCAGCGCATCGCCACGGCACGTGACCTGCTGGAGTCATCCGACCTCCCGCTGGACGCCGTCGCGCGCCGCGTCGGGCTCTCCTCGGCGACCAACCTCCGCAGGCGCTTCGTCAACACCCTGGGCACGACGCCGGGCGCGTACCGCCGGGCGTTCCGTGCCGGGCCACGATGACGGCCGGCCGGCTCGACGCCGCGCTCAGTCCTCCTCGTCGATGAGGTCCCAGGTCCGCAGCTCCGCCGTCTCGCCGGTGAGCGGCGGGTCGGGGTCGTGGTCGGAGGGCCGCGGCGGCTCCGGGCCGTCGGGGCCGACGCGTACGGCGGTCTCGACACGGATGATGCGGAAGCGGCGGCCGGCGACGCGGATCTGGTGGACGCACTCACGCTCCAGCCGGTCGGCGGCGTGCCGGTAGGCGGCGAGCTCGGCCTCGGTCGGCTTCAGCATCACCGGCACGATCTCGCGGAAGTAGGTGGCCAGCGTGCGGCGTGCCTCGTCCGGTGACGTGATGGCGCTCGTCTGGGCCGGCCAGTGGCCGTCCTTCTCCTCGGTGACCGCGAACCTCGGGACGAGCATCACGATCTTCGGGTACGCCGTGAGTGCCCGCTGGGCGTCGCGCGTGACGTCCGGCGGCACCATCGTGCCCCGTGGCACGGCCTCCCACCGCTCCCCCAGCAGCGCCGCACTACCTGGTGTCTCACTGGGGCCGAGCAGCCCGGCGGTGAACTTCACGAAGATGCCGTGCTCGGGAGAGACGACGGTGTCGGAGTCGGTGGATCTCGGCGGCTCGGGCCCGGTCAGGCCGTAACGGAAGAACCGGTCCGCACGTACGACGCGGAAGCGGCGGCCGGCCACCGTCAGTTCGTTGCGCCGCTCGCGCTCCAGCAGCGCCGACGCCTCCCAGAAGTCCTCCCGGTCCGCCGGGTCGGTCGACCTGCGCCGTGCCTGCACGCGAAACCACCAGCCGAGACCGTCGCGCGCGGACTGCGGCGTCGGATCGTTCATCCCGCTCATCAGCCAGCCCGCGTCGGTCAGCTCCATCACCCCGTAGGACGGGCCGAACCACAGCGTGGCCGGATGCGTCCGCTGCGCGCGCAGCGCCTCCAGCCGCGCCGAGCCGGCCACGTCGGCCGTGGACCAAGGAAGATCACCGGAAAGAGCCGCTCCATCACTACCCGTCACGCAATACATAGTGCAGCGAAACGCCTACGCCGCGCAGCCGTTTCGCGTGACATTCGGGTGGCTCAGTACACACTCACGCCGTACGCGCTCAGCACCTCCAGGATCGGCTGGAAGTACGTGACGCCGCCGGAGGTGCAGTTGCCGCTGCCGCCCGACAGCGTGCCGAGCACGGTGGTCCCGTCGTAGAGCGGCGCGCCGCTGTCGCCGGGCTCGCTGCAGATGCTGGTCTTGATCAGCCCGCTGACCGTGCCGTCGGCGTAGTTGACCGTGGCGTTCAGTGCCAGGACGGTGCCGCAGTGCACGCCGCTCGTGCCGCCGCGCATGCAGACGTGCTCGCCGACGTGCGCGGTGCCCGCGGAGGTGACGTCCTGCTTGCCGATGGCCCCTTCGTGGCTGACCCGGCCGGTGTAGCGCACGAGCGCGTAGTCGTCCTGCGGGTAGCGGACGGCGGTGGTCGTGCCGACGAGCGCGCCGCCGAGCGTGTACCAGGTGCTCGCGGCCTGGGCGCAGTGCCCGGCGGAGACGAAGTAGTAGACGCCCGCGGCGGTCACGTTGACGCCGACCGTACAGCGGAAGGAGCCGGCTAGGACCGGGTCGCCGCCGCTGAGGCGCGGCCCGAGCGTGCCGGGGATCCGCCGCACGACGCCGCCGTACGGCCGGACCGCCGCCGCCAGCCGGGCGAGGCCCGCGCCGGTGACCGTGCGGTCGGCCTCGACCACGACGCGATGCGAGCGCGGGTCGACCAGCCAGACGGTGCCGGTCGTGGGTGTCGCGCGGCTGAGCCCATCAGCGACCGGCTGTGTGGCCGGCCGCGTGACCGGCGGTACGGCCGCGCCCGCGGTGGACGGGGCGAGCAGGAATCCGGCGACCAGTGCCGCCAACGCGGCGAATCCGCGGCGGCGCATTCCACGACTCATCGGTCTCACGCGTTCCTCCAGCAAGCGTCCGGCATGCGCGGCGGGTGCGCATGTCCGGGCACATTCTGAATAGCCGATTCCGAGCCGTACAGGCTCCGCCGCTGGCCGGATCGGGCCAGGTCATACGGCCGGCGTCAACGCGAATTCCGGCCGTGCGGGAGTGGGGCAAGCCGTACCACGGACCCTCGTGGCGGCACGATCGATTCGCCGCGAGCCCGCCACGAGGATGAACACACGAAATGGCGACGAACAATAAGGACAGGCATCGTGAGCAACACGATCGAGGTACGCGGGCTGACGAAACGTTATCGGGCCACGCTCGCGGTGGACGCGCTCTCCTTCTCCGTACGGCCCGGCGCGGTGACCGGTTTCCTCGGCCCGAACGGCGCGGGCAAGTCGACCACCATGCGGATGATCCTGGGCCTGGACGCCCCGGACGCGGGGCGGGCGCGCATCGGCGGACGGGCCTACCGTGACCTGCCCAGGCCGCTGTGCGCGGTCGGGGCGCTGCTGGAGGCGAAGGCGTTCCATCCCGGCCGGTCCGCCACCGCGCACCTGACCGCGCTCGCGGCCGCGAACGAGATACCGCGCTCCCGCGTACGCGAGGTGCTCGGCCTGGTCGGCCTCTCCGGGGCCGCCGATCGGCGGGCGGGCGGGTTCTCGCTGGGGATGGCGCAGCGCCTCGGCGTGGCGACCGCGCTGCTCGGCGATCCGGGCGTCCTGATCCTGGACGAGCCGGTGAACGGCCTGGACCCGGAGGGCATCCGCTGGCTGCGCACGCTGCTGCGATCGCTGGCCGCTGAGGGCCGCACCGTGTTCGTCTCCAGCCACCTGATCAGCGAGATGGCCCTCACCGCGGACCGCCTGGTGGTGATCGGCGCGGGCCGCCTGGTCGCCGACACCTCGGTCGCGGAACTGTCCGGCCGGTACGGCTCTCTGGAAGAGGCGTTCCTCGACCTGACCTCATCGAGTGCCGAGTACCGCGCGAGCGCCGCGCCTGGCCAATGGGAGAACTCATGACCACCATCCGCCGTTTCTCCGCCGCTTCTCGGATGGAGTGGATCAAACTTCGCAGCCTGCGCTCGACGTGGTGGACGCTGGGCGTCACCGTCGCGGGCGCGGCGGCCATCGCCGCCGCGGTGGGCGCGCACACACGGAACGCCGCGGGCGACCTGACCAACAACTCCCTGGCCGGCATCGCCCCCGGCCTGCTGCTGATCGGCGTCCTGGGCGTGCTGACGATGACGAGTGAGTACTCCTCGGGCATGATCCGCGCGACGCTCGCCGCCGTGCCGAACCGCCCGCTGCTGCTCGCCGCGAAGGCGACGGTCTTCGGCCTGCTCACCCTGGTCCTCGGCGAGGTCACGGCGTTCGTCGCCTTCTTCGCCGGGTGTGCGGGGCTGCCGGCCCGCATCCACGCGCCGTCGCTGTCGGACCCGGGTGTACCGCGCGCGATCCTGTTGTCCGGCGTGGGCGTCGGCCTGATCGGCCTGCTCGGGCTCGGCCTCGGCGCCATCGTCCGCCACTCTGCCGCCGCCCTGGCCGGCTACGTCGGCGGCGTGTTCGTCATCGGGCAGCTCCTGCTCGCGGTCTCCCCGTCGATGGTCCGCTTCGTACCGCTCGCCATCGTCGGCGACTCCCTCGGGGTGTCCCGGCCGAGCACGGACGGCCTGTCCCCGTGGACGGGCCTGGGGCTGCTCGGCCTGTACGCGGCCTTGGCACTGGGCGCGGGCGCGTGGAGCCTGGCACGCCGCGACGCCTGACGCCCGGCGTCAGCAGGACTGGACGAGGAACACGCCGCCGTCCTGCTCGGCGTTGAGCAGTGCGTAGGCCATCCCGGCGTCGCCGCAATTGATCGCGAAGTTCACCCGGGTCGCGTCGATCTGGAGGAGCAGCGGCCAGTCCGGCCCGGGCGACTCGTCCCCCTGGAGCCAGTCGGGACGCCCGCCGGTCACCACGCCCGGCTGCCGCGCCTGCTCGATCCAGACGGGTTGCCCGCCGAGCTTGGTGACCGGCTCGGGGATCGGGCGCTCGGCAGGACGGGGCGTCAGCACGAAGCCGCGGTCCAGGCCGTCATGATCTGGCGTCCTCATCGCGGGCCAGCCTAGCGATCCCCTCGCTTGCTCCTCGCGGCGAGGTCAGGAGCCGGACGTGTAGGCGGCGGTGGTGCGGTCGGCGGCGGCGCGTGCGAGGTCCTGTTCCGTGCCGCTCGCGACGTCGGCATCGCACCAGCCGTCGCTGCTCAGCCTCACGAAAGAGCGGCCCTCCTCCGAGGCGGCCCAGGCCGCCGCCTCGGCCGGGTCGCCTCCCGCTCGGGCCGGTACGTGCAGGCTCAGGCCCAGCAGGCCCAGTTCCCAGCCGAGGCCCACCGCTCCGGGGCCGAACTCGGTCCAGTGGTCATCCACCGGGACGGTGTGCTCCAGCTCGAACCGCGTGCCGCCGGACGGCTCCTCCGTCAGCCGTACCTCGACCAGGCTCGCCTGCTCGCCGAACTCCCACGTGATCGCGAAGCTCTTCGGCGGGTCGCAGCGCTCGACCGCGCCCCCGGCGTTGCCCTCGAGCTGGAACCGGCCGCCGGGCCGCAGGTCGCCCGACACCGGCAGGAACCAGCGCGGGATGCGCTCGGCGGACGTGCACGCGTCCCACAGGTCCTCGACCGTTGTGTCGTAGACCCGGCTGATGGTGACGGCGCGCGCCTCGCCCGCCTCCAGCACCCGTGTGCCCACCGTACGGCGCACCGCGTTGATCTGCGCTATGACGTCGATCATCGAATTCTCCCCTTGGCCGGCGGTTCCAGAACGCGCGCCGCACCGGATCGCCGGGTACGCCGGACGCGTGCACGTCGCACAAACTAGAGGTGGCGACTTATATAAGTCAACACCTATATCAAGAGGCCACGCCGTGGGCGCGCGCTCACCCGGTCGCGCGCAGCCGCAACGTCAGCACCTGGAACGGGCGCAGCTCCACCGGCACGCTCCCGTCCTCGGCCACCGCGAGTGAGACGCCCGACGGGCGTTCGAGCAGGTCCGCGACCTCGGCTCCGGCGAGCGGGAACGCGGTGCGCAGCCGGGTGCGCGCGCGCCCGCCGAGCGACTCGTACAGGCGGACGACGACGTCGCCGGACCGGTCGTCGGCGAGCTTGACCGCCTCGATCGAGGCCGCCTCGCCCTCGGCTCTCACCAGCGGCGGCGTGGCCGGAGCGGACGCGCCGGCCGCGACCCGCAGCGGCAGGTTCAGCGCGTAGCCTCCCGCGACCGCGTCCGCGACCGTCGCGCCGGGCAGCAGCGTGTACGTGATGCGGTGCGGCCCCTGGTCGGCCTCGGGGTCGGGGCTGCGTGGCGCGCGTACGAGGCTGTAGCGGGCGGTCGTGGTGGTGCCGCCGTCCTCGCGGGTCGTACGGGTGACGTCGTGGCCGTAGGTGGCGTCGTTGAGCAGTGCGACGCCGTAGCCGGGCTCGGCGAGGTGGATCCAGCGGTGGCAGGCGGCCTCGAAGCGCGCCGCGTCCCAGCTCGTGTTCGCGTGCGTGGGCCGGAACACGTGGCCGAACTGGATCTCGGCCGCCGTACGGTCGGCGTGCACGTCGAGCGGGAAGGCCGCCTTGAGGATCTTCTCCCGCTCGTGCCAGTCGATCTCGGTGTCGATCCGCACTCCGGCGCCGCCCGCGGCGACCGTGACCGTCTGCTCGACGCGCGACTCGCCGAACGCGCGCACGACGCGTACGGCGGCGACGAGCGGCCCGCGGTCCAGGACGGTGACCGACTCGGCGGCGGTGAGGTCGGTGCGCCGCCGCCGGTAGTGCCGGTCGATGTCCCAGGCGTCCCAGTGGTTGGGCAGGTCGGTGTGCAGTTGGAGCAGGTTGCCGCGCGACCCCGGCGCGAGCAGCTCGCGGTCGGCGGTGAGGTCGCGTACGGAGGCCAGCAGCCCGTCGCCGTCGACCACGACGCGTACGAGGCCGTTTTCGAGGGTCGTGCCGTCGGAGGAGGAGGTCACGACCACCGGCGCGGGCGCGGGCGTCGAGCCGAGCGGCGCCGACGCCGACCCCGCCACCCGCGCGAACACCGCGTACGACCCGTCGGCCAGCTCCTGCGCGTCTCCGGTCACCGGCTCCGCGGCGACCCTCACGACCTCGGCGCGGTCGCGTGGGCTCGTGTTGAACACGCGCACGTCCGCGCCGGACCCCGCCACCGCGGCGACGGCGGCGGCGATGACGCCCTCCAGCTCGGCGCGCACCTCGGCGTAGGTCGCCTCGGCCTGGCGGTGCACCCAGGCGATGGAGCTGCCCGGCAGGATGTCGTGGAACTGGTGGAGGAGCGCGACCTTCCAGAGCCGGTCCAGATCCTCGTGCGGGTAGTCGAACCCGGCGGTGACGGCGGCGGTCGCCGACCACAGCTCCGCCTCGCGCAGGAGATGCTCGCTGCGGCGGTTGCCCGCCTTCGTGCGCGCCTGCGTGGTGTAGGTGGCGCGGTGCAGCTCCAGGTACAGCTCACCCGACCACACCGCGGCGTCCGGGTACTCCGCGCGCGCGGCGGCGAAGAAGGCGTCCGGGTGCTCGACCACGACCTTCGGCGAACCCTCGAGGTCGCGCAGCCGCCGGGCCTTCTCCATCATCTCCCGGGTCGGGCCGCCACCGCCGTCGCCGTGGCCGAACGGCAGCAGCGACCGCGTGCCGCCGCCCTTGTCGGCGTAGTTGCGCACGGCGTGCGCCAGCTCGGCCCCGTCGAACGTGCCGTTGTAGGTGTCGGCGGGCGGGAAGTGGGTGTAGATCCGCGTGCCGTCGATGCCCTCCCACCAGAACGTGTGGTGCGGGAACTTGTTCGTCTGGTTCCAGGAGATCTTCTGGGTGAGGAACCAGTCGTTGCCGGCCAGCACGGCGAGCTGCGGGTACGCCGCGGTGTAGCCGAAGGAGTCGGGGAGCCAGACGCCGCGGGTCTCCACCCCGAACTCCTCCAGGAAGAACCGCTTGCCGTGGACGAGCTGGCGTGCCAGCGCCTCGCCGCCCGGCAGGTTGCCGTCCGCCTCCACCCACATGCCGCCGACCGGCGCCCACTGCCCCGCCTTGGCCGCCTCCCGCATGCGGCGGAAGACCTCCGGGTAGCGGTCCTTCACCCAGGCGTACTGCTGGGCCTGGGAGCAGGAGAACACCAGCTCGGGATAGTCCTTGGCGAGCGCCGTGACATTGGCGAACGTACGCGCGGTCTTGCGCTGGGTCTCGCGCAGCGGCCACAGCCAGGCGCTGTCGATGTGCGCGTGGCCGGTGGCGGAGATCGTGTGCGCGCTGGCGTGCGCGGGCCGGGCGAGGACGTCCGCGAGTGCGGCGCGCGCGGCCGCGGCGGTGCCAGGCACGTCGTGGACGTCCAGCTCGTCCAGCATGCGTTCGAGCGCGCGGAGGATCTCGTGCCGTCGCGGGTCGCCGGTGTGCAGCTCGCGCATCAGCTCCGACAGCACCTCGGCGTCGAGCCGCAGGTGCCACACGTCCTCATCCAGTACGGCCAGGTCGGCGGAGCCGAACCGGTAGAGCGGCACGTCCCCGGCGGTGGCCTTGTCGCCCAGGGGCGTCGGGACGAAGCCGTTGCCCAGGATGTCGGGGTTGGCGGCCATCTCGACCAGGAAGCCCACCTGCTCGCGGCCGCCCGGCCCGGCGTCGGTGACGGGAACGTACTGGTTCATCGGCTCGATGCCCTTGATCGGGCGGCCGTCCAGGTCGTGGACGAGCGCCTCGGCCTCGAAGCCGGGCCCGCGGCCGGTGAAGCCGATGTCGAACAGCGCCTCGACGCGGCGGCCCGCCCATTCGGCCGGTACGTCGCCGGTCGCCCGCAGCCAGCTCGTCGACCAGGGGCGGCCCCACGGGTCGCCGGGCGCGAAGGGCGTGTAGTCGGCGGCCAGCGCCTCGGCGACCGGCACCGGCTCGTCCGGCACATGCCAGACCTCGATCGCCATCGGATGCCGTTCCGCGTACGTCGCGGGGGCGATGCGTTCCCGCAGCGCCCGGTCCAGCCGGTCCTCCACCTGCCTGCGATCGTCGTGCATCAGCGATCCGCCCTTCCGCGTAGGTACCCGAGCTGGGGAGAGTCTGATTCGTAGCCGTCGAGGAGCCGCCGGGCGACGGTGACCGAGTCGACCAGCGGATGGATCGCCAGCGCGCGCAGCGCGGCGGCGCGCGATCCGGTGGTGGCCGCCTCCAGCACGGCGCGCTCCACCGCCTTCACCGAGGTCACCAGACCGAGCGCGTGGTCGGCCAGCGGGGCGGTGGCGAACGGGCGCGCGCCGCCCGCGTCGACGAAGCAGGGCACCTCGACCACCGCGTCCGCGTCGAGCCCCGGGAGCGCGCCGCGGTTGCGCACGTTGAGGATCAGGGTGGTGCGCTCGTCCTGGGCGATCGCGCGCATCAGCGCGAGCGCGACGTTCTCATAGCCGCCGGAGTCCAGGTCGCAGGACGCGCGCTCGCCGGCGCCCGCGGCCTCGCGGTTCTCCGCCATGTAGGTGCGCTCGCGCTGGGCCCGTGTGCTCTCCCACGCCTCCAGCGCGGAACCGGGACTGCCGGGCGTGCGTGCGTAGAAGTCGCGCTGCTGGTCGAGGACGACCGCGCCGCGGGTCTGCGCGGCGTCGCCGAGCGCGGCCACGGCGTCACGGGCGAAGTAGTAGTAGTGCAGGTACTCGTTGGGCACCGCGCCGATCGTGCGCAGCCAGTCGCCGCCGAACAGCCGTCCCTCCTCGAACGAGGACAGCGCCGCGTCGTCGCCCAGCAGGCCGGGCAGCACGTCGCGGCCGCCGACGCGTACGGCGCGAAGCCAGCCGAGGTGGTTGAGGCCGGCGTAGTCGAACCAGGCGCTCTCCGGGTCCGCGCCGGCGGCGGCCGCGACGCGGCGGCCCAGCCCGACCGGTGAGTCGCAGATGCCGATCACCCGGTCGCCGAGGTGACGCGACATCGCCTCGGTGACCAGGCCCGCCGGGTTGGTGAAGTTGATGACCCAGGCGCCGGGGGCGAGGTCGCGGACCCGCCGGGCGATCTCCAGCGCGACCGGGACGGTGCGCAGGCCGTACGCGACGCCGCCCGCGCCGACCGTCTCCTGGCCGAGCACGCCCTCGCCGAGCGAGCGGCGCTCGTCCGCCGCGCGTCCCTGGAGGCCGCCGACCCGGATCGCGGAGAAGACGAAGTCGGCGCCGGCGATAGCCTCGTCCAGGTCGGTGGTGACGGCGACGGCGGGCGCGTCGCGGACGCCGTCCCCCTGCTCGGCGAGCACCTGGCCGATCACCGCGATGCGCGCCGGGTCGAGGTCGTACAGGACCACCTCGGTGACGCGGCCCTCGCCGTGGTCGGCCAGCAGGGCACGGTAGACGAGGGGCACACGGAAGCCGCCGCCGCCGAGGACCGTCAGTCTCATGCTTCGATCACCTCTACACGAGCGTCGCGCGGCGCCGCGGCCGTCGCCGGATCGGCGGGCGCGTTGGTCGAGACGTCGAGGCCCGAGAGCCCGTTTGCACCGTAGCGCACGTTCGATCACACCCCTTTGACCAGCTGAGCGGCCTCGGTCGAACTCCCGCAATCGCGTGCGCGCCTCGGCATACCCCGGCTTGGGTGACCGGCGGGCCGAATTTGGGAATGGGACCTCTTCATTCGCGGACGAGAGTGTCTCCCGCCACGCTATGGTCGCCCGAGGGCGCGCCACCTCATCGCACGTGGGGTCCACGCGCCCCGGGGAGCGCGCGGGCCGATACGGCTCCTCCTTGATCGGCGTTTTCGTTGACGTGATCGTTCCACCCAAAGATCCTTGGGGGATCATGAATTCCGACGCTACGTCCCCGTGGCCGCCCTCGTCGGCCGGCAAGACCACCGACTCCGTACGCCACCAGGTGGTCGACATCGCCGCGGAGTTAATGCGCGGCACCGGGCACTCCGGCGCACCGGGTCTCACCGCACCCACGGGGCAGGGCTATGCGGCGGACTCCTCGGACCAGTCCGCGATGAACCTCTACCTCGCGCTGCTGATGGACCGTCTCCCGGTGTTCGTGCGGACGATGATCGACCTGGAGTCGCGGGTCGGCGAGGGTACCGTCGAGCAGAACCTCGAACCGGTGGCGCACGCGACGATCCAGTTCTACTGCGAGATCCTGTCGGCCAAGGTGAGCGTGTTCACCAAGCCGGACCAGTTGCTCCAGCTCCGGCGCGTGCTCAAGTCACGCGAGATGGGCCCGCACCTCACTCCCCTGCGCGTGGCCGAATACCTCGACGCCGAACGCGGGCTGGGGCGGATCTCGGCCGGCGTCGACTGCCTGGCCTCCGCGCGGCTCCTGGTCGGCGCCTGCGTCAACTACGCGTTCACCAAGATGCTCCTGGACGACGTCGCGCCGCGTGAGGAGTTCGTCCGGCAGGTCGTACACGGCCTGCGCCTCAGCTGCTGAGCAGGTCGCCGGTGCGCACGACGCGGGCGAAGCCGCCGTCGTGCAGGTTGGCCGCGGTGGCGCGGGCGAGTTCGTCCGCCGTGACCACCGCGCCGTCCGGGCCGGCGGCGTCGAAGGTGAAGGTCGCGTCGATCGCGAACAGCACCGCGTAGCCGAGGTTGCCCGCCATCCGCGCGGTGGTCTCGGCGCACATGTTGGTCTGGACGCCGGCGATGACGATCTGGCCGATGCCCTGGCCGCGCAGCCACACGTCCAGGTCGGGGGTGCCGTAGAAGGCGGAGTTGACCGTCTTGGCGACGGTCAGCGCGGGCTCGTGCGCACCAAGGGCGGCGCGCACGCCGTCGGTGAGGTCGTTGCCCTCGCCGCCGGCGGCCAGCGGTGAGCCGTGCTCCACCGAGTCGTGCCGGACGACCACGATGGGCCGTACGGCGCGGCGCCACTCCTCGATCAGGGCGGCGATGTTCTCCTCCGCCCCGTGGTTGTTCCGCGGGCCCCAGTACGCGGCGTCCGCGAAGCCCTTCTGCGCGTCGACCACGATGAGGGCGGCGTTGTCGTCGATCTTCTCCATGGGGTCCAGCCTCGCATTCGCCGGGGACTCGGACCGCAGCGACGGCGGGCCCCGCGTGGCCCGGCCAGTCCCAGGTCCGGAAGGCTGGTGCCGTGGACGTGAGAGGCACGGCGGGCGGGCGTGAGCGCGGTGGGCTGGACCTGCACCTGGACCTGCGCCCGGATGAGACGAGGGCGGCCCGCGGGGTCGGTCCGGCGCTGGAGGCGGCGCTGCGGGAGGCGGTACGGTCGGGCCGGCTCGCGGCGGGAGCACGGTTGCCGGGCAGCCGCGTCCTGGCCGTCGACCTCGGCCTGTCGCGCGGCACGGTCGTCCAGGTGTACGCCCAGCTCACGGCCGAGGGCTGGCTGATCGGCGTGCCCGGCTCGTGCACCCGCGTCGCCGACCTGCACGCCGGGACCACGCGCGCCTCGGCTCCCCGTGACGGCATGGCCGCGCCGCCGGACGTGACGGCGCGGGACCGATGGCCGGTCGACCTGCGGCCCGGACGGCCCGACCTCGGCTCCTTTCCCCGTACGGCGTGGGCGTCGAGTGTCCGGCGTGCCGTCTCGGCGGCCGACCCCGCCGCCTTCGACTACGGCGACCCCGCCGGAGAGCCGGCGCTGCGTACGGCCGTCGCCGGCTATGTCTCCCGCACCCGCGGCGCGCGGGTCGCGCCGGAGTCCGTGGTGATAACCCCGGGTTTCGCCGGGGCGCTGGCGCTGCTGGCGCGCATGTTCCAGCGGCTCGGCGTACGCCGGGCGGCGATCGAGGATCCGTGCCTCGAGCGGCATCGGCGCCTGCTTCGCGGCGCGGGCCTGGTGACGGACCCGCTGCACGTGGACGCCGACGGCGCGGACCCCGCCGGCCTGCGCGACGACGCCGGCGCCGTGCTCCTCACTCCGGCGCACCAGCACCCACGCGGCGTGGTGCTGGCGCCCCGCCGCCGCACGGCGTTCGTCGAGTGGGCCCGCCGTACCGGCGGATACGTCATCGAGGACGACTACGACGGTGAGTTCCGCTACGACCGGCAGCCGCTCGGGGCCCTCCAGGCGCTCGCGCCCGACCATGTCGTCCTCGGCGGCACGACCGGCAAGGCGCTCGCTCCCGGCATGCGGATCGGCTGGCTGGTCCTGCCGGCGGCGCTGCGCGCACCACTGCTGGACATGGTCGAGGAGACCGCCGCCGCGGTGCCGGTCATCGACCAGCTCGCCCTCGCCGACCTGATCACGCGCGGCGACTACGACCGGCACGTACGGCGGCTGCGCGCCGACTACCGACGGCGCCGCGCCGAGCTGGCCGCACGGCTCGCCACGGTCACCGCGACGCCGCTCGACGGGGTCGCCGCCGGGCTGCACGCGCTGCTCCCGGTCGGCTCGGCCGAGCGGGAGCGGCGCCTGGTGGCCGCCGGCGAGCGCGCCGGCCTGCGCCTGCACGGCCTGCGCACCTCCGGGCTGTGGCACACGGCGCGGGACGCTCCGGCGGCGCTCGTCATCGGCTACGCCACCCCGCCGCGGCATGCCTGGCGGCACGCCCTCGACCGGCTCACCGCGCTCATCGAGGCCGACGGGTTCACCGGCGGGCCCTGAGCCCGCCGGCGAACCCGTCGCGCCAGGACGCCCACGCCGGCGTCCAGCCGAGGTGGTCGCGGGCGCAGGTGTTGTCGGCACCGCGCGCCCAGCCCCGGCGCGCCGTCTCCGGGGCGCGCTCCGGCGGCGTGACGCCTGCCGCCGCGCAGAACGCCGGCACCCAGTCGATGGCCGCCGCGGGCTCGTCGTCGCAGACGTTCACGGTGCCGGACGGCCAGGTGAGCGCTTCGAGGGCGGCCGACGCGGCGTCGTCGGCGTGCACGAGACTGCTGACGTCGAGGTCGGCGGTCAGCCGTCCGCGCCGCGCCATCAGGCCGTCCGGCGCGTACCAGGTGCCGGGGCCGTAGAGCAGCCCGTACCGCAGCACCACCCACTCGGGCAGCTCGCGCACCGCCGACTCCAGCGCGCGTACGCCGGCCACGCTGGTCCGTCGGGGCTCCTCCGCGGTCGGGTCCAGCGGCGTCGGCTCACGTGCCGGTGTCTCCCCCGGTTCGTAGGCCCACGCGATGCTCTGCGCGACGACGCGGCGCACGCCCGCCCGCAGCGCGGCGTCGACCAGGTTGCGCGTGCCTTCGGTACGTACCCGCGCGTTCGCCGTAAGGTCGCCGTCGCTCAGGGCGGTGAGCTGGTGCATCACGACGTCCGGCGCGGCGGCGCGCATGACGCGGGTGAGCGCCGGTGCGTCGTAGACGTCCGCGAGCTCGGGCACCGCCCCCGCCGCGAGCAGGGCGCGGCCGCCTTCGGGCGTCCGCGTCAGCGCGGTGACCCGGTGGCCTTCGGCGATCAGCCGGGGCACGATCCGCCGGCCGAGCACGCCGGTGCCGCCGGCGATCAGGACGTGCGTCATGACGGCCGCCTCGCCGGTGCGGGCGCGCGGCGGTCACGGCGCTCCCGCAGCTCCGCCTCGTCCACGAGGGTGAGCATGGGTTCGCCCGGCACTCCCAGCATCACCGCGACGAAGCGGCTCCACTCACCCGCCAGGCCGTTGCCCGCCTGGTAGTGGATCACGTCGCCACCCGGTTCCCAGAACGCCTCGCCCGCGCGGATCAGGCGTTCCGGCTCGCCCTCCAGCTCGAAGACGATCTCGCCTTCTAGCACGTAGCCGAAGACCGGGCCGGAGTGCCGATGCGGCGGGGTGCCGGGGTCGCCAGGAGGCAGTTCGATCGTGATCGTCATCACCTCCGCGCCCTCGGGGATCGAGGGCGGAACCTGCTCGAGCAAGGTCGTCAGCACTGCGTTCGATGTCATACCCGTCAGGCTAGGGAGCCACCGGTCCAGATCTCCAGACCGGTCGTGGCCGGATTCGCTGTACCGGTTCGGGCGGCCCGCGCGAGCGATCGGCCCGCCTCTGGAGTCCGTGCGCGGTCGTCTCCAGGGTTTCGACGCAGGCGCCGGCCCTAGCGCGCAGCGACGGCGGCGTCACCGTGTCGAATGTGGATTGTCCGGGTATTGACAACTCCCGGCGAATGGTGAGGAGGACGCGTGGCGAGCAGCGGCGAGCGGACGAGCGCCCCGCCGGGCCCGGCCGTCCTCGCCGCACGCGCCACGGCCGGCCTGCGCGAACGTGCCACGGCCGGTGTGGGCGTGGTCCGGGCGTCCGTACGTCCCGAGGCGGCGGGCCTTCTGCCGGCCCCGCCGCGGCGGGCGGCCGCGGCCGCCCGCCATGGGCGTCCACGGGCCGGGGCCGGCTGATGTATCCGGTCATCAACCTCGGGCTGGTGTTCGCCGGGCTGCCGTGGCCGGACCGGTTCGCCGCGGCGGCGGAGGCGGGATTCGCCCGGGTGGAGTTCCCCTGGCCGCCGCTGCCGCCCGCCGAGGTCGGCCGGCTCGTACGCGACGCGGGCGTGCGCGTCGCGCTGGCGAACATGGACGCCGGCGACCTCGCCGCGGGCGAACGCGGCTACGGCAACGACCCGCGGTTCACCCCGCTCTGGCGGCTCCGGCTGCGACAGGCGCTGGACCTGGCCGTCGAGCTCGACTGCCCGCTCGTCAACGTGCTGGCCGGCCGCCTGCTGCCGGGGCGCACGCGCGGCGAGCAGCTCTGGTGCCTGACCGGCAACCTGCGCTGGGCCGCCGACCTGGCCGCGCGCGACGGCCGTACGCTCGTCGTCGAGCCGGTCAACGACCGCGACGTGCCCGGCTACCTGCTGCCGCGCGTCACCGACGTCCTGGACCTGATCGACCAGGTCGACCACGAGGCGGTCGCGCTCCAGTTCGACGCCTACCACGTGGCCGCGATGGGCGACGACGTGTCCACCGCGGTCGCCGTGGCGCGCCGCCGGATCCGCCACGTGCAGGTCGCCGGCTTCCCGGGGCGGCACGAGCCCACGGCGGCCGAGCTCGCCGTACTGCTGACGGCGCTGGCCGAGGCCGGGTACCAGGGCGGGATCGGCCTGGAGTACGTGCCCACCGGGCCGCCGCCGGAGAGCCTGCGCACGGTCGCCGCCCGGCATCCCCTGCTGCGCCCGGACCGCGAGTTAACCCGGTGACCACGGCTCGGCACGGGCCGGCCGCGGCGTCCGGTTCGCGGCCGGCGCCGGCCGCCCGTGGCGTCGGGAGCCGCCCGGCCCCGGTCAGGTCTCCGCGCAGCAGGAGCGTTTGCTCTCCTCCAGGTAGTGCGGGTCGTGCCACCAGTACTTCGCGTTCGCCGGATGGTCCGCGAGCCCGGGCAGCATCCGCCCGCGCGGCGCCGCCTCGGCGTGCGCGGCGGAGGTCGCGAACGGGAGCAGGAGGTCCTCGACCGTGTGCAGGACGCCGTTGACCATGACCTGACGCACGTTCGCCGCCTGAGCGATGTCCCGGAGCGGGTCGCCGCCCAGGAACGCCAGGTCGGCGTACATCCCCGGCTTGATCTGGCCGAGCGGCTCCTCCAGGAACTCCCCCGGCACCCGCGTGGCCGTGGTCAGCGCCTCGTGCGGAGTGAGCCCGTACTTCACCAGGGCCCGCAGGTTCATGTGCGTGCTGACCGCGGTGTGGTCGATCGGCGAGTCGGTACCGGTGATGACGCGGCCGCCGCCGCGTACCGTGGCGAGGACCTGGGCGACCTGCGCGGCGAGGTTCTGCCGGTTCACGGTCTGGTCGGTCGTCCGCGCCGTCGTCACGGCCGCCTCCAGCGAGGCGTACTCCCACGGCGGGTAGAGCGTACGCACCCGCCGGTCGGTGACGAGCGAGGTGTCGTCGCGGAACAGGGTCGCCGAGACGAACAGCGTCGGGGTCCGCACCGCGCCGGAGGCGGTGAAGATGTCGATGACGTCCTGGTAGCCGGTGCCGAGCGCGGTCACCGTACGCGAGTAGCCGAACCGGCTCGTCGCCCCGATGTGCTCCATGCCGTCCCCGCCGAAGCCGGTCGCGGGATAGTGGTAGTGCGACGTGGCGTGCACGTGCCGCTCGTGCGCCCAGGCGATCACCCGCCGCTGCCACTCGGGCGGCAGCCGCACGTACGCCTTCATCAGGTCATAGTCCAGCGCGCCCGCGCGTTCGAGCTCCAGGGCGAGCTGGTGTTCGTCGAAGGTGGGGCGCATGAAGTTGTAGAAGATGCGCGGCCCGTCGACGGCCTCGCCGGTGGCGAAGTAACGGGGGGCGACGCGCGCGCCGGACTGGAAGGACTCGCGTGCCTCCACCATGTGGTACGCCGGGCTGCCGGGCGAGCGGGTGGTCGTGACGCCCAGCGACAGCCACAGCCGCCCCTGGCGGTCGCCGTACTCATAGCCCTGCATCTCGCGGTGGTTGTGCATGTCCACGAGCCCGGGGATCACCACCGAGTCCCCGGCGTCGACCACGGTGCCGCCGCGCGCGTGCCCGCGCGGCTCGACCGCGACGATGTGATGACCCTCGACCACGATGTCCACGTCGCGGCGCAGCTCGTGGGCGCTGCCGTCCCACATGCGCGCGGCGCGTACGACGGTGCGGCCCTTCGGCCTCGTGTTGGCCCAGGTCAGCGGCACCGGGACGGTACGGGTGCGGGTGCCGTCGACGGAGACGAGGCGCAGCCGTCCGTTGTTCAGGTAGAGCAGCTCGGCGGAGTCGCCGCTCCAGCTCACGGCGTCGGTGACCTCGCGCGTGAGCTGCCGCGGCGATCCGGCCGGCGTACCGTCCGGGTGCACGTCGACCACCCACAGCACGCTCGCCACGACGAACGCCATCTTCCGCCCGTCGGGCGACCACACCGGGCCGTCGTCGCCGCGGGTCTGGATCGACCGGTCGGGCATCGGGTCCACGTACGTGCCGGCGCCGGTGCGCACGTCGACCAGGAGGATCTTGCTCAGGCCCTCGCGGTACCGCGCCGAGTACGGCTTGATCGCCGCGAGCGCGATGACATTACCGTCGGCCGACCAGGTCGGGCGGCCGGGCTCGAAGGTGGCGGTGAAGATCGGCCGTACGTCGCCGGAGGCGACCTCGACCGTGTAGAGCGCCCCGTTCTGGTCCAGGAACGCCAGGTGGGAGCCGTCGCGCGACCAGGTGCCGGACACGGCCGCGGCGTTCGGCAGGTCGGTCAGCCGCCGGTCCGCGCCGGTGCCCAGGTCGCGGATCCAGATGTCGAGCTTGCCGGCACGGTCGGTGGAGTAGGACAGGAAGCGGCCGTCCGGCGACCAGGCGGGAGTGGACTTCCACCAGTGGTCGCGGGTCAGCGGCCGTGGGGCCTGGCCGATCCTCATCGTGTAGACGTCGTTCAGGGCGCGGAACGCCACCTGCTCGCCGTCCGGCGACAGCACCGGGCTGCCGATGCCGGCGACCGGCCGCCGCCGGGCCGAGTCGAAGTCGCGCCGCCGCTTACGGTACGCCGGGGCGGCGACGGTGACGCCGGCGCTGAAGCCGATGTCGCGCCGGTCGCCTCCGCCGAGCGACCGCCGCCGGATCCGCCCGTCGGCGGTGTAGACGAACGTGTCCGCGCCCTGCCATGAAACGCGGAACGGGAACACCTCCTCGCCGGTCACCAGCGGCGTTCCGGAGCGCCACAGCTCGCTGCGGCCGTTCAGGAGGACGGAGTAGACCAGGTCCGCGCCATCCGGTGTCCAGGCCGGGTTGTGCACGACCTGGCCGCCGGGCACGGTCACCGCCGTCGTACGCGCCCCGGTGCCGAGGTCGACGACGTCGATGCGCGTGCCCGCCACGACGAACGCGATGCGTGTCCCGTCCGGCGACCACGCCGGCTCGTACTCCTCGGCCGTGCTGTCGGCCACGCGCGTGATCGCGCCCGTGCCCACGTCCAGCGTGTGGATGCCGTAGCTTCCGGTCAGGTCGGAGGAGCAGACGATCCGCTCTCCATCCGGGGAGAAGCGCGGCTCGCGGTGGTCGTACGGGCCGCGGGTCAGGCGGCGGAGCCCCGAGCCGTCCGGCCGGATCAGCCAGATGTCGAAGACGGCGTCGCGGTAGGACTGGAAGGCGATCCACCGCCCGTCCGGCGACCACTCGGGCTGGGCGATGTCGTACAGGTCGCTGGTCAGCCTGCGGGCCGGTCCGCCCGAGGCCGGCAGCACCCACAGCACCCCGACGAGGTCGATCGCGATGAGCCGCCCGTCCGGCGACGCCTGTGCCGCCAGGTCGGTGCCCTCGCGCAGCCGCAGCGTACGGCCGGCCGTACGTGGAGGTGCGGTCTCCGCCGGGGCGGCGACGGCGGCGGCGTCGGCCCCGCCGATTCCCGCGATCGCCGCGGCGCCGGCCGCTCCGGCCGCGCCCGTCAAGAGACTCCGCCGTCTGATGTCCGCCATGTGGGGGTTCCCATCCTCGCGCCGGCCTGGCGGCCCATCAGCTCGGCGTCTCGGAGCCCCTGCGCGCTGATCGCCCTCGGCCTGTCTCCGCCTCCGCGCCACTCCTCTCTTTACCGCCGAGAACGCTAGTCGTCAGAACGTGCCGTTAACAGCGTGATGTCCCATTTCGGCCCTGTGGCCGGAGGGCCTTGCCGGAGCCGCTTCATCGGCGCTCACGGGCTGCCGGGAGTGACGAATCAATAGAAAATGCCACGAACAGTGACGTTCAGGTTGCGTCCGGCTCTGCCCGGTTGCAATATCTATGGCCCATAAGATCAGTTATCGACGTGGTCGGAAGAGGCGCGCCAGTGGAGAGAACGTCCGCACCGAAGGCACTCGGTGGCGAGATTCTGCCCCCTGGCGCGGAGCCGCTACAGGCCGACGATCCGGCGGTGCTCGACGGCCACCGGCTGACGGGGCGGCTGTCGGCGGGCGGTACGAGCATCGTCTACCTGGCACGCGACCCGGCCGGCGAGCACGTGGCGGTCAAGACGACGCGCCCGCGCATGGCCGACCAGGCCCAGGCCCGGCGGTGGCTGCGCACCGAGGCGGCCTGCGTACGGCGGCTGCCGGCGTTCTGCACGGCCCGGCTGGTCTCCGACGGCAGCGACCACGTGCCGCCGTACCTCGCCAGCGAGTACGTCGAGGGTCCGTCGCTGGAACAGTTCGTCGAGGTGCTGGGACCGCTGGAGCCCGAGCAGGTGGAGGCGCTGGCGGCCGCGCTCGCGCGTGCCCTCGCCGCCGTGCACGACGCCGGCCTGGTGCACTGCGACCTCAAGCCGGCCAACGTGATGCTGGCGGCCGACGGCCCGCGCGTGATCGACTTCTCCATCGCACAGGACGCGCCGGTCGCGGGGCGGCCGGCCGAGGTCGGCGCGGTGCCCTACAGCCCGGGCTGGGTCGCGCCGGAACGCCTGAGCGGCCACCCGCCGGGCCCGGCGGCGGACGTCTTCGGCTGGGGCTGCCTCCTCGGATACGCGGCGACCGGCCACAGCCCGTTCGACACGGACGGCACGGGGCCGCGGAGCGCCGCCGACCCGAGCGCGCTGGCCGCCCTGGACGGCCACGTACGCGTGCTGGTCGAGGCCGCTCTCGCCGCCGACCCCGCCGACCGCCCGTCCGCCGGGGAGATCGTCGCCCGCCTGGCCGCCCTGGAGACCCTCGACGGCACGTCGCTCCCCGCACCGCAGGCCGCGCTCGCGGCCCAGGATGACGCCGCGTGGCAGGACGCCCCGGAGTGGAAGCACGAATCCGACCGGCAGGACACACCGGAGTGGAAGGACGACCTCGACCGGCACGACACCCCGGAGAGGGAAGCCGAATCCGACTGGCGGGACCGTCCGGAGTGGAGGGAGGAGTCCGGCCCGCGGGGAACACCGCCGCTGCCGGAGGTGCCGGCGTGGCGCGCCGAGTCCGCCCTGGACGCCCCGACGGCCCCGCTGTCCTCGATCGACGTCGCCCGCTACGCGTTCGAGACCGCCGAGCCCGCCCCGGCCGAGGGAGCGGCGCTCCCCTGGGAGCACACCGCTCCCGCGGAGGAGGCACCGTCCTGGGACGCCTCCGCCCCGGAGGGCGCGACACCCTCGTGGGAGCCCTCCGCCCCCGCCGCCGAGGCGCTTCCCTGGGACACCTCGGCTGCGGCCGAGGAGGTGCCCTCCTCCTGGAACGCCTCCACCCCGGCGGCGGGAGAGGCGCTCTCATGGGACTCTCCGGCGTCCGCCGGCGAGTCCGCGCCGCACTGGGACGAGCACCACGACACGACCGGCGAGGCGCTTCCCTGGGAGACCGCGGCCGGATCCGCGGGCGACGCCGGGTACTCCGCCGACACCGCCGGACTCCATTCCTGGAGCACCTCCGACACTCCCGGAACGGACCCGGCCACCCACCCCGCCGAGATCGGGCTGCCCGAGGCGGCGCTCACCGAGACCGCGCTGACCGAGACCCTGCCGACCGACGGCTCGCCCGCGTTCCCCACCGAGATCCCGTCCGCCGAGGAACTCTTCGCGGCGGCGAGCCGGCTCGAGCGCGCCGCCGAGGCCGATGAGGTCCTCCCGTGGGACGACGACACGAGACCGGCCGCCGCCGAGCCCGCCGCCGCGGACGACCCGCCCCTGCGCCGGATCGACTACGCCACCGCCGCGCCGCCACGCGCCGAGTACGCCGAGGGTGCGGCGGCGGACCCGGCCGAGCGGCGTCCGCGGCGGCTGCGGACGGTCGCCATGATCACCGCGCCGGCCGCGCTCGTGGCCGTACTCGCCACCGTCATCGCCGTGGCCGGCACCGGGAGTGGGCGCGGCACGCAGGCCGAGCCGGACGGCCCGGTCGTCACGCAGGGGCCGGGCCCGCTCGACTCCCCGGCGCCGATCCAGCCGGTGCCGAGCGCGCGCACCCACCGGCCGCACCGGCCGCCGGCCGCCGGCGCGCGCCGTACTCCGGCTCCCCCGCTCGCCGCCGCCGCGCCGCACACGCAGCGGCCCAAGCCGAGCGCGTCGAGCCGGCCGGCCCACTCCCACTCTCCGGGCTCGCCGCACCCGACGCACACGTCCTCGCCGCCCCCGACGCCGACGCCGTCACCCACGCCGTCGCCGCCCGCGCCCGTCCCGCCGGACACCATCGGCTGATCCACGCGATCCGGGCCGTTCGTGTACCTTTGCCCGCCACTCGACCCGACCGCGCAAAGATCGGATACCCCCATGGACCTAGCGACCCTTCAGACCCAGCGGCGGCTGCTCGTACGGCAACGCGTACGGCTGATGGTCAACCAGTACGAGGTGCACACGGAGGGCCCGGGCGGCTCAGAGGGCGAGTTGGTGGCGTTCGCGCAGCAGAAGCGGATGTCCTTCAAGGAGCAGGTGACCGTCTACACCGACGACGGCAAGCAGTACGCCCTGTTCGGCTTCAAGGCGCGCAAGCGGCTCGACCTCGCGGCCACCTACGACGTGACCGACCCGAACGGGCAGCCGATCGGGCTGTTCCGCAAGGACTTCCGCGCGTCGCTGCTCGCCTCGACCTGGCACCTGGAGCAGCCGGGGCTCGGCGTGACGACCGGGTCCGAGCGCAACAAGGCGGTCGCCATCCTGCGCCGCGTCTGGGACTTCCTCCCGTACGTGGACAACCTGCCGTTCGCCTGGCCGTACCACTTCGACTTCACCGCCGGCGACCAGGAGACGTTCAAGGTGGACAAGCGGTTCGGGCTGCGCGACCGGTACGTCGTCGACATCCTGGACCCGCGTCTGGACCGCCGCCTGGTCATCGCGCAGGCGGTCGCCCTCGACGCGCTCCAGCACCGCTGATCCGCGCGCCCACGCGTCCCTAGTCCGCGCGCGTGGGCCGCCAGCCGTGTGTCCGCACGAGCACCGACGCGACCTGGGCGAACCGGTCCGCGCTCAGCACCGCGCCCTCCCGGCGGATGTCGTCCTCGCCCAGCGCGAACACCCGGTCCAGGCGCAGGTAGGACTCGCGGCCCTCCCGGTCCCACGCGCCGGAGCCGAGGTCGAGCCACTCGGCGGAGTCGTCGTGGCGGCGGCTCGACAGCATCATCGCCAGCAGACTGCGGCCGTGGCGGCCCACGACCAGCAGCGGCCGGTCCTTGCCGCGCTCGGGATCCTCCTCGTACGGCACCCAGGCCCAGACGATCTCACCGGGATCGGCCAGCCCGTCCAGATCCGGGGAGTACTCCAGGGTCGCCGCCCGCTCGGCGCTGTAGGTCTCACGTACCGCGCCGCGCTCCGGCCTCGACGCCTCGCCATGATCGAACATCCGCGCAGCCTACCGCCGCCGTCGCACGGGCCTTGCCTGTCCCCGTTCCGCCCTCCGAGTCCCCCGTACGACACCCCTGCCAGTTCGCGTCGATTATCCGAAATATAGGTTGTCACCCGGTAAACTCCAGACGACCAGAACCTCGCGTTGACCGGCAGCACCAAGCCCCTCGGAGATGACGTGCTGGTAACAGGATCGACGGCTCGGCGGCGTCCGGCCATGGTCGACATTCCGTGGGCACGCGCGTCATGAGCACGCGCGAGCCGGCGTCCGAATCCCTGGCCGGGCGCCTCACGACACAGCTCGACACCTGGCCGGCCGTACGCGCCGACCGGGCCGAGTGCGGTGTCGGCACCGGTTTCTCCGCCGGTGCGAGCCGTCCGGGCACCCAGATCGTGCACCTGCACGGCGGCGACGAGGTCGAGTTGTACCTCACGCGGCCGGTCGTCGCCCGGCTCGGCGACGCGCTCCTGAGTTCTGGCCGCGTCTTCCTCACGCCCGGCGGCGGCTGGGTGCGCGTCCGGCTGGACACCGAGTCGGACGTGTCGCTGGTGATGTCGCTGGCGAGCGTCGCGATCCAGACCCAGCTGGTCGGCGGGGCCGAGCCCTCGCCGGACGCCGACATTCCTCCGTGTCAGGCGGCCCCTCCCCGGGTACCGGTGCGGGGAAGAACACTCGGGCGTATGAACGGAGGACTTCGTGAGCGCCGACACCATTCGTGAACGGCACGCCCTCGACCAGATCACCGACCGGCTGACCCGATCCTTCTCCGACCGCTACTCCCCCACCCAGGTTGATGAGACCGTGAGTTCGGTCCACCACCGCTTCGACGGCCGGCCCATCCGCGACTTCGTCCCGGTTCTCGTCGAGCGCATCGCGCGCGACGAGCTCCGCCACCGCGAGAACGCCCACAACTGACGGGCCGGTTCCGTGAGGTGCCCGCGGCCGCCCTGGAGGCGCGGGCCGCCCACGGAAGAGAAATCCCCGGTCAGCCGCCTCGGCGATATCCGGCCGATGAGTTTTTCGGCCAACTGCCGTCATAAGGGTCAGGCATGCGGCCCGACATGACCCGGCGGGCCGCATGCCGCAAAGACCGCACTCACGGAGTACGACGATCGGTTCGAGCAGACCAGGGAGCCGCCGTGCAGCGAGTGAACGCCAGAATCGACCAGGCCGAGGACGAGGCGGTCGCGACGGCCGCCCGCGACGGCGACGAGTCCGCGTTCGCCGACCTCGCCGAGCGTTACCGGCCCGAGCTCCAGGTGCACTGCTACCGGATGCTGGGCTCGCTGGAGGACTCCGAGGACCTGGTCCATGACACCTTCCTGCGGGCGTGGCGGGAGCGCGATACCTACGCGGCCGGCTCCGCCTTCCGCACGTGGCTATACCAGATCGCGACCAGGGCGTGCCTGGACTTCCTCGACCGACGGCCGCACGACCGGCAGGTGGCGCCGGCCGGGCCGGACGGCACGACGCGGCCCGCCGCGGTGATCTCCTGGCTCCAGCCGTACCCGGACCGGCTGCTGGACTCCGTCGGGGCCGGCGCGTACGGGCCGGGCGAGGACGGCGTCGGCAAGGAGACCATCGGGCTGGCGTTCGTGGCGGCGATCCAGCACCTGCCGCCGCGCCAGCGTGCCGTGCTGATCCTGCGCGACGTCCTCCGCTGGCCGGCCAAGGAGGCGGCCGCCGCGCTGGCGACGAGCGTCGCCTCGGTGAACAGCGCGCTCCAGCGTGCCCGCTCGACACTCCAGCGGCACCTGCCCGCGCGACGGCTCGACTGGACGCCGCCGGAGGAGCCCGGCGAGAGCGAGCGCACGGCGCTCGAACGCTACATGGCCGCGATCGAGCGCGCCGACGACGGCGCGCTGGCCCGGCTGCTGAGCGCGCGCGCGCAGGCCGGCCAGCAGGCGGGCGCCGGCGGGTACGAGGGCCCGGAGCCGGCCTTCGTCGAGGGGCGCGAGGAGATCATCGCGGCGTGGGCGCCGGCGCTGCACGGGCCGGACGCGCTGGAGTTCCGCTTCATGGCGACGTACGCGAACCGGCAGCCGACGGCCGCCTCCTACGTACGCGCGCCCGAGTGGACCGAGTTCCGCCCGTTCGCGCTCAGCGTGCTCCGCCTGGAGGACGGCGCGGTGACCGACGTGTCGACCTTCCCGCCGGCCCTGTTCCCGGTGTTCGCGCTGCCTGTGACGGTCTAGCTTCCTCACGAGGAGATCTCGAACAGAGCACCGTTCGGTGAGTGCTCTTGTCCAGCTCAGGCGCCTGAGGCGATCATGAATGCCTCACGGCGGCTGGAGGGCTCGGGGTGAAACGGCCGGGTTTGGTGGTCCGCCGCGCGCTGGGTCATCGCCTGCTGGTCCTCGCCGCCTCCGCGACCGCCCTGTTCGCGGTGACGGTGCTGGCGGCACTCGGCGGGTACTCCGCGTCCGTGACGGGCCAGGGGCTGCGCGACACGCTCGCGGGCGCGTCCTTCGGCGGCGCGGGCACGCGCATCAGCACGGCCGTCCCCGCCCGGCGGCTCCCGGCCGAGCAGCACAAGGTCGCGGCGGCCGTCGCCAAGGTGTACGGCCACGTCCCGGTGGCGATCTCGCTGAGCGCGCGCGGCGACTCCTACGCCGTGCCGGGCCAGGAGCGGAGCGCGCACCCGCAGCTCACGACGTTCGCCACCTACTCCGGCATCGAGGGACATGCGCGACTGACCGCGGGACGCTGGCCCGCGGTCGCCACGAGCGGCGCCGTCGAGGCGGCGCTGCCCGTGCCCGCGGCACGTGCGATGCGGCTCTCCCCCGGGCGCACGGTCACGCTGCGCAGCCGCGTGGGCGGCCCGCCGGTCAAGGTCACCGTCACCGGCCTGTTCGCGGCGAGCCGTGCCGATGACTACTTCTGGGGCGGCGACAAGCTGGTCACCACGGGCGTGGAGCGGCTCGGCTACACCACCTTCGGGCCGCTGGTCGTACCGCCCGCGACGTTCAGCGGCCGGTTCACCACCGACGTCACGGCACGCTGGCTGGTCCTCCCGTCCCTGCGCGAGCTCCGATCGGGCGAGGTGCGGCCGGTCGCGGCACGTGCACGCGCGCTGCCGGCCGCTCTCGGGCCCGGTACGGCCGGCGGCACGGGCTACACCGTCAAGTCCTCCGTCGCGGACCTGCTGGCGCAGGTCGACCGCGCGTTGCTCGTCTCGCGGTCGACGCTGCTCATCCCGGCGCTGCAACTCGTGGTGCTCGCGGTCTACACCCTGGTGCTCGTCGCGCGGCTGCTCGCCGAGCATCGGCGGCTCGAGATCACCCTGATGCGCGCACGCGGCGCGTCGGGCCGCCAGATCGCGGCGCTGGCCGTCGGCGAGGGCCTGCTGCTCAGCCTGCCCGCCGCGGTGGCCGCGCCGTTCCTCGCGCCCGCTGCTGGTCCAGGCGGCCATGGCGACTCCGCTGTTCGGCACGACCGCGCTGCGCGTCGACCTGGCGCCGTCGGCGCTGACCTGGTTCATCGCGGTCGCGGCGGCGCTGACGTGCGCCGTCGCGATCACGCTGCCGCCGCTGCGCGGCATCAGGAGCACCTACGTCGCGACCATGACGGCGCGCGGCCGGGGCGAGCGGCGCGGAGTGGTCCAGCGCGCCGGGGCCGACCTCGCGCTGGTCGTCATCGCGGCGCTCGCCATCTGGCAACTCGCGCACTACGGCGGCCCGGTGACCACGACCGCGGCGGAGGGGCTCGGCGTCGACCCGCTGATCGTCGCCGGTCCGGCGCTCGCGCTCCTCGCCGGCGGCGTGGTGATGCTGCGGCTCGTGCCGGTCGCCTCGCGCGCGGGCGAGCGCGCGACGACGCGCGGCCGCGGGCTGGCGGCCGCCGTGGGCACCCGGCAGGTGAGCCGGCGTCCACTGCGCACCGCCGGTCCGGCGCTGCTGCTGGTCATGACGGTCGCCGTCGGCATCCTGTCCGTGGTGACCGGGGTGACGTGGCGGCAGTCGCAGGTCGACCAGGCCGACTTCCAGGCCGGGGCCGACCTGCGCGTCGGCGCGCCGGGCGACCAGGCGTCCCCCACGACGGCCGGTCAGGGCGGCCGTTACGCCCGGCTGCCGGGCGTGAGCGCGGTGAGCCCGGTCCTGCGGGACACCGCCACGACCGGCAGCACGGACGTCACGCTGCTGGCCGCCGACGCCGGCAAGGTCGGCGGCCTGCTGCGGATCCGCCCGCGCCTGCCGGCGCTCCATCGCGGTGGCCGGCGCGCCCGGCGTGGCGGTTCCCGGGCGGCCGGCCCGGCTGTCGGTCGGGCTTCCGCGTCGCCGCCAACGGCGCCGACGACCCCGTCGCCATGTCCCTGATCATCACCGATGCCCTGCACACCACGTACGAGGCCGACGCCGGGCACGGTACGTGCGGACGGGCGCACCCACACGAACGTCGTCGCCCTGACCGGACTGGCCGGCCGCGACGGCGTGCTCTCCTATCCGCTCACCGTCCGCGGGTTCCGCTTCACCTACATCCGCTCGCAGGCCAGGCCCGCGGACTCCCTCGCGGTGACCGCCATACGCCCCGGCACGGCGGCGGGCGGTTCGGGCCCGCGCTGCGCGTCCCGGCGGGAGCGTCCTGGTCGGGGCAGGCCGCGCTGAGCTTCGGCCTCGGCACGCCGCTGGGATTCCGCTCCGGGCGGGCTGGTCACGGCACGCCTGCCGACCGCCTACGACCCCGACGCCCAGCTTCCGCAGATCGCCGGCAGCATCATCCTGCGGGCGAGGAACGCGACCTCGGACCGTACCGCCGGCGATCGATCACCCGCGACCTGGCCACGCGTGTGCACGAGAACGTCGGCGACCGGCTGGATCTCACCGAGAACGGCGTCGAGCTGCCGGTCACGATCGCCGGCATCGTGCCGGCGCTCCCGTCGACCGCGCCCGGCGCACCGGGCGTGCTGGTCGGCTGGACCGCCCTCGGCGACCGTGCCCTGTACGCGGGCCTCGCCGCGCCCACGCCGAACGAGTGGTGGGCTCGCCACGCGAGACGACGCCGCGGCGCGCGCCCTCGCCGCCCACCCGGCGTGGAGCGGCACGGTCGTCGACCGGCTCGACGCTCCGGCACCGGCTGCGCGACGCGCCGCTGGGCGGTGCGCTCCAGGGCGCGCTGATCCTCGGCTTCGCGGCCGCGCTGGTGTTCGCCGCGATCGGCTTCGCCGTCAACACCGCGGTGTCCGCGCGTGAGCGGATGGGCGAGTTCGCGATCCTGCGCGCGCTCGGCGTCCGCGGCCGGCAGGTGTTCGGGCTGGTCGCCGTCGAGCAGGCGTTCCTCGTCGGGATCGGCCTGGCCGGCGGGCTGCTGCTGGGTGTCGTGGTCGCGCGTCTCGTCGTCCCGCACGTCGTGCTGACGGTCAGCGCGACCACGCCGTACCCGCCCGCCCACGTCATCGTCCGCTGGCCCGTGGTGTTCGCCATGCTCGCCGCCATCGTCGTCCTGCTCACCGTCGTGCTGCTCCTCCTGGTGCGCTCCCTGCGCCGGGGCGGCGCGGGCCAGGCCATGCGTCTGGGGGCGGACCGGTGACCCTGATCCGCCGTACGGCACGCGCCCAGTGGGCGGCGCTCCTCACGCTCGGCCTGCTCGTGCTCGTCACCTCCTTCCTGGTCGACGCGGGCCCGCGCATGCTCGTCGCCGGCTATGACCGGGCGGCGCACGAGACGGTCGCCTCCGCGCCGGCCCACAGCGCCGACATCGTCGCCTCGGCGCAGCTGCGGCCCGTGACGCCCGAGTTCGAGGCGGCGCGCGGAGGGCTCAAGCCCTCCTCCGACGCCGGCCTCGACGAGCTGGACGACGCAGTGGCGCCACCTGCTCCCCCCGAAGCTGCGCGACGTGGTCACCACCTACGACCGCTACGCCGCCACGGACTACCTGCCGCTCGTCGGAAAGCAGTCGCGGACGCTCGCCCTCAGCCTCTCCGGCACGGCGGCCGGCCACATCCGCTATGTCTCCGGGCGCGCGCCAGGCTCGCCCGAACCCGGGCTCCGCATCGAGGCGGCCCTGCCCGTACGCGCCGCCCGGCGTCTCCACGTGCGGGCCGGCGACCTGCTGACCACTGCGACGCAGCCGCCGATGAAGGTGCGCGTCACGGGCCTGTTCGCCCCGGCGGACCCGGCGAGCGCGTACTGGCCCGCGCACCCCCAGTACAAGGACGCCGAGCTGGACACGCGGCCGAACCTGGACATCATCACCGTCGGCACGGCGCTGGTCGATCCCGCCGGCTACCGCGCCCTGTGCGCGCAGACGCCCTTCGGCATCTCGCTCACCTGGACCTACACCCCCGATCCCGGCCGCGTCACGGCACACGACGCGCCCGCGCTGGCCGATGACGTGCAGCGGTTCGGCGAGGCGCTCGCCAGCGAGCGGGTCGACAACGCGGGCCCGGCGGTGACCAGCCGGTTCGATGACCTGCTGACGGACTACGTACGGCGGCTGCGGACGACCGAGACCCTGCTGTCGCTCTCCCTCTCGGGGTTGTTCGCCGCCGCGCTCGGCGTGCTGGCGCTCGCCACCCGGCTCCTGCTCGCGCGGCTGGGCGCGGGACTCGCCGTACAGGCGGCGCGCGGCGCGTCGCGCAGGCAGCTCGCCGTCCAGGCCGCCGGGCTCGCGGCGCTGGTCACGCTGCCCGCGGCGGTGGCGGGCCTGGCGCTGTCCGCGCTGTTCGCGCGCGGCCCGGCCCAGGCGATCTCGCTCGTCGCGGTGGCGGCGCTGGTCGTGACGGCGGTCGCGCTGCCGGCCGGCGGTGGCCGGGCGTACGCGGCGTACCGGCCGTGGCGCGTCGTACACGCAGGCTGGTCGCCGAGGCGCTCCTCGTCGTCCTGGCCGTGGCGGGCACGTACATCCTGCGCCGGCGTGGGCTCACCACCGAGACCTCGGCGGGCATCGACCCGTACCTGTCGGCCGTGCCCGCGCTGCTCGCCGTGGCCACCGGCCTGGTGGTCCTGCGGATCCTGCCGTACCCGCTGCGCCTGGCGGGCCGGTTGCTCGCGCGCGGCCGCTCCGCGGCACCCTTCGTCGGCGTCGCGCGCGCCTCGCGCCAGGAGGCCTCCGCCGCGCTGCCGCTGGTGATCCTGCTGCTCGCGGTGGCCGTGATCGGCTTCGGCTCGACGGTGCGTACGAGCCTGGCGCGAGCGCAGCGGCGTGGCGACGTACGCCGTCGGTCGGCGGCGACGCGCGCGTCGACGCGGTGTCCATGGACAACGCCATGGTCGAACCGGGTACGCCACTGCCCGGCGTACGCGCCGCGGTGGCCGCGCAGATCGATCGACGTCGGCGCGGCTGCTGACCGAGGGCGACCCCGTCGACGACGTCACCGTCATCGGCATCGACCTGGACGCGTACCGGCGGATGATGGCCGGCACCGGCCTGCGGCTGCCGGCCTGGCACGAGACGAGCGGGCCGACCGTCCCGGCGTTCTTCTCCCCGGCCGCCGCGGGCGTGGCGGCCAGGTCCCGGCGGCGTCGCCCTCTCCACGGACTACGGGCAGCGGATCCCGCTGCGCGACGCCGGCACCGTTACGACCTTCCCGTCCCAGCCGCCCGACGGCGCGTTCGTCCTGGTGCCGGCCGACGCGCTGGCCCGCGCCACCGGCGGCGGGAACATCGGCTCGGTCTCGATCTACTGCGCGGCGAGCACATCAACGCCGCCGCGCTGCGCCGCGCCGCCGCCCAGCCCGGCTCGGACGCGCGGGCGGCAGCACGGTCACGCACGTACGCGGCGACGCACGACCGCCTTCACCCAGGGCGAGCTCGGCCGCCTGGTCGGCCGCGGCTTCGGCGCCAGCGGAGCGCTCGTCGCGGCCTATGGCACCCTCGCGGTCCTGGTCATCCTGTTCGCCGGGGCGCAGTGCGCGCGGCCGCACGGTCTCCTACCTGCGCACGCTCGGGCTGAGCCGCCGCCAGTCGCGGCTGCTGGCGTTCACCGAGATCACGCCGACGCTGTTCGCCGCGGCGGTGGCCGGGTGGGTGCTCGGGCTGGTCCTGCCCGCGCCTGCTCGGGCCCGCCATCGACCTGCGCCCGTACACCGGCGGGCTCCCCGTCACGCACTACGTGCCCGACCTGGACGGCGACCGCGGCGCTGGCGGGCGGGCTGCTGGTCTTCGCCGGGCTGGCGGTGCTCGTCGACGCCGCGGCCGCCGCGCGCCGCGGGCTGGGCGGCGTCACTGCGGATCGGGGACACATGAGCGAGAAAACCGGCCGGCACGGCACCGCGGTCACGCGACCGACGTGGGAGGTCGCATGACCACCAGACCCATCAGCGACGCACCTGATCTTGCCGAGCTGGAGCGGCGGGCCGCCGCGCACGCCCCGGAGTACGGCAAGGACGCGCACATCGTCTGCGACAACCTCGTCCGGATCTACCAGACCGAGGGCGTCGAGGTCATCGCGTTGCAGGGCCTGGACCTGCTCGTCGGCGAGGGCGAGATGGTCGCGCTCGTCGGCGCCTCCGGGTCGGGCAAGTCGACGCTTGCTGAACATCCTCGCCGGTCTGGACGTGCCGACCGCCGGGGTGGCGCGCGTCGCCGGGGCGGACCTGCTCGACATGTCGGGCCGCGAGCGGCTGCGGTTCCGCCGTGAGCTGGTCGGGTTCGTGTGGCAGCAGACCGCGCGCAACCTGCTCCCCTACCTCACCGCCACCGAGAACGTCGAGATGCCCATGCGCTTCGCGGGCCGACGGCGCAAGGACCGGCGGGAGCGCGCGGCGTACCTCCTCGACCTCGTGGGCGTCGGGCACCGTGCCGCCGCGCGGCCGGCCGAGATGTCCGGCGGCGAGCAGCAGCGCGCCGCCATCGCGGTGGCCGTGGCCAACCAGCCGAAGATCATCTTGGCCGACGAGCCGACCGGCGAGCTGGACACCGCGACCGGCGCGGAGGTGTTCGGCGCGCTCCGCAGCGCCAACCGCGAGCTGGGCGTGACCACGGTCATCGTCACGCACGACCCGGACGTGGCCGGCAACGTCGACCGTACGGTCGGTATCCGCGACGGCCGTACGAGCAGCGAGACTCTGCGCCGCACCACGCGCGACGCCGAGGGACGCGAGGAGGTCGTCGCCGCGGAGTACGCGGTGCTCGACCGCGCCGGGCGGCTACAGCTGCCGCGGGAGTTCACCTCGGCACTCGAGATGAAGGACCGGGTGCGGCTCGCACTGGAGAGCGACCACATCGGCGTCTGGCCGGACCGGAGCCACGATGATCACCGTTGAGGACCTGAACAAGACGTATCGGACCGGGAGCGTCGAGGTACACGCGCTGCGCGACGTGAACTTCACCGTGTCCGAGGGCGAGCTGCTGGCCGTGAAGGGCCGGTCGGGCTCGGGCAAGACCACCCTGCTGAACCTCATCGGCGGCCTGGACATGCCCGAGTCGGGGCGGGTGGTCGTCGGCGAGCACGAGGTCAACACGCTCGGCGAGAGCGGCCTCCAGCGGATGCGGCGCGAGACCGTGGGCTTTGTGTTCCAGTCGTTCGGGCTGATCCCGGTGCTGTCTGCGGCCGAGAACATCGGCGTCGCCCTCCGGCTGACCCGTACGCCGGCGCGCGAGCGCGAGGAGCGCGTCCGGCTGCTGCTCGCCATGGTCGGGCTGGCCGACCACGCGCGGCAGCGTCCGAACGAGCTGTCCGGCGGTCAGCAGCAGCGGGTCGCCATCGCGCGGGCGCTCGCCCACGAGCCGCCGGTGCTCATCGCCGACGAGCCGACCGGGCAGCTCGACTCCGAGACGGCCCAGGCGATCATGCAGTTGATCCGCGCGGTCGTCCGCGACCGCGGCGTGACGGCGGTCGTCGCCACGCACGACCCGCTCCTCATCCGGCACGCCGACCGCGTGATCGAGCTGAGCGACGGCGCGCTGGCCGCCGCCGGCCGCTCCTAGCGCCGCCGGCCGGCAGGTCCGCTCTCGATCGGGCCCGATCTCGCAGTTCTGGCCGAACGTGGTCGTGGCCGCCGCGGGGTGCGATGGGCGAAAGTCAACTCTGCGGTGGTATGGCACCTCTGGGGTAGTTGACGGTTGAATGACAATGGTCCGCCTTCCCCGTACGTGACATCGTCTCGGGACGAACTGCATTCACCAGGTGCGGGGAAGGCGGATTCGCCCTCGGGTGCCGCCTCAGCCGCCGTCGGTGACGGTCTCGATCCGCCGGGGCATGAGGAGCAGCGCGGCCACGCCGAGGGCGGCGGCCACGACGAGCGCGAGGAACACGTGGTGCGCGGCCGCGTACAGGCTCGTGCGGACGAAGGCGGTCACGCCGGGACTGCCGGAACGGCCGTGGCCGGTGAGCACGAGGCTCGTCGCGTCGACGCTCTTGGGCAGCCGGCCGGCCACGGCGGCGGGCGGGTGGTGGAAGCGCGCGGCCAGCGTCGCGTTGGCGATGGCGCCGAAGACCGCCGCGCCGACCGCGCTGCCCAGCGACCGGCTGAACATGTTGATCCCGGTCACCACGCCGCGGCGGTCCCAGCCCACGACCGATTGCGCGGCGACGAGGATCGGGCTCGCGATGAACCCCAGCCCGACGCCGACCACGAAACAGGCCGCGGCCACCTCCCACACGTGCGCCTGCGCGCTGAGCAGCAGGCACAGCACCGTGCCCAGGAGCAGGGCGGCGTTGCCGATGAGCGCCGTGTCGCGAAAGCCGATCCGCAGATAGAGGCGGCCGGACAGGGTCGCCGCGATCGGCCAGCCGACGGTCAGCGCGGCGAGGGTGAACCCGGCCAGCAGCGCGCCGGTGCCGAGCACGCCCTGGGCGTACGTGGGCACGTACGAGCTCAGCCCGATCAGGACCGCACCGACCACCACCGCGGACAGGTTGCCGCCCGTGAGGATGCGGCGGCCGAAGACCCACAGCGGCAGGATCGGCTCGGCCGCCCGCCGCTCGACCAGGACGAAGCCGGCGAGCATGGCCACGCCCACGAGGAAGACGACCAGGCTGGGCGCCGAGGCCCACGCCCAGGCCACGCCGCCCTCCAGCAGGCCCAGGATCACCAGCGAGCAGCCGCCGGTGAGCAGCACCGCGCCGGCGTAGTCGATGTGGTGCGCGCGACGTGTCACGCTCTCCTTGAACCTGCGGGCGAGCATCCAGGCCGCGACCGCGCCCAGCGGGAGGTTGACGAAGAAGATCCAGCGCCAGGACAGGTATTGGGAGAAGACGCCGCCGAGCGTGGGCCCGATCACCGAGGCGATGCCCCAGACGCTCGCGATGTAGCCCTGCACCCGGGCCCGCTCCTCGACGGTGTACATGTCGCCGACCATCGTCATGCTCATCGGCTGCACGGCGCCCGCGCCGATGCCCTGCACCGCGCGAAAGGCGATCAGGGCCGGCATGCTCCACGCGATGCCGCACAGCACCGAGCCCAGCAGGAACACCGCGATGCCGAAGAACATGATCGGCCGCCGGCCCACCACGTCGGCGAACCTTCCGTAGAGCGGCACGGTGACCGCCTGGGTCAGCAGGTAGATCGAGAACAGCCAGGGGAACTGGGAGAACCCGCCCAGGTCGCTGACGACGGACGGCACCGCCGTGGCGATGATGGTGCTGTCGAGTGCGACCAGGCCGGTGCTGAGCATCAGGGCCGCGAGCACCGGGCCGCGTTCGGATCGGAAGCCGACACCCTTCGAGTCCGCGGGTGAACGCGTCGTCGTCACGTACGAAGCCTTCCGGTGGGGGAACGTTCGCGGGAGGCCGGTCCCGGCGCCCGAAGACGTGACCGGCCCCCGAACGCCGACAACCGTTCCCTCCTCCGAACCATTCCGCCGTGGCGGAATTCGGCCGCATCGAGCGTCGAGGCCGCCCGAATAGCCCGGCTCGTCCGGTTCGCCGGTCAGGCTCTCCGGTGCTGGCGCGGGACGACCGGATGCTCACCGTCGACCGGGCGGGTGCCCGGCGGCAGGGCCTTGACGCGCGGGCTGGAGCAGGCGGGACACAGCGGGTCGATCCAGGGCGGCATGCTCGCCGCGCCCTCGTGACGCCACGTCACCGCCTGGCGGCCGTGCCCGTCGTCGGCGTGCCATGCCTCGTACCGGTCCTCCCAGGCGTGCTGGCAGGTCAGGCAGGTGAAGGGCCAGGTCTGCGGGATGATGTGCGGATCGTTCATGTACGGCGCTCCTGAAATCCGGCCGGCGTACGGGCAGATGACAGCGAGGCGCGGCCCCGGGCGGCGGTCGCGCGCGTGAGAGGAGGAACCGGCGGGCTCAGCCGCAGGCGCCGGCCGGTCGTACCGGCCGGTCTCTCACGCCGGAACGGCGTCTCCGGGGTGCGCCGGGACGCTCACGTGCGCGACGCGCACAGGTCGAGCAGCAGGTCCGCGCCCGACCGCGGGGCGGGCGGCCGCGACGGGCCGCCGCTCGGCCGCCGGCCGCCGGCCTCACCGGCGCAGGGCGCGGGACACCGCGGCAGCGGACCGTACTGCCAGGCTCCGGCGGAGCGTTCCGGCGAGGCGCCGCGGTGGTTGATGACGCCGCACGGCGTGTGGTGGTGTGGCCGAGGCGCCGGAGCGCATGGGCCGTCCGCGTCGCGTGCCCCGGCGCCGCGCGCGGCCGGGGCCGGTGTCACGGCGGCCGCGACGGCGCAGACTCCCGTCGCGGGCCCGAGCCCCGCGGCGTGGGCGTCCGGCGGGTGCAGGGCGCAGTGCAGGACGACTCCGGCGAACATGACCAGCCACAGTGCCCATCGGCGCCCGTGGACGGCGTTGTCACCCCGGTCCGCAGCCATCGCGCGACACACTACTCTCCGTCACCGACAACCACGAAGAGTAGGACGGCGGCCGCATACGCCACGGCGGACCGCCATGGGCACGTCACCGCCACGCCACCGGGGACGCGCGAGGCCCGTGGCGCACGGCCCGCACGCGACACGCGGACGCGGCGCCCGCGTCCCTGTTCACGGCGGATCGGGTGACCGTCACAGAAGATTTCGTTGACTCCAGGTAATCAAGATGTGACAGTGAGCAACGCATCCAGGGACGACGACGCGGTGACCCCGCGGACAGGAGGATCGACATGGCTCACCACGAGTTCCCGGCGGTACCGGCCGGGCTGGTGCCGGCCGGAATGATCGTCACGGGGATCGCGCTGGTCACCGCCGCGCTCGTCCCGGCGCTCACCGCGCCCGCACACGCCACACCCCCACAAGCCGGGCCCGCACACGCCGTGGCGGCCGGGACGACCACCTGCGCGGGCTCGCAGACCGTCGCGTACTCGCCGGGGCTCACCCTGCGGGCGCGTGAGGTCACCCTCCACGGGACCAGCACGCTCGGCCGATGCACCTCCAGCGCCGACCCCGGCATCACCGGCGGCCGGTCGACGTTCACCGCCGCCGGCCGCGTCTCCTGCACCTCCGGCGGCTACTCCGGCACTCGCAGGATCTCCTGGAACAACGGACGTACCAGCACGCTGTCCTTCCGCACGACCGTCTCGGTCTCCGGCGGCGCGAGCATCGCGACGATCAAGGGCAAGGTGACCGCCGGGGAGTTCAGCGGGCAGAAGTGGAGCGCGGCGTTCACCATGTTCGCCGATCGGCCCGCGGCCTGTGCCTCGGCGGAGGGCCTGCCCACGGCCTCGGGGCGGCTGCTGCTGGGCGTCGGCTCCCTGGTCCCCGGGATGTCGGCTCCCGACCGGTCGCGGCCGAGCCTGCACTGACGCGCCGGAGTGTGGTGTGCCACATCGATCCGCCCCGAGTCATGGCGGTATCCGCTGTGGAGCGGCCGAGGCAACCGGTCTAGGTTCTCTGGCATGAGTGCTGAGACGGCGAAGGCCACCGACCTGACCGGCCGTACGGCGGTCGTGACCGGCGGGGCGAGCGGAATCGGGCGCGCCTGCGTACGCCGGCTGGCCGAGGCGGGCGCGCACGTGATCGTGGTCGACGTCAGTGCGGAGGGCGCCAAGGAGGCGGCGGCCGAGGCCGGCGGGGAGTTCGTGGTGGCGGACCTGTCGGACCCCGACGTGGTGGACACCCTGCGGATCGGCGCCGACATCGTGGTCAACAACGCCGGTCTCCAGCACGTGGCGCCGGTGCACGAGTTCCCGCCGGAGGAGTTCGCCAAGATCCTGCGGCTCATGGTCGAGACGCCGTTCCGGCTCGTACGCCGGCTGCTGCCCGGCATGTACGACCAGGGCTGGGGCCGTGTCGTCAACATCTCCTCGGTGCACGGGCTGGTGGCCTCGCCGTTCAAGGTCGCCTACGTCACGGCCAAGCACGCCATCGAGGGCATGTCCAAGGTCGTCGCGCTGGAGGGCGCCGAGCACGGCGTGACCTCCAACTGCGTCAACCCCTCCTACGTACGCACTCCGCTGGTGGAGAACCAGATCGCCGCGCAGGCCGAGGCGCACGGTCTCAGCGAGGAAGCGGTGATCGAGCAGATCATGCTGGAACCCGCGGCGATCAAGCGGCTGATCGAGCCCGCCGAGGTCGCGGACGTCGTCGCCTACCTCTGCTCCGAGCACGCGTCGTTCATCACCGGCTCGTCGGTACCCATCGACGGAGGCTGGACCGCACGCTGACCCCCGCGACATGAACACCAGGATCTTCTTCGAGCTGCCGGCCCGCGAGGCGCCCGCGGCCGAGTTCGAGACGCCGGTCGAGGAGGCCAGGACCGCCGGCGCCGCCCCCGCCGTACTGGCCGAACTCGAACAGGCCAAGACCGCGGCCCTGCGCGTACGCGCGCTGCTTGCCCGGCGCGCACGCCGCGAGGTCGAGCTGTCCGCACTGTTCGAGACGGCCGGTGACCTGGCGAGCCTGCGCGACCTGGACGCGGTGCTCAAGGCCATCGTGCGCCGAGCCCGTCAGTTGCTGAACGCCGACGTCGCGTACATGACGCTGAACGACCCGGGGCGCGGCGACACCTACATGCGCGTCACCGACGGGTCGATCTCCCAGGCGTTCCAGCGGTTGCGGCTGCCGCTCGGGGCCGGGCTCGGCGGGCTCGTCGCGCAGACCGGCGCGCCGTACGCCAGCTCGGGCTACCTCACCGACGAGCGGTTCCGTCACACCGGCTCCATCGACGGCGGCGTCACCGAAGAGGGCCTGGTCGGCATCCTGGGCGTCCCGATGCGGCTCGGCGACCGGGTGATCGGCGTGCTGTTCGCGGCCGACCGCGCCGAGCGGTCGTTCGCGCAGGAGGAGGTGGCGCTGCTGTGCTCGCTGGCGGCGCACGCGGCGGTCGCGATCGACAACGCGCGGCTGCTCCAGGAGACCCGCGTCACGCTGGACGAGCTGAGCGCGGCGAGCGAGGCCGCCCGGGTACGCGGCGACGCGGTCGAACGCGCGGCGCGTGCGCACGACCGGATGGCCGACCTGGTCCTGCGCGGCGGCGGCGTGGAGGACGTGGCGTCGGTGGTGACCGACATCCTCGGCGGCTCCCTCGTCGTGCTCGACGCCGACGGGCGGCGGCTCGCCGAGGTCGGCCGGGTCGAGGAGGTGGACGAGGACCTGATCACCCGGTCGCGCACTCTCGACCGTACGGCGCGGCGCGGCGACCTGCGGGTCACCCCGATCGGCGCGGGCGCCGAGGTGCTCGGCACGCTCGCGCGGCACGCGGCGGGTGAGATCGGCGACGCGGACGAACGGATCCTGGAGCGCGCCGCGCTGGTCATGGCGCTGCTGCTGCTGTTCCGCCGCAACATGACCGAGGTCGAGGGCCGCCGTGGGTTCGAGCGCGAGGGCCAGCGCGAGTTCGAGCGCGCGCTTGTGCCCGTACGACAGCGCGCCGGCGTGTGTCTCTGCCAGGTCCGCCAGGCGTACCTGGCCGAGCAGCTCACGCGCCCGGGGCTCGAAGCGCGCCATCCGCCTGTCGGAGCGCCAGAACCGCCAGCCGAGCCCGGTGCCGCCCTGAAGCGCCAGCGCGACGTGCTCGCGCGCCGTGAGCTGCGGGAACAGACTGGTGATCTGGAACGACCGCGCGACGCCGAGCCGGGCGATCTGCTCGGGCGGCCGGCCGGACAGCTCGTCGTCCCTGAGGCAGATCCGTCCCCGGGTCGGTTTCAGGAAGCCGGTGAGCAGATTGAAGAGCGTGGTCTTGCCCGCGCCGTTCGGCCCGACGAGCGCGTGCACGCCACCCTCGGGCACGTCGAGGTCGACGTCGTCGACGGCGCGAAACCCTCGGAACTCCTTCGACAGCCCGCGGGCGGAAAGGACCGTTGCCATCCGCTCTCCTCATGGTCACGTGCTTCGCTCGCGCCGGTCGCGGCTCGTTGTCCGGTGACCATAGGACGCGCGTTTGCGCCCGACCATGTGCCCCCGGCACACATCAGCCCGCTAAGGACGGTCTCGACCCCCATAGGCGCGCGGCAACCACGCCGTTTGGGCCTCGGCCGGTCTCGCGCTCACCCGGCCCGATGTGGGCCGCGCACACTCGTACCGACGCGAACATGGCCACGCCTGGCGACACCGCACGTGGCACCCGTGCCCAGCGGCCTCCTTCATTCAGCCCGAGCATGCGATCGTGTCCGCCGGTCGGCGCTGGAATCAGACCTATTTCGTCGCAATCGCGACAGTGAGGTCATACGGTGCCAAGCTCCGAACATGCCGGTCCCAGACCCGTTGAGCCTGCGCGCACCCACCGCCGTCGCCACCAGCCCCGCGGGGCACCGCCGTATCGACCTCCTCTACACCGGGTCGACGCATCTTTGGCACCTGCACTACACCGAGGGATCGGGCTGGTCCCAGAGCTGGCGCAAGCGCGGCGGGCCGTACCGGTCCTCGGTCGTGGCGTGTGCGTTCAGCGGCGGCCGGATCGACGCGTTCGGCCTGCGCGCCGACGGCGACCTCCATCACGCCTGGGGGACGGCCGCCCAGCTCGACGAGGGAGGCATCTGGCCGTCCGAGTCTCTGGGACGTCCGGACGGGCGGACCATCGTCAGCTCACCCACGGCGGTGATGACCAGCCCGACCGGCCTGATCGCCGCGGTCCGCACCACGCGTGACAGCGACGGCGAGCCGGGCATCTGGTTCGTCGAGTTGGAGAGCACCGGCCTGCCCGGCGGCGCGACCTGGCGCTGGCACCGTTACCTGACCGGCCAGTGGCCGGCCGCCAAGCGCGAGTTCGCCTCCGGCCTCGGCATGACGTGGCGACGGCCGGGCTCGTACGACCTGGCCGTGATCGGCACCGACGGCCATCTCCAGCACACCCTGTCCGAAGGCAAATGGGAGAAGTTCGCCGCGCCGCGCGACGGCGGCCTGACGAGCACCCCCTGCCTGACGTACTGGCACGAACCGGCCGACCCGTGCGTGCACATCGCGACCTGCTTCGGCCCGAGCGAACTGGAGCCCGGCGCGGTGGCGCTCAAGAGCTGGCTTGGTCGGCACTGGGGCGAGCAGCAGCTCATCTACGTGGACGGCGTCACCGACGGGCGAGGCGTGGCGAGCCCGCCCGCGATCACGTCATGGGGCAAGCCTCGCCTGGACGTGTTCTTCCTGTCCGCCGCCGACCAGGTCGGCAGCGACATCGGCCTCACCCACGGCTACACCGAACGCCCGGCGGCCTGGGGCTGGGAGGTCCTCCCCGCCCCACCACTGTGACCGCCTTGTCAGAAGAATCTCTGCCAGGCGGCTTTGAAGCCCGTACCCGTTCCGATCTCAAGCACCTTCATCCCCGGCTTGAGATCAAGAGCGGAGATCATCTGCTCTATGAGCCAAGGGGGCGGTAGATGAGCTAGAAGGCAAGCCCCTCGCAAATCTCCGACGAGTCTGTGACATATGAAGGGATGACCCCATCTTTTTTCCAACTCGGCAGGCTCTTATTGATTTTGTCGTATAGATTTTTGTTTTCCTCGGCCACAATCTTAGTGATCCGGTCACGCTCAGCATCGCTGAGACCGCGATCACGGCGCGCGGTGTAATAGACCGAAACTCCCACGTCAGTCCATCCTGCGAATAGGTGTGATGGACGGTGATTTTAGCCCATGGAGTGGGGGACCTAGTCGGGCGCCATGGGCATTGGGGTCAGGCCCGGTCCACGCGTGCCCGATACATGCCCGTCAGAGCGGACGACACGGTCGCGCACGGTCGCTCTCGGCGAGATCATCGAGGAGGCGCAGGTTTGTCAGCCCCGCCGCAGGTAGCCCGACCATCCTGGTGGGGCACTTCCCAGCTGAGAGGCAGGTCTCAACGGTTGACCGAGTGCGCTCCTGGGGCTCCACCGCCCCCAGACCCCGCGAGCCGGGGCACAGGCCAGGCGGTGACGTTCGCGGTGTGCAATTAGCGGCCACTAGCAGGGTGAACAGGGGTCAATAGAGGTCGCTCACCGATAGCCGCTACCGCAGGTCAGGGCCGCTGAGGGCCGTTTCCATTTAATTCCAAGCTGGTAGTGCGGGTTCGATTCCCGCCACCCGCTCAGTGTTATCCCCGAGGGCGACCCCCAGAACCCCCGATGTGAGGGGCCTCCGCCCCCACGCTCGCTGGGGCTGGGTGCTGTCGGCGAACCGCTCGCCTCAGACCGGGCGGTACGGCTGGCAGGTCGCTCATACGCGTACTGGCATCGTGCACCTGTCGGACGCCGGTCTCGCGCCGGGCTCGGAGTTCCTCTGGCCCTACCACGAGCAGGTCTACTGGGACCTCACCCAGCGGATGTACCGCGAAGTGTTCGACCCGGACTACGACGGCGCGCAGGAGGCCGGCACGCCGTACTGCGTGAGCGGCACACCCGCCTGCGACGCCGACACGACTACACCGCGCGACCGCACGCGGTGCACCGCGCCGTGGCAAGAGTGTCGCTGACGGGACGGATCCGGCGGCCGCTGATCACGCTCCAGGGCACGCTCGACTCGCTGCTGCCGATCTCCCAGGACGGCGACGTGTACGCCCGGCTGGTCCGCGACCACGGCGGGCCGTTCCGCTACTACCGGGTGCAGGACGGCAACCACGTCGACGGGCTCTACGACGCCTACCCCGACCGGCTGCGGCCGATCCTGCCCTGCTTCCGCGCCGCGTTCACCGCGCTGGAGGGCTGGCAGAGGGGCCACCGGCCGCCGTCCAGCGCGACCCTGCCCAGACCCGCCTCCGGGGACCTCGCCAACACCTGCTCGCTGACGCCCTGATCAGCGAGCGCCCTCAGGAAGGAACGCGATGAGATCCGCTCTGCGCCGCGCCGCCCTCACCCTCGGGGTGGCCGGCCTGCTCGGCACCGCCGTCACCACCCCTGCCCACGCCGCCACTCTCGGGCGGTACACGATCAGCGCCACGTACGCCTCCGGGGTCTCCTCCGGCGGCTTCATGGCCGACCAGTTGCACGTCGCGTACTCCGGCACGATCAAGGGTCTCGGCGTCTTCGCCGGCGGCCCGCAACACTGCGCGCAGGGCAGCCTCACCACCGCCCAGCTGGCCTGCGTGTACAACATCCAGAGCCGGCCCACTCGTGGGTCAGCCCGCTCGGCCCGAACGCCTGCGGCACGAGTTACACCCCGTACATCAACAACTGCGGCACCGACCCCGAGAAGACGATGCTCACCCAGCTGTTCGGCTCGGTCGCCGCACCGGCCGCCACCCCGGCGGGCACGGTCGTGTCCTTCGACCAGAACGCCTACGCGCCGGATGGCAGCGCCGCCGCGATCAGCATGGGCGCCACCGGGTACGCGTACGTGCCGCCCGCCTGCGCGTCCGGGACGGCCTGCCGGCTCATGGTCGCGCTGCACGGCTGCCTCCAGGGCGCGGGCTCGGTGGGCACGACGTTCGCGCACGGCGGCGCACAGATCGAAGCGATCATGAGAATGGTGCACGCACTGGGTGGCTGACGTCCCGCCCACGGTGACCGGGCCGAACCCTGGTCACCGTGGGTGACGACTATCGTGGAGAACGTGATGGGACATGCCGCCGCGGTCTGCGGCCTCGTCGTGTCCGCGCTGGTCCCTACGCAGAAGGCACCGGCGGACTTCGTCGCGCTGCGCTCGGTCGACCCGACGATCGTGCAGGACATCCGCTACGCGACCCCGCACAACTTCACCGGCCGCGTGGTCGACGGGTACGCCGCGCCGATGTGCGTCCTGACCCGGCCGGCGGCACGCGCGCTGCACCGGATCCAGCAGGGTCTCGCGCGCCGCGGCTACTCCCTCAAGGTGTACGACTGCTACCGTCCGCAACCGGCGGTGGACCGCTTCGCCGCCTGGGCGGCCGATCCCGCCGACCATGCGATGAAGGCGGAGTTCTACCCGGAGGTCGACAAGTCACGGCTGTTCGCGGACGGTTACGTGGCCCGCCGGTCCGGCCACAGCCGCGGCAGCACCGTCGACCTGACGATCGTGCGCCGACCGGCCGCCAAGACCCGCCCTTACCGCCCTGGGGAGCGCCTGACCTCGTGCTACGCGCCGAAGGCCCAGCGGTTCCCGGACGCCTCCATCGACATGGGCACGGGCTTTGACTGCTTCGACCCTCGCGCGCACACCGCCGACCCGCGCGTACGCGGCGCCGCCCACGCCGACCGCCTGATGCTGGAGCACCTGATGGAGGGCGCGGGCTTCACCGGCATCCCGGAGGAGTGGTGGCACTTCACCTACCGCGCCGAACCACATCCGGACACCTACTTCGCCTTCCCGGTCTCACCTGCGTCTCTCGCGCCTCAGGGCAACCGATAACCTGGACGTACGCGCGGCGGGTACGAGCCGCCACCCTCGACCCCACCGTTGGAGATCCAAATGGACTTCGCCATCGCCCATCACCTTGAAGGTGAGATCGCCGTCGTCGAGGTGAGCGGCTGGGTCGAGATCAGTACGGCGCCGGACCTGCGCGACACTCTCATCTCGCTGATCGACGAGGGCCGTCTCCACCTGGCCCTCGACCTGTCCGCGACGGAGTTCATCGACTCCACGGGCCTCGGCGTGATCGTCGGCCTGCTGCATCGGCTGCGTTCGCGCGACGGCTCCCTGGCGATCTCCGGCGCCACGGGCCGCGTCCTGCACGCGTTCCAGATCAGCCGGCTCACCCAGATCCTCACGCTGACCGACACCGTCGCGGACGCCATCGCGGCCATCAACACCGGTGCCGCCTCCACCTCGGACTCACCCCAGGCGTAGTCAGCCCGGTACGGCCTCGGCGAGCACCTCCAGGAGGGACTCCCTGGTCGGAGCCGTGCCGACACCGCCCTGCGCGATGCGGGCGTTGCCGCCGCCCCCGCCGCCGAGTCGCCGGGTGGCGTTGTTCAGCACCTCGTCCGCGCGCAGGCGGTCGCCCAGGCTCTTCGGCACGCTCACCACCAGCGTCTTCTTCTCCCCCGAGACGTTCCACAGCACGACCACCCGCCCGCGCCGCTCGGCCTCGCGCTGTGCCTCCTTGCGCAGCCCGCTGGCGGCCCCGTCCGCCTGGGCGAGCATGACCGGGACGTCGTTCACCGTCGTCTCGTGCGCGCCGGTGACCGTCGCGGCGTCCGGTGCCGCCTTCGGCGCCTCCACGAGACGCCGGGCCGCGGACACCACGTCCTTCTGCGACGTACGCAGCGCCGCCGCCACCTCCGACAGCGAGGCCGCCTGGCCGATCGAGTGATCCGCGGCGCGCTGCCGCGTCACGGCCGTGATCCGGCGTACGCCCGAGGCGACGCTCTGCTCGGACACGACGCGGAACGAGCCGATCTGGGCGGTGCGATCCACGTGGGTGCCTCCGCACAGCTCCTTGGAGAAGGACCCGAACGACAGGACGCGTACGGCCTCACCGTAGTCCTCGCCCTCCAGCGAGATCGCCCCCGATGCCTTGGCGTCCTCGGCGGTCATGACGTCCACGTGACGGGCGGAGTCGGTCAGCACCCATTCGTTGACCAGGCGCTCCACCGCAGCCACCTCGTCCGTGGTCATCGCCTTCGGGTGGGTGAAGTCGAACCGCAGCCGCTGCGGGTCCACCAGCGAGCCCGCCTGGCGCACGTGGTCGCCGAGCACCGTGCGCAGTGCCGCGTTGAGCAGGTGCGTCGCCGTGTGGTTGGCGGCGGTCATCGCGCGTGCCGGCGCGTCGACGGCCAGCGTGACCCGGTCGCCGACCTGGAGGAAGCCGCCGGTGACGCCGACCCGGTGCAGGAATCCCCCGCTCGCGTGGACGACGGTCTCGGTGATCTCGCCGGCCGAGCCCTCACGCGCCGGGACGCGCACCGTGCCGCGGTCGCCGACCTGGCCGCCGCCCTCGCCGTAGAACGGCGTGCGGTCCACGATCATGTCGGCCTCCTCGCCCGCCGCGACCCGCTCCACGGTCGTGCCGCCTGAGAAGAGGGTCGAGATCCTGCCCTCGGACTCGAGCGTGTCGTAGCCGACGAACTCCGTGCGCGGCCGGCTCGCCACGGCCGCGGGCAGGACGTCGTCGGTACGCAGCCGTCGGCGCGTGCCCTCGGCCGCCACCCCGCGGCTGAGCACCTTGTGCTCGCGCAGCGCGGAGTCGAACTCCGCCCGGTCGAGGGTCACGCCCCGCGCCGCCGCCAGGTCGCGGGTGATCTCCACCGGCAGGCCGTAGGTGGCGAAGAGGTGGAAGGCGTCCGCGCCGCTGACCTGGCCGTGCTGGGCGATGACCTTGTCGAGCTGGTCCAGCCCCCGGCGTACGGTGTGGCCGAACTCGTCGCGCTCCTGTGCGATCGCCGCCACGACCGCGGACCGCTCGGCGAGCAGGTGCGGGTACGTGCCGCCGAGCGACGCGACGACCGCGTCCACGATCGGCTCGAAGTCGAATCGCTCTTGGCGGCGCCCGATCGCCATCGTCACGCACTTGCGGATCAACCGGCGCGGGATGTACCCGCGTCCCTCGTTCCCGGGCCGTACGCCGTCGGACATGATCGCGACGGCGGCGCGCATGTGGTCGGCGATCACCCGGTGGTGGTGCAGCACCTCGCCGCTCTCGCCGAGCACGTCCTGGACCGTACGTACCAGGGGGCGGAGCAGGCTCGTGTCATAGACGCTGTCCAGGCCGTTCAGCGCGAGTTCCATGCGCTCCAGGCCCGAGCCGGTGTCGACGCTGGTGAACGGCAGCGGCCGCAGCACCCCGTCGAGGCCCTTGTCGAACTGCATGAAGACGCCGGCGTTCCAGATCTCGATGTAGCGCCGCGTCGTGTCGAAGACGCCGCCGGGCACGTACGCGGGCCCGAACTCCTCGCCGGTGTCGAGGAAGACCTCGGTGCAGGGTCCGCAGGGTCCGCTCTCCCCCGCCGGTCCCCAGAAGTTGTCCTCCGCGGGCAGCGCGACGATGCGGTCGCGCGGCACCCCGGCCTGCTCCCACGCGAGCGCCGACGCCTCGTCCGCGGGCAGGCCGAGCCGCTCGTCGCCGCCGAACACCGTGACGTAGAGGCGGCCGGGGTCCAGGCCGAGGTCGCCGGTCAGGAGCTCCCAGGCGAGCTCGACCGCGCGGTCCTTGAAGTAGTTGCCGATCGACCAGCTGCCGAGCATCTCGAAGTAGGTGATGTGGTGCCGGTCGCCGACGTCGTCGATGTCCTTGGTGCGGATGCAGCCCTGGACGTTGCACAGGTCCGGCGCCGGAGGGACCTTCTCGCCGGTGAAGTACTTCTTCAGCGGCGCCATACCGGAATTGACGAACAGCAGGGTCGGGTCGCCGGCCGGGACCACCGAGGCGCCGTCGATGCGCCGGTGGTCGTGGCGCTCGAAGAAGCGCAGGAACGTCTCGCGGATGCTGTCGCCGTCCATGGTGGGCACGGTCACGGCTCCCCTCGATGACCGGTAACCGGCCGCGGATGGTCAAGGCGTGCGGGCGTCCCGGGACCCGCGGCGTCCAGGATACGGACCGCGGCACCTGCGCCGCCTCCGAATAAATGCGAGGCGCCCCCCACCAAGGTGAGGGGCGCCTCCGCGAAGCGTCCAGGTCAGGCGGTCGGGCGGAACGCCACGCGTACGCAGCCGTCGCGCTTGTGCTTGAACATGTCATAACCGCGCGGCGCCTCGTCCAGCGGCATCTCGTGCGTGGCGAGCTGGCGGGCCGACAGCTCGCCGCTCGCCATCCGCTTGAGCAGCATCGGGATGTAGCGCTGTCCGTGCTGTTGCGCGCCCGCGAACGTCAGGCCCTTGTTCATCAGCGCGCCGAGCGGGAACCGGTCGACCATTCCGCCGAACACGCCGAGCACGAACACCGAGCCGCCCTTGCGGCAGGCGTCGATCGCCTCTCGCACCGCGATCGGCCGTTCCTGCTGGAGGCCGAGCCCCTGCTTCACCCGCTCGTACGCGTACTGCCCGTCCGGCGCGCCCGTCGCCTCCATGCCGACCGCCTCGATGCACACGTCCGGGCCCCGGCCGCCGGTGCGTTCCCGCAGCTCGGCCTGCACGTCGGTACGGGAGAAGTCGATCGTCTCGGCGTCCATGTACCGCTCGGCCATTGCCAGCCGCTCGGGCAGCCGGTCGATGACGATGACACGCTCGGCGCCGAGGATCTGCGCGGCGCGTGCCGCCATCTGGCCGACGCCGCCCGCGCCCCACACCGCGACGACGTCGCCGGGCTTGACCCCGCCCAGGTGGGCGCCGGTCCAGCCGGTCGGCGCGGCGTCGGAGGCGTACAGGGCGTCCAGGTCGCTGACGCCGTCGGGCACCGGGAACGTCCCGTAGTCGGCGAACGGCACCCGGATGTATTCCGCGTGGCTGCCGCGGAACCCGCCCATGGCGTGGGAGTAGCCGTACACGCCGCCGGTCTCGAAGCCGAGGGTCTCGCGTGCCAGCTCCCAGTTGGGGTTGCTGTTGTCGCACAGCGACCACAGGTCGTGGGTGCAGTACCAGCAGCGGCCGCAGCCGATGAACGAGCTCACCACGACCCGCTCGCCCACCCTGCGGCGGCGCACCCCGGGGCCGACCTCGACGATCTCCCCCATGAACTCATGCCCCATCACGTCGCCCGCCTGCATGGCGGGGATGAAGCCGTTGATGAGGTGCAGGTCCGATCCGCAGGTCGAGCTCAGCACGACCTTCACGATGGCGTCCTGGTCGTTCAGGATCTGCGGGTCGGGGACCCGCTCCACCGCGAGCTTGTTCACGCCCTTCCCAGCACAGCGCCTTCACGTCGGCCCCCTCGCCGGCCGGCGAACTCCAGCAGCTTGCCGACCTTGGGCGGGCTGGGCGGTGGGCGGCCAGTCGGGGCGCATGACCTCGCCGGCCTCGATGATCGCCTTGGCCTCGCGCAGCGCCCGCTCGACCATCTGCCGCGGGTCCTCCTCGGGCCGGCGGCCGACCATTCCGGCGATCTTCGTACGCGGAAGGTCGCGCAGCCGGGCGCCGAGTTCGGTGCCGCGGTCGCCGGGCGCGGGCAGATCTTGATGTCGACCGCGTCGCCGAGCCGGGTGATCGGCTCCGGCAGGTCGGCGCGCGAGGCCAGCCGCTGGGGCGAGCAGTTGACGGTGACCATGATCCAGCGGTTCCTGGGCGCGCGGTCCCTGCTCGTACGCATGCGTTGCCGGGCTGCCGACCGGCCCGATGACCGACGTCGGCCGGGCGTGGCCGGGTGGCCATCCAGCGGGCGACGCCCATGCCCGCCATCAGCAGGCCCAGCCCGCCGGCGACGCGTTTCATGTTCTCGCCGTCGACCGACGGCATGGCCGGGCGTGACCGGGCCTTGGCCTTGGCCATGGCCGCGGTCCGGCCGGCGTTGCGGCTCGCCTTACGGCCGGCGCGCGGCCGGCCATCATGGCCATGCCCCCCATCATCCGGGCCGAGGGCGCGAGCGGAACGTCGCGCACGGCCCGGCGTCTGCGTGTTCTCTCGGCGGCGAAGCGCCACCCGCGAATCTGCTGCTGCATGCGATCGAACCGTCCGTGGGTCGGTGGATTTGTCCGGCGATGCTCGGACCTGCGAGAGCTGCCGTACCCGCGCCGACCTGAGGGTCACGCACCAACCGCGCTCCACGGCGAAGCTTTGCCGTCGCACGGCACGACTTGGGCGACGTCTTCCCGTCCCTCACCCGAGGCCCGGGCACTCCCGATCGGCGGTGGACGTTGATATCACCGCAGATCAGCGGCTCTGCCCCTGCCTCGCGTTCCTTTACTCGGCGTTGTCCGAATGAGGGTGTCGAATCGTAACGGCACACTCATAACGTCATGTACGACTCCGGAACGCCGTCGCATCACGCGATTTGCAGGGAGGCCGCATGACGTCGCACGAAAGCGCGAGACGGCGCGGGAAGAACGAGCCGGTCGTCCACATTCTCTGGATCAACGCGGGGCCTCAGCTGCGACGGCGACTCGGTCGCCCTGACGGCGGCGACGCAGCCGAGCATCGAGGAGATCGTCCTCGGCGCGCCTGCCGGGCCTGCCCAAGGTCGCGGTGCACTGGCCGCTGATCGACTTCGAGTCCGGGCCCATGCAGGGCGCCGACCCGTTCATCGAGTGGTTCTTCAAGGCCGACCGCGGCGAGCTGGACCCCTTCGTGCTGGTCGTCGAGGGCTCCATCCCGAACGAGTCGATCAAGACCGAGGGCTACTGGTGCGGTTTCGGCAACAACCCCGAGACCGGCCAGCCGATGACCACGAGCGAGTGGCTCGACCGGCTCGCGCCCAAGGCGACCGCCATCCTGTGCGCGGGCACCTGCGCGACGTACGGCGGCATCCACGCGATGGCCGGCAACCCGACCGGCGCGATGGGCGTGGCCGACTACCTCGGCTGGGACTGGCGGTCCAAGGCGGGGCTGCCGATCGTCAACGTGCCGGGCTGCCCGGTGCAGCCGGACAACCTGTCCGAGACGATCCTCTACCTGCTCTACCAGCTCGCCGGGCAGGCGCCGATGATCCCGCTGGATGAGGCCCTGCGGCCCACCTGGCTGTTCGGCGCGACCGTCCACGAGGGCTGTGACCGGGCCGGCTACTACGAGCAGGGCCAGTTCACCACCGAGTACGGCTCGCCGAAGTGCCTGGTCAAGATCGGCTGCTGGGGGCCGGTCGTGAAGTGCAACGTGCCCAAGCGCGGCTGGATCAACGGCATCGGCGGCTGCCCGAACGTCGGCGGCATCTGCATCGCCTGCACCATGCCCGGCTTCCCGGACAAGTTCATGCCCTTCATGGACGAGCCGCCCGGAGCACGCGTCTCCTCGGCCGCCAGCGGCGCGTACGGCGCGATGGTCCGCAGGCTGCGCGGCATCACGCTGCGGACCGTCGACAAGGAACCCCAGTGGCGGCACAAGGGCCGTGCGCTGCTGACCGGCTACCGAGCGCCCTGGAGCTGACCGAAGATGACGACCTCTCCGGAGAAGGAGTCCCAGCTCGTCGAGATGGCGTGGGACCCGATCACCCGCATCGTGGGCAGCCTGGGCATCTACGCGAAGATCGACTTCGCCGAGCGGCGGGTGGCCGAGTGCTACAGCACCTCGTCGGTCTTCCGCGGCTACAGCATCTTCATGAAGGGCAAGGACCCGCGCGACGCGCACTTCATCACCAGCCGCATCTGCGGCATCTGCGGCGACAACCACGCGACCTGCTCGGTCTACAACCAGAACATGGCCTATGACGTACGGCCGCCGCACCTGGCCGAGTGGATCATCAATCTGGGCGAGGCCGCGGAGTTCATGTTCGACCACAACCTGTACCAGGAGAACCTGGTCGGGGTCGACTACTGCGAGAAGATGGTCCGCGAGACCAACCCGGGCGTCCTCGACCTGGCCGAACGCACCCCCGCACCACACGCCGGCGAGCACGGCTACAAGACCATCGCGGACATCATGCGCTCGCTGAACCCGCTGGAGGGCGCGTTCTACCGCGAGGCGCTCCAGGTCAGCCGGTCGACGCGGGAGATGTTCTGTCTCATGGAGGGACGCCACGTCCACCCCTCCACGCTGTATCCCGGGCGGCGTCGGCACGGTCGCCACGGTCCAGCTGTTCACCGACTACCTCACCCGGCTGATGCGCTACGTGGAGTTCATGAAGCGCGTCGTGCCGATGCACGACGACCTGTTCGACTTCTTCTACGAGGCCCTGCCCGGCTACCAGGAGGTCGGCCGGCGACGGGTGCTGCTCGGCTGCTGGGGCGCGTTCAACGACCCCGAGCACTGCGACTTCCGGTACGAGAACATGGCCGCCTGGGGCCGGAAGATGTTCGTCACGCCCGGCGTCATCGTCGACGGGCGGCTCGTCACCAGCGACCTGGTCGACATCAACCTCGGCATCCGCATCCTGCTGGGCAGCTCCTACTACGACGACTGGACCGGCCAGGAGCCGTTCGTCACCCACGACCCGCTCGGCAACCCGGTCGACATGCGGCATCCGTGGAACCAGCACACCATCCCGCACCCGCAAAAGCGCGACTTCGCCGACAAGTACAGCTGGGTTATGTCACCGCGCTGGTTCGACGGGAAGGACCTGCTCGCCCTCGACACCGGCGGCGGGCCGATCGCACGCCTGTGGTCCACCGCCCTGTCCGGGCTGGTCGACATCGGCTACGTGCGCGCCACCGGGAACAGCGTCGTGATCACCCTGCCGAAGACGCTGACGATGCCGGAGAAGACGTTCGAGTGGAAGATCCCGATGTGGAAGGGAGAACCGCTGTCGAACGCGATCGAGCGCAACCGTGCCCGCACCTACTTCCAGGCGTACGCGGCGGCGTGCGCGCTGTACTTCGCCGAGCAGGCACTGGCCGAGGTACGCGCCGGGCACACGCAGACCTGGGAGCCGTTCACGGTGCCCGAGGAGGCCGTCAGCGTCGGCTTCACCGAGGCCGTACGCGGCGTGCTGTCCCACCACATGGTGATCCGCAACGGCAAGATCGCGAACTACCACCCGTACCCGCCGACGCCCTGGAACGCCAGCGTCCGCGACATGAACGGGACGCCCGGGCCGTACGAGGACGCGGTGCAGAACACCCCGATCTTCGAGGAGAACCCACCGGAGAACTTCAAGGGAATCGACATCATGCGCGCCGTCCGCAGCTTCGACCCCTGCCTGCCCTGCGGCGTGCACATGTACCTCGGCGACGGCAAGGCGCTGCGTACGCTGCACAGTCCCCACGCGTTCAACACCGGGTGAGAGGCGGGCCGATGCCGGAGACCTTCGACGTACAGGCGGCCGGGGAGCGGGTCGACGCGCTGCTCGCGGACCTGAGCGGTACGGCGGCCGACGCGGCCGACGAGCTGGCCCGCACGCTGGTCGGGCTGTACGGCGCGTGCCTCGGACGGATCATGGAGATCGTCACCGAGACCGGCGCTGCCGCGACGCTTCACCGCCTGACCGGCGACGACCTGGTCGCCGGGCTCCTGATCGTGCACGACCTGCACCCGCTCACGACGGCCGAACGTGTCCAGGCGGCCCTCGACGGGGTACGTCCACCCTTGCGGGACGTGGAACTGCTCGAGTCGGCGCGAGGTCGTACGGCTCCGGCTGGGCGGCGGAGGCTGCCCCTCCTCTCGGTCCGCGGTCGCGGACGCCGTCGAACGCGCCATCGCCTCGGCCGCGCCCGAGGTCGCGCGCGTGGAGTTCGAGCGGGAGACGGCGCTCCTGCAGATCGGGCCGCGCCCGGCGGACGCGGCCACGCGGTGAACGGCCGGTTCCGGCGCCGCTGGAGGGGAGGGGACGATGCTGAAACGCCTGCTCATCGGCGCGATGATGGTCGCAGTGGCGATGCTGGTCATCCAGTCGATGCCCGACATCAAGAGGTACCTGAAGATCCGGAGCATGTGAGCGCGATGCACGAGCTGGGGATCGCGGGCGCCGTCCTGCGCGCGGTGGAACGCCGCGCGGCCGGGCGGCGGGTGCGCCGGGCGCGGGTACGCGCCGGCGCGCTCCTGCACATCAGCGCGCCCGCGCTGAACCAGGCGTTCATCACGGTCTCCGACGGCACCGTGGCGGACGGCGCACACCTCGACGTGGTCATCGAACCGGCGCGCGTCGGCTGCCGGTCGTGCGGGCACACGGCGACCTCGGACCGGATGCTCGCGGTCTGCCCGTCCTGCGGCGGCACCAGGATGGATCTCCAGGGCGGCGACGGCCTCGTACTCGAATCGGTCCAGTTCGCGGACGCGGAACGGAGGGTCGGCCATGAACCGACGACGTAAGCAGGGCGAGCGCGGCGACGCGCTGCGGGGCAGCGAGCAGGCACGCCAGGCGGGCGACCGCGCGTTCGGGCCACCGCCTGAGGGGCCGCAGTGGCCCGGCCGTGAGCCGTGCGAGGCGGAGCGGTCCGGTGTGCCGGCCACGGACATGGAGGCGCGTACGCCGCTGGGCGTGGGCACGAGCATGTCGCGGCGGAACGACAAGGCCGCGCGACGCGCGGCGACGTCCGGCCGCCACACCCGCGGCAGGTCCGGCCGCCCGATCGACCGGCCCTCCGGCGATCCGTCCGGCGGCCCGGCGGGCGCCACCGGAACCTCGGCGCCTCGTGTCGCCGACGAGCGTGCCTGGCACATGCACTGAGCAAGCCGATTGCCGCGTCTGGGGCGATGTAGGGGTATTCCACACTTTCGGCCGGGAAGTGTCCGTTAGAGTTTGATCTCCGAGTAGCGCCGCCCGGCGATCACGCCCGCGTACCCGGCCCTCAGTCGAATCCCCCATGGAGGTCATGTCGTGCCGGACCAAGTCGATACCTCGTCGGCGGGCATCGACACCAGCAGGCCGAGCGTCGCGCGGATGTATGACTACTACCTCGACGGAAAAGACAACTACGCGGTCGACCGCGCGGCCGTCGACAAGTGTCGCCGAGGTGCTGCCCGAGGTACGGGAGGTCGCGCGGGAGAACCGCGCGTTCCTGCGCCGCGCGGTGCGGTACATGGCCCGGCAGGGCGTCCGGCAGTTCATCGACATCGGCTCGGGGCTGCCGACGGCCGGCAACACCCACGAGATCGCCCAGGAGATCATCCCGGGCGCACGCGTCGTCTACGTCGACCACGATCCGGTCGTACTCGCCCATGGCCGTGCGCTGCTCGCCGCCGACGACAACACCACGGTGGCCACCGCCGACCTGCACAGCCCGGATGACGTGCTCGGACACGCACAGACGACCAAGCTGATCGACTTCGACGAGCCGGTCGGCGTCCTGCTCATCGCCATGGTGCACTTCCTGACGACGGAGGAGCGGCCGTACGTCATGGGCCGGCTGCGCGACGCGCTCGCGCCCGGCAGCCACATCACCGCGACGCACACCTCGACGGACGGCCAGTCGCCGGAGGCGATCGCGCGGATCGAGGAGGTCTACGCGACCACGCCGACGCCGATCTACCTCCGTTCGCGGGAGGAGATCGCGCCCTTCTTCGACGGCTTCGAGCTGGTGCCGCCCGGTCTCGTCATGCTGGACGAGTGGCAGCCCGACCTGGAGGACCCGGGACCGGCCCCGACGCGCTGGATGTACGGCGGGGTCGGCCGCAAGGTCGCCTCATAGCACCGGGTGCCCGCCGGTCACCTCGCTGAGTCTCCGACAATCACCTTGTCGAGCCACTGCCATTCCTCGCCTCTGGACTTGAGCAGGGAAATGCCTCTCGACAGGGATTCGCTCAGGCTGGACGAATCCACCCGGACCGGCGCCGATAACGGTCCACCAGAGACGATGAAGGTCCACCGGTCGTCCCCGGGGCCGCGCCCGCCCTCGACCTTGATGATGGCCGTGACGCCCAGTTCGCCGATACGCGCCATGAGTTTCTCGACACTCATGATCATCCAATAGGCCCCTTCACAGCACCAGGTTGAGCAGCATGATCAGCACGATGGAGACGACGGAGATGATCGTCTCCATCAGCGACCACGTCTTGACGGTCTCGCCGACGCTCATCCCGAAGTACTCCTTGACGAGCCAGAAGCCGGCGTCGTTGACGTGGGAGAAGAACAGCGAACCCGAGCCGATGGCCAGCACGAGCAGCGCCGTGTGCGAGGTGCTCATCCCGGCGGCGAGGGGCGCCACGATGCCGGCCGCGGAGATGGTCGCGACCGTGGCGGAACCGGTGGCCAGCCGGATGCCGACCGCGACGAGCCAGGCGAGCAGCAGCGCCGAGATGTTCGCGCCGTTCGCCGCCTGAGTGATCGTCTTGCCGACGCCGGCGTCGATCAGCGTCTGCTTGAACCCGCCGCCGGCCCCGACGATGAGCAGGATGCCGGCGATGGGCGGCAGTGACGTCGGCGACGATCGCGGAGATCTTCGCCCGGCCGAAGCCCGGCGCTCCGCCGAGCGTGAACATCGCCACGATGACCGCCGCGAGCAGCGCGAACAGCGGCGTGCCGATGGCGTCCAGCACCGTACGCACGGTGTTGCCCTTGTCCAGCCAGACGTCGGCGATGGCCTTGCCGAGCATCAGCACGACGGGCAGCAGCACCGTGGCGATGGTGAGCGCGAACCCGGGCCGCCGGCGCGGATCCTCTCCTTCGGTTCGCTCGTCCTCGGCGTCGGCCTCGAGCTCGTCCATCAGCTCGGCGGGCGGCTCGGCGTGCACCCAGCGCGCGGCGACGCGACCGAACATCGGCCCGGCGATGATCACGGTGGGCACGGCCACGAGCAGGCCGAGCGCGAGGGTGACGCCGAGATCGGCCTTGATCGTGCTGACCGCCACGAGCGGCCCGGGGTGCGGCGGCACCAGACCGTGCAGGACCGAGAGCCCCGCCAGCGCGGGAATCCCGACGAGCATGAGCGGCTGCCCCGACCGCTTGGCGACGAGCAGCACGACCGGAACGAGGAGCACGAGGCCGATCTCGAAGAACATCGGCAGCCCGATCAGCACGGCGATGAGCGTCATCGCCCAGGGCAGCATCCGGACGCCGGACTTGGCGAGGATGGTGTCGACGATCTGGTCGGCTCCACCGGAGTCGGCCAGCAGCTTGCCGAGCATCGACGCCGAGCGCGATGAGCACGCCGACGCTGGCGACCGTGTCGCCCAGCCCGCCGCTGAAGCTGTCGATGATCTTACTGAGCGACATTCCGGCGACGGCGCCGAGCGTTCCGGACCCGAGCATCAGGGCCAGGAACGGGTGGACCTTGAACTGGGTGATCAACACGACGATGACGGCGACACCGGCGATGGCGGCCAGGATCAGCCGGGTGTCATGACCGTTCCATGAGGAAGCGGCCATTGCGCCGCTTGCGAGCGCAGTCATGAGGGCTCTCTTCTGTGGGGGCTTCCAGGGGGCGAGGGAGGCGTACGGCGGACAGGCGTAACGCCGTTGTTGGCGGACCCCGGCCGACGATCATGGCGCTTATCTTGTCCATTTTGTCGGCGAAGTACCAGGTCCAGGCCAACTTTCCGCAAGCGATGGCAGGGCGCCGTCCCGGCATATGACGTAACAGGAGCAGTTGTTTACCCTCCGCAGTATTGACGTAACGCACCGCTACGGCGCAGAGTAGAAGAGATCGCACATTGTGGCACCTTGCGGTCGATTTGGAATGCGATGGCGCATTTATCGCTAGTCGGATAACTCGGTCTCGTGGTGGCGAGCGCGCAGGCGTAGCGCGCGAACCCGGAGGGCGGTCGCCGGCGTCGCATCCCGGTGGCGCGGGGACGCGACGCCGATCCGCCCGGCCCCGCGAATGACCGGACACCGGCTCGCGACGGTGAAGAGAGTGCCGTGGGCGATCGGGACGGGCTCCCGATCGCCCACCACCGGTCCCGCACACAACCCGGACCCACTGGCGCATACCCCCCATGGGTACTAACATCCATCGTGATCACATGAGGGACGCCGTCGCGGGAAAAGGTGCGCAGATGGGTGCGATCGGACATGCGCTGGCGATCGCCGGGTCGATGACCTGGGAGATCCTCTGGGCGTTGATCCTCGGCTTCGCCCTGTCGGCGGTCGTGCAGGCCGTCGTGCGCCGGTCGACCATCGCCCGCCTCCTCGGCGACGACCGGCCACGTACGCTCGCGGTCGCGGCCGGGTTCGGCGTCGCCTCCTCCTCGTGCTCGTACGCCGCCGTCGCCCTGGCCCGTTCGCTGTTCCACAAGGGCGCGAGCTTCGTCGCGGCGATGGCGTTCGAGATCGCCTCCACCAACCTGGTGATCGAGCTGGGCATCGTGCTGGCCCTGCTGATGGGCTGGCAGTTCACCGCGGCCGAGTTCGTCGGCGGGCCGATCATGATCGTGGTCATCGCGCTGCTGTTCCGCCTGTTCCTGCGCGAGCGCCTGCTGCGGGCGGCGCGCGACCAGGCGAGACGCGGGATCGCCGGATCCATGGAGGGGCACGCGGCGATGGACATGAGCGTTCGGCGGCCCGGCTCCTTCGCGCGGCGATTGTTCTCCGGCGAGGCGTTCACCGCCGTCGCGCACGTGTTCGTCATGGAGTGGGCCGCCATCCTGAAGGACCTGGTCATCGGCCTGCTCATCGCCGGGGCGATGGCCGCCTGGGTGCCCGACGCGTTCTGGCGGCACTTCTTCCTGAGCGGCCACCCGCTCGCCGCCGCGCTCTGGGGTCCGATCGTCGGGCCGCTCGTGGCGGTCGTCAGTTTCGTCTGCTCGATCGGCAACGTGCCGCTCGCCGCGGTCCTGTGGAATGGCGGCATCAGCTTCGGCGGCGTGATCGCCTTCATCTTCGGCGACCTGATCATCCTGCCGATAATCAACATCTACCGTAAGTACTACGGGGCGCGTATGGCCCTCTTCGTCACCGCGACCTTCTACGCCGCGATGGTCGCCGCGGGCTACGCCGTCGAGCTGGTCTTCGGCGCCGCCGGGCTGGTCCCGCACCGGCGGCACGCGAAGGTCATGGAGGCGCAGGTCACCTGGAACTACACGACCTGGCTCAACGTCGCGTTCCTGCTGATCGCGGCCGCCCTGCTGGTCCGCTTCGTGCGTACGGGCGGCATCCCGATGCTGAGGATGATGGGCGGCGCACCGGAGGGCGAGGACGCCGGACACCGCGCGTCGTGAGTCGCCTCGGGTCGGCAAAGCCGCTAGGTTGCTGGATTCCACGGTAAACATCGATTACCTCGGAACCGAACATATGACCGAAGGAACAGCGGCGCCGGTCCTCGGCGAGGACGAGGCGTTCACCGCCCTCGAACAGGAACTCTGCGTCATTCTCCGCCGCGCACGCGCGATGTCCACCGAGATGAGCCGAGAGGTGCATCCGGACCTGGACACCGAGGCCTACGGATTACTCATGGGCATCCACGACTTCTCCCGTGCGCGCGCCAGTGAGCTCGCCCTGCACTTCGGTCTCGGCAAGGCCACGGTCAGCCGTCAGCTGACGGAGCTGGCCGAACTGGGCCTGATCGAGCGCGAGCCGGATCCGGCCGACGGCCGCGCGCACGTGCTCGTCCTCACCGTCGAGGGCCGTGCGCGTCTCGAACGCACCCGCGCCGCACGCCGCGAACGCTGGCACGCAATGCTCGGCGCCTGGCCCGTCGACGACGTGTGGCTCCTGGCCCGCATGCTCTCCCGCTTCAACCTCCTGGGCGAAGACGCGGACCAGACGCCCTGAGGTGACCACAGTGTCCCTTGCCGGACCGGCCGCCGCGTCGCACGCTGGAGGCATGATGCGCAACTGCTCATGCGGACACGGCTCAAGCTGCTCCTGCGCGAAGGGCTGCTCCTGCGGCTGCAACGGCTGACCGACGACGCCGTACGTGCGGAGGCGCTGTCGTTCGGAGGCGCTGCCGCGCGTGCGGGGTTCACCCCCCCTGGCCTGATCGGTGTCCGAGCGCCCGTCTCACCGCCTCCGCGAGGCGTTCCGCGGTGGCGGCGGGGAGCGCGGCGGCGATGTGGGCGTCCGGGCGGATCAGCCAGGCGTCGCCGGGTTCGGCGCGCAACGCGTCCGCGAGGGCGCCGTCGAGGCCGAGGACGGTCACCGGCGCGCCGGTGACCGCGCGTACGGCACGCTCGAACGCGGCGTGGTCGGCACGGCCTGCGCGGTCGGCGAGCAGCACGGTCAGCCCGTCACGTACGAGCGCCCGAAGGCGGCCGGCCCCGGGCAAGGGGGCGTCCGGCGCGATGACGCCCGGCACCGGGACCGCGTCCTGCCCCCGCGGCGGACGGCCGGCGAACGGGCGCCTCGGCTCGTCCGTGGTCAGCGGGGAGTCGACGTACCAGTACGGCTCGGCGAAGCGGCCCGAGTCGACCCCCGCGTGCGCCGGGTCGCGGGCCGCGCGGTCCAGCGTCTCCCGCCGTGCCCGGCGACCGGCCTCGGTCCGCGGGACGAGGAACCGCATGGTCGCGTCCGTGACCGCGATGTTCTCCGCGGCGGCCGCGTGCCGTTCGTCCTGGTAGCTGGCCAGGAGCGCCTCCGGCGCCCATCCGCGTACGACGAAGGCGATCTTCCAGGCGGCGTTCTCCGCGTCGGGGACGCCGGAGTTGAGGCCGCGCGCGCCGAACGGGGCGACCAGGTGCGCGCAGTCGCCCGCCAGCAGCACCCGGCCGACCCGCATCCGGTCCGCGATGCGACTCTGGAAGCGGTAGACCGAGCGCCACACCAGCTCGTACGTGACAGTCCCGATGATCTGCCGGATCCGGCGGTCGAGTCCCCCGCCGGCCTCCTCCGCCGCGAGGTCGAAGCCCGGCGGCACCTGCCAGTCGATGCGGAACGTCGAGTCCGGGCACGGGTGGATCAGGACCTGACGGCCCGGGTTCCAGACGGGGTCGAAGTAGAACCGGCGTTCGGTCTCCCACTCGGGCAGCCGGGCACGGATGTCGCAGATCAGGAACTCGTCGCCGAACGCCTGGCCGTCGAACCGCACGCCGAGCGCCCCGCGTACGGCACCGCCGTGCGCACCGGCGCACGCGATCACATGCGACGCGCGCACCGTCTCACCGTCCGCGCAGCGGAGCGTCACGCCGCCGGCGTCCTGGCGGAGATCCACGACCTCGTGCCCCCAGCGCAGGTCGATGCGGCCGGACGCGGCGGCGAGCCCGCCGAGGATCTCCTCCGTACGCGCCTGGGAGAGGTTCACGAACGGCGGCAGCGGCGAGTCGCCGCGCGCGGCGAAGCTCCAGGACGACAGCTCGCGGTCGCGGTAGAACGTGCGCGACGTGGTCCACGTGAGGCCCTCGGCGGCGATCGCGCCCGCGCCGACCGCGGCCCAGACGTCGAGGACGTCACGCTGCTGGCAGATCGAGCGCGAGCCCGCGGTGTCGCGTACGGTGCGCCGCTCCAGCACGACCACCGGCACGTCCCAGCGCGCGAGCAGCAGCGCCGCGGTCAGCCCGACCGGACCGGCGCCGATGACGACGACGGGGTCCATCAGTCCTGCAACTCGGCCCACACCTCGCGGTCGCGTTCGGCGGTCCAGACGCGCGGGCGCTCGACGCCGGACAGTTCGTCCCAGAGCCGCGAGACGTCGAACGGCAGGCAGTGCTCGAAGATCGGCCAGCCGCCGAACCGCGGCGCCAGCCGCTCGTGCGTCGCCGCGAACGCCTCCTTGAGCGTGCCGCCGCGTTCGTGTACCGCGCCGACCTCGCGGAGCATCACGGCGAGGAAGTCGCGGGTCTGTGCGACCGCGGCCTGGACCGCGTCCGCGCCGCGCGCGACCGCGCCGCGGCCGCCGACCAGCGCCTCGGCGCCCAGCGCGGCGAGAGCGTCGAGGGTGCCGGTGGCCCAGTCGGTGTGGAAGGCGTCGCCGGTGTAGAGCGCGGCCTGCGCCTCGACCAGGTCGCCGGCGAACAGGATCCGGTGTTGCGGGAGCCAGGCCACGATGTCGCCCTCGGTGTGGCCCCGGCCGCAGTACTGGAGGACGAGGTCGCCGCGGCCGCCGCCGAGGTCGATGGTGAACCGGTCGGTGAAGGTCGCGGTCGGCCAGGTGAGGCCCGGGATGGATCCGGGCTCCTTGAACAGGCGCGGCATCCGGGCCAGCTCCGACTCCCAGTCCTGCCGTCCTCGCTCGGCCACCAGTTCGCGTGTCTTCTCGTGCGCGAGGATCACGTCGGCGTCGAAGGCGCTCGCGCCCAGCACCCGTACGGCGTGGTAGTGCGACAGCACCAGGTAGCGGATCGGCTTGTCCGTGTGCTCGCGCAGCCGGGTCAGCCAGGCGCGGGCGGCGACGGGGGTGGCCAGCGCCTCGAAGCAGACGAGGAAGTCCTCGCCCTCGATCGCGCCGACGTTCGGGTCGCCCTCGGCGGTCAGCGTGTACACGCCGTCGGCGAGGACCTCCAGGGTCTGGGTCTTGTCCGCCAGGTCCGCGGACGATGCGAACGGCTTCGGCATGAGACCTCCTGTACGGCGACGGGCGAGCACCGCGAACGCGAACCCCCACAGAACAGACACCGAGTTCTGGGGTCTCCCTTGCCGCGTTCGCGGTGCCCGAAACCCCCCGCTCAGGAGGTGGCGCGCAGGTGGTCCCGCAGGCCGACACCGTACGGCGTGGGCGTGCCGTCGTAGCCGGTGATCAGCGCCGGTCCCGTACTACAGTCCCAGGCGTTCCAGGTCCAGCCGAGGTAGCCGACGCCGTGGGCGTCCGCCCAGTTCATGAGGGTGTCGACGAACCCGTGCCCGCAGTCGTTCTCGCCGATCTCGCTGAGGGTCAGCGGCACCTTCGCCGCAACCGGCGCGAGTTGTGCGTCATAGCAGGACGTGCTGGCGCAGCTGTTGAAGTTGTAGACGTGCGCGAACGCCGCGAGGTTGTGCTGCGGGTCCGACGGCGCGTACGCCAGCCACTGGGTCAGGTCGTTGGAGTAGGCCAGGCCGCCGACGAGGATGACGTTGGCCGCGCCGGTCGCGCGTACCGCGTCGACCAGGCTCTGGAACCCGGCCACCTGGTACGGGATGCCGGCGCAGGTGCCGCCGTCGCGCCAGCAGGTCCAGCCCGAGGTCTCGCTGCCCGTGGCGCGCTCGGGGTAGGGCTCGTTGAACAGGTCGAACACCACCGCGGTGTCGCTCTTGAAGGCGTTCGCGACGCCGGTCCAGAACGACGGCGCGTACTGCGCGTCCGGCATCGGCTTCTGGCAGGTCGCGTGCATGTCGGCGCAGCCGGAGGACGGGCCGGTGTAGGTGCCGTAGTTCCAGTGCATCTCGACGATCGGCGTGATGCCGTGCGCCTCCAGGCGGGAGACGAACCCCTTGACCTCGGCCTGGTACGCGGCGCCGCCGTAGCGCGGGTCGATGTTGGCGAGGCCGAGCCAGCACTCCTCGTTGAGCGGGACGCGTACCGCGGTGATCCCCCACGAGGCCATGGCGTCGATCGAGGCGTCGTCGACCGGACCGTCCCAGAAGCCGTACCCCTGCACGCACATGAACTCGCCGCCGGACCGGTTCGCGCCGCGCAGCCGTACGGTGGCGCCGGTGGAGTCGACCAGGTGGTTGCCGGACACGTGCAGCTTGGGCGGCTTCTCGCCTCCGCTCGTCCCGGTCGTGACGTGCACGGCCGCGGAGGTCGCCGTCGCGCCTCCCGAGTCGTACGCCTTGGCGGTGAGCGTGTGGGCCCCGGCCGGCACGCTCGGCCAGGTGTAGGCGTACGGGCTGGAGGTGTCGGTGCCGAGGAGGGTCGAGCCGTCGTAGAACTCCACCTTGGCGATCGAGCCGCCCGCCTCTGCGGCGTCGGCCGTGATCGCGAGGCTCGATCCGGCGGCGACGGTCGCGCCGTCGGCCGGAGCGGTGATGCTCACCTGCGGGGTGGCGGCGTTCCCTCCGCAGGGAGTGCCGTTGACCGCGAACGACGTGGGGTCGGTATTGGTGCCGCTGTAGGCGAAGTTCGCGCCGATCTGGGTGCTTCCGCCCGTGGCCAGGGTGCCGTTCCAGGCGGCGTTGGCGACCGTGACCGTCTTGCCCGACTGGCTCCAGTTGCCGCTCCAGCCCTGGGTGAGGGTCTGGTTGCCGGTGTAGGAGTAGGTCAGGGTCCACCCGTCGAGACGGTCGCCGAGGTTGTGCAGGGTGATGGACGCGGTGAAGCCCGATCCCCAGTCGTTCTTGGTGTAGTCGACGCCGCAGCGCACCGACGCGTTCGCGGTGCCGGGGGCGGTCACCAGGCCGCCGATGCCGAGGACGAGCGCCAGGATCAGCGAGAACAGGCGTCTGGATCGCATTTGACGACTCCGGATCATTGCTTGATGGGAGCGCTCCCACATGCCGATGCCGACCGTAACCCGGACCCTCCGCCGAGAAAAAGACGCTTTCACCGGTATTCACGTGAGCCCTGCCGGCGTGGCCTCTTCCGGTCATTTGTTAGGAAGACTCCCAATCAAACGCCGCCGGGATTAGCGTGGGCGGCCGGAACCGGGAGGTACGGTTGGCTATGGTCAGGTCGCCTTCGATCATGGTGGCCGCCGCAGGGATCATCACGGTCGCGGCCGTGCCTTCCTGCGCGGGCACCACATCGCACCCTCGTCCCGCGGCCGCCGTCGCTCCGGGCCCGGGGGCCACGCAGCTCACCTCTGGCTGGCGGATCCAGTCCTCGGCCACCGCCGGGTCCTCGGGCGCCGACATCTCCCGCCCGGACTACTCCGCGGCCGATTGGCTGCCGATCTCCCAGCCCGAGACGCTGATGGCGGCCCTGGTCGAGAACGGCCGCTACCCGAACGTCTTCTACTCCGACCGGCTGAAGGCCGTGCCGACCGCCCAGTTCGACGTGAACTGGTGGTACCGCGACCAGCTGACCGTGCACCCGCGGCCGGGCGGCCGCACGTACCTGATCATGAACGGCGTGCTGGGCACCGCGGACCTGTGGGTGAACGGCACCAAGGTCGCCGACCGCACGCGGCTCCAGGGCGCGTACTCCCGGTTCGAGTACGACATCACCCAGTACGTACGCGACGGCGCCAACGCGATCGCGCTCGACGTCGCCAAGAACAACCCGAAGGTCTACCTCAGCGACAGTCAGCTCGACTGGAACCCGCACGCGCCGGACCAGGTCACGGGCCTGCGCTTCGCGCCGCAGCTCGCCCAGGCCGGGCCGGTGTCGCTGCGCGACGTGCACGTCGGCCAGGACAACGCCAAGGACCTGAGCGCCTCCGACCTCACCGTACGCGGCGACCTGCGCAACGACACCGCGACGGTGCAGCACGCCTCGCTGCGGGCGACGATCACCCATGGCGGCACCCGCGTCGAGGTGACCGGTACGGCGGACGTGCCCGCGGGCGCGACACGTACGGTCACGCTGTCGCCCGCCGACCACCGGCAACTGCATCTGTCCCACCCGGCGATCTGGTGGCCGTACCAGCTCGGCGGGCAGCCGATGTACCACCTGGCGGCGAGCGCCTCGGCCGGCGGGCAGGTCTCCGACACCTACGCCGAGGACTTCGGCATCCGCACGGTGACCTCCTCGCTCACACCGGTCACCGCGGGCGGCACGCACGCCTCGTCGGGCTACCGCCGGTTCGTGGTCAACGGGGTGCCGCTGACGATCCGCGGCGGCGGGTGGTCGCCGGACATGTTCATGCGCTACTCGCCGCGGAACATCCGCGACCAGCTCGCGTACGTGAAGAACCTCGGGCTGAACACCCTGCGCTTCGAGGGCAACCTGCCGCCGGATGACATGTTCGCCCAGATGGACCGCGCCGGGATCCTGGCGATGACCGGCTGGCAGTGCTGCGACCGGTGGGAGGACCCGATCGCCAAGTGGCCGGCGGCGCTCCAGGAGAACGCCGCCAACCAGGCAACACGCGTCGCCCAGTGGCTGCGCGACCACCCGAGCGTGTTCACCTTCTTCCAGGGCAGCGACGAGGCGCCGGACGCGGCGAAGGAGAAGATCTACCTCGACGCGTTCGCGGCGGCCGGGCTGGCAGACGCCGCAGGTGGCGTCCGCGGAGTACAAGGCGTCTCCCCGGCTGGGGCCCTCCGGGGCGAAGGAGGGCCCGTACAACTATGTGCCGCCGGGGTACTGGTGGGCGCGGGGACCGCAGACCGCGGGCAGCGACCCGACGTTCACCAACGCGGGCAGCGCCTGGGGCTATGACACCGAGACGAGCGCGGGCAACACGGTGCCGACGCAGGACTCGCTCAACCGGTTCCTGACGCCGGCCGACCAGAAACAGATTTGGGACCTGTCCACGACGAAGGGGCCGGAGACCGGGCCGGACCTGTTCCACGTCGCTCCGTGGGGCAAATACACCAAAACCACACGAATGGGGCAGTACAACACCCCGCTGTGGAACCGGTACGGGCCCTGGACCGACATGGCGTCGTACCAGCAGATCGCGCAGATGGGCGGGTACGAGGTCACGCGAGCGCAGTTCGAGGCCTACCTCGGGCGGTCCAGGGACCGGGACAACCCGAGCCCCGGCGTCATCTACTGGATGCTGAACAAGGCGTGGCCCTCGCTGCACTGGAACCTCTACAACTACGACCTCGACCAGCCCGGCGTGTACTTCGGCGCGCTCAAGGCGGGCGAGCCGGTGCACGTCATGTACGACTACGCGGACGGCTCGGTCAAGGCGTCGAACCTGACCCGTACGTCTCAGCGCGGCCTGACCGCGACGGCCCGGGTGATCGACCTGGCCGGAAAGGTGCGCAGCGTCGCGACCTCCGGCGTCTCGCTGGCGTCGCAGGACGTGCGCACGGTGCTGCGGCCGTCGGTGCCGGCCGACATCTCCCGTACGTATTTCGTGGAGCTCACGCTTCGGCGCGGCGGCGGCACCGTGAGCCGCAACGTGTACTGGCTGTCCACGAAGCCGGACGCGGTCGACTGGGCCAAGACGATCGGGCAGGGCAGCGGCGCGGTGTTCCAGCCGTCCGGGTACGCCGACCTGACCGGGCTGCGGAGCCTGCCACGCGCGCGTGTCTCGGCGTCGGCGTCGACGCGGCGCGAGGGGGCCGACGCGGTCACGACGGTCACGCTACGTAACGACGGCGGTGGGACGACGCCCGCGGTCTTCGTGCGCGCGGACGTACGGCGCGGCGCGTCCGGCGGGCAGGCGCTCGGGGGCGACGACCAGGTGCTGCCGGTCGTGTGGAGCGACAACTACGTGACGCTGTGGCCGGGCCAGAGCCAGACGCTGACCGTGCGCTACCGCGCCGCGGACCTGCGCGGCGCCACGCCCGTCGTGACGCTCGGCGGCCGCAACGTGGCGGGCTCGACCGTACGGGCCGGGGTCGGCTGACGCCCGTCTTTCGTCAGGTGAGACGTGCGGCCAGGATCTCGCTGATCTCGCCGAGCTTGTCGATCTGGTCGGCGTCGAGCGCGTCGAACAGGGCGCGGCGTACGGCCTCGACGTGGCCTGGCGCGGCGGCCGCGAGGACAGCGAAGCCCTCGTCGGTCAGCACCGCGACCTGCCCGCGCCGGTCGGTCGGGCAGTCCTGGCGGCGCACCCAGCCACGCTCTTCGAGGCGCGCGATGGCATGGGAGAGCCGGCTGGCGGACACCCGCGTGGCGTCGGCGAGTTCGGCCATGCGCATCGCGCGGTCGGGCGTGTCGGAGAGGCGGACGAGGATCTCGTAGTACGCGTGCGGCATGCCGGAGTCACGGCGGAGCTGCGCGTCGACCGCGTCGAGTAGCAGCCGATGGGCGTTGAGGTAGGCGCGCCAGGTGCGCTGCTCGTCGGAGTCCAGCCATCGCGTGCTCACGTTCTGAGTGTATTTCTCTTGAGCGCTCAAGTAGGCATGGTTGGCGAGGTCGATCTTCCGCACCTCCCTGTCCGCCTCGGCCCGCGAGCCTCGGCGACCCCGGGTTATCCACAGGCGGGCAAGGGCCATCGACGACTTCTCCCTCCCTGCCCCATCATGACGAACACGACCGGTGACGAATCCGATCCCTAGAGTGAACCGCTCTCGTCACCGGCGTCCACTCCTCGCGTCGAAAGGGGCTTGAAATGCACGGGGGCCTGCCCTTCATCGGGTTCAGCACCATCGTCTACGGCGTCGTCGGTCTCGCGGTCGCCTGCGGGGGCGCGGTCACGAGGTTCCGGAGGCACAAGTGACCGCCACCCTGACCGTGATCGTCCCGGCGCACAACGAAGAGCGGGGACTGCCGGCGACGCTGGACGCCCTGCGCCGGCAGACCATACCGCCCGAGGAGATCATCGTCGTGGACGACGGCTCGTCCGACCGTACCGGCGAGGTCGCGGCGTCCTACGGCGCGACCGTGCTGCGCCCGCCCGCCAATCTCGGCAGCAAGGCACGGGCGCAGAACCACGCGTTACCGCACTGCGCGACGGATCTGGTGCTGGCCGTCGACGCGGACACCGTGCTGGCGCCGGACTACATCGAGAAGATCAAACCGGCCTTCGCCGACCCGCGGGTCGTCGTCGCGGCCGGAAACGTCCAGACCCGGTTCACCCGCACGCCCTGGGAGCGCGGCCGCTCGATCGAATACCTCTTCGGCTTCCACTGGCATCGTCCGATCCAGAACGGCGCGAACAGCCCGGTCGTCTGCTCGGGCTGCTGCTCGGCCTTCCGCCGCGAGACGCTGGCCGCCTTCGGCGGTTTCCCCGAACGCACCATCGTCGAGGACATGGACTTCACCTGGTCGATGCAGATCGAGGGCCGCCGAGCCGTCTACGTCGGCGCGGCCGTGGCGTGGGCGGCCGACCCGGAGACGCTCACCTACCTCCGCAAGCAGGTCTGGCGCTGGATGGCCGGCTTCTTCCAGAACGTCCGTCTTCACCTGGGCTCCCTGATCCGACGAAAGCCCATGCTGGCCATCTGGATCATCCTGGCGCTGGCCGAGATCTTCACCGCCCCGCTGTGGTGGGCCACCCCGATCATCCTCACCGCGGGCCTGCACCGCTCCCTGAGCACGACACTGACGTTGTGGCTGGGCGCAGAACTCCTGTTCACCCTGCCTCCGCTGATCTACGCCGCCCGCCGCCGAAGACTTCCGCTGCTCCGCGTCCTGGCCAACATCCCGTTCGTCTACCTGACCAAGGCCGTGAACCTCTACTACGCCTGGAAGGCGCTGATAGTCGAACTCATCCTCGTCCCCCTCCATCTCTCCCCGGGCCTGACCACCTACGAGAAAGGCCGAGCATGACCCCTGCCACCCCACACCCGCCATCCCAGCGTCAGCCCCAGCGACCCGCGGGTTCCCCCCGAGCCCCGCCAGCCTTCACCGGCCACCTTGGCACGGCGGACACGCTGGCCGCCCAGCATCGGGCGTCGCTTCGACCGGCCCTCGACGTGATGGCCGGCAGGGTCACGTCTCCTCGGGCGGAGGGCGGAACGTGCGGCTTGAGCCGGTGCCCGCCGAGCGTGGGTCGACGTAGTCGCGCTGCGTGAGGCCCATACGGCGCATCGCCGTGCCGGTCAGCGCCTCCATCACCGCGCGACGGGCGAGCAGGGCGGTGATCTCCGGGCCGACGTCGTACGGCGGGCTCACCTCGACCACGTCCATGCCCACCATGCCGACCTCGGCGGCCAGCCGTCGCACCGCCCACAGCACCTCGGCGCTGGTGAGGCCGCCGGGCTCGGGCGTTCCGGTCCCGGGCGCGTACGCGGGGTCGGCGACGTCGACGTCCAGGGAGATGTAGAGGTGGTCCGCCGTGTCCAGCGCCTCGTCGACGGCGCGCTCCAGCACCGCACCGAAACCGTCGCGGTGGATCTCGGTCATGAAGTGGGTGCGCAGTTCGTTCTCCTCCATCCACTGGAGGACGGGTGGCTCCGGCCAGTACCCCCGCAGCCCGACCTGCACGAAGTTGCGTCCCGGCACGGCGCCGCTCTCGATCAGCCGCCGCATCGGCGTGCCGTGGCCGTGCAGCGAGCCCTGCTGGTCCGGCGCGGTGTCCGCGTGCGCGTCGAAGTGGACGATGCCCACCTTTCCGTGCCCGTACGCGTCGGCGACGGCCGTGGCGGCGGGCCAAGTGATGCCGTGGTCGCCGCCGAGGATGATCGGGATCGCGCCACCTGAGAGGATCTCGCCGACGAACGACCGGATGTTCTCGTACGTGCCCTCCGGGTTGCCGATGAGCACCTCGGCGTCGCCGTAGTCGGCCAGCACGAGGTGGTCCAGCGGGTTCACTCGTACGCCGAGGTGGCTGATGTAGCGGCCCCCGGAGATGTAGTCGCCCTGCCGGATCGCGCGCGGCCCGAGCTGGGTGCCGGTCAGGCCGCTGGCCGTGCCGTCCCAGGGCGCTCCCCCGACGGCGACGTCCACCTTGCCGGCGCGCAGGTCCTCCGGCGTGAGGCAGACCGGGGCCTTCATGAACGTCTGGATGCCGCTCCACTCCATCTCGGAGTCACGGCGGTTGACGTACATCGGCCCCGGGCGGCGGCCTTCAGGTGTCTCGGGCATGAGTCCTCGATGGTCAGGCGGACGCGTCGCGGGCGGCGATCGCCGCTCCTCGCGCCCCGGCCATGTCCAGGTCGGGGACGAGCGCGAACGACGCGACGCGCTGCTGTTCCTCCCTGAGTACGGTGTGCTCGCGCACTTTGTCCAGGAACCACTCGCGGAACTTCGGGCCGGTCTCGACGACGCCGCCGCCGACGAAGTACGCGCTCGGGTCGGTGAAGTTGGCCGCGACGGTGAACAGCCGCCCCAGCGCCATCGCCTGCTGCTCGAAGATCTTCAGTGCCATCGGGTCGCCGTCCTCCCCGCGGGCACGTACGAGTTTGGCCGCCTCCAGCACCGGCACCGCGCTCAGCTCATGCCCGGCGAAGCAGGTCAGCCAGTACGGCAGCAGGTTCACCGCGATGCCGGTCAGCGACGCCACGCTCTCGGCGTCGCCGCCGAACCCGCAGGCGCACATCGGCAGCGGCTGATCCTCCTCCAGGAGCCCCTGCATGGGGATGTGGACATGGCCGAGTTCCCCCGCCATCCCGGCCGCCCCGCGTACGACCTGCCCGGCCTCGATGACTCCGCCGCCCAGGCCCGTGCCGACGATCGCCGAGATCGAGGAGTGCAGCGGCGCATCGGTCCCGAAGTGCGCGTGGTGAGCATAGAGTGCCGCCGCGTTTCCGTCGTTGTTGTACACGACGGGCAGCCCGAGCCGGTCCTCCAGCGCGGTACGTACGTCAAAGCCCCACCAGGCCGGCTGCGCGAAGTTCGTGGCCCCCTTGGAGGAGATCACGCCGTCGGCGCTCGCCGGGCCGGGGGTGTCCAGGCCGACCGCGCGCACCCGCGTCCGCTCGATGCCGGTGAGGGTCAGGACGCCGTCGAGGGCCGCGGCCAGGCACTCCACCGCGACTTCCGGCCCCTCGGTGACCCGGCTGGGCACCTCCACCAGCCGATCCACGAGAAACTTCCCCGCTGAGTCCAGCACGGTGGCGTTGTTGCAGGTGCCACCGTTGTCGAGGCCGACGACTACCCACGTGTCCGGCATTCTTCACTCCTTATCCAAGCCCCCGGATCGTCTGGCCGTCGGGGGCTGCCAGCCTCGTCGTACCACGGTTGGCGCTTGACGGCGACGCCTCCGCGAAGGTGGACATCTGTCGTCGCGCCCCAATAGTAGAGGCCCCCTACGGAAGGCACCGGTTCAGACGTCTCCGGGGCGTAGCCGCGCGGACAGCCGGTGGAGCGTCGCCAGATCGGCGTGCGACAGCTCCGACAGGACGGCGGGCGGCTCGTAGAAGCGGTCGGTCAGCTCCGTCCTGAGCTGCCGGCCGCGCGGGCTCAGGACGACGACCTTGACGCGCCGGTCGGTCTCGTGGGGCCGGCGCTCGACCAGCCCCTGCTTCTCCAGCCGGTCGACGATCCAGGTGACGGTCGAGGCGTCACAGCGCCACATGTCGGCCAGCGCGCGCATGGGCTCGCGGCGGCCCGGGACCAGGCGCAGGAGGGCTTTCAGGTCGCCGGGGCTGACGCCGAGACCGGCGACGGACTCCATGTGACGCTCGTGCTCCTCCAAGAAGAACTCATACAGAGCCGTCCAGGTCTCGGACTTGAGCCCGGCGTCCGGATCGCGATCGCGTCCTTCCATGACGGCAATCGTACGACCGTTGCACAGGCCAGAATATTTGATGGCTCAGAAGGTTGGATATATAAAAGCTTCTGCTAACGTCGTGCCCGACAAGCACCCGTCCAGTCTGGGAGTTCACGCATGACCATCCTGGTGACCGGCGCGACCGGCCGAGTCGGCAGCCGTTTCGTCCCCCGCCTCCTCCAGCAGGCGGAGTCCGTACGCGTCCTGGTCCGCGACCCCGCGCGGGCCGAGTCGCTCGGCGCGGAAATCGTCGCCGGCGACCTGCGCGACGCCGACGCCCTCGACAGTGCTCTCAAGGGCGTCGACGCGGTGATCAACCTCGCCGCGGCGTTCCGCGGCGTCTCCGACGAGGAGGCGGCCGCGATCAACCACACCGCCGCGGTCGCGCTGGCCGAGGCCGCCCTGCGCGCCGGCGTCAGCCGGTTCGTCCACACCAGCACCACGCTGGTCTACGGACCGGGCCGCGGCCGCCCGGCGTCGGAGGCGGACGAACTCGCCCCGATCCCCCGCGCCTATCCGATGAGCAAGGTGGCGGCCGAGGAGGCCCTGCTGCACCTCCACGAGACCGAGGGGCTGCCGCTACGCATCGCCCGGCTCGCGTTCGTCTACGGCGACGGGGACCCGCATCTGGCCGAGTCGCTGCTCTGGGCACGCGGCTGGGCGCCGCACAAGCGCCTGCACCTGGTGCACCACGCCGACGTCGGCCAGGCCCTGCTGCGAGCCGTACGCGCGAACGGGGCGGACGGCCAGATCTTCAACGTCGCCGACGACGCGCCGGTCACCGCGCTGGAACTGCTGAGGTTCGCCGGCGAGCCGCTCGCGGACGACGCGGCGAGCCGGCCGCTCGACGACCCGTGGGAGGGCATCGCCGACACCGCGAAGATCCGGCGTGAACTCGGCTTCCGGCCGGTCTATCCGACCGTCTACACCGCGCAGGACGCCGGGGCTCTGTGACGGCGCACTCCGGCATGGCCCGTACGGCGCGCCGACGCCGAACCGGCCGGGCCTGCCCGCGGCGCCGGGCCGCGCGCGACGCCCGCCGCTGAACACCCGGCACCCGGCCCGCCCTCCACCATGACGTACGGCCGGGCCGACGAGCCGCCCGGCCGTACGGCCATGGTCACTTCTTGCGCATGACCTCCGGCTCCTGCCGGCGGAGCATCCGCTCCACCAGGAAGATCAGCGCGACGCTGAGCACCACCATCGCGCCCATGTCCAGGAGCCACGTGCTGAACTGCTGCTTCCACAGCGGGTCCGGCGGGTCCTTGAAGTGCGGGATGAGCTGGCCGACGTTGAGCGTGCCCGCCATCGCGGCCAGCGCCCAGCGTGCCGGTACGAGCCAGGAGATCTGGTTCATGACCGCCTTGCCGTCCAGGTGGACGAGCGCGCCGCAGAAGACGACCTGGACCAGCGTGGAGAAGACCAGCAGCGGCATGGTCATCTCGCTGGTCTTGACCACCGCCGAGATCAGCAGGCCGAGCGCCATCGCGGTGAAGGACAGCAGGGCGACGGCGAAAACAAGCTCGACCAGCGGCGTGGTGATCACGCCCTTGTCCTTGGTCGCGACCCCGGCCATGGCGACCAGCGTGAGGACGATGCCCTGGCCGATGGTGATCAGGCCGAGGACGAGCAGCTTCGAGGCGAGATAGGCCGATCTGGACAGACCGACCGCGCGTTCTCGCTGGTAGATCGGTCTCTCCTTGACCAACTCACGCACCGCGTTGGCGGCCCCGGTGAGGCAGCCGCCGATGCAGAGGATCAGCAGGAGGTTTGCCGCGCTGCCGTTACCGCCCGGCGGGGAGTTCACCAGGTCGCCCGTGGGCACGACGCGGGCCAGCAGGCCCATGACGATGGGCAGGATGACCGTGATGCCGAGGAACATCGGGTCGGCGACGATGCTGCGGACGTAGCGGCGGATCAGCGTGCTCAGCTGCTCCGGCCAGCTCTGCGGCTTCGGCGGCGGCTCGAAGTTGACCGGGCCGACATGGGCCATCGGCTGGACCAGGTCGGCCGCGACGTACTTCTGGTGTGCCGGCGACTGGAGGTAGCGCCCGCCCCAGTCGATCGCGGGATCATCGAACGCCTGGAAGACGTCCGCCCAGTCGGTGAAGCCGAGGAACGGCAGCGCCTCGCGCGGCGGCCCGAAGAAGGCGATCTTGCCGCCCGGGGCCATCACGAGGAGCCGGTCGCAGATGTCGAGGTTCGCGACGCTGTGCGTGACGACCGCGACCGTACGGCCGTCGTCGGCGAGGCCGCGGAGCATCTGCATGACCGACTTGTCCAGGCCCGGGTCCAGTCCGGAGGTCGGCTCGTCGAGGAAGAGCAGCGACGGCTTGGTCAGCAGCTCCAGCGCGACGCTGACGCGCTTGCGCTGGCCGCCGGACAGCGCCGAGATCTTGTTGTCCCGGCGGTGGTCGAGGCCGAGCTCCTTGAGCACCTCGTCGACGCGCGCCTTGCGCTCGTGCTGGCGCGTGTCGTCGGGGAAGCGCAGCTCGGCCGCGTAGATGAGCGCCCGGCGTACGGTGAGCTGGGTGTGCAGGATGTCATCCTGTGGCACCAGCCCGATGCGCGCCCGCAGCTCGGAGTAGTCGCGGTAGAGGTCGCGTCCGTCGTAGGACACGACGCCCTGGTTCGCGGGCCGCAGCCCGGTGAGCGCGCGCAGCAGCGTCGACTTGCCCGAACCGCTGGGGCCGATCACCGCGACCAGGCACTTCTCGCCCAGCGGGAACGACACGTTGTCCAGCAGCACCTTGCCCTTGTCCACCGTGACCGTCAGGTTGTGCGCGCTGAGGCTGACCGCGCCCGTGTCGACGTACTCGCTCAGAACGTCGCCGACGAGGTGGAACGACGAGGGGCCGATGCCGATGATGTCGTTGGGGCCGATCGGCGAGCGCTCGATCCGCTGGCCGTTGACATAGGTGCCGCTGCGGCTGCCCACGTCCACGATCTCGTACGCCCCGCCGGCCGACCTCAGCTCTGCGTGCTGGCGCGACACCCGCAGGTCGCTGATGACCATGTCGTTCTCGGGTGCGCGGCCGATCCGCAGCACCTGTGCGCCCTCGAGGTTGCGCACCTTGGCGGGCTCGCGGTACTGCCCGCTCATCGTCATCGGCGGGCGGGGAGTCGCCGGCCCGCCGCGTACGGACGGCGACGCCCCGCGGGCCGGCTGTGGCGCGGCGCGGCCGGGCGACGGCGGCGTGGCGCGGGTCGGCTGGTAGCCCAGCGGGGTGTCCGGGTCGGCGCCGCCGTCCTGGCCGGGCGGGAACTGGGTGGCCGGCTGCTCCTGGTACGGAGGCATGGTGCCGGTTCCGTCGTCCGCGTTGGGGAACTGCCCCGGCGTCACCTGGTACTGCGGACGGCCGCCCGGTTGCGACGGCGGCGTGGCGCGGGTCGGCTGGTAGCCAAGCGGGGTGTCCGCGGCGGCGGCCTGACCGGGCACTCCGGCGGGCGGCGGCGGGTACGCCTGGCCAGGGGCGCCCGGCTGCGGATAGGCCGGTCCGGACTGCTGGAACCCTCCCGCCGGCTGCTGCTGTACCGCCGGCTGTGGCGCGGCCTGCCGTGGCGGCGGGTATGCCTGCTGCTCGGGCTGAGCGTGGGTGGCCGGGGCCGCGCCGGCGCGGAACACGACCGGCACCCCCTGCTCCGGATGGCCGAGCCGGACCTGACTGCTCGGTCCCACGGCGACTCGCTGGACCCGCCGGCCGCCGTCGTAGGTGCCGTTCGCGCTGCCGGAGTCCTCGAGGATCCACTGGCCGCCCTCGAAGTGCAGCGCCGCGTGGTAGCGCGAGACGCCCTCGACGGCCACGACGATGTCGGCCCCCGGGTCCCGGCCCATGCGGTAGGACCGTCGTGGATCAAGAGCCACCGAAACTCCGTTGCTCTCCACGACAAGTTGAGTCACAAAATCGCCTTTCCCGTCGCCTGCCCCGCCGGGCCCATGGGGGAGCTGCTCATCGACGAGCGCATCACCTGGACCGCCGGTAAAGCGTAGGGCCTGGCACACAAACGCGGCAATGCTTCGCGAAACTATGAAACTAGCCCTTATCCAGCGGATCACCGCCGGCGAATCACCGCGGCGGGCCAGCGGGAGCCGACGAGGGACTTGACGGTGTCTTGGTGTGTACTTGGTGATCACGTTGCTTCGGTTCGTGCACTCGCGGTGATGCGTACGGCAACAAACGGAATGCTTCATTCCGCGGTAAGCGTGATGTAGCCGATTTCACAACTCGCATGATTTGCCCTCCGGGCCGCGATCGTTGATCATAAGCCGAATGTCCCCCGCTCCCCAGCTGTCCCTGGAAGGGCTTGCGGAGAGCGCGGCCGGGCGGTGACCGCCACACTCGAGGCGCCCCGCCCCGCCGACGCGCTACGGGCACGACCGGCTAGCCGCCGCAGGTGGCTGCTGCATCCCGTCGTGGCCGCTACGGTCATTGCCGGAATCCTCCATCTGCTGTGGGCGGTGTTCCTCGCGGAGGGCGGCGGCGACCTGGCCGCACAGAGCGCATGGGCCGAATTCGCCATGCGCCATCCCGGCTCCGCCTATGACTTCGCCTGGTACGGCGGCATGCATCCCGCTTCCTACAGCGTGATCTCGCCGTACCTCATGGCCCTGCTCGGCGTCCGTATGACCGGCGTGCTCGCGGGCACGCTGTCGGCCGGCCTGTTCGCGCTGCTGCTCATGCGCTCGGGCATCCGCCGTCCGCTGCCGCCCGCGCTCTGGGGCGCCTTCTCCCTGTCCTGCAACGCGGTGTCCGGCCGGGTGACGTTCGCGCTCGGCGTGTTCTTCGGCCTCGCGGCGATGGCCGTGGTCTTCACGGCACGCGGGCCGCGCGCACCCAAGGCCGCCGCGGTCATCGTCCTCGGCGTACTGGCGACGCTGGCGAGCCCGGTGGCCGGGCTGTTCCTCGAGGTGGCCGCCGCGGCGCTGTTCCTCACCAGGAGGCACCGCCCGGCGTCGGCGCTGGCGGCCGGCCCGCCGTTCGTCGTGGCGCTGTCGGCACTGCTGTTCCCCTTCAAGGGCGTGCAGCCGTTCCCCTGGTACCTGGTCGCGGCGCCGGTGCTCAGCGCGGTCGCGCTCGCGGCGTACGCGCCCAAGTCCTGGCGCAACGTGCGCGCGGGCGCCGTCGTGTACGCCTTCGGCACCGTGCTCACGTGGCTCATCCCGTCGCAGGTGGGCAGCAACGTCGACCGGCTCGCCCTGCTGTTCGGCGGCGCGGTCATGCTGGCCGCGGCGATGGAGCGCAAGATCCTCGTCCTGTACCTCGCGTTCGCGGCCACGGTCATCTCCCAGGTGGCCCGGCCGATCTTCGATGTGGTCAACACCGGCTCGGCCGACGGCCACACGACAGGTGTCCTCGCCGAGCTGCGCAACCTGGGTGCCGAACGCGGCCGGGTCGAGGTGATACCCGAGCGCACCCACCTGGAGTCGTCGGAGTTCGCCCCTGTGGTGAACCTCGCGCGCGGCTGGAACCGCCAGGCCGACGTCGACCGCAACCCGCTGTTCTACGACGGCACCCTCACTCCCGACACGTATCACGCCTGGCTGCGGCGCTGGGCGGTGCGCTACGTCGTACTGTCGGACTCCACGCCGGACTGGCAGGGCATGGAGGAGGCGCGCATCGTCGGCGACGGGCAGCCGTGGCTGAAGCAGATCTGGCGCGACCAGCACTGGCACGTGTACCAGCTCAGCGACCCCGAGCCGCTCGCCGACCCACCCGCCACGGTCGCACGGGCGGACGACGGCGAGCTGGACATCAACGTCCCGTCGGCCGGCTGGGTGCTCGTACGCGTGCCGTGGTCACCGTGGCTGGGCGTACGCGACGGCGCGGCGGGCTGCCTGACCCAGGCGGGCGACTGGACACGGCTGTACGCCCCGGTGCCGGGCCGCTACCGCCTCGGCGGTTCGTACCAGCTGCCTCGCGGCACCCCCTGCTGAGACCGCCGGCGGGGTGTGCAGCAAGCCGCATTCGGCCCGTAGGCCGAGGGCGACCAGTGTCCTCCGCCGCCCGGCCAGGAGGTCGTGCCGCCCGGTGCGCCAAGGCGGCGGCCTGCACAGGACGCCGTGTCACGCCGCCGGATTCCTGTACCGCGGGTTCCCGGCCGGGCGGGTGCCGGTCAGGAGGTCTTGCCGCCGCCGGTGAACGAGCGCAGGCGCGTGCGGCGCAGGTGGGACACCGCGCGCCGTAGCGGGCCCTCGAAGATCACGAAGCCGATCAGGGTCACCGTGACGCCGACGACCGTGCCGCCGGCGATCTGGTCCACCCGTGCCCCGGCGACCGCGAGTGCGAGCACCATGGCCAGCCAGGCGCCGCACGCCGCGAGGCCGAATCGGCGGCCCGCCAGGAACAGGCCCGCCGCCGTGGCCGCCGCCATCGCGGCGTGGTCGCTGGGCGCGGGCAGGTCCGAACTGTGCACGACGAGCCCGTGGAAGGCGGTCCAGTGCACGGTCGGCAGGCGTTCGATGGGTTCGTTGACGGCCACCGCGGCGACCACGCCGATCGGCGCCCACAGGGCCGCGGCCATCACCGCGGGCCGCTCGCGCCGTGCCGCCCACCAGGTCCAGCCGAGCAGCGCCGCGAACAGCAGCGGCTCGACCCTCGCGCACGCCACCGCCGTCATGTGCAGCACGTGCGCGCCGGCGATCTGATCGCTGAGCATGTGTCTCCGCCTCGGGTCCAGTGCGGCGGCGCGGCCCCCGCCGCGTACCGCGTCCGTCGTCACTGTAGGGACCGCATGGTGAGCGCCGGGTTAGCACGTCGATGTCATGACCCTCGCCTTACGCCCAGATGACCACGACCCTACAATCTGTAGGGTGAACCTCAGTGGACGGTCAATCCGGCGTCTCGCCCACCCCTGCGTCCCCCTGGTCGCGGTGGCGTTCCTCTACGCGGCGGCCCAGATCGTCGCGGTCACCACGCGGATGCGGCTCGGCTGGGACGAGACCGTCTACGTCAGCCAGGTCAGCCCGCACGTCCCGGCGGCGTTCTTCAGCGCGCCGCGCGCCCGCGGGATCACTCTGCTGCCGGCACCGCTCGTCGCGCTGACGGCGTCCCTGACGTCCCTGCGGCTCTACATGACCGTGTTGTCCTCGGCGGGCCTGGTCATCGCGTACTGGCCCTGGACACGCCTGCTGCGCCCGGTCACCGTCGCGCTGGCCGCGCTGTTGCTCACCGTGCTGTGGATGATGCAGTTCTACGGCAACGAGGTCATGCCCAACATCTACGTCGCGTACGGCGCGGTCGCCGCGGTCGGCTGGTTCGCGCACACCGTGCGCGGCTCCGCGCGCCTCGCGCCGCTCTGGCTCGCGCTCAGCCTGACGTTCGTCGCCCTCATGCGGCCGGGCGACGCGATGTGGCTCGCGCTCCCGCTGCTCGCCGCGGTGGCGTTCGCGCCGCGGCGGCGTCTCGTCGCGCTGGCGGCGCTCGTGGCCGGGCCGCTGGCGGGCGCGGCCGAGTGGATCGTCGAGGCGTACTCCCGGTTCGGCGGGCCGCTCCAGCGGTTGCGGGCGTCGAGCCAGACCGAAGGCGGCCTGGGCTGGCACCCCGAGGGTGTCCGCATGGAGTTGCACGCGCTCAACGACTACATGCTCTGCCGGCCGTGCACCGGGGCCACCTGGCACGTCCCGCCTGCCGCCATCTGGTGGCCGCTGGTGCCGGTGCTGGCGGCGGGCGGCCTGGTGCTCGCGGCGCGCGGCGGCCGCTTCCGGCTGCTGGCGTTGCCCGCCGTGTGCGGCGTCGTGCTCGGCGCGTCCTACCTCCTGCTCGTGGGGTACGCCGCGCCGCGCTTCCTCATCCCCGCGTACGCGCTGCTGGCGTTGCCGATGGCCGAGCTGCTGCGGGGCGCCGCGACGCTCGGCCGTGGCCGCTGGCAGGTGGCCACGGCGGGTCTCGTGGCGGCGGTTCTGGGCCTGCAGGCGACCGGCCAGCAGGTCGTGCTCGCCCACATGGTGACCAAGGAGCGCGACGGGCGCCTGGACTACGTGGCGATCGTCGACCGGCTCCGCACCCTCGGCGTACACCCGCCGTGCGCGCTCTCCGGGCAGGAGGCGCCCCCGCTGGCCTTCTACGCCGGCTGCCGTTCCATGCAGATCGCCGGAAACGACGCGTCGGTCGTCCCGGCCCGGCTGCTGGAGGAGGCCGCCGTGGCACATGTCGCGATCGTCGAGCATACCAATCCGGCCCCGCTCTACGCGCACGGCTGGGACCGCTTCAAGATCACCACCCCGAACGGCCGTCACTGGCGTCTCTACCTGCCGCCGAGCCCGTCGGCCACGCCACGCAGCTAGCGCGGGCGGCCGCGTCGAGGGACATGGGGGCCCCGCGTCAGGGCCCGGGCCGGTAACGAACGCGCTACCCGGAGCAGGTCAGCCCGCGTCGAGGAACTTGCGGAGCATCGCCTCGTCGTCCGGGCCCAGGCCCGTGACGAATCGCTGGAGCACGGCCTCGCGGTCCCGCTCTCCGCGCAGCGCCTCGTGCATCGTACGAGCGGCGTGCTCGGTGGCGTCCGCGACGGGGCGGTACGCGCCACGCCTGCCCTCGGCGTCGCGGATCACCTGGCCCTTGTCCCACAGGCGCTTGAGGATCGTGTGCACCGTGTTGTACGCGAGGCCGCCGCCGATCCGCGCCTGCACCTCCGACGGTGTCAGCGGCCGGTCGGCAGCCCACAGCGCGCCGAGGATCTCCGCCTCGAGCTGCCCAGCACTCCGACGAACACCGGCCATGTGGTCACCCTACAGCGGACATATCCCTGTGTACGGGGGTTGTTACCCCTAAAAACCACCGACCGTCACCTTCCAGGAACCGAGCGAACATACCCTTACTATCTGGAAGGTAATCTCCTTCTTCCTCGGGGGCGGCTACCGTGACGAACACGCCCGACCAGCGACGACGCCCCCCAGGCATGCTCGAAGACGACGTTCTGGCCACGCTCTGGCAGGGGCAGCGGCCGATGAGCCCAGCGCAGGTCCAGGCCGCCTTGGGCGGCGCCCTCGCGTACACGACGGTGATGACCACCCTGGCCCGGCTGCACCGCAAGGGCATGGCCACCCGCACCCGCGAGGGGCGCGGCTACGTCTACCGTCCCAGCGTCGACGAGGCCGACCACACGGCCGCCGCGATGAACGCGCTGCTCTCGCGCCGCCAGGACCACGCGGCCGTGCTGGCGCGCTTCGTCTCCGACCTCACCCCGGAAGACGAGCGTCTCCTGCTGGGACTCCTGCGCGACGGTGGGACATCCTGAACGCCGCAACACCCCGGTGACGCGACCCTAATCGGCCAACTCGCCGCGAAGCCCGTTCGACCCGTCGCGATCTGCGCACCTGTACTATTTTGGTAGTAGCACAGTCGCGAGACACGGGAGCGGTGGACGGACACGTGCGAATGTCGCGGTGCGGGCCGGCGGTCACGATGGGGCTGCCATCGACCCGCGTCGAAGCCCGCAGAGGTCGTACGGCCGTGGCCGGCCACCCACATCTGGCGGCCGATGCCCAGGCCGGCGGCCGCCGGTCTGCCGGGCACCGGCACTAACGTGGACCGCCGCTCGATCGCCGGTCCCCACAGCATCGCCGGGCGGCGGATCACCGCGCCCGGGACCCGACCGGACTGAAAGCCGCGTTCTTCATCTCGTGTTTCATCGGCGTCGATCCGCTAAGGGGACATTGAGTTCATGAATCGAAGCGCCCTCGTCCGGCAGCCGTCACCCGATCTGGTGACGGTGCAGGCCGGCGGGTCCGCCGCGGCCCGCGCTCCGGCACGCGCGTGGATCCTCACGGCGCTTCTGCTGAGCGGCCTGGCCATCGGCGTCAGCGGTGCGGCGCTCGCCAACGTCGACGTCGCGACCGATCTGTGGGACGGAGCGGGCTGGGTCTCCGACGGGGCGGCACGGATCCGCTGGGGCCTCGTCCCGGTGATCGCCGCCCTCACCGCGCTGCACTACCTGACGTCGGCACTCGGGGTGCGCGCGACCGCGTCCGGTACGGTCGACCGGCCCGACACGCCACCGCGGCACGGCGGCCTCGTGCACACCGATCTGGCAAGCGCGGGCACGGGCCTCAGCAGAACGGGCGTCGGCAACGCGAGGCGGGGCAGCACCGTACTCGGCATGCGCGCCGACGCACGGCACGGCGAGATGGCCGACGGCGACCTGGCCCGCGATGGCACCGCGGGGCACAGCGGCATTGCGCACGGCAGCGCGGGGCACGCCGGCACCGGGCACGGCGACGCGGGGCAGGGCGACCCGGTGCGCGGCCTTGGCATCTGGGAGATCACCAACGCGCAGTTCGCGGGCGCGGCGGCGAATCGCCTGGCGCCCGCCGGGCTCGGCACCGCCGCCGTCACCTGCCGCTACCTCACGCGCCGTGGCCTGCCCGCCTGTGCGGCGACCACCACGGTCGCCGTGGTCGGCCTCGTACGCGGGCTGACCAAGCTCGCCCTCGTCGCGCTGGTCATCTCGCTGTGGAACGGCCTGGGCTCGGCCCTGCGGCCGGCCGGCGAGGTCGGCCGGATCGCCGCGCGGCACTCCACGACGCTGGTCCCCGCGGTGGTCGCCGTCGCGGCCGCGGCGGTCGTCGCCGTCGCGGTCGTGTTCGTCCGGCGGCGGCGGGCCGACTTCCGCATCACGACCGCGCTGGCCGGCGTCGGCCGTTCGCTGCGCCACCTGATGCACCGGCCGCGCTGCCTGCTCGCCCTGGTCGCCGCCGCTACCGCGGCCGACCTGGCACTGGCACTGGCCTTCGCGATGAGTGTGATGGCGGTGCCCGGTGTGCCGACGGGTTCGGTCGGCTCGCTGATCGCGCTCTACCTGCTCGGCGCCACCGCGGGCGCGGCCGTCCCGATGCCCGCGGGTGTCGGCTCGACCGAGGCTGCGCTCATCGCCGCCCTCGCGACCGTGCACATTCCCGCGGCGCAGGCCGCCACCGGCGTCCTGCTCTTCCGCATCATGACGTTCTGGGCCCCGGTCCCGGCCGGCGTGCTGAGCACCCGCTGGCTGCGCCGCCGCGGCGGCCTGTAGCCCTCACCTGAGGGCCCGCGCACCACCCGCGGGTCTCGCATGCCACGATCTTCGGGTGCGTGACCTGCCGACGCCGGTTGGCGTGAGCGGGCCTCCGCTGGTGCGGGGCCTGCAGGAGAGGACGGCCCACGCCCTCCCGGCGTCGCATGTCGAGGACGCCGACGGGTGGTGGCTGCGCCATTCTCCCGGCTGCGCCTGGTGGGCGGGGACGGTGCTGCCCCACGGCGAGGCCGGACCGGACGAGCTGACGCGCCGGGTCGTACGAGCGGAGCGGTTCTACGCCGGTCGCGGTGTCGTCGCGCGGTTCCAGATCAGCCCGCGTGCGTGTCCGGACGGGCTCGACGCGTTCCTGGCGGACCGCGGCTACCGGCGGGAGAGCCCGATGTCGCTACGCGCGGCCGCGACCGCGCAGGTCCTGGAGCGGCTGCCGAGGGAGACGAGCCGGCCAGGCGAGGCCCGCGGGCCCGAGGACGCGCCCCGCGTACGGGTGGAGGACCGCCCGGAACGCGAGTGGTTCGCGGTCTGGCACGCGGTCCACGGCGGAGACTCCGACGCCGAATGGGCCATGCTCGCGCGGGTGGGGCGGCCCTGCGCGTACGCCGGCGCGACGATCGACGGCGACGTCGTCGCGGTGGGCCGCGCGGTCGCCGACACCGGCTGGGCGGGAGTGTTCGGCATGGCCACGCTCCCCGAGGCGCGCGGGAGGGGCGCGGCACGCGGCGTGCTCGCCGCGCTGGCCGGCTGGGCCGCCACCCGGCAGGCCGGCCGGATGTACCTCCAGGTGGACCACGGCAACGTCGCGGCCACGCGGCTGTACGAGCGGGCGGGGTTCGCCGAGCTGTGCGGCTATCACTACCGCACCGGCGACGGGGCCGCCACGACGTGATCCGCCCGCGGATGGCGGCGGCGATCGACCGGGACGAGACCGGCCCGGCCCTCCCAGTGACGGCCATCGCGTGACGTCGGGCGCGTCCAAGCGATCTGGCCGCTCTGGCGACCTCGCCCCGCTCTCCCACGTCGCGCTCGCTGATCGGCGAGGGCGAGGTACGCGACCTGGACGGCGGCACCGGGAACGTCGACGACAACGCCGGCCGGCCGAGCATGCCACCGCCCTCGACGGGTAGACCGGATCGCCGCCGACCGGTCGCACTCGTCGGCGCTAGTCGCCGTTCGCGACCAGGGTCAGCAGGTCGTACTTGGCCACCGACGAGCCGTCCTGCTTCGTCACGTCGGCGTCCCAGCGGACCTCACCGTAGTCCGTGCCGTGCCGCGGCTCGATCCGCTTGGCGGTCAGCGTCACGGTCAGCTCGTCCCCCGGGTAGACCGGCGTGAGGAAGCGGAGGTTCTCCAGGCCGTAGTTGGCCAGCACCGGGCCCGGGTCAGGCTGCACGAACAGGCCGGCCGCCAGCGACAGGACGAGGTAGCCGTGCGCCACCCGGCCGTCGAAGAACGGGTTGGCCCGCGCCGCCTCCTCGTTGGTGTGCGCGTAGAACGTGTCGCCGGTGAACTCGGCGAAGTGGTCGATGTCGTCCAGACTCACGGCCCTCGGCCCGGCCACCACCGAGTCGCCCACCCTGAGCTCGCCAAGGTTCTTGCGGAACGGGTGCACGCCGTCCTCCGTACGCGCTCCGCCCGGGGTCCAGCGGCCGGTGACGGCGGTGAGCATGCCCGGGCTCGCCTGTACGGCGGTGCGCTGCATGTGGTGCAGGACGCCGCGGATGCCGCCCATCTCCTCGCCGCCGCCCGCGCGCCCCGGGCCGCCGTGCACGAGGGCCGGCAGCGGCGAGCCGTGCCCGGTGGACTCGGGCGCGGTGGCGGCGTCCAGGACGAGCAGCCGGCCGTGCCAGGGTGCGACGCCCAGCACCATCGCGCGGGCGAACTCCGGGTCGGCGGTCACGATCGAGCCGGCCAGGCTGCCGCGGCCGCGTGCCGCCAGCTCCACGGCCTCATCCCCGGAGGAGTACGGGATCAGGGTGGCGACCGGGCCGAACGCCTCGACCTCGTGCGGCTCGTCGCGGCTCGCGTCGTCGGCGCGCAGCAGGATCGGGGACAGGAACGCGCCGCGGTCCGGATCGGCGTCCACGACCTCCACGTGCGCCGGGTCGCCGAAGATCGTGCGGGTGCCGGTCGAGAGGGCCTTTAGCGCGCCGCGTACCTCCTCGCGCTGGCCGAGACCGGCCAGCGCGCCCATCCCGACGCCCGCGGACGCGGGGTTGCCCACGGTGACGTCGGCGAGCCGCGCCGCGACGGCCTGCTCGACCTCGCCCGCGAGCGCGGCGGGTACGAGCGCCCGGCGGATCGCGGTGCATTTCTGCCCGGCCTTGACCGTCATCTCCGTGACGAGCTGCCCGACGAACAGGTCGAACTCCCCCGTGCCGGGCCCGGCGTCCGGGCCGAGAATGGAGCAGTTCAGCGAGTCGGCCTCGGCGTTGAACCGCACCGAACGCGCCACCACGACCGGGTGTGCCCGCAGCAGGGCCGCGGTCGCCGCCGACCCGGTGAACGCCACCAGATCCTGCTCGGTCAGGTGGTCCAGCAGGTCGCGTACGTCGCCGCAGACGAGCTGGAGCGCGCCCTCGGGCAGCAGGCCGGACTCGATGATCAGTTCGACGAGCCGCGCGGTGAGGTACGCCGTCTGGCCGGCCGGTTTGATCAGGCTCGGCATGCCGGCGAGGAACGCCGGGGCGAGCTTTTCCAGCGGCCCCCAGACCGGGAAGTTGAAGGCGTTGATCTGCACCGCGACGCCCCGCAGCGGCGTGCAGATGTGCTGGCCGACGAAGCCGCCGGTCTTGCTCAGGGGTTCGAGGCCGCCCTCGACGTAGATGGTGTCGGCGGGCAGCTCGCGGCGGCCCTTGCTCGCGTACGAGAACAGCGCGCCGATGCCGCCGTCGACGTCGAACCGGGCGTCGCCGCGGGTCGCGCCGGTGCGCAGCGACAGGTCATAGAGCTCGTCGCGGTGCTCGCGCAGCTCTGCGGCCAGGGCCTTGAGCAGGGCGGCGCGCTGGTGGAAGGTCATCTCCCGCAGGGCGGGGCCGCCGACGCCGCGGCCGTGGCCGAGCGCGGCACCGAAGTCGATGCCGGTGGAGGAGACCCGCGCGACTTCCGCGCCCGTCACGGCGTCGTGCACCGGGGCTCCCTCGTCGGGCGGTGAATGCCATGCGCCGGAGACGTAACTGGACAGCGGAGCCATCGAAGCCGACCTCCTCGTCGGTGGTTTCGGCCCGAATCCTAACCCGGGCCGCCCGCCTGTCCCCAGGGCCGCCGCGCGGTCCGCCGTAGCCACAACAGGCCGAGCACCGGCAGCACGAGCGGTACGAAGCCGTACCCGCTGCCGTAGGAGGACCACACCGTGGCGTCGGGGAAGGCGGCGCGGTCGGCGAGGCTCCACGTGCCGACCGTCAGCACCCCGATCAGCTCCGTCGTGCAGGAGATGACCGCGATGCGGTGTGAGGTGCGCCCCGACCGGGCCAGCGTCACCGTGGCGACGATGTAGACGGCCGCCGCGAACGCCGACAGGAGGTAGGCCACCGGCGCGTCGTGGAACTTGGTGGCGATCTGCACGCCGGCGCGCGCGCTCGCGGCGAGCGCGAACACGCCATACACCGCGATCAGGACCCGGCCGGGCCCGCTGCGGCGGCGCGTGGTGTCCTCGCGCGTCTCGGCCGGCTCAGCCATGCCACACCTGCTGCATGCGTACGATGACGACCGCGGTCACGAGGAACCCGGCGGCGACCACCGCCGGTCCCCAGCGGCTGCGCTCCCCCAGCCCCCACGCCGCGGCGACCGGCAGGATGAGCAGCGATCCGGCGAGGTAACCGATGAAGATCGCCATCCCGCCGTCCGGGCGGCCGCCGGACGCGAGGCGTACGACCGCCCACACCACCTGCACGAGCATGCCCGCCTCGCCCAGCGCCGCGGCGGCCAGCAGCGGGCGGCCGACCCGGCGGTTCAGCGCCGTCAGCACCAGACCGAGGCCGGCGAGCACCAGCATGCCGACGATCAGCGACGTCGCCAGCGCATCGACCACGCGTACGCCTTCCCTCAGCTCCCGACCGTTACCGGACGAGACAGTACTACGCCCGGTAGTACAGAGGCTCAGCGGCGTACGATCTCGATGTCCAGCTCGACCTGGAGAATGCCGCCGACCACGCCGATGCCGACGCGTACGGCCTGGTTCCAGTCGATGGCGAAGTCCTCGCGCCGCAGCTCGGTGACCGCGTGGAAGGCCGCGCGTGTGCCGCCCCATGGGTCCGGGCCGACGCCGAGGTAGGTCGTGTCGAGCGCGATCTGCCGGGTCACCCCGCGGATCGTGACCTCGCCGCCCATGGACCAGCGGTCCTCCGACAGCGGCCGCAGCCCCTTGCTGCGGAACGCGATCTCCGGGAACGCGCTGGCGTGCAGGAAGTCCTTGCTGCGCAGGTGCGTGTCGCGGTCGTTGCTCCCGGTGTCCACGCTGCCGGCCTGGAGGGTGACCTCGACCACGGAGTTCTCGACGGGGTCGGTGACGACCACCGAGCCGCCGAACTCGGCGAGCCGTCCGTGCACGCTCGCCAGCCCGATGTGCCGCGCGCGGATCCGGACCGAGGAGTGCACCGGGTCGATGTCCCAGACGCCGGGTTCGGGCAGCTCACGCTCGCCGGTGGCGGTGAGCTCGATCTCGCCGAGGTCGAGCCCGCCGGGGCCGACCACGGCGCTGCGCGCGACCGGCTGGCAGCCGGGCGCGGCGACGATGAGGGTGTAGGCCCCCGGCGCCACCTGGGGGATGGCGGCGCGTCCTGCCGAGTCCACCGACGTACGGCCGACCTGATGGCCGGTGATGTCGGTGAGGGTGAGCACCGCGTGCTCGACGGGCCAGCCTCCGGGCGCGACCACCCGGACCGTGACTGTGGGATTCACGAGAACGCCCCTTTCAGGCGGTCAGGGTGACGTCGGCGTCGGCGGCCTGGCCGTGCTTGACGTGTACGGGCACGGCCGCGGGTCCGTGACCGGCGGCGACGAGCGTGTAGGTACCGAGCGGGAGGTCGCCGAAGGCGAACCGGCCGTCAGCGTCGCTCATGGTAGTGGCGACGATCTTGCCTTCCTCGTTCATCAGGCTGACGCGTGCGCCGGCGTACGGGCGGTCATAGGTCCAGACCTCGCCGCGCAGCCCGCCGCGCGCGGCCAGCTCCAGGTCCTGGCGCGCGTTCGCACCCTGGCGGATCGTCACTGCGGCGGCGGACGGCTGGTGGCGTGGCGCCGAGACGACGAGGGTGTAGGCGCCCTCGGGGAGGCTGATGAAGGAGAAGCCGCCCTCGATGCCGGTACGCGCGGTGCCGACGACCTCGCCCTGGAGGTCGGTGACGGTGATGGTGGCGTTGGGCACCGGGCGGCGGGTGCCGGACATGCGTACCGTCCCGGTCAGCCCGCCGACGCCGGCGACGGTCATGTCATGGCGAACGGTCTCGTCGCCGACCGCGACGAGCGAGGCGATCGGCTCGTGTCCCTGCGCCGAGGCGATGATCAGGTACGTGCCGCCGTAGGTGACGCTGAGCCGGTATTCGCCGTCGGGCCCGGTGTAGGCCGAGCCCATCTTGCGGCCGGCCATGTCGGCGAGCGTCACCACCGCCCCCGGTACCGGCGGCCCCTCGGTGCGCCGGACGGTGCCGAAGACGGTGAGCGTCTCCCGCAGCGCCGTGTTCTCAACCATGGATGCTTCTTCCTCCGAGTTCGCTATTCCGGGGCCGCCGCGAGGGCCTCGAGGGCGGGCAGCGCGGCGTCCAGCGCGATCTGCTGGGCCGGTGGCAGCTGATGGATCCGGTCCGCGAGCACCCCTGTCGTACGCCGGCTCAGCTCCTCCAGCAGCTCGTCGCCTGCCGCGCTGGTGGCGAGCAGGCAGACGCGCCGGTCGTGCGGGTCCGGCCTGCGGACGATCAGGCCGAGCTTGTCCAGCGCGTCGACGATGTGCGACACCGTCGGCGTGCTGACCGTCATCCGCTTGGCCAGCTCCCCGACCGCGAGCGGCTCGCCGGCCGCGACGGTGACGAGCGCGCTCAGGCGGCTCGGCGTGAGGTCGCCCGGCCAGTCCTTGCGCAGGCGGCGGGACAGGCCCGCCAGGGCGAGCCTCAGCCGCCCGGCCGTGACCGCGGGCCGCGGACCGGTGTTCACTCGCCCAGCGCCAGCCGTACGACGGCGGGCTCGCCGGCGTCGACGCGTACCGCGACCGTCGCCGGCCGGTGCCCGGCGGCGACCAGGGTGTAGTGGCCGTCCGCGAGCCCGGTGACGTGGTAGGCGCCGTCGGGGCCGGTCGTCGTGGTCGCGACGACCTCGCCGGTCTCGTCGGTGACCGTGGCCGTGATGCCGCCGAGCGGCACCCCGTCCGGCGAGCGGACCACGCCGCGCATCTCGCCGGTCGGGCCGGTCTCGTCGGGTGCCAGGGCGAAGTCCTGCACCGCGCCCACGCTGCCGACCAGCACCGTGGCGGCCTGCGGCGACCAGCCGGGCGCGGTCGTGATGACGAGATAGTCGCCGGGCGGCGCCTGGAACGCGTAGCGGCCGTCCGGGCCGGTGTTGGTGCGGCCGAGCTGGTGCCCGTCCGGGCCGGCGATGGTGATCGCGGCGTACGCCACCGGGCTCCCGGCGCCGTTGTGCACGAACCCCTCGACGTCGTGCGCGCCGGGGCTTCCTGTGCCCTCGTGCACGGATTCGGCCGCCGGCCGCATCTGCGGCGCATTGTACTCGCTGGGCCTGCCGCCGGCCTCGCCGCTCACTCCGGCCGGCTCCGAGCCGACCGACTCACGTACGGGCGACTTGCGCTTCTTGGTCAGCAGCGACGCGACCGCGGCGACCACGCAGGCCACGATCGCGAACGCGAACGCGACCACCAGGCCCTCGTGGAACGGTTGCGTGATCAGGTGCGGGAAGAAGCTGCGGCCGGTCAGGTACGAGGCGTGGCCGGGCGGCAGGTCGTGCAGCGTCGGGCCGAGGAGCTGCTGCATGGGGTTGTAGCCGAGGAACGCGGCGAACAGCACGGCGATCGGCGGCAGGTGGGAGACGGTCTGCGCGGCCGCGTCGGGCACGCCCTGTGCGACCAGGCCGCTGTGCATCGTGGGGGGCAGGCTGTGGGAGAGCCCGATCACCATCAGGCTGAAGAAGATGCCGATGGACAGCACCATCGAGGCGTTCATGAAGGTCGCGTTCATGCCCGCGCCGACGCCGCGCTGGTCCGCCGGCACCGCGTTCATGATCTCGGCGCGGTTGGGCGAGACGAACATGCCGGAGCCGATGCCGTTGACGACCAGGAGGAGGGCGAACACCCAGTAGGTGAAGTTGACCGGGATGACCAGCATCAGGGCGAAGCTCGCCGCCGTGATGAGCGTGCCGCCGACGGTGAAGTAGCGGTGGCCGATCTTGTCCGAGATCAGGCCGGACAGCGGCGCCGACACCAGGAAGCCGAGGGTCAGCGGGATCATGTAGATGCCTGCCCAGAGCGGGGTGTCCTCGAAGCTGTAGCCGTGCTGCGGCAGCCAGATGCCCTGCAACCAGATGATCAGCATGAACTGGAGGCCGCCGCGGCCGAGTGCGGTCAGCAGGCTGGCCAGGTTGCCGGCGGTGAACGTGCGGTCGCGGAACAGCGACATCTTGAAGAGCGGCTCGGCGACCGTGTTCTCGATGACGACGAAGATCACCAGGATCGCCACGCCGCCGAGGAGGGCGGACAGCACCCACGGGCTGGTCCAGCCCATCGTGCGGCCCCCGTACGGCTGGAGCCCATAGGTGATGCCGACGAGCACGGAGATGAGGCCGACCGCGAAGGTGACGTTGCCCCACCAGTCGATCTTGGCCCTCCGCCGTATGCCGGTGTCGTGCAGCTTGACGAACGCCCAGAACGTGCCGAACACGCCGACCGGCACCGAGACGAGGAAGACGTAGTGCCAGTTGACCGGGCCCAGGACGCCGCCGAGGATGAGCCCGATGAACGAGCCGGCGATGGCCGCGATGGCGTTGATGCCGAGCGCCGTCCCGCGGCGCGTGGCCGGGAAGGCGTCGGTGATGATCGCGGTGGAGTTCGCGAAGAGCAGCGCGCCGCCGACGCCCTGCACGATGCGCCAGCCGATCAGCCACAGGGCCGCCGACGCCCCGTGCATCCAGCTCACCGAGAGCAGGATGGAACAGATCGTGAACACCGCGAAGCCGAGGTTGTACATCCGGACCCTGCCGTACATATCGCCGAGCTTGCCGAACGACACCACCAAGACGGCGGTGACGACCAAGAAGCCCATCATCATCCACAGCAGGTAACTCGTGTTGCCAGAATCGAGGGGATTTAGGCCGATTCCTTTGAAAATATTCGGCAGGGCGATCAGGACGATCGACTGGTTGATCGTCACCATCAGGACACCGAGCGTGGTGTTCGACAGGGCGATCCACTTGTAGTGGGGGCCGAGGGGTTTGGTCTGTCCCCCTCGCCGATGAGTCTGCGTGGACGATGTCATGAGGGCCGGGCTCCCCGTTCGTCGCATAAATGTTGCTTAGTGCTAACTAACTATACGCCCGCGGAAGGTCTTCTCAAGCCCCCGCGACTCCGGCACGACGCCCACGGCCTCGCAGGTCGCCGATACTGGAGCGATGGCACACCGACAGCGCCCGGCCCGCGTCGAGGAGAAGATCGACGCGGGCGTCGCCGCGCTCGAGCCGGACGCGTACCGCCCGCGCGCCTGGACGCTCATGGTGAACGGCACGCCGCAGTCCCACGTCGACCTCGACGATCCGTCGCACCTGGACTTCGAGTACGTCCGGCGGCTGGGGCACGTCGCCGACCTGGTCGCGCCCGCGGGGCGGCCGCTGCGGGTGCTGCACCTCGGCGGGGGCGGACTGACCCTGGCGCGCTACGTCGCCGCGACCCGGCCGAGGTCCACGCAGCAGGTGGCCGAGATCGACGCCGCCCTGGTCGACCTCGTACGGCGGCGGCTGCCACTGGACCGCGCGGCCCGCGTACGGATCCGGGTCGGCGACGCGCGCGAGGTCCTGTCGCGTGCGCCGGCGGAGTCGTACGACCTCGTCGTCGGCGACGTCTATGCGGGTGGCCGGTCACCGGCGCACCTCGCGTCGGCGGAGTTCTTCGCCGACGCCGCCCGCACGCTGCGTAACGGCGGGTTCTTCGCGGCGAACCTGGCGGACGGCGCGCCGCTGGCCTTCGCCCGCGCACAGGCGGCGACGCTGCGCACGGTCCTGCCGGAGGCGTGCCTGATCGCCGATCCGGCGGTGCTGCGCGGGCGCAGATTCGGCAACCTGGTGCTGGTCGCGGGCCGCGCGACGCCTCCGGTGGCCGAGCTGACCCGCCGTGCCGCGGGCGATCCCTTCCCGGGACGCGTGGTGTACGGGGAGGAGCTGACAAGGTTCGCCGGCGGCGCGCCGCCGGTCACGGACGCGACCGCGCGACCCTCCCCCGCCCCGCCGGGCGACGTCTTCCGCACCGGCCGCAGGTGAGCGTCGGGACGGGCGGCCGGATGGGTGGTGGAGTCCGGGGGCGTTGTCCATCCCCCGGACCCCGGCGTGCCACCCAGTTGCACACACCAGCACGTTTGAAGAGAGCGGATCAGTCCTGAGATCGCCGTGCTCTGCCTATTGAGCTAACGCGGCAGGTGGAGCCGCATGCCGGGCTCGAACCGGCACCCCGGCGAGTGTCGTCCGCACTCGGTCGATCTGGTGTTCGGTGGCGAATGCTGAATCTGGAGCGAGAGTCTGAGATTGAGCGGCTGCCTCTGCCTGTTGGGCCATCCCGGCGCGGGTGCCGGGAGAGGGACTCGAACCCCCACTTTTCACCGCTTTTCAGGCTGACTTTCAGTTTCAGCTTGCGCTCCTTGCGCTTCCCCCGCTCGCGCGGGGGAGTCTGTGAGACTACTCGAACAGGAAGCGGAAGACCGCGTCACCGGTGTGCTGGTCGGTGACCTCGGCGCCGTTGGCCTCCTCGCGGGCGAACTTCACCGCGCGCTGGAGCCGTTCGACCCGGTCCAGCAGCTCGTTGACCCGCTTGGCCGGCAGCGCGCCGGAGAACTTCACCGTCGTCCAGTAGCCGACCGCGATGTCCTCGTAGTACACCTCGACCTGCGCCGGGTGCTTCTCGGTCGCCTCCGCCTTGACGTGGTTGCGCGGCACCTTCTTCGTACGGTTCGTGCGCACCGGCTCGGTCTTCCAGCAGTCGGCCGAGTCGTCGAACGCCCACGCCTCCGCCGCGTCCAGCACCGGCAGCTTCCGTACGAACGTGTGCAGGTCGGTGAGCTGCTTTTCCAGGAACAGCAGGTACGACACCGGGACGTCGCGCAGGATGGTCCGGCCCTCGACCGTGACGTCGGCCTTGGCGGAGCAGTTGGCCCAGTCCTTGGTGGCGGTCACGTCGAACAGCCGCGTCATGATCGACGCCGTGCGCCGCAGCACGTCGTCGGCCTTGACCTGGACCCGCGTGGACTCCGGAGGAAGCTGTTCGCCCTCTTCGTCCTTCGGCTGGTACACCCGCGAGATGCCGCCGAGCAGCGCCGGCTTCTGCAGGTCGTGGTGCGCGTCGGTCAGGTCGCGGAGCGCGCCGCTCTTGACGCCCTTCTCCACGGCGATGATCTGATTGAGCTTTGCCACCTTGCCCCCCTTTCAGGCGAAACGCACGTTAGCGCGGTTCCCCGCGCCCCCGCCCGGGAATCAGCGATCAGTCCTTGCGACCGGTGACGGCGACGCCGATGCCCAGGCCGATCATCGCGAGGCCGCCCGCGCCCCCGACCAGCCGCAGCCGCCGCGGCGAGCGGCCGAACCAGGCGCGTGCCCCGTCGGCGGCCACGCCCCAGGCCGAGTCGCACACCAGCGCGATGAGCACGAAGATCAGTCCGAGCAGGAACATCTGGAGCGGCACGCCGCCACGCTCACGGTCGACGAACTGCGGCAGCACGGCGGCGAAGAACACCGCGGTCTTCGGGTTGGCCACGCCGACCAGGAAGCCGTCGAGCCCCGCCCGCCGGCCGCCGCGGTCCGTCGCCGTCTCCTCGCCGCCGGCGTGCCCGCCCCGGCGCAACAGCGCGCGCACGCCGAGGAACACCAGGTACGCCGCGCCGAACAGCTTGACCGTCGCGGCGACCACCACGGAGCGTTCGACCAGCGTGCCGACGCCGAGGGAGACCGTGCTCGCCAGCACGAGCGCGCCCACCTCGTTGCCGACGACCGAGGCGAGCGCGGTACGCCGGCCGTACGCGAGGGCGCGGCCGACCACGAACAGCACGCTCGGGCCGGGGATCACGATGATGATCAGCGAGGCGAGGCCGAAGGTCAGGGCCTGGGACGGGGAGATCACGGCTCCGACGGTAGGCGCGGCGCCGCGGGCGACACAACGGATTTTCCGCCGGGTCAAAGCGTGGGCGCGACGCCGACGTAGTTCTCCGCCAGGGTGGTAGCGGCGGCCGTCGAGGCGGCGAGGTACTCCAGGTAGGCGAGCTGCTGCCGGTGGCCGAAGGCGTCCTGGCGCGGGTCACGGTGCAGCAGCGTGGTCATCCAGGCCGCGAAGTGCTGCGCCCGCCACACGCGCTTCAGGCACGTGGCGGAATAGGCGTCGAGCAGGGTCATCGAACCGGTCTCGTGCCAGGCGCCGAGCGCCTCGGCCAGTACGGTGACGTCGGAGATCGCGAGGTTGAGGCCCTTCGCGCCGGTCGGCGGCACGATGTGCGCCGCGTCGCCGACCAGGAACAGCCGCTCGTGCCTCATGGGCTCGGCGACGAAGCTGCGCATCGGCGTGATCGACTTTTCCAGGATCGGCCCGTCGCGCAGCTCCCACCCGTCGTCCGTGGCGAACCGCGCGCGCAGCTCGGCCCAGACGCGGTCGTCGGGCCAGGCCGCGACGTCGTCGCCGGGGTCGATCTGGAGATAGAGGCGGCTGATGCGCGGCGACCGCAGGCTGTGCAGGGCGAAGCCGCGCTCGCTGTAGGCGTAGATCAGCTCGTCGGTCGAGGGCGGCACCTCGGCGAGCACACCGAGCCAACTGAACGGGTACTCGTGTTCGTACGTCGTCAGGCCGGGGATCGCGTGTCGGCTGACGCCGTGGAAGCCGTCGCAGCCCGCGACGATCTCGCAGTCGAGGGTGTGCGTGACGCCGTCCTGCCGATACGTCAGCGCGGGCGCGGCGGGGTCGATCGCGAGCACCTCGGCCTCGAACCTGATGTCGCCGCCCTCGGCCAGCCGCGCCGCGATCAGGTCCTTGACGATCTCGGTCTGCGCGTAGACGGTCACCGTGTGCCCGCCGGTCAGCTCGGTCAGCGGGATGCGGTGCGCCGCGCCGCCGAACCTCAGCTCCAGGCCCTCGTGCGTGAGGCCCTCGCGGTCGAGACGCTCGCCCACGCCGCCGCGCCGCAGCACGTCCACGGTGCCCTGTTCGAGCAGCCCGGCCCGCTGCCGCTTCTCCGCGTACGCGCGGTCGCGGCTCTCCAGCACGACCGAGTCGATGCCGCGCAGGGCCAGAAGCTGGGAGAGCAGCAGCCCGGCGGGCCCGGCCCCGGCGATCGCGACCTTGGTGCGCATCCGTCCTCACCCTTCGCTGGCGTGCTGGCGCCTGTGCCGCCCGTCAGGCGAGATCCTTCCACTCGGCGGAACCGCCGTGGGCGACGACGTCGCGTGACAGCGCACCCGCGGCGGCGAGCACGGCCGGCACCAGCCGCCGCAGGTCGGCACCCTGCCGCCGGGTGACGAGCGACAGGGCGGCCAGCACCTGCCCGTCTCCGTCGCGTACGGGCGCGGCCACCGAGCAGGAGCCGAGGGTCATCTCCTCGTGGGTCACCGCGTAGCCGGTGCGGCGGACCTCGGCCAGGCAGGCGCGCAGCCGGGCGGGCTCGGTGACGGTGTGCGGCGTGTGCCGCGCGAGTCCCTCGGCGAGGACGGCGGCCACGAAGTCCTCGGCGGCGAACGCGAGCAGTACCCGGCCCACGCCCGTCGAGTGCAGCGGCAGCTCGGCCGCCACGCGGGTCATGATCGGCACCGAGCGCGGGCCACGCAGGCGTTCGAGGTAGAGCGCCTTGTGGTCGCTGACCACGGCGAGCTGGACGTTTTCGTGGGTGACCTCATAGAGGTCCTCCATATGCGGGAGGGCCAGCTCGCGCAGGGCGGTCGCGGCCGACGCCTGCGCGCCGATGCGCCACAGGCGCATGCCGACGCGGTAGGAGCCGTCGGGCAGGCGGTCGAGGAAGCCGCCGCCGGTCAGCTCACCGACGAGCCGGTGCCCGGTGGCGAGCGGCAGGCCGGCGCGGCGGCAGATCTCGGTGAGCGTGAGCCGCACCCCGCCGGGCGCGAACGCCTCCAGGATCGCCATCACCTTGCCCGCCACACTCGGCGGCCTGTCCGTACCAGCCCTGTCCGTACCAGCCCTGTCCGCGACTCCCGCCATGCCCGCCTCCCCGGCCCCGGGGTACCCACGATAGGGCGGCGTATCGCCCATCTCGCCGGAGGATGGGCGGGACGCCGCCAAGCCGGATCAGTTGGCGTCGATACCGAGCGCCTTCATGATCAGGTCGAGCTTCTCGTCCTGCGTGTCGAACCTCTTGTCGTGGGCGTCGAGCCGATCATCGACCTGCTTGCCGAGAGCGTCCAACTTTCCGTCCTGCGCGACGAAGCGCTGGTCGATCTCGGTGAAGCGGTTTTCGTGGCGCATCTGGGTGACACGCAGTTCCTTGATCTGCTCGCTCACCCCGGCGAGCCCGGCGTCCAACTCGCTGAGCCGGTTGCCGTGCCGCATCTGGGTGGCCGCGATTCCGCTCACGCTGCCCTGGAGCGACTCGATCCGCTCGGCGTGCGTGCCCTGCGCCTTCTCGATCTTCGTCAAGATGTCATAGATGGCGTGGACGTCGTTGTCGAGCTGCTGGATCTTGCGCTCCGCGTCGGCCATGGTCATCGACCCTATCTCCTGTCTCTCGCGTCTCCGGGGGGATCTGGAGACTCGTCCACACCAGCGGACGATACTCAAAGCGACCGACCGATTACGATATGCGAGAACGCGGAGAGAAATCGATCAGGGCCGCTCCGTGACGACACCGTCCTCGACCAGGACGCGCTGCGCGACCGCGAACGCGGAGTTGGCCGCCGGTACGCCGCAGTACACCGCGGTCTGGAGCAGCACCTCCTTGATCTCGTCGGCGGAGAGGCCGTTGCGCACCGCCGCGCGTACGTGCAGGGCCAGCTCCTCCAGATGCCCCCCGGCCACCAGCGCGGTCAGCGTGACACAGCTCCTCGTGCGCCGGTCCAGGCCCGGGCGGGTCCAGATCTCGCCCCAGGCGTAGCGGGTGATGAAGTCCTGGAAATCGGCGGTGAAGTCGGTCGTGGCCGCCTGCGCGCGCGAGACGTGCTCGTCGCCGAGCACCTCGCGGCGCACGCGCGTTCCGTCGCTCATGTCGTCCTCTCAAGGTGGCGGAGCATCGCGTACGTCACCGGTTCGGGGCGTTCGACATTGGCCAGGTGCGCGGCGGCGGGCACGATGACCAACTCGGCGCCGTGGATGCCCTGGGCGAGCGTCTCGGCGTGGTCCAGCGGGGTGGCGATGTCCTCGGCGCCGGCGATCACCAGCGTCGGCGCGCGCACCTCGCCGAGGCGGCCGCGGATGTCGAAGCGCGCGAGCGCGTCGCAGCAGGCGGCGTACCCCTCCGCGTCGACCTTCGAGAGCATCGACCGCGCTTCGCGCGCGCCCGGATGGCGCGCGGTGAACCAGCGGCCGACGAGCATGTCGGCGAGGGGTTCGAGGCCGCCCGCGCGTACCTTCGCGGCCCGGTCGTGCCATGCGGCGGCGGTGCCGAACCGCGCCGAGCTACAGCACAGGACCAGGCTCCTGATCCGCTCGGGTGCCTCGACCGCCAGTGTGGTGCCGATCGCGCCGCCGAGCGACACGCCGGCGTAGGCCACCGCGTCCAGCCCGAGTTCGTCGAGCAGGGCGGCGACCGCGTCGGCGATGTCGCCGACCGTGCCGTGCACGGCGTCGGAGCCGCCGTGGCCGGGCAGGTCGTAGCGCAGCACGCGCCAGTCGGCCGTCAGCTCGGCGAGCTGGGGTTCCCAGAGTTCGAGCGTGGTGCCGACGGAGCAGCCGAGCACGAGCACGGGCGCGTCGTCCGGTCCGTCGAAACGGTGGTGCAGCCGGGTCATCCGCTCACCTTTCGCGTGTACGCATCCAGGGCACGGTCCACGAGTTCGGGTGCGCGGCCGACCGCGTCGGCCGGGTCGGCGCCGGGCACGAGGTCGCTCAGCGGGCGGCCCTCGCGCAGCGCGGCGGCCACCGCCTCCCTGTCGCCCAGCGCGGCGGCCGCGTACTCGGACAGGAGTTCCTCGCGCAGGTTGGCGCGCATCCGCGCCGGGAAGACCTCCAGCCCCGCGGCGAGCTCGGCGGCGGTCTCGGCGGCTCCCCCGGTCAGCCGCAGGGCCTCGTTCAGCGGCCGCCACTCCGCGTGCCACTCCCCCGCCGGCCGCTCCAGGCCGGCCAGCTGGGACTGGTACAGGACCTGAGTGCAGGCGGGCACGCGCAGCGCGGCCGCGCGGATCATCGTGGCGAGCACCGGGTTGCGCTTGTGCGGCATCGCCGACGAGCCGCCGCGGCCGGGTGCGGCGGGCTCGGCCACCTCGCCGACCTCGGTCTGTGCCAGCAGCACGACGTCCGTGGCGAGCTTGCCGAGCGCGCCGGCGACCAGGGAGAGCGCGCCGCCGAGCTCGGCGACGGGCGCGCGGAGCGTGTGCCAGGGCAGCACCGCCTCGGCCAGCCCGGTCTCCTCGGCGAACACCGGAGAGAGCCGCAGGGTGCCGAACGCCGCCAGCGTGCCGGCCGCGCCGCCGAGCTGCGCCGGGAGCCGTACGGCGGCGAGCGCGTCGCGCGCCCCGGCGACCGCGATGAGCCAGCCGGCCGCGCGCAGCCCGAACGTGGTCGGCACGGCCTGCTGCCCGAACGTGCGCCCCGCCATCGGCGTGTCCCGGTGCTCCCGCGCCAGCCCGGCGAGGGCGTCGAGCGTGCGCCCGAGGTCGGCCAGGACGATCCGACGCGTACGCGATGCCACGAGCATCGCCGCAGTGTCCATGATGTCCTGGCTCGTGGCCCCGTGGTGCACGTGCTCGCCCACGGCCTCGCGCAGGTCGGCGACCAGCGGGACGACCGGGTTGCCCGCCGCACGCGCGCGTACGGCCAGGTCCGTCAGGTCGATCCGCGCGCGGTCGATGGCCTCGGCGACACCGTCCGGGATCATGCCGAGGCGTGCCTGCGCGCGCGCGAGCGCGGCCTCGGCGTCCAGCAGGGCGCGCAGCCACGCCTCGCCGGAGGTCGCCGTCTCGGCGGCGGTGCCGGCCGTGACCGGTGACAGGAGGTCAGCCAAAGAAGACCGTCTCTCGCCCGCCCTGGAGGTGGATGTCGAAGCGGTACGTGCGGTCGTCCTCGCGCACCGCCACCAGGGTGTCGCGCCGGTCCGCCGGCACGCCGGACAGCACCGGGTCGGCGGCGTTCCCGTCCTCGCCGGGGAAGTAGACGCGAGTCGCGAGAGACCGGAGCAGGCCGCGCGCGAACAGGATCACCGCGACGTACGGGACCGGGCCGCCCGGCTTCAGCGTGGAGAACCAGTAGCGTCCCGCGGCGTCGGTCGGGCAGCGGCCGAACCCCGCGAACCCGCGCCCGCCGGTCGCGGGCGCGGCCGGGATCCGGCCGTCGGCACCGGCCTGCCAGGTCTCCAGGATCGCATCGGGCACCGGCGTGCCCTCTCCGTCGAAGACGCGTCCGTGGATACGGATCGCGTCGGCGTGCCACTCGGGCACGACGCACGGCCCCGCGTCGTAGGGCAGGGCCAAGCCGAAGAACGGCCCGACCGTCTGGGCCGGCGTGACCCGGCTCATCGGGCCTCCGCCGGGACCGCGCCGAGGACGACGTCCCACCGGTAGCCGAGGGCCCATTCCGGCACGGTCGTGTCCAGGTCGAGGCGGGCGACGAGACGGTCCCTCGCCTCCTCCGGGACCGAGCCGAAGATCGGGTCGTAGGCGAACAGCGGGTCGCCCGGAAAGTACATCTGGGTCACCAGCCGCTGGGTGAACGCGGTGCCGAAGACAGAGAAGTGGATGTGCGCCGGCCGCCAGGCGTTGTGGTGGTTGCGCCACGGGTAGGCCCCCGGCTTGATCGTGACGAACCGGTAGTGCCCGCGGGCGTCGGTGAGGCACCGGCCGGCCCCGGTGAAGTTCGGGTCGAGCGGTGCGGGGTGCTGGTCGACCGGGTGGACGTAGCGGCCGGCCGCGTTGGTCTGCCAGATCTCGACAAGGGCGTCCGGCACCGGGCGGCCGCCGGAGTCGAGCACCCGCCCGGCGACGACGATGCGCTCGCCCTGAGGCTGGCCGGTGTGCTGCCGGGTAAGGTCGTGGTCGAGCGGGCCGAGCGCGGTGTGGCCGAACACCGGGCCGGTCAGCTCGACGGCGTCCGCACCGTACGCGGGCGTGACGAGCGGCCGCGACGGCGCGCGCAGGGCGGTGCTCCGGTATGCCGGGTGGAGGTACGGCGGGTGCGGATCGCTCACGTTCTCTCCTTTCGGCGGTGTCTTCATTCCCCGTCCGGCGGCGCACCGATCGGCGCGTCGGTACGGTCGCGGATCTCCTGCGTGCTCACCCCCGGCGCTGTCTCCACGAGGACCAGGCCGCCTGGGCCGACGTCGAGGACGCCCAGGTCGGTGATGATCCGCTGAACGCAGGCCGCGCCGGTCAGCGGCAGCGTGCACTCCTCGACGATCTTGGAGGCGCCGTCCCTGGCGCTGTGCTCCATCACCACGATCACCCGGCGCGCGCCGTGCACGAGGTCCATCGCGCCGCCCATGCCCTTGATCATCTTGCCGGGCACGGCCCAGTTGGCGAGGTCGCCGCGCGCCGACACCTGCATCGCGCCGAGCACCGCAACGTCGACGTGGCCGCCGCGGATCATTCCGAACGACAGCGCCGAGTCGAAGTAGGAGGCCCCGGCACGTACGGTCACCGTCTCCTTGCCCGCGTTGATCAGGTCGGCGTCGACGTCGTCCTCGGCCGGGTACGGGCCGACGCCCAGGAGGCCGTTCTCCGAATGGATCACCACGTCGACGCCGCGCGGCAGGTGGCCGGGGATCAGCGTCGGCAGCCCGATACCCAGGTTGACGTACATCCCGTCGGACAGTTCGGCCGCCGCGCGCGCCGCGATCTGCTCCCGCGACCAGCTCACGCGGTCACCGTCGTCTTCTCGATGGGCTTCTCGGCGGCCTGGTCAGGGGTCAGGGCGACGACGCGCTGGACGAAGACGCCGGGCAGCTGCACCTCGTCGGGGTCGAGCGCGTCGACCAGCTCCTCGACCTCGGCGATCGCGACACGTGCGGCCATCGCGCACAGCGGGTTGAAGTTGCGCGCCGACCGGGCGAAGACGAGGTTGCCGTGCCGGTCGCCGCGCGCCGCGCGCACCAGCGCGTAGTCGGTGGTGATGCTCTCCTCCAGGACGTACTCCCGGCCGCCGAACTCGCGTACCTCCTTCGGCGGCGAGGCGACCGCGACCTCGCCGCCTGGGGCGTAGCGCCACGGCAGGCCGCCCTCGGCGACCAGGGTGCCCACGCCCGCGGGCGTGTAGAAGGCGGGGATGCCGCACCCGCCGGCGCGCAGTTTCTCCGCGAGTGAGCCCTGCGGCATCAGCTCCAGCTCGATCTCCCCGCCGAGGTAGCGGCGGGCGAGCTCCTTGTTCTCCCCGACGTACGAGCCGCGTGCGCGGGCGATCCGGCCCGCGTCGAGCAGCCGGCCGAGGCCGAGGCCGATCGTGCCGCAGTTGTTGGAGACGATCGACAGGTCCGTCGCACCGCGCGCGTACACCGCGTCGACGAGCGTGAACGGCACCCCGCACAGCCCGAACCCGCCGACGGCGATCGACGCGCCGTCGCCGATGTCCGCGACCGCCTCCGCGGCGGAGACAACCACCTTGTCCATTTTCCTTACCCTGCCAAGTCATCCGCCTCGGCCCGTGATCGTTCTTCCGCTCAGCGGAAGCGCGGTGATCGTCCGGCTTCGCGGGTTGACACGGTGTGACCCCGGCGGTGACGAGGAGATCCGGCCCTCGGTTGGTAACGTCGGGAGGGGCAACGGAGGAGGACGACCGGAATGCGATGGGCCATGCGGTGAGCCACGACCATTCTCGCGATCACGGGCACACGCACCGGGTGAGCGCGGGGTCGGACAAGCGGCTGCTCACGGCGGCGCTCGGGCTGATCCTGGTCTACATGGCGGGCGAGGTCGTCCTCGGCGTGCTGGCCCACTCGATCGCGCTGATCTCCGACGCGGCGCACATGCTCACCGACGCGGCCTCGATCGCGCTCGCGCTGGTCGCCATGCGCCTGGCGGCCCGGCCGCCGCGCGGCGGCTACACCTACGGGCTCAACCGGGCCGAGATCCTGTCCGCGCAGGCCAACGGCATCACGCTGCTGGTGCTGTCGGCATGGCTCACCTACGAGGCGATACGGCGGCTGATCCATCCGCCCGCGGTGACGGGCGGGCTGGTGCTCGGCACGGCGCTCGCGGGCGTGGCGGTCAACCTGGCCGCGACCTGGCTGATCAGCCGGGCCAACCGCGGCAGCCTCAACGTCGAGGGCGTCTTCCAGCACATCGTCACCGACCTGTACGCCTTCGTCGCGACGGCCGTCGCCGGGCTGGTCATCCTGCTGACCGGCTTCGGCCGGGCGGACCCGATCGCCTCGCTCCTCGTCGTCGCGCTGATGCTCAAGGCCGGCACCGCACTCGTACTCGAGTCCGGGCGGATCTTCCTGGAGGCCGCGCCCACCGGGCTCGAACCCGACCGGATCGGGCGCGCCCTGGCGAGCCGCCCGTACGTCGTCGAGGTGCACGACCTGCACATCTGGCAGATCACCTCGGGCATGCCGGCCGCCTCGGCGCACGTGCTGGTCGAGGTCGGCAAGGACTGCCACGCCGTACGCGCCGATCTGGAGCACATCCTCGCGGAGGACTACCACGTCACGCACACGACGCTCCAGGTCGACCACGCCTCGGAGCGGCTTCTCACCATCGAGTCCCGGCACTGCGACGACGCCCACGGGCCCAGCCACCGGAGAAATTAGGTTGGCGCGGCGTCGCGAGGTGGTGCACGGTGGTGTCTCCGGGGGCCGTCCGGTCCGGCGGCTTGCCTATCCTTTTCGGTTGTATGGGATCTTTGCTCTCTGACGTGCGGTCGCGGCTGCCCGAGCTGATGCTGCGCGACCAGCACCGCCTCCGCCGTCGCCTCGACGGCCTACGCGGCGTACGCGACGAGGCGGCGCGCGAGAAGATCGTCGAGAAGGTCGCCGCCGAGGTCGAGACGGCCGAACGCCGCGTCGCGCGGCGCCGCGAGGCCATGCCCGCGATCTCCTATCCCGAAGAGCTGCCGGTCAGCCGTCGCAAGGACGAGATCCGCGACGCGATCGAGCACCACCAGGTGGTGATCGTCGCCGGCGAGACCGGGTCCGGCAAGACGACACAACTGCCGAAGATCTGCCTTGAGCTGGGCCGTGGCGTGAAGGGCCAGATCGGGCACACCCAGCCGCGGCGGCTGGCCGCGCGTACGGTCGCCGAGCGCATCGCCGAGGAGCTGCACACCACGCTCGGCGAGGCCGTCGGCTACCAGGTGCGCTTCACCGACCAGTCCGGCGAGGGCACGTTGGTCAAGGTCATGACCGACGGCATCCTGCTGAACGAGCTCGCCCGCGACCGGATGCTCCGCCGCTACGACACGCTGATCATCGACGAGGCGCACGAGCGCAGCCTGAACATCGACTTCATCCTCGGTTACGTCAAGCAGCTGCTCCCCCGGCGGCCCGACCTGAAGGTGATCATCACCTCGGCCACTATCGACCCGGAGCGGTTCTCCCGGCACTTCTCCGACGCGCCGATCGTCGAGGTGTCCGGGCGCACGTACCCGGTCGAGGTCCGCTACCGGCCGGTCGAGGAGGACGACGACCCGACGCAGGCGATCCTCGACGCGGTCGGCGAACTCGCCCTCGAACCCCCCGGCGACGTGCTGGTCTTCCTGTCCGGCGAGCGGGAGATCCGCGACACCGCCGACGCGCTCGACAAGCAGCGGCTCAAGGGCACCGAGGTGCTGCCGCTGTACGCCCGGCTGTCGGCGGCTGAGCAGCACCGGGTGTTCCAGCAGCACCGCGGCCGGCGCATCGTGCTCGCCACCAACGTCGCCGAGACCTCGCTGACGGTGCCGGGCATCAAGTACGTCGTGGACCCGGGCACCGCACGCATCTCCCGCTACAGCCACCGGACCAAGGTGCAGCGGCTGCCGATCGAGCCGGTCTCCCAGGCGTCGGCCAACCAGCGCAAGGGCCGGTGCGGGCGGGTGTCGGAGGGGGTGTGCATCCGGCTCTACTCCGAGGAGGACTTCCTCGCGCGCCCGGAGTTCACCGACGCGGAGATCCTGCGCACCAACCTCGCCTCGGTCATCCTCCAGATGACCAACCTCGGCCTGGGCGACATCCTCGACTTCCCGTTCATCGACCCGCCCGACCGGCGCAACGTCAAGGACGGCGTGGACCTCCTGGAGGAGCTCGGCGCGCTGTCCGGCGGCCGCCTCACGCCGCTCGGCCGCAAGGTGGCACAGCTCCCGGTCGACCCTCGGCTGGCCCGCATGGTGCTGGAGGCGGACCGGAACGGCTGCGTACGCGAGGTCATGGTCATCACCGCCGCGATGTCGATCCAGGATCCGCGCGAACGCCCGGCCGACAAGCGGCAGGCGGCGGACGAACAGCACGCGCGCTTCGCCGAGAAGGAGTCCGACTTTCTCTCCTACCTCAATCTGTGGGAGTACCTGCGCGAGCGGCAGGAGGAGCTGTCGGGCAACCAGTTCCGCCGGCTGTGCAAGCAGGAGTACCTCCACTACCTGCGCGTACGCGAGTGGCAGGACATCTTCGGGCAGCTTCGCCAGGTCGGCAGGGACCTCGGCGTCACGCTCAACAGCGCGCCCGCCGACCCGCAGAAGGTGCACCTGTCGCTGCTGGCCGGCCTGCTGTCCCACATCGGCCGGCTCGATCCGGAAAAGGACGGCCGCCGCGGGCCGCGTGAGTACGACGGCGCGCGCAGCGCCCGCTTCGCGATCTTCCCGGGCTCGCCGCTGGCCAAGAAGCCGCCGGGCTGGGTCATGGCGGCCGAGCTGGTCGAGACCTCGCGCCTGTGGGCGCGGATCGCCGCGCGGATCGAGCCGGAGTGGGTCGAGCCGCTCGCCGGGCACCTGGTCAAGCGCACTTACAGCGAGCCGCACTGGGAGAAGAACCAGGGCGCGGTGATGGCCTACGAGAAGGTCACGCTGTACGGCGTGCCGATCGTGGCGCAGCGCAAGGTCGGCTACGCGAAGGTCGATCCGGAGCTGTGCCGCGACCTGTTCATCCGGCACGCCCTGGTCGAGGGCGACTGGGACAGCCACCACCGCTTCCTGCGCGACAACCAGCGGCTCCTGGAGGAGGCCGAGGAGCTCGAACACCGGGCCCGCCGCCGCGGCATCGTGGTGGACGACGAGACGCTGTTCGAGTTCTACGACGAGCGGATCCCCGCCTCGGCGGTGTCGGCACGCCACTTCGACTCCTGGTGGAAGACGGCGCGGCGCGAGACCCCGGACCTGCTGTTGTTCTCGACGTCGATGCTGCTCAACGACGCCGCCGACGACGTGCTCCAGGACGACTATCCCGACACCTGGCAGCTCGATGACCAGCGGCTGCCGCTGTCGTACCAGTTCGAGCCGGGTACGGACGCCGACGGGGTGACGGTGCGGATCCCGCTGCCGGTGCTCAACCAGGTGGACGCGTCGGGGTTTGACTGGCAGATCCCCGGCCTGCGGGCGGACCTGGTCACCGAGCTGATCCGGTCGCTGCCCAAGCGGCTGCGGGTCAACTTCGTGCCCGCGCCCGACGTGGCGCGCAAGGTGCTGGCGCGGCTGACCCCGTCGTCGGGCCCGCTGCTGGAGTCGCTGTCACGCGAGCTGCGTGAGATGACCGGCGTCGAGGTGCCGCCTTCGGCCTGGGACCTGGACCGCGTGCCGGACCATCTGAAGATCACCTACCGGGTGGTGGACCGGCGCGACACCCTGGCGGAGGGCAAGGACCTCGGCGAGCTGAAGAAACGGCTCGCGCCCAAGGTGTCCGCGACGCTGTCGCGCGCCGCGGACGCGATCGAACGCCGTGGCCTGCGCACATGGGACTTCGGCGAACTGCCGCGCACCCACGAGCGCGGCCGGGTCAAGGCGTACCCGGCGCTGGCGGACGAGGGTGACAGCGTCGCCGTCCGCACGTACGCGACCGAGGCCGAGCAGCAGCGGTCGATGTGGCGCGGCACGCGGCGGCTGGTGCTGCTGAACTCCCCGTCGCCGGTCAAGCTGCTCCAGTCGCGGCTGAGCAACGCGGCCAAGCTGGTGCTGAGCAACACCCCGCACGGCAGCGTCGCCGCGCTGCTGGAGGACTGCGTGGCCTGCGCCGCGGACAAACTGATCACCGAGGCGGGCGGCCCGGCCTGGGACGAGGCGGCGTTCGCGGCACTGAAGGACCAGGTGCGCGCCGAACTGGCCGACACGGCCGCGGTGATCTTCGCGCACGCCCAGCGCATCCTCGCCGCGGTGCACGAGGTCGAGGCGCGACTGAAGGCCGTCGAGAGCCCCAGCGTCGCCCCTGCCGCGGCCGACATCCGCGCCCAGCTGTCCCGGCTGGTCTATCCGGGCTTCGTGACGGCGACCGGAGCAGGCCGCCTGCCGCACGTGCTGCGCTACCTGCGGGCGATCGACCGCCGGCTGGAGCGCCTGCCGGACGACCCGCGCCGCGACCACGACCTGATGCGGCAGATCCAGCAGGCCGAGGCGCGCTACGTACGCACGCGCGACGCCCGCCCGGCCGACCCGAAGGTGCGCGAGGTCCGGTGGATGCTGGAGGAGCTGCGGGTCAGCTTCTTCGCCCAGCAGCTCGGCACCGCGTACCCGATCTCGGAGAAGCGCATCCTCAAGGCCCTGGACGTCGCGTCCTAGCGGCGTTCAGCCGCCGGGTACGCGCCGGGCGGGTGCGCCCGCCAGGGTCGAGGTGATGCGGCAGGTGGCCACGTTCCACAGCCGGACGGCGATCCCGGTCGCTCTATAGGGATCATTACAGGAATCCCCGCGAGGCATTCGGTCGTTTCAGGCGTTCGCCGCCCGGCGCGCGAATGCGGCCGCGCACCGCACGCTCATCGGAGGACGCGGTGCCTCAGCGGTGCCCGCCGTCCGGCGAGGACCCGAAGAGGCGGCGCAGCCGGCCCGGGGAGTCGCCCAGTTCGGCGCGTACGGCCCGGCTGAGGTGGGCCTGGTCGGCGAAGCCGACCGCGAGGGCGAGCCGCGCGAGGTCGGTCTCGCCCTCCTCGAACCTGGCCAGCACCCGGCTGACCCGGGTGCGGTTGCGGTAGCGGCTGACCGTCATCCCCACGTGGCCGTGGAAGGTGCGGCTCAGGTGGGAGGGCGACACGCTCAGCGCCCGCGCCAGGCGGACGAGGTCGGCCGACTCGGGGTCGTCGGCGAGGATGGCCTGCCGGGCGCGGTCGGCCAGGTCCGCGTGGCCGGGGCGGGCCGCGGGGCCGCGCGGCCGGGTCGCGGCGGTGAGGGTGTGCACGAGCCGCTCGACCGCGTCGGCGGCGTCGTACTCGGTGCGCAGCAGCAGGCGGTGGGCGAGCTCCACCCGTCCGTCCACGTGGACGGGCGCGGCGAGCACCTCGGTCCCGACGACGGCCTCCCACAGCGGCTCGCGGACGGTGATGTAGGTGCAGAGGTCGCCGCCGGCCGGATGGGCGAAGCGCTGTTCGCGGCCGGGCGTTTGGAGATAGCCGGTCGTGGGGTCGGCGGTCTGCCCCTGCCCGTCGCTGAGCAGCCGGAACATGCCCCGCCGCGGCAGCACGATGCCGGCCGTGCCCGACAGCTCGGGCGCGGACCAGCGCTGGTGCCGCTCGGCGCAGGCGACCACGTGCACGCCGAAGTCGGGGGTGCTCAGTACGAGCCGCGAACTCCGCACGCCGCAAGCATAGGCAAATATCTTCAAGACACCAGACCCGGCGTCGCCGCAGGTTAGGGACATGTACTCCCCCACACGCCAAAGTACGGGCCTGCTGCTCGTGACGTTGCTCGCCGGTCAGGTCATGGCCTCGATGGACGGCTCGATCGTCACCGTGGCGCTCCCCTCGATCCAGCGCGACCTCGGCGCGAACGGCGCGGCGCTGCAACTGATCGTCTCCGGCTACCTGCTGACCCTCGGCGTGCTGATCGTCACCGGTGCGCGGCTCGGCGACCTGCTGGGTCATCGCCGGGCGTTCCTCTGGGGGCTGGGCGGGTTCACCGCCGCGTCCCTGCTGTGCGGCGTGGCCCCGTCGGCGCCGGCCCTCGTGGGCGCGCGGGTCGTGCAGGCGGGCGCGGCGGCGCTGCTGATCCCCCAGGTGTTCTCGCTGATCCAGATCCGGTTCGCGGGCGACGCGCTGCGCCGCGCGATCGGCCTGTACTCGATGGTGCTCGCGCTGGGCGTCGCGCTGGGCCAGATCCTCGGCGGCCTCGTCGTCGGCGCGGACCTGTTCGGCCTGTCATGGCGGCCCGCGTTCCTGATCAACGTGCCGGTGGGCGTCGTGCTGGTGCTGACCGGCCTGCGCACCCTCCCGCAGGCCCCGCGCGTACGGCAGCGGCTGGACGTCACGGGCGTGGCGGTGCTCAGCGCGGCGATGGCCGCGATCGTGGCGCCGCTGGTCTTCGGCCGGGAGTACGGCTGGCGGCCGTGGACGTGGGCGACGCTGGTCGCGGGCGTGGCGCTGATGGCGGCGTTCGTCCGGTGGGAGCGCCGGCTCACGCGACGCGGCGGCCTGCCGCTGCTCGACCTCGCGGTCCTGCGGCCGCGGGGCGTGGGGCCCGGCCTGATCACGTGTGTGCTGGTGATGGCCTGCTACACGGCCTTCACGTTCGCCTTCACGCTGAACCTCCAGGAACGGCTGGGCGCCGGGCCGCTCGCCGCCGGGCTGACCTTCACTCCGTTCGCCGCGGGTTTCGCCGCGCTCAGCCTGACCTGGGCGAAGCTGCGCGTCCACGCGTGGCTGCCGGTGGCCGGTCCGCTGGTCTTCGCGGCGGTGGTGGCGATCATCGCGGTGTTCGGCTGGTCGTACACGCTGCTGCCGCTGCTGGTCGCGGCGGGCGCGGGGCACGCGGCCGGGTACAGCCCGATGATCGCCCGGTTGTCGGCGGCGGTCGGGCCCGAGCGCGCCTCGGCCCTGTCCGCGCTGAACTCGACCGGGCCGATGCTCGCGGCGGTCACGGCCGTGGCGGGCGTGGGCGGCGTCTACCTCGCGGCCGGTCTCGGCTGGGCCTTCGGCCTCGTGGCGGCGCTGCTCGTGCTGAGCGCCGCGAGCGCGCTCCGCGCGACGGTCACGCTGTCGCGTACGGAACGCCCCGACGCCGAACGCGCCGCGCCACCGCCCGCGGCCGAGACGGCGGCCGCCACGTGACCGCCGCCTCGTGCGGTCAGGTCAACGTGTAGTCGCCGCGGCGGGCGCGGCGGGTCCGTGCCCAGTACTCGAAGGTGAATCCGGGCCACAGCGTACGGTTCGCGCCGCTGTCGTCGAGGTACCAGCTCTTGCAGCCGCCCTCGGACCAGACCGCCTTGCCCAGGCGGCGCTGGAGGTGGTCGTTGAAGCGACGCTGCGCGCCCGGGCGTACCTCGATGGCGTCGGCCTTCTCCTCCGACAGCAGCCGCAGGCAGCTCAGCACGTGCTGGACCTGGGACTCGATCATGAAGACGACCGAGTTGTGCCCGAGTCCGGTGTTCGGGCCCAGGAGCATGAACAGGTTGGGGAACCCGGCGATCGTGGTGCCGTGGTGCGCCTCGATGCCGTCCGCCCAGGCGTCCTGGATCTTCTGGCCGTTCCGGCCGATGATGCGCTGCTCGGCGAGCGCGTCGGTGACCTTGAAGCCGGTGCCGTAGATGATCACGTCGACGTCGTGCGCGACGCCGTCGGCGGTGACCAGGCCGGTCGGGGTGATTTCGCGGATGCCCTCGGTGACCACGTCGACGTGCGGCTGGGCCAGCGCCGGATAGTAGTCCGAGGACAGCAGGATGCGCTTGCAGCCGATCGTGTAGTCCGGGGTGAGCTTGGCGCGCAGGTCCGGGTCGGGGACCTGGCGCGCGAGGTGGAGGCGGGCGAGCTTCTCCTGCGGCGCCATCAGCTTCGGGTTGATCGTGAAGCCGGCCGCACGGCTCTCCAGCGCCCAGTAGATCGTGTTGCGGAAGGCCCGCTGCGCGCCCGGCACGTGCCGGAACGTCCCCCGCGCCCAGCGCGGCAGGGCGAAGTCGGGCTTCGGCTGGATCCACGGCGGCGTGCGCTGGAACACGCGCAGGCTCGACGCCTCCTCCGCGACCTTCGGCACGAACTGGATGGCCGACGCGCCCGTGCCGATCACCGCCACCCGCTTGCCCTTCAGGTCGCACCGGTGGTCCCACTGGGCCGAGTGGAAGGCCGTCCCCGCGAAGCGCTCGGCACCGGGGATGGACGGTATGGCGGGCACGTGCAGCGCGCCGACGCCCGAGACGACCGCCTTCGGGGTCAGCTCCGAGCCGTCGGACAGCTCCACGCGCCAGTGGCGCGCCTCGTCGTCCCATTCGAGCGACTCGACCGTGCTGCCGAATCGCAGATGCGGCTCCAGCCCGTACTTGTCCACGCAGAACTGGAGGTAGGACCAGATCTCCTCCTGCGGGGCGAACATCCGCGACCAGTCCGGGTTCAGCTCGTACGAGAAGGAGTACATGTGGGACGGCACGTCGCAGGCGCACCCCGGATAGCGGTTGTCGCGCCACGTGCCGCCGAGGTCGTCGTCCTTCTCCAGGATGACGAAGTCGTGGAATCCGGCCTTCTTGAGCTGGATCGCCATGCCGAGCCCGGCGAAGCCCGAACCGATGATCGCGAGTTTCACAGGTCCCTCCCTGACGTTGACCTACGCCCGGTAGGTTACCAACGGTAGGTTACCGTCGGTAGGTCATGAGATACAGTTCACAGTGTGCAGACCAAACGGCGCAGGATGACCCGGCCCGAGCGTGAGCGGCAGATGCTCGACGTGGCCGAGGAGGTCTTCGCCGAGCAGGGCTACGCCGCGGTGTCCATGGAGGAGATCGCCGAACGCGTCGGGCTGTCCAAACCGATGCTGTATGAGTACTTCGGCTCCAAGGAGGGCCTGCTGCTCGCCACGATCGCGCGGGCGCGCGGCGAGTTGCGCGAGGCGACGTCGCAGGCGGCGAGTGAGGCCGAGTCGGCCGAGGACAAGCTGCGCAGCGGCTACCTCGCCTACTTCCGGTTCAACGAGGCGCACCGCCGCGCCTGGCTCGTCCTCCTCCAAGAACCCCTCCTCCACCACGGCGCGGCGGGCGAGATCGAGGCGACCCGGCGCCAGCAGACCGACCTGATCGTCGCGCAGATGGAGGCGCTCGCCCCCGGGCGCCCGCGCCGCGACGTGGAGGCGTACGCGGAGATCATCGTGGGCGCGTGCGAACGGCTCGCGCTGTGGCGCACGCGCAATCCGGCGGTCACCGTCGAGGAGGCGGCGCGCCACATGATGGACCTCACCTGGAACGGTCTCGGCTCGCTGAGCGACTGAGCAAAATGCCCTGACTTGCCGGATTACGTCTTGTTCACCCTGTTCACGGGGAATGAAGCAGAAATGGCGAGCGACGCGTACGACCTCACGTGACCAGGCGCTTTCCCTTCCCGAAACGGGCCGGGCGACCGGACCCGCTGGAGCACGCGGCGGAGATGAACCTCCCGCCCTGGCACACCCACCTGGCCGCCCTCGCCTCGGCCGGCCTCGGCGGAATGACCCGCCGGCTGCCCGCGCTGATCTCGGCGGCGGCGCGGCTCGCCTGGCGCGCCGGCCCGGCCGACACGATCACGACCGTGACGCTGCACCTGCTCGCCGGCGTCTTCACCGCGTACGGCCTGCTCGCGACCACCGGGGTGCTGCGCGCCCTGTTCGCCGGCGGCGCGACCCCCGATCGCGTACGCGCGGCGCTGCCCTCGCTAGCCCTGGTGGCCGGCGCGACGGCCCTGCGCGCCGGGCTCCAGGCGGGCGCGGGCTGGGCGCAGGCGCGGCTCAAGCCACGCGTCGACCATCTGGTGGAGAAACGCCTGTTCGACCTGACCACGCGGGTCGAGCTGCCCTCCTTCGACGACACCGAGTTCCACGACGCGATGCACCGGGCCCGCGACCGCGGCCTGGTCGAGGCGGCCCCGGTGGTCGAGGCGACGATCGACGTCCTCACCGGGCTGATCGGGCTGGCGGCCGCCGCCGGGGCGCTCGGCGTGCTGCACCCCGTGCTCCTCCCGCTGCTGCTGATCACCGCGATACCCGACGGCTGGGCCGCCGCGCGCGCGGCGCGGATGCGCTACCTGGCGATCTTCGTGCTCTCCGCCGTACGTCGGCGCAAGTGGATCCTCGCCGACCTGATGGCCGACCGCGACTCGGCGGCCGAGATCCGCGCGTTCACCATGCGCCCGTTCCTGGCCCGCGAGCACGACCGGCTGTCGGTGCGCGAGCGTGACATCCACGTCGACCTGGCCCGCCGCCAGACCGTCGTACGGATCTTGGGCGACATCGTGGGCGGCGTCGCCACCGGCGCGGTCTACCTCGCGCTCGGGGCGCTGCTCGCGGTCGGGGCGGTGCCGCTCGCGGTGGCCGGTACGGCGGTCCTGGCGATCCGTACGGGGCAGAGCTCGCTGGCGGCCCTGCTGTTCGCGGTCAACCGGTGCTATGAGTCCGGGCTGTACTTCTCGGACTACCTGGACTTCTGCGCCGACGCCGAGCGCCGGGTACCCGAGGCGCGCGACCGCCCGGTGCCGGACGGCTTCGAGGTGATCACCGCGCGGAACGTCGGGTTCACCTATCCGGGCGCGGACCGGCCCGCGCTGCGCGACGTGTCCGTGAGCATCCGCGCCGGCCAGGTGGTCGCGCTGGTCGGGGAGAACGGCTCGGGCAAGACCACGCTCGCCAAGATCCTCGCCGGCCTCTACGTCCCGGACGAGGGCGAGGTGCACTGGGACGGCACGCTGCTGAGCGAGGTCGACCTGGACCGCCTGCGGCAGAACGTCGCCATGATCCCTCAGGCTTACACCCACTGGCCGATGACGGCACGGCACAACATCGCGATGGGCCGCGAGCCGTACGAGGCGATGATCGCCGAAGCGGCGGCGGCCTCGGGCGCGGACGAGGTGATCGCGGGGCTGCCGGACGGGTACGACACGCTGCTCGACCGCCGGTTCAAGGACGGCCACGAGCTGTCGGGCGGCCAGTGGCAGCGCATCGCGGTCGCGCGCGGCTTCTACCGCGACGCGCCCCTGCTGATCTGCGACGAGCCCACAGCCGCCTTGGACGCCCGAGCCGAACACGCGTTGTTCGAGCGCATCCGCGCCCATGCCGACGGCCGTACGGTGCTGCTGATCACCCACCGGCTGGCGAGCGTCCGCCACGCGGACCAGGTGTACGTCCTGGACCACGGCCGCCTGATCGAACAGGGTCCCCCCGCCGAACTGCTGGCGGCGGGCGGGGTCTTCGGCGAGCTGTACGGCCTCCAGGCGCGGGCGTACCAGCTCGGCTAGCCGGGGGTCACGCGTGGCGGCGGATCCACTCGTACATCGCAACGCCGCTGGCCACGCCCGCGTTGATGGAGCGGGTCGAGCCGTACTGCGGGATGTGCAGGACGACGTCGGCGGCGGCGCGGCCCTCCTCCGACAGCCCGGGCCCTTCCTGCCCGAACAGCATCAGGCAGGCGCGCGGCAGCTCGGCCGACTGGATGGGGCGTGAGCCGGGCAGATTGTCGATGCCGACGATCGGCAGGTCGCGCTCGCGGCACCACTTGACCAGGTCGGTCGTCTCGGGGTGGTGGCGTACGTGCTGGTAGCGGTCGGTGACCATGGCGCCCCGGCGGTTCCAGCGGCGGCGGCCGACGATGTGCACCTCGGCGGCGAGGAACGCGTTGGCGTTGCGTACCACCGCGCCGATGTTGAAGTCGTGCTGCCAGTTCTCGATCGCGACATGGAACGGATGCCGCCGGGAGTCCAGGTCGGCGACGATCGCGTCGTTGCTCCAGTAGCGGTATTCGTCGACGACGTTGCGCCGATCCCCGTCCACGAGCAACAACGGATCGAGACGCGGATCCTCCGGCCAGGGCCGGGGATGCGGCCCGACTCCCGGCGGTTCCTCGACGGTCATGCGACCGAGCCTATGCGCCCGCGACCTCCCGCTCGACAACCGCGAGCTCGACACAGTCGCCACCGTTCGCGCCCGTCCAGCTGGACTTCTGCCACGGCTTGATCATTTCCATTCCTCGGCTGCCCTTCGGATGAGGTCGATTGATTCTTGTTGATTGAGTGCGTCAGCTCTGAAGATATCGAAGAACCGACACAATCGGGCTACCCCGGCCGAGGCTTCGATGGTGTCTCCATCTAGCTGATTATCGACATAGGCGATCTCCTGACCATCGAAGCTCGCGATCACGAATCCACCGATGAACCCCGCACACGCCTTGGACCTGTCCAGGACCACCTGGATGACGACGTTCTCGCGCTCAGCCATCTCCGCCAGGTGCACTAATTGATCATGCATGACCTTGTCGTCGCTGACCCGGTGGCGAAGGCCTCCCTCAGCGAGCAGGACAACGAACAGTGGGGGGTCTTCCTTCCTGAGGATGGCCTGCCGCTCCAGCCTGGTGGCCTGGGCCTCATCCAGGTCGATGTCCAGGTTGGCGGCTTCCAGTACCGCCCGCGCGTAGTCCGGGGTTTGCAGCAGACCTGGCACGAGGCACGGCTGGAAGGACCACAGCGAGGTTGACTGTCGCTCGACCTGGGACCATTTGCCGAACCATTCCGGCGCGACCTCGTTGGTGACGAGTTCGTTGACCACCCGGGTGAACAGTTCCGGCAGGCCCAGCACGTCCCTGAGCTTGGCATGGTGTTGCTCGCCGGGGATCACCCGGCCGCGTTCCCAGGAGGCGATGAGGCGGGGTCAAGGTCTAGTAACAGAGAGCCATCGCCTGTGCACGGAAACGAACAATTCGATGACGCGTCATAATCGGGCGGATGAGGCGGATCACGGTGGCGCAGCGACGTGCGCGGCTCGGCGTGCGGCAGGGTCTCGCGGCGCGGGGGGCCGCGACCGCGACCGACGTCGCGCGCGGCATCGTCGCGCTGCACGGCACCGACCCAGCGTCGGTGTTCCTGTCGGCGGCGGCGCGGATGAGCGACCCGGAGATCCCGGCGATCGAGCGGGAGATCTACGACGAACGCCGGCTGGTGCGGATGCTCTGCATGCGCCGCACCGTGTTCACCGTCCCGGCCGAGCTGGCGCCGATCGTGCAGGCCGCGTGTACCGACGACGTCGCGCGGCGCGAGCGGAGCCGCATGCTCCTCTTCCTCCAGCAGGCCGGGCTCGGCGACGACGCGTGGCTGCGTGAGGTCGAGGACGAGACCGTCGAAGCCCTGCGGGCGCGCGGCTCGGCGTTCGCGACCGAGTTGTCCGCCGACGTGCCGCGGCTCAAGGAACGCCTCGTGCTGGCCCACGGCACCAGGAACGAGTCCTGGCAGGCGATCTCCAGCCGGGTCCTGCTCGGCCTCGCCGCCGAGGGCCGGATCGTACGCGGCCGGCCGCGCGGGTCGTGGATCAGCAGCCAGTTCCGGTGGTCGCCGATGGAGTCCTGGCTGCCGGACGGCCTGCCGCGGATCCCGGCCGAGACGGCGCGCGCCGACCTCGTACGCCGCTGGCTCGGCGCGTACGGCCCCGGCACGGTCGCGGACCTCAAGTGGTGGACCGGCCTGAGCCTGACCCAGGTACGCGCGGCGCTCGCCGAGATCGACACCGAGGACGTCGACCTCGACGGCACGCCTGGCTTCGTACTCGAAGAGGACGCGGACGAGGAGGAGCCCGCGCCCTGGGTGGCGCTGCTTCCCGCGCTCGACCCGGCCGTCATGGGCTGGACCGGCCGCGACTGGTACCTCGGCGAGCACGGACCGGCCCTGTTCGACCGCTCGGGCAACCCGGGCCCGACCGTCTGGGCGGACGGCCGGATCGTCGGCGGCTGGGCTCAGCGCGAGGACGGCGAGGTCGTGTACCGCCTGCTGGAGGACGTCGGCGGGCAGACCGCCGCCGCGATCAGCCACGAGGCCGGACGCCTCACCGAATGGCTCGCACCGGCCCGCGTCAAGCCGCGCTTCCGTACCCCGCTCGAACGCGAGCTGAGCGCCTGAGCACGCGTCAGGACGGCTCGGCCGGATGGCGGGAGGGGCTCCGGTGACGCCTTGACCCGCTCCGCGAAATTGCTCTCATTAGGGACGAAACATTCATTGAGGTCATTTATCCGCCCTTCTACCATCGGTATCCGAAAAGGTGCTGAGGTGCACCTGGCGAGGCCGAATGACGGCCGCCCGGCATCGATCCGTGGTCTGAGGCATGAGGGTGGTCCGTGATGGCGGGCATCGATGTCAGCGCCGACGTCTGGATGCAGGCGGGGACCAAGATCGGCCGCGCCTCGTACCTGCTCGGGGATGGAGTGGACGCGTTCTGCCGGGCGGTGGGCGGGCAGCCGTTCGGCAGTGATGATCTGGGCCGCGGTTTGTTCGACGGTGATACCGCCTCGAAGACCCCCGGTTTCGTACAACGGCGGGATGCGCTGTTGCAGGACCTGTCCGCGGCGGTGAACGTGCTACGGGGAATGGGCGCGGCACTCGGCTACTCGGGCTACCTGTACGGGGAGGCCGAGCAGAGCATCGTGGCCGGGCTGACCGGCCGGCCAGGTCCCGCGCCGCGGCCCCCCGGTTCACCGGGTGTGGCGGAGGACTACCAGCACGCGCGGGTTCCGGGTGGGTTCCCGGCGGCGTCGCCGCCGCCGGACATCGTGCGTGAGGCACTGTGGATCTTCGAGGCGGTCGGGTTCGGGTTCGCGTGGCCGGACGGCGGCCCGGACACCGTACGGGCGTTGCAGCAGGCCGCGACCGCGCTGGAGGGTGTGGTCGACGAGGTCGCCGGGCAGGTCGCCGGGCAGTCCGCGCGGGTGACCGCCGGGTCCGGGGTCGCGACCGATGCCTTCGGGTCAACCGCGCAGGATGTGCGCGGGCTGCTGACGGATGTGGAGCAGCGATGCGCGGACCTGGCGGCGTACTGCGGGGCGAGTGCCGGTGCGATCGTCAGCGCGCGGCGGCATTTCGTGGCCTCGGCGGTGTTCGTGCTGGGATTGATGGCCACGGTGAGCGCGCTCGGCCCGTTCATGGAGGCGGGGCTGGCGGCGGCGCTGAAACTGATCCGGCTGGAGGGCCTGGCCCTGCGCATCGTGCTGCGACTGCTGTACGAGGCGGTGATCGGCGCGGTGTTCTCCGGCGGCCTGGACGCCATCGACCAGGGCTTTCGCCCCGGCGGGTTCAACGGGAAAGAACTGGCCGAAGCACTCGGGCAAGGCTCCCTCGCCGGCGGCCTCATGGGACTCGCGCACGCGGGACTCCCCGCACTCGCAGGCCGGGCCCCGTCATTGACCTCCCTCGCCCGCCTGATGGAAACACCCGGCGCACGCGGAATCATCACCCGGTTCACCGTCGGCGGCACCATCGGCACCACCGCCATGGCGACCTCCAGCGCGGTGACCGGACACGGCTGGGACCTCGAACACGCCGCCGAAACCGGCTACGGCATGGCCCTCCTCGGCGCCCGAACCGAACTCGCCGGCCGCATCTTCGGACCCGCCGTTCGTCCCCGGGCCGAGAACCTCCAGCCTGCGGACCGGGGGGGCGTCGCCGACTTCTCGGTGGCCTTCCCTTCGGAGAGTGTGCTGTGGCCCGCGGCAGCACAGCCGGACAGCACCGGCGCGCGCGGCGAAGGCCCGGCGGGCGGCGGCCCGCCCTCCGCTTCCAAGCCGACCAGCGTCCGCGGCGACCCGTCCGGCACCTGGGTGGTACGAAGCCCGTCCAGCGTACGGTTCGGCGCTTCGCTCGTCCGTGGCGAGGACCTGGGCAGGGTCACCGCGCTCACCGCCACCAGCACGCCTGAGGGCTCGGTCCTGAACCTCCGGATGCGGCCGCGACTCGGCGGGAACGAGGAGTACCTGACCATCGCCCTCGACGGCTCCCCACCCTCACCGATCACCGACGCCACGGCGCGGGCCGCCATGGCCCGGCACGGATCAGGTCCGGCCGACGACCATCTCGCGAGCGTGGGCTTCCGCCAGGTCAAGCAGTTCAAGGGTGGTGACACAGTGTGGGAGTACTCACCGCCGGACGGTGGTCCCTCGCTGGGGGCTTCGACTTCGGGAGGGCGCCTCGCCGGACTCTGGCGCTACGGCCACGACGAGTTGGCGGCCTACTTCACCGCCCGCGACGGGCATCCGACCGGCTGGGACATGGCCCCGGACCGAGCCACGGGCGACCTGACCGGTCTGTGGAAGGCCGGCGCGTTGCGGTTCGGGTTGTCGGGGCCGCTGCCGGACCGGATCACCCACGTCGAGGTACGCCCGGGCGCGACGGCCGACGACCTGCGGCCTGCACCGGCGGGAACCACCACGGTGATGAGCGCCGAGCAGGCACGGACCGAACCGCTACGCGTCATCGACCGCCTCCGCGAGCTGGGCGCGTTCCCCGACGGCGAGACCATCGGTTTCACCTGGGGACCCGACCGATTCGACGTGACCGCGACCCGGATCGAGGGTGGCGCCGGAGCGCCGGGCGGCTACCACTATGAGGTCTCCACGAGCCGCCACCCCGATCGCCTGTCGTTCGACTCCACCTCCATCCACGATCTCGGCGCGCACCGGCCGTCCGCCCTCATCGACATGTTCGGCGACCACGCACGCCTGCCGGCGTCTCCCTCACCCGCGACCCATGTCACCCCAGGCGGATACGGCACCTTCCACCACGACACCACGCACGGGACGCCCCGGGCGGAGCCGATCGAACCGCTGGCCCGAGTCCGCGCACAGACCGACGCCGCCATCGCGGACCTGGCCACGGACCCGAGGGTGTCTGAGGTACAGCGAGCACAACGGATCGGCCAACTCCGGCAGATCGCGGAAGAGGCGGACTCCGCGCTGGGAGTCGCGCGCGTACCGCAGCCCTGGGTGGCTCCGGATCAGGTGTCCGATGACCACCCGGCGATTGCTGCACTGAAAACGGCCTCGGACCAGATACTGCGCGTGCACACGTCGGTTACCCGGTACCGGCTTGAGTGGAGTCTCTCGCCCAGGCGAGGAGAATTCGACGTCGCCGGTCTGGACCCCCTGAGCACGGAGGCGCTGGCCGGTGAGCGTGTGCGTCTCGGCAGCGACTTTCGCATGTCGGTGTTGCAGCAGGCGAAGATCGGCGCCCTCGCCGAACGGAGCTACAACCCGCACGGAGAGAACCCCGATTTCGGCGTCCTTCTGCGGCGCTGGCTCGTATCGGGCGTCGCGCTGCACGAAGACGCCATCCGCATGTACATGGGCAACGAGGCGAAGACCTATCTGCCCGTTGCCGCTCGGTCGAGCCCGCCTGCCTTGGTCAGTCCCGACCGGCGCTGGCTGCTGGTCCGCATGGACGACAAGCCGCTCGCGGACGTCGCGGACCTCTACCTCCACGAGATGGTCCACACTGCCCAGAGCAGCATGAGTCCCCATCTGGCGAATCTGGCCCGCAGTAGGGAGGAATTCAAGATCCTCAACGCCATCGCCATGATCGAGGGCGAACTCGCGCCGAAGGCCGTCGAGTGGAAGATGCTGCAGACGCTCGCAGAGGAAGATCGCGCGTGGGACCGCGTGCCGGTGCGGACCGAGCACGAACTTCAGGGGTTCCCCAGCCCGCTGCACTCGGCGCTCGTGACACACGGCGAGGAGTACTCCCCCGACCTCGAAACACTCGAGGCCGTACGGGACCTGCTCGGCAACGGCGATGTGCCCGGGGCGAGCTGGATAGAGTCCTATCATCGGGCGATGTTCGCGATCACCGAGAAAGTCAACTCATCCAAGGCCAGTATGGATACGCCGATTCTCTACTACGTCATGAAGAAACTGGGGTTCCTGCTCGCCCCTCCCGACCCCGGCGACCAGAGCGGCCACAGGACCGCGATCCTCGATCTGGCGCAGTCAGGAAGGATGCGTCGGTGACCGGCAAGGAAGAGGCTGCCCGGCTGCTCGAACGGTTCGTATTGCGGCCTGGGGAGCGGATCGTCTGGGACCGGGCCTGGGACGACGGCGGGTACGCGTTCGAGACCGACCAAGGCGCCCTGTTCACCGTCGATGACCACACTGGCCGATGGACCCTGGGCGCCGCACCGTGGATCGAACGGATCCTGATCGCCACACCCCAGCACCTCCACCGCCACGGCGCCCCCTACACGCACGGACTCGCCATCGCCCGTGATGCCTCCGTACTGCACCTCAACGACGACGAGCACGTCTCCCGCCTCGCGGCCCGCCTGCACGAAGGACTCGACCCACTGGCGATAGCCGAGGTCATCGCCGAGTGGCAGCCCTGGACCGGCGCGCGCAGCGGCGTCGTAACCGACCCTGGGAAAGTCCGCGACCTGCTCCCCGACATCGACCTCACCGGACCGGCCGAACCCCTCCCGCCGCGCCTGACCGTCGACCACGGCCTGGCGGTCCTGAAGTTTCAGCGCTGGTGGCAGAGCGCGACCGAAGCCGGCTTGGACGGTTTCCAGCTCAGCGTGCCGGAAGGCGGCATGGGCCGCTGGGACGGCGAGACCCTGGTCAATATCACCCGACACTCCCCCACCACCTGAACCCGCACCTCGAAAGCGCCTGTACCAGGGGCCGGACCGCCCGAGTCACGCCGTCGCTGTCACGCGGCTCAGTGTGGTGATTTAATTCCCCCGAAAAGACATTCTTGGTGGCCGGGATAAATGGGTGGGCCATTGTGACGTCGGGTTTCTGTGTCGTGCCTGAGGTGTGGGTGCGGGCGGGGGCGGGCTTCGGTGACGTGTCGGAGTTTCTGGCGGGTGGTGTGGATCGGTTCTGTGGGGTGGTGGGCGGGCAGCCGTTCGGTGGTGATGACCTGGGCCGGGGGTTGTTCGAGGGTGATGCGGTCTCGGGTGCGGCTGGTTTCGTGCAGCGACGGGACGGGTTGCTGGAGGACTTGGCCGCGGCGGTGAATTTGTTGCGCGGGATGGGGGCGGGTCTGGTCGATGCGGGTGGCCGGTATGTGGAGGCGGACGGAACGATCGTTACCGAGCTTGGCGGCGGGTGGGGTCCGGCGCCGGTGTCCGGGGTGTCGTCAGGTGTGCTGGAGGAATATCGGCATGCGGCGGTTCCCGGGGGGTTGCCGGCGTCGGCGCCGCCGCCGGGCATTGTGCGTGAGGCGGTGTGGATCTTTGAGGCGGTCGGGTTCGGGTGCCCGTGGCCCGATGGCCGTCCGGAGAGGGTCCGTGCGTTGCAACAGGCGGCGACGGAGCTGGGGCGTGTGGTCGATGTGGTGGCCCGGCAGGTCGCCGAGCACTCCCGCCGGGTGACGGGCAGCGGGTTCGGGGACGCGACCGAAGCGTTCGCGACAGCCGCCCGTGTCGTGCACGGCGAGGGTGGGCTGCTGGCGGACCTGGAGCAGCGGTGCGAGGAACTGGCCGCCTACTGCCGGACCGCCGCTGCGGCGATCCTGAGCGCACAGCGGCACTGTGTGACCTCGGCGTCGTTCGTGGTGGCGTTGATGATCGCCGTCAGCGCACTCGGCCCCTTCCTGGAGGCCGGCCTGGCGGCGGCGCTGCGGCTGGTCCGGCTGGAGGGGCTCGCGCTGCGGATCGTGTTGCGGCTGCTGTACGAGGCGGTGGTCGGCGCGACGTTCTCCGGCGGCCTGGACGCCATCGACCAGGTTTACCGCCCCGGCGGGTTCAACGGGAAAGAACTCGCCGGAGCGGTCGGACAAGGCGCACTCGCCGGCGGACTGATGGGCTTCGCGCACGCCGGACTCCCCGCACTCGCAGGCCGCTCCCCCGCACTTACCGCCCTGGCCCGGCTCATGGAAACACCCGGCGCACGCGGCATCACCACCCGATTCGCGGTCGGGGGGGCGGTCGGCACCGCCGCCATGGCAACCTCCAGCGCCCTCACCGGCCACGGCTGGGACCTCGAACACGCCGCCGAAACCGGCTTCGGCATGGCCTTCCTCGGCACCGGAACCGAACTCGCCGGCCCCATCTTCCACCCCACCACCGACGTCCCCGCCGACGCGAGACCCGCTGATCAGAGGGGTATCGCCGGCCCTCTGGTGCCCGATCGGCCGGCGGAAGCGCTGCGGCGCGCCGCGATGCCGGGGCCTGGCACTCGCGCACCCGGCAATGGACGGACGGGTGGCAGAGGCGCGCCCGCCCCCAAGCGGATCTACGCCAGTGACGACGGGTCGGACAGTTGGGTCGTGGAAGGCCCGAACGGATGGCGGCTCGGCGCATCGATCCTCCGTGGGCCGGACCTGGACAGGGTCACCGCGCTCACCGCCACCAAGACACCGGAAGGCCCGGTCCTGCATGTTCGGATGCGGCCACGATTCGGCCGCCCCGAGGAGTACCTACGGATCCCCCTTGACGGTTCCCCATCCTCGCCGATCACCGACGCGACGGCGCAGGGCGCCGTGGCCCGGCATGGATCAGGTCGGGTCGACGACCAGCTCGCCGGCGCGGGCTTCCGCCGGATCGCCGGGACCAAGACCACCGCGGTGTGGGAGTACACACCGCCGGGCGGCGGCCCCGCGCTGGGGGCGCGGACCTCGGGCGGGGACCTCCAGGGAATCTGGCGCTACACCCATGACGAGCTGTCGGCCTACCTCACCGCTCACCCTGGCGACCACCGAGGCGGGGACGTCGTGGCCGGCCCGTACATGGTGGGCGACCGGACGACTCTGTGGCAGGCCGGCGCGCTGCGGTTCGGACTGTCGGGACTGCGGCCGGACCGGATCACCCACGTCGAGGTGCGCCCGTACGCGACGGCCGACGACCTGCGGCCCGCCCCGGCAGGCAGATCCACGGTGAGGAGTCCCGGGCAGGCGTTGACTGAGCCGCTACGCGTCATCGACCGCCTCCGCGAGCTCGGCGCCTTCCCTGACGGCGAGGTCACCGAGTTCACCTGGGGACCCGACCGGTTCCGCGTACACGCGACCAGTACCGGGGCAGCGGCCAGGACTCCGGGCGCAAACGGCGGCTACCGCTACGAAGCGTCCCGAGCCGGCCACGACGGCACCCGCCTGGTGTTCGACTCCACCGACATCCACGACGCCGGCGCGCACCAGCCGTCCGCCATCACCGACGTCTTCGGCGACCACGCCCGCCCGCCACGGCCCGACCCGCAAGCGACCCACGTCACCCCAAGCCGATATGGCATCTTCCGCCACGCCGTCAAGCCCGGCGCGTCCTGGCCTGAGCCGGAAACGCTCAGCCGGACCCGCGCACGCATCGACACTGTCATCACGGACCTCACCACGGACCCGAACCTGCCGCCGCAGGAGCGACGACAACGGATCGACGAGCTCACCGCGATCGCGGAACACGCCGGCCGGACACTGTCACTCGCGAGCCGCGAGCAACGCTGGAAGGCTCCGCAGGACCTGTCCGAAAACGACCCGGCGGTTCTCGAACTGGAAGAAGCCGCGAATGCGGTATTGGCCGTGCATAGAGCGGTCGGCCGGTACGCGGAGGCGTGGACGCACTCGACCCGGCCTGGAGCCCTCGACGTCGCAGGTCTGGACCCCCTCAGCGCCACGGCGCTCTGGGGTGAGCAGGTGCGGCTCGGTGCCGATCTTCGCCTGCCGGTCCTGCAGCAGGCCAAGATCGCCGCCCTCGCCGAACGGACCTTCAACGCGGACGGGACCTTCCCCGAGTTCGGCCGCCACCTGCGACACTGGCTCGTCTCGAGCGTCGCGATGAACGAAGCCGCCATGCGTATGTACATGGGAGCCGAGGCGGAGAAATTCATTTCTCGTGCTGGTCGAGAGGGCGAAGAGGGCTTCTTCACTGGCAATGGGCGCTGGTTGGCGGTTCGCATGGACGGCCAGCACCTCGCAGGCGTCGCGGGCGTCTATTTCCATGAGGTCGTCCACGCCACCCAGGGCACGATGGGTAAGTGGCTGTTGCAGCTGGCCCGCAGCAATGCCGAAGGCAAGGTCCTGACCACCGTCGGCAGGCTCGAAAGAGAGATCGCGCCGATAGCCACCGAGCGGTACCTGCTGCTCAAGCTCGCCGACGAAGAGAAATTCACGTGGCAGCGCCATCCGATCGACCTTGAGGACGATGTGCTGGGATATCCGGGCCCGCTGCACGCGGCGCTCGCCACGCACGGTGCGGAGTACGCCCCAGATCTCGAAACGCTCGAGGCCGTCCAGGAACTGTTCGGCGACGGCACCCTGCCCGAGGCGAGCTGGCAGGAGTCCTACGATCGGGCGACCGCGACGATCATCCGGAGAGTCAACTCTCCCTCGAGCACCCGGATGGATACGCCGATTCTCTACTGGGTCATGAAGAAACTCGGGTTCCCGCTTGCTCCACCTGACCCCGGCAACCCGGAAGGCCACCGGGCCGCGATCATCGATCTGGCCCGGTCGGCAGCGCCACGCCCGTGACCGGCGGTCACCGCGGTCGCTGCGCTCACGGCCGTCAGGGCTGTTTGACCAGGATGGCGCGGGTGTAGAGCAGATCGAAGCCCTGGCGCTGCACGTTCTGGTGTGACCTCGAACCCGGCTGGGTGGTGACCACGGCGAGGTCGCAGCCCTCGGCCGTCGCGTCGGCGAGCCGGGCCGCCAGCAGCGCGCTCTGGATTCCACGGCGGCGGTGCGCGGGCGCGGTCGCGGCGCCCGTCAGTTGCGCGATGCCCTCGGCGACGCGGAAGCTCGCGCCCCCGGCCAGGACTCCGTCGCGCAGCGCGGAGTAGCGGCGGACGCCGGCCGACGCGAAGTCGCGCATGGCGTTCACCACGGCCTCGCGCGGGAAGTCCTCGTGTGAGGGCACGCCCTCGGTGTCGGCGTGGGCGACGGCGTCGGCGACGACGTCCAGCCAGCGTTCGAGCTCCTCATCGCCGCTCGGCCTGACCTCGACTCCCGCGGGCCGCACCCGCTCGACGTCGCCGCCCAGGGCGCGGCCGAGGACGTTCTCATACGACTCCAGCCGGTACCCCCACCCGGTCAGCAGCGCACCGACCGAGGGATCCGCCAGGTGGGCCAGCTCGATCTGCACCGGCGCGCCGTGGACGGCGAAGGCCCGCTCGACCTCGGCTAACTCGGCCGAGGTCGGCGCGCCCGCGAAGCCGAGCCCGGCGACCTTGGTGAACGGCGAGTCCGGCTCGGCGAAGGTCGCCACGCCGCCCCCGAAGGGCAGCACGAAGCCGCCGCCGCCCGTACGGCGATGGGCGGCCTCGCTGCTCAGGGCCATGAGCCGCGCCTCGGCCCGCTCGATGCGCGTGGCCAGGGCCACGTCGCAGAAGATGGCGTTCATGGGCGGAGCGTACGTTCGCGGCGCTCTCGGACACCACCGAGTTAGCTCACCTGAGCCCGCGCGGAATTGCGGACACGCGCCGCACGGTGCCCTAAAGTTCACAACAAGCATTTCCGGTGGCCCGAATCAGTGGGTAGGCCATGGTGACGTCGGGGTTCGGCATCGTGCCTGAGGAATGGGTGCGGGCGGGGCGGGGTTTCGGCGATGGCTCGGACCTGCTGGCGGCCGGGGTGGACGCGTTCTGCCGGGTGGTGGGCGGTCAGCCGTTCGGCGGTGATGAGCTGGGCCGGGCGTTGTTCGAGGGCGATGCCAAGGCGGCCGGGTTCGTGCAGCGGCGGGACCGGCTGTTGACGGAGCTGTCCGTCACGGTGAACGTGCTGCGCCGGATGGGCGCGGGCCTGGTCGAGTCGGGCGTCCGGTATCGGGGCACCGACCAGCGCATCGCGGACGAGCTGGCCGGACGGTGGAACCCCGCGCCGCCGCCCGGCGTGCCGGCGAGCGTGCGTGAATACCGGCACGCGCCCGTTCCCGGGGGGTTGCCGTCGTCGGTGCCGCCGCCGGGCCTCGTACGAGAAGCGTTGTGGGTCTTCGAGGCGGTGGGTTTCGGGTTCGCGTGGCCGGACGGCGACCCCGATGCGGTGCGCGCGTTGCAGCGGGCCGTGGTGGTGTTGCGTGGTGTGGTCGGTGAGGTGGCCGGGGAGACCGGCGGGCATTCCAGGCGGGTGACCGGAAGCGGGTTCGGGGCCGCGACCGAGGCGTTCGGAGCCGACGCGCGGGTCGTGGACGGCGTGCTCGCGGACCTGGAGCAGTGGTGTGCGGACCTGGCGGACTACTGCCGGGCGGCCGAGGCTGCGATCTTGAGTGCGCAGCGGCATTTCCTGGCCTCGGCGGTGTTCGTGGTCGGGCTCATGTACGCCGTGAGCGTGCTCGGCCCGTTCATGGAGGCGGGGCTGGCAGTCGCGCTGCCGCTGATCCGGCTGGAGGGGCTGGCGCTGCGAATCGTGTCGCGGCTGCTCTACGAGGCCGTGATCGGCACGGCGTTCTCCGGCGGCCTGGACGCGATCGACCAGGCATTTCGTCCCGGCGACTTCAGCTGGAAAGAGCTGGCCGGAGCGATGGGACAGGGCGCACTCGCCGGCGGCCTGATGGGCCTGGCACACGCCGGCCTCCCCGCACTGGGGAGCCGATCACCGGCACTGGCCGCGCTGGCGCGGCTGATGGAAGCCCCGGGCGCGCGCGGGGTCATGACACGGTTCGCGGTCGGCGGAACCATCGGCACCACCGCCATGGCCACGGCCGGTGCGGCCGCCGGACACGGCTGGGACCTGAAACACGCCGCCGAAACCGGCTTCGGCATGGCCTTCATCGGCGCCGGAACCGAACTCGCCGGCCACGCCTTCCGCCCCGCCATGCCCCACCTCGAAGACACGAGAACCACTGCGCAGAACAACACCCCTGGCCGACTGGTGTTCGACAGCCCGGCAGGAGCAATGGCGTTCACAAAAACCCTGGGAGGCGACACCGGCGCGGCCGGCGGAAGACCGACGGGAGGCGGGGGGCGCTTCCCATCCAGATGGGCCGACGTCTTCGAAGACGGGTCAGGCACTTGGGCTCTGGCGAGCGAGAACGATTGGTGGCTCGGCGCTTCGGTCTTTCGTGGGTCGGACTTGGACAGGGTCACCGCACTCACCGCCACCACGACACCTGAGGGCCCGGCCCTGCACGTTCGACTGCGGCCGCGGTTCGACCGGCCCGAGGAGTTCCTGCACATCCCGCTCGACGGCTCCCCGCCCACTCCGATCACCGACACGGCCGCCCAGCGCGCCGTGATCCGGCAGGGCCCCGCTCCGGCCGCCGACCGGCTCGCGAACGCCGGCTTTCGCCCGGTCGTCAGGTACGCGGTCGATGGGTTGTGGGAGTACTCACCGCCGGATGGCGGTACGCACGTAATGGCCTCGATCGTGGACGGACAGCTCAGGGGAATCTGGCGCAACGTCCACCCTGAGCTGTCGGCCTATCTCACCGTCCACCGCGGGTTCCCGCGGGGGCGCGAGGTCGTGGCGGGCCCGTACATGCAGGGGGACCTCACCGGGCTGTGGCAGGGCGGCGCGCTGCGGTTCGGGCTGTCGGAGCTGCGACCGGACCGGATCACCCACGTCGAGGTACGCCCCGGCGCGACCGCCGACGACCTGCGCCCCACACCGACCACCACCACAACCCCCACCGCCGAACAGGCACTCACCGAACCACTCCGCGTCATCGACCGCCTCCGCGAACTCGGCGCCTTCCCCCATGGCGAAACCGCCGAGTTCCAATGGGGACCCGACCGCTTCCGCGTCCACACCACCAGAACCGAAGCAACGGCCCCCGGCACCGAAGACGCCTACCGCTACGAAGTCACCCGCACCGGCCACCACACCCGCCTCGTCTTCGACTCCACCGACCTCCACCACCCCACCACACATCAGCCCACCACCCTCACCGAGATATTCGGCGACCACGCCCGCCCGCCACGGCCCGACCCGCACGCCGCCCCGCGAGCGACGCAGGTCACCCCCGGCGGATACGGCACCTTCCGCCTTGGCATCGTGAATGACCCGCGCTGGCCTGACCCGGTCGGACCGCTGGCCGAAGCCCACGCACGTGTCGATGCCGCCGTGGCGGACATGTCCACGGACCCGAACCTGCAACCGGAGGAGCGATGGCAGCGGATCGGCGAGCTCGCCGAGATCGCGAAGCACGCCGACCGTGCCCTGTCCCTCGCACGCCAAGAGCAGCGCTGGGTGGATTCGCAGGAATTGTCCGATCACGACCCGGGGATTCTCGCTCTGAACGCGGTCACGGACGAAGTGCTGGCCGTACACAGATCGGTTCACCGCTATGCGGAGAAATGGGCGCACTCGGGCCGGCCAGGAGCCCCCGACGTCGCCGATCTGGACCCCCTGAGCAAGAAGGCCCTGGGAAGCGAGATGGCAGCGACCGGTAATGACCTTCGCCTGCCGATCCTGGACCAGGCGAAGATCGCCGCCCTCGCCGAGAGGATCTTCAACCCGGACGGGACCAACCCGGAGTTCGGCCGCTACCTGCGGCGCTGGCTCGTGTCGAGCGTCGCGCTGCGCGAAGACGCCATGCGCATGTACATGGGCGACCAGGCAGAGGAACTCCTGCATATGATCAACGACTGGAACCGGGGTTTCGTGACCGCCGATCGCCGCTGGGTGGTGATCGACTTCGACCACGACCTCGCGACCGTCGCGGGCGCATACTTTCACGAGATCATCCACACCACCCAGGCTCCGATCGGGCCGCTGCTGTCGCGGCTGGCCCGGAGCAGGCAGGAGCTCGACGTCCTGTTCGGCGTCGGCTCGCTCGAACTGGAGATGACGGCGCAGGCGGTCCAGCGGCGAATGCTGCTGGAGTTCGCAGGCGAGGACACCTCGTGGCAGGCCGTGTCGATGGACGACTACGGCATCCTCGGAGCTCCAGGTCCCCTGTACGCCGTGCTCTCGACACACGGCACGGTGTACATCGACCGCCCCGAAACGGCCGAGGCCGTGCGAGAACTGCTGGGCGACGGGAACGTGCCCGGCGCGAGCTGGGACGAGTCCTGCGCTCGGGCGATCAGCGCGCTCGGCGGGACGGCCGCCACGGGCTCCGCCGATCTGGCACCGCGCCCGCGCGACTCCTACATGGACACGCCGGTTCTCTACGATGCCATGAAGAAGCTCGGCTTCCCGCTTGCTCCCCCCGACCCTCGCAACCCGAACGGCCACCTGGCCGCCATCCTCGACCTGGCCGGAGTGACGACGGTCCCAGACTTCCCGATCGCGTTCGGGGACCCTGGCCCGCTTCGCCTTGGCCGGAGCGAAGCCGGCACCGCCGGCGGCGAGCCCTTCACATTCCTCGGGGAGGTCTACCGCCCACTCGGGATCCATGACACGCCGGATGAGCAGATTCTGGGTTTCCACGTGAGCGGCGAACCGGCCACGCCCGTCGTCCAGGTGCTGAGCACCCGAGACCTGTTCACGGTGGACACTGCGAGCGGCGCCTGGACCGAGTGCACCGCGGTGACCTACGGCGGGTGGCTCGACCGGTTTGTCTACCGTGACGAGCGACTGTGGGGCAACAGTTTCCTGCAACCGCCCGAGCAGCCGGACGGTCTCACGGTCTGGCAGCGGGGTACGGGTCCCGGCTCGATCCTCGCCGTCTATCGAGGGAGCGACCTCACGGGCCTGTACCAGTGGGCCGCACCGGTTCGGGGCGGCGACTCCGGCGGGCGCACGCGATGAGCGCGGGTCGCCGGGGGCTCGGTCGCCATCATCGCCCAGTGGCACCCGAGCGGCCACCTCGCCGCGATACCGTCGAGATCATCGCCATCTACCGAGGAACCAACCTCGAAGGGCTGTGCCAGCGAGCGGGACCGGCCCAGCGGCCGCCCATCTCGGCGCGACGCCATGACCGTGTCGCAAGCCACCCTCCGCGACGGCTGCCAACGGCCCGATCCAATGTCAGAATCATGACGCGCCCGTCTGACCTGGCGGGAGACCGGTGATGGGTGGGCCATGGTGACGTCGGGGTTCGGCGCCGCGCCTGAGGAATGGGTGCGGGCGGGGCGGGGTTTCGGCGATGGCTCGGACCTGCTGGCGGCCGGGGTGGACGCGTTCTGCCGGGTGGTGGGCGGTCAGCCGTTCGGCGGTGATGAGCTGGGCCGGGCGTTGTTCGAGGGCGATGCCAAGGCGGCCGGGTTCGTGCAGCGGCGGGACCGGCTGTTGACGGAGCTGTCCGTCACGGTGAACGTGCTGCGCCGGATGGGCGCGGGCCTGCGGGCTTCGGGTGGTCGTTACCTGGAGGCCGACGCGAGGATCGCGGATGAGCTGGGTGGCCTGGCTGTTTCGGTGCCGGGCTCCGGATCGTCATCTGTTGTGCCGTATCGGCATGCGCCGGTTCCTGGGGGGTTGCCGGAGACCGCACCGCCGCCGGGCATCGTACGTGAGGCACTGTGGGTCTTCGAGGCGGTGGGTTTCGGGTTCGCGTGGCCGGACGGCGACCCCGATGCGGTGCGCGCGTTGCAGCGGGCCGTGGTGGTGTTGCGTGGTGTGGTCGGTGAGGTGGCCGGGGAGACCGGCGGGCATTCCAGGCGGGTGACCGGAAGCGGGTTCGGGGCCGCGACCGAGGCGTTCGGAGCCGACGCGCGGGTCGTGGACGGCGTGCTCGCGGACCTGGAGCAGTGGTGTGCGGACCTGGCGGACTACTGCCGGGCGGCCGAGGCTGCGATCTTGAGTGCGCAGCGGCACTTCGTGGCCTCGGCGGTGTTCGTGGTCGGGCTCATGTACGCCGTGAGCGTGCTCGGCCCGTTCATGGAGGCGGGGCTGGCGGTCGCGCTGCCGCTGATCCGGCTGGAGGGGCTGGCGCTGCGAATCGTGTCGCGGCTGCTCTACGAGGCCGTGATCGGCACGGCGTTCTCCGGCGGCCTGGACGCGATCGACCAGGCGTTCCGTCCCGGTGACTTCAGCTGGAAAGAGCTGGCCGGAGCGATGGGACAAGGCGCACTCGCCGGCGGCCTGATGGGCCTGGCACACGCCGGCCTCCCCGCACTGGGGAGCCGATCACCGGCACTGGCCGCGCTGGCGCGGCTGATGGAAGCCCCGGGCGCGCGCGGGGTCATGACACGGTTCGCGGTCGGCGGAACCATCGGCACCACCGCCATGGCCACGGCCGGTGCGGCCGCCGGACACGGCTGGGACCTGAAACACGCCGCCGAAACCGGCTTCGGCATGGCCTTCATCGGCGCCGGAACCGAACTCGCCGGCCACGCCTTCCGCCCCGCGGTCGATGCCTCCGCGGTCGAGTTCCCCGCCGACGACGCCTGGTCCGCTCGCTACGAGAGCATCGCCGATCCCGCGATGACCGACCATGCGGCGGGAGCGCCGCGCCTCGCGGAGATCCTGGGGGACTACACCGAGCCGCCCGGCGGCGGTGGCGGACCGGCAGAAAGCAGGCGGAAGGCGACACCGGGCCCGCTCACGGTCAGCGAAGACGGCTCGGGTATCTGGTTCGTGGAGAGGTCGTCCAGAGTGCGGATCGGCACACCGATTCTGCGCTGGCCGGAGCTGGAACGGATCACCGCGCTGACCGCCACCGGAGCGCCTGCCGGCATCGTCCTGAACGTGCAGATGCGGCCGCGGTTCGACCGGCCCGAGGAGTTCCTGCACATCCCGCTGGACGGTTCCCCCTCCTCGCCGATCGCCGACGCGACGGTGCGGGCCGACGTGGTCCTGCACGCACCCTGGGAGGCCGCCCGCCAGCTCTCGGATGCCGGCTTCCACCAAATCGACCGCGACGGGAACGTGGAGGTGTGGAAATACGCACCGCCAGACGGCAGCCCTCCGCTGATGGTGCGGACCGTGGCGGGGTATCTCGACGGGGTCTGGCGCTATGCCCACCCCGAGCTGTCGGCCTATATCTCCGAATACCCCAGAGTGTTGCGCGGCCGGGACGTCGTTGCAGGCCCGTACATGGAGGCCGACCGGACAGAGCTGTGGCAGGCGGGCGCGTTGCGGTTCGGCATGTCCGGGCTGCGGCCGGATCGGATCACCCACGTCGAGGTACGCCCCGGCGCGACGGCCGACGACCTGCGGCCCCCGCCGGGCCCCCATCTGGTCGAGGGACCCGTGGCCGGAGGAGGGCCGTTCTCGCGTACGGCCCGGGGCTTCACCGGAGTCCCGAGTGCCGAGCAGGCACGGATCGAGCCGCTGCGGGTCATCGACCGGCTACGTGAACTGGGCGCGTTCCCCGACGGCGAACTCGCCGAGTTCACCTGGGGATCCGACCGCTTCCGCGTCCGCGCCACCAGGATCGAGGGGACCGCCGGGGCGCCGGGCGCCGAGCACGGCTACCACTACGAGGTCAGCCGGACCGGCCGTCACACCCGCCTGGCCTTCGACTCCGCCGACATCCACGATCCCGGCGCGCACGAGCCGTCCGACATCACCGCGGTCTTCGGCGACCACGCACGCGTGCCGCGCCCCGACCCGCGTACGACGCATGCCACCCCGAACGGGTACGGCCTGTTCCGCGACGACACTTCACTCGGCGCGGACTGGGCCTCGGCCGAGCCGCTGGCCCGCGCCCGCGCGCACATCGACGCCGTTGTCGCGGACCTGAGCACGGACCCGAAATTGGGGCCGCGAGAGCGACGGCAACGGGTCGACGAGCTCGCCGCGATCGCGGACCACGCCGACCAGGCCCTCAACCTCGCGAACCACGAGCAGCTCTGGTCGGCTCCGGACGTCGTGCGCGATGACGAGCCGAAGATGCTACGGCTGCAGCAGGCCGCGGACGCGGTGCTGGCCGTGCACAGGGCGGTGGGCCGGTACGCCGAAGCGTGGGCACACTCGATCCGGCCGGGAGCCCTCGACGTCGCCGACCTGGACCCCCTGAGCCATAAGGCTTTGGCGAGCGAGACGGTGCACCTCACTACCGATCTCCGCCTGCCGGTACTCACGCAGGCCAAGATCGCCGCCCTCGCCGAGAGGATCTACAACCCGGACGGAGACCGACCGGAGTTCGGTCGTCACCTGCGGCGCTGGCTCGTGTCGAGCGTCGCTCTGCGTGAAGACGCCATGCGAAGGTACATGGGTGCCGAGGCGGACCGCTTTCTGGAAACGCTCCGCGACCGCACGATCGATGGCTTCGTCGACGCCCAGCGGCGCTGGATGGCGGTCCGCGTGGACAAGCCACTCGCCGCCGTCGCGGAACACTATTTCCACGAGGTCGTGCACACCGTGCAGGCCCCGCTCCTGGCCCTGGTGATGCGGCTGGCACGCAGCGGCCACGAGGCCGAGGTCCTGCTCGGCGCCGCCGTCATCGAAGGCGAGATCACGCCGAAGGCCGTCCAGCGGGCACTGCTGCTGGCGTTCTCCGAGGAGGAAATGTCCTCGTGGGAGCCCGTCCCGGCGGATGCCCATGCCGTGCTGGGAGTCCCCGGCCCACTGAGTTCGACGCTCGACACGCACGCGAGTGGCTACCTCCCTGTGCTCGAAGTACGCGAGACCGTGCGGAAGCTGCTCGGCGACGGGACCATCCCGGGGGCGAGCTGGGAGGAGTCCTATGACGGGGCGATGAAGGCGATGACGCGTGCCGGCGCGTACCGGCCCGTTCTCGGGAGGTCGGACCGGCCGGGTGGCGCCGGCCCGGATCGCTCCGCCGCCGCGTACGTGGACATGCCGGTTCTCTACCACGTCATGAAGCAGCGCGGGTTCCCGCTCGCGGATCCCGAGCCGGGCCACCCGAGCGGCCATCTGGCAGCGATCATGGATCTGGCCCGGACCGCGACGGTCCCCGACTTCCCGAGCAAGGAGGCGCCCGGTCCACTCCGCCGGGGCGAGGCCGGCGTCGCCGCCGGCGAACTGGTCACCCTCCACGGTGATCGGTTCCGCCGGCTCGGGATCCAGGACGTTCCCACAGAGCAGATCCTGGCCTTCCACGTCACCGACGAACCGGCCGGACCCGCCATCCACGTGCTGACCACCAATGACCTGTTCGTGGTGAACACCGCGGACGGCGTGTGGACCACCGGCACCCCGGAGACACTCGGCCAGGTCCGTCAGTACACCCACCGCGATGACCAACTGACGAACAGCGGGTTCCGGCGAATGCCCTACCGTCCGGACGGTCTCACCATCTGGCGGCGCGGCCGTGGTGCCGGCGAGATCATCGCCATCTACCGGGGGCCCGAGCTCGAGGGCCTGTTCCAGTGGGTCGCGCCTGACTCGTCGTAGCCGCACCAGGCCGGGTCACCGCAGTCGCTGCACCCGGCTGAGGCAGGTCTGCACGACCACCACGACGGCGAGGAACGCGCCGCTCACGACCTGCTGGTACGACGAGGACAGGACACCGATCTGGTTGATCAGATTCTGGATCACGCCGAGCAGCAGGACGCCCGCGATCGTGCCGCTGACCGAGCCCGCGCCGCCGGTGAGCAGCGTGCCGCCGATCACGACCGCCGCGATCATGTCGAGCTCCATGCCGGTGCCGCGTCGCCGTCCTCGACGAGCGCGGCGGCGAGGTCGGCGATGGCCGCCTTCTCCTCCTTGGCCACTGCGCCTTCTGCAGGTGGCTGGGCTCGTGGGACAGCTCGCCCGGCAGGAACGCGCCGCCGTGGTGGCGGTCGAGCAGCCCGTCGGCCTCCAGCGCGCGTACGTCGCGGCGCACGGTCACCTCGGAGGACTTGACCGCCTCGGCGAGCTGCCGCAGGGACAGCGTGCCGTTCGCGCGGAGCAGTTCGAGGACCCGCACACGCCGCTCGGCCCCGAAGACGGGCTTGCGCCCGTCCGCCGCTCTCCCTGGAGGTCGCTCACGGTTCTCCCCACGTCTGACCGGCGATCCGAACACGATCGAGCAACTCCGATCGTAGTCAGCCATCGCCGGTCCCGTGGCACCGCGGCCGCCTGCTGGTCACGGGGACGGCCCTGGCATTTGCTCCGGTGATGCCAGGGCCGCCCCCGCAAGTCTGGGGGCGGTACGCCGTTACGGCGTCTTGAAGCCGCGCCGCTGGGCGAGCACCTTCAGCTCGGGCCAGTCCTCGCCCGAGTGCGCGTGGTCGGGGATGATGCAGCCGAGGGTGATGGGCAGCGGCACCTTGTAGCGCGCGGCGGTCAGGTTCGGCGGGCTGTCGAAGTCCAGGACGTCGGCGAGGTTGTTGGCCGCCGCGTCGCGCACCGTCAGCGCGGGCAGGCCGAACCTCCACTCGATCATCTTCAGCACCGACGTGTGGTCGTACAGGTCGTGTGCCACGTGGCCGCGGCGTGCGCGCGGGGAGATGACGACGCACGGGACGCGGAAACCGCGCAGGCCCGCGCCCAGCGCCGGGTTCGGGTCCGGGCCGACCGGCGGGGGCACGTGGTCGAAGAAGCCGCCCCACTCGTCGTAGGTCACGACCAGGACGGTGCGCTCCCAGTTGGGGCTGGTCACGATCGCGTCGTGCACCTTGCCCAGGAAGTGCTGGCCGAGGCGGATGTCGGCGAGCGGGTGCTCGTCCTCGGCCATGCCCGGGATCGCCTCGCCGAGGAAACCCGGGTCGACGTAGGAGACCGCCGGGAGCGTGCCCGTGGCCGCGGCCAGGTAGAACTCGGAGATCTGGTGGCTGATGTCGAGGTGCCGGGTGCCCCACAGCGCGGTGATCGGCACGTCGCTGTAGTAGTAACGGCCCGTGACGCCGTTGGCGGAGAGCAGGTCCCAGATCGTGGGCATGGTGGCGATCTGGTTCACCGAGGTCGTCGTACGGTCGGTCGTCGCGGAGTGCAGGAAGAACCGGTTGGGGTACGTCGGCGCCATCATCGCGGCGAAGTAGCGGTCACAGACCGTCCACTCTCGGGCCGCGCGGCCGTAGAAGCCCAGGTCGGCCGCCTGGAAGTAGCCGATGGAGAGTTCGTCGTTGGACCCCGCGCGCAGCCAGCCGTCGCACGCGCCGTCGTTGAACTCGACGCGGCCGCCCTCGTAGGAGTGGTCGGGGTCGTTGAACCCGCAGCCCGCGGGGGTGGTCAGGTGGTGCGTGTCGTGCGCGACGCCGTCGTTGTCGGTGAAGGTCAGCCCGGCCTGTACGCCGTCCGCGCCGGGGAGCCAGCCGAGGTAGTGGTCGAAGGAGCGGTTCTCCATCATCACGACGACGATGTGGTCGATGCCGGACTGCCCCGGAGACGGCAGGGCCGCCTTCGTCGCCGCCCGCGCCCATCGTGGTGCGGCGACGCCCGCCGCGACCACTCCTGCGGTTCCCGCCATGAAACCGCGCCGACTGACATCGTCCACCGTCGTCTCCCAACATCCCGGGGGGTTGGCCAGAAGCGAGTATGACCGCTGAAGCTACCGCTCGGTGAAGTTGAGTAGACCGCTTCCGGACAGGCCACTGACGGCCCGCCGTACCGCGAGGTGAGAGGGCCGGCCGGGCGGACTCGGGTCAGGCCAGCGGGCTCTGGTCGAGGTCGGCCAGGAGGTCGGCGGGGCCGTCGTAGACCGCGACCGCACCGGCTTCGCGCAAGGCCTCCGCGGCGATGCCGCCGGTGAGCACCGCGACGCATGGGACGCCGGCGTTGCGGCAGGCGTGCACGTCCCAGACCGCGTCGCCGACGAACACCGCGCGGCCGGGCTCGACGCCGGCGCGGTCCAGTGCGATCTCGACGAGGTCGGGCGCGGGCTTGCTCGCCCCAGCCTCACTGGCCGACGTCGCGTCGGCGATCGCGTCGTCGGCGTCCAGCGCGGCGCGGAGCGCGGCCAGCTCCTTCTCCGAGGCGGAGCTGGCCAGGACGACCTTCATGCCGCGCCCGGCACAGGCGCGCAGCAGGTCGGCCGCGCCGTCGAAGGCGCGCAGCCGGGTCCAGTAGGCGCCGTACAGGGACCGGTGCGCCGCCGTGATGTCGTCGTCGGCGTCGCGGTCGCGGTCCTTTGGCAGCACCCGGTCGAGGAGCTTGTCCGAGCCCATGCCGATCGCGCGGTGCACGTCGGCCATGTCGACGTGCTGCCCGTGCTGCCGGAACGCCTCCCACCAGCACACCGCGTGCAGGTAGTTGGTGTCGACCAGCGTGCCGTCCACATCGAAGATCACCGCATCCGCCATTCCAGACGCGTACCCGGCCACACGCCCGCCTAACGGTTCAGGCGAGGGTCTCGACGAATTCGGCGAGCTGGGTGAGGTTGCGGCACTCGTGCATCGAGACGACCTCCCCGTACGCCGAGGCGGCCGAGTCGCCGGTGTCCCAGTCTTTCGCGGGCTCGGGGTTCAGCCAGTACGCGTGCCGCGCGCGGCCGGCGAGTCCGCGCAGGGCGGCGAGGTTCGGGTTCTGGTAGTTCGTCCGGGCGTCGCCGAGGACCAGCAGCGACGTCTTCGGCGTGATCGCGTCGGCGTACCGCTCCTCGAAGATCTTGAAGGCGCGCCCGTAGTCGCTGTGCCCGCTGACCCACACGATGTCGGCCTCGCCCGTCATCCGCGTCATCGCCTCGACCACGTCCGCGCCGGGGGCGAAGAAGCGGGTGACCTCGTCCAGCCCGTCGATGAAGGCGAACGCCCGCACCTTGGCGAACTGCTCACGCAGCGCGTACGTCAGCAGCAGCGTGAAGTGGGCGAAGGAGGACACCGAGTCGCTCGCGTCGCAGAGCACGACCAGCTCGGGCTTGTGCGGGCGGCGCGGCCGGTGGTGCGTGGTGATCGGCACGCCGCCGGTGGACAGGGAGGTGCGCACCGTACGGCGGAAGTCGAGGCGCCCGCGGCGGCCGTGCCGGTTGCGCGCTGTGAGGCGGGTGGCCAGCCGGCGCGCGAGCGGGTGGATCTCGCGGCGCAGCGCGGCCAGGTCGGCGCGGGTGGCGCGCAGGAAGTCGACCTGTTCGAGCGGCGGAGTCACGTTGGCCTTGGCGACCCGCTCGACGCTCGTCTCCTCGGCGAGCCGCCGTCGCACGTCGTCGCCGACATGGGTCTCAAAGCGCGCGATGCGCGTCGCGAACCTCCGCCGCGCGACCCGCTCCTCCAGGCCGCCACGCTCGGTGAGCACGGCGTTCAGCAGCCCGGCCATGAGCGTCTGCGGCGACAGCGTGCGCAGCACTTGGTAGGAGAACCACTGCCCGGTGCCGCCGCCGCGCCCGTACGCCCCGACCGCGCCGCGTGCGAACGCCCGCAGCTCGGCGTCGTCGCCGCGGAGCAGGATCTCGCTCAGCTCGTCGCGGAGCCGCCCCAGCTCGGGATCGTCGTAGGCGGGCTTGTCCCTGGCCTGCTCGTGGCTGCCCGACGCCGGCGGGAACCACAGGTCGAACAGCAGGTCGAAGGCGTCCCGATGCGCGGGACGCTTGACGAGCGTGGCCGCGTACGCCGCGCGCAGCGACGACCGCTCGGCCAGGTCGATCGCCTCCAGGGCGCGTACGGCGTCCAGCCCCTCGGCGAGCGAGACCGGCAGCCCCGCGTCCCGCAGCGCCGCGACGAACCCGATGTGCCTATCGAGCAGGGCCATCAGGCACGAGTTCCTTGCGCGCGCGTTCGTGGTCGGAGTTGTGCTTGAGCACGACGCCGAGGGTCGCGCCGATCGCGGCGGCGTCGAGGCGGTCCAGGCCGAGGGCGAGGAGCGTACGTGCCCAGTCGATGGTCTCGGCGATGGACGGCGCCTTCTTCAGCTCCAGCGCGCGCAGCGTCGCGACGACCTGGGCGAGGCGTTCGGCGAGCGCGTCCTCGATGCCGGGGACGCGCGCCTTGACGATGTCGCGCTCGCGTTCGGGGCTGGGGTAGCCGAGGTGGAGGTACAGGCAGCGGCGCTTGAGCGCCTCGGACAGCTCGCGGGTGGCGTTGGAGGTGAGCACGACGAACGGCCGGCGTACGGCGGTGATGGTGCCGAGCTCGGGGATGGTCACCTGGAAGTCCGACAGCACCTCCAGCAGCAGGCCCTCGACCTCGACGTCGGCCTTGTCGGTCTCGTCAACGAGCAGGACGGTGGGCTCGGTGCGCCGGATCGCGGCCAGCAGGGGCCGTTCGAGCAGGAACTCCTCGGTGAAGATGTCGTCGTGGGCGGCGCTCCACGACTCCTCGCCCGCCGCCTGGATGCGCAGGAGCTGCTTTTTATAGTTCCACTCGTACAGGGCGCGCGGCTCGTCCAGGCCCTCATAGCACTGGAGCCGTACGAGGTCCGCGCCGGTGATCTGGGCGACGGCCTTGGCCAGCTCGGTCTTGCCCACCCCGGCCGGGCCCTCCACCAGCAGCGGCTTGCCGAGCGCCGCGGCCAGGTAGACCGTCGTCGCGATGGCGTCGTCGGGCAGGTATCCCACGGCGGCGAGCCGCTCGCGTACGTCGTCGGGGGAAGCGAAGGTCATCGAGCCTCCAGTGCTCAAACCGAACCGCGCTCGAAGTTACCTGATCCACCAGGCGGGTGCAGACTTGGTCCTCGATCACTGGAGGCGACGATGCCCGCTGAAGCGAGTCCCCCGTTCCGCGCCGACCACGTCGGCAGCCTGCTGCGGCCGCCGGAGTTGCTGCGCGCCCGCGACGACCACGCCGCCGGGCGGCTGTCCGGCGAAGAGCTGCGCGCCGCGGAGGACGAGGCCATCCGCGCGGTCGTGGCGATGCAGGAGGAGGTGGGCCTGCGCACCGCCACGGACGGGGAGTTCCGCCGTACGACCTGGCACATGGATTTCATCTATGCCCTGGGCGGCATCGACCCCGCGCCGGAACAGCTCCAGGTCCACTTCCGCAACGAGTCCGGCGAGCTGAACTTCACCTCCGCCGCACTCAAGGTGCACGACCGCGTACGGCTCGAAGAAACGATCTTCGCCGGCCATTTCCGCGCGCTCCAGGGCTTCGTCACGAAGAACACCCCGAAGCTGACCATCCCGTCGCCGAGCATGGTCCACTACCGCGGCGGCCCGGCCTCCATCGACCCCGCCGTCTACCCGGATGTGGAGGAGTTCTGGTCCGACCTGAGCGCCGCGTACGCCGACCAGGTACGCGGGATCGCCGAGCTGGGCTGCACGTACCTCCAGTTCGACGACACGAGCCTGGCGTACCTGAACGACCCGGCCCAGCGCGCCCAGATCGCGGCGCGCGGCGACGACGCCGAGCACATGCACCTGCGCTACATCAAGCAGATCAACGCCGCCCTCGCCGCCCGCCCGGAGGGCATGGCGATCACGACGCACATGTGCCGGGGCAACTTCCGCTCCTCGTGGGTCGCCGAGGGCGGGTACGACTTCGTCGCCGAGGCGCTGTTCGGGGAGCTGGCGGTGGACGGCTTCTTCCTGGAGTTCGACGACGCGCGGTCGGGCGGCTTCGAGCCGCTGCGCTACGTGCCGAAGGGCAAGAAGGTCGTGCTGGGGCTGGTCACGACGAAGCGGGGAGCGCTGGAGTCCAAGGACACGCTGAAGCGCCGCATCGAGGAGGCGTCGAGGTTCGTCGACCTGGACCAGCTGTGCCTGTCACCGCAGTGCGGCTTCTCCTCGACGGTCGAGGGCAACGTCCTGACGTATGACGAGGAGGTCGCCAAGCTCCGCCTCATCGTGGAAACCGCCGCCGAGGTCTGGGGCTGACCGGCCTCCCGGCACCCGCGCCGGTCGGCGACCTCAGAGCGGCGGGACGACGGTGAGGCGGGGGCGGTCGTCGGAGACGTGGCTCAACAGCTCGCGGACCTCGTGCCGGGGCAGGTGCAGGCGGGTGGTGAGGGTGGTTTCGGTCAGGCCTCGGGTGCCGCCGAGTTCGACGGCCTCGGCCAGTACGGCCGGCCACTCCGTCGGGTAGGCCCCCGTCGGCTCGTCGCGGCGCCAGCCCAGCCGGGTCAGGGTCGCGATGCCGCGGCGGTAGACCTCGTCGCCGATGCGGTTCAGCTCGCGGCTGCGGCGCAGCAGTGCCTGGACCGAGACTCCCCAGGCGCGCTGGATCTCCAGGAGGTACGCGAAGTCCAGTCGGGTCGGCAGGAGGGGGGCGATCTCGGCCGCGGGGGTCAGGAACTCGGCGGCGAAGCGGTTCGCCTCGTGTTCGTGGTGGCGGTCGCCCGGCTCGGCCTCGTCGTGGAGCAGCAGGTGGCCCAGCTCGTGTGCGGCACTGAACCGGCGGCGCAGCGGGTTGCCACGGTCGCGGGACAGGCAGATCAGCGGGCGGTCCAGGCCGTGCGGGCGGCAGCTGAACGCGTCGATGCGGTCACCGGCGCCGAAGCGGGCCATGCTCACCACCGCGCCGTTGGCCTCGGCGCGCCGGATCAGGTGGTGCACCGGGCCGACCGGCAGGTCCCAGTGCAGGCGCAGGCTTCTCGCGGCCGCCTCCGGGCCGTCGCATCCGGCGCTGGGGAGGCGCAGCTCCGGCAGGCGTACGACGGTCTGGATCTCCCGTACGGCCTCGGCCAGGTGGCTCATCGTGGCGCGCGCCTGCCGCCGCTCGTACACGCGTGTGGTGCGGAGGCTGCGGAAGTGGGTCGCCTCCTCGGCGACCGGCAGGACCGGGCGGCCCGCGGCGAAGTAGGCGGGCGGCAGGCCCAGCGCGCCGGCCAGCCGCGTCAGCGTCTCCGCGGACGGGCGCGACTGGCGGCGCTCGAACTGGGTGATGGCCGCTGCGGTGACCTCCACACGCGTGGCGAGGTCGCGCTTGGTCAGCCCGCTGCGCTCGCGCGCGAGGGTCAGGCGTGCCGGGTCGAAGGCGGCGGGCTCCGCCAGGGAACCGACCGCTCGTAGACGCGCCTCGTCACGACCGCGCTGGGCGTCCACGTACGGCCTCCTCCATCCCCTTTCGTCACCGGCGGTCCATCACCCTAGCCATCGGTCCCGGTGAACTCACCGTCCGACGCGGGGAATTCGCGGAAATCCATGCCGCGCTCGCTGTCGATGAGCCCGATGTCGAACTCCGGTGGCTGCGGCACGTCCGGCTCGGCGACCGAGGGCAGGCCGGGCACCGGCGGCAGGCCGTACGGGCGGCGTCCGGCCTCGACGTCGAGCTCGATGAACCGGTCCTCCTGCCAGTACACGAGGTCGCCGTAGAGAGTGGGCGAGGCGACGAACGCCCGCGTGAGGCCCTCGTGCCGGTTGCCCGCCCAGCCGAGCACGACGACGTTGGCGAGCGGGACCGCCGGCAGGCCCTCGTACGCCAGCATCTGCTGACCGGGCGGCCCGCCGCCGACGATCCGCGACCGGATCCCGGTCTCGTCGGTGACCTGAAGACCCTGGTGCCGGTCGTCGCGAGTCTTGCCGTAGCGCCAGGGATAGACCAGCCAGCGCCCCGTCGCGACGGTGAACGGCGTGCCGAGCCGGTCGGCGGGCAGGTGCACCGCCGCGCCGGGCAGCCGGTCCTTGACGATGCGGCCGAAGGTCTCGCACAGGCAGTGATACCGGTCGGTGCCGTAGGTGGTCTCGTTGGTCCACTCGGCGAGGCGGTAACGCCACAGCGCCTGCCAGTGCGCGTAGTGCAGGCACGGCACGGCGTACGTCGTGAGGACCCGGGCGGCACGCCGGCCGAGGAGTGCGTCGAGCCACTCACCGCCCGCCTGGGAGGCCGCATCGGAGGTCGCAAGCATGGACACGCGCCGGCTCCTTACTTGATCTTCTCTTGGGCGAACCCAGGCTTTCACTTGATTTTCCGGCGAGCCACCACCGCCGTCGGCGTTTCGCCCGCCGGTCAGGCCTCGATGTTGGACATCACGTGCTTGACCCGCGTGTAGTCCTCGAAGCCGTACATCGACAGGTCCTTGCCGTGGCCGGAGTGCTTGAAGCCGCCGTGCGGCATCTCGGCGACCAGCGGGATGTGGGTGTTGATCCACACGCAGCCGAAGTCGAGGCGGCGCGCCATCCGCATCGCGCGGCCGTGGTCGCGGGTCCACACCGACGACGCCAAGCCGTACCGGACGCCGTTGGCCCAGCGGACCGCCTCGTCCTCATCGGAGAAGCGCTGGACGGTGATGACCGGGCCGAAGATCTCGTCCTGGATCGCCTCGTCGTCCTGGCGCAGCCCGGACACGACCGTGGGCGAGTAGAAGTAGCCATCCGAGCCCACCCGCGAGCCGCCGGCGCGTACGGACGCGTGCGACGGCAGGCGGTCGATGATTCCGGTGACGCGCGAGAGCTGGGCGGCGTTGTTCAGCGGGCCGTACAGGACGTCCTCGTCGTCCGGCAGGCCCGTCTTGGTGGCGGCCGCGGCCTCGGCGAGCGCCGCGGCGAAGTCGTCGTGCACGCCCGGCCCGGCGAGCACGCGGGTCGCGGCGGTGCAGTCCTGGCCCGCGTTGAAGTAGCCCGCCTCGGCGATGGCCTCGGCGGCGGCCGCCACGTCCGCGTCGTCGAAGACCACGACCGGGGCCTTGCCGCCGAGTTCGAGGTGGACGTTCTTCAGGTCGTCGGCGGCCGCGTGCGCCACCTCCATGCCCGCGCGCACCGAACCGGTGATCGACACCATCTGCGGCGTCGGGTGTGACACGAGCAGCCGCCCGGTGTCGCGGTCGCCGCAGACCACGTTGAACACGCCCGGCGGCAGGAACTCCGCGGCGATCTCGGCCATCAGCGAGGTCGTGGCCGGAGTGGTGTCGGAGGGCTTGAGCACCACCGTGTTGCCCGCCGCGATGGCGGGCGCGAACTTCCACACCGCCATCAGCATCGGGTAGTTCCACGGCGTGACCTGCGCGCACACGCCGATCGGCTCGCGCCGGACGAACGAGGTGTGGCCCGCCATGTACTCGCCCGCCGACCGGCCCTCCAGTACGCGCGCGGCGCCGGCGAAGAAGCGGATCTGGTCGATCATCGGAGGGATCTCCTCCGACGCCGTGAGGCCGAGCGGCTTGCCGGTGTTCTGCGACTCCAGCGCGACCAACTCGTCGGCGCGTGCCTCGAACGCGTCGGCCATGCGCAGCAGCGCGAGCTGGCGCTCGCCCGGCGTCGTGTCGCGCCAGCCCTCGAAGGCCGAGGAGGCGGCGGCGAAGGCGGCGTCGACGTCGGCCTGGCCCGAGACCGGGGCGGTGCCGAACGCCTCGCCGGTGACGGGGCTGATCAGGTCGGCGGTACGGCCGTCGGCGGCGTCGGCGTGCGAGCCGGCCACGAAGTTGCGTACGGTGCGCTTCATTGCGTCCTCCTAGATGGCGCGGGTGTCTCCGGAGATGCGCTGGGCGAGGTAGACCGGCACGACCGAGGCGACGATCAGCGCGGCGGCCACGACGTTGACGATGGGTGCCTGAGTGGGCCGGAACAGGTTGTCGAAGATCCAGATGGGCAGCGTCTCCACGCCCGCGCCGGCCGTGAAGGTGGTCACGATGATCTCGTCGAACGACAGCGCGAACGACAGCAGGCCACCGGCCAGCAGCGCGGAGCGGAGCAAGGGGAACGTAACGTACCGGAACGTCTGGAAGGTGTCGGCGCCCAGGTCGGCCGACGCCTCCTCGGTGCTGGTGCCCAGCCGCCGCAGCCGGGCCAGGACGTTGTTGTAGATGGTCACGATGCAGAACGTCGCGTGCCCGACGACCACCGTGAACAGCCCGAGCTGGATCCCGAACGGCGAAAGGACCGTGCGGAAGGCGTTGTTGAGTGCGATGCCCGTGACGATACCCGGCAGTGCGATCGGCAGGATGACCAGCAGCGACAAGGTCTCCCGGCCGAAGAACCGATAGCGCTGCACGGCGAACGCCGCCATCGTGCCGAGCACGCAGGCGACGGCGGTCGCGCCGAGCCCGGCCTTGACCGAGGTCCACAGCGCCGACCGTACGCCGCCGTTCTGCCAGGCACGCGTCCACCACTCGCCGGTCAGGTGCGTGGGCGGCCAGGCGAAGGTCTTGTCGGCGTTGAAGGAGTTGATCAGCACGACGAACAGCGGTACGTAGATGACGGCGAGCCCGAGGATCATCGCCACCCGAAGGGCGATCCGGGCACCTCGCGAGAGGGTCACAGGTTCTCCAGCGCTCCGGTGCGGCGTACGGCGAGCAGGTAGATGACCATGACGGCCACCGGCACGGTCGCGACGGCCGCGGCGAACGGCAGGTTGTTGGCCGTCCCGACGTTGTCGTACACCACGTTGCCGATCAGCTGGCTGCGGCCGCCGACGATCTTCACCGCGATGTAGTCGCCGAGGGACAGCGAGAACGTGAAGATCGAGCCGGCCACGACCGCCGGGAAGACCAGCGGCCACACGACCGTGCGGAACGAGCGGAAGGTGCGTGCGCCCAGGTCGCCCGCGGCGTCCAGCAGGGAGTTCGGCAGCCGCTCCAACCCCGCGTACATGGGCAGGATCATGTACGGCAGCCAGAGGTAGGCGAGCGTCACGATCGTGGCGGGCAGGCCGTACCCGGGGCCGTGGCCGCCGACGGGGCTCAGGAACCAGTCGAGCACTCCGCTGCCGGAGAACATGATCCGCCAGGCGTACACCTTGACGAGGTAGCCGGCCCAGAGCGGCGTGAGCACGGCGATGACCAGCCAGCGCTGCGCACGCGGCGAGGCGACCTTGGCCATGTAGAACGCCATCGGGAAGGCCACCACGCTGTCGATGACCGTGACGGCCGCGGCGACGCCGACGCTGCGGAAGGTGATCGTCCGGTAGACGCCCTGGTTCACCAGGTCCTGGAAGTTGCCCAGGTCGAAGACCTTCACCACGTCGCCGGTGAACTCGTTCGTGGTCCAGAACGCGGTGAGGAACAGCGCGCCCAGCGAGCCGAGGTAGGCCACGACGAGCCACAGCAGCGGCGCGGTCAGCAGACCCGCCAGCCGGATCCAGGGCCGCCGGTGAAGCAGCCCGGCGAGCCGGCGAACCGGCCCGCCGGGCGAGGGCGAGATGGCGGTCATCAGCCCTTGATCTGGGTCCATGCCTGCGTCCACTTGGCGTAGGGGACGCACGTGACGTTCGTACGGCCGTCGAGGCAGTGGGAGATCGGCGTGTTCCAGTAGTGGACCTTGGTCCAGTACGGCTCGTCCGCGGCGTGGAAGGTGTCGCAGAACTTCTTGTCACTGGTCATCGCGCACGCCTTGCTGTTGGACGGCGCCTCGCCGAACCACTCGGCGACCTGCGCGTTCGCCTTGGGAGAGACGATCCAGTCCATCCACTTGTACGCGCAGTTCGGGTGCTGGGCCTTGGCGGCCACCATCCAGGTGTCGGACCAGCCGGTCGAGCCCTCCTTGGGCAGGATCGTCTTGACCGGCGCCTTGGCGGCGGTCAGCCCATTCGCGATGACCTGCCAGGTGGTGCCGATGACCGTGTCGCCGCTCTTGAACGACTGCTGCGACTTCAGGTAGTCCGACCAGTACTCGCCGATGTTGTTCTTCTGCTGCTTGAGCAGGTTGACCGAGGCGTCGAACTGCTTCTGGTCCAGCGCGTACGGGTCCTTGATGCCGAGCGCCGGCTGCGTGGCCGACAGGTACAGGGCCGCGTCGGCGATGTAGATCGGCGAGTCGTACGCCGTGATGTGCCCCTTGTACGGGGAGTTCGCGTCGAAGACCGCGCCCCAGGAGTCGGGGGCGGGCTTGACCTTGTCGGTGCGCCACATGAGGAGGTTCGCGCCACGGCCGTGCGGGATGCCGTACGCGACGCCGTTGACCGAGTTCCAGGGCTTCATCTTCAGGTCGGGGAAGATGTCGGTGTAGTTCGGTACGAGGCCGGTGTTGACCGGCGCGACCGAGCCGTCGGCGATGAGTCGCAGCGAGGCGTCGCCCGAGGCCGACACGGCGTCGTACTGGCCGGTCTTCATCAGGCTGACCATCTCGTCGGACGTACCGGCGATCTTGGTGTTGACCTTGCAGCCGGTGGCCTTCTGGAACGGGTGGACCCAGTCGACGGTCTTGTCGTTCGAGCCGTCCTCGGCGTAACCGGCCCAGGCGACCAGGTTGACCTGGCCCTCGCCCTGGCCGAGGGTCTTCATCGCGGGGATCTTCGGGGGCGTGAAGCCGGCGACGCTGCCGCCGCCACCGCCAGTGCTGGTTGAGCTGCCGCTCTTGTCACCACAACCCGCGACGAGCAGGGAGACGGCAGCCATCGCGACGAACGCGATGCGCGTGGACCGCATTGGGACTCCGATCGAATGGGGGTATCTGGGAGGGATTTTTCGATGAAGCGCCGCGACAGGGGGCCGCGGCGGGAGGTACGGCCGGTCCGCGGACCGGCCGCGGGTCACTCCGGACCGGTGATGGCGAACTCGTGCTCCCGCCGCCAAGCGAGCCTGACCCGTGCGTCGCGCAGTTTGAGCACGTCCATCGAGGAGGTCTGCAGATTCTGCTGCATGGCCACCAGCCGGCCGCCCGCGTCGAGGTCCACGACGAATCGGGTGGCCGCCCCCGCGTAGACGACCTCCGCGACCGTGCCGATCGCGGAGTGTTCGCCTTCGGGCAGTTCCGCGTCGAGTTCGGTGTCGACGCGAAGCTTCTCCGGGCGGACGCTGTAGACGCCCTCCCGGCCGAGTACGGTGCGGGCCGCCTCACCCTCGATGAGGTTGGAGGTGCCGACGAACCCGGCCACGAAGGAGGTGGCCGGCCGTTCGTAGACCTCCGCGGGCGTCCCGACCTGTTCGATCCGGCCCGCGTTGAACACCGCGACCCGGTCGCTCATCGTCAGCGCCTCTTCCTGGTCGTGCGTGACGAACAGGAAGGTGATGCCGATCTGCCGCTGGATGGCCTTCAGCTCGACCTGCATCTCCTCGCGGAGCTTGAGGTCGAGGGCGCCGAGCGGCTCGTCCAGCAGCAGCACCTTGGGCCGGTTGACCAGCGCGCGGGCGAGCGCGACGCGCTGCCGCTGCCCGCCGGAGAGCTGGCCCGGCCTGCGCTTGTCGAAACCCTGGAGGCGTACGGTCTCCAGCGCCCGCCGGGCGCGTTCGCGGCGCTCCTTCGCGGGGACCTTCTTGACCTTGAGTCCGTACTCCACGTTGGCCAGGACGTTCATGTGCGGGAACAGGGCGTAGTCCTGGAAGACCGTGTTGACGTCGCGGTCGAACGGCGCCTGCCGGGTGACGTCGCGGCCGCCGAGGTGCACGCGGCCCTCGGTCGGCGTCTCGAAGCCGGCGATCATCCGCAGGACGGTCGTCTTGCCGGAGCCGGACGGGCCGAGCATCGCGAAGAACTCGCCGTCGGCTACGTCGAGGTCGACGCCGTCCACGGCGGTGACGTCGCCGAACGTCTTGCGCACCTCGCGCAGACTCACGGCCGACGATCCATCGCCGTTCTCGTTGGTCTTCATGTCAACCCTTGATCTGCGACCAGAGCTCGGTCCATTTTGAGTAGTCGACGCAGACGGCGCCGCGTGAGTCGCCGCAGTCCGCTACGGGAGTCTTCCAGAAGGCGAGGCGACGGTAGAAGTCCACGTCACCGACGTGGAACTCCGAGCAGAAGCCCTTCGCGGCGTACTTGCACGCCTTCGGGTTGGCCGGCGCCTCGCCGAACCACTGCGCGACCGCGGCCTGCACCTTGGGTGCGCTGATCCAGTTCATCCACTTGTACATGCAGTTCGGATGCTCGGCTCGCGTGGCGATCATCCAGGTGTCGGACCAGCCGGTCGCGCCCTCGTCCGGGATGGTCGTCGCGATGGGCGCGCCCTCGGACTTGGCGAGGTTGGCGGTCACCTGCCACGCCGTCCCGGCGTAGTTGTCGGCCGCCTTGAACGACTGGATCTCATCGAGGTAGTTCGACCAGTACTGGTTGACGTTGGGCCGCTGCTTCCTCAGCAGACCGGCGGCCGCGTCGAACTGCTCCTGCGTCAGCTCGTACACGTCGGTGATCTTCAGGTCGGGCCGGTGCGCCTTGAGGTAGAGCGCGGCGTCGGCGATGTAGATCGGTGAGTCGTAGTCGACGACGTGGTCGGCGGCCGCCGACTTGCCGTCCCAGATGACGCTCCACGACGTGGGCTTCTGCACGAACTTGTCCGTACGGTAGGCGAGGTAGTTCGCGCCGTAGCCGTGCGGCATGCCGTACATCTGGCCCTTGACCGAGTTGTACGGCTGGTTGCGCAGGTACGCGGCGACGTCGCCGTAGTTGCGCAGCAGGTTGGTGTTCACCGGCGCGACGGTGCCGCCGTAGATGAGACGCAGCGAGGCGTCGCCGGAGGCCGAGACGCCGTCGTACTGCCCGGACTTCATCAGCGCGACCATCGAGTCGGACGTGTCGGCCACCTTGGCGGTGACGTGGCAGCCGGTCCGGCGCTCGAACGGGCGGACCCAGTCGACCGACTTGTCCGTCGACCCGTTCTCCGCGTAGCCCGCCCATATGACGAGGTTGAGGCGTCCCTCGGAGGCACCGATCTCCTGCTGCGCGGCGATCCGCGGCGCGGCCGCCTGCCGGCCGCCGGTGTCGCCACTGCCGCAGGCGCCGAGGGCGAGCACGAGCGCGGCCACGCAGGCGAGCCGCGTCGATCTCATGGGCGTTCCTCGCCGGCGGCCGCTTCCAGGGCCACCTCGTAGCGGAGATTGATGAGCCGGACCACCGAGCTGTGCGCGCCCAGCGGTGCGCCGCAGCCCAGCCCGGCCTCGGCGGCGAGCTTGGCGAGCTGTTCGTGGTCGAGTTCGGGGCCGATCACGTACGGCGCGATGGCGAGCCGCTGCGCACCGGCCTCGCGCAGCCGCCCCACGGCGTCCGCCACGGTCGGCGGGCCGTCGACCGCGGCCGCGATCACCGGGACGGCGAGCCGCGCGGCGAGGAGCACCGCGGTCATGTCGGCCTCCTGCGCGGCCCGCACGCCGCCGATGGCGGCCACGATCACGCCGTCGACCGCGGCGCCGATGCTGAACTGCCGGATGCGGTCGGCGCGTGCGAGGCCGGCGTCGGCGAGCCGTACGTGCAGGGCCTCGGCGAGGAGCGGGTGCGGGCCGAGCGGGTCGGTGACCGTGGCGCGCACGCCGGTACGCTCCAGGCCAGCCTGGATGTCCTGGTACATGCGCGGGTGCGGGCCGGTGATCAGCGGCACCACGACGGCGGTGCGGTCGCCGGGCAGGCCCCGCAGCACGTCGTCGAACGCCGGGCCGGCGAGGGGCGCGACCCGTACGTCGAGTTCGGCGCGCGCGGCGCGGGTGAGCGAGGCGATCTCGTCGGCGACGTCCGGTCTGTCTCCGGGGACCGCCAGCACGAGGACGGGAGCGTCCGGCGGAAGATCGGCGGACGCCGGCCTGCGGTGTCGGCCGCTGGGCAGCGGAGAGCGCCCGCGTACGGGCAGCGTCTCCGGGGGCTGGTCGTCATAGATCACGATGGCGGAGTCTAGGGGTTGCCAGCGTGACGCGTGGGGTCGTTGTCACTGAACGTCCGTTATTTGTATCTCGGACAGACCGGAGGCAACCGACCCATTACAGGGCGTGTCACCAGCGATTACCCCACCGGCCGACGAAGCAGATCTCAGACCACCCAAACGCTTCTTGAAGTGATATTTACGGACATGGCCGGACGTCAGACGCCTGCGTAGTAGAGTCCTGCGCGTTCGCTTTGGGTGTCTCATCCGTCCATCGGGGTCCCCCTCCGTCCAACCGAAAGTCGAGCCTGTCGCGGTGCAATCCAAAGACCGTCGAGTGGGATCAGATGTCAGTCAGCGACCGTCGCGGATTCCGGCCGGCCGTATCTTCCGGTCGGTTCGATTCAAGATCATTCTGCTGCTGATCGTTCCGCTCGTGTCGCTGAGCGCGCTGTGGGCGTTCGCCGCGAGCATCACGCTCGGTGACGGCCTGAACCTACGGCACGTGAACACCATCCAGGATCACCTCGGCTACCCCTCCGGCGCGCTCGGCAGCGCGCTCCAGCAGGAACGCCGGCTGTCCCTGGTCTTCCTCGGCAGCAAGACCGAGGGCGACCGGGCCACCATGGAGTCGGCACGCCTGGTCACCGACCGGCAGTCCGACCAGTTCCGCCGGCTGGCCGTCGACCCGAACACCCAGAAGGTGATCACCCCCCAGGCGCGCGGCTGGACCAAGGACATCCAGGACTACCTGGACAACCTGCCGGCGCGCCGCCGGGCGCTCGACTCCGGCGCGATGACCCGGGCCCAGGCGTTCTCGCGCTACACGTCCGCGATCACCACGATCAACCAGCTCCAGTCCTCGCTGGCCACGCTGAGCGACCCCGGAGTGACCAAGGACGCGAGCACGCAGGTGGCGCTCGCCCGCGCCCGCGAGGTGCTGTCGGAGGAGGACGGCCTGCTGTCCGGCGCGCTCGCGGCGGGCCGGCTGAGCTTCCCCGAGCACGTGCAGTTCACCAAGCTCGTCGGCACCCAGCGGAACCTGTACGCCGACCTGGTGCCCGACCTGCGCCCCGACGACCGCGTCCTCTACCAGCGGATCATCACCACGCCGGAGTACATCCGGCTCCTGGCGATGGAGAACCGCTTCACCGACCACCTCCCGGTGGCACGGCCGGCCGCCGGCATGACCGGCGACCCCGCGATGACGGCGATGCCGTTCGACACCAGGACGACGGCCGCGACGCAGACCGAGTGGAAGACGACCGCCTCCTCGGTGCTCACGCGGTTCCGCGGCCTCGAACTCGTCTCGACCGCGGCCGCCGCCGACCGCGCCAAGCCGATCGCTGACGGCATCATCCTGCGCGTGATCCTCGCCGGCGCGCTCGGCCTGGTCGCGGTGATCGCCTCGCTGATCCTGTCGCTGTGGGTCGGCCGATCGGTCATCCGCGAGCTGACCGGCCTGCGCCGCGCGGCGCTCGACCTGGCCAACGAGCGGCTGCCCCGGGTCATCCGGCGCCTGCGCCGCGGCGAGGAGGTCGACGTCGCTGCCGAGGCGCCGCCGCTGTCGTTCAGCACCCGCGAGATCGACGAGGTCGGCCAGGCGTTCAACGCCGCGCGCCGTACGGCGATCCAGGGCGCGGTCGAGGAGGCGACGCTGCGGCGCAGCATCAGCGAGGTCTTCCTCAACTTGGCGCGCCGCAACCAGACGCTGCTGCACCGCCAGCTCAGCCTGCTCGACACCATGGAGCGGCGGATCTCCGAGCCGGAGGAGCTGGACGACCTCTTCCGCCTGGACCATCTCGCCACCCGCATGCGCCGCCACGCGGAGGGCCTGATCATCCTCTCCGGCCAGGCGCCCGGCCGAGGCTGGCGCAACCCGGTGCCGGCCATCGACGTCGGGCGCGCCGCGGCCGCCGAGGTCGAGGACTACGCGCGGGTCACCGTGGCCACCATGCCGCGCGTGGCGATCGCCGGAACCGCGGTCGCCGACCTCATCCACCTGCTCGCCGAGCTGATCGAAAACGCCACCCTGTACTCACCGCCCGAGACGACCGTGCAGGTCACCGGGCAGATCGTCGCGCACGGCTTCGCGGTCGAGGTGGAGGACCGCGGCCTCAGCATGGACCCGCTCTCGCTGGCCGAGGCCAACGAGAAACTGGCACGGCCGCCGGACTTCGACCTGTCCAACAGCGCGCAGCTCGGCCTGTTCGTCGTCGGCCGTCTCGCCCAGCGGCACTCCATCCAGGTCACCCTCCGCACGTCGCCGTACGGCGGGACGACCGCGATCGTCCTGCTGCCCGACCGGATCGTGGTCCGCGGCGACCAGGGCGAGCTGGACTCGAGCGGGCTCGCGGTGACCCGCCGCGGCGAGGACGCCCTGGTGCCCATCGGCGCCATCGGGCCGCCCCCGGCGAACGACGGCCGCAGCGACACCGGGCCGGTCCCGCTGCCGTACGCGGACCGCCCTCGGCTCCCCCAGCGCCACGACGCCGCGCCCCCGGCGAACGAACCGCCGCGCATCCCCGGTTCCTACGACGCCGGCGCGTTCGACTACCAGCCCCCGAAGGACACCGGGGCGTTCGCCGTGACCTCCTTCGGCTCGGGCGACACGGGCCCGCAGCGGTACGACCGCGGTGCCACGTCCTATGACCCGGGCCCGTCGGAGACCGGCGCGCCGCCGGCGGCACCGTACACCGGGCCCGGCGGCCACGACCCGGAGCCGTACGAGACGAACGCGTACGGCTCGGGCGTGCCGGACACCGCCGGGTACGACGGCGGGTTCGGCGACTCCGGCACCGGTCAGTGGGCGCGCCCGCCGCTCGACGACGACACCTCCGGGCGTCCGCCGCTGCCCCGTCGCCGCGGCGGCGAGGCGGAGGGCCGCCCGGGACCGGGCATGCCCGGTCCCGGCGACGACGCTCCGCAGCCGGGACGGCGTTCGCTCTTCGAGCCCGCCGGCGACCCGGCCGATGAGGAGATCCCCGCGCCCCCCGCCGCGACCGCCGCCGCCGAGGACGGCAACGGCGGCGGCGGCAGGCCCTCGCTCCCCCGGCGGGTACGCCAGGCGAGCCTGGCACCACAGCTTCGCGCCGAGGTCGAACCGGTCAGTGACACCGCGAGCGGTGAGCGTTCGCCCGATGAGCTCCGCACGATGCTGAGCTCCATCCAGAAGGGTTGGCTTCGGGGTCGCGTCGACGCCGAGGAGACCACGACCGAGCACGAAGAGGAGGACATCTGATGTCAGCGGGTTCTGCGGGGGACCTCAACTGGCTGCTGGACGGTCTCGTCAACCAGGTGGCCCAGGTGCACCAGGCGGTCGTGCTGTCCAGCGACGGACTGCTGGTCGGCGCGTCCACCGGGCTCACGCGTGAGAACGCCGAGCACCTGTCGGCCGTCGCCGCCAGTTTCCAGAGCCTCGCGCGCAGCGCCGGCCGCCAGTTCGGCGGCGGCGCCGTCCGCCAGACCATCGTCGAGATGGACCACGCCTTCCTCTTCGTCACCGCCGCCGGGTCGGGCGCGTGCCTGGCCGTGCTGGCGGGCTCGGACGCGGACGTGGGCCTGATCGCGTACGAGATGGCGATGCTGGTCAAGCGCGTGGGCCAGCACATGTCCACCCTTCCTCGCTCGGCCGTGGAATCGTGACGCGGGATGAGCGAGCGGAGCAGGCACCTCCAAGCCCGCGGGCGAGGCGGCTGAATGACCGAATGGCTCGACGACGAGGCCGGGCCGGTCGTACGGCCGTACGCGCTGACGAGGGGGCGTACCCGTTCGTCGCGGGACGGTCTCGAGCTGATCGCGATCATCGCGACGGCCGCGACCTACGCGCCCCCCGGTGCCGGCCCGGAGCATCTTTCGATCCTCGAGCTGTGCATGCGGCCGCAGTCGGTGGCCGAGGTGTCGGCGAAGTTGCGACTCCCCCTCGGCGTCGTACGGGTCCTGCTCGGTGATCTACTCGAACATGGCTTGATCGCCGTACGGCGGCCCGAGCCGGACAATCGTCTTCCCAACGAACGGCTTTTGAAGGAAGTGCTGAATGGACTCCAAGCGCTCTGACCCCTCCCGGGGCGCTGCGATGCCGCTCGCCGTGAAGATCCTCGTGGCGGGCGGATTCGGTGTGGGCAAGACCAGCATGGTCGGCGCGGTCAGCGAGATCCGGCCGCTGCGTACCGAGGAACAGCTCACCGATCGCAGCGTCGGCGTCGACGACGTCTCCGGCGTCGAGCGCAAGACCACGACGACGGTGGCGATGGACTTCGGCCGCATCACCATCCGCGACGGCCTCGTCCTGTACCTGTTCGGCACGCCCGGCCAGGACCGCTTCTGGTTCATGTGGGACGAACTCGCGCTCGGCGCGCTCGGCGCGGTCGTACTGGCCGACACCCGGCGTCTCGCCGACTGCTTCCCCTCGATCGACTACTTCGAGCGCCGGAAGCTCCCGTTCATCATCGGGGTCAACTGCTTCGACGGCGCGCTGCGGTACGACACCGAGGAGATTCGCGGCGCGCTCGACCTGGATCCGAAGATCCCGGTCATCCTGTGCGACGTGCGCAAGCGCGAGTCGGGCAAGCAGGTGCTGATCACCCTGGTCGAGCACGTGCTGGCCGTGATGGCCGAGCGCCAGCGTCAGCCGGGAGCCGCCGTCCGCTAGCCGCCGGGCTCGCTGCTCACCTCACCACTGGGGGGAAGCGCCAGGAGTTCGTCGAGTGCCGCGCGCAGGTGGCCGACGATGGTCCAGACGTCGGGGACCATGTCGCGGCACGCCACGATGCCCACGTCGACACTGCCGTTGTAGGAGAAGACGGTGATGTTGAGGCCACCGCTGACGTCGCTGATCACCGAGATGGGAAAGTAGCCGAGCACCTCGGCGCCGCACAGGTACAGCGGGAACTGCGGCCCCGGCACGTTCGAGATGACCAGGTTGATGGGCGGCATCGCGGCCGGGGCCAGCCGGTACAGCGCACGCGCGGCCAGGCTCCCGAACGCGGGCGGCACGACGGCGGTCAGCTGCTTCAGCCACTGGTCCGGCGTCGCGACGAAGCGCTGCTTGGCGGTGTCCATCGTGTTCCGCACCGCGGCGACGCGCTCCCGCGGGCTCGCCAGGTGCGTGGGGACCGGCGTGAACATGGCCGAGATCTGGTTGCCGTGCGTGCCGTCCTCCAGCTCGCGGGTGGAGACCGGGACGGCCGCGACGAGCGGCCGCGCGGGCAGGGCGTCGTGGTCGATGAGCCACTGCCGCAGGGCCGAGGCGCACAGCGCCATGATGACGTCGTTCACGCTGATGCCCAGCGCGCGGCGCACCGTCTTGATCTCCTCCAGCGGCAGCGACCCGAACGCGACGCGGCGGTGCGCGGTCACCGGCCCGTTGAACGGGGTGCGTGGCGCGCTCAGGCTCGGCGGAGGCGGCAGCACTCCCGTACGCGCGGCGGTGCGCCCGGTGCCCGCGACCAGGCCGATCCCCGGCAGCCGCCCGACGACCGGCAACGCGTCCAGGTGGGGCACGGCACGCAGCAGCGCGCCCGCCGTACGCAGGGGGTGCACGGCGGCGCGGGCGGCGGCCCCGGCGAGCATGCCCCACTGACCCGGCGGCGGCCCCGGGTGCCAGTCGTCCTCCTCTCCGGCCTCGCCGACAGCGCCGGCGGGCGGCGAGGGCTCCAGATCGAGCAGGGCGGCGACGACCTGCGCGGCGGTGACGCCGTCGATGAGCGCGTGGTGCACCTTGGCGTACATCGCGGTGCGGCCGCCCGCCAGGCCCTGCACGAGGTACATCTCCCAGAGCGGGCGGCGGCGGTCCAGCGGGCGCTGATGCAGCCGCGCGAGCTGCTCGCCGAGCTGCTCGTCGTCGCCGGGCCCGGGCAGCGCGATCTCCCGTACGTGGAACTCCAGGTCGAAGTCCGGGTCCTCGGTCCAGTACGGGTGGTCCAGCCCGAGCGGCACCTCCGCGAGACGCCAGCGGAACTGCTCGATCCGGTGCAGCCGCCGCCGTACGAGCCCGAGCAGGTCATCCAAGGTCAGGCGGCCATTCGGCGTGCGCGAGGCGTCGAGAATCGCCAGGCCGGCGATATGGGCGACGGTGCCGCCCGACTCGATATTGAGGAATTGTGCGTCGAGCGCGCTGAGCTGGCGCATCCGCTGGCCTCTCTGCCGTGCCGGAACAATGTCGTTCTGTCCTAGATCCGGATGTTCTGGAAGTCAACGCCGTGTCAAGCCCGCACGACGAGTTGTTCGCGCTCGGCCAAGTTGAAGTGCCGATAAGGCTGGTGCCCGCATCCGGGCATGGAGACAATGGGGCTGGCGAGTTTGCTCACTCAGAGTTATGGTGCGAGATCCATGCCCGATGACCCCTCTTTTCCCAAAGACGGGACCACGTCCCCGTCGGCCTTCGCCGACGGGGCGATCGAGGCATCCCTCGAGAACATACACAGCGTGCTGGCCGGCCTCGTTCTCGCGGCGGGCCGCGAGAACGACCGTGCCGCACACCGTGAACACGTCATCGACCGGCTACACGAAGAGAACCAGCGACTGCGGCACAACGAGTTGCAGGCCGCCTTCGAGCCGGTGCGCACATCGCTCTACCGCCTCTATGACCTGGTCCGGCGCGAGTCGGAACGGGAGGGCGCGGATCCAGCACACGTACCCAAGCTCCTGGCGGCGATCGCCGACGAGCTGGCCGAGATCATCGCGCGCACGGGGGTCGAACGCATGCCTGTGGGTGAGGGCGATCCGTTCGATCCGGCACGGCATCGCCCTGCCGGCACGCGCGATGTGGACGACGCCGAGCTCGACGGCACCGTCGTGACGGTCCAGCGCGCCGGGTTCGTCCGCGGCGAAAAGGTCGTACGACGGGCCGAGGTGATCGTCGCCCGGATGGCGGCCGACCCGGTCGGAGGGGATTGACATGGCTGTCTACGGAATCGATCTGGGCACGACACACTCGTGCATCGCGCGCATCGGCGAGGTCGGGCGTCCCACGGTTCTGCGCAATATGGAGGGCACCGACACGACGCCGTCGGTCGTCTACTTCGAGACGGGGGACAACGTCGTGGTCGGCGCGCCGGCCAAGGACACCGCGGTGCTCGCGCCCGACCTGGTCGTGAGCCTCATCAAGCGCGACATGGGCCACGAGGTCATGCGCGAGCTGCACGGCCGCGACTACTCCCCCGAGGAGATCTCCGCGTTCGTGCTGCGCAAGCTCGTCGCCGACGCGACCGCGACCACCGGCGAGGAGGCCGGCGACGTCGTCATCACCGTGCCCGCCTACTTCGGCGCGGCCGAGCGCGACGCCACGCGCAAGGCCGGGCACATCGCCGGGCTCAACGTCATCGACATCATCTCCGAGCCGGTCGCCGCGGCGATCACCTACGGCGTCCTCAACCCCGACCAGGACCGTACGATCCTGGTCTATGACCTGGGCGGCGGCACGTTCGACACGACCGTGATCACCCTGCGCGGCGGCGACATCGGCGTCGTGTGCACCGACGGCGACCACGAGCTCGGCGGCGCCGACTGGGACGCGCGCGTGGTCGAGCACCTCGCCGAGCGCTTCACCGAGGAGCATCCCGACGTCGGCGACCCTCTTGAGGACCGGCACACCGAGCAGCAGTTGCGGCACGACGCCGAAGAGGCCAAGAAGGCCCTGTCGCTGCGCACGCACCACGTCGTACGCGTCATGCACGAGGGCCGGGTGGCCACGATCGAGCTGACGCGCGACACGTTCGAGGAGATCACCAAGGACCTGCTCGACCGCACCATCGAGATCACCGGCCGCACCCTCGCCACCGCCGCGGAGAAGGGCGTGCGCGACTACGACGACCTCGTGCTCGTCGGCGGCTCCACCAAGATGCCCGCGGTGCCGCAGCGACTGTCCAGCGAGCTGTCGCTGAAGCCCAAGCTGCAAGACCCCGACCTCGCGGTGGCCAAGGGCGCGGCGCTCTACGCCTTCGAGGAGACCTACCGCCAGCTCCTGGCCAAGGGCGAGACCGACCGCGCGCTCGACCTGGCCGCACGCGCCGGGCTGTCGGAGACCGAGCAGGAGCGGATGGCGGCGCGCCAGATCACCACCGTCGCCTCGCGCGCCTTCGGCGTCATCGCGCTGGACCCCGACACCGAGGTCGAGCACGTCGTCCATCTCGTGCACGCCAACGACGCGCTGCCGCGCGGCAAGTCGCGCGAGTTCGGCACCGTCGACGAAGACCAGACGATCGTCAAGATCATCGTGGTCGAGCAGGCCGGCAGCGCCGAGTCGACCGAGGTCGCGCACAACAACCCGATCGCGGACGGCGAGCTGAAGATCCCGCCCGGCAAGCCGGCCGGCTATCCGATCGAGGTGACGTTCGCGCTCGACACCTCCGGGCTGCTGCACGTGACCGCGATCGAGAAGGAGACCGCCGAGGAGCTGACCCTCGACGTACGCGTCGGCGGCATGTCCGAGGAAGACGTGCAGGAGTCCCGTACGGACCTGGCCCACGTTCGCGTGGACTGACGCCTGCATGGTCTTTGACGAACAGCGCTATGTCCGTGAGGTGCTGGAGCCGGCGCGTGTGGCCGGCAACCAGCCGCCCGACGACCTGCGTGTGCGCTACGCCCTCGTCGAGCCGCTCAACGCGCGCGAGGTGGCCGACAGCGTCAAGCGGGTGCGGATGTGCTGGCGCAAGTCGCGCGGCCAGCTGCGCTTCCGCCGGCTGATCGACCGTCTCGAAGGCGACCATCTCAAGCTCGCGCCGCTGTTCGAGCGTGCCGTGCTGGGCGACCTGGCGCCGCTGCGCGCCGAGCTGACCACCGCGACGGACAAGGCCGACCTGCGGCGCGCGGAGCTGCGCAACCGGCTGCTCGACGCCGCGGGCGAGATGCGGATGCTGGCGCCCGGCGACCTGCGCGAGATCGGCGGCGAGGCGGCCGGGATGGCCGCCGAGGCCGAGATCGAGGTACGCGAGCCCGACCTCCTGCCCGCCACCCCGCCCTACCCCGGCTACCCGCGCGCCCGCGACGCGCTCGACGCGCTGGGAGCGCGCCACCTGCGCGAGTTCCTCACCGGCGAGCGCCGCGCCGGCCGCGTGCTCGGCCCGACGCCGGACCTGCGGCCGGCCATCCAGCGGGTGAGCGAGCAGTGGAGCCGCCGCCCGCACGACGGCAACCGCACCAACGCCGACACGGTGCTGATCGCGCTCAAGCGCGCCGGTGACCGCCTGTCCGAACTCGTCCTGTACGACGTGGTCGCGCGGCTGCGCGAACGCCACCAGCAGCGGGCCTCACAGGGCGCGCTGCTCCGGTTCGCCGCCGACGACCTCGGCGTCGACCCCGACGACGCGCGGCGGCTCGTCTTCGCGATCCTGCACGAGAGCGGCGGCGCCACCGCGGGCGGGCTGTCCGCGCGGCTGCGCGACCTGATCGACGCCGGAGAGATCCACGCCGCCGCCGAACTCGCCGCGGTGGCCGGGCCCACCGAGCTGACCGGCGACACCGACGTCCTGGCCGCCGAGGCGCGGCGGCGCATCTCGGCCGCGACCGCGCTGCGGCAGGAGGCCACCGCGCTCGTACTCACCGATCCGGACGCGGCGTGGCTGCGGCTCGCCGACGCGCTGCGGCTCGTCGGCGACCTGCCCGGCGCGGCCGACCTCCAGGCCGGATTGCCGCCCCACGCGCCCGGCCGGATGGAGGCGGTGGTCGAGGACGCGGAGGTGGCGCTGTCGTGGCCGCCGACGGCGTCGCGGGTCGGCGACATCGGCTATGCCGTCGTCCGCTGCCTCGGCCGGGTCCCCCGGCACCCGGGCGACGGCGAGCCGCTGCGGTCCGGCGACGGCTTCGCCCGCGACACGGCGCCGCCGCTGAACTCACCCCTGTTCTATGCGGTGTTCGCCGTACGCGGCTCGGCGGCCTCGGCCCCGGCGGTCGCGGGCCCGCTGCACGTGCGCCCGGAGCCCGCCGAGGTGTTCCTGCGCGCCACTGACGGCGTGGTCGCGGCCCGCTGGACCTGCCCGCCCGAGGCCGTACGCGTGCTGGTCACCCGCGACGGCACGCCGGTGCCGGCCGAGCGCGGCGGCTTCCGCGACGAGACGGTGCGCAATGGCACGACCTACCACTACCGGATCGCGGCCGCCTACCTCAGCCCCGACGGCAACGAGATCCTCACCTCCGGCGTGCACGCCGCGGCGACGCCGGCCGCGCGGCCCGACCCGGTCGGCGACCTCAGCGTCGAGCAGGACCCCGCGGGGCATCTCGTCGTCACGTACGAGGAGCCGCGGCACGGCCAGGTCGAGCTGGTCGCGATGACCGGGCCGCCGCCGTGGCCGGCCGGCACGACGCTCGCGGTCGAGGAGGTGCGCCGGGCGGGACAGGTGCTGCGCACCGCGCCGGTGCCGGGCGGCGTCGCACTGCGGGCCGGGCCCGGCGTGCTGGTCGCGGTGTCGGTCAGCGGCGACGTCGCCACGATCGGCGCGCACCGCGAGCACGTGAACCTCACGCCGCCGCGCGAGCTGATCACGCAGCGGCGCGGCGAGGTGATCACGCTGGGCTTCGACTGGCCGGCCGACGTCACCGAGGCGGAGGTGCGCTGGTGGTACGGCGACGGCGACGCGCGCGTCCTGCCGGTCGGCCGGGCCGGCTACGACGCGCACGGCGGCGTGCGCCTCACCTCCCCCGGCGGCGAGGCGGTGACCATCGAGGTGGCCGCCGCAGCGACCGCGTACGGCCGCCGTGTCACCGGGACGCCGATCCGCACTCTGGTGCCCGGCCGCGCGATCGTGGAGTACCAGGTGCGCCGCTCGCGCCTGCGCGGCCCGCTGATCGTCACGCTCTCGGCGCCGTCGCCGACCCGGGTGCGCCGCCTCGTCCTGGTCGCCCGGTCCGGCCCGCTGCCCCAGCGCTCGGCCGACGGAGAAACCGTGATGAGCTGGGACGATATAGACATTCCGGTACGCCTTCAGGTGCCGATGCCGCATCTCACCCGGCCGTACTGGCTACGCTGTTTCGCCGAAGACGCGACAATCGAGCTGCGCGACCCCCCGGTGCGCCAGCTGAAAGTGGGCTGATGCCGACCATCACGTGTCCCTTCTGCTTCACCCGGATCCCACGTGAGCGGATCGCGTTCCGCTGCGCGGGCAGTCCCGGGCGCGGGCCCGGCTGCGCGCCCCGCCTGGACGACCGGCTCGCCGCCTACACGGGCTCGGCCGCGGCCGCCTCGCTGCCGCCGGTCTTCGACCCGCCCGACGACCTGCGCCGGCGCGGCCGTGCCGCACCACGGCGCGCCGCCTGCCCCGAGTGCCGCCAGGACACCGCACGCCGCGTCTGCCCGGAGTGCCACAACCCGCTGCCCGGCGCGTACTGCGAGACCCCGGGCAAGATCGTCGCACTGGTCGGCGCGAAGAACTCCGGCAAGAGCACCTACATCGCGGTGCTGCTGCACGAGCTGTCCCACCGCATCGGCGCCGAGCTGGGCACCGCCCTCGTCGCCTGCGACGACCGTACGATCGAACGCTACAAGCGCGACTTCCACCGTCCGCTGTTCGGCGACCGGCGGCTGCTGCCCGCCACGGCCAGCGCGGTCACGACCCAGCGCGACCCGCTCGTGTACCTCCTCACCCGCACCCGCCGGCGCCGCATGCGGCAGCAGGACATGTCGCTGACGCTCGTCCTGTTCGACACCGCGGGCGAGGACCTCCGCAGCCGCGACGTCACCGACCTGCACCTGCGCTACCTCGCGGCGGCCGACGCGATCATCTTCCTGGTCGACCCGCTGGAGCTGAAGGCGGGCGGCGGCGATCCCGACGGCGAGCCGATCAACGTGATCGCCCGCGTCACCGAACTCCTGCGCGTCGGCCGCGACCTGCCGCACGGACGCCGGCTCCCGGTGCCCGCCGCGGTCGCGCTCACCAAGATCGACGCACTGCCCCTCGACGGCGCGCTCCAGCAGAACCGCACGCTGAACGCCGCACTCGACCTGAACGACCGCGAGGCCGTACACGAGCAGGTACGCGCGCTGCTGCACGACTGGCAGGCCGGCGAGCTGGACCGCTACCTGGGCCACGAATACGCCGACTACGGCCTGTTCGGCGTCTCGGCGCTCGGCGGCGTGCCCCGCGAGGGCGCGGTCGGGGCCGGCGGCATCCGGCCGTACCGCGTCGAGGATCCGCTGCTGTGGCTGCTGCACCAGTTCGGGATGCTCGACGGAGCCCGTTGATGGCGTGGGACCTGCGTTACACCTCGGCGGAGTCGGGGCCGACCGGCCGGTCGGGCTTCCAGTTCGTGGCGACGACACCCGGCACCCCCGCGGACGTCACGCGCGCGGTCACGCCGTACATGGTCTACCGGCCGCCGCCGGACGCGCCGTCCGCGCCCGGCCCCGCGGAGCTGGCCGCCTTTCCGGTCGCGCTCTCCTGCGGCCGCGAGGGCGACCACGTCGTACTGGCCCGCTGCCGCTACACCGGCCGCGACTACTCCGGCCGCTACGGCAACTTCGCCGGCCACGCGGTCGTCGCGACGCGGCACGAGCTGGAGGGGCTGCGGCCGATCGAGCTGTGGGAGTCGCCGGTGTGGTCCGAGCCGGCCGGCGTTACCCCGGATCTGGTCCCCGGCGCGGCGTTCGACCCGGACTCCCTGGTGTCCTGGGTGGCACGCGAGGACGCGCACGTACGGCTCGCCGCGCTCCTGGACGCCGTGACGGCCGCACTGGCGGGCGGGCACGGCCAGGTCGTACTCGTCGCCGAGGACGCCGGGCTGATCGCCCGGTGGATCGCGCTGCTGTCCTATTCGCTGCCCGCGGAGCTGGCCGCGGAACTGTCCTTCACGACCTACACGGCCGACCCGGAGTCCGCGCCGCAACTCATCGTCGGCACGGTACCGAGCGCCTGGCAGGGACGCGGCTTCCGCCTCGACGAGCCGCACGACCCGGCCGCTCCCAGGGAGACGCGACCGGGCCGGTTCGCCCGTGTGGTCGCGGACTGCTGGCGTACGGGCGATCTGGACGGCATCGACGCCGTGGGAGAACTCCTCATCGCCGGCTCCGGCCCTCCTGCGGAGGAGGACGCCCCCGCCACGAACCCCGCGGACGACACGCACGCGAGCGATGCGCCCGCGGGTGACGGCAGGGGCGGCGCGGCCGGGAACAGCGGCGGCTCACCCGCAGGTGAAGGCTCGCCCGTCGGGCGGCCCGGCTCGTCCACGAGCAGGGGCGGCTCGCCTCCGGGCGATGGCGGCCCGTCGTCCCCGTGCCGCGATGACGTGCCCTCGGGTCGGGGCGGCGCGGCCGGGAGCAGGGGCGGCCTGGCCCGTGGCAGAGACGGCTCGGCCGGGGGGCTGGACGCCTCGGGCGGGGGCGCGAGTAGCCGCTGGGACGCGGCCGCCGCGCTGCTCGCGTTGTGCCGGGGCGACACGTCCGTCTCGGCAGCGGAGGAGTCGGCCGCGGCCGCGCTCGTACACCGGGCCGGCGCGCCGGAATGGGTCTGGCCGGGGTTGTCGGCCGCGCTGCCGCGGCTGGGCTTCGACCTCGCCTCGGCCCTCGCGGACACGGCTCCGGAGATCGCCGAGCACTGCGTGCTGCTCGCGCTCGCCGACCCGTCGCTGCGTGACCGGCTGCCCGCGTTCCGGCTGCGGGACGGACTTCCGGACCGCTTTCGCGCGGCCGTCGCGGGTGCGGGCGGGCTCGGCGCGCTGGTCGACGTCGTGTGCCTGGCCGACCAGGTCGGCGGCGGGATCGAACCCGGCGAGGTGACCGCGGCGGCCGCCGCGTGCGCACGTCGCGGCGCGGGCGACGTCGCCGCCGCGCTGCGCGAGACACCGGGCGCGTGGCGTACCGCGATGGTCGCCGGCCTGCTGGCCGGCCTCGAGGCGGCCGACACCGCCACTCGCCGTGCGATGCTCACCGCCGGCGCGTGCACGGCGCTCGGCGACCACGACTGGACGCGCGCCCCGCGTACCGGCGGCCTGATCCTGTCGGCCCGCGCCGACCGGCACGAGGCCACCGCCGGCCTCGTCGAGCTGGCCGCGTACGGGCTGCCGGACATCGAGGAACTGCTCGCCGCGCTCTGGGACGCGCCGCCGACGCCGGAGGACTGCGCGCGGCTGGTCGCCCGGCTCGGCCCGGCGATGGCGCGCTACGCCACGCTACGGCGGATCCCGCACCGGGTGTTCGAGACCGCGCCCCTCGACGCGGAGGAGACGGTGCGCCTGGCCGAGCTGATCCGCGACAAGCTGCCCGAGCTGGCCGGCCCGGCGCTGATCGTGCTCGGCCACGGCGAGGCGCTGCGGGCCCCGGGCGAACACGAGGTAGCCCACGTCCTCGGCCGGATGGACGACCGCGATCCCCTGACCGAACGGGTGCGCGAGAGCGTGGCAGGCGCGCTCGCGGGCCGCTCGGCACGCTCGCGCGCGAAGATCCTGACCGCCGCCTCCGCCGGCGTGCGCGTCGGCCTGGCCGCACACTGGCTCGACACGGCCACCGACCGCGAGGGCCGCGTCGACCTCGCCGAGATCGAGGTACGCCTGCACCGGGCCCACACCCCCGTGAGCCGCCTGACCGAGTGGAACGACGCCCTCGGCCGCTTCGCCCGCCGGCACGTCGAATCGGGCCTCACCGACCGCGACCCAGGGCTCGCCTTAGCCTGGCGGGCACTACGGCGACGGGGGACCTGAACCATGCCCTTCGTCCACGCACCGGCCGTCCCCCGACGAGCCCTCCTCACCGCGACCGAGGCGCCCGGCGAGACGGGCCTCAGCCGATTCCGTTCCCGGCACGGCACGCCGGCGCTCACCGACCGCGGCACGCGGCACGCCTCGGCCTGGCGGGCGCTGCGGCGACGGGGGGCTGAGCCGTGCCGATCGTCTACGCGCTGGTGGTGTTGCTGTGGGTCGCGCTGGTCGTGGCCGAGATCGCGTTCGTGCTGCCCGCCGCGCTCGTGCTCGCGGTGCTCGGCGGGTTCGGGTTCGGGCTCGTGCGCTTCTTCCGTATCGCCTGGCGCACGCTCATGGCGACTGCCGCCGACGGGCCCTCTCCCGTGCCGCGGCCGCCGCACGGGCCGCCGGACCCCGCGTACCCCCACTACCTGCTCGTCCAGGTCTGGCGTGACGCGCGGGCCCTCGAACGCCGTACCGTGCCCTGGTGCACGGGGCAGGCGCGCTGGGCCGTCGCCACGCTCACCGAGACGCTGCTCCCGCTCCCCCGCGGTCTCGCGCTGTTCCCCCTCTGGGCGGGGCTCTGCGGCGGCATCGTCCTGTCCGCACTGCCGCTCGCCGTCGCCGCGGCGGCGTTCGGCCTGGCGACCGTCGCGATGGCGGCCGCCGGCCTGGCCGTGTGGTCGGTCTGCGTCATCGTGCTCGGCGCGGTCGAGCGGGTGTGGATGGCCTACCGCCGCATCCTGCTCGCGTGCCCGCACGCGGGCTGCTATCGGCGGTTCGCGCTGCCGGAGTACGCCTGCCCGAACTGCGAGGAGCGCCACGCGCGGCTCGTGCCGAACCGGCTGGGCGCGTTCCGCCACGTGTGCCGCTGCGGCACACGCCTGCCCACCACGATCCTGCTCGGGCGGTTCCGGCTCGGGGCGTACTGCCCGCACTGCCACCGGCGGCTGCCCGGCCGGATCGGGCGCGCCCGCGTCGAGCCGCTGCCGTTCGTCGGCGGGCCGGCGGCCGGCAAGACCACATTGATGTTCCTCGCCGTACGCGCGCTGCGGGCCAGCGCCGCCGGGGCGCAGGGCCGCGCGGAGTTCGTGGAGGCGCGCGACGCACGCGCGTACGCGGGGGCGGTGGCCGAGCTCGACCGCGGCAAGCGGCTCGCCAAGACCGGGCCCGAGCTCCCGGCCGCGACCATGCTCGACCTGACGCTGCCGGCCGCGCATCGGATCCTGTACCTGTTCGACCCGGCCGGAGAGCTGCACACGGGCGCGACGCAGGTCGAACGCCTGCGCTACCTCGACCACGGCGAGGCGCTGCTGTTCGTCATCGACCCGTTCGCGCTGCCCGAGCTGCGGTTCGCGCTGTCGGCGGACGAACGACGGCTGGTGGAGGCGGCCACCGCGACCTCCGACGAGGATCCGTCGGACACGCTTCAGCGGCTGCTGGCCGAGCTGCGGTCGCGCCACGACCAGGGCCGGCAGCGCCGCATCGCGGTCGTCGTCACCAAGGCCGACGTGCTTCGCCGTACGGGCGTGGGCGACGGGCTCGACGGCGACGCGAAGGGCTGGCTCGAAGGGCTCGGCCTCGGCAACGTCATCCGCACGCTCGAACGCACCGCCGGCGAGGTGCGTTACTTCGCCTCCGGGCTGGACACCCCGCCCGCCGCGTTGGCGGACCTGTTCGCCTGGGCCGCCGGGCTGCCTCCCGGCGGCCCGGTGAACCCGGCCTTCGACGACCTGCCGACGTCGGACGAGCTCCGCGAGCCCTGGCCGATCGCGGGCCGCCCGTCCGGGCAGATCCCGACCGGGCACCAGGTCGGCCGTGGTGCGTTGCTCGCCGCCCTCACCGTCCTCGGCCCGCTGACGATGATCCTGCTCGGGCTTTCGGTCTACGCGCGATTCCGCTGAGGCGCGACGGGTAACGGTCAGAGTGTGAAAGCCATCGTGATGCACCAATATGGCGGCCCCGACGTGCTGAAACTCGCAGACGACGCACCGGAGCCGAAAGTGGGCCCCGACTCCGTGCTCGTACGCGCCAAGGCGGCCGGCGTGAACCCCGTGGACGTGAAGATCCGGGAAGGGAAGCTGGACGGCCTCTTCCAGACCGACTTCCCGGTCATCCTGGGCTGGGACCTCGCGGGGGTGGTCGAGCGCGCCGGTCCCGCGGTCAGCGAGTTCTCCCCCGGAGACGAGGTCGTCGGCTATGTGCGTGAGGACCACGTCGGCCGCGGCACGTACGCCGAGCTGGTGGCGGCTCCGGTGCGGACGCTCGGCCGCAAGCCCAAGGGCCTGTCCTGGGCCGAGGCCGCCGCTCTCCCGCTGGCCGGCCTCACCGCGTACCAGGCGCTGGCGAAGGCGCTCAGCGTGAACGAGGAGGACACCGTGCTGATCCACGCCGCGAGCGGCGGCGTCGGGTCGCTCGCGGTGCAGATCGCGGTCGCCAAGGGCGCGCGTGTCATCGGCACGGCGAGCCCGGACAACCACGACCATCTGCGCGAGCTGGGCGCGGAGCCGGTGGCGTACGGGGACGGTCTGGCCGACCGGGTGCGGCGGCTCGCGTCCGGCGGAGTGACCACGGCGCTCGACCTCATCGGCGGCGACGCGGCGGAGATGACGCCGGACCTGCTCGTGCCCACCGGGCGGTGGGCCTCGATCGTCGATCCCACCGTGACCGAGCGCGGCGGCCGCTATGTGTTCGTACGCCCGGATCCGACCGACCTGGCGGCCCTCGCGCACCTCGTCGACGACGAACGGCTCAAGGTGCCGATCGCCAAGACCTTCCCGCTGGCCGACGCGGCGGAGGCCCATCGGCTGAGTGCGCAAGGTCACACTCCCGGCAAGATCGTCCTGGAGATCGATTAGCCCTGGTAGAGGCACCTATTACGCTTTTGGGTCCTCACATGGTGACAATTTGTCGCCGCCGCGTACTGGGGCGAAACTTTCCGCCGAATCGCCACGCCGCGCCTGCGCGCGGCGGCGATTAGACGTACATTCTGGCTGGTCGTCGCGTTATGACCGCCGACGCCCGGCGCCCCGCCCGCGCCAACGGGACGGCCAGGGATATCTCCGGCGTACGGGGCGAGTCGACCGTGCCCACTGCCTGCGCCAGGCCCGTACGCGACGCTACTCTGTGCGCCGGGCACGACTCCGGCCCGTCACCGGATCGGGGTGCGTCTCCGCAGGTGAGAATGGTTGTTGAGCGAATGCTCGGTGACCATCGGCGGCCCGCGGTTACAGTGGGTAAGTAGTTCGCTGCAGACTTTCCCCTCAGAACGCGTTGCCGTTCTCGCGAAACTTCCGATACATTGCGCCGTAATCGGGCTGTGACTTACCTCCATCCGGGAGGTGACAGGCCGACCGCCGAATCCGACTGCACGTCCAGTGCGGCGGAACCGGGGACCCACCAAGTCCCTTGGGGTGAATCCGTGCCTGGCACGGTAGGGCTCCTCCTGGCCCGAACCCGTCAGCTAACCCGGTAGGCGGCCTAAGGGGAGACATGGATCCGATAGGTCAGAAACTTCTGCATGTCGCCAAGGACCAGCTCGGCTATACCGAGCGGGCCAGCGGGTACACGAAGTACGGCGACTGGTACGGCAAGCACGTCGGCAAGGACGCCTCCTTCAAGGACGCGCCCTGGTGCGACATGTTCCTCGCCTGGGCCGCCGACAAGGCCGGGGTCCAGGACTGGGCCGGCGAGTTCGCCTCCACCCCGGACCACGCGAGCTGGTTCCAGAAGCACCACGCCTGGGGTCAGCACCCCGAGCCGGGCGCGATCGTGTTCTTCTCGTGGAACGGCGGAAAGCACGTCGGCGACATCGAGCACGTGGGCATCGTCGAGTCGGTGCACGGCCACACGCTCCACACGATCGAGGCCAACCACAACAACCACCTCGGCCGCGCCACGCGCGACGTCAGCCAGGTGGTGGGCTACGGCTACCCGTCCAAGGTGAAGGTCAAGGGCGCGCCGGCCGAACAGGCCGAACAGAAGTACGTACCCAAGCACTCCGCGCCGCCGCCGTCGGCGGAGGCGCTCACGCAGAGCCCGGGCCTCCAGCACGCGCTGCCCTCCAGCGCCCAGCACTCCGCGCCGCCGCTGCCCGACCAGCAGGCCGCGCTGACGGGGCTGCTCGCCGTCGTCGTGTTCGGCACGGTGGCGCTCGCGCTGAGCAAGTCCAAGGTCCGCATGCCGATGCCCGCGCCGAACGTCCGCGTGCGCAAGCGCGGCAAGCACCACCGCACGCCGGTCGAGCTGCCCGCCGAGATCAGCGTGGCCGACCTGGACGCCGCCGATGCCGGCACCGCGGTCATGCCGATCGTGTCCGCCGAGGTCGCCGCCATGGCCGAGGACAAGGAGTTCTGGGGCAAGATCACCGAGCTGGAGGACGACGTCGAGCTGGCGTTCTGGAACACCCTCCACGCCGCGGTCTCCCAGCCCGCCTCCGCCGAGTCCCTCAACGCCTGACCCCCGCCCGCGCGCTCCGGCCCTCCTCGCACGCGAGGAGGGCCGTCGGCTGTGGGGTGGATCGCCGCCGCCGAGGATCCGGAGTGGCCGCGCAGCACCCGTCTCACAGCCGAAGGGCTCCCCCGCTCCCACGTGGTGTGGTCCGCCGCACGCGCGAACCCCGGCTCGCCTGGACTAGGCCGAAGGGGCCAGGCGCTCATCACCCGCAGTGACCATCCTCAAAGTCTCCGGGCCATCTCCGCATGTTCAGGTTGGCCATCCCGTCACACTCCGTTAATGTCCAGCGAGTTACCGGCCGGCTACCGGCCGGACCGCTGAGTCGTCCGTCGCGCAGCCAGCGCGCCGACGAGCCGGGGACCCAACTCACGGAGCCGTAAGGGACTCTCCCCCGCTCCGGTCCCGGGGTGAATCCGTATCACCGGTAGGGCGTCCTCCTTGCCCGAACCCGTCAGCTCACCCGGTAGGCGGACTAGGAGAACAGGAGCACCTGGATGGAGCCTTCGCGACCCGCGAAAGCGCATGATGGGCAGCACCGCATCACCAAGACCGCCGTCACCGGCGTCCTGCTGGCCGCCGGCCTGATCGCGCCGGCCCAGGGCGCGGCGGCCAAGCCGACGCCCGGCATCGAGGCCCTGCGGCAGCAGGCCGGCCGGCTCAACACCCAGCTGGAGCAGCTCACCGAGCAGTACGACGGCCTCCGCGTACGGCTGCGGCAGGCACAGCGCGCCGCCGTGATCGCCAAGGCGACCTCCAAGCGCGAGGCGAGCGCCCTGCGGGGCATCCAGCGGCGCGTCGGACGGCTCGCCGCCCTGCGGTACATGCACGGCGGGTCCGACGAGGCGCCCGCGCTCCTGGCGACCCCGGACCCGCAGGCTCTGCTGGACCAGACCGCGACCCTGCACTTCTTCACCCAGCAGGACGACGTCCAGGTGCGCCAGCTCACCCAGACGCTACAGAACGCCTCCCGCGCCTGGGAGAACGCCCAGGACCGGGCCGGGCAGGCGACGCAGCTCAAGTCCCAGCTCCGGCAGAAGAAGGCCACGATCCAGCAGACGCTCGACCGGGTACGCCGTCCGCTGCTGAAGGACGCCGTCGACCGGGCCGGGCGCGGCGAGTCGGTCCCGGCGATCCCCGGCGGGTCGAACAAGGCGATCGGGGCCGTACGCGCGGCGCTGTCGCAGCTCGGCGTCCCGTACGTCTGGGGCGGCGCGACGCCGGGGCACGGGTTCGACTGCTCGGGCCTGACGATGTGGGCCTACCACCAGGTGGGCGTGAACTTGCCGCACTACGGCGGCGACCAGTGGAACGCCGGAATGCACATCTCACGCAGCCAGTTGCAGCCCGGTGACCTGGTCTTCTTCTACTCCGACATCCACCACATGGGGATGTATCTCGGGGACGGCAAGTTCGTGCACGCCCCGCACACCGGGGACCGGGTGCGGGTCGCCGAGCTGGCGACCCACCCCTTCTCCGGTGCCGTACGGGTCGTGTGACCCGGCCCGAGTCACTTGGTCGTGCGATACATCTCCGCGACCATGAACGCCAGGTCCAGCGCCTGCCCGCGGTTGAGCCGCGGGTCGCAGGCGGTCTCGTAGCGCTGGTGCAGGTCATCCTGCCCGATCTCGTGGCCGCCGCCGACGCACTCGGTGACGTCGTCGCCGGTGAACTCGATGTGCACGCCGCCCGGATGGGTGCCGAGCGAGCGGTGCACCTCGAAGAAGCCGGTGACCTCGTCGAGGACGTCGTCGAACCGACGGGTCTTGTACCCGCTCGGCGCCTCGAAGGTGTTGCCGTGCATCGGGTCGCAGATCCACGCGACCTGGGCGCCGCTGGCGCTGACCTTCTCCACCAGGGGCGGGAGCGCCTCGCGTACGCGGCCGGCGCCCATGCGGATGACGAACGTGAGGCGGCCCGGCTCGCGCTCCGGGTCGAGCAGGTCGATCAGGGCGAGGGCGTCCTCGGCGCTGGTCGTGGGGCCGAGCTTGACCCCGATCGGGTTGCGGATGTGCCGCATGAACTCCACGTGCGCGCCGTCGAGCTGCCGGGTGCGCTCGCCGATCCACAGGAAGTGCCCCGACACGTCGTACGGCAGCCCCGAGCGCGAGTCGATGCGCGTCAGCGCGCGCTCGTAGTCGAGCAGCAGCGCCTCGTGGCTGGAGTAGAGCTGCACCCGGTGGAACTCCTCCGGGTCGGCGCCCGCGGCGTTCATGAACGCCAGCGCGCGGTCGATCTCGCCCGCGAGCCGCTCGTAGCGCCGCCCGGCGGGGCTGCCGGAGACGAAGTCCTGGTTCCACGCGTGGACCTGGCGCAGGTCGGCGTAGCCGCCCTGGGTGAAGGCCCGGCAGAGGTTCAGCGTGACCGCGGCCGCGTGGTAGGCGCGCAGCAGGCGGCCCGGATCGGGCTTGCGGTCCTCGGCGGTGAAATCGAAGCCGTTGATCATGTCGCCGCGGTACGCCGGCAGCTCGACGCCGTCGCGTACCTCGACCGGCCGTGACCGGGGCTTGGCGAACTGCCCCGCCATCCGGCCGATCTTGACGACCGGCACGCTCGCGGCGTAGGTCAGCACGACCGACATCTGGAGCAGGGTCTTGAGCTTGTTGCGTACGTCGTCGGCGGTCGCGCCGGAGAAGGTCTCCGCGCAGTCACCGCCTTGGAGGACGAACGCCTCACCGCGCGCGACCGCGCCGAGCTGCGTGCGCAGCTCGTCGCACTCGCCCGCGAAGACGAGGGGCGGGAGTTTGGACAACTCTTCGGCCACGGTCAGCACCTGCCCGGGATCGGGCCATTCGGGCTGCTGGGCCGCTGGAAGGGTGCGCCATGCGTCAAGGAGGTCCACGACATCCAAGGGTATCGACCACTACGGCATGCCGGTGCGGCCGACCTCGAACAACGCCCTCCCGTTACGCTCGCATGGTCCGCATTTTTCCGGTTGATCGCCGACGCCACGGGCGGGTCGAAGGTCTGCGATGATGGGCCGAACTCCCCGCAGACAGCCGACGACGCATGAGGTTCAGACATGAGCACCAACAGCCGTGCCTACGACATCTGGCTCCGAAAGCCGGAAGAGGCCCAGCAGCTCCTCGAGTCGAAGCGGGCCGATCTCGACGGTGACGGGCTGTCGCTGCTGTCGTGGCTCGTCCTGACCAACGAACGCGACGACCAGAAGGCCGAGCAGCTCGCCGGCTCGGCCATCGCGATCGGCGGCGACACCCGGTTCGCCACCGCCGCGCTCGCCGAGGTGCACAAGTGGCGCGGCGAGTACGACCGCGCCGCCGAGATCGTACGTGCCGCGCGCGAGAAGTACCCGACGATCCCGTGGTACGCCCTGACGCTGGCCGACATCCTCAAGGACGGCGGCCGCACCGACGAGGCCGAGGCCCTCCTGGAGTCCGTCGTGAACGACTCCCAGCTGCGGCGGCACGCGCTGAAGCGCCTGTCGAAGTGGGCGGTGGACCGGGGCGACAACGTACGCGGCCTCAAATACCAGACCGACCTGATCGGGCTCGCGCCGGACTACCTGGTGTACGCCTCGGACTACACGCTCCTGGCCTACCTCCGGCTCGAGGCGGGCGACACCGAGGGCGCGCGGGAGATCCTCCAGCGCGGCGCCTCGATCTACCCGCGCAACGCGCAGATCAAGGAGATGCTCCACCGGCAGTTCGGCGAGACCGCGCCGGAGAAGGCATCGAACATCCCGGCGGTGGACGAGCGCGCCGTCGGCGCGCGCCGCATCCCGATCAAGACGAACATGATCACGCTGCGCAGCGGCATCCTCCCGGTGATCCAGGAGGCCACCAGCGGGCAGTTGCGTCCCGATGACATCCTGGCGCTGTCCGAAAGCCCGGCGTCGGCCGGCCAGGGCCGCATGATCCCGCTGGAGATGATCACGCCGGAGGGCATGGCCAAGCAGCTCAGCAAGTTCGTCGGCAAGATCGGCCCGCTGCACAGCCCGGCCGGCATGCAGGGCGCGATCCTTGAGGCGGGCCGCGCGAAGGTGCTGCTCGGGGCGGCGGCCGGGGCGGCGGGCAAGCTGGTCGGCAAGCGCGGCTGGTTCTACCGGATCGCCGGGCCGGGCGCGGCGATGATCGACGACGTCGCTGCCGCGCTGCCGCCGCACGACCACCACCTGCTGTTCGGCCCGGGCCGGCCGGACAAGCTGTCCGAGGACCTGTCCGCCGCGCTCGGCTGCCACGTGTGCGTGGTCGACGCCAACCACCTCACCGGCGCGTGGGTTGTCGGCGCCTCCTCCGGCGTCGACCGCAAGTGGGTGGAAAAGGTCCTGTCGGACAACCCGGCCGGCAACGAGGACGAGCAGACGCCGATCGTGTTGATCCGCAAGATCTGACGCGCGATTGCGGAGCCGGGCGAGGGCCCGGCTCCGCGCCGCACGTTCGAGGTTGCGTCCGCCGGTGTCAGCGGTGTGCCGCGGCGACGGCGTCGCGTGCGGAGTGCGCGATCTGCTCCACGTGCCACTCGCTCAGGCCCTGGTGCACCGGCAGGGCGAGCATCTGGTGCCGCAGCGGCTCCAACTCGGCGAAACGCGTACGGTCGAGCAGCGGATGCGGCACCGGCCAGATCTCGATCGAGCGGACGCCGCGCTTCTGCAACTCGGCGATGGTCCGGTCGCGCTCGGGCACGCGTACGGGAAAGTACAGCGGCGCGACGCCGTCGGGGAGCCCGCGGAACCGGTCGAGGCAGACCTCGGGCATCGCGTCCAGCAGGATCTGGTAGTTGCGCCGCCGCGCCTCGCGGATCTTCTCGCCGTCCGCGCCGTGCACGGCCCACTCGGTCATGCGCGAGCACTTGGAGGCGGCCACCTCCAGGTCGGCGACCTCGAGGTTCCACTCGCCGATGACGGTCTCGGTCAGCGTGCCCTCCTCCACCGCCTGCTCGGCCTTGCTGACCTTGCGGAACACCTTGGTCGCCGGGGCGCGCAGCACGCCGGCGCGCGACTGGGCGGCCCAGCCCATGCCCTGCGAGGCGACCGAGCGCGCCATGCGCTTCCACGGCGGCCGTCCGGTGGCCTCGACGGAGCCGCCGCGTACGAGCACGGCGCCGCCGTCGGGCACGCCGAGTGACTTGCGCGGGCAGAAGATCGCCGCGTCGCCGCGCGAGCCGATCGCGCTGCCGCCGTCGTAGGAGAACAGCGCGTGCGCGGCGTCCTCGATCACGCGGGTGCCCGGCGGCACGGGCGGCATCGGGAAGCCGTAGTAGGAGATCAGGTAGGTGGCGTCGCACTCCTTGGCGGCCCGCATCAGGTCGTCCTCGTCGACCTGGAGCGTCGGGAGCACCCGGTAGAAGACCACCTCGATGCCGGCGAGCCGGGCCGCCTCGACCTCGGAGCCGCAGTGGTAGGCGGGCATGGCCAGCCGGTTGCCCGCGCCGAGGCCGAGGGCTCTCAGCGCCAGCCAGATGGCGCCGCGGCCCAGATGGGTGAGCGCGAGGCCGTCTGAGTCGAACGGGAAGAGCCGGGACCGCCGCGTCACCAGGGAGGCCGGCTCAAGTGGCGGATAAACACTCATCAACGGGTCGCTCATAGTGGCAACACCCTACTGGCCGACATGGGGTTGGATATGGGTTCGCCGTTCGGCGAAACTTCGCGCCCCCCGGGCGCGTCGTACACCCAGAGGTGAATGAATGGACATGTCCACGCTCGGCGACGTCTGGGACGGCGTCGTCGGCACGCAACCGCACCCGTCCTGGTGGCTCGTCGCGGTCACCGGCGTGGCCGCGCTGGGCGCGATCTCGGTGCACTCCGTATGGCACGTGCTCCGCAACGTCGTGACCATCGCCCACGAGGGCGGCCACGCGTTCGCCGCGCTGGTCACCGGCCGCCGCCTGCACAGCATCCGGCTGCACTCCGACACCTCGGGCGTGACCGTCTCCAGCGGCAAGCCGTACGGGCCGGGCATGATCGTCACGGCGTTCGCCGGATACGTCACGCCGCCGCTGCTCGGCCTCGGCGCGGCCGGGCTGCTCGCGATCGGGCACATCACGGCGCTGCTGTGGGCGAGCATCGCGCTGCTGGCCGCGATCCTCATCCTGATCCGCAACGTGTACGGCGTGGTGTCGGTGGTCACGACCGGCGCGGTGATCTTCGTGGTGTCCTGGTTCGGGTCCGCCACGGTGCAGGCGGCGTTCGCCTACGCGTTCACGTGGTTCCTGCTGCTGGCGGGAGCGCGCCCGGTGCTCGAACTCCAGCGCAAGCGCGCGCACGGCCGCGCGCCCGACTCCGACGCCGACCAGCTCGCGCGGCTGACCGGCATGCCCGGGCTGATGTGGGTGTTCGGCTTCGGCCTGGTCGCGATCGTGGCGCTGCTCGCGGGCGGGGTGTGGCTGCTGCCGTCACTGCCGTCCTCACTGCCGTCGCTGCCGAGCTGGTAGGCACCGCACCGGGGCTCACCGGACCGGCTGCGCGTGGTCGGCGTCGACGGCGTGCCAGGACGTCCCGTACGACACGACGCCCTGGCCGCCCAGGTCGCCCGGGCTCGCGTCACGTGCCGCGACGTACAACGGCCAGCCGCCGTACTCCGCCTGCGTCGGGCCCGAGGGCCGGGCGATCGTGCCGAGCCAGGAGGAGTTCGCTCCCGTGCCCGCGGTGATCCGCTCGTCGGTGAGCACGGGGGGCCACGACCTGGCGCAGGGGCCGGTGCAGGTGGAGGCGAAGTCGCCCGCGTCACGGTCGGGCGTGTAGATCGTCATGCCCTGGCCGGTCACCAGGATCCGGCCGAGCCGCGTCTCCTGCGCGCGGATCTCCACCGGGCCGGCGGTCGGCCGCGCCGGCGCACGGCCGCCCGACGAGGCGCGCACGACCGGGCGCACGGGACCGCAGCCCAGGGTCAGCAGGGCGGCCGTCGCCGCACCGGCGGACCTGGCCCACCCGCGCGTGCCGCCGCCGGAGGAAGGTCGCCGTGGCGGCGCTGCCCGTACGCTCGGCATGGCCGCCACCGGCGATTCCCCCGGCCCGCGAGTGCTACTTCTTCTCGATCTTGTCGCCCTTGGCGGCGTCGACGACGTACCACTTGGCGCCGAACGCCTCCATGCCCTGGCCCGCCATGTCGCCGGCCTTGGTGTCCTTGGCGAAGTGGTAGAGCGGCCAGCCGTGGTAGGTGACCTGCTTGGTTCCATCGGATCGGTCGGTCTCACCGAGCAGGGACGCGTTGACGCCCTCCCCCGCGGTGACCTTGTCCGTGGTGAGCAGCGGCGGCCAGGCCGTGGCGCACTCGCCGGTGCAGGTGGGCTTGCCGCCCTTGTCCTTCTCGAACAGGTAGAGCGTCATGTCCTTGCCGTCGACCAGGATCTTGCCAACGCTGGTGTCCTTGGCCTTGACCTCCGCCGGACCGGTCGGTGCCATCGACGCGGCGGGCGGCGAGGACTCCGGGTTCTCGGTGGCCGGCGGCGAGGACTCGGGCGCCTCCGTCGACGGTGGCGATGACTCTGGCCCTGGCGATGACGGCTGGGCGACGCCTCCTGACGACGGCACGGCCTTGTGCTTGCCGCCGCAGCCCGACACGAGCAGGCCGAGGCTGATGGCCAGCACGCTGGCGGCCCTGAATCCCTTGCGCATAATTGTCGCTCCTTTCACACGATGACGTGGAAGGCACCAGACAGGCGCACGACGTGGTCCGCCGTTTTGCCCCGCGTTCGCCGAAGGCGGGAACGTCTGGCCTGCGGTTCGAGGCCGTCCCCCCGGTGTGCCCTCGCAGTAAGGGAACCTGCCCCCCTGTTGTTAAAGGGGAACCGATTCATTCCTTAACGGAGCTTTGGAAAGGGCGGCGTGGCATTCCCGTGGCGGGGAGATCAGGAGTTCAGCTCTGCCAGTCCTTGCCGGAAAAAGGCGAGCGCGGTCGCGCGCTGGTCGTCGGCGGACAGCAGCGCGGCGTAGGTGAGGGACGCGCCGCCGAAGGCCCGATCCGACCAGAACGCCCCCCTACGGGACTGCCACGGGGCGACGTACAGGTACGGCTCGGGGTGTGCGTCGTCGCCCGGCGAGGCGCCGAAGGAGGCGCGGCGGCCGGCGGACTCCTCGCCGAGGTCGACGGCGGGGTCGAAGTGCTCCGGCCAGAGCTGTACGCGCCCGGGAGCGAGCGGCCGGCCGTCGAAGCGCAGCTGTTCGAGCACCGACCAGCCGAAGCCGAACCAGGCGCCGAGCGCCTCGGCGGCGGCCGGGTTCACCGGCAGGTGCGTGTCGGGCGCGGCGGGCGTCGTCGGCGCGTAGACGTCCGGCGGCATGCCGAGCGGTATCCCGGCCAGGATCGCGGCCTCGCCGAGCGTCGCGGGAGTGTGCTCCGCACCGTCGACGATCAGCCGGCCCTCCTCCACGCGCACCTGGCGGCCCGTGCCGAAGAACGGCGTGCCGAAGCCGCCACGGGTGTACCGCAGGCCGATCTTGCCGTTTCCGGCCGCGTAGCGCGCCGGGGCGACCACGTGCTCGGCGAGGGCGTGCAGCGACCGGCGGGTACCGACGAAGGCGCGCGGCAGCGGTGCGAGACGCCGCCAGGCCCCGAGCCAGCGGTCCGCGCAGAACTCGGCCACCTCGGGGCGTTCGCCCGCCAGGTCGTCCCAGCTACGGCCGAGCCCGGCGACGGGCGTGACCAGCTTGATCCCGTACGGCCCGGCGAGCGGGTCGTCGGCGAACCAGGGCGGCGTCGTCACCGCGGGCGGCGAGGGCTCCAGCACGCGGACGTCGTACTCGCCGCCGAGCAGCTCCCACGCCTCTCGCCGCGGGTTCACCGCGCGGCTCCGGGCAGGGCGCGGCTGGTGCCGCGGAACTCCGCGACGGTGTCGCCGCCGTCCCGCCGTACGGTCACGTCGTAGATCCCGCTGCGGCCGAAGCGGATCCGCTCGGCGGCGTCGGCCACCAGCACGTCGCCGATGCGCGCGGGCGCGACGAAGACCACCTCGGCGGCGGCCGCGACGGTCGCGATCTCGTAGGTGTTGCACGCGAACGCGAAGGCCGTGTCGGCGAGCAGGAACACATAGCCGCCGTGCGCGATGCCGTGCCCGTTGACCATGGTGTCCCGCACGGTCATCCGCGCCTGGGCGCGGCCCGCCGCGATCTCGCCGATCTCGATGCCGAGGTGCCGAGACGATCGGTCGGCCGCGTACATCTTCTCGGCGCAGCGTCGCGCCACCTCATCGGCCTCCGTCACGCCCCCCAGTGGACCACGCATCGATGATCTAGGGAACACCCCGGGGCGCGCTCGCGATCTTCCCCCCTTTTCCGGTCGGGTTACTCCTGCCATTCTCGGTTGCAGTCGTGTCAACTCGTAGTCATCCTCCTCGATTGGCAACCCTGTGATGCGAAGAAGCTCCGTCCCCATCGCCCTCGCCCTGCTCGCCGCCGCGCTGACCGCGTGTTCGTCCGGCGGCTCGTCCACCTCAGGCGGTTCGGCGTTCGACCCGAAGACCTGCCAGGGCGGCACGCTGTACGTGCTGAACCAGACCGACGCCACCGCACACCACCTCGACCCCGCCCGCATCTACACCTCCGGCGGCGGTGCCGTCACCTCGCTGATCTTCCGCACGCTGACCACCCGGCACCGCGTGCCCGGGCAGGCCGGCGACCAGGTCGTGCCGGATCTGGCCACCGACACCGGCAAGGCGAGCGACGGGGCACGCACCTGGACGTACCACCTCAAGAGCGGCCTGAAGTTCGAGGACGGCACGCCGATCACCTCACGGGACGTCAAGTGGGGCGTGGAGCGCGCGTTCGCGCCCGAGCTACCGGGCGGGATCCCGTACCTGCGTGACTGGCTCGCGGGCGGCGAGGGCTACACCGGCCCGTACAAGGGCAAGGAGCTGGACTCGATCCAGACCCCGGACGACACGACGATCGTCTTCCGGCTGCGCAAGCCCGAGGGCGACTTCCCGTACGTGGCGACGGCGACGCAGTTCGCGCCGGTGCCCAAGGCCAAGGACGACGGCACCGGCTACGAACGGCATCCGGTGGCCAGCGGGCCGTACCGGGTCGCCGCGCACGAGCAGGACAAGAACCTCCTGCTGGTCCGCAACCCGTACTGGTCGCGGAGTCTGGACGACCAGCGGCTCGCCTGCCCGGACCGGGTCCAGGGGACGTACGGGCTGAACGCGGCGGTGATCAACCAGCGGCTGAGCTCCAGCGCGGGCAAGGACGCGTCGGCGATCACGACCGACACCGACCTGTCACCGGCCGAGCTGGCCCGGATCTCCACCGACCCGAACCTGAAGAAGCGCGCGGTACGCGGGGAGTTCGGCCAGACCGACTACATCGCGTTCAACACCAAGATCAAGCCGTTCGACGACATCCGCGTACGCGAGGCGATCTCCTACGCGGTCAGCCGCCAGTCGGTGGTCAACGCGCTCGGCGGCAGCTCGCTGGCCAAGCCGGCGACGACGTTCCTGCCCGACCAGGCCGCGTTCGGCTACCAGCCCTACGACGAGTTCCCCGCCGGGGCCGGCGGGAACCCGGCCAAGGCCAGGGAGTTGCTCGTCCAGGCCGGCCACCCGAACGGCCTGACCCTCACGCTCGCGCACCGCAACAACGACGGATCACAAGACGGGCCGGCCATCGCCACCGCGGTGCAGGCGGCGCTCAAGCAGGCCGGGGTCACGGTGAAGCTCAAGGCCTACGACGAGGCGGGCTACAGCGACGCGATCCAGAAACCGTCCACCGAACCCGGCATGTTCCTGGCCACGTGGGGCGCCGACTGGCCGACCGGCGGGCCGTTCCTCGCGCCGGTCTTCGACGGGCGGCAGATCCTCACCGAGGGCGGCAACTTCAACGCCTCGCAGCTCGACGACCCGAAGATCAACGCCGAGTTCGACGCCACCAACGCGATCCCCGACCCCGTGCTCGCGCGGCCGCGCTGGGGCGCGCTGGACGCCGAGCTGGGCAAGCTGGCGCTGACCGTGCCGCTGATCCACCCGATCTCCATCCGGCTGATCGGCAAGCGGGTGCAGAACGCCTACCTGGACCAGTGGCGCGGCTCGTACGACCCGGCGATGGTGTCGGTCAAGTGAGCACCCTGATCACCGAGGCCGGCGCCGCTACGGAGGCGCCGGCCCGCGGCCGTCAGGTACGCCGGCGGCTGCGCGCCGACCGGGTGGCGATGGCCGGGCTCGCGGTGGCGGTCATCATGATCGTCGCCGCGCTCGCCGCGCCGCTGGTCGTCCACCTCGAAGGCCAGGACGCCACGGCGTACCACCCGGAGCTGCTCGACTCGGCGCGCGGCGGCGTGCCGCACGGCGCGTTCGGCGGCGTGAGCGGTGCGCACTGGCTCGGCGTGGAGCCGACGACCGGCCGCGACCTGCTCGCGCGCGCGCTGGGCGGCGCGCGGATCTCCTTCGTGGTCGCGTTCGGCTCGCTGGTCGTGCAGATCCTGCTGGGCGTGGGGATCGGGCTGGCGGCCGGGCTCGGCGGCAGGATCGCCGACACCGTGCTCGGGCGGCTGATCGACCTGGCGATCTCCTTTCCCCAGCTCCTGTTCGCGATCGCGCTGCTGGCGATCGTGCCGGGCGGCTTCCCGCGCCCGGTGCTGCTGATGCTGGTCATCGGCCTGTTCGGCTGGGGCGGCACGGCGCGGCTCGTACGCGGCCAGGTGCTGTCGCTGCGGACACGCGACTACGTCGCCGCGGCGCGGCTGTCGGGTGCCACGCGCGCCCGCATCGCGCTGCGCGAGATCCTGCCGGGCGTCTCGGCGCCGCTCGTCACGTACGCGGCCCTGCTGCTCCCCTCGAACATGATCTCCGAGGCCGGGCTGTCCTTCCTCGGCGTCGGGGTGCGCCCGCCCACCTCGTCCTGGGGGCAGATGCTGTCCACCGCGACGACCTGGTTCCAGGCCGACCCGACGTACGTGCTGGTGCCCGGTCTGCTGCTGCTCGTCAACGTGCTCGCCTTCACGGTGCTCGCCGACGGCCTGCGGACCGCGCTCGATCCGAAGGCGCCGTCGCTGCGCGGAGGCCGCCGATGACCCGCTACCTGCTGAGACGGCTGGCCGGCACGATCGCGTTGCTGCTGGTCATGGTCGCGTTCGTGTACGTGATCTTCTACGCGCTGCCCGCGGACCCAGCGGTGCTCGTGTGCGGCAAGGGCTGCGGCGGGGGGCAGCTCGCCGCGATCGACCACAAGCTCGGCCTCGACCAGCCGGAGTACACGCAGTTCTGGCACTTCCTGACCGGGATCTTCGTGGGCCGCGACTACAGCGCCGGCCCGGACGTCTCGCACTGCGCCGCGCCCTGCCTGGGCTTCTCCTTCCAGAACGACCAGCCGGTGCTGTCCCTGATCGGGCAGCGCCTGCCGGTGTCGCTGTCGCTCACGTTCGGCGCGATGGTGCTGTGGCTGCTCATCGGCGTCTCGGCGGGCGTGCTGTCCGCGCTGCGCGCGGGACGGCTCACCGACCGGCTCGTGACGGGCGCGTCGATGCTCGCCTTCGGCGCGCCGATCTTCGTGAGCGGGATGCTGCTGCTGATGCTCTTCTGCGGCTACCTGCACTGGCTGGACTTCCCGGTGTACGTCCCGCTGACCGAGGACCCGGCGGCGTGGGCCAAGAACCTGCTGCTGCCCTGGTTCACGCTCGCCATCGCCCAGGCCGCGATCTACGCGCGGCTGACCCGCACCGGCATGCTGGAGACGCTGTCGGAGGACCACATCCGCACCTTCCGCGCGTACGGGCTGCGGGAGCGGCGCATCGTCGGCCGGCACGCGATGCGCGGCACCATCACCCCGATCATCACGGTCAGCGCGTACGACTTCGGCTACATCCTGGTCGGCGCGATGCTCACCGAGACGCTGTTCGGGCTGCCGGGCCTGGGCCAGCTGATCGTGCAGTCGTCCAACAACGTCGACCTGCCCGTCGTCGCCGGGCTCACGCTGGTGGCCGGGGCCGCCATCGTGGTCGCCAACACCGCCGCGGACCTGCTGTACGCGGTGGTCGACCGCCGGGTGGTGCTGACATGAGCGCGCCGGTTCTCGCCGTACGCGACCTGTCCGTGGAGTTCCCCGCCGAGCGCGGCGGCGGCGCGCTGCGCGCGGTGGACGGGATCTCCTTCGAGCTGGCCGCCGGCGGCGCGCTGGGCATCGTCGGGGAGTCCGGGTCGGGCAAGAGCACGACCGCGCTCGCGCTGCTCGGCCTGCACCGGCACTCCTCCGCGCGGGTGAGCGGGCGGATCCTGCTCGGCGCGTACGACGTCAACGCGATCGACGATGAGGCCGTACGGCGGCTGCGTGGCAGCCGGATCGCGATGATCTTCCAGGATCCGCTGTCCGCGCTGGACCCGTACTACCGGATCGGCGACCAGATCTCCGAGGTCTACCGCACGCACTCGGGCGCGAGCCGCCGGGCCGGCTGGGCGCGTGCGGTCGAGGTGCTCGACCGTGTCGGCATCCCGGACGCGGCGCGGCGCGCGCGTGCGTGGCCGCACGAGTTCTCGGGCGGGATGCGGCAGCGGGCGCTGATCGCGATGGCGCTGGCGTGCGAGCCGTCGATCCTGGTCGCGGACGAGCCGACCAGTGCGCTGGATGTGACCGTGCAGGCGCAGATCCTCGACCTGATCGACGATCTGCGCGCCGAGACGGGCATGGCGCTGCTCCTGGTGACGCACGACCTCGGCGTCGTGTCGCGGTCGGTGGAACGCGTGCTGGTGATGCGGGACGGCCGGCTGGTCGAGGAGGGCGCGGCGGGCGCGGTGCTGAGAGCGCCCGCCGAGCCGTACACGCGTGCGCTCCTGGCCGCCGTCCCCCGTCTGGACACGCCTCCCGCCGCCCCGCGCCGTACGCCCGGAGAACCGCTGCTGACGCTCACCGGCCTCACGCGGGAGTTCCGGCGGCCGGGCGGCGGCCTGCGCCGCGAGGTGCTGCGCGCGGTCGACGGGGTGACGCTCGACGTACGGCGCGGGGAGACGCTCGGCGTGGTCGGCGAGAGCGGCAGCGGCAAGACCACCCTCGCCCGGATGGTCGTACGGCTGCTGGAGCCGACGTCGGGACGGATCGTCTTCGCCGGGCGCGACATCACGCGCCTGCCGGAGCGCGCCCTGCGGCCGGTGCGACGCGACCTCCAGATGGTCTTCCAGGACCCGGTGTCCTCGCTCAACCCGCGCCGTACGGTGGGCGACGCCATCGCCGACCCGCTGCGCGTCCAGGGCGCGGGCGACCGCGAGGCACGGCGAGCCGCGCGGGAGCTGATGGAGCGCGTCGGCCTGGACGCCGCACGGCACGACCGGTACCCGCATGAGTTCTCCGGCGGCCAGCGCCAGCGCATGGGCATCGCACGCGCCCTGTCACTGCGTCCGAAACTCCTGGTCTGCGACGAACCGGTCTCCGCGCTCGACGTCTCGACGCAGGCCCAGATCCTCGATCTGCTGAGGGGTCTCCAGGAGGAGTACGAGCTGACGATCCTGTTCGTGTCCCACGACCTCGCGGTGGTCCGCCAGGTGAGCGACCGCGTGGCCGTCATGCACGACGGCAGGGTGGTGGAACTCGCCGACGCGGACGAGCTGTACACCGCGCCGCGGCACGAGTACACGCGCGCCCTGCTCGCCGCCGTGCCGGTCCTGGCCGGAGAGGAGGTCTAGCGCGCCCAGGTCCAGGCGTACTCCCCCGCCTCGACCGACGACGCCTGGTCGCCGATGTTCAGCGGACGGAAGGTGTCCACCATGACCGCCATCTCGGTGGTCTCGGTGTGGCCGTCGCGGATCGCCTCGATGATGCCCTCGACCGCGCCCGGCGCGGGCCCGTGGGTGAATCCGGCCGGATGCAGGCTGACCGATCCGACGTCGATGCCGGAGCCCCTGCGCGCCGAGTAGTCGCCACCGACGTAGAACATCATCTCGTCGGAGTCGACGTTGTGGTGGTTGTACGGGATCGGGATGGCGTCGGGGTGGAAGTCGAGCGGCCGAGGGCAGAACGAGCAGATCACGAAGTTCGGGCCCTCGAAGGTCTGGTGCACCGGCGGCGGCGCGTGGGTGCGCTTCACGATCGGCTCGAAGTCGTCGATGTTGAAGGCGTACGGGTAGAGGTATCCGTCCCAGCCGACGACGTCGAGCGGATGGTTGCGGTAGGTCAGGCGTGTCAGGCCGCCGCGGTGCCGTACGAGGACCGGCACGTCCTCGCCCTCGCATACCAGCGGCTCGGCGGGCGTACGCAGGTCGCGCTCGCTGTACGGCGCGTGCTCCAGGAACTGGCCGTACTGGGAGAGGTAGCGCTTGGGCGGGCGGATGTGGCCGGACGCCTCGAAGACCATGAGCCGCAGCAGGCCCTCGCACGTGCGCACGAACCGGTGGATCGTGCCGGTCGGGACGACGACGTAGTCGCCGGGCCCGACGTCGAGCGCGCCGTAGGCCGACTCCAGCCGTGCCGTGCCGGACTCGACGTAGACGCACTCGTCGCCGGCGGAGTTGCGGTAGAGCTCGCCGTCGGCGTCCGCGGCGACGTAGGAGATGCGCACGTCGTCGTTGGCCATCAGCAGCCGCCGCCCGAGCACCGGGTCGCCGCCCGTCGTCAGGTCGCGGGGCTTGAAGTGGCGCGGCATCAGCGGGTGGTTCGGGCTCGCGCCACGTGCGTGCGCCGGCGCGTCGACGCCCTCGCTCTTGACGATCGCGGTCGGCAGGTGCACGTGGTAGAGCAGCGACGAGTCCGAGGAGAACCCCTCCTCGCCCATCAGCTCCTCGGCGTAGAGCCCGCCGCCGGGCTTGCGAAACTGGATGTGACGCTTGCGGGGAACCTCCCCGACGCGTTGGTAGTAGGGCATCTCCGGCTCCGGACGTTGACCGTAAAATGATCGGAACTATTGATCAAAGCTTTGATTAGTTCTTGTACCCGACTCTAAGCTGAGCATCGTGAGCGCACAAGACCTCGATTTCTGGACGTTCGTCGACGCCGCCGTCGAGCGTGCCGGTGAGCGGCTTCCGGGAATCGAGCCGGAGGCCATGCGCCTCATCCTCACGCTCTACCGGGTGACCAACATGATGGTCTACGACATGGAGTCCGTCGTGCACCGGCCGCGCGGCTGGAGCTATCCGGGCTTTCGCCTGCTGTTCACGCTCTGGATCGCCGGCCCGATGGAGGCCAAGCGCGCGGCGGAGCTGTCCGGCATGAGCCGGCAGGCGGTGTCCGCGCTCGTCACCACCCTCGACCGCGACGGCCTGGTCAGCAAGGTCCCGGACACCAACGACCGCCGGGCCGTACGCCTCAGCCTAACGGAGAGGGGCCAGACGGCGATCACAGAGGCGTTCGCGACGCACAACGCGCGCGAGTCGCTGTGGGCCGAGACGCTGTCCGCCGACGAGCGCGACACTCTCGTACGGCTGCTGGCCAAGCTCGGGGCGCGCGAAGGCGTACGCCGTCGCCGATAGGGTTTGCCTCGTCTTCAACGAGGAGGAAGCATGCGCGAAGGCCTACGCCTTCCGGCAGTGGCCGTAGCGGTGGTCGCCCTGATCGGGATGCTGGCGGGGTGCGGCGACCCGGCCGGAGCGGTGCGCAGAGAACGCGCCGCCGCGCGCAAGTCGTCTCCGTCCCCGACCCCCGCGGCCGCGCCGAAGAAGGCACACGCCGCGACGTGGTGGCAGCGGCCGGACAGCCTGCGGACCGCGAACGGCCTGCGGGTGCACACCGGCGCCCTGCGCACCGGGCGGATGCGGGTCGCCGTCACCGACGTGGCCGGCCACGCGTCCCGCACCGTCACGGCGTCCGCCGAGCCGCACGGCGCGGTGATCGGGCACTTCACGCTCAGCGGCGTCAAGCTCGGCAAGTCGGCCAAGACCGGCGCGTACGGCGTCACCTTCCACTACCGCCGCCGCTGAGGCCCTCGCGCGGCCTCAGAGCGGCAGCGGCGCGAAGAACGAGAGCCGCGAGTAGACGCCCGGGTACCCCACGCGCGCACAGCCGTACGCCCACGAGGTCAGGCCCGCCAGGCGGCCCTGGACGACCAGCGGGCCGCCACTGTCGAACTGGCACGTGTCGCCGTGCGGCGAGCCCGCGCAGACCATGTCGCGGTGGTCGAAGGACGAGCCGTACGCCGCGGCGCAGCGGTCATCGCCCGCCAGCGGGATGGTCGCCTGGCGCAGCTTGGCGTTGACCAGGTCGCGCTCGGAGGTCGTACCCCAGCCGTACACCTGCGCGGGAGCACCCGGCGGGTACGCGCCGAGGCGGTCGACCAGCGGCAGCGGGAGGCGGTCGATGATCGGGCGCGATAGCGTCAGCACGGCGACGTCCTGGTGTTCGACGGTCTCGCCCTGGAACGCGGTCTCGTGGAAGCCACGGTCCACCCAGATCGACTTCACCTGCACGCTCTCGCCGTCCTTCCTGGCGAGGTCGGCGCGGCCGAACGTCGCACTCAGGAGGGTGGGCACGGCACGCAGGAAGTCGACGCAGTGCGCCGCGGTCACGACCTTCGCCGGGGCGACCAGGACCCCGCCGCAGAACTGACCCGACGGCCGTACGAAGAAGGCCGGCGTGCCGATGGCGGCGAGCCACGGCGGGGGTACGGCGGCGGTGCCGCCGACGACCGCTCGGGCGGCCGGGGCGGTGAACAGGCCCGCGGACAGCAAAGCCGCCGAGGAGACGGCGGCGAGACGGCGCAGGAACAGGGGCATGGGGGGAGAACCTCCGTCCGGGATGGGGCAAACCTAGCGTTCTCCGCAGGGGGCGCGCGAGCCGACGAACGCTGGCGAAAAGGGGATGAAGGGCCTACCTGGAGGTCAGCGGTACTTACGGCCCGTACGAGAAGAAATCCGGGCGACGAGGTTGCGCGGGACGAGGCGGCCCGCACCGACGAGCGCCTTGTACTGGGCGCCGGGCACGCACACGGCGGTACCGCGGCGGAAGGCGCGCAGGCCGTCGGCGACGACCCGGTCGGCGTCCAGCCAGAGCGCCTCGGGCAGGCCCGACATGTCCATCCCCGCCCGGTCGTGGAACTCCGTGTGCACGAACCCGGGGCAGAGCGCCATGACGTGCACGCCGGGCACGTCCTGCGCGACGCCCTGGCTGAAGCTCACGATCCACGCCTTGGACGCGCCGTACGTGCCCCGGGAGAAGAACGCGGCGACCGAGGCGACGTTGATGACGCCGCCGCGGCCGCGCTCGCGCATCGCCACGACCGCCGCGTGCGTCAGCCGCAGCACCGCCTCGCAGTGCACCTTGAGCAAGGTCAGCTCGTCCTCCAGCGGGACGTCGAGGAAGCGGCCCTTCTGCCCGAACCCGGCGTTGTTGATCACCAGGTCGGCGCGGCGCGCGGCGTCCTCACCCCTGACGATCCCCTCCTCCGTGCTCAGGTCGGCGACGACCACCTCCGCGCCGCCGTACTCCTCCGCGGCGCGCGTGAGCCGCTCGGCGTCGCGGGCGAGCAGGATCAGGTCGAAGCCGTCGGCGGCGAGGCGCCGGGCGAACGCGGCGCCGATTCCGGCCGTCGCGCCGGTGATGAGTGCGGTGGGCATGCGGCGTACGTTACTGCGTCCGGCATGTCACGAACCTGATCCGGGTTTCGCGCATCTACTGTGTTCGCGGAGCGTTTCAGCACCGCGCTGGAAAGCACAGGGGGTCGTGCGGTGACGGGTATCGCGGAACGCATGCTGCCGCCGGCCAAGGAGACGCCGATGGCGGAGCGGCACAACGGCCGGACACTGGCGATCATCTGCGGGGTGGCGGGCCTGCTGCTGATCGCCCTGGTCGTCTTCCAGATGGTACGGCCGCTGCCGGCGGCACGGCTCCGGCTGGTCGCCGCGAGCGCGCACACCGTACCCGGCACGCTCAGGCTGCCGTGGCCCGCCGCCGGTCAGGCCGTGGTCGAGGTGGACGGGCTGGGCCGGATGGGCGGATCGGGCGCCGCGACGCCGACGCCGACCGCGAGCGTCGCCAAGGTGATGACCGCCTACGTCTTCCTCCAGGACCATCCCCTGCCCGGCGGCCAGGAGGGCCCGACATACCACGTCTCGGCCGAGGAGGCCGCCCGGCTGCCCTGGCGCATCGCGCGCGAGGAGACCCACGTCGACGTGGTCGCGAACCAGCCGTTCACCGAGCGGGAGGCGCTGGAGGCGCTGATGATCGTCTCGGCGAACAACATCGCGCACGAGCTCGCCCGCTGGGACACCGGCGGCGACGTGCCGTTCGTCGCCAGGATGAACGCCACCGCACGGCGGCTCGGCATGACCGGCACCCGCTACACCGACCCGAGCGGCTTCGACGCCACCACGGTGAGCACCGCCGCCGACCAGGTGCGGCTGTTCCGCGCGGCGATGCGGATCCCCGCGTTCGCCGAGGTCGTGAACAAGCCGACGTTCACCCCGCGCACCGGCGGGGAGGCGCGGTCGGGCGGCAACACGCTCCTGGGCACCGACGGCGTGATCGGCGGCAAGACCGGCTTCACGACCCAGGCGGGCGCCAACTACGTGTTCGCCGCACGCTACGCCGGCAAGCTGCTGGTCGGCGCGGTGATGGCACAGCCGCAGGCGACGAGCCCGGCCACGGCCGTGTCCGCCGCGCAGCCGATCATCGTCGCGGCCGAGAACTCCTTCACCCGCGTCACCCTCGCGCCGCGGGGCGCGGTGCTGGCACGGGCCGACGACGGCTTCGGGCACCGCGTGGCGCTGACCGCCCCCGTACCCGTCGTCGCCACCGGCTGGCCCGGCCTCACGCTGCGGCTGCGCGTCGAGGGCCGGGTACCGCGGCACGCGCCCGCCGGACGCTCGATCGCGTCGGTCACCACGGGCGCGGACCGTACCGAACTGCGGCTGGCACGTCCGCTGCACGCGGCGAGCGTCGTGGACAAACTCGCCCGGATCATCTGAAGGCACCCACGCGGAAGTCGCGCGGATCGGGCCGCCGCGTGGCACGCCGGTACGCGAAGGTGTAGCCGGGCCAGTTGTTGACGATCTTCCCGTCGGGCGCCATGTACCAACTCGTGCAGCCGCTGGTCCACACCGTGTCGCGGAACCGCTGTTGCACCTCGCGGTTGAACGCGCTCTGCACGCCGGGCCGTACGTCGATGTCGCGCGCCCGGGTGAGCGCGCGCACGCAGCCGGCGACGTAGTTGAACTGCGATTCGAGCATGTAGATGATCGAGTTGTGGCCGAGGTTGGTGTTCGGCCCGTAGATGAGGAACAGGTTGGGAAAGCCGCTCACGACGATGCCGAGATAGGCCTCCGCGCCGCCCCGCCAGGCGTCGTTCAGCTCACGCCCGCCGCGGCCGCGTACGGTCATCGGCGCCACGAAGCTCTGGGTGCGGAACCCGGTGCCGTAGATCACCGCGTCCACCGGGCGCTCGCGGCCGTCCGCGGTGACCACGGCGGTCTCGGTGATCCGGTCGACCGGCTCGGTCACCAGCTCGACCCCGGCCGCGTTGACCGCCTCGTAGTAGTCATCCGAGAGCAGGACGCGCTTGCAGCCCATCACGTACTCCGGGGTCAGCGCGGCACGTAGCCCGGCGTCGGGCACCCGCTCGGCGAGCCGGCGGCGGAAGACGTTCGTGGCCGGGCCCATGAGGCGCGGCGCGGTGATGAACGCCAGGCCGCGCGCCTCAAGCCGCGCGTAGGTGTTCGCCCGGCTGAGCGTGCGCAGCACGGGCACCCGGCGCAGCAGCCGCCGCTCCCACGAGGCGTACGCCCGGTCGGCCTTGTCCACGACGTACGGCGGCGTCCGCTGGAACACGTGCACCCGCGCGGCGCGCGCCGCGACGTGCGGAACGAACTGGATCGCGCTCGCCCCGGTACCGATCACCGCGACGCGCTTGCCGGTCAGGTCGTAGGCGTGGTTCCAGCGTGAGGAGTGGAAGGCCGTCCCGGCGAAGGCGTTCGGGAACGAGGGGTAGGCGGGCCGGTTGAGCTGCCCGCAGGCGGCGACCAGGGCACGCGCGGCGTACTCCTCGCCCGCCGTCGTACGCACCCGCCACAGGCCGCACTCGTCGTCGAAGGCCGCCTCCTCGACCTCGGCGCCGAACCTCGGCGCGATCCCGTACTTGTCGGCGCAGTCGCGCAGGTAGCCGAGGATCTCCTCCTGCTGCGGGAACCGCCGCGACCAGTCGCGGCGCCGCTCGAAGGAGAAGGAGTAGAGGTTGGAGGGGATGTCACAGGCCGCACCGGGATAGACGTTGTCACGCCACGTGCCGCCGAGGCCCCCGGCCTTCTCCAGGACGACGACGTCGCGTACGCCGGCCCGCCGCAGCCTGATCGCCATGCCGATACCGCCGAACCCGGCCCCGACGATGACCACACTGACCGACCGCTGAGACATGAACGCCTCCCCACCGCATGAAACCAGAACGAGGTTCTGGCGGGCTAGGGTGTGGCGCGGTCGCCGCCAAGCCGCCGCGCGTCAGGTGCTCACGCCGGGCTCAGGCGAGGCAGCGGAGCGCCTCGCGTAGTTGCGGGTCGAGTGGGTGGCCGGGGTCCAGCCGGCCCACGGTGGCGGCGACGAAGTCGGGTGGGTTCAGCCGGGCCTCCGCCGCGGCGGTGCGTACCGTGTAATGGCCGTCGCCGTCCTGTTCGACCTCGACCGGCGCGGCGCGTTCGGTCAGGGCGAAGCGGCCCACACACGCGCGCCAGCTCACCCGTGCCGGGTTCGCGGCGTCCGGCACGTTCACGTCGTCGGCGTGGGTGGCGTACTCCGACGCGTAGTGGAAGACCTGCAAGCCGACCGGGTACGGGCCACACATCGTCGGCAGGGTCGCGTTCCGGCCGAGTGTGCGCATCCGGCGGCGCGTCTCGCCGTTTCCGGTACGCCACTCGTCCAGGATCTCGCCGACCGGCCGGCCCTGCCGCGTGCGTACGGTCCACGCGTTGAAGTCCGCGATGCCCACGATGCCCTCGCGCTCCATGCGCGCCGACAGTGCCGCCAGGTCGTCGCCCAGGCACGCGTGGTTGTACGCCTCCTGCCCCGCGAGGTGGGCGAGGACGTCGCGTACCGTCCAGCCTGCGCAGCGGGACTGCCCCGCCCAGGCGGCGTCCGGCAGGCCGGAAAAGTGGTGATCGAGCCGCTCCGCCTCCGCGTCGAGGAGGGCGAAGGGGTCGAGGTCGTCCAGTCCCATGACCTCATCTTCCCCCGCGCGGCCATGATCTCCCTGCTCAGCGGCCCCTCGGCGCGGCGTCGCCGAGACATGCCCGGACCAAACCGCGCCCGGCGCATCGCGGGCAGGCCGCCACCTCAGCCCGGCACCCCGGCCACCGGTGTTCCCGCAGGTCAAGGAATGGCAATGCCAGCCCACAGTCCCCGCCAAGGAGGCTATGATTTCGGTCGCAAGAAACCCTCGACTCAGGCCGACCGTATATCGACTCGGCCCCTCACCCGCTATACCCATAACTTCGCATAGATGGGTACACACCATGAAGCGCCTGCTTCGTACCGCCATCCCCCTGGCCATCGCGGGCACTGCGCTCGTCGGGCTGACCACCCCGGCACACGCGGGAACGTGGATCTACACCAACGCCCTATACCCGACCAAGGCGATCTGCAACAGCAGGGGCCCGGCCACCGCCGCGCAATACGGCGCCTCCGCCTGGATCTGCGAGTTCTACACCCGCGGACTGATTAAGAATGGCGGATGGGACGTCAAGGTCTTCATCAACTGAGATGAAGCCGTAGGGGGCCGGTCTCGTCCGGTTCCGGACGTTGACAGAAGATCAGCGGCGACATTGGCTGGGCGGCACGACAAGCGCCGGAGGCCCACGTCATGCGTCGTCCGCACATCGCCGTGTTCGCCGTCGCGCTCGGCCTTCCGCTCTTAGGCCTGGTCGGCGGCACCGCCCACGCCGCCGCGGCGGGGCCGGGCACGACGTCCCACTTCGACCTGGCGCGCAAGGACTGCGTGGGCACGGCGCACGGCGGTTCCAAGATCTGGTACACCGTGGCCGGCGGCGTGCTGTCCGACGTATACGAGCCGACCATCGACAACACCGACGTCGAGTCGATGCGGTTCGCGGTCACCGACGGGCGCACGTTCACCGAGCTCCAGGGCCGCGACACGACCTACACCGTACGCACCGACGCGAGCGGCATGGCGTGCACCGTCACGACCGCGAGCAAGGCCGGGCGCTACCGCCTCGTCACCACGTACGTGACCGACCCGCGCCGGGACGCCGTGGTCGTGCGGACCCGGCTGGAGGCGAGCACGCCGCTCCGCCTGTACGTGCGGCTCGACACGAGCATCAACGGCAACGGCGGCGGAGGCGACGTCAACGCGGGCGGCGACACCGGCACGGTGCAGCACGGCGTGCCCGTCGTCGGCGACGAGAACACACGCACGAGCGCCGCGAACCGCGACTACGCCGTCCCCACCCACCTCGCGCTGCGCGCCGACCGGCCGCTCCCCCAGGCGAGCGTCGGCTACGTCGGCACCGCGAGCGACGGCGCGGCCATGCTCGACGCCGGCCACACGCTCACGCCCGCGGACTCGGCCGCGGACGGCAACGTCGTCGCGACCGCGCAACTGCCGCTCAGCCACGGCGAGACGACCTTCGCCCTCGGCTTCGGCCGTACGGGCGGGCAGGCGATCGACACCGCCGGAGCGGCCGCCGCAAGGCCCTTCGCCGCCACCGAGCGCGACTACGAGAACGGCTGGCACGCCTACGACCGCGGACTGCGGCGACCGCCCGCGGCGCAGGCGAGCGCCTACTACCTGTCCGCCAACGTCATCAAGGCGAGCGAGGACAAGACCTTCCCCGGCGCGGTCGTGGCGTCGCTGGCGAGCCCGTGGGGGCAGGCGATCAGCGCGGCGGACCGTACGGGCGGGCAGCCCTTCTACTTCGGCTCCTACCGTGAGGTGTTCTCCCGCGACCTGTACGAGGCGTTCACCGGGTTCCTCACCGACGGCGACCTGACGACGGCGCGTGCGACCGCGCGGTTCCTGCTGGAGCGCCAGCAACTGCCCGACGGGAGGCTGCCGCGCAACTCGCTGCTGAACGGCCAGGTCGCCCCGGACACCGGCGGGGACCAGCTCGACGAGACCGCCTACCCGGTCCTGATGGCCTACCAGTCCGGGCTCGGCGGCGACGCGGCCCTGTGGCGCGACCACGTACGCGGGGCCGCGGACTTCCTCGTCTCCCACGGCCCGTCGTACGGCGTGGAACGCTGGGAGGAGCAGTCCGGATACTCCCCCTCGACCATCGCCGCCGAGATCGCCGGACTGGTCGCGGGCGCTGAAATCGCCGACCGCCACGGCGACGACGCGCGCGGACGTCTCTACCGCGCGACCGCCGACCGGTTCGCCCGCTCGGTGAAGAGCTGGACGGTCACCACGACCGGCCCGTACGCCAAGCGCTACTTCCTGCGCCTGTCCAAGAACGGCGACCCTGACGCCGCGACGACGTACGGCCTGGGCAACGGCGGCCCGACCGAGGACCAGCGGCGGGTGGTCGACGCCGGCTTCCTGGAGCTGAGCCGCCTCGGCGTCCTCGCCCCGGACGACCCGGACGTGACCGCCTCGCTGCCCGTCGTGGACAGGGTCATCGGGCACGCGACCCCGAGCGGCCAGGGCTGGTACCGCTACGGTTCGGACACCGCCGGCACCGAGGACGGCTACGGCGACTGCCACGTCGCCGACCCCACCTCCTGCGACCCGGACGGCAAGCCCTGGCCGACCGGCAACGCCGGCTCCGGGCACCCGTGGCCGGTACTGTCCGGCGAGCGCGCCGAGCACGACCTCCAGGTACGCGACGGGCGCGGAGCCGCGGCGCTGCTGGCCTCGATGAGCCGCTACACCGCCACCGGCCTGGTGCCCGAGCAGGCGTGGGAGGACACGGACCTGCCCGCGAGCCCGTACGGCAGCGACCCCGCCACCGCCTCGATCGGCTTCACCGACGGCCGGGCGGCGGGCTCGGCGGCCCCGCTCACCTGGGCACAGGCGCAGGTCGTACGGCTCGCGGTCGACCTCGGCGCGGGACGTCCGCTGGAGCAGCCCGCGGCCGTACGCGACCGGTACGCGCACGCGCCGGCCGCGATCCCGCTGACGATCACCGCGCCCGCGGACGGCGCGTCGGTCTCCGGGGCGACGGTCCAGGTCACCGGCACAACGGCCCCGTACGCACGCGTCGAGGTCGCCTCGGCCGGAACGGACGTCGGCGGCGACACCGTCGTCGCCTCGACGCGGGCCGGCGCGGACGGCGCGTTCACCGCGAGCGCGCCGGCGAGCTTCGGCACCACGGTGCTGACCGTGACCGCGACCACCCGCGGCGGCACGGCACAGGCCCAGCGGACCGTCATCGGCGAGCTGACCGGCGGCACGACGGCCCTGGACGTAACGGACGTGGACGGCGACGACCACGGGCCGGGCACGTACGCCTACCCGACCGCGCCCGACTTCCATCCGGGCGCGTTCGACCTGGAACGATTCCAGGTGATCAGCGACGCGAACACGGTCTACCTCCAGGCGCGCCTGCGCGACCTGACGCCGACGTTCGGCAGCGCGCTGGGCGCACAGCTCCTCGACGTGTACGTCCGGCAGCCGGGCGCTTCGACGGTCTCGGACCAGGCGGCGTCCGCGCAGCGCGGCTACACGCTCGCGGACTCCTGGAGCCAGCGGATCGAGGTCCAGGGCTTCGCCGCACCGGTGTGGGTCGACGCGGCGGGCGACGCGCGCGGCGGCGCGGCGGTACGCGCGTCGCAGGCGACCAGGACCATCACCATCGCGCTGCCGAAGACCGTGTTCGGCACCCCGGGCACGGGCTGGCGGTTCGCGGTCGTACTGCACGGCCAGGACGGCTTCAGCGCCGACCAGGCACGCGGCTTCGCCCCGACCCCGCAGCCGTACACCTTCGGAGTCTGCGGACCGGGCGACTCGGGCCCGATCTGCGCGGCCGACCCGGCCACGGTCCCGCGCGCCATGGACGTCATCACGCCGGCGGGCGTCTCCCAGGAGACGGAACTGGACCCGACGAAGGGCACGGTCGCGATCCGCTCGGTGCCGATCCCCTGATCAGGGCGTCAGAGGTAGAGGCCGGTGCCGTACTCGGGGCGCTCGCTGGCGACGGCGTGCAGGTCGCGTTCGCGCATCACGATGTACATCGCGCCCTGGACCTCGACCTCGTACTGGTCCTCGTCCTTGTAGAGGACCTTGTCGCCGACCTTGACCGAGCGTACGTGGTGGCCGACGCCGCAGACCTCGCCCCAGACCAGGCGGTTCGCCAGGTCGGCCGTCGCGGGGATGACGATGCCGCCGGTGCTGCGGCGCTCCCCCTCCTTGTCGGGGCGCACCATGACCCGGTCGTGCAGCATCTGGATCTCGAACTTCGCCTCGGACACGTGCGGAGTCTACTTTGTGGTGGAAGCTGCCGAGCGGCTCACGGCTCGTACACGGCGAGACGCTCCAGGAACTCGATCGCCGGCCGGCGTACCTCTTCGGGGTGCAGGCCGCCGAGGACGTCGCGCGCCTCCTCGAAGGTGCGGGTGGTCGCGCAGGAGACGGCCACCGACCCGGCGACGGCCTTCTCCATCGAACCGGCGGGGGCCCGGTCCGCCATCTCTCGTGCGGTCGTGGCCAGATCGAGGTTGTCGCGCGTGAACGGAGTGCTCAAAGGTCCTCCTCCGGAGTGCGGCGGCCCGGGGCCTGCTCGGCGGGGAGCGGGCGCCGCGTATGTCGCGGAAAGCACATCCTAGGCAGGACACCCCCGGTCACGTCCAGCCAGGCCCCCGAAGAGGCCCGGCTCAGTCCGCGAAACCGTCCAGGTACGCGGCGAGGGCCGCGCGCTCCTCGGCGAGCTGCGGGTGCGCGCCCGCGTACACGTGGTCGAACATCGCACGCGGCTCCGGATCGGGCAGCGCGCGGCAGTCGGCGCGGATCTGGCGGCCCAGCTCGTCCGCCTCGGCGTCGACGCTCGCGAAGAAGGCGTCCGCGGCCGGCTCGTTCCTAATGAGGTACGCGCGCACCCGCTCGATCGGGTCCTTGCGCCGCCACGCCTCCAGCTCGGCGTCAGCGCGGTAGCGCTTCGGGTCATCGGAGCTGGTGTGCGCGCCCATCCGGTAGGTGTACGCCTCGATCAGCGTCGGGCCGCCGCCCTCGCGCGCCCGCGCCAGCGCGGCGCGTACGACGGCCAGGCAGGCGAACACGTCGTTGCCGTCGACGCGTACGCCGGGGAAGCCGAAGCCGGCCGCGCGGCGGTAGAGCGGCACACGCGTCTGCGTGGCGAGCGGTGCGGAGATGGCCCACTGGTTGTTCTGGCAGAAGAACACGGCGGGTGCGTTCTGCGCGCCCGCCCAGACGAACGCCTCGTTGACGTCGCCCTGGCTGATCGCGCCGTCGCCGAAGCACGCGAGAACCGCCTCGGCCGCCTCGTCGCGCTGAATGCCCATGGCGTACCCGACGGCGTGCAGCGTCTGCGTGCCGATCACGATGGCGTAGCCGGCCACGCGTGTCTTCTCGGCGTTCCAGCCGCCGTGCTCGGTGCCGCGCCAGATCTTCAGCAGCTCGCTCACGGTGACGCCGCGGCACAGGGCGATGGCGTGCTCGCGGTAGCTGGGGAAGACGTAGTCCTCGGGTTCGAGTGCGCGTACGGCGCCGATCTGCGCGGCCTCCTGACCGAGCAGCGGCGCCCACAGCCCGAGCTCCCCCTGACGCTGGAGCGCCATCGCCTCGGTGTCGAGCCGCCGCGCGAGGATCATGTCGCGGAACAGGCCCTGGACCTGCTCACCGGTGAGCTCAAGGGGGTAGTCGGGATGGTCGAGTCTTTCGCCCTCGGGGGTGAGCAGCTGCACGAGTTCGGTCACGCGAGCTGATTTTGCCAGTCTCCGGGGGCGTACGGCACGCAGCCGGGTACAACTGCGACACCCGGGGCCCGGGACCTCCTATTCCCCATTGATTGGATAGGGAATCTGAGCGACGATGTCATCTGCCCTGGTCTTCGCGGCAGATCGACGATCTGAAGGAGTGCGGCGTGGCCCTCTGGAAGCCCGACCCGACCTTCTATCCCTCCCCTCGCGACGCGGCGAGTGCGCCACCGGAGTCGCTCGCCTACGTCGCCGCGTTCGACCGGGCGGCGGAACGGCCGGACGCCATCGCCGTGCTCGACGTCGACCCCGCGTCCGGCTCGTACGGCGAGGTGGTCGGCTGGACCGACCTGCCGTACACCGGTGACGAGCTGCACCACTTCGGGTGGAACGCGTGCAGCAGCGCACTGTGCCCGTACGCGCCGCATCCGCACATCGAGCGCCGCTACCTCATCGTCCCGGGCCTGCGCTCGTCGCGCGTCTACGTCATCGACGTCAAGGACGACCCGGTCAAGCCGTCCATCACCAAGATCCTGGAGCCGGACGAGCTGGCCAAGCACGCCGGATACTCGCGGCCGCACACCGTGCACTGCGGGCCCGAGGGCCTGTACGTCTCCGCGCTCGGCGGTGCGAACGGAGCGGACGGCCCCGGCGGGATCGCGCTACTCGACCACAACTCCTTCGAGGTGCTCGGCCGGTGGGAGGTCGACCGAGGGCCGCAGTACCTCGCGTACGACGCCTGGTGGCACATCGCCCACGACGTAGTCGTCACCTCCGAGTGGGGCACGCCGTCGATGATCGAGAACGGTGTGGACGCCGACCTGTTGCTCGGCCGCGAGTACGGCCACGCGCTGCACTTTTGGGACCTGCGCAAACGCCGCCACATCCAGCGCGTCGACCTGGGCGACGAACACCAGATGGTGCTGGAGCTGCGCCCGGCGCACGACCCGACCAAGACGTACGGCTTCGTCGGCGTGGTGGTCAGCGTCGAGGACCTGTCCGCCTCGGTCTGGGCGTGGTACCGCGAGGACGGCGAGTTCAAGGTGCGCAAGGTCATCACGATCCCGGCCGAACCCGCGCCGGCCGAGGACCTGCCGCCGGTGATCGCACCGTTCGGGGCCGTGCCGCCGCTGGTCACCGACATCGATCTGTCCGTGGACGACCGCTTCCTCTATGTCTCGTGCTGGGGCACGGGCGAGCTGAAGCGCTACGACGTGTCCGACCCGTTCAACCCGGTGGAGGCCGGGTCCGTACACATCGGCGGCATCGTACGGCGCACGCCGCACCCGTCCGCGCCGGACCGGCCGCTCGCGGGCGGCCCGCAGATGGTCGAGGTCAGCCGCGACGGCTCGCGCGTGTACGTCACGAACTCCCTGTACGGCGCGTGGGACGACCAGTTCTATCCGGACGGCGTCGGAGCGTGGATGGCCAAGGTCGACTCGGGCGCGGAGTTCGCCTTCGACGAGCGCTTCTTCCCGAGCGGCGAGGACTTCCGCGGGCTGCGCGTGCACCAGACGCGGTTGCAGGGCGGGGACGCGTCCTCGGACTCGTACTGCTATCCGTGACGCGCCGATGAGAGACGGCTCGCTGATCGCACTCGTGGCGCTCGGAGCCTTCCACGGCCTGAACCCCGGCATGGGCTGGCTGTTCGCGGTCGCCCGCGGCCTCCAGGAGCGGTCGCGGTCGCTCGTGCTCCAGGCACTGCCCGCCATCGCGGCCGGGCACGCCGCGTCGGTGTTCGCCGTGGCGCTGGTGGTCACGCTGACCGGTTCGGTGCTGACCTCGCGGGTGGTCTCGATCGTGGGCGGCGTCGTGCTCGTGGGCTTCGGACTGTGGCGGCTGCTGTCCAAGCGGCACTTCCGCTGGGTGGGCATGCGGCTGACGCTGTGGCAGCTCGCCGGGTGGTCGTTCCTGATGTCGTCGGCGCACGGCGCGGGCCTGATGCTGGTGCCGGTGCTGACCCACGGGTCGATCGCGGTCCCGAGCGCCCACTCCCACGGCGTGGCCGCCGGGGCGGGCGACGCGGTCTCGGCGGCGGTCTTCGTGACGCTGGTGCACACGCTGGCGATGTTCGTCGTCGCGGGCACGATCGCGGTGCTCGTCTACGAGGTCGTCGGCCTGACCGTGCTCCGGCGCGCGTGGTTCAACCTGGACCGGGTGTGGGCGGCGGCGCTCATCGCGGCGGGCGCGACCACGCTGCTCATCACGGCGTGACCGCGCCCGTCTCTGTTCAATGACGGCTGGAGGCGGCCCAGATGTTGATGCCCGCCTCGACCGCGTCGTCGTCGATCGCGGACAGCTCCTCGGGCGCGAACTCCAGGTTGTCCAGCGCGCCGAGGCTGTCCTCCAGCTGCCGTACGCTGCTGGCGCCGATCAGCGCGGAGGTGACGCGGGGGTCGCGGAGCGTCCAGGCGAGCGCCATCTGCGCCAGCGACTGCCCGCGCTTCCTGGCGATCCCGTTCAGCGTCCGTACGTGCGCGATCGTCTCGTCGGTGAGCAGGTCGGGCGAGAGCGACTTGCCCTGACTGGCCCGCGACCCCTCGGGGACGCCGTCGAGATACTTGTCGGTCAGCATGCCCTGGGCCAGCGGCGAGAACGCGATGCACCCGGCCCCGACCTGCTCCAGCGTGTCCAGCAGGCCGCCCTCGATCCAGCGGTTGAGCATGGAGTACGACGGCTGGTGGATCAGCAGCGGCGTGCCCATGCCGCGCAGGATGGCGGCGGCCTCCTCGGTGCGGTCCGGGGAGTAGGAGGAGATCCCGGCGTACAGCGCCTTACCCGACCGTACGGCGTGGTCGAGCGCGCCCATGGTCTCCTCAAGGGGCGTGTCGGGGTCGTGGCGGTGGCTGTAGAAGACGTCGACGTAGTCCACGCCCATCCGGCTCAGGGACTGATCCAGGCTGGCGAGGAGGTACTTGCGTGAGCCCCACTCGCCGTACGGGCCGGGCCACATGTCGTACCCGGCCTTGGTGGACAGGATGAGCTGGTCCCGGTACGCGCGGAAGTCCTGCCGGAAGATCTGCCCGAAGTTCGTCTCCGCCGAGCCGTACGGCGGGCCGTAGTTGTTGGCGAGATCGAAGTGGGTGACCCCGAGATCGAACGCGCGCCGCAGGATGGCGCGCTGCGTCTCGAGCGGTTTGTCGTCCCCGAAGTTGTGCCACAGCCCGAGGGAGATGGCGGGCAACTTGAGCCCGCTCCGCCCGGTGCGGCGATAGGCGATCCGGTCATACCTGTCATCGGCGGCCTGGTAGCTCATGCGCCTCAGTCTGCCGCGCCCCCCGCCGCACGAGAACACCGAGGCGAACGCTTAAGAGAAATCACCACACTGAACACGCCTGGTGATGAATGCTTCCTCCATGCACGAGTTGATCGACGGCGCTCTCGTCTTCATGGCGCCCCAGTCACGCTTCCATGAGGGGGTGATCCACGGGTTGCGGGTCAGCCTGAACGACCAGGCTCCCGACCATCTGTTCGCGCTCGGCCAGATGGATGTCAAGCTCGGGCAAAGCACGCGGCTTTGTCCAGATGTACTCGTGATCGACGCCGACGTCGCCAGCGATCCCGACCGGTCGTTCTACGACCCGGAAGAGGTTCATCTCGTGGTCGAGGTGGTGTCGCCCGAATCCGAGGATCGGGACCGTAAGTACAAACCGCCTCGCTACGCCGAGGCGGGCATCGGGCATTTCTGGCGAGTGGAGGAGAACGAGGGCAAGCCGGTCGTCTACGTCTACGAACTCGACCCGGCGACCACGGTGTACGCGCTCACCGGTATTCATCACGGCAAGCTCAGTGTCACGGTGCCGTTCGCGATCGGCGTGGACCTGGACGCGCTGCCCCGGTGAAGCGCGTCGAGGCCTGCCGGTGCGCGATCAGGAGGAGCGGCGTCGTACGCGCCAGGCCCAGGCAAGGAACGCCAGGCCGATCAGGACCGTCACGACGCCCAGCACCGCGTACCGACCGTGGCCCGACATCGACGAGCCCTTCATCGCCCCTTCGCCCTGCGCGATCCAGATACCGCCCAGCGCGCACAGGACCAGGCCGACGAGCCCGCGAATCACCATTGTTCCGCTCCGATTCCGACACTGCTGGCGACGCTACTCCGGCGGCCTTCCCTGCTCGCTCCGCCGGCACGACCGTAAGACTTCCGTAAGCGTCACGGCCGGGCCGTCGAGCCTCGGACGATCAGTTCGCCCGGCAGGGACACGTCCGGGGGTGTGCCGCCGTCCAGGCGTTCGAGCAGGGCCATCATCGCGTGGGCGCCCAGGGCCTCGGCCGGGAGGCGGATCGTGGTCAGCTCCGGTTCCAGGGCGGTCGCGACGAGGATGTCGTCGAAGCCGGTGATCGACAGGTCGTGCGGCACGTCCAGGCCGAGCAGCCGGGCCGCCTTGTACGCCCCGGCGGCGATCAGGTCGTCGTCGCACACCAGGGCCGACGGGCGGTCCGTACGGTCCAGCAGGGTCAGCGCGGCGGTACGCGCGGCGGTCACGTCGATCGCGGTCGTGGCGCGCAGGGCGACGGGGGCCAGCGCCTCGCCGCGCACGCGGAACGTCCAGGCGTCGACCGACGCGGCCAGGTGGCCGATCCGGTGGTGGCCCAGGTCCGTCAGGTGCCGGGCGATGGCGCGCATGCCGCCCGCCACGTCGAAGTTGACCGCCGGAGCACCGCCCGCCGGGTCGTCGTCCAGTACGACGAGCGGCAGGTCGCCCAGGCCGGTCGTGCCGGCGACGAGCGAGGAGGCGAGCACGCCGTCGATGGCCTCGACGTCGAGCGGGCTGCGCGCCGGGGCCGCGTCGTCGGTCCAGGGATGCACGACGATGCTGAACCCACGCTCGGCGGCGACCCGCGCGGCACCCGTGTAGACCGCGCCGAAGAACAGGCTGTTGAGAGTGGGCACGACGAGCAGCACCGTACGCGTGCGGCCGAGGCGCAGGTTGCGGGCGGCGGCGTTGGGCCGGTAGCCGAGCCGCACCGCCGCCTCGCGTACGGCGCGGCCGGTCTCGGCCTTGACCCGCCCCTCGGCCTTGCCGGCCAGCACGAGCGAGACCGTCGACTGCGACACCCCCGCCGCGCGCGCCACGTCACGGCTCGTCGGTCTCCTGGACACCCGACCAGAGTAGAGCCTGCGGCCCATTTAGTGATACGTATGACGTCAACGCTCAGTAATACGTATGACGGGATCTTATGCGCGCCTATCTCGACTTCCTGCACAAACCGCACGCCGCCCGGCTGCTCGGCGGCACGCTGCTCGGCCGGCTGCCCAACGGCATGGCCGCGCTGGCGATCGTGCTGTTCGCCCGCGCACACGGCGGCGGGTACACGCTCGCCGGCGTGCTGTCGGCCGTGTACGGGCTGGCGATGGCGGCGGGTCAGCCGGTACTCGGCCGCGCGATGGACCGGTTCGGCCAGCCCCGCATCCTGGCGGCCGGGGCGGTCGCGGCCGCCGCCGGGTTCGCGGTACTCGCGGTGGCCGGGCTGCGGCCGCTGCCGGTCGCGGTCGGCGGGGTGTTCCTGGCCGGGTTCGCCACCCCGCCGCTGGAGGCCGGGCTGCGCGCACTGTGGCCCTCGGTGCTGGCCGGTCCCGCCGAGGTCCAGGCCGCGTACGCGCTGGACGCCGCCGCGCAGGAGCTGCTCTTCACCTGTGGGCCGCTGCTGGTCATCGCCGCCGCCACGGTCTCCGAGGCGGCCGCGCTCCTGCTGACCGGCCTGCTCGGCGTCGCGGGCACGTTCGTCGTGGTCTCCTCCCGCCCCTCCCGCTCCTGGCGCGGCGAACCCGGCGGAGGCCACTGGGCGGGCCCGCTCCGCTCCCCCGGCATCCGGGTGCTGATCGCCGCGCTGAGCTTCGTCGGCGTCGCGCTCGGGGTGATCAGCGTCGCCGTCGTCACGTACGCCGACGCACGCCACGTCGCGTACGCCTCGGGGCTGCTGCTCGCGCTCAACGCGGGCGGCGCGTTCCTCGGCGGCGTCCTGTACGGGCGGCGGCCACGGCACGGGCCCGCGCAACGGCGGCTCGTGCTGCTGATGGCCGGGCTGGCGGCGGGCTACCTGCCGCTCATGTGGGCGCCGCCGATCGCCGTGATGGCCGTGCTCGCGGCGCTCAGCGGCGTCTTCCTCGCACCCGTACTGGCCTGCTCGTTCACCCTCGTGGACGGGCTCGCGCCGCCGGGCACGGTGACGGAGGCGTTCGCGTGGCTGGTGACGGCGTTCGGGGTCGGCAGCTCGGCGGGGGCGGCGCTGGCCGGGCTCGCGGGCGACGCGGCGGGCGTGCACGGCGCGTTCGCGGTGGCCGGTGCGGGCGGCGTGCTCGCGCTGCTGACCCTCGCCGCCGGGGGACGTACGCGGCGGCCGGGACCGGTCAGCCTCGTCGCCAGCACTCCCGCCGACTGATAGACAACGCTGTCATCATCCCCTGACTCAGGCGGTAAACGATGACGCCCTTCACCCGCGCGCCCTTCACACGCAGAGCGTTCCTCGGCGACGCTGGCGGCGACCGGCGGCCTCGCCGTCACCGGTCTCCCGGCGAAGCCGAGCAGCGCCGCGACTGGCACCGCGTCGCCGACGACGTACGCGCCGAGCTGCGGCATGCCTGGCGGTCCTACCGGCGGTTCGCGTGGGGCCATGACCAGCTGCTGCCGGTGAGCGGCGGGCACAGCGAGTTCTTCGACGACGCGCACCCGGTCGGCCTCAGCATCGTGGAGGCGCTCGGCACGCTCTACTTCATGGGCCTGGACGACGAGCTGGCCGACGGCGTGAGCTGGGTGAAGAACCACCTCGACTTCGCCGGAGTCAACGCCGACGTCCAGGTCTTCGAGACCAACATCCGGATGGTCGGCGGCCTGCTGTCGGGCTACCTGTGTACGGGCGAGCGCGCCCTGCTGACGAACGCGCGCGCGATCGCCGACATCCTGCTGCCGTGCTTCACCCACTCCCCCACCGGCATGCCGTACCGGCGGGTCAACCCCTCCACCGGCGAGATCACCGGGAACGTCAACGTACTCGCCGAGATCGGCACGATCATCGCCGAGTTCGGCACGCTGTCCCGGCTGGTCCACGACCCGCGCTACTTCGACGCGGCCAAGAAGGCCCAGCGCGCCGTCTTCGACCGCCGCTCGCCGCTCGACCTCGTCGGCACCGAGATCGACATCGAGACCGGCGAGTGGATCGACTCCAGCGCACGCGTCGACCCGCCCGTGGACTCCTTCTTCGAGTACCTGTGGGACGGCTGGGACCTGTTCCACGACCGCGACCTGAAGCACTGGTACGACACGCTGACCGCCGCCGTCTTCCGCCACGAGGCCGAACGCCTCGGCGGCGCGCTCTGGTTCCACCACGCCGACATGGGCACCGGTACGCCGCTGGGCCGCGAGACGTCGGAACTGACCAGCTACTACGCGGGCCTGCTCGGGCAGAGCGGCCACCTGCGGGAGGGCGAGGCGTACCACGACTCCTGGGCCTCGGTGCTGGAGCGGTACGCGCTGCTGCCGGAGGGCTATGACTACGGCACTCGTGCGGCGACCGACCCGGGCAACCAGCTACGGCCGGAGTACGTGGACGCGGCGTTCAACCTGTGGCTGATCACCGGCAAGGAGCTGTACCGGGAGCGCGCCTACGACTATTACCTCCGCCAGAAGCGCGCCTCGCGGGTCGCGAACGGCTGGACGATCGTCACGGACGTCACCGCCTCACCCGCGAAGGTCGGCGACCTGACCTCAGGTTATTGGTGGGCGGAGCAAATGAAGTACTGGTTTTTGATGTTCTCCGACACGCCGCGCTTCGACTACCTGGACAACTATCTGTCCACCGAAGGCGCGGTACTGCGGGGAATCAAGCGCTAGCGCTGACCTCGACAACGGACAGTTCGACGCACTGGCCGCCGTTTCCGCTGCTGCGGCTGCTCTTGCGCCAGGTAGATGTGCTCACCTTGTCCATCACTCCTCCATGTCGCTTATCGCATTGTACGCGCGAGCCCCGGCTCACGCCCGTTCACACGGGTCCGGAGCCGGGGCTCATTGCGTTGCCGTCTGTGGGCTGGCCGTCAGAATCCCTGAACCGCTCGGTCGTCCTCAACAACCGCCAGCTCGACGCACTCGCCGCCGTTGCCGCTGCTACGGCTGCTCTTGCGCCAGGTGGGGGCGCTCACCTTGTCCATTGCTCCTCCATGATCTGCTCTATCAGTCGCCTCGACATCTCGACAGGCAGAGCCTGGTCGCGAATCTCATCGTACGCGTCCGAAATCGCCCTGATGTCGGCCGGTTCGTCCAGAGTGAGGTCGCGCGCGGCCATATCGGCGTAGGCGACCTCGCTACGGTCAGGCAGGGTAGCCAAGACGAAGCTCGCAGAGGAAGCGGCTGACGAAAGCGGTCCCGGGACAATCATTATCGAGATGTTCGGCTTCTCCCCCATCAGGAGTAAGTGGGCGAGCTGGTCCCGCATGACCTGCGGGTTGCCGATCTCATGGCGGAGGACCCCCTCGTAGATGAGGGCGGAAAGCCGGGGCGTGAGCAGCTCGGGGTCGTCTCGATGCAGGACGGCTTGGCGGCCGATGCGAGCCGCGACGGCTTCCTTGTCGCCTCGGAGCAACGCCGCCGCGTACTCCGGCGTCTGGAGCAGGCCGTTGATGATCGTGACCGAATAGCTCTTTAGATGACTGGCCTCGGCTTCGATTTCGTCCCAGTCGAACCAGGTGGGGAAGACCGCGCTCTTGACGCACTGCTTCCAGAGCGACTGGATCGTGCCCTGAGTGTCGAGGACACGATCCAGCTCCTCTGCCGTCGATTCCTGGCATCGGACCTCGCCGCGTTCGATCTGGCCGATGTTCGCCCCGCTGACATGGATCTTGGCACCGACCTGGTCTTGGGAGAGCTGCGGATTCGTGGCCAGCCGGAAGCGCTTGACCTCGTTCCCGAACAAGACGAGGGACTTCGACTTACCTCTGGTTGATTTCGCCACCTGATCTTCTTCTTCCTCGCACAACCGGCCGCAACCGGTAGAGGTCATTTGGCAATCGCCGCAACCGACGCCACCGCATTCCTGTGGCTCCCACTCGGCCAGGCCATTGCCACCCTACATCTCGTTCGCGATAGACGATATGCATATCCGGGGAATCCGATGTCAGGACGTGACGAGATGGGGCCAGCCCAGAAAGCAGAGCCGTTGTGCGGCGTACCAACACGCATCGACTTTGCGATGCGCGCATTCGACAAAAATGTCCATCTTGTGCGAAGTCTGGTTGATATAGCCGCAATCATGTGGTCGCTCCCCAGGGACGTCCACGACGACGCCGGCCTGCTGCTCAGCGAGATCACCGCCAACGCGTGCCGCCTTTACGAGGGGCGGGACGTCAGGGTGTGGGCTGCCAGGGAGGCGGCCGGCGTCCTCGAACTGGCGGTCTGGGACCCGGATCCCTCCCGCGTCCCGAAAATGAAGACCCCCGACGAACAGGACGAGAGCGGGCGCGGCCTCGTCCTCGTCGCGGAACTCTCCGCCGATTGGGGCTGGTACGCCTGCGAGACGACCGGAGGGAAGGTCGTATGGGCCCGATTGGCCTGGTGACATGACGTGGTATAAGGCCCGGTTCGAGGCCGGGAAACGGAATCCCATCAAGCTCTTCTTCTACACGGACAAGACCGTCGAGAAGCAGATCGAAGGCGTCGCACGACAAATGCTTTCGAGCCGGACGTCCCTTCCCGGCGACAACTGGGAACTGGTCTCCCTCGTCATCGACGAAGACCCACCCGACGGGCCCTAGAAGATCCATTGAACGAAACAGAAGTCCGCCCAGAAGACCAACTGCTCACACCGAGGGAGGCAGCGAGAATGCTCGGCGTACGACCTCCGACACTCGCCCGGTGGGCGCGTGAGGGCCTGATCGCCGCCCAGCCGACCCCGGGCGGCCACCGGCGCTACCTCCTCTCGGCCGTACGCAAGCTCCTCGACCAGGCCGAGCACCGCGACCCCGCCGCGCTCCAGCGCGAGTTGGACGCCGTACGCCTCTATGACCAGGGGTGGAGCATTCGGCGCGTCGCCGCCGAATTCGAGACCAGCTACGGCGCGATGCGCCGACTCCTCGCCAGGCACACGACCTTGCGGACCAGAGCGGGGATCCAGGACGCCTCACCTGCCTTTTGGGGCGCGAGAGGGGGTGGTTCATAGCGGCTTCCCACCCGAGACATCTCATCCGGGACGCCCGGGCAGCACAGCACTCACAGCCGGGCGTCCCACCCCCACCACCAGAAAGAGCACGACAGCATGAGAAGGGGCGTGTCATGGATCTGACCTACGTCATCGCCGAACGCAAGTCCGAACACAGCGGCAACGGCGGCAACTGCGTCGTCGTCGGCCTCGTCGAGCGCGCGGACAGCGCGGCCTAGCGACATCCGCGCCCGGAGGCCCCTCAACGTGGCGGGGCCTCCGGGCCCGGTGCGGCTAGAGCGTGACGCGCAGCGTGCGGTTGAACGGACCGCCCGCGCTCGCCTGCCCCATGAACTGGTAGATCCCCGTGACCGCCGTGGTGCCCGGGCACGAGGCGCTGCTGGAGGCGGCGACCTTGGCGACCGAAGCGTGGTTGAGGAACAACTCGGCCTGATTGATGCCGTACGGGGCAGCGGGGTTGTTCGCGTTGTAGCCGGTACCCGTCACGCTGCCCGCGTACGAGCAGGTGATCCCGCCGGAGTTGTCATAGACCAACTGGATGCTGAAGTTCGGCAACGTGATCGTGAAGTCGTGCCCAGCGGTCGGGTCGTAGGTGAGGAAGCTGCCCAACCACGGCTCCGGCCAAGGCCCGGCGAGCGGCGGAATCGGATGGACGTGCGTAGGCCAGTTGATGGGCGGTGTGCGCGGCGTCGGGCACAGCGGCGTGTCGAAATCCGCCGTGGCGAAGCTCAACGATCCGGTGGGCGCGACGGTGCCGCCAAGCGTCGAGTGCGTACAGGTGGTCGTGCCGAGCGAGTTCTGCGCGGTGAACGATCCGCCGAGCAGCGTGGCCTGGAAGTTGCCGCCGTACGGGAAGAAGGCCGTGCCATCGCCCCACTGCACGGCCGTCGGCCCCGCCCACGAGGTCCCGGTCCCCAGCGCCAGAGCGGCGAGCACTGACGCTCCGGCCAGGACCGCCCGCAAAAGCTGTCGCACCACGCACTCCTTAATCCGTTCGCCGACCTAGAGAGTGACGCGCAGGGTCTGGTTGAAGGTGCCGCCGGAGGACTGGCCCATCAACTTGTAGATCGCGGTGATGAACCCGGTGGTGGGGCACGAAGCGCTGCTCGTGGCGGTGACCAGGGGAACCGAGGCGTGGTTGAAGAACAACTCGGCCTGGTTGATGCCGTACGGGGCGGCGGGGTTGTTCGCGTTGTAGCCGACGCCGTTCAGGGTGCCGGCGTAGTTGCAGGTGATGCCGCCGGCGGTGTCATAGACGGCCTGGATCGCGAAGTGCGGCATCGTGATCGTGAAGTCGTGCCCGGAGACGGGATCGTAGGTCAGGTAGTTGTACGGCCACGGCCCGGGAGGAGGCGGCGGAGGCGGAGGCGGGTGAATGTGCGTGACCCACGCGCCGGGCGGATGCGGCGTCCCACAGGGGTCGTCATAGACGACGGAGGTAATGTTCAACGGCGACCCGGTGGGCGTGACGGTGCCCCCGAGCGTCGACACTGTGCACGTGGTCGTGCCGAACGTGTTCACGAGGGTGTACGGGGCGAGCAAGGTGGCCTGGATGTTGCCGCCGTAGGGGAAGTACGCCGCAGGCCCGCCGTACTGGACGGCGGTCGGCCCCGCCCACGAGGTCCCGGTCCCCAAAGTCAGGGCGGCGAGCGATAACACACCTGCCATGAAGATTCGGAGTAATTGTCGCATGAAGCGCCCTTTCGTCCGGTTTTGACTGATGAGGAGAACATAAGCCACCCCGAACCCGGCGAACAATGGGCCGCCGCCCGCCACACCATGGCCGGATTCGGCACCTCGCGCAGCGTGCGGGTTGAGGTGGACTCGGCTTCTTCAGGCGGTCACGGTCAGGGACGAGCCGGTGCGGGTTTTGCGGACCTTCAGTTGGGCCGGGATGCGGGTGCGTAGCCCGGCGACGTGGCTGACGATGCCGACCGCGCGCCCGCCATCGCGCAGGCCGGCGAGGACCTCCATCACCTCGTCCACCGTCTCCTCGTCCAGGGTGCCGAAGCCTTCGTCCACGAACAGGGCGCCGATCTCGGCGCTCGGCGCCCGGCGCGTGGAGCCGATACGACACCGATGGATGCCTCCGCATAGCAGCGTCGCCCACATCTGCCGGTTCCTCCCCCGGAACCGCGGCGAGTTCAGCACCCCCAGCGCGTGCCGCCGCTCAGTCTCGTTCAGCCGAACCGCATGCGGTGCCGGCCGCCGGCGCGGCCCTATACACCATCGCTACACGGGTGGCAACCTCAACCCGCCGCATGCTAAATTTTCCCCTATGGCACATTCCCCGGACGAAGTCTCCGTCGATACCTACAAAATGAATACTGTCGCGGCCGGCATACAGAGTGACGTAGTTGCTCCGCTGGACCAGGCAATGCGAGCCATGTCCGACGCAGAGCTACAGCATTACGCCTTGGGAGAGGTCGGGCTCGATGCACTGACAACCTATTATAGTCCATTCCATTCCCGTGAGTGCGAAGAGCTCCAGCGGGGAGTACGCACTGCGAAAGATATTGCCGACGCCGTCCAAAACTGCAGTAACACCTATCTCTCCGCCGAAAACAATCTAACCTCCTACATTAGTCAATCCATCCAAACCGATCGCTCCCCAATGATCGATTCAACCCTCAATCGATATAAAGCAGCGATGGACTATGAGTTTACAGTCGACCACCCCTCGGCCGCGAGCCTTGCGGCCACTAAAGGCATGTCAGTGTACTATGGACTTATAGATACGGCAGATACGTTTGTACACGTCGCAACCGTTTACGATCTAAAAGATCCTGGTCGATTTAGTAACATAGGCCAGGAGTCGTGGCGAAGAGCTTTGTTGGACGACAACGCGCTTTCTGTCGCTATGAATGCTCGCGAATACGCCCAGAAAGCCACCCTTAAAATTAACGAGAACGCCCCCGGCATCCTGGCTGCTCTTTCTGTGGCCTGGAGTGGCCAGGCGCGAGACGCTGCTCTCTCAAGCATACAAACATTCAACGTGGCCGTGGAAGAAACAACAAAGCGAGCCGCTCAAACCATAGCGACTTTTGATCGTATTTTCACTTCATATAAAGCGCAGTGCGAGATCATCCGCGACACAATGTATTCATCATCAGCGTTGCTGTTCCAACAAAAAATGTCACAGAAAGCCATGGAAGATTTCGAGATCCACCTCACTTCCCTAATAAAGGAAACGGTTGAAACCGCGATTGCCTCGATCAAGGACGCCATCGACACTGAGATACAGAAGAACAGTCAGATCGACGTTGTTCGCTTCCCTGCCCTGAGGTCCCTTCCCGACGCGCCCGTTCGATGAGCGAAGCGAACCCATCACGGATGCCGAGCACCGTGAGCATCGAGCCCGCGCGAGTCTCGTGACCGCCGCCGCGGGCTCACATCTCAGTGACCACCAACCGCACCGGGTGCTTTTAGCAGACGCCGCGTCTGATGTCAGGCGCTGACTTCGAGAGCTGAGCCAGTGCGGGTTTTGCGGACCTTCAACTGGGCCGGGATTCGGGTGCGCAGCTCGGCGACGTGGCTGACAATGCCGACCGCACGGCCGCCGTCGCGCAGGCCGTCGAGGACCTCCATCACCTCGTCCAGCGTGTCCTCGTCCAGGGTGCCGAAGCCCTCGTCCACGAACAGGGTGCCGATCTCGGCGCCGCCGGCTTCCGCCGTGACCACGTCCGCCAGGCCCAGGGCCAAGGCCAGGGACGTGATGAACGTCTCGCCTCCCGACAACGTGCCGGGTTCGCGGTGGTGGCCGGTCCAGCCGTCGATGACGCGCAGGCCCAGGCCGCCGGTGCCGTGGCGGCGTTCGCCCGCCGCGCGGTCGATCGTGTGTTCCAGGGAGTAGCGCGTGCCGGACATGCGGGCGAGGCGCTGGTTGGCGGCGGCGACGACCTGTTCGAGGCGCGCGGCCAGGACGTAGGCGGACAGGCGCATGCGGGTGTGGTTGGCGGCCGGGTCGCCCGAGGTCAGGGCGGCGACTCGGGTGGCCAGTTCGTGGCGTGCCTCGGCGGGCAGCCAGGCGGCGGCGCGGGCGCTCAGGTCGGCGGTGAGCGCGGTCAGGCGGTCGTGGCGGCGGACGAAGCGGTCGCTGGCCGAGCCCACCGACCCGTGGTGGTCCTCGGCGGCGGCTAGCGCCGCCTCCAGGGACTCCAGGTCCGGGCGCGGTCGTGCGGCGGCCTCGGCCAGTTCGGGATCGTCCAGCAGGCCCGCGACCCTGGCCTCCTCGTCGTCGTGGAAACGCACCCGCCGCACCAACTCCTCGTGAGCGGGCTCGTCCAGCGCGGCGGCGCGTGCGTCGTCGGTCGATGCGAAGCCCTCAGCGACGGCGGCCGCGACCGCCTCGGCGGACGCGGTGGCCGCGTCGTCGGCGGCGGCGCGCAGCCGGTCGGTCGCGGCGGCGGTGTCGCGGAGCAGGTCGGACTCGCGGTCGAGCCGGCCGATGCGCGCCGGAATCGTCGGGTCGTCGCCGCGTGCCGCCTCGATGGCGGCGCCCAGGCGGTCGGTCTCCTCGGTGAGCGCGGCCCGCTGCGTGGTCAGGCCGGCCAGGGCGGTCTGCACCTCGCCCTGCCGGTCGCGCGCCTCCTCGGCCTCCGCGTCGACGTGGCGCAGCTCGTCCTCGATGCGGTCGATGTCGGCACCGGCTCCGGACATCGCGGCCAGCGACTCCTCGGCCGCCGCCAGCTCGGCCGCCAGCGCGCCCTCGCTCGCGTCACCCGCCTGCGAGGCGACTCCGGCCAGCTCCGCCACGAGCCCGCTCACCCGGCTGCCGGTCCCCTCCCGGCGCTCGCGCGCCAGGTCGTACGCGGCGTCGGCGTCGGCCACCGCCTCGTCGCCCGGGCCGTCGGCACCCAGGTGGGCGGGCGACGGGTGCTCGGCGGACCCGCAGACCTGGCACGGCTCGCCCGGGGACAGCTTTTCGGCGAGCGAGGCGGCCATCCCCTCCAGCCACGCCTGCCGGACCTCCTGGGCATGGTCGCGCGCGGCCTGCGCCGCGTCGACCGCCTCGCGATGGGCGGCCTCGGCGTCGGCGAGGGCCGCCGCGAGCGCGTCGCGCTCCCGTGCCGCCTCCAGCCGCGCGGCGGCCGCCGCGACCGCCGCATCGGCCATCGGCAGCGCGGCGGCGCGTGCGCGCGCGTCGTCCAGGTCGGCGATCAGGACGGCACGAAAGGCCGGTGACCTGGTCAGGAACTCCGCCAGCTCGGCTTCCTTCGCCGCGAGGTCCTCGGTCTCGCCGACGGCCACGCGCAGGCGTTCGCGCAGCGCGGTCAGGCGGATCGCGTCGTCGCGCCGCTGGCCGAGCTCGACCAGCTCGTCGCGGCGGGCGCGTTCCTCCTTGCGCATGAGCTCGGCGTCGGCGTCGGCGGGCGCGAGGTCGCCGAGCGCGGCGCGGTGACGCGCGACGACGGCCTCGACCTCGCCCAGGCGGCCGGCGCGCTGCGCGGCGATCCGCAGCAGCGGCATCACCCGGCCGGCCCGCTCGGCGGACCGCAGCGCGGCGGTCAACGCGGCGCGCTCGCCCGCCAGCTCCGCCAGGGCGGCCGAACGCCGGAGCGCGTCGGCGTGCCGGTCCTGACGTGCGGCGAGGAAGCGGGCGCGCTCGGCGTCCGCGCTCGCCGCGTCGCGCGTGGCGGCGGCCGTGGTCACCTGGTCGCCGGTGGCCGCGACGACGTCGGCGAGGTGCCCGGCCAGCTCGGTCGCCCAGGCGGCCAGCGCGGCGGGGTCCAGCTCGGGGCGTGTCGCCCCGGCGGCCTCGGCGGCGCGGTCGGCGACCGACTCGGCGTCGGCGCGCAGCGCGTCGGCCCTGCGGCCGGTGTCGGCGCGGTGGTCGGCGAGCCAGCTCTCGACCTGGGCGAACACCTCGGTGGCGAAGAGCTTCTCCAGGACGGCGCGACGCTCGCGTGCGTCGGAGCGCAGGAAGGCCGCGAAGTCACCCTGCGGCAACAGCACCACCTGGCAGAACTGGTCCGCCGACATGCCGAGCTGGTCGGCGATGAGCTGACCGGCCTCATCGAACCGGGTCGACCAGGTCTGCCACTCCCCGCCTCGCCACTCCTGGAGCAGGACCTTGGCCTTCTGCTCGGTGGTGCCGGTGCCACGGAGTTTGGGCCGCTCCCACCTGGGCGAGCGGGTGATCTTGAAGCGACGGCCACGGATCGTCACGTCGAGCACGACTTCGGGGGCGCGGTCCGGCGGCGCGTGCTGGCTGCGCAGGTCCTTGGCGTCGTTGCGGACGCTGGGCACCTGTCCGTAGAGGGCGAAGCAGACGGCGTCGAGGACGCTGGTCTTGCCCGCGCCCGTCGGCCCGTGGATGAGGAACAGGCCCGCGCCGGTCAGCTTCGTGAAGTCGACCGTCTCGGTGCCCGCGTAGGGCCCGAAGGCGGTGACGGTCAGCGCGTGCGGCCTCACTTGCCCGCCTCCCGCAGCCGGCACGACTCGAACGCCTCGTGGAACAGGGCGCGCTCGGCGTCGTCGGCGGGCGCGCCGCGCACCTCGCGGACGAAGTCGTAGGCGATCTCCAGCTCGGACCGGTCGGCGATCCGCTCCACCCAGCGCCGTCCGTCGCCCGCCGTCTCCCCGTCGGGGTCGAAGGCCAGCGCGAGGGTGTGCGGGAACCGCCTGCGCAGCCGGTCCATCGCGCCGGCGGGCCGGTCGGAGTCGGTCAGCGTGACCTGGAGCCAGTGGTCCTCATAACGGGCATGGCGCTCTTCCGTGAGCAGGTCGTCCAGTCTCCCCTCGATGCGCGCCACGCGGCGCGGCACCGGGGCCTCGACCAACTCGACCCGGACCGTCACCCCGAGATCGACCAGCAACGAGCCCTTGACCTGGTTGTCCTCCGAGAAGGAGTAAGCCAGCGGAGAGCCTGAATAACGTGCTGTCTCAGAGACCCGCTGCTCCCGGTGCAGGTGGCCGAGGGCGACGTAGTCGACGCCGTCGAAGACGCTTGCCGGGACGCTCTCCACGCCGCCGACCGCGATCTTGCGTTCGCTGTCGCTGGCCGCGCCGCCGGTGACGAACGCGTGCGCGAGCACCACGGACCGCGCGTCGCGCGTGTCGAGGTCGGCGCGCACGCGCCGCATCGCCTCGGTCAGCGTCGCGGTGTGGCCGCGCCGGGGCAGGTCCCACTCGGTGCGTACGACCTCGGGCTCGAGGTAGGGGATGCCGTAGACGGCGGTGCCGTCGCGAAGCAGCACGGGCGAGCCCACGCCGCGCGGGTCGGACCGCACGTGCACGCCGGCCGCGTCCATCAAGGGTGAGCCGAAGCCGAGCCGCCGGGCCGAGTCGTGGTTGCCGCTGATCACGACGACCTGCACCATTTCGGCGGCCAGGCGGCGCAGCGCCTCGCCGCACAGGTCGACGGCGTCGACCGGCGGCAGCGCGCGGTCATAGAGGTCGCCGGAGACGAGCACGGCGTCGACGCCCTCGGCGCGCACGGTCTCGACCAGATGGTCGACGAACCGTGCCTGCGCGCCGAGCATGTCCTCCCGGTGGAAGGACCGGCCCAGGTGCCAGTCGGACGTGTGCAGCAACCGCATGAGACCGGAAGCTAACAGGCCGCACCGACAACATTGCTCCCACACGCCGAGTGATGCCACTTTGGCATCGTTTGCCCGCCCCCGCAGACGCCTCAAGGCCCGGTGGACAAAGGCACAGCCGTACGGCGAAGATGCCAAGCAAGCATTCGGTTACGCCCGCGGAGGCACGGTATGCGCCAGCACGATCGGCTCTACATCGGCGGAGAGTGGGTCGCCCCCGCCGGCACCGGCACCATCGACGTCGTCTCGCCGCACACCGAAGAGGTGATCGGCCGGGTACCCGAGGCTACGCCCGCCGACATGGACCGCGCGGTCGCGGCGGCACGCGAGGCGTTCGACCACGGGCCGTGGCCGCGGATGGCGCCGACCGAGCGCAAGGAGATCGTCGCCCGGCTCACCACCCTGTTCGGCGAGCGGCTCAGCGAGATGGCCGAGCTGATCACCGAGGAGATGGGCTCGCCGATCTCCTTCTCCCAGCTCGGCCAGACCGGGCAGGCGCACGCGGTGTACGGCTACTTCAGCGAGCTCTCGGTCGACTGGGAGGAGGAGCGCGCGGGCATGCTGGGCCCGGTCACCGTACGGCGCGAGCCGGTCGGCGTGGTCGCGGCGATCGTGCCGTGGAACGTCCCGCAGTTCGTCATCGCGCTCAAGCTCGCCCCCGCCCTGATCGCCGGCTGCACCATCGTGATCAAGCCGGCGCCCGAGACGCCGCTGGACGCGTACCCGCTCGCGGAGATGCTGACCGAGGCGGGCGTGCCCAAGGGCGTGGTCAGCATCGTGGCAGCCGGCCGCGAGACCGGCGAGCACCTCGTACGGCACCCGGGCGTGGACAAGGTCGCGTTCACCGGTTCCACCGCGGCGGGCCGCACGATCGGCGCCATCTGCGGCGAGCAGCTCAAACGCTGCACGCTCGAACTCGGCGGCAAGTCCGCGGCGATCATCCTGGACGACGCCGACCTCGCCTCGACCATGGGCTGGCTGAAGCTCGCCTCGCTGATGAACAACGGCCAGGCGTGCGTCGCGCAGACCCGCATCCTCGCCTCACGCGGCCGCTACGACGAGGTCGTGGGCGCGCTGACCGAGACCGTACGCGGCATGGCGGTCGGCGACCCGGCCGACCCGGCGACCGAGATCGGCCCGCTGGTCGCGGCGCGGCAGCGCGACCGGGTGGAGGGCTACATCCGCATCGGCCAGGACGAGGGCGCGAAGGTCGCGCTCGGCGGGCCGGGGCGGCCGCGCGACCGGGGGTGGTACGTCACGCCGACCGTGTTCACGGACGTGTCCAACGACATGCGGATCGCCCGCGAGGAGATCTTCGGCCCCGTCCTCGCGGTCATCCCGTACGAGGACGAGGCCGACGCGGTGCGGATCGCCAACGACAGCGACTACGGCCTGGCCGGCACCGTCTGGACCGCCGACGCGGACCGCGGCCTGGAGATCGCCCGCCAGGTGCGCGCCGGCACGTACGGCGTCAACACCTACATGATCGAGTCGTCCTCGCCGTTCGGCGGCTACAAGGCCAGCGGTGTGGGCCGTGAGCTGGGGCCGGAGGGCCTGGCCGCCTACCTGGAGTACAAGTCGATCGCGCGCCTGGGCTGAGCGGGGTCAGCGTACGACGGTGCCGAGGAGGGCCATCGCGACGATCGCGGCGAACACCAGCCAGGTCACCGGCCGTGCCAGGTTGAGGGTCCAGCCGAAGCCGAACCTCTTGGGCACGAGCACGGCCGGATCGTCCCGGTTGAAGTAGACGATGCCCCACCGGTAGAGCCGGTCGTCGTCCCGGTTGACCGTACGCGCGCCGCCGGCGGCCACGCCCGTGAGGCGCACACGGCTGCCGCCCTGCCCGACGCGTACGGCCACGACCAGCAGCGCTGCCACGCCCAGGAAGATCGGCACGACGCTCAACGCGACGCGTACGGCCACCGGCGGGTGGATCAGTCCCCACGTCGCCAGCGAGGTGAACAGGAACGTCACGCTCGCGCAGGCGGCCAGTACGAGCAGCGCACGCGCGGCCCCGGCGACGAACCTGCGGTGCCGCGTCGCCGCCTGCGGGTCCTCCGCGTCGAGCTGTGCGCGGGTCCGCAGCGCGACGGCCGCCAGGCCGAGCAGCAGGACCGTCGACCCGACCTGCGCGAGCACCGGTCCGAACGCCGTGCCGAACGACTTGGCGGCGAAGTGGTCCGGCCCTCCCGACGCGTCGTAGTGGGTCGCGAGCCGCGCCGGCATGCTCGGGTAGTGCAGGATCCCGGTGACGACGGTGGCGGTGGTCAGGGCGAGCGCCGGGAGGCTCCAGGGCCACGGGTAGCGCTCGGGGTCCGTACGCAGCGACGTGTCGGCCACCACGACCTGGCGTCGTCCCTCGAACCACTCCTCCGAGGTCTTGACCGCGGTGACGCGTGCGCGTGCGCGCAGGTAGAGCCCGACGCCGGCGAGCATTTCGGCGAGGACCGCGAGCGGTGCGAACGGCGGCGCGGCCAGGGCGGCCGCGGTCGCGAGCACGGCGACGACGGCGGCCGCGACGCGGTAGTGCCGCCGCTGCCCGGCGATGACCGGCGCGTCCGCGCGGTCGCGCGGGATGCGGACGCCGAACGGGATCGTCGCCGGCATGAGGGAGGGCATCAGCCACTGGATCAGGCCGATGAGCGCGACCGGGGCCGCGAGGGCGACTGTGGTCATGATCGTTGCTCCAGGGTGGAACCGGTACGGAAATCGTCGAGGATCGCCTGGCACTGCCGCTGGATCTCGGCCTCGGGCAGTCCCTTGGCGACGGCCTCGGCGAGCAGGGTGCGCGCCCGCGCACCCCACAGGGCGGCGAGGTCGCCGCTGGGCGGCCCCGTGCCGGCGTCGCGGATGACGACCGCCCCCGTACGCCGGGCGAGCCGGATGAGCCCTTCGCGGCGAAGCAGGTCATAGGCCTTGTTGACCGTGTGCATGTTGATGCCGAGGTCGGCGGCGAGCTGCCGGGTCGCGGGCAGCGAGTCGCCCCGCCGCAGCTCACCGGCCGCGATCGCCTCGACGACGCGGTCACGCAGCTGCTGGTAGAGCGGAACGTCGCTGTCCGTCTCGACTACCAGGATCATGCGCGGTGCCGTCCTCTTATCGATTGATCTATAACAACTATAACATTAGCGCGGAGCCGGACACTAGAGACGAAATCCCCGTACGATGTGCGATCGTGACGATTCAGTGGGGGATCCTGGGGACCGGCGGGATCGCGCGTACGTTCACCGAGGACCTGCTGCACCTGGGCTACGGGATACGCGCGGTCGGCTCGCGCGCCGAGGGCACGGCCAAGGCGTTCGCCGACGAGTACGGCATCGGACACGCGTACGGGTCCTACGCCGAGCTCGCCGCCGACGACGCGATCGACGTCGTCTACGTCGCGACCACGCACAACGTCCACCACTCCGCGGCGCGTACGTGCCTGGAGGCGGGCCGCGCGGTGCTCGTGGAAAAGCCCTTCACGACGACCGCCGCCGACGCCGAGGACCTCGTCGCCCTCGCCCGCGAACGGAACCTGTTCGCGATGGAGGCGATGTGGACGCGCTTCAACCCGCTCGTCGCCCGCGTACGCGAACTCGTCGCGGACGGCGCGATCGGCGAGGTCAAGTCCGTGTACGCCGACTTCTCCGAGAACTTCCCCTTCGACGCGTCACATCGGCTGTGGTCGCCGGAACTGGCCGGGGGCGCGCTGCTGGACCTGGGGATCTACCCGATCTCCTTCGCCTCGATGCTGCTCGGCGAGCCCGCGGCGATCCAGGCCGTGACCACGCCCGGGCCGACCGGGGTGGACTCCAACACCGGCATCCTGTTCGCGTACGACTCGGGCGCGGTGGCGCTGCTGCACTGCGGGTTCCTGGCCAGGAGCCCGCAGAGCGCGACCGTCAACGGGACGTCCGGGTGGATCGAGGTGGCCGGGCCGTTCTGGCACCCGGACGCGATGACGCTGCACCGCGACGGCGCCGAGCCGGAGCGGTTCGACCTGGAGGTGCCCGGCCACGGCTACACCTACCAGGCCGAGGAGGTCGCCCGCTGCCTGGAGGCCGGGCGCACCGAGTCCGGCGTGATGCCGCTGGACGAGACGCTCGCCATCATGCGCGCACTCGACACCGTCGCCGCCCGCCTGTCGTGAGGACGGGATCGCCGCGCTCATCTCGCCCGTACGTGCATCTGTACACGCGGGATCAGCGGTACGGCGAATAGGATCGCGACGTGCCGACAGTCCCCCGACGTCACAGTGAGATGCGCGGTCATCTCATCGTCTGCGGCGACACGCCCCTGGCCTTCCGCATCGCCGGCGAGCTGGCCACCCGCTATCAGCAGGACGTCACCGTCGTCCTGCCCTCCAAGCGGCGCAACCAGGGACCGCAGATCGCCCAGCTCCCCCGCGTACGCGTGCACGAGGCGCAGGAGCTGAACGACGAGGCGTTCCGCGAGGTCAACGCCGAGGCGGCCGGCGCCGTCGCGCTGGTCGGCAACAGCGAGGTCGGCAACATCCACGCCGCGCTGCGGGTGCAGGAGCTCAACCCCGGCGCGCGCATCGTCATCCGGATGTCCAACACCTCGCTCGGGGCGCGGATCCGCACGCTGTTCTCCGACTGCGCGGTGCTGTCGGACGGCGCGATGGCCGCGCCGTCGTTCGTGGCGGCCGCGCTCGGCGACCTCGCGCCCAGCCACGTACGCGTCGCGGGCCGCACGCTGTACGTCGCGCGCCGCAGCGACCGGCCCAAGTCCATCATCTGCGGGCTCGCCGACACCCGCGCGTCGGAGGACAACCCGCGGCTGCTCCCGGAGCCGGGCCTGAGCGCGAACCTCGTGCTAGCCGTCGCCGACAAGACCCCGCGCGACCCGCTCCTCCAGCACCGGCCGAAGCAGAGCCCGGTCCTCGGCCTCACGCGCAACCTCCAGATCATCCTCAACCGCCGCCTGATGCAGGTCGCGCTCGTGCTCCTGGCCGTACTCGTGGCGGGCACGGTGTCCCTCAGCGTCGCCGGCAACTACGGCTTCACCGAGGCCGTCTACCTCGTGCTCCTCGACCTCGCAGGCGCGGCCAACCCCGACCCGTCGATGCAGGGCATCGCCAAAGCCGCCCAGGTCGTGGTCACCCTCGCCAGCCTGGCCCTGGTGCCCGCGATCACCGCCGCCGTCGTGGACGCGGTCGTGCGCGCACGGCTCGCCGGACCGCTGGAGAAGATGCGCCAGCCGATCAGCGGCCACATCGTGGTCGTCGGGCTCGGCGGCGTCGGCGTGCGCATCGTGGCCCAGCTCAACGACCTCGGCGTACCCGTCGTGTGCGTCGACATGAACGAGGACGCCGTCGGGGTGCCGCTCGCACGCCGCGAGGGCCTGCCGATCGTGTTCGGCGACGCCACGCGCCGCGAGACGCTGCGCAGCGCGTGGGTGAACACCTGCCGCGCGGTCGTCACGGTCACCAGCGACGACATCACCAACCTGGAGGCCGGGCTCAGCTCGCGCGCGCTGAAGGACAACGTACGCGTCGTGCTGCGGCTGTTCGACGACGACCTCGCCGGCCGGGTGCACCGCAACTTCCGCATTCCGGTTTCGCGGAGTGTCTCCTTCCTGGCCGCTCCGGCGTTCGCCGCGGCCATGATGGAGCGCCAGATCATCGGCACGATCCCGGTCGGGCGCAAGGTCATGCTGATCGCCGAGGTGCCGGTGGCGCAGGGTTCCGCGCTGGACGGCCGCCCGCTCAGCGACGCCAACCAGCCCGGCGAGTCGCGCGTCCTCGCGGTGAGCCGGCGCGGCGGGCCGTACTTCGACTGGGAGCCGCAGAGCGGCTACCACCTGGTCGGCGGCGACCGCCTCATCGTGCTCGCCACGCGTACGGGCGCGGGCCTACTGCGGGACCGCAGCATGCCGCCCGCCCACGCGCCGTCGTCGCGTCAGGCGTGATCAGTAGGCGAGCAGCCCGTCGCGGCCGTGCAGCGTCTGGTTCTTCACCCGGAACGTCCCGGACAGCGGCCCCGTGTCCAGCCGGAGCCGACCGTCCGACAGCCGAGTGCCCTTGTGCCGGGTGTCCAGCGGCACGATCACGTACGGCCGCCCGCCGACCGTACCGGTGAACACGGACGCCTCATCGGCCCGCAGCCGCCCGCTCGGGAGCTGGAAGGTGCCGGTCAGCCGCGCCAGCATCGCGTACGGGACGTCCTTGGTCGTGAAGTAGCCGCCCGTCTCCAGGTCCCCGGTGGCCGACTCCAGCGGTACGAGCAGCAGCGCGTCGTCGTTGTCGTGATAGGCGCGCACGAGCGGGTTGAACCGCGGGATCAGGTCGCTGTTCTGCTTGGCCAGGTCGTCCTGGATCGCCTGCCGCAGCCCGTCCGACGGCTGCTCGGCGACCGGCGCCACGCCCCACAGCAGGATGCCGAGCGGCGTCTGACCGCCCTGGGCGATCCGCTTCTGCCAGGGCTTCTTCTCCTCGTCCAGCACCAGGCCGGCGATGGCGCCCAGCGGCGCGGCCTCGCCGTCGACGGTCAGCCGGCGCGGGTCCAGGCCCTGGTCCAGCGGCTGGTAGGACACGTGTTCGCGCAGGTCGCCGGGCTTCTTGCGGTCGGCGCCCTGCACCATGGCGGCGGAGACGGCGTCGAAGTACCCGGCCGCACCCTCGGCCGCGTCGGTCGTGACGGCGCGCTTCGCCTCGTCGGGGTACTCCTTCTGCCACTTGGAGTACCAGTACGCGGCGGCCGTGAGCCGCTGCCGCCGCTGCTTCGGATCGCGGTAGGCGGCCAGCAGGTCGTCGTACAGCATGGCCCGGTACAGCCGCGGCGTGACCGCGAGCGGGTACTCGGTCCCGCGCAGCGCGCGCCCTTCGACCCGCTTGCCGCGCTGCTGCCAGGAGTGGAACAGCTCGTCCGTCGCGGCCCCGAACAGAATCTCCGACAGACTCGCGTGCTCGTCCTTGGCCTCCTGGGCGTACGACGGGTCGGCGGCGTTGATCACCACGGCCGGATGCCCGTCCCAGTCGGTGTAGAGCGAGCCGGCGGCAGGCACCTCGACCTTGTGCCGCGTGAGGTCGGCCGCACCGAGGTTCGTGACGCCGTCAACGGTGATCAGCCGGGCGGCTTTCCCGTCACCGAGCACGATCCGCCGGTCCTTGAGCACCGCCCCGGGCCAGATCTGCCCGGCGTCGGGCCACACCTTGGCGACGTGGGCGTGGACCTCTTGCGAGACGGGAACCAGCGCGGTCGCCTTGGAGACGGCGACGGGCTTGCGCTCGTGCCCGGCACACCCGGCGGCCAGGCCGATGGCCAGCCCGCCGCACGCGATCGCCGCGATGCCACGGCGTCCAGTACCGATCAACACTGCCTACCCCCAGCTACCGACGACAGGGTCCCGGGGGGAGACGGACCGACCTCTTGACGATCATTCCCCCGCGTGCGCACCCGGTAACGCCACGAACCCGCCAACTCCGCCTGACCGTTTTGCGGCACTGGTGTGGATGTAGGGGTGTGACGGTCGGTATCACGGCACACTGATCCTGTGACGGGTTGGATCGACGGGCTTCAGATTTCCTGGTGAGTCATGCTGGTCGTGACCGCGCATGGGCCGAGTGGGTGGCCTGGCAGCTTATGGACGCGGGTTCGCGGTGGAGCTGGACTCCTGGCACTGGGCGGCCGGGGACAATTTCAGGGTGCGGATGCGGGACGCGCTGGAGCGCGCGGACCGTGTCTTGGCGTTGTTCTCACGCGGCGTATTTCGAGCCTTCTCGTTACACCATGGATGAGTTGGCCGCAGCGATGATCAAGGACGTGGCAGGCGAAAATCGCCTGTTACCGGTACGGGTAGAAGAGGTCACTCCGCCGCGCCTGTTCGCACCGATCATTTCAGTGGACCTGTTCGGGATCGACGAGCCGAGGCCGCGCGAGCGGTTGCTGCGTGCGGCGCGCGGACCGTCCGGCCCGCCGGAGCACGAGCCCTTGTTCCCTGGCAGGGCAAAAACTGGGCACTTGAGCCAGCTCGGCGGTAATGGGCCAGCGTTGCCGGGACCACAGCCGCGGATATGGAACATTCCTTCGCGCAGCGCGATGTTCACAGGCCGTGATGGCTTACTGCTGCGGTTACGACAGAGGTTGACTGCGGGGAATTCGGCGGTAGTACAGGCGCTTCATGGGATGGGCGGTATCGGCAAGACTCAGCTTGCGGTCGAATATGCGTATCGATTCTCGAGTGATTATGAGTTCGGGTGGTGGATCGACGCCAACCAGCCAGAGTTGATCGGCGAACAGCTAGGCGCATTAGCGATCAAGCTGGGCGTCGCTTCTGCGGATGCGAGCACTCCTGTGGCCTGGGAGGCACTGCTCGGAGAACTGCGCACTCGAGTGCGATGGTTGCTGGTGTTCGACGACGTCCAGCGAGTCGAAGATGTGCAGAGCTGGCTGCCGTCGGTGGGTGGCCATGTGGTCATCACTTCGCGGCGGGGTGATTGGCGCGGAGTCGCGCTTCCACTGGAGATCACAGAGTTCGCGCGTGCGGAGGCAGCAGGTTTTCTCAAGGATATGTTGCCAGCTCTAAGGGCAGGTGAGGCGGATCGGTTGGCGGAGCGACTGGATGATCTGCCGTTGGCACTGGCACAAGCGGTCGGACTGATGAAACAGACCGGTATGCCGGTGAAGTGAGTACCTGGAGTTGCTGGGCTTCACGCAGGAGATCCTGGATGAGGGACGGCCGCCCTCGTATCCGATGTCGCTGGCCGCAGTAACGATGGTGACGGTCGGGCGGCTGGCAGCCGAGGACGCGGCGGCAGCCCGCCTGGTGGAGTTGTGCGCGTTCTTGTCCCCAGATCCGATTCCCCTGGATCTGTTCACCACGGACGCCGGCCTGTTGCCCCAGCCGTTGGCGACGGTAGTAGCGCGGGGCGGGGATGGATGGCGGAAACTGCTGAACGTGATCGCCCAGCACGGGCTGGCTCGTGTCGATGCCGATGCGATCCGGATGCACCGCCTTACTCAAGCCATCGTGCGTAACAACCTGGCACCCGGGCGGCAGAAGGAGACCCAGGATCGGGTCGAAACGTTGTTGGTCGCTGTCGGATCCGAGGGGAGCCGGAAAATCCAGTGCGGTGGGGAGCGTGGGCGCGGCTGGTTCCGCACCTGCTGGCTGTCGAGCCCGCGACCACCGCCAACTACGCCCTACGCGATCTGGCATGTGACGCTCGTGGTACCTGCTTTCGCGCGGAGACACCGCCGTCGGCCACGATCTAGCCGCCGGCTTACGCGCAATGGACACGCGACCTCGGACCCGACCACCGCGCATACCTTGTCTGCCGCCAACAACCAAGCCCGAGCGCTTGCGTGACATAGGTCGCTATGCCGAAGCACACGAGATCGACAAGGATGTCCTGCATAGACAAATACGCCTTCACGGCGATGACCATCCCGACACCCTTACGAGCGCCAACAACCTCGCCGTCGACCTGCGAGGCTGGGCAACATACAAGCCGCACGCGAACTGGACGAAGACACGCTCAACCGCCTCCGCCGCACCCTCGGCGACGACCACCCCGACACCCTCGCCAGCGCCAACAACCTCGCCGTCGACCTAAGCGCACTAGGCGACGTCCAGGCCGCACGCGAACTGGACGAAGACACCCTCAACCGCCGCCGCCGCACCCTCGGCGACGACCACCCCGACACCCTGCCAGCGCCAACAACCTCGCCGTTGACCTACGAGCACTAGGCGACTCCAAGCCGCACGCGAACTGGACGAAGACACCTTCAACCGACGACGCCGCATCCTCGGCGACGACCACCCCGACACCCTTGCCAGCGCCAACAACCTCGCTCTCAGCCTGGACGAATTGGGTGAGGTGCAGACCGCGCAGAAATGGCGAGAATGGGCAAATCGGCGTAGGGGGTAATGAGTGACGGGTCGCTGGGCTCATCGCAGGGCTTTGATCAGGGGCTTAGTGTCTCGTGTGCCCATGCGGACGAACAGCGGCGGCATCGTTAGGTCTGCTGGGTACGCGTGGAGGTCGCCGGTTGCCGTGTGGTGGTGGGTCACGTCGTACCACTCGCCGGGGGGCAGGTGGATGTCGCGGCTCGTGCCCTGCGTCAGCAGTGGGGCGGCCAGGAGTGAATCGCCGAGGAGCCATTCGTCGCCGATCACGTAGGACTCTCGGTCGGACGGGAAGGCGAAGAACAGGGGCTGCATGATTGGGTCGCCGGTTCGGAGCGTGGCCTGTACCTGCTGAAGGATGTACGGCGTCAGGCGGCGATGGATGTCCAGCGCGCGCGAGTACAACTTCACGGTGTCCGGCGGGTAGGTGGTCCACTTGTGGTGGACCTGGTCACGCACGCGGATCGGGGACGTTGAGGCGTAGACCAGGGGCATCGCGGCGGCGGCCTGGGCCCAGCGGATGAGGACTTCGCGGCTCGGCGGGGGTTTGCTCAGTGATCCGCCGACCATGTCGGTCTCCACGAACGGGTAGCCGATCGTGGACACGGCCAGGGCCTGGTGGACGGCGGCGCGCAGCGAGGCCCAGTCGGTGCCCTTGTCCACCTCGCGGGTCACGAAGCCGTACCGCTGCGACCCCGTCCAGTGGATCCGCACGCCGACGCCCTGCTGGTCGAACTCGTCCGTCAGTGAAGCGCCGAGCCGTACGTAGTCGTTCGCCGCATGACCGGCGGCGGGTGCGCACGTCTCGTCGAAGAAACGGGTGTCGAACTTGAAGCCGTCCACCCCGTACGCCTGCCGCAACGCGCGCAGCCGGTTCGCGTACCACGCGTAGGCGTCCGGGTTGGCCAGGTCCACGATGCCCGCCTTGCCGTTCCACCAGGTCACCGTGCACGGTTTCGACGGGTCGCTAGCGGACCTGAGCAGGTATCCACGGTCGGCGGCGACCTTGTACGCGTCAGCGTCGAGGTTGATCCAGAGCGTCACCCAGAGGCCGAAGCGGTAGCCGAGCCGGTGTACCTCGGCGGACATCGCCGAGGGATCGGGAAACCCGGCGTTGAAGGTGAGGTCGCCGTAGTGGCTCATCCAGCCGTCGTCCAGCGACATCGTGTGGCCCGGCACGCCCGCCGCGTGCAGGCGGCGTACGTAGTCCAGGAAGCCGGGCTGGTCGACGTGAGTGTAGAACTGCGCCCAGGAGTTCCACAGCGGGGTCCGATACTGGTACGGCTCGGCGTCGCTCTTGGCGGGCCGGCCCGCGATGCCGATGTAGTCGTCGTAGACCGCCTTCGGCGTCCGCTCCACGAAGAACGTCGCGTCCAGGCTCCCGGTGCCGGTGACCTCCATGCCCGCGACGCCGGGAGTGTCGCGGCCGAGCGAGACCTTCATCAGGTTCTGCGTGGCGAACCGGATGCCGGCCGCCGACTCGGTGAACCAGAACGGGTCCACCATCAGGTACGACGCGGGCCCGAACGCCTCGTCGGCGACCTTGCCCGCGTCCAGCGGCCACGGCTGGTTCGTGTACGGGCCGCCGGAGGCATCCGAAGCCTCCCCGTGGCCGTACCAGTGCCCGGACGGCGCCATCGCGAAGTGCATGCCGGTGGAGGCCGCCGTCGCACCCTCGACCGTGCTCGTCACCGTGTAGCGGTCCGCCGCCGGAGCCAGCGTGACCGCGAGGGTCGCGGCGGCGTCGGTGGTCGCCACCCGCAGCCGCAGCACGCCGTGGGACCACTCGGCCGACCGTACGGCGGTGGCGGTCCCGCCGTCGAAGTCGATCGCGCCGGTGTCCGTCGTGGTCAGCACCGTACGCCCGGCCCGGCGCGCGGTGATCTGGAAGTGCCGCTTGGCGACGACGACCGAATACGCCGGGCCGGTGAGCGTAATGGAGGCCGCTCCAAAGTGGCAGGTGAAGCCCGGCGCGGCCACAGCGGGACCGGTGCCGCAGGCGGCGAGCAGACAGGAACCCGCCGCGATCACCTCGCGACGCCAGAGACGCTCGTTCATGCTCACTACTCGGGGATACTGCGCACGAACGAGCGTCAGGTCAAGTCATTCGGTGATGCCGAGGTCGCGCGCGTCCTCGCGAAGCTCCGGCGCGCCCTGTACGCCCGCGCTCTCCAGTTCGTGCGCCAGCTCCTCCAGTTCCGCGCCGCCGGCCATCTGCGCGGTGAGTTCGGCGAGCGTGATCTCCTCTTTCGTGTAGTAGCCGAGGCCACGGCCGCGCTTCAGCAGCAGGAACCGGTCACCGACCGGGTAGGCGTGGTGCGGGTTGTGCGAGATGAAGATGACGCCGAGGCCGCGCTCGCGGGCGTTCGCGATGTAGCGGAGCACGACGCCCGCCTGCTTGACGCCGAGGGCAGCGGTGGGCTCGTCCAGGATCAGCACCTTCGCGCCGAAGTACACCGCGCGGGAGATCGCCACGCACTGGCGCTCGCCGCCGGACAGCGTGCCGATCGGCTGGTCGACGTCGCGCAGGTCGATGCCCATGTCGAGCAGCTCCTGCTTGGCGGTACGGCGCATGAACGGGATGTCGAGGCGCTTGAACGGCCCCGCGCCCGTACGCTGCTCCGAGCCGAGGAAGAAGTTGCGCCACACCGGCATGAGCGGCACGACGGCCAGGTCCTGGTAGACGGTCGCGATGCCGTGTTCGAGCGCCTCGCGCGGCGACCCGAACGACACCTCCTCCCCCTCGACGCGGAACACGCCCTCGTCATGTTTGTGCAGCCCGGCGACGATCTTGATGAGCGTGGACTTTCCCGCGCCGTTGTCGCCGAGCACGCAGGTGATCTCGCCGGCCGCGACTTCGAGCGTGATGTCGCGCAGCGCGATGACGCTGCCGTACCGCTTGCCTACGCCTTCGAGCGAGACCAGTGGCTCCGTCATTTCCCTGCCTCCGCCCGGCGCCGTACGACCTGGTTGACCACGGTGGCGGCGAGCAGCATCGCCCCCAGGAAGAACTTGAACCAGTCGGGGTTCCACTCGGCGTACACGATGCCGTTGCTCGTCATGCCCCAGATGAACGCGCCGATGGCCGCGCCGATCGCCGAGCCGTACCCGCCGGTGAGCAGGCAGCCGCCGACGACCGCGCAGATGATGTAGAAGAACTCGTTGCCGACGCCCTCGCCGGACTGCACGGACTTGAAGTTGAACAGGATGTGCATGCCGTAGAACCACGCCGTGAAGGACACGCCCATGAAGAGCGCGATCTTCGTACGGGTCACCGGCACGCCCACCGCGCGTGCGCTGGCGGCCGAGCCGCCGGCCGCGAAGATCCAGTTGCCGGAGCGGGTGCGCAGCAGGATCCACGTGGCGATGGCGACGAACAGCAGCCACCAGAACACGCTGATGTTGATCTGCACCCCGCCGATCGTGAAGTCGTGTGCGAACACCGCACGCGCCTGGCCGAAGCCGTCCATGTCCTCGATCGAGGGCGTGGCCACGTTGTGCGTGATCAGTTTGGTGAAGCCCAGGTTGAGGCCGGCCAGCATGAAGAACGTGCCGAGGGTGACGATGAAGCTCGGCAGGCCGGTCTTGACGTAGAGGAGGCCGTTGAGGAAGCCGAGCGCGAGCGTGACGACGAGCGAGATCGCCACACCCGCCCAGACGTTCAGCGTGAGCTGGTAGCTGAACATCGCGGCGATGAGCGCCGATGAGGTGACCATCACGCCCGCCGACAGGTCGAACTCCCCGCCGATCATCAGCAGCGCCACGGACACGGCCATGATGCCCATCGACGAGCTGGAGTACAGGACGGTGGCGAACGAGGACGCGCGCAGGAAGGCGTCGGCGACCAGGGAGAAGAAGACGAACAAGACGACGGCGCCGACGAGTGAGCCGATCTCGGGGCGGCCCAGCAGCTTGCGGAACGACGAACGGGCGGCGAGGCGTTCGTCCGCGGGCGGCGCGGGCCGCTCGACGGTCTGACTCACGGGGAACTCCAGGTGTTCGGCGCGGGCCCCGCCGAGGTGACCGTACGGCGGCGGGGCCCGCGGTTCGCTATCGGGTGCCTCGGTCCGCGTACGGGGCCACGGCGTCCGCGTTGGACTTGTCGACGATCGCCGGCCCGGTGAGCACCGGCTGGCCGCCGCCGATCACGTCCCCGTTGTTCTTGTACAGCCACAGCTCGTCCACGGCCTCATACCCCTGGAGGTAGGGCTGCTGGTCGACGGCGAACTGGATGCGGCCGTCCTTGATCGCGGCGATCAGGTCCTTGTTCATGTCGAACGTCGCGACCTTGGCCTTGCTCCCGCTGCCCTTGGCCGCGTCGACGGCGGTGAGGGCCACCTGCGCGTTCAGCGCGAGGATGCCGTCGATGCCCTTGTCGGCCTGGAGCTTGGCGGTGACCGCCGACTTGACCTGCGGCATGTTCGCGCCCTGCACGAAGAGGTTCTGCAGCTTTCCGGAGAAGGTCTTCTTCGCGCCGGCGCAGCGCTGTTCGAGGCCGACGTTGCCCTGCTCGTGGATCAGGCAGACGGCGTTCTTGACGCCGTCCTTGTTGAGCTGCTCGCCGGCCGCCTGGCCGGCGATGGTCTCGTCCTGGCCGAAGTGCGCGACGGCGCCGAACTTGGCGGACTGGTCGGCGCCGGAGTTGATGGTCACCACGGGGATCTTGGCCGCGACGGCCTTGGCGACGACGTCCTTGAGCGCGTCCGGCTTGGCCAGCGTGACGATGATGCCGTCGACGTGCTGGTCGATGTAGGTCTGGACGAGCTGGGCCTGTTTGCCGCCGTCGGGGTCGGCGGCGTACAGGAACTGGACGTTGTCCTTGGCCGCGGCCGACTTGGCGCCCTTCTGCACGATGTCCCAGAACGCGTCACCCTGGGCGGAGTGCGTGATCATGGCGATCTTGATCCGGGGTCCGTTGCCGCCGAGAGCCTTGGTGGCCTGCTCGTCGGCCTTCTTCCCGCCCGAACTGCTGCACGCGCTCAGTGCCAGCAGCCCGGCCAAGGCCGCGGCGATCACCTTTCGCTTCATATGTCCTTGTCTCCTCTCAATGGCACGCATACCGGCCACAGGTGGCGTGAGGGTATCGGCTTCATCGGGGCCGGACCGGCGAAGTAATGCAAGTGATCCCGGCGCCTACAGATACGGGCGCTGGGTCTGTTTGTCCTTCTCGTACCGGGCGCGTGCCGCGCGTACGGTTTCCAGCCCAGAGACCTCCGCGACCGGCACGTCCCACCACGCCTCGCCGTCCGGCCCGGACCGCAGCGGGTCGGTCTCGACGTGCACGACCGTCGCGTGCGACGCGGCGCGAGCCTGGGCCAGGGCCGCGCGCAGCTCATCAGTGGTACGCGCCGTGAGCACCTCGGCGCCGAGGCTGGCCGCGTTGGCGGCGAGGTCGACGGGCAGCACGTCGCCGTCCAGTCCGGAGGGGGTGCGGTAGCGATAGCGGGTGCCGAACCGCTGCGCGCCGACCGACTCCGACAGCGCGCCGATCGAGGCGAAGCCGTGGTTCTGCACAAGGACGACGATCAGTTTGACGCCCTCCTGCACGGCGGTCACCAGCTCACTCGACATCATGAGGTAGGACCCGTCGCCGACCATGACGAAGACCTCGCGCCCGTGCTCGCCGTCCTCGTCGAGCGCCAGCTTCACGCCCAGCCCGCCGGCGATCTCATAACCCATGCACGAGTAGCCGTACTCGACGTGATAGCCCTTCGGATCGCGCGGACGCCAGAGCCGGTGCAGGTCACCGGGCATGGACCCGGCCGCGCAGACGACGACGTCGCGCGCCTCGGCCGCCTCGCCGACCGCGCCGAGCACCTCCGACTGGCTGGGCAGACCTTCGCCGGAGCCGCGGAACGCCTCGTCCACCAGCGTGTTCCAGGCGGCCACCCGCTCGCCGGTCTCCTCCCGGTACGCGGCGGGCACGGACCAGCCGCCGAGCGACGTACGCAGCGCCGCCAGGCCCTCGCGCGCGTCCGCGACCAGGGAGGCGCCGGCGTGCTTGGCCGCGTCGAAGGCGGCCACGTTGAGGTTGACGAACCGGGCACGGCCGAACAGGCTGCGCGAGGCCGTGGTGAAGTCGCTGTAGCGGGTGCCGATCCCGATGACGACGTCCGCCTCGCGCGCCAGGGCGTTCGCGGCGGTGGTGCCGGTGGCACCGATCGCGCCGGCCGCCTGCGGGTGGTCCCACGGCAGCGCGCCCTTGCCGGCCTGGGTCTCCCCCACCGGGACGCCGGTCGCCTCGGCGAAGGCGCGCAGCTCGTCGGTCGCGCGTGAGTAGATCACGCCGCCGCCCGCCACGATCAGCGGCCGCTCGGCGGCCCGGATCAGCGCGGCGGCACGCTCCAGCGCGGCGGGTTCGGGCACCGGCCGCGCGACGTGCCACACCCGGCGGGCGAACAGCTCCTCCGGCCAGTCATGCGCCTCGGCCTGTACGTCCTGCGGCAGCGCGAGGGTGACCGCGCCGGTCTCGGCCGGGTCGGTGAGCACGCGCATCGCGGCCAGCAGCGCGGACGGGAGCTGCTCGGGCCGGTTGATCCGGTCCCAGTAGCGCGACACCGGGCGGAACGCGTCGTTGACCGACACGTCGTGGGAGCGCGGGTCCTCCAGCTCCTGGAGCACCGGGTTGGCGACGCGGGTGGCGAAGACGTCGCCGGGCAGCAGGAGCACCGGGATCCGGTTGACCGTCGCGAGGGCGGCCCCGGTGACCATGTTCGTCGCGCCCGGCCCGATCGAGGTCGTGCAGGCGAACGCCCGCAGCCGGTCGTGCGCCCGCGCGAACCCGACCGCCGTGTGCACCATCGCCTGCTCGTTGCGCGCCTGGTAGTACGGCAGCTCTTGGCCGTACTCCAGCAGAGCCTCGCCGAGACCGGCGACGTTGCCGTGCCCGAAGATGCCGGAGCAGCCCGCGAAGAACCGCTGTTCGACGCCGTCGCGCTCGGTCCACTGGGCGGCCAGGAAACCGGACGATCGCCTGTCCGATGGTGAGCCTCATCGCCGCTCCGCCGCCGAGGTGAGCGGAAGCCGCGGGTCGGCCTCCTGGCCCTCCCAGGTGCCGCGAACCCACGCGTGCGCGGGATCGTCGCAGATCAGCCACTGCCGCTCCGCCGCCGGACCGGCCATGACGTTGAGGTAGTACAGGTCATAGCCCGGCGTGGCCATCGAGGGCCCGTGCCAGCCGTGCGGGATCGTCACGGCGTCGCCGGTGCGCACCTCGGCGAGCACGTCGATCGGCCGCTCCGTCGGTGCCGTACACGCGCTGGTAGGCCATGCCGCCGCCGGCCACCTCGAAGTAGTAGATCTCCTCCAGGCGGCACTCGCCGGGGCGGTCCTCGTCGTGTTTGTGCGGCGGATAGGAGGACCAGCAGCCGCCCGGCGTGAGCACCTCACACGTGATCAGCTTGTCGGCGTACGGGAAGCCCTCCGGGGTGGCGAAGTTGTTCACCTGGCGGCTGGCGACGCCCGCGCCGCGCACCTCGACCGGCACGTCCTCGGCCGGGCCGTACCTCGGCGTCAGGCGGCGTTCGCACCGCGCGGCGGGCAGCGCGAACCGCCCGCTCCCCCGCAGGCGCACGGTCGCGTCACGCGGCACGTACGCGAAGTCGGTGACGCGGGAGAACACGTCGCTGCGCCCGGTCAGCTCGAAGGTCTCCCCGTCGCACTCGACCGCGCAGCTCCCGCTCAGCGGCAGCACGATCATCTCCTCGCCGCCGGTGTCGAAGACGTGCTCGCCGGACAGGTCCAGGGTCCGCAGCCCGGAGTAGGTCCAGCCCGCACTCTCGGGCGTGATGACCAGCCCGTACGGCTCGGCGGCCGTGCTCCCGTGCGGTACGTAATGCTTCGTCACGACATGACCTCCACCGCCGCGTCCACGGCGGCCGCGACGTCGTCTCCAGGGGGATACAGCATGGTGCGGCCGGCGACGATGCCCATCACGGTGGGCAGCGCCAGCGCCTTGCGCCAGTTGGCCAGTGCGGCCTCCTGGTCGCCCGAGACCTCGCCGCCGAGCAGCAGCGCCGGCAGCGTAGAGGCGGCCATCACGCGCTCCATCTCGTCCACGACCGGCACCTTCAGCCAGGTGTAGGCCGAGGTCACGCCGAGCCCTGAGGCGATGGCGACGGCGCGCGTCATCGCGTCGGCAGTGAGGATGTTGCGCATCCGGCCGCCGTCGCGGCGGGAGGTGAACGGCTCGATCATCGCCAGCAGGCCGCGGCGCGCCAGGCCCGTCACGGCCTTCGCGCAGCCCTCCAGCGTGCCCGCCGAGGCCGGGTCCTCATCGTCCACGCGCAGCAGCATTTTGCCGCCGTCCAGGCCCTGGTCGGCGATGGCGGCCGGGTCGTAGGCGGTGAAGCGGTCGTCCACCTCGAACGCGGTCCCGGCCACGCCGCCGCGGTTCATCGAGCCGATGACGACCTTGCCGTCCAGCACGCCGAGCAGCAGCAGGTCCTCGATGACGTCCGGGGTGCCGAGCACGCCGTCGACGCCGGGCCGGTCGAGCGCCACGCACACCCGGCGCAGGAGTTCGGTGCGGTCGGCCATGGCCAGCGGCCGGTCGCCGGCGGCGAGCGCGCCGCGCGCCGGATGGTCCGCCGCGACGATCATCAGCTTGCCGGACGGGCCGAGCAGCGCGGGCCGCCGTACGCGCCGGGCGGCCGCCTCCGCGACGGCCTCCGGGTGGTGCGCGCGGATCCCGGTCAGCGAGCCGAGCCGCTCGGCGTACGTCCCGCTCATGCGCCCTCCCGCGATGACATGAGCGCCTCGACCTCGGCGGTCGAGGGCATCGCCGCGGAACAGGCGATGCGTGAGGCGACGATCGCGCCGGCGGCGTTCGCGAACGCGATGACGCGGCCCGCGTCCCAGCCGGCCAGCAGGCCGTGGCAGAGCGCGCCGCCGAACGCGTCGCCCGCGCCGAGGCCGTTGACGACCTCGACCTTCACCGGCGGCGACTCCACGATGCCGTGGTCGTCGGCGGCCAGGACGCCCTTGGGCCCCTGCTTGACGATCGCGAGCCGTACGCCACGCTCGCGCAGGGCGGCGGCGGCGCGGCGCGGGTCGCTCTCGCCCACCGCGACCGCGCACTCCTCCTGGTTGCCGACCGCGACGGTGACGTGGCCGAGCGCCGTGTCCACCCAGTGCCGCGCCTCCTCCGGCGCGGACCAGAACATCGGCCGGTAGTCCAGGTCCAGCACGGTGATCCCGTCTTCGCGTCCGGACGAGCGCGCCTCCAGCGCGGCGAGGGTGGCCGACCGGCTCGGCTCGTCGGACAGCCCGGTGACCGTGGCCCAGAACACCGTCGCCGCGCGTACGGCGTCCAGGTCGAGGTCCTCGGCACGGATCTCCATGTCCGGTGCCTTGGGATAGCGGTAGAAGTACAGCGGGAAGTCATCCGGCGGGAAGATCTCGCAGAAGGCCAGCGGCGTCGGCAGGCCGGGCACCGCGGTGACGAACCGGTCGTCCACGCCGTACCCGCGCAGTGCCTGGTGTACGAACCGGCCGAACGGGTCCTCGCCCGTACGGGTGATCACCGCGGTGTCGCGGCCGTGCCGCGCGGCGGCGACCGCGACGTTGGTCGGGCTGCCGCCCAGGTACTTGCCGAAGGTCTCGACGTCCTCGAGCCGCACGCCGACCTGGAGGGGGTAGACGTCGACGCTCACCCGTCCCATGGTGATCAGGTCGTGGCTCACACGGCCTCCAGGAAGGCGACACTGCGCAGCACGTCCCCCATGGGCCCGGCGCCCGGTTCAGGCTCGGCGGACAGGACGGTGTCCTGCTCCATGACGTACCAGCCCGCGTAGCCGGCCGAGGTGAGCGCGCCGGCGATGCCCGCGATGTCGACGTCTCCCGCACCGAGCGGTCTATAAACGCCCGCGCGTACGGCCTCGGCGTAGGCGAGCTCACCGGAGCGCACCCGCGCGGCGAGGGCGGCATCGACGTCCTTGAGGTGGACGTGCGCGACCCGGTCCGCGGCCGTACGCGCGAGTTCCAGCGGGTCGGTGCCGCCGATGAGCAGGTGGCCGGTGTCGAGGCACAGCGGGATGCGCGAGCCGGCCAGCACCCGGTCGACCTCGCCCGGGCCCTCCACGACCGTGCCGACGTGCGGGTGCAGAGTCGCCTGGACGCCCAGGTCGGCCGCGCGTGCCGCGATGCGGTCGAGGTTGGCCAGGAGGGTGCCCCAGCCGTCGTCGGTCAGCGCCGGCCGCTCGTCGTAGCCGTGCAGGCCCGTCGCGGCGGCCAGCACGAGCGTACGTGCGTCGCCGAACCCGGCGAGTTCGCGTTCGACGTCGGCGAGCGGATCATGGTCCGGGTCGTGCAGGACCACCGGCACGAAGCCGCCCACCGCGCCGAGCCCGTAGGACTTCAGCAGCGCGGCGCGCTCGCCCGGGTCGGCGGGCAGGAAGCCGTACGGGCCGAACTCCGTCGCCACCAGGCCCGCGTCGCGCATCTCGCCGAGCACCCGGTCGGGGCTCATCTGGTGGCCCCAGCCCGGCACCTCGCACACACCCCAGGAGATCGGCGCACCGGCGACTCTCACCTGCGGACCTCCTCGATCGTCACCGCGCACGCCTCCCGCCTGGACCGTTCGCACGCCTCGGCGACGTAGAACGCCTCCAGCGCTTCCTCGGGCGGGCACGGACTGTCACACTGCCCGGCCACGACGCGGAGAAACGCGCGCATCTCCGCCGCGTACGCGGCGCCGAACCGTTCGAGGAACCCGGTGTAGGGCGCGCCGTCCTCGGCCGACCCGTCGGCCTGCGCGAGTGGCGTGTGCTCGTCCAGGCCCGCGACGAGACTGTCCTTCGCGCCGAGCGCCTCCAGCCGTACGTCGTAGCCCGCGGCGTTGTACCGGGTCTCGCAGATGATCGCGATCGTGCCGTCGTCGAGGGTCAGCAGCGCCGCGCTGGTGTCGACGTCGCCGCTCTCGGCGAAGTAGTCCTCGCCCTTGTTCGCGCCGACCGCCACGACCTGCACGACCTCGCGGCCGGTGACGAACCGCACGCCGTCGATGTCGTGCACGGCGCAGTCGCGGAAGATGCCGCCGGACACCGGGATGTAGCCCGGCGGCGGCGGTGCGGGATCGAGGGTGCAGGAGCGTACGGTGTGGAGCCAGCCGAGGCGCCCGGCCGCGACGGCGTCGCGTACGGCCACATGACCTGCGTCGAAGCGGCGCTGGAAGCCGACCTGCACCGGGCAGCCGGTCCGTTTCACCGCGTCGATGACTTGGAGCGTTCCAACGATGTCCGGAGCGACGGGTTTCTCGCAGAAGGCCGGCAGCGCGGACTCGGCCGCGCGCGTCACCAGCTCCGCGTGAGCGTCGGTGGCGGCGGCCACCACGATTCCGTCCAGGCCGGCCGCGAAGAGCTCGTCCACCGTGCCCACCGCCAGCGCCCCGTGCTTGTCGGCGAGCGCCCGCGCCCTCCCCGCGTCAACATCGGCGATCATCACGGACTCGACTTCGGGGAGACTGCGCAGGGTTTCGGCGTGCCGGGCACCGATACGCCCGGCTCCGGCGAGCCCGATTCTCATACGTTCCTCCGCGGTAGCGACATGTGCCGTCTGCGTTACGAATGAGTTAATTGGATGTTCCCGCAGTCTGCTTCGGCATCTCCGAGGATGTCAACGATTTGTCAGGACATTAAGAGGTAATACCTAAGTCAACGAGCAGGGCCAAGATCACCATCCAGCCGACCTGGGGAGCCCGTGGCGCAGCGACCAGCTCTGACAGTCGACCGGCGCAGCCCGGTGCCGCTGTACTACCAGCTTGCGCAGCAGCTCGAAGCCGCGATCGTCGACGGCACGTTCGCCCCGGGGTCGCGGCTGGAGAACGAGATCCAGCTCGCCGACCGCTGCGGCCTGTCCCGCCCGACCGTGCGCCAGGCCATCCAGCACCTGGTCGACAAGGGCCTGCTCGTACGCAAGCGCGGCGTGGGCACCCAGGTCGTGCAGGCGCACGTACGGCGGCCGCTCGAACTCACCAGCCTGTACGACGACCTGACCGCCGACAAGCGCGCTCCTCGTACGCGGGTGCTCGAACTCCACACCGTGCGCGCCGCCGACGGGATCGCCAAGGACCTCGGCGTGCCGCCGGGCGCCGACGTGGTACGCCTGCGGCGGCTGCGGCTCAGCGACTCCGAGCCGCTCGCGTTGATGACCAACCACCTGCCGGTCGACGTCGTCGAGCTGACCGCCGAGCGGCTCGAACGGCACGGCCTCTACGAGACCCTGCGTGCCGCCGGGATCAACCTGCGCATCGCGAACCAGACCATCGGCGCGCGGCGCGCCACCGCCGCCGAGGCCGCGCTGCTGGACGAGCGCCGCGGCGTGCCGCTGCTGACGATGACGCGCACGGCCTTCGACGACAAGGGCCGCGTCGTGGAGTACGGCACCCACGTCTACCGGGCGAGCCGCTACTCCTTCACCCTCACTCTCGTCGAACGCTGACCCCCCTGTCTCGGCGGTGCCCGCGTGGCACGCGGCCGGCTGTGGCAAGGTGGGGCCCAGTCACTCATCGCCGGTCCGGTTGGGGTGCCCATGCGCGTACTGGTCACGGGCGGCTCGGGGTATGTCGGGTCCCACGCGGTACGCGCGCTCGTGGCCGCCGGCCACCGGCCCCGGCTGCTCGTACGCGACCCCGGCCGCGCCCTCGCCACCCTCGGCCGGCTCGGCGTGGCCACCGAGGCGACGGAGATGTGCACGGGCGACATGCTCGACCAGGCGGCCGTCGCCCGCGCGCTCGACGGGTGCGACTCGGTGATCCACTCCGCGGCCGCCCTCGGCGTCACCGGCCGCCGTACTGACCTGGTCGCGGTGAACGGCGCGGGCACCCGCAACGTGGTCGGCGGCGCCGTCGACCGCGGCCTGGACCCGGTGATCCACCTGTCCACGATCGCGGTGTTCGTCCCGCCCGCCGGGCCGGTGATCACCGCGGCCGACCCGTTGGCGCGACCGCGTACGGCCTATGGCCGGTCCAAGGTCTCCGCCGAGCGCTATGTCCGCGGCCTCCAGGACGACGGCGCGCCGGTCACGGCCTTCTACCCCGGCGGCGTGATCGGGCCCCTCCAGCCGCATCTGGACGCGATGCCGGCCGGGATCGCCGCCGGTGTGGGCATCGCCTGGCCGGTCGCGCCGGGAGGCGTCTCGCTGCTCGACGTCCGCGACCTCGCCGACGGCCTGGCGCGCGCCGTCGCCCCCGGGCAGGGCCCCCGGCGGCTCGTCCTCGGCGGCCACTACGTCACCTGGGCGGCGTTCGCCGACCTGTGCGACGCGGTGACCGGCGTGCGCTGCCGCCGGATCCCCGTGCCCGGCCGCCTCATGATCACGCTCGGTACTCTCCTGGATGTGGCCAAGCACGTGCACGGGTTCCGCTACCCGCTGACGCGCGACGCCGCCGAGCTGATGGTGACGCTCGTCCCCTCGGACGACACCGCCGCCCTCGACGCGCTCGGCCTGTCACTAAGGCCGCTGGAGGAGAGCGTGGCCGACACCCTGCGCTGGCTCGCCGCCGCCGGACATCTCCGCCCGGCACGAGCCGGACGGCTCGCCCCGACAAGGAGCGCGTGATGCCAGGAAGAGCACGTCAGACCCTGCTGACGCCGGTCGCCCGCCGGCTGGCGAGCGCCCGGTGGTTCGCCAAGGTCGGGCCTCGAGTCGTCCCGCCGGTCGACCGACTGCTGCACCGTCTCTCCGGCGGGCGCATCCTGCTGCCGCGGATCGTGCTGCCGAGCATCCTGCTCACTACCACCGGCCGCCGCAGCGGACTCCCCCGGCAGTCGCCGCTGATCTGCATGCCGGAGGACGACGGCTCGTTCGTCGTCGTCGGCAGCAACTTCGGCCGGCAGCGCCATCCCGACTGGACCGCCAACCTCATGCACGAGCCGAAGGCCGAGGTCAGCTACCAGGGCCGCCGGATCCCGGTCACCGCGACGCTGCTGGAAGACGCCGAACGCGCCGAGGTCTGGCCGCGGCTCGTACGGATCTGGTCGGTCTTCGACACCTATGTCGAGCGCGCCGACCGCCGGCTTCGGGTGTTCCGCCTCACGCCGTCCTGACCGGGCCCGGGTCAGCCGGTCGCCTTCGGCGTGGGGGTGGCCACCGGCGGCTGGACCGGACGAGGCACCCCGCGCGGGACGAACCGGCGGTACGGGTCCTGCCCTCGGTACGGCATCTGGCCGCGATACTGCGGGCCGCGGAATCCATAGCCGCCCGGCACGAACCGGACCGAGCCGCCGTGGTCGTGGCCGTCGTCGCTGACCGCGGCCACGATGCCGCCGCCGACCAGCCCGCCGACCAGGCCCGCCACCAGGGCGACCGCGCCGAGGCGCACCGGCCCGTTCTGCGACCAGCGCTGGAACCTGCCGGGCTGCCTCGGCCGTTCGTACTCCACGCGCTCCGCGGGCGGCGGAGGACTCTCGGCGGCGGGGGTGGGCGCAGGGGTGGAGGCCGCCGCCGGTTCGCGCGCGGCGGGGGTGACGCTCTCATCGGGGTGTTCTTCGCGTTCGGCCATGCCGGTTCTCCTCAATTGAGCAAGGCCCCAGAGAACCACAATTGTCTGCACGTCAGCTTAAGACCGGCGTAAACACGCGGCCCCCGCCGGTTTCCCAGCGGGGGCCGCGCACGTCGCCGTCAGACGGCGACGTTCTGGCCGGTCGTCGCCGGCTCCAGCGCCAGGTCGAGGACCTCGCGTACGTCCGCGGCCACGTGCACCGTGAGCTGCTGGAGGATCTCGGCCGGCACGTCGTCCAGGTCGGGCTCGTTGCGCTTGGGTATGAGGACCGTGGTGATCCCCGCCCGGTGCGCCGCGAGCAGCTTCTGCTTGACCCCGCCGATCGGCAGCACCCGCCCGGTCAGCGAGACCTCGCCGGTCATCGCCACGTCGGACCGTACGAGCCGTCCCGACAGCAGCGACGCGAGCGCGGTCGTCATCGTGACCCCGGCGCTCGGCCCGTCCTTGGGCACCGCGCCGGCCGGCACGTGGATGTGCACGCCGCGGTTCTTCAGGTCGCCGACCGGCAGCTCCATCTCCGCGCCGCGCGAGCGCAGGTAGGACAGCGCGATCCGGGCCGACTCCTTCATCACGTCGCCGAGCTGGCCGGTCAGGGTCACCCCGGTCTCGCCGGTCTCCTCATCGGCCAGCGACGCCTCGATGTAGAGCACGTCGCCGCCCGCCCCGGTGACCGCGAGCCCGGTGGCCACGCCCGGCACCGACGTACGGCGCTCCTCCTCCTTCAGCGACGCCTCCGGCGTGAACCGGGGACGGCCGAGGTAGTCGCGCAGGTCGTCCGCGCCGACCGCGACCGGCAGCGTCGCCGTCTCGGTCGCGACGTTCGCCGCCACCTTGCGCAGCACCCGCGCGAGCGACCGCTCCAGGCTGCGTACGCCGGCCTCCCGTGTGTACTCCCCGGCCAGCAGCCGCAGCGCGTCCTCGCCGATCGTCACCTCCTCGGCGGTCAGCCCGGCCTTGTCGAGCTGGCGCGGCAGCAGGTGGTCGCGCGCGATGACGACCTTCTCGTCCTCGGTGTAGCCGTCGAGCGAGACCAGCTCCATGCGGTCCAGCAGCGGGTCCGGGATCGTCTCCAGGGTGTTGGCGGTGGCCAGGAACACCACGTCGGACAGGTCGAGCTCCACCTCGAGGTAGTGGTCGCGGAACGTGTGGTTCTGCGCCGGGTCCAGCACCTCCAGCAGGGCCGCGGTCGGGTCGCCGCGGTAGTCGGCGCCGACCTTGTCCACCTCGTCCAGCAGCACGACGGGGTTCATCGTGCCCGCCTCGCGGATGGCCCGCACGATCCGGCCGGGCAGCGCGCCGACGTACGTACGACGGTGGCCGCGGATCTCGGCCTCGTCGCGTACGCCGCCGAGCGCGACGCGGACGAACTCGCGGCCCATCGCACGCGCGACCGACTCGCCGAGCGAGGTCTTGCCCACGCCGGGCGGCCCGACCAGCGCGAGCACCGCGCCGGAGCGGCGCCCGCCGATGACGCCGAGCCCGCGCTCCGCACGCCGCTTGCGCACCGCGAGGTACTCCACGATCCGCTCCTTGACGTCGTCCAGCCCCGTGTGGTCCTCGTCGAGGATCCGCCGGGCGCCGGCGATGTCGTACGCGTCCTCGGTCCGCTCGTTCCAGGGGATGTCCAGGACGGTGTCGAGCCAGGTACGGATCCAGCCGACCTCGGGGGACTGCTCGGACGTACGCTCCAGCTTGTCGACCTCCTTGAGCGCCGCCTCACGCACCTTCTCGGGCAGCTCGGCGGCCTCCACGCGAGCGCGGTAGTCCTCCTCCTCGCTCGACGGGTCGCCGCTCAGCTCGCCCAGCTCCTTGCGGATCGCGGCGAGCTGCTGGCGGAGCAGGAACTCCTTCTGCTGCTTCTCCACACCCTCCTCGACGTCCTTGCGGATCGTCTCGGCGACGTCCAGCTCCGCGAGGTGCTCCCGCGTCCAGCCGATGGCCAGCTCCAGCCGCGCCGTGACGTCGGCCGTCTCGAGGATCCGCACCTTCTGCCCGGCGTCGAGGTAGCTCGCGTACCCGGACCGGTCGGCCATGACCGAGGGATCCTCGATCTGGCGGATCATGTCCACGACCTGCCAGGCGCCGCGCTTCTCCAGGACGCCGACGACCAGGGCCTTGTACTCCTTGGCCAGTTCTTCGACCCGGCCGCCGAGGCCGGTGTCCTCGACCACGACGCCCTCGACCCACAGCGCCGTACCCGGCCCGGACGTGCCGGTGCCGATCCGCACGCGGGCGACGCCGCGTACGACGGCTCCGGGGTCGCCGCCGGGGAGCCGCCCCATCTGCTCGATCACGGCGAGCGTCCCGACCGCCGCGTACTTCCCGCCCAGCCGGGGCACGATGAGCACCTGCGGCTTGTCGTCCGCCGTACCATCCGGCACACCGATCGCCGCCGTACGCGCCGTGTCGATCGCGGCCCGCACCTCGTCCTCCGACAGCGACAGGGGCACGACCATCGCGGGGAGCACGACCTCGTCGTCAAGGGGCAGCACCGGCAAGGTGACGGTCTTGCTCATCAGGGCCTCCAAAGATTGAGTCACTCACACTCAAGAAAGGAGAGCCTTGATCTATTTCCCCCAGGCTGTTCGCTCTCAGCGAGCACGGGGGCGGCGCGGGCCGGTGTTGAGCCGGTAGTGGCGCATCGCGATGCCGAGCAGGACGCCCCACAGCAGGAAGTACGGGTCCCACAGGGCCAGATGCCAGTAGAAGGCGTACCGGTCGACGCCGGCCGGCGGCACGAGGACGCCGACCGCGACCAGCAGCTCGGCACCCACGGTCAGGCCGCCGTAGCCGATCAGGACCACGGTGGCCGCCCAGCCGGCGACCAGCAGCGGCCGGCGACCGAACACCCGGCCCCACCGCCGCACCAGAGCCAGCGCGAAGACCACGCCGGCGGCCTTCAGCACGGTGGCACCCCAGCCCAGCAGACTCGCGGCCGCCCCACCGGAGCGCGCCAGCTCCTCGATCCGGCCGCCGAGCGTGTCGATCCCGATCATGCCGCCCAGCGCCCAGTAGAGACTCACCGCGGCGAACGCGCCGGCCCACACCGCCGCGGCGTACGCCGCCCACGTGCGCTGTCGAGTGGTGGGCGACTCTGCGGCCGACTCAATCATGCCGATCAGTATCGAGGACTCGCGTGAGCAGTTCGACGATGGTTTTCGATTCCGCCGGGGAGAGTGCGCGCAGGAGTTCGTCCTGGGCGTCGGCGAGGTGGGCGCTGAGACTCTCCAGGTGCTCCTTCCCCTCGGGAGTGAGCGTGACGATATTGCGGCGGCCGTCCGCCGGGTCCGGACTCCGGTGGAGGAAGCCTCGCTCGACCATCGCGTTGACCGCCGCCACCACGTCGCTGCGATCGATGCCCGTACATCTGCTCAGATCGGCCTGGCTGGACGGTCCGAACTCCTCAAGGGCCGACAGCATCGCGAAGTGGTGTCGGCGGGAACCCTTGTCGGCCAGCGCCCGGTCGGTCAGCCGGTTGGCCGCGATCGCCGTCTGATTGATCACCCAGCTCGGGAGGGCGCGCAGCCGGGTCGGTGTCGGGTTCGCAGTGTCGTCCACCTCGCCAGACTAACCGATTGTTGGCGCGACCATCAATTCCGAGTATTGTTGGCGTGGCCATCGTTGGCTCTACCAACAATCAAGGAGACTCGGATGACTGTGAATCCCGCATCGCCCCCCAGCCTGGGCCGGGCGCTCGGCGAGCTCAACCGGCTGGTCGGCACGATGCACCGTCGCGCGCTGGCGGACTTCGACTCGGACTTTCCGATGTGGATGCTGCTGACCCTGCTGAAGGAAGGGGGCGTGGCCCTGCCGGTGGATGAGGTGGTCGGGGAACTCGGCCGGCGTGCGGACCTGACCGAGGCGGACACGCTGCGGCTGCTGGAACGCGCCGAGGCGGCGGGCCACGTCACCTGCCTCCGCGACGGCTCCCCCGCCACGGCGCAACTGACCGAGGCCGGCACCGGTTACTTCGCGGCGTTGTACGCGCACGCACGCCAGCGCACCGACGTGGCTTTCGCGGGCATCGACCAGGCCGATCTCGACGCCGCCCTGAGAGTGGCGCTGGCGGCCAGGGAACGCGCCGCGGCAGCGCTGGCCTCGTGACGCGACGACAAGGAGGAAGCACTGTCATGTCATTTCTCGCTCGATTCGCACCGGCGATCGCCGTCACCGCGCGGACCTCGCTCGCGCTGCTCGCGGCCGTCGTCGCGCTGTCGGTCGGCCTGCCGGCGGCCCCGTCGGGGGCGGCCACGGCCGACACCGGCAGGGGCGCGGCGAAGTACTACGGCATGTGGAACTACGACCAGCCGGACGCCGCGACGCTGAACAACATCGGGGTGCTGGAATGTCCCGACGGCACCGGCCGATGCGACACGCAACTACCGCTGCCGCTGCGAATCCCGCAGGTCGGATGGGTGGTGTTCTACCCCGGCCCGAACGGGACGGTCAACGGGCACACCGATCAGGGCTGCACCTGGAACTTCACCGTCCATCCCACCGGGCTGGAGTTGTCATCGACCACCCAGCAGTGCTTCAACCCGGCGGTCGGCTCCGTCGGCAACCTCACGCAATGGTCCGTCCAGGTGCACGGCACCCGGGAGACCGAGCAGATCATGGCCGTCAGCCATCAGCCGGGCGGCGTGGACCTCATCGCTCCGATGGCGTCCGGCTCCCGTACCAAGGTGATCTTCGGCCAGAACGACACCAGGTTCGTACGGCGGTTCCTCGGCGACTACCGCTATGACCCGGCGGACACAAGCACCCTGACCAACATCGTGGCCACCGACCAGGGCACGGTCCATCCAGAGCAGGGCACGGTCCGGTTCGCCGCCACCGCCGCCGAGGCCGCTCGCGGCCGAATCCACGCCCACACCCCGGACGGCTGTGACTGGACGATGCGCGTACGCGGCAACACCGCCGAACTCGATCCGGCCACGCAGACCTGCCACACCGCCACCGGCGACAGCTCACTGCACTACTGGGCCCTGGTCACCGACGACGGACGGCACCTGAACGGCTTCCGCGCCGGATCCACCACCACACCGGGCCGGCCCCCGGCCAACACCTTCCTCTACATCGGCGCACTGACCAGACCCACGACCAACTAGCGGTGGATGGTTCACCTCTCTCCGGAGGTGAACCATCCCCAAGGTCGGTCGGGAGTCACACCTGGCGCGCCATCGCCCCGGCCTTCTCCGCGTTCACCAGGGCCCTGAACCTCACAGGTTCGTAAGGCACCGGCCCGCGGCGGCGTATGGTCTGCCGCGGGCCGGTGCGCTCGTCCCCAGGCCTTGCCGTCACCGGCGACCGAGGGTCAGGGTCAGGCCGCCGGATCGCGGTCGGGCCGGGGCCGAATGATGGGGAGTGCCGGGCCGGCGGTACCGGGGACCGCCGACCCGGCGGGTGCGGCCCGGTGCCGTGGGGGCGTACGGCGCCGACGCCTGGAGGACAGGAAGGGCCGGATGGCGCGGGGTGCCGCCGTGAAGCGGATGGGGGGAAGCATCCGCCGGCGTCGTTTCGCCCTCTCGACCCTCATCGACCCTCCTCGAATCGCACACGATGGCTCGGACGGAGTCGCTCGGGCCTCATCACACAGTGTTGCGATTTCGTTACTGTGAGTACCCGTGCTTGATGAGGGCGTAAACCCAGGTCAAGCAAGAAATGTGCGCGCACCTCGGCGAGGCAAAGATCGTCTTCGCCGGGCAACGCACGGGGTGTCTCGACGTGACCGCCGCCCGCCGCGCCCGCGGGTACCCGGGACCACCGCGCGAGGGCTCGGGACGGGTACGGTCACTCGGCGGCTGGGGCGAGCGTGCGTGCGGTGCGGAGGGGGGAGAAGGCGAGCGGGACCATGCAGGTCGTCGCGGTCACGGCGGATGCGACCATGGCCGCGCGCAGGCCGAACGTTCCGCCGATGACGCCCGCGACCGTCGAGCCGATGGGGAGCACCCCCCAGGTCACGAAACGGTGGATCGCGGTCGCGCGCGTGGCCATCGCCGCCGGCGTCACGATCTGGCGGACGGTGAGGGCGTTCACGGCGAAGCTGCCCTGGCCGATCCCGTTGACGAACGTGCCGGCCGCGAGCATGGACACCGACAGCTCCCCGTACGCCGCCGCCCCGATCGCGAGACCGGCCACCGACGGCAGCCCGGCGACGATGATGGCCGGCCCGATGCCGAACCGGCGGGCCAGCCGCCGCGCCAGCAGGCTCCCCAGCGGGAACCCCGCGCCGCCCGCGGCGAGGGTGAGGCCCAGGACGAAGGTGCCGATGTGCAGGTGCCGTACGGCGAAAATGGCGATCATCGCGTCGTACATGGCGACGCCGAGGTTGTAGAGCGCGCCGCAGATCATGATCGGCCGCAGCAGCGGGTGCCGGGTGACGAACCGGAGGCCCTGGCCGACCTCGCGCCACAGCGGCGGGCGTACGGCGGGCTTCAGCACGGGTTCGCGGTGGCGGATCGCCAGCAGGGTGACGACGCTGAGCAGGTACGTCCCGGCGTCGGCGCACAGCGCGCGTACGGCGCCGAACACGGCGATCACCAGGCCGGCCAGGCCGGGGCCTGCGAGCAGGGAGACGGATTCGGAGAAGGACAGCCGGGTGTTGGCGGCGTGCAGGTCCTCGGTCAGCAGCGGAGGATAGGACTGGTAGGCGACCTGGAAGAAGACGGACCCGACACCGACCGCGAAGGCCACCAGCAGCAGGTGCGGCAGGGTGAGCACGCCGGCCAGTCCCGCGATCGGCAGCGAGAGCACGGCCAGTCCGCGCAGCACGTCCGCGCCGATCATCGAGCGGCGCAGCCCGATCCGCGCCACCCACACTCCGGCGGGCAGGCCGATGAGCAGGAAGGACACCTTGGTCGCGGCGACCAGCAACCCGACCTGCATGGTGCCGGCGTGCAGATCCTGCGCCGCGGCCAGGGGCAGCGCGAGGATGCAGATCTGATCGCCGAGGAGGCTGACGCTCTGCCCGCCCCAGAGCAGGTTGAAGTTCCGCCCCCGCCCTCGCGTACGTGGGGGCCGGGCCCGTGTCCGCAGATCCACCTCAGCCGCCGCAGCCCGGCGCGATCGGGGGAACCGGGCAGGCGGCGAGGCCGCGACCGTACGCGGCGGAGTGAATGATCGGCATGGCAACGATGTTCGCCCCCGGCCGCCTCGACGGACAGCGGCGCGAACGTCGCCCATCGATCGGATCCCGCCACCCGCCCGCCCGGCTACTTCACGACACGGAACCGCAGGTGCGTGGCGCGGGTGGTGGCGATCACCTGCGTACGCTCCAGTTCGATCGGGCCGACCTCGTCCAGCAGCCGGGTGCCGTGGCCCAGCAGGACCGGCACCAGGTTGATCTGAATCTCATCCAGCAGGCCGGCCGCGAGGTACTGCCGTCCCGTCTGTGCGCCCATCAGGATCACGTCCTTGTCTCCGGCCGCCTTCCGCGCGGCCGCCAGACCTGCCGCGATCCCGTCGGTGACGAAGGTGAACGTCCCGCTCTTCATGGCCAGTTCCTCGCGCGCCTGATGGGTGAGCACGAAGGTCGGCACCGGGTAGGGAGTGTCCTGCCAGTGCGGCAGGCCGACCTCGAACGTTCGCCGGCCGACCACGACCGCGCCCATCGAGGCGTACATCGCCGCGATGACCTCCCGGTCGAGCGGGTCCGGCTGGTCGGCGAACATCCACTCGTGCAGTCGCGTGCCGCCCTCGCCCATCGGGTGTTCCATCCCGACCTGCGGACCGGCGACGTACCCGTCCAGCGACATGCTCTTGTACAGCACCACGGTTCCCATCGTGACCCCCCGAAATGTCGTCATTTGGCAGTCGGACCGACCGGCCGGCCGAAACTCATCGGTACCGAGGACACGAGTTGCAAACGGGTGGTCAGCCGTTCTCCGCCGCGACCGCCTCGCGTACGGCCGGGGCGACCTCCTGGGCCCAGCGGCCGAGCGAGTGGGCGTCCTGCGTCCCGCCCCCGGCCGAGAAGAGAACGAAGCCCGCCGCGCCGTGCTCCAGGACGGCCCCGGTCAACTCGTCGGCCCACTGTCCGGCGGAACCGCCGATCCAGCGGCCGTCGCCGTCGCGCGTGGCGGGCAGGGGCCGGTCGGTGATGCGTCCGGGAAGGTTGAAGACGGTGCGGACTTCGCGTGGATCGCGGCCCGCGGCCGTCGCCGCCTCGTCGATGATCGGCCGGGACGCCCGGTAGCGCTCGCTGAGCCAGTCCGCCGCGTGGCCGGGGATCCAGCCGTCCGCCACCCGGCCGGTGGCGGCCAGCGACTTCGGCCCGACCGACCCGGTCCAGACGGGCGGCGCGGCCACGGGAGCCGGCTCGATCCGCCGCACCTGATAGTGATCGCCCTGGTGGGTGACCACCGGTCCGCCGCCCGACAGCGCCCTGACCAGGACGATCGCCTCCTCGAAGGCGTCCACCGCGGCGGACGGCGCGAGCGGCGGCACGCCCATGTCGGCGATCCGGTCCCACCGCCCGCCCGCGCCCATGCCGAGCACGATGCGGCCGCCGGACAGCGCCGACAGCGACGTCACCGTACGCGCGAGCATCGGAGCGGGCCGGGTCGGCAGGTTGCTGACGTTGGCCAGGCCCGCGATGGTCCGCGTACGGCCGAGGACGAAGCCGATGGCGGCGTACGCGTCCAGGCGCATGCCGATGTACGGATGGTCCGACAGCGAGAACAGGTCGAGCCCGTCGCGGTCGGCCTGTTGAGCCATGCGCAGCAGCTCCGGCCCGTCGTCTATGTCGCTGTGCGCGCCGAAGCCGAAGACGACCTCTCGCAGGGGCATTGTCCCGCCTTTCTCCACAGTGAGGTCGATGGCCCGTCAGGCGGTGCCGAACTGCTGGGCGAACCGGCCGGTGAACAGGTCGGCGCCCTTGTACTCCGACACCGTCGCCACCGGAGTGACGAACGGGCCGCCGGGCGCGGGCAACTGGCCGACGCCGCCCCGAGGTCCGAGCGGCAGCAGGATCATGGGATCGGGCGCGGGCCGGTAGAGCGCCGCGGGCCGCTCGCCGCGCAGTTGGGCGGCGATGTTGTCCGCCACGACCTCGGCGTGCTGCATCGCATGCCCCGCCATCTTCGCCTCGGCGAGATCGGTGACGTCACCGATCGCGTACACGTGGTCATACCCACGGACGTTGAGGTTCTCGGTGACCGGGACCCGCCCCTCTGCCGTACGGGTCGTGAGTCGGCCGTCGGCGAGGAGGTCGCTGTTGATCCGCAGGCCGTGGGCGCGGAACCAGATGTCGGCGACGATCTCCTCACCGCCCTCGGTGGTGACGGTGAAGGTCTCGGCGCGTGCGGGCTCGGTCGGCGGCGGCGCGGTCAGGCGGGTGCCCAGCCGCAGCCGGACGCCCAGCTCGCCGAGCTGACGGTGCAGGTCCTGGCGCATCTCCGGCAGGAAGGCGGGCAGCAGCTCCCCGGCCGGATCGACGATGGTCACGCTCTTGTCCGGCCAGACCTCCTTGATCTCCCCGGCCAGTTCGAGGCCGACCGGCCCGGCGCCGAGGATCAGCACCCGCTCGGCCCCGGTCAGCTCCTTGTGCGAGCGGCGGAGGTCCTCCAGCGCCTCGGCGGCGGAGTCGGCGGCGGGTTTGGCCGGGTACGCGTAGCTGGAGCCGGTGGCCACGATCAGATAGTCCGCCTCGACCCGCCGGCCCGAGGCCAGGGTGACGCCGCCGGGATCCACCGACACCGCACGGTCGCGCAGCACCGAGCCGCTCGCGAGCAGGGTGCCGAAGGGGAAGAACATGGCGGGCGCCCAGTCGGGCCGGGTCAGTGCACGTAGCGACCCCGCCGCGTTGACGAACGCGTCCCGGGGGTCGATGAGGACGACGTCGGCCTCGGCGTCCAGTGCCTTGGCGACCGCCGACCCCCCGTACCCTCCGCCGATGACCGCGACCGTACGACTCATGACATCCACACTCCTACAGACAAGGCGAAGTTCGTGGCACGAACTGTATTAGTTCGTGCCACGAACTGCAACCTCGCACAGGGAGGCGGGTCTCAGTGCTCGCGGGTCGCGGGGGCGCCTCCGTCCGGTTCGAGGAAGACCGCCGGAACCTTGTTGTCGAGTACGACACGGCCCAGCAGCGCGGCGAGCGTGGCGCTCTCGGCGGCGCTGAGGCCGGCCGGCAACGCCTCGATCCGCCGGCAGGTCTCGGTGTAGAACTCCTCCGCGAGCCGCCCGCCCTGCGCGGTCAACGCCACCCGCACCGCGCGCGTATCCTGCGGATCCGGCTCGCGCCGCACCAGGCCGTTGCGCTCGGTGCGGTCGACGAGCCCGGTGAGGCTCGACTTGGCGAGCCCGAGCAGCGCGCCCAACTCGCCCATGCCGTACGGCCGCGCCATCAGCACGCACAGCAACTGCCCCTGCTGCGGAGTCAGACCATGCTCCCGGCCCGACTCGGCATAAACGGCATTCACCAGGAACGAGGATCGCACCAGCGCGGCCACGACTCCGATGCGGCCATCATCAGGCTTACTCACCCGGTCAGGGTAACATCCGCCCGTCCTGACAATTCGCGTGGCGAACTATACGCCCGGGGGAACGCGGCGTGCCCGCCCTCCGTTGACAACCGGAACGAGCGCCGGAGCGCGGGAGTACCAGCAGGTCGATTCCGTCGTGATCCACGAGACCGCCGACCCGAAGTCGTCGTCGTCGAGTACGACGTGCATGGCAAGGTGGTCGCCACCGGCAAGCCATTCGTGCTGTCCTCCATCTGCGTCATGACGATTCGCGACGGCAAGATCGTGCACTCCCGCGACCACACGAACCCGATCACCGCCGCGAGAGCGCTCGACATGCTGCCCGAGCTCATCGAGTCGCTTTCGCGGGAGAGCGAGTAAGCAGCGTGAAAGGCGGACAGCCTCCACCGCCGATGCGAGCCGACGCACGGCGGAACAGGGCGCGGGTGCTGGAGGCGGCACAGGCCGCGTTCGCGTCCGACGGTTTGCTGGTTCCCCTGGATGAGATCGCCCGGCGGGCCGGAGTCGGCGCCGGAACGGTGTATCGCCACTTCCCGACGAAAGAGGCGCTGTTCGAGGCGGTCATTCTCCAGCGCGTACGGCGGCTGGTCGACCGCGCACGTACCCTGACCGTCGCCGAGCGCCCGGGTGAGGCGTTCTTCGCGTTCGTCGCCCACATGACCCGTGAGAGCGCCGCGAAGAAGGACCTCATCGACGCTCTGGGCGGGAGCGGCATCTCGGTCACGGCGAACCTGGCCGAGGTCAACGATCTGTGGGAGGCGATCGCCGCGTTGCTGACCCGTGCCCAGCGGACCGGTGAGGTCCGCGGGGACATCGGCATCGCGGACCTCAGGGCGTTGCTGCGCGGGGCGTTCGTCGCGGCCGACCATGAAGACGGCGACACCGGGCTGGCCGGCCGGGTCCTGACCGTCGTCTGCGACGGACTTCGCGTGATGCCGTCGAGTAGCCGACCGCCGGCGACCACCGGCGGCGGATAGCCGCACCTGCCGGCGCGGGGCGACGCTACAGCTTCAGGCGCCAGGTCTGCTCCGTCAGGTCGTGGCCGAAGCTGTGGTGCTGCCCCTCCTCGACGAGCTCGAAGCCGGCCCGCTGGTAGACGCGCCGCGCGGCTGCCAGCACGTCGTTGGTCCACAGCAGGAGTTCGGCATAGCCGGAGCGCCGGGCGAACCGGACGCACTCCTCCACGAGGCGGGCCCCGATGCCCAGACCGCGCGCGGACGGCTCGACCAGGAGCAGGCGGAGTTGGGCGACCGACGCGGTTCGGCGCACGCAGAAGACGCAGCCGGCCGGTTCGCCGTCGACCTCGGCGATCCACGCGTCGCGGCCGTCTTCCGGACTCTCGACATAGTCCGCCACCAACCGCGCGACCAGGGCCTCGAACGTCGTGTCCCAGCCGTACTCCGCCGCGTACAGCGCGCCGTGCCGCTGGATCACCCAGCCGAAGTCGCCCGGCCCGAACGGGCGCAGCACGTACATCTCCGGTCGCGGGCGCTCGCCCAGGACGTCCTCGATCGCCGCCATCGCGCCGACCAGCCGCCGCTGTGCCTCTTCCTGGAGCCCGGCCAGTGCGCGGCCGATCTGCTCGCCCGACCGCCCGTCCAGATCACGGAAGACCTCCCGGCCACGCTCGGTCAGGCCCACGACCTGACGGCGCGCGTCGTCGGCCGAGCGCTCCCGGCGGACCAGGCCGTCCGCGGCGAAGCGCGACAGGATGCGGCTGAGATAGCCCGCGTCCAGGTCGAGCGACCGGCGCAGGACGGCCACCTCCGACAGATCACGCTGCGCCAGCTCGAAGATCACCCGGGCCTCGGTGAGGGAGTACGGCGTCTCCAGCAGCCCTTCGGCCACGACCCCGATGACCTGGGTGTAGAAGCGATTGAAGGCGCGTACGGCGGCGATACGCTCCGGCGGCACGACGGTTTCCATGGCTCACCTCAATGAATTTGTTGACCAAGTCAACGATATGGCCTGAGGCGGCCGCCTGTCCATTGACTCGGGAAAGCCCGGTCCCTCAGACCTCGGCCGTGTCCGCCGCACGAGCGGCGGCGTCGGCGGAGGCGCGGTCCTGGAGCTCGGCGACGACCTTGCGCTCCACATAGAACGTCAGGAACGGGATCACGCCCGCCAGCACGATCAGCGCCACGCGGCTCAGCGGCCAGCGGACCCGGCGGTAGAGGTCGAAGGTGGCCAGGAGGTACAGCGGGTAGCACACGACGCCGTGCGGCAGGCCGACCAGGGTCGACAGGACGCCGTTGTGCGCGAAGATCTTCACCGGGACGGCCACGAAGAACAGAATGATCAACAGGGTCCCGGTCACGTACGCCATGACGCGGTAGCGGGTCAGCGCTCCTTGCACGGGTCCTCCCTCCACGGGATCAGCGGCTCGTCGTCTCGTCGTTCAGCCGGGCGAGCCGCCGGTTGTAGGCCGCCAGCTCCTCGTCTTCCTCATCGTCGATCGCCACGTACGGCGCGACGCGCCGCGACACGGTCACCGGCTTTTCCTCGGTCTCGCCGCGCAGCTCGTCGCGCACCATGCGGACCCACATCGCCACCACGAAGATCGCGAACATGGGCCACTCGATGACATAGGCCCAGCTCTGCAGGTTGCCGCCCTGGGCGCGCGTCAGCTGCCACCAGCCGGCCAGCAGGAACACCCCGATCAGCACAATGGCGATCAGGTGGAGCCCGAGCCAGCCGGGAGTGAAGAACCGTCGCACGTACGTGAGCGTACCCGCGTCCCTCCGAAGACGCGCCGGACCCCCACCACAGCGGGGAACCAGGGCGGTAACAGTGTGGTGGTCGCGGCAGTTGCCGTACCGGGCGGCATGAGGTTCTGTTCGATCATGCGACTGACCCGAACCGCCCTGGCCTGCGCGGCCGCCACGGTCACCCTCGGCCTCACCTCCCCCTCCCCCTCCCCCGCCGCCGCCACGGCCGAGCGGCACGCGCCGAAGCCCCTGCGGACCTACGCCGCCGACACCTGGCGTTCCATGTCCGCCATGACCGACCCCGTCACCGGCCTGCCCGGCGGACAAGATCACCGGTGACCTGAAGACGCCCGCCAAGGTCACCTCGCCGACCGACATCGGCGCGTACCTCTGGAGCACGGTCTCCGCACGCGACCTCGGCCTGATCTCCCGGTACGAGGCGTCGGCGCGCGTCGCGCGTACGCTCGCCTCGATCGGCCGCCTCCAGCGCCACTCCCCCGACGGCCAGTTCTACAACTGGTACGACCCGAAGACGCTGGGGCTCATCACCACGTGGCCAGAGGACGGCAGCACCGTGCTGCCGTTCCTGTCCAGCGTCGACAACGGCTGGCTGGCCACCGCACTGATGCTGGTCCGCACCGCATTACCGCAGTTCAGAGGCACCGCACAACACATTCTTACCGGGATGAACTTCGCGTCCTACTACGACCCGACGGCGGCGGCGAACGGCACGGGACTCCTGCGCGGCGGCTTCTGGCCGGCCGACCCGGCGCCGACGTGCTCCATCAAGGCCGACTACCTCGGCACCGGCACGCCCGTGTACGAGACCTGCCACACGTACGGCGCGCCGAGCGAGACGCGCATCGCGACGTACGTCGGCATCGCGCTGGGCCAGTTGCCGCCGCAGCACTACTTCGGGCTGCTGCGCACGCTCGGCGACACCGGCTGCGACTACGGCTGGCAGGAACAGAGGCCGCAGGGCACGACCCGCACCTACCTCGGCGTCCCGACGTACGAGGGCACGTACGGCTACCGCGGCATGCGGTTCGTCCCGGTGTGGGGCGGCGGCATGTTCGAGGAGCTGATGCCGGACCTGTTCGCGCCGGAGCGGAGCTGGGCCCCGCGGAGCTGGGGCGCGAACCACCCGATCTTCGTCGCGGCACAGATCGAGCACGGGCTGGACGAGGCGAAGTACGGCTACTGGGGCTTCTCGCCGTCCAGCGACCCGTACGGCGGCTACCGGGCGTACGGCGTCGACGCGATCGGCATGCAGTCCGACGGCTATCCCTCCGATGAGGAGAACACCCTGGTCGACTACGGGTACGCGGGCTGCCGCCCGGCCCAGCCGCTGCCCGCCTCGTACGGCGACGGGATCGTCACCCCGCACGCGTCCTTCCTGGCACTGCCGCTATGCCCCGCGCGCCGCGCTCGCCAACCTGGCCAAGCTGCGGGCGAACTTCGACGCGTACGGGCCGGGCGGCTTCTACGACGCGGTCGCGGTGCGCAGCGGCAAGGTCGCCAAGACCTACCTGTCGCTCGACCAGGGCATGATCATGGCCGCGCTCGGCAACGTCCTCGGCCACGACGACATGCACCGCGACTTCGCGGCGGGCGACGCGCAGCGGCGGCTCGCCCCGGTGCTGCGCCTGGAGCACTGGGACCTCGTACCGCCCTCGGCGGCCGCACGCACCGCGCTCGGCATCGGGTAAGCCGGGAGCCGCCGTCAGCGTTCGATCGGCGGGCCCGTGTAGACGGCGCGCAGGCGGATCGGCGACTCGTGCGCGTACTCCTCCAGTGCGTGCGCGAGCCAGCCGGCCGTACGCGCGACGGCGAACACGGCCTCGCCCGCGCCCTCGATCATCCCGGCCACGGCCACGAGCGTCGCCAGCGCGAACTCGATGCTCGGCTCCGGCAGGCCGCGCGTCCGCGTCTCGGACAGGACCGCCTCGGCCACGGCGAGGCGCGGGTGGCCGGGGGCGGCGGTACGCACGCGGTCGAGCAGCGCCGTCGCGCGGCCGTCGCCGCGCTCGTAGACCACGCCGCCGAAGCCGGGGATGCGCTCGCCGCGCCGCAGCCGCTCGCCGACGATCCGCGCGGCGTGCCGCGGCTCGGGGATCTGCGCGAACAGCGCCTCGACGCCGAGGGAGGTGCCGCCGTGCAGCGCGCCGCCGAGCACGCCGAGGCCGGCGCCGACGGCGGCGTACGGGTCGGCGCGCACGGACGCGGCGACGCGTACGGCGAGCGTCGAGGCGGCCAGCTCGTGGTCGGCGAGCAGCACGAGCGCGCACCGCAGCGCGCCGACCAGCTCCGGCCGCGGCTCGGCGGCGGTCAGCCGGGACCACAGCCGCGCGGGCACCGAGACCGCCTCCGGCGCGGCGACGGCCGGCGGCAGCGACTCGACCATCCCGGCCACCAGGTTGCGCCCGGCGCCGATCACCGCCGGCGGGTCGAGTGTGAGGCGCAGCGGGTCGGCCGTCGCGAGGGCCACCGTGATCACCTGGAGGCGTTCGAGCGGCAGCGTGCCGGCCGGCAGCCCGGACTGCGCGGCGCGTGCGGCGTCCACCGCCTCCGCGCTCGCCCGCCAGGCGAGGACGCCGGTCTCCTCGCCGGTCCACAGCCAGTGCGCGACCTCCTCGAACTCACGCGACTCGGCCAGGCGGAGCGCGTCGCGGCCGCGGTAGTAGGGCCGGTCCTCACCCAGCACGGTGAGCCGGGACTCGACGACCATCTCGTGCCGGCCCGGCGGGCGGCGTGGCCGGCCGCGGCGGGCCAGCTCCTCGATCTCGGCGGGGTCGAACAGGCTACGCCGCCCGTCGGCCGAACGCCGCCGCCGCAGCACCCCGCGGCTCACGTACGCGTAGAGCGTCGCCGTCTTGACCCCGAGCCGCTGCGCCGCACTCGCCGCGTCCATCCACTCACCGGTCGGCTCGTGCAAGGTACGCCTGCCCTCATTGATTTCCGTCAACGTTGATTACACAGCCTAGCGAGGGCGGCGGTCACGAAGGGTGATGTCGGAAACTCGCGAGCGACGGGTCGTGGGCGTTGGCAGTATGGGACGCATGGACATCGCCATCGGAACTCTGGAGACTCCGCTCGGCACGCTCGCCTTCGCCTGCACGGCCGCCGGCCTGTCCGGGCTGTCGTTCCGCGACACGCCGCGTGCGCGTGGCCGGATGCGCGGTGGCCTGCCGCTCGTCGAGGCGCCGGAGCGCACCGAGGTCGTACGCGAGCGGCTCGCCGCCTACTTCGCGGGCGAGCAGGCGACCTTCGACCTGCCGATCGACTGGCGTCAGACGTCCGGCGTGCAGCGTGAGGTGCTGGAGAAGCTCTACGCACGCGTGCCGTACGGGCAGACCGTGATGTACGGGGAGCTGGCCGGGCTCAGCGGCACCGGCGTCCCCGCGCGCGGGATCGGCACGGTCATGGGCTCCAACCCGATTCCGATCGTGGTCCCGTGCCATCGCGTGGTGGCCTCGGACGGGCTCGGCGGTTACAGCGGCGGGAGCGGCGTCGAGGTCAAACGCTGGCTGCTCAGCCTCGAGGGCGCCATTCCGGCCACCCTCGACTGGGACCCCGCCGCCGGTCCGGGCCGCGAGGCTCTCGCCGCGATGCGCTGACCGTTAGCCGGCCGGCGAGGTGTTGCGCAGGAGGTCATACGACACGCCGGTGCGCTCTTCGGAGACCTCCCAGAGGCGGCGGCCCAGGTCAGCGGAGTTCGCGCGGCCGGGCATCCGCACCTTCGTGGGTGCGCCGCGGCTCTGCCCCGGCCCGCGCGGGCCGTAGCACTCGCCGCCCGTGACGTCGCCCGCGGTGGCCGCGTACAGCGACGGCCACGCACCGGCGGCGTCGGACTGGCCCACCAGCGTGTTCATTAAGCCGAACATCGCCTCGCCCGCCTTGTTGCCGCCCATGCGCGGGCCGGTCTGCTGGAGGTTCGTCGAGGCGTAGCCCGGATGGGACGCGAGGCTGGTGAACGGCGCGCGGCGGTCGAGCTCCTTGGCGAAGACGAGGTTCGCGAGCTTGGCCTGGCAGTAGACGGGCCATTTGTGATAACCGCGCTCGGCGTCGAGGTTGCCGAAGTCCAGCCGGCCCAGCCAGGCCATCAGGCTCGTGACCGTCACGACCCGCGCGCCGGGGCGTTCGAGCAGGCCCGGCAGGAGCAGCCCGGTCAGCGCGAAGTGGCCGAGATGGTCGATGCCGAACTGCATCTCGAAGCCGTCCACGGTGGTCCGGTGCGGCAGCGCCATCACGCCCGCGTTGTTGACCAGCAGGTCCAGCGGCGCGCCCTGCGTCTCGGCGAAGGCGCGTACCGAGGCCAGGTCGGCGAGGTCGAGTGAGCCGAGTTCGACCTCGCCCTCCGGCACCTGCTCGCGGATGTGCGCGAGGGCCCTCGCGCCGCGCTCGGCGCTGCGGCAGGCGAGGACCACCGAGGCGCCGTGCCGGGTCAGTTCGAGTGCGGTCTGCAGGCCGAGCCCGCTGTTCGCCCCCGTGACAATCGCTCTTTTCCCCGCAAGGTCGGGAATGTCATTCGTCGTCCATTTAGGCATTTGCTCGCCACCTTTCCCTAATGGACATATCAGATATTGGGTCAAGGAGATACCGCGTGGTTGCCCAGTTCCCCGGATCCGGCGTCGTCCTGGCGATAATGGGATCATGACGTCGCAGGTCATCGTCCCGCACCGGCCCGGTCCACTCGTCGACGTACCGGACACCGAGGCGGCGGGCGAATCCGGGCCGGACCTGATCGGCTTGCCCGAGCTCGTACTGGCCGCCGGCGGCGGGCTCCTGCTCGGCGCGGTGCTGCTGGCGGGTCTGCCGAGCTGGCTGAGCGTCGTGGCCGTCGCCTGTCTCGCCCTCGGCCTCGCGCTGCCCGCGCACGCCGCGCTGCTGCTCGCCCTGCGCCGTCGTGCCGACCGCCGCCGCGCGCGGATCCTCGGCCACGGCCTCCTGCTCGACGTGTCGGCCCCGTCCGTACGACGGTTGGTCAGCGCGTACGGGCGGCTGGAGCGCACGGCCGGTCCCGGCCTGGCGCGCGATGCCGGCCACCTCGCGCTGACCGAGGTCGCCGGGCTGCTGGACGGACGCGTACCGGAGGGCGCCGAGGAGGAGTACGCCGGCTGCCGCGCCGAGGCGGTCTCGGCGCTCGCCGACCGCCTCGCCGCGGGCCCGGTGCCGCAGGTCGAACTGGCCGGAGCCGACTCACTCGCCCGGATCAAAGCCCTGCTCGCCTGACCAAGACCCGCTCGCCCGGATCAAAGGCTTGATCGCCTGACCAGGCCGTCCGGCTCGCCCGGATCAGGCGGTCCGCGCGGCGCGCCAGAGACCGGCGGGGCGGCGGATCAGTGCCACAGGCCGGTCAGGCTCAGGGCCTCCTCGGGCGAGGCCGCGTACCGCGGGCCGGGGATCAGGCGGCCGTCCGCGTCGTGGACGCGCCAGCCGCCGAGCTGGATCACGGGCACGCCGCCGCGGCGCATCGCGAGGGCCAGCTCCGACAGCGTCCCCCAGGACCCGCCGATCACGATGACGGCGTCGGCGGAGGTCACCAGGGCGGCGTTGCGCGCCTGGCCCATGTCGGTGGCGACCGCGGCGGTCAGCCCGGGGTGCGCCTCGGCGCGCTCCGCGCCGGACAGCACGCCGACGACCGTGCCGCCGGCCGAGCCGGCGCCCTCGGTCACCGCCGCCATCACGCCGGTGTAGCCGCCGCAGAGCACGACCGCGCCGCGCACGGCGAGGAGGCGGCCGACCTCGCGGGCGTCGCGGCGTTCGGCCTCGGTGCAGTCGCCCGGACCGCAGACCGCGACCTGGATCAGGGCAGCGTCTTCTCGATCGCCTGTACGACCTCGTCCGCACCGGGCTCGGTCTGCGGGTCGAACCGGGCCGCGACCGTGCCGTCCGGTGCGACCAGGAACTTCTCGAAGTTCCACCGGATGTCGCCGGTGTGCCCCGAGGCGTCCGGCGTGGTGACCAGCTCGGCGTACAGCGGATGCCGGCCGGGCCCGTTGACCTCCACTTTCTCGGTCAGCGGGAACGTCACGCCGTAGTTCGCCGAACAGAACTCGGCGATCTCGCCGGCGGTGCCCGGCTCCTGCTCCATGAACTGGTTGCACGGCACGCCCAGCACGGTGAGGCCGCGCTCGCCGTAGGTGTCCTGTAGCCGTTGCAGCCCCGCGTACTGGGGCGTGAGGCCGCACCGGGAGGCGACGTTCACCACCAGAACCGTGGTGCCGCGGTATCGGGCCAGGTCAGCGGATCCGCCTTGCAAACGTTCGATATCTACGTCATAGATCGGCACGAGGCCGATCCTAACCCTGGCCTGCATACATTGGACTCCATGAGCGACATTCGCGTCGGCACCGCCTCCTGGACGGACAAGACGCTGCTCGAGTCCGGCTGGTATCCGCCGGAGGTGAAGACCGCCGAGCAGCGCCTGCACCACTACGCGTCCCGGTTTCCACTGGTCGAGGTCGACGCCACGTACTACGCACCGCCCGCCGAGCGCACGGTCGGCTACTGGCGCGACCGTACGCCCGCGGACTTCACGTTCAACGTGAAGGCGTTCTCGCTGCTCACCCAGCATCCGACGCGGCCGGGAGCGCTCTACAAGGACCTGCGGGACAAGGTCCCGGACAAGAAGAACGTCTACCTGCGCGACGTGCCGGAGGAGGTCATCGAGCAGGTCTGGCAGCGGTTCCTGGACGCGCTGTGGCCGCTGCACGAGGCCGGGAAGCTGACGGCGCTGCTGTTCCAGTTCCCGCAGTGGTTCCCGATCGGGCGGCACAACAAGGAGTACATCCTGGAGGCCAAGCGCCGCTGCGACCCGATGCGGATCTGCGTGGAGTTCCGCAACAAGACCTGGATGAGCGAGGAGAACCAGGAGGAGACGCTGGACTTCCTGCGCCGCTACGCCGTGCCGTACGTGAGCGTGGACATGCCGCAGGGCCACACCAGCTCGATCCCGCCGGTCTTCGCCGCGACGTCCGACCTGGCCGTCGTACGCCTGCACGGGCACTCGGACAAGTGGACGAGCAAGAACATCTACGACCGGTTCGGCTACCTCTACCGCGACGAGGAACTGACGGAGCTGGCACCGAAGGTGCGCACCCTCGCCGAGGAGGCCGAGACGACGCACGTGCTCTTCAACAACTGCTACCAGGACTACGCACAGCGGAACGCGGCGCGGCTCGTCGACCTGCTGGCCGACGGCTCCTGAGCACCGGCCCGGTCAACCGCGGAGGTCGGGCTGGCGGCCGGGGGCGATGTCTGGTGGGATCGGTGTCATGAGCAAAGGACACGACATCGAGGTCAAGCCTGGTTCGGACGAGGTCGTGGTGCGGGTGAAGGACAAGGTCGTCGCGACCTCCTCACGTGCGCTGGTGCTCACCGAGACCGGCTTGCCGGCGCGTTACTACCTGGACCCCGAAGACGTACGGATGGATCTGCTCCAGGTGTCCACGACGACGTCGCACTGCCCGTTCAAGGGCGACGCGGTCTACTGGTCGGTGGACACCGGCGACGGCCTGGTCGAGGACGCGGTCTGGGCCTATCCCGAGCCGCTCTCGCGGGTGAGCGAGATCGCCGGCCGGCTCGCGTTCTGGGCGGAGAAGTCCGAGGTCACGCTCAAGGTCAACGGGGCGACGGCCTGAGATGACCGGCCGGCCCGGCGGCCCGGCCCGATGACCGACCTGCTGATCCGCGGCGGCACCGTCGTGGACGGCACCGGCGCGCCCGGGCGCACGGCCGACGTCGCGATCTCCGGCGGGCGGATCGAGGCCGTGGGCGACCTCGATGGCCGGGACGCCGCGCGGGTCCTCGACGCGAGCGGGCACGTCGTGTGCCCGGGGTTCGTCGATCTGCACACCCACTCGGACCTGACGTTGCTGTCCAGTCCGGCCGCACGCAGCAAGGTCCGCCAGGGCGTCACCACCGAGGTGATCGGGAACTGCGGCCTCGGCGTCGCCCCGGTGCTCGGCGACGCCGGGGCGCTGCGGGGTGCGGCGGGCTACCTCGACCTCGACCCGGCGGTGGCCTGGGACTGGACGGACCTGCCCGGCCACCTGGACGCGCTGGCCGCCGCGCGTACGGCGGTCAACGTCGTCGCGCTCGTCGCGCACATCCCGCTGCGTGCCGGTGTGGTCGGCTTCGCGGACCGCGCGGCGACGCCCGCCGAGCTGGACCGGATGTGCGGACTGCTCGGCGACGCGCTCGACGCGGGCGCGGCCGGCGCCTCGACCGGCCTGATGTACGCGCCGCTCACCTTCGCCCGCGAGGACGAGCTGACCGCCCTGGCACGTACGGCGGCGGGTCGCGACCGGTTGTTCGCCTGGCACATCCGCGACTATGGCGACCACCTGCTGGACTCGGTGCGCGAGGTGCTGCGGGTCGCCGAGGCCACCGGCTGCCGTACCCAGATCTCCCACCTGATCGCGGTCGGCCGCCGCAACTGGGGCAAGGCCGCCCGCGCCCTCGAACTGATCGACGCCGCGCGCGAACGCGGCGTCGACGTGGCCGCCGACGTCTATCCCTACCTCGCCGGGAACGCCCCGCTTTCGCAGCTGCTGCCCGCCTGGGCTCAGGCCGGCGGACAGACCGCGATGCGCGAGCGGCTGGCCGGCCCGGCCGTACGCGAACGGGTGCGGGCGGAGTGGCGCGACCTGCCCACCGAGTGGTCCGACATCACCGTCAGCCGGCTTCCCGCCGACCGGCCGGGGGTGACCGGGCGCACCGTGGCCGCCCTGGGCGGGTCGGCGGCCGCCCTGGACCTGCTCGGCGAGTACGGCAACGCGGTGATGATGGTGGCCGGCGGGCGCAGCGAGGAGGACCTGCTCGCGGTGCTGCGGCACCCGGCCACGGTGATCGGCTCGGACGGCCAGGCGCTCGATCCGTACGGGCCGACCGGCGCCGGGGTGCCCCATCCGCGCTCGTACGGCTGTTACCCCCGGCTGTTCGGCGACTACGTGCGGAGCGGACGGCTGCCCCTGGCGGAGACGGTACGCCGGTGTACCGCCGCGGCCGCCGCACGCGCGGGCCTGCGCGACCGCGGCGAGCTGCGTACGGGCATGGCCGCGGACGTCGTGGTGTTCGCGCCCGGCCGGATCGCGGACCTGGCGACGTACGCCGAGCCGCAGCGCTACCCGGCCGGCGTGCGCGCGGTCGTGGTGAACGGGCGCGTCGCCGCCGAGGAGGACTCCCCTCCGGCCGAGCGTGCCGGTCAGGTCCTGCGGCTCCGCTGAGGGCCAGGAACCCCCGGGCGGTCACTCGGCGGCCGGGACGAACCTCTTCAGCGCCTCCTTGCCGTGCTCCACCGCCGCGTTCCCGCGTTCGAGCACGTCCTGCTGGTATTCCCCCAGTGCCGACGCCAGATCGCGCTCGACCCCGGTCGACCTCGGCCAGCCGGGCCGCGAGCCGTACGGCGTCCCGCATCGCGGTGTTCGCGCCGTTCCCGCCGCTGGCCAGCGTGAGGTGCGCGTCGTCGCCGCCCTGACGGCCGCCGGGATTCCGCCGGACACGGCCGTCGTCGCCGTGGACGCCGCCCTGGCGTACGTCAACGGCTTCACCATCGAGGAGCAGGCACGCAAGGTCGAAGCGTGGCCCAAGGAGCGCCGCGACCTGGCCTTCCAGTCCGGCCTCGAACTGATCGTCACCGGGGTGCGCGGATCACTCCCGTGATCGTCACGGATACGGACCTGCGCGGGAGCCGGGAGCGGTGGCCGAACGGCCGCAGTCACCGGCCTCGCGATCGAATACGTCCCGCCAGCGGCGGGCGGCGGAGTCCGGCTACGGCAGGTCACTCACGAAGCTGGACAGGGACGTCGCGGCGCCGCTGAGCCCGCCCAAGGTGCCGTGGACGACGTTCGCCGCCTTGTGCGGCTGGCTGACCAGGTAGAACGCCAGGAAGCCCAAAGCGCCCCATTTGCCGACCTTCTTCATATTTTGGTCACTCCCCGTATCGATCGAGATACAGAAAGTAACTACCCGGCGGGATGTCCCCCCAGCGACGGCGACCCGCAAATCCGCCGTCACGAACGGCAAAGGATTCGGCACGGCCGCCCCGGCCCGTACCGGCAGACCGGGCAGAGCACGCAGGCCGGGCTCAAAGGCCCTTGGGCACCGGCTGGTCCTCGCGCAGGGCGCGGAAGAGCTCGGCCGAGCGCGTCGGGCTCCACGTGATGTACGCGCCGACGCTCGGCGAGTAGCCGTTCCCGCCGAGCGGGACCGTCGTGGTGAGGCCGTCACCCTTGCTCAGGCCGCGCATCGCCCAGGCGAAGCCCGCCAGGTTGTACAGGTGGTCGCCCTGATCCACCGAGAAGTCGTCGGTGGAGCGGAGCACGAACGGCACGATGCGGAACGGGTTGAGCAGCGTGCCGGGGCTCGTCGCCTTGTGGGTCAGCGCGGCCAGGAACTTGCGCTGGTTCTGCACCCGCTGGAGGTCCTGGCTGGCGAACGCATGGCGGGTACGCACGAAGCCCAGGGCCTGCGGGCCGTCGAGCTTCTGGCAGCCGGCCTTCAGGTCGAGGCCCGCGGCCTTGTCCTTGATCGGCTGGGGAATGCACATCGTGACCCCGCCGACCGAGTCGACCATGCCGACGAACCCGGCGAAGCCGATCTCCGCGTAGTGGTCGATGTGGATCTTGGTGGCCTGCTCGACCGTGCGGACGAGCAGCTTGGGACCACCGAAGGCGTACGCGGCGTTGAGCTTGTTCGGGTCATGCCCCGGGATCGGGACGTAGGAGTCGCGTGGCAGGCTGACCAGGGTCGTGCCGTGGTCGCCGACGTGCAGCAACATCATGGAGTCGGTGCGCTTCCCGGCGGCCTTGCCGGTGGCGAGCTTCCTACGCTCCGCGCTCGACAGGCCCTCGCGGCTGTCGGAGCCGACGACCAGCCAGTTCGTGCCCGGAGTGTCGCCCGGCCGCCCCGCGTAGTCGGAGAACACGTCGATGCGGTTCAGCCGCGAGTCGAGGTAGAAGTACCCGCCGACCACCAGGACCAGCAGCACCACGACGACGATCAGGAGGATGCGCGGCCAGCGACGGCGCCGCCGGCCGCCCACGACCTCGCCGCCGCCGCGTTCGTAGGCCCGCCCGCCGTCGGCGTACGGCGTCGCGCCGCCCCGCCCATGATCCGCCCAGTCGCTCATGGCAGCAACCGTAGAGGTTCCGGACGAATCGGCGCGTCAGCTTCGCGAGTGATTCCCTCGCGGGGACCGTCATTCCGCCGGCGGGCGGCGGCTCACACCGCAGCGGTACGGGCGAGGCCCCGGTCCGTCACAGATATTGCCCGAGGTTGTCGTCGGCGGTCCCGGTCCCCTCGTCGGCCGGCAGGTCCTCCACGCGCAGGAGGCCGATGTCGGCGACCGGAGGCCGCTCCCCGCCGGTGATGCGCTGCGCCTGCAACGCGATCGACCGGTCCAGGTCGTTGCGCATCAGCCGTGCGTTGCCGAAGGACTCCCCGCGCGCCGCCGTGCGCAGGCGCCGGCGTACGGCGTCCAGCACGCCCTCGCCGAGCGCGAAGCCGGCCTCGGCCGCCATCACCTCGAAGATCGCCACCAGCTCGTCGTCGGTGTAGTCGGGGAAGCGCAGCACACGGGGGAACCGCGAGGCGAGCCCGGGGTTGAAGTCCAGGAACCGCAGCATCGGCCCCTCGTAGCCGGCCACGATGACGACGAGGTCGGCGCGGTGCTCCTCCATCAGCTTGATGAGTTCGGCGATGGCCTCGTGCCCGTAGTCGCGGCCGGAGTCACCCGGCGTCAGGGCGTACGCCTCGTCCACGAACAGCACGCCGCCGAGGGCGCGCTCCACCACGGCGCGCATCTTGGGCGCGGTCTGCCCGATGTACTCCCCGACCAGGTCGGCGCGGGAGACCTCGACCAGGTGCCCGGACGACAGCAGGCCCAGCTTGGCGTACACGGCCGCGAGGAGACGCGCCATGGTCGTCTTGGCCGTGCCCGGGTTACCGGTGAAGACCATGTGCCGGGTCGGCGGCGCGATCGGGATGCCCGCGTCGCGGCGCAGCTGCTCGGCCTTCGCCTCGGCGACGAGGAGGTGGACCTCCTGTTTGACCGCGTCCAGGCCGATGAGCTTCTCGATCTCGGCGAGCGGGTCGCCGGGCAGGTCGACGTGGCCGCTCGCGATGAGCGTGCCGGGAATGTCGGCGGCGAGGATCTCATCGAGTGACTCGTCGTCGGTGAGCACGCCGTCGTCCAGCACCCGCCGCGACTGCATCGCGACGGCGCGGTCCAGCAGGTTGATCATGGCGCGGGCGTTGCCGACGTTGCTGTCGCGGGTGCTGCCGTGCACCAGCTCGCGTACGCGGTCCAGCACGCCCTCGCGCAGCGCGAAGCCCGCGTCGGCGGCCTTGGCCTGGAAGATCTCGATCAGCTCGTCCTCGGCGAGCACCGGGAAGCGCAGCCGCTTGGGGAAGAACGCCGACAGCTCCGAGTCGCTCTTGAGCAGGCCGTTCATCTGGCCCTCCGGACCGCACAGGACCACGACGAGGTCCTCGGGGTGGCCCTGGACGCAGGCGAGCAGGACGTCGATGGCCTCCCGGTTGCGCGGCGACTCCCCCGGCATCAGGTTGTGCGCGTCGTTGATCGCCAGGACGCCGCCATGGGCGCGCTCGACGGCGCGGCGCACCCGCGGCCCGCTCTCGCTGACGTACTCCCCGACCAGGTCGGACCGGTCCACCTCGACCAGGTGGCCAGAGGACAGTACGCCCAGCTCGGCGTAGATGCGGCCGAGGATGCGGGCGACCTTCGACTTGCCGGTGCCGGCGCCGCCGCTGAAGACGATGTGCTTGGGCCGCGCGGCCACGGGCATGCCGGCCTCCCGGCGCAGCCGCGCCGCCTCCGCCTCCGCGACGAGGAGCCGTACCTCGCTCTTGACCGAGCCCAGGCCGACGCAGGAGTCGAGCTCGGCCATGGGGTCGGCGTGCGCGACGCCGCCCGCGATGACCCGCTGCGGCAGGTCCACGGGCGCGACCTCGGACTCGCCGCGTGCCGCGGCGGCCGCGACGCTCTGCTCGGCGAGGTATTCCACCAGGCGCGCCCCGCGGAGGTTCAGCAGCGGCGGGGTGCGGCTGAGCAGCACGCCGGCCGTCACCGCGGTCTCGCGCGCCGCGGTCGCCTGCCGTCGCGCGACCGCGCGGCGGAACAGCTCCGCGTAGGCGTCCTCGCCGAACTCCTGGGTACGGGCGACGCGGAAGTGCTGGTGGAGGGCGGGGTTGGCGTCGAAGATCCGCCGGTCGCCGCCGACACGGCACAGCACGACCACGTGCAGCTTCGGGTGGCGTTCGAGCGCGCGGCGCAGCTCCTCGGCGAACGCGGTGCCGCAGTTGTCGAAGCCGAGGATGCGGTCCAGCCCGTCGATGACCAGCAGCCGGCCTTCGAGGCACTCGCGCACGCGCGCCAGGAAGTAAAGGAGCGTGTCGCTGACGTGCAGGTTGGCGAAGACCTGGTCAGAGACCCATACCGTCTCGCGCACGTCGCCGCGCGCCATCAGCGCCTCTTCGAGAGTACGGACGGCGGTGCCCTTGCCGGTGCCCTCCGGGCCGCTGATGAGCAGGCGTACGGGCCGCGCGGGATCGGGGCGCAGCACGTCGGTGACGGCGGCGACCAGGTCGGGCTGGCCGACGACGTCGTTCGCGACCTCCTCGGCCGCCGCCGCGGCGCGCGACTCCTCGGCCGGGGCGGGGCCGGCGAAGGCCGTGGCGAGCGGGTTGACCACGGTGGTCGCCTGGAACAGGCGGCGCAGGTCCATCTGGAAGCCGCGTACCGGCACCCGGCACTTGGGGCTGACCGCGCTGTCCGGCAGCCCCTGCACGCAGCCGGTGACGCGCAGCGCCATGTCGAGCCAGCCGCGGCAGGCGTCGGCCTCGCCGGAGACGAGGCCGCGTGCGAGCCAGGACCGTACCTCGGTCTGCCAGGACTCGACGCGGAAGCCCTCGGCCAGCCGCTGGTAGTGCTCCTGTACGGCCTCATAGCGCTCGAGCCCGACCGCGAAGGCCAGCTCCGCCGAGACGGCGGGCACCTCGGCCTGGAGGAGCAGCCGCGCGAGCGCCACGTCGGCCGAGTCGTGGCCCGGCACCGCCGACAGCAGCCGCTCGTGCGCGGCCAGCAGGCCCGAGCACGCCCAGCCGAGGTAGCCGACCGGCCCGGCCAGCTCGGGCAGCACGGCCAGGATGTCGGCGGGGACGTCCGCGGCCCACAGGCGTTCGAGCTCGCCCTGCGGCGTGCTCAGGTCGGCGGCGCGCGCCTCGGGGTCGGCGGCGCGCCGCTCGTAGAGATCGATCATCGCCTGGCGGCGGCGTTCGACCGGCTCGATGCCGGCCAGCACGTCGAGTGCCTCGCGGGCGAGGGTCAGCATCGTCGCGCGCCGGTCGGCGTCGTCGCCGACGTTCTCCACGAGCCAGAGCCCGGGCGGACGCAGCCGCCCGCCCTGACTGAACCAGGCGTGCGGGTCGCGTACGGGCGGCTCGGGCTTGGCCAGGAAGGTCGAGAACAGCTCGTAGTCGATGTCGCCGCGCGAGCCCGCGCGGATCGCCGACGCGCCGAGCAGGAAGGTCAGCAGCGACCACAGCTCCGCGCCCGCCGCCGACGTGCCGGCGCCGTAGAAGTCGCTGAGTCCGCTGCTCAGCTCCTTGGCGCGCTCGTCGCCGTCGAACTCGCGCGCGCGCTCGCGCACCTCGTCGTACAGCCCGTCGGGCACCCGCCAGGGTCCGTGGGAGTACACGTCGAGCAGGGGCTCGTCGGTCAGCAGCAGCTCAAGGTGTTGGGGTAGGCGTGGGGCGCTCACGGGTAGACCTTACGACCCCGCGCGCGAGGCCGCAGCCGCGCGTGGATCGGCCCAGGCCAGGACACGCCACGGCCGGGCCTTCACGCGCCGCTCGGTGCCGCTGCGGGCGGTCAGCGCCGCCGGCCGTGCGGCTTCTGCTCGCGGTGCTCGGCGGCGATCCGCATCGGGCCGGCCGGGCGCGCGGTCCGCTCGGGCCGCTCCGGCTCGGCGGGAGCGGGCGGGGTGATGCTGAAGCCGATCTCGGCCGGTGGACGCTCCAGGTCTTCGAGGTCGCTGACCGGGACCAGGGCGGCCAGCGCCTTACCGTGCCGGGTCAGCAGGATCCGCTCGCCGCTGTAGCCGACGCGGCTGACGAGTTCCGCCAGGTCGGCTCGGGCCTGAGTCACTGGCACCTCTCGGGTCATGAGGTGATTGTAGCATTCTGTACGTTCTTGCTATTCTGTACAGAACTCAAGGAGGTGGCGCATGGACTTTCCGACCGGCCTTCCGGTGGGCTTCCCGACGCACAGCCCACGTGCGCGGGTCACCGAGCTCCCCGAGGCGTACTCGACCGACCAGATGTTCCAGCGGCTGCTCGGCCAGCGCATCGTCTTCATCGGCGCCGAGATCGACGACGACCTGGCCAACCGGGTCTGCTCGCAGCTCCTGCTGCTGGCGGCGCAGGACGGGCAGCGCGACATCAAGATCTTCATCAACTCGCCGGGCGGGTCGATGGACGCGATGTTCGCCATGTTCGACGTGATGAAGTACCTGCCGAACGACGTCTCGACGGTCGGGCTCGGCATGGCCGCCTCGGCGGGGCAGTTCCTGCTCACCGCCGGCACACGCGGCAAGCGCTACGCGCTGCGAAACACCCGGATCATGATGCACCAGCCGTCCGGCGGGATCCGCGGCACGGCCTCGGACATCCGCATCCAGGCCGAGCAGTCGGTGCGCATGAAGCACCGGTTCCTCGAACTGATCGCCGAGCACACCGGGCATCCGTTCGAGCAGGTCGAACACGATGCCGACCGCGACCGCTACTTCACCGCCGAGCAGGCGCGGGAGTACGGCCTGATCGACCACGTCGTGACGAGCGCGATCGAGGCGGGAGGGGTCGCACCGTGAGAACCCCCCAGGTCCAGGCGCGCTACGTCCTGCCGTCCTACGTCGAGCGCACCTCGTACGGGGTCAAGGAGATGAACCCGTACAACAAGCTGTTCGAGGAGCGGATCGTCTTCGTCGGGGCGCCGATCGACGACACCCTGGCCAATGACGTGATCGCCCAGCTCATCGCGCTGGAGGGGCTGGACCCCGACCGCACCATCAGCCTCTACATCAACTCCCCCGGCGGCTCGATGACCTCGATGACGGCGATCTACGACACGATGCAGTTCGTCAAGCCGGAGATCGAGACCACCTGCGTCGGCCAGGCCGCCTCGGCGGCCGCCACGCTGCTGGCGGCCGGCTCGCCGGGCAAGCGCGCCGCGCTGCCGCACTCGCGGATCCTCATCCACCAGCCGCACACCGAGGGCGGGTACGGCCAGACCAGCGACATGGAGATCCAGGCACGGGAGATCATCCGGCAGCGCGAGGAGCTGGAGGAGATCCTGGCCCGCCACACCGGGCGCAGCGTCGAGCAGGTGCGCGAGGACATCGAGCGCGATCGTTTCCTCACCGCCGCGGACGCACGGGAGTACGGGCTGATCGACGAGATCATCACCAGCCGCAAGGTCCGCTGAGAAGCCGGGGCGGCCCCCGGCCGGGGGCCGCCCCGCGCGTCGGCCCGGTTCAGCCGGGCGGCAGCTCTCCGGAGCCGCGGACGACGAGATGGGTGGGCAGCACCTCGCGCTGGGGCGGCACGTCCTCGCCGGCCATCCGGCGGCACAGCAGCTCGGCGGCGCGACGGCCCATCTCGGCCGGGAAGTGCGCCACGACGCTGACCGGCGTCGCCAGCATGTCGGCGAGCTCCAGGTCATCGAAGCCGACCAGCGCCGTACCGCTCCCGGCCGTCTGGATGGCGCGCAGCGCGCCGACCGTCAGCCGGTTGTTGCCGGTGAACACGGCGGTCGGCGGGTCGCCGAGGGCGAGCAGCGCCGCCATCGCCGCCTCCGCACCGGCGACGTCGTGCTGCCCTGCGCACACGAGCGACTCGTCCACCGGCACGTCGTGCTCGCGCAGGGCCTCGCGGTAGCCGCGGAGGCGCTCGCTCGCGGTGAAGATGCCCGGCAGGTCCGAGAGGCAGGCGATGCGGCGGTGGCCGTGCTCGATCAGGTGCGCGACCGCCGCGCGCGCCCCGCCGACGTTGTCGATGAGCACGACGTCGGCCTTGAGCGCGTCCTCGGGCGGCCGGTCGATGAAGACCGCGGGCGTACCCATGTTGATCTCGGGGATCAGGTAGCGGTGGTCGCTGCCGGAGGGCACGACGAGCAGGCCGTCCACCCGGCGCTCGCACAGCGACCGGATCAGGTGGCGTTCACGCGCCGGGTCCTCGTCCGAGCAGCCGGAGATCACCAGCAGGTCGTGCGCCCGTGCGACCTCCTCGACCCCGCGCGCGATCTGGGAGTAGAACGGGTTCGCGACGTCCTTGATGACGAGCCCGAGGCTGCGGGTGCGCTTCCCGCCGCGCAGCGCACGCGCGATGTCGTTGCGGCGGAACCCCAGCGACGCGATGGCGGCGTTGACCTTCTCGGTCGTGTCCGGCCGTACCCCCACCTCGCCGTTGACGACGCGAGAGACGGTCTTCAGGCTCACGCCGGCGCGGCGGGCGACGTCGCGCATGGTCGGCCGCGTGGGTCCCATGGATCCCCTTCCAAGACGAGCCGGCGGACGCCCGCCGGACGGAACCTGGGCCGGACGCCGCCCCGTGGAGAAGCGCCGCCGCTCTACGTACTAGCAGGCCGGAACGCCGCCCGGTGGAGATACGGCGCCGAACCGTGGCACGACAACGAGACGACAACGTTGTCATCTCATCTCCCCGTACCGTCGTCAAGCCCGTGCCACGAATGGCGTCTGGGCGTTGTGCACGGTCAGAGCGGATGAAGGTCCGGGCGCTTGGCGGTGACGCCGTCGCCGGAGGAGCGGCCGCGCAGCCGTCGCTGGATCCAGGGCAGGAAGTACGTGCGCGCCCACTCCACGTCGCTGCGGCGAGAGTCGAGCCAGCGGATCGCCGGCGCGGCGGGCCAGGGCTCGCGCCAGTCGCCGGCGGCCGGCACGCCGAGGACCTCACAGACCGCCAGCGCGACGCGACGGTGCCCCTCCGATGACATGTGCAGCCGGTCAAGCGCCCACGCGCCCGGGTCCAGCAGGACCCGCATCGACCACAGGTCCACCAGGCGGCAGTCGTGCCGGTCGGCGATGGACCGGATGTGCAGGTTGTACGTCGCCAGCTTGCCGCGGACCCGGCGCAGCACCGGCACGTCGCGCGTGTCGAAGGTGGTGAAAAGCACGACGTCGGCGCCGGTCCCGCGCAGCCGGCGTACCGCATCGTCGAGGACGCCGGCCAGCGCGTCGACGTCCGAGCGCGGGCGCAGCAGGTCGTTGCCGCCCGCCGAGAACGTGACCAGGTCCGGCTTCAGTTCCACCGCGCGCGGCACCTGGCCGGCCACGACCTGGCCCAGCAGCCGCCCGCGTACGGCGAGGTTGGCGTAGTGCAGGCCGTCGCCGGAGGCCGCGAGGTGCTCGGCGAGCCGGTCCGCCCAGCCGCGGTGCCCGCCGGCCGGGTCGATGTCATTGAGGCCCTCGGTGAAACTGTCACCGAGGGCCACGTACGAGGAGTAGGGGGAGTCGGTCACAGTGCTCAATGATGCACGATGTCCGAAACCGCGTTAACGGGGGTCAGTGGTTGATCGGCACGCCACGGCCGCGGATCGACAGAGCGTGTTCGACCAGCGTGATGAGCGTGGCCTTGGTGGAGTCGCGGTTACGCGCGTCGCAGGTAACGATCGGCACGTGCGGGCCGATCGTGAGCGCCTCGCGGATGTCCTCGATGGCGTGGGTGTAGACCCCGTCGAAGCCGTTGATGCCCACGACGAAGGGCACTCCCGACTCCTCGAAGTAGTCGACCGCGGCGAAGGAGTCGGCGAGCCGCCGGGTGTCCACCAGCACGACCGCGCCGATCGCACCCTTGACCAGGTCGTCCCACATGAACCAGAACCGGTGCTGCCCGGGCGTGCCGAACAGGTAGAGGATCAGTTCACGGTCGAGACTGACCCGGCCGAAGTCCATCGCGACGGTCGTCGTCGTCTTGTCCGGGGTCGAGGTCAGGTCGTCGACCTCCGTACTGGCCTGTGTCATCACCGCCTCGGTCGTCAGCGGCATGATCTCCGATACGGACCCGACGAACGTCGTCTTCCCCACACCGAAGCCTCCCCCGACAATGATCTTGACGGAGGTCATGCCCGAAGCGGCATTCGGTTTAGAGCTTGCGAAGTCCACTGAGAACCCTTTCAAGCAGCTGGAGGTCAGGCTGCCCCTCAGCGAAGGGGGACTGATGGAGACGCAGCAGACCTTCGTGTGCCATGTCCGCGATCAGGACGCGGGCAACACCGAGCGGCAGTCTTAGCAAGGCCGACACTTCCGCCACCGACCGCCAGTTGCGGCACAGGTCGATGATGGCCTTGTACTCGGGCGTGAGAGTCGTGATGTCCTGCCGCGGGTACGGCGCGACCGAGATGAGAGCCTCGATCGGCAGGTCGTACCGCGGTTTGGTCCGCCCGCCGGTGACCGCGTACGGCCGTACCAGCGAGCTTGAGTCTCCCGTCTCCGAGGGCGGCGGCGAGGGCGGCCCCGGCGGCGGGTCTCGATAGGGTCCTGGGCCCGTCCCCGACAGGGATCCGAAGCCGTAGTTGCCGTACCTGCCGCCGTCCACCCTTAACCGATCCCGGGTTCGGCGCGCAGCGCGGGCGTCAGCACCCGGCCCACGCGCTCGACGAGCAGAGCCATTTCGTAGGCCACCAATCCCATGTCGCAGTCGGGTGCGGCGAGGACGCCGAGCACGGAGCCGTCACTGATCGCCATCACGAACAGCAGGCCGCGCTCCATCTCGACGAGGGTCTGGGTGACGGCCCCGCCCTCGAAGATCCGGGCCGCACCCTGGGTGAGGCTGGTCAGTCCCGACGCGATGGCGGCGAGCTGGTCGACGCGATCGGCGGGGAAACCTTCCGAGTACGCCATCGGCAGACCGTCGGAGGAGACCACGACGGCGTGCGCGACTCGAGGGACGCGTTCGACGAATGTCGTCACCAGCCAACTGAGGTCCTGGCGGCTGTTCACTGGTTCTCCCGTTCATCATCTTCGGGCTGGACCGCGGCGCGACCCTTGCGTACGCCCTGCTGGAAGCTCGCGAAACGGTTCCGTACGGCCTCGGCCTGCGGTGGGCGCGGGGGTTCCGCGCTCGGCGCGGGCTGAGTGGGCGGCGGCGCCGCCGCCCCGGCGGCCGGGCCGACCGAGCCGGGGATCCGGTTGCTGCCGGGCACACGCTTCGGCAGGCCGGTGTTCGTCTGACCGCCGGTGGCCGGAGTGCGGATCGACTCCGCGGCCCGCCATCCTTCGTCCCCGGGTGAGGACCACTCACGTATCGGGGACGACTCGGCTCGGCTCATGGAACCCGTCTTTCGGCGCTGGAACCATTCCGACTGCATTGCCTCGAAGATAGGGGAACGTCCGTTGTTCTCGGTGACCGGCCTGCTCTCGCCGCCGAACGCCGACGCCCGCTGGGGCCGCGGCTGAGGCTGCGGCGGCCGGGGCGGCGCCGCGGGCGGCGGCGGGGCCGAGCGTGCCGCGGGCGGCACGCTCTGCGGGCGCGACGACCGCGCGGGCGCGGTCGCTCCCGTGCCACGCCCCGGCGGCGAGGTCGCGGCCGGCTTGCGCTTCGGCAGCGGCGCGCTGTGCGAGCGTACGGGCTCGCGCGGCGTGTCCGGCACCGACGGCCGTTCGACCGGAGGCTCGGCGGCGTTGCGGCTGATCTCGCCGCGTACGGGGGGCGGCTGCACCGCGACCCGGTCGGCGGGTGCGCCGCCGAACGAGTCGAGCCGCTGCGGCCGCGCCTTGCCGGCGTCCTGCATGATCGCGCTGGGCGCGAGGATGACGAACGCGGTGAGCCCGCCGGACAGCGCGGCGCGCAGCTCGACCCTGATGCCGTGGCGCTGGGCGAGGCGGCCGACCACGAACAGGCCCATGCGGCGCGAGACCGAGACGTCGATGGTCGGCGGGTTGGCCAGCCGCCAGTTGGCCTGTTCGAGCTCTTCGGGGGACATGCCGACCCCGCTGTCGGAGATCTGGAGCATGGCGCCGCCGCCGCTCAGCAGGTGACCCGAGACCGCCACCTTGGTGTGCTCGGGCGAGAAGGAGGTGGAGTTCTCCACCAGCTCCGCGACCAGGTGCACGAGGTCGTTGACGGTACGGCCGTTGACCGAGACCTCGTCCTGGATCCGCAGCGTGATCCGCTCGTACTGCTCGACCTCGGACAGGGAGGCGCGCACGATGTCGACCAGCGGAACGGGCTTGTTCCACCGTCGTGCCTGCTCCTGGCCGCCGAGGACGAGGAGGTTCTCGCAGTTGCGGCGCATGCGGGTCGCCAGGTGGTCCAGCTTGAAGAGGCTGTCCAGCCGGCCGGAGTCCTGCTCGCTCTGCTCCAGGTCCTCGATCAGCTTGAGCTGGCGCTCGATCAGCGACTGGCTGCGGCGGGACAGGTTGACGAACATCGCGTTGACGTTGCCACGCATCATGGCCTCGTTGGAGGCCAGCCGCACCGCCTCGCGGTGTACCTCGTCGAAGGCGCGCGCGACCTCGCCGATCTCGTCGGTGGAGGACACCTCGATCGGCTCGACGTTGAGCGTGACCTCCTCCACATCGGGCTCGCGCAGCCGGCGCACCAGGTTCGGCAGCCGGGCGTCGGCCACGTCCAGTGCGCCCGCCCGCAGGCGGCGCAGGGGACGGACGAGCGACTGCGCCATGAAGAGTGTGACGAACAGCACGAGCAGCAGGACGATGACCAGGACGACGACCGACAGGATCGCGGACTGGGTCGCCTGGTCCTTACGGTCGTTGCTGCCCGAGATGACCTCGTCCGCGAGCCGCAGTCCGACGCCGTGCATCAGGTCGATCTTGGCGGTGGCGGCCTTGAGCCACTCCTCCGAGTCACGCGAGGTGCCGGGGTCCAGGTCGAGACGCTGGGCCGCCTGCCCGGTGAGGCCGAGGGAGATGGCGCGCTCGCGGAACTCCTCGTACAGGTCGACCTGCTGGCCGATGACGCTGTCGTCGTAGACCTGGCGCTGTTGCGGCGTCGCGGCGTCGCGGAACGTCGCGTTGCTGCTGTCCTCACCCGAGCGCGCCGCCGACAGCGACGACAGCTCGGTGGTCTCCAGCGAGCCGTGCACGAGGCTGGAGTAGAGGAGTCCGCGCTGCTCCGAGGCGTCCTCCTCGCCGCGCGAGACGGCCGCCATCGCTCGCGCCGTCTGGGCGAGCTTGGTGTCCGCCGCGCCCTGCGTCAGCATGTCGTTGAACGCGAGCAGGTCGCTGATGGACTCGGAGTAGACCTCGATGACCGACGAGGCCGGCATCTGCGTCTTGACGGCGTTGCTGCGCAGGTAGCTGAGGGCGTTCAGCCGGCCCCACATCTTCGTCACGCTCGCGGTGACCTGGGGGCCGTAACTCTTGTCGATCCCCGTCGCCAGCGTGCGCACGGAAGCCGCCGCCGCGTCGACCTTGGGGTACTGCCGTTGCACGATGCCGAGCTGGCTCGGCCGCCGACCGGCCGCGATGTAGCCTGCGGTCAGGTCGCGTTCGGTGCCGACCTCGTGCGACAGGACGGCGATGCCCTTGCCCAGCTTCGACAGGCGTTCGAGCCTGCCGTACGTCTGGGCGCTGTCGACCGCCGTCGAAATGCGCAGTCCACCGAGCACCACGGCGACGAGCGTGGGTATCAGGATCAAAGCGATCAGCCGCCACCGGACACGCCAGTTGCGCAGCCTCAGCTTCCGCCACCTGACGTCCGGCCCGTGGGCGCCAGAAAAGGCGTCACCATCCTGGGCTGCCGACGAAACCGGAGCTTGGTCACCGTGTTCGTCGTTCGGTTGCATCCGCACCTGGCGCCTACACCCTCTCACAGTAGGGATTCGGGCTGGTCAGAAGGAGGCACCGTTTCGGCCACGCGTAAGCCTTCTTCCCAGCGAGCGATATTGCAGCACACAGGCGAGCCGCTCGCAAAGAGAACCAAATTAATGGCGTTACAGTTAACGTCAGAGTGACTCTATAGACACGTTCGGTAGTCAAAAAGATCTCGCCCTAACCCAGCGTCACGGCGCGCAACGACGGTGCCCCGGCTCGTACGCTCGGAGGACGCAGCGCGCGAGCCGTTTTCACCCCATCTGACACGGTTTCACCCTGCGCCACAGCCTACCGGTGCTGTAGCCTCCCAGACTGATCATGGCCCGGCCGTCGAGGGTCAAGGCGTAAGTCATGCAGCACGAACGCCGATGGTCGAACTCCCCGCTCTCCCCAATAGCGACAACTCCTGTTAGGACCGCCATGCGACAACGCAGGTCTCTCCTATCCATCCTCGCCTGCCTTCTCACGGCCGCCCTCGTCACGGCGTGTGGGGACTCGAAAACCTCCTCCGCCGGCGATGGCCTCGAGAAGAAGACCATCACGGTCGCCTCACTTCCTCTGGTGGACGTCGCCGGGCTTCATATCGCCGTCAAGCAGAAGTACTTCCAGGACGAGGGACTGACCGTCCAGATCAAGCCCGTCCAGCAGAGCATCCAGGCGCTGCCGGCCCTGAAGAATGGGCAGGTCGATGTCATCGCGGGCGCGAACTACACCACCTTCCTGCAGGCCAACGCGGCCGGTGCGCTGAAGCTGCGCATCCTCGCCGACGCCTCTTCCGAGGCCCCACGCTTCATGGCACTGCTCGTGAAGTCGAATTCCAAGATCAAGCAGCCGAAGGACCTTGAGGGCAAGACGGTCGCCGTCAACATCCTTAACAACATCCAGTCGCTGACGCTCAATGAGATCCTCAAGGCCAACAACGTCGACCCGACGAAGGTCAAGTACGTCGCCATACCCTTCCCGATGATGGGCGCGGCGCTCCAGAAGGGCCAGGTGGACGCGGTACACACCGGCGAGCCCTTCGGCACCAACCTCCAGCGCACCCTGGGCGCGCGGATGGTCGTCGACGGCGGCGGCCCCCCGGTCACCGAGCTTCCGGTCAGCGGCTACGTCTCGACGCAGGAGTTCGTGCAGAAGTACCCCAAGACGGCGGCCGCGTTCCAGCGGGCCATCCAGAAGGCCCAGCAGCTCGCGACCAGCGACCGTAAGAAGGTCGAGGAGGTGCTTCCCGGCTACGCGCACGTGGACGCCCAGACCGCCGCGGTGCTCAGCCTGCCGAACTACCCGACCTCGCTGAACCCCACGCGGCTTCAGCGCCTGCCCGACCTCATGCTCAAGGACGGCCTGCTGAAGAGCAGGGTCGACATGAAGAGCCTGGTCTTCGCGCCGCCGGCCACGTGATCGCTCCGGTATGACGGCACGGAATCGGCGAACCGGCGAACCCTCGCGCCTCGGAAGGTGGCTGCGAGGGTTCGCCGGCCTCGCCGTGCTCGGGCTGGCGAGTGAGATCCTCGGCCGCGCGGGCATCGTCCATCGCGACTTCCTGCCTCCCGCCTCGACGGTGCTCGCCCGCGCGGTGAGCCTCGCCGGGGACCACTACTTCCTGTCCAATGTCTGGAGCACCGTCAAGGCATGGGCCATCGGGCTCGCCATCGCGGTGGCCGGCGCGGTGCCCCTCGGCCTGCTGCTCGGCAGCGTTCCGGTGCTGAACACCGCCGTACGCGCGGTGGTGGAGTTCCTGCGGCCGATCCCCTCGGTCGCGCTCATCCCGCTCGTCAGCCTGATCCTCGGCTCGGGGCAGACCACAGAGGTGACACTCATCGTCTACGCGGCCGCGTGGCCCGTGCTCTTCAACACGATCTACGGCCTGCACGACGTCGACCCGGTCGCCAAGGAGACCCTGCGGGCGTTCGGCTTCGGCCGTATGGCCGTCATCTGGCGGGTGTCCCTGCCCTCCGCCGTGCCGTTCATCGCCACCGGCGTACGGCTCGCGGCGGCGGTCGCGCTGATCCTCGCGGTCGGCACCGAGATCCTGTCCGGCTTCGGATCGGGGCTCGGCACCTTCATCGCCGAGGCGCAGCAGTCGATCGACGGAACCAGGGACGTGCTCGCCGGCACCGTGTGGACGGGCGCGCTCGGTCTCCTCGTGAACGCCGCCCTCGTCCAGGGCGAGCGGCGGTTGTTCCGCTGGCACCACGCGCAGAGCGGAGGGCGGTCATGAGCACGGCCGTCGCCGCACGCCGGCAGGCCAGGCGCGGTTGGGGCGTGCTGGCCGCCGTCCTGCACCGCTGGCTCGTCCTCGCCGTCGGCGTGGTCCTGTGGGAGCTGGGCACGCGCGCCGCGGCGAGCACGTACTTCCCCGCGCCCTCCACGATCGTGGCGCGGATGTACCACCTGTGGTTCTCCGGGCCGGTCTCGCGTGTGTTCCTGACCCCGGCGGCGGTGCACAACATCGTCCCCAGCCTCGCGCGCATGGCGGGCGGCCTGGCCGCCTCGATCGTCGTGGGCGTCGCGGTCGGGCTCGCGCTGGGCCGGTCGCCGCGGGCGTACGCCTATCTCGACCCGCTCCTGCAGTTCGCTCGGGTGATCCCGCCGCCGACCCTGGTGCCGATCTTCATCGTGCTGTTCAGCATCGGCACGCAGATGCAGCTCGCCTCGATCGCCTTCAGCGCGATCTGGCCGATTCTTCTCAACACCGCGGACGGGGCGCGCTCGGTCGACCGGCTCCAGATGGACACCGCGCGTGTCTTCCGTCTCTCCGGGCCGGACCGGTTGTTCCGCGTCATCCTCCCGGCCACGCTGCCCAAGATCTTCGCCGGACTGCGGCTCAGCCTCTCGCTGGCCTTGATCCTCATGGTCTTCTCCGAGCTGCTGCCCGGAACGGCGAACGGGATCGGGTTCGAGCTCGTGGACGCGCAGAGCCGCTCGGATCTGCCGACGATGTGGGCGGCGATCGTCCTGCTGGGCGTGCTCGGCTATCTCCTCAACGTCATCCTGCTCATCGTCGAACGGCGGATGCTGGCATGGCACCGCACCTCCCATGCCGCCGGCCGGTAAGGATTCGGAGCCTCATCCATGACCGATGGACTGACCGTCCGCGGAGCGGTGTTCGACCTGTTCCGCCAGATCGGGGCGACGACGCTGTTCGGCAACCCGGGCTCGACCGAACTCCGGATGTTCGAGGACTGGCCGGAGGACTTCGACTACGTGCTCGCGCTACAGGAGTCGGTGGCGGTCGCCGCCGCGGCCGGCCACGCGATGGGCACCGGCCGTGCGTCGGTGGTGAGCCTGCACTCGGCCGGCGGGGTCGGGCACGCGCTCGGCGCCGTCTTCAACGCCTACCGCGACCGGGTGCCGCTCGTCATCATCGCCGGGCAGCAGTCGCGCGCGATGCTCCCGACCCGGCCGTTCCTGTCCGCCGACGAGCCCGCGCTCTTCCCCCGCCCGTACGTCAAGTGGAGCCGCCAGCCCGACCGCGCCGAGGACGTGCCCGCGGCGCTCGCCGAGGCGTACCGGGTGGCGATGACGCCGCCGCGCGGCCCGGTGTTCATCTCGGTACCCGAGGACGACTGGTCGCATCCGGCCGAGCCGGTGGAGCCGCGCGAGGTGCACACCGCCTTCGTCGGTGAGCCGGCGGCGTTCCGCGAGCTCGCCGAAGCGCTCAACGCGGCACGGCGGCCGGCTCTGATCGTCGGTCCCGGCGTGGATGACGACGGCGCGCTGCCCGCCGTCGTCGACCTCGCCGAGCGCAGCGGCGCGGCGGTGTGGATCAGCCCGCTGTCCGGCCGGTCGGGCTTTCCCGAGGACCACCGACTGTTCCGCGGCTTCCTCCCGCCCGTACGCGACCAGCTCGCCCGCCGGCTCGACGGGCACGACGTGATCGTCTCGCTCGGCGCGCCGATCTTCACGTACCACGTGCACACCACGGGGCCGCATCTGCCGGCCGGCGCGCGCCTGTTCCACCTGGACTGCGACCCCGCTCCGGCCGCCTGGGCGCCGGTCGGCACCAGCGTGCTCACGACGATCCGCGCCGGGGTGCTCGCCCTGCTGGAGCTGGTCGACAAGGCCGACCGCGAGCCGCCCGCGCCACGGGTACGGCCGGCCGCGCCGCCCGTGGCCGACCCGATCGACGCCGCGCAGGTCTTCGCGGCCCTGCACGAGCTGCTGCCCGAGGACGCGGTCGTGGTGGAGGAGACGCCGAGCCACCGCGAGGCGCTGCACGCCCGGCTGCCCATCACCCGGCCGGGCGGCTTCCTCACCACCGGCAGCGGCGCACTCGGCTGGGGCATGCCGGTCGCGGTCGGCCGGGCGCTGGCCGCCACGGGCGAGCGCGTCGTCTGCGTCCTCGGCGACGGATCCAGCATGTACTCCATCCAGGCGCTGTGGACGGCCGCGCGGTACGCCGCGCCGGTCACGTTCGTCGTGCTCAACAACAACGGCTACGAGGCCGTGAAGGAACTCGGCCGCCGTATCGGCATACCGACGGTCCCCGGCACCGACATCCAGGGGATCGACTTCGTCGCCGTCGCCGCCGGCCTCGGCTGTCCCGGACGCCGGGTGGAGCGTGCCGCCGACCTCGCCGGCGCGCTCTCGGGCGCCCTCGGCCATGAGGGACCGTTCATCGTCGAGATCCCCCTCGCGGCCGGTACGTCTGCCGCCTACGACCCGATGGCCAGGTGAGCCTGATGCTCGAGATCGACAAGATCGGCCATTCGTACGCCGGCCACACCGCACTGCGGGGGGTGAGCCTCGACGTCGCCGAGGGCGAGTTGCTGAGCCTCGTCGGCCCCTCCGGATGCGGCAAGTCGACGCTGCTGCGGTGCGTCGCCGGACTGATCACGCCGGGCGAGGGGCGGGTGGTGCTCAACGGCAGGCAGATCACCGACGTGCCCGACAACCTCGCCGTGGTGTTCCAGGACTACAGCCGTTCGCTGTTCCCCTGGCTGTCCGTACGCGACAACGTGGCGCTGCCGCTCCGCCGGCGCGGCATCCCTAAGGACGAGCGGCGTACGGCCGCGCTGGACGCCCTGTCGACGGTCGGGCTCGCCGGTGCGGCTCAGAAGTATCCGTGGCAGCTGTCCGGCGGGATGCAGCAGCGCGTCTCGATCGCACGCGCGCTGGCGTACCGGCCCGCGCTCCTGCTCATGGACGAGCCGTTCGGCTCGGTCGACGCGCAGACGCGTGAGGACCTGGAGGACCTCATTCTCCAGGTACGCGGCGAGGGGATGACGATCCTCCTCGTCACCCACGACATCGACGAGAGCGTCTACGTCGGCGACCGGGTGGCCGTGCTGAGCCGCGCGCCGGGTACCGTCATCGCCGACCTCCAGGTGAACCTGCCCGCCAAACGCGACCAGATCACCACGCGTGAGCTCCCCGAGTTCGTGCACCTGCGCGCGGAAGTGGGACGGCTCGTACGCGGCGGCGCACCGTCCGCCTGACCGTCTTTCGCCTTCGCGTTTCCCCCTTTCCGAGTACCTTTCCGACCAACATGGCGCGTCGCGCCGCCGGCGAGGCATCGCCGGGCACACCCAGCGGGAGGAGAACCGTGGACGACTACGAACCCGGCACGACCGCCGAACACCTGCTCTGGCTGCTCGACCGCCACGGCGTGGAGCATCTGTTCCTCAACCCGGGCACCGACTCCGCACCGCTCCAGGAGGCGGCCACCGTCCTCACGGAGGCGGGGGTGTCCATTCCGCGCATCATCACCTGCACCTTCGAGTCGGTCGCGATGGCGGCGGCGCACGGCTACTGGCAGGCCACCGGCCGCGCGCAGGCCGTGTTCGTCCACGTGGACGTGGGCACGCAGAACCTCGGCGCGATGATGCACAACGCGCTGCGCGACCGCGCCGGCGTGGTGGTGATCGCGGGCAAGACCCCGTACGGGCAGGACCCGGACTCGGTGGGCGGCCGCTCGCACACCATCCACTGGCAGCAAGACGTGCCCGACCAGGCCGGCATCGTCCGCGGCTACGCCAAGTGGACGCTGGAGGTCACCTCGCCGGACGTCCTGTCGCGCGCCGTCGGCCGCGCCGTACAGCTCGCCCGCGGCGGACGGCCCGGGCCGACCTACCTCACGGTCTCGCGCGACGTCCTGATGGCGCCGCCCGCACGCCTGACCGCACGCACGTCGAGGTACGCGGTGCCGCGGCCGCCCGCCGCCGACCAGGAGACCGCGGCGCACATCGCGCGGCTGCTCGCCGACGCGGAGCGGCCGCTGCTGATCACCTCCAAGACCGGACGCCAGGAGGGCGGCTTCGCGGCGGTGACCCGGCTGGCCGACCTGACCGGCGTCCGCGTCATCGACACGCCGGAGAGCGGCTGCCTCAACATCGCGACCGCGCATCCGATGCGGGTGCCCACCACGGCGGCGGGGCAGCGGCTCGTCGCGGAGGCGGACGTGATCGTCGTCGCCGACTGCGACGTGCCGTGGATCCCGAAGTTCACCCAGCCGCGCGAGGACGCCGTCATCGTCCAGATCGACGCCGAGCCGCTGCGAACCGACATGCCGCTCTGGGACTTCCCGGCGGACCTGTCGGTCGCCGCGTGCGGCGTGACCGTACTGGAGCAGATTGCGGACTGTCTCCCGGACCTCGACCCGGCCGCCAAGTGGGCCGGCCTGGGCGAACCGGCGGACGAGGCCGCCCTCGCGGCGGCCCACGGCCCGGTGTCCGGGCCGATGGGGCCGATCACCGCGGCCGAGGTGGCCGAGGCGCTGAACGCCGTACTGCGCGAGGACGACATCCTCGTGGAGGAGGCGGTCACCAACGCCGGCGCGCTGCACGACCACGTACGCCGGAGTCTGCCGGGCACGCTCGGGGGCGCCGGCACTCCCGGGCTGGGCTGGGGACTCGGCGGAGCCATCGGCATCAAGCTGGCCCTCCCCGGCCGGCGGGTCGTGACGGTCGTCGGCGACGGCAGCTTCATGTTCTCGGTCCCGACGGCGGCGCTCTGCCTGGCCGCGGAGGCCGAGGCGCCGATCCTGGCGGTCGTGCTCAACAACGACGGCTACCGCGCCAGCAGGCTTCCGGTCTTCGAGCTGTTCCCGTACGGCGTGTCGGCGGGGCGGGGCGACGCGGTCGGCACCCGGTTCCAGAGCCCGCCGGACCTGGCCGCCGTCGCCCGCGCCTGCCACGCGCACGGCGAGACCGTGAACAAGCGCGGCGACCTCGTCTCGGCCCTGTCGCGCGCGCTGAAGGCGCTGGAGGCGGGGCGATCGGCCGTCGTGGACGTGCACATCGTGCGGGACTGACCGCGCCGGCGGCGTTCCTTCGCGGCGGCGGCGTCAGCGGACACGGTTCCGGCCCTGCGTCGCGACGGTGCGCCGCCCCGCGGAGGTGATCGTTCACTTGGCGTCGGCGTAGCAGGCGACGGCCGTGGTCTCCATCGGGAAGCGCACGGGAGTGTCGCCGAACACCAGCCGCCGCGCCTCGGCCGCCGAGTCCTTGATCGCGCCGGTCACCGCCTCGGCGAGCCGCTCCGGCGCGTGCACGATCACCTCGTCGTGCTGGAAGAACACCAGGCGCGGGGCGTCCTCGCGCGCCGCGCCGGCCAGGGCGGCGAGTCGTTGGCGCAGCGTCGCCAGCAGCACGGTCGCCCAGTCGGCGGCGCTGGCCTGCACGACGAAGTTGCGGGTGAACCGGCCGCGGCTGCGGACGGCCGCGCCGCCGCCGTCCTGCACGGCGAGGTCGCGCCACGCGTGCGAGGGCGGCGGGCACGTGCGGCCGAGGCGTGAGCGCACCAGCCGGCCCGCCTCGCCCGTACGCGCCGCGGCCTCGACGTAGTCGTAGGCGGACGGGAAGCGCCGCCGCATGACCGCGAGCAGCTGGGGCGCCTCGCCGCTGGTGCCGCCGTACATCGCGGACAGCATCGCGATCTTGGCCTTGTCGCGCGCGCCGCCGAACGCGCCCGCCAGCGCGGTGTAGAGGTCGTTCTCGCCCGCCGCGGCGGCCAGGGCGCGGTCGCCGGCCAGCGCGGCGAGCACACGCGGCTCGAGCTGGGCGGCGTCGGCGACCACGAGGGTCCACCCCGGATCGGCGACGACCGCGCGGCGCAGCACCTTGGGTATCTGGAGCGCTCCCCCGCCGTTGGTGGCCCACCGGCCCGACACCACGCCGCCGACGACGTACTCCGGGCGGAACCGGCCCGCGCGCACCCACGAGTCGAGCCAGGACCAGCCGTGCGCGACGTAGAGCCGGGCGAGTTCCTTGTAGGCGAGCAGCGGCGCGGCGGCCGGGTGCTCGACCTCCCTGAGCACGCTTGAGCGGGTGGAGGAGATGGCGACGCCCGCCGTGGCGAACGCCTTGACGACCTGCGCCGGGGAGTCGGGGTTGATGCGACGGCCGAACGCCTCGCCGATCTCGTCGGCCAGCTCCTGTAGCCGGCGTGGCCGCATGCCGGGCGACGGGCGCGGCCCCATCAGCTCGGTCAGCAGGGCGTCGTGCACGTCGGGACGCCAGGGCAGCCCGTCGTGTCCCATCTCGGCGGCTGCCAGGCCGCCGGCCGACTCTCCCGCCAGGAGCAGCGCGAGCCCGGCACCGCGGCGGCGCTGGTCGGCGTGGACGGCCGCGACCGTCTCGACGTCGTCGGCGGGCCGGTCGTCGAAGAGCGTCGGCGGCCCGGCCCCCGGCGCGACGTCGTCGGGTACCGCGAGCCCGTTGATCCGGGCGAACACGGCACGCAGCGAACGCGGCTCGCCGTAACGGCCCGCGTGGTTGAGCAGGAGGGTCTCGGCGAGCTCAAGGTCGTGACAGCGCGACAGGCGTACGCCCGCCTGGAGCAGCCGGGGGTAGATGCGCGCGGTGGCGGGCCAGACCCAGCGGATCGCGCCCCCGGTGTCCGCCTCGCGGGCCGCGATGGCGGCGACGAGGTCGGCGACCGGCTCGGCGGCCCCGAGCGGCGCGCCGTCGTCGGCGACGGGAAGCAGCATGCCCCCGCCCCCGGCCCCTTCGGCGACCACCGTCCGCATGCCCCCGATTGTGCCCGCCGCGTCCGACAGAGATGTGCCGCCCCATGCCGTACACGCCGATCGCGCGGGGCGGGCCCGGCGCGGCCCGGGCCGGGACCGCGAGAACGGGACCGGCCGGGTGCCCTGCCGGTCCCGTACGCGATGCGTGTCAGGCGGCCAGGGGGACCTGTGAGCCGGCGGGCGCGTCGCCGAACTGCTTGATCACCTTGTTCAGCTCGATCTGGTAGTACAGCACGCCGAAGCCGATGATCCCCAGCAGGAAACCGAGGCCGCCGCTGCACGAGGGCTGGAGGCCCGCGACGCGCTGGGCGCCCCGGATGTGGCCCGCGAGCTTGACCCACATGACGAGCGGCCAGATGCCCAGTGTGAGGAAGCCGAACAGCATCGAGCACAGCGCCATTCCCGCGCTGACCGGGCGGCGGCGGTCGAAGGCGGCCAGCTCGGTGTGCACCTTGTAGAACCAGACGATGCCGTAGATGCCGATCGTGATGATCGGCAGGCCAAGCCAGGCGGCGACCGGGTTGCGTAGCTTCATCTGGGCGCCGGCGGGCGCCTGCTGCGCGGCGGCCGCCGGGGCCGCTTCCTGCGGATATGACTGACCCACGTATGTCTCCTCGATGGCAGGCCGGCCAGGCGGCCGGCATGAGTGATCATCTTTTCGGGGACATGCACGCAGATTTACCGATTGCCTACTGATCGTTATCAGGTGAGCGGAATCGTTATCTCGTCCTCGACCGGCGGGGCGAGCTCGTGTTCGCGGCAGCCGGACGCGGCGAAGCAGCGGATCCGCACGCTCTGCGGCGTCACGTCGAGGCGCAGGAAGCTCTTGAACAGCGGCGGCCGGTACGAGGCGGAGGCGGGCGACAGGAACCGCTGGTAGACACGGCGTACCGGCAGCCGGACGAACGACCGGCCGTGCGGGGTCGAGGGCACTCCGAGCAGCGACGCGACGAGCCTGGTGCGCAGCGTCACCCGCGCGTTCGTCTCGCGCTTCGGCGGGATGCCGAGCCTATTCGCGATCACGGCCGCCGCCTGCTCGCCGGTCAGCTCGAAGAGCCACCGCATCCGCAGCCGCCGGCCGTACAGCCGTCCGTAGAAGGCGAGGCAGTCGCCGCGCAGCGGATAGCAGCGGAACTCCTCCTCGCTGACGCTGCCCACGTCCACCTTCGGGATCGTGTGCGTGGCGTGCATGAACGCGCCGCCGCCCCCGGAGACCACGTACTGGATGGTCCGGTCGCCGACCCGCACCGGATAGTGCTGGTAGTTGTGGATGTCGCCGCCGATCGCGGCGACGTAGTTGCAGGCCGGGTCGCGGACGATGTCATCGACGGTGCCGCCGCCCGCGATCAGGCCGGGATGGTACGCGCCGTCCACGTAGATCGGCTTGCCGGTCACGAGGATCTTCGGCCGCGGGCCCTGCGAGACGCGCCGCAGCCACTCGCCCTGGTCCGCGTCGATGCCGCCGACGATGCCGGTGTCGATGCCGACGATCCGCAGCGGGCCCGCGTCCATCATCCAGTACGGCCCCGGCTGCACGGCCTGCTGCTCGGGCCGCGAGCGCATCCGCTCCGCCTCCGCGAGCCGCGCCTCGTCGGGCACGTCGGGGTTCTTCCAGAACAGCCGCCGCCACCACGCCTCGGACAGTAACCGCGGCCTGGTGCCGGCCGGGAGTTCCGGCGCGCCGCAGAAGACGCGCATGAACCCGCCGAGCCCGTCGTACCAGTCGTGGTTGCCCGGCACGGCGTAGATCGGGGCGTCGTAGTCCTTGTACGGCCGGAAGAACTTGGTGTCGTACTCGTTGACGCTGCCGGTCGGGTAGATCACGTCGCTGGCGATGACCGCGAAGCGCGTGCCCTCGCTCATCCTCAGGAAGCCGGGCACCACGGCGTACTGCGGCGCGTCGCCCTCCCCGGTGTCGCCCAGCAGCATGAAGGAGAACGTGTCCGGGTCATCGCGCGCGATGGCGAAGTCGGGGTGCGCGCCGGACTCGAGCTGACGTGCCACCCAGCGGCCGCGCTCGTCGTCGGTGGGGTCGCCGAACCGCCGTGCCAGCACGTCGTTGCGCGATCGCCACAGGACGGCGGGGTTGAGCCAGGACAGGTTCCGCACCCGCTCGGGCATCAGGCCGGTGTAACTCCCCGGCTGTGCGCACTGCCAGCCGGCGCCGGCCGGCGACTGACGGGAGGACGGCGACGAGGAGGGAGGCACGGCGGCACCGTAACAGCCTCAATAGCGGCGACGCACCGTGTTCGCCTCATTCCACCCAAAGCAGGCCGGGTTCGGCCGCAGCCGCCACATCTCCCGATGCTGGGAGTGTCAGGCGATGTTCGGCTGGGTGTTGTACTCGCCGGTGCGGAAGACCTCGGGGCCGGGCGCCAGCGGCGGCGCGCCCGCCGGTGCGGTGTTGCGCAGCGCCTCGGCGAAGAGTTCGACCTGGTCGCCGGGCAACTGGAAGGTGGCCTGGCAGACGCCGCCGTTCCAGATGCTCAGCACGACGACTCCGGCGTCCGGATGGCGGCTGAGCCGCAGCGAGCGGTCCGGCCGCCGGTAGTCGAAGAACACATCACCCTGCTTCGGCAACGGCGTGGCCCCTGGCATGGGCCAATCCTGGCCCGGGCGCCGCCCGCTGTCGAGTCGCCCGCGGCGAGACGAAGATCTCGCTCACGTCGCAGAGAACGAGCGCGGGTCGCCGCTGTCGACGATCTCCGCGCCGAGCGGCATCAGCGACACCGGGATGAGCTTGAAGTTGGCCAGCCCCAGCGGGATGCCGATGATCGTGACGCAGAGCGCGATGCCGCTGAGCAGATGCCCGATGGCGAGCCAGAGTCCCGCGACGATGAACCAGATGACGTTGCCGACCATGCTCATCACCCCGGCGTCGCCCCGCCGTACGACGGTCTTGCCGAACGGCCAGAGCGCGTACGTCCCGATGCGGAACGCCGCGATGCCGAACGGGATCGTGATGATCAGTACGCAGCAGATGACCCCGGCGATGAAGTAGCCGATGGCCAGCCAGAATCCCGCGAGGATCAGCCATATGACGTTGAGCAGCGTGCGCATGCTCGGTGCCTCCGTTTCGGTCGTCACCAACTGAGACGACGAACGGGGGTCCGGTGGTTCCGCTATCGGACCAGTGTGGCGACCGAGGAGACGTTACCGCCGGTACGCGGGGCGCGCGCGCCGTCGATGGAGGTGATGCGGCTCCGCGCGACCAGCGAGCCGCGCGCTCCGTGCCGCACGCGTACGGCGAACCGCGCGGTGGCGACGCGTCCTGGGGCGAGCCTCGGCACGACGAGCGTGGTGTCACGGCCGCCCGCGTACCCGCCCGCGCCGCCGGGCAGTGAGGTGCCGGTGCGGTCGACGTCGGCGGGCAGCGTGTTGTGCACGGTGATCTCACCCGGCGTGCCCGGGCCGCGGTTGGCGAGCCGGATCCGATAGGTGTACGCGCCGCCCGGCCGTACGGTGTGCGGCGCGTCGATGGAGATCCGCAGGCCGACGGCGGGTTCGGGATGCCGGAGCGGCCGTCCGGCGAGGGGCGGCGACATCGGGGCGCGGCGCGGCACGGGCGTCCGGTACGGCGCGCGTGGCGGCGAGGTCGAGACGAGCACGCGCGCCGGCTCGTGAGCGCGCGCGGGCGGGCGTGACGCGTGTTCCGGCGTGCGGATCGCGGCGTACCCGGTGTGCAGATGGTGTTCGGCCCAGGGCGCGTACCGGTCCGGCAGGCCGCCCGCGGTGTGCCCGTTCGCGGACGCGAGTGCCGCCATCACCGGCAGCCCGACGGCGAGGCCGGCCAGCACGGCCAGCGCGTGTTTCACAGTGGACGCCCCCGAATCACTGATCGCACCCGCAACGTACCCGGTGGCGCCTTCGCCTGCGGTGCTACGAGGGCAAAGCGCCGGGCAAGTTTCAGGGAGCGATCACCCGGAGCGCGCCGGGCAGCACGCGGATCGTCGCCGGGAGCGTGCCGAGCAGCTCACCGTCGCCGCCGTACGGGATCTCCCGGTCGGCCTCGATACGGATCTCGCGGCCGCGCACGACCTCGATCTCCGGGCGGCGCACGTGCGTGCCGTGCGGCAGCTCGCGCATCACGGCGAAGAACCGCCGCTTGGGCGCGTGCCGGATGATCACGACGTCGAGCAGCCCGTCGTCCACGGCCGCGTCGGGCGCGACGTGCAGGCCGTAGCCGTAGTAGCCGGAGTTGGCGGCGACGACGGAGTAGCCACGCTCCTCGCGCGTCTCTCCGTCGATCGTGATGCGGTACGACACCGGCCGCCAGGTCGCGATGGCACGCAGCGGGCCGAGGTAGTACGCGAGCGATCCGGGCAGCCGCGTCAGCCGGTTGATGTGGGCGTTGGCCACCGAGTCGACCCCGCCGTACACGCTGCCCAAGACGATGCGGGACGCGCCGTCGCCCGACGCGACCTCGATCACGTCGATCACCCGCGGCTCGGCCGACAGCAGGAGGTCCGCGAGCCGCTCCGGCTCCTCCGGCAGCCCGAGCTGGCGGGCGAAGTCGTTGCCGCGCCCGGCGGGCAGGATGCCGAGCGCGGACTCGCCGCCCGCGACGGCTCCGGCCAGGCCGCCGGCCATCCCGTCGCCGCCGACCGCGATCACCACGTGGCCCTTCTTGGCCGCGTCGCGCGCCAGGTCGCCGGCGTGTTCGAGGCTGCGGCTGTACTCGACCTCGACCTCCGCGCCGGCCTCGCGCAGCCGCCGCGTGACCGGGATCAGTCGGGCGGCCGGGTCACTGCCCGCAGCCGGGTTCACCACGGCGGTGAACGATCGCATGTCGCGCTCCTGTCCGAGGCCCGCGCCGGTGCGTACGGGCCCTGCGCGGGATCGTACCGGCGCGTGGGCCGATCAGCCCGCTTCCGCGATGAGCACGCCGGGATTCATGATGCCTTCGGGGTCGAGGCGCTCCTTGACGGCGCGCAGGGCCGCGACGCCGAGCGGGCCGGCCTCGCGGGCGTACCAGTCGCGGTGGTCGACGCCGACCCCGTGGTGGTGGCTGATCGTGCCGCCCGCCTCGATGATCGCGTCGTTCACCGCGGCCTTGGCGCGCCGCCAGCGCTCCACGGGCTCCTCGCCCTGCGCGGTGACGACGGTGAAGTAGAGCGAGGCGCCGGCCGGGTACACGTGCGACACGTGGCACATGACCACCGACGAGGACAGCTCGTGGGCGAGCGTCAGCCGTACCGCGTCGTACAGGCGGGAGAGGTTCGACCAGAAGCCGGCCGTCTCCAGCGTCTCGGCGAGCACCCCCACGTCGAGCAGCGCGTCGCGCAGGTACGGCGCCGCGAACCGGCCGCGCGACCAGCTCTCCCCCGGCTCCTCGCCCTGGTGTACGCCGCCCAGCCCCGCCAGCACCGCGCGTACCTTGGCGCGGCGCTCGGCGACCTCGGGTGCGGCGCCCTCGTAGCCGCAGATCGCCAGGCAGCCGCCCTGCTGCTCGCCCGGTTCGCCCAGCTCGCCGGGCCGGGCCAGCCCGATCATCGTCTCGGTCTCATCGGACAGCCGCAGTACGGTCGGCAGCGGCCCGTCCTGCGCGAGGGCGCGTACGGCCGTGACGCCCTCGGACAGGGAGGGGAACAGCCAGCCCTCGTACTCCCGCGTCTCCGGCAGCGGACGGATCCGCACGGTCACCTCGGTGATGACGCCGAAGACGCCCTCGGAGCCGAGCACGAGCTGGCGCAGGTCCGGCCCGGCCGCCGACCGCGGCGCGCGGCCGGTCTCGACGGTGCCGCTCGGGGTGGCGAGGGTCAGGCCGAGGACCATCTCGTCGAACCGCCCGTACCCCGCCGACGCCTGCCCCGACGAACGCGCGGCGGCGAACCCGCCGATGCTCGCCCACTCGAAGGACTGCGGGAAGTGGCCGAGGGTGTAGCCCTGCTCGTTCAGGAGTTCCTCGGCGCGCGGCGCGCGCAGGCCGGGCTGGAGCGTGGCCGTACGCGACACGGTGTCCACGCCGACGAGCCGGTCGAGGCGCCGCAGGTCGAGCGCGATCACCCCGGCGAAGCGGCCCGCCTCCGGGGCCAGCCCGCCGACGACGGACGTGCCGCCGCCGAACGGAACCACCGCGATCCGGTGCTCGGCGCACCGGACCAGGACCGCGGCCACCTCGTCGTGGGAGCCGGGGAGCACGACCGCGTCGGGCGCGGCCGCCGCGTCGCCGGCCCGTATCCGCAGCAGGTCCGGCGTCGACTTGCCGCGCGTATGCCGGATGCGCGTCTCGTCGTCGGCACGCACGTGTTCTTCGCCGACCAGGTCCGCCAGCAGTGCCGCGACGGGCCTCGGCGGGGGCGGCTCGATCTCGGCGAGTTTGACCGGCCGGGCCGGCTCGGCGTGCACCCCCAGGAGTTCGCGCAGGAGGTCGGTCACCGCCTCCGGCAGGCGCTCGGCGCGCTCCGGATCTCCCCAGCCACTCCACAACATGTCCACGATCGGCATGGCTACCCCATCTCGGCTCAGTTACACTGTGACATATGGCGTCGATTCGTAACAACAGGGACACGGTGCTCGATGCGGCTCGCGACTGCGTGCTGGCCGTCGGCGTCCGCCGTACGACCCTGACCGACGTCGCCCGCCGCGCCGGACTGTCCCGTATGACCATCTACCGGCTCTGGCCGGACGTGCAGACCCTCGTCGCGGACCTGATGACGCGCGAGTGGGCCAGCGTCGTCACGCCCGTCGGGGCCTCCGAGGACGGCACGCCGGTCCGGTCGCAGGCCGTCGCCGCGCTGGTCGCCGGCGTCGCGGCGCTGCGCGCCCATCCTCTCTTCCACAAGATCCTCGAAGTCGACCCCGAGGTCCTGCTCCCCTACCTCCTCCAGCGCCGCGGCACCAGCCAGGACTTCATGCTGCGCGCACTCGAGGGGACCCTGCGGGCGGGCCACCGCGACGGCAGCATCCGTACCGACCAGCCGGCCCGGCAGGCGCGCTCGGTGCTGCTCGTCCTCCAGTCATTCGCCATGTCCGGCCACATCATGACCGGCGACGACCCGGCGCTGTCGGCTGCCGCCTTCGACGAAGAACTGCGGCGCATTCTCGAGAGGTACCTCACCCCATGACCCGTCTCCGCCGGCCGCGCGCCGCGCCCCCTGCCTCCTCCTCCCTCAATGCCGCACGGCGCGAGCGCGAACTGGCCGGGCTCTCCGGCGGCGACGTCGTGGACGTGCTGGTCGTCGGCCTCGGCGCGACCGGCGCGGGCGTCGCGCTGGACGCCGCCTCACGCGGCCTGTCCGTGGCCGCGATCGACGCGCACGACCTCGCCTTCGGCACGTCGCGCTGGAGCTCCAAACTGATCCACGGCGGCCTGCGCTACCTGGCGTCGGGCCAGTTCGGCATCGCGTACGAGAGTGCCGTCGAGCGCGGCGTGCTGATGGAGCACACCGCGCCGCACCTCGTACGCGCGCTGCCGTTCGTACTCCCCCTGACCCCGCTGGTGAGCGGGGCCGCGGCGATGTACTCACGCGCCGGCGTCCGCGGGGGCGACGTACTGCGCGCCGCCGCGCGCACGCACCGCTCCACGCTGCCGGGCCCGCGCCGGCTGAGCGCGGTGGAGACGCTGCGGCTGGCGCCGGCGCTGCGCTCGTACGGGCTGCGCGGCGGGCTGCTGTCCTGGGACGGCCAACTCGTCGACGACGCGCGCCTGGTCACCGCCCTCGCACGTACGGCCGCGGCGTACGGTGCGCGCGTCATCACCCGCTGCCGCGCGCTGACGCTGACCGGCGACGGCGCCGAGGTACGCGACGAACTGACCGGCGCGGAGTTCTCCGTACGCGCGCGCGCCGTGGTGAACGCCGCCGGGGTGTGGGCAGGCGGCCTGGCCGACGGCGTACGCCTGCGCCCGTCGCGCGGCACCCACCTCGTCCTGCGCGCCGAGAGCCTCGGCGGCCTGTCCACCGGACTGCACCTGCCGGTCCCGGGCGCGTCGGGCCATTTCGCGCTCGTGCTGCCGCAGGAGGACGGGCGCATCTACGTCGGACTCACCGACGAACCGGCCGACGGCCCGATCCCCGACGTGCCCGAGCCGTCGGAGGCCGAGATCGGGTTCCTCCTGGACCTGCTCGACTCGGCGTTGGACGTACCCGTACACCGCACGGACGTCGCCGGCGCGTACGCGGGACTGCGGCCGCTGCTGTACGGAGCCGAGGGCGACACCGCCGACCTGTCCCGCCGGCACGCCGTACTGACCTCGCCCAGCGGCGTGGTGACGATCGTCGGCGGCAAACTGACGACGTACCGGCGAATGGCGCAGGACACGGTCGACGCGGTGCTGGAGGGCCGCGGCCTGAGCGCGGGCCGGTGCGTCACGGCACGACTACCCCTGGTCGGCGCGGGCCCGGCCGAGGAACTGGCGCGCATGGTGGCCCCGTCACACCTGACACGCAGGTACGGCGCCGAGGCCCGCGACGTACTGGCCCTGGCCGAGGCGGACCCGTCGCTGCTGGACCCGGTGGCCCCAGGGTCGGCCACTCTCCGGGCGGAACTCACCTGGGCGGTCCGCCACGAGGGCGCCCTGGACGAGAGCGACCTACTGGACCGCCGTACGCGGGTGGGCCTGATCGCCGCCGACCGCGAGGCGGCCCTCGGCGCCGCCCACCAGGCCCTGACCCCGGCCCCCCTCACGACGTGACACGGCCGCGCCGTATCGCTGCGGCCGCGCTGGCACGATGGCGGTCATGACGCGCGCTGAGACGCCTCGGCAGGTATTGAGCTCGTTCTCATACGTCGCCCGGGACGTCGGGCGGAACTTCGACGGTCAGGACCTGATGTCGGTCCGGACGCAGCATCTGTTCTTTGAGCGCCGCTCACTCGTCGGAGCCGTCCTTCAGCACGCGACCCTCGACCTGTGCTCGTTCGGTAGGTGCGACCTACGGCGCGCCGACCTGCGCGGAGCTTCATTGAGGGGCGCGAGCTTCTCTGGCTGCGATCTACGCGAAGCCAACCTGCGGGACGCCGACCTCACCGGCGCCTGCCTCTCTTACGTCAACACCGGCGCCCCTCCACGTGGCCGGACCGACGTCACGGACGCCGACTTCACCAACGCGATCCTTCGCGACGTCGTGGTCGAGCGCGTCATCGGCTGGACCGCGTAGTCCACCGGCTGGGGCGTCTTCGTTGAGGATGCCTCCTGACGCGAGCCGCACGCCAGGACAAGGTCCTCTACGTCGGCGTGCCGGAGTGGCGCGTCGAGGAGATCCTCCGCCGGCAACACCCTTCACGACGGGGTCCGTCGCCGAGACGCTGTCAAGCGCCGCCTCACGGTCGGCTTAGGTGTCCGGCCGTCCTGAGGCGATGGCGGCGTGGCCTTCACCACGATGACGATCGCGGCGGCATCCGGCGGGCCCGTCACCACGGCGGCCCGTCACCACGCCGGGCCCGTCACCACGCCGGGCCCGTCACCACGGCGAGGCCGCCGCTACGGCGGCCCCGCCGTTTGACGCGGGCGGGGTGTTACGACGGTGGGGCGCCGGTGGTGGGGTCGAGGGGCAGGGGGCGGGCGGAGGGGTGGCGGAAGTCGAACATGCCGGCCAGGGTGCCCGCTCGCTGGTCGAAGGACGCGTCGCCGATGCGGCCCGCTCGCCAGTTGTCCTCGATGAAGCGCAGCACCGACGTCTGCTCGGCGTAGTGGTGGTCGACGTGGTTCACCCTGGAGTACGGCGAGACGGTCAGCAGCGGGAGCCGCTGGCTCGGGCCGCAGCGGTCCTGGTAGCCGCCCGCGGCACGGACGCCGGTGCACATCGGGGTGTCCAGCGCGGCGTCGGAGGAGCCGTTGGTGATCCTCGGTGCGGCGTGGTCGTACCAGCCGTCGGAGTCGTCGTAGGCGATGAAGATCGCGGTGGAGCGCCACTCCGGCGACTGCTGGATCTTGTTGATCGTGCTGACGAGGAAGTGCTGCTCGTCCAGCGGGTCGGAGTAGGCGCCGTGGCCGTCCTGGTACGACGCGGCCTTCAGGAAACTCACCGCGGGCATGCTGCCGGCCTGGAGCGACGCGTCGAAGTCGGTCAGGTCGTACTGGTGGTTGGCCTGGTCCGTACGGCCGATCGCGGCGGCCGAGGACGGCGGCAGGTGCTTGGGGTTGGCGGTCGACTTGTAGTACTGGAACGGCTCGTGGTGCGCGCTGTAGTCGGGCACCGGGATGCCGCCGATGTTCTGGTGGGTGGCGCCGCAGACCGCGTAGCCGTTCGCCGAGGAGGTCGGCCGGAAGCCACCCTGGAACCAGCCCCACGACACGTGCCGCCGGTTGAGCAGGTCACCGATGTTGCGCCCGGTCATCACGCCCAGGTTGTTCTTGGCCGCGTGGTTGTAGTCGGAGCAGTCGTCGTACGCCGGGTCGGGGTCGCTGATCATCGTGCCGACGCCGTCCGCGTCCGGGGACTGGACGACGGTGGGGTCGGTGACCTTCGCGAGGGTGATCGGGTCGACGGCGTAGATGCCGTGCGTCTGGCCGGAGATCAGGTCGATCGCGCCCGGCGTCGACGGGCCGAACACCGAGTCCCAGTTGTTGTCGCTCATCGCGTAGTGCTGCGCGTAGTTCCACAGGCCGGTGACGGTGTTGCCGTCGTAGTAGTCCATGACCAGCCCGGGCTCGCCGAACAGGATCGGCTGGCCGGTGCAGGTGTCGTGGCCGGTGTTCTCGACGAACCGGTCCATCCGGCCGCCGTCGACGGCCAGCTGCTCCTTGCCGTAGGTGTGGTCCTGGTCGCAGGTCAGGGCCTGCTCGTGCGTGAGACGCGTCGGGTTGTACTGGTTGGGATTGTGCTCCAGCAACCGCCGGCTCAGGCCGTTGACACGCGGCGTGTGGCGCTTTGCCGTGAACTTCGTGCCGTCCGTGTTGGCGGCCTTCGGGTAGGTGCCGAAGTAGTGGTCGAAGGAGATGTTCTCGTCGAACAGCACGACCACGTGCTTGATCGGCGTCGTCGTGCTCACCGGCGACTCGGCCGCGGTCAGCGCGGTCGCGCCGGACCCGCCGCTCCCGCAGCTCGCCAGGCCCAGCGACCCGGCCGTCACCACGGCCGTGGCGAGCGCCGCTGCTCTGTGTCTCTTCCGCAGTCCCATGCCGCCTCCACGTGAACTCGAAGCGAAGATCATGTTGCCGGAAGTTAAGGGTCGCGTAAACAGGGGTTTGAGAATCTGTGGATAACCAAAGCGAAAGGCGCCCCCGCCCCAAAGAGAGGGGACGGGAGCGCCTCAGGCACGCAGGAGTGTTCAGCCGTACTGGCGGGCGCCCGTCTTCGGGTTGAGGAAGAGCGATCCGGCGCGCGGCCGGCGGAAGTCGAACATGTGGCCGAGGTCGCCCGCGCGTGCGTCGAACGAAGCGTCGCCGATCTGGCCGACACCCCAGTTCTCCTCGATGAACTTCGTGATCGACGTCTGCTCGGTGTAGTGGTGGTCGACGTAGTTGACCTTGGAGTACGGCGAGACGACCAGCATCGGCAGGCGCTGGCTCGGCCCGCAGCGGTCCTGGTAGCCGCCCGCGACCTTGGCGTTGCCGCACAGCGCCGGGTCGTCGTTCGCGGCGTCGGAGGACCCGTTGGTGATCTTCGGCGCGGCGTGGTCGTACCAGCCGTCGGAGTCGTCGTAGGCGATGATGACGGCGGTGGACTTCCAGTCCGGGGACTTCTGCAGCTTGTTGATCGTGCTGACGACGAACCGCTGCTCGTCCAGCGGGTCGGAGTAGGCCGCGTGGCCGTCCTGGTACTCCGCCGCCTTCAGGAAGCTCACCGCGGGCAGGTTGCCGGCCTTGAGCGCCTTGTCGAAGTCGGTCAGGTCGTAGTTGTGGTTGGCCTGGTCCGTGTGGCCGATCGCGGCGACCGAGGACGGCGGCAGGTGCTTGGGGTTCGAGGTCGACTTGTAGTACTGGAACGGCGAGTGGTGCGGGCTGTAGTCGACCACCGGCACCCCGCCGATGTTCGTGTGCGTCGCGCCGCAGACCGCGTAGCCGTTCGCCGTGCCGGTCGGCTTGAAGCCGCCCTGGAACCAGCCCCAGGTGACCTTCTTCCTGTTGAGCAGGTCACCGATGTTCTTGCCGGTCATCACGCCCAGGTTGTGCGTGGACGTGTGGTTGTTGCCCGAGCAGTCGTCGTACGCCGGGTCCGGGTCGTTGATCACGGTGCCGACGCCGTTGGCGTCCGGCGACGCGACGACGTAGGAGTCGGTGGCCTTCGCGTGCGTGAACGGGTCGACGGCGTAGACGCCGTGCGTCTGGCCGGACACCAGGTTGAGCGCGCCCGGGGTCGAGGGCCCGAAGACGGTGTCCCAGGAGTTGTCGCTCATCGCGTAGTTCTGCGCGTAGTTCCACAGCCCGGTGACCGTGTTGCCGTCGTAGTAGTCCATGACCAGCCCGGGCTCGCCGAACAGCGGCGGCATCCCCGTGCAGGTGTCGTGGCCCGTGTTCTCGACGAACTTGTCCGTCTTGCCCGCGTCGACGGCCTTCTGTTCCTTGCCGTAGGTGTGGTCCTGGTCGCAGGTCATGGCCTGCTCGTGCGTGAGACGCGTCGGGTTGTACTGGTTGGGATTGTGGTTGAGCAGCTTCTTGGTGAGGCCGTCCACCTTCGGCGTGTGCCGCTTGGCGGCGAACTTCGTGCCGTCCGTGTTGGCGGCCTTCGGGTAGGTGCCGAAGTAGTGGTCGAAGGAGATGTTCTCGTCGAACAGCACGACCACGTGCTTGATCGGCGTCGTGGTGCGCACGTGCGACTCAGCCGCGGTCAGGGAGGTCGCCTTGCCGCCCGCGGTGCCGCAGGCCGCGAGCGCCAGCGTTCCGGCGGCGACCACCGAAGCGGCGATCACCACCGGCCGCCGTCGTTTCCAGTAACCGGGACCCATACTTGCCTCCTGGTGAATATCAAGCTCCGAGACCTGGTGTAGCGCCCCGGGGGGCCGCATAGGTCCAGCGGAACCTCATCGGACCAGGACGAAGATCGCTGGGCTTTGAGGTTACGAATAGGCGAACATGCGTGCGTGGTCGGTTAACGAGCGTTTACTAGCTGCTTGACCTGGGGAGACGACCACGCTCCGTACGCGTCCGCGCACTCAGGTGAGCAGCCCCCGGCCCAGGAAGTCACGCGCGTCACGTACGCCGGGCAGGGCGAAGAAGTACCCGCCGCCGAAGGGCGTGATGTAGTCCACGAGCGGCTCGTCCGCCAGCCGCTCCTGCACCGCCTCGAACTGACGCTTGAGGTTCTGCTGGTAGCAGGTGAAGATCAGGCCCATGTCGAGGTCGCCGACCTTGTCCACCCCGCGGTCGTAGTTGAAGCCGCGGCGGAGGATCCGCGTGCCCTCGGTCTGGGGGTTGCGCGGGTTGGCCATCCGGATGTGGCTGGTCAGCGGGATGACCTTGCCGATCGGGTCCTGGGCGTACTTGGGCACGTCGAGTTCGTGCGCGCCGTCCAGGGGCGCCCCGGTGTCGCGGTTGCGCCCGAACATCTGCTCCTGCTCGGTGATCCCGACCCGGTCCCAGAACTCCACCAGCATCCGGATCAGCCGGATCACGGCGTACGAGCCGCCGGCCGTCCAGGCGGGCTCGCCGCCCGCGGCGGACCGGTCCGCCCAGACCAGGCGGTTCATGTCGGCGGCGTTGGTGACGTCGGGGTTGGAGATGCCGTCCTTGAAGCCCATGAGGTTGCGCGGTGTGCCGCTCGGCCGCGGCGGGCTGCTGAAGCCGTTCATCCGCCAGCGGATCTGCGCGGCGCCACGCGTGTGACGCGCGAGGTCGCGCAGGGCGTGCACGACCGTGTCGTCGTCGGCGGCCGACAGTTGCAGGCTCACGTCGCCGTGGCACCAGGCCGGGTCGAGGTCGTCGTTGGGGAACATCCGCATCGGCTTCAGCGCGGCGGGCCTGCGGCTCGCCAGGCCGTACCGGTCATCGAACAGCGACGAGCCGACCCCCACCGTCACCGTCAGGCCGCCGCCGGGCATGTCCGGCCCGAGCACGCCGGAGTCGGCCGACGGCGCGCTGATGCCCGTGTCGGCCGGCGGCACCCCCGCGGTGAGGGCACGCGCCCGGTCGGTCAGCGTACGGAAGAACTCCGTCAGCTCCCGGCGGCCCGAGGCGATGACGTCGAGGGACACGACGATCGTGCGCGGACGCGGCTTGTCGAGGATCCCCGCCTGGTGTTCGCCGTGGAACGGCGGAGCGGGCGGCGTCTCGTCCTCGCCGGGCGTACGCGCGACCGCGCCGCCCGCCGCGCCGGCCAGCGAACCGGCGACCCCGGCCACGAGCGCGCCGCGAAGGAAGGACCTGCGGTCGCCGCTCATGAGGTACGCCTCGGCTCGGCGATGGTGGCGACGGACGAGAGGAGCTCCAGGAGCTGCCCGGCCGTGCCGTTCAGCCGCTCGCGGTCGGCCGTGGACAGCTCGTCCACCGACGACCTTCCCTTGAGCTGTGCGTCCATCCGGTCGAGCCAGGCGTCGACCTCCGGCAGCCGCGAGAAGCGCGGACGCAGGACCGGGCGGAGCACGTTCAGCACCTCGCGGGTGCCCTCGACGTTGGCGGCGGCCGTCTTGAGCGTCGTGCCGCTGCCCTGGTCGGCCTCGCCTGTGAGCTGGAACCGCAGGGTGTTCTCCAGAATCTCGTGGGCCCGCAGGGGCAGGTCCGCGGGGTCCATCCGCTCTTTGGGGAAGTCGTCCTCGAGCCCGCGAGTGTCCTTGGCGAGCCGGTCGGCCACCTTGCGCAGGGACGAGGCGGACTCACCGTGCCACAGGCCGTACTCCAGGCGGTGGAAACCGGTGAAATCCGGGTCGTGCACGCCGCCGGGCAGACCGGCGGGACGCCCGTCGATGGCGCCGTCGAAGTCGCCGAACGTCCCGTACGCCGCCCCGAGCCGCTCGTACGCGAGATGCGCCGTGGTCCAGGCGGTGCGCGCCGCGCCCAGGTCGCCGCCGTCCACGACGTCGCGCAGGGCGTCGGTCTTGGCCGTGAGGCGGCCGAGCCCCGCGGCGACCGACTTCGTGTACGCCTTCGCGGGCCCGTACAGGTCGTTGCTCGTGACGGGCTGGATCGCCGCGCCGGGCAGGGCGGCCCCGGCGATCCGCGTCGTCGGGCCGGTGACCGGGTCGCCGCCGCCGTCGTCCTCGCAGCGGAAGGCGTACGCGCCGCCGCCGAGCGACAGGCGCAGCCGGCGCGTGACGCCCGGCCCGAGGCCTTCGACCGCGGCGTAGACCGCGCCGTTCGCCGGGTCGATGAGCATCACCCCGGCGGCGGTGGCGCCCTCGTTGCGCAGCGTCAGCACCTGACCGCCCGCGTGCGGGTGGGTCCAGCCCGTGCCGCAGGCGGCGACCGACACCTGGATGGCCGGGGGAAGGGTGGGGCGTGCCGGCGCGGGCCTCGCGTCGCCCGCGGCGGCCAGCAGCAACGCCGCGCCGGCGAGGAGAAACGGCGTGCGCATGGAGCTCCTGTGTTTCGGACTGAGGGGGGACGTCTGGGCGGACGAGGACACCTTAGAGCGTGCCGTACGGCCTGCGTCGACGCTCTGAGCTCGGTGGGAGCCGGGTGTTCACACGACGTTCATCCAGCCCCCGGCGGTCCTGGCGTAACGAAGGTTAGTTAGGTTAGTCTTACCTAATGTCGTTGTGAAGGGGATTCGTTGCCGGAATACGGCTGCACCCACTGCGCCGGCAGCCACACGGGCCGCCGTCCGTGCCTCGCCAGCGCGACCGCCGGTTCGCGCGGATGGCTCCTGGTCGAACATCCCGGCCCGTGGGGGCCGGACATCGACGACATGGACCTGCCCGCGCCGGTCGCCGAGGCCATCGCCCGCGCCCGGCGGCACGGCGTACGCCCCCAGCTCATCCGCTCCCCCGGCCGGCGACGCGCGACGCCGCCGCTCCGGGTGTACGCGGGGTACTCCGGCACGGGCGGCGTGTGGCTAGAGGGCCGCGAGCTGGAGACGCCGGACGAACTCGCCGGGCTCGACCTGGCGTCCGTCGCGGCCGGCCGCCCGCCGGGCTTCGGCTCGCCGGTCACCGGCCCGGTGCTGCTCGTGTGCACGCACGGCAAGCACAACGCGTGCTGCGCACGTGCCGGCGCGCCGCTGGCGCGTTTCCTCCACGAACGGTTCGGCGACGTGTGGGAGACCACGCACGTCGGCGGCGACCGGTACGCCGCCAACCTCGTCTGCCTGCCGCACGGCCTCTTCTACGGCGACCTGGACGAGGAGCGCGCACTGGCCGCGGCCGAGGCGTATCGGCGGGGCCGGGTGACGCTGGCGGGATACCGCGGGCGCGTCGGCCTGCCCGAGCCCGTACAGGCCGCGGAGCACTTCGTACGCGCGCACACCGGGGTGCTCGGCGTCGAGGACCTGATCGTCGAGTCGATGGTCGGGGACACCGCTGTGGTGAGCGCCGGCCGGGCCCGCTACCGTGTGCGGGTGGGGCGCGAATCCCTCGGCGCCTGCGGTCCCGGCTGTGGCGAGAACATCGGAACGTATACAGAACGGGACCTGACCCTTCTCAACGCGACGGCCCTCGTGTAACCTCTCTGAGGCCCTGTACGCCGCTCCTGAAGGTCTCGGCGCTCTCCGGGGAACATCACGGCGCTTCACGACGTTGCAAGTTTTTGGCACGTACTCACCGTTTGGCGCCCGTGACCGCAATTTTTCTGCTCACCAGCAAGCTACGAGGTGGTAGTTCTATGGCTCAGGTACGTCGGCAGGCAAACCTCCCCCGTCCCAGCTGGGGCTGGCAGGACGCTGCCGAGTGCCGGGGGGAGGATCTCGTCCTGTTCTTCGGCCCTGACGGTGAACGTCAGCCGGAGCGGGAGATCCGCGAGCGCAAGGCCAAGTCGGTCTGCATGCGCTGCCCCGTGCGAGGAGAATGCCTTGATTACGCCGTTTCCCGGCCGGAGAAGTACGGCACGTGGGGCGGCCTGAACGAGGACGAACGCGCCTCGGAGCGACGCCGCCGCATGCGCCGCGCCAACGCCGCCTAAGCCGCGCGAACACCGCCCAAACGGAGCGCACCTGCGGCCTCGCCCGCACGGGGCCGTTTCCCCAGAGCCGGACCGTCAAGCCAGCGGATCCGGCTCTTGTGCTTGTCTGGAACGGATCTCACCGCTCGCCTCGGCCGCCGTACCCGGGCTTCTGCGCCTTGGCCCGGCGGCCGTCACAGGAGCGCCAGGACGTCCGCGTCAGTGAGTTGGGTGAACTCCCGGTACCACTGGCCCACCGCGTGGAAGGCGGGCGGGGCGGCCAGCACCACGACGTCGTCGGCGTCGCCCGACAGCTCGTCGACGGTCTGTGCCGCCCCCACCGGGACGGCCAGTACGACGCGCGCGGCGGACTCGGCTCGTACGGCGGCCAGGGCGGCGCGGGCCGTGCCGCCGGTCGCGAGGCCGTCGTCCACCACGACCACGTCGCGGCCCTTGAGCGGCGGAAGGGGCCGGTCGCCCCGGTAGGCGGCGACCCGGCGGCTGAGTTCGGTACGCTCCCGCCCGGCCGCGGGGTCCAGGTCGCGCTCGGTCAGGCCCAGCCGCCGCAGCAGGCCGGAGTCGAACACCGGCTCGCCGCCTTCGGCGATGGCCCCGACTCCGAGCTCGGGCTGACCGGGACAGCCGATCTTCCGGGTGACCAGCACGTCGAGCGGAGCCGCCAGTCGCCGGGCGATCTCGCGTGCCACCGGCACACCGCCACGCGGCAGTGCCAGGACGACCGGGTCGGCGAGCCCCAGGGCCGCCACGCGTCCCGCGAGCACGCGCCCGGCCTCGGCCCGGTCGGCGAACGGCAGCCGTACGCCATGACCGCCTGGGCCCACGGTGCACCACCTCGATTCGCCGCCTGCCGATGCCCCTACCCACCTGCGGCCGCACCGCAACGGCGAAGACCTGTGGGGCGATTCCGGTGCGGGTTCTCCCCGCTCCCGGTGGTAAGGGTGCGTCGTACGGTCCAGCTCCCTCTCGTCCCACAGGCCTGATCTCAGCCTTCCACCGCCGCGATGGCCGACCAGAGGCGAAGGTCCCGTCGCGGCGGGACCTTCGGCGTCGCGCGGGGGGCCACCGACCTTCGCCCGCGTGCCGGGGACCAATGGACGTACGCCGCGTGGACCCTCCGCCGTCAGAGTGAAGGCGGGACCACCCATGTCGAGGAGGCGGCGATGAAGCAGAGTCTCCGGCTGGGCCGCGTCGCGGGCATCCCGGTGGGCGCGAACTGGTCGGTGCTCGTGATCCTCGTGCTGATCGCCGACATCGTCGCCGGGAACGTGCTCCCGAACGCGGACGTCGGCCGATCCGCGACCGTGTACTGGGCCATCGCGATTCCCACGGCCGTGCTCTTCCTGGTCTCGCTGCTGGCCCACGAGGGCGCGCACGCCGCCGTCGCCCGGCGGAAGGGCATCGGGGTGCGGTCGATCACCCTGTGGATGCTCGGCGGCGTCGCCCAGCTCGACAGCGAGCCGAAGACCGCCCGAGCCGACCTGGCCATCGCGGCGGCCGGTCCGCTGATGAGCCTGGTCATCGGGGTGGTCCTGTTCGGCGGCGCACAGGCGGCCGACGCGCTCGGCTCACCGGTCTCGATCGTCGCGGCGCTCGCCTGGACGGGTGCGACCAACGCGTTCCTCGGCGTCTTCAACCTGCTGCCCGGCGCGCCGCTCGACGGCGGCCGCATCCTGCGTGCGCTGGTCTGGATGCGCTCGGGCGACCGGTCGCGCGGCGACCGCGCCGCGACCGGCACGGGACAGGTCATGGGCGCGGCGCTCGCCGGCGCGGGCGTCGCCCAGCTGATCCTCCTCGGGCAGACGGGCGGCCTGTGGCTGATGCTCATCGGCTGGTTCCTGATCTGGGCGGCCGGCGCGGAGGCCAAGGCGCGGGTCGTACGGGAGGCCGCCGAGGGCGTCGAGGTCCGCGAGCTGATGATCGCCAGGCCCGAGTGCGCGGCCTCCTGGCGGCCGGTCGGGGAGTTCATCGAGACGGTGGCGGCGCACTCCCGCCAGTCGGTCTTCCCGGTCACCGGCTTCGACGGCGAACCGTGCGGCGTCGTCACCCTCCCGACCCTGTCGCGGGTGCCGGCGGCGCGCGGCGGCGACCGTATCGACACCGTGGCCCTCGCCCTGCCGCCGGACTACCGCGCCGTGCCGCAGGACCCGGCCTCCTCCCTGATCGGGCGGCGGCCGCTGGCGGGCATGCTGCTGGCGATCGTGGTCGCCGACGGCCACGTCGTGGGCATGGTCACCGCGGACGACCTCGGCCGGCTCGTCCAGCAGAGCAGGCTGCGCGCCCGCGGCACACCGTCTCCGGTCGACTGACCGATCGAGCGGGCGGCGCCCGGCCCGGGCCTTCGGCGGAGGGCCGGGCGGTGACCCGAGGCACCGCGACCGGCCCGGGTGAGAACAGCCCCGCGTACGCCGGTGAGCCGATGGTCGGCCTCGGCGGCCGGAGCCGGGCGGCGAGTGGGTGGTCAGGAGTGGGTGGTCAGGAGTGGGAGGCCAGGAGTGGGAGGCCAGGAGCGGTTGCAAGGAGTGGGCGGTCAAGCGGGCGGCTAGGAGTGGGCCGGTTTGCCGCGCGGGCGGGCCGTACGCGTGCGGGCGCCGACCAGCTTCGGCGGAGTGACCCGGCTGATCAGGCTCCAGACGTGCGCGCCGACCTCGTGGGGGCGTTCGAGCACCAGCAGGTGCCCGGCGTCGGGGATCACCACGAGCGTGGCACCAGGGACGGCGCTGACGAGGGCCTCGGCGTGCTCGACGGGGGTGATCAGGTCGCGTTCGCCGACCATCACCAGCACTGGGACGCGGCCGAGCGCCGGCAGGGCGGCGTGCAGATCGCACCGGACCAGTTCAGCGTAGAACTCGGCGATCACCTGGATCGGCACCGACGCCATGAGCCGGGTGGTGAGCCGCGCCACCGGTCGCGGCACCCGCGAGCCGTACAGGTAGGGCCACGTGATCAGGTACGTCGCGCCGCCCACGGACCGGCGTGCGCCGTCCACGAGGCGAGCGTGCCGCCGGAGCTGGGTCAGGGTGGCGGGCACCAGGCGGTGCACGAAGCGCGCGGTGATCGCCGGCAGGCCGGCCGTGATCGTGGACAGGCCGCCCGCCGAGGTGGAGGACAGCACCACACCGACCACCCGTCCGCCGAACATCTCCGGGTGCGACCGCGCGAGAGCGAGGACGGACATCCCGCCCATGGAGTGCCCGACAAGGACGATGCGCCCGCGTGGCACGGCCGCCCGGATGACCGCGAAGAGGTCGCGGCCCACCTGGTCGATCGTGGCGTTCGGCGGAGTGCCCCAGCCGGACCGGCCGTGTCCCCGGTGGTCCCACAGCACGACGCGTACCTTGCCGGCCAGCATCGTCCGCTGGACGTCCCAGCTCGCGGAGTTCAGGAGGTACCCGTGGCAGAAGACGACGGTCAGCGGCGCGCCCGGAGCGTCCTGGATCTCGACGTGCAACTGCACGCCGTCGTCGGCCATGACGGTCAGTACGCGGGTCGGCGGCGGGGCCTCGCGCGCCTCGTCGGCGGCGGAGACTCCGGGCAGCGGGAGCAACAGGCGTTCGCTCTGATGCGCCAGTGCACCGGCGATATGCGAGAACGACATGACCACCTCCGCGGGCCGATGCCGCCCTGCCGGAGCAAGCCGCCACCGTCACTCACCATTGAGCCCCTGCGGCCGAGGTGATCGAGGATCCCCCGGCCCGTTCCCCAGCGTGTGGCCGAACCCCCTTCCCCTGCTGCTCCTCACCTACACGTTCCGCCCCATGGTCCGCGTCAGCCAGGGGCGAAGGTCCTGAACCCCTGCGAGTCACCGCGAAGGAGCGTTTATTTGCGCAAGCTAGGCATTTCAACTGTATAGAACATGTGCGACGAACAGCATCGATGGGTATTGCAACGGAGTAGATACGCTGTAAACCCCTCGTTGGCGATCCCCCGTCGATCCGGCAGTTCGCTGCCGATACGGAGGGACGCTCTTGGTCACCATGGGAGGGCCCGTCGCGAGCGGGCACGGGGACGACCTGGCGCCGGCGGGCGAGCGGATCGCCCCGGGAATGGCCGACGCGCTCGTGCACCGGCTGTTCGCGGTCGGCCTGGACCTGCACGCGGCGCTGACCTACATCGAGGCGGACATCGCCGGCGACGCCACGATCGAGAAGATCCACAAGGCGATCAGCGGGCTGGACGGCGCGATCCGGGACTTTCGCGGGGTGGTCTTCGACCTGCATCCGGCGGGCCCGGCGACGCGTGCCAGTCTGCGCGCCCTGATCGTGGAAGCGGTGGAACGCGCGTGCGGGCCGGGTGGCGCGTGCCCCGCGCTCACCCTGGGCCACGGCATGGAGTCCGTGCTCGACCGGCGCGCGTGGCAGCAGGCCGCCCGGCTGATCCACCGGACACTGGCGTTGCTGTGCGGCGAGCGGCTGGCCGACGCGCACGTCGTGGTCACCGCCGACCCGCGGCCGCCGGCCCGGCTCGTGATGCACATCGACGGCCCGGTACGCGACCTGGCGGGCATGGCGGGCCGGCTGCGCGCCCTGGACCGGCGCGCGCTGACCGGGCGCGGCGGGGGAAGCGGCGCACGGCAGGACGGCGCGGAGGGACGCGCCATGTCCTGGCACGGCATGGACGTCTCGTGCCAGACCCTGCCGCGATCACCCGACCGCTCGCGGATCCGCCTCGAATGGCCGATGACCCCGCACTGACCCGTACGGGTGACCGTGGGACGGGGCAGTCGAGGCGGGCGACGTGGCACGACCCGTGCGTAACCACTCGCGTGGAATGGCCGGTGCGGACGAGGCGATGCGTGGTGCACCCCAGACCCCGGCCGCGGTCGGGCGACGCGCGCCGCGCCTCCGTACGGTCCACCGCGCGGCGATCCGGGCGCGAGGCGGCGGGCGGGCCTACCGTGAACTGTGATCACTACTGAGTCGCTCCGCGCATGGTGCCTGGTCAATGGCGAATGGGCGGAACGCGAGGACCCGGTGATGGCGGTCTGCGACCCGTACGGCGGCGACGTGCGCGCGGCGATGGCGGCCCTTGGCTTCGAGGCGTGGTGCCAGGTGGGGAGGCCGCCCTCGCCCGTCACGCTGACGCTCTACTCGCGCGAGGCGCCGCCGCTCCAGTTCCTCCTCCAACTCGAGGGCAACGCGGGCAACGTGGTGGAACACGTGTTCGCCGAGACGCTCCCGGACGCCATGGAACTCCTGACCCGGTGGGCCCCGATCGCGCGCACGGGCGGCGGAGGCGGCACGGACGGCCGTACGGAGCAGGCCGTACGGCTGAGCGAGGCGGACCTGCCCGCCGCCGTGCCGTCCGCGACCCCCAGCACCGGCTGACCGCCGCCCGAGCGCTACCTGAGCAGCGCCTGAGCGGCGGCCGAACGCCACCTGACCGCCGCGCGGCCGTGCTCAGCGGGGCCGGTGGCGCCGCGCCTGCCGATGGATGACCTTGCGCTGGCGCTGCCGCTCGGCCCGCAGGCGCGCGTCCGTGCGTTCGGCCATCCAGGCGGCCTCCCGGCGCAGCTTGCGCCAGCCGGTCAGCCGGCGTTCCGGCAGGCCGCCGTCCTCGACCGCGGCGAGCACCGCGCAGCCCGGCTCGCTCTCGTGCGCGCAGTCGGCGAACCGGCACTCCGCCGCCAGGTCCTCGATGTCGGAGTACGCCTGGGCCAGCCCCTCCGCCACCTCGTACAGACCGACCCGCCGTACGCCGGGTGTGTCGATGATCAACCCGCCGGGCACCATGACCAGTTCGCGGTGTGTGGTGGTGTGCCGTCCGCGCCCGTCGGCGGCGCGGATCGCCTGCGTGCGCATGATCTCCTCCCCCGCGAGGGCGTTGACCAGCGTGGACTTTCCCGCGCCCGACGGGCCGAGCAGCACCGAGGTGCCGGTGGTCAGCGCGCGTACGGTGTCGAGGCCGGCCCCGGTCACCGCCGAGACGGCGTGCACGCCCGCGCCCGGCGCGGCGGAGGTCACCGTGTCCAGCAGACCGGGCAGGTCGGCGGCCAGGTCCGCCTTGGTGATGATCACGTACGGTACGGCGCCGCTCTGCCAGGCGAGGGCGAGGAGCCGCTCGATCCGTGCGATGCCGGTGTCGGGCGCGGCCGGTTCGACGACGAGGGCGACGTCGACGTTCGCGGCCAGCACGTGGCCGCGAGAGTCGCCGGACAGGCCGCCGCGCGACTCGCGCGCGACACCGCCGCGTACGAAGGCGGTGCGGCGCGGCAGGATCGCGGCGACGTGCGGCGGCGGGTCGTACTCGCCGAGACCGGCGAGTGCCACCCAGTCGCCCGTGCACGGCGGTTCGCCCTGCCAGCCGGCCGCGATCTCGCCGTGTTCGGTGAGGACGGTGCAGCGTCCGCGGTCGACGCGGGCCACCCGCCCGGGGGTCAGATCGCCATGCGGCGCGAACGCCTCGGCCCAGGACGCGTCCCAGCCGAGTGAGGACAGTGATGGAGCGGACAACGTGAGCACCCTTCAGGTGCGGGTGCCCAGGCTCAGGCGGGCACCCGGAGGAACAGGGACGAGGGCAGGGCGGCGGCAAAGACGGCCACGGCGGCTCACCCCTTCCGGTTCCTCGGCTCACTGAATCGGTGCGCGCCGATCATAGGCTCGGCACCCGGTGTAGGCACAACGGGTTTTCGTTCCCGGGACCCGCGGGGCTACGCGCTGCGGGACTCCGCCTCGTCCTCGGCCGTCTCCTCGTCCTCGGCCGGGGCCGTGGCGTCGGCCGCGGCCTCCTCCGCGACGGGCGCGGCCCCTTGCCGCCGGTCCGCCCCGGCGGCCTCGGCACGCTCCTCCGCGGCCCTGAGCTGCCGCTCGGCCGTCCTGGCACGTGTCTCGGCGGCCTCGGCACGTGCGCGGGAGGTGTACTCGCCGGGCCACAGCTTGTCGATCTCGGCGTTGAGCGCCGCGCCGATCAGTACGGCGAGAGCGGTGACGTAGAGCCAGGCGAGCACCGCGATGGCGGCGCCCAGCGAGCCGTACACCGTGATTCCGGAGGCCGAGCCGTCCAGGTAGAGCCGCAGGAGGAAGCTGCCGAGCGCCCAGATGGCCAGGGCGACGCCCCCGCCCGGCAGGCCGCGCCACCAGGCGGTGCGCACCGGCACGCTCAGGTAGTACAGCGAGGCGAGGAAGACCACCGAGACGATGATCAGGACCGGCCAGTACAGCAGGTGCAGCACCCGCGCGCCCTGGGGCAGCCAGCGCAGCACCAGCGTGGGACCGGCCACTAGCAGCGGGATGATCACCAGCCCGACGCCCAGCCCGGCGACGTACAGGATGAACGCGCGTAGCCGGGTGCGGATGACGCCCCGCACGCCCGACAGGCCGTACGCGATGGTGATCGTGTCCACGTAGACGTTCATCGCGCGCGACCCGGCCCACAAGGAGACCAGGAAGCTCAGCGAGACGAGTTCCACCCGCCCGCCGCGCAGGACGTCGTCCAGCAGCGGCTTCACGACGGTGTCGACGGACTGCGGGGTGAGGACCGTCTGCGCCTTCTCGATCACCCAGGTACGGATTTCGATGATCGTGTCGTTGCCGAGTATCGACCGGAAGTGCGCCAGGGTTCCGATCAGCCCCAGGACCAGCGGCGGCAGGGACAGCAGCGTGAAGAACGCCGCCTCGGCCGCCAGCCCGGTGACCCGGTAGCGGAAGGCGGACACGCTCGTGCCGCGGACGATCTGCCACAGCGCGGCGCGCAACCGGGCGAAAGCCGAAGCCTCGGCAACGCCCGCCGAAGCGTCGGAGAGGGTGGTCACGACGTCCTACCGTAGCCGTGACCCGCCCGGTACGTGCTGCAACGGCCACTTCGTCGGATGTCGCCGCCCGGGCGCCCGTGCGCCGGAAAGGGTTCTCGGCGGCCGGGGCGCGGCGTCGCCCGCCGCCTCGCGAGGGTTACGCCCATGTCCCGACCTTCTTCCCTCGCGCTCGCCGCGCCGCCGATCAGGTGAACTGACCGGGCCGGCGGCCACCGCCGGGCGGGCCGGCGAAGGCCTGGGCGATTGTGATCCATTCTCTCGCCACCGGGCCCGACACCGCCAGACTCACGTCCGCCGGATGCCGCCGCTGGGTGACGACCAGGCAGAAGTCCAGCGCCGCCCCGCGTACGACGTCGGCGGCTCCCTCCGGCCCGGCGGCCCACCGGGCGCCGCCGGGAAGGGCGAGTTCGACGCGTACGGGCGTCTGCGGTATTCCCCGCCCGTGGACGGTGAAGCTCCAGGGCAGGGCGCGTACGCCGATCTCGGCGACGTGGCGCAGCCGGTCCGTCGGCGCTCGCGTCGTCCCGAGCCCGTCCACGACGTCCTGGCCGTGCGCCCAGGTCTCCATGAGCCGCGCCGTCGTGAACGAGGCCAGGCCCATGTCCGGGCCGTACCAGGGGACGCGTGCCGTGGGGTCGGCCTCGGCCAGCACCTCGATCATCCGCCCGCGCGCCTCGCGGAACCAGCCGGCCACCTCCTCGCCGGGGAGGGCACGCCGCTCGCGTACGAGCCGGTCGGTGTCCAGGTGTTGCTCCATCGCCCGCCGCACCTCCTCGCGGAAGGCGCCGGGCGTCGTGACGGCACGCACCGCCGCGTCGTCGAACCAGGCCAGGTGAGTGATCTGGTCGCGTACGGCCCAGCCGTCGGCGGGGGTCGGCACCTCCCATACGCGGGGAGCGAGGAACCGCTCGAGGTCGGCGGTCTCCTCGCGCAGATCGCCGATCAGTACGTCCATCGCCACAGCCACCGCCCCAGCGTACAGAACGGCGTTCGGTGTGATTCGCGGGCCTTGGCCGCGGAACCGGCGGCGCGAGGGGCGACAATGGGAGGGTGATCTGCGAAGCCTGCCGGGAGCGCCGGCACGGAGACTGCCGCGGCGGCACGTGGTGCGACTGCCAGCACCAGCCGCCCGCCCGGGACGACGTCTCGACGGCGGACCCCGGCGAGGAGGACGACGGCCCCGAGCCGCAGGTGAACTGGCTGCGCCAGGGGTGACGGCGGTCCAAAACCGTCCCGCCCGCCCGGCGACGACCGGCACAGAAGTCCGCATACCGGACAAGGTTGGACACTCATCGAACGGCGTGTCATCATCGGAGCATGGCTGCTGCTAATCCGCTGCTGGTGATGCGCCGGCACGTCGACTTTCTCCGCGTGGGCAGCGCCATCTGTCGTTGACACTGATCAACCGCCACTGCCTCATGGGCGCGCGGGGTTAGACCGGTGTCGATTTCCGCTCAACGTTGAGCCAGCAGTAAATCCTGCCGGTGTGCTCCGCGTCCCGAACCACTACGGAGGACGCGCACGATGCCACCCCGTCAGCGGAGGCGAGGCGAGGGTCAGTGGGCCCTCGGTTATCGCGAGCCGCTCAACAAGAACGAAGAGAACAAGAAGAACGATGACGGCCTGAACGTCCGCCGCCGCATCGTCGACGTCTACTCCAAGGCCGGCTTCGACTCGATCGATCCGGCCGACCTGCGCGGCCGGTTCCGCTGGTACGGGCTCTACACCCAGCGCCGCCCCGGCATCGACGGCGGGAAGACCGCCGTACTGGAGCCGGAGGAGCTGGACGACCGCTACTTCATGCTCCGCGTCCGCATCGACGGCGGGCAGCTCAGCCCTGAGCAGCTCCGCGTGATCGCCGACGTCTCCACCAAGTACGCGCGCGGCACCGCCGACCTGACCGACCGGCAGAACATCCAGCTGCACTGGGTGGAGATCGAGTCGGTGCCGGCGATCTGGGAGGCGCTGGAGTCGGTCGGGCTGTCCACGATGGAGGCGTGCGGCGACACCCCGCGCGTCATCCTCGGCTGCCCGCTCGCCGGGATCGACGCCGACGAGGTGATCGACGCCACGCCGCAGATCGAGGAGATCAACGAGCGCTACATCGGCAGCCCGGAGTTCTCCAACCTGCCGCGCAAGTTCAAGTCGGCGCTGTCCGGCTGCACCGCGCAGTGCACGATCCACGAGATCAACGACATCGCGTTCGCCGGGGTGACGAATGAGGCGGGCGAGGTCGGCTACGACGTCTGGGTCGGCGGCGGGCTGTCCACCAACCCGATGTTCGCCAAGCGGCTCGGCGCGTTCGTACGCCCGGAGCAGGTGCACGAGGTCTGGGCTGGGGTCATCGGGATCTTCCGCGACTACGGCTACCGGCGGCTGCGGCACCGCGCCCGCATCAAGTTCCTGATGAACGACTGGGGCCCGGAGCGCTTCCGCGAGGTGCTGGAGAAGGACTACCTCGGGTACTCACTTCCCGACGGGCCCTCGCCCGGCGCGCCGCACGGGACGCGCCGCGACCACGTCGGCATCCGCCCGCAGCGCGACGGCTCCTACTACGTCGGGTTCGCGCCGAAGGTCGGCCGGGTCAACGGCGACCTCCTGCACGTGATCGCCGACCTGGCCGAGGAATACGGCTCGGGCCGCGTGCGCACCACGACCGAGCAGAAGATGGTCATCCTCGACGTGCCGAAGGACCGCACCGAGGCGCTCGCCGCCGAACTGGAGGCCCACGACCTGCGCGTACGGCCCTCCACGTTCCGGCGGCAGACGATGGCCTGCACGGGCATCGAGTTCTGCAAGCTGGCCATCGTCGAGACCAAGCAGCGCGGCATGGACCTCATCGCGGAGCTGGAGGAGCGCCTGCCGGAGTTCGAGGACCCGCTGACGATCAACATCAACGGCTGCCCGAACTCCTGCGCCCGCATCCAGACCGCCGACATCGGGCTGAAGGGCCAGCTCGTCACGGACGCGGACGGCAACCAGGTGGAGGGCTTCCAGATCCACCTGGGCGGCTCGATCGGCGGCGCCTTCGGCAAGAAGGTCCGCGGGCTGAAGACCACGGCGGACGACCTGCCCGACTACGTCGAGCGGGTCCTGCGGCGGTTCCAGAAGCAGAAGAACGACGGTGAGTCCTTCGCCGAGTGGGTCCAGCGCGCCGAGCCGGAGGATCTGTCGTGAGCGGGCGGGGCGCGGGAACAACCGGCGAACGCGGCGCCTTGGTCATGAGGCCGATGGAGGAGATCTCATGACCGAGCGCGCGGTGCCCTTCTACTGCCCCTACTGCGGGGACGAGGACCTTGAGCCGTACGAGACCGACGGCGGATGGCACTGCCGGGCCTGCACCCGCGCGTTTCGTGTCCGGTTCGTCGGCATGGGCGCGCTGAGCGCGGCCACACCGCCGCCCGTCACGCGAAGGGAGACCGGGAGATGACCCTTCTCTTCGAACGCGAGATCGCCGCGCTCGACCTCACCGACATCGTCGAGTCCGCCGCCGACGCCCTCGAGGAGGCGCCGGCCGAGGAGATCGTCCGCTGGGCCATCGCGACCTTCGGCGACCGGATCTGCGTGACGTCCTCGATGAAGGACGCCGTGCTGGTGGACATCGCGGCCAAGATCCGGCCCGGCATCGACGTGCTCTTCGTCGACACCGGATACCACTTCGCCGAGACGATCGGCACGCGCGACGCGGTCGAGACCGTGTACCCGATCAACATCGTGAACGTGACCTCCGCGCGTACGGTCGCCGAGCAGGAGCGCGACCTGGGCCCCCGGCTGTTCGGCCGGAACCCGGACCTGTGCTGCCACCTGCGCAAGGTCGAGCCGCTGAACCGCGCGCTCGACCCGTACCTCGCCTGGATCACCGGCATCCGCCGCGAGGAGACCTCGCACCGGCGCGGCTCGCGCGTGGTCGAGTGGAACTCCGCGCGCGGGAAGGTCAAGGTCAACCCGCTGGCCCGGTGGACGCACGAGCAGCTCGGCGCCTACATCGAGGACAACGGCATTCTCGTGAACCCGCTGCAGTACGACGGGTTCCCCTCGATCGGCTGCGAGCCGTGCACCCAGCGGGTCGCGCCCGGCGAGGACCCGCGCAGCGGGCGGTGGGCCGGTACGGGGAAGTCCGAGTGCGGCATCAATCTCTGATCACGCCCGTCGCGCCGGCGTTCACGTCCCCGCCCCTGGTGGCGGTGGCGCACGGGAGCCGTGACCCGCGCGCGGCGGCGACGGTCGAGGACCTGCTCGGCCTCGTACGCCGCCGTACGGGCGTGCGGGTCATCACGTCCTACCTCGACCACGCTCCGCCCACGCCCGCGCAGGCCCTGGGCGCGCTGGCGGGCGACGGCGCTCGCTCGGCCGTCGTGCTGCCGCTGCTGCTCACCTCCGCGTACCACAGCAAGACCGACATCCCCGGCGCCCTCGCCGAGGCACGCCGGGCGCACCCCCGGCTGCGAGTGCGCTACGGCGCGACGCTCGGCCCGCATCCGCTGCTCACGGCGGCGCTCGAACGCCGGCTGGAGGAGGCGGGCGTGACGCCTGATCCCGGCACCGCGCTCGTCCTGGCCGCCGCGGGCTCCAGTGACGCGGCGGCGAACGCGACGATCAACCGGATGGCGCGGCGCTGGCCCGGATGGTGGCGCGTCGTGCCGGCGTACGCCTCCGCGGCGCGGCCCACCCCCGCCGAGGCCGTACGCGCGCTCCTCGCGGCCGGTGCGCCCCGTGTGGCGGTCGCCTCCTACTTCCTCGCGCCCGGCTACTTCGCCGACAAGGTGCGGGAGGAGTCGCTCTCGGCGGGTGCGGTGGCGGTCTCGTGCGCCCTGGGCGCCGCACCCGAGCTGGCGGAGATCATCGGGCAGCGATACACCGAAATGATCACTCTAAGTGATCAAGCCGCGGTCGGCTGAAGGCCCGTAGCCGCCGGGGCTTGCGAGGGTCCACGCGATCTACTCGCAGGTCAGAGGCGGTGTATGTCACTAATTAGGCTTTACGGCCAGAATTATGTTTGCTATGTTCGTGTGATCGGCGGCGCCCCCCATGCGCCGACCACCAATCCGCCGGCCAGGGCCTGCCCACCAGCACGCGAGACGTGCGGCACGCGAGGAAAAGCGTGAGAAGGGCCCCCCTTCCAGGGCCGCGACGGTTCATATCCAAGACACGCGTCGCTCCCGCGCATCTCTTGGGATCCCCCCTAATGGATCACATCCGATGCCGGTGCGGCACGCGCGCCGAATCCGTCTTCGACGGAACCGGGGACCCACCTGTGTCTCTTGGGGTGAATCGGTCACGCCTCCAGCGTGCCCGTAGGGCGACTTCCAGCCCGAGCCCGTCAGCTAACCCGGCAGGCGTGTGGAAGTAAGGAGTGCAACCCAGCCTTGTCCGACGAGATCCCCTAGACCTGAATCACCGGCCGCGCCCTCCGCGGCCGACTTTCCCCCTGTCTCTTAGAGCCGCCCGTGTCACGGGCGACTCCCGCTGAATCCGCGTCACCGCGGAACCGGGGACCCACCGCACCACTGGGGTGAATCGACGTTTTCCCCGTCGTAGGGCAGCTTCCACGCCCGAACCCGTCAGCTAACCCGGTAAGCGGCATGGAAGCGAAGGAGTACCCGATCGTGTCAGGTCGACACACGAAGACCCCCCGGCTGCCCCGCAGCACGAAGCTCGGCGGCGCCCTCGCCGGTACGGTGGCGGTCGGCGCCACCGTGATCAGTTTGATCGCCGCAGGCCCCGCCAACTCGTCCCCGCGAGCCAACGCCATCGCGGCCGGCGCGATCATGGCGGAACCCCGCGCCGCAGCGCCGTCGAACGGGCCGCACCCCATGGCGCAGGTACCCCTGCCTGGTAAGGGTATTGCCAACGCCCTCAAGGGCGGCCGTACCTGGGTCCCGACCGCGAGCGACGCGCTCAAGCTCGCCCAGGCCCAGGTGGGCGTGACCGAAGACGCCGCCGGCGGCGGCACCAAGTTCCAGAAGTGGTTCGTCTCCTCCCCGTGGGCCGAGCGCGGCGTCCAGCGTGACGGCGGCGCGGTCAGCGACTACACCAACGCCAACTGGTGCGACATGTTCGTCTCCTGGATCGGCGCCCAGCTCGGCGTGAAGGGGATGGGCGCGGACGCGTTCACCCGTACGCACGCGCAGTGGTTCAAGGACCAGGGCCGCTGGGGCGAGAACGCGACGCCCGGCGCGGTCGTGTTCTTCTCCTGGAGCGGCAGCAAGTCGATCGACGACATCGACCACGTCGGCATGGTCATGAAGGACAACCGGGACGGAACGATCCAGACCATCGAGGGCAACACCGACAACGCGGTCAAGATCCGCACGCGTGACGTGTCATCGGTCGTCGGTTACGGCTACCCCGAGTACGGCACCGACTCCGCCTGACCCTGCCTCCCCTGGCAAGGCACCAAGCCCCCGCGCTCTCCCCTGTGTGCTGAGAGGCATCCCCTCATGAGCAGATTCAGTAACGACTTCCTGACGAGGTTCTCCACCAAGACGATCGCCACCGCCCTGACCGGCGTCGCCGTGGCCGGGGCCGGCGTGTCCGTCGCGCTCGTCCACGCCGAGGCGCCGCGCTCGGACGCCGCCCAGGTCACCACCGACGGGTCCGACGGGATGGCGCCCGGCGAGGAGGGCCACACGGCCAAGCTGCCGCAGCGGATGCCCAGCAGGAAGGCGATGCTGCCCGGCGGAGTGTCGACCGGCACCTCGTTCTGGGACCCGGCGACCGCGTCCGGCCGCCCGATGTCGTACCACACGCTGGCCAGCCCGTACTGGCCGCTGGGCACCAAGGTGAAGGTGACCATCGGCGCGAAGAGCGCGGTCGGCGTCGTGGAGGACTTCGGCCCCGCGGAGTGGGCGGTCGCCCAGCACAACCCGCCGGCCATCATCGACCTGTCGGAGGAGATGATGCAATACCTCACCGGGACGCGGTCCAACTCGGTCCCGGTCAAGTTCCAGGTGCTCGAGATGGGCCACGGGCCCGTCTACCGGCATTCCGGCACCGGCTACGACATGGCGACGGGAACCACCGAGAAGTAGCTTTCTTCCGCCCCCCATCCGACCTCGTGGGCGTGACCGACGGCCCCTCGCACACCGAGGTGATCGTGAAGCGGACGGGCCGCGCATCGTCGAATCGCATGACCGCCTCGGCGGTGACAAGATCTTCCGGCTCGTCCGGCTCGCCTACGGGGTACACCTGTTGTCGTGGTGCTACGAATGGCCGCTGCGCCTCAACGCCGCGCCGGCCGAGCTACCGCGGCGTACCGGCGCGGCCTGCATCCGTTTCCTGCTGCCGGCGCCCGGCCGGGTGACGGCGGTACGGTGAGGATGATGGCGCCGCCCGGCGACGACGGCGTGTGCTCGACGCCGCGCGGGACCACGAAGACCTCGCCCGCGTGCAGCTTGACGCTGCGCTCGCCGCCGTCGGAATCGCGCAGCATGATGTGGAATCTTCTGGCCGAAGCGGCGGCACACTGGACCGCGGCGCTCGTGGACGCGCGAACCCGGCCGCACTCGGCTACCGGGCCGTCGGGCTCCTCCACTGGTCGAGGTGGGCGTCGACGAACTCCCGCATCGACGTCGGCTCGCGCCCGGTGATCTGTTTCACCGCCGGGGAGAGCTCGCCGAAGCCGCCCTGCCGCACACGGCGGTAGAGATCGTCGAGAATGCCCGCCGTCCAGGGGTCGAGGCCGTGGAGGGCCTCCAGCGGGTCCGGATCCTCGGCGCGTATCCGGTGACCGAGGCGCGTGGAGAGCTCCCGCGCGACGGAGGCGACCGTAACCGGCTCCGGACCGGTGATCGTGTGCGCCCGGCCGTGGTGGTCGCCCGGCGCGCGGAGCGCGGCCACGGCGACGTCGGCGATGTCGCGTGCGTCCACCCACGCGATCGGGGCGCCGCCCGAGGGCAGACTCAGCAGGTGGTCCTCCCGTACGGCGTCACGGTAGAACCGCGGGTCGGTCAGCACCTGGTGGAACCAGGACGGGCGGAGCAGTGTCCAGGAGGCGGCGCGCGTGATGACCGCCTCCTCGACCCGGCGCGCCCAGTGGCCGGGCGAGACGGTGCCGGCGCCCTGCTCGGACAGCAGGACGACGTGCGCGTCCGTGTTCACCTCGACCAGGCCGGCGACGAGTTCGGGTGCCTGGGGAAGGTCGGGTCGCATCAGGTAGATCGCGTCCACGCCCGCGGCTGCCTCGCCCCAGGTCGCCGGGTCGTGCCAGTCGAACCGGACCGGCACGACCGGATCGAGCCCGGTGACCGGCGGCCCGGCGGCCTGCGACGACCCGGCGCGTACGAGGGTCCCGGAGCGCCGCAGCCGCACGGTCACCTCGCGTCCCGTCTTGCCCCGTGCTCCGGTCACCAGCACCGTACGGGTCACGCCTGCTCCCGTAGCCGTACGACGGCCTTGCCGATCGTGGGTGCGCCGCCGCGCAGCAGACCCAGCAGCGCCTCGGGCACCCGCTCGATGCCCTCCAGCACGGTCTGCCGGTGGACGATCTCGCCCGAGCGCACCCAGGACCCCACCTCGGCGCGGAAGGCGGGCATCTGGTCCGCGTGGTCGGTGACCAGGAAGCCGCGCGCGGTCGCCCGCTTGGTGACCAGCTCGTACAGGTTCCGTGGGCCGTGCGGCTCCTGGCCGTCGTACTGGCTCGCCATGCCGCAGAGGGCGAGCCGGGCGCCGACCCGCAGATGGTCGATCGCGGCCTCCAACTGGACGCCGCCGACGTTGTCGAAGACCACGTCGACGCCGTCCGGCGCCGCCTGCGCGAGGTGCTCACCGGCCGGGCCGTCGTGGTGGTCGAAGGCGGCGTCGAAACCGAGGTCGTCCACCAGGTGACGCACCTTGGCGGCCGACCCCGCACTGCCGATCACCCGCGTGGCCCCGCGCAGCCGGGCGATCTGACCGGCGACGCTACCGACCGCACCGGCCGCCCCCGTGACGAACACCGTGTCGCCGGGTCGCACCGGCGCCACCTGGGTGATGCCCAGCCACGCGGTCAGGCCCGTCGCACCGAGCACGCCGAGATAGGTCTCGGCGGGCAGATCGCCGGCGTCGAGCGGGACGACCCAGGCCGCGTCGGCCACGGTGACCTCGCGCAGCCCCAGGAAGTGCTCGACCACCTGGCCCGCCTTGACCCCGTCCGCGCGTGACTCGACGACCACGCCGACCGCGCCCCCTTCGAGCGGTGCGTGCAACGAGAACGGCGGGAGGTAGGACGGCCGGTCGTCCATCCGGCCACGCATGTACGGATCCACCGACAGGTACGTGTTGCGAACCAGGACCTGACCGGGCAGCAATGGCGGAATCCGGCTTTCGACCAGCGCGAAGTCCTCGGTCGACGCCTGCGCTCCGGGCCGTCGCGCCAACTGCCACTCCCGCGCCGGTCCCTCACTGGTAACCATCATCGCTACGCCTCTCGTAGATACTTGATTGGATCAAGCACCCACCCTGACACACATACTTGAGTACATCAAGTTCTTGGTAGAATGCCGCCATGGCCGTGCCCACGGGGCCCGTCACCGCGTCGACCGACGCCGAACGGGCGATGTTCGACTTCGTCGACGCCTACGACCGCGCGTACGAGACCGCCGCCGTCGAACACGGCCTGAGCGTGGCGCAGGCCTGCGTACTCGGCCGCCTCACCCGGCAGCGCGGGATGCGGGAGCTGGCCGACGAACTCGGCTGCGACGCGTCCAACATCACCCAGATCATCCGCAGACTGGAGGCACGCGACCTCGTCCGCCGCCGCCCCCACCCCGACGACCGCCGCTCCCGCCAGATCGTCCGCACCCCGGACGGCACCGCCCTCTACGCCGCCTTCGAGGAGTCCTTCGCGTTCGCCCGGTCCGCCACCGCCACCCTCAGCCCCCGCGAACAGGACCAACTTGCCACCCTGCTCCGCAAGGCCCTCGGCGGAACACGCGAGCCGGACGACTGACCTTCCCGGACATGGCGAGTCCGGCGAGACGAAGTCCGCCGGCCCGCGGCGCCGTCATGGGCAGACCTTTCGGTATGCCGGACCTTCCGGCACGTCGTTGGACCATTCGGCCGGTGTGAGAGAACGCCCTGCCTGGGCACAGAGCAGCGACACCGGATCGACGAGATAGCTCATGTTCCACAGCCGTGCGGTGTCGTCGCCGCTGCCGGTGGCAAGGGTTTCGCCGTCAGGGCTGAACGCCACCGAATCGACCCAGTTGGTGTGGCCGTCGATCGGCTGACCGATCTGCCGATGGCCGGCCACATCCCACAACCGCACCATGGTGTCGTTGCCGCCCGTCGCGAGGGTCTTGCCGTCGGGACTGAACGCCACCGAATTGACAGTGTCGGTCTGGCCGGTGAGCGGCTGACCGAGCTGCCGGTGCCCGGCCACATCCCACAACCGCACCGTACGGTCCTTGCCGCCCGTGGCCAGAGTTCTGCCATCGGGGCTGAACGCCACGGAATTGACACTGTCGGTATGGCCGATAAGCGCCCCACCGATCTGCCGATGCCCCGCCACATCCCATAACCGCACCGTACGATCGCCGCTACCCGTGGCCAGAGTCTTGCCATCGGGGCTGAACGCCACCGAATTCACACTGTCGGTGTGACCGGTAAGAGGCCGGCCGAGCTGCCGATGGCCGGCCACATCCCACAACCGCGCCGTACGGTCATCGCCGCCCGTGGCCAGGGTCTTGCCGTCCGGGCTGAACGCCACCGAAACGACGCTGTCGGTGTGGCCGGTGAGCGGCCGGCCGAGCTGCCGCCGAGTGGTCAGGTCCCACAATCGCACCGAGCCGTCGGCGATGCTGCCGGTCGCCAGCGTCTTACCGTCAGGACTGAACGCCACCGGATTGACACTGCTTCTCTGACCGGTGAGCGGCCGGCCGATCTGCCGATGATCGGCCACGTCCCACAACCGCACCATGTCGTCGCTGCCGCCCGTGGCCAGGGTTTCGCCGTCAGGGCTGAACGCCACCGAAGCGACCCAGTTGGTGTAGCCGGTGAGGGGTCTGCCGAGCTGCCGCCGGGTCGCCACATCCCACAACCGCACCGTACGGTCGCCGCCGCCCGTGGCCAGAGTCCTCCCATCCGGACTGAACGCCACCGAGACGACCCAGCCGGTGTGCCCGGTGAGGGGTCTGCCGAGCTGCCGCCGGGTCGCCACATCCCACAACCGCACCGTACGGTCGCCGCCGCCCGTGGCCAGAGTCCTCCCATCCGGGCTGAACGCCACCGAGTTGACGCCGCCGGTGTGACCGGTGAGCGGCCGGCCGAGCTGCCGCCGGGTCGCCACATCCCACAACCGCACCGTACGGTCGCCGCCGCCCGTGGCCAGGGTCCTGCCGTCCGGACTGAACGCCACCGAGTTGACGCTGTCGGTGTGACCGGTGAGGGGCGGGCCGAGCTGCCGGTGGCCGGCCACGTCCCAGAGCCGCACCGTCTTGTCGATGCTGCCGGTGGCCAGGGTCCTGCCGTCCGGGCTGAACGCCACGGAATTGACGCTGATGGCATGACCGGTGAGCGGCCGGCCGATCTGCCGCCGAGTGGCCACGTCCCACAACCGCACCGTGGCGTCGATGCTGCCGGTGGCCAGGGTCCTGCCGTCCGGACTGAACGCCACGGACTCGACGCTGCTGGTGTGGCCGGTGAGGACGGCGATGGTGGGGAGTGCCGCGGCGGCGAGCATGGCGTAGTCGGACTGGTCGGAGGGGTTGATCCGCCAGGCGGCCAGGCTTTCCAGCCTGGCCAGGGTGGGGTCGGCGTCGCTCAGGGTCTGGCTTTGGATGCTCAGCTGGTCGGAGACGGCGATGTCGCGTTGGCGGTCGGCGTTGTGCTGGGCGCGGACCGCGAGGATCGCGACGGCGACGGCGGCGGCGAGGAGTCCGGCGAGTGCGGTGGTAACGGTTTGACGTAGCCGGATACCGCGGATCTCGGCCGCGGCACTGGCGGCCAGGAACGCGGCCGGGGTCGCGGCCAGGGGCGGGTATCGGTCGGGCTCGAGGTCCCAGCGGGCGCGGGTTCGCCGGACGGCGGAGAGCCGGTGTCCTCGATACAGGTAAGAAGTGGCCCGGTGGTTACCGGCCCAGTCCTCGGCGTCATCGCGGAGCTGGGTGTGGAGGGCGTGGCCGGTCAGGTCGGGTTCGAGCCAGGTCCGCAGCCTCGGCCAGGCGTTCAGCAGGATGTCGTGGCCGATCTGGACGGTGTCGGCGTCGACGACGACCAGCCGTCGCTGGGCGAAGACGTCCACGATCTGATCGAGCCGGCCGCGCGGCACGTCGGCACACCCGTCGTATATCTGGGTGCGGACCGCGGTACGTCGGGTCAACAGCCCGGCCGGGGAGACCCCGGCCAACTGGAGGAAGACCCGGCCGGTCTGTTCGCGCGCGGACTCGGGCAGAGCCGCGTAGGCGGCCTCGGCGCTGGTGGCGACCGCGTGGGTGACACCGCCGGTCTGCTCATAGCCGCGTAACGTGAGGCGGCGGTCCGTACGGTGCTCCCACACCGTCAGCATCGTCTGGGACACCAACGGCAGAACACCGGCGTCATATCCGGCCGAAGGCGAGCGCAGCTCGGCCAGGATCGTGTCGGCCAGGCCCGCCTGGAGCTCCAGACCGGCCGCGTCGGCGGGGGCGGTGATGGTCAGCCGCAGATCCGACTCGCTCATCGGGCCGACCACGAAGAGGCCGTCCTGCAACGCCGCGGCCAGCACCGGCCGAGCGGCGCACCGATCCACGAAATCACCGCGGACCGCGATCACCACCAGCGCCGCCGGCTCGTCACCGGGCCCGCACGGCAGGGTCGCGGCGGCGTGCAACGCGGCGATGAACGCCTCCCGCTCCACGGCCGCCGCGGCCTGGTCCGGCCCGCCGGGCGAGGAGAAGATCTGCTCGAACTGGTCGACGACCAGCACCAGCCGCGCCGCTTCGGCGGCGGCCGCGGTCAGGCCCCTGCGCCGGGCGTCGGCGTCGACGGCTTGCCGTACGAGCAGGTGCGCACGCTCGGGTGTACGGGTCAGGCTGTCCAGCACCCCGGGCGCCTCCAGCCCCGCCATCGCCGCCAGCACGCTTGCCAGCCGGGCCAGCGGCGAGCGGGTCGGCTCCTCGATCACCTGCCGCGGCCAGTCACGCGCCGGATCGCCCAACTCCCCGCGGCCGATCGCCGGAAACAGCCCCGCACGCAGCAACGACGACTTTCCCGCTCCCGACGCCCCGGTCACCATCAGCAACCCGCCGGCGTCCAACCGCCGCGACAACACGCTCAGCAGGCGAGCGGTGACCTGTCCCCGCCCGCAGAACACCGCCGCGTCGGCCTCACCGTACGGGACCAGCCCCCGATACGGGCACGCCGCCCCGATCCCGCTCTCCATTTCCGCGGGAACGGCCACAGGAAGGGATCGCGATCGCGTGATGTCCGCGACCGCCCATAACTTGTACAGTTCCTGAAACTCAGGCTTGCTAGCGCCACATGCTTTCGCGAATGCCTGGACCACTCCCAGGTCGGCGGGGATTTTCGTGCCCAGGCAATAACGGTTCAGGCTGGATCTGCTGACACCGGTCCGCCTGGCCAACTCCCCGAAGCTCAACCCGGCACGCTCCTTGAGTGACCGAAGCCGGGACGCGAGGAGTTCGACTTCGTCTCCCTGTTCCACCGGCGGACCTCCTGCCTCTGGCCGGTTTTATTTCGTGACGGCATCCTACGCCCATCCCATCTACGCGAAAAGCCGCAGGTCAGCCTGGCATATTCATCCCAGCGTCCCCGTCGGTCCCCATCCATTGCCCGGTCGCGATCACCCGTGTAAGCCTCATTCTCGCGACCACACCCAGGCCCGGGAAGAATGGATTGAATGTGTTTGCCATGCCGACTGTTGATGATGACGCGGTGCGCGGTGGCGCAATTACCGAAACCTATATTAAGAAAATAGCGAAAGTCGGCCTCGGTGCCATCACCCTCACATCACTGCACGGAGGGCCGAGCGGAAACGCCGGGAGTAACGTCTACCGGCTGGTGCTGAACCGCCATGGAGTCGGCGAGATCATCTGGGGCGGGCGGCGGCTGGAACTCGCCTTTGGGGACTTCGTGCTCATCGACGAGACCGGCCCGTGCCAGGAAACGGGCACCGGCAGCTGGCTGCTGGCAGATTTTCCGCGGAAACTCCTGCCACTACCCGAAGCCGCGATACAGCCCCTGATCGGGCAGAAGTTATGCGGCCAGGCCGCGACCGGCACCTTACTCTCGACATTCCTCACGCGGGTGGCACAAGACGCCCGTACTTATCGGACCGATGACGCCGTACGGCTGTCCGGCATCCTGCTCGACCTGACGGCCGCCATGCTCACGCACCACCTGGAGGCCGACCAGCCGCCACCCGCGGGGGCCTTCGACCGGGCGCTGTTCGAGCAGATCCAGGTGTTCATCCAGCAGCGGATCGGCGACCCGGCCCTGACACCAGAGACGATCGCCGCCGCCCACCACATCTCCACCCGCACACTGCACCGGCTCTTCCACACCCACAGCCGCACGGTCGCCGCGACGATACGCGACCACCGGCTGGACCGCTGCCGCCGCGACCTCGCCGACCCCCTCCTCCGCCACCTCCCCATCCACGCGGTCGCGAACCGCCGAGGCTTCACCAACGCCTCCCACTTCACCCGCGCCTTCCAGGCGGCCTACGGCATCAGCCCACGTGAGTACCGGGGGCAGTTCGATCACCACAGCACCCGCTGACCGCCTCACCCCCCAGCGGACGCGGCCGCGCCGGGAGAGCCCATCAACCGTAACGCGGTCGGCGGTGACTACTCCTGGTCGGAATGAGTGAACGCGGTATTGACCGGTCGGTAACTTCGGCGTACGTTCCACGAAGAATCCGAAGAACATTCATGTTTAACCCGCTCAAGCCCCTCCCATCCCCACCTCGCGGCGCCGTATCGGGCACGCCCGGCGACGACCGCCGACCCCCTCCGCCATCTCGGTCAGTCGTACCTCCGAATCACCGGTCTCCGTTGGGAGCGACCCTCCGATGCGCCTCCGTGCCCTTCGAACACCCGCCGCCACCGCCGTGCTGGCACTGCTGGTGAGCCTGTTCGTCACCGTGTCCGCAGCCGGCCCCGCCGCGGCGGCCACCTACTACACCTCCGACGACTACTGCCTCGGGCAGTGCAGCGACATCCTGCCGCCCGGCGAGAACGGCAACGCCACGCTGGTCGACATCCTGGCCAACCAGGCGCTGGGCACGCAGCCCCCGCACACCGACGACCAGCTCGCCAAGTACGCCAACCTCGTCTACAACTACAGCGGGCTGACCGACGACCAGATCAACCAGTTCTTCAATGACAGCTCCTTCGGCGTGCCCGCCGGGCAGTCCGAGAGCAGCGAGTCGCCGCGGTCGGACGTGTCGATCGTGCGTGACAAGTCGACCGGCGTCCCGCACATCACCGGCACGACGCGGTCGGGCACCATGTTCGGCGCCGGGTACGCCGGGGCCGAGGACCGGCTGTTCGTCATGGACCTCATGCGCCATGTGGGCCGGGGCGACCTGACCTCGTTCGCCGGCGGCGCGCCGGGCAACCGGGAGCTGGAGCAGAGCGTCTGGCGCAACTCCCCGTACACCGACGCGGACCTGCAGGCCCAGGTCGACCGGCTCAGGAACGCCGGCAGCGGCGGCGCGCAGCTCTACGGCGACGTGCAGGACTACGTCGCCGGGATCAACGCCTACATCGCCGACTGCATGGCCGGCCGCAACTGTCCCGGTGAGTACGTGCTGACCGGCCACCTCGACGCGATCACCAACGCGGGCGGCCCGAAGAACTTCACGACGACCGACCTGATCGCGATCGCCGGCGTCATCGGCGGCCTGTTCGGCGGTGGCGGCGGCACAGAGATGCAGTCGGCGCTGGTACGGATCGCGGCGCGCGCCAAGTACGGCACGGCGGCGGGCGACCAGGTCTGGCCGCGTTCCGCGAGCAGAACGACCCCGAGACCACGCTCACCCTGCACAACGGGCAGAGCTTCCCGTACGGGAACCCGCCGAGCGGCGCGACCGGGCTGACGCTGCCCGACGCGGGCAGCACGCAGCCCGTGGACATCACCACCGATGAGACCGGGTCCGCCTCCTCGTCCGTACGCTCCGCGGCCAAGTCGAAGGTGACGACCGCGCTGAACGGCCTGACCGCCAACAACACCAAGCCGGGCATGTCCAACGCGGCGGTGGTCTCGGCGGCCAACTCGGCGACCGCACATCCGGTCGCCGTCTTCGGCCCGCAGACCGGTTACTTCGCGCCGCAGCTGCTGATGCTGCAGGAGCTGCACGGCCCGGGCATCAGCGGTCCGGGGCATCGCGTTCCCGGGCCTCAACCTGTACATGCTGATCGGCCGCGGGACCGACTACGCGTGGAGCGCCACCTCGGCGGTGCAGGACATCACCGACACGTACGCGGTGCAGCTCTGCGACCCGACGGCGGCACCCCGACCACGGCGTCGAACCACTACCTCTACCACGGGCCAGTGCACGGCGATGGAGAGCCTGGAGAAGACCGACTCCTGGAAGCCGACGGCGGCCGACTGCACCGCGGCCGGCTCGTACCAGCTCGTGGTCAAACGCACCAAGTACGGCCTGGTCAGCTGGCGTGGCACGGTGGGCGGCGCGCCGGTCGCGTTCACCACCCTGCGCTCGACGTACCGGCACGAGGCCGACTCGGCGATCGGCTTCCAGATGTTCAACGACCCTGATCAGATGGGGTCCGCGGCCGCCTTCCAGAACTCGGCGTCCCACATCGGCTTCGCGTTCAACTGGTTCTACGTCAACTCCACCGACGCGGCGTACTACATGTCGGGCAACATGCCGGTGCGTTCCTCGGTCTCGGACCCGAACCTGCCGATGCCCGCCGACCCGGCGTACGAGTGGCAGGGCTTCGACCCCGCCACCAACGGCGCCACGTACCTGCCGAGCTCCGCGCATCCGCAGTCGGTGAACCAGGACTACTTCGTCAGCTGGAACAACAAGCAGGCCAACGACTTCGGCGCGTCCGACGGCAACTTCAGCTTCGGCGCCGTGCAGCGCAGCGACCTGCTGGACAAGCCGGTCAAGGCGGCGCTGAACGGCAGCGGCACCCAGGACCGCGCCGGCGCACTCAAGATCGTCGAGGACGCCGCCACCACCGATCTGCGCGGCAAGGAGGTGCTGCCGTACCTGCTCCGCGTCATCAACAGCGGCACCGTGACCGACCCGACCCAGTCCGCGGCCGTGGCCAAGCTGCGGACCTGGCTGCAGAACGGCGCCAAGCGCATGGAGACCGCCGCGGGCAGCAAGGCCTACGCCGACGCCGACGCGATCCGGATCTTCGACGCGTGGTGGCCGAAGCTGGTCCGGGCCGAGTTCAAGCGCCGGCCTCGGCGACGGTCTCTACCAGGCGCTGGTCGACGCCCTGCAGATCAACGAGTCGCCGTCCGGCGAGCAGCAGGGCGACGTCTCCTCGCTGCCCGCCTCGGCGAACGAGTCCCAGGCGCACAAGGGCTCGGCGTTCCAGTACGGCTGGTGGGGCTACGTCGCCAAGGACCTGCGCAGCGTCCTCGGCGACGGCGTCTCCGGGCCACTGCCGAACAAGTACTGCGGCAACGGCACGGTCGCGGGCTGCCGCTCGGCGCTGCTGTCCAGCCTCTCCGCCGCGCTCAACGAACCGGCCGCCACCACCTACCCGGGCGACGCCGTCTGCTCGGCCGGCGACCAGTGGTGCGCGGACACGATCCTGCAGTCGCCGCTCGGCGGCATCAAGCACGAGCTGATCGCCTGGCAGAACCGGCCGACCTACCAGCAGGTCGTCTCGTTCCCCGCACACCGCGGCGACGACATCGCCGATCTGGCCCAGTCCGGCACCGCGACCGCGTCGAGCGCGCAGAGCGGCAACCCGGCGAGCAGCGCGATCGACGGCGACGCCACCACCCGCTGGGCCAGCTACTGGACCGACAACCAGTGGATCACCGTGGATCTGGGCTCGGCCAAGACCGTGGCCCGCGCCATCCTCCGCTGGGAGTCCGCCTACGCCACCGCGTACAAGATCGACGTCTCTGCCGACGGCACCACCTGGACCACCGTGTCCAACGTCACCGCCGGCAACGGCGGCGTCGACAATCTGGCGTTCCCGGCCACCACCGCCCGCTACGTACGGATGACCGGCGTCAAACGCGGCACCTCGTACGGCTACTCCCTCTACGAATTCGAGGTGTACCCCCGCTGATGTGTCCTTGCGCCCCCGGCCCGTCGCACGAGGCCGGGGGCGCCGGCGCGGAACCGGTCAGGCCCCGGCCCGGAGGCGTGAACGTCGGTTCTGGTGCCTGGAGAGAGGCAGCCGGACCGCCGGCGGAAGCGGCGCCGGGGCGGGGTTCGCCTGGAACGACTGGAGCATCAGGGCCGCGGAGCGACGCGATGCCGCCACCCTCATCTCGGTCGACTCCGCGCGGATGCCTTCGTTCGCCATCAGCGCCAGGCTGACGTCCTCCAGCACGAAGTCCGCCCGCGGGGAGTTCGCCTCCTTCGCGCGCCGCGCCAGTTCGAGCAAGCAGACGCAGCGCGCGATCGTGGTCGGCGGCGAGTTCGGCCACCCGGGAAAGCTGCGAGGTGAACGCGCGGGCGAAGCCGGTCGAAGGCTTGCATCTCTCTCGACCACCAGGCAGAACCCGCGCCACGGGTCGCCCGCCGCCAGTCCCTCCTCCACGACCGCCGAGCACGAGGCCATCTGCTCGGAAAAGGCCGATCTCCCGGATCGGCACGTCGAGACCTTCGGCGGCGAAGGCCACACGGGCGACCACGAGTCGCCGACGTCGCGGTGCCGGGCTCGTCGAGCGGGTCCGCGCGCTGGCGCCGTCCGGAGTGGACGCGGTGTTCGACTGCGCCGGAGGGGCGCTGCCCGACCTCGTCGCCGTCGCCGGCGGCACCGCGCGCGTGGTGATGATCGCCGACTTCGGCGCGGCCGCCCCACGGCGTTCACATGTCGCACGGAGCGCCGGCCGGTGAGACGGGGCTGGCCTTGGGCGCGCCCGCCGACCCGATGGCGTTGCACGGCCTCGCGATCGCGGTCGAGCTCGCCGGCGAGGGCCGGCTGCGCGTGCCGGTCGCAGCGGTGTTCCCGTTCACCGAGGCGGCGGCGGCGCACGAGCTGAGTGAGACCCGCCACGCCCGAGGGAAGATCGTGCTGGTGAACCGAGCCGCCGCCGGGGTCAGTGGCTGGGCTGCGGGGCCTTGCAGGCGACCCACGGGTTGAGGCCGGCGTAGTTGAGCGGGCCGGAGATGATCACCACGCTGATCGTGGCGATGCGGCCGCAGCTGCCGTCGAAGTGGGAGTAGTAGTGGCGCTGTCCCGCGGCGAGGCCGCCGACGATCAGCCAGACGACGACCAACGGCGGTCCAACGCGCATCTGCCAGCTCCCGCTCGGCTCGTCACCGACCATCGCGGAACGGCGAACTACGACAAGATCGCCCATTAGTTAAGCAAGTTCCGGCCGATAGTGTCATGCGTTGGCGGTTTCGAGTCCGTCTCGCCCCGGTTCGGCGGATCGTGCCGCACGGCGGCCGCCCCCGTCTTCCCCGGATCCGGGAGCGTTTCGAGGCTTGCACTGAAAGAGTGAACTGGGGTTCAATTCTTGTGTGCCCTACCGCCGTACGCCCCGTGTGGAGGCGCGTCTCAGCGCATCACGTGAGCGCATCGTGTCCGCCGCGCTGGCGATCGTCGCCGAACAGGGCTACGCGGGCTGCTCGGTCGGCGCCGTCGCATGCCGGGCCGGCGTCGCGACCGGCACCGTCTACCGCCACTTCCCGGCAAAGGCCGACCTGGTCGCCGAGGTGTTCCGCACGGCCTCGGGACGCGAGGTCGACGCCGTGGCACGCGCGGCGGCCCTCAAACTCACCGCGGCCGAGGCGGTGGCCGCGGTGATCGAGACGTTCGCGGGCCGTGCGCTGCGAGCGCCGCGGATGGCCTACGCCCTGCTCGCCGAGCCGGTGGACCCGGCCGTGGACGCCGAGCGCCTGGTGTTCCGCCGCGCGTACGCCGAGGCCATCGCCGGGCTGATCTCCCGCGGCATCGCCGCCGGTGAACTGCCCGGCCAGGACGTGGGCGTCAGCGCCGCCGCCCTCGTCGGCGCGATCGGCGAGGCCCTCGTCGGACCGCTGGCCGCCGGTGCCGCACGTACCACCGCACCCGGGCCCCACGGCGGCGCCGCCGGGTCCGCCACCACGACGGCGGATGACGCCACTCGCGATCTCATCACCTTCGCCCAGCGCAGCATCGGAGCGGTCACATGACGACGCATGACGTGTTCAACCAGGTCCCCCCGCTCACCGGCTACGACGTGGCCGACGACCCGGCGCTGCTCGACGGGGTGTTCCGCGAGGGCGGGGGCTGGGCGGCCGAGGAGATCCACGAGCTCGGCCGCCTCGCCGGCACCGAGGAGGCGCAGGAGTGGGGGCGGCTGGCCAACGAGCACCACCCGGTGCTGCGCACCCACGACCGCTACGGCAACCGCGTCGACGAGGTGGAGTTCCACCCCGCCTGGCACGAGCTCATGCGTGTCGCCGTCGGACACGGCCTGCACGCACGCGCCTGGACCGAACGCGCGGGCGGGCACGTCGCACGCGCCGCCAAGTTCTACGTCTGGCGCGTCGACGCCGGCCACGGCTGCCGATCTCGATGACGTACGCCGCGGTGCCCGCGCTGCGCCACGCCCCGGACCTGGCGCGCCGGTACGAGCCGCTGCTGACCTCCGGCACGTACGACTTCGGCCTGCGCCCGCCGCTGGAGAAGACCGGCATCCTCGCCGGCATGTCGATGACGGAGAAGCAGGGCGGCTCGGACGTACGCGCCAACACGACGCGCGCCGTGCCGCAGCCCGACGGGACGTACCTGCTGACCGGTCAGCAAGTGGTTCACCAGCGCGCCGATGTGCGACGTCTTCCTGGTGCTCGCGCAGGCGCCGGACGGCCTGACCTGCTTCCTGCTCCCGCGGGTCCTCCCGGACGGCTCGCTGAACACGATGCGCCTGCAACGGCTGAAGGACAAACTGGGCAACCGCTGAACGCCTCGGCCGAGGTCGAGTACGAGCAGGCCGTCGCCTGGCGCGTGGGCGACGAGGGCCGCGGCGTACGCACCATCATCGAGATGGTCAACATGACGCGACTCGACTGCGTCATCGGCGGCGCGGCCGGTCTCCGGCAGGGCGTCGTCCAGGCCACGCACCACGCCGCACACCGGAAGGCGTTCGGCCGATACTTGATCGACCAGCCCCTGATGCGCAATGTCCTCGCCGACCTGGCCGTGGAGTCGGAGGCCGCGACGGTCCTGATGCTCCGGCTGGCCGGCGCGACGGACCGCGGCGAGGCGGCGTTCAAGCGCCTCGCACTGGCGGTCAGCAAGTACTGGGTCTCCAAGCGCTGGCCGGCCCACAGCGCCGAGGCCCTCGAATGCCTGGGCGGCAACGGCTACGTCGAGGAGTCGGGCATGCCCCGCCTGTTCCGCGAGTCACCCTTGAATTCGATCTGGGAGGGATCCGGCAATGTGGCGGCACTCGACGTGCTGCGCGCCCTCGTCAAGGAGCCGGAGACCGCCGAGGCGTTCTTCACCGAGGCCGGACTCGCGGCCGGCGCCGACCCGCGGCTGGACCAGGCCATCCGAGAGGTCAAGGACTCCCTGGCGGACACGACGACGATCGAACTGCGCGCCCGCCGGATCGTCGAGCGGCTCGCCCTGGTGCTCCAGGGATCGCTGCTGCTCAGGTACGGTCACCCGGCCGTCGCCCACGCGTTCTGCGCCTCCCGCCTGAACCGCGACTGGGGCCAGGCGTTCGGCACCCTCCCAGCCGGCGTCGACCACGACGCCATCATCGCCCGCGCCACACCGAAACTGGGGTGAGCCACGAAACGCACGCCGCCGGCGGCCGGTGGAGGGCACCCGGAAACACGTAAGCTGAGTCCCGAGCACGGACCTCCATTCAAGATCATTCGCTCGCGTACTCACTAGTAGCAGAGGATCGGAGTGGCCGGCTGGTGGCGTGTGCAGTCACGTGCAGTAGCGCCGGGATGAGTCGGGTTACTCATGCGGGAATTGTGGATCGATGATGAGCTGATGGTGCTGTGCGGCCAGACGGCGCCATCGCTTGAGCAATTCTCCTGCACTCCATTAAGGACTCCAGCGCATACTGGCACGCTGTCATCGCCGCGTAGCGGTCAGCCATCCGGTGGAGCCGGCCGAGTACGAGGAGACGTTCCACCGATCAGCCGCCGACACCGGCACGGCGATCGAGAACCAACCGATCCAGCCTCCAACTTCGCCGGGGCGGTCCAATCTGGACCGGCCCGACCTCGGTCGTCACCGTCTTGGCGCGGTGCCCGTTGCAGAAATTGTTACCGGTCTTACCGCCACCTCGTGCTTGTCATTGCCCAGGTCGTCGCTGATCTCACCTTCCAGCGCCGATTCCAGCACCCGCTTGTCAGCTGCTGCAACAGCCCACCCTCACCGACCACGTCCAAGCCCTCATCCCGGGCCTGGGCAACCGGCCCTCCGATCAAATCCTCAGCCGGATCCTTCCCCTGGACCTTCTCGCCGGCCTTGGCCACCGCGGCGCCTGCCTTCATTTCAGCTGTCGCCATCAGGTCTCACTCCCTGATCAGGAGTTACACCGGAAACCGTACAGACCCGGCGCCAGCGGGGCCGACCCGGACGGACAGGGAGCGTCGCGGGCGTGCTCGGCGGGGCCGGGTCCGTCGGGGCGGTCCAGCGCTGGTTGTGCTGGTTCGGCCCGTAGTCGTCCCACAGCTGGATGGGGGTGCCGTTGCCGCCGATCCGTTCCCATTCGCGTCCATGATCCGGCCGTTGAGATCGGCGATGGGTCCGGGTGAGGTCCCCGTAGTGGTGCGGGGTCCCACAGCTGGCCGTACTGGTTGCCCTGGTAGTCGCAGTCGCGGACGACGACGGGTGTGCCGTTGGCGCCGTTCCACGGTGCGTCGAGGCAGCGGCCGCTGAGTTCGTTGATGATCAGGTACCTGCCATCGACGGCAAAGGCGTACCAGTGTTGATTGTGGGAGTTCGCGCCATAGCAGTCCCACAGCTGCACTTGGGTCCGTTGGGTGCGCCGCCGGCGAAGTAGGGCTCGTCGAGGCAGCGGCCGTTCTGTATGTTCACGAAGCAGAACGGTCCGACGGCGCCGGAGGGATGTCGGCGCTCGCGTGCGCGGCCGGGGTGGAAGGCGCCGAACAGTGCGCTGACCGCTACCCCGACGGCGGTCAGTCTCGTTCGTATCCCACGCATGGGATTTCCTCTTTTGGTTGGTCGCTTCGTTGGGTCGAACGGGTCTCCCATGTCATGTGCTCCACCACGATGTTGCCCGCCGCCACCGTGACACCTAGATCGGTCATGAAGCGACCCAGGAAAATCGTTCAGTCTGCCCTCGTCGATAGCCATTACCATTCCCCTTTTCCGGCCGCGGAGCCTCCGGCCGTCGCGATGGTGGTCCCCTGACCCGTGCAGTGCACCGGTTCACACCTGGCGGGTTGCAGCGCCGGAACCGACTCGCCCCCGCGAATCGCTGCGGAGCAGGGCGCGGCCGGCCCTCCCCAGGGCCTGACCGATGCCCCGATGACATCAGCCCGCCGTGTGAGGAAGTGTGTGACGATCGGAGGTGAGGCGGCCCAGGAACATGACGGCACGACCGCGCCGCCCCACGAGGCGGAAAAGGACCTGGCAGAGGGGGCGGCCGCGCGGATTCGCTTTACACTTTGGTGAGTTGCTTCATCTTTTCACACGGGCTGTCACACGGCGGCGGACTTCACTGGTTCGTTAACAGCCCGCGCCGCCGGTGCCGTACGTAGAGGCTGTCATGACGGATACCTCGGCCTTTCGTCGGTCAGGAATGTGTCGTGCGGGCACGTTGCCGGCGACCATGCGCGGGACGAAGAGTCTCTCCAAGGAGAAGAACCCGTGTTTTTCGTCCGGTTGCTGGGGCGGCCGGCCATCGGCGCGGGACGGATGCTGCCCGGTCCGTTCGCCGCGCGGCCGAAAGGCGTGGGCACTGCTCTGCTACCTGCTGCTGGCAGAGCGGCCGCCCAGCCGCAGGCGCCTGGCCGAGATACTGTTCGGCGACGCCGACGATCCGTTGGGTGCGCTGCGCTGGGCGCTCGCGGAGTTGCGCCGAGCCTTCGGCGGTGCGGTCGTGCTCAGCGGTGATCCGGTCGTCACGATGCTCGGCGACGACGTCGCCGTCGATGTCGACCTGCTGGCGCGCCGATCCGGCCGAGCGCGACTCGCTGCCGGACGTCGGCGGTGAACTGCTCGAAGGCGTGAATGTGCCGTCCAGCCCGGCCTTCCAAATCATGGTTGCTGGTGGCGCGACACCGCGTCGCGGCCGTGCTCGAGGCGCGGCTTCGTGAGGCGGCGGTCGCTCTGCTGGCGGCCGGGCGCGCAGCCGACGCGATCCCCTACGCCTCGCGAGCCGTTGGCGTGCGGTCCGCTGGAGGAGGGCAATCACGAACTACTCGTTCGGGGCCTGGCGATGTCGGGTGATCGGGCCGCGGCGCTGCGGCAGGTCGCGGTGTGCCAGGACCTCCTGCGGCGCGAGTGCGGCGTCGAGGCCTCGGCAGCGCTTCGCGAGGCCGCGGTCGCGGGCGTCGGTTCCCCGCGGATTCCGCCGCTCGGCGGCCGCGCGGCCGCCGCCAGCCAGCTCGAAGCCGGCGACGCCGCCATCGTGGCCGGCGCGGTGGACGCCGGCCTTCAGTGTCTGCGCCCGCCGGGCCGTGGACGAGGCGGCCCACTGCGGAGACACCGCGTTACAAGGTCGTGCGCTGATCGCCCTGGGGAGTGCGCTGGTCCACGCCGTGCGCGGTCGAGACGAGGAGGGGTCCGTGGTCCTCCATGAGGCGATACGGCTGGCCTCTCAGGCGGGCGACCGTGCCACTGCCGTGGCGGCACACCGGAAGCTGGGCTTCGTCGACGTACAGGCAGGCCGACACGGGACGGCTGAGTACTGGCTGACGAAGGCTCAGTAACTGGCCGAGACCGACGAGGAGATCGCCGCGATCCTCGGGCTCCGCGGCCTGAGCGCCTCCGATCGGGGGGACTGCGCGGGCGCCCTCGAACACCTGGGCGAGTCAGTCGAGCAGACCAGCCGCTGCGCTCAAGACCGGCAACAGGCGTGGTCGTTGTCGGTGTTGGCGCGCGCACACCTGCTCCGCGCCGAGCGCAGCCAGGCCGCCATCGCGCTGGCGCGGTCGCTGGAGCTGATCCACCAACAGCGTTGGATGGCCTTCCTGTCCTGGCCGCAGGCCCTCCAAGCCGAACTCACCCTGCAGACCGGCGACATCGCCGGCGCGGCGTACCAGTTCGAACAGGCCTGGGTGCTGGCCTGCCAGGTACAGGATCCGTGCTGGGAGGCGATGGCCGCTCGAGGGCTGGGCCTCGTCCACGCCGGCCGAGGCGAGCACGTCACCGCCGCGGAGTGGCTGGATGAAGCGGTGATGCGGTGTACCCGGGTAACCGACCGTTACCAGTGGATTCACGCGTACGTGCTGGACGCGGCGATCATCACTGCCCTGGACCATGGCGACCACGACCGGGCCCGGTCGCTCGTCGCGCGGCTGGCGCCACTGGCGGCACGTTGTGACCTGCGCGAACTCGTCGTACATGCCCATCTCCACCAATGGCGCCTCGGCGATCGGACCACACTCCCGACTGCCCGGCTGCTCAGCGCACATATCGACAATCCCGCTTTGACCGAATCGCTCGATGGAACATCACGGTAAGTGACCGCCACTTGTTCGGAGCTGTAGAAGCGTCCGAGTGCCCAGCCGTCGGCGAGGGTGCGGTGGAGGGCGTTGGGTACGTGCCGTTGGTCTGTGGCGCAGCGTTAGGCCGGCTCTTCTGCCGGATGCCGAGTTCGGCACACGCGTCGCACCAGGCATGAAATTTCGAGCCCGGGCCGTTGTCGCTCAGACCCGTTTGATGGTGATGCCGGGTGATCGGCGCCGCGTAACCGGAACAGCTCGAGCAATTGTCAAATCCTGTGGATCATGTGTGACTCACGCTGCTCGGAGCCATTGATCGAGGGCTGTGAAGTCCTCGTCGGTGAGTCCTCGGAATGACTGGACGTGATGGAGGAGGGCTTGGCCGTGGTGGTGCGCGGGGACCCAGTCCCGGTCCTGTCCTTCCTGAACGATCCTCGCTTCGAGGACAGGATCAACGCCTACGCCTCGGCGAGCAAATACTTCAAGCTCAGCAGCATCGACGCGCTGAGCGAGATCACCTTCTACGAGCAGGGCCTTCACCTAACATCGAATTCACCGACGAGTTCAACCCCGCGCGGCGGCAGAGCCTGCGACTGAAAATCGAGTCAGGAGAACCAGCCTCGACGCCAGCTCCGGCCGCGCAATTCCCCGCGGCGAGCGCGGTCGCATAACCGTCGGCCCTCGGTTCATCCGGGTGGGCGGAACACTGCCCACCCGGGATCGCCGCGTCTTCCCAACAGGAAGAGTGATCCGGCGCCAGATCACATCGTCGTCTCCCCCTCGAGGAGGTCGCGCGTGCGGCACCCCACCGCATGGACCAAACCGTTCTCGTATGAGAACACTGACCAGACGCAGCTGGAAGGGGCGTGTCGCGAGACCAGCGGGCGGAAGGCGACCGAGGCCGAGGCCCGACACCGTGAAATCGCGCTGGGGCCTCGCGCCCGCCGGCACGCTGCAGGGACAGGGGCACGTTGCTGTTGTTCGGCAGCGGCTCCACCCCCAACACGGTCGTGCTCGCCGCCGAACGTCCCGGTAATGATCATGTAGAGGTCCAGCTCGAAGGGCGGTCCCGCAACTACCGGACCCGCACCCCCCTTGCCCCGCTGCATCAGCTCCTGACCCAGGTCGAACGGGACTACCCAGCCTCCACGGTCCCGGGCTGCGCATGCGCCGCCCTCGATCGAGCGGTGCTGACCTGAGTCCACGACCACGCTTCAGACGGCACTCCCCAAATCCACCTGCCAGCCGCAGCGCTACGCCAGGCGCTGATGTCACCGATGATGCCGTTCCTGGACCTGCGGTACCCACATCGGCGACGCGTGTTCGTGGACGCATGGCGAGGCGAATGCGCGGCCGCAGGTGCCTATCGAGACCACCTTTTCGAAGTGGGCGAGGAAGGCGTCCCATTCTTCGTCGGTGGGAGTACGGTATTCCTCGCTGGGCCGGGTCGCGCGACGGCGGGCGATGAACGCCCGCTGCTGGTTCCTCGTTCAGGTTCATCTGCTCCAGCGTCCTGTCCTCGAACAGCATCGCGTTGTCGATGGCGATGGCGACCCGGCGGCGATCGCCGCCATGAAGCCGCGGTCTCGGCGTCATAGTGGCGCTCCCCGGCCCCGACAGCCGGGACAGCCCGAGGCTCATCACGCCGAGCAGCTCGCCGCGTGCGCACAGCGGGGCGGCGGCGGCCGAGACGACCCCGACATCCTCCCTGGCCCGCAGGCTCCGGGCGTTCGGCGCCGGGAACCGCCGGTCACGCAGGTCCGGCACCACCACCGCGTCCAGCTGCGCCATCGCCTGCTGGCAGAAGTGACCTTCGGGGTAGTAGACCTGCTCGCCCACCTGCGCCCAGCTTCCCGGCGGCGGCGTCCAGCCCCGGGCGTTGCTCTGCGCCCGGCGGATCAGCTTGTCGCCGTCGAGCAGGTCGATGAAGCAGTGGTCGGCGAACTGGGGATGAGCGTCTCGGCCACGTGCCGCAGCGTGACGTTGAGCTCGAGCGAGCCGGCCAGGCGCTCGCCGATCCGTTCCAGCAGCCCGATCCGGTCGTGCTCGCGCGGGCCGGGCGCCGGGCGGCCCGGCGGGCGATGACCACGATCCCGTCGATCGCGCGGGCCGAATCGCGTATGGGACGGCCTGCGCCTCGATGGCGACCCGGGACCCATCGGGCCGCGGGCTGGCGAGGGCGCCCTCCCAGGCGCCGCCCGCCAGCACCTGCTGGACCAGCCCGGCCGCGGTGCCAGGATCCCCGTCCGGGCCGGGCTCCGCTTCCCCGTCCATGAGCGAGAGGACGGAAAGCCCCGCCAGCCCCCCGGCGTCGCCCGGGAGGCCGAACAGGCCGGCCGCGTAGCTGTTCGCGTACCGCAGGTTGCCGAGCCGGTCGGTGACCAGCACCGCCGCCTCGATCTGCCCGAGGATGGTGTCAGCGGTCAGGAACGCGGTGGGGCCGCCCTCATCAGCGGGCCTCACCGGCCGGTCTCCAGGCTGGGCCGGGCGCCAGGGCGGGCCCGGGGCGCGCGGCGGTCAGTGCGCGTCGACGAACACGTGCGCGGCAACCCGGCGGGGCAACTCCGCCGTGATGCTGCAGGCTCCGCCCTCACTTGTCACCCGCACACCATCGTCGGTCCTTGCGATCGTGACCTCGCGTCCCGGTTGTATCCCGCTGTGACGGAGTTTAAGCATCAAGTCGGCATCGCTTTGGACTTGCTCGCTGATCCTGCGGACCACGGCCGGGCCGGCGTGCTCGGCCGCCGCCTTGTCCATCGGCTCGACGGCCTCCTTGCCCGCCGCCTCCGCCCGGTCGGCGGCGGCGGCCGGCACCTCGAGCTCGCCGAGCCCGGGGATCACGTTGCCGTGCGGGCAGCGCACCGGGTAATCGAGCAGTTCCACCAGCCTGCGCTCGACCTGCTCGGACATCACGTGCTCCCAGCGGCACGCCTCGACGTGGACCTCTTCCCAGGGCAGGCCGATCACGCCGACCAGCAGGCATTCGGCCAGCCGGTGCTTGCGCATGACCCGGATGGCGAGCTTGTGGCCGGTCTCGGTGAGCACGAGCTGGCGGTCGCCCTCCAGCCGCAGCAGGCCGTCGCGCTCCATCCTCGCCACGGTCTGGCTGACGGTCGGCCCGGTCTGCCCGAGCCGCTCGGCGATCCGGGCCCGGAGCGGGACGATGCCCTCCTCCTCAAGCTCGAAGATGGTCCGCAGATACATCTCCGTGGTGTCGATCAGCCCGTGCGCGGTCACCGCAAACTCCCTTCGCAGCCGATGGTATGCGGTTGCGACTGGTTTGCGGCTATGACTGGGGCGGAGATCAATCAGGGCGCGAGGCGCTCGACGGCCCAGTGCGTCCCCTGACGGCGGTAACGCAGCCGGTCATGCAGCCGGTTGGACCGGCCCTGCCAGAACTCGACGACGTCATGCCGGAGCTGGTAGCCACCCCAGAAGCTGGGCATCGGCACGACCGTGCCCTCCGGCCAGCGCTGCTCCAGCCGCGCGTAGCGTCGTCCAGGACGGCCCGCGACGATCACCGACGACTGCCTGCTGTCCAGGCGCCCAGCTGGGAGCCGTGCGCCCGGGAATGGAAGTACGGCTCGCTTTCGGGCTCGGACAGGGGCGAGACCGCGCCCTGGATGATCACCTGGCGGTGCAGCGCGTACCAGGGGAACAGCAGGCACGCCCAGGGGTTCCCCGACAGGTCCTGGGCCTTGGCGGACGTGCGGTTGGTGTAGAAGATGAAGCCGTCCTGCCCGTGGCTCTTGAGCAGGACCGACCGCGCGCGCGGCCGCCCGGCGTCCGTCACGGTGGACAGCACCATCGCGTTAGGCTCCGGCAGCCCGGCCGCGGCCGCCTCGGCCAGCCAGCCGGAGAACTGCGTCACCGGATCGGGGGCGAGCATGGCCTCGTCCAGGCCAGGCCCGCCCAGGTCACCCGGCCCGGCCGCCTCCGGTGCCCGGGCTGGCTGGCCCGTCCCGGATGGGTGGTCGTCGTTGTTCACGGCTACTGATCCTCACACAGCCGCCGCCGGGCGGTGAAGCCGGAGCACCAGGGTGGTGGCTATCACGGTCCCCACCGCTACCAGTAGGCACTCCCCGCGAGGTTGAATTGATCCGGCAGCGGTGTGCGCCACCCCCGCCCACCACAGCCGCCCAAGCGGGCCCGGGAGCGGGTCACGTCGCTCACAAGGAGACGCGAGGAGGGCAGATGTCGGACTTCAGGCCCGGGCTCGAGGGCGTTGTCGCGTTTGAGACGGAGATCGCCGAGCCCGACCGGGAAGGGCGGCTCGCTGCGCTACCGCGGCGTGGACATCGAGGATCTGGTCGGGCATGTCACCTTCGGCCACGTATGGGGGCTGCTGGTGGACAACGCCTTCACCCCCGGCCTGGCCCCGGCCGAGCCGTACCCGGTGCCGGTGCACTCCGGTGACATCCGGGTCGACGTGCAGAGCTCGGTGGCCATGCTCGCCCCTGCCTGGGGCATGCGGCCGCTGCTCGACATCAGCGACGAGCAGGCCCGCGACGACCTGGCCCGCGCCTCGGTCATGGCCCTGTCCTTCGTGGCCCAGGCCGCCCGCGGGCCCGGCCTGCCGGCCATCCCGCAGGAACGGGTGGACGAATCGCGCAACATCGTCGAGCGGTTCATGATCCGCTGGCGTGGCGACCCCGACCCGCGGCACGTCAAGGCGGTGGACGCCTACTGGACCTCGGCCGCCGAGCACGGCATGAACGCCTCCACGTTCACCGCCCGGGTCATCGCCTCCACCGGGGCCGACGTCGCCGCGGCCCTGTCCGGGGCCGTGGGCGCCATGTCCGGGCCGCTGCACGGCGGCGCGCCCGCCCGGGTCCTGCACATGATCGAGGAGGTCGAGCGGACCGGCGACGCGCCCGGCTACGTCAAGGCCGCGCTTGACCACCACGAGCGGCTGATGGGATTCGGCCACCGCGTCTACCGTGCCGAGGACCCCCGCGCCCGGGTGCTGCGCCGCACCGCCAAGGAACTCGGCGCCCCGCGGTATGAGGTGGCGGTGGCGCTGGAGGAAGCGGCCCTGGACGAGCTGCACGCCCGCAGGCCGGACCGGGTGCTGGCCACCAATGTGGAGTACTGGGCCGCCATCGTCCTGGACTTCGCCGAGGTCCCCCCGCACATGTTCAGCGCCATGTTCACCTGCGCGCGGACCGCCGGCTGGTCCGCCCACATCCTGGAGCAGAAGCGGACCGGCCGCCTGGTCCGCCCGAGCGCCGCGCTACGTCGGCCCCAAGCCGCGCCCGGTCCGCGACGTGGACGGCGCCGCAGCCGTCCTAGACGAGATCTGACCCGCCGCCGGGCCGCCGAACCGCACTCTTCACGGATCCTGGCCATGATCACGCCCGTTTCGTCCGGGTTCGCGTGACCAAGATCCGTGACATGAGCCCGCAGCCTGTCCAGCATCTGAGACGGCCACGCGGAGGGGGCCGTTATGCCCGGATTGTCCGCACGTGAGAGCGCGGTGGCGGGTGAGGGCGCAGGGCGGAAGGGGCGGCGGGACCGGCCGGGGGCACCGGAGCGTGACGGATAGGGTGGCTGGCGTGACCGACACGATCGTCATCCCGGAAGACCTCAAGCCCGCCGACGGCAGGTTCGCCAGCGGCCCGTCCAAGGTGCGCCCCGAGCAGGTGGCCGCGCTGGCCGCGTCCGGCGCCACCTACCTGGGCACCTCGCACCGCCAGGCGCCGGTCCGCTCGCTGGTCCGGCGGGTGCGCGACGGCCTCGCCGGGCTCTTTGCCCTGCCCGACGGCTACCAGGTGGCATTGGGCAACGGCGGCGCCACGGCCTTCTGGGACATCGCGGCATACGGCGTCGTCAGCGAGAGATCGCTGCATCTGTCGTTTGGCGAATTCTCGTCGAAGTTCGCGAAGGTCATCGCGGGCGCGCCCTGGCTGGCCGACCCGGTGCTGATCGAGTCGGCGCCCGGCACCCACCCGCAGCCGCGGGCGGAGGCGGGCGTGGACACCTACGCATTTACCCACAACGAGACCTCCACCGGGGTCGCCATGCCCATCCGCCGGGTGCCCGGGGCCGACCCCGGCGCGCTGGTCGTCGTGGACGCCACCAGCGGGGCGGGCGGGCTGCCGGTGGACATCGGCGAGACCGACGTCTACTACTTCGGGCCGCAGAAGTGCTTCGGCTCCGACGGCGGCCTGTGGATCGCGCTGGTCTCCCCCGCGGCGCAGTCGCGGGTCGCCGAGATCGCGGCGGCGGCCGGTACATCCCCGGCTTCCTGTCGCTCCGCTCGCCATCGACAACTCGGCGAAGCTGCAGACCTACAACGCCCCGTCGGTCGCGACCCTGCTGCTGCTCGCCGAGCAGGTGGAGTGGATGCTCGGCCAGGGCGGCCTGGCCTGGGCCACCGCCCGGACGGCGGACTCGTCCTCACGCCTGTACACCTGGGCAGAGAAGTCCCCGTACGCGACCCCGTTCGTGGCCGACGCGCTCTGCTCTCCTCATCATTCATGTCCTTGTAAATCCTTCAATCTCCGTCCGGTCCGACTCGATATCGGAGGCAACCAGCTCTATCAGCATCATTTAGACAGCGTCACACGTTCGCAACGCGAACCTTTTAATCCGTCAACCTCGTGAACCCACTCCGATGATTTCCGATCGGAGGTCTGGACGGTGCGTCCCGATGGATCTCGCTTCGATCGGCAGTTCGCGGTGACCCGCGGTCGATGAGCACCAGCGACTGGACGCGGGCGGGGCAGCCATAGGAGAACAGAGCATAGAGAAAACCACGGACCAGATAGTAACCGGTGCTCAAAAAAACATCATCCATCAGGATTATATTTTTTACCTGCACCGAAAAAGGGATCTCAGTGGGGCGGATTGGGCTGGGCTTCTCACCCGACCGTCTCGAGGTTAGTCGCGATACAGGTCGGTATCCGGTTTCCACACGGCACCCGATCCCTTGAGCGACTGGATACCGAGCGGCCCAGGCGTTGCGGAGGAGACGCCACGGCGGCGGAAGCCGATGAACGCCAGTTGATCGAGGTCACCGCCGACGTTCGAGGATGGCGTTGCGCGAGCCCGCACAGGCGTTTAGTCGATGACGGAAGCGCTCATTCGTTGACGATTAAACTGGTCAGGAGCCATTCGGGGTTGGCGCACAGGGAGGCAGACCCGTTTCATTCAACCGCAACGCACTGATCCTCATGTCTTCGATGCTGGTCCAGCTTTTGTGAGCAGCGGGGAGGAGAGAGAACAAGAACGACATCGCTCTTTTTAAGATCGAGTTCGAAGGCCTTGGGCAGGTTCGCCAGATCCCGCGCGTCCTTCAACATTTCGGTCGTATTCCGCCTTCGAGTTCGTCGCGCTGTAGGTTGCCCAGTTGGCAGGCAGGTAGCGTTGGGGACGCCAGGATCGGGGGGACGATCTTGGAGGTCAGGGGTTTAGGCCGCCTTCCCGGACACCCAACACGTAGGCTCCCGGCCCCAGACGGCGAGGCGTCTGCAAGCGCCGGATCGCCGTGTAAAACCAGCACATATCGTTATCATAAGCCAGAGAGTCAAAGCATAAATGTGGGTATACTGGCCTCAGCGGATGGTCGGTCGGGGAACCCTTGCGATTGTCGACGGAGAACTTCAAAGAATAAGATTACCACGAAATGGATTCCGGCTACGCATCGTCGCGGTGTCCAGCAGATCCATTGATCCAGCGCCAACCCCGTGCCAGATGTCCCCCAAAGACCCTGCCGTTACGGCCAACCGACTACCAGGCTTTTTAGTGTCCCACCACAGGTGGATGTGGTGGCGGAACTGGTGGGCGGCACCGCGCGCGGCGCAGCGAGATTATCGATGGCGCGATTGCGAACGGCAAATCAATGTAACCGCGAACAAAGAGCTGATGGCGCTGTGCGGCGCGGAGATCTGGGACCGCGCGATCAAGGCGGAATCGACCTCGCGATGGAAGCGAGCGTGGCGGGCGGGATTCCGATTCATGCGGTGCTGCGCGAAGGGATTTCGGGCGACCGGATTTTGGCGATTGCGGCAATTTGACGTACCAGCAATTACATCCTGACCGAGATGGAGCGGCGCGGAGAGGGCTTCGACGAGATGCTGGAGGAAGCCCAGGCGCTTGGGTTATGCGGAGGTGGACCCGAGCGCGGATGTGGATGGATACGACGCGCGCTCGAAGCTGGCGATTCTTTCCGCTCTCGCTTTCGGCGAGCGGATCACGCCGAGCGACATCTTCGTGGAAGGCATCCGGCGCATCACTGCGCAGGATTTCGATTATGCGCACCAGTTGGGCACACGATTCGTCTGGTCTGCGCGGCGCGGCAAAGGGAGCGCGGTATTCTTTCTGTGCGGCCCGCGCTGTTCCGCAATCGACGATTCTGGCCGGTGTGAAAGGGGCTTATAACGCGGTCTGGGTGAAGGGACAGTTCGGCGCGGATACCTTCTACTACGGGCGCGGCGCGGGCCGATCCGACGGCGTGGCGGTGGTGAGCGATCTGATGCGCGTGGCGCGGGAGATCCGCAGCGGCAGCCCGGAGCGGTGTCGCCCTTTGCGCATGAGCGTCTGGGGAGTATGAACCGGTCTCGTCGCTGCAGCACCGCCCTACTACCTGCGGTTCCGAGTGGATGACCGGCCGGGGATCATTGCCGAGCTGGCAGGCATTCTGGCGGGAAGCAGATCGGTCTGGAAGCGGTGCTGCAGTTGCCATGCGACACAAGCACGAGCTGCCGTTCGTGATCACGGTGGCCTCCACCTCAAACTCACCATTCCGGGAAGCCGTGCAGCAGATCAGCGGCTGGATTTCCTGCGCGAGTCGCCGCTGGCGCTGCCAATAGGACGCTAAAGGCCGGAGTCCGCTAACGTCAAAAGTCTTTTCCGCCTCCGGGACGTTGCTCGACGACATGACAACCCTCGAAATGCTTGACGTCCTTGAGGCCGTTGTCGGCATTACGCTTCAGGAAGTTCCGCGCCTGAAATTTGCACTGCAAAAACCGCCGCCCCGCCGGTCGAACCACCAGCGGAAAAGCCAACGCTTTCACCATTTTCACGGATGGAACTGGGTACGAGCGCCACTTACAGCCAAAAAGCAGCAGAACTCCACTGGCGCGCTGTTTACGACAAGCCCACCACCCTGATTGCGCGCGCGGCGGAAGATCCAGCGGAGCAGCGTGCGCCTGCTGGCCGACTTATCTGATCGCCAAGGTCAGCTTTCACGCCTTCGATGCGGAAGGTTCCATGGGGCAGTTACTGCGCTTTGATAAGAACGAAACAGCGCCGGTGGACGTTGACGATGCAGCGGCCTATTTCACCCGTTGCTGAACTCGTAATGGACGGCACGGCCACCGCATCACTCTGGTCAGTATGGCGCGCGTTGCGGGCGAGGTCTGAAGACTGGCTTTCTGGCGGGCGGCGCGCTGGAAGAGGCGGAAGCGAGCCATTCTGGACATCGCGGTAGCGCTGTATGTCTGGAGGTGCGGTCAGCGCGCTGAGCCACCTGAAGGAATGCTTAACACTCTGGGCGGCGATAACCCTGATGGTCGCAAGACTCAGCGTGGCGCGGCGAAATTCGATACCCGGCCCGGTCCATATCCGCGAGGATTGCTGGCTGTGGGGCCAGAGGTGGCCTGCCAGCACTGAAGGGTATGTGTATGAGTGGGTCAACGCTTGCAGCCTCCGTTTCTCGTCTTCACCGAACTGAAGATGCCCCGATTACAGCTCACGGAGCAGCGCTATTGCCCGGACGTGGCTGCGCGAACCTTTTTGCAGCACTGGAAGAAGTCACTTGCGCTGCTGCCGGTGGGTTCGATACTCAATCGTCTATGATGCTCCACTTATCGCATCCGTCACGGCGGGTGCGGTTGCCGGGAACAGTCGGTAAACTCCAGCGTTACGCATTAACGATCTCGTGGATCCGGTGCTGGCAAATCGCCCAACCAGTATGCAGGAATTAACGTCACGATGAAACCCGGAGTGAAACCGATGACCAGCGCCTCCACATCTCGCAGGTGGTGTTTGTCAACTGGCGCAATCGACAAGTATACGGCCATTCAGGTGTCGGTTGCAGGGATTGAAAGTGGTGCGCAGTAAAACGCCATCCGCAAACTTCCCGATCTGCGATTCGGCGGTCGCCCGGATGAAGGAAGCGAATCCACGCCTCTCGGACGAAGTGGCGCGGCATCTGACACTGCACGGCACCAACTGGAACGCCGATGGTTCCATGACCTGGAAGTTCGATAATTACCTGCGTGCACTGCCACCGTACGGGCACAATCTCGAAGAGGCGGCGGAGATCTTCAGCCACGTCGCTTGCCCCACCCTGCTTTTCTGGGGGCTGGAGAGTTTCGCTCCGCTGCCTGAGGGCGATCTTCGCTTCGAGGCCCTGCATCTTTGCCGCCTGATCACGGTGCCCAATGCCGGGCACTGGGTGCACCACGACCGGCTGGAACTGTTCCTGGAAGAGACCGCAAAGTTTCTCGAAAAATAGTTGGCGGGCTTTTCGCGCGCGTTCGCTCTCCTGAGTGAAGGAAGCGAAAGCCAATGACACTCAACGGACCGGAAAACAGCATCTCACCTGAATACGCCGCCTCTCAGGAATGCATCATCGCGACAACCGATCGGGAGCGCGACGAAGTTTATCGCCTGCGTTACGCGTGCTATCGCAGGAAAGGCTCGATCGACGTCAATTCTGAGGAGCGTTTCAGTGATCCGTTCGACGAGCAGGAGAGCAACTTCAGTTTCCTGGTGCGGGGCGCTCAGCAGGAATCGCTGGCGACAGTGCGCATCAGCGTGGTTTTGCCCTCGCGCGGCTGGAAGGACTCTCCGGCGCAGCATGTTTACGGCGATCATCCGGAATTGCAGAGGATGTCGGGCGAGAGCTACGTCGAGGCGAGCCGGCTCTGCTTCGGACCGCGAGCGCGGCGCGATGCGTTCGTGCGGCTGCTGGGGAATATGGCGGCCCTGGCCGATTTCTATGAAGTGGGATGGCTGGTCGCCTGCCCCCGAGTGGAACACTCGGATGTTTATCAAAGGATGTTCGGGTTCCGGCCGCTGGCCGCGCCGCGCAAGTATTATGGCGTCAATTTCGAGACGCAGTTGTTGGGGATTCGCCGGAGCGATTTACATAATTACGTACGCGGAGTGAAGCCGATGACCAATGCGTGCGTTCAGGCAATGCTGCAACTGGCGCAATCGACGGTCTTACCGACATTCAAGTAATGGCGACGTTAGTTGCAGACGTTGAGATTGATAAGCCACATACCTCACCCTGATTGTATTTTACCAAAGGACAGTCCAACCCACAAGACTCGCCACGGCCAATGGAAGAGGCGTCGACCAGCTTCGCACGGGAAGACTGACCATGGAGTGCCTCCTGTACCCCAGACACAGTGACATGAACGCGTCAGCTTTCAAATTTCACCGCCGCTAAACCCTAATGAACTGGTCCATCGAAAAGTGCTAAGGCGGAGGATGACAGTGTCCACTTCCGGCAACGTACACAGACAAAGTGAAATCGTCTACCTTGCTGGTGTGCTGGTTAGAAATTAGTTGCAGATGGCGCTGTTATCCTCGGGTCCTGAACCCTGTTTCAGAGGCTGCCGATGCAGAGCAAACATCTCCAAAACGAACTTCTTCACTGTGGAAGCAGCAGACAAAGAAAAGCTGGAATTCCGTGCAGCATCCGAGGCCAGCCGCAGCGGGTTACCCTGCGCGCAAAAATCGTGCTGCAGGCGGTGAAAGGGCTGGAGTAACCCAGGAGATCGCGGGGCTCCTGCGCATGACCAGCGCCAACTATGGAGAAATGGCGACGTTATCAGATGCAAGGGTCTGGATGGCTTGCTGGACAGATGCAGCCAACTCGCGAAAGGTACAGATGCGCGCAGGTGGAGGGGCGATCGCGAAACGCTGGAAAGCCTGCCGTCGGCGCGCCGCTGGAGCACCCGTCGCCGCTGGCGCAAAACTGCAATAAGCCGAAGCCCGTGGTGCGCGTCTGGCGCGTTTTCGATACAACCACACCGAAGCAGCATTTCAAACTGTCGCAACCCCCTTCTGATGAAAGGTGCGGGATATGGTGGGCTTGTATGAACCCGCCGGAACGCGCCGTGGTGCTTTGCATGATGAAAGTCGCCAGTGCCAGCCCCGGAACGCGCGCAACAGATCCTGATTACGCCGCCCTGGATTGCCGAACAAGGACCAGCGATTATGAGCGGCGTGGCGCAAGCCTCTGTTTGCGGCGCTAAATGCCACCGGGAACGTGATTGGCAGGTGTTCAGCGACGTCACCGCCAGCAGAATTTGTTGAAGTTTACCATAAAAATCCAGTTTGTGACACAGTTTATACCCTGCGATGCCGGCGAGGTCCATTATCATTATCAACAGTAGCGGTACCCACAAGACACCAGGTGGTGGCCTGGTCGCCGCGTGCCAATACCGTTTGCACTATTACCTCCACCAGTGGCTTCCTCGGTGAATGAGACTGGTACACTGATCACCAAAATCACCAACCGCCAACCGATCCTGGCGCAGCTTCATTACGCCAGCGTCGTTGTGTCAGCCTCAAGAAGGCGATTGAAATTTGTCGGAACACCAGATAACAAGAACGCGAAGCCCTCATCTGGACTACAAGCGCGATTACCCATACCTGCGAAAGGTCAAAAGTTTGTTAAACGACTCATTCAGGACGCTGGTAACGCACCCAGTATTACACAGACATCGCGGTTACAGCGGTATTTCCAGACTAAAGATACCATTAAAAATGATGAAGATCCCCATGGATAACCAGTTCAATGGAGCACGGCGACGCAGCCCTCAGCGCAGGTAAACTGAAAAACTATAACTACTTAACAGCGTTGCCGACGCCATTAACATCACATTCAATCCGGCCTCGCCGCAGGCCGTCTCGACAAGGCGATCAACCGCGCTTTGGACGATGAGAAAAACGGTCGCGTTTAGCCGCTTTAAAAACGCGGCTTCATGGAGCATCGCGCAACTTCCCAATTCTGGCAGCACTACCGCCGCTACAGCCGCACATCCGCAGCAGCGCCGATAAGCAGTTTTCGGTGCTGAAAGCAAATCCGCAGCATCGCTCATTGCAATTCAAGAAAATCGGCGACAGGCACGGCGAGGAACTTTACTCCGCCCGAGTGACGTTGAGCACCACTCATGAAAAGGCATCAGTTTGCGTTATGGATTGGCAAACATGAGGCCCTTCAAGACCTTATAGCTTGGTTAAAAACTATAACTTTACGGCTGCCCCACCAATCGCGTCCTAGTCGCCTCAATTAGTGCCTCTTCAATCTTCCTGTCGCCTCCACTCACCCTTTGCCGAGGCGCCCGCCGCCCCCCACCATTTCCCCGACACCCCGCTGCTTGCCGATCGCGACATCGAATACTCGGCTGTCGCCAAGCAGCAGGCAAACCATCGATCCTGTTCCGTCCCGAAGGGGCCTTCAGCCACGCACAGCCCACCGTCCTGCTTGTGCACGGCCAAGGTATCACCGTAACGAAGAAGGCTACATCGGGCTGGCCGTGAAACCCGAACGCGGGTTACGTCGCGGCTAACGCCGTACCCGGCTTTCCCCCGGTAACCAGTCCCACCGTGCGGGTGAACCCGCATCCTTTCTCCGGGCAAATGCGCAAATACAACATCGACGCGGACCATATCGGCGCGCTTCGGCGGCAGCGCGGGCGGGACACCTGGTGCTGATGCTCGGCCTCACCGCAGGCGTGGAAGAGTTCGAAGGCTCGGGACCGAATCGCGACCAATCGAGCGCGCGTGCAATGCGTGGTGGATGAGTATGGCCCGACGGACTTCACGCAGTCGTACTCGAAATCGGTGGACGCCGCGAGGTGCTGCCGATGTTCCTGGGCGGCGACCTGGATCACGAACGGCTCACCCACATCCGTTCCAGCCCGCTCAACTGGGTGACGCCGAACGCGGCGCCCACGCTGGCCATCCACGGCACGGCGGACCCCTATGTCGCATACGAGCAGTCGCTGTGGATGATTGAGCGGCTGATCGCGGCGGGCGTGCCGGCCGAACTCGAGACCATCAGCGGCGCCGGCCACGGCTTCAAAGGCGCGGATGCGCTGCGCGCCGACGAGCGCGCCATCGCCGTGGTTCGACAAATATCTGAAGCCGAAGCCGGCGCAGCATACGCTGCTGATTTCCGATCACGGGCCGAACGGCGAGATCGCGGAGATCGAATGGCCGTCGGGCAAAGTGCTCTGGAAGGCGCCGAACGATCACGGGCACGATGTGCAGGCGCTGCCCGAACGGTCATGTCTTGTTCACCATCAATCCGCAGAAGAAGGTGGTGGAAGCTCGACGCCGATCACAAAGAGGTGTGGAGCTATCAGCGAAGGCCTGGAGCACCCGATAGCGGCGCAGCGCCTGGCGAACGGCAACACGCTGATCAGCGACGCGCGGCTGGGCAAGGTGATTGAAGTGACGCCCGGCAAGCAGGTGGTGTGGAAGTACGAGAGCGCGGACCTCGCCAACATGCGTTCGCGCAACGCCCACCGCACGGAGCAGGGCACCACGCTTATCGCGGTGGAGGCCGAAGGCGAAGCTGATCGAAGTGGACGCAGGCCGGCAAGATCGTGTGGGAATGGCAGGCGCCGAACGCCGAAGAATCGCAAGCTCTATATGGGGCGCCGGCTGGCGAACGGCAATACTGTGATGAGTCTGTCGCGACCCGGGCGAACTTGGTGGAGGTGGACCGGGCCGGCAAGGTGGTCCGCAGTATCGGCGGGACGGACCCGGCGATTCAGATGGGCTGGACGTCCGGCTTCACGTTCCTGCCGGACGGCGGGATGCTGATCAACGACTACACGGGCCGCCGCATTATCGAAGTGGATGCGAAGGGCAAGGTCGTCAACGAGTGGCGTCGGCCGCACCATCGCCAGCATCGGTGTGGTTGGCTGGCGCCTGTTGCACGGAGCGGGCATGAGCTTCACGTCCGCTCCAGGCCCGCAGCTTTTCCATCAGATCCTTGACCCGCTCCAGTTTATGGTTCGCCAATCATCTTATCAGCCCGGTCCGGCCTACCGATGGGGAGCCATGTCTTTATGGGCGCCGGCTCACCCGGAAGATGCAGCGACTTTCGAATCAGCTTCCAATCGCGCTGCCGCGGACCGCTGGTTATAGTGGCTCCAAACAGGAACTAGTAATGGGAGCTCCGCTTCAGACTGGAAGGATGTTTCGGGCCGTTTTTGCGGCAGGCAGGGCACCGGCGGGATGCACCGAGGCGAAGACGTGGGCATGATATCCATCGAGATCGTCGGTCTTTCCAGACCGTCAGGCCTTTGCCGGAAACCAGGCGCGCAGCGGGGCGGGCGCATGCATCCCGCCATCGAACAGCCCCAGCTTGTAACCACGGACAATCCTTCCCCGTGGGTAGCGGCTTCCATCGCTGAAGCCCGGCCTGGGTGGCCCGCGTTGTCCGCCTGAAAAGTAAACGATCGTGTTGTTCTTCCAGCCTGCCGCGCCAGTTCGTAGAGCAAGCCGCCTCCGCATCGTCAACCGCCGCCACCATCGCCAAATGCCGTCGCCGATCCTGCACGTTAACGTCCTCCGGGATTCAGCCAGATTCTCTTTCGGCGCCATCATGGGATCATTGCGGGCGCCGAACGCAACATACATCAACAGCTATGCGGATTAGCCAGCAGTTGCGCGCCTTCGCTCGCCAGTAACCGTGCATGTGGCAGGCTGCGAACTTTTTCCATCATCCACCATTGCCGTGAAAAGTGTTTCCGGGCGCGGAACCGAGCTGATAATACCGAGGTGCAAATTCGCGTACAGCCAGCCCGAGATACCAGCCGAAGAATTCGTGGACGCGCCTGCTGCATCCGGACAGGCGCGCCAGGGCGCTGCAGAGATGCCATTTGCCGCGGAAGCCAGCGGTATTATGGCGACCAGCTCCGGGCGGCGTCGTTTGCACCTGCCCTGCGGATTACCCCTACCACGTCCATCAGTGCGGGGAGTGCGCCTTTCACGCCTGCCCAGTCGGGATTCTTTGCCGGTCAGATAGCGCCCCTGATGCGGAACATACGGGCGCGTTGAATGCCCTTCGTGAACCGCGCCGGACGCCGCCCGGAGCGGGTACACGGTCGGTCAAACTCAGGGATGGCCATAGCAGCCACCATCACCAATACCGTGATCGTCAGTAATACCAGGACGACTATGTTCAGCCTGTCGCCGGTCTGCCCCTGGGCGGCAGTAGCGGCAGCGGCAGGGTCTCGGCTAAAATCCCGGCGGTCATACGTGGACATGACGCTGTTATTTGTTGATGCCGTTCGTCAAGAAACTGGACCTGAACTGATAAGAAACTGGCGTTAGTCCATACAAGCCACGTCTGATTACCCTTGTCACCCAATTATTCAAAGAGACATTCTGTGCGGCATAAACCTTCACATGACTGATGAATCGCTGCTCCGTAATACCATTGCCGCCGGCGAGCTGACCGGAAATACCATTCGCCGCCTGGCTACCCTGATCCATAACGAAGGTGGGGCCGATGCAGTGATGATGATGTGCTCCTCAATAGGAAAGGCTACGGCCCTCGCGCGCCAGCGGTTGCGATTTTCAGATCCTGCAAATCGATAAAGCCCTGGCCAAAAGCAATTTCTGTCGGTAACCGGATCGGCGTGGCAGCCACACTCGAGGAGCACGCTCAATCCAACTCTCGAACTGCTCCGCGAAACCGCCGCAAATACAGGCCGCGATGTCGAGCAAATTGATTCCCGCGCTGGCAGAAGGTACATTGAGGCCGTAGTCACGGGCGACGCGGCCCGGCATGACGAACTGCTGCGCCGGTTGGCGGGCCTGATCGCCAAAAAGGTCGACGTGGTGGTTGTCGCCGACCTGGCACGGGTGGCCGCCCTGCTGCCCGCCAGCGCCGGGCCACCTGTCCTGGCCAGCCCGGAGCTAGCGATGCTTCGGGCCAGGAAGGTATTGCTCCAATGAAAACTTCGCTGACCCTGTTCCTGCTGGCCGCGGCGGTGATGCCCACCTCACCCCAGAGCCGCGCTTCTGCCCTCGCAGGGCGCTGGGATCTGTCTGTCGAGACGCCGTCCGGCACTTATCCGTCCTGGATGGAAGTAGACGGGCCGGGACAGCAGCCTCACGGTGGTGGTGGTAGGGAAAAAAAGCAGCCTGCACGAATTGATAGGGTACGGCTGGAAGTCCTCCTGAACACCGTGCCCAGCTCAACGAGAGCGCCGGTTGCTGATGGGAATAGACTCTAGCTCGCGGCTGGCGTTCACGACTCTTGAGTCTCGGCAAGCCGATTAAGGTGGAATCGACCATCGACAGCGCCGGCAATAAGATCACCGGCCTCCAAAAGAGCGATACGGCGAAATGGTCGCCGCCTGCCGCGCTGCAACGCCATCAGTCCTCGGCGAGGCTCGCGCGTTCGTGAGCCTCGCTGACCCCGACCCAGGCCGTGCTGACGGTGCGCGACCAGGGCGTGGGCATGACGTCGGAGCAGCACGCGACCTGTTCGTTCCGTTTCGGCGGCTGGGCAACGAGCCGAACGCGACCGAAGGCGCCGGCCTGGGACTGGTCATCAGCCGCCACCTGGCCGAGCGCCAGGGCGGGTCGCTCGACGTGGCCAGCGCGCCGGGGCAGGGCACCACCGTCACGATCCGCCCTAATCTCGACCTCGTCGACACCGTCGAGCACCCCGACTTCGAGGTGACCCTCGTTCGGTCCGGCGCTGGCCGGGGCGGCCGGCCGATCTCTACATCGAGGACGACCCGGTCAACGTGCTGCTGATCGAGCAGTACGTCGCGCTGTGCGCCGACGTGCACTTGTTGGTCGCGCGCGACGGCGCCTCCGGCCTCGCACTGGCGCGCCACTGGATGCCCAACCTGGTCCTGCTGGACATGCAGCTGCCCGACATGAGCGGCCTGGACGTGCTCGACCGCCTGCGCGCCGACCCGGCCACCAGCGGCCTCCGCGTGGTGGCGCTGTCGGCCGACGCGATGCCCGCGCAGGTGACCGAGGCGATCGCGCGCGGCGCCGAGGCGCTACTGGACGAAGCCGCTGGCGCTGGCGCAAGTTCAAGAGCGAACTGCCGAAGTTCCTGCGCTGACTTTCGGATCAACCGCGAAAATGGGCCTGATCGACATCGGCATGAATTCCATTCCTCGCAACTGAGGACCTCGACGCCGACTGCTGTCGCGTGCCGCGGCCGCGGGCGTCACCCATCTCCTGGCCACGTCAGTTATATATTGCTCTGTGTGACCCGCCTCGCCGCGGTCTTTCGCGTGGCCGCCGCCGGCGGGATGATGACCACCTGCGCTATCCTTCGCTTCCGATCCCTCGTAGAGCCACGTTTCCGGACTAGTACTTTTTTTCTTTTCAGCGATCCAAGCCGGAAAAGAGTCCAGCACCATCCTCACTATCGCGGTAGTCTTCGCGAAGGATCGTCGAGGCATTCGTGTAGTGGAGCACGTACTCCTTGAAGTAGCCAGCTCATTTTCCAGAACGTAACGAATGATCGCTCCGAGGAAGAGAATGTACGATACCTGCGCGCCAAGGGCAACCGTATATGTCTGCACCTGGGCCGAGATGTACACGTAAACCGCGGGTCCACATGAATGACTTTGCAGCCGCGTTCGCGCGCCTGCATCACCCACTGGAATCCGACCGGATGCTGCTTTCTGCCATCGAGGAGCCGATGATGAGAATGGCATCCGCATCCGCAAGCGATCGCTGCGCTGTAGTTACTCCGCCCCGTCCTACCGAGGTGCCCAGACCGGGCACCGTAGAGCTGTGTCAAATACGGGCCTGGTTGCTAGATGCAAACCATGCCCAATCCTCCTGTGAAGAGTTTATTTGATTAGATAATTCTCTTCGTTATCTAAGGTGGCACCGCCCAGGTGGGGCGATCGCCTTGGTCTGCATCAGGACTCTGCCCGTCTTTGAGTCTCCTTCGAAGCTTTTGTCGCGGATCCTGCCAGACGCGATCCGCGATCATATGCATGGCGCGGATCCAGATCCAGCTCCTCCGAATCCTTCCCAAATAAGGACGCCGGTACTTCACTTTGCTCAGCCGATTCGGATGCGTGTGCAGTTGGTTTTGTTTGCGCCCTTGGGGCACAGGTGTCCGCGCGGAAATCGGAGACTCCGGGGTCGCCTCCCACCAAGACCAGTTTGCCTTGCTTATGGAAAGATCAGCTGGCCGCAACCGACCGCGCAGTACGGGCAAATGGAGCGGCTCACTTCGCGACCTTTTTCAGTTTTCGGCTGCAGGTTGCGGGTGCGGTCACTCCAAGGCTGCGCACCATAGCCATGTCGACGCGTTTTAATTTGCCGGACCACCGGCCAGCGGGAGAGCAGATCTGTGAGCATCGTTTCGCCTCGGTGCACGATGCGCACCTGCTTACTCCGGGTATGCTGCGGAAGCGAGGAGGTTGTCTCGCCTGATCGCGGCCTTTTCTGACCATGCGTGTCCTCTAAACTTCTCTATCAAAGGACCACGCGTACGCCCCCACTGTTCCGGGTGACGCCGCAACTGATCCAGATGTTCGAGCAGGGGAATGGCGTGTTTTCGGCTTAGTCCGGTGAAGCTCTTGAAGCGCGCCACATCGAAGCGTTGTTCCTTGTGCTGTCGCAGATCGGCGTCGAGCTTTTAAAAAGGAACCGGATGTAGGAGCGCGTCGTCCACCCATACAACCAGGCGCTTGCCACGAAGCAGAAACGTGATCAGCTCGCGCATCTCCCTTGCTGCACACCAATGCGAACAGACACCTCACTCATTAATCGCGCGGCAGACGGCAGATGCATAGAGGTCCTCCACCGCCGTCAGCAGACGCAGACGCTCTGCTGGGATCGCGTCTCCGCGACCTGCCAGCGTCACCGTCTCGGCTCTGATGCAATCTTGTTTGCCTCGGCGAGCTTTCTGATCGCCAGGTCGTATATGCGCTCGTTCGATCGGGCCTTCGACCGCGGTTCGCCCTTCGCCATCGATCCCGAACCAGACGATTCCAGTTCGCGGAACAGGCTGTCCATCACCTGCTGCAATGCGTCGGCTGAAACGAAGTGCCCGGTTCGATCGTGACCGCTGCCGATGATTTGGCCGCTCGACAGCAAGGGTCCGATGGTGTGCCGCTTTTTCCGCAGTCATGCCGTTTTCGGCAATCAGATCTTAGCAATACGTCGCTGTTCGCGGCTTCCACTGCGCATGAACGCCCAAGGCGGCAGCGGCGAAGCTGCTGGTGGCGCGCGTGGCGACGATTCGCCGGCGTATGTCCGGCATTGTGGCCGCCCTGGAAGCGCACCACGATGTCGGCCTGCTCGGACAGCCAGTCGACGATCTTCCCCTTGCCTTCGTCGCCCCACTGGGCCCCGACCACGACCACATTGGCCATGCAGTGCCTTTCCCCCCGGCAGCACGAAATACGCGAAGACGAAATACTTGCGCATCAACAGAGGCTTGTCCAAGCGCAGGCCCGCCCGGGATAGAGGATCGTGCCCCGCCAGGCAAGGCGGTGCATGCCGAAGGCCAAGCTGTGACCCTTCGGGCGTCCGGGACCAAGCGTGACCGTTCCGGCGCCTCTCCCTGGCTTGGTGGTGCCAGGAAGCGCAAATCGGCTCACTCCATGGCGCTGGCGTGGCGAGATCGCGGCCGTGTCGGTTGTCCCGACCGACTGTCTGGAGCTCCACGCCGCGGCTGGGTTCGCCTACGCGCCGATCAGCCGGGCGAGTGTTCCTCGATCTCGGCCTTGGCGGATTCGGCGGTGCGCAGGATCGCGCTGGCCTGGAAGAAATCGAGCGTGCGGAAGAGCCCCACCTTCGGGCGGATCATCAGATCGGGCGCGCCATGCGTCAGCTTCTCGGTGGTGATCGCCGCGCCCATGACCAGCACCGTGCTCAGGAGACACTCCCAGGGGTTTGGAATGTCGCGGCGCTCCTCGTTCGGCTCGCCCGAGACGTCGACCGCCACCACGACGTCCGCGCGACCGCGCAGCTGATCGAAGGGAAGCGGGTTGGTGGCTCCGCCGTCGATCAGGATCTTGTCGCTGAGCACGACCGGGCGCATCAGTGTCGGCATCGCGATGGAGGCGGCGACGGCCGGCGCCAACGCGCCTGAATCGAAAGCGACTTGGCGCCGGCGATGGAGATCCGAGGCGATCACGATGAGCGGGATGTCGAGACCCTCGAATTGCTCCGGCACCTGATCGGGAAGGAATTGTGCGCAAAACAGCTCGGCATCGATGAGGGTCGCGCTGCCGAAACCCATCGCGAACAAGTTCGAGATCGTCCCGGCGCGCGCGCCGATCAGGCGCCGCCATGTTTCGGTTCGGTTGTGGGCGAGGGCCACCACGCGGCGGCGAATTTCCTTGCCGGACAGCCCGGCCGCATAGGCGACCCCGATCAACGCTCCGATCGAAGTCCCCGCGATGAGCACGGGGCGGACCCCAATCTCGTCGAGCGCCTCCAGCACTGCGATATGCGCAAGCCCGCGTGCGCCGCCCGCTCCAAGCGCAATCGCTACTGTCTTCCTCACGCGCTGCCTCCTGTCCGGCATTATCCGGCAGGATGCTCGCCCGGCGGACGAGGGTCCAGGGCGTTACTGAAAGACACTGCCCTCAATGCCCGGCACGTCCCCCGGGTCCGCGTGAAGGTCGGCGTAGTCCCCGATCAGGCCGCCGCGGTCGCCGCCACTAGTGGTCCGATTCTAACATTCGCATCCCTTCTCGGCAGGCTCTGTTGCGAATGTTAGAATCAAAGGACCACTAGCAAAATATTGGATTCTAGTGGAGCTTTGGATTTGACATTCGCTTCGCGAGTTTGCGGCCGGGGGGTAGCGAATGTCAAATCCGCTCCACTAGGCCGTCGACGCGCTAGCGCTTGCGCCTTCGTCGATTTCCGCAACCGTTTGCTGGTACTTGAGGAAAATCTCGTACTCGCGCTGCAGCGCCTTCAGAACGCGTAGACGCGCAGCGAGATTAGCCTGCGGCAGGCGTTCATCGAGCGGATCGACGCGCCAGGAGTGATCGGCAGGTCGCATGGTAAACCCTCCCTCAATTCACAAGGCGATCTAACGGGGCAATGGTTAGATCGGGGTAATCTCCGCTGGGCGGTGTCAAACGCTGCTCGGCGGCCGGAGAACTCGGCAAGGAACGCGCGATCGGGAGGGATGCGTCATCGCTGACGATCGCAGCCGTCAGCCAATGCCGATTGGAACCGTTGCTGCGGCCGAAATTTTGCGACACCGCAAGAGTGTGTCTGGTCGCGCTGACAAACGCGTTGAATTCCCGATTGAGCGCTTGCACTCCTTGCACCCGCTGCACGGCCTCGATCAGCTTGTGCGGCCGCTCGTCCTGCAGTTCCAGGCGCCCTCCCTCGAAGGCAATCAGCATCGGCTCCTCCGCGCACGGGAACGGGAATCGGAACCGCCATTTGAAGAGGGTTATGGTTAACGGGCGGCTAATGCGCGCGGGCGCGATGCCGGTGCACGGCCGTTGGGGTGGGATGCGCCGCCGAGCTAGATCAGGAATGGCAGATCCTGCGCGGACCATCCTTCGAGACGGCCCGCACGCAAGTCGGGTTTACCCGTGCGTTTGAATTGTGCCGATCTCGGGTAAACCTCCGAGATCGGATGCGGGCCTCCTCAGGATGAGGTCCTATGTCGTTGCAACCAAAGGAAACCTCATGCTGAGGAGCGCCCGCCAATGTCGGGCCTGCCCGACATTGGCCATCAAAGTCCAGTCGGCTACAGCCGACTTAGATGGGCGCGTCTCGAAGCATGGCCACAAGAGAATCACTCTTTAGGCGTGCTCATGTTTCATAGTCGCCAGGTCCTGTTGAGCTGCGCGCGTCGATGCCACAGGTTCCCAAAACCGCGCGTTGAGCGGCGCGGCACCAGCACAAGGATGGTGACCAGAATGCCCAGGGTCGGCTTGAACCAGATCCGAAGAACATCATGGTTGAATAGGTCAAGCTCGTAATTCCCATGCTCACGCAGACACAGGCGAGCGCTATTGCGGCCTTTCTCCTGCCCTCGATAAGGATCATGCGCGCGGCTATTGGCGCCGCTACAAGCGAGAGGCCAGCATATCCGCCGCCTTCTGTGCGCGGGTTGAAAAGAAGCAGGTAGAGCGCCGAGAACGCAAACGTGAGGAAGGCCGCGAAGGGCAACTCAAGTTTGCGGCGCGCAGCATACGCAATTCCAAGGGTTGCGGGCGCGACACTGGCCCGGATCGCAAGCATTGCTGCAAAGGGCACCGGAACGCCTAATTGATTGAGCATGTTCCCAACATCCATGAAGTTGCGCGGATGCTGAATGCCGCCGCCAATTCGGTCGAGCAGACTGTTGTAAAGCTGCACCACGTAACCGCTGTCGGCGAACAGGAAGGGGCCAATGAGAACAAACACGACCAGCGGAATGAGACGCACGCCGACGCGCGGCCAAACAGTGCCCATTAACAAGACGGCCACGATGGCGGTCGGTTTAAACGCAAATGCAAGCGCAATCGCGATTGCCGCGGCGCCTGCGCGTTGTCGCGCGATCGCGCTCGCCCCAATCGCGGTCAGTGCCCACATCAGCGCATCAAGTTGGATGATGCGCAGGATTCCGGCGACGCCCGAAATGATCAAAAGGAGCACGATCGAGAATGCCAATTTCGTGCGGACCGGCACCAGTAGCCGCGTCAATTCCCAGGCCGCCCACGTAATCAGCGCAAGCGAGATCAACTGCGCTACCGCGCCACCCACCTTGGTGCTCATCATTGTGATCGGCGAGAACAAGATCTGGCTCATAGGAAGATAGAAATAGCCAGCGCCATAATCGCTGGGAGGCAAGACGCCGCTCCAGAACTGGTAGGAGGCTTCCGCGTAGAGCGGCAGCAACGAATTGCCCGGCCGCAGAATTAGTAAACTGATGAGAGTGACGGCGAAAATTGCCCACGTGGTCACGGCGATATTGAATAGACGCGGCTCATTCATGATGCGAGGTCACATATTGCGCGGTAAACACGTGCTTTTGCAGTTGGTCGGAACGATGAACGCTGTGCCTTTACACTATTAGCCTCCCGCTGTGTTTTGCGCCCCTAGGTGTAAGGCTCGATGTGCAAACTAAGGGTGCTACTCATCAAAAATCATGCGTCTCGAAGCGCGAGATCACTCCCTCTATTGCAGTTCTGTTCTCCGTGAGGAGTACCCTCAGGCGGCTCTCGCCGCAAGTCAGCCAAGGCGCCGGTCGTGCCGTGCGCACTGCGATGTGCCATGGACAAGCCATCACCGAAAGGCTGACAATGCTAGTGGTCCGATTCTAACATTCGCATCCCATCTCGGCAGGCTCTGTTGCGAATGTTAGAATCAAAGGACCACTAGCAAATATGGGGTTCTAGTGGAGCTTTGGATTTGACATTCGCTTCGCGAGCTTGCGGTCGGGGGGTAGCGAATGTCAAATCCGCTCCACTAGGACGCACGCATTCCCGAAAACCTAGGGGCAAAGAAAATGCGGTTGACCAGAACCTCGTCTGCGGGTGCGCTTACGGTGGCACTTGCCGTGACGGCAATCGGGGTCGGAGGCAACCCTCCGGCTTTCGCCCAACAAGAAACCATGCAAATGACCGGGGGGGGCGGCGTTTGCCCTAGTCATAGGGAACACGATTGAGAACGCGGAACGCATCATCTATTTCGTTCCGGATGGCACGGTCAGAGCCAAATTCCTGCCCCGCGGCGACGATATCCGATCGGGCTGGTGGAACTTCGCCGGGGGAAGGCTCTGCCTCACCGCAATTTCGAATGGCGTCGATGTGACAGATTGTGTTCTCATCTCACTTGCTGGCAGCAAAGTCTCGATATCCAAGCAGGAAGACGCCGCGGGCGAAGAGTTCACGATGATGCTTGGGAATGCCCCGGAAGCTGTAAAGCGCGCTCCTTGGTGCCCGGTTTTAGGAACATGCGATGGCTACCACACCACTTCAGGAGCTTTATAGCAGTTCAAATGGCGACCGGTGGGTCCTCTGCCGTAATGGATCTGGAGGACTGGCGGTCTCTCATGTGCCAAACAGCGCATCGGGCGGACAATTTAGAACGACTGTGGAAGAATTCCTCAGAGCAGCGGAGAACGGGGCCTGAATACCAGCCTTGCTGGAAGCTCTTGCCCATATCGATCGGATTAGCCGCTTGCCGGAAGTTGAAGATGCACAGAAGAGCTGTCCATGGAAGCGGCAGAGGAACTTCTCGCGATCTCGGCCAAGCTGTTGCTCGACTTTGGAGTTGTTTGCCTCAAGAGATACAGCACGATCTGTTTGAGGCAGCCGTAACCTCTGAGGGAGAAGCAATTCGCCAGCAGCTTGCCATCTATTTGCACGGGAAGCACGCGCGCACAGTTGAGACGCTGCAAACGCGGGCAATGCCGGAGCCGGATAGTCTCGGTGGCTAATTTAGCCAGAAATTGCCGATCAAATCGACCGAAGCCGATGAGCAACAAATTATGTACATTGCAGACGCTGGGTGTTGTAGACTGCAGCCTCGTCCGCGCAACGATAGCGCAAAGTTCCATTCTGAACGACTTTGCAATCATATTGTGGACTTAATCCTCATCCAACAGCCCCCTCACGGTTGAGATCGGGAGGGTACATGCAACGTCTCATGATAGTTGCTTCGCTTAAGATCGCGTTGAGCGGGACGTTGTTCAGTGCCTTCACGATCGCGCTGGCGGAAAATGGCACTAGTCATGAACGTGTGATTGCGCAGGTGGCTCGAGAAGCGAAGGGTGCACGTGAGCCACTGTTCAGCGCCGACGAGGCGCCGTCGGTCAGTGCAGATTATCAGTCGTTGTTCGTGCGAGACGTTCCGGTATTTTTTTCTGATACCGACGATGCGGTGCAGTCGATTGAAGACGAGCCTTCCGCTTACTCTTCGGACACAAACATCGGCACGGACCCGGACACAAACATCGGCACGGACCCGGACACAAACATCGGCACGGACGCGGACCCGGAACAAACATCGGCACGGACGCGGACACAAGCATCGGGACCGATCCAAACAACGTTCAAGCCTATCTGATCGCCACCGCGCATCCCGGCAATACGATGACACGACAGGGGCCGGCCCTTGCGATCGGTCGCCTGCATCCGGAGTTTGCTGCGCGACTTGGGCGCGCCATCCACGACGCGAGGGAGAGTGGGCTTGCACTCGCGGGAATTTTCTCGGCCTATCGCCCGCCCGCGTTCGGTGTCGGCGGCTTTGCGGACAAATTCAACTCACTTCATACGTACGGTCTTGCGGTGGACATGCACGGCATCGGCCAACCTGGATCGCCCGAAACCAGGCTCTGGCGCGAGATCGCCGCCAGGCACGGCATCGTTTGCCCTTATGCCGCGGCCAGCCACGCGGAATGGAATCATTGCCAGCCCACGCGGAGTCAAATCATCTTGCCTCAGAATCCTCTACGCGGATGGTGACGGCTGACGGCCCGCCGAGCCTCGCGGCGATGTTCGAGGTCGGGAATGCTCTGATCGAGGATCCCGAGCGCATGGAAGGCTCCATCAGCGCGGAGGCGCCGGTGGACGGTGGCCGCGACATCGCCTTGGCGAGGCCGTTGCGGCCGCGCGTTTTCGCGGCGCTCCGCGCTTCTCGCGCGCGCGTGCCGGCAGGCCTCGCCAGTCTGCGATGACGGGCGTGCACGGCGGGTGAGACTCGGAGCGCAAAGTACGAGTTGGCCCTCACGCGCACCACTCGGATAATGGCGGGAGTGGGGGCCGAGGGCAGTCCCGGGCACGGCACGTTGCCGCTTCCCGCCGCGGCAAGCACCGACGTGCATTGACCGACGTCGGACTACCCTTGCGACCGCAAGCCGTCCGTCGTCGCGCCTGGCACGGCACCCGCCTTGCCGTCCGCACCTGCGAGCGTTTACAGGGCGCGCCTCCTCACCAGAACGGCCGCCAGCCCGACAGCGGCTGACGATACGGCGCGTTCCATTCCGGCGCGTAGGCAAATGTCGTTTGGTCCTGTCCTCTTCGCGTTGCCAATTGCGTGCGGCTGCGGGGACAGGAGCGAGCGTTGGGCCGCTCCGTGTTGCGCGAAACACTAGCGCGCGCGGCTTTGGGCGAGGTTGCCGGCTCCGCTGCCGGCTGGACGATTTTCGCCTCTACGGTTTGGCTTGAGGGCTCAGCACGCAGAGTCGTCCAGCAATGCCGATTCATTCCCATCGGCTTCCCGCGGGCAGAGGCACAAGCCGGGTGGCGGGTGACGGCTTTGTACGCGGCCACTCCTGGATTAAGAATGACCACGGGCTGCATCAAGGAATGAAGCAGAACTGGCGAAGGCGGCAAAGAGCACCGCAACACCGATCAAATAGCCCAGCACGGTGTGGGAGCTGTCTTTAGGATCGCTTTGGTTGCCCGGAGCATGCCATTAAACGCCCCGCGCCTGTATGGGTTCCTTGCAGGAGACGTTCCCGGCGCGGTCGATCAGGTGATCTTGCTGGTGCGAGAGAGTGTTTAGTGCCGCTTCCTGGGCCGGAGCATGCCGACTTTCCTAGTTTCCGGAACCCGCAGGAGCTTTCATTGGTTCGGCCATCGAAACAGCGAGACTGCGGGCTCGCTTTGAAGTTGCTGCATCACGAGCCGCAAACTCGATCAGGAACTTCAAGTCGAAAATTGGCTCTGCGATCGTAGAGTTCCCAGTGCTCTCTGGTTTCGAAGTTCGTCTCACAGTGTGCAGCCAGTGACACGAACTTAGAAAACCGGGCACCGGCGTGCCGGTTGAGTGTCCGTCCCGTCATTCGAGATGCGAGGAGGATCACCATGTCGGACCATAGCGCCAGGATCATGATTGCGACCGGGATCGCGGCTGTGCTGCTCATCATCCATGATGGTGCGCGAGCCGCTGACGCGGCGAGCTACCCCGATTGGAAAGGCCAATGGGTACGGTTCATTGTGCGGAATTCCCGGCCAGGCGTCACACGATCAGACAAAACCGGGTGGTTTTGGACAGCAGCGCCGCTCACGCCCGAGTATCAGGCGGTGCTCGAAAAGAGCCTGAAGGACCAGGCAGCCGGCGGCCTGGGCAATTTTCCGACCGCCCTCTGTTTCCGGCCGGCATGCCGCACATGATGATGGCGTTCGGTCCGCAGGAATACGTCATCACGCCGGAAACGACATATATCCTGATCAATTGGGACGATCACAATCGCCGCATCTACACTGACGACCGTCAATGGCCGGCCGACATCGAGCCGACCTTCAGCGGCTACTCGATCGGCAGATGGGTCGATGAGGACGGCGACGGCGTCTTCGACGTTCTCGAGGTCGAGACCCGTGGTCCCTTCAAAGGCCCGCGCGCCTACGATGCAACGGGACTCCCACTGCATTACGACAATGAATCGGTATTCCGGGAGCGCATCCATCTCGATAAAACCGATCCGAACGTCCTGCACGACGAAATCACGGTCGTCGACCATGCTTTGACGAAACCCTGGACGGTGGACAAGAGATACCTGCGCAATCCCGATCTGCATCCGAAATGGCCGGAATATTATTGCGGCGAGCTCAACGCGCAGGTGACGATCGGCAAGGAAAACTACTTCCTCAGTGCCGACGGCCGCCTGATGCCGACGCGCAAGGATCAACCGCCGCCCGATCTGGAGTTCTTCAAGCCGCCGCAGAAGTGACGACCCGCGTCAGATCGGTGGCACCAGAGCGGGATGAGTTTTCTTCAACTCGCCATCCCGCTCTAGCTCTTTGTTTACGCACGATCTTTTCCGAAAACCGCTGCACACTTTTCGGGATCATGCCTTTAGGCCGGATGCCAGATCGGTTTCGATGCGGGCCAGCACACTTTCCCAATCGCCCGGGACGGGCTGACGATAAAGGCGCGCGGTCGGGTACCAGGGTGAATCCTCGCGCCCGAGCATCCACCGCCAGTCCGGACAGATATGGAAGCATCACCCACGTCGGTCGTCCGAGCGCGCCGGCAAGGTGCGCCACCGCCGTGTCCACCGTAATGACAAGATCTACAAGCGAGAGCACGGCGGCGGTGTCTTCGAAGTCCTGCAACTCGTCGCCGAGGTGCGTGACCCTGCGCATTCGCTCCATCAGCTCGGCATCGTTCGGGCGCAGCTCCCGCTGGACGCTTACGAAACGCGCTTCCGCTCGCGTCAACAATGGCTCGAGCTGGGGGAGCGCAATCGAACGGTTGCGGTCATTGGGGTGGCTGATACGGCCTGCCCAGGCGATCGCTACGCGTGGGCGCGCAATGTCTTGCAGACGCGCGCGCCATTTTTCCATGCGCGTTGCGCTGACCGCGAGATAAGGAATGTCCGCCGGGATGCTCGAGGCCTCGGTCCGCAGCGCGTGCGGCAAACTCGCCAGCGGGCAATGCACGTCATAGGCGGGAAGCGGCTCGCCGTGCGCGTGAACGCTCGTGATGCCGGGCAAAGATGCAAACAACCCAATCAACTCGCGCGGGGCTTCGAGCACAACCTTCGCGCCAGCGTTGACCACCAGCGGCACATAGCGGGCAAACTGGATGCTATCGCCAAGGCCCTGCTCGGCATGCAGCAGGATGGTCTTGCGCGCGAGCGGATATTCGCCGAGCCAAAGCGGTTTGCCCAACGAGCGCCGGCGCGCCGACATGCCGCTGCGCTTCCAGCGCCACTCGAATTCCTCAAAGCCGCGCCGATATTCGCCAAGCATCAGCAGCGACATCGCCGCGTTGTGATGCGCATCGGGATGATCCTTCTCGATCGCAATTGCCTGGGCGCAGGACTCGACCGCCTCCCGGTTGCGGTTGAGCGCATGCAGCGCGCTGGCGCGCGCCGTGAGCGCCCGCCCGTCGTGCGGTCGGCTTGCGAGCACCCGATCGAAGCTCTCGATGGCTTCGGCCGGGCGCCCGAGGCTCAGGAGCGCGCTCCCGCGGTTGACGTAGGCGTCAACATGATCCGGTGCAGCCGCCAGGACCTCGTCATAATGGGCCAGCGCCTCTGCATGCCGTCCAAGCGCCACAAGCGCATTGCCGCGGTTGAGACGCGCAGCGAGGAAACGCGGCTGGATCGTTGTCGCGCGCCTGAATGCGCTGAGCGCTTCGGCATGCCGCTCGAGTTTCATCAGCACATTGCCGCGATTGTTGATGGCCTCGACGTTGTCGGGTGCGAGCGCGATGGCCCGGTCGGCATGCGAGAGCGCCTCGGCGTCGCGATTGAGCGCGGCGAGCGCCATCGCGAGAATTCGACTGCGCGTGGGAGGAGGTCGGATTGAGCGTCACGGCCCGTTGCAGATGGGCAAGCGCGGCACCAGGCTTTCCAGTCGCGAGCTTGACCACGCCAAGGAGATGATGTGCCTCGAACAGGTTCGGCCACGCTTTGACGAGCCTGGCGCAGATCTTCTCGGCTTCGTCGAGCTTGCCGTCACGGTAGCGGCTCACGGCCTCATTGATCGAATTGGCGACCCTGCTCACGTCTTCCTGTGACGGCGGTTGTGTGCGGAGCTTCGGCATTGGATTTCGCTTCGTTGCCGCGTCAACCGGCCAGCCGGTTCATCGTTTCGGCAAGCTTGATGTCAAGCTCGGTCACGCCGCCGGCGTCGTGGGTCGAAAGCGTCACCTCGACAGTCTTATAGACGTTGAACCATTCCGGATGATGGTCGAGCTTCTCTGCCACAAGCGCGCAGCGGGTCATGAAGCCGAACGCCTCGTTGAAATCGCGAAAGGTGAACTTCTTCGTTATGGCATCGCGACCGGCGACTTCGGTCCAGCCGGCAAGGCCTGCGAGGCCACTGGTGCGGGCTTCGCCGGTGAGTTTCTGGGGCATAGGCAAGACCTCTCGATCAGGGCACGCCGACTATAACCTGACAAACGGCGCCGCACGACTGCTCTCGCAAATCAGCCGATAATGATTACCTCTGGCAGGAATGCGGAAATTCGAGGTTGCCATGCCCTGGTCGCTGAAGATCGGTAAATCGCCGGCACCGCGGTTCGCGTCCATGTCACCTTCCTGCTGTTTCTCGGCTGGATATTCTTCGCAAGCTACAGTGCAGGCGGCCCGGAGGCGGCTTGGTCGAGCGTACTTTTCATGCTGCTGCTCTTCGCCTGCGTGACGGCGCACGAATTCGGCCACATCTTCGTGGCGCGGGCGTTCGGGGTGGCAACGCCTGACGTAACGCTGTTGCCGATCGGCGGTGTGGCGCGGCTCGAGCGCATTCCGGAGGAGCCCTATCAGGAATTCCTCGTTGCCATCGCGGGTCCGCTGGTGAACGTGGCGATCGCGTTCGGCCTCGTTGCGGTTGCGGGCGCGCATCTGAACGCCGGCAACCTTACCAGTGTCGAGAATACGCAAATCTCGATGGTAGACCGGCTCGCGGCAGTGAACCTGTTTCTCGCCCTGTTCAACATGATTCCGGCGTTTCCGATGGATGGCGGCCGCGTGCTGCGCGCGCTGCTGGCGCACCGCCTGGGCTTCTTGCGCGCGACCGAAATAGCGGCCGCAATCGGGCAGTGGGTCGCCTTCGCGCTCGGCTTCTTCGGCCTGTTGTACAATCCGATGCTGATCTTCATCGCGATCTTTGTCTATCTCGCTGCCGCTTCGGAGGCGCACAGCGTTGCGCTTCGGTCGATGTCGCGCGGCGTGCCGGTGGGCAGCGCCATGATGACGCAATTCGCCACGCTCACGCCGCAGGCGCATGTCGACGAGGCCGTGCAGACCCTGTTGCGCACAAGCCAGAGCGAATTCCCGGTCGTGGACGGCGATCGTAAGCCGGTCGGACTGCTGGGCCGCAGCGACCTGATCCGGGCCGTCAAGGAGCGCGGTCCCGACGCCCGTGTCGAAGAGGCGATGACAACTCCGGTGCCGATGCTCGGGCATCGGCGGCGCCTCGACGAGGCATTCCGGATCCTACAGGAGAAATCCGCACCCGCCGTCGCCATTGTCGATGCTACCGGCCGCCTGGTCGGGCTCGTGACGCCTGAGACCATCGGCGAAATGATGATGCTGCACGAGGCGATGCCGAAGGGGATCCAATGGGGGCCCTGGAGCAGGCCCGCGTGAGCCTTTGCCGGGCCGCTACCGCTGCGATTGCGCTCAACGCCGGCCGACGGGCGGAACAGGCCTCTCGGTCGCTTTGATGGCGGCATCCGCCGCGCGCTCGCCGGATTCCCAGGCGCCGCCAACGGTGCCCCAGAGCGTCTCGTGCGCCGCTTCACCGGCGAAGAAGACGCGGTTGTTGAGCGGCTCCATCAGGATTTTGCGCGAGGGCTGCGCACCCGGCGCCGCACTCGATGATGCCCCGAGCACCCATGGCTCGGCATTCCAGCGCGTGGCGTCACGTCTTTTGATCGCGCCCTTAAGGTCATTGCCATACAGGCGCGCCAGCCAGTCGAGCGCGAAAGCGAACATCTCGCGCTCGCCCTTGGCGCTGAGATCGCGTCCGAAATTGCCGCCGATGTCGATCGTGCAGAGCGCTGAACCGGCATAAGCAAACAAGGCCGCGGTGGAGCGGCCGCTCGCTTTCTCGAACACGAGTTCGTCGGGGCGCAATCCGAGCGGATTGCCAGGCAGTTCAAGGGTGATGTGATCGTAGCTGCCCAGCCTGAGCTTGGCGGCGGCGTCAAGGTGGCGTTTCGGCAGGTCCGGCACGAACTTGATCTTGTCGGACGTGAGCACGTTGGTGGACGCCGTCACGATGGCAGCCGGCGCGGCCATGCGGCCGCGTTCGCTCTCCACCTCGACAACGCCGCGGCTGCCCCACTCGATGCGGGTGACCGGCGTCGCCAGCTGAATCGGAAGCCCCCCGGCAACGCCGGCCAGGAGCGCTCCGTAACCTTGTCGGCAGAACGCGCTGAAGTCGTGTTCCGGCGCGTGTGCCAGGTCCATCGCGGACACTTCCGCGAGGTCCTTGCCGCATCCGAAGGGACCCAGGGAAAATTCGATCGTGGGACGCCAATCGCCGAGATCCTTCGGCAGCACTTGCGCGCAGGACACATCGGCCCGCCCGCGCGCAGCGTCCGCGATGGCATTGTTCGCCCGTACCAGCATCGACAGATAGTCTTCCGTCTCGCCTTCACGTGCGTAGCGGCGACCAACCCGCATTCGCTGGCCCGGCGGCGCCGGATAGATGTCGAGTTTGGCGGCGGGTGCGAGCTTTGCGAGCGGATTGATATCGGACTTATAGATCCAGTGCGCGCCGCGATCATACGGCACCCCGAACGTGTCGGTATCGGTGACGCAGCGGCCACCGACCTTTGCGGCGGCTTCGAATACGACCACGCGACGGCCGGCCGCCATGAGGCGGCGCGCTGCGGCGATGCCGGCCGCACCTGCCCCAATGACGATGACATCGGCCTCCGTGCGCGGCTCATCCGGCACGGGAACCCTGCGGCCGGCCTGCGCCCAGGCAGGTCCTGCCGCCATAACGGCGGAGGCGGCTACAAACGATCGCCGGGTGAAGCGTTGCATGGGTGACGCAGCTCATCGCATTGTGGAACACTGGGAGCAGATCAGGGAACATATGGGCAGAGCCACATTGCAACAACCCGCCGCAGCGGACTGAAAATTGACGAAGGCATCATTGCCGCAGGCGGCAGCGTCAAGGGTCGGGCGCCTGCAGCGTGGTCTTTCCAGGCCATTTGCAAAGATCCGCGATGATGCATTTCTCGCATTGCGGTCGCCTCGCGGTGCACACATAGCGGCCGTGCAGGATCAGCCAGTGGTGGGCGTGAAGCTGGTATTTGTCCGGCACCACTCGTCGAGCTTCATCTCGACCTCATAGCGGAGTCTTTCCGGTGGCGAGACCGGTGCGGTTGCCGACGCGGAAAATATGGGTGTCGACCGCGATCGTCGGCTCGCCGAACGCGACGTTGAGCACCACGTTCGCGGTCTTGCGGCCGACGCCCGGTAGCGCCTCCAGCGCTTCGCGCGTTGGCGGCACCTCGCCGCCATGCTCCTCGACCAGCTTCCGGGACAGCGCGATCACGTTCTTGGCCTTGGTGCGATAGAGCCCGATCGTTTTGATCAAATCGCGCACGCGCGACTTCACCGAGCGCGGCCATCTTTTGGGGTGTCCGCCGCCGGAAAAAGCCGGCTGTGGCCTTGTTGACGCCCTTATCGGTCGCCTGCGCCGAAGCACCACCGCGACCAGCAGCGTGAATGGATCAACGTGCTCAAGCTCGCCCCTGGGCTCCGGCCGCGCAGCACGGAAACGGCGAAAAGCCTCCGCGATCTCGGCAACCGTCCATTGCGGCAGAGCGCCGCCCGCAGCCTTGCGGTCGGCCGCCGACTGCTTGGAAAGTGGCTTTAGCCGTGCAGCCCTGCCGGCGCGCGCCTTGTTCAGCGCTCGTCGTGCCGATTTCGGGACCGCTTTGGCAGATTTCCGGGCACCTGTCTTGCGCGCCATGCTTTCCCTATATTGAGTGGCATGATGCCCGACAACGACGCCGTCTGTGAACCGACCATCTTTTCGGCCGTGCTCACGCCGCACCGCTCGCTCAGCCCCACCGGGTTCCTGATCTTCATGCTGGTGCTCGGAGGCCTCAGCTTTACCAGCGGCGTGGTGTTCCTGTTGCTCGGCGCGTGGCCGATATTCGGGTTCCTGGGCCTCGATGTGCTGCTGGTCTATTGGGCATTCCGCATCAATTATCGCAGCGCCACCGCCTATGAGCAGGTAACCATCACCGCCTCAGAACTGACGGTGCGCAAGGTCAGCCACCACGGCCGGATGCAGCAATGGACCATGAACCCGTCTGGGTGCGCCTAGCCCGTGATGAGCACGAGGAATTCGGGGTCGAGCGGGCTGTTCCTGGTTACACGCGGGAGGAGGCTTCCGGTGGCGAGCTTTCTCGGGCCGCAGGAGAAAGCAGCTTCGCACTCGCGCTGGCGGCCGCGCTCGGCGAGGCCCGGCGCGGACCGACCCGCACGGTGTTCGAACATAAGCGACTGAAAAAAGGCGGACGATCGCCCACAGCCACGTCGCGGTGTTCTCAGAAATCGGGTGGATACGTGCTTGCCTACGGCCTACCTGGGAAGCAAACCAAGGAGGCTTCCATGCTCTCGACCAGACCGCATTGCCGATCTGGCGCCAAGCCATAGCCAAAGCCCGCTGCCGCTCGCGGATGCGGCTGCGGATTACGACAACGTGCGCCGCGCCATCGCACACATTCGCGAGAACTGGCGTGAACCAGCCGGAGATCGAAACGATTGCCGAGGCCGCCGGGGTTACGTCCACGGAATTGCATCATCTGTTTCGTCGCTGGGCCGGTCTGACGCCAAAGGCGTTCCTGCAGGCGATCACGCTTGATCGGGCGCGCGCGCTGCTGCGCGCTTCCGCGAGTGTGCTCGACACCACTTTCGAGCTCGGCCTTGTGGGCCCCGCCCGGCTGCACGACCTGTTTGTCACGCATGAGGCGATGTCGCCGGGAGAATGGAAGTCGGGCGGGGCCGGGCTGACGATCTGTCATGGCTTCCACCCGTCCCCATTCGGCTCGGCCCTCGTGATGGCGACCGAGCGCGGGTTGGCGGGGGTGGCATTTGCGGATGCCGGCGCTGAAGCGGCGACGCTTGCCGACATGCGGACGCGCTGGCCGCGGGCGCGCTGCGTCGAGGATCCCGCGCGCACCGAGCCGCTCGCGCGACGCATCTTCGATCCCAGCCACTGGCGGCCCGACCGCCCGCTGCGCGTCGTCCTGATCGGCACCGATTTCGAGGTGCAGGTATGGGAGGCGCTGCTCAAGGTGCCGCTGGGCCACCTCACCACCTACTTCGGACGTGGCTGCTCAAGTGTGCAGCAGCAAGGCCGCACGCGCCGTCGGGGCCGCGGTCGGAAGAGGAAATCCGCTGGCCTTCGTAGTGCCTTGCCATCGCGTCAGGTGATCGGTCGCGCCGGCAATCTTACCGGCTATCACTGGGGTCTCACCCGCAAGCGTGCCATGCTGGGTGGGAGGCTGGCCAGATCGGTGCGCCTTAATCACCGGCGGAACTGCGCGCGTCCGCTGCCGGTTGTTGATCAACCAAGTGCGAAATTGAAGGGCGCCGGCCATGGGCGAGGAGCAATTCTGTAAACGACACCGAGAACGCTAAGCACGCGCACGACAATGTCGAGCGGGTGTGGCAGATCATGAGAAGGTCGCCGTCTGCATGCTTACAACCCGCTTTGAAGGCGGCCTGCGCGCGCGACCGTTGGAAGCCCGGCCCGAGCGCGCGGACGGCCTGATCTGGTTTGTGACCGATCTACGCAGCGGCAAGGAACACGAGATCGAGGCCGAGCACGACGTAGGACTTGTGTTCATTGATCAAACAGACAAGGCATATGTTCGCTCACGGCGCGCGCGCAGGTGCGGCGCGATCATGCCAAGGCCGCCCAGATCTGGAAAAAGACCGACGACGTATGGTGGCACGGTCCGCGCGATCCAACGTGTGCTGCTCCAGTGGAGCCGCTCACCGCCGAACTGTGGGACGGACCATCCAGCAAGGCAGTCGCCGCCTTCGAGTTCGCCATGGCGCGCCTGACCGGCACGAAGCCCAATCTCGGTGAGAACCGCAAGGTGACGGTGGCGATGGCGCCGAGAAAGAGGACTAAGCAATATAGAATAGCTGGGGATACTATGCGGCAGCATTCGCAGAGAGCTAAATAATCATACGAACATTTTGAATTTGCTTACTGACCATTTATAGCCAGCCTGAACTGTGGCTGTCTTAACTATCACTTCACTGTGGACGGCTGCGCCCGATGTGATCTATGCTGCTTTTTCCTTGCAGGCGGCCAGGAGGGTCCAGCGTTGCGCCGGATCGCGCAGTCGATGTTTCACCGTTCCCGCGGTCATCTTGATGATGGCGGCGACAGTGGCGTTTGCGGCGCAAGGCGCCTTCATCGCGGAATCGGAAACGGCGAGCGGTGAAAACGGTCCTTATCATCACGGCAGCGCCAGAGCGCGCACCGCCGCTACATCTACGATGGCTACACCGAGTTGCATCGCGTCCACCCATGTGCATGCTGACGGCCCCATCCACCAACACGCTGTCGTAGACGAGGACGGCGCGTTCGATCAGCATCTGCAGGAGCCCGGCTGTCCGTGTTGCTGGAACATGGCGATCGTGACCGCCGTCCTGCCAACTTTGCCATCTGCATGCCGGCCGAGACGGCAAGCAGCAGGCTTGTGTTAAAGATCGCCATACCCGTTTGCGGCACGGCGCCGCCCGGGCCGCGCCGGCCGCCAAGACCGCCAGCATAGCCTAGCCACGCGCGGCCAATAGCCGCGCCACGGAAGCGCTCTGCTCATGGGACAACATCATGCACTCCCGCCTATTCGCCTATGGTCCGGATTTGGGCTTTCGCAAGCTTGCGTCATCCCGCGCTCGCCGGTTGATGGTCCTGCTCCTTTTGGCGCTCGCGTGCTCTGCGGCATATGTCGCCGCCGCTCACGAAGGACACGATGACATCGCCCCGGCGGCCAGATACCACGATGCCCGGCCTGCCGCGGCTGACGACAAAATCTGAGACGTACGAACTCGTCGGTGTGCTCGAAGGCGAGCGGCTGACGATCTATCTCGATCGATTCGGGGACAATGCCCCGGTGCGGGAAGCGAACCTCACCGTCTCGATCGATGGCGAGCCCGTGCAGGCGGAACCCGCCGCAGACGCAACCTACGTGGTCGCGTCCAAGCTGTTCAACAGCCACGGCTCGCTCGAGCTTGTATTCGATATCAGGGCACCCGAGGGTGACGATCTGCTGATCGGCAAGCTGTTGCTGCCCGCTCGGCGGCGACAGAAGGCGTTGCGATACCGACATCCTCTTACGGACGCGTCTGGTCGGCGCTGCGCCACGGGATCGACGAGCACCTTGTTCTCCTCGCCATCGCGCTCGCCGCGGGTGTCGGGCTCGGCCTTGCGCTCCGGCGCCGCCGCTTTGCCGCGGTGCTGGTTCTTGCATGGACGATCGTCATGATTGGATCGCCTGGGGGAGCAGCGCGTGCGCACGAGGGCGAGCATGCGGGCGATGCCCAGCCGCCGGCCGTCACCGGCGACAGCGCACGCCGCATGCCCGACGGCAAGGTCTTCGTGCCGAAGCCGACGCAGCGCATTTTGGATGTTCGTACGGCGGTCGCGAAACCGGAGACGCAGCCGCGCGCGGTCGTCCTTGTCGGACGTGTAATCACCAATCCTAACCGCAGCGGCCTCGTCCAGAGCATTAATGGCGGACGCGTGATCGCCCCCGAACAGGGACTGCCTCGGCTGGGGCAGCCGGTAGCAAAGGGCGATGTGCTAGCGCGGGTCGAACCGGCCGATGCCGATCGCCGACCGCACGACGATTTCCGAGCGATCCGCGAACTCGAACAGCTCATCGCGGTCACCGAAGCCAAGCTTCAGCGGCTGCGGACGCTGGCAGAGCGCGGCGTCGCGCTGCAGAGCCTTGTGGTCGAAGCGGAAGCTGGAACTCGAAGGCCTGCGCCGCCGCCGCGAGGTCATACGGCAGACCAGGATCGATCCCGAAGTGCTGCGTGCGCCCATCGACGGCGTGATCGCACAGGCGAGTGTCGTCGCCGGGCAGGTGGTGCAGGCGCAGGACGTGCTGTTTCAGATTGTCGATCCGGAGTCGCTTTGGGTCGAGGCTTACGACTACGGCGACGCCGATCCCGGCAGCGCTCACGCATGCGACGGCCGTGGTCGCCGGACTTCGAGCCGATGAAGCTCGGCTTCCGGGGATGGAGCCGAATGCTGCAGCAGCAGGCGACCGTCGTGCAGTTCGCGATCGCCGATCCGCCTGCCGCGATCCGTGTCGGCCAGCCCGTCACGGTCACGGCGCAACGCGGGGACACGGTGACCGGCGTCATCGTCGGCCGCGAAGCGATCGTGCGCGGCGACAACGGCGAGACCGTGGTCTGGCGTCATGTCGAGCCGGAGCAGTTCGAGGCGCGCCCGGTCCGCACCGAGCCGTTCGATGCGACGCACGTCTGTCATCGCCGCGGGACTCGCAGACGGCGAGCGCATCGTCGTGCGCGGCGCCGAACTGCATCAATCAAATCCATTAGGAGAGCCGCCGTGTTCAATCTCCTGGTCTCGGCCGAGTCTGCGCCACCGGCCTGTTCGTTCTCGCCGCCGCCTTGCTGCTGATCGCCTATGGCGCGCTTCATGCTGCCGCGCATTCCGGTCGATGTCTTTCCCGATCTCGACCGGCCGATCGTCACGCTGATGACCGAGGCCGAAGGGCTGGCGCCGCAGGAAGTCGAGCAGCTCGTCACCTTCCCGATCGAAAGCATCATGAACGGGATGCCGGGCGTGGCGCGCGTGCGCTCGGTATCGGGCATTGGCCTGTCGATCGTCTATGTCGAGTTCGATTGGGGCACCGACATCTATCGCAACCGCCAACTGGTCGCTGAGCGGCTTGCGCTGGTGCGCGACCAGCTTCCGCGCGGCACCACGCCGCAGATGGGCCCGATCACGTCGATCATGGGCGAGATCATGCTGATCGCGATGCACCAGCGACACGGCGTCGCCGATGGAGGTGCGCGAGATCGCCGATTTCGTGCTGCGGCCGCAGCTCCTGGCCATCCCCGGCGTCGCGCAGGTCATTCCGATCGGCGGCGAAGTGCGCCAGTACCGGGTCATACCCGATCCTGCCGCTGATGCAGGGCTCTGGACGTGACCTACGACCAGATCGAGGCGGCGGTCACGCGGTTCGGCACCAACACCGGCGGCGGCTTCGTCGACCAGCAGGGCCGCGAATATCTGATCCGCAACATCGGCCTCACCCGGCGGCTCGAAGACCTGCGCGACACCGTGGTCGCCTATCGGCAGGACCAGCCGGTGCTGCTGCGCCAGGTTGCCGATGTCGACTTTGCCGCGCGCGTCAAACGCGGCGACGCCGGCTATCGCGGCAAGCCCGCCGTCATTCTCTCGGTCCAGAAGCAGCCTGGCGCCGACACGGTGGCGCTGACCCGACAGATCGAGGCGGCGCTTGGCGGCCATCCAGAAGCACGCTGCCGGCCGGCATTTCGGCGACCAACGTCCAGTTCCGTCAGGCGACCTTCATCGAAGCGTCGATCCGCAGCCTGAAGAGGCGTCTGGTCGAAGCGGCGGTCGTGGTCGCGGTGGTGCTGTTCGTCTTCCTGATGAACTTGCGGGCGACCACTGCATCTCGCTCGCCGCCATTCCGCTGTCGATCCTGATGACGCTGATCGTGTTCCAGATCGCTCGGCCTGACGATCAACACGATGACGCTGGGCGGGCTGGCGATCGCGATCGGCGAACTCGTCGACGATGCGGTCGTCGACGTCGAGAACATCCTGCGCCGCTTGCGCGAGAACCGGCGCAGGCGCGATCCGCGGCCCGTTCGTGGAAGTGATCGCGGCCGCGAGCCAGGAAGTCCGCTCCGGCGTGCTCTACGCCACGATCATCATCGTGCTGGTGTTCTTGCCGCTGTTCGCCATGTCGGGCCTCGAAGGCCGGCTGTTCGCGCCGCTCGGCATCGCCTACATCGTTTCGATCCTGGCCAGCCTGCTGGTCTCGATCACCCTGACGCCGGTGCTGTCCTACTATCTGTTGCCGGCGGCCGGCGCGTCCGGACGCGACGGGATGGTTGCTCCTGACGCATCTGCAAGCGCGGCCAATCGGGCGCTGCTGGCGTGGGCGTTCGAGCGGCACCGCGCTCGTCTTCGCCGGCGCTGCAATCGCGGTCGCGGTAGCGGCCGCCGCGGCCGCCGCGCCTGCCGCGCACCTTCCTGCCGCCGTTCAACGAAGGCACGCTCGACGTCAGCCTGCAGTACAACCCGGGCATCTCGCTCGCCGGAGTCCAACCGGCTCGGGCTGATCGCCGAGCGCCTGCTGATGAGCGTCCCGGAGGTCGCGTCCGTCGGCCGCCGCACCGGCCGGGCCGAACTCGACGAGCATGCCGAGGGCGTCCACTTCAGCGAGATCGATGTCGACCTCAAGCCGTCGGCACGCGCGCGCGAGCGAGGTGCTCGCCGACATCCGCGCGCGCCTGGCGGTGCTGCCGGCGGCCATCAGCGTCGGCCAGCCGATCGCGCACCGGCATGGATCACATGCTCTCGGGCATCCGCGCCGAGATCGCGCTGAAGATCTACGGCGACGACCTCGACACTCTGCGCAATCTCGCCGAAACGCTGCGCGAACGTATCGCTCCGATCCCAGGGCTTGTCGACCTGCAGGTCGAGAAGCAGAACCGGATCCCCCAGCTGCGGATCGAGGTCGACCACGAGCGGGCGAAGCTCTACGGCATTGCACGCCGGCGTCCTCACCCATGCGCTCGAGGCACATGTCGAACGGCCGCACCGTCTCGCAGGTCGTGACTGAAGGCAATCGCCGTTTCGATGTCGTTATCCGCCTATCGGATGCAGACCGCTCGACGGCGGGACTTGCCGATCTCCTGATCGAGACGCCATCCGGGCGCGTGCCGCTCCGACTGCTCGCGCGACATCCAGCGAGACCGACGGTCCCAACCAGATCCTGCGCGAGAACGGCCAGCGCCGGATCGCGGTCTACGCCAACACCGACGGCACAGCGCGACCGCGCGCAGATCATTGCCGACATCCGCAGGGCTCGTCGCCGAACCGTTTGGCCGCAAGGATATCGGCGCAACGCTCGAAGGCAACTATCCAGGCCTACGAGGAGGCGGCACTCCGCATCGGCATGCTCGCGCTTGCGTCCCTTGCGCTTGATCTTCGTGGTGCTGCAGAGCCGCTATCGCTCGGCGGTGCTGGCGCTGATCATCATGGGCAGCGTGCCCCTGGCGCTGATCGGAAGCGTGGCGGCGCTTGGATCGCAGGACTGCCGCTCTCGGTCGCGAGCATGATGGGCTTTATCACGCTCGCCGGCATCAGCACCCGCAACGGCATTCTCAAGATCAGCCGCTACATCAACCTGGCGCTGCACGAAGGCGCGACGTTCGGGCCGGACCTCGTGATGCGCGGCAGCCTGGAGCGGCTCGCGCCCGTGCTGCTGACCGCGCTTGTCGGCGGGATTCGCGCTGACACCGCTTCTGCTTGGAGCGGAGCGAGCCGGGGCGGGAGATTCTTCACCCGGTGGCTGTCACGATCTTCGGCGGACTTGCCAGCTCCACGTTACTCGACGCGATCCTCACGCCGCTGTTGTTCCTCACCTTCGGCCGCCAAGCACTCGAACGGCTGCTGGCCGGCAGCCCGAGGGCGCTTGCGTCGGCCGAGATCTATTAAAGCATGATCCCGAAAAGTGTGCAGCGGTTTTCGGAAAAGATCATGCGTAGACACAGACCTGGAGCGGGATGGCTATTCGACGAAAACTCATCCCGCTCTAGCCGACGAAAGGAAGAGCCTTGCATGCGCAAGCGCCTGTCAGTTGCACTTCTCCTTGCGGCGATCGCATCCGGCGCCACGGCTCAGACGGGCCAAAAAGGGGTTAACGGAGGCGACGTCGTGGTGATGGAAGGACATCCGATCGAGTTCGTCACGGGCGGCCTCGAGATCGCTTTCTACATCCTCGAGGACGACGGCAAGAGCCCCACTCCAACAAAGGGTTTCGGCGGCCGCGCGGTGATCCAGGACAGCGGCAAAATCACTGTCGTCAGTCTTGACGCCTGCCGAGCCGAACAAGTTCGTCGGTCAGCTTGGCGATGCCGCTCGGTTCCAAGGCGCGTGTGGTCTTCTCGGCCAAGGTCGAGGGCCACAACCTGCAAGCGCGGTTTACGACCAACTAGGGGAGCAATGATGAATACGCCGAGCAAATATTTCGATCGCGGCGCTTGGTCGACACATCCTGGTGCGCTGACTGGCTCCCTCGTACTCGCGTTTGCGGTGCTGACCACGCCCGCGCTTGCGCATTCCGAGAACGGCGTGGCGATCGACTTCTGGGGCGGCTTCACGCATCCGATCTCGGGTCTTGATCATGTGATCGCGATGGTCGCGGTTGGATTGTGGGGAGCCTTCCTGGGAGCGCCGGCGATCTGGATATTGCCGGTGGTCTTTCCGCTGGTAATGGCGCTGGGCGGGGCTCTTGGCGTGGTCGGGATGCCGCTGCCCGGGGTGGAGACCGGGATTGCATTGTCCGCCATTGCGCTGGGCGCGATGGTGGCATTGGCCGCGCAACCGCCGATCTGGATCGCAGCGGTGCTGGTGGGCGCCTTTGCGATCTTCCATGGCCATGCGCACGGGGCGGAACTTCCCATCGGGGCGGATGCGGTGGCCTTTTCAATGGGTTTCGTTATCGCGACCGGACTTCTGCATCTGTCCGGCATCGCCTTTGGCGGCCTGTCCCACTGGCCTGCCGGTCGGGTTGCGGTGCGGGCAATGCGGCGTCGTCATCGCGCTGATCGGGTTTGCATTCCTGGGCCATTTCCTATGAAGAAACTGTTGCTCCTCACGCTACTCTGCTGCCTGCTTGGACTGACGACGCCGGCCTTCGCGCATGCCCCTATCATGGGCATCGGTGGCGTCCTGGGCGGGGTCTTGCACGCGCTGCTCATACCCGAGCACGGCATGAGCGTGGTGGCGCTCGGGCTCGTGTTGGGCCGGCAGCAGGAACCGGTGCGGCGTTCTGGAGAGCTGATCTTCCTCGCGACGCTCGCCGCCGGTTTGGTGGCGACAGCGCTTGCGGTCGGGGAGACGATTGCGGGCGATATGTTGATCGCCGCGACGGGAGTCCTCGGCTTGCTCATTGCGGCCGCCTGGATGCCGCCGGTCCTTGGATGCGCTTTGGCCGCCGTCGCCGGGGTGACGTTGGCGCTCGATTCTCCACCCGAGGTGACCTCGATGGATGAAGCCATACGCATGCTCATCGGCAGCGGCATTGGCGCCGGCATCGGGCTTGCGCTGGTAGCGGAAGGATCGGTTTTCCTGCGGGGCGAAGCACCGCGCCTGGGCATGCGCGTGCTGGGGTCCTGGATCGCGGCGATCTCCATCATGGTGCTGGCACTTCGCATCGTCACGCGCGTCGCCATCGGATGAGCATGCGCTTCCGAGCAACCCGGGACCGGCCCGAATGTGACCGAAAAGCGGGCGGTGGCAGAGCCGGAGGGCGTCGCCGATTGGGTTCCCTGCGCGCCCTGGTGAGGGTGTTCACACGGAATTGCTCCGTGGACTTTCGCGCGGAACGCGCCCTCCGGCATCGCGTTGACCCGGATCGTTTAGCAATCGGAAAGGCTGACTTATGACCTATCAGGATCCAAACCGCATGACGCCAAACCCCAATTCACCGCGTTATCGCCGCCCGGATGACGAGGGCGGCTGGGGCACCGGGAGCATTATCGCTGCAGTCGTGGCCGTGGTGCTCATCTTGGGCGGCCTGATCGTATGCCTTCAGCGGCCATAACAACAATACTGCCAGCAACCCGCAATCCACCACGTCCTCGTCCTCCACCGGCCAAGGGCAGGGCAATACGAGCGGACAGGGCAGCACGAGTACAAGCCCGGGTTCGCAGCAGAACGTGCCCAATCCGACGCCGCCTGCCGGCCAGTCTTCGCCTCCGGCTGCGACGCCGGCGCCGCCAGCAGGACAGTCTTCCCCTCCGGCAAACAATCGATAGACGAAACACCAGGAGTCCCACAAAAGGGACTCCTTGCCCCTTACTCCAGACCTCAAAAAAAGGGCCCCGCGCGGGGCTCTTTTATTTTATACGGCGGTCGGCTCAATCGTGATGCTCTTTCGTCTTCTCACGCACGGCATCTTTTGCGCCGCCAACTGCGTTTTCCACCTTGCCCTTGGCTTGGTCCATCTTGCCCTCGGCGTGGGTCTTGGTGTCGCCGGTCGCCTTGCCGGCCCATTCCTTGACTTTTCCTTTGGCCTGATCGGCCATGCCTTTGATGCGATCATTGTCCATGCGGAACTCCTTTCTGTGTACCGTCGGCAAGACAACGTTGTTCCGTCGTAGGCAGTTCCGGAGAGTTTGCGAGAGCCCAAATCACGGTCATCCCGCGAGCCTGCGCACTCCAAGCAGGACCGAGAGGCGTGAGGGATTGCGCCTGCGCATTCTGGCTGAGGCGTCCACCTGCTGGTAAGGTGCCGCGTCCAAAGACCGCGTGCGTCGAGCGGTTTCACGCCATATTGTCGGCGCTATCGCTGAGCCGGGGGAGGCGTCTATGGATGGCAAGCGCGAAACTGCGTGGAGCTGGTGGTATCTCCTCCTGCTCGCGCAGTTCATTCCCACTTTATGGGTTCCCTTCTACAATTCCGTCGAGCCGACCTGGGCCGGCATTCCCTTCTTCTACTGGTTCCAGATGGCGCTCGTATTCGTGAGCGCGGCCATAACGGCGATCGTCTATCTCGCGACCGACAAGGCCGGATGATTCCGCCGGAACAGGAACGCCATGGAACTGAACTGGACCGCGCTCGCCGTCTTCATCTGCCTTGTTCGGCTTCATCACCTGGCTCGGCTTTGCCGCCGCGCATTGGCGGCGCGGCGACCTTGACCAGCTGCATGAATGGGGGCTTGGCGGCAGGCGGTTCGGGACGCTGATCACCTGGTTCCTGCTCGGCGGCGACCTCTACACCGCCTACACGTTCATCGCGGTCCCGGCGCTTGCCTTCGGCGCCGGCGCGCTCGCGTTCTTCGCCGTGCCGTACACGATCATCATCTATCCGATCCTGTTCATCGTGTTTCCGCGACTATGGTACGTGTGCCGCAAACACGGCTACGTCACCGCGGCGGATTTCGTACGCGGTCGTTTCGGCAACCGCTGGCTTGCGCTCGCCATCACCATCACCGGCATCGTGGCGACGATGCCCTACATCGCGCTGCAGCTCGTCGGCCTGCAGGTGGTGATCGGCGCGATGGGCGTCACCGGCGAAGGCTTCGTCGGCAGATATCCCGCTCGATCATCGCCTTCGTCATCCTGGCCGCCTTCACCTATTCGAGCGGACTACGCGCGCCGGCGGCGATCGCGATCGTCAAGGACCTGCTGATCTACGTGACCGCCTTTTCGCCGCCGTGATCATCATTCCGATCCAGCTTGGCGGCTGGGGCAAGATCTTTGCGGCGGTGCCGCCGGAGAAGCTGCTGCTCGCCATGCCGCAGGGGCAGACCACCGGGCGCCTATAGCGCCTATGCGACGCTCGCGCTGGGCTCGGCGCTTGGCGCTTCTTCTCTACCCGCACACGATGACGGCGATCCTGAGTGCCACCAGCGGCCATACTGTGCGGCGCAACGCCGCGCTGCTGCCGGCCTACACGTTCGTGCTCGGCCTGCTGGCGCTGCTGGGCTTCTTCGCGCTGGCGGCCGGGCGTCGACAAGATGCCCGAGTACGCGGAAGGCTTCCGAGCAGTTCAAGAACAATTTCGCGGTGCCGGCGCTGTTCCTGCACAGCTTCCCGTCCTGGTTCGCCGGCGTCACCTTTGCGGCCATCGGGATCGGCGCTCTCGTGCCGGCCGCGATCATGTCGATCGCCGCCGCAAATCTGTTCACCCGCAATATCTACCGCGAATTCCTCCACGCCCGACGCCACCGACGAGCAGGAAGCGCAGATGGCGAAATGGGTGTCGCTGATCGTGAAGTTCGGCGCGCTGGTTTTCATCGTGTTCGTGCCGCTGCAATACGCGATCCAACTGCAGCTGCTCGGCGGCATCTGGATCATCCAGACCTTGCCGGCGGTGCTGATCGGCCTCTACACGCGGTGGTTCAACTGCCTGGGCGCTCTTGATCGGCTGGGCGGCCGGCATCTTTACCGGCACCGCCATGGCGGTTTCAGTCAATTTCGCCGCGGCCTATCCGCTGATGATCGACGGCTGGACCTTTCCGGGCTACACGGCGCTGTACACGCTGATCCTCAACCTCGTGCTCGCGATCGTGCTCACGCCAGTGTTGAACGCCGTGAGCGGAAAGCCCGCCGATCAGACCGCAGCGAGCGACTATTACGCCTAGAGCACTTCCCGATTTGGTAGAATCGGGAAATGCTCTATTTTCTTGGGTGGTCGCATTTTCTACGGAAAACCGGTTTCCACTTTTCCTGAAAATGCTCTAATCGCTTGGCCGATGCGCGGCGGCTGAGCCGCATTGCTGTCTTCTCGTGTCGCCCCCGCGGAAGAGGGCAACCCAGGAGTCCCACAGAGCCAACGCGGGTGTGGCTTTCTGGATTTCCGCTTGCGCGGGAATGAGTGGAGGTGGTGCCTGGCTAGTCCAGTCTAGTGGCTGACCGGGTCGACGTGCGTCTTGCGCAGGAGCGGCGCGGCTTCCGGCGAGATCATGAACCGGATCAGCGCGCGCGCCGCCTCCGGCTCCTTTGAGACGGAGAGCAGGCCCACGCTCGAGGGACACGGCTTGTTCAGCGAGCCGGGCGGGATGCCGACATAGTCAGTCCCGGGCGCGCCCACCATTATGTTGGTCTGTTGAATGCCGAGATCGAAGGCGCCCTTGGCCAGATATTCGACGACGGGACCGCCGTCCGTGATGACGGTCTTGGCTTTCAACTGCTCGAGCAGTCCGAGCTCCTTGATGCCGTCGGCCACATGGGTGCCGCTGCAGCCGCGCGAATAGCCGATGGATTTTGCCGACAGCAGCGCCGCCTTGTAATCCTCTACCGTGCTGATGTCCGGCTTGGGCAGGCCGGCGCGAACCGAGACGCCGAGGCTTGCCAGCACGAACGGCGTCACGCTGCCGGCCACCACCGCGCCTTTCTTGACCAGAGCGTCAATCGGCTCGGGGTTGCTGGTGATCAGGTCCGCGGGTCCATTGTTGATCCTCTGCTCCTGCTCAGGGCCGCCGACCTGCAGGACCGTTACCTTATGCCCGCTCGTGCGCGTGAACGCATTGGCGACCTCGCGCACGCCGGGCGTTGCACCCTGGTTGGTGAGCACGACGAGTTCAGCGGCGCCGGCGGTCCTCTGCGCGACGAAGGCCATGACGAACAGCGTGGCCAACGCGCGGCCTGCGCAATATTTGATGCTGTCATCCCGGTTTCCCATCTGCTCCTCCCGCGCTTTCTTCTTGTCGGCGACCGCATAGACCATGCGGCCGCCGGCGGACGAAGCTTATGCGCGTTCTCGGCTGCGAGCCAGTGGTCGGACCTCGGCGCATCAAATCAGATGCGGGTCGCCACCGGTGCGCGCGACCACTTTCCGAGCGCGGGTTCGAGCGCAATGGACCACAGTGAGCGGTCGTTGATGTCCTTGAGCGTCACCGTCATCACTTCGGTTGCGCCGTCGATGGCGACATGGCCGAAGAACTGCAGTCCGAAGCACGGCGCGAGATTCGTCGCCCTGCGCCGTGCTGCAGCCCTTCTGTAGACGGCGCGCGGGCCGAACGTGTTGTCGAGCTTGCCCGGACCCCAGGTGCCGGCGTGGAGCGGGCCCGACACGAACTCCCAGAACGGCTCGAAATCCTGGAACACGCGCCGTGTTGGGATCGTAGTAATGCGCGGCGGTGTAGTGCATGTCGGCGGTGAGCCAGACCGTGTTGCGGACGCCGGCGTGCTTGATGAAGGACAGAGGTCCGCGATCTCGAGCTCGCGGCCGCGCGGCGGGCCGTCGCCCTGCGCGACCGCGTCCGTCGCTGATCAGCGCCGATCGGCATGTCGGCGGCGATCACCTTCCAGGTCGCCTGCGAGTTCATCAGCTCGCGCTTGAGCCAGGCGAGCTGCGCCGGCGCCGAAGAATCAGGCGGCATCGTCGCCGTTCGTGCAGTTCGATGTCGCGATAGCGACCGCATGTCGAGCATGAACACGTCGAGCAGCGGGCCGTAGGCGATCTTGCGATAGACGCGGCCGGCTTCCGCCGGCGTCTCGCGCATCGGCATGTATTCGCGGAACGCGCGGCTGCCGCGCGCCGCCAGCAGCCAGGATGCTCTTCTCGGCGTAGGCGTCCGGCGCGAGCGGCTCGCCCGGGCACCAGTCGTTGGTGACCTCGTGGTCGTCCCATTGCGCGAACATCGGCACCTCGGCGTTGAACGCGCGCACGTTGCGCGTCGAGCAGATTGTATTTGTAGTTGCCGCGGAACTCGGCGAGCGTTTCGGCGACCTTGGACTTCTCCTCGGTGACGATGTTGCGCCAGACTCTCGCCGTTCGGCAGCTTCAGCTCGCGCCGGGATCGGGCAGTCGGCATAGATGTTGTCGCCGGAGTGGATGAAGAAGTCCGGGCGGTTGTCGCAGCATCGTCGCGTAGGTGCGCATGCCGCCGCGCGCCTCGTCGATGCCCCAGCCCTGGCCGGCGGTGTCGCCCGACCACACGAACGAGACCGAGCGGCGGTCGTTCGGCGCGGTGCGGAAGCGGCCGACCTGCGGCTCGCCGAGGATCGTCGGCGACGCGTGATCCTGCGAAGCGATGCGATAGAAGATGTCCTGCCCGGCCGGCAGGCCCTCGAGCAGCGCCTTGGCGGTGAAATCGCGTTTCCGGCAGCGCGTCGACGAAGACGCGCGTCGCGGATGTCGCTGAAGCTGTCGGTGGTCGCGACCTCGACCAGCATGCGCGAGGGCCGGTCGGCGCGCGCCCACACCACGCCGGAATCCGACCGACACGTCGCCCGACTGCACGCCGTGGGTGATGCGCGGCCGGTCCGCGGCGCGGCTGAGGTAGGGCTTGGCGAGCGCGCCGCTCGCGAACATCGCGGCTGATGAAGCGGCCGTGGTCAGAACGCGCCGCCGTGTCAGCGGACGGGTGAGTGGGATCGCATCGCGCGTGAGAATGCTCCATTGGGCCTCCGCCGTTGATTTGCGGCGGAGGTTGCCCGCGCTCTCTGACAGAGACTCGACACTCGTGCGACGGCTTCGTCGATTCGCTTCGCCCGTTCGAGCGCTCAAAACGCGCAGTTCACTTATTTGAGCACGACCACCGGGGTGCCGACGTCCACGCGGGCATAGAGGTCGAGGATGTCGCGGTTAAGCATGCGGAAGCAGCCGTAGGAGGCGAACGTGCCGATGGAGTTCGGGTTGTTGGTGCCGTGGATGGCGTATTGGTCGACGCTGAGCGTCATCGCCGCGGCGCCCATCGGGTTGTCCGGCGCGCCCGCCGGGATGACTTCGGGCATGCCCGGCTTGTCGAGCCGGATCTCCAGCGGCGGCGACCAGGCGGGCTTTAGGTGTTTGCCATCGATGTAAGCCACTCCCGTCCAGGTCTTTCCGGGCTTGCCGACCGCGATCGGGTAGCTCAGCACCTGGCCATGACCGAGCACGAAATAGAGCTTACGCTCGGAGGTCTTCACCACGATTGTGCCGGGCTCATAGCCATTCAAGCTCGTTTCGCGCGCCTGCGCGAAGGTCCCGGTTGCGATGGCTGCCCCTTGCAAGGCCACCATGAGGCCAAGGGTCAGAAAAGAATGACGCAGCAAACCTGCCGGTTGCAGACGAGCCATGACAATCACCTGCATGTTCCGCTGGCAGCGATGACACACACGATCGATCCCTCCAGCGCCACGAGAACCGGGCAATGAAACTTTTGTTCCGGCCGCCGGTCGCCTCCTTGGACGGATCAGGGGCCTATTTGGTTCACGCGCGACGCTGCCCTGCCTGCCCCAAAATCATCGGGACTGCAGGTGGGTTAATTTTTCGTTCGCACATCAGGGGCGCTTCCCCCGCGCGATACGACCCCCCACCAGCCTAGCGGAGAGCCCTGGCCAAGGATCGGCTTTGGCCGAAACCGTGCAGCGTCAAAAGAGAGCTTCGCTTCGGCTCTGAATGTGCCTTGCGTACGCAAAACCGTGGAACCCCTGTGAATTGAACCGATCGAGGCCGAAATAAACGACATTGCGTCCCCTGTCGGGCGGAACCTTCATCGGCTGCCCGAGTTGATACGGTTGGGCTGAGTTCCGATCGATCGTTGTGCCGGAAGCGTTGCGCCCTTCAAGGGTCCGATAAAGTCGACGCCGGCGATTTGGGGTTGGGAGTGCTGACACTCCACGCATTACGCTGCTTGATCCGACGCGACGGCTGTCCTCGCGTCACACTTTCGCTCGTCTGGGCGAGCAAATCCGCGCCGCGATAGCGCCGGAGGGAGAACGACGATGTCGAGCACTGAGGTCACGAGGCCGAAGACCCCGAAAGCCCCGCCCGTCAAGCGCGCCCCCAAGGGGGATATGAATGGCTCGTCCACTTTCCAGCCGCACGAGCTTCTGGCGGCCCTGCAGGCGATGCGGGTCGGCGATTTCTCGGTGCGCATGGCCGGCGACCAGCATCGGCATCGCGGGCAAGATCGCCGACACCTTCAACGAGATCGTCGCCGCCAACCAGCGCATGGCGCAGCAGCTCGAGCGCGTCGGCCAGGTGGTCGGCCGCGAGGGCAAGACGCGCCAGCGCGTCAAGTTCGGCCTGTCCGAGCGGCGCCTGGGGCGAGATGGAAAGCTCGGTCAACACCCTGATCGACGACCTGCTGTGGCCGACCACGCGAGGTGACCCGCGCGATCGCCGCGGTGGCGCAGGGCGACCTGCTGCAGACCGTGCGGCTCGACGTCGACGGCCGGCCGCTGCAAGGGCGAGTTCCTGCGCTCGGCCACCATCGTCAACACGATGATCAAGCAGCTCGGCGTGTTCACCTCGGAGGTGACGCGCGTCGCGCGCGAGGTCGGCACCGAAGGCAAGCTCGGCGGCCAGGCGCAGGTGCGCGAAGTGACCGGCGTGTGGAAGGACCTGACCGAGAGCGTCAACTCGATGGCGTCCAACCTGACCGCGCAGGTGCGCAACATCGCCGACGTGACGATCGCGGTGGCCAACGGCGACCTGTCGAAGAAGATCACCGTCGACGTGCGCGGCGAAATCCTGCAGCTCAAGGAAGCCATCAACACGATGGTCGATCAGCTGCGCTCGTTCGCCTCGGAAGTGACGCGCGTGGCGCGCGAGGTCGGCACCGACGGCAAGCTCGGCGGCCAGGCGATCGTGCCGGGCGTCGCCGGCACCTGGAAGGACCTGACCGACTCGGTCAACGCCATGTGCGGCAACCTCACCGACCAGGTGCGCAACATCGCGCAGGTGACCACCGCCGTGGCGCGCGGCGACCTGTCGCGCAAGATCACCGTCGACGTGCGCGGCGAAATCCTCGAGCTGAAGGACACCATCAACACGATGGTGGACCAGCTCAACGCCTTCGCCTCGGAAGTGACGCGCGTGGCGCGCGAGGTCGGCACCGAAGGCAAGCTCGGCGGCCAGGCGCAGGTGCCGGGCGTCGCCGGCACCTGGAAGGACCTGACCGACAACGTCAACTCCATGGCCGCGCAACCTGACCGCGCAGGTGCGCAACATCGCCGAGGTGGCGACCGCCATCGCCGGCGGCGACCTGTCGAAGAAGATCACCGTGAACGTGTCGCGGCGAAATCCTGCAGCTGAAGGAAACCATCAACACGATGGTCGATCAGCTCAACGCCTTCGCCGGCGAAGTGACGCGCGTGGCGCGCGAGGTCGGCACCGAAGGCCGGCTCGGCGGCCAGGCCAACGTGCTCGGCGTCGCCGGCACCTGGAAGGACCTGACCGACAGCGTCAACTCGATGGCGTCGAACCTGACCGCCCAGGTGCGCAACATCGCCGAGGTGTCGACCGCCGATCGCCAACGGCGACCTGTCGAAGAAGATCACCGTCGACGTGCGCGGCGAGATCCTGCGAGCTGAAGGACACCATCAACACGATGGTCGACCAGCTCAACGCCTTCGCCGGCGAAGTGACGCGCGTGGCGCGCGAGGTCGGCACCGAAGGCAAGCTCGGCGGCCAGGCGCAGGTGCGCGGCGTCGCCGGCACCTGGAAGGACCTGACCGACAGCGTCAACTCGATGGCCTCGAACCTGACCGGCCAGGTGCGCAACATCGCCGAGGTGGCGACCGCGGTGGCGCAGGGCGACCTGTCGAAGAAGATCACCGTCAACGTGTCGGGCGAAATCCTGCAGCTGAAGGAAACCATCAACACGATGGTCGACCAGCTCAACGCCTTCGCCGCCGAAGTGACGCGCGTGGCGCGCGAGGTCGGCACCGAAGGCAAGCTCGGCGGCCAGGCGCAGGTGCCGGGCGTCGCCGGCACCTGGAAGGACCTGACCGACAGCGTCAACTCGATGGCCGGCAACCTGACCGGCCAGGTGCGCAACATCGCCGAGGTGGCGACCGCCATCGCCAGCGGCGACCTGTCGCGCAAGATCACCGTCGACGTGCGCGGCGAAATCCTTCAGCTGAAGGAAACGCTGAACACGATGGTCGACCAGCTCAACCGCTTCGCCGGCGAGGTGACGCGCGTGGCGCGCGAGGTCGGCACCGAAGGCCGGCTCGGCGGCCAGGCCAACGTGCCGGGCGTCGCCGGCACCTGGAAGGACCTGACCGACAGCGTCAACTCGATGGCCGGCAACCTGACCGCCCAGGTGCGCAACATCGCCGAGGTGACGACGGCGGTGGCGCGCGGCGACCTGTCGCGCAAGATCACCGTCGACGTGAAGGGCGAAATCCTCGAGCTGAAGAACACCATCAACACGATGGTCGACCAGCTCAACGCCTTCGCCTCCGAAGTGACGCGCGTCGCGCGCGAGGTCGGCACCGAAGGCAAGCTCGGCGGCCAGGCGCAGGTGCCCGGCGTCGCCGGCACCTGGAAGGACCTGACCGACAACGTCAACTTCATGGCCGTCAACCTGACCGCCCAGGTGCGCAACATCGCCGAGGTGGCGACCGCCATCGCCAGCGGCGACCTGTCGAAGAAGATCACCGTCGACGTGCGCGGCGAAATCCTGCTGCTCAAGGAAACGCTGAACACGATGGTCGAGCAGCTGCGCTCGTTCGCCGCCGAAGTGACGCGCGTGGCGCGCGAGGTCGGCACCGAAGGCCGGCTCGGCGGCCAGGCCGTGGTGCCGGGCGTCGCCGGCACCTGGAAGGACCTGACCGACAACGTCAACCTGCTGGCCGCCAACCTGACCACCCAGGTGCGCAACATCGCCGAGGTGACCACCGCGGTGGCGCGCGGCGACCTGTCGCGCAAGATCACCGTCGACGTGAAGGGCGAAATCCTCGAGCTGAAGAACACCATCAACACGATGGTGGACCAGCTCAACGCCTTCGCCTCGGAAGTGACGCGCGTCGCGCGCGAGGTCGGCACCGAAGGCAAGCTCGGCGGCCAGGCGCAGGTGCCGGGCGTCGCCGGCACCTGGAAGGACCTGACCGACACCGTCAACGTCATGGCGGCCAACCTGACCGAGCAGGTGCGCGGCATCGTCAAGGTGGTGACCGCGGTCGCCAACGGCGACCTCAAGCAGAACCTCACCGTGAAGTCGAAGGGCGAGGTCGCGGCGCTCGCCGAGACCATCAACAACATGACCGACACGCTGGCGACCTTCGCCGATCAGGTGACGACGGTGGCGCGCGAGGTCGGCGTCGAAGGCCGGCTCGGCGGCCAGGCCAACGTGCCGGGCGCCGCCGGCACCTGGAAGGACCTGACCGGCAACGTCAACCTGCTGGCCGCCAACCTGACCACGCAGGTGCGCGCCATCGCCGAGGTGGCGACCGCCGTGACCAAGGGCGACCTGACGCGCTCGATCCAGGTCGAGGCGCGCGGCGAGGTGGCCGAGCTCAAAGACAACATCAACACGATGATCGACAACCTGCGGCTCACCACGGACCGCAACACCGAGCAGGACTGGCTGAAGACCAACCTCGCCCGCTTCACCAACATGCTGCAGGGCCAGCGCGACCTCGCGCACGGTCGGCCGGCTGCTGCTGTCCGAGCTGGCGCCGCTGGTCAACGCGCAGCACGGCGTCATCTATCAGGTGGAAGGCGACGATGCGCCGGCCTGCGGCTGCTTGTCGGCCTATGCCGACGACGGCGATCAACGGCCATCCGCAGCGGCTGCGCGTCGGCGAGGGCCTGATCGGCCAGTGCGCGGCCGACAAGCGCCGCATGCTGATCACCGAAATGCCCGACGCATGCGGTGCCGATCGGCTCGGCGCTGTTCAAGGCGCGTGCCGCGCAACATCATCGTGCTGCCGGTGCTGTTCGAGGGCCAGGTCAAGGCGGTGATCGAGCTCGCCTCGCTGACCGACGTTCACCGACCTGCAGATCGCCTTCCTCGAGCAGCTCACCGCCAGCATCGGCATCGTGCTCAACAGATCGAAGCGACGATGCAGACCGAAGGCCTGCTCAAGCAGTCGCAGCAGCTCGCCGCCGAGCTGCAGACGCAGCAGCGCGAGCTGCAGCAGACCAACGAGCAGCTCGAGCAGAAGGCGCAGCAGCTCGCCGAGCGCAACGTCGAGGTCGAGCGCAAGAACCAGGAAATCGAGCAGGCCCGCCGCGCGCTCGAGGAAAAGGCGGCCGAGCTGGCGCTGACCTCGAAGTACAAGTCCGAGTTCCTCGCCAACATGTCGCACGAGCTGCGCACGCCGCTCAACTCCATCCTGATCCTCGGCCAGCAGCTCGCCGACAACCCGGACGGCAACCTGACGCCCAAGCAGGTCGAGTTCGCCCGCACCATCCACGGCGCCGGCACCGACCTGCTCAACCTGATCAGCGACATCCTCGACCTGTCGAAGATCGAGTCCGGCACCGTCACGGTCGACGCCGAGGAGATCTTCTTCACCAACCTGCGTCGACGCGATGGCGCGGCCGTTCCGCCACGAGGCGGAGACCCGGCAGCTCGTCGTTCGACGTCCAGATCGACTCCGCATCTCGGCCGCAGCATCATCACCGACTCCAAGCGCCTGCAGCAGGTGCTGAAGAACCTGCTGTCGAACGCCTTCAAGTTCACCGAGCAGGGCGGCGTGCGGCTCAACGTCATCGGCCGCGGTCGGCGGCTGGAGCGCCGGACCATCCGGTGCTCAGCCAGGCGCCGGCGGTCGTCGCCTTCGAGGTCTCCGACACCGGCATCGGCATCCCGCCGGAGAAGCAGAAGATCATCTTCGAGGCGTTCCAGCAGGCCGACGCCAGCACCAGCCGCAAATACGGCGGCACCGGCCTCGGCCTCGCGATCAGCCGCGAGCTGTCGAACCTGCTCGGCGGCGAAATCCAGCTGCGCAGCACGCCCGGCGCGGCAGCACCTTCACGCTCTACCTGCCGCTCAAGTACGTCGGGCCGGCGACCGGCGCCGCAGCGGCGCGCAGCGACAGCGCCGCAGCCGGAGCTCGCGCCGTCGGCGACTCGCTGCCGCCGATCGTGCCCGAGCGCGCCGGTCGAGCAGATCGCCGGACGACCGGCTCGAGATCGAGCCCGGCGACACGCATCCTGCTGATCGTCGAGGACGATCCGCACTACGCGCGCGATCATCGTCGACCTCGCGCGCGACCAGGGCTTCAAGGTGCTGGTGGCGATGCGCGGCGCCGACGCGCTCGACCTCGCCAAGCAGTACCAGCCGACCGCCGTCTCGCTCGACGTGTTCCTGCCCGACATGCTGGGCTGGACCGTGCTCAGCCAGCTCAAGCAGAATCCGCCGACGCGCCACATCCCGGTGCAGATCGTCACGCTCGACGAGGACCGCCAGCACGGCCTCGCGCGCGGCGCCTTCTCCTTCGTCACCAAGCCGACCACGACGCGAGGGCCTCGAGGCCGCGCTCGCGCGCATCAAGGAATACGCCAAGCCGCGCCGCAAGCGGCTGCTGGTCGTCGAGGACAACCCGGCCGAGCAGCTCGAGCATCACCGAGCTGCTCGGCCACGACGACATCGAGATCGTCGACGGCCGGCACCGGCGCCGAGGCGCTCGACGCCATGCGCGAGCAGCCGTGCGACTGCGTCGTGCTCGACCTGCGGCTGCCCGACATGACCGGCTTCGAGGTGCTGGAGCAGATCCGCGACGACGCGACGCTGTCGCGACATGCCGGTCGTCGTCTTCACCGGCCGCGAGCTGTCGCCCGAGGAAGACGCGCAGCTGCACACGATGGCGCGCAGCATCGTGGTCAAGGGCGTCGAATCGCCGGAGCGGCTGCTCGACGAGACCGCGCTGTTCCTGCACCGCGTCGTCGCCGACCTGCCGGCCGAGAAGCAGCGCATGCTGGAGCGGCTGCACAGCTCCGACGAGGACCTGGTCGGCCGAACGGTGCTGCTGGTCGACGACGACGCGCGCAACATCTTCGCGCTGAGCAGCGTGCTGGAGCGGCGCGGCATGCAGGTGCTGACCGCCACGACCGGCAGCGAGGCGATCGACCTGGTCGAGTCCACGCCGGACCTCGCGCATCGTGCTGATGGACATCATGATGCCGGAGATGGACGGCTACCAGACGATGCGAGGTGATCCGCGAGAACCCGGCCTTCCGCCGCCTGCCGATCATCGCGCTGACCGCCAAGGCGATGAAGGGCGACCGCGAGAAGTGCCTGGAGGCGGGCGCGTCCGACTATCTCGCCAAGCCGGTCAACACCGAGCAGCTGCTTTCGGCGCTGCGCATGTGGCTGCACCGCTAGGACGGAGAGCGCGACGCTGCATGACTGCACGGACGACAAGGTCAACATCCTGCTGGTCGACGACCAGCCGGCCAAGCTGCTGAGCTACGAGGTGATCCTGCGCGGAGCTTGGGCGAGAACCTGATCAAGGCGGCGTCGGCGCGCGAGGCGCTGGAGCATCTGCTCAAGAACGACGATCGCGGTCATCCTGATCGACGTCTGCATGCCGGAGCTCGACGGCTTCGAGCTGGCGGCGATGATCCGCGAGCATCCGCGGTTCCAGAAGACCGCGATCATCTTCGTCTCGGCGATCCAGCTGACCGACATCGACCGGCTGCGCGGCTACGAGATGGGCGCGGTCGACTACGTGCCGGTGCCGGTCGTGCCGGAGGTGCTGCGCGCCAAGGTCAGGGTCTTCGCCGAGCTCTACCGCAAGACCCGCGCAGCTCGAGCAGCTAACGCCGAGCTGGAGCAGCGCGTCGCGGAGCGCACCGCGGAGCTCGAGGCCTCGACCGCGCGGCTGCTGCGAGAGCGAGCAGCGGCGCAGCCTCGCGCTGGCCGCCGGCAAGATGGGCTCCTGGGATTGGGATCGGGCCAATGGCGACTGCCTCTGGGACGAGGGCCAGTGCCGGATCTTCGGCGTCGACCCGGCGAGCTTCGTCGCCACGCCGGAGAACGTCCGCGCGCTTCTCCATCCGGATGACTGGGAGCACCTGGAGATGTGCCGCCGACCGCATCCTCAAGCGAGCGACAGTCGCTATCAGGCCGAATTCCGCGTGCGCCGGCCGAACGGCGAGATCCGCTGGTGCTTCGGCACCGCGGCGCCGACCGTCGACGAGCGCGGCAAGGTCGTGCGGGTCAGCGGCGTCACCGTCGACATCACCGAACGCAAGGCAGGCCGAGGAGCGGCAGGCGCTGCTGCGCGCGAGGTCGATCACCGCGCCAAGAATGCGCTCGCGTTCGTGCAGTCGATCGTGCGGCTCACGCGTGCCGGTAGCATCGCGGACTATGCCGAGGCGGTCGAAGGACGCATCAAGGCGCTGTCGCGCGCCCATACGGTGCTGGCGCATTCGCGCTGGCAAGGCGCCGATCTCGGCGGCTTGTCGACGAGGAGCTGGCGGCCTTCCGGACCGGCGATGCGGACGCATCGTGTTTGCAGGGCCGCGGGTGTCGCTGCAGCCGCGCCGGCGCAGACGCCTCGCGCTCGCGATGCACGAACTTGCCACCAACGCGGCCAAATACGGCGCGCTATCCACCGTGGCAGGCAAGATGCGCCTCGTCTGGGAGCTCAAGGACGGTAGTCTCCACCTGCATTGGAAGGAGACCGGCGGGCCCGCCGGCGAAGCAGGCGTCATCGCCCGGATTTGGCACGCGCATCATCTTCGCCAGCATCGAGGGCCAACTGGGCGGCAAGGTGGGCTTCAACTGGCAACCGGACGGGCTCGAATGCCTGCTCGCTCCGTCCCGCTCAGCGACAAGCTTGCCCCTCCCGAGCACATCGCGGCCGCGGCGCAGAACTGCAGCAAGAACGCAGTCTCCAATGATGCCGTTGCGGCGATCGCGGCACATCGCGTTTTGATCGTGGAGGACGAGGCGCTCGTCGCCATGGCGATGAACGACCTCATGACGGAGCTTGGCTTCACGGTTGTCGGACCGTTCGGAAAGCTGCCCGAGGCGGTCGCGGCCTTAAGAAGGGCGGCATCGATGCCGCCATGCTGGACATCAATCTCGGCAACGGTGAATTGGTCTATCCTCTGGCCGACGCGTTGCTCAGGGAAGGCGTGCCGTTTATCTTCGTGACCGGCTACGAAGCTGAAAGCATCGACCGCCGTTTCGCGAATGTGCCGGTGCTGAAGAAACCGCTCGAGCGACAATCGTTGCAGCGCGTATTTGGCGAGCCGCAGAAACCCGGGTTCATTGTTTCGCCATCCGCGGTCGACCAGCAGGCGATGGCAAGCTGAACAAATTCCGTAACAACCACGTCGTGCATCAGGCACCGCTGGTTGCGCGTGGGCGGACCGCCGTGTGTGGAATGTCGGTCGGCCGAAGCTGTTGGGCGTTCGCGGCGCTCAGTCGGATTTGCAAGGCCGTGGGCTGCGGACGAAGGCGTCGATGAACTTCCGCGGATTTTTCAGGAGATCGTTGATCCGGTCCGAATCCGCCTTGGTATCGGATGCGTGCGGCCGTGCTGGACCCGAGGAACGGTGCCGAGCGAGCCCATGATCCTCTTTTTTCGGGATCGTTTCATACGGCTTGCGCAAGGGAGCCGGTGCCGGGGCCTGAACGGTGGTGGTCGCGCGCAGGATTTTCGTGATTGGCACTTTACCGCGCGGCAATAGGCGGCGCTCCGTGTCTCCACAGGCGGGACAGTTGAACGTGTAATACTCGAAATCACGGAGCGAGCCCTGCGGTTCGGTTTCCGTCAGGACCATCTCTTTCCCGCACGTCAAGCAGCGCATTCTAGTTCCCTATCCCGACGGCAGGCTAGCAGAGACCGCGGCGGCGTACGATTGCAAATCGCATCATTGCAATCCGAAACCTGTGGATGATTCCCCCCCCCCCCCCCGCAGACCGGCAGCCGGTCGGCGGTCGCGAGCAAGCTCTGCCGAGCCCCGTGTTCGACCTCGGGCCCCAAGCAAGGGAACATCGCGCCACCAAGGCAAGCTCGGGACAATGGGAGAGACGCCTGTGGATGATCGGGACACGTCATCGGAGTTGCAGCGCCGTACTTTTCTGGGCGGCGCCGCCCTGGCGGGTGCGGCCGCGGTGCTTGCACCACGCGCGGCTCTGAGCCAGGGGACGGCCGCGGGGGCGGCCGCGCCGTCAGCGAGCACGAGCGCAAGTACGGCGCGCACGGCCGCGGGGGCGGCCGCGCCGTCAGCGAGCACGAGCGCAAGTACGGCGCGCACGGCCGAACATCTGGTCGGCAGCGGCGTCAACTATGCCTATGCCGTGAAGGCAGGCCCGTTCGTGTTTCTGAACGGGCACGAGGGCTACGATTTCGCCGCCGGCGTCACTCCGGCGGTCGCAGGCGCGCAGGGTTTCCCGGCTTATGGAAAGCCGCCCTTGCGCCGCGAGGCGGATTTCATTTTTGACCGCATGGGTCAGATCCTGAAGTCGTTCGGCACCGACTTCGCGCACAGCGTGCGCCTCGATCAATATTACATGGAGGCCAACGCAGTCCGCGCCTATCACCTTGCGCGATTCGGTGCGCTCGGAAAATACGTACCGCCCAGTACCTCGATCCTGACCGAACGGTGCTTCGGCGCAAAGAGCAACATGACCACCAGCCTGATCGCGCTCATGCCGGACCCGCAGTGGGAGATCAAAGGCGTGTATCCGGAAAGCGCCCGCGTCTCGCCGCTCTCCGGCTATGCGCCCGCCGTAGTGGCCAATGATTTCGTCTTCGCGGCGGGCGCCGGGCCTGAAGAAAAAGACATGCTCGACGGCAATCCACCGCAGGGGCCGCACCGTCGCTGGGGGACGGAGCTGCCGATCCGGCGCCAGGCGGAATTGGCTTTGCGACGGATTGAGGGGACGCTCAAAGCCGCAGGGACGAGCCTCGCCAATTGCCTCAAGGCGCAGGTTCACATCGCCGGCGAGGAGAATTTTCCGGACTTTCTCGACGTCTGGAACGAGCACGTCGGCGCTGCTCCTCCGGCTATCAGTGTGACGCCTGCCAAGGGCTTCGCCTCGGTCGAAATGATCCTCGAGATCAGCTACATCCTGCTCAAGGACGGCGCGCAGCGAAAGAAGGAGATCGTGCGCGCAGACATTCCGAGCATGGCGTCCTATTCGCCGGCCGTGCGGGCGGGAGAGTTCGTGTTCAGCCCGGGTCTGCTGCCGTTGCAAGGCGATGGAACGATGGCCGGTGCAGCTCAAGGCGACAATTTCGACGGGCTCTGCCTGCGCAGCCAGTTGCAGGCGAACACCATCTATGAGCATGCCGAAGCGATCGCGAAAGCCGCCGGCACCAGCATGCGCAATGTCGTGCGGGTCGATTACTGGATCAGCGACATCCGGGATTTCCCGGGGGTCGCAATGGCCTGGTCGGAACGCTACGGCAAGGCGCCGCATCCGTTCGCCTGCGTGGTCACGCCCAAACTGCCCGGCTCCGGCACGACCGTGATGGCCGATTTCTGGTTCTATACCGGGTAATAAGGCCGGCGGAGAAAAAATGGGTGATGTTCGCTTGGAGGGGCTCACGCTTCGCGTGGCGGACGTGAAGCGGTCGATCGAGTTTTACGGGGGCAAGCTTGGATTATCGGTGGAGATCGACAAAGCGCCTCAGTTCGCGATGATCCGCGTGGGCGGCAAGACCGGCGGCACGATCGGACTGCTCGCGCACGACGAACTCGGATCCGGCGGGATCATCGAGCATGACGCCGCAGCAGAAAGCCGGCATCCACGTCGAGTTGACGACGGATGATCTCGACGCTTTGTACGAGCACCTGCAGGCGAGGGGCGTTGTGTTCTTCGAGCCTCCGCACGAGGAACCGTGGGAACGCTCGATGCGCGCGCACGACCCGGATGGATACACCGTTGAATTCGCCGAGGGCCGCAGAGGGCACCGCGGTGTGACCTAAATTTACTCTCGTCCCCGCGCTACGGCTGCTCGAAATAGCGCAGGTCCGGAGGCTTCTGGCCCTTCTTGACCGGCATGATCGTGCCGTCACCGCTCAGGAAGTAATCGGCGCCGCCGATGACTGCGTGTTGATTGTCGGGCCCACAGTGATATTCGCCCCAGACCGGGCTCGGGTCGCGCCGATAACTGCGCGTAACCGTCCATGGACGCGTGAGCGCATCGTCGATGGTGGTGATCTCGTTGTGCAGGACATTGGTGTTGACCTTGTCGAGCCGGATGCGCTCCTTGACGATGGTCGCGTTGTCCGGGTGAAGCGGCGCGCCGCTTGCATCGAACACGCGGACACCCTTGATGCCGCGGGTCTCGAGCTCCAGCGTGTCGAAGCGGCCGTCGCTGTCCTCGTCGAGCCACCTGCCGATCGAATAACCCACCGAGTTGCCCGGCAGACTGGCCGGCCACGCGCGTCCATCGGTAAATACGCGCCTGACCTGGCTCAGCCGTTCAAGGATGATGTAGGTCGTCTCCGGCATCACCAGGAACTGAATCGGGACATTGGCGATCATCACGCGCGGCATGCCGTGCGAACCGCAGCGATAGCCTGGATCATTGCCCTGTCCGCCGGCGGCGATATCCGCAATGCTCGCCTCCAGGATCTTCTGGAACTCCGGTTTCAATGGAGTCTGCTGCGCGAGCCCTTTTGGCTTCGACGCATCGAAATTGCCGCCGCCCATGCCGTTCCAGGAACCATCCCAGTTCGGGTACATGGCGTCGTCAAAGGCTTTGGCACTGAGAACGCTGGCGCCCAGCGCGGCGACAAGCACCAGCGCGCCGATCGAGTTCTGGTACTGCATGAAAGTCCTCCCGGGCCTTAATTCGACCTGCCATAGCCAACCGAGTCCTCGCCGTCGAGCCTACGCCGCATCAGGCCTTTTTTCCACCTCCTCCTTCGCCAGTCGGGGCGTGGCAGCCGCATCGCTCGAGCCGCAGCCCCCTCCCCCATGCATGCAAATCGCGCTACCCTCATACCGGCATTTGCGACTGTTGCGGGTGCCGGCACTCCCCGGCGCCGAGGTACACAAAGGAGATTGCGATGAAGCACCCG